>CAWFVM010000004.1:0-1526762 GCA_963819285.1 uncultured Actinomycetota bacterium
AAGTCATCGGTGATCGCTGTGGGGATCACGTCGACTCAGTGTGTTGGATCTCTGTCGGGGTGGCGGCAGTTCGTGGCGTCGGTAGTCATTTGGGCGGCGGCTGCTGGCATGAGGCGTGTCTGCCATTCGGCTTGGGCGGCGAGGGTGCTGGCGGTGCGGTGTGATCCGAGGTAGAGGGCGGACCAGAGTTCGCTGAGCCAGTCGAGGGTGTACAGGCAGAGCTGGTGGTGTTCCCAGCAGGGCGGGAGGCCGGCGGCGAGGTGGCCGTAGCCTGGCTTGTAGACGTGCTTGACCCAGGCACGAAGTCTTTCGACGGCTGCTTGCCGTTCGGCGTCGGCGATCAGCCACCAGCGCGGAGCCGGTACCGGATCGTAGGACTCGCCGCTCGTCCCCGCTATTTGATCGGCAAGCTCAGTGACCTGGCTGGCGATGGCGGTGACCTGGTGGTCGAGGTCGCTGAGCGCCTTCACCGCCGAGGCGTGGCGGCGGAGAATCCTGGTGATGGCGTCGACGGTCGTCTGGGTGGCAGTCGCTTGCTCGCTGAGCTGGCGCAGCTTGGCGGCGGTGTCTTCGAAGCGGCTCGTCTCGCGGTCATCGAGGCCGGTGATGCGCTCGGCGTGGGTGGCGAGCTGGATGAGCGCTGCGGCGACGGCGTCCTGGTCGGGGGTGGTCATGCGGGTCCGAGTTCGTCGTCCCAGGTGCCGTTCATCCACAGCCTGCCCAGCTGGTCCCATGGGTAGCTGGTGTCCCGGGGCAGGGCGGGAGTGGTGCCGGAGCGTTCAGGCGGGTATAGGTCGCCCGGGATTTCGTCGGCTGGCCACGGTTGCTCGGGAGCGGAGGGCGGCTCGCTCGGCGGTTGGGGCAGCGGGATGATGTCGGCGGTTGTCTGGCGGAGCTGGCGGGCGCGTCGGTAGAGAGGGTCGTGCCAGGCCATGCGGAGTTTGGCGATGACGGGGGAGTAGCCGCCGCGGATGACGAGGGCTCGGGTGGCGGGGAGCTGGCGGATCATGTCGGGGGTCATGATGGGGTGGCGGCTGGTCCAGTCTTCGCCGTGCTCGCGCATGGCGGCGGTGCCGCAGAGCATGGAGGCGGTTTCGAGGGCGTCGGGGTCGCTGATGCCGGGGAGCCAGATCTTGGCGCTGGAGGTGTCGGCGATGATGCGGGCGCCGTCGTGGCCCCAGCGCTGGCGGAGCTGGGCGTCGCCGTGCGCGACGGTGATGATCTGTATTCCTTTGCCGCCGGAGTCGGCGAGCCACGAGGGGACGGGTACGGGGCAGATTTGTGTCACCTCGTCGAGGGCGAGCAGGAGCGATGGATCAAGGCGGCCGCCGGGCATGCGGCTGCCGGTCAGGGCGGCGATGAAGTGGATTTCGCTGGTCAGGCAGGCGAAGAGCGGGCGCGACGGGGGAGTCCTCGCCTCTGGTCTCGGCGATGAGGTACAGCGTCCCGGCGTGGTGCAGAAATTCTTCGATGCTGAAATCGGTTCCGGGTGCTGTCGTGACGGAAGCGGCGAGTGCCGGATCGGCGAGGAACGCCATTGCCCGGCTCATGGTCATCCTGATGGTCTGTGCCGTCTTGTCGGCGTGGCCGCGCAGTTCGGCGAGCTGGCTGGCCCGCTGCCAGCCGGTCGTGGTCCCGGCGGCGGCGAGGATGGCCTCGGCGTCGGCGCTGTCCGGGCCGGTGACCCGCCGGGCGACGTCGGTCAGGTTCATCCCGGCGAGAGCGGCTGCGTGGAAGTAGGCGCGCAGGTAGTCGCTGGCCTTGCTGGCCCGGAAGCCGGCGTCCTCGACGCCTTGCTGGCTGACGGAGTAGGCGAAGGCGTCGGCGCGGCGGATCGCGGTGGCGGGGTCGTCGCAGCCGTCGACCGGGTTCCAGCGGAAGGTGGACGGCACGTCGCCTGCGGACTGGGGGTTGAGGACGTGCACCGGGCCGCGGCGGGCGCGGATTCCTGAGGTGAGCGCGAATACGTCGTGCTTGGTGGTGGTGGAGACGACGGGGCCGGGGTAGCGCAGGATGACTGAGGCGAGCCAGCCTGTCTTGCCGCCTCTGGGCGGGCTGGTGACGACGGCGTGCTCGTCGAGCGGCAGGCGCAGGGCGTGCCTGTAGTGGGCGCGGCCGATCAGGAGTGAGTAGCCGCTGGCGGTGCCGGGTGCCCGCTGCCAGTACGGCAGGCCGGGGCGGGTCTGGCCGCTGCGGCGGAAGGTTGCCAGGCGCCCCCACCGCAGCCACAGCTCGGCGGCGCTGGCGTGGCCGGCTCCGGGGTGGAGCCGCAGTCGCAGGCGCAGCCGCAGGTAGCGGACTCGGTGCCGGGGTAACCGGCGCCGGGGGATGAAGGGGAAGTATGCCCATTTCACTATGGTCAGCACGACGCCTGCGGCGGCGATCAGGTACGCGAATGTCATTTCCTTGCTTCCTGCTGGGCCGGGCTGGGGTTCTGGAGCTCGCGGACGTGGGCGAGGAGCACCCGGCGCGCGGTGCCGGGATTGAGGTCGGCTTCGGCGGCGATGGCGGTGGCGATGCGCGACACTCCGGTGAGCGGGATGACGGCCAGGTCATGGCGCTGGGCGGCGAGTGCTAGCAGCCGGTCTTGCTTGCCTGGCCTGGTTCTGCGCGGTGCGCCGGTCGCGGGCGGGACGGGCGTCGGGGAGGGCAGTGGCCGGCGTGGGCGGCTGGCGGTCCTCGGCGCTGCCTTGCGACCGGGCGCGACGGGGCACTCCTCGATCACCCGCCGCCGGAAGCCGGTGATGGTGGAGGCCGGCGCGAGGCCGGGGCGGATCAGCCACAGGACGGCGGCGCCGATGACCGCGATGGGGGTGGCTTCGTCGTCGGCGAGTGCCTGGCCGGTTTGGCGGGCGCGGGCGGTGACCCGGGCGCGGATGACGCCGGTCAGGGTGTCGGAGGCGAGTGCGTACACGGCTGACGGCATGATCCAGATGGCAAGGTCGCGCCAGCTGGGGGCGGAGGCCAGGGCGTTCATGGCCAGGCTGATCCCGGCGCACGCGAGGTTCAGTGCCCTGGCCCTGATCGCCTGCCTGCCGTGGAGGGCGAGCGCGATGCCGAGGGTGGCGAAGATGACGGCGCCGATGTCAGGGATTCCGGCCTCGAGGCTGGCGATGGCGGGGTTGTGCCTGGCGGCGCGGACGAGCACGTACTGCGCGTCCCAGCTCACGACGGCTGCCGCGGCGGCCAGCACCGCGAGCGCGAGTATCGCGCCGCGCAGCCAGCCGGCCGCCCGGTCGGCCTTCACCGGCCGCGCCGCCGCGTGGCGAGGCCCGGCGGCAGCCTCCGGGGCTGGCGCGGCCGGCCGCTGCCCGGGCAGGTACGTCACGCCCGGGTGGTGACGCGCCGCCGCTGACGCGGCGGTCACCCGGTGCCTGCAGTCGCATGGTCTGGTCACTCCCTCACCTCCGCCTGAGAGCCCGTACGCATCAGACTACTAGCTACTAGGCAGTTGTCGCAATCCGGGTGTCGCGGGTGACGTTGCCGGTGTCTCTCAGCAGCTAGTACGCTGCGGCAGCAGGGAGGTGCGAGATGGTGAAGCTGGAGCGCGATGCCCCGTACGTGCAGATCATTGATCACTACCGGCGGCAGATCGCGGCCGGGAAGCTGCGCGACGGCGACATGCTGCCCTCGGCACGGGAGATCGCCGGGCAGTTCGGCGTCTCGATCGCCACGGCGGCGAAGGTCGCGACGGGGCTGCAGGCCCTGGGACTGGTGACGCCCAGGCCCGGTGCCGGCACGGTCGTGACGGCGCCCCGGCCTCCTGCTGACCGCGCCCGGGGCGGGCCGGTCCTGATCACCCTCACCGCCCGCCGGACGGATCATTCCGGCGCGGAGTCCAGGATCCTGGAGGCGGGCATCGCCTCCGCGCCTGGCCACGTCACGGCCGAGCTCGGCGCGGGGCCGCTGGATCAGGTCGTGCGCAGGCGGCAGGTCACGGCCAGGGACGGCGTGACCGCTGCCGTGCTGACGGCGTGGTACCCGGCCGCGCTGGCTGAGGACTTCCCTGCCCTGCTCGGCACCGGCCTGGCGGGGGGTGAGATCCCCGGCTTCCGGCCCGCGTGGGGCCAGGACTGGCTGTCGGCGCGCCCGCCGACCTCGGCCGAGGCCAGGGAGTTCGGCATCAAGCGGGGCTCGCCCGTCCTGGTCGCCGCCAGCCGCAAGTACGACTCCGCCGGCCGCGTCGTCGAGTACGCCGAGCTGGTCTGCCGTGCGGACACTCACGTCGAGTACCGCTACGAGTACAAGCCCGGCTAGCCTCGCCGTCCCGCTTCCCCGACCTGTTGTCGCAAATACCATGTAGCATGGTGGATGTGATAATAGTTGGAGGTTGTTCCCGGCGACCGGGATGCGGCTCGCGTGCCAGGTCCGGCGCCTGCTGGTCCCTGGCTTGCCGGCCGACGGGAGCCTGGCTATGGACCCGGTGATCCACGCGGAACGTGCGCTGCTCGGCGCGGTCCTGAGTGACCCTGCGGGGCGGCAGTCCGTGCTGCGATTTATTCAGCCCGATGATTTTTACCGGCCCTGGCACGGGCAGGTGCTCGCCGCGATGCGGCGGCTGGCCGGACGCGGCCTGGCTCCTGGCCCGCAGCAGGTCTACGCGGAGCTGAAGCACGATCCGGACCTGCCGTTATCGGTGTCGCATGACGCGGTGCGGCTGGCGGACCTGATGCACGCCTGCCCGCGCGCGTCGCACGCGCCGGCCTATGCCGGCCTGGTGATCGGGGCGCGGACCCGCCGGGAGCTTGCCCTGCACGGCGGGAGGATGCGGCAGGCCGCCGAGGCGCCTGACGCCGGACCGGCTGGTGACGAGGCTCTGGAGCAGGCGCGGCTGGTTGTCGCGCGAGCGCGCCGTGACCTGGCCGTCAGCCGCGGGCGATGGGTCCGGCTGCCGGAGGCCATGCGGCGGGAGCTGCCCGTTCCGGTCCGGGACAGCGGGGCGGACGCGGAGATCGCGCGCCGGGCCGGGTGGCTGCGAGATGAGCTCGCGCGGCTGCGGGAGGACCTGTGGGCGCAGGACAGCGACCGCCTGGCCGGGCAGCTTGCCGTGATCGCGCGGGAGCTCGCGGAGAACGCCGCCGGCCTGGCCAGGGTGACCGGGCATCCGGGAGGTGATGCCGGGTCGCTGGCCGTCCGGCCGGATGACGCGGCAGCTGAGGCGGCCGGGTGGGCGGCGCTGCGTGACCTGGTGGCCGGTCCCCGGCTGGCCGGCGACGCGGCCGGCTGGCTTCAGCCGGGCCATTTTGCTACCGCCGGGCAGGGTGCCGTTTTCGGGGCGATCACTGACCTGCGGCGTTCCGGGCTGCCGGTCGATCCGGTCACGGTCTGCTGGGAGGCCGGCCGCCGTGGTGCCGAGGCTGACCCGCGATCGCTGGCTGGCGGGTGCGCGGCGTTCGCGGGCGCGAGCCTGGCCCAGGTCTACCGGCGGGCGGCACTGGCCCGGCTCCGCCAGGCGGGCCTGGACTTGCAGTCCGACGCCGCTGACCGCGGGCTGACTGCCGACCAGTTGTTCCGCGATGCCGGGGGACGGCTTCGCGGGGTGGAGCGCGACCTGGCGCCGGAACGGTGCCGGGCCCCGGCCCGCAGCACTGAGGTGGTCGCCCTGCGCGCGGATCGTGCCGCGAGCCGGGTAGCTGCAGGCCCGGGCGCTGAGCGCGGGCTGGAGGCGGCCCCGTGACTGACCATGTTGTGGGTCGCCGGGCCGCCAGGTCCGGGCGGGGGCCGGTCGCGGCGGGCGGGGACAGGCGCGGGGCGCACCGGGATTACGTGCGGCGGCGGGCCAGGCAGATCGCTTACGGGCGGTGGGAGCCATGGGCCGACGCCGGGCCGGCGCGCGAGCATGTGCGCGTGCTGCGGGCGAGCGGCACCAGCTATCAGGCCATCGGCGAAGCTGCCGGGGTCGGCGCGATGACGGTGCACCATCTGCTGAACGGCTGCCAGGCGGCAGGGCAGCCGGCCCCGGACCGGATCAGCGCCTCCTGCTCGCGGCGCCTCCTGGCGGTCACGCGGGCAGGGGAGGGCGGGTGCCGGCGCGACGCGTGCGGCTCGCGGCGCCGGCTGCGGGCGCTGGTGGCACTCGGTCACTCGCCGGCATCGCTGGCCCGGCTCGCCGGGATGTCCCAGCAGCGAATGCGCCGGCTGCTGCGAGGCCAGGTGCAGTCCGTCAGTGCCGCTGACTTCGCCGGGGTGTGCTGCCTGTACAGCCGGCTATGGAACCGGCTGCCGTCCGAGCGGACGCCGCGTGAGCAGGCGACGGCAGAGGCGGCGCGACGGCGGGCCGAAACGGCGGGGTGGCCACCGCCGATGGCGCTCGATGACGACCGCATCGACGACCCCGCGTACCGGCCGAGGATCGCCTGGCGGCGGGCAGCAGGGCCGTCGTAATGCACAGGTCACTGCCGATGCGCCCTTGCGGCGGATTGTCCACAGGGCGCGCACCGAGGATGACGGGAATTGCCGGGTTCGCGATGCTCAGCACATCGGACTGCACGAAAGGAACCGCTTTCGATGGATCAACTCAGTAAGGCAAGGGAAATAGCTGCCTCCGCGGCTGGCCTGGAGGCGGTGCTGGCTGCCGCGTACGCGGGTTTCATGACGATGCTGCCGGTCATCGGGGACCAGCAGGAGCCCGACAGCCCACTGTTCGTGACCTACGTGATGGCCGGCGCGGCGGCGGCTTCAGGCCGGCTTGCCTTAGCCGCCGCGCCGTCCCTGCCAGATTCCTGGCGATCGGTGACCTCTATCCGAAGCGAGACCTGCGGGGGCACGGCGGACGAGATCGCCGACAGCCTGGCGAGATTGTGCCAGGTGATCGCGCGGCGACTCTATGACGCTGCCCTGACCGCGGCTGATGCCGATGACCGGGAAGCCTGCTCGCGGGGCTCGCATCACGCCCGCCAGCTGTCTGAGCTGCTCTGCGGAGGCCCGGCGTCATGACCAGACCTGCCGTCTTCGGCGACTTCGCCCAGCTCACTCGCCACCATCTGGAAATCCTTCCTCGCTCGGCTAGCGGCGCGCGGCCCAATCCGGACATCGTGGCGTTGCAGATCCGGGAAAACTTCTATGGCCTGCTCCGTGTCCTGAAGATCATGAGCCGGTACGCCGCCGACGTCGAGAAGTCTCTACAGCCGCCCGGAGGGCAGGGCTCGCGGGCAGCGGACCCGTGGGCACAAGCGCAGTCCGAGGTTCGTAAGGCATTGCAGGGCGCGCATCTGATGAACCCCTTCCTGCACGGCTGGCGTGCCAGGAACTATGCGCTCAGCGCCCGTGGCGAAATAGTCACCCAGCTAGCCGCCGCCGCCGAGACGATGTACGCGGGGCGCGATCTGCTCCAGACCCACTTCCGGCCCGGCCCGGACGGCACCCGCCAGCCCCTGACCGGCTGGTCAGCAGCCATCGCCTCTGCTCCTGCCAGCCGGGCGCTGCTTGCCGAGATCGGCGGATGGGCACGCCAGATCGTGACCTGCACGGCAGACCTGACCACCACCCCGACCATGGGCAACGCCATTGCTGAAGCCGATCAGCGCAGGCTCATCGCGATGTGCCATCAGGTGTCAGTTGCTGCCGCCGCAGTCCAGACCGCGCAAGACCTGAGCCCGCTCCCCGAGAAGGACCAGCGCCAGCTGTATGCGATCCCGGTCAACGTCCTGCAGCCGCGCCGCCAGCCAGCCGGAGCGGAGTCCGCAGCCGACTTGTGCCGCGGCATTGCCGAAACCGCTGAGCGAACACGGCACGCCTTCGCCGCCGCCGTTCCCCAGGCCGCCTGGTCACCGGAGCTGACAGCCGAGTCGCTCCGGGAGACTGTCGCGGCAGCCGCAGCCATCAGCCACCACAGCCAGCTCATCCAGCAAGCCCTCGCCGACCGCGCCGCCGACCTGGGTGCGCTCTCGCTCAGCCGCAAGCTCGCAGCCTCCGCGCACTCCTCAGCGCAGGCCAGGCAGGCATGGCTTTCCGCCGCCGGTGCCTGGGAATCGATCCAGACCGATGCCGCCAGCGGCACTCCGCAGGCAACCGCCGAGATAAACGATCTTGTGCTGTGGACTGGGAGCCTTGCTTACGCCAGCCCCAACTGGCGGCCAGGCCGCAAGACCGCCGGCGATCGCCGCGCCCCGGAAGTCCTGGCACCCGGGCTGGCGGACATCAGCCTCGTCGCTGACGCCGTTCACCAGGCGGCTACCAGCATCGTGGCGAGTGCTGCGGCCGACTACACCCGGATACGCACAGCCGCCCTCGCCGGCCGGCTCCTCTCCCCTGTCGAGACCACCCGCTCCGGAGCCGAACGCACCCTGTTCACGCGAGCAACCCGATACCAGGCCACCAGATTGCTTGGTGCCTACCGAGACGCTGGCGCGGCCAGTGCCAAGGCTGCGGGAAGTCTGTTGAGCGTCGTTGAAGGTGAGCATGGTGGCGTCATCGGGGTTGTGCGTGTGCTCATGCTGAAGAGCCCCGCCCGGCGGAGCCGGGCGGGGCTTGGTGTTCAGGGTGTCGCCGGGGTGCTCAGTCTGTCGCGGTGATCTCGGCGATGGCTGCTCGGGCGGCTGGGTGGTCGACGAGGTTCTTGCCGGCGCCGGCGGTGGCGATGAGCGCGGCGAGGCAGATGTTGTTGACGGTGCGGGGCTTGCCGCGGGCTGCCTGGTGGATCTGGGTGATGGCGTCGTCGGTGAACAGGTCGGCGGTCCGGCCGGCTGTCTCGAGGTGGTGGCGGATGTAGCTGGCGGTTTCGTCTGGGGTCATGCCTTTCATCTGGTAGCGGACGGTGATGCGCTGGTCGAGGGCGGCGAGGACGCCGAGCTTGATGTTGTGCCGGAGGGTCGGCTGGCCGACCAGGATGGTGGCGAACGGCGTGCTGCTGTCCATTTCGTGGTTCGTGAGCATCCTCACCGCTTCGAGCTGCTCGTGGTCGAGCAGGTGGGCTTCGTCGATGATCAGGACCGGCGTGCGGCCTCGCTCGGCGGCCTCGCCTGCCAGGATGTTCCAGGCCTGGACCGCGAGGGCGGCGGTGCCGCGGGCGGGCCGGCCGCCGAGTGCGGTGACGGTGGTGGCGAGGATGGCGCGGATGCCGGTGGCCGGGTTGCCGATGCAGGTGATGTTGTGGCCGGCCGGGTCCAGGCCGGCGACGGCGGCCCGGATCGCGGCTGTCTTGCCGGTGCCGACCTCGCCGGTGATCACGCCGATGGTCTTTCCCGCGACGGTCCAGGTGATCCTGGCGGCTGCCTCGGCGCAGTCGGCGTGCCGGTGGAGCCGGCCAGGAGGGAGGTCGCGGCCGAACGGCATGCGGGTGAGGCCGAACCGGTCGATGACGGTGTCGATCATGAGCGTGCTTCCTTTCGTGTCGGGTCGCCGTTGACGGTGGCGAGCTGCTGCTGGGCGTGGCCGAGGTCACGGGCGAGGGCGCCGGCGCTGCCGCGGGCGTCGGAGAGGAAGAGCCACGCGCCGCTGACGGCGACGGCGGGGTCGGTGCCGTCGTCGCAGCCGAGCCGGCCCCCGGCCAGGGCTGCGGCAAGCCATCGGCCGACCTGTCCTAGCAGCTGCGGGAGCCCGGAGGCGGCCAGGGACAGCTCGCCGAGAACGGCGTAGGCGTCGGCGGGCTGGGCCAGCCCGTCCCCGCCGAGGGTGGCGTGGTTCAGGCCGCGGATCGCCTCGGCCGCGGACCGGGCGAGCGCCAGCGTCCCGTCCGGGGAGTCACTCATGGCCGTCTCCTTCCTGCTCGTCTTCCTTCTGCGCCTGCTGCTGGCCGCCGCCAATGAGCGACCGGTAGCTGACCTGGTCCCTCAGCCCGGCGTCGTGAGCGTCGCCGAGGATGGCGAGGTAGTCGATCCCGGTGGAGGCCGGCTCGGCCCGCTCCTGCCCGTCCGGGTGCGGGTCTTGGGGTGACGGTGCCGTCCGACGGCGAACGGGATCGCGGTCCCGGCAGGCTTCCCGCCGGCCCGGACCTCGACCTGACTCAGGTCGAACGGGTCGAAGACCAGCTCGACGTACCTCCCGGCCAGGTGCGCGGCGACCTGGTAGGAGTTGCCGTGCAGGCTGACCAGTGCGGTCTTCGCCGCCTTGCGCCTCTCGGACCACAAGAACGCCTCGCGCAGCCTTGCCGGGTCGGGGACCGCACGCTCGGCCGGGGACGCCCTCGCCCACCGGGCGAGGGGTTCCTCGCCGGTCTCGGAGTGGACGGACTGGTGGTAGACGGCCTCGGTCCAGGCCTGGAACAGGCGGTTTATCTCGGCCAGGTCCGGGATCTGGGACCCGTCCCCGATCTCGACGAGGAACTGATCGCGCACCGTCCGGAAGAACCGCTCGATCTTCCCCCGTCCCTCTGGCTTCCCGGGACGGGAATGAATCAGCCTGATGCCCAGGACGGCGCAGCCGCGCAGCAGCCACGCGTCGACGAACGCCGAGCCGTTGTCCAGGTAGATGGCTTTCGGGACACCGCGGCGCTGGAGCGCGGGACGGAACGCCGCCGCCATCCGGACCACGTCGTCGTGATAGGCCCACCGGGCTCCCATCACGGCCCGGGAGTGGTCATCGATGAACGTGAACAGGTAGCACTTGCCGCCCGCGATCACCGGGCCGTGGAGCGTGTCGCCGGTCCACATCTCGTTCGGGCGGGTGCACTCGAACCGGCCGAACGCCCGCTGCTCTTCCTGCTCGCGGGCCGGCGCGCTCAGCTCGAGCCGCTCGAACAGCCGCTGAAGCGTCCTGTCCGACGGCGCCCAGCCTGAGGTCAGCTGCAAGACGCGCCGGACCTGCGCGGCGGTCCGCCCCGGCTTCTCCCGCTTCAGTGCCTCGGCCAGGGCCAGGACCTCCGCCGGGGTCCGCGGCTGGCACTGCCGCGGCGGCGGCACCAGCGCATCGAACCCGCCGGACTCATAAAACCGCCGCCACCGGTCCAGCGTCCCCCGCGACACCGTCACCCGCTGCCCGCCCGGCCCGTCATGGACGCGGCCGGCCAGCTCCCTGGCCCGCCGGCCCCGCTCCGCCGCGGTAATGCCCGCCTCGGCGAGCTCCTGCACCAGCGAGTACCTGAACAGGCCCGTTTCCCGTGCCCGTTCCAGCCTCGCCTTCCTGTCCGCCTCGTCCAGAGTCGTCACGCCTTGTCCTCTCTCCCCCGCCCGCGCACGCGGGCTCACCGAGAGTGACAGCACATGACGGCCGGCCGGCAGGGGCGAGGCCGCGTTGAACCGTCAGGCCAGGGCAGACGCCGCCAGGCCATCCCCGGCACGCGCGAAACAGACAAGCGGGGACAGCAGCGACCCCAGCGTGACCACGGCCGCCAGCTCCCACCCCGACACCGTGGCTATCCCCGGCCAGCGGCCCCTCGCCGCGGCGACCGCCACTACCGCATCGGCCAGCGCGCTGCCCGCAGGATCCAGCGGCACCGGGTCGCGAGCCAGCATCCCGGCCAGCCGGGTGAAGAACTCCCGCACCCGGCCCGCCGACCCCCGGAACCGGCGCAGCCGGCACCGCACCGTCCCCTCCGGAACCCCCGTCGCCGCCGCGATCCCCCGGAACCCCTGACCCCGCGCCGCCCGCACCAGCATGTCCCCGATCACCGCCGTCCCGTCACAGCGGCGGGCCAGCAGCCACGCCGGAAGCAGCACATGCGTCACCCCGCACGAACCGCACCGCGCACGCCGCGGACGCACCGCCACCGCAATCCTGCCCGCCCCGAACACCACCCGGCGGGCCGCGTGACCCCACCCGCCCAGCCGGCCCCCGCACCCCGGACACGAAAGCAGGCCGTTACCCAAAAGCCCCTCCACGACCGCCTGGCCATTGCCTACCGTGAGCATCGGTGCTCCCATGCACCTCACGGCCCTCCCCGAGCTCCGGCAAAAGATCACGGGGAGGGCCGACCCCAATACCGACATGCTCAAGGTGTCGTCGCACACCAGCCACCCGCAACCCGAACCCAGGGAAACCCCCGCGCCCACCGCCAATGACGCGCCCCGCCCAGCCATGCTCACCGTGAATGGCGTCTAACATGAGGCGCTTTCAGCAGATGGCGGAGGGTGACCTGCCGGGCTTGCGCGTACCGCAACGCGGGCTCCGCAGTACCTGGCTGGACTTTGAGCACGAGCAGCGTGAACGGCCAGCGCTCTATGCCGGGTTCGAGGGGCCGGGCCTCGTGACGGTACTCGATGCACTGCAGCAGGCCGTCATCGACGCGTACAGTGCAGACTCCAGAGCTAGGGATCTGGTGATTCGGGCGTTTGCTGGCTACCGGGAGGGGGCCGCGCGAATGCCTCAGTATGCGGCGAGATTCGCCAACGTGATCGACGAGAGTCGCCAGGCCGATTCCCAGTTCACCAGCCACGACATTGGCATCTTGCTGAAGTCCCTCGCTTCAATGGGCCTCGCTGCGACCGGGCATCCTGCTGCCTTTTTGGGTCTGTCCGCCGGTCAACTGGCTGCGTCAGCACAGGCTGCCGGACAGCTGTCGGAGGCAACGGCGCGTGCGGTGACTGGCCGGAAGGCGAACGACATTTCGCTGCAGGAATATGACTTGGTAACTGACCCAGGGCGGGAATTGCCCCGCCGTGTGGCGACTGCCTTGCGCCATGTCACCTACTCATCGCCTCTGGTGATCTTCATCGATACCGGTGAGACTTTGGGAGGCACGGCCTGGACCTGGCTGCGCCGGGTTATGACTATGACCGGCTCGCGGTTGATCTGGGTGGTCGGAGCGCGCTTCGAAACCGAGGCCGACGCGGGCGTGGACAGCCCTGTAGCTCAGTTCGTGCGCGATATCGGAACCGCCCATTTGGTACTAATGACACCGACTCGTTTCGACGGCGAGACGATAAGTGAATATCTTACAGCCCTAATACCTGGATGCAGTTACTCTCCACAGCAGATCGACCAGATTGCACGGTTCACCCGAGGTTTGCCCCTGGCCATTGGATTGACCGCGGAGTTGCTTGAACTCGGCCAGCAAGTGGGAGACGCTTGTAAGCCGGTACAGCAAGGCTTCCCAAGTACTATCATCTCGGCTGTCACGCGCCGCTATCTCGTCCACGCCGAACAACAGGTCTATCTTCCCGATGATATCCGTCGCCTCGATTTGATGAAGATCTTCGGCCTCGCCATCGCCTATGGAGACCTGCGCGCCGACCCTGCTCTGCTCGCAGCTTTGTGGGATGTGACCGACTCGCTCAGCGCTTTCCGGGACTTGTCCAGCCGTCATGACTTCGTACTAGATTCCTCCCGCCGACTGCACGACGAAGTGCGCGACACACTCCGCATGGACCTGCTCGATCCGTACCGGCGCATTATGATTCGCGACCTGAACTTGCGCGCTCAGCGTCTTTATAGTGAGCGGCTGGCTGCAATGCGCTCAAAATGGCCCACCCTGGACGAGCAGATGGAGCACCATGAGTACATGGCGGCCCTGTTGGCTGCTCTGTGGCACACGCTGTGGCTGGACAACCAAAGCGGTCTCGACATGTTCATTCAACTGCTCCCCGTCCTCGCAGTCGCGGAACCGGCCGCTGCTGACGCTGCGGCTGCCATTGCGGATCATTTCGCGGCAACGTTCAATGGAGATCAGCTGCAGCAACTCGATCTGATCACCACATCGTCACGCCACATGGGGCCGAAGTGAGTCGCAGGGTAAAGATCACCATGCAAGGTCTGGCGCAGCTTTCGCCAGACTCGATGACACATGACCCCACAGTCGGCGATGGCGCTGACCGGCAGGTCGCAATGCTTGTCCTCGGGGCAAGGCTTCAAGCCGCAGCAGGCAATGGTCATGCAGCCGTTACTGCGCTGCGGTCTGCGGCAGCCATGTCATCGGGCGCCAGGCTGCGGCAGGCCACAGGTCAGCTCGCGGTGGCAGTCTCCCGTCAGCTGATCTGGTCAGGCCCAGGCGATACGGCAGTGCCGACCACACCGGGGCTGGAAGCTGCGGAAATCGCAGTCACGGTGCTACCGGAGAGCGAGTCGGCCTGGCATGCCTACGCCGTGGCCTTGGACAGTGTGGGCCGCGCAACCGATGCCCGATCGGCCCACGACAGGGCGTTCGCGCTCAACCCAAACTCATCGGCTGTCCGCGTCAGCTCGAAAACGGTCCATTCCGACCTGAGCGCGGACGCTGATCCGCCTATCGGCCGCGACTGGTCGACCGCCACCGGCGCGAAGTTGGCGGGCGACGGCGGGGGGCGCAAACTCAGAGTTCGGACATCGGTTGCCGTATTGGCTGCGTTCTGCATTTGCATACTACTAGCCACGATGCCGTTGACCTTGCGGGCGCTGAACGTGCACATCCAGTTGCCTGCCGTTAAGCCAAATAATGGCTCCAGCCCGCTGTCGGCACCGAGCAAGTTGCGTCCGGTAACTCTGCCTCCGGTAGCCAGACCGGTTAATCCAGATGACCGAGCGGCCATGCCGCCGAACGTCAATCCCGTACGCGAGGCGAACCTGGCCAGTTCGGAAGATGCCAGGATCAAGGTACTCCAGCTCGTAGCCGATCATACCCGCCAGCCAAAGGTTATTCCCATCCACGGGTCGCTGCCGACGCTGATACTACCGGCCAGACCGAAGCCCTATACGGCTTCGGATCTGGAGCGGTACGGAGCCCTTGCGATGGCGAAGCATCACATCGGTTTGCTGGCCGACAATATCTTCGTCTCCGCGAACGCTACTTTGGAGCTTATTGCTCCTCAGTTGCAGAGACTGTCCATGGATAGTTCCACCGATGGATTCGCCTCGATCGTGACCTGGGGCGGCGATTTGGTATTCGCAGGTACTCGTACGATACCGCTGACAGTCATCGGCTGGGATCGGGTCACTAACTCACTAGCGGTCGATCATGGATACGGCCGATCCTATATTCGTGCGGTGGCCGGCAGCATGACTCTATCGGATGTCCGCGTGTCAGCACTCGGCTTCGGGAGTGGGCCCAGCGGTGGAGTCTCCTGGACCGGTGTTAGCGGGACTCCGAGCACTGGCAGCGCGACCCACTCCACATTTACTGACAGCACCTATGGCGCCTTCGTCGATCGTGGCCAAGACATCAGATTTAGTGCTGACTCTTTCGAGTTCAATCAACTCGATGGCTTGCACATCCACACGCACTCCGTTGGCATCTTGGTGGTCCTCAGCTCGGCAACCCGTAATGGCGCTAGTGGCTTTTCGATCGGCCGAGCGACCCGGAATACTCTTCTGTGGGGCGATGTCGCCGAGAACAACGGCACGGACGGGTTCCTGGTCGATAGTCGACCTTTGATTAATAATCCGAATGCTGTAGATAATACATCCGAACCGACCTCGGGCGCCAGTATCTACTCAAGTGCAGCAATCGATAACGCACGCATCGGTGTCCTGGTAGAAGGGGGTTCAGGTACAGCCCTGAGCGGTGACGAGATCTGTAGCCAAGGCGTTGGCATCGCAGCGCGGTCAGGGGCCACGAACCTGGTAATAACCGGCAATGATATCCGATGCAGACCAAGATCTGGCCTGTCTATCGGACCAGACGATCCCGGAACGATGATATCCGGCAATGCTGTCTCTGGCGCGCGTATCGCGCTCCTTATTTATAATTCTGGGTCGATCGACGTCGACAATAACCTAATTACCGGCGCAACTGAGTTCGGCATTTCAGTTCGCGGTGTCAGTTCCATAGTTCACGGAGTCGGTAACACGATCGCGGGCACCGGATACCGCGCTATCGACACACGTGCCAACACTCCCGAGCCTGCTTTTTCCGGCACAACAACCATCGGCTGGCCGCACCCTGAACGGATCGCGGTTTGGAAGTACCTGTTTTTCCACCCGCTCACCGTGCTCTGGATCGGCATCGCGTTGCTCTGGGCGTTCTGTTGCCTATGGTCCCGCCGTCGACGATTGCCCCCGCACCCATATCCGCATAGCACCCGCTGGCGTCTGCATAGCCTGCCCTCCGGAGACCGATACCTCGAGCCCGTGCGCGTTAGTCGCCATTCCGAAGTCGGCGAGGCTGCCGACGCCACCCGGTCTAAATCGCGGGCACACCCATAAGCCGTCTTGGAACCCGAATGGGAAGCCAGTTGCGAGATCAGCCCCGGAGACCAATTGCGGCGGCGAGCCGCGCGGCGCCCGCCGCCGGCACCTCAAGATCGCCGCGACCTTGCCCTGGGCCGGCGCCATCGTCACTGCCGGGAACGCATCAGCGTCCTGCCGCAAGCACCCTGACCAGCCCCGGCGTCATCCCATCGGCGCGAAAGACACTGGAAGGGCCTGCGGAAACTCCGGCGACTCGGCCGCAACCGCCGTTACTGTCAGACCTAGACCCTAAAATCTGCATGATCACCGAGCTTGAGGTGCGGCAGTCGGCTATATGTCTTGCTGTCAAGGTTGAACTCGTCGAGCTAGCCGTCGCCCCGTACCGGGTCGGGCGGGCCGTTGTTCGGGCCACTGGATGCCTGCTGCGGTACCCACTGCGGGACGTACCGGATCGAGGAGGACGCTCGCACCGTGCAGGTCCTGGACATCGATCCCGTTCCGACATCTACCACCGCCCGCACGTATGAGAAAGCCAAATTCCGGCCTGAAGGGGGCAGATTCGGGGGCAGAATGCCGCTGGCTTGTGCTCGCGGCAGCTTGCCCGAGCTACCGTGAGTTAGCATTGTCGCTGCTCGGGGCCTGTAGGGCGTTTCTGGGACTTGCTGGCTTGGGATGGCAAGGAGAAGGTCTACGGTTCGATTCCGTAAGTGGACTCCAGGTAGTGATCATTATTCGAACATTTATCCGGTGATCATGCCTGTGTCGGGGACGTTTCGGGGGCAATTCTCAATGCCGACCAGAGCCATGAGCTGGGCAGGCGCGAATTGAACGGCCAGGTGACTGATTCCGGAGCAAGAATCTGCGGGCAGTTCTCCTCTGTGGTCTGTAGCGGATAGGGTGATAGCGGCGGCGAAATGTTCAGGTCTGTGTCTATGTTTCCCGGCTAGTGGCCAGTTCGACTCCGTGCCCGCGGCCAGGTTTTCGCTGAATGTGACTGCTCGCCTATCCAGCGGCGAGGTCCTGCCGCGCCGCTTCCGATGCCTGGGCTGCCAGTCGGCTTACGTTGGATCGTGGCCGCGCAGAACTCGCACCGGGCCGCCTGCGCTCGGGTCTGGGTGTTAGCCGGCGTGCGCCGGCTTCTCTGTCGCGCGGAGCGCGATCGCGGCCGTCACGCCAAGCAGATGCGAGAGCTCGGACTCGAATTCTAGTGTTCCGTCAGTGGTCCCGCTCGTCATGTGCCCGATCTCGTGCAGAAGCGTGCCGGCGTAGCAGGCGAGGTCAGCAATCTGATCGCGCCGGACCACGATCCGCTGCCCAGCGCTCTCCCAGACGCCAAGCACCGGGTCGCCGGTGTCATTAAGCCGCATCGTCTCGGAGATTTGGACGGCGATCTTTGACTTCCTAAGGTCGACGCCCGCAAGGGCGCCGACTTCCTGAGTTCGGCTGAAGACTTCCCTCTCGGCCGGGGTCATGACGTCGGGGCCGATGAAGGTGAAGGAGAAACTGTCGTTCCACTCGTTCCGGTACTTATCGAGGTCGACCAGCGGCCGGCCGCTGAGATCGGTGAGCCCGCCCAGGGACCGGGCGATGTCCTCGGGCACGACAACGATCCGGTAACCATCAGTTCGTGCATACCGGAGCTGGGCGGTATCATCCATTATCTGCCATGCGGTGACGAACAGGACCTTCTCGTTGGTCTGCAGGACCCGGCAGGCATGCAAGGCGACAACGCGCCATTCCAGCTCGTCGTGAAGCCGGCCCGAGGCGTAAGCGTTCAGGTCCTCGGCAAGCAGGCCAGCTACCTCGGTGGACCGGCACCTGGTGAGGATGGATTTGACCTGGTCGGTGTAGGCGCTGCGGCCCACGTTACTTCGCTCCCGGTTCAGCGCCCGGCGCAGCGCGGCTGACAGCCTGGTGATGTTATAGGAGAACAGGAAGTTCGGTTCCTCGGCGACGAACAGGCCCTTGACGTAGACGCGGGCCGGAGACCGGATGTCGGTGCGGGCCAGTACATCGCCGTAGTCGGTGGATTCCAGTAGCTGCTCACCGCTGTACCGCAGGAAAAAGTGCTTCGCTGCAGCTACATCGCCGTCGCTGGCATTCCTCAGGACGACGTCGGTGCCGGTCCGTCCAGGATCGGAGGGCCTGGACACCAGCGCGTGCAAGGTGACAATGTCCGGGAAGCCGTCCTTCGGCCGGCGGCCGGTCGAGATGTCAGCATGCGCCGAGCGGAGGTGCACGCCAATGCCGCGCCGGTCGAATACCGCGAGCGCGTCCTTCAGCCCCATGCCGAACTGGCCGATGACCTGAGGATGCCTGCGCTTCTCCGCATTCTCGTTCTGGGTCAGGTGCTCATACCGGACTCCCCGGCCCTCGTCGGCGACGTGCCAGCTTCCGCCTGGGTCCTTGAAAATCGCGGGCTCTGCCGTCCCGGTGAGCGCCTGCTCGTCGAGGGCGTTGGCGATCAGCTCGCGGATCGCGAACGGTACCGGCCAGTGCTCCAGAACCTTCTCGATATTCAGATCAAACGCCTGCTCCCCGGGCTCATCGCGCGGGACGGCGGCTGGACTTCCCGTCATATAGGCAGCATGCCACCTCAAGCCGATCAGATATGACTATTACCCGCAGACGGCAATAACGGTATGCGGAGAAAATGAAAATCCCGCCCATATACGGTGCCGGGCGGTAGCGTTCCGGCATGGTACCTGCGGCGGATGCCACATCGGCGAGCGTCGAGACGCTCATCTGTGACCGGCTCGCAGATGCTGATCTGCCGGAGCCGATGACGGATCTGATCGTGGCAGCTCTGCTCGGCGACGCTGACCTGAACGCCGTGCTGGATGCCTCCGGCGGCGAGCGGCCGCTGACGTTGCCGGGCGCGGCGGCCGCTGGCGCGCCTTCCAGCCTCTACCTGCAGTCGGTCACAGTCCAGGGATTTCGCGGCATAGGCGCTGAGGCCAGGCTCCTCCTGCAGCCAGGGCCCGGCCTGACACTCGTCGTCGGCCGTAACGGCTCCGGGAAGTCGAGCTTTGCCGAGGCCGCGGAAATAGCGGTGACCAGGGTCAGCAAGCGGTGGTCTAAGAACAGCGCGGCAAAGGCGGGATGGCGAAACCTTCACGCCGCGGGAACATCACGGATCACGATAGAACTGACGGCCGATGGGCATGCGGGGACAACTACCGTAGTCCGCGAATGGCCGCCCGGCGCAGGCCTGGAAGAAGCGGTCGCCTACCTGCAAGAACCTGGCCGCCCCCGCCAGTACGGCGGGCCACCTGGATGGGCAGGCTCGCTAGAGCTGTTCCGGCCGTTCCTGTCCTATTCCGAGCTGGGCACGCTGGTCGACGGCAAGCCAAGCGAAATGTACGACGCCCTCCAGGCCATCTTGGGCCTCGATCAGCTGATCGAGGCCGAGCACAGACTTGCAGCCGCACGAAAGCAGCTCGACGATGTCAGCAAGACAGCCCAACGGGCACTGCCGGACCTGCTCGCTCGCCTGGCCACGCACTCCGATGAGCGTGCCCGGCAGGTCGAGACCGCGCTCAGCGGAAAGCACTGGGACCTGGGTGCCATCGAAGCGCTCGCCGTCAGCGATCCACTCACCGACAGTGGAATCCCTGGCCGCCTGCAGCAGATCGGCGAGCTCGAGCTGCCTAGCACCCAGGCGATGACCGAGGCCACTGACCGGCTCGTCGCAGCCGAGCAGAAGATCACCGAACAGGCGAGCACTCCGGCCGGAGACGCACAGCGCACAGCCGGGCTGCTCACCATGGCGCTGGCGCACCACGCCGACCACCCAGGCGGGCTATGCCCAGTATGCGCGGGCCGCCCGCTAGACGAGAGCTGGGCGGCTTCGGCTCGTCAGGAAGTATCCCGGCTGACCGTCATAGCCCGCGACGCCGACGACGCCCTTCGTGAACGCGACGACGCCATGCGGATTCTGCGGATAGCGCTGCCTTCCGAGCCTGCCGTGCTGGCTCACGACCTCGGCCCTGTCGTCGATGTGAGCTGCCCCGCGTTTTCCGGACAGGGAATTTGCGTTTAATTCACGCTGCTTCCTGCCCGTTCAGGTACTCGTCGAAGACTTCTTGCGGAGTCCGGTACCCAAGTCCTGAATGAAGACGAGTCCTATTATAGCGAAGCTCGATCCAGCGCGCAATATCATCTCGTGCTTTCTCGCGTGTCGGGTAGGCCGTCCGGTGGACTAGCTCGACTTTCAGGGTGCCGTTCACGGATTCGGCGAGCGCGTTGTCATAGCATATTCCGGTGCGGCCAACGGACTGGCGTATTCCCAGCTCGGCCAGCCTGGCGGCGAAGTCGGCCGAGGTGTAGTTGCTGCCGCGATCGGAATTAAGCCGAATTCGGCTTAACAGCGATTATGCCGAGGTTGACGTTAAGCCGGAGAACCTGCGAATGGCCTGCTCAGGCCGTGCCTGCTGACAGGTTCCCGGCTTAACGTTTCGGAGTTACCGTCCGTCGTATCCCCTGCGTCTGTGGAAGGAGACGACGATGGATACGACGGTGACAGGGATCGGCTCGATGGTGGTCGCGGAATTGCGGGCAGCGGGCTATCTGGAACCGACGATCGGCCAGTACGCGAAAACGATCAAGGTGCTTGCCCGGTTCGCGGCCGGGCGGGGCAGCGATTACAGCCCGGAGCTGGGGGCTGAGTTCGCCTCGATGACGGTCAGCCCGCGAACTGGCCGGTTCAGCGCGCAGCGGCGGATGGACTACGGCCGGCTCACCCGCGTGTTCGACTCCTACGTTCGCACTGGGCAGGTAGATCTGTCGGTCCGGGCACGCGGTGGCGGCGGGCCACGTCCCGCGACGGCCGCGCTAGCGGCGCTGAGTGCGGCGTGGGAAGCGGAAATGGCCGGCCGGGGCCTGGCGGCGGCCACCCGTGAGGCGTACGGGCGGGTGGCCCGCGGCTACCTGGTGTTCCTAGAGCAGCGCGGGATCAGCGACCTGGCCGAGGCTGACGGCGGCAGCGTGCTGGCGTTCCTGGAGTCGCTGCTGGACCGGTGGGCGAAGTCGTCGCTGTTCTGGGTGGTGTCGAACTTCCGCCCGTTCCTGAAATTCACCGGCCGCGCCGACCTGGTCGCCGCGGTGAACCTGGCCGGAGTCCGGCGGTCCCGCCCGATCATCGAGGTACTGGGACATGCTGACCAGGAACTGGTGGTCCGGGCCTGCGCCGCAGGGCAGGTCAGCGCGAGGAACGCGGCGATCACGCTGCTCGCGGTGACGACCGGGCTGCGGGCCTGCGACATCATCGGCCTGCATCTGGCCGATGTCGACTGGCGCGGCGCCACGATCGCGGTCGTGCAGCAAAAGACGGGTAACCCGCTGACGCTGCCACTGCCGCCGCTGGTGATGGGCAAGCTCTGTGACTATGTGCTCGGCGAGCGGCCGGCCACCGCTGACGGGCACGTGTTCGTCCGCTCGGTCGCCCCGCACGTGCATCTGGCCGGTCACGCGTCGGTGCACCAGGTGATATCAGCGACGTTCGCCGCGGCGGGCGTGGCCGGGGGGAGGGCCGGGACCCGGTTCCTGCGGCACAGCGCCGCGACCCGGCTGCTGCGCGCGGCGGTGCCGCTGCCGACGATCTCGGCGGTTCTGGGCCATTGCGCCGAGGACTCGACGAGCGTGTACATGAACGCTGACCGCGACCGCCTGCTGCAGTGCGTGCTGCCCGTGCCCGCCGGAGCCCGGCGATGAGCGGCCACGGGTTCACCAGCGCGTTCGCCGCCGACCTGGACGCCTACCTGGTCTTCAAGCAGAACATGGGCTGCTACGGCGCGTCGCGTATCTGGTACCTGCAGCAGTTCGACGCCTGGTGCGCCGAGCACGACCGGACCATCTTCGACCAGGACACCGTCGAAGGCTGGGTGAGATCCCGGCTGGAAACCTCGGGCCGGTACCGGTCGTGGATGTCATACATCCGCGACTTCGGCCGGTGGCTGCAGGCCACCGGCCATGACGACGCCTGCGTCCTGCCGGACCGGTGGAAAGCCCTGTTCATTCCCCCGCGCCCCTACCTGCTGAGCCGCCAGCAGATCGACGCGTTCTTCACCGCGGCGGCAACGCTGGACACCAGCTCGCCGTGGCGATGGCAGGCCCCGGCGTTCTTCACGCTGATGCACTCGTGCGGGCTGCGAACCGGCGAAACCCGCGCCCTGCAGACCGCGCACGTGGACCTGGACGACGAGAACATCGACATCGTCTGGTCCAAGGGAAACCGCAGCCGCAGGCTGCCAGTCACTCCCCAGGTCGCGCGGGTCCTGGAGGCGTGCGACGCCCGATCCCGCGCCCGGTTCCCCGGCCGGGCGAACTTCTTCGTCTCCGGCACCGGCAACCAGGTCACCGAGGCCACGGCCGCGAAGGTGTTTGCCCGGATCTGGGACCAGGCCGGGCTGGCCCGGCCACTGGCCGGCCGGCAGCCCGTGCCCTACTCATTCCGGCATCACTTCGCCTATGCGTGCATCGAGCGGTGGCGGATCCAGGGAAAAAGACGTGCACGCGATGCTGCCCTACCTGTCGCGTTACATGGGCCACGCGTCGTTCGGCAGCACCTACTACTACATTCACACCTCGCCCGACTTCCTGGACGCCTACGACCACATCACCCGGGCGAGCCAGGACCTGCTGCCCGAGGTCGGGTTCGGATGAGACGCGACCCGGCAAACGGTGCCCCGGACTTTTTCAGCTGCGCCCGGGACTACCTGCACGTCTACATGCCCCGAGTCCGGGCACTGTCGCCTAAGACGATCGAGGCCTACCGGATCAGCCTGGATTGCTTCCTGGGCTATCTCGACCAGACCGGGCACGTTCACCGCGAGCACGTCTGCTTCGACCACTTCGACCGCCAGCACCTCAAAGCATGGCTAGCCTGGATGACCGATCATCAGGGCTACGCGCCGAAGACCGTCACGCTGCGGCTGAGCGCCGTGAAGGCGTTCCTGGCCTACGCAGCCCAGGAAGACATCACCCTCGTCGCGCTCAGCCAGGCAGCCCGGGCGCTCAAAGCCCCGGCCCAGCCCCGCAAGCCCGTCGCCTACCTCACCGCGCCCCAGATACGGGCGATCCTGGCGGCGCACACGGGCGGGACCGCCAAGTCCCGCCGCAACCGGATGCTGCTCATCTTGCTCTACGACACCGCGGCGCGCGTGTCAGAGATCACCGGCCTGACCCTGCAGGACCTGCGCCTGGACGAGCCCGGGCACCTGACCCTCACCGGCAAGGGGAACAAGACCCGCGTGGTGCCGCTGACCGGCAAGACGATCAGCCACCTGCGCGTCTACCTCACCGAGTTCCACCCCGGCGCCCCGCGCCTGCCCGCGACACGGCCGCTGTTCTACAGCCTGCACGACGGGCAGCCCGCCCGGCTGTCAGCCGACACGGTCTCCGCCGTGCTCAGCCAGGCCGCGCAATCTGCCCGCCAGAACTGCCCGTCCATACCCGGCCACATCCACTGCCACCTGCTGCGCAAGACCAAGGCCATGGACCTCTACCAGCAAGGCATCCCGCTCCCGCTCATCATGCGCCTGCTAGGCCATGAGAACACATCCACCACATCAGCGTTTTATGCTTTCGCCACCCTGGACATGATGCGACAGGCCATCACCAAAGCCACCCCCGCGATCAGCGTCCCGGTCACCGAACCCCTCACCGAAGACAAGCTCCAGGCCCTCTACAGTCTCCGATAGCCCGGTCGTTAAGCCGGGGAACTGCCATCAGGCACGGCCTGAGCAGGCCATTCTCAGGTTCTCCGGCTTAACGTCAACCTCGGCATAATCGCTGTGGAAGACCGCTCCCGCGGGCAGGTCGATATTGCGGGCGGCCATGCTGATGGCATCCTTGATGAGCGGGGTCTTGTAATTGTCGTCCATGGCCCAGCCCGCTATCTTCCGGGTCGCGCAGTCGATGACGGTCGCGAGGTAAAGCCAGCCTTCCCAGGTGGGAATGTAAGTGATGTCGCCCACCATTTTCTCCCCGGGGACTTCCGCAGAGAAATCACGGTCGACCAGGTCGGGAATCGGGCCCGCTGCCTGGTCCTGCTCGGTGAGCGAGTGCCGCCAGGGCCTCGGCTGGCAGGGCACGAGCCCCAGCTCGCGCATCAGGTCGCGGACCAGCTCAGGGCCGCACCGCTCGCTGCCGCGGAGCAGGACCGCGTGCATGCGCCGGTACCCGTATTCCTCATTGTTGGCCGCGAAAAGCGCCTGTATCTTCAGTTTCAGCAGGTCGCGTCTTTTCTCGGCCGCGCTCTGCGGCCGTGACCTCCATTCGTAGTATCCGGATCTCGAGACGCCGAGCCAGTCGCACATCTGCCCGATATCGGGAGCGCCGCCGGCGTCATCCGCCGGCATCTCAGCGTACTCGGTGTCGATGACCGAGTACTTCTCGGTCACCGCTGCTCCCTCGCGAAATACGCTGTAGCTTTTTTCAGGAACGCGTTCTCCATCTCAAGCTCGCGGTTCCGGCGTTCCAGCTCGCGTATTCGTTCCTGGTCAGGCATGCTTGCCGGCAGAGGGTCAGCGGAATGTTTCCTCCGGTAAGCCTTCACCCAGAAACCCAGGGTGGTATCGTTAATCCCGAGTTCCCGTGCCACCCTAGCGATCGGCAGTGAGTTTTCCACTACCTTCCTGACGGCCTGATCCTTGAACTCGGCAGTATAGGACTTTCCTTTAGGCACCTGTTTTCCCGTTCCCTTCCCAGAGTAATCCTAATGGATCCCCTGTCCGGGAAACTCGGGGCACCTCAATGCTGCCGTCGTGCGGGCCGCATGGCAGCAGTGGGCCAGGCTCGCGGCCGAGGCGACAACGCGGGAACTAGCGGCCGGAGCCGCGGACGTGTTCGCAAGCCTCACCGCTGCGGTTCACGAGCTCCGTGATGCTGCCAGGCGGGAGCTCGGGCGGCGCAGCGAAGCCTGGCAGCCGATAGCCGCCGCGCTAGCCGGGTGGGCAGAGCTAGCCGGTTCCAGTCAGTGCGCCGCAGTCACGCTAGATCAAGTCAAGCAGGCACTGACGTGGCTGAAGACGAACGGCCAGGAGATCCGCAACGCGCGCCTGGCGCCGTTCGCGGAAGTTTCCGCGCGAATCTGGGACATGCTGCGGCAGGAAAGCAACGTCGAACTCGGGCCTATCCTGCTGGAAGGCTCTTCCACGCACCGCAGGCTCAGCCTGGACGCGACAGTCGATGGTGTCCCATGCGCCGCCCTGGGCGTCATGAGCCAGGGAGAATTGCACGCTCTCGGACTCGCCCTGTTCCTGCCTCGCGCCACCACTCCGGACAGCCCGTTCCGGTTCCTGATCATCGACGACCCGGTGCAGTCGATGGATCCCGCGAAGGTCGACGGACTCGCCCGCGTCCTGTCCCAGACGGCGCGGGCCCGCCAGCTGATCGTGTTCACCCACGACGATCGGCTAGCCGAGGCGATCCGCCGTCTCCAGCTGCCCGCCACCATCTGGGAAGTTGTCCGCCGGGAAAACTCAGCCGTCGAGCTCAAGAAGAGCGACGACCCCGTCACCTGCTACCTCGATGACGCCCGCGCTCTCGCACGCACCAGCGATGTCCCCGAGGAAGCAAGGGCTGTCGTCGTCGCCGGGTTCTGCCGCAGCGCAATCGAGGCCGCCTGCCACGAGTGCGTCCGGAAGCGGCGCCTCGCCGCCGGCGCCAGGCACGCGGACATCGAACGGGCGCTAGCCTCCGCGCACACCCTCCACCAGGTAGTCGCCCTGGCACTCTTCGACGACTCCAGCCGAGGTGACCAGGTCCTGGCCCGGCTGCGTACCAGGTACGGGCCAGCAGCGGTTGCCGCTTTCAACGCAGCCAAATCCGGTCCGCACACTGCATACCGCGGGAAGCTGAGCGCCTTCGTCGAAGACGCTGCCCGGCTAGCCGGGCAGCTGCGGCCGTGACGCCACAGGAACTGCTGGCCGAAGCCGACCGCCTTCTCACCACCGTCGTTCCCGGCACCCAGGCCCGCTGGCCGCGAGCATGCGCATGGCTCATCCGCCTCGCGCTCGAAGAAACCCTCGATCAGTACTGGGCGCGGGAACTCCCCGAAGCAGCACTGTGCGGGATGCGCCCCCAGCTGCTGCTGCTGCCCGCACACGCCGGAACCAGCATCGCCGAGCGCGCGAGCGACAGCTGGACCGGGCTTTCCCGCGCCGCCCACCACCACGCCTACGAGCTAGCACCTACCCCGCAGAACTCCGCACCTGGCACACGACAGTCGGCCAGCTCTCCCTCGATCTCGCCAGCCAGCCGACCACCCGAACTCGCCAGCGGCCCGCAATGCCCGATTCGGGGCCTTCTGCCACCGACAGCTAATGTCAGCCAAGGCCGCTGGCCGTATGGTCCATGGCGTCCAGGACATCCTTTGCCTGGGCCGTGACGGCGGGAATTCCCGGAATGACCACCGGGCGAAGACGGTGCTGCGGAGGTGGGGGCGGTGGAGCTGTCGGTGCCGCGGGACCGCGATTCCAGCTTCGATCCGAGGATCATCGCCAAGGACCTGACCCACGGCGAGATCGCCGATGACCTCATTGACCGACCGCGCATCTGCTCAACGATAAGACACCCGGCAGCTCACGCGGGCATGTAAGGAAGTAGCAGCAAACAGGGCAGTTACACCGTAAGTTGACAGTCCTCTCGCTACCGGAGTCGCCCAGCAGGGCACTTATGCGCTGGACGGCGCCACGGTTTGCGCTGCAACGCAAAGAGGCCGCGGAGCTGGGGGACGGCGGCGTACGCAGCCACGCAGTCAGGACCTCGGCGACGGCATGGCAGGGCTGCCCTGGCTTGCCGGCAGCGTTCTGCGGACGGCCGAGTATCTCGGAGCTATGTACTTGATAGCCGTGGTCGACTCCGACCGGCAGCGGTGCCGCTTTGCCGACCTGCCACTGGAGCGCAGCAATGTTTACGAGGGAGTAAACGAGTGGGTCGTGCCAGTCCGAGGGATCATGCATAAGCCCTGCGACAAGGCGAGACGGATGACCGGCCTGTTCGCGAATCAGAACAGCGCTTTGAAGCTGAGCAACCGCTTCACCCTGGGACAGTTCACGGCCGAGCTCGGACTTGACGACCAAGCAGCCTAGTCAGCTCGCTCCTGCTAGATCTTGCCGAGCTGGGACACCACAACATGAATTGCCTCGGCCAGCTCAGAGGCGTGCGCGGCGACTGCCGCCGATTTGAAGGTCCAGCCCCGGATCACTCCAGAGTCTGGCCGGGCCTCTCCATCAAGGTGGCTGAGAGTGTTGAAGTAGTGGTTCAGGGCAGCCTGTCCGGCATCAGAGACCTCGACGCCCTGACGGTCGTCGTCCCAGCCCAGTGTCAGATCCGTCAGCCCCATCCATCTCGGGATGTCCGGCGGGAAAATCCAGCCCACAGACAGCAGACCACGACCGGGAACGGCAACCCGTAGCGAGCAGCCGGTCGTGCCCCAGTAGATCTTCAGCCCGTGCAGCCCGTTCAGAGAGTCGAGTATGTACCGAATGGCCAGTCGGTAATCCTCGCTGGGAATTTGTGCCAGCAAGGCACCGGGCCCCTCGAAGGCCCTCTTCTGGCTCACGTAATACGACGGAGCTGCCGCCGACGGCTCGGCGAGCAGGTTTCGGACATCGGGTGGGACCGCGAGGTAAGCGGCATGAACGCCGTCCTCGTAGACCGCCTCGAGGGCGGGTGCAATGCCTGGGGGGACGAGACCTTCCCGCTGCAACTGCCAGGTGATGCGGTTCGCCGGCCTGGTGAATCCGCGGAGCGTTCGGTCTGCCTCGTACTCGGCCAGCTCGTATACCAGCGCTCGCGGGAGCCTGCCATCTGGCTGCTGCGCGGCAGTGCGTATCACCTGTGCCTGCACGTGTCGCTCATGGTCCAGGCGTTCCAGGAAGCTCGGTCAGGCCTGCTGCTGTCCACATCGGCCTGGCCTCCAGCAGCTCAGGTGGTTCCCACTCCTCCCGCAGCGGTGACTCATAATTGTCCGAATCAAACACGGTATCTAGGCTGATATCGGGCACCTGCAGATCGTCGTCCGCCTCCTGCCTTCCGCCGAAGCTCAGCTCGGGTGCCGCCAGTGCGCGACGCAGACGCGGCATCGGATCGCTTAGGACGTCGTCGCCGGTCGATTCCGGACGGATCACCTTGCGGTATCGCAGCTGGACTGCCCGGTTGCCGTCGCGAAATATGACGATCGTCGAAAACAGCACTTCCTTCGCGAGCGCGGCCCGCTCTAGCTCCACCGCATCCGCAGCTAGCAGCCATGAGTCGAGCAGGGGCGGAATCCCGAATCGAATAACCCAGTCGTCGCGGCCCTCGCGAGGGACGATCGCCCATTCGCCCGCTTTCTCGCGGCCCGGGGCGTAGCGAATGTCGACTTCGATCTCGGATGGCGAGTCGCGCAAGAACCGCTTGAAGGCGTTCGTATCGTCGGCCTGGAGCACCAGAACGAAGGGACCTTGCGGGAATCCTAGGATCAGAATGTCGTCAAGTTCCTCGCTTAGGGTAGCGGCGATGCCCGCCAGCGAACTGGCCGGCAAGAAGCGGCTTCCGCTGCCAGACCTTCCTGGAACGTGACTCGCCCTAGCGTAGGCGGCATCGAAGCCCAGGTCCCGGGATCCGCCATCAGCTATCCCGGTTCCCAGGGCCAGCCGCAGTACTGGGCGCACCTGCCTCAGGGGGAACTGGCTCAGGCCAGTCTCCTCGGCGAGGCGCAGAAGATCCTGCGCCGTCTGCCTCGTGACCGCTCGCAAGTCGGTGAACGCCGGACCCTGTAGGTCGATCAGTGAAATCTGGTGGGCCAGCGCATACCTTTGCGCGTCTTCCGTGAATCCGCTGACGGAGAACAGCGCATAGCGGTAATGATGGCGGCGGAGTGGGAAATCGCGCGGGGCGTCACTCGCGAAATGCTCATTGACGTCAGTGACAACGCCTTGCGCATTGCGAACGTCAGAGATCCCAATTGCGTCGGCTCTGAACTTCGCTTCGACGAACAGCCGGATCGGAAGCGAGAAAGGGGTCGGGATGAGCAGTTCTCCCAGGGCGTCGGCCTGATGGTCTGATCCCCGACCCCGGGCGAGGAGCCCATGCCCGCCATCCCTCAGGGCGTCGATGTCTTGGCTAGCCTCGACTAGGAGCCGGTATCCGCTTTGGCTGAGCAACCGGGCCAGCACCTCCTCGAGGACATAGCCGCGCAAAGCTTCCTCCGAGAGCATGAACCCGCCTTCCCCAGCTCTGTGCACTACCGGACCATTCTGGCAGAGCGCTCAATCTGATCCAGTGCCGATGCACCGTATGGAAGCACCTATGGGCAGGCTGCATTCTCTTACGCCCGTGCCGAATTCATTTGCGGTAGATGCCGGTGACCGAGCCTCGGTGTTGATGGCGCCGTGGCATTGCGGCGCAGCTCACGCGAGGAGGCCACCGATGGCGACCAGCGCGGCGACGATCGCGACGAGCAGGGCAGCAACCGCCCGGAGCGCGGGCGGGTACGCGGGGGAGGGTCCATGGGGGTGAGGGTTAATCTGGTTGCGGTGGGTGATGATTTCCGCGTGCCCCTGCGGCTGTACCCGCGCAGGGCTCCTTCGGCGGCGGTCGAGCAGGGTATCGGCAGGCGAGTGCCAGCCAGTTGCTGCTTCCGGGTCGGGGGCAGTTTAGGGGGCAGAATGCTGCTGGCCTGTGCTCGCGGCGGCTTGCGAGAGTTACCGTGAGTTAGCATTCCTGCTGTTCAGGGCCTGTGTGCGGTGTTCTGTCGGACAGGCTGGTCTGGCATGGTAAGGAGAAGGTCTACGGTTCGATTCCGTAAGGGGGCTCCCAGGCTACCAGGGTAATTCGAACGTTTATCCGGTGATCCTTGCTCGTTGCGGGGGCATATCGGGGGCAATTCTTGATTCTTGCCCGGGCCGTGAGCTGGCCGGATGCGAGCTGTGTCAACAGGTGATTGGTTCCAGGCCCGGAATCTGAGAGCGTTCGCGTCTAGGGCTCGGCTGCCCGCCTTGAAGTTCTTCAATTGCCGGGAGAACCTGCGCTGGACGAAGATGAGGGCTGGGTGGGGCGGGCACTCTGCGGCTACGGCGGTCAGGCTGCACAGGGCGTCGCTCGTGGACTACCCGGCCCGGATGGGACATCTGCGTGTCTGCTGGCGCCGCCTGCTCGGCACCCGACTGATGCTGAACGGATCGGGCATGATTTTGTTCAGTAGGCTGGAGGTGCGGGATGTCGGTTGCTAGCGAGTATGTGCATGCGGAGCAGGTGGTGGCCGATGTGGTGCTGCTGAGTGACATGGCGGCTGGCCGGCTGGACTCGGCGCGGGTGCGGGAAGCCGCCGGGATACTGCTGGAGCACAGGCGCAGCGAGCTGCCGGGCGTGTCGGTGGCGGTGGCGGCGCGGTTGCTTGGCGTGTCGCGGACGACGGTGGAGTCGTGGCGCGGATCCGGGGTGCTGGATCCGGCGTCGTCGTCTCGCAGGCGGCATGAGGTCACCATCGACAGCCTCGCCCGGGTCAACGCGCTGGTGACTGAGCTGCGCCGCACGGCAGGCTCCGTGACCTGCGCGATTACGTGTGGTGGTCTGCGCAGGACACCGCCGATCACGCCGACGGCAAGCTTGCTGACGCGCTCGCCGAGTTGCGGGCCGGGGGGCTGGGCGAGGAATTCAGTCCGTCGGAGGAGGACCTGCGGTGGGCGCGCGGGGAGCTGGGCGGGCCTGGGGGTCAGCAGAGCTGACTGTCGTTGCGATCCCGGGCAGGACGGCGGCACGGCAGATCGCGGCGCTGCGCGGCAAGCCGAGAGCGTCGTTCCTGTTAGCCGTCGCCAACATCCGCCGCTGCGGTCACAGCCCAGGGAGGAGGGGTTTCTGTTCGCGGAGATGACCGCTGTCACGGGGCCGGGGTTGTACTAGGGATGTGGCCTGAAATACGGCAGATACAGGGCGCAGGCTGGTTGAGTCACTACGCTGAGGTCGGCGATGGCGTACTGCCAGTGGGCTGGTTCGAGGAATGGAGAGTTCATCGCGATGTCGATCTTCCAGCGGCTCTTCCGTTCGTCTTCTGCGGCGCAGCGCGGCATACCCCATCAACCGGACGTGCAGATACGTCCGGCGGTCGCGCCCGACAAACAGGTCAAGCCGCTGGAAGCCACACATCCAGTGTTCCGGCTGAAGGCTGGGATGGGCAAGGAAGCGGTGTCTGGGTTGCTCGGCGAAGACTACCGGTCGACGACGGCCCGCAAGTTCCTTGATAATCCGGCCAGGGCCAGGCCAGGCGTGGTGGATATCATCGACCCTTCCGTTCTGGAGAACGAGTACTGGCTGTACTCCGGTTCGTGGCACTACATCGAGATCGTCTTTCAATCCGGGTCGCTGGTCTCGGCAGAAGTCAAGACGAAGAACGCCGACAGAAATGAAACCGTGCTGGCGAGGATCGATCAGGAGGGCCTAGCCGCGGCCGAGCCCTACCGGGCGGCTTTGGGCGCGAACCGACTCTGATCGTCGCCCCGACGCCGAGCAGCCCTGCCAGCGGGTGTCGGCGACCGCGCTTCTTGCGCGGGTCCGGAACCTGGGCCAGGAGATCGAGCAGGTACTGGCTGCGGGCAGCCGGGATTGGACGAAGCTCATCGGCGGGCGGGTGTCCCTCGTGGCAGGCGATGGCGCACGCGTGAAGAACTTCCATCGTTCCGCCTGGGCACTGCACGCCACTTCCAGACACGTCACCTGTTGCTATGACACCGCAGGTCACAGTCTCAATTCACGACTTTGCCGTGTCCCTGACCCGGAACGGACGCTGAAGCTACTTCAGACCGCATGAACGACTTTGCCGGTCCCTGGGCTTTACCGCGAGTTGTTGTACTGCGCGGGCCGCCTATTCGCCGAGCCATTGGATTCTGGTGATGAGGACGAGGTCGTCGGGTGGGTAGATCAGGAAGGTGACTAAGCCTTCGTGGTGCGGTCCGAAGTACAGGGTTCGCAGTGGCTTGCGAGGCTCGCCGGGGGAGCGCTGGTACTCCATCGGGTCGATGATGACGACGGCGTCCATGAACCTGGCGAGCTCCAGCCTGGTCTTGTGTGGCAGGCTGGCGAGTTGCTCGCCGGCGATGCCGTCAGCTTCCCACTGATACAAGGTCAGACGCCGTACCGCGCCCGGATTTCCTCGCGGGTGATGCGCTGATGAGGTGGCGGGGGGCCCTCGGTCTGGTAGCGGTCCATCCGGGACAGGAATTCGCGCTGGCCGTCAGGGTCTCGCCAGGCGTCCGCCTCGAACCACCAGCTCCGCACGGCGCGCACGAAGACGGTCAGGTCCTGGTCCCGGCGTGCTTGCTCGAAGGCCGCGTCCAGCTCGCGGTCATAGCGGAGCAGGACCTCGGGAGCGGCGCTGGCTGCCAGGGCGGCCCGGATGGCGGCGGGGGTGCACGCGGGCCGGTCCATGATCGGATGGCTCACTGGTTGCGGCACGGTCATGGTCTCCAGTATGCCCCTGCTGCTATGACGCCGCAGCTATGCCACCCCTGGGAGTCGAACAGGATTTCGCGGTGACCCGGGCGCTGGGCGGCCGGCCGGTGATCGGGCGGGGGCAATCTTGGGGGCAGAACGCTGTCAGCGCATGCTCGCGTGCGCTGGCCAGAGTTGCTGGCAGTGAGCGTTCGGGCTGCTCAGGGCCATTGAGGCGGTCTGGCGAACCGGCTGGTTCGGGATGGTAAGGAGAAGGTCTACGGTTCGATTCCGTAAGGGGGCTCCGCAGGTCATGAGGTTCTTTCGAACAGAGAACCTAGTACTTTAATACCGGGAGGGTGCCACGCGAGTGGCAATCCGAGTGCTGTCCGCGTCCTCTCTGCGCTTGCTGGCGAGGAATCCAGGCCCCTGGCCGGGGCTAGCGGAGCCGTGGAGCGTTTCCGAGGGTGAGAAGGCGCTGCCGTGTCAGTGATCGGCGCACGGGCAGGATGTTCTGCGCTCCGCCGCCGGTGCTGGGCTGGGGGTCCTTAGCGAAGGCGTTCAGATGGGGTTCTGGGCCGGGCCGCAGGACCCGGTGGCCGTGGCGCCCGTTCGGGACCTGGGGTGGACTGCGCGGTCGCCGGGCGGTTGTCCGGGGCATTTGTTCAGGAAGAGCGGCGAGCGCGCGAGGTGGGCCAGTTGTCGTCGGTCACGGCACGCGTTTCTGCTCCCGTGAGGCGGCCACGGCGTGGCGGCTGTCGCTTTGCCGGGCTGGTCCTGCTGGCAGGACGGGTCAGCGGGCGGGGATCTGGAGTCCTGGCGGACGGGGGGCGGTGTAAAGGCGCTTGCGAGACCGGGGAATCGTGGACGTACGCTGGACTCGCTCGGGGCGTTGGGAGGCGTGTGGGGTGGCTGCGGTGGAAGGGCGGCGGCGTAGCCGCCATCTGGAGTTGCGGACGACGCCGGAGGAGCGGGATGTCATCGGCCGGGCGGCGGCGGCGAGCGATACCGGGCTGACCGAGTTCGTGGTGAGCAGCGCGGTGAGCGCGGCTCAGCGGGTGCTTGCCGACCGGGGCAGGTTCGATCTGGACGCGGTGGCGGCTGAGGCATGGGATGCCATGAGCGCTCGCCCGGCCAGGGACCTGCTGGGGTTGCGGCGCCTGGTGGAGCGGCCGTCGCCGTTTGCCGGGTGAGCGCCGGTTACCGGCTGCCGGAGCTGCTGGCCGGGAAGCATGAGATGTCGGGATTGGAGTGCCGGTCACGGGAGCAGGTCGGCTGGCTGCGCCTGGCACGCCCGCCAGCCTGCCGGGTCCGGGACGACCAGGGTGCTGGTCGTGACCGGCCAGGACGGCGGGATCGTGGTGGCTTGCTACGCCTGGTGCCTGGCGCAGCTGACAGCCGGTGCCTGGCCGGAGCGGCTGCGCAGGGGGCGGGCCGCTGCCCGCGGCCGGTCGTGCTGCTGGCCAGGCTCGGGGTCGACATCGGCCATGAGGGCCGCGGGCTCGGGGCGGCCTTGCTCCGGGACGTGCTCGCCCGGCTGGCCGGGTTGTCTGCTGGCATCGGCTGCCGGGGCCTTCTGATCCACGCGGAGTCGGCCGGGGCCCAGAAGTTCTATCTGCATCTTGTGCCGGAGTTCGAGCAGAGCCCCACCGACGAGCTGCACCTGGTCCTGCTGCTGAAAGACGTCCGCAAGACCCCGGCCACCTGACGCGGCGCTAGGGCTTTGGATTAGTCGTTGCTGTCATGAGTAGCGCTCGGCCAGGGTTGGCTCGGCGCCGTGGCTCTTGAGGTAGGCGCCGACTGTGGTGCAGGCTGTGGCCGAGGAGCAGGACACCCCTTTCAGGGCGCTGAGTTCGGATTCGGGCGGGTTCGGGGTGGGCTGGATCGCCCATGTCGTGCCGTTCCAGTGCTCGGCGAGGGTGACGTCTGTATCGGACTTGTTGTGGTAGTCCCCGGCTGCGGTGCAGTCCGTGGCGGACGGGCAGGACACCGCGGTCAGCTCGCTGCCGTCGGGAGAGCCGGACGGGTTCGGGGTGGGCTGGATCGCCCATTTCCTGCCGTTCCAGTGCTCGGCGAGGGTCACGTCGGTCCCGGACCTGTTGAGGTAGTCCCCGGCTGCGGTGCAGTCCGTGGCGGACGGGCAGGACACCTCCCTCAGCTCGGACTCGGTTCGGCTCCGGGGTTTCGGGGTAGCCTGGATCGCCCACTTCGTGCCGTTCCAGTGCTCGGCCAGGGTGTCGGACCTGGAGGAGGAGAGGTTGGCATCTCCGACTGCGGTGCAGGAGGCGGCCGATGTGCAGGACACCCCGAGCAACTCGGTGCCGTCAGTGCCGGCGGCGGGGTTCGGGGTGGGCTGGATCGCCCACTTCCTGCCGTTCCAGCGCTCGGCGAGGGTCACGTCGGTCCCGGACCTGTCGTAGTAGTCCCCGGCCGCGGTGCAGTCCGTAGCGGACGGGCAGGACACCCCGTGCAGTTCACTGCGCCTGGAGCCGGGCGGATCCGGGGTGGGCTGCGCCGCCCACTTCCTGCCGTTCCAGCGCTCGGCGAGCGTCCCCTTGCTGTCCTGGCCGACCGCAGTGCAGGCCCTGGCCGACGAGCAGGACACCGCGTAGAGGCTGCTGTCCTTGGCGCGGGGCGGGTTCCGGGTGGACTGGACCCTCCACTTTCCTTCGTGCCAGCGCTCGGCGAGCATCACGATGTATCCGTACCTGGGGGCGTAGGCCCCGACTGCGGTGCAGTCCGTGGCGGACGGGCAGGACGCTCCCAGCAAGATGCCGCCCTGACGGGCATCGGGACTCACGGGGGACTGCATCGCCCAGGACGGCCCGGTCCCGGCAGCCGCAATACCAGGAGCAGCTATCCCGCTGACAAGCGGAACCACGGTGGCAACGACCAGGTGCTTGCTGAACCTCACTGACGAACCCGCCTCTCAGGCGCCCACATGGCCGACCGCGACCTCCAGCGTAGAGCCCGCCACCTCAGAACGCGCCTGGTGTCACTTCTCGCCTCAAATATCATGCACAACGCCACGGCCAAAGCCCGTGCCCGCCGAGCGGCCCAGGGGACCTGAACCACTCCGTCCGAAACTGGGATGAGCTTAAAGACCTCGAGCATGCAGCTCTCAGCCTAGGCTGAGTTCAACGAGCAGTTGCTGAAACTACGTTTCTCAGCAGCTAAAGTAGTCGATGGTTACCGCAGGGTCGTTGTCGGATTTGGTGGTAGGGCCGCCGTTGAAAAGGGGTTGAGCCGGACTCGTAGTAGCATTTCGTGCTTCGGTGCTTGAGCCTCCGACCTTGAGATCCAGGCTGCGCACCATATCTCACGGCAGCAGACCCAACTCTTTCATTGACCTCCGGCTCGTTCTCGACATGCCTGGGGTCAGATCCAGCCGCGCTTGGCAGCGATGCATCCGGCCTGGAACAGGCTCTCCGCATGCAGTGCGTCCTTAAGGTTGGCGATCTGGCGGCGTACGGTGGTAAGCGAAGTTCCGAGTCGTCGGGCTGCCGCTTCGCCGCTGAGCCCGGAGGCGAGCATCACGAGGAGCGCTTGGTTCGCCGACGTCAGACCGGTCACGGGATCTTGGGCGGGTGCTTTCTGCAGCGGTGAGGCGATGTCCCAGTGACTTTCGAAGATTCCGGTGACTGCCTCGGCAAAGGTCTGGTCGCGGGTGAGCACTGCGGGTGCGGAAGGATCCGCGAAGCCAGGCCATAGCAGTGCGGTTGGCGGCGGGCTAATGGCGACCAGTGGCACCGTCACCATGGGCAGCGTGCGGACCTGGACGCCGGCTCGTTCCAGACCCTCAAGATGGGTTCGGGTGGTGCCTGACCGGGCAGCGTCCCCGCAGATGACTGCCACACGAGTACCGCGCGACGCGAGTTTGGCTAGCTGAGCACAGTCCTGGCCAAGTGTTCCCAGCGGGTCGGGAAGGGCGACTACGCACTCATGGACTGCGGTCGCCATGAGTTCGGCCACTCGGTTGACCACCTCTTGTGGCGACAGGAGGAGGCGCGCGCGATCGGCTGCGTGTCCGGTTGATGTCTGATAGGCGACCGCTGCGGCAGCGATTGTCGCCTTGGCATGTGCGAGTTCATGCTGCTGATGGCCAAGCTCGGCCTCCCGTTTGCGAAGCCAGGCAGCGAAGGCGAATTCCGGATCTGCCGTCCGCAGGACTGCTTGCCGCCCTGGTGCGGGACCGGCCGACGTTTCGATGAGACCCCGGTTCGTGAGCTGGGTTACAGCCTCATCAAGCTCGGGGCCAGTGAGGCCTGATAGCGTAGCCAGTTCGCCTGAGCCGATGTCAGGCTCAGCCCAGAGCACGAAGTAGATCTTCGCGGCGTCGGCGCTCACGTCGAGAGAGCGAAGCACCTGCTCCATGTCGCTCGTGATCGGATCGGTCGGTGCGGCAGGAAAATTTTCGGCGCCGGGTGGCGTCAACCCCATTTGTCTCTTCTCCCGCTGGCAGGCCCCTGCTGCTCACGAAATAGTATGATATCACAATCCAAACTGAACGACTGTCTGCGGCTAGGCGGATCAGTTGGTTACCGGCGGCTCGCCAGCGGCGCGCAGGATCAGATCCAACGGCGCAAAATCGTACAGCGTGGGCGGCACCGTCACCGGAGCGGTGAGCCCGTCCTGTTCCAACTCCCGGGCCTGCGCGGCGAGCGATGAGGCTAGCGGGTCATCGGTGAAGCTGATCTGCGCGAAGGACAGCGCGATGAGATTCGACGATAGCGGGTGACCTGTGGCGGCCAGGGTCGTTGCGATCACGTCGCTGGCCTGGAGCGGAGCGCGATGCAGGAAGTCGTTGGCCTGTACCTGCCCTCTGAGCAGGTCGTATACGGCGGCCGAATTCGTGTCGAGGAACTTGCGGGTAACCACCAGATTCGCTGTGGCCGGGATGGAAGACCCGGACAGGCCTGCGCCATCGGCGAGAACGTGCCCTCCGGCCGCGGATAGCTCGATGTCCCATGGAGGGATTTCGACCGCACCCGCGATTTTGCGTGAGCGAAAGGCGGCGACAACCGCCGGGCCTGACGCCATGGCGGTAAGGCCAATGCCGTGGCTGTTTCCGACGCTGAGATGGTGCGTGTCTAGCCAAACGCGCAGGGCAATATCCTGAACGCCATTGGCAGCGGGGACAGCGAGGATTCGGCCGTCGAGCTCCGAGGGCACCTTCACCCGGTGGCTGACCACCAGTTCAGGTTCGGCTGCCGATGCTCCTGAGATGACGATGATAGGGCTGGCCCCCCGCGTCGCAAGGTCAGTCAGTATCGTGTCGGGGCTCGCATAGGCGAAGTCCAGTTTTCCCGCTGCCAGCGCGGCGGCCTCGGCGGCGTCATCAGCGAACGAAACGGGGCGCAAAGCGACGCCGCGTCCTAGGTTCGCCGAGAACAGGCCCTCGCGAATACCGACCATGGCCGTGCTCTGAGTGACGTCTGGCACGAACCCGAGCCGGATGGTGACCAGCGGTGCTTTCCCTGGACCGGGTCCGGGCACGGATGTGGTGCCCGGCTGGGATCGAGAACCGCCGCCTTCACCGGAGCTTCCATGACTGCCTGGAGCAGGGCCACCGGGGGACGCCGTGCATCCGGCTGCGAGCAGTGCGGCGGCCTGACTGGGGCAACAACCGGATCAGGGAGGTGCCGATCACTAGCGGTGCCCAGCGGGCGCAATCTATGACGAGATATGACATCTACACGATCGCGGGCAGCGGCAGCGCCGGCACCGCCGGTAACGGCGGCCTAGCTACCAGCGCCAACCTGAACGGCCCCGGAAACGCCACCGTTGACTCGGCCGGGAACCTCTACATCACGGACACCGCCAACAATCGGGTGCAGGAGGTGCCGGTCGCGAGCGGTGTCCAGTGGGGTCAGGCGATGACCGCTAACTACATGTACACCGTGGCCGGCAGCGCCAGTGGAACTGCGGGCAGCTCCGGTGACGGAGGCCCCGCGACGTCAGCGCAATTCACGGTCGCGGAGAATGTGTCGCTCGACCCAGAGGGTGACCTCTACATCACCGACCACAACAATGATCGGCTCCGCGAAGTTGTCTCCTCCACGCCAGCGACGATCGCACCCTCCAGCGGCCTGACCAGTGCCTTGTCCCCTGCGCCAGGCGGGATCACCGTCACTCAGCCAGACGGCTCGCAGGTAACGTTCTACGCCAAGTCAGGCGGCAGCTGCGGCACCGCGCCCTATACCCAGGCAGCCGGCCAGTACTGCGTGCTGCCGCAGGACATCGGTGCCTCGCTGACCATCAGCGGCGGCAACTACACGTTCACGCAGCAGCCCGGCACGGCGTTCACCTACAACTCCGCCGGACAGCTCGCCGGCGAGCAGCAAACCGATTCAAACGGGACCGTCCTCAACTCGCTGACCATCTCCAGCGCGACGCCAGCCCCCGGGTCAGGAGACTGCCCGGCAGCCGCGGTCCGGTGCAACACGATCACCTCGGCATCCGGCCGAGCGCTAGTTGTCGGCCTGAACCAGGACACCAGCGGCAACTTCCTGGTCAGCTCCGTCACCGACCCGATGAGCCGCCGGTGGACCTACAGCTACACCGGAGATGACCTGACCTCGGTCACTGATCCGTCCGGCCAACGCGTCACCACCTATAGCTATGACAGTGGCAACGCCGACTCGATGATGGTCAACGACATGCTAACCATCACCGAGCCGAATGCCCAGGTCGGCGGGCCGGACGCGGGTGACGACACGGCCCTGACCTATGACTCCTCGGGCCGGGTGACCTCGGCTACCGACCCGATGAACTTCGAGACGACCTACACCTGGACGGGGTACAACCCGTCCACCGGTACCGGGAACATCACCGTCGGCGACCCCGACGGCAACAAGGCGGTGTACTACTACGTCCAAGGCTCGCTAGCCGCCCAGTCGCAGTGGACCGGCACAACCCTGAACTCCGAGCAGGACATGGTCCCTGACCAAACCATTACTAGCGGCGATAACAGCGCCGGTACTCAGCTGGCCACCGCGAGCGCCGACGGAACGGCAATATCACCACCGACAGCTACGACGCCAACGGCAACCCCACCATTACCACGGCACCCGACGGCGTCGGCAACCAGACCGCCACCACAACCCAGAAGTCGACGGCACTCGACCAGGCCAACTGCATCTCTACCGCGACCGCATCGAGTACCTGCTCCGCCAGCTCCGGACCCGCACCGGTCACGGCCGGCGGCGTCATCACCCCGCCCTCAGCCGCGCCTCCCCAGGGCATGACCTGGACGCTCTACGACAATGACGGAAACGAGCTCTATAACACGACTGGCGTTTACGAGCCTGGAAGCTCGACCGCCGCTTACACCCAGACGACCTACGCGCTCTACGCCGGCAACAGCATCACACTCGGCGCAAACCACATCACCTGCAATGCGATGCCACCATCAGTGTCGCTGCCCTGCGCCACGATCAGCGCCAACGGGGTCGTAACCCAGCTTGCCTACTATGGGAGCACCAGCTCTGACGATGGCCTTCTTGAGTCGTCGTCCACCCCGGACGGCAATGGCAGTGAGCTGGCTACCACTACCTACGGCTACGACGGCGATGGCGAGCAGACCTCGATGGTCTCCCCGGACGGAAACCTGACAGGCGCGAACGCCGGGAACTACACCACCAACACCACCTACAACGCCGACGGCGAGCAGACTGCCGTCACCCAGGGCGGCGGCACCGGGCGCACAGGCACCCCCCGCACCACCAGCTACGGCTTCGACGGCAACGGCAATCAGATAACCGTTCAGGACGCCCGCGGGTTCACCACCACCTCGAGCTACAACGCGGATGATGAGGACACGCTGGACACCGACCAGGACAACAATGCCACGCTGACCTGCTATGACGGTGACGGCAACACGACCGAGACGGTGCCGGCGACGGGCGTGGCGGCGAACAGCCTAGCTCCGTCGGATTGCTCGTCGAGCTACCCCTCCGGGTATGGTGACCGGCTGGCCAGCGACTCCACGACCCACACCTTCGATGCGGCGGGCGACACCACTGCGGAGACCTACCCGGCGCCAGCGGGTCAGACAGGATCCGAGAGCATGACGTCTACCTATGACGGCGACGGGAATGTGGTCGAGAGCACTATCCCGCCGGCCGTCAACGGGGGATCCGACCAGGTCACGGTGGACTCCTACAACACCGATGGTGAGCTGGCCGCTGAGACAACAGCTGTACGCGGTGCTGGATCGCCTTACCGCTGACGGCCTGGTGAATCTGGTGCGCGAGGAGACCGTCAACGGGAGGGTACGGCGCTCCTACGGGCTGACAACACAGGGTGCTAGCGCGCTAGAGGCGAAGTCGGCCCAGGTGGCGTCGATGGCGGAGGCGACTCGGCTAGCGGCCGAACCGCCACCTGAAGGCGAGCCTACGAGCCCGGGGAGTGAGCTCGTAGGCTCCCTGGAGCGGCATTGCCGCTGGCTACTGCTCGCCTACCCTGCCTGGTACCGGCGGGACCGCGCTGAGGAAATGCTCGGCACCCTCCTGGAGACGAGCCGGCCCGGCAGGCAGTGGCCTTCATTCCGCGACGCGCGGGCGCTGATCCGCAGAGGGCTGCGCATGCGCGGCTGGGTCTGGCGGCTGTCGATGCTGTGGGTGGTGATAGGCGCTGGCGGGGCAGGCTACGCCCTTGTGTGCACCGCGTATGGCTGCTCTACCAGCCAGTGCGTCAATGACGAATTCTTGTTTCCGCTCTATAACGGGGAGCCTGCGGTGTTTGCAGGGGCGAGCTTTCTGGCAGCGCTGGCTTGGGTGCTGCTGGCTCTGCCGTTGCTGCTGGCCGGGTTCGTCCGGCTCCGTGGCTGGCGACAGCGCAACTGGCTCCGCACGGCTGCGTGGACCGGTGCGTGGGTCGCGGGCTGCGTGCTCCTGGTCGCGGTCGCTGTCGCGGGAGCCTACGGTACAGACTTTCCCGGCCTGGGCTGGGGAGAGCTAGAGCTGCCGATCTTCGCCGGGTGGCTGGCACTCGGAGCCCTGATAAACCGGATACTGTCCACGCCAGCCCACAGCAGGGGTGTGCCTGAATCCTGCGGCTCTGTCCGCATTGAGACTAGCGGATAGCCACCCAGCGAACGCCGACGCCAGGTTGGCGATGGAGGTCGTCCTACAGGCCCGGCGGTCGGTTTCGAGGCGGTCGAGAAGGACGCGCTCAAGCCGCTGCCGAGCGGGCCGTCCACGCTGACTACGCGGCGACCGCGAAGATCGCCCGGATACCTGCGCCCAGGCGGATAGGGTCTTTGAGGTGCCAGAAAGCCCGAGTGCGCGGCCAGTTCGACGTAGGACCGGTTGATCTTCGGGTTGTACAGTCCGGCTTTGCCGCCTCGTCTTGAGGGTGTCCGGCACCAGCCGGGCCGGACCCGGGCGAAGAACTCGAGCGCCGCCGTCCGCCTCGATCGTCGATCAGTGTGCGAGGCATCGGGTGGCCTACCGGGCCGTCCGGTGCGCTTGGCTGTGGCGTGGTGGTGGCCTAGCTCCGGACGTGCCAGGTGAAGGTCACGGTGACGGAGGCCGCGCTGGCTGCGTTGACGGTGATGATGACCTGGCTGCTGCCGGCGGGGCCGGCGAGGGTTCCGGTGATCATGCCTGTTTTCTTGCTGATGCTCAGCCCGGCCGGCAGCCCGGCAGCCCGGTACGTGAGCGCCTGGCCGGTGGTCATGTTGATCGAGCGGACCTGGAGGCGGACCTTTTGGCCGGCCTGAGAGGCCTGGTTGCCGGGGCTGGCGACCGCGAGCAGGGCGGGGGACAGGAAGTTCAGGTCGGTGTTGCCGGTGATCCCTGCCACCTGCCCGGTGATTGAGTGCTGCCAGTACGCCCAGCCGGTCCAGCCCGATGGCAGCTCGGGCCGCTTGATGCCGGGCCTGGGGTCTTGTACCCAGAGCTGGTCGGAGCCGAAGGCGCGGGTCTTGCCGGTGCACTTGTTCCACCAGGCGGGCTGGGTGTTGATTGCGGGCCACAGCCCGGTTCGCCGGTGGCTTTCGTTCATGAACGCGGCGATCCAGGAGACCATCGGGGCCGGCCGCAGGCCGTAGCAGTACTTGTGCAGGCTCGGGTCGGGCTCGATGTCCAGGACCAGGCGGAGCGTCCGGCCGTCCGGGTGATAGCTGCCGTGGCTCAGCGCGTAGTCTGCCTGCGCCGTCCCGTTCGAGCTGGCGGGGTTGGCGAAGTGGTACGCCGCTACCAGCAGCCCGGCGGCTTTCGCGGCAGCGGCGTCAGCTTTGAAGTAGGGATTGGCGTAGTAGGTTCCTTCGGTGCTCTTGATGAACGCGAACCGGTAGCCGGCCCGCGCGACCAGCCGCCAGTTGATCTTCGCCCCGGCCGGATGCTGGAATGAGGCCACGTCAATGCCCCGGGCGCGCACAACCGAGGCTGCCGCTCCGGAGATCGCGCCGCCGCCGGAAGCGCCGAGGGCAGGGGTCAGTGCCAGCCCGCTCAGCGCGATCACCGTGCCCAGCATGACCCCGCCCGCTGCCGCCGGAATCGGGGCCAGAAGTCGGCCGCTCCGCATTGTGCCCTCCGCTCTGCATGACCCTGAAGCTACAGAAGTTGCTGATTCCTCCGGTGGCTCATTATATCGAAAAGTTGCAATACATAGAGTCTGTCTACGTTGTCACTGATTTAGCGACAAGCAGTGCACAGTGTAATCGCCGCAGGTAGGGTTGGATTTGTTTTGGCTCTTCGCTGTGCGATACATCGTGCCGATGTGGCCGGAACCGGCCAGGCATGAAGCTTCCGGTCCCGACTGCCAGTACATTTTCTTCGCGCGGGTGGCGATAGCCTGGGCGGAGACTGTGGCTCGATGCGGGAATCGCCATACTTCGCGCAGGTGCCGAGGCAATCCAGATGATCTGTTAAGCGCCGATCTCCAACCAACCAGCGATCCATGTGGCGTGGTCAGAGCGAGTCTTTTTGTTTGTCAAGTTACTCGTGATGCTGCCCTTGGGGCGTTCTTTGGCTGCTGCCTGGCGGGCCGGCGTAGGGTAGTGGAGGGTCCGGCAAGCAGGCAACGCGACATCACGCCAGCCCAGCTCGTCGTGAAGCCGGCCCGAGGCGTAGGCGTTCAGGCCCTCGGCAAGCGGGCCGGCTGACCTCGGTGGACCGGCACTTGGTGAGGATGGCCTTGACGCCCTCGGTGTAGGTCCCGCGGCCCACGTTACTTCGCTCCCGGTTAAGCGCCCGGCGCAGCGCAGCTGACAGCCTGGTGATTTTGTAGGACAACAGGAAGTTCGGCTCCTCGGCGAGGAACATGCCCTTTTGACATAGACACGGGCCGGCGACCTGCTATCGGCGCGGGCCAGGACATCGCCGTAGCCGGTGGACTCCAGTAGCTGCTCACCGCTGTAACGCAAGAAAAATGCTTCGCCGCAGCTATATCGCCGTCGCTGGCATGCTTCAGCATGATGTCAGTGCCGGTTCGTCCGGGATCGGAGGGCCCAGACACTAGCGCATGCAAGGTGACTACGTCCGGGAGCCGTCCTTCGGCCGGCGTCCGGTCGGGATGAACGCGGGATGGCCGCCGCGTCTCTGCTGCTCACGTTCTGTAACTGCAAGCATGCGTCGCTGAGCGCGAGAGTCGTCAAGATAAATGCTTCGGTCCGCCGGTTAGTTTCAAGATCATCTTGAGTGGCACATCGAGTGGCAATCCGTGCCGGTAGGTGCCCGTCTGGCGTTCGTGCGTGCTGGCGTGTGCTCGCGTTCTGCCAGGTCAGCGCTCTGACCTGCAAGAACGCAATGTAGTAGTGATACATGGTAAGGAGAAGGTCTACGGTTCGATTCCGTAAGGGGGCTCACATTTATGCTGGCGAGAGCGGTCTTTCGTTCTTAATTTCGAGTATTGATGATCTGCCGTGGAACGAGTCGTGGACCGGGTAATCCGATCGGCCGCCGGCCCCTGCTTGCTCGTCACTGAGGGTGACGACGGCAGGCTGGCTGGCGGGGGTAGGCCGCGATCAAGGGGATACTACGCGAATATTAGCCCTGAATAGCCTGGTATCGGCTGGATAAGCGACCCCGGGATTTCCTCTGGTCGAGGGCTGCGTCCCGTGCCGCCGCAAGCAGCTGCGACCCGTCAAAGAGACGCTCCACCTGTACCCCATTCTCCCGACCCTATCCAATGGGCCAGGCCGCACCATTGCCTCTGGGAATCAGCTCGATCGCGCATCCGGGCGGCCGAGCTGCCGTTCGCCATGGGAGCATCGGCCCGCTGCTTGATGTCGTCGCCGTCAGCCGGCCCCTGATCGGCATCCGGCGCGCCGTCGTGCCGACCAGGCTCACGATGAGGTTCCTGGGGACTCCTCCGTTCACCAGCACCCCGGACTGGCCGACAGCCCACCCTCCGCCGGGAAACGTGGCCACCGCGTTCAAGCCGCCCCTTGCCGGCAGCGCCGGGCTGCTCACCGTCCTCCAGATCCTGCCGTTCCAGTGCGCGAGGATGGGCCTGTCACTATCGGCGCTGTCGCTTGAGGTCTGACCGACCGCCCAGGCGTTGTCGGCCGACCGTGCGGCCACTTTGTTCAGGTTCCCAGGAACCGGCAGGGACACCGTCGGCCCGGCAGTCGCGGCACCGGCCGCGCGCGCCTCACCCCCGCCGCCAGGCACCGCGACCGCGGGCGAAGACGCCCCGAGCGCAAACCCGCCTGCGGTCTGCACCACGACAACCGCGGCATTCCGCGCACAACTCATCCTCATCTCAACATCCTTTGCCCAGCCAGCCAGCAGATATCGATGCCGCCGCTGCACCCGGGGAAGCCACTCGCGACCGGCCGGTCAGCGCGGCTGTCACCGGCGGCCCCGGCAGTGACATGCCGCCGGTTTGCTGACGAGCGGCTCATCAGCGCGTCGCCTCCCGATCCGGATGCCACCATCGCCGACAATCGGATCACATCTGGCCAGCAGCAGGCGTCCGCCGCCCTGTCAGCTTCCTGCCTGGCCGGGGCTGGCCGCATCCAGGCCCGCGAGCTGGACTGCCGCGAGTAGGCGCCTGTCGTAGGTCACGAAGGCCTGCAAAGATCCGCTGAGCTCGGCGTTGAGTACCTGTGCGGTGGCCAGGTGGATGGCATCCAGCGACCGCAACAAGGGTTCGCTGTAGGAAGCGGCCAGCGCGCGGACTGCGGTATCGATCTCGAACCTGGCGATAGTGCCCAGTACCAAAGGCACGTTAGACAGGCTGGCCGGGGCGTGTCTTTGGATGGCGCGCGGGACTTCGACCTCAGCGAGCACAGAGGTGACCCGCGGTATGCCTGCCCGTTCAGCGAGCCACGACCGTAGGTCCGCTGACTCCTTTTCGGGATGGGCGAGCTTGACGATTGCGGCGGAATCGAGGTAAATCACCAGCGTTCTGCCTCACGGTCGGCGGCGAGCATGTCAGCTACATTCACGTCATCGGCCGGGGCAGCGGTCAGGGTATCGAGGACCGCTGGGTCGACTGTGGCCAGCGACAAGCGGCCAGCTGCAGCCAGGCGGGCAAGTCCGGCGCGTGGTCCGCGGATCGGCCGCAACTCCGCGATCGGAACCCCGCGGTCAGTAATCTCGATCTCCTCGCCAGCTTGCACCCGGTCAAGGACCTGGCTAGTGCGTTGGTTCAGTTCCCGGATCCCGATCTGCGTCATGACCACATTGTAGAACTTAATGTTCTACCGTGCCATCATGCTCGGGTGACGGTTGGTTCCTGGCACCTGGACGGGGCGCTGATGGCCCCGTCTTCGCGTTGCTTCAGCGATATCGGGCCGAGAAGCAACCTCGACCACACCGGGCCAGATGACGCAGGGGCGGCAGCGGCGTCGGATGGGGGGCCGTCTTTGGTGCTGCGCGGAGCCGGTCAGCCGGGGGGCTGCTGGAAGTGCCAGATGACCAGGTGCGGGCGGCCGCCTGCGGCCATCCAGCAGCCGCCTGATCTCGGCGAGCCGGGCCTGCGTGAATGCGCGGTCGTGGTCTCCGGCCCAGGCGTCCAGCAGCGCGATGCCCTCGAGGCCGAGCAGATAGGCCAGCGGGTCCTGATAGATCATGAAAGGCGATCATAGGCATGCACCGGCCAGGCTGCCCATCGGTTTTCGGGTGGCGGCAACGCCACGCGATTCTCACTTATTGGCTGGCGCTCGCACGACGGGCCCGGCATACGCCATCACTGCCGCTGACCCCCGCCCGGATGACTTCAGGCAGGTACTCAAACGCCGCCACCGCCCGGCGCGGCTGGTTCAGTGCTTCACCTGGGCCATCCCGACCCGCGGCGGCGACCACTTGGTTCGGGCGTGGTAGCTCAAAGCTCTCGTGACGAGCCGTAAGCCGCTGCCTTGCTTGGCACGTCGCGGACGACCATCATCCGCAAGGCCGACGCGGGTGAGCTGCCCTGCGTCGTGACGGGTTCCTGACGCCTGTTACGGATCGTGTCTCACAATCTTCTTCGTACGGCTCGGTCGGAAAGGTCATCCGGCGGCATCCTGGCCGCTGTGCGGACGGTGGCTACTGCCATCACTGGGGGAGCGGCAGGCGGACAGGGGGTGAATGGCTCCGGTGCGTTGCCGCGGCAAGCGGGGCGACGGGGGAGTCCTCGCCTCTGGTCTCGGCGATGAGGTACAGCGTTCCGGCGTGGTGCAGGAATTCTTCGATGCTGAAATCGGTTCCGGGTGCTGTCGTGACGGAGGCGGCGAGTGCCGGGTCGGCGAGGAACGCCATTGCCCGGCTCATGGTCATCCTGATGGTCTGTGCCGTCTTGTCGGCGTGGCCGCGCAGTTCGGCGAGCTGGCTGGCCCGCTGCCAGCCGGTGGTGGTCCCGGCGGCGGCGAGGATGGCCTCGGCGTCGGCGCTGTCCGGGCCGGTGACCCGCCGGGCGACGTCGGTCAGGTTCATCCCGGCGAGAGCGGCTGCGTGGAAGTAGGCGCGCAGGTAGTCGCTGGCCTTGCTGGCCCGGAAGCCGGCGTCTTCGACGCCTTGCTGGCTGACGGAGTAGGCGAAGGAGTCGGCGCGGCGGATCGCGGTGGCGGGGTCGTCGCAGCCGTCGACCGGGTTCCAGCGGAAGGTGGACGGCACGTCGCCTGCGGACTGGGGGTTGAGGACGTGCACCGGGCCGCGGCGGGCGCGGATTCCTGAGGTGAGCGCGAATACGTCGTGCTTGGTGGTGGTGGAGACGACGGGGCCGGGGTAGCGCAGGATGACTGAGGCGAGCCAGCCTGTCTTGCCGCCTCTGGGCGGGCTGGTGACGACGGCGTGCTCGTCGAGCGGCAGGCGCAGGGCGTGCCTGTAGTGGGCGCGGCCGATCAGGAGTGAGTAGCCGCTGGCGGTGCCGGGTGCCCGCTGCCAGTACGGCAGGCCGGGGCGGGTCTGGCCGCTGCGGCGGAAGGTTGCCAGGCGCCCCCACCGCAGCCACAGCTCGGCGGCGCTGGCGTGGCCGGCTCCGGGGTGGAGCCGCAGTCGCAGGCGCAGCCGCAGGTAGCGGACTCGGTGCCGGGGTAACCGGCGCCGGGGGATGAAGGGGAAGTATGCCCATTTCACGATGGTCAGCACGACGCCTGCGGCGGCGATCAGGTACGCGAATGTCATTTCCTTGCTTCCTGCTGGGCCGGGCTGGGGTTCTGGAGCTCGCGGACGTGGGCGAGGAGCACCCGGCGCGCGGTGCCGGGATTGAGGTCGGCTTCGGCGGCGATGGCGGTGGCGATGCGCGACACTCCGGTGAGCGGGATGACGGCCAGGTCATGGCGCTGGGCGGCGAGTGCTAGCAGCCGGTCTTGCTTGCCTGGCCTGGTTCTGCGCGGTGCGCCGGTCGCGGGCGGGACGGGCGTCGGGGAGGGCAGTGGCCGGCGTGGGCGGCTGGCGGTCCTCGGCGCTGCCTTGCGACCGGGCGCGACGGGGCACTCCTCGATCACCCGCCGCCGGAAGCCGGTGATGGTGGAGGCCGGCGCGAGGCCGGGGCGGATCAGCCACAGGACGGCGGCGCCGATGACCGCGATGGGGGTGGCTTCGTCGTCGGCGAGTGCCTGGCCGGTTTGGCGGGCGCGGGCGGTGACCCGGGCGCGGATGACGCCGGTCAGGGTGTCGGAGGCGAGTGCGTACACGGCTGACGGCATGATCCAGATGGCAAGGTCGCGCCAGCTGGGGGCGGAGGCCAGGGCGTTCATGGCCAGGCTGATCCCGGCGCACGCGAGGTTCAGTGCCCTGGCCCTGATCGCCTGCCTGCCGTGGAGGGCGAGCGCGATGCCGAGGGTGGCGAAGATGACGGCGCCGATGTCAGGGATTCCGGCCTCGAGGCTGGCGATGGCGGGGTTGTGCCTGGCGGCGCGGACGAGCACGTACTGCGCGTCCCAGCTCACGACGGCTGCCGCGGCGGCCAGCACCGCGAGCGCGAGTATCGCGCCGCGCAGCCAGCCGGCCGCCCTGTCGGCCTTCACCGGCCGCGCCGCCGCGTGGCGAGGCCCGGCGGCAGTCTCCGGGGCTGGCGCGGCCGGCCGCTGCCCGGGCAGGTACGTCACGCCCGGGTGGTGACGCGCCGCCGCTGATGCCGCGGTCAGCCGCTGCCTGCTGGTGCATGGTCTGGCCACTCCCTCACCTCCGCCTGAGAGCCCGTACGCATCAGACTACTAGCTACTAGGTAATTGTGGCAATCTGGGTGTCGCGGGTGGCGTTGCCGGTGTCTCTCAGCAGCTAGTACGCTGCGGCAGGAGGGAGGTGCGGGATGGTGAAGCTGGAGCGCGATGCCCCGTACGTGCAGATCATTGATCACTACCGGCGGCAGATCGCGGCCGGGAAGCTGCGCGACGGCGACATGCTGCCCTCGGCACGGGAGATCGCCGGGCAGTTCGGCGTCTCGATCGCCACGGCGGCGAAGGTCGCGACGGGGCTGCAGGCCCTGGGACTGGTGACGCCCAGGCCCGGTGCCGGCACGGTCGTGACGGCGCCCCGGCCTCCTGCTGACCGCGCCCGGGGCGGGCCGGTCCTGATCACCCTCACCGCCCGCCGGACGGATCATTCCGGCGCGGAGTCCAGGATCCTGGAGGCGGGCATCGCCTCCGCGCCTGGCCACGTCACGGCCGAGCTCGGCGCGGGGCCGCTGGATCAGGTCGTGCGCAGGCGGCAGGTCACGGCCAGGGACGGCGTGACCGCTGCCGTGCTGACGGCGTGGTACCCGGCCGCGCTGGCTGAGGACTTCCCTGCCCTGCTCGGCACCGGCCTGGCGGGGGGTGAGATCCCCGGCTTCCGGCCCGCGTGGGGCCAGGACTGGCTGTCGGCGCGCCCGCCGACCTCGGCCGAGGCCAGGGAGTTCGGCATCAAGCGGGGCTCGCCCGTCCTGGTCGCCGCCAGCCGCAAGTACGACTCCGCCGGCCGCGTCGTCGAGTACGCCGAGCTGGTCTGCCGTGCGGACACTCACGTCGAGTACCGCTACGAGTACAAGCCCGGCTAGCCTCGCCGTCCCGCTTCCCCGACCTGTTGTCGCAAATACCATGTAGCATGGTGGATGTGATAATAGTTGGAGGTTGTTCCCGGCGACCGGGATGCGGCTCGCGTGCCAGGTCCGGCGCCTGCTGGTCCCTGGCTTGCCGGCCGACGGGAGCCTGGCTATGGACCCGGTGATCCACGCGGAACGTGCGCTGCTCGGCGCGGTCCTGAGTGACCCTGCGGGGCGGCAGTCCGTGCTGCGATTTATTCAGCCCGATGATTTTTACCGGCCCTGGCACGGGCAGGTGCTCGCCGCGATGCGGCGGCTGGCCGGACGCGGCCTGGCTCCTGGCCCGCAGCAGGTCTACGCGGAGCTGAAGCACGATCCGGACCTGCCGTTATCGGTGTCGCATGACGCGGTGCGGCTGGCGGACCTGATGCACGCCTGCCCGCGCGCGTCGCACGCGCCGGCCTATGCCGGCCTGGTGATCGGGGCGCGGACCCGCCGGGAGCTTGCCCTGCACGGCGGGAGGATGCGGCAGGCCGCCGAGGCGCCTGACGCCGGACCGGCTGGTGACGAGGCTCTGGAGCAGGCGCGGCTGGTTGTCGCGCGAGCGCGCCGTGACCTGGCCGTCAGCCGCGGGCGATGGGTCCGGCTGCCGGAGGCCATGCGGCGGGAGCTGCCCGTTCCGGTCCGGGACAGCGGGGCGGACGCGGAGATCGCGCGCCGGGCCGGGTGGCTGCGAGATGAGCTCGCGCGGCTGCGGGAGGACCTGTGGGCGCAGGACAGCGACCGCCTGGCCGGGCAGCTTGCCGTGATCGCGCGGGAGCTCGCGGAGAACGCCGCCGGCCTGGCCAGGGTGACCGGGCATCCGGGAGGTGATGCCGGGTCGCTGGCCGTCCGGCCGGATGACGCGGCAGCTCAGGCGGCCGGGTGCGAGGCGCTGCGTGACCTGGTGGCCGGTGCTGGACGGCGCCAGCGCCATCATCGCCACGCCGGGCGGCGGCCTGCACCTGTATTTCGCCGGCAGCGGTCAGGCGTCTAGGAGGCTGCCCCGCCATCACGTGGACTTGCGGGCGTTCGGAGGCTACGTGCTCGCGCCCCCGTCACAGGTTGGCGGTCGGTGGTACCGGCTGTTGCGCCGCCACGCTCGGCCCGGCAGCCTGGACTGGTCGGCCGTCACGAGCCTGCTCGAACCTCGGCGGCACCAGCCGGGCCAGGGCTCCCTATCTGTCAGTGGTCACGGTGACCGGAGATTCGAAGGGCATCGCTTAGTTCCCTGTTGATTACGGCCTTGAGGATCAATTCGTAGTTTCCTGGTCGCTGTAGCAGCTTGACCGTTAGTGGCAGGCATTCGATAACCAGGAACAGTAGGAACAGCAGCAAGCGCGCGGCGTCGAGAGTGGCGTTGCTGCTGGTTAGTTGGGTAAGTGCCTGCAGCCTGATCAGCAGCCCGTTTGTTGCCTGATTGGTGGCATAGAAGCTGTTCGCCAGCGCGTCCTCGCGAGCGGTCGCGGTTTTGAGTTGCTGCTGGGCTGCGGGCAGTTCGCTGGTGGCCTGGGCGTAGCGGGCCTTCTGGGAGGCGGCGTCGGAGGCCAGCAGGTGCTTCTCTTGCGCCTGAATCTCCGTGGTCAGGGCGGATACCTGCTGCCTGGCCTGGTTGTAGGAGGTTTCGGTGGCTGAGGCCAACGCGCCGTTGCCAGATAGGCAACCAGGTCCGCCGTTCAGCTCGCACTGCCATTGCCGGTAGTACTTCTGCTCCAAAGCTAGCTCGGATTTCTGCTGGCTCCTGAGTGACTGGATGACCGGGTCGCTGGGCGGGCTGATGGGTACGGCGCCGCTGGAATTGATGACCTTCTGGAGGGTGATGACAGTCTTCGTCCAGGTGGCGACCTGCTGCGCCTCCGGACTGTGGCGCAGGGCAGAGCTGAACGCTGTGGCGCGCTGATCCTTGAGCACAGGGATTTGGCTGTTGATCTCGGACTGAAAGACCCGTAGCACGATCGGAGTTGAGATGATGCTCCCCGCTAGCAAGGCGATTGCGAGCCGCGGCATCGCGAGAGCCAGTCTGCGGGATGCACTGGCCGGCAGCGAGATGACGAGCCAGCGGTCAATGCCCAGGATCATCAGACCCCACAGCGCAGCGACGGGAACTGCCAGGACAGCGCTGACTCCCAGGGCGCTCGTGAGCGCGAACCACATGGACACTGCGGCTACCGCGCAGGTAGCCAGGATTGCCCCGCCGAGGCTCTGGAACTTGACCCGTTCCGTCGGACAGTAAGCGAGGATCTCTCGCCGGCCGCCGGCAAGTGTGACCAGGAGCCCTAGTCGTCCTCCCGCGAAGGAGCGGAGGTTCTCCGCTGCGTCCTGCGGGCCAGCTTCGGCGACACTAGGCAGTCCGGGTACGTCACGGTGGAGATGGCGGGCGATGCGCCGAGTGCTCACGAGGATGCCCAGTGCGTACCGGCTGCCGATGATGAGCCGACTCACGGGCCGAGCCTCGGCCCCGGTCAGGATGTAGCTGAGCTCCGGTACCCATTCGTCCTCGTAGATCGTGGTGCGCTGACCGGAGTCGAGCAGGCGCGCGGCGAGGCGAAGGATGGCGCGGGGAATCTGGTCGAGCCGGTCGCGCACCTCCTCGCTGAGGAGCTCGCCGACCATGGCGGTCCCGACTCCGGCGACGAAGGTGAGGGCGCCTACCAGGTAGCCGTTCACGCGGTACTCCCTTGCGGCTTGGATCCAGCGGGAGCTGTGGCAGGCGGCCGGAACTGCTCGCTGAGCGCGGCCAGCTGCAGGCGCGCAGAGGTCACGGCGGCCCCGGTGATCGCGTAGTGCAGCCGCGGCGGCCGTCCTTCGGTGCGCGGGTCGATGTCCTCCTTGCCCCTGGTGAGCCACCCGGCTTCCTCCAGCCGGGCGAGCATGGGGTAAAGGGAACCGCTGGCCATGCCGGTGAGCCTCATGAGCTCAAATCCGTACCGGGGCTGGCCGGGATCCCGAAGGAAGATCTTGAGGACCCTGGCCATCTTCGGCGTGATGTCGAGGTCTCGCATCCCCTCAATGTACACCATCTACATAGGGTCTCTCCTGGCGTGAATGACGGTGCCGGACTCTAGCCTTGACTGCCCCGTGGCTTTCTGGCCTGATCGTGAGGACCACCTGGGTTGTTCCTGGACTGCGCATGACCATTCCCGGCTTGTCAGCTTGCGCCGCGCCGTCGGGCAGCGTCAACCGGCCTCTCGCTGCGCTCGCCATGGCCGGCCCGAGATCTTTTCCCTGACGCGGGACATCGGTGGTGCCGGCTTTCTCGCCCGGCCGCCGCAGCGCTCCCTTCTGTGGAATGGCCCGCAGGAAAACATCTCGGTCCGGCCGGGTCGGCCGGCGTGACGCTTCCCGCCGTCGCGGCGCTGGCACCTGACCGCCGGGAAGGGCACCGCAGCCCCAGGCCGCCACCACAGGCGGCAGGCCCTCCCGGATACCAGCACCCCAGGGAGACATCGTCATCAACCCGATCCAGATCACCGTCACCGGCCGCCTCGGAGATGACCCCCGCACCTTCCGCACCAAGGACGGCACCGACGGCGTCGAGCTCCGCCTCGCCATAGAAGTCCCCGCCCGGCGGCTACTGCTAGGACCTCACCAGGTGGGTCAAGGTCACCGCCTACGGACTGCTCGCCACCGCGCACCGCTGAGTCCGTCCGCCGGGGCGACCGGATCATCGTGACCGCCGGCGACTTCTTCGCCGAGGCCCGGGTCGCTGACAACGGCAACGGTGACCCTCGCGCTGTTAGCGGCTGAGCCGGGGGCGACGGCGGAGCGGCGCCGGGAGTTGCGAGTGGAGGCGGCGGGGCGGGCGCGCAGGAGTCCGCTGTACTTCGACCTGACGATCTCGCTGTCGAAGTCGATCTCGATCTTTCATGCGTCGCTGGGGGAGAACGCGCGGCTGGCCGGGCTGGCGGGTGACCGGGACTGGGAGGCGTACTTGCGGACCTGATCGCGAGGTCGAGGCGATGATCTGGCAGGCGGTCTATGCGGGGTTCGAGTACTTCTCCGAGCGGCTGCCCGTCACCTTCGTCTACGCGGGCATCAGGACCGCGGGGCACTGCTGGCCGGCCCGCCTGGCGACCAGGTCGCCGGCCGGTGCACCCTGATTCCGGCCACCCGCCTTAACCCCCGGCCAGGAATGGGCCACCCTCATCGCCGCACTCGAAGGAGCCCTGCGGCTCTACCGGCACCAGGACGGCGGCCTCGTCATTCTCGCGGACTACCTGCACCGCCGCACCCGGGGCCTGATCGGCAGCCTGCTCTGGCTCATCCGCGACTCCGCCGGGCAGGCGATCCTCGACGGCACCGAGAAGATCACCAGGAAAAGCCTCGACCAGGTCGCAGGCGACATGACGGCGCAGGCACCCCGGCCTGGACAGGACCAGCGACACGGTGACGAACATGCTGCCGTGCGAGCGCGCCGAGCAAATCCTGGCCGAGCACGCCGCCGGCAAGCGGCCCGCGCCATGCGGGTGACTGTCATTCTGGAGACGCCGAGTACTGCGGCGGTCTGGGCGACCGTGAGCATGGGCTGGGGGGCTCTGGCTGGCGGTGCTGACGGTGAACCGTGACGCGAGTGCGGCTAGCAGTTGCACGACAACGTCCGCAGGATCCTATGCCAAGGTCTGGCTGTCCGGGCCAGACGAGAGTGCTGGTGGCATGGCCCGTAGGTGCGACGAGGCTGAGTGCCTGTCTCGTGCTGTCGTTCCCCCGCTTCCCAGTCGATGTCCCATTCGGGTGGCAGGCGGGCGGACATCGAGGCCTGGCGGGCGCAGTTGTTGACGTGCCCGAGTTCAGTGTCGATGTCAATGTCGCCGGGGCCTTGGTCGGTGGAGCGGCGGCAGACCACTCTGCTGGGTCCCTTGGGTGGGAGAGTCGTCTGCCTCCGCGGACCCGACGGGTTGAGCCGCATTTGGGCTTGCGCTTGACGACTGAAATCAGACATGCTCGCTGCGGTTAGTCCATGCCTCGCGGCTACAGTGGCCGGTAGGCGTCGCGTCGGTGCTCGACGCGCAGGACGATGACCTCGTGCAGGTCGTCCCGGATCCGGTAGAGGACCCGGTAGGTACCGCGGCGTGCTGACCATATGCCGGCTAGGTCATCGCGAAGCGGCTTGCCGACCCTGTGCGGCTCGCGGACCAGGGATGTGGTCAGGAACTCGATTACCGCTGCGGCGACGGACTCGGGCAGCTTGCCGGTCAGCGCGCGACGGGCCGGCGGGGTCAGGACAAGCTCGTAGTTGCCGTCTTGGGTCACCGTCGAAGGTTCCGGACCGCGTCCGCGCCGCGGGTGACGTCGCCGCGGGCGTACGCCTCGTCGGCTTCGCGGATGTCGGCGAGCGCTTCCGGATCGCCGAGCACGTCGATCGTCTCCTCCATCTGGGCAAGGTCCTCGGGGCTGATCAGGATTGCGGCCGCATGGCCGTTGCGGGTGAGCACGATCCTCTCGTGCTGGCCTTCTACCCGGTCGACGAACTCTGACAGGTGGTCCCGGACTGTCCGCAGTGACTCGACGCTCATGACCACAATTGTGGCGCATCCGGTCGGTGCTTGTCCAGCCTTATAGTCTGGCTGTGAGCCCGGAGCGCCACAACAGGGGACCACCGTAAGGCCGGCAAGGGTCTCGGATGCAGTGTCCCGGTCACAGGCCCGTCGGCGAGGCGCCGAGGTGGTTCTGGCCAGTTGCAGCTGCCGAGAGATGGCAGGGTCGCGCACGGACCGAAACCCATAGTGCGCTCACTGAGCGTGACTGCACGGCTGGATGTGCCCTGCTGGTCGTGGACCGGGTGCCTGGCGCAGCGTGTGCTTTCTGTGCTTTCCGTGCGTTCGTTCAGTGCAGGTGGTGCGCTGGGGGCGGGGTCGCGTGGCCATGGTAAGGAGAAGGTCCACGGTTCGATTCCGTAAGGGGGCTCTCCTTTCGCTGTTCAATACCAATATTCGCTGCCGATTTCGATAATCGGTAGGATGTCGTGGAACGGGTCGTGGACGGGATACTCGACCGGTCGAGCTAGTGCCCTGGTGCTCGGTCACTGACAGTGATTGAATTCGGCTCACGGCCTGCTTCCGGTCCGTCAGCGCAAGTCGCGATCTGACGCACAACGCGAAGATTGACCCTGAATACCCGGTACCTACCCGGTACCGGCTCGCCGCAGGGCAAGGAATCCGCGCGTCCTCGGGCCGCACTGGCCGCGCCCGATCAATGTCGCCCGCAACCGCCTGCACCCCAAAAAGACGCTCGAACGCTTAGGATGCCCTGAATGCACGCGCTGACCTGGGGCCATGTTGTTGGTTTCGGTGTGGATTTGGCCGGCGCATATTAGCCGGTTCGGTATCCGACGGATCGGGTCAGCGGCCGTTGGTTGCCGTGTCCTCGGACCAGGGACTCGTGCCGATCCGCAGGAAGGCGACATTGCTCGAGCTGATCAGATGTGGTATTCCTGGAGCAGGTTGATGAAGTTCTGAAGCATCGAGAGGACGTCATCGGGTAGCGGGTCGCTGTTGAAGTGCATAAGGTTGTTGCGGACTTGGGCAATTTCCGCCAGGCGGGCGCAGAACGTCTTGCGGTCCAATGACCAGCCGAGTTTGGTCCAGCAATCCGGGTTCTCAAGGATCCGCTCGTAGTCGCCCATCGTTAGCTGGTCGCAACTACTCAAGGCCCGCAGGCCGCCAGAATCGCAGAGAGGCGTGATGGTTTTCATCGGGAAGGTAACCTCGATGATCCGCCGCAGGTTCTGGTCGATCAGCCCGATCATGAAGAATGGTGATGCCATCTGTCCGTAGACATCCACCACGTCCGCCAGGGTCACTATGCCTGTGACTGTCCTGTCAGCGCCCCTGACGAAGACGAATTCCTGGCTCTGGATGACGGGCAGCAATCCGATCAAGTCCGCCGTGTAGGTCTCGTCGGAGGCTATGGTGATCGCGGCCGATAGCTTAGCGCCGGTATTGGCGTTGCGCGCCCTGGCGATAGATTTCCAGCTCACCGCGCCCTTAAGATCCCTGGGGCTGGTCATCACGGCCAACTGCGAGTAGTCATTGGTGAGCATCAGGGTGATGGCCTCTTCGAAGGTCGCGTCCGGCGCAACAGCGCACACCCTCCGTGACGCTGATGGGAGGTTGCCGATGGTCAGGCCGTGATCCCAGGCGCTTTCGTCATCGCTCTCGGCGACTTCAGCGGGAGCAGATACCGTTGCGTTCACGGACATCTCCCCAGTGCCAACCAACGCCACTTCACCAGCCGTCACCTGTGTGGTCAATACGATGGCGACCGTGTCGTCCAGGGCGACAGCGCGGAAATCAGGCGTCGTGGTCATGCCGTTGTTACCCAGGTCCGCGTCGACCCGTTCCTTGACCTCGAAGTCGCGGCCGCGAGCACCCCAGATTCCGATCAGCTCGCGGACTGTCATCCGGTTAGGAGAGCCGGACTCCGCCGCCTCCTTCGCCGAGGAAAGAAACTCATCTTGCCTGGCCTCAAGGTCTTGATTCCCCTCATCCGGGACCTCTCGCACGGCCTCCCGAATCAACCGCAGGCGAAGACTGTGAAGCATTTGGTCGTCAGTCGCCGTGCGCCAAGCGTGCCAGCCATCCACGCTCTTCCCGCAAAGCTCCTTGATCGCCCCGGAAGGGCTACTGATCTCGCGGCCATCCGGCAACTCAAGCTGCCCGGCCTCCGTCACGGTGACCTCAAGTGCTGCCTCTGCCTGCGGTCGGTCGTACACCAGGACCGTGCCCGGTTCCAGCAGGCTGGCGTCTACAAGATCGCGGATCCTCACGCGCCGACCTCGAAATAGATGCTCCCGGCGTCCCGGCGTTCCGCTATCAGCGCTACTCACGCCTGCTCCTTCTTGATCAGCCGACCGCCCTTCCGCTCAGAGGATTCGGCGGAAAGACGTACCGCAACAGTGTGCCAGGCAGATATCGTCGCGGCACCGGCTCGGCCCGGAGCTCTCGGTCCGGCTGCGATGCGGCGGTTCCTTAAAGGCCCGCGAATAACATTTCGGTGCTCGCCCGACGCCAGCACGCACCGCTCCCAAGCAGCCCCGAACGAGCCGGATGTGCGCGGGTCCGTCAGCTTCGGCGCGGTTCCCGGTGGCTCAGTGCTGGATGGGCAGCGTGCCGGTCGGACTGCCGCCGGTTGTGGCGTGGTTTCAGGGGTGGTCGGTGTGGAGGTGGCTGGCGGCAGCGATAGCGCGGAGGTCGCCGGGGTCGGAGGTGATGAGAAGTCCGCCGCGGCGGATGGCGCCTTCGACGACGCAGGCATCGGCGATGCCGGTGGTCCTGGCGCGGCCGACGAGGGTGCCTGCGGCGCTGGCGCGGGTGTCGTCGAGTGCCTCGACGTGGCATCCGGTCAGGAGCAGGGCCAGGCCTGGGCGATGACGGGCGCGGGCACGACGGGCACTTCGCGGCGCAGCAGGAGGGCGCGAGTGGAGGGTACGGGTGCCTCGCTCGCCGCGCTAGGCGACGACTAGTGCGCCGGCGTCGTAGGTGATGCCCATCAGGCTGTCTTGCGCTGGGTTCCGGCCGCTGTGGCGCTAGCCCGGCGAGCGGACTGGGCGGCGGCGCCGGCATGCGGCGGAGACTTCCCGCTACCTCGCCGTTCGGTATCTACGATGTCGCCGGCCTGGACGTAATGCGGACTGCCCTTGACCAGGCTCGCGCGTGGCCCGCAGCGTAGGCCAGCCGGGGCCACTGGTGCGTGCCGCTGTCGCCGTTCGCCCTTTGCACTCAGCTCGACAAGGCACGCGACGCTTGGACGCGGGGAGCGGATGCGCGTCGTGGCATTGGCGGGCCAGGCGGTGTGCCGGCCGTGCCCTGCGGTGCCCTTCGTCCACTGACGGAGCCGTGGCAGCGGCAGCGGAGCGCGGTTTCAGGCCGTCTTGGTGCAGGCCCCTGGTTTGAGGTTCTGGGGGATCGATGGATGCCTGGGGGCTGCTGTAGCGGTACCGTTGGGGCATGTCCCGGCTGGAGCGCATCACATCCGATCCGGCGGTTTGCCATGGCCAGCCGACGGTGCGAGGCCTGCGTTATCCCGTTGAGATTCTGCTGGAGCTGTTGTCGGCGGGCATGACGGTTGAGGAGGTGCTCGCTGACTACCCGGATCTCGAGCGTGACGATATCCTCGCCGCGCTGGAGTTCGGTGCGAGGCTCAGTCGCTGGCGCGGGCAGTCTCGCCGGGGCGAATGCGCCGCAGTCGGGGGCCGGCTCGGTGACGGCGGCCGGACCTGCGCAGAAGGCACCCGCCGGCCTGAGCGCGTGCCCGCGCACTGACAGTGATCATCTGGAGGTTGCTGGGTGTCACCCGATGGCCCGTGCCCGTGGACCGGGTCGTGGACCGGGTGCCAGGCGCACTGGGTGCATTCTGTGCTTCCGGGTGTGCGATCAGTGCTGCTGGTGCGCTGGGAGCGAGGTCGCGTGGCCATGGCAAGGACAAGGTCTACGGGTTGATTCCGTAAAGTGCTCTCATTCTTGCTGTTCAGAATGACATTTCAGGTTTGTGTTCGAGTGCCTAGCATTCGTTGTGGACGATCCGTGGAACGGGGTGCGCCAAATAGCCCGTCAACGGCCATCCGGCCGGTTACGCACAGTAATTCATGAGTTGAGGGCTTGCCCGCGTACCTGCCGAAAGGGCTGCCGCGTAGGTAACATGAGAACTTTCGCGCTTGACGTCCGAGGCTGACGGTCATGGAGGCCCGGCCGTGCTGCCCGGCGCGATGACCGTCATTCCGCCAAAGAGACGCTCGAATGCACAGGATGCACTGATCGCGCGACGGCGTGTCCCCGATCGCCGGACGACGGCCGCCAGCACCTGGGCATCGGTTGGCGTATAGGCAGATGAGCGACTCCGGCGGGTTGCTGCACGAGCCCGGCTAACCGGACAGCCCGGCTGCGGCACCCATCCAGGCTCCGGACGCATCCCGGTGGCCTAGGTGTGTTGCCGCCGGGGCGTGGCGTCCAATAACGACCGAGTCGCCAGTCTGCTACCGGGCCTCCTGGCAGCTACCCGGACCGGACTCAGGTCGACAGGCAACGACGAGTCCGGCGAACACGAAGATCCGCCATGGCTCTACGCCGTGGTGTCACCTCCCGTCCTGCTGGGTCACACGAAACCTCAGGGCTAGGAGATCTAATGCCGAAATCACAACCTGGTACCTCCTACAGGCGATTCGACCTACGCCGCTCGGCCCAGGACCGCCAGAACCAGGCACCGCCGTCAGGCGCTGTCGCGGCGTAGATGATCCTGCTCATGGTCATCCGGACGGTGGAGATGGTTTGTTCGCCTCGCCGCGCATCTCGGCGAGGTGTCGGGCTGCACCGGGGATGGTCGTAGCCGCGCAGGTAGTCCGAGGCCTTGGATGCCCGGAAGCTGGAGTCCTCGACTGCTCAGCTCGCCGATGGCCGGACGTCCGCTCAGTCAGGCTGCGATGGAGACTGTTTCCGTCCAAGGAGGAAGTATGAGATCGGCAAAATCCCCGCAGAGCCGACGACTGTCATCAGTGCTGCCCAGACCCATTTCGAACCCCGGATCTGGCTTGCTGGCCGGCGCTTGATGTCGATGAGCGCTACCGCTTTGAGTATCCCTTCGCCGACTGCCCCGGCAATGATCAGCTTGCGAGTGCGCTCACTGAGATCGCTCCACTGCTTTCTTCTGGCAGCCATGACATCCTCTGCGTATCAGCTCTGTCTGGATCTGGTGACAGTATCCGAGCGGCACCCCTGTTAGCCGGGCACGCCTCGATTTACCCTTATCACGACGGGACAGGCGAACCGGGCTAGGGAGACTACATGCGGAAGATCATCAGTGCCCTCACGATATTAGCGCTGGCCGGCGGCTTTGGGGCGCTTGCTACCGGGACCGCGTTCGCCAGTGCGGCACCCAGGCAAGTCCCCAGCCACCGTCAGCCAGCAGGCAGGGACGCCTACCAGCAGCCACGGGGGCAGGTGAATCTCCCCGGCGGCAGAACCAGCAGGCCGCAGCGGACGGTAGCCAGGCCCGACGACGGTAACCAGAATCCGCCGCAGAGGGTGGTCAGGTCCGACGGCGAAGGAGACCGGCCGCCACAGGTTGCAGCCGCATAGGAAGACATCATCCAGGGACTGAAGCCCGCCGTGGCGGCAAGTTGGCCCACGGCGGGGGTCCTGGTCCTAGAATCTCGCCATGCCGGGCAGGGGAGGTCGAGGTAGATGACCCGCCCGCTGGCCGCGTTTTCGAGGACGCGGGCGAGCTGGGCTCGGCAGCTGGCGACGGTGACAGGGCATCCGGCTGCTGCCAGGCCCGCGACTGCCGGGGCGAAGATGAAATCACCACCCAGGCAGACAGGGCGGGGATGTGGTCGTGCCGCCTGGCCCTGCTCGCCGGCGCTTTCGTGGCTGTAAAGGGCGGCGGGCCTGTACCGGCTGCCGGGCCTGGTCATGGCGCCGCCTGGCGGCGCGGGCCAGGTCGTCGAGCCGGTACGGCCGCGGCTCGGCGAACTCACGGGCATAGGCCAGGTGAAACGCACGAGCGGATCGATGGTCACGCGACGAATGCAGGTCGGACATGGCCGCCTGCGGCAGTTGCCGGGGCAGCCGATCCTCTACGGATGCTGCACCCAGGACTACGCCGCAGGGTTACCTCGCCTTGCCGCTGGGCGTAGCACTTGCCCTGGGGCTTGAGGGATTCGGTGCCTTCCGGTTGACATGGCCTGAGGTATTCACGGACGCTGCAATCGTGGCGGCGCGCCTTCCGCCAGGGAGGTTTGCCGGCTTCTTGGGCTTTGCGCGCCCACTGATGCGAGCCCCATGCGCCTGCGCGGGCTTGCGCAGGCGCAGCATTCCGGGCTTGACGTCAACGCTGAAGTCGAGCTTGAGCACATCGGCAAGCCGGGAGAGCGTCTCGATGGTTGGGGCGTGCTCGCCCGCTTCCAGCCGGGCGATGTTTGGCTGGCGCATGTCCAGCAGGGCAGCCAGCTCGGTCTGGGAAAGTCCGTGTGCTCGCCGGTACTGGAGGACCTTGATCGCAACGTCGTTGGCGAGCCGCGTGCGCTCGTACTCGCGGCGGTACGCCGGGTCCTGCATGTCGCCGGCCCGCACCTCCGCGGCGGTCTTAAGGTCCGAGAGCCTCACCATGTCGGTCCGCAGCTTTCCTTCGATCAGTGTTCCTATATCAGTAATGATATCGCCCTTGGGGTGCGCTGCCTAGGGTCCCGTGTCCGCGGATTGTCCCGACTTCCCATCAGGCCCGCTCTCCTTGTCGGCCAGTTCGACTTGCGAGAGCCTGTCAACTGCTGCCTGGCATGCCTTGTCGAACCCGCGCTTGTCCTTCCTGGCCTCGGGGGCGATGGCCGCGACAACGAAGGCATCGCCAACCTGCCGGTACAGTGGCCGCCACGGGTTCCGGCCTGCCTGAGGGCGGAGTTCGCGCAGGTCGTCCTGCCCCTTGACGGCGCCGGAGTGCGGGAACGGAAGGCCCGGTCCGAGCGCCTCCAACTTCTCGATGGCATGGTCCACGGCTACCCTGTCCTTCTTGCCCAGTTTGACGCGCTCATCCTCGGCTTCCTCGAGGAACAGGACCCTATGCGTGCGTAAACTATATCATTAGTGATATACCTAGCGGCTGGTTGAGGTGATCCAGCTGTACAGTGAGGCTCGGCCTCTGGCCGCCTAGCTGCTGCGTTTCCGCTGGCAGGACGCTGCGGGCTGGCGCATGCCCAGGGTCAGGGGTCCTGGCTGGAGGCTGGCATGGGTGCTCGCGTGGTGACGGTCGATGAGGTGCTGGGCGGGCACGCGGTGCTGGACATCGAGTGCCTGGATCGGGTCTACCGGAACGTTATCTTGGGCTTTCACGTCACCCGAGGCTCTCATGACGCCCATCTGCTGAGCAAGGTGGATGTAATTACCCTATCCATGCTCGGAGATAATTTGATCTTGGACTGGCATAAGAATATGTGACGTCAGAGCTTGGGGGAATTTATGAATCCAATTAGGTGATCTCGGTGTGACCATGATCCGATGTAAGAGATATTCGCGAGAAGCCTGGTGTGCTCCGATTTCCAGTCGAGATCACTCAAAACGACGAGTTTCCGGGCGGCAGGCAATGCCCCGTCTATATCGCTAAACATGGTGAAGGCATGCTCAATGGCACGCTGTCGGGTCTGGGTATTTGATCCGGATACGGCTTGGACGACAATAGCTATCTCTGGATCGCCTACCGCAGCAGTCGCCCGGTACTGCCCGCCACTGCGCCCAGTCAGCTGCGGACCTACTTCGACGTACTCAAATTCAGCTTGGAAAAAGGTGACGAGGCGCTCCGAAAACTTAGCGTTCCGCGCAGGTGGCGCTAGCAGCCGTATTCCGTCAATATTCGCGACCGCGTTGGCCATATTGGCGACGAGCGGGCCAGCTTGATCTGCGGGTCCCTGAATGGAGATCTGCTCATGATGTACTTCAACTTCATGTGCTCTCAACAGGCGGCGCCATATATCTCTGGCCCGGCCTTGGTCGACATTCACGCCAGCTAGATCGAGCCTTGATAGAGCTTCGCCGCCGTCGCTGACTTCGATAGTCTGGTCGCGACGCCGCACAAGCAGCTCGACGTGATCGCCGTCGCTATATTGATGAGAAGTCGTCACAAGCAGCCAGCCGTCATCGAGCGGCGTGCAGCTCCAGTCGCTGGCCACCTCCGTCAGCGCCGATGTAATCAGGTCGGCTTCCATGGCTTCGCCCTAGTCACTTGCATGCCGACGAGCAACGGGAGGGCATGCACGTTGCTGACCGCCATCTGAGCACGAACGGCAGCGGGCCGGTCCTTCCAGTGGACAGGCACCTGGAGCGCCAGCCCAGCCGTCTCGTCAAACACTGCGGCGATGATCGTGTCGGTTATAGCCACGAGGCCAACCTCTTCGCGCGGGGGATAGCGTAAAGCGTACAGGCCCAATAAGAGCAAGCCATGCCGCACACGCCAGAGGACAGAGCCATCTCAATTTTATTTCACTAACCGAGTCCTCTACCTGGACGCGTACTACGTCAAGGTCTGACCTCTCTTCGAGCTTCCGAGGCGTACTGCCTCACGAGCGCGGCCTGGAACGCATATGAGGGAACGGCCTTGCTGACAGCGGCGACGGCCGTGCCGGGCGAGAGTGTTCAATGGACGCTGGGCGTCGAGTCGGACGGTTTCCTGGGGGTTGCCTGAGGTGGTCGCCGGCCTCTGAGGGTACTCAGATCGTCTCCCACTTTCAGGACATCGAGGGGGCGACCCGGTTCTGCTGGATCGAGGATGGTGATGTCTACCGCTTTTCAGCCCGCTCGATCCTGCCGGCCGCGATGGCAGCACTCCTGACCAGGGATGCGGCTCACTCCCGAGTTGCTGGCACAGGCCAGTGACCAAGAAGCCGAAGAACGGGATTGTGCAGCGGACGCCACCAGTCCCTGGCAACCCGGGATTGGCACAACTCCATCAACCCGCCGAGCTCGCATGACATCCGCAAGCTGGATAGTCGCCCGTAGTAACGTCGTGCTGCTGCACCGAGCCAGGATGCTAGCTAGTCGTGAGCCGGACTCTCGCGTGCTGCTGACGACTTTTACAAAAAACCTGGCCGGTCGACTGCGTACCGACCTTGAGCGCTTGGCCTTCGCGAGGATGACGAGCACGTGCCAGGCCGACGTCGCGGACAGCGGGCGTCCCGGCGCCGGCGGGGCTTGCTGTCGGCGCTCGACAGCACGGGCTGGCAGCAGCTAGCGGCCTGCCACCTGTCGGCCCGGCAGGCGGCCGCTTTCCCTACCTTTACGTGTGCGGGCCACTGCCACCCCGCATAGCATCTTGCTCCAGGGATGCTTCAGCTCGGCCAAGGACAAGATCGGGCTTCAGCTGGCCTGACGTGCCCGATCGAGATGATGGTGCCTGTCCTGCAGCTGGCGGCGCTCGCAGAACGGGCACTACCGAGCGCATCCTTGTCCGCGCGGCAGCGATGAATCCTCGAACGCCTGTGTTGATCTGCCTGTGCGAGCGGCGTCGTAAGCAACTCAGCCGAGGGGGTTGGGCCAGGTGCCGTCGGCTTGGTCGGCGGCGGTGCCTGACATCGGGCAGCCAGGTGATCTGAGGGCTGAGGCTGAGGCGGCGCTGGAGAGGCTGGTCCGCATGAATGAGCCGGGCAAGCTCAGCCTGGCCGGAGCGTACGCGCTCGGTTACTGCACCTGGCGGTTGCCCAGCACCATGGGGACGGGCGGGACTGGTTCCACAAGCTCGACGCGCTGGAGATCCTGATTCTGGGCATGGTCTGGCTGCGGCGATACCGGGATTCCTTCGAGTTCGCTAAGAGTTGCGCTGCCTGGTTGTGGCTGATGCGCGGAACGGAGTTCTGGCGGGGGATCGGCCAATTCATCGAAGAGGCGCTGGCCGTGAGCGAGGAGCAGGATCTCCCGTCGACCATGGCGAGTTGCCGCCGGCGACCTCGCTCTGCCTGACCCGCCGCCCGATGCACCTGAGCGGGTAGCCAGGTTCCGGGCGGCCTGCGAGGCTGATCTGCCCGGTGATGGCACTGCGGCCGATGGGCTGCGGGAAGGGCTGCGATGGCTCGCGGGCGCAGGCGCGGACGTTCACGGCGACGCTGGTGTCTTGCTTGCGGCCATGTATCTAACGCTGGTAGTGGCAGAGGATGAGGTTCTCGCCGAGGCTGGTCAGCGGTGTGTTGCCTGGGCTCTCGGGCTGGAAGCCGATTTTCCGCTGGTGCCGGTTGCCGGTGTGCTGCTGGTGGCAGCGCAGCGCGAGCTTGACGTGGACGTGGCTTTCGGCCATCTGTCTGCAACTGCTGAGGCAGGAACCTCCACCCGAACACAACAGCGACACGAAGTGTTCAGCTGAACAGCGAAACTCCGGACGAAGAAATAACGCGGATTACGAAGCCGTCACCTGAACGGGACACTAAGCCAGACGACCACCGCGTAACCGGCGTCAGTGATGGTCCGGCTAGAGGAGCTCGAGCAGCGCCGCGCCCGCCTCGGCCAGGAAGTCGATCAGCGCCGCATCTTCGTCGGCCCCTAGGAGGAAGGCGATCTGGTCCTCGAGAACAATGCCGGTCGTCGACCGGCCGGCTGGTTCTTCGCCAAAGCACGCCAAGGTGCTGCGGATAGCCCGGCGCCTTGGAGAGTCGGCGAAGACTGCCAGGTCAGGCCTTCGATGGTGTCACCTTCGCAGGGCTTGGCGGCGTTGCGCGTTTCGCTAAGTTCGGCGGCTGTGAAAATCGTGACGGACAGGCCGATCAGGATGGCACCGAGAACCCGGGCGACGGTGAGTGAGTCGCCTAGCCAGAAGACGGCACTGGCCAGCCCGAAGACGGGAACCAGGTTCACGATGATGCTCGCAGGGGCGGCCCGGACTCTGGCGATGGCGTAGTTGTAGAGCAGGAAGCTGGCGGCGTAGCCGATGACTCCGGCGAGGATTGCGGCGACCCAGAACCTCGTGGCCACGTGGCTGGGAGGGGTCTCGACGTGCAGCGCCCACACGAAAGCAACGGCGGGAAGGATGAGGATCGTCGCCGTCGTGAACTGGCAGGCAGTCACCGTTAGCGGGTCGGACTCGTCCCCCATTCCTCTGGCGACGATCGTGTAGGCAGCAGCGCTGAGCACTCCGGCCAGGACGAGTAGGTCGCCGAGGCCGGCACGCGTGAACGATCCCGTGCCTTCGAGGGTCGCGACGCCGGCCAGTGCGAGGGCTAGCGCTACGGTGATGCGGCCAGTGATGCGTTCGCGCAGGAAGACGGCCGCCAGCAGGACGATGAAGACCGATTCCAGACCAGATAGGAGCGCGCCGTTGGCGGCGCTGGTCCGGGCTAGGCCCGTCAGGTCGCCGGCGTAGGCGAGCGCTGGTTCGAATAGGCCGAGCAGCACCGCCCGCCGCCACGGCGGTGGTGGACGGTGGCCGCGCAGGATCACGATCGCCCACAGCACGGCGGTTCCCGCGATCAGCGAGATGGCCAGTAGCGTGATCGGGCCGAATCCTCCCAGTGCGTACTTGGTCACGCTGACCGCTGTGCCCCAGAACAGCGATGCGGTGATCAGCGCGGCGAGCGGGAGCCTGGTGATCATCGCTGCCCAGCCCAGCTAATGGACGAGGGCATTTCTGAACTGCCACGGATCGTCACGGTCAGTCTCCTGGTCGTGGTGGCCACGGCGCTGTTGGCCAGCCCAAGCGCGAGCGCGGCGCAGCCGGCCACCCGCACCAGCCGCCACGGCCCACGTGGAGCGTCCTGCTGCTGCTGCCGGCGGCACCGAAGGCGATCTCATAGCCGCCAGTCGACAGGGCAGCGATGGCGGGACTGGTACCCGGCGCCACAGTCACCCCGGCTGTCACGAACCCGACTGTGCCGTCCGGTCCCAGCTTGCGCGGGATGTTGTCCCTGCCCCGCGAAGACGACCTCGAACGCGCCGCTGGTCAGCCCTGCGACCGCTGGGCTGCTCCCGGTTGCCATCTGACTCCCCGTGTCGTGGCCCACGTTGTCCGGAGTGACTGTCCACAGCGTGCCCTCGGTCTGCGCCTGGAAGGCGGCTGCCCACCCCATCACCCCATCCGGGCCGAGTTCCCGCAGGCTGCCGCCCACGATCGCATGGGCCGGAGGGACACCAGCCAGCACGCTGATCACCGGCGCGCCCGCTCCGAGCACGGCACTGACCGCCAACCGTCGCGACCTTCGGGGAGTCCTCACGTTGCTGCCTTTCACGAGCGCCATGCCCTTGCCGCCGGACGAATGGACGCCGCCACGCGGCACCGACTGTCACCGTATGCAGGCCAGCGGCCCCGGGACATGGGGATGGCACCCTATCTTCCTGCTCGCATCTCCCCATCTAGTTCCGGCCGCGAGGGCCTACGAGATGCCGCTGCTCGACCGGTTGCAAGACGCCGCCGATGCCTGGCGGCGCGCGCTCGGACTCTGGCGTGCGGCCGACGCCGACCCGGAGAGGCCGGCCGCCGGGCTGGGTGTGCCGTCCGACTAATGTGACCAGGTCGGCGAAGCCCGTGGTGACGGCGGATCCGCAGGCGGCGGCGTGTCCGGGCTGCGGGACGGTGTCGGCGCGGGTGAAGGGCTATGCGGCGGCGCGTCCAGCGGATCTTCCCTTTGGCCAGGAGCGGGTCGCGGTGGTACTGGTGAAGTGACGTGGATCACTCACTCAGCCTCCTGTGCGACTTCGCCAGGTCCCGCAACCTCCGCCTGTCCGACCTCGTCCGCGCGGTTATCGACAGCTCGGATACCCCCGCCGACCATGCCGCGAGCAAGCCCGGTGAGTCGCCGTGCCGCGGGTCAGGCCTGGTCGTGCGCGGGACCTGAGCCGGGGCCGCCGTTCCGGTTTTTTGCCGCGCTGTGTATCAGCGCTGCCGTGGCCGTCTCTAGATAGTCATGAGGTACCCGTAGGAACGGAGGAGCAGTACCCGGCGACGCCTCGGTGGCCGCACCGCACTGACACGCCCCGGGCGAGCGACCTCATTCCGCAGGCAGCATAGGCAAGGAGATCAGTAATGGGAATGCAGCTTGACTGGCGGTTCTGCCAGAAGTGCAACGCATTGTTCTACGACGGCTTCACTGGCAAAGGAGTTTGCGACGCGGGCGGCGGCCACGTCTCAGAGGGTTTCATTTTCGCCCTGCCGCACGACATTCCAGAGACTCCGACATCTCAGGGTGCGTGGCGGTTCTGTCCTAAGTGCTTCACCATGCACTTCGACGGATTCCCTGACAAGGGCAGCTGCGCGGCAGGCGGCCCCCATGCGGTCGGAGCGGGCGACTTCGATTTCATCCTGCCCTTCAACGTTCCCGCGAATCCGGCCACGGCTCAGGACGCGTGGACGTTCTGCCGAAACTGCCAGTCAATGTTCTACAACGGGTTCCCTGGCAAGGGATTCTGCCCGGCCAACGGCGGCGCGCACGACGGCACTGCCAGCTTCGGCTTCGTCCTGCCCCATGACATACCGATGGTACTGGACTTCAATTTCGCGCCGATCGTGTTCGGTTCAGGGGTCGCCGCAGGCGGCAACGCCCACCTGACTCTTCGCTCGGACGGCTCTTATACCTTCTCGGGGCACTTTCACGACTCTGGCGCAGCCGAGTACAGCACAGCCCTGGCCTGGGCGGTCAAGGACAGCCAGAACCTGGCCTACACATTCCAGCACGCCGGCCATATCGCCGGCACCTTCGAGTCAGGTTCACGAGATGACAACTGGACGGTCGACTCACGCGACGACCGGCTCGCCGCTCACTGGGCGAATCTCGGCGCGAGCGCGACCGCGACAGCCCGGGCGGATGTCAACATCGATCTCGTCAACCTGACCAACGGTCTCATCGGGGCAATCGGCCTAGTGGTCGGCGTAATCGGCATCGCCGTTGCCGTCCCGCCGGCCCCAGCGGCCTAGCCCTGCGCCGAAACGGACCAAACCAGTCGGCATCCTGCGCTGCGGACCGAGCCAGGGCATGACCGGGCTGCCTGCCACGCTACCGGGAGCAGGCAGCCCGGTCATCACCTGCAGATGACGGTGACGCAGGCCGGGAAGCCGCTGACGGCGGGCGAAGTGGCGGATCAGACTCCGCGCGGGTCCGAGATCGGGGTGCGCAGGAGCCTGGCCAGGCTGGTTAGGTTCGATGTAGGCGCTCACGGTCGGCGTGCTGTGCCGGTCGCCAGGGCTGTCGCCGTCCCGCTGGGGTGCATCGTCTTCGCCGACAGCGCCGTCAGCCGCAGCATCGAGCACCAGATCGGCTGGTCAGTCCGCGGGTTCGTCAGATCGCTCACTGCTGCCGCACCATCCGGAGCTCCTTGGCCGACGTCCGTACCACCGCCCGTTCGGAATGATCGTTTCTATCCGAACGGGCGGTGGTGCTTTCCTATGGCGGAACCTGCTCGCCTGCTGGGGCGGCGGCGGACTGCCGTTAGGACAGCGCCGTGATGGCCGGGCTGGTGCCCGGCATCATGGTGAGGCCGGTGTCGGTCGGGCCGGCGCCGGTGCTCCACAGGTGGTTGTTGGCGCCCTGCCAGTAGGGCCTGCCAGCTACCCCCGCCAGCAGGCGTGGGGACGATGGCCATGCTGCTGCCCGGTGCCAGGGAGGCGGAGCTGCTCATCAGGCCGCCCCCGCTGCCGGTCGAGTAGTCCCACGGGTGGCCGTCGCTGCCCTGGAAGACGGCCTCGATGCCGCCGTTGGGGTAGAACGTGTTGCTTTCCGCCGGCAGGTCGGTGATGGCGGGGCTGGTGCCCGGTTTCATGGTGAGGCCGGTATCGGTCGGGCCGGCGCCGGTGGTCCACAGGTGGTTGTTGGCGCCTTGCCACAGGGCTTGCCAGCTGCCCCCGCCAGCAGGCGTGGGGACGATGGCCATGCCGGTGCCCGGTGCCAGGGAGGCGGAGCTGCTCATCTGGCCGCCTCCGCTGCTGGGCGAGTAGTCCCACGGGTGGCCGTCGCTGCCCTGGAAGACGGCCTCGATGCCGCCGTTGGGGTAGAAGGTGTTGTTTTCCGGCGGCAGATCGGTGATGGCGGGGCTGGTGCCCGGTTTCATGGTGAGGCCGGTATCGCTAGTGCCGGCAGATCCCTCAATCCACAGGTGCCCGGTGTTGGCCTGGAACGCTACCTCGTAACCGCCACCGGGCAGCGCGGTGATGCTCGGGCTGGTCCCGGCGGCCATGCCCAGCCCGGTATTGCTACTGCCGGCAGGTCCCGTGACCCACAGGTCCCCGGTGCTGGCCTGGAACGCCACCTCGTAACCGCCACCCGTCAGCCCGGTGATGCTCGGGCTGGTCCCGGCGGCCATGCCCAGCCCGGTATCGCTACTGCCGGCAGGTCCCGTGACCCACAGGTCCCCGGTGCTGGCCTGGAACGCGACCTCGTCACCTGGGCCTCCTCCGGAGATGAAGGCGGCGGGGCCGTTCGGGGTGCCCAGGCCGGTTGGCCCGTCGTAGTGCAGGCCGGCGGTGCACAGGTATGCCGGGCTGCAGGATCCGTTCGCCCCCGATGTCACGTCGAACAGGGGACCTGAATGGGCGTAGGTGGAGGATGCCGGGTAACTGCCTGAAGCGGGGTAGCCGCCCAGGGCATAGGTTGCGGCGATGATCGGGGATGCGGCGCTAGTGCCGCCGACGACCACCCAGCCGCCCTGATCGTAGGTGTCGTACACCGCTACCCCGGTGTTTGGGTCAGCGACTGCGGACACGTCATTGTTGGTGCGGCGGGGGCAGCCGCTATCAGTCTGCCAGGACGGCTTGGGCTCATACGCCGAGCAGCCCGATCCGGTGCCATTCCATGCGGTCTCCGCCCAGCGCCGGCCGCTGGCCGTCGCGGTCAGCGAGGTACCGCCGACTGCCACCACGTGCGGCGAGGCCGCGGGGAACTCCACGCCGTACCCGTCGTCTCCAGCCGCGGCGGTGATCGCCACTCCCGGGTGGTTGTAGTAAGACGAGTCATAGCCTGTCTCTGCGGGGGACTCCGACGCACCGTAGCTGTTAGAGATGAACTTGGCGCCGAGGCTGACCGCGCTGTTGACCGCAGTGCCCAGGTCCGATGTGGCCGGGGTATTGGCTTCGACCAGCAGGATGCGGCAGTTCGGGCAGATCGCCGACACCATGTCAATATCGAGCGACTCCTCGGTGGCCCACCCGGTGCTGCCGGACGCGGGCGGCAGCGGACTGGCCTGCCCGAACTCGTTGACCTTGGTGAAGCAGCCGCTGGCTGCCGTGCAGGCCGGCAGGCCGTACTGAGACCGGTAGGCAGCCAGGTCCGATGCCGCGTTCGGGTCCTCGTAGGCGTCCACGATCGCGACGGTGCGGCCGCCGCCCGCCGTCGTGGACGGCAGATTGTAGGCCTCCTGAAGGCTCGAGGGCCCGTATCCGGCCGGTACGAAAGCAGGGGTGGCCAGCGCGCTCGGCTGGACATCGGTCCGGATCAGGGACAGGCAACGCGCCCAGCCCGGCGTCGCCGGGGTCGCGCAGACTTGCCGCGTATCCGCGGGCGTCAGTGCGGCAGCGGAAGGCGCCGCTGTCCCCGCGCCAGCTCGCGGCGCGGCCGACGCGGCCGACGACGCGGCGGACCCCAGCAGCACAACCGCGGCGATCGCCGGCCAGACGGCGGCCGCCCTCTTGCATAAGCCTCTTCTGATCATGAATGAAGCACACTACCTTTCGCCTGAGTTGACCCGGCAAGCGAGATTAAGGCTACGCTGGGCAAGTCAGGCACGATCTAATGGTTTTGTTAATAATTTCATTCGATCTGGTTAAAGGCAAGACGGCGACTCGTTATCCAGGCTGAACGCGTGAGTCCTGCCACCGCCCCCTTGGACGGGAAGACCTGCGGGCGCCAATCATCCATAGTGCTAAGAAAGTCCCCGTATGCGGACGATTGCGAGTTTTCGCAAATGGTCAGATAAATGTCCCCATCCCTTACGTGTTGTCCGGGTCTTCGGATACGGGGGAGGTGACAGCGGCGGTGCGATCCAGTCACCGCGCCGCTTGGCGGCCGGGACCTTCAGGATGGCTTAGCCCGTTGAGCCGATGTTCACGAAGGTGACGGGGACCGACGACGGGGTCGCGCCGGATCCGCCGTTGACCGGCGTGAACACCATTGTCTCTTTTCCGCTGCAGGGTGCGGTAACCGTATCTGGAACCGCGCTGGTGGTGTAGGTAGTGAACGTGGTGACAGGCTCGAGCGCCGAGATCGTCCCGATGGTGTAAAGCAGGTTCGCGGCAAGGGAGGTGGAGTTGCCGGTGCGGCCGAAGCCGGGGATCGGATCTTGCGATTTCACCACGCCGGCCGTGTCGCCGAAGGCATGACCTGTGTTAGCCGCGCCCGGGCACACGACGCCGAAGCTCACCGGAGCAGCCGGGCCGTTGACCTCGCCGATAAAGATCTGGCTGGGCCCGATCGGCGTTGCCACTCGCGGCTCCGCCCCGTCGGCTCACTCCCTGCCGGGCAGTGCGACTCGCATCCGCGACGGCCAGCGGTGTCTCTAGGCCTTGCAGCCGGCGATGTAGTTTCCGTTCACGATCAGTCGTGTCCAGGTTGGTTCCTGGCGTGTCACCTCGGTCGAGGCGAGCGCCTGATTTTCGGTCCCGCTGCTGTGGACGAGCTTCCACCCGTTAGTTCCTGAGAAGGCATCGTGCTCCCATCTGGCCACGCCGAGGAAGTTCCAGCGCAGGCTGCGGATAGCCACGGGGATGCTGCCGGTGCCGGCCGGGCGGAACATCAGCCAGTCGGCTGCCTCGAACTTGTCCGACCACGTGCCCGCGTTCGTCAGGCCGGTCTCCGGGCTGTCATTGCCTGTGATGACCTCTGTCTGGTCCCCTGCCTTTACCTGAGTCGGCGGGTTGTACCAGAACTCATTGTCAACAGCCTTGAACTCGCCGTTGGCCAGGTAGGACTCCTTGACCACGCCGTGGTCTCTCTCCTGCAGGGAGCAGGCCATCCCGTCGTGGCCGAGCTTCTCGGTGAGGATCTGGGCTACCCCAGCCTCGCCTCCTGCCGCGCCCGGAGCCTTGATCTGGAATTTCCACGTGACGCCCGCCACGTGAGAGCATGACCTGTTGTTACCGAAGCTCATCACCGTGACGTCCGGGCCATGAGGGGGATTGCGCCGGGCCAGGCCAAGAGCGCAGGTGCGGGCACTGAATTCGGTCACCTGGGGGGTCTGGACGTCGAGGACGGCAGTGGCCTTGTATGTGCGCCCGGTTCTGGTGTCGACAGCGGTAACAGTGACATCGTTGGTGCCGCCCGCGATCCAGTAGAAGGAGAACTCCTTTTCCCTGAATTTCCTGGTGTCGAAGGCCGTTACCTCACCCTTGTGCGGGACCCAGGTATAGGAGTCGACCAGATCCGCGGGAGTAATGCCTGCCCAGTCAGGTGAGCCGACGGGGGCGCCGTCGGCGAACCTCGCTTCGAGCGTCACGCGCTGACCTACTACTAGCTTCTTCGTCGTGTCCTGGACGGCCGACCTGTCACCGGCCACGGTGGCGAGGATCTCCAGCTTCTGCTTGGGCATGGAGGTGAACGTCACCTTGGACGTGAGCTTGTAGGCGGCGGTCCCGTCGAGTTGCTCGCCGAGGTAGATCGGCGAGCAGCCGCTCGCCGACGCGCACGTAAGCTTCATATTGAACGGGCGGGTTGCCGATGAGCCCGCGCGGAACACCGCCACCGGATCGACTCCGGGCGGACGGGGAATTGGCAGATTCGCCACCCACTCGGTGCCGTTTCCCAGGTTCCACGATCCGGCGTTGCAGTCGTATGCCTGGTCATTGTTGTCCGTGATGGTCACCGCGATGTTGTCGATGGGCCATCCGCTGGTGAGGACCCGGTACTTGCCGCCCGCGATCGGGCCGACGTATTCCTTCCCGCCGGCGTTGCGGCTGGCCAGGCCGAAGGTCATCGCGCACTGCGCCGCGTTGGCGCCTACGTTCGCGCTCTCCGTCATCGAGCCGGACAGCTTGCTCAGCATCCAGGGGCCGTTTGTCTTCCCGTCATAGGTCATCGCCCAGCTGAGCGTGGCCGTAAGGTCGAGATTCGTCACGCTGAGGCCCGGGACGTTTCCCGTCACGGTGTAGGTCAGGCTCCCGGAATATCCCGCCATGAAATCCTGCGCAGCCGGCGCCGCACTGGCCGGAGCCACCCAGGAGCCTGGCACAAGCGGAATCAGCGAAACAATGGCCGCAGCGACGGGAAGCTGCCAGCTGCCGAACCGGCGCCGCTGTCCGCCGCTGGCCTTACAGAGCCTTCGCGGATGCACAGAGTTCTCTGCAAATCTAGGAGGGACAGCGGCGAATAGGAACGCGCCAGATCGCATGAAAGGACGATACCGCCTATCTGCGCCCTCTATCAGGGTGCGCGGTGGTTAGTTTCGCGGCCAGCTGGTGCGGCGGGGACGGGAACCGTCCGGGCGGGGGCACGAGCGGACCCCCGGCGGTCCGCCGCGGCTGGCGACGGCAGCGTCGTCAGGGTGATCACGGGCACGGCAAACCGGATCATCGTCATGACGATGTCCCTTCTCGATAGCGCCGCGCAGACCAAATGGCCGTGTCCGTGCGGACGCTAGCCTCAGTGCACTGCGCCCGCACCAAAGGCGCTCGAGATGAATACCGAAAGGAGGATCGGTGCGCCAGGCCCTGCGTTACCGTTCTGCTGGATTTTTGGGAGAATGTGTGGCGTTATGCTGATGGATTGCCGTCACCTCTGGGGTGGCGCTCCAAAGGTTCGGGGGCGGCCGGCATGAGGGTCGGCATTGTCGGGGGATCGATCGCCGGATGCTCGGCGGCGGCGCTGCTGCATCGGGCCGGTCACGACGTCACCGTCTTCGAGCGGTCCGAGTCCGGCCTGGCGGGCCGGGGCGCGGGGATCGTGGTGACGACGGCCGCGTGGCAGGACCTGGTGGCACGTGATCTGATGGACGGGACCATTCCGGCGTGCCGGGCCGTTCGCTCCCGGTTCGTCACCCGTGCGGCCGGGTCCGGCGGGCTGCGGTGGCTGGGCGATGTCGGGATGAGCTTGACGCTGCTGAGCTGGGATCATCTGTGCCAGGGATTCCGGCGGCGGGTGCCTGAGGGCGTGTATCGCGGTGGCGCGGCTGTCGGGCGGATCGAGGCGGCGCCTGACGGCGCGAGGCTGCATCTTGTCCGGGGTGGCTCGCTGGACTTCGACCTGGTCGTGTGCGCCGACGGGTATCGCTCGCTGGGACGCGGGCTCGTTGACCCCGGTGCCGCGCCTGTGTACCGCGGGATGGTGCTGTGGCGCGGGCTGCTGCCTGAGCGGGACGTCACCGCTGGTGTCCTGGACGGCTGCGAGGTTCTGCGGCCGGTGTACCAGGGGGGCCACGGGGTCGTGTACCGCATCCCCGGGTCCGGGCAGGGCACCGGGCCGGGGGAGCGCCTTGTCATGTGGGGTTACTACCTCCAGGTTCCGCCCGGTGCCCTGGCCTCGGTGCTCGTCGATGGTCAGGGGCGGCAGCGGCCCGGCTCGGTGCCGTTCGGGAAGGTGCACCCGGAGGTCAGGGCGGCCCTGGAATCCCGTCTCGCAGGCCTGCTGCCCGCGTCGCTGCTGGAACTGGTGCGGCAGAGCGGCAACTCCTCGATCCAGGCCATTTACTCCTGCGTGCCCGGCAGCTGCGCACGCGGCCGCGTGTGCCTGGCCGGCGACGCCGGCACGGTGTTCCCCCCGTTCGCCGCGAGCGGCGTCCTCAGGGCCGCGGCCAGTGCCGCCTCACTGGCGGACGCCCTCGCCGGCGCCCCGGCCATCGATGATGCCCTGCGCCGGTGGAGTGAGGCCCAGCTGCGGGCCGCCGCCGAGGTCATCCCGGTCGCTGAAGGCATCGAGCGGAGCTACGTGCTCGACATGCCAGACCTGGCCGCCATGCCAGCCACGGCGACCAGCGACTGGATGTCCGCAGCCTTTCCCGGGCTCCCGGTCACCCTCCCCGGCGCGTGACCGGAACGGCAGGCGCCGCAGTCCATCACCGCGCAAATCCTGGCAGACGGGGCGGCAAGCCAGCGAACGCGGCCCCACGTCGCCGGCTAACTTTGCCTGGCCCGCCTCCAGGCCCGCACCGCCCGGGAAACCCCATCCGCGCCGAACGAGCCGCACCCGCCGCTGCCGACCCCGACGCACAGGAAAACTCGCCGCTCAAGCCACTCCAGGGCACCGGCCCGGCAATTCCAAGTCCGGATATTGAACAAAACGCGGCCAGAACCGCCGGCAGCGACGAGCCGGTCAAGCTGACGGCACTCGACATCGATGCCGACGTGGCGGATCGGCTCCACTGATAACAGAGCGTGCCCGCCTGGCCCGGCAGCAACTCGACAGTCTCGGTTTTTTGCCGCGCTATGTATCAGCGCTGCCGTGGCCGTCTCTAGATAGTCATGAGGTACCCGTAGGAACGGAGGAGCAGTACCCGGCGACGCCTCGGTGGTCGCACCGCACTGACACGCCCCGGGCGAGCGACCTCATTCCGCAGGCAGCATAGGCAAGGAGATCAGTAATGGGAATGCAGCTTGACTGGCGGTTCTGCCAGAAGTGCAACGCATTGTTCTACGACGGCTTCACTGGCAAAGGAGTTTGCGACGCGGGCGGCGGCCACGTCTCAGAGGGTTTCATTTTCGCCCTGCCGCACGACATTCCAGAGACTCCGACATCTCAGGGTGCGTGGCGGTTCTGTCCTAAGTGCTTCACCATGCACTTCGACGGATTCCCTGACAAGGGCAGCTGCGCGGCAGGCGGCCCCCATGCGGTCGGAGCGGGCGACTTCGATTTCATCCTGCCCTTCAACGTTCCCGCGAATCCGGCCACGGCTCAGGACGCGTGGACGTTCTGCCGAAACTGCCAGTCAATGTTCTACAACGGGTTCCCTGGCAAGGGATTCTGCCCGGCCAACGGCGGCGCGCACGACGGCACTGCCAGCTTCGGCTTCGTCCTGCCCCATGACATACCGATGGTACTGGACTTCAATTTCGCGCCGATCGTGTTCGGTTCAGGGGTCGCCGCAGGCGGCAACGCCCACCTGACTCTTCGCTCGGACGGCTCTTATACCTTCTCGGGGCACTTTCACGACTCTGGCGCAGCCGAGTACAGCACAGCCCTGGCCTGGGCGGTCAAGGACAGCCAGAACCTGGCCTACACATTCCAGCACGCCGGCCATATCGCCGGCACCTTCGAGTCAGGTTCACGAGATGACAACTGGACGGTCGACTCACGCGACGACCGGCTCGCCGCTCACTGGGCGAATCTCGGCGCGAGCGCGACCGCGACAGCCCGGGCGGATGTCAACATCGATCTCGTCAACCTGACCAACGGTCTCATCGGGGCAATCGGCCTGGTGGTCGGCATAGTCGGCATCGCCGTTGCCGTCCCGCCGGCCCCAGCGGCCTAGCCCTGCGCCGAAACGGACCAAACCAGTCGGCATCCTGCGCTGCGGACCGAGCCAGGGCATGACCGGGCTGCCTGCCACGCTACCGGGAGCAGGCAGCCCGGTCATCACCCGTAGGTGACGGTGACGGTACATCGGGATGCGACATGCGTCCTGAGTTCAGCACGGCTTGCCGTATCGGTCCCGGTCACAGTCCCTGCTCGTGCGGTGACGGCCACGCTTGATGGTCCGGTGCTGGCGGTTCTGGCGCAGGCCGGGAAGCCGCTGACGGCGGGCGAGGTAGTGGATCATACTTCGCGCGGGTCCGAGATCGGGGTGGGCAGGAGCCTGGTCAGGCTGGTGGAGCAGGGCATTGTCCGGGCCACTGAGATGGGCCGGAACCGGGTGCATGAGCTGAATCGCGATCATGTCGCGGTGCCGGTTGCGGAAGCCTTGGCCCGGACGACTCCGCCGAAAACATCGCAGCGAACTACCTGGGAATCGCGCTGCGGACGAGCGGCGGAACCTCTTCGGGCTGGCCTGTCGTGCGGAGCGGTTCCCAGGAGCGGAGTTGCTGCTGGCATGAACTCCGTGCCGGGGCGTCCTCGCCCGGCCAGATCGTCCAGGTGACTTCCATCCCGCGACATCGACCGTTCCTGGTGCCGGACGCGCACTGACGGCTCGATCGGTGCGACAGTCCGTTGCATGCGGAACTGCATGTGCCGCACAGGGATGGTTGTTCTGTGCTCATACCTGCTCTTCGGCGTGGGGCCGCCGCGAACCCGGATCGCCACCGCCGCGAACTCGCCAGCGCACTGATGAACCTCGGCACCACGGTCCTTGAGCTGGGCCGAGCCGAGCAGGCCCTGCCCTTGGCCGAGGAAGCCGTCACCATCTTCCGGCAACTGGCGGCGGCAAACCCTGATCTGCATCGGTCTGACCTGGCGAGCGCACTGAATAACCTCGGCGCCACACATGTCCGACTGGACCGGCTCGATCAAGCAGCGGCCGTCTTCGAGGAAGCTATCGCCATTGGCCGCCAACTAGCCGCCACTATCCCGGACCGCCACCGGCCCGGCCTTGCCTCCGGCCTGATCAAACTCGGCGTCGTTCTCTCCCAGTTCGGCCGCGACACCGAGGCCGTCAGCACCGATCAGGAAGCCGTCGCCATCTACCAGCAGTTGGCCGCCACCAGTCCCGACCGCTACCACGATGAATTTATTCAATGGCAGAGTCACCTCTCGGCGGTGCTGAACGCGCTCGGCCAGAAGAACGACAACCATCGACTAGCAGAAGGTCCGCCCCTCTCTAGTAGTTAGGACCCCAGGCGTCCTGGTTGAGGCAGCGAACCGAGCTTGAGCTGGCGTATCAGCTAGCCGGACCGCGCAACGGTGGCTGAGGCCAGGTGGTAGTCGGCCTAACGCGCAGAAGGTGCTGGTCGCGCTGACACTCGGAATGCTGTCGGCGACCTGCGGTGTGCCGCGTCGCTGGCGGTCAGATTGGGCACGGCCGGTGGGCACGGCAGGCGAGTCATCTGGCGATGACGAGTCGCTGATCTGGGAGTCTCTCCAGTATTGGGCTGATGATCTGACGAACACGCTTCAGGGCGATGCTGCGATCGAGCCGCAGCCTGCGGCTCGCGAGAGCCTGGGCCGGTGCCGACGATGCGCTGGTTGCATGCTGAACTGGCTCTCGGACGGCGGCGGATTTGATGCTTGCTAGCTCGGTGAGGTCGGCCGGGCGCCGGATGCTGGTCAGGCAGTGAACACATGCCTGGGGCTGGCCCGCTGAATGAGGGGTGGTCTGGGTTCTGACAGGCGGGGACTATATTTCGAGTTGTGACGATTTGCTTTCGACTCCGGTGTCCTGTCTGAGGCGAAGGCCCGCTTGTCCGAACTGGCCCGGCGGGGCGGACGCAGCATGGGCGGATCACGCTGACCCGTAACGGGGAGGCGGATGCTGTGCTGGTGTCGATGGATGATCTGGAGGGCCTGGGGATGACCCTGGAGATCCTCGGTGACGCTGACGCGTCCGCGCGGATCGCTGAGAGCCTGACGGCGCTCAGGCGCGGCGAGCCGGGCGTGGACCTGGCGGCCGTCCGTGCGGACCTGGCCCGCCGTCGCGCGACCGGCGGGTGAGTGGCGGGTGAGTGGCGGGCCGCCTGAGCGGTATCTCTGCAGCCTGGCCTGCCCTTCCGGGTGGCACTTCGCGCGGGGGAGATGCAGGACCAGGTCGTGGTGTCCGCCGATGTCGGGCCCGACCTGATTAGCCCCTGGCGCAGGTCGGCCCTGGTGATCTTGTACGTAAGGGAACTGATCGAGCCAGGTCGCCTCGGACTGGTCCAGGCGCAAACCTGCACCACCTCGGCGGGCTGACCGCGCCGACGCAGCAGGGGGTTGCAAACAAGGCTGCTGACGCGCCACTGAGCCACCTCACGCTCCCAGCGTCATCGGTCGCCGACGGCCTCGGCTACGTCGCGCTCGCCGACCTCGCGGCGGCCATCGGCAACGACCAGTCTGACCACCGCGTCATCGGCGGGCACATGATCACCGCGCTGGCAGCGCGATGGATGCTGTTGGCGGCTGCTGCCACTGTCGCACCATGGCCATTAGTTGGGATCAATCAATCAACCAGCTGACTGGGTAGATGACGCTTGAGCGCGATAACGTCAGGATCTGAGGCTGCCTCGGAAAACGCGTCAGTTACCCGGCTGGTGAGCCGTCCGGTTACAAATATAAGTAGTAACCGTACGGTGTCAAGAACTCAAGGTAACCGTAGGGTTTCAGGAAGTGCGACGTAACTGTACGGTGTCAGGGAGCTTGAAGTAACCGTACTGTGTCAGGACGCAGCGCATGGCCGTACGGTGTCAGCTCTTGGGAAAGTACGCGGCTTTGGCTCGCATGCGGCCGCAGGGGCACTGGCGACCGATCTGGCGTAGTGCCCGGCCGCGTGCGCATTCGCTGTGGCATCGGGCCTCCCCAACAACCGGTGCGATTCCACTTAAAACGGCCGCCGAGACAGGCTCACCACCAGCGACCTGCGCGGAAATCGTCGAGGCCCAGGCTAGGTGAGAGTGTCGTGAGGTCGCTATAGGCTCGGTCGGGTCTAGTGCGAGGAGTCTGATTTGGGTAAGGCCAGCCGGCGGAAGCGGGACCAGGGCGGGCGGTCGGTGTCGTCCGGGCATCTGTCGGTGGTGCCTGACGTCGGGCGGGCGGGTGATGTGAGGGCTGGGGCTGAGGCGGCGCTGGAGCGGCTGGTCCGGGTGAATGAGCCGGGCAAGGTGAGCCTGGCCGGGGCGTATGCGCTCGGTTACTGCGATCTGGCGGTGGCGCAGCATGATGGAGACGGGCCGAGCTGGTTCGGTGAGCTTGACCCGCTGGAGACCCTGATCCTGGGCACGGTGTGGCCGCAGCGATACCGGGATTCCTTCGAGTTCGCTAACAGCTGCGCTGCGTGGCTGCGGCTGATGCGCCGCACGGCGTTCTGGCCCGGGATCAAGCGGTTCTGCGGCGAGGCGCTGGCCCTGAGCGAGGAGCTGGACCTCCCTGTCGATGATGGCGAGTTGATGCTGCTGCTCGCTGGCCGTCTGGAGGCGGCGGGCCTGGACCAGCGGTTGCTGCCGCGCGAGCTGCTGCCGGACGAGGCACTGGACGGCGCGCGTTTCATTGATGGTCCCGCCGGTGACCTCGTTTTGCCTGACCCGCCGCCTGATGCGGCTGGGCGGGTGGCCAGGTTCCGGGCGGCGTGCGAGGTTGATCTGCCGGGTGATGGCACTGCGGCCGGTGCGCTGCGGGATGGGCTGCGGCGGCTCGCGGGCGTCGGCGTGTACGTTCACGGCGACGCTGGTGTCTTGCTTGCGGCCATGTATCTGGGGCTGGTGGCGCCAGCGGATGAGGGCCTCGCCGAGGCTGGTCAGCGGTGTGTTGCCTGGGCTCTGGGGCTGGAAGATGTTTCTCCGCTGGTGCCAGTTGCCGATGTGCTGCTGGTGACAGCGCAGCGCGAGCTTGATGCGGATGTGGCCCTGGGTCATTTGTTCGCCGTGGGCGCGTTCACGCAGCAGGTCCGCCCGCAAGATCGCGAGTGGCATGGCTCACCTGGGGGTGCGCTGGTCCGCCTGGCGTTCGAGCTCGGCCATCGGCAGGTCATCACCCGCAAGGCCAAGAGGGTCAGGCTCGACGGGCCCGGCTGGCAAGCGATGGTGGAGACTCAGAACCGCCGGTTTGCGGAGAAGTTCGGCCGGCCGATGGGGCCGGATGATCTGGTGTTCTTCGATCCGGACGCCGACGAGCCGCAGCCGGCCGCGCTGCTCGATATGGGGAAGGGCAGCGTGGCCATGCTGGAAGCGGCCGGGATCTCGCCCGCGTGGATCTACGCCACGCAGCACACCGGCGGTCTGCTGCCACGGCCGGATGGCAGCTTCGAGCGCGAGAGCGACCGCGCGAATTGGAGCGAGGCAGTCGACCGGTACCTGAAGCTTCACCAGCCAGAGGAGCGCGTTGACCACGATGCCGAGATGGGCAAGCTGCGGAACGTGCTGGTCGGGCTGATGTTCGGAAGGTTTGCCGACGACCCGGAGTATTTCGCCGTGCTCCTAAGGAGGATGGGCACGCCGAGCGAGCCGCCCGGTGATGACGACTCCCTGATTGGCGAGTATCTTCAGGCCTGCACCGACGACTTGATGGACACTCTTCAAAACGATCCCGCGATCGCGTCGGCAGCCTGCGAGTTCGCGAGGGCCTGGGCCGGTGCCAGCCTGTCTGATCGTGTCCGCAAGGCGGCCAGCGCACCGGAGGCCGAAGACGTCGGTTACGACGTCCTGCTCGCTGTCGCGGCCGCCGTCGGCGCGAAGTAAAGGGGATAGGCGAAGTAAAGGGGATAGCTACTAGATAGAGCCGCTCACCTGCCTCCCGCTCAGCATGATCGCGCTCGCGTTGTATGTCACGCTGCCGGGTCGGCCTGGCAGGTTCGCACGTTCAGGACCTGTGGTCCCCGGAACGAGATGTTGGGGTGGAAGGTCAGTTTCTGATCTGGCGCGAGCCGGAGCCGGGGGTAGCGGCGGGCGAGCTGAGCGACGGCGGTCCGGGCTTCCAGCTTGCCCAGGTTCGCGCCCAGGCAGTAGTGCAGGCCTTTGCCGAATGCCAGGTGCTGGTCGGCGTTGGGCCGGTGGATGTCGAACTGATCTGGTCCGGGGAACACCGCAGCGTCTCTGCCCGCTGCGGCTAGCCAGAGGAACAGCCGGGCGCCTTCGGGAAGCTCGACGCCGGCGAGAGTGGCCGGCCGGGTGGTGACCCGCCGCCAGACTGGCACGGACGGGTCGTACCGGAGGGTCTCCTCGACTGCGGCGGGTATCAGTTCGGGCCGCGCGACCACGGCTGACCAGCGTTGCGGGTCCTCGAGGAGCCGGCGGACGGTATTGCCAATCAGCCCGGTCGTGGTCTCGTGTCCGGCAAACGACAGGGAGAACAAGATCGAGGAGATCTCATCAAGGGCGAGCCGCTCCGGGTCCTCGGCGTGGATGGCCAGCAGGTCGCTGGTCAGGTCGTCACCGGGCTCGCGGACCTTCACGTCGACTAGGTCTCGCATGTAGCGACGGTAAGCCGCGATGCTAGCGGCGACCTCGACCTGCGCCTGCGGCGCCGGCCGTCCCCACGACAGCTCCGCCCGGTAGCCGCACCACTGCTTCAGCTGCGGGTAGTCCCGCTCTGGAACGCCTATCAGCGAGAACACGATGTTAGCTGGCAGCGGAAAGGCCAGCGCGGCAACCAGGTCGAACTCCTCCGCCTCGCGCACGTGGTCGAGCAGCCGGGCCGTGGTGGCCTCGATAGCCGGGATCATCGCAGTGACCCGCTTCATGCTGAACGCCCTGGCGGCCGGCTTGCGCAGCCTGGCGTGAGCGGGCTCGTCCAGGCTGACCATCGTGGGCTGCGGCTTGTGCGCGCCCGCGAGCAGGATCCGCTGCGCCTCGGACACCAGGGGAACCAGCGGCGCCTGCGCCACTGCGGCGGAGTACGTATCCGGATCCCCGAAGACCTGCTCGATATCGGCATAGCGGGTGATCACGTAGTAGCCGATCGACGGGGCGAAGACCACCGGCGCCTCATGCAGCGGCATCGCCGCCATCACCGAGTACGGGTCCGCCAGGTACGCCGACGACAACGGGTCGAACGACTCATCAACGGGGCAGCCGTGCGCCGCAGTATCAGGAATGGCTCAGCCCGGTCCGCCGATGTTCACGAAAGTGACGGGGACCGACGACGGGGTCGCGCCTGATCCGCCGCTGACCGGCGTGAACACCATTGTCCCTTTTCCGCTGCAGGGTGCGGTAACCGTATTCGGAACCGCGCTGGTGGTGTAAGTAGTGAACGTGGTGACAGGCTCGACCACCGAGATCGTCCCGATGGTGTAGAGCAGGTCCGCGGCAATGGAGGTGGCGTTGCCGGTGCGGCCGAAGCCGGGGATCGGATCTTGCAATTTCACCACGCCCGCGGTGTCGCCGAAGGCGTGACCTGTGTTAGCCGCGCCCGCGCACACCACGTCGAAGCTCACCTGGGCAGCCGAGCCGTTGACCTCGCCGATAAAGATCTGGCTGGGCCCGATCGGCGTTGCCGCCGCGGCGGTACCAGGGGCTAGGGCCAGGGCCACCGCGGTTAATGCGCCGACGACAACCGGGAGCCGGCGGGCAGTAATGAAAGATCCGATCATTATGGCCTCCTCTGGGTGACGTAACGCCATCATGGCAGGCTCATGCGCACGCGGGAACCGGGGTCAGCTTTGCTTTTCTCGTGAATTCTCCGCGACGCCGGCAGCGAGCAATGAACGATCGCGGGCGATCGCTGTCTCTCGCGACTCCGCACCGTAGGTCAGGCCGGCTTAGCTCGACTGGTATCCCCAGATGAGGGCTGGCTGACCCTAGCAAGCTGCGGCTCGCAGCTGGCCGGACGTCCGCTCAGTCAGACTGGGACGGAGGCTGTTTCCGTCCAAGGAGGAAGTATGAGACCGGCAAGATCCCCGCAGAGCCGACGACGGTCATCAGTGCTGCCCAGATCCATTTCGGACCCCGGATCTGGCTTGCTGGCCGGCGCTTGATGTCGATGAGCGCTACCGCTTTGAGTATCCCTTCGCCGACTGCGCCGGCAATGATCAGCTTGCGAGTGCGCTCGCTGAGATCGCTCCACTGCTTTCCTCTGGCACCCATGACATCCTCCGTGCGTCAGGGGCCGTCACGTCGGGCGTGCGGGCCGGAACCTCCTGAGGCCTGCACTTTACATCCTGACGAGGCGACGGGCTGGGTTCGTCCTGCGGATCGGGCACGGTAAGCAATTCGGGAAGGATTTCCTCGCAGAAAATGCGGCGGCCCTCGCGTGGAGGTAGCAGCAGGCAGGCAGGTTGTCCCGTGACAGATATCTCGGCCCGGTCCACCCTCTCTGACCTGCGCGGGCCTTTTTGAATGGCAAGGTATCCCTGGCTTACTTGCCATCGAAGTTGGCCCTCGCTCCCGTTGGGGGGCGTCTTGCCAGGCATTCCGGCCCGTCGCCATGGGGGGAATTGGCCGAGAAGTAGCAGGTCGCAGCCCTATTGCTACCGGATCCGGGCCGAATTAACTGACAAAACGAGCGATTGGGCCGCAGCGATTGACAAGGGGCCGACTTGCGTGTCACAGGAGACAGGTGCGGCCGGGTCTGCGACTGGCTCGTGCCGAGCGTAGATCCGTTCCAAGCCGCCAGCCAGCCGGCCCATCGGCATGGCGGCCAGCAAGCCGACCAGGCCGACGATCGTCAGCGCCAGGCCCGCGCGCTCGGTCGTCAGATGCACTACCCGGACCGCATACAACGTCATCGCCGTGACGATCAGGCCGGTGCCGTAGACGTTGATCAGCGACACCAGCAGATACACCCGCTGATCACGAGACTCGGGGAACGACAGACCTTAAAGCGCGTCCAGGCGTCTGCATGGTCCGACCTTGACACGACCTCCGCAGGCACACTTCTCCGCTGTTGCGCTACCCGAGATCGGCCGGTGCGGGGCTGGCGAGCAAGGTCAGGCTTCTTGCCGTCAGTACCTGACGCGGCTGATCACAGCCGAGCCCGGCTCGCTGAACGCCGAGCGCAGCCACGCCTGCCACTGGGTCGGCAGTCGCAGCCTGCGGCCGCGAGCACGCCGAGCAAGGCGGCAGCAGCAGCGCGATCCCGCGCCGCTCAGGACCTTGGCGGCGGTATCACGCCAGGTGTAGAGCCGGAGTTTCGGATCGGTGGTGCTGCTGAAGATCGCGAGATCGGCTTGGCCGTGGTAGCTGCCTTCGGCCGTAGGTACCCCGTCGATCTCATGCTTCGTGGTCAGTTCGAGGGTCTCGCCCCGCTGAGTGCGCTGGACAGCGATATAAATATCGCGCCGTATCTGGAGAGTTCCGACCGCGCCCGGCTGAATGTGCTGATCGATCGAGACAAGGCGAGGTGCTCTCAGTGCACGGCTAGCGGAGTGGCCGGGGATTCCTCGTGATCTGGCAGGTGGGCTTCCTCGCGTTTGCGGGGAAGGAACACGGCTGCGACGACGGTCAGCCCGACGAGCGCGAAGGCCACCCAGTAGGTGTGGGCGAACGCGCTCGCGGCCTGGGACAGGCCCTGGCTGATGCCGGACTTGCCGATCTGGGAGGCGATGTGCGGGTCTGCGCGGGCTGCGATCGCGGGGTAGGCGAGCTTGGCGTCTCTCAGTCCGTTAGTGAGGATCACCGACATCACTGCCACGCCGATGGAGCTGGCGATCTGCTGGGTGATGTTGAGCAGCGTGGAGCCGCGGGCGACCTCGGCCGCGCGCAGGGTCTTGAGCGCGGAGGTCATGATCGGCATCATCGTGCCGCCCATGCCCAGGCCCATGATGAACAGGAGTCCTAGCAGCACGAGGTAGGAGGTGGTAGAGGTGATCTGGGTCAGGCCGGCCATGCCGACCGCGATGAACACGAGGCCGAAGGGCACGATCCGGCCGACCGGAAACTTGTCGGTCAGGGCGCCGGCGATCGGCATGGTGAGCATGGCGCCGATACCCTGCGGCGCCACCAGCAGGCCGGCCCTGAGCACGGACTCGCCGCGGATCTGCTGGAAGTATGTGGGTACCAGCAGCAGGCCGCCGAAGAATGCGACGGCGAACAGGAACATCGTGACGATGCTCACCGCCAGGTCGCGGTTGCGGAACAGCCGCAGGTCCAGCAGCGGGTGCCTGGGCTTGAACGAGTAGAGAACGAAGGAGACGACCAGGGCCAGGCCAATCAGTGCCGGGACGAGCACCCTGGGCGTTCCGACCTTGCCCGCTGCGGGGATCGAGGACACGCCGTAGAGGAACAGGGCCAGTCCAGGGGACATCATCAGCACGCCGAGGAAGTCGAATGACTCCGACGGGCGCGGGGAATCCTTCGGCAGGGCCATCAGCGAGTAGACCAGCGCGATCACGCCGATGGGGACGTTGATGAGGAAGATCCAGTGCCAGCTGGCAGTGTCGATCAGCCAGCCGCCGAGGATCGGCCCGCCGATCGGCCCGAGCAGCATCGGCACGCCGAGGATCGCCATGAGGCGGCCCATCCGTTTCGGGCCGGCCGCCCTGGTAATGATCATCATGCCCAGCGGCATCAGCATCCCGCCGCCGAGGCCCTGCAGCACCCGGAAGCTGATCAGCATGCTGATGCTGGAGGCCACCGAGCACATCACGGAGCCAGCGGTGAACAGCGCGACCGCAGCCATGTACAGGCGCTTGGTGCCGAACCGGTCCGCGGCCCAGCCCGTGACCGGGATGACCGTGGCCAGCGCGAGCGTGTAGCCGGTGACGGTCCACGCCACCGTGGAGTAGGCCAGCGGGTGACCAGCTGTCCCGAACGTGGTCTGGAACGTCGGAAGCGCGACGTTGACGACCGTGATGTCGAGGATCGACATGATGGCGCCCAGGACCACGACCCCCGCGACTTTGAGGATCTCGCCGGTTATCCTGTCGCCGTCCGCAGCATTAGCAACGTCGGTCAAGACCATCTCCTCATCCAGAGTCCACGGCGCCACCGGGCCGCAGCTGAGGCCACCCCGCTCAGCATCCGAGCAGTCCAACTGCCCGCGAACATCAAACCTTCCCGCGATCGCGAAATCTCTGGACCATCCGCACCGGAAGGATCAGGCTGGAGGTTTCGCGACCCCGGCCGAGGTCCGCGCGGCGGAGCGCTGGCGGCGATTGAGGGTGACCGGCACATACTGACTCTTGGCGGCATCTGCGGGGACTACCCGCCGACCGATCCCGCAGGCTTCGCGGATTTCGCCGCGGCCTTGCCGACCAGCGCGATCGCCGCGGTCATCGACATCCCCTGGGACATCGCCGTAGGCGCTGACCTGGCCTTCCCCCAGGTGCCTGGCCAGCGGTCGGCCAAAGGGCGGTTCATCAACGCCTACCTGCCAAGGCTGCACGCGGCCGCGGCTGGCGACGGCGAGCTCGCGCTGGCGATGATCAGGGTCATCGGCCTCAAAGACCGTCCAGAAGGGCTCATCCGCCCGGATCGCATGCTGCGCCTTCTGCGGGGCAACCTGCGCCGGCCCGCCCCGCCAGGAACTCGACGCAGGTAAGCAGCAAGAGCACTCCCGAGCTTTATTTCACACCATTGAATTAAAAATTGCTTCCCGGAATCTGGCTGCGGTTACTGATGCCGCCAGTGCCGGATGTACTCACGTAGCCGTCCGCGCAGCTGGGGTAGCGGTGTGCTGGTGCCGAGGAGGCGGAGGAACTCCGGCACCTCCCAGGCGATCACCGCGCCCTGGCGCGAAAGGTAGAGTCCCACCTGGCTGACCCGGTACTGGTCGTCGTAGTCCAGCAGCAGGTAGCCGGCGAGCTGGCCGACCTCGGGGCTGCCCAGCCGGGCCGGCGTCGTGGTCGCCTTGCAGTCGAGCAGCAGGCCGTCGACGATGAAATCGGCGTCCGCGCCGCCGATGTCTGTGCTGCCGGCGAAGACCGGGCCGCATGCGATCAGGGCCGGGGGCAGCGCGCGGTACGGGCCGAAGGCTGGCTCGGCGAGTGCCATCTGCTCGGCGATGTCCGCTTCGGCGTACGGCGGGACAGCCTTGACCAGCGCCCGGAGATCCGTGCGCGGTGAGGCGTCTGCCAGCATGCTGTGCTGCGCCACCTTGCCGGTCCGGTACACGTCCTCGTAGAACGAGGCCACGTAGCAGAGCCGGGTCAGCCATCTCTCTTCCAGCTCCAGCGTTCCGGCCAGGTAGCGATCCACTACGTTGAGCAGGTGATCGCCGGCCGCAGCCAGCGCGATCCGGGTAGGCCGGCTCGGTGCGCCGGGCAGTGATCGGTCAGCTTCGATGAGCTGAACGCCGATGTGCACTGCTGTGCCCAGCGGGTACCCCAGCGACAGCCGCAGCCGGTAGTCGATGGCGTGCCCGAGCGCCGGCCATGCGGGGCGCCATGCGTCTTTCGGCTGGACCGGTCGCTTCAGCCCGTCGATCTGCCGGAGGTAGTCCTGGACCACCTTGTGGGTGTCCGGCAGGTGCTGGGAGAGGAACAGTGAGATAGGCGCGTTCTCGCAGTTGAGCTGGCCGGTAAGCGGCAGGTCGATCAGCCCGGCCGGCCGGGCTACAGGCTGCACGTAATTACCGGCCCACGCGAGGCCGGCCGGATCGAGGAGATTCCTCGCGCGGGTGACCGCGACGTAGATCAGCCTCGCTTCGGACGCGCTGAGCGCCCCCGGCTGGCCTTCGTGATCGGCCGGCGGCTCAAAGCCGGGACCTATGCGGACGCTTGGCCACTCCCTGCCCTTCGCCTTGTGCACGGTCGACACGATCACCTGCGCCTTGTGCTCATCGGACAGCCGGGCCGCGGCGCTGATGATCGTTTCGGCGCCGTGCGTGTCGACCAGCTGCACGATCGCGCGCAGGTCCTGGCCGGCCGAGTCATGCTCGGCGTAGTCCTGCACTTCGCCCCAGCTTCTGAACAGGAACAGCTCCGGGTGACTGGTGCGCTGCCCGCTTTTAAGCTGCAGCGCGGCCTCGGCGATCGCGCGCAACTGGTCGCTGCCGCCGGATATGGCGACGGGGATGCCTGCGTCGAGGAAGGCGAGGACCTCGGTCATCACATCAGCGTTGTTGCGGCACAGGACGGCGTCGGCGTGCGGGGCGCTCCCGATCCTGGAGGTGGCCGGGCCTGCTCCCGCCAGCCGCATGGCCGACCCGGCGAAGTCGAGCCAGCGGTTGGCGACCTCAGCGATGCGGGGGCCGAACCGGAACGATTGCGTCAGGTGAAGATGGAGCGCCGGGAAGCCGGTCATCACGTCCCGGGCCGAACGCCAGGCGTAGATCTGCTGGGCCGGATCGCCCACGCACACCCGCTGCGCCCGCTGGGCGAGGAAGATCTCTTCCAGCACCGGGTTGGTGTCCTGAGCCTCGTCCAGCATGATGAAGTCGCCCGGCAGTTCGGGGCACGTCAGCGCCCACATCTTCATGTAGTGGTCGTGGTCGAACCGCAGCCTGCCATCTGGCGAGCGAACGTCCTCCCAGGCCCTCTGCGCGTAGGGCAGGAGGCTCCGGGCAACCTGCTCCTCCTCCGCTGGGTCCAGGCCGTTGATCACCTCCATATGCCTGGCCATGACCTCGGTGGCGCTGCTGTAGCAGAAGTGCCTGATCATTCCCATGACCAGCCGGGCCTGGTGGAATCTAGTGATCTTGCCCGCGCGGACCCGGAGATCCCCGGTGATGCCGAGCAGCCGCGCGGTCTCCCGGCTCGGCAAGCGCGGGGCGTCCAGGCGATGCCGGAATTGCCGCCCCACTGCGGCGAAGGCGAGGGAATGGGCGGTGCGGCACTCCACGTTGCGGCTAAACCGGCGCCGCGCGTCACCGGCGGTCGTCTTGTTGAAGGCCATGTACAAGCCGTGCTTGCTCGTGGCCTCCGCCATCATCATCAGAGTGGACGTCTTGCCCGTCCCCGCCCCGGCGACCAGGGCCAGATCGGCGCCGTCCGCGAACACGTCGCGAGCAACTCGCTGCTCCTGCGTCGCCTCCAGGCTCATCCGCGACTTCTCCGCGTTCTCCCGCCCCGCTGGCCCGCCTGCTGAAATTAACCGGTCTGCGCCCCATTATCTTCTTGTCTTCACGCGGCGCGTCACTGACACGCTGCCGCCTCGCCGGAAGTTCCGCGAAGGCACGCTGCTGCTAGCCAGGCCGGTACCAGCATCTCGCGCCGGTGTGGATCGCCGATCGCAGGTGCTCGCCGATCACTGGGAGCCAGCCAGGTGTTTGAGCGGGGCAGGTCGCCAAGGTCCCGCCCCTCGAGCGTCGCTAGTGCGCTGGCGGCGGCCAGATGGTCGCCCCCTTGCGCGGCGGCGACGGCCATGGCCGCGGTAAAGGAGTGATCGACCGGGCTCAGCGCGGGCGACGCCGGCTTTGATCCCGCGCTCCAGGGCATTGCCCGGCGAGTTCCTCGGCCGCCGCGAGCCGCCCGGCCCTGATGGCCAGCATGACGTCCATCGCGGCGAGTATGTAGCCGATCGCCAGGTGGTCGTGGTCAGCGAGAGTGGCGCGGAATTCGCCTAGCCGCCGCTCTGCCTGCGGGGCGCCAGCTAGGAACAGGTCAGTCACCAGCCACATCAGGCCCATCAGCAGGTGGCTGCGGTGGACAGCTCGAGCAGCAGCACCGACCAGTGGTGCGCATGACCCAGCGCCTCGCCGGCGCCAAGGGCCAGGCGGAAATCTCGGCGGCCGGGCTTACGGCGGCCCCGACCTACGTGATGTCACCGAGCCGGGTCGGCACCGTCCTGAGCCAGAATTCGCCAGGCGGGACGGTCGAGCCGGCCACATCGACGGTCCAGCTCACCGTGTCGAATGGTCAGGTAATCGTGCCGCACTTGCTGCAGTTCGGGTGGCAGCGGCGGCGGCACCGGTGGCGGCGGCACCGGTGGTGGTGGCGGCAGCGGCAATCCGCGCCAGCCGAAGTAGCCGCATCATTGACTGTCCGGCAGGCGGCTTCGCGCCCGCTGGCCTGAACTGATCGCCCCTGAGCCCAGCAGACGTTCTCGGCCAGGTCAGCGGCCCTCTCCTGCTGATCGATGACCGGGCGGAGGCGGGCTGGGCCAGGACTATCGCGCCAGCTGCCTTGACTTAACCTGCAACTTGTGCCTATGGTGAATCGCGTTATTACCGTAGAGTTACCTAACAGTTACATCTGCGTGATCAGGGTAGTCGAAAGTGCTCGCGCCAATCATGCCATAGCGAGCTGGCAAATGTGACTACCGCAAACCGTCATCGAGGATCTGCAGTGACAAAACCATTACCCGCATATAACGATCTCAAGACTAACTTCGACAGCCTCTATGTCGCCGATACGCCAGTCCCGTACATGATGGGGATGCGAGCAGTAGGCTACGAGATTCCGCAGAACGCGCTAGGTGTCCTTGGCGTGCTGCTCCGACATCTTCAGGGGACTCGCCAGAGGACGCTAACGGTCCTCGACATCGGCTGTTCATATGGCGTCATCGCCGCGCTACTCAAGTACCGGACGTCACTCCGGGACTTATATCGCCACTACGGCAGAGTACAAGACTTATCGGATCGCCGGGAACGGCTGCTCGCGCATGACATCGAGTACTACTCCAGTCTGGAGCCTAATTTCGACGTACATATCGTAGGCTTAGACTCGTCGGCGAGAGCCGTAGAATATGGTCAGCAGACCGGCCTGCTTGACGAAGGCATAGTCGCGGATCTCGAAGATGACGAACATCTGCCGCAGGCGATCCATGAAGTCGATCTCGTAGTATCTACTGGCGCAATCGGATACGTCGGAGCGCGCTCACTCGACCGTGTCTTGGCCGCAATCCCGCAGACGGCAAATCCCTTGCTGGCACTCTTCGTATTAAGGGCGATCGACTACTCTCCATTCGCCTTGGTGCTGAAGCGTCACGGATTTGAGACCAGAGTATCGGAGAGTTCTTTCGTCCAGCGGCGAATATGCTCCGACGACGAACAGCGCGGCACCATGGACCACGTGGCCCGAAGGGGGCTAAGCGTGGCGGGCTACGAGGATCGCGGTCTACTATACGCCGACTGCTATCTCTCGTACCGGCGCGCCTTTAAACTTCATGAGGTAGCTATTTCCAGGTTCGGATTCCGGTGAGGGAAATACCATGCATTCCGTCGATACCATAGTAAGCTTAAGTCGCGATGAAATAATCGGGCACCCTACTTACACGAAGATATCGGATCTTGGCGTCAGGCAGTTCCGGCATGCCTACGATGCCCATCTGATCGAAGTCATCGCGAGGAAGGCGGAAGAACTCCGCTACACAGCCGCCGAAAAACGGCATCTAAACCTAAAATTCATCAGGAACGCGCATACGCTGATCCCAGAAATCCTTGAGCTCGTGAATCAACCAGGCCGAATCGACAAGCTCTCAGCGCTCGCGGGAACCGAGCTGGAAATCTATCCAGTCTCAGTGATCTCGTCAATCATAACCTTTCAAGGTCATCATGAGGACGAGGGATCTATTGTCTGGCATGCCGACGGAATCCCCGTGACCGAGATGGTCCCGCTGAGGATCACAGATCTTCAGGGCGGGGCGTTGGAACTATATTCCGGGGATCCCGAAAGAGGGCTGTGGTCAATCGCGGATAACAAAACCATACCCGAAAGCCAGATAATTAGCATATCCCATCGGATGGGATACGGCATCTTAGGCCAGCTGATGCGACTGGTCCACCGGGTCGCGCCGATAAGTGCCGGTTCTCGAATTACGCTGAACATGAACTTGCGGTCGAAAGAGAAGCCTTATATCGATGATAATTCGATGTTCTACCTGGCTGCGGATAACCCCGAAGGATCATGGAAGGAAGAGTATATCGATGATGTTTTTCAGTGCAAGTTGCCCAAGTACCTGAAGGACCGGAGTACCTGAGCATGCCAGTTCCTTGCTACCTCGCCCGAGCCGATCAAGGGTCAGCTCCGGCGTGCCGGATTGGCCTCCTGGCGCTCAGCACCGATCATGGCGTCGAAGCTGATGTTCACAGCGTCATCCCGCGGAACATCCTGGCCGCTACGACGCGGGTCAGGAGCTACGTAGGGCAGGGTGCGCAGGACTGGCTTCGGGAACTAGCCTCCGCTAGCGCTAACATCCCGCAGGGCGGTCTCGACGCAATTCTGTATGCTTGCACGTCGGGCAGTCTTGAATTCGAGGCAGCCCAAATTGAGATGGCCATCCGCGCCGAGCACCCAGAATCGATAGTATGCAATCCAGTAGATTCGCTGAAAGCGGCGATTGCCGTGCTCGGCATTGAGCAAGTCGCCGTCTTGTCCCCGTACGAGCACGATATCGAGATGCGGCTGCTAGAGCGCATCGGCTCGTGGGGAGCAACTGTCTCTGCCAGCGCATCTTTTCGCCTTGAGTCGGATCTAGAGATTGCCGCATTGTCGCCGGGGTGCGTGGAAACTGCGGCGATCGAGCTCCTGGACTTCGCTCCATCGTCAGACGCGGTCTTTATCGCCTGCAACGGGCTGCGTGCGCTGCGTGCTATTAAGGCCATTGAGCTGCGCTCGGGAAAGATTGTTCTCACCAGCAGCCAGGTAATGATATGGCATGCCCTTCAACAGCTCGGGAAAACTGCCTTGATGGACCTCGGGGCCATCTTCACACGGTTCAGTTGCCAGCAGCAGTGCTGAGTCCATCGCATGTGGTCATCATCATGGTGGCGGGGGTTCTCGCTGGCGCTACAAATACGGTGATCGGATCGGGGACGCTTATTACATTTCCTGTGCTACTTTGGCTAGGAATACCTCCCGTTCAGGCTAATATCGCTAACAACATCGGCCTGGCCCCTGGCTCGCTCAGCGGAGCGATTGCCTACCGATCTGAGCTGAAGAACTCAAGATCTCGCCTGTCCGGTCTCGCTTTCACGGCGGCAGCGGGCGCACTAATTGGCGCGAGCCTGCTGCTGATATTGCCGTCTGGAATATTTGTCGAAGTCGCACCTTGGCTGATAGGCTTTGCGGTGCTTCTCATGGTATTTCAAGATCGCATCGCACGGGTGCTTAATTTTGACAAACCTGAGCTCATGCTGAGACTGCGCCTCAGCTTGCTGGCCATCACAGTGTTTCTCTCCAGCGTTTATGGCGCTTACTTCGGCGCTGGCCAGGGGGTCATACTGCTCTCCGCCATGACGATCTTGATGACCGAGGGAATTCAGCAAATTAATGCCCTTAAGAACTTCTTGCAGGGCATAGACAATACGACTTCGGCGATTCTGTATGTAATTCTGGGGAACGTGAGGTGGTGGGTGGTCCTGTCTCTGGCGCTGGGCGCTGCTTTAGGCGGGCATCTGGGCGCCTATATAGCCAAGCGGCTGTCTCCTCTTATTTTCAGGATTATCGTGGTCGTCATCGGGGTGATCGGAATTGTCCGACTGGTTAGCTGACAAGAGGCAATTCTCCGTCGCTGGCGTGGAGCCATCGGGCGAAGTTAGCTACAGTGGCCTGCTTCAGATGCAATCAGCCGGAGAAGCGTTCGACATGAAGTGGGAGTTGCGGGCCGATGGTATTCGTGCTCCACGGCATTATGATGGCGTAGCGATGCTTCTCGACGGTCGACTGTATGCTAGCCGCAGCCTGTCTCGCCGAGATGACGAGGGGGATCAGGGACTTGTTGCTGGCGTAGTCCGCTATGACGTCAGGACATTCGGTCATCTTCCGGCTCGCTGGTATCACCCGTCACTGGGAGGCTATCTGGGCGAAGGCGTTTCCAGCTGCGGTCCAGCTGATGGACTGGTGGGAGACTACCGCGCGGACTACGGCTCTCGCGAGGAGAGTTTTTCGCCGCTTCGCAAGAGCATCAGCGGACGCGGGGATCACTATTGGATTTCGTGGCTAGAGAGGGACGTTGAGTCCTTCTCCGGCATGGCGATGAAAGATGGCCCCTGGCTCGTTTGCGGCTGGTCGAGTCCGCCGCGCGACGATCTGCAGTCGCTCGTCTACGACATCGCTGATGATGGGCTGGTCAACGGCAGATGGGCTGACAGCATGTCTCCGGTTGGCTACGGCACAGAGAATACTGTTCGGATATCCCATCGAGCATGACGGCGTTCGGATGACCGTGATACTAAGTCGGCGTCGGGTTCCTGGACTCAGGTCGGCGGTCGCGGAGGCACCGCACGCTGGGTCGGGCAGAGAACGCCGCGACTGCTCGCGCGGGCGAGCCGTTCCGGGCAGGCCAGCCGCCAGAGCCATGAAAGGTCGGATACTCGGACAACACGAACGCTGCGCTTGCCCTAACGAGCGTCCAGAAAAGTCAGCACGGCCAGCACCCGGCGGTGATCCTCGCCGGTAGCCGGTAGCCGGTAGCCGGGAGCTGCAGCTTGGTCAGGGATGCTGCGGACATGCTTTTCCACGGCACCTTCGCTGATGAACAACCGGCCGGGGACCCCTGCTGCGGTTGCCGGAGAGGGGCAGACCAGATCGGGATTATGGCAGGGTCCACTTCTGGTTGGTGCCGCCTGTGCAGGTCCAGATCTGGGCTTGGGTGCCTGAGGCTCCGAAGCCGGTGTCGTCGAGGCACTTGCCGGAGTTGGGGTTGACCAGGGAGCCGTTGGACTGGGGGATCCAGGTCTGCGCGCCGGTGCCGTTGCAGGCGTAGAGGTCGACGGTGGTGCCGTTGGCGGTGCCGGCGGCATTGACGTCGAGGCATTTGCCCAGCACTTGGAGAGTGTTTCCGGATGCCACGGTCCACTGCTGGGCGCCGGTGCCGTTGCAGGTGAAGACCTGGATCGGGTTGAAGTTCGCGGTGCTCGCGCTGCGGTCATCCAGGCACAAGCCCTGGTACCCGGTGATCGGCCCGGTCGCGCCGCCGCCGCCGCTGGTACCGCCGGCGAATGGCTCGAAGGTGTCGCTGAAGAACCAGGTTGGCTGCGAGATGCCCGAGCAGCTGTCCGAGCCTCCAGTGCCCGCGCAGCCGCCGTTGTCCCGCTGCAGTGCCCAGAACGACAGAGTGCTGACCCCGTTGCTCCTGGCCCAGTTCAGCACGGTGGTCGCGTCGGCCTGGGTGAAGGTCTCGCCGGGGCCGAAGTCGTCGATGCCGGGCATTTCGGTGACGCCGATCATGCTCCAGAGCTGCGCGGAGGAATCGGACGGATAGAGGGACTGCAACTGGCTGTGCAGATCCGCGCCGGCTGTCTCGGTGTCGGTCGCCATCTCCTGCGTGGTGCCGATGAAGTAGTCGAACGTCATCAGGTTCACTACGCTGACCGTGGCGCCGGCCGAGATCGCGTTCGAGATGATGGACTCCTCCTGCGAGTCCATCCCGGTCGGGGTGCCCGGCATCGTGTAGGAGAACTGGATGCTGCGGCCGTTGGCCGCAGCCCACGACTCGGTCTGCGCGACCGCCTCGTTGCGCCTCGTGATACCGGCGGTATTGGTCAGCGAGTTTCCTTCGATGTCCAGGTCGATCCGGGGGACGTTGTAGGTGGCGATGACGTTCTCGTAGACCTGCGCGATTGAGCTGACGCTCGTGCAACTGTCGGCGATGTCAGTGCCGTTGTCGTCGGCGCTTTCCCCGCCGAAGGACGGGATGACGTTGCCGCCGGCGGCCTGCAGAGCGGTGATGTCACTGCCGAAGTTCGCCGAGGTGAGCGGCTCGCTGGTGTCGCCGTCCCAGTACGCCGTGCAGGAGCCGGGGCTGGCGGTCTGTATGAACGCGAAGGTCAGGTCTTTGGCGCCGGACTCCTGGGACAAGGTGACCGGGCTGTCGCCGTTGTAGGTCTCGAAGTACGGGGCGAACACGTGCGCCGGGAGAGGCATCGCGGCAGCTTGCGCGGCACTGGCGCCGGACGCTGCTAAGACAGTTGTGGCGGCTGCGGTGGCCATGGCGACCAGCGCCGCGTGGAGGGGGGCGGGTTTTCTCATCCGGAGATTCCCTTTGCTGATGCAGGCTGCTGAGGCGGGAGCTAACGGCAGGAACCCGGCCGGCCGACGAGCGGAGCGGCAGAGCCACCGCCATAAATGATTAGGAAACTTTCCTGTTTGTTGTTTGACCGGACCGTAACCTCATCTGGGTTTCGCGTCAAGGGGGAACCAGCGGGAACGATCCGGGCGCCAGTGCCCGGGGAACCAGGGCTGCACCTGGAGGTCCCGCGGCCAGCAGCCACCCGTTGCCTCAAGCTCCTGGCCAGGACGGAAACGCACTACATCGGCTCTAGCCGGTCATCCCACAGGCTCGACGTGTGGCCGCACACCTGACAGTTCGCCTTGTGCGGCCCGGTCTCGGAGCCGTGCCCATCCAGGCCGCTTTTGTAGAAGAACATCTGGTCGAGAGGCGCGCGACAGTATGCGCATCCCGTCCGGATTGCCTCACGACTCAGGGTTCCGAGCACCGCCCGGTGGTCGATCTCGATAATTTTGCCCGAGGGGATGAAGATAATGTTCTGTACATCGGTGAACGCTATGACCTTGAGCTCGTTGTCGGGCGGCAGTCGCCTGGGATCCGGTGAGGTGCCGGACAGGTCCTGCGGTGTCCATGGCACGGCGCGCCGGGCAGGTCCGGCGGCAACTATCTCCCGCAACGCCTGCCGGACGGCCTGGGCCAAGTTCGGCATGATCACGCCGTTCTCTGGTCGGTTATAGGTGATGCCGCGGAACGCCTTACGCAGGTGCCCAACCTGTTTGTCAGTGGCGGTCAGCCGCGGGGTGATCGGATTCCCGGCCAGATCGACCGAGTCGCCCATCATGCCGGCGAGCGAGATCAGGTCCTCGAGCGCCGACTGATATTTCGAGTCGCACACGACGATGGTGTCAGGCAGTCGCTGCAGGCGGTTGAGGTAGCAGATCTCACGGAGCAGACCGGGCCCGGTGAGGGGCTGCGCCAGCGGCCTGTCCATGAAACTTGCCCAGTCGCTGGCTCCGCCGATCTGGCTTGAGGTCGGCGGGAAAGCGAACTCCGGGAAATCCGCGTCTTTGGGGCTGATGAACAGGACGATCGCGTCGGCCCTGCAGATCCTGTCCAGGACTGGGCGCCACCAGCCGTCGTCCGCTGACGTGATGAAGTCGACCCGGCTCTCCGGCCGGGCGTCGAGCCCGAACGCCTTCTGCCAGTTCTTCTCGACCAGCGACCGGTCCGAAGAGTCACCGACGATTTCGATGCGGTCATTGTTGTCTAGGGATAGCGCCAGGCTGTTGAGGATGATGAAGTTGCTGTCGTCATCCAGGAACGTGCGCAGGAACAGTACCCGACGGCCTGCCGGCAGATCGCTGCCGGGCTTGATGGCGGGCCCGGCTGCGTCCTCTCGGGTGTGGACCCAGGTCAGCCCGGACGACCTGGGACTGCCCTCGCTCCAGGCGAGCTGGTTGGCCAGCGAATAGGGCGAGCTGAGGTCTTCCCTGTCTGCGTCGCCGGTGTCGCCGTGGGTGAGCATCAATGGCGGCTTCGCGGTGATGTCGCGGATATATTTCTGAAGCGCTTGCATTTCGTCATGCGATTCGGCTCCTGCGGACGGCGCCAGCGTCATCGCCCGATCCAGCTGGCGTTCCGCAGCTCGGAGATCTTCCGCGTGCCGTCGCCGCCGGAATCGCCGGACAAGGGCGCTCGCCGCGGACATGCCGTTCTGGGCGGCCAGCTCGAGAGAGTCTCCGGTAGCGGCGAACTCCGCCGCAGCGCCGATGAAGAGGCTTATCGCCGTGTCTAGGTCGGCCCGGGCCTTGGTGATCTGCCAGCGTCGCATCAGCATCTCACCGCGCAGACTCTGGTAAATGGTCCGCCGGAGTTCACCGTCGAGTTCGGTCGCCTCTCGGAGTACCTCGAGAGCACCGTCGACCATTTCCAAGTTCGCGCCGGCCGCGCCGACCCCCATCATCTGGGTGCTCATGAGCATCAGGCCGTCTTCGTAGGACCTGAGCAGGCCAGCGCGGATCTGCTGGTGCTGGATCAAGGTGCTCGGGCCGGGGCTCAGCTCACGCCCTACTTCGATACGCTGTGTCAGCGCGTCAATAAGAGCCTTCAGGCTCTGTATCCAGCCCGGACTGGGATCGATGCCTCCTCGCCGGATCACGGCCAGCGCTCGGTCCACGGCGGTGTCGTCGTTGTACCGGCGGAATTTCAGCGTCAACGCGACGAGCAGGCTCGCCCCTAGTTCATTGAATCCTGGATCGCCCGCTCGACTGGCATCGAATGCTTGCTGCCCGCAGGCAACCGAACGATCAAGGTCGTCCCGGTTCCCGCCTGCCTGAAAGCGTGCCCACAGGGCGGTCGAAAGATTAGCCAGATGCATCGTGCGCTTCGGGCTGGACTCCGGGAACAGCCCGACCGCTCGCTTAGCGATCTCGACCGCCTCCGAGAACGCCCGCGACGACTCGCTCGCCTCGGCGAGCTCGATGACGGCGCCGAACAGGTTCGACAGGTGCACTGCCTGCTGGTCAGAGTCGGCGGACGGATCCTGAACCGCGCTCCGCCCGGCGGCGACCGCCTCGTTCAGGTCTGTGACGTCGTGCGTTCGCGCATACCGAAGCTGCAGGAAATAGCAGAGGTCAGAAAGATCCTGGTTGGCGGGCGGACTAGCCAGCCGTTCGACCTCCCGGGCGGCTTCAATGATCACGTCGAGATCCTCGAAAGGGCCGCTCCGGTTCAGCCGGTCCCACAGCTGCCTGATCTGGCTCCGCAGCAGCATGATCCGTTCGTGGTCTTCGAGATCGGGCATGAGCTCCGCATCGACATCGAGCAACTGGTCGAGGTCCGCCGATCGTTTCTCGGCTAGCCACCGTCCCATAAGCTGGTCGCGCAGTGTCAGCATGGTCATGAGCCACTCGGTTCCGCTGCCGAACTCATCAGCGGCCAGGCGCCGGAGGCGGATGGCCTCGTCTCGATCCGAGGTTGACCCGAGTCGTTCGGAACGCACCCTGAGCGCGTCGGCCTGCGCCGAAAGCAGCCGAGCGCGGTGCTCAGCCCGCACGCCCCCGATGAGCATCCTGCAGTCCTTCCCTATCACCAGCCTCTCGCCTGATTCGGCCCCGACTCTGCCATGCCGTCCAGCCTCACCATAAAGCAACGGCGATTAAGCGCTGAAGTCGTCTGCGGGGGCACCTGCCTGGGCACGGCACCACAAGAACATGGCCACCATAAAGAACATGGCCAGGCTATCGTCGGCATCTGCCGGGCCGTCGTGCTCACCCATGAGCGATGAGCAGCCTGCTGAGCGAGACCTCCGGCTTCCTGGTGGGCATCGCCAGATTGATAGTGACAATGGAGGTTATGCCATTCCTGCTGAAGGTAATGGTGCCGCCAACGGGGAACCATTATGGCGGGGGACTGGCGCCTGGTCAGATGGGCGCCCCTGGCTCCCATCCGGTTGCTTGCCTGCATCATCAGGCTGGCACTGTCGCGGGAGGTAGCTGATGAGCAACCCTCAGGTGGACCTCGCGGTTGAGTGCCGATCGCTGCGGTGGTCCTTCACCCAGGCGAGGCTGGCAGCAGCCGAGATCCGGGGAGCTCCGCTCGGCGATCAGGCCATTGCCACCCTCCGGCCACCCGGAGCGTCCGGCCTGGCCCGGTCTCGTGCGCCGCTGGTTCTGCTCTTGTACCTGGCCGCGCGGGATGGGGAGGTAATTGTGCAGGACGGCGGCGGACTCGCTGTCCTGCGCAGACCTGCGGGCAGGGGGCCGGCGCGCTCTGGCGGGCACTGGCTCCGCCTGCTCCGCTGGCTCGATCATCACTGGGATCTAGCGGTCTACGCGCTCCCGCCTGCTGTCGCCATCCTTGTCGCCGCATTCGCCTTGCTGCTGCCCGTAGCTCGCCTCGCTGCCCTGCTGACGGTCGGCTCGGCCATGCTCTGGATTTGCGTGTTCCTGACCGCTGGCCTCGTGCGTCAGCTTGCCTGGGTGGCCAGGATGGGTGGGCCATCCTCATCCGGGCAGGCCCGGTCGGCCGAGTCTCTCCCCTGGCATCACTGGTCGGCGCCCCTGGTGCACCAGCCGGACCCAGGCCGCCTCGATGATCTTCTGAGGCTCATGACAGTACGACTTTCGGCTCTCATCCGTGCTGACGTGCAAGCGTCGGCTGGGGGCACGGCGCGAACTGGTGACGTGGAAGTGACCGAGCCGCTGGTGATTCTGGAAGGCGGGATCTCCACGCCGGAGGCGCGCCATGCGATCGCCGGATCGCTGCGGGCGATCCGCACCGCCTACCCGGCTGACGGCGTGATCCTGCTCGCACCGCCAGGCAGGCTTGAGCGGGTCCCCGGCCGGCAAGTCGCAGGCGGCGGGTTCTTGCTGCTCTACCTGGCCGGGCTGGCCACGGCGATCGCCGTTTGCGCGCGGTTCGTCGCGGATGCAGAGGCGAGTGCGTGCGGACTGGCATCGTGTCGAGGCCATCCTGCTACGTACTTTCTGGCGCTGAGCTGGCTGCTGCATCGGCTGTCCTTCTCTGACCCCTCGGGTTTGTCGCCGGGCACCACTTCGGCCGCGCTGCTCGGCTGGCTGGTGAGCGTGGCCGGCGCCCTCTCCGTCCCGGTTGCCTACGTGGCCGTCCGCCAGGAGATCACCCGCAACCGGCAGGCGATCAGCCGTCACGACGAGCGCTTCAGGAAGGTGGTGGCGACCGGCCGGATACTGATCCTCGTGGTCACGCCGGAGGAACGAGATGCCGTGCTGCGGTCCGTGCGCAGGCACGTGCGCCAGGATCCCGCGGTCAGCTACGACGGTCGCCGGACGGTCCACGCTCTGGGCTTCGTGGCAGGCAGCGAGATCTTCCTCGCTCAGGCTGTCAAGCAGGGCACTGCCTCGGTCAACGGTATGTACGAAACGGCCAGATTGATGATCGACCAATGCCGGCCCGACCAGGTCATTCTCACCGGTATCTGCTTCGGCCTGCGCCCTGACAAGGGCCAGCGGATCGGTGACATCATCGTCGCCCGGGAGGTCGCCGACATTGACCACCGCAAGGTGGTCGACGATGGTGGCGTTCAGCGAAACATCTACCGCGGTCCCCATGTCGAGACGTCGCCGACATTACTGAAATGCTTTCAGGCCGGGGAGCCCACCTGGTCCGGCGCGCACGTTCACTCCGGTCTGGTGCTGACCTCGTCCATGCTGGTGAACTCCGAGTCGATGGTGATCAGCTTGCGGGAGGACTTCCCGACCGCCCTCGCGGGTGAGATGGAAGGCACCGGCGTCTACGAGGCGGCGAGGCAGGGCGTGGCTCCGGACTGGATCGTGGTTAAGGCGATCTCAGACTGGGGTCTTGACAAGACCGATGATCAGCAGCGCGCGGCAGCGAGGAACGCAGCCGACTTTGTCGTTCACGTCATCGCCAGCGGAGCTCTTCACCGCCGTCGCTCCAGCGACTAAGGCCGTTCCTGGGAGGGGCCGAGCGGCTCGGTCCCCGCCAGGACGGTGATCCTCATTTCGCTATCCCTTAGCGATGCCCTGCAACTGGACGAACGGCACCTTGTTGATGGCCAGGCTGAAGAACCATCCAGCGGACACCTGGGTGACGCTGCCCAGGCCGGTCACCTGGACCGGCGCCGGGTTGGGAACGCCCGGGTCAGATGTCCCGTTGCCCAGCCCACCGCTGAAGTTGTCGCCCCACGCCTCCACCGTGCCGTTGGAAAGCAGCGCGAGCACGTGCCGGTAGCCTGCGGAGACCTGCGTGATCCCGCTGCCCGGGCCCTGCGCCTGCATCGGCACGATCGTATCGAAGTTGCTGCCATCACCGAGCTGGCCTAGCTGGTTGAGGCCCCAGTCCCAGACCGACCCGTCCGTGCCGAGCACCACGGAGAAGTCGTTCCCGATGGCGATGCCGCTCACGTGCTGCGCGCCGATGCCGTTGATTTGTACCGGGGACTGCCGTTCCCGGTAGGTCCCGTCGCCGACCTGGCCGTCTTCGTTGGCGCCCCACTCATAGACAGCGCTCAGCATGTTGACGTAGCCCTTGGTCGCCACCGCCATCGCGTCCTGCGTGCCCGCCGCGATGGCCGTGACCCTGGACAGGCCCGCGACCTGGACCGGCACGCTGCTGTCATTCGCGGTCCCGTTCCCCAGCTCGCCATCCGGGTTAGAGCCCCACGCCCAGACGGTGCCGTCTGAGCGCAGTGCCAGCACGAAGTCCTGGCCGGCCGCTATCTGAGTGACTCCGGTCAGCCCGGTCACCTCGACCGGAATGCTGCTCGGGGTGGTGTTCCCGTCGCCCAGGTCGCCACCGTAGTTGGCGCCCCAGGTCCAGACTGTGCCATCGGAGCGCAAGACGGCGTTCTCGCCGGAGCCGGCCGAGACCTGCACGACGCCCGTCAGGTTAGGAACCTGCACCGGGACGTCGCTGATGCTGGGCGTCCCGTTCCCCAGATTGGCGCCCCAGGCCCACGCCGTCCCGTCCGAGGTCAGCGCGAGGCCGCCACCAGCACCGGCCGAGATCTGCACTACACCGCTGCTCAGCCCGCTGACCGCCGTCCAGTTCGGGATGACGGCTGCGGCGTCGCCAGTGAGTCCATTGCCGAGCTGGCCGTTGCTGTCCATTCCCCAGCCCACCGCCGCCGATTCGGACAGGATCCTGCAGCAGCTCCGGGCCGGGGCCGTGACCGCTGCGGAGGCGGCGCCGGACGCGCCCGCCGCCCCTGCCGTCAGCCCGAGGGCGAGTACTGCGCTGCCTGTGGCCCTGGCCGCGTGCCGAGACCATCGTCGTGCGTTCATTGTTGTTGCCTTCCCGCTGTTGCGCTGATGCCCTGCAGCTGGATGAATGGGACCTGCCGTATGGCCAGGCTGAAGTTCGCCCCCGCCGATATCTGGGTGACGCTGCCCAGGCCGGTGACCTGGACCGGCGAGGGGTTGGCGACGTTGAAGGCATAGGTCCCGTCGCCGAGCTGGCCTGCGCCGTTGTAGCCCCAGGCCTGCACCGTGCCGTTGGAAAGCAGCGCGAGCGCGTGATTGGCGCCGGCCGAGATCTGGGTGACCCCGGTGCCCGGTCCCTGTGCCTGCAGCGGCACGATCGCGTTGTCGTTGTTGCCATCGCCGAGCTGGCCGAAGAAGTTGTCGCCCCAGTCCCACACCGACCCGTCGGAGCCGAGCACCATGGAGAAGTCGCCGCCTGCCGCGATGGCGCTTATGTGCTGCGGGCCGATGCCGTTTACCTGCACCGGGACTGGCCGTTCGCGGTAGGTGCCGTCGCCGATCTGGCCGGATCCGTTTCCGCCCCACCCATAGACCGCGCTGAGCATGTTGACGAAGCCCTTGGTCGCGAGCGCCATCGCGTGATCCCCGCCCGCCGAGATGGCCGTGACCCTGGACAAGCCCATGACCTGCACCGGCACGCTGCTGTCATTCGTGGTCCCGTTGCCCAGCTCACCGACGTCGTTCTGGCCCCAGGCCCACACGGTGCCGTCCGAGCGCAATGCCAGCACGTAGTCATCGCCGGCCGAGACCTGAGTGATTCCGGTCAGCCCGGACACCTGAACCGGCGCGCTGCTCGGGCCCGTGGTCCCGTTGCCCAGGTCGCCACCGTGGTTGTTGCCCCAGGTCCAGACCGTGCCGTCCGAGCGCAGCGCCACGCCCTCGCTAGTGCCAGCCGAGACCTGCACGATGCCGGTCAGGCTGGGAACCTGCACCGGGACGTCGCTGAATTCGGACGTACCGCCGTCCAGGTTGGCGCCCCAGGCCCAGACGCTACCATCCGAGGTCAGTGCCACGGCAAACTCATTACCGGCCGAGACCTGCACGACGCCGCTGGTCAGCCCGCTGACCGCGGTCCAGTTCGGACTCTGGACCTGAAAGTTGATTCCGTCGCCTAGCTGGCCTACGAAGTTGTTTCCCCAGCCCGCCGCTGCCGACTCAGTCAGGATCCGGCAGCAGTTCCGGGCCGGAGCCGTGACGGCCGCGGACGCGGTACCGGACGCGGTCACCACCCCGGCCGCGAGCCCGAAGGCCAGCGCGGCACCGCTTGCCGCTCGGGCCGCGTGCAACCATCCTCGTGCGTTCATTGCCATACCTCCATGTCGTCGGCCTCGGGCCGCCTGCGGATACCTGGGCGCAGCCGGCAGCGCACCAACCAGCTACATGATCCGAGAGTGCTCCAGGCGACCGGCCCGCCTCGACGGGGACAGCCCCTATATTCGGACCAGGGCCTCCCTATGTTTCGTGGCCGACTGGAAAAGCGCCGTCCGTGAGATCATCCAGGGCAGCCGCCGGGGACCACAGCCGCGCGAGCGGTCACGTACCTGGGCGTGCTGAAGGGGAACAAGTCAGACGGGATGTGGCGGAATTGGTCGCCGCAAGTCCGGGCACGGGTTCGAGTTCCGCGGAGATCGCTTATGAGCAGTGGGAGTTCTTCCAGCGGCTCACTTCGGCCCGTCACGAAGGAGCAGTACGAAGGGGTTCGCCCTTACCGAGACGTCGATCGACGAATTGGGAGCTGGCGGCCAGCTGATGCAGGCGGCCGGTGCCGCTGTGCTGAAACTCGCATGGGAGTACCGCCGGTTGCTGATCAATCGAGGAAATGCCGATCCGGACCAGGTGGAATTGATTCCGGAGCGGTAGCGCGAAGACGTCAGTCCGGGTGAGAGCCGGGTCGTGCCGGAAGGCCTCGACCAGCTGCCAGAACTCGTCGACATGCCTGCCGATGCGGGCCGCGTCGGTGACCGAGCTGAGCTGCGGCTTGCGCTTGCCGACGCGGACGACGTCCTTGGTGTCCTCGTCCCTCAGCTCGAACTTCACGATCGGGCCCAGCGACCTTGACTCGACCGTATCGGGGAGCCTGGACCGCAGCCAGGCGACCTGACGGGTCGTGAACATATTGGCCGGGAACTTCAGCTCCTTCAGCCCGGTCAGCTCGGCGAGCGGCTCGATCCGGCCGTCGTCGATCCGCTTGGCATTGAAATTCGGTGAGCGCAGCCCGCTGAGGACGGTCAGGGGCTGCAGATGGTCCGCGATCGCGCCGAGAACGACGTCACACCATCGAGCTGAGCGCAGTCTTCTCGCCTCTCCTGACAGCATAATGCCTTCAGGGATGCTAAAATGACTTCATGACGGCGCTTACCATCCGGGATGTCTCCGACGATGCTGTGCGCACTATGAAGATCCGTGCGGCGCAGGCAGGGCAGTCGCTTCAGGCGTATCTCCGCGGCCTGATAGAGAAAGAGGCGGCGAAGCCCACCGTGGCGGAAGCCGTCGAGCAGGCTCGCAGGGGCGCAACGGCGAACATCAGCACCGCCGATATCCTCTCGGTCATCGACGACGGCAGGGCCGGAGGTTGACTGTCGTTGACTGCTCAGCCCTGGTCCAGTTGCTGGCGGCGGACACTCGGGAAGGCGAATCCATCGCCTTGCGACTGGCCTCGGCGCCTACCCTGCACGCGCCTTACGTACTCGACGGGGAGATCATCTCCGCGCTGCTCGGGCTCAGGCGCGGGAGGAAGATCACCGAACGAGAAGCTGACGCGGCGCTCTCCGGCTACCGTGCGATCCCCATCGAGAGGCACGACGTCCTTCCCCTCTGGCCGCGCATCAAGAGCCTCCACGCCAATCTGTCCGCCTACAACGCGCAGTATGAGGCGCAGTATGTCGCGCTTGCCGAAGCTCTCCGAGTCCCATTGATAACAGCCGATGCCCGGATCAGCCGAAGCGGCGCGGCCCGCTGCGAGATTGAAATCTTCGGCGTGCACGCGCCCTTGTGAATCACGATGAGAAAGTGGCTGTCTAGGCCGGTCCCGTCAGAGCTGGCGCCTGATCGCGTCTGCGATCTTGGACTGCGCATCCTCGTCGATGTCCAGGATGCCATTCTCGGCCATGAGAGCGTGGTATTGCTGCTGGTGATAGGGCACTCCGGGGGGGAGCGGGGCGACGTGCCAGTGCAGATGCGCGTTGCCTTGCTGGCTGCCCAGGCTGAGGCTGTACATGCGCTCGGTCGGTACAGCGGCGGCTACGGCCAGGGCGACGCGGCGCACGACGCGCTGCAGGGCGATGAACTCGGGCTCTTCCAGGTCGTGTAGCCAGCTTTCGACATGTCGCCTGGGTGCGACGAGGCAGTAGCCGAGCAGGGTCGGCGGATGGGCGAGGAACGCGATGGTGTCAGCGTCCTCGTACACGTAGTGGTGCGGGTAGTCCGGGTTCCCGGCCAGGATCGCGCAGACGAAGCAGGGGCCTTGCCGGGACCGGCGGGTGTACTCCTCGCTGTCAAACTCCACTCTGGCCGGCTGAAGCTCCATAAGGGCATTATCGCCACCCAGTCCACCGCAGGCCTGCGGTATAGATCTCAGCCGGCCGATCGCAACACCTGCCGGCGGATGACTCGTTTATAGGGGGTAGAGGCAACCATCACGAGTGAGGCCGGCAGCTGCGGCCAAAGCTGCCGGAAGGCCAGCCCGAGGGACCCGAAGGAGATACATGTTCGACAACCGTCCTGGCCGGCACGCGCGGGCGGCCCCCAGGTGCGACCGCCGCCGCCGACGAGTCGCCGGGCGTATCGCTATGGCTGTCCTGGGAATGGCGGCCATCGTGACCGTCGGCTGGCTGGTGATGTCTCCCGAGGCTGCGGTCACTGCGTCGGTGCGGGCGGCTGCGCCCGTTAGCTGGCCAGGGGCCGGGAAGACCGCAGCCGCCAGCCAGGCGCCAGCGAGCCCGCCAAGAGCATCGCGGTCGCCGGCCGGCACCGGCGGCCTGGCGCTCAGTCCGGGTGCCCGCCGGTCCTGCCCGGCCGCGGCATCCGCATGCGTTGATCTAAGTGACCACGTCAGCTGGCTGCAGTCCAATGGCCGAGTTATTTACGGTCCCGTGCGCATGGAGCCGGGCGGGCACGCCGACCCGACTCCGCGCGGTGTCTTCCACGTCGCCTGGAAGGCCGGGGCGCATTACATCAGTACCAGTTTCGGCGTGCCGATCCCGTATGCCGTGTTCTTCGCTCCAGGCGGGATCGCCTTCCACGCCGGCAGTCTCACGTCGTCGTCGCACGGTTGTGTCCACCTCACCATGCGCAACGCGCGCTACTACCATGATCATCTGGCGATCGGGGCTGAAGTGGCCGTTTTCTAGGCACTAGCTGTCGCGTGATTCAGGAGGCTGGAGCAAGCGTCCGCAGCTTCCAGTGCCTGCCGCCGTCACGAGTGACGTAGAGCCGGCCGAAGTTGGCAGGAAAATCGCTGACCGGCCCGTAGACGGCCCAGGCGACCTTGGTGGTCACGAAGGCCAGGCTGCCGAATCCGGCACCGCCGTCGCCAAGGCCGAGCGGGGTCGACCAGGCTGTCTTACCTGTGTCGTTAAGGTATATCCACGAGCCATTGGCCCATGCCGCTACGAGCAGGTTTCCTGAGGCGGACGCGGCTAGCTCCGCGTCAATCCCCAGCGGCCCGGTAACCCCGGCGCTGCGGTCGGTCCGGCCGGTATGACTGACCGTTAGACGTGCTTGATTGCCGTGCTGATAGCCGGGTCGCCCTCGCAGAGCAGGGCGACGGCCGCGCCGAGAAATGACGGCCGTCGGTGGCGGCGTAGAGCTTTCCTGGCACGCCGGGGATGACCACGGAACCGGTCAAATGACTGATGGCAGCCAGCAATGCGAACCCCACACTGAGGCGGTCACCATGAAATTGGCCGTCGAGGGAAAGGGAGCAGCACATGCCAGGACAATGGTCCTGGCCGGCGATCCGCGGCCCGGGTTGGTCTTGCGCTGATCACGACAGGACTCGTAGCCGCCGCTCGGCTGCCGCCTGGGCGAGCGCGGACCCGGCGCGGCGGGCGCCCGCCAGGAGCGAGCTGGTAGTCGCCACCGCGGACGGCGCCATCCAGGGCAAGACATCCGGCCCGATGGAGGAGTTTCTCGGTATCCCTTACGCGGCACCGCCAGTCGGGCCGCTCAGGTGGCGGGCACCCCGGCCGCCCGCGCCCTGGCGGGGCGTTCGCGCGGCGACCAGGTTCGGGCCGCATTGCCCGCAGCCGTCATCCCCGTTCGGGGTGGCCAGCACCACGGAGAACTGTCTTTACCTCAACGTCTTCGCGCCGAGGCAGCACCGCACCGGCCGGCTGCCCGTCATGGTCTGGCTGCACGGCGGCACGCTGCTGGTGGGCGAGAGCGACGACTACAACCCGGCCGCCCTGGTGAGCCACGGCGTCATCGTCGTCACGATCAACTACCGGATCGGCGCTCTCGGCTGACCCAGCTGGCCTCCCCTGGTGCCCGCGGCCTGTTCGCCAAGGCCATCATCGACAGCGGTACTTACAACCTGGTCCAGGCACCGCTGACGACGGCCGAGTCCGCTGGTGCGGCGTTCGCCACGCAGGTCGGATGCACCACGAAGGTGGCATCTTGCCTGCGCGAACTGCCGGTCAAGACAATTATAGATAACGAGAACTTCGCAGGATATCGCCCAGATATTGACGGCCGGGTGCTCAGTCAGTCAATTGGCTCGGCGCTCAAGAGCGGTGAATTCAGCAAGGTGCCGGTCATCATCGGGACGAACCACGACGAGTGGCGGCTCTTCGTCGCGCTCCGTCAGCTCGCCGGAACGACCGTCACCACAGCGGATTGCCAGGACGTCATCGAGTCCACGCTAGGAGTACCCGCCCCGGCCGCGGCGGCCATCGCGGCTCAGTACCCGCTGAGCGCTTACTCAAGTCCGGCAGTGGCCATGGGCGCAGTCGGTACCGATGCCATCTTCGCCTGCCCGGCGCTGTCAGCCGAGCAAGCACTGTCCGGGTACGTACCGACCTACGCCTATGAGTTCAAGGACGAGCACGCGCCAGAGCGCTACCTGCCGCCGGTCGGGTTCCCTTATGGCGCGGCGCACGAATCGGAAGTCCAGTACCTCTTCAGATTGCGGAACACGGCGCTTCCCGCGGCGTTCACCCCGGCCCAGTTCAGGCTGGCCGCGGCAATGCGGCGGGACTGGACGAATTTCGCCAGGTTCGGCCACCCGGCCGGACCAGCCTGGTGGCCAAAGTACTCGGCCGCTAGCCAGCGGGTGCTCTCGCTTCTGCCGCCCGGGCCGCGGCTTGAGACAACTTTCGCGACTGAGCACCAGTGCTCGTTCTGGGCGCGGATCAGAATGGTTCCGTCATCAAGGTCGAGATCTTGATCAGGAAACGTTGCCGGGGTGATCACGCGCCTCGGACCCCGAGATGACAGCCCTAGGGTGGTGCGCATGGCTGTTCCGAGCCGAGACCTGACGCCTGATGACCTGGAACTCATCGCTTTCGCCCGGCAGATCGTGGATGCGAATACCGACGGCGAATATGGAGTGCACACCATGGGCGCCGCCGTCCGTGACGTCGACGGCAAGATGTACGGCGGCATCAACCTCTACCACTTCACTGGCGGCCCGTGCGCTGAACTTGTCGCCCTGGGCCACGCCCGAGCCTCCGGGGCAAGAGAGTTGTCTGCCATCGTGGCGGTGGGGAATTTCGGGCGCGGGCCGGTCGGTCCCTGCGGCCGGGATCGTCAGGTGCTCTTCGACTACCACCCCTATATCCGCGTCATCCTCCCCGCGGCCGAAGGCATCAGGAGCGTCCGGATCAAGGACCTCATGCCGCTGGCGGCTATGTGGACTGGAAGCACGGGAACCCAGCCGTTCGACCCGACACTCTTCGGTGACTCTCCCGACAGCGATAGATAACCTGGCTCGGGCACGCGCTCGTCGGCAGATGCGGAGGACAGTAGGCCCGGTTCGCGATGCGAAGGCTGTGTGCATTGACTGGTCTGGTCAGCCTGCGAGAATCCGCAGTGTCGCGTGTCCTGCGTTGGAGTGATCGTTCGTCAGCGAGTTCCAGGCGGGGTGGTTCCGGTCGGTTAGCGTGCATGCGCGTAGCTTCCGGCGCTCGGGGCTGGTCAGGGTTGACTCCGGCCTGGCCGTCACCCCTGCCGCCCCAGGTGGGGGCTAGTCCTGCCACGAGGCGCCGGCCCAGCCTGTGCCGGGCCGGCGCCCTGGTCGCTAGCACCGCTCCTAGGTGCTGATCACCGCATTGAGTATGTAGAAGATGCCGCCGATCAGATTGCCATCGATGTCGATCGCGGCCTCGATGAGCGCAGGCAGCGGCACGCCGTCCGTCAGCTCCTGCGCCAGGGGCGACATCAGGCACTTGCCCGCGTTCGGCAGCGCGGTCAGCAGGCCGCCGACTGTTCCTGGCCAGCTCTTAGCGCCGAGCCTGAACCAGCCGATGATCTGCAAGACGATCTGGACGCCGCCCCAGACCGTGATGAAGGACCGCAGGGCCTGCGCCACAGCCACAGCTTCTGTACGACCGTCTTCTTGTAAACAGGGCGACGAGGTCGAGGACCCACTGGAGGTGGCCGACCCCCCACATCCAGTTCGCCATGCCTTCGGCGGTGCCGCAGTCCAGGTTGTTCCAGTTCGGAGCGAATATCACGGCCCGGAGAACAGCGCGGCCATGGCCTCGGTGAAGACGTAGAGCGCTTCCCAGATCACTCCTGGCCGCTGGGCCCAGAACTGGCCGCGCCATCCGGCCGGGCATCGCGGCTCTTTCCGCTTCTGCGCCTGTCTTGGACGTCCACAGCGCGGTCCGAGATCGACCTGGGCCTCGAAGAGGCCGCAGGCGATGTAGCTGAGGCCGGTGAGGATATTGCCGAGCCGCTGCGCAGATCTCCACGGGCGTCGCGGCCGCGTCCTGACCGGTCCCCGCGCTGACGCGGCGCTGGCAGGCGCCGGGAGCGCGCGGTCGCTGCCCTGGCCGGGCGGCGCCGGGTAGGCGGCCATGATGGCGTCGAGTGCGCGCCTGGTCAGGGATCGGTGACTTTCCCCGAACATCACCTTGTAGGTGATCGTCGCGGGCACCGCGAGCAGCAGGCAGCTCACGTCGAGCGCGCTCAGGTCGCTGCCGTTGGTCACCCACTTGTAGATGTCGGTGACGAGCGGAATGTCCCAGGTCTGCCGTGAGCATGGTGGAGGTCCCGTCGATGGCGTCAGCGGCCAGGCCGAACATCGTGTCGACGCCCTCTTGCACCAGGCCGAGTCCCCAGGAGGCGCCATTGGCGGCGGCCTGCACGACTCGCCAGCGGCTGGCCAAGAGGCCAGCGGTATTGGCCTTCGTCGGCTCGGCCAGCGTGACGAACGCCTGCAGCTGGGTCGAGTCCGCGGCGGCGCTGGCGTACCCGCTACCTGGGCTCAGCAGGAGCCTCGGCGGCGGTGACCACCGGCGGCGGCGGCTGGAGGTCGCTGGAGGTGATCGTCGCGCGTTGCCGTTGGCCCGCAGGCCCCGGACGAAGATACGTTCCTCGGATCGGCGCTCAGATCGGTCCCGGGCGGCGGGCGCAGGCTGGGCCGAGACGATCGAGGCGACGGTGGACCCGGACGCTACCTGACTGCCGAGATAAGCCGGCGACGGCGTTCTGGAGGTCGGCCTGAACACCGGTGATCGCCTGATCGATCGTGCCCTGAACCTGGCCTATCGCGTACTTGGCCCAGTCGATGCCATTGGTCAGGAAGTAGGAAATGGCCTGATGGGTCAGCAGGATGTCGTTCCAGTTGAATACCCAGCCGAGCCAGCCGACCAGTGCCCAGAAGTCGGCCTGGAGGCTGGAGAAGATGGTCTGCACCAGGTCAAGCAGCTGGCCGACGCCCTGGATGACGGCGTCCCACACGTACGTGACGCCGGCCACCACCATCGTGATCGTCGCGTCGATGACATCACCCACCGCGCTGACGACGACGGTGGCGACCGAGCCGGCGGCGTCGGCGACGGCGCAGAACACGTCGGTCCAGGACACGTCGGCAGCCAGGTGCCCGCCTCGAGCAGTTCGGCCCGGGCGGCGGCGGCGCCGTCGGCGTCCAGCGGCTCGTACTGGACCGGTCCCCGGCGAAGTTGAGCCGGAAGTGCTGGTGGGACCGCCGTTGCGGTGGATCGTCGACCGGGGTGCCATTCCAGTCCTTCACGTACCTGGCCGCGTGCGGCTGGGACGAGGGGTGCAGCCGGTCAGCGGAAACCTCGGAAACCTCCGGCTGGCTGGCCAGGCCCATGACCGTGCCGATGGCGGTCGCTGCGGCGTCAGCGTCTGGTCCGGGTCACGCCATCGAGCAGGTTGCCCGAGGTGTAGTAGGTCTTGTAGCTGAACTGGGTCTGCAGGCTCAGCAGCTCCTCGCCGGTCGTGATGCCGCTGATCGCCTGCTGGATCGGCCCGGACATGTCGATCGCGACCCAGTCGGCCTGCGGCATTCCCTCGAACCAGGCGTACAGCGCCGGCATGGACAGCGGACGTGGTCGGCCAGACGATCACGACCTGGCCGTCAGGGCCGGTAACGCCCGGGTAGACGATCTCCTTGTCGAGATCGGCTTCTGACCCGTCGATCTGCACCGTCACCGGCTCGGTCGCGCGGAGGTAGAACCGCAGGCCGCAGCCGGTCATCCCGTTCGCCGCCAGGACGCTCAGGGTCGCCGAGTAAGTGGCGATCTGCTGCACGTAGTCCTGGTGCGGGATGTCGATGCTGATCGTTTCGGCGGTCCAGTCGCCCGTGCCAGTGGCCAGCACGAGGTGGCTGACCGCGCCGGTGCGGTCGGCCCTGGCGAAGATATGGATGTCGCCGTCCTCATCGGTCGCGGCGGTGAGCTCGGCCGCGGAGTTCAGCTCAGGATCGGCGCCGCGATGCTCCAGCCGGTCGCCGAGCTCGCGCTGGCCACGATGTGCAGCACAGTTCCCGCTCGTCGTGCTGGCGATCACGTGGATGACGCCGCTGAGATCGGTGACCGCCGCGACCGACCCGATCGGAAGCTGGTGACCTGCTGGCCGTTGTCGCCAGGCGGCTGCGCGATCGGGATCTTAGTGAAGGTGAAGCGCCGGTCGGCGACAGGTAATTCAGCGAATTGCTGTCATCGGCGTCGATCACGAACGCCTCAAGAGCGCCTGATGAATTGAGGGCGGTCGCGAGCACCGGGTACGTTCCGGCCAGGAACAGCGGAGTGCTCTCCGGATTGGTCGCTGGCGCACATGAACCCCGGCCGGCTGGCTGTACTCGGCGCAGCCAGGCTCGCAGACGAACGCGCCTGGCTGCGGTGCGGGCACTCCGGGGAGCTGAACCGGGCCAGCCGACCAGTCGAGGAAGGTCCCCGGGTAGGTGATCAGGTTGTTGTAGGCATCCTGGCCGCTTGGCTGGCAGTAGAGCTGCGACTGCGGCAGCGTGTAGTTGGGCTGCTCGACCTCGACGGCGACGACGGACGGCCGGTTCGCGTAGGCGCAGTTCAGCGCCGCGCACGCCGCCGATCACCGAACCGGCCGGCAGGCCGAGCTCATGCTGTGTCCAGGCCCACGCCTGCTGGCTGCTCGCGTAGTAGACGCCGCTCGAGGTGCAGGCCCAGACCACCGTCGCTGCGTACCAGTCCTGATACGCCGCGATGTCGATGACCGTGCCGTAGGCGCTGCGGGGAACTGCAGATCGGTCACCCCCCACCCGGTGTCCGACCCGGAATCTGGCATTACCATCGCCACCCCGCCCGAGCTGGTAATGGTGAAGAACCCGGCCTGGCTGGTCTGCGAACGCCGCCGCGGCGAGCGTTTTCGACGCGTCGGCGAATGGCGAGACCATCCGGTAATCCATCATGAGCTCGGTCTGGACCGCTACGCAGACTTCGCCGTCGCCCGTCAGCCGGGGGAGCGGGCTGGGTGCTGTCGTGGTCATCGTGATCTCCTTCGAGGTATCTGGTGACTTCGACAGCCAGTTCAGCGGGACTGGCGCGCAGGCGGCAGGGGCCGAATTACCCAATCCGAATTACCCGTCCGAATTACCCGGTCAATGGCTCGGCTAGATGAGGCGCGCCTCGAGTGCCAGCCTGGTCAGGTCAGCGCGCCGGCGGCAGCCGGTCTTGTCCCTGATCCGGTCCAGGTGCGAGCGCACCGTGCTGACGCTGATGAACAGTTCCGCTGCTATCTGCGCGTCGGTCAGGCCGCGAGCGACCTGCAGGACAAGCTCCTGCTCGCGTGGGCTCATCGTGGCGACGCCAGTCGCGGCTGGTCGTTTCCTCTTATCTTGGTCGAGCGTCAGCTGCGCGAATTCCGCGGCTAGCTGGACGGTCATCGCCGCGCCCCGGTCTTCCGCCGACCGGGTGCCCGCGGCGCCGAGCTGGCGGCGCGCCTTATCCTGCGGATCCCGGCGGCGCCGGGCATCTTCAATCGGGTCTGCGACGTCCTTGGCCTTGAGCAGCGCGGCCTGTGCGGCCCAGAGGGTCAGGGCGGCGGCCGCCTGGCCGGTCTGCACGAAGTAGTGGCCGCAGACGTCGAAGCCGTCGATCTGATTGAGCGAGGTCACCCCGCGATCCGAGCACGCCAGCATCTCCCGCAGCCTCGCCGCGGCCTGATCCTGGCGGCCGGACATCAGCTCGATCCTGGCCAGGCTAAAGAGGCTTTCGTTAGCCGTACTCCGCGTTGGCGGCCCGCTGCGCCAGGCCAAGCGCCTCGGCGCTAAGAGCGGCGGCCTGGGCCAGCTCGCCTGCCTCGATCAGCGGAATAACCTGGGCCATCAGACTGCGCAGTGCGGTCGTGCTCGGGAGTCTGGCCTGGTCGATCATCGCCTGCTGGCGGGCCCACCGCAGGCTCGCGGCCTGATCACCGGCGTAGTGGCCGATGCCGGAGAGCCAGTAAAGCGCCTGCGCTTCGCCAAAGAGATCGCCGGCCTGGCGGGCGCCATCAAGGGCGCGGTGGACGAAAGGTGCGGCCTCGTCCAGCCGCCCCAGATTGGCGAGCGTTCCGCCCTTATTCACCAGTGCCCAGGTCAGCACATGCGTCGGCGGCCCGTCGCCGAGCGCGGAAATGATCGCCTCGTAACGGTCAAGCGCCTCCTGCAGGCGAAGCAGGCCGTTCGCCATCATTCCCAGCCATAGCTGAGCCGTGCACCAAACGCGGCTGCCCGGCTTCGCCAGGTCAAGAACCCGGCTCAGCGTCTCGTGACCAGTGCGGTACTCGTTGCGCCGATGCCACCAGAGCCCGAGCGCAACCGCAAGCCGCAACGCGCTTGACGGGTCATGGTCAAGCGACCAGCTCACAGCCTGCCGAATGCTGGCCGCCTCAGCGTCCAGCCAGATCTTCGACGCCGCGTCGCCGTCAGTCAGAAACTGGGGCGCGGCCAGCTCGGCCAGATCGACCGCGAAGCGGACCAGGGCCTGTGCGGCATTGCCGGTCTCGCCCGCCTGCGCGAGCTGGTCCTGACCGAAGACGCGCAGCGTTTCGAGCATCGTGTATCGGGTGCGGCCATCGCCGCCCGGTTGCGGCGGCCCGATCATCGAGCAGTCGACCAGGTGCAGCACAGCCGCCGCCGCGTCCTGGCCGGCGACCGAGCTGGCCGCGTCGAGGGTGAATCCGCCAGGGAAAATCGCCAGCTGGCGGAACACCCGCTGCTCGTGCTCGGGAAGCAGCCGGTAACTCCAGTCCGCCGTCGCGGTCAGCGACCGCTGCCGCGGGGCGGCCGTCCGGTCGGCCCCGCTGAGCAGCTGAAAGCGGCGATCGAGATCATCGGCCAGCTGAGTAAGGCCAAGCGTCTCGATCCGGGCCGCGGCAAGCTCAATAGCCAGCGGCATCCCGTCGAGCCTGCGGACCAGCCGGGACACCGCCGGCGCGGTCTCCGGCCCGAGCCTGAAACGCGGATCGGCGTACCTGGCCCGGTCGGCGAAGAGGATGACAGCCTCGGACTCAGGCCCCGGGCCGCCGTCGGCGTTGCGGTGGTCAGGCAGGCTGAGCGGCGCAAGCCGGTACCGGGCTTCGCCCGGCACTCCCGCGGGCTCGCGGCTGGTCGCCAGAATCCTGACGTCGTCAGCGGCTTCAAGTACCGCTGCGCAGAACTCCGCCACCGCAGGCAGCAGATGCTCGCAATTGTCTAGCACGATCAGGAGCTGCCGAGGAGCGATCAGAGCCGAGAGGGCCCCGGCGTCCTTCGCCTGCAACCCGAGCGCCCCGGTGACCTGCGCCGCGACGAGCGAAGGATCGCCGACGCCAGCCAGCTCCACCAGCCACACGCCATCAGCGAAGGCCGCCGTCACCCCGCGAGCGACCTTATCCGCCAGGCGGGTCTTGCCCACCCCGCCAGCCCCGGTGAGGGTCACCATGCGGAACTCGCGCAGCAGCCCGCTTACTTCGCCAATCTCAGCCAGCCGGCCGACAAAGCTCGACGAAATCCGAGTGAAACCGTGCAGCATACTCAGGTCCGCGTTTCCGCCGCTCTGCGACACATCGGAATTGTAACGGCGAGGGCAGGGCACTCCTGGCGGAAGGAGAGCGAGGTGCCAGCGCGTCCCAGAGACAGGAGCCGCCTTTCACGCCCCCGACCATCACCTCCCGGACTCACGCCACCGGGATTCCGCGACCAGGCTCGGGTCATTGATCACGGAACATGGCTCTGGCGCGAATTCCGTGATGTTAGCCGGGCGGAGGATGACGGGCTTGGGGGAGGTCGGACTGGCGTGGCCGTACGTCTGGGCCGGTTTGCCGGGTTTGTGCGAGGCGGTGGCTAAAAGATCTAGGAGGATTTACTCCTGTAGGAGGGTTGACCATCATATTCGTTGTTAAGTCTCCTACAGGAAAAAAGTCTCCTACAGGATCGGGTACTCGAGCGGTTGGCCCCGCAACGAGATGGCCGTGGCCCAGAGATCACCAGGACACCCTTGCGGCGACGAACCAGGTGCCGTCGAACAATGGCTCGCCGCCAAGCTCGGCGGCCAGCTGGTCTGCGGCAAAGTACCGCTTGTAGACCTGGTGCCTGGATCCGTCGTTCAGGACTCGCTCTTGCCATTGCTCGGCGCTGATCCCCGGTCGGCGGGCGGAATCGATCACGATCAGTTCGCCGGCCACTCGCCGGGCTTCGGCGAGGAATTCCTGGCGCTCGGCAGGCGGCAGGTGGCCATAGAAGTGGCCGGTGAATACCCGGTCGAAGGCATGGTCGGCCACGGGCAAATGGAGCGCGTCGCCGACGATCGCCAGCCCATCAGGCAGGCGGGACCGCGCGATAGTGATCATGGCCGGACTCTGATCGACTGCGACGACGAAACCCTGAAGGTGCCTGGTCAAGAATCCGGTGCCGCAGGCGATGTCCAGCGTCCGCGCGGTCGGCAGGCTCGCGGCCAGCCTGACCACCTGGCCGACCTCATCGTGCCAGCCAGGTCGCTCCCTGCGAGCGAAGACCCCCTCGCCGGCATACCACTCGTCGTACTCGGCCGCTCGGCGGTCGTAATAGGCGGATGTTGCCGGGTCAGCGGCGAAGGCAGGTGTCCGATCCATAGCGCCCAGCCTGCCAGGTGCGCCGTGGCGTAGCCGCCAGAGCCAGAGGTGTTCGCACCGAGGCCATGGTCGTGGCCAGTTCTTAAAGCCGGACGGCACGCCGCCTGGCCAACCCCGGCCAGGTCTGACACCCAACATCGGGCGGGTGATCACGGGTTTCCGGACTCGGCGAGTCACCCCTTCCAGGTTCCATGATCATGGTCGGGGTCTTGATCACGGAACCCTGGAGGGGTGATCGCGCGACTCATGTTCCGTGATCAAGGCTTGCTTCATGATCACGGAAGGCTGCGCGGGGTACTCGGAGGACTGACGGGCTATGGGTGTACAGGTTGCCCGGTGCTGGCCTACACCGAACTCTCCGATGCGAGAGCCAGCGCCGCTGCGGCACCCAGCGTGGCTATCGGCAGCCATCGCGCAGGCCTCCGCCTGTGGCCGGATAGTGGCGGGTGCGTCGTCAGCCGGACTGAGCGCGGGCCAGCTGCTGGAGTTCGGCGGTGCACATCATGAAGCCGTCCGATGAAAGGCGCCCCACGTAGTGCTCCAGATCGGCGAGCAGGGCGAAAACGTGCACCGGAGTCGCGCTCCGGCGGGCTGACTCGACCACCTGGCGGAGGCCGGCCATGACGGCGGGATGCCGGGTCTGGTAGGAGGACGCGACCAGGTGATTGCTCCGGTCCGCGGCTAGGTAGAACTGGACGAGGTCCTTCGTGCCGACGAAAAGCTCGCTGGCTCCGGCGGCGCAGAACCCGGGTACGGAGTGCACCGCGGCGGGGGTCTCGATGAAGACCGACAGAGGAGTCTCATCAGGCAGGCCAAGGCGGAGTCGCAATTGCCAATATTCATCCTGGTCGTTGATGAACGGCACCGCGAAGCTCAGTTGTGCCGCATCCGGGCCCAGGCGTTCCCGCACGTAGGTGCGCAAGGCCAGGAACGCTCGCGGGTAGTGGTGCTCGGCCAGCAGCCACCGGGCGCCGTGCAGGCCGAGGTCGGGATTGGGCTCGTGAGCGACAGCGGCACGGATGGTGATCTGGGCGGCATCGTCGGATCGGAGGTCGAGCAGTCTCATGACGAGGCGCTGGCCGGGGATGAGTTCCTTGACGATCGTGCACAGTTCCATGCCGATCGCGGCGCCGTACTGCTCGGCCTCGGCCGGTCGCGACCTGAGTGCGTCGAGGGGGCGGAGGCCCGCTGACAGGCACATGAACTCCTCGCGCACGAAAAAGCTGGTGACCTGCTCAACCCGATGAGGCAGCGCATTCGTCGTCCGGACGTCCGTGGCGCCGGCGATGACAACGCAAATCGATCCGAGGTCAGCGGGTGCGAGGGCGAAGGGTCTGGCGGCCTGGGCGGCGAACCCGGATTCGCCGAGCGTGACCGACTGGCGGTCGATCCGGACCGTGACCTGACCGGCGATCCCGTCGAGCTCGGCCCGGTCGACTCGCAGTACTGGAATTCCCCGCGACCGGCAGAGTGATTCCATGTGGCCGGTCCGTCCACCGCTGGAACAGATCACAGCGGATGAGGCGACAATGGCGTCGTAGCGTCCCGGGTCGAGTGACTCTACGACCAGGACGGAGCCATCGACAGGTTCCCTCGTGTGATTGCAGACACCGCTCACACTCGCTGACCCTGAATCAACGAGAAGTACTCCGAAGATTTCGCGTGCGCCGGCTGTCACGGTGCGAGTCCATGGCAGGTCATGATGCCAGCCTCACGGTCACCCGGCTGGCGGCACTACTTCTCCTTTGCCAGGCCGAGAATGGACCGGAGATCTCTCGGCGTCACCGAGGTGTCCTGCAGTTTCGCCGCTGCCGCCCTGGTGACGGCCAGCCGCAGGCCGCGATCGGTCACGGGGGTTCCGCCACTGCGGATGGTGAGGTCCTGAATCGCCTGGAGGCTGTCCTCTAGTCGAGCGGTGAAAGCCTGGCGGTCGTCGCGACGCCTGGCGGTCATCCTGTGCACGTCGAGCGCGGTCGAGTAGGACACTGCCTGAGCCAGTTCCGGAGCGGGGGTATCGGTCAGCGTCCCGGCGAGCCTCGCCGTAACAGGTTTCGAGCCGGCACAGTGCGGTGGCGGCGACCTCGACCGAATGGTTCTTGATCGCGGCGAGGTTGAACGTGAACGCGCCCATCCGGCCGTTCCTGACGATCTCGTCGCCCTCACGCGGGCTGCCGACCACCGAGACCGGTCCTGACGGGGCTCCGGTCGCTCCGACCAGGTTGCCGCAGTCGTCCACCTCGACTCCGCGTCCGGTGCGGCGGTGCACGCTGGCGATCCCGTTCCGCAGCAGGTTCACCCAGAGCCGGGAGCTGACCCGCTCATAGTCTGACTCCCGGCCGAAGTTCGAGATCACGAGGTCCGCTTCGATGGCCTGGGCCTGGGCCTGGGCTGGTCCGGAGATGGACAGCACGAGCGTCCCCGCCTCGGTGCCGCGGATCTCGTCGACTCGTCCGGTGGTGACCTCGACTTGTCCGCCCGCAGCCATCGCGGCATCGACGATGTCGGCCGTGTACGGCATGACACCCACCCGCAGCATGGCCACGAGGCTCCCGTATTTGTCCAGCAGCGCGCGCAGGTCGTCGGAGGGGACTCGCGCCAGGATTTCGGGAAGATACGGCTCCCACGATTTCAGGACACGTTCGGTCACTACCGCAGGCGATTCCTCGGGGTGCTCGCGGGTGACGACGGCGCAGGCCCGCTCCCATTCGCTGAGCAGGTACCCGATGAATTCCTCGCGGCCCTCGTAGGTGTCGGTGCCACGTCGCAGGGGCGGCAGGGTGAGGACGCGGTGCCGATGCTCGGCGGGATAGGCCCGGAGGATCAGGCCTGAGCTTCGAGATCATGTGGATCTTCCCGGCATGGCCGCGACGCAGGAGAAGGGCCGCCGAGTCGTACGCGCTGAGCAGAGTGCCAATGATGGCCACAACGGCGTCAGGACGCAGGTCGAGGATTCGCTCGGCCCCGGCCGCCGAGTACGGGTGCCGGACGAACGACGGATGATCCATGACGCCGGCCGCGAAGGAGGGGTACCTTCGCTCGAGTCCGGTCGCGAGGATGACGTGGTCGGCGACGAGCCTCGTTCGATCGGCCTCGGGGTGGTCGGCCGGCAGCGCGAGAGACTCGACCACGACCTCAACGTGGTCGGCGTGGACCGCGAGATCTACCACCTCACCGTCGGCCTCGATCAGGGTCACGTCGTCCGGTGCCTCGCGAGCGGCCTGGGCGAGGCGGTCCGCGAGATAGTCCGGGTAGATCCTCCGGGGCGCAGGCCCGGATTCGGTAAACGTGAAGCCGCTCCAATCCAGCGGCCAGCCGGACCTGTCCGCCTCGTGGTTGGCCCAGTTCACGAAGTCATCGATGTCTTCCCTGAACACCGACATCCGGCCCGCCTGAATGTTGAAGACGTGGTGCCAGTGGTTGCTTTCCCGGTGGTATGCCACCCCGGCGTTCCGGTATTCGGGCCGCCGCTCGATCAGCATGATCTGCACGGGCTCCCTGGCGAACTGGAGAAGGCGGATCGCGGTAGCGGTACCCCCGAGTCCTGCCCCGACAATGACAACCCTGCGAGACTGACCGGCGCGGCTTACCAAGTCATCACGTCCTTCGCCAGCGCGGCCGATCGAAGCCAGCGGACCTGACCGGGCATGTCGTTCCCGACGGGTTGAAGCGTCCGTTAAATATGCTACCGGGAGGTCACATTAGTGACCGATCGCCCAGGAATGGATCGTTGAAGCGTCGCCGGTCTCACGATGCGCCATTGTGCCCGCTGTCAGCAGCCGCCGTTGCGGACGCAGGCCGCAGCGACGGCGAAGGCCAGCGCTACGCCGGCGCAGCCGGTGATCAGCGCTGCTCGCCGGGCAATTGTGCCCGGTTGGCGCGACAGCAGGGGTCCCCGGCTGCTGGTACCACGACAGCAGGGGTCCCCAGCTGTCACGCGTGGCGAGCGCGCGGGGCGGGGCTGCCCGTCGGACTGCGGTAGGCAGGCGGCTGCGCCGCCGTCGCCATGATCTGATCGCTGCTGCAGCGGCGTGCGGGGTACGGAATCTGAGGGTGTTCGGGAGCGTGGCTCGCGGCGAAGATCGGCCTGACAGCGACGTGGATCTTCTCGCTGATCTGCCGGCCGGCTTACCCTGTTCGGGCTCGGTCGGCTCGAGGCCGAGCTGGAAGCCATCCTCGGCACCCGGGTAGACCTGATCCCGGCAGCAGACCTCAAGCCCGGAGTCCGGGAGCGGGTCGAGCGTGACCTGGTCGCGCTGTGAGCTACCGGGACCGCCAGAGGCTGTCCGACATCCAGGCCGCAGGAGTTGCTGCCGGTGCGGCGGTGCTCGCCGGGCGCTTGTATCCGGTCGGCGCGACAGCAGAGGCCTCCGGTTCTCTAGGCCGTTAGGCGCAGAGTCGGGTCGCAGATGCGCGGACCCAGGTGGCTCGGAGTGCTGGCCGCTGCTGGTCCTACGCTAGAGGGCATGACGCTTCCATCTGGCATCCCGGCCGGCGAAGCTCGATTCCGGCATTCGCCCGCAAGATGACCTGTTCCGGCACGTTAACGGCCGCTGGCTGGCGCGGACCGAGATCCCCGTTGACCGGTCGCGCGACGGTTCGTTCCGGCTTCTGGCTGACGCGGCCGAGAACGCGGTGCGCGAGATCGTGGAAGAGGCCGCGTCGGCACCAGAGGGCAGCGAAGAGCGGAAGTTCGGCGACCTGTATGCGAGCTTCATGGACGCGGACCGGGCCGAGGTGCTCGGCTCGCGGCCCATCAGTCAGGCGCTCGCGGAGGCTCGGGCCGTTAGCTCCATCCCGGAGTTGCTGGAGACGCTCGGGCGGCTGGAGCTGCTGGGAATCGGGGGTCTTTACCAGCTCTTCGCTGACACCGACCCTGGCGACCCGGAGCGTTACCTGGTGTTTTTCGAGCAGGCGGGTATCTCGCTGCCGGACGAGAGCTACTACCGGGAAGAGCGGTTCGCCGGCGTGCGTGACGCCTTCGCCGGTCATGTGCGGCGCATGTTCGAGCTGGCCGGGCTGCCGGATGCCGACGGGGCAGCCGGTCGGGTGCTCGCGCTGGAGACGGCGGTGGCCGGGCACCACTGGGACGGTGTCGCGTGCCGTGACCGCGAGAAGACTTACAACCTGTTTACCTGGGCCCGCGTGCTGTCTGAGGGGCCGGACCTGCGCGGCTGGCTAGCGGCACTTGACCCGCCCGCTGGCGCCTTCGACGAGATCGTGGTCCGCCAGCCGAGCTTCAGCACCGGGCTGGCCTCGCTGCTTACCGGCGAGCGCGTTCCTGCGTGGCGGGACTGGCTGTGCTGGCAGGTGATCCACAGCGCTGCCGGGTACCTGTCCGAGGCGTTCGTCCAGGAGGATTTCGACTTTTTCTCCCGCACCCTGAGCGGCACGCCCCAGCTGCGTGAGCGCTGGAAGCGGGGTGTCTCGCTGGTGGAGGGGGCGATGGGGGAAGCTGTCGGCCGGGCATACGTCGGCCGGCATTTCCCGCCCAGGGCCAGGGAGCGGATGGATGTCCTGGTGGACAGCCTCCTGGAGGCCTACCGCCACAGCATCACCGAGCTCGAATGGATGGGGGCGGAGACCCGCCGGCGGGCTCTGCTCAAGCTGGGGAAGTTCACGCCGAAGATCGGCTACCCGGCTAGCTGGCGGGACTACTCCAGCCTGCGGATCGACCCGGCGGATCTCATGGCCAACGTGCGCGCCGCGCACGCTTTCGAGTTCCGCCGCCAGGTGAGCAAGATCGGCAAGCCGGTCGACCGCGACGAGTGGCTCATGACCCCTCAGATGGTCAACGCCTACTACAACGCGGGCATGAACGAGATCGTGTTCCCGGCTGCGATCTTGCAGGATCCGTTCTTCGATCCGGACCGCGACGATGCGGCCAACTACGGAGCGATCGGGGCGATCATCGGACACGAGATCGGCCACGGTTTCGACGACCAGGGTTCGAAGTATGACGGTGACGGCAAGCTCACCGACTGGTGGAGCGCGGAGGACCGGCAGGCGTTCGAAGCCCGGACGCGGTCGCTGATCGAGCAGTACGACGGCCTGGCGCCGAAGCAGACTCCTGACCAGCATGTGAACGGAGCGCTGACGATCGGGGAGAATATCGGGGACCTGGGGGGCCTCGGCATAGCGTGGAAGGCCTACCTGGTGTCGCTGAACGGCGAAGAGGCACCGGTGATCGACGGCCTGACTGGCGCGCAGCGATTCTTCATGTCCTGGGCTCGTTCCTGGCAGCACAAGGCCAGGGACGAGGAAGTGATCCGGCGGCTCGCCATCGACAGGCATGCCCCCGACGAGTTCCGCTGTAATCAGATCGTGCGGAACCTCGACGAGTTCTACACCGCGTTTGGCGTCGGCGCCACTGACGAACTGTGGCTCGAGCCCTCGGCCCGGGTCAGCATCTGGTAGCCACCCGGCTACATCGCCGGCGGGGGCGGTGCGGCAAGCTCGGCTAGGTGGTGCAGCGAGTTGGTGAGATGCTCAGGGCCGAATGGCGGGAACGTGAGGTACTCCCGGATGGGCTGCGGCACCGCTGACCAGTCGTAGGTGAGCGTGACCTCAGTCTCGGACGGACCAAGCGGCGCCAGGTCGTAACGCCAGATCCAGCCGCCGAACTCCAGGTGACCGTCGCCCTTGCGGTCCGTCCCCGGCAGCCAGCCGATGGAGCGCGGCGGGTCGAGCACCTGAACCTTGTTAGCCATCTGGTAGTTACCGTCTGGATGGCGGGCGTGGTACATGTCCATCCGGAAAATCTGCCCCACCTCGGTCAGCGGCGCCCGGTCAACAGCTTCCTGTACCCAGCCGGTGCCGTCGATCGCGGCATGGGTCGCCGGGTCCGCCAGGAGCGCGAACACCGTCGCGACGGGTACGGCGACAGTCAGGGTGGCGCTCACGTTCTCCTCGGGCACGGTGTGCACGCTCCTTGTTATCTCGGGCCCTTCCCGCAGGGCTGTAGGGGATATTCCCAGCTTGACAGACCACGCGGCCGGGCGAACCTCATCGGTTGCGGACGCAGCGGGGGGCGCGGGGGAGCTAAGCGTCGTGGCAAGATCCGCGGACCGGGGTGATCGGGCTGAGGGGCAGGTTTGGCACTAGCAACTGCTGGCGCTGATGATCTTGTTGCTGGTATGGGTGCGCAGGATGTACTGGTGTCCGTTTTCCCGGTAGCGCACCTGCACGCCGGCGGAGGTGGCGTGGGGTGCGGTTGGCTTCATCGCGATGACCAGGTTGCGGTAGCCGTTCCGCGCGGGGTCGGGCGGAATCCTGGCGCCGACGGCCGGTACCCGCTGATTCCACCGGATACCGGGGTCGTGGAGATTCGCCCTGGGTGGCGGCCAGGTCAGCCCGACGCCGATCGCGTCGTAGCGGATCGGCACGATGACGGCGCGGACGAAGACCAGGTGATGGGCGCCAAAGTAGCTGACCTGCTCGATAGTCACCGTTCCCTTGCTGCTGTTCACCAGTATGTTGACGCCGTCTGTCAGGGTGGTGCGAGAAGGGTCGGGAATGCACTCGTTAAGCCCGCTCACGCCGTCTCCGAGGGGGGACGACGGGTCGTTGACGGGGATGCCGCCGCAGCCCGCTGCAAGGAGCAGCAGGGCTGCGGCGATCATGGTGGTTCTCACGGCCTGATCACGAGCTGACCAGGCGTGCCGCCGGGGAGGTCTTTCCAGCCGCAGAGGTGACGTCTGCGCGCCACCGTGTACTGGAGTTCCGCGCTGTGGTCGAAGCCGGTCTCGGCGGAGGCGTCGAAATCGAGCCCGGCATCGTCTGCGACGGCTGAGATGGACAGTTTTTTCGTCCAGGTGACAGCGGAGCTGTTGTCGGATGTCGGTGAGGTGCCGGCGTCTTGCGTCACGCAGAACCGCGTCGGGGTGTTCGGGATGAATCCTGGCTTCCTGGTCTCGGCGCCGCCGGCGTAGCCGTTGACGTGCTGCTCGAATGTTGGCTTGAGGATGAATCGGCCTTCGCAGGCGTAGTTGCCCCAGTGGAATTCAGTGGTGTACCACAGGGACCGGTTGGCGCCGTAGGTGCGCCAGCTTTCCGTCAGTGAGCTTGACCAGGAGTAGGTGCCGTCATCCTCGAAGGAGCCGACTTGTCGGTCGGCGATACGCCGATGCCGAGGGAGGTCGACTGGCCTCGCTCGTACTGGAAGTGCTGGGTCGCGTGTAGGACAAGAGCATGGTGATTCCACGGGTGCTCGTGCCTCCGTGCAACTTTCATTTTCGCTCGCTGGCTTTGCGTTCTTGCCGCAGCACTTTGACCTGGGCAATCGCCCTTTAGTCGACGGCGGGACGGACGCCTTGGGCGGGCGGGGCTGGACGCGCGGTCTGAGGTCGGCCATACCTGGAGCAGCGGAGCTTGCGGCGAGCGAGGAGAACGATGGACATCACGAGGAAGCCGGGCTGGCGCTGGCTCCGGCGGACACTGCCGTCCCTGGCTAGGTTAGCGGCGGCAGTGACGGTCGCCGGGGCGGTCGCTCTTGGCGCCGGCGTGCCTGCGGCGGGTGCTCAGACGCTGACCGTCAGCGTGACGGTGAACGCTACCGCCGGGCTTGGCGTGATCCCGCAGGGCGCCATCGGCCTGAACACCGCTGTCTACGACAGTGACATGAACGACACCGCTATACCCGGGCTGCTCAAGGCGGCGGGCATTGACGCGATGCGATATCCGGGCGGGTCGTACTCCGACATCTTCAACTGGCAGGCGAACACCGCCGCTGGCGGCGGCTTTGTGGCGCCCGGCACGACCTTCGCCAGCTTCATGACCACCGCCCAGGGAGTCGGCGCGGCACCGATTGTGACCGTGAACTACGGGACGGGCACCCCATCGCTTGCTGCCGCCTGGGTCAGCAACGCCCGATCCGGTGGCGACAACGTTAAGTTCTGGGAGGTCGGCAACGAGGTCTACGGCAACGGGACTTACGGCGCCCAGTGGGAGGCGGACTCCCGCTGTGACACCTCCGCCGGCGGCAGCCCCGTCACGATCGGCAGCGAGCCATCCCAGACCTACGACTGCGGGCCGAGTACCTACGCCAGGAACTTCCTCGCCTACCAGTCCGCCATGCAAGCCGCGGACGCGAATGCCAAGGTATGCGCCGTGCTCACCACGCCTGGTTTCTGGCCGGACGGCGTCACGAACTCGCAGTACCCGCAAAGCTGGAATCAGACCGTGCTCACCGCGCTCGGCTCGCACACCCAGTGCGTGATCGTGCACTATTACCCAGGTGGCTCGTCCGCCGCCGGGATGCTCACCGACCCGCAGGACATCGCCGGTATCGTCTCCTCGCTGCATAGCGAGGTCGGCCAGTACGCCGGCATCGCCAGCCCGGCCAGCGTCCCGATCATCGTGACCGAGACCAATTCCACCGTGGACCTCGACACCCAGCCGGGCGCGCTGTTCACCGCGGACATGTACCTGACCTGGCTTGAGAACGGCGCGGCCAACGTCGACTACTGGAACGAGCACAACGGCGAGGGCACGGTCAGCGCCCCCGGCGGCGTGACCGATTTCGGCGACCAGGGCATGTTCTCGAACGCCTCGGACTCCGGCGGGACGCCTGAGCCGGCCACCGACACGCCGTTCGCCCCGTACTACGCCGTCGCGATGCTCTCGAAGATCGGCGGCCCCGGCGACGAGATGGTCACCTCGACCTCAGGCAACTCCCTCGTCCGGGTGCACGCCGTCCGCACAGCGGGCGGCGCGCTCAATGTCCTGATCGACAACGAAGATCCGGCCAATTCCTACACGGTCAGCCTGGCTTACGGCGGATTCACGCCGTCGGGCTCGCCGACCATCTACACGTTCGGGGCCAGCGCCAGTTCGATCACCTCGACCAGCCAGAGCTCGGCGTCATCGGTCACGGCGGGACCGTACTCGCTGACCGTCGTGCACGTGCCAGGCAGCGGGGGCACCGGAGTTACCGCCCCCGGTGCCCCCGGCCAGCCGACCGTCTCGGGCCTGAGCTCGAGCACCGCGGGTGCCAGTACCGGCACGGCGACCCTGGCCTGGCCTGCCTCAGCCGCTGGCACCAACCCGGTTGCCAGATACAACATCTACCAGCAGGGCAGCGGCGGCACCACGACACTCGCGGGCAGCGCGACCGCGACCTCGATCACGCTGTCCGGGCTGACCATCGGCACTACCTATACCTACAACGTGGTCGCGGTGGACAGCCAGGGCAACCAGTCGCTGCCCTCGCCGCCGGTGACCTTCACGGTCCCGCCGCCGGCCAGCAGCACCTGCGCCGTCCATTACGTGCTGAACAACTCCTGGCCTGGCGGGTTCGGTGCCACTATCACGATCACGAACAAGGGCTTGGCGGTCATCAATCCGTGGACGCTCACGTTCACGTTCCCGGCCGGCGAGTCGGTGCAGAGCGGCTGGGATGGTACCTGGTCTCAGGCCGGGCAGAACGTGACCGTCAGCGCCGCGAGCTGGAATTCCGCCATCCCGGCGAACGGCGGGACGGCCAGCATCGGATTCAACGGTAACGACAGCGGCCAGCTAACATCGCCGGCCGTGTTCGACCTCAACGGAAACGCATGCGCGAATAACTGACAACCTGCCCGGACCCAGCCGAGGCTAGTCCGAGAGCAGGTGCAGGACCACAAGACCGCCGTATGCGGGCTCGTCGAGCCGTTTGTCGTCGGTGGTCATGTAGCGGTCAAGCAACACCATGATGTCGCGTTCCAGCTCGGAGATGTCCTCTGCCTTGAGGTGAACCGCGTAGCGCAGGAAGATCCGTACGGACTCCGGTCCGGCCGCTCGCAGCTCTTCCTGGAAGGCCGCGACGGGCGCGAAAGCCGCGGCCGCTCCGGCGTCGGGCGCGTCGTCCAGCCACCACGAGCGGGCCTTGGCCCGGTAAGGCTTCTCCGGCGCGCCGCTCTCGCCGGTGCGGAACGGGGCCGGTTCGAGCAGACCGGCTTTAAGCAGCTGGCGGACGTGGTACAGCACCGTGCCGGGATCCCGGTCGAGACGTTCGGCCAGCTGCTTGTTGGTGAGTTCCCGTTGCCAGCACAGCCGGAGGATGCGAAGCCGCAATGGGTGGGCCAGGGCTTTCGTCTCGTGGACGGTAGCCTCGCGTCGGTCCACCGCGGTGGCAGCGTCCTTCGTCGCGGCGTCCCTCCCAGCCTCCTGGTCAGTCATTGGTAGTCCAGGCCACGGTACCTGCCGATGATCTTCTTACCCATTGGGCCTGGACCCGCTTTCAGGACGCACCATGAATGCAGGCTAATACAGCACCTTGCCGTCCGGGGACGGGCTGTTCCGCGGCGATCGGTCAGACCACGCTGTCGGCGGCCAGCCGTTCGGCCTCGGCATCGCTCAACGCCTCGACCGCGGCGAGGACTAGATCCTCCACCCGCGCCGCAGCGGCGCGGACCGTCGAGTGCTCGAAGACGAGCCGCACCGATATGTCGACGGCGAACGACTGCCGCATCCGGTTCACGGCACGGGTGACCAGCAGCGAGTGGCCGCCGGCGGCAAAGAAGTCGTCGTCGGCTCCGAGGCGCGACCGCCCTAGCACCTCGGCCCAGATCTCGGCGACCACCGCCTCGGCGTCGGTCGCCGGAGGGACGAAGAGGCGGCCGGTCAGCGAGCCGACGTCCGGGGGCGGCAGGGCCCGGCGGTCGACCTTGCCGCTGGGATTGCGGGGGAGCTGGTCCATCAGCATTAGCGCGCCTGGTACCGCTTGCGGCACCAGGCGTTCCGAGAGCCGCTCAAGGAGAGCGGCCCGGACTTCGGCCTCTGATCCGGGCGGCACGGCGCAGGCCGCGTATAGGACGATGCGCCGGTCGCCGGGCGCGGGCTCCCAGAGTGCCGCTGCATCGGAGACCGCCGCGAAAGACCGGGCAGCAGTCTCCACTTCGCCGAGCTCCACGCGCACCCCCCGCACCTTCACCTGGTGGTCGCGCCGACCGCAGTAGATGAGCTCGCCGTCGGGACCCCACCGGCCGGTGTCGCCGGTGCGGTAGAGGCGTTCGCCGGTGCGGAACGGGTGGGGGACAAAGGCCCTGGCCGTCCGGCCGGGGTCGCCAAGGTAGCCGCGCGCCAGGCCGACGCCGCCGATCGCCAGCTCCCCGATTCCCCCTAACGGTGCCATGCTCAGACCCGGTCCGAGCACGTGGACCTCGTGGTTCTCCATCGGCTGGCCGAGCGTGACGGCCTCGCGAGCGGACGTGGCGTCGGCTTCGGTGCAGACGTGGTGCGTGGAGTCGATCGAGACCTCGGTTGTGCCCCAGTGATTGTGGAGCCGGGTGCCGAGCGGGCGGCCCAGGCGCTCGGCGAAGGCCGCGACCGTGGCCGGGGGCAGCCGGTCCCCGTCTGACACGACGTCGCGCAGGGCTGTCAGCCCGCTGAGATGGTCGGGACGGATCTCATCCAGGAACGGCGCGAGCATGCCAGGGACGAACTGCAGCCAGGGAACCTGATAGCGGATCGCCCCCTCAAGCAGCGCACGGGGATCGCGGTGCCGGCCAGGAGGCAGGACAGCTACCGTCGCGCCGAGCATCAGCGGCCAGAATATTTCCCTGGCGACGTCGTCGAAGGTCAGCGGGGTCTTCCACAGCATCGTCTGGTCGCCAGAGAGCTGATAGCGCTGCTGGAGGTTCGCCAGCTGCCCGACCCAGCCGCGATGAGTGCTGGCTACGCCCTTGGGCTCGCCGGTCGATCCGGATGTGAAGTAGATCGAGCACAGGTTGTCAGGGTGCACGGGCGGCCGCCCGGCGGGGCGCGCGGTATCGCGGACGACCTCGTCCACGCTGAGGGCCAGGCAACCGGCCTCGGCGGCGGCCCGACGGATGTCCGCGGCCTGCAGGTATCCGCTCGGGATCAGGCAGACGGGAGCCCCGGACCGGTCGAGCGCCGCGCCGATCTGGGGTCGCGGACTCTCAGGATCGACTGGCACGTAGGCCCCGCCGGCTTTCAGGATCCCGAAAAGCACGGCGAGGAGTTCCGGGCTTCGTTCCAGCAGCACGCCTACCGGTACGTCCGGTCCCACGCCGAGCGCGGCCAGCCCGGAGGCGATGGCAGTGGCGCGCCAGTCCAGCTCGGCATAGGTCCAGGTGGTGCCGCCGTCGCGGACGGCGACGGCGTCCGGGGTGGCGGTTGCCTGCCGGGCGAACAGCTCATGCAGGCAGAGTCCCGTAAGGGGCGATCGCGCTGGCTCGGCGAGCGCCCGAAGCTCCGCGATCTCGTCCGCGCCGAGCATGGGCACGTCCTCGACGCGGACCCGCGGATCGTCGGCTACAGCCAGGAGGACGGCGCGCAGGTGTCGCATCAGGCGCTCGATCGTGGCGGGCTCGTATAGCGCTGAGTCGTATTCGACTGAGAACCCGAGCGTCTCCTGCGCCCGGAACTCGATGGTGAGGTCGTACTTGGCGCCGCTGCCCGGCGTCAGGATGTCGGTCACCTCGATCCCTGGCAGGCTCGGCAGCCGGGTCGGCGGGACCAGGTCGACGAGGATCTGGAACAGCGGCGTCCGACCTGGGTCACGGACGATGCCCAGTTCGGCGACGAGGGTGTCGAAGGGTACTGTGCGGCTCTCGTAGGCGTCCAGCGCGACATCGCGGACGCGGGTCACCAGGTCGGCGAACGCCGGGTTGCCGGAAACATCGCCGGGCAGCACGAGCATGCCGAAGAAGGGGCCGATGAGGGCTGCGCTCAGGTCGTCCTCGCGGGTGGAGGCCGAGGTCCCGGTGGTCACGTCCGGGCGTCCGGTGTAGCGGTAGAGCACTGTCTGGCAGGCGGCGAGCAGGACCATGTAGAGTGACGCCGCGCGCTCACGGCCGAGGGCGGTGAGCCGATGCAGAGTCTCGGCAGGCAGGTCGTCGGCATCATAGGTGGCCCCGGCTCCGGTCCGGATCGCCGGGCGGGGCAGGTCCGGCAGGAGCTCGAATGCCTCGCGGTCGCTGAGGACGGCGCGCTGCGTCTCGATCAGGGCGGCCAGTTCGCCGACGTCGTGCCGGGCGTCCTGCTCGGCGGCGATGGTGCGGAATTGCGCGGCGAGCGGCGCCGGCTCAGGCTCAGGTTCAGGCGATCCAGTGAGCCGGCTGTAGAAGGCGCCGAGTTCGTCGTAGAGCACTTGCCTGGAACCCCGGTCGCTGGCCACGTGGTGGATGCCCAGGCACAAGATGTGCTCAGCCGCGCCGAGTCGGAGCAGGCGCAGGCGGATCGGCGGCCCGGCGGCCACGTCCACCGGACTGGCTGCCTCGGTTCGCAGCACCCTGTCGAGATCGCGGGGATCCACGTCGGCGACGTCGAGCCGGAATTTCCCAGCTGACCGCAACACGCCGACCACTTCGCCGTCGTGTTCGCTCAGGGATGTTCGCAGCACCTCGTGCCGGGCCACAATCGCGCCCAGCGCAGCTTCCAGGCCGCCGATGTCCAGCTGCCCGCGGAGGCGAAGGAAGAAATTGCCGAGGTAGACGGCTGACTCCGGCGTGAGCTGATCGGCGAGCCACAGGCGTTGCTGGGCCTTCGGCGCGTATACGAACTCCATGTTCAGGTGCCGCCCCGGCGCCGGGTCAGCCGCATGGCCATAGCTTCTCCAGGATGTCGGTGAGCACCTCAGGCTGCTGCTGGTAGAAGAAATGGCCGCCGTCGCAGAGGGTGTGTCCGAGCCAGAACTCAGACAGTGCCCGCCAGGTGAGCAGCTTCTGAGAGGTCATCATCGGGTCGGCGCGGCCGCCGAGGACGAGGAGCCCGGTCCGCAGGGTCGCGGTGTGGTCATCGACGTAGTCGCGGCCTATGGTGAGGTCTGTCCGCAGGGCGGGCAGGACTAGCTCAAGCAACTCCTCGTCGGCCGCCAGGTCCGGTGCCGTCCCGCCAAGCTCGATGAGCGCGGCGGCGAGCGCCGCGTCGGACATGTCTGGCTCACTGCCGAGCGCCCCGGGTGCGGGCACGCCGGCGACGATCAGGCCTGCGGCGCTGAGCCCTTCCTCCTGGAGCAGGTGGGCGACATCGTAGGCGACATAGGCACCGAAGCTGTGGCCGAACAAGACGCTGGTGCGGGCGGCGCTCCGCAGGTCCGGCAGGCAGCCTTGGGCGATCTCTGTGATGGATCCGGCCATCGGTTCCCGCAGCCGGGGACCGCGGCCGGGATATTGCACGCCCCACACCGACCACCCGGAGGGCGCTGCGGCGGCCATCTCCCATGCTGCCGACGCGCTAGCACCGGCGGGGGAAAAACACCAGGCGCTGACCGCTGCCTGGTCGGGCCTCGTGCAGCCATTCGGACGACGATGCCCGAGCCCGGACGCCCGGCACTGTGCCAGTGTTCAAGTCCGGACCCGCGTCGCCGCTCATGAGCCGGCCCTTGAACTGCCGGGGTCGAAGCGGCGGCGCTCGGAATGGCTTGGCGGGAGGTAGAAGATGGTTTCCTTCAGCAGCTCTGACGTGCCGTCCACGATCCGCAGCAGCCGGGCCTCCCGGTAGATCTGCTCAAGCCCGTATTCGGTGAGCCATCCGCGCCCGCCTAGCACCTGCATGGCGTCGTCCACGATCTCGCAGGCTGCCTCGCTCGCGTAGAGCTTGGCCATCGCCGCCTCCCGCACCGCGAGCCTTCCTTCATCGACCGCCTCGGCGGCCAGCTTGACCAGGCAGCGCGCGGCCTCCAGCTTCACATCGGAGCGAACGATGAATTCCCTGATGTACTGCTTCTCGCTCAGCCTCGCCCCGGCCAGCCGCCGGCCCGCGGCATGGCGGCGCGCAACGTCCAGGGAGTACCGGCTCATCCCCACGGCACGTGCGGCCAGGCTTATCCGGCCGTACGGCAGCAACTCGCTGGCCAGACCGGCCGCGCCGCCGACCCGCTCCAGGCCGCCGAGGACCGCGTCGTCATCCAGCTCGATGCCGTCGAGCTCGACCTCGTACTGGTCGGCGTACTGGTCCATGCCCGGCAGCCGGCGCACGACGTTCCAGCCGGGCGTCGTGGTGTCGAACACGAAGTAGGTCGCCCCCGAGCCCGCGTCGCCCTCTGCGCGCGCGAACACGATGGCCAGATCGGCCTGGGCGGCATTGCTGACGAGGAACTTGCGACCGGTGAGCACCCACCGGCCGCCGGAGCGGCTGGCCGTCGTGCTCACCTCGGTCAGGTCCGAACCGCATCGCTCTTCGGTCATCGCCAGGCACCGGGTCTTCCGGCCCTCGATCAGCGGCCGCATCCACCGCTCCTGCTGCTCCGGGGTGCCGGCGAGCAGGATCCGGCAGGGCCCAACTGGAGCCGACAGCAGCCAGCGGCCGTACTGCTGCCCCGACGCGGCCGCTTCCTCGTGCAGCTGGATGGCGATGCGCTGGGGGACCGAGCCGCCGCCGAGCTCGACGGGGAACTCGCACGCCTGCAGGCCAGAACGGAGCCCGATATCACGGCCCGCCAGGATCTGCTCCCGGCCGGGCAGGTGCGCGGCGTTCTTCGCCAGCCAGGCCAGTGACGAGTCGAGGACAGCGGGGCAGACCTCGGGATCCTTGGCGATCTCAGCTGGGTCAATGTCGGGAACGTAAGCGGCGGCGGTGACTCTCATCGCGATCCCTCCTGGATAAGAGTGCTGACTTCGCGGGCGTAGTCCCCGAACCCAGGGTGGTCGAAGAGCACCCGGAGCCGGGGCCGGACGCCCGTTGCGGCCTGCACGCCCGAAGTGATGGACATGGCGTGCAGGGAACTGCCGCCGAGCCGGAAGAAGTCGGCGTCGTCAGAGACGGGGACGGTCAGTACCCGTTCCCAGATCTCGCGGATCAGGGTGCGCATGCCCGGGGCGACGTCCCCGGCGCGGCTGTCGGTCACGTCGTTCACCATGCCGCACTGCCCGGTTCCTCGCCCCGATACAGGCTCTGGACCCGACCCGCGTATCGGCCCAGCTCGCGCGCCTCGAACAGCGCCGAGATCGGGATCCGGACGCCAAGGTCGCCGCGCAGCGCCCCGGTCAGCCGGACGGCGAGCAGGGAGTTGCCGCCGGATAGGAAGAAGTCGTCTTCCTCCAGGACAGCGGTGGTGTCGAGAACCTCGCACCACCGGCGGCGCACGGTGTCGATGACGTCGATGTCACTCATGGCTGGCTGCCTCTCGGGTCGGGACGGATGGCTCAGACGGTCGTCGCGCGCGCTGCGGCGGTGACCGCAGCGGGCCACGGGCGGTCCGGGTCGCCGAGTGCGTGATCGACCGCTGCCTCAAGCCGGCGCTGGAGGCCGCGGATCGCGGCGTCGGACCAGCGCGCGGGATCGTGCTGCCACCACAGGGAGTACTCACCGGCGTCGGCGGCCAAGCCCGCTTCACGGGCGCTGCGGGCGTTCTGCAGGCGTTCGTTCATGATGATGACCTCGAGGCCGGTCTTGCCGAAACCGTTAGCCAGCTCCCGCAGCCGGGGCCGCCACGCCCCGAAGCGCAGCTCCGGCCGGGGCGAGTCGTGCATGCTGAACACCACCGGGTACAGCTGGCCCGGAGCCGATCGGAGGCTGGGCGGAGCCAGCCACATCACCTCAGCGGTGGGCAGCTGGTGACCGGCCGCCTCCGCGAGCACGGCCATCTCGGCACGCGCCGCCGTGGCCGGCGTCCCATGGTGCCGCGCCCGGACTAGCGGCAGCACGGTCACGAAGAGCCCAACCGCGTCCCTGGTGTGGGCATCGCGGTTGGCGAAGCTCGTGCCGATCACGGAGGGCACGCCGTCTTGGTCAGGATGGACCAGGCTCCGGAAGGTGGCCAGCATCAGAGCGAATACCGTCACCCCGAGCCGCGCGGCGACCTGCCTCAGTTCGGCTGACCGAGCCTGGCCGAATGGCTGGACCAGGACCTGCGACCGGACGGTGGTCGGCTCGGATGAGGCGGGGAGGTCCCTGGAGTCCGGTGAGCTCGTCGGAGACCCGGACCAGGACTCTGGGCCGAGCTGAGCCAGCCGGTCGCGCCAGTAGTCGCGGACTCGTCCGGCATCATCGGAGGCCATCGCCTCTCGCTGGCTCAGTGCCCAGTCGAAGTAGGTGGCGCCGTGGTCGTCCGGTTGCCAGCCGAGCCCCTGCTCGAAGGCCGTGTATGCGCTCATGAGCTGGTCGAGGACCAATCCGACCGACCACCCGTCGTGGACGATGTGGTTCTCGCGCTGGACGAGCATCGCGCGCCGGTCGAACCGGATCAGGTCCCAGCGGATCAGGGGGAAGTCCTCGTAGCCGATAGGACGGGTCAGGAGATCGGCGACCAGCGCCTCGGCGGCGTCGTCGTCGGCGACGTCGTGCTCATGCAGCCGCACGTCTTCCAGCGGTCCCTGCGCTCCGATCAGGCCGCGAGCCGTCAGCCGCCATCGGCAGGCCAGGACGGGCTGGCTGGCCACCACGGCGCGCATTGCCCGCTGGAGGACGCGCGGGTCCGGCGTGCCCGGGCCTTCGAGCAGCATCTGGTACTGATAGCCAAGGCTGGAGCCGTGCCTTTCCTCCAGGAAGACCAGCGCTTCCTGGCCCAGGCTGCCCAGACCCTCGCGAGCGCCGCGTGCCGCCGCTCGCGCGGCCGGATCGAGATCGGCCATCAGCTGGGCCTGCTCACGCAAAGTCTGGGTCAGGCCGAAGACCCCGGGCGGCAGGTCAGCGCCGAGTCGCCTTGCGATCCGCACCCGCAGGGCGATCAGGTCCAGGGAGTCTGCGCCGAGCCCGACGAGCGTGTCCCGCCTGGTGCGCGGGACCACGCCGCAGGCTCGCCGCCAGTCGCGGGCCAGGTCCCGCTCGTGCGGATCGTCGAATGCCGCTTCGGCGGCGACGCCGTTATCATCGGCGGGGGCGGCCGGATCGGGCAGGGCGCTCCGATCCAGTTTCTGGCTCGACGTCAGGGGCAGGGCGGCAAGCACCATCATCACTGCGGGCACCAGATACGCGGGCAATCGCTCGGCAAGCCAGGTGCGCACGCGGTCAGCGTCCAGGTCCGAGGTGCCTGAGACATAGCCGACCAGTCTCGGCGACCCGCCGTCGGGCCGCCAGACCCTGACCGCGGCCTCGGCGACGCCGGGATGCCCGCGCAGCGCTTCCTCCACCTCACCGAGCTCGATCCGGAAGCCGTTCACCTTTACCTGGTCGTCGAGGCGGCCGCGGAACTCCAGTTGGCCGTCCGCACGGCGTCGCACTAGATCTCCGGTGCGGTAGCGCCGGGACCCTGGCCGGGCCGGGTCCGGCACGAAGCGCTGAGCGGTCAGTCCCGGTCGGCGCAGGTAGCCGCGCCCGACCCCGGCGCCGCCGATGAAGAGCTTCTCCATCGACACCGTCCGGCACGCTGTCACCGCGGGCATCCAGGACGTAGGTGCTGGCCCCGGCGATCGGCCGGCCGATGCACGGCACCCCTGAGTCCTCAGGTTCGACCACTGCGAAGGTAGCGTTCACGGTGGTCTCAGTGGGCCCGTAGACATTGACCAGCCGGTAACCGGCCCCGGCGGGCGGCCGGACCAGCAGTTTCTCCCCGCCGGTCAGCAGCAGCCGCAATCGGGACCCGGCCAGCCAGCCGTGCCGGATCGCGAGCGTGGCCACCGCCGTGGTCAGGTCCACGATCACGAGTTCCCGCTCGACGATCCACCGGCATAACTCATCCGGCGCGCGCCGGATCGCCTCGGGCGCGATGTGAATCTGCGCCCCAGCCGCCAGGTTGCCCCAGATCTCCCCGCTGGCCACGTCGAATCCGCAGGCGCAGACCTGTCCTACGCGGTCGCCCTGACCGACGCCGAAGGCATCAGCGTGGGCGGTCGCGGTGTTCGCGATGTTGCGATGCTCGATCATCGCGCCCTTGGGTCCGCCGGTCGTTCCGGATGTGTAGATCACGTAGGCCAGGTCCTGCGGCGCGATGGCCGGGTCCGGCACCGGGACGCCCGCGGAACCCGGATCCGTCCGGGACCAGTCCGGGCCGCCGATCTCCAGCGTCGGGACACCGAGTCTGCCGGCCAGATCCGCCTTCTCCAGGCTCGTGACTAGCAGCGCGGCCGAGGAGTCGGTGAGCAGGTGGCGCAGCCGGAGATCCGGCTGCGTGTCGTCGAGCGGGAGGTATGCCGCGCCGGCGCGCAGGATCCCGAGCCACGCCGCGACCATAGCCGCCGAGCGCTCCAGCAGGACTCCGACGATCTGGCCGCGCCCGATGCCAGCGGCCCGCAGGCGCGCCGCGACGGCGTTGGCCAGCTGATCGAGCTCGGCGTAGCTGACCGGCCCGAAGGCGTCGACCAGCGCTGTGGCGGCCGGCCTGGCCGCGATCTGGGATGCGACCAGGGCGGTCAGTGTCGCCGGCCTGGCAGGCTGCCCTGGATCGAGCCCTCGGTCGTCGACGTCAGCGGGCGGGAGCGGATTCGGACTGGTCATCGAGGGCACTCCGGATCTCATGGGCTGAGCATCGTGTCCTGTCACCATCTCCAGCCGGGCTTTCGTCGCGGTATCAAACCTCCATCGGGCACAGCCAGGCCGCGGATCTGGGCATGGTTTGCTCAGGCCGGCTCGGCCGCGGCCTCCTGATCGGTCCCGTACTTGGCCTCGTGGTCGGCGTTGGCCTGGCGCTCGGCGTCGTCCATGGCCCGGTCAGTCAGCACGCCCACCCCGAACACTGTGGTCAGGGCCACCGGGCCCATCACGACGAACACCAGGTGCAGGCCGAGGATCTGGCCGAGCGCACCGCCGGCGAGCGCGCCCAGCGGCTTGGTGCCGTAGGCGAACAGCCGGTGGCAGCTGTTGATGCGGCCAAGCACGTGCGCCGGGGTGATCGTCTGGCGCAGCGACAGCGTCACAACGTTGCCGGTGATGAGGCCGACGCCGCCGATGAACAGAACGGCGGAGATGACTAGGCCGTTACTGGTGATGGCGGGGATGCCGATGGAGATCCCGCCGAGCAGGTAGGAGAGGAAGATAGCGCGGGATCTGCCGAGGAGCCGGACCACTCGCCCGGTGAAGAACGAGCCGACCAGCCACCCGAAGGCGGCCGCGCTGAGCAGCAGGCCGTACTGCGATCCGGTCAGCTTCAGCGGCGTCTCGGGACCCACGGCGTAGAGCACGAATATGGCCCACACCGCGCTGCTGGCGAAGTTGAACACCCCGGTCATCAGCGTGATGGTGCGCAGCAGCCGGTGGCGCACCAGGAAGCGCAGCCCCTCAAGGGCGTCCGCCCGAAGGGTCTTCGGCACGTGGCCAGGGCCGTTGTTCACCCGGTACGAGCCGCGGACCAGCAGCAGCAGCACCACCGCGACGGCCCAGAGCGCGGTCGGCGTTCCGATCGACAGCCCTACGCTGGCCGCTACCAGGAGGCCTGCCAGCGGCGGGCCGACCAGTTCCAGCGCGGAAGTCTCGGCTGCGTACAGCAGGCTGTTGGCCCTGGGCAACTGCTCCCGCCGGACAAGCTGCGGCAGGATCGCCTGCGAGGCGGTGTCGTAGAAGGTCTCGGCGACGCCGACGAACAGCGCCACCGCGTACAGCATCCAGATCGTCCCGAAGCCCAGGAATACCGCCGCCAGCAGCGCAGCCAGCAGGCCCCCGCGCGCCACGTTGGCGCTGACCATCACAGCGCGCCGATCGGACCGGTCGACGATTGCCCCGGCCGGCAGCGCCAGGACTAGCCACGGCAGGGTGAACGCGAAGGTCAGGTTGGCGATCAGCGCTGGCGACCTGGTGTATTTAATGGCGATCAGCGGTAATGCCACCTTGAGGATGCCATCGGCCAGATTCGACACGGTCGCTGAGGACCACAGGTGCCAGTAGCCGCCACCTAGACCGATCCGCCGTACGGCAGCGCGCCGCTCATCGGAGGTCGCGAGAGCTTCGTCAGTCATTCATTGAGCATTACACATCGATGTAGGAAACTCCACTCGGTCATTCGCCCGGAGGCTGCGATTGGCGTCCGATGGCGCGCCGATGGCCAGGTATCGGATCGTGAGCTGACAACCTCGACCGATGTCGGAGGCATTAGTGGCCGACTATCCAGCGGCGTCGCGCACCCCGGGATGGATCGAATTGCGCAGCGACACCTTCACCCTGCCCACGCCCGCCATGAGCGCCGCGATGGCCGCAGCCGAACTGGGCGACGACGTGTACGGCGAGGACCCGACCGTCAGCGAGCTGGAGGCGGTCTCCGCCCGGATCCTCGGCAAGGAGGCCGCCTGCTTCCTGCCTAGCGGGACGATGGCCAATCTCGCCAGCATCCTGACCCACTGCCCGCGCGGCTCCAAGGCGATCGTCGGAGAGGAGTCCGACATCTACGTCTACGAGGCCGGCGGGGCATCGGTGTGCGGCGGCGTCGTGTTCCATCCGATTCCTCACCAGCCCGACGGGACACTGGCGCTGGACGCGGTCGCCGCGGCGTTTCCCGCCGATCCGGACGACCCCCAGTTCGCGCTTCCCCGCCTGCTGTGTCTGGAGAACCCCCAGAATCAGGCTGGGGCGAAGGTACTGCCCCTGGGTTATCTGGCCGAGGCGGCCGCGCTGGCCGCCGAGCGCGGGATCGCCCTTCACCTCGACGGGGCGCGGATCTTCAACGCCGCGCTCGCGTCCGGGGTGCCGGCCGCCGAGATAGCCCGCCACGCCGATTCCCTGCAGTTCTGCCTGTCGAAGGGACTCGGCGCGCCGGTCGGCTCCATGGCGGCCGGAACAGCGGAATTCGTCCGCGGGGTTCGCCGGGTGCGCAAGATGCTGGGCGGCGGCATGCGCCAGTCCGGCGTGCTGGCCGCTGCCGGCCTCGTAGCGCTAGCCGGACGGGATCGGCTGGCGCAGGATCACCAGACGGCCCGGCGCTTCGCCGCGGGGCTGGCACGGATCCCCGGCATCGCCGTCGACACCACCGACGTCTCGACCAACATGGTGTTCTTCCGGGTCGTGGACCCGGCCTGGGACAACCGGCGGTTCCTCGCCGAGTGCCTCGCCGCCGGGCTCGGGCTCGCCGAACTCGCCCGCGGGCAGATCCGCTCGGTCACCCACCGCGGCGTCGACGCCGATGCCATCGACCGTGCCCTCGCCGTGATCGGCGCGATCCTGCGGGGCCAGCCCGTTCCATCGACCACAGAAAGGGCCAGGGAGTGTCATGACGACCACGATTCCGTCCTTGCCGGCTGACGTCAGAACCGGTCTGTCGAAGGCGGAGTTCTACAGCACCTATGTCAACAAGAAACCCGTCCTCATGAAAGGCGCCCTGGCCCATCTGCCCGCCACCCGGCTGTGGTCCCTGGACTACTTCGCTGACCTGACCGCTGACCTGCCGGTGCGGCTGAAGACCGGCCTGGTCGCTGACGGCAACACCGAGGTTGTGCGCCTGGCCGACTACCGCGACACCGTTGCCGAGTGGGAAGCGCGCACCGCAGCCGACCGGGATCTCGGGCCGCCGCCGGCCTACCTGCACGACGTGCCGTTGCTGGCGCTGGTTCCCGAGCTGCGCAGGGACCTGGAGCCGTACTCGGCGGATCTTCTTCCCCCTTTTTTCCGTGAAAACTGGTGGGTGTTCCCGCAGTTTTTCGTTGGCCCTTCGCGGGCTGAGACGCCGCTGCATTTCGACACTTTGCTCACGCACAACATGTTCTACCAGTTCCATGGCAGCAAGCGATTCGTGACGGTGGACGACGCCGACCGGAACCGGTGCTATACCTACAACTGGCGCTGGTCGCCGGTCGACCCCGACGTGCCCGACCCGGAACGCTACCCGCGCTTTGCCGGGGTGCGGACGCGGACGTGCCTTGTGGAGGCCGGCGACATGTTCTACATGCCGCCGGGAACGCTGCACAAGGTCACCTCGCTGTCCGCGTCGGTGTCCTTCAACATCGACTGGCACGACCCGCTCAGCGCGCGCCGCAGCCTGATGGCCGTCCGGGCCGGCATGCCGCTAGCGAACTTGCGCTATAACGCGCTCCTGGCGCTGGGGGTGTGCGCGCGGGTTCCGCTGCGCGTGCTCATGCCCGCGCTCCGGTCCTACTTCGTCTACGTCTCCTGATGGAAAGTCCTCAGCTGCCGGCTGCGCAGGCTCGCGCGAATGGTGCGGTCGGTGAGGCCAGCGGGAGCGCGACGGCCTTCGGCACGTTCGGCGAGCTGCTCCAGGGCATGCTGCCGGACGGGACCGACTTCCTCGTCACCTTGCCGATCGCCCGCTGGAGCACCGCGCATTTCCTATTCGATCCCGACGCCGCCGCGGTCCACGCGCGCCCGGCTGACCGGTCGAAGTCGCGCCGGCTGGCGGAGATGATGCTGGAGCGGTACCGGATCCCCGGTGGCGGGGTGCTGCGGCTGTACGGCGAGCTGCCAGTGGGCAAGGGGCTGGCCAGCTCGTCGGCGGATCTGGTGGCCACGGCGCGCGCCGTGGGGCGGGCGCTTGGAGTCCATCCTGAGCCCGCGGAGATCGAGGACCTGCTGCGGCCCATCGAGCCGTCCGACGGAGTGATGTATCCCGGCGTGGTCGTCTTCCACCACCGCGAGGTCCGGCTGCGGGTTCGGCTGGGGCAGTTACCGCCACTGACCGTAGTAAGCATCGACGAGGGCGGCGAGGTGGAGACGGTGGGCTTCAACCGCCGGCCCAAGAACTACTCGGTGCAGGACAAGCTCACCTATGAGCGTCTGCTGACTGAGCTGAGCGCGGCGATCAGGCAAGGGGACGCCGCGGCCATCGGGCAGGTGGCTACCCGGAGCGCCTGGATGAACCAGCGGCTGTGTCCGAAGCGGACGCTGGAGCAGATGCTTGCGGTCTGCGAAGCCGTGGACGGTCTGGGCGTGGTGGCCGCGCACAGCGGCACTGTGCTGGGGCTACTGCTATCGAACACCGCCTCGGATCACCACGGCCGGCTGGAGAAGGCCAGGCTGGCATGCTCGGAGCTGGCCGAGACAGTGTGGGTGGACCGCTGCCTGCCGACCGGCGGCGACACGCCGACCGCGGAGTTCGGATACCTGTCCGCGAATTGCGGCCTGGGCTAAAGGAGGATTCACCATGGTAAGCCAAATGGAGTATGCGCACTTCCAGGCGTTCGGGTTCGTCGTGCTGCGCGGCCTGTTCAGCCGGGCCGAGGCCGGCGTGCTCAAGGATGAGATCACGTCCGCGATGGCCGATGCCTACGGGAAGCGGTACCTCGACGACAGCTCGGACTTCACCGAGGTGTCGTCTTTCGACCTGCCGATGATGGTGGCGAGTACGCCGTTCGCGAGCTCCCTGGTGGCCGACGATGTCCGGCTCTGGCAGGCGTCGCACCACCTGCTTGACACCGCGACCGTGCCCACCCAGGGCGAGGCGACCTGCTTCCGCTACAACACCAAGTGGCACATCGACATGCCTCTGGGAATCGAGGGCGTCAAGATCCTGGTATACCCGGACGCCTGCTCAGTGGAGACCGGGCAGCTCCAGGTGCTCCCCGGCTCGCACCTGCCCGGCCCTCATCAGAGGTTCTGGAGCTACCTGCGGCAGGACCCTGAGCGCCAGGGCCTGGGCTACGACTTCGACGCCTGGCCAGTCCCCGCGTATGGCATCGACACGGAGCCGGGCGACGCGATCGTCTTCCACACCAACCTGATGCACTCCTCGGTTGGCGGCGACCGCCGGCATCTGTGGGACATCTACTACTTCGCCGACGCGGCTGCCGCTGGTGGCGAGCAGTGCGAGCTGATCCGGGACGCGATCCTGCACATGGGCAACTACGGCGACATGCCGTTCGACTGCCACGCGTTCCCGGTATGGCGAGACTGGGCGGTCTCAGCCACCAGGTCCGGCCCGGCGCGCACGGCACTGGCCCGGCTGAAACGACTTGGCGTGCTGGACGTCCCTGGCGCCGATCTGGGCCGGCCGAAGTGGGAGCCGCGGCGGGCCAAGCCGATGCTGGGAACCGGGTCGCCAGCGACGCGCCGTGCGGGCCGACGCTGATCCTGGCCTGCCGCAGAGCCCTGACCACAGTTTGCCTATCACCAAGCGCCGACCCCGGGAGCCGTCCGTGCTAGTCGAGCAGATTGACCGGATCGCGCGCTCGGCACCGGACCGGATCGCGATCGTCGCCGCCGGGGTCGGCACGACTTACCAGGAGCTGCGCTGTGACTCGCGCCGCTTAGCGGCGTCGCTGGCCGCGCGAGGGATCGGCCCGGGCTCGCTGGTGGGCGTGCTACTCCCGCGGACTTCGGCGCCGATCGTCGCCCTGGTCGGGGTGCTGCGCACCGGGGCCGCGTGCGTGCTGCTCGAATACGACGGCGCCGATCCGGCCAGCGTGATCCGCGCGAAGATGGCCGATGCCGACGCCGTCCTCACGACCGGAGAGCGGGCCGGCGAGCTGAGGTCACTGTCGGCAGATGTTCTCAGCCTCGACGCCCTGCCAGCCTCCGCAGAGTGGCCCGCCGACACCCCGACGCCCCCGGACCGGGCCGCCTATGTGGTCTACACGTCCGGGTCGACCGGCCCGGCCAAGGGCGTGGTGGTCGAGCACGGCAACATCCGGCACTACACCGAATCCCTGCTTTCCCGCCTGGCTATCACCGAACCCTTCGCCTATGCGCATGTCACTACCCTGTCCGCCGACCTCGGCAACACCTGCCTGTTCCTCCCGTTGTGGTCGGGAGGAACGATTCACCTCGTTGACGACGAGGACCGGCGCGACCCCCGCCGCCTGGCGGAGTATCTGTGCTCGGCGAACGTCGACATCCTGAAGACCACTCCGTCGCACTGGGAAGCCGTGTCCGCGATGGTCCAGCGGGGCGGCCGGACTGGACCGGCACTGCGCTATCTGCTGCTTGGCGGCGAGGCTCTCATGCCCCAGCAGGCCAGGGAGCTGCTGCGCAGCGGCGTCGCCGAAACGCTGGTAAACCACTACGGACCGAGCGAAGCCACCGTCGGCGTGGCAGTGCACATGCTGCGGACCGAGAAGGACGTAACTAGCGGGAATCATGAGTCGGTGCCGATCGGCCTCCCTCTGGGCGACACCAAGCTGCTGGTACGCACCGCGGACGGCGTGTGGCACGAGAAGGCGGCCACTGGGGAGCTGCATATCGGCGGCCCGTCGGTGGCGCGCGGATACCTCGGCATCGAGAGCCGGGCATTCTTCACCGACGACGATCAAGGACGGCTTTACCGCACCGGCGACCTCGTCCGCCTGGACGACAGCGGCACGGTGACCTTCCTCGGCCGGGCCGACCGGCAGGTGAAGATCGGCGGCTACCGGGTCGAGCTCGAGTACGTCGAGTCGGTCCTCCGGGCACTGCCGGGAATCCGTGACGCCTCCTGCCATCGCATCGCCCTCGTCCGGCGCAGCATCCTCGCAGCGGCGGTCGTGCGCGAAAACCCTGACATTGCCGTCTCGGAACTCGCCCGCGCCTTGCGCGGCACCCTGCCGGGGTACATGGTCCCCCGCCGCTTCGTGCCCTTCGCGGACTTCCCGAGGACGGACAACGGAAAACTCGACACGGCCGGGATCCGCCGCGCGCTGGCACAGGCCATGTCCGCTGTCGAGCCCGGCGGGTGACCAGGACACCGGCGCCCCGGACACCGGCATCGCCGTCGAGCTGTTCCGGAAATACCTGAACCGCGCCGACTTCGGGCCCGACGACGACTTCTTCGAGCTTGGCGGCGACTCCATCGACGCTATCCAGGTCGTCGCCGAACTGCAACGGCGAGGCCACGACATCGCCATGGGCGGCTTCCTGGCCGAGCCCACCGTGCGTACGCTGTCGCAATATCTGGCCGAGCACCTAGCAGACGGGACGCTCCCCGCCGAGCCAGAATCCCGCGAGATCCTGACGACCTCGGCGGACCTCGGCTTCGCCTCCTCGCAGGCCTGGTTCCTCACCCAGGATTTCGCGGAGCCGCATTTCTGGAACCAGGCCCTGTGCTTCGACGTCTGCGACACGGTCGACCCGGCCGTGCTGCGTGCCTGCGTAGCCGACCTCGTCGCGCTCCACCCGATGCTCCGCACTGCCTATCGCATCAGGAACAGCGAGTGGGTCGCCGCCATGGATGACGGGCCAGGGGACTGCTTCAGCCAGTCCCTCCTGGCGACCAGCGCCCAGATCCGGCACACGGCACGCGAGCTGCACGCCACCATCGACATCAGCACGGGCAAGGTCTTCCGCGCGCACCTGTTCCATCAGCCAGGCGGCAGCGGCAAATTGCTGCTGATCTGCCATCACCTGTCGGTCGACGCGGTGTCCTGGCGCATACTCGCCGCCGATCTCGTGGTGCTCTATCGCAACCGTGCCGAGGGACTTCCAGCCGGACTTCGCGCCGAGGTCAGCAGCTTCTGGGACTGGCTGCGCTCCTCCGGCGCGGCCTTTGTCCCGGTCGTCAGGGACCGGAGCGCACCCCGGCAGTCCGCGAACACCGAAGGCTCGGCCCACAGCGCCTGGATGGTGTTCTCCGAAGCGGAGACCAAACGTCTGTACCGGGACCTGCCCGCGACGGCCGACGTCCCGCTGCACGCCGCACTCCTGGGAGCGTTCATTCACGCCGCGGCCGCGCTCCGGGGAGCCGAGGTGCTTGCCGTCGATGTCGAGGCACACGGCCGGCGCGTCGGGGATGCGGCGATCGACATTTCCCGCACCGTCGGCTGGTTCACCGCCACCCACCGCATCGACGTCCGCCGGATGCCTGCCCCGGTAGCCACGATCCGGCACGCCGCTGTGCAGCTGGACAGGCTGGCCGACCAGGAGCCAGCTCCGGCGAGCGTGGCGGGTCCGGTGGCGAACTTCAACTTCCTCGGCCAGTTCGAGTTTCCGCGCGACGAACTGCTGGCGCTCAGTCCGGCCGACGATCCCCTCGGCCCGGCCCGAGGGCCCGGCAACGACCGGATCTACGACCTGAGATTCACCGCTCGTGTGGTCGCCAGCGGGCTGGCCGTCGATCTGTCCTTCTCCGACGCCCTCGATACCGCCGCGGACATGACCTCGCTGCTCGAGCAGATCCGCGGGACCCTGTCCGGCCTCATCGGCAGCCCCCCAGCGGATGCGGCGCACATCTGGGTGGTGCCGGGCTCCGTCTCCGGGCTGCTAACCGCCATCCCCGGCACTCCGACCCCGCCGACCGTGCCGGGACGGCTCCGGGACTACCGGACAGTGCTGCTGACCGGCGCGACCGGATACATCGGCGCCCATCTGCTGCGCGGTTTCCTCCTCGGCAGCGACACCAGGGTCTGCTGCCTGATCCGCGCGGCCGACGATGAGACCGCCGACGCCAGGCTCTGGGACGCGCTGCGCTGGTATTTCCCTGATGAGGACCTGCGCCGCCACGCACACCGGGTCACTGCCCTCGTCGGCGACATCGGCGAACCCGGATTCGCGCTGCCCGCGGCGGCCTGGCGGCGGCTGGCGGCCGGCCTCGACGCCGTCTACCACCTGGCCGCCGATACCCGGCTCGCTGGCAGGCCGGGGGTCACGCGGCGGGTCAACACCGATTCGGTCCGCGAGGCGATCCGGCTGTGCTCGACGCTGCGCCCGAAGGATCTGCACTTCATGTCAACGCTGGCCGTGTGCGGCTACCTGCCCGGACCGGATCCGGTGCCGTTCGGCGAGGACGACCTCGACATCGGGCAGCGGTTCCTCAGCGAGTACGAGGAAAGCAAGTTCCAGGCCGAGTTGCTGATCCGCCGATTTGTCGTGGAGGGCGGCTCAGGGTTCGTCTACCGGGCCGGCAACGTCACCGGCCATTCGGTCAGCGGCCGGTTCCAGCGCAACGGCGGCGACAATCGCTTCGTCCAGACGCTGCGCGCTCTCACGAAGCTGGGCCGGACCCCGGACGGGCTGGACGGCCGAGGCGGATCAGACGAGCGGATCGCGCTCAGCCCCGTCGATACCGTAACCGACGCTGTGCTCGCGCTCTCGACCTCAGCGCAGACCGCTCCGGGGACGTTTCACGTCGAATGCCGGCCGGGGCGTGGCCTACCGGGACGTGTTCGACGCGCTGCGCGGACTGGGCTTCGATATGCGCCCGGCCGGTCCCGCGAGCATGGCCGACCTCCTTCGCGAGCACGCCGACGCCGATGACCCCGATCTCGCCCTGGCCGCGTTCTGGGCTGGACGACACCGGCGCAACGTTGCCTACCGGCAGCTGCGGACTCATCAGCAGCTCGAACGGCTCGGCGTCCGGTTCGCCGATCTCGGTCTCGGCTGGCTAGAGCGTTTCCTCCAGCGACTCGTCGATGAAGGCATCCTCGTCCAGCCTCGCAGGCAATCCCCGTCCCCCACCATCGAAGGCAGTGGCCAGTGACATCCGAACGCATCGCCGTGGTGACCGGCTCGACCTCGGGGATCGGCAGGGCCGTGGCCCTGTGCCTGCTGGAGAGCGGGGCCCGGATCGTGGCCACCGGCCGCTCCAAGAGCGATCTGGAGGATCTGGCCGCCACGGCCGGGCCCGGGCCGGGCCAGATCCTCACCGAGGCGGCCGACGTCCGGCACGAGTGCCTGATCGAGAGGTTATTCGCCGCGGCCGAACATGCCTGGGGCTCCCCGCCGGACCTGCTGGTCCTCGCGGCCGGCCGCGGCTTGCCCGGCTCGGTGCTGGGATCTGATGCCGAGCAGTGGCAGGACCTGGTCGAGGTCAATTATGTCGCGGTGCTGCGACACCTCAGGGCTGGCGCGCTCCGGATGGTGGCCGATGCGCGGGCCGCTCCGCACCGCACAGTCCGCGACATCGTGGTTATCGGCTCCCTCGCGGGTCGCGTGGTCTCCGCCGCGAACCCGGTGTACGGATCGACGAAGTTCGCGCTGCACGCCGCCGCGGAGGGCCTGCGCCAGGAGATCTGCGCCGACGGCATCCGCGTGACGGTGATCGAGCCTGGATTCGTGGCGACCAGATTCCAGGAGCGTGCCGGGTACGACCGTGAGTGGTTCGCTGAGGTGGAGGCGCAGTGCGGTCCCTTGCTCACCGCGGCCGACGTCGCCAGGACCGTGGAGTTCGTGATCGGCCAGCCGGCCCATCTCCATCTGGACTACGTCCGCATCCGGCCGACGCGCCAGCGCCTGTGACCCCGCTACACCTTCGAAAGACCGAGAAAAGGAGACGCACGATGTCAGCTGAGGAGACGGAGCGCCGCTACCGCGTGGTCCTCAACGACGAGGAGCAGTACTCGATCTGGCCGTCGGACCGGGACATTCCGGCCGGATGGTCGGCCGAGGGAACGACCGGAACAGAAGCGGAGTGCGTAGCGCGTATCGACGAGGTATGGGTCGACATGCGGCCGCTTAGCCTGCGGCAGTGAATGGAGCCCTGTGATGACCGCTGAGACCACCCGGATCGCCGCCCTGTCGGAGGCGAAACGGGAGCTGCTGCGCCGACGCCTCAGAGGCGGGGCCGCCGCTGTATCCGACGGCATCCCGCCCCGTCCGCAAGAGGCGGCGCCGATGGCGCCGGTCCAGCATGCGATGTGGGTCACCAACCAGCTCCTCGCCACAAACGCGTTGTACAACGTGCCGCGGATCCTGCACATCCGGGGACCCCTCGATTTCGGTGCGCTGCAGAGCGCGCTGGACGCGCTGGTCGAGCGGCACGAGATCCTTCGCACCAGCTACCCAGACGGCAGCGGGCAGTCCTCGCCGGCTCCAGTGATCGCCCAGGGCGCGCAGCTCTGGATCCGGCCGGCCGACCTGCGCGGTGCCCCCGCCGAGCAGCGCTGGCCCGAGGCGATGCGGCTGGCGGAGGTCGAGGCTGACACCCCGTTCGACTTAGCCTCAGGGCCGGTCTTGCGGGCGTTGCTGATCACCCTTGATGAGGACAGCCATGTCCTGGCCCTGACCCAGCACCATATGGCCACAGACGGCTGGTCCTGCACTTTGCTTCTGCGCGACTCGACGAGCTCTACTCGTCGGCCTGCGAAGGCCTGGCCACCCGCGCTGGCCGTCCCGCCGATCCAGTACGGCGACTACGCGACATGGCAGGTGAGCCGGCTGGCCGACGGGCTGGCGAAGAGGCAGCTTGACTACTGGCGAACAGCTCTGACGGCCACGCCGGAAGTTCTGGAGCTGCCCACCGACAAGCCGCGGCCCAGCGTCGAATCGCACCGGGGCGCCACCATCGACGTCACCCTGTCCCGCGAGCTGTCGGCGCAGGTGCGCGCTCTGTCGACCGAGCAGCACGTGACCGTCTACACCCTGCTGCTATCCGCGCTCGCCCTGGTGCTGCGTTATCTCAGCGGTCAGACCCGTTTCGCTGTGGGGTCAGTACTTTCCGGCCGCAACTCGGTCCAGACCGAGGCGGTGCTTGGCTTGTTCGCCAATGCCGTCGCGCTGCCGATGGACGTGTCCGGTCGGCCGTCCTTCGCCGAGGTGCTGCGCCGTACCCACGCCACTGTGCTCGGTGCTTTCGAGAACGGCGATGTCACCTTCGACCAGGTGGTCGGCGCAGTGCAGGCGAGCCGGTCGGCGGCCCGCAACCCGGTGTATCAGGTCCTGTATCAGTGCTTCGAGGAACGTGAGCGCGTCACCGAACTGCCCGGCCTCCGTGCACGGACCGTTGATCCCGTCGAGGCGACGGCGAAGGTCGACCTGACTCTCAAAGCTTTCAATGAGGCCAGGGGGATCATCTTGTCGGTCAACTACGCGACCGATCTCTTCGCCCCGCAGACCATCCATCGCCTGGCCGGCTACCTCACGACCGTGCTGGAGCACGCCGTCGCCCAGCCCGGCCAGGCGGTTTCCGCTGACGCGATGATGGGGCCGCGGGAGCGGGACCTGCTCCTGCGCACCTGGGCGAACGGCCGGAAACCCGACCAGGGCCCGCCAGCCGAGACGGTGGTCGGCCTGTTCCGGAGTCAGGCCACCGCGACGCCGGCGGCTCTCGCGATGCTGGACGGTCAGACTAAGCTCACCTACGCCGAACTGGACCTGCTCACCGACCGGATCGCACGGGGGCTGCTGGCCAGAGGCGTCCGGCGCGGCGACGTCGTGGGCATCGGCCTGCCGCGCGGGGCGGCGATGGCCGCGACCGCGCTGGGCATACTCAAGGCCGCCGCCGGATATCTGTCGCTGGATCCGGCGCTTCCAGCGGCGCGGATCAGTCTTCTGATGGCCGATTCCACGACGCGCCTGATTGTCACCGACGTCGCAGCCGGCTCGGGGGACGCTACGTCGGTAGGCTTCGCCGACCTCGCCACGACCAGCGGGGACGACGACGTCGAACTTCCTGGAGTGCGGGTCACGGACCTGGCTTACGTGGTGTACACGTCCGGATCCAGCGGCCGGCCCAAAGGCATCGAAACCCCGCACGGCGCGGTGACGAACCTGCTAGCCGCAGCGGTGGAGGAGATCCCGACCGGACCAGGCGACCGGTGGCTGCTCCTGTCCTCGCTGGGCTTCGACGGCTCGACGCAGGAGCTGTTCCTGCCGCTGACCCGCGGTGCGGCAGTGGTCGTCGCCTCCGACGAAGCCCGCCTGGATGGCGCTGAGCTCAGCGCACTGATGCGCAGGGCCGGCGTTACCCACGCGCAGGGGACGCCCGCAGGCTGGCAGTTACTGCTGGCCGGCGGCTTCGATGGCCCGCTGAAGTACGCAGTCAACACCGCCGAGACACTGCCGCCCGCCGTAGCCGACCAGCTGCGCGCCCGATCCGAGCAGGTGATCAACGGCTACGGGCCGACCGAGATCACCGTGCACGCCACCCACGCGCACCTGACCGAGGGAACGGATACGACCAACATCGGCACGCCGATCCGGGGCTACAGGGTCTACGTCCTCGACACGTCGCTGGAACCCTTGCCCCGAGGCGCTCTAGGCGAGCTCTACATCGGCGGGCACGGACTGGCCCGCGGCTACCGCGGCCGGCCGGGCCTGACGGCCCGCGCCTTCATGCCCGACCCCTTCGGGCCGCCCGGATCCCGGATGTACCGCACCGGCGATCTCGTCCGTTTCGCCGACGACGGCAGCCTGCGCATCCGCGGGCGCGCCGACGACCTGGTGAAGATTCGTAGCCACAGCGTCGAGCCCGCCGAGATCGAGAACCAGTTGCTCGCCCACCGGGAGGTTGCGCGGGCCGCCGTGATCGCGGCCGACGGACCGACCGGGCGGTGGCTAGTTGGGTACGTCGTGCCCGCGTACCCAGATGCGCGCACCGACGATGCCGACCTGACCCGGCGGCTGCGCCGTCATCTGACCGACACGCTGCCCGGATACCTGGTGCCCAGCCGGATCTTTCTCCTGGACCGCATGCCCCTGACGGACAACGGGAAGCTGGACCGCAAGGCCCTGCCGCAGATCGCGGACTCCGCGCCGGACGAGATCGTGGCAGAGCCGCCCCGCACGCCCGAGGAACGCGTCCTCGCAGAAGTGTGGTGCGCCGTGCTCGGCCTGGCGGCGGTCGGCGTCCAGGACAACTTCTTCGACCTCGGCGGCGACTCGGTCGCGGCGATCCACGTCGCGGCCGCTGCCAACGCAGCCGGCCTTTCCGTCACCCCCCGCCAGGTGCTCACCCGGCAGACTCTCGCCGACCTGGCCGCCGCCGCCCGCGAAACCGATGACGTGGCACCAGCGGCAGAGCTGGCAAAGTTCGACGCCGCCACGCTGACTCAGGCTGGCCTGGACGCGAAAACGATCGTGACTGCCTATCCTCTGTCGCCGATGCAGGCCGGGATGCTCTTCCACACCCTGTTCCATCCCGATGCCACCGACTACCTCGTGCAGTTCGTCTACGCCCTCGACGGTGTCGTGGACGCGGCGCTGCTGCGGCGCGCCCTTGAGTTCGTAGTCGCGCGTCATGACGCCCTGCGCACCACATTCGCCTGGGACAGGCTGGCCGAGCCGCTGCAGGTCGTGCATCGCGAAGCGCCGGTCACAATGCGGGAGCTCGACTGGAGTGGTGACGCCGAAGCCGTTGCCGCGGACCGGCTGGCCGAGCACCTGGCCGCCGAGCGGAGCCGCGGCATCGATCTCGAACATACCCCGCCCCGGCGCTTCGACCTCATCAAGCTGCCCGCCGGCCAGTACTGGCTGGTCTGGCATGGCCACCACATCCTCCTCGACGGCTGGAGCGTGCGCACCGTCCTTTCTGAGGTGCGCGCGGTCCACGAAAGCCTGCGGCGCTCTGGCCTGCAGCCGCTCCTGCCCGCGCCTGCCCCGTTTGGCCAGTACATCGCGTGGCTGCGGCGGCGTGATCCCGCGCAGGCCGAGCAGTACTGGCGCGGCCTGCTGGCGGATGTCACTGATCCGACCCCGCTGCCCATCCTCGCAGTGCCGATCGGCGACGGTCGCGCCGATGCCCGTGCGGAACTGGAGCAGCTCTCGGCGGAGGTGCCGGCCGAGACGACTGAGCTGGTGCGCAACTACGCCCGGAGCCGCCGGATCACGGTCGGCTCGATGGTGCACGCCGCCTGGGCCCTGGTTCTCAGCCGCTACAGCGGGCGGTCCGACGTGGTGTTCGGGTCGACGACCTCCGGCCGCTCCGGCGGCCCGGTCGGTGTTGAGCGGACCGTGGGCATGCTCATCAATACCCTGCCGGTCCGGGTGCGGACGCCGGCCGGCGACCTGGTCGGGTGCTGGCTAGACGGCGTCCACGAGCAGTTGCTCGCGCTGTGCGACTTCGAGCACGGTGCTCTGGTCGAGGTACAGCGGCAGAGCAAAGTACCGCCCGGACGGCGGCTGTTCGACACAATCCTCATGTTCGAGGGCGCGGGGCGCGGTGCCGAGGCCGGCGCTGGAACTGGAGGTGATGCCGAGGCCGCCGGGATGACGATGGTCGCTCAGCAGACCTGGGAGGAGACCGGCTATCCGCTGGTCCTCAACGCGAGCCTGCAAGAGCGCCTGCTACTGCGGCTGGACTACCACCCCGCGCAGATCGAACCGGCCATCGCCCAGCTGCTCTTGGACCATTTCGAGGCAGCGCTGCGGGACCTCGCCACGGCCCCGGACACCGCAAGGCTAGCCGACCTGGCGCCGCTGCCCCCCGCCGAATGGCGGTCTGCCGTCGCAGATTTCAACGACACCGCGACCTCCTACCCGGTCGACCGGTGCCTGCACGAGCTGTTTGAGGACCAGGCAGATCGCACGCCCTCAGCGGTGGCCGTGCGCTCAGGGACCGACGCGCTGACCTACCGCGAGCTGGATGAGCATGCCAACCGGCTGGCGCACGAGCTGCGGGACCTGGGCGTGGGTGCAGAGTCACTGGTCGCGCTGTACCTGCGGCGCGGCATCGACATGGCGGTGGCCGTACTCGCTACCCTCAAGGCGGGTGCCGCCTACGTCCCGCTTGATCCGGAGTATCCGGCTGACCGCATCGAGTTCATGCTCGCCGACGTCGCCGCGCCCGTTGTGCTGACGCAGACCGCCATACGCGCTCTCCTGCCGGACTTCGAGGGTCGGACAGTGTGTCTCGACGCGGCTGCCGACGCTGCGAGGATCGCCGGCCCGCAAGCCGGCCGCCTGCGCCACCACTCCCGACCACTTGTCCTACGTCATCTACACATCGGGGTCAACCGGGCGTCCCAAGGGGACCCTGATCCGGCATCAGGGCATTGTCAACTACGTCTGGTGGATGGCGACCCGCTTCCCGCTGGCCGAGGGCGACAAGATCCTTCAGCTGGCCGGGCTGAGCTTCGACATCTCCGTGTATGAGATGTTCTGGCCCTGGAGCAGCGGGGCGACGGTGGTCCTGGCCCGGCCGGACGGCTACCGCGATCCGCAGTACATCATCGACGCGATGGTGGCCGAGGAGGTCACGGCCGCGCACCTGGTGCCGTCGATGCTGCGGGCGATGCTTCCCTTGCTAGACGGCGTGCGACTGCCACTGCGCTGGCTGTTCGCCAGCGCCGAGGCCATGACGCTGGATCTGGTAGCCCGGTGGCACGATCACTGCCCTGGCACTGTTCTGCTGAACCTCTACGGTGCTACCGAGGTGTCCGTGGACTCCACGATCTGGCAGTGCGACCCGGCGGCAGCCGTAATCTCCGTCGGCCGACCGCTTGCCAACACCCGGCTGTACCTCCTAGACGAGGCGGGCGCACCAGTACCCACCGGAGTTCCGGGCGAGGCATATCTGGGCGGTGCCAGCGTCGGGCGGGGCTATCACCGTCGGCCCGGGCTGACGGCCCGGCGATTCGTGCCCGATCCTTTCGGTCCGCCCGGTTCACGGCTGTATCGCACCGGCGATCTGTTGCGCCGACTGCCCGACGGAACCGTGGAGTTCCTGGGACGGCTGGACCACCAGGTGAAGGTCCGCGGCTTCCGGGTGGAGATGGAGGAGGTCGAGGCGGCACTGCTGGCGCATCCCGGGCTGGCGCACGCGGCGGTGACCGCGAGCCACGACCAGGCCGGTCCGACGCGGCTGATCGGCTACGTGGCCGCCCGCGGCGACATCGCCCCGACCGTCTCCGAGCTTCGCTCTCACCTGGCGGGTCGGCTGCCGGATTACATGGTGCCCGCCGTCTTCGTGATGCTCCCCGCGCTGCCGCTCAACCCGAATGGAAAGGTCGACCGCGCCGCTCTGCCGGCTCCTGGAACGACGCGCCCGAGCCTGGTCGTCCCCTTCAGGCAGCCCCGCACATCGGTCGAAAAGACGCTGGCCGACATCTGGTGCCAGGTCCTGGGCGTCCGCGAGGTCGGGATCCACGACGACTTCTTCGACCTCGGCGGCGACTCCATCTTGTCGATCCAGGTGATGACCGCGGCCCGGCGCGCTGGCGTCGCCCTGATCCCCCGGCAGGTGTTCGAGCACCGGACCATCGCCGAGCTGGCTGCCGCCGTGAATGACGTGGCGGACTCCACGCCAGTCCACGCAGAACAGGGCCCGGTGACCGGTGAGGTGCCGCTGACCCCGATCCAGCGCTGGTTTATGGCGATAGAGTGGCCGGTCGACCACTACAACCAGTCCGTGCGGCTTCGCTGGGACCGGCCGGTCGACCCGGCCGCACTGCGCGCCGCCTTGTCCGGCCTGGTGGCTCACCATGACGCGCTGCGCCTGCGGCTCACCGGCTCACGGGCGAAGGGGTGGCGACAGCACATCGCCCGCCCCGGCACCACCGACCTGCTGACCAGCTTGGACGTGACCGCGATCGGTCCCGGCCAGGTGGCGGCCGCGGTGGAGAGCGCAGCCGACGCGCTCCATGCCAGCCTTGGCGTTGGCCTCGGCCCTCTGCTGCGCGCGATGCTGGTCAGGTACGGGGCCGGGCACCGCGACGAGGTGGTCATCACCGCGCACCATCTGGCGGTCGACACCGTCTCCTGGGGCATCCTGCTCAGCGACCTAGCCACCGGCTACGAGCAGGCACAGCGCGGGGAAGCGGTCACCCTCCCAGCCAAGACCACGTCATTCCAGTACTGGTCACGCCGACTTGCCGACTATGCCAGGAGCGATGCCTTCGCCGATGAGGCCGCGTACTGGAACCTCCCCTGCCGCACGCCGACTCTGTTCCCCTGCGATCACGACGGCGGAGCCAACACCCAGGGCTCATCGGCTCTGCTCGTGCGCGAGCTGGGATCTGCCCGCACTGACGCGCTCCTGCGCTCGGCCCACGCGACCTATCGAACCCAGGTCAATGATCTGCTTGTCACGGCTCTGGCTCAGGTGCTCGCTGACCACGCGGGCGGTGCCGACGTCCGCATCGACTTCGAGGGCCACGGCCGCGAGCCCCTATTCGACGAGGTCGACCTGTCGCGGACAGTGGGCTGGTTCACTTCCCTCTATCCTCTGCACCTCCGGCTGTCCGAACCGGAGAACCAGCGTCGCAGCCTCCTCACCGTCAAGGAGCATCTGCGGGGCATGCCGAATCACGGCATCGGCTACGGCATAGCCCGGTACCTGACCCCTGATCCAGTTCCTGAGACTTCGCCGGCGCCAGTGAGCTTCAACTACCTCGGCCAGCGCCGCAGCGCTCCGAAGGACGGCCTCTTCGCCCAGCTAGAATCGGTGCCGGGCACGGATCGCGCGCCCGCCGGGATCCGGCCGCACCTCATCGAGGTCAATGCGGCCGTGGTCGATGGGATCTTCCAGGTGGTGTGGACGTACTCGACGAACATCCACCGAGAGGAGACCGTACGGGCGATGGCCGACGGGTTCCTCGACCGGATCACCGCGTTGCTCGACCACTGCGCTGTTGCGCGGAACGCCGCCAGCGAGCGGCCCGACCGGGACATCCTCGACCGGCTGTCGGCCGGGATCCCGGCGACGCGGCTGCGGATGCGACAGCACCGCGTCCCCGGCGCGAGCATCGCGCTGGTCGCCGACGGCGAGCTGGCCGGAGCCTGGGGCGAGGGGCGGACCGCTGCTGCGTCCGGCGCGCCGGTGCGGCCTGACACAGTGTTCCAGGCGGGATCGGTGAGCAAGCACGTCACGGCCATGGCCGTGCAGAGGCTGGCCGCAGACGGAGTCGTTGACCTCGACGAAGACGTTAACACCTACCTGCGCCGCTGGCGGCTGCCCCAGCTCGACCCGGCCCGGCCGGTGTCGCTGCGCTCGCTGATGGCACATACCGCCGGACTCACCGCGGACGACTTCGGCGGCCTTGGCGCGTGCCACCCCGACCGGCCGCTGCCGGATCTGCTGGATGTGCTGGAGGGTCGACCGCCTGCCGCCACCGCGCCGATCCGGCCGGAAGCCCTGCCGGGCGAGCGGTTCCGGTACTCGGGGAACAACTTCGTCGTCGTCGAGGAAGTCGTCCAGGAAATCACCGGCACACCATTCGCCGAGCTGATGCGCATGCTGGTCTTCGAGCCGTTAGACCTGCGCGACAGCGGCTACGGTCAGGCATTCGCCGCCAGCCGGGATGACCGGGTTGCCTGGGGCCACGACACCGCGGGCGAGCCCATCGCAGGACGCTGGCGCGTCTATCCGGCCGCGACCGGAGGACTGTGGACGACGGCGGGCGACCTGGCCAGGATTGCCGCGGAGATACAGCGGGCCCTAGCGGGCGCGGGCTCGATCGTCCTCGACCGATCTGGGGCACACGCGCTGCTGACGCCGACGTCCGACGCTTCCTACGGGCTGGGCACCGTGACCCGCCTGGCCGGCGATGTCCGCTGGTTCGGGCACACCGGTGCGAGCGTCGGCTACCGCTGCTACAGCGGGGCCGGCATCGAGCCGGCCGCCGGGGTCGTCATCATGGCCAACGGCGACGCGGGCAGCGATCTGACTATGGACCTGCTGGCCGAGATGGGCCTGGGCTTCCACGCCTGGGCGGAACAAGGATAATCTCTGGTTCCTCAGGGTTCTACGACGACCTCAACTCGCTCGATGGCGGCATCCAGAGCCCGTATCACGTCCTCCGATGACTGGCCCGCGGCGATGACATAGCCGAGCCGGTCATAGGCGTCGCGCGCTGGTCGCACCGTCCGGCCAATGACGCCGGTCACCACCACCCGCTCCACATCTGGCACCTGCCGGGCCGCGTCGACGCCGCGCACCCTGGCCAGGCGGCCGGTCTGCCTGGCGATCAGGAATCTGATCCCCGCACTCCGGGCCCGGTCGGCCGTCAGCCGTAGCGGCCGGCCTGCCGCGGCCCGCAGTTGCTGCTCGACCAGGTCCACGCCGCAGGCCAGCCGGACTAGCTCGGGGATCATCCCTCCGGCTAGCCTGCCGTTGATCTCCACTACTGCCGGACCCGTCACGGTCAGCTTGATCTCGACGTGGGCCGGGCCGCGCGCGAACCCGGTGGCCGCTAGCGCCAGGCGGGCTGTCTGCGCGATCGAGGCCGCGACCCGGTCCGGCAGGTCGGCCGGGAAGCGATGGCTAGTCTCGACGAAGTACGGCAGGGGGCTGATGGTGCGCTCCGTGATACCTATGCACACGGCCGTGCCGTCGGCGCAGAACATTTCGGCGCTGTATTCGGGACCGTCAAGGAACTCCTCGACCAGGACGGTGCCCGCGGTGGCCTGGCCGCGCACGTTCCGGGTGACCGCCTGGAGCAGTGTGGCGTGCTCGACGGCGACCGCGACGTCTGGACACCACAAGACGCCCTGCGAGCCGGAACCGTCGACCGGTTTTACAACGCACGGCGTGCCGATCGCCGCGACTGCCGCCTTAACCGCCGCCTCGGCTCCAGGTCCCTGGCGTATGGCTGCGTAGCGCGGCTGGCCGACCCTCGCCGCGTGGAGCGCCGCCCGCGCCGCTGCCTTGTCCCGGCAGATCGCCAGGGTACCCGGCTCGTTGCCGGCCAGCCCGAGCGACTCGGCCAGCTCCGCGACCGGGACAAGGTAGAACTCACTGGTCGTCGTGACGCCAGCGATGTCCCGGTCGGCTGCGGCCTCCTGCGCCGCGAGCCGCAGCTTGCGGGGATCGTCGGTGTCGCACAGCACGATCCGGCATCCGGTTCCGGCGAGGTCGGGGTACCGGTCCGGGCTGGCCGTCAGGAGCGCGGGCTCCAGGCCGAGCCGGACTGCCGTCCGCAGGGCGAGCATGCCGGTGCCGGTGGTGTTGGATTCCACGAACAGCAGGACCGGGCGGTTGTTCCGGGGGATTGCCGCGAACGACCACGACGTGACGGTGGTGCCGTAGACGACTTCGGCTGGCTCGGCGGGCTCGCTCCTTGCCGCTACTGCCGGGTCAGCAGCCTGCGCGCCGAACACCGCCTCCCCATAGCGGTCCCCTCGATCGGCCATGATCCCGACGAGCCGGGTCCCTGGCGCGGCGCGCCGCGCTAAGTGGTCAAGGACCCGATAGACCGACCCGGAGGTGTTGCCCGCAAAGATCTTCTGCTCCCTGGCCAGGGCACGGGTGGCGGCGAACGCCTCGTCGTCGGACAACCAGTGGACCTCGTCGATTAGCGCGTAGTCGATGTTGCCCGGATACAGGCTGTTGCCTAGGCCGCTCTGTTTGCGCGCGGGGACATCGGGCTGTGCGAACAGCACGCTGCCAACGCAATCCACCCCGACGACCCTCAGCCGCGGCACCGTCTCTAGCAGTGCCCTGGCCGTCCCGCACAGCGAGCCGCCGCTGCCGACCGCCCCGACCAGGACGTCCACGGTATCCAGGTCGGCCAGCAGTTCCTCGGCCAGCGTGCGGTAGGCGCGCGGGTTTTGCGAGTTCGTATACTGACGGGGCCAGAAGGCTCCCGGCAGGTCCGCTATCAGCTCTGCCAGCCGCTCCAGCCGCGCGCTCTGCCAGCCCTGGCCGGTCATGGCCGAGACCACATGGACCTGGCAGCCCAGTGATCGCAGCTTGGCCAGGGTGATCGGGTCGATGCGCGGATCGCTGACGATGTGGACCGGGTGCCCGAGATAGGTGCCGACCAATGCCAGGCCGAGAGCCATGGTGCCCGACGAGCTTCTCGATGACTGGCGCGCCCTCGGCCAGTTCGCCGCTGCGACGGGCTTCCAGGATCACCTGCCGGGCTACGCGGTCCTTCATTGCGAAGGGGTTCTGCAGTTCGAGCTTGGCGTACGCCCCAACGCCGGCCGCATTCGTGCCGGCGGGGATGCGGAGCCGGACCAGCGGAGTGTGGCCGATCGCGTCGATTATCGAGTCATGCCGCATGGCCGCCGTCCCCGAAGAGCAGGGCATTGACGCTCTCGGCCGCCGCGGCGACAGTCCGGCTCCGGATGAGCCACTGCTGCTCGACGTCGTCGAGGTCGGCCTCCTGCGAGGCCAGCAGCTTCCTGACCTCGTCAGGATGGGTCGATCCGGCCGTCTGCTTCGCACGCAGACCGTCCTCGACGGCGAACGCGGCGGTCAGGAGCCTGGCCGCATCGCGAACCTCCGCTCCGTGCGCCGCGGCGGCGGCTTCTAGGAGACCGCCGTCCGGTCGCGCCGAAGACCCGCCGGCCTCCAGCGCATCCCTGATGTAACGGCCCGCGATTACCTGAGCCGTACGCCAGGGGATCCCGCGCTCCGCGGTGAGCATGTTGGCCAGCCGGAATCCCCCGAGGAAGTTCTGTTCGCAGGCGTCGCGCATCCGGTCGGCCCGGAACGTCAGGCCCTGCGTCACCGCTGTCGCGAGCCGAAGGCATGACCGCAGTGCCGAGGTCTGCGTCCACAAGCGCGCCCCGGCCTCTTTGGACACCTCGACCGTGTTCGCGTAGGAAGTGTTGCGCTGTCCAGACATGACCTCGAAGCCGCTGCCCGCGACCAGCGAGCAACGGCCCCGGATTCGCTCAAGGATCGGGAAGTTGCGCTTTTGCGGCATGGCCGCCGAGATCCCGGCCAGTTCGTCGGGCAGGTCGAAGAATCCGTACGCGCTTCCGCCCCAGGCGATCAGATCGGTGGTGAAACGGCTAAGCGTCACGGCGAAAGCCGTCGCCTCCGCCGCGATGGACAGTGCCCATCCCCTGGAGGCCACGGCCACCAGGGCGTGCGGCACTGCACGGGCGAAGCCGAGCTGGCTCGCGATGAGTTCGCGATCCCAGGCCAGTTCCTGTCCGGCCATGGATCCTGCTCCCAGTGGCGAAGCGTTGATGTCATCGTAGACGCCAAGCAGCCGGTGTAACGTCGCGAGCGTCTCGGCCGCCAGCGCCGCGAAGTAGAACCCGGGTGTGATGATCTGCGCCGCCTGAGCGTGAGTGTAACCAGGCATCGGAAGGTCGGCGCCGCTCCGGGCCAGCGTCACTGTCGTCCGGCCGAAGTCGATCAGGTCCGTCGCGATCTCCGATAACTGCCCCCGCATCGCCATCAGCTGGGCGCACGCCTGAGCGTCGTTGCGGCTCCGGTCCAGGTGCCAGGCCGCGAACGGAACCGCAGGGCCCTCCGCTGCGAACTGCTCGATCGCGAACGAGATGTCCGACATGTTGATCTGCGGATCGGCAAGCAGCGCAGCGCTGTCCAGCTTTTCCAGCCGCCTGGCAATTGCCGCCGCGCCGCCCGCATCGACCAGGCCCATGCGAAGATATTCCAGAAGAAGCACCTTCTCGATCAGGATGTAGTGCTGCAGCAAGAACCTGACTTCATGGTCGAACTGAGGTGCCAGCACCTCCTCATGCCAGACATTGCTGGGCGCGGCCACGATCCGACCGGTCATCGTCATGTATGCCATCGTGGCCGATCAGGCTTTTGTCCGGCCATCAGACTTCAATCGGGGCGGATTCCGCTCGCTGCCCGGGTTGGCTAAGAGCGGTGAACCGCTCGGCAGCGAACAGCTGGACGAGGTCAGACAATTGGTACCGGATCGGGTCCCGCTCACTTATGAGAACCTTCACGAGGCGTGCTTCGATGAGTTCCTCAAGCAGGCGGTTGCCTGTCTCAATCTCGGCGTCAAGCAGTGCGGCACCAGCCGAGGGTGCGAACGGAGCAGAGCCGAGCAACCCGAGTAGGGCAAGAAGTTGCCCGGCCTCTGGCGTGAGATTCTCGAAAGAGACCGAAAGGGACGCGCGTATGCTCATGTCATCTAGCTCGAACTCATCGAGCCGGCATCTCGCGTCCTTGAGGCGGAGGAGCATTTGCTCGATCCGTAAGTGCGGCCGGGCGGCCAGTTTGGCCGCGGTGATCCGCAGCGCCAGGGGCAGCTGATCGCATGCTGCCACCAGCGCAGGAAGCAGGTGTCTTTCCGCTGTGGCTCGCTCTGGGCCGATGATCGTCGTTACCAGATCTATTCCTGAAGCCTCGTCAAGCACACCGAGTTCAAAATAGCGGGCACCTTCCAGGCCGGCAAGCCGACTCCGGCATGTGATGATAACGCCACAATTAGGAGTTCCGGGCAGGAGAGGTCTCACCTGGCTCAGCCGCGCCGCGTTGTCGAGCACGACGAGCACCCGACGTCCAGCGAGCCAGCTACGGTAGAGCGCAGCCTTCTCACGGACCGTTGCGGGTATGTCATCAGGGGATACGCCAAATGAACGGAGAAACCCCTCAAGCAGTCCTTCTGGGCTTGCCGGAGTATGGTCGTCTTCTTGCAACTGGGCGAAGAGCTGGCCGTCATCATAGGTACCGCTGACTTGATGCGCTGCCCGCAGCGCCAGAGCGGTTTTCCCGATCCCGCTGGGACCGGAGATCACAACCGGGATCAATTCACCTGGCATGCCAGCAGTCTCGGCAGGCAGCGAAAGGGCCGCACAAATATTGGTCAGCGCCTCGCCGCGGCCAGTGAAATCAGGTATCGCGGCTGGCAGTTGCCGCGGCGTTGGCATAGTGCGTCCAATTGAACGGTCGGCGTCCTCGGCTGGATCCAGGGGAGCTCTCTTGTTTCAAGATGGCCGTCTCAAGCTCGCGGAGTTCCTCGCCAGGGTCCAAGCCGAGTTCTTCCTTCAGGGCTTCCCTCGTCTGCCGGAACGTCGCAAGGGCATCTGCCTGCCGGCCGGATCGGTACAACGCGAGCATCAGCCGTGCGGTGAGGCGCTCACGCAGCGGGTGTGCCGCAACGAGCTCCGTCAGCTCACCGATGAGCTCGCGATGTCGGCCTAGCTCCAGCTCAAGGTCAAGGCAGGCCTCCAGGACAGACGACCGCGTCTCGTCCAGCCTGATCGCGACCGCGTCCACGGCTCTGCTCTCGATGTCCGAGACAGCGGAGCCCCGCCACAACGCCAGCCCTTCTCGCATCAACTGGACCGCGTCATGCGTCCGGCCCGCTGCCTCCGCTCCGCGCGCCCGGCTGATATACAACTCAAAGCGTCGGAAATCTACTGTCTCGTCAGGAACGCGGATCAAGTAACCCGACGGCTGCGAAACAATTATGATGTCCTCCGACCAGTCCAGCTTGCGCCGCAGAATCGATACGCAGAATTGCACCTGACTGCGGGCCGTAGCCGGAGGCTCATCGCCCCATAAGGATTCGACCAGCCGGCATACGGGCACCGCCCGATTCGAAGCCAGCAAGAGCACCGCGAGAAGCGTCCGTTCGCGCGCGGATCTGATGCGTACCGGCCCGTCTGGGCCAATGACTTCCAGCGGTCCCAGTAGCCGAAAATTCATCATGGCCAATCTTCCGTTATTACAAGCGGGTCATTCCGAGTGGCCGTAGCGTGCCCTTGCGATGGAGTCATCTCAGCTGTCCTCCGACGGAGGCGAAATCCACACTAGCCCCGAAGTTACGTCTGCCGAGGTGGGGGAGCCCTTTGTTTTGCCGGGCTAGGCACGCCTGCGGCGGCCGTTTGTCGTTCAGGTGCGGAATTCTCGCACCTGAACACGCGGATCGCCGCGACGGTTTTGTCCCCCGGTGGCACTGCCAGCCCGCGACACATTGACGCCACATGGGTTCCGCTGCAACCTGGGCTGGTGCTTGACACGGTTCTGACCAGGCTGCGGTCACCGAACTGGGAGGAATACATCCGTGAATGACCCAGGCTGGCGAGCTGCTGGGGTGAACGGCCCTGAGGCGATGTGGCCTCAACGCGCCGGCCAGAGCGTGACCGTCCAAGACGGGCCGGCGGGTCCGCGGGTGCCCAGGGGTATCCGCTCTCACCCGTACAACAAGCACTATGGCTAGACCCAAAGCGTCGTGCGGACCGCACCTGCGTGACGCTTGAGGGACCGGCGGTCGATGAGATACGTCTGCCCGAATGCCTCGCGGAACTTCTGAGCATGTTCCCCATGCTCGATGCTGATTTCGTCGAAGCGCCCGGACTGCGCTTTCCGATCCAGGTGGTGCCGGGCCAGCCGGTGACCGTCGCGACCTCGGGGTCGGCTGACGGGCGCCGTGAGCGGGCAGGCACGCACCGGCTGCGGTGCGTGATGTCGCCGCTGCCGGAAGGCAGAGTGCAAATCGTCCTCGACGCACCTGCCCTGTCGCTCGACCGGGTCTCGGCGCTGTTGCTCGCGGGTCATCTCGCCCGGCGACTGGCCGGCCCGCAGGCCGTGGCACCGCCAGGGGATGCCGTCGACTTCACCCAGTACACGCCCTGGCAGGTCGCGATAGCCGCAGAAGACAGCGAGCTCGCGGATGAGGCCCTGGCCTATTGGCACGCCAGGACCAGGCTGCTGCCAGAGAATTCACCGCCATCGGCCGCATGCGGCCCGCGTCACCACTTCCCCGTAACGCTGCCGGACAACCTGGCCGTTGCGGTTGGTGACCTCGCCAGGGACCGCAGGTTGTCAGTTGCGGCAGTGCTGTGCGCGGTGTGGGCTCATGTCCTCACCGTGGAGTCAGGCCTCGACTTCGGTGCTCTGGGAATGTCGTTCGACGGGCGGGCGCCTGAGGAGCTAGCGAGCACGGTCGGCAGCCTGGAGCTTACCGCTCGAGTGCTGCCAGACCTGCCGGCGTCCGCCACTTTGCTTGCTATCGCCGCAGGTGTGGAGGCGACCTGCGCCGAGCACGCCAAATGGCTGCACTGGGCGCCTGCCGCAGGGCTGCCGCCGCTACCAGCCGTGGTGACCGTCCTTCCGCCCGCGGAGATGCCGGCCGGATGGCTGGTGACCGATGTGAGCCGCAGGGTCGGCACCGCTCCGCTGGAACTCACCGCGCGCCTCGGTCCGGCCGGATTTGACCTGTGGCTCGACACCGACCCCGCGGTAGCCGACGAGATTCGCGCCAGCCGTCTAGCCAGGGCAGCCACCCACCTTCTCACGAAGCTGATCGCCCACCCTGACCGTGCGCGCCGCGATCTTGACCCGTACGACGCCAAGCTGCGCGGCGAGCTGATTTTCGTGGGACCACCTGAACCGCGGCCAGCCGAATTCGCTCCGGACATCTTCTGGCGCCGGGTAGCAGCCACACCGGATGAGATCGCGCTGGAGGCCGCGGACGGGAACCACACCTTCACCCGGCTTGCCGAACGGGTGGAGACACTTGCCGCTCAGCTGCTGCCACTGGGTGCCGGGCAAGAACGCTACATAGGCGTACTGCTCCCTCGCGGGACAGAACTTGTAATTGCCATCCAGGCCATTTGGCGTGTGCGCGCGGTCTATGTCCCGCTCGATGTAGACGACCCGCCGCCGCGGCTTGCCATGATCGCGGGGACAATGGCGTTCACGGCGGTTGTGACCGACGACGCGCATGCGGCGGCATTGCCCGCAGGAATGCCGGTCATCGTCCCCGCGGAATTGTCAGAGCCGACGACCTCACCTCCGGTTGTGCCTGTCCACGCGGAGTCCGCGGCTTACGTCATATTCACCTCTGGAACTTCCGGCCGACCTCGCGGCGTGGCCGTCAGCCACGGGAGCTTGGCAGCCTACCTGGCCTGGGCCGCCGACTACGCGCTGGCCGGACGTACCGTGCCAGCGCTCACCCGGCCGGCATTCGACGCCTCGCTGAAACAGCTGGTCGCGCCGTGGCGCAACGGCGGCTCGGTGTGGCTGCCAGCGCACGACGTTGCCATCTACCCGGACCTGCTCTATGAAGCGGTCACGGAGCGGGACGGCCTCGCCGTCAACTGCGTGCCATCGCTGTGGCGGGTGCTGCTCGACCTAGACGAGGATCCGCTGTCCGGCGGCCGACTTGGAGCTTCGATCGCTCGTGCGCTGATAGGCGGCGAGCCTATCGACGCCAAGCTGCTGACCCGCATTCGCGAGCGGATGCCAGCGACCGAACTGGTCAACCTGTACGGTCCGACCGAGGCAACCTGCAACGCGCTAGCAGGGGTCATCGAGGTTCTGGCAGGCCCTGCCCCGTTGGGCCTGCCGTTGCCAGGGACCTCGGCCTACGTGCTCGATGATGAGCTACGCCCCGTGCCACCCGGCCGCAGCGGGCATCTTTTCATCGGCGGCTGCGGAGTAGCCCGCGGATACGTCGGCGACCCGCGGCAGACTGCCGTCGCCTTCCTCCCCGACCCGTTCATCGCCCGGGCCGGTGCTCGGATGTACGATACCGGCGATATAGTCGAAATCCGCTCGGACGGCTCGCTGATCTATTTGCGACGTCGTGACCTGCAGGTGAAAATCCGCGGACACCGCGTCGAACTTGAGGACGTCGAACAGGCTCTGCGGGCGAACGATGCGGTAAACGAAGCCGTCGCCGTCGTTCGGCGTGTGGCAGGTAACGAAATTGTCGCCTTCATTACGCACCGGCCTGGGGGGAGGCTGGATCGTGCGGAGGTGCTCCGCGAGCTAGCGACGCGTGTGCCACAGTACCTTATTCCCTCGCGGCTCGTAGTCGTCGACGAGTTGCCTCGCACGGCCGGCGGCAAGCCCGACCGCTCCATCCTGCGAACTCGAGCCGAAACGGTGCCACGCTAGCGATCACGAGCTATTGCCTGCCCTTGGATAGCTTCGAGCGTTTGGGCGAACTCAAGCCAGGCGCCTGCCGTTTCCCGTGCAATCGCGGCGACCAGCGAAACGCGGTGCAATGGAATGATATCCAGGTACTCTGGGAGATCGCCCACCCCGATGGCGTGACGGGAGAGCCAGCGTAGTAGCTGACGTCCTGCTTCCTTGCCGCGCACTGAAGGATCGGACCGGAGCCGCTCAAGAGCCTCTTGCTTATCCTCGAGCTGATTCAGCGTCCCGGAGGTTCGCCTGGTTTCCTGGGCAGGCCCAGCGACGCTCGCCATGCTCCGCATACCCTGGCCGAGGGGCTCCGCAAGAGAGCCAGAGCTACGGCTTAGATCTTCTCCGGCGGATAAGCGCATGCGGACATCTCTGACTGTCGCGGGCGAAATGCCTACGGCCGACGCGATTTCGCGCAGCGATGCCCTGGGCCGTTCAGCGATCAGCTGGGCCGCACGCTGCTGTCCGCTATCGCCCCCGACCGGGTAACTGCGCCCGTCGCGGCCACGCCTGCGTTTCCGGTCGGGAAGTTCCGTACCCAGACGCTGGCGAATCGCCGCGATGGTTTTGTCGGATAGGCCAGTCTTCGATGCGATAGCCCTATCCGATAGATCTATGCCTGTCGAGAGGATCCGCTGAGCGGCCATCCTCCGATCCCGTAGCGATAAAGGCAACCCATGCTTGGTGTTCAGCTCCACTGCGAGAACGAATGCCTCACCCTCACTGCCATCGAAGTATATCACGTCCATAAGTCCGCGCCCGGTGCGGACCGCGGCGTGCAGCCGGTGCATTCCGTCGATGACGCACATTGTCTGCCGGTGAACCACGATCGGCGGGAGAACCGCGCCGCATTCCGCAAGCCGCGCGACATGACAGTCGTCGATGCCGGCCAAACGGGGAGAGTCGCCGATCGTGATATCCGTAACCAGAACCTTGTCGACATTAGATGTCACGACTACGTCGCCGCTGTCCGCTCCCTCAGGCACACGTTTCGCGTTGGAAGCTGAGATTGGTCCGGCTGGCATATGCGGTTCAACGTCCACCGTCAGAGCTTCCACAGTATTACGCTCCTGTTCACTTTTCACCCCGCCATGGCACGTCCCGTTACGCCCGCGCAGAACGGTACGCTGTCGGCATCGCGGTGACGTGCGCAGTAACCTCGCTGAGCACCTAGGCGACCCGGGCACTGCGATCCAGCGCCAGGTGAGATACCTTGAACCACAAGCTATGCAGTATGACTGCCCGAATGTCAACGTTTGTTCGGGCTTCCGAGCATTGTGAGTTCTAGCGCTGTCGCGGGCTGAGCGCCAGCGAGCCTTGTAAATCCTGATCACGGAACATGAGCCGCATGATCATGCCGCTGGAGTTCGCGACGCTGGCCGGGCTTGGGTCCCCGCTCGGTACCGGTGTGCCGAGTATCGGCCTTTTCTGGGTGCTGGCGGCGGGCCTGGCCGGGGGTTCGGGCTGATCCTGTAGGACACTTTGCCGTGGCAGGACAGTTTGCCGCCAGATTTGCGGTTAAGTCTCCTGCAACGGCAAACTCTCCTATACGGCGTCCAGGTTCGCCCGGACCCGGGTCCGGCGGTCCGCGCGGCGGCCAGCCCCGGCCGCGGCACCCGCCCATGTCCGTGGCCGTGGCCACCCGGCCACAGGTCGCGCACCTCCTGTGCAGCGTGGCACCATTCACGAGCCATACCAGGACAACCGGCGATGTCACAGAGTCAGCCGAACTGTCAATCCAGATGTGGCTGAGGCCGCGACTGGCGGCGGCACAGAGTTCGCCTGGCCAGCCGACCGTCTCGGGCCTGAGCTCGAGCACCTCGGGTGCCAGCACCGGCACGGCGCCGCCGCGAGCTGGAATCCCGCCATCCCGCCATCCCGCCATCCCGCCATCCCGCCATCCCGCCATCCCGGCGAACGGCGGGACGGCCAGCATCGGATTCAACGGCAGCGACAGCGGCCAGGAAACACCGCCGGCCGTCTTCGACATCAACGGAAACGCATGTGCGAATAACTGACTGGCAACCTGCGCGGGACCCAGTCGCAAAGGCCTATTTATCACCGTAGTTAGGGCCGGTCGATCGACGACCATACCCGGACCTCCGGACCTATCGAGCGGCAGCCCTTGTATTTATGGGAGGCAAGGGAGAGGATTACATTGCAATTCACGGTATCGGAAATGTCTGGGAGGGCCTCATGTCCGAGCAGTCCAATATCTCAACAGTCCGAGATTTATTCGCCGCACTTAACAAGGGCGACCTCACGCACGCTGAGGCAGAATTTCTGCACGACGAAGTCAACGTCCACGTACCCGGCCAGCACCCGCTCGCCAGCAAGCACGTCGGCAAGCAGAACGTCCTGGGCTTCTACAGCAGCGTGCGCCGCCAGACCGAGGAGGTTAAGTTCGAGATCGAGACCATCGCCGCCGCCGGAAACCAGGTGCTCGTCGAGCTGCACATCCAGGCCCGCCGCACGAGCGACAGCCCGGCGACCCTCGACATGCACGGCATGAACGCCATCACCTTCGCTGGCGGAAAGATCACCGAGATCCGGCAGTACACCGGCGACCAGCACGCAACCGACGCTTATCTGACCTCGTCCGGCGCCAGATAGTCCCAGCGCCGGGCGATACGGTCCCGGCAGCCCGGGCAACGGAAAGTGGTGATACGTCAGCCGCTGGCCGCCACGTCTTGACACTTTGATACCCACAAACCCGGCTAACCGGGCAAATTTTCGACGGAAAGTGGTGATACGTGGGTCAGGCCGGACGACGTATCACCACTTTCCGTTGCCCGGCACTCCCTGCCGCTCCCTGCCGCAGCCGCCGCATCAGCCCTGGCAGTCCCGCTCGTACCGGCCTGGCGACCGGCGGGGGCGGATGCCCGGAAGGCTCGCCGCGCGGGCCGGCCTTGATCACGGAGTCTCGTGGGCATGATCGCCCGGCTAGAGTTCCGTGATCAGCCGCATGGGCATGATCACGGAGCCCTGGTGGCGTAGCCGCCGGGCCAGTGGCCGGTGTCAGTGCCGCGCCATTGCCAAAGGTGATCTCGGCCATAGTCTCGGATCTTGACACCTCTGCCGGGCACGTGGTTACGTTCCCTCAGCTATTGCCACAAATTGGAACGTCTTGGCTGCGACTGCCGGTAAGGTGAGTGGTTGCTTTGGGGTGGCAGCTCAGGATTGAGCACTTCGGCCTTGTATCTACCGGCGACGCTACGCTCGTCATCGCTCGCGAGGTTCCTCCGGTCGCCGCGAATCCGCCCAGGATCAGGTCGGCGCTTATTGATGGCGGCCGGGTGGGCGATGCGGCAGAGCTTCATGCCTTCGTTCGCCATCGCCTGGGTGCTACGACGAAGCTTAGCGTCATGATCTCGACTCATTACGACGAAGATCATCTCCCCGGCCTCACCGAGTTGCTGCTCAAGCCGGGCACCTACGACGAGGTCGACATCTACGATCAGGGCTGGCCGACCGGAACCCTGGATAATGCCTACCTGAAATATCTGATGGCCATCAACGGCAAGAGGGCGACCGGTACCGCCGTTACGGGATTAGGCCGCGCTACCCGCGCCCGCCTGACCAACGCCGTGAAGGCCGACGGAGTCACGCCAGACGATCCGCCCGGCGCCATCGCAAGCCTCGGGCCGCCCGCCACGCCGGTTGCCGGCACCCGTCCGACCGTGCTCAAGTCCATTGACCAGGGCCCGGACTGGATGCTGGAGTACGGCCCGGCGGCTCTCTGTGGGACGGAGTGACTGGCGGCGTCCCTGCCGGGGCCCCGACGATCACGTGTATCGCGGCCAACTCGTTCGTGCGGACCACTGCGGGCGGGATCACCGGGCCTACCGCCGGCATAGGGGCGGATCCGCGCAATAGGAAGAGCCTGGCCTTCGAGGTGCGGTTCAATGATTTCCGCTATTACGTCGGCGGAGATATTGAAACCCCGCAGGAAGACGACATCGAGCTGCTGCTGAACGCCGCCGACAACGCCGACGGGCGCGTGCACGCCATGAAGGCCAGCCACCACGGAGCAAACACCGCGACGTCAAGATCCTTTGTCGACCGGATGCGCCCCGGTGCCGTCATCATCTCCTGCGGGACCGAGAATAGTCACCGGCATCCGGCGATCGAGACCGTGAATGTGCTCGACGGCTATCTCGCTGACCCGCAGCGGCATCCGGCCCCGCCGCCAGAGCCGCCGAACCGGCCGATCCTGCATTACCTGACTGGCTTCCAGGTCCCCGTCTCCAACGACCCCGATAATCCCGACGAGCTCGACAACCCCAACGACCCCGACGACGACAGCCCCAAGTCTCTGCGCGGCGACCTGGGGATAGCCGCCGGCGACCCGGCCGCTGACCCGCCGGTACCGGGGCACGTCCGCGTGACGGTGACTCAGGCGCAGTCGATTAACCCGCCGGCTGGCCGCGTCTACCTTGCTGTTCAGCAGGTCGTGGAGGCGGTCGCGGCCAACACGAGCCTGCCGGGCGCGGTACAGCCGATTGTCGCGATCGGGCCCGCCGCGCAGGCGGCGGAGGCGGCGTTGTCGTTCGGGATCGCCGATACGGCGCGGGCGGTGCTCAGCGCCTTCGGCCAGACTCCGGCGCAGCAGCAGGCGGCGGTGGCCACGTTCAACTTCCAGCGGCCCTGCGCCGAGATCGCCGCCGCGATCACCGGCGCCGCGATGGCCGCCGGGGTGTCGGCCGCCATCGCGGCGGCGGCCGGCGCGGCGGCGGGATCTCGCCGGGGGGTCGGCCTCAACAGTCCCGTGCAGGCTTCGATCCGGGCCGCTCTCACGCAGACCGGAATGCCGGATGCCGCCGCCAGTCATGCCGCGCTCCTGATCGTCAACGATCTGACCAATTTGTCGTCTGAGGACGGCCTCTTCACCGTCAGCCTGTACGTGAGGGCGGCCGGCGACAGGGACTACCTGTATGCGTGAGCTACCTGCTCGCCGTCCTGGCGCGCGTCATTCCTAGGAGGACGCCATCCCGCTGACTTCGCTGCACGACATCTACGCCGCCCTGCTAGCGGCGCAATCCGGGAGCGACCTGACCATCGCCGCCGGTCAGGCGGGCGCCGCTGCCGTCGACGCCTTCCTGGCCGAGCTGCCAGGGCAGAAGCTGACGCTCGCGAGCGCTCAGCTCGAGCTGGCCGATCAGCAGGTGCCCGCCACACTGACGGTCGCGGGTGCCATGCCCGGCACCTGGCAGCTACCTGGCCTGATGGCGCTAAGCCTGGTGACTCAGAGCGCCACGATCACCTACCTGCAGACGACGGCAACCGCACCGGTCACGGCAGATCTCACCGTGAACGCGACGTTCACCGTCGGCGCCGACACGATCGCCATGACCGGGACGCTTGGCCAGCACGCGGATCTGGCCTTCGCCTGGTCGGCTGCGGCTGCGGCGCCAGGAGGGGCGGGGGCGGCGGTAGCGCCGGGGCAAGGCGGCACGCTCTCCTTGACCGACGCGATCGCGGTGGTGACCGACGGCCAGTCACGCTACGACCTGCCTGCGGCGGCCCTGTTCGCCAGCATGTCGCTCAGCTCTTGCCTGATCTCGTTCGGCTTCACGGCCGGTGCCCCGACCACCATCACGTTCAGCCTGGACGCCGATCCTGAAGCGACCTGGGACCTCGCTCCCGGCCCGGTCAAGCGGATCGGGGTCTCCTTTACCGCGACCTACGAGCTGCTGCAGGAGGACTTCAGGATCTCCTTCGGCGGAAACATTCATGCCGCGCTCGACCTCGGCCAGGAATTCGACGTCGCCATCGGCCTCACACCCGGCGACGTCTGGGAGCTTGACCTGACCGCGCCAGGCGGCTTCCCGGCGCTCGAATCGCTCGCCGCGCTGGCCGGCGCCGAAGATGAGGTGCGGAACGGGCTCGCGGCGGTCGGGCTTGGCGAGATCACGCTGCGCTCGGTCCGGGTCGGCGTCAGCCGCGCGGACAGCACGCTCGCGTTCTTGTCGATGGTCGGCTCGCTGTCGCTGGCCGGGACCACCTTCGATGTCTTCGTCACGCTGCCGGAGTTCGGGTTCGGCGCTTCGCTGCCTAAGGGCGCGACCATCAGCCTCGCCGCCCTGCTCACCTACGTGCTCGGCGGTACCGGGGGCCTGCCCGATCTCGTCATCAGCGAGCTTGACCTGATGACGGTGCCGCAGGCGGGCTACTACTCGCTGACCGTTGCCGTGGCCGACAATGGCCTCAGCGTCGGCGGCTACGGCCTGACGAGCGTCAGCCTGAGCCTGGATAAGCAAGGCAGCGCGGTGGCTGGCGCGCTGAGCGCCGCGATCACGCTCGGGGGCTCGCAGCTTCTGGTCGCGGGCGGTTATGACGCTGGCTGGACCGTCGCCGGGCAGCTTGACCAGCTATCGCTGCCGGCGCTGATCGCCGAGGTGCTGCCTGGCGTGCCGCTGCCCAGCGAGCTCGCCGCCCTTGACCTGGCCAATGTCTCGGCCAGCTGGAACCTCAGCACCGGCTCGTTCACGTTCTCCGGCGAGGTCGACGTCACGCTCGCGCTCGGCCCGAGCACCCTGACCGCCAAGCTCACGCTCCAGGTGGGCTCCCGTCACCGGCCCAGCTGCGGCCAGCCGCACGACCACGGGCTCGCTGACCGGTGCCATCACGCTCGGCGCGATGACCTTTAACCTGCGCTACGACTTCACCCCAGGCCGGCAGGTGCTCACTGGCACCTGGAACAACACCGGCCAGGCCGGTCTCGCGACCCTGGCGCAGGCATTCGGAATCGGGCTGCCGCAAGCGGGCGTGCAGCTTGCCGGACTAGAGTTCACCAGCGTTTCTTTCCATATCGACTGGGCAGTCACTGGTGAGCAGGCGGTCCTGCTGTCGGTAGCGACGTCGGCCGGTGACGCGTTCTTCCTCGTGCGGCGGCCGCAGCCGGGCCAGGCCTGGGGATTCGCGTTCGGCCTCGCTGTCGCGCACGCGACCCGGTTGTCGCAGGTGACCGAGCTGGTCGGCATCGAGGCCGCCGAGCTTGACTTCATCACGATCGACAGCGCCTATCTGCTGGTGTCGTCGGCCGCCTATCCGTCCCTGCAGGTGCCCGGCTTCGCGCAGATCCCGGCGCTCGCGGGCGGCCAGGTGCCGGTCAGCGCTGGCGTTTCGGCCGGCGTCCGCCTGGATCTCGGGGCCACTCCTAAGCGCCCGGACGTTACTGCGCTGACGACGCTGCTCGCGCCCCGCCCGCCGGTCTTCTATGCCGACCTGACCTTGAGCACTGATCTGCGGCAGTTCGCGATGAACGTGCGGCTCGGCGGTGATCTCAGGATCAAGGGCGCCGGCCCGTCGTCGCTGACTCTGACCGACGTCAGCCTGGTGATCAAGGCGCAGCCGGTAGCGCTGACCGTGCACGGCTCGGTGACGTTCCCGGTCGGCGACACGACGCTGAAGGCCACCGGCTTCCTGACCGTCGGTGACAGCGGGCTGAGCGCCGCCTTCGACCTCGCGGGCACGGGCGGCAACGCGCTGCCGTCACCGTTCGGGCTCAAGGGCGTGCACCTGTCCGACCTCGGGGTCGAGCTCGAGGCGGCCGTGGAACCGCCGTCGGTGGCGTTCGGGCTGCTCGGCAAGTTCACCATCGGCCCCGGCATCCCGCCGCCGGCCGGACCGCCGGTTCCCGTCAGGGCGCTGGCGGCCAAGCCGCCGCCAGGGGAGTTCGCGCTCATACTCGGGCTCGACGGCGAGATTCCGAATCCGCTGCTCCTGTCCATGTTCCTGCCGGAGCTATCGGTCGCGCAGGCCATCGAGGCCTTTACCGACCAGCAGCCGGCCGGCCTGCCCCCGGTGGTCAATAACATCCGGGCCAGCGACCTGATGATCTACTGGTGTGACGCTCCGGCCGGGATTCAGCTTCCCGACGGGACCTGGGCCTACGCGGGATTCGGCTTCAACGCGACCCTGGACATCTACGGGCTCCGCGCGCACGGAGCGCTCAAGATCGACAGTCACGGCATCACCGGCGAGGCCTGCATCGATCCGGTCCACCTGCATGGCGTGATCGACCTGACCGGCCGGGGGCTGGGCACGCCGGCCGCCTACAGCGGCCAGGTCACGGTGCGGCCAGGCGGCCCCCAGATCAAGGTGAGCACGATCGCCAGCCCCTACCTGGATGTCGACTGGACGCTGGTGCTGTTCAGCACGGTTTCCCAGAGCGTGAACGTGGTAGTCGACAATTCAGGCTTCAGATTCGACATCAGCAATGCCGGTCCGAATTACTCGTCGGCGCTGCACTGCGTTTTCGATCCGAAGGGCCGCCTGGAACTGGACTTTTCCGTCCTGCTTAACCTTGATGTCGATCTCGGGGTTGTGAACGGCGCGCATATCGGGCGCGTTCATCTCGCGGACACGGGGCTCACAGCACGGCTGGTCGCCACCGTCATGCCGAATCTGGCCATCACCATTGACGGCAGCTTCCTGGTCGACGGGACCAGCTACGTCATGCCGAGGCTGTCGGCCAGCGTGGCCTTCTCGTCGCTGAGCGAGATACCGCAGCGGATCTTCGAACAGGTAAAGGACCAGGCTACGACCATCTTCGCCCAGATCCGGACGTCCGCCAGCACCTATCTCGAACTGGCGCGCAAGGGGATCATCGCCCAGAGCGACGACGTCGGCAAGGTGCTGCGCGTCGCCTACCAGCAAACCGCCGACCAGGCGGCGGAGGCGATGAAGGCGGCGGGCTACGCGGCCGACCAGGTCGCCGGGCTGCTCAAGCAGGCCGGCTACGGCTTCGACGAGATCGGCACCGCGCTCCATCTCGCCTTCAATCTGTCACCGGATCAGCTCGCGGCCGTGCTGAGGTCGATCGGCGACAACGTCGGCGACGTCGGAACGGTGCTCAAGGAACTGTTCGGCCTCGGTCCGAACGAGCTTGGCCCGCTGCTCCAGGCCATCGGATACGCGGCTGCCGAGGTCAAGCAATTCTTCGAGGAGCTGGGAGCCGAATTCGAAGAGGCGGTTAAGCATCTCGATCCCACCACGTGGTAGTCAGGCCGGGGGCAGTGACGGTCGGCACCTGGCTGGCCTCGGTGCGCGGTGAGCTGGACGGCCGGGGTATCGACCTGGAGTATTCGGTGCGCCTGGTGCCTGGACGAGTCATCGCTACCGGACGCGCCACCTGCTGGTGTGACCAGAGTCCTGGGGCAGGGCAGGCGATTCGCCGTCTGCTCGGGCTGTTCGGGGCGCCGCCTGAGGTGCTCGCCGTACAGCAGGGTGATCTGGGTTTGCGGCAGGGTCTCGGGATCGATGCGACCGGACCTGAACCCGTCTATCGCCTCTATGTGCACAGCCGGCGACCGGACACGCTGGCGCCGGAGTACCGGTCCTGGCGCTGGACCCCTGGCAGCCAGGCCGCAGCCGCCGAGCGCGGGTACTCGTTCCACTTCCTGCCCGAGACCCCGGAGGGCTTGCGGCCGGCCGAGCTGGTGCAGGACCAGTTGCGGCCGATGCTGGAGGAACTGCTGGCCGATGGCGAGCTGATGCGCCGCTCTGGCTTCTGGCTGAGGACGACGCCGGCTGGCGTGATCGACCGGCTGGATGTCGCGTTCCCCTGGCATCCGGCAGCAGGCTCGATCCCGGGGCTTGCCGCGCTCGCCCGGCACCTCGCGGCCGGGCAAGACACCTGCTGGCAGGATCTGCCGGTCCGGCATGTCGCGATCAGCGTGCCGCCCGCGCCTGCGGCGGTCACGCTGTACGTGCGCGGGCGGCCACCGGCGACTGGCCTCTGGATGAGGGCGAGCTGCAAGCGCAGGCGAGAAGCGGGGCGGCGGCGATCGGCCGGTCGATCCGGCTGTCGGTCACCGAGCCTACCCGTTCATCCCGGCCGGCGGGCGGCTCTATGACCTCGGATGCGGGTGGGGCGGCGCGCTCGGGATGTGGGTCAGCGATCTGCGCTGCCCGAGCCTGGGCCTGACGATCAGCCGCGCTCAGTACCGCCACGTCGCGGCATCCGGGCTCCCGGTCCGATGGGGTGACGCGGAACAGACCCTGCCGCCCGGCTACTTCGACTGCGCCGTCCTGCTTGAGTCATTCGAGCACATCCGGGCCAAGCGGCAGCTGCTCGACACGCTCAGGCTCTACGCCGGCCGGCTCGTCATGCGAGTCAACTGCCAGGATTTGTCACCGCCGTCATCGGTCTTCGCCGGCACTATGCACATGATCAGTTCGGCTGATCTTCGTTTTATGCTGAAAGAAAGCGGCTGGCGAATCGAGCACTGGAGGGACCGCCGTGCTGAAGCGCTGCCATCGGCCGAGGTCTGGCATAGCCGGGTGACCAAGCCGGGCCTGGTACGGGACCAGCACCTGGACACTCTCGAAGCCTGGTCGGGACGGGTGATGCGAATGCCAGCAGAATGGTCGGCCGCCAACCCGCTCATCGAGGTCGTCGCCGAACCTGAGACGCGGAGGTGGCCTGACGCACCGCCGGGTCGAAGGAGGGCAGGATGACTGTTACCAGGCTCTTGTCGGCTGACGATGCCGAGGCAATAGCTGCCGTGCTCGCCGCGAACCGGGAGTTCCTTGCTCCCTGGGAGCCGCTGCGCCCCGACGATTTCTTCACTGTGCGGGCACAGCGGGCCGACCTGGAGTGCGCACTTCAGGCCTATGCGCGTGCGGCCATGGTGCCGCTGGCCATCGTTGATCACGAGGGCCAGCTCATCGGGCGCATCAACCTCAACGGCATTACCCGCGGTGCCTTCCAGTCGGCGGGTGTCGGCTACTGGGTGAGCCAGTCGCACAACGGCCGGGGTTTCGCGAGCGCCGCTCTGGCCGACGTCATCGAGATCGCGTTCAAGCAGCTCCGGCTGCACCGTCTGCAGGCGGAGACGCTGCTGCACAACACGGCTTCCCAGCGGGTGCTCGCCCGCAACGGGTTTCAGCCGTTCGCCATCGCCCCGACGTACCTGCAGATCGCCGGACGTTGGCAGGACTTCATCATGTACCACCTGATCAACCCGGACGAGCCATGACCAGCCGCAGACTTGCTCCCCGCTTAGATCACGTCCTTGGCCACTATGTCGCGCGAACCGCGCTGCTCGACTGACCTGTACTCTGAGCTGAATGAATCTCGACGATCTTCCCCTGGCAGAGTTCGCGTTCCCCGGACCGCTACGGGATCAGTTGGTGGCCGCTATCCTGGCCGGCACGAAGATCTCAACTTCTGCTCTGGTGCTCTTCTACGAGCGTGAGAACGAGCCGCTGCCGACGGTCGGCCAGCTGGCGGCGGTGGTGGATTCCGGGGGCCGCAGAGTAGCGGCGATCCAGGTGACCGAGGTGCGGGTGGTCCGGCTCGCCGATGTGGACCTGCAGCATGCCCGTGACGAGGGGGAGGGCGATGAGTCAGTAGCGCAGTGGCGGGCCGCGCATGAGAGTTTCTGGCACAGCGCGGAGGTGCGCGAGGAACTGGGCGACTCCGGATTCACCGTGACCGATGACACCCTTGTGATGGCCGAGCGCTTCCAGCTGGTGCACATTGCCGGAGACGTGTGAGGCCTGCGACGACTCGCGCGGGTAACCTCGGTCATCCAGTCAGGCAGAAGTTAGCCATTCGCGCTGGCCGCATACCTCCGTCGCTATGGCGCGGATGAGGCTGGCTGCTTGCTGGGGGTCAGAGGTCTCCTCGGAGGTGCTGAATATCGCGGACCCGTCGTCCTCGGGTGTCCGCGCGCTGACCGATCCTTCGATGATCATGCCGTCTTGCCGGGTCGTCACCGCCAGGCTCCAGTCAACCTCGGTGCCGTCCGGCCTGGTGCCGTCTACGTGCACGACCACGTGGATATCGGCGCTATCGGAGACCTGGTAGATCCGGAACTCAATCCCCGGCATGGGCTTCGGCCAAGATCGGGTCAGGATGACCCACAGACCGTAGAACTCCTTGTCCCTGGCCTCCGCCAGGGCACGGAGTACGTCCCGGACATCGCCGATAGCCATGCTGCGATCATCGCATGTGGCGGCAGCCGACGTGATCTGGGTCACATTGCCGCGCCGTGCCGCTACTTGTGCCGTCCGATGGCACGGGCTGGCTCGCCGTCATTAGTGAAGAGCGCCGCAGGGCCGGGCTGACCGGTCCATGGTCGCGGCGCACACCACTCATGACGGGAGCGACAACGATGTCGAAAACGTATTCATGGGCTCGCCGGGCAGGCGGGTCTGGCCTGATGGCCGCCACTCTGGCGGTTATCGCGGCAACAGGCCTCGCGGCCTCGCCGGCAAGAGCCTCAGCGGGCTGGCCAATGTGCGGCAGGTCGCGCAGGGGCAGGTATTCGGTGCCGCCCTGCTCGCCGACGGCACAGTCGACACGTGGGGATTCGACGGTGACGGAGAGCTCGGCGACGGGCAGATCGCCTCGACCTACCGCCTGACCCCGGCTCCGGTGCCTGGCCTGACCGGAGTCCTCCAGATCGCCGCCGGATACCAGCACGTACTTGCGCTGAAGTCCGATGGCACGGTCTGGGCGTGGGGCTACAACTTCTTCCGCGAGCTGGGCGACGGCACGCAGACCGACAGGGCCACACCCTTCCAGATCCCGGGCCTGAGCGGCATCGCGCAGGTCAGTGCCGGCTTCTACGACAGCCTGGCTGTAGGTACGGACGGCTCGGTCTGGGCGTGGGGGCACAACGGCTTCGGCGAGCTTGGCGACGGCACGACGACCAACAGGGCCACGCCAGTCAAGCTGACCGGCCTGTCCGGAGTGGAGCAGGTCTCGGCCGGCTACGAGCACAGTCTCGCGGTGAAGTCCGACGGCACCGTCTGGGCCTGGGGCAACAACGCGTTCGGCCAGCTCGGCGTCGGGCCGAACACCAACCACGCCGCACCGGTCCAGGTGCCCGGGCTAACCGGAGTCACGCAGGTCGCGGCCGGCCAGACCCACAGCCTGGCGATCGCCGGGCCGGCTGGTTCGGTCTGGGCCTGGGGCGACGACACTAACTCGGGCCTTGGCGACGGAGGAAGCACGGAGCAGAAGAGCCCGGTCAGCATCGGACTGAGCGGTATCACCACGATTTCCGCTGGCCTGAACCGGAGCGCGGCGACGTCGTCTGACGGCACGATGTATCTCTGGGGCACGAGCGACTTCTCCGTCGACATCCCGAACCCGACCCCGACCCCGTTCGCTCTTGCGAACGACCTGGGCGGGAACAGCCAGGCGGTACAGGTGTCGCTGACAGGCGGCAGCGGCCTCGCGGTAGGCATCGCGGCCGAGACTGTGCCGAACGTGATCGGCAGGACTCAGACGCAGGCCACCGCGGCTCTTCAGGCCGCCGGCCTGCGAATCGGCTCCGTGGGAGTTCAGGATGACCCGTCCTGTAATTTCCGCGGCAAGGTTGAAGTGGAGAGCCCGCAAGCCGGCACGCAGGTCGCGCCCGGATCGGCGGTCAGCCTGACCATCGGCCAGAAGCCGGCGAATATCTCCTGTCCCTGATCTTCCCGGAGACCAGGCGGCAGACCTCAGCCGGCTGACCACGGCCAGCGGCGGCGCGAGCAGTCTCGCGCCGCCGCTGGCGTGCCTAGCCGGGGTCGCCAGCCGCCAGGCTGATCGGCCGCTCGAAGACGGTCGTGAGCACGACGATGGTCTGGGTACCTGCGACGCCGTCGATCTCGTAGATGCGCCGCAGCACTTCCTGCAGTTCGTTGGTGCTGCTGGTCCTGATCTTCGCGAGGACGGCGGCAGAGCCAGCGACGATGTGCGCCTCCAGGATCTCGGGGACGGCCGCGAGTGCCTCTCGGGTGGCCGGGCCGCCCATCCACGCCTTGCCGTCGAGCATGACGAACGCCAGCACGCCCAGGCCCGCGGCCTCCGGGTCGACGTCCACCGTGGTACGCCGGATGACGCCGCGCTCGCGCAGCTTGCGCACGCGCTCGTGGGCCGCGCCGGCGGACAAGCCAGCGGCCTGACCAAGGCTGGCGTACGACTGGGTGGCGTCTCGCTGCAGCTCGGCGAGCAGCGCACGGTCCACTGCGTCGACGATGAATCCGTTGTCGCTGATGTCGCCCGCCTCCATTTTCGCGTCGCCATATCTAGTATGGCCATGTTACGATCTCGCCAGATCATATTCTGCGAGGCGGTCACTATGGCTGACGTCATCAGGACATTGTTAGAAGAGCCGGGCGAGCGACTCCGCGACGCTGACGGCCGGACCGCTGCCCGCAGCCGCCTGGAAGACAAGTTTGACAATTCCGACAAGATAGGCTCGCTGCTCGCCGTCGGCGCCGACGCTCTGACCCAGCGCGGCGATCTGGGGGCCGCGCGGCAGAGTTACGACGCCGCGTACCTGATGGCCGACGGGGCCGGCGACGAGGCAGCGATGGCGCTGGCCGCGCTGGGCCTGAGCGGGCTGTGGGTGCACGAGCACCGGACAGCCGCCGGGTCGGCGCTGCTCCAGCAGCGGCTGAGCAGAGCCCTGTCGGCGGCCGACCCGCGCTCCACGCTCGCGCTGCGCCTGCGCGTCAGGCTCGCCGGGCAGTCTGACTACGACCACGGCGAGTCCGCGAACATCCTCGCCGTCCTCGCCGAGGCCCGTGCCGACGGGGATCCGGTGACCCGGGCGGAAGCGCTCAGCCTCGCCCATGACTGCCTGGCCGGGCCCGGGCACTCCCCGCTGCGCCGGGAACTGGCCTCCGAGCTCATCGGCGAGAGTTTCCGCACCGGACGCCGCAGCGACCTGCTGGTCGGCCTGCTCTGGCGCACCGCCGACCTGTTCGCCGACGGTGATCCCCGCGCGCGCCGCCAGCTAGATGAGCTGCGGCAGGAGCTGGCGCGCGAAGACCATCGCGTAGTGAGCTTCGTGGTCGCCGCGATGGACGTCATGCTCGCCATCCGCAGCGGTGATCTTGAGCGGGCCGAGAGCCTGGCTGAGGTCTGTGCCAGGCGCGGCGAGGCAGCGGGCGCGCCGCAGACCAGGGCGTGGCACGCGGGGCAGCTGCTGACCATCCGCTGGTTTCAGGGCCGCGTGGGCGAAGCGCTGCCGACGCTCAGCAGGATTGTCCAGTCCCCGGAACTCAGCGCGACGGACAGTTCGCTGAACGCCGCGCTGGCTGTGGCGGCCGCAGCGGCCGGCGACCATCGCGCCGCGGCGAGCGCGCTGGCCGCCGTCTGCGGGCGCGACCTGGCGGAGCTGCCCAGGTCGGGCAGCTGGCTGGTGACAATGAACGGCGTCGTGGAGGGCGCTCACCTGCTCGGCGACGCCAGGACCGCGAGCCGCGCCTACGAACTGCTCCGTCCCTGCGGCGACCTGCCGATGGTCGGAAGTCTCGGCGTCACCTGCCTCGGATCGGTTCACCACGCCCTCGGCGTCGCCTGCCTGACCACCGGGGACCTGGACCAGGCCGTGACCCACCTGCGTACGGCCATCACCCGGAACCTCGCGCTGGCGCACTGGCCAGCGGTGATCTCCTCCCGGCGACGGCTCGCGCAGGCGCTCACCGGGCGCGGCCTGGAAGCAGACGCCCGTGAGGCCGGGCGCCTGCTTGCCGAGGCCGCCGCCGAAGCGGCCGCGACGGGTCTTCCTGAACCGCAAGAGCAGGGCAGGCCGGCGACGGCGACCGCCACCTGCACCCGTCAGGGTCGCCGATGGCGGATCGACTGGGGAGAGCGCAGCGTCATCCTTGAGCACCGGGTCGGCCTTCTTCACCTCGCCGTCCTGCTCGCCAGCCCGCGACAGGAGATCGACGCCCTGGACCTCGTCGCCGGCGTGACGGCGCTCGACGGCCTCGCGGAGACCGGACCGGCCCAGCCCGTTCTCGATCAGGTAGCACTGCGCCAGTACCGGCTCCGCCTCACCCAGCTTGACAGCGAGATCGACGCCGCCGAATCCCGCCGCGATCAGGAACACGCTGAACGCGACCGAGCCGAGCGAGACTGGCTCACCTCAGAAATCGCCTCCGCTACCGGGCTCGCGGGCCGGACCCGGTCATTCGCCGACAGCCATGAACGGGCCCGACTCGCCGCCGGCAAGGCCATCCGCCGCACCATCCAGCACGTCGCCGAGGCCGATGAGATGATCGGCGACCACCTCCGGCATGCCGTCCGCACCGGCGCCAGATGCTCTTACTGGCCGAGCTGAGGGCGGCGAGACCGCAGCGCGAAGTCCTGGCCGGCTATCCTGACGGTGCGTTCACTACGCGAGGCCGCGGAGGACGCTCAGCCACTGCCCGGGATGTCTGCGGGCACGCGAGGCCGTCTCAGCCAGCCTCGGGCCACCATGAAGATTCATCTATCCCCAGGTCAGTGACGTCCTGACGACTCGGAGTTCCGCTGGTGCGCCACGGTTGCACCACGGTGAGCAACAACAAGGAGCCCGAATGCCGTTGGCCTATGCCCTGCTCAGCACGTATCCGCCAACGCAATGCGGACTAGCGACATTCACCTCGGCGCTGCGCACTCACCTGCCGAGATCCGGTGACCAGGTGGCCATCGTGCGCGTGCTAGACGATCCGGCACCGTGCTCGGCCGAGGAAGTCGTGCATGACCTGGTGGCGGGCTCGATCTCCAGCGCGGCAGCGGCGGTGGCGGTTCTCAACGGCTTCGATGTCGTCATCGTGCAGCACGAGTACGGCATCTACGGCGGTCCCGACGGACAGGACGTCGTTCCGCTGCTCGAAGCGCTGCACGTACCGTGCATCGTGGTCCTTCATACCGTGCTGGCACGCCCCACGCCCAGGCAGCGCCTGATCCTTGACCAGGTCATCGCCGCCGCGAGCGCGGTCGTCACGATGACGCATACTGCCAGGGCGCGACTGCTGGATATCTACGGAGTCGGCCCGGAGAAGGTCCGCGTAATACCGCACGGCGCGGACGACAACCGGGTCATCGCGGCATCGACCAAAAAAGCTGGCAGGCCGAAAATACTGACCTGGGGGCTTCTTGGCCCCGGCAAGGGAATCGAGCACGCGATCGACTCGGTGGCCCTGCTCCGCGATCACGGACTGCACGTCGACTATCAGGTAGCCGGGCAGACTCATCCGCGCGTCCTCGGGCGCGAGGGCGAGACCTACCGGCAGGCGCTCAAGGCCCGGGCGAGTGCCGGAGGGGTGCAGGATCGGGTGCACTTTGATGGCAGGTTCCTGCCCTCGGACACCCTGGGCAAGATGATCAGCGCCGCGGATGTGGTGCTGCTGCCCTACGACTCCCTTGAGCAAGTCACCTCCGGGGTCTTGATCGAGGCGGTCACGGCAGGCCGGCCGGTGGTATCCACCTGCTTCCCGCACGCGGTCGAGCTTCTCAGAGCAGGACTACTGGTCGAGCGCAGAGATCCGGCCGGCCTCGCTCAGGCACTCCGGCGAGTGCTCAGGGAGCCTGGCCTGTCAGCGCGGATGAGCGGGTACTCGGCCGACCTGGCGCCGCAGCTGCTCTGGCCCGCCGTCGCACGCTCCTACCGGGAGCTGGCGGCCGAGCTGACGGCGACCAGGGCGGCGGTGCCGGCATGAGCTACCCGGTCGCGCCGTTCAGGCACCTGCTGCAGCTGACCGATCAGATTGGCTTGCTTGAGCACGCCGAGGGAGTCGTGCCAAGGTACGAGCACGGCTACTGCGTCGACGACGTTGCCCGAGGCCTGGTCATGGTGTGCAGGCAGCCGGCGCCAGCGCAGGAGCTGATTACCCTCGGGCGCCTCTACCTGAACTTCCTGTCCCAGGCGCAGGCGTCAGACGGAAGATTCCGTAACCGTCTTGGTTACGACCAGCGGTGGCACGACCAGCCGGGAACGCAGGACTGCTGGGGCCGGGCACTCTGGGGTCTGGGCACCGCCGCCGCGCGAGGGCCCGCTCCAGAGATTCGCGAAGAGTCCTTTGCCCGCTTCGGCCGTAGTGCGCAGACTTCCTCGCCCTGGCCGCACGCCATGGCCTTCGCGGCGCTCGGAGCCGCCGAGATACTTGAGAACTGGCCCGACCATCCCGGTGCCCTAGCTCTCCTGGACCGGGCCATCTCGATAATCGGGGAACCGTCGGCGAGCCCGCAATGGCCCTGGCCAGAGCCTCGGCTCAGTTACGCCAACGCCGCCATCGCCGAGGCAGTAATCGTGGCCGGCTGGAAGCTCGGCCGGGACCGGGTTCTGCGCGACGGCCTGCGCATGCTCGAATGGCTGCTGAGCGTCGAGACCCGCGATGGACACCTGTCAGTAGTGCCCGTCGGGGGCTGGGGTCAGGGGGATGCCCGTCCCGGTTTCGACCAGCAGCCGATTGAGGTGGCGGCGCTTGCCGATGCGTGCATGCGCGCGGCGACCGTCACCGGTGACAGCAGCTGGCTCGCTGGCGTCGAGATGAGCGTGGCGTGGTTCCTCGGTGACAACGACGCCAGGATTCCGCTCCTGGACGAGCGAACCGGCGGGGGCTGCGACGGCCTCAGCCGCGACCGCCGCAATACCAATCAGGGCGCCGAGTCAACGCTGGCGATGATCTCAGTCCTGCAGCTGGGCGAGCGCCTGGTCCCGGCCCAGCGATGAAGGAGTCCAGAGCCGCTGCCGGCCTGCTGGTGCGGACCGGGTGCCAGCTGACGCCGGACGCCTCTCGCACGCTCTGCCGATTGTTCGTGCCCGGCCAGGAGACCCTGATCCAGGGCAAGCCACGCGCGCGTGCCGTGATCGACCGGGTACTCGCACTGAGCGAACAGGAAGTAGAACAAACGCTGGCCAGGACGCTGGCCCGATTCTCCGACGGACATCGGGACCTGGCCGGCACGCTGGAACGCAACTTCGATGCCGTCGCAAGGCAGGCCGGAGCCGAGATCAGGACAGGGACCGCGCGGCGACGGCTGATCGGAGCGTATTTCACCCAGGAGTACGCGCTTGAGGCCGCGGCCTTGTTCAATCCGTCGATCGTGGCACACCCTGACCAGGCAGGCTGTCAGCCTGGGGAAATCAGGTTCGTCATGAGCCTGCGAGCTGTAGGGGAAGGTCATCTGTCGAGCATCGAGTTCAGGACCGGCACGATTGACGCCGATTCAGCGATCCGCTTCGACTCACCTGGCCGACAACTGGACACCGGCCAGACTCGGTGGGCCGCGGCGTCCAGCTACGCGGTGGAGTTCGATGAGCGCCATGCTCTGTCCGAGCGGGTGCTGTGGCCTGCTAGCCCAGCCGAGAGCCACGGCATGGAGGACGCGAGATTCGTGCGGTTCACCGACCAGGCCAGCACGATGTACTACGCGACTTACACAGCCTTCGACGGCTCGCGGGTCACGCCGCACCTTCTCCAGACCAGCGACTTCCGGACATTCACCATTTCCCCGCTCTCGGGTCCGTCGGCCAGGAACAAGGGCATGGCGCTGTTTCCCCGAAAGATCGCCGGCCGTTACGCTGCTCTGTCCCGCTGGGACAGAGAAAGCAACGCGATTGCCTACTCAGCCGACGCACAGGACTGGGGCGAGGCAGTCACTGTCCAGTCGCCGGCCCGCCCGTGGGACCTGATCCAGCTCGGTAACTGCGGCTCGCCGATCGAGACCTCGCAGGGATGGCTAGTCTTCATCCACGGCGTCGGGCCCATGCGGGAGTACTCCATCGGCGCTCTCCTGCTCGACCTGCATGACCCCGAGCGAGTGATCGCCACGCTAGCTGATCCGCTGCTGGTGGCCGACCAGTCCGAGCGCACCGGTTACGTCCCGAACGTCGTGTATTCCTGCGGCTCCATGATCCACGGCGGAAATGTCATTCTGCCATACGGCTGCAGCGACTCCTCCGTACGGATCGCGACGGTCGACTTGGAATTGCTACTCGAACGGCTCGCCCCCGGCTGAGGAAGCCGCCAGGGCAGTGGGCGAATGTTGTACAGCTTCGCGATCGAGGGTCTCGTGAGCGGTCGCTTGACCTGGCGGCCTTGTTACGGACGTAGCCGCCCTCACGGGGAGTGACGCTGGCGCTCGGACCTGAACAGATCAGATATGATTTTGTTCAGTACTTGGAGGTGCGAGATGTCGGTTGCCAGTGAGCTCGAGCATGCGGAGCAGGTGGTCGCGGATGTTGTGTTGCTGAGCGACATGGCGGCGGGGCGGCTGGACATTGTCAGGGTGAGGGAGGCCGCCGTCATCTTGCTGGAGCACAAGCGCAGCGAGTTGCCGGGAGTGTCGGTCGCGGTGGCGGCGAAGTTGCTGGGTGTTTCGCGGACCACCGTTGAGGTGTGGCGCGCTAACGGGGTGCTGGATCCGGCTGTGTCGCGGCGGCGGCATGAGGTCGCCATCGAGAGCCTGATCCGGGTACGTTCCCTGGTGGGGGAGTTGCGCCGCCTCGACCGTCTCCGCGAGTTGCGGGACTACATCTGGTGGTCCGGGCAAGACGCAGCCGACTATGCGGACGGCAGGCTCGCCGAGGCGATCGCAGAGCTGGGAGCGGGTGAGCTGGACGAGGAACTAGCGCCGTCTGCGGAGGACTTGCGCTGGGCGCGGCAGGAGCTTGCGCGAGAAGGAAAGCAGCGGCAAGAGTGACGGTAGGCACTATTCCGACGAGACTTGCTGCCACCCGTATCAGCTCGTCTATCAGGCCCTGGGCATCAGCGAACCTATGGAACCGCGCGCCAAGCCGTCATGCTGCGACGACGAGGGCCAGCCGCCTGTCGACGCCGATCTGGCAGCCCGGCTCGAAGCCGGCCTAGCTAAGCTGGCCCTCGCTCCTAACGGGCAGGCGAGACGGCGGTGACAGAGCGAGCGCTACCGCTGGAGGGCCGTCAGGTATTGAGCGGATCGTGGACTGGCGCCCTGCGCGGCGGGCTATAGATGGCGGTTCCCAATCGGTGCTGCCGAAGCGAGGTCGTCGGCAGCGGTTACTCCTGAGTTAGGGCACGTGGGGGTCGGGGTGGTCCTGGATGTGGCGCATGGCTGTGTCGTGGTCGATGAGCGATTCTTCCTGGAGCCATTCGACGGCGCGGCGACGGGCCCGGGTCTCGCGAAAGTCGTGCCAGGCGCGCTGCAGGCGGGGGTTTTCCTCTTCCAGTTCCGCTCTGAACCGGCGGCAGCGGATAGATGCCGACGAGGTTCAGGTCGTCGAGGTCGACAGGGTTGTGGCCGTCGATGCCGGTGCCGGAAGTCCAGACCACGATCTCGCCGGTGTCGGGGTTGATCAGGGTCTGGTGCTCATAGCTGCGCTGCTCGGCCAGGGCGTCGGCGATCTCGTCGAGGAGAAGGCTGTTCAGTTCAACCACCTGGCCACAATAAGCTCCAACTCCGGCAGTCGCCGTTAGATGGCCGCCATCCGGCTGCCTGATCTCCGCCCAGCCGTGCATGTCGCCTTGCGAAGCTCGGTAACGGCGTGTCCCGGCCCGAACGGCCGTAAACGGTCATTCGGGCAGGTACCGTGCATAGATGAAGATCATCACGAGGGGAGGCCGAGATGGCGGCCAGGACCACGATCACGCTGGAAGACGACCTCGACGGCAGCCCGGCGCAGGAGACAGTGCAGTTCGCCCTCGGCGCCACCGAATATGAGATCGACCTGAGCACCGCGAACGCCAGCCGGTTCCGAGCCCAGCTGGCGCCGTTCACCGATCACGCACGCACGATCAGCCGCATCCAGGTCGGCCAGGCGAGGCGATCCGCTGCCACCCGCCGGGCCAGCGCCGAACTACGCGCCTGGGCCAGGCAGCAAGGCATCGAGATCAGCGCGCGGGGGCGCATCCCGGCCAGCATCACCAAGCAGTACCAGGCGGCTACAGCCGCACGGTAGATCTGCTGGCGAAGCCTGGTTCCGGGATGTTCTTCCCGGGCACTTGCCTCGCCCGGAGATTGTCACCATTCTCCCGGAGAGTTTTCAGCGTTCTCGTGGAGAGCCTTGGGTGTCCCTGGCGGGACGTCCGTTCCGGGGTGAAAATGGGGGTGGCGGGGGTCACTCTCGAACCAGCCACCCCACCCGCACCACACGTCACATATTTTCGGATTAGTTATCGCCTCACGGAGAGTTAGCCGCGCTATTTGCTGGCGTTTTCAGGGAATTGTCGCGACAGTTTGCCTTTGCGTGATTAGTGTATCGAGTTGCTCGCGGGGTGTGTGGTGTCCGTGGCGTTTTCTGGGGCGGTCGTGGAGCTGGCCGGCGTTGTGCTGGTGCTGGGCGGGGGTCCGGGTGCTGAGGCCGGTGCCCTTGGGGAGGTACTCGCGGAGGAGGCCGCTGGTGTTCTCGTTGCTGCCGGGCTGCCAGGGTGAGCGGGGGCCGGGGATGCGGGCCTGGATGCTGGTGGTCGTGGTGATGCGCTTGTGGCGGGCGGGTTCCTTGCCGGGGTCCCGGGTCAGGGTTTTCGCGGGCCTGGGCGGCTGGGCGCTGATCTGGGTGATGATGGCGTCCGCGACGGAGCCGGCGTCGTGGCGGCCGGGCAGGCGGAGGAGGGTGAGGTAGCCGGCGGTGCGCCCGGCGGTGGTGCCGGCGGCTGATCCCGGGGCCTTGGATCCGGGGAGGGTGTGGCTCTTTTGAGTGGAGAGGTTGGTCAGGCGGCGAGGGTGACGTTGTCCCGGGTGGCGTAGCGGCTGTGGTGGTTGCGGTGGTGTTCTTGCCGGAGGTGGTAGTTCCAGTAGGCGTGGTCGTGGTGGCTGGCGGCGATGGCGCGGTGCCAGAGGATGGCCTGGGCGCCGGTGGTGGTCCAGCGGGCTCCGGTGATGCCCATGCGGTCCTGGACGATGTGGCGGCAGGCGCCCTCGATGACGCCGGTGGCGACGGGCCATCCTTTTTCGAGGGCTTCGGGGTAGTTGAGGCAGGGGAGCCTGGCGCGGAGGCAGGCGATGGTTCTCTTGATGTTGCGGGCGTGCTCGGGGCCCGGGGGCGGGTTCGCGGCGGCGAGGGCGGCGATGCGGTCGGCGACGGCGGCGGCGCGGCCGTGCAGGATGTCCAGGACGCAGGTGGTGGTCCAGGTCTCGATGGCGGGGTCGCGGGGGGCGTGCAGGGCCCAGCCGGCTTTCCAGATGTACTCGATGACGTGGATCAGGTCGATCAGGACGGTGACTTCCACGCCGCGGGCGGCGGCCTCGGCCTGGATCAGGGCGATCTGGTGGTTGTCGCCGCCGGCCAGGGCGATCCAGTCCCGGGCGCGGCCGGGATCACGGCGGCCGGCCTCGTCGAACAGCCATCTCACCGAGACGGACCGGTCCTCGGCGATGTCGCACCGGTACCGGCGGGCGATGGCCTCAGGGGCAGGCTTCTTCTTGCTCTTCTTCTTCTTCTTCCCTGGCCTCGCCCCGCTGCCGCTGCCGTGGCAGCTGGCCATGACCTGCTCCGGGGTGCGGGGGCAGGGGATGACGTCGAAGACGCACGCGGTCTCGGCCATCCGCTTGTGCCCTTTCTTCTCCCCGGTCCCGGCCCGGCGGGCGAAGTTCCGGACCTTCTTCTCCGGTGCCCGGGTCCGCTTGCGCCGCGATTCCGGCCGCATCGCCACGCCCTTGCCGTCCGCCGACAGCGCCAGCGGCAGCGGCGGCGCTGCTTCCCCGCCCGGCCCGTCCTGACCCTGCCCCGGCCCGTCCTGACCCTCCCCGGCCGGCGGCAGTCCTGCTTCCGGGCCCGGACCGGCATCACAGAAAGCCGCCGCGTCCGCCGCGGCCGACACCGCGATCTGCTCCAGCTGCCGCCTGCCCACCCGGACCCCGGTCACCGCCGCCAGGATCTCCCCCGCCTGCTCATACGACACCGACCGGGCCAGCATCACCACCAACTCCGCCAGCTCATGGGAGTACGCCGACGCCGGCAGGTTCAGCACCCCGTCCAGCGGAAACAGCATCCCCGCCCCCTTCACCGCCGCCCGGTACCCGATCCGCCGCACCACCACCTCCCCCGCCACCGTCACCACCCGCCGCTCCCGGCCCCGCTCCGCCCGCGCCCGCACCACCCCGTCCGCACCCCGCACCCCCGCCACCCGCACCTCGTTCTCCGCCATCCAGTCCGCCCCCAGCTGCACCACCCCCCGAGCCAGCTCCCGCACCCCCTCCACCACACCCCCGACCACCACATCCAGCGCCTCCATCCGGCACGCCCCCTCCGCCAGCCGCGCCAGCCCCACCGCCAGCAGCCCCAGACCCGGCACCACCGCCTCCGCGCTAGCCGCCAGCAACTCCAGCCCGTACTCTTCCACCTGAGGCTTCCCTTCCCCTAGTCCCGAAGTTCGCAACTCAGGACCATAAGGAACGGAAGCCTCACCCACACCCACGCCGCAGCCACCCCACCACCAACCTCCACCCAAAAGAGCCACACCCCTGCCACTTAGCTTAAAGGGAATCAGGTTTCTGGATTCAGGATGTGCTGTTGCGGGGCTAGCCCGGCAACAGCCTGGCTCCGGTCGGTGACTCAGTCCGGTCCACATGACAAGCTTGCCGGGTATCAACCCTTTCGGGGCTTTGGCGGCTGGCCCGCCCGGAGAGACCCACCCTTCTCGTGGAGGGTTGTCAGAACGCCGACAACTCTCCACGAGAACACTGACAGCTCTCCGCGAGAAGGGCGATGGCCCCTGGAGTCGGCTTGAGCTGATCCTGGAAGGCAGCCGATCGCCCTAGGCGCTTCTGACCAGCGCGGACATGCCGGAGCCGACCCAGCGACCCGCGCTTGGAGACGTTGAACCACTCGTAAAGCCGCAGGTCACGAGCTTGATCAATTTAAGCTAAGTGACATTGTGCCAGGACAGCTACGCCGGGCCGGCGTTGCTGTTCCGGCCCCGGCCGCGCCAGCGGCCTCCGGGTAAGGCTCGCCCGGAGGTCGCTGGCCGGCGGGCTGGCTAGCTGAGTTGCTGGATGCCGCCGGCGGTGACCGTGCCGATCTGCACCTTGGTCGGGCTAAGCGGTGAGTCTGGTGCGGTCGGGGGGGATGGCGGGGTGGTCGGAGGGGCTGGAGCATTCGCCGTGCCGGCGATGCCGCTGAATTCCCAGACGTTTCCGCTGGTGCCGATCGAGTAGAGGCTCGGGACGCTTCCGGTGGCGTCGTCGCCGTTGGAGGCGATGACCGGGAAGTAGGCACCCGTCAGGCTGGTGCTGAGCGGGATGGGAGTGCCGAACTGTGCCCTCGGGAATGATGGGAAGCCGGCCGCGCCCGGGCCAGGCTGGGACAGGGTGGGGACGTTGTTGCTGTCGATGGAGAAGGTGTAGCTGTACAGGTTGCCGCTGCAGGCGTTTCCGGTGGTGCTGTCAGTGGCCCAGAGCGTGAGCTTGCCGTTGATCATGCCGGGGGCGATGAGGGTCATCTTGCCCCAGCCGCTTGAGCCGAGCTCGACCGGCGCGGTCGAGGGTGTCCGAGCAGCCGCCCTGGTAGAGCCACAGCTGGTCGTTCTCGACGGTGAGGAGGCTCGGAGTGCCCGGGGTTCTGGGATCGGTGCTGCCGCACAGGTTGTCATTCGCGGACCCGGTCCAGGCGTCCCCTGGCTCCAGGATCTGGGTGACGTCCGACCAGTTAGACGTATCCGGGCTGGTAGTCGTACCGGGGTAGGTGGCGCAGTTGCCGGTCTCGACGTCGGCCGTGCAGGCGGGGTGGGTGCCGAGCGGTGGCGACGTCATTGGAGAGACTGTCGAAGGGAACGATCGGCCGCTGGCATTTGGATTGGGGTTGTTGGTGTAGAAGTACAGGTTCCCGCTCTTCGGGCTGGTCGGATTGTTCGGGTCGTTGAAGTGGGCGATGAGGTCGTCGAATCCGGGGTTCTGGGAGTAGCTGCCGCGGTGGGTGATCTGGAAGTCGTTCCAGTCGTTTCCGGTCGGGCTCGTCCCTCCTCCGTCTGGACTCTGCGCAGGGCCGCTGGCGGCTACGGCGGCTGGCAGGGTGGAGTGATCGGGTCCTGGATATGTCGTTGAGGGTTCCGTCGCTGTTGACACTCAGGAGGTCGGGGATGCTGTCGCCGTGACGTCTCCGGGCATTTTCAGGCCGTATATGTTGGCCGGGACGAAGAAGTGGTAGATGACGGGCTGGGAGTAGTTTCCGGCGTTGTCTACGGAGGCGACCCACAGGGCGTTGCGCGCCCCACGGGTTCACCTGTATCGGGCGGCGTGGTGCCCGACGTCGTAATCGGGGTGCTGGAGTTGATGCCGTTGACCGGGTTGAGCGCGTAGGCGTAGCCGTGATGCCGCATCCACGCAGGACTGGCAGGGGATGGGGTCGGTGGCGCCGCTGAAGGTGAACGTGCCTGAACTGCCCGACTGGTTGCCGCCGCCGTTCACCGGGAAGGCGGTGCTGCTGATCGTTGGCGGGGTCGGCGCGGTCTCGTCGACGCCGAAATGGCAGGGTCCGGCCGCGGGGGAGTCGTACGGGGCCGTTCTGGGAATCATGGTTGACGGGGACGCCAGTGACTTCGGCCTGGATGCTGCACTTGTAGACGTGTCCGTCGTCTGGATGACCACCAGGGAAGTCGATCGAGGTATTGGTCCGGCCCGGATTGCTCGCCGAGGTTCCGGCGATGTAGTGCGAGTAGTCGCCGGTGTTCTGCTCGTAGAATCGAAGCCGGCGTAAAGCGGGGTCCCGGCGGTCAGATGTCGATGACGGTGTTACGGCTCGCACGGACTCATCGGACAGCGGAGCGTTGATCTGGCGCGCAGCGTAGATGCTCGGTGGCGCCGTCAGTCTTGCCGATCCACGGCAATGAGGTGAACGCGCAGCCGGGGTCGGGGGTGGCTAAGGGTGTGCGCCGCCGGCGTGGTGTCCAGGTTCGTCGGGGAATCGGGGACCAGGTCATAGACGGTCGTGATGCTCGGGTTAGTCCCCACGTACATCAGCCCGCAGGTCGAAGCCCGGCGAGCTCAGCCCGTTGCCCGAGTCGCCGTTGCCGCAGGCGGCTGCTCGGGCTGGCTTGCGGGTAGCTCGGCCCCTTGCCTGCCTCGGAGCCGCGGACCTCAAGGTCCAGGGTGCTTGCTCCCTTGGAAGCGGCGACCTGGTTAAAGACGCTGTAGCCGAAGTCGATAGTCCCGTTCGCCGGGATCCCTGGCAGTGCAGCGCAGCCGGCTGGCTGAATTTCGTCTGTATGAACGGGGCTGCCGCCGTTGAGGATCGGTCGGCTTGCTCGGACCAGCTGGTGGTGTGGCTGACGCCGCTGACCCAGTACAGGGCTGCGGGCCAGGTGTGGTTGCAGTTCCAGGTCGGAGCCGGCAGCTCGGCCAGCTCAGGTAGGCGGTCTGGATCTTCATGTCCGGGGTAGTCGTCAGGCTGGTGGTGTCGAATGCGAATTCGGCCCGGCCGACCCGCTGCAGCCGCCTACGAAGACGTTGTTGCCGATGGCGAGCATGGACGGGGGTAGATCCGTTCCAGGCAGGCTGCTGGCAGTTCGGCCCGATGTCGGTGAATCCGACGGTCGTGGATTGCGGCCCTAGCTTGGAGCACGTGAGGCCTGAGCTTGGGTCGCTGGTGCAAGTGGTCAGGTCGGCGAATGCACCTCGGCGGTGATCCTGGCCGCGGCGACCTGGCTGGACGGCCTGGCGAGCGCCAGGGTAATGCTGGCGACTGGTGAGCGGCGGCGGCCCTGGCGAGGTCGGGCCGGGCGCCGGGCCGCGCGGTCACCATGGCCTCGGGCGCTGACCCGGTGAACACGGCCAGGCCGGCGCTGTTGACCGCGGAAAGGCCCGTGCGGCTTGCCTGCGCGGACTGTCAGGTCGCTGGCTCCAGCCGGAGCGTCAGGCCGGCCGGGAGGTGACCGCTGGACCTGGTGAGCAGCAGGCTGAGCTGATGCTGCCGGTCTGGCCGGCGGTGACCTGAAGCCGGACGCCGGCGCAAGCGCGTAGGTGGCGGTGGGGCCGGCAATGGCGGGGGCTGGCAGTCGGCCTGGGTAGTCGACGGTCAGCGTGCCGCCAGTCGGGTAGGCCAGGACCGCGAGGGGCCCGCGCCGCCGCTGGACAAGGTGAGCCTGGACGGGGTGACCGGGCTGTAGCCGCCGCCCAGGTCAGGTCTCAGCGCTCGTCGTGACCTGGTGCCAGCGGCCTGCGGCAAAGACCCTGACCGGCAGGGCGTGGATCGTCGTGGCGAGGGTTCCGTCGGGATCGAGCGACGGTGATCGAGGTCGAGGTCGTATTCGGCGGTCACGGGACCGGGTGCCCGGTGACCCGGGCTGGGACAGGGCGGACGCGTCGGCGGCGAGCCGGAGCGCTCCTGCGCGCGTGGCTTTCTCCGCGGGTGTGCGGGTCGGCGAGCATGCGGCCGCTGACGGGGGCGGAAATACGAGCACCGGCTGTGGGCGCCGCAGAGCGGGTCCGCCGGCGAAAGCGGTCATAGCCAGGCCGACGAGGCCTGCGGCTGCGGCGGTCCGGAGGCGGTGGCGGGGGCTGGCCGGGTCTTAAGTTGCCTGATCACGTATGACTCCTGTGCATATGGCATAGCCTGCGGGTAGCTTTCATGCCATGAAGATAGGCGTGCTGACGGTGAGGTATCAGATAGGCGTTGTGGCCGGTCAATGGCTTTACAGGAGATTTTAATACCTACTTGTAGTATTTGCGCGCCGTATTAACATCCAGGAGGCCGTATTTGGCGGGCCTGGCCGTTACCAAGCTAGGGTGCTGAACGGGAGCTGGTCATGACCCGAATCGCCGGCGGCGGTTGCGGAACGGTAGTTGTCGTCTCGGCAGTGGTCTCGGCGGTGGTGCCTGCGGTGACTGCCGCCGTCGCCTCCGCTGCCCTATACCGGGCGTATCTGGTCACCCTTCCCGCTGCCCGCCCAGCCATCAGTCCCGGGCAGCTCGCTGCAGCCGCCAGCGCCGGCTCGCTGCAGCCGCCCGGGATCGCGCGGGCGGCACGGGAGGCGGTGGCCAGGGAGCCGGAGCGCAGCGCGCGGTGGGTTACCGCGCTCCGGGGGCGAGCCGTGGCCGGCGGCGGGGCCGCGCAGGTCCGGCTGCGTCACCTGGCCTCGAAGCGGGCGGGGAAGCGGGTCGGCGCCGCAGCCGTGTCCGCGCCGATCTGGCAGCGGGCGGGCTCGCTGCCGGTGTACCTGGCGGCTGCTCGGGAGGGACGGGCCCCCGCCGGCGTGCAGGTGCGGCTGGCAAGTCCGCGGCGGCCGTGCGCCGCCGGCGTACGCGGAGTGGTGTTCACTGTGGCTACCGCCCCCGGCAGCGCGGGAGGACAGGTCAGAGTCTCGCTGGCGTACTCGAAGTTCGCTGACCTTTACGGCGGCGGATGGGCTTCACGGCTGCGGCTGGTGCAGCTGCCGCCGTGCGCGCTCACCTCGCCTCGGGCGCCCGGGCTGCCGGGTGCGGAGCGTACTGCGCAGGCCTGAACAGCCCGGGCCAGCGACCGGTCCGGCGGTGGCGCGGACTACCGGGCGCCGAGCCAGGCCGGTGCGCCGAATCGCCAGCCGGCGGGACCGGGCGCGCAGCTAGTACTCGCGCGCTGACGCCGGGCCGTCCGGGTCCGGACGGCGACTTCACCGCGACGCCACTGAAGCCGTCCGGGACCTGGGCGGCGCAGCAGGGCGACTTCACCTACTCGTATCCGATCTCCGGTGCCGCCGCCGCTGGGCGGGCCGGCACCGCCGGTGGCGCTGAGCTTACGACTCGCAGTCCATTGACTCGGAGACATCGGCGTCGAATACCCAGGCGGGCTGGATCGGCGACGGCTGGGACTACGCGCCCGGATTCATCGAAAGGTCATACCAGCCGTGCAGCCAGGACGGCATCACGAATTCCGGCGATGAGTGCTGGGGCGGCTGGAACGCGACCATGTCGCTGGGCGGCCGCAGCTATGTGCTGGTCCGGAATGACAGCTAACGGTGCCTGGCATCTGCAGTCTGATGACGGCACTCAGGTGCAGCTGCTGCAGGGCACCTCGAACGGCCTGTGGGATAACGAGTACTGGCTGGTCACGACCCCGGACGGGACCAGGTACTACTTCGGCCTCAATCACCTGCCAGGTGGCGACCGGATCGGACCCCGCCACGAACTCGGCCTGGGGCGTGCCGGTCTACTGCCCCGGCACCACCGACCCGTGCCTCTCGGCATCGGCGCCGGAGCAGACGCTCGGCTGGCGCTGGAACCTGGACTATGTCGTGGACCCGCAGGGCAACCTGACCGTCTATGACTACCAGCAGGAGACGAACTACTACTCGATGGGCGGCGGCCAGAATGGCGGCAACGGCACGCTGACCCAGTACGTCCGCGGCGGGTCCTGCAGAGTATCTCCTACGGGTGGCGGCTGTCCGACGCTCTGGTCGCCGGGACCAGCCGGCCGATCAGATCCAGTTCAAGTCATCGCAGCGCTGCACGGGCGCGGCCGCGGAGTGCTCGTCGTTCTCGAACCTGACGTCCATGACCGCCTCGGACTGGCCGGATACGCCGTTCGACCAGATCTGCCAGTCCACCGGAACGTGCACTAACGACTCGCCGACGTACTTCTCCACCTACATGCTCACCGCAGATCGACACGACCGTGCTGGAAGGCAGCGGCGCCAGCGCTGGCTACAAGAACGTCGACACCTACGAGCTGTCGCAGTCGTTCCCGGCGGCGGGAACGTCCGCGCCGGTGATCTTCCTCAACTCGATCACGCGGACCGGGGACGATGGGGGTGCCAAGGCGCTGCTACCGGTGACGTTCACCCCGGCCGAGATCGACAACCGGGTCGACGGGCTGGTCCCGACCCCGGTGCCGGTGTACCGGCCGCGGATCGCGGGGATCGCGACCGGGACCGGGGCCGAGATCACGATCACCTACCAGACCCCGGCGTGCTCGCGCCTGGCCGGCGGCACCATGCCGGCCTCGCCGCAGGCCAATACCCTGCCGTGCTTCCCGGTGTACTGGTCGCCGCCCGGATCGGCCCAGATCCAGGACTGGTTCACGAAATCGCTCGTGTCCCAGGTTGTCACCTCTGACCAGACCACCGCGGCCTCGCCGGATCAGGTGACGAGCTACTTCTACCTCAAGGGCGCGGCCTGGCACTACGACGACTCGCCGGTGGTCAAGTGCCGCGAACCGCACCTGGGACCAGTACCGGGGCTTCGGCGAGGTCGAGGTCGAGACCGGCGCCGCGCCGGACCCGGTCACCGAGGACGGCTACATCTATTTCCAGGGCATGGACGGGGATAACAACGGCGCCGGCGGCACGCGGTCAGTCCAGGTCCAGGACACCCTGACCGAGTCGTTCATCGACCGGAACTGGCTGGCGGGAACGGTACTGGAGACCGACACCTACACCCAGGCGGGCTCGGCGACCATCACGACGATCGTGATCAACGCGGCGGCCGGCGCGGAGTGGTCATTCAGCCAGACAGCCAGCCAGTCCGAGCCAGGCACGCTGCCCGCCCTGACCGCGCACATGCTGAGCCAGGCCCAGACCCGCACCTTGCAGGCCGTGGCGGCCGGCGGCTACCGCACGTCCGCTGTCACGACCTACTTCGGCGGCACTGGCCAGGTCACCCAGGTCGACAGCGCGCCGGCCAGCGCTGCGGAAACCTGCATGACTACCGCTTACGCCACTCCGCCTTCCGGCAACACGAGGATGCTGGCCTATCCCGACGAGGTCACCATGGTCACCGGCGCCTACAGCGGCACGAGCTGCCCGGCGACGTCGGCGGCGGACGTCGTGTCGGACGACAAGACTTACTACGACGACAAGACCTCCACCCTGACGTCGATGGGCGCCCTCGGCTCGCTCGCCAGCCCCGGCGGCCTGGTCACCGGCACCACCCAGGCGGCGTCCTGGCCGGCCGGGAGCACGTCTCCCCAGCCGATGTCCGTCGACCGCCTATGACGCCTATGGCCGCGTGACCTCGGCGACGGACGCCAACGGCAATACAACCACGACCAGCTACGCGACCAGCGCCGCCACCGGCGGCAATACCACCGAGCTGCCTACCTCGGTCACCGTGACCAACCCGGCCCCGTTCACCGCGTGGAAGACGGTCACGGCCTTCGACCAGGGACGGGAGCATCCTACCTCGGTCACCGACATCAACAGCGAGACGACGACCGAGACCTATGACCCGCTCGGCCGGCTCGCGAGCGTGACGCCTGCCGATAGACCAGGGCACCAGCCTGCCGACCTATAAGTACAGCTACGCCCTCACCGCCGGAGTCCCCCCGGCCGTGACCACGCAGACCCTGCAGGAAACCGGCGGCTACAGGACGGACGTCAAGATCTACGACGGCATGCTGCAGCTGCGCCAGGAGCAGTCCATGCCGTACTCCGGCTTCGACGGGCCGCGCTGATCAGCGATGATTTCTATGACTCGCATGGCTGGCTGGTGAAGACTGGCGGGCCGTACTCCAACACCGACTCCGGGCCGGTTACCGGGCTGTTCATCGCCGACGGACGGCTCCGTGCCCAACCAGACCGTCACCGTCTACGACGGCTACGGACGCCCGGTGGACTCCCAGTTCTACTCGCTCGGCACCGAGCAATGGCATACCGCCACCCAGTACCCGGGACTCGACGAGACCGACACCACGCCGCCGCCGGCGGCACCCCGACCTCGGTGTTCACCAACTCGCTCGGCCAGACCACCGCGTCGTGGCAGTACACCACAGCCACCCCGACGGGATCGCCGCCGACGCGGACAAGACCACGTACGCCTATACCCCGGCCGGGCAGGTCGCCACCGTCGCCGACAACAACGGGAACACCTGGACCTACGCCTACAACCTGCTCGGCGAGAAGGTCAGCTCGACCGATCCGGGCACCGTCGGCTCGTCCGGGCCAAGCGGCCAGGCGGGCACGACCTCCTACGCCTACGACCCGGGCGGCAACCTTACCTCGACGACCAGCCATCCGGGCAGGAGCTCAGCTACGCCTATGACGCGCTGGGCCGCAAGACAGCGGAGTACAGCGGCCCGGTGGCTAGCGGCACCCAGATCGCGGTCCTGGACCTATGACCAGCCGCCGCTGAGCCCGCAGCACCACCGTCAAGACCCGCGGGCAACTGTCCTCGTCGACCGCGACCCCCACCGGATCGACGCGGGCCCGCCTACACCGAGTCAGTCACTGGCTACAACAGCTCATATGAGGCGACCGGCATCACGCGAGACGGTCCCGTCCTCGGCGCTGGTGCCCGGCGCGACCGGCACATCCAGCTACAGGACCACCTCGACTTACACGACGCTGACCGGCGAGCCCGCGACCACCGTGTACAACGGCGACAACGGCCTGCCGGCCGGAGACGGTCAGTTACTCGTTTGACGCGATGGGGCAGGAGACCCAGATCGGCGGCACTCGCCGCCTACCTGGCCGGACTCGCCTACGACGCCTGGGGCAACCCGCACCGGGTCAACATGGGCCCTTTCCCTGACCAGCTCGCCGAGACCTACACCACTGACCCGGCGACCCAGCGGCTGCTCGAGGACCGACACCGACTTCGAGACGCTGACGTACGAGCCGGACGCCACCTCCTACACCTACAGCAAGGCGGTCAGCTCACCTCGGTCTCGGACGTGCAGAACGCCGGCCGGCGACGTCGGTGACGCAGACCCAGTGCTTCGGCTACGGCGGGTCAGGCGAACTGCCCAGCCAGCTCACCGCGGCCTGGACCGACACCGGCGGCACGCAGACCGCGGCGTCACCAGTCATCAAAGGGATCGGCGGCTGCGTCCATACCAGCCCTGCGGCGGCCAATATCGGCGGCCCGGCAGCCGTACTGGGAGACGTGGACCAACGACCTGGCCGGCGACCGTACCAGTCAGACCACCTACAACACCTCGCTGCCCGCTGCGCAGGACACCCTGGCCAACGCTACCGTCGCGGAGACCGCCTATCCTGGCGGGAGACCTGAGCAGTTCGCCGGCTCGAACGCCACGCCACGACGCCGCAGTCCGCAGCCCGATGCCGCGCAGGCGGTCACACACCACCAGTCCGTCCGGACGGCGGTGCAGATCACCGCCGAGCTACAACGCCAACGGCGGCGACCGATCCCAGCGGAGCAGCGGGCCAGGGCCGCTGATCTCGGCCATCATCGAACGCGGCGAAGTTCTGCGTCGACGACTTCGGCGGGGCGACGGCCAATGGCACCAAGGTCGACCTCGGCTCCTGCAACGGCGGCGGCCAGCCAGACCTGGGCGGTCGGTTTCGGCAGCGGCGGCAACGTCAAGACCGGTGGAGGCGCTCAGTGCCTGACGGTCCAGGGCAACGGCACTGCGGCCGGGCACGCTGGTCGAGATCGACGGCTGCGCGGCGGCGGACGCGACCGGGCAGAAATGGGCAGGCCGGCGCCGAACGGGTCGCTGGTCAACCCGAATTCGGGATATGCCTGGATGACCCGGGCGGCGTCAAGACGATGGGCACCCAACTGGACATCGCCGCGTGCGACGGCATGCCCGCGGCAGGAATGGTCAGCGAGCCGATCACTTATACCCCCGAGCAGCAGGTCGCCACGGTCACTACCCCGGCCGCAGCCGGCACGCAGACCGCGTCCTACGCCTACGACGCCGACGGCGACCTCATCGCCCAGGACGACCCTGCCTCCGACACGATCTACCTGCTCGGCGGTGCCGAGCAGGTCACCTACACCGCCCGGCCACCGCCGAAGACCATCGCGCAGCGGTTCTACACCGCGCCCGACGGCACCACCGCGATCCGCACCTTCACCAGCGGCACCACTGGCACGACGGCACCAGTCGACATACCAGGTCGCTAATTCCCAGGGCACCGCCGGGGAGTCCTGGACCCCGGCGGCGCGTTCACCCGCCGCTACTACGACCCGTACGGCCAGCAGATCGGGACACCGCCCGGCCTGGCCCGACAACCAGGACTTCCTCGGCAAGCCCCAGGATGCCGCCACGGGCTATGACCTGCTCGGTGCCCGCCAGTACAACCCCGGCACCGGCGCCTTCCTGTCCCTGGACCCCCTGTTCGAGGCAGGTGACCCCCTGGCGATGGGCGGCTACGCCTACTCCGGCGACGACCCGGTCAATGACACCGACCCCACCGGTCAGTGCCCCTGCCTCAACGATGGGACCAGCGACCGCGCGGACCCCAATACCGGCAGCTATGGCGACCCGGGCGGCAGCGTCGCCAGCAGCGGATACGGCGGCGGCGGGTACCCCGCCGGAACCGCGCAGGAACCCGGCACCGACGTGCTTCCCCCGGCCGCCCGGGCGGCCTACCAGCAGGCGTACCAGGGCTACGCCGCCGGCAACGCCGAGCAGACGGGCGCCGAGCTTCGAGGTCGACGCGCTGGAGGCGTACTGCGCAGCCTACGAAGCTGCCTGCGGCAAGTCCCTCACCTACACGCTGTGGGCCGACTACGAGGCGTCCAAGGCGCCCCTGGGCATCTTCATGGACCCCGGCCTCGCAGGCGGCGGCGACATCGGGGACATCCGCTACACCGCGATGGAGCAAACCGACCAGCTCTACCTGGCCGGGCTGAACGGCGACGACACTCCCAGCCTCAAGGCCGGCGCATCAGAGGAATCCAGCGAGATCGCCGCGTGCGGCGGCGAGAGCTTCACCGCAGGCACCAAGGTCCTCCTGGCAGACGGCAGCACGATCCCGATCTCCCAGATCAAGGCCGGCGACAGGGTACTGGCGACCGACACCCGCACCGGCAGGACACAGCCGCAGCCGGTGACCGCCGTCCTAGTTCACTACGACACCAACCTCTACGACCTGCGCCTGAAATCCGCGCACCGCACCGCCATCATCCACACCACCACCACGCACCTCTTCTGGAACCCGCACCATCACAACTGGATTCCAGCGAACAAGCTATCGAAAGGCAAGCAACTCAAGACCCCCGACGGGACGACGGCTGTCGCAGACGGCGCCACCACTCCCAAGGTCCACGACGGCTGGATGTGGGACCTCACCGTCCCCGGCAACAACGACCACGACTTCTACGTGCTACCGGCTTACTACATCGACGGCCATCACCTCTACCATGTTGAGGCCGGGAGCATGGCCGTCCTCGTCCACAATTGCAGCCCATTCGGGGAAGAGGCGATGCAGCAAGCGCAGGACTATGCCAGTTCGGCCCAAAAGATGGAACACGTACTTGACCCGGGAAAACACAACTTCGGCGATCTGATCCAAGCTGCGGGTGGCCGTTCTGAGGCTATGCAACAGATCGTCGGCAGCCTTAGCGATGGCGCTGGTTTGCCTGAATCTGGCCCGTTCGAGGTGACGCGCACGATTCAGGGAGAAGTAGTTACGATCCGAGGTGCCGTTGTGAATGGCGTACCAAAGATAGGAACGGCATTTATCCCGTGAATCTTCGGGCAGCTTGCCCTGATTCGATTGGAGACGTTGTGAGTCACAACCTGATCGGTCGTCCTATGGATGACCAGGAGCGAAGCGTGATCGCGCATATGCTCGCAGTTTCTTTCAACGGTGCCGCCGAGCTGCGAGAACAACTGGCAGTCGCGAGAGTTGCTAGGGACTGGAAGCCCGAAGGATCTGCTAGTTTTGATATCTCCATTCCAGCGGATGCGAGAACGGCTCAGATTAGTGACGGCGTAGCACCGGTGAATGCTTATGTGACCGACGAAGAGGGTATATATCTCGGCGAACTAATCTTGTGGATTGCGAACGGAAAGTTGGCCGGGCTTGAGTATGCCTGGGTGACGGCCACCCCTCCCAGTCGACTGCCTCAAGTCTCGCTGATTCGGGTCTCGTCAAAATAGTCAGACTTGACGCGTTGCGTCACAGGCCAGGGGCTTCGAGTGACGTCCCATCAGTCTATCCGGCGCGTGCCGTGAGTAATCGTCTGCCCTAGTTGCCGTCAGAGGCTTCTGAATATCAACTGGTGCGTTATTGGTTCCTGCAACACGTCTCGGGCAGAAGTGCTGCTGGATCAAACCGGGAGACAAGGCCCTGACTTCCGACACCAGGACCGGCATGGATCAGGCCAAGACGGTCACCGCCGTCCTGGTCCACCACGACACCGACCTGTATGACCGTCACCGTCAAGACCCCTGCCGGCACCGAAATTACCCACAGAATCAGCAGCCACCTGTTCTGAGACCCTTATCATCACTACTGGATTTCTGCGAACGAGCTATCGAAAAATGAGCACCTCAAGACCGCGAACGCACCACTGTCACCGTCATCGGCGGAACCATCCCCGTCCAGCATGACGGGTGGATGTGGGACCTGACCGTCCCCGGCAACAACGACCACGACTTCTTCGTAGCGGCTAGTAATAACCAAAACAACAATCGTCTTCCCTACTACGGGTCCTTGGGCACTACATTTGTCCTTGTCCACAACGATGACGGGCGCCTACCCGGAGTCGGAGATATTCCCCGGAAAGTTGTTAACAGCAACATGGGGCACATCGACGAAGAGAGGGCGGCGAGGGCAGGCTTTGATACTGTGCAATCAGCGCAGGCCTCGGTTCGGCAGCTAGGTGAATCAATCGGAACGGACAGGTTTCCGGAGGGAACTATCCCCGATACGGCCCGTAGCGATCGGGTGCTGGCCCCATTTGGGGAAAACGGATATGCGGTGTACCAGATCGCAAACAACGGGAACGCCGTCTTTAAAACAATCCTTACTGCGAGGTGAGATGGAATCAGAGTACGGGCGCCGGTTCTGGGCTATCGAAACGCTGGAGGAAGGGCAAACGGTAGCAAGACTGCTCCGGCGCCGATTCCCGCAGGTATTTGAAAGCCTTTCGGAGATATTTGAGCAAGCAGATCCTCTTGATGTCTTTTACCCGGGAAACCCTAACGAATATAGCGATGTTATCCGGGAGATCATCGTCCTCCTGGCTCCCGTGGAGGGAAAGATCGGCCTTCTAGCGCCCGGCCAGGTCGAAGAACTGGTAAAGGAAGGGCTAGGCCGATGCTTTGATGACGAGCCGATTGAAGGAAGGGTTCAGGATGTGGTGCGCATGATTACTGCGAGATTCAATGTTTTACTGTCAGCCGAAGAATCTCAATGAGTCGGGCGGTGTTGCCATGGTCGAGGCCGGTGACCGTGGTAGCGGTGCTGCGCCGAGCGGGAGTGTGTTCCGTGCGCCGCCGTCATATTTTACAAACAAAACTGGGGTGGTGCTGGGCCGATGAATCTGATACGGGCTGAAGATGGATATCAGATGACTATCGATTCGGCCAGGTAGCATCACCTGGTGAGAGACTAGCTGGTTGAGTCCGCTTACGTCGTCGCCGGTCCCCCTGACCATGAATGCCGAGCGCGTCTCGGCTGCTCGAAGACTGAATCTGACCGCTATCGCACTCGGGCCGCTCAGCTCTCGCGAATGGCAGACGATCGAGGCTTCAGCGCCAACGACAGGGTATTGAGAGCCGGGAGGGTCTGTGAAAGCGTCGGAACTCAAGACGCTAGGCTTGGCTGTCATCTAGGAGCACCTTGAGCCGCGGCTGGCGTTATTGTGGTAAGTCTAAGTTCCGCCGGGACACGGCTCCTGGTATTGAGGCCGGTCTCGACTATAATTTCGTCCTCTCTAATAATCCGGCTTCCGCGCGAGTGACCCCCAGCGTGGAAGTGATTCACGCCGAGGTCGAGAAAATACGAAAGATCATCACTGGTCATTCTTCTTACACGGTTAGCCGCCAGATTCGGATGCTCATGCCGCCAGACAACTACACGATAATGCAGTGGGTATTTACGGAGCGCCGGGGAGTTAAGTCAGTAGCACGGTTGCTGGTGGATGACGCCATCACTCATGCCCCGACTTATTACGAGCCGCTAACGACGCTGGGTGACATAGTCGGTATGCTTGAGCAAAGAGGCGTCAGCCAGCAGACCATATCCGGTCAAGCGCTAGCGATTTCCTACTGCCTGCTCGGTGAGCCAGATAAGGCGATGGCCGCGCTCAGCCAGGACATCGAGCGAGTGATGAATCGCGCGAATGAGGAAGTCCGCAGGGAAAGGCTGATGAAATACCAAGAAATCTTCGGCCTGCCATCTTCGCGTGAGCGAATCTGCTTGCCTAAAGAGACCCGTTGCTGCTGAAGTCGGTGCTGAAGTCGAGCGTCGCCGTGCCCATCCGGTGGTCTGTGGACTGCCCGGCGAGTGGCGTGGTGATCTTGGACGTGACGGTTGGGGATGGCGTCTCCGCCGTGCCGGTCCACTGGCGGGCCGGTGACTGGACCAAGCCTCCGCTGGATCTCCGGCTGAGCCGAGCGGGAGTGGTGGAGCAGATCCAGTTCGTGTTTCAGGATGAGTCGGTAGATGCGGGCGACCTTCTTCTGCCGGCTGGGCCGGAGGCTGGCTTGCCGATCTTTGACCTGGACGGGTGGCCTGAGGATCGGTACCTGGACGCTCGCGTGGCGGTGAAGACTCAGCGGCTCCCGTCCGGGGAGTTGTACGCGGCTATCGGCGACAGCCGGCCGGAGCGAGTCGTTTCCGTGACGCGGGGCCTGAGATTCGGTTTCGATTCCTCTGACCAGCTGGCTGCTATCGCGCTCGGGCCGCTCAGCTCCAGCGAATGGCAAGTGATCGAGGCGTCAGCGCCGGACAACTGGAATTGACTTACCTTTCAGGAATGCTTCGTGATAAGGGTGGCAGTCGGATGCTCGACTTGCTGATAATCAATGCTGAGGATCAGACGCTGAGTTGAGAACGGGCTAGCCTGGCGGCGGCCCGGTTCCGGTCGGTGGCTCAGCCTGGCCCGCTTGATTAATTTGCCGGGTATCCGCCCTTTCGCGGTCTTGGTGGCTGGCCATCCCGGAGAAGCTCGCCGTCCGCGCGGAGAGTTTGCCGGCGTCCTGGCGGAGAGTTGTCGTTTCGCGGAGAGTTGTCAGAGTTCTCGCGGAGAGTTGTCAGTGTCCTGGTGGAGAGTTGTCGTTTCATGGAGACTTTTCGGTGGCGTTTTCAGGGAATTGTCGCAACAGTTTGCCTTTGCGTGATTAGTGTATCGAGTTGCTCGCGGGGTGTGTGGTATCCGAAGCGTTTTCTGGGGCGGTCGTTGAGCTGGTCGGCGATGTGCTGGAGCTGGGCGGGGGTCCAGGCGTTGAGGTCGGTGCCTTTGGGGAGGTACTCGCGGAGGAGTCCGTTGATGTTCTCGTTGCTGCCGCGCTGCCAGGGTGAGTAGGGGTCGGCGAAGTAGACCTGGATGCCGGTGTCTTTGGTGATGCGCTGGTGGCGGGCGAGTTCCTTGCCGCGGTCCCAGGTCAGGGTCTTGGCGAACCAGGGCTGGAGGGCGCTCATCTGGGTGATGATGGCGTCTGCGACGGAGTCGGCGTCGTGGCGGCCGTGCGGGAGGTGGAGGAGGGTGAGGTAGCCGGTGGTGCGCTCGACGATGGTGCCGACGGCGGAGTTGCTGGCCTTGGATCCGAGGATGAGGTCGCCTTCGTGGTGGCCCGGAACCAGGCGGCCTTCTACTGACGGGGGCCGCTCGCCGATGGGGACGGCGTCGGTGATCTTGCCGCGCATCTCTCGGCGGCCGCGGGGGCGGCGGACGGCGCGGCCGGTGCGCAGGCAGGCTTTCAGCTCTCGTCTCAGCTCGCCGCGGGGGTAGACGTAGATGCTCTGGTAGATGCTCTCGTGGCTGATCCGCATGGCCGGGTCGTCGGGGTATTTCACCTTGAGCCGGCCGCTGACCTGCTCGGGAGAGTACCGGGCGTCCAGGTCCTGCTGTACTTCCCGGCGCAGCACCGGGTCCGCGGACAGCTTCGAGCGCTTCGGCCGCCGCTGGCGTTCGCGGGCCAGGTGGTGCGCCCGCTCGGGCTGGTAGCGGCCGCCGGGGGGCCGGGGTTGCGGGCCAGCTCCCGGCAGATCGTCGACGGGGAGCGGGCCATCCGCGCGGCGATCTCGCGGATGCCGTGCCCGGCGTCGCGCAGGCGGGCCAGCTCATATCGCTCCTCTCGGGACAGGTAACGCTTGCAGTAGACATTTACATCAGGTCGGTACACTCCGCCCATCTTGCGCTGCAAGCCGTACGCGAACGTCTTCGACACGCCGGCCGCTGCCGCCGCCCGCATCGGGTTCAGGCCCGCCGCCAGCTGATCCAGCACCAGCTGCACCCGTTCCGGCGGCAGCGGCGACCCCCGCGCCGGCCGCGCCGCCGCCCGCCCGGCCGCCGCCGCCTGCTTCACCGCCAGCCTCGACACCCCGCCGCTCACCCGCCGGTCCACCTCATAAGCGAAGCTCTTCGACACCCCCGCCGCCGCCGCCCGCATCGGATTCATCCCCGATTCCAGGTAACCCTCCACCAGCCGCACACGCTCCGCCGGCACCCTGCCTCGTCCCGCCACAGCACCCTCCAAAAGTCAGGTGTTGCGACAATCCGTCGAGCGCGGGAGTAAATAGCGCGGCTAACTCTCCGAGAGACGACAACTCTCCACGAGAACACTGACAACTCTCCGCGAGAACGGCGGGCCTCTCCGGGCAGGCCGATCATCAGGACCACGAAAGGGCTGATACCCGGCAAACCCATCAAGCGGGCCGGGCTGAGCCACCGACCGGAACCGGGCTGCCGCCAGGCTAGCCCGCCGTGGCACATCCAGAGTCCAGAAACCTGATTCTCTTCAAGCTAAGTGGCATTGCACGAGAACGCTGGAAACTCTTCACGAGAGCAGCGACGGCGCCTGGCGCCGCTCGCCCGCGCGAGCAGTCGCAGCTTTCTCTGCCGGCCCAGCCTGAGGTCCCCGCGACCACCGGACTGAGTCCAGGAACCTGATGCTGCCTTGGATCTCGGACCTCAGCCTGACCACGGAACATTGACCGCCCGATCACGCCACCCGGATTCCGCGATCACCGCCCCGAACATGATCCAATCCGGCCCGGCTGCGCGCGCAACTGGCGGGCGTGAGGCGGCGGCGCATGATGGTGGCGCCCGCGATCCGGGCCGCGTTGGCGATCTGCTCCCGCAGCCCGGCTTAGCTCCTTGCTGGCCAAGCAGTGCCTTCGGCCTGGGCCAGGACGGCATCGGCGAGTTCGGCCGGGCTCAGCTTGTCGGAACGCAGCATGAGCGTTTCGGCGGGCTGCCTGGCGGCAGCGGCCATGCAGCGGTCGATGGCTTGCAGGCCAAACTCGCGTGCTTCCTGGTCCAATTCCGGATTGTCGGGGTTAACGACGCGATCGATGAGCCGCTGCCGCAGTATCTCAGGATCCAGATCAAGAAAGACGTGCAGCACCTCCTCCCCGCGCTCCCTTAGCACGCCGACGATCTGCGCGAAGTACTCGTCGTTGACAAGGGTCATTGGTACGAGGAGTGGGCCGCCATGATTCCGGCGAAGCACCGTGGCCGTCTCTACGACTAGCTTTCGCCAGCTCGGCAGATCCTGGAAGTCACCGGTCGGGACCGGGACGAATCTCATCAACAGATAGCCGACATATTCCGGGTCGAAGAGAATCGCGTCCGGGCGCCGGGCGCGGAGTTCCTCCATGAGAGTGGTCTTGCCAGCCCCGAAGGCCCCGTTAATCCAGATGATCATCCTATTCCTCATCTTGTTGTGGAGCTTGGCGAGTACGGCAAGCGGGCTGCGGAATTTCTTCCTGCAGCAGCAATGCCACCTAGCCTAAGTTGATCAAGCTCGTGACCTGCGGTTGCATGAACGGGGTCAACGCCTCCGGGCGTGGGTCGTTGCGTCGGCTCACGCATGCCCGCGCTGGCCAGCAGCGCCCGGGGTGATCAGCTACCTGGCAAGGTCAGCTTGAGCCGGGCTCCAAGGCTGTCGCCGTTCTCGTGGAGAGTTGTCAGCATTCTCGTGGAGAGTTGTCGTCTGGTGGAGATTTTTCAGTCCCAGGCTCCAGGAATTGTCGCAACACCTGATTTTTGGAGGGTGCTGTGGCGGGACGAGGCAGGGTGCCGGCGGAGCGTGTGCGGCTGGTGGAGGGTTACCTGGCAGCGGGGATGAATCCGATGCGGGCAGCCGCGGCGGCCGGGGTGTCGAAGAGCTTCGCTTATGAGGTGGACCGGCGGGTGAGCGGCGGGGTGTCGAGGCTGGCGGTGAAGCAGGCGGCGGCGGCCCGCCGGGCGGCGGCGCGGCCGGCGCGGGGGTCGCCGCTGCCGCCGGAACGGGTGCAGCTGGTGCTGGATCAGCTGGCGGCGGGCCTGAACCCGATGCAGGCGGCGGCAGCGGCCGGCGTGTCGAAGACGTTCGCGTACGCCTTGCAGCACAAGATGGGCGGAGTGTACCGACCTGATGTAAATGTCTACTGCAAGCGTTACCTGTCCCGCGAGGAGCGATATGAGCTGGCCCGCCTGCGCGACGCCGGGCACGGCATCCGCGAGATCGCCGCGCGGATGGCCCGCTCCCCGTCGACGATCTGCCGGGAGCTGGCCCGCAACCCCGGCCCCCCCGGCGGCCGCTACCAGCCCGAGCGGGCGCACCACCTGGCCCGCGAACGCCAGCGGCGGCCGAAGCGCTCGAAGCTGTCCGCGGACCCGGTGCTGCGCCGGGAAGTACAGCAGGACCTGGACGCCCGGTACTCTCCCGAGCAGGTCAGCGGCCGGCTCAAGGTGAAATACCCCGACGACCCGGCCATGCGGATCAGCCACGAGAGCATCTACCAGAGCATCTACGTCTACCCCCGCGGCGAGCTGAGACGAGAGCTGAAAGCCTGCCTGCGCACCGGCCGCGCCGTCCGCCGCCCCCGCGGCCGCCAGAGATGCGCGGCAAGATCACCGACGCCGTCCCCATCGGCGAGCGCCCCCCGGCCGTCGAGGGCCGCCTCGTCCCCGGCCACCACGAAGGCGACCTCATCCTCGGATCCAAGGCCAGCAACTCCGCCGTCGGCACCATCGTCGAGCGCACCACCGGCTACCTCACCCTCCTCCACCTCCCGCACGGCCGCCACGACGCCGACTCCGTCGCAGACGCCATCATCACCCAGATGAGCGCCCTCCAGCCCTGGTTCGCCAAGACCCTGACCTGGGACCGCGGCAAGGAACTCGCCCGCCACCAGCGCATCACCAAAGACACCGGCATCCAGGTCTACTTCGCCGACCCCTACTCACCCTGGCAGCGCGGCAGCAACGAGAACATCAACGGACTCCTCCGCGAGTACCTCCCCAAAGGCACCGACCTCAACGCCTGGACCCCCGCCCAGCTCCAGCACATCGCCGACCAGCTCAACGACCGCCCCAGAAAACGCTTCGGATACCACACACCCCGCGAGCAACTCGATACACTAATCACGCAAAGGCAAACTGTTGCGACAATTCCCTGAAAACGCCAGTAAATAGCGCGGCAAACTCTCCACGAGACGACAACCCTCCACGAGAACGCAGCCGCACCGGCGTCTGTACACGGCACTTGATCTGCCGGACGAGGCCGAAGCGCTCTGCTGCCTGCGCAGTGCCGGGCGCCACCCTCGGCGGGATCGGGGGTGGCGGTTCAGCGTACGCGCAGTGTGAGGGTATGGCTCTGGTGTGCGGGATGGCCCTGTTCCCACGGTCGGCGCTGCTCGAACCGGAGCTGGAACTGGCCGGGCTGGCTGGCGCTGACAAGGAAGGCTTCATCGGCGGAGGCGCCCGGCAAAGGCGGGGATGATGGCGGCGGGACGGGCGCCCGCCGGACGCTGACTGGCAGGTCGCCCTGTCCGGGCGCCAGCGACCAGCGGTATCCGGCGGAGCCCAGCCCCGGGAGCCGCAGCTCGTGTTCCTGTCCGACGCCAACTTCGGCTTCGGTCGTGGTTTCCATCTGCTTATCTCCCGGTTGCGCCATTGGCTGGCGAGATCTATTTCGCGTTCTGCTGGTTACTCGGTACCCAGGCTGACCCATCCCGACCAGCCGTTGCTGGTAGGTGCGCCTTGGTAGTTGTGATAGGCGGTGCCGTCGGTACCCCTGACGTAGATCTCCAGCCGGCCGTCGGAGTTGGTCTGGATTGCGAGGTCACTGCCAACCTGGCCGCCGAGGCTGGACCATCCCGACCAGCCGCTGTTAGGCGCGACCTGATAGTTGTGCCACACGGCGCAGTCACCGTAGACGGCGAACAGTTCCAGGCGGCCGTCGGAGTTGCTGCCCACCACCGGTCTGCCGAGAAGCTGACCGCTCAGACTGGACCATCCCGACCAGCCGCTGCTACCACCAGGCGCGTTCTGGTAGATGTGCCACAGCGCGCTGTCGGTGCCCCGGACGAAGACCTCAAGGCGGCCGTCGGCGTTGCGGCCGACGATCGGGTCGCCGCCCAGGACGTTGCCCAGACTGGCCCAGGCAGACCAGCCGGCGCTCGGTGCTGATTGCGAGATGTGCCACAGCGCGCCGTCGCCGCCCCGTGCGAACACCTCCAGCCGCCCGTCGGCGTTGCTTATCACCGCTGGCTGGCCGGTAATGGTGCTGCCCAGGCTGGCCAAGGCGGGCCAGGCAGTGCCTGGCCCGGACTGCGTAGTGTGCCAGAGCGCGCCGTCGGTGCCGCGCGCGAACAAGTCAAGTCCCCCGGTGGCGTTGTTGACCACGACTGGCCTGCTGGTGATAGTGGTGGCACTGCCCAGGCTGGCCCATCCCGACCAGCCGCCGGCCGGGCCCTGCCAGCAGTGATACACGGTGCCGTCGGTGCCGCGGGCAAAGACCTCCAGCACGTTGCTCGGGTTGGTAACGACGCAGGGGTCGGTGGTGATGGCGCCGCCCAGGCTGGACCAGCCCGAATAGCCGGCGGCGCCTGCCGAGGACTGCCAGCAGTGCCACAGTGCCTTGTCCGGAAGGCCGCGCACGAACACTTCCAGGATGCCGCTGGGGTTGTGGGCGACCACCGGCATGCCGCTGGCGACGCCTTCGACCGCCCACATCTGGGCGTCGATGCCGCACTGCCCGTAGGCGATCAGGAAGAATCCTGCGGCACCCCACCCGGTGCCCCAGCTGTTCTTGCAGATCCAGGCGCCCTGATTGTCGTCGTAGCCGATAACGCAGATGCAGTGACCGCCATCCAGGTTGCCGGCGCTGTGCTGGTAGACGCCGCCGGCATAGTAGTAGAAGTCGTCGTAGACGCTCATGCAGGTGACGAGCGGGCCGCGGCTAGCGAGCCACACCTTCATGTCGTTCACCGAGGTCAGGGAGTGCCAGCCGGTGATGTTGGTGACGCGCGTCTGCCAGTTCGCGCACAGGCCGGTGCAGTTCTGGTCACCTGCCGTGTAGGGGTAGCACGCCGCATCGGCGATGCCGGGGAACTGGAGAGCGTTCAGCGCGGGCGGGACCGTCCAGCCACCGTTCGGCCCCTCGCAGAGCCGGCCCTGAGACCGGGCGACGCAGTAGAAAAGCTGCGCCTCGGAAAGCTGGACGGCAAGGTTCGGGTTGTCGGTACCGATACGCATGGCGCTCTCGGTCGCCGCGCAACTGCCGAAGGAGACGCACGAACCGCAGCCGCCCTGGTCTTCGATCGGGGTAACCCAGTTGTAACCCTGGTAGTTGCGCCAGTCGGTGACGGCCGCTCCCGAAGCGGCCGGTGGTGCCCCGGCGGCGGTTGCCGAAGTGCCGGGTGCTGCGACGCCGACCGTGGCGGGAGTTGCGGCGGCGTCGGCCGTCTCCGAAGCGGCGGGAACTGCGTCACCGGCGCCCGAAGTGGCGGGTGCCGCAGCGCCGGCCGCTGACCCCGAACCCGGAGGTGATGCCGCCGCTGCCGCTGCAGCAGCCCTTTGTTCCCGCTCGGTTAAGGTCGGCTCATCCGAGCGCGGCGTGTATCCAAGGCGCTTTAATGCTTCATCGTGGTCGAGCATGGTGATGCTCGTCTGCGCCGGGTGCCAGCGATGACCCTTCGCGCGGATGGCCGCATGAACGTCGTCGAGGCCGGTGGGAAACTCAGGCAAGGATGCCTCCTGATGCTGGCGGAGCGGTGACTCCGGAAGACTTCGCCAGTTTCATGAGCCATCGGCACGGAAAGCAACTTACTACGACTGCATGAAGGCAAGACGACGCCACGGCCGCCATACGCGCGTCCCCGCTCCTTGATTTTCCTATTCCTCAATAGGACCGAGCCCAATGTATTCCGAGCTGACGTAGCCTGTCTACACCTAATTTGAGTGATAAAGAGTTCGATATTACCCACGGATCTTCTCGTTTCCAGCGGTTAACTTCCGTACCTTAATCCCGGCTCGTACCCTCAGCAACAAACAGCTGCCGAAATTGGCCGAGTCGGCGGCTAACGGCGCGCTCATTTTGCCGGACAGCGCTCATCCGGCGGCGGCTAACGCTGCTGGCGGGCGGTGAGGCGGCGGCGCATGATCGTGGTCTGCTCGGCCACGGCAAGCCGCAGGAGGCTGTCGGCCAGCGGCGCTGTGTTCGCCGCCTCGATGGTTGCCTCGGACACGAGCGTGACCGGAAACAGCGCGCGGCTCAGCCGTGACTTTGGCCACGGCTTTCTGGCGGCGAGTGCGGGGAGGGCCTCGGTGAAGTACCGGTCGCGATAGCGGGCCGTCAGTTCCTCTTGCCCCGGCACCCAGATACCGGTGGCGCACGCATGAGCGATCCTGGCCGGCTCCCCGGCGGACAGGGCAGTGGCCCAGGCGGCTTCTTTCGCGGCCAGGTCCGGCTGCATGGCCAGGCAGGCCGCACGGTTTACCTCGCCGGTCACAGGGTCGAGCCCGGGCAGCGCGTCGATGTCCTCCCGGCGCGCGAGCCCCCGGGCCGCGAGGGTGAACAAGATCCGCGCCCGCAGCTCGGCGTCGATGGCGAGCCCGTCCGGCCGGTCCGTTCCGGCCAGCCAGGCTTCGAGCACGGCGAGCTGACCGTCAGACTGCGCACTGGCGGCGAAGCCGATCGCGAGCTTGCGCGCGGCGGCGCCGGCGCCGGCTGCGATCCGGGCAGCGTCGGCGATCTGCTCCCGCAGCCCGGCTCGCTGACCCGGCGGCGCCCACGCGTCGGCAGCCTCGACCGCGCGGACGAGCAGCGTTTCAACCCCCACCTCCGGCAGCCCGGCCCCGGCCCCCGCCTCCGCAAGCCCCCCAGCCCGCAGGCGCCGGCAGGCCATGTCGATGAACTGCGCGGCCGCCAGCTCGCCGCTGGTGACCAGCAGCCAGAACCCGTTCCAGCACACCGCCTCGCTAAGCGGATCGCCCACCTGGCACGCGACATCTGTAAGCACCCGCCGAGACCGGTCGTCGAACCCAGCCCGCACAAAGGAGAGATCCTGGTCATTGAGCACCACCGCGTCCGCGGCGGCCAGCCCGGCCACCACGGTCCGCTCCGCGTCGAGCTCCGCGTGCAACAGCTCACGGCGCCGCAGCCGGCCCTCTCCGTCAAGGTCATACAGCCCGATCCCGATTCGCTGCCGGCGCGGCACGTCCTGGACCACGGCCCCGTCTTCGTCGAGCCAGATCGTGGTCGTGCCCTCGGCCCGCAGCCACTGCTCCGCCCAGCCGGCCAGGTCCTGCCCGCTGGCCCTGGACCAGCATCCGACCAGCTCATCAAGCGTCGCGCTGGAGAAAGCGAACCGCCGCAGGTAGTCGCCTAGCCCCCGGCGCAGCGCGTCCTCGCCGATGAGCGCGGCGAGGGCGCTGATGACGCTGGCCCCCTTCACGTACAAGATGCCGTACGGCCTGTCCCGGCCCTGCCTGGCCGTGCCGACCGGAGACGACACCGGCTGCCGGCTCGGCAGCCCGTCCGCCTCATAGGCCATCGGCTTGCTCGTGTAGGCGAATCCGGCCCACGCCAGCGACTTGCTGATCCCGGTGATCGCGGCCAGCGCGGAATACGACAGGTAGGTGGCGATCGCCTCGTCCAGCCACACGTCATCCCACCACCGCGGCCCGACCATGCAGCCGAACCACAGATGCGCCACCTCATGCGCGCAGATCATCGCGCTGTGCTGATCACCGGCCTGCGCCGCCCGCCCGAGCAGCAACTCGTTGACCACCATCAGGCCAGGAATCGACAGCGCCATGGCGGCCAGGTCCGGCATGAACACGATGTCATACACCGGATAGGGGCAGGGCACGCCGAGGTTTTCCTCGTACCAGGCGATGGCATCACGGGCATTCCCCGCGAACTGCGGCAGGGAAGCCACGGCCGCCTGGCCAAGCAGCGAGCGCCGGTGCCGGACGGTCACCTCCGTCTGGGCCGCTTGCGTACGCACCGCTGGCGGGAACGGCCCGGCGCAGAACGTCAGATCGTACGGCCGCATCCCGCTGACCGGCATAAACGCGTACACATCGTCCTCGCGCCCGGCAACCTGGCCGTTCGCCACGCACTCCCAGCCGTCGGGGACGCGCACCGACAACCGGAACGTCGCGATCAGATCCGGCTGGTCAAAGCAGCAGAACAGCTCGGGCCCGCAGTCCGGGTAGCAGTACGCCATGACGTAGCCCGCGCCGTCCGCCGGATCAGTGAACCGGCACAGCCCTCGCCCCTCCTGCGAGTACCCGACCTCGCCCTCGGCCACCAGGACCGCCTGATCACCCTCGCCGGCCCGGCGCAGGAGCAGCCGGCCATCCTCCGGCGGCGGCAGGCTCACCCCGTCGAGCGTCACGCCGCGCACGCCCTGAGTGCGCAGCTCAGCGAACGTGCTCGCGTCCGGCCGCAGCCACCGGAACCGGACCTCGGTCCTGGACCGCACAGGCTCCGCCGTCAGGTCGAGAAAAACGTCATACGACTCGACCTCGACAGCCCGAGCCCGGTCAATCGCCTCATCCCAGGTCAGATCAGCCACTCAGCAAGCCTAACGTGATCATGGCTCGGGGCTGGCATTACCTGAGGGGGCGGGGCGATGCCCGCGCCAATCTTTCCTAATAAATAGAGGTGAAATTAATCGCTCGGGTCAGTCCTGGTCCCGAGGCCGACCGCCCTCGTACCTGGTCGAACCGACCATCCCGCGCTACGGTGGATCAATGGGCGGATTTCTGGATCAATTGTCGTGGCGTCTGGCCGGACCGTATCGGGGCGGGCGGGTGGTCGCGGTTGCCGGGCATCCTCGGGAGCGCTCTACTTTCTACTTCGGCTCGACCGGCGGCGGCGTCTGGTGCACGAACGACTCGGGGATCAGCTGGCGCAACCTGTCCGACGGGTTCTTCCGGCGGGCGGCGGTGGGGGCGATCGCCCTGGCGCCATCCGAGCCGAGCGTGATCTACGCGGGCATGGGCGAGAGCACGATCCGCAACAACGCCTCCAGCGGTGATGGAGTCTACCGCTCGGTGAACGGCGGGCTGACCTGGGACCACCTCGGGCTGGGTGCGACCCGGCACATCTCCAGCGTGCGCGTCGACCCGGTCGACTCCGAGGTCGCCTACGTGGCGGCCCTCGGTCACGCCCACGGTCCCAACCCCGAGCGCGGCGTCTACCGGACCCGCGACGGCGGCGGCAGCTGGGACCTGGTCCTGCACCGGGGGCAGGACGCGGGGGCGGCGGATCTCTGCATCGACCCGCGCAACCCCCGGGTCCTCTACGCGACCATGTGGCAGGGGCGCCGGCTGCCCTGGCGGATGGATAGCGGCGGGCCGGGCAGCGGCTTGTGGCGGTCCCTCGACGGCGGTGATACCTGGGAGGACCTGAGCCGGCGGCCGGGCTTGCCCAAGGGGGTCCTGGGCCGGATCGGGGTGACCGCGTCCGGGGCACGGCCGGGCCGGGTCTGGTGCATCGCCGAGGCGCGGGACGGCGCCGTCTTCCGCTCCGACGACTACGGTGACCACTGGGAGCGCCTGTCCGAGCAGGCCGATCTGCTCGGCCGGGCCTGGTACTACAGCCGCGTCATCGCCGATCCGGCCGACGCCGAAACGGTGTGGGCGCTCAGCGTGCAGTGCTGGCGATCCTCGGACGCGGGCAAGGTTTTCTCCGCCTTTCCGGTTCAGCACGGCGACTGCCACGACCTGTGGATCGACCCGGCGGACCCCCAGCGCATGATCCTGGGCGACGACGGCGGCGCCAGCGTGACGCTGAACGGCGGCGAGAGCTGGTCCTCGCTCTACAACCAGCCCACCGCCGAGCTTTACCACGTCACGACTGATACCCGCGAGCCGTACCGCATCTACGCCGCCCAGCAGGACAACACCACCATCGCCTTTCCCAGCCACTCCCGCTGGGGGGCCATCACCCAGCTTGACCTCACCCACGTGGGCGGCGGGGAGAGCGGCTACATCGCGGTCCGGCCTGACAACCCGGACATCGTCTTCGCCGGCAACTTCAAGGGCGAGATCACGCGCCATGACCAGAGCACCGGCGAGAGCCGTCCGATCATGGTCTGGCCGGAGGAAACGGCGACGGCGGGCGAGGGCCGTTACCGCTTCAACTGGACCGCGCCGATCATGTTGTCCCCGCACGACCCGGGCATCTTGTATCAGGCGGGCAATCACGTCTTCCGGTCCCTGGACAAGGGGCAGAGCTGGGAGCCGATCAGCCCGGACCTTACTTACGCCGATGCCGGGAAACTCGAGTCGTCGGGCGAGCTCACTCCTGATAACAGCGGTGCCGAGTATTACTGCACCATCTTCGCGCTGGCCGAGTCGCCGCTGGCACCCGGCCAGCTCTGGGCCGGGACCGACGACGGGCGGATTCACCTGACCCGCGACGGCGGTCAGTCCTGGACCGAGATAACCCCGCCCGACCTGCCCCGCTGGGCGACGGTGCGCATGATCGACGCCTCGCCGCACGACGCCGGGACCGCCTACGTGGCCGCCGAGGCCCGCAAGCTGGACGACTTCCGCCCGTACCTGGGGCGGACGCGGGACTTCGGCGCCAGCTGGGAGCGCCTGGACCGGGGCCTGGACGAGGACGAGTACTGTCACGTGCTGCGCGAGGATCCTGTCCGCCCCGGGCTGCTCCTGTGCGGCACTGAGCTTGGCCTGCTGGTCTCTTGTGATGACGGGGCGAGCTGGCAGCGCTGCCAGGGCGAGCTGCCCAGGGTCCCGGTGCACGACTTTGTCTTCAATGGTGATGACCTGGTGGTGGCGACCCATGGCCGCTCGATCTGGGTGCTGGAGGATCTGCCCGCGCTGCGCGAGCACCGGCCCGAGCTGGAGGCGGCTCCACTGCACCTGTACCAGCCTCGCCGGCTGGTCCGCTGGATTACCGACCACGGGTTCCCCTCGAAGGAGGAGGCGCGGCGGTCCTACTCGCTGCTCGGGCCGCTAGTGGTCGCCTATGACAAGCAGCAGCTTCCCGGCCGGACCGAGACCGCGGCCGTTCCGGTGGGGGCCGGCCGGAATGGCGGCGACGGGGTGACGGTGCTGTACCGGCTTGGCGATCCCGGCGACGCCGAGCTGCGGGTCACGTTCAGCGACTCGGCCGGCCGGGAGGTCAGGACACTGAAGGCGCGGCCGGGCGACGAGGATCGCAAGCCGGTTAAGGGCCAGCCGATGGACCCGGTTCCGCCCCGGCTGCCGGGACTGAATCGCTTCGTCTGGGATGGGCGGCACGGGCACGGTACCCAGATCGAGATCGACCCGCCGGAGGACGAGGACACCGCTAACCCCGGTCCGGCGGTGCTGCCGGGTCGCTATACGGTGCGGGTCGAGCTGGGTGAGTGGGGCGAGCAGGGCGAGCAGGCGGCGGAGGCCGAGTTCGAGATCGCCGCCGATCCGCGCAGCTCTTTCACGCCGGAGCAGTTCGCCTTGCAGAACGAGCTCAGCCTGCGGCTCTGGGGTCTGCTGTCTGACCTGTTCGACGGCGTGAACCGGGGTCGGCGGGCGCGCTCGGAGCTGGACGACAGCGAGCCTGGCCGCCAGTTGAGGCAGGAACTTGAGGCGGTGGAAGCGGAGCTGATCGCCGACGGCGGTGGCAAGCGCTCCCTCTACCTCCGCCGGGCGGTCATCGAGACCCGGCTGGTCACCCTGCGCCAGGTCGTCGAGGCGGCACCGCCGAACGCGTCAGCGGTGGAGCTCGCTGACCAGATTCAGGCTCAGCTGGAGCAGGTGCTGGAGCGGCTGTCGGAGTTGCTTGAGCGGGCGCGGTCGGTCGGGCCCGCCGGGTAACCGCGATCTGACAAATCAGAAAGGGTGTCTTGAATGAGAGAGGTGTTTGAGTGAGAAGAGCGCGGATCGAGATTGTCCTGTCAGTCATTCTCGGGGCGGCGACGGTGCTGACAGCCGTCTGGCCGGACTGGATCGAGGGCCTGTTCGGCTTCGACCCCGATGGCGGGAACGGCAGCGTCGAATGGCTGATCGTCGCGGTGCTTGCCGCGGCCACGGTGGTGGTGGCGGTGCTTGCCCGCCGCGACCTGCGGGTGGGGCGCGCATCCGTCGGCACGCCGTAGGCGCCGTTGCCGGGCTCGGCCGGGGCGGTGGCGGGCTAGGCCGGGGCGGTGGCGGGCTCGGCCGGGGCGGGGCTCGGCCGGGGCGGGGCGGACCTGGCCGGCGGGTCGGACCGACCTAAAATGTTCATACGTCGGCCCGCCAGCTCGACGTATCACCACTTTGGGTCGAAAATTTGCCCGCTTTGCCGGTTTCCGACCTCCCAAAACGTCAATACGTCAGCGGCTACGAACGACGTATTGACGTTTTGGGCTGTTCCAGCCCCCAGCTTCGAGCCCCCTACCGGCCGGGTACCTCGATCGGTATCAGCGTCAGCTTGCCGCGCTCGTCGATCTCGCCGATCTCGACCTGGATGTGGTCGCCGGCCTTGATGACCTCGTCGATACTCTTGATCCGCAGACCGCCGTACAACTTGCTGATCTGGGCTGTGCGCACCATTCCCACGCTCCCGGACGGCAGCGAGACGAAGGCTCCGAGAGCGGTTGTCTTCACGACCGTACCGAGGCAGCGCTCGCCGACCTGCGGGACGTGAGCGGAATTGTCAGACGTGGTCATTTCGGCACCTCCGAAGCATGGATTCCGGACCGTCGCGGTAGGTCGCCGGTCTTCGAGGTCGACGCACCAGATGCCCCGTTCTAGTCCTCAATGATGGTATCTCAGTGAACGCCGGTTTCTGGAGCAGGCCGGGCTGCCCTATCTGCCAGGTACGGTCATCGGCTGGTAGGAAGCTGTCTCTGCTTCGCAGGCAACGCCGGCAAGTGCGAGGTTAGGGGTGCTCGGCACGGAGTTTGTGGCCGAGGGCCGTGGCAATGGCGTGAAGATCGTCTGGGTCGCTGGTGATGATGAGGTCGTGGCGACGGAGTGCTCCTTCGACAACGAAGGCGTCGACGATGTCACTGGTGCTGGCGCGTGCGGCCACGGATCCGATGGCCTTGGCGCGGGCGGGTGCGGGCACGGCGGGGATTTCGCGGCGGATGAGGAGGGCGCGGTGCCGTGCCCACATCTGGCGCTCGCCTCGTTCGGCGGCTATGAGTGCGCCGGTGTCGTAGGTGATGCCCACCAGCGCATCCGACTCGAACGAGACAAGGAAATCACGATGAATTCCCTCGCCACCTAGCCATTGTCGGCTGCCCTACTAGTCTTATTGATGCCAGTAACCGCACCCGCCACCATAGTTGTAAAGCAAGACCAGGATACCTACGCCCAGTGCGCCACTACTTCAGAAGCAGATCCCGCCAGCCGACCACGCCAAATGATCGCTGACCATACGCGCAGACGACGACAAGAGGTGAAATGAGCCCTGGAGCTGGCGGTGCCGGAACGAGCAGGCATCCATCGTCAGCGGATCATCTTCGCAACGGCACCCAGGTCAGGCGGCAGCCACCGCCAGAGTTCCGATATTCGCAACGCCTCCACCTCATGGCTAGCCCGGCCTTCGCACGCTACCCGAATAACATATGGCCAGCTCACGTGTGCCCGGCCTAGAACAGGTACGGTCCCCGAGAGACACTAACCGGCGCGCCATGACTTTCCTCTCTGTTGTCGCGTGATTGATCATCCTGTCAGGCCGACTTACTACCTAGACGCGCGATCTCCGAGGGCAGAAACGTTGCACCACTTAACGACTCATCATCTATCGACCCAAAACGGCTATACCTCCTATTCATCACCTAGATCAGAAATTGGTCGAGCTTTTTTGCAATATCGCCCTGAGTGTGCTAGATCACACGTATGGTTCCACAATCAAAGCATGCCAAACCGCAAACACGCGGACATATGGTCAAGCGAATTGCCATACTGGGCGGCATCAGCCTGCTGAGCATCTTGATCGCGGGCGCAGTCTTTAGCGGCGAACTTCGCTTCCCGTACGTCAGCCTAGTGAGAGCACTCGTTGGTCTGGTCGCTACAACCGGGCTTCTAGTTCTAATACTCAGCGCCAAGATCGAAGCGCCATCAGCGTTACTTGGCAAGCCATCGAGTAAGGCACCCACAAACCGTGAGATTGCCGATGCGTACACATATGCGCGCGACACCTACGATCAGCGATCTTTAAGTTTGTTGGTAAAAATGATGATCGAACTCCCAAACTTCCTGGAACGGATCAACGAGGATGTGTCCCTTGAGGATGAGATCCCACAGCTAGAAGTCATTACCAGGCAGATCTATCGAATCGGCATCCTCAAACCAGCGGCCGAAGGCAGTGGCAAGATAAATTCGCTTTTGATTCCCCTTGTTTTCATACAGAAAGGTAGGTTGCTCGACGGATTTACGGTTCTCAATGCCGATGGCCATGAAATACCGACACTGTCGTACAACCAGACCCGCGGGCTGCTCGCTTACGCGATCCGCATAATAGTAACCAGCGCACCTGATTTCGGTAACGCACCTAATATGGTCACCGACACGAAGAAGGTCAATGACGTCATAGCCAAGCTGACGGAAGCCGTCTGCACGCCAGGACCGCTCGATAAACAGGGCGAAAAGACGCAATCTCGAATCAATGACCTCCTGGATTCTGTACAAAACCTGCCAATATCGCCGGATTGGCAGGAAAGAATTCGCCGCTTCTGCGCCAGACTTGTAGACTATTATGTTATCATAGCAGAGACCCCGCCGCCGGATGGCGCTTATATTCAAATCACCTACAGGCAAAAAATACCGGTAGAGAGCTCGTCCTTGAGACTGGCTAATCGATGGCGCGGCCGATTCGGCCTGAGATATGCAATAATTGATATTCCGCTGCATTTGTTCGCCCTCCGAGCCGAGGCCTACCATTTGCAGATGAACGCCGCTCCAATGCAGTACGTTTATGATCATCGTCTTGAATGGCTGAGATCAGAACGCAGGGTCGTGCAGGACGACCTGCGCAACGGAAACCTCAAGCCATATGTGCACCTGCACCATAATTCCGCCGAGCCTGGCAATGCATCTCTACATAAGGAGACAGACCGATAGCCCAACAACAACGAAAGCCCTGAGGGAGGCCGCATCGAAACCTGAAGCCGACAACTGGGGGTGGCCAGATAGACTCAAGTCAGTTGTAGAGTTCCGTGAAATTCCACCCGGCACGCTTGGAGCGGCGACGGCGATATCTTTGATGTCAGCAGCGCTTATAGTCTTCTTCGCGCTGACGCAGATAGGCCAAATGAGGTCTAGCGCCAGTTCTACCGTAGGCGCGGACTCCGATATGCCGGCACTGCTAATAGCGCTGCCGGGAGTCGCCAGTCTCATTATAGGCACCTGGATCGACCTCTCACATCTCCGCCGCGCATCCCTAACTACCTATTGGGGATTGCTCGCCTCGATGTCCCTATCCTTCGCCAGTTCCCTTTTTTTCCTGCTAAACGCCTACAAGGTTGTGCCTGGCAGCATTAAGATGTCTATAGCCGGTAACATACTGATTCAAACCGATATATGGTGGTTGACCTTGGCAGGATTGGCAATTACGTGTAGTTTGTTCCTTAGTCGTGACCTTGTGGCCAGTTCAAGGTACTACTTTCGAAGCGTGAAAGGAAGAATTGACAGAAGAATGAAGTAGCGATTGACATGGTGACAGTCTTGGATCACAATTCCGGGAGGAGGAGCAATGAGTTTTCTTACATCCTTAGAGACGCTGGTGCCGGTGGCTGGCAAAGGCAGAGCCAGGGAGGACCGCAACCCTTGGTGGGAAGGTCGCCAGGTTGCGGTCAGGCCTGACGTGCCGGGTTCAACATTCGACCCAGGTGACCTAATTCTGATTGAAACCGATGGCGAGCGGTTGGATATGGGCGTTCGTATCGATCGTTCGGTGGCTGAGGAGGCCGAAACAGACGACTCGGACTTGTGGCCGGCGCAATGGTTGGACGCCCAGCCGGACAATGAGGGGCAATAGACAATTAAGAACACGGGCACGCGCTAGCTCGGATCGCGATGGGCCCGGATAGGGCATTGAGTCAAATCTCAATGTTAAGTTTACAAAGACTCTTACTGCACTGCGCCCTCTGGGGAAGTTGTCACGGAGATGCATAGCTGTTTGGTTTAGATTCCCGGCCTCCTAGTACTGCTGCCAGGAAGACGACGGCCAGTGTCCGAGAGGGCATGTTGTCGGCTCTGAAGCCCGGAATATCGTTGATCACCACGCCGCCGACCTCCAGCTCATGGATCGCCTGCATAGCCGTGGCGAGGGAGCTCCGGGTATCGCGACCGGGTCATCGTGCTCGGCGCCGGCGTGCTCGGGCTGCTGACCGGCCTGCTGTCGCAGCGCTGCGGGTGGCGGCCGCGACCCGCAGCTGCGTGTCGTTGCTTACTGCTCCTGGTAGAGGTCGGCCAGCAGGCCTAGTGCGCGCTCGAACACCTCCGGCGTGACGAGGCCGGGGGCCAGGCGCTGGTAGATCTGCAGGCCCACCACCATCGCGTACCCGGTGACCCAGGCCTGGACGGGCGTGGTTCCCGCGGCGAGCTCGTCCCTATCGGTGTCGGCTAGCTCCTGGAGCCGGTGCTCGAGTCCGCTGCTATAGCGCTGCAGCGCGTCCGGGGCGCGCAGCAGCGCTGCGAAGAACTCCAGGAACATCGCCAGCTCCGCCGCGTCACCGGGGTCTTCCGCCGCGACGGCGCGGCTGAACTCTGTGAGGCGTTGGCGCAGCGGCCGCGACCGGTCATTCAGCAGGAGAACGTATTCGGGGGTCGTATCGCGGGCTGCTTCGATCGCGCTGAGCATCAGATCTTCCTTGCTGGCGAAATGCCCGTAGATGGCGCCCTTGGTTACCTCCGCAGCCTCCGCGATCTGCTCCAGCGACGTCGCGGCGTAGCCGCGCTCGCGGAACAGCCGCTGCGCCTCCGCCAGCAGTCTCTGCCGCGTGCGCTCCTTGGACTCTGCTCTGGTCACTCTGGCCACGTCCTCATGCTCTCACATTGACATACCGACAGCATGCAGATACTGTCAGAACTCAAATACCATCGGTATGTGAACTGATTGCGGCGGCGGAGGAGTGCGGGATGGGCCTCGGAGAGCGAGTCATGAGCCATGTCGTCGAGCCGGCCGCGCTGCGGTTGTGCCAGTGGCGAGGCGATCCGGTTGCCCGGCTGGTGCTCCCGGTGACGAAGGCTGACCCGTACCCGCTGTACGCGCGGCTGCGCAGCGCGGCCTGGTGCGCAGCCCGCTCGGCCCGTTCGCTGCAGCCGACCACGCGACGGTGGCGAGCATCTTGCGGGACCGGCGGTTTAGCAGCTCGCCGGTTCACCAGCGCGGCTACCGGCCGCGGTCCTACCCACCGGGCGACCCGCGGGCCGCGCTGCCCGCCGCGGACCTGCTCACGATGGACCCGCCCGACCACACCCGGCTGCGCCGGCTCGTCGCCGGCGCGTTCACCCCGAGGGCCATCGCCGGACTCGAGTCGTGGATCCGCGAAGTCACGATCCGGCTGCTGACGGCTGCGGACGGCGCAGCCGGCTTCGACCTGATCGACGCCCTGGCCTTCCCGCTCCCGATCGCGGTAATCTGCCATCTGCTCGGCGTGCCCGCGCAGGATCAGGCCCAGTTCCGGGCCTGGGGTCATGACGTAGCCGCCGCCCTGGACCCCCAGACGGCGGCGGCGATCGCGCAGGCGCAGACCCGCGCTGCGGAGCTAGCACTGACCGGCTACCTTCAGGACCTGGTCCGCGAGCGCCGGGCCCATCCAGACGACAGCATCCTGTCCGCGCTCATCGCGGCCGAGGATGGCGACCGGCTGAGCTCGGGCGAAGTGGTGAGCACGGCCTTCCTGCTGCTGATCGCCGGGTTCGAGACCACCGTGAACCTGATCGGGAACGGCACGGTCGCCCTGCTGGGCGACCCGGACAGCTGGAACCGGCTCCGCCAGAATCAGGTCCTGGTACCTGCGGCCATTGAGGAGATGCTCCGCTACGACAGCCCGGTGCAGCTGACCTCCCGGATAGCTACCGAGGATGTCGAGGTCGGCGGCAGCGTGATCACGGCGGGCGAGCTCGTCATCGTGTCCATCGGCGGAGCCAACCGCGACCCGGCGGTCTTCGAGCACCCCGACGAGTTCCGGATTGACCGGCCGGATCCCGGCCGGCACCTGTCCTTCTCGCTCGGCATACATCACTGCCTCGGCGCCTCGCTGGCCCGGCTGGAGGGCCGCGTCGCCATCGAGGAGCTGACCCGGCGATACCCGGCGCTTGAGCTTGCCGCCCCGCCGACCCGGCGCCCGCTGCTCCTGCTGCGCGGTTTCGAGTGCGTTCCCGTCCGCGCCAGGCAGGTTGCGTCGTAGTCCGCCGCCTAGTGCTGGACGACGCTGGCACGCACGCACCTCATTGGCGAGAGGTCGGCGGTGAACGCCTCCAGTGCCGACCGGGGCGAACGGCGTAATCGCGGGAGCCTGGCAATCAGGTGAAACGCAGGCGGCGATGTGCGCAGGAGGCGTTCCAGGCAACTCGTCGCTATCGTGATCGATGGTGACCCTGGACGCGAGGTGGCCGAGGACAGTCGGGCTGGGTCAGGGGGGCGGGGTGTACCGGCCGTCGGCTGCGGTCCATCCGCCGTCGACGACTAGCACCGAGCCCGTGACATAACTGGAGGCGTCAGAAGCTAGGTACACGGCGGCGCCTGCTAGCTCGTCGGGCTGAGCCCAGCGACCCAGGACGCTCTTGCGCGCGTACGCGTCGTGCCATTCGGGGACGGCGGTGATCTGGCTGGTCAGGGCGGTCTCGACGACGCCGGGGGCGATGAGGTTGACCCTGACGTTGGACGGGCCCCATTCGGCGGCCGCCGTGCGCAGCAGCTGGATGAGGCCGGCCTTGGTGGCCGCGTAGATCGCCTGGCCTGGCTCGGTGGTCATCGCCCGGATGGACGTGATCGCGATGATGCTGCCGGCGCCGCGGCTGACCATGTTCGCGCCGAAGGCCTGGATGACCAGGAATGACGCGCGCAGGTTGAGGTGCACCACCCGGTCGAATTCGTCGGCGGAGTAGTCGAGCAGGCGCTTGCGGACGTTGGTTGCCGCGGTGAGGATCAGGATGTCGAGATCGGGGAACTGCCTGGCCGCCTGCTGGATCGCTGACGGATCGAGAACGTCAAGGCTGCAGGCGGACGCGCCGGCGCCGGCGAGCTCGGCTGATTCCCGTGCCGTGACCAGATCGCGGTCGGCGCAGCAGACTCGCGCGCCGAACGCGGCCAGCGCCCGTGCCATCTCGCGGCCGATGCCCGAGCCCGCGCCTACCACCATCGCCTGACGGCCGGTCAGGTCGAAGAGGTTTCTGAAGTCGCTCGGCCGCAGGTCGCTGCTGGTCATGTCAGCTCCGGTTTCCGGCCGAGGGGATTGATGATCGCCATCCTGGTCACCGTGAATTCCTCGATGGCAAACCGCGGGCCTTCGCGGCCAGTTCCGGAGTTCTTGATGCCGCCATAGGGCATGTTGTCGGCCCTGAAACCCGGAATATCGTTGATCACCACGCCGCCGACCTCCAGCTCCTGGATCGCCTGCATAGCCGTGGCGAGGGAGCTGGTGAATACGCTCGCGTGCAGTCCGTACCGGGAGGCGTTCGCGATCGCTACCGCCGAATCGAATCCGTCGACCTCGCGTACGCAGATGACCGGGCCGAAGACCTCCTCGTCCCAGACGTCCAGGCCGTCAGGGACGCCAGTCAGGATCGTCGGGGCAAGGATTCCGCCGGCCACTCCGCCGCCGAGAACCAGCCGGGCGCCGGCCGCCACGGCGAGGTCGATCCACGACACGATCCGGGTAGTTGCCGCACCGTCGATCAGCGCGGACACATTCGTGGACTCCAGCCGGGGGTCCCCGACCCGCAGGGCAGCGACGCGCGGGATCAGCGCGGCCAGGAATGCCTCAGCGACCCGGCGGTCGACGAGCACCCGCTGGACCGAGATGCAGGCCTGACCGGACGCATAGAAACCGCCGCGCGCGACGGCACTGGCCGCGGCCTCTAGATCCGCGTCGGCCGTCACGATGAGGGCGGAGCTTCGAGCCGAGCTCCAGCAGGACCTTGGTCGGGGCCGCGTCGGCCGCGATGCGATGACCCACCGCCGCCGAGCCGGTGAAGGAGACCGCGCCTACCCTGCGGTCGGTTACCAGGACGGTGCCCACCGTCGCGTCTCCGGTCACCACCTGGACGGCATCAGGCGGCGCGCCCGCGTCCCCGAGCGCCTGCCGGAACATTCCGGCGAGCCGCAGCACCGCCAGCGGCGCCTGCGGGGCCGGCTTGCAGATGACCGGGCAGCCGGCGGCCAGCGCCGGCGCGATCTTGTGGGCCGCGAGCAGCAGCGGGTAGTTGAACCCGGTGATCCCGACGACGACCCCGATCGGCTTGCGGACCCAGAAACCGGTCAGCCCGGCTCCGGAGGCGGCGAGATCAAGCGGCACGGTCTCGCCGTGGATGCGGCCCACTTCCTCAGCAGCGGTGCTGATGGTGAGGATCGTGCGGTCGCACTCCGTCTGGCAGTCGGTGAGCGGCTTGCCGGTTTCCAGCACTAGCAGCTCCGCTAGCTCCTGACGTCGCGCGGTGAGCTGCCCGGCCACAGACAGCAAGACTGACCTGCGGAGATGGGAGGGAAAGGCAGCCGCAGCGGCACGCACCCCAACCGCCTGATCAAGCGCCCGCAGCGCGATCTCGGCGGTCCCGAGCGGTGCTTCGCCGACGGGGCTGCCGTCATAGGGGAAGCGGATCAGGTAGGTGTCAGCCATGATCGGCCTGGCCGGCCGGGCCGTGCCGGCTGGCCGGATCGCGCTGGCTGGCCGGGTCGAAGAGGAACGCCCGCGCTGCCTCGGCGTAGACCCTGGCGTACTGCTCTATCTCGGCGACCAGGACGAACTCGTCCGCCTGGTGCGCGATCCACTTCCCGCCCGGCCCGTACACAACAGTTGGCAGCCCGGCCTCGCTGGTCAGGATCGTCCCGTCGGTGGTCCCGGGAACGACGCCGAAGGGAGCTGACGTGCCGTGCACGCGCATGTGGGCCTCGGCCAGCGCCGTCACGATCGGGTGCTCCCGGCTAATGGCGACCGCAGGCCGGTCGTCGAGGACCTCCAGGGCTATCTCCACCCGCGTGGCGGCCGAGACGCTCGCCGTTAGCTCGCCGATCCGGGCCAGCAGGAGCCCATGATCCACAGCGGGAGTGGTACGGAGATCCAGGCCGAGAACCGCGATACCCGGAATGACGTTCAGCTGCGCTATCTCCCCGGCCTGAAAGACAGTCGGCGTGATAGAGATGGTGTCCAGGTCGTCAGTCGCGGCGATCTCGGCCCGGATCTCGGCCTGCAGTTCCGCTAGCCGGGCGATCAGCTGGCTGGCCGCTGCAATCGGATTTTTCCCGAGCTGGGGCATCGCTCCGTGGGCCATGGTTCCGCGCAATTCGGCTTTCACCCGCATAGCGCCTTTGGCCATCGTGCAGATCTCGCCGCCTTCTGGCTCGCAGACGATCACCCCCGCGACGTCGGCCAGTAGGCCTGACCTGGCCAGGTGCCGGGCGCCGAGCATCATGCCCTCCTCGTCGGCGAGCGCGCAGACCGCGATGCGGCCGGGGAATGGCCCGGAAAGCTGCACGGCGCGGGCGGCATAGATAGCCGCAGCGAGGCCGGACTTCATGTCAGCCGAGCCTCGTCCGTGCAATTTGCCGTCCCTGATGTCCCCCGAGTAAGGGTCCGAGCTCCAGTCCGCCACTTCACCTTCGGTAACCACATCGGTATGGCCTTCAAAAGCCACTGTCGGGCCGCTTCCGCCACCCCCGGTGATGAGGGCCACGACATTCGGGCGGCCGGGCGCGACTTCCTCGATCAATGGCTCCCAGCCGAATTCGCGCATCTTGTCCGCGACTAGCATGGCCGCCGCGTCCTCGGTCGCCCCGGAAGCGGAGTCGTGCACCGACCGGGTCCTGACGAGTAGCTGCGTGAAGGCGACGAGCCCGCCGACGTCGATCACGAGCTGGGGTCTTCCCTGGTCATTCACAGTGACTGCCGATCTGCGTCGTGGCCTGAAGGTAGCTACCATCAGGCCACGTCAAGGGCGCTGTCAAGGCCGCGAGGAGGGACATCCGATGAGCGAGGGCTACGCACGGCCGGTGGTCGTGGTGACCGGTGCCGGGCGCGGCATCGGCCGGGCCATCGCGCTCTTGCAGGCGGAATCGGGCTATGACCTGGTACTCAACGACCTCGATCCCGCCACTCTGGCCGAGACAGCGGCGGCGGTTCAGACCGCCGGCGGCGGCCGCGCGGAACTCGTTCCAGGCGACATCACCGCCGACGGCGCCCCCGAGCGCATCGTCGCGGCGGCGGCAGCCAGCTTCGGACGGATCGACGCCCTGGTGAATAACGCGGGCAAGGGGCTGACCGCCGCCTTCCTGGAGATCAGCCAGCCGGACTGGGAGGCACACTTCGCGCTGCACGTTCACGCGGCGGCGCGGCTCAGCCGGCAGGCGTTCAGCTACCTGGCGGCCAGTCCGGGCGGGGCGATCGTGAACCTCTCCAGCGTGGCGGCGGCGCTCAGCCTGCCGCACCGCGTCGGCTACACCTCGGCGAAGGCGGCCGTCGAAGGATTTACCCGGTCCCTGGCCGCCGAGTGGGCCCGCGACGGCATTCGGGTCAACGCCGTGGCGCCAGGAACGATCGCCACGCCTCTGGTCGCCGAGAACTTCGCGAAGGGGCTGCTGGACCAGGGCAAAGTGATCGAGCGGACCCCGCTCGGCCGGCTCGGTGACGCCCGAGAGGTCGCCACAGCGGTCCGGTTCCTGATCTCGCCGGAGTCCTCGTACATCACCGGCCAGACCCTCCGGGTCGACGGCGGCTGGTCCATCTGGGGCGGCTGGTAACCGGACAGACAGCCCGTACAAGGACTTGACACCGCAAGGTGTGTCGTGGTGCACTCCCTGCACCAGGACACTGGTCCGGCCAGTGACCCTGTAAGGCATGGGGGAACTGCGCCGATGTTGAAGCCGTCTGGTATCCGGACTCCGATCGCGCTCGCAGGCGTCGCGAGTGCCCTGCTGCTCACGGCCTGCTCGTCCGGCGGATCATCCTCGGCACCGGGCGCGAACTCGGGCGGCACCGCGGCCGTGACGAAGGCGCCGGCGACGGTCACCGTCGCGTTTCCGTCGAAGATGAACAATCTCGACCCGGACCTCGGTTACAACGTCCAGGAGATCAACGCCATCGGGCTGTTCGGCGAGGGCCTCTACGAGTTCAGGTACGGCACGGCATCCAAGCCCGAGCCTGGTCTCGCCGAGAGTGCGACAACCTCCGCCGACGGCCTGACCTGGACCTTCAAGCTGCGTGCCGGCCTGAAGTTCTCCAATGGCGCGCCGCTGACGTCGGCGGATGTCCTGGCCACGCTGAACCGCGACCGCACGAACGCCTCGAACGTCTGGTCCTTCTTCGCGCAGCCGATCAAGTCAGTGGCGGCCCCTGACCCCAGCACGGTTGTCGTCAAACTGACCCAGCCCTACCCGTACCTGCCGACCATCCTCGCTGAGTCCGGTTTCGCCATCCTGCCAGCGTCGTCGTACAAGCACGGTGCCGACCTGACCAAGCCAGTCTCGGCCGGCCCGTACATGATCGCGTCCTGGAGCGGCGGTAACAACGCGAGCTTCGTCGCCAACCCGGACTACTGGGGACCCAGGCCCGTCATCAAGACCGTGAACTTCACCACGATCACCGACTTCAACGCCGGCCTCGCGCAGCTCAAGACCGGTCAGGTCAGCATGGACGAAGGGCTGCCGATGAGCGTCCAGCCCCAGCTGGCGACCGGCGGCCTGCAGTGGAAGCTGCAGCAGATGTACGGGTTCTACGGCTTCCCCTTCAACAATGACAGCGCTCCCTTCAACAATGTGAAGGTCCGCAAGGCCGTCTCGCTAGCCCTCGACCGCAAGCAGATGAATCAGGTCGTCTGGCGCGGGCTGGCGCACCCGCTCAGCAGTTTCTGGCCGGACACCATGGCCGGCTACGACAAGAGCATCTCCACGGCCCCGGATGTCGCCGCGGCGAAGAAACTGCTCGCCGGCACTCCGTGCGCGCACGGGTGCACCATCCAGCTCGACATCTCCCCGATCCTGGGCGGCTGGGCCAGCCAGCTCGCCCAGGTCGCCGCGAGCAACCTGTCGGACATCGGGATTCACGTCAACATCACGTCGCTGACCGCGACCCAGTACAACAACGACGTCATCCTGCACCCGAAATTCCAGATGTCGCTCGCGTTCCTGTATGACTACGCCAACATCCCGGTCGGCATGCTGGAGTACGCGGCGCTGCCGGGAAGCTTCTTCCGCGGCTTCTACAGCGACTGGGCCGATCCCAAGCTGAAGGCGGCGATCACGAGCGCCAGCCAGGTCACCGGCGCGGGGAAGGCAGCCGCGCTGCGGGAGATCAACCAGCTCTTCGAGCAGGACGTGCCCTACGCCACGGTCGCCACGGACAACGACCTGTGGGCGCAGCGCGTCTCCTCGAAGTTCATCGATGTGGAGCCGACGGATCAGGTCGAAGTAGCCCGTGCGGGGAGCTAGCCAGTGGGCTAAGCGCCTGGGCCGGGATGTGCTTCAGGCTGTCCTGATCATGCTCCTGGTTGCTGTCATGGTTTTTTTCGTCATAAGGCTCATACCGGGCAACCCGGCAGCGCAGGTGCTCGGGCAGCGGGCTACCCCGAAAGCCGTGGCGGCCCTGGAGCATCGCCTGGGACTTGACCGGCCGTTTATCGATCAGGTCGGGGCGTATTTCGGCGGGCTCATCCGCGGCAACCTGGGTCACTCCCTGGTCGAGCAGGGAGTGACCGTGCATAGCCAGGTCTTCTCCGGACTCGGCGTCACGCTCACGGTGGTGGCCAGCACCGTGCTGCTGTCGCTGGTGATCGGAGTGCCGCTCGGCTTGTGGAGCGCCCTGGCGAGGACTCCAGGAGTCGATGTCGGCGTGCGCGGCCTCGGGGTGCTGTTGCTCGCCTCCCCGCCCTTTTTCGTCGGCCTGGTCCTTATCCTTAGCTTCAGCCTGACCGCTCATGTGCTGCCTGCCGGAGGCTGGGGCGCGGGCTGGCCGGCCAACCTGGAATACCTGCTGCTTCCCGCGGCGGCACTGTCCTGCTATCTGGGGCCGATCGTCATGCGGGCGATCCGCCAGGCGGCGCGGGACGCAGCCAGGCAGGAGTTCGTGGACGCGGCGCTGGCCAGGGGCATCGCGCCGGGGCGCGTGGTATTCCGGCACATTCTGCCGAACAGCCTGCTCCCGCTGGTGACCCTCATCGGGCTCAACGTCGGCTGGCTCATCTCCGGCGCTGTCGTGGTGGAGGTGGTGTTCGCCCTGCCGGGCCTGGGCCAGGTGCTCGCCCAGGCTGTCGCCGAGCTCGACTACACCGTCATCCAGGGCGTGGCTATCGTGTCGGCGTTCGTCGTCGTGACCGCCAACCTGGCCGCCGACCTGATCTACAGTACGGTCGATCCGCGGATCCGGGCGGCCAGATGACGAGCGAGCCTCAGACGGTCAGGCAGCACCGGGCGCCGCTCGCCGGCTGATCATGTTCTCCGGTGTCCGCCGGGCCTGGGGCCGGTCGGCGGCCGTCCGGATCGGCGGCAGCCTGCTCGCGGTGATCGTCCTGGCCTGCGTGATCGGGCCGGCCTTCTGGCCGTACAGCCCGAACGACCTGGTCGCCGCGCCGTTCGCCGGACCGAGCCTGGCCCACCCCTTCGGCACGGACGATCTGGGGCGGGACGTGTTCATCCGCACGCTCGCCGGCGGCCGCCTGGACATCGCGATCGCCGCGCTCGTCGTCGCCTTCTCCTGCCTCGCCGGCACGATCATCGGAACCTGCGCTGGCGCGAGCAAGCGACCCTGGGCCAACCTCGCGGTGGCGCGCGTCATCGACGCGCTGATCGCGTTCCCCTACATGGTGACCATCCTGGTCCTAGTCGTGATCGTCGGCCCCGGCGCGCGCATCGGGCCTACCCCGCGCGGGCTGACCGCAGTCCTGGTCGCCTTCCTCGCGCTTGGCTGGACCTTTTACGCGCGCCTCGCCCGCGCGCAGGCGATGACGATCAGCCAGCGCGACTACATCGTGGCGGCGGAGATCGTGGGCTATCCGCGCTGGCTGATCGTGTTCCGGCACGTCATGCCCGGCGTGATTCCGGTGACGATTGCCTATGCCGTGGCCGACGCGATCTTGACCATGGGGGCGCTGTCGTCCTTCGCCTTCCTCGGGGTGGGCGTGCAGCCCCCGACCGCTGAATGGGGCGCGATCATGTACGAGGGCCGCGCGTACCTCGATTCTTCCTGGTGGATCACCGTCTGCCCTGGCCTGCTGCTGGCCATTACCGGGTTCGCGCTCAGCCTGCTGGCGGACGGGCTGCTTCCCGGCGATGAGTGAGCCGACGATGGATGCCAGCGAGCCTGCGGTCAGCGTCGAGGCTCTGTCCGCGGCGGTCGGCGGCAAGCAGGTGCTCCGGGAGGTCAGCTTCACCGTCGGCCAGGGGAAGTGCCTGGCGCTCGTCGGTGAGTCTGGTGCGGGCAAGACCATGGTGTGCCGCGCCCTGACCGGCAGGCTGGCCAGGATCGGGGCAGGCGACCTGGGCGGCTCGGTCCTGTTCGACGGTATTCGACCTGCTCCGTCAGCCACCGGCGCACTGGCGGAAACTGTACGGCAGGCGGATCGCGCTGGTGCCGCAGAACTCTCTCGTCGCTGGATCCGGTGCTGCGCGTCGGCCGGCAGATCAGGGAGACGATCCGCGAGCTTGACCCTTCTGCTTCAGTCGCCGATCGCTCCGTCGAGCTGCTTGACCTGGTCCAGCTGCCGCGACCCCGCGAGGTGCTGCGGGCCTATCCCCATCAGCTCTCCGGGGGCATGCGGCAGCGGGTGATGATCGCCCTGGCGCTGGCGGGGCGCCCCGACCTGCTGGTCGCCGACGAGCCGACGAGCGCGCTCGACGTCACCGTTCAGCACGGGATCATGGACCTGCTGGCCGAGTTGCGCCGCCTCACGGGCATGTCGGTCGTGTTGGTCACCCACGACTTGTCGATCGTGGAGAGCATCGCGGATGACCTCGCCGTGATGTACGCCGGACCGTGGTCGAGCGCGGGCCTGCCGGGACGATCTTCGCTAACCCCCGGCATCCCTACACGCGTGCCCTGCTCGCGGCCAGCCCCCGCCCAGACCAGCGGTCCGGCGAGCTCGCGGCCATCCCCGGCCAGCCCAGGCCGCTCGACGTCGCCCTGCCCGGCTGCCAGTTCGCGCCGAGGTGCGGGCAGGCCGTGCAGGCCTGCACGCGTCAGATCCCGGCGCTGACCGACGACGGCACCGGGCACTGGGCGGCCTGCTGGAACCCGGAGGGCCAGATCAGGTGAGCACGCCCCTTCTGACCGCGTCCGGGGTGCGGATCGTCTACCCGCACAACCCCCGCCCCGCTGTTCGTGACCTTGACCTGGTCGTCGGTGAGGGCGCGGCCATCGGGATCGTCGGGGAGAGCGGCAGCGGCAAGACCTCGGTGGCACGGGCACTCGCCGGGGCGCTGCGCCCGGCCGAAGGGGAGATCCTGGTGACCGGAGCTCCCTGGACTGGCCTGAAGCGGCGGGACCCGAGGCGGCGGTGCGTGCAGATGATCTTCCAGGATCCGCTCGGCTCCCTGAACCCGCACCGGACCGCGCGCCAGAGCGTCGCCGAGGTCTTCAGGTTCTGGGACGGCCTGGACCGGGCGAAGGCCAGCCAGGCGGCTGAACTCCTGCTTGACGAGGTCGGCCTCGGGCCGGACAGCTTCGACAGCAAGCCTGCCCGGCTCAGCGGCGGGCAGTGCCAGCGAGTGGGCATCGCCAGGGCCCTGGCCTGCCGGCCGCAGGTGCTCATCGCCGACGAGCCGACCTCGGCCCTGGACGTGTCCGTTCAGGCCCAGATCCTCAACCTGCTCGGGAAGCTCCGCGCGGAGCGGGACCTGGCGCTGGTACTCGTCTCGCACGACCTCGGGGTGGTGCGGCACTCGACGGGTCACGTCCTGGTCATGTACGACGGTGCCGTCATCGAGGAAGGGCCGACGGATCAGGTCTTTGACCACCCGTCGCACTCGTACACCAAGGTGCTCGTGGCCATCGCGAACGGGGGCGGGCATGCCGGGCTTTGACGGAGCCGCGGGCTCGGTGCACTACCGGGAATGGCTCGTCCGGCACCCGAGGGCGACCGTTGTCCTGGTGCACGGAGTCGGGGAGCACGCCGGGCTCTACGCCCGCTTCGCGGCCGGCCTGACCAGCCGGGGTATCTCCGTGCGGGCGCTTGACCTGATCGGGCATGGCCGCACCCACGGCCCTCGCGGCACGATCACCGCTCTGGATGACCTGGTCAGCGATGTGGGGTACCTGAGTGATCTCGCGATCTCGCGTAACCCTGAAGTACCTATCTTCGCGGTCGGTCACTCACTCGGCGGAATCGTCACGGCGGTGACCGCGAGCCGAAGGCCGGACCGCTATGCGGGGGTGATCCTGTCCGGCGCGACCCTGTCGGCGCCGCCTGGCTTCGGGGACGACGGCGACGCCCTCGAACTGGACGCGGCGGACCTGTCGGCTGATCCCGCGTACCTGTCGTGGCTGGCAAGCGATCCGCTCGCCTTCACCGGCGGCGCCGAGATCAGCGACTCGCTTCAGCGCATCCTGCCGCCGGCCTGGGCGAAGCTCAGCGCCAGTCTGCCGGCGCTCGACGTCCCTGTGCTGCTCCTACACGGCGAGGCCGATCCGGTGTCCCCCGTTGCCGGGGCGCGCGACTGGTCGGGGCGGCTAGCGCGGGGGAGCCTGATCACGTTTCCCGCTGCCCGGCATGACGTGCTGAACGACGTCGGCCACGAGGCCGTGGCGACGGCGATCGCCGAGTTCGTTCTCGCGAATCAGGAGGCCCAGTGACCGCTGGCGACGCCCGGCAGTTCCGCATCGCGGCGATCGGCGGAGACGGCATCGGGCCAGAAGTCATCGAGGCCACCCTTCCCGTGCTGGCCGCCGGCCGCGCTCGATGGCGCCACCATGGACGTGGAGCGGCTGGACTGGGGCGGTGACCTGATGGTCAGGACCGGGCGGGCCATGCCGGCGGACGGGCCCGAGCTGCTGCTCTCGTTCGACGCTGTGCTGTTCGGCGCGGTCGGGCGGCCGGATGTGCCCGATCACGAGCCGTGTGGGGCCTGATCATCGAGCTGCGGCAGCGCCTCGGCCTGGCCGTGAATCTCAGGCCGTCGCGGTTCTGGGCGGGTGTCCCAGGGCCGCTGCGCCACCCGGAAGGCATTGACCTGCTGATCGTCAGGGAGAACACCGAGGGTGAGTACGCGGGTCTTGGCGGGCGTACCTACCGGCGGACGGCGCGCGAGCTGGCGGTGGAGGTGGCCGTGCACAGCCGCCAGACGATCGAGGACATCACCCGGTTTGCCTTCGAGCGGGCGTTGTCTCGCCGCCGCAGCGTCTGCCTGGTGACGAAGTCGAACGCGATGCGCTTCGGCTACACCCTCTGGGATGAGGTGGTCAGCGAGGTGGCCGCCGGCTATCCGGACGTCGAGTATGAGGCTGTCCTGGTGGACGCCATGGCGGCACGGATGGTGGAGCGACCGACCTCGCTGGATGTGATGCTGTGCGGCAATCTTTTTGGCGATGTACTCTCCGACCTCGCGTGCAGCCTGACTGGCGGTCTCGGCCTCGCGCCCAGCGCCAACCTGTCCTACGACCGGTCCGTGCCGGGGATCTACGAGCCTGTGCATGGTTCCGCGCCGACGATCGCCGGCCAGGGCATCGCCAATCCGTGCGCCTGCCTGCTGTCGGGCGCGATGCTGCTTGACGACCTCGGAGTCCGGGCTGGAGCGCGGGCCATCAGGACTGCCGTCGCGGCCGGCCCTGCGCGACCCGGAGAGCAGGACCCCCGATGTCGCGGGCACGGCGACGACGTCACAGGTGTCGGCGTTCGTGGTAGCCGAGCTAACCTCGGCAGCCGAGGTGAGGCAGGGATGATGGCCGAGCCATGGGAGCTGCCAGCCTGGCAGCTGAGGGAGCAGATCGTGGCCGGCCTGCGATCGCCGGCGGCGGTCGTCGCGGCCACGCTTGAGCGCATCGCCGCCCTGGACGGGAGCCTGTGCGGCTTTCTGACCGTGGCGGGGGAGGAGGCCATGGCCGCCGCCCTGGTCTGTGAGCGAGAGCTGTCCGAAGGGAGGCCCGCCGGGCCGCTGTGCGGGGTGCCCGTCTCGGTGAAGGACCTGTACTGGACGAAGGGCCTGCGCACCACCGGCGGGTCGCTGATCTACCGGGATTTCGTTCCTGACGAGGACTCCGTGCACGTGGCCCGGCTGCGCGCGGCCGGCGCGATCATCATCGGCAAGACGAACCTGCCGGAGTTCGCCTTGTATCCCAGGACGGTGAACCGCCTGGCCGGCGAGTGCCGCAATCCGTGGGACCTCCGTCGCACGCCAGGCGGCTCAAGCGGCGGCTCGGCCGTGACGGTCGCGGCGGGAATGACGGCGCTCGCGCTGGCCAGCGACGGCGGCGGCTCGATCCGGATTCCGGCCGCGCTGTGCGGGGTCTACGGGCTGTACCCGAGTAACGGGCTGCTGCCCAGGCACGGGGGGATGGGCAGCACGGTGATGTTCTCCAACGCCGGCCCGATCTCCCGCGACGTCAGGGACGCGGCGATCTTGCTTCAGGTGCTTGCAGGACCCGACGACCGTGATCCGGCGTGCTGGCCTGGTCCCGTCCCGGACTACCTGGACGGCCTGGAGCAGCCGGTCGACGGTCTTCGGCTGCGGTGGGCCGGCGACTGCGGTGACATCGACGGGATCGACCAGACGGTCGTGGCCGCGGTCCGCTCGGCGGCGGAGACGTTCGGCTCGCTCGGGGCTGCGGTGGAGGAAACGGCGCTGAGCTTTGAGGCCGAGCGGTGGATGGAATCGTTCTACACCATGATGATGGCGGACCGGTACGCCTCCATCGGTCAGCAGCTTTACGGCAATCCCGCTACCCGAGGTCTGCTGTCCGAGTACGGCCGCTCGCATTTCCAGCGTGGCAGCCTGGTCACCGGGGCCGAGTACTCGCACGCGCTGGCTTTGCGAGCGTCGGTGATCGCTCATCTGGGGCGACTGCTGGGAGACGCTGACTTGCTGGTCTCCCCGACGGTCGGGGTCACGGCGCCGGAGATCGGCGGCCCTATCGAGCGCGGTCCGCTGGTGGCGTTCACGTTCGCGGTGAACTATGCCGGCTTCGCGGCGGCGACGGTGCCGTGCGGTCTGGTGCGGGGGCTGCCGGTCGGCCTGCAGCTAGTCGGGCGTCCGGGGAGCGAGGCTCTCCTGCTCAGAGCCAGCCGGGCATTCGAGAAGGCCCGCCCGTGGCCCGCGCCGCCGGCTACCTAGGCTCCTTGGAGATCACCGCCGCCGTACCCCCGGGCCTGATCCCCCACCAGAAGCTCCGTGATCACTGTCTAAGGCATGATCACGGAACGCTAGCCGCGTGATCACCCCGGCAGAGCTTCCGAGATCACGGTCCCCGGCATGATCACGGAGCATCAGCAGGGCATCGCCGCTGAGCCGGACGGAGGGGTTGCCGTTTTCGCTTTTCGCGGTCGGTTGTCGTATTCCTGGCGGAGAATTGTCGTGTGCCGGAAGGTGGTCGACGAACGACGATCTGTAAGCGGATCGTGGCTCAGTGCAGGGTACGGCCGCCGTCGACCGCGAGGACCGAGCCGGTTAGGCATCCGTTGCCGGGGGCCGCAAGGAAGGCGATCGCGGTCGCGATTTCCGCTGGGCTGGCCGGTCTCTTGATCGGGTAGTCGGTGAAGGCCGCCACGGCGTCACGCTCGTGCTGCGATCTGGCATCCTGAACCGCTGCGGCCATCGGCGTGTCCACCTGACCGGGGCACACGCAGTTCGCCCGGATGCCAGCCGAGGCATAGTCGACGGCGATGCTGCGGGTCAGGCTGATCAGGGCCGCCTTGGAAGCGCTGTAAGCGGCGAGTTCCGGCAGCGGCAGCAGCCCGGCAGCCGACGCGACCGTGACTACCCGGCCAGGCCGGCGAAGGACCGGCTGGAATTCACGGAAAGTGAGCCACGCTCCCCGGACGTTGACGCCGAAGACCAGATCCCAGTCAGCCTCGGTCGCTCGCCCAGCCGCGCCAGTCACGGCCACCCCGGCGGCGATCACGAGCATGTCGCAGCCGCCGAATTCGCGTTTGACGGCCTGGGCGGCGGCGCGGAGCGAGTCGGGATCGGTCACGTCAGTCGTGATCGCCAGGCGGGCGGGGGAGCCGGGCTCGCGGCGGGGCGACCGGTCCAGGACAACCACAGTTGCGCCACTCCCGGCCAGTGCGGCGGCCGTGGCGCTGCCGATGCCGCCCGCGCCACCCGTGATGACCGCTACCTGTCCCGCCAGGACGCCGACCTCCCCGGCCTCCCCGGCCTCGCCGCCCTCGCCCGACCCGCCTGCGGTCACTGGCTCGCCGCGAGCAGCCGGGGCCGTACCTCGTCGCACAGCGCTTCAAGGGTGGTGAGCTTGCCGTCGCCGTCGAGGACGTGCCTGATGAATTGCTCTAGGACCCACATCCGGCAGGCCTTCCGATCACCTGGGGATGCATGGCCACCACCATGCAGCGGCCAGGCTCGCGGGCCAGGCCGTCGTATTCGCGGCACCACGTCTCAAGCACCGCACTCGGGGCTGCCATCGATCGCCCGGGGAGACGATTGCTGTAGAGCCAGAACGGTGCGTCATCGAGCGACCACGCGAACGGGAACTCGACTATCGAGGAACGCTGATTACCCAGCTCCAGCAGATAAGGGCTGTCCCGGTCGAACATATTGCTGGAGAACTCGAATCCGTACTCCTGCAGCAACTCGAAGGTCCAGGGCGTGAACTCAGCCGCCGGTGACCGGAAGCCGCTCGGCGCGATGCCGGAGAAATCGCGGATCACCGCGGCGGCGCGCTCTATCTCCTCGCGCTCCTGCTCCTGGGATAGCTGGTCCGCCCAGGTATGGCTGTAGCTGTGATGCTGAATCCTGAACCCGGCCGCCAGGATCGCCTCGATCTCGCGCGGATGCCGCTCGATGACCTGGCCCGGCACGAAGAAGCTGGCGGGAACCTCCAGATCAGCCAGGAGCCGCAGGATGCGCGGAAGACCCTCCCTGACTCCGTACTGACCCTGGGACAACCACACAGGGCGCTCGCCGGAGTCCGCGTCCCTGGCCAGCCAGAGCAGTTCGGCGTCGACGTCGAAGGTCAGGACGACGGCTACTTCGTTCATACGCACCCACCGACTGGCATGTGGCCCAGGTTGCGCACAGACACACTAGGCGGTAACTGGCCGGACCAGTAGACTGTCCTACAAGCTTCCTCCTTGTCAAGGAGGGCGGCGATCGCTAGAAGATGTGAGCTCCATGCCTATTTGGCCGCGCTGAAGAGGCCCGGTAGCCTTACCTGACTGGCAGGCTATTGCTCGAAATGGAACGGTATGTTTGAACCAGTTCGGCCGGTGCGGGCTTACGAGCTAATTGTCCAGCAGATCGAGACAGCTATTTTTGACGGCACGCTTAGCCCCGGCATGAGGCTGCCGTCCGAGCGTGAGCTGGTAGCACAGTTCAGTGTGAGCCGGTCGACGGTCAGGGAAGCCCTGCGGGTGCTGCAGAGCGAGGGCAAGGTTCAGTCCAGGCCAGGCGACCCGCACGGCCCGATAGTGCTGCCTTTCTCCACGGCTGCCCTGCATAAATCGATGTCCAGCCTGGTGCGGGCCGAGACCGTCGGGCTGGCCGATCTGCTCCAGTTCCGGGTCATAACCGAGGGCAGCGCGAATCAGCTCGCGGCCGTCTTCCGAACCGGGCCGCAGCTTGAAGCCATGGAGACAGCCCTTCGGACGATGGAGCAGAGCGTGGAGAAAGGCGATGCCGCCTTCGCCTACGCCGACGTGGCATTTCACGATCTTCTCGCCGAGGCCGCGGGAAACAAGCTGCTCCAGGTCGCCAATGACGTGGTGCGCTCAGTAGTCCTGCAGCTCATCGAGCGCAAGATCACGCAGTCAGTGGACCGGCGGGCGCAGATGCTCGACAGCTGCCGGCGCCATGCCCTCGTCCTGGCGGCTGTGCGCGCCCAAGACCCGGTGGCCGCCCGGACTCTGGCGTGCAAGCACATCTTCGAGTATTACGCGCCGTATCTGGAGAGTTCCGAGTTCGCCCGGCTGAACGTCCTGATCAACCGGGACGGCGCGGTCGAAAGCGCTGCCGCCAGCTGACGACCGACGGTTCACCGTGCTTTGCGCCGCAGTCAGCGATGCTATCGTTAGATATCACCGAGTGGAGGCATCGTGACTGACATGCTTATCCGAGACATACCAGACGAGGTGCTAGCCGCCGTCGATGCCCGCGCAGGCCGCCTGGGCCTGTCCCGTAGCGAATACGTCCGCCGTCGCCTGGCTCAGGATGCCGTCGCGCCCGATACCGCTGTCACGACAGCGGACCTGACCAGGTTCAGCGATATGTTCGCCGACCTGGCTGACCCGCGAGTCATGGACCAGGCATGGCGGTAACCGCGTGGCTCATCGACAAATCAGCTCTCGTCCGGCTCGGAGTCAGCCCGGACGCTGAACAATGGGCATCGCGCATTGAGCGCGGGCTGGTCCGCATAACTACCTTGACCAGGCTGGAGGTCGGGTTCTCCGCCCGTTCGGGCCCCGGCTTGAGGGCGGGGCTCGGCCGGCCGCCCCTGTCGGCTATGCCGGTGGAGTACCTGACGCCTGCGGTCGAAAATCGCTCTATCGAAGTCCAGGCCATACTCGCGGAACGTGGCCAGCACCGGGCACCGTCGATACCCGACCTCCTCATCGCGGCCGTCGCCGAACTCGCAGGCCTGACCCTCCTGCACCTGGACAAGGACTTTGACCTCATCGCAGACATCACCGGCCAGCCAGCCGAACGACTCCGCAGTCCCTGACGCGGCTGGGGCAGCGGTACTCGGCTCTGCATGGTTCGTCATGGGACCGGTTGTGCGGGACATAGGTAAGTGTCACGACAATCGGTCCGGCGAGGTGCGATGCGAAGCGGCAACGATTTTGAAGAACGGTTCAACGCGCTATACCGAGTTCACCGGGCGGCGGTGCTGCGCTACGCGTCTCGCCGTTGCGACCCCGATACCGCCCGTGACGTGGTCGCGGATACCTTCCTGGTCGCCTGGCGCAAGCATTCGGCCATTCCCGACGACCCGGACCAGGTCGCGCCCTGGCTCTATGGCGTGGCCCGCCGGGTGCTCGCCAACACCGAGCGGTCCGCTCGCCGGACCCAGCGTCTGACGGTACGGCTAGGCCAGGCGAGCCTGGACGAGCAAGTTCCAGATCACGCCACGGCGATAACAGAACGCGAGCGCTTGATCCAGGCACTACACCGGCTCCCGTCCCGCGATCAGGAAGTGCTCAGGCTGGTCGGCTGGGAGGAACTCGACCTAGCCGGGGTGGCACTGGCGATGGGCTGCTCGCCGTCGGCGATGGCCGCCCGCATTTACCGGGCCAGACGCAAGCTCGAGGTGGCGCTGGCGGCCACCGACCGCACCGGCAATCCCGCCTCCAGACAGGCCAGCCGACAGATCAGCGGACAGGAGTCCAGATGAGATACCTACCAGCAGAGACCGACCAGCGTGCGCTTCTGGCTGAGCTCCGCTCGGTCATGGCCCAGGCTAACCCGATAGCGCCAGCCGCCTTCGACGGCGAGCAGCAGGACTGGACCAGGCCGATGCGACCGGGGAGAAGCCATACTCGCCGGCGAGTGCTCGCCCCGGCGCTGTCTGGTCTCGCGATGATCGCCGTGATCGTGGGTGCCACAGTGGCCAGCGGAGCGCGGTCACACCCTGGCGGATCGAACACGCCGTCAGGCGTGCCGCCTCGGTTCTACGTCACGCTCAATGGATTTTCCCCGAAGCAGACCGCTAACGTGCATAGCACTGCCACCGGCAAGGTGCTGTCGTCGGTTCATATCGCGGATCCCTCCGGCGGAGTCGCTAAGATCGCGGCGGCTAGCTCCGGCAGGCTGTTTTACATCATCACCAGCGCCAAGGTAGCGGGAAGCTCGAAGCTGCCGCTGGTCGTCCTCCGGCTAAGCCTGTCGGCCAGCGGCCGGTCGGCGAAGCTGACGAAGCTGCCCGTCTCCCTGGCCGACCCGACCCAGCAAGGGATAAGTCTCCTCGTCAGCGACCTGGCGGTATCGCCGGACGGTCGCGGAGCTCGCCGTGATCGCCCTGGGCCAGTCTCCCCCCGGCCTCCATCCGATCAGCGAGATCGTGGTGGTGCCGCTGCGCCCTGGCGGTCATCGCGAGTTCTGGCGGGCCAAGGGCGACTTCGCGTTCGGATTTAACACGGTCTGGGTCAATAACACCGATCTCGCCTTCGTCTGGCAGGACCATTTCAAGGGAACTCAAATCGACTACACGGCCAGGACCGCCGTACGGCTGCTGAACACCAAGAGCGGCAGCCGGAATCTGCTCAGCTCATCGGTACTGGTCAGGGGTGGCGGCGACCTCGGGCTCATCCAGTCCGCCTACGCTCCCCCTGGCGGCGGCCCGATCATCGCGTCGCTCGCCAGGTACACCCCAGCGACCGGCGCCAGAGGCACCGTACTGGTGCGGCTCGTCGCTCTCTCTCCAGCGACCGGCAAGATCACCAGGGTCTTCGCCAGCCGCACCCTGAAGTTCCGCGATGCGGACGCCCGGGTTAACGAGGGCCTCGACTTCGGGGTGATAGGGGTCGATGCCAGCGGGATGGACGCGCTGGTCAACGGCCCCCACTTCGGGATGATCAGGAACGGGACGTTCACGCCGCTGCCGGCCGGGCCTGCCCTGCAGACCGGCGCCGCCTGGTAGCCCGTGCCGAAAACGTGCGCGTAACCGTGGTCGCGCACCCAGGCGGGCCTGGCTGGCCCGAGGCAAGCCAGCCAGGCCCGCTCCCCGCGTTCTGATCGGCGCGCGGCGATCGGCCGCAAAGACCTCTGCGGATGTCACGCGAAAGTCACATCCGGCTGATACCAATGGCCGCATGACTGTGTCCCCCCGCCCGGCGCCCTCAGCCACAGATGACGAGGTCAGGGAAGCGGCCCAACGCTGCCTGCGGGCTCTGGCCGGCCAGGACGCCAGCCTGCGCCCCGACCAGTGGAGCGCGATCAAGGCGCTGGTCGTTGACCGCCGCCGGGCCCTGGTGGTGCAGCGGACCGGGTGGGGGAAGTCCGCCGTGTACTTCATCGCGACGGCCTTGCTGAGGGAGCGGGGCGAGGGCCCGACTGTCATCGTGTCGCCGCTGCTGGCCCTGATGCGTAACCAGATCGCCGCCGCCGAGCGGGCCGGCATCCGGGCGGCCACGATCAACTCGTCCAACACCGAGGACTGGGAGCAGACCTACGCGCAGATCCGGGCTGGCGAGGTCGATGTCCTGCTGGTCAGCCCGGAGCGCCTCAACAACCCTGGTTTTCGTGACCTGGTCCTGCCCAGGCTCGCCAGCTCAGCCGGGCTGATCGTCATCGACGAGGCACACTGCATCTCGGACTGGGGTCATGATTTCCGGCCGGACTACCGGCGCCTGCGCGAAGTGGTCGCGGGACTCCCGCCCGGCGTGCCGGTGCTCGCGACCACCGCGACCGCTAACGCGCGGGTCACCCGCGACATCGCGGAACAGATCAGCCCCGGCCAGGCCAGCTCCGGCCAGGCCGACGCGCTGCCGGCGCTAGTACTGCGCGGCCCGCTTGACCGCGAGAGCCTGCGGCTGTCCGTCGTGCGGCTGCCGCAAGCCGCGCTGCGGCTGGGGTGGCTGGCCGACTACCTCGGCGACCTCCCAGGTTCAGGCATCATCTACACGCTGACCGTAGCCGCCGCCCAGGAGGTGGCGGAGTTCCTGCGGGACAGGACGTTCGCGGCCGAGGCATACACCGGGCAGACCGATGCTGGGCAGCGTCTGCACATTGAGGAGAGCCTGCTCGCCAACAAACTCAAGGCCGTCGTCGCGACCAGCGCGCTCGGCATGGGATATGACAAGCCCGACCTCGGCTTCATCGTCCATCTGGGGGCGCCGCAGTCGCCGGTCGCCTACTACCAGCAGATCGGGCGGGCGGGCCGCGGGGTGGAACGGGCCGAGGTCATCCTGCTGCCCGCCACCGAGGACCGCGATATCTGGGCGTACTTCGCCAGTCTGGCCTTCCCGCCAGAACGCATGGTCCGCGCCACCCTTGACGCACTGGCCAGGGCTAGCGCCCCGCTCTCAGCGGCCGCCCTGGAAGCGAAGGTCGACCTGAGCCGCAACCGCCTGGAAACCATGCTGAAGGTACTCGATGTGGATGGCGCTGTCCGCCGGGTGAGCCGAGGCTGGGAGGCCACAGGTCAGCCCTGGGTCTACGACACCGAGCGATACGAGCGCGTCGCCGCCGAGCGAGCGCGTGAGCAGCAGGCCATGCTCGGCTACCTGGCAACTGACAGTTGCCGCATGGAATACCTGCGCCGCGAGCTCGACGATCCGGCCGCCGCATCCTGCGGCCGCTGCGACAACTGCACCGGCACGGCCCGCCCGACTATGGTCACCCAGGCCAGCGCGGACACCGCACGGACCAGACTTCAACGACCAGGAGTAACGATCAGTCCCCGCCGCATGTGGCCCGCGGGGATGCCCGCGTTCGGGGTAGCCCTCACGGGCCGCATCTCCGCGAAGGATGCGGCCGAGCCTGGTCGCTGCGTCGGACGCCTGACCGACATCGGCTGGGGTACGACGCTCCGCCACCTGCTGGCCGAAGGCGCACCCGACGAGGCGATCCCCGGCAACGTCTTCCAGGCGGTGGTGCAGGTGCTCGCCTCCTGGGACTGGGCCAGGCGCCCGGTCGCCGTCGTGACCATGCCATCGAGCACCAGGCCCGGCATGATCACCGAACTGGGGGAGCGGATCGCCGCCACCGGCAGGATGACCTATCTCGGCAGCCTCGGCTACCTGGGCGGTGAATCGCCGGAGCGCCGGCACAACAGCGCCCAGCGGCTAGTCGCGCTATCGCGAACCCTCACCGTGCCCGGCCCGCTTCAGGCGGCCCTGGCCAGCACCGACGGCCCGGTGCTCGTCGTCGACGACCGAGTGGACTCCGGCTGGACCATGACGTTCGCCGCCAGGCTCCTGCGCGAGCACGGAGCCCAGGCCGTTCTCCCCTTCGCGCTCGCCATCACCAACTGACCCGCCGGTTCCGGGTGGTGGCACAGCCCGGCCGAGGTGGCGGGCCTGCCGGTGACCGGCCTTTCCGGGTGCTGGCGGCCGGCCTGACGGCACAGTGGCGTGGTTCCCCGGAGTGGGCTACTGCGGCTGGGGACCCCCGCTGCTGCCAGAACGACAGCAGGGGTCCCCGGCTGCGGTCAGGTCCGTGCCGGACAGGCCAGGGCAGGCGGCGGTCACCCAGTTTCTGCGGCACGAGCCGGCCGGGCTCCGGGCCAGGAGCATCTTGATGCGGCTGAAGCTGCCCTCAACTGGGCCAGGTCCGGCCCCGCCAGCAACCCCACGCACGTCAGTCACCAGCCCAGTCACCGAATTCGCGCCAGAGCCCGGAACATAAGCGGCGTGATCACCCGCGCATAGTTCGTGAGCACGGCCTGGTCCATGATCAAGGAAACATACCCGCTAGAATGAAGTTGTGGGTAAGGTCCTCTGGGTCACCCGCACAGCCCTAGTGCCCGCCGAGTGCGGGCACTTCGTGCATCTATCGGAAGAGTTCGTGATGGATACAGGGACTCAGACGGAACCACATCGCCACCTTCGCCTTGCGGGTCGTCAGCGATCGTGAATTCAACGCGTTGCTGCGACGCACTCGATCGCGAAATTCCTGTTCTTGGCCGTTTCTAGCATGTTTTGTACGTGGTTTGGTTAGCGCGCATCGGGTGTTGTTGCCGTCGCCTGCTTGCTGGCGGCTCGCGTTCCGAGTACGGGCTGTCCGCCTCGTCCGCTGCGGTAGCCGACTTCCCAGGGCCAGTGATCACGGTCGTCGGCGTGCACGAGCTGAAGTGCCTTGAAACCTGCGTCGTAGAACTCGGAAACCGTGAGCAGATGCGCCTCAGGCACTTCAACCTCGACGACCTCGATCAGCGGCCCGTCGATCAGCCGCATTTGTTCCCCTGGCTCAAGGCCAGCGGAATGCAGCGAGTGCGCGGCCATGCCGTTCAGGAGATCAACTGCCCGCCGCACTGACAGGCCGGTCACCACGAGCTTCCGGCTTACCTCTCGCGGTCAGCCCTACCGTGTAGGCATACGGCGGGCGTAATCTGTCCCGCTCGACACCCTGCACCGCCCATCCGGTCTCGGCGATGATGGCGCCGATCTGGCTGAGGTAGTCCTCGCGACTCGCGGTCGGGTGGTCGCACATCCAGCACATGCTGCCTCCTGTGGTTCGCTGGGATGGAACCACTATGCGGCGAGGCACCGACAGTCCCGCGCCCGCAGCCGACGCCCGCGGCAGGCGCTGCGGCCGGCGCCAGAAATTGTCGGTGGTCCGTCCTACGATGTTGATCGTGTCAAGCCTCGACGAAATAGCGTGGCTGCGTGAAAACAGCCCGGCCTGGCGACTGCTCAGGGCGGATAACGCGCCGCTCGTCCTGAGTTTCCTGCACCAGGTGTTCGTCGCCGACAATGTCAGGTCAATCTCCGCCACCGAGCTGGCGAGCCGCCTCGACGATCAGCTGTATGCCATCAACCAGCGAGGTGACGAGCGTAGTGGCAGGAGATTTCCCAAATCGGCGAAGGCCTATCTCGATGACTGGGCCGCCCCCGAGGCTGGCTGGCTTCGGAAGTACTATCCCGAGTCGACCGACGAGCCCCACTATGACGCCACGCCCGCCGTCGAGAAGGCCTTGCAATGGCTAGACAGCCTGCGTGAGCGTGAGTTCGTCGGCACAGAGTCGCGACTGAATGTAATCTTCGAGCTGCTGAGGCAGATCGTCTTCGGCACCGAAACCGACCCGGATCAGCGGCTCGTCGAATTGCGCCGGCAACGGCAGGAGATTGACGAGCGGATAGCCCGCGTCCAGGCAGGCGACTTGCCATTGCTTGATCAGGCCGCCGTGCGGGATCGCTACCAGCAGTTCTCTGGCACCGCGCGTGAGCTGCTCGCCGATTTTCGCGAGGTTGAGGAGAACTTTCGCAGGCTGGACCGCCAGCTTCGCGAGAAGATTACCGCCTGGCACGGGGGCAAGGGCGAGCTACTTGATGATGTGCTCGGCAGCCGGGAGTCGATCGCCGGATCGGATCAGGGCCGCTCCTTTCAAGCCTTCTATGGTTTTCTGCTGTCCCAGGCCCGCCAGGAAGAGCTGTCTGAGCTGCTCGACCGAGTCCACGCCCTAGCGGGGATCGCCGAGCGAGATGCCAGGCTGCGGCTTATCCACTATGACTGGCTCGATGCCGCCGAACGCACCCAGGCAACCGTCCGCCAGCTCTCCGAACAGCTCCGCCGGTTCCTCGACGACCAGGTCTGGTTCGAGAACCGGCGGGTAATCGACATCCTGCGCCAGATCGAGGCCCGTGCCCTCCAAGTCCGCGACTTCGGGGATGTCCCGGTGAGCACGGAGATCGACGAGCCCGCCCCGGCGCTGCGACTGCCCTTCGAGCGTCCGCTGTACGCGCCGACGGCAAAGGCGCGTCTGCGCAGCGACAATGTCCAGGACGCCGATGAGCAGACTGATCCTTCTGTTCTCTTCGAGCAGGTCTACGTGGACCCCGAGCCGCTGCGCGGAGGCATCCGGCAGGCGCTGCGCGGCCAGCCGCAGGTTGGGCTGGTGGAGGTCGTCGCCCGGCGGCCACTCCGGCAGGGCGTCGCCGAACTGGTCACCTACCTGGCATTGCGCGACGAAACGTTCGCGATCGTCTATGACGAAGACCACCAGGAGCAGATCGCCTGGACCGACGCTGATGGCTGGGAGCGCACCGCGACGCTGCCGCGAGTGACGTACGCGAGGAGGAGCGGATGACCGCAGAAGCGAGCCTGCCGCATGCCGTTACCCAGCTCATGAAGGGCGTCGTCTACCGCGACACCCACGATCGCGCCTGGCGCAGCCTGCTCGAGCTGCGACCGCAGACCCAGGATTTCGTGGAAGTGCTCGGGCTGGTTGTCGTCATCGACGAGGCCGAGGGCTATGCGTTCTTGCGTCAGAAGCCGGCCGATCCTGACGACGCTGAATCGCTGCCCCGGCTGATTCCGCGCCGCTCGCTCTCCTTTCCAGTAAGCCTGCTCCTGGCATTGCTAAGGAAGAAGCTGGCCGAATTTGACGCTCAGAGCGGCGACTCCCGGCTTATGCTGAGCCGCGCGCAGATTATAGAAATTATGCGGGTGTTCATCCCGGCTGAGACCGCCAGCGAAGCTCGGGTGACTGACCAGATCGACGCGCATATCAATAAGGTCGTCCAGTTCGGATTCCTGCGACCCACGACGAATGCCGATCAGGTGTATGAGGTGCGGCGCATTCTGAAGGCCTTCGTCGATGGTCAGTGGCTGGCCGACTTCGATGCCAGGCTTGCTGAGTACGCCGAACTGCTCGCCGGGAAGGAGCAGGAATGACTGGCTTCCGCCTGGACCGCCTCGAACTGTACAACTGGGGTACTTTCGGCGGCCGCGTCTGGTCGCTTGGCCTGGGCGGGGAGAACACGCTGGTCACCGGCGACATCGGGTCGGGGAAGTCCACGATCGTCGATGCTGTTACCACGCTGCTGCTGCCGTCCCAGCGCATTTCTTACAACAAGGCGGCCGGAGCTGAGACCAGGGAGCGCAGCCTGCGCTCCTACGTCCATGGCTACTACAAGGCCGAACGGGATGAGGTCACCGGCGCCACCAAGCCTGTCGCGCTGCGGGATGGCTCTGACTACAGCGTAATCCTGGGCGTCTTCCGCAACGCCGGGTACGACGCCACTGTCACGCTGGCTCAGGTTTTCTGGCAGCGCACGCCGGACGCCTCCAGCCAGCCAGACCGGTTCTACGTCACGGCCGACCGCCCGCTTTCGGTCACCGGAGATTTCAGGGCCTTCGGGTCTGAGATGCCGGCACTGCGGAAGCGATTGCGCGCTACTCCTGGCGTTCGGGTCCATGACGCCTTTCCCGAGTACGGCACGGACTTCCGCCGCCGTCTGGGGATCGAGTCGGAGCAGGCGATGGAGTTGTTCCATCAGACGGTCTCGATGAAATCGGTCGGCAACCTCACCGATTTCGTTCGCGACCACATGCTGGAGCCATTCGACGCGGCCAGGGCGGTCACCGACATCGTGTCTCACTTCGAGGATCTGACCAGGGCCCACGAGTCGGTGCGGCGAGCGGAGGCCCAGCTCACCATGCTCATCCCGCTACTCCAGGACTGTGACAGGCATGACACGATCCAGGCCGAAATCATCGAGCTTGAGGAGCATCGATCAGCGCTGAGGTATTATTTCGCCAATCTCAAAGCCAACTTGTCCGGGGCTGAGATTGCCGCGATAGAGGCCGAGCAGGCGGTGCTCGGTTCGAGGCGGATCACGGTCGAGGCTGACCTAGCTGACTTCCGCCGGCGCCAGACCAGGGTGCAGATTGAGCTCGCCGGTCACGGCGGCAACCGGCTCGCCGAGATAGCGGGCCTGCTTGAGGACTGCGAAGAGGCACGTCGGTCCCGGCTGGAGAAGGCCAGGCGGTTTGGCGGCCTGCTGGCTGGCGCCCGGCTGCTGCCGGTCGAGACCGCTGAGCAGTTCGCCGCCAGGCGTACTCAGATCCTGACGGCGCGTGACAAGGCCAGGTCCGATCTCACGGAGCACCAGAACGCGCTGACCGAGACGGGCGTCCTGGCCAGGGATCTGGACGTCGAGGCAGCCGCGGTCAACGCGGAGTTCCGCAGCCTGCGGGAGCGCCGGACCAATATCCCGAAGAAGCAGCTTGAGCTGCGGGACTTGCTCTGCCGCGAGCTAAAGATCGGTGAGAATTCGCTGCCGTTCGCCGGTGAGCTGCATCGCGGTAAGCGAGGATCAGGCTGACTGGGAGGGCGCGGCCGAGCGGCTGCTGCACAGTTTCGCGCTCTCGGTGCTTGTGCCCGATGAGCATTACGCCGCCGTCTCGGACTGGATTGACGGAAACCATCTCAAGGATCGCGTGGTCTATTTCAGGGTGCCTGAGCCTTCGCGCCTGCGTGATACCCCGGCTGCTTACGGACCCAGGACGCTGGCCGCGAAGCTGGTCATCAAGGATTCGCCGTTCGCGCCGTGGCTAGAGCACGAGATCGTCCGCCGCGCCAGTCATGACTGCGTTGAGTCCATGGCGGAATTCCGCCGGGCATCCAGAGCGATCACGAAGTCCGGCCAGATCAAGGGCGGCGGCGGGCGGCACGAGAAAGATGACCGGTTCCGGATCGATGACCGAGGCAGGTACGTGCTCGGCTGGTCTAATCAGCGGAAGCTAGACGCGCTGCTGCGAGAGGCCGGTGAGCTTAACACTCGCATCGCTCAGATCACGGGCGAGCGCAAGCGGCACGAGCAGGCCAGGGATGCCGCGATCGAGCATGGCCAGAAGCTCGCCGGCCTGGACGAGACCCGTGAGTTCGCGGAAATCGACTGGCAGTCAATGGTCAACCGCGCGGAAAAGCTCAAAGCCGAGCGGCGCGACCTGGAGGAATCGTCGGCTGAGCTGACCCGGCTTAATCGCGAGCTGGAAACGGTGAATGGCGAGATCGCGAAGGCGGAGACAGCACTGAGTTCCGTTGACGTCGGGCTTGGCGGCCTGAAAGACAGGCGAGACAGGGCAGGCAGAGTGTCACGGGAGGCGGGCGACATCCTGGCCGAAGCCGCCTGTGCGGCGGCCCGCGCGCGCTTCACCGCGATCGCAGAGCTGCTGGCCGGTACCGGACTAGCCGAGCCGATAGCGGCTTCGGCCTGCGACAAGGCAGAAGGCGTCGCCGGAAGCGAGATCTCCAGGCTCACCGAGAGGCGGGGAGAGCGGCTCTCGCGCCTGTCCAATCGGATCGTCGCCGCGATGGGTGCCTTCCGCCGCCAGTATCAGGCGGAGACCGCTGAGCTTGACGACTCGGTGGAGTCCGCCGATGGCTACCGTGAGCTGCGTGACCGGCTGACCGCCGATGACCTGCCCAGGTTCAGGCAGCAGTTCAAGACCTACCTGAACCAGAACACGATCAGGGATATCGCCGGATTCCAGTCTCAGCTGAACAAGCAGGCCGAGCTGATCAAGCAGCGGATCGACACGATCAACTCCTCGCTCGTCGGCGTTGACTATAACCCCGGCCGATACATCCGGCTTGAGCCTATTCGGTCCCCGCACGTGGAGATCCGCGACTTCCGCGCCGATCTGCGCTCGTGTACCGACGACGCGGTTTCTGGAGAGGATTCCGATCAGTACTCGGAGCAGAAATTCCTTCAGGTCAGTCGCATTATCGAGCGCTTCCGAGGCCGTAAGGACTTCACGGAAGCGGACCGGAAGTGGACGCGCTTTGTGACAGACGTCCGTAACTGGTACATTTTCGCCGCGTCCGAGCGGTACCGCGAAGACGACACGGAATACGAGCACTATGCCGACTCAGGCGGCAAGTCCGGCGGCCAGAAGGAGAAACTCGCCTATACCGTGCTCGCGGCCTCGCTCGCTTATCAGTTCAAGCTTGAGTGGGGCACAGAGAAGTCGCGGACCTTCAGGTTCGCGGTGATCGATGAGGCCTTCGGCCGGGGTTCCGATGAGTCGACGAAGTTCGCTCTTGAGCTATTCGGCCGGCTCGGTCTGCAGTTGCTCATCGTGACTCCGCTGCAGAAGATCCCCGTGATCGAGCCGTATGTACTGGCTGTTGGTTTCGTGGACAATCCGTACGGCAACGACTCGCGCCTTCAGACGCTCACGATCGACGAGTACCGGGCCCAGCGCCTCGCGCACCTGATCTCCCAGCAGGTAGTCAGTCCAGCCGATCTCGCCGTGGCTGTCGGCTCGGTCACGTGATCGCCGCGAATGCCTGGACCTGCCCGGCTGACGTGCGCGCGGCGGTCAGGAAGAAGTGGGACTCAGGCGCACTGCTTACGAGGTTCGCGGCCGGGCAGGAATGGGAGCCGCTTGGCCTGCCGATCCGGGGGCCGACCTCCAGGCAGATCGGAGACCAGCTAGGCGACGTCCAGCGCTGGGCGGCGCAATGGGCGCAGGCGGCGCGCGGCCCGCTTCGAATAGAGTACAAGCAGGTCGGCGGACGGCATTTCGGCACCAACTCGATCCCCGGCCGGGCCTGGCTCGACAGTTACGCCGATACCTGGGCACTGCTCAACGTGGGCCGGGAGGTCAGTCGCCTGACCGAGCTCGCCGAAACCGTCCGCGGTACCCGCCTGAGTCCGTGGATGACCTCGCATCCCCTGCGAGCGCTTCGGCTCGCGGATGAGTGGGCGAGCCTGCTGGCCACCGTGCGCTGGATTGACGATCGGCAGAAATCAGGCATGTACCTGCGGCAAGTCGATGTGCCCGGCGTAGACACTAAGTTCATCGAGCGGCACAAGGGCGTGCTCAGCGAACTTCTCGACGCTCAGCTTGACCTTTCCCGTGTGCACGCGACCGAGCCCGACTTCGCCGGTCGCTTCGGCTTCGCGCGCAAGCCCGCGCAGGTGCGGTTCCGGATAGCCGGCCGCGTGTGCGGATTCACTGAGCTGTCGGTTCGGGCTAGCGAATTCGACACGCCGCCGGACGGCACTACCCAGGTCTTCATCCTGGAGAACGAGATCACCTACCTCGCGTTCCCGCTCCGGGCAGGGACGATGGCGATCCTCGGCGGCGGGTACGCCGTGCCGGTGCTCGCGTGCCTGCGCTGGCTGGCTGCTCTCGATGTCGTGTACTGGGGTGATCTCGACACCCACGGCTTCGCGATCCTCCACCAGCTACGCCACCACGTCCCCCACGCCCGTTCGATGCTGATGGATCGCTCCACGCTGCTCAGCCACCGGGGGCACTGGGTCACCGAGCCGTCGCCGACGGCCGCGACTCTGGATCGCCTCGACGGTCCCGAGTCGGCGCTCTATGGCGATCTGGTCTCGAACGCTTACGCGCAGTCGGTCCGGCTTGAGCAGGAACGGATAAGGTTCTCCGCGATCGAGGCAGCGGTTAGTGCCTGATCGCAGGGTTCCAGATGCGGCGATGGCCGATGAGCTGGTGTGGCTGCGGGTGGAGAACGCCCGGCTACTGCGGCTGCTCGGGCTGACTCGGCGGGAAGCTGAGCCGCCTGGCCCGGTGCAAGCCGGTTTCTTCGAGTCGGCGCCCGGGCTGGTGACGATGACGTCACCGCTTGACATGAAGGTCGCGTTCTTCGGCGCGTTGTTCGCTGCCAGGACTGACGTCTACGCGGCCCGCTGGGACAATCTGCGCACGGGGAGAAGGGCTGGCTTCCTGCGGTTCGCGGCGGCTGGCGAAGAGGCGTCCGGCATGCCGACCGGGACTATCTGCCGTTGACGGCCGAGGTGCTGAAGGCGCACCTTTCCGGGGAAATCCATCTGGGGTTGTATCCGCTGCTGGATGGTGATCGCTGCTGGTGGCTCGCGGCTGACTTCGATGGTGCTGCCGCGATGCTCGACGCGCTGAACTACCTGAAGGCCGCCAGGTCGCTCGGGATACCGGCGGGGCTCGAGGTCTCACGTTCTGGTACCGGAGCACATGTCTGGGTGTTTTTCGCGGCTCCAGTTCCAGCTCAGACCGCGCGGCAGCTAGGTGCCGGGCTGCTGCGGGAGGCGATGTCGCTGCGTGGTCAGATGAGCCTGGCCAGCTACGACCGGCTGTTCCCCGCCCAGGACGTGCTCCCGGCCGGCGGGGTGGGGAATCTGATCGCGGCTCCGCTGTTCGGCCGACTGACGCCCGGCGAGGCTAAGGCACTGGCCGGCCGGGTCCGGCGGATCACGCTGGGACCGGCGATCACCCGGATCGAGACCGCCGGGTCGACCGCGACGAAGCCCCAGATCCCGGCGGTGATCCAGGCAAGGTTCGGCGCCGGGCTCCGGCTAGAGCAGGCTGATCTGCCACCCGCGTTCTTGTCGACCCTCAAGCATGCCGCGTCGATGAAGAACCCGATCTTCTATGAACGGCAGCGGCTGCGGATCTCGACCTGGAATGTCCCTCGGTTCCTGCACTTCTTCGAGGAGACGCTCGACGGCGGCCTGATCTTGCCGAGAGGGCTGGCTGGCAAGGTAGCCGAGCTGGCGGAGCAGGCCGGCAGCAGGCTCGAAGTCACCGACGGCAGGGATTCAGGGACCGGGCAGGAGCTCGCTTTCACCGGCACCCTGTCCGCCGAGCAGAGCAAAGCCGCTGACGCTCTCACTGACCACGACCTGGGCGTGCTGGTCGCGCCGCCGGGCGCGGGAAAGACCGTGATCGCCTGTGCGGTGATCGCCTCAGTGGCCACATCGACGCTGGTGCTAGTCGACCGGAAGGCGCTGGCCGATCAGTGGCGGGCGCGGCTGTCTGAGTATCTCGGGGTGAAAGCCGGTCAGCTCGGCGGGGGCAGGACGAAGCTGACGGGCGTCGTAGACGTCGTCACCTTGCAGACCCTGGCCCGCCGGGGTGACATCTCCGCGCTGACAGCCCGATACGGGCTTGTCGTCGCTGACGAGTGCCATCATGTCCCCGCAGCGGCATTCGAGCACGCGGTCAGGCAGATTCCGGCACGGAGGTGGCTTGGACTGACCGCGACTCCGTATCGGCGCGACAGGCTTGACGACCTGATCGCGCTGCAACTCGGCCCCGTCCGGTACACCATGACATCCGCTCGCGAACCGGGGGCGACTGCTGGTGCGGGCGGAGCTTCCCGGCAGCCGCAACTCGATCTGATCGCGAACGAGTCATCAGCTCCGCTGGCACTCAACCTTCTGATCCATCCGACCGGCTACGCCTATCCCGGAGACGCTGATCCGTCGGTCCCCGGTGTGATGGCCCGGATCTACCAGCACCTCGCGGCGGACAAGGACCGGGCTGAGCAGATTGCCGCTGATGTGGCTGAAGCGCTCAGGCAGGGACGCAACTGCCTGGTCCTTGCCCAGTGGGTGGACCAGCTGGACCAGATCGCCGATGCCCTGCGCGGCTACGGCTACGACCCGGTCATACTTCGGGGCGCGAGGGAGCGCGCTGACGCGCTGGCCAGACTGCGTCCCGAACCGGGCGGCCGGCCGCTGCTAGCTGTCGCTACCGCTTCCTATGTTGGTGAGGGCTTCGACTGTCCCGCCCTGGACACGCTCTTCCTCGCCGTGCCAGTGGCCTTCAAGGGCAGCTCGTGCAGTACGCAGACCGGATCTTGCGCGCCTTCCCTGGCAAGACCACCGCCGACGTTCACGATTACCACGATGTCCAGGTCGGAGTGCTTGCCAGCGCACTCGCCAAGCGCGCGCCCGGCTACATCAGCCTCGGGTTCCCCGACCCGCGCAAGCTCGCACCAACCCCGAGCGCTGACCACCACGGGTCCAAGCGTGCCATGTGACCTGGACCTCAGGCGCCGGGCTTCTCCCAGACCGAGACATGTGAGCGGCTGTCGCTCGTGAAGGGCTCGCGGTTCCAGCCTGCCCAGCGGGCATCCGGCTGGAGTCCGGCGAGCTGAGCCATCAGGTCCAGTTCAGATGGCCACACATAGCGGAAGGGGATCGTCCGGTACTGGCCTGTCCCGTCGGCGAATTCGGCATAGTGGCCTGTGTACTGCTGGGTGACGTGGTCAAAGCTATAGGAGACAAGCCCGTCAGGTCCGGTGCGGTAGCCGAGGATGTCCTGGCCGGGTGGCAGGTGGCGCAGGGGCGGGATGCTGGTCTCGATCAGGAAGCGTCCGCCAGGGGCGAGGTGCTCGGCGACATTGCGGAAGCAGGCCACTTGCGCTTGCTGCGTGACGAGATTGTTGATCGTGTTGAAGACCAGGTAAACCAGCGTGAACGTGCCGGGCGCCCTGGTCGTAGCCATGTCGCCGATGGTGACGGGGATGGCGTCGCCTCCTGGCTTGCCGCGGAGCCTGGCCACCATCGCTTTGGACAGCTCGATGCCATGCACCGGCACGCCCCGCTGGGACAGGGGCAGCCCGATCCGGCCGGTGCCGATGGCCAGTTCCAGCGCGCGCCCGTGCCCGCTAGCTCGGCGAGCAGGCTGACCGCCGGGTCTACGGCTCCCGGCTGGAACACGCTGCCCGCCGGATTGTCGTAGCTCGCCGCGACCCGCTCCCCGAAGTACCCGTCCGTATCCTCCACGATTAGTAGTCTATTGCGCCTTCTAGTCCTCTGCCTCCGGATGAGGTATTTGCAATTTCGACTCTAGAGCAGTACTCTAAAAACTGAATGCGGTATTCGGAGTAATTGCAGTATTCGAAATATCCGGGTAACAGCTCGAACTTGCTTTACCCACATTATTCTGCTCCCCGGGCTCGCATCGGGTCGCTCGTCCACCCCCGTGGGACGAGCCGCCCGATTTGCTGTCTAGGGCGTGGAAATTCTCGATCCAAGCTCGGCGCGCGCGCTCAGCAGCGCCATCTCGGTCAGCTCGCTGGACGATAGGTCCGGCATCTGGCGCAGACGCAGGATCGAAAGCCCGTCCAGCACGGCGCAGAACCGCACGGGGAAGCTCGCCATCGAGCGGACCGGCTGGAACTCGGACTCGGCAATGCCCTGCTCAACGATCTCGGCCAGGTCGTGACGCCAGGGTCGCATCAGCTCGTCGAGATAGTCGCTGACCCCGTCACTGTGCGGCGCGCGCGCCCACGCCTCCATCCACATGATCCACACCGGATCGGTAAGACTGGTCGGCAAGTACAGATCAACGAAAAGCCTGAGCCTGGGCCACCCCACCGGGACGGACGGGAGCGCGACCCGGCGCTCCTCGGTCTCCTGTTGCTCCCGCCAGGCCAGAGTTTCCAGCAGAATATGCTCTTTGGAATCGAAGTAGTACATAACCTGGCCGGAACTCATGCCGGCCCGCCGCGCTATCTCGGCCAGGCGAACCCGGTCAATCCCGACGTCGGTGATCAACTCGATCGACGCTTGCAAAATCCGCTCGCGACCGCGACGCCCCGCCGCCGTCTGGCCCCGTTTCCGGGCAGCCGCAGTCGATACCAGCGGCTGACCTCCAGAGTCAGCGGCGAGATTATTCATCATCGAGATTCGGCTCTGGCGTGACGTCAACGAATACATTCTAGTTCCTGACCCCACCAGCCGAGCCGCGCCGGAGCCTCAAGGTCTTGATCGGCGGTCTTGATCATGGAACGTGGCTCTGACGCGAGTTCCGTGACCGGGCTGGCAGCTGGTGCCAGACCTCAGCTGGTGTCAGATCTGGCGGGGGGCTGGCCGGGCGGCGTGTCCTCGATGCCGGCTGCTTTGCCTGACGCTCTGCATCGAGGGCACGCCGTCCGGCTGGGCACCGGCTGCTGCGGGGACACTCGCGTGCATCCCGGCGGAGCCCCATCGATGTGACATAGCTGGGGCTGGAGCCCCATCGATGTGACATAGCTGGGGCTAGGGCCAGGCTAGGGCCAGGTGTCAGCAGCACCGCTGTCCCGTCGATGCGCTTGCGGAGCGGGCACTGGGCGCGGAGCCTGGCCTGGCCAGGGCTGCCGCCCGGAACGGCTGCCAGCGGACGGCGCTGCTGCCAGCAGCGGGGGACCCGGAGCGGGCCGGGGCCGCGGGCACCACGGCCGGGGAAGCGGCCCGGCTTACCTCACGGAACCGGCCGGGCAGCTGATGACGGGCCCGCGGACAGGACCGGGCTGGCGCGGGCGCGCGGACCCGGCGGGCAGCCCCCGCGCGCCAGCTGCCAGCCCGGTCACGGCACGCCGTCAGGACCAGGTCCCGGGCTCCGGCGCTGGCCAGCCGGCCCCATGGATGTGGCAGCGCTGGTGCTCCACCCCCAGCCATGCCACATCGACGCGGCTCCGCCGGGGCGCACCTGACACCCCCAAGAGCGGCCAGTGCCCAGCCGGACGGCGTGCCCTCGATGCAGAGCGTCCAGCGAAGCAGCCGGCATCGAGGACACGCCGCCCGGCCAGCCCCCCGCCAGGTCTGACACCAGCTGAGGTCTGACACCAGCTGCCAGCCCGGTCACGGAACTCGCGCCAGAGCCCGGAACACCAGCCGCATGATTAAGGTGACGCAGGGTTTCTGGACTCCGAATGTCACGCAGTTGGGTTCCGTGATCATGGTCGGGGTCTTGATCACGGAACCCTCGCGGCGTGATCACGCGCCTGATGTTCCGTACTCATGGTCTGCTTCATGATCACGGAACGTCAGCGGGGGTACTGGCGAGTCAACCTGCCCCAGCGTCAGGTCGTCCGGCGTCAAGGAAGTCTGTCCGGCTGATTGGTGCCCGTCACGGCGGATAAGCACTTTAATGTGTGGTATGCAACTGTCGCGGTCGTTCATCTTCTCCCGGCGTGCGATCGCCGTTGCCGCCTTGATCGTGCTCGCGGCCGTCATCGCGACCGTTGTCCTCACGGGCGGCCCGCCTGTGGTCACCGATACCGGCACCTTGTACGTGACCCTGGCCGAGCCGAAAGACGCGATCGTGCCGGTTGACCTGGCCTCGGGCACCGTCCGCCGGCCAGTCAGGGCCGGCCGCGATCCGAGGGCCATCGTGCTGCTGCCTGGCCAGAAGGCGGCCGTGGTCGTCAGCAACCTGGCCGGCCTGACCCGCGCCGACCTGACTGGCGCAGGTCAGGCCACGACGATCGGCACGGCAGTGGGAGCTGATGCCGTCGCGCTCTCGCCTGACGGCACGACCGCGTACGTGGCCAGCGTCGAAGGCGAGGTGATCCCTGTCGACGTCGCGACCGGCCAGGAGGCCAGGGCGATCAGAGCCGGCGTCACCCCGCAGGCCATCGCGATCACCGCTGACGGCCGCACCGCCTACGTCGCGGACTCCGGCGGTCAGGCGGTGATCCCGATCGACCTGGCTAGCGGACGGCCACGGCCCGCGATTAAGGTCGGCTTCGATCCGCAGGGCATCGCGATCACCCCTGACGACCGCACCGCCTACGTCACCGGCCTGTTCGCGGTCGTGCCTGTCGACCTGGCCAGTGCCGCCGCCAGGAAACCCATCAAAATGTACGCTTCCGGCCCGATCGCGATCACTCCCGATGGCAGGACCGCGTACGTCGCCAGCGGAGCTGAGGTGGTGCCGGTCGACCTGTCCAGCGGGCGGCCTGGCAAGCCCATCGAAGTCGGCACCGACCTCGTGGCCATCGTGATCGCACCAGACGGCCGCGCTGCCTACGTCGCCAGCTTCGAGGGCGGCACGGTCATACCGATCGACCTGGTCGCCGGGACAGCCGGGGTGCCCATCAAGGTCGGCGGCCGGCCCACCGGCCTCGCGATCGCCGCGGGCTAACCGAGCTAGCTCGGACTCAGGTACCCCGGATCGGGTCAGTGCGTGCCTGACCAGGCCGATCAGCACGGCCTTGACCGACTCGCGCCTCCGGGCGTCGCACATCAGGACGGGCACCGACGGGTCAAGGTCAAGCGCGATGCGCACGTCGGCCGGGTCATAGCGGGGGGCGCCGTCGAAGCAGTTGACGGCGACCACGAACGGGACCCCGTGATGCTCGAAGTAGTCGACCGAGGCGAAGCAGCTGGCCAGGCGGCGGGTGTCGGCCAGCACGACCGCGCCGAGGGCACCGAAGGACAGTTCCTCCCACATGAACCAGAAGCGTTCCTGGCCCGGCATGCCAAACAGGTAGAGCGCCAGGTCGGACCGGAAGGTGATCCGGCCGAAGTCCATGGCGACCGTCGTGGTGGTCTTGCCGCCCACTCCGGTCAGGTCATCCACCCCGACGCCCCGGTCGCTCAGCGTCTCCTCCGTGCGCAGCGGCCTGATCTCCGTGATGGCGCCGACTAGCGTGGTCTTGCCAGCGCCGAACCCGCCCGCGATGATGATCTTCGCGGTCGCCGGCACCGGGTCCGGCACCGGCGATTCAAAGTGATTCGAGTCCATCCAACACCGCATTCAGTAGTCGCCGATTGGTGACCCGTCCCCGCGGGGCCGTGAGAACCTCGACAATCCCGTGCTCGGTCAGGTCACTGAGCAGCACCCGGACCACGCCGACCGGCAAGTCGACTTCCGAGGCCAGGTCCACGACGGTGATGGGGTGCTGGCAGCGGGCGAGCACCTGCCGGTGTTCGGGACCGAGCCGGAGTTCTGGCGACGGCGGCCCTCCCGCCGCGACCACGACATCGATCAGGCCGAAATTCAGGCCCGTGGCGGGCATGGTGCGGCCCTTGGTCACCGCATATGGCCGGATGAACGGCCCCGCCTCCTGGTCAAGCCATCTATCCCTGGGAGCCGACACGCCGGTCACCCCGAAGCCGGCTCGGCGTCGTCATAGGCGCGGGCCGGGGCCGTGAGGAACTTGCCCATCCGGCGCACCAGCATGGTCATTTCATAGGCCATGACGCCGACGTTGGCATCCGCTGAGCTGAGCACCGCCAGGCAGGTGCCCTCCCCGGCCGCCATGACCACGAGGAAAGCGGACTCCATTTCGATGATGGTCTGCCTGACCTGTCCGCCAGCGAAATGCCGCTCGGCGCCCCTGGCCAGGCTCTGCAGGCCGGCGGCGAGAGCCGACAGATGGTCTCCGTCTTCCCGGCTCGTACCGCGCGATGCCGCCATGACCAGGCCATCCCTGGACAGGACGACCGCCTGGCGGACGTAGTCCAGCTTGTCGGCCAGGCTGTCAAGGAGCCAGCCAAGCTGGCTTCCGCTGTCCGTCCTTGTCATCGTGCGGCCTCATCCTCGTGCGCCTGCTCGGTATCCGGAATCGCGTCGAGCTCATCCAGGTCCTCGGCCCGGCCGCGCTGCCACCCATCCTGAAACGCGGACATCATCGAGAGGGTTTCCTCGGGCGAGCGCCCGGTGGGCTCATCCGCTGCCGCCGGGGCCGGGGCAGGGGCCAGGGTCGGGTCCGCCGTATCGGGTTCCTGTTTGCGAAGCTGCGGCGCCAGATTCGCCTGCCTGACTCGCAGTGGCAGGCCAAGATGGGTGCCGTTTGAGGCCGCGGGCACGGGCGCCGAGCCTTCCAGCGGCGGGGCCAGCCTGGCTGACTCCTGGCCAGCCGGCGGTTCCCACAGCCCGCGCACCGGCGATGTCGCGTCCAGCCGGTGCCGGCCAGGCGAGCTGACCGCCAGTTCCGCCGTCCAGCTAGGGTTCGGGTCGGTCGCGTCTGCCGGGCGCGGGATTCCGCTGGCGCGGGCGGGCTGGCGCTGAGCCGAGGTGCCTGACTCTGGCGATTCGGAATCGTCGCTGGGGACGATGACGCTGTGCGGCAGGAGCACGATGGCGGTCGTTCCCCCGTAGGGCGAAGGCCGCAGCGAGACCCTGATCCCGTGCCGGGCAGCGAGCTGACCGACCACGAACATGCCAAGCTGGCCGCTTCCCGGCAGCTCAAACCCCGGCGGGCTGGCCAGTCTGGCGTTGATGGCGTCAAGTTCTTCCTGGGCCGGGCCGAGCCCCCGATCTTCGACCTCCACCGCGACGCCGAAGCCGACGGCCTGCGCCCGGAGGTGCACGTGGGTATTCGGAGGGGAGAAGGCCGTGGCATTCTCGACCAGCTCGGCGATCAGGTGGACCACGTCGTTGACCGCGATGCCGACGACCGAGTCGGACGACTCGCCGACAACGTCCGCGCGCACGTAGTCTTCCACCTCGGCGATCGCGGCCCGCAGCACGTCGAGCACCGGCACCGGATCCCGCCAGCCGCGCCCGGGAGTCGAGCCGGACAAGATGATCAGGCTCTCGGCATTGCGGCGCATCCGGGTGGTCAGGTGATCGAGGCGGAACAGGTCGGCCAGCGCGCTGGGATCGTCGGTGGTCCGCTCCAGCGTGTCGAGCATGCTGAGCTGGCGGTGCAGGAGCGACTGGTTGCGCAGCGACAGGTTGAGGAAGACCTGGCCGACGCCCTTGCGCAAGTTGGCCTGCCCGACGGCGGCATCGATGGCTGTGCGCTGCACCGAGGAGAAGGCCTCGGCGACCCTGGCGACCTCGGTGATCTTGCCGGTCGCCAGCGGCGGGGACTCGGCGGCCACGTCCACCTCTTCGCCGTCACGCAGTTCCTTGATCACCCGGGGCAGCCGCTCACTGGCCATCGCCTGGGCTCCTTCGCGCAGGCTGGTGAGCTCGCCCCTGACCCGGCGCCCGAACCGGATCATCAGGAAGACCGAGACGAGCAGGGCGATCAGGCCAAGTCCGCCGGACAGGCCAGCCTGCAAGACCAGCGTCCGGCCCAGCTGTCCTGATGCGTTTATCAGCGGTACTTTGATGGCGTTCTCGATCGCCTGCAGCTGCCCGTACTCCGTCTTCGCCACTGGTCCCCAGGCGCTCAGCGCGTCCGCGAGCGCTGACTGGCTGACCGCTCCGCCAATCTGATTCTCCAGGGCCGTGAGCTGGGCGTAGCTCGATGAGCTGGCGAGGTGCAGCAGGCTCGCGAGCGACGGTCCGCTGGACAGCGCGATCGCGTCCTGCAGCTCCACCTCCTGGTTGGCGGCGGCGCCAGCGAAGACCAGCCGGTCGGCCGCGTTCAGGGAGGTGTGATCAACCTCGACCCCCTCCACCAGCACCATTGCCCGGCTGAGCTGCTCCTGCGTCCTGGCCACGTCGAGGGAGGCCAGCGAGCGCTCATAGATCGTGGTATCGGGCTGAGCGGGAGTGATAAAGACGGTGAGTACTTCGTTGATGACAGTGCTGTACTGCTGAAAGGCCGCAGCGGGGCTGAGGTTGCCGGCGTTGACCGCGGTCCTGATGCCGGGGATCGAGCTGAGCTGGCCGGCGGTAGCCTGCTGGAGCCGCGCGCTCACGTCGCCGCTCTTCTGGAATGCCGCGATCGCGACGTCGCTCGCTCCCCGGACGCCCGTCAGCTGGCTCAGCGGCAGCGACTGCGGGCTGCTCTGCCAGATGAAGGTGGTAGCGCGCTCCTTTTCGAACGCGAGCAGCAGCACCTCGGTCGACTTGTAGAGTCCGAGGCCGACCCGGTTGAGGTCATATTCGGAGGCTGCCCTGGAGATCGTGGTGCTCGCGACGAAGCCCCATAGCCCGACGAGCGCTAGCAGCGGGACGATGAGCAGGCCAACCAGCGTCGTCCCGATCGACCGGGTCCGAGCGGGCCTGGCTGGGTTTGATCGCTCGGACATATCTTCCCCACGCCCCTCACCCGGACTCGGCCGTTATCGGTCAATCTCAGAGAGTAGCGATGGTAGTACCACCCAGGTGCGCAGTCGGGCAGTTTCAGTCCAATACCGGAATCACAACCTCAAACCGGGCCATGGGTGCTCAGGCCGCAACTGTCACGGTGAAGGTGGAAAGGGGTAACAGAAGGCAAGAGCGCAGGCCGGCGCCCTTACTAGGGCTTGCGGGCCACCCCGCCCCACAGGGCGGCGGCAGCGGCGGACTCGACCTCGGTCTGCGGCCGCCACTTGGAGAGCTGGACCACACCGGGTTCTACTAGCTCCAGCCCGTCAAAGAAGCCCGATACCCCGGCCTGGTCACGAAGCACCAGCGGCGCGTCGAGCTGACGCTCGTTGAGAAGCTCTGGCGAAATCGGCGAGTTCCGGGTAGATGTCGGCGGTGAGATGACAGATCGCCAGGTAACTGCCGGCCGGAAGGGCAGAGACCAGCGTGCGGACCAGGCCGCGCGGGTCGTACTGGTCCCCGACGTTGTGCAGGATGCCAAGCAGGAGGAGACCGATCGGCTGACCGAAGTCCAGCGTCCTGGCGGCCTCTTCGAGTATTGCCTTCGGCTCGCGCACGTCCGCGTCGAGATAGGCGATGACGCCCTCCCGGCTGCCCTTGAGCAGCGCCTGAGCGTGCGCCAGCACGATCGGGTCGTTGTCCGCATACACGATTCGCGCGTCCGGGGTAATCGACTGCACGACCTGGTGCACGTTCTCCCCGGAGGGAAGGCCGGTGCCGATGTCGAGAAACTGCCGGATCCCGGCATCCTCGGCGAGATAGCGCACCACGCGCCGAAGGAATGCCCGTGAGGCGCGGGCCGACTCCGCCGTCTTCGGGAAGGCCTTGATCCCGGCCTCGGCCGCTACCCGGTCGGCCTCGTAGTTGTCCTTGCCGCCAAGGAAGTAGTCATACACGCGCGCCGGATGCGGAACGCTCGTGTTGATGCCAGGGACGTCCCGCTGCTCTGGCCCGGTGTCGCTGGGCAACGTTCCGGTCATAGCGCCACCCTACTGCCTGGTATTGGCGGACGATGCCGATCTGGCCGCCGCAGGTATCTGGTACCTGCCGAATGCGCCCTGTGTGATCACGCTGCTCATATGCCGTGATCAAGCTTTACTTCATGATCACGGAAGCTTGCACGGTGCTCGGGCACCTCGCCGGGGCAGTCCTCGCCCCGAGGAACCCGCAGCCGCGTGTCCGTCGGCCCGGGATCGGGTGAAACCGAGTATTCCTAGAGGATCTGGCCGAACCCTGGGCGCGATGCCGAGGGCTTCGAATTCGCCGGATTCGTCTGGGCGTTCGTCGCCTCACCACCGTGACAGCGCGATCGCTCACCGTCGGTGGTCGGTGCCTGACCCGCCACCTGGCCATTGACGGAGGCGATGATAAGCAAATGACTATAGATTCTGGAAATAAAATATCGCACTCGATGCACAGGCAGTGTGCACCAGCCTGGACCTGGTGACACAGCCCACGGCGGCGGATCTGGCCCGGCCGACGCCCTGCTCGGGGTGGACAATGCGCGACCTGCTGGCCCACTCGATCACCCAGCACTACGGATTCGCGGCCGCGTCCGCCGGGCGCGGCGACCTGGGGGAGTGGCAGCTCCGGCCCCTGGGCGAGGACCCGGTTGCCGACTATCGCGCCGCCGCCGAGCACGTGCTCGCCGCTTTCGCGGCCGACGGCGTGCTCGACCGGGAGTTCCCCTTGCCGGAGATCAAGCGGGGCCCGCTGTTCCCTGCGCGGCTGGCGATCAGCTTCCATTTCATCGACTATGTGGTGCACTCCTGGGACCTCGCCAGGACGCTCGATCTGCCGCTGGACCTGGAGCCTGAGCTGCTAGACGTGGCGCTCCAGGTAGCGAAGGCCGTGCCAGGCGGTGCCGCACGGCGGGCGCCCGGAGCCGCGTTCGGCCCCGAGGTTGACTGGTCAGGCGGGACGGTCCTGGACCAGATCGTCGCCGCCCTCGGCCGCTCACCCGACTGGCAGCGATCAGGCTGACCTACTGCGGGGTTATAGGTCGGGGAGCGCTGGGCACGTGGAGGTCACAGACCAGGTCGAAGACTTCTTCGATGGTGCTGGTGAACCAGATCTCGTCCTCGTAGCTGCGGGTGCTCTCCACGTAGATGGCCGTTCCCCATCGATGGACGGAGCCGCCGTAGCGCATCCGCATGAGGCGCAGCCGCTGGCTCCCTGCGAGCTCGCCGTCGACATAGGCGAACTGACCGCGATAGTAGACGCGGATCGCGGTCAGCTGGGGCCAGTTCGCCGTGGCGTGCGTGCGCAGTCGCTGTGCGAGCGAGATTCTGGTCGACTCCGGAATACCGGGCATGATCGACATACTAGGCCGACAACCTAGCCGAGGATCTCACCTTGATCGGCGACACGACGACGGCCAGGGAATTGCGGGAGGGTGTCCTGGCCAGGTGCCGCGCTCGTGAGGCTGAGCAGCCTGGTCTACTCCGGCATTCCCGGCAAACCGACCAGGGCCCGCAGGCGGGTAGCCCCGATCACTCCCCCAGAGCCGCATCATTAGTGACTTCTAGGAACGTGACGGCTACGGTCGGTTGCTTCCACCGGACCAACCTGTTTCAGAGCAAGCTGGAGCCGGTGCGCGGTGCCCGCGCGGGGCGGGTGACCCATGCCTGTTTCCGTGATCATGCAGTACCGCCTGATCACGGAACATTGCCAGCGTAGTCACCCGACCAGGTTTCCGTGACCACGAGCCGCAGCATGATCACGGAAACCTGGCGGGGCGGGGACCGGTCGGGCATCCGGGGCCGACGCGGAGGCTGGAGCCCCGGATCACGAGCTCGCACGGGTGCCTGCGCACGCCGCCGCCCTGGCCGGGAAAGCCGCCGCCGAGGGATCCGCTGTCGGGGGAGCCGCCGCCGGGGGAGCCGCCGCCCCCGATGGGCGCTCCGTCGATGATCGCGAAGAGCTCGCGGGCGGCGGCGGCACCGAGGGCCTCCAGCTTCATGTCCACCGTGGTCAGCTGAGGCTCCGTCTCCTGCGCGAACACCCGCCAGTTGTCGAACCCGGTCACCGCGATGTCGTCGGGCACGCGCGGGCCTAGCTCGTCCAGCGCTACCAGGACGCCGGATGCGATCTGGTCGGACCCGCAGAGGACGGCGTCGATGCCGGGCAGTCTCGCCAGCATCGCGGTGGTGGCGGCGCGCGCCCAGCGCTGAGACCACTGGCCGTACTCCACGGGGCCGGCCAGCGGCAGCTGGTGGTGTCTCAAGCGGGCGGAGATGCCGCTGACCCGCTGGGCGACGGCCGTCGCGTGGCGCGGTCCGGTCAGATGGACGATGCGCCGCCTGCCGGTCGTGACGAGGTGGTCCACCATCAGCCCGATCCCCATCTGATCATCCGGCATGTGCACGACGTCGCCGGGATCATCGGACTCGCCGTAGACATACACGACCGGGACGTCGACCTGGCGGGTCACTGACGCGGTGACCGCGTTGTTGTCGCCGACGACCAGGATGCCGTCTACCTTGCGGGCCGCCAGCATCCTGGCCAGTTCCAGGCTGCGGGCCTGATCGCCCCTGGCGTCATGGGTGATCATGGACAGGTTGATCGCGCCGAGCGCGGCTTCGGCTCCGAGCATGACCGGCAGGGCGAACCGGTGGGTCATGCTATCGGCGATGATGAAGCCCACCGTGCTGGTCCGGCCGGTGGTCAGCCCACGCGCGATCGGGCTCGGCGTGAACGAGAGCTCCTTCGCGGCGGCTATCACGCGGGCGCGGGTCTCTTCCGACACCCGGTTCTTTCCGTTGATCGCCTTCGAGGCCGTTGTCAGCGAGACGCCAGCACGCTCGGCCACCTCGATGAGGGTGGCCGGACGTCGTTTCGTCATGCGCCGAGTGTCCCATCCGGTCGGTAACGGTTAGGTAACACGCAGATCTGGGTCTTGACGTGCCTCCGGTCGCGGCAGACTGTGGGCATATCGGGTGAGGAAGCGCTTCCCCACGGGGAGGCCAACACCTGGAGCTGGCGAAGTCGAGGAGTCACCATGAAACCCGTCCGCGTGATCATCGCCGTCGCCGCCGCTCTGGCGACGGTGAGCTTACTGCCAGCCGCGATTCCGGCCCAGGCCGCCGGCGACACCCTCGTGGTCAACGTCGGGTCGGTGCTGCGCCCGGTGACGCACGTGGCGGCCGGCGGTCTCTACTCGCTCGCCACCCCGACCCAGCCGACGGCCGCCGAGCTTCCCCCCGCTGCACCTGGACCAGCTAGTCCAGCCCGCGCCGGGCGTTCAGCAGCTTGGCAACGGGGCGACGGTCCCCACCGGCGACGCGCTGAAGGTGGCACCGCTGGCGATCGGGGCCGGGGCGCAGGAGTACGTGCGGATGCCCGACATTTACCCCAGCTTCCCGTACGTGTGGGTGAGCTGGACCGACTGGCTGGCCAAGGTCAGCACCATGGTGAAGGCCCGGCTGGCGGCGACGTCCGCGACCAACATCGATGGCTGGGAGTTGTGGAACGAGCCCGACTGGACGTGGAACACCACCGCGGCTGGATCCTTTAATTCCGGATGGGTCAGAACTTTCCAGGCGGTGCGGGCGCTCGACTCCATCACTCCCATTGTCGGCCCGAGCATCTCTGTTTATAACCATGCTTTCATGGCATCTTTCCTGGCCTACGCCAAGGCCAACAACGCGCTGCCCAACATCGTCACCTGGCATCAGCTGACGACCGGCTCGTACTCCAGCGTAGGCGCGGATGTCGCCGATTTCCAGGCGCTTGAATCGTCGCTGGGAATAGCGCCGATCCCCATTTCGATCGACGAATACGCCGCTACCTCCGAGGTCGATGTCCCGAGCTTCCGCACTCCATTACATCGCGGCCTTCGAGCGCTCTGGCGTGCTGAACGCGTCCCGCGCGTACTGGTTTGAGTCGGGAACGGTGAATGGCCTGCTCTTCAACAACCAGCCGACCGGCACCTACTGGATGTACAAGTGGTACGGCGACATGGCCGGCGATATGGTCTCGGTGACTCCGGCCGGCAGCCAGGATGGCGTCGCGTCCTACGATTCCAGCCGGAAGATCGTGAACGTCATCTTCGGCGGCGACAGCGGAAACAACAGCGTTCAGATAAATGGGCTTTCCGCGCTGGGGTCCGCTGTCAAGGCTGTTCTCTCCTTCACGCCATCGTCCGGACGCCTTGCTAACGTAACCGCCCCGACGACGATCTCGACGTCGACCCTCACGGTGACCAACGGCAGCGTGACGGTACCGGTCACCAGCCAGAATGCCCAGGGCGCGTACCAGATCCTGCTGACCCCGGCGGCCGGGCCGGTCACGAGTTATCAGCAGACCTACGAGGCCGAGAACGCGACCGTCGTCAACGCCACCACCGAAGCCTCATCGGCGGCGTCGAACGGCTACTTCGTGGGCAATATCAACGGCAGCGGTGACGAGCGGTCGGACAGTTTCGTGGACTTCCTCGTGAACGTGCCGGCGGCCGGTGCCTACACCATGACGATCAGGTACGCCAATGGCGGCACCGCGACGTCGACCCAGGGCCTGGCCTACGACGGCGGTGCCTGGACCACGGTCTCCTATCCGACGACGGGCAGCTGGACGTCGTTCAAGACGATCACCACCACCGTCACGCTCAAGGTCGGCAGCAACGTTATCCGGCTAGCCAAGGGCGCACCCAACTTCGCGGGCGGCACGGGTTTCGCCGAGCTCGACTCCATTAACCTCGTTCAGTCCTGACCGGACATCGAGACTGCTTCGCGGCAATCCTCCGTGATCATGAAATGAACCTTTATCACGGAACATGAGCCGTGTGATCACCCCACCAGATTCCGTGATCAAGGCCCCGACCATGATCATGGAACCTTGGCGGCGTTGCCTATGCCGCCGCCTCAGATATCGCCGGATCAGCGTCGCGGCCGGTCTGCCGCGCGGCGACGCGGCGGTCGAGACGGCGCAACGCCGGCCAGCAGAGGACTCCGATGAGGATCGTGGGCACGCCACCCGCTACCAGCGACCACCGTGCGCCGAAGTCCTGGCCGATCCAGCCGACCAGCGGGCCGCCGATCGGCGTCGTGCCGAGCCAGGCCAGCCCCCAGAGCGCCATCACCCGCCCCCGCATCATCGGAACCGCAGCGGCCTGCAGCATCGTCTTGGCCATCGAGTTGAAGGTCAGGCTCCCGTAGCCGACGAACACCATCGTGCCGAACTCCACGGCCAGGGTCGGGGCCACCGCCGCGGCGGTGATGGCGATTCCCCACCCGATTGAGGCCAGGCAGAGTGCCCGGCCGCTCGGGCGAGCGCGCGCCGCCGCCACCACGCCTCCGATGACCGCGCCCACGCCCATGATGGAGGCCATGAGCCCGTAGGTCCCGGCACCGCCGTGGAAGACATGATCGGCCATCAGCGGCAGCGTCACCTGGAACTCCCAGGCCAGCGTGCCGACCACGGTAATCATGATCAGCGGCACCAGCAGCTCAGGCGTCTGCCGCACGTAGCGCAGTCCGGCCCGGATCTGCCCTTTCTCCTTTCGCGCCCGCTGCGAGGGGAACAGCTCAGCCGACCGCATCAGGAACAGCGAGACCAGCACAGCCGCGAACGAGATTCCGTTCAGCGCGAAGCACATCACGAGACCGAGCAGTGCCACGAACAGGCCGCCAAGAGCTGCCCCGAACACCCGGGCCAGGTTGAGCGAGACCGAGTTCAGCGTGATCGCGTTCGACAGTTCGTCGGGGCGCACCATCTCGGCGATGAAGCTCTGCCGCGCGGGATTGTCGAATACGTTGATCCCGCCGAGTACCAGCGTGAGCAGGTACACCATCCACATCTGGATGACGCCGAGGCCGATCAGCAGGGCGAAAACCCCGGCGATCAGCGCCGAGAGCGTCTGGGTCACATAGAGCACGCGCCGCTTATCCAGCCGGTCCGCGATCACCCCGCCAAACGGCCCGAACACGAAGATCGGCATGAACCTGGAGGCCGTGGCCAGCCCGAGGTCGGTGCCGCTCCCGGTCAGCTTCAGCACCAGGAACGCCAGCGCCACCGCCTGCATCCAGGTGCCCATCATCGAGAGCAGCTGACCGGAGAAGTACAGCCGGTAATTCCGGTTCCGCAGGGACAGGCCGACGCCCTTCAGCCCGAACCGGCCGCGCAGTCTCCCGGAGTCGCCGCTCACGCCTTCACCTCATTAGTTAGCCTAGCTAAAGATTATAACGAAACCGGCCGTCGCCCGTGCTGCCGGTAGCGACTGGGCCCAGCCGCTACGGGCAGTGCCGCTACAGGGGAGTGCGGTTCCGGGAGTGCGGTTCCGGGAGTGCGGTTCCGGGAGTGCGGTTCCGGGAGTGCGGTTCCGGTCAGCGTCGCTACCGGGCGACCTCTTGGCCGGTGATTGGCGAGGCCGGCTGGATCAGTTTCGTTCGATGGCACTCGACCTGACTGCGGACCAGACGATGCCGGCAGCTCACACGTACTGGTCTCCGTGATCATGAGAGGGCACTTGATCACGGAATTTCGCGCGGGTGATCGCGCCCTAGATCTCCGTGATCACGCCCCGATCCATGATCACGGAAACCGCACGGGCTACCCCGGCCTTCGTCGGGAGGATTGTCGTATCCCGGCGATCGTCGAATTCTCCCGGTGATCGTCGCCATTTTCCCGGAAGCGACAATTCCCCGGGCGGAAGCCGAAGCTCTCTGGAAGAACGCTGAAACTCTCCGGGAAACCGGCAGGTGCCCTCTAGAACTGGCTCACCCGCGCGAGCAGCCGCACCGTTCTTTACCGATCCGATCCGAGATGTCCCTGCCACAGAGCGACCTGGATCCAGGAACCCTGATATCTCCCTAGATCACGGAAATGTGCATGAGTGACCGCGCCGCGAGCGAGGTTCGTTATGGTCGGCTAGGATAAGGCGATATGCGGGCCATGTGTCACTGGAAATGACAATTAGATGACATTGGCGATACTGCTAGCAAGGGACTAAGGCTGATCACCTGGGGGGACGATGCCGGCTGAGGTCGTTCTGAGTGAGCTGGCGGCCGCCGCTCTGCGACTGGCCGCGCGGGAACGGCCGGGGGACGGCTGGCCCCTGGCCACGGCGCCGGTCCTGGCCGCACTTGCCCGCCTGGACCAGGGCAACGACTGGTCGCGGCTATGGCTGTACACCGGAGATCCGGATGCCCTGCACCTGGCCAGCACGCCGGACCGGCCGAATCTGCCGGGCGGCTCGACGTGGGAAAACGTCCCGCTGACCCCAGCCATGGCGGTCGCGCTGACCCTCGTCAGCCGGATGTGTGATGCCTACGATCTCGCTCCGGCGCCGAGCGGTGTGCTGGCGCTGGCCCTGGTCGGGCACGCGGATAGTGGCGCGGCTATGACCCTGGTCAAGGCCGGGGTGTCCCATGATGAACTACTGGAGATCGTCCAGTCCGATCTGATCGGCTCGCACCTGGAGGGACTGCCCGAGCTGATCGCGGCCAGCGAGCGACCGGATTCGGAGGACGAGGCCGGCGAGGCGGGTACGACCGACAAGACTGGCACGGCACTGGCGGCCATCCTGGGCCGGGCTCAGTCACGGGCAGGCCGAAGGCTGGCCGACGAGCTTGACCTGCTCGCCGTACTCTGCTCGGACCCGACGTGCTCTGACCCGTCGTCCCAGAAGGTCCTGGAGCGGCTCGGCTTCGAGAAAGCGCTCATCGAGGCGTTCGAGGCACCGGTCCGAGTCATCGGCCTGCACCGGCTCGACGCCGTGGTGGCCCGCATCGATGAGGGCACGGCTCATCCGGCCTTGCGCTTGCTGGTGTCGCTGGCCGACCAGCCATCGCCCGGACTGTCGGCGCTTTTCCAGATGATGGGTATCAACGACGGAGAACTCGCGGCCGGCGCGATAGACGCCATCGAGACTGACCTCGGTCATCTCCGCGACCCTGGCCACCAGGTGATTGTGCTCGGAGTGCTTGACATCGTCTCGTCCATCGTGGTCACGGCCCTGATTGTCATCAATGCCTTCGGGCCGGGGACTCTCTGGGAGCTGTTCCTGGTCCCGCTCCCGTGGCTCGGGAATCCCGGACTGCCGTCAGCTCTCGGGCTGGTTTTCGCCGTGCCGCTCGCGCTCGCGGTCACGCCCCTGGCGGGAGCGATTCAGGTAGTTGCCGCCAGCACCGACTGGCTCTACGCCCGGGCGGAGCGGCGGGCCGTGATTGTCCGGACGGGCATAGTGGTCTCCGCTGCCGCGTCCCGCCGGATCGCCATGCGGCGGACGCCCAACGGCCGTCACGCGCTGATGCTGCGCAGCCTCCTCCGCATGCGGTTCGCCGCTCCCCGGCTGCTTCGCGAGTCCGCGAGCGCGCGCCCCCACGTCCACTCCTGAGCGGAGGCTGACAGATGGCCCGAGCTCTCGACACCGCCGCCCACGGGCGGCTGCGCCTCGTTGCCCGGCTCCGCATGCTGGCCATGCTCTACGCGGCCATCACCGGAGCCGCAGCCGTCGTCGAGCATGAGTGGTCGGCTGCAATTATTTCCGGTCTGATAATCGGAATCGGAATTCTTTTCGATAGCACCTACCTAGTCGGCGTCGGCGGGGTCATGGTGTTCTTGGCCGCAGGTATCTGGACTGGCGCCTGGATAACCATTCCAGGAGCTGTCCTGTTTATTACCGGCGGGGTTTACTGCCGATTCCTGATTATTCGCGGTCTTCCGATCTCGTTCTCTCCCGAGGATCTCGCCGAGGCGGTCACCATCGTGCGCCGGGCACTGACGACGGCATCGATCGAGCTGCCCAGATCGCCGGACCAGCCGCTGGTGACGTCATTGTCGCTGCTGCGCGCGGCGGTCGCCGCTGACCCCCATCGCTGGCGCGCCGTGACCGTGGCCGAGCCCGCCCGCCTGTCGGCGGAGGGAGGCGAGTTGCTCGGCACTGGCTGGACGATCGCCGCCGCCGAGGCCGCCTTGCTGACCGAGTACCTGCCGCGCAGCAGCGTCGTGCTGGACCTCCATGACCTGGCAGTCGCCGCGATCCTCGCACCGGGGTCGAACGCTCGTCGCGCGATCGGGAAAGGCCGGGGCAGCCTGGGTCCGCCACTGGCCGTCGTAGGCCTGTCGGCCGCCGCCGCCAGCGAGGCGACGAGCCGGTCGTCGCGGACTCGAGCGGGAGCCCTGATCCTGGTCAGGGGCAAGCTCGATCGGGCTGGCAAGCCTTTCACCGGCCTGCCAGCCGGTGACTGGAGCGAGCGCCCGAACCCCGCCTACCAGGACCCGGCCCCAGCGCCCGCCGTACCACCTACCGCTCGACCCGCGACCAAGCCGGCCTCACCTCCGGCGGCCAAGCCCGCCTCGGCCCCGGCGGCAAAGCCGGCCTCGCCCCCTGCGGTCCGGCCGCCGCAGCAGAAATCCTCCGGCGATGACACGATCCGCAGTTACCTGTCCGCCTGGCGGCCGCTGGCCCGCGTGCTGTGGTTCGTGCTCAGGCCGGCCGCCACGGTCGCCGCCGTAGCGGCCTGCGGGTATGCGTGGTGGTCGGGCAGCAGCCCGCTGCTCGCCGGGCTGGCCAGCATGCTCGTGGTGGCGATCCGTCCGGTCCGGCGCCTCTGGGCCGGGCTCGCCCTGGCCCTGGCCTGCGCATTCGTGTCGCCGGTCATAACCGCAGCCGTAGCAGCCAAAACCGTGATCACCCTGGTAGCCATTCTCGTGAACGGTCCGGGATGGAGCGCGGGCACCAGTCGGCTAGTCGAAGCCCGGCGGCGGACGGTGGAGCTCGACGACCTCACTGGCTCCTGGCCGGAGGTCGAACGGAATTCCTGGGCCCAGGTCAGAAAGATCTTCGACGAGCCGCAGAATGCGGAGAGCGGGGAGGTTCTGATCGCGCTGCTAACTCCGCTAACCGCCGCCTGGTCACAGGCCGACGCCAGGGTCGAGGCAGTCACCGTGTGGAAGGCCGCCCAGGGCGCCTTTTTCGGGCGCTGGCCCTTCGGGCGGCGGCTGTCCGTAGAGACCGCGATGCTGCAGATGGTGGCGGTAGAGTGGATCATCGACTGGGCCGCTCGGCTGCTCGCGATAGCGGCTGCGGTGGCGCTCGGCCTCGCCGTACCCGGCATCCGCCACCTTCATCTCTTTGGCCATGACCTAGCCCGACTCGCAGCGGTGATCATGGCAGTCCTAGCCGCCCTCGGCCCGGCCGGACAGCACTTCGGCACCCTGCTTAAGTCGCGAGGACCGAAACTGCGCAGGCTGGTAGTCCTCGTAATCACGTCCTACTTCCTGCTCGGATCACATGGGACCTGGATCGTGCTGGCCAGCGTGCTCGCGGGCATCCTGGCGGCCGGCCTGAAGAGCCCGTCGGCTCGCCTGGAGCTAGCGCCGCGAACCGACGTCGCGTCCCTGCCCCTCGGGCTCAGGTGGCGCAAAGGCCGATTCGTCTGGCAGGCCGCCCGCAGTGGCATGAACGCCGGGCACCAGGACACCGCGCAGCGCCTGTGGCGGCAGCTAGCGACCGGCGAGCAGCCGGCTCACGCCCAGGTCAGGGCCATCAGCCAGGCGATGCTGGCGGAAATCGCGCTTGATTCTGGTGCCTGGCAGGAGTCAGTGCAGTGGGCGGAGCAGGCGATCGCGCTGGCCCCGGCGAAGTCGCCGGCGTGCTACCCGACCAGAGTCGCCGCTGCCAGGGTCATGCTGGCCGCCGGGGACTCGGCCAGGGCGGTCGCCCTGCTCAGGGAGGCGGAGAAGGCCAGCTCGGCGCGGCGGCTGCGCTGGGACCCCGTCGGCCGGATGGTGCTCGCACGGGCGTTGGCCGGCACGGGCCAGACTGACGAGGCGCAGGAGGTGCTCGCGCGGCTCCGGGGCGGCCTGCGCGGATCTGGCCTCGGTCCCTTGATCGAGGCCGCGAGTGTCATCGCGTCGATGTCCCGAGACACGGACCCGATGGCTGCCGCCGGGCTCGTGCGAACGGTGGTCGAGCTGGCCGATGATCCCCAGATCATGGCAAACGCCGCCTCAAGGGATGCCAAAAAGCGCCTGGCCACCGCGATCGCACGATCATGGGTCGTGCTCGGTGCCGTCGAGCTGCAGCTTGGCGAGCTGGAGGCCGCCGAGTCCACGCTCAGGCGCGCCATCAAAGCGCTTCCGCTGCCGGCCGAGCTGGCGAACCGGGCGATCGCGCAGGTGCTCCTGGGCTGTGCCACCACCGAGCGAAGGCCGGGCGCCGACACGCTCGTGCAGATCGGCGAGGGCCTGGCCGCGCTTGAGGCAACGAGAGGTGAGCTGCGCAACTCGTTCCTGCGGAGTCGGCTCGCGCTGCGACTCGATGATGTGTACGGCCAGGCGCTCGACGCCCTGATGGCACAGCAGTCGGCGGGGAGCGGAGCCGGAGCGGGGAGCGGAGCCGGAGCCCTGGCCGCCGTGCTGCTTGAGTCCCTGCGCAGAGATGCCCTCGCCTCGCTTCTGCGCGATGGCTCCGGCCTGTACGGGCAAACACCGCTCGACCCGCGAACCCAGGCAACTCAGGAGCGGATCAGCGAGCTCGAAAGCCAGGCCGGGCAGGAAGCAGCGCAGGAACTCGCGGCCCTCCGCATCAGGCTCGGTGACGAGATGTCGGTGCTGTACGCGCAGGCCTATTCGCCGTCGCCCGTCGTGCTTGGCGAGCTACGACTCCGGGTCAAGGCGGCAAACGTGCTGACCTTCAGGATCGCCAGCGCCGACCAGAGCGGCCTGCGGGGTCACTGCGTGTGGATCCCGCCAGCCGGCGAGCCCTTCATCGCGACCGTCGAGGTCACCGACCCCTACCTGCTAACCGCGATCGGCCTGCTCGGCAGGGACGAGCAGAACGCCATCATCGCGGCGGCGCAGTTCCCTGGCAAGCCGGAGTATCAGTGCTGGCTCGACCTGGCGCAGGCACTGCTGCCCGCCCCGTTGCGGACCCGGCTTGGCCAGGCCACCAGGGCCGAGCCCGACCGTCTCGTCATAGTCCCCGACGGCCCGCTCACCGCCTTTCCCTGGGCTGGCCTGCGCCTGGCTGACGGTCGCCATCTGGTGGAACTGACCAGCATCCACGTCATCCCGGCCATCAGCCTGATCGACCAGCCCGGCTCCTACCGCCCCGGCGGGGAGCAGATCCTGCTGCACGAGGACTCGCCGACCGGGACCAGCGTGCTGGAGCGGCTGTCCGCCATCGGCGAGATCCGGGAGGCCCGCAGCCGTGACGAAGTCGAAGCGGCGCTCTCGGCCGACGGGCTGGCCGGAACTTACTTCGCTGTCCACGGCACCGGCACCGGGCTCGGGCAGAGCATCAGGCTCAGGGGCGATACCCAGATCTCGGCCGCGTCGGCGCTGCGCCTGCGGTGGCCGCCGTGGCTGGTCTTCGCCTCGTGCATAGTCGGCACGCTGGCGCTGAGCGCCGGCACCGAACCCACCGGCTTGATCACGAGCTGCCTGCTCGGCGGGGCGTCATCGGTCGTGGCTGGCGTGGTCGAGGTCAGTGATCTGGTAGCCGACCGGCTCTGCACCGGCGTCGTGTCCCGGCTGGTCAGCGGTCAGCATCCGGCCGACGCGCTCAGAGCCGCCCAGCTCGTCGTGCTTGAGGACCGGGACTCTGCCAGCGTGCACCGCTGGGCGGGATACATTTGTGTTTCGCGAAAGGGGTACTGAGGATCACATGGACAGGAAAACGATGGGCCTGGCCATCGCGCTCGCATACCCGAGCTATGCCTTCTTCGGCGAGCCGCCATTTCTTATCGAAGAGGCCAGGGAACTGGTCACCGGTGCTCAGCTCGATAAACCTGCGAACCTTGAAGTCCGGGCATTCCTTCGCCAGCATCCCGGTCTCAACGAGTGGGTCGAGCAGCTGCTGGAGGACCCTGACCTGGTTCCGCCTGAGTGGCGCGAGGATGGCGTCCGGTCCTTCAAGCCGCTGACCGGGAACGGCAAGCCGATCACCGCTCCGCGTTATGTCTGCCCGATAGGCGAGGCCTACGTCTGGTATCAGGCCTCGGTTGGCGAGCCGGTGCCCAGCTGCCCGTGGTGCAAGAACCAGCTGAGGCTCGCCTAAGGCGTGAACGCTGGCTCATCGCCGGGCAGCCCGCGCCACAGGTAAACCGATAGCCGCGCTCCCGCCTCACGTTCCGCCTTCGGGCTGGCCGGGAGCGGCCACCGCAGCTGCTGGTAGAGCAGCATCCGGTACAGATCGAACGCGGCGTCAAGCAGGTTCGCGAACGCGACCGCCCGCCACGGCAGCCAGAACCGGTACGCGGTCGCCGCCACCGCGACCCCGATGACCGCCGCCCACCAGGCCAGCGGCGTGAAGAGCACGAACAGCACGCCCCAGACGCAGCTGGCCGTCGCGACATCGAGCGACCGCCGCGACCCGGACAGTTCCGCCCGTGCCGTCTGCGGGAGCAGCAGCCATAGCCGGGGCCAGACCGTCATGGTTTCCAGCCCGTATTTGTCCCTCGGCCGGCATTCGGCGGCGTGCAGGATATTGCCGATCGCCGTGGGCTGATATGAGCCGTCGCTCGGCAGCCAGTGCAGCCGGCTGTCCAGCATCACGTACTCGGAATTCTGCTCGTCGGTGGCAGTGCCGTCGCCGATCAGGCCAGCGAGCTCCCGAAACCGCTGCCGGAGGCCGGCTGTCCTGGCCTCGACCCGGCGGGTCAGACGACGGCGGACCGGCGACAGGAAGGCCGGCCAGTAACCTTGCAGAAACCGGATCGCCGGGGTGCTGAGCCGGTCCACCACAATGGCCGACACGACAATCGCCAGCAAGACCGCGACCACAATGGCCAGCTCGGCCGGAGCTTTCAGCCGGCCGAATGATCGGTTCTCAGTTCGCAGCGCGGCGAGCCCGCCATGATAAATCCAGGCCGCCAGCCCGCCGGCCCAGAAGACAATGGCCCCGGCCGACACCTCCACCCACCGGTCGGCCAGCCTGTTGCCCGTATGCCCGAAAAAAGAGTTAAGCATGGGGGACGGCAGTCACTACCTTTCATCTGAGGTCTTGATTTTCCTTAGTCCGTTTTGTGGAGGGTAGTCTATGGCGATGGTCGCAGACCGCGTCCTTACCGTCATCGAAGTGGCGATCGGGCCGGGACCCGCGCCCGGCCGCTTTAAGGTCGAAGTCCTGCGTTCTCCGGCGGGAGAAGCGTCGGCGATTGCCGAGCTTGACGTGCCGGCGCTGCTTGGGCGCAGGTCGGAACTGGGCGAGGTGCTGCGCAACTCAGCCGTGGCTGGCCACCGGGGCCGGCCGGAGCTGGAAAGGTCGCTCCGAGAGTTCGGCGAGGTGCTTTTCGCCGCGCTGCTGGGGACCGGCCAGGTGGCCGGATGTTACCGGGCCAGCACGGCGGTAGCGGCCACGCGGCAGCAGCGGCTGCGGGTAGTGCTGCGGATCGACACTCCGGCGCTGGCTGCCCTGCCCTGGGAGGCGATGTACGACGGGGAGACCGGCGCGTACCTGTGCCGAGGTGATCAGCTGGTCAGGCACGTCCCGGTCGGCGCTGTCTCCCAGCCGCTCGCGGTGCGCCCGCCGCTGCGCATCCTCGGCGTACTGTCGTCGGCGCCTGGCCTATACGCGCTGGATATTCGGAAGGAGCGCGCCCTGCTGACTCGGGCTCTTGAGCAGCCGGTGAGCGAAGGGCTGGTCGACTTGTCCTGGGCTCCGGCCGCGACCTGGCCGGAACTGCACGATCTGCTCCTGGGCGAGGAATGGCATGTGGTGCACTTCGCCGGCCACGGCAGCTTCGATCCGGGGCGGGGTGCCGGGCTGCTGGCCCTGACTGGTGCGGACGGCGGGATCGACGTGGTGTCGGCGGGCAGGTTCGTCGACCTCCTGGGCCAGGCCCGCTCGATGCCCAGGCTGGTCGTGCTTAACTGCTGTTCCGGGGCCGGGAACGGGGTGGATGATCTGTTCGCCGACACTGCCACTACCTTGGTCCGCGGTGGGGTCAGCGCCGTGGCGGCCATGCAGTTCGAGATTTCCGACGTCGCGTCGGTGGCATTCACCCGAGGGTTTTACGCCGCTGTCGCCCGGGGCCTGGGTGTCGATGACGCCGTCTCCAGCGGTCGCGCCGCGATCCTCGGCCTCAGCGAGTGGACGCTGGAATGGATCACCCCGGTCCTGTACCTTCGCGGCGACGACGCTCGCTTGTTCCTGGTCAGTGCCGGAGCCGGGGCGCCAGCACGAGCGGCGCCAGCGGAGCGGGCGGAGCGGGCGGAGCCGGCGGCGGTCACGGTGGCGTCCAGGCCTGCCCGCGTGCTTCGTCATGGCGGACTAGTGATCAAGCTGGCCTTCAGCCCGGATGGCCGGCAGCTTGTCACCTCTGCCAGCGACGGACTGGCCCGGCTGTGGGACGTGGCTTCAGGCGACCTGGTGCATACTCTGGCTGGTCATTCGGGGAACCTGGTCGGGGTGGCGTTCAGTCCTGATGGGGTGCTGGTGGCGACGGCGGGAGTGGACGGGACGGCGCGGTTGTGGGAGGCGGCGTCGGGTGTTCCGGTGCGTACTCTCACCGGGCACTCCGACACGGTGATGGCGGTGGCGTTCAGCCCGGACGGTTTGCTGGTGACGGCGGGGGTGGACGGGAGGGCGCGGCTGTGGGATGTGGCGTCCGGTGCGCCGGTGCGTACGCTGGCTGGTCACTCGGGGAACCTGGTCGGGGTGGCGTTCAGTCCCGATGGGGTGCTGGTGGCGACGGCGGGAGTGGACGGGACGGCGCGGTTGTGGGAAGCGGCGTCGGGTGTTCTGGTGCGTACTCTGGCTGGCCATTCGGACACGGTGATGGCGGTGGCGTTCAGTCCGGATGGGGTGCTGGTGGCGACGGCCGGGGTGGATGGGACGGCGCGGCTGTGGGAGGTAGCGTCGGGTGTTCTGGTGCGTACTCTGGCCGGCCATACGGACGCTGTGATGGGGGTGGCGTTCAGCCCGGACGGGGGAAGGCTGGCGACGGCCAGCCACGACCGCACGGCGCGGTTGTGGGAGGTGGCCTCGGGCGCGCCCGTGCGCATCCTCACCGGCCACACCGACTCCGTAGTCGGCGTCGCGTTCAGTCCAGACGGCGCGCTGCTCGCCACTGCCAGCTACGACAAGACAGCGCAGCTGTGGTCTTGACCTCCGGCGGCCAGGTCGCTTCTAGACTGAGCGATCATGGGGCTGCTTGAGGGCAAGAGGGTGCTGGTCACGGGCGGTACTACCGGTCTGGGCCTGGCCATAGCCGAGCGTTTCCTCGGTGAAGGAGCCCGGGTGGTGATCACCGGCCGCGATCAGGAACTCGGCGAGCGCGCGGTGCGGTCGCTAGGGCCCGGTGCCCAGTTCATCCCGGCTGACGCGGGCGATCCCGAGGCGATTTCCTTCGTCCGTCGCCGCCGCGGCGGATCGGCTGGGCGGCCTGGACGTGCTGGTGAATAACGCCGGCCTTGGGGTGACCGCGCGGCTCATCGAGACGCCGCTCGCCGACTATGACCGGGTCATGAACGTCAACGTCCGGGGCTACCTGCTGTATGCGCAGCACTGTTACCCGCACCTGGCCCGGCAGCGAGGTTGCATGATCCACATTGCCTCCGATGCCGGAATCTGGGGCGAGCAGGCAACCGGCCTGTACTCGGTGACCAAGGCCGCCGTCGTCATGCTGGGGAAGATGCTGGCGCTGGACGGCGGCCGGGACGGGGTGCGCTCGAACGTACTCTGCCCCGGCGACATCTGGCCGGGCATGCGGCACCTGGCGCCGCCTGGCGAGGAGCACCGGGCGCAGGACAGCGGCGACTGGCCGGTGCCCCCGATCGGCCGGATCGGCCAGGCCAGCGATGTGGCCGCCGCGGCGGTGTTCTACGCCAGCCAGGACGCCGAGTTCATCACCGGGACCACGCTGCTGGTAGACGGCGGAATGACGGCCGGCGACCTTCAGCGCGAGCGCGGCCAGCAGGCCTGACGCCGGCTAGGGGACTGACCACTGCTGGTTGGAGCCGCCGTTGCAGGTCCACAGGTCGAGCTGGGTGCCCTCGGCGGTGTTGAACCCGGGGTCGTCCAGGCACTTGCCGGAGGCCGGGTTGACCAGCTCGCCGTTGACCGCCAGCCACTGCTGGTTGGCGCCGCCGTTGCAGGCCCACTCCTCGATCAGGGTGCCGTTGGCGGAGCTGGCGCCGGTGATGTCCAGGCACTTGCCGTTGATCTGCACGGTGCCGTTGCTGGCCATGGTCCAGCTCTGCGAGCTGACGCTGCCGTTGCAGGCCCACATCTGCACCTTGGTGCCGTTGGCGGCCGACCCGCCGTTGGCGTCCACGCAGTCGGCCAGTGTCGTCGCCCGCGACGATCGGCCCGGTCGGGCGTGGCCGAGCCGGCCAGCGTGACCGACAGGTTGTCGAACTGGTCGGTCTGGTAGCCGGACGTGCCGAGGCCGACCATGCCGGAGGCAGTACGACGAGTCGGTGACCGGTGCCGACCGTCGTGCCGTTGATCGCCGCGGAGATCGCGTGACCGCTGAAGGTCAGCGCCAGGTGCTGCCAGGTCCCGGTGCCCGGCGCGGTCACCGTGCCGCTGGCCAGCGTGGTGAGCGTGCCGCCGGTGTAGTTGCGGACGATCGACCAGGCGCCGGTGTTGCTGAGCTGCAGGTAGTAGTCGTTGATGTCGGCCGGGCCTGAAGCTGTGCTGGACGCCGACCCGGCCGAGCAGCTGCACCGCGCCCGCCTGCTCCATCAGCGCGTCGGCCGAGACCGTGTAGTTCGCCCAGCTCAGGTTGCCGCCGATGGTGTAAGGGTTGGCGTTGCCGTCCCATTCGATCGGCTGGGCGGCCGCCTGCTGCTGGACGCACTGGCCGGACCGGCCGCCGGCGCACGGCTCGGACCTCGAAGGCGCCCTGCTTCTGGGACAGGTACCTGCGGCTGCTGGCCGGCGGCGTCGCTGTCGAAGGTGTCGGAGTAGGGCAGGCCCAGGGTGCTCTGGGCCGGGCTGGCCGCGGTGCCCTTGCCCTGGCCGGTGGTGGTGGTCAGGGTGTAGATGAAGCCAGGCTGCACGGTCAGCGAGTAGGAGCCGTTCGACCGGGGTGATGCTGGCCTGCTGGGCGAACTGCGGCCCGGCGCTCGGCGTGCTGACGTCGGTCGCCCACACGTGCACGGTCCCGGTGGACAGGCCGCCGGAGACGTTGACGCTGACGGTCTGCGCGGCGGTGGCGGTCGTGGTCTCGATGATCGTGGAGTAGTCGGTGCCGTCGGTGGACTTGAGCGTGACGTAGCTGCCGTTGGACTCGGCTCCGCCCAGGTAGCCGGAGCCGGAGTTGAGGAACTGCCAGCCCGGCGCGGTGAACTGGGTGACCTGCGCGGTGGCCCACAGGCTCTCGCCGACGCTGTACGCGCCCGACCAGGGCTGGTTGGCCAGGATCAGCCCGTCAGTGTTGTAGGGCAGGTTCGGGTAGACGGCGGCGATCAGCGGCCAGTTGATGTACGCGGTCAGCTCGGCGTCGATGTAGCCGCGGGTGATGGACCGGATCAGCGCGGGCGCCCCCAGTTCAGGTCCTGCGAGCCGTTCTCGCTGGCCCACAGCGGCTTGCCGGTGCCCTCGGCGGTCGAGTTGCCCGGGCAGGTGTCGGCGTTGCCGCCGTCGCCGCCCGCGCACGGGTAGTGCACGCCGATGATCGAGACGGCGCTGGCGAACGCGGAGTTGCCGGCGATGTCGGTGGCGATGCTCCAGTCGCTGTCGGCGCCGACGATCTGCACGCCCGAGTAGCCGTCGGCGTTCAGCGTGGACCGCAGCTGCTCGTACCAGGAGATGTTGTAGCCGCGCTCGTTCCAGCCGCCGAGGTAGTTGATGGTCAGGCCGTGCGAGGCCGCGCAGTTCAGCCAGCTGACCAGGTAGTTGATCGTGTCGGTGGAAAAGAACGTGCCGCCGCCGATCCAGCCGGGCGCGCCCCAGGCCAGCCCGTAGAGCTTGATGTTCGGGTTGCAGCGCCTTGGCCTGCTCCATCAGCCACCACTCGTAGCCGTTGCTGCAGTTGACGGTGCCGGCGGCGTGCTCGATGCTCGACTCGGAGCCGTCGGTGGAGTTGGTGTCGCCGCCGATCTCCACCTTGAGGATCTGCAGGTCGGCGCCGTAGCCGGGCTTGAACAGGTAGTCGAGGATCTGCTGTCTGCTGCGCGGCCGGGTAGTCCGTCAGCAGCCGGGAGTTGCCGCCGCCGCCGCTGATCGCGCCGATGCCGTCGAACGTCCGGCCCGCGCTGGTGCCGCTGACCGTAATGGAGGTCGGGGCTACCGCCGCGGTTGCCCCGGTCACCGGGCCAGCGACGAGGCAGCAGGCCGCGCCCAGCGATAACGCCACACTGACCAGTAACGGACGTCTTAAGTTCGCCAGCCGGATCCGCTTCACTATGGGCTCCTTCCGGCGCCGGTTACTCCTTTCATTTGAGGCCCGGTGCTGGCAATTCGTCAAGGGAGCGGGATGGGCCTCCTGCGATTTGTTACGACTGCAAATGACTTGCCCACCAGTCGAGTATGGCCTCGAAGCGGGCTAGCCGATGGCTGGGCCGTCCGGCGCGCGACAGTTCGTGGCCCTCGCCGGGGAATAGCAGCATCTCGGCCGGGACGCCGCGCAGCCTGAGCGCGACGAATAGCCGCTGAGCCTGCTCGACCGGGCACCGCCAGTCGTGCTCGGAGTGGATAATCAGCATTGGCATGGTGATCTGATCGGCGAAGCTGAGCGGGTTCTGCGCGGGCCAGCCCTCGGGGTCGGCGCCCCACAGGGCGGCGGTGAAGAACCAGCCGATGTCGCTTGAGCCGCGGAAGCTGTCGATGGCGTTGACCGCGCGCTCGCTGATAGCGGCCTTGAACCGCTGGCCGTGGTGCGCGGCGAGCCAGGTCGTCATGTAGCCGCCGTAAGACCCGCCGAGCACGCCGACGCGGGAGCCGTCGAGTTCGCCGGCGGCCAGCGCGGCGTCCAGCAGGGCGAGCAGGTCGGCGGCCGCGATCGTCGCCGCGGCGCCGATAACCGACCTGCCGTGCGCCTGCCCGTAGCCAGACGACCCGCGCGGATTGCCCATGATGACCGCGTAGCCAGCATCGGCATACACCTGGGCCTCGTCGTGCAGCCGCCAGCCGTACTGGGTGAACGGGCCGCCGTGGATCATCAGCAGCGCGGGGTGCGGACCCGCACCCTTGGGACGCACGATCCAGCCATGCACCGGGTAGCCGTCCGGTGCGGTAGCGGTGAGCTCTTCCATCGGGCGCGGCGACGAGATTCTGGAGAAAAAGGTAAGCCGGCGCTCCGTGCCGTCCGCCAGGGCAATCAGTTCGCCGCCCGTGCCAGGATCGTTGACGGTGGCGACCAGAACTGGTTCCGTGCTCACCATCGCCTCGACCTGGCGCTGACCAGACAGCAGCCGCGCGGGCTCGCCGCCGTCGTAGGGGATGAGCAGCAAGTCGATCGCGCCCCGGTGTTCCGCGCAGGCCAGCAGGCGGCCGGCGTCGCCTGGATCGCGGCACCGCGAACCAGGTGGACGGGCTCGCTTTCGGTGAGCCGGCTGGGCGGCCGTCCGCCATCGGCCGGGACCGACCAGAGGCCAGGGTTGCGGCCCATCATGTCGCGGCCGTCAGGACCGAGGTCGGTGGCGGTGAAGCAGACCGAGGTGCCGTCGGGGGTGAATGCCGCCTGGTCGACGGAGAGCCGGGCCGGGGGGCCTTCGGCCGTGCCGCCGCGGGTGATCGGCCGCAGCCGGGTGCCATCAGGGGCGCACAGCCAGACGTCCTTGGCGAGGTCGGTGCCGCGCGTGTCGTGCCGGGCGGAGACGAAGGCCAGGTGCTGGCCGTCCGGGCTCCAGGCGACGGCGGAGTGATCGAAGTCGCCGCTGGTGACCTGGACGGACGTGGCGGCGGGGCCGGGGCCGGGGTCGGCGGCGGGGAACGGGTCCGCGACGAATACGTGCGCTCGCCGGTCGGTGTAGAAGCCGAGGTTGTCCTCGCGGTACTGCAGGGTCCTGATCCGCCTGGGCGGCTCGGCGTCGGCGCCGGCTCAGTCCGGCCGGGAGGTAGCGGCCAGGCTCGGGGACACGCGCAACGTAGGCGATCCGGCGGGAATCCGGGCTCCAGACCGGGGCGCCGGCGCCGAGCGGCTGGTCGGTGACCCGCCGGGGCTCACCCCCGTCCGTCGGCATCACGTAGATCGCAGGCCTGGCGCCTGCCCCTTCTTTGCCGGTCACGCGCAGGAAGGCCAGCCAGGCGCCGTCCGGCGACCAGGCCGGCGCGGTGTCGCGCCAGCTCGAGGTGAAGGGCCGAGGCGGCACGGACGCGTCGGTCGGCACGATCCACAGGTGACCGCGATAGTCGTCGGAGTCAAGGTCAGGCCGGATCATGGCCACGACGGCGAAGCCGGCCGTCCGGGGCGACGGCGGGCCGGCTGAGGACATGCAGGTGCGCGATCTCGGCAGGTCTCATGACAGCAAACTAGCGCAACCTGTTCGAATCGGACATTAGTACTGTGGCGCGAGAATTTCCTTGCGCCCGGCCGGCTGCGACAAGTACAGGTATGGACAGCGAACCGACAGACGAAGAGCTGCTTCGGGCTCAGCGCCGACCCGGCCGCCTTCGAGTTGTTCTACCGCAGGCATGTGGACCGGGTGATCGGGTTCACCGCCCGGCGAGTCCGGGAGCCTGCCGACGTCGCCGACCTGGTGGCGACTACCTTCGTGACTGTCGCGACCTCGGCCCGGGGCTACGACCCTGGCGCGGGGCGCCGGGGGCCTGGCTGCTGGGGATCACCGCCCGGCTGATCGCCGGGGCGCAGCGCCGCCGGGGCCGGGAACTCGCGGCGACGGCCAGGATCGCGGGCCGCGCTCTCATCGACCAGGGTGACATCGAGCGGCTGGAAGAGCGGATGGACGCGGCCCGGTCCAGCCGGGCCGTGCTCAGGCGATCGGACCCTCGGCCTCGTGCCAGCGAGGCGCTGGCGCTGGTCGGAGCGGACGGGCTATGCCAGGCGAGGCGGCTCAGGTGCTTGGCATCAGCCCGGCCGCTTTCCGGATGCGGCTGACCGGCGCCCGCCGTGCACTCAGCGGGCTCTCGCCGCCTCAGCCGCCACCGACGGCGACCCCCCGGCCCGCCAGCGCGCTGTCCCGTTCTCGCCCGGCCCCCAGCCTCAACTGAATGAGGTCATTCAATGAACGCAAACCCGCTCGCAGCCTCGCAGCCCGAGACCGGTTCGAGGACCGGCTGCTGACCGCCATCCTCGCCGACTTCGAGAACCTGACTGACCAGGACGCGGCCCGCCGGGCCTATCCGCCGCATCGAGTACGCTCAGCGTTCGCGACCTGGCGCCTCGGTGCCGTCGTCGCCGCTGCGGCGGCTCTCGGTGGCCGCTGGCGTGATCGGCGTGACGGCCCGGGCGGCCCCACCCCGGCAGCACGGGCGCCGGGCGCGCGCGGCTGGCTCGGTCGGCTCGGTCGGCGCGCGGCTGGCCTCAGACCGCGGCGTCGTGGCCGGCACATGAAGGCCGCGCTCAACGCGAACACTGCCATCTGGTACACGCTGAGCCACGCCCCGGATTCTCAGACTGGGGCGCGTGTCATCGACAGGACGTGGAGAGCACACGCAGCGACACGCGCCGGACCGAAACGCTAGACGACCGCCGGCCATCCGGTCACTGGCTCGTCGTCACCATGACCGCGCACAAAACCGTCTCATCATGATCAACTACGCGGAACCGGACCTGGAGCCGGACCGACTATCCGTTCGGCTCGGCCCGACCGGCTCGGCCCCCGGGCCCGCCCCGCTGCCGTCAAATCCGGCCAGCAGGCCGCGTACTCCGCGCCGAAGTACCGGGCCGGAAAGATCGCCATAGTCGGCCGGGTCACTCGACGGCCAGCGCGCATGGAGTTGCGTCAGGGTCGCTGCGCGCGGCATGGTGGAACTCTGGGTCAGCCCGGAAGCTACCTGCCGGTCCGGGACTCGTGACCCCGCCGGCCAGGGTCTCCGGTAGCCCCGGCTATCCGCGACGACTACACGTGGCTGCCCGACAGCCCGGCCAACCTGCGGCTGCTCACCCCCGCAGCGCGATCCCGGCCGGATTCACCCACGTTCCCAGCCGTCGCTGAGCTAGGCCTGTGACCTGGGATGCAATGTCGTCGTCAAGGTGGAGCGCAAGGTGGGCGTCCGGCTGGGTGGTGCACGCTTAGGTCTCCGGCAGCGGGTCTGAGAAGCCGACGCCGGAGCCACGATCATGATCGCGGAAGGACCGAGGCGATGACAGCGCTACGTACTGCGGCCAGAGCTCTCATTCCCGCGTGGAGGCGTCACGTTCAGCAGGACCGCTCAGGCGCGGCGGGCGAACGCATCCTCCAGGAAAAACTCGGCACGACCCAGCGGGCGAGCCAGTTCTACAGCAAACAGGTCACCCATCAGCTCACGCCGGTCATGCGGGACTTCATCCAGCGCATGGAAATGGCGTTCATAGCCACGAGCGACGGCCGGGGTGAGTGCGACTGCAGCTTCCGCGCCGGTGCCGCCGGCTTCATCAAGGTCCTGGACAGCCGCACCATCGCCTACCCGGAGTACCGCGGCAACGGCGTGATGGCCAGCCTCGGCAACATTCTGCAGAACCCGCACATCGGAATCTTCCTCGTGGACTTCACCGACGATCTCATCGGCCTGCACGTCAACGGCGAGGCCGACATCGTCCCGCCGGCCAGGATCCGGGAGTTCGATCTTGAAGTCTCGGAGTCCGAGCCGCCAGGGCGCCAGGCGGTGCAGTGGGTTCTGATCCACGTCACCGAGGCCTATATTCACTGCTCGAAGCGCATTCCCAAGCTGATCCCGCAACCCAGAAACGGCCACTGGGGCTCCGACAACCCCCGTCACAAAGGCACCGACTACTTCGAGGTCACCGCCACCAAACTCGCTGCCGCCCAGTCCGCCCAAATCGGCCAGCCTGGCCAGCCCGCCCCGTCGCCAGCCGAGCCCGCCGTCGCCCAGCCGGTCGGCGGCACGCCTCAGCCGGTCGGCGGCGCTGCGCAGGACAAATTTGGCTGACCGGGCCGGGTATTGGCGGAAAACGCTACTACTACAGAAAAGCGTCCTGCGCAGTGCCCGATTTACCGGTTCCGGCCTCGATGTGGAAGTGCGACAGGATCTGGGTGCCGCGCCATCCGTTCAAATGACGCAGGAGAGTTACCTAGGCAGGAGAGCTAGTCCGGCTTTCCCCTGTGATCACGCCGCCCATGTTCTGGTTCTGGCGCGGATTCCATGACCGGGCTGGCAGTCGGTGTCAGACCTGGCGGGGGGTTAGCCGGGCGGTGTGCCCTCGATGCCGGCTGCTTTGCCTGACGCTCTGCATCGAGGGCACGCCGTCCGGCTGGGCGCTGGCCGCTGCGGGGGTGTCAGGTGTGCCCCGGCGGAGCCCCATCGATGTGGCAGAGCTGGGGCTGGAGCACCATCGATGTGACATAGCTGGGGCCGGCCGGCGAGCGCCGGAGCCCGGGACCTGGTCCTGGCGGCAGTGCCGTGACCGGGCTGGCAGCTGATGTGCGGAGACTGCCAGCCGGGGTCCGCGCGCCTGCGCCAGCCCCGGCCCGGAGGCGCATCGTCCGGCGCCCAGCTCTCACTTCACGGAACTCGCGCCAGCCATGTTCCGTGATCGCGGTCCTCATCGTGATAACGGAACATCACCTGCGTGATCACGCCACCAGGGCTCCGTGATCACCGCATCCGGCATGACTACGGACTATTAGCAGGGCGCCAGCACCTCCTGCCGTGATCACCGCCCTGGGCGTGATCGAGTATCAGTGGCGGCGCCGGGTGCCGCAGGCAATACCGGACCCGCCAGTACCTCCGAGAGGGGCCATGCCCGGCAGGCTCGCCACGCGACCGGGCTGATCCCTGCGCTACGGGCCGAACGCGGACGATTTCAGGGCATCGAGGCCTAGGGAGGCCAGGCATCGGTAGGTGCGGACGCCGCTGTTGTACGCCGCCTCGTCGGGGGGTACGACCTGGATCTGCCACCGGCTACGCGGGATCTGCTGAGCGTGGCCGGTGCGGGAGCGGAGCATGACAGCGGCCGAGCAGACCGCGCGCACGGTCGAGTTGCCCTGCACGAGGTTGACGTTGAAGCTCGATGCGCCGGTCGGCATGATGCCGATCGCGAACGTCTGCCAGCTGTGCGGAGTGGTGCAGGGCTCGGCCTCGGTGGTGACGACGCCTTCGGCCTCCAGCAGCCCGGCCCAGCATTCCGGCGCCGCCGGGCAGCGGGCGTTCGCTCCCCGCACGGACGCGGCCGGGCAGTGGCTGGTAGTTGTGGCGATCCCGAAGGTGTCGATCGCCCCGGCGGAACCGCTGCTTCCAGGGGCGACGCCCTGGCCAGTGCCGGGGCCGAGCAGCCGCGAGCCGACGAGCAGGGCAGCGATGATGACCAGCACCAGGCCACCGCCGGCAGTCGCGGCTAGCGCCACGGGCCGCCGCCTGTGGACTTGGATGGCTGCGTGAGCGCCCGGCATGGGACCTGGAGCCGTGGTCCGGTTCCACGGACCGCCGGGAATTGCCGGGGGCGACGTCCAGCTCTGGCTGGGTCCGGCATGCGGCGCGGTGTGCAGCGACGGCATGGCGGCACGGTCCGGCTGCCCGCTCAGGTCCGGCGGCCCGCCCCAGGCCGGCTGCCCGCTCAGGTCCGGCGGCCGCCCCAGGCCCAGGTCGGCCGCACGCTCAGGTCCGGCTGCGGCGGGCGATGCGGCGGAGCCTGGGCAGGGCCGTCGAATGGCTGTCCCTGGAGCCAGGCGAGCTGATCGCGGAGGGCGGCCGCGCTGGACAGCCGGGCCGCAGGGTCGGTCGCCAGGCACTGGCGCAGGACGGCCACCATCGCGGCGGGTACGCCGGGAATGTCGTCGACCAGTCGGCTGTGCATAGCCAGGATGGCCGTGATCCCCGGCCCAGGCGACTGCGTATCAGCGGGGAAGCGCGGCGGCCGGCCTGCCATCAGGGTGTACAAGGTGGCAGCCAGGGAATACACGTCGGCCGCCACTGTCGGCTCGGCCGCGTCGAAGCTCTCGGGGGGCGCGTACGCCGGGGTCAGCGCCTCGCGGGTGACTGACTGCTCGCCGGTGGCCGCGACAATCGAGGCAAGCCCGAAATCGGACAGGCCGACCACGCCGAAACGATTGATCAGGACGTTCGCCGGCTTGATGTCCCGGTGCAAGATGCCGGCCGTGTGGGCCGCCGCGAGCGCGTCGGCCAGGCTGGTGCCGATCCGGCAGACCAGCTCCGCACTCATCGGCCCGCTGCGGTGCAGCTCGTCATTGAGAGAGCCGTTCGGGCACAGCTCCATGACCAGGTACGGTCGCCCGTCGCGCAGCGTTCCCGCGTCGTAGACGTCGATGACGTGCGGATGCCCGGACAACTGGCCGGCCGCCGTCACCTCACGGACGAAGCGCCGCTGGTCGCGCTCGGTATGGAGCTGCCGGCTGTCGACCTTGACGGCCGTTTCCCTGCCCACGGCGACCTGCCAGGTGCGGTAGACCGTGGCGAACCCACCTGAGCCGAGAACCCCGGTTACGGTGTGTCCGGGAATGTCTGGCGCCGAAATCACACTCAGGCAGCCTAGACCTGGTCAGTGCCAGGCGGAACCGTTCCAGCGCAGGATCAGGGTCCGTGCACCAGAGCTGAAGAGCCTGCCGGTAAATCCGACGGCCCAGGTGCTGCGGGAGGTGCCTGCGGTCACGCCGATCAGGGCCGAGCCGTGCGGGAATTCCGGGCTGGGCACCCGCTTCCACGCCACGCCGTTCCAGCGCAGGAGCACGGCCGCTGAGCTCACGGCACCGCCGCCGACCGCCCACGCACTCCGCGCCGAGGTCGCGGCCAGGCCATAGAGGATGGCGACGCGGACGTCACCAGGGCTGGGGGCCTGCTTCCAGGTCGTGCCGTTCCAGCGCAAGATCAGTGGCCTGGGGTTTGAGCCGTTGCAGCCCGTGCAGCCAACGGCCCAGGCGTTATGCGCCGAGGTTACGGCCACCCGGTAGAGATCACTGGCGCGGGCCGGGCTCGGGCTGGGTACCCGCTTCCACGCCACGCCGTTCCAGTGCAGGGTCAGGGTCTTCTCGCGGGGGAAGTGACCAGTGAAGCCAACTGCCCACGCATTCCGCGCTGACGTCGCGGCCACGCTGATCAGGATGCCCCCGATCGGGCTGGGTACCCGCTTCCACGTCGCGCCGTTCCAGCGCAGGATCAAGGTCTTGCCCGCCGTAGTGCCCCCGACGGCCCAGGCGTTGCGAGCCGACGTCGCGGCCACCCCGATCAGCTGGCTGCTGCCGGAACTCGGGCTGGGTACCCGCTTCCAGGCCCGGCCGTTCCAGGCCAGGATCAGGGGACGGCTGTCTGTCCCGGTGCCGGCGAAGCCGACCGCCCAGGCGCTGCGCACCGAGGTCGCGGCCACTCCGTCGAGTGCGCCTTCCGCGGGCTTAAGGCCGGGCACTGCCTGCCACCTCATGCCGTTCCAGTGCGCGATCAGCGGCCTGGACCTGAAGGCGCCGCCGATCCGCCCCACCGCCCAGGCATTCCGGCCGGACGTGGCGGCCACGCTGTACAGGAAGCCATGATCGGAGACGGAGACCGCAGGTACGGCTGGCCCGCTCCGGCTCGCCGCTATCGCCTCCGGGGACATCGCGAGGATGGCAGATACCAGCACTGACACAAGAGCTTGGCCGCCGCGCCGCCTGACCTGGATGCGCATGCCTTCCTCTCCTCTTTGAAAGGATCTTAAGGATCACATCACGATATGACCCAGTTTACCAATTCGGCTATTCCGGGCGCTCGAAGGGATTGGCGAAACTGTCTCCTTGATCGTTTATCGATCCGAACTGGACGATATGCCAGGTATTCGCTATTTCGGCCAGTCCAGCCACCCCGGCCAGGCGCTCAGGTACCCCGTGCAGTGTTCCGTGATCATGAGACAGAGCTTGATCACGGAACATGAGTCGTGTGATCGCCCCGGCCAGATTCCGTGATCAAGACCCCGACCATGATCACGGAACCCCGGCGGGGTCGGCTGGGTGCGAGTCTGTCAGGTGCGGGTGCGGGTGCGGGTGCGGGTGCGGGTGCGGGTGCGGGTGCGGGTGCGGGTGCGGGTGCGGGTGCGGGTGCGGGTGCGGGTGCGGGTGCGGGTCGGGTGGGTGCGGGTCGGCTGGCGTGAGTCTGTCCGGCGTGGGTTGGCGGGAGTCAGTCCGCCGCCAGGCTCTCCTGGCCGCCGCAGCGGCTAGCGGTGACGAACCCGCCACGGGACGGCCCCGTCACGGGCCGCCCGTAGCCGGCGGCGAGGTCAGCTCGATCGTGGAGCTTGGTCAGCCACCCTCGGGCCGCCAGCCAGCCGGGCACGTCGGGCAGGCCGCCCTGCCAGAGCGTCGCGTACGCCGCCATGGCAGGCAGCCGGCGAGCCTGCTCGCGCAAGGTGTCCGCGCTGGCGTCCTCGCACTCGAACGCCAGCTGGCTAGTCGCGGCGGACAGCTCGCCGAGCCTGGTGAGCAGGGTGATGACCGCCGGTGCCGACAGGTAGATCAGGAGCCCCTCAAGCAGCCAGGCGGTCGGCTCGGCTAGGTGCAGGCCGGCCCTGATCAGCGGCTCGCCCCAGTCTTCGCGCAGGTCGGCGGGCACCGGCAGGCGGGCACACCGGGGCACTGCCCGCCGCCCGGCCAGGACGCGCTGCTTGAAATCGAGCACCTCGGCCAGGTCGAGCTTGAACACCCGCACGCGGCGGCCAGTCGAGCCGGTAAGCCCTGGTGTCAAGTCCGGCACCGAGCAAGACGACCTGGCGGACGCCCCGCCCGGTCACGCCGAGCAGGTGGTCATCGAAGAACCTGGTGCGGATCACCGCCTGCGACCAGAAGTCGGCCCCCGCCGACGACAGACCGCTCACGCACGCCACCGTGCCGCGCTCGGCTCGGTCGAAGACCTCCGGTGCGGCAGCGAGGAACGCGGCGGCGTAGGGGTCGAGGAACAGCCGGTCGCTGCGCCGGCTCTCCATCGCGCGGACCATGGCCACGCCGAGTGCGGTCCGGCCGACCCCGGCGGGCACGCTGACCGGGACCGGGCTCACCAGGTGACCGGCAGGGCGACCAGCCCCCCGGTGATCTGATCGTCGTGGGCGCGCAGGTCCGCCAGGTCAGCGGCGAGCCGAAGCGTCGGGAAGCGGGGGATGAGCGCGGCGAACAGCGCCTGCAGCTCAAGCCGGGCCAGGCCCGCCCCCGGGCAGTAATGCCGCCCGTATCCGAACGTGAGGTGCGGGTTGGCCGCCCGGCCGAGATCGAACCGGTAGGCGTCCCCGAACACCTGCCCGTCATGATTGGCCGCGCCGGTGTCAAGCAGGACCAGGTCCCCGGCGCTGATCCGCGCACCGCCGACGTCAATGTCCGTCCGGGCGTAGGTCGGGATTCCGTTGCCGCCGCCGGTATTGACGCCCACATTGCCGATCCGCAGGAACTCTTCAACCGCGACAGGCAACAGCCTTGGATCGTCACGCAGAGCCCGGTGCTGGTCTGGGTTCGCGAGCAGCAGCAATGCTCCGTAGCCGATCGCGACGACCGTGGTGTGATGGCCGGTGAACATCAGCGAAGCGCCGATGTGGCCAATGACATCGGGCGGGATCCGGTACGGGGCCGGCGCAGCCGGGTGAGCAGCCCGTCCGCCTCGGTGCGCCGTCCGGCCACGAGCTCGCTCAGGTCGCTGGTCAGCTCGGCCAGGCCCGCCCTTGAGCGCTCTTCGTCCCGTGCGGAGGCGATCGCCTCGGAGAGCTTCTGGCAGCGGGCCAGGTGCTCGGCCGGGACGCCGAGCAGCTTGCAGATCACCAGGGTCGGCAGCGGCACGGCCACCAGCTCGACCAGGTCGGCCGGCCGGGCGGCGGCGGCCAGCTCGTCGAGCAGCGTGGTGGCCAGCGTGTCCACCCAGGGCCGCAGGTCCCGGAGCCTGGCCGGCGACATGATGGTGTGCAGTACCTCCTTGAACCAGGCCCGGTCATGGTCCTCGGTGGCGTGGTTCTCCCTCGGCCGGCCGCCGAACAGCGCCGACGCGGTCAGCCTGGCCGCGCGCTCCGGCCTCGGGTGCGAGCGGCCGAGCTGATCGCCGCTGTACAGCGACCGGACCTCGTCGTAGCCGGTGACCAGCCACGCCTCGTCGCCCATGGGCGTCCGCACCCGGTGGACCGGGCCGCGGTCGGTCAGGGCCTGGAGTAACGGCGCTGGCCGCAGCGGATGCGGCTGCTCAAACGGCATCCGGGGCAGCTGGGCTGGCACCGTCTGGGCTGGCTCAGTCATGGCATCCCTTCCATCGCTGGCCTTTCGCTACCGGCCGGCGAGCTTGGCGGCGTCGAGCGCGTCTCCGGGCGGGGACAGCAGGTCAAGCTGGTGCAGCAAGGCGGCCTGCCGCTCCCCGAGCCGGGTCCGGACGGACCGATCGTCAAGCAGCTCAGTCAGGGCCCGCAGGACGCGCCGCCGCTCGAACACCCCGGCGGACAGGAAGCATTCCACGTAGGGATTGTCCGAGAGCACCGGCGTGAGGAAGGAGTGCCATCCCCAGGGGAAGACCCGGAACGGGTACGCGATCGTCAGGCCAGGCGCGGCCTGCGTCAGCCAGGCCGGCGCCGACCCGTTCTGAGTCAGCGAGGCCAGGTCGAGCAGCTTGTGGTTGTCGAGCAGCAGGGAGGGGACGCCGGCGAGCACTGCCTGGGTCAGCGTCACCGACACGGCGTTGGCGGTGAGGTAGAGGTCAGCGCCGGCGAGCTGGGCGTGGAACTCGGGCGGGTCAAGCCGGGCCGCGTAGCGGTAGTCGAGCTGCGGAGCGAGGGGGAATTCCCACCGGGCGGGCCCGACGTGGACGACCCGCAGCGGCCGGTCAAGCGCGGCGAGGTGGCTGTGGATGATCCCCGGCATCGCGTGCATGAGCTGTGACATGGCCGGCGAGCTGACCACATTGACGTACTCCCAGCGCGAGTTCGTGAGGAAGACCGTCGGGGGCTCAGTCCGCCGCCGGGTGGCCGGCATGGGCGACGATCCGCCGCACGCCATCGGGGTCACGATCACGCCTGGCTCGCCCGGCACAGGGCGGTTCAGCGGGCTGTTGCGGATCCGCAGGTCACACTCGTCGAGCAGGCGGGGAAACAGCGTCCGGTGGCCGCCGTAGAAGTCGACCACGTACTCGGCGGCCGGATAGTCGTACTGGTCGAAGCTCGCGAGCGCGACGTTGTAGCGCTCCCGCAGCAGCTCCATGCTCAGACCCGACCAGGGGGTGGAGTAATACAGCGTGTAGGCGTCAGCCGCGACGAGCAGGTCAGGCCGGAAATCGGCGACCAGCCGGTCGAAGGTCTCCAGGTTGACCTGCGGGTCCCTGCTCTCCAGGGGGTACACGGCCAGGCCGGTCGCGCGGACGTAGGGCGCGGTCGCCGAGGTCGTCACGAATCCGACCTCGAACTGCCCGGGCGGGAGCTGCCTGGCGAAGTCGGCCGCGATGCTGATGTCCCCGTTGGACAGGTGGCCGAGCCCGATGAACAGCACCCGCCGGAAGCGCACCGCCATCACCGCCTGGCCGGGGAGGTGCGCAGGGCCGCGACGGCCGGCTGGTCGCCATAGAGCGCGGACATCACCTCGCCGAGCGCCTGCCGTTCGGTATCGGCCGATCCCGCGTACAGGGTGACCAGCGGCTCGCACAGCACCGCGCCCAGGGCCGGCAGCGCGGCCGGAACCCCGGTGCAGGCGGCCAGCGCGCCGGCCAGGGCTGGCCTGCTGGCCGGGGCCCGGCCGACCACCCGGTCGATCACCGCCGCCAGGGCGTGGGTGCTGACGAAGTACGGCTGCTGTACCTGGCCGGCCTGCAGGTCAAGCAGGTAGTCCAGGTCGTCGCTGGCGTCGGCGAGGTCGCCGGTCAGCTCGACCACGTAGGAGCCGTAGCTATGCGGAATCAGGGCCCGCAGCCGGGCCCGGCCGTAGCGCGCGAGCCAGTTGTCCTGGTCCAGGTGCAGTACCTCGCCGAAGGCCTCGGCGGTGGCACTGAACTGGGCGTGCGCGGCGAGCTCGATGCCGATGCTGGGCAGCACGGCCATCAGCGCCAGCGCGTACCTGTGCGCCGCTTCCGCGCTGGCAGGGCCGGCCAGGCGCTCGGCGTCGAGCCGGTCGAGTAGCCTCGTCGCCCGGCCGAGCTTGCCGGCCATGCTGACCAGCCCGTACAGCTCGTCATCGGCAGCGGTGATCAGCCGCACGAGTCACGCCGTCGCAACCGGAGTGACGGGAGTGACCGGGTGGAATTCGTCCCAGCCGATCAGCTCGGCGTACTCCTTGTAGACGCCGCCGCACGTGTCGTTGTGTGCGCACCCCCCGCACCTGGCGTCCTTCGAGCGGGAGTTGGAGTCCATGTGACTCTCGTAGTCCTCGAACACATAGGTCCGGTACAGCATCTTGAACTGGTTCTCGGCCCAGTTGATCATGTACTGCTCGTAGCCGGGGATGGTGCAGTAAGGGAAGCCCTCCAAGGTGATCATCTTGCCCTTGCTGACCACCCGGTCGACCGCTTCGAGCACGTACGGCTGGATCTCGTCGTAGCGCGGAGTGACCTCCCAGAAGTTGCGCAGGGCCGTGCCGGCGGTGTGCAGCGCGGAGATGTTGACATGCTCGGCGCCCAGGTCTACGCAGAGGTCGGCGATGTCCGGGATCTCGGTGTAGTTGTCTTTGCACACCACCGAGTTGGTCCTGATCTTCGCGCCGAGTTCCCTGACGTTCTTGATGCCGTTGACGGCCTGCTCGAACGACCCGAGTGACTTGCTGATCCGGTCCTGGGTCAGGCCCTTCGCGCCGTGCATCGAGACGATGAACAGGCTGACGCCCTTGTCCACGACAGTGCGGGCGTACTTCATGTGAGCGAGCTTGCGGCCGTTGGTCTGCAGGAGCACCGTGGGATAGCCGAGCTCGGCGATCTCGTCGAGGATCTCCAGGAAGTCCCGGCGGATGGTGGCCTCGCCGCCGTGGATGTTGACCGCCTCGTAGCCCTTGTCGGCGTTCTCCCGCAGGAACCGGGAGACTCGCTTGCGGGAGATCGTGTCTTCCTTCATGTGCGGGGAGTCCACGATGCAGAAGGAGCACTTGCTGTTGCAGATGTCGGTCAGGTGGACGCTCAGGGCCTTCATGGCAACCCCTCGGAATCGCGGTCGGTCATCGGGTCGTGGGTGGCGTGCCGTTCCAGCCGGTCGAGTAGCGCTAGCAGCACAGTGAGGTCGTTGCCCAGGCCGGTCAGGCGGGCACGGGTCGCCTTGCGGTCCGCTTCGTCGGGTACCAGGCCCCGGTCTGCCCCTTCGGCCGCGAGCTGGCCGAAGGCGAGCAGTCCCTCCAGGCGGCGGCGGTGCCCGGGCAGGGCCTGACTGAGCGCGTCGCTAGCCGGCCCGCCGTCGCCGGCCGCCGCTCGCAGATCGGCCCGGAGCGCCTTGACCTGCCGGCACGTGTCGGCGAGGTCAGAGCCAACGACGCTGCGGAAGCCCATCAGGGCGAGCTCGGACATCCCCTGCGGCAGGTCGTCCAGGGACGAGACCTGCCAGGCCAGGAAGTCGGCCACCTGCCCGGCGAAGCGGATCGCGTCGGCCAGCCCGGCCGGGTCAGCCACGCCGGCGGGCTGACGCCGAGGGGAGCGGGCGACGCCGGGAGGGGCGGTCTGCAGCTCAGGAGCCGCGGCCCACATGCGGACGGTGCGCCGCTTGCAGACCGGTACCCGCTGGCCGTCCGAGCCGGTGATCGTGGCGATGATCATCTCGGTCATCTCGGCCGAGAGCAGGTCGCAGGTCTCCAGGTCTACTTGCAGCGTGACCCAGAACGATGAGCGGCCCCGCTGTTTCACCGGACCTGACCGCACGTCGAGCACGCAGTCCAGGCAGGTCGTGGAGTAGACCGCCGAGGGACGGCCGGCGAAGCGCCCGTGACCCAGATGCCGTGCGGTCGTCCGCGCGTTCCTGAAGACCGCGATCAGCCGGGGATCGGAGAACTGAAGCTCGGCCCAGGTCCCAGAGATCCGCTCAAGCTCGGCCTGGCCGCCGATCTCGCGCAGCTCCGGCGTGGTGGTCAGGTGGGTGCACATCATCTCGAACGTGACCGCGTCCCAGCTCAGCATCAGCAGCAGGTCAACCGCCGGCGACTTGGGCAGGTCCGGGTAGCCGATGTCCATGATGTGCGGGGTCCGGCCGCCCGGCCCTGTGCTGGTCAGCTCGGTGCCGGTCAGCTCGGTGTGCAAGAGCGTGGAGCCGAAACTCTGCCCGCGGGCGAACGTCCACTCCCGCCGGTCCCCGGCGGCGGCCGGAGTGCCGGTGCGGACATCCACCCGCTGCCATCGGTACCGGACAGGGACCACGGTCGGCGCACCGCCGCCGGTAACCGTTCGCTCGAGGCTCGCGGTCAGCTCCTGCCACTTATACGGGGCACCGCTCGGGGTGAGGAAGTCATTGCGCATGCTGAGCTGGAAGGCGCGCCCGGCGCCCGGATCGACGAGCCGCCGGCCAGGCAGTAGCACTGGCGGCAGGCCGGGGAGCGGGGGCGCGGACGTGGTCACTGCCGCACCGCCGCCGCCAGCGCCTCGTCGGCGGGCGGCAGCTCGGCCAGCCGCTTGAGGTAGTCCTGCTGGCGCTCCCGCGACCGCGACTGCTCGGGCCCGTCGTCGAGCAATTCGGCGAGCGCGCGCAGCACGGCCGGCCGGTCGAAGATCCCCGCCGTGGCGAAGCAGTCCTGATAGGGATTGCCTGCCAGCAGGGGTTCGAGCAGGTCGTGCCAGCCCAGCGGCGCCACCCGGAACGGATAAGCGCCTCGCAGCAGCGGGGCGGCGTCCGCGACCCAGCCGGGCAGCTCGTCCTGGCCAAGCCGCGCGGGGTTGTCCAGGACCAGGGCGGGGACCCCGGCCAGCACGGCCTGCGCCAGGGTCACTGACAAGACGTTGGTGGTCACGAACAGGTCCGCTGCCGTCAGCCGCTCGTGGAACATCGGGTAAGGCATGCGGCTGAAGTGCCGGTACTCGATCTGACTGGCTGGCGGGAACCGCCACTTGCGCGGGCCGACGTGCACTACCCGCAGCGGGCGGCCGAACCCGGCGAGCTGGCTGTGGATGAGGGCGGGCAGCGCGTCGGCGAGCTGAGCGACGGCCAGCGAGCGCGCCGGGTTGCGGTACTCCCAGGGCGAGTTGACCAGGAAGATCACCGGGCGGTCATCGGCCGGAGCCCGGCCATCGGACTCGGCGGCGCGCGATCTCCTGCGGCCGCCATCGCGCAGGCCGCCGAGCTGCAGCGCGGTCACCGCGACGCCAGGTCCCGCCGGGTCAGGCAGATGCGGCGGGCTGGTCCTGATCAGCAGGTCGCAGCCGTCGAGCAGCCGGGGGAAACTCACCTGGCCGCCGCCGTAGAGGTCGGCCCTGTAGTCCGCTGCCTGCCAGCCGAGGCGATCGAAGCTCGCGACCGGGCGGCCGTACCGCTCCTTGAGCAGCTCGACCGACAGGCCGGTCAGGCTCGACCAGGCGCCGGGCTGCCGCAGGGTGAACGCGTCAGCGACGATCAGCCAGTCCGGCTTGAAGCCCGAGACCATCCGGTCCAGGATGCCCAGGTTGCCGTCCGGGGTGGCGGCGGTCAGCGGCAGCGTCGGCATGCCGAGCTCGTGCAGCTGCGGTACCGCCTCGGCAGCGGCGGCGAACCCGACCTGGAAGCGGGACCTCGGCAGTCGCCTGGCCAGGTCGGCCGCGACGATGGCGTCACCTCTGGACAGCCGGCTCGGAGCGACAAGCAGCAGTCTCATCGGGCCACCTCCTGCAGGATGGAGTCCACTTCGGGCAGTTTGCGCAGCGCTTCGAGATAGGCCTCGCGGGCCAGTGCCAGCCGGTCGCGCTCCGGCCCGGCGCCGAGCAGCGGGACGATAGCGGCCAGCGCCGCCTCCTCGTCGAAGGTCTCGGCCGCCACGATGACGTCGCTGAAGGGATTCCCTGCCAGCAGCGAGTCAAGGAAGCGGTACCAGCCGACCGGGAACATCCGGCACGGGTACAGGTAGTCCACGCCGTCGATCACGCGCTGCGCGAACTCGGTCAGCGGCGGTGCGACGGGCAGCTCCCACCGCAGCTCACCTGAGCGCTTGTGCAGGGAGCTCATCAGGACTACCGACGGGATGCCGCGCAGCGCAAGCCGGTGCAGGCTGACCGAGATGATGTTGCTGGACAGGTGCAGGTCGACGGCCTGGATCAGGCGAGCGAACCGTTCTGGCTCCACCGGGCCGAGGGGATGAAAGCCCGCCGGGGTCCGGTCGGGGAACACCAGCCGGGGCCCGACGGCCAGCACGTCCGCGTGCGGAAGCAGTTCCGATAGCAGCCGCTCAAGCATGGCGTGGCTGGCATTCACGAACTCGGTGACCCGAGGGTAGGCGGCGTGCGTCCGCTGCCAGGTCGCGCCGGTCACCAGCACGACCGGGCGGTCTCTGCCCAGGCCGAGTTCCCGCCGTACCCGCGCCCGCTCGGCGAGGCAGACGTTCGTGACGTCCTCAAGCAGCGGGTACGGGTACACGCCAGGCTCGCCGGAGTCGTCGAGCGGGTTGTTGAGCGGGCATGGCCGCAGCCGGAACGAGAGCCCGTCGAGCGTGATGTCGCCCTCGAACTTCGCCCGGAACCCGAAGGTGTCCAGCCAGGCGCCAGGCCGCCCCCACGCGAAGTCGTCGAAGGTGCCGATCGGGCAGTCGAACACCGACAGGTCGCTGCGGTGCAGCCCGTAATGGCGATCACAGAACTCGAAGTTCATGAAATCGGCGAGCACGACCAGTGCGGGTCGGCGCGCGTGCTGGATGTCCTGGAGCTGGATACGGTTGATCTTCCCGGCGCCAGGGATCAGGACCTGGTGGTCCAGGCCGGCCGCGGCGACCTGCTTGCGATGCGTGGGCGGGATGAGGAAGAGCGGCCTGAACCCCGTGCCAGCCATCCGGCCGGCGAACTCGGTGGCGATCGCCAGCTCCCCGTAGGCCCAGAAACTGGTCACGATGAACAGGACCGTGCGCGGCGGTGCGCTCATCCGGTCGTCCCCGCTCGCGCCAGCGATCCGGCCAGCTCGCGCCGCACCGCAGGGTGGTCGGGGAAGAGGCTGCCCATGATGGCGCTGACCGTGTCCCGCTCGGGCAGCTCTGGCCGGTTGTGGTACCAGAGGAACGCGCTGCACATAATGCTGCCGAGCGAAGGGAACCCGATCGGCTGCCGGGCCGCGGCGCTGGCCGAGGCCACCAGCGCGGCCAGCTGATCACGGTCCTGGTCGTCCGCCTGCCAGAACGCGCGGGCCGCCACGACGTAGGAGCACGCGAACCACGGCCGCCATCCGCCGCGACCCTGGCGCTCGATCAGCTCCTCGACATCAGCCACCGCCTTGCCCCGCTCGGCCGCGATGTAATGCGGGTGCTCGCCGTCCGGGATCAGCGTGCGGGTATGAATCCGCAGGTAGCGGCCGAGCCAGTGGTCGGGCTCGTGGTAGAGGAGATCGCTGAGGGTCTCGATGATCTCGGTGTAGTTGAACAGTTCAAGCAGATCCTCGCGGCCCGACTGCAGCACCGCGAGCATCGCCAGCGCGTAGGGGAGCCCGGCCAGCGGGTCGTCCCACTCCTCGTCGTAGCGGGTGCGCAGGTGCTCGATGAGCCCGGTGATGCGCCCGAGCCTGGTCGCGGCGATCAGGGTGCCGAACAGGTCGTCGTCGGTCTTGGTGATCGGGATCATGGCTCAGGTCACCCGCACCCTCGGCTGGAACTCGTCCCAGCCGATCAGCTCGGCGTATTCCTTGTAGACCCCGCCGCAGACCTGGTCGAAGACGCAGCTGCCGCACCGCTCGTCCTTGACCCGCGCGAAGTCGTCCATGTGGTCGCCGTAGTCGTCCATCACGAAGCTGCGGTACAGGACCTTGTACTTGTACTGCTCCCAGTCGACCAGGTACTGCTCGTACTCGGGCGGCACCGCGCAGTACGGGAAGCCCTCCAGGTAGGGCTTGGTGCCCCGGCTGACCGCCCGGTCGGTCGCCTCGATCACGTAGGGCCTGATCTCCTCATAGCGCGGGGTGACCGCGTCGAAATTGCGCAGCGCCGTGCCCGAGGTATGCAGGGCGGAGATGCTCACCTGGTCGGCGCCGAGGTCGAGGCAGAGGTCGATGATGTCGGGCAGTTCGGTGTAGTTGTCCTTGCAGACGACCGAGTTCGTGCGCACCGTGGCGCCCAGCTCCTTGACGTTCTTGATGCCCTGGACCGCCTGATCGAACGAGCCGCGCGAGAGGCTGATCTTGTCCTGCGTGGCGGCGGTGGCCCCGTGCATCGAGACGATGAACTCGCTGACGCCCTTGTCCATCACGGTGCGGGCATACGGCATCCGGGCGAACTTGCGGCCGTTGGTCATGAGCAGCACCGTCGGGTAGCCAAGCTCCCTGATCTCGTCCAGGATCTCCAGGAAGTCAGGCCGGACCGTGGCCTCGCCGCCGTGCAGGCTCACGGCCTCGTAGTCCTGGCCCGCGTGCTCATGCAGGAACCGGGAGACCCGGCGCCGCATGATCGTGTCCTGTTTCATGAACGGTGCGTCGACAATGCAGAACGTGCATTTGCTGTTGCACACGTCGGTCAGGTGGATGCTCAGCGCCTTCATCGTTAACCTTCGAGGTCTTCCTCGTCGTAGGTCTCATAGCCGAGCTGGACCATCCGCGCGTCCTCCGGCGTATAGACGGCGGAGTCCACCGCGAAATACTCATCCAGGTTCTCCGGGGTGAGTTTCGCCAGATCGTCCTCGTCCAGGCTGCGCAGCAAAAGGAGCTGCACTTCGGTCAGCTCGTAGCCGGCCAGCGCATTGTCCGGGTCATCGAGCAGGTCCTTGGCGAATTCCGGTTCGGCGATGACCCGCTCCAGGATCTCCTTGACCTGGTTAGGAACTGGCTGACCCGGAGTATTCTGCGTGCTTTCTGCGGTTGTCACAGTGCTCCTTCCCGCGGGCGCTAAGCCAGCGCCATCGTCTCGTTGGATAGCTGGGCCGGTGTCTTGTGCAGCCGTTCCGCCTGAATGCTCAGCACGCGGAACGCGTCGATGAAGTCGTTGCTCTGAATCGCGTTGAGCCTGGCGATCTTCGGGCCGATGTCCTCGGCGAGCTGCTCCGAGCTGCGGCCGCCGATCTCGTCAAACTCATAGACCCGGAAATTCTGCGGCTTGTAGGAGATATCCAGGTCGTCGGCCAGCCACCGGTAGTTGGCGTCAAGCAGCCGCTGGTACGCGTCGGGCACCTTGCGCAGCCGCATGCCGTACGCCTCGGGCTTCGCGCCCATCAGCGACTTGGGCGCCACGAAGTACCTGTTGATGTGGAAATAGTTGATGTACTCGGAGTTGCGCTCAAGGAAGCGGACGGTCTCGGCGAAGTTGGCCTCGTCCTCGTGCGGCATTCCGGTGATGATTTCCAGGTCGGCCCAGATGCCGATCTCCTTGCACCAGCGCAGGACCCGGTCGGCCTCGGTGAGCTGCACTCGCTTGTCGATGATCTTGAGCATCGTGCCGCTCGCGGTCTCCAGGCCGAAGGTCAGCTTGCGGCAGCCAGACTCGGCGAGCAGCGTGAGGCGCTCGTAGGTGAGGTCGTTGAACCGCGCGCAATCCGACCAGTGCAGGTTCACCCCGTTCAGGATCACCCGGCTGGCGAATTCCTCCACGAAACCATTTTTTAGATTGAAATAGTTGTTGAACAGGTAGAAGTACGGGGTCTGGTATTTCTCGGCCAGCCCGGTCATGTCATCGATGATTTCGTCGACAGTCGCGTGCACGAGCTTGTTACGCTCCAGGCTTTCTGTGCAGAAAGCGCAGGAGTACGGGCAGTTGTAGTTGAAGACGTAGGGCATGATCTGCTTGGCGGTCACGCCATTGCCGAACTGGGCGGCGTTCGTGTCGTTGGCCAGCCGGGCCAGGTACGCGGGGAACTGGTAGAGCTGCATGCGGTTCCACTGCTCGTCGGAGTCCTGCTTGCGCTGGCTGGCCTCCGGCCGGTGCTTCAGGTAGTTGTTGTAGTCGTCGAGGATGAGACCGTCGAAGTCCGGGGCCAGCACCCGGTGCACGGCGTCTGGTGCCCTGAGCACCGAGTTGCCCCCCAGCCTGGCGACACCGGCTCGGGCCATCGGCAGCAGCGGGCGCTTGCCGCCGAGCGCCTTCGCCAGGTCGACGAAGACGTCCTCGCCCGGCCCGGTCACCGCCGCCTCGAAGTGCGTGATGCAGGCTTCCCACCAGCTATGGAACGCGTCCTTGAACTGCATCAGGTAGTCAAGGTTGTTGCCGCCGATCACGATCGGCTTGCCGTAGTGGCGCTTGATGTGCGCTCCGATGACGACCGCGGACTGCATCTCAAGGAACGAGAAGTCACCGCCGGCCGAGACGCCGACCACATCGGCGGCGGCGATGTCCTTGCCCGCGAGCAGCCGGGCGGCGAACGAGTCGAGGAAGTCGTTCCTGGCGCCGCCCATGTACTCGATCACCGCGCGCTCGTCATAGAACGGGCGGAGCTCGGCCTTGGTGAACTCGCCCGCCTGCCACATGCGCAGCAAGTCCGAGTTGAGATCGTGCAGGTCGACGTCGTAGCCCGCCGCGCGCAGGCTGGCGACCACGATGCCGGTCCCGAACGGCGGCAGGTTCATCCTGGTGAACATGGGCTGGTCGCCGGGGGAGACGACGACTAGCACCCGGATGGGGCGGGTCTGGCTCTCGGTCATGGTGGTCACCCTTCGTCAAGTCTTCAGCCGGAGCTGCACAGGGACGTGATCAGCGAGCTGGCGGTGGCCAGCGGCGCCGCCGACCGCAGTTCGGCGGCGAGTTCCCCGGCCGCCTTGCGGTAGCCGGGCTCCTCGATCACCGCGCGGATGGCGTCGCGCAGCTCATCGACGGTCACGGCACCGGCCGGCCGCGCAAGGCCGACGCCGAGGTCGGCGCAGCGCGCCGCGATGTAAGGCTGGTCGCCGTGCAGCGGCGCGAGCACGACCGGCAGCCCGCGCAGCAGCGCCCGCGAGACCGTGCCCCAGCCGCCGTGACTGACCACGGCGTCGCACTGATCGAAGAGCGCATCGTGCGGGGTGGACCCGAGGAACCGGACGTTGGCCGGCGGCTCGCCCGAAGGCTCGCGCGTCACCAGGCCGGTCACCTCGAGGCCCGCCACAGCCCGCACTGCGGCGTCCACATAGCGGTCCTGGACCGCCAGCTTCGGGTGTACCGCCGACCACGTGCTGGCGGTGATCGCGACTACGGGCCGGGCGGGTGGCGCGTCCGGCGGAGGCGCCGGCCGCTCGGGCGGAATCGCGGCGAGCGGGCCGACCAGGGCAGCCTGCGGCGGCAGCTCGGGGAAGCCGGCGAATCCTGGCGTGACCGGGATCAGGTGCAGCGAGTCTGACGTGCGCCCGAGCAGGTTGCGGTCGTCGCCGGCCGGTAATCCCAGCGCTTCGCGGGTGGTACGCGGGTCGAAGCTGGCCACGACCGGGCCGGGAATGAAGGCGCGGTACGCGTCGAGCTCGGGGAGCGCCGCGCAGGACAGCGACGCCCACGGCAGCCCGGCCAGCTCGGCCGCGAGCCCGCCGCCCGGCATCATCACGTCGGTGACGATGACCTCGGCCGCGCAGGCCGCGGCCAGGTCGGCGATGTCACGGGTCATATCGGTGATGTCGCCGAGGAACATGTGCCTGCTGAGCGCCGCCGCGTCGGCGGCGGCGTACATCCGCTGTGTCACCGGCCTGGTCAGGCCCCACCTAGTCGTGCCCGACTCGGCGAAGACGGTGACCTGATGTCCGTCCGCCCGCAGCTGAGCGCCGAGCGCGGCCATCGGCTCGGTGTGTCCCGGCGGCGGGTAGGGGACGAGCAGCATCCTGGTCATGCCGGCCGCCCGGCGGTCTCAAGCCGGGCGCGGACGCTGACCACGCCCGCGGGGTTGCCGATGTCGTGAAACTCGCCGGACTCCAGCTCCAGCGCATGGACGCGCAGGCCCTCGGTCAGCGCCGCGGCGAACACGTCGCTCAGTAGCATCTCGCCGGGCCGGAGCATCTCGCCGGGCCGGAGCATCTCGCCGGGCCGGTCGCGGAGCGCGGCGGCGACAAACCCGTGCAGCAGCTCGGTGAACGCCGGCGACCAGGCCGCGATCCCCCAGGTATTGGCGACCGGCGGAACCTCCGGCTTGTCCACCACGGCCAGGACGCGGTGTGACCCGGGCTCGATCACGACGGGCGCCAGAGTCTGCGGCTCCGGAGTCGGGAAGACACCCAGGCTGAGGTCGGCCCTGGTGGCGTCGTGGAAGTCGAGCAGCTGGCCGAAGCAGTCACCGGGGGCGACGATGGTGTCCGGCATTCCCATGCAGACGGTATGGCCGGCCAGGAACGGGGTCGCGAGGTCGAGCGCCTGCGGCATGCCGAGCGGGGTCTCCTGGCACAGGTAGGCCAGGTCCATCCCGAGCTGCTCGCCCGAGCCGAGATAGCGGAACACGTCCCACTTGGCGGGCGACAGCACCACGAAGGCGTGGTCGACCCCGCCGTCCCGCATCGTGGTCAGCACGTGATCGATCGCTGCCTTGGGCAGTAGCCGTCCGTCGACGCGGCGGTAGCCGATCTGGATAAGCTCTTTGGGCGCACGGTACGGCGAAAGGCGTGCCCCGACTCCTGCTGCGGGTACGATCCCGAACCTGCCGGCCATTGGCACATCCCTAGCGCCGTCTGGGCGTAAACCCTGACGAATGACTCCCAGAATCGCAATGTAACTAGCCGATGATGTGGTTTTGTTGTGGTGATGCTGTGGTCCGGGTTTGGCCGGCCGCGGCTCGTTCCGCACCTGGCGATCCGCGCCTAACATCGGGCTCATGTCGGTGTCGCACGCGTCTGTGGCGGTATCAGTGGTGCTGCCCCTGTTCGGCGATCACCGCGCGGCCGACGCTCTCCCCGCGGTCTGCCAGGCCTGGCTGGCCCAGGACCTGCCCTGCGAGGTAGTGGTCGCCGTCGCTGAGGGGACGAGAATGCCGGCCCTCGGTGCCGGGGTCGGCGAAGGCCGGATTCGCGTCGTGACCGCCGGCCGCGATTGCCTGTCCCCAGGGCCACTGCGCAATCTGGCCGTTCAGGTGGCACGGGCACCGCTGCTGTACCTCAGCGACGCGGATGTGGCCCCGCTTGGCGCCGACTTCGCCGGGCAGGCCGGCGGGCTCGCTCAGGATCAGGTGCTGATCCAGCCCTGGATGTACCGGCTGGTCAACCCGTCGCAGGCCGCCCTGGGGACGCCGTTCCAGCGGCCGGGCCGGGGCCGGGCCTGCCATGTGTCCGTCGATCAGCGGGGGCAGCTCGCGTCGGTCGGGACCGAGCGATTCACCTGGCTGAGCCCCGAGCTGATGGAGGTCACGCCGCCGCCGGGGGTCGGCTGGTGCAACGAGGACGGGACGCCCTGGCGCTCCTTCCCTTTCCACTGGGGCGGGATTCTGGTCAGGCGCGAGACGTTCGACGCCGTCGGCGGGTACTGCACCAGGTACGCGGGCTGGGGTTGCGAGGACGACGACCTGATCGCCAAGCTGGACGGCAGGGCCGGAGTGGTCCGGGCCTGGAAGGTCGCGGCCAGCCGGCTGAACTGCCTGCACTTCGAGCACTCCCGCGCGCATACGTTCACCGACATCAAGGCCAATCAGGCGATCCTGCGAGCGCGCGTCACCGCCGGGGTCGACGCGATGATCGAGGAGGATCGCTAGATGACCAGCCAGCCAGCCATCGCGGCGCGTGCCATCTCCAAGCGGTACGGCGATCTGCTCGCCGTCGACAACGTCTCGTTCGAGGTCGGCGAGGGCGAGTTCTTCGGGCTGCTCGGGCCTAACGGCGCAGGAAAAACCACGACCCTGGAGATGATCGAGGGGCTGCGCAAGCCGGACGGCGGCGAGATCAGCGTGCTCGGCCTGCCGTCCTGGCCGAGGAACCCGGCGCTGCTGCCCCGGATCGGGGTGCAGCTGCAGACCTCGGCGTTCTTCGAGCGGCTCACCGCGGCCGAGCAGATCAGGGCCTTCGCCAAGCTGTACCGGGTGCCGGTCGAGCGGGGCACTGAGATGCTGGCGAAGTTCGGGCTGACGGACAAGAGCCGCACCCTGGTCGAGCGGCTGTCGGGCGGCGAGGCGCAGCGGCTGTCGATCGCCTGTGCTTTAGTCCACGACCCTGAGGTGCTGTTCCTGGACGAGCCGACCGCCGGGCTCGATCCGCAGTCCCGCCGCAATCTGTGGGATCTGCTGCGTGACATCAACGCCGCCGGGCGGACGGTGGTGCTGACTACGCACTATATGGACGAGGCCGAGATCCTCTGCGACCGGGTGGCGATCATCGATCACGGTCAGATCCTGGAGTGCGACTCGCCGGAACGGCTGATCCGCAAGGTGGAGGCCGTGGCCAGGATTACCGTCCAGGCCGGCCAGCTCGACCCCGACGAGCTGCGCAGGCTCTTCCCGGACGCGGTGGTCCAGGAGAACGAGGGCTCTCTGGTCATCTCTACCCCCGACCCCGGGCCCGTGCTGGCCGAGCTGGCTGACCAGAAGGCGCTGCGTGACCTCACCGTGCGCGGTGCCACCCTCGAGGACGCGTTCCTCGCGCTGACCGGACGGGAGTACCGATCATGACCGGCTTCTGGACGCTGTCTGACGCCCTCGTGCGGGGCTACCTGCGCGACAAGGGCGCGCTGTTCTTCACGATCTTGTTCCCGCTGATGTTCCTGTTCCTGCTGGGCGGGCTGCTCGGCGGCGGCAAGGTCGCGCGGGCGGACGTCGTCCTGGTCGGCCAGGTCGCCGTCTACGACCACCTGCCGGCGCCCCAGCTGGCCAAGGTCGACCAGATACTCGCTATCAGCCGGTCGCATGACCTGGGCGCTGCCCTGGCCGACGTGCGCAACGGCAGCAAGGCGGCGGCGGTCGTCCAGCACGGCACTAGCGTGGTGGTCTACTACTCGGCCGCGAATCAGGCGTCCTCCGGCGCGGTGCAGAGCGTGCTGCAGTCGCTGGTGGACGCGTCCAACCTCACCTCAAGCGGCCAGGCGTCCCGGCTGTCGCTGCGGGCCAGCCAGGTCGACGACAAGTCGCTCAAGGAGATCCAGTACCTGACCCCTGGCATCCTGGGCTGGGCGATCGCGACCGGGGCCACCTTCGCGGCCGCCTCCACCCTGGTGGTCTGGCGGCAGCGCAAGCTCATGCGCCGGCTGACGCTGAGCCCGGTCGGCGTGCCTGCCATCATCGGCGCGCGGATCGTGGTCAGCCTCGGCATCGCGCTGGCCCAGACGGTGCTGTTCGTGGTGGTCGCCGTGCTGTTCTTCCACCTGAAGCTGGTGGGCTCGTGGTGGATGGCGCTCCCGCTGGTGCTGGCTGGCACCCTGGCGTTCCTGTCCATCGGCCTGCTCGCCGGGGCGCTCACGAAGTCGGTCGAGGCGGCCAGTGCGATCTCCAACCTGATCGTGATCCCGATGGCCTTCTTGTCCGGGGCGTTCATTCCGCTCACGAACGCGCCGCACTGGCTGCTGACCGTGTCGCAGGTGTTCCCGCTGCGCCACCTCAACGACGCGATGCTCGACGTGCTGGCCCGCGGCGACGGGCCGGCGGCGGCGCTGCCGCAGCTGGGCATCCTGCTCGGCTTCGCCCTCGTGGTCGCCGTCATCGCGGTGCGGCTGTTCCGCTGGGATGACGCGTGACCCGCAGGTCGGTGCTCGCCGTCTTCGCTCATCCCGATGACGCGGAAGCTCGGCTGCTTCGGCACCCTGGCGAGCCTGCGCGAGGCCGGCTTTGACGTGCACATCGTCTCCCTGACCAGCGGGTCGAACAGCTCCTCGCCCTATGCCGCCTGGCGCACAGCCGAGGCCAAGGAGTCGGCCAGCGTCATCGCCGCCGATCTGGTGATAGAAAACTTCGTCGACGGCGGCCTGGAGCTGAAGCGGGAGACCATGGCCTGCGTGGCCGAGCATCTCAGCCGGACGAACCCGTCCGTGGTGATCACGCACTTCACCGGGGCGCAAGATCATCAGGATCACGAGACGGCCGGCCGGGCGGCGCTGACCATGGCGGGTCGCAGCGGCGGAGTCAAGGTGATCCTGCAGACCGAGCCCCCGCTGATGAACAATCTCTTCTGCCCGAACTTCTATGTCGACATCACTGCCTTCATGCCGCTCAAGCTCGCGGCCATCGGCCAGTACGTGTCCGAGCGCGACAAGCCCTACGCGGCCGAGCAGGCCATCAGGGACCGGGCTACCTGGTGGGCACGCCAGGCCGAGACCCATGAGGTGTCGGAGACGCGGTACTACGAAGCCTTCCGCCTGACCAAGGCGAAGCTGGACGTGCGCTGGCTGGTGGCCGGGCTGGCGGGGGCGACATGACCGGGTCACGCCCGGGCCAGCTCAGCGTCATCCTGGCCACAGGCCACGCGGCCGGACAGTCGGCGTTCGACTCGCGGGACGTGGCCCTGTGCGGTCGCCCGGCCGCCGACTGGCTGCTGGATACGGTGCTGGCGCTGCGTCCGAAGGCTCTGAGCTGCACGGGATGCGGAGCTGCCGCGATGGCCGGGCTAGCCGGGGCCAGGCCCGCCCTGCGCCAGGCCCTCACCGCAACGACCAGCGACGTCGATGGTCAGCCGGCGGTCACCCTGGTCCTGTCGGGCCGGCACCCCTTGCTGCGGCCAGCCACGATCAGGCGGGCGCTGCGGGCGCTGGCCGGGCCGGCCGGGAGGGCGGAGCGGCCAGGGGTCGGCGGGCCGCAGGCCGGTGAGCCGGTGAGCGGCGAGTCGGTGGCCGGGCAGCCCGCGTTCCGGGCGGTGCTGGTGCTGGCGCGTGGTCCGGTGAACTGGTGGTCCGATGCGCCGGGGACCATGATGACCGCCGCCGTAGCTTACGCGGGTCAGGCCAGCGGCTGCTCGCAGTGGCTGGCCGGGCTCGATCCGGCCGGTCCGCGCGCCCTGCGCAGGCGGCTGCGCGACGCTGGTGCCGAGGTCGTCGAGGTCGAGGCCGGGCCGGTCGAGTCGCTGCGCGGCGATGACTCGGCGAGCCGGCAGCTCGCCGAGGCGTTCCTTTATCAAAAAATCGCGGCTAGCTGGCAGCGTCGGGGTGTCATCATCGAGGACCAGGCGACCACGCGGATCGGCGGCTGCGTGCGGATCGGGCGGGGCACCAGGATCCGGCCGCACACCGAGCTGATGGGCGCGACCGTTATCGGCGCCGGCGCCAGCATTGGCCCGGTCACGACCTTGCTGGACACCACCGCAGGCGACGAGGCCGTCATCAGGTACTCCGTATGCGAGCGGGTGAGCATCGGCGAGGGTGCCAATATCGGGCCGTTCTGCTGGCTCAGGTCTGGTGCCAGGCTAGGGGCACGCGCCCGGGCGGGGGCGTTCGTCGAGGTGGCCGATTCTGACGTCGGTGATGACACCCAGATCCCGCACGTCGCCGCCGTGCTCGGCGCCACGGTGGGCAAGAGCTGCAATTTCGCCGGGCTGTCCGGTACCGCGATCTTTGATGGCCTGGTCAAGCACCGGGTCGAGATCGGCGATCACGTGTCCATCGGTGCTTCCAACACGCTGATCGCTCCGGTGTCCATCGGCGCTGGCGCCTGCACCGCCGCCGGCTCCGTCATCACCGGCGACGTGCCCGGCGGAGCGCTCGCCATTGCCCGTGCCCGGCAGCTCAACGTCGAGGGCTGGGTAGCGGCGAAGCTGCCGGGCTCGGCGCCGGCCCTGGCCGCACACCAGGCGGGGCGACAGCAAGAGGAGGCGCAGTGACAGACGACGACGCGGTCGTGCTGGTGACCAGCCTGATCTGCCGGGTCAGGCAGGTCAGCCCGGCCCAGGTAGCGGAGAGTGCCCGCCTCGTAGATGACCTCGGCTTCGACTCCCTCGACGCCGCCGAGCTGCTCGCCGCGCTGCATAAGGCGACAGGACGGCAGTTCGACCTGGATTCTGTGAACGGAATGCACACAGTGCGCGATATCGCGAGAGGCCTCGTGAATCAGCTCGATCGACCGAAGGCGAGCACGTGACGATGAACGCCAGCGACTCGGCCACCATGGACCACCGGGATCCGCTGTGGCTACTCAACGAGTACCGCGCGGCCGAGATTCACGGCGCAGGCGCGATCTTACGGATGGGCAGGCTCGCGGACTCGGCGGAGCTAGCCGCGGACCTGAGCCGGCACCTGCGGGACGAGGCCGTGCATGCCTGGCTCTGGACCAGGGCCATCAGGGACCTGGGCGGCGAGCTCGTCGAGGTGGACGAGCCCTACCAGACGAGACTGGGGACCTATTTCGGCCTCCCGCGCTCGCTCACCGAGTTCCTCGCGCTCACCTGGGTGTCGGAGCGTCGCGGGGTCGAGCTGTACACCGAGCACCTGGACGGTCCCGACGTCACCCCGGCGATCCAGCGGACCTTGCGCGCCATCCTCAAAGATGAGCGCTGGCATGTCCGCTATATCCACGACAACCTGACCGGCCGGGTCAGGGAGGACGGGCGGGTGCAGCAGATCCTCGACCGGGCGCTGGCCGCCGACGAGCAGGCCATAGCGGACATGATCGCCGCCTCGTCGGCCGCCGGGAGCGCGATGGAGGCCTCGCAGTGCCAGCGGCCGACACCCTGAACTGGTCCGGCTGGTCCAGCTACCAGGGCCCGCCCGCCTGGCCAAGTCCCGCGTCCCTTGAGGAGATCATCCGGCCGGGCGCGGTGACCGGCCGGGGCCTGGCGTTCACCAGCGGGATCGGCGCGGCTGACCGGGTGCGGCTGTCGTACCGGGAGCTGACTGACCAGGCGGCGGTCGCGGCTGACCGGCTGCGGCGGCACGGGGCAGGGCCGGGTGCGCTGGTCGCGATGACCCTGGCCAACGATCTCCCCTCGGTCCTGGCGCTCCTGGGCACCTGGGCCTGCGGGGCCACGGTGGTGTCCCTGCCGCCCTTCCCCCGTCGCGCGGCAAGCTGGTACGCCAGCCAGTTCGGCCGGGTGCTTGACAGCATCGGGGCAGCCTTCCTGATCGAGGGCGCGTACCCGGTCGCTGAGATCGCCAGCAGGCCGGGCCTGCGCCGCATCAGCGCTCAGGCCCTGGCGGAGCCGTCGGCGGATCGAGTCGCCGACCACGTGGCGGCCGCGCCCGCCACGGCGCTGATCCAGTTCACCTCGGGGAGCGTCGGAGCGCCGAAGGGCGTCGCCATCAGCAGCGCCGCGCTGGCTGGCCATCTGGCCACGCTGATCAGCGCGTTCGAGGTCGACGGCGAACAGGACCGGATCGTCAGCTGGCTCCCGCTCTATCATGACCTGGGATTCCTGGTGGCGTTCATGACCGGGCTGGCGGCACGGGCCGATCAGGTTCTCAGCCCTCCGTCGGCCTTCGCGAAAGGCCCGGCGAGCTGGCTGACCATGCTCCACCACGAACAGGGGACGCTGACCTCGGCGCCAGATTTCGCCTTCAGGCTGGCCGCCGCCGTGCCCTATGACGAGCACCTCGACCTGTCACGGGTGCGGATGGCCATCAGCGGCGGGGAGCGGCTGAACTGGCAGACGCTGCTCGATTTCCGGGCCACGACGGAACCGATGGGACTGCGGTGGGAGGCGATCACGTCCGCCTACGGCCTGGCCGAGGCGACGGTGGCGGTGAGCAACTCGCCAGCCGGACGGGGACCGCTGCGCGGGCCGGGCGGGCACGTCTCGTGCGGACGCCTGATGCGGGGCGTCGAGCTCCGGGTCCCGGCCGGCCGGCAGCCAGGTCCGGTTCAGCTGCGCGGGCCCTGGGTGTTCGATGGCTACCACACGGTGGATGGATTCCAGCCTGCCCCGGCCGGGGAGTGGTTTGACACTGGTGACGATGGCTTCGTCCACGAGGACGCGCTCTACGTGCTCGGCCGCCGGGATGAGGTGCAGACGCTGGCCGGCCGGAACGTGTTCGCCGAAGACGTCGAGGCGGTGACCCGCGACGCTTGCGGTCAGCGGGTGCGCGTCTGCGCGGCCTTCAGGACCGGGGCGGATACGGGCCGGTTCGGGCTGGTGGCCGAGGTTGACTCGCGGCTGGTCACCGAGCGGGAGGAGGCGGGGGAGCTGGCGCGGCTGATCCAGGTGTCGGTGGTCGACGCGCTGCGGACCAGGGTCGCGCCGGTGCTGATCGCTGGCCGGGGCGTGATCCCGCGCACGACGTCGGGGAAGGTCCAGCGGGCGCTGTGCCGGTCGATGATGGCCAGCGGGGAGCTGAGAGACGGCGTGCTCGCCGAGCTGAACTGAAGGGTTTGGCTGGCAGGAAGGGTTTCGCCATTTCCCCGGAGAGCGTTTCGCCGATTCCCCGGAGAGCGTTCTCCCGGAGGGTTGGTGGCCTCGTGGAGAGTTTTCAGCGTTCTCGTGGAGGATTGCCGTCTCGTGGGGAGGGCGCCGGATGAGTTAATTCCGGCTCGGTAGCGAATGATGGTTAGGCGCTGAATGGGTCTTGTTATGCTGGCTTTACACAAGTACCAGGGCTTGAATTGAGGGTTTTGAGTGCACCCAGGCTATGAGCTAGCCGGGCGCTACGTCCTGGAGGGGTTGCTGGGCCAGGGTGCCGTGGGCGAGGTCTGGCGCGCGAGGGATCGTGAGCTCGACCGGGCCGTGGCGGTGAAGGTGATCAGGGAGCGGATCGCTGATCCGAAGCTCGCCAGGGGTTTCCTGGGCGAGGCCAGGATCGCGGGGCGGCTCCAGCATCCGGGCATCACCGTCGTGCACGACGTCGGCGAGGATGGCGGCCAGCCGTTCATCGTCATGGAGTTGCTGCAGGGGCGTGATCTGGACACCGCTTTGCGGGCCTATCCCGGCGGCATGCCAGCCGATCAGGTGGTGTCGCTGGCGATCCAGTTCGCGGACGCACTCGGGGCCGCGCATGCGGGCGGCGTGGTACACCGGGATCTCAAGCCCGCGAACCTGTTCCTGCAAGACAACGGGCAGCTGAAGATCTGTGACTTCGGGATCGCTGTCGCGGCCGACGCCACGAGCTTGCCGGCCTCGTTTAGCTATGTCGTGGGCACGCCGGCGTACATGTCCCCAGAACAATGTGACGGCCAGGAGGCGGGTGAGTCCGCCGACCTGTACTCCCTGGGCTGTGTGCTGTACGCGCTGCTGACCGGCCGGCCGCCGTTCACTGGCGGTCCGCCGCTGGCGGTCATGTCTCAGCACCGCACCGCCGTACCCGCCGCGCCGCGGGCTTTACGCCCCGCCGTACCCGCTGGCCTGGACCAGCTCGTCGTAGACCTGCTCGCGAAAGACCCCGTGGCCCGGCCGAAAAGTGCCCGCCAGGTTGCGGCCACGCTCCAAGCGCTCCGGGGGAGACCCGGCGCGGTACCGGCGCCACCGGGTCCGGCGCCACCGCGCCCGGCACCGGCGCCACCGCGCCCGGCACCGGCGCCACCGCGCCCGGCACCGGCGCCACCGCGCCCGGCACCGGCGCCACCGCGCCCGGCACCGGCGCCACCGCGCCCGGCACCGGCGCCACCACGCCCCGAGCCGCAAGGGTGTCGGCCGACCCGATGGTCGTGAGGTCCCGGCGGCTCCCGGCCACCGGCCAGCAGGCCATTGTGCTATCCGCGCACTCCGGCGCCGTCAACGCGATGTGCCCTGTCACCGTGGGCGGCCGGGAGCTCCTGGCCACTGCCAGCAGCGATCGCACGGCACGAGTGTGGGACCTGGCCACCGGAAAGCAGGCCGCGGTCCTGAGAGGCCACGCGCGCGCCGTCAACGCGATGTGCCCTGTCACCGTGGGCGGCAGGCAGCTCCTGGCCACTGCCAGCAGCGATCGCACGGCACGAGTGTGGGACCTGGCCACCGGAAAGCTGGCCGCGGTCCTGAGCGGTCACGAGCGCGCGGTCAATGCGGTGTGCCCTGTCGCCGTCGGCGGCCGGCAGCTCCTGGTCACCGCCAGCAGCGACCACACCGCACGATTGTGGGACCCGGCCACCAGTGAGCAGATCGCCGTGCTGCTCGCGCACAGCAAGGCCGTCAACGCGGTCTGCCCCGTCACCGTCGGCGGCCGGCAGCTCCTGGTCACCGCCAGCAGCGACCACACCGCACGGTTGTGGGACCTGGCCAACATACGGAGGGTCACCGTGCCGCTATGGCACGTGGACGCCATTGTTCAATCAGTGTGCCCTATCATCGTCGGCGGCCAGCCATTCCTAGCTACTAGCAGCTACGACACGGTGCGGCTGTGGGAACCGGCCACCGGGTTGCCGGCCACCGTGATGGAAAGGCCCCGACGCGAGACCAACTGACCCATTGCGGTAACAGGATCTGTTCGGTCACCATCAGCGAGCACCCGCTCCTGGCTGCTGATTCCGAACACGGCAGAGTGCGCCTGCGGATCTCGCGATCGCTCTTTGAGCAAGTCGATGACGATCAAGGTCTGGCGTCAAGACGCAAGACCATCTCGACGACCGCGCCCTCCCCGATCGCCTCGGCCCGCTGGACCGCAGTCTTGACGGGCACCAGGTAGCGGCCAGCCCTGGGGAACAGTGCCGTGGTGAACTCCGAACCGCCGATGGTCACGTGCACAGGCACCTGGCCCCGGGAGATCAGGCCGCGGGCTTCCTCCTTGAGATCCTCGCTGTCCTCCGGCGACATGGCCACGAAGAGATACGGAGCTGGTCCGCGCCACTCGATCACCTCACCGGTGAAGGTCCACTCCATCCCGCGTCGCGCCGGATCCGGGTCGTCGCTGTGGCTAGGTTCAGCTGCGCTCTCCCTCCGGTTCGCCGTAGCGGAGTTCCTGGCCGCCGGGGGTGATCCGGAGGGTGCGGTTCTGCAGGCCGGGCGGCCAGGCCGCGGTCCAGGAGCGGAAGCACTGCTCGGCTTCATCCCAGAGCCGGCGCGGGCCGTACTGGGTGACGGTGTGCTGGTGGCCCTGTCCTGAATGGCATGCGGCCCAGGACCCGTCGGGCAGGCCAGCCTCGGCCAGGTGCAGGGAGCCCGACCCGTCGTCGTCCGCGCGGGTGGTCAGGACCAGGCCAGGTACCTGGGTCAGGGCGAGCTGAGCGGCGGCACCGGCGGCGATGATGTCACGGGGGTCGAGGGCGGTGACGGATGGGTCGGCGAGGTCGGCATCGGGGGCTGGCCACAGGACCGGGCTGGTGCGCTGGCGAACTGAGATGTCATCGCGATATTCCTTTCCCCGAGCTTCCTAGTAAAGCTCGCTGAGGATTGTCAGCAGTTGCCGGCGGTAGCTGTCGGCCTGCTGGGGGATGAGGTCGCCGAGAGCCACGCTCAGCTCGCGCAGGTACTCCACCTCCCGGCGGCGCATGCCGAGTTCCTGGCAGAGGCGCAGGCCCTCGTGCAGGCAGCTAAGCGCCTGCCCGCCCTGCCCCTGCCGCCGGTATACATGGCCCAGGTCAGCGAGCATGTATCCGAGCGCGGACCGGTTCTCGATCTCGCGGAGTATGGTCACGGCGTCGGTGAGCGCGCGGGCGGCGCCGGCGAGCTTGCCCTCCCGCAGGTCGAGGCAGCCCAGGCCGTGCAGGGTAAGCGCCTCGCCGTACCGGTCACCGATGTCACGCAGGGAATGCAGGCTGGCCTCGTAGCAGGCGCGCGACTGCCCGAACCGGCCTTTGCCCCGGTGCAGCTCGCCGAGGTTGAGCTGGCAGAAGGCCTGGCCATAACTGTCATCAAGGCCCACTCGCAGCTCCATTTCCTCCTGCAGCGCCGCCTCGCACCTGTCGGCTTCGCCGCGCCGCCACCAGACCTCGACCGCGTTGCTCAGGCAGCCAGCGAGCAGGTAAGCGTCGCCAGCGCCCCTGGCGAGCTGGAGAGCGAGATAGAGCCAGGTCAGCGCCTGAGTGTCCTGCCCCTGGAGGCTGCTGGCGGCGCCGAGGGCGGCGCAGGCCCAGGCCTCGGCGGCCACGTCACCCGCCTTCTTGGCCGCCACTCGCGCGGCCTGGTTGACCTGGATGTCGTCGGCTAGGTGGCCGCGCCTGAATAAGAACGGGTGCAGGCGCCTGGCGAGCTGAGTTCCCAGCTGCAGGATCGCGCTCTCCGCCGCGTCGGCCGCATCCACGACCGCCGCCACCAGATGCAGCCGCTCGCTCTCGAGCCACGCCAGTGCCGCATCGGCCCTGGCGAACTCCGGGCAGGGTCCCTCGCTGGCTACCGGGGGCACCTGCCGCACCGAGAAGGGGCTGAACAACCGGATCGCGCGATCGGCACCGTTGAGATACCACCCGAGCAGCCGCTGGAACGCTGCCTGCCTGTCCGCCACGGCATCTTCGGCCTTGCTCTTGAGCGACGCGTACCGCCGGAGCAGGTCGTGCGGGCCGAACCGGCCGGCGGGATGCTGCTCAATCAGGTGCGCGTCGGCCAGCCGGTCAAGCGTGCGCCTGACCAGGGCTGACGTGGTTCCGTTCATGGCAGCTATCGCGGGCACCGGCAGGTTCCCGCTGGCCAGCACGCCTAGCAAGCGGAACACCCGGCGCGCGGACTCCTCAAGCGCCACGTAAGACAGATCGAATGTGGCCCAGACACTGGCGGACTCGTCATCGTCAACCTGGAGCGAGGCGAACCCGTCTTCGTCGGCGACCTCCCTGGCGTATTCGCTGATCGGCGTGTGCGGCAGGGCCAGCAACCTGGCCGCCGCGATGCGCAGCGCCAGCGGGAGGCAGGCACACAGCCGCGCCAGTTCCGCCGCGGCCTGCGCCTCGCCGCTGACCCGGTCGGCGCCGATCATGGCGGACAGCAAGGTCAGCGCCTCGCTGGTGCTGAGCGGATCAAGGCTTATGCGTGCCGTGCCCTCCCTGGCCATGAGTCCGGTGAGTCCCGCGCGGCTGGTCACCAGGGTGACGGACTGAGAGCGGCCAGGCAGCAGCGGCCGGACGTGCTCAGAGCTGCGGGCGTTGTCGAGCACGACGATCATGCGCCGCGAAGCCATCTCGGACCGGTACATCGCCGAGGCCTGGCCCTCGTCCGCTGGAACTCGCCCGGTGGGGACACCGAGGCCGCAGAGCAGGGCGGTCAGAGCGTCGAGCGCGGTCACCGGCGCCGTGTCTGAGTAACCGCGAAGATTTACATAAAGCTGACCGCCGGGGAATGCCGTGGCCATGAGGTGAGCCCAGCGGACAGCCAGCGCGGTCTTGCCCATCCCGGCACCGCCGGTAATGACAAACGCGGGCGGGATGGCCTCGTCGCTTCCGCCGCGCAACCGCACGAGCCGGGTCAGCGAGGCGAGCTCAGCTGCCCGGCCGACGAAGCCAGCGATATCGGCCGGGAGCTGAGCCGGCAGTAGGCTGGCGAGGCTGACCTGATGCAGGGACAGATCCGGATCGGCCCGCAGGATCGCGATATGGAGCTCGGTCAGCTCGGTCGGCGGATCTAAGCCAAGCTCCGCTCTCAGCCTGCGGCGCAGAAAATAGAAGGTGCGCAGGGCATCGGCGGTTCGCCCGGCCCGGTACAGCGCGAGCATCATCGCGCGAGTGATGCGCGGGCGGTAAGGATGCAGCGCGGCCAGGCCGGAGAGCTCGTCGAGGATCCGCAGGTGATGACCTAAGCGGAGCTCGGCTTCGAGCAGTTCCTCAACCGCCATCAGCCGTGCCTCTTCCAGGCCGCCGCAGAGCTGCTGGCGGACCTCATCGGGTGCCGCGTCAGCGAGCGCTGGTCCCTGCCACAGCGCGAGTGCCTCGGTCAGTACCCGGACCTTGCCGGGGTCATCGACTCTGAGCCTGGCATCCTCGACCAGGAAGCGGAACCGGTGCGCGTCTACCCGTGCCGGATCGGAAGCCAGCAGGTACCCAGACCCATGCCTGATCAGGGCCGTGCGGTCGACAGTCGCGCCGGCGTCGTTCAAGGCCGTGCGGAGCCTGCTGACGTGGGCCTGGATGATCCGGCGTGCGCTCTGCGGAGGAGCGCTGCCCCAGAGCGCGTCCGCCAGGCGGCTCACCGGCACGACCTTGTTGACGTCCAGCGCCAGCATGGCCAGCACCAGCCGCTGTTTACGCTCCCGGATCTCGGCCGGGCGGCCCACGACTAAAGCTTGCACTGGTCCGAGGACCTGGAACTCCGCGCCGTCGACCGTCATGCCAGCTACTCCAGAGTGGCTTTAGGTGCTAGACCGGTGCTCGCCGCTTCCTGAGACTCGCTGATCCATTCCGGCGGCGCTCCAATAAATTACACAATACAACCCAAACCACTGGCAAGCACGTGTTCTGCGCCGGGATCTGCCGCGAGGCTGGCGCGAGCACGTGACTCGCGTCAGCTGGGTGCCGTGGCCGGCGGCCCCGCCGGGTTCTTGTGATGTGAGCCGGGGCGGAGGATGACGGCCCGGAACGTCGGCGGGTGATCAGCGGCCGGGCTTGCGCAGGGTGAGGGGGCCGGATCTGGGGGTTTCTGGGTGATCTTGCGGGGCTGGTGCCAGGCTGGTGACTAAAAGATCTAGGAGACTTTTTTCCTGTAGGAGGATTGACCACCATATTCGCTGTTAAGTCTCCTACAGGAAAAAATACTCCTACAGGATCGGGCGAGCCAGGCAGCGGTGAGGCGGCTGCGACAGCTGAGTCGCCGGGGACCAGCCCGGGGCCGGGCGGTGGCTCCGTCAGGCCCGGTGGCCCGGGGCTGGAACAACGGAAAACGTCAATACGTCGCCCGGAGTTCCTGACGTATTGACGTTTTGATAGGCCGGGAACCGGCAAATCGGGCAAGATGTCAACGAAAAGTGATGATACGTCGAGCTGGCGGACGGACGTATGCACGTTTACCGTCGCCCCCGGCCGTCGGTCTCGGCGCGACGAGCCGGATCGGACGGCATGTCCGTGGTGGCGAGCGTTGCGCAGCAGCCGACACCGCGGACATACCGCCCGACCCGGCCCCACGACGTCCTAGCCTCAGCGTCTCGCCCGGCCGCGCCTCGCCCGGCTAGCGCCTCGCCAGGCTTCCGGCTCGGGACGCGCTGAGGATAAGACCGATTTAATGGCACTGACGCCCTTTTCGTGGTCGGGGCTGGCTGGCAGAGTGAGCAGGAGGCCATCTCGAACGGAGTCGCCGATGTCCGAACGCCGGACCCGCCGGATCGCCGGCATTATCGCTGTCGGCCTGCTCGCGGCCGGACTGGTCTCGTGCAAGAGTGGCGCGGCCTCGCCTTCGCCGTCTGGCTCGCGGTCGCCGTCTCAGGCCGCGCCGGCTCCGACCGGGGCGGCGCTGCTGCGGGTCAGCACCGTCGGTGGTCAGCTGCGGGGCAAGGACGCGGGCGGCACCGATCAGTACCTGGGCATCCCGTATGCCGCGCCGCCGGTCGGCCCGCTGCGCTGGCGGGCGCCCCAGCCTCCGGCGCGCTGGAGCGGGGTTAGGGCGGCCACCCAGTTCGGGCCGCACTGCCCGCAGTCGGCCGGCGTGTTCGGGAAGGCCAGCACGTCGGAGGACTGCCTCTACCTGAACGTGTTCGCACCCGCCGGTCATCGCCCGAGCGGGCTGCCGGTCATGGTGTGGATTCACGGCGGTGCTTACGTCAGCGGCGAGAGCGATGACTATGACCCGAGCGCGCTGGTCGCCGACGGGGTCATCGTCGTCACGATCAACTACCGGCTTGGTGCGCTCGGGTTCCTCGCGCATCCGGCGCTCGCGGACCACCCCGGCGGTCCGGCTGGCGACTACGGGCTGATGGATCAGCAGGCGGCACTGCGCTGGGTGCGGGCTAACATCGGCTCGTTCGGCGGCGATCCGCGCAACGTCACCATTTTCGGTGAGTCCGCAGGCGGGCAGAGCGTGCTGCTGCAGCTAGCCTCGCCGGGCGCGCGCGGTTTGTTCGCCAAGGCGATAGCGGAAAGTGGTGGTTACGCCCTCAAGCCGGTTCCGCTGGCCAGCGCCGAGGCGGCCGGCCGGGCGTTCGCCGCGAAGGCGGGCTGCGCCAGTCAGACCGCTCAGTGCCTGCGCGGGCTGCCGGTTTCCACCATCCTGGCCGATCAGAATCAGGCCGGCGCATCGGCTGACCTTGACGGACTGGTCGTCACCCAGCCGCTGAAGACGGCGTTCTCCAGCGGGGACTTCAGTCACGTTCCGGTGATCGACGGCTCCAATCACGATGAATGGCGGCTGTTCGTCGCGCTCGCCACCTTCGAGGGACATCACGTCACAGCGTCCGATTATGAATCGATGATTGTCTCCACATTGCACGTGACACCCCGGCTTGCCGCCATCATCGCGAGCCAGTACCCGCTGAGCGGATTCAAGAGCCCAGCCCTCGCGCTGAGCACGCTGGGCACCGACGGCATCTTCTCCTGCCCGACTCTCGCGCTTGACCAGGCGATGTCCAAGTACGTGCCGACCTATGCCTATGAGTTCAACGACGAGAACGCACCCAATAACTACCCGAGTCCTGGCTTCCCCTACGGCGCGGCGCACGCCTCGGAGCTTCAGTATCTGTTCACGCTGCCGACCTCCGTGCCGGGCGGCCTGTCAGCCGGGCAGCAGCGGCTCGCGGCGGCGATGCGGCAGGAGTGGACGAGTTTCGCCAGGTCCGGGGCGCCATCAGCGGCCGGGGCGGCGTCCTGGCCACGATTCACGGCTGGCGGCCAGGAGATGCTGTCCCTGATCCCGCCTGAGCCGAAGCCGGAGACCGATTTCTCGGCCGAGCATCACTGTGCCTTCTGGGCACTTGGCGGTGACTAGAGCAGGGCTGGCCCGGACGACGCCGGCCTGCCCGGCGAGCCCCCCGCCTCTCTGATCGCTACTTTAGGTAACTAGTCATCAACCTAGAGTAGCCAGCGTTGGCTAGGCCGCCGGCGCTGGTGGAAGGGGACTGTCTTGTCTGAACCAAACGAGCAGCAGATCGCGCAGGAAATGCGGGCCCGCGGGCCGATCATCCTGGCCGCCGGTCCCAGGGAGGTTCCGGTCGGCGCCTTCCCGTCGCCCAACGAGATCTGGGATCTGCCCGGCGGCACCGCCTGGGTGTTCTACGGGCAGGGGAACGAGCAGATCACCAGGCCGGTCATCATGGCCGACGGCTTCAACTCAGGACCAAGCAGCATCGGCTTCAGCTGGACCGGCCTGGAACTCGACGGCTATCCGATGATCAGCGAGCTCCTCCGGCGCGGCCGGGACGTGATTATCGTGGGCTTCGCCGAGCGCAGCGCCTCGATCCTGGAGAACGCTCAGGCCGTGCAGGAGGCCATACTCCGGACCATCGCGCAGCGCCTGGGCGACGCGCCGCTGGCCGTCGGCGGGTTCAGCATGGGCGGCCTGGTGACCAGGTACGCGCTGGCCAAGCTGGAGTTCCAGCGGATGGATCACCAGACGGCGCTGTACTGGTCCTACGACAGCCCGCACCGAGGCGCCTGGATTCCGATCTCGCTCCAGGCCTTCGCGCACTACGTTCGCAAGCTCGACCCCAGCTTCTCCAACCAGATCAACAGCCCGGCGGCGCAGCAGCTGCTGTGGCGGCACATCTCGGAGTGGGACAGCGAGCCGGCGGAAAGCAAGGAACGGACGGAGTTCCTTGGCGCGCTCGAGGGCGTGGGCGGCTGGCCGCAGCGGCCGAGGAAGATCGGCGTGGCCAATGGCGCCGGCAGCGGCCTGGGCAACGGGCTGCAGCCCCGCGCTGTCGCGTTCGAGGGTACTGGCCTGGGCATCAGGCCGACCAAGCTCTACATCCAGGGCCCGGACGATGACGAGCTGGTCGCCGAGCTCCGGGTGGTGACGCTGCCGACCAATCCGGTTCGCACTCCAGCGATGCCGACGATCGACGGCGCACCGGGCGGCACCCTGGACGGCTTCGGCATCCTCGCCGATGTACTCGGCCAGGTGATCGGCATGCAGTGCACGGCTCCGCTGCCGATGCACTGTTTTGTCCCGGCCGTGAGCGCCGTCGCCATCCGGGATGTCGGCACCGACAGCGACCTGTACGCCAGCATCGATGAGATCCCGGCCGGCCAGAGCGAGCTTGACGACTTCCTGTGCGCTTCGCAGAACGAGGCCCACACCAAGATCACCGAGGAGCTCTGCACCTGGATCTTCGACCGCCTGCCGTAGCCCGGCCCGAATCGCCGGGCGGCCCGCTGCCGTGCCGCCCGGCGAGGGGTCTGCCTGGCCTGGACGGGGTCGAAGGGGGACAGGGTACGACGAAACCTAGTAAGATAGGATGTTTCACGCAAGGCATTTCGTCGGGTCGTCCGTCGTCCGTGTCTCGGGTCGGGGTAGCACATGATCTATGATGCCGCTTACGAGATCGTGCTTGACGAGATATTCCTCAGGCTCGATTCTTTTATTCCGCACCTCAGCGTGCTGCTCAAGATCGAGGGCTTAAATCCGGCGAGGTCCATCAAGCTGAAGACGGCGGTCTCGCTGATCGAGAGCCTGGAGGCTAGCTCTTGCCTGCATAAGGGCAGCCGCATTATAGAGTCATCATCTGGAAATCTGGGAACGGCGCTGAGCGTCATCTGCGCGGCTAAGGGCTACCAGCTGACAATAGTGACCGATCCAAATGCCGCCGAACTGAGCGTGCGCATGATGGAGGCTCTTGGCACCAGCGTGATCATGGTCACTGACCGGGACGCCAATGGCGGATTCCTGGGCACGCGTATTGCTTACATCATGGCCGCTCTTGCGCAGGACAATGATCTGCTGTGGCCGAACCAGTACGCCAGTATCGCCAATCCTGACGCGCACTATCAGCGCACCGCGCGAAGCATTCACCGGGAAATTCCGCACGCGGACGTGATACTGGTCGGCGTTGGCACGGGAGGCACCTTAGTGGGGTGCCTGTCGTATTACCGGGAACATAGTCCGGCTACCCGGGTCGTGGCGGTTGACGCGGCTGGCTCGGTCATCTTCGGCGGCGCGAGCGCTCCTCGGCATATCCCTGGCATCGGCGCGAGCCGGGTACCTGAGCTGCTGCGAGACCCTGGCGACCTCGAGCGGATTCTGGTGACCGAGCAGGACACGGTCGACATGTGCTGGCGCCTTGCCAGGGAGCACGGCATAGCCGCGGGCGGTTCGACCGGGAGCGTGCTGGCAGCCGCTGGGCGACTGGCCAGCACGCTCCCCGACGGGGCGACGGTGGTCGCTATCTCGCCTGACCTTGGCGAGCAGTACCTGGAGTCCGTCTACTCAGAAGACTGGATCAAGCAGCATCTGGCTGGTGCCCGGGTCAGCCCCTGAGGGTTCGGATCGAGTCGAGGACGGCACGAGCCCCGGCTCCTGATCCGGATAGGCCGAGGACGAAGAAAGTCGCGGCGTTGTGGTGCGGCCGGGAGACCGAGAAGATCAGCACGCTGCCGGAGAGCCCGCCCTGGCCGGTGCTCGACGACAGGCAGATCCGGGCGCCGTGGAGCATCAGGCAGTGCGTGAACTTCTCGCTCACGGACTGTGCCGCGAACTTTCCTGTCACGACGGTCAGGCCCGGCTGGGCCTGGTCAGCGGCGGCGGTCGGGACCGGGAAGGGGCAGGGCAGGGCGGCCGGCGGCCTGGTGGCGTTGATCAGCAGCAGCGACCTGAAGTCCTGGCCGGTGCCGCAGGTGGCCCACTGACTCGCGCGGTGCAGGTCCCACTTGCTCGGGGTGGCGAACCGGATGCCGCCGAACTGGTGCCTTGTCCAGGTGCCCGTGACCTGGCCGCCTGACTGGCGGCTGAGCACGACCGCCAGCGGCGACCGGGTGAGCGTGGCCAGCACGCGTCTGGCCAGCGGGCCCCTGGCGCCGACTCGCACGCCGAGTCGCGGTGCCAGGTACAGGATCGATCCCTTGCCGCTGTGCAGCCGGAACACGGGGATGCCGTGGATCACGGCGGAGGGCTTGCGGTGCGCGATGCCGCGCGGGAGGTGTCCGGCAGGCCGGATCCAGGCCACGCTGGCGGTCGGGTGGCAGTGCGTTCCGGCTGGGAAAACCGGGCCGGTGCCGGCGAAGATCATGCCCTTGCTGCCGATGCCGCACAGGTACTGCGACTGGCTTTCGACCAGCCATAGTGGCGGCACGGATAGCTGAGCTAGCCGGAACGGCGCTGGCGCCCAGCCAGCGGGGGTGCCGGAACCGGGGCCAGCGGGTCCGCTCGCCAGCGCTCCGCCGGCCGATCCAAGCGCGGCCACGGCAACCGCCGCCGCCGCGACCGCACCCGCGACCGCACCCGCCGCGCCGCGCTTACCCAGCCACTTCCGCCGCGTTTCCTGCACCATTCCGGGCATCTCGACTGCCTCTCACCGTTGATTTAGCTCGCGGGCGTCGCCCGCAAGTGGTCAGACTGGCGACCCCCATGATCTGGCGGATCGCCTCAAGTCCGACTGCTTGGACGAAAGCAGCGGCGATCTGGGTTCCTATCCCGGCGCTGTTTTCTCGTTTGCCGCGCGACCCGACCAGGCTCAGGGGATCAGCTCGAATCCGCCGCCATCGAGCTGACGTGCGGCCAGGCCGGTGCGGAAGAGCCTGGACCAGCCCGGAGCCGGGACGAATCGCCCGGCGGTCAGCCGAGGCTGGCCAAGATAGCCCGCCGCGAGCCCCGGGCCGCCGACCATGAGCTCGCCTGGCACTCCAGGTGCCGCCTGCCGCCCGAACCGGTCGAGCACGAACGCCGAGACCGGGCCCCTGGTCCGAACGGTCCCGATCGCGACCCCGGCTTCCGGCACCGCGATCGCGTCCTGCGGACTAGCGGGCGGGCTGGCTGCTGGTCTGGCGGCTGGCTGCTCGCCAGCACGAGCCAGCGCGCTGAAGGCGCGCGAGTGGAGGAAGGAGGGGCTCGACCAGGGCCGCTCGCCAGAGGCCAGGCCGGTATCACCGGCACTCGCGTGAGCCAGGACAGCGGCCGGGCCGAAAATGAGGCCCAGGTCGCCGTCCGGCCCGGCCGCGAAGCTCAGCAGCGCACCAGGACTCAGGCCGGCCACGATGCTCGCGAGATCCGCCCGGCCCGCCGCCGCTGTGTTCGCCTCAGCCGGCCCGGTAAGACTCACGGCGTCCAGCTCCAGTGCGTGAGCTGCCGGCAGGCAGGAACCGGACGCGACCGCGCAGGAAAGCCGGGCGACGTCACAGATCCAGGCCAGCCGGCCCGGGCTGTCGGCTTCATCAAGCAGGACGCAGTGGTGGCCGCTCAGCCAGATCGCGGCCAGGCCAAGCAGGAGATCTGGCTCGCCGGCAGTGAGCAGACCGACCCAGCCTCGCGCTGCCGACCTAGCGGTCACCGCGTCTGCCACTGCTCTGACCTGCGGCAGCACCGGTCCTGTGGGCCGCGTTCGCGGCAGGCGCGGAGCGCTGACCTGACCGCCGGCGGGCTCGGCCGCTCCCGGCAGCGCGAGGCCGGAGATCTGACGCTCAGCCTTCGAGCGGACTAGCTCGGCAGTCACCAGGCAGAACGCGTCGAGCAGCCTGGCGACCGTTGCTTCCGGCAGATTCCGCCTGGCATGGGTGGCCCTGAGCATGAGTCCTGTCTCGGCGGATTCGGCCACGACATCGAGATCGAATGGCGCGGCGGTCGCGGCTGGCGGGAGCCGGGAGGTCCGCACCCCGGCCAGCTGGAGCTCCTCGCCCAGGCCAGGCCCGAACATCACGTTGAACACCGGATGCGGGAGGCCGCGCCTGCCCGCCACCCGCGCGGCCAGGGTCGCGAACGGGACCGTCCGGCGCTCAAGGGCCGAGCTGAGGGCCAGGCTGGTCCGGCGCAGCGCCGTGCCAGCGGAAGGGTCACCCCGCAGGTCCAGGATGACAGGAACCGTATTGAGCATCAGCCCGACTTCGCCTTGCAGATCCTTGCTCTCGCGCAGGCTGACCGGCGTGGCAACGACGAAACGTTCCAGCCCCGAATATCGTGAGACCACGATGCCGAACGCCGTCAGCAGTGCGGCGAATTCGGTGACTCCGCTGGCCAGTGCGAATGACCTTATTTCCGGGAGGCGCGTCTCTTCCAGCGTCCTGAGGACGACGTTTCCAGCGAACTCCGATGAGATCGCGGGGTCGGGGCGGCCAAATTGCGGCAGCTCAAGCTGGGATAGCTCCGCTGCGGCGATTTCCAGGAGAGAATTATTTTCCGCGTAAATAAAAGATTCAGGCCCGCTCGTGCAGAAAGCCGCATAACCGGCTCCGGCCGGCGCAGGATTCCAGGGATGACCGCTGATCAGCGCGTCGTAGGCCGCGCCTATCTCTTCGCACAGCACGGCGATCGACCATCCGTCGCAGACAATGTGGTGGACGCCAATCCACAACGTGCGATGCAGCTCATCCCGCTGGTACAGCCGGGCCTGGAACAGCGGGCCCGCGGCCAGGTCGGCATGCTGCCAGCACAGAGCATCGGCCGAGTCCACCAGCTCAAGCCGCGCCCGCGCCTGGTCCGGCGGGGAGACGACCTGCCGCAGGTCCGGGCCAGCACGCGTGATCGTCGTCCTGAGCGCGGGGTGCCGTGCGATGACGCTGCCGACGGCGGCGCTCAGGGCCTCGACGATGAGCGGGCCGGTGATGGAGTACGCGGCCTCGATCACATAGGCGCTGCCCAGCTCGTTGGCGCGTTCGAGGTACCACAAACCAGCTTGAGCGCTGGTGCATGGCAGCACTTGCCCGGACGATCGCGTCATTAACTACCTAAAATATGCCAAAAACGGTCATGTAGTGAATGGTAGTTGTGCGAATAAATCCTCATGATAGGGCGTGATGCATGCAACGCATGTTGTAGCATAAAATCATGGTAATTGGGGACTGGTTGCGGGAGTGGGCCAGGCTTCACCCGGGTCGCCCGGGCGGTTCGCTCGCTGTCCCGGTTTCATGATCATCCCGGCGGCCTCGCTTGAAGACTGGCTCAGGGACCGCTACTTCAGCGCCACCTGCGATCTGGGCTGCAGCGGTGTCGCGAGCTGGTCGTTCCGGGAGCTGCGTGAGCTGACCGGCCTCGACCTGGCCGCGGTCGACGATCTCCTGTTCGACGACGGCCCGAGTTGCGGCAGCCTGGCGCTGCGGACGGCGATCGCGGATCGTTACTATGCCGGGCGGGCCGAGCTGGTGATGGTCACGCCCGGATCGTCCGAGGCGATCTTCGCCACTGTGGCCAGCATCGTGCAGCCCGGTGATGACGTCCTGGTCTTCACTCCCGCCTATCACGCGCTCAAGGACGTCGCTTGCGCGGTCGGGGCCAGGGTCGTGGAGTTTCCCCTTGACCTTGATGGAGCGGCGCCGGTCGATTTCGCTGAGCTGCGCCGCGCGATGGCCGCCAGCCCGAAGGCAGTGGTCGCCAACTTCCCGCATAACCCGAGCGGGGCCAGCCTGACGCCGTCACAGCTGCGTGAGCTGGTGGAGCTCTGTGCGGCGCACGACGCCTATCTGCTCTGGGACGGCGCATTCGCCGAGCTGGCGTTCGCGGATGAGCCGCTCCCTGATCCGGTTCTGAGCTACGACCGCTGCGTCTCGTTCGGGACCTACTCCAAGGCGTTCGGCCTGCCTGGCCTGCGAGTGGGATGGTGCGCGGCGCAGGGTGACATCCTTGACCGGCTCCTTCCGTGGCGAGACCGGATCTCTATCGCGGTCTCGCCACTCAACGATCTGATCGCTGCATCCGTCATGGCTCACGCGGACGTCGTCCTGGCTGCCCGCCGGACCCAGCTTGAAGCCAACCGGGCCTTTGTCGCGAAGTGGCTAGCGGCTCACCGGGACCTGATCGCCGGCGCGGTCGGGCCGGGCGGGGTGACAGCCTTCCCGCGCCTGGTGGGCGGCGACAGCACGGCGATCTGCACCACATTGCTTGACAAGCACGGCGTTCTGGTCGTGCCAGGTGAATGTTTCGGCCAGGAGGACCGGATCAGGCTGGGCTTCGGATGTTCCTCAGAGTCGCTTCGGCAGGGGCTAGAGGCGCTAGCTGATGTGCTCCGCGCCAGGCGCGCCAGGAAAGAGGAGACGGCAGCTTATGGAGACAACGTCAGCTAAAACCAGGCCGCCTGGCTGTGTCTGCGAGGTCTTGCTCAGCCAGGCGGAGGTCGATGCGATCGTCGAGATCGCGGGGTCGATGTGCGGCGATTACCTGAGCGCCGACCCGGCCGAGTTCCTGATCGAGTGCTCGGTCAGGGCGCAGGAGCTCCCCGGTGCGGCTGCGCCGTGAGCTGGTGAGCTTCCGCCTGCGCGAGTCGTTCAGCGGATTGCTGATCAAGGGTTTCCCTGTCGATGATGATGCTGTCGGGCCGACTCCGGAGAGCTGGGGAGCGGCGACGCGGCGAACCGCGCTTTACGAAGTAGTCTTCCTGCTCTGCGGGTCGCTGCTCGGTGATCCGATTGCCTGGGAGTTGCAGCAGGATGGCGCGATCGTGCACGACGTGCTGCCGATTAAAGGACACGAAGAGCTGCAGATTAACTCCGCGAGCAGTGCCGATATCTGGTGGCACACCGAGGAGGCGTTCCACGCCCTGCGCGCCGACTATGTCGGCCTGATGTGCCTGCGCAATCCTGACCGGGTATCCACGACCATCGCGGCCATCGACGATGTCCGGCTGGATCCGGAGACCGTCAGCACGCTCATGCGGTCGCAGTACATTATTCTGCCTGACCAGTCGCACAAGACCGATCCGCTGAACTCCGATCCGCTGAATGGTGAGCCGCTGAGCGGTGAGGCTGGCGGTGCGAAGCCGGATGGGCCTGGGACCAGCATCGACCGGATGCGACACGATCCCGAGAGAATTCCCGTCCTTTTCGGCGATCCTCGCGCGCCCTATATCCGGATTGACCCGTACTACATGCCGCTGGCGGATCTCGGTGAGCAAGGCGACGCCGCGGTACGGCAGCTCACGAAGGCGATAAACCTGGCGATTCGCGAGGTCAGCCTCGGCGCCGGGGACCTGCTGTTCGTGGACAATTACCGGGCGGTCCACGGCCGCCGCTCCTTTGGCGCCCGCTATGACGGCAAGGACAGGTGGCTGAAGCGCCTCAACCTGACCAGGGATCTCCGCAAGTCCAGGTCAAGCCGAGCGTCGGCCATCGATCGGGCCATCTCCTAGCCGGTTCCCGCGCGATGCCCCGCGCGGACTTCCGTGATCATGCGATAGAGCTTGATCACGGAACATCAACGGCGTGATCACGCTGGCAGAGTTCCGAGATCACCGTGCCTGCCATGATCACGGAAGTCCGGGCCAGGTGGGCTCGCTCAAACGTCGCCAGGTAATGGCTCGCCAACTTGCTCAGTCTACCCGGCGGAAATGGAACGGGTTTGCCGAGGCTGGCCTGGCATAAGTGCGCGGGTTATACTGAACAATCTCTGGCAGTCGCTCAGGAGGGCTGGAGCTTTGCCCAGCAATGGAGCCGTGGCAACGGACGGCTCGGCGCTGATGCTGGCCGCTCGGTACGGCCTCAAGCCCAGGATCCTCGCCATTGCCCACGAGTCCGAGCACCTATCCCCGCCAGCACACGGAAAGGTAACTCCGTGACCACGCTTGCCCGCCCTGCAGCCGTTCCCCTAACCGTCGACCCGGAGTTCTCGTTCCTGTGGCTCGAAATCACCGGTAGGTGCGGCCTGGCGTGTGCCCACTGCTATGCCCAGTCAGGACCATCCGGCCGCCACGGCGCGATGACCGGCGATGACTGGCGATCCGTCATCACCCAGGCGGCCGATCTCGGCATCTCCATGGTGCAGTTCATCGGAGGGGAGCCCACCCTGCACCCCGACTTCGCAGGCCTGCTCGCCTGCGCCGTCGATGCCGGGCTGGCCGCCGAGGTCTACACCAACCTGACCCGCGTCAAGGACTCCTGGTGGGACCTGCTCGCCTGCCCGAATGTGTCCCTGGCCACGTCGTACTACAGCGATGACCCGGCCCAGCACGACGCGATCACCGGCCGGCTCGGCAGCCACGCCCGTACCCTCGCCAGCATCCGGCAGGCCACCGCGCGCGGCATCCCGCTCCGGGCCGGGATCATCGAGGTAATGGAGGGCCAGCGCACCAACCAGGCCCGCGCCGAACTCGAAGCCATCGGAGTCACCCGGATCAGGACTGACCGACTGCGCCGCCTCGGACGCGCCGCCACCAGCAGCACCACCGCCTGGCCGCATGACATATCGGAACTGTGCGGGAACTGCGGACAAGGAATCGCCGCCATCCTGCCCAGCGGGGACGTGACGCCGTGCGTCATGGCCCGGTGGCTGTCCGCCGGGAACGTCCGAGAGGCTCCGCTGGACGGCATCCTGGCCGGGCCGGCCATGGCCGCCGCCGTCGTCGGCATCCCGTCCCGCCCGGCCGTGGCAGCGCGGTCGCGGTGCGGCCCGGAGAGGTGCGGGCCCGTATCGGGTGACTCGTGCCCGCCGTCCGGCCAGGCACAGGTCGGGCAGGACTGCGCGCCGGTCACCGGGGGCGGCTGCAACCCCAGCCTGGACCAATGCGGCCCCAACAAGGCAACCCCAGGAAGATCACGGTGACCGCATGGCAGGAACGAGCAGCCGCCCTGGCAACAGGCATCTGCCGCCCGCAGTCCCGCTGGCACGAGCCCGTCCGGTCCGTCCCCAGGCACGTTCTGGTCCCGCGCTGGTACACCCGTTCAGGCCAGGGCCAGACGTGGCAGGTTCACGACGGCCCGTCCAGCGAGGCGGCGTGGCTGGATGCCGCGTATGACAGGCACTGCACGCTCGTCACCCAGGTCGGCACCGTGCACGCAGACCATGCCACTCCCGGCGCCGCCCTGGACGGCTGGGCCACGTCCTCGTCCACGCTGCCCGGCCTGGTCCTGGATATGTACCGGCACGCCCGCCTCTACGAGGGCGCGGACATCCTCGATGTCGGCACCGGATCTGGGTACGGCGCCGCCCTGCTCTCCCGGCGACTCGGGGGACAGCACGTCACCAGCATCGACATCGACGACTACCTCACCAAAGCGGCGACCTGCCGCCTCGGCGACCTGGGCCTGCGGCCACTAATCCTGACCTGCGACGCCACCGGTCAGTTGCCGGGCACGTTCGACCAGATCGTACCCATGGTCTCCCTGCCCGCCATCCCGGCGTCCTGGCTCGCCGCCCTGCGACCAGGCGGCAGGCTGGTGTTCTCCCTTACGGGAGGGTCGGTCCTCATCACTGCCGACAAGACCTCGGATGGCGGCGCGGCAGGGCGGGTGGAGCAGTACAACGCCACGTTCATGGCCGCCCGCCACGGCCCCGGCTACCCGCCCCGCCACGCGATTGCCGGCCTTGCCGACGACACCGAAGGCGAGCACGTCACCACCAGCCCCTACCCCGTCGTTGATCCCACCCTGGGATGGGAACTCGACGCCATCCTGTCCGTTACCACCCCCGGCCTCACCTACAACACCGCCACTGACCCGGGTACCGAGATCACCACCACATGGATGACCCACCCGGACGGGTCCTGGGCCAGGGCCGCCGGCCGCCTCGGCCAGCCTGCCACCGTCCACCAGTCCGGGCCGCGCCGCCTCTGGGATGCCCTGGACGAGATCAGATCTGACTGGCTCCAGCACGGCTGGCTGCCCCTGCGCGGCGCACACGCGAGGATCGACCCGGACGGCACCTGCCACCTGAGCCAGGGCGACTGGCACGCCGTCATCAGCCCGCAGTACCAGCGATCTCCGCAAGTCTAGGTCGAGCCGCGCGTCCGCCGTCGATCGCGCCATCGCCCAGCCAGTTCCGTGCGGTTGCCCTGGCCGAGGACCGGCCAGCTCCTGCAGGATGCCCGGTTTCACCCGGTCAGTGTCCGGCAGCGTGTCCCTGACCGCACCGCCAGCCCTCTGCCGTCGCCAGGACGGCACCGCCGGCCCTTAGCTGCTGTCAGAACCAGGTCCGGCCTTGCCGCCAGCGCCCAGCACCGCCGCTGACATTCCGTGATCATGCCCGGGACGGTGATCACGGAGCCCTGGCGGCATGATCATGCGGCTGATGTTCCGTGATCATGGCGGGCAGCATAATCCCGGAACATCGGTGGCGTGATCGCACGGGAAGCCGGGCTGCGCGGACGAGGAGCCGAGCGGGACGACGCCGGCCCCGCAGCCTGAGCCCAGAAACCCAGTTCCTCTTTTGATCACGGACCCGGTCGGGCGCTTGAAGGAAACTAAATTTCTGGACTCAGGTTTGCGGAGTATGTACGGGGACGGGAGTCCGGGCAGGCGGGTCTGGAGGACTGGCGCTGGCTGGGCGGAGAGCGGCCTCGTTCTCGCGGTAGGTTGCCGTATTCCTGGCGGAAGGCTGTCGTATTCTGCGCGGAGAGTTGTCGCCTGACGGTAAGTTAACCGCCGTATTTACCGACAACTTACCGCCAGGCGACAACCTTCGCATTAAACCACCCCGCCAGGGCTCCGTGATCACCGTCCCTGAGTCCAGAAACCCGGCCCCTCTTAGGTCACGGAACCGGGTGCGGTGAGTCGGCCCTTTCGCGGAGTTATTTCATGGCGCGCGCCAGCGCAGGCCGTCGTCGGAGGGGACCAGGCCGCCGCCGAACAGGGGCTCGGCCGGCAGTTTCAGGCTGGCGCCGGCGGTTGCCCTGACCTGGAGCTCGGTGGCCTCGCGTAGCACTGAGCCGAGCAATCTGGTGTCGGCGCCGGCGAACACGGCGTCGCCGTCGTCTAGGGAACCCGCACTGGTGGCCTGCTCCAGGGCCTGGCCAAACTGAGTGGCGCCCGGCCCTGGCGGGGCCGGCGCTGGCTCCGGCGGGGCTAGCGAGAAGAGGCTCTCTCCGGGAGCGGAGACGCCAGAGATCAGGTCGACGAACGCCTCGGCGCTCGGCTGCTCGGTGCCCAGGACCTTACGGGCGGCCCAGAAATAGGAGGACTCGTCTCGGTTGATGTCATACATCGCCTGCAGGAACTGATAGAAGATCTCGAACTCTCGCCGGTACCTGGCGTCGAACTCTCCGAAACAGGCTTCCTCGGAGAGCTGCCCGCCAGGCACGTGTTGATGGACCGGGCGGCGAGAACCGCACTGTATGTCGCCAGGTGCACTCCCGAGGAGAACACGGGATCGACGAAGCAGGCAGCGTCTCCGACCAGGACGGCACCAGGGCGCCAGAGGCGGGTCGAATGGTAAGAATAGTCTTTGCGTACCCGGATGCTTCCATAGGTTCCCTGGTCTACGCGACGGGCGCTGGAGAGAAAGCCGGCTATCAGCGGACAGGATTCTATGTATCCGTAGAGCGCTGACTCCCGGTCTTGCTGTATCCGGCTGGCCGATTCCGCGGCAACGACGGCGCCGACGCTGGTCAGCCGGTCGGAGAGTGGTATGTACCAGATCCAGCCCTCATCGAACGCCGCGCTGAGAATGTTGCCGGAATTCGGCGCCGGGAGCCTCTTGCCGTCCTCGAAGTATCCGAACACCGCGATGTTGCGGAAGAAGTCCGAATAGACTCTCCTGCCGACCTGGCTGTGCAGGTTGCTGGTATTGCCGGCCGCCACGATGACATAACGGGCCCGAATGTCCCTGACCTGGCCGGCGGCGTCCCGGTAGCTCACGCCGACGGCGCGCCCGTCGCTGACCTCGACGGCCAGGACCTCGGCGCGCTCACGGACCTCCACGCCGTTCTTGCTGGCGTTGCGAAGCAGGATCGAGTCGAATCTCTCCCGGTCTACCTGGTAGGCCGTGGCCGTTGGACCGGCTAGCTTGCGGGAGAGGGCAAAGGTGAACGTCCAGGGCTCGGGATTGGCGCCCCACCGGAAGGTGCCGCCGCGTTTGACCGGGAATCCAGCGGCCGCTAGCTCGTCGCGCACCCCCAGCATCGCACCTATGCCATGGACAGTGGCCGGGAGCAGCGACTCGCCGATCTGGTAACGCGGAAACTGCTCCTTTTCCAGCAGCAGTACCCGGTGACCGTTCTTGGCGATGAGCGTGGCGGCGGTGGACCCGCCTGGCCCACCTCCGGCAACGACGACATCGAACTCCTCAGGTGGCATTGTCTTCACCAGCTCTCTTCTCGATGTTCTTCTCGGCCAGGCCAGTAGCGTCGCTGCTGTTGACCTCAAGCCACTGAGCGAGCTGGTCAATGGTGGACGCCTCGTATACCCACGAGATCGGCACCTCGGTGCTGAAGATCGCGGAAAGCTGCAAGGCGATCACCACCGCCTCAATGGAGCCGCCAAGGTCGGTAAAGCGATCGGAGCGGCCAGGGCCCGCCCGGCCGAGCGCCTCGGCCCAGATCCGGGTCACCACCTGCTCGACCGGCGAGCGGGCCTGGTCATCGACTGGCGCGGAACCGTCGGTGCCGCCGCCAGTGTCGCCGTCGCCGGCCAGCAGCTTCGCGAGCACCCCGTAGTCGAGCTTGCCGTTGACCGTGCGGGGCAGCAGGGTGAGCGAGCGGACCTCGGCCGGGACGAGGTAACCAGGGAGCCTGGTCCGCAGCTGCGCTCTGACCTCGGCGGGGTCGGCGGCGCCGCTGATGAAGGCGGTCAGGGTGGAAGCCGGGGCCGGCCGGGACGCCAGGACCGCGGCTTCTCGCACGGACGGCAGCGCCAGCAGTGCCTGCTCCACCTCGCCTGGCTCGACCCGGAAACCGCTGATCTTGAGCTGCCGGTCGAGCCGGCCGGCGAATTCGAGCAGGCCGTCCGGGCGGCGCCAGCCCTGGTCTCCGCTCCGGTACATCCTGCTGCCCGGCGGGCCAGACGGCTCGGGAACGAACGAGGCGGCGGTCAGATCGGGCCGGCCGAGGTACCCGCGGGCGACTCCGGGCCCGGCGATGCAGATCTCTCCGAGGCTCACCGTCCGGCACGACCCTCCCGGCCGGATCGAGCAGGTGGATTCTGGTCCCCTCAACCGGCGAGCCGATCGGCACGCTCGCGACCTCGGTTACCTCGCCGGCGCTCGCCCGCCACGCCGTGCTCCACACGGTGCACTCGGTCGGCCCGTACTCGTTGACCAGGGTGACCTGCGGTACGGCGGCGGAACACGCGGGCAGGAGCCCGGCCGGACATCGTTCGCCAGCCACGATCACCGTCCGCAGCGAGTCAAGCTCGCCAGGGCTGGCCGACTCAAGAATGAGGCCGAAAAGCGACGGGAGCGCGAGCAGCGCGTCGATGTGATTCCTGGCAATGACTCTGGCCATCTCACGGGTGTCGCTTTCCCTGCCCTGACCCGGCAGGACGACCGCGCCCCCGGAGGCCAGAGTCCCGAAGAGGCCGGCGAAGGCGCTGTCAAACGCGATCGGCGACAGCAGCAGGAAGGAACGCGCCGGCTCGTACAGGCGCAGCCTGGCCAGCGTTGACCTGACGATCGACGAGTGCTCGACCGCCACGCCCTTGGGCGCCCCGGTCGATCCTGAGGTGTAGATGACATAGGCCAGGTTCCGGTGCGGCCCTGGCGCCACGGCCAGCTGGCCGGTCCTGTGCTGGCTGGCCCCGTGCTGGTCCGGCGGCCGAGCTCGCGAGCACGAGAAGATCGCGCCCGAGGGTCGCCGGGGGGACAGCGCTGTCACTGATGATCGCGTCCAGGGGCAGGCGGGCCAGCTGGCCGCCCGGCCGAGCCGGGTCTAACGGAGTGAAGGCGGCGCCGGCCTTCAGTACGGCCAGCATGGCGACGATCGCCTCGGGGGTCTTGGGCAGATGAACGCCCACGATGGACTCCGGGCCGACACCACGCGTGGTCAGGCAGTCCGCGAGCGAGCTGGCGCGCTGGTCGAGATCGGAGTAGGTGAGCCGGAACTCGCCAGCGACCACGGCGGGCAGGCCGGGCCTAGCCTGCGCCGCGGCCTCGATCAGCTCGTGCAGGCACTGGTCACTGGCGTCATCGGTCAGCTTCGCGTCCGGCATCGCACGTCCTTTTCATCAGTCGCGGCCTGACGGCCAGGGCCGGCCTGACCGAGTATCGACTGGCAGACCGATTCGAGCTGGGTCTGGTAGTAGAAATGACCCCCGGGGAAGACGCTGAGCCGGAAGCGGCTCGTCGTCCTGTCCCCCCATCGCGCCAGCTCAGCGGGAGTGGCGTGCGGATCGGCCGCGCCGCAGATGGCATAGAGCGGACACGTCACGGTGCCGCCGCTGTCCCGGTAGCTGGCGAGCAGCAGGTAGTCGGCGCTCAGGGTGGGCACGATCCGGTCGAGAAAGCCCGGCAGGGCCAGCGTCTCCGCATCGAGCATGCCCTGCGCGCGCAATTCCGATTCCCAGTCCTGCGCACCCATGGCGGCGATGGTGTCAGCGCGGAAATCTACCGACTCAGGCGGTCGCGCGGCTGAGATAACGAGCAGCCGCACCTCGCGCCCCTCGGCTTGCAGCCGCTTCGTCAGCTCATAGCCGATCAGGGCGCCCATGCTGTGGCCGACGATGATCAGCACGCCGGAGGCGTGCCTGACCAGGTCGGCTGCCGCGAGGTCAGCGAGGTCGGCAAGGCTGGGGCTGGCGGCGGCCTGGCCCGGTCGCAGGCCCCGATTCGGATACTGGATCGCCAGCGCGGCGTCCCCGGCGTCCAGGAGGTGAGGCATCCAGTCGGCGAAGCTGTAGGCGCTCCCGCCGGCCCCGGGCAGGAGCACGAACGTGCGAGCCGCGGTCGTGCTGCCATACCGGCGCAGTAAAGGGCTGACCTCAGCTGCCGGGATCATGTGGCTGCCTTCTCCGCAGCGGCCTCTTCGCTTGGCTGGCCGGCGCCGCCCCGAAGGCCCCGGCTGGCAGTCGCGTAGCAGGCGATCAGCACAAAGGCACCAGAGAAGCAGAACACCGTCGTCCTCGGGCCGAAACTGCCGAGCAGCGCGCCCGTGAGCAGCGTGCCAAGCGGCAGGACGCTGTAGGAGGCGAAGGTGACGAATGACTGGACCCGGCCGAGAACCTCATCGGGCATGCTCGTCATGATGTAGCGAAGCTGCACGACGTTCATGACGGCGATCATCAGGTTGACCAGGCACCAGATGACTCCGATGAGAAACGGTGCCAGGCCAAGGCCGAACAGCGGAAACAGGATCGCGACGATCCAGCTTCGCGTCATTACGGCGGTCGCCATGCCGAGCCATCGTTCCATCCGGCTTGCCAGTACTGAGCCGGTCACGCCTCCGATCGCGGCCAGGCTGAAGTTCAGGCCGATCTCGGCCGGGCTTGCTCCGCTATGGCGCAGCACGACGGTCATGAGCACCGCGATGCCGGCGAACAGCAGGTCACCCGCGATGTTGATGATCGTCAGGGCTCTCAGCCTCGGGTTAGCCAGGACCTTGCGCAGGCCGGTCGTGAGGTCGCCGCGCCAGCTCGGGGGCCGCGCCTGCGCGTCGGGGCCCAGACCCGCCCTGATGGCGAGCAGCGCGAACGCCATGGCGGCGAACGACACGGCGTCGATCAGCATCGGCAGCGCCAGCCAGGCCGCTAGCAGCAGGCCGGCCAGGGGCGGCCCGATGATGGCCGACAGGTTGAAGATCAGCTCGGCCTGCCCGGCCGCTGGCCCGAGGTGCTCTTCGCTCACCAGGCGCGGAATGACGGCGGTCTGGGTGACAACGAACACCACGCCGGCCGCGCCGTTCACCAGGGCTACCAGGTAGATCTCCGGCACATAGAGCATGCCGAGCCAGTAGGCGACCGGGATCCACGCGGTCGCCAGAGCGCTGGCCAGGCAAGATCCGGTCAGCAGCGCTCGTCTCGAAACCCGGTCGGCCAGGACTCCCGCCGGCAAGCTGAGCAGGGCGTAGGGGAGCGCTTCGAGCGCGCCGGCCACTCCGGCCCGCAGCGGCGAGCCTGTGAGGTCCAAGATGATCAGCGGAATCGCGATCAGGGCCATCGCGTTGCCGATGTCCGAGATCAGGCAGCCAGCCCACCACAGCCGGTAGTTGCTGTTGCCGATGAGCGAACGGCTCGCGCTCGTCGTGGTCACCTCCGGTACCCCCTCTGCTGACCGGCCGCGTGGTCGGCGGGCAGCCTGCTCGTCAGGGCGGACAGCACCGGGGTGAAGTCGAACGGGCCAGCGAAGCTCAGCTGACCCGAGGTGCCTGACCAGGCTAGCGTGATATCGACCTGATTCCCGTAGACGGCGTCGCTCTCCGCGATGGGTCCGCCGGCAGCGGCGTCCGGGTCCTCGAACATGCTGATCCGGGCGAACCTCGGCCGCCGCACTGAGGAAAGCACTGAGGAGGGCACTGAGGAAAGCACTGAGGAGTCTCCGAGCCGCAGCTGGGCTGGATACCTCTGGCGCAGCCCGTCGAGGCCATCGGCCAGGCATCGCGCCGTGGCGGCCGCGTCGTCCGGTGGCGTGGGGATGACCAGCGGCAGGTAGGTCGCGAAGTTGCCGATCGCCTCGGTGGCCGGCGCGCTGGTCCGGCCATGGAAGTCAGCCAGGACAGGCAGCCGGGTCAGGCCGAGTACGCCGGCGAGGGCGCTCAGGCCGACGGCGAGGATACCGGCCGGCGTGGCCGTGGCCCCGCTGTAGCGCAGTCCGCACGCGCGGGGCGAAGCGGCAGGGAGCCGCTCGTGCAGCGCGGTAGTCGCGGCGTCGATCAGGGAGTCGAACTCGGCGAGACGCGCGGCCTCCTGCGCGAGAGCTTCCGGCTCGATAGCCGCGCCGAGGGTGAGCAGATGGGCCTTGTAGCTGGCGGCCCGATCGGGGAGCCGCGCCTGGCTGCCGCGCGCCCTGGCGCGGATCGCCTCTTTCAGGTCACCGGAGATAATGAACGCCGATTCGCCATCGGCGATGAGATGGCTGACCCACATCATCAGCTGGCCCGCGCCGTCGCCCCGGCGCACAAGCGCGGCGCGGAATGGCAGCTCGCTGCCGGTGTGCCAGGGCATGGCCGCGATGCGGCGGAACTCATCGCCCGGGTCGTCAGCCGTCCGCAGCACCGGGACGGCGAAGTGGGCCGGCGCATGAGCGGCGAGCACGGAGCCCGAGCCCGAGCCCGAGCCTGCGATCGTGCTCCGCAGCAAGGACTGAGCGCTCACCACGTCGCCCACGGCCGCGCAGGCCGCCTCGTCCGTGAGCTGGTCAGCACTGACCCGGATCACGACGCAGCCGGCCTCGGCGTCGGCAGTGGCGGCCACGGGCTCCAGGCAGTCAAGCGTCTCGCCGGTGAGCTGGCCGGTCGCGGGCTGGGGCAGGCAGGCGATGAGCTCGGCCAGATCGGATACGTTCCTGGCCACGGCGAGGCTGCCGGCGCCCGGCGCCACGCCTGACGCCCGGGCGGCCCCGGCCGCGACCGCCCCGGCCCCGGCTGCCTGCGCGACGAAGCGGGTAAAGCTGGCGAAATCCGGCTGACGGTACAGATCCAGGACGCGCAGCTGCAGTCCGAGATCGCGCTTGAGCCTCGAAATCACCTCAAGCGCGAGCAGCGACGAGCCGCCTAGCTTGAAGAAGCTCTCACCGGCGACCCACTCAGAGCGGCCAAGCGCGGAACTCCAGGCGGCATGCACCGCGACCTCGGCCGGCGTCTCCGGCCTGACCAGCCGAGCCGATTCCGGGGCCGACTCCGGGGCCAGCGCCGCCCCGCCAGGCCCCCCGTCAGCCGCCCCGTCCGTCGGCGGCTCCATCCGGGCCAGCGCCTCCCGGTCCAGCTTGCCGGTGATCTTGTACGCCAGCTGATCGACTCGCCTGAACCTGGCAGGCACCATGTAAGGAGGAAGTACCGAGGACAGCTCGTCCGCGAGCGCCTGCCCGGCCTCCTGATCAGCGATATACAGGCAGAGCAGAGTCGCGGAGTCACCAGCTTCTACCGCGACCACGGCGCCGTCCTTGACCCCGGCGCAGTTCTTGAGCGCGGTCTCGATCTCCTCGAGCTCGATCCGGTATCCGGCGATCTTGACCTGCGAATCGCGACGGCCGGCGAACTCGATTCCCCACTCGCCCCGGCCGTCGGGGATCAGCCTGCCCGAGTCGCCCGTCCGGTACAGCAGCCCGCCGGGACCAGGACGGGGATCGGGGATGAAGGACCGGCGAGTGGCATCGGCATCTGTATAGCCGTCGGCGACGCCGGTCCCGGCGATGCAGATCTCCCCGAGCGCGAACGGGGCGCAGAGCCGGCCTTGTCGATCAGGAACAGCTCGTAGTTGGGCAGCGCGCCGCCCGATGGACACCTTGCCTGACTCCTGGCCGTCATCGGTGCGGTACTCGGTGGCGTTGACCGTTGCCTCGGTCGGCCCGTAGATGTTGAGTACCTGATTCGGGCCCCTGACCGTCCGGTGCCACCGCGCGACCTGCTCGTAAAACATGCTCTCGCCGCCGACGATGATCCACCGCAAGTCAGGCAGATCCGCAGGGCTGCCCGAGGATTCGAGCGCGGCCGAGATCCCGGCCCAGTGCGGGGTAACCAGGTCCAGGTGGGTGATCCGGCGGCGGACCAGCCAGTCAGCCAGCTCGGCCGGCTCGAGCAGGAGCGAGAGCGGCACCGGCACCAGGCAGGCGCCGGCGGCCCAGGCCGGAAAGATCTGCTGTACCGATGGATCGAAGAAGAGCGGCGACATCTGCGCGACCTGATCACCTGGTCGCACCGGCCACCGCAGCCGCGCCCAGGCGACCAGGTTGGCGAGGCTGTCGTGCCTGATCCGGACGCCCTTGGGCGTACCGGTGCTGCCTGAGGTGTAGATGACGTAGGCCAGGCTCTTGCCGGGGGCAGGGACCTCGGGCTGGTCGCCAGGCGGAGCCAGTTCGGCCAGCCGCAGAACTTCCACCTCGGGCGGCAGGGCCGACAGGTCCGCGACCAGGTGCTCGCCCGGAGCGAGGATCACGGCGAACCGGCAGTCAGCGGCTATGGCAGCCAGCGGCCGGCCGGGTCGGCCGGATTCAGCGGCACGAAGGCGGCGCCCGCCTTGAGGATCCCGGCCAGCCCGACGTAGGTGTCGACGCACCGCCCGTCGACGAGGCCGGCCAGGTCACCAGGCCCGATCCCGCGTGCTGTCAGCAGGCTGGCGACGCTGTCGCTCCGCCGGTCGAGCTCGGCGTAGCTGCAGCTCGCGATTCTCATCGGCCACGGCCGGGAGTCCCTGGTGCTCACGAGCGGATCGCCTGAACTGCTCGGTCACCGACAGGTAAGGCACGTCAAGGCCGGTGGAGTTGAACTCAGCCCAGGCCTTGCGGGCTGATCCGGAAAGATGACGCGTAGTCAGGTCTATCGCTGACGCCATTACTCCTGTGCCTCCGCCGCCGGATCCGCCGGATCTTCGTCATCTACCGCTATCGCGTCCAGAAACAATTGAAGCACCGCGTCCATGGTCCGCCGGCTGAAGACCGAAGTCCAATAATTTAGGTCCATGACCAGCTCGTCGCCACCCACCTGGCAGGTAACCGTGATCGGCAGCTGGGCCGGCTCCTCGCTGGAATAGCCGGTTACCGCGAATTCGCTGTCCTGCGATTCCGCGAGATCCCCGATCCCGGCGACATCCGGGTAGTTCTGGAAGATGAAGAGGACTTCTGATAGGTCGCGCACGGACTCGCTGCCGGTCAGCGAGCAGATCGTCGCCAGGCTCGTGGACTCGTGCGGCCTGGTGCGCTCAAGCGCCTGCGCGACCACGGGCACGAGGCCGGTCAGGTCCAGGCCGCCCGGCGCCCGCACGCGCAAGGGCAGCGTGTTGATGAGGCAGCCGACCGTGTGCAGGCTGCCATCGAAGTGGGCGCGCCCCGAGGTAACGTACAAGATGGTGGTGTCGTCACTGCCGGAGATCTGCCGGATCGCGGCTAGCAGCGCCGCGATGATCACGGTGTTCTCCGGGACCCGTGACTGCCTCGCGATCTCGGCTATCCGCCGGCGCCTGTGCTCGTCGATGCGGGCGCAGGCCCGGTCGAACCGCTGCCCGGCAGGCCCGTGCCCGCCAGCCCGGGGCAGGCGCACCGGCCTCGCGTCGCTCAGGTACTCGCGCCAGAACTCCTCCGAATGGCCCGGACCCTGATCCGAAGAACTCTGAGTTACCTGAGCCAGATGTTCCAGGTACCGGTCGGCCCCGGCCGGCTCGAGCCCGGTGAACCGGCCGCTCGCGATCTCCAGGTACGTACGGAAAAGCTCCGAGCGCAGCAGCGCATAGGACCAGCCATCGAGAAAGACGTGATGGATGGTCCACACCAGGACACTCTGCCCTGGAGAAAGCTCAGCCACGGAGATGTCAAAGAGCGGCCAGGAATCGAGCCTGACGCGCTCAAGCGCCTCGGCACGCACGAGCGCGAGCACATCATCGGCGTCCCGCGCGCCGGCCTCGTAGCGGCTCACCCGCAGTCGCGGGCGATCGGTCACCTGCTGCCAGACCTGGTCGCCATCCTGCGCGAAGCTAGCGCGCAGCGCCGGATGCCGTTCGACGAGCACATTCACCGCCGATTCCAGGCAATCAGGCAGCAGCAGCCCTGTGATGCGGTACGTCTCCTGGGCGCAGTAATCTTCCGGCTCCGCCGAACCAGCGGCCGAGAAGTAAATCGTCCGCTGACCTGGCAGCAGCGGCAGGCGATCACCAGCACCTGCCTGCGCGGGCACCGGGCCCCCCGGAGCTGGCGCGGCCGGCGCGGGCGCGGCCGGCTGGGCGATCGCGGCGAGCTTGCGGATGGTGGGCGCGCGGAACAGGTCGAGCACGCCGAGCCTGAGGCCAGCCTCAAGCGCCCGGTCACGCACGACGATGCTCGCGATCGAGTCTCCGCCGATAGCGAAGAAGTTGTCGTCAGCGCCGATGTCGCTGAGGCCAAGGACCTCGGACCAGATGCGGGCCAGCGTCTGCCCGGCGAAGGTGTCAGGGACCGGCCCTGACGGCCCTGGCCCCGGCGCCCGCGCCCGCTCGGCGCGATCCGCCAGCTCGGCCCGGTCGATCTTCCCCGCCGAGTTATGCGGCATGACCTCGACCGCGATGAGCCTGGCCGGCAGGCTTGACGGCGCTAGCCGCTCGGCCAGCACCGCATAGATCTCCTGGTCGCGGGTCAGGCCGGCCGGGCTGAAGAATCCGATGACCTGGTCGCCTTGCGCGCTGACCACCGCGGCCGCCTCGGTCACGCCGGGCACCGAGCAGATCAGGGACTCGATCTCGCCCAGCTCTATCCTGACCCCGTTCACCTTGACCAGGTGATCGACGCGGCCCTCGAACCGCAGATCGCCGCTGAGCAGGAGCCTGGCCCGGTCTCCGGTCGCATACATTCGCGCCCCTGGCGTCCCCGCGAACGGATCGGGCAGGAAAACCGACGCCGTGGCCGAGCTGGCGCCGAAGTAGCCGGCCGCCAGGCAGCCGCCGCCCAGATACAGCTGGCCGGTCACCCCGGCCGGGCAGGCGTTCAGGTTCTCGTCGAGTACATAGGCCCGCACGTTCGGCAGCGGCCGGCCGATCGGGACCTCGGCCAGGGGCGCTTCCGCCGTTCTGCCCCTGAGCTGGTGGACGGTGGCGGTGACGGTGGCCTCGATGGGTCCGTAGACGTTCACGATCAGGGTCGACGGATCGACAGCCGTGTGCCAGGTGCGGATGTAGCCAGGGTTCAGGGCTTCTCCGCCCAGCCCCTGCACCAGAAGCCGGGGGCGGGGTGCGTCGCGATGATCGGCCAGGTAGGTCACCAGCGGGTGCCAGAGCGACGGCACGCTTGAGCAGTGGCTGATCCGCTCGGTGGTCAGCCACTGCGCCATTTTCGCCGGATCGGCGCGAACCGGGTCGGACACGGGGAACAGCGCCGCACCCGAGGTGAGCGCGCAGCCAATCTGCTGCCACGACGGATCGAAATGCATGGCCGCTACGTGGCTCACGCGGCTGTCCGGCCCGATCTCGAACGCCCGTCTCATGCCGTGGATCAGGTTGGCGAGGCTTTCGTGGCCGACAAGCACCGGCTTGGGGAGACCGGTGGTTCCCGAGGTGAACATCATGTAGGCCGCGCCATTCCAGGCGGAACGGTTCCGCACGGCCTCGCCCGGACCTAGGCCCTCGGCGACCTCATCGCAGAAAAGCCACGGCACTCCGCGCGGCGCCCGCCCGGCCAGCCCCGTCGTCGTCACGAGCAGGCGCGCCCCGGCCAGGGACAGGCACTGGTCGAGCCAGGCCAGCGGGCGCGGTGAGGTCGAGCGGTGCGATCACCAGCCCGGCTAGATGCGCGCCGAGCAGGGCGGGATAGAGGTCGATGGTCTTGTCGGCGAAGAAAGCGCACAGCTCGCCTGGTCTCAGCCCGCGCGCGTCGAGTTCCCGCGCCACCGCGGCGGCGCGCGCGATCAGCTGGCCGTAGCTCAGCTCGGCGCTGCCCGCCTTGATCGCCAGCCGGTCCGGCTGCCGTTCGCCGACGGCCAGGATCTGCTCGGCGATCGTCAGCCGGGCGAGCGGCTCGGCGGTGCGGTTGAGCTGATCGAATAGCTCATGATCGGTCGCGGTGAGGATGTCCCACGAGTCAAAGGCCGCCTGGCTCACGCGTCCTCCACAAAGTAGGCCAGGCAGGTCTCGAACCGCTGGCCTAGCGATTCGATCGTCTCCGGCCTGAACAGGCTGGTCGCGTAGGTAAAGGAATACGTCATCGAATCGCCGGCCAGCCAGGCGGCCAGCGCCAGTTCGTACTTGCTGGCCTGGTCGGGAAGCACCTCAGGCCGCCACGCGGTGCTCTGGCTCGCCGGGCCTGGCCGCCACAGCATGTCCTGGTAGGCGAACATGGTGCTGAAGATGGGCGAGCGGCCTGGATGGCGGCCAAGTCTGGCCTTCGAGACAAGCAAGTCGAACGGGTAGTCCTGGTATTCGTAGGCCTTGAGCCATTTCGCCCGCACGGCGGCGAGCAGGTCGGCCGTGTTCTGGCAGGAGCGGAAATTTATGCGCACGAAAACAGTGGAGACAAAGAAACCGAGCACGCCGCTGAATTCAGGCCGTGACCGGTTGGCCACGGGAACGCCCACGACTATGTCGTCCGCCCGAGTCACCCGCCTGAGCAAGATGAAATAAGCGCACAGCATGATGATGAAAGGAGTGGCCGACCGCCGCGTGGCGAAATCCTGGATCCTGGCGGTCAGCCCGGGGGAGAGCCTCCGCTCAAGCTCGCCACCGGGATACTGCTGACCGTCGCCGTCTGACCTGGGCAGGTCGACGGGAAGGTCGAGCGGCAGGGGCGGCGGGTCGAGCTCGCCGAGCAGGTAACGCTCATGGTCGCGCCAGCCGCCGTCCTGATCCAGGCCGCGCTCCCACTGCGCGTAGTCGCAGTACCCGGGCCGCGCTCCGGCGTCCCTGGCGACGCCCTCGTAGCCGTCGATCAGCTCGTCGATCAGGATGGTCGCGCTCCACAGATCGGTGATGATGTGGTGCGTATTCACCAGGACCAGCGAGCTTCCGTCGGGGAGCCAGCACAGCGTCACCCTGGTGAGCGGCCCGCTCCGAAGATCGAACCGGCGCCGCTGATCCTCGGCGCAGAGCTGGCGTGCCCTGTGGTCGGCCTGCCGCGGCTGGTCGCGCAGGTCGATCAGCGACAGGCCGACCCTGGCCTGGCTCCCGACCACGGCGAGCGGCTCGCCGCTGGCGCTGGTGCTGGTGCGAAAGACCGTGCGCAGGGCATCGTGCCTGCGCGCTAGCTCGTCCCAGGTCGCCTTGAACCGATCCCAGTCGAGGTGGCGCGGCACGGAGAGCAGCACGGGCACGTTGTAGGCAGCCGCGTCGCCCTGGGCTAGCTCTTCGACGATCCAGAGCCGGCGCTGCGCGTGGGAGGGCACGTAGGTGTAGGAATCCGGGGCCGGCCCGGCTGGCGCGGCTGGCGTCGCGGCCGGGACGGGCGCCGCCACCTCGGCGCGGTCAGCGGCCTGCGACACGATCTCGGCGAATGCCCCGAGCGTGCTGTTGCCGAGCAGCTGAGCGACCCGGACCTCGCAGCGGTACTCGCGCTGCAGCCGGCTGATGACCTGCACCGCCGCGAGCGACTGACCGCCGAGCCGGAAGAAATCGCTTGACCGGCTGATGTGCTCGGTCTCCAGTACCTCAGCCCAGATTCGCGCGATGCGTTTCTCCCAGTCAGTGACCGGCCCAGTGACCGGCGCCGGCTCCGCCGGGTCCCGGTCTCCCGCCTGGCCGGAAGCGGGCCGCTCAGGCTTAGCGCGCCTATCCCGTCTCCTGGTGGTGACCAGCCCCGGCGTACCGCCCAGCCCGAGGTGGGCCGGCACAGCCTCAGGGCCCGCCGAGGCAAGCACGGTGAGGGCGTGCCCGAGCCGGCTCGCCAGGGTCGGCGTGTCCGCGCCCGGCTCATCCGAGGTGATCTCGATCGTCAGCCCGCCTGGCAGCTCGGCTACGGACAGCCGGATGCCGGTCAGATCGGAACGGCTGGTCACCCGCACCACCTCGGCCGGCCCTGGCTCACCGCGAGCATCGGCGTAGTCGAACGCGTAGCGGAAGTAGCTGCCCGCTGGCCAGAGGTAGCTGTCCGCCTGGACAGCGGCCTGCGCGATCTGCTCCGCGACCTGCCTCGCTGCCTCGCCGACCGGGCTGTCCTGACTATCGAGCCAGACCGGAACGTACCGGCCGAGGGGTCCCAGCAGGTCGCGCACGTCGTCTTCGTGCCTGCCATCGGCGAACACCCCGATCAGGACGCCAGAGTCGCCCTCGACCGAGCAGATCAGCTGGCCCAGGCAGGTCAGCAGCAGTGCCTCGATCCCCCCGCAGCCGCGCGCCAGGTCCGCAAGCTCCCGCTGCAGGCCGACCGCCAGCGGGACCGGGCTGCGGGCCGGCGCTGGCACCTGGGAGAAGCTCGGCCAGGTCGGCCAGGTAGGCGGACTGGTCTCGCGCTGCCTGCCTGGCCCAGTAGGCCTGCCCGACAGCGCCGTCCGGGGTGCCGGCCAGCTCGTTCAGCCACTCCGCCATCAGCGAGAACTCGGGCGGCTCTGCGGCGGCGGTTCCGGTGAGCTCGTCATTGAGCGCTCTGACCAGCAGCGGCACGCAGCCAATATCGACGGCCAGCGGGGAGAAGCTGGTGCTGAACTGCCAGGACGCGCCGGCGGGACCCGAGGCGACCCGGACGAGCGGTTCGCGGCCTGACCGCCAGAGATCCTGGCCAGCCGGGTCGGGTCCGCAGGCGACCAGGGCGACCAGCTCGCTGAGCGCGCCGGGCACCTGCATCACCGGTCCGCCCGCCTGCGGCGCCTCGAACGCGGAGCCGAGGATCTCGTGCCTGGCGCAGATCCGCCGGATCGCCTCGGTGACCGAGTCGAAGGTCGCGGCGGAGCGCCAGCGGACGACAGTCCCGTAGCCAGCGAACCCCGGCTGAGTCACCGAGCCAGCCGACGCGACCGAGATCAGCCGCTGCTGGGCCGGGGCGAGCGGATAGGTCATGCCGGCGATCCTCCCTGCTGCTGGCCTGCCGTTGAGCTCCGCCGAAGCTGCCTGCCCTGCCGGTGCCGGGAGGAGGTCGCGACGGCGGTGCTGAGCCTGGCGAGGCTGAGGCCGGGCTCGTCCGCGATGGCGCGGGCACACTCGGTGAACGCCGCGCAGAGCCACTGCGCGACTGGCATGGTCATCACCTCGGTCGCGAAGCTGAGCGAGCCGTGCAGCTCGTCGCCGGCCGGCATCAGGTCAAGGAACACGTCGAACGGCGAGGTCGGCAGGGCTTCCTCGACGTCGGTCAGGCAGGTCAGGCCGCTGCCGTCATAGCTCACCCGCACGGGATCCTGGAGCACGAGGTTGGCGGTAATGAGCGGCATCCGCCGGTCCGCGCGGGCCGGATTGACCGCCTCGACAACGGCATCGAACGGTACGTGCTGGTTGCTCAGCGCGGTCACGGTCACCTCCCGTGCCTGGTCAAGCAGTTCAGCCATGGTGGCGCCCGGCGCTACCCGGAGCCTGAGCGCCAGCTGGTTGACGAAACAGCCAGCTATTTCCTCAGTGCCGCGGATCGTGCGGTTGGCCGCGTCGGTGCCGACGATCAGGTCGTCTTCCTGGGTCAGGCAGTGCAGGGCGGCGGTGAAGCTGGCCAGCAGGCCGATGAACAAGGTCCCGCCCGCCTGACCCGCCCGCGACCGCAGGGCCTCGACCAGCGCGGCTGGCAGCGTCACCGGGCAGAATCGCACGGCAGGCTGTCCAGGCTCCGCCACAGCGGTGACCGGCGGCAAGGGCAGCGCACTGGCCCCCGCGAGCTCCAGCCGCCAGAAATCGAGCCCGGCCGCGAACCAGTCGTCGCCCTGCGCGTGCTCCCAGTCCGCGTAGTCCGCGTACTGGAAGCTCCGCTGGCGACAGCGCGCGACCCGCCACCGCGTCGGCCATCGAGGCGCTCACCAGTGCCATCGACCGGCCGTCGAGCGCGATGTGGTGAACGTCAAGGACGACGACCGTGCCGTCCTGGCAGCTCCCCGTCGCCGCCCTGACCGGCGGCAGTCCGCTCGGCAGCGCGAAGGAGTCGCGGCGAAGCTCGCTGAGCAGCGTCGCGGCGCGGACCCGAGCCGGAACCGGCTCGTAGCCAGCGCGGCGGACGGGCGGCTGCCAGCCATCGAGTACCTGCTGGCACGGCTGGTCGGACTCCAGCAGGTAGCCGGTGCGCAAGATCTCATGCGCCCCGACGACCTCGGCGAGGGCGCGGACGGCAGCCGGCTCATCGTCGCCGTCAAGCAGCCAGCAGAGGGCGAGGTCGTAGGCATGGCCCGACGCGCCGACGACGTCGGCCAGCCACAGCCGGCGCTGCGCGCGCGACATCGGCACGGCCGCCTGCCGGTCAGCCAGCCGGGGAATCTGGGCGGCTGGCTTGCTGGCCTGCTGATAGAAGCCGGCCCACCAGGCGCTGAAATCCGCGAGCCGGGGATGCCAGAAGACCGCCGTCACCGGCGTGGTCACCCCGAACTCGGCGCTGAGCCTCGCCGCGCACTGAGCCGCGCTGAGCGAATGGCCGCCGAGCTCGAAGAAATGGTCATCCGGCCCGATCCGCTCGACTCCGAGCACGGCGGCCCAGACCTGCGCAAGCTGAGCCATCAGTCCCTCGGCGACAGCGCCCAAGGCCGGCGCCCTGAGCGCGTCCATGGCGGCGGCGGCTCTCCTGTCGACCTTTCCTGCCGGGGTCAGCGGGATCCGGTCCAGCCAGACGATCTTGTCGGGGACGGCGTAGCCGGGCAGCGTGCGCAGCATCTGCTCGCGAATCGCGGGCAGGTCGCCTTCCAGCGGGTCCGCGACGGCGACGTAGGCGACCAGGCGCTGGCCCAGGCCGTCAGCCGAGTCCACGACGGCGGCGCAGCCGAGGACCGCGGGATGCGCGGCGATGGCGGACTCGACGGCGCCAAGCTCCAGGCGGATGCCGCGAACCTTGACCTGCCGGTCGGCGCGCTCGACGAAATGGAGCAGGCCGGACTCGTCGTAGTAGCAGATGTCGCCGGTGGCGTACAGGCGCGCGCCCGGCTCGGTGGCGAACGGATCGGGCACGAACCGGTCGGCGGTCAGCTCGGCCTGGCCCAGGTAGCCCGCCGCCGGCGCCACCCCTCCGACGTAGAGCTGGCCCCTGATCATCGGCGGCTGGCGGCGCATCACCTGGTCGAGCACCACCGCCCGCACATTGTCGATCGGCCAGCCGATGGCGACGACGGGCTGGTCGTCCAGCTGGGCCAGCGGCAGCCAGGACACCTCGATGGCCGCCTCGGTCGGCCCGTACAGATTGTGGATGGCCAGTCCAGGACTCCTGGCCAGGAGCAGGCGGGCCAGACTCGCCGGGAGAGCCTCGCCGCTGCACATGACTAGGCGCACCCGGTCGGGCAGGGCCAGATCGGTGTCCAGGACAGACTTCAGCACCGACGGCACGAAATGCAGGACAGTGACGCCGAACGAGCCGATCTCGGCCGTCAGCAGCCACGGATCGAGCTCAGCGCCCGCGCTCGGCAGGGTCAGCGTCCCGCCGGACAGCAGCGGCTGCAGGATCTCGGCCACTGACACGTCGAAATCCAGGGCGGTGTGCAGCAGGTGCACGTCGCCAGCGCCGAACCCGATGCCGCGCACCGCCCACTGGATTCGGTTGACCAGGGCCCGGTGCCCGGTCAGCACGCCCTTGGGCCTGCCGGTCGTGCCGCTGGTGAAGATCAGGTAGGCGCCGGAGTCACCGCCAGGGCAGGGCAGCCAGGCCACCGCTTCCGCACTCACGTCGGCGATCGCGGCCACCCTGACCGGCAGGTCAGGAATCTCTGGCGCACCCGCCGGCGCGCAGTCAAGTACCAGCGCGGCCCTGGCGTCCCGGCAGATCAGGCCGAGCCGGCCGGGGCTGTCCTCCGCCCGCAGCGGCAGGTAGATCATCCCGGCGCGCAGCACCCCGAGCATCGCGACGATCGAGGCGGCGTTCCGGTCAGCGCGCACCCCGACCACCTGACCTGGCCGCACCCCGTGCGCGTGCAGGCCGGCGGCCAGCCGCTCGACCTGGCCGGCGAGCTCACCGTACGTCAGCTGCCCGTCGCCCCAGACGAGAGCCGGATGGGCGGCACGCTCACTGGCGATGGCCGTGAAACGGCCGGCCGCGCAGCAGTGGCCGATCGGGACAACCGGCCCCGCCGTGCCCGGCCAGGCCGCCGCATCGGCGTCGCTGACCATAGCCAGATCGTCGAGATCGGCCTGCGGCTGTTCGAGCACAGATTCAAGCAGAATATGGAAATAACGCGCATACCTCACGATGCTCGACTGGCGGAACAAGTCCCGGTCGTAATGGAGATTCAGCCGCAGCCCGCAGCCCTCAGCGTGCTCGATGAACGCGAACTGAAGATCGAAGTCCGCGGATTCAGTCGGCACGTCGATGAACTCGGTCACCAGCCCGGCGATCTCGGCGGACAGCCTCGGAGCATCCTGCAGGGCGATCCCCACTCGCTGCAGCCCGGCTACGTCGATCTGCCGTTCGGCGAGCGCGGCGATTCCGGTCGACGCGTGCGACAGCGCCTGCGCCGTCACCGTCCGCAGCTGGTCAACGACCTCGGCAAAGGTACGGGCGCCTGCCAGGTCCGCCCGCACCAGCAGGCTCTGGGTGAAATGACCGATGACCCTGGCCGCGTCGACCGGCCGCAAGCTGACCGGGATCGCCGTCACGAGATTGGACTGGCCTGCCAGCCGGCCGAGCAGCACCCGGACGGCCGACTGAAGCACGATGAAGGTCGTGCTCCCGGTGGCCGCCACGACCTGCGAGATCTTGTGATAGACGGCGGCCGGCAACTCGGTGGTCACGACCCCGCCCTGCCCAGAGGGCCTGGCCGGCCGGGGCGAGTCGGCCGGCAGCTCAGCCGCCTGGGCGCCGGCGAGCTGGCTGACCCACCAGTCCAGATTCTCACCCGAACCTGGTGGCCGGCCTGGCGCTGACGAGTAGTCCAGGTAGTCGCGCTCCTGGGGGTCGCGTGCGGCGAGCTCGCCTCGGTAAGCCGCGGCGAGGTCCGCCAGCAGCACCTGGGTGCAGGCCCCGTCGGCGGCTAGATGATGCAGCACGAAGAGGAGCGAGCTGCCGCCGGAGGCCCGCCGCAGCAGCGTCATCCTGACTGGCCACGCGGCGGTCAGGTCGAAGACCCGGTTCAGCTCGCTCGTGATCAGCTTTTCTTCGTCGGCGTCGTCGGACACCCGGGCAACCGAGAGCACTCCGGCCGCACCTGGCTGCCACGGATCCACGACCAGCCGGGGGCCGTCCGGCGTCGACAGATAGCGCGTCCTCAGCGTCTCGTGCCGCTCGACCAGGGCCTCGGCGGCCCTGGCCAGCCGCTCGACCTCGATCTCGCCGCGCAGGCGCAGCCGGAAGGCACCGTTGTAGGCGCACAGGCCCGGCTTGCTCTGCTGCGCCAGCCAGATGTCAAGCGCGGGCGCCGACAGCGGGAGCGGTCCTGCTCGCTCAACCAGCCCCGGCACGGGCGCGGCCACAGCCGAGATTTCGCCGGAAACGGCGAGCTCCCTGGCGCTGCGGCAGCGGAAGACAGCGTCAACTGGCAGCTGGAGCCCGTGCCTGGCGGCGAGGGTGTCGACGACTTCCAGAGCCAGCAGCGAGTGCCCGCCGAGCGCGAAGAAGTCCTCGTCGGGGCCGACCGTCGCGAGGCCGAGCCTGGTGCTGAACACCTCGCACAGGATCCGCTCAAGCTCTGTCCCGCCGTCGCCCGGCTGGCGTGGCGGCTCGAGCCGCCGGGCGAGCGCTTTCAGCGATCCGGCGTCCACCTTGCCGTTGACGGTGACCGGAACCTCGGAGATTTCGTACAGGACCGAGGGGATCGCGTGCGCGGGCAGGGCCTGCTCGGCCGCTGACCGCAGTTCCTGATAGGAGACCGGCCGCTCGCCAGGGGCGACGAACGCCTCCAGGCCGCCGCTGTCGTCCACCCGCGCGATCGCGAAGGCGCCAGGATCGTGGGCGGTGAGCGCCGACTCGATGGCCCGCAGGTCGATCCGGTGCCCGTGCACCTTCACCTGCTGATCGGCCCGTCCGGCGAATGTGAGGTCGGCGCCGGCCCGGCGGGCGAGATCGCCGGTGCGGTACATCCGCGAGCCCGGCGGACCGTACGGATCAGGCTGAAAGGCAGCGGCCGTCGCCGCCGGGCGTCCGTGATAGCCCCGCGCGACGGCGGGACCGGCGAGGTAGAGCTCGCCGGTGTCGTCTCCGGCGACGGGCCTGAGTTGCTCATCCAGCAGGTACAGGCTGGTCTCGCTGATGGCTGAGCCCAGGCGCGGTGACTCGGACGGCGGCAGTGCGGTCACCCGCCAGGCGCTCGACTCGACCGAGACCTCGGTGACGCCATACAGGTGATACAGGGCGCGCTCTGGCCCGAGGGCGGCGAGTGCGGCGTTCAGCAGCGTGGTCGCCACCAGATCGCTGCTGACCAGCACGACCCGCAGCCGGGAGCAGTAGCGCAGGCCGGGCTCGGCGATCAGCCTGCGCAGCAGCACGGGAGTGGTGTGCAGGACAGAAACCCGGCGAGCGGCAGCCTCCTGCACCAGGTAACTGGCGTCGAGCTGGCGGCCGGGCTCGCTCATGACCACGGCCGCGCCCGCGGTCAGGGGCCAGAAGACTTCCCACAAGCCGACGTCAAAGCCCAGGGAGGCCAGATGCAGGACCCGGTCCCTATTTCCGATGCTGAATTTGCTTGTGCACCACGCCGAGTAGCTGGCGATGCTCGCGTGGCTGACCTCAATGCCCTTCGGGGTTCCTGTGGTGCCCGAGGTGTACACGAGGTAGCTCAGGCTGGCCGGGCTCACCGGCGGCCAGGAGGTGCGGGCGGCAGGGGTACCGAGCAGGTCGGCGGCCGCGATCGCGGCGTGCTCGGGCAGGCCGTAGGAGGCCGCGGCTACCGGCCGGTCGGCGACGAGCAGCGTGGCGCCGGAGTCGGCGACGATTCGCCGGGCGTCGGCGTCGGGGTGCGCAGGATCGAGCGGAACCAGCGCGGCGCCGGCCTTCAGCACCCCGAGCAGCAGCGCGGGCAGGTCCGCCGAGCGATCGGCCAGCACCGCGACCGGCTGCTCGGCCCTGACTCCCCGTGCGATGAGGCCGCTGGCGACGGTGTCCACCGCCGCGCCGAGCTCGGCGTAGGTCAGGCGGCGCGGGCCGGCCAGGACCGCCAGGGCGCTGCCGTCCTGGCGTCGCCGCTGGTCGAACAGGTCAAGGATGGTGCTAGTCATGAACGGCCCGCCTCACGGCAGATATCCGGCCAGATTGCGGAGCAGCATCTCGCTGGTACCGCCGGCGATCTGGGCAGCCCGCGCGTCGCGGTAGCCGCGCTGCACGCTCGGCTCGGCCAGGTAGCCGTGGCCGGCGAAGATCTGCAGGGCGCAGTCGGCCGCCTCCTGCCAGGCCCTGGCCCCGGCTAGCTTCGCGACGAGCACGAGCTTGCTCAGATTCCGGCCGTCGCCCAGCATCGCTAGCTCGCATTTGTCGAGGCAGGCGCCGACCAGGGTGATGCTCGCATCGAGTTCCGCGAGCCTGGCCGAGATCGTCTCGCTGTCGATCAGCCTGGCGCCGAAGGTCCGCCGCGTCCTGGCCCGCTCGGCTGCCAGCGCGAGCAGCCGCCCGGCCTGGGCGTGGGCCAGGACCGCCGCCATCAGGCGCTCCCGCGTGAGCTGCTCGGCCTGGATCGGGTAACCGGCTCCGACGTCGCCGATCACGTAGTCGCCGGGCAGGCGGACCTGGTCAAACTCGATCTCGGCGTGGTCGCAAGACCAGTAGCCGAGCTTGTCTCGATAGGGGACGGCGGTCACTCCCGTGCTGGAGGCGGGCACCACGACCAGGGTGAGCGCTTCGGTCACTGGTGCGTCCTGCTGTGACCGGCAGAGGACGATGTGAAAGTCGGCGACCGAGCCGTTGGTCGCGTACGACTTCCTGCCGTTCAGCACGTAGTCGGCATGAGTGCTACTGCGGACCAGCGTGGTCGAGAGGGCGCCGAGGTCCGAGCCCGCGCCCGGCTCGGAGAGTGCGGTCGAGCCGACCAGCTCGCCGGCGATGGCCGGCGCGGCGAACTGCGAGCGGGCGACGTCAGTGCCGTACCTGGTCAGCAGCGGGATCGCCATCTCGGTATGAGTCGCCACGGACATGCCGATGCCAGCGCAGTCCAGGGCGCCAAGCTCTTCTCCGAGCACCCGGACATGCTGGTAGCCGTGGCCCAGGCCGCCGTAGGCTTGCTCGGCGGCAAGCCCGAGCAGGCCGCGCGACCCGAATTCCGGGAACAGCAGCGCCGCCGGCCAGCCTCGGTCGCGTTCCCATTCGTCGATCCGCGGCGCGATCATCTTGGCCAGGAAGATCCGCAGACTCTGCCGGAACGCGTCTATGGCCGCCGGGCCGGCGCTCATGACGCCGCTCATGACGCCGGATGACAATCTGCGAGGAAATCTCGGATAAGGCCGATCATGGTGTCAGCCTGCTCGCGGAAGAAGAGATGGTCACCGGCGACGGCCGCGATCTGGAATGGGCCGGTGGTACGGGTCGCCCACCGAGAAACCTCGGGCCGCCCGACCTCAGGATCGGATTCTCCGTACAGGGCGAGCATCGGGCTGCTGATCGTCTCGGCATCGGCCCCGGGATAGGAGTCACAGAGCGCCAGGTCGGCCCTGACCGTGCCGAGCACGAGTTCGAGCAGCTCAGCCGGCATCAGGGCGGCCGAGTCGACTCCGGTCATCGACCTCATGTAGTCGCGAAGCCGCTCATCGTTCATCGCGCCAATGATGTAAGGCTTGTCAGCGGCTGGCCCTGGATATGCCGCCAGGCAGACGGCTTTGGGAGGATGACCAGCCGATTCGCCGAGGCGGCTCAGCTCGTAGCCGAGCAGGGCGCCCATGCTGTGCCCGTAGACGATGTAATCGCCCGCGAGCGAGGGCAGAACTTCGGTGCCGAGGAACTCGCGAACCTGGGCCCAGGTGCGAAGGGGAGGCTCAGTTATCCGGGCCTCTCGCCCCGGCAGCTCCACCGCCTTGACCTCGAAATCCGGGCGAGCCGATTTGCGCAATCCGGCAAAGGGGCCGATGCCCGCTCCCGCATAAGGTAAGACAACGAGTGTCTGCGGCATTGTCCCGGCCCTCGCCATGGTCACAGTAGCCCTTGCCGCATGCTCAGCGGCCTGATATCGGTCCAGATCTCGCCGATGTGGGCTAGGCACTCACTCCGGGTACCGCGCACTTCAAGTGCTCGCCAGCCGAGCGGGATCTCACGGCTGGCCTGCCAGACGGAGTACTGCTCTTCGTGATTAACGACGACAACATGCTCGGTGTCCACTGGTACCTCACCTGATGCCTACGAGGTCAGTCCGCTATGGGTTGTCAGTACATCAGCAGGGGGCAACTTTTAGTGTCTTAGACAGATATAGCATATATTAGCCATATTGTCAAAGATCTGCCGATATGTCAAATGGTTTATCGCGGGTCGGCTGCGGGTCGGCTAAGGGTCGGCTGCGGCAAACTCCGCGGCGAAGTGCGTGAGCAGGTCTAGGTATGCACGCCGATAGGCGATGCTGAAATGATCGGCGGCGGTATGCGCCTGAGATTTCAGGGCCAGCGGCGCCTCGGCCGGCCGCTGATTTTCCACTATCCAGTGGTCTTCTTCGAATACCTGCCGCTCGTAATCCGCTACCGTCTCGATGGATGCCGGACCGGCCTGAATGCTGTGATCAATGCCGACCAGCCAGAATTGCCGGACGGATTCACCATCGGCCGAGGTCGGCGTCGCCAGCTGGACAACCAGGCGCTCATCGCCCTGCGAACCCCTGACCACGACGGAGGCGAACATCGGCAGGACCGTCCGGTAGCTCATCGTGACCCCGGACTCTGGCCCGGTCAGGGCCTCGTCAGCCGACCGCATGGCCGAGCTCCAGGTGAGCTGCCAGCCGTCGCGAGCAACCTGATAGGAATCCACCACTTTCGGCAGTTCCCCCATCGTCGTGGCGTGCACAAACGGGAAATGGGCGCGATCCCTGAAATTCTCCGTCAGCTGCCGCATGCCGCAGCGCAGGTCATAGGGCTTCCCCGTGAACAACTGCCAGCCGGCGCCACCGCCTTCGGGCAGTTCGGGCAGCGGTATCAGCGGTGGGCCCAGGCAGCTCCAGACCAGGCCATAGGCGACCTGGCTGGGGTAAGTCCGCAACGACACCCTGGGCGGCTTAACTCCGCGCGGCAGAGAAGGCACCTCGGTGCATTCCCCCGAACGTGCGGCGAAGACCCACCCATGGTACGGACATTCGAGCCCCGCACGAATAACGCTGCCATACCCTAAGGCCATCCCGCGATGCGGGCAGTACCCATCGGCAACGGTGATCTCCTCGCCAACCCGGTAGATCACCAGCTCGGTCCCGAGAATGTTCCCCCGGAGGACATTCCGCTGAAAATCCGCGAGCCTGGCCACCGGAAACCACATGCGCCGCAGAACGTCATACTCCCCGTCATGCATGAGACCCCTCCGCCCGCTCAGGCCAGCAGCGCCGCCCGCTACCCGCCACCCGTCACCCGCGACCCACTGCCCGCCGACCTGCCACGAAGGCGGCTCTCAACGACTGACCGGCAGTCCGCCACGGCAATAATATCCGGCAAACAAGGACATAATATCTTCTGTCGCGCGGGGCCGATAGTCCCTTTTTCCGCTGACCTGAGCGACTCCGGCAGTCGCCCGAGCGGAGCCAGCTGTTGCCCGGTCCGGTGATCACCCGATGGCAGGAACTTGGGGGTGGAGGTCCCGGTGCGGCTGAGGCCGACGACAGCCGGGGTCCCCTGGTGTCGCAGGCGCAGCAGCAGGGGATCCCAGCTGCTGCGCAGCGTGCCGCCACTGCCACCCCGGCTCCGGCATTCCCGGCAAACCGACCGGCGCCCGCCAAGCCAGCCGTCCCCTGCCTCGCTACGCGACCGGGCTGAACCACCGCGCGGACCCGGACTACCGCCAGGCACCCGCGGTCCGGAGATCGTCGCCATTTCGCGGAGAGTTCTCGGCGTTCTCGTGGAGACTTGTCGTCTCGAGGAGAGTTAGCCGCCGGGCGGCCAGGGCTGGCGGGACGGGGGTGCTGCGGCCGGGGGGAGGGGGCGGCTGGGTGGCTGGGCTGGTGTCCTGGTTGTTAGGATCGTGGTGGTATGACTGCGGCAGCTGCGCTTCCTGATGCGTCGGCGTGGGCGCTGGATCCTGGTGTTGCGCACCTGAATCATGGGTCCTTCGGGGCTACGCCGCGAGCTGTACTGGCTGACCAGCAGGGCTGGCGGGACGCCCTTGAGTTCAATCCGGTCGGGTTCCTGGTCCACCAGCTGCCTGAGCTGCTCGAAAACGTGCGAGCCGAGGTGGCCGGGTTCCTGGGGGGCGACCCGGCGGGGCTGGTCTTCGTTGATAACGCGACGACCGGGATGCAGACCGTGATCTCGCAGTTCAGGCTGGCGCCTGGTGATGAGGTGCTGGCGACTGACCATAGTTACGTGCCCGTGCTGACGCAGCTACGCCAGCTCGTCGGCGCCGCCGGGGCGGTCCTGCGGATCGCGCCGGTGCCGGTTCCGCTGCCGGCCGGGGGGCGCGAGGCCGTTGCCGAGGTGGTGCTGTCCCGGCTGACCAGCCGGACCAGGCTCGTGGTGATCGACCACGTGGCTTCGTGCAGCGGGCTGGTATTTCCTGTCGAGGAGATCGCGGCCGGGTGCCGGCGGCAGGGGGTCCCGATCCTGGTCGACGGTGCGCACGCGCCCGGCTCGCTTCCGGTCGACCTTGGTGCGCTCGGCGCTGATTTCTGGGTGGGTAACCTGCACAAGTGGGTATGCGCGCCCAAGGCCTGCGCCGCCTTGCAGGTAGCGCCGCGGTGGCGGGACTCGCTGCGCCCGCTCGTAGCCTCGCACCGGGTGGCCGATGGGTACCAGCCTGCGTTTGACTGGACCGGCACTCACGATCCCAGCGCTATGCTCGCCGTCCCGGCCGCGCTGAGTTTCTTCGGCCAGGCCGGTGGCCGGACGTCCGTCAGCACAATGACGAGCTGGCGGCCCGTGGCGCCGAGCTGGTCGCGCGGCGCATCGGGACGAGTCCGCCGGACGTCAGCGAGCTGGCCGCCTCGATGCGCCTGGTGCCGCTGCCCGTGCCGCTGGCTGAGGCCGATGCCAGGAAACTGGAACGCCACCTGCTGGTGGACCATGCCGTGGTGGTGCCCGTGACCTGCTTCGATGGCTGGCGCTGGCTGCGGCTTTCGGCTCAGCTCTACAACTCCCCTGCCGATTACGAACGGCTAGCCGACGCCCTGGCCAAGACCGACCTGGGATAAGCCACCCCAGAACCCCGGTACCCCACGCCCCAGCGCCGGCGCGGTGCGGTCCGGACTGTCAGCGGCCGCTGGTAGCCTCTAGCCCTCGTGAGCAACCGTGCCCCAGAGTCCTTTGCGCGCACGGTCGAAGTGCCCGTCCAGAGTCCGCGAGACAGCTCGCGGGATGACTCGCCGCGTGAGGAGACCTACCAGACTCCGGTGCGGGCGGATCTCCTGCCCGGCCTGCGTGTATGGCAGCGGGAGGCCTGGTCGGCCTACTTCCGTCAGCCCCGGCGTGACTTCCTGCTGGCGGCGACGCCGGGTGCGGGCAAGACGGCCTGGGCGCTGACCGTCGCGGCCGAGCTGCTCGCCAGGCGGGAGATCATGACGCTTACCGTCGTGACGCCGACCGAGCACCTGAAATATCAGTGGGCGCAGGCCGCGGGCAGGTCGGGCATCGCGCTCGACCCGGCCTACCGGAATTCGCAGGGCCGGGCCAGTGCCGACTACACCGGCATTGTCGTGACCTACGCTCAGGTAGCGGCCCATCCAGCCCTGCACAGACAGCGGACGCAGGGCCTGCCCACGCTTGTGATCTTCGACGAGATTCACCACGCCGGGGACTCGCTGTCCTGGGGCGAGGCGGTCCGCGAGGCGTTCGAGCCGGCCAAGAAGCGGCTGGTGATGACCGGCACTCCCTTTCGCAGCGATACCAACCCGATCCCGTTCGTGACCTATCAGGTCGAGCCGGACGGCAGCAGGCGCAGCTCGTCGGATTACTCCTATGGCTACGGACCTGCGCTCAGCGACGGAGTAGTACGGCCGGTCATCTTCCTGGCCTACTCGGGCCAGATGCGCTGGCAGACCCGCGCGGGCGACGAGCTGACCGGGACGCTCGGCGAGCCGATGACCAGCGACCTGGCGGCTCAGGCGCTGCGAACCGCGCTCGACCCGAAGGGCGAGTGGGTGGCGCGGGTTATCGAGGCCGCTGACCGGCGGCTGGCCGAGATCCGCAAGGTCATGCCGGACGCGGCCGGCCTGGTGATCGCGGGCGACCACGAGGACGCCCGTGCCTACGCGGGCCTGCTCAAGAAGACCACCGGCCAGCGGGCGGTCATCGTGCTCTCCGATGACCCGTCGGCCAGCAAGAAGATCGGGGCGTTCGCCACGTCCGATGACCGGTGGATGGTCGCGGTGCGGATGGTGTCCGAGGGGGTGGACATCCCGAGGCTGGCGGTCGGTGTCTATGCCACCAGCGTGAGCACGGCGCTGTTCTTCGCCCAGGCCGTGGGCCGGTTCGTCCGGGCCAGACGGCGCGGCGAGACGGCGTCGGTCTTCCTGCCGTCGGTCCCGGTCCTGCTCGGCTACGCGGCCGAGCTTGAGTCCGAGCGAGACCACGTGCTCAAGATCTCGTCGGGTGAAGAGGACGAGGAGCTTGCGATCGCCCGCGCCCAGCAGCGCCAGGATCATGCCGATGCCAGCGACGAAGCGCCGTTCAGGGCACTGACCGCGACGGCGCATTTCGACCGGGTGCTCTACGACGGCGGCGAATTCGGCGCCTCAGCGGAGGACGAGGACTTCATCGGCCTGCCCGGCCTGCTCGAACCTGAGCAGGTCGCGCACCTGCTCAGGCAGCGCCACGCCGACCAGGTCCGCAAGCGCAGCTCCGATCCGTCCGCAGGCCCCGGCGATTCCGAAGGCCAGGCCCCGCCGGCGCTGGCACGAGAGACGCTGACCGCGCTGCGCAAGGAGCTCAACGGCCTGGTCGCGGCCTGGCATCACCGGACCGGCCAGCAGCACGGCACGATCCACTCCGAGCTCCGGCGCACCTGCGGAGGTCCCTCGGTGCCGCAGGCCACCGCCACTCAGCTCCGCGCCAGGATCGAGGCGATCAGACGCTGGAGCTCCGACCGAAACTGAGTCCGCGGCGAGCGGCAGTCCGGCTGGCGAACTATTTACAAAACGAACGTCTGGTCCTTTTCGCCGGAGACCGTCAAATACCATAGAAACTGATAATTCCGCCGACTCCGGAGGAGGCGCCATGCACAGCGGCCGTCGCAGGACTGGCCTGGTGGCGGGCGCGCTTGCGGCGTTCCTGATCGCGCCGATGCTGACGGGCACCGCCTTCGGCGCGCTCGCCGGACCCAGCCCCGGAGCCCACCCCGGCCCCCTCGCCGCGCACCCGGCCTGGCAGTTCCAGACCTCGCCAGGTGCGACCGCGCCCGGCGGGCAGATCCAGTCGGTCTCCTGCTCCGCCACCGGCGCGTGCACCGCGGTAGGCGACTACCTCGGGCCGTCCGGGATCACCGTCACCCTCGCGCAGCGGTGGAACGGCAAGACCTGGTCGCAGCAGAGCACGCCCATCCCGGCCGGTGACACCGTCCCGGCCAGCTCGCCGGCTCTGCTCGGGGTGTCGTGCCCGGCGGCCGGCTTCTGCGAGGCGGTCGGGGAGTATTCGGTTGGCGTGACCGGGATCAGCCTGGCCCAGAGCTGGAATGGGCACGGCTGGACCGCGCAGCCATTCCCGGCGCCGGCCAGCTCCACTTCGGCCGTGCTGACACAGGTGTCCTGCACCTCGGCGGCGTTCTGCGAGGCGGTGGGCGAATACCGGAACGGCGCCGGCGAGAACCTGCCTTTCGCCGCCAGCTGGAACGGCGCCTCCTGGCACCTGCAGAGCGCTCCAGCGCCGGCCGCCAGTACTACGGCCAGGTTCGGCGCGGTGTTCTGCGTCTCCCCGAAGTTCTGCGAGGCAGGGGGCAACTCGGACGCCGGCTCGTTCGCGGCGCGGTGGAACGGTACCTCCTGGCGGCTCCAGACCGTGCCGGGAACGGCGGGAGTCGGCGCGATCTCCTGCGTCTCACCGGCCTTCTGCGAGTCGGTCGGCAACGGCGGCGGCGATGAGTGGAACGGGTCGTCCTGGAGCGCGCAGGCGATCCCGAGCCCGGCCGGCGCCACCTCAGCCATCCTGACCGGGGTGTCCTGCCCGGCTGCGGCGTTCTGCGAGGCCGTCGGCCATTACAACGACAGCTCGGGGGATACGTTCGGCTTCGCCGCGAAGTGGAAGGGGATCTCCTGGGCCGCGCAGCCGGTGCCGGTCCCGGCAGGCTCGGTCTTCACTAGCCTCAGCGGGGTATCCTGCCCGGCGCCGGCGCATTGCGAGGCTGGCGGTCAGTTCCAGCTCAATACGTCCGCCTCGATCGCCCTCGCGGTGTCCGGCAACGGCAGCTCCTGGCGAGTCCAGGCCGCGGTCACGCCGGCGGGCGCGGTGAACAACACGCTCAGCGCCGTGTCCTGCCCCTCGGCGACCTTCTGCGAGGCGGTTGGCTCGCACGTGGATTCCACGCGCACCGACACCGTGGGCCTGGCGCAGGTCTGGAATGGCGTCTCCTGGAAGCTGCAGGGGACGCCGGACCCCGCATTGGCCGCCAGCGGCTTCAAGCTCAGTCTCGACGGGGTCTCGTGCGTCTCGCCGATATTCTGCGAGGCCGTCGGCGCGAGCTCGAACCCGGGCGGCGGCGGGGCCGAGATCTGGCGCGGGACCGGCTGGGCGCTGCAGGCCGTCCCGGCCGGCAACCTCGTCTCGGTGTCGTGTACCTCCGTACTTTTCTGCCTGGCGGCCGGCCAGGACGGTCACGTCGACCAGTGGAGTGGCTCGCAGTGGTCCGAGCACGCGAGCGCTGCCGGCTTCACCTTCCTCACCTCGGTGTCGTGCCCGACGTCCGCCTCCTGCGAGGCGACGGGATCCGGACCGGCCGGCGACCTGGCCGAGCGCTGGAATGGCGTGACCTGGACGCCGCAGGCGACGCCCCTGCCCGCCGGCGGCAGCGACGCGGAACTGACGGCGGTCTCCTGCTCGGGCACCAAGTTCTGCGAGGCGGTCGGCAACTACCTCAACAGCTCATTCCAGACGGTGACTCTCACGGAGATCTGGAATGGGATCGCCTGGACGACTCAATCGTCCCCCGAGCCAGCCGGAGCCCAGGACAGCTCGCTATCCGGGCTCTGGTGCAGCTCGGCGAAGTTCTGTGCTGCCGTCGGGCAATTCAGCTTCTTCGGGCCGTCGAGGACGCTCGCCGAGGTCTGGAACGGCGCGACGTGGGCGCTGCGGTCAGCCCCGAGCCATCCCTACGCGGGGGAGAACCAGCTCAGTGGCGTGGCCTGCACGAGCAAGGCCTGCACGGCCGTCGGCGTGACCGATGACCCTGGCCAGGTCGAGGCCACCCTGATCGAGACCGGCAATTAGGGAGAGACGCTATGCGCGGGTGGAGTCGCTTGGGCGCGGGGATCATCGCTGGTGCCCTGGTGCTGGCCGGCGGCGGAGTCGCGGTTGCCGGGGCGCCGGCCTGGACGGTTGCGAGCTCGCCCGCCGTGACCTTGCCCGGCGGGCAGCTCCAGGCGGTCTCGTGCTCCGCCGCCGCCGCGTGCACCGCCGTGGGTATCTATCTCGACGCCTCCGGCATCAAGCGCACGCTGGCGCAGAGGTGGAACGGGCGGACCTGGCAGCGCCAGGCCACGCCGAACCCGGCGGTCGACACGGCCCCGGGGGTCGCGCCTGACCTGCTCGGCGTGTCCTGCCCGGCGGCCAGCTATTGCGAGGCGGTCGGGTTCTATCAGCTGAGCCCCTTCGATCTCGCCATCGCCCAGGTATGGAACGGGCACGGCTGGAAGTCGCAGCCGTTCCCGTTCCCGGTTGGCTCCACTTCGGCGGAGCTCGATCAGGTGTCCTGCACCTCGGCCCGGTTCTGCGAGGCGGTCGGCTCGTATGACGATGGAGTTGGCGACACGCTGACCCTGGCCGCGAGCTGGAACGGCACCGCCTGGCACCTGCAGCAGAGCGCAGATCCGGCCGGCGCCACCCTGATCGGGCTCGACGCGGTCTCGTGCGTCTCGCCGAAGTTCTGCGAGGCCGCCGGCGGTAATCAGCAGTCAGGCACGACGGTCGCCGAGCGCTGGAACGGGACGTCGTGGCACCTGCAGACCATGCCAGAGACGAGCGGCGCCAGCTCGCTGTCCTGTACCTCGGTGAGCTTCTGCGAGGCGGTCGGCCCGGATTTCGCGCTGAAGTGGAACGGGTCATCGTGGCAGGCCCAGGTGGTTCCGGCGCAGATCCTCGGCCTGACCGGGGTGTCCTGCGCGTCGGGGACGTCCTGCGAGGCGGTGGGCGTCACCTCAAGCGATGGCTCTGACCTCGGCGTGGCCGCGAAGTGGAATGGCACGGCCTGGCAGGCGCAGACCACCCCGAATCCCGCTGGGGCGACCGACACGCGGCTGCTGGCGGTGTCCTGCGCGACAGTGACCTCGTGCGAGGCGGCCGGCTCCTTCGAGCTGAGCCAGGGCTCGGACCCGACCGCCCTGGCGGAGTCCTGGCGCGGCCACTCCTGGAGTCTTCAGGCCGCTGTCGAGCCGCCGGGCGCCACCAGCAACTCGCTGAGCGCGGTGTCGTGCGTATCGGCGACCTTCTGCGAGGCGGTCGGCTCGGACGTGGATAACGCGGGCAGTCCGGCGAACCTGGCCGAACTGTGGAACGGGAAATCCTGGGCGATCCAGGGCGTTCCCGATCAGCCGGGTCAGAATGGGCCGTCGGGTAACTCGCTCAGCGGGGTATCGTGCGTTTCCGCGCAGTTCTGCGAGGCCGTCGGTGATGGTCCGGCCGGATCGATCGCGGAGAAGTGGAACGGCACCTCCTGGAAGCTTCAGGACAGGCCGGGATCGACGGTCCAGCCGGTGTCGGTGTCCTGCGCGACCAGCGACTTCTGCATGACGGTCAACGGCTTCGGGCAGGTGGATCTCTGGGACGGGTCGTCCTGGTCGGCCAGTTCGAACGTGACCGGATTCTCGCCGCTGGAATCGGTGTCCTGCGTCTCGGCCAGCTTCTGCGAGGCGGTCGGCGGCGGGCCGGCCGGCGAGAACGCGGCTATGTGGAACGGCATGTCCTGGACGCCGCAGACCACTGCCGGGTCAGTGAGCGCGGCCCTGAACGGGATCTCCTGCGCGAGCGCCACCTCGTGTGACGCGGTGGGCAGCGACGCCTGCCCGGCTGGCCACCGCCTGGCCATGGCGCAGGAGTGGAACGGCTCGACCTGGACGCTGCGGTCAACCCCGAATGTCGCTCCCGCCGTCAGCAGCTCGCTGCAGTCGATCTGGTGCACCTCGGCGAGCGCGTGCACGGCGGTCGGCAGCTATCAGTTCGGGGTGCTCAGCCTGACCCGCCCGCTGGGGGAGGTCTGGAATGGCGCGACCTGGCGCCTGCGAACCACTCCCAGTGACGTCAACGCCGGCCTGAGCGTCCTGAAGCTCGGTGTCCTGCGGTGCCGCGAGCGACTGCACGGCCGTCGGGCAGACCCAGGATGAAGGCTCGGTGCAGACCGCGCTGATCGAGGCCGGTGACTAACCGGAGGGCGTGGCGGCGTCGTCCTCGATGACCTGGCCGTCGCGAAGCCGGAGGTGCCGCTCGGCGGACTCCGCGAGCTTCGCGTCGTGGGTGGCGATGATGATGGTCATGCCGTGCTCCTCGCGCAGGCTCAGCAGGAGCTTGACTATCTCGGCTCCTGTCGCTGAGTCGAGGTTCCCGGTTGGCTCGTCCGCGAGCAGCAGCCGCGGTGAGTCGATCAGGGCACGGGCGATGCCGACCCGCTGCTGCTCTCCGCCGGACAGCCTGGAGGGCAGCGAGCGCTCGCGGCCGGCCAGCCCGACCTGGGCGAGCAGCTCCTGCGCCCGGCGCACCTTGTTGAAGGACGTGCGGTAGGGCAGCACCGGCGTGAGCACGTTGTCGAGCACGGTGAGGGCGGGCAGCAGGTTGTAGCGCTGGAAGACAAAGCCAGTACGACGGCGGTAGTCGGCGAGCTGATTGCGGGACAGATCGTTCAGGGTCTCGCCGTCCACGACGATCCGCCCGTGATCGGGCCGGTCGATGGCGCCGATGAGGTGGAGCAGCGTGGACTTGCCCGAGCCTGACTGACCGGTAATGGCCAGCACGGTCCCCGGATCGATGCTGAGGCTTACGTCGCGAACCGCCAGGAGCTGCTGACCCTGGCCAAGTGAGAACGTCTTGCTCACCTCGCTGAGGTGAACGGCGGCGCCCTTGACGGGCGGCTGGGTCTGGGTCGTCATCACGGTTACTCCTCGGCGAGCGCGTGCGGGCCGGCCAGCCGGCCGAGCAGCCGGGCAGGCAGGACGGCGGCCAGGGTGGCGATGAGCGTGCCGGCGACGGCCGAGATCACGGCGGCGATGACGAGCTGAGCGTGCAGCGAGCCAGCGAACACCGATGCGAGGGCGAGCCCGGCCCCGGCACCGAAGACCGATCCGGCTATGCCCATCCCGGCGCCTTCGAAGGTGATGAGCCGGGCGAGCGTGGCCTCGCGCCAGCCGATCGCGCGGAGCGTCGCGAACTCGGTGACGCGCTCGCGGATGTTGAGATAGAGCACGTCGGCCACGGCGGCCGCGCCGATCAGGACGGTGACGACGGCCGAGATGTAGTCCACCTTCCTGGTCTGCACGGCGATCGTGTTGCCGAGCAGGGTACCGACGACCTGGCCCCTGAAGGCCAGGGTGAAGGCGAGCAGCAAGGTCAGGGCGCAGATCCCGATCGCCAGGCTGAGCGCGCCAAGCACGCTGCGACCCGGAGACCGCAGCAGGTTGGTCAGCGCCAGGCCGGATACGCTGCGCGGCGTGCGGGCGGTGCGGCCCTGCAGTACCGCCGGGCGCACGGCGGCAGCCGGCTGGGACCTGGAGGCCCGCCAGGCCGGAGCGATCCCGGCCAGAAGTGTGAGGAACGTCGCCGCGGGCACCGCGAGCGCGGCCCTGGCCGGCGAGGCGGTCAGCCCGACCGCGGCCGACAGCGGCAGCGCGAGAGCCGCGCCCGCCGCGCTCGCCACCAGGCCGATCAGGCCCACCTCGGCGAAGGCGGCGGTGAAGAGCTTGCCGTCGCGCCAGCCGACACAGGCGAGCACGCCGAGCTCGGTGCGCCTGGCCCTTACCGCCGCTGAGGCGGCGTTCGCGACGAGCAGGGCGCAGACCGCCAGGATGAGGGTGAAGAGCAGCACGCTCGTGCGGTCGACGGCGTCGAGGATGACGACCGCCACGCCCTTCTTGGACCAGGCTTCGCTCAGGTTAAGGGCCGGCCGCCCGAATCGCCCGGCAGGCAGCAGCACGTGCTGGGGTGCGGGGGATGAGCCGATCGTGATGTCGACGCGGAGCCCGGTACTGGCCGCGATCGCGGTGGCGACGGCGTTCACCCGTGCCCTGGACAGCGCGTCGACGCCGTGCACGCCGGCCACCCTGACCCGGATCACGCTGATCGGCCTGGAGGCAACGGCATGCGGGAAATGGCTGGTCAGCGACGAGAGCGCGGACAGCGTGGTGAGCATCAGCGGCGGTGGCTGCAGATAGCCGCCCAGATTGCCGCTCGGCAGCAGGTCCTGGCCGTGCAGTGCCCGCGCGGCGGCCGCGTTCCCCGGCGCGGCCACCGGCGGTGCGTAGGTCTCCAGCGGGACGGCGGACAGCGCGCTGAACCCCGGCAGCCTGGCCGGATCGAACTCGCCAATGGTGTTCAGCACCGGGGCCGCCACCAGACCGGACTCGCCGTACGGGTGCGCGGTCAGCCTGCGGAACTGCACGTCGTCGGAGGGCAGCGGGGCTGGCAGGTAGCCGTACTGGTAGAGCCGGTCCGCCCAGATCGACGGCGGGTTGACCACGGTCGCGGGCCGCAGCTGCCCGCCTGGCCCCTGCGTGTACTCAACCGGGCCCGGGGTCCAGATCGAGCTGATCACGCCCGCGTTCGAGGACCGCGGCGAGTGGATCTGGTTCAGGAGCTGCCGGTACGCGGTGGCCGCGGTCACGACCTTCCGAAGGACCAGCGCTCCCTTGACGGCGCCGAACCGCCGCTGCGCGGTGGCGGGGGTCAGCGGCCCGTGCAGTACCTGCTGGGCCGCGCTGGCAGGCAGCCGCCACACCGTCTCCCGCAGCTGCTCGTCGGTATAAGACCTGATCGGCGACAGCACCGGGATAGCGACTCCGGGAACTCCGCCCCGGCTGACCGGCGTCAGCGTGTCGGCCGCCCTGAGATACCGGCCCGACACCATCGCCTTGTTCAGGCCGACCAGCCTGGCCTCGGCGGCCGGATCGATCGCGGCGATCAGCAGCGGGAACGACCACTCGGTCACGACGCCAGGCCGCCCGTCGCTGCTGGTGTCGGGGGAGAAGCAGCCGACGGAGCTGCGAACGCTCACGGCGAAAGGCCCCGAGCCTTTCCGGGTGCCCGACGACTCGCATACCGGGACTCGCTTTCCTGCCACCGTTTCCGTGGTAGTGAGCCCATGGGGTCCGAGCACAAGCGGCGTGGTCAGCGGCGACTTGGTGACATAGGCGAAACTGCTCGCGTCCCGCGCGCGGGAAAGCCCGCGGTCAAAGACCCAGGTGCTGTCCACGCGGTACAGGTCTCGCGGCGAGCTGCCCAGTCCGGCCGGGATGTTCTGCACCAGGGTCACGCGCGGCACGATGTAGCCGATCATGGCGATCGGCGCGGCCACCGCGACGCCGGGCAGGTGCTCGATCGCGTGATACTGCCGCAGCGAGATCCCGCCGAAGATGCCGGACAGGTAATTCGGCCTGACCAGGCCGCGACTGCGTTCCAGCCCCGTCGCCGATCCGCTCGGCCGGACCAGGATGTCGTAAGCGGACCTGAAGTTGTGCCCGACCGCGCCGACAGTCCGCAGCTGGGTGGTGCGAGCGGCCCCGGTGAGTACCACGAAGCTGGCCGTCGCGATCAGGATACCGAGCATCAGCGCGGCCGTCCGCCCGACCTGATGCCTGAGCCGCCCCAGCAGATACCGCTTCATGATCACCTCATCGGCTCGACGGCTCGCACCCGACAATAGCCACCAGCCCATGCCGGATGGGGCCAAGCCGGGTCCACGGGGTGCCCGGGTGTTGACGCCTGGGCACGGGGGGCTTCATAGTGGTCGGAATATCAGTCCTTTAGTCCATCAAACTGCCCTTCTGGCAAACAGAGTCCCTTCTGTCGCCTCACGTACCGGAAGTCAGCTATGACCAGCCAGGCCGGCCGTGCCGAGCCGCCACCGGGGGAGCCTCTCGGTACGCTGCTCACCCCGATGGTGATCCGCACGGCCGGGGAGCGCATCGCCGAGCGCATCGTGACAGCCATCGCGCTTGGTGAGTTCGTGCCTGGTCAGCAGCTGCCCACCGAGCGTGACCTCGCGGCCACCCTGCAGGTGAGCAGGTCCACGGTTCGCGAGGCCATGCAGCGCCTGCAGGCCTCCGGCTACGTGGCGACCAGACGCGGGCGGGGCGGCGGCACCTACGTGCTGACCGGTCTCGGGCCGGACTCCGACGACATGATCGCCCGCACGCTCGGGCCGGCCTGGGCCGACCTGACCGAGATCCTCGACTTCCGCCGCCTGGTCGAGAAGCTGATCGCCAGGACCGCCGCCGAGCGGCGGGATGACCGGGACATCGCGCTGATCCGCAAGACCGTCCAGGCCTACGCCGACGCCCCCGATCGCGACGCCTCCAGGCTGGCCGACCACGCGATGCACCAGGCGATCGCGCGGGCGACGCATAACTCCCGGCTGGCTGACCTCAGCGCCCAGGTACGCAGGGAAGTCGGCCTGGGCTTCGACGCCGAGCCCTACACCCCCGAGGTCCGGCGCCTGGCGCTGCACCAGCACCCGGCCCTCGCCGAAGCGGTCATCGCCGGTGATGCCCGTGCGGCCGGCCGCCTGGCCGCCGAGCACTTCTCGCTCACCGAGGAGATGCTCGGCGAGTTGCATGCCCGCATCAAACTGCGATCAGAAGGAGAGCCGGATGGCCGTAGCGACGGTTAACGGAGTGGAACTCAACTACCAGCTGGAGGGTGCCGGCGAGGAGACCATCGTCCTGGTCAACGGCCTGGCCGACGACCTGGAGTCGTGGGGATACCAGGTGCCTGATTTCCTCGCGGCCGGCTACCGGGTACTGCGCTTCGATAACAGGGGCATCGGAGCAAGTTCCAAGCCCGCCGGGCCGTACTCCAGCCAGCTGCTGGCCGACGACACGAAGGCGCTCGTCGACTCGCTCGGCGTGACCGGCTTCCACCTGATGGGCGTGTCGATGGGCGGCATGATCGTCCAGGAGTACGCGCTCAGCTATCCAGAGGATCTGCGGTCGGTCACCTTCGGCTGCACCTATGCGGCGCCGGGCCCGTTCTGCTCGCGGATGTTCGCCATGTGGGCCGACGCCGCGCAGGTGCTCGGCGTCCCGTTCGTGATGCGAGACGTCACGCTGTGGGCGTTCACCGTCCCGTTCTTCGAGCAGCGGGCCGGCGAGCTAGCCGAGTTCGAGACGGCCATGCGCTACCTGGACCAGCCGGTCCACGCATACCTCGCCCAGCTCGCGGTGATCCAGGAGCACGACACTACCAGCCGGCTCGGCCAGATCAAGGTTCCCTCGCTGGTCCTGGCCGGCGAGGAGGACATCCTCATCCCCGTCTCGCTGTCGCGGCGGATTCATGAGGCCATCGACGGCTCGGAGTGGGCCACGACCAAGGGCGGGCACGCCTGCGTCTGGGAGTACCCAGCCGAGTTCAACGCCGCCTACCTCGACTTCGTCCGACGGCACGGGAAGGACTAGCCATGACCTCGAATACGACACCAGAGCGCACGCTCGAACACGGTCAGCTCGGCCTGTTCGGCGTGATCATGCCGGGCGTCGCGCAGATCGCGCCCGCCTTCAACCTGTTTTTCACCACGGGCGTCATGGTGGCCCTGGCGGGCGCCTCGGCCCCGCTGATCTTCCTGATCAGCATGGTGGGGATGGTCGCGACAGCCAGCAGCCTGGCCCAGTTCGCCGGCGTGTACCCGAGCGCAGGGTCGTTCATCACCTACATCACCAAGGCGATCGGCACGAAGGTGGCAGTAGCCATCGGGGTGATCACCATCCTGGGCTACATCATTGCCTTCGGCGGTATTTATATATTTGTCGGCAGTTATATCGTGCAGAACGTCTTCGGCGATCCGCATATCTGGGGGATCACGCAGCTCACCACGATCGTCTATGGAGTGCTGGTGGTGGCACCTGTGATCGTCGGGCTCAAGTTCGGGGTGCGGATCACGGTTGTGCTCTACGTCTTCGAGGTCGTGCTGCTGCTCGCGATGAGTCTGACCATCCTGGCCCGCGGCGGTGCGAGCGGGCTGTCGGCCACGCCGTTCACCTGGCCGGGCGGGCACTCAAGTGATGTGCTGCTGGCCTTCAGCCTGGCGGTGCTGGCGTTCGGCGGGTTCGAGGCCGCGGCCCCGCTCGCGGAGGAGACCCGCAATCCGAGGCGGGCCGTTCCCATTGCGGTGATCGGCGCCGTGCTGATCAGCGGAGTCATCTATGTCCTCGGCTCGTACGCGCTCGTGACCGCGTTCGGGGTGGGCCACGCGGGGGCGCTCGCCGCCGACGGGAACCCGTTCCACACGGCGGCCAAGGCCTTCATACCGTTCGTCGCCCCGCTGATCACCTGGATCTTCCTGTCCAGCGTCACCAGTTCTTACGTGGCCGCCAACACGCAGACCTCCCGCGTCATCTTCGCCGGGGCGCGCGGCGGACTGTGGAGCGGCGCGCTCGCCTCGGTCAGCCCGAGATTCCGCACTCCGGCCGCCGCCGCTATCGCGTTCGTCGCGCCCAGCATCTTGATCGGCATCGTGTCGACCGCCTTCACCGACCCGGGCACGGCCTCAGGTTTCCTCGGCACCTTCGGAATTCTCGGCCTGATCATCATGTACCTGATGGCCAACCTCGCCCTGATCGTGGAATGGGTGAGGTTCCGTGGTCGCGGCGTTGCCAAGAATGTCTGGCTCTGGGTCGTCGTCCCGGTGATCGGCATCGTCGTGCTGGCGATCCCGGTCTGGGGTGACCTGCGGCCAGGCCAGCCGAGCCCGTACAACACGCTGCCATGGCTCACACTCGGGCTTATCGCGGTCGGCGTCATCTACGCGCTCGTGCTCGGCGCCACCCGGCCAGACGTCCTGCAGCGGGCGCCTGCCCTCCTGGAAGGTGATGAGGGCAGCACTGATGCGGTGCCTGTGACCTGACGAGTCCGCGCTTACCAGCTAGGCTCTGCGCCGGTTGCGTTTCGCCCCGGAAAGGAACGGCATGGACCTGGCTGGTAAGGCTGTGATCGTCACCGGCTCGTCGAGCGGAATCGGCGAGGCGATTGCCCGGCGCCTGTCCGGTCTTGGCGCCGGGATCGTCGTCAACTCATCATCCTCGGCGGAAGCTGGCCAGCGTATCGCCGCCGAGCTGGACGACGCGGTGTACGTCCAGGGTGACGTCGGTGATCCGGCCACGGCCGCCGCCCTGGTCGCGGCGGCGCGGCAGCGGTGGGGACGGCTCGACGGCCTGGTCAACAACGCAGGCGTCACCGTGGACGTGCCGATGCCCGACCTCGAATCGGTGACGGTCGAGCACTGGGACAAGGTGCTGCGCACGAACGTGATCGGCACCTTCCTGGTCAGCCAGGCCGCCCTGCCGCTGCTGCGCGAGGCCGGTGACGGCTGGATCATCAACGTCACCTCGCTCGCCGGGGTCAGGCAGACGGGCAGCTCCCTGCCGTACGCGGTGTCGAAGGCCGCCCTGAATCACCTGACCGCGATCCTGGCCAAGCACGCTGAGGGCGGGGTCCGGGTCAACGCCGTCGCCCCCGGCCTGGTCGCGACGCCGTGGACCGAGCAGTGGGATGAACGCAAGGCGGGCGTCGAACTGGTCGCCCCGCTGCACCGGGTCGCGACCGCCGACGACATCGCCGATGCGTGCCTGGCACTGATCGGCACCCGTTATGCCACCGGCCAGACCCTCGTCGTGGACGGCGGCCTCGGCCTCATGATCTGATCCGCCTGGTTCAGGACGCTGGCAGAACCGCGCTCATCGTGCGGCGGCCGATCTCGGCGAGCTGCGAGTTGTCGGCCGAATGGGCCAGAAAGACCAGCGAGAGCGCGAGCGCCCAGCCACTGGCCCTGATCCAGCAGTCCTTGTCGGCTCCTGGCCCGCCGGCCTTTCAGGTAGGCCGCCCTGAAAGCATCGCGGCCCGGCCCAGCGGGTAGCAGCATCCAGGCCACGGACAGGTCGGCGGCCGGGTCGCCGGAGGTGAGGTCGCCGAAGTCGATCACGCCGCTGACGTGACCTTCGTGGACCAGGATGTTGGCCGGGTGCAAATCGCCGTGCACCCAGACCGGGGGTCCGCTCCACTTCGGCGCCGCGACGCAGGCTTCCCATAGCGCGAGGACGGCCTCCCGGTCCGCCGCATCGCCCGCCGCGACCAGATTCTGGGCGACCGTAGCGGTGCGTTCGCTGAGGGGGACACCGCGTACGACGTTGGCGGGCGCGTCAGGTGGCGCCTCGACGTGCAGGGCCGCCAGGAACGTGCCCAGGCTGACCGCCGCTCTCAGCGGGTCCGCTGGCGGGTCCTGGGCCGCGACCCGGCCGGGCAGGAACGGCACGATGCTCCACGGCCACGGATAGCCGAGTCCCGGTTGCCCAGCCCGCACCGGTGCCGGGACAGGCAGCGGCAGCGCGGGGTCGGGATGCTGCGCGGCCAGCAGCCCGGCCACAAGCTCCGGTGAAACGTCGACCTCAGCGGCGGGCATCGGGGAGGCAGCCACCAGCCCCACCTTAAGCTCGCCCGGCCTCGCTCCGCCCTCGCCCTGGCCCCCGCCCGGCCTCGCCATCTCCCCGTGATCATGGCCGGGACCTTGATCACTACGGAACATGGCTGGAAACTCGCGCCAGAGCCCGGAGATTCGGCGGCGTGATCCCGCCCGGCAGAGTTCCGTGATCACCGTCTCCGGCATATTCCAGGAACCTCGGGGGCGGTGCGGGCGTTGTCTCGATGGGGGAGATTGGCAGGATTTAAGGGCAACCGGTCGGCTGGGGATGGCGTCTTATATGGCGTAGGTGCCGGGGCGGCACGGGATGGACGCAAGACACGAGGTCAGCAGGCTGGTCGGGGGACTGAACGGGGAGTTGGGCAATGATCGGGTGGCGGGCGGGACTGGAGTTGTCAGGCCGGGAGCCGCGACGGGTTCGCGCCGGTCGCGGCGCTGGCCGCAGAGCGTGCTCGGTAAGTAGTGGCGCTGAGTCCGTCGTGCGCCTTGAACCGGCGGGCGAGGTACTGGTCGGGCCAGGCGACCGAGCGGCCGATGCAGGTGATGGTCTTGCCGGGATGCAGGAGCAGGGTGGCGGCGTTCTCGGTACGCAGCCGGGCTTAGCTCGGTGACGCCCAGATCTTTGCCGGTACTGCTTTCATCGGGCCTCCCGGGCGGGCACGGCGCTCATCAGCGACTCGGTGGAACCCAGCGATGCGAGGTGATGGATGTGCATCGCTGTCGGGTTACGCCATAGTGGTCGCAATATGCTTCTGCGGGCGGGACCCGGTGCCGCCGGTCAGGTGGCGGGTGGTGCGGGCGGGCTGTGGCTGTGATAAATGCGGCTGCCGTCGGGGCTGCGCATGGTCGTCGTGCCGTCGGCGTTGAGGACGATGCTCCACCCCCACCGGTGGATCAGGATTAAATGGTGGAAACCGCATAGAAGCACCATATTTGCGAGGCTGGTGGTACCGCCTTTGCTCCTGGGGCGGATGTGGTGCACCTGACAACTCGAGGGTGGCGCGGTGCAGCCGGGTGCGGCGCAGTGCTGGTCGCGGAGGATGACGGCGCGGCGCAGGTGGGCGGGGATGGTGTCGGTGCTGGTCCCGACGTCGAGGGGGAGGCTGACCGAGGCGGCGGGCCGGGCGAGCCTGCCGGTGCGCAGGAACGACGCGAGTCCGTGCGGGCCGGAGAGCAGCGCGACGGCGTTGGCGATGATGAGGTCGCGGATCTGGTCATATGCCTGGTCCTGGGTGGCGGGTCCGTATCCGGTGCCGCAGTGGTCGCAGCCGCTGCTGCCGGGGGTGCCGCTGCCGGGCCCCGTGAATGGCCGGGTGAGCAGGGCGGCCAGCTTGTCGAGCAGGTCGTGGTCCAGGTGTCCGGTCACGACCGGGATGATGGTGGCGTCGCACTCGGTGCCAGGCGCGGCCACTGGCCAGGGCACAACGGGCGGCACGGTGCTGCCGTCGGGCTGGAGGCGGGGCCGCAGCCGGGAGCTGAGCAGGTCCGGCCGACCCGGCTCGGTGCCGCCAGGCCCAGTGCCGCCCGGCCCGGCGCCATCGGCCCCGGGAGCGTCATCGCCCGGGCCGCCCTGCCCGTCATCGCCGCCGGCGGGCTCCCCGCCCAGCCGGCGGGTCAGCTCTTCCAGGCTGAGGTGGAGCTGGATCTGGGTGGGCTGCCCGGCCCGGTCCGGGAGCCCGCCGGCCGCGATCAGCCGGCGCATCGCCTCTTCGAGTGCGTCGTGCTGGCGCTGTCCCGGTGTCCGCAGGTCCTCGGGGCCGCGTCTCTTGCCGAGGGCGTCCAGGACCGCCCGCATCGCCTCGGCGCAGCCCGGCGTCAGGTCCCCATCCAGCTTCCCGGCCCCGCCCAGGGTGGTGGAGAGCCGGAGCCGCCGGTCGCCGAATCCGTCGTCGTCGCCGTCAGTGTCAGGTTCGGCGAGGCGTTTGCGCATTTCCTCGGCCAGGCCGGCCAGGTCGGTCAGCCTCGCGCCGCCCGAGGCGGCGCCGAGCAGGATCCGGTCGGCGTCGCGGCGCGCGGACTCGGGCAGCAGGTCGGTCCAGGCGCAGATGTCCTTCGCCCAGGACTCGGAGATCTCCCCGGCGGCGAGTGCGGCGTGGATGTCGGTGTGAGCGCGGAGCCGGTGCATCCACCCGGCAGTCCCCGACGCGGCAGCGCTGGTGACGCGGGTCCGCCACCGCAGCCAGGACCGGGCTGTCGGGTGCCCGTCAGCCTCGTACCCGGCCGCGTAGTCGAAGGCCGACAGGACCGAGGCCTGCGCGGCGGTGTGGGCGGACCGGGCCTGCTCCAGGCCCAGCAGGCACTCCGCCTGCACCACCTGCGGGACCGAGGCCAGGTCCGCAGCGGCCAGCCAGTGCAGCCCGGCCAGCACCATCGACACTGCCTGCACCACCGACTCCGGCCCTCCGCCCGCCGACCCGGACTCCTGCCCGGTAGCGCCCGGCCCGGCAGAGTCAGGTCCGGCCGAGCCGGGTACGGGGGAGCCGGGTACGGGCACGCCTGAGGCAGCGCCGGGCTGCTGGCTTGGACCGGGCATCAGGCACCACCTCCCTGGGACACGCGCACGCCGATGACTTCACGGGGGGCCTGGCCGGAGTTCGCGTGCCGCCGCTCAGGACACGCCCGCACCAAGACGGGCGCCGGCGCGGCACCAGAACTCACCAGGGGAACAGGAGGGCCACTCAGCCGGGACACACACCCCGCAAAACGGAGTCCATATCACCTAGTAACCAAGACCACAATCGTCCCGGCGATGCCATCTCTCTAAGTACTTACAACCTAACATGACCCACTGACAAAATCCGCCGCCAACAGCACGACGCGACAAGACGAATCGTCAGTTCCTGAGCGCACAGCACGAGCCGGCCGTGAGATACGGGCGGATGGTGGGTGACGAAGAGAGCCGCAAGTCCGGGATCATCCCAGTTGACAGCGGCCAACGAAAAATCCGGGGTGCGTGGCCATGCCTTCTCGGCTGACGGCCAGTTCGGCTCCAGGCCTGCGGCCAGGTCGTCGCGGGACTTGACTGTCCGGGTGTCCGGCGCGAGGTTGCCTGTGGCCGCCTTGGTGCCTATTCCGTGCGCGGACAGGCGTGCGGCAGACCGGGTCGTCGGGCCAGCTCGATATAAGCACTCATAGCTTACAGAGCTAGCTAGAGTTCTCACTGCTTAGAGGGCTTTTTAAGGTTCTCTGCTATGGCTGCGATACCAGTAGATCCGTACTCAGAGAAGCCCGCCTACATGCAGGTGGTCGACGACCTCACCCGCCGTATCGAACTCGGCGATTTCAAGCTGAAGCTGCCCGCAGAACGAGCACTGGCTGAGGAGTACGAGTGCGCGTACACCACGGTGCGGCATGCCATGAAGATCCTGCGCGAGCGAGAGCTGATCGTGACCGTTCATGGCCGAGGTACATTCGTCGCCGCATCCTTGAAGCGCGGCCCCGATCGGTGGATTGCTGAGGAATAATTGGCAATCAGGGGGCCGGGCTGTCATTGAGGCCAGCATTCGGCACATCGGCTGGAATGGGGAGGGCCAGTGAGCGAGTTACCTGCCGTCGATGCGGGGGATGACTAGCCTCCGCCGCCGCTTGCGGGTTACGACGAAGGCGATGTCGCCGTGCTGAGGATGGGCGAATCTCGCCCCGCGGACGCTGACCCGCCAGTACTAGATGACGAGGCAATCTTCCAGGGTGTGGTGGAGGCTCGTGCGCTGGGAGCCGGTTACCCGGCTGGTGGCGTTTCGAGCACTATGGCCTGGGCCACATGCCGGTTGCAGGCCCTGGTTGCCCCCGATGTTTTCCCAACTCGATGGTAGTGAAGGTCCGTTCCGCATTCAGCCCGGCTACAGCGGGACACCTTTGATCGCCGCTTACAGAGGGCGCCGGGTAGGGTTCTGGGCTGGACGGCTAGACTGGCCAGGTTTCCTGGCGGTAGCCCATGTCCCAGAACATCCACTCGTACCTGCTGGTCGTCTGGAAGTGGCGGCGGACCAGCGCGCGCTCGGCCGGGGCCAGGCCGGGGCTCAGCTCGTCGGCGACCCTGATCACGTCGCGCACCACTTCGCCGTACTCATCGTCGCTATAGGTGTCGATCCATCGCTGATAACGCGGCTCAGGCGACCCGCTGCCCAGCAGGTGCTTGCCGACTTCCCAGTAGATCCAGTAGCAGGGCAGCACGACCCCGACGCCCTCGGCGTAGGACCCGGCGCCGGCGGTGGCGAGCAGATAGCTCGTATAGGCCAGGGTGGTCGGCGCCTCCTGCGCCGCGCTGACCGCCGCCTGGTCGATGCCGAGGTCGGCGAGCAGCGTGTCATGCAGGCTCAGTTCCGCCTCGACGATGCCAGCGGCGTGCCTGGCGAACATCGCGGTGCCTGCCGTATCTGGCGCCCGGCTCGCAACGGCAGCCAGGGTCTGCGCGTACTTGCGCAGGTAGAGCGCGTCCTGGACGACGTAGAACGCGAACGCCTCGCTGGGCAGGCTCCCGTCGCGCAGGCCGGCCAGGAACGGATGGTCAAGGATCGCGCCGAAGATGTCGCTGACGCTGTGCCACAGCTCGTCGGTAAACCGTCCGGCCATCGCGCAGCTCCCTCGATCCGGCGGCAGCTTGTGCTGCCGGCGCGGAGGCAGACTAGCCCACCAGAGACTGAGCTATGAAGGCAATAGCTGGCCCTCGCCAGAACTTGAGGTTGACCCACGGCAAGGTTCTAGCGTGGTCCGCGTGATGCTGGAATCAACCGATGACCTGCTGACCGTCGGGCTCATGGCCCGGCGCAGCGGGCTGACGCCCAAGGCCCTGCGGCATTACGACCGGATCGGGCTGCTGCGGCCCGCGCACGTCGACCGCGTGACGGGGTACCGCTTGTATCGCCGCGATCAGGTCGCCGAGGCCGGGCTCGTCCAGCTGCTGCGCTCCCTTGACCTGCCCCTGGACCAGGTGCGAGTCGCCATCGCCGCCTGGAAGGCGGCAGACGCGGCCTCGATCGATGACCTGATCCGGCAGCACCGCCGCCACCTGGACGCCCGCCTCACGCGGCTGCGCGGTGCCCTGCACCAGATCGACCATCTGCTATCCGAAGGAGTAGAAGCCACCATGTCCCAGTCCCAGACCTCGGTCGCCACCACGAAGAGCCCGCCGGGAACCGGCAGCGTCAGCGAGGTGAAGCTGCTGGCCGCCCAGCTGTTCAACGACACCTGGCGACTGCTGGAGCAGGAAGGCCGCACCAGGCAGGACGACGATCAGATGATCCACTCCGCGCACGCCTCTCGCTACCACTGGAGCCAGGTGCCCACCGCGATCCCGGCGAACCTGGCTCGCGGTGAATGGCAGATCTCCCGCGTTTACGCCGTGCTCGAACGGCCCGAGCCGGCATTGCACCACGCTCGCCGGGTCCTGGAGATCTGCCAGGAGAACGGCATCGGGGACTGGGATCTGGCCTTCGCCTACGAGGCCCTCGCCAGGGCAAGCGCGGTCGCGGGAGACGCTGCCCGGGCCAGGGAGTACACCGACCAGGCCCTGGCCGCCGCCGAGGACATCGCCGAGGACGAGGAGCGCGAGCTGGTTCTCGCGGACCTGGAGACCATCCCGGCCCAGCCCAGGTACTGGTAGCTCCCCGCGCACCCCTGGAGTTTCCTGGGAGTTTGCCCTATTGCGGCGCCTGAGCGGCATCCGTACCCTCGGGCGTACGTATGGTGAGCTGGCCGTCAATGGGCTGGGCGCCGGGGCCGGGTCGCGAAGGGCGTTTAATTGCAAATAATACGTAGATCACATCTAAAAGCCGCAATTCTCTCCCCAGTGCTGATCGCGGCGAGCGTCCTGGCCGGCGGTACGACGGCCAGCGCCGTCCCGGTTAGCCCTGCCCGCCCCGTGCCTGCCTTGGTGCCAGGCGGGTTCACGCTGCCGCAGGGTCCGGCCTCGATCTCGCTGAGCATCGAAACCGGTCTTGCGTCGGTTTACTGCACCTCGCGGGCGAACTGCTGGGCCGTCGGATCGGTTCCGCGGGGGAAGCCGACGTCAATGAGGTAAGGCACTGGACCGGTAAGAAGTGGTTCAGAGTCACCGTTCCCAATCCGGGCGGAACGGCCAAGAACGACGTCAACGAGCTCGATAGCGTGCGCTGCACCTCAGTGACGGACTGCTGGGCCGTCGGCGTCTACGCGAAGAAAGGCGCCGACCTGGGCCAGGCGCTGCACTGGACCGGCAAGAAGTGGTTCCTGGTCGCGACCCCGACTCCCGGCGGCACGCTGAAGGACGGACTGAATGACCTGATCGACGTAGCCTGCACCTCGGCCGATAGCTGCTGGGCCGTCGGAAGCTACGGCAACCTCGGCGGCCTCACCGCGGTGATCCTGAACCTGGCGCTGCACTGGAACGGCAAGGCCTGGTCCCAGGTCACCGTTCCCGACCCCGGCGGCACCGGCAAGGGCCTGGTGACCACCCTCGCCTCCGTCCGCTGCACGTCGCCGGACGTCTGCTGGGCTGCGGGCTCGGCCGGGAAGATAGCCGGCTCGATCGTCTTCAGCAACGAGATGCTGCGCTGGAACGGCAAGAGCAAGAAGTGGTCATCCGTCACCGTCCCCAACCCGGCCGGCGTCGCCAAGGGTGACGTCAACGAGCTCTCCGGCCTGTCCTGCACCGCGCCGGCTAACTGCTGGGCGGCCGGGACCTACGGCAAGTTCGGCAAGCGGACGCTGAACCTCGCCCTGCACTGGAATGGCATGAGCTGGTCCAAGGTCCGCACCCCCAACCCTGACGGATCTGGTGCCGGCGCGAGCAACTCGCTGGTCGGCGTCAGCTGCACCTCATCCAAGGACTGCTGGGCGGTCGGCGGCATCGGCGACACGGGCGTAGATCCGCTAATCGAGAATGAGGCACTGCACTGGAACGGGATGAGCTGGACGAGGGCCTTGCTACCCCAGCCGGGCGGCATGGCGGGCGGCGATCTCAGTGACCTGACCGGCGTCCGCTGCACCGACCCGGCCAACTGCTGGGCGGTCGGAGAACAGCAGAAGAAGAACGGGCCTAGCCTCGACCAGATCCTGCACTGGCACGGCGGCAAGTGGGTCGTGAGCTGACTCAGACTCGGGCCGGGGCTGAAGAAAGAACATAAGGTGGAAATAATGCGTGCCAGTTCACGCCGGTCCGCGGTGTTGATCGCCCAGGTGCTGATCGCGGGAACGTTGCTGGCCGGCGGCGCGACGGCGAGCGCGGCCGTTCCTGTCCCGGCCGCGCCAGTGCTCGGCAGCCTGGAAGGCCTCGACTCGGTCTTCTGCACGTCGGCGACCAGTTGCTGGACCGTCGGAACGGTCGAGAACAGCCACGGTGCCTTCATCAACTCGGTGCTGCACCGGACCGACAAGAAGTGGTCGAAGGTAACCGTTCCCAGCCCGGGCGGGACCAGCGTCGGGGACAGCAGCGAACTGGCCGCCGTGCGCTGCACCTCGGCGATGAACTGCTGGGCGGTCGGAAACTACAACAAGAAGGACGCCGTCCTTGACGAGGCGCTGCACTGGACTGGCGGCAAGTGGTTCCTGGTGTCGACCCCGACCCCTGGCGGCACGCTGACCGGCGGCCTGAACTCGCTGCTCGACGTGGCCTGCACCGCCGCCACCAGTTGCTGGGCCACCGGAGACTACGGGAGCACGAGCCCGCCCGATAGCCGGGTGCTGAATCTTGCGCTGCACTGGAACGGCCACACCTGGTCGCAGGTCTCGACACCCAATCCTGGCGGTCCCGGCAAGAACATCGCGCACGGCCTGGCGGCTGTCCGATGCACCTCGAAGTCGGACTGCTGGGCCGCCGGCATCGACGGGAATCTGGGCGTAGGCGGGGTGCTGCGCAATCAGATGCTGCACTGGAACGGCAGGAAGTGGTCGGCGGCTTCGGTCCCCAACCCGGCAGGAACTTCTCCGGGCCACGACAATGTGATTAACAGCCTGGCCTGTACCTCGGCTAACAGTTGCTGGGCGGTCGGGTTCTACGGCCCGACTTCCCCCGGTGTCCAGGAGCTGAACCAGATCCTGCACTGGAACGGCAGGAAGTGGCACAAGGTCGGCGCCGACAACCCCGACGGCACCGGCACCACTGCCAGCAACAACCTCATCGCGGTCAGCTGCACCTCGGCCAGGGACTGCTGGGCGGTCGGCAGGAGCGGCAACGTGCTTGGCGGCGAAGCCGGCGAGAATCAGGCGCTGCACTGGACCGGAGCCAGGTGGCTAGCGGTGCCGGTCCCGCAGCCTGGCGGTACTGCCCCTGGCGACCTCAACATGCTGAATGGCGTTCGCTGCACCTCGGCCGCCAGCTGCTGGGCGGTCGGCAACGAGCAGCAGTCAGGTAAGTCCAGCCAGCACGAGATCCTGCGCTGGAACGGCGCCAAGTGGGTCACGAGCTGACCTGACCGCCTAGGCCAGGACCTTGGCTTTCTCGCGGTCGAACTCATCGGTCGAGATGATTCCCCGCTCGCGCAAGCCGGCCAGCTTCTCGAGTTGGTCGGCCGTGCTGGCCGGATGCTGTCCCGCCGGGCCCGCTGGGCCCGGCCCCGCCGTCTGCCGCAGGTAGTCGCGGTAATCGTTCTCCCGCTCCCGCACCTGATGCACCTGGCGCTCGTGCATGGACCCGCCTCTGACGATCAGGTACACGACTACCCCGATCATCGGGATGAGCAGCACGAACAGGAACCACAGCGCCTTGGCCCAGCCGGACAGGTCGTGGCTGCGGAAGATGTCGGCGAACACGGTGATCAGGATCCAGATCCAGATCACCCAGAGGAAGATCTCCAGGATCGTCCAGAACGCGTTGAGCAGCGGATAGGACGACGAGGCGGCCAGCGGCATGAGTCGAGCGTCCCCGGCCGGCGGCCCGCCGGCATCACCCCGCACGGGTGAATCACTCACAGTGAGTATCGCCCCGTGCGCGCATCGTTCCATCAGTCAGATGACTGCGGGGCGGGTCGCAGTCATCTGACTGATGTCGGCGGCCGGGACTTCGATGCAGCCTGATCAGGTCAGCTACCGGACTCACCGCTTGGAGGAACCTTCATTGACCAGACCATCGTCGCGGCTCCCGCCCCGCCCGGCCTTCGTCCCCGAGTAACCCCCGCCGGCCAGTTCCCGCGGGCATCAGATCAATCGAATGGAGCCCATCATGAACTCTCGCAAAACCTTGGCTGGCGGTCTGGCCGCCCTCGGCGGCGTCCTGCTGCTGGCGGCCTGCGGCACCGCGGGTACGAGGCGACTCCCGGCAAGACGGTCACGGTGACGGTCAAGGCGGGAGGAGGCGGCGGCACGGGAACCAGCCCGACCACGCCAGCCGACCCGCCGGGTACTACGTCAGCCGATCCGCCGAGTAGCGCGCCAGCCGGGCCGGTGACCTGCCTGGCCTCAGAGCTCAAGGTCAGCCTGAACGGGACCGAAGGAGCAGCGGGCTCGACCGACCTGAACATCGTGCTCACTAACGCTTCGTCGCACACTTGCTCCCTGCTTGGCTTCCCCGGAGTGTCCTTCGTGAGTCACCCCGGCGGCAAGCAACTCGGTGCCGCCGCCGTCCGAAGCAAGGCACTGGCCCCTGTCCGAGTCGTGCTTGAGTCGGGCGACGACGCTCACCTGACCGTCGCCGTAGCGCAGGCAGTCAATTTCCCGGCAGGCAAGTGCCAGCCGACCCCGGCGAACTGGCTGCGCATTTACCCGCCCGGCGACTTCGGCTCGGTCTACCTCAGCTATCACTCGCAAGCCTGCGCCAAGTCATCGGCCCAGATCCTGACCACAACCGTCGTCCGCCGCGGAGCCGGGGCGCACGTGACGCGTTCTCCGTAGGGCGAGTCTTAAGCCGGACGGCGTGTCCTCGATGCAGAGCGTTAGCGAAGCAGCCGGCATCGAGGACACGCCGCCCGGCTAACCCCCCGCCAGGTCTAACAGCCATCGGCGGACGATACCGAGAAGATACCGGGTGTCGCCACCGTAATCGGATGTTGAAACGTACTCGTTCCGGCTTGGCTGTCCTGGCCGGTGCCGCGACTCTGATAGCGGCTGGGCTGATCGTCTGGGTGGCGTGGCCTTCGGGGAGCCGGGTGCCCGATGCCAGCCGGGTCAGGCAGTACCTGAACGTCAAGGCTTGCCTGCTGACCGGGGCCGGGGGCGTGACCCAAGGGCAGGCGGCGGCGGCCTGGGCCGGGATGCGGGACGCGTCGCTGGCGACCAGGACGATGGTCTCCTACCAGCCGGTCGTCGGCCCGCCGACGCGGGCGCAGGCCCTGCCTTACCTGGCGAGCCTCGCGCAGCGGCAGTGCCGCGTGATCGTCGCGGTGGGTGCGGGACCGGTCGCCGCCGTCGGTGCCGACGCCGCCAGGTTCAGCCAGATCCGCTTTGTCGTGGTCGCCAGCCGCCCGTCCGGCGCGAATGTGACCGCCATTTCCCCGGCCCCTGCCCCGAAGCTGCGCGCGGCCGTACTCGCCGCCGTCAGCACGGCCGCCCACTAGGAGCTCCCGATGCCGACTGGATTTCCCTCCCGCCCGCGCCGCCCCGGCTCCCGCCCCCGCCGTCGCGCCGGCCGAGCCTTCCGCCGGGCGTTCCTCGCCTGCGTCGCCTCCGCCGCCCTGCTGCTTTCTGGCATCGCCCCGGCGGTCGCGACCACCGATCACCCGGCGACCATCTCCTGGTCAGGAATCTGGCACTGGCTGACCACCAGACCGGGGTCGCTGAACCTGCCGCACCAGCAATCCGGCACCGCGCGCGGCCTCGCGCACCAGGTGCCGGCCTCGGCGACCAGGGCCCATCGCGGCAGCGGCCGGAAGCCGGGCCTTGGTCACGGCCAGCTACCGCCCTTCAGGCTGCACCGGCCGACGAGCCGGATCACGAAGACAAGCCCCAATATTGGTAACGGGGCGCACAGCTTCAACCCGGCTACCAGCAAGCCGGTCAGGTCCAGGGCAACCGCGACCAGCACCTTGTACCGGAACGCCGACGGCACCTACACGCGGCTGCTCTATACCCAGCGAGTGAACTTCCGGGGCGCGGGCGGAGCCTGGCAGCCGATCAAGACCACCCTGATGACCGGCCCCGCCGGCTGGCTGCACGAGCAGGCCAACTCGCTCAAGGTCACCATCGCTCCCGCGGCAGCGAACCCGACCCTGGTGTCGGTCGGATTCGGCCCCGGCCAGTCCCTGACCTACGGCCTGGCGGGCGCGGCCCCGGTCCCGGCGCGAGCGTCCGGCTCGACCGTCACCTACCGGGGAGTGCTCCCGCAGACCGACCTGACCCTGACTTCGGTGGCCAGCGGACTCAAGGAATCACTGGTACTGCGCTCGGCCAGCGCCCCGTCAAGCTGGACGTTCCCGCTGCACCTGACCGGCCTGACCCCGTACCGGACCAGGGGCGGCGCGATCGGGCTGCGCGACGGCGCGGGCGCCACGGTCGGCCAGATCCCGCCGGCCACGATGCGGGACTCGAAGTTCAATAAGCGCTCGGGCCTGCCCGCCAGCTCAACCGCGGTGACTTACCGGATCATCACCCTCCACGGCGCGCCCGCCCTGCGGATGACCGCGAGCCGGGCCTGGCTCGAAGGATCCCCAGCGGGTCTACCCGGTCGTCGTGGACCCCAGCTTTACCTCCTCAGGCACGACGTACGCCTTCTACCCGAACCCCGGCGCGAACTACACCCAGGATGACCTGATCGTCGGCACCTGGGACGGCGGCGCGCAGATCGGCAACTCCTTCCTTGCCTTCTCCGGGCTCGGCTCGTCGCTGGCCGGCGAGCACGTCTCGGCCGCGTCCCTGCACCTGTTCGACTACTGGGCCTCGACCTGCACCGCCGAGCCGTTCTCGGTCTCGCCGGTGACCGCGTCCTGGTCGGTGACCGGCAGCATGACCTACCCGGGACCCGCGCACGGCTCGGCGATCGGCTCGGCGACGATCACGCCGGCCACGTCCTCCTGCACCACGAACACCGGCGGCAACACCACGATCGGCAGCTGGATGGCCGTGACCCTGTCGACGGCCACCTTCAACTCCTGGACGACCGGGGGAGCGGACAATGGCCTGGTCGTCACGGCGGCGACGACAGGTGACCTGTCCTGGAAGCGGTTCGACTCGGACAATACCTCGAACCCGCCCTACCTGGCGCTGACCTATACCCCCGACGTGCCGCCGCAGGTCAACTCGCAGTATCCGCCTGGCAACTACCAGTCCCCGACCCTGACCCCCGAGCTGATCGCATCGGGCAGCGACCCGGACAGCTGGCCGTCCCCGATCAAGTACGACTTCTCCGTCTACACGTCGGCCGGTGCGCTAGTCACCACCTCAGGCAACATCGCGACCGGCGACTGGGTGGTACCGGCAGGCAAGCTCTCCTGGGCGCAGCCCTATTACTGGACGGTCCAGGTCTACGACGGCTTCGACTGGTCGGCCGCCGTGAACGCGAGCTACTTCGCCACCCAGGTACCGCAGCCCATCCTCACCTCGACCCTGGCCCAGAATACCGGCGGCCATGGCTTCGACCCCGCAGTCGGGAACTACACGACCACCGCGACCGACGCGAACGTGCAGACGGCCGGACCCACGCTCGCGGTGACGCGGGACTACAACAGCCTGGACCCGCGAACCTCGGGCGCGTTCGGGGCCGGCTGGTCGAGCTTGTACGACATGAAGGCGACCGAGGTCACCAATGCCAGCGGCGGCCTCACCAGCGTCGTCATTACCTATCCGGATGGCTCCGAGGTCGGCTTCGGCGACAACAACGGCACCTTCACCCCGCCGCTCGGGCGCTTCGCCACGCTCACGGCGCTGCCCGCGCACGGCGGCTACACGCTGACCGACAAGAGCGACACGACCTACACCTTCAGCCAGGCCACCTCATCGCCCAGCGTTTTCGCGGTCACCTCGATCAGCGACTTTCAGGGAAACAAGGAGACCTTCGGCTACTCCGCCGGGCAGCTCGCGACCGTGACGTCAGGGGTTTCTGGCCGCGCCCTGCACTTCACCTGGGCCACCCCGGCCGGTGCCCAGTTCCCGCACGTCGCCAGCGTCGCCACCGACCCGGCTACCCCCGGCCAGCCCGCCACGGCCCTGACCTGGAGCTACAACTACACGGGCGACTCGCTGACGTCGGTATGCCCGCCGGCCTCGCCCGCCGCCTGCACCACTTACGCCTATACCAGCGGCTCGCACTTCCCGACGGCGGTGCTCAATGCCGGCCCGGCCGCCTACTGGCGGATGACCGAGGGCTCGGGCGGGACCGCCGTCGACTCGGTAGCGACCAATGAAGGCGTGAACAACGGCAGCTACACCGGGGTGACGCTGGGCCAGCCAGGCCCGCTGCCCGGCTCGGGCGCGACCTCGGCCTCGTTCAATGGCACCTCGTCCTACATGCAGCTCCCGGCCAGCCTGGCCGCGAACGCCAGTTACCTGGCGGGCGGGTACCTCACGGTCTCGCTGTGGTTCAAGACCACTACCGACAACGGCGTGCTGTTCGGCTCGAGCACCGACCCCATCACCGGCGGCACCACGAGCAGCGGTTACGTGCCGAGCCTGTACGTGGGCAGCGACGGCAAGCTGATGGGCGAGCTGGGGGACCAGCACCCCGATCTCGTCGGCGTCCTCGGTCGCGGACGGCAACTGGCACTACGCCGTGGTCACCGGCGCGGGGAGCACCGAGTCGCTGTACCTGGACGGTGCTCTGGTCGGCAGCCAGAACGTCCAGGTCGGCGTGACCGGCCAGCCCAACGTCTACGTCGGCGCCGGCTACCTCGGCGGCAACTGGCCCGATGAGGCGCATCACCTGCAGAGCGGCACCACCGGTTACGCGAGCTATTTCACCGGCCAGATCTCGGACGTGGCACTCTTCGGCCAGTACCTGACCGCGCCGTCGGTCGCCGGGCTCTACGCGACCGGCCACAGCCCGGTCGGCCTGCTCAGCAAGATCACCGAGCCGTCCGGCGACGTCACCGCGCAGATCAGCTATAACTCTGTCACCGACCGGGTGACCTCTGTCACCGATAACAACGGCGGCACCTGGACCCTCGGCACCCCGGCCGTCGCCGGTTCCTCGCAGGTCTACCGCTCGGCGGTGCTCGGCGCGGCGCCGGCCGGCTACTGGCGCCTGGGCGACACCGGCACGCCCGCGCAGGCCGCCGACGAGGTACTCGGCGGCCCGGCCGGCTACAGCAGCGTCACGCTCGGCGGCACCGGCCCGTTCTCCGACGAGACCTCGGCCGCTTTCAACGGCACCAGTTCCTACGTGCAGCTCCCGTCCGCTGACTCACCGGGCACCAGCCCGGCCTCGGTCGGACTCTGGTTCAAGATGACCAAGGGCAGCACGGCCGGCGGCGTGCTCTACTCCTACGAGAGCAACCCGCTCGCCACCGGGGGCGCGGCGGGCGCTCAGTGGGTGCCGGCGCTCTACGTCGGCACCGACGGCAAGCTGCGCGGCGAATTCTGGAACGGCAGCGGCGCTCCGATCACCTCGGCCAGCCTGGTAAATGACGGAAACTGGCATTACGCAGTGCTCTCAGCTAGTGCCGCCAGCCAGTCGCTCTACCTGGACGGGGTGCTGGCCGGCACCTCGTCGACGGCGCGTGCCGCCTCAGCGGGTAACTACGTCTATGTCGGGGCCGGTGAATCGGGCGGCTCCTGGCCCGCTCACCCGACCAATACGCTCGGCTATTTCCCCGGCTCGATCGCCGAGGTGGCCTGGTTCCGGTCCCAGCTCAGCCTGAACCAGGTGGTGTCGCAGTGGACGGCGGCGAAGTCCTCGTCCGGGCTGGCGCCGACCGAGACGGTCCAGGTCACCGATCCGGGCGGGCACGCGCTTTCCTCCAGCTATGACCCGATGGAAGGCCACAGGATCATCGCCTCGACCGACGCGCTCGGCAACCGGACCACCTACGGCTACGACACCTCGGGCTTCCAGGACACGACCACGCAGCCCAACGGCAATGTGACCACCACCGGTCACGACATCCGGGGGAACCTGGTCTCGCAGAGCACCTGCCAGAACCAGGCGGCGAGCCAGTGCTCCACCGAGTACTACACCTACTATCCCGACGACACCTCGCCGACGCTGAGCCCGGACCCGCGCGATGACCTGGTCCTGACGATCAGGGACGGCCGTTCAGCCAGCGCCGCCGACAACCGCTACCTGACGACCTATGCCTATAACGCGGCCGGAAATCAGACCTCGGCGACGACCCCGCCGGTAGCCGGGTTCCCGGCCGGGCGGACCACCACCCTGGCCTATACGTCGGGCACGATGGCGGCGCTCGGCGGCGGCGTTACCCGGCCGGCCTGCTCGCCGGGACGACCAGCCCCGGCGGAGCCACCGAGACGCTGCGCTACTACAGCAACGGCGACGTGGCCTCGGTCACCGACCCGGCCGGCGAGGTGACCACCTACAGCTACGACGCGCTCGGCCGGGTGGTGTCCAAGACCGTCACGTCCGGCAGTTTCCCGGCTGGCCTGGTCACCTCCTACAGCTATGACGGTGCGGGCCGGGTGCTGACGCAGAGCGACCCGCCGGTCACCGATCACGTCACCGGGGCTGTCCACACCGCGCTGACCACGAACATCTATGACGTGGACGGGAACCTCACCTCGGTCGTGGTGTCCGACCTCACGGGCGGCGACGCGTCGCGGACGACCACGATGACCTACAACTCCCACGACGAAATGGCGTCCAAGACCGACCCGGACGGCGATACCAGCACCTTCGGCTACGACAGCTACGGCAACCAGGCCTCGCAGACCGACGCGGCCGGCAGCACCACGAACTACAGTTACGACCCGGACGGGCATCTGCTGACCGTCACGCTGGCGGGCTATACCGGTGATCCGGCTAACCCTTCGGCGCCGGTCAGCCTGACCGAGCAGTCCCGGGCCTATGACCCCGACGGCCGGCTGGCCTCGATCACCGACGCGATGGGCCGCCAGACCTCGTATACCTATACCGACAATGGCCTGGTAGCGGCCGTGACCAGGTCGAATCCGGCGACGGGGCAGTCGTTCACCGAGCAGTCGAACTTCTATGACGCGGCCGGCAACCTGATCAGGCGGATCACCGGCAACGGCACCACCACGACCAGCTATGCCGTCGACGCCGCCGACCGGACGGACTCCGCCACCGTCGATCCGGCCGGGCTCGACCGGACGACGTCGTACAGCTTCAGCCCGGATGACTTCGTGCTGAATACGACGGTCAGTAATAGCTCAGGCCCGGTCTCTGACACCGACAGGAGCTATGACCCGCTTGGCCGCGTCCTGTCCAGCACCGTGCACGACGACTCGGCCGGGCACCCCGCCGGCTGGTGGCCTCTGACCGATGGATCGGCGGCGACAACCAGTTATACCCCTGCATTTGCTGTGGACGACTCCGGCGCGGGCAACACCGCGGTCTTGTCGGGCGGCGCTTCGCTGGGCGCCGGCTCGGCCAGCTTCAGCGGGAGCAGCGGGCTGGCGGCCACGTCGGGGCCGGTGCTGAACACGACGCAGTCGTACTCGGTGTCGGCGTGGGTCAGCCTCGCGTCGACCGCGACCGCGCAGGGCTTCGACGCGGTGTCGCAGGGCGGTGCGAACACCGGCTCGTTCCAGCTCCAGTACTCGGGCGGGTACGGCGGGTGGTCGTTCACGACGCCGACCTCAGATATCGCTGCTCCGGTCAGCGACTCGGCGCACCTGTCGACGGTGCCGGCGCTGAACACCTGGACTCACCTGGTCGGGGAGTTCAATGCCAGCACCGGCGCGCTGAGCCTGTACGTCAACGGGGCGCTCGCGGCGACCGGCAGCGATCCGACGCCGTGGACCGGCAGCGGGCCGCTCGCCATCGGCGGGCTGCAGACCGCGTCGGGATCGGCGTCGCAGCTGTTCAACGGCCAGGTGGCCAATGTTGAGGTATACCAGCGGGCACTGACAGCCGCCGAGATCGCGTCGCTGTATTCCGGCGGGCGCTCGGGCGGGCCGCTTGACGCCAGGTCGCTGACGACTACCTGGACTCGCGATCAGCGGGGCCTGCCGACCTCGATGACCGACCCCGACGGCAACACGACCAGCTACATCTACGACAAGGCCGGCAAGCTGGCCCAGGTCACCGGGCCGGCGGTGAGCACAGTGGTGGACGGCGGCACCCCGGTCCAGGTGCACCCGATCACCAGCTACGGTTTCGACACCTTCGGTGACCAGGTCAGTACCGAAGACCCCAACGGCAACCTCACGACCACCAATTACGACGCCGATGGCCGGCCGGTCGCGGTCAGCCTGCCGCCTTACCTGCCGCCGGGAGGCGGCGTGCCGATCACCGCGACCTCCATCCGCGGCTATAACAGCATCGGCGAGGTCACCTCGGCGACCGACGCGCTCGGCAATGTCACTGCCTATACCTATGATCAGCTTGGCGACGTCGCCGTGATCAGCCAGCCGGGCGGCGGAGTCACCCATAACACCTACGACACCGACGGCGAGCAGCTGTCGGTCACCAATCCGGTCGGCGCCCAGATGCAGGCCACCTACGACTACCTTGGCCACCAGCTGACCAGCACCCAGCTCGTCCGTCAGCCAAGCCTGACCGCCCTCACCACGACTAACGCCTACGCGGACCCGGCCGGCTACCGGTCATCGACCACCAGCCCGGCCGGAGTCACCACCAGCTTCGGCTATGACGCCGCGGGTGAGCCACCTCGGTCACCGACGGTGCCGGCAACCGCACCAGCTATGGCTACGACGCACTTGGCCGGCCGGTCGCTTCCACGATGCCGGACGGCACCAGCCAGCATGTCAGCTACGACAAGGCCGGCAATGCCGTCGCGCGGACGAGCGACGACGCCTCGGGGTCTGCGCTCCGCCAGACGTCGGCGAGCTACGACGCCGACGGCAATGTGATCGCGTCGACCAGCGCCATGGGCAGCACCACCACGTTCAGCTACAACGCGCTCAACCTGCCGGTCACCGAGGTCCAGCCGGTCAGCTCAACGTCGGCGATCAGCACCTCGTTCGGCTACGACCCCGACGGCAACCTGACCAGTTACACCGACGGCAACGGCAATACCGCCGTCTACACCTACAACGACTGGAACCTGCCCGAGTCCACCATCGTCCCGGCGACCACCGCCTATCCAGGTCTGGCCGACCGGACGTTCACCACCAGCTACGACGCCGACGGCCGGCCGGCACAGCAGAGCTCGCCTGGCGGGGTTAGCGTCACCACCAGCTATGACGCGCTCGGCGATCAGCTCAGCCAGACCGGCTCTGGCGCCGGCGCACCGACTGCGAGCAGGACGTTCGGCTACAACGCGATCGGCGAGCTGACCTCGGCCAGCGCGCCTGGCGGCACCGACACGTTCGGCTACAACGACGCGGGCCTGCTGACCTCGGCAGCGGGTCCCTCAGGGAACTCCTCGTTCAGCTACGGCCCGGATGGCCAGGTCACATCGGCGACGACCGCGGCGGGCACCTCGACCTACGGCTATGACAGCGACGGGCGGCTGGCCAGCCTGACCGACGCGGCCACCGGTGCCTCGCTGAGTTATGGCTACAACTCTGACTCCGAGCTGACCTCGATCGGCTACGGGACCGGCGCGGATACGCAGACGCTCGGCTACAACAACCTGCATGAGCTGACGGGCGACACGCTGTCGTCGGGTTCCGGGCAGGCCGAGGCGTCGATCGGCTACGGCTACAACGCCGATGGCGATGAGACGTCTAAGGCCACGACGGGATTCGCCGGATCAGCGGCCAGTACCTATACCTACGACGAGGCCGACCGGCTGACCTCCTGGAATAACGGCGTGACCACGGTCTCCTACGGCTACGACGCGGACGGGAACCGGACTCAGGCCGGATCGGCGACCTTCAGCTACGACGCACGGGATGAGCTGGTCTCTGGCGGCGGGACGACCTATTCCTACACCGCTCGCGGCACGCTCGCCTCGGCTGTGGGTGCCGGCGGCCCGGTCACCTCGACCTTCGACGCCTTCGGTCAGCTCGCCACCCAGGGCACCGAGTCCTACGGCTACGACGCGCTCGGCCGGATGATCACCGCGCAGGGCACCGGGCCTGCCACCACGTTCGCGTATGCGGGCCAGGCGAATCAGGTGGCCTCCGACGGCACCTACACCTACAGCTGGGACCCGTCCGGTGACCTGATCGGGATAGCCAGCCCGGCCGGCTCCGTGCTGGCGCTCACCGACCGGCATCTCGACGTGGTCGGCGAGTTCACCGCCACCGGGACGGCCCTGGCCGGCTCGGCGAGCTACGACCCGCTCGGCAATGTCGTGGCCAGCTCGGGCGCGACTGGCAATCTCGGCTACCAGTCGGGCTGGACCGACCCGGCGACCGGAAATGTCAACATGGCCTCTCGCTGGTATGACCCGGCGACTGGCGCCTTTGCCAGCCGTGACTCCGCTGCCACCAGCGCGATCCCAGCGTCAGGTGCGGCCAACAGTTTCGCCTACGGCGACGACAATCCGCTGACCGCTTACGACCCCGCGGGTACCTGCAACTGGTGGGACGTGGTCTGCGGCGCCCAGCAGCTCGCCAGCAACGTCAGCCAGACCGCGTCCAGTGCCTGGAACACCGTCACTTCCGCGGCCGGCAACCTGGCCGGAAACGCCAGCCAGGCCTTCGGCAGCTTCCTCGGCCAGGCCGGGTCGGCACTCAGCAACCTGGCCACCTCGGCCTCGCACCTGTACAACAACGCCGTGCAGACCGTGCACGATGCCTACAACGCCGTCGCGACCACGATCACCAACGCCTACAACGGCGCGGTCAATGTCGTGCACAACGTGTATCACGCGGCTACGACAGTCGTGACGTCGACGTTCCACGCGGTCAAGTACGCGGTCAGCACGGCGACCCAGTTCGTGCAGCAGCACGCGGCGGCCATCGTGTCCTTCGTCGCCAGCACAGCCGTCTTCCTGGGCTGCGAGGCTACCGTCACGGCGCTCACGGCCGGCGCGGCGGCGCTGCCCGGCGCCGTGGGCTGCAGCGCGCTGGCCGGGGCCGTCGGCAATGTCGTTACGTACGCGATGACGACGCCGGCCAGCAAGTGGAGCCTGGGCGGCTTCGCCGGCACCGCGCTTGAAGGCGCCGCCGTCGGCGCGGTGTCCGGCATCGCGGGCTCCCTGGGCGCAGCGGTGCTCGGGCCGGTCTTCGACGCCGTGGCCTCCCGCCTCGGCCCGGCCGTGGTCGACGACGCGGTCAGCGCCGCCGACGACGTGGCCAGCAGCGCGCTGGACAGCGCCAGCTCCGACGTGGGCTCCGCGGCTGACTCGAGCGCGGCCGATGCGACGGCGACCGCCGACGCCGGGGCTGATCCTGGCTCGCCCGATCCGAGCGCCGACCCCGGCAGTCCTTCCGACGATCAGGCCACGTCCTGCTCGGTGAACTCCTTCACCGGCCGGACCAGGGTGCTGCTCGCGGGCGGCCGCCGAGTGGCGATCGACCGGCTCAGAGCAGGCGAGCTGGTCCGGGCCGCCGACCCGGCGACGGGCAAGGCCGGGGCCGGCGGATCGTCGCGGTGATCAGGCACACCGGGGTGCACGCGATGGTGGCGATCACGCTCCTGGGCGGCCTGGTGCTCCGGGCCACCGATCATCACCTGCTCTGGGACGCGACGACCGGCCGGTTCGCCTACGCCAGCCAGCTCAAGGCCGGTGACAAGCTCGCCGAGCCGGGCGGCCACCTGGTCGCGGTCAGCAAGACCCGCCACTACCGGGCCAGCCTCACCGCCTACAACCTGACGATCGCCGGCCTCCACACCTACTACGTGCTCGCCGGGCCGACCGCCGTCCTGGTGCACAACGACTGCGGGCCGGCCAGCGGCGACAGCGGTGCTAGCGGCGACAGCGGCGCCGGTGACTCGAAGCCTTCCGCCAAGCCAGCGAGCCAGGCCGCGAGCGGTCCCCGAAGCGACGGCACCGGCTCGTACGGCGAGCCGAAGCAGGGCCAGGTCGTCTACCGGGTGTGGGGCCGTGATCCGGGTGATCCCGAGGTCGCGCTTCATCAGTCGGGGCCGTGGGGTCACAGCTGGACCCGCGCCGCTCCTGACGGGTTCGAGAACTACCGGTTCGTGGCCGGCCTGCCCGACGGCCTTAACCTGGGACGGTTCGTTTCCGTGGGAATCTTGGATGACACTGCCAATGTCAGCGCCAGGGAGGCGCTCCAGATCGGCGCGAACGCGGGTGGCGTCGATGAGCTGCTCATCGGCAATCCTGAGGCCCAGATCAAGCTGATCGGAGTTTTCGGTGTCAACCCGCCATTCTGACCCGGCCGGCTGGCTGCTGCTCCCGGCGGAGGGCGATGTGGTCAGCCCGCACCAGGCCAGGTTCCGCCGCTGGGTCTCGTGCGGCGAGCGAGATGACTACGCTGCCGTGACCGTCGAGCCGCCGTTCGAGCCCTCGGAGACCGGGCTGCCGCGGGCGCTGGCCGACGTTATCCTGGGGCCTCGTCACCTGGGCGTGAACCTCAGGTCGCTGACCGAGTTCCCGGCGCATGTCTACGTGATGACCGCGTCCCCGCCGCTGGCCGGCGGCGACGCGCCCGTGGTCAGCCCGGACGCGCTGGAGATCCGCATGTGGGCACTGCTCGAAGGGCGGCTGGCCGGATAAACCCCGGAAAACGATGGTGAATCAGGCGCTGGCGCTGGTCGACCGGCTCCGCGATGCTGCACTTGGCGGGTATTGCCAGGTTGCCGTCAAGGAGGCGCTGTCATGCGGATAGCCAGCCGGACTGGTGAGCGCGGGTGACGGATCCGCTGCTTGGACACGGCTACGACGAGCGCGCGCCGCTGGTGCTGGTGCTGGATACCTCTGAGTCCATGTCCAGGCCCCGGCAGGCGCCTCGGATAGCCGAGCTGAACGCTGCCCTGGGCCAGTGGCTCGCTGACGCGAAGGCCAGGACGAGCGTGCGCGTAGCGCTCGAGGTCGCCATAGTTACTTTCGGCTCGGCGGTATCGGTCGTTGATCCCGCGACTGGCGAGCCAGGCGGCGCGGCGTCAGCCGATCCGGCGACTGCCTTCGCGCCGGTTGATCAGGTGTCCGCTCCGGATCTGCGAGCGGAAGGCTACACGCCGATGCTGCCTGCCATTGACGTCGCGCTTGACCTCGCGGTGCGGCGGCGGCAGCTGCTGAAGGAACGGGGCGTGCCCACCGGCGGCCGATGCTCTGGCTGCTCACCGACGGGGCCCCGACCGACGCCGATGGCCAGCCGCTCGACCTCAGCGATCTTGCTCCCGCCGCCGGACGGCTGCGCGCGGCGGAACGCGCGGCCGATCCCGACCACAGCTGCCGGTTCTTCGCGATCGGGGTCGGCGACGCCGATCGCGAGCTGCTCCAGGCGCTGGCACCGCATAGCACCATGATGCTGAGCGGCTTTCCGTTCCGCGACATCCTGGGCATCGTCTCTGACAGTGCCGAGAACGTGCGGTCTTCCGCCCAGCCAGAAGATGACTACCTGCAGGTCGGAAAGATCGCGGACTTTGCCGAGAAGCTTCGCAGCTTTGAGGCGGGCCAGCTTGAAGAGCGCGGCTGATGGCCCTGCCGGGTGCAGGGCCGTGGCCGTTCGTGGCCGGCGCGAGCGTGCAGGGCAGCCATCACCTGGCCAGCGGACGGGAGAATCAGGACGCGTTCCATAGCGCGGTCACCGGCGACGGCCGGGCGATTGTCCTGGCGATCGCCGATGGCGCGGGCAGCCGGCCGCGAGCGGCGCTCGGATCGCGGCTCGCGGTGGATGTGGCGTGCAGAAGGCTGACCTGCGAGGTGCCGGACACCGACCAGTGCGCGGCACACTGGCAATCCTGGCTGAGCGCGGCCGGGCAGTCAGTGATCACTGACTACCTGCTGGTCGCGGCGGCGGCCGGACCTGTCAGCGAGCTGGCGGCTACCTTGACTGCCGTCATTATCTGCCCGCCCTGGGCAGGCTTTCTTTCCATCGGAGACTGCTTCGGGGTCGTGCTCACTGGCGGGTTGCCCGAGCGCTGCCGGCTCGTCGCGCCGCCCGAGGCTGACGGGGGCTTCACCTATTTCCTGTCCTCACCGTCGGCGGCTGACCGGATGCGGTCCTTCCTCATCAGGGACCCCGAGCTCAGCGGCGTCGTGCTGGCCACCGACGGCTGCGCGGCGCTGGCATTCGATCATCCCGCGCACCATGGCCTGCCGCCATCGGCCGGGCCGCAGCCAGCGGCCGGCTTCTTCGTCGGGCTCGCCGATGCGGTGCGGGCCGGCCGGGGCGACGCCTCGCCGATCCACCGGCTGCTGACCGGTGAGCAGGCCGCACGGTGCGCGGATGACCTGACGGTGCTGTGTGCCCTGTCTGCGGGTGCTCTGTCTGCGGGTGCTCTGTCTGCGGGCGCTTTGTCTGCGGCAGGCTGAGCATGGCTATCACGGTCCTGACCGACCGGGGCCGCACGCTGAGCCTGGGCCGCCGGCTGGGCAACGGCAGCGAGGGAGCGGTCTACGAGATCCAGGGGGCACCTGAGCACCTGGCTAAGGTACTGCTCGCTCCGGCCGACCCGGCGCGGGAGGCCCGGCGCCTGACTAGTCTCGTGCTGGCGGGCCGGTCGGTACGGACGGCCTCGCTGCTCGCGCTCCCGCATCAGTCCGGCACTCCGCGCAGGGCAGCCTGGCCGATCGCGACGATCACCATCCAGAAGCACGAGTACGCGGGCTTCGTGATGCATGACATGCGGCGGTACTTCCGCCCGCTCGGGTGCCTGCTCTCTGGCGGGTCGCGAAGGGAGCACTTTCCGGCTGACCCGGCTGACCCGGCTGACCCGCAGGCTCGTCAGGAAGGATGCTGGCCGCCAGTGGGATACCCAGAATCCGTCCGTGCCTTAGCCCAGTACCGGGGGCGAGGTCTCCGCTACGTTCCGTGATCACGGCGGGCGGCAACGATGGTTTCGGTCCCGTCGTCCCAGCGCCACGGCACCAGGTGGCCCTGGAGGTGCACGCCGCCGATCCACCGGTCGGTGCCGTTGAGCGCGAGCTGGTCGGCCTCGCCGGCCAGGACCCGCGCCCCGGCGTCGGTCAGGTCCACGCGAGTCGTCCGCTCCACCGGGCGTCCCGGCGGGTCCAGGCGGAGCAGCGGGTGCGGCCCGCGTGACATCTGGTCGATGCGGCTGTAACAAGTCGAGTCGCCGAGGTACGGCCGGGCTTCGCGCGCGGCAGCCTGTAGGAATGCGGCCCCGGCATCGGTGGCGCCGCTGGCGACGGCGGCCAGTATCCGCCGCTCGGACAGCGCCAGGCCGTCCCTTGTCGCCGGGTACTCCCTGCTGAGCCGGTCGAACGCCTCGCCAAGGAACCGCAGCTCGCCCAGCCTGGCCGCCGCAATGGCGCCCAGTCCCTCGGGGGTGGGCGCGCGGAAGGCCGACCACGCGCGGGTGGCCAGCTCAATCGCCGCCGGGGTCAGCCGCACGCACGCGTTCGTCATCGGCAGCTCGCGCAGTTGCCCGGCGGTCAGCTCCCCGAGGCCGCCAAAACGAGCGATGCCCGCGTGCTCGCCTATGCAGATCAGGATGACACGCTCGGCGGGGACACCTAGCCCGGCCAGGCGGGCGAGGATCTCGATCAGCTGCAGCTGGTCGTACAGATCTGCCTCGAACCACAGCACGTACTCTCCATCGCGACTGGCCTCCAGGGCCTGGTCCCGCTCGATGAACTGAACCATTGCCCTGTCCCGGTCGACCCCAGGGCAGCTGGCGAGATAGGCGACCCTGATCCGGCGCAGCTCGGCCGGCGCGACGTCGGGTACCGGCCCCTCATGCAGGACATCGCGCCAGTAGACCACTCGCCGGGCGAGTCCGGTCCCCGCTACGTCGGTGGCGTCGCCGTTGCTGACGTGGAGTGCGCCGGGCATCCAGTCCTCTGGCGCCGCGCCCCGGTCCTGGGCCCGGTCCGGGTGGTCCGCGATGAGCTTGCCGCGAGCGGTCGCGTACGACTCGCCAGTCTTAGCCATCCGGGTCCGCACGAGTCGCTTGAAGTCGGCCTGCTTAGTCATGATCGTCTCCGGCGTCCGGCACGGATCCCCCAGCGACCGCCGCACGGGCGCGCGATCGACGACTCAGAGCCCCGGCCGAGAGGCTGGCCTCCCTTTGCCTCTATCGCTGACCCGGCTGGGGCGGATCGCCAGAGGTTAGGCGCGGACGGTCGCCACTTCTCAAAGTACCCGCCAGCCACCCCCCCGTGCTACCCCCGGCCGCCGCGCGCGAGCGCCAGCGTCCACGCGCGGCACTAGCGCCGGAATGCGGCGTGGCGGGACTTTCTGGTGCGGAGCGGTGCCCCGGACCGAACTTCGCACCGACTGCGGGTAGGTCTCACCGCTGTGCTACGCGGCCTCGGCCAGCCGGCTGTTTTGCGGCCACCTGGACGTCGCTGTGTTTCGAATACGCCCTCGGCGGGCGCGAACTTAAAATTGACGCACTGACCGGCGAGGCGATTGATGGAGTCGCTACGGTGTTTGGGATCGCGGTTGAAATGGACAGCGCGCTCTTGATTAGAGACGTCAATGGTGGAATATCCGGTTTCGGTGAGCCAGTAAACTGGCGGGACGTACCCAAGGTCGCGCAGGTATCTGAACCAGCTTCATGTAGTTTACGATGACCATCTGAGCATGTTCGCGTTCGTAGATGACTATTTTGTGCGTGATCAGGACCGCGATCTGGCTGTCGGCCGACCTCAGGTCAGGCGCAAGTGGCAATGACCGATTTGCCCCCGGTCATGCATCCGGGCAATCTTCCGTGATCATGTAACAACGCTTGATCACGGAACTTGAGTTTGTGAGATCACCCCAGCTGGGCTCCGTGATCAAGACCTCGACCATGATCACGGAACTCCTGTGGTGCGAGAAGCCGGGTGGCCAGCTAAAACCGACTCGCCGCTGGGTTTGGCGTCGCTGGGTTTGGTGTCGCTGGGTTTGGTGTCGCTGGGTTTGGTGGCGCTGAGCTTGGCGCGGACCTGATTGACCTCTGGGTGCTGGAGTTCCTCCATGATGACCAGGGCCTGGCGCCAGGCTTCGGCGGCGGAGGCCCGGTCACCGGCCGCGAACTGCGCATCACCGAGGTGGGTAAGCGTGTTGGCCTGCAGCCAGCGGTCGCCTAGCTTGACGAAGCCCTCGATCGCCGCGTGGAAGCACGGGATCGCCTGCTCGTGGTTTCCGAGGTGCTGGTGGGCATAGCCGATGCTGTCGAGCGCGGTCGTCTGGCCGTAGCTGTTGCCGAGCTCTCGGTGCCACGCCAGCGCCTCCTCGCAGTGAGTCAGCGCCTGCTCATATTCACCATTTTGACCCAGGCACCAGCCGACGCCGTTGAGTGCGGTCGCTATGCCGTTCGGCTCGCCGGCCGCCCTGGCGAATTCCAGTCCCTGCCGCGCGTGCCCGACCGCGTCGGCGAACTGCCCCTGAAAGGTGCACACCCGTGCGCAGTCGAGGTGGCTCGCGGCGAGGCCGACGTTGTCCTCGATCGCGCCATAGAAGGGGATGGACTGCTCCATGTGCCGCCTGGCCTCGTCGTTGTCGCCGAGTGAAGCCTCGGCCTGCCCCAGGTGGCGCAGCGCGACCGCCTGCCCGCTCAGGTCGCCAGAGCGGGCGGCGGCGGGCACGGCGATCTGCTGCACGGCTCGCCATTCCGTCCAGTGTCCGCGATAGGAGAAATAATCCGACAGGGTCCATGGGAGCTGCCAGGCGTACCGGTCGAAGTGGTGCTCCTGCGCGCGGCCGACCGCGCCGGCCAGGACGGTTCGCTCGGTCTCGAGCCAGGCCAGCGCCGGGTCGTAGCCGGCGAAGATCTCCGGCGCCACGCCTGGCTGCGGCGGGGGCAGCGCGATCGGCCGCCGCACGGAGTTGAGCAGCATCGCGGCACCGTAGGCCGAATGCAGGTAGTGGTCGAGCAGCCGGTGCAGTGCTGAGTGCCGGCTGGCCGGTGATTCCTCCCGCAGGCTGAGCTCGGCCGCGTAGGTGCGGAGCAGGTCGTGGCAGGTGAACCGGCCAGGGACATGCTCGGTCAGCAGGCACGCGCGGGTCAGCTCGCCGAGCAGTTCGCGCGCCCGGTCAGCGGGATAGCCAGACAGGCTCGTCGCGGCGGCAACGGAGATGTCGGGCCCTGGACCGACTCCGAGCAGCCGGAACAGCCGGGCGGCGTCGGTGCTGAGGGCGCTGAAGGACCACGCGAAGACGCCGCGCACGCTCATCGTGGCGTCGGTGAGGTGCAGGGCGTCGAGCAGGCGCTGGGAGTCGCGCAGCTCGCTGGCCAGGCCGGCCACGGACAACCGGGGCCCGGCCGCGGCGCGGGCGGCGGCAATGGCCAGGGCGAGCGGCAGCCGGGCGCAGTAGCCGATGACCTCGGCCACCGAGTCGGGCTCGGCCGCCAGCCGTTCGGTGCCGAGGCGTCGGGCCAGCAGGTCACGCGCCTCGCCCTCGGCCAGCACATCGAGGGTCAGGCAGTGCGCGCCGTGCGACGCGACCAGCCCGGTCAGCTCATTGCGGCTGGTCACCACCGCCCGGCAGCCGGGCTCGCCGGGAATCAGCGGACGTACCTGCTGCTCGTCTCGCGCGTTGTCGAGCACGATGAGCATGCGCTTGCCTGCCAGCAGGCTGCGGTACAGGCTCGCCTGCTCCTCCGCGCCCGCCGGAATCCGGGTCGCCGGCACCGACAGCGCGTCAAGGAAACCGCGCAGTGCCTGGGTCGTGCTGACTGGCGGCCCGCTGGGATCGAAACCGCGCAGGTTCACGTAAAGCTGCCCGTCAGGGAACTGCCGGGTCACGCGATGAGCCCAGTGCACAGCGAGCGCGGTCTTGCCGATCCCCGGCGTGCCGCCGATGACCACGATGACCTGCGCCGCCGCCGATGCCGGCTCGTCTAGCAGCCCGGCAAGCTCAGTCAGCTCGGCAGCGCGTCCCGCGAAATGCGCGGTGCCGGCGGGCAGCTGACGTGGTACCACCGCCGTGGCGGCATGCGTGCCGCCGCTTCCCGGCTCCGGCAAGCTGAGCAGGCTCGGGTCCGCTCGCAGGATCCGCTCGTGCAGCCGCCGCAACTCTGGCCCTGGCTCGACGCCGAGGCCTCGCTGGCGAGGGTCTGCCGGGCCTGGCGGTAGACGGCGAGCGCGTCGGCCTGGCGTCCGCACCGGTACAGCGCCAGCATGAGCTGCTCACGGAATCGCTCCCGCAGCGGGTGCTTCGCGGACGCGGACTCCAGCGCGGCGACGGCCTCGGCGGGCGCCGAGTCGCAGATCGGCCTCAAGCCGCCATTCGAGCGCCTGCACCTGGGCCTGCTGCAGCGGCGGCACCTGGTCAAGCTGCAGCAACTGGGAAGGCACGTCGGCCAGGGGCGGGCCCCGCCACAGCAGCAGGGCGTCATCGAGCACCGCGCAGGCCCGCTGCCAGTCTCCCGCATGCGCGGCCGCGCCGCCTTCCCGGCACAGCCGGGTGAATCGCAGCAGGTCGAGCTCGTCCGGCCCGATCTCGATCAGGTAGCCAGGATCGCGGGTGACGATCCTGGCGCCGACGACCGGGCCGAGCACCTGCCGCAGGCGCAGCACGTAGTTGCGCACCGCCACCCGGGCAGCTGGCGGCGGCGCGCCGTCCCAGACGGTCTCGGCGATCTCGTCGAAGGACGTCACGCGATTGGCATGCACCAGCAAGAACGCGAGAAGCACCCGCTGCTTCGCCGCCGGAACGGAGATCGAGGTCTCACCGTCCTGAACGCGCAGCGGACCGAGCACGCCCAGCCACATGGTCGGGTCCGGCTCTACTCGTAACGGGCCGACAGGGGAACCCACCCGAACCGGCGCGGTACGCGCTTGAAGATCGCGCCGGACATCCCGCCGCTGACGATGTCGTTCATCGCGTCCCCGATCTGGCGGAACGCCAGGACGACGAGCACGAGGGCGATCATCGGCGGGTAGACCTGCCACCAGTAGCCGTTGAACAGGTTGTCGACGCCGGTCGTGAGCATCGTGCCCCAGTCGGTGAATGGCGGCGGCGGGCCGATGCCGAGGAAGCTCAGGGCCGACAGCGCGTAGATGGCGTCGGCGACGCCGAACGTGGCGGTCACGATGCAGATGCCGAGGGTGTTCGGGATCATGTGCTTGACCAGGATCCACCACCGGGTCGCGCCCATATTCTGCGCGGCCTGGGCGAACTCCCGCGTCCGCAGCGCCAGTACCTGGCCGCGTACCAGCCTGGCCACTCCCGGCCAGGACAGCAGCGACAAGATCACGATGATCACGCCCAGGTTCAGCGTGAACAGGCTGGCCACGATGATCAGCAAGATGAAGGTGGGCACCGCCAGCAGCGAGTCAATAATCCGCATCAGGATGCCGTCGCCCACGCCGCCGATCACGCCGGAGAATGCTCCGTACAAGATGCCGAGCACCGTGCCGGCGATCCCCACGGCGAAGCCGAGCTCAAGCGAGGACTGACCGCCCACCATCAGCCGGCCGAGTACATCGATGCCGAAGTCGTCGGTGCCGAGCGGGTGCCCGGGGCCGGGCGGATTGTTAATGATGTTCAGATTAACCGCGACCTGATTGGTGTGATAAAAAAGCGGTCCGACAAAGCAGAAGAGCGCCATCGCCGCGACAATCCCGACGCCGCTCATCGTGCGCCTGCTGTGCAGGAACGCGGACAGGCTGAGGCCGACGCTCGGGCGCGGCCCGGCTTCGCCAGCCGGAGCGGAGCCGGTCGGCCCGAACAGCGCGTCGACGCTGGTGTCAGGACTTGCCATATCGAATCCTTGGGTCGAGCACGCCGTAGGCGACGTCCGCGGCGAGGTTGCCTACCACGGTCGCGACGCCGATGATGAGCGTGGCCCCGAGCATGACTGGGTAGTCGTGTGCCAGCGCTGACTGCCAGAACAGAAATCCCATACCGGGGAAGTTGAAGACGGATTCGGCGATCACCGCGCCGGCCAGGATGCCAGGCAGCGACAGGCCGAGCAGGGTGATCACCGGCAGCAGCGAGTTGCGCAGCACGTGCCTGGTCAGCACGAGCTGCCTGGGCAGACCCTTGGCCCTGGCGACCTTCACATAATCAGAGGCCAGCGACTGGATGGCCTGGGACCGCACGTACTGGCTGAAGCCGGCCACGCTGTTGATCGAGAGCACCGTGACTGGCAGCACCAGCGCCCGCCAGTCCGCCAGCACCCCGCCCACGGAGTTGATGCTTCCGGGAAAGTTGGGCTGGAAGATGTGGAACTGCACGCACAGCAGCGCGATCAGCAGGAAGGCCTCAAGGAAGTCAGGGGCCGAGTACAGGGTGAACCAGGCGCCCGCGGTGATGTCGTCGGCTAGCTCGTTGTGGTGCAGCGCCTGGTAGATCCCGGTGGGCACGCCGATGATCAGGGCCAGCAGCGTCGACAGCCCCAGCAGCAGCACGTCCCTGGGCAGCCGCTGAGCGATCAGGTTAGCGACAGGCTGCTGCAGCTGATAGGAGATGCCGAAGTTGCCCTCGAAAAGCTGCTGCACGTAGAGGAAGAACTGCGTGTACAGCGGCTTGTTCAGGCCATAGGTGTGGTCGAAGATGGCGACCCTGGCGGGCGTCGCCTTGAGCCCGAGCACCGCTCTCGCGGTGTTCCCTGGCTCAAGGTGCAGCAAGATAAACGTCAGGATCATCACGCCGAACACCACCGCGATGGCCTGGCCAACGCGGCGAATCAGGTACTGCGTCATGCGGCGGGCTTGGTGTAGTACCAGACCTCAGGATTCAGCGTGCCGGAGAACGGGTTCCACGGGAGGATGCCGGCCAGGTTCTTCTTGTAGACGAACAAGGCCGATGCGTTCGGCAGCCACAGGTAGGGCAGCTGCTCGGCGGTGTAGTCCTCGTAGGCGAAGAACGCCGCGGAGCTTGATCCGTACTCGGTCGCGGCGATCAGCCTGTTTTCCTTAGCGCTTGAGTAGCCGCCGTAGTTGCCGTAACCGCCGGTGTTGAACTGGCCGGCGCCGCTGGGGTCAAGGGTGTAGGGGTTGTACCCGTAGTCCTGAAGCTGCCAGCTGCAGGTCGCGACCGGGTGGACCTTGGCGTTGCAGTAGGCGGTGGTCGCGACGATCGTGTTGAACGGCTCAGGCTTCAGGACGATCTTGACTCCGGCCTGGGCCTCGGTGGACTGGATCGAGGCGTTCTGCTGGTCGAAGGACGTCACGCCGGAGGTGTAGAGCAGCTGGAACTGCATGGGCTCGCCCTTGGGGATGCCGGCGCCGCACTGACTCGCTCCGGTGCCGGCGTTCTGGCAGGTGTCTGTGCCGCCGGGCACCACCTTCCAGCCGTGCGACTTGAGCAGGGCGGTGGCCTTGGCTACCGAGTAGGGGTAAGGGCCGCCGGCCTTCTCCTGCGGTGAGTCCCACTGCTGACCGTAGAGCGTCGAGATCGGGCCGTTGCCAGGATCGGCGTACCCGGCGTAGACCTTCTTCACGATCTCCGGGCGGTCGATCAGGTACTCGAGCACCTGCCTGACGTAGAGCTGGCGGAGCAGCGGGCCGTTAGTCGGGTTGTAGAGGTTCGGCACGATCTCCGCGACGCCCGCCGTAGGCAGGGTGCCGATCGTGTAACCCTCGGACTCAAGCTCGCTGGCCTGGCCGACGTCGTTCAGCGGCAGGCTGCCGAGGTCGAGGGAGGTACCGGACCGCAGGGTGTTCATCTCGGCGGTGTCAGTGGTGAACGGGGTCCATTCCACCTTGTTCAGGATCGGCTTGTCAGGTCCCGAGTAGTTCTTGTTCGGCACCCAGGCGTAGAAGCCGTTGCTGTTGAAGGTCTGCAGCGTCCACGGGCCGTATACGACCTTCCACAGCGGGTTGGAGTCGAACGTGCTCTGGATTCCGCCCTGCTTCTGCAGGAAGGAGTACACGGCCTTGGCGCCAGCCTTGGTCTCGTCGTAGTTGCCGATCTTGCCGCTGACCGAGGTCTTGTCCCACGCGTGCTGCGGCATCAGGTCGATCTCGTTGAGCACGTCGTCGGTGTAGAACGTGGGGTTATAAGACCGGTTGAGGTCGAGTACCACGGTGTGCGAGTTCGGGGTGAGCACCTTGGTGACGTCGGTCGGGAAGAGCCCCTGGGTGTAGCCGATCCAGTTCAGGTAGTTGTACTTCAGCAGGTTGTAGACGAAGGTGAAGTCGCGGCTGGTGATCGGGGAGCCGTCAGACCACTGCCACGGCTTGAGCACGATCGTGACCACCGAGTTGTTCTTGCTGTAGGTCAGCGAGCTGAACAGGCTCTCCTTCAAGTTCACGATCGACTTGCCGCCGTCGCCGGAGTACACCAGGGAGGGCCACAGGCCCTCGGTCAGGTTGACGTTGTAGCCATCGCTGTTCGTGGCCGGTGCGTACGGGAAAATAAAGTTCGGTGACGCACCGACCTCGGCTATGGTGACCGTGCCGCCCGGCAGTGGCTTGCCGGTCACCTTCGAGCCCGTACCGATCTTGGAGGCGGTACTGGCGCACGCGGACACCAGGGTCGCCAGGGCCAGTAGGGCCGCTGCCGCGGCTAGTCGACGGGGCTTGCGCATCCTGGCATCTCCTTGACGGGGGGGCACCGGTACCGATAAGTCTGGGTTCCTGACTAGCGTGGCCCCCAGGTCCCGGGCAGCCAATACCCCGGCGCAAACAGTGCCCAAGACGTGACAACATCGTGATTCGGCCAATGGGTCACGCATGGTACTATCGCGCCGAATTAATGGTCTTCCTGATGGTGAATTGTAGTTTTGGCGACGATTCTGAGGTCAGGCATGACGAGACTGCTTCGGTTCGGGAAGACCGCCCGGTTCGGGAAGACTGGCCGGCTGACCGCCGCTGCCGCCGTCGTGGCTTCCGGGCTCCTGATCACCGCGTCGGCGGCGCAGGCTAGCTGGCTGCAGCAGGACACCCCGAACGTGGTCGGCGCGAAGGTCTGGGAGCTCGCCGCCGTCTCGTGCAAGTCACCGAGCGTCTGCATGGCCGTGGGGGATTCAGCCGGCGGCACCAGCCAGCTGCTGGCCGAGAGCCGCAGCCAGTCAGGGTGGTCGGTCAGGGCGATTCCCAGCCGGCCAGCGGCAGCCGCCTCAGCGATATCTCGTGCGCCGGCGCTAGCTCGTGCGTCGCGGTCGGCAGCGCCCCCGGCGGCGGTTCGAGCACGGTGCCGCTGACCGAGCGCTAGAACGGGACCAGCTGGCAGATTCTCCTGACTCCCGCGCCATCGGGAGTGACCTCGAGCGAGCTGACCGGGGTCTCCTGCACCTCGGCGACCAGGTGTTTCGCCGTTGGTGACGGGTCAGCGGGCACGGGCGAATCGGCCCTGGCCGAGTCGTGGAACGGCGGCAGGTGGACGATTCAGCCCACGCCTGATCGACCTGGCGACCTCAGCCCGCAATCGGGTCTTGCTCCGCTGCCTAGCTCGACTATAGTTAATATAACTGTAGTCGAGCTAATGGGGCTTCGCTGGATAGCCGTACGCTAGACAAGCCGACGGACGTCTTCGACCGTGACGTGGAGTGGGCGGACCTGACCGACTTCGCGCTTTCGCCGTTGCCGGGGTTGCGGATCGCCCTCGTCTACGGCAGGCGCAGGCAGGGCAAATCGTACCTGCTGCGCCGGCTTACCGGTGCGGTCGGCGGGCTCTATCACCTGGCCACCGAGCAGGTCGAGCAGGTCTCACTCCGCCGATTCGGTGATTCGCTGGCGACCTGGGCGGGTCTGTCGGCTGGCGCGTTCGGATTTAGCGGCTGGGAGCAGGCGCTGCGAACCGCCACGGAAGTGATGGCCGCGCCATCCCGCTCGCATGCTTCCCGCGCTGTGCCTCCACTGCTAGTGCTCGATGAGTTCCCTTACCTGGCTCAGGAAACTCCCGGGCTGCCGTCCATCGTGCAGTCCCTGTACGACGGCCTGGGACCGGGTGCCGGAGCGAGCAGCGCGCCGTTTCGCCTGCTCCTATGCGGCTCGGCGATTTCGGTCATGGCTGACCTGCTGTCCGGGACCAAGGCGTTGCGCGGCCGGGCTGCGCTCGAACTGCGGGTCCGGCCGTTCGGATACCGGGACGCCAGAAAGTACTGGCGGATCGAGGATCCCGACGCGGCCTTCGCTCACAATGCCCTCGTCGGCGGCACTCCCGGCTACCGGGACCTTGTGCCAGATCCGCGGGTTCCAGAGGATCCCGGACAGCTTGGCGGCTGGCTCACGCGGAACGTCCTGCGGCCGTCCATGCCGCTTTTCGACGAGGCCCGCCGGGTCGTGCACGAGGACCCGCGCATCCGCGACACCGCCGCATTCAGTTCGGTACTCGCGGCCGTGGCGGCGGGAGAGTCGTCGCCGACAAAGATCGGCGGACTGCTCGGCCGTCCGGCTACTTCACTGACGCACCAGCTGACCACGCTGGCCTCGGCCGGTTTCATCGACCGTCGGCACGACCTGCTCCTGGATCGGCGGCCCGTGGTCACGATCGCCGACCCGATGGTCCGCTTCCATCAGCTAGTGATCGAGCCGTACCTGGCCGACCTGGAGGCTGGGCAGGCTCGCCAGGTCTGGACTGAGGTAGAGCACACCGTGAAGTCCAAGATCTTCGGGCCGCACTTCGAGGCACTCGCCGGCGAGTGGGTCGCCCGGTACGCCGCCGCGGAAGCAGGCCTCGCCGTCGGCCCCGTCGGGCAGACCATAATCGCCTGCCGCGAGCACAAGACTGGCCACGAGATTGACGTCCTGGCGCTCACGCGCGGCAGCCGCCCGCGGACTCCCGGCACGCCGGTCGCCTTCATCGGCGAAGCCAAACACCGCGACCGTCGTCCGGGCCTGGCCGAGCTGCGCAGGCTTCAGCACCTCCGCGGCCTGCTAACCGCCGCCGGGCACGACGCCGCCACCGCCGCCCTCGGCCTCTTCAGCGCGACAGGCTTCACCGATGAACTGGCGGCCGAAGCCAGCGCCAGCGGAGGCAAAATTCTCCTTGCTACCCTGAACGACCTCTACGGCCAGCCAGCGCTGATGCCGCCTGCTCAGGTCGGGTAGCTGTCGGGTTCCACGGTGTAGTGGCGGCCGGCTGGGGGTGGTCCAGGTGAGGTGGCCTGGGGTGGTCTGGGTGAGGTGCCAGCCGGGTGCTTGCTTGCAGCGATGGTGCCGGCGGCACTGAGGTGCGAGGTTGCACTCACAGGTGCGGCCGCCCTGGTCGAAGGGCTGGGTGTGGTCGTCGTCGCATTGCTCGGCAGGCCGGCGGCAGCCGGGGGAGGCGCAGGTGCGGTGCCGGATCTTGACGAGGTGGCGCAGGGCGGGGCCGGGCCGGTAGGACCCGGTCTGGCGGCGGTGGGTGCAGTCACCGCGTTCGAGCCAGGTGACGGTGAGGGAAGTCAGCCAGGCGACCGTGCCGGGCGGGTCTTTGGAGTGGCTGGTCCGGGCGCAGGAGTGGCCTGCGGCCTTGCCATCGTCGTCGGTGATGGTCAGGCACCAGCGAGTGGCGGGGCTGGCTGCCATGCTTCTGGCGAGGTCGCGGCAGGTGCCTGCGTCGGTGGGGCCGAGTCCGGCGGTTTCGCCGGGTGCGTCGGACAAGCCTTGCCAGGCGGACAGCGGCATAGTCAGGTTGATCGTCCCGGTCAGGCCGGTGAGCCAGCCAGGGGACGGGCTGTCCGGGCGGCCGGGGCTGCCGGGGCTGGCCTGACTGCGAGGGCTGGCAGGGAGCAGGGTTTGCGGGTCGCGGCCGGTGAGCAGGGCGGTGAACACCGCCGCGCGGAGCTGGTCGAGGTTTCCGGGTGCGCCTGCCTTCTTGAGTGCCTGGGCGATGGCGGTGATCCGCTTGTCGGCGGCGATCATCTCGGCGGCGGGCAGCTCCCGTCCGGCGAGGGCGCTGTTGCCGGAGGTTTCCTGCCAGGCTTCGACTCGCGCGTCCGCGCGGGCCTTGGTGGCGCGGCGGCGGGCGGCGTCGGGATCGGCGGACAGGATCAGTGCCCGGATCGCCGCCCGGAGCTGCCCCGTCGTCATCCGGCCCGCGCCGCGGATCAGCGCGGCGGCGATGGCGCAGGCCGTGATCAGGTCCAGAGCCGCGAGCTCGTTCGCCAGGACGACCGCCCTGGCCCGGTCGATCCGGCCCTCCTCCAGCGCGGTCAGCACCATGGGCAGCCGGGTCAGGTTGCCGGTCAGGTCAAGTAGCGCATCAGCGGACCGTGCGGTCAGGGTCAGCGCGGCGGCCAGTTCCGCTGACACATGCTCGGCCAGCCGGGACGATCCGGGGCGCTTGGCCTGGGCGGTGCGGCGGGCGTTGAGCTCGGCGACGACCTTGAACTCGATCGCGGCCTGCCACGACGACAGCCGCCGCGCCGCGCACAGCAGCCCCACCAGTTCATCATCAGACAGCTTCCCCAGCCCGGCCCCGGTGGCGTCGGCGGTGAACCCGGCCAGGACCGGGCCGGGTATCAGGGTGTCCAGAGCGCCGCCGGCCGCGAACCCGACGGCGCCTTCGGACGGCAGGTCATGAGTGAACCCGGCGCCCAGCGGCCCGGCGCTGGTGCCGTCTCCGGTGCCGTCGCCGGCGGCCCACTGCGCGGCGAGGGTGTCCAGCTCGGGCAGGCTCAGGTCAGCTAGCCACGCGTCGGGTCCGTCGGGTGGCCCGGCTAACGGGTCGGGCCACATCCCGAGCAGCTCCGCGTCCGTGGGCTCGTACTCGGCCCACGGCCCGGCGGAGGGCTGCTCGACTGGCGGGTTGGTCATCGGCTGCTCCCTCTAACTTGCGGGCCAGCGAATCTTTCTCGCCAATAGTATCGAGGGGGTCTGACAATTCGGCGCTGCGTTCGACCGGGCACCCGCCGTTCCGCCAGAACACCACGCATCCTCCGTGATCGGAACCTTGATCACGGAGTCCAGCCTGGGTGATCACGCGAGCGATCTTCCGGGTTCTGGCGCGAATTCCGTGAAAGTTGGCAGGAACCTGGTTCCGGGGTGGCTGGTCCAGCCCGGGCCTGTCCCGCCGCTGGCCTGCCGGGCCGGGCAGGCCAGCGGCCAGCATCACGGAATTCGCGCCAGGCCATCTTCCGTGACCACGATTTGCGGCATGATCGCGGAAGATTGGGTGTATGCCGACTCGAAGCGATTTCCGTCGAGTCGCCGCCTGTCTCGCCGTAGGGAAGGTCCCCCCGGGGATGATGGATGTATGAGGCCCGCGCCCGGTAACCATGTCAGGATCGCTCGTCCTAGCCGTGATCTGCGTGCGGCTGAACGATTCTGGGTCGATGGCCTCGGGCTCGAGGTCCTGTGGCGGTCTGATGACAGCGCCGAAGGCGGGCATGCTCTGCTGATGGTCGGCTGGCCTAACGCGGCCTGGCACCTCGAACTCGTCGGCGACCCCGATGGCGAGACGCCGCCCGCGCCGACCGGGGAAGATCTGCTGGTCTTGTATCTGGACGGTGAGATCGACGACGAAGTCGTCCGCCGGCTGGTCCGCTGCGGCGGCACGGTAGTCACCTCGCGCAACTCCTACTGGGACGAGCGGGGAGTGACCATCGAGGACCCCGACGGATACCGGCTCGTCCTGTCCGGCCGTTCCTGGCCCTGAGCCCGGCCCTCAGCCCGGCCCTCAGCCCGGCCCTCAGCCTGGCACTCCCCGCCGCCCGGCTATTGACAGATCGTTGTGTTTCAGCTTCACTCGCGCAATGAACGGTTTCGCTCAGGCGCGTGAACGGCCTGGCGCCACCTGGTCCTGACGGACCAACAGCTCCACCTGCATTGGGAGGCACGGCTCATGTCCAGCGACTCCGTAGCCCAGACCGCGAGCACTCCGGCCGATCAGCGTTCGCTGCGCTCCAACGCGCTCGGTCTCTATGGCGCCATGATCCTCGGGGTCGTTATCATGGCGCCCTCGCTCGCCATCTTCACTAACTGGGGCTTCATGATCCCTGATGTCGGGCGGGCGACGGCCATCATCTTCCTGATCAGCATGATCATGGCGCTGCCCACCGCCTACAGCTACGCGGTGCTCAGCGGCCGGATGCCGAGCTCGGGCAGCGCGTACAAGTGGACCGCGCACCTGATCAACCCCAAGCTCGGGATCTTCATCGGGATCTGCGCGTCGCTGTACTACGCGGTCATCATCCCGTATGACATGCCGGCTATCGCGCTGCTCGGCTCTGACCTGGTGCGGTCCACGTCCCCGCTGGTCTTCGGCATCATCTTGTTCGGCTCGCTGCTGGTGGCGCTGCCGATCGTGTTCCGGGGGATCTCGGTCAGCATCGAGACGTCCTACGTCCTCGTTGGCCTTGAGGTCCTGATCCTGACGGTGATCGCGGTCGTCGCCTGGTTCTCGGCGACCGGCCATACGGTATCGGCGGCGCCACTCAACCCGGCTCATATCCCGAGCGTCTCCCTGCTGGTCCCGGCGCTGGTGCTCGGTGTCCTGTCCTTCACCGGCTTCGACGCGATCTCGACCGTGGCCGAGGAGACGCGCACGCCCAAGAAGCTGATCCCGCGCGCCACGATCCTGGCCATCGTGCTGACCGGCGTCTTCTGGATCGTCATGTCCGTGATCCTCAGCGACGCGCTGCCGCCGGCCGCTTACACGAAAGTCATCGCGTCGGGGGGATTCCCGCTGGCGGCGGCCGCCAGCGCCGCGTTCGGCAGCGTCGGCCGGGACGTGATCGACATCATGGGGCTTGAGGCCAGCTTCGGCCTGCTGATCGCGGCGGCGGTCGGAGCCACCAGGATCATGTTCGCGATGGGCCGGGATGGCGTGATTGACCGCAGGCTCGGGACCGTGCACCCCAGGTTCCGGGTTCCCTGGCACGCGATCGGGGTCGTGGTCGGGTTCGCGATCATCGCCGACATTATCGTGAGCTTCTTCCAGGGCATGAATTACGGCGTCGCCCTGTGGCTGTCGAACATGATCGTCTTCTTCGCACTGGTGACCTACCTCGCCATCAACGTCTGCAACACCATGTACTTCCGCAGGTACGCGCGAGCGGAGTTCAACTGGCTGCGCAACGGGGTCATCCCCGCGTTCGGGATCATCGTCACTGGCTACTTCTTCTACAAGGGCTTTTTCCAGGGACTGTGGGACGCCCCGGTATTCAAGAACGGCCGCCTGGTCGTAATCGTGGCGGTGGTCGTGCTGGCCTGTGCCGGCGCTGCGGCCACCTGGATTGGCCGCAAACCCGAAGCAGCGGCAGCGGCCAGCGAATACGTGACCGAACCTGACCCGGCGCCAGCCAGCTCCAGTCGTAAGCCCCCGGCAGACAATGGCTGACTACACCATCGACTACACCATCCGCGAGCCTGCGGGCATCGAGGAGTTCGCCCAGCTTGTCTCGGTGTTCCAGCAGGTATTCGCGCTCACCGAGCGGGCGACTCCGCCGGCCTGGCTGATGGAGGACTCCGTCAAGGTCGGCGGCCTCGCAGTCGGGCTGTGGCAGGGTGACCAGGCCGTCGGCTTCAGCTACGCGTTCGCCGGCCTGGACGCCCAAGGACCCTACCTGTACTCAAGCGGCCTCGGCGTGCTGCCCGGGCACCGGTCGCAAGGTCAGGCGGCCGCGATGAAGATCGCCCAGCGTGAGCTGGCGCTGGAACGCGGCTACCAGCGGATCAGGTGGACCTACAGCGCCCTGCGCTCGGTCAACGCTCATCTCTACCTCACCCGGATCGGGGGCCTCGGCACCAAGTACGTGTTCGACACCAGAGGCTCGTTCGATAGCGACTGGGTGACCGAGGGCGGCGTGCCCCTCGATGAGTTCGCTGTCGACTGGGACCTGTCATCGCAGCGGGTGCGCGACCGGCTGGACGGTGCGGTCAGCGGCGGGCTGAACCGCACCGTCCTTGACGCCAGCCCCGCCAGCCCCTGCATCACCGTCTGCACCGGCGAGGCACCCCGCCGCGTACTGACCGAGATCGACGGCGCGCCCACCGCTGACCTGGTGATCTGCGAAGTCCCTGCCGACTTCCAGTTCCTGGTCAACCACGAGCTTGAGCTGGCGCACGACTGGCGGACCAAGACCAGGCCTGCCTTCGCCGAGTTGCTGGCGTCCGGTTTCGTGCTGACCGAGTGCGTGCTTGACGACAAGCACGGCCTGCCCTACTACGTCTTCGACCGCCGAGAACGCCGAGACCACCGTGAGAGGACCGACTGGTGACCCGACCGGTTCCTGACGCCAGGGCAGTGGCCAGGCACTCGACCAGCATCCGGCAGAACATCATCAGGACCGTAGCCAGGGTCGGCGAGGGTTACCTGATGCAGGGCCTGGGCGCCGCCGACCTCTTCGCGGTGCTGTACTTCGCTGAGCTGCGCCTGGACCCGGCCCGACCGGGCGATCCCGACCAGGACAGGTGTCTGCTGTGCACCGCGCACAACTCAGTTGGCTTCTATTCGACGCTAGCCGAGCGGGGCTACTTTCCCCTATCTGACCTTGAGGACTATGGCCAGGATGGCAGTCCGCTTGAGATCATCTCGTCCGAGCTGGTGCCGGGCGTCGAGGGCACCTTCGGCTCGCTTGGCCAGGGGCTCTCCGTCGCGGTCGGCCTCGCGCTCAGCTCCCGGCGCCGCCAGCGGGACGTGCGGATCTATGCGGTGCTCGGCGATGGCGAGATGCAGGAAGGCCAGACCTGGGAGGCCGCCATGGCCGCGCTGCTTACCGGCTGGACAACCTGTGCCTGATCATTGACCTCAACGGCATGCAGGTCGAAGGGGCGATCAGCGACGTGCTGCCGATGGGCCCGATCGCGGCGAAATGGCGGGCGTTCGGCTGGTCGGTGCACGAGGCCGACGGTCATGACGTGCCCGCCCTGCTGTCCGCGCTTGACTCGGCCCGCGCGACAGCGGGAATGCCGACCGTGATCGTGGCCAAGACGATCCCCGGCTACCCGATCTCGTTCTTGCGAGGCCAGCTCCAGCATTACGCGAAGCTGACCCCGGAGCAGGCGGACGCGGCGCTCGCTGAGCTGGAGCAGCGGCGACAGGGAGACGCATCGTGAGCGGGACAGTGTGGGCGACAGATACTCCGACCGAGCTGAAAGCGTACGGGCAGGCGCTGGTCAAGCTCGCGCTATCCCGGCCTGACATCGTCTGCCTGGGCGCCGATCTCACCGGCCCGACCGAGACCGACCTGTTCCGCGACACCATTCCCGACCGGTTCTTTAACCTCGGCATGGCTGAGGCCAATGTGGTGGGAACAGCTGCTGGCATGGCACGGGCCGGCGACGTCCCGTTCGTGCACACGTTCAGCGTGTTCGCCTCCCGCCGCGCCTTCGATCAGGTGGCCATGCAAGTCGCCTACCCGCGCACCAATGTGAAGCTCATCGGCTTCATGCCAGGCCTGACCACTCCCGGCGGCGTCACGCACCAGGCGATCGAGGACCTGGCCCTGATGCGGTCACTGCCCAACCTGACGGTCATCGAGCCGGCCGACGCCCAGCAGATCCGCGACGCGGTCACGGCGCTGGCCGACTACGACGGCCCGGTGTACATGCGGCTCAAGCGGGGCGAAGTGCCGGTGCTCGCGCAAGGGCAGCGTCAGCCCTTCACCCTGGGCAAGGCCGAGCTGCTGCGCGCTGGCGACGACGTCGTGATCTTCGCCTGCGGGCTGATGGTCACGCTCGCCCTGGCCGCCGCCGACCAGCTCAGCCGCGAGGGAACGCAGGCCGCCGTCGTCAATGTGCACACGCTCAAGCCGCTGGACTCCGAGCTGATCCGCGAGCTGGCGGCCCGGACCGGCGCCGTGGTCACGGCGGAGAACCATTCCATCATCGGCGGCCTGGGATCGGCGGTCGCCGAGGCGGTGTTCGACGCCGGAATCCGATGCCGGGGCGCACGGGTCGGCATCGCTGACACCTTCGCCGAGGGTGCCTCGCCTGGATACCTATTCCGCAAGTACGGCCTGAGCACCGAGGCGATCGTCGCTGCCTGCCGGCGTCTTGGAAATTCGGATGATGAATAAATCGCCCGACGTACTCGCCGCAGTATGGCGCGGCACGCGGGTACTCGATCTCGCGTCCTGGCCGCTGCCAGATCCCGGCGCGGACGACGTACTCGTGGCGGTGACTGGCTGCGGGGTGTGCGGCAGTGACCTGCACATCGTGGACGGTGAGCTGACCGAGTTCGTGCCGCCTCGGGTACTCGGGCACGAGCCGCTCGGGGTTGTCGAGGCGGTCGGTGACGGGGTGACTGATTACCGCCCTGGCGATCAGGTCACCTGGGAGCCGAGCCTGCCGTGCCGGTCCTGTTTCTACTGCCGGGAGGGCGAGGACGGCCTCTGCGAGCGGCGGGTCCCGATCCCCGGAGGTTTCGCCGAGCGGACGGTGGTGCCCGCCCGGGCACTGTGCCGCATCCCGGCTGGTCTCCCCGACGGCCTGGGCGTGCTGGCGGAGCCGTTGTCGTGCGCGCTCTACGCGCACGAGCGCGGCCGGATCCGGGTCGGTGACGCGGTGGCCGTGATCGGCTCGGGAACGATGGGACTGCTCCTGACCATGCTGGCCAGGCGTGCTGGGGCTGGGCTAATCGTGGCCAGTGACCCGAACCCGCGCAAGCGCGAGCTCGCCACCGCTGTGGGCGCGGACGTGGTCATTGATCCGCGCGAGACGCCCCTGCCCGACGGCGTCCGCGACCTGACCGGCGGGCGGGGCGCCGAGGTCGCGTTCGAGGCGGTCGGCTCGGCCGGCACGGTGCTGGACACGCTGGCGGTGCTCCGGCCGGGCGGAACCGCCGTGCTGGTGGGATTGACCTCGCCGGAGATCTCGGCGACTGTACCGCTATGGAGTCTGCTGCGACGTGACCTCACAGTGGAGGCCGTCTGGCTGCGGCGGTTTACCTTCCAGCGAGCGGTCGCGCTGCTGCCTGACCTGCCGCTGGACCGGCTCATCAGCCACCGCGTCCCGCTCAGCCGGATCGGCGACGCCTTCGAGTTGCTGCGATCAGGAGAAGCCGTGAAGGTCGTGGTCGAGCCGTGAGCCTGGACGACATTGACACCCCGGCGGTGCTCGTCGATGAGGCGAGGCTGGAGGAGAACCTGCGGCAGGTCGCCGAGCTGGCGGCACGGCATGGCAAGCGACTTCGGCCGCATATCAAGACGCACAAGACGGTCGAGATAGCCAGGCGGCAGCGCGAGCTAGGAGCGGCCGGGCTGACGGTAGCCAAGCTCAGCGAGGCCGAGGTCTACGCCGAGGCCGGCTTCGATGACCTGCTGGTGTGCTATCCGCTGATCGGCCGGCTCAAGCTGGCGCGGCTGGCCGCCCTGGCCCGGCGGGTGACCGTGTCCACCGTCGTCGACGACCTTGACGCGGCCGGGGAGCTGTCGGCGGCGATGGCATCGGCCGGGATTCGCGTGGACGTGCTGCTGAAGCTCGATGTGGGCATGCACAGAGTCGGGGTGACTGACAGCGAGGTCGACCGGCTGGCCCAGGCCGTCAGCGAGCTCGACGGCCTGCGGCTGCGCGGGGTGTGCATCCACGAGGGCAGCGTCTACGGCTGCGCCGACCCGGCCAGCAGGCGGGCGGTCGGCCGGGAGCAGGTGCAGCGGCTGGTGCGGACGGCCGCCAGGCTGCGCGACCAGGGACTGCCCATCGACGTGGTGAGCTGCGGTTCCACGCCGTCGTTCCGCGATGTCGTCGACCTCGACGGGGTTACCGAGGTCAGGCCGGGCAACTACGTCTTCTACGACGCGACCCAGGTAGCGCTCGGCGTCGTCGCGCCGGAGCAGTGCGCGCTCTCGGTGCTGAGCACGGTGGTCAGCCGCTCGGCTCCGCACCGCGCGGTCCTGGACGCGGGGGCCAAGACGCTGAGCCTCGATCGCGGTGCGCACGGACTTAGCCTGCTCGATGGCTATGGCATGATCACCGGCCGCGCCGACGTCCGGCTGGAGAGCCTGTCAGAAGAGCATGGCTGGCTCAGGCTGACCGCCGACTCGCCGCTGCGGATCGGCGACCGGCTGCGTATTCTTCCGAACCATTCCTGTGCGGTGGTCAGCAATGTCGACCGGCTGACCGTTGTCCGGGATGGCGAGCCGGTAGCGCAATGGGATGTAGCGGCTCGCGGCCGAGTCACCTGAAGGGTGCGTCACTATGAACGAGGCGGAGACTTTCGGCATCGCCGCCTTCGACGGCGAACTGGCGGCGCGAGTGGCAGATGCCAGGGGCAGCCTGACGGCGAACGACCGGCTGATCCTCGGGCACCTCACCGATAGCCCCGACAGCCTGGCGTTCCACACCGCCGAGTCGCTTGGCGACAAGGCCGGCGTCAGCCGTGCGGCCGTGGTCAGGTTCGCGCGCAAGCTGGGCTACGCGGGTTTCGCCGAGCTCCGGGCCGGTGCGCGCGACATGATGCTCGCCGCGCAGGACTCGCCGCTCTCGCGGTTCTCCCAGAGCGAGCCAGGGTCGCTGGTGGAGCGCAAGGCGCTGCAGGACACCAAGAACGTGCTGGCGACCGCGGGGCTGGTGCGAGACACCCTGGGGCCGGCGGCCAAGGCCGTGGCTAACGCCCGCCGGGTCTTCATCATCGGCGCGCGGATGTCCTACGGCCTGGCCGTCCACTTCCAGCGGCTGCTTAATGAGGTACGCGACTCGGTGATCCTGATCGATCCTGGCTTCCCCGACCAGATTGTCAGCGCCGACCGGAACGACACGGTCCTGGCGATTCTCTTCCGCCGGTACTCGCGCCTGACCGTGGACCTGCTGCGCGACATCCGGGTAACAGGAGCGCCGGTCGTGCTGATCACGGACGGCCGGGGCCACGAGTCCGCGGCGCACGCCGACCACGTGCTGGTCGCCTCGGTCGAAGGTCCCGCGCTGTACGACAGCATGGTCGCCCCGATGTGGCTGCTTGAGTCGCTGGCAGCGGAGGTGGCCGCCGTCCGCCCGGCGGAGAGCCGGGACCGGCTTGAGCTCGTCGAGCGGTTCACCAAGGACCACGGCCTGCTGCTTCGCTGAGTCGTGGCACCTAACCGCAGGAGGTTATCCATGCCTGATGTGCACGGACGCTGGTCGTCGCGATCGCAGTGGCGGCCGGCCGCCAGCGACAATGGCGAGGGTGGCGCTGATGACTGGCGGCCGCAGCTCGATCCTGGTACGGGGGAGCCCATTTCCCGTGTCCTGGATCTGAGCGTGGAGCAGGTCACCAGGCATCTGGAGCAGGTCCACGGGGCTTACTGGTCGCAGCCGCCTCCGCCGCTGCCGGAGCGGGCGGCTCTGATGCTGGCCATGGCGGCGGTGGTGGAGCGCGACGCTGAGGATCTGGGGAAGCTCGACGCGCTGTGCACCGGAAAGCTCCGTGCGCACGCGGTCGGGACGGCGCGGGCCGGCGCGGCGATCCTGCGCTACTACGCGGGCCTGCTCGACCCGGACCCGTACTCGGAGGTGCTTGAGCCGGAGCAGCCGGGGGCGCGTCAGGTGGTGGACCGGGTGCCGGTGGGCATCGCCGCCTGCGTCCTGCCGTGGAACTTCCCGCTGTCCCAGGGCTGCGCGCGGCTGGCCATGCTGCTGGCAGCGGGCAACGCAGGCGTCTTCAAGGGCTCGGAGCTGGCGTCTCCTCCGCTGCTCGCCCTCGAAGAACTGGCCAGGGAAGCCGGGCTGCCGCAGTGGGCCTTTTCCGTCGTGACCGGCGGTCCAGCGATCGGGCAGCTGCTGACCGAGTCGCCACTGATCGACGCGGTGTGCTTTACAGGCGGAGTCAGCACGGGCCTGGCCGTCGCGGAAGCCGCGTCGCGGACCCTCAAGCGGGTGATCCTTGAGCTCGGCGGCAAGACGCCGTTCGCGGTCTTCGCCGACGCCGACCTGGACGCGGCGCTTGAGGTCGCGCTGGCGGCTGGCTTCGGATTCCAGGGCCAGGCGTGCAACGCCGGATCGCTGCTCCTGGTGCAGGAGCCGGTTTACGCGGACTTTGTCGAGCGGCTGTCGGCGCGCGCGGCCGATCTCAGGATCGGGCATCAGCTCGCTGAGGCGACGCAAGCCGGCCCGCTGATCTCGGCCGGCCAGCGGGCCAGGGTCGGGGCCATGATCGATGCGGCGGTGGCGGCTGGTGCCAGGCTGCACACGGGCGGGAAGCCGTCCGACGGGCCGGGCGGGGGGTTCTTCTACCAGCCGACGGTGCTGAGCGGCGTTCCAGCCGGCACGGCACTGGCCGCCGACGAGCTTTTCGGCCCGGCCGTGGCGGTCAGTTCCTTTAGTGCCGAAGCTGAGGTGGTGGCTTGCGTTAATCAAAGCAAATATGGTCTGGCGGCCACGGTGTGGACCGGCGAGGCGGACCGGGCCGAGCGCCTGCGCAACGCCCTGCGGACCGGCCAGCTCTACGTGAACACTCATGGTCAGGTCCCGCGAAACGCGCCCTGGGGCGGGTTCAGGCACAGCGGCCTTGGCCGGCTCTACGGCCGCGACGGACTCTATGCCTTCACCGAGGCTCGCCAGACCTACGCGCTGGATGCCGGCTAGTGCAGGCAGGACCGTTCACCGAGCGGGCCACGGAGACTTACGCAGGCCTGCCGCTTAAGGAGGCCGTGGAGATCCTGCTTGACCGCTGGGGCATTCCGCACATCTACGCCGGGTCGGCGGATGACCTCTTCTTCGCGCAGGGGTTCAATGCCGCGCGAGACCGGCTCTGGCAGCTCGACCTGTGGCGGCGCCGGGGTCTCGGGCTGATGGCGCAGGTGCTTGGTCCTGGTTATGTCGCGCGGGACCGGGCCGCGCGGCTGTTTCTGTATCGCGGCCCGATGGAGCTCGAATGGCAGGCGTACGGCTGCGAGGTCAGGTCCGTGATCGAGCCGTTCGTGGCTGGCATTAATTCCTACATCGGGCTCACCGGGCGGCGGCCTGAGCTGCTGCCCGCCGAGTTCGCGTCGCTTGGGTACGCGCCGGCGCTCTGGCAGTCAGAAGATGTGCTGAGGATCCGGGCGCACGGCCGGTACCGGAACGTGTCGAGCGAGGTGCAGCGGGCGTGCGTCCTGCGCGATTTCGGGCCGCACGCCGAGGCCCTGCGGGTGCTGCTGGAGCCGGACACGGAACTGGTCGTGCCGCCCGGGCTCGATCTGACCCTGATCACGCCGGAAATCCTGCGGGACTATGAGCTGGCGACGGCACCGCCAGGGGCGCTCTCGCCCGGGCCGGGCCCGGCGATGCCGGGCAGCAACAACTGGGCGATCTCCGGGTGGCGCACGGCGACCGGCAGGCCGATCCTCGCCAATGACCCGCACCGGGGGCTTGAAGTCCCCTCGCTGCGGTACCTGGCGCATCTGGTCGGCCCTGGCCTGGACGTGATCGGCGGCGGTGAGCCCGCGCTGCCCGGCATCTCGGTCGGTCACAACGGGCGGGTGGCGTTCGGGCTCACCGTGATCCCGGTCGACAACGAGGATCTGTATGTGTACGAGACCGACGGGCCAGGCGGCACCCGGTACCGCTACGGCGATGGCTGGGAGGACATGGAGGTTGTCAGCTCGGCCATTCCGGTCCGGGGCGGGGAGAGCGTCGAGGTCGAGCTGAGGTTCACCAGGCACGGACCTGTCGTGCATCAGCCGGCCGGGCATCCGGCGGCGTTCGGCGTTCGCGCGGCGTGGCTCCTGCCCGGCATGGCACCGTATGTGGCGGGCATCGGGCTGATGGCGGCGGGCAACTGGGAGGAGTTCAGGACGGCGGCGCGCGGCTGGGGATCGCCGGGGAGAACCTGGTCTACGCCGATACCGATGACAACATCGGGTGGCAGCCCGCGGCCCTCGTGCCGGTCAGGCGCAACTGGGATGGGCTGCTGCCCGTGCCTGGCGATGGCCGCTATGAGTGGGACGGGTTCGTCACCGCCGCTGACCTCCCGGTCGAGCTGAACCCGGCGCGCGGCTGGCTAGCCTCGGCCAATCAGCGCAACCTGTACCCTGACCAGCTCGGCGGAGTGAGCGTTGGCTTCGAGTGGGAGTCGCCGTTCAGGTACCGGCGGATCACCGAGGTGCTGAGCGGGGAGGGGCCGCATACGGTTGCCGGATCGGTGGCGCTTCAGAACGATTATCTCTCGCTCGTGGCGCGTGAGCTGAGCGGGCCGGTCGGCAGGCTCAGGTGCACGGACCCGCAGGCCGCGCGGGGCGCCGAGTTGCTGTCCGGGTGGGATAACCGGCTCGACGCTGACTCTGCCGGCGGCGCGCTGTTCGAGGTGTGGTTCCGGGGGCATCTGCGGCCGGCGCTGATCGCCGGCGTTCTTGCCGGGCTGGCTGACGGCGGCGATCGCGATGCGGCTCAGGAGCTGCTGGTCAGCCATGCGGGCAGGTTTGGCGACGCGCGGATCGTGCTCGGGCTGATCGGTCGCGCGGGGGCCGCGCCGCCGCTGACCGCTGCGCGGATCGACGAGATCCTGGAGTCCACTCTGGCCAGTGCCGTCAGTCAGCTTGATGAGCTGCTCGGATCGGATTGCCATTCGTGGCGATGGGGCGCGGTGCACCAGGCGAGCCTGCGGCACCCGCTGGCCGGCGGTTCCGGGCTGGGCGCTGATGAGCTTGAGCGGCTTGGCCGGCAGCCACGGGGCGGGTGCGCTGACACGGTCGGCAACACCGGCTACGGTGACACGGGATTTGACCAGGCTGTGGGGGCCACCATGCGAATGGTGCTGGATGTCGGTGAATGGGATAATTCGCTGGCCATGAATTCCCCCGGGCAATCGGGAGTGGCGACAAGTCCGCATTACGCCGACTTGCTCGCGGCCTGGGCGCGGGACGAGAGCTTTCCGCTGCTGTATTCCCGTGAACGGATCGAGGCGGCTACTGAGCGCAGGTTCCTGCTGGTGCCCGATGCGGCCCCGAATTGATTTTCCCGCCCTGAAGCCCGCCCCGCCCCAGGGGTTTCCGTGATCATCGACCAGCTCATGATCACGGAGCTTTGGGCGGGCGATCGCACCAGTTGGTTTCCGTGATCAAGCCGAGATCCATGATCACGGAAACCTGCACGGGCTGCGCTGACCGCGATCTGGCTCCGCGCTCGGATTCTCGCCCGCTCCGGACCAGGCGAGCCCCGCAGAAGTAACCCACCGCAGCCGGTGCCCACCTCAAAGTCACCGGTCCGTCACGACGGCGGCCGGTAGTGTCGCAGATCGTGCCAAGCCTGGAGTTGGGACGTAGGCGGAGGTATGACTACGCTTAGGGCGGTCGTACCGAGCTCGTTTACCCGTCAGCAGCCCCGGCGGGACGGCATGAAAGCAGGCACGCAATGGCGAACGGAATCCAGGCTGGCGACAAGGCACCGGACTTCACTCTCCCGGCCCAGTCGGGTGAGCAGGTTAGGCTGCTCGACCGCATTGGCGAGCGGGTTATCGTTCTTTACTTCTACCCCAAGGACAACACCAAGGGCTGCACGGCGGAGGCATGCGCCTTTCGGGACAGTCATGAGGTCTTCACCGAGGCGGGAGCGGAGGTGATCGGGGTCAGCTCCGATTCAGTCACCAAGCACGCTGCCTTCGCCGGCAAGTACGAGCTGCCGTTCACGTTGCTCAGTGACAAGGGCGGCCAGGTGCGCAAGCTTTACGGAGTACCCGCTGTGCTCGGACTGGTGCCCGGGCGAGTCACGTACGTGATCGACCGGCAGGGTGTGGTCAGGCATGTATTCAATTCCATGATCAACATCAGCCAGCACATCAACGACGCACTTGAGACTGTCAAGAAGCTGCAGGCCGAGCAGCCGGCCTGATCAGCCGGTGCTGCGCTCTGACTTGGCGCGGGCCGGGGCAGGCCGCTTGGTCACCTCGGTGACGTGCTCTATCATCGCGGCGAGGTCGGTTGGGTCGCCATAGCGCACCCACATGTCTCTGTGCACCTCGTACCAGTCGGTGCGCCTCGGCGTGAGCTCAAGCAAGTCGCGGAGCGCGGCAGTCGCCAGCCTCGCATCGTCGGCGAGCCGTGCGACAACGTGAGCCGCCTCAGGCTCACGAAGCCCGCGAAGAGCGCATGCCACCTGATCCGCACGGTCGGCCAGTTGCGCCACCATCGCTATCGTCTGGGTGAACGATGGCCGTCGCGGCTCAGAGTCCATAGTCACCACTAGGTCGCTGGCTGGTTCAAGGATTCCGACGTCACAAGACTAGTCGGCGACGCCAAGAGCCGTTGTTGATCTTGACGAGAGGCGCTCACGTGGCCACCGTCGGGCCCAGCCCAGTGACTCACGCCACCGAACTTCCGGGTTCTGGCGCGGATTCCGTGATCAGATCAGCCTTCGGGCGGAGTTCCGGGTGAGCGATCCGGCCCGGCAGGCTCGGGTTCCGGCAGCACCGCCGGCCCTCCGCTGTCGCTGGAGCAGCAGCAACGGCACGACGCTGCTGCCACCCGCCCGAGAACACCCCGACCAGCAATCCGAAATATCCTTATAAATCTCATCGCCCGCGCAACCTTCCGTGATCATGAGATAGAGCTTGATCACGGCAATTCGCTGGCGTGATCGCGCCACCAACTCTCCGTGATCAAGGCCCCGGCGATGACCACGGAGAATTGGCGGCGCGAGTCGCTGGGGAAGGCGTCATGTCCGGTGATCAGTGCCTGCTCCGCAGGCGCATCAATGTGACATCGGTGCTGCTGGGACTATGCTGGGACTGCATCTCTGTCACATCGATGCGGCTCCGCCGGGGCTCACTGTTGGCGCGTTCCCGTAGTGGCCAGTCCTAAGCCGGACGGCGTGCCCTCGATGCAGAGCGTTAGCGAAGCAGCCGGCATCGAGGGCACGCCGCCCGGCTAACCCCCGCCAGGTCTAACACCAGCCGCCAGCCCGATTACGGAAACTCGCGTCAGAACCCGGAACCTCGGTGGGGCGACTCGCCGAGTCCAGAGACCTGGACTCTCCTAAACAAATGCCCGGGCAGGTGATCACGGCATCCGCGAGGGCGCTGGCACCCCGCTGAGGTTCCGTGATCATGCGCCGGTACGTGATCACGGAACCATGCCGGGGTGATCGCGCCGCTGACGTTCCGGGATCACGGTTTGTTTCATGATCACGGAAAGGTTGCTGGGGGTACTTGGGGGTCGCTAGGCCGGGCTAGCTGGCGGCGGGACCTGATGCCTAGCTTGCCGTAGATCTGGGCGAGGTGGTACTCGACGGTTTTGACGCTGATATAGAGCTTGGCGGCCGCTTCTGTATTGGTCAGGCCCGAGGCGACCAGGCTGGCCACGGCGCGCTCGCGCTCGGTCAGGACTGACGATGGAGGCACGGCGTCGGCGGTCTGCTGCCTGGCGGTGAGATCGGCGGCGCAGCGTCTCGCGTAGGGCACGGCGCCCGCCGAGGCGAGGCGGTCTCGTCCGCGTTCAAGCCAGACCATGCCCGCCGTTATCTGGCCGAGCCCGCAGAGCAGCCGTCCATGCCAGTGTTCGAGCAAGCCAACCTGAAGTGGCACGGCGAGACAATCAGGCAGCAGGTACTGCCCGGCCTCGTAACATCGCCGGGCGGTCACCGGGTCCCGGTGGCGCTCCGCGAAGCGCGCCGACAGGCGGCAGACGGTGACCCGCAGGTAGGGGACCTGTTCCGAGAGCGCGCGCAAGTCGGACAGGGAGGCCGCCGCGTCCTGCTCAGATCCTGACTCCACTTGGGCCTCGGTCAGCAGCGGAAGCCACAGTGCGCCGAACTTACGGCCGGCATCGCCAGCGCCGGCCAGCCTGACCAGGGCGGGATGCTCGGCTCGCAGGATGCCGCGGGCGTGGGCGATCGTGGCCTCGGCGATATCAGCGAGCACTGCGTCCTGCGATCGCCCGGTGCTGCCTCGGTCGCGTGCGGTTCGCAGGTGTTCCTCCGCCAGCTCCCACTCGGCCTGGTGAGCCGCGAGCAGGGAGCAGAGCGCGGCCGGTGCTCCGCTTGAGCGGATTCCTGTCCGGGGCGCGGCATTGATCGCCGACCTGGCGTAGTCAGCTGCCCGCCGCCAGCTTCCGGTTAGGTGGCAGCCGAGTGCGAGCCAGTAGCTCGTGTCGGCTTCCAGCTCTGGTGGCAATGCGGAATCCCGGTGGTGCGCTAGCCAGGACAGATCATCGATCGCCTCGTGCAGATCTCCGGCGAGTATCCGGTAACTGCCGAGTGCCAGCGCCGCGGCCGGCTCCTGCGGGTAGTCCTGGCCAGCGAGCGTGCCGATGGCCGTCCTCGGACCTTGCGTGTAGCAGTGCCCCGAGGCCAGCAGGCGGACCAGCCAGCGCTCGATCCCGAGGTCGCCGCTGATCCTGGCGCTGTCGAGGCCGGCGAGCGCGGCTCTGACCGTCTGCTCGCCGAGCGCTGCCTCGGAGCGCAAGGTGGCTATCAGGCCGTGCGCGATCGCCAGGACTAGCTCGCCCCGCCGGCTGCCCTGCCCGCCGACGTGCCCGCCGGCCTGAGCCATAGCTCGTTCGAGATGAAATTCGGCTTCAAGATCGCGACCCTCGCCAATCGCGCGGCCGGCCAGGACGCAACTGCGTAATGCGGAAGGCGCACAGGCCTCCGCTCGCGCCCATAGCTGCGCTGAACCGTAGTAACCAGCGTAGACGCGCTGGATCGCGGCCTTCAGCAGCCGCCGCTCCTTTGCGCTGCTGCTCTCGCTGAGGTCAGAGGCCCATTCGAGTAACAGAGCCGGCGCTGGCCGGCCGGGATGCGGCCGAGCGCTGCTGGCGGCGGCCGATTCAAGCTCAGCGGCCAGAGACTCGTCCGCGCAGGTGGCGGCAGCGACGCGGTGGGGCCACGCTGCCTCGTGGTTTAGGCCTGTCGCTGCGGCTCGGTGCAGCGAGTGCCGCCTCGTCGGCGGCAGGGCCATGTGCGGGTCGCGGCGCGGCAGATGAAGGGCCGAGTCAGGCTGCCGATTCTCATCATTCGGCTCAAGACCGGGCAAAAAGCTTGCGGTCATCTGGACTCCGTCGGACGCCGGAACGAGGGACGCGCCTATTGTCCCCGTCCGGGCCGGCTAGGGAAAGGCTAGGGCCAATCCCCAGGGCGCCGTTCTGAGGCCAGACGGATGCTTGAAAGCGCGGGAGCGGCGGAACGGCAGGATGCGCGATCAGGCGCCTGCACCTACGGGGCCAGGTCTGTGCCTGTCGAAGCGGCCCGCGTCGACTCGATGGGGGGGACGATGACGGACAGACGTTTATCAGTATATATCTATGCGCATGACCCGATCACCCGAAGCGGTCTCGCCGCCCAACTGCGGGGGCGCCCCGAGTTCGACATCGTAGAGGCGTCGACGGACACAGTAACGGCAGCCGGCGGGCAGGCAGCCGGCAGTGGGCCGATGGTCGCCCTGCTGGCTATCGATGCGGCCGACGAGCATGCCCTGCAGCTCATGCGCGGACTTCGGGCGCAGGGGTGCGAGCACATTGTCCTGGTAGTCAGCTCGCTGAGCGATGACGACCTGATGGCCGCGGTCGAGGCAGGCGCCGGCTCGATCGTCTGGCGCTCGCGTGCCTCGGCGTCCTGGCTCGCGCAGACGATCCTCAATGCCGCGGGCGGTGAGGCGGCCTTGCCGCCTGAGGTGCTGGCGCGGCTGCTCAAGCAGGTCACCAGGTTGCGGCGGCACGTACTCACGCCCCGCGGCCTGGCGTTCAACGGGCTATCGAGCAGGGAGAAAGACATACTCAAGCTCGCCGCCGAGGGCCTGGACACCGAGGAGATCGCCCGCGAGCTCTCGTACTCCAAGCGGACGGTCACCAGCGCGCTGCACGACGTGTCGGTCAGGTACCAGCTGCGCAACCGTACTCATGCAGTGGCGTATGCCATCAGGGAGGGCTTCATTTGACCAGGTCCAGGTGACCTCGCAGGACGCATACTGCTGGGCAGCTTGTCCAGACGAAGGAGGTCCGCCTGCGACGCGCGACAGGTACGCGGAAACGGCGGCGGCCAGCAGCCGCCGTCAGCATGCGCGTCTGACCGCGCCGTACCCGACGGCAGCGCCGCGCGGCGTCAGGCCGGCCTCCGCCGCCGAGACCTGGCGTCCGCGCCTGGCGACGGACCTCGGTACCCCGATCAGGTTCGGGCAGGAACCTGCGCCCGTCGTGGCTGAGGTTAGCGCGGAGCGCTTTGTCGGCCGGCGAGCCGAGCTGCGCGAGATCTCGGCGCGGGCCGCCTTCGCCGCGGCCGGGCTACGGCAGACGGTCGTGGTCGAGGGCAGGCAGGGAATCGGGAAGACCTCGCTGCTGCGACGCGCGTTCGAGCAGCTGGCCGACTTCCGCCAGCTCCGAGCCGACTGCGCGCTTGGCGGCACGGCCGACCAGCTGATGAGCGAGGCCGGCGCGACCTCACGGGCCGGCCCAGGGCCCAGCCCCGGGCGGCAAGCGGGCGGCGGCCTGCTGGCCGTGATCCGGGCGCTGCTAGACGACGGCCGCCCGCTCCTGCTGGCGCTGGACAACGTGCAGTGGATCGACGCCGAGCCGGCGGCCGAGATCGCCGCGGTGCTGACCGGGCCAGCCGCAGTGCCCTTGCTGATCATCGTCGCGGCGCCGGAGCCGTGGCGGGCAGATCCCCGTGGCGGCCTGTCGCCTGAGCGGCTGCGCAGGCAGCTGCTGAGCGGCGCGGGCGTGATCCGGCTGCCCGTTGCCGAACTCAGCGTGGCGGAGACCGGCCAGCTGCTCGACCGGGTCGGCCCAGCCGCCTCTGAGCAGTTCACGCGGCGCCTGCACGACTACACCGGGGGTCATCCCGGGCTCTTGTCAGTCCTGCTTGACCAGGGCCTCGCCTCGGCGCACAACAACACCTCGCCGGCCGACTTGCTCGGGCTGTTCGACCCTCTCGTCATGAACATTCTGCGTTCGGTCTCCCGGCTTCCCGAGGCGAGCCGGGAGCTGCTCGCCGCCATGGCCGTCTCGGATGAGACCTGGCCGCTGGCAGTAGTCGGGTCAGTGGCCGGAGTGGACGACCCGTTCGAGGCCCTGGAGCCGCTGCTCGACTCGGGGCTCGTCGAATGGAGCCCGGCCGAGACGGTCGCTCCTGTGTTCGTCAGGTATCCGTTCTACCGCGACGTGATTTACCGGAGCCTGCCCAGGGCCAGGCGCCAGGCGCTGCACGCACAGGCGGCAAGCTTCGCCATCGGGACGCGAGGGCTGGCCCATCGGGTCGCCGCGGCCAGGACCGCCGATCCCCTGCTCGCCGCGACCCTCGCCAGGGAGGCGGACCGGTACTACCTGGCCGGTGAGAACGAGCGGGCGGGCACGCTGCTCAAGTGGTCAGCGGCCGTCACCTCAGATCCGGACGAGCGCCTGGGCCGGCTGCTGCAGGCCGCGCGCTGGTGGCTTCGGCTGCGCGCGGTCGACTGGGGACCCAGGCTCGAAAGCTGCCTGGCCCTGTGGCCGCCGAGCGCGGCCCGGAGCATGGTACTTGGCCTGATCGCTGAGGCGGCCGGCCGCTACTCCCAGGCTCGTGCTCTGCTGGCCGAGGCGCACGACCTGGCCGCCGGAGATCCCCGTTCGAGGTCGCTGAGCCGGGATCTCGACCTGGCGGCGGCGCTCGTTCACGCCGACCTGGGAGACGCTCCCGCCGCGTACCGGCGAGCGGCGGGCCTGCTGACGCTCGACGGCCTGACTGGCGCCCAGCGCGGCTGGGCCGAGTTCTGCGCCGTCGATGCCCGGGGCCGGATGAACGGGGCGCAGGCCGCACTCGCCCTGCTCGCCCGGCTCGTCCCCGACTCGATGATCGACGACGTGGACGCTGGCCGGGGCGCGAGCCGGGACCCGGCCGGTGACGAGGTCGATGACCAGGGCGTTCGAAGCGTGCGGCTCTGGGCTCGCGGTGCCTGGCGGCTGCTCAGCGGCCGTCTGCATGATGGCAGGGACGATCTGATCCGGATGCTCAGCGCCGCCGACCGCGCCGCGGCGGACGCGGTCGTGCCGGTAGCGCACGCCTACCTGGGCTACGCGCATTTCCAGCTCGGCGACTGGAAGCAGGCCGCTGCCTCGGTCGCCGAGGCGGTCGAGGCGCTGAGCGGGCACGGAGTGCTGCGCCTGCGCGTGCCCGTGCACGCGGTCGCCGCCTGCGTGGACGCGGCGGCCGGGCACCTGGACTCGGCCGAGCGGCACGTCCAGGCCGCGCAGCGATGGCACGCCGAATCCGGCCCGGCGGACTACGCGGTCTTCCCGGCCATCGCCGCCGCTGCCGTTGCCCAGGCCCGCGGCGATCACGGGCGGATGCTCGCGGCGCTGCAGCCGCTGTTAGCCGATCCTGGTCCCAATCTGGGATACCAGGCGTGGTGGCAGCCGCTGCACGTCGAGGCGCTGGTGGGCACGCGCCAGCTCGGGGCGGCGCAGCACGCGCTCGGCCGGCTGCGTGATCTCGCTGGCGGGCCGGAGCGCCCGGCCGTCACCGCGGCGTGGCTTGGCGCCCTGCTCGCGGCGGCCGGATCGGAGGAGTTCGAGGCGAGAGCCAGGTTCGAGCACGCGGTGGCCTGGCCTTCAGGTCCTGATGACGTGCCGCTGCATCGCGCCAGGCTTGAGCATGACTACGGCCGGTTCCTGATGTCGGGGCGCAATCGCCGGGCCGCGATCGGGCGGCTGCGCCGGGCCTACGAGCTGTACAGAAAGCTGGGCGCCCGGCCTTTCGCCGAACGCTGCGCCGATGACCTGCAGGCCTGCGGGGCCCAGGCGACCAGCCTGACGGGAGGCCAGCCAGGCGGCGACGTGCCCCCCGTGCTGTCGTCGCGTGAGCGCAGGATCGCTTATCTGGCCGCTCAGGGACTGACCAATCAGGAGATCGCCGGCGAGGTCTTCATCAGCTCCAAGACGGTCGAGTATCACCTGGGCAACGTGTTCGCCAAGCTCGGCATCTCCTCACGCCGGCAGCTGCCGGCCAGGCTCGGCACGGGGCCCCGCGAGTAGTCGCGTCATCGAGCACACATACCTGCGCTTGATGAAGCTCAAGTTGACGGTGGTCGCGACGCAGCGCGAGAGCAGACTCGGGCTGACGGGGTCCAGTGCTCACCCCGCTCCCAGGCCCTGAGGAGGAAGCGTGCCCTCGTATCTGTCCCCTGGCGTGTACGTCGAGGAGGTGTCCTCGGGCTCGCGGCCGATCGAGGGAGTCGGTACCGCGCTGTGCGCGTTCGTCGGTTTCACCGAGCGCGGACCGGCCAACGAGCCGACGCTGGTCACGAACTGGACCCAGTACTCCAAGTCGTTCGGCGGGTTCGTCGACGGCGCTTACCTGCCGCATGCGGTGTACGGGTACTTCCTCAACGGCGGCGGCGCCGCCTACATCGTGCGGGTCGGCGCCGACGCTGACGGCCGCGCTTCGGCGGACGGCGGACCGGGCGCGGCTGACCGGCTTGGCCAGGCCGCCCGCGCCGAGCTGACCACCGGGGGAGAGCGCGCGCGTCCGGCCTTGCGCGTGCGAGCACAGTCGCCTGGCGAGGCGGGCAACGAGCTCGCCGTCGAGGTGGCGCCGGCCACCGACGGCGGCGATGGTGCCTTCAAGCTGCTGGTCAAGCGCAACGGCGAGGTCGTCGAGAGCTTCGACAATGTCACGGCCAAGCGCGGGCCCAGGTATGTCGTCACCGCGGTCAAGGAGCAGTCCAGGCTCATCGAGATCGAGGAGGCCAAGGGCGGCGCGGTGCTTGAGCCGCAGGCCGGCGCTCAGGCGAGCTTGCTCGGCGGCCAGGCACCCGCGGAGCCAGCGCCGGCCGCCCTGGCCGTCAGCCCGCAGCACTATGTGGGCGATACCGCCGACCGGACCGGATTCGCCGGCCTTGAGGCGATCGAGAACGTCACGATGCTCTGCGTGCCCGACCTGATGTCCGCATACGCGAGCGGCTCGATCGACATGGACGGCGTCAAGGCGGTTCAGCTCGCCATGATCGCGCACTGCGAGCTGATGGCCGACCGGCTGGCCATTCTCGACGCGCCGCCCAGCCTCGGCGCCCAGCAGGTGCAGGACTGGCGGATGGACACCGCCGGCTACGACTCGAAGTATGCGGCGCTCTACTGGCCCTGGGTCAAGGTCATCGACCCGGTCAGGGGCGCGCCGATCCTGGTCCCGCCCAGCGGCCACGTCGCCGGGGTGTGGGCGCGCAACGACGACACCCGAGGCGTGCACAAGGCCCCGGCCAACGAGGTGCTGCGCGGCGTCATCGACCTGGAGACCAACGTCACCAGGGGAGAGCACGACCAGCTCAACCCCATCGCGGTCAACTGCGTCAGGTCCTTCCCCGGCCAGGGCATCAGGATCTGGGGCGCCAGGACATTGTCCAGTGACCCGGAGTGGCGTTACCTCAACGTCCGCCGCCTGTTTAATTTCGTCGAAAAATCGATCTTGACCGGTACGAACTGGGTCGTCTTCGAGCCTAACGACCGGTTCTTGTGGGGCGCGGTGCGGCGCACGATCACCATGTTCCTGCGCCGGGTCTGGCGCAGCGGAGCGCTCTACGGCCGCACGCCAGAAGAGGCATTCTACGTGAAATGCGATGAAGAAAATAATCCGGAAGAAAATAGGGACGCCGGGATACTCACCGTTGACGTAGGGATCGCCCCGGTCAAGCCCGCCGAATTCGTCGTCTTCCGGATCTCGCAGTATTCACAGGGCGCGGCACTAGAGGAGTAACGGGCCATGGCACCGAGCAATCTGGAGTTCATGCCCGTCGCCTCAGCGCCGGTCTTCGTGATCTCCGCACCGAACCTGCAGATCACCGGCGGGCCGTCCCAGCTGTCCATCAGCAACCTGTCGTTCGCCGAACTGGGCGGGATTAACAGCGAGATCAACATCGAGACGTATGTCGCCGTGGACAGCCTGGGCAATGTCAACCACAGCAAGCAGATGGGGCTGACCAAGCCGCCGACGGTCACGCTCAAGCGCGGTCTCGATTCCAACCTGGCGCTCTGGTACTGGCACAACATGGCCCTGCTCGGACTGCCGACCGCCCGCACGAACGTGACACTGGAGATGTACGGCGGCGGCATCCCGTCCATCGCCAGCGCCAAGCCGCTGTTTACCTACACCCTGCTGTCCGCCTGGTGCGCCAAGATCAACATCGCGGGCGCGAAGGCGGGCGAGGGTTTCGTGACCGAGGACGTGACTATTGCCTGCGACCAGATCGTCTACGGCGATGGCTGACGCGGCGGCGCGCGCCCGCGTGTCCGCATCTGCTGCACACAGGAAGGAGAAGCTGCCATGGCGGCAGTAACCGGCGGAAATCCGACGGTCATGTCCGCGTCGACCTTCGTCATCCAGGTGGACGGAATCCAGGTCGCGGCTTTCAGCGAGCTTTCCGGGATCAGCACGGAGGTCGAGCCCGTCGAGTACATCTCGACCGGACCCGAGGGAATCCTGCACACCAAGCAATACGGCAAGACGAAGCCGCCGCAGGTCACGCTTAAGCGCGGCATGGACACCGAGACCTACATGTGGGCGTGGCACCAGGCCGTGCTGCAGGGTGAGCCGACGGCGCGCAAGACGTGCTCATTGCAGCTGTTCGCCGCCTCGCAGTCACCGAAATCCGGCCAGCCGATCATCACCTACATCCTGGAGAACGCGTGGCCGTCGAAACTCGAGATCAGCGGAATGAAAGCCGGAGCCACCGAGCTCGTCACTGAGACCGTCGTGCTGCACTGCGACCAGATCCTCATGCAGCCGGCCGGCTGAGGCGGGCAGGAATGGCACACGGTCAACGACCCATGACGGCCTTCGCCGACCCGGCGCCGGCCCAGGCCACGGGCGGGATGCTGACGCTCTATCCCTTTGTCCTGCCCCGCGGCTACGTCGATGAGCAGGGCAGACTGCACCGCGACGGCGTGATGCGCCTCGCGACCGCGCGCGACGAGATCGTCACCCAGGCCGATCCCCGAGTGCAGCAGAACGCCGCCTACCTCACGGTCCTCCTGCTTGCCCGCACCATTACCAAGCTTGGCTCCGAGCAGAACATCGACACGCTCGTGATCGAGAACCTCTTCGCCTCTGACCTGGCATTCCTGCAGGACCTCTACCGCCGGATCAATGCCGAGGGCCATACCGAGGCCGACGTGACCTGCCCGTCCTGTGCGCACCAGTTCGTCGTGGACATAGCTGGTGATGCCCGGGGGGAATCCTGACGTACACGGTTGACCGGCTCTGGGAGGAGACCGTGTACCTCGCCTACTACCTGCACTGGTCGCTTGAGGAGATCCTCAGCCTCGCGCACTCGGCCCGAGCCCGGGTGATCGGGGAAGTCGGCAAGATCAACGCGCAGCTCACTGGCAGCGCGATCGAGCTTGGACTGTAACGCGCCCGAGGGCGCGACAGACGGGAGGACCGCGAGATGCGCTGGCGGCTTGGGGATCTCGTGGCCGCGCTGCGCCGCCCGGCCGACGAGACGACCGCGCCGCCACCCGGTCAGGCATCCTCCGGGCCGGCGGCCCGGCCGGCCGCTGACTGGCGCCGGGTGCCGCCATTGCGCCCCGCCATCGAACCGGTCCCTGTGCTAGTCGGCTGCACCGTACTTGGTCCGCCGCAGGTGAGCGGCACAGCGAGCCTGATCAGGCGACGCTCAGCTGGCGCGGGACCGGCCGGAGCGGCGCGTCCCGGCCAGATGTCCGGCGTCGTCGTGCCGAGAACGCCGTCTGGCGCTGGCAGCGAGCTCGACCATCGCGGCGCTGACGGTGATCCGCCCCGTGCCATCGCGACCTCCGGGCTGCCGTCGGTCGCGCGGCGCCGGCCGGCCGCGGGCACCGGAGCGGGTGGCCAGCGGCCGGTCCTGCTCCAGGCGACCGGGGAGTTCGTCGGCGAGCCGCGTGCTGACGACACTCCTTACGCGTCGTCCGCCTGGCTGCGCATGGTCCAGGCGTACCGGCGGCTCCCGGCTGGCCCCGGCGACGCGGCGATGACGCCTGACGCGGGCCCGGGTAGGCCAACACCGCCCGCCTCCTGGTCAAGCTCGTCCTGGTCAAGCTCGGTCGCCGTCCCGCCGCCGCGTTCCGAGCCGCCGTCAGGCGCTGCCCGGGCCGCCGGAGGTTCGCGCCGGGCCAGTCTGGCCGAGAGCAGGCGGCTCGGCATCGGCCGCCCGCTGCCGGGCACGCCGGGTCAAGCCCCGGCCGCCGCCCGGGTCAGCCCGGCATCCGAGGGCGAGCATCCGGCGCCGGACGCCAGTGTCGTCTATCCCGGACGGCTGCCACCTCCTGGCTACGGCTTAGGGCCTGCCCTCGGGCCTGGAGGAACCGGGCCGGGCGGCTCGCGCCCGCTTCCCGGTCAGGAGCCGCTTCCCGGTCAGGAGTGGCGTCCGGAGCTGGGGCCGGCGCACCGGTCAGGGGACGGAGGCCAGGGACGATCGCCGGCTGGCCACCAGCGGCCGGGGGTGTCCGGGCTGGCGCACCCCCCGTTCCCCCGTCGGCGTGAAGCCGCCGCAAGCAGGGCAGGGGGGCCTGACCCCGGCTCGATCGATGGCGGCGACGCGGAATTCGCCGGGCCGGCCACAGCTGACGCGCCCGCCGGGCCTGCCGACCCCGCAGGCGAGACCGACCTGGCCTGGCCCGCAGGAACCGCCGCAGGCACCGGAGCTGACCCGGCGCGGATACGGTCTGGACAGGTGGCCGGGCCGCTCGCGCCGGCCTTCCCGGCATCGGCGTCACCCCGCACGGCGTCACTATCGGCGCCGATGACAGGCCCGGGATCGCCGCCCCCGACATCGTCATCCCCGATCCCGGCGTCACCTCGTCCGGCCTCGGCGCCATCGAGGATCGTCGCGCCCGTGTACCGTGCGGCTGGTGCGGCCTCGGGGACCGGCGGGGGCAGCGGACCCGGCGGAGCCCGTGCGATGTCGCCGGATAGCCGTCCGCGTACGGGTGCCGGAGGCTCGCCGTCCGATCCGCTGATTCACCGACCCGCCGCTATGCCGCCGGTCGGCCCGCCTGTGCCGCCGGCGGAACCAGCCGCCCCGCCGGCAGCGCCGCCCGAGGCCGCCGCACCTCCCGCGCCGGGCCCGGCCGCTCCCGCCTGGCCAGCCGCACCTCCCGCGCCGGGCCCGGCCGTTCCCGCCTGGCCAGCCGAACCGGTCACGCCGCCTGACCTGTTCCAGTTCCCCGGCAGCGAGCCCAGCCCGTGGTCCGGCGAGCCAGCGTTCGGCTCGCCGGGACCGTCCGGCGCTGACGAGCCGCTGGCCGCCGCGTCCTTCCCGCCGTATGACCTCGCCGATGTCATCCGCCGCCTGCAGGGGGTCGACGTGTCGGACGTCCCGGTCAGCCGGGGGCCTGAAGCCGACCTCGAAGCGCGCATGGCGGGGGCTCGCGCCTTCACCAGGGACGGGGAGGTCGTGCTGCCGCCCGGCGCCGGGCCGGTGGAGCGGCCGGTGACCCGCGCGCTGCTGGCCCACGAGCTGACCCACGCCGCGCAGCAGCGGGCGCTGGGTCCGAGCCTGCCCGCCGAGGACTCCGAGGCCGGACGGGCGCTGGAAGCGGAGGCCGTGGCGGCCGAACGGTTCGTGCTGGGCGCCGAGTCAGCGAGCGCCGGCCAGAGCGGGCCGCAGCGGCTCTTCCACGCCCGGCCGCCGCGCCGGCCCGCTTCGTGGTCGCAGCCCGCCGCCGCGGCCTCGGCGGCGTCGATCCAGCGGGACCCGGAAGAGAACGCCGGGATCGCGCTTGAGTTCCCGGCTCAGGCACCAGCCCCGGGACCGGCCCTGTCCGCCGATCAGGAGGCCCGGCCAGAGCCGGAGGAGGCGACCGGCGACGCGCTCGGGCCGCAGGACTATGCGCGGCTGCTCGATCTCGCCGACCAGCGGCTGCTTGACCTGGACGACTCGGTCGCTGTCGGCCAGCTCGCCGACGGGATTTACCGGCGAGTGCAGGCCAGGCTGCGGCGCGAACTGCTAGTCGACCGGGAGCGATCGGGCCTGCTGAGTGATTTCCGATAGCGAATTATTTAAGAATAAAAGAAGAGATGGATTAAATAATGAGTGAGCTGCAGTCAATCGCTGGCATGGCCGGCCAGGTCGCGGCGTCGGTCGAGTCGCTGACGATGGGCATGTCCCATCATTATGCCGTCCTGATCGACAATGTGAAATATCATTTTGGTGACTGGTCGCGGGCGGCCGGGCTTTCTGTGAGCTGGCAGCAGCTTGAGCACCGGGCCGGTGACGGCGGTAATTACGCGGACTATCTGCCGGGCACGACGAAATACGAGCCCATCACGCTGAGCCGGGCGGCTGGCCCTTATTCCCGCGTGGTGCAGTACTGGCTGTCGCAGACGTCGAGCAACCCGCAGCCGCAGAGCGGCACGATCCAGCTCGTCAATTTCATCGGCACGCCGATCGTGCAGTGGCGGCTGGCTGAGTTCTTCCCGATCGGCTGGTCGATCGAGTCCTTCGATGCCGCCGGGGCCAAGCCGGCGATTGAGACACTCAAGCTCGCCCACACGGGGTTCCTTGAGGATGACCTGTCCATGCTGTCCCCCTTCTGAGCCGAGCGCAGCTAGGAGAATCACGGTGAGCATCTCGGACTTCGCCTCGGCGGCCCAGATCGGAATGCCGGGGATCGCCACTCCGGCGGCGCCAGGATCGGCGGTGTCGTCGCTCGCCGTCGGCCTGCCGAGCCGGGCCTCTGGCGTGTCGCGGTTCCGGCATCTCGGGCTGGCCATGCGGTTCATGGTGGAGGTGACTGGCGTCAAGATCCCTGGCCTGCTCAAGCTGGGCGGCTGGACCTCCTGCGACGGGCTGAAGGTCGACTTCAAGTTCGATTCGGTCCGCTCGGGCGGTGAGTACTCAAGCACCCACGTCCTGCCGCAGCACATCTCCTATAGCCAGGTCACGCTGAAGCGGGCGGTGGAGTTCCCGTATTCGGAGTATGTGCAGCAGTGGCTGCGTCAGGTCGCGCTTGAGTGGAATAGGAGCGATGGCGAGCCCAATCTACGGCACGACCGTCACCATCAGCCTGCTCGATGTTTACCAGAACACCAGGCAGCCAGCCGCGAAATGGCAGCTGGTGAATGCCTTCCCGGTGTCCTGGAGCGGTCCTTCCATGAACGCGAAAAGCAGTGATATCGCCTCCGAGACTCTCGTGCTTGAGCACGACGGCTTCCTGGACCCGGCGATATGACCGCCGACCTGCCTAACGGCGCCATCTTGCGGAAGATCTCCCCGCCGCCCGGGCCAGGTGAATCGGCCGAGATTCAGTTCTCGTTCAATCCGGAGCGGATCACCTTCAGCCACACGTATAAGACCGAAGTGGCCAGCGGGGCCTCCCAGGAAGAGCAGATCAAGAATCTCGGCTTCCTGGAGATCACCATCGACAAGGTCATCCTGGTCGGCCCCGAGCTGAAGAAGAGGTGCGACTCGCTGCTGCTGTGGAGCTGCCCGGGTGCCGGCCTCGCCCGTCAGCGGCAGCCCGCCCGCGGTGGGCGCTGGGGGCAAGCCCGCGAAGCCGCTGAGGAGCCAGCCGGTCGGGCTCCTGTTCGTCTGGGGGATCGGGCTGTCTTATCCGGTGAGCCTGCGCACGGTGGCAGTTACCTACGTGCGGTTCGCCAGCGAGACTGGCACGCCGATCCGGGCCGAGGTGCGCCTGGGCCTGTACAAGCCGATGACCACCGAGCTGCCGGGCACCAACCCGACCTCGGGCGGCCTGGCCTGCTGCAGCAGCCGGGTCCTGGACAGCAGCGAGTGCCTGCCGTCGCTCGCCGCGGCCAGCTACGGCAGGCCCGGAGCGTGGCGGGTCATCGCGCAAGCTAACGGGATCGATGATCCGCTGCGGGTCCGTCCTGGCACGCTCCTGTACCTGCCCGGACGGGGCGAGCTGGCCGCGGGCCGGGGCGGGACGCCATGACCGCCGAGCTGGCGCCGGCCATGCTGATCATGCCGAGCGTGCTGATCGGGGCTGAGGTCGCCAGCACGCCGCTGCCGCCTCCGGTGCTGGCCAGGCTCAACCGGGTCACCGTGGAGACGCACCTGCACCTGCCCGGCATGTTCGAACTCACGCTCGTCGGCCTGGACGGGCGTGCGCTTGAGGAGTCTGGGTTCATACTCGGCACCAGGGTTGCGATCGAGGTCGCCGTGGGAGGGTTCCGAGGTCCCGATGCCGCTGATCCGGGGCGAGGTCACCGCCCTGGAAGGGAGCTACGACGACTTCACTGGCCTCACCACGGTGCGGGGTTACGACCTGAGTCACCGGTTGCAGCGGGTCAGGCGCACCAGGGCCTTCCTCGATACCTCGGACTCCGAGGCCGCCGAGAAGATCGCGGCCGAGGCGGGCCTCGCGATCGGCGAGATTACTCCGTCCGAGCTGATCCACGTCCATCTGCCGCAGTACGACCAGAGCGACTGGGAGTTCCTCAAGCAGCGCGCCGCCGAGATCGGCTATGAGTTCACCATGTTCGGGGGCACGTTCTGCTTCCGTAAGGCGTCCTCCGTGCACGGCGAGCAGGAGCCGCTGAGCCTGATCATGCACGACAATCTGCGGGTCTTCGCGCCGAGGGTGACGGCCGGGAACCTGACCCCCGAGGTCGAGGTGCGGGTCTGGGATCCGATGGAGGCACGGGTGATCTCCGGCAAGGCGGGCTCCACGACGGGCACCGCGTCCATGGCCGGCGAGCAGGCTGCTACCGAGATCGCCGAGCTCTACAGCGATCCCGCCGACGGTGCCGACCCGGGGCCGCCGCCGGCGCCGTGCGTGGAAGAGCTCGGACCGCCGCCAAGCGGGACCGCGTTCGTGGTGTACGACCGGCCGGTGGGCGAGGGCGCCGCCGCGACCAGCGCGGCCGATCTCGCGGCCAGCGGCCTGGCCGAGCAGCTGGCCAGCACGTTCGCCGAGGCGGAGGGTGAGGCCGAGGGTTCTCCCGGAATCCAGGCCGGGCCGCGTCGTGAGCATCGAGGGGATGCCCGATCCCTTCCCGCGGAACTGGGTGGTGACCAGGGCCCGGCATGTGTTTGACCAGACCGAGGGTGGCTACCGCACCGAGTTCGCCGCCAGCGGCCGGCACGATCGCTCGCTGCTCGGGCTGGCCTCGCTTGGCGCCACCCAGGCGCCGCTGCCCCGGATCCCCGGCGTGGTCTGCGCGGTGGTCACCGACATCAACGACCGCAGCGGCCGGGTCAAGGTGACCTTGCCGTGGCTCTCGCCTGACTACCAGTCGGACTGGGCCCCGGTGGTGCAGTTCGGCGCCGGGCCGCGCAGCGGGGCCATGTTCCTGCCTGAGGTCGGAGACGAGGTGCTCGTGGGATTCGAGTTCGGCGATCCGCGCCGGGCCTACGTGCTCGGCGGGATCGTCAACAATGCGTCCCGATACAGCCTGGGCGGTGCGGCGGTCTCCGACGACGGGACGGTGGCCCGGCGGGGCTTTGTCTCGGCTTCCGGCAACCTGCTGGCCTTCCACGACGAGATGCCGCCCGGCGGTGAGGACCCGAAGCCCACGGTCTCGCAGATCGTGCTCGGCACGGCCGACGCGAGCCTCGGGCTGTCCGTCGACGTGGTGCAGGGATCTCTCGTCATCTCCTGCGCGCAGGAGAGCCCGCCGGGCCAGCTGACCATCAGGTGCGGCAACGGCGGCACCGTCAATCTGGCTGTCGGCGAGGGCGGAACGATGACCGTCGATGGCGGAGACAACCTGACGCTCAAGTCCGCGTCGTCGATGACGATCCAGTGCGAAGGCAACCTCAGCATTCAGGGCCAGACCATCTCACTAGGAAGCTGAAGCGAAAGCAGGGATGTGATGACCGATTTCATCGGGACGGGCTGGGGCTTCCCGCTCGAGTTCGAGCCGTCAGGCTCGGTCTCGATGGTGACCGGCGAGCAGAAGATCGAGCAGGCGATGCGGCTGATCTTGTCGACCTATCCGGGCGAGCGGCCGATGCGCCCGGCCTGGGGCAGCACGCTGCGCGACAACATCTTCGGAGGTACCGGGCCGGAGAGCACCGCCGCGATCGTGCACGAGGTGGAGCGGTCGCTTGAGTACTGGGAGCCGCGAGCCGCGGTCAGCGAGGTGCTTGTGTACCCGGACGGTGACCAGGACGGCCTGCTGTATATCGACATCCGGTACACGGTTCGCGGCACGAACAGTCCGCGCAACCTGGTCTTTCCCTTTTACACGATCCCTGAGCGCGAAGAGGGCGAGCTCTGAATGCCGCTGCCAGCCCCTGATCTAGACGACCGGCGCTTCCAGGACCTGGTGGATGAGGCCAAGCGGCTGGTGATGCGACGGTGCCCGGAATGGACCGACCACAACGTCTCCGATCCAGGGGTCACCCTGATCGAGACCTTCGCCTACATGACCGACCAGCTGCTATACCGGCTCAACCGGGTACCCGACCGGCTCCACCTGACCTTCCTCGACTTGGTCGGCCTGCACATGCTGCCTCCCACGCCGGCCAGGGCGGGCGTGACCTTCTGGCTGTCAAGTCCGGGCCGGACGACGCTCACGGTCAATGCCGGAACGCAGGCCGGCACCTTGCATACCCATGTAGCCGAGCCTATTATTTTCGCCACGCTTGATGTTCTTGCCATTGTCCCGTGCTCGCTGAGCCTGGTCAGGACGCCGGCGTCGGTGTCGGACTCGGACGAGGGGGGCTCCGAGGGCGGCTCTGGCGAGGCGACGGCGGATCGCACGGCTGATCTGACGGGCGGCCGGTCGTTCGCGGCGTTCAGCGCGCATCCGGTGGTCGGCGATGTGCTGCTGCTCGGTCTGTCAGATGCGGTGCCTGGCTGTGCCGTCCGGCTGGATTTCCGCGGCAGCGTGCGGGGCGTGGGGGTCAACCCCAAGCATCCGCCGCTCGTCTGGGAGGCGTGGACCGGGCCGGAGTGGACCGAGTGCGAGCTCGGGCTGGACAGTACCGGCGGCCTGAACACCGCAGGCCAGATCGTCCTGCATGTGCCGGCCGGGCATGACGCGAGCGTGATCGGCGGCGACCGGGCCGGCTGGATCAGGGCACGGGTGACCGAGCCCGAGGAAGGGCAGCCGCCGTACACGGCCTCGCCAGTGGTGGAGAGCCTGGTCGCCTGCACGGTGGGCGGTACCGCCGAGGCGGTCAATGCCGAGCTTGTGCTGGCCGAGCAGCTTGGCGAGGCCGAGGGCGTCCCCGGCCAGCAATTCAGCGTGCGCCGCAAGCCCGTGCTCAGCGGGTACGACACGCCGGTGGTCGAGACCTCGTCGGATGACGGCTGGCAGGAGTGGACCTGCGTCGAGCACTTCGCCGAGAGCGGCGCCGATGACCGGCATTTCGTTCTTGACGCGGTGTCTGGCCTGGTGCTCTTCGGCCCCGCCGTGCGCGAGTCCGACGGGAGCCTGCGCCAGTACGGAGCGATTCCAGAGAAGGGCGCCGCTGTTCGCATCCGCCGGTACGCGACGGGCGGTGGTGCGCGCGGCAACGTCGGCGCCGGGGCCATCCAGACGCTCAAGTCCTCGGTCCCCTTCGTGTCGAAGGTCGAGAACCGCCATCCGGCCCAGGGTGGCGTCGATGGCGAGACCCTCGAAGAGGCCAGGCGCCGGGGCCCGCTGCTGGTGCGCACGCGGAGCCGGGCGGTGACGGCCGAGGACTACGAGGTACTCGCCCGCGAGGCTGCACCGGACATCGCGCGGGTCCGCTGCGTCCCGGCCGGGCGGGACGGGACAGAGGCCGGGGCCGTCCGCGTGCTGCTTGTCCCGGCGGCGGCGAGCGAGGACGGCCGGATCCTGTTCGAGAACCTGGTGCCGCCGAGGGACACTCTGCGCCGGATCGCCGAGCGTCTCGATGAGGTGCGGGTCGTGGGGGCGCGGGTGGTGATCGAGCCGCCCCTGTACCGGGGGGTGACCGTGGTCGCCCGGATCATCGCCAAGCCGCGCGCCAGCGCCGACCGGGTGCGCGACGACGCGCTGCGTGAGCTCTACCGGTTCGTCAGCCCGCTCGCCGGAGGCGGACCCGAGGGCGACGGCTGGCCATTCGGGCGGCTCGCTGCAGGCCGGCGAGATCTTCGGCCGCCTGCAGCAAGTGCGGGGGATCGAGCTGGTCGAGGACGTACGGTTGTTCAGCGCCGATCCGGTCACGGGCGTCAGGGGCGGCGAGGCAGCCAGGATCGAGCTTGAGCCGAACAGCCTGGTGTTCTCTTATGAGCATCAGATCCGGGTGGAGCCGTCCTGATGCGCGGGGCGATTCCCGGGCTGCGCACTCCCTACCCCATCGGCACCCTGATGCCCGCCGTCTACCAGGAGGATCAGGCGGCGATGCGGCTGACGGCTGGGCTTGATGACGTGCTCGCCCCGGTGATCTCGACCCTGGACTGCATCGGGGCCTACATCGACCCCATGCTCGCGCCCGATGACTTTGTCCTCTGGCTGGCCGACTGGTTCGGGACGGTGCTTGACGAGAACTGGCCGCTGGGGCGCAGGCGCGCGGCGGTGGCGCGGTCGGTCGTCCTGTACCGGCAGTCAGGGACGGTGGCCGGCCTGCGAGCGCTGCTTGAGCTGGTCATTGACGGCGCGGTAGAGGTCACCGACAGCGGCGGCGTCATCTGGTCACAGCGGCCCAACACGCCGCCGCCGGGAGAGCACGAGCCGTCCGTGCAGGTCAGGATCTCAGCGCGGCCCGGCCAGCCGCTCGACCTGAAGGCACTCGACTTGAAGGCAATTGACGAACTGGTGGCGGCGGCGAAGCCCGCGCACGTCACCCACCGGGTGGAGGTGGCGCAAGGATGATCGTCTGCCGTAAATGCGGTTATCGCAATGCCGATGAGGACGCGTTCTGCGGAACGTGCGGGGGATTCCTGGAATGGACCGGCGAGAAGCAGGCCGCTGCGCCGGTGGTGGTGGCTTCGGGGGACGGGGAAGAACCGCCTGCCGAGGAGCCGGCGCCTGCGGCCAAGGTCGGGTTCCTGCAGCGGGTGTTTGATGGTGCGAATGCTGTGATCGCGGGTCCGCGGCCTGCCGCTGGGGAAGGTGGTGCGGCTCCGGGTGCTGCTGGTCCGGCCGGAGCGGGTAGGCCTGGCGGCGGGGCGCCTCCTCCTCCGCCTCGGCCTGGTGCGGGACGGCCGGGGGCCGCGCCTCCGCCTCCTCCGCCGCCGCCCAGGCCCGGGGCGGGCCGGGCTGGTGCTGCGCCTCCTCCTCCGCCTCCGCCGGCTCCTCCTCCGCCTCCGCCGCCTCCTCCGCCTCGGGCTGGTGGGGGGCGCGCGGGGGCCGCGCCTCCCCCTCCTCCTCCGGCTGGTGCGGGTCGGGCTGGTGCTGCGCCGCCTCCTCCTCCTCCTCCTCCGCCTCCGCCTCCGCCGCCTCGGGCTGGTGCCGTAGCGCGTCCGTCGGTGCCGGCTGCGCCGCAGCCTGGAGTCCGTGCGGCAGCCGGTCCGCCTGCGCCTGGGCCTGGTGCCGGAGCTGGTCCGTCTTCGCCCGGGCCCGGTGCCACAGCCGGTCCGCCTTCGCCGGCGCCTCAGCCAGGGGCCGCGTCGTCGTCGCCTCCTCCGGCTAGGCCTGGTCCTGCCGCTTTGCCCGCGTCGGCCGGCGTCGCGCCGGCGCCGCGCCGCGCCGGATCTGCTGCGCCGCCATCGCCTCGTGCAGGTGCCGGTGCCGGTGCCGGTGCCGGTGCGCCGCCGCCTCGTGCCGGTGCCGGTGCGCCGTCGGCACCGTCCAGGGCCGATCAAGGTGACGCCGCTGCCCTGGTCGCCCCTGTGGTGCGTGGTTCCCGGCCGGCCAGGGGAGCCAGCCAGGCCGAGCCGCAAGTTAGGGCTGGGGCGGCTGCCCCGGCTCGGGCGCCCGACGTGCGGGAGCAGGCGCCCCAGATCGCGCGGGCCCGCGCCATCGCGGTGACCAAGACCGCTCCCACTCGCCGGCTGCAGCCTGGCGACTCCATCTGCGGACATTGCGGCGAAGGCAATGCACCGAGCAGGAAGTTCTGCAGTCGCTGTGGTGAGTCACTGGTCGAGGCCGAACACGTCAAGGCCCGGTGGTGGCACCGATTCCGACCGCACAGGGGGCCGAAAACCGTCAAGATCGGTGCGGAGCCAGGGAAGGCCGCAGGGGGCGGCAACCTCGCTGCCCGGCGTTTCGACCTCGGGCACCTGGCTCGTCAGGTATACCGCAAGACCCGGCTGGTCGTAGCGCTCGCACTCGTCGCCGCGGGCGTCATCTACGGTGCTTATCCGCCGTTCCGCAATGAGGTAAACTCCGTGTTCTCCTCGGAGAAGACCAAGATTTCCAATATCGTTGACGCGAAGCTCGTGCCGATCCACCCGGTCAAGTGCACGGCGAACGCCCAGGTGAAATCGCATCCGGCCGCGCTTGTCTGTGACGGGTTCTTCAACAACTACTGGCTGGCGCCGTGGTCCCCGTCACCAGAGCCGATGCTGGTCATGACATTCGCGCATCCGGTAACCCTGAAGCGGCTGATCCTCTACAACGGAGCCTTCGGTCATTACATAGCTAATGGCCGGCCCAGCTCGCTGCATCTCGTCTTCTCTAACGATGAGTCGTTCACGATCACGCCGGAGGACACGCCGAAGTCCCAGATGTTCTCGATCAGTCATGCCGTCCTGATCAAGAGTGTCGAGTTCCAGGTCACCTCGACTTATCAGGGGACAGGAAAGCCCAATGTAGCTGTCAGCCAGATCGAGCTGTTCGGGATCGGCTGACCTGAGCGGAGAGTGGTGCGCGTGGGTGACTTCATCATCAGGTCGACTGACCAGGTGCAGATCACGATCGACCCGCCGGCCGAGGTACCCGCCCTGGCCGAACCAGTGCCGCTGCAGGGATCAGCGGGCACGGTCCTGGTCGGCGGTCTGAGCGTGTGCCTGGTCGGCGACGAGTTGCCGGTGATTCTCAAGGAGCCAATGGCCTACACGGCACCGCCATTCACCAACCCGGGGATGGGCACGCTGATGCTGACGCTGATGCCATCGAACATGACCGTCCAGACCAAGAAGGGCAAGCCGATCCTCATCAAGGGCGAGCCATTCACGGCCCTGTTCACGGTCACCGATCCGGCCACTCAGACCACTCCCGCCGGACCAGTCCCCGATCCCGAGCTTGAGAAACCGGGAACCGCCCAGTTCATCACCGCGAACGAGACCGTCCGCGCAAGCTAATAACTCCATGTTCTCGTCGGCTTGCCGCGATCCGGAGCTATCGCCATTCTCGTGGAGAGTTGACAACTCTCCACGAGACGACAACTCTTCGCGAGAACGCTGACAACTCTCCACGCTCGTGTGGTGGGGACTGGGATTTGAATCAGCTCGGCGGCGGTTTGGTGCCGTTAGCTTGGAGGCAGCTCGTGGATTGTCTGCTTTTCCCAGCGCCGCAAGGTGCTGAGCGGGCGCGGCGCGGGCTGTGGCTGACCGGCGGTGCCGCTGCTCGTCCGCCTGGCGGTCCGGCCCTCGGCTTGCCCGGCGGTCCCGGCATCGGCTTGCCCGGCTGCTTGGCTGGAGCTTGTTGTTCTGCTGGCGCCTGCGGTTCGGCTGGAGCTGGCCGGGCCGCCGGGGTCGGCTGCGGCGTTGAGTACGATCTCGCGGACGGGGGGTGCGAGTTCGGTGAGAACGGGCGGTCGTGCGGGCGCGATCAGGACAAGTTCCAGATGAGCGTGCGGCGCGATGCCAAGGCCGGTCCACAGCGCCGCGATCCCCGCACCGGCTCCGACCCCGGCACCGGCCGCCGAGTCCTCGGGAGCGCATTCGAGTACTGTCGCCAGGCCGCTGTCCGCGAGGGTCCCGACTAGGCAGTCGGCTGGCAGCACGGTCTGATGTGCGCAGGCGTTCAGCAGGAGGCCGAGCACCTCGTGCTCGGCCACGACCCGCTCGGCAGCCCCGCCACCGCCCGCCGCCCACACGGTGATGAGGTAGCTGAGCCGGTAGTACTGCGCGGCCGGCTGCCGTCCGATGACCCGGCCGTCGGCGTCGCGCTGGTCGGCCCAGCCTGACTGCCGCCCTCGCGCGTCCTGCCTGATGCTGTGCAGGAACGCGTCGACGAACAGCGGCTCGGGCGGCCGGGTCTGCCAGGCAGGGTCGGGGGGCTCGAACCGCAGCCCGATCCCGGGTGGCAGCAGGCGACCAAGCCAGCTCGCCAGGGACTGATCCGCGTCGCGCAGCACGTGACCATCGTGTAACGCGCCCGGGCTTGGCGTGTGCTCGCGATGGCGTGACATCGCGCTTACCAGGTTGCGCGATGACGCGACCGGCACCGGACCGCGTTCGCGGGTGGCGATCCGCCCCGTTCTTGCGCTGTTTCGTGCCATTTCACGCATGGCCCGGCGACCTCCCGGTGCCAGGCTGGAGGAACGCCAGGGCCGGGACAGACTAATTGGCTTTGCCGGGACAAGGAGCCGGGTTTAATGGGCGTCGCCGTCACGTTCGTCAACGACAACTCGACCGTGGAGGTCGAGCCGGGCGCGGAGGCCATCTGCTCGGTAAGTGTCCAGAACACGGGCATGGTCGTCGATGCCATTCTGCTCGACGTGCTCGGTGAGGCCGGCCAGTGGGCAAACGTGGAGCCGGCCGAGGTAAACCTGCTCCCCGGCGCTAGCGCGACCGCCAAGATCACGTTCCGTCCGCCGCGGCTCGCCACGCGCGCCCCCGGCGAGGTCCCGTTCGGGCTGCGGGTGATGTCGCGCGAGGATCCGGACGGATCCCGGATCGAGGAAGGCGTCGTCCAGGTTGGCGAGTTCAGTGACCTCGGCGTGAGCCTCGTGCCCAAGAGCGCGACGGGCCGGCGCTCGGCCCACTTCAGGCTGGTGGTAGAGAACAGGGGCAACAGGCGCGAGGACCTGACGGTCGACGCCAGCGACCCCGATCTGAAGCTGGCCTTCCGGGCCAGGCCAGACAGCTTCAGCGCGTCGCCGGGAACAGCGACGTTCGTACGTCTCACGACCGTTCCGCGCAAGACTTTCTTCAAGGGGCCGAACCGCACGCTGCCGTTCGCGGTCTCGGCGCTGCCTGAGCAGGGCGCACCGGTCAAGACCGACGGGATGATGCTGGAGAAGCAGATCCTGCCTGGCTGGCTGCTGCCGCTGCTGGGAATCGCCGTCCTGGCCGCCGGCCTGATCCTGGCCCTCTGGCTCGCTGTCTTGCGCCCGGTCGTGCAGTCGGCGGCGACCGCCGCCGCCAACGCGCATCAGGCCGCCAAGTCAGCGAAATCGGCGGCCTCGGCGGCGGCCAAGACTCCGCCGGCCCCGCCACCGCCATCCCCGTCCGCGCTGGACGTCACGCTTCCCGCCCCCACGATCCGCACGCGCACGACCGAACTGGCCGATGTGACCGGGAGCTTCAAGACGGGCGGCGGTGCGCTGCCCGATCTGGTGTGGACGTCGTCCGCGCCGAAGATCGCCAGAGTCTCGCAGACCGGGGTGGTGACCGGTCTGCGAGCTGGCTCCGCGATGATCACGGCGACAACCGTGACCAAGGCCCGGACGCCTTCGCCTTCGCCGTCCCCGTCGGCCGCCGGCACTCCGGTCACCACCGGCACGACGGGTACCGCGGGCAGCTCACGAGTCCTGTCTGGCTCGGCAACGGTCAATGTGGTCGGCCCGCTGAAGATCTCCTCGACCGCGCTGCCCGAGGCTCCGATCGGCAAGCCGTACTCGACCTCTCTCGACGCCGCCGGCGGCACCGGGGCATTCACCTGGTCGGTCAGCGGTGGCTCGCTGCCGCCTGGCCTGTCCATCTCGCCCGGCTCCGGCGCCATCACCGGAACGGCGACCGTGCTCGGCAAGTCATCGTTCACCGTCCATCTCGCCGATGCTGGCCCGCCTACCCAGTTCACGTCGAAGACCCTGACGATCAAGGTGGTCAAGCCGCTGGCGGTGGACACCTCCTCGCTGCCGGGCGGAACTGTCGGCGGTGCCTACAGCCAGCCCCTCGCCGCCGTCGGAGGCACGCCACCTTACAGCTGGTCGATCAGCCCGGGAACCGGCAGCCTGCCGTCCGGACTGGCCCTTGACCCCAAGACCGGCAAGATCAGCGGCACGCCAACCTCGGCCGGCGGCTCGAACTTCACCGTCGAGGTCTCCGACGCCGCCTTGCCGAGCCAGTCATCGACTGAGTCGCTGTCGGTCAGCGTCGTCAACCCGCTGGCGCTCGGCACGCTGGTCCTGCCATCGGCGGTGCTGAACTCGTCGTATTCGCAGACCCTGACCGCCTCGGGCGGGGATCAGCCCTACAGCTGGTCGGTATTGTCCGGCTCGCTGCCCGCCGGCCTGACCCTCAATCCCGACTCGGGAACGCTCAACGGCACGCCGACCGCGACGGGCTCGTCGACCTTCACGATCCAGGTCATCGACACCGCCAAGCCGTCCCTTGCTGACTCCAGGACCTTCACGGTCAACGTTGTCAACAGCTTCATCGCCACGACCTCGTCGCTGCCCCAGGGCTCGGTCGGCCAGTCCTATACGGCTCAGCTCACTGCCTCCGGCGGCGTGACCCCGTACGTGTGGACACTGCTAGGTACCCTGCCGGCCGGGCTGAGCCTCTCGCCGGGCGGCACGATCACGGGCACACCGACCTCGACCGGGGTCTTCCCGTTCTCCGCCCAGGCGGTCGACTCGACCTCGCCGCCGCTGTCGGTCACCGTGTCCTTGGCGATCACGGTGGTGAGCCCGCTGAGGATCACGACCTCGTCGCTGCCCGAGGCCGTCACTGGCGGCAATTACAACCAGACCATCAGCGCGGTTGGCGGCACGCAGCCCTACACCTGGTCGGTCACGACAGGCAGCCTGCCCACTGGCCTCCACCTGGACCCGGGCACCGGCGGCATCAGCGGCACCCCGCTCGCGACCGGCACCTCTAACTTCACCATCTCGCTCGTTGACTCAAGCACTCCGTCGGCGGTCACCGCCAGCTTCAGCACCTCCATCACGGTCGTCGAGCCGCTGAACTTCACCGAGCCGGCCTTGCCTGACGCGGTCGTCACCGATGAATACGGTCCCGTGACCCCGAACCACGTGACCGGCGGATCTGGCTCTTACACCTGGTTCATCACGAACGGAACGCTGCCCCCTGGGCTCAGCATTGACCAGAACACCGGCACGATCTCCGGCGAGATCTCCGGGTCGGCGAGTACGGGTACGCAGAACTTCACGCTGACTCTCTCGGACTCCAATGACCCCGCCATCACCACAAGCCAGCCGGAATCAATCGACGTCTTCGAGCCCCTGCAGGCCGGGCCGCTCGATGTGTCCGGTATCTCGGGTACGGCACTTAGCCAGGATCTGAGCAGCGAAATCACCGGCGGCCGCAAGCCGTACACGTTCAGCTCAGAAGGACTCGACAATCTGTCAGTGAACTCCGTCACCGGCGTGATCTCGGGAACTCCCGACGCGGTCTGCCAGGGCGTCAACTCCTCAGGCACCGACCCGGTTGTCGTCACCTGCGATAACGACGTCCGCACCGGGTCGGTGACCATCACCGACGCCGACGGCGACTCCATCACGGCGAACATCACGCTCACTGTTTCCATTAATCCATTCAAATTCGTTCCGGTAACCTCTTTGCCTGACGTCCATGACCTGCGGGGATACGACCAGTTCGTGACGGCGAATGGCGCGCAGCCAACCGGCGGATTCGGGCCGGCCGTCGGCGGCGTGGGCGGCTACAGTTTCTCGACGTCCGGCGTGAGCGGGCCTACCGGCAATAACGGTCTGCCGTGCAACCTCGACAGCTGCAATACGGGCGGCAAGCTCTCGATCAATTCGCAGACCGGGGAGATTACCGGGGAGCTGACCGCCCCGCCGGCGTCGGGCACCTGGACTTTCGACGTCACGATCGAGGACACCGACCCATTGAATACGACCAGAGGCATCGGATTCACCTTCCGGCTATCCATCCATCTGAGCTAGTCAAAGGACAGCCCTGTGAAATCGCTGGACGTGCAGATCCTGCAGACCGCGGCGTCGCTGGAGAATCTCGCCGTCTCGTCGCATGAGTCGGCGGCGCGATCGCCCTTCGTCGCGCACGGTAATCCGGCTCTGCGTGCATTCATTACCCGAAGCAGGGATCAGCACGCCGCTCATGCGAAGGCATTCAACGCGGCAGCGGTCAGGGCGGGCGGAGCCGCGCAGCACGCCGCCGATCCTAGGTACGCTCACCCGGTCAGCCTGGCCCTGGCTAGCCTGACCGGCACCGTTTCGATCGTCAGCCTGCTTGAATCGCTAGAGGACGTAAAGGCGCAAACTTACACCAGATATGCGAGTCTGACCAGTAGTAACAATTTGCGTAGCTTGTACGTGAGCGTCGCTGCCGTCGAGGCTCAGCACCGGGCATTCCTGCTGGCGACACTGCAACTGCTGAACATCGGGGCGGAGGAGCTCATCAGCGCCCCTGACCGTGCGGGCAGGCTGCCCGGCGCGATCGGCACCGGCAGTTTTCCGCACGCGTTCTACCCGACAGCGCAAGCCTCGGCTATTGATGAAGGCTCGGTTCGGTGACCGGGCTCATTCCCCGGCGCGCACTCCTGCTGGGAGCCGGCGGCACCGGCACCGGATTCGTGCTCGGCGCCTGCACCGGCTCGCGAAAACCCCGCGCCCTGGTCTATGCCGGCGAGCTTCGGGAGATTGCCCTGGCCGCCGCGCTGGAGAACCAGGCGGCCGGCTTCTATCGTGCCTTGCTTGGCGCGATGCGTGCCGGAAAGCTAAGCGAGCCGGCGCCGGCAGTCGCCAGCCTGGCGGCCGCGTGCCTGAAGCAGCACTCGGAGCATGCGGCGACCTGGAACGCGATCCTGCGCTCCGCACGGCAGCCGATCATCTCCGGTACGCCGCTAGCCAGCCACCCGGCAGTCATGAGCGGCCTCAGGTCCGCGTCCACGGTCAGCGCGCGCGGCGCTTGCCTGCCGCCTTGAGGACGAGGCGGCGCAGACCTATGTGGCCGCTGCCGGGAGCCTGACCAGTGCGGCTGGCGTAGCCCGCCGCCGCCATCGCTCCGGTAGAGGCCATGCACGCGGCGGCCCTCAGGTTCATCCTGGGGGAGGAGCCGGTCCCAGCCAGTTTCACCGGGATTGCCATGGCTTTCCATAATAGTGACCTGATCCTGGCGCAGCCATAATGCCGGAGAGGTACGCCACCATTTGAGTCGCGGCCGGCGATCGGTGCCTTGTGGCGAGCCAGGCCGATATGTTGTACTCCGAATTGCCAGAATCACGCACGACAAGCGGAGTTCAGGGAGTTCGGATGAGGGTCGAAGTAGATCACGAGGTTTGTGAGGCGAACGCGATCTGTGCTGGTCTGGTGCCAGGTGTCTTCGAATTGGATAACGACGATGAACTGCACGTTCTCATCGACGGTATTCCGGAGCATCTGACCGAGGACGTGCGGAGCGCGGTCCGGTCCTGCCCGAGCAAGGCGCTGCGCCTGCACGAGTAACAGTGGTCTGCGATGGCCCTCGGCCGGCTCGGCCACTTCATGCCGCCAGCTGGGTGCCGAGGGCGACCTGGCAGGCATCATGCCTGGTCACGCCCGTGTCAGCAGTGAGAAAGGCCAGAGCCGCCGAGCCAGGCGCGACAGTGGCCACCGTGCGGCGAACGGCCGCCGACCCTGCGGGCAAGCCTTGACAGACTGTTGTATCCGCATAAAATCGTACACACAGAAATTGCTCGTATACGACGAAAAACGTCGAGAATAGGAGCATTGCTTTCAGTGCCTGGCTGCCGCGCGGTGCCAAAGCGCGTTAGTTAGGTCTTTCGCCACCAGTGCGTCCATAGCAACACTCCGCGGCAGATCGACTCTCACCCTCCGTTCGACGCACCATGGTGCTGCCAGCCAAGTTCATTCCCTGATTCCGGGAAACCTGACAGAAACACGCGCAGGATGAACCTAGGAGTGTGCGGCCTTGCAGGTAAGTGGTACTAGTTCTTCGCTGATTTCAAATGGCCGGGCAATGGCCGGCTGCAATGGCATGACAATCTGCCGTAATGGCCTCGAGCTCTCGCAGCCGATTAGGTTCCGGGACTGGGAGCGCCTCGGGCAGTACGTGCTGTCAGCTCATGAGAGTTCCTCCTGGTGGGTCGGCGACTGGCTCGTGTACGGGCAGGAAGCCTTTAGGGACCGCTATCAGGAGGCATTGCACCGGACCTCGCTCGACTACCAGACGCTACGCAACTACGCCTGGGTGGCGCGCCGTTTCGAGTTGTCCCGCCGGCGGGACAACCTGAGCTTCGGCCATCACGCCGAGGTCGCGGCCCTGCCACCCGCTGAGCAGGATTACTGGCTGCGCAAGGCACAGAATCTGGACTGGTCGAGGAATCGGCTTCGGATAGAGGTGAAGCGCAGCCTCAGGGAACGAAACGATGAGAGACGCAAGGACGACTCTGCCCGGTGCGGCACTGAGCCGCGTGATGCTGAGCGGGGCCATGCTGAGCGGGCCCATGCTGAAGCGGACGCGACTGAGGCGCACTCCGAGGATGCCTGCTCGTTCGACCAGCTCGGCGAGGACGCCGATGCGACGTATATCGTCCTCCGGCTTGAGGTCGGAGCCGATCAGGCGTCGCGCTTCAGGCAAGCGGCCGACCGTGAGAAGAAAAGTCTTGAAGAATGGGCTGTCGTCGCACTAGAGGTGGCCTCGAATACCTTAGCGAATCGGCAATTACGGTTACTTTGCCGATGATCAGGAGACGGCCGGCTTCTCGGCTGCTGGCTTATCATGGGACTCCTCCAGCGAATGCATGAGATGTATTCCCGGATGAATGCTCGCGATAATTGCGGAAAGTATCACCAGGCAACTGAACACTAGAATGACTACAGTGCCAGAGGTGTGCTCAAGCAAGGCCCCGACGACGGCCGGAGCCGGCAGTTCGAGAATGCTCGCCATGAGCAAGATGACGCTGACCACCCGACCTTGAAGCGCATCCGGTGTAATAGCGATCTGATGCGCTATGAGCGATGCGTTGACCGACGGCGCGAGCAGCATCGGAATGGCGACGAAGACGACGACAATGGGTGAGTTAATAAAAAATGCCGCGAGTGCCAGTGCGGCTGCGAGGCACCAGGACACTCCGATGACGAGATGACTCGGGCTTACCCACCGCCGCAGCCATGGCGTGACAACTGCGCCGATAACTCCGGCGACGGAGACAACGGCAAGGACTGAGCCGATAACACCCCCTGACCAGCCGTGCCGGCGCAGCACGACAATGATGCAGAAAAGGGCTCCGGTGAAGGCGGCGTTGATCAGTGGCTCGATCATGGCAAGTGCGCGCAGAAATGGATCGCGAGCGATGAAGCGGATGCCTTCGGCGATATCTGGCAGCAGGCGCCTGCGCTCCGCCGTGCGTTCCTCTCGCAGTGGCTGCCTGATCGACGCTATCGTGCAGAACGAAATTAGGTACGAGAAGCCGTCCGCGGCGAAGGGCGCGATCTGAGCTAGCCCGAAAAGCAAGCCGCCGAGCGGGGAGCCCACCAGGCCTGCGGACGAGCTTCTCGCCTGGTTGGCGGCGACCGCGGTCGTGAGCTGGGATACGGGAACCACGTTCCGCACGGCGGCCTGCTCGGCGGGCTCGAACAGCACGGAGGCGGAACCCTCGATGAAGACCACGACCATGACCGCTGGCCAGGGCAGCCGGTGCAGAAGCAGGCCGGCCACCACGACCAGCAGCACGAGAGCGCGTACCGCATCGCAGGCGAGCATGGTCACCTTGCGATCCCAGCGGTCGGCGAGTGCTCCGGCGGGCAGGCGCATGGCGGTGCGCGAGAAGAGACTGACCGAGCCGGTGAGACCGGCGTACAGCGGCGATCCGGTCAGCGCGAGAATGAGCAGCGGATAAGCCAGCGCGGTCGCGGATGAGCCAGTCTCCGAGAAGACCTGACCGATCCAGAGCAAGGTGTAGCTGCGATTCCGGTAGAGCGAGGCAAGCTGCGCGGAAGCTGAAGTCGGAGTCTGAGGAACGGTGGTCGCGGCGTCAGTCAAGGAGCGGTCCTTCCCGGCTCGTGCAATGGGCGTTCAGCAATGACCTCGAGCGCGGTTTCCGCGGCATTGTCACCGGGCGGTCCCATTGCGTCTGTCCTTCGGCGAGGCGGCGGCAGGCGGCGGAGGGCCAGGCCCAGCCAGGTGCCGGCGGCCGCCTGGAGAGCGGCGATCAGGAAAACGGCGGCGATGGCGACGGCCGCCTCCGGTGGCAGGCCGGCGAGGGCCGCGACGATGCGGGCGGTGGCGCCGATCGGCCATCCTCTGACCAGCAGGTCGGCGAAGGCCAGCGCCCAGCCCGCGAGCGCCAGGCCGATCGCAGTCAGCACAGCGATCCCCGAGCCGGTCCCGGCGGCGCAGGCGGCATAGCCGACGACCGCGCTGACGGCGAAGGGCAGGAACCACAGGCCGTAAGCGGCACCTATCCAGATCGCGGCTACGGCGGCGACGCACCCGGCCATTCGGAGAGCGGACGGTGCGATCCGGCTTCGAATCATGCCGGTCACCGCCGGTCACTGCCGGGCTGAAGGGTCCAGACGATGGAATCGCCGGCCGGATGAGCCGCCGAGGCCAGCGGCAGGTAGCGTCCATCCCACCAGTCGCCGATGAGATTCTCGTACCAGGGCGAGGCCGGATTCTCGCTCTGACCGCCTGGGTAGATGGCTATCGCACGGGACGTCGCCGTCGGGGTCCACTCGACTACCATCCGCCAGCTTGGCCCGAAGTCCGACACCGCGCCGCCGTCGGCTGCGTCGATCGTCCAGGTGTCTCCCGTGCCGGGCCGGGGGCCGTAGCCGAGCGCCGTAGCGCCGGTCAGCGAGGGGAACTGGCGGCTGTGCACCCGCCCGAGTGACCACGACGATGGCGGTCCGCCTAGCTTGCGCGCTAGCCGGCCAACCGCCGATGCGAAGGCGGCCCGCATAGCCTGCGCGGCGTCTCCGGCCGGCTGGCCTGGTGCGGTGAACGCCGGGTTATCTTGATCGTGCAGCGTCCAGGTTTCGAGATCCTGATCGAGGCTGGGCAGGCCGGTCGAGACCGCCAGGCCGGACCGGTCGACGTGTACCGGGACCTTAGCCGAGTCCCACCAGGGCTTGAATACCGCGGCCAGGTAGTCGGTCCAGAAGTACCACCACAGGGACGCTCCCGCCGACCTGACGGTCATCGCGTCGTTCCACCCGGTCAGTACCTGGACCGCGGCCCGCTCTGTCCTGGTCAGCCCGGCGTCGCCGGCGCCCAGGGCCGTGAGCAGTTTCGGAACGATCAGAGTCGCCAGATGGTCAGTGACGTTCGATTGCAGGCGCCCGTAGTCCGCCATGGTCATCCCTGGCTGACGCAGCGCCGCCACTAGCGCGTCGGCCCGGTATCCGTAGTCGAAGTCGTCAAGCGTTGTTCCTATGTAATACGGGTAAGCCGGGCCAACCGGACGCTGATTCGCCGATACCACAAAATGCGCCGGGGGGTTGTATTGCTGGGGTACGGCCGCGAAGGGAATGGTTCCGGCGAGGTCTGACTGGCCTGTTCCTGAGAGCGGCATCCACGGGTCTCCAGCGCGCACCAGCGGGTAATAGCCAGCGGCGAGCACGCCGATATTTCCGCGATCGTCGGCATATACGAAATTAAGCGTTGGCGCGTGCCAGTTCGCGAGTGCGGACTTGAACTGCTCAACACTGGTCGCCTTATCCAAATTGAGCAGTACTGCCACATCAGGTGAGGGGTAGTCGCCCATCCAGTCAACGGCGGTCGTTGCGCCGTCGGTGGTCAGGATCGGCCCGTGCACGGTGAGGGAGACGGTCAGGGCGACTGGCTTGCCGCCGCGGACCGGAATGGTGTATCTGAGCCGGGTCATCGGTCTCCACGACCCGCGCCAGAAGTACTGCCCCGGGTGCTGAGCGCTGGTCTTTTCGCTGTAAAACAAGGTCGACTGATTTTCGGTATTGGTGATAGACCAGGCAATGTGCTGATTGTGCCCGATCACTACGCCTGGAGCGCCTGGCAGGCTGGCGCCGGCGACTTCGATGCCAGGCGCGCGAAGAGCCACCTCGTACCAGTAAGACGGCAAGGTCTGCAGCAGGTGGGGATCGCCGGCCAGCATGCTGCGGCCGCCCTGGATGGCCGGCCCGTTCGCGGCCCAGGCGTTGCTATCGGGGAACCGGTGTACGGCGGTCGCTGGCAGTTCGCCGAACTCGGCCAGCAGGTGAGCGGCACCGGCCGCCCCCAGTGCCTCCGGTACCGGCGCTGACATCGGCGCGGTGGTGCCCTGGTGTGCTGACTGGCTTGCCGAGGCTACTGGTGTCGCGTTGGCGTTGGCCGTCGCTAGCGAGGCAATGCCGAGATTACGGTAAGGGCCCTGGTCAACCGGATGCTGCTGATCCGGCGGCAGAATCGGGAACCACCGCATGGTCCTGGCTGCGCCGAGGGAATGCTCGAGTAGCGCGTAGTCCAGCGGCGTGGTCGAGAAATCCAGTTGCTGCGTCAGCACTTCCTGCACGACCAGGCTGTCCACTGGCGTCCAGGTGCCAGGCCGCACGCCGGCCAGGGCGTAGATGGCGGGAAGCTGGCCCGAGGAACGGACCTGGCTGAGCCAGTCGTTCACGCCAGCCGCGTAGGCGATCAAAGCCTCGGCGGCGGCACTGCCGCGCGGCGTGGCTTTCCACTCCGCCTGAGCGGTGCGATACAGGCCAAGCTGGAGCTCGAACTTGTCAGAGGACACCGCGGGCTGGCCAGCCAGCTGAGCGAGCCGGCCTTCACCGAGGCGCCGTTCCAGATCCATCTGGGTCAGCCGGAACTGGGCCTGAACGTAGCCGAGCGATAGGTAGAGATCGGAGTCGGTAGCCGCCTGGATAGAGGCAACTCCAGCTGCGGTGAATGAAACTCTGGCGACCTTCTCCAAGCCGGGCAGCGACAATGTCTCAGAATGCGGGAGGAGGCCGCCTGACGCCGAATTCCATACTCCGCGCCCAGGGTTAAGTGCGACGCCGAGAGCAGGAATCGGGCCTAGGCCGAACCCAAGAAGACCAAGGAGCGCGGCGCCAGTCGCTGCCGCGCTAATGACCATCACGATTCTGCGGGCCAGTGCCCAGCGCGTACCAGCGGGCGCCCTGCCGCCGGCGGAAGCGCGATTGTCGCGCATGCAAGCTCCATTAGCCCAATAGCATTCAGGTCCGAGATATTGGTCAGATGATACGGTGGCCGGCGAGTCGCTTCTAGTGTCTGCGTCCCGGCTTAGCGGCGTTTGATGTGATAGCTGGATGTCTCTACCGATAGCGGATAGTTTCTTCGAGGTGAGCTATGGTGTTGACCAGCGCCGATGGGCGCCTTTTCGGCGAGACCCTGGCGTCCGGGGCCAGGCGCTGCTGCGAGTGTTCTGCCTGCCGCATGCCGGGGGTTCAGCTAGCGTTTACGCGCCGTGGGTTCGGCTGGCCGCGCCGGTCAGCCTGGAATTCGTGCCGGTAGAGCTGCCTGGCCGCGCGGGCCGGCTAGCCGAGCCCATGATCACCGATATGGCGCGTCTCGTCGAGACCCTGGAGTACGCGCTCCTGCCCGAGACGACTGAGCCGTTCGCGATATTTGGTCACAGTATGGGGGCACTGGTCGGATACGAGCTGGTGCGCAGGCTCGTCGAGCGGGGTGCCCCGCAGCCGGAATGCCTGATCGTGTCGGGCTCCGGCCCGCCGGGAAGCAACGAGCCACTGCAGGCCGGGGAACTGACTGACGCCGCGCTCGTGGACTGGATCGTCCGGCTGGGCGGGACCTCCCAGAAGTTCTCGCCAACCCCGAGCTGCTTGGCCTCGTGCTGCCGACGCTCAGGTCCGATCTCACGCTGCTCGCGCGATACCTGGCCCCGAGGCCCGCAGTGCTTCCCGTGCCCATAGCGGCCTTCGGCGGCACCGACGATTCGACCGCGCCCCCTAGCTCGGTCGAGAAATGGCGAGAGCTCACTAGCCGGACATTTCACCTGCGAGTAATGCGCGGCAGCCACTTCTTCCTGCACGAAGATCGTCCCGCCATGCTGACTGAGCTAGCCACCGCCGTACGCACCTGCGCACCGTGGCTCTACGGCTAGCCAGCTCCGCCGAAGGTCTCGCCCAAAGGGCTAGCCGTAGAGCCACGGGGCGTTTCCGTGATCATGGACCTCAGCTAGATCACGGAACATCAGCGGCGTGATCACGCCACTAGAACTCCGTGATCAGTGTCCCGGGCCTGATCACGGAATCCGGCTCTGCTCGAATTCCGTGACCGGGCTGGCAGCCGGTGTCAGACCTCAGCTGGTGTCTCCGGGTCCCCGGTGCTCGCAGCAGCGCCGGCCCCGGCAGCCGTTCCGGGCGGCAGCCCCGGCCAGGCCAGGCTCCGCGCCCCAGTGCCCGCTCCGCAAGCGCATCGAGGTGACAGCGGTACTGCTGACACCTGGCCCTAGCCCCAGCTATGTCACATCGATGGGGCTCCGCCGGGATGCACGCCAGTCTCCCCGCAGCAGCCGGTGCCCAGCCGGACGGCGTGCCCTCGATGCAGAGCGTCAAGCGAAGCAGCCGGCATCGAGGACACGCCGCCCGGCTGACCCCCCGCCAGGTCTGACACCGACTGCCAGCCCGGCCACGGAACTCGCGCCAGAGCCCGGAACACCAGCGCCATGATCACCCACCAGGGCTCTGTGATCACCGTCCGGGCATGATCACGGCGCAGTGCCGGGCGGCAGTCCACTTCCTGCCGTTGTTCAGCCGGCCCGAGTGGCGTGTTTGCCGGGTATCCGCCCTTTCGGAGTAAGTCGGTCGGCCTGCCGGCAGCTCTCCGGGAGACTAGCGGAGACCCTAGGCTTAGCGGTCACGGAAACTCGCGCCAAAGCCCGGACCCCCGTGGGGTGATCACCCGGCTTATTTTCCGTGATCATGAAGCAAGCCTTGATCACGGAACATTGCCCGCGCAATCACACCCACGAGGTTCCTTGATCAAGACCCCGGCCATGATCATGGAACCTGGTGGGGTGACTCGCCGGGTCCAGGAACCTCTTCTCCCTTGGGCCTGACTGCCTATCATCGCCTGGTTGAACTGCGGAGACAGGTTCGCCGATCCCGCCCAGCCGCACAGCCGTGCCGTGTCCTTCGATGGCCTGGCGCAACGCGACGGCGCCTCGGCCGTCGGATATCGAGACCGGCACTCCTGCCCGCAGGGCATCGCGGGCCGCAAGGAGCTTGGTCGCCATCCCGCCGCCCGCAGGCCCGAACCGGAGCGGTCCGCCGGCCGGTACCCGCAGCTCAGCGATCACGCTGGTCTGATCGGCCGCATCGGCGAGTACGCCGGCCGCTGCGGTGAGGAAGAGCAGCCTGCTGGCACAGACGGCGGCAGCCACCGCCGCCGCCGCCCGGTCAGCGTCGACATTGACGAGCTGGCCGTGCTGGTCGAGGGCCGGCGGGGAAATGACCGGCACGACTCCTCCGGCCAGCAGGAGCCGGACGATCGCGGGATCGGTGTGGGTGATCCGGCCACTGTGGTCATCGCGGACCAGCATCGTCCGCCCCTCGATGACGGCCCGGTGCGCGCTCTCGCGAAATGCTGTCAGCAGGCAGCCGTCGATTCCGGTCAGGCCGGCCGCCCGCACGCCCGATTGCCGCAGCGCGGCGAGCAGCCTCGGCTTGACCTGGCCGGCGAGGGCTAGGGTCAGAACCTCGAGCGTGGCCGGATCGGTGTAGCGGCTCGATGATCCGGCCGGCGTGGTCAGCCGCCTCTGCCGCACGCCAAGCCTGGCCGCGAGCCGATCCGTCTGGCCGGCGCCGCCGTGCACGATGACCACAGGGTGACCCCGCGCCACCAGCCAGGAGACATCGGCGCAGATATCCTCGACCGCCAGGTCGCCGCCCCCGATCTTGACTACTACCGGGCCTGTCATGGAGCGCGCACCTCTAGATCGGGTGAAGGCCGGGGAAGCGCAGGCCGGCATCCTCGGCCAGCCCGTGGCGAATGTTAAAACACTGCACAGCGTTGCCCGCGCTGCCCTTTACGAGGTTGTCAAGAGCGCCGATCAGCACGAGCTGGCCGGTGCTCTCGTCATAGGCGTAGCCCACGTCGCAGTAGTTCGACCCGAGCAGCAGCTTGGGTTCTGGATACCGGTAGCTGCCTCGCCGGGCCGCGACGATCCGGACGAACGGCTCGGAGTCGTATCGGTCGCGGAAGGCCGCGCGGATAGCGAGATCGGTCGTGGCCGCTGTGACCTGGGTCTGGCAGATGACCTGTACGCCTCGGACAGCGGCCGTCCCGGTGGCCGTCATCCGCACGGGCAGGCCAAGTGCCTGCGAGATCTCCGCCTCGTGCCGGTGCCCGAGCGGCGCGAAGACCCGCAGTGCCCCGCTGCGTTCCGCGTGCAGATTGGCCGGCCCGGCAGTGGCGCCAGAGCCGCTGGATCCGACCCGCCCGTCGACCAGCACGGGACCGGAGACAAGATCGGCGACCGGGTAAAGCGCGAGGATGGCGGCATTGGCCATGCAGCCAGGCACCGAGATCCGGTCGGCGACCCGGAGTCGCTCTCGTTCCCGCTCGGGCCAGCCCGCCGTCGCTGTCCCGAGCAGGTGGGGCGCGGGGTGCGGTCTGCCGTAATAGCGCTGGTAGGTGCCTGGATCGCCGAGCCGAAGATCCGGGGTCAGGTCTATGACCACCTTGGCCGGGACCAGGCCGAGGCTGTCCGATTCGAGCGTGGCCAGGCCGTGCCCGGCCAGGAAGACCGCGTCGCAGTCAGGCAGGCGGGCACGCGGAGAGTAGGTCAGGTCGGTACGGCAGCGGAGATTCGGATGGTCACCGTCGACTCGCCGGCAGGCTGAGCGCTCTGAGGTAACCCCGACCACAGTGACATCCTGATGATCGAGCAGCAGCCGCAGAAGCTCGCCTCCTACATATCCCGAACCGCCGATAATACCGACCCGTATCACTCGCCCCAGTCCTCCTCGACCTCCGGGGCAAGGGCCAGCATCACGGGCTTGACCGCGATGACTTCCCACTCACTGCGGCAATCACCGCATTCGATGACTTCGGATAGCTCGACAACGTCGGGTAGTTTGAGGTCGGCTTCGCAGGCGGGGCACGGCATAGCGATCATTGCCTTCTCCTTACTTCTTGCTCACTACGAGTTGCTCATTGCGGGGCGAGTACATCTTCGTCGAGGCGCCGCAGGACATAGTCAACGTATCTGGCCACAAGTTTTCCCGACAAGGCTTCCACCGACCCGTGGAATTCAGGAGTGTGGTTTACCTCATTGACGAGCAGCCTGCCGTTCTCGTCTTCAAGCAGATCTATTCCCAGCGCGCCATCTCCGACAGCGGCGGCAGCGCCGGATAGAATCTGGACAAGCTCGTCGGTCAGCGGGCATAGCTCCGTCCTGGCACCGCGCGCGGTATTCGTGCGCCATCGATCCGAGATGCGATACGTCGCGCCGACGACTTCACCGCCAAAGACGTAACCGCGAATATCACGACCCGGCTTATCGACGTACCGCTGCACATAGGTGATCTGGTGCTGCGGACCGGAAAGAGCCGCGCGGTGCTCAAGTACGGCCTCGGCCGTGTCCTGGTCTTGCAGGCGCGCGGCGAGCCTGCCCCAGGAGCCGGTCAGCGGCTTGACTACGACGGGGTAGGCGAAGCTGAGCATGTGCTCAAGCGCGGCGTCCGGGGTCAGGCCGACCATGGCTGGCGGAGTCGCCAGGCCGGCCTTAAGGAGTGCGAGATTCGTCAGCAGCTTGTCGCCGCACACGCGAATGACTGATGACGAATTCACCACGGGAACGCCAGCGTGCTCAAGCAGCCTGCTCCCGTAGTAGTTCCTTGTCTGCGAGATCTCGCGGCTGATCGCGCCCCGGTAGGCCAGCGGCGGCCCGCTGAGGTCGACGACGAGCGCCCTGGTGTCCACGTACACGAAGTCGACTCCGCGCTCGCGCAGTTCCTGGAAGATGAGTTTCTCCTCCAGCCGTACGCGCGAGGCAAGAATAGCGAGCGGCTGACCGCCAGTCGTCGTCATTGGGCTGCTCCGATGGTGTCTGCCAGCCGGACAAGCGCGTCAGCCAGCACGTCGATCGAGAGACGGAAATCGGCTAGGGGCAGTCGCTCATCCGCGCTGTGGCACAGATGCGAGTCACCGGCGCCGTAGGCGGCGGCAGGCACTCCCCACCGGGCGACCACCAGGTTCATATCTGAGGTTCCGAGCTTCACTTTGAGCGTGCCCCCGAGGCCGCGCTCGCGCAGTGATTGCCGCAGTGCGCGCACTGCGACATTGCCGCGCGCGGAGCGCACGGCCGGCTCTGACTCAAGAATCTCGACCGCTCCGTCGGCGCCTGCGAGCGTCACGAGGTAGTCGCCGAAGGCGATGGCATCGAATCCGATCGGCACCCGGCAGGAGATTTCCATGGTGGCGACCTCAAGGTCAGCGCTGAAGGCGACGATGGTCGGCAGGGCGCGATCGAAGAGTGATCCGCCGGCCGGTCCCAGTCCGGCCAGCCAGTCGCGGATGCGGTGCCAGGCCGCGACCGCCAGCTCGGCGGCCGAAGGCTGCGGCGAGCTGTGTGCGCGGGCTGGGCTCGCACCCGAAGGCGGAACCGGAGTATTCCCTTGTAGCCGATGACGACGTTGCCGACGCCGCTTGGCTCGCCGACCACGACGGCGCTCGGCACCTGGCCGAGCAGGTCCATCTGACGCAGGAGATGCCGCGCCCCCGCCGATCCGCCTTCCTCGTCAACGGCCCCCACCACCTTGAGCCTGGCCGGCAGTGTCGCCCCGACTCGCGCCGCGGCGCAGACCATGGCGGCGAAGGCAGCCTTGGCGTCCACCGAACCGCGTCCGTAGAGCAGGTCACGGTCCCGGCGGACCGGCGGGCCGCCAGGGACCGTATCGATATGCCCAAGCAGCAGGATGAGCGGTCCTGCCTGCCTGCCGGTCTCGCCGATGACATTGCCGGCCTCATCTACGTGCGCGGCGAGGCCGTACTCGATCATGCGCCGCACGGCGAACTCAGCGAGCGGCGCCTCGTGGCCGGAAGGTGACGGGATCTCGACCATTCCGGCCAGCAGGCGATCAGGCTCCCAGCCGGCTGGCGTGCTGACAGGCGGCGAGATGACGGGCGGCGAGATGACGGGGTTGAGTCGCCTGCTGAGCATTGATTCTCCGGTATCTGCGAAACTCCCCGACGTCAGACGGAGGCGGATCGCTGCAGCTCCGCTATGGTGTCAGCGATCCTTTTGATGCCCTCGGCAATGACATCCTCTTCGGCCGTCAGGCTCAGCCGCACGCACCTGGTCGCGTGGGCTCCCTGGCTGTGCGCGGCGGATTCAGTGAAGAAGTACCTGCCGGGCACGACAAATACTTTCCGCTGCTTGAGTGCGCCGCAGAGATCGAGATCACTGAACCAGGGGTCGTCGATCCAGAGCCAGCAGAACATCCCGCCAGAACTTGAGTGCAAACGCCAGGCTACGGACTCGGGAAGCAATTCATCAAGGAGCAGCTCGGCGGCTTGCCTTCTGGCGCGGTAGAAAGGCTTGATGACCTTGGAGCTGAGGATGTCGACGTCGCCGCCGGTCAGGGCGCGGGCCACGACCGACTGAATGAACTGCGGAGCGTGCAGCGTAGAATTCGCCAGGAACGAGACCATGGCGTCAATGGCATCGGCCTGGCCGACGGCAAATCCGATCCGCTCGCCTGGCAGCCCGGCCTTGGAAAAGGTAAAGCAGTTGATGACGTTCGGATGGAACAGTGGCTCGACGAGCGACTCCGCGATGCCAGGGAATGGCTCACCGTAAGCGTTATCGACCACGAGCGGCGCGTCATGCTTTTCGGCCACTCCTGCTACCGCGGCCAGCTCGTCCGGCTCGATACTCCGGCCCGTAGGATTGCACGGGCTAGATAGCAGCAGCAGGCCGGCCGCCGGCTGATCGTCCAGTGCGTCGATATTAAACGCGTAGCGAAAATTCCGCCTGCCCCGAAGCTCGATCCTTGGCTCAATGCCGATGACCGCGCCGTCGTCAAGGCTCAGGCCCTGATAGCCGGTGTAGTCCGGGACCGACGGCAGGACCAGCGGACGGCGGCGCGGGCGCCGGGTCCGGTGAAGAGCGTCGTCGCGATGAAGCAGAGCATCTGACTGCCGGGACCGACGACGACATTCTCGGCGGTGATTCCCCAGCCATACTTGCCGTTCAGGTAACGGACGATCGCCTCGACCAGGGCATCGGATCCGCGAGCCGGGCCGTAGGAACTGCTGGCCGGACCGAAGTCCTCCGCCAGGGCCTCTCCCTCAAGCCGCTGCCAGGTACTGACTGCCTCGGGAATTCTCGCGGGGTTCCCCCCGCCGAGGTTCAGCCACTCCCCGCCTGACGACCGGGCGGTAGCGATATCCGCCAGGATGCTGCTGACCCCCGACGGCCGCGTCATCTGGGTGCCCCAGGTCGACAACTGCATTGCTTCACCCCTTTAGCGATGACTGGCTCGGTTGCAGGCGGCGATGATCGCGCTCAAGGCCGCTCGCGAGGCAGATGTGTCGATGCCCGCGCCCCAGGTCGTGACCTGTCCGGCGGTGATCTGCGCATAGCTGACCGAGCGGCGATCTGCCTGCCCGGCCGGGCCCGGTCGCCCGGCTAGCGGGTGCCCGGTGACGTTCCGCAGCGAGATGCGATGCCCGACGTCCGCGAGGCCAGCCACGAAAGCCTCGGGCACGCTGTCACCGGCGCCGGTCAGCCGCGCCTGGCTGCCCAGGGACAAGACGATGAACGCTTCGACGCTGACCTGGTCCTGCTGGCGCTCTTCGCGGAAATCCTTGAGCAGCAGGTCACCACGCGGTTCCAGGTACTCCCTGGTGAATACCTCCCACAGCTGACGCGAGTTCAGCTCGGTCCCGCTGTCTTCGGCGAGTTTCTGCACGATCCGGGCGAACTCGATCCGCAGTCCTCTGGGCAGGTCAAGGCCATACTGCCGGTGCAGGACGTGGGCGACGCCCCCTTTGCCCGACTGGCTGTTGAGCCGCACCACCGACTCGTACGTGCGCCCGACGTCCGCCGGGTCGATCGGCAGATAGGGGACCTGCCAGGGCAGCGTCGAGGCAGGCTGGCCAGCGCGGGCGGCCTGCTCGTCCAGCGCGGCCAGGCCCTTGGCGATGGCATCCTGATGGGTTCCAGAGAAGGCGGTGTACACGAGGTCCCCGACGTACGGATGCCTCGCGTGTACCGGCATCTGATTGCAGGACTCCACGATGCGGCGGGTGCCGTCAATGTCGGAGAAGTCAAGCTGCGGGTCCACGCCCTGGCTGAACAGGTTCAGCGCCAGGGTGGCCAGGCACACGTTGCCGGTGCGCTCGCCATTTCCGAAGAGCGTGCCCTCTACGCGATCCGCGCCAGCCATCAGGGCGAGCTCGGCCGACGCGACTGCCGTGCCCCGGTCGTTATGCGGATGCACGGACAAGATGAGGGATTCTCTGTTGTCGAGATTCCGGTGCATCCACTCGATCTGATCGGCATACACATTGGGCGTGTCAGTCTCGACGGTTGACGGCAGATTGAGTGTCACCGGCCGGTCCGGGCAGGCTTCCCACACCGCGGCGACCTCATTCGACACCGACAGCGCGAACTCCGGCTCGGTAATATTGAAGGTCTCGGGAGAATACTCGAACCTGAGCTCGGAGCCAGGCATCGAGCCGGCCAGTTTAGCCACCTGCTGAGCGCCGCTGAGAGTGAACTCCCTTAGCTCATCGGGCGACATGCCGAATACCACTTCCCGCCACAGGCAGGCAGTAGCGAGGCACAAGTGAACGACCGCCCGGTCGACTCCGATGATCGACTCGAAGGTACGGGTGATCAGCTCAGGCCGTGCCGGGGTGAACACGACGATCGTCACGTCATCAGGAATACGATCCTGCTCGATCAGGTCTCTGATAAAGCCGAAGTCAGGCTCGCTCGCCGCGGGGTAACCGACCTCGATTTCCTTGAATCCCAGCTGGACAAGAAGGTCGAACATCGCGCCCTTGCGCTTCGAGTCCATCGGGTTAGCCAGTGCCTGGTTGCCGTCTCGCAAGTCCACGGAGCACCACAGCGGCGCCTGGTCAACTGAGCGGCCAGGCCAGGCTCGGTCGCTGAGCGGCCGGCAGCCGGGGGACGGACCGGGCGTAGCGGCTAATCGGCATCGAGGACGCCCGCTGCGGATTCCAGCTGGGCTGATCCTCCCGCGACCGGGCGACTGGGCGGGCAAACGCATGGCTTTCCGACATTGCTCCGCTGCCTTCCGGGGTAGTGCGAGCCAGGCCGTGAGTTAACGACGTCAGTGTGAAGGACAGATGCCGCCGGTGTCTGGCCCGGGCTAGGCGTCCCGCCGGCGGGACAGCCAAATGCCATCGCGCACTTCTGCCCGCCCGGGAAAAAGGCTATGGTACGCCGAGGTCAGCTTTGCCGTTAACTCGGAGAACTAACTGCGGGGTAAAGGAGTGACATGACGGAGGTGACGATTCCGCGAGCCTGGATCGACGGTGACGCCTGTCACGTTCCTGGCTTTGCTGTTCACGAATTGATCAGATTCCAGGCCCGGCGTAATCCTGACGCGATCGCCATTGAGCAATGGGATCAGCTGCTCACCTACCAGCAGTTCACCGACGCGGCGCAGGCACTGGCGGACCGGCTCAGAGCGGCGGGCGCCGGACCTGGCAGCCGGATCGCGATCTGCGTACGGCGAACTCCCTGGCTGCCGGTCAGCGAAGTCGCCGTGCTGATGGCCGGCTGTGCCTTCGTTCCGCTAGACCCCGATCATCCCGCGCACCGGTTGCGTGCCATAGCACAGGACGCTGGCGCCGAGATTGTCCTGGCCGACACCGCGAGCGAGAGCCTGCTCAGGGGATTCGCCGGCCAGGTGATCAATGTCGAAATGCCGGCCGATGGTGACCGAATGGGCGTAAGTGATGCGCCCGAGCCTGTATCGCTGGATGATGTCGCCTACATCATGTACACCTCAGGGTCGACCGGCCGGCCTAAAGGAGTCATGATTAGCCACCGAAATCTGACGGCTTTTGTGACGGCAGTCAATCAGCATCTTGGTGACGAAATCTATCAGCTCGCCGCGTTCGCAGCGGTCGGGTTCGATGTCTCAGTGTTCGAGTTCTTCGCTCCGCTCACCTGCGGTAGCTCGATCCAGCTTGTGGCGGAGGCTGAGCGCGCCGACGCTGAATTGCTGCAGCGCTTCCTGGAAACGCACAAGTCGAGCCATGCCTTTCTGGCGCCTGCTGTGCTGCCGCTGCTTGATCCTGACCGCCTTACGAGCCTGCGGGCCGTGATGGTAGGCGGCGAGGCCTGCGATCCGCGTCAGGTCGGCCGCTGGGCCATCCCTGGTGTCCGGCGCTTTTATAACTGGTACGGGCCGACGGAAGCTACCGTCGCGGTCGTAGGTACCGAATTGAGCGGGTCGTGGGACAAGCCGCTCCCGATCGGCCGTCCGCTGCCCGGATGCAGTGTGTATGTACTCGATGAGGACTTCGCGGTCTGCCCGCCGGGTGTCGCCGGAGAGCTATTCGCCGGCGGTCCGCAGGTAGGACTCGGCTATGTGGCCAATCCGCAGGAGACCGCCGAGCGTTTCGTGCCTGATCCGTATGACGACGACCAGGGGCCGGAGGCACGAGAGCCTCGCAAGCTCTATCGGACCGGAGACCTGGCGCAATGGGACAATAGCGGGCAGATCTGGTTTCTCGGACGGGCTGACCGGCAGCTTAAAATCAACGGCATCCGGGTAGAGCCCGGGGAGATCGAGGCGGTCCTGAGCGGTCATCCCGCTATTACCCAGGCCGTTGTCGACGTGTCCGGCGCTACCGTCCGGGCCTTTGTGACGCCGCTTGAGGCTCCTTCTGGCGACGAGCTTCGGGAATACTGCACGGCCCGGCTGCCGAGGCACATGGTGCCGGCGAGTGTGACCGTCCTGCCGAGGATCCCGCTGACGGTGAACGCGAAGACCGACTACGCCGCACTGCGCCAGCTCAGCGAGGATCAGCGGGCCGGCCTGGACGCGGCCAGCCAGCCGGCCGGAGAAGCCGGGCGGGCAGGGGAAGCCGGGCAGGTCGTCACGCGATGCTGGGCCGAGGTGTTCGAGGTCACGCCGCCGGGGCTCGATGATGACTTTTTCCAGGCCGGAGGTGACTCGCTCAGCGCGATGCGGCTGGTCGCGGCGCTGCGCCGGGCAACGGGCAGGGAGTTCTCCGTCCAGGATGTGTTCATCGGCAGGACGGTGGGCGGGATCGCGGCCCGGCTCGGCTCGGTCGGCGCCGACGGCGCGCAGCGCCAGGTCATCGGGCGGACGCGCGCGACCCTCAGCCCCCCGCTGATCGGGCTGTGGCTGAGCCTGCTGCGGGCAGAGGATGAGAGCGCCTATGTCGAGACAATCTGCATGCGACTGCAGGCCGGCACCGATCTTGGCCGGCTTACCCAGGCCCTCACCGAGGCCGCCAGGCGACACCCCGCCTTCGGCGGCAGCCTGGTCGACACGAGGGACCTGCCGGAGTTCGTGCTGGGCACCAGGGACATCGCCGCCGAACTGGTCCAGGCACCGACGGCTGAGCGGGCGGTAGGCACTTCCCGGCAGGCCGTGGCCGGGCTGGCGACTCCCATGTTCCAGGCGCAGGTTGTCCAGACTCCGGCTGAGGGCAACTTCCTCGTCCTCGCCTGGCATCACCTCGTCATCGATGACGCCTCCGTGCAGGTCTACCTGGATGACGTCAGCTGCTGGTACGCCGATCCCGCGACGCTGCCCGCTCCGCCAGCCCTCACGTTCTGTGACCACATCGAGGCTGTCACCGAACGGGACGCGAGACCGGCGGCAGCGGACAGCGCGCGGCTCATCGCGAGCGAGCTCGATCCGCTCCTGACGGGCCAGGCGGGTCAGGCGACAGCCGGCAGTTACCTGGCCGCCACACCGCCGGTGGCAAGTGACCTCGGCATTACGTCCTTCACCTTGCCGGCGCAGGCCTATCGCAGGCTCCGTGACTTGTGGCGCGAGGCTCAGGTGACTCAGGCGGCGGGCTGGATCGCGTCCTACGCGCACGCGATCCGGCAGAACCGGGACGCCGGGCACGTGCTGATCGGCGTGCCGCGATCACTGCGGCTGACGCCCGATGATCACCGCATAGCTGGCTACTGCGCGGACACCGCCCTCATCGCCCCCCTGGTAGGCGACGCCGATCTCGCGAGCACGGCCAGGGACGTGATGCGCTGGCTAGGCGTGTGGCTGGCGCCGGGCTCGCCCTCGCTGACGCGCGTCATGAGAGAACTTAAGGAAAAAGGGCATCGCCGGCTGGAGCTGCCCGCCATCATGTTCAACCTGAATATCGAGCCGATGCTGGCCCTTGCCGGTCAGCAATGTGACGTACTCGACGTGGCCAGGGATCTGCCGAAGTTCCCCCTGAGCCTGATGGTGGAGGAGTGCGGGGACGGATCAGCCAGGGTACGGCTGCTCGTCAGCCAGGACGGCGGTCGCGTCGCGGGACCGAATCCAGGACGGGTTCTGCACCGGCTGCGCGGGACGGTCGACGTTGCCGCCGCGGGCTGCCCGTGGTCACTCGGCTGAGATCTCGGAAAGCCTGAGCACTTCCTCGTCGCTGAGCTCGTCGATCTCGGCGATCAGCAGGTCCTCGATCTCGACCGCCACCTCGGCGATGGTTTCGAGCGCGAAGAAGCGCTCGATGGTGAGGTCGACGCTGAAGATCTCCCGCAGCCGGGTAGCGATCTGGGTGGCCAGCAGTGAATGACCGCCGAGGTCGATAAACCGGTCAAGCACGCCGATCCCGGCGATCCCCAGCATGTCCTGCCAGACTCCGGCGATCGTGCCCTCGATCTCGCTCCGGGGCTCGACGCGCGGGGTCGTGAGGTGGGCCGGCCGCTCGTGCGAAGTCGCCGGCGGCACCTCAAGCGTGCCAGCGCCCGCGCCATCACCGGTCCAGGCGCCGTCGCCGGTGCCGGTCCCGGCCAGGCTCAGCTGCGATCCATTCCCGCCGCCGACCCAGAACCGGCGGCGCTGGAACGGGTAAGTCGGCATCGGCACCCGGCGGCGGGACTCGCCCGCGTGGTAGGCGTCCCAGTCCACCTCGGCACCGGCCAGCCAGAGCCTGGCGATGGCGTGCTGCGTCTGGTCGCGGCCGATCTCGCCGTCACCGCTAGCCGGCATGGACGCGACGATGGCGGCGGCCTGGCTGGCCGGATGCTGGCGTGCCAGCTTGCCGAGAGTCTCGCCAGGGCCGACCTCCAGGAGTACGCGGTCAGGCTCCGCCAAGATGGCATCCATGCCCGCCGCGAATCGGACCGTAGCGCAGAGCTGGCCGGCCCAGTAGCCGGCGTCGGTCGCCTGGGCTTCGGTGATCCAGGTGCCGGTGACGCTGGAGACGAACGGCATCGCCGGTATCCGGAGCGGGATCTGATCGATCAGGGCCCGAAGCTGGGCGACGACTGGCGTCATCATGGGCGAGTGAAAGGCGTGTGAGGTCCGCAGCCGCCGGGTCGCTACGCCGCACGCGCCGAGCTCAGCCTCGCACCGGTCGATCTCGGCATCGGGACCGGACAGGACGCTCAGTTCCTGGCTGTTGACGGCGGCGAGCCCGAGCTGCCCGCTGAGCAGGCCGGCGAGCTTGTCCGCTGGTGCCGCCACGCTGAGCATGGACCCGGCCGGCATGCTCGCCATCAGCCTGCCCCTGGCGGCCACCAGCCGCATGGCGTCCGCCAGGGGCAGAACCCCGGCCAGGCAGGCGGCGACGTACTCGCCGACGCTGTGCCCGATCATGGCCTCTGGGGTCACGCCCCAGGAAATCCAGGTGCGCGCGAGCGCGTACTCGACAGCGAAGAGGGCCGGCTGGGCGATCGCGGTGTCCCGCATGCGCTCGGCTAGCCCGCTCGCGCCCGGCTCCGGCGCTAGCAGCAGCTCGCGCAGGTGAGTGCCAAGCTCGGTACCGGCAATATCCGTGCACTGATCGACTAGCCCGCGGAAGACCGGCTCGGCCTGGTAGAGCGCAGTGGCCATGCCGGGTCGCTGCGAGCCCTGACCGGGGAACATGAAGACCGCCCGGCGTCCCGTGACGCTGGTCGCACCATCAAGGACGTGCACCGGATCGCGGTCGCGTACCGCGCGGGCGGCGTCCGCTCCGGTCCGGCCGAGGACAACCCGGCGGTAAGGCATGATCTGGCGACCGGCCTGCTGGGTATAGGCGGCGTCCGCGAGCGCGGTCGCGTCGTGCCCGGCGACGTGGGCGATGACGCGCTGGGTGGTCGCGTCCAGAGCCGCCGGGCTGGCCGCCGACATGACGAGCACCTGGAGGCTGGCGGGCCGGCCCCGAGGCTGGTACTTCCGGCGCCTGTTCAAGAACGACGTGCGCGTTCGTGCCGCCCATCCCGAAGGAGCTGACTCCGGCCCGCCTGATTCCCTGAGCTGGGTTCCAGGGCATGAGCTCGGTATTGACACCGAAGCCGGCCTCCGCCAGCCTGGTCTGCGGATTCGCGGTCTTGTAGTGCAGGGTCGCCGGGATGGCTCTGTGCTCCAGTGCCAGCACCGTCTTGATCAGCCCGGCCACGCCCGATGCGGCATCCAGATGGCCGACATTTGTCTTGATCGAGCCGATGGTGCAGGGCTCAGCTCCCGCCGCCGGGCGGTGCAGTGCGCGGGCCAGCGCGGTGATCTCGATCGGGTCGCCGAGGCTGGTCGCCGTGCCGTGCGTCTCGACGTAGCTGATGGTGGCCGGGTCGACGCCGGCGACCTCAAGCGCCTCGGCTATCGCCGAGGCCTGACCGCTGCTGCTCGGCGCCGTATACCCGGCCTTCACCGATCCGTCATTGTTCACGGCCGAGCCGCGGATCACGGCATGAATCGTGTCCCGGTCGGCCAGTGCGTCAGCGAGCCGCTTCAGGACCACCAGGCCGGCTCCGTTGCCGGGGACCGTGCCGGCGGCCTCGGAATCAAACGCCCGGCAGTGGCCGTCGGGTGAGAAGATACCGCCGTCTTCGAAAAGGTATCCGGCTAGCTGCGGCAGGCTGATGGTGACGCCGCCGGCCAGGGCGAGGTCGCACTGCTGAGTCAGCAGGGCCTGAGCGGCGACATGGACTGCTACCAGCGAGGTGGAGCAGGCGCTCTGCACGGTCACCGCCGGGCCGCGCAGGTTGAGCTTGTGCGCTACTCGCATGGTCAGGTGGTCTTTGTCATTCGCGAGCATCAGGCGGTAGGCGCCGACAGTCTCGGCGATATGCCGGTTTGTCAAGAGGTTGAGCAGGTAGGTGCTGATGCTGGTGCCGCCGAACACGCCGACGTGTCCCTGGCAGCGAGCAGCGTCATAGCCGGCGTGCTCAAGCGCCTCCCAGGCGCACTCAAGGAAGAGCCGCTGCTGCGGGTCGATGATCTCGGCGTCGCGCGCCCCGTAGCCGAAGAAGCTCGCGTCGAACTGCTCGACGTCGTCGAGTACTGCCCTGGCCCTGACATAGTTCGGATGATCGAGCAGTGCCTGCGGTACCCCGGCCGCCGCTAGCTCGGCCGCAGGGAAAAACGAGACTGACTCTGTGGCTGACGCGAGATTCCGCCACAGAGCGTCCAGGTCGGGGGCACCGGGCAGCCGGACCGCCATGCCGATGATGGCTACCGAGGCGGCTGAAGCGTCGTCATCCACGCTGGGTGTACCTTTCGCTCTGGTGCGTCGGCCGGTTACCCCGGCCGCTCAGGGCGGCCCGGCGCCGTTTCGCGCGATCCTGCGCCGCGCCGAGGTGCGGGGCGTCGTCCGACCCTTGAGTGATCCGGCTGGCCAGGGTCCTGATGGTGGGCGATGCGAAAATGTCGAGCACGTCCATCTCGATCGCCGAGTCTCGTAGCTGCTGGTGCAGCGCGATGGCGAGGACAGAGTGGCCGCCGAGCTCGAAGAAGTTGTCGTCGATGCCAATCCGGTCCAGGCCGAGCAGCTCACGCCAGGTGTCGGCGAGCTTTTCCTCGATCCTGGTGCGCGGGGCCGCGTACAGCTCGCTCGCCTCCGCCCGCTCGGCCGGCGGCGGGGGCAGCGCCGCCCGGTCCACCTTCCCGTTCACGGTTGCCGGAAGAGCCTGCAGGTAGGCGTAGGCCGAGGGCACCATGTGCGCCGGAAGCCGGGTGGCGAGGAAGGCCCGCAACTCGCGCGGGGCCGGCGGCGGATCGGCGCGGGCGACCAGGTGGGCGACCAGCCTGATGCCGCCGGCAGCGTCAGGAACGGCGCTCACCACAGCATCGGCGATCGCCGGGCTGGCGCGCAGCACGGCCTCGATCTCCCCGAGCTCGATCCGGTAGCCGCGGACCTTGACCTGGTCGTCCAGGCGCCTGAGGTACTCAATGTCGCCATCGGACCGCTGCCGTACCAGGTCACCGGTGCGGTAGCAGCGGCGGTCACCGCCGAGCGGATCGACGATGAACCGCCGCGCGGTCAGGTCAGGCCGCTTGTGGTAGCTGCGGGCCAGGCCCGCACCAGCGATGAGCAGCTCACCGGGGACGCGCCAGGCACCGGCTGAAGCTGCCGGTCGACGACGATCAGCCGCATGTCAGGCAGCGCCTGACCAACGTAGCTGCGCGGTGACTGGCTGTCCGCCAGCGCCAGCCGCCTGAACGTCGCGTACACCGTCGTCTCGGTCGGGCCGAGCATATTGACGAGCTGCGGGGCATGGTCGTCGTGACGGGAGTACCAGTCGCCAAGCCGGCGCGGGTCCAGGCGCTCGCCCGCGAGGATCACCAGCCGCAGGCCGAGCTCGGCTGCCGGCTCAGACCGGTCGGCGTCGATGAAGCCGGAGAAGACCGTCGGGGTCTGGCACATGACGGTGACCCGCTCGGCGGCGACGAGCCTGCGCAGCTCCCTGGGGGACCGGCTGACCGCGAACGGAACGATCACCAGGCAGCCGCCGTGCAGCAGCGCGCCCCACAGCTCGAAGACCGAGACGTCGAAGCAGTACGAGTGCAGCATCGTCCAGATGTCGTCGCCGCGCAGGTCAAATCGCTGGGCCGCGGCGCTGAACAGGCGGGTCACCTGCTTGTGCTCGACCAGCACGCCTTTGGGACGGCCGGTCGATCCGGACGTGTAGATCATGTAGGCCAGATCGGCCGGATCGCTGAGCTGGGCCGGCTGCCCTGGCTCGGGCGGCACGGTGTCGTCGGCCACGTCGACTAGCAGGACGGGCACCGGGCACTCCGGCAGGCTGGGTGCTAGCTGGGCCTGCGTCAGCAGCAGCGCGGGCTCCGCGTCTTCGAGGACGAAAGCCAGCCGGTCGGCCGGCTCGGCCGGGTCAAGCGGGACATAGGCACCGCCTGCCTTCAGCACCGCCAGGATCGACGTGACCAGTCCGGCCGACCGCTCCAGGCGCAGCGCCACCAGGACGTTGGGGCGTACCCCCAGGCCGCGAAGCCTGGCCGCGAGCCTGGTCGCCTCGTCATCAAGCTGCCGGTAGGTGAGCCTGAGGTCACCATCGACGACGGCGATCGCCTCAGGCGTGGCCGCCGCCTGCCGCTCGAATAGCTGATGGACGCAGTAGCCGCTGTCCTCGGCGGTGAGCGGCAGCTGCCACTGATCGCGAATGCCTGCCAGTTCCCGCGGGCTCAGCAGGCTCAGCTGGTCGGCGGGCCGGTCGGGATCAGCCTGAACCTGGGTGAGCAGCCGCTCGAAGTGGCAGGCCAGCCGCGCGATCGTGGCGGCGTCGAACAAGTCGGTGTTGTACTCGAAGCGGCCTTCGAGCCCACCTTCAAGCCCGTCCGCCGACGTCACGAAGGCGAGCGTCAGGTCCAGCTTGGCCGTGCTGGCCAGGCCGGAGATCCCGGTGATCTCCAGGCCAGGCAGTGCCGGGATCGCCGATGGCTCGTTGTGCAGCACGAACATGACCTGGAACAGCGGGTTCCTGCTCGTGTCGCGCGGCGGCGCCAGTTCCTCGACCAGCCGCTCGAACGGTACTTCCTGGTGCGCGAACGCGGCTATGACGACCTGCCTGACCTGCCTGAGCAGGTCACGGAAGGTTGCCTGACCAGAGCAGCGCGATCGGATCGCGAGGGTGTTGATGAAGCAGCCGATCAGGTCCTCGAGCTCGAGCCTCGGCCGGCCGGCCGTGGGCGTGCCCACGACGATGTCGTCAGCGCCGCAGTACCGGGCCAGCAGCAGCTGGAAGACGGCCAGCAGGGTCATGAACTGGGTCGCCCGCTCGGTCCGGCCTAGGTCGGTGACCTGCCGGACGAGGTCAGGCCGAAGGCTGAACACATGCTCGGCGCCGGCGTAGGTGGCCATCGCCGGCCTCGGCCGGTCGGTGGGCAGGTCGAGCGCGTGCGACATGCCGTCAAGCTGGCTTCGCCAGTACTCGACCTGCTGGGCGATCACGCCGCCGCTCTCCAGCTGACGGCGCTGCCAGACGGCGTAGTCGGCATACTGGACCGACAGCAGCCGCAGCGCGGGCCGGCCGCCTGACAGCTGCGCGGCATAGCAGGTCACGATCTCGGCGAGCAGCAGCCGGAGCGACCACCCGTCAGCGACCAGGTGATGCAGGGTAATCGCCAGAATCTGGTCAGCTTCGCCGAGACAGGCCAAGTCGAAACGGGCCAGCGGCGCGTGGTCGAGCCGGAAGGGCTGCTCGGACACGGCCCGGATGTGGTCAAGTGCGCCCTGTTCCCTGGCGTCAGCCGGAAGGTGCGCGAAGGTCGCGATTCGCAGCTCAGCGGTCGCACCGGGACCAACGACCTGCGCCGGCTCGCCATTGACCAGCACGAAACCGGTGCGCAGGATCTCATGCCGGCTCACGACCGCCGCCAGAGCGCGCTCAAGCGCTGACTGGTCGAGGCGGCCCCGCACCCGTAGTGCGGTGACCTCGTTGTACACCGCCGAGTGCGGGTGCAGCTGGGTCATGAACCAGATGCGCCACTGCGTGACCGAGAGCGGGGCGGGAGCGGCGCAGGGCTGCCTCGGTGTTATCTCCGAGCGCTCCCGGCCGGCCGCGATCTCCTTGCGGAGCAAGAGCTCGGCTAGCGCCCGGCGATCGTCAGTTCCGGAGTTCATTGTCTGCGCGGGTCTTCCTCTTCGCGGTCTTCGCGGTCTTCGCGGTCAGTTAAGGCGAGCGGCCCAGATCGCGCGCTTCGACAGCAGGTAGTCCCTGGCTCGCTCGATATCGACAGACTGGAGCCGGTCCTCGTCGAGATGCGGGATCTCGCGGCGGAACTCATCGACGATCTCCTGCATGGCTGGCGCCAGCCGCAATTCCCGGTTCAGGTCGCTCGCCTGCGCTGCCGTCAGCAGTTCGATCGCCAGCACGTATTCGCAGTTCTCGATGATCTGGGCGAGCTTGTAGGCGCTGGTGCCGCCCATGCTCACATGGTCTTCCTGCAGCTGGCAGGTGGGGATCGTGTCGATGCTCGCCGGAGTCGCCAGCACCTTGTTCTCATTGACCAGGGCTGCCGCCGTGTACTGCACGATCATCAGGCCGGAATCCAGGCCGGGCCTGGCCACCAGGAAACTTGGCAGTCCGTGCTGGCCGGAGAGCAGCTGGTAGGTGCGCCGCTCGGCGATGTTCGCCAGCTCGCTCATCGCGATCGCCAGGAAGTCAAGGGCGAAGGCAGTCGACTCGCCGTGCAGGTTCCCGCCGAGAATGACCTGATCGTGCTCGGGGAAAAAGAGCGGGTTATCCGAGACGCTGTTGCATTCCTTTTCCACGATGTCGGCCGCGTGCCGCACCGTCTGGCGCACCGCCGCGTGCACTTGCGGCGCGCAGCGGAACGAGTACGGGTCCTCCATCGCGACGTTGCAGCCCGGCAGGGTGTCGTGATTGCTGCCGTCGGTCAGCTGGAGCAGGTTGCCCGCCACCAGGGCGCGTTCCTCGTGCAGCGAGGTCGCGTGCAGGATCTGCTGGTAGAACGTCGACGCGCAGCTGAACGCCTGGATGCTCAGCGCCGCGATCAGGTCGGCGCACTTCATGAGTTCCGTGCACCGCACAATCGAGTCAGCCGCTAGCGCGTTGATGTACTGGACGCCGTTGGTCAGCGCCAGGCCTTCCTTGGGCTTCAGCTGAACCGGCTGCCAGCCGTTGGCCGCGCACGCGACGCTGGCATCGACAATCTCGCCGCGGAAGTAAACCTTCCCGAGACCCACCAGGGGCAGGCTCAGATGGGCCAGCGGGGCCAGGTCGCCGCTGGCCCCGACCGAGCCTTTCTTCGGGATCGCCGGGATCACGTCCGCGTTCCACAGATCAAGCAGCCGCTGCACGAGCTCAAGTGACGCGCCTGAGTACCCCGCGCGGAACGTGAGCAGCTTGATCAGCATGACGAGCCGGGAGATCCGCTCGGGAACGACCTCGCCGATGCCGCAGGCGTGCGAGAGAAGGTGCTTATGCTGCAGTTCCGACATCTGATCAGCGGAGATGCGCGTCTCGCACAGTGAGCCGAACCCGGTGTTGACGCCGTAGGTGTGACGATCGCGGGAGGCGACTTTCTCGACGTAGTCGCCGCCAGCGGAGATCTTCGCGGCGACCTCAGGCGCGAGCCGCAGGAACGGCCGCGCGTCGGCAATAGAGCAAAGGTCCGTGAGCGTATAACGGCGGGCTGTGATCTCAGCCGTGGCTCGGCCAGCTGTGGCTCGGTCAGACTCACCCATCTGTGCGATCTCCCTGCGGGCAGGCGGACAGTGATCGCTGCTCGGCGAGCAACGCGCGTACCTGGTCATCTGAGAGCGCGGCGAGGTCCGCCTCGATCTCCTGCAGTCGCTGGTCGTGGCCGAGCTCGCGGCGCACCTGCTCGGTCGCGGCCACCACCGCCGCGAGCGTGGGCTCGGCGAACAGGGTCTGCACCGGAATCTCGACGCCGCAGAGCTCGCGGATGCGGTTGACGAGCCCGGCGGCCTGCAGCGAATTGCCGCCGAGGTCGAAGAAGTTGTCGGTCATGCTGATCTGGTCCACGTCCAGGGCGGTCCTGACCAGGTCAGCCAGCTCTCGCTCCAGGGCGGTGCGAGGTGGCACATGCCCGCCGGCGCCGCCTCGGCTGGCTGGCGGCTCTGGCAGCGCGCGCCGGTCGACCTTGCCGCTGGCGGTCCTGGGCAGCGCATCGAGCGCGATGATCATCGCGGGTACCAGGTGAGCTGGCACTGACTGCCTGAGCGCGGCCCTGACCTCCTGGAGATCTAGCCCTGGCTCGGTGACGGCGTAGGCGATAAGCCGCTGGCCGCCCAGGTCCGCGTCCACCACTGTGGCCACGCAGTCGCGAACGCCGGGCAGCCGCCCTACCGCGCTCTCCACCTCGCCAAGCTCGATCCTGATGCCGTTCAGCTTGACCTGATTGTCGAGGCGGCCGGCGAATACGAGAGCGCCGTCGGCCCTGATCCTGGCCAGGTCGCCGGTCCGGTAGATCGTGATGTCGTCGCCCGCGACCGGGTCAGGCAGGAAACTTCGTTCCCCCGAGACACTGTCGCCGTGGTAGCCGGCGGACAGGTACGGGCTGCGGATCCAGATCTCGCCGGTCACACCTGGCGGGCAGACTCTCCGGCCCGCATCGAGCACGTAGACGCGCCTGCCATCGATCGGCCGGCCGACCGGCACCGTCGCCTCGTCGCCGCTGACCTCCGTGACCTCGTGGAAGGTGGCGGCGACCACCTCGGTCGGTCCGTAGACATTGATAACCCGCAGGTCAGGACCGAGTGCCTGGCGGACCGCGGTGACCAGGTCGGCGGGGAGCGGCTCTCCGACGAACATCAGGGTCTCCAGCCCGCCCAGCCCGCGACCTGAATCGTCGGCGAGACTTACCGCATGCAGGATCTGCCGGAACAAGCGCGGAATCACCTGAAGGACGCTGATCTCCGCGTCGGTCAGCCACCGGCCGAGCGCGGCCGGGTCGGCCTGGATGCCGGCCGGCTTCTGGCAGAGCGTGGCGCCAGCGCTGAGCGCGCCGAAGATCTCGCAGTAGGCGACATCGAAGGACATCGCGGCGACCTGGGCAACGCGCTGACCAGGTCCAATCCCGGCCGCCCTGGCCTGCCAGCGAACGAACCTGGCGAGGTCGCGGTGAGCGTGCGCGATGCCCTTGGGCGCCCCGGTCGAGCCCGAGGTATAGGCGACATAGGCGAGGTCCGCCGGGGTGACGCCGAGCCGCGGGTTGCCGGCGGCTGCTCGGCGAAGGTGCGGTAGCTGACGGTGCCGCTGCCTGGCCGGCCATCGGCAGGCGCGCCGGCCCCTGGCGGCGCGATCACGATCACGGGCCAGGCGGCCAGCGGCCCGTCCGCGTCGCCGGCCCCGTGCTGGCCAGCACCGTGCTGGCCAGCACCGTGCTGGCCGGTACCGTGCTGGCCGACGAAGGCGTCGCTGGCCAGGAGCAGCGCCGGCCTGAGATCGGTCAGCGTCCTGGCGAGGTGCCTGGCCGGGCTCGACGTCGCGAGCGCGCTGAACGCGCCGCCCGCCTTGACCACGCCGAGGAGCGCCGCGACAGCGTCGGCGCCGGAATCCAGGGCAACCGCGACGCGCTCGCCAGGGCAAAGGCCAAGGGAGATGAGGCCGTGCGCGATCTGGTTGGCGCGCGCGTTCAGCTCCGCGTAGGTCAGCCTGCCCTGGGCCGCGATGATCGCGGTCGCGTCAGGCGTCGCGACCACCCGCGCCTCGAACTGCTCGTGCAGCGTCTCATCGGTCCCGGCGTCGGTCGTGATGGCATCGAGCCCGGCGAGCAGTTCGGCCTGCTCCTGCGGCGCCAGCAGGCCGGTCGCGCCGACCGGCAGGTCCGGCTTGGCGCACAGCCTCGCCAGCAGGCCGCCGAGCCGGCCGGTGAGCGCGACCGCCCACGCCGCGTCGAGCTGGCTGGGGCGGAACGCGAACGCGAGCTTCCAGGTCCGCTGGCCCGTCCAGCACGGTGACGAGCAGGTCAAGGAACCCGGGCGCCGGCTGGGCCGGCCGCACGCTGAAGCCGAGCGTGCCCGCAGCCTGGATGCTCACCGGGGCCGCTGCGAGAGTGAGTCCGACCTGGCACCGGCCGTCCCAGCCGGCGACTTCGAGCAGTTGCTCAGGTGCCAGTCCGCAGTGGCTGAGGTCGGCCCCGGCCTGAGCGCTGCAGCTCGGTGACGAACTGGCGGAAGCTCGCGGCTGCGGGTACACCGATCCTGACCGGCACCAGCTCGGTCAGGCAGCCGGCCGTCCTGGTCACGTCGAGCCCGCTCGTCCCCCGCGCCGGCAGCCCGATGACCAGGTCGTCCTGGCCGCACGAGCGGCTGAGCAGGACAGCCAGGCCGGCCAGGATCGTCAGCTGCGGCGGCACGGCCTGCGCGGCGCTCAGGGCGCGCACCGGTTCCCGTGCGGGCGCGGGAACCGCGTGCCGCACCACGGTCACCTCATGGTTCCTGGCGCTCGGGCCTGGCCGGGGAAGGTCGATCGCCGTCACGTCGGCCAGCCGATCGCGCCAGTACGTGCCGCAGGCGGTCAGCCGGGTGCCGCTTAGCCGCGCTGCGCCCAGAGCGCCTCATCGGCTGGCTGCACCGGGGTCGCGACCTGGCTGTCCTCGCCGCCGCGGCCCGCTGACTCATAGCCGCTCACCAGGTCGGCGACCAGGATGTCACGAGTTCGCTCGTCGCCGGCCCAGGCACCAAGAGCTAGCACGAGCACGGAGTGGTCGGCATTGATGGTGAATAGCTGTGCCCTGATGGACTCAGCTTCAGCTAGGCCGGCCAGGTCTTCGGCGGCGGCAATAGCCCCGGCCAGCCTGGCCGGCTCCCAGCCGCGAGCGTCGGTCCGCGTCAGGGTCAGGCGGCCAGCGGGATGCACGAGCTGCCTGGGCTCACCGCCGGTCCAGGTGATGCTGGTCCGCAGGGCTTCATGCCGATCCTCGAGGGCGCGCAGGCTTGCCTGCACCGAGACGACGTCAAGCGGGCCGTGCAGGTCAATCGTGATCGCCTGGGCCCCGGCATCGACCGGGCCGCTGCCGGGGCCGGGGCCTGCGGCCAGGAAGTGCAGGCGCTGGCGCTGGGCGCAGGACAGCGGGAAGGACTCCGACCGGGTCGGGCGCTCGATCCTCGGCGGTCCGTCACCGCGCAGCCGGCCGATCGGCAGATCAGGATCGCTGGCCAGCCGGCGGGCGAGGGCCTGAAAATCGGCTGCGAGCGCCTCGATGGACTCGTGCCTGAACAGCTCGCTGCTGTACTGAATCAGCGCCTCAAGCGTGTCACCCTGCGGCGTCAGGAACAATGTCAGGTCGTTCTGGGCGGCGGGAACGTCGATCGGGGTGACGGTCACGGACAGGTCCGCGCCGAGATCAAGGGCCGAGGCCGGAAGGTTCTGAAAGGCCAGCGCCACGTCGAAGAGCGGCGACCTGGGGGAGCGGCTTCCCTTGGCCAGCCTCGCGGCGACGGTCTGCAGCGGCACGTTCTGATGTGCGGTCGCCTCGGTGACCGTTCTGCGCAATCTGGCGACGAGCTCGCGGAAGGTCGGTCCGCCTGACAGGTCGCCGCGGTAGACCAGGATGTTGATAAACGGCCCGATGAGCTTCTCGAACCGCTCGTCAGGGCGGTGAACGGCGGGGGAGCCGACGCTGATCGCGGTCTGCCCGGTGTACCGGAAGAGCAGCACCTGGAAGAGCGCCAGGTAGATCACGAAGGCGGTGGCTGACTCCTCGGCTGCCAGTCTCCTGAACGGCCGTACCACTCTCGCCTCAAGGACGAATCTGCGGGACCGGCCATGAAACCGCATCACCTTCGGCACCGGGTAGTCGGCGGGCAGATTCAGCGGCGTATCGCCGGTCAGAGCGCTGACCCAGTAGTCGATCTCGTGCTCGTAGGCCCCGGCAGCGAGCGCCTCCCGCTCTCGCGTCGCATAGTCGCCGTACTGCCAGTCGAGCGCGGGCAATGACGGCGCCGTGCCAGCCAGCGCGCCCCGGTAGAGCGCGCCCAGCTCGGCCAGGAAGACTCCCACCGACCAGCCGTCAAAGATCGCGTGATGGCCGACGAGGACCAGGCGGTGCTCCGATGGCGATAGCCGGAGCAGGGTGACCCGGAAGAGCGCGCCGCCGACCAGGTCAAATGGCTGTGCCGCCAGCTGCGAGGTGAGCTGTGCCGCCTGCGCGGGGTCCGTGCCGGCGATCTCGACCACGTCGAGGTGCCAGTCGGGGCGGAGGCTGAACCGCTGAACCAGCCCGGCTGACTCCGCGCTAAGCCGCATCCGCAAGATATCGTGCCGGCGGACGATCTCGGCCAGGCTCAGCCTGAGCGCGGGCAGGTCGAGCCGGCCCCGCAAGCCGACCGTGCAGGCGAGATTGTGGACAGCGGTCGCCGGCACGAGCTGCTCGGTAAACCAGAATCGTTCCTGGGCCAGGGATGCCGGTATCGCCCATTCTGACCTCAGGCTGGCGCCTGGTGACTTCGTCAAATCGGGCTCCGTTCCGCGGAATCATCGGACGGCTGGCTTCCGGCCGCGTGTCATGATCGAAGCGCACTTTGTCCCGCCGGCGGGACATCTCAATGCCCAGCGAGCCAATCGCGGCCTGACACCTGGCTATTTCGCGAAGACGGCTCTTATGCTGACCACTTGCGGGCTCGACACGCAGCTGGGAAAGCCTCAGCCCGCGTGGGCGGCTCCACTTCTGCCGGAGCCTGCGACCGTCGCCTGCGAGTCGTGATGTCATGCAAGACCTGACGGAAGCGGGGTCGGTGTTGTGCCAGCTCACGGAAGCCAGCCAGCGTTGCTGGCGATGCTCGGGCGACGTGGCCTGAATTCTCCGCGATGCATCGGATATCGCGAACTGGCCGATCGATTCGAGCCTCGCGAGGTTACTTACCAGGAACTGGCCGATCGCGCTAGCGCGGTCGCTGAGCTCGTTAGTCCTATTGCCCTGCCTGGGCAGCGAATCGCATTGTCGCTCGCGCCAGGGCTTGACTATCTGGCCGGGTTTCTTGGCTGCCTGCTGGCGCAGACTGTCGCGGTACCATTGCCGCCGCGGTCTCGCAATCCGGTCGCGGCGCTTGACGATGTGGCGGGCAATCCGATTATCCGTGACTCGGGAGCGGTAGCCGCCCTCACCCCCGCCGGAGTGCTCGACCTGCGCCTGCTTGATGACCATGATCGCGAGGCGGCGGCCCCGGCCAGCCTGGACATCGCGATGCTCCAGTACACCTCGGGCTCCACCGGCCTGCCCAAGGGCATCATGGTGACGCACGACAATCTGGCCAGCAATGTCAGTGCGGTCTGTGCGGCCATGGAGGTCACGACCACGGACCGGGGCGTGATCTGGCTACCTCCATATCATGATATGGGACTTATCGGGGGCCTGCTGGTACCGCTGTGGGCCGGCATACCGGTCACGCTCATGTCGCCTGCGGCTTTCGTCCGGCGCCCGCTCGCCTGGCTTGAGGCGATCAGCGCGGACCGCGCGACGATCTCCGGCGGCCCGAACTTCGCCTATGAGGCCTGCGTCATGCGGACGACGCCTGAGCAGCGTGCGGCACTTGACCTGTCCAGCTGGGAGGTGGCGTTCGTCGGAGCCGAGCCGGTGCGAGCGCAGACGCTCCGCCGGTTCGCGCAGGCATTCGAGGTCGCCGGCTTCGCGCCAAGCGCTTTCTATCCCTGCTATGGCCTGGCGGAGTCGACGCTGATCGTGACTGGCGTGCGGCGAGGCAGCGGCGCGACCGTCATCAGCCGGCCCGATGACAGCGACGCGCCGCCGCTAGTCGGGGTCGGCACGCCGCTGCACGGCGGCGAGGTAGCGATCCTCGATAGCTCCTCTGGCCAGCCGGTCGCCGATGGCGTGATCGGTGAGATCGCGGTGAAGGGCAGCAGCGTCGCTCGCGGATACTGGCGCAACGCCGTCGCTACCGCTGAGGTGTTTGGCGCCGACGGCTGGCTGCGCACCGGCGACCTTGGCTTCTTCACCGAGGGCATGCTGTCGGTCTCCGGACGCTCCAAGAATGTGATCGTGATCCGGGGCAGGAACATCTTCGCCGAGGATGTCGAGGCCGAGGTGGCTTCCTGCGATGCGGCGCTGGCCGGATGTGCCGTGGTCGCGTTCGCGGCGGATCTGCGTGACCAGGAAGAGCTGGTTGTCGTGGTCGAGCTGCCGGGGCGCCCTGGTGCCGAATCCGAACTCACCGCGGTGCTGACAAGCGTCAGGTCCGCGCTCGTGCGGCTGTGCGGGGTGCGGCCTGGCTGTGTTGCCCTGGTGCGCCGGGGCAAGCTGCCCAGGACGAGCAGCGGCAAGCTACGGCGATCCGTCGCGCGGGCCAGCTATCTGGCTGGCACGCTGCCGGTGCTCGCGCAGAGCCAGCCGCCGCAGGGCCAGTCACCGCAGGGCCAGTCACCGCAGGGCCAGTCACCACAGGGCCAGTCACCACAGGGCCAGCCGCAGGTACTCGAAGAGCAGCCGGCCAGCCGGCGCGCGGCCGAGATCACCTCCTGGCTGCAGGTCTGGTGCGCTGACCTTCTTGGCGTGCCCGCGAGCCAGATCGACAGCTCAGTCTCGCTGGTAGATGCCGGTCTCGACTCGCTCACGCTGACCCAGCTGCAGGCCGATCTGGCGGCCGAGCTTGGTGCGGCCGTGACGCTGACCGAGCTCTTTGAGTCTGACTCGGTGGCCGGCCTGGCGGCGGCGGTCGCCGAGGGACCGGTGCGGCCGAGGCCGGAGGCGGATGCCGACGTCCTGGCGGCGGTCAGGACGGGGGACGCGGGCCGGCCACGCCGCAGGAGGCCTCGGTGTGGTTTCTGGAGCAGCGCTATCCAGGTACGACCATGCACCACCTCGCGCGCGCCTTCGAGATCAGGGGAGTGGTGGACGTGGCGGCCCTGCGCCAGGCACTTGAGCTGGTCGTGCAGCGGCACCCGGCCCTGCGGAGCAGGCTTGAGCTGCGCGAGGGCGAGGTCTGGGCGACCCCGGTGACGGCCGGGCAGCAGCTCGCGGTGATAGACATCGAGGAGCTGCCCGACCGTGAGGTGGCTGCCCGAGTGCGCCAGCTCGCCGAAGAGCCGTTTGACCTGTCCGCTGGCCTGCTGCTGCGCAGCGCGATCTTGCAGCGCGCGGAGAAGCCTCTTCTCGTCATCACCGCGCACCACGCTGCGGTTGACCTCTGGTCCATGGCGGTCATCTTCAGCGAGATCGGAATCGGCTACGCCGAATTCGCCAGCGGACGGACTCCTGACCTGCCTCCCGCCAGCGAGCTCGCGGTGACCCCGGCCGATCCGGGCAGGCTCGCGGAACTGAGAGCGTGGTGGGCGGCTACGGCCGCGCGCGGCAAGCCGAGCCTGGCGCTGCCCGCCGACCGGCCGCGCCGATCCCGGCACGAGCTGGCGGCGGACCTCGTCGACACCGAGATCGCCGGCGTGGGGCTGGCCCAGCTCAATCGCCTGGCCGCCGCCAGCGGCGGCAGCCAGTTCGCCGTGCTGCTCGCCGCGCTGGCTGCTGTGCTCGTGACCTATAGCGACGGACCGGACGTGGTGGTGGGCTCGATGACGGCCGGCCGGGCTGACCGCGCCTCCCGTGCCGTCGTCGGATACCTCGCGCACCCGCTGCCCTTGCACGTCCGGGCGGACAGCGACCTCACCTTTACCGAGCTGACGCAGCGTGCGCACGCCGCCACCGTCGGCGCGCTCAAGCACGACGGACTGCCCTTCGCCGAGATCGCCGAGAGCGCCGCCGCGATCCGTGCGGACGGCCGCAATCCGCTGTTCGATGTGTCGCTCCTGGTCCACCAGGCGCCGCCATCGGCACCGGCCGGCTTCGCCTCGGTTGCCCTGGGAGCCGAAGGCGTGGCCATGGTCGCCGGCGGGCTTTCGCTGGTCTCGGTGGCCGTGCCCGCACCGGAGTCGATCTTCGACCTGACCGTCGAGATCGCCGCGGGCCAGGACGGCACGCGGACCCGGCTCAGGTACTCGACCGAGATCCTGGACGAGCCGACCGCCCGTGTCATTCTCGGGCGGCTGGCTGACGTCCTGCGCACGGTGGCCGCCGATCCCGCCTGCCGGATCAGCGAGCTGCCGCCTGACCGCGAGCGGGTGGCCAGCCAGCAGGGTCCGGCCGGGACGGCGCGGGATATCGTGACCCAGATCCTGGCCAGGGCCGAGCTAACCCCTGATGCGGTGGCCGTGCGGCAAGGTCAGGTCGCGGTCAGCTACGCCGGCCTGCGGGCAGCGAGCGGCGCGCTCGCCTCGCGGCTCAGCGCGCTCGGCGTCGGTCCGGAGAAATGCGTAGGGGTCGCGGTGCCGCGAGTGCCCGACCTGGTGGTCGTGCTGCTGGCGATCCTGCGGGCTGGCGGCGCCTACTGCCCGCTCGATGCCAGCCTGCCAGCGGCGCGCCTGGCCGCCATCCTCGCCGATGCCGACCCGGTCCTGATCGTCACCTCCGGCGGGCTGGCGGCCGGCCTCGCCGCCGGCAGGCCTGTCCTGAACCTGGACGAGGCTGGCGCCGCCAGGCAGGCGAAGGCCGACGGTACTGATGATGCCGGACACGGGCTTGTCCATCCCGATCAGCTCGCTTACGTGCTCTTCACGTCTGGATCTACGGGCCGGCCGAAGAGCGTGGCCGTGCCGAGGCGCGGTATCGGATCCCTGGCTGACTGGGCGGCGGCCGCCTACCAGCGCGAGGATCTGGAGTCGGTACTGGCCGGCACCGCGCTGACGTTTGATCTGTCGGTATTCGAGCTGCTCGTGACGCTGGCGCTCGGCGGGACGGTGACCTTGGCCGCGCACAGCCTGGACCTGCCGCGACTCGCCGAGCGCGAGCACGTGACGCTGCTGAATACCGTCCCCGCTGTGGTGAAGGAGCTGCTTGGCCAGGGCCTGCCGGCCAGCCTCAGGGTCATCAATCTCGGCGGGGAGGCGGCGACACCACAGCTCGTCGGCGACCTGGCTCAGGTACCGAGGGCGCGGGTACTGAACGTGTACGGGCCCACGGAGGACACTGTCTACTCCGCGAGCGCGGAGCTCGATCCGGGCCAGGTCAGGCTGCTCAGCATCGGCCTGCCGATGCACGGGTCATCGACCGGGGTCATCGACCGGCGCGGACGGCCAGCGGCGGCGGGCGTCCCCGGCGAGCTGATGCTCAGCGGGAGCAAGCTGGCCCGAGGCTATCCGCGCAGCCCTGGCCTGACCGCCGAGCGGTTTGTGCCCGCAGCCGGGGGCGCCCGCGCCTTCAGGACGCTCGATGTCGTCAGGCGCCGGACCGACGGCGAGCTCATCTTCCTCGGCCGCTCTGACCGTCAGATCAAGCTCCGCGGCGTCCGGATCGAGCTGAATGGCGTCGAGGAGGCCCTGTCTTCGCACCCGGGGGTGCGTGAGGTGGCTGTCGAGCTGCACCGGGCCGGGCAGCCTGACGCCTGCCTGATCGCCTATGTGGTCGGCGAGGCGACCGGCGCCGAGCTGACCCGATGGGCTGCCGAGCAGCTGCCGGCCGCCGAGATTCCTGACCTGTATGTCACGCTCGGCGCGCTGCCCAGGCTGCCGAACGGGAAGCTGGATCGCACCGCCATGCGGGCGATGCCGGTGCGGCGGCCGAGCCAGGAGCGCCGGCCGCTCAGCCCGACTGAGCAGGTAGTCGCGCGGATCTGGGCCGACGTGCTTGAGCTCGGTGATCCTGATCCCGACGGGAACTTCTTCCTGGACGGCGGGCACTCCATGATCGCGCTCCGCCTGCTCGCGTACCTGGAGAAAGAGACCGGCGTGCCGGTGTCGGTGGAAAAGTTCGTCGAGACTCCCACGATCGCCGGGCTGGCGCTCGCTGTCCTCGCCGGGGGCGCCGCCCGGCCGGGGCCAGGCGCGCCGGACTCTGACGACGGCCCGGTGACCGGCTGCTCGCCGCTCGGTCTCACCCAGGAAACGTTCTGGCTGCTCCATTCGCTCGATCCGGCCGGGTCGGCCTACCACGTGCCAGCCATGATCCGCCTGCGGGGGGACCTCGACGCGCCGCGACTTGAGCGTGCGCTTCGCCGGGTCGTCGAACGTCGCGATGGCCTGCGAATGTTCATTCCGGTCGTGGACGGCGTGCCACGACAGCAGGTACTCGCGTCCTATCAGGCCTGCCTGCCGGTGACGATCGCGGCGGACAAGGCGGAAGCCGGCGAGATCGCGGGCGAGCTGGCCAATCAGCCCTTCGACCTGACCGCGGGGCAGGCCTGGCGGGCCAGGCTCGTGCGCGTCAGCGAGGATGATCACCGGCTGATCTTCGTAGCGCACCACGCGATCTGCGACGGGCAGTCGCTTGAGCTGCTCGCGGCCGAGCTTGGCCTGGCCTACAGCCAGGACAAGCCCTTCGCCGGTCCGGCAGGCTCATACGCGCGCTGGGCGAGCGCGCAGCGAGCCTGGTGGACGACCTCAGGCGACCGTGAGCTTGAGTGGTGGAGCGGGCGCCTGGCCGGGCTGCCTGAGCTGGCACTGCCCGCCGACCGGCCGCGTCAGGCCGAAGGCCGCCATCCGGCGGCGGTCATCGTCGCCGCGATCCCGCCTGCGGTACGGCGGGTGCTCGATGAGACGGCGCGGCAGGAGTCCGCGACGCACTTCATGGCGGTCACGGCGCTGATCTGGGCGCTGCTGGCCGCGCAGAGCGGCACCGACCGGTTCGGCCTCGGCATGTCGGTGTCCGCGCGCACCACCAGCGAGACCGTTGACCTGTTCGGATGCATCGTCAATGCCGTCGTGCTGCGAGCCGACCTCACCGGCCGGCCAAGCTATCGCGAACTGCTCAGGCGAGCCCGTCGTGAGATTGTGGACGCACTCGATCATCAGCAGGCGCCGTTCACGCAGGTCATCAGGCAGGCCCTGGCGGGTCGCGACCAGGCGGGCGCCCCGCTGCAGGTCATGATCGCGGCTCAGCCGACGGCGCCGGCCATGCGGCTGCAGGGGCTGGCCGCTGAACTGTCGCCGCTCGACGTCGACACAGCCAAATGCGATCTCAGCATCATGATCAGGCCGACTCTTGATGACGACGTGACGGTCGCCTTCGAATATGACACGGCGCTGTTCGACGAGCGGACCATGCGGGCCTTTGCCGACCGGTTCATTCGCCTGGCGTGCGCGGCGAGCGAGGAGCCTGACCGCCAGATAGCAGGCTATGAGCTGTCGTCGCCGGACGAGCACCGCCAGCTTGACTCCTGGGGGGAGGGCGGCGAGGTCACCGGGTTCTCCCGCGATGACCTCTTCGGGGTGGTGGAGGCGCAGGCGCGGCTGACTCCTGACCGGGTCGCGATCGCGACCTCGGCCGGCGCGCTGACCTATGCCGCCATGATCGAGCGGGCCCGCCTGCTCGCGGCCGGACTGGTGGCCAGCGGCGTGGCGATCGAGGACCGCGTCGCGATCTGCCACGAGCGGTCCGCCGACCTGATCGTCGCCGTGCTCGGTGTCCTCGCGGCCGGCGGTGCCTACCTGCCGATCCGGCTCGGCGACCCAGCGGAGCGGCGGGCGGAGATGATGCGCGATGCCGGCGCGAAGCTCGTACTCTGCGATCCGGACACGGCGACGTGGCTCGACGCGTGGGACGTGTCGGTCAGCACGGTCGATGACGTCATAGCGGCCGTGCCTCCCGGAGCAGCCGGGGTGCTGTCTTCGCTGCCTGGCCTGGTCGATGACCGGCAGCTCGCCTACGTGATCTACACCTCGGGGTCGACCGGCCGCCCCAAAGGCGTCGCTGTCACGCACCGGGAAGCTCTCGCGCGCATCGCGTGGGCCAGGCGGGTCTTCTCCGACGCCGAGCTGTCCGGCGTGCTCGCGGGGACTTCGCTGGGCTTTGACCTGTCGATGTTCGAGATCTTCGGGCCGCTGGCATCCGGGGGCACGGCAGTGCTCGCCGACAGCGTGCTTGACCTGCCGGAACTCGCCGAGCGTGACCGGATCACCTTGCTCACGACGGTCCCGTCCGCCCTGGCGGCACTGCTCGACCTGGACGGATGGCCCGACTCGGTCAGGACCGTGGGGCTCGGCGGGGAGCTGCTGTCAGCGCCGCTCGCCCGGCGGGTCGCTAGCCTCGGGATTGACCGGCTAGTCAACCTGTACGGGACCACCGAGGACAGCTTCTGCTCGACCTGGGTCGACCTGACCGGCCAGCTCGACAACCTCGCGGTTGTCCCGGTCGGCGATCCGCTGCCTGGCTCGCGAGTGGACCTCGTCGACGCGGCCATGCGCCGGGTGCCGCCCGGCGTGCCCGGCGAGGTCATCTGCGGTGGGGTAGGAGTTTCCCGAGGCTACCTTGGCCGGCCGGGGCTAACCGCGAGCGTGTTCCGCCCGGATCCGCGCGGCACCGGGGGAGAGCGCTGCTACCAGACCGGCGACCGCGGCCGGTGGACCGGCAGCGGACTAGAGATGCACGGCCGGCTCGACAGCCAGGTCAAGATTCGCGGTCACCGGGTCGAGCTTGGCGAGATCGAGAGCGCGATGCTGGACCTCGATGACGTGGCTGAAGCCGTCGCGATGCTGTCGGCCTGGGACGGCCTGCCGAGGATCACGGCGTATGTGCGCCTGCACGAGGTATCTGACGCCTGGGACGCGATCGCCTTCCGCGCCGCGCTGCGCCGGCGGCTGCCCGCGTACATGATCCCGGCCAGCTTCGAGCTCCTGACCGAGATGCCGCGCACTGATTCGGGCAAGATTGACCGTCAGGCACTGGCGGCCAGGAGCTCGGCCGGAGCCAGATCATCGGCGATCGGCGCCGCGCTGCGGGAAGGAACGGAGCGAACGGTCGCCGACCTGTGGAGGGAGATGCTCGGCATCGCCAGCATCGGGCGGGACGACCGCTTCTTCGATCTGGGCGGCGATTCGCTGATGGCGGCGCGGATGATCCGGCGGCTAGCCGAGCACTACGAGGTCGAGCTGCCGGTGCGGCTCATCTACACCGACGATCGCCTGGCGAGCTTCGCGTCGGACATCGATGGCACGTGCCAGCTGGCGCGGGCTACGACTTCAGCAGCAGTCCCTGACCGGTAAGGCTCGCGAGGTCGATCCTGGCCTCGCAGCGCAGCGGCTCAAAGTCGAGCACCAGCTCACCCGCCAGCCTGACCGTGCCCGTGCCGGCGGACAGGTCGGCCTGGGACAGGTCGATGGAGTCGGGCAGGGACAGGGCCACGCCCACCTCAGTGCCGCCGATCGTCTCGGTGAACCGGAGGTGAAGGTACTTGCCGTCGAGCGCCCGCCGGAACCGGTCGAGCGACGGCTCAGGCCTGAGCACCACCTCGACCGGCTGCTCGCCCGCGCACAGCCGTGACACCAGGGACGGCACCGGTGGTGCGGGCGAGGCGGCCGGGACCGGCGGCGTCGCCTTCGCGTCGGCCAGGGCCTGGCGCAGGCCGCGCGGCCGCATGTCGGTCCACACCTCATCAATATGAGCCAGGCAGGCATCCTTAGTGCCCTCGTAGCCGGTCGCGTGCCAGCCGGCCGGATGATTGCCGTCGGCTGGCCAGATCGAGTACTGCTCTTCGTCATTCTTTACTACCCGGTAAGTCTCATCGCTCGCGGTGCTCAGCATGGGCTGTCCTCTCTTATCGCTTACTATTCTCACTCGCCTGCCGGCCAGAAAGCTAACCACTGGCCGTCAGGGCGGACAACGGCTGACAATGGCTATTACCGACGGTCCGACCGTCACGGCGCATCGCCGTAATCGTCAGCAAGGAGTGCGTTGATGCTGGATCCTCAACCGTCAGCGGTGCGAGCTCGCCGGCTATCTCCGGAGCGCGCGGCTTTGCTGGAAAAATGGAGCCGGGGTCGCACGACCGGGTCGACTCGCACATCCCCGCCCGCGAGTCCGCCGGGCCCGCTGTCTTGTCATCGGCGCAGGAGCGGCTCTGGGTGGTCGAGCAGCTGGCCGGCCGGAGTACTTCGTATAACACCATTCCGCTGGCGAGCCGGCTGTCGGGACCGCTCGATATCGAGATGCTGCGGGCCAGCCTGACCGAGGTTGTCAAGAGACACGATGTTATGCGCACGCGCTTTGCGCGGATCGACGGCCTGCCAGCCCAGATCGTCGATCCGGTCGGGCCGGCCGAGCTCGAGGTGGTAGATCTGCGTGCTTGCCAGGACCCGGAGGATGAGGCACTTAACCGGGTCAGGGCTAGCCGCGGTCATTGCTTCGACATCGAGCGCGGGCCGCTATTCTTGTTCAGCCTGTTCCGGGTGCGGGACGACGAGTACGTGTTCGTCTACCTCATGCATCATCTGATTTCCGATGGCTGGTCAGATGACATTTTCCTGCGCGATATGATCGCGATTTACGCCGGGCTGGCTGCTGGGGAGCCGCCGGGACTGCCTGACCTGCCCGTTCAGTACGCGGACTATGCGCAGTGGCAGCGCGCTGAGCTGGCCGGCGGCAAGCTCGCTGACCTGCTGGACTACTGGCGGGGGCAGCTCGCGGGCGCCCCGGTCGCCCTTGAGCCGCAGAATGCGCAGCAGCCTCCGGCGGTGCGGCGGTACCTGGCGACCACCTGCCCGATCGAGATAGAGCCTCAGGTTCTGGCCCGCCTGAAGGAGCTGAGCAGATCCGAGGGCGCCACCCTCTTCATGACCTTGATGGCGGCCATTCAGGTGCTGCTTATGCGTTACTCGGGGCAGTCTGAGATGCTGGTCGGATCGCCGGTCGCGGGCCGGAGCCGGGTGGAGACCGAGCATCTCATCGGATGTTTCGTAAACACCCTGGTATTCCGTGGCGACTTGTCGGGTAATCCAGCTTTCCGGGAACTTCTGGCTCGTACCCGTGCCACCGCGCTGGCCGCCTATGCTCATCAGGATCTGCCATTCGAGATGCTGGTCGATGAACTCCAGCCGGAACGCGACTCAGGACGCAATCCGCTCTTCCAGGTATTCTTTGTGCTGCAGAACAGCCCGGCGCAGGATGTCAGCGTCGGCGATTTTACGATCGGCGCGATCGAGACCGACCACGGCACAGCGAAGTTCGATATCTCGGTTGACCTGCGCGAGTACAACGGTGCGCTGACCGGGCGCCTGCAGTTCGACAGCGATCTTTTTGATACCGCGGCCTGTGCGCAGATAACCTCGCACCTGGCCATCCTGCTGGCGGGCCTGGCCATGGATCCGGACCGGCGAATAGCTGACCTGCCGGTCATGTCCTCCGCCGAGCTCGATGAATTGCTGGTCACCTGGAATGCGACTGAGCGTCCGCGTCAGTTCGAGGCGGTTCACCAGCTCGTGGAGCGACATGCGGAAATGATCCCGGATTCGATAGCCGTCAGCGCTCCTGAAGGGCAGCTGAGTTACGGCGAGCTAGCCGGCAAGCCAGCGTGCTCGCAGCCGAGTTGCGGTCACTTGGAGTGGGCAATGACACGATGGTCGCGATCTGCGTCGAGCGATCGCTCTATTTCCCCCTCGGTATTCTCGGAATACTGAAGGCCGGTGCCGGATACGTGCCGCTGGATATCACGCACCCGGCGGAGCGACTCGAATTCATCCTCGCCGACTCCCGTCCCGCTGTCCTCCTCACGCAGTCACACCTGCTCGGCTCGCTTCCCGGCTATGCGGGTCCGATCGTCTGCCTGGACACTGTGGTCGGCCAGGGCCTTGCGGCTGGCCAGGACGCGGCGGGCCAGGACGCGGCGGCCGTGACAGGGGAGGGGCTCGCCTATGTCATCTACACCTCAGGATCGACGGGCCTGCCCAAGGGCGTGATGATCTCGCATCATTCGGTCGCTGACCTGGCCTTGTCGATGAGCGCCGAGATCGGGGTCAGGCCCGCTGACCGGGTACTGCAGTTCGCCACCTCGTGCTTTGACGTGTCCGTGCTTGAGGTCTTCGTCGCGCTGTGCAGCGGCTGCTGCCTGGTCATGGCCGACCAGGAGATCGTGCTGAACCCGGCGGCGCTGACTTCGCTGATGATCGACCAGCAGATTACTCTCGTTGACATCCCGCCCGCGGTACTTGAGCTGCTGCCAGCCGATGCCTTCGAGGCTCTGCGCATCCAGCTCATCGGCGGTGAGGCGTTCAGCGGCGAGCTGGCCACGCGGTGGCAGGCACCGGGCCGCCGGGCCTTCAACGGCTACGGCCCGACCGAGGCGACCGTGACCATGACGCTGATGGAGCTGGCCGGGCGGTATGAGCGAACGCCGCCGATCGGCTTCCCCATGCCCAACCACCAGACCTACGTGCTCGATGCCGGGATGCGGCCGGTACCCGTCGGCGTGAAAGGCGAGCTCTACCTCGGCGGCCATGGTCTGGCCCGCGGTTACCTCGGCCGGCCGGGCATGACGGCAGCCCGATTCGTTCCTGACCCGTTCGGTGCCAGTCCGGGCGCGCGGCTCTACCGCACGGGGGATCTGGCCCGCTATGGCGGCGACGGCGCGCTCGACTTCATCGGCCGGTCCGACGATCAGATCAAGATCCGGGGCTACCGCATTGAGATCGGCGAGATCGAGGCAGTGCTTGGCGCGTGCCCTGGGGTTCGGCACGCCGTTGTGGCGGTTCGCGAGACGCCAGCCGAGTCCAGGCACCTCATCTCGTTCGTCATGCCCGAGCCCGGCGTACGGCTTGACCCGGGGCAGCTCAGGCGGCAGCTGAGCGAGCGACTGCCGGCGTACATGGTGCCCGCGCGCATCATCCCGGTGGCCGCGCTATCGCTCACACCCAGCGGCAAGGTCGACCGGGCGGCTCTGCCCGCCGTCGATGACGCGGACGCGGCAGCGGCAGCGGCAGCGGCAGCGGGCCAGCCTCGGGTCGAGCCCCGCACCGACCTGGAGCGGATACTCGCCGATGAGGTGTTCGCCCGCGCGCTCGGGATCGCGGACGTCGGGATCCACGACAGTTTCTTTGGCCTCGGAGGTAACTCGCTGCAGCTAGTGGAGCTGCAATGGCGGATCAGCGATGCGCTGTCGATCGAGGTGCCGCTGCGGACCCTGATCACCACCCAGTCAGTCTCTGAGCTAGCGGACTACCTGATGACGAGGGGACTGAGCGCTGGCCCGCCGACGGTGACCGACGCCGGCCGGCCGATCTCATCGCGACCGTGACCCGCATCGCCGAGGGTGACCGCGTGCCGCTCACTGAGCAGCAACGGGTCATCTGGCGTCAGTTCCTGGCTGCGGGAACCCTGGACAACAAGCCACTCGCTGTCCGGATCTCCGGCCCGCTGGACCTCGGCCGGCTGCGGCAGGCGGTCGAGGCGCTGACCGCTCGGCACGAGATGCTGCGGGCAGCCTTCGCTCGCCAGGCCGACGAGCTGGTACAAGTCGCCCGGGCCGCCGCGCCGCCGGCCGTGTCGCTAGTCGAAGTGGCCGACGCGGCCGAGGCAGAACGGGGCGTGCTCCGGCAGATAACCGAGAGCTTCGATCCTGAGCGGGGCCCGCTCGCCAGATTTACTGCCTACCGGATCAAGTCCGGCGAGCACGTCCTGGCGGTGACCTTGCATCCGCTGCTCTGGGACGGCTGGTCCCGAGCGGTCCTGGCGCGTGAGCTGATCGCGGCCTACCTCGGTGACCAGTCTGACTCGCTGCCCGAGCCCGGCCTTGGCTACCTGGATTACGCCCGGTGGCAGCATGCCTGGCTGGCGGGACCAGAGGCCGAGGCGGCCATGCGCTACTGGCGCGACCGGCTTGACGGCAGCACCGCCGGGTCCCGGCTGCCCGGGCACCGTGGCGGGCGGCAGACCTCGGCCGGGCGGCAGCTACTGTTCCAGCTGCCAGCCGACCTGGCAGCCGCTGTCGCGCAGGCCAGCGCCTCGGCCGGCGTCACCCAGTTCACCCTGCTCCTGGCCGCCTTCTACACCGTGATCTCCGCCGCCAGCGAGCAGGACTCCCTGAGCATCGGGGTGCCGCTCGCCAACCGCGTGCTTCCCGGAACCACCGAGATAGTCGGCCAGTTCGTCAACACGCTGCCAGTGCTGCTAGACGCCGGCGGCGACACCGACTTCAGGGAGCTGCTGCGGCTAGCGAGTGCGGCCGTCGCGACGGTCTATGAACATCAGCAGCTGCCCTTCGATGTCGTGACCAGAACCCTGATGATCGAGCCAGCGCGCTCGTCCGCTCTGGTGGACATAACCTTTAACCTGCTCGATGGACTGGCGGGGATTACCCTCCCCGCGGCGGGGGTTAGCCTCAGCGCGCTCGACCTGGACACAGGACGGTCTGATGCGGAGCTAGAGCTGACCCTGGAACGGCGTGGCAGCGAGCTACATGGCATTCTCGCCTGCGCCACCGACAGCTACCCGGACCTGAACCTGGCTCCGATCGCGGCGGCCTACCTTGCCGTACTCCGGACAGGCACCGACGACGGCGCGGTCTCGGCGGCCGAGCTCAGAAAGATCGCCATCGACACCCTTAACCGGTAGCGAACGCGGGTGTCGCGGCGACGAACGGCGGGGGTGGCAGGTCAATCGTCGGCATGAAATGATCTGGCCATGGCTCGTCTGCACGATGTTGTATTTGATTGCCGGCACCCGGCCTCGATCGCCCGGTTCTGGGCCGCGGCTCTTGACGACTACGATATCGCTCCTTACGACGAAGCCGAACTCGAGCGATTGCGGGCCAATGGAATCTTTGACCCTGAAGACGATCCGAATGTCCTGGTAGAAGCGCCAGGCAATCGACCGCGCATTTTCTTTCAGCTCGTCCCCGAGTCAAAGTCGGTGAAGAACCGCATGCACCTGGACTTGTACTGCGACTCATTCGACACCGAGCTAAAGCGGCTTGAGTCACTAGGCGCGGCCGTGTCGGAAGTGCGCGACACCCACGCGGTGCTGACCGACCCCGAGGGAAATGAGTTTTGCCTCTCCCAGCGACCCGGATAATCACCCCCCGTGCAACCTCGCGCCACCGGGTTTCCGTGATCAAGACCACGATCATGATCACGGAACCTGGCGGGGGCGGGAGCTGTCGGGCTCGGGCTGGCTGCCTTGATCACGGAAACCTGGTGCGGGCGGGGGCTCCGGGCACAGGTCACATGGGGCCGGGGGTGGCGCCGACGATTGTGCCTGATACCTCGGTTACTGAGCGCTCGGTCTCGCCATCTTGGGCGGCGACGGTCATGCGTACGCCTGGTCTGGGGTAAAGCCGGAGTCCGAGTAGCCCGGCCTGCGGGTGGATGGTCTGCCCTGGGACCAGGTCAAGCCGGAATCGCTGGCCTATGCCGCCCACCGCGGCGGTGATGGCCATCCGGCCTAGTACCTTTCCGATGCAGGAGCGGTCGCCGGCGCCCCAGGGGGCGAACGAGCCCTTGTTGTAGGCGCTGCGGCGGTCAACGAACCGGTCGGGATTGAAGACCTCGGGATCGCTCCACGATTGCTCGCAGCGATGCGTGACGTAGGGTGCCAGCAGAAGTGGTGCTCCTGGCGGGAGCTTATAGCCGTCGATATCGATGGGTCCGATTACTCGCTTGAATTCGTAGACCGCGCCTGGGTAAAGGCGCATGGACTCGTTGAGTACAGCATCAAGCCGGGGCAGCAGCCGCAGGTCCTGCATTTCTGGCACCCTGCCGCCGAGCGCTGCCTGAGTCTCGTCCAGCTGCTTTCGCGCCTCGGCTGGGTGCAGGGCGAGCATGAGCAGTGCCCAGGTCGTCGACGAGGCTACCGAGGTAATCCCGGCCCAGTGGAGTTGCAGGGAAAGCTCGCGTATGAGCGACGCGTCTTTTTCCATATCGTGGCGCTCGAGTTCCTTGGCCAGCGCCATGGACAGGCACAGTTCCTCGGCCGGATACGATCCGTCGATGATGGCGCGGATTCGTGAGTCCATGAGGTCCATGTGCCGCCGCAGGGTCGCCCGCTGAGACACGCCGGGTACATTCCACGGGACCAGGGTTGAGCCGATACGGTACCTGTTCGACTCTAGGAGGCGCACATAGAACTCGACCGCCTCATTGAGTTCCGGATCGGTCGTCACGATATCGGAGCCGAACATGTAGTACTTAAATATCCGGTGCGACAGGCGGCCCATCTCGGGCAGCAGATCGATTTCAGAGCCAATCTTCCAGCCGCTGATCATCTGCTCGACCATCTTGACCGAGATTGACGAGTAAAGTCGCGCCGACTCGCCGCGCATCGCCCGCGCCGCTAGTTCTCGGTAAAGGTCGTGCTCGGTGCCGACGGTGTTAAGCGGGCCCCGGCCCTGAAGACTGTGCTTGATCGGAGGATTAATGCCGCCGACCATGCTGAGGTCGATTCCTGTGCCGAAGGAGTCGAAGACGGTCTGGACTTGATCGCCGCCAAATGCGGCGATCACCGACCGGCCGTTCAATGGTAGCGAGACGAGGTCGCCGTAGGTCCGGTGGGCCTTGATCAGGAAGCTCAGCGGGTCGCGTATGAATGGCACTTGCTTGCCGATGACCGGAAGACCCGACGGGCCGTCTGGAAGGCGAGACCCGCGCTTGGTCTCCGATGTCGTGGGATTCATCTAGCCTCGATCCATGTAGCGGTCGTGTCGCCTTTTGTCGGAGAAAAAGGTTACCGCTCAACTGTATCGAGGCATACGCGGAGAATGAAGAGGTGACCGGACTGGCCACAGCACTGGAACTACTCGCTGCACCGGACGGCGAACGCGATTAGCTGGTCACGCGAGCTGAGGTCTAGCTTTAGTTTCATCCGCTGCACGTGCGTCCTGATCGTGGTCTCGCCGACCTGAAGGAACTTGGCGATCCGCGCGGTCGACAGCCCCTCGGACATCAGGGCGAGTACCCGCTGCTCCTGACTGCTGAGCCTGGATAGCTGACTATCGAAGGCTGGCCGGCCAGGTCGTTCCTGCCGCATGCACCAGTCGAATAGAACGGACATCGTGGCCGGCTCGGCGATGGGGACTCCAGCGGCGAACTGGCGTATTTTTACGGGAAGGACGTCGCAGCACACGTTCTCTTCAATGAAACCGCGCAAGCCCGCCTGGATAAGATCGATGACCGTGTCAGCGTCGAGCGGCTTGCCGATGACTATGACGTGAGAGACCACCTCAGGATCCGCTTTCCGCAGCTTGCGTGCCAGTTCGAGGCCGGTCCCGCCGGCCGGCGCGGCATCAATCATGAGAATGTCGGGCCTGAGCAGGGAGGCCAGCTCAATGCAGCTCGTCGTCTCCGTCCGCGATTCCGACGACATCAAAGTCCGGCTCGCGTTCGAGTATGGCCCGGAGACCTTCGCGCAGTATTGGCGGGTGATTGCCAATCAATATTCTTATCTTAGTGCCCGGCCTTGCGCTTGCTGCTGAGTGAAAAGGTGTCCGGTAGAAGCTGCGAGCACCCACTGCCACCTCCTTGCGGATGTGGTCAGCGTACCTGGGCGAAATACCATCGCCCGGTTCTCCGCAGCCATCAGGGCGTAGCTGCCGTTACCCGGGCGACTTAGCCAGCCGCAGGAGTGTAGAGTTCGCCTCCGCGCCACGCGCCACGGCATCGGCGGAGCGCCAGCCGAGAGCATAACCAACTCCGGCGGCAATGGCCGCCGGGGTGATCCCGAAATGCCGGAGCAGATGCTCGTGATCGCCGACCCTGGCGGCGAAGACATCGGGGACGCCGAAGGTCATCAGGGGTCTGGGGAGCCGGCGGCTCAGTACCTCAGCGACCATTCCGCCGAGGCCTCCGGCGCACCAGTGCTCCTCGACCGTCACCACGAGACGGGCCGGCCTGACCGCCTCGATCAGCGCCGCCTCATCGAACGGCTTGACTGTATGAGCATTGAGGACGGCAGCCGAGATCCCGGCAGCGGCGAGCTCGCGGGCGGCACCGAGCGACGCGAGGACCGGATGCGGCCCGCAGGCGAGGATGACGACGTCATGACCGGGCCGAAGCGGCTGGAGCTCGCCAATCACCGGCGGGGCCGATGCGGGCAGCGGATCGGTGGCCAGCCGCCCGAGCCGGAGGTAGACCGGGCCGGTCAGCGCGGCGAGCTGGCCGACGAGCGCTCCGGCCGCGTCCGCGTCGGCGGGCACCAGAACGGTCATATTCGGCAGTACTCGCATGACGGCGAGATCGCTGAGCGCGTGATGGGTAGGTCCGAGAGTCCCCGAGGACAGGCCGGCGTGCGTAGCGGCGATGCACACGGGAGCGGCGTTCAGTGCCACGTCGATCTTCACGGCCTCGGCCGCCCGGCTCTCGGCGAACGCGGCCATTGTGATGACGTGCGGCCGCCAGCCGTCAAGCGCCAGCGCGGCAGCCAGGCTGAGCGCGTTCTGCTCGGCGATTCCGAGGTTCAGGTACCTGTCGCTGGCGGGGCCGAAGTCGACGCCAGCGAACAGGCCGGTGTCTGTGTCGAGACAGACAATCCGCTCGTTCGCTCCCATCGCCGTGACGAGCGCATCTCGATACGCCAGCCGGGTGGAGTTGGCCTCAGTCATCGTCGCTCCGGGTTTTCAGCGCCTGGACGGCACGGGCGTGATTGCGGGCGGACAACTTGACGTAGTGAGATTGCGCTCGGCCTTCCGCGAATGGCACCCCGCGACCCTTGGTCGTGCGGGCGATGACGACCGATGGCTGACCTCGCACCCACGGAGCCGAGTCAAGTGCGCCTGCCAGAGCGCCAAGGTCATGTCCGTCGAGCTGGCGCGTGGCCCAGCCGAAGCTCTCCCAGCGGGCGGCGACTGGCTCGAGCGGAAAGATCTCCTCGGTCGCACCGGTCTGCTGGAAGCCATTCCGGTCCACTATGGCGACCAGGTTGTCGAGTCCGAGGGCGGCCGCGCTGCCGGCCGCCTCCCAGATCGAGCCCTCCTGCAACTCGCCGTCGCCAAGTACGACGAAGCTGCGCCTGGCCGTCCGGCCAAGCCGGGCGCTCAGGGCGAAACCGGCACTAAGAGACAGCCCGTGGCCGAGGGAGCCGGTGGGCACCTCGACCCCGGGAACGACCCGCATCGGATGGGTCAGGAGCCTGGCCCCCGGCGAGCACAGTTCGCTGAGCTCGCCGGTCTCGAAGAATCCGCGCTCCGCGAGCGTGGCGTACAAGGCGATGGCGGCATGACCCTTGCTGAGTACGAAGACGTCGCGGCCCGGCCAGTCAGGCCTGGCCGGGTCGATGCGCAGCACAGCGAAATACAGCGCGGTGAGAATCTCCACCACTGACATAGAGCCGCCGAGGTGCCCGCCGCCAGGCAGCGCGCACATATCAACGACGTGGCCCCGGATGCGACTCGCGTAGCCGCGAAGGCTGGCTAGCTCGGCCGGGCCGGTGCCCGTCATGCCGCTCCCGCTGCTCTCGCCATGGCGGCGACCGTGTCGAGATTCGCCCAGACCTTCTCGAAGCCGTCGGCGTAGCGCTGCAGCAGGGGACCTGACCCAGGATGAAGGTGCCGCTTCTGCAGCGTCAGCGAATCGGCGATGACCTGACGGGTAACCGGCCACCCGGCCTCAGACTCCTGCGCTGACGGACTGAATACCGCCTGATCGGGTAGCGGCATGATCTGGTACTGCGACATGGGTACTCCCTCGGCTCGCAGTACGCGCCTGAGCATGTCGCGGAACGCCACGACCGGAACGTCGTCAAGCCCGGCGGCTTCCGGGTCGAACCGCAGCCGGATGATGTGGTAGGCGTGCGTGGCAGAGTCTGACGGCCAGGGCACCCGCACCCCTGGAAGTTCAGCCAGGCGCTGGAGAAACTCCCGGACATTGCGCTGCCTGTGCGCCTCGTACTCGTCGAAGCGCCTCAGCTGCGAGCGAGTGAACGCGGCCTGGACCGGGTTCAGCCTGGCGTTCCAGCCCAGCATGCGCGAGATGTACTCACGTGGCTGTCCCGGTTCGGTGATCTCGCCAAACTGGCGAGTCATGCTGATGTGCCCGGCGAGCGCCGCATCGCTGGTCGTCACGAGGCCGCCTTCACCGCAGGTGGGAAGGTTCTTGGTCATCTGCAAGCTAAAAGCTCCGGCGATACCAAGCGCACCCGCTGATCGCCCTCGCCAGGTCGCTCCGTGCGCCTGGGCGGCATCTTCGACGACTGCCAGCCCGTGCTTGCTCGCGATCGCCAGGATCTTGTCCATCTCGGCAGGCAGTCCGTGCAGGTGAACGCAGATTATGGCGCTGGTGCGCGGGGTGATGCGCGCTTCGAGGTCAGCCGGATCGAGGTTGAAGGTCGTGCCGTCGATGTCGGCGAACACCGGGGTGGCGTCCTGGTACACCGGGGCAAGCGCGGTGGCGATAAAGCTCAGCGCGGGCACGATGACCTCGTCGCCGGAACCGATGCCCAGCCCGTTCATCGTGAGCTGCAGCGCTGTCGTGCCGTTGGAGACGGCTATGCAGTAAGCGGAGCCAACCCGCTCGGCCCACTCTTGCTCCAGCGCGACGACTTCGGTCTCGCCATCGGCACTGGCGACGAGCTTGTTGCTGTCGAGAACCGACAGGACGGCCTTTCTGTCGTCGTCGGTAGTGACTGGCCAGTCGACCTGACGCATCTCGCGCGGCACGGCCGGAGTACCGCCATGAACCGCCAGCCTGATCATCGGCAGACCGCCGCTGCCGCCGCGCTGATCTCCGCTGCCGCCTCCTCGTACCGGCGCACGAGCCGCTCGCAGTGCCGGTCGATCTGAGCGGCGATCGCTGGCTGCGACTGGCCGTGGGCCGCCGTTACCCGCACGCCGGTCCAGGCGTGACTGACGGCGGCGACCCGGCGCGCGGCGGCGGCAAGGGCTGGCAGCCGCCAGCGGATACTCAGGTCGCGCAGCAGCTCGGCATGCAGGTAGGCCTGCGCCTGCATCGGCCAGCCGAAGGCATACGCGTCGGCCAGCGCCGCCTGGTCGCCGGCCGCGCTCCGGCACCGGAGTCGGTCAGATAGCCCCGCAGCCCAGTGAGGCCAGTCAGTGCGGCCGGGCCAGCCGTACCGGCAGCTGAAGCTGAACCGCTGAGGTCAGCCAGGTTTGCCCGCAGCGCGATTCCAAGGCCGGGCCGGTCAAGCGACCGGGCCTGATCGGGTACCTCAATCGTCAGGCACCGCCGGTCAATTCCAGAGTCGCTGAAGAAAACATCTCGTCCGTCGGCCGGATTGGCCGAGCTCCAGGCGCGCAGGAAGTCGGCGCACGCGATCGGGCCGTCGAACTTCGGCGGCGTGGCATCGAGGATGGTGACCTCTCCGCGCCTGCGATCAATCCCGGAGATCACGACCAGATGCGCGGCGTGAACGTCGCCATAGGCCGGCCTGAATGGCAGGTGAAAATTGTCGACCGCCGCTATGACCGGTCCATGCGCGGCTAGCAGGTCCACGAGCCAGGGCAGCGGATCTTCCGCATCGCCAGGCCTGTGCCACGAGGAGCTCAGGCGGTGATGCGGAGCCATGCTCTTGACCAGGTCGCCGGAGTACCGGCAAGGGTAGTAGAACTCCTCGCGGCGCACGTCTCCGGGCAGGTAGGTGAACTCCCAGGCCAGGCCCAGTATTTCGAGCGGGTCCAGGTGATGGTAGCGGAGGACGGCAGCGACGCAGGAATGCAGGCAGCTGAGCGGGTCGCGGTACCAGCGTTCGAGAGGTCGCTGAATCGACACTTTCGAGGCCACGTATTCTTTGCTAATCACGATTTACCTCTCGTCGGTCGAATCAGCCCGGTCCAGGGTGGCAGCAAATATGTGCATGGCAATGTTCTTGGGCAACTGGGGCTCGTCAAGCACGGCCATTCTGGTCACCGGCACACGCTCAAGCCAGACGCGGGCCTGAACGCCGTGCTGCACGTGCCTCGGGTAATGCATAGTGGCTGACTCAAATCCGACCGGTTCCCCGAACGCCGCTTCAGCGGCCCAGAAGTCGGATACTCGAAGCATCTCGAAGTCGACAGAGCCGTCGGCGAAATACAAGGCAAGCTCGTCCTCCGCCCGGCGTTCTGACGCGGCTAGTACGTACAGCCAGTCGTAACGGCCCGACGTCACGGGAATATACTGCCCCTCACATCGGATATTGTCAGGCTGACCGCGACCGCATTCTGACTTCGATGGCAAGTCAAACGGAATCTGGCCGACGGCAATCCTGCCGTGTGGTGAGTCATCGGCCGACAAGGAGTTTTGCCAGACGTTGAACGAGCCATTTATTACGTGAGCTGAGCTGGTCATCCCCGTATTGTTGTAGTGTGCTCTCAGGTCGATTGGCTCAAATCGCACAGCTTTCCTCGGATCTGGTCATCGAAGAATTCCCGGCACGCCAGCCTGGCAGAATTCTCGCGCTCTGGGTATCGGCGCGCCGTCTAAGGGTGAGGTCGACGCTGCTATGACAGGCAAGCCAGCCGGCCGTGCGCTGGCAGCATCTGGCCTGGTCGGCGTGTAGCGGTTCTGGCCGGCCAGCTCGGGTCCCGGTCGGCTGACGCACGATCAGCTGGCTATAATCGCCTGATCGGCCGCCTCGATGTCGGCAAAGAACCTGGGGTGCACGCGCAGTTCCTCTCGCCGGCTGGTATGACGTGCCAGGCGCCGGCTGCTGGTCCCAATCGGGTGGCCCTCGGCAGTTCGCTGACCAGTCCCCGCGCTCGCCTGCCGCTAATACTTCCCGCGTCAAGTACCAGGATTCGATCTGTGGTCACCGCGATAATGCGATTGCGATGTGGCTTGAATGGGACTAGGCAGGCCGGTACATGACGACCAAGTCCAGCATCACCTTGCGCGCTGAAGACTACCTGAATTCTCTCTTCGCCCCGCAGATAAGCAGCTATGGAGTCGCGCATCTTGTCACGAATGGCCACGGATACTCCAGGAAAGATGAGACCGGATGGCTGAACGAATGATGAGAACGAAATGATCGGAGTATAGGCGCTTAACGTATCGAGGCCCAGAATGAGCGTCAAGGGCTGCCGCCAGCCGAGGCCGCCAACTGGTTCCGTCGCCGCCAGACGCCCGGCACCCGGCGCAACTGCCGGGCTCTGGCGCGAATTGCACCTCTGTCACATCGATGCGGCTCCGCCGGGGTGCACGTGACGCGTTCGCCAGGTCTGCATCAGCCGCCAGCCCGATCACGGAATCCGCGCCAGCCAACTTCCGTGATCATGAGGCAGGCCTTAATCACGGAATCCTGGAGGGGTGATCACGCGGCCGATGCTCCGTGATCAAGGCCTACTTCATGATCACGGAAGTTGGCTGGCGCGGATTCCGTGAAGTTGGCAGGAACCTGGTTCCGGGGTGGCTGGTCCAGCCCGGGCCTTGTCCCGCCGCTGGTCTGCCGGGCCGTACCCCATCGATGTGACATGGCTGGGGCTGGAGCCCCAGCGCTGCCACATCCATGGGCCGGCCAGCGGCCAGCATCACGAAATTCGCGCCAGAGCCCGGAAGTTCGAATGGAGCGCCTGAGTGCCTGACCCGAAGGTGACTGAACCCGAAATCAGGGCCTCTAGGTGACCAAGGAACGGGGGTTGCCGGGATCACAACGGGGGTGGCCGGGATCATCTGGTGGAGTGAACCAAGATCGACTCCGGGGTCGGCTAGCCGGATGCTGGCCTATCGACTGCTTTGGCCTTGATAGTCAGTTGCGCCGGTCAGTCAGCCTTGGGACGGGAGCCGGCGGGATGTTATCGTTACGTGCCGATTGTTGATCTTGAATTTGATCTTGAGTGGTTATCGCTGCTGAGCTGATCCTTGCTCGCCGGCTGACGCTGCTGCCGCTGCGCGCAGCGCATGCCGACGAGATGGCTGTCGTGCTCTCCGACCCCGGCCTGCACACGTTCATCGGGGGAGTACCGCTGACCGCGCAGGCCCTGCGGACGCGTTACGAGCGGCTCGCCGCCGGGTCGCCTGATCCCGGTGTGTCCTGGTGTAACTGGGTGCTCCGGCTGCGCGATCCCGGCTGCCTGACCGGCACGGTCCAGGCCACGATCAGCGCCGGCGGGTCAGCGGCGGAGATCGCCTGGGTGGTGGGCGCGCCCTGGCAGCGGCAGGGCCTCGCGACCGAGGCCGCGGTCGCGCTCGTCGGCTGGCTCAGGCGCAGGTCAGTTGGGACCGTCGTCGCCCACATCCACCCTGACCACCGCGCGTCGGCTGGGGTCGCCAGGGCGGCCGGGCTCAGGCCGACCGAGCACGTCCACGAGGGGGAGACGCGCTGGGAGGTGACGTTCAGCGGCAGGCAGGCCGATCCCGAGGGCGGTGGCTGAGTCAGGTCAGGGTGCTGTTGATCCGCTCGAAGAGCTTGGCCGTACGCTCCAGGGTCGAGGTGGTCAGCTTGGGCTCGAGCGCGTGCTGCTCGCGCAGGAAGTAGCTGGCCAGCTGATAGCGGTCGAGCCTGCCATCGGCGATGTCGTTGTCCTTGAGGTACTGCTCCACGCGGGACGAGACCCGGCCCGCACGCGGCTTGAGGTCGGCGGGCTTGATCCCGCCCTCGGGCAGGTCCTTGCTGTACGCGCCAGAGACAATCGCGCAGAAGATGGCCGGATCGAGTAGGTCTTCGAGGCTGGCCTCCTTGCCGCTGGTGAACTCGGCGATCTGGATCAGGCCCTTGTCCTGGAGGTGACCGTTGTCAGCAAGCGCCTTGATCTGGTGCTGATCGGCAGGGCTGCCGTCGATCAGGACGGCGACGTTCGTCTTGCCCGAGCCGGTCAGGCTGATGAACGCCGAGACCTTGTCGGCGCCGCCGACCGGGGTGATGACCCAGCGCGGGTCAAGCGTGGACAGGCCAGGCGTCCTTACAGGCCTGGTTCAGCAACTGCAGGTAGATCAGGTCGGCCGGCCAGCCGACCAGGAGGCAGTGCGGACCGGCGACGAAGGTCTGGGCCAGTTCGTAACTGAGGGCCGCGCGCAGCGGGAAAACGGTCTCGCTGTCCGTCTTGTACCCGTTCACGCTGACTGTGGTGCCCTGCTCGTCCAGGTCCTGGACCGTGCGCACTCGATCGAGCCGCTGCGGGTCGATCAGGAACGGCGAATGAGTCGTGAAGAGGACCTGGTGCTTCGGAGCGAGCTTGTGCTCGATGAAGGCGAGCACATCGGTCTGAGCGGTCGCGTGCAGCGTCGTACCCGGCTCGTCGAGCAGCAGGATCGTGGCCCGCTGCGGATCTTCCGGGATATTGCTGAAGTACGCGTAGAACGAGAAGAACCAGACGAAGCCGCGGGATCGCTCATCGAAGGGGACGGTGACCGCGTGCTTCGGGTTGTAGATGCGCAGGTTGACCACGGGCCCCCGGTTTAGCGGCGGCTCATCGGCCGGGTTGCCTGACGACATCTGGATCACGACCCGGAGGCCAGGATTCTGGCGCCAGTAGGTGAAGGCGTCCTTGGTGATCCCGTTGGCCGCGCCCTCAAGCTCGCGGGTCAGTGCCTCGAAGTCCACTTCCTCGAAGTCGTTCAGGTCCGCGTCCACGATTTGCAGCAGCGACAGGAACGTCCGGTCCGCCTCATCCATCAGTCCCGCCGCCTCTTTGGCCTTGAGGTCAGGCAGCGAGACGCGGCCGCGCATGGTGCTGTAGTCGGAGAAGTAGAAGAATCGGGGCAGCCACTCCTCGAAGTACTTGTCCACCAGGTACACGCCGAGTGACTGATCGTGCCAGGACTCCAGCCGGGCCATCAGCTCGGTCACGGTCTGGTCCGGCTGCTCGATCGCGGTCAGCGTGTCCATCAGTTCCGGGATGGTCGCGGCCTTCTGGACGGCCAGCCGGTCGGCGTCCGAGGTTTCGAGACCGGAGATCAGGTGCTCGATCGCCTTTTCGACGACATGGGACGGCCGATATCTCCGGCGGCCGTCATATCCTTTGACAACGGTGACGTCGCGGCTGTTGAGTACGCCCTTGCCGAGATCATCCTCGATGATCCGCAGCTCGTTGTCGGTCAGCTCGAATACCGCGGTCACTACCCCTGCCGGTGACTCGTCCCTGATCTTGCGGTAAGCAGAGAACCGCCGGCTCGGAAAGTCCATGATGTCGTCGAACTTTGTCTTGCCCCTGATCGGGTTCAGCGGGTTGAGCAGGTGCAGAGCGTGCAGGAACGCGGTCTTTCCTGACTCGTTCTTGCCGACCAGGCAGGTGACATCCTCTATCGGAACTACTCCGGAATCGTCGATGCTCCGGTAATTCTGAATGCGGACCGACTTCAGTTCCAACGGATTCGTCCCCTCCCAGCTAAATTACCGCGCCCGCGTGGCACGATGACGCATCGTCGCGGCTCTCCCTGGCCGCCGGCCGCCACGATGCCGATGTCCTAGTCGCACTCTACCGATCGTCCTGAGCGGCTTAGGGGCGATCCGCTCATACATGTACCGTGCGGTTCGCGGGGCCACCGGGGCCGGTGCGCTAGCGGGTGAAGTCGACGGCGGTGGTGTTGGCGCCGCTGATCACGATCGTGATGACCTCCTCCGGCGCGGGGGAGATCCGGCCGGACAGGAGTGCCGCCAGGGCTGCCGCACCGCCTGGCTCGGCGACCAGCCGCAGCCGGTCCCAGAGTGCCTGCTGCGCCGCGCGGATGTCGTCATCGCTGACCAGGCAGATCTCGCGGGCATAGGCGGCCAGGATCGCGAAGTTGCGCTCGCCGATGCGAGCCGGAGCCAGCGAGTCCACGGCCAGTCCGCCGACGGGAGCATCGACCGGCAGGCCAGCCTGCAAGGCCCGGCTGAGGGTGGGGGCGCTCTCAGGTTCCGCGCCCATCACGCGCACGCTTCCGGCGTAGCCCGCCGCGATCCCGGCCAGGAGCCCTCCGCCGCCCACGGCCGCGACCACGGTCGACAGATCAGGCACCTGCTGCTGCAACTCGATCGCGAGCGATCCGGCCCCGAGGATCGTCTCGGCCTGATCGAAGGCGTGGATCTGGAGGGCGCCGGAGGTCGCTGACCACTCGCGGCTGGCTGCTAGCGCCTCGCCATAGGATTGACCGGTCACGACCAGCTCCGCTCCGTAGTCGCGGATCCTGGCGATCTTGACCGGTGAGGACACGGCCGGGACGAAGATCATGGCGGGAACGCCGACCGCTCGGGCGGCATAGGCGACGGCGGCGCCGTGATTGCCGCCGGATGCCGCGACCACCCCGGCTGGCGGCAGCGGCCGCAGCGTGAGGTTCGCGAAGGCGCCGCGAGCCTTGAACGACCCGGCATGCTGCAGGTGCTCGAGCTTGAGCACCAGCGGTCCGGCGGGCAGCCCGAAGTCCGCTCGATCGAGCCTGACCACCGGGGTGCGGCGCACCCAGGGCTCGATCAGCGTCGCGACCTCCGCGATCCTGGACTGGCTGATCTCCGCTTCCGGGGCGGCCTCTGCGCCGCTCTCCGCCGTACCGCTCTGCACCGTGCCGCTGCTCATATCTCAGCTCCCATCCGCGAAAAGTTCGGTCCATCAACCCATAAGGGACTTAGCTAATCATCTAAGTAATCGGCCACACAAGCCATGGTCCCGCCGGGAGGCTGGCTGGTCGCGCGCGGGGTATGAGTCCATGGTTCGCTTCGAGGAGTCCGAGTCGCGGCCACAGGACGGGGGCGGCTATGTCGGAACTACTGCGGTTCAGGATCGGCATGATGGCTAGGTGCGCTGACGGGGTCTGCGGGCGCCTCCGCCGGGTGGTAGTCGATCCGGTCGCGAAGGCCATGACCCACCTGGTGATCGAGCCCGTCCACCGGGAGGGGCTGGGCAGGCTGCGTCCGGCTGACCTCGCTGACGCCGGGGATGACGGGATCTGGCTCCGCTGCACGATGGAGGAGTTCGAACGGTTCGACCCGGCGGAGCAGACCCAGTTCGTGCCGGGGACCAGCGGCTACGCGACCTACGGACCCGAGCAGGTGCTGGCCTGGCCCTACTACGGCCTGGGTGAGGCCGCCGTGCGGGGCAACACGCTGGTGTCGACCTCGCAGACCATTACCTATGACACCGTCCCGCTCGGCGAGGTGGAGGTACGGCGCGGCGAGCAGGTCCACGCCGCCGACGCCACGATCGGGCGGGTGCAGGGCCTGGTCATAGAGCCCGGCAATCATCACGTGACCCACGTGCTCCTCAGGGAGGGTCACCTGTGGGGGCGCAAGCAGGTGGCCATCCCGATCCGGGCCGTCACCTCGGTCGACGACGACGGCATCCGGCTGAACCTCAGCAAGCACGACGTCGCGGCCCTGCCGCCGGTCAGCGTCGAGCACCCGGACTGGTAGCCGGCGTCGGGTGGCCGGGCGGCGTGGTGGCCGGGCAGCTTCCCTGATCATGGTCTAGTGCGCTGAGACTATCTTGATCATGCTCGTGACCTGGGAGTTCATGTTCAGGCTCCGCTGTCGCGGCGGCTGCCTGCGGCTCGCCAGCCGCTGCGAGTCCGTGCTGGTCACGGGAATTTCGGCCGGATCGAAGGTGCCAAGACCGTGTCCTTTCGCGGAAGGCTGTCGTATTCCTGGCGGAGGGTTGTCGTTTCCCGGAAGGTTGTCGTCATCCTGGCGGAACGCTGTCGTATTCTGCGCGGAGAGTTGTCGCCTGACGGTAAGTTGACCGCCGTATATGCCGAAAACTTACCGCCAGGCGACAACCTTCCGCTGAAACACCGGCAGTGTTCCGCCAGGACTACGACAACCCTCCGGGAAACGACAACCTTCCGGGTAAAGGGAATTTCCGCCAGCACTCCGCCAGGCGGCGCATCCCGGCCGGACCGAGAACTTCAAGATCAACTCAAGCATGGTCGGGGTCTTGATCACGGAGGATTGCCGGGGTACTCGGGTACTCCGCTGCCTGGGTGCCCGGTCGGTGCCGCTGGGCCTGCGGCGTGGTGGCTGGAGGGGACTTCGGGGCTGGCCGCCTCCAGGCCCAGGTCGGGTTTGCCGGGAATGCCGGAATGCACCGGGCTGCGGGTCTCACCAGGCCGCAGCTGGGCCCCGGCCGCAGTTCCGGCGACACCGGGGCCCCGGCCGCAGTTCCGGCGACACCGGGGACCCCAGCCGCAGCTCGACCGGCGCGGCGGGCGCTTTCCTGTCAGTTTTCTTTCATTTTCCGGATAACGCTGACATTGTTCTGTCATCTATTCTGCTGGTCTGGATGATAGCCGGAAAAAATAGGACGGGCTGGTCAGGCAGGTAATACCCTCCGTTGCGTATAGTGTGTGCTAAATACCATCGTGGGGGAAGGCCTCGGGGAGTTTCGTACTGCACGACAATTTAACGGGGATAGTCGGCCGTGACTCACATCTGGCCGAGATCAGGCATTCGCACCCAGGCTTCTAGGAACTTTCGCGTCCGGTCATTTGATCATCAGGGGGTTCATCGTGACGACCCCGGCACCGCAAGTCCGCCGGTCGGCCATCGTCCGTTCAGCGGTCGGCCGCCGCGTCTTCGAGCCGTCGAGCCGACGGCGGCTGCCGAGATGGGCCCGGCGCGCTCTCATCCTCTTGCCGCTGCTTCTGCTTCTGCTCCCGCTGCTTCTGCTCGGCCATCAGTCCCGGCAGCCGTCCAGCCTGGCTAATTCGACGCTCACCGGGACCCGGCTGGTCACCGGGCCGATCTGCATCGAGGAAGCGGTCGATATCTCTGGCTCCCTGATCGCCTTCGCCGCGCAGCGCAATCAGGCCGAGGACGAGCTCTTCGCGTTCGCGCGCCGGGAACTGCATAAGGACGACCTGTTCTCCGAGGCGTTCTTCGCCCTGACTGGCAGGCTCGCCCTGCCGCCGTCCTCGATGTCGACGCTCACCTCTCCGCCCAGCGCGCCGCCGAACATCAGCCCGGACGGCACCTATCTGACCCCGGCGGTCAACGCGCTCGTGGCCGCACGTTCCCAGATCCCGGCCGGGATCACGTGCGCGTCAAGAGCACTGGTCGTGATCACCGACGGACTGATCGGGGACGGCGGGCGTCAGCTGGCGACCGCGCTCCGCCGGGGCGACTACACCAGGATGTTCGCGGTGATCCCGGCCGCGACCGGGTGGGGGCGTCCGAGCGAGCTCACCGGGGGCATCCGCAACTCCATCACCGTCTACCACTTCACCAGCCCTGGACTGGGCGGCGTGGAGGCCTCGGTCCTCGCGGGCGCCAAGCCGCTCGACATCGTGTTCGGGGACATCATCAGCACGCTGACCGGCCAGCGCTTGTCGCGATCTTAGCTGGCTGCGGATTACCTGCAAGAGAGGTCGAAAATGGCGCAGAGCTCCGTCGATGAGCGGACTCGGCAGTGGACGAAGCATCCCGATCGAGCGCTCCCTTACGGCCCCTTCGCGCGCCTGGGGGACTGGTGGAGCGCTGGTCGTGACGCCCAGGTCGTGCTGCCGAACCTGCTGGTGCCGATCGGCACCGATCAGAAGGCCGATGAGACCGCCGAGGAGGCTGAGCCGCGGGTCTCTACCTTGTGGGGCACGCCGCACACGGTGTTCCTCGGGCAGCTCGGTCGCGGGCGGGCAGAGAAGGAATGGGTTCGCTACAAAGCGGAGATCGCCGATCAGCTTGTCCAGCTCACTCATGCGCGAGCCCGGCGCGACGCGGCGAGCCGTCAGCTCTCGGCGGCGCAGGACGATCTCAGCGCGATGCAGGAGCCTGGCGCTGACAAGCTCCGGGCCCGGGTCAGCGGCGAAGAGCGCACCGATCCGACCATCGTGGCCAACCGCCGGCTAGGGGAGTACCGCGCACAGCGCAAATCCAAGGAAGTCGCCGTCACCCAGGCTCGCGCCGAGATCGCGAAGTGCGAGGGCGAGATCGCCCTGCTCGGCGAGCCCGTCAAGATCAGGTTCGAAGTCGCGCAGACCAGGGCGGAGATGATCGACGCCCACGTCCGGCGCAGGTGCGCGTCCTACCTGCGCCGGCTCGCGCGCAAGCACGCCGACGCCACGAGGATCGGCCCGCTCCTCCGTGCGGACTGGCCGGAGCGGCCCTCGTGGACCACCTGGGAGCTGTCGCCTGACCTGGCCAGCTTCCGACCGCCTGACCAAGACCAGAGCCCGCCGGCAGCAGGGGGATGACTCAGATGCCAAGGTTCCCGGCCGGCTGGTGGCCGCGCAGGCGCCGCGAGCGCCGCGATCCGTTCAGCCACGTTGCCCGCGGCGACCTGGACGTCTTGATGCCGCCGCCGTACGACGTGTCCGACGCCAGGCAGCAAGCGGCTCGCGCTCGCATCGAGACGCTGGTGAGCAAGCTTCAGCCGGGCGGCCTCGACGCGGGTTCGCGCGAGGTGCTGAACAACATGATCAATGCCGTAGCCGATCAGGAAGTCGCCAGGCTCCATGCCGAACGCGACGAGCGGCAGTCTGTCGGCGAGATCCTGATCGGTCTCGCGCAGAAGCAGCTCGCGCGGCGCCGGCCGAGGTACGACGCCGATTTCGCCCGCATGCGGCACGCACACGAGGCGCTAGCTGTCACCTTCCAGGCGCTGACGGGCAAGGAACTCAGAGATCTCCGGGCGCCTTTCCCCCGGCAGGCGGACAACGATCCGGTCGGCTCCTCGTTCGGCCCGGTCGACATCACCGATTCCTGGACCAGGTCGGCCGATGCGACGCCAGGTCCAGAGTCCGGTGCGCCCGGCACTGAGGCTTCCGAGGTCCCTGACATCCCCATCTTCGGGCCTTACCCCGACCCGGACGACGTCCCTCGGATTTCTGAGAACGGCAAGCGCCCCCCGCAGGGGGCTGACACCAGTAGCGACCCGTACGGAGGGGGCTGATCCCGACCATGAGCGCTGAGCCAACCCTGAATAGGCAAACACCGGCAATGGCCAGGTACGGATACCAGCAGGGGACCGAGATCACCGGCCGGCCGATCGGCGAGCTGATCTACCTGATCGCGCTCGCGATCACGGTCGGTGCCGATGTCACCGTCTTCTACCAGGTGATCTCCATCGCCATGCCGCAGTTGTCGTCCAGGATGGTCTGGCTGACCGTGGCTGGCTTTACGGCGATGTCGCTGGCGCTCGCCCACTTCGCCGGGCGGGCCTTCCGTGACCAGATGGCCAGCCACGGACCCGTGAGCCGCCGGACCTTGTGGCTGCTGGTGTGCCCGTGGGCCTTGCTCGGGGCGACAGCGTTCGTGGTCCGGCTCATTGTCGCGGCCGGCGCGTCCGGCGGCACCGCGGTCGGCGCCAGCAGCACCACGCCGCAGCGCGCGAGCGCGATCATGTTCCTCGCGCTCTACGTCGCGTCCGGGGCCGTGGCCGGCTTCGGCGAGTACCTGACCCGCAACCCGCTCCGCTCGAACTATCGCGGCGCGCTGCGTACGTACCACAAGTCGGTACGCCGGCTGAAGAAGTCACAGCCGAGATTCGAGCACGCGGTGAACGTGCTGCAGATGCACATCAGGAGCCGCCAGCGCGAGGACGCCAACTTCAGCGCCGCGAAGTCACTGCAACTCGCCTTCGCCGACGAGCTCAAGCGCTATGCCGCCATCCTCATCGCGGCCCACCTGCAGCACCCGTCAGCGACCGACGGCATGACGCTGCCCGACCGGGTTCCCTTCCCGATGCCCGAGGCCGCCCCCGACCCGGCCGACTCCGACCAGGCCGACCCCGACCCCGACCCCGACGCCGACGCCGACCCGGCCGACCATGCCAACCAGACGACGTGAGGTAGCAACGATGACACACCCCCTGCGCAGCGTCGCGCACCTGCTCCTGCCGGTCGGGCTGCTCGGCTCGATCGCCCTGACCGCAACGGCCTGCGCCAGCCCAGCCAAACCGTGCCCGACTAGTCCGGCCGTCAAAGGCCTGGCGGTAGCGGTCGGCGACCGGGCCAACAACGCCAGGCCCGCCTGGCCCGCCGGCCTCGACCCGGCTCTGGCGAAGGTCATGAACGCGACCGAGAAGGGCGCGCCCGACGGCGTCACGTTCGTGCGGGCGGACGGCAGCCCCACGATCGGCTGCGTCATGACTCTCGACACCAGCGCCAGCAACCCCACCGCGCTCAAGACCTTCCGTACTGAATTCATCTCGGCGGTCCAGGGTGAGGTCGCCAGCCTGCCCGCCAGGAGCCCGCAGGCCAATCCGCTCACCGCGCTCAGCCGGGCCAGCGCGGCGGCCGGCCCCGGCGGGACCGTCGTCCTGATCGACTCGGGCCTGCAGACCGTCCCGCCGCTGAACTTCAAGGCCGAGGATCTGCTCGACGCCGACCCGGGCCTGGTCGTGTCCGAGCTGGCCAAGGCGGATGACCTGCCCGACCTGCACGGTCAGAACGTCATACTCGACGGCATCGGCTACACCTCACTGCCTCAGCAGCCGCTCAGCCCGAGCCAGCTCAGCCACCTGGTGACGCTGTGGCAGCGGATCGTGAAGGCGGCCGGCGCTGCCTCGGTGATGACCGTGACCACTCCGGACACCACGGTCTCGGCCAGCGGGCTGCCCCTGGTCAGCATCGTGCCCGTGCCTCCGCCCGGCAATATCGCGCTCGGCTGCGACAAGGAGTCGGTTCTGTCCGACAACGGGCCGGTCGGTTTCATTGCCAACGAAACGACCTTCCGTGACCCGTCCGCCGCCAGGAAGGACCTGGCTCGCATCGCGAACTGGCTGGTCAGGAACCGCACCGCCAATGCCGTCGTGACCGGGTCCATCGCGCATTACGGTACTGACGACGGCAACAGCGGGCTATCTCGGGCCAGGGCGGTCAGCATCCGGGCGGTCCTGCTCAGCCTGAACGTGCGCCCGTCTCAGGTAACGGCGGCTGGCATGGGCTGGGGGCCGTTCCCCTCCAAGACCGCTCCGCCCAGTCCCGTCGCCGACTCCCTCAACCGCCGGGTGGTCGTCCAGCTCAAGTGCACGTAACCGGGGCTGGTAACAGGCGGCGAACACTGCCAGAATCCTGGCGCTGGCGGCTATCGCGCTTCCCTGCCCCGTTATATGTTCAAGGGCGTTCAGGACAAATGCCCCAACTGGAGGTCCGAATGATCCGCGCCGGCATCCGCCGCGTCTCGTTAGCCTTAGTCGCCGCCACGCTCGCGGCCGCTGGCGGAGTCGCGGCCAGCGGCCCCGCGCTAGCCGCCAGCGACTACTCCCTGCTGATCCTGCCCGACCAGGGCGAGACGGCGATCTACAACTTCATCAACTCGGCGACCAGCTCGATCGACATGACCATGTACGAGCTGCGGGACACCACCGTGGAAACGGATCTGGTGAACCGGGAGAAGGCAGGCGTCAACGTCCGGGTGATCCTGGACGGCGCCGAGAAGTCGGTCAACCAGACCGCGTTCAACACGCTGCAGGCCGGCGGAGTCGGCGTCACCTTCTCGTCCACGGCGTTCACCTTCACCCACCAGAAGACGGTCACCGTCGACAACCGTGAGTCGTTCATCAGCACAGGCAACCTGGACATGATGTTCTACTCCACCTCACGTGACTACGGCGTATTCGACACCGACCCGGCCGACGTAGCCGCCGTCGTTGCCGTCTTCAACGCCGACTTCGCGAAGACCGCCATCACCCCATCCGACGGCGACGACCTGGTCTGGTCACCTACCGACAGCCAGACTCACCTGCTGGCCCTGATCAACGGCGCGCAGCACAGCCTCGACGTCGAGCAGGAGGAGTTCAGCGATACCGCGCTGGTCAACGCCCTGGTCGCGGCCGAGAAGCGCGGGGTCGTGGTCCGCGTGGTGGTCGAGAGCCCGTCGTCCTACACGACCGAGCTCAACGAGATCACCGCCGCCGGCGGCAAGGTCACCGGCTACACCGACCCGAACGGGTTCTACATTCACGCCAAGGCGATCGTCGCCGACTTCGGCACGGCGACCGCCAAGGTGTTCCTCGGCTCAGAGAACTTCTCCGACAACTCGCTGAACCACAACCGCGAGCTCGGCCTGATCCTCACCGACCCCGGCATCATGGCTGGTGTCGAGTCGACCTTCACCGCGGACTTCAACCAGGTCCCGAGCGGCGGCACCGTGACTGTCGCCAACCCTGGCAGCCAGACAGGCACGGTCGGCAAGGCTGCGAGCTTGCAGATCACGGCGACCGACACCGCGACCGGCACACTCTCCTATTCGGCGACCGGGCTCCCGTCGGGCCTGTCGATTAGCGCGTCCACCGGCCTGATCTCCGGCACGCCGACCACCGCGGGCAGCTCGACCGTCACGGTGACCGCCACCGACTCGACCGGGCCGTCGGGGACCGCGTCCTTCACCTGGACCGTCAGCGCCGCCGCCGGCAACACCGTGACCGTCACCAATCCTGGCAGCCAGACCGGCATCGTAGGCACCGCCGCCAGTCTCCAGATCCACGCGACTGACTCGGCCGCGGGCCAGACCCTCACCTACAGCGCGACCGGGCTCCCGGCCGGCTTGTCGATCAGCGCCTCCACCGGCCTGATCTCCGGCACGCCGACCACGGCGGGTACCTCAAGCGTCACCGTCACCGCGAAGGACACCACCGCTGCCGCCGGCAGTGCCACCTTCACCTGGACGATCAGCGCCGCCGCCGGGGGATGCACCGCCGCTCAGCTCCTCGGCAACCCGGGTTTCGAAACGGGCACCGCCGCTCCGTGGTCAGCCACCGCCGAAGTCATCGCCGACAACGCCAAGGAACCGCCGCACTCCGGGACCTGGGATGCCTGGCTCGACGGGCACGGTACGACGCACACCGACACCCTCGCCCAGACCGTGACCGTTCCAGCGGGCTGCACGAACTACCAGCTCAGCTTCTGGCTGCACATCGACACGGCGGAGACGAGCACCACGAAGGCGTTCGACACCATGACCGTGCAGGTGCTCAACAGCGCCGGCACCGTGCTCAGCACGCTGGCCACCTTCTCCAACCTCAACCACCTCACCGGGTACGCGCAGCACACTTTCAGCCTGGCGAGCTTCGCCGGGCAGACCGTTACCCTGAAATTCACCGGGATCGAGGACTCCGAATTGCAGACCTCGTTCGTGGTCGACGACACGGCCATTAACGTCAGCTGAGGCCAGAGCCGTGCCCGGCGGGCTGGTCCGCCCGCCCGCCGGGCATCGCTGGCGCGAAATACCAATGGCATGCGATCGCGTTGTCCAATGCGGCATCACGAGCCGCCGCAACTCCGGTGAAAGTATTAACCCTTGGAAAGGAACTCCCCGCGTGGACAACAGCGCAGCCCAGGCATCTGATCGCCCGGTACTCGAGCCAGGTCCCGACCACCCGATCACCATCACGCCAACCCAGTCCAGGGTCACGGTCAGGGTCGCTGGCCTGGTTGTCGCCGAGTCCGACCGCGCGCTGACGCTGAGCGAGTCAAACTACCCGCCCGCCCAGTATCTGCCGCTTGACGACGTGAACCGGGATCTGCTCACCGGGACGAGCACGCAGACCTACTGCCCGTACAAGGGCGACTGCTCCTACTACTCTGTCGCCGCTCCCGACGGCGAGCTGGTCGACGCGGTGTGGACCTACCGCCAGCCGTACCCGGCGGTCGCGCCGATCGCCGAGTACGTGGCGTTCTACCCGGACAAGTTCACGATCTCCGTGGCCTGACCAGCCCGGCCTGATCACTGCGGCCTGATCACCGCAGCCTGATCAGCTCGGTTACCACAGTTGCGGCAGCAACTCCGGCCCAGATACCCCGCGCAATGTTCCGTGATCATCAAGCAGTTCTTGATCACGGAACATGAGCAGGATGATCACCCCATCTCGGTTCCGTGATCATGCTCCGGATGGTGACTACGGAAACTTGGCCGGGTGACCCGGCAGCCAAGGTTCCCGAAGTTCAGGGGGAATCGGGCTCCGGCAGCTCTCTGCGGCTGTGACGGACGTCATAGGCCTGATTCAGCCGTCTAAGGCATCACTTCGCGTCAACTGGCGTTCACCTTGTGTAACCGAAGCACCCAGGCGCGTGATGGTTGCCCCCCAAGCAATACGTCGCCTTGATACCCGCGTCACATCCGCGCATCCCCCCAGCTAGGTGCAGTGTCACCAGTGTGGTGAGTCCTGGGTGACCCACGAGCGCCCCCCGCGCCCGACGTTAGGTTCACCTTGATCCCCCGTATCCCCCTGCCCTCATCGGCATCTCTGCTCGACAAAACCTCTCAGTTCCGTAATAGCCGTCTATTCCGCAAGGCCCGCGGCGTTGCCTCGGACCACCCGAAGCTGACAATCGGGACCGCCGCGGCCAGCGTGGTCGCGATCGCCGGCATCACGGCCGGCGTCGCGGGCGGACCGGCCCAGAACGCCGGCTCGATGAGCCCGCTCGGCACAGTCAGCAGTGCCGCCGCAGCCAGTCACGGCGACTCGCACGGGGCCTCGCGGCAGCCCGCCGACGCCAAGCTGGCCGCAGCCGCAGCTTCGCACAAGCCGGCGACCGGCTCGCACCAGGCCCCTGCTGACCAGCATCAGGCTCCGGCTAAGCACGAGGCCCCGGCTAAGCACGAGTCGCCGGAGCACAAGGCGGACAGCCCCAAGGCCGTCAGCATCGCCCCTCCGGCCAAGCACTCGGCCCCGGCCAGGCACTCGGCGCCGGCTAAGCACAAGTCAGCCCCGGCCGGACCGACTTCGCCGTACCTGGTCTACGACTCGACCACACCGTCGGCGATCCCGGTGCACCGCATCGCGGCCGCCTACGCCACTGGCAACTATGCGGCGTCACCTTCACAGGTGGCCGGTCACGGGCCGGTGATCTGGATCGACACCACAGGCCACGACACGGCGGCCTCGGCGCTCGACGTCGAGCCCGGCGACGCCACCCCGGCCGTGGCCGCGAACTGGGCCGAGCACCGGCTGGCCGAGAACCCGAACGGCCTGGCCCGCATCTACACGATGCGCAGTGAGTGGCAGGCCGTCAAGGATGCCGTGGCTACGCTCTCACCGAAGATGCAGTCGCACATCCGCTGGTGGATCGCCGATCCCACCGGTACCCCGCACGTCGTGCCCGGCGCCGCCGCCACCCAGTGGTACTGGGGCTCGAGCTACGACGTCACGACTGCCACGCCGCGTTTCTAGCGGCCGGAGGTAGCTTGTGACCGCGCCAGAAGTGGCCCGGTCGGTCAGCAGTCAGTGACCGGCCGGGCCTTTCCAGAGGAAACAAGATTTCTGGACTCAAGCCGCGCAGGCAACGTCGTCCCGCTCATGAACTGAATCCCCGCAACCCGGCTTTCTCCTAGTGATCACGCCGCCGATGTTCCATGACCATGCCGCCCCGCGTGATCACGGAACATCAGCGGGGCGCTGCCGTCGCCCCTGAATGTCCGGGGTTAGGGTACCTAGGTGAGCGAGCAATTGTGGTCGGCCTATGACCAGATGGGCCGCAGCTACGAGCAGCAAGCGGAAAAAAGTTCCTACAACGCTCATTACGACCGGCCGGCCGTTCTTGCCGCCCTGGGATCGGTGAGTGGCCTGCATGTCCTTGATGCGGCCTGTGGTCCCGGCCTGTATAGCGAGGCGCTGCTCGATCAGGGAGCGCAGATCACCGCCTTCGATGCCAGCCCGGTCATGCTTGAGCTGGCCAGGGCTCGGATGGCGGGACGAGCGCGGATCGACCAGGCGGCGCTCGACGCACCGCTGCCGTATCCGGCCGGGGAGTTCGACGCCGTACTCTGCGCGCTGGCCATCCACTACGCCAATGACCGGCAGTCGGCTTTCGCCGAGTTCTTCCGGGTACTCCGGCCAGGTGGCATAGCCGTGATCTCGACCCAGCATCCCGTCATGGACTGGCTGCGTAAGGGCGGGTCCTATTTTGAGGCGGTGCTGGAAACCGACATCTGGAGCTCCTGGTCAGGTAGGCAGCCAGTCCGCTTCTGGCGCGATTCACTCACGGCACTGTGCGCCGCCGCTACCAGCGCCGGGTTCCTGATCGAGCAACTCATCGAGCCGCTTCCGGCGGACTCCATGCGTGACTCCTTTCCGGAAGACTTCGCCAAGCTGAGCGCCGAGCCCGGCTTCCTCATCCTCCGCCTGCTCAAGCCAGCCAGACCGGTCCGGTAGGCGGCATCGCCCAGGCGCCCAAGGACGGGTAGCCCGCCTGTTTCCGTGATCATGCTCGGGGCGGCGATCATGGCGTTCTGGTGGTGTGATCATGCAGCTGATGTTCCGGGCTCTGGCGCGAGTTCCGTGACCGGGCTGGCAGCTGGTGTCAGACCTCAGCTGGTGTCAGACCTCAGCTGGTGTCGGATCTGGCGGGGGGCTGGCCGGGCGGCGTGTCCTCGATGCCGGCTGCTTTGCCTGACGCTCTGCATCGAGGGCACGCCGTCCGGCTGGGCACCGGCTGCTGCGGGGACACTGGCGTGCATCCCGGCGGAGCCCCATCGATGTGACATAGCTGGGGCTGGAGCCCCATCGATGTGACATAGCTGGGGCTAGGGCCAGGTGTCAGCAGCACCGCTGTCACCTCGATGCGCTTGCGGAGCGGGCACTGGGCGCGGAGCCTGGCCCTGGCCAGGGCTGCCGCCCGGAACGGCTGCCAGCGGACGGCGCTGCTGCGAGCACCGGGGACCCGGAGCGGGCCGGGGCCGCGGGCAGCACGGCGGGGAAACGGCCCGGCTCACCGCACGGAACTGGCCAGGCGGCTGATGACGGGCCTGCGGACAGTGCAGGGCCGGGCTGGCGCGGGCGCGCGGACCCCGGCGGGCAGCCCCGCCCGTCAGCTGCCAGCCCGGTCACGGCACCGCCGGCAGGGCCATGTCCCGGGCTCTGGCGCTCGCCGGCCGGCCCCAGCTATGTCACATCGATGGTGCTCCAGCCCCAGCTCTGCCACATCGATGGGGCTCCGCCGGGGCGCACGTGACACCTCCGCAGTGGCCGGTGCCCAGCCGGACGGCGTGCCCTCGATGCAGAGCGTCAGGCAAAGCAGCCGGCATCGAGGACACGCCGCCCGGCTAGCCCCCCGCCAGGTCTGACACCAGCTGAGGTCTGACACCAGCTGAGGTCTGACACCAGCTGCCAGCCCGGTCACGGAATTCGCGCCAGAGCCATGTTCCGTGATCAAGGTGGGTGGCTTGATCACGGAACGTTGGTGGCGGATTACGGGACCTGGCGGGGTCGGGTTGGCTAGGCCTCGAGGATGAGGTAGCCAACCGGGACTGACCCGGTGGCATTTTTTGACAAAGTGAAGGTGATGACGCCCTGGCCGGCCTGAGCGCCTTCGAGGTACACGCCGCTCTGCGGGCTCTGGATTGTCGCCATGATGATGGAGCTGGAATCGACGCCGGCGTGGCTGACCTTGACGGTCCTGGTGCCGCTGGGCACCTTGGCCACGCCGCTGTTGCTGAACTTGGCCTTGCCGTCGACTTGCAGGGCAATGCCAAGGGTGCTGGCGGTGAGCAGGCCAGTGCCGTGCTCGGATCGGGCGATGACACCGTGGCCGCCCTTAGGCGCCTTGTCGCGTCCGAGGACGCCGGCCTGGCCGCTGGTGTTGCCCTCACCGACGACGCCGGTGCCGCTGAATGAGATTCCGAAAACGCCTTCACCGTGATTTGACTGGCCGTAAATGCCATGGGCGCCATCGGTCGGGCAGAAGTCGAGTCCGGCGACCCCGCTCTGGCCAACGGTCATGCCATTGCCGACGACGCCGGTCGCGTGCGTGGAGAAGCCGATGACGCCGACGTTGTGCTCGGAGCGGCCGGAGACTCCGTATGCGCCCTTGGTCGCGGAGTTGTCGACGCCAGCCACGCCGCTTGAGCCCTTGGTCTTGGTGTGACCCGAGATACCGGAGCCTGCCGTCGAGGAGATGACCGTCGAGCCGTGCGTCGTGTTCGTCTTGCCGAGCTGGACGGTCGATCCGTCGGGAGCGGCCTGTGCCAGCCCGCCGCCTGCCAGGCTGGCCGCCACTCCCGCCCCGGTCGCCGCGGCGCCGAGCATGGCTGCCCTCCGCCCGAACCGGGAAAGGGTGCCGTCGGGCGCTGACTCGTTCTCGCTGGCCTGTCCAGATTGGTCGCTCATGGGTAACTGCCTTCCATTTCGCTGGGCATTGGGCAAATCGCGGCAGCACCAAACCTGCTGCCACTGGGGCCATACGGTCTTTAACCTACAATCGCGCCTATCCCAGTACTAGCCACCCAGGCTGCGGCTGGCGGGGTGAGTCGGTACCGTGGAGGCGCCGTCCGCCAGTAATGGTTGCCAGACGGCCAAGACGGGGTGCGGGTCGGCTCCGAATACTAGGTAAGAGGCAGGGCCGGTCCGCGTCGCCGCGTGCTTGGGCCTGCTCGCACGGACAGAGGTCCGGGCGGTGGAAGCCGGAGAGGCGGCGGCATGTTCGGGCTCGTGGTCGTTGGCGTAGTAGCTGGCTTCCTGGCAGGCATCTCGCCCTGCATCCTGCCGGTGCTGCCGGTCGTGCTCGTGGCCGGCGCGACCAGGTCACCGGAAGACGGCGCCAGACCCGGCGATCAGCCCCGACCAGGTCTGGCCAGGCCGCTGGCCATTATCCTTGGCCTGGTCCTGAGCTTCAGCCTGCTCATCCTGGCTGGCTCCGAGATCATCTCGCTGCTGCATCTGCCCGAGGACTCGCTCCGCGACGCCGGCATCGTGCTGCTGATCCTGGTCGGCCTCGGCTATCTGATCAGGCCGCTCGGCGACCTGCTTGAGCGCCCGTTCGCGCGGATCGGCGCCCGGCGACCGAGCGGCCGGGCGGCGGCTTCGTGCTCGGACTGGCTCTAGGGGTCCTTTATGTCCCTTGCGCTGGTCCGGTGCTCGCCGCGATCACGGTCGTCGGGGCGACCCACAAGGTCGGGCTGACAGCGGTTTTCGTCACTGCCGCGTTCGCGGTGGGGACGGCCGTGCCGCTGCTGGTGATCGCCGTCGCCGGGAGCCAGTTGTCCAGCCGGATCAGCGCGCTGCGCCGGCACGCGCCGAGGGTCAGGATGGTCGGCGGTGCCGTGCTCGTCGTCATGGCGGTGGCGATCGCGTTCAACGTCTTCGACAGCCTGCAGAAGGACATTCCGAGTTACTCGACGGCGCTGCAGGGCTCGCCGACGGTGCGCAAGGAACTCCGCGGGCTGACCGGTACCAAGGTCACCAAGCTGACCAAGTGCGACCCGAATGCCACCACCCTGCTCAACTGCGGTGCCGCCCCGAATTTCGCCAAGGTCACGGCCTGGCTCAACACGCCTGGCGGCAAGCCGCTCTCGATCAAGTCGCTGCACGGCAAGGTCATCCTGGTGGACTTCTGGACCTACTCCTGCATCAACTGCCAGCGCACGCTGCCCCACGTCGAGGCCTGGTACAAGAATTACGCCAAGGACGGGCTCGTCGTCGTCGGAGTGCATACGCCGGAGTTCGCCTTTGAGCACGTAGTCTCCAACGTCAAGGCTCAGTCGGCGTCGCTAGGCGTGCGTTATCCGGTGGCGGTCGATGACGACTACGGAACCTGGGACGCGTACAGCAACCAGTACTGGCCCGCCGACTACCTGGTCGACGCCCAGGGTGACGTTCGGCACGTCCACTTCGGTGAGGGTGACTACAGCGGGACCGAGCAGCTCATCAGGCAGCTCCTGACCGCCGCGCACCCGGGAGTGCCGCTCCCCAAGGCGACGGATATCCCGGACGAGACGCCCACCGGCCAGCTGAGTCCTGAGACTTACATCGGCTATGACCGGCTGCAGTACCTGGTGCCGCCGACCGTGACGCGCGATGAGCCCGCTGTCTACAAGTTCCCGGCCACGCTGCCGCTCGGCGGCATGGGGCTGGCTGGGACCTGGACCGACCACGCGCAGGAGGCCACCGCTGGAAAGGGCGCTCAGCTTGAGCTGAGTTTCCTCGCCCGGGACATCTACCTTGTGCTCGGCGGTCAGGGAACGCTCAGTGTCTCGGTCAGCGGACGCCACATTCAGACCATTCGCATCAGCGGGACGCCGCGCCTCTACACGCTTTTCCATTCCGGCAAGAGCGTCGAGGGAAAGCTGCTGCTACAGGCCAGTCCCGGTGTCCAGGCCTACGACTTCACGTTCGGCTGACCCTTCGTCGGAGCTGGGGGCGGGCGGGCGGCCGGCGCGGTATCTGGTGAACGCCGGCAGCGCGAGGCCGATCACGACGGTACCCGCGATCGCGATAAGCCCTCCGGCGAATGCGCTGATCACCGGGGACGTCAGCGATCCGAGCGCGCCCGCCTCCAGGTTGCCGAGCTGGCCGCCACCCGCGCCCACGACATAGTCGGCCGCCGTCACCCGGCCCCTCAGCGCCTCGGTCGTGGTCGCCTGCACAATGGCGCCCCTGAATACCACGGTGAAGGTGTCAGCGGCCCCGGCCACGCCTAGCAGGCTCAGCGTCAGCCACAGGCCTGGCGCGACAGCGAACCCGGCGAAGGCCGCTCCCCAGACGGCGGTCGTGATCAGCATGGCCCGGCCCTGCCTGGACACATGCCTGATCGGCCCCGACAGCGCCGCGCTGACCAGGCCGCCGACGCCGATCGCGGTCATGAACAGGCCGAGGGTGCGCGGGTCACCGCCGAAGCGCTCGGCGTTGATCGCCGGGAACAGCGCGGCGGGCAGGGCGAAAATGGTCGCGTTGAGATCGGCCAGGAATGCGCCGGCGAGTACCTGGTTGCGGCGGATGAATCCGATGCCTTCGGCCACAGCGCGCGGGCCAGGCCTGGCTGCCCCCGGCCTTCGGCGGCATAGCCGGCAGCCTGGCGATCCCGTAAAGCGAGGCGGCGTAGCTGGCCGCGTCGATCAGATAGCAGCCGCGCAGGCCAAGTACCGGTACGGAGGCGATCAGGCCTGCCAGCGCCGGGCCGACGGTCAGCATGATCTGGAAGCTCAGCCGGTTGAGAGCCAGGCCGGCCGGCGAGCTGGTCAGAGCGGAGCAGCCTGGGGATGAAGGTCTGCCGGGCCGGCGCGTTGATCGCGCTGAGCGCTGACTGGGCCGCCACGAGCGCGTAGAGCAGCCAGACCTGGCCAAGACCGGCGAAGGCCTGGGCGGCGAGCCCGGCCGAGACCGCGATCAGCCCGCAGCCGACCAGCAGGACGAGCTTGCGCCGGTCGACCGCATCGGCAAGCGAGCCGCCGAGCAGGCCGATGAGCAGGGTGGGCACCATCTCGGCGAGGCCGATCAGGCCGACCGCGAATGGTGACCTGGTGATGATGTAGACCTGCAGCGGCACAGCGAACCAGGTGAGCGCGCCGCCCACCCCCGACATCGTGGAGCCGATCCAGAGCCGCCGGAAGGCCGGGGACTCGCGCAGCGGGCTGATGTCAGCGAGCAGCCGGGTGAGTCGTGGCACGACGGTGTGCTCCTTACTATCTCTGGGCCGTCAAGCTATCCGGACCGTCAAGCCGGTCCTGCCGCTCGTTAGCGCCGGCCCGCCAGCTACAGTGACGTCATGCCGCCAGGATCACGCTCTACTCAGCGTGCCCGCCCGGCGGTCATCCTCGCTGTCTTGTCACTCGCTGCCCTTGCCTATGCGGTGCTCAGCTCGGCGGTCATCCCGGCGCTGCCCACGATCCGCACCAGCCTGCATGCTAGCGAGACCGGCGTGACCTGGCTGCTGACCGGGTTCCTGCTCTCGGCATCGGTCGGGACGGCGATCATCGGCAAGCTCGGCGACATGTACGGCAAGAAGCGGCTGCTGGTCTGGACCCTGCTCATCCTCACCGCGGGCACGCTGCTCGCGGCGCTGGCAGGCTCGCTGCCGGTCCTCATTGTCGCACGGGTCATTCAGGGCGTGGCCGGGCGGGATTTTTCCGCTGTCGTTCTCCATTGCCAGGGATGAGTTTCCGGCCGATCGGGTTGCCGGGAGCATCGGGCTGATGTCGGCGATCCTGGGGATCGGCGGCGGGTTCGGCCTGGTGCTCGGCGGGCTGATCGATGAGCACCTGAGCTGGCACTGGCTGTTCTGGATCCCGCTCATCGCGATGGCGCTGGCCGCGGTCTGCACCTGGCGCCTTATTCCTGAGTCGGTGGTCCGCTCGCCGGGGCGGGTCAACTGGATCGCGGCGGCGCTGATGACGACCGGCATGTCGTGCGTCCTGATCGCTATCGCGCAGGCCACGGCCTGGGGCTGGACCGGGCTGGCCACGCTGGCGCTGCTCGGTGCCGGGCTCGTGGTCTGCGCGCTGTGGATCGCGGTCGAGGTGCGCAGTGACAATCCGCTGATCGACATGACGATGATGCGGGTGCGCGGCGTCTGGACCGTGAACCTGGCCGCGTTTCTTGTCGGCGGGGGTCTTTACGCTTGGTTCCTGCTGCTGCCGCAGTTCGCCCAGTTGCCGGCGAGTACTGGATTCGGCGACGGAGCCTCGGTGGTCGTCGCCGGGCTGTATCTGCTGCCGTGTGCCGTGGGGATGGGAGTCCTCGGCTCGGTGGCCGGGCGGGTCGAGCGACGGTTCAGCTCGCGGAGCGCTCTGGTGACTGGCGCGGTCGTGAGCGCGGTGGCGTGCGGGTGGCTGTCTTTCGCCAGCCAGCACCCGTACGACCTGCTGATCAGCTCGACGCTGCTCGGGATCGGCATCGGGCTGGCGTTCGCCGCGCTGGGCAACCTGATCGTCTCGGCCGTCCCGGCCAGCCAGACCGGCGCCGCCAGCGGCATGAACACGGTGCTCCGCACCCTGGGCGGCGCCCTCGGCGGTCAGATCGCGGCGACGTTCGTGGTCGGGAGCACGGTCGATGGCCTGCCGGGCCTGAGCGGATTTACCAGGACGTTCTCCATGGCCGCGCTCTTCCTGGCCGGCTGCGCGATCGCCGCCCTCCTCATCCCCGCCCGCCACACATCCGGCCCGCCAATCCCGGCCCAGGCCCCAGCTCCCTCCGAGTTCGCCTAACCGTCCGGATTCCCCGGCAATTTGTCGCAACTCTCCCCGAAAATGGCGAAGACCCTGGAACCGGCTCACGCGAGCAGCCGCACCGTTCTGCCGACCCGGTCCGAGTTGCCTCCGCCACAGCGCAGGTGCGAGCTTAAGCGGGCGGCTCGACCGGCTCGAAATCGCCGGTGTACTGGCGGAAGCGGAGCCGCGAGGGATAGCCGGCGCCGTGATGCACGGTCACGTGCGCGATCGGGCCGTCGGTTTCGAGCTCGTTCTGGCCGCCGGTGTTCCAGTTGCGGTCGGCGACCGGGAAGTTCGATCCGGCTAGCTCGATCCTGAGCTGGTGACCGGGCGCGAAGTAGTTAGCCGTCGTGATCCCCGTCACCTCCACCCGGTAGATCTCGCCCGGCACCAGGCTGGCGGGTGCTTCGTAACTGTCGCGGTAGCGCAGCCGCAGGCAGGTATCGGCGAGGTTGTACGCGGTGCCGTCGGGATACACGTCGACCAGCTTGACGAAGATGTCGGTGTCGGCGACATCAGCGCAGACATACAGCTCGGCGATCACCTCACCGGCCACCGCCAGACCCGAGGAGAGCACCGGGGTGCTGTAGACCAGCACATCGGCCCGGCACTCGACGGAACGCTGGTCCGAGCAGACCGAGCCACTCGTGCCCAGGTCGCCGCCGATGCTGGGCACCGGGTTATGCGGATCGGCGCCGAAGTGATCGGCCCCTGCCTCGCCGGCCGTCTCCACCAGGCCGCCGTCACCCCACAGCGTGTTCGCCGACCCGGCGCTGCTCAGGTAGAGCGACCTGTCGGCGGTCTCCGGCAGCGGCCAGCTCTCCCCGGAAAGCCAGACGCCCGCGCCCATGAGGAAGACCTGCACCTTCGGCATGGGCGTCCACGCGGAATCGTCATCGAGCAGCCACCGGTGGAACCAGCTTTGCACGATCTCGTCATACGGAAACTTGGTGTTGCCCATCGGCCGGTCGCCGAGCCTGGCATCCGGTGCGGTCACCGTCATCCGGCAGTGCTCGGTCGGGGCCATGATCAGGTACTGGTCCGGGTGGTGCTGCTGGAACTCGAAGAGCTTGACCGTCTCGTAGGCGCCGATGTCCATCCAGCCGTTGATGTTCAGCGACGGCGTCGCGCCGGTGTGGCTGGCGTCGATCAGGTCCACGGGCGCCCAGGCCGGGCCGGCCGGGCCGGTCATCATGAATTCCTCGAACCCGGTCAGCGGCGCCCCCATCCGCCGCAGCACCTCAGCGCTCGGCGCCTGCCTGACCGACTTGTCGAGGGCCGCCGCGTATTCCGGCAGCCGGAAATCCGGCGAGCTGACCGAGAAGCGCCGGAACACGCGCGACCGCTCATCGTCGTTGTCGATCGCGGGAAGCTTGGGCCGGATCCGGATGCCGAACGGCGCGTGCCACAGCGCCCAGCTCTTCAGCATCGGAACGCCGCCGCGATAAAACGCGCCCTGCCGGCACTCCGCTCCCGGAATCGAGCCGATCCCGGCGCCAGAGCTCATCGGCACACAGGCGGCCAGGGCCGGATGACCGATCGCGCCGAGCTTGAGCTGATTCTCCGCAGAGGACGAGCAGCCGTGCAGGCCGACCCGGCCGTTGGACCAGGGCTGGGCAGCGATCCAGTCGAGGGTGTCCATGGCATCGGCTGTCGTGCTGGTCAGGTAGCCGAAGTCGCCCTCTGACCACTCGGTGCCGCGCTCGTTCTGCACGATGACGACGTAGTCCTTCTCGAACAGCGCCTTTTGCAGGTCAGTGAGCTGGTCAAAGGACGTCGTGGCGTAGGGGGTGCGGATCATGAAGACCGGATAGCGGCCTTCGGCTCTCGGCCTGATCACGACAGTGGCCAGCCGCACGCCATCGCGTACCGGCAGCATCAGGTACTCGATCAGGTAGCGCACGGTGTCGGCGCCCTTGGCCCTGGCCGCCGCCTCGAACGCCGTCGGCGGGAAGAATTCCTGTTTGCTGCCTGAATCACCGATGTGTCGCATAGTGCCCCAGGCTAACCCCGGATGGGGAACACCCCGGCCGGAGGTGCCGGCGATGCCTGCGGCCGCGCGTCGGTGATCGGATGAGCGCCAGCGACGAACCGGTCGAGTTCGCCGCCTTCCAGGAGCCGGCCAGGGAACGGGTCTCCGGCCACCCGCCGCCCGAGATCGGCCACGGGCAGGGCCGAGCGGGAAGCGGCCAGCACCAGGTTCCCGAACCTGCGCCCCTTCAGCACCGCCGCGTCCGCCAGCAGGCAGGCGCAGGGGAGTACTGAGCGCGCCGCCGCCACCCGAGCCCGGGTATGCGAGAGCGGGGGACCATCGCCGATATTGGCCGCGTAGATCCCGGCCGGGGTCAGCGCTCGCGCGGCCGCAGCCGTGAACTCGGCCGAGGTCAGGTGCGCCGCCGTCCTGGCCCCCGCGAACACGTCGGTCACCACTACGTCGAACGACCCCGGCGCGACCTGCTCAAGCACCTCCCTGGCGTCACCGACCCGCACCCGGACCCGCCCGCCGGCCCGACCTGCAGCCCGCCTCCCGGCCCGGCGGCCCGGCTGGTCAAGCGGCAGCTCCCGCCGCACCAACTCGACCAGCCCGGCGTCCGAGTCCACCGCGAGCTGGCTGGACCCCGGCCTGGTCGCCGCGACGTACCTGGCCAGCGTGAGGCCGCCGCCGCCGAGGTGCAGGACCGCGAGCGGCGCTCCGGCCGGCGCGGCCAGGTCGATGAGGTGCCCGAGCCGCCGCATGTACTCGAATTCCAGGTAGAACGGGTCGTCCAGATCCACATGCGACTGCGGCGTGCCCGCGACCAGCAGCGTCCAGGCGCGCTGGCGGTCGGCGTCGCGGACAAGCTCGGCCGGGCCGAGGTCGACCTGCGCGCGGATCGTCAGCTCGCTATCGCCGCGCTGCCGATGTGACATACCGGCCATTCTGCCCCACTGTGTCACCGCGAGCCTCGGTCAGCGCGAGCCGCGGGCGCTAGTCTCGCTGGAGTGTTCTCGCACCCCAGGGGAGCGGCATGGATGAGACCGGCCTGATCGAGCCAAGCCGACCCGCCAGGACGACCGCGCCAGCCAGGCTGACCGAGCTGACTGACCTGATCCGCCCTGGCATGACAGTCGCCCTCGGTGACGGCGTCGGGACGCCGGCGAGTGTCTTCCGCAAGCTCAGCCGGGCCGCCGCCAGGCACGGTGACGTGCGGCTCATCCTGGGCTGGATGCCCAGACCGGTCGCGGGGCTGGACTTCACCGCGTTCGGCGAGGTCAGGACCTTCATGCCCGGCTGGGGTCTGCGCGCGGGCACGGACAGCGGGCAGGTGCGATTCGCCCCGGCCAGGCTGTCCGCTGTGCCGGCCCTGCTGCACGGGCCCTGGCGCCCTGATCTGCTGGTCACGACCCTGGTCGCCGCGGCGGACGGCGGATTCGGGTTCGGCACCGAGGTCTCCTGGCAGCGGGCCGCGATCGACGCCGGCGCGGCCGTGGCCGCCGTCCTGTCTGACAGCGCCCCGCGCGCCGACGCCGGCCGCCCGCTGCCGGCCAGCCAGGTCGTGGTGATCGGCCAGACGCACGAGCCGCCGCCGCTGCCCGAGGCCGAGCCGAGCCAGGCCCACCAGGCGATCGCCGCCGCGATAGAACCGCTGATCACCCCGAACGCCCGCCTCCAGGTCGGTCCCGGCCAGGTAGCGACGGCCCTGCTCGGCCGCCTGCGGGTTCCGGTCAGGATCGACACCGGCCTGCTGCCGGAAGCCGTGGTCGGCCTCGACGAGCGGGGCCTGCTGGCCGGCGAGCCGATCGCCACCTACCTGGCCGGCGGCGCGCGGCTCTACGACTGGGCCGACGGCCTGCCGATCCTGCACCCGATCGAGTACACCCATGACCCGGGCCGGCTCTCGGCTGATCCGCTGTTCGCCGTCAACCCGGCCGTCGAGATCGACCTGGACGGCCAGGTCAACGTCGAGGGCACGGCGGCGTCCGCGCTCGGCGGCATCGGCGGCCATCCCGACTACTGCGCGGCGGCGGCCAGATCGATCGGCGGGCTGAGCATCATCGCACTGCCAAGCACGCATAAGGGGCTGCCGACGCTAGTCCCCAGGCTCGCCAGGCCAGCGTCGACTCCAGCGCATGACGTAGACGTCGTCGTCACCGAGCGCGGCCTCGCTGACCTGCGCGGCAAGTCCCGGCCCGAGCGACGCCAGGCGATCGCGAACCTGTGGCGAAGGTAACCGCCGCCCCAAGCGAGGCCCTTCTCCCCGGCCCGCCAGGACCGGCGGCCGAGCCAGGGTCAAGGCCCTTCCCCCCGGCCCCCGCCCGGACCGGCGGCCCAGCCGGGGCTAGCGTCGTGATCATGGATGCTGCGCAGGTCGCGGGCTGGATCGCGGCGTACGAGCGGGCCTGGCGGAGCCCTGGGACCGACGGGCTCGCCGAGTTGTTCACGGTCGGCGCGACCTACTCCACGAGTCCCTATGATGAGCCGTTCGCCGGGCTGCCGGCCATCGCGCGCATGTGGGAATCCGAGCGCGGTAGATGTTCGTCGTTCGAGGAGTGGCCCTTCTGGCCCGGCGAGCCCGAGCAGGCCTAGGGTTTGATCCCGACTCCGCCCCACATGGCTGACGGGCCTCTGGCGTCGGCGTCGGAGTCCGGGTGCCATTGCTGGACAGGCACGATTCCGGGCTCGGCGATCCGCAGGCCGCTGAACAATCGCAGCACTTCATCGCGGGAGCGGTGAGTCTGCTTGTCGTGCGCGAGCCGGTTGTAGCGCCTGGCCGCCTCGGCTTGCTTCTCCGGCTCGATGTCCGAGGCCACGTGCGTGAGGGCGAGATAGCTTCCCGGCGGCACCGACCCGAGCAGCCTGGTGACGATGCTGTAGGGGTTCTCGTCATTGCCGATCATGTGCAGCACGGCGATCAGCATGATCGCGACCGGGCGGGAGAAATCCAGCGTGCGCGTCGCCTGCTCCAGGATCGAGTCGGTATCCCGCAGGTCAGCGTCGATGTAGTCGGTAGCGCCTTCGGTGGTGCCGGTCAGCAGCGCCCGCGCGTGAGCGAGTACCACCGGATCGTTGTCGACGTAGACGACGCGGGCGTCGGGCGCGTGGGCCTGAGCGACCTCGTGGGTGTTGTTCGCGCTCGGGATGCCGGTGCCGATATCGAGGAACTGCCTGATCCCCGCCTGCGTGACCAGGTAGCGAACTGAGCGGGCGAGGAAAGCCCGGTTTGCCCGGACGGAGGCGACTAGATCGGGATACGCCGCGATCGCGGCATCTCCGGCGGCTCGGTCCGCGGCGTAGTTGTCCTTGCCGCCGAGCCAGTAGTTGTAGACACGGGCGAGATGCGCGACGCCGGTGTCGAAGGTCGGATGCTCGTCGCCGTTCCCGGGGGTTGCGTCAGTTAAGTCGCGGGACACAATGCTGAACCTTTCAGGCGATGGGTGCGGGCGGTCTGCGGGCTTCGCAGATCAGGAATCGGTGCTGAGCTTGTGGATGAAGCGCGTGGTCGCTCGCCGGGGTCAGGGCATCGGTGCTGAGATGATTCATGACTTCCAGGTAATGGTCGACTTCCGGCAGGCTCTCTAGGTACAGGGCGCTGGTGAGCTGCTCGATGTAGACCACATCGGGCAGGTCAGACTCATCGAAGCGCAAGATCGTGAAGGAACCGCCGCCGGCGGCGTGGCCGCCGTGGCCGAACGGCACGACCTGCAGGGTGACGCTCGGCAGGGCAGCGACCTCGGCGAGGTGACTGAAGCTGCGCCTGCATCACCTTGCGGTCCGCCAACCGGGCGGCGCAGCACGGCCTCGTCCATGACCGACCACATCCGCGGCGGCTCCGGGCCGGTCAGCAGCGACTGCCTGCTGCATCCGCAGGCTCACCCGCCGCTCGATCTCGTCGGCCGGGCGCCGACTTGTGGCCGAGCGTCGTCACGGCGCGCGCGTACTCCGAGGTCTGGAGCAGGCCGTGCACGAACTGCAACTCGAAGGTACGAATGACCGAGGCGGAAGCTTCGAGGCCGAGGTACATCTCAAGCCAGTCGGGGAGCACGTCACCGTACTTCGCCCACCAGCCGGGCACGTTCGCCCGGCTGGCTAGCTGCAGGGTCGCATTGCGTTCCTGCTCGTCAGTCACGCCGTACAAGGTCAGCAGGTCCGCGACGTCCCGGCCCTTGAAGCTCGACCCGGCCGTTCTCCATCCGGCTGATCTTGGACCTGGACCCCCGGATCTCATATCCTGCCTGGTCCGGCGTGATGCCTGCCGCCTCGCGAAGCGGCGGAGTTGTCCGCCGAGCAGCATCCGGAGGACGGTGGCATCAGCCCGCTCCGGCCTTAAAAGACCGCCAGGCTGCTCATCGTCTGAGTCCGTGCCGCTCACGGGCGCTCCTTAGGCGTTACCATTCGGACAACCCTATCGATAACTTCAGGGCATCACTCAGCAGAAGTCGTCGAACTCGCCGTTCTTCGCGCCGGCCACGAATGCGGCCATCTCGGCCCGCAGGTAGACCAGCGCCGGGCCGGTCGGGAACCGCGAATTGCGAACGGCGATCCCTCCATCGGCCAGCGAGGCTACCTCCACGCAGCTCCCGCTTGGATTGCTCGCGCTGCTCTTGCGCCAGACCGCGTCGAGCCCGTCGGCTGGCGTGCCGTTCCGAATGTGCATACTGTTTCTCTCCCTGACCAGGTATGGGCCGCTTGATACCTGCGGCGCGGCACGGCGTGCCGCGCATGTCGCCATGAGGGACGACGTCCCGCCAGCGCGGGGCGCCTCCTCGGCTACTGGAACGACCTCCAGGCTGTCGGCCGTTGCAGAATAACGTGATCTTTGCACAGTCCAGGCGATCCGTGCAAACGCACATGCAAACGTCCTGTGCGTAGCCAAATGGCTCCACTCCGTATCGCCCGGCGTCGTGCTCTGGGTCGGCGGCGTCGTGCTGGGCTGGCCGGAGTGTCGTGCTCCAGGTTGGCCGGCGTCGCGCTGGGTTGGCCGGCGTCGCGCTGGGTTGGCCGGGCGTCGCTCTGGGTCGGCCCGGCGTGGTCGGCGGGTCCGGCGGGCGGTCGTCAGTGCGTCGGGACCGGCGGTGCGCCGGGTTTGCGACGAGAAGCCTGGTTTGCGGCAGGTCCTCGCGTGCCTTGCCTCGCCCCGGAGAGTCGCCGTCTTCCCTGGAGAGTTTTCCAGCGTTCTCGTGGAGAGTTAGCCGCGCTATTTACTCCGGGAAACGACAACTCTCCACGAGAACGCTGAAAAGACTCCACCAAAACAACGAGAACTCTCCGAGAAACGGAATTTCCCGAGCGGAGGCTGAATTCTCTTCGGAAATGACTACACCTCTCCGAGAAACAGACGGAAATCACGGCGGAGACCATCATCACGGATCCCAGGCGGGCTTTGTCGGCTGTGGGACCCGCCTTCATCACGGAATCCCAAGCGGGCTTGTCGGCCTTGGGACCCGCCTTGGCGGTGGGCCGGCAGGGCCGGGCAGGGTGGATCAGCCGCGAGATGTTCCGTGATCACGGGACGTGGACTGATGGCGGAAAGCCGGTGGCGTGATCACCCGCTTAGGGTTCCGTGATCACGGCGCAGGCCAAGATCATGGAACTGGCTCTGGCGCGAGTTCCGTGACCGGGCTGGGAACTGGTGTCAGATCTGGCGGGGGGCTAGCCGGGCGGCGTGTCCTCGATGCCGGCTGCTTCGCTTGACGCTCTGCATCGAGGGCACGCCGTCCGGCTGGGCACCGGCTGCTGCGGGGACGCTGGCGTGCATCCCGGCGGAGCCCCATCGATGTGACATAGCTGGGGCTGGAGCCCCATCGATGTGACATAGCCGGGGCTAGGGCCAGGTGTCAGCAGCGCCGCTGTCACGTTGATGCGCTTGCGGAGCGGGCACTGGGCGCGGAGCCTGACCTGGATGGTGGACGTGAACCCGGCTTCGCGATCCAGGGGGTCAGGCGGGGGCTTGGGGAGCTGGGGTCAGGCGGGCGTACGAGGTTAGGGTTCGCAGGGCGCCTAGGGTGACGATGCCGCGCCAATCGAGCAGGGATGCCTCGCTTGGGGGGTCCCAGGTGACGGCCCAGCCGCCGTCGGATTGCTGGTCGCGCTCCGTCTTGTCGAGGTGAGCCTCGATCTGCTCCGGTGTGAACAGTTTGCGCCAGCGGGCGTCTGCCTTTGGCGCGAAGTGCAGCGGCGACAGTCCGTAGCCTTCGGCCTCCGGGTCAAGCAGCACGCCGGGGATCTCGCCCAGCTGGCGGCGATCCTGGCGGCGCATCGGTCGGCTCGCTCGCGCTCGGGCACGTGGTCGAGGAAGATCAGGACCTCGGAGAGCGTGTGCGGCTCGTCGGGAAGCTCGGCTGACTCCAGCTGCTCCCAGCAGTACCTGGTGGCGTGCGTTAGCCACGGGTGGTCGACGCCTAGCTGGTAGAGCAGTCCGGCGAGGCCGGCCGTCGGGTTGAGTCCGGGCACGTACGTCCAGTCGGTCCAGTGGGCCGCCCTCGGGAACGACTCGATCACCGGGAATGCCAGCGGGACCGCGCCGTCTGCCCCGGCCTCCGCCGCTACGCGAGCCAGGTAGTCGCAGGCCCGGTCAATCAGCTGCTGGTCGGTGGCGCCGGCTGTGACCAGCGCCTGGAAGGCCAGCTCGACGTCGATTGGCAGGCTGGCAGGGCAGCGCTTGTCAGGCTCGAGCCCGTGGCCGAACCCGCCGTCCTCGTTCTGATAGCCGCGAAGGGCGTCGAGAACGCCAGCGGCGGGCGCGCCGAGGAAGCAGGTGGCGAAGAGCCTGCGCTCCAGTAGCCGGGCCTGCCGCAGCAGGAACTGATGGCCAGCTGCGAATGAGTTATCCATGGCTCACGAGGTTACGGGGTGGCACTGACAGTCCCGGCTACGCCGGCGCGCCTGGCCGGGAACGGGCGCCACCTTGGGCGGCGGCGCCGTTGTGACGCTGGTGCCGAGCGAACAGCACCAGCGTCACAACGGCGCGGCGGTTGGATCGCGCCTGTTCGGGTCGCCTGTTCGGGTCGCCTGTTCGGGTCGCCTGTTCGGGTCGCGACTACTCGGGTCGCGACTACTCAGGTCGGTTCCCGCTGGCCGCGTCTGCGGCTAGAAGCCGAATACGTTGCCGCCCTGGTCGACGAAGCCGCCGTCCTGGGAAGGAGGGCGGAACGTGGTTGTTTTTCATGGTCAGCAGCGTGCCGTCGCCTGATCGCCAGTCATAGCTGACGACCTTTCCGTGGGCGACGTTGCCGGTGATCGAATGGTGTTGTGCACGGGGCCATCGGCGGAGTCGCCGCTGCCCCTGGTCACCAGGAACTCGCCCGGCCGGCTGAACGTGTCATTGACGTAGCTGTTGCCGGTAGCCCCTGTTCCGCCGAGCTCGGTGAAATCGCTATCGTTACAACCGGTGTTGTTTTCTATTAGGTTGTCTGAGCCGTGGTAGATCTCGACTCCCGATCCGTCGTTGCCGAAATCGGGGCTGCAGGTGCTCTGATTCAGGAACTTGTCCTGGTGATCGTGTCGTGACTGCCCCAGAGCAGGATGCCGAAGGCGCCTGAGCCGAGATTCGACGGGTTAAGCGCGTTGACGTCATTGAACTCGCTGCCGCTGACGGTCGCGAAGGATCCGCCGTCTCGATGTAGACCCCGGCGTACAGGTTGCCGTAGGCGATCACGGCGTTGACCGAGTCGTGGCTGCCTTTGATGTCGATGCCGACCTCATAGCCGGCGGTCTTGGCCGAGCCGCAGCCGGACACCGCCTGTTAGCCTGGCCTATCAGCCGCAGGTTGGCGATGTGGTCGTTGCTGCCGGTCACGCTGATGACATTGCCTTCGCTGCTGCGGCTGAGCACCGGGTACAGGCCGGTGCCGTAGTTCCTGATCGTTACGTTGTCAGCGGTCACGCTCAGCGTTCCGGTGTAGGTGGCGCCGCGCTTAAGGCCGTAGTGCGGCCGGCGACGGGATGCACGGAGGACAGCGAGGTTCCCGGCGGGATCTCGGTGATGGTGGAAGCGAGCAGCCTTACGTGGGTGAGCCTGGCGGTCAGGGCTGGGGAGCCCGGACTGGGGCTGGCCTGCGCTGAAATCGCGAGCAGTGCGGCGGCGGTGGCGGCGGTGGCCAGTGTCAGGGCGGTAGCTGGGGAGATGGTGCGGAAGGGGGATCTGGGGTGGATGGGGTTGTGGTGGGCCTGGCGGGACAAGTGCGCCTCCGGCTTCGGCACGCGGGCGGCGTGCGGTTCTGCCCCAACGCGCTGCCGTATTCACCAAACAGTGCAGCGGCATCCGTCGTGACCGGGGGCCACGACGTTGACGGTAGGGCTAGCTGACCGTCAGGCGCGCTGGGTGCTGTTAGCAGCACACTCTCGCTCAGATCTTTCGTGACAGTTACCCTAAATCACTCAAATGTGACTCACTTCACAACGGGGTCGTAACCGGGCGTTGACGTCGTTTTGGGTGAACAACGATGGTGATTTTGGGGTGACGGCGGCTGGCCGGGACGATGCCGACCGACGACCGCCCCAGCCCCGTGTCCGGCAACATCGGTGTGACGTTGATGCTGCTGGAGCAGCACCGATGCCGCATCGATGTTGCTCGGCGCGGGGCCGGAGCGGGGGCCGGTGGTGGCGGGGGAGGGGTCCGCCTCGTTAGGTTTCCGCGGTCTTGGCTGGCGGTCCGTTTCCGGGAGGTCCCGCCCTGCGGGGTTTCCGGGATCATGCTGCGGCTCGTGATCACGGAAACCTGGGTGGGTGATCATGCTGCCAATGTTCCGTGATCAAGCGGGGGTCCATGATCACGGAAGGTTGTGCGGGGTACCGGATGCCCGGCTGGGCTGCCGGACCAGGCTGCCGCTCCGGTTGCCCCCGGACAGCAGCGTCGTGGCTCCGCTGCCGCCGGAACGACAGCTAAGGGCCGGCGCTGCCGCCGGAACGACAGTTCTGGGCCGGGGCTGCTGCCGGGGTGGGCGGGGGAACAGCGTCAGCGAGCTTGCGGGGCCTCACCAGCGCCAGCCTCCGTGGTGGTGGAACTGTCCTGGCTGCGACGACTGTGACGATTGCCACTGCTGGCGGGCTCGGTGGACGAACCTCGCTACTACGAATAGCGCGAACGCGCACAACAGCACCATCAAGCCGAAGCTGATCGCCGCTAGCTTGAGCAGGACTACGCCAGCGCCAGCGCCCGTGAACACCACGAACGAGATCAGCGCCAGCGCCGCCAGCGGGAACAGCCGGGGCCGCCACCGGAACGCCGGCCCTGACCGCCGCCGGGTCACCATGGGCCCGCGCATCCGCGCGGCCGTTCCAGCCAGGCCGCCAGCGCCGGCCCAGGTCCCGGCCCCGGCCCCGCCCGCAGCCCTGGCCCCGCCCGCAGCCCTGGCCCCGGTCGCGGCAGCGGGCGCAGGCTCAGGCAGGTCGGTCATCACCCGCCGCAGCTCCCCGAACGTCTGGGCACTGAGGGCGGCCGAGATCCGCTCGTCCAGCTCATCGCGCGTAAGCCTGCCCTCGGCGAAGTGATCGCGCAGACGGGTGGTGACTCGCTCCCGGTCAGCGTCCGAGGTTCGGATCCGATCATCCATTCGCTGGCTCACCCTTACTCCCCCTCCTGATCACCATCGCTGGCGACGTCATCGACCTCATCATCGTCATCGTCAAGGTCGATGTCGTCGGCCAGGATCTGGTACAGCTCCCGGCGGGTGCGCTCAAGCAGTCGCTCGGCCGCGCGGATCTGCTCCGGCGAGCCGGCATGCGCCATCTGAACGATGCCGCCGCCTAGCCTCGCCGCCTCGGCGAACAGGCCGGGCAGTTCCCACGCGTCCTGCTGAGCCTTCGATTCCCAGGCGGCTCGGGCCAGGTCCGGGTTCTCCTCGATGTGCGCCCGGCCGGCGTCGGTGAGGCGGAAGGTCCGGCGCCCGCCAGACTCCTCGCCTTCGATCAGTCCTTCGTCAGCGAGCTGGGACAGGGCCGGGTACACCGCTCCCGGGCTCGGCCGCCAGGCGCCGCCGCTCCGCTCCTTGATCTCGGACATGATCTGGTAGCCGGTGCGCGGACCTTCCTTGAGCAGCGCCAGGATCGCGGCGCGCACGTCTCCCCGGCCAGCCTTCGAGCCCCGCTGGGCCGTTGATGGCCCCGGCCACCAGCCACCCCAGGCGCCGGCCCCGCCGCCCCAGTGCCCCGGCCAGCCCTGCCCGCCGAACCCGCGCTCCCAGGAAGCGCCCCCAGCCCGACCGCCGCTGTCGGCCCGACCCGCTTCGGCCCGGCCGCCGCCGGCTGGCGCTCGCCAGAAGGCACGCGTCGCCTGATCGACCACGTCGTTGATGTGACTGAACAGGTCAGACAGCCCGCAGTCGAAATCCCCCGCTGTCCAGTGAGGTGTCGGCATCGCACTCAGCTCTTCTCTCGATACGATCACGATATATCGACAGCGTATGCCCCTCAAGGCTCCCTGACAAGATATAACTTGAGATGGGGGCTGGGCGGTTCGGATGCGGAGGGCTAGGCTTCCGCTCGCGAACGGGATTTGATGGATTAAATAGAACGCCCCACGAGCTCCAGGCGAGGTCACGATGAGCCGTACAGTCACCTCAATCCTGGCCGGAGTCCCGGCAGCCGACGCACCGGGCGGCGACCTCGCATCGACGAACCCAGCCCGCACCACCGACGTGGTCGCCAGCGTCAGGCTCGGCGACGCCGGGACCTTCCTGGCCGCCGCACGGGCGGCGAAGGCGGCGCACCCGGCCTGGGCCGACGTGCCTGCCCCAGTGCGCGGGCGCGCCATCGCCCACATTGGCCGGCTGGTCGAGGCCAATGCGGAGGCGCTGGCCCGCCTGGTCACCCGCGAGATCGGCAAACCCTACGCCGAGGCGCTGGGCGAGGTCCGCGAGATCGTCGACACCTGCGACTTCTTCCTGGGCGAAGGACGCAGGCTCTACGGCCAGACCATCCCGAGCGAGATGCCGGACAAGCAGCTGCTGACCTTCAGGAACCCGGTTGGCGTGGTCGCGGTCATCACGGCGGGCAATTTCCCGGTCGCGGTGCCATCCTGGTACCTCATCCCGGCGCTGCTCTGCGGCAACACGGTCGTGTGGAAGCCGGCCGAGTACTCAGCGGCGTGCTCTCAGGCCTTGTTCGAGCTCATCGCCCTCGGCGGCGGCCTGCCCGACGGCGTACTCAACCTGGTGCTGACTGACGGACCCGCGACCTACGCTGGCCTGGAGCAGGCGCTCGACGATGGCTGCGTGGACAAGGTCGGCTTCACCGGTTCGAGCGCGGTCGGCGCGCGGATCGGCGAGCTGACCGGACGCCATCTGCAGTCCGCCTGCCTGGAGCTTGGCGGCAAGAACCCGATGGTGGTCACCCCGAGCGCCGAGCTAGACCTGGCGGTCGAGGCGGCCCTGTTCGCGGGCTTCGGCACGGCCGGGCAGCGCTGCACCTCGCTGGGCACGGTCATCGTGCAGGAGGCCGTTCACGACGACTTCATGGCCAGGTTCGACAAGGTGACCAGGGAGGCGAGGATCGGTGACCCGTTCGGTGACGTGATCTACGGTCCCCTGCTCGATGAGCGGTTCGCCGTTCGTTATACCGAATATCTTCGACTGGATCCAGCCGCACCACACAATCCTCGGCTCCACAGGCACCGGCCGGATCACCGGAAGTAATCCGAGGTCAGGGTTCGTCGGCGACCCTGAGGCCGGGCTCTTCTATCACCCGGTGATCGTCGATGGCCTCCGGCCAGACGACGCGATCTTCGGCACCGAGACCTTCGGCCCGCTGGTCGGCGTCACCACGTACCGGGACCTGCCGGAGGCCATTGAGCTCGCGAATAAGCCAGGTTACGGTCTGTCATCGGCAATTTACACAACGAAGCCGAATGAGGTATTCGCCTTCCGCCGGGGTATCTCGGCCGGGATGGTGAGCGTGAATAATTCCACGTCAGGGGCCGAGGCGCATCTGCCGTTCGGCGGCAACGGCAAGTCAGGCAACGGCTCGCGGCAGTCCGGTATGTGGGTGCTTGACCAGTTCACCCGCTGGCAGTCGCTGAACTGGGACTACTCGGGCCGGCTCCAGAAGGCGCAGCTGGATGTCGCCGAGCTGGTACCCGACGAATCGTTCCGGCTGCCCGGCTGACCGAAGCGCGGCGGGTGCGCAAATTTTACCGAACAAGTATATGAACCGTTACCTGGCCCCTAACCGTTGCCTTTGTAGGGGAGCGTCGCTATGGTCCCGAACAGAGTGCCGCGTTGCTGCGGTACTCCCGCGTAGCGGAGAGATGTACGTAGGAGGCATGTTATGAGAGGTGCCCGATACTGGGCCCTTGCCGGGTCCGTTGGGCTAGCAGTTTCTTTCACAGCGGCGATCGCTGGCACCGCCGTGGCCAAGCCGGTTGCTGGCCCTGGCCGGTTCGCGCTGCACGGGTCGATGACGCCGGCGAGCGAGCGTTCGCACCCAGCGGGCAACGTCGCGGCTAAGACGGCGATCAATTTTGACCTGTCGCTGGCACTGCGCAACGCCGCGGGTGCGAAGGCCTTCGTTCGCGAGGTCTCGAAGCCCGGCTCGAAGCAGTTCCACAAGTACCTGACCGATGCCAAGTGGATAGCTAAGTTCGGGCCGACGTCGGCCAGCATCTCGGCCGCGCAGGCATGGCTTCGGCACCAGGGCTTCACCGTTGGCGCCCTGCCGAAGACTCACCTGTTCGTCCCCGCGAGTGGCACGGCCGCCCAGGTCGAGCGCGCGTTCGGGGTTCAGCTTGGTTACTTCCACGTCAATGGCCACAAGGTGTACCTGGCCAAGGGCACCGCGACGATGCCAGGATCGCTGTCCGGCATGGTGAGCGGTGTTGTCGGGCTGAACGAGGTCATCAACACGACCAGCCTGACCTCGCAGGGCCACTCGGCGAAGGCCGCCAAGCCTAACCAGGAGCCGACGCCGCCGACTGGCTTCCGCAACCCGCAGCCGTGCACCCATTCCTTCAACTCCACGCCGGACACCAATGACGCCGCTTCGCTCTACGCGCCGTTCACCTCCCCGCAGGACTACGACATCTGCGGTTACGTCCCGCGTCAGCTCCGCAGCGCCTATGGCCTGGCCGCCTCGATCAAGGGCGGCGACGATGGCTCTGGCATCGCGGTTGGCATCGTCGACGCGTACGACTCGCCGACCCTGCTTGCTGACTCACAGCGTTACTTCAACCAGAACGACCCTGGCAACCCGCTGACCTCCGGCCCCTCCGGCCAGTTCTTCAACTTCGAGCCGGCCACCGTGGACGACGAGGCCGAGTGCGGCGGCAGTGGCTGGCGCGCCGAGCAGTCGCTCGACGTCCAGGCCGTGCACACGATGGCGCCAGGTGCGACCATCCTCTACGTCGGTGCTCAGGACTGCCTCGACTCTGGCCTGCTCGCCGCTCTGTCGACCGCCATCACCAGCGGCGTGTCGGTAGTGAGCGACTCCTGGGGCAGCGTCGCCGGTGACCTCCTGGAGGACCCGGCCACCAAGACCTCCTTCGACAACACCTTCATGCTCGCCGACGCCACCGGCGTCAGCGTGCTGTTCTCCAGTGGCGACGATGGCGACAACTTCGTCGTCTCTGGTACGACCGCTCCCGACTACCCGCCGGCCAGCCCGTTCATCACGGCAGTCGGCGGCACCACGCTCAAGATCAACGCCGCTGGTCACAAGGCGCACGAGTACGGCTGGTCAGTCGCCAAGCAGTCGATGTGCCTCGGCGTCTCGACGACGAACTGTGGCTCGGCTACCGCGCCGGCTGTCCCGCTTACCTGGCAGGCAGGCGGCGGCGGTGGCTCGAGCTTCGCCTACACCCAGCCGTTCTACCAGGCAGGCGTGGTTCCCGCCGCGCTCGCACTCCGCAACCAGGCGCTGTTCGGCAACACTCCGGTTCGCGTTGAGCCGGACGTGTCCATGGACGCTGACGCTCAGAGTGGCCTGCTGATCGGCCTCACCCAGGCGTTCCCCGGCGGCAACCACTACGGACAGTTCAAGGAGGGCGGTACCAGCCTTGCCTCCCCGCTGTTCGCCGGTGTTATCGCCGACGCTGACCAGGCGGCCGGCGGCACGCTCGGTTTCCTTAACCCAGAGCTGTACAAGGCCTGGGCGGCGACTCCGGGTGCGTTCAACGACATCCAGGCAGTAACTCACCCCAACCTCAACGGTGTTATCCGCGTCGACTTCGTGAACTCGGTCGACGCGACCGGCGGCTTCAACATCAGCATCAGGGCCATCGGTTACGCGGGCCCAGAGACCTACTGCGACGGCACGGGCAACTGCGCGACGCGCCCCGTGACCATCACCGCCGCTCCAGGTTTCGACGGTCTGACCGGTCTAGGCTCGCCCGGACGCAGGTTCATTGCCGCGATGTCAGGTTTCTAGTCTCCTGACGTCAGGCAGTTAGCTCTCCCAGCGGCGGGGAGCCGGGACCTAGTCCCGGCTCCCCGCCGTGCTTTTCTTGAGCAGCCCGCCGTGTCCCGCCCCCGCCCGCCGTGTCCCGCCCCCGCCCGCCGTGTCCCGCCCCCGCCCGCCGTGTCCCGCCCCGCATGGTTTCCGTGATCATGCTGCGGCTCGTGTTCACGGAACATCAGCGGCGTGATCACCCAGCCAGGGCTCCGTGATCACCGTTCCCGGCATGATCACGGAACATGGCCTGGCGCGAATTCCGTGAAAGTTGGCAGGAACCTGGTTCCGGGGTGGCTGGTCCAGTTCGGGCCTGTCCCGCCGCTGGCCTGCCGGGCCGCACCCCATCGATGTGACATAGCTGGGGCTGGAGCCCCAGCGCTGCCACATCCATGGGGCCGGCCAGCGGCCAGCATCACGGAATTCGCGCCAGAGCCCGGGAACCAGTTGGCGGGGTACTGCCGCCAGGCCCGACCTCATGAGCACCCGCGTGAGGATGGACGCGGTGGCGTGAAAATGGGCGCGGCTACCCCGGACCCCACTAGCCACTCAGCCCCCGCTGTCACCAGCCCCCCGGACCACATCGATGTGGCAGGGGTGTTGCTGGTGGAACAGCATCGCTGCCACATCGACGCATTCTGGGCCGGGGCTGCCGGTGACGGGTTTCCGTGATTGGGCCCGGCGAGGATCCTGACCATGATCACGGAAACATGCACGGGTGAGTTGCCCCGGCCCGGGCACCGCGTTTCGGGTCCGCCAAGCCTGCGCCGGCCCGGCCAGGCAGAGGTAACTCACCGGCCGGGCCGGCCCGCTGTTCGTCCCAGTTCCACATCACGATCTTGCCTTCGTACTGCAGACCAGCGCAGATCGGCACCGGCATATCGGACTGCCGGTTAGGATTCGACGTAGTTCGGGGATCCCGTGGCCGCTGGGCATGATGTGATACTGGCCGTCACTGGGCCGGCTAGCCCGCGATTACCGCTGCTAACTGGGTACGGGTCGGCTGACCTGAACCGGTCAGCAACGGGAGCGGCGGAAAGGCTGAGTTATGCGTCAACGCCGAGGGCGCCGCGAGCGCGCGCCGCAACAGGAGTCTGGCCAGCCCAATTCGAGCCAGCCGGGGAGTTCGCCGGAGCCGACCACTACGCCGCAGCCGGCTATCGACCCGGACCTGCCGCTCTCGGCCCAGCCAGGATTTGCCGCGCAATCGGAGTTTCCGCGGCCGGAGTTTCTGTGGCCAGCCCCTCCCTCGCAGCCGTCCCGTGAGGCTCGACCATCTTTCCCGAGTCCGCAGTCGTCTCCGGCTCCGCAGTCGCTTCCGGACCAGCGGCCGTTCCCACCGCGACTTTCCGTCAGTGAGACAGATCAGCAGGGTCAGGGGCAACCTCCGGGGCGCTCGAACCCGGCGCAGCTGTCGTTTGGCGACCAGAGCTGGTCGAACCCGGCCGCATCATCGCCTGGGATTCAAGATCGTCAGTCCGGCCAGTCGTCTCCTCCGCAGCTGTCGTTTGGCGAGCAGACTCGGCCTCGTCAGCCACAGCCACCCTACGCGGCCTCATCGCCGCTCGACCCCGACTGGCGGCCTAGCCCTCCGGCATCGCAGCAGGGCCGGCCGTCGCCGGGTTATACCTTGCCGCCGGGCAACTACTCACCGCTGAGCAACGGCTCGCCACGGGACAGCGGCTCGCCACGGGACAGCGGCTCGTCGCTGGGCAACGGCTCGCCACGGGACAGCGGCTCATCACTGGGCGGCGGCTCGCCGCTGACCGCTAGCCCGCCAGCGGGCGATGGCTCGCAGCAACGCGGCGGCCCGGTTCCGGATTCCGGCTCGCCTGGGCATGTCGGGCTGCCGCGTCGGGATGGCTCGCTGCCGGAGGCTGGGCTGCCCGGGGGTGCTGGGCTGCCGCGTCGGGGTGGTTCGCCCGCGGAGGCTGGGTCGGCGCTGGGTGACGGAATGACGCAGGAGTACCCGCTGCCCCGGCGTCGGCCGCAGGCCGGCTCCCCGGCGGCGCGTCCTGACTCGCTGCCGTCTCCAGGATTGCCGCCCCGCCACGGTGCTCAGCCGGCCTCTGCCGAGGACTTCACCAGGTCTAGATCTGAGTCGGTCCGCCCGGACTGGCGACCGCGCCGTGACGCAAGGCCGTCCTTCGACGCTCAGCAACCGGGTGGTGACCGGACGCCACCGGAACTCGCCCAGGGCTTTGAGGCACCGTCGCGCCAGGAGATGAGGCAGCCGTTCGAGCCGCCCACCCGCCAGTTCGACTCGCCGCCGCGGCAGGCACCGGCCGCTGACGACTCGGGGCAATCGGCGCCGGGCCCGGTTGCGGCATTCGGCGGCGACCGGTCGCGATCCCGGCGTCAGCCGGAGGACGCCGAGTCAGGCTACGAGTCGTTGTACCGGTCAAATACGCCGCAGCAGGGCAATGCTCATCCGCCCGTCGATCCGCTAGGCCCCGGTGCCTGGCCGAGCTATGAGGTCGGCCGGCCTGACAGCGCCGGCGCCGGGTTCGGTTATGACCCGAGCCGGACAGGCAGCGGCCACGTGGCCTACCCAGCTCAGCCTCACTCGGCCCCGCTATACCCAGGCCAGCCGGGGTCGGGGCCGGGTCAGCCGGAACTGGGCCAGCCACTGTCTAGCGCGACCTTGCCTGCGCAGCCTGACCTAAGCCAGCCCCCGCCAGTCCAGCCGGCCCCTGGTCAGCTCGCCCCTGGTCAGCTCGCCCCCGGTCAGCTCGCCCCTGGTCAATTCCAGGCTGGCCAGTCCCAGCCGGGCACGTTCCCGTCTGGTCAGCTTCCGTCTGGTCAGCTTCCGTCTGGCTCGTTCCAGTCTGGCCAGATTTCGTCGGGCCAGGTCACGCTCGGCCGGTCCGGGCCTGGCCAGTTCCCGCCTGGTCCGGCGGGTCCGCCGGTCTCGGATCAGTTCCCGGCTGGCCCGGTCGCTCAGCCTGGCCCGCCCGGCTCGCCGTTCCCGCCAGTCTCGACCGGCTCGCCGTTCCCGCCCCTCCCATCCGTCCCGCCGGGCCAGCTCGCGTCGAGTCAGCCGCCGCCGGGTCAGCTCGTGCTCGATCAGGGCGGGCAGCCGCCTAAGCGCAGGCGCCGCAAACGCGTCCTGGTGGTCGTCGCGGTCATTGTCGTGCTCGTGCTCGGAGCCGCCGGCGCTGGCGGTGGTTACCTGCTGCTCCGCACCAAGGGCAGCCCGCAGCAGACAGCCGCCAGCTTCATGAGTGCCTGGCAGCGAGCCGATTTCGCCGCGATGCAGCGCCTGAGCCTGAACGCGCCGCCATCCGGCCTGGCTGGCCCGCTGAATGCTGTCAAGTCGCAGCTCGGCATTCACCAGCAGACGCTGAGGCTGGACGCCATCTCGGTCACCGGCAACACCGCGCGGGCCCGGTTCGAGGTCACCGACCAGCTGGCCAGCGGGCACGTCTGGACGTATACGAGCCAGCTCTCGCTGATGACCAAGGACCGCCAGTGGTGGGTGAGCTGGAGCCTCTCCACCATCTACCCGGGCCTGCGGGCCGGCGAGCGGTTCGTGCAGACGGCCAAGTGGCCGGCCAGAGGACGGATCCTGGCCGACGATGGCACCGTGCTGAGCTCGCCGGGCACGATCGCGGAGTCCGGCTCGCTGGCACTGCTGACCGGCTACCTGGGGAAAGCCACCGCGGCGCAGGCCAGGAAGCTCGGCCGGCCGTACCGCAAGGGCGATCTGATCGGCCTGAGCGGGATCGAGCAGACCTACCAGAAGCAGCTAGCCGGGCGGCCGTCGCTGACCATCAGCCTCGTCGGCCCTGGCAAGCACCTTGACCGGACAGCTGTCCATTTCCCCGCCAAAGCTGGAATATCAGTCCATACCAGCATCAACATGGCAGTGCAAGTCGCCGCGTCTCAGGCCGTGTCATCGGCGAAGACCAAGAAGCCAATCGACATGGTGGTCGTCCAGCCATCCACCGGCCGGGTACTCGCTGTGGTCGAGCGGCCCGGCGGCTTCGATCGCGCGCTGCTCGGGATCTTCCCGCCTGGCTCGACGTTCAAGGTCGTCACCGCGTCGGCCCTGGTGAAGTCAGGTCTGACCCCAGCTAGCCCGGTGCAGTGCCCGAGCAAGGTGACCATCGACGGCAGGACGTTCCACAACGACAACAATGAGCATTTCGGCAACATCAACCTGCAGACGGCTTTCGCTGTGTCGTGCAACTCGACCTTCGCCATGCTCGCGACGTCGCGGCTGACTGGCACCTCACTCGGGTCGATGGCCAGGATGTTCGGCTACAACGCCATACCGCACCTGGGCATCCCGGCGGCGCTTGGCCGGTTCAGCGGGCCGCGCTCGCCGGTCGACCTCGCGGCTGACGCGTTCGGCCAGGGTACGGACCTGGTCAACCCGCTCAGTCAGGCGGCGGAGGCGGCCGCGATCGATGACGGTACCTGGCGTCCGCCGCTGCTCGTGGTCAAGCCCGCGCCCCGCCAGACGACCAGGCCGCACGTGCTCAGCCCGGTTATTCTGGCCGCGCTGCGGCCGATGATGCTGGCCGTGGTCACCAGCGGTACGGCGGCCGGGGTGGGCTTTCCGCCCGGGGTCTACGGGAAAACGGGGACGGCCGAGTACGGCACGGGTGCGCACCCGAAGTCGCACGGCTGGTTCATCGGGTACGACCAGGACATTGCCTTCGCCGTCCTAGTGGAAGGCGGCGGCTACGGTGCGGACAGCGCAGGCCCGATCGCGAATGTCTTCCTGCGCAAGCTGCACTAGCCACGCATGCTGGCGTAATCTTGCGTGGTGTTGTCGCGGCCCAGGCAGATCTTCGCCTTCTCCGGAGTCCTGGTATCCGAGCCAGGCCAGCGGACTTCGGGAGTCCTGACCGAGCACGCCATCAGCCTGGCGCCGGCCGCCGGCCGCAAGCGCGTCTGCTACGTGCCAACGGCGATCGGTGATGCCGCCGGGGCCATCGACGCCAAGGAGCAGGCGTTCGCCGCACATGGCGACGTCGAGTTCAGCGCGCTCAGGTTGTTCACGCAGCCGAGCTTTCCTGACCTGCGGGCGCACCTGCTCGCTCAGGACGTGATTCTTGTCGAGGGCGGCAGCGTCGTGAACCTGATGGCAGTGTGGCGAGCGCACGGCCTGCGCCAGATCATGCGCGAGTGCTGGGAGGCCGGGGTGGTGCTGGCCGGGCCAAGCGCGGGCAGCATGTGCTGGCACCTGAGCGGGCCGACGGACTCCTTCTCCGACGCGCTCGATCCGTTCACCGACGGCCTTGGCCTGCTGCCATACAGCAATGGCGTGCACGATGACTTCGGCGATCAGCCCCGCCGGCAGGTGTATCGAAGGCTGGTCGGCGGCGGAGTACTGCCAGCCGGCTACGCCAGCGAGGACGGGGTCGGCCTGCACTACGTCGGCACCGAGTTGCGTGAGGCGGTGACGATGCTGCCAGGCAAACGCGCCTGGTTCGTGGCGCAGGACGACGCCGGCGGCTATCGCGAGGACGCCATCGAGCCGCGCCTGATCTGAGACCGGCCCGGAGGTCCGGTGTATGCCTACGCGAGGCAGCAGCTGACCTGGCCGGGACGGCGAACTTTAGCTCCCGTGCTCACAATCCGGCCAGGGAGCTAGGCCAGCCAGTGGCGGTACCGGCGTCGGCTGGCTCGCTTCCACTGCTTTCTTGCCCGGGCCCGGGCCTTGCGGCCGGCCTCGACCTCCAGCTGGTACAGCAGTCCGTAGGTGAACGCGTTCTCCCCGGCCAGACCGGCACTGATCGCGAGCTGTCGTTCCACGCCTCGGGCGATGACGGAGTCCTGGTGCTCGCCGAGCGTGGACTGGACCTGCTTCATGCGCTTGGCGAACCGCCTGGCGTCGCTGCCGATCGCGGGAGCGGCAAGCTCGGCCGCGTACCGGACCCGCTTGGTCGCCTTTCTGGCCTGGTGCAGAGCTTCCTGTCGCGCCGTCCCGGCCGGTGCGAGCAGCGCGTGCCGCATCCGCCTGCTCGCCCGCCGGCTGGCCCGGCGCACGGCGGCCGGCAGCACGGTCGTGGCCGGCTTGCCAGCCGCAGCCGTCAGCAGCGGCCCGGCAGCAGCCGGGCTCGCCGGGCTCGCCGGAGGCGGCTGGGCGACGAGCGCGTCCAGAGCGTCGAGCAGCGCGAAGTAACGTCTGGAGTCCAGCCCCGCCCGAACCTCCGCCAGCGCCGACGCCTCGTCTGCTTCGAACTGTGCCCGCACCCGTGCCCGTACCGGTCCGATCACCAGCTCGGCCTCGATACCGTCCAGCCTGGTCAGAAGCTTCCCGGCCAGCACTTCCGCATCTCGCGCGGTGCCGAGCAAGCCGCCGGCCCACTTCAGCTCGGCGGCCAGCTGACTCGTGTCGCCGGTCCAGACGAGCTTCCCGAAGGTCTGCAGCGTGCTGCGGAGCCGCCGGGTCGTCACTCGCATCTGATGGACGGCATCGGGCTCGTTCCGGCGCACCAGGGGATCGAGCGACTTCAGCGTCTCGGCCTGGCTGGCCACGTAACTCAGCACCACCTCGCCGGCCGACGATGCCGCGGACAGCCTGGGCCGGCTCCAGTAGTCCTCGCGCACGGCCCCGACGACCCGCTCGAACTTCGCCGAGCTCGCCGATCGCCGCAGGCCGCTCTGGAGCAGCAGCTTGTCGACCGCGTCGAGCACGGCATGGTCACCTCCGGTGAGCTGAAGCTCGACCTCACGCCAGCTCGACTCGGTCTTGCCGTGAGTCTCCTTGCCGCGGGTCTTTCGCCGGGCCCTGACGTCGTCGACCGCCAGCTCGGCCAGCGAGGTACCGGACTCGCCGAGCAGGATCAGCCGCTGCCGCCGCGTGCTGATGACGGCCCTGGGCCTGACCGCCTTGCCGCGCGCGTGCACCCGGATCCGGTCGGCCAGCTCGTCAGGAACTCCCGCGTCGTCATCGCCGAGCGGCACCTGAATCTCACGCCGGGCATGGACTCCGGCCGGCATCTTCAGATGCCAGCCCTCATCATGGCCACCGCGACGGCGGCGCAAGGTGATCCCGGCCCGGATCAGCCGCAGGTCATCGGTGTCGTAATAGACCGCTTCCAGGTGCTCGTCGGCCTCCTGCCGCGTTCTCGACACGGCGGGCAGCTCATCGAGCGCCGGCACCACCAGGTCATCGGGCGCGTCGTACTTGATCTCGGTCTCTGTGCTGGTCGTGGCCATACGCACTTGATACCCGAACGGGGCTCATTCTGGCCACCGGCTAGCTGGCTATCGAAGTGGCCACAATCCGGCGCTACCAGTGGGAGGGTCGCGAGCGAGCGGCCGGCACGGCGGTAGTGGCATCTCCGGCCGCCGAGTCGAGCTGGGCCTGAGTCAGGAAGATGGCCGTGCTCAGGTCTGCCCCGGCCAGGTCGGCGCCGCGCAGGTCGGCCCCCGTGAGGTCGGCACCGCGCAGGTCAGCCCTCCGCATCCGGGCCCCGACCAGGCGTGCCCCGCGCAGGCTCGCCCCCCGCAGGTCGGCACCGCGCAGGTCCTTGCCGATCAGGTCGGCGCCGCGCAGGTCAGGCCCGAGCGAACCGCCCCGCGACCTGACGGCCTCGCTGGTGCGCAGCAGCAGCGGATTGACCTCGCCCCTGAGCTCGCCGACGTCGAGCCCGGTCAGCTCATCGGCCCCGGCCCCGGCTCGCCGTTCCAGCTCCGCCGAGGCCGAGCTAAGCTCGCCGGCCAGCGGCCCGGCCGGGCTGAGCGCCAGCGCCTCACGCAGATACCACAGCAGCTCATGCACCTGCCGCAGCACCCCGAACGCGGCGAACATCTGCCCGGCCAGCTCCGGCTCGCCTCGGCCGGCCCGCCAGTCCAGTCCCCCGAACTTCTCCTGCGCGATCCGCTGCCCGGCACCAAAGCAGTCGTAGGCGGCGCAGCCGCCGAACCCGGCCGGCCGCAGCCGGTCATGAATCGAGCAGCCGAAGTCACCCCGCAGACTCGGGCACGGCTGCCCGGCCGCCTTGTCGATCGCGAACTCCGCCGACGCGACGAACGCCGGCGCCACGCAGCACAGCCCGAAACAGCGACCGCAGTCAGCCCGCAGCTCGAGCCGGCTGGGAACGAGGGCTGGCCTGGGCTGATTTCGTTCATCTCCCAAGGTGTTGTCCTGTTCTTTTAGCTTTAATTAAGCGCCTCAGTCAATGTCGTCACCCTGGGGGATGGGGAGCCTGGCGATCAGGAGGTTGCCTGGCCGGCGGCCGGGCTGGGTGGCCGGGCGCGGCTCAAGTGCCGGGTCGAGCTCGAACCCGGTCTCGGTGAGCAGGCTCAGCCAGGTTGCCCGGCTGAACGCGCTGAGCCGGTGCGACTCGCTGATCACCCGGGTGTCCCCGTCGGCCAGGTGCAGAGTGAACTCGTAGTCAGCCTGCACCCAGTCGTCGGCCGGGTCGGGGTCCCAGGTCCGCTCACTGAAGCTCGCGGTCCGGCCGTCGGCGTCGACGCCACCGCCACCGTCGCCGGTCAGCTCGCGGAACGTGTCCTTGACGTAGTCGGGGACGAAGAGCGCGACGCCGCCGGGGCGGCAGTGCGCGGCCGCCGTCTGGATGACCAGCCGCAGGTCGCCCGTGCCGACGATGTAGTCGATCGAGTCGTGCACGAGAACGGCGTCGAACTGGCGTCCGAGCCTGACGGTGCGCATGTCGCCTTGCCGGTGCTCGCATTCGGGGTTGAGCTGGGCCGACACGGCGAGCATCTGGTCGGAGATGTCGATCAGGGTCAGCGCGAACTCGTTCTTCAGGTGGACGGCGACGTGACCGCCGCCGCTGCCGAGATCGAGCACCTCGCGGGTGCCTGACCGGCGCAGGATGGCCGCGAGGTAGGCGGCCTCGGCGGTGTACTCCCGTGGCGGCGAGATCAGCGGCCACCAGTCGGCGAGGTCCGCGTAGATCCGGTAATCGCTCCGGTAATCGCCTGGCGAGCTTGGCATAGCCGCTATCTTCGCGTACCGGCCTTCGGCGCCATCGGCCGATTGCTGATCGCGTTCATGATTGAGTCGCGTTGCCGGGGGAAGTGTGGCATAACGTACTCACACGCGGAGGTTCCACATGTCCGGCAAGAAGAGAACCGAGGCCTGGGACCGCACGCTCAAGGCGGCGGATCAGCTCAAGCCAGTGGCGTCCCAGGTGAAGCCACTCGCCAAAACCACGGGAGAAGCCGCCAGACGACAGCTCTTCCGCACCAGGGCCTGGGCGGCGCCCCAGGTCGAGCGCACCGGCAAGGCGCTGCAGGACAACGTCGCACCGAAGGTGTCGGCCATGCTGTCGACCGCCGCCGAGCGGATTGACCCGGTGAAGCCGCGCGGTGGCCGGTGGCGCCTGCCGGTCGGCATCGCCGCGGTGCTCGCGGCCGCCGCCAGCGGGGCAGCGGCCATCTTGCGCAGCCGGGGGAAGACCACGCCGGTCTCGACCGGCAGCTCGGCGGACGACCGGGCCGAGATGCCGCCGGCGCAGGCAGAAATGCCGGTGCCAGCTACTGAGACGGTCGACCCGGTGACCGGCGACCATCAGGTCCGGGCTAGCTAGAAGTCTCGCGGGCCGGCCGTGCTCACTCCTGGTGAGTGCGGCCGGCCTGTTCTCTGGCCGGGTCAGGCGAACTGGGTGAGTGACAGGTTGTTGCCGTCTGGATCGGCGAACCAGGCGACCTTGTCACCACCCGGCGTGGTCCAGATGCCGTCATCGTCTTGATCCATGCCGTCGTACCTGGTCAGGCTGACTCCGGCCGCCCCGAGCTCGCGGGCGACGCGAGCCAGGTCCTGCACCCTCCAGCCAAGGACCGTATAGCCCGGCTGGGCCACCTCGGCGACGGCAGTGACCCGGAGCATGGTGCCATGAGCGTCGAAGACACACGCGAACTGATTCTGCTCGATCAGCCGCAAGCCGAGCGTCTCGCCGTAGAACACGCGGGCGCGATCGAGGTCCGTCGTCGCGGCGAACGCGACTATCTCGCTTGCTCCTAGCATCTGCGTCCTCTGATCGCCTGACCGGTGTGCGGCTTGCTTTTCTCTTTGCTGACAGGTGACCCTAACAGCAGCCGGTGCCCTGAGCCGCTGTCCTCGCCGGCCAGCCGGGTTGGGTGGGATGCTGGGGGAGTGACGGTGACAGCGCGGGTGGAACACGTCGGGAGCCTGCTGCGCCCGCCGTATCTGGTCGAGGCCAGAGCGGCCAGGGTCGGCGGCGAGCTGGACGCGGCGGCCTTCAAGGCGGTCGAAGACCGGGCCGTCCGCGAGGTCGTGGCGATGCAGGAGGACCTGGGTCTGCACGTCGTCAACGACGGTGAGCAGCGGCGCGACTCCTTTCAGTCCGAGCTGGCGGCGGCCTGCGATGGCTTTAGCGGCGTCAGCCTCGATGCCTGGCTGTGGGGAGCGTGGCGTTCCGCCGTCGTAGGCGATGCCACGATCGCACGGCCGGAGGATCTAGCGGTTATCGCGCCGCTCCGCAAGCGCAGGAGTCTCGCCGCCGAGGAGTTCACGTTCCTGCGCAGCTGCACCCGGCGGCAGGCGAAGGTCACCTTGCCCAGTCCCACGCTGTTCGCGAATCTGTGGTCGCCGGAGAAGTCGACGGCCGCCTACCCCAGTCTCGACGCGTTCATGGCGGATGTGGTCGAGATCATGCGCGATGAGGTCAGGGAGCTGGTGCGACTCGGGTGCACCTACCTCCAGCTCGACGCACCGCACTACCCGCTGCTGATCGACCCGCAGTGGCGTTCCTTCTATGAGGCCAGAGGCTGGCCGCTGCACCGGTGGCTCACCTACGGCATCGAGCTGGACAACGCCGTGATCGAGGCCGGGCGGCCGGCTACGTTCGGGTTTCATCTGTGCCGGGGGAATCAGCTCAGCCGGTGGCTCGTCTCCGGCGGCTACGACCCCATCGCCGGCCCGATCTTCGGCGGTATCGCCGCCGACCGGCTGCTGCTCGAATACGACGATGAGCGGTCAGGCAGCTTTGATGCCCTGAGCCTGGTTCCCGATGACAAGGTCGTGGTGCTCGGCCTGGTGACCACTAAGACGTCGGAGGTCGAGTCGGCGGCCGATGTTGTCGCCCGGATCAGGCAGGCCAGCGAGGTGGTTGGCCTGGAGCGGCTCGCGGTCAGTCCCCAGTGCGGGTTCGCGACGTCGGCGGCCGGCAACGCGATCACAGAGCAGGCCCAGCGCGCGAAGCTCAGTCTCCTGGTCCAGGTCGCGTCCGAGTGCCTAGGCGCTTGACCTCAGTTCCCGCGCGGGGGCGACCATGCCCGACTGGGTGGAATCGCCTGGCGCGACTCCGCCCGGCGCGACCCTGCCCGGCCCGGCACGCCGCTACCGTCCCCGGCATGATCACGGAACATCGGCCGGGCACTGCCGCCGCCCCGGACCCGTGAGCACCCGCCCCGAGCATGATCACGGAACATCAGAGCGTTATCGGTTGCCGGGGGTACGCCGGACCCGGTCTTAACAGCAGCCAAGGGCCGGCGGTGCCGTCCCAGCGACAGCTAAGGGCCGGCGGTGCCGTCCCAGCGACAGCTAAGGGCCGGCGTTGCGGTCAGGGAGTCGTCGCCGGACGGAGCATCGAGCCTTGATTGGGGTGAAACTGGGCATTGTGTAGGAGTGTTTGCCGTTGTAGGAGGCTTTACCGCAGATCTGGCGGAAAACTCTCCTACAACGGCAAACACTCCTACAGGAATCGGCTGGGTCAGGCCGGGCCAGCCGTCAGCACCTCTGAAAAAAGGTAATAACCGGCATATTGCCATGCTGGACAGGCTGAACCATTGCCCGGAACCTGGCTGCCGTTAGGCGCAGGCCGGAACAGCGCACCCCAAGTCCAGAAATCCGGGGTTCCTTCATGTGACGGAATCCGGCCGTGCCGCAGGGTCACGACTCGCCCCGCCAGGGCCAGACCGGCCGCGCTCACTCCTTATTCGATGGCGGACGCGGGCTGGTCCGTGACATTCTGGAGGTTGCACTGCGGATCGCCGTGCACACACACGCACTCGTCGGCTGGACCGGCCGAGCGGAGAGGAGGGGTAACGATGGACGTTCTGCGCTTCGTGCTGCCCACTCTCACCTCTCGCCCGAGGAGCTCGACCAGTGCAAAGTTCCGCCTTCAATCGTCGCGGCAAGCGGCGGTTTGACGACGACCAGTCCACTTTTACTAAGCGAGACCGGCACCGAGCCAGACTCGTTGCCGAAGACGCTCACGACCCAGCCGACGGCGTCAGCGACGGCGACCGCTGGTCGACCTGGGACCAGTCCTCGCCCACCGAGCGCGGCCCGCTGCCGTACCCAGACTGGCTGGTCACCGAGCTGGCCGCGACCGATACAGAGCTTGGGGTACTCAAGACCGGCAAGGAAGCGGACGTCTTCCTGATCCGGCGCAGCGTGCCAGACACCGACAGGTCGTGCTTGCTCGCGGCGAAGCGATACCGATCGGCCGAGCACCGGCAGTTCCACCGCGACAGCGAGTACCTGGACGGCCGGCGAGTTCGCGAGTCCCGGATGAACCGGGCCATGGCCGCCCGCACGACCGTCGGCCGCGAGATGATCTCTCAGCAGTGGGCCGCCGCCGAGTTCGGGGCGCTGTGCCAGCTCCAGGTGGCTGGTGTGCCGGTGCCCTATCCTGTTCAGATCCTGGGAACTGAGATCCTGCTTGAGTTCGTCGGCGACCCCGGCGGCATTGCCGCGCCCAGGCTGGCGGAAGTCAGGCCCTCCGGCACCGACCTGGCCAACCTGTGGAATCAGCTCGTCGACGCCCTGCGCAGGCTAGCTGGCCTCGGTCTCGCGCACGGCGACTTGTCGGCATACAACCTGCTGGTCCACGAGGGTCGCCTAGTCATGATCGATTTGCCACAGGTGATCGACGTCATCTCGCACCCGCGCGGCGGGGAGTTCCTGGAGCGGGATGTCGCGAATGTGTCCCACTGGTTCCTGTCTCGTGGTCTGGGTGACCAGCTCGCTGCTCTAGACCTGCACCCCGACGACCTGCTGCCCCAACTCCGTTACGAAGCCCGCCTGGCCTGACCGCCCGCGCGTGCTCAGGCCGGGTCGCTGAGAACTCTCCGTGAGAGGACAACTGTCCAGGAGCACGCTGACAACTTTCCAGGAGAATGAGTTCGGGTTGTTGAGCCGCGCTAGCAATGTTCCGTGATCACTGTTCGGGTCGTGATGACGGATGTCTGGTGGGGTGATCGTGCCGCCAAAGCTCCGTGATCATCCCGTGCTTCATGATCACGGAAACTGGCTGGGGTTCGACTAGCCCCGTCGGGCGGACCACGTTTGCCACACTGGCATCATCGGTCTTGACCAGCGCTCCAGCCACTCTGAGACCAGGTTCGGACAGCAACTAGCGGCCAGGAACCGGGCGGTCGGAAGTTCGTGGTGCGGAAAAGCGTTAGGCAACGGGGTGCGCCGCTGGCGATCATTGTCGCGGGCGCCCGAATCGCCATGGAGACTGCTGACGTGAACTCCTCGCCCGCCGAGCGGAGGACAACTGTGCCCGAGTTCCGGTTCGCCGGTGCCGACGCTCCGGTGAACGCGCGACCGGGTGCGCCGCGCAAGTCTCCTGGGGCGGGTGCGACTGAGGGTGCGGGAGTGGCACACGAGGCGCAGACGGCAAGCAACGACGGGACGACTGACCCGGCCGACGTGACCGGCGGGGACGCGGCAGCAACGGCGGAGGTGACCGGCCGGGACGCGGCAGTAGCGGCCCACGTGACCGGCCGGGACGAGGCAGCGCCGGCGAAGAGGACGCCGGCGAGAGGGACGCGGGCCAAGGGGGCGGAGTCGAGAGGGGCGGCGTCGACGGGGGCGGCTAGACGGGCGGCCCGCGTCGAGGCACGTAGGAACTCGGTCCCTGTCATCACCTATCCGGCCGAGCTTCCGGTCAGTCAGCGCAAGGACGAGATCGCCCGGGCGATTCGGGATCATCAGGTTGTGATCGTGGCCGGCGAGACTGGGTCGGGCAAGACGACTCAGATTCCGAAGATCTGCCTGGAGCTTGGCCGGGGCGTGACCGGGCAGATCGGGCACACACAGCCGCGCCGGCTCGCTGCCAGGGCGGTGGCCGAGCGGATCGCCGACGAGCTGAACACCGAGCTGGGAGGTGCCGTCGGGTACAAGGTCAGGTTCACCGACACCTCCAGCGATCAGACGCTGGTCAAGGTGATGACGGACGGGATCTTGCTGACCGAGCTGCAGCATGACAAGCGGCTGCTCAGGTATGACACGCTGATCATCGACGAAGCGCACGAGCGCAGCCTGAACATCGACTTTATCCTTGGCTACCTGCACTACCTGCTGCCGAGCCGTCCTGACCTGAAGGTCATCATCACCTCGGCGACCATCGACCCCGAGCGCTTCAGCCGCCACTTCGGCACGGGCGATCAGGGCGCCCCGGTGGTCGAGGTGTCCGGCCGGACTTACCCGGTCGAGGTGAGATACCGGCCCCTGGCCGCGCCGCCCGACTCCGACGAATTCGACGAGCCCAGTCCCAGGACGCCCAGCCCAAGGACTGCCAGCTCCAGAGCCCCGGCACCAGCCCCCGCACCCGAGGCTCGCGACCAGGTTCAGGCCATCCTCGACGCGGTCGACGAGCTCTGCGCCGAAGGCCCTGGCGACATCCTGGTCTTCCTCAGCGGCGAACGCGAGATCCGCGACACCGCCGACGCCCTGACTAGCTCACCGTCCCCGCTGCATCAGCAACTCGAGATCGTGCCGCTCTACGCCCGGTTGTCGGCCGCCGAGCAGCACCGGGTCTTCGCCCAGCATCGCGGCCGCCGGGTCGTGCTGGCGACCAACGTGGCCGAGACCTCGCTGACCGTGCCGGGGATCAAGTACGTGATCGACCCTGGCACCGCGCGCATCTCCAGGTACAGCAACCGGACGAAGGTGCAGCGGCTGCCTATAGAGGCCATCTCGCAGGCGTCGGCCAATCAGCGCAAGGGCCGGTGCGGCCGGACGTCAGACGGTATCTGCATCCGGCTGTACAGCGAGGACGACTTCGCTTCCCGGCCGGAATTCACCGATCCCGAGATCCTGCGCACCAACCTGGCCTCGGTCATCTTGCAGATGGCTTCGCTTGACCTCGGTGAGGTGGCCGGCTTCCCCTTCATCGACCCGCCCGACAGCCGGAACGTCAATGATGGCCGGCGCCTGCTCGAAGAGCTCGGCGCGGCCACGGGCGCAGCCGGTTCCGTGACCCAGCTCACCGACACCGGCAGGAAGCTCGCCCGGCTGCCGGTCGACCCGAGGCTCGGCCGGATGATCCTGGAAGCCGGCCGGAACGGCTGCGTCCGCGAGGTCCTGATCATCGCCGCCGCGCTGTCGATCCAGGACCCGAGGGAGCGCCCAGCCGACGCGCGAGAGCTGGCCGACGCGAGGCACGCTCAGCATGCCGAGCCAGGGTCGGACTTCCTGTCCCTGGTGAATCTGTGGGACTACCTGCGCGAGCAGCAGCGGGAGCTGTCCAGCTCGGCGTTCCGCCGGATGTGCCGGGCCGAGTATCTGCACTACCTGCGCGTCCGCGAGTGGCAGGACGTGCACGCCCAGCTCAGGCAGACGGCGACCGACCTCGGCCTGGTCGCCGCCCCTGGCCGGGACGGCCCGTCCGCCAAGGCCGCACTCGACCCGGCCGCACCGGCAGCACCGGCAAAGGCCGAGCAGACCGCGCACGTAGCCCAGCTCCTGGCTAAGCCCGGCACCGAGCCCGAACCTCGGTTCGCCGCCGAACACGCCGATCGCGTGCATCAGTCCCTGCTGGCCGGCCTGCTCTCGCACATTGGCATGCGGGACGACGCCGGTCCCCAAACCGGGCGACAGCAGACCAGCTCGCGACGGCGCGGGCCTGCCGAGTTCACTGGCGCCCGGTCATCTCGTTTCGCAATATTTCCTGACTCTGGACTGGCGAGAAAACCGCCGAGCTGGGTCGTCGCCGCCGAGCTCGTGGAAACGTCGCGCCTGTGGGCGCGGGTCATCGCGCGGATTGAGCCCGAGTGGGTCGAGCCGCTGGCCGCCCACCTGGTCCACCATGCTTACAGTGAGCCGCACTGGGATTCGCGGCGCGGTGCCGGGATGGCGCTTGAGCGGGTGACGCTGTACGGGCTGCCGCTGGTCGCCGCGCGGCCGGTCACGCTGAGCCGCGTCGACCCGGTCCTGGCTCGCGAGCTGTTCATCAGGCACGCGCTGGTCGAGGGCGACTGGCAGACGCACCATAAGTTCTACCACCGCAACCAGCAGCTTCTGGCTGATGCGGAGGAGTTGGAACGAAGAGCGCGCAAGCGTGGTGTCGTCCCCGACGACTCCGTGCTGTACTCGTTCTACGATCGCCGTATTCCGGCCGAGGTCGCCTCGGCGCGGCATTTCGACGCCTGGTGGAAAAAGGTCAGGGGCGCCGAGCCCGAGCTGCTGACGCTGACGCCGGCCGACCTGGCCGGGCCGGCCGAGGACGAGATCAGCCCGGAGGACTATCCCGATCACTGGGGCGAGCTGCCGCTGACCTATGAGTTCGCGCCGGGGAGCCGGCCGACGGGGTCGCGGCCGACATTCCGCTGGCGTCGCTGAATCAGGTCAGCGACGATGAATTCTCCTGGCAGGTGCCCGGACTGCGGGAGGAGCTGGTCACCGAGCTGATCAGGTCGCTGCCCAAGCAGCTGCGCACGATGTTCGTGCCGGCGCCGGACTGGGCTCGCGAGGTGCTGGCGAGGCTGGAGCCTGCGCGCGGGAACCTGCTTGACTCGCTGGCGGCCGAGCTTGGCCGGATGAGCGGCACGAGCATTCCCAGGGATTCCTGGGACCTCGCCAAGCTGCAGCCGCACCTGCGGATCACGTTCCGGGTGCTCGATGACGGGCAGGTGCTGGCGGCCGGCTTGACCTCCGCGAGCTGCGGCGGGAGCTGCGGCCGAAGCTGCACGAGCGGCTGGCGCAAGCGGCTCGGGGCCTGACCAGAACCGGGCTGCGGAGCTGGGACTTCGACTCGCTGCCCAGGGAGTTCGCCAGCGGGCAGGTGCGGGCCTACCCGGCGCTGCGCGACGCCGGCGAGGCGGTCGACATCGCCCTGTTCGAGACGCCGGCCCAGGCGGCTGACTCGATGCGGCTCGGCAACCGGCGGCTGCTGCTGATCGAGGTGCCGTCAGGGGCGCGGGCCGTGGCGCACCGGCTGCCGACCAACGCCAAACTGGCGATGAGCCGGCATCCGTACCGCAATGCCGGCGAACTGGTCGACGACTGTGCGGCGGCGGCGGCCGATGAGATCATCGCCGAGAACGGCGGTCCGGCCTGGGATTCCGGTGCCTTTGCCAAGCTGCTCGAAGCTGCCAGGATGTCGCTGCGGGTCAGGACCGCCGACGCGGTGAGCGTGGCCGCCCGTGTGCTGAGCGAGGCGCACACCGTCGAGTCCAGGCTTGAGCTGCTGACCAACCCCGCGATGGCCGAGGCAGCCGCCGATATGAAGGCCCAGTTCGGGGCGCTCGTCTACCCCTGGTTCATCTCGGAGACCGGCGCGCGGCGGCTGCCCGACCTGGTTCGCTACCTGCGCGGGATCACGCACCGGATCGAGAAGGCGCCGAGGGAGGTGCACAGGGACCTGGAGCGGATGGACGTCGTGCACCGGGTCACGCAGGAGTACGAGCTGGTGCTGGCCGAGCTCGGGCCGGACTCGGGTTATCGCGATGATGTCAGGGCGGTGCGGTGGATGATCGAGGAGCTGCGGGTGAGCCTGTTCGCCCAGCCGCTCGGAGCCGCCATCCCGATCTCCGAGCGGCGGATCCTGACCGCTCTTGACCGGCTCCCGGCCGCGTAGATAGCGTGCGCGGATGGTGTCGATGAGATCGGGGTGGGTTTGTGCTTGAGATCAGGCGGCTGCACCTGGCGAGTCTGACCGTGGTCGAGGGCGTGGAGTGGCCGGTGCACGGCTTCGTGGTCACCCACCCCAAGGGCGCGGTGCTGGTGGATACCGGCGTCGGCGGGCCGCCTGAGGAGCTAAGCGACTGGCGAGTGGTCAACCGGACGGTCGCCGAGGCCCTCGGGGACATCGACATGACGCCGGGTGACATTGACCTGGTCATCAATACGCATCTGCACTTCGACCACTGCGGCCAGAACGCGGTGTTCACCCATGCCCCGTGCTGGGTGCAGCGGGCCGAGCTCGCGCGGGCGAAGGTCGAGTCGCCTGAGCTGTACGACTGGTTCGATTTCATGAACGGCCGGTTTGAGCTGCTCGACGGGGACACCGAGGTGCTGCCTGGCCTGTCGGTGATCGCGACTCCTGGGCACACGTCGGGACACCAGTCGGTGCTGGTGACGACCGGGGACGGTACCGAGGTGCTGATCGGCGATGCCGCCTATACCTCGGCCCAGTATCGCCCAGGCGACGATGACGATGCGGAACTGCCGAACGGGCAGGCCGCTGACCTGGCGTCGTGGCGCGACTCGCTGCGGCGGGTGCACGCGATTGACCCGGCTCACGTGCATTTCTGCCACGACACGGCCGTGATCCATCGCTGAGCCTGCCTGAGTTGAGATCATGGCCTCATGCGATATGGGTCCGACATCCTGGCTGGTCCCAAGCGAGGTACGCCGCGTCAGCTGCCCACCGTCCCGGTGGAGCTTGGCCTGGTCGTCGAGGATGTGGCCGGGGAGTTCTGCGGGGCGGTCGTTGCCTGGGAGAAGGACGCGGTCACGCTGGAGGATCGGCATGGCAAGCGGCGGCTGTTCCCGTTCGGGCCGGCGCCGTTCCTGCTCGAAGGGCAGCCGGTCATGCTGGTGCGGCCGGCTCCGGTCGGGGCTGGCGGGGCCGGGGCTGGCGGGGCCGGGGCCGGGGCGGGTGCCGGGCGGACGGCGTCGGGGTCGATCGCGGCTAGTCGCAGCCGGGCCAAGGTCGCCAAGCAGAGCCGGATCTACGTCGAGGGCAGGCACGACGCCGAGCTAGTCGAGCGGATCTGGGGCGATGACCTGCGCGACGTCGGGGTCGTGGTGGAGTACCTGGGCGGGATCGACGACTTGCCGGCGATCGTCACTGACTTCGCGCCGAGCGGCGGGCGCCGGCTGGGCGTGCTCGTCGATCATCTGGTAACGGGGTCGAAGGAGAGCCTGATCGCGGCCCAGATCAAGTCGCCGCACGTGCTGATCGTCGGGCATCCGTTCATCGATGTGTGGGCAGCGGTCAAACCTTCCGTGGTGGGCATACCGGGCTGGCCGCGAGTGCCGCGCGGGGTGCCGTGGAAGGAAGGCGTACTCGCCGCGATCGGCTGGCCCGTCGATACCGCGGCCGGCTGGAAGCGGATCCTGTCCCGGGTGTCGACGTTCGCCGACCTTGAGCCTGAGTTCCTCGGCCGGGTCGAGGAACTCATCGACTTCGTCACCGAGCCCGGCAGCACCTAACGCGATCCCGCCCCCGCCAGCTCCCGCCGGTCCCCGCCAGCTCCCGCCGGTCCCCGCCGACCCCCGGTTGCAACAGCAGCTAAGTGCCAACGTTGCTGTCCTGGCGGCAGCTAAGTGCCAACGTTGCGGTTGAGGAGGCGCTGCCGCGAAGGACACTCGGCGCCGGATCGGGCGAAACCGGGCATTGTGTAGGCAGCGCCGACCAGGCCGGTCGCATGCACTCTCGACAAGGCGCCCTGGGTGCCCACGCAATCTTCCGTTATCATGAGGCAAGCCTTGATCACGGAAGATGAGCCGGGTGATCTCGCCAGCTAGATTCCGGGCTCTGGCGCGAGTTCCGTGACCGGGCTGGCAGCTGGTGTCAGACCTCAGCTGGTGTCAGACCTCAGCTGGTGTCGGATCTGGCGGGGGGCTGGCCGGGCGGCGTGTCCTCGATGCCGGCTGCTTTGCCTGACGCTCTGCATCGAGGGCACGCCGTCCGGCTGGGCACCGGCTGCTGCGGGGAGACTGGCGTGCATCCCGGCGGAGCCCCATCGATGTGACATAGCTGGGGCTGGAGCCCCATCGATGTGACATAGCTGGGGCTAGGGCCAGGTGTCAGCAGCACCGCTGTCACCTCGATGCGCTTGCGGAGCGGGCACTGGGCGCGGAGCCTGGCCCTGGCCAGGGCTGCCGCCCGGAACGGCTGCCGGGGGTCGGCGCTGCTGCGAGCACCGGGGATCCGGAGCGGGCCGGGGGTCGGGCAGCACGGCGGGGAAGCGGCCCGGCTCACCTCACGGAACTGGCCAGGCGGCTGATGACGGGCCTGCGGACAGTGCAGGGCCGGGCTGCGCGGGCGCGCGGACCCCGGCGGGCAGCCCCGCCCGTCAGCTGCCAGCCCGGTCACGGCACCGCCGCCAGGGCCAGGTCCCGGGCTCCGGCGCTCGCCGGCGCCCCAGCTATGTCACATCGATGGTGCTCCAGCCCCAGCTCTGCCACATCGATGGGGCTCCGCCGGGGCGCACCTGACACCCCCTCCGCAGTGGCCGGTGCCCAGCCGGACGGCGTGCCCTCGATGCAGAGCGTCAGGCAAAGCAGCCGGCATCGAGGACACGCCGCCCGGCTAGCCCCCCGCCAGGTCTGACACCAGCTGAGGTCTGACACCGGCTGCCAGCCTGGTCACGGAATTCGCCCAGAGCCAGATTCCGTGATCAAGATGCCGACCATGATCAGGGAACACTGGCGGTGGCGGTGGCGGTGGCGGTGGCGGGTGTGGCCGGGCGGGGGCGGGGTCAGCTTTCTGGCTGGGTGAAGCGCTCCATCATGATCGACTGGCCGCGGAATGCTGGGTTTCTGCGCACCCGGCGCTCGATGTCGGCGGCTGACAGGGTGTAGCCGAGGAAGAGCAGCAGGGACAGGCCCTGGATGACGAACACGGTGAACCAGACGGTGCTGAAGATCGTGAGCGTCCAGTCGTTCAGTGCGTGCAGGATGGCCGGGATGGAGATGCCGAGCAGGAGCAGCGGGATGCGGCGCTTGCGGTAGTTGACCGCCATGCCGACGAAGAAGCCCGAGACTCCGGCCCAGACGGCGTGCTGGAATCCGTCGACGAACACCCGGAAGGCGAAGTCCAGTGCGCCGGAGTCAGCCTGCGGGATGTTGTGCGCGCTGTGCACTGCGACGATCGCGGCTGGGGTGTACAGCGACTGCTCGATGATGCCGAAGGTCAGTCCGGCGACCGTGCCCATCAGCATCCAGGTGCGCGGGTCCAGCTTCTGCTTGCGCAGCCAGAGCAGCAGCAGCGCCGCGACCAGGACCGGGATGGCCTTGCTGGTCTCCTCGTTGTAGCCCACGACCAGGGCCTTGGGGAAGCTGAGCGGCCCGGCGCCCAGGGCGTCGTTGATGTTGATCGTCACCGCGTGCAGCCAGATGTACTCCCAGATCGTGATCCCGACCGCGATCCAGATCTCGATCCTGCCCCACTTCGGCGGCCGGATCAGGTACCAGAACGCGATCAGCCACAGTGGCGCGACGTAGATGCTGTACGCCCAGCCGGGGGTGGTCAGGGAGGTGGCGGTCGAGAAGATCTGCAGGAACAGCAGGGGCAGCAGCGCGTACGGGATGATCAGCAGTCGCAGGCCCTGGCGCCAGCTCTTGTCGTGCAGCCAGCTCTTGACCGGGACGAGGGTCTCCAGAAAGGAGCCGCGTTCCAGCTTCGTCACGTCAAGCTGCGGCATTCCCGGTACGAAGCCGGGATAGCCGGGCATGCCGCTGGCGCCGAAGCCGGGGCCGGGGCCGGCCGGAGCGAAGCCGGACTGCGGAGGACCACCGGGACCACCAGGGTAGCCCGGCGCTCCGGGGTAACCAGGTCCGGCCGGTGCTCCGGGGTAGCTAGGTCCGGCCGGCGCTCCAGGGTAGCCAGGTCCGGCCGGTGCACCCGCTCCGGCCTGGAAACCGCCCGCAGCTGCCACCCCGGCCGCCGCTATCCCGGTCGCGGCGCGCTGCCGGATAGCCTGCTCCGCCAAACCCCTGGCCGGCTGGAGCGTCGACCGCACCAGGAGCCGCAAGCTCGGTTCGCATCGGCCCGGCGGCCGGGAACTCCTGGCTGGGCGGCGTCGGGCGCCGACTGCAGCCGGATCGCCGGGCCCTGCGGTGAGGAAAGATTGACCTCGACTAGGTCGGCCACCACGAATCTGGCCACCGGCTGACCGCCGAGAAAGGTCGGCGCCTGCCCGAGGTTCTGCCAGACCCAGCCTTCGGCCTCCAGCGAGATCTGGGCGTGCCGCCGGGACACGGTCGGATCATTGACCACAATGTCGTTCTCGGAACTGCGGCCGATTCGCACGATCCCGGGCCCGTACCGGTACAGCCCGCCGCTCACAGTGACGTGGATCTCGCTCATGCGAGCCGCCCTCCCCAGGATCTTTTAGCTGACGATCTTGCCACGTGCTGAGCCGAAGTCAATCGACATCGGACGAATGCCGAGCCTTCGGTCTGGTTCAACGGCCTTGGCCGTTTCACCCTCAGGGGTCATGGTCCAGGCGCGGGTGCTCATATTGCGCAGCACGAGCTCGCCGGGACGGACTGGATGGTTCTCCACCATGCCCAGCACCGTGTCGTGGTCACGGTTGCGGGTCAGGTGATGAGAGGTGACGGTGGCGCCCTGAGTCAGCACCACGGTGGCACCGGGCAGCTCAAGCAGGGACGGCCTGGGCGGGATCTGATTGCAGTTCCAGCAGCGCAGGCCGGGGTCGTCAGGGTCGAAGAAAACCGAGGCCTGGCACGAGCACACCGACACGCAGTCGCTCAGCCTGACCAGGGCCCGGCGCCACACGCCCTCGGCCACCCGGCCAAGCCCGGACGGGTCACGCAGCCCAGAGGTGAACGCGCGCTCGAAGACGACACGGAAGAATTTCGGGTACAGCCGCCACCAGATCGCCACCGGATCGCCCGGCCGGGGCGGATTGGAGTGATCGTCAGGATCGAAGATGAAGACTGGCTCGGTGCCGAAGTGGCGCAGCGCCAGATCGGTCTCCGAATGGTGATTGGACGGCGCCCACGAATAGGACGAGTCCGTTCGCACGCCTTCCAGCGGATGCCCGTGCATGAACAGGTAAAACAGGAACACCGCCAGCGAGTGCAGGTCGGTGAGGCTGGACGGGGCCGCCTCGCGCCGCACCACCTCGGGTGCCATGAACCGCAAGGTGCCCCAGACGAAGACCTCGCCGCTGTCCAGGCCCACATTGTCGTTATCGATGATGGCGACGTCGGCGTGGTCAGGGTCGACCCACAGGTTGCCGAAGCTGATGTCGCGGTAGCACAGGCCAGCCGAGTGCAGCGCCTCGAACGCGGTCACGAGATGCCGGCCGATGCTGATCACGACGCGGAACGGCGGCTGCTCTGGCTTGGACACGAGCTGCGCGAAGGAGGAGAACCTGGGCTCGAGCCTGGGCATGACATAGCCGAACCCGGACAGCTCGTCGCTGACCACCAGATCAATCGGCCAGATGAACGCGCGATGTGGCCGGCCCCGCTCCACCAGCGCCGCGATCGACTTGCGCAGCTCTCCGGACGGGGTGTACCGGTACCACTTGGCCGCGTAGGGCGCACCGCCGATGGTGACCGCGTGGACCACGCCCTGGCCGCCCTCGCCGAGGCGGTCGCCGACGGCCACGGGAGTACCCGCCCGCACCATCCGCAGCGTCTTGCCCTGCAGGGACACCTGGCCGCTCATCGCAGACCCGACCCGGCCGGCCCGGACGGGTCCCACTCAGTCGTGATCTGATCGCCGAGGTCATCCGGCGTGGTGCGCTGCTGCACGGTGACCGGCTCGGGCTGGTCCACCACCCTCGGCAGCTCGGTGGTCTCCGGCTCGGCTGACACCGGCTCCGGTGGCTGGTTGTGTTTGCTAGCATCCGCGCTGTCCAGCAGGCCGTCCTGGTCCCGGTTGACCGGCAGCCGCACGGTCACCGGCTCGATCGGCGCGAGCCCGGCCGGAATCTGGGCGTTAGGGACGGTATCGGTCCTGATCACGGCCGGAATCGTGGTCTCGTTCGAGCCGAGCTCTGGCTCGGCTTCCCACGGCGACTCGGCTCCGCCAGGCGGCATCGCCGCCCGCATGGCCTGACCGGCCGGGGAGATGAGGAGCGCCACAGTCGTGTCGTCGGCGCTGCCCTCAGCCGACGCGCACCGCGCGGCCCAGATCGGCAGCTGGCTGGCCAGCCACCGGGTGTCGCGCTCCCTGAGCAGCCAGGCCAGATCCCGGCTGAACGTGGTCGGCCACTCCTCGACCACCTGAGCGTTGCCGTACCCGTCGGTGGCGAGCAGGGTCGCGACCAGCGGATTCTTCGCCAGGTCCAGCACCGCGATCCGGAAGTCGCCGACCGGGTCTGGTCCGCACAGGCTGGTCGTGACCAGCCCGTCGAGTTGCGGGTCAATCGGGATCGGCAGCATCGGACTGCCGTCGGCTCGCACTGCCACGATATCGCCGTCCCCGATCTGGGCCAGGATCAGCCACTCGCGGAGCGCGATGCACAGCAAGAGGGTGGAGCCATAAGCGATCGTCGGATTGTCGCCTGCCCTGCGCCGGCCTTCCTCGGCGCTGGTGAACGGGTCCGCTGCCACGTCGGCGAGCACGGCCTCACGCCAGCGATCGATGATGGTCGGCACGACGAAATCCTCGACCAGCTCAATGATGTGGTGAGCCGTGCTCACCGGATCGGCGTCGGTCACGCCTGCGGGCTCGGAGCGCTCCTGACTGCCGTTCGCGAGCTTGTCGGCGAGCTCCTGGCCGACCCGGCAGCCGATGCTGACCGCGAACTTCGACCCCCTGGCGCTGCGCAGGTGACGCGAGTGACCGTGACCGTCGGCTACGGCGGTCACGACCCCGTCGAGCCCGGCTCGCTCGACGGCTACCGAGTCCTGGTTCGGCGTCTGCACGGCGAAGTGAGCCGCGCCACGCTCTGAGGCGGTCAGTACGACCCATCCGGCGGGATGGTCAGGCGGGTCCGCTGGTGCCGCGGCGGCTGGCATGGCCATCACAGGATCGTGTCGTCGAACCGGGCCGGACCGCGGTCAGGCGGCACGGGGGGATCGGAGCCGCGCCTGCTCTGCTGCAGCAGCTGCTCGGCGAGGGCTTCCCTGTTGGCGCCGATCTCCGACATCCGGGACACCGCGATCGAGGCGGTGACGAGGCGGTCGGCGATCTCGTCGGTCCCGTCGGCGACCAGCACCGGCACGTCCTGACTGCGGAACCGGTCGAGCGGCTCCGAGCTCGCGTCCCGCCCGATAGCGACCGCGAGCCGCAGCGCTGACCGGCCGGCCGCCGTGCCGAGCAGCTCGGTGAGCCCCTGCTCGAAGCCGCCAGGCGGATCGGTCGGCAGGCCGTCGGTGATCAGCAGGATGGCCGGACGCAGCGCCCGGCGCTCCAGCCGGTCGGGTCCGAGTGCCTCGGCGACGGCGCGGAACGCCGGGCCCATGTTGGTCCGCCCCATCGGCACGTACTCCAGGTTGCGCCACCTGGCGCTGAGCTCGGCGACGGGTACCGGATCGGGGACATACCAGTTCGGCTGGGACGCGAACGCCAGGATCCTGATCAGCAGCTGAGCCTGAAGCTGATCGCGCTCCCAGTCCACCAGGTGCGGCAGCATGGACCTCAGCGCGTAGTTCAGGGCCTGCATCTTCTCGCCCTTCATCGAGCCGGAGCAGTCGGCCATCACGATGAAGTGCAGCGGACGTCGTGCGACGCCGCCCCCCGGCATCAGCGTTTCGGTCATCAGGGGCGGCCCGCCGCCAGGGTTCGGTCAACCATAGTTAACAGTCTTCCACCAGCTGACGATGGTCGGGATAGCCGAAGTCTTGTCCCGGTCCTGGGCGATGAAGAAGACGTCCTGGGTCGGCATCGTCCAGATCAGGAGCGGCTTGCCGTTGTCAACGAAGCACTCGAGGTCCTGTCCGTCCCGTGCCTTGTACCTGGGGTTGGAGTTGGCGTGCCAGCCGGTGGAGCCGGCGTTACTGCCTGAGGCGGGCGGGCAGCTCGTCGAGGTCTGCTTGAAACCGGTGAAGCTGTTGATGTGCTTGAGGCCGGTCCGGTAGTCCGCCGCACTGTCGAACTGGTAACCCCAGACGTCGATGTTCTTGACCGTGGTCTTGGCGCAGAAGATGTGGCTGGTGATCGTGCTCTTATTCAGCCCGAAATACAGCGCGGCTGAGCAACTGGTGCCCACCGGGGTTAGGCCAGCCGGGTTCATGATCGTCTTCAGCGGCTCGATCCCGCCGGTCGGCGCGGGAGCGGTCGACGGGGTGGTAGTCGGCGTGTTCGACGGCTGAGTCGTCGGCGTGCTGCTGTGGTCGGCGATGGGCTTCTTCGGCCCGTTGCCGCCGCTCAGCCCGATCGCGATGATGATGATCACGATGATCCCCACCACGACTCCGCCGCCGATGAGCAGCCCGCGCTTGCCGCCGCCGGTCTTCACCGGGCTGTAGGGCGCCGGGCCGCCAGGCCCGAAGCCGCCGCCTGGTGACCAGCCGCCGGGCGCGACCTGCTGGCCGCCTTGCGGGTAACCAGGCTGACCGGGGTATCCCGGCCCGCCAGGCTGGCCGAAGGTGGCCTGCCCGGGATAGCCGGGACCCTGCCCCTGCGCGGGGAAGCCGCCCGGCTGCCCCGGGTAGCCAGGTCCGCCGGGAGTGGCGGTGGGCTGCCCTGGATAGCCCTGGACGGGTGGCGGCACCTGGCCGAAACCGCCCGGCTGCTGAGGCTGCGGCTCGTACCCTGGCCGGTAGCCCTGAGCGGTCGGCTGGTCCTGCGGACCCGGCTGACCTGGCCCCGCGCCAAATCCCTGGGCCTGCTGGCCCGGCGCTGATCCGAACCCCTGGCCCTGCTGACCCTGCGCGAAGCCCTGGCCAGGCGTGGGCGCGGGTCCCTGGTAGCCGCCCGGCGCGCCCGGCGCCATCTGGGTTGGCATGCCCTGGTCGCCGATCGGCGAGAAGCCGGGCGGAGTGCCGCCGAGCGGGCTTCCGGCCAGCGGGTCGCCGCCGCTTCTGCCCTGGCTGATGCCGAGCGCGACCGCGATCTCGTCGGTCACCCAGGTGCAGGCCTCGGGCGTGAACGGCGTGCTCGAGGAGAACGACGATGCGGTGAGCCTGATCGCCGTGTTCGGGTCCATGCCCTGGGCCACGTGCTCGCGCAGGGTGTCGGCGAGCCCCGCCTCGGCCGCTGCGACCAGGATGCTCTTCTCTCCGGAGCATCGGGCAGGTAATCCTTGAGCAGGTTTGACATCGTCTGAGCATTCGAAAGGGCGGTGACCCCATGCTCAGGATCGGTGACGATGGCATTCAGAGCAGCCCGTGCCTCCGAGGCATGCTCCCACGACATGTCGGACATCCGATCCCCCATCTACCACGGCCAGCGCGCTGACCTGTTCTGACGTCAGAAAATTAACGGCCGCCGCCGCCGACGTCGGCAGCACCGAAATGCCGTAAGTCGCATTCGGTGGTGACGGCATGCTAACCGGACGAGCACGGCCATGTCACGTGGTCTCGCAGCCGAACGGTCACACAGCGATAACAACCGCACTCCTAGACAGCCCGCAGGGCGCTGAGCCTGGCGAGGGCCTCCGCCAGTACCTCTTTCTTTTTACAGAACGCAAACCGCACCTGGTATCTCCCGGCTTCTGGGTGGTCGTAGAAGACCTGCATCGGGATTGCCACTACGCCGGCTGTCCCTGGCAGCGTCCGGCAGAACTCCAGTCCGCTGTCAGCGCCGAATGGCCCGATGCCCGTCGTGATGAAGAATGTGCCCTCGGGCCGGAACACGTCGAAGCCGGCGCTGGCGAGCCCGTCGCACATCAGGTCCCGCTTGACCGCCAGCTCTGCGGCGATCGAGGCGTAGTACTCATCGGACAGGGCGAGGGCGCCCGCGATGGCGTACTGGAATGGCCCGCCGCTGACGAACGTCAGGAACTGCTTGACGGTCCTGACCGCGCTCACCATCTCGGGGGTCCCGGTCACCCAGCCGACCTTCCAGCCGGTGAACGAGAAGGTCTTGGCGGCTGAGCTGATGGTGGCGGTGCGCTCGCGCATGCCGGGCAGCGTGGCGATCGGCACGTGCTCACCGTCGTACACCAGGTGCTCATAAACCTCGTCGGAGATCACCAGCAGGTCACGCGAGGTGGCGAGGCTGGCGATAGCGGTGAGCTCGGCGCGGGTGAAGACCGAGCCCGTCGGGTTGTGCGGCGTGTTCAGCAGGATCAGCCTGGTCCGGCTGGTCACGGCCGCCGTCAGCTCGTCGAGGTCAGGCCGGAAGTCCGGCGCCCTGAGCGTCACGGGTACCCGGATGCCCCCGGCCATCGCGATACAGGCCGCGTAGGAGTCGTAGTACGGCTCGAAGGCGATGACCTCGTCGCCTGGCTCGATGAGGGCCAGCAGCGCGGCGGCGATGGCCTCGGTCGCTCCGGTGGTGACGAGCACCTCCCGGTCAGGGTCGACGGCCAGGCCGTAGAAGCGCTTCTGGTGCGCCGCGATCGCGTGCCGCAGCTCAGGTATCCCCGGTCCCGGCGGATACTGGCTGCCGAAGCCCCGGCGGACCGCGTCAGCAGCCGCCTGCGCGATCTCATCCGGCCCGTCGGTATCCGGGAAGCCCTGGCCCAGGTTGACGGAGCCGGTGGCCACCGCGAGCTCGGACATCTCCGCGAAGATCGTGGTTCCAAGGCTGGCCAGCCCTCGGTTCAGCAGGGGACGGTTCATCTAGCTATGGAATCACGGGTCTTCATCTCTCATCCACATCGAACGCATCGCTGCTGCAGATGACGCTAGTTCTCTAGGGCGAGTGGATGACGGCCGGCGCATGGGGGACTGGCCTGCCATCGACGTACTCGGGGGGGTACATGAGATCGGGCACCGGCGTTACTCGCTGGCTCGTTGCAGGGGTGCTCGCGGCGGGGACAGTGGGGGCTGTCCTCGCGATCGCGGGGGTTAGCACTCCTGCGCGAGTACCGCTGGTCCTGATCTTCCTCGCCGGAGTACCTGCTGTCGCGGCGGCCAGCCTGCTCGGTGGACTCGACCGGCTCGCCAGGATCGTGATCGCCGGCACCTCGGCCATCGTGATCAACTTCGGCGTCGCTGAGACGATGATCGCCGCCGGGCACTGGTCGCCGCGGGCGGGCGTAGCCGCAGTCGCCGCACTCAGCCTGCTCGTCGCGGGCGCAGGGGCACTGACGCGCCGGAGTCCAGGTCGCGGCCGGCCAGCCGGGCCCGCCATTCGCCCGTCGAGGTAACCATCGCCTGGCGCCCAGTCCAGGACGCTCGGCAAGATTTCGGGACCCTACCGTGACCGGGTCTTCGCGCCCTCTTGACGCTTTTCTCGAGGTGCCTCCGGTGTTTGCCTACTCAGGCGACGTGCTACCGACAGTTGACCGGCCCGCACGTCGCCTTCTTGCGTATCGCGTAAATCCGCCATCGTATTCCCGCGGATTTACTGGAACGGGTCGCGGGCTATGCACGTCTAACTCAACTAAATCGCGCTTCTCATAATTCGCGCTACTTCAGCTATATAGCTGGCGGCAATCCGCAGGGGGGAAAATAAGATGCATCATTTCGAAAACGGATCTGAGCTGAGGTCGGGACACCCGGCGCGCCACCACCGCAGGGCCAAGATCGGCAGCGCCGATGAGGCTGCCGCCCGGCAGACGCGCCGGGGATCCGAGGACCTCACCCAGCGACTCGGCCGCGCCCAGCCCCGGCCGTCAGGCCAGCCTGGCGGTACCCGCGACCTGCCGGGGCTGATGCGTCCCGTGCGGGCCAGCGACGGGGCGCTGGCCCCGCAGGCCCCGATGCAGTCGCTGTCGTCCTGGCGGATACCGGCGAGCAGGCCACCGCTCAACGGTCACGGCGTCTCGCCAGGCCAGATGCACTACGGCGGCAACGGCAGCGGTCCGTCCCCGGACGGTGACGACCCGGCCTTCCGCAAGGTCACCGACGAACTCGCCATCGCGCCTGAGGTGAGCGTGGTGCTGCCGGTCATGAACGAGGCGGCCAACCTGCCCGGCGTCTTCGCGACGCTGCCGGCCTGGGTCAGCGAGGTCGTCCTGGTCGACGGCAGGTCTACCGACGACACCATCGAGGTCGCCAGGTCCCTGAGGCCAGATGTCAAGGTGGTTTACCAGGGCGGTATTGGCAAAGGCGATGCGCTGACCGCCGGATTCGAGGCGGCGAGCGGTGACATTATCGTCGCGATCGACGGCGACGGGTCGACCGATGGCAAGGAGATCATCAGGTTCGTGAGCGCGCTGCTCGCCGGCGCGGACTTCGCCAAGGGCTCGCGGTTCAACAGCGCCGGCGCCAGTGACGACATCACAGTCATTCGCAAGTACGGCAACAAGATGCTGAACATCACCGTCAACCGTCTTTTCGGCACGAGCTTCAGTGATCTTTGCTACGGCTACAACGCCTTCTGGTCGCATCACCTGGGCAAGCTGGCCCTGGACTCACCCGGCTTCGAGATCGAGACGCTGATGAGCATCAGGGCCGCGCAGGCCGGGCTGAGCATCTACGAGGTGCCAAGCCACGAACGGCTGCGCCAGCACGGCGCGAGTAACTTGTCAGCGCTCAAGGACGGCTGGCGGATCCTGAAGCTCATCGCGCAGGAGAAGCACGATGCCGGGCGCCGGAGGTCGCGCAGGCCCAAGCCGTTCATGGCACCCGGTCACCTGGCCGACTCGACCGGGCAGGCCCGCCGGTGAGCCGGGCCGCCGAGGCCAGTCCCGGCCAGATCTCCGTCGTGATCTGCGTGTATACGCTGGATCGCTGGGACGACATCCTCGCCGCGATCGACTCGGTGCGCGAGCAGAGCCTGGCCGCGCATGAGCTCATCGTCGTGGTCGACCACAACCAGGGGCTGCTCGGCCGGCTGAGCGAGCAACTGGCCGGCTACGACGGTGACCTGCGGATCAGCGTCACTCCCAACCGGGAGCGGCGCGGGCTGTCCGGCGGCAAGAACACCGGGGTCGGGCTGGCGGCCGGAGACATCGTGGCCTTCCTCGACGACGACGCGGTAGCCGAGCCCGGCTGGCTGAAGTCCCTCGCCGACTGCTACAACTCCCCCGAAGTGGCCGGGGCTGGCGGACTTACCCTCCCGAACTGGGACAGCAGCCGCCCGGCCTGGTTCCCGCGCGAGTTCGACTGGGTCGTCGGCTGCAACTACCTGGGCATGGCCAGGTCCCGCCAGCCAGTCAGGAACCTGCTCGGCGGCAACGCTTCCTTCCGGCGCGCGGTCTTTGACCGGGCAGGCGGGTTTCCTGACGATATCGGCAGATCGGGCTCGCGCCTGCCGCTTGGCTGCGAGGAGACCGAGTTCTGCATCAGGATCGGCCAGCTCCTGCCGGAGGTCGCGCTCGTGATCGATGACCGGGCCGTGATCTGGCATCGGGTCAAGGACGAGCGGGCACGCTTCTCGTACTTCCTGACCAGGTGCTATGCGGAGGGACTGTCGAAAGCGGTGGTAAGCAAGCGGGTCGGCACGGCCGACGGCCTGGCAGCGGAACGGCGGCAGGCCCTCGCGACCTTGCCCGCCGGCGTCGCACGCAACCTGGCCGCCCCGCTCCGGGGTGACCTGGCCGGGTTCGGCCGGGCCGGAGCCATTCTGGCCGGCTTGTTCGCGGCGGCAGCCGGATATGCGACTGGACGCTTCACCGGGAGGTGACGACATGGCTAGCTGGCAGGTGCCGGTCCTGATGTACCACGAGATCTCGGCTCAGCCGCTGTCGGCTGCCCGGCTGGCAGTAGCTCCTGAGCAGTTCGAGCGCCAGCTCGGCTACCTGCGAGCCAGCGGGTTCGCCTCGGTGACCGCCGGGCGGCTCGCGGCGGCCATGGATGCCGCTGGGCCCGGCCTGCCTGCCCGCCCGGTCGTCCTCACCTTCGACGATGGCTTCGCGGACTTCTACGACACGGCGCTGCCGCTGCTGATCCAGCACGGGTTCACGGCCAGCCTGTATGTGACGACCGGCTGGATCACCGGCGGGGCCGCTCACCCCGGCATGCTCAGCTGGGCGGCGGTCGAGGCCGCTGCCGGCGCCGGGATCGAGATCGGCGCGCACAGCGTAGGTCATCCGCAGCTTGACCAGCTTCCGGCCGGCTCCCTTCGCGCCGAGCTCGCCGACAGCAAGCACGCGCTCGAAGACCGCCTCGGTGCTCCCGTGCCTGGCCTGGCCTACCCGTTCGGCTACTCAAGTCAGCTCGTGCGCGACACGGCAGCGCAGGCCGGCTACGCCTACGCCTGCGCGGTCGGCAACCGGCTGGCCGCCAGCGGCTGCGACCGTTTCGCCATCCCGCGCCTGACGGTCGCCCGCTCCACCAGCCCCCAGTGCTTCGCCAGGGCTGTCGCGGCCCGGCGCCTGCCCGCCGAGTTCACCGCCTACCGTGCACTCACCGCCGGCTGGACCCCGGTCCGCCGCGCCCGCTCAGCCCTGCGCAAGGTCACCGCATGACCGCCCAGGGCCCGGCGGAGCGCCTGAGGGCGTTCCGCCAGCGAGCCGCGGGCGAGCTCGACAAGCGCTCATCCCCGCTTACCCGCAACGGGTACGCGCTCATGGCCAACACGGTCGTCACCGGCTTGTTCGGCCTCGCCTACTGGCTGTTCGCCGCACGGCACTACGACGCGGCTGACGTAGGGCGGGCCTCGGCGGCGTACTCGGCCCTGAATCTGATCGCCGGCATCACTGCCCTGAGCCTCATCGGCGCTATGGCGCGATTTATCCCGCAGTCGGGCACTCGTACCGGACGCCTCATCCGGCTTGGCTACGCGCTGAGCGTGCTGTCGGCGGTGATCGGCTCCGCGGTCTTCCTGCTGGTGGCCGGGCGGCCTGGTTCCTCCTATTCCGATCTGATCGGCTGGAAAGCGGGGCTGATCTTCACTGTCTGCGTGATCATCTGGTCCCTGTTCACCTTGCAGGACGGCGCCCTGGTCGGGCTGCGCAACGCCAACTGGGTGACGCTGGAGAACGCGCTGTTCGGACTGGCCAAGATCGCCTTGCTGCTGCCGCTGGCCGCGATCATCCCGCATACCGGTCTGTACGTGTCCTGGATGGTCCCGGCCGCGCTCGCCGTTCCGCTGGTGAACTGGCTGATCTTCCGCAGGCTGCTGCCCAGGCACGCTAAGAAGGCCGGTGACCAGAAGCCGCCGAGCCGGCGGCAGGTCGGCCGGTTCCTCGCTGGTGACGTGTCGGGCGCGCTGATGCTGCTGGCCACGGTCAACCTGCTCCCTGTGCTCGTTGCCCTCTTCGTGGCGCCCGGCACCAATGCCTACTTCTACATGGCCTGGACCATCGGCAGCACGCTTGACCTGCTGGCCGCCAACATGGCGCTCTCGCTCACCGTGGAAGGCGCGTTCGACCCGGTGAAGCTGGCCGGGCACGCTAAGGCCGCACTGCGCAAGATGCTGATCATCGGCGCTCCCGTGGCCCTCGTCGCCGGGCTGCTCGCCCCGTGGATCCTCGGACTTTTCGGGCCGGGGTACGCGCGCTACGGTGCGCCGGTCCTGGTGCTGCTCGCTGCCGCCACGCTGCCGCGCACGGTGACCGAGATCTACCTGGGTGCCCTGCGCGCGCAGAACCGGACCTCGTTCGTCGCGCTGATCCAGGGCCTGCGGGCCGTGCTCGTGCTCGGCCTGGCGCTGGGCCTGACCAAGTCGCTGGGAATCGTCGGCGCCGGGGTGGGCGTGCTGGTCAGCCAGGTCGTCATAGCGATCGCGGTGCTGCCGGGGCTGCTTCGGGTGCTGCGCGCCGATCGGCATCGTCGTCCCGAGCGGCCAGCGGCGCTGGCGGCCGGCCGGCGCGCCGATGAGGGCCTGTGTTTGCTAGCACCGGCAGTGCGGCCAGTCAGCAAGCCGGTGGCGGTGCCGGCCGGGGGGCATAACTACAGCGGCCTGCGGCCGGTCAGCCAGCCGGTGCCGACGGCCAGCCAGGCCTATGACAGCCAGCTCTACGACAGCCAGGCCTATGACAGCCAGGCCTATGACAGCCAGGCTCGCATCAGGATCAGGGGGGACGCCGCATGACGACGACATCGACGAAGACCTCACGATCCGCACGGTCCCCGAGGTCGGGCCGGTCGCGGGCCGCTATCCCGGAGCGGCAGGCTCCTCGCGTCCCCTCCTGGCTCGGGCTTGGCGCTACCGGCCTGGCGGCCGCCGCCGGGCTGGCGCTGTTCCTGCTGCCCTTGCGCGGGATCTCGCTCCAGGCGATGAACGGCCTTGGCCTGATCTCCGTGCTGCCGGTCGCCTCTCTCATCGGCCTGGCAGTGCTGGTCGCCTCGTTCGTGGCGATGCTGGCCCGCCGCCGGCCCTATCCGGCGCTGCTGACCGGCATGCTCGTCGTGCTCGTCTTCTGCCTCGACGGGGTAACCGGGCTGATCGAGCCGCTGCCCAGGTTCGCGACGGCCTACCAGGTGGCCGGGTTCGTCAGCTACATCAGCGACACCGGCCACGTCGCGCCGCACCTGGCGGCCTACTTCAGCTGGCCAGGCTTCTTCGCGCTGATCGCGTTCGTGACCGGAGCGGCCGGGGTGCATAGCCTGCTGCCGCTGATGACCTGGTGGCCGGTTGTCATCGATGTTCTGCTCCTGGCGCCGTTCCTGCTGCTGACCAGGCAGCTGCGGATCAGCTGGCGGGCTCGCTGGTTCGCCGCGCTGCTCTTCTGCCTGGGCAACTGGGTCGGCCAGGACTACTTCTCACCGCAGTCCTTCAACTACCTGCTCTACCTGGTGTTCGTCGCGATTTTGCTGACCTGGTTCTCCGGTCAGCGCACTGCCGGTGCTAGCAAACACAAGCCGGGCAGCCGGCTGGCCGGCGAACTGCGGGCCAGGCCGGTCGCCACACCGCAGCGGGCTGTCCTGCTCGCACTGGTGATCGGAATCTTCGTCGTCTCGACGCTGAGCCACCAGCTCACGCCGTTCCTGATGATCGCCGCCATCCTCGGCCTGGTCCTGGTGGGCCGGTGCACGCCGCGCAGCCTGCCGGTGCTGTTCGGCGTCATCCTGATCGGCTGGATCAGCTACGGGACGATCGCCTACTGGTCTGGCCATCTGTCGACCATCTTCGGCGACCTCGGCCAGCTCAGCGGCACGATCTCGGCCAGCGTCAGCGACCGGGTCACCGGCACGTCGATCCATCAGTTCGTCGACAAGGCCAGGATCGGCCTGGCCGGCCTGATGGCGGTGCTGGCGGTACTCGGGCTGATCAGGCGCTGGCGCGGCGGCATCACCGACCGCGCGCTGATGGTGCTCCTGGTCGCGCCGCTCACGATCGCGGGGCTGCAGAACTACGGCGGGGAGATCTCGCTGCGGGTCTACATGTTCGCGCTGCCCGCCGCGGCTGTGCTGGCGGCGTGCCTGTTCTTCCCCGGAGTGGACAAGGGGATGGCCGGGCCGGCCCCGAGGCGGCTCAAAGCGGCCGGGCTCGGCGTGAACGGGATCATCGTCAACGGCAGCTCAGCCGCGCCTGACAGCGGGCCTGGAGCGGGCGGGCTCGGCATGGGCGGGCTCGGGCGCGGCGGGCCGGGCAGCGCGGCCCCGGCCCCGGTAGCGGTCGCGGCGCACGGTGCCACCGCGGTCGAGTTGCAGGGCACGGTTGACCGGTTCGGCGGCCGGATGCCGGCGGCCCTGGCGCTGATGCTGGCCGGCCTGGTCGCGCTCGGGCTGTCCGGGCTGTTCCTCCTGACCAGGTATGGCAACGAGGCCTTCGAGCAGACCCAGCCAGGCGCGTACTCCGCCATGAACTACATCTATGCCCACGACCACGACGGGACGTCGGTGCTCTGGATCAGCAGGCCGGTCGGCGTCAACGCGACGCCGCAGATGCCGTGGCAGTACAAGCACATCGGCCAGGTGAACTTCGTGTCCTATTCCGCGCCGCCGAGAGCCTCCGACGTGGCCGGGGTGGGCGCGCAGCTGCGGAGCCTGGGCCGGGGGGCGTTCCTGATCACCACCCGCACCGAGTCGACGTTCATCAGCCAGACCGCCGGCTTCCCGCTCGGCTGGGAGCACAAGTTCCGGGCCGCGCTGGCCGCCGACCCGAGGATCAAGGTCGTGTTCGAGAACTCCGACGCCGCTGTCTACCAGGCCCGGCTGCCGGCCAGCGCGCCGCGCGCCAGTGCCGGCACCGTCGCCTCGTCGGCGCCGTCAGCCAGCACGATCTGGAGCCCGATCGGGCTCGCCGCGCTCGCCGCAGCAGTGCTGCTGCTGACGACCCGTGAGTTCATCAGGGAGTGCGTGCCGTCAAGGCGCTGGCTGCTTGAGCCGCTCGCGATCGCCTCCCTTCCCCTTCTAGCGCTGCTGCTGTATGCGGTGGCGGAGAGATTCCTGGTGGTGTCATGAGTCAGACCGTCCCCGAACTGATCCAGCCGAGCAGTCTGCTGGCGACCAGCGCCGCCCTGTCCGGCAGGCACCAGTCCGGCAAGCACCGGCCCGGCATTGAGCTGGACCGCGAAGTCCCCGCGCTGCTGCTGAAGATCGGCCAGTACCCGGTCCACTCCGGCGGGCTCGCGGTGATCAGGACGCTTGGCCGCCTCGGCGTCCCCGTTTACGCCATCACCGAGCCCGGCCGGACTCCGGCCGGCGTGTCCAGGTACTGCACAGCCACCTTTGAGTGGCACGCCACCGGTCACGAGGATCAGGATGAGCTGATCGCGGAGCTGCGGGCCGTCGGCGACGAGATTGGCCGGCCGGCCGTGCTGATCCCGGTCGACGACGAGGCGGCCGTCCTAGTCGCCGAGCATCAGGCCGAGCTGGCCGAGCACTTCCTGTTTCCGAAGGTCAAGCCCGACCTGCCGCGCCAGCTCGCCAGCAAGCCTGGCCTGTTTGAGCTGTGCGTCGAGCATGGCTTCCCGGCGCCGGCGTCGGTCACGCCGCAGTCGATGGCGCAGGCGGCCGCCTTCGCCGCGACAGCCACCTTCCCCGTGGTCGTCAAGAACGCCGAGGTCTGGGAACGGCGGCAGCGGCCGGTTGTGCCGGGGACGACGGTGGTGCGCTCCGAGGAAGAGCTCCTGGCCCTGATCGACTCGGCCGCCTGTCACTGCCGCAGCCATCTGCCCGAAGGCGAGCCAGGCCACGCGGACTACCACTCGCCGGGGGTGATCCTGCAGGAGTACCTGCCGGCCGAGCACTCAGAGGACTGGATCGTGCACCTGTACTGCGACGCCGGCTCGGCCAGCCGGGTGCTGTTCACCGGCCTGAAGGTCCGCTCCTGGCCGCCGCAGGCCGGGGTGACCGCGTGCGCCTACTCGATCAGCAATCCGGCGCTCGCCGAGCTGGCCGAGGAGTTCTGCGCGAAGATCGGGTTCGTCGGCATCGCCGACCTGGATGTCCGGCTCGATCTGCGGGACGGGCAGTACAAGCTAGTGGACTTCAATCCGCGCACGGGGAACCAGTTCCGGCTGTTCGAGTCGGAGGCGGGAGTCGACGTCGTACGGGCGCTGCACCTGGACCTGACCGGCCGGGCGATCCAGCCGGCTCCGCAGGTGCTGGGCAAGCGGATCATCGTCGAGCACGCTGATCTCCCGGCCTGGTTCGCCTACCGGCGGCTGAGCCGAGCCGCCGGGCAGGTTCCGCTGACCAGCCCCGGGCATACGTCGACCGAGTATGCCTGGGTGGCCCTGGACGATCCTTTCCCCCTATTTGTCATGGTTCGACATGTGGTCAGATCGGCAGTCGCTCAGCTGCGACGCCGGCTGGCCGGACGGTTCGGGAGGCCGCAGGTCGTGGCCTGACACCGGAGGGCCTGATACCGGAGGGGGCGCCATGCAGATTTCAGTTGTTCGTCCGGACGAGCTTGGCAGCACCGAGATCGACGCGTGGCACGTCATGCAGGCGCGCAGTCCGGGGCTGGCCAACCCGTTCCTGTGCCCGGAGTTCGCGATGGCGGTCGGGGAGGCTCGGCCGCAGGCGCGGGTGGCCGTGCTGTCTGATGGGCCGGAGCCCGCTGGGTTCTTTCCGTTCGAGCTTGGCAAGCTCGGGGTCGGGCTGCCGATCGGGGCCGGGATCAGTGACTGCCAGGGACTCGTGCACTCGCCGGACCTGCGGGTAGACGCCGACGAGCTGCTTCGGGGCTGCGGGATCTCGGTCTGGCATTTTGACCACCTGGTGAGCGCGGAGCAGCCGTTCAGCCAGTTCGAGACCGCGTCGGCGGCTTCACCGGTGATCGACCTCGTTGCTGGGTTCGGCGCCTATGACGAGCAGTTGCGGGCCAGGTCACCCCGGCTGCTCAGCGATCTCGCCAGGAAGGCGCGCAAGCTGGGGCGGGAAGTCGGGCCGCTCCGGTTTGAGGTCAGCTCGCTCAATCCCGTTGACCTGCGCACGCTGATGAGCTGGAAATCTGATCAGTACCGGCGCACTGGGCGCACTGACCGGTTTGATCAGCCGTGGATCGTGGAGGTGGTCGATGCGTTGTTCGGGTGCCGGTCGGACGGGCTGCACTGCGAGGGCGGGTTCCGGGGGCTGCTGTCGATGCTCTATGCGGGCGACAAGCCGGTTGCCGGGCATTTCGGGCTGGCGCACGGGGGAGTGCTCTCTGAGTGGTTCCCGGCCTACGACGCGGAGTACTCGAAGTACTCGCCGGGGCTGATGCAGCTGATGCGGATGACGGAGGAAAGCGCTGGGTTCGGAGCCACCATGATTGACCTCGGCAAGGGCGAGAAGCGGTACAAGGACCAGCTCAAGAGCTACGACCTGGCGGTCGGGGAGGGTACGGCGACCGGCCGGTCGGCGCTCTCCGTCATGCACCGGGCACGGCTGGCACCGCCGCGCTGGGCGGTGCGGCAGATCCGGGCAAATCAGGGGCTCTTTAGTGTGGCCGACCGGGTACTGCGACGGTACGGGCGGCTGCGGGTGGCGGTCGGTGACCGGCACCATGACCGGCACTTATCCTGTGGGCATGCGGGCATGGGTGGTGCACCAGCCGGGTCCGATGGTCGCCGGGCCGGACGGGCCGCTCCGGCTGACTGAGGCGGAGGTGCCTGAGCCGGGGCCGGGCGAGCTGCTGATCCGAGTGCTGCGCTGCGGAGTGTGCCGGACTGACCTGCATCTGGCCGAGGGCGACCTGACACCTCGGCGGCCTGATGTAACGCCAGGTCACGAGGTGGTCGGGGAAGTTGTCGCGGCCGGGTCGGGTACTACGAGGTTCGGGGTCGGCGACCGGGTTGGGGTGGCCTGGCTGGCGGGGACGGACGGTTCTTGCGGGTTCTGCCGGACCGGCCGGGAGAATCTCTGCCCTCGGTCGGTCTACACCGGCTGGGATCGAGCTGGCGGCTACGCGGAGTACCTGGTCGCGGCGGACGCGTTCGTACATCCGCTGCCCTCTGGGTTCAGCGATACCGAGCTGGCGCCATTGCTGTGTGCCGGGATCATCGGGTACCGGGCGCTGCTGCGGGCCGAGCTGCCGCCGGGTGGCCGGCTCGGGATCTACGGGTTCGGCGGGTCGGCGCATCTGGCCGCGCAGGTGGCGATCGCGCAGGGGGCGGTTGTGCATGTGTTCACCCGGGCTGAGGCCGCCAGGGAGCTGGCGCTTGAGCTGGGGGCGAGGTCGGCGCAGGACTCGTTCGACCCCTCGCCTGAGCCGCTTGACTCGGCGATCATCTTCGCGCCGGTCGGCTCGGTGGTGCCGCCGGCGCTGCGTAATCTGGCCAGGGGCGGGACGGTGGCGATCGCGGGGATCTACCTGTCGGACATTCCGTCGCTGAACTACGCGGACGAGTTGTTTCAGGAGCGGACGCTGCGCAGCGTGACGTCGAACACTCGCGGCGACGCCGAGGAGTTCCTGCGGCTGGCCTCGCAGTTGAAGTTGCGGGTGTCGGTGACTGAGTATCCGCTGGAGTCGGCTGATCAGGCGCTAGCCGACCTGGCCGCCGACCGAGTCACCGGCGCTGCCGTCCTGACCGTCCCGTAACTGGGAGCCAGCGGCGCCGCCGTTCTCACCGTCTCCCTGGCTTTTGGCGTAGGCGCTTTTGGATCACGGGTCCGGGCGGCTCGGCGACAGCCCTGCCAATGTTCCGGGATCACGTCGGACGCCATGATCCCGGAGTTCTGATGGCGTGATCACGCGGCTGATGTTCCGTGATCATCGCCCGGAGCATGATCACGGAACCTCAGCAGGGGCACCGCCACCGTCCGAGCACGGTGCTTCAAGGAGAAGTTAGGTTTCTGGACTCTGGCCGCGAGGGTGTGCGCTGGATGCGTGTCCGGGTGGGCGACGCTGGGAATGGGGCTCGGCTGGGGCCGGGCTGGGGTCGAGGCTCGGGCTGGGCTTGGGCTGGCTTGGCAGAGGAGTTGTCGTTTTCGCGGTAAGTTATCGTATTCCTGGCGGAAGGTTCCCGTTTCCCGGAAGGCCGCCGTCATCCTGGCGGAAGGCTGTCGTATTCTGCGCGGAGAGTTGTCGCCTGCCGGTAAGTTAACCGCCGCATTTACCGAAAACTTACCGCCAAACGACAACCTTCCACTGAAATACCGGCAGCGTTCCGCCAGGACCGCGGCAGCCTTCCGAGAAACGGGAACCTTCCGCCAGGAATACGACAACCTACCGCGAAAACGGGAACCGCCTTCTCGCGGCCAGTGCGAACCGCCGGGAGCCGACCCGGGTCGGTCACCATCGGCGAGGTCCCGCCCGGTCATGCCCTGGCGCCCTCTTGCCCTGGACGTATCGGGAACAAGGCACCCTGATTTGCCTGACCAGTGGCGTACGGCCATTGAAAGTGAACCATCTCGGCCAAGGTCGGGTCGTCATACGACCACGCCCGGCTAACGCGCGTTGACAGGTCTAACCACTGCATCGCGCGCTCGAGTCCAGCGCGTCCGGCGTCTGCCGAGTCCTCTCCGGCCATCCCACCACCCCCCAGGGTGTCGCCTCACAATTGAGATCCGGCTGATAGCTTAGAAAGCTATCAGAGCACCGTGACAACCGTGCCTGAGGTTACGAGACCCGGTCGAGCATGTCCAGCAGGATCTCGGCCGTCCTGATCCGCTTCACCGTGGTGGTGAAGCCCGGATCGCCCTCGGCGGTGACGAGTTGCACGTCGCAGGCAGTCGCCCGCCGGGCGATCACCGCCCCGGCGCCGCGACCGCGCGCACCGTAGACCACCGCGACCGGCGCGGTCAGCCCGCCCAGGCGGTCGATCCAGGGGTGGATGATCCATGGCGGATCCGGTGGCGGCTGATCGCCCGCCGCGGCCATCGCCGCCGCCGTCGCCTGCAGATCAGCGAACAATGCCAGCGCGTGGTCACCATGCATTGCCAGCGCCAGCTCAAGTTGAGCCGCCGGCAGGTCGGGTCCGGTCATGTCGCGGACCAGTTGAAGGTAGGTCGCGCGAACAAAATCCGGGTCAGGGTCCGGGTCGTGCACCAGGCTGACGAACTCGACGCTCGGCTCCAGCATTTCCCCCAGGACAGAGAAGTCGACCTCAAGATCATCGGGCACGCTATTCAGATAGGGCTGGAACAGCACCAGCCCCCTGGCCAGCCCCGCCTCGGCGACCGCGAACCCGAACCGAGCCGCCTGTCCCGCCGCCGCGACGACGGCGAAGCGGGCATCACCAGCCAGACCGCGCACCGCCTCAAGAAAGCCGCCATCGACCTCCGTCCAGGGAATCCGCCCGCACTGATCGAAATGCACAGCCGCCGCGCGCCCCCGCAGCTGATCCGGTACGTCCGACCACATCCGGTAATCCATAAACCGGTCTGGGATAAACAGCACGCGCGGCAAATCCACCATTTCACCGTACTCGACCCGCCCGCGCCCTCGCGCCCTTGCCGATCCTATAGCTTAGAGTGCTATGAGAGCACTGCTAGATCCGAAACCAGACGGCTCGCCCGGCGCCAGTCTCAGCAATGCCCCAGTCAGCCGCCAGCGCCGCGACAATGACCAGCCCCCGGCCGCCCAGCAGCCTGTCCGGCTCACGCCGGTCGTCCCACGCGCCCCCCAGATCGGCACACTCAACCCGCACCACCTCATCTTCGACCAAAACCCTTATGGTGAACGATCCGCCTTCCCGACTCGACCTGCTATGCACGATGGCGTTCGAGGCAATCTCCGAGACGCAGAGCACGGCATCATCCATCGCGGCCAGGCCAGTCAGCACCTCAGCGACAAACCTCCTGGCCAGCTGAACCTGATCAGCGGTACCGGGAAAGGTCTTGACCAGCCGTCGCGTCCGATCCTGGCCGTCGCCAGTGCCGGCCTTCAGGCTCTGCGCGCTCGCTGTCACAGGCGCGTTCATCGCGGCGGCCAGTGGTGCGGCCAGGACCGGCCAGGCGCTGTGGTTTTCATGCGTCAAGGATTGTCCGATGCCGGTCGCGGAGCTGGCGAAATAGCTTGTACAAGCCATTCGTAAAGATCGCCTGATCGGCTTGTACAAGTGCGTAAGAAATCTGTCTGTCCTGGCCGCGCGACGGCACTGCTACCGAGCCGGTCGGGCGACCGCGAGGGAAGGGTGGCAAGCACCATGACGGGGGAGCCGAGAAGCCAGGGCGGCCCAGCCGGCGAGCTGTTCCGCGACGAACTGCGCCGCGCCAGAGGCCAGGTCGGCCTGACCCAGGAGGACCTGGCCGAGCGGATCTCCTACAGCGCAGCCCTGGTCACGGCTGTCGAAACCGGCCGCCGCGCCCCGACTCTCGACTTCGCCGCCCGCTGCGACGACGCGTTGGCGACCGAAGGCCTGCTGAGCCGAGTCCAGGTCAAGGTAGCCAGGGAGAGCGCCCCAGTCTGGTTCCGCGACTGGGCCGCCGTAGAACGCGACGCCGTCCTACTCCGCTCCTGGGAACCGCTGGTAATGCCCGGACTACTCCAGACCTGCGACTACGCCTGCGAGATCATGCGCTCGCGCCCCGGCATCAGCGAAGACGACGCCAAGCAGCGCGTCGCCGAGAGAATGGAACGCCAGTCGATCTTCGACCGAGAGTGCCCGCCGATGCTCTTCGCCGTCGTAGATGAGGGCGTGTTGCGGCGCGAGGTCGGCGGTCCCGAGCTGATGCGAACTCAGCTAGCGTGGTTGCTGGAGTTGGCGGCGCGACCGAAGGTCTCCGTACAGGTGGTGCCAGCCACCGCAGGCGCGCATGCCGGCCTCTGCGGGCCGTTCATGATCGCGAGCTTCGAAGATGCTCCCGAGGTGTCCTCGGTTGATACAGCGTTGGCCAGTCAGCTTGTCGAGCGGCACGAGGATGTGTTCGCGTTGACATTACTGTTCGACATCCTTCGAGGTGCAGCGCTACCATGTCGGGCATCAATGGAGCTGATCAGGGAAGTGATGGCCACATGAAACTGACCGGCGCGCTCTGGCGCAAAAGCAGCTATTCGAACAATGGTGGCAATAGCTGCGTCGAGGTTGCCCAAAACCTCCCAGAAATAGTCGCAGTCCGCGACTCTAAAAACCCCGAAGCCGCCGCACTGATCTTCGCTCCAGCCGAGTGGGAATCCTTCACCACCGCCATCCGCTCCGGTCAGTACGACCACCTCTAAGCTCAGCGCAGCCGGCCATTCAGGTTCAGCTCGATCACCAGCACCCCCGACGAGAGCCCGATAGCTAGCAGCAGGCCGAGGCTGGTAAGCGCCCAGACTCGATGGTGCGTCGGGATAGTCATCAGACAGCTGGCCGAGTTTATGTCCCAGAGCCGGACGGTGCGATCGTTGCTGGCCGTGGCCAGCAGGGTGGTGCCGTCGGCGGTGGTGACCGGGTATATCGCGTTGACCCGGCTGCTGTGGCCGTGGAGTTCGGTGGTCTGCTGTCCGGTGCCGGGGTTCCAGAGCCGGACAGTGCCGCCGAAGCCGGCGGTGGCCAGGAGGGTGGTGCCGTCGGCGGTGGTGACGGGGCACAACGCGTCGACCGAGCTGGGCAATGGGCTGCGGAGCTGGGCGGTCTGGTGTCCGGTGCCGGGGTTCCAGAGCCAGACAGTGCCGCCGTCGCCAGCGGTGGCCAGGAGGGTGGTGCCGTCGGCGGCAGGGACGGGGCACACCGTGCTGACCGGGCCGGTGTGGCCGTAGAGCTGGCCGGTTTGGTGTCCGGTGTCGGGGTTCCAGAGCCGGACGGTGCGATCGAAGCCGGCGGTGGCCAGGAGGGTGGTGCCGTCGGCGGCAGGGACGGGGCACATCGCGTTGACCGTGCTGGTGTGGCCGTGGAGCTGGGCGGTCTGGGGTCCGGTGCCGGGGTTCCAGAGCCGAACGGTGCTGTCGTCGCCGGCGGTGGCCAGGAGAGTGGTGCCGTCGGCGGTGGTGGCCGGGCACATCGCATTGACCGGGCCGTGGTGGCCGTGGAGCTGGGCGGTCTGGTGTCCGGTGCCGGGGTTCCAGAGCCGGACGGTGCCGTCGTAGCTGGCGGTGGCCAGGAGGGTGGTGCCGTCGGCGGCAGGGACGGGGCACACCGTGCTGGCCGCGCCGGTGTGGCCGTGGAGCTGGGCGGTCTGGTGTCCGGTGCCGGGGTTCCAGAGCCGGATGGTGCCGTCCTCGCCGGCGGTGGCCAGGAGGGTGGTGCCGTCGGTGATGGTGACCGGGCACACCGCGTTCACCGGACCGGCGTGGCCTTCTAGGACGGTCACTTCGGATCGGGGCCTGGTTTGTGCCCACCGGGCCCGGTATGCAGGACGCCATCGGTCGGCTGCATAGCCAGTCTCTAGCGCTTCGAGCGCGTCGGTGACGCTGAGCAGAGCGGCACGCTCGGCTGACTGAGTGCCGATTGCCTCCGGTGTGAGTCGCAGCAGCCTCATCCGGTTGACGGCCTGGATCGAGGTTGGCCGGGCGCCGCAGGTCAGGAGGCGGGCCAGGTCCGCGTGAGTCAGGTAGCCGTCGTCGGTGAGCAGGTCATCGATCAGGCCCGCTGCGCCTGCGTGGCTGGGCAGCGCTCGCAGCAGGTACTCGTCTGCGCGTTCCCAGCCCGATTCCCGGCCTCGCGCGATGAACTCCTTCGTCAGTGCCCGCTGGTCATCGGCAGGCTCGGCTAGGTCTGCTCGCTGGCGCAGCAGGGTGTCGTTGAGCGCCTGATGGAAGAGCCGGTACACGCGCGCGTTCCGGCCTTGACCGCTGCTTGACTCGATCAGGAAGTTCGCGACCGATGACCTGGCGAAGACAGTCAGCTCATCGGCGCTGACCTGCCGGCCCGACAGTGCTCGCACGGCATCCTGCCACAGGGCGATCGACAATCCTGGTGCTTGCGCATACGCCAGGGCCGTGAGCGCCAGGCGCCAGTCCCGTAGTTCCGCGAAGACCGGCCGGCCAGCGACCTGAGCCGAGTCGATCCGCTCCAGATAGCTCGCCAGCGCGGCATCGACGGTGCCCGCGAAAGTGATTTGCGCTGGATCGGCCGCAGTCCCGTCCCGGAGCCCACGATTGCGCGCCACCAGCCCAGCAACCAGGAAGTTCCTATCGGCAAGTGCCGCGATCCGGTCAGCCGTCGGCTTGGCGACCGCTGAATCCGCGTACGGATTGCCCGCCCGCTCGTCGCCAGCGAGTTGTAGGCACGCCAATGCGTACGCGGATAGGTCGGCCTGCTCGAAGTACTCGGGCTTGTCCAGGTCGATCACGCTCAGCGCGCTGCCAAACCGGCCGAGCAGTTCGCCGCCGTCGTCGCGCGGTCGCGTCCCCACCACCACCTGAACGCCGACATCAGCGCACGTCTCCGCCAGCGGCAGCACAATCCGGTCGACGATCGCCCGTGCCTCCGCCGGACTAGCCGTCTCATCCAGAGCGTCAATCACCACGTTGAACCTGCGCGCGTTCCCCTCGCCGAGTACCTCGCGTACCGCAGAGGCCAGATCAGCCGGGTCGGCGGCGCGCCCATTCAGGTCGGCGGGCAGCCGGGCGGGGACGGCCCGCGCTATCTCGGTCGCGACCTCAAGCGCGGACTTGCCCTTGGCGTGCACCGCGCAGCCCACAGACCCCACACTGGCCCGCACAGCATCATCACTGGCCGGAAGCTCAGCCCGGATCGAGGCATCCGCCGTTGTCACGATCCGGCCGAGCACGGCGGACTTGCCTACCCCCGGCGAGCCGGTCACCACCAGGACGCGCCGGTCCAGCACGTCCCGGTCCAGCCAGTTAGCCAGTGTCGTCAGCGCTGCCGTCCGGCCCCGGAAGCGGTAGCCGCGCTCACTGTTAATGCTGACTCCGCGTCCCCTGGGCCGCCAGTGCCTGCCGCCTTCGGGGTCCGTCGTGAGCTGCCATCCCCACGCGGCCAGCGCCGCTTCCCCCGCTGCCTCAGCGGCGGGCACCGCGAGCGAGTCGAGCCGTTCGCCGGACAGGCACCGGTTCGCTTCGTGCAAGGTGATCGCCCGGCCATTGCCGTCGTTATCGGCCTGACCTACCAGTGCTACGACGGCTTGATAGTCCACCGACCACAGTCCGCTGCCGCTGAACCCTTCCTCGACCACATGCCGTGACGACCGGTCGAGCAGTACCCAGCCGTACGCCAGCGCGCCTCCGATTTTCCCGTCGGCCGGCCTGCCAAGAGGATCCCCGCCGGGGAACCCGAACGCCCGCCACCGATGCCCAGCCCCATCTGGGCTAGCCGGCGCGAGGTCCGAAGGCCGGGCGAACCGCAGCGCCGCCGCCCGCACTCCGGCCGGTACCGGCTCGGCCAGCAGAAGCACCGCCACGTCCCCGCGCACCGCCAGCTCCCGAGGGTCAGGGCCCAGGCCGCTGAGCTCTTCCGCGGACTGCTCCCGAGCCAGCGACGCGGCAGCCAGCCAGTCGACCATCGCATCTGGCATCGTGACTAGCTCAACCTTGCGCCGAACCCGGGACCCGTCCTCGGCGCGGGGGAAAGCGACCCAGAGCGGCGTGCGGAGAGTGCTGCCCGCGAGGATGACGTGCGCGCAGGTCAGCACCCGCCGGTCATCGATGACGACTCCCGCTCCCAGCGGACTGAAGTCAGTCTCCGAACCATGGATCGCAGCTGCCCAGGACTCGGCCGACGACCCAGATTCCCCGTCAGCCACCAGCCGCCCCCGTGCCCCCGCCGGCCGTCACCCAGTCGCTCCCGCACCGGCCGGGCTCGCCGCAGCCTGACCAGCGGGCCGATCGTCACCGGAATCGCGGTCCCAGCTCATCGAGATCTCGAAATTGCCCTCACCCACGGCTTTGGCCACGAGCCAGTTCGCGCCGCCGCTGACCTTGACCCCGAACTTGAGCTCAATCCGATCCGGCTGCGCTTCCTTCGCCTTGTCCAGGATGGCCTTGGCCGCCTCAACCGCCGGCCCCACCGCCCGCTGCACCTGGCCAAGCAGATCCCCGGCACCGCCCGCCGGCCGGAATCCCGCAGCCGGCTCGATCTCAAAACTCACCTGGGAATCGCCAACCGCGTAAGTCACCACCTGCGACGCCATACCCCGCCCTTTTCGCTAGTCAGTAGTCACCATTTGGGAGCCAGCGTAGACGGCGCGGCCAGCGAGTGGCAGATGCCACCAAGAAATTACTTCTACGACAACCTTGCTCATCAACCATCTTCCTGACTTATCGGCACGCTCATCCACAGCGCGCATCGAAGAACGGCTGCATCACCGTGACGCTGCCAGGTTTCACATGGTTTCGACGATGGCCTGGGCGATGTTGGCGGGGATGTGATTGAGGATGGCAGTGGCTCTTTCTTTCTTCATCTTCTTCAGTACCTCCCCGGCCACCGCCGGCGGGGAAGCGGCTAGCATCCTGGCCGCCTTCCGCAGTGGCACGCGGGACAGGTAGACGGCGGCCACGCCCGGATCGGTGCCCAGATGCAGGACCGAGGACATGGCGAAGGGGGAGATCATGGTCCCGGTCCAGCCGATCCACTCCTGGTAGGTCCGGTCAAACGTGTCAAGGGCGGTCAGCCAGCCGGGTCTGGGCGGCAGGTCGGCACCTGACCCGGCGTCCGGCTCACTGGCTTGCTGGCTTTTGGCGGCCCCGCCAGAGATCTCCTGGATCCGCGCTACCAGCCATTCTGTATCCTGCTCAAGTCGTGAGCCGAAAAGGTCGGCCTTCTGGATGCTTTCCAGAGTGCCGGCCGCCCCCGATGTCCAGGTCGGGAATCTGGCAATCATCAAGTCGCACCGGTATCAGCCACGGGACGTCCGGACGACGGCTTCGCAGCTCGTCGATGGCCAGGCCCAACTCGTAGTTCTGGGAGCTTCGCGCGCGGGCGATGCTCTGGCTGGAAAAGCAGGCAAGGAAGGCGATGCTCTCGTTGCTGATCGCGTTCCTGATCCGGCTTTCCCGTTCGTCACCAGGCCGGAGGCTGGACCTGGATCGCCGGACCAGGATTCTGTGCGAGCCAAAGATGCGCTCTAGGGCCGCTGCCCGCTGGCTGTCTTCTTCTGCGTGGCAGATATAGACGTGCCCAGAAGGCTCCGTGTCGGCTGTCGTCTCCATCATAGACAACCTTATTGCCGGACTGGCTGTTCAGCGGGTCGATCACATGTCGTAATCGTGATGGTTTGCTGCTGGTGCCGGTGGCCGCAGACCGTCCGTCAGCCCATCCGCCCCGCCCGCCAGGCACGGACCGATCTACCTATCGAGTGGCAAATGCCACCGATCAGGCGCACTGCTGGGCCAGCAGCCAGCAGCCAGCAGCCAGCAGCCGGATCGCCGGCGGCCAGGTGCGGTCTGGATGAAACGGACCACAGTGCTTTCCTGATGGGGTAAGCGGTCAAACTCGACGAATGGGCCGGTGAGATGCAATGTCAGACCGGGCCAAATCGGAACTCGTCCATACGCGTTAGATCAGGCATTTGCGATTAGCTCGATGCCGAAGGTAAACTGTGGCCGCCTTTAGATTTACGCAGCGTTACGGATGGTGCGGATGATGCGGATGAGAAAGTTGTTCCTGCCGGCAACGTCGCTTGCCGTGTTGGTGGCGTTCACGGTTTCCTTATCCTCTGTCGCGCTGGCTCAGCCGACCAATCCGTCATGCGGTAGTAAGTCGTACTTCCAGAACGGCGGTTACTGGTCTCCGGCGAATGGATTTGTGGGCGGTATACGAGCGCCGATTAGTTTGCGGACTGACGGGGAGTTATGCACTGCTGCCGACGACTATGCTGCCGACTGGATCGGAGTTGGGCAGGTAGGGGGACCGGGCATTGCTCAAATTGGCCTAACAAAAACATGGGTTTCCGGATCCCGGGCATATTGCCGTTTTTACGCTACTGGCACCGGCCTCGGTCATTTTTATGACTGCGCAAACGGTATGACTGATGGCACGACGGTGTATTTTCTAATAAATGTCTACGCCGACGGCACCACTGATCGATACGGTATCGAGGACTGCGGCACTAAAGGGGATTTCAGTAGTTGTGTGCAGAAAGACGGTAGCCAGGCGATTTTCCCTGTGGCCAGCGGGGAAGGCATAGAGGAAACGAACTACGGCTGCACTACGCAGGTCCTTGGCAGCAATCCGGACCCGGTAGATTTCGGAAACAACAATTGGGGCATGGTAGCAAATGATGGCTCCAGCTGGGATGTAAGGAAATGGGTCGGCAGCGGTACGGGATGCGGCAGCGACTACAAATATGTTATTTCGGGCGATATTGTCGATATGTGGGATAGTAGAAATACTTCATAGGAGCAGAAGGTGGCAGAACGCGAGGGCAGCCTGCTAGCGGCTGCGGTAGCTATATCGGTAGGCGCTCTTGTGTTGGCTGGATGTGGTTCAGCGAAGTTGCTGGGTCAGGCTCGGGCGCCGACCACATCCCATGTCACTAGCACCATTGTTATTGATCCGCATGTAGGTGAAAAATTCGGACCGCCGATTGCGACCGCATCGCCTGCCTTAAGCGCGCGCCAGGCATGGGACAAGTTTATGGGAGCGATCACAGGCAAAAGAGATTCGCGGATTCCGGCAGATGTAAGCGTGCGGCTTGGTCTGCTGACATTGCCAGTGGGCCCGACGGGTCCAGAAGGCGCAGAAGAATATACCGCACGCAATCGACTAGTATATGGATTCAGCTGGCATAGTTGCCCAGAATCGATGAATCCCCGCCATCCGAAGCTGCCCGCCAATCCGTGCATCGAATGGAATTTCCTCGACGCCAATACGGGGCATCAGATAGATATGACCTGGCAGCAATAGGTAGGGACTGCTGATTAGTTCACGCCGCCCGGGATGCGTTCCGTGCCGACCGCGGTGGGGGCTTCGGCTCCGTCCGACCACCGCGTAGACCGCTCACCCGCCGCCCGCACCATTGATCTGCAGCTGACTGACGGTGTTGTCGCCGAAATTCGCGACGTACAGGTAATGACCGTCTGGCGTTATGGCCAGCGCGTCCGGCTCGTTGCCAACCGGCACCGGCGCACCAGCTGATCGCGTGACGGTGTTGACAGGCGTGACCGTGTTGTCGGCGATGTTGGCGACGTAGAGCGTGCGGCCATCGGGGGTGATGGCGAGCGCCACGGGCCGGCGCCCGACCGGGATCACGGCGCGAACGCGCCTGGTGACGGTATTCACGACCAGAACGGAGTTGTCGGAGAGATCGGCGACGTACAACCAAGCTCCGCCTGGGGAGATAGCCAGGGCGTCCGCGTTTCCGCTGATCGGTATCACGGCTTCACGCCGCCAGGGGTCCGTGCTGATGACGGCGATGCTATAGCCGAGCTCGCTGGCCACATACAACTCGCGGCCGTCCGGCGAAACGGTCATCGCGACCGGGTCTTTGCCCGCGCTGACCGACGGCCCGGCGTGTCCGGTCGCCGTACTGAGCGGCCTGACGAGGTCGCTGTACTCGCTCGCGACGTACAGGGTCTTGCCGTCCGGGCCTATCGCCAGCACGCTCGGCCCGACTCGTGCGGGCCCGATGTTCTGGGAGGCCAGGTCGAAGCTTGAGATCGAGCTGATCTGAAGGCCATTGTCAGCATAGAAGACTCGCCGGCGCGGACTGGCCACCAGCGCATCAGGTCGGCCGAGCGTCCTCGTGCCGCCTCCCTGACCGCCGACCAGGGGCTCGGCGAGTTCATCTATCCATCCGGCAGCGGCGTCCGCTACCCAGATCTCGCCGTCCCTGGTGGCTGCCAGGGCGTCCGGTCCAGCGCCAACCCGGAGGATCGCGATGCGCTGACCTGCAATGACCGACCTGCTGAGCTGCCAGATCCCGAGACCAAGGATCGTCGTGCCGCAGACCACCGCGACCAGAAGCGCGACCCTGAAGCGGCTCGCGATCAAAGCGGCTCGCTCGCCGACCGGACCATTTGGCACACGAGGCTCTCCTCAATGACTAATACGTCAAGTTTACGACGCATTACCTGAGTCGACGCAAATGCGGCGCAACCCTGAGGCCGCGCTAGACCGCGAAGCTGGCAACTCACCAGTTCCCTCCGGGTGTCGCTAGCCCTGATGTAACCGCCAGCCGTCATAGGCCTCGAAGAGCTTCAGCCGGGCTCCGGGGTACGACCGCTTGCGGCGGGCAGTCGACGCTGCTACCTATACTTCGCATAATGCCCTTTGCCGCCCAGCCACCGGCCGAGCCGCCACCAGCCGAGACAAGCGCCGCATCGCTCTCGTCTGCGCCGCGCTCCTGATCGTGCTGGCCGGAGTCGGGATCTGGGCAGCGATCCGGCCAGGCAGTTACGGTGCCTCGAAGAACGGTTGCATCACGGTAACGCTGCCAAGCTCCACCGGCGGTGCACTCCTGCATCAATGCGGTCCGGCGGCCAAAGCAACCTGCCGACACGCGTTCACTAGCACCGGCAGGATCTCCGCACTGACCCGCCCCCAATGCCGCCTAGCCGGTCTAGCCACGGTCGACGATGGCAAAGCCGGACATTACTTGTAGTACTACCTAAAGGAGCGGACTCCATGACCGTCGCCTACTGGATCGTCGGCGCGCTGCTGGCGCTGTTCTACCTGTACGCGGGCGGCCTCAAGGTACTGCGGTCCCCAGATCAGTTGCGGCCGATGATGGGCTGGGTCGACACCGTGCCGCTGAGGCTCCTGCGAACGATCGGGGTGCTGGAGATACTTGGCGCGCTCGGCCTGATCCTGCCCCCGCTGACCGGCATCGCGCCGGGACTCGCGCTGGCGGCAGCCATCGGGCTCGTCCTGATCCAGGTCGGCGGAATCTCCCTGCACCTGCGCCGAGGCGAAGCAAAGCTGATCGGCCTGAACATCGTCCTGCTACTCCTGGCCGCCGCCGAGATCTGGCTAGCAACCACCTGGCTCTAGAGCCGCGAGAACTCCCAATAGCCCGGTTCCCTTCCCGCCACCACCTCCAGTGACCCAGCCGCCCCGACCAAGCGCCCGAGTATCCCGCGCAGCCTTCCGTGATCATGAAACAGGCCGTGATCACGGAACATGAGCCGTGTGATCACCCCACCAGGCTTCCATAATCAAGACCCCGACCATGATCACGGAACCCCGGCAGCGCCACAGTCACTGGGTCGCGGGTCACCCCGGACGCCGCGGCGCTCGCGTGGCCAGCTCTCCCAGCGCGGCAACAAACACCTCCCCAGGCGGAGTCACCAGCCCTGCTCCCACCTGCCCCGTCCCGGCAACCCGCCCCGCCATCCCGGTATTGATCTGCGGCAGCACCCCAGTCCGCGCCACCAGCGTCACATCAATCCCCACCGGCGTCCCCCGGAAATCGAGTCCCGGCACGGCAAACAACGGGTGCTCAGCCAGCGTAATCTCATACATCCGCCGAGTACTCGCCAGCGCCGTAGCCGCCGTCCCGCCGACCAGCCGCGCGATAGCCGGGGCCGCCGCCATCGCGAACCCGCCCAGCCCCCCAGTCTCAGTAATCGCCGAGTCCCCGATATCAGGATTGGCGTCCCCGGCCCCGAACCCAGCCAGGAACAGCCCCTCAGGCACCAGCGCCAGGCCCGGTAAACCACCGGTCCCCGGTCCCGGCAACCTGAATCCCGAAATCTGTCCCGTTCCGCGCCATCGCCACGACCATCGTGCTGCCAGGAATGTCCCGAGCCGCGTCCAGCGCCAGCTTGCACGCGGGCATCGCGAGATTCAGGAAGAAATGGTCGTTCCCCCCAATGAACCGCGCCGCCTCAGCGACCTCCGACGAAGCGAACCCGCAATCCACCATCGCCGGCAGCAGATCCCGAAGCAGCATCAGCGTCCCGGCCCTATTCCGGTTATGCGCCTCATCACCCATCTGCACCATCTGGCTCAGGATCGACGTCACATCGACCGGCCCGCGCCCCCGCACCGCCGCCTGCAGCAACGGCCCGAGCACCGCAGTCATCCACCGCAGCCGCTCGATCACCTCCGGCCCGTACGCCCCGTACCGCAGCACCTTGCCGAGCCCCTCGTTGAGCGAGCAGTACGCGCGCCGCCCGTCGGCCGGGTCCTCAAGCACGAACATCCACATCGACGGCGAGACGACGCCTGCCATCGGTCCGACAGCCCCGAGCTGATGACATGGTCTGATGGAAATAATGCCCAGGGCTTCAAGTCCGTCCCCCTCGCCCGGCCCCGGCGTCAGCCCCTCAAAGATCGCCGCCCCGGTCAGCGCCCCCCGCATCGGCCCGGACGCCCGGTCCCACGTAATCGGCGGCCCGGCATGCAGGAACTCCGCCGGTCCAAGGCCCAGTGCCGTCCCGGCCTGGACCACATCCACTAGCTGAGCCCGCGACCCAAGCAACCTGCTTACAGCGAGTGCGTTCGCCCGAGTCCTGCGCTCATCTCCGAGCACAACGGCAAGGTCACTCTCGGTACCGGGCATCGGCGGCGCCCAGTCAACCCGGCTGACCCTGGCTCCCTGCCGCGCCGCCGAGTCCGCGAGCAACCCAAGCCCAGCCGAGATCACGTGCGGCTCCCGCCCCAGCAGGTTAGTCACGACTCACCCCCGCGAGCAGATCGCAGGCGAACCGCGCGGCCCGCGCGTTGGAGCCGAACACGTGCGCGCCGGCCTTGGCTAGCGCCGTCGCCTGCCCGGCCAGCCCCTGCGGATCGGCGGCTGTCCCGATCAGCGAGACCACGACCCGCACCCTCCTCCCAGCCCGAGCTGCCACGATCGCCGGACTGAGCTCGGCCGCCGGGTCGGGGTGCGCGCCGTGCCCGAGCACCACATCCAGCAAGATCACGGCCGCATCCGGGTCGGCCGCCTCGACGGCAAGCTGGTCAAGCCTGAGCCGCTGATCAATCATCGGATGCGGCAGCCCCCCGGTCAGCTCGTCCGCCCCGAAGTCGATCATGACGTGCCGAACGGCCCGCTCACGCTTCCCGGCCGGCACCCGCGCGTCCAGCTCCAGGTCAGCGCTCAGCGGCACGTTCGAGTAAATAGGCCCAAGCCGCCCGGCGGCAATCACCATCGCCTCATCGCAGAGCGTCCCCCCAGCAAACAACCCCCGCAGTGCCCCGCCACCCACCGCAGCGCCGGTGTTCGGCGCCAGGCCAGTGCCGGTCTGGGTGGCGGTGCCGGTCTGGGTGGCGGTGCCGGTCTGGGTCGCGGTGCCGGGTGTGCTCGCTGGCTGGGCCTGGCCGGGCGGCGGCTCCCAGCGCGGCCATTCGGGGACCGGACAGCCGACCGCCGCGAGAGCGGCCTCGGCGGCGCTGGTCAGGTCGGGCTGGCCCGCGCCGATCAGGGCGAACTGGACTCTGGTCGCCAGCGTCTCCGCGTACTCGCGCAACCCGGCCGCGACCCCGGCGTCCGGCGGCTTGGAGATCAGCACGATCAGCTCGGTCGCCGGGTCCTGATCGAGAGCCGCCAGCGCGGCCCGTGCCGACCGGCCGCCGACAGCAGCGGAGAGGTCGCGCCCGCCAACCCCGAGCACCGCACTGCACCCGCACCCGGCCGCGTCGATCAGGCAGGAGACCTGCTGAGCCCCGGTGCCCGAAGCCGCGACCAGCCCGATCGGACCCCGCCGCACCGCGTTGGCGAAGCCCAGCCCGACCCCGCCCACAATCGCGGTGCCGCAGTCGGGTCCCATCACCAGCAAGCCCCGCTCGCCGGCCAGATCCTTCAGCCTGATCTCCTGCTCGACCGGCACATTGTCAGAGAAGATCATCACGTCACAGTCGCGCTCAAGCGCGTCCGTAGCCTCGGCGAACGCATATTGCCCCGGCACCGAGATCAGCGCGATCCCGGCCCCGGCCCTGGCCGCCGCCGCTCCCGTCGTCCGAGGCGGAAACGACGATCCGGCCAGCTCGCCGCCCCGGCCCGCCCCGCCACCCGAACCCGCCCCGCCACCCGAACCCGCCCCGCCACCAGAGCCTGCCCCGCCCGGAGCCAGCGCCTCGTCCACCACAGCGAGCGCCGCCGCCAGCGACCCGGCGTCATCGGCCTTGATCGCCACGAGCAGATCGTGCTCACCAGCCCCGGCTGGCGCGGTCAGACCCAGCCCGTCGAGCAGCCCAAGATTCAGCTCGGTCCCCATCGCCACCAGCGCCGCTCGCACCCCGTCGACCGCCTGCGCCTGAGCGCTCACCTGCATCAGCGTCACCGAGTCCGCGTAAACCCCCGCCCTGGCCGCCACATGTTCCGCGCTCAAGGTGCCCCCAGATCTCACGCCGCTGTTCCAGCCCAGTCTGTCGCAGCACCCCTCCAGGCAGCCACCCGCGACCCATCAGGCCCCGGCAGTCCTGGAAGTATCAACTGTCACAGCCGCACCAGCCCGCCGACTGCCCGCCGCCATGATCCCGGAGACCTGCCGTCACGATCCGGGAGAGCTGCCGCTGCCGGAAGAGTTGCCGTCATGATCGCGGAGAGCTGCCGTCATCCACGGGTAGAGTTACCGCCTCAGGTAGCGTTAACCGTCATATACGGCGGTAACGCTACGCCAGGCGGTAACTCTCCCCGAGGATGACGGCAACTCTCCCTCAACCGGGCTCACTCCAGCCTCAGCGCCCCGCCTGTGCCAGCCGGACCCGGTTCTGGCGACAGCAAAGGGCCGGCGTTGCCGTCCTGGCGGCAGCTAAGGGCCGGCGTTGCGGTCAGGGACTCGCCGCTGCACGGTCGCCAGGCACTGATCGGGGAACCGGAATGGAAGTCCCGCGCAGAGACCGGCAAGCCGGCCCGGCGCCGTTTTGCGTGCTCATGATTGGGGTGGTGATCACGGAGACCGGCTGGCGTGATCACGCGGTCGAGGTTCCGGGCTCTGGCGCGAATTCCGTGATGCTGGCCGCTGGCTGGCCCCATGGATGTGGCAGCGCTGGTGCTCCAGCCCCAGCTATGTCACATCGATGGGGTACGGACCGGCTGGCCAGCGGCGGGACAGGCCAGGGCTGGGCCAGCCACCCTGCTTGGGTTCAAGGGGTCGTTGCAACACCGCTGGGCTGGCTCCGCCTGGATTAGAGGTGGTCGCCGGTCCAGATGTAGTCGTCGGCGGGGGGCGAGTTGACGGCCGTGAATTCCAGCTCGGTGGCCAGGCGCTCGGCTCGTTCCTTGATGCCAAGGAGCATCTTGCGCTTGAGCAGGACGCTGACTGGCTCCATGAACAGCGTGATGACCAGCCTGGCCGCAGGCGAAGTCTGCGGCAGGGCGACCTTGTTCCGGCTGACGAGCCTGGTCACGTCGTGTTTCGGAATCAGGGCGAAGGTTGACCCCCAGCGCCCGTCACAGGAGCAGAGTGCCAGGTGCCGCTCGGGGTCGAACGTGACGATCCGCATCGGGGCGTACCGCCGCCCGAGAGGGAACTCATCACCGGGCTTGACCTGCTGGAATTGCGGAAGTATCACATCGGCGCTGTGCATATCCAGGCCGAACAGGTTCTCGATCCAGTCGTAGGAGTAGCGGCCAGCCCGTCCGCTTCCTATCTGGACCAGCCACGGCCAGACGCAGCTCGGCGGCGCGCTGATCGCGACGGCCAGAGTCGTGACCAGGTCGCATTCCGTGCCCAGCTCGTCGCCGGGCATCGGTGTCGCGACCTCGTCCCCGGTCGCGCCCCAGGTGGTCAGCCGCCGCCGCCACACCAGCTGATAGCTAGCGGCAAGTACTCCGGCCGCGAGTCCGGTAGTCAGGCCGGCCGCGCAGGCGGCCAGCGGGTAATGGCCCATCGGCTCTTCCTCTGCTGTGATAGGTGCTCGCACCGCCGGGCTGGGTCTATCGCCATAGCTAAGCACTGCGCTGTGACAGCCAGGCCGCCTAGATGAACGGAGCCGGATCGGTGGATGAACGCTGCGAAGCCGGCGCGCCGGAATCAGCGCGTCGTCGGCATTAAGAAAGGGTCCGTACCAGGGGTGGCTTGCATCCTGAAGCAGCCATCGGCCGCGATTGTCCAGATACGTCTCATGGCGCGGCCCCCTTTCAGCAGGAGCGGGCAGACATGCGGATACTGTCAAAGGTTCCATGATTTTAGCGGCAGAATGCTGATATTCGGCATCTTGCTATCAATGCAAGGCACCACGTGCACCTGGGCTCACGCGATGCACTGGCGGATCAGGACTGGTGTGTCGTGCCGCTGGTCCGTGTGCTTAGCTCGTGTTCGGGAGGAACGATGACGCAGAACTGGCGCGGCCTGCTCGGGTCGTACGGGATCTGGCGGCCGGTCAGCACGGCGACGCCCGAACTGGCGTCCCAGCTCGAACGACTCGGCTACGGTGCCCTGTGGCTCGGCGGCTCGCCGCGGGCCGATCTGAAGATCGTCGATGAGCTGCTGGCCGCGACCAGCGAGCTCGTCGTCGCGACCGGGATCGTCAACATGTGGCAGAGCGACGCGTCTGAGGTGGCCGCCTCGTTCGCGCGGATCGAGGCCCGTCATCCTGGCCGGTTCCTGCTCGGAGTCGGGATCGGTCACCGGGAAGCGACCAGGGAGTACGCCAGTCCCTACGACACCAGCGTTCGCTACGTCGACGAGCTGGTCGCCGGCGGCGTGCCCGCGGGCAGCCTGGTCCTCGCCGCTCTCGGCCCCAAGATGCTGCGCCTGTCGGCCGAGCGCACCGCCGGCACTCACCCCTACCTCGTCACCCCCGAGTACGTCAGGCAGGCCAGGGACATCCTCGGCGCCGGGCCGCTGATCGCCGTCGAGCACAAGGTCGTGCTCAGCGCCGACCCGGAGGCCGCGCGTGCGATCGGCCGGCCTCGGGTCGCCAGCCCGTATCTCGCGCTGGTCAATTACACGTCCAACCTGCGTCGCCTGGGCTGGTCCGACGCTGACCTGGCCGATGGCGGCAGCGACGCGCTGATCGACGCCCTGGTCGCGCACGGCACCGAGGAACGGGTCGCGCAGCAACTAGGCGAGTTCCTCGACGCGGGCGCCGACCACGTCTGCGTCCAGCTGCTGGCCGACCCCGCCGACCCCGCCGGGCCCGGCACAGACCCGCTGGCCGGCTACCGCGACCTCGCCGCCGCCCTTGACCTGTAAGGCCAGGAAGGTGAACAGCAGCTCAGTTACGTTGATGACCAGCGCCGCCGGGGTCTAACCTAGCCGGGGTGAAGCCGTCCTCATTCGGCTACTCGCGGCCGGAGTCGGTGGCCGAGGCGGTCGAGATCCTCGCCTCGATCGGGCCTGACGGCAAGGTGCTCGCGGGCGGCCAGTCGCTCGTGCCGCTGCTCAACATGCGGCTGGCGGCCCCGTCGCACCTGGTGGACATCAACCGGCTGACCGAGCTCTCTTTATCAGCGTCAGCGACGGCCAGGTCGTGGTCGGAGCGCTGGCCAGGCATGCCGAGGTGCTGCGTGACCCGGTAGCCGCCAGCGCCCAGCCGCTGCTCGGCCAGGCTCTCGCGCTCGTCGCCCACCCCGTGATCAGGAACCGGGGCACCACGGTCGGCAGCATCGTGCACGCGGACCCATCAGGTGAGATGACGGCCGTGATTGCCCTGCTCGGAGGCGCAGTCAGACTGGTCAGCACCAGCGGGGAGCGCACTATTTCCGCCGAAGATTTTTTCACTGGCCCGCTGGAATCCGAGGTACGGCCGGACGAACTGGCGGTCGAGGCGCTGTTCCCGGTGCTGCCGGCCACGGCTGGCTGCGCGTTTACCGAGGTGAGCAGGCGGAACGGCGATTATGCGGTGTGCGGGGTCGCGGCCCTGATCGAGCTGGGCGACGACGGCGAGGTGGCCTTGGCGCGGGCCGCCTACCTGTCGGTGTCCGGCACCCCGCTCGTGCTCGATCTCACATCAGCCTGCGCCGGGCCGGCGGGGCCTGCCCGGTTCGCGGAGGCCGGCCGGCTCGCGATGGCGCAGCTGCGGCCGATGGGTGACATCCATGCGACCGCCGGCTACCGGCGGCACCTGGCCGGGGTGCTCACCGAGCGCGCCCTGCACCAGGCCGTCGCGCACGCGGGGGAGCGGAGGCGGGGGCATGGCTGAGCTGTTCGAGGTGCGGCTGACCGTGAACGGGGTGGTGCGCCAGGTATCGGTGCCGGCCAGGCGGCTGCTGTCCGACTGCCTGCGGCACGATCTGCGGCTGACCGGGACGCACGTCGGCTGTGAGCACGGGGTCTGCGGCGCGTGCACGGTCCTGGTGGATGGGCTCGCGGTCAGGTCGTGCCTGATGCTCGCGGTCAGCGCCGACGGGTGCGAGGTCACGACCGTCGAGGGGCTGGCCGCGCCGGACGGGACGTTGTCCGCGGTGCAGCAGGCGTTCGCCGACTGTCATGGGTTGCAGTGCGGATTCTGCACTCCCGGGTTCCTGACCACGATCACCGCCGCGCTCGCGGTCAATCCCGAGCCGACACGCGATGAGGCGAAGGAGATCATCGGCGGGAACCTGTGCCGCTGCACCGGCTACCAGAACATCGTGAGGTCAGTCCTCCGCGCGGCCGACCTGATGCGCGAGGCCCAGCTAAGCCGCGAGGCCCAGCTAAGCCGCGAGGAACAGCCGTGACCGCCATGTTCGGGGAGCCGGTCGCGCGGGTCGAGGATGACCGGCTGCTGCGCGGGCACGGCGCCTACCTTGACGATCTCGGGCCCGACGCGCTGGCGGTCGCCTTCGTGCGCAGCCCGCACGCCCATGCCCGGATTCTGGACATCGACGTCGAGGCCGCGCTCGATGTTGACGGGCTGGTCGCGATCTACACCTACGAGGACCTGCCGGGGCGGGTCGCCGAGCCGCTGCCGCTGCTCATCCCGCATCCGGCGCTGACGCACGGCCGCACCGGCTTCGCGCTAGCCGCCGACGAGGTCAACTACGTGGGCGAGCCGGTCGTCATGGTCGTGGCGGCCGACCGCTACCTGGCCGAGGACGCGGCCGAGGCGATCATCGTCGACTATGAACCGCTGCCGGTTGTGGTCGGCGTCGACACGGCCCGCGCCGCCGAGCACCTGGTCCACGCGGACGTGCCGGGCAACGTCGCCGGGCATCTGGTGCAGAGCAGCGGGGACGCGGTAGCGGCGATCGCGGCCGCGCCGCACCGCCTGGAGCTTGACCTGACCATCGAGCGGTCGGCGTCCACTCCGCTCGAAGGCCGGGGCGTGCTGGCCCGCTGGGACACCGAGTCAAGGCGGCTGCGGATCTGGACGTCCACCCAGACGTCGACGGGAGTCCGCGCGGCCGTCGCGGCCAAGCTCGGCCTCGCGCTCGAAGAGGTCGACGTGATCACGCCGGATGTGGGCGGCGGGTTCGGCGTCAAGATCATGCACCCCTGGCCGGAGGAGATCCTCGTGCCGTGGGCATGCCGGCTGCTGCGGCGGCCGGTCAAGTTCACCGAGGACCGCCTGGAGCACTTCATCGCCAGCGCGCACGAGCGGGGGCAGCGGCACCAGGTCAGGGTCGGGTTCGACGACGAGGGCCGGGTCCTCGGGCTTGACGTGCGGTTCTGGCACGACAACGGGGCCTACATCCCGTACGGGCTGATCGTGCCGATCATCACCTCTACTCAGCTGCTCGGCCCGTACAAGCCCGGCGCGTACCGGGTCGAGTTCACCTCGCTCTACACCAACACCGTGATCGTCACGCCGTACCGCGGCGCCACGGCCGCAGGGCGCGTTCGTCATGGAGCGGACGATGGACGCGATCGCGGCCTCGCTCGGGCTGGACCGGACGGTGGTGCGGGAACGGAACTTCATCCGGCCGGACGAGATGCCTTACGATCACGGGCTGATCTTTCAGGACGGCAGGCCGCTGATCTACGACTCGGGTGACTACCCGGCGTCGCTGGCCAAGCTCAAGGCGCTGGTCGGCTGGGACGAGTTCGCCGCGCTCAAGGCGCAGGCCAGGCAGCAGGGGCGGAGTCTGGGCATCGGCCTGGCCTGCTACGTCGAGGGGACCGGGGTCGGGCCCTATGAAGGCGCCCACGTGGTGGTGGAAACCTCGGGGAAGGTCAAGGTGGCGACCGGGCTGACCAGCCAGGGTCAGGGGCACCAGACCGTGTTCGCGCAGATCGTGGCCGACGAGCTCGGCGTGCCGATGGCCGACATCGAGGTGACGACCGGTGACACCCGTGCGTTCGAGTACGCCGTGGGCACCTTCGCCTCGCGGGCCGCCGTGATGAGCGGGTCGGCGGTGGCGCTGGCCGCACGGGCGGCACGGGCCAAGGCGATCAGGATCGCCGCCGCCGCGCTTGAGGCCTCGCCGGATGACCTGGAGCTCACCGAGGGAGTGGTCAGGGTCAAGGGTGACCCCGCGAGCGCGATCTCGCTCGGCACGGTCGCCGTGCTTTCCAACCCGCTGCGTTATGCCTTCGATGAGGCGGCCAAGGCGGCCACCCAGTTCGCCGGAGGCGACATCAACACGCCGCCGGTCGCTGACGGGGAGTCGCCGGGGCTGGAAGGCCGGGAGTTCTTCTCGCCGCTGCGGTCGACGTTCGCGAGCGGGATGCACGCGGTGATCGTGGAGACCGATCCGCGCACGGCCGAGATCAAGATCCTGCGCTACTGCGTGGTGCACGACTGCGGCACGCTGATCAACCCGCGCATCGTCGAGGGCCAGATCCACGGCGGAGTCGCCCAGGGCGTCGGCGGTGCGCTCTATGAGCGAATGGCCTATGACGAGCTCGGCCAGCTGCAGAATGCCTCGTTCATGGATTTCCTGATGCCTTATGTGTCCGAGGTGCCGGACGGGATCGAGATCGATCACCTGGAGACGCCGTCGCCGCTCAATCCGCTCGGCATCAAGGGCGCTGGCGAGGCGGGGGTGATTCCGGGCGCGGCCGTGTTCGCTTCGGCGATTGAGGATGCTGAGGGCATCGCGATCACCGCGATGCCGATCTCGCCGTCGAGAGCTCTACGAGCTGCGGCAACGACACGGGCCGGACGGCTCACCTGGGAGGGCGGTGGGCAGCGTGATACCGGTGGTCCTGGACGACTAGCTCCCGCAGGCGCTGGCGCCTAGGTCCGTCAAGCGGCTGTGGCACCTTCCGCATCAGTGCGATGATCTCGCTGGTATCGGTGAAGATGCTCACTGTCGCTCCCCGGCAATTGCCTATCCGAGCCCGCCGGTGGGCCAGCAGCACTACCCGAAGCAAGTCAACGTCCTCGCCCCGAGAGCGCAGGAACTCCTCAAGCAGGTCGGCTGGCTCGTTGAGCTGAACGCTCGGCGACCGGTGCCGCTTGCCCTGGTCGGTCATCTCGGTGCGGGGCTCGACCTGATTCCCGTATCTGTCGTACTTATCAATCCACCAGCTATCACCGTCACAGTGGACGGTGCCGTTCTGGTTTTTGACCTCAATCGCGACCAGTCCGCGCGGGCCGAGCAGCAGATGATCGATCTCGCCGCGCCTGTTGTGGTATCCCCGCAGCAGGACCCAGTCGTCGCCCAGAGCGCGCCCTAGCTCATCCGCGACCAGTTGCTCACCCTTGATGCCGGCTTCGAGCTTTGCCTCTTCCTCCGACGGCGCCCTGACCGGCCTCGGCCGGGCCGGAGCCTGCCGCCGCTCCCGGCGGACGGCGAGAACGGCCCGCAGCCAGGCCAGCCAGCGACGACTTGCCCTGGCTTCGTCCCGCGCCGCTTCGAGCCGCTTGACGCCAGCCTGATGTCGCGCGACGGCGGAGTCGTACCTGGCTGCCTGGCTCTGCTGCGCTTTGGTGCCGCGCTGCCTGCTGGCCTTGAGCAGGTCGCCTGGGTGATCTGAGAGCGGGACTATCTGCATGGGCAGCTAACTTCCGCAAAATTGATCAGCTATGCAAGCGGGAGCTGGCCGGTCAGCTTTCGGGCTGCTGGTGCTCAGGTCCGGCGATCAGGCTCTTCGAGCTGCCTCTTCTGCCCGCGATCGAGAATCTTAGGCAGCGTGTTCAGCCAGGAGAGAAAATTCGAGCTTGAGTCAAAGACGCGCACTGTCGGCCGGTGCAATTCGCTTTCTGGCTGCCTCGGGTGATTCAGCAGTACTACGCGCTGCACTTTGAGCCGCACCCCGGCTGTGTGCAGGAATTCTTCGAGCAGATCCGCGGCCTGGTTGAGCTGCACGCTCGGTGACCGGCCCTCCGGGTCGAGCAGACTCAGCTCGCGCGGCGTTGCCCCGCTCGCGTTGCCCGGCCGCTTCTCCGCGTGCCACTTGTCGCCTCGGCAATGCACCTCGGCATCCAGGTAAAGACTGGTCATGGCCACCAGCCCGCGCGGACCGAGCAGCAGCCCGCCAATCGGCCCGCGCGCGTTGCGATAGCCGCGGAACATCACCCAGTCATCGCCAAGCGGTCCGTTCAGGTAACTCGCCGCCCACTTAGCGCCCGACTTCCTGGCCCCCTTGAGTTCGTTGGCATCCGTGCTCCCGGCCGCATGCAGGTCCTCGGCGTGCGCGAGCTGCCTGGCCCGCCGGGCCGCGAGCGGGTCAAGCAGCCGGGACGCGAGGTGGTGCTGATCGGGGTCCTTATCCGGGTCCGCTCCGGGGCCGAGAATCTGCGACCTGGCTGGCATCCTGCCCGAGGCTGCGGCTCCCGGCACGTCGCCGAACGGGTGCCCGGACCACTCCACTATTCTCACGTTCTCCCCCTGCACCCCACTCGCCCAAAGTGCGCAGATGGGGAAATAAATCGCTCCGGGTGATCGTGTCGACTATAGCCACCCAGCCTCGTCGCCAGCCCGGCCTTTCCAGCATGGACCTGACCGCAGCTGGGGACCCTTGCTGTCGTGCTGGCAACAGCGGGGGTCCCCAGCTGCGGTAGCCCGATCACGAATTCGCGCCAGAGCCCGGAACATCAGCGGCGCGCCAGCGCCATCCCAGGCCCTGATCACCTTCCCCGGCATGATCGCGGAACATCAGCGGCGGTGCCTGGTGCCGCAGGCGATGCCGGGCCTGGTTCTGGCAGCAGCAGGGGCCGGTGTTCCCGGTCAGGAGCCACCGTCACGCAGGCCCTCTGGGGCAGGATCGGGTGAAACCCGGCACTGTGTAGGACAGTTTGCCGTTGTAGGAGCGTTAACCGCAAATCTGGCGGCAAGCTGTCCTACAACGGCAAACTGTCCTACAGGATCTGCCCGAACCACGGGGCAGGCTAGCCGTCAGCACCCGAAACGGTCGATACCCGGCAGGATCGCCACGTGGGCCGGTCTGAACCACCGCTCAGAGCCGGACCGCCGCCAGGCGCAACTCCTGACAGGGCGCCCCGAGTCCAGGCCCGCCGATGTTCCGCGATCATGCTTGGGACGATGATCACGGAGTCCTGGTGGGGTGATCACGCCGCTGATGTTCCGTGATCAAGCTTCGTTTCATGATCACGGAAACGCGGATGGACTTGCCTGGGGGTGACTCGGGATGCCGGGATCGGAGACGGGCCAGCAGACGGGCCGGACGTGCGATGCTGGGGACCGGTGGGACTGGCGGGGTCTTGGAGGTCCGGCGCGGTGAAGGTAGCTGGCGAGGTGACGTTGCGGGCGCCGGTCGACGCGGTGTGGACTGCCTTGCATGATCCTGACCTGCTCGCGCGGACTATTCCGGGGTGCGACCGGTTTGAGGTCACCGGGGCCGGCGCTGGCCAGTTCAGCGTGACAACGGCGATGACGGCGGTCAGCGGCACCTATTCCGGGCGGCTGTCCATCGCTGAGCGCGAAGAGCCCGGCTATGTGGCGCTGACGGCGTCCGGTTCGGGCGAGCAGGGCGAGATTACGGCTGACCTTACTCTGCGCCTGGCCGAGGCGAGCGGGGGAGCGACGCTGGTCAGCTACGAGGCCAGCGGCGTCGTGGCCGGGGCAGTCGCAGGTGTCGGCACCAGGCTGCTTGCGAGCGCCGCGAAGCGCCTGGCTGCCGAGTTCTTCGCTGCGGTCGATGAGGCGCTGGCCGAGGCTGCCGCCAGGCCGGCGACTGCGGCCCCGGTAACGGCCCCGGCCCCGGCTTCCGGCCCGGCCCCGGCCCGCGGTGGGGCTGACGTCAGGGTTGTGGTGCTGGCTGGGGCGGCGGCTGGGCTGGCCGGGATCGTCGCCGGCGTTCTGCTGGGCCGCAAGTCTCGCCTGTTCGGGCGAAAGCCGGGTTGAGCTGCCTAGATCAGCCATCCCTGCTGGACTGACCCGTGCGAACCGTTATACCTGGAAAATGATGGGCTGGCGGGGCCGGACTGGCAGGAGTGACGCATGACTGGCGGGGACGGGTGGCTGCGGGTCGGCATCGATACCGGGGGCACGTTTACCGACGTCGTCGCGTATGACCAGTTGACGGGGCAGCTCACTGTCACCAAGACGCCGACGACGCCCGCCGATCCGTCCTTGGGATTCATCGACGGGCTGACCAAGGTGCTTGACCGGCTTGGCGCGCCGGCGCAGGCCGTGGCGGCGCTGAGTCACGGGACCACCATCGCGACCAATCAGCTGCTTGAGGGGAGGGTGGGCAGGCTCGGATTCATTACGACGCAGGGATTCGAGTTCATGCTGGAGATCGCCAGGCAATCGGTGCCTGACGGGTACGGCAATTCCTACTTCTGGGTCAAGCCCGACCGGATCGTTCCCGCTGACCTGGTCAAAACCGTCGCTGGGCGGCTCGACCATACCGGGGCTGAGCTGCGGCCGTTCGATGCCGACGGTGCCGTTGCCGTCGCCCGGTGGTTTCGTGACCGGGGCGTGGACACTCTGGGCGTCTGCTTCCTGCATTCCTACGCCAACCCCGATCATGAACGGCAGATGGCCGCCATCCTCGCTCGTGAGCATCCGGGGGCCGTGGTGTCGATTTCGTGTGAGGTACTGCGCGAGTACCGGGAGTATGAGCGGTCGATGACGACGCTGCTTGATGCGGCGGTCAAGCCACGAGTGGCCAGCTACCTCAGGTCGATCGGCGAGCGGCTCGATGCGGTTTCCGCCGAGCGCCCGCCCTTCTACGTGATGAAGTCCAACGGCGGGGTCCTGTCGGCGGACGAGGTGATTCACCAGCCGATCACGACCGTGCTGAGCGGGCCGCGGCCGGGGCGCTTGGCGCTGCGCTCATCGCGCGGGAGGCCGGCATAGCTAGCGTGCTGACCTGCGATGGCGGTGGTACGTCGACCGATGTTGCCGTCGTGACCAATGGCGAGCCCGCGCTCACGACCGAGGGCCGGGTGGGGGCGTACCCGGCGATGATCCCGATGATCGACGTGGTGACCGTCGGGGCGGGCGGGGGTTCGGTGGCGTGGGTCTCGCCGGAGGGCGCGCTCAAGGTCGGGCCTCGGTCGGCTGGGGCTGATCCCGGGCCGCTGTGTTATGGGAGGGGCGGGACCGAGGTGACGGTGACCGACGCTCACCTCGTGCTCGGGCGGATTCCGCCGCACCTGCTCGGCGGGGAGGTGCCGCTCGATCTGGCCGCTGCTCGGGCCGGACTGTCGGTACTGGCTGGCAGACTCGGCCTTGGAGAGGAGGACTGCGCCACCGGCATCCTGGAGGTCTCGGCCTGGAATCAGGCCAACGCGGTGCGCCAGATCACGGTCAGGCGTGGTCTGGACGTCAGGGACTTCACGCTGGTGACGTTCGGGGGTTCTGGATCGCTGCTGTTGTGCCCGCTGATCGACATTCTCGGGGTGAGGGAGGTGCTGGTACCGGTCAATCCGGGCAATGTGTCGGCGTTCGGGTTGCTTACGGTCGACGTGCGGCTCGACTACGTGCGGACGGCCGCGCGGCGGCACGACTCACTCGATGCCGACGTCGTGCGGGAGATCTTTGAGGAACTTGAGGCGCAGGCCGGTGACGGGCTCGCTAGTCAGGGCTTCGGGCTGGCTGACTCTCGGCTGGTCAGGACCGCTGACCTGCGGTATTTCGGGCAGGCCTTCGAGGTCAGGGTTCCGTTCTGCTCGCTGGCGGGCCGGGGCCGGGGCCGGAGCCGGGGCCGGGGCCGGAGCTAGAGCCGGGGCGGACGTTCGACGCGGCGGTCGCCGATGCTGTTGCCGACGCGTTCCACGACGCGCATCGCGCCCTGTACGGCTACGACTTTCGCGACGACCCGCGCCAGCACGTGGAATGGGTGAACCTCAGGGTCACCGGGGTCGGTCCGATCCGGCGGCCAGAGCTGCCCGAGCCTCTGCTCGGCGACGGCGACCCTGACCGGGCGCGGACAGGCCGCAGACCGGTTTGCTTCGGACGGTCAGCCGGGTTCGACGACGCCGAGATCTACTGGCGGCCCGATCTGGCGGCCGGGGACGTGCTGGCCGGGCCTGCCGTGATTGAGGAGTACGGGGCGACGGTGCCGTTGCATCCCGGCTTTGCCGCGTCGGTCGACCGGCACGGGAATCTCCGGGTGACCCGCTCGCGGTAAGCCGTTTACCAGCGGATGGTTTAAGACGCGCTCAGCGGGCAATCCTGCATTCGGTTCTTCGTCAGGGCCGCGCCAGGTGATCTCGACCGAATCCGGCCAATCCCGTTCGGTTGGTTCACCTGGCTGGTTTACGATTCGATCCCGGCCGCCGAACGGTCGGCCAGCGCGAGCCCGATGAGCTTGCCGGAGCGAGGATTGATCGTCAGCCCGACTAGATCGCCGATCGCCAGCTGCCCGGCGACCGATCCGCTGAAGGTCCAGGCCCGCCCGCCGTCATCGATCGCGACGTACGTTACCTCGCCTTCCTGCCAGCGGGCGATGACCTGACCGTCGAGATCGGCCCGGTCTGGCACGTCCCCGACCCTGATCATGTCGCTCATCCCGGCGGTGAGCAGCGATATCCCCGTGCACATCGGAACGACCGTCCACGCCCCTGCCGACGCCGAGACAGCCAGAAAATAGGTGACCACTCCGCACAAGAGTCCGGCGCCGACCGTGATCGCGCCACGACCCAGTCCAAGCCGCCTGGCGTTCCTGATCCTGATCAGCCGCCAGGTCCCCGAGAACGACGACCAGACCTCGGCCGGACGTCGGGTCGCCCGCGGCCGGTCAGCGCGCACGCGCGATTTCCGGCGGCTGAGCATGAGCACCCGCACCGGCTCCGGCGAGTCGGTACCCGGGAGGCTAGCGGCTGTCGCGAACGCGAGCTGTCGTACCGACTCTCCGGCGGGTTCGGTCGCGAGCCGCTGCTGCCCGGATTCCCAGCTTGCCAGGAGCGCCGCTCCCCGCGCAGTGAGCCGGTCTCGCCGGCCGGTCACTACCAGGACCCACGTAAACACGGCTGCGGTGGAGCTGCCACCGAAGACGGCGGCACCGACACTGCCGCGCGGCGGAGACAGCGACGCGATGACAGCGAACGCGCACGCTGCCAGGGTCAGGCCAGTGGCCAGAGCCAGCGTCCTGGCTGTGACGACGAGCCGTCGTTCGCAGAGGCCAAGACTCCTCGCCTCGGCTCGAAGCTCGGTCTCAAACGGATCCCACGTGCCCGTGACATTCCCCCGGCATACGTTGCCGAGCGCGACGAGGGACGCGCTGCCGGCGTTCGTCAGCGCGGCCCGCGCGTTGCTGAGTACCCGCTGCTCGGACGCGGTCAGCGGTGCGACGCCAGCGGACTCCGCAGGGGACTCGGCATAGCTGATCCACAGGCCATCGGGCCTGCTCTCGGCCGCGAGGAATCCGCGCGCCGCCAGATCGAGGATCGTCGCCTCGTATGCGGCAGTGCCCGGATCGCAATTGGTCAGCGCGAAATGGACCAGCGCCGGCCTGACATCCATCTCGTCGGCTACTGGCGCCGGACCCACGATCGCGCGCTGTGGCCTCGATTCGATGCGGAGCCCGATGTACGCGGCCACCGCCAGAGCCCCGGCAAGGATCAGGCCCGCGATTATGGCGCTCATATCAGTGGCCCATCCCTTGCCTCATGCCCTAGTCAGCGTCGGACAGATGGCTGGGTAACGATACCTAGCCATACATCAGGTCAGCAGCCGGTGAACTCATTGTGAAGCCTGGCCCGCGCAATGTTCCGTGGCTTAAGGGAGTCCGGGTTTCTGGACTCAGGCCACAGCCGCAGCACCCCGCCCGGCCCATGCCAGTCCAGAAACTCTGCGTTCCCTTAAGCCATGCCGGGACGGGTGGTCTGATCAGGGGGCCGGGGCGGTGACGCACCCTGCTGATGCTCCGTGATCATGTCGGGGATGGTGATCACGGAGTTTCGGTGGCGTGATCACGCAGCCAATGTTCCGGGATCACGGCGAGCGGGGTGATCACGGAACCCCGGTGGCGTGAGTCTTGGGGGCGGAGGCTGCCCCGGCGGACAGCAGTGCCCGGTACCGGCGGAAGATGGACCTATGGCACGGTACAGACGGACCCATCGTTGAGCGGGCGAACGCTAACTGGCGGCCAGGGCAACCCGGCAGTTCCGAGCCCGGCAGCCCCGAGCCCGGCAGACCCCGTGCTGCTTGAGATCATCGCGGGCAGTCTGGCGGCCATTGAGCAGGAAGTCGAGACGGCGATCGGGCGGACGGCCAGGTCGCCGATGGTCAGGGACGCGCACGACTTCCGGGCCGGCCTGCATGACCGGCTGCTGCGCAAGCTGACCGGCCGGTCGTACAGTTCCCTGGTGCACCCGATCGTCCGGGATTTCCCGGTCGAGACGATGCGGCCGGGCGATGTGTACTTCCACAACGACGTCTACTCGTCCGAGGGCGGCATCGGTCACCTGCCAGATCTGTGCGTCACCGTGCCGGTGTTCCACGCGGGTGAGGTCGTCGCGTTCGTGCAGGCGTTCGGCCATCACGATGACATCGGCGGCGCGGTGCCCGGCTCGATGCCGAGCAAGGCGACCAGCGTGTACGAAGAGGGCCTGATGGTGCCGCCGATCAAGCTGCGCGACGCCAGCGGCCCCAACCAGGCCGTCCTCACGATCCTGACCCGCAACTCGCGGATGCCCGAGTCGCTCGCCGCCGACCTGGACTCCGAGTGCGCCGCCTGCCTCATGGGCGCCCGCCGCCTCGGCGAGCTCTTCGACCGCTACGGCAAGGCGCAAGTCGAGTCCTGCTTCGACGCGATCGTGGCCGGCACCACGGAGACCTTCCGCCGCGAGATCCTGGCCAAGATCCCCGAAGGCACCTGGACCTGGGAGGACTACGCCGAGCACGACGGCGTCGACCCGCCCAGGCTGCACACCCAGCGAATCACGCTGACCAGGACCGCCGACAGCGACCCGGGCGGCGCCCGGCTGATCCTGGATTTCAACGGCACCGGGCCCCAGGCCAAGGGCCCGATCAACCACGCCGCCAACTATGCCGACGGCAACTTCCTGGCCAAGTGGCTGGCCCCGATCCTGCGCAACCTCGCCGACACTCCGGAGCGGATGGCCCAGCTCGACGTCAACGAGGGCGTGGTCGACCTGCTGGAGATCAGGTTCCCGCCGCCGGGCACCCTGCTCACCCCGATCTTCCCCGCCCCGACGAACGCCCGTACCTTCGTGATCCTCCGCCTGCTCGGCGTCCTGGCCGGGGTGCTTGCCAAGGCCGTCGGCGGGCGGATGCCGGCCGACCAGGAGACGATCCGCTACACCGGCGTCTACGGCCTGGACGCGGCCGGCGAGCCGTACCTGATGCGCGAGGTACTAGGCGGCGGCTCCGGCGGACGGTACTACGCCGACGGGGAGGACACGATCCACGTGGTGCCGGACTCGCGCAACCTGCCGGCCGAGTTCTCCGAGGCGAGATTCCCCTTTCTGGTCGAACGCCTCGGCCTCGCGGTCGACTCCGGCGGACCCGGCCAGTACCGCGGCGGTCTTGGGTACGAGAAGGTCATCAGGATGCTGACCGACGGCCATTTCATGTCGATCGCCGACCGCTCGATTCTCTCGTGCTGGGGTGTCAGCGGCGGAAAGGCCGGCCGCCCGTTCGAGGTAATGATCGACCCGAACGGCGAGGAGGAAAGATACGCCGAGCCACTCGCCGACGCTGAGCCGGCGCCGGCTGGCACCCTGATCAGGATCCGCACCACGGGCGGGGGTGGCTGGGGCGACCCGCTCGACCGCGACGTCGAACTAGTCACCCGCGATGTCGCCTGGGGCAAGGTCTCCGTCGCCGGGGCCGCCGCCGACTACGGCGTGGTGATCACCGGGCAGGTCGATGAGCCTGCTGCCGACCTGCCGGAAACGCTTTCGTTGCGAAATAAAATCAGGGCCGAGCGCCAGCGGCCCGAGCCGTTCTTCGATCGCGGCCCAGGCTATCGCCGGCTCGCTGGGGCTAGCTCGGCCGAGGTGGACTGGCTCTAGCAGACCGGCCTGTTAGGTTGCAGTCAGCCGAATCGGACGCGGGATGCGGGGTGAGCCTGGATGAGTCTTGGACCGCTGGCCGGGACGCTTGTGGTTGACCTGTCGCGGGCGCTGGCCGGGCCGCACGCGGGGATGATGCTGGGCGATCTCGGCGCGCGGGTGATCAAGATCGAGGCACCGGATGGCGATGAGAGCCGGGGCTGGGGCCCGCCGTTCGTGGTCGGCAGCGACGGACGGGAGCATGCGACGTACTTCCTGTCCTGCAACAGGAACAAGGAGTCGATCGCCGTCGACCTGAAGTCGGACGACGGGCGGGCGGTGCTCACGGCACTCGCGGAGCGAGCCGATGTGCTGATCGAGAACTTCAGGCCGGGCGTGCTCGACCGGCTCGGGTTCAGCGTCGCCCGGCTGCATGAGCTCAATCCGGGGCTGGTGATCTTGTCGATCACCGGGTTCGGTCACGACGGGCCCGAGGGCGACCGGCCTGGCTATGACCAGATCGCGCAGGGTGAGGGCGGGCTGATGTCGGTGACCGGCCCGTCGCCGGACGAGCCAACCAGGTCCGGCCTTCCGGTGGGCGATGTGCTCGCCGGGATGTACGGGGCCTACGGCGTCGCGGCCGCGCTGGTCGAGCGGGCCAGGACCGGGCGGGGCCAGGTCGTGCGGACCAGCCTGCTCGCGGCCGTGGTCGGGGCGCACGCGTTCCACGGCACCAGGTACACGGTCGGCGGCGAGGTACCCGTGACGACGGGGAATTTTCACCCCTCGATCTGCCCGTACGGGCTCTACCGGGCCGCCGACGGGTTCGTGCAGATCGCCGTGGCCAATGACTCGCTGTGGCAGCGGTTCGCGCCGGCGTTCGGGACTGACCGGCCGCAGTGGGCGCTGAACCGGGACCGGGTCGGGGACCACGATGCGGTGAACGCGGCGGTCGGCGCGGCCTTCGCGCGGCTGCCGGCTGCTGAAGTGCTGCGCCGGCTGGCGGAGCTTGGAGTTCCCGCTGGTAAGGTTCGCGACCTGGAAGAGGTCTACAACTGGGAGCAGACCAGGTCACAAGGGCTGCTGATCGAGGTGGAGCACGCGGCGCTCGGCCCGGTCACGCTGCCGGGTCCGCCGCTGCGCTTCGACACTGGCGGCCGGGCCGGGCACCTGGCGCCGCCCGTGCTTGACCAGCACGGCCAGGCGATCAGGGACTGGCTGGCCGCGCCCGCGCCTGAGACGAAGGAGTAGCCGTGCCTGAGCCGATCGAGGTGCGCAAGGTTCCGCTGCACAATGTGTCTGACGCGAGCGAGCTGGCCGCCCTCATTGACGACGGCGTGATCGAGGCCGACCGGGTGGTCGCCGTGATCGGCAAGACCGAGGGCAACGGCGGGGTCAACGACTACACCAGGATTCTCGCCGACCGGGCGTTCCGCGAGGTGCTGACCGCCAAAGGGAGCCGCGGCGCCGACGAGGTGAAGCAGATCCCGATCGTGTGGTCGGGCGGCACCGACGGGGTGATCAGCCCGCACGCGACGATCTTCGCGACGGTGCCCGCCGATCGCGCGCCGGTCACCGACGAGCCCCGGCTGACGGTCGGGTTCGCGATGAGCGAGCGGCTGCTGCCCGAGGACATCGGCCGGACAGCCATGATCACGAAGGTCGCCGAGGCCGTGCGGGTCGCGGTGCAGCGGGCCGGAATCACCGATCCGGCCGACGTGCACTACGTGCAGACCAAGACGCCGCTGCTCACCATCGGGACGATCTCTGACGCCAAGAGCCGGGGCCAGACGGTGTGGAGCGACAACACCCACGAGTCGATGGACCTGTCCAACGGCTGCACGGCGCTGGGCATCGCGGTCGCGCTCGGGGAGATCTCGATGCCGTCCGACGCCGACGTCCTGCACGATCGCTCGATCTACTCCTCCGTGGCGTCCTGCTCCTCCGGGGTCGAGCTGGACCGGGCGCAGGTGGTGGTGGCCGGGAACGCGCGCGGAATCGGCGGCCGGTACCGGATCGGGCACTCGGTGATGGCCGACGCGCTCGATGCCGACGGAATCTGGGCCGCGATCCGCGACGCCGGTCTTGAGCTGCCCGAGCGCCCTCGGCCGGCTGATCTGGGCGGGCGGCTGGTGAACGTGTTCCTCAAGTGCGAGGCCAGCCAGGACGGACAGGTGCGCGGCCGCCGCAACGCCATGCTCGACGATTCGGACGTGCACTGGCATCGCCAGATCAAGGCGTGTGTCGGGGGCGTCGCGGCCTCGGTGACCGGCGACCCGGCGGTCTTCGTCTCCGTGTCGGCGGCCCATCAGGGACCCGACGGCGGCGGCCCCGTCGCCGCGATCGTCGACCTCGGCGGCTAGCTCTCGCTGGGCAGTGCGTCAGCCGGTGCGCCGGCTGACGTACCGGCCGGTGCCGGAGCGGTGCCGGCGGCGAGGGTTGCCTGGCTCGCGCGGCGCATGGGTCCGATCGCCGCGACGCCGCCGATTACGAACAGCAGGCCGGCGGCAGCGAACACCGTGTCGTACGGGCCGAAGTGCACCCCGGCGACGACCGCGTGGAATCCGTGCAGCACGGTGCTCGCGAGGACGCCGGCCAGGACCATGGACACGATCGACGCGAGTTGCTGCAGCGGGCTCAGGACCGCGCTGACCCGGCCGAGCAGGTTCGACGGCGTGACGCTCAGGATGATCGGCGAGATGACGGAGTTGAGCACGCCGACTCCGAGGCCGACGAAGCCGCCAGCGACGAGTGCCGCCGCCAGGATCGTGGCACGGGACATGCCGATCAGCGCGATGCCGCAGACGATCAGCGACAGGCAGAAGAGCCGGGCCGGCGGGACGCGCCTGGCGAGAACCCCGGTCAGCAGGGAGCCCACGATCGCGCCGGCCCCGACGGTGCCCGCGAGGGTCCCGAGCCACCTTGCCGGGGCGTGCAGGTTGTGCGGAATGAAGAAGACGGCGAGGGAGTTCACGGCCCCGTTGCCGAGCATCGCGATCACGATGCCGATGCCGATCGTCATCAGGATCCGGCTGCCGACGAAAAACCTGATCCCGGTCCTGAACTCCGCCGCGAAGCTCATCCGGGCTGGTGCGTCGGCGGCTGGCCGAAGCGGCACGCTGATCGCGCGCACGCACCCATAGGAGACCAGGAAACTAGCCGCGTTGAGAATCAGCGCCCACTGCACGCCCAGCGTGAACAGCAGCGGTGCCGCGAGCGGCGGGCCAACGACCTGCGCCATGCTGAAGGACGCCGAGAGCAGAGAACTGGCCTGCGGCTGCTGATCAGGGGGGACGATCGCGCCGATGACAGCGAGCCTGGACGGGTCGAAGAACTCACCGAAACAGCTGCAGGCGGCCAGCACCGCATACAAGATCGTTAGCTGCACGCCAACCGGAAGCCGGTCGCGCAGCATCGGCAGCACGAGCAGGCTGGCGATGAGCACGAAGCGCGCGAGATCCGCGATGAGCATCGTGCGGCGGCGATCCCACCTGTCGACGAACACGCCCGCGATCGGGCCGATCACTAAGACCGGAGCAGCCGTCGCGATCAGCGCGCCGGCCGCCGCGACGGGCGCCCAGGTCTTGCCGCTGGCGATGGTCGTGGCGATCCACAGCAGGACCGTGATGTAGAAAACCATGTCGCCGGTCACCGAGACCGACTGGCCGACCCAGAGCAGCCGCCAGTTTTGGTTCCGCCAGAGACCAGGTGACTCAGAGGTCATGCACATCGCCTTTGGTGCGGCCCGCCGTTAACCGGACGTTTAAGCTATATCCCGTTCATTCACCGGCTGAACCCCGTGATGGTAACGGTCTGCTCACCTTTGGCCAGTCGACAGTGAGCCGGCCGATCGCGCGGAGCTAGGCGCTGGAGGTGAAGGCGAAGCGGCCATCCGGACCACGGCGAAGTGGCAGCGTGCCGGTCACGGCACTGACGTCGAGCGGGCCGTAGATGTGCGGAAAAGCCTCGTCAGATCCGGGCATGCTCTCGTAGCGAACCTCAGGACGCAGCCGTTCTGGGTCAATGACCAGGACGATCAGGCCATCATCGCCCGCGTAGATGAAGTTGGCCACAAGCGCCACCTGATGGGCGTCGCTGGCGTGGATAAACCCTTGCTCCCCGAGTGTCCTGCCCTTGGTTGAGACCGTGTACTCGTCGGCTTCCAGCGCGCGCTGCCAGTCGTTTTCATACGCAATGTGATATATAGCCACCATGTATCACAGCTCGCCGGCTAGCTCGGACGACCAGACGACGACGCGGGTCCGGTCGCCTCGGAACAGGTCGCGGGCGAACTCCAGCGGCGTGCCTGACCTCGCGTAGGCGGTTCGCTCGACCAGCATCAGCGGCGCGCCCTCGGCCACGCCAAGCGCCTCGGCCTCGCGGACCCCGGCCGTCACCGGTTCGAGGCTTTCCCTGGCCCGGTGCGGCCGCTGCCCGTACTTCTCGCCCAGCAAGTCGTACAAGGAGCCGTCGAGCCGCGACTCAAGCAGCCCAGGACAATGCCGCGCCGGGAACAGCGAGTGCTCGATCAGGATCGGCTGGCCGTCAGCCAGCCTGAGCCTGCGCACCTCATAGACAGGCTCGCCGACCTCGATCTCCAGAGCGGCCGAGGCGGCCGGGCTCGCCTGGATCTCGGTCGCCGCGAGCACTCTCGCGCCGGCCACCAGCCCGTGCCTGCGCAGCTGCTCGGAGAACCCGGCCAGCACGGTGAAGTCCTGCTCAAGCTTCGGCTCGGCCACAAAGGTGCCGCCAGCGCGCCCGACCGTCCTGGTGACCAGCCCGCGCTGGGCCAGCTCGGCGAGCGCGTGCCGCAGCGTCATCCGGCTGACGCCGAGCCAGCCGGCCAGATACTGCTCGGTGGGCAGCCGGTCACCTGGCCTGAGCTGCCCTGACGCGATCGCGTCGGCGAGCCAGTCCTCGATCTGCCCGTGTACGGTCACGCCAGGCCCGCGAATGATCTTGGGCGGCCTGCGACCTGGCAGCCTCGGATGCCAGGGCAGATCCAGACTCTCCACTCCGGCGATTCTAGGAGTCACCCAGTCAGGCTCGCACCGGAGCATCGTCCCCAGCCGGCGCCTGCACTGCCGGGAATTCCTTCCTGGCCCCGACAAAGGCGTAATAGATGACCCCGATCAGCGCGATCACCACGAACACCGTCCACAGGATCGGCACGCCGTTGAGGAACCCCAGATGCAGCAGCCCGCTCTGCGTCGGCGTCGGGTTGCTCTGCGGTCGCGGCCAGGCGAAGTTGACCAGCATCGCCCCGCCATACGCCAGGCCGGCAATGTTGACCAGCAGCCCCCACTTGCCGAGCTTGAACGGTGCGTCCGTCTTCGGCCATCCCCTCAGCCTGGCCCGCAGGATGGCGATGTTCCCGAGGAAGTAGCTGAGGTAAATCAGGGCCGTGGCGGCGATGGCGATGATCGCGGCCCCTGAGTACTGACCGTCGACGAGCGGGATCGCGGCGATCACGGCGACCGCGATGCAGGCGAAGACCGGCGTGTGCAGCTTCGGCGACACCCTGGACAGCAATCCGGACAGCGGCAGCTGGTTGTCGCGTGACATGCCGAAGCAGAGCCGGATCGTGGCCGCCATGATCGACAGGCAGCAGACGAAGATAGCCGCCGACACCACGAGCAGGTAGATCGTCGCGAACGCCGGCGAGAAGTTCGCCTCGATGATCTGGGCAGGCCCGAACCCGAAGCCGCCGTTGCCGGTGATGGCCTGATGCAGGTTCGGAATGGCCATCAGCGTGCCGAGCAGGAAGATGCCGCCGATGATGAACGCCCCGATGATCGAGTACAGGACCGCCTTGGGCGCGTTCCGGCGCGGATCCTTGGTCTCCTCGGCGAGCGTCGAGGCCGTGTCGAAACCGTAGATCACGAACAGCGACATGAACATCGCGATCAGGAACGTCCCGCTGTTCACGTGCAGCCCGCCGCTGTGGAAGATGACCTTCACGCCCTGGTGGTTATGGAACGCGATCAGGACCAGCGCGAACACCACCATGCCGAGGATCTCGAACAGCACCCCGGTGTTGTTGATGATGGCGACCAGCCGCACCCCGTAGATGTTCAGCACGGTGATCACCACGAGCACGATCAGCGCGACGAAGAGCTGGGCCTGCAGCGAGTTCGCGCTGGTCCCTGACCCGAGACTCTTCCAGCCGAGGCCGTTGAGCGCAGGGATCAGCGCCAGCGGGATCGTCGCCACCACGGCGGTGACCGTCAGGATGCCGGCGAACAGGTAGATCCAGCCGGAGAACCAGGCGTACCGGCGTCCGGCCAGGTACTTGGTCCACTGGAAGATCGAGCCGGCGATCGGGTAGTGACTCGACACCTCGGCGAAGTTCAGCGCGATGATGAACTGGCCGAGGGCCACGATCGGCCAGGTCCAGATGAAGACGCCGCCGATGGTGACCAGGCCGAGCGCGAACAACGTGAAGATGCCGGTCGATGGCGAGATGTAGCTGAAGGCTACGGCGAACGAGCTGAAAACGCCCAGTGAGCGCTTGAGCTCCTGCCGGTACCCGAACTGTGCCAGGTCGGCGCTGTCGCGCTCCCCGCCGGTCTGATCGGTGGTTGCGCTCATCGACGGTCCTCCACAAAAGACGGGGCGCAGGTTGAGGCGTTAGCGTAGGGTGCGCAAGCCTAACTGTCCAGACCCAATCTGGACGATCCCTCGATCTGTCGGACAACCCGTACGCTTACTCCGAAAACTCACGCGATAGATCTAGACCTTTTAGGGCCGGCTGTCTACTCTTTCGCAGATGGACCTGGACTCCGAGGCGATCGACCCGGGCCTGGCCGAGATCTTCGATCAGGTGCCTAGCATCGCGTCCGGACGGCTGAGCGTCACCGAGCTTCCAGGCGGACTGACCAACAGGAACTTCAAGATCAATATTCGCAACGGTTGTCTCGTCGCCAGGGTCGCCTCTGGGGGAAGCGAACTGCTGGCGATCAACAGGGACCACGAGTACGCCAACTCGGTGCGTGCGGCGCAGGCTGGCGTCGGAGCCCCGGTCATCGAGTACGTGCCCGAGGTCGGTGTCCTGGTCATCGGATACCTGGAGGGCCGGACGCTGACGAACGCCGACGTGGCCGATCCCGCCAGCCTGAAGCGGATCGCCCGCGCCTGCCGCCAGCTCCACTCGGCGCAGCGCTTCGACGGCGACTTCGACATGTTCGCCATCGCGCGCCAGTACCGCGCCGTAGCGGCCGATCGCGGCTTGTCGATCCCGGCCGGCTACGACGAGCTCTGCGACGCCTTCGGCGCCGCCGAGCAGGCCCTGGCCGTCCGCGCCGGGGCCACCGTGCCCTGCAACAACGACCTGCTCGCGGCCAACTTCATCGACGACGGCGCCAGGATCTGGCTGATCGACTACGAGTACTCGGGCAACAACGATCCCTGTTTCGAGCTGGGCAACATCTGGGCCGAGTGCCACCTGTCAGACGAAGCCCTGGCCGCGCTGGTCACCGAGTACTACGGCCGCCCGCTGCGCGGCAAGCTGGCACGGGCCAGGCTGCTCGGCCTGGCCGGCCGCTACGGGTGGACCCTCTGGGGCGCGATCCAGGCGGCCGTGAGCCCGATCGACTTCGACTTCTGGTCCTGGGGGATGGAGCGCTTCGAAGGCGCGGTCGCCGGCCTTCGCGGGCCAGAGTTCGCCCGGCTGCTCGAAGAAGTGCAACGCGATGACTGACCAGCGATGACAAGGCTCGCTCCGGGGGACGGTACGCCGGGCGGGGTGGTTCGGGCCGAAGCAGGATCCGGGTCCGAGCTGCCCCGCCGGGCACAAGTCGTGATCATCGGCGGGGGGGTGATCGGGACTAGCGTGGCTTATCACCTGACCAAGCGCGGGCTGACCGATGTGCTGCTGCTGGAGCAAGGGCAGTTGTCGTGCGGGACGACGTGGCACGCGGCGGGGCTGGTCGGGCAGCTGCGGGCGTCGGAGAGCGGGACGAGGCTTGTGCAGTACTCGACCGCGCTCTATGACCGGCTGGAAACCGAGACCGGGCTGGCCACCGGGTTCCGCCGGTGCGGCGGGGTGACGGTCGCCCGGACGGCTGACCGGCTGATGGCGCTGCGCCGGACCGCCGCCACGGCTGAGGCGTTCGGGCTGGACTGCGAGCTGATCAGCCCTGCCCGTGCGGCCGAGCTGTATCCGATCATGAACGTTTCCGACGTCGTGGGCGCGCTCTGGCTGCCTGGCGACGGCCGGGCGAATCCCACCGACCTGACGTCGGCGCTGGCCAGGGGAGCCCGGCTGGGCGGGGCGACAATCAGGGAACGGACCAGGATAACCGGCATCTCGCTCGACGGCACGACGGTCACCGGGGTTAAGACCGACGCGGGCGACGTCGAGGCCGAGATCGTGATCAACTGCGCCGGGCAGTGGGCCAAGCAGGTCGGCGCGATGTGCGGGGTCACCGTGCCGCTGCATTCGGCCGAGCACTTCTATGTCGTGACCGAGCAGATCGACGGTGTCCATTCCGGTCTGCCGGTGCTGCGCGACCCCGATGGCTACACCTACATCAAGGAGGAGGTGGGCGGGCTGCTCGTGGGCGGGTTCGAGCCAGACGCCAAGCCGTGGGTCGCGCCCGACCGGCTCCCGCACCCGTTCGAGTTCCAGCTGCTAGACGAGGACTGGGACCACTTCGCGATCCTGATGGAGAACGCGATCACCAGGATTCCGGCGCTTGAGCACACCGGCATGAAGAAGCTCTACAACGGCCCGGAGAGTTTTACCCCGGACAATCAGTTCATCCTCGGCGCGGCACCGGGCCTGGCGAACTTCTACGTGGCCGCCGGGTTCAACTCGGTCGGCATCGCCTCGGCCGGCGGCGCGGGCAAGGCGCTGGCCGACTGGGTGGTCGACGGAGATCCTGGCTGCGACCTGTCCGTCGTCGACATCAGGCGATTCGCCGCCTTCAATGGCAACAATCGCTGGCTGCGCGACCGGGTCGGCGAGGTACTCGGGCTGCACTACGCCACGCCCTGGCCGAACCGGGAGCTGGAGACGGCCAGGCCGTTCCGCCGGTCGCCGGCCTACGAGCTGCTGCGCGAGGCTGGCGCCTGCTTCGGCTCCAAGATGGGCTGGGAGCGGGCCAACGTCTTCGCGCCGGCCGGGCAGCCGCCCGTGATCGAGTACTCCTGGGACAAGCCCAGCTGGCTGCCCTGGTCAGTCGCCGAGCAGCGAGCCTGCCGCGCGGCCGTGGCCGTCTTCGACCAGACGTCGTTCTCCAAGTACCTGGTCACAGGACCGGAGGCGCTCGCCGCCCTGCAGTGGCTCTGCACCGCCGACGTCGACGTCGCCCCCGGCCGCACGGTCTACACCGGCATGCTGAACGCCAGCGGCCGGTACGAGGCCGACCTCACGGTGACCAGGGTGGCGGCGGAGGAATTCCTGCTGTTCAGCGGGTCCGCGTCGACCGAGCGCGACCTTGACCACATCGGCCGCAGGCTGCCGGGGACCGGGGCCAGCCTCGCCGACGTGACCTCGGCCTATGCCGTATATGGCGTGATGGGGCCGAGGGCACGGGAGCTGCTGCGCCGGCTGAGCGGATCCGAGCTGGGCGAGGCGGCGTTCGGCTTCGGCGCGAGCAGGCTGATCGACCTGGGCTACGCCACAGTCCGGGCGACGAGACTGACGTATGTGGGCGAGCTTGGCTGGGAGCTGTGCGTTCCCGCCGAATTCGCAGTTGGGGTTTACCAGGACCTGATGTCGGCCGGGGCTGACCTTGGGGCCGTCAACGCCGGGTACTACACGATCGAGTCGATGCGGCTGGAGAAGGCCTACCGGGCGTTCGGCCGCGAGCTGACGCCGGACTACAACCCGGTCGAGGCCGGGCTGCTGTTCGCCTGCAAGCTCAGGACGCCGGTCGGGTTCCTTGGCCGGGAGGCGGTGGAGCGGGCCCGGGCGGCGGGGCCCGGGCAGCGGCTGGTCTCGGTCGTGCTCGATGAGCCCGAGGTGATGATGTGGGGCGGCGAGCTGCTGCTGCGCGACGGGGTCGCGGCCGGGCTGATCACGTCGGCCGCGTGGGGGGCCTCGGTCGGCGCGTCGGTCGGCCTGGCGTATGTGCGCGGGGCCGGGGACGCGATAGTGACGCCGGACTACGTGAAGTCTGGTCGCTATGAGGTCAATGTGGGCGGCCGGGTGTGCGGTGCGACCGTGTCGCTGCGGCCGCCGTTCGACCCCGACGGCGACCGGGTACGCGGTAGCCGCGCGTAGAGTCGCTCCGGTGTGGCGATGGTGTGAGTGCGGGACGGGTGTGCGATGAGCGAAGGCAGTCAGGCCGCGCCCCGCGAGCTGGGGCGGCCGGCGGGGCGCGGGCAGGCCGGGACGATGTCGATCAGCGCGTTCGACCTGTTCAAGATCGGGATCGGGCCGTCGAGCTCGCATACGGTCGGGCCGATGCGGGCGGCGGCGATGTTCGCCGACTCGCTCGTCAGCGACGGGGTGCTCGACCGGGTCCGCGCCGTCAGGGCTGAGCTGTTCGGCTCGCTCGGCGCTACCGGGCACGGGCATGGCAGCGTCCCGGCGATCGTGCTCGGGCTGCTCGGCGCGCATCCGGAGACCGTGGACCCGGCCATCGCCCGGCCGAGCGTGGAGCACGCGCGGCGGACCGGGCGGCTGCTGCTCAGGGGAGCAGGGGCGGCGGCCCGTGAGATCGACTTCGACGTGGACGGCGACGTGGTGCTGCACCGGCGCAAGCGGCTGCCGTTTCACTCCAATGCGATGGTATTCAGCGCCACTGACGCCGATGGCGGCGAGCTCAGCCGGCGAACCTACTACTCGGTTGGCGGCGGCTTCGTGCTCAGCGAGGACGAAGCGGGGAGCCCGTCGCTGGTACCGGACGCGGTCGCGGTGCCCTACCCCTTCACCAGCGGCGCCGAGCTGCTGGCCCGGACGCGGGAGTCCGGACTGCCGATCAGCGGCGTGATGCTGGCCAACGAGCTGGTGCGCCGGGACGAACAGCAGGTCAGGGCGGGTCTGCTCCGGATCTGGTCGGTGATGCGGGAGTGCGTGACGGCCAGCTGCCAGGCCGGCGGGGTGCTGCCGGGCGGGCTCAAGGTACGGCGGCGGGCCGCCGCGCTGGCGCGGACGCTGGAGGAGTCATCGGACCTCGCCGACCCGCTGTACGCGCTCGAATGGGTCACGCTCTACGCGCTCGCGGTCAACGAGGAAAACGCGGCGGGCGGCCGGGTCGTCACGGCACCGACCAACGGCGCGGCGGGCATCATCCCGGCGGTGCTGCACTACTACCTGAGGTTCGTGCCCGGCGCCGATGAAGCTGGGGTCGTCTCGTTCCTGCTCACGGCGGCGGCGATCGGAGTGCTCTTCAAGGAGAACGCGAGCATCTCCGGCGCCGAGGTCGGCTGCCAGGGCGAGGTCGGCTCGGCGTGCTCGATGGCCGCCGCCGGGCTGGCCGAAGTACTCGGCGGCACCCCGGAGCAGGTGGAGAACGCCGCCGAGATCGGAGTCGAGCACAACCTCGGCCTGACCTGCGACCCGGTCGGCGGCCTGGTCCAGATCCCGTGCATCGAGCGCAACGCCATCGCCTCGGTCAAGGCCATCACGGCGGCCAGGCTGGCGATCCGGGGCGACGGCGCGCATCACGTGTCGCTGGACAAGGCGATCAAGACGATGCGCGAGACCGGCGCCGACATGAAAGACAAGTACAAGGAGACCTCCCGAGGCGGCCTCGCCCTCAACGTCGTGGAGTGCTGACCTGGACCAGGATGGGTGGAGCACCGGACGACCGGAGGAGCGCCCCGGCCGGGCTGTCGCCGCGTGGCGCGAGCCCTGGCCGAGGCGGTCGCCCGGCGCTCCCGCTTTAGGGGCCAGGCCAGCTCGCGGTGGTGACCTGGGCGCCTTCGACCTTGACCGTCATCGCCGGGGTGCTGGCGTCGCGCCAGAGCGTGTACTCTCCGGCGGCCAGTCCGGGATAGACGGCGGCATATCGGGTGCCAGCCGGCGTAATTCGCGGCCTGACCTGTGAGTGCGTCCGCCGGGCTGACGGGCCGTCTTGCGTGAGGCTGATCTCGATCTCGGCGTCGTCTAGCTCTGGCGGCGTGTTCAGGACCAGCGCCCCGATGCCGGGGCCGAGCTCAAGCACGACGCTGCCCGAGGTGGACGGGCCCAGGGGAGTTTCGGCCATGGCTCAGCTCGCCGGGTCGTCGTAGCCGTCGAACGGCACGCCGAGGTAGGGGAAGCTGGACAGAAACGGTTTCCCGAGGCTCGACGGGACCAGCCCGTCGGTGAGCTCGCCGGCCGCCAGGTCCGCGGTGTAGGAATGGTCGACCAGCGGGAGGATGGCGCCGGCGATCGCGCGCAATTCGACCGACACGACGTCATCGAAGACCCGCCTGCCGTTCGGGAAGCCCGCCAGGTCGCCGCCGAGCACGCCGAGGATATTCGGGCTGGATGACGGCGGGATCGAGGTGTTCAGCCGCAGCATGTCGGCCTGCACCGGCCCGGTGAAGGTGGTGAAGCCGGGCGAGACGATTCCTGCCGGTATGCCGGTCAGCAGGATCGCTTCCAGGTCGGCCCGCTTGGTCTTGGCCTGGACCAGGCCCTTCAGGTGCGGGAAGACGCCGGGATACAAGACGGTCAGCAGGCTCGCCAGTTCCGGATGCGCGACGTACCTGGCGAACTGCTTGTCACCTTCCGGCGCCTGGGTGTTCCAGAAATCCTTCTCGCCGAGCGGGATGACCACCTCGTTGATCAGCGGCATGCCCAGCCTGGACACCTGGACGAACGGCCCGGAAAACGTAGCCTTGCCCGGCTCGGCGTTGGTGATGCGCACCTTCTGGCGCTTCGCGGTCGTCCAGATGCCGATCGTCGGGCGGCCCTTGGCGTGAATGCGCGAGATCGGCACCTGAATCGCGATCGAGTGCACGTTGAGCAGCCTGGTGGAGTTGACGCCCGCCGCCGAGCTCAGCCCAAGCGCCTTGCCGAACGCGTTGAGATTCTGGAACGGCCGCAGGTTGCCCAGGTCAAAAATGGAGCCGAGGTCGACGTAGAAACCCTCGGCGCGCTGCCCGGCGAAGACCTTGCTGCCGTCGCTGAGCTTGTGCACGGCCGGGCCGGCCAGCGCGGCCGCGTAGTTCGGCGTGGATAGCGGGCCGATGTTGCAGGGCGGGCAGATCAGGTTCTTGCCGAGTTCCTTCGTGCCGTCCTTATCGGTGCGGAACACGTTGTAGCGCTGCCTGCGGTTCCAGCTCGGGCTGGTCAGCGACTCGATCGGACCGGTGTTGTACAGGAACGTGCCGGGATTGGGAAGCTCGGTATGGAACCGGAACTGGTAGCTGATATTGGGCTTGCCGTGACCGTTCGTGTCGATGTTGATCTCGTACATGACGTCATCGCCGAACTCGTAGAAGTTCGGGCCGCCGGCCGCGCTCTGCAGCGGGATGTAGTTGGCGATGATCGTCACGGTGCCCGGCTTGTCCGGGCTGACGAACGCGTAGAGATCGGTACTGTCAGCGACAGGATCCTTCGAGATCTCCGGCGCCTCGCGATGCGATGACATCTATTGCCTCACTGGGTCTTGGGGGTAAGTCGCCGTGGTGCGGGATCGGCCAGCTAGCGGCTGGCCCGGACGATCCTGGCCGCGAGCGCGCGGTCACGAATCCGCACCTGGGACGTGCCCCGGTACACCTCAAGCTCGCCTGCTGCCGCGTCGCGCACGTAGACGACAATGGCCTCGTCCGCGTCGCTCGCCTCGTGCCCTTCTTCTCCGGCCGCGCCCCGGTGAGCGGCCGGGCGGCCGGCGCCGGCGGTCGCCGCCGAGGCCGGCGTGATCCCGGCGAGCGCGCTGACCGCGAGCCCGGCGGCCCCGGCCCCGGCCGTGCCCCTGAGCACCGAGCGCCTGGTCAGCGCGTGACTTCGGGTCGAGTCGTCAAGATCGGGCATGACAGTCCTTTCCTAGCGGGCGGCTCCCGTGACCCGGGCGGACTAAAGCGTCGCATACGCCCCGTCGGCCTCCGGCGGCGCGTACGGGCACCGCGCCTGCCGGAGGTCGACGAGCTGAGAGCTGTCTTAGCGGTCTGCCAGCTCAGGACGACGGATCGTCATAGCCATCGAAGGGCACGCCCAGGTAGGGGAAGTTATTCAGGAACGGCATCCCCAGGCTGGACGGAGTCAGCCCGTCGGTGACGGCTCCGGCCGCCCCGTCCGGCGTGAAGCTCGGATCCACGAGCGGCACCGTGACACCGGCTATCGCGCGCACCTCGATCGTGACGACGTCGTCGAAGACCCTGCGCCCGTTCGGGAAGCCAGCCACGTCGCCGCCGAGCACGCCGAGGATATTCGGGCTGGATGACGGCGAAATCGAGGTGTTCAGCCGCAGCATGTCGGCCTGTACCGGCCCGGTGAAGGTGGTGAAGCCGGGCGAGACGACTCCTGCCGGGATGCCGGTCATCAGGATCGCCTCCAGGTCGGCTCGCGCCGTCTTGGCGGCCACCAGCGCCGCCAGGTTCGGGAAGACGCCAGGGTAGAGCACCGGAAGCAGGCCAGCCAGCTCGGGATTCGCGACGTACTTGGTGAACTGCTTGTCCCGGTTGGGGCTCTGGGTGTTCCAGTAGTCCTTCTTCCCCATCGGGATGATGACCTCGTTGATCAGCGGGTTGCCGAGCCTGGACACCTGGGCGAACGGCCCGCTGAAGACCGGCTGGGTCGACTCGGAATCGGTGATCCGGACTCGCTGCCGGCTCGCGGCGGTCCAGACTCCGATGACCGGGCGGCCCTTCGCGGTGATCCGCGAGATCGGGATCTGGATGGCGATCGAGTGCACGTTCAGGAACTTGGTCGCGTTCACGCCAGCCGCTGAGCTCAGCCCGGCCGCCTTGCCGAACACGTTGTCATTCTGGAACGGCCGCAGGTTGCCCAGGTCGAAGATCGAGCCGAGGTCGACGTAGAAGCCCTCGGCGCGCTGCCCGGCGAAGACCTTGCTGCCATCGCTGAGGGTGTGCACGGCCGGCTGGGCGAGCGCCGCGGCATAGTTCGGCGTGGACAGCGGGCCGATGTTGCACGGCGGGCAGGCCAGCCCGGTCGCGAGGGTGTGCTCGCCGGTGTGGTCGATCCTGATGACCTTGTAGGTCTGCTTGCGGTTCCAGCTTGAGCTGGTCAAAGACGTGATCGGGGCGGTGTTGTAGAGGAAGGTCTCCTCATCGGCCACGTGCGTCTGGAAGCGGAACTGGTACGTGATGTCGGCTTCGCTCTTGCCATTAATGTCGATGTGGATGTCGTACTTGACATCGTCACCGAATTCGTAGAAGTTCGGACCGCCCGCCGCGCCCTGCAGCGGAATGTAGTTGGCGATCAGCGTCACGGTATCGGGCTGATCCGGGCTGACGAACGCGTAAAGATCGGTGCTGTCGGCGACCGGGTCCTTGGAAATCTCAGGCGCCTCGCGATGCGATGACATCAATTGCCTCTCATGGTCTTGTGGGGGTGCGAATCAGGTAGTCCTGGCGTCGAGATCACCGGCTGGCGCGAACGATCCTGGCGGCGAGATCGCGATCACGCAGCCGGACCTCGCTGGTGCCGCGGTACACGTCGATCTCGCCCGCTGCGGCATCGCGCACATACACCACAATGGCCTGCCCGGCGGCTTCGTCGTCCGTCGAGCGGGCGGTCTTGGCGGAACGGGCAGGCGTCCTGGTGGCGGCACTGGCCGGCAGGACGAACCCGGCGAGAGTCGTCGCCGCCACGCCGGCGGCCCCAACCCCGGCGGCGCCCTTGAGCATGGAACGCCGCGACATCGGGTGGTTCTCGGTCTCACCGACGCGACCAGCGGCGGGAGCGCCCGAGTCGTCAAGTTCAGGCATGACAATCCTTTCCGGGAGCGATTACCCGCCTTCCCCAACATGCGCGCAGCCTTGACCCGTGACGTGGGTTAGTCACGCCGGAACTTCGGATGCCGGCCGCGCGATGTCTCAAAGGCAAAGCGGATGGTTCTCACGCCTGCTTTCGGTGCCCCAACCCGCCCGGATTGGTCCCCCGCAGGATCTTTTAAAATCCCGCCGCGCGCCCCGCCCGGGTTCCCCTGCTGTTGTGCCGGCGACAGCAGGGGACCCCAGCTGTCGTCAGCCGCACCCGGACAGCCGCCTCAAGTTCCTGGCATCGTGCTGAGACCGCATCTCTGTCACGTCGATCTGGCCAGGTCTGACGCAACGTCGCGGACGAGGTCTGCCTGCGTCACGGCCGGGCCGGGTTAGCGGCGGAGAGGGATGATGACGATGGGGGTTGTCGTGGGCTTGCTTGTGCCGCCGGCGGGCTCCACTGTGAGGCCGAAGTCGTCGCCTGTCGCCACTCCGTGCGCGAGGAACGGGCCTGAGCGGCAGGCCTGGCCGCTCGGGGAGCAAGCCGGCCGGGCGCACCGTCGGCGGGCCGATCAGCCACATCTCGTAGACCTTGCCGGGCGGTGGCGGCGGCAGGCCTTGCGAGGTAAAGATCATCGAGTGATCGCGCAGCGAGTACACGACGGTCGCGCGACCGCCATCGGTGGTGCGATGAGTAGCGGCCCTGGCATCGGAAGCGCCGAGCACCGAGCTGAGTGCCTCGCTGCGTGACTTAGCGGCGTCAAGCTGACGGGAGATGGCGACCAGGCCGATGACCAGCGCGATCGTGACGGCGAGGCTCACCGCCGCGACAGTGAATGACAGCATCGGCGCCCTGATCGTCCACCAGTTCCTGGCGCGTGATGACCGGTCACGTTCGACGACGGGCGGCAGCTGGCGGGTGCGGGACACCGCGAGCAGGACATCGTCGCGCATCTGCTCGGGCGGTGGCCGAGCTGCCGCGAGCGCGAGCTTGCCAGCGGTCTCAGTCAGGCCGCGCACCTCGCTGGTGCACTTCTGGCACCGGTGCAGGTGCCGCTCGAACCGCTCGCGTTCCACGGCGTCGTCGATCGCGTTGACGGCGTAGGCGCCGCTGAGCGCATGCGGGGCATCGCGGAAGAGCCTCACCACGACACCCCCACGCCCATGCAGTCCCGCATCCTGATCAGGCCATCGCGAATCCTGGTCTTGATCGTGCCAAGCGTGATGCCGAGGAGGCCGGCTACCTGGCTGTAGGAGTAGCCACCGTAGTAGGCCAGCGTGATCGACTCGCGCTGCAGTTCAGTCAGGCCGTCGAGGCAGCGCCGCACCCGTTCTTGCTCAAGGGTGGCCTCCACAGCCTCGGCGACGTCGTCTCCGCCGGCTGGCGGCTGCGCGGTTCGCTGCTCGCGCTCGGCGGCCGCGGTCGCTGACCGGACCCGGTCGACCGCTCGCCGGTGAGCGATGGTCATGACCCAGGTGATCGCGGTCCCCTTGGATGAGTCGAAGCGGGAGGCGGCGCGCCAGACCTCAAGCAGGACTTCCTGTGCGACCTCTTCGGACTGGGCGGGGTTCCTGACGACCCGGCGGACCAGGCCATATACCGGGCCGGATAGCTGATCGTAGACGCTAGCGAAAGCGCGTTCGTCGCCCTTGGCGACTAGCGAGAGCAGACGGTCCAGGTCCCGGTCTTTCCCCTCCGGAAGACCAGGACCCGTACCGGCCGGCCGCATGTCTTGTGCGTCCATCGACACCTATTCGGTCAGCTGGCCAGATCGGATTGGGGTGAGATTCTCCTGGCTTGGGAACCGCCCGCTACCGCATATCGAACCGTACGAGGGCGGGCCGCGCGCGATGTCGCGGAAATCCCTGTAAGCTGATCGGGCTCAGCGGCGGAGTAGCTCAGTCAGGCAGAGCAAGCGGCTCATAATCGCTGTGTCGCCGGTTCAAGTCCGGCCTCCGCTACGAACACCAGCGCAGGACCTGTTCCCTGGCCCGATGCCGGGAACAGGAGCCGTGCTCGGACTGTTCAGATGGCACAGGCCTGCTATTCGGCCTGCCCACCACTGTGTTGGCTAGCACCTGCACTGTCCGTACCGAAGAAAGGCACTCCACCGTGGCCGCGACCGACATTAGGCCCAAGATCACCCTGGCCTGCCAGGAGTGCAAGCACCGCAACTACATCACGCGGAAGAACCGCCGCAACGACCCGGACCGGGTCGAGCTGAGCAAGTACTGCCCGAACTGCCGCAAGCACCAGCCGCACCGCGAGACACGCTAGCCGGATGGCGATAAACCCTGAGTACCTCGGCAAGACCTTCCCGCCAGGCGAGCCTTATGAGGTCGGCAGGGAGAAGCTGAGGGAGTTCGCCGACGCCATCGGTGACGGCAACCCGCTGTACAGCAGCCGTGCCGCCGCGCAGGAGGCCGGGTATCGCGACGTGATCGCGCCGCCCACGTTCCCGAACGTGATCAGCATGGCGAGCAGCTGGGCGGTGCTGGCCGACCCTGGTCTCAACCTCAACTACGCGATGGTCGTGCACGGCGAGCAGCGGTTCGAGTACACCAGGCCGCTGATGGCGGGCGATGTCGTCACCGCGCAGGTCACGATCTCTGACATCAGGCAAGTGGGCCGCAACTCGATGCTGACCACGACGACGGAGATCCGCACGGTAGCTGGCGAGCACGTGTGCACCGCCTACTCCACGATCGTCGAGCGAGGTGGCACCGGATGACCGGCCAGGTCAGCTACGACGAGGTCGAGATCGGGAGCGAGCTGGCCCCGGCCACCTATCCGATCAGCAGGCTCAGCCTGGTCAAGTACTGCGGCGCGTCCGGCGACTTCAACGTGATCCACTGGAATGAGCGGATCGCGAAGTCCGTAGGCCTGCCTGACGTCATCGCCCACGGAATGTTCACGATGGCGCAGGCAGGACGCTACGTCACGGACTGGGCCGGGCCCGGGGCCATGGTGGTCGAGTTCGGGGTCAGGTTCTCATCGCCGATCGCCGTCCCCGATGACGACGCCGGCGCCACGCTGACCGTGACCGCGAAGGTTGACGGCAAGCTGGATGGCAACCGGGTAGTGCTCGCTCTGACCGCTAAGGCCGCTGACGCCAAGGTCCTCACGCGCGCCCGCGCCGTCGTCCGGCTTCCCTGACGGGATTTAACCCGGTCGCTTGCGTGACGACTCTTGGGCTTTAGGCTCTCCTGGTGCCATCACTGCGCCAGGATCCCGCGGCCCGGGCAGCCGAGCTGTCTTATTACACCACTTTGCGCCTGGGCGGGCCGGCCGCTGCGGTTCACGGTGGCCGGGACCTGCGACGACCTCATCGAGGCTGTGCGGGAAGCGGATCTGGCCGGCGAGCCGCTGCTCGTGCTCGGCGGCGGCAGCAACCTGGTCATCGCCGACGCTGGCTTTCCGGGCACCGTGGTCCACGTCGCCACCTCGGGCGTGACCGTGCGCGAGACCGGCGAGCAGGTCGAGGTCACAGTCGCGGCGGGGGAGCCCTGGGATCGGCTCGCGGAATGGGCCGTCGGGGAGAAGCTCGCCGGACTCGAATGCCTGGCCGGGCATTCCCGGCCTGGCCGGGGCGACGCCCATCCAGAACGTCGGCGCCTACGGCCAGGAAGTCGCCGCCACGATCAGCGCCGTCAGGATCTTTGACCGTGCCACCGCGACCATAGCTACGCTGCCCGGCGCCGACTGCGGTTTCGGCTACCGCACCAGCGTCTTCAAGACCTCACCCTGGCCGGCCGAGGCACCAGGCCCGACGGGGCGGTACGTCGTGCTCGACGTGACGTTCGCCCTGGCGCGCGATCCGAGGTCGCTGCCGCTCAGGTACGACGAGCTCGCGGCCAGGCTCGGGGTCAGCGCTGGCGATCGGGCACCGCTAGCCGAGGTCAGGGACACCGTGCTCGCCCTGCGGCGGGGCAAGGGCATGCTCCTGGACCCAGCCGACCCGGACACGTCAAGCGCGGGCTCGTTCTTCACCAACCCGGTCCTAGACCCCAGCCAGCTATCCAGGGTCGAGCACGCGGCCGCGGCATTGTTTCCCGGCATCAAGGTGCCCAGATTCACTGCCGAGGGCGGCCAGGTCAAGATCCCGGCAGGCTGGCTGATCGAGCACGCCGGCTTCGCCAAAGGCCACGCCGGGCCGGGCGGCGCCCAGATCTCGTCGAAGCACACCCTGGCCCTGACCAACCAGGGCGGCGCCACCACCGCCGACCTGCTCTCCCTGGCCAGAGAAGTAGTAGCCGGCGTCCACGACACCTTCGGCGTCCGCCTAACCAACGAGCCCACCCTTGTCGGCATATCCCTCTAGCTTGCCCCCTTAGCTCGCGCGAAGGCTGGACGGCGTGCCCGTGCTGCCAGGCGTTGCGCAGCAGCCGGCAGCATGGGCACACCGCCCAGCCCCGCCCCTAGCCAGGTCTAACAGCTCACTCCGGCTCGGCCAGCCAGGCGTCAACACCAGCCAGCAGCCGGGCCCTGATCTCCGGCGGCGCCACCGACCCCCGCACCGACATCCTCGCCAGCTCGGCTAGCTGCGAGTCGTTCAGCCCGTGCACACTCCTGGCCAGTTCATACTGCGCCGTCAGCCGGGCGCCGAAGAGCAGCGGATCATCGGCCCCGAGCGCGATCGAGACCCCCGAGTCAAGCAGCTTGACCAGCGGCACATCGGCCGGCGACGCCGCGACTCCGAGTGCGACATTCGAAGCCGGGCAGACTTCGAGAGTGACCTGGCGTTCGGCCAGACGGTCGAGCAGGTCGGCGTCGGCGACTGCCGCCACGCCGTGTCCGATCCGGCTGGCGTGCAGGTCGGTCAGGCACGCGCGGACGCTGGCTGGTCCTTCCAGCTCGCCGCCGTGCGGTACCGAGATCAGCCCGGCCCTGGCGGCGATCCTGAACGCCGGCGCGAAGTCGGCAGTCCGGCCGCGCCGCTCGTCGTTGGACAGGCCGAATCCGGTTACGCCCCGGCCCGCGTAGCCGGCGGCGAGCCTGGCCGAGGTCCTGGCATCGAGCGGGTGCCTGGTCCGGTTGGCGGCGATGATCAGGCTCATGCCCACGCCTACCTCACGCGCGGCCGTCGCCACCGCGTCGAGCACCAGCTCGGTAAAGGCGGTCAGCCCGCCAAACCTGGCCGCGTAGCCGGACGGATCTACTTGCAGCTCGAGCCAGCCTGACCCCTCAGCACGCTCGTCCTGGGCGATCTCGGTGACCAGCCGGCGCAGGTCGGCCTCGGTGCGCAGGACCGCCCTGGCGCTGTCATACAGCCGCTGGAATCTGAACCAGCCGCGTTCGTCGGTCCCGCGCAGGCGAGGCGGCCAGTCAGCGCCGAACGCCTCAGGCAGCCTGATCTGGTGCGCGGCGGCCAGCTCGATCAGGGTGTTGCGACGCATGGCGCCGATGAAGTGCAGATGAAGATGTGCCTTAGGGAGCAGATCTAGCCGCCGTGCCATCCGCCTAGTGTGCCGCAGCGCGCGGCTTACTCAGCCGTCGACAGCAGCTCGCCCATCCTGGTCAGGCCTTCCTCCAGCTCGGCGTCGGCCAGTGCCGCCGACAGCCGGAAGTATCCTGGCGTCCCGAACGCCTCGCCCGGTACCACCGCCACCTCAGCCGACTCCAGCACGACCTCGGCCAGCTCGGCGAGCTTCTCCACGCGTCGGCCGGCGATCCGCTTGCCGAGTACGCCCTTGACGCTCGGATAACAGTAAAACGCTCCCTCTGGAAGCGGGCAGACTACCCCCGGGATTTCGTTAAGCATAAAAGTCATTTGCTGTCTGCGCCGGTCGAAGGCCTCGCGCATCCGCGCCGCGGCCGACAGGTCACCGGAGACCGCGGCGAGTGCCGCGGCCTGAGCCACATTGCAGACGTTGGACGTGACGTGCGACTGGAGGTTGGTGGCGGCCTGGATGACGTCGCGCGGGCCGATCATCCAGCCAACCCGCCATCCGGTCATGGCGTAGGTCTTGGCGGTTCCATTCAGCACAACGCAACGCTCGGCGAGCTCAGGGACGACGACCGGTAGCGAGCTGAACCGGGCACTGCCATAGACCAGGTGCTCGTAGATCTCGTCGGTGATGACCCACAGGCCCTTGGAGACTGCCCACTTGCCGATCTCGGCGACGAGCTCTGGCGGGTAGACGGCGCCGGTCGGATTCGATGGGGACACGAAAAGCAGCACCTTGGTCCGGTCGGTGCAGTGCTCTTCGAGCTGGTCAACGTTGACCAGGTAGCCAGTGGTCTCGTCGCTGAGCACGGGCACGCAGACGCCGCCGGCCAGCGTGATGGCCTCGGGGTAGGTGGTCCAGTACGGAGTGAGCAGCAGCACTTCGTCGCCAGGGTCAAGCAGCGCGGCGAAGGCCTGGAAGACGGCCTGCTTGCCGCCGTTGGTGATGAGGACCTGGTCAGGTGATACCTCAAGGCCCGAGTCCCGTGCCGTCTTGACGGCGACGGCTTCGCGCAGTTCCGGCAGGCCAGCGCTGGGGGAGTACTTGTGAAACCTGGGCTCGGCGCAGGCTCGCTGAGCGGCCTGGACGATGTAGTCGGGGGTCGGGAAGTCAGGCTCGCCAGCGCCAAAGACGATCACCGGATGGCCAGCGGCCCTGAGCGCCTTGGCTCTGGCGTCGACCGCTAGCGTGGGCGATTCCGCTATGGCGGAGATCCGAGCCGAGAGCCTGTCGTCATGCGATCCCATGCTCAGCATTTTCTCATCCCGGCTCGCGGTTCCTCGCCTCACGCCCCGAGGTATCGCGCTCAGGTTCTGGGAACCGCCTGTGTCCTGGGAACTCTCAGGCAATCTGTGCGGTGGTTCGACGTGAGGGTGGTTGGCGACGTACACTTGCAGATCTGGTGGCCTTCCGTCAGGCTGCGCGAGCGTGCCTCCGGGAGTCGCCAGGTGATAGTACAAGTAGGGTAAAACGGTACTAGCTATACAACTAGATATTGGCTGTAAGCACAGGGCAGTAGCTCAATTGGCTAGAGTCCCGGTCTCCAAAACCGGCGGTTGGGGGTTCGAGTCCCTCCTGCCCTGCGAGTCAGCCCGTGACCTGCGGGCTGCACCGGCGTCAGCCGGTCGATTAGCTACAGGTGAGGACATGGCGACTCAGGTACGTGGCCCGGAGACCAGGAAGCCGGCGAAGCCTGGCGGAAAGAGCCCGGCGAAGCCGGAGCGGACGAGTCCTGCTGTCTTCGTGCGGGAAGTCAGGTCCGAGCTTCGTAAGGTGATCTGGCCGACTCGCAAGGAGCTGATCACCTACACCACTGTCTCCGTGATCTTCATTCTGGTCATGGTGGGCATTGTGACTGGCATTGACACCGGGCTGACCAAGCTGGTGTTCTACGTCTTTGGCTGATCGCGACGGCTGATCCAGCGTCTGTGAGCTAAACGTGGCTGGCCTGGCCGGGCGGCCGGGTACGGGGGGACCGTGTCAACCTGCGCGGATCGCCCGTGACAATGAGTGAGAGAGAAAGAGCAATCGTGTCCGAGTCCGAATTGCAGGACGACGGTCAGCCGGTCGATGACGGCCAGGCTGGATCGTTTGGTGAGCTTGGCGAGCCCGAAGTGGCGATGAACGGCCTGGCCGCCGAGTCAGCGGACGCCACGGACGCCGAGACGGCCGAAACCGACGCCGGAGACCCCGAGGGTGCCGACGCCGAAGAGGCCGAAGAGGAAGACCCGGTGGTGGCCTTCAAGGCCGAGCTGCGCCGGCTGCCAGGAGACTGGTACGTCGTGCACTCCTACGCCGGGTACGAGAACCGGGTCAGGGCCAACCTGGAGAGCCGCACCCAGTCGCTGAACATGGAAGATTTCATCTTTCAGATCGAGGTGCCTACTCACGAGGTCATCGAGGTCAAGGGCGGCAAGCGGCAGCAGGTTCAGGAGAAGGTGCTGCCTGGCTACATCCTGGTACGGATGGAACTGACCGACGAGTCATGGGCAGCGGTTCGCAACACTCCCGGCGTGACCGGCTTCGTCGGGCTGTCGAGCCGGCCGTCGCCGCTGAGCCTGGATGAAGTCACGACGCTGCTCGCTCCGGTGCCGGAGGAGAAGGCGGCGAAGAAGGCCGAGACCATGCGCGCGGCCGCTGTCGACTTCGAGGTCAACCAGGCGGTCACCGTGATGGACGGGCCGTTCGCCACCCTTCCGGCTACGGTTAGCGAGATCAACCCGGACACCCAGAAGCTCAAGGTGCTGGTGTCGATCTTCGGCCGGGAGACGCCGGTGGAGCTCTCGTTCGATCAGGTGAGCAAGATCTGAGAGCTGCGCGGCAGTTAGCGCGCGCGGCAATCCGGGCTCGCGCGGGCAGTTAGCAAGATAAGTAACAGAAAAAGGATGTTTTGGATGGCTCCCAGGAAAAAGCGGGTCGCCGCAATCGTCAAGGTCCAGCTCAATGCTGGTGCCGCGACCCCAGCGCCCCCAGTTGGCACGGCTCTTGGCCCGCACGGCGTCAACATCATGGACTTCGTCAGGCAGTACAACGCCGCGACCGATGGCCAGCGCGGCAACATCATCCCGGTCGAGATCACGATCTTCGAGGACCGGTCGTTCACCTTCGTGACGAAGACCCCGCCGGCCGCCGAGATGATCAAGAAGGCAGCGGGCGTGCAGAAGGGCAGCGCCGAGCCGCACAAGACCAAGGTCGGCCGGATGTCCAAGGCACAGGTCAGGGATATCGCCCAGGTGAAGATGCCCGACCTCAACGCGACGAGCATCGCGGCCGCAGAGAAGATCATCGAGGGCACGGCCAGGTCGATGGGGATCACCGTCGACGGCTGAGCTCTGGCCGTTCTTCGCACTCAGTGGCAGGGCCAGGCGCTGGTCCGCTGACCACGACCTCCACTACTTTCATCAAACGGAGACACAGAACATGAAGCGCAGTAAGGCCTACCGCAAGGTAGACGTCCTGGTCGACCAGGAGAAGCTGTACACCCCGGCTCAGGCTGTGGACGTGGCTAAGAAGACCACGACCACCAAATTCGACTCGACCGTCGAGGTCGCGATCAGGCTCGGGGTCGACCCTCGCAAGGCCGACCAGATGGTTCGCGGCACGGTCAACCTGCCGCACGGCACCGGCAAGACGGCCCGGGTTCTCGTGTTCGCCATTGGTGACCGCGCCGAGGAAGCCAGGGCGGCCGGAGCCGACATCGTAGGTTCCGATGAGCTGATCGAGCGAGTCCAGGGCGGGTTCCTCGATTTCGACGCCGTGGTCGCCACGCCCGATCTGATGGGCAAGGTCGGCCGGCTCGGCCGGGTGCTCGGCCCGCGCGGCCTGATGCCGAATCCCAAGACCGGCACGGTTACGGCCGACGTGGCGAAGGCGGTTACCGAGATCAAGGGCGGCAAGATCGAGTTCCGGGTGGACCGGCATGGCAGCCTGCACTTCATCATCGGCAAGGCCTCGTTCGATGACGTCGCCCTGGTGGAGAACTACGCGGCCGCGATCGACGAGGTCGTCAGGCTCAAGCCGGCCGCGGCCAAGGGCCGCTACCTTCGGAAGATCACCTTCTCGACCACGATGGGTCCGGGTGTTCCCGTCGACCCGGGTCTGACCAGGGGCCTGACCGCCGAGTTTGAAGACGCCGCCGCCAGCTGACGCACGCTTTGGTCGCTCTGGTGAAGCAGTCGGGCGTCAGGTAGCGTTTGCCCTCATGTGGCCGTGACTGGTCGAGAGGGCGAGAAATGGGCGTTACTTCGCGAATTGGTATGGCTGTGGTGCTCGGCGCGGGCGTGCTTGGCGTGCTCTGCGGATTGACGTCGACCGGCGGGGCGGAAGCGGCGACCAAGCCGGTGACGCGCGTGTTCAGCATCAGTTACGACGCTAACGGGACCTACAGCTATAACGCCCAGGGCGCTAACGGCGACGCCGGCTGCTATATGAACGTGACTCAGACGGCCAGCTACTCCTTCGACCAGCTGTGGAAGGTCACGGTCAAGTTCACGAGCCAGGGCAAGGGCAAATACAAGACGGACGTCACGTCGGTCTCGCATCTCGAAGGCCCGCAGGCGCTCGGCAAGGTCGGTGCGTCGCACCTGATGGGGAAGCAGACGCACCTGCCCGACAACGAGTGCCAGCAGATCACCATCACTGACGACACGGGGACCTTTGACTGCACGAGCAAGACGGTGACGCTGACCGCGTTCACTAACCCGCAGATGATGGTGGCTCGCAAGGGGGCGGACCTCGACTTCGAGGGCCAGGCCTTCCTGGCCGGCATCTGGACGTACAAGGGCAGCGACTCGATTCCGTCTGACAAGAAAAAGGGCTGCGCCACTTATGAAGAGGACATGACGTACGGGTCGACGCTGATCCCGGGAATTTATGCTAAGTCGAAGGTCGGCCTGACGATTAAGCAGCTGATCAACCTTAAGAAGCATAAGGCGATCACCACCGAGATCGGGTTCGGTAAGAACACGTTCTACCCGCGCCAGACCACCTGCGACTCGGTCTTCGGCAAGCCCAACGTCTGCGTCGTCCACAGCCAGTCGCTGGCTGGCAAGTTCCGCTTGTCCCGGATCAGGTAACTCCGAGCCGCGCAGCCTTGACCGGCGGCCGGACGAGGCGACGCTTGACGCTGCCCTTGGGGCAGGGTGAATCATCGGCCAGGTGAACCCAGACAAACTGGCCGGTGCCGACGAGTTGCTGAGCACCGGCGAGCTCGCTCATCGGGCGAGGCTGTCGCTGAAGGCACTGCGCATCTATCACGAGATCGGCTTGCTTCGGCCGGTCTTCGTTGATCCGGGGACTGGGCATCGCCGCTATGCCACTGCCCAGGTTCGCGTAGGCCTGCTGATTGGCATGCTGCGAGGCACCGATATGAGCCTGGCCGATATCGGGCGATTGCTCGATACAGTTGGAACCGATCGGGAAGCGGCGGTCGAGCAGCTGGACCGCTATCTATGCGATCTCGAGGTTCGTCATACCGGCCGCAGGTTCCTGATCCGTCATATCCACGCGATCCTCCGAGAGGAAGACCAGCCGATGTTCCCTGTCCGCACCCGGCACGTACCGGCCCAGCGAGTAATGTCGATCCAGCGACGACTACGAGCATCTGAGACCGATGGCTTTGTGCGCGAAGCGAAGGCGGCGTTCGCCGCTCATCTGGGCGACACGCCACCAGCCGGCCCGTTCACCCTGATCTTTCATGGCATTGTCGATCACGAGAGCGACGGACCGCTTGAAGCCATCCTCGGCTGCCCGGAGGGTGTGCAAGTATCCGACCTAATCGGCATCCGGGTCGAGCCTGCCCACGACGAGGCCTTCACCACGATTACCAAGGCGCAGTGGGACTACCCGGCGATTCTGGCCGCCTACGACGCGGTCGCATGCTCGGCCGAGGTGGCAGCCCGCCCGAAAGGCCGTCTATCGTGCCGCGAGGTCTATTTCGCTGAGCCCGACGCGATCGCCGCAGACGAGCCGATCTGCGACATCGCCTTCCCCCTCGGCTAGCCCCCGCCTTACCAGCGTGGCTGGCGGGGTGAGGGCTGTGGGTGGTGTGGGTGGGCGTGGTGGTGGTTGGTTGCGGCAATTGATTTGGCGAGGTGGGGCGGGTCGAGTTAGGGTGTAGCCAAGCCAAAGACCGTCGGTTGCTGCCTCGCGGGTGTGTGAGGTAGCCGAAGGCCCGGGAGTTCGGGCGGCCTGCGCAGGTGGACTTGAGTTGTGCTGCAGGTGGGCGTTTACGCCTGGTTGCGGTTCGCCCCGGTGCGCCAGCGCTCGGGGCGTTTGTCGTCTCTGGGGTTCGATCTCGTGGATCGTGCTGCTGATCGTGTTCGTTGCGATCGGGTGCGGGTCGCGATCATCTCGACTGGTCCAGGCTGACTTATCTGGCGGGAGTCGCTCGTGCGCGAGCAGGCTCCCCGACGCAGGAGGGAGGCCCATGGCGAGGGCAGTAAAGGAGGCGACGGTCGCCGAATTGACCGAGCGCTTCAGCAACTCGTCAGGAGCCGTGCTTACCGAGTACCGGGGACTGACTGTCGCTCAGGTCAAGGAATTGCGCCTGGCGCTAGGCGATGACGCTTCGTTCTCCGTGGTGAAGAACACCCTCACGAAGATCGCGGCCAAGGATGCGGGGATCACGGCGGACTTCACGGAACTGCTCGTGGGCCCGTCGGCGATCGCGTTCGTCGGTGGCGACGTCGTGCAGGCAGCCAAGGGGCTGCGGGACTTCTCGAAGGCCAATCCGCTGCTCGTGATCAAGGGCGGAGTTCTCGACGGCAAGATGCTGTCGCCGACCGAGATCACCAAGCTCGCGGACCTTGAGTCGCGGGATGTGCTGCTCGCCAAGCTCGCCGGCGCGATGAAGGCGACGATGGCGGGGGCGGCGGCGACCTTCGCCGCGCTGCCGGTCCAGATGGCCCGCCTGCTGGCGGCGCTTGAGGAGAAGAAGGCGGCGGAGGGTGAGTCTGCCGTGACCGACGCGGTCCCGGTGGCCGACGCCGCACCGCAGGATGCGGTCCCGGCCGATGCGGTCCCGGTGGCCGACGCTGCGCCGGAGGATGCGGCTCCAGCCGACGCGGCCGGCTGACTTCTACGTCGCGTCCGCGAGGCGCGGCACTGACCCAAGACCTGGCTGGCCGAGAAGGCCAGCCGACAGGAAAGCTAGACGGAGGAAGCACGACAATGGCGAAGCTCAGCTCAGGTGACCTGCTCGACGCGTTCAAGGAGATGACGCTGATCGAGCTGTCGGAGTTTGTCAAGGAGTTCGAAGAGACCTTTGACGTCAAGGCGGCCGCTCCGATCGCGATGGCGGGCCCGGCGGCCGGCGGCGGCGGCGCGGCGGCGGAAGAGGTCGAGGAGCAGGACGAGTTCGACGTGATCCTTGAGGCCGCAGGCGAGAAGAAGATCCAGGTCATCAAGGAAGTTCGGCCGCTGACCGGCCTTGGCCTCAAGGAAGCCAAGGACGTCGTGGATGCCGCGCCGTCGCGGATCCTTGAGAAGGTCAACAAGGAGACCGCCCAGAAGGCAAAGGCTGTCCTCGAGGGCGTCGGCGCGACCGTCACGGTCAAGTAGCCGATCCGCAAGCCGGTTCGATCCCGCGAACGCGGCGGGCGCAGTACCTGGTTCCTGGCGTCAGGCCGCTCCGTGCGACTGGCGCCAGGAACTTTTGGGTTCACCGAGCTGATCTTGAGGCCGGGGCCCGTGGCGAGTCCGGGTCCGGGCGGTGGCTCAGCTGGGAGGTTCAGCTCGGCCTGCGCGGCAGGTTTGCCGGGTATAGGCGCTTTTGGGGTACCGGATGCTGGCCGGGGCTGGGGCTCGGCTGGATCTTGTAGGACCGTTTGCCGTTGTAGGACAGTTTGCCGCTGGATTTGCGGTTAGCGGTCCTACAACGGCAAACGGTCCTAGCTGATCCCCGGTATCACTCGCTCTGGGTCGGTCGGCCAGTCCGGCGGGGGGATCCTGCGGCCCCGCTTCCGGTGATCGGGTTGCGCGGGCAGTTCTGTGCTCCGGGCCGGTTTTTATCGGATGAATCTGGGGTCTGGGGTCGCGGGCTGGGGCTGGGGCGGGGGCTGGGGTGGTCCCGGAGTTTGCGGGTTGGCGACGGTTCCCATGGGGGCTTTGGGTGGTCACTGGGCTGGGTGGTCACTGGGCTGGGCGGTCGGCTGGCTGGAGTTTCCGGGCTCTGGCTCCGCAGGCGCATCGATGTGACAGGGGTGCTGCTGAGACCGCACCTCTGTCACGTTGATGCGGTTCGGCCGGGTGCGCGTGACGAGCCCTTCGTAGTGGCCGGTCTTAAGCCGGGCGGCGTGCCCTCGATGCAGAGCGTTAAGCGAAGCAGCCGGCATCGAGGGCACGCCGCCCGGCTAGCCCCTGCCAGGTCTGACACCACGCCCATCACAACTGACTGGACTCCGTGATCATGTTCGGGAGGGTGATTACGGAGTGCTGCCGGGGTGATCATGCGGCTGATGTTCCGTGATCAAGAGATATTTCATGATCGTGGAAAGCTGGTGGGGCGGCCAGGTTGCCGGATAGTACGTTATGTCTTTTTTGTCCGCAATTGTGCGGTGGTTGATCTGGCAACTGGTGCTGCAACTGGCTGGGAAACTAACACCGCCCGAACCGTGGACTTTGCCCACCTGGCCAGGGGCCTAAACGCGGGTTTTGATGTGAGCTTCGTCACGTTCACTGAGTTGGCAACACGGTGCCTCGGGCTCTTGACGTTTGGGCTTCCAGGAGCGATGCTGCCTTCAACCGTGAGTATCAGGGTGCATTAGAGTTGACCGGCGGTGTGTCCATCGACTACACTGCCAATTTGCGCTGCACCCACTTGTCCTCGGCAACATCGTAACCCACGCGGCTGAGCCGCAGGGCGTTTTGCGTGCGCGCGGTAGTCCGTTTCGCCACGAGCTCGGAAGGACCCCTGTTGGCAGCCTCGCGCAGCGCCTCAGCTATCGCTCCTGGTCCACATCGCATTTCATTCGCCCGCATCAAGGAGCCTCTTGAGGTTCCCAGCCTGCTTGCCCTGCAGACCGACTCGTTCGACTGGCTGCTTGGCAACGACAGGTGGCGCGGCAGGATAGAAGCCGAGCGACAGCTCGGGCACAAGGACCTGTCAGAGCAGTCAGGCCTCGAAGAGATCTTTGAGGAGATCAGTCCGATCGAGGACTTCACCGGGACGATGTCACTGTCGTTCCGGGATCACCGCTTCGAGCCGGCTAAGTACTCGGCCGACGAGTGCAAGGAGAAGGATATGACCTTCTCCGCACCCATGTTCGTCACGGCTGAGTTCATCAACAACTCCACCGGTGAGATCAAGAGCCAGACCGTGTTCATGGGCGACTTCCCGCTGATGTCGCCGAAGGGCACGTTCATCATCAACGGCACCGAGCGGGTCGTGGTCAGCCAGCTGGTCCGCTCGCCTGGCGTCTACTTCGACCGGCAGGTCGACAAGGCGTCCGACAAGGACATCTACAGCTGCAAGGTCATCCCGTCACGGGGGGCCTGGCTTGAGTTCGAGATCGACAAGCGGGACAGCGTCGGCGTCCGCATCGACCGCAAGCGCAAGCAGAGCGTGACCGTGCTGCTCAAGGCGCTCGGCTGGGACAAGGCCAAGATCCTGGAGCGCTTCGGCGCCTATGAGTCGATGCGGGCCACCCTGGAGAAGGACCACACGACCGGTCAGGATGACGCGCTGCTCGACATTTACCGCAAGCTGCGGCCGGGCGAGCCGCCGACCCGTGAGTCGGCCCAGGCTCTGCTGGAGAATCTGTACTTCAACGCGAAGCGCTACGATCTCGCGAAGGTCGGCCGGTACAAGGTCAACAAGAAGCTTGGCCTGTCCCAGCCGATCACGGCGGGCACGCTGACCGAGGAAGACATCGTCGCCACCATCGAGTACCTGGTCCGGCTGCACGTCGGCGAGGACGAGATGAAGGCCGGCGACCAGATCATCCCGATCGAGACCGACGACATCGACCACTTCGGCAACCGGCGGCTTCGCACCGTCGGCGAGCTGATCCAGAACCAGGTCAGGCTTGGCCTGGCCCGGATGGAGCGGGTGGTCAGGGAGCGGATGACGACTCAGGACGTCGAGGCGATCACGCCGCAGACGCTGATCAACATCCGGCCGGTCGTCGCCTCGATCAAGGAGTTCTTCGGCACCAGCCAGCTCTCCCAGTTCATGGATCAGACCAACCCGCTGGCCGGGCTGACGCACAAGCGCCGCCTGTCCGCGCTTGGCCCTGGCGGACTGTCCAGGGAGCGGGCCGGGTTCGAGGTCCGCGACGTGCACCCGAGCCACTACGGCCGGATGTGCCCGATCGAGACTCCTGAGGGTCCGAACATCGGCCTGATCGGCTCGCTCAGCTCCTACGGGCGGGTCAACGCCTTCGGGTTCGTTGAGACGCCCTATCGCAAGGTCAGGGCCGGCAAGGTCACCGACCAGGTCGACTACCTGACCGCCGACAAGGAGGACAGGCACGTCATCGCCCAGGCCAACGAGCCGATCGAGGCCGACGGCAGCTTCACGGGCGAGCGCGTCCTGGTCCGCCGCAAGGGCGGCGAGGTCGACTACATCAAGCCGGACGAGGTCGACTACATCGACGTGTCGCCGCGCCAGATGGTGTCGGTCGCCACCGCGATGATCCCGTTCCTTGAGCACGACGACGCCAACCGCGCGCTGATGGGCTCGAACATGCAGCGCCAGTCGGTGCCGCTGCTGCGCAGCGACTCGCCGCTGGTCGGTACCGGCATGGAGTACCGGGCCGCGACCAACGCCGGCGACGTGATCATCGCGACCAAGGCAGGGGTGGTCGAGGAGGTCAGCGCCGACGAGATCACGATCATGAACGACGACGGCACCAGGACCACCTACCTGATCGCCAAGTTCCAGCGGTCCAACCAGGGCACCTGCTTCAACCAGAAGCCGATCGTGCTCGGCGGGCAGCGGATCGAGGTCGGCCAGGTCGTGGCCGACGGTCCCTGCACCGACAAGGGCGAGATGGCGCTCGGGAAAAACCTCCTGGTCGCCTTCATGCCGTGGGAGGGCCACAACTACGAAGACGCGATCATCTTGTCCCAGCGTCTCGTGCAGGACGACGTGCTCTCCTCGATCCACATCGAGGAGCACGAGGTCGACGCGCGGGACACCAAGCTGGGTCCTGAGGAGATTACCAGGGACATCCCGAACGTCTCCGAGGAAGTGCTCGCCGATCTGGACGACCGGGGCATCATCAGGATCGGGGCCGAGGTCGTCACCGGTGACATCCTGGTCGGCAAGGTCACGCCCAAGGGCGAGACCGAGCTGACCCCGGAGGAGCGGCTGCTGCGCGCGATCTTCGGCGAGAAGGCCCGCGAGGTCCGTGACACGAGCCTCAAGGTCCCGCACGGCGAGTCCGGCCGCGTCATCGGCGTCCGGGTGTTCTCCCGCGAGGAGGGCGACGAGTCCCGCCAGGCGTCAACGAGCTGGTCCGGGTCTACGTCGCAGCCAAGCGGAAGATCACCGACGGCGACAAGCTGGCCGGGCGCCACGGTAACAAGGGCGTCATCGCCAAGATCCTGCCAGTCGAGGACATGCCGTTCCTTGAGGACGGGACCGCGGTCGACATCGTGCTCAACCCGCTGGGCGTGCCAGGCCGGATGAACGTCGGCCAGGTGCTTGAGACCCACCTGGGCTGGGTCGCGGCTACCGGCTGGCAGGTCAACGGCCACGACGCGGACTGGAAGGACCGGCTGCGCGGTATCGGCGCTGACCAGTCCAAGCCAGGCACCAAGGTGGCGACGCCGGTATTCGACGGCGCGCGCGAGGAGGAGATCACCGGCCTGCTCGGCTCGGCGCTGCCGAACCGTGATGGCAACCAGCTGGTCGGGGCCAGCGGCAAGGCGCGGCTGTTCGACGGCCGGACCGGCGAGCCGTTCAAGGACCCGATCTCGGTCGGCTACATCTACATCCTCAAGCTGCTGCACCTGGTGGATGACAAGATCCACGCCAGGTCAACCGGTCCGTACTCGATGATCACCCAGCAGCCGCTCGGTGGTAAGGCGCAGTTCGGCGGGCAGCGGTTCGGTGAGATGGAGGTGTGGGCGCTTGAGGCCTACGGCGCCGCCTACGCCCTCCAGGAACTGCTCACGATCAAGTCGGACGACATCCTTGGCCGCGTGAAGGTCTACGAGGCCATCGTCAAGGGCGAGAACATCCCAGAGCCAGGCATCCCCGAGTCGTTCAAGGTGCTGATCAAGGAGATGCAGTCGCTGTGCCTGAACGTCGAAGTGCTGTCGAGCGACGGCGCGGCGATCGAGATGCGCGACACCGACGAGGATGTCTTCCGCGCGGCGGAGGAACTAGGAATCGACCTGTCCCGGCGCGAGCCGAGCAGCGTTGAAGAGGTCTGATCCAAGGAAAATCCCAGGGGATTAGGGGACAACACACGTGCTAGACGTCAACTTCTTTGACGACCTGCGTATTGGACTGGCCACGGCCGACGACATCAGGCTCTGGTCACATGGCGAGGTCAAGAAGCCAGAGACGATCAACTACCGCACGCTCAAGCCGGAGAAGGACGGGCTCTTCTGCGAGAAGATCTTCGGTCCGACCAGGGACTGGGAGTGCTACTGCGGCAAGTACAAGCGGGTCAGGTTCAAGGGGATCATCTGCGAGCGCTGCGGCGTCGAGGTCACCAGGGCCAAGGTAAGGCGCGAGCGGATGGGCCACATCGAGCTCGCCGCCCCGGTCACGCACATCTGGTATTTCAAGGGCGTGCCAAGCCGGCTTGGCTACCTGCTCGACCTCGCGCCGAAGGACCTGGAGAAGGTCATCTACTTCGCCGCCTACATGATCACCTACGTCGACATCGAGTCGCGCGATCGTGACCTGCCCTCGCTTGAGGCCAGGATCACCAACGAGAAGAACCAGATCGAGCAGCGCCGCGATGTCGATGTCGAGGCCAGGCAGAGCAAGCTGGAGAAGGACCTGGCCGAGCTTGAGGCCGCGGGCGCCAAGGGCGACGCCCGCCGCAAGGTGCGGGAGAAGCGGATCGCGAGTGCAAGCAGATCCGCGATCGCGCCCAGCGCGAGATCGACAGGATCGAGGAAGTCTGGAGCCGGTTCAAGGGACTGAAGGTGCAGGACCTTGAGGGCGACGAGCTGCTCTACCGGGAGATGCGGGACAGGTTCGGCCGGTACTTCCGCGGTGGCATGGGCGCTCAGGCGATCCAGGAGCGGGTCGGCAGCTTCGACCTCGAGGCCGAGGCGGCCAACCTGCGCGAGACGATCAGGAGCGGCAAGGGCCAGCGCAAGGCGCGGGCGCTGAAGCGGCTCAAGGTCGTGTCGGCGTTCCTCAACACCACCAACAGCCCGCTCGGCATGGTGCTCGACTGCATCCCGGTGATCCCGCCTGACCTGCGGCCGATGGTCCAGCTCGATGGTGGCCGGTTCGCCACCTCGGACCTGAACGACCTGTACCGGCGCGTGATCAACCGGAACAACCGGCTCAAGCGGCTGCTTGACCTGGGCGCGCCGGAGATCATCGTCAACAACGAGAAGCGGATGCTGCAGGAGGCCGTCGACTCGCTGTTCGACAACGGCCGCCGCGGCCGCCCGGTCACCGGACCTGGCAACCGCCCGCTCAAGTCACTGTCCGACATGCTCAAGGGCAAGCAGGGCCGGTTCCGCCAGAATCTGCTCGGCAAGCGCGTCGACTACTCAGGCCGCAGCGTCATCGTGGTCGGCCCGCAGCTCAAGCTGCACCAGTGCGGGCTGCCCAAGGAGATGGCGGTCGAGCTGTTCAAGCCGTTCGTGATGAAGCGGCTAGTCGACCTCAATCACGCGCAGAACATCAAGTCGGCCAAGCGGATGGTCGAGCGCGCCCGCCCAGTGGTCTGGGACGTGCTCGAAGAGGTCATCCGTGAGCACCCGGTGCTGCTGAACCGCGCGCCGACGCTGCACCGGCTCGGCATCCAGGCGTTCGAGCCGCAGCTCGTCGAGGGCAAGGCGATCCAGATCCACCCGCTCGTCTGCACCGCGTTCAACGCGGACTTCGACGGTGACCAGATGGCGGTGCACGTGCCGCTGTCGGCCGAGGCCCAGGCCGAGGCGCGGATCCTCATGCTGTCGACCAACAACATCCTCAAGCCGGCCGACGGCAAGCCAGTGACCATGCCCACCCAGGACATGATCATCGGGATCTACTGCCTGACCAGGCAGACCCCGGAGGCGAAGGGCACCGGGCGGATCTTCGGCGGCCTGTCCGAGGCGCTGATGGCCTACGACCGGGGCGAGGTCGACGTTCAGGCTGAGATCACCGTGCGGCTGCGCGATACAGCGCCGCCCGTGCGAGTGATCCCGTATGAGGGCTGGGAGCCCGGCCAGCAGTTCAGGCTGACTACTACCCTCGGGCGCTGCCTATTCAACGAGACGCTGCCGAAGGATTATCCTTTCGTCAATTATGAAGTTGGCAAGAAGCAGCTCTCGGTGATCGTGAACGAGCTGGCCGAGAAGTACCCCAAGGTCGAAGTCGCCGCGGCGCTCGACAACCTCAAGGACGCCGGGTTCCACTGGGCGACCAGGGCCGGGGTCACCATCGCGATCGAGGACGTCGTCGCACCGCCGAACAAGGCGGCGATCCTGGACACCTACGAGCGGCGCGCCGACAAGGTGCAGCGTGAGTACGAGCGCGGCCTGATCACAGACGACGAGCGGCGCCAGGAGCTGATCGAGATCTGGACGCACGCCACGGCCGACGTGGCACAGGACATGGAGAAGGCCTTCCCCGAGACCAACCCGGTCTGGATGATGGTCAACTCCGGTGCCCGAGGCAACCAGATGCAGGTCAGGCAGATCGCCGGCATGCGCGGCCTGGTCTCCAACCCGAAGGGCGAGACCATCCCGAGGCCGATCAAGTCCAGCTTCCGCGAGGGCCTGTCCGTGCTCGAGTACTTCATCTCGACGCACGGCGCCCGCAAGGGGCTGGCCGACACCGCCCTGCGCACCGCCGACTCCGGGTACCTCACCCGGCGCCTGGTGGACGTCGCGCAGGACGTGATCGTCCGCGAGGAGGACTGCAATACTGACCGCTCGCTGGCGATGCGGATCGGCGACAAGGATGCTGACGGCAGCGTCCGCAAGCTGGCCAACATCGAGAACACCGGCACCGGGCGCACTCTCGCAGAGGACGTGACCGGCCCCGATGGCTCGGTCATCGTGGAAGCTGAGTCGGACATCACCGAGTCGATGATCGACGCGGCGGTGGCGGCCGGCGTGGAGTCGGTGCGCACCTACAGCGTGCTGGTCTGCCAGGCCAAGGTCGGCGTCTGCGCCAAGTGCTACGGCCGCTCGCTGGCCACTGGCAAGCGGGTCGACGTCGGCGAGGCGGTCGGCATCATCGCCGCCCAGTCGATCGGCGAGCCTGGCACCCAGCTGACGATGCGTACCTTCCACACCGGTGGTGTCGCTGGCCTGGACATCACCCACGGCCTGCCGCGAATCCAGGAGCTGTTCGAGGCCAGGATTCCCAAGGGCATGGCGCCGATCAGCGAGGTCGACGGCCGGGTCAGGATCGACGAGGCTGACAAGGCCCGCAAGATCATCGTCACCCCGGACGACGGCTCGGAAGAGGTGCCGTACCAGGTGTCGATCAGGTCGCGGCTGCTCGTCGCGGACGGCGACCACGTCAAGGTGGGCCAGCAGCTCATCGCGGGCGCGGTCAACCCGCACGAGGTGCTGCGGATCCTTGGCTCTCGTGAGGTGCAGCTGCACCTGGTGCACGAGGTCCAGGAGGTCTACCGGTCCCAGGGCGTGTCGATCCACGATAAGCACATCGAGATCATCATCAGGCAGATGCTCAAGCGGGTGAACGTCCTTGAGTCGGGCGACACCGACCTGCTGCCTGGCGAGCTCGTCGAGCGGCCGAAGTTCGAGGAGGTCAACCGCGCGATCGTGGAGACCGGTGGCACGTCAGCCGCTGGCCGCCCGGTCCTGATGGGGATCACCAAGGCGTCGCTGGCCACCGAATCGTGGCTGTCGGCGGCCTCGTTCCAGGAGACGACACGGGTACTCACCGACGCGGCGATCCACGCCAGGTCGGACTCGCTGGTCGGCCTCAAGGAGAACGTGATCATCGGCAAGCTGATCCCGGCCGGCACCGGCATGCAGCGCTACCGTGCGCTGCGGGTCGAGCCCAAGGACGACGCCAGAGCCGCCGCCTACCCCGCGACCTACACGACGCCGGATGTCACCTACCCGTTCGGCGCCCCGTCAGGCGACTCGGTGCCGCTTGAGGAGTACGACTTCGGCGCCTACCACAGGTAGGCAGCAGGAGAGCAGGCAGCAGGAGAGTAAGCGCGCGCGAGGGGCGCGGCCCGGTACGTCGGGTCGTGCCCTCGCGCCGTTTCGCGGGTGCCCGAGTACCCTCGCAGGCTTCCGTGATCATGAAGCAAAGCTTGATCACGGAACATGAGCCGTGTGATTACCCCACCTGGATTCCGTGATCAAGGCCTCGACTATGACACGGAACCTTGACGGGGCGGATCGACCATGATCACGGAATCCAGGTGGGGCCGGAGTCGCCGGAACGGGGCTGGAGGCGGGGCTAGGTCACGAGCGGGTCAAGGCGTGCACGCGGACGCCCCTGGATCGGATAGGGTAAAGCGTTCGCAGAGACAGGACACTCATTCGCTTTGACGTTGGTGGTCAGCGTTGGGTATCCTGGCTCTTCGTGCCCGCGCTTGCGGGTACGCACGTCCGGGTTGTGGCTTGGGCCGCCGTCATGGCAGCCGGTCGCTAGAGCCGGATGTGTGCGACTCCCTCCCCGTTACCCGGGCTGCTTGCAGCCTTGGTGCGCCGTGAGAACGGCGACACACCCGAGCGCGGGGGTCGGAGGCAGACCAACAGTCTGTGCGAGCGACGCTGGTCGCGCCCTTAAGCGGGTGCGCCCCGGAGCCGCGCGGGCGAGTAAGAAGACCGACCGGCAATGATCGAGTAGTAGAAGACGGAGACGCGGTGCCCACGATCCAGCAGCTGGTCCGAAAGGGCCGCCAGGACAAGGTAGGCAAGAACAAGACCCCGGCGCTCAAGGGCAGCCCGCAGCGTCGCGGGGTCTGCACGCGCGTCTACACGACCACGCCCAAGAAGCCCAACTCGGCCCTTCGCAAGGTCGCCAGGGTCAGGCTGACGAGTCACGTCGAGGTGACCGCCTACATCCCCGGCGTCGGCCACAACCTCCAGGAGCACTCGATCGTGCTCGTGCGCGGCGGCCGGGTGCGTGACCTGCCCGGTGTCCGGTACAAGATCATCCGCGGTTCGCTCGACACCCAGGGCGTGCGCAACCGCAAGCAGGCCCGCAGTCGTTACGGCGCGAAGAAGGAGAAGAGCTGATATGCCGCGCAAGGGTCCAGCGACCAAGCGACAGCTCGTCACCGACCCGGTGTACGGCTCACCGCTCGTCACCGCGCTGGTGAACAAGGTGCTCCGCAGTGGCAAGCGCTCGCTCGCCGAGCGCATCGTCTACGGCGCACTCGAAGGCTGCCGGGACAAGACCGGCAACGACCCGGTCGTCACGCTCAAGCGGGCGCTCGACAACGTCAAGCCGACCCTCGAGGTTCGCAGCCGCCGCGTCGGTGGCGCGACCTACCAGGTGCCGGTCGAGGTCAGGGCATCCCGCAGTACCACGCTGGCCCTGCGCTGGCTGGTCTCCTACTCACGGTCACGCCGCGAGAAGACGATGACCGAGCGGCTCATGAACGAGCTGCTCGACGCGAGCAACGGACTCGGTGCGAGCGTCAAGCGCCGCGAGGACACGCACAAGATGGCCGAGTCCAACAAGGCATTCGCCCACTACCGCTGGTAGAGACGAAATCAAGACCATTTAGCGGAAATAAATCTCTCCGCTGAATCGAGCAGGGAACGAGGATCATTACAGTGGCCGCCACAGTTACCGCCACGGAGCTGGCCAGGGTCCGGAACATCGGGATCATGGCTCATATCGACGCGGGCAAGACCACTACGACTGAGCGGATCCTGTTCTACACCGGCATCAATTACAAGCTCGGGGAAGTCCATGAGGGCGCAGCCACCATGGACTGGATGGAGCAGGAGCAGGAGCGCGGCATCACGATCACGTCGGCAGCGACGACGACGATGTGGCGTGAGCACACCATCAACATCATCGACACGCCAGGGCACGTGGACTTCACCGTGGAGGTGGAGCGCTCGCTCCGCGTACTCGACGGGGCCGTAGCCGTTTTTGACGGCGTAGCGGGCGTTGAGCCGCAGTCAGAGACTGTCTGGCGGCAGGCCAACAAGTACGGCGTGCCCCGAGTCTGCTTCGTCAACAAGATGGACAGGGTCGGGGCCGAGTTCCACCGCTGTGTCGAGATGATCAGCGACCGGCTCGGTGCGACCCCGCTGGTCATTCAGCTGCCCTGGGGCGTTGAGTCCGATTTTCGCGGCATCATCGACCTGGTCAGGATGCGCGCGCTGATCTGGCAGAGCGAGGACAAGGGCGAGGCCTACGACATCGTGGACATCCCGGCCGACCACGTCGAAGCGGCCAGGGAGTGGCGCGACAACCTTCTTGAGACCATCTCTGAGAACGACGAAGAGATGATGGAGCTCTACCTCGAAGGCACGGAGCCGGACGAAGACCAGCTCATCGCGGCCATCAGGCGTGCCACGGTTGCCAGCGCACTCACGCCGGTGATGTGCGGCAGCGCCTTCAAGAACAAGGGCGTCCAGCCGATGCTCGACGCGATCGTGGACTTCCTGCCGAGCCCGGTGGACGTGCCGGCGATCCACGGGCACTCGCTCGGGGCCGACGCGAAGGACGTGGAGCGTTACGCCGACCCGGCCGAGCCGTTCTCGGCGCTGGCGTTCAAGATCATGTCCGACCAGCACCTCGGCAAGCTGACCTATCTGCGGATCTACTCAGGGACGCTTACTGCTGGCTCCTCGGTGCTCAACTCCACCAAGGACCGCAAGGAGCGGATCGGCAAGATCTACCAGATGCACGCCAACAAGCGCGAAGAGCGCCCGACGGCGATCGCTGGTCACATCGTGGCCGTGATGGGCCTGAAGGACACCACGACCGGTGACACGCTGTGCGACCCGGCCAAGCCGGTGATCCTGGAGTCGATGACGTTCCCCGCGCCGGTGATCAACGTAGCCATCGAGCCGAAGACCAAGGGCGACCAGGACAAGCTGGGCATCGCCATCCAGCGGCTCGCCGAGGAGGATCCGACCTTCCAGGTCAGGACCGACGAGGAGACTGGCCAGACGATCATCGCCGGCATGGGCGAGCTGCACCTTGAGGTGCTGGTCGACCGGATGCGGCGGGAATTCAAGGTCGAGGCCAACATCGGCCGGCCGCAGGTCGCCTACCGGGAGACCGTGCGCAAGAAGGTCGAGAAGGTCGAGTACACGCACAAGAAGCAGACCGGTGGCTCGGGCCAGTTCGGCCGGGTGATCATCAACCTGGGGCCGACTGGCGGCGACGGCGGTGGCTATGAGTTCGAGAACAAGGTCACCGGCGGCCGCATCCCCCGCGAGTACATTCCCTCGGTAGATGCCGGGTGCCAGGAGGCCGCCGAATTCGGTGTGCTCGCCGGCTACCCGATGGTCGACGTGAAGGTCACGCTGACCGACGGCGCCTACCACGAAGTCGACTCCTCCGAGCTCGCCTTCAAGATCGCCGGCTCCATGGCGTTCAAGAAGGCGGCGGCTCACGCTGACCCAGTCCTGCTTGAGCCGGTGATGGCCGTCGAGGTTACGACGCCGGAGGACTACATGGGTGAGGTCATCGGCGACCTGAACAGTCGCCGGGGTCAGATCCAGTCCATGGAGGAGCGGACCGGGGCACGAGTGATCACCGCCCACGTGCCGCTGTCGGAGATGTTCGGCTACGTGGGTGATCTGCGCAGCCGCACGCAGGGCCGGGCGAACTACAGCATGCAGTTCGAGTCGTATGCGGAAGTCCCGCCCAGCATCGCCAAGGAGATCATCGCCAAGGCACGAGGCGAGTAACCGAGTAGTCGAGTAATAGCCAGAAAGCAATTCCAGCCGGCGCCGCCAGCGAGCGCCAGACCCTCACAAGGAGTGGGGGCCAATCGCAACAAGGAGAGACCAGTGGCGAAGGCCAAGTTCCAGCGGACCAAGCCGCACGTCAACATCGGCACCATCGGGCATATCGACCACGGGAAGACCACTCTGACCGCGGCGATCACCAAGGTGCTGCACGACAAGTACCCGGACGTTAACACCGCCAGCGCGTTCGACCAGATCGACAACGCGAAGGAGGAGCGGGAGCGGGGCATCACGATCTCGATCTCGCACGTCGAGTACCAGACGGACAAGCGCCACTACGCGCATGTTGACTGCCCAGGTCACGCCGACTACATCAAGAACATGATCACGGGCGCGGCGCAGATGGACGGCGCGATCCTGGTGGTCGCGGCGACCGACGGCCCGATGCCGCAGACCCGCGAGCACGTGCTGCTCGCCCGTCAGGTCGGCGTGCCCTACATCGTGGTGGCGCTGAACAAGGCCGACATGGTCGACGACGAGGAGATCCTCGAGCTGGTCGAGCTTGAGGTCCGCGAGCTGCTGTCGACTTACGAGTTCCCTGGCGATGACGTTCCGGTGATCCGGGTGTCCGCGCTGAAGGCGCTTGAGGGCGACGCCGAGTGGGGCGAGAAGGTCCTCGAGCTGATGAACGCCTGCGACGAGGCGATCCCTGAGCCGGTGCGCGACACGGAGAAGCCGTTCCTGATGCCGGTCGAGGACGTGTTCTCGATCACTGGCCGGGGGACCGTGGTGACGGGCCGGATCGAGCGCGGTGTCATCCACACCGGCGACGAGATCGAGATCATCGGCATCAAGGAGAAGGCCCAGAAGTCGACGGTCACCGGCGTCGAGATGTTCCACAAGATCCTCGATGAGGGTCAGGCCGGGGACAACGCGGGGCTGCTGCTGCGGGGCATCAAGCGCGAGGATGTGGAGCGCGGCCAGGTCATCATCCGGCCAGGCACCAACACTCCGCACACCGACTTCGAGGCACAGGTCTACATCCTGTCCAAGGACGAGGGCGGGCGGCACACGCCGTTCTTCAACAACTACCGGCCGCAGTTCTACTTCAGGACCACGGACGTGACCGGTGTGGTGAGCCTGCCGGATGGCACCGAGATGGTGCTGCCGGGTGACAACACCGAGATGAAGGTCGCGCTGATTCAGCCGATCGCCATGGAGGAGGGCCTGCGCTTCGCTATTCGTGAGGGCGGCAGGACCGTTGGAGCTGGGCGAGTCATCAAGATCGAGAAGTGACGCTTGGTATCGAGGGGAGTCCTGGCGCTGGCTGAACGCCTGCGCCGGGATCCCTCGGTACCTAGCTGATTGACCACAAAGAAGCAGCAATATCTAGGCGTGAGGACACGAGGCCACGATGGCGGGAGAGAAGATCCGCATTCGGCTCAAGAGCTATGACCATGAGGTCATTGATAGCTCGGCGCGGAAGATTGTCGATACCGTCATGCGGACTGGGGCGAAGGTTGTCGGGCCTGTGCCGCTGCCGACGGAGAAGAACGTGTACTGCGTGATTCGGTCACCGCATAAGTACAAGGATTCGCGTGAGCACTTCGAGATGCGGACCCACAAGCGGCTGATCGACATTATCGATCCGACGCCCAAGACGGTCGATGCGCTGATGCGGCTCGATGTGCCTGCTGGTGTCGACATCCAGATCAAGCTGTAAGGGACTGCACGGAGATGACCAAGGTAGTGAGAGGGGTGCTGGGCACCAAGCTCGGCATGACCCAGGTCTTCGGAGACGACGGGAAGATCGTTCCGGTCACCGTCGTGGCCGCGGGTCCGTGCGTCGTCACTGCGGTACGGAGCGCTGATGCCGATGGGTACGCCGCCGTTCAGCTTGGCTACGGCGATATCGATCCCCGCCGGGTCAACAAGCCGAAGGCTGGCGTGTTCGCCAAGGCTGGCGTGACGCCGCGGCGGTACCTGGTGGAGCTGCGGACGGACGACGCTGGCGAGTACACGATCGGCCAGGAAGTCACCACGGAGAAGTTCGAGGCCGGCGAGCTGATCGACGTCTCGGCCACGAGCAAGGGCAAGGGCTTCGCCGGTGTCATGAAGCGGCACGGCTTCAAGGGCCTGAGCTCATCGCACGGTACCCAGCGCAAGCACCGCTCGCCTGGGTCCATTGGCGGCTGCGCGTTCCCTGGACATGTCTTCAAGGGCGTGAAGATGGCTGGCCGGATGGGTGGCGAGCGCACCACGGTGCTGAACCTCACCCTGCACGGGGTGGACAACGACAAGGGCCTCCTGCTGATCAAGGGCGCGGTTCCCGGTGCGGCCGGCAGCCTGGTCCTCGTGCGCAGCGCGGTCAAGTCCCCGCTCGGCGCGGGCGGCCGGACACGAGAGGCGGGAGCGTGATGAGCCCGGAACCGGAAGAGCCGCAGGACGCGGCGGATGAGATAGCGGCCGAGGCCGACGCTGAGGCGAGCGAGGCCGAGGTCGAGGCGCCTGAGGCCAGCGCGGCTGACGAGCCTGAGGCAGACGAGCCTGAGGCAGACGAGCCTGAGGCAGACGAGCCTGAGGTCGAGGCGCCTGAGGCCAGCGCGGCTGACGCCGATGAGGCTGAGGCTGACGAGGCACCGGCGAAGCCGGCCAGGCGACGTGCCGCCAAGGCACCGGCCGCCGAGGCCGATGACGCGGCGCCCGCCAAGCCAGCGCGCGGACGGGCGGCCAAGGCACAGACGGTGGCCAAGCCGAAGCGCAAGGCAGCGGAGGCCAGTCACGAGCCCGTTGACGCCGACCTGCCGGCCGACATCTTCGACGTCAAGGTGAACGTGCCGCTGATCCACCAGGTGGTGGTGGCCCAGCAGGCCGCCGCCCGCCAGGGCACGCACTCGGTGAAGTCTCGCGGTGAGGTACGAGGCGGCGGCAGGAAGCCGTACCGGCAGAAGGGCACCGGCCGGGCCAGGCAGGGCTCGATCAGGGCACCGCACTTCACCGGCGGTGGCGTGGTGCACGGACCCGTGCCTCGCTCGTATGAGCAGAAGACTCCCAAGAAGATGAAGGCGGCGGCGCTTCGCGGCGCGCTGTCTGACCGGGCCAGGCATGGCCTGATTCAGGTCATCGACGGATTCGTCGATGGCGCCGTGCCGAAGACCAGGGACGCGCTGGCAACCCTGAACCTGGCGACGGGCTCCGACGCCGCCACCAGGTCAGTGCTCGTGGTCGCCGAGACCACTGACCAGGTCACCTGGAAGAGCCTGCGGAACGCGCCTGGCGTGCACCTGATCGATCCTGGTCAGCTGAACACCTACGACGTGCTGGTCAGTGACCGGATCGTGTTCACCACGACCGCGCTGGCCGCCTTCGTGGCCAGGGCAGGCACCGCGGCAGGCCGGGCGGACCGAGAGGACGCGAAGCTGTGAGCAAGATCTTCAACCACCGGGACATCCTGCTCAGGCCGGTGATCTCGGAGAAGAGCTACGGGCTGCAGGACGAGTTCAACAAGTACACCTTCATCGTCGCCCCGCACGCCAATAAGACGCAGATCCGCCAGGCGGTCGAGGCGGTATTCAACGTGAAGGTGACCGGCGTGAACACGCTCAACCGGCCAGGCAAGCGTCGTCGCACCCGGGCGGGCTGGGGCCAGCGCCCGGACACGAAGCGAGCGGTCGTCAGCCTCGCCGCTGGCGAGCGGATCGACGTCGGCGGCCTGGGCAGCTAGGGCGCACGGTAGGGCTGCGTAGCAAACACATAGGAGCTTAACCAGACATGGGCATCCGCAGGTACAAGCCGACCACCCCAGGCAGGCGGGGTGCGAGCGGCTCGGACTTCTCCGAGCTGACTCGGAGCGAGCCGGAGAAGTCGCTCGTCGAGCCGCTGCACGGGCGAGGCGGCAGGAACGTGCACGGCCGGGTCACGGCCAGGCACCAAGGCGGCGGGCACAAGCGTGCCTACCGCATCGTCGACTTCCGCCGGTCGGACAAGGATGGCGTGCCCGCGAAGGTCGCGCACATCGAGTATGACCCGAACCGGACCGCGCGGATCGCCCTGCTGCACTACGCCGACGGCGAGAAGCGCTACATCCTGGCACCGGCCGGGCTGCGCCAGGGCGACAGGGTGGAGAACGGCGTAGGCGCCGACATCAAGCCAGGCAACTGCCTGCCGCTGCGCTCCATCCCGACCGGCACGATCGTGCACGCGATCGAGCTTCGCCCCGGTGGCGGCGCGAAGATCGCCAGGTCGGCTGGTTCCGGCGTGCAGCTGCTCGCGAAGGAAGGCAAGCACGCCCAGCTGCGCATGCCCTCCGGTGAGATGCGGCTGGTGGACGCGAACTGCCGGGCGACCGTCGGTGAGGTAAGCAACGCCGAGCAGGGCAACATCAAGCTCGGCAAGGCCGGCCGTAACCGCTGGAAGGGCAAGCGGCCAAGCGTCCGCGGCGTCGCGATGAACCCGATCGACCACCCGATGGGCGGCGGCGAGGGCAAGACCTCAGGCGGCCGTCATCCGGTCAGCCCGTGGGGTCAGCCCGAGGGACGCACCAGGCGCGCGCACCGGCCAAGCGACAAGCTGATCACCAGACGACGCTCGAAGAAGAAGCGGTAGGGACGAAGCGATGCCTCGAAGCCTGAAGAAGGGCCCGTTCGTCGACGACCACCTGATCAAGAAGGTGGACGTGCAGAACACCAAGGGCACCAAGAACGTCATCAAGACCTGGTCTCGCCGTTCCATGATCATTCCGGCGATGCTCGGCCACACGATCGCGGTGCACGACGGCCGCAAGCACGTGCCGGTGTTCGTCACCGAATCGATGGTCGGCCACAAGCTGGGCGAGTTCGCGCCGACCAGGACGTTCCGCAGTCACGTCAAGGACGACCGGCGCAGTCGCCGCTAGCAGTTCGTTCCGCAGACTGGAGTCCGCAGAACGAACTGCCGGTGTTTGCTTAGACAGTGCCGCCGCGAATTATTTAAGTAAAGGAACGAGAGAGCGAGGCAGGACCGATGGAAGCGAGGGCAAAGGCGCGGTATGTACGCGTCACGCCGCGGAAGGCCCGCCGGGTGGTGGACCTGATCCGCGGGATGCCTGCCGAAGAGGCGCGGGACGTGCTCAATTTCGCGCCGCAGTCGGCGAGCGACCCGGTCGGCAAGGTGCTGGCAAGTGCCATCGCCAATGCTGAGTACACCGGACGGGCCACGGCGTCCTCGCTGGTGGTGAGCCGGGCCTGGGTGGACGAGGGTCCGACGCTGCGGCGGTTCAGGCCGCGGGCGCAGGGTCGCGGCTACCGCATCAACAAGCGCACCAGCCATATCACGGTCGTCGTGAGCGACAAGGTCGCAGGCGCGCGGCGCGGCGGCGCCGCAGGCAGCACCCCGGCCCGGAGCACGTCCGGCCGCGGTGCTTCATCTCGCAGTTCCTCAGCGCGCGGTGCGTCAGCGCGCGGTGCTGCCAGTACTAGTGAGGGGACCCGCTAGTGGGCCAGAAAGTGAATCCGCATGGGTTCCGGCTAGGCATCACTACCGACTTCAAGAGCCGGTGGTTCGCCGACAAGCTGTATAAGGACTACGTCGCGGAGGATGTCGCGATCCGCCGGATGCTGCAGCGTGGCATGGAGCGGGCGGGCATCTCCAAGGTCGAGATCGAGCGCGAGGACAAGGACAAGGTCAAGGTGTGGATCCACACCGCGCGGCCGGGAATTGTCATCGGCAGGCGCGGCGCCGAGGCTGACCGGATCCGGGGCGACCTGGAGAAGCTGACCGGGCGCCGGATCGAGCTGAACATCCTCAAGGTGAAGAACCCCGAGATCGACGCGCAGCTCGTCGCGCAGGGCGTGGCCGAGCAGCTGTCGAGCCGGGTCTCCTTCCGGCGGGCGATGCGCAAGGCTATGCAGACCGCCATGAAGGGCGGCGCCAAGGGCATTCGGGTGCAGTGCGCCGGCCGCCTGGGCGGTGCGGAGATGTCCAGGTCCGAGTTCTACCGCGAGGGCCGGGTGCCGCTGCACACGCTGCGGGCCGACATCGACTACGGCTTCTACGAGGCGCGCACGACGTTCGGCCGGATCGGCGTCAAGGTGTGGATTTACCGCGGCGACGCCCTGCCGACCAGGGCCGAGCGCGAGGCGGCGGCTGCTGGCCTGCGGGCCGGGCAGCGTCCGGGTGGCCGGGACCGGCCTCCGGCGTCCGCGGCTCGCCGTGGTGGCGGCGGTGGTCGCAGGCCTGGCGGGCCGGACGGCACTGACCGGGGCGACCGGGGCGATCGGGGAGCCCGGTCGGCCGAGCAGGCGTCAGCGGCCTCGTCGGCGGCTCCGCAGCAGGAGACGCGGGCAAGAGCGGAAGAGCCGACGGCCAGTGCGGCGGTCGCTACGGAGAAGGAGGGCTGAGTCATGCTCGTCCCCCGCAGGACCAAGCACCGCAAGCAGCACCGTCCAGACAGGACGGGCGCGGCTAAGGGCGGCACCAGGGTGGCCTTCGGCGAGTTCGGCATCCAGGCCGTCGAGCACTCGTACGTGACCAACCGGCAGATCGAGGCCGCTCGTATCGCGATGACCAGGCATATCCGCCGAGGCGGGAAGGTCTGGATCACGATTTACCCTGACCGCCCGCTGACCAAGAAGCCGGCCGAGACCCGGATGGGTTCCGGCAAGGGCGCGCCCGAGTGGTGGATCGCCAACGTCAAGCCGGGACGGGTGATGTTCGAGCTGTCCGGCGTGCCGGAGCCCGTGGCCAGGGAAGCACTCCGCCGGGCGATGCACAAGCTGCCCATGAAGTGCAAGTTCGTGAAGCGTGAAGTTGGTGAGGCGTGATGGCCAAGGCAATGGCGGCCACCGATCTGCGGATGTCAAGCGAGGAAGAGCTCGACACTAAGCTCATCGAGGCGAAGGTGGAGCTGTTCAACTTGCGCTTTCAGGCCGCGACCGGCCAGCTAGAGAGCCACGGCCGGCTTCGCGCGATCCGCAAGGAGATCGCTCGCATCTATACCGTGATGCGAGAGCGCGAGCTTGGCATCGTGACGCTGGAGCAGGAGGACGAAGACGATGAGTGAAGTCACAGCTGAAGCCAGCGCCCAGGCACCGGCTCCGGCCCGTGGCTACCGCAAGGTCAGAGAAGGCCTGGTAGTCAGCGACAAGATGGACAAGACCGTCATCGTGATGGTGGAGGACCGGGTCAAGCACCCCAAGTACGGCAAGGTCATCCGGCGCACGAGGAAGTACGTAGCGCACGACGAGGAGAACGCCTGCGGTGTCGGCGATCGGGTCGTGCTCACCGAGACCAGGCCGCTGTCAGCCACCAAGCGGTGGCGGGTAGCCCAGATCCTCGAGAAGGCCAAGTAGCGAAAGCGCCCGGCCTAGCCGGATAGCCCGGCCTAGCCGGATAGAAAGCAGGAGTTGACGTGATCCAGCAGGAGTCGCGGCTCAAGGTCGCCGACAACACAGGTGCCAAGGAGTTGTTGTGCATCCGTGTGCTCGGCGGTTCTGGCCGGCGATACGCGGGCATCGGCGACGTCATCGTGGCCACCGTCAAAGACGCCCTGCCTGGTGCGGGCGTCAAGAAGGGCGACGTGGTCAAGGCCGTCGTGGTGCGTACCCGTAAGGAGCGCCGCCGCGGCGATGGCTCCTACATTCGTTTCGACGAGAACGCCGCTGTGCTGATCAGAGATGGCGGTGACCCGCGCGGCACCCGCATCTTCGGGCCGGTCGGCCGAGAGCTGCGCGAGAAGCGGTTCATGCGAATCATCTCGCTCGCGCCGGAGGTGCTGTGATGGCAGGGGCAGGCAAGGCCAAGGGGATGAAGATCAAGAAGGGTGATCGCGTCGTCGTGATCGCCGGCAAGGACAAGGGCCGTGAGGGCACCGTGATCCTGGCCGACCCCGAGAAGCAGCGCGTGATCGTGCAGGGCGTGAGCATGATCAAGAAGAACACGAAGGTCAATTACCAGGGTCGCCGCGGTGCCAAGGAAGGCGGCATCGTGCACCAGGAGGCGCTCATTCACGTGAGCAACGTGGCGCTGATTGACCCAGAGACCAAGCAGGCGGCGCGGGCTGGGTACCGGCTCGACGGCACGAAGAAGGTCCGGGTTACCCGGCCTGGCGGTAAGGACATCTGATGGCTGCGACCAAGAAGGCCGGCGGCCCCGCTGGTAAGGGCGGCACCGGCAAGGGCGGCGCCGCGAGCCGGCAGGGCGGGCGGGTCCAGCCCCAGGCAGCTCCTGGCAAGGGCCGCGTCCAGGTAGCGATTGACCTGCCGACCGATGGTGGCGGGGTCGCGCTGGCTGAGGCACCGCCCGCGCGGCTGAAGGCGCGCTACACGGCCGAGATCGCGCCGGCGCTGCTTGAGGAGTTCGGCCTGTCCAACGTGATGCAGATCCCGACGCTCACCAAGATCGTGGTGAACATGGGAGTCGGCGAGGCCGCGCGGGACGCCAAGCTGATCGAGGGCGCGGTCAGGGACCTCACGCTGATCACCGGCCAGCGGCCGGCCGTGGCCCGCGCGCGTAAGTCGATCGCGCAGTTCAAGCTGCGTGAGGGCATGCCGATCGGCGTGCACGTCACGTTGCGCGGCACCCGGATGTGGGAGTTCTGCGACCGGCTGCTCTCGGTCGCGCTACCCAGAATCCGTGACTTCCGAGGTCTGTCCGACCGGCAGTTCGACGGCCGGGGCAACTACACCTTCGGGCTGACCGAGCAGCTGATGTTCCACGAGATCAACCCGGATCAGGTGGACAGGCAGCGGGGCATGGACGTGACCCTGGTCACCACCGCGACCACCGATGAGCAGGGCCGTTCGCTGCTGCGACGGCTCGGCTTCCCGTTCAAGGAGATCTGACAGTGGCGAAGAAGAGCCTGATCGCCAAGGCGAAGCGCAAGCCGAAGTACGAGGTGCGCGCGTACACCAGGTGCTCACGGTGCGGACGGCCGAGGGCCGTCTACCGCAAGTTCGGCCTGTGCCGCATCTGCTTCCGTGCGCTGGCGCACCGAGGTGAGCTTCCGGGCATCACCAAGTCGAGCTGGTAAAAGCTTTTTACATGAAATTGAGCGCATCAGGCGCTCTTTTGCAGAAGACCGAATCTGAGTGCCCAGGCACTCACCGACCACGTCGCAGGTCCGCGATGGCGGAAACCGCGACGAGGAGGGCCATCAGGCCATGACAATGACCGACCCGGTCGCGGACATGCTTACTCGTCTGCGTAACGCCAATTCGGCCTATCACGATGCGGTGACCATGCCGCATTCCAAGATCAAGGTGCATATCGCCGAGATCCTCCAGCAAGAGGGCTATATCGCGGGCTGGCGCGTAGAGGACGCCGAGGTTGGCAAGCACCTGGTCGTCGCGCTCAAGTACGGCCCGTCACGGGAGCGGTCGATCGCGGGGATCAAGCGGGTCTCCAAGCCCGGTCTGCGGGTCTACGCGCGCAAGGACAACCTGCCGCGCGTGCTCGGCGGGCTTGGCGTGGCGATCATCTCGACGTCAAACGGCCTGATGACTGACCGGCAGGCCAACAAGAAGGGCGTAGGCGGAGAAGTCCTCGCCTACGTCTGGTAGAGGAGGCGAACGATGTCACGGATCGGACGAATGCCGGTCAGCGTGCCTTCTGGCGTCGATGTCACCATCAGCGGTCGCGATGTGACGGTCAAGGGCCCGAAGGGCAGCCTGCATCTTGAGATCTCCACGCCGATCGAGGTCAGCCAGGACAACGGCGTGATCACGGTCACCAGGCCATCGGACGAGGGCGAGGTCAGGGCACTGCACGGCCTGTCCAGGTCGCTGATCGCCAACATGGTCACCGGCGTGACTGCCGGATACGCCAAGACGCTGGAGATCGTCGGCGTCGGCTACCGGGTGCAGGCCAAGGGCAAGGACCTGGAGTTCGCGCTTGGCTTCAGCCACCCGGTGCTGGTCAGCCCGCCGGAGGGGATCAGCTTCAAGGTCGAGACGCCCACCAGGTTCGTGGTCGAGGGCATCGACAAGCAGCAGGTCGGCGAGGTCGCCGCCAACATCCGCAAGCTCCGCAAGCCCGATCCTTACAAGGGCAAGGGCGTGCGGTACTCAGGCGAGCAGGTCCGCCGCAAGGCCGGGAAGGCTGGTAAGTAGGCATGGCTGGCACCAGAACCACGGCGCATGTGCGCAGCAGGAGCCGTACGTCGGCCCGGATCGCCTTGCGCACCCGGCGTCATCTTCGGGTACGCAAGAAGATCTCGGGCAGCGTGGCTCGGCCACGACTGGTCGTGACCAGGTCATCCAGGAACATCTTCGCTCAGCTGATCGACGATGTGGCTGGGCACACGCTCGCGTCCGCCTCTACCCTGGAGGCGGCCGTCAGGCAGGCGAGCGGCGACAAGACGGCGAGGGCGCACCAGGTGGGCAAGCTGCTCGCCGAGCGCGCGATTGAGGCGGGGGTCGGTGCCGCGGTGCTTGACCGGGCAGGTAATGCCTATCACGGCCGGATCGCCGCACTCGCCGACGGCGCGCGCGAGGGCGGGCTGTCGCTATGACCTCCGCGACTGTGAGAGAGAACGACGAGAGAAGGACATTCTGATGGCAGCAGCTCCACGGCGCGGTTCCGGGCCGGGCAGCGGCACCGGTGGTGGCGGCGAGCGGCGTGACCGCCGTGACGACCGTCGCGGTGGCGCCGCCGACAAGGGCACCGCTTACCTTGAGCGCGTGGTCACCATCAACCGCGTGGCCAAGGTGGTCCAGGGCGGCCGGAGATTCAGCTTCACCGCGCTCGTCGTGGTGGGCGACGGCAACGGCATGGTCGGCGTCGGCTACGGCAAGGCCAAGGAGGTGCCCGCCGCGATCGCCAAGGGCGTCGAGGCGGCGAAGAAGTCCTTCTTCAAGGTGCCGAGAATTGGCGGGACGATCCCGCACACCGTGACCGGCGAGGACACCGCCGGGGTTGTGCTGCTCAAGCCGGCCAGCCCGGGTACCGGCGTCATCGCCGGCGGCCCGGTCCGCGCTGTGCTTGAGTGCGCAGGAGTCCACGATGTGCTGTCGCGCTCGCTCGGCTCATCCAATCCGATCAACGTGGTGCACGCGACTGTCGCGGCCCTGAAGGGCCTGTCCAGGCCCGAGGAGATCGCGGCCAGGCGCGGCTTGCCTATCGAGCACGTGGCGCCGGCGGCGATGCTCAGGGCCCGCGCGGCTGCGGCTACCGCGGCCGAGTCGAGCAGCTGAGCTGGAGCGGGAAATGGCAGAGCTGAAGATTACCCAGACCAAATCAAAGATCGGCGGCACGTCGACCCAGCGGAACTCGCTGCGCTCGCTCGGCTTGCACCGGATCGGCGAGAGTGTCGTCAAGGCCGACAGGCCAGAGATCCGCGGCATGATTCAGGTGGTTCGTCACCTGGTCGTGGTGGAGGAGGTGGGCTGACGTGGCTGACACCACTGCGGCTGAGAAGGACACTGCCGCTCCGGGTGGCAAGACTGGCCTGAGGATTCATCATCTGCGTCCGGCTCCTGGTGCGCACACCAAGCGCATGCGGGTCGGCCGAGGCGAGGGTTCCAAGGGCAAGACCGCCGGACGCGGTACCAAGGGAAGCAAGGCGCGGACCAACGTCCCGGCGGCATTCGAGGGCGGCCAGATGCCGCTGCACCGGAGACTGCCGAAGCTCAAGGGTTTCTCCAACAGCCGGTTCAAGATCACCTACCAGGTCGTCAACCTGGATCGCCTGAGTGCGCTGTACCCGGACGGCGGTGACGTCACGCCAGAGGACCTGGCGGCCAGGGGCGCGGTACGGCGCGGTGAGCTGGTCAAGATCCTCGGCGGTGGCGAGGCGGCAAGCGGCCTGCGGGTGACCGCCCATGCGTTCTCCGCCGCGGCGATTGAGAAGATTACGACGGCCGGCGGCACCGCGACTCAACTCTGATTTCCAGATGCCTTGTTTCCAGATGCTTTGCATCGGCCGCGGCACAGGTACCATGCAGGCAGGCAGCCTTAGTCCTTCGACCACGTTAGACTTCGGCGTGCGTGTCGCGCTTGGCCAGGCCGCGGCCGGTTCGCCGGTCACGGTGCTAGCGAGGAGGAGCGGCAGATGACACGGTGCCTAACGAGACTGGCCCTTCGACCTCAGGACTGCGCATGCTGACCGCGTTCTACCAGGCGTTTCGTACCCCTGACCTGCGCAAGAAACTGCTGTTCACGCTCTTCATCATTGTGATATTCCGGCTTGGCGCCTCATTGCCGACGCCGGGGGTCTCAGAGAAGGCGCTGCACGCCTGCCTCGGCAACGCGCAGAATGGCATCCTTGGCCTGGTTAACCTGCTCAGCGGCGGCGCGCTGCTGAAGCTGACGGTGTTCGCGCTCGGCATCATGCCGTACATCACGGCCAGCATTATCCTGCAGCTCCTCGCCGTGGTGATCCCGAGGCTTGAGGCACTGCGGCAGGAAGGCCCGTCGGGCACCGCGAAGATCACTCAGTACACCAGATACCTGACGATCGGCCTGGCGATCCTGCAGTCGACCGCGGTCGTCGCGCTGGCCGAGAACCCGGCTCAGCTCTTCGGCGTGAGCTGCAAGCAGAACCTGGTCCCGAACCAGTCGGTCTTCACGATCGGTACGATGGTGATCTGCCTGACGGCCGGCACCGCCGTGATCATGTGGCTCGGCGAGCTGATCACCGACCGCGGCGTGGGCAACGGTATGTCCCTGATGATCTTCACCCAGGTCATCGCCGTGATCCCCGGCCAGCTCTACACCATCTTGCAGAACGAGGGCGCCTTCATCTTCCTGCTGGTGCTCGGCGTCGGAGTGCTGATCGTGGCCGCCGTGGCCTTCATGGAGCAGGCGCAGCGCCGGATTCCCGTGCAGTACGCCAAGCGCATGGTTGGCCGGAAGATGTACGGCGGGACGTCGACGTACATCCCGCTGAAGGTGAACCAGGCGGGTGTCATCCCGGTGATCTTCGCCTCGTCGCTGCTCACGATCCCGGTGCTGGCCGCGAACCTGTTCGGCAACCAGAATTCGCCGAACGGCTGGGCGGCCTGGATCCAGGCCAGGCTGATCCGGGGCGATGATCCGTACTACATGATCAGCTTCTTTATCCTGATCGTGCTGTTCACGTACTTCTACGTCTCGATCACCTTCAACCCTGACGAAGTCGCCGACAACATGAAGAAGTCCGGTGGCTTCATCCCTGGCATCAGGCCAGGCGGGCCGACCGCGGGCTACCTGAGATTCGTACTCAACCGGCTGACCGCTCCCGGATCGATCTACCTGGGCGTTGTCGCGCTGATTCCGATGCTGGCCATCGCACTCGTCAACGCCGGCAATCAGTTCCCGCTCGGCGGTACGTCCATCATGATCGCGGTGGGCGTCGGACTTGATACGGTCAAGCAGATCGAGAGCCAGCTGCAGCAGCGCAACTACGAGGGTTTCCTCAGGTAGTGCGAGTCGTCCTCGTAGGGCCACCCGGCGCGGGCAAGGGGACACAGGCCCAGTTCATAGCCTCCCACCTGGCGATACCGAAAGTTTCGACAGGTGACATCTTCCGTTACAACGTGAGCGCTGGCACGGAGCTTGGCCGCCAGGCCAAGGCTTTCATGGACCGTGGCGACCTGGTGCCCGATGAGGTCACCATCGCCATGGTCGCCAGCAGGCTGGCCGAGGATGATGCTCAGTCGGGGTTCCTGCTTGACGGCTTCCCGCGCAACGTACCCCAGGCGGAGACGCTCAAGAAGATGCTGGCCGACTGGGGCATGCGACTCGATCTGGTCCTCGAACTGGTGGTCGATCACGATGAGGTGATCAGGAGGCTGTCCGGCCGGCGTACCTGCCGCAAGTGCGGCCGGGTCTGGCACGTGGCGTTCGACCCGCCCTCGATGGCCGACAAGTGCGATGAGTGCGGCGGTGAGCTGTTCCAGCGCGACGATGACCGCGAGGAGACGATCAGGCACCGCCTTGAGGTCTACCAGCTGCAGACTCAGCCGCTGATCTCGTACTACGCGGACGAAGGCATCCTGCTGGGCATCGACGCCACCGGCCCGGTCGACGATGTGACCGACCGGGCTCTGCTGGCCCTGCGACGATTCGTTCGCTGATGCTGTTTCGTTCGCTGATGCGGATCCCTGATAGTGGCTGGCCCCGTTCTGCGGGTACCGTGTAACAGGAGGCGCTGAAGCATGCGGCTTAACAGGGGATCTGCGATTGAGATCAAGACGCCGGGTCAGCTCGACGCGATGCGCGAGGCTGGCCTGGTGGTGGCCCGCACCTTGAGCACGGTCGCGGCCGCCGCGAAGCCTGGAGTCAGTACCGGCGAGCTTGACGCGATCGCGGCGCAGGTCATCAAGGACGCCGGGGCCCAGCCGTCCTTTCTCGGGTACTACGGCTACCCGGCGACGATCTGCACGTCAGTCAATCATGAGATCGTGCACGGCATCCCGAGCGACTCAGTCAGGCTCGCGGTCGGTGACGTGCTCTCCATCGACGCCGGAGCTATCGTCAGGGGCTGGCACGGAGACGCGGCCGTAACGATCGGGATCGGTGAGATCTCCGACGAGGCAGCCGCTCTCATCGCCGCCTGCGAGCTGGCACTGTGGAAGGGTATCGAGGCCGTCGCGGCCGGGCACCGGCTCTCCGACATCTCGCACGCCGTCGAGCGCAGCGCCCAGTCCAGCGGTCCCTACGGCATCGTGCGGGAATACACCGGCCACTTCATCGGCTCGGCGATGCACATGGACCCCGCCGTGCCGAACTACGGCAGACCTGGCCACGGCCCGGTCCTGACTCGCGGGATGGCCCTGGCCATAGAGCCCATGCTCGCGCTCGGCGACCGGCACACCCGGCTGCTCGACGACGACTGGACCGTCGTGACCGCCGACGGCAGTGTCGCGGCGCATTTCGAGCACACCGTGGGGATTACGGCGGACGGACCTGTGGTCTTCACGGCCGCCGATGGCGGCGAGAGCGGTTTCGCCCGGCTGGCCGGCCGCGAGCCCGAGCTCGGCGGGGTGCCGGCCGGGCTTGGCGGTTCGGCTGGGGTCGGCAGGGCTGGGGTGGGCGGCCGGCTGGGCTGGCTAAGGCGCCGGAGACGGCTGGCGCGGAGCAGGGCAGTGCCGCAGGGAGGACTTAGTGTCGTCCAATCCGCGGATCAGGGCATCGGATGCTGACCGGGACCGAACCGCTGAGCTTCTGCGTGAGCACCATGCCGCAGGCAGGCTGGACGTGACCGAGTTCGCAGAGCGGATAGACAAGTCCTTCAGCGCGAAGACCGTCGAAGACCTCGACGACCTGACCGCCGACCTGCCAGCTATCGACCTTTACCCGCTTCCCTCAGCCTCGCTGCCAAGAAACCGGCTAGTCCACGCCGATCTCCCCGCCACCTCAGTGCACGACCAGCTCGGAGCCGCCGCCAACACCCTCGCCCGCGGCCTGGAGCATTTCTCGCCCCGCTGGCTAGCGGCCTGGGGCGCCTGGGCCTCACTCTTGATCACCTGCCTCGTACTCTGGACAGCAGGAGTGAGCGCCTGGCCCCTGCTAGCTGCCGCCGCCATCGGCGCCCTTCTAGGCAGCCGCGCCCTCCTAGGCCCCAAGCAACTCAGCACCCCCAGCCATCCCGCCACCCCCGCCGCCCTCCCCGATCCAGCGAACCCCGGCGATCCCGCCAGCCTCGGCGATCCAGGGAACCCCGGCGATCCAGGGAACCCAGGCGATCCGGCTGTCCCTGGCGATCCCGGCCTCCAGTTCAGCGCCCCCACCGCAGCGCCCGCCCACACTCCGCCCCCCACAGCAGCGCCCGCCCCCGCAGCGCCCGCCCCCGCTCCGCCCCCCGACGAGGTCCCAGACCCCGCCGACCCCGACTGACCCGGGTTCCCGCCCCGCCGCCCGCCCGCCTCCGGCAAAGTCAGCCACATCGATGTGGCAGCGGTGTAGCTGGCGCTACACCGCTGCCACATCGATGTACCTCTCCAGCGCGGCTCGGCCCAGCCCCCGGCCCGCGAGCCCAGCCAGCCCCGGTCGCAGCAACGTTGTCCCTTAGCTGTCGCTGGGGCGGCAACGTTGTCCCTTAGCTGTCGTTCGGGCAGGAGCGCTGACGCGGATACGCTGCTTGGGGCGCCGGGGGACCGGGGCATCGGGTCTGAGAGTGAGTGGAACCAGGCACCAGGCACGGAGGTCTTCGCCCAGCTCGGCAGATTTCACCGAGTTAGGGGGGTGCCGCTGGCCGGGAGTCGGCCGAACCCGGCAGCCCCGGTCAGAGACCCGGCAACCTTCCGTGATCACGAGGCATTCCTTGATCACGGAACATGGCTCTGCGCGAACTCCGTGATGGGCTGGTGGCTGGTGCACGGGAATTGCGACGGGATTCATAGGGGATATTTCGGATTACTGATCGAGGTGTTCTCGGGCGGGCGACAGCAGCGTCGTGCCGTTGCTGCTGCTCCAGCGACAGCGGCGGGCCGGCGGTGCTGCCAGAACCCGAGCCTGCCGGGCCGGATCGCTCACCCGGAATTACGCCCGAAGCCTGACGGGGGTGCCGGCCGTGATCGCGGCAGCCCGGCGGGGGCGGGATCGGCTGGGACAGGTGGGTCGGCCATGATCACGGAAGCTGGCGGGGCGGGACGCCGCCGGACACGGGCCATCTTCCATGATCACGGGATATGCACGCCCGCCGCGAGGTTAGGCACCGCCCACCGGGTCCGACACCGCGCCCGGCGACCGCGCGGGCCCGTCCCGTGAGGCGGGTTCGGGGCCGCTGAGAGTGATTCGGTGCCCCGGTTCGCATTGCTGCGTCCGCTGAAGTAGACTTGCGGCGGCCCAGAAAGCTGTCTTCTGCCGTGGTTACCTGCCTGGCGGAGTTTAGCTTTCCAGTGGGATCGCCCCGGATCCGGTAGTGGCGCGTGAGCGCTCGTCGGTCACGGGAAGCCACCCATGATGTTCGTTCCAATGCTGTCGCGGCCGTGATAGCTAGCGGGATGCGGCAGCACAGGCGGTGGGCCAGCAGCGACCCAGTGCTGTACCAGCAAGTCCGATGAAGACAAGACGAGACCGGTCAAGTTAGCGTCACCCACCCGGGGCGCGCTAGCCGAGCCAGCGAAGCGCGGAGGATATGCCCAAGAAAGACGGTGCCATCGAGATCGAGGGTACGGTTGTCGAGTCGCTTCCCAATGCGTTCTTCAGGGTCGAGGCTCGATAATGGGCATAAGGTACTTGCTCATATCAGCGGCAAGATGCGGATGCACTACATCCGGATCCTGCCCGACGACCGGGTGGTCGTTGAGCTGAGCCCGTACGACCTGAGCCGCGGGCGTATTGTCTATCGATATAAGTGACAAGCAATTAGCGACAAATAGGTGCTCGGGGCCAAGCGTCACAGTCGGGTAATCCGGCCTGGAAGCCCCGGCCGGGCGCCCAGGGAATGAGAACCCGAGGTTAGCGGTTGACAACTGCGACCTGAGCACCTAAGGAGATTTACCGATGAAGGTCAAGCCGAGCGTTAAGAAGATCTGCAGTAAGTGCCGGATCATTCGTCGGCATGGACGGGTTATGGTCATCTGCTCCGACCCGCGACACAAGCAGCGGCAGGGCTGATAGCCACATACGCGCACCGCGCTCCGCGTGGCCACTGGCCGCGCGGAAGACCCCCGGAGGAGGCTGGGGCCACGTCTAGGGCACAGACGAGGAGCGGAGCGAAGGACCTCCAGATGAGAAGGAGTTGCCCGGGATGGCACGCCTAGCCGGCGTAGACCTGCCGCGCGAGAAGCGGCTTGAGGTCGCGCTGACGTATATTTACGGGATCGGCAGGACTCGCGCGCTTGAGACTCTCAGCGCGACGGGGATCAGCGGAGATACCCGCGTTCACCAAGTCACAGACGATGATCTTGTGCAACTGCGAGACTGGATCGACGCGAACTACAAGGTCGAGGGTGACCTGCGCCGGGAAGTGCAGTCCGACATCAGGCGGAAGATCGAGATCGGCTGCTACCAGGGCATCCGCCACCGTCGTGGCCTGCCTGTTCATGGCCAGCGCACTCAGACCAATGCCCGAACTCGCAAGGGCAAGCCCAAGACCGTGGCCGGCAAGAAGAAGGTCGGCAAGAAGTAGTCCAGCAGGGTGCCTGGCTCGCCTAGCGGCTAGCCAGGCACGTCATCGGACCGATCACCTCCGGAGTTGAAGAGCAGGATGCCTCCAAAGAGTCGTACCGGCGTCAAGAAAGTGCGCCGTAAGGAAAGAAAGAACATCGCGCACGGACATGCTCATATCAAGAGCACGTTCAACAACACCATCGTGTCCATCACCGACCCTTCGGGAAGTGTGATCGCCTGGGCCTCATCTGGCCAGGTCGGGTTCAAGGGCTCGAGGAAGTCGACTCCGTTCGCCGCGCAGATGGCCGCTGAGTCCGCGGCTCGCCGTGCGATGGAGCACGGCATGCGCAAGGTCGATGTCTTTGTGAAGGGTCCTGGCTCTGGCCGGGAGACCGCCATCAGATCGCTGCAGGCGACTGGCCTTGAGGTCGGCTCCATCCAGGACGTAACGCCGGTTCCGCACAATGGCTGCCGCCCGCCTAAGCGGCGCAGGGTCTGAGGGGTTAGCGACAGATGGCTCGATACACCGGTGCGGACTGCAAGCGCTGCCGCCGCGAGAAGATGAAGCTGTACTTGAAGGGCGCCAAGTGCGACTCGCCCAAGTGCCCGATTGAGATCCGGCCCTACCCGCCTGGCGAGCATGGCAGGAACCGCCCCAAGGAGAGCGAGTACCTGCTGCAGGTAAGGGAGAAGCAGAAGGCCCGCCGGATCTACGGCATCCTTGAGAAGCAGTTCTCCAACTACTACACCGAGGCGACGAAGACTCGCGGCAAGACGGGTGAGGCCCTGCTGCAGATCCTGGAAAGTCGCCTCGACAACGTCATCTACCGGGCTGGCTTCGCCAAGAGCCGTGACATGGCGCGGCAGCTCGTCCGGCACGGTCACGTGATCGTGAACAATCACAAGGTGGACATTCCGTCCTTCCGGGTGAGCGAGAGCGACATTGTCGAGGTCGCTGCCAAGTCCCGCGAGCTGACACCGTTCATCGTGGCGCAGGCTGAAGCCGGAGAGCGGCAGGTGCCCGCGTGGCTTGAGGTCATCCCGACGAAGATGCGGATTCTGGTCCACACGCTCCCGTCACGCGCGCAGATTGACACGCTCGTCCAGGAGCAGCTAATCGTCGAGTACTACTCGAAGTAGGTACCGAGTAGCACTTGCTGCTTAACAAGCCTGGCCGGCCGAGGAGCGCCGGTCAGGTCACCTGGTGGCGAGGTGTCACCAGCCTTAGTCGCCTGTCAAATAGCGGGCAGGCGGAGAGGATCAGCACATGCTCATCGCACAGCGTCCTAGCCTTACCGAAGAGCAGGTAGGCGAGTTCCGCTCGAGGTTCACCATCGAGCCGCTCAAGCCTGGCTTCGGCTACACCATCGGCAACTCGATCCGCCGTACGCTGCTGTCTTCCATTCCGGGTGCCGCGGTTACCAGTATCAGGATCGAAGGCGTGCTGCACGAGTTCTCGACCGTGCCGGGAATCTCTGAGGACGTCACCGACATCATCTTGAACCTCAAGGAGCTCGTCGTCTCGTCCGAGCACGATGAGCCGGTGCACATGTACCTGCGCAAGCAGGGCCCTGGCGTGGTTACGGCCGCTGACATCGCGCCGCCGGCCGGCATGGAAGTGCACAATCCCGAGCTTCACATCGCCACGCTCAATGCTAAGGGCAAGCTCGAAATGGAGCTGACCGTCGAGCGCGGTCGCGGATACATCTCGGCTTCTCAGAATAAGCAGCCAGGGCAGGAGATCGGCCGCATCCCGATCGACTCGATCTACTCGCCGGTGCTGCGCGTTACTTACAAGGTCGAGGCCACCCGAGTAGAGCAGCGGACCGACTTCGACCGACTCATCCTGGACGTGGAGACCAAGCCCTGCATGCGTCCGAGAGACGCAGTGGCCAGCGCGGGCATGACTCTCGTCGAGCTGTTCGGGCTCGCCAGGGAGCTGAACCTGGAGGCCGAGGGCATCGACATCGGGCCATCGCCAACGGATGCGGCGCTCGCCGCTGACCTGGCGCTGCCGATCGAGGAGCTGAACCTCACGGTACGCTCCTACAACTGCCTGAAGCGCGAGGGCATTCACACCGTCGGCGAGCTAGTAGCCCGCAGCGAGCAGGACTTGCTCGACATCCGCAACTTCGGCGCGAAGTCGATCGAGGAAGTCAAGCAGAAGCTCATCGACATGGGTCTCGCGCTCAAGGATTCCCCGCCAGGATTTGACCCCGGGACTGCGGCGGATAGCTACGGGGCGGACGACGATGACAGCTATGTCGAAACTGAGGAGTACTGACCGGCCGGTCTGACTGGCCGCTAGGTAGCGCACACCGAGGAGAGTCTTTCGATGCCCACGCCCACTAAGGGTCGCCGAATGGGCGGCAGCGCAGCACACCAGCAGCACATGCTGGCGAACCTTGCCACCGCGCTGTTCGAGCACGGCAAGATAACCACGACGCAGGCCCGTGCCCGTCGGCTGCGGCCGGTCGCCGAGCGGCTGATCACCTTCGCCAAGCGTGGTGACCTGCACGCCAGGCGGCAGGTGCTGACCATGGTGACCGACAAGACGGTCGTCAAGACGCTCTTCGATGAGATCGGTCCCAGCTACGCCACTCGCCATGGCGGCTATACGCGGATCACGAAGATCGGCCCGCGTAAGGGCGACAATGCCGCCATGGCCGTCATCGAGCTGGTCAGCGAAGCCGCAGAGGCCAAGCCGCAGCGTCGCCGGGCACGGCGGTCTGCCCCGGCGGCCGACGGCGGGCGGAGTGGTCGCGCGGCAGCAAGCGCGACTACGGCTGAGGCCGAAGAGTCCGCGCTCGCCAGTGCCGATGAGACGGCGATCGAGGACAGCGCCGTCGCCGATGGTGACGTCGATGCCGGTGAGGCGCTGGACAGCTCGGCGTCCGAGGCTGGCGACGAGGTCGAGTCGGCTGAGGATGGCACTGACGACGCTGAGCCGGCCGACGGCAAGTAACGCAGAGAACGGGTCAGGGGCAGCAATTGCCCCTGACCCGCTCCGGCGGCCTGACGTCGCCGACGAACTGGTCACCGCGGAAAATAACGTCGATCAGGTCAGGCTTCGGCTTGATCTGGCTTATGACGGCGCTGAGTTTCATGGCTGGGCAACTCAGCCAGGAATGCGCACGGTCCAGGGGACTGTAGAGCACGCGCTCTGGCTTGTGCTGAGGACTGAGCAGCAGCCAGCGTTGACGGTCGCGGGTCGCACGGATGCTGGTGTACACGCCCGAGGTCAGGTAGCACATCTCGATGTGCCGCGGTCGGCCTGGGTGCCCGTCGCCGAACAGTCACGGAGTCGACTCAATCGGATCTTGCCACAGGACGTGCGGCTGCACTCGATCGAGCTGGCTGCTCCAGGGTTTGACGCCAGGTTCTCGGCATTGTGGCGTCGCTATACCTATCGGGTCTGCGACAGTCAGTCTCACGTCGATCCGCTGCACAGGCATGACACACTCGGGCATCGTCGCGAGCTAGATCTGGACAAGATGAATGAGGCAGCCGCCGCCTGCCTCGGCGAGCACGACTTCGCCGCCTTCTGCCGGCGTAGGGAAGGCGCGAGCACTGTCAGGGAACTGCTGCGACTTGACTGGCATCGGGCCGGGCCTGGTGTTGCCGTCGAGACCGTCGAAGCCGACGCGTTCTGCCACAACATGGTCAGAGCCCTGACCGGCGCGCTGCTCGCGATCGGCGAGGGCAGCCGCCCGACAGCATGGATGGCCCAGGTCCTAGCCGCAGGTGTCAGGGACCCAGCGGTCAGGGTAGCCCCGCCCCACCCGCTCTGCCTGGAGCAAGTCGGCTATCCCCCAGACCAGGAACTGGCCGCCCGCGCCAGTCTCACCAGACACGTCCGCGGCCAGGCAACCTAGCGCCACACGTACCGCTGATGTTCCGCGATCATGGTCCGCGAGCAGTGATCACGGAACTCTGGCGGGTAATGAGGCAGCCGGGCCTGCTCCGCAACCACATGGATGTGGCAGCGCTGGGGCTGGGACCCCAGCTATGTCACATCGACGGGGCTCAGCCGGGGTGCACGGGACGGGTTCTCCGTAGTGGCCAGTCTTAAGCCGGACGGCGTGCCCTCGATGCAGAGCGTTAAGCGAAGCAGCCGGCATCGAGGGCACGCCGCCCGGCTAGCCCAAGCCAGGTCTGCACCAGCCGCTAGCCCGATCACGAATTTCGCGCCAGAGCCACCTATCCAGGTCCGTGATCATGGTCAGAGCCTTGATCACGGAATCCTGGTGGGGTGATCACGCGGTTCACGTTCCGTGATCAAGGCCTGCTTCATGATCACGGAAGGTGCCTGGGGTGCCGGACGCCGAATGCCGGTTGCCGGGTGCGGTGCGGGGTACGGGGTGCCGGGTGCCGGGTGCGGAATGCCGGGTGCCGGTTGCCGGTTGCCGGGGTGCGGGGTGCGGGGTGGCCAGGGGCGGGAGCCCAGCCGGGGTCAGTGGGCGGGGGTTTGGGCTTTGGGGCCTGGTTTGCCCTCTACCATTCGGTAGCTCAGGCTGCCGTTGAGAGTCTTCCCGATCAGCTGATTCATGAAGTTGGTGAGGTGCTGGCGCTGCCAGGGCGTGCTCGGCGTGGTCAGATCCGTCTTCTCGGCCCAGACCAGGACGAGGTAATGGCCCTTGACCAGAGCTTCCTCGATTCCGGTGCCCTGGCCGATCTTGGAGGTCAGGCCTTTCTTCGTGACCAGTTGCGCGACGAACTCTGAGGTCCCGACGTGCTGAGCCGCCTGGTTCGCGGCGACCGCGGTGGTCAGGTTGAACACGCCGATTGTGGCCATCGCGTTGTCGAGTCGCCCGACGTAGCTGGCCCGCAGGACCTGAGTGCACTCCGCCTTCTTGACCGCGGCCTGCAGTGAGGTGCCGATCAGGGCCGCATGGCAGTTATGGCCCTGCTTCAGCGCGGTCGCGTGGATGAGGACGCCCTTCGCGACAAAGCTCATCGGGAAGACCTCGGGGAGCGTGAGCGGCATCGGATCCGTGGCTCTGGTGCCGATGTACTCCCACTTGCCGGCGGGCGGACTAGGAGCCGCCTGGGTCGGCTTCGGCTTGGCCGGCGGCTTCTGGGCTGCTGGCGTGGCCGGCTTGCTGCCGAGGGAGGTCGTCACCAGGACGGTGGTGACGCCGGCGATGATGACTACTGCCGCTCCGATGGCGAGCCAGACCGGCTGATGCCTTGGCCTGGAGCCGTGCCCAGTGCGCGACTTCCTGCTCGCCTCGCCGCCTGAGGTCCGCCCGCCTGAGGCCCGGCCGCCAGGTGCTCTGCGACCTGGCGCCGGGTCGCCTGGGTGCCGCTGCTCTCCTGCGGCTCTGACGTTCGATCGAGGCCCGCTGGCCAGCATTCGGTCGTTCGCATCATCCGCCGCTGTCCTGATCGGGTCCTTGATCGCGGGCATCGAGTGATTCGTGTCGAACTCATCGGGGGTGATCGTTGCCAGAGTCTGCACGCCCGACTGGCCGCGAGCGCCCGGCTGGCTGTTCCATCCGGGGCCCGAGCCCAGGTCGGCGCTGCGCGGGCTGCCCTCACCGCGGTCCGGCGATCCCTTGTTCCAGGCGGCGAACGGCCCTGGCTGGTAGATCGGCAATGGCTCGTCAGGCACCGGCGGAAGGCCGCGGATGGCATTGCGCGGGCTGCTGGCGCCTGCGTCGCGCCCCGACATCGCCGTCGGCCATCCGCTGCCGGCGCCATCATCGGTCAGCCAGCTATAACCGCTGGCTGGCAGGTCGTCATCGGCCCAGGAAGGCGGAGCGGCGTCGTCGCGGGCGTAGTCGGCCTGCTGGTAAGACGATCCTGCCTGCCGGGACTCTGACCAGCCATAACCTGAGCCTGGCTGCTCAGTCGCGACGTCGTAGCCCGAGGTGTCGGTAAGCGGAGTGGCAGCACCAAGCCTGCCCTGGCCGACCTGAGTCTGGACGGCGGTCGCGTGGCGCACCCGATAGGCAGGCGTGAACAGCGACGCACCACCGTTACCCGCTGGCTTTACCGTCGCCGCCGGAGCTGCCACCCGCTGCCGCCTGGCCTGATGGCCCGCCAGGCGTTCCGTCACCCGCATTCCGCATGCGGTGAGCGTACCGTCCTGACGCCGCCAACGAGCCGGGTAGGGTTGATTGCGCCCGTTCTGACCGGCTCAGGGAGGCGGCAATTCGCGCGGCGGGCCCGTTAAATCTGCTGTCTTTTTGACCGTGGATGGCAACTGCCGGTATCCTTGGCACGCGTCCATCTGCGCCGGCAGGCCCGTGCCCGCTTTGTTCCATCTGAAAGCAGCGGGTTGGTCAAGCTGCCGCCGGTGCTGCGGATATCCCACGTCGGGCCTGTAGACCCGCCGTGGGCTCAACCATCAGGACTCACACGCGAAGGCTTATGACTGTGCGCACTTTCAGCCCGAAGGCTGCCGATGTCCAGCGACAGTGGCATGTCATCGATGCGTCTGACGTTGTACTCGGCCGGCTGGCAAGCCACTCGGCCATCTTGCTGCGCGGTAAGCACAAGCCGATTTTCGCGCCGCATGTGGACACCGGGGACTTCGTGATCATCGTCAACGCGGCCAAGGTCGCGCTGAGCGGCAACAAGCTCGTCGACAAGCGGGCGTACCGGCACTCAGGTTACCCGGGCGGTCTCCGCTCGATCGCCTACGGCGACCTGATGGCCACCCACCCGGAGAAGGCCGTTACCAAGGCCGTGCGGGGTATGCTCCCGAAGACCACGCTGGGCAGGCAGATGCTGCGCAAGCTCAAGGTCTATGCCGGTCCCGAGCACCCGCACCAGGCACAGATGCCGGTGCCATTCGAGATCACGCAGATCTCCCAGCAGTCGGATGCTGGCCGCGCCGCGGCTAGCTGACGCTGGCGATTCGAGCTGGCACGAGCTGGCATGAGCACTTACCGAGCCGATCAGGAAGCACGAGGAAGACACTGTGGCCGAGCCCACTACCGCGCCGGCGACTGGCGCGGGCGCCGCGTCGGAAGAGCCTGGCGAGTACCTCTCGCAGTACACCACCGAGACCGGCGAATCGGCCGGCACCGCGAAGACGGCGGCGGCGGCGCGCAAGCCGGTCGTGACCGGGCACGCGCTCGGCACCGGCCGTCGCAAGGAGGCTGTCGCCCGGGTGCGGATCATGCCCGGTACCGGGCAGTGGCTGATCAACGGCCGCACCATGGACAAGTACTTTCCTAACAAGGTGCACCAGCAGCTGATCAACGAGCCATTCGTGACCCTCGGGGCTGACGGTCAGTTCGACGTGGTCGCCCGGATCACCGGCGGCGGCGTGACCGGACAGGCCGGAGCGCTGAGGCTTGGTATCGCACGGGCCCTGATTCTCGTCGACCCGTCGAGCCGGCCGGCGCTGAAGCGGCTCGGGTTCCTCACCAGGGACGCCCGGATCAAGGAACGCAAGAAGGCCGGCCTTAAGAAGGCTCGCAAGGCACCTCAGTACTCCAAGCGCTAAAGATTCCAGCGCTAAGGATTCCGGGCGCCTAGAGTTCCAGGCGCTTCTCGGGTCAGCGTTCGGCTTCACTGCGGGGGGAGTGCGAATTATGGGCCGGCTGTTCGGAACGGACGGAGTACGCGGAGTCGCCGGGCGCGAGCTTGATGCGCGCCTGGCGATGAGGGTCGCTGCGGCTGCCGCTTTCGTGCTCGGCCAGGCGAGCGGCGGCCGGGCGAGCGGCGATGAAGCCGGTGCTGACCAGTCCGTGAGCCTGCCTCGGCCGTCCGCGGGTCAGCCGAGGCCGCGCGCGGTCGTCGGCCGTGATCCCAGGGTCTCAGGCGAGTTCCTTGAGGCTGCGGTGGTCGCCGGGCTGGCAGGCTGCGGCGTCGATGTCATCCGGCTTGGCGTCATCCCGACCCCCGCTGTCGCCTATCTCACCGACGTACTGGGAGCCGACTTCGGAGTCATGCTGTCGGCCAGCCACAATCCGGCGCCCGACAACGGGATCAAGTTCTTTGCCCGCGGCGGCGTGAAGCTGCCGGACGAGGTCGAGGACGAGATCGAAGCGCGGATGGCCGAGCAGGCCGACGCTGGGCAGGCGTGGGGAGTTCCTGAGGCTGGGTTCGGCCGGGTCAGGGACGGAGCCGAGCAGGCCGAGCGTTACCTGGCCCATCTGCTTCAGACCGTTGGCGTAGGGCCTGGCCCCGATAGCCGGGCCCGGCCGCTCACCGGGTGGCGGGTGGTTGTCGACTGTGCCCACGGTGCCGCCTCTGAGCTCGCGCCGAGGCTGCTCACGCAGGCCGGGGCCGACGTCGTCGCGATCGGCGTCGAGCCAGACGGCCTCAACATCAACTCGGGCTGCGGTTCTACCAGCCTGGATGCGCTGCGGGCGGCGGTGCTCGAGCACCAGGCGGACGCCGGGATCGCCTACGACGGCGACGCCGACCGCTGCCTCGCTGTCGACTCGGCCGGAGAGATCATCGACGGCGATCAGATCCTGGCCATTCTGGCTCTGGCGATGAAGGAGTCTGGTCAGCTAGCCGGCCGCACGGTGGTCGCGACCGTGATGGCCAATCTCGGGTTCCGGATGGCGATGGCTGATGCCGGGATCGAGGTGGTGGAGACCCCTGTCGGTGACAGGTACCTGATCGCGTCGATGCTCGAAGGCAAGTATGTGCTCGGCGGCGAGCAGTCCGGGCACATCATCCTGCTCGACCATGCCAGCACCGGAGACGGCATGCTGACCAGCGTCCAGCTGCTCGCGACCGTCGCGGCCAGCGGACGATCCCTGGCTGAGCTGGCCCGGGTGATGACCAGGCACCCGCAGGTCCTGGTCAATGTGCACGGGGTGGACAAGGCCAAGGCCGCGATCTCGGGCGAGCTCACCAGCGCCGTGGCGGCCGCGCAGGCCGAGCTCGGCGAGTCTGGCCGGGTGCTCGTGCGCCCGAGCGGGACCGAGCCGGCGGTCAGGGTCATGGTCGAGGCGGTAGACGGAGGCCAGGCCCGCCAGGTAGCCGACCGCCTGGCCGACGTGGTCCGCGCCGCCGGCTGAGCCTGGCTATTGGCGAGGCCTCAAGATCGGCAAGTTTGCGGCGGCCAGGAACTGGCGGCGCCCGCCAGGCACTAGCCTGACAGCCATGTGCGGAATCGTGGGTTACGCGGGCGAACGTCAGGCACTCGGAGTAGTTCTCGCCGGGCTGAGCAGGCTGGAGTACCGGGGCTACGACTCGGCCGGGGTCGCGGTGCTGACCGACGGCAAGATCTCCTGGGCCAAGCGGGCAGGCAAGCTGGGCAACCTGACCTCGGCGCTAGCGGAGAGCCCGCCGCTGCCTGGGACGGTCGGGCTCGGTCACACCAGGTGGGCCACGCACGGCGCACCGACCGATCCGAACGCGCACCCGCACACCGACTGCACCGGGCACCTGGCCGTCGTGCACAACGGCATCATCGAGAACTTCGCCGACCTGCGAGCCGACCTGATCGCTCGCGGGCACGTCATGACCTCGGAGACCGACACCGAACTGGTCGCCCATCTGCTCGAAGATCAGACGAAGGATCAGAACGAGGTACACCCCGGCTCGCTAGCCAGCGCGATGCGGGCCGTCTGCCAGCGCCTCGCCGGCACCTTTACCCTGGTCGCCGTCGATGACCGGGACCCCGATGTCGTGGTCGGCGCCCGGCGTAACTCACCGCTCGTGGTCGGCCGAGGCCACGGTGAGAACTTCCTGGCCAGCGACGTCGCCGCCTTCATCTCCTTTACCAAGGAAGCCACCGAGATCGGGCAGAATCAGGTCGCCGAGATCCGGGCAGGCAAGGTGGCGGTCACGAACTTCGACGGGTCGGAGGCCGAGGTGAAGGACTTCGTCGTGGACTGGGACGCCGAGGCGGCGGAGAAGGCCGGATTCAAGTGGTTCATGGCCAAGGAGATCGCCGAGCAGCCCCGTGCCGTCGCCGATGCCCTGATCGGCCGGGCCAACCTGGACGGACAGCTCGTGCTCGACGAGATGCGGCTCTCCGACGACGAGCTTCGCCAGGTCGACAAGATCGTCGTAGTGGCCTGCGGCACCGCCTATCACGCTGGCCTGATCGCTAAGTACGCGATCGAGCACTGGGCCAAGATCCCCTGCGAGGTGCAGCTCGCCAGCGAGTTCAGGTACTCGGACCCGATCCTGACCAGGTCGACCCTGGTCATCGCGATCTCCCAGTCCGGCGAGACGCTCGACACCCTGATGGCGGTCAGGCACGCGAGCGAGCAGCACGCGCGGGTGCTCGCGATCTGCAACGTCAGGGGGTCCTCGATGCCGAGGGCGAGCGACGCCGTCGTGTACACCCACGCGGGCCCTGAGATGGCTGTCGCCTCGACCAAGGCGCTGCTCACCCAGCTGATCTCCTGTTATGTGGTCGCGCTCTACCTGGCCCAGGTGCGGGGCAGCATGTTCCCCGGCGAGATCGCCACCGTTCTTGAGCAGCTGCGGGATCTGCCGAACGCCGTCGAGGAGACCCTGGAGCGGATGGGGCCGGTCCGCGAGATGGCCAGGGAACTGGCCGGTGAGCGCTGCGTGCTCTTTCTGGGCCGGCACGTGGGCTATCCGGTGGCTCTGGAAGGAGCGCTTAAGCTCAAGGAGCTTGCCTACATGCACGCCGAAGGGTTCGCGGCCGGCGAGCTGAAGCACGGCCCGATCGCGCTGATCGAGAAGGGCCTGCCGGTGGTGATCATCGTGCCACCGCCGGGAGACCTGCCGGTGCTGCACGACAAGATCGTCTCCAATATCCAGGAGATCAGGGCACGGGGCGCCCGCACGATCGTCATCGCCGAACGAGGTGACTCCAAGGTTGTCCCCTACGCCGACACGCTGATCGAGCTGCCGCCCGTGCCGCCGCTGATGCAGCCGGTCGTCGCGACGGTGCCGCTGCAGGTGTTCGCCTGCGAGCTCGCCGATGCGCTCGGCCATGACGTGGATCAGCCGCGCAACCTGGCCAAGTCGGTCACGGTCGAGTAGCCGCAGGCGGCACGGCAGGCAGGCGCGCGAGTTGCGACAAGCACACACGGTCGAGAACATCAGGTCGGCTGAGCAGGCCCTGATGGCGACGCTAGGTAGGCAAACACCGGCACCCGGTAGGCAAACATCGGCGGTGCGGTCAGCGGACGCCAGTCCGCAGACCGCACCGCCCGATGGCGCGCTGATGCAGCGGGCCGCGACTGGCCTGGCAGCGGTGTGCGTCCGGCTGCTCGGCCGGGTCTATGGCGCGCGGGTCGTGGTGCTCGCTGGCACGGGCGACAACGGCGGCGACGCGCTCTACGCGGCAGCGAGGCTGGCCAGCCGGGGCGCCAGCGTGATGGCGATCAGGGTCGGCGCCCGGCTGCATGAGGACAGCGCGCACGCCCTGCGCCGCAGCGGCGGCCGGATCATCGCCGCCGCCGACCCGGCCGCGGGTGCCGGTGTCGCCGCCGCCATAGCCCGTGCCGACCTGATCATCGACGGCATACTCGGCATCGGCGGCCGGGGCGGGCTGCGCGAGCCGGCCGCGACGCTGGCTGCCCTCGTGGCCCAGGCGCGGGCTAGCGGCGCGATCGTCGTCGCCACCGACCTGCCGAGCGGGGTAGCTGCCGATACCGGCGTGGTCGCCGGGCCCGCCATCGAGGCCGATGTCACCGTGACCTTCGGTACCGTCAAGCCGGGCCTGCTGATAGACCCCGGTGCGAGCCTGGCCGGCACAGTGGAGCTCGTCGATATTGGCCTCGCCCCGTACCTGGTGGCCAGCCCGGCGGCGGTCGCGTTGCAGTCCGCCGACCTCGCTGCGCTGCTGCCAAGGCCGGGCGCCGAGTCAGACAAGTACCGGCGCGGCGTGCTTGGCGTCCTCGCGGGCAGTGAGCGGTATACGGGCGCGGCCGTGCTGAGCGTCGGCGGGGCGATTCGCGGCGGCGCCGGCATGGTCAGGCTGGTGTCGGCCCAGCCCGCCGCCGACCTAGTCAGGCAGCACTGGCCAGAAGCTGTCATCACGGTGATCGATCCCGCCGACCCGGCCGCCGCCGTCGAGTCGGCCGGCCGGGTGCAGGCCTGGGCCGCAGGACCAGGCCTCGGCACTGGCCAGGAGGCGGAGACCCTGCTCGAAGCCGTGCTCGCGACCTCGCTGCCCGTTCTCGTCGACGCGGACGGGCTGACGGTCCTGAGCCGCCGCAGAGATCTGCTCGCGCGGCCTGCAGGCTCGGTCACGCTAGTCACGCCACACGCAGGCGAACTGGCCAGATTGATAAATGGAACGTCCCGCGACATCGAGGCACACAGGCTCGACTCGGCTCGGCGGGCTGCGACCGAGCTCGGCGTGACCGTCCTGCTCAAGGGCTCGACCACGATAGTGGCGACTCCAGAGCATGATGCCGAGCCGGTGCTCGTCAACGCGACCGGGACGCCGTGGCTGGCCACCGCCGGCTCGGGCGATGTGCTCTCCGGCCTGGCCGGCGCGCTGCTGGCGCAGGGTCTGCGGCCGGTGAGCCACGCCGCCGCGGCCGCTGCGTTCCTGCACGGCCTGGCCGGCCGCCTGGCCGCCCGCGACGCCCCGATCGGCGCGGCCGACCTCCTCACCGCACTCCCTGACGCCATCAGGGCAGTGGTCTCGGCTTAGGCAGGGGGCGGCTGGTAGCGCGGGGACAGGGCATAGCTGAGCAGCACGTCATTGCCGACCCTGGTCAGGTCCGCGAGCGTCGCCGGGTGCCGCGAGTTCCAGGGAAATCCGGCCGCGCCGACAAACCTCGGTGCCCCCGCATCACCGACAAAGAACGGCGCGACGGCGAGCCGCAACTCGTCGGCGTAACCGCCGGCCAGGAACTGCGTCAGCGTGGAGCTGCCGCCCTCGACCATCAGCCGGCCAATGCCCCGGCCGGCAAGATCGGCGAGCACGCGGGCCAGGCGTACCGGCTCACCGGCATCGGTGACCTCGGCGAGATTGCCCAGCCGCTGCCGTAGCTCGGGAGCCGCGCCCGATGCCGCGTACACGACCGGCCGGGCCTGCCCGGAGTTAAACACCCGCGCAGTCGGCTCGAGGGCGCCGCTGCCAGTCACCGTCACCCGGACCGGGTCGGGCGCCAGACCCCTGGCGACCCGCGCCTCGCGCCGAGCCTGCGAGTGCAGCAGGAGGCGGGGGTTGTCGGCCCGGATGGTCCCGGCCCCGACCAGGATGGCGTCGCAACCGGCCCTGAGTTCGTCGACCCGGTCGAGATCCTCCTTGCCCGAGAGCACCAGCCGATCCGGCGTCGCGTCATCGATAAACCCGTCGAGCGACATAGCGCAGCTCAGCACAACATACGGTCGTTCCACGCCCCGCAGCCTACGACCACCCCAGCCTGCGGGATCCGGGTTTCCGGGCTCCGTGAGTCACGCGGCACCGTGAGTCACGCGGCACCGTGAGTCACGCGGCACAGTGAGTCGCTGAGCCCAGCGAGTCACGCCATCGGGGTTCCGTGATCCGGGCCGGCGTCTTGATCACGGAACCTCGCCGGGGTGACCTAAGAAGAGATCGGCTTTCTGGACTCGTGAGCACCCCATCCAAGCTCCGTGATCATGCTCGGAGTCTTACTACGGAATCCTGGTCGCGTGATCACGCGACCCAGGTTCCGGGCTCTGACGCGAGTTCCGTGATGTTAGCCGCAGCGGAGATGACGGTCCGGAGCGTCGGCGGGCGATCACGGGCTGGACTTGCGGGGGTGAGGCGCCGGGTTTGCGAGTTTCGGGGGGTGAGGTAGGGCTTGCGAAGGTTGGTGCCGGGGCGGTGGCTAAAGATCTAGGAGACTTTTTTCCTGTAGGAGGGTTGACCACCATATTCGCTGTTAAGTCTCCTACAGGAAAAAAGTCTCCTACAGGATCGGGCGAGCCTGGCAGCGGGTGAGACGGCTGTGACAGCTGAGTCACCAGGGACCAGTCTGGGTCCGGGCGGTGGCCCGCCAGGCCCGCGTGGCGGCCCGATCACGGAATTCGCGCCAGAGCCTGTTCCGTGATCAAGCTTGCTTCACTACTACGGAAATTTGCCTGGGGTACTTGGGTCCTTGCCTGGGGCGGATCTCTGAACTGGGGTGGTGACCGCGTTTCCGTCATTCGATTAGCCGGATTTAACCGGTTTCGGCCAACGCTCTGATCGCGTGCTCTGGCCCGGCGGGGTCCGGAACCCGGCAAAGTGTTCATAGGTCGTCGGGCCTGATCGACGTATCACCACTTTCCGTTGAAAATTTGCCCGGTTCGCGAGCTTTCTGGTTATCAAAGTGGTGATACGTGGCGGGTGGCGACTGACGTATCTCCACTTTCCGTTGTCCCCGCCTCAGCCACCCCGCCCGACCGGGCACCCGAACCTCGCGGCACCCGGCTCATGCTCGGTGATCATGCCAGGGACAGGGAGCTGCGAAGCCGCGAGCCGCTGCGACCACCCCGACTTCGGCGTACCCGGCAGATTCACTCGGGCGCCGGGGGGTGCCGGGAGGCTTGGTGTGATCGGGGTCACGAAATCGGGGTGGCTCGCGCGGGGGTTGTCCGAGGGGAGCGGGCGGCGCTGGTTCTGCCTGCCTTAACGAAGATCCGGCGGAGCCCGGTCAGCGCGACTGCTCCGGTCGGCGCTGGCCAGGTGCTGCACCTTCCCTGGTGGCGGATAATTTCCGGATCGAAGTTGATCTTGATTTTAAGTTCGCTCAGCTCGGAGTCCTCAGTTCGGAATGGAGTCGTCTATGCGCTCAGCGCGTACCAGTATCAGGCGGGCACGGGAGTGGTTTCGGGGTCGGCGTGCCGGTCTGCCTGGTTCGCGCCGGGTGACGCTGGCGGTGGTTGTCGGCGTGGTGCTGGTCGGTACCGCTGCCGGGGTCGCGGCGGCTGAGGTGACCGCCGGGTCCGGGCCGCACCACCGGATCGCGGGCGGAGCTCGGCTGAGCGGCCAGGCCGTCCCCAGCGCGACCGGAACGCCAGGGGCCGGCGAGCCGGGCGCGCCAGCCAAGACGGCGCGCGCGCCGGGCAAGGCTCGCCGCGCACCAGTCAAAACGCCGCCGCATGCGTCAGGCAAGACTCACCGCGCTCAGGGCCAGGCGCCGGGCGGGATGACGTCGTGTCGGTCTGTGGCCCATATTGGCGACTCGACTTCGGTTGACCTGATTTCGCCCGCCGACCTGCCGAACCCGGCGGACAGGCTGCCCGCTCGCTATGCCGGCGTGGGGGTCAGGCACCTGCGCCTGGACGCGTCGGGCGGGCGGTCCATCGTCGAGACGATGCCGCACCAGGTGAACGGGTACGACGTCGCCAGGGCCTGGCGCGCTCAGGGCTACCGCGGCTGCTGGGTCATCGCCCTCGGTACCAACGACACGGCGAATATCGCGGCAGGGTCGACCGTCGGCATGACGGCCAGGATCGACGAGGTGATGTCGGTCGCGCACGGCGAGCCGGTCCTGTGGGTCGACCCGGTTACCGAACTGTCGTCGGGACCCTGGTCAGATGCCGGCGAGCGAGCCTTCGACGCAGCCCTGGTCAAGGCTCTGCACAGGTATCCCAATCTGCGGGTACTCGACTGGGCGGCGGTCGCGCAGGCTGGCTGGTTCCTGCCGGACGGGATCCACTACAACCCGGTCGGGTGCGCCATGCGGGCCAGGATTATCGCCCGGGGGCTGGCCAGGGCCTTTCCGCTCAGCGGCGTGAGCAAGGGAGGGGTCATCAGGTAGGCCGGCACAATGGCGGCGCCGGAATGCCAGCTGGTCGCGACACGCCGTCAGCTTCCAAAGCTTTGCCGACTGCGACACGTAGCCCTGAAATGACCCTGGGTAGTTCACCCCTGCCCGCGGAACGAGGATCTCGCATGGCCGGCGCGAGACGGCCGCGGCTTAGGGGGGAACATGCCGAAGCCCGTAGGTGCCGGCCAGCGCTACCTGCCAGGTCTCGATGGCCTGCGCGCGCTTGCCGTGCTCGCCGTCATCGCCTATCACGAGCAGTTCGCGTGGGCCTCAGGCGGGTTGCTCGGGGTCGGCGTGTTCTTCACGCTCAGCGGCTTCCTGATCACCAGCCTGCTGATCGAGCAATGGCAGGCGGCGAGCGGGTCTGGCGGGAGGGCGAGCGGGCCGGCCGGGAAGCGGATCGGGCTTGGTGACTTCTGGCTGCGGCGGGCACGGAGGCTGCTGCCGGCGCTGTTCGTGATGCTGGCCGTCGTCACGGCATGGGTGACGATCGCCGACCGGGTCAGGCTGGCCAGCCTGCGCGGTGCGGTCGGCGCGGCGGCCGGGTACTTCAGCAACTGGTACCTGATCGCGGCGAACCAGTCCTACTTCTCCAGGTTCGCCCCGCCGGCTCCGCTTGATCATCTGTGGTCGCTGGCGGTCGAGGAGCAGTTCTACCTGGTGTGGCCGTTGCTGCTGCTGGGCGGCCTGTTCCTGCTGCGGCGGCGGGGGAAGGCGGCGCCGCGCTGGCTGATCGGGCCGACGGTGGTACTGGCCGCCGCCTCGATCTTCGCGATGGTGCACCTCTACACCCCTGGCGTCGATCCGACCAGGGCTTACGAGGGCACCGACACCCGCGCCTTCGGCCTGCTGATCGGCGCCATCCTGGCCTTGGCCTGGCCGATCGCCGGCACTACCGCTGGCACCGTCGCTGGCACTGTCGCAGGTGGCCGCCGCAGCGTGTCACCCGGTCGTACCGTGCGGATCCTGGTCGACCTGGCGGGGGCAGCCGGCCTGGTCGTGATCGGCGTGATGATCTGGCGAGTGGGGGAGTACTCCTCGTTCGCCTACCACGGCGGCCTGGTGCTGCTCTCGGTCGCTACGGCGGCAGTCGTCGCCGCCACGGCGTGCCCGGCTAGCCTGGTCGGGCTGGCGCTCGGCTGGGGTCCGCTGCGCTGGATCGGCGCCCGGTCCTACGGCATCTACCTGTGGCACTATCCGGTGATCGTGCTGACGACTCCGGTCAACTCCAGTCCAGACCTCGTCCGGGCGGTGCTGCAGATCACGGCCGCGATCACCCTGGCCGCCCTGTCCTGGAAATTTATCGAGGAACCAATCCGCCATGGTGCCATCGAGCGTTTCCTGGCCCGCCTGCGCACGGCCGGCTCGGCGACGCGTCCGGCCGGGGCCGGCCCCAGCCTGGGCAGGCTGACCAGCTTCGGCGGCCTCGCGGCCACGGCCGGGGTGACCGGGGTGCTCGTCGTGGCCGGCGTCGGCTTGTCGGGCGTGGTGCACGGCCCGGCCGGCCCTGCCAGCGCTAGCTCGGCGCTGTCGGCTGGCTCGGTGCAGCTTCCAGTCACCAAGTCGGTGGCTAATGCCAGAAGCAGCTCAGGCGGGGCTCGGGGGTCTAGGGGGTCTCACGGGTCTCACGGGAAGCCGGCGTCGTCGCCGTGGCCCTCTTCGGCTGGGCCGCTGCGGACGTCCTGCCAGGCCGTCGCGCACCTTGGCGATTCGACCTCGGACGGCCTGGTCTCACCCGAGTACCTGCCGAATCCGAAGCAGCGGATCGTGGCCAGGTACGAAGATGTCGGCGTCCGGACGGTCGTGACCGATATTTCCGGCGCTCGGTCCGTGGTCGAGGCACTGCCAGGCCAGGTCAACGGCTATGACGCGGCCAAGGCGATCGTCCGAGGCGGGTTCAGCGGCTGCTGGGTCCTGGCGCTCGGAACCAACGACACCGCCGATGTGGCCGCTGGCTCGACCTACAGCCTGATGTACCGGATTAAGAAGATGATGGCCGCCGCTCACGGCGAGCCGGTCATGTGGGTCAACGTGAAGTCACTGCTGACCAGCGGCCCGTACGCCGAGCCGAACATGGCCCGCTGGGACCAGACGCTGCTCAGGGCCTGCGCGATGTACCCGAACATGCGGGTGTTCAACTGGGCGGCGGTGGTCCGGACGAAGTGGTTCATCTCCGACGGGATTCACTTCACCTCGACCGGCTACGAGCACCGGGCCAGGGACATCGCCGACGCGCTGGCCCGCGCCTTCCCCGCAGCGGGCCAGGGCGGTGCCGGCCAGGGCAGTGCCGGCCAGAGCAGTGCCGGCCAGGGCAGTGCCAGGCCAGAGCAGCGGCTGCCTGGTCTCTAGCTAGCCCAGCCAGGTATCAGACGCGCTAGTCTTCCGAGCAGGCCGCCCAGGTAGCGGGCCAGGAACTTCTCGGCTACGGCGTAGAAGCGCATCCGGTTCTCTGGCTTGGCGAAGCCGTGTCCCTCGTCGGGAAACAGCAGGTACTCGTGCTCGATGCCCGCGGCCTTCATCGCGGCGACAATCTGCTCTGACTCCGCCTGCTTGACCCTCGGGTCGTTCGCTCCCTGGGCGATCAGCAGCGGGATCGAGATCTGGTCCGCGCGGGATAGCGGCGATCTGGACCAGAGGAACTCCTCGTCCACCGCCGGATTGCCCACTCGCTTGTGGAACTGCGCGACCAGCGGAGCCCAGTACGGCGGGATGGTCTCGATCAGCGTCCTCAGGCTGGAGGGGCCGACGATGTCGACGGCGCAGCAGTACACCTCGGGCGTGAAGGCGGCCCCGGCCAGGGCCGCGTACCCGCCATACGAGCCGCCGAAGATGGCGATCCGCGTCGGGTCGGCCCAGCCCTGCTCCACCGCGAAGGCCACGGCGTCGGTGAGGTCATCCTGCATCTTGGCGCCCCACTCGCGGTCTCCGGCATTCACGAACGCCTTGCCGTAGCCGGTCGAGCCCCGGTAGTTGACCTGCAGGCAGATGTAGCCCCGGTTGGCCAGCCACTGCGCGTTGGGGTTGTATCCCCAGGTGTCCCTGGCCCACGGACCTCCGTGCACGTCGAGCACGACCGGCAGCCCGGTCCTGCTCACGCCGACCGGGAACGTGGCGTAACCGTGAATCGTCAGGCCATCCCTGGCCTGGTAGGCAAAGGGCTCCATCGGGGCCAGCTCGTAATTCGACAGCTGCGGCTGGTGCTCGAAGAGGAACCGTCCGGTCTTCGTCGCCCGGTCGTACAGGTAGTAGTGCACCGGGCCCGCGTCGTTCAGGAATGACACCAGCCAGGTCGTGTCCGCGTCGTCGGAGCTGGAGAAGACCGGATCGCCGTGGTGCAGCTCCCGGATAGCGACCAGGTCGCCGGCCACTGACTGGTCGAGCACGACGTAGTCGGACCGGTCTTTCAGCACGGTCACGATCCTGGGTTCCTTGGTGTGCCGGTGCAGCAGCACGTCGCTCACGTCAGCGACAGGGTCGGCTGCGAGCACCTCCTCGGCGCCGCTCGCCAGATCCAGCCGCACCAGCCGCGCCGTCTCCGAGTCGGCCGAGCTGATCATCAGCAGCGACTTCCCGTCGGGGCTGAACGCGATCGGCTCGGTGGTCAGCGCATCATCGGACGGCACTGACGTGAACAGCCTCCAGTCCTGGTCCGCGCTGTCCCGCACCAGCACCTGCATGGAGCCGTCCGGCTGCATGGCGAACCCGCATCGCACGACCAGCCGGGAATCCGAGAGCCAGCCTATGAAGCCGGGATTCTCCAGTTCCTTGGTCAGTGACCCGGTCACCAGGTCGACCCGGTATATGTCGTGGAGTTCGGGGTTGTCCTTGTTCAGGCCGATCAGCAACTCGGTCGGGAAGTCCGGCTCCAGGCCCACGATCTGAGTCTGAACATTGTCGAAAGGAGTCAGGTCGCGCCGCTCCATCGTTTCCAGGTCGACGTCGTACAGCCTGAAATTTTCATCGCCGCCGGTGTCCTGCAGGTACAGCAAATGCCGGTTATCGTGCGCCCAGGCGAATGTCCTGATGCCGCGGTCGGTGTCGGCGGTGACGGCCTGCGCCTGGTCAAGGTCGAGTCCCGATTGCGTGCTAATCGGCGCGAGCCAGACATTGAGCACGTCATTGTGCGGCGCGATCCAGGCAAGTCTCGCGCCATCGGGCGAAAGCCTCGGCATCGCTCGCTCGGGGTTGCCGTACAGGACCTGACGCGGAATGAGATCGACCATGGCTGTACCTAACCACGGGTACCCAGGCCCCGCGCAACTGCCTTGGCCGGGTTTCGCTCGCGGGCTGGCAGACTTATCCGTGATGGACGGTCACTCAGAGGCGATCGTCGACCTTGACGCGATCAGATCCAACGTGGCCGCGATGGCGGAGTATGCCGCCGGCCCCGAGATCATGGCCGTGGTCAAGTCCGACGGCTACGGACACGGAATGCTGGCTACCGCCGCGGCGGCGCTGGCCGGAGGCGCGACCTGGCTGGGCGTGGGCCCGGTGGCTGAGGGGGTCGCGCTGCGGCGGGCCGGTATCTCGGCGCCGGTGGCCTGCCTGCTCGCCGCGCCCGATGCGCCGCACCGGCTGGCGATCGAGCTTGGCCTCGATCTCGGCGCGGGCACGACCGGCGTGCTGCGCCAGATCTGCGCCGCCGCCGAGGTAGCTGGCCGCCCGGCGCGGTTGCACCTGAAGGCCGATACTGGCATGAGCCGGGGCGGCGCCCTGATGCGCGAGTGGCCCGGGCTAGTCGCGGCCGCGCTGGCCGGGCAGGCGGCGGGCCGGTGCGAGATCGTAGGCATCTGGTCGCACCTGGCCTGCGCCGATATCCCCGGCCATCCGTCAGTCGACGCTCAGCTCGCGGTCTTCCATGAGGCGCTCGATCAGGCTGCCCGGCTGGGTGCCAGGCCGCGAGTCCGGCACCTCGCCAACACCGCCGCGCTCCTGACCCGCCCCGATACCTGGTTTGACCTGGTGCGACCCGGTGGCGGGGTGATGGGACTCGGCACCATGCCCGGTGGCCCGCCGGGTTGGCTCAGGCCGGCGATGACGCTGCGTACTGCCCTGATTCAGAGTAAAAGGGTCACGGCGGGAACTGCCGTCTCCTATGGCCATCGTTATCGCACGTGCGCGGAGAGCACGCTGGGGCTGATCGCGCTCGGCTACAACGAGGGCATACCGCGAGCCGCCCGTGACAAGGCACCGGTGCTCATCCGCGGCCGGCGGCTGACGATCAGCGGCACGGTCTGCATGAACCAGTGCGTCATCGACGCTCACGACCTGCCGGTGGAGGCGGGCGATGAAGTGGTGCTGTTCGGCCCTGGCGATCGCGGTGAGCCGACGGCCCAGGAGTGGGCTGACCTGCTCGATACGATCTCGTACGACATTGTCACCAGGTTTACCGGGAAGATCCCGAGAAGCTACTGTGGAGTAACTAGCGCCGAGGCGACTGTGTTCGCGGCGGAGGCCGCTGCGGCCGGGCTGGCGGACACGGTGGTCGATGCGGCGGCTGGGATGGCTGGGGTGGCTGAAGTGAGCGAGATGGCTGGTGCGGCGCGGGCCGACGGGCTGGAGGTCTGATGGTCAGCTGGCGGCGGCTCTCCGGCGTGACCGGCCTGGCTGCCGGGGCCATAGCCGCCGGCGCCGGCGCCGTGGTCCTGGCCGAGAAGATCGCGGTCGGCCGGATCAGGCTGCGGCCCGATCCGGCGGCCGATGAGTCGTTCGGCGACCCGCACGGCGAGGAGCTGACGGTACCGGCCGACGACGGTCTGCCGCTGCATGTCCAGCTAGCCGGGCGCCCCGATGCGCCGGTCACGATCATCTTCTGCCATGGTTACGCGCTCAACGCTGACGTCTGGTACTACCAGCGGGCCGGCTTCAGTGCCCTTGCCAGGTGCGTCTTCTGGGACCAGCGCAGCCACGGCCGATCCGGCCGCAGCGACCCTGACCTGGTCAGCATTGACCAGCTCGGAGCCGACCTGCACGAGGTGCTGATGGCGACCGCTCCAGGCGACATGCCGGTGGTGCTCGTCGGCCACTCGATGGGCGGGATGACCATCATGGCGCTCGCTGACCAGCATCCAGAACTGTTCGGCAGCAAGATCATCGGCGCGGTGCTGATCTCCACGGCTGCCTCCACGATCGACCCGGTGACCTGGCTGCCCGCGCCGCTCAGGCCGGCCATCAGGCTGGCCGTGCCGTCGATGATGACGGGCGCCTCCAGCGGGCGGATCGCCGGCGTCGTCGAGCGGGGCAGGCAGTCGGCCAGCGACATAGCCTTCTTCGGTACCAGGCACCTGGCGTTCGGTGACTCACGGGTGAGCCCGACCGTGGTTGACTTTCTTGAGCGGATCATCAGGGCCACGCCGATCGACGTTATCGCCGACTTCTACATCGCGCTGGTCGGCCACGAGAAACGGCACGCGCTGAAGGCGCTCGCCAGCATCCCGGTGCTCGTGCTGACCGGTGACAAGGACCGGCTGGTCGACCCGCGCCTGTCCGATCGGATAGCCGAGGCGATTCGCGGGGCCGACCTGGTCAAGATCTCCGGTGCTGGCCACGTGGTGATCCTGGAGCGCCCGGAGGAGTGCAACGAGGCCATCGCGGCCCTGATCTCACGAGCCCTGACCCGGACGTACGGCGACACCGCCACAGGGAAATGACTCATCAAGCTGACCAGGCCGCCTGGCCGCAGTAAACATGCCGCGTGGCCGCAGGAGAGATGACGCGGCAATGGACGACCTAGCAAGGATGATGCGGGAAAGATGACGCAGGGAATGGTGACCTTGGCGGCGGCTGAGCTAGTACAGATCGAGGTGCCCGAGGCCGCTCGGATGCGCGACCTCGGCGCCCGGCTGGCCGCCCTGCTCGTGCCCGGTGACCTGGTCGTGCTCGCCGGACCGCTCGGAGCCGGCAAGACCACGCTGGTCCAGGGCATCGGGGCCGGCCTAGGGGTTCGGGGCCCGATCACGTCACCGACCTTCGTGATCGCGAGAGTGCACCCGTCCCTGCGCGGCGGCCCTGACCTCGTACACGCCGACGCCTACCGGCTCGGCAGTCAGCTCGAGGTCGATGACCTGGACCTGGACGCTGACTTCGAACGCTGCGTCACCGTCGTCGAGTGGGGAGAGGGCCTGGTAGAGGGCCTGTCAGCCGGGCACCTCCTGATCACCATCTCCTGGACAGCAGCAGGCGCTGGCCAGCCGCCAGCCGGAGCCATCAGCCCTGGCGTTGCCGACCAGAGCAACTCCGGTCAGGGCGACGCTTCTAGTTCGGGTGACGCTCCCGGTCAGGGCTCGGGCGACGCTCCTGGTCAGGACGATGGTGATGAGCCAAGGCGGGTGACGCTGGCCGGCTCCGGCGACCGCTGGCTGACCGCTGCCGGGCAGCTACGCACGCTTAGCCGATACCAGTGAGCTGAGTCGCCCCCTCCAAGCTCCATGATCATGGTCCGGACTACGTCGGCCGGCTCCTGCCGCTCCCGCCGCCCGCGCCGCCTGCTCCCTGGGCACATGGATGTGGCAGCGCTGGGGCTGAAACCCCAGCTATGTCACATCGATGGGGCTGGGACCCCAGCTATGTCACATCGATGGGGCTCCGCCGGGGTGCGCGTGGCGGGTTGTCCGTGGTGGCCGGTCTTGAGCCGGACGGCGTGCCCTCAATGCAGGGCGTTGCGAAGCAGCCGGCATCGAGGACACGCCGCCCGGCTACCCCCGGCCAGGCCTGACACCGCCACAGCCCAGCGCCGCCTGGTCCGGCTGGCAGACGCCGGCCGAAGCCGGCAGCCCGGCCAGGCACCCGGGTACCCGGCGCAGCTGTCCGCGATCACGAGGCAAACGTGATCACGGAACCTGAGCCGCGTGAGCACCCTGCCAGGATTCCGTGATCAAGACCCGACCATGATCAAGATCACGGGAATCTGGCAGGGGCGGGATCTCTTGGAGCCGGGTTGCAGTGGTACTGGGTGGCGGTGAATTGGGAGGGGGCGGGCTTGGGCGGGGCTGGATCGGCGGGCAATTGTTCTGATGTGTCGCTCATGGGTGCGGTTGACGAGACTAAACTGCGGTGACATTCCAGATGCTCGCCGTCGTAATGCGCGGCCTAGGTCGGCCGGAGGGCGCCGTGACACAGCAGGGCTATCCGCCACGCCAGCCAGATCAGACCGGTGGGGCTGGCCGGTCACGGCCCCCGCGCGAGTCACGCGGTGGCGGCTGGCAGGCGCTTGGCGTGTCAGACCCGGATGCCGATCTTGAGTCTGAGCTGCCGCCGTGGGCGATTCCCGGCGGCATCGAGACAATCAGGCCGAGCCGCAGGTCCACCAGGACCGTTGATCCGCAGGTGCCGGAATTCGCTGAGGACGAGCCGCTTCCTGGCCGGGCGAGCCCGGATTCCGCTGGCCCCGGTGGTGCTGGTACTGATCGTCGCGCGCTGCGCAGGCCAGGACGCAGCCGGGCGGCGAGGACTCGTCGCAGAAGGTCCAGGCGCAGGCTGGTGACGTGGGGCTCGGCAGGCGTCGTGATCGTCGTGATCGTCGGGGTCATCTTCATCCTCGTTCAGCCGAGCGCGAAGCCTCGTCCTTACGTGACGAGCCTGCAGAAGGGCGAGTTCGCCACCGTGCCGAATGCGTGCAAGGTGCTCTCGTCCGCTCTGCTTGACCAGTACCTCGGCGGCAAGCCGTCGAAGGACGTGCAGACGGCGAGTAGCGCGTCGAAGAGCGAGTGCACTTATCAGGTGGACGCCAAGCCGACGTTCCGCGTCCTTGACGTGAGCGTGCAGGCCTACGCGCCCAATCTGATCCCGCCGGGGAACGGGAGCGCGACCAGCTACGCGGTTTACACCTTTGCCATGGACAGGCAGCAGCTGGCTAAGCCGCTGAAGCACACGCCGCAGCCGAAGGCCAGGATCACCGTGATCTCCGGGCTTGGCAGTCAGGCGATCACCGCCTTGCAGATTTACCACACTGGCTCGGTGACCGACCGGGCCACGGTACTCGCGCGCTTCAGGAACGTGCTGATCACAGCCAGCTTGTGGGCGACAGTCAGCGGCGGCTTCGGCCCGGTCTCGATCAGCGAGCTGCGGGCCGATGCGATGGGCGTAGCGCGGGACCTGCTGGCGACCGTCAAGGCCGAGCCGGCCGTCGGCTCCTGATCGACGTCCCGTCGACTCGCGACGGGTGACTACGCTGATACACCGTGCTGATCCTCGCCTTCGACACCGCCACCCCCGCCGTCACTGTCGCGCTGCGTGACGAACATCATCTCCTGGCGCAGGAGTCCGCCGTCGATTCTCGCCACCACGGCGAGCTGCTCGCTCCTGCTATCGCCAGCGTGCTGGCCGCGGCCGGGGTCACCGTGGCTGACCTGACCGCGGTGGCGGTCGGGACCGGCCCCGGTCCTTACACCGGGCTCCGGGCTGGGCTGGTGACCGCGCAGGTGCTGGGCAGCGCGCTCGGCCTCGATGTGCACGGAGTCTGCACGCTCGACATCATCGCCGCGCAGGCGCGGTCGGCGGCGAGCGGCCGCGAGTTCCTCGTGGCCACGGACGCCAGGCGCAGGGAGGTCTACTGGGCCAGGTATTCGCCGGCGGCCGAGCGCCTGTCAGGTCCTGACGTTCACCTCCCGGCCGAGCTGCCGGCCGGATATCCGATCGCGGGGGAAGGGCCGGTCAGGTACCCGGAGCTGGCGCAGGCGGGCGAGCCGATCGGGCCGAAGTACCCGGACGCGGCCAGCCTCGCCGAGCTCGCCGCCGCCCATCTGCTGGCCGGGCGGCCGGCTAGTCCGGCGCAGCCGCTCTACCTGCGCAGGCCAGATGCCAGGGAACCGGGGCGGCCCAAGCGCGTGACCCCGCCGGCCGCGCCCGCGCAGGCCCGGCGGTGAGCCTGGAACTGCGCCCGATGACACCCGCCGACCTGCCCGAGGTCGTCGAGCTCGAGCGATCGGTGTTCGGCGTCGAGGCCTGGACCGAGCAGATGCTGCGGGGCGAGCTTGACTTCCAGCCTGGGTCCAGGCACTACCTGGTCGCCAGGGATGAGGACCGCATCGTCGGCTACGCGGGCCTGCTCGGCGCCGGCGGTCAGAGCGATGTGGTGACGCTCGCCGTCGCGGCCGGTCACTGGGGTCGCGGGATCGGCTCGGCGCTGCTTGAGGCGCTGATGGCCGAGGCGGTCAGGCGCGGGTGCACGGAGATGTTCCTTGAGGTGCGGACCGACAACAGCCGGGCGCAGGAGCTCTACCGCAGGTTCGGCTTCAGCGAGATCGGCATCAGGCGTGGCTATTACCAGCCCTCCGGTGCCGACGCGCTGGTGATGCGCCGCGATCTCACCGACGTCGCAGGGGAGCAAGGATGACAGTGGCACCGCTTGTCCTAGGCATCGAGTCGTCTTGCGACGAGACCGGCGTCGGCCTGGTGCGCGGTCGCGAACTGCTGGCCGACGCCATCGCGTCGAGCGTGGCCGAGCACGCCAGGTTCGGCGGTGTCGTGCCTGAAGTGGCCAGCCGGGCTCATCTTGAGGCGATGGTCCCGACCGTGCAGCGGGCACTCCGTGTCGCCGGGGTCAGCCTGCGGCAGGTCGACGCTATCGCGGTGACCGCCGGTCCCGGCCTGGCCGGCGCCCTGCTGGTCGGCGTCTGCGCGGCCAAGGCCTACGCGCTCGCCCTCGGCAAGCCGCTCTACGGGGTCAATCACCTGGCCGCGCATATCGCCGTCGACCAGCTTGAGCATGGCCCGCTGCCGACACCGGCGATCGCGCTGCTCGTCTCCGGCGGACACTCATCGCTGCTCCTCGTCCGCGATCTCACCGGAGATCTCACCCCGCTCGGCGCCACGATCGACGACGCGGCGGGCGAAGCCTACGACAAGGTTGCCAGGCTCCTGGGACTGCCTTTTCCTGGCGGGCCGCCGATCGATGCGGCTGCCCGCACAGGCGACGCGCAAGCCGTTTCGTTCCCCCGTTCTAAATATCGGGACGGTACCGCCGACTTCTCCTTCTCCGGACTCAAGACAGCCGTGGCGCGGTGGGTCGAGGCGCGCGAGGCGGCCGGGCTTGCCGTGCCGGTCGCCGACGTCGCAGCGTCGTTCCAGGAGGCCGTGGCCGACGTGCTGACCAGGAAGGCGGTCGACGCGTGCCAGGCTCATGGCATCGATCACCTGGTGATCAGCGGCGGCGTGGCGGCCAACTCCAGGCTGCGCGCGCTGGCCGCGGAGCGCTGCGAGGCCGCCGGCATCAGGCTCAGGGTGCCAAGGCCAGGACTGTGCACGGACAACGGGGCGATGGTGGCGGCGCTCGGGTCAGACCTGGTCGCCGCGGGCGCTGAGCCCTCGGCGCCCGATTTCGCCGCTGACTCCGGGCTGCCGGTCGTGCAGGTGCTGGCGGGCTGACCTCGGCCTCAGCAGCGCACCGCCCGGATCACCAGCGTGCGCAGCGGCACGGCGAACTCGCCCGACGAGGTCTGCGGAGTCGCCGCGAGGTAGTCGCGTACGCGAGCGAGCACCGCCTCGCGCTCGGCCGGCTCCATGATCAGGAACATCGAGTGGGTCCGCAGCGTCGCGATGAGCGAGTCGGCGGTCTGGGTCTGGCTGTGGTCGAACTCGGCTTCCTCGGCGGGGAGGAACTGCTGCTGGCCAGCCTGGTTCAGCCAGCCGGTCATGCTGGAATCGTCGCGGTCGCCGGTGATCGGCACGACGGTCCGGCGGCCGCTGGCCTCATGCAGCCCGGCGACCCAGCCGACCCGGCTGTCGTCGGCGTTCCACAGGCCAGCGAGGACGCCTCCTGGTCGCAGGACCCTGGCGATCTCGGACGCGGCGCGACTGAAGTCGAACCAGTGCGCGGCCTGGCCGGCCAGTACCGCGTCGACCGAGGCGTCCGGCAGCGGGATGGACTCGGCTCGCCCGGCCAGGGCGGTGACTCCGGGGAGCTGGCGCCGCAGCTCGGCCAGCATCTGCGGGTCGGGCTCAACCGCGATCACGTTCACCTGGGGAGTGTCGGCCCCCTCCGCGCCGGCTCCGTCCGCGCCGGCCCCGTCCGCGCCGGCCGTCAGGCTGGCTAGCTGGGCGGTGAGCTTGCCGGTGCCGGCGCCGAGATCCAGGAGATCCAGAGCCAGGGCCGGTCTCCCGGCACCGGTCAGCGGCGCGAGCGCCCAGCGGATCGCCGCGATCGAATAGCCGGGCCGGTACCGCGCATAAGCCGCCGCCTCCGTGCCGAACGAGGCCGCCCGCCTGGCGATCTGCTCGGCCGCCGCGCTGCCGTCGATCGCGTCATTATCAGCAGCGGTCAGGGGTGCCTGACTGGAGTCGTCCATGCTGTGCAGATTATCGGCAGGCGCGCCGGTTGCTCCAGACCCGATCTGGCCTTTGCTCTGACCTGGATCTGGTCAGAAATGGCCCGGTTACGTCGTCAATTTGACGACGCTGACTGGCCGGACTAGTGTTCGGGACTGGCACTCGATGTTGTAGAGTGCTAACGCGACGAGGATGGTCTGACACCCGCGACGGCAGGCCCCATGGTCGCCTCTCTAGTAACTCAGCTAGCCCTTTCCGGAGGGGGAGGTCAGATCGTGACGACCGCCACCAAGGTTGTTATCAAGCCGCTTGAAGACCGTATCGTTGTGCGTCCGCTCGATGCCGAGCAGACCACCGCATCCGGTCTCGTGATCCCAGACACCGCCAAGGAGAAGCCGCAGGAAGGCGAAGTCATCGCCGTCGGACCAGGCCGGTTCGACGACGCTGGCAGCAAGCGCGTTCCTATGGACGTCAAGGTTGGCGATGTCGTTCTGTACAGCAAGTACGGCGGCACCGAAGTGAAGTACGCGGGCGAGGAGTACCTGGTGCTCTCGGCTCGTGACGTGCTCGCTGTTATCGAGAAGTAAGCGTTATCGAGAAGTAAGCGAGTACTGCGGTGCGCCGGCTTCGCGCTGGCGCGCCAGCTCGTGAGCGCCGCCCCGGATCGGCTGGAGGCCTTGAGGATCCGTCCTCCTGGGCTCTCCAGCCTACCCGGGGCGGCGGCATGAGCGGCATGAAGAGACAACGGATCATCCGCAAGACGATCAGCCGAGGTGCTGCATGGCCAAGAGCCTGGATTTCGATGAGGAAGCGCGGCGGGCGCTTGAGCGTGGTGTAGACAAGCTCGCGAACGCCGTGAAGGTGACCTTGGGCCCGAGGGGCCGCAACGTGGTCATCGACAAGAAGTGGGGCGCTCCCACGATCACCAACGACGGCGTGACCGTCGCGCGTGAGATCGAGCTGGAGAACCCGCAGGAAAACCTGGGGGCTCAGCTCGCCAAGGAAGTCGCTACCAAGACCAACGACGTCGCCGGTGACGGCACCACGACGGCGACCGTGCTCGCGCAGGCGATGGTGCATGAGGGGCTGCGTTCGGTCGCGGCCGGCGCCAATCCCATGTCGCTGAAGCGCGGTATCGACGCCGCTGCCGCCGCCGTGTCGGAGAGCCTGCTCAAGGGCGCGCGCGAAGTCGAGGAGCGGAGCGAGATCGCCAACGTCGCTACGATCTCGGCCCAGGACGCCAAGGTGGGCGAGATCATCGCGGACGCCATCGAGAAGGTCGGCAAGGACGGCGTGATCTCCGTCGAGGAGTCGCCGACGATGGGCCTCGAGCTTGAGTTCACTGAGGGCCTGCAGTTCGACAAGGGTTATATTTCCCAGTATTTCATCACTGACCAGGAGCGAATGGAAGCCGTCCTCGAAGACGCCTACATTCTCCTGAACAACGGCAAGATCTCTTCGATGGTCGATCTGCTGCCATTGCTTGAGAAGGTCGCCCAGTCGCGCAAGCCGCTAGTGATGGTGGCCGAGGACGTGGACGGCGAGGCGCTGTCCACCCTGGTTGTCAATAAGATCCGCGGCCTGCTGAACGTGGTAGCGGTCAAGGCGCCCGGGTTCGGCGACCGCCGCAAGGCGATGCTTGAGGACATGGCGATCCTGACCGGCGGTCAGGTCGTCAGCGAGGAAGTCGGCCTGAAGCTTGAGCTGGCCGGCCTTGAGGTGCTCGGCTCGGCCCGCCGGGTGACCGTGACCAAGGACACGACCACGATCATCGACGGCGGCGGCGAGCAGGACGCGATCAGCGACCGGATTCGCCAGCTCAGGGCCGAGGTCGAGAATTCCTCGTCCGACTGGGACAAGGAGAAGCTGCAGGAGCGGATCGCCAAGCTGTCCGGCGGAGTCGCCGTGCTGCGGGTCGGTGCCGCGACCGAGGTCGAAGCTCAAGGAGAAGAAGCACCGCCTTGAGGACGCGATCTCGGCGACCAAGGCTGCGATCGAGGAAGGCATCGTCGCTGGCGGCGGAAGCGCGCTGATCCAGGCTTCGGTGTCACTCGGAGACCTCGGCCTGTCTGGCGATGAGGCGACCGGGGTTGCCGTGGTCAGGCGTGCGCTGCTTGAGCCGGGCCGCTGGATCGCGCTGAACGCGGGTGCCGAAGGCGGCGTGGTTATCGCCGCGGTCGCCGAGATGCCCGCCGGTCACGGCTACAACGCTGAGACTGGTGAGTACGGCGACCTGATGGCCCAGGGCGTGATCGACCCGGTCAAGGTGACGAGGTCGGCCGTGCAGAACGCCGCGTCCATCGCCGGCATGCTGCTGACCACCGAGGCACTGGTCAGCGAGAAGCCAGAGAAGTCCGAGGCCGAGGCCGGCCACGGGCATGGCCACGGCGGACACGGCCACTCGCACTAGCCTGTCACTGTAAGCCGGGACCGGGACTCCTCACGGAGCCTCGGTCCCGGCTTTTGCGTGCGCCCGGTCGGCACTTCCCGAGGAGGAGGCTCAGAGCCGGCGCAGAGCCAATCCTGAGCGTGGCGTGACGCCACGCTGCCAGACTCTGGGCAGTCGTCAGCCGGCGGCTAGGTCCAAGTTGACGGGAGAACGCGCTGATGGGGCTGCGCAGGCACTGGCTCAGGTGGGTGATCGCCGCCGCCGCGACCGCGGTCGTGCTCGCGGCTGGCGTGCCGTTCGTGTACATCCACTTCATCGAGGGCAGTGCCCCGGCGCCGCTCTCGCTCAAGCCAGGCGCAGGCGCAGGCGCCACTAACTCACCGGCAGGCTCGCCGACCAGCCAGGCCAGTCCGATCAGCTCGGCTACCGGCACCTCAAGTACCTCATCGGTGGCCGGCGACTGGCGGGCGGGCACCGGGTCGGTGGTGGGCTACCGGGTCAACGAGGTACTAGTCGGCCAGAAGAACGTGGCCGTCGGCCGGACGAGCTCGGTCACCGGGCAGCTCGTCATCGACGGCACCAAGGTCACGACCGCGTCCTTCACCGTTCAGATGGCGACGATCCACAGCGATGAGAGCCAGCGCGACGCTCAGTTCGACGGCCGGATCATGGACGTGGCGACCTATCCCGCCGGCACCTTCGCTCTCACCCGCCCGATCACGCTGTCTCCGCTGCCGGGCCCCGGCGTCGTCAAGACCTACGCCGCTACCGGGAACCTGACGCTGCACGGGCACACCAGGGCGGTCAGTTTCAAGTTGTCCGCCGAGCGGACTGGCTCCTCGATCAAGGTCTCAGGTTCGATCCCGGTCATCTTCGCTGACTGGTCCATTCCGAATCCGAGCTTCGGCAGCTTTGTCACCACCCAGAACCACGGCGTGCTTGAGTTCCTGATCGACTTCACCAAGTGAGGCGCGGCGGCTCAGGATGGCTGCGGGCTCGCCCGCCTGCTGGCCGACGTGAGCACGGCGGCCGCCGCGAGCACGCAGACCGCGTCGGTGAGCAGGGTCGGCCCCGCGCCCAGGTGCAGGAAGCCAAGCGCCCCTGCGAACGCGCCGCAAAGCATCGCGATCACGGCGGCGACCCGCCGGTCGATCAGCGGGCCATGGCCGCCCGCCAGGACCGAATCGGCAGCCAGGCCAGTCAGCGTCATGGTGAGCACCGTGGTGGGCAGGTCGCGGACGCCTAGTCGCCGCACCGTAGCGTTACGACCTCCCATTCCGAAAGCAAGCAGCGCGATGACTGTGAACCTGGCCCAGCCGGTCGAGATCGAGGGCACTGTCAGGGCCACCGCGGCGGCGACCCCGGTGATCAGCCCCTCGGCCGCGATGGCGAGGATCAGCAGTCGCAGCTTCGACTTCACTTGCCGGGAGAGGCGCCCGGCTGTCCCGGCACCGACCAGGAAGGCGCCCAGGGAGGTCAGGCACGCCGGTGCCGAGAACCCCTTCGCCCCGGCAGCCGCGAAGCCGAGCACGACGACGTTCCCGGTCATATTCGCGGTGAAGACGTGCCCGAGGCCCAGGTAGCTGACCGCGTCGAGCAGGCCGCTGCACACTGTCAGCCCGATGAGGACGCCGATCAGCAGCCGGTCGGGCTGTGCCTCCTGCGGTGCCTTCTGCTCTGGCACGCTGGTCAGGCGTGCAGGCTGATGCTGCCGTCGGCGAGCACCGTCCAGCCGGGATTGTGCGCGACTTCCCAGGGATGACCGTCCGGGTCGATGAATACCCCGGAGTAGCCGCCCCAGAAAGTCGCGGCAGGCTCCCGGCCGATCGCCGCGCCGGCACCTCTGGCCTCCTCGATGACGGCATCGACCTCGGCGGGCGACCTGGTGTTGTAGGCCAGCGTCACCCCGCCCCACCCGCCGCCGTCACCGACGGCGCTATCCTCTGCCAGGCTGGCGCGACTCCAGAGCGCCACGATCATCCCTCCGGCCTGGTAAAAGGCGACGTCGTCAGGGGAGTCGCCGGCAGGCGCCCAGCCGAGCGCGGCATAAAATCGCCTGGCCCGGCCCAGATCGCTGACCCCCAGGGTGACAAGACTCAGCCGCTGCTCCATAGACCGGCACCCTACCGCCGCCCGCCGACAATTCAGCCGGCCCGCGCGGCCGGGCGGTGCGGCTGGGTGAGCGGAGACCTCGCCCGGACCGGACTAGTCCCCGGTGACTCAGCTTTCACATCCGGCTCACCCGCTGCCAGGCTTGCCTGATCCTGTAGGAGACTTTTTTCCTGTAGGAGACTTAACAGCGAATATGATGGTCAACCCTCCTACAGGAGTAAATCCTCCTAGATCTTTTAGCCAGCGCCCCGCACAAACCCCCGCAAGACCGCCCAGACGCCAGACCTGCGGCCACGCCAGCCCCCCGGACCTCCCCCCAAACCCCGTCATCCTCCACCCGGCTAACATCACGGAAATCGCGCCAGAGCCCGGAACCCCCGTAGGGTGATCACCCGGCTCATGTTCCGTGATCAGGCTCTGCTTCATGATCACGGAAGCCTGCGCGGGTACCCCGACCCCGGGCAACCGTCCTCAGGCCGGGAGCCAGGAGGTGAGAGTCACCGCTAGCGTGACCTCGATCCGGTCTCCTAGCCGGGCGACGTCCTCGGCGAGTGCGCCGGACTCGGTATGCCAGGAAGCCGGGCCCATGGCCGCTAGTGCCGTGGCGGACGCGGGGTTAAGGAGCAGGCGCTCACGGTGCTCACGGGTCGCCGCGAGCTCGAAGTACGGGCTCAGCTTGCGGGTCAGCCTGACGTGCTTGCGGGGGTCGACGTCGAGCAGGCCCAGCGGCCCGATCAGCTCGGTCAGGTGATCGGCGGACGGCGTGGCGACGAGGAGGCGGCCATCCGGGCTGAGCATCCGGCGCAGCTCGGCTCCCTCGCGGGGTGCGAACACGCTGAGTACCAGGTCGGCAGCGCCATCCGCGACGGGCAGGGGGCGCCAGGCGTCGCAGCCGATCGCCGCGATCCGGGGATGAGCGCGAGCCGCCACCCGCAGTGCGTTCTTGGACAGGTCAAGCGCCAGCCCGAAGCTCTCAGGCAGCCGGTCGAGAATGGCCGCCAGGTAGTACCCGGTCCCGGCGCCCACCTCGACCACGCAGCCCCGATCCGGGCGGTGGCCGCTCTGGCCGCGGCCACTGGCTGGGTCGGCATTGGCGGGGCTGGTGCGGCCGGGGCTGGTGCGGCCGGGGCTGGCAACAGCCTCGCAGGCGACGTCGGCGATCGCGGCGGCCAGCCCGGCGAAATGTCCGGCGGCCAGAAAGTCGCGCCTGGCAGCCACCATCGCGGCCGAATCGCCGGCGTTCCGAGAGGCGCCAGCGGGGAGCAGGCTGACATATCCGGATCTGGCTAGGTCGAAGCTGTGCCCGGCACCGCACCGCAGTGAGCCGTCGGTCCTGGTCAGCGCTCCGTCGCGGACGCACTGCGGGCAGCGCAGCCAGCCGAGCACATCGTCGAGCACTTCCGCCTCCCGTGAGCCGCGCCAGGTTGCGCGTCGCAACGACCGCGACGCTCACTAGAATGTAGTGAAAAGCCATGGCGCCAATCATCTTTCGGAGAGTCATGACCCAGGACGCTAAGTTCGGCCCGCCCGCACTGACCTTCGATGACGTACTGCTGCTCCCGGCTCACTCCGAGCTGCTGCCGAGCGAGGCCGATACCAGCACCAGGCTGACCCGCGGCGGGATCACGCTGCGGATCCCGCTGCTGTCCTCGGCCATGGATACCGTGACCGAAGCGACGATGGCCGTCGCGATGGCCCGCCAGGGCGGCATCGGCGTGCTGCACCGCAACATGTCGGTGGAGGACCAGGCCAGGCAGGTCGACGTGGTCAAGCGGTCAGAGGCCGGGATGATCACGAACCCGGTCACCTGCGGGCCAGAGGCCACCATCGCCGAGGTCGAGGAGCTCTGCGCGCGGTACCGGATCTCCGGCGTGCCGGTCGTCGCGCCGAATGAGCAGTTGCTTGGCATCATCACGAACCGGGACATCAGGTTTGAGCAGGATCACAGCCGGCGTGCGGTCGAGGTCATGACCCCGATGCCGCTGATCACCGCGCCGGTCGGGGTCGCGCGCGAGCAGGCGCTGCGGCTGCTGTCCGAGAACAAGATCGAGAAGCTGCCGCTGGTCGACGCCCAGGGACTGCTGCGCGGGCTTATCACCGTCAAGGACTTCACCAAGAGCGAGAAGTTCCCCGACGCCACGAAGGACGATCACGGCCGGCTCATGGTCGGCGCGGCGGTCGGGGTCGGAGCCGATGCCAAGCGACGGGCCCAGGCGCTGATCGATTCCGGGGTCGACTTCCTGGTGGTCGACACGGCGCACGGGCACTCTCAGGCGGTGCTCGACATGGTGGCCCAGCTCAAGGCCAACTCCAAGACGGAGGTCATCGGCGGCAACGTCGCGACCAGATCAGGAGCGCAGGCGCTGATCGATGCCGGCGCCGACGCCGTCAAGGTCGGAGTCGGTCCCGGCTCAATCTGCACGACCCGGGTCGTGGCCGGCGTCGGAGTACCGCAGATCACGGCGATCTACGCGGCGGCGGAGGCCGCCGGACCGGTCGGCGTGCCGGTGATCGCCGACGGCGGCGTGCAGTACTCGGGCGACATCGCCAAGGCCATCGCCGCCGGCGCCGATACGGTCATGCTCGGCAGCCTGCTGGCTGGCTGTGAGGAAGCACCGGGTGAGATGGTCCTGATCGGCGGCGACCAGTACAAGCTCTACCGGGGCATGGGCTCGATCGGCGCGATGCGGAACGCCGAGCGAGGGCAGTCCTACTCCAGGGACAGATACTTCCAGGACGATGTGCTGCGCGAGGACAAGCTGGTGCCCGAGGGGATCGAGGGCCGGGTGCCGTACCGGGGCGCGCTGACCGCAGTGGCCAGCCAGCTGACCGGCGGGCTCCGGGCCGCGATGGGCTACTGCGGTGCCCGGACCATCGCCGCGCTGCAGCAGGCTACCTTCATTCAGATCACCAACGCCGGCCTCACCGAGAGCCACCCGCATCACATCCACATGGTGACCGAGGCCCCGAACTACAGCCAGCCCAGGATCTGAGCCAGTCCGGGGGGTGGGGGTCCGCCTGGCCCCGGTGACGGTGTGCCGGGTATCGACCTATTTCGGGTGCTAGCGGCCGGCCTGGCCGGGGGTTCGGGTAGATCCAGTCCTACACAACGCTCAGTTTCACCCGGTCCGGCGACGGGTGGTTTCCGTGATCAGTGCCCGACCAGATCGGGCGGGCCGGCCTGGCAGACTAGGGCGGTGACCCAAGTTGAGATCGGCCGGGGCAAGAGCGGCCGCCGTGCTTACGCGCTTGACGAGATCGGCATCGTTCCTTCGCGCCGGACCAGGCGTCCCGAGGACGTCTCTATCGCCTGGCAGATCGACGCGTACCGGTTCGAGCTGCCGCTGGTGACCGCTCCGATGGACAGCGTCGTGTCGCCGGCGACGGCGATCCAGATCGGCAAGCTCGGCGGTCTGGCCGTGCTCGACGTCGAAGGCGTCTGGACCAGGTACGAAGACCCCGAGCCGCTCTTCGCCGAGGTGGCGACGCTGGATGACGCCGCCGCGATCATGCGCCTGCAGCAGATCTACGCCGAGCCAATCAAGGATGACCTGGTGGGCCAGCGGATCTCGGAGATCCGGGCGGCCGGGGTGACGATCGCCGCCCGCCTGTCGCCGCAGCGGACGCTGCGTTACCACAAGACCGTGATCGACGCCGGCGCGGACTTTGTCGTGATCAGGGGCACGACCGTGTCGGCCGAGCATGTGTCGAGCCAGGCCGAGCCGCTGAACCTGAAGCGCCTGATCTACGAGCTTGACGTGCCGGTGATCGTTGGCGGCTGCGCCACCTACACCGCCGCCCTGCACCTGATGCGGACCGGCGCCGCCGGGGTGCTCGTGGGGTTCGGCGGGGGTTCCGGGCAGACCACGGCGGCGGTGCTCGGAGTCAAGGTGCCGATGGCGACCGCGATCGCCGATGTCGCCGCCGCCCGGCGGGAGTACCTGGACGAGTCGGGCGGCCGGTATGTGCACGTGATCGCCGATGGCGGGATGACCCACAGCGGTGACATCGCCAAGGCACTCGCCCTCGGCTCGGACGCGGTCATGGTCGGCTCGCCGATCGCCAAGGCAGCGCAGGCACCGGGGCAGGGCTACCACTGGGGGAGTGAGGCGCATCACCCCGAGCTGCCGCGCGGGGCGAGGCTGCGAGTGGGCACGATCGGGTCGATCGAAGAGATCCTGTACGGCCCGTCGACCGTCGCTGACGGCTCGATGAACCTGATGGGCGCGCTCCGGCGGACCATGGCGATCTCGGGGTACTCGGACCTGAAGGAGTTCCAGCGGGTTGAGGTCACCGTGACGCCGGCCTCGGCCCCGGCGGCGATCGCGAGGGCTTACACCGCCGACATCAGCCGCCCCAGCGCACGCTAGCCGCCGCGCCCTATTTCATCTAAATCCTAGGAGCGCGCCGGGGGACGGGGCGGCGCGTGGGCAAGGCTTGGCCGGGCAGGTAGCTTTTGATTGTGATAGCGGGCGGAACTGGCAGGCTCGGCCCTGATGAGCGCGCGTCAGCGCTCAGCGCGCTGACGGCTGGCGAATGTCAGGTACTGGTAGTGGGCGGCGGGGTCGTCGGAGCGGGGGTCGCGCTTGACGCCGCCACCCGCGGCCTTTCCGTCGGCCTGGTCGAGGCCAGGGACTTCGCCTCGGGCACGTCATCCCGGTCGAGCAAACTGATCCACGGCGGCCTGCGCTACCTGGAGCAACTCGACTTCGGCCTGGTCCGGGAGGCGCTTTCCGAGCGCGCGCTGCTGCTGCAGCGGATCGCACCGCACCTGATCAAGCCGGTCTCTTTCCTGTTCCCTTTTACCCACGTGGGGTGGGAACGCGCCTACATCGGCGCCGGAGTCGGCATCTACGACGTGCTCGGCATCAGCCGGGGGCAGGTCAGGGGCCTGCCCAAGCACCGGCAGCTGACCAGGAGCAGCGCGCTGCGGCTCGCCCCCGCGCTGCGCAAGTCGGCGCTGACCGGCGCGCTGCTCTACTGGGACGCTCAGGTCGACGACGCCAGGTACGTCATCGACCTGCTGCGGACGGCGGCCGCCTACGGTGCCAGGGTGGCATCGCGCACGCAGGTCACCGGCTTCCTGCGGGAAGGCGAGCGGGTGACCGGAGTGCGTGCCGTTGATTTGGAAACGGGCAGCGAGCTGCTGATCCGGGCACAACAGGTGGTCAATGCGACCGGAGTCTGGACCGACGAGATCCAGGCGATGGTCGGCGGTCGCGGCACGATCAACGTCCGCGCGTCCAAGGGCGTCCACCTGGTCGTGCCGAGGGACAGGATCCAGTCGCACACCGGGATCATCATGCGCACCCCGGTCAGCGTGCTGTTCGTGATCCCGTGGGGACGGCACTGGATCATCGGCACCACCGACACCGACTGGGCCCTGTCGAAGGCGCACCCGGCGGCGAGCAAGACCGACATCGACTATGTGCTCGACCAGGTCAACCGGGTGCTCGCCGTGCCGCTCACGCATGACGATGTGGAAGGCGTCTATGCCGGGCTGCTGCAGCTGCTTGCCGGTGAGTCGGATTCCACGTCCAAGCTGTCCCGCGAGCATACGGTGGCCCATCCGGTGCCGGGACTCGTGATGATCGCCGGCGGCAAGTACACCACCTACCGGCTGATGGCCAAGGACGCGGTCGACGCCGTCGCGCACGGCCTGGATGGCAAGGTCGCGCCTTCTTGCACCGACCAGGTGCCGCTCGCCGGGGCTGACGGGTTTCCCGCGCTGTGGAACGGGCGGGCCACGCTGGCCAGGTCATCCGGGCTGCACAAGGCAAGGATCGAGCACCTGCTGCGCCGCTACGGCACGCTGATCGGCGAGGTGCTTGATCTCATCGCGGCCGATCCGAGCCTGGCCAGGCCGCTGGCGGGGGCGGAGGACTACCTGCGGGTCGAGGTCGTCTACGCGGTCACGCACGAGGGGGCCAGGCACCTCAATGATGTGCTCGCCCGGCGTACTCACATCTCGATCGAGACCTGGGATCGCGGTCTGTCCGCCGCTGACGAGGTCGCTGAGCTGATGGCCGGGCCGATGCGCTGGCGGTCCAGGCAGGTGTCGAAGGAGCTGGAGAGCTACCGGGCCGAGGTGGCGGCCGAGCGCAAGTCGCAGGAGGCCGAGACCGACACTGACGCGGACGCGATCAGGCTCGGGGCTCCGGAGATCGTGCCGGTGCTGGCGAACGGCCAGGGCGGGTCTGGCGGCGGGTCTGGCGGCCCTGGGTAGCACTTGGGTGCGGCTAGACTTCCGGGCATGTCCAGGCCCCGTGTGCTGTCCGGCATCCAGCCCACAGCTGACTCATTTCACCTCGGCAACTACCTTGGCGCCGTCCGCCAGTGGGTGGCGCTGCAGGAAACCCATGATGCCTTTTACTGCGTCGTTGACCTGCACGCGATCACCGTGCCGCATGACCCGGTGCTGCTGCGCCGCCGGACCAGGGCGGCGGCGGCTCAGCTTTTCGGCGCTGGCCTGGACCCGGCGCGGTGCACGGTCTTCGTGCAGAGCCATGTCGCCGAGCATTCCGAGCTCGCCTGGGTGATGTCCTGCCTGACGGGGTTCGGCGAGGCGAGCCGGATGGTTCAGTTCAAGGACAAGTCGCTGAAGTCCGGCTCCGACCAGGCCAGCGTCGGGCTCTTCACCTACCCGATCCTGCAGGCCGCCGACATCCTGCTGTACCAGAGCGACCAGGTGCCAGTTGGTGAGGATCAGCGGCAGCACCTCGAGCTGACCAGGGATCTCGCCCAGCGGTTCAACCACAGGTTCGGCAAGACCTTCGTGCTGCCCGGCCCGTACATCGTCAAGGATGTCGCCAAGATCGCCGACCTGCAGGACCCGGCGGCCAAGATGAGCAAGTCGTCATCGACTCCTCAGGGCATCGTCGACATCCTTGAGGAGCCGGCCTCGATCCGCAAGAAGATCGCGCGGGCCGTGACCGACCCTGGGGCCGAGGTCAGGGCCGACGACGAGGCCAAGCCCGGGGTGACCAATCTGCTGCGGATCTATGCCGCGATGAGCGGCGAGAGCGTGCCCGAGATCGAGCAGCGGTACGCCGGAGTCGGGTATGGCGCGTTCAAGAAGGACCTGGCCGAGCTGACGGTGCAGACGCTGGCGCCGATCAAGGAGCGGACCGAGAAGGTGCTGGCCGACGAGGCTGAGCTGGACCGGCAGCTCGCCGAGGGCGCGGCCAGGGCCAGGGAGGTCGCCAGCCGGACTATGACGACGGTGCGGGACCGGGTGGGGTTCCTGCCTCCCCGCTAGGGGTCCGGTTGTGCTGCCCGGCCCGACGCTGGCTGGCCCGGTCGGCCCGGCCTGGCCCGACGCTGGCTGGCCCGGTTCTTGGTTCTGAGCGACCCGGCACGGCCGACGCTTGGGCGATTTGTCGGATATCAGGCTTTTTGGCGGGTTCGACCAATCCGGCCGGGCGCTCATGTAACCCGCGCAAACTTCCGTGATCATGAGAATGAGCTTGATCACGGAGCATGGGTTGTGGGATCACCCCATCAGAGTTCCGTGATCAAAGCCCCAACCATGATCACGGAACCCTAGCGGGGCGAGTCACCGGTACTGAGGCCCGGGTCACCGGCACGGATGCCCGAGGCCGAGGCCCGAGGCCGAGGCCCGAGTCACCAGGGTGAAGAACCCCTGAGCCGGCTGCCGCGCCGTGCTGCCGAATTCCGCTGATGTCCGGCCAGCGGTACTCTCCCCGCCTTGCCCGAAACGGCAAATCAAGGACAAAATTGCCCATCGTGTGCAGAACCCGGTGCCGCCAGCTCCGCTCCAGGGTGCATCGAGGTGGCAGAGATGTTGTTCCAGCAGCACCTCTGTCACCTCGATGCAGTACGGGAGCTGAGGGCCTGGTGATGGCGGGGGTTGCGGGGATAGTGGGGTTGATCCGGGGACGGGCTCACGCGAGCGGTGACAGAGTCCCTCCTATGTTCCGTGACTACAGCGGGGCCTTGATCACGGAGATCTGGTGGCATGATCACGCCCCATTAAATTCCGTGATCAAGACCCCGACCATGATCACGGAACCCGGAGGGGTGAGTCAGTTCGCTCGCCAAGGGCTCCTGGCTGGCCGGGTACGGGCCGGCCGGGTGCTGGCCGGCCGGGTGCTGGCCGGCCGGGTGCTGGCTGGCGGGGTGCGGGCTGGCGGGGTGCGGGCTGGCGGGGTGCGGGCTGGCGGGGGTGCGGGCTGGTCTGGTCAGGCTGGTGGTTTCCTGGTCGCGGCTAGGCGTCGGCGGAGCAGGACGAATCCGACCATGCCTACGCAGCCGGCCCCGGCGATCGCCGCCCCGATGGCCGTCTGGCCAGTCTTGGCTGCCGAGGTGCGGTCGGCCGACAGCGAGCTGCTGACCTCGGTCTGCCCGTGCGACCCCGCCTTCGCCGCTGGCCCGGGGCGGGGCGGCTGCAGCGGGGCTACCAGGGTTCCGACCGGCGTGACGTGGCCTGCCATCGCGAATCCCCAGTTGAGCAGTTTCTCGGCGGAGGTGATCTCCAGCAGCGGCGTGCAGTGCATGATGGTCACGATCAGGGTGATGCCATGCCGCCTGGCCAGCCCGATGTAGGTCGCCTCTGACTTGATCGTCCAGCCGATCTTGCCGCCGATCCCGCCCTTGTACTTGGTCAGCAGATAGTTCTGGTTTACCAGCGTGACCCGCTTGCGGCCGCTCACCGGGAATCGCGCGGACAACGTCGAGTCATACTTCATGAAGGCTGGCATTGACAGTGCCTGCCTGGCAATCAGCGCGAGGTCGTAGGCCGATACCACCTGGCCGGGTGCTGGCAGCCCGTTCGGCTGCTTGGCGACTATGTCGTAGGCCTGCAGATGGTGGGCCTCGGCGTTGAGCAGAGCCATCCCCTTGCTGAACGAGCCGCTCCCCTGGACCAGCGTCACGGCGGCGTCGTTCGCCGAGATCAGCAGCAGCGCCCTGAACAGGTCAGCGACCCGGTACTCGCGCCCCCTGACCAGGCCGACGATGTTCGGCTCGACCGACGTGGCCAGCTTGCTGGCCTTGAGCATGGCATTCGGATTGAGCCTTGGCAGCATGGTGATCGCCGTCAGCACCTTGAGCGTGCTGGCCGGCGGGTAGAGCCCGTGCGGGTCTTTGGCCGCGAGCACCGCGCCGGTACTGGCGTCCGCGATCACGTAAGCCGAGGCGGGGACCTTGGGGAGCGGACGGGTTTCGGGCGCCGGGTAGTTCACGACTATGCCGGGACTAGCCATCAGCGGGCCGCCGATGTCAAGCCTGGACTGATCGGTGCTGCCGGGCGGCGTCCCGGTGGTGCCGGGCGGCGTCCCGCTCGGCTCGGGGTCCGGTGAGCCCGACCGCGGCGACGATGTGCCCCGGATCGAGGCAGCGGCCGGAGCCACGCCAGGAACGCTTATGGCGGCGCAGGTCATCAGCCCCGCGGCGGCTACGCCGATCGCGGCGAGCCGGGTGCGGCCGGATCGTGGCATCGGTTCCCCTTCGAGCTACGTACCACTACGTTACGTGACCTACCCATACGAGCGAGTCGAGCAGGTCGAGCCGGTTTGCAGCGAAACGATCCCCGCCCAGGCTAGCTCGCGCTCCGCGCTCCGCTTCACCGCTCGCCGCTCATCCCGCGCGGTGATCTTCCCGCCGCCGCGGGCATTACCCGTAGGGCAAACGGCGCACCTACCGTGCATCAGTCGAAAAGACGTGGTGCCCTAGCAAATTTCCCGCCACCCGCAGACAAAGCCCCGACCGCCAGCCCGGCCCAGGTACCCGGCACTCTGACCCACCTGGCCACCCGCGCTGGCCCGGCGCGGCCGGGCCCGGTTCTTATCGATCTCCGCCAGAACGGCATCGATGTGACAGGCGGCCGCCGCCGCGCGGCCCCACGCTGGTTTCCGTGATCATGAACGTCAGAGTGATCATGGAACATCGATAGCGTGATCCCGCCACCCGGGTTCCGTGATCCACGAGGACATAGGTTTCTGGGTTAGGGCTGCCGGTTCCCTGACCTAGTTCGGATTGGGTCGCCGAAGCCTAGTTCCGGCATGTTTCTCGCCGGCCTTGCCGTGCCCCGGAGATTGTCGCCATTTTCTTGGGGAGTTTCGGCGTTCTCGTGGAGGGTTGTCGTCTCGTGGAGAGTTAGCCGCTATTCACGACAACTCTCCACGAGACGACAACTCTCCACGCGGATACTGAAAACTCTCCGGGAAAACGACGAGAACTTTCCGGGAAACGACAACTCTCCACGAGAACGCTGAAAACTCTCCACGAAAGGACGATAGCTCTCCGGGAAACTGGCGAAGGCCCTTAGGAAGCATCGCTGCCACGTCGATGTGGGGTTTCTTGGCAGGGTGCGGTGCTGGTGTTGCTGGAGTGCCGGGCCTGCCGGGCACGGTTTGTCGGGTTGGTGCCGGCTGGGGTTGGCGCCGGCTGGGTTGGTGCCGGCTGGGGTTAGTGTCGGCTTGCCGCGATGGCACGCAGGTGTCCGCCGAAGTCAGTGCCGGGGCGGTCACCTTCTGCCAGCCGGTGCAGTACCAGTGCGCGATGACCGGCTCTTTCGGGCTGGTGAACCCGGCCCCGACCCTGGGCACGGCCCCGGCGGCGACCGGTGCGGCAGCCAGCGCCGTTCCGGCCAGCGTTACGGCCGCGACGGCAGCCTGTGAGCAGTTCCTCGGCCGTCGTCGGCCAGCGATCTCGGCATGCGGGCGCTCCTTTCCCGGCTTTCGAGTCTGACCGAGCGCACATTGCCGGTCCAGGCCAGTCATTCCGAGTCGCGCACCACCCTGGGTGGCCTCCGGGGCGACAGCGGCACCGCACGGGGCCGTAATGTTGAGCTATGGCGGCATCCTCGGAGTCTGGCGACCCAATCGAGCCTGTTTACGGGCCCAAGGCAGCGGCTGACCTCGATCCGGCCCGTGACCTGGGTGAGCCGGGGCAGTTCCCGTTCACCAGGGGCGTCTACCCGACGATGTACGTCACCCGGCCGTGGACCATGCGCCAGTATGCCGGCTTCTCCACGGCCGCCGATTCCAACCGGCGGTATCAGCAGCTGATCGCGGCCGGCACCACCGGGCTCTCGGTCGCGTTCGACCTGCCCACCCAGATGGGCTACGACTCCGACGCGCCCCAGGCCGCCGGCGAGGTCGGCAAGGTCGGCGTGGCGATCGACTCGATCGATGACATGCACACCCTGCTGGACGGAATCCCGCTCGACACCGTCTCGACCTCGATGACCATCAACGCGCCCGCCGCGATCTTGCTGCTGCTCTATGAGCTGGTCGCGAGCGAGCGGGGAATCGCCAGGGAAAAGCTTAACGGCACCATTCAGAACGACATTCTCAAGGAGTACATCGCCAGGGGAACCTACATCTATCCACCGGGTCCGTCCTTGCGCCTTGTCGCGGATACCTTCGCCTACTGCGGCGCGAATATGCCGCGCTGGAACACCATCTCGATCTCCGGCTACCACATGGCCGAGGCCGGCGCGACGCCGGTGCAGGAGATCGCGTTCACGCTGGCCAACGCGAAGGAGTATGTGCGCACCGCGATCGAGGCCGGCCTTGCGGTCGATGACTTCGCCCCGAGGCTTTCATTCTTCTTCGTGGCCAGGAGCACGCTGCTTGAGGAAGTCGCGAAGTTCCGTGCGGCCCGCTGGCTGTGGGCGCACATCATGCGGGACGAGTTCGGCGCCGCTGATCCCAGGTCGCTGATGCTGCGCTTCCACACGCAGACGGCCGGCGTCCAGCTTACGGCGCAGCAGCCGGAGGTGAACCTGGCCCGGGTCACGATCCAGGCGCTCGCTGCCGTGCTCGGCGGCACGCAGTCCCTGCACACCAACGCCTACGATGAGGCCATCGCCTTGCCAAGCGAACGGGCCGCCCGGCTGGCCTTGCGCACCCAGCAGGTCATCGCCAACGAGACCGACCTGACCGCGACGGTCGACCCGCTGGCCGGCTCGTACGCGATCGAGTCGATGACCGCGCAGATCAGGGAGCATGCCAGCGAGCTGATGAGCCGGGTGCAGGAGCTTGGCGGCGCGGTGGCCGCGATCGAGCAGGGCTTCCAGAAGGCGGAGATCGAGCGCTCGGCGTACCGGGTGGCGCAGCAGATCGACTCAGCCGAGCGGGTCGTCGTGGGCGTGAACAAGTTCACCTCAGCCGAGCCGGAGAGCTACACGCCGCTGCGAGTCGACCCGGCGATCGAGCGGGAGCAGGCTCAGCGGCTAGCCGAGCTGCGATCGAACCGGGACGCCGGGACGGTGACCCGCTGCCTGGACGACATCAGGCGGACCGCGGCCTGGCCCCGGCAACCTGCTCTACCCGCTCCGGGCCGCGCTACTGGCGAGGGCAACGGTCGGTGAGGTATCCGATGCGCTGCGCGACGTCTGGGGTACCTACCGGCCCAGGGACGTCTACTAGGAGTGCCGAAATGCTCGTGTTCTGCGCGACATGGCCGATTGGTTGCGAGCCGGTCACAATCGGGCAACGTCAGCGTTGGGCGTCGACTGGCGCTACCATGCTTACCTATGCCGGGCACATCGCAGGACCGGTGAGGCGCGACGAGAGCGCCGGGATTCAGCGCTTATAGCATCTCCAGGCGCGGCGTGATCGAGACAGCAGCGTGATCAAGACAGCGGTGTGAATCAAGACAGCAATGTGATCGAGACAAGTGTTATCCAGAACAAGTGTTATCGAGAACCGCAGGTGTGACCGAGAACCGCAGATGTGATCAAGAGGCGCGGTTACGGCTGCATGAACGCTGTACCCCAGGGCAGGTGCCCGCTGGAGACGAGTGTTGATCCGGCGGAGAGAAGGCGATTCGCGTTGTTAGCTCGATCGGCGCGGATCGTTTGTCATTCCTGGCACCCGCGCATCGGTACCGCAGCCGCGTGGCCGCGCTACGACAGCTTGAAGGACCGAATGGACACGCTCCTTGCCCATCAGATCTGGGCCACCGACCGAGCTGGGCGCCAGCCGCGCCTTGTGTTTGCTAGCACCGGAAGCGCGGTCTGCGGACGCAGTCCGCAGACCGCGCTGATCGTTGCCATGGGGGAGGCGGCGGATGGTAGAGCATGATCTCACTGGCGAGCTTGACGCGTTTCTTGCTGGTCATGAGGCGGAACTGATCGAGTTCAGGCGGGATCTGCACGCCCATCCGGAGATCGGTTACTCCGAGTACAGGACGACCCGCAAGATCGCGTTGCGGCTTGAAGGCGCCGGCCTGCGGACGGCCATCTTGCCGAAGGGCACCGGGCTTATCGCGGACGTCGGAGGCGGCGCCGGCGAGGAGCCAGTCGTCGCCTTGCGAGCCGACATTGACGCACTGCCGATCGTTGATGAAAAAAATGTGAGTTACCGGTCGCTCAACCATGGTGCGTGCCATGCGTGCGGGCACGACGTGCACACGTCGATCCTGCTCGGCACCGGCCTCTTCCTGGCGCGGGCGGCGGCGGCGGGTGCTCTGCCGGGAAAGGTCAGGCTGATTTTCCAGCCGGCCGAGGAAGTGCCTGGCGGCGCGCTCGACGTGCTGGCGGCGGGCGGCATCTCCTCGGTCGACCGGGTGTTCGCGCTGCACTGTGATCCCCGGCTCGATCTCGGCAAGATCGGGACGAGGATCGGCCCGATCACGGCCGCCTGCGACAAGATCCGGGTGCGGCTTACCGGCCCCGGCGGGCATACCGCGAGGCCGCACCTCACGGCCGATCTGGTGTTCGCGCTTGGCAAGATCATCACCGAGCTGCCCGCCGCGCTGTCCCGGCGGATCGACCCGCGAGCCGGACTCAGCCTGGCGTGGGGCCGGGTCAGCGCGGGCTCGGCCGCCAACGCGATTCCCGACGTCGGGGTCGTGGAGGGGACGGTTCGCTGCCTGGACGACAGTGCCTGGCACGCGGCGCCCGAGCTGCTCAAGACGCTGGTTGAGTCGGTGGCCAGCGCCTACGGGGTGACCCCGGACCTAAGCTACGAGCGCTGCGTGCCGCCGGCGGTGAACGATGTGGCCAGCACAGCCATGATCGCGGCCGCCGCTGATCGCGTGATCGGGGGCGACTGCCTCGCGGCGGCGCCGCAGAGCATGGGCGGCGAGGATTTCGCCTGGTACCTGGAGTCGATCCCCGGCAGCCTGTTCCGGCTGGGGACCCGTCGTCCCGGGTCTGGTGACGACTTCGATATCCATCAGCCGATGTTCGATGTCGACGAGCGGTGCATAGGCGTAGGCATCAAGGTCATGGCGGCCACCGCGCTGACCGCACTCGGTGATGGCTGCGGGAGCGGCCCGTCGGCTGGGCCGGCTGCCGACGAGGTGGCTGCTGGCCGGGCGGCTGACCGGGCGGCTGCCCCGCTGCGGGCCTCGGTGGAGGATGTCACGCTCGCTGGGCCCTTATTAGCTGGTCGGTCATAGTCGTGTGCGCCTCAACAGTTCGGGTTTTCGTTTCGGCTGGGCAACGTAACGGTTGCAGCTCCGCCGCAGTGGGAGACCGTGTGCCCGGGTGCGCATATTGTGGTCTGAAGGCCGATTGTGGTCTGGAGGCCGAATTCGAGGCGCGGCCGTGTTCGAGACGCGGCTGGGCCTGGGGTTAGCTAACTGGAGCGCTGGCGAAGGTGTCCATCCCAAACGAGCAGGTGAGGTCCACCGGTGAGCCGCCCACCTCAGCGGGCCGGCTGACTGCGGACGGCAGGCGCATCTTCCGGATGACTCCGCCGCTGGTGATCTGGTGGAGCTGGGTCGCAGTGGTGTTTCTCAGCCTTGGTGACTTGCTGGTCCAGGGGCACCAGTTCATCTCGCTCAAGCTCACGTTCGCCGGGCTCGGGCTGACGGGCATCGTCTACGCCTGCACGCTGTGGCCGAGGGTGACCGCGGATGACGTGGGCATCAAGGTCAGGAACCCGTTCCGGGCCTTTGACATCCCCTGGGGTGCGGTGCGCGGCATCTACCTGGCCGACTCGGTTGAGGTGCTGTGCGCACGGCCCGCGCCTAAGAAGGACAAGACCATCTACAGCTGGGCGCTGTCATCCCCGCGTCGGGCCAGGGCCAGGGCTCAGCTCCGAGCCTGGCAGTGGGACCAGGGCAAGCGGAACCGGCCATCTGGTTACAACAAACTGCCGCAGCCCGCGCAGACGCTGGTCAAGATGACGACGGCGGAGATTATGGCGCGGGAGCTGGCCGCGATGGCGGACGAGGCGCGCTTCAGGTCGGTCGTGCGCGATGTCGACATCGATGTCGCCGCGGTTGGTGCTGATAACGCTGATCCTGGTGTGGTCTCGGCGGTGGAGGACCAGACGGTGGAGGCTCAGGCGGCGGGGCCGGACGGGACCGGGGTGCCGCAGGTCGTGTCTCCGGTCTGGGCCTGGCAGCCGCTGCTCGCGATTGTCGCACCAGCGGCCGGGTTCGTGATCTGCCTGCTGGTCAAGTAGGAGCCGGTCAGCCCCCAGCCGACCGCCGCCTTCGGGCCGCCGTCAGTCGCCTGCTGACTTGCACGGCCTGGTGCGCAGCCAGCTCACATAGTCCTCCGGTGCCCCGGCGGCTTCGGCGGCGTCGGCCATGATGCCCAGATAGCGGGCAGACGGCAGCCCGCCCTCGTAGTCGTTCAGGACGTAGAGCCAGGCCAGCCGGTCGCCTTCGAGGGCGGCAACCCTGACCTTGAGCTTGCTGTAGAAGCCGAGCGTCGCGCCGTCCCACCGGTCAAGCGCCCGCTCGTCACTGTCGGAGACCTCGTAGAGCACGACGAACACGCGCTCGTCACCATCCTCGACGACGGTGGCCAGCGCACCCTCCCAGCCGAGATCCTCGCCGCCGAAGGTGAGCCGCCAGCCTTCGAGCCAGCCGATGCCTGCCTGAGGTGAGTGCGGGCAGCGTTCGACCATCTGCGCCGGATCCATGTTGCTGCCATAGGCCGCGTACAACGCCACGATTGATTAGCGTACGAGGCTCAGGCGGCGCAAGTGCGATGGTTGGCTGTGCTGGTGCGTGTTCTATTCGGCGAGGCGGCGGTGCGCGGGTTGCGGGGCGCGGCTCGTTTCAGGGGGAGTGGGTTTCTGGACTCAGGCCGGGGGTGGTCTGCTCGGGCTCGCTCCTGATCCCGGAAACCCGGGTTGCCCTGAATCACGCCGCAGATGTTCCGTAGTCACGGCGAGCGGCGTGATCACGGAACATCGGTCGCGTGATCATGCCACTAGAACTCCATGATCACAGCTCCGAACATGATCACGGAACGTCAGCGGGACACCGCCGACCGCCCCGGTGATGTGATCGCCCGTTCCGGGCATGGTCACGGGGCTTCGGTTGGTTCCTTGCAGCCCCGGACCCGCGTGAACACCCGTTCCGGGCATGATCACCGAGGATCAGCGTCGGTTCCGGGTGCTACGGGCTTTGCCCGACCCGGTTCTGACAGCAGCAAAGGGCCGGCGTTGTCGTCCCAGCGACAGCTAAGGGCCGGCGTTGCGGTCGGGGCTCGCCGTCGCAACGGTTGCCGGGCACGTACCGGGTGAAATCGGCCGGACCAGGCCCAGGCCAGCGACCAATACCCCCGAAAGGGAGGATACCCGGCAGGTTCGTCGTGCGGCCCGACTGTACCAACCGCACCGACCCGGACCGTAGACTTCGCGACTCCCGCCGGCGGCCCACCGACTCCTGCCGCCTGCCGGCCCCGCCGCCCGCCGGCCCTCCGACCAGCCCGCGACCCCACCCCGGTTCCGCGATCATCGTCGGGGTGGTGATCACGGAAACCAGATGGCGGGATCACACGATCAATGTTCCGTGATCAAGCTGAAGTACATGATCACGGAAACGAGAGAGGGCCCTGGCGCTAGCTCGGCGGCCCCGACAACGCACCTGGCGACGGGTCTCCCGCCGCGATGCGACACAATGGGGCAGCGTGAGCCAGCCACGCGCGCGCATCGTGATCATTGGCGGAGGCCCGGGCGGTTATGAGGCCGCGCTGGTAGCCGCACAGCTAGGTGCCCAGGTCACGGTCGTCGAGGAGACCGGTCTCGGCGGTGCCTGCGTGCTGACCGACTGCGTGCCGTCCAAGACACTGATCTCGACGTCCAGCATGATGGTGGCCCTTGAAGGCACTGCGCATCTCGGCATCAGGTTTGAGAGCGAGCCGGCGCGGGCTGAAGCACGCCCGAGCGGACGCGCCGCGAATCTACTCGCGCATTCGCGACCTGGCCCGGGCTCAGTCCGCTGACGTCGCGGCCAGGCTCGCCGCCGAGGGCGTCGAGGTGATAGCCGGACGCGCTCAGCTCGCTCGCGCCGGGGTCGTCGTGGTGGGCGAGCGCGAGCTCCCGGCCGACACTGTGCTGATCGCGACCGGAGCCCGGCCGCGCGTGCTCGATGACGCGATACCCGACGGTGAGCGTCTGCTCACGAGCAGACAGATCTATGATCTCGACGAGCTCCCCAGCGAGCTGATCATCGTCGGCTCCGGGGTGACCGGCGCGGAGTTCGCCAGCGCGTTCCAGGCGCTCGGCTCGCAGGTGACCCTCATCTCCTCGCGCGATCATGTGCTGCCGAACGAGGACATGGACGCGGCGATGGTGGTCGAGGACGTGTTCCGCCGCCGGGGAATGTCGGTGCTCGGCCAGTCCCGTGCCGTCTCGGCGCGCCGGACCCGGTCCGGGGTCGAGGTCACGCTGGCCGACGGCCGGACGGTGAGTGGCTCGCACTGCCTGCTCACGGTCGGGATGGTCCCGCTGACCAGCGACCTGGGGCTGGAGCAGGCCAAGGTCGAGGTGGACAAGCGCGGCTTCGTGACCGTCGACCGCGTCTCCCGGACCTCGGTACCTGGCGTGTACGCCGCCGGCGACTGCACCGGGGTCTGGATGCTCGCCTCGGTCGCGGCTATGCAGGGGCGGATAGCCATGTGGCACGCACTGGGCGAGGCTGTGCAGCCGCTGCGGCTCGGTCATGTCGCCGCCACTATCTTTACCGAGCCGGAGATCGCCGCGGTCGGCGTCACCCAGCAGGACGTGGACAGCGGCGTGGTCAGCGCGCGAGTAGTCAAGCTGCCCCTGGCGACCAACGCCAGGGCCAAGATGGATGGCTTCCGCGATGGCTTCGTCAAGCTGTTCGCCCGCCGAAACAGCAGCATGGTGCTCGGCGGCGTGATCGTGGCCCCGCATGCCAGCGAGCTCATCCTGGGCGTGTCGCTGGCGGTCGAGCAGCGCCTGACCGTGGACCAGGTCGCGCATACCTTCGCCGTCTACCCGTCCCTCACCGGCAGCCTCACCGAAGCCGCCCGCCAGCTCATGCAGCCCGCCGAGTGACCGGCGCCGACCTCACCCCGGCCGGGGCGACGCTCTCCTAGTGGGCGGGGCGGCCCAGATCCGGGTCGTCCGGTACCTCAAGTCCGTGCTGGCGCAGCCGGGTCGCCCTGATGTCGTCGCCGTAGGCGGCCACCGTGAAGATGCTCCCGGTCAGGATCAGGGTGATCATCATGGCGGCCAGCCAGCCCGGCGCCGGCAGCCAGACCAGCAGGACAACGGCCACAACCACGCAGGTAGGGACGATGATCGCCAGATGGCGCAGCACGCCACGGAATCGCCAGCCCGCGTCGGTCAGCTCGTGCCTGACCCAGTCGGTGTTCTCCTCGGGAAGCCTGAACCCCAGCGCGAACATCAGCCAGCGAATCGGCCCGGGATCGCCGGGCAGGCGCACCACCGGTCAGTCCGCCAGCCGGCAGATGACGTGGCCGGCCGGGACCGTCTGACCGACCTGGACTGCCAGGTCGCTGACTGTCCCATCCTTGTGCGCGGTCAGTGGCTGCTCCATCTTCATGGCTTCGAGCACGACCACCGTGTCTCCGGCTCGCACGGCCTGACCCTGCTCTGCCACGATCTTGACGATCGTGCCCTGCATCGGGCTGACCAGCAGGTCGCCGTCGGCCGAGCTGCCGGCGGGCTCCCCGTCCGGCTGCCCCCGCCTGACCGCCCTGCCCGCCCGCGTGGCACCGCGGCCCGCCCGTTCGTCCGGCCGCTTCCGGCCAGGCCCGGCCCGCCCGCGCCCGACCCGCCCGACCCGCCGCCGCTCAGCCACCCCGGCAGGACGACCTCAAGCCGCTTGCCGCTGACCTCAACAATGATCCGCTCCCGCTCGCCAGCCCCCGCACCATCCGCCCCCGCCCCGTACCCGGCGGCGAGAGCACCCTCATACGCGGGCAACCCTCCGCTGAACTCGGTCTCGATCCACCTGGTATGCACCGTGAACGGCTCGCTGGTGAACGCCGGATCATCGACCACGGCACGGTGGAACGGCAGAACCGTCGGCATCCCGCCCACCTCAAACTCGCCCAGTGCACGCCGGGCCCGAGCGAGTGCCTGCGCCCGGTCGGCCCCGGTCACGATCAGCTTGGCGATCAGGGAGTCGTAAAGCTGCGGCACCGTCATCCCGGCCACATAACCCGAGTCGACCCGCACGCCAGGCCCCGATGGCGGGTCCCAGGTGGTCAGCGTCCCCGGCGCGGGCAGGAAACCCCGGCCAGGGTCCTCGGCATTGATCCTGAACTCGATCGAGTGCCCGCGCACCTCGGGGTCGCCGAACTCGAGCGCCTGACCGTCCGCGATCGCGAACATCGCCAGCACCAGATCAATCCCGCTGACCTCCTCGGTCACCGGGTGCTCAACCTGAAGCCTGGTGTTGACCTCAAGGAACGACACGGTGCCGTCCTGGCCGATCAGGAACTCGCAGGTGCCCGCCCCGACGTACCCGGCCTCGCGCAGGATCGCCTTGGACGACTCGCGCAGCAGCCTCTCCTGCTCCGGCGTGACAAACGGGGCCGGTGCCTCCTCGACCAGCTTCTGATGCCGGCGCTGCAGCGAGCAGTCCCGTGTCGACACGACCACCACATTGCCGTGGCTGTCGGCCAGGCACTGGGTCTCCACGTGCCGCGGCCGGTCCAGGTAGCGCTCGACGAAACACTCGCCCCGGCCGAACGCCGCCACCGCCTCACGCACGGCGGACTCGTACTGCTCGGTGATCTCCTCCATCGACCGGGCAACCTTGAGCCCGCGCCCGCCGCCGCCATAGGCCGCCTTGATCGCGATCGGCAGACCATGGGCGCGAGCGAAGGCGACAGCCTCGTCGGGTCCGGCGATCGGCCCGTCGGTCCCCGGCGCGAGCGGAGCGCCGACCCGGCGCGCGATTGCCCGCGCCGCCGTCTTGTCGCCGAGCGCCTCGATGGCCGATGGCGGCGGTCCGATCCAGGTCAGCCCGGCCGCGATGACCTCCCTCGCGAACTGGGCGTTCTCGGCCAGGAAACCGTAACCCGGATGTACAGCGTCCGCGCCGGACTCGGCCGCCGCCTTGAGGATCCTGGCGATGTCCAGATAGCTCTCAGCCGGGGTCTGGCCGCCGAGTGCGTATGCCTCATCGGCCAGCCTGACATGCAGTGCGTCCAGATCAGGCTCGGCATAGACGGCGACGCTGGTCAGGCCAGCGTCCCGGCACGCACGAGAGACCCGGACGGCGATCTCGCCTCGGTTGGCGATGAGGACCTTGCGCACGAATCGGCTCCTTCTCGACTGCCAGGAGTCTAGTGATCGGCGCTAGAGCCAGCGACCACTGCCTGGTACCCCGCCAAGTACCTGGTCGTGCGGTTTGCCGGGAATCCGCCGTTCGGCGGTTAGCCAGGGAAAGCGCTCCGCCGCCAGGCCCCCCGACCCGCCGCGACCGGCTGCCGTACCAGCCGCCATCTGCTTGACCATTCTGAATGGTACGCACGGGTCAGTCCGGGCTCGCTGGCTGCTCCCGCAGCGGCGAAAGCCCTGGCCGCCAGCGCGACTACGACAGCGGCTAGCTCAGTCTCCGTGGGCCGTCCCCGGACAATAGTGAGATCGGTCTCGCCGCTCATCTGGTGCTGCCCGTCATGACCTGGACTTGCTGACGCCGAAGCCGACGCCGAACTGCCGGTGCACCCGGGCCCAGAACGCGTCGCGCAGCCACTCCCGCGCCTCCTGGTAGGAACGAAGCGACAGGCCAAGCTCCTTTTCCGCGTCGACGAGCAGTTCCTTGTCGATGACGGGCGGCAGGATCGGCCCTGGCAGCAGGTCGCGGATATTGTCCTCGCCTCTGGTCAGGATCCACTTCTGCGCCACATGCTCGCCCGCCTCCTCGACCCGCTCGCGGGAAGGACCGAGCCTGGCCGCGACGAGGTGCGTCGCGCTGATGTGGATGGAGGTCTTGGAGTGCGACCGGAACGGGTTCCGGTCGCCAAACAGCTGCGCGGGCGACGGCGCGGCCGGACCGGCCTGGATGCCGGGAACGACGGCGACGTGGTCGACCCGGCTCGGCAGCGCCGCGTGCGCGGCGGCGTGACCGGTATCCGCTGTGGGCTGCGGCGCGAAGTACGGCTCTATGAACGACCGCTCGAGCACCTCAACAGTGTCTGACTCCCACACCAGCCGCTCGGCCTGGTTCGTGCCGTACGGCGGCTCCACGCCCCACAGGTGCACCCGCACGCCGTACGCCTGAGCGGCCTCGACGGCCGGCACCATGTCCTCGTCACCGGCCACCAGGATCGCGTCGGTGATCGCCCGGTGCCTGGCGAGTGCTTCCATGTCGGCCCGGATCTGGGCGTCCACGCCCTTCTGCTGACCGCGCGCGTTCAGGTTCCCGAGCCGCAGCTTGACCAGCGGCATCTGGGCTATCACCCGCTGGTCGAAGGTCGGCACCCTGTCTCTGGCCGCGTCATACCAGTAGACCCGCAGCAACTGCCCTCTGACCTGCTCGTCGGCCTGCTTGATCAGCGCCTGGATCAGCTTGTCGGCATCCACGCGGTACTCGCGCCGTGAGGACGCGCTGAACAGCAACTCCCCGGCGGACGCGTAGATATACCCGACGTCAACCATGATGGCGTAGCGGGACAGCAGCGGAAGCGAAGCTTCGGACTCGGTCATATGCCTTCGACTCTAGTCGGCCCCGGACGGGGTGTCGCGCGGCCAGCGCAATCGTCTGCTCTGTTTACTGTGTTTTCCCGGCTTGCCGCCACCTGGGCAGCGAGGCAGGCGGATCCGCCCGTGCGGGCTGGCAGGCGACCAGCCACCACAAGCTCACAGCCCTGAAGTAACCGGTTGTGGTTCACAGCGGGATGTTTCCGTGTTTCTTGGGCGGGAGGGTCTGGCGTTTGGAGCGGAGGCTTCGGAGGGCTCTGATGATCGCCGGACGGGTTTCGGCTGGTCGGATCACTGCGTCCACATACCCGCGCTCCGCCGCTATATACGGATTTGCCAGAGTGTCCTCGTATTCGGTCACCCTGGCCGACCTGATACCTGCCTGCTCGGCCTCGTCGGACGCGCCGGTCAGCTCCCGGCGGTACAGGATGTTGACGGCGCCTTGCGCGCCCATCACGGCTATCTGGGCGGTCGGCCAGGCCAGGTTGATGTCGCCCCGCAGGTGCTTGGAGCCCATCACGACATAGGCGCCGCCGTAGGCCTTCCTCGTGATGACCGTGATCTTGGGTACGGTCGCCTCGGCGTAGGCATAGAGCAACTTCGCGCCGCGCCTGATGATCCCGCCCCACTCCTGGTCGGTACCCGGCAGGAACCCTGGTACGTCGACGAACGTCAGCACGGGGACATTGAAGGCGTCGCAGGTGCGGACGAACCTGGCCGCCTTCTCTGAGGCGTTGATGTCCAGGCAGCCGGCGAAATGCATGGGCTGGTTGGCCACCACCCCCACTGGCGCGCCTTCGACCCGGCCAAAGCCGACGATGATGTTCTTCGCGAAGCCGGCATGGATCTCGCAGAACTGGCCATCGTCAAGCACGTGCTCGATGACCGAGTGCATGTCGTAGGGCTGGTTCGCCGAGTCCGGGATGAGAGCATCTAGTTCTGTATCGAAGTCCGTCAGCTCGCAGATCACCGCGTTGTCAGTGGCTACCGGTACGGTCGGAGGGTCCTCAAGGTTATTTGACGGGAGGTATGAGAGCAGTTCTCTCGCGAAGTCGAGGCAGTCCTGCTCGTCGGCCGCCTGGTAGTGCGCGACGCCCGATTTGGCGTTGTGCGCGTGGGCCCCGCCGAGATCCTCGAAGCTGACTTCCTCGCCAGTGACCGTCTTGATCACATCTGGTCCGGTGATGAACATGTGCGAGGTCTGATCGACCATCAGCGTGAAGTCGGTGATGGCCGGCGAGTACACCGCGCCGCCCGCGCACGGGCCCATGATCAGCGAGATCTGCGGTACTACCCCGGATGACATGACGTTGCGGTAGAAGACCTCGCCGTAAAGCCCGAGCGCGACCACGCCTTCCTGGATCCTGGCGCCGCCGCTGTCGTTGATGCCGATGACGGGGCAGCCGGTCTTGAGCGCGTGATCCATGACCTTAACGATCTTCTCGCCGAACACCTCGCCAAGCGACCCGCCGATAATGGTGAAATCCTGGCTGAACACGCAGACCGGCCTTCCGTCCACGGTCCCGTAGCCGGTCACCACGCCATCGCCGTACGGGCGAGTCCGCGCCATTCCGAAGCCGTGCGCGCGATGCCTGGCCAGCTCATCGAACTCGGTGAACGAGCCGGGGTCGAGCAGATACTCAATCCGCTCGCGCGCCGTCATCTTGCCCTTGGCATGCTGCCGCTCGACCGACCGCTGCGACGCCGCGTGCACCGCCTTGTCCCGGCGTTTGTCCAGGTCCGCGAGCTTCCCCGCGGTGGTGTGGATGTCAATATCCTCGGTACCGCGGGCGCCGGCTTCGGCAGTGCCAGGTTCGCGGGCATCGTTCAGCGGCCCGGCGGTTTCGGTAGCCATGCCGCAAAGGTTAGGCCAGCCCCGAGCAAGCACCAGCCCCGGGTCCACCATGATCCCGCAACCTCACCAGCGCGGACCCCTCGAACTCAAGCCCGCGATCACCGCCCCCGGCATGATCCCGGAACATCAGCGGCGTGATCCCGCCACCAGAGCCTCCGCGATGACCGCCCCCGGCACGATCCCGGAGCATCAGCGGCGTGATCTCCAGGGGAAGCCTCCGCCTCTACTCACCACTCCCAGGGGTTCCGTGATCATGCTCGGCTTCTTGATCACGGAACCCTGGTGGGATGATCACCCGGCTCATGTTCCGTGATCAGGGCTGATCTCATGACCACGGAAACATGCACGGGCTGCTCAGGTGCCCGTCCGGGGTGGTCTCGCCGGGACCGGGTTCCTGGACTCAAGGCGGCTGCTGCGGGGTTTGTGGCTGGTAGCCGGGTCTGTCCGGCTCCGCGCGGTGGTTCAGGCTGGCCGGCGTAGCGAATCTGCCTTGGATCCGCCTTTCAGGGTGCTGGCGACTGGCCTGTCAGTGACCTTTGTCACTCTCCGGGAACTGGCGAAGCACCCGGAACCGGCTTACCCGAGGGAGGGTCGGTCCCTGATCACGGAAACCTTGTCGCGTCTCCGAGTCCCAGCAACGTTCAGGTCGGATCGGTGCTTAGGGAGAACCAAGGGTGACTACGGTCCAGGCGCCTACGCAGACTCGGTCGCCTGGGTGCAGCGGGACGGGGATGCCGGTGACGATGTCGGTTCCGTTGACCTGGGTGCCGTTGGATGAGCCGGGATCGAGGACCGACCACGTGCCGTCCGGCTGGGCGATCAGGACGGCGTGCAGGTGGGAGACGCCGGGGTCGGTGGGCGGGCCGGTCAGGTCGATCTCGGGTTCGAGTCCGCGTGAGGCGCTGCGGCGGCCGATCCGCATCTCCTTGCCGGTCAGGGTGAACTTGCGCTCGGGGCAGTAGCTCGGGAATTCGATCGAGGCGGCGTCGGGGCCGCCAGCGGCGATCACGCTGTCGAAGTACTGCTGGTCGGCGGTGACTATGGCAGTCCAGGGGGAGCCTGTCGGTGCGCCGGCTGAGGTTCCGGTGGTTGCCTCGTTCGCCGCCGAGGTGAGTCCGCCGGCGCCTGCCGAGCCTGCCCCGCCGGCCGCTGCCGGGTCGGGCTCGGCGAGCGGGTCTGGTGACCAGGAGGCGAGCGGGTCGGGAAGGACTGATGCGCCCGGTGTGGCGCCGGGGAAGGCAGCGGCTAGCGGGTCTGGCTGGGCTAGCGGGTCGGGCTGGGTGAAGGGGTCTGGCGGGCTGCTGGTAAAGGCATTCGACGGGACGCCCGTGGCGAAGTTGAACCCGCATACCTCGCAGAATTGCCCATTCCGATCGGCCCCGCACTGCGGGCAGCCCGACCCGGACCCGCCCGACCCGGCAGGCCCCGACCCGGCAGGCCCCGACCCGGCAGGCCCCGGCCCTGACCCGGACCCGCCCGACCCGGCGGCGCCGGGTGTTGCTGCCTGGCCGGTGATCCGGATCCCGCAGGTGTCGCAGAAGTCGGCGGAGGATGACTCGTGACCGTCAGGACATGCTGGCATGTTGGCCTCTCACTAACCTCTGCTACCTCTTACTACCTCTTGGTCCTGACGGTCTTGGTTGACCTGGTGTCGAGCGCCATCTCGTCGGCGTCGTCGACCTTCTTCTTCAGGCGCACGGTCCCGGTCGCGGCGTCCACGACGTCTACGACCTTGGCGAGCAGCCTGGCCGTGTCCTCGTTGCCCGACTCCTGGGCCAGCGCGACCGCCCGGCCCAGCTTCGCCGTGGCGATTTCCTCGTCGCCTTGCTTGCGCGCTTCGAGGCCGTCCTGAATCACCTGGGCGAGCTCGGCCTGGCCGGTGTAGTGGGCGACGTTCTTGTTGATCCTGGTCGACAGGGCCTCGTCATCGGTCCAGACCGCGCGGACCAGGCCCTGTCCCTGTACCTGCGAGCCGACGACCAGGCTGGCCCTGGCCGCCAGCATCTCCTGACCGACTGCCGCCGCGCTGACCTCGACGCAGATGTGATAGTCGCGGCTCTCGCCGCCGGCCCAGGCACCGGTCGGGTAGTCGCCGGCCTGCGGCCCTGACTGGGTGCGGCGGCCGGTCAGGTCGGCGACGGTCGGCGCCACCTGCTTGACGAACTTCAGCTCGGCACTCTGCGGATTCCAGACCCTGAGCACCACGTCAGCGACGGCCTTGCTCATCGCGGCCGAGATCATCGACTCGAAGTCGGCAGTCAGCCCGGCGGGATCGGGCACGATGTCGACGGTGCCGAGCAGCGCGCTCGAGATCCGCCTGAGCTCGGCCACCTGCCAGTCAGTCCCGACCCCTCGGCAGTCGCAGCTGAACGCGCCCTCGCACTCGCTGATCGCGGCGGTGAGCTGCTGCGGTGCCTCGTGCTCGTTCTTGCCGTCGGTGAGCAGGATCGCGTGCTTGAGCTGCGCCGGGCTCGAAGAAAGCATCTGCCGGGCCAGCCGCAGCCACGAGCCCATCGCCGTCCCGCCGCCAGGCCTGAGCATCATCGCCACCTGCTGGGCTTCCTGACGGGTGCGCGGGCTCGCGATCGCCAGACTTCCATCAGAGGGGTAAACGGGCCTTGCCACCTCGGTCCCGGCTATGACGGCGAACGCCACTCCGTCGCGGACAACTTCAAGCGCCGCCGCGGTCGCCGCCCTGGCCTGCACGATCTTGGCGTGCGGATAGTCCATGGAGCCCGAGCAGTCGACGATGATGATCTCGGCCTGGCCCGTGCCGCCGACGGTGTCCGCAGGCCCTGACCCGGCCGGGAGGGTATCTGGCGCGGTCACCGTGACGATCGCATTGACCTCACGTCCGCCGGCCGGGAGGAACTCGTTCTGGAAGACCTCGACAGTGAAATCAGGCTGGCTCATGCGGGGGCATCTCCTAGGTCGTCGGGGCGGGTGCCGGGGTATCGGGAGCAGGCGCGGCCGGGATCGGCTGAGCTGGCATCGGCGCGGCTAGCGTCGTCGCGGCTAGCTGCGACGTGTCATCGCGCGATGCCACCGTCCGCGGTGGCCACGGGATCAGCACGGCGGTCACGTTGTCGCTGCCGCCCGCCTTGAGCGCGAAGTCGACCAGCACGGAGGCCGAGCGCAGTGGTTCGGTGACGGCGCCGGGCAGGATCATTGCCGCGAGCGCGGCCGCGTCGGCCTGGTAGTTCCACAGTCCGTCGGAGCACAGCAGCACAGCACCAGTCCCGGTCGGGGAGAACGCAGCCACATGCGGCTTGGCCTGCGCCGCGTCGGCGCCGATCCAGCCGGTCACCACATGTCCCTGCGGCGAGGCAAGGGCCTCGGCCTCGGTGAGCAGCCCGGTCGAGACCAGCTCCTGCGCGATCGAGTCATCGAGGGTAAGCCGCCTGGAGTCGGCCGCCGATTCGGCGTCGATCCAGTAGGCCCGGCTGTCGCCGAGCCAGCACACCGTCACCTGCGCACGGCTGACCACGGCGGAGACGAAGGTGGCCGAAGGGGCGTTGCCGCGCAGGTTGCCCGCGTCGGCCAGGTCGTTCAGTGCTCGCTGTGCGGCCCGCACACCGCGGGCGGACGCCTCGGCCAGGTCGGTGCCGCTCCTGACCGCCGCGAGCAGCACCTGAACGGCGGCCTGGGAGGCGGCCTGTGAGGCCTCGTCCGGATTACTGGAGGTCGAGACCCCGTCGCAGACGACGGCCACGGCCGCCGGCCCGTCGGCTCCGTGCGCGGAGGCCAGTGCCATCGCGTCCTCGTTGCGTGAGTGCCGCAGGCCCCGGTCGGTGACCCCTGCCACCAGGTCGAGCGCGAGCTCCACGTGGTCGTTGCCTGACGGCACCTTGTGACCGCAGGAGTCGCAGTAGCCTTCAGGGCCGATGGTCGACTGCGCGCAGTTCGGGCACTGCGTGACCGGCTCAGCGCTGGTGCCGCTCATGACAGCCGGCGCTAGCTCCGTCGCGCAGGATTCGCAGAAGTTGTCATCGGGCCAGACCGGCTGGCCGCAGTTCGGGCAGCTCAGTGCTCCCTGGGACCCTGTCGTCCGGGACCCTGCTGCCTGCGCCCCCCCTTCGGCGGTCATGACCAGGTACTCGGGCGGACGTGGTTCGCCAGGTCAACGAGCTGAGTGCGGCGCTGCCTGTCGGAGGTGAGCTGAGCCTGAGCCCGGTAGCTGCGTTCAAGCCCGAACCGCAGCGAGCGCTCGGTGCCCTCACAGCCGAGGATCTGGCTGCCGTCGAGCGGTTCCCTGGCCCGCAGCCGGTCAAGCGCCGCCGTCAGCACCTCGGCGGTCACCTGCTGGACCGCTGTCGGGTCGAGGGCCAGCCGGTCGAGTCCGCGACTCGCCTCCGCTATGTCGGCCGCCGACACGCAGGGCGTGCCCGCAGGCGGCGACACCCGGATCCGCACTGCCGCGATCTGGGCGGCGACGTGATAGCTGGAGGTCTCGGGCACGGCGGCCAGCGCCGTGATGGCACCGGCCCGGTCACCCGCGTGCAGCAGTGTCCTGGCCAGCCCGAACGCGGCGCTGACATAGGACCGGTCAACCGTGAGCACCAGCCGGAAGTACTTAGTCGCCAGGACCTGATCGCCGGCGGCCTCAGCGGTAAACGCCAGCGCCAGCTTCGGCGCTAGCTCTCCTGGCAGCATGTCGTAGACGGTGTCGAAGGCGTCTCTGGCGGTGCCCAGGTGCCCGGCGGCGAGCTCGGCCAGCCCCTGATACCAGGAGATTCGCCAGTCGCCAGGATCCCTGGCCTCGACGGTGGCGAGCGCGGTGACCGCACCGGTCAGGTCCCCGGTCACGATCCTGGCCCTGGCCAGCGCGAGGAGGGTCTCCGCCGACTCCGCGACGGCAGGCGGCGTGCCCTGCTCGCCGGCGACCGCGCCGGTCAGCACCGCCGTGAGCTGGGCGGGCTCTAGGGTCGCCAGCGTGGCCAGGTAACCGGCGGCCGGGTCCTCCCGGTCCACCCGCGGCAGCGGCAGCCCGGCAAGGATCTCCGCCGTACCCGGCGGGGGCAGCAGCACGCGAGTCGCGCCGGCCGCCGCCTCTCCAGCCTCGCTGCCGGCCCCGGCGGCCAGGAACCGGTCCTCGGCCAGGATCGTCGGCACCCCGATGGTCCGCAGCTCGGGGCCGAATAGCGTGGAGAACGCGGGCCTAGGCCGCTGGTCAGCGACCGCGAGTACCTCCCGCAGCACCCCGATGAGCTGCTCGGCCATCTCGCCGGCCGACTCGAACCTGCGGTCGGGGTCGGCGTCGGTCGCCCGCCGCAGCGCCCGCAGGAACGACTCCTGGTGCGCCAGTGCCGGCACTCCGCTCAGGTCCGGCAGGCTGTGCTGATACGTCGTCTGGTACCCGCTGAACTCGAACGACAGCACCGCGAGCGCGCGCCCGACGGTGTACAGATCCGATGACGGCGTCGGCCCGTCGTCGGCGATCTCGGGTGCCTGGTAGCCGACCGTGCCGTAGATCGCGCTGTCCTCGTCGTCGATCCGGCGTACCCCGCCCATGTCGATGAGCTTGAGCTGCTCTTCGGTCTGGATCACGTTGTCCGGCTTGAAGTCGCAGTAGACCAGCCCGCGAGCATGCAGGTAACCGAGCGCTGGCAGCACCTCGATCATGTAGGCCAGCGCGATCGGCAGCGACAGCGACTCGTTCGCGGTCCGCCGCCGCTCAAGCAGCAGCTGCCGCAGCGACTGGCCTCCGATGTACTCCATCACGATGTAGCCGGCCTGCTCGCCGGTCGCGGAGTCGGCGTGCTGCACGAAGTTGTATACGCCCACGATGCTCGGGTGCTCGACCTCAGCGAGGAACCGACGCTCGGCCACCGCCGCCTCGACCGCGGCCGGGTCCGTGGTGTTGAGCAGGCCCTTGAGCACCACCCACCGGTTGGACAGGTTGCGGTCCATGGCCAGGTACAGCCAGCCGAGCCCGCCGTGGGCCAAGCAGCCAAGCACCTCGTACTGCCCGGCGACCAGCTCCCCGGCGACCAGCTTGGGGGAGAACGAGAACTTGCTGCCGCAGTTGGCGCAGTACCCCTCGGCGATTCCCGGCCTGCCATCGCGGCTGCGCCCGACCGGCCGCTCGCAGGTACCGCAGAACCGCTTGCTCTCTGGCACCTGCGGATTGGTGAGCACGGCCGTCGCCGGGTCGCGCGCAGGGACCGGCGGGATCTCGATCAGCCCGGCGCCGAGGCTGCCGCGGGTGGACCGCGATGGCCGCGTCGTCCTGGTCGACCCCGAGCGGGATCGCCTGCTGCCTGTACTGGTGCTGCTGACGCCGCTGGCGGTCGTGCTCCCGGTCGCGGTGCTGCCCGCGCTGGCCGACCGGGCCAGGCCGGCTGTCGGGGCGGATACCGGCGCGGACACTGGCGCCGCGGCGGCGGCCGCGACCCCGCAGACGTCGCAGTAGCCGCCGTCGATGGTGCCCGAGCAGCCCGGCTGCGTGCACCTGATTGCTGGCGTTGTCATTATCGGTCTCCGCTCCGGCGCAGGTGCAGTACCGCCTGCTGGTAGCCATTCACCGCGGCGGTCGCTGCCGCGAGGTCGCAAGGCGCGGACCAGAGCAGGTCCCTGGCTTGCTGGTAACGCTGGGAAAGCTCGGTATTCTCGGCCGCGCCGAGACCGCCGGCCTTCGCCCGGTAGGCGTCGAGCAGCCCGCGCAGTTCATTGCGCTGATCCACCAGGCCCGCGGCAGCATGTTCGGCATCCTTGCACTGTTTGGTGATCATCGCGGCCTGCCTGGCGACGAGATCGAGCTTCGGACGCCAGCCTGGTCCACCGGCCAGCCGCCTTCAGCTCGGTCAGGCCCTGAAGACGGCCCGCCAGCCCGGTGACGTCAGGCAAAGGATCATGAGCGGTAACGGAGATCCTGGCGGCCGCGCGCTCCCGCGCTGCCCGGGCGTCCTGGCTGGCCTGCTGGGCGCCGGTCACCGCCGACGTGATCTCGGCCAGTCGCTGGCCCGCGTCTGCCCTGACCCGTGCCAGCTCGGCCACCCGCGTCGTCACGGCCGAGGTCTGCTGGCGCAGCCGGTCGAGTCGCCCGGAATCGACCCGCCCGCCGCGCCAGAGCGCGAGCGGGTCGCTGTTGAGCAGGTCACGCAGCTCGCGCAGGCCGTTGTCGGCCTCGCCGAGCGCGCCAGCCAGGCCGCCGTCATCGAGACCAGCCAGCTCGCGCCTGGCCGTCTCCAGGGCGGTGGTCACGATCCTGATCCCGTCGGAGATCTCGTTCCACACCGTCTCGGCCGCGGTGACCACGGCCGCCACCGACGTGAACGAGCCGCGCATCTCGCGCACCGTCGACTGCAAGGTGAGCGAGATCTCACCGCCGGCGGTGCAGCGCGCTGACCGAGCGGCGCGACGGCGCGGGTGAGCCGGACCGATGCCCCGTTGAGCAGTTTGGCGACCTCGCCGAGCCTGGCCGGATCGCGCCGGCCGGGCGGGGCCAGCAGCTCGGTGGCGCGATCGATCACGGCCGAGTAGGCGGTGAAGGTGTCCCACAGCCGCGCCAGGCCGGCCGAGGCCTGGTCCCAGCTATCGCGGCTCCCGCCGGTCAGGGTGGCTCCGGCCAGCAGCCGCTTGCCGAAACTCCCGTCCAGTTCGAGCAGATTCGCCTGGATCGCGTCGCGCTCGGCCGCCGCCGCGCTGGCAGCGGCCTGCGCCTGCTCGCGGGTAAGCGGGTACGTCATGTTGTGAGCCTTATCACCTTCACTAGGGAAGGTCTAACGGTACTCGGCCAGACGCCGTGAGATGCCCCAGGCGCTCCCGGCGGCCATCAGCAGCGCAGCCAGGATCACGGCCGCCTCCAGCGCGCCGAACGCGTCGCTGCCAGCGGCGGCATTGGCCCGGAACACCACCTGGTCGGCGGCGATGCCGCGGCTCAGATCGGCCTCAAGCCTGGCGAACCCGGCGGCCGAGCTGCCGGTGCCGGTCCCGATCACCAGCCTGGTCTCGGCCGCGTAGTTGGCGGCCAGGTCGAGCGCGAACACCTTGCCCGACGCCGCGTACCAGCTCGCGGCGTCCCGCCTGGCCTGGCTGACCGCGCTGGCGCCCGCTCCGGCCGGGGAGGCCGAGGCGGCGGCGTCGAGCAGCGAGCCGCTGCCGGGACCGATCCGGTGCCGCTGGACGGTGTAGTCCTGCTGGAACGACGTCGCGCCGCTGCGCGAGATCAGGTTGAGCACCTCATCGCCGCGCGCTTCTTGCGCGGCGATGCCCGCCTGGGCGAGTGACTCGGCCGGAGCTGAGCCGTGTCCGAGACCTTGTTCAAAATCAGAGCGAGCAGTCACGAAAGCGACAGCCAGCCATACCATCACCACGAGAACGGCGACGGACGCCGCGAGCAGCCCGTGGTTGACGCGCCTGTGGGTGCGGCGATGCAGCCACCGCTGGGCGCCGAAGAGCACGATGCCGACGCCGATGGCGATCAGGACGGCGATGACGATCCACGGCAGGCCTGTCGCCTGGGCGCTGGCCGCGGTAAGCGCGGCGTTCTCGCGCGAGTAGATCGCGCTGGCGGCCGGCAGCAGCGCCAGGTGCATCTCCTCGGAAGCCACCTGCATAAAGGACCCGCCGGTCAGCGGGTAGCCGAGCGAACTGTAGGTCTGGGCCTGCTCGACGTAACCGGTGTAGAGGGGAAGGCCGGCGGAGATGGCGGTCAGGCTCGCCGCGAGCTGGCTGCCGCTGGCCGCGCCGCCCGCGCTGTGTTCGCTAGCACCGGCAATGCGCAGCGTGGCGAGGCTGGCGGCGGCGCCGGCGATGTCGGCCTCATAGCGCTGGCGGACGCTGAGCAGCTCGGGCGGGCCGGCCAGGAACGCCGTAGTCGCGGTGACGTCGGCGTCGGACAGCGACTGGTACATCTGCTGGGCCGCCAGGCTGAGCGGTTCGCTGGTGCTCACCACCTCGCGCGCAGCCGAGGCATGCTGGCTCACCGTCCACGCGCCGACCGCTCCCCAGGTCAGCGACCCGAGAATCAGCGTGATCATCAGCAGCCTGAGCGCGGCCGGGGTACCGGCGCCGAGCAGGGACCGGCCTAGCCGGGAGATCAGCCCGCGCGGCGGGGGCGGGGCGGCGGCCGTGGTGCCCGCTGGCCGCGCGGGGGCTGGAGCTACCGGGATGACCGGCGCTTGTCCCTGGTAGGTCGCCGCTGGTGCCCGCCCGGTCATCTGATCCTCGCGATCTGATCGTCGGCCAGCGACACGATCGGTGCGGGCAGTGCCCCGAACCTGACCTTGCCAAGGAACCGGGCCGAGTTTCCCGTGGTGATCGCCCAGTGCAGGAACGCCTTGACGTCGCGGGCCTTGACCGCGTTCGGCTGGTCCCTGGCCACGATGGCGTACTCGAAGTTGACGATCGGGTAACCGCTGGCGGCCGGGCCATTCACCATCGAGATTGTCTCGTTGGCGGGCGTCGCGGGAACGAAGCTGGCCACGGCGGCGAGCAAGCTGGCATCTGTAGGCAGCAGGAACTGGCCGGACGCGTTTTTCAGCGCGGCCTCGCCGAGGTTGTCGCCAAGCGCCTGGGAGAGATAGCTGATCCCGATGTAGGCGACACAGCCGGGAGTCGCATGGCAGCCGGCCACCATGCCGCTGTTGCCGTCCTCGGCCAGCGCGCCGGGAACCGCTGGCCAGGCCACGGTGGTGCCGTAGCCAATCGCGGAGTTCCAGCCGGGGTCATTGGTCGACAGGTAGCTGGAGAACAGGAACGTGTCGCCCGAGCTCTCCATCCGGTGCAGCGGCACGACCTTGAGGTTCGGCAGCGTGATTGCCTGATTGAGCCTGGCGATGGCCGGGTCGTCCCAGTTCGTGATCGTGCCCTGGTACATCTGCGCGAGCACCGAGCCGTCCAGCTGGACGTGCACGCCGGACCCGAGCCTAGGCAGGTTGTAGTTGACCTGCTGGGCCGAGATCGCCAGCGGGATGTTGAGCAGGTTCGGGTTCTGCACGAGGTTGCCGCTCGACAAGAACGCGTCCGACGCGCCGAGGTCAGCCTTCCCCTCTGAGGCGTAGGCGATGCCCGTGCCCGAGCCGGTGCCGTCCGTCGTGATCGTGACGTTGCCGAACCGCTGGTGATAGGCCGACGCCCAGGCGCCGAACAATGGAAAGAGCAAGGTGCTGCCGGTCTCGGCGAGCGTGACCTTGGCTCCCGCCGGGCTAGCCGGAATGCCGGCGGCCGGGTTCGCCGTGCCGCTTGAATCAGCCGTGCCGCTTGAATCAGTCAGTGTGCTGGTGCCCGCGCTGCCACCGCCCGGTCCGGTGGCGGCAGTGCAGCCGGCCACGGAGGTCAGGGTCAAGGTCGCGACAATTGCCAGCAGCGTGCGATTACTGAACGCCACCCGCGCATTCTCCTTTAACTGGGATTTCACCAGCGCCATCCAGGCGCTTACCAGAGTACCGCCTATAGCCGACGATTTAGGGATCAGGCAAAGCCGTCGCCAGTGGTTCACCTGATGTTCGCCTAGCCTGCGCCTGGGTGGCCGGCCGGGGCGGTTCAGTTCGGTCCGGCTGGGTCTAGCACAATGGGCGGATGCCTGTTGTCGGGACCGATGCCGCTTCGGTCGGATCGGGTGCTTCGGCTGGCTCGGCCGCGCCGGCCGCGCCGCTGGATGGGGCGTGGCTGCGGTCCGTCCTGCTGGCCCCCGGCTGTCTGTGGACCGACCTGCGGATCGTGCCGCGGACCGGCTCGACCAACGCCGACGTCTCGGCGCTGGCGCTGGATGGTGCGCCCCAGGGCCTGGTGATCGCGGCCGAGACGCAGGTATCGGGCCGGGGTCGCCAGGGCCGGAGCTGGCAGAGCCTGCCGGGTGCCGCGCTGACCTTTTCCGTACTGCTCAGACCCTTGTCCGTGCCCCAGGCGGCCAGGGGCTGGGTGCCGCTGCTCGCCGGGCTGGCCGCGGCCACCGCGATCCGCGATCTGACGACTGCCGACGCGCGCCTGAAATGGCCGAACGACATCCTGGTCGGTGACGGCAAGCTGGCCGGCATCCTCGCCGAGCAGCACGGCGACGCGATCGTCGTCGGCATCGGGCTCAACGTGCTCGGCCTCGCCCGTGACCTGCCGGTCGCCTCGGCCACCTCGCTTGAGCTACTCGGGCTGGCCGGCACCGACCGGACGGAGTTGCTGGCGCAGATCCTTCGCCAGCTCGAACACTGGTACTCGCGCTGGTGCGAGGCCTGGCACGGGGGACGCGGATGGCTGCGGGCTGAGGCCTGAGTACCTGCGGCTGTCCCAGACCGTCGGGCGCCAGGTCAGGGTTGAGCTGCCAGGCGGCAAGTCGCTGAACGGCACGGCCGCGGATGTCGACGGGGCCGGCCGCCTGATGGTCCGCCCGGTCGCTGCCGCCTTGGGCACCGAGCCGGTAGCGGTGAGTGCGGGCGATGTGATCCACGTCCGCTAGCCGCTAGTACCGCGGCTGGCTAGGTCCCCGGCAGCTCGGTGTACTTAGCCGCCTTGCTCCTGGAGGCCTGGACCGGGTACTTCGCGGCGTTCTTGATCATCTTGTCGGTGAGGGCCCGCTCGGCGTCAACCCCCAGCACGTCGGCGAGCATCAGCAGGTAGGCGAGTACGTCAGCGATCTCGTCGCGGACCTGAGTCGCCCGGACCTGATCAGCCATAATGCCGGCCGACTCAGCCGGAGTGAGCCACTGGAAGAGCTCGGCCAGCTCGCCGACCTCGCCGGTCAGCGCCATCACCAGGTTCTTCGGCGTATGGAACTGTCCCCAGTCCCGCTCAGCCGCGAACTCCCTGAGCTGCTCCCGCAACCGCTCGATCGTCACCGCCCACATATACCAGCGCCGGGGCCGGATCACCCAAGGGGGCGGACCTCTCGGGCACGGGCTGCATTGCCTCCGAGAAAACGCTGAAAAGCTTCCGGGAAACGTTAAGAACTCTCCGAGAGGCAGAAATTCTCCGTGAGATCGACGAAAACTCGGTCCGTGGGGTCGGCTGGCTATGCCGGTGCCCGGGCGTGCTCGGAAAATAGCCTGGCAGGGGTGAGGCGCCGGGGGCGTCGTCGGGGCATGGTCGGAGGTAACTGCCAACCGCGACCAGGGAGCGGCCGTGAAGCGTTACCCGGATATCAGTGAGCACGGGCTGATCGGCGACCTGCAGACGGCGGCGCTGGTGACGACTGATGGCACCATCGACTGGTTCTGCTGCCCGAGGTTTGACTCGCCGAGTGTCTTCGCCTCGCTGGTGGACGCGGACCACGGCGGCTACTTCCGGATCGCTCCTGATACCGATGACTACATCAGCAAGCAGCTCTACTTTCCCGACACGGCGATGCTGATCACGCGTTTCATGACTAAGGACGGGGTCGGCGAGGTCACCGACTTCATGCCGATCGCCCCGCTGCACGTCACCGATCAGCATCGGCTCGTCAGGCAGGTCAAAGTGGTACGGGGTGCGATGCGGTTCGTGGTCGACGTGAAGCCCCGGTTTGACTACGGGCGGGCCCGGCACACGCTCGACTTCACCGAGCACGGCTTCGTCTTCAGCTCTGGCGCGATGCAGCTCAGCTTGAGTCCGACCGGCGAGCGGGATGTCTCACCTGGTGAGCACGACAGGCAGAGCGTTCAGCGGCTTGGCGATGACCTGCGCCTGATCAGCACCTTGTACGAAGGAGAGAGCGCGGGGCTGATCCTTGAGTCGATGGGCGGCCCGCCCCGCCGGGTCTCGCCTGCTGAGCTCGCGCGGATCACCGATGACACCAGCCAGTTCTGGCGCAGCTGGGTGCGCAAGTCGACCTACCGGGGCCGGTGGCGCGAGACGGTCGCCAGGTCGGCGATGACGCTGAAGCTGATGACCTACGCACCGACGGGTGCGCTCGTCGCCGCCCCCACCGCCGGGCTCCCCGAGCTGACCGGCGGCGAGCGGAACTGGGACTACCGCTACACCTGGATCCGCGACGCCTCGTTCTCCGTCTACGCGCTGCTCGGACTCGGCTATGCGGACGAGGCCGCCGCGTTCGGGCAGTGGGTCAGGGACCGGATTATCGAGCACGCCGGCGACGGCGCCAGCCCGCTGAAGATCATGTACCGGGTCGACGGGACCAGTGACCTGGCCGAGGAGACGCTCGACCACTTCGAAGGATGGCGTGGCTCCAGGCCGGTGCGGATCGGCAACGGGGCGGCTGACCAGCTGCAGCTCGACATTTACGGCGAAGCGCTCGATGCGGTATCCAAGATCGACTCGCGCGGCCTGGTGATGGCATACCAGGGCTGGCATGCCATCACCGGCCTGATCGACTGGCTCTGTGATCACTGGGACCAGCCCGACGAGGGCGTCTGGGAAACTCGGGGCGGGCGCAAGGATTTCACCTACGGCCGGGTGCAGTGCTGGGTCGCGCTTGACCGCGCGATCAGGCTGGCCGAGGGCCGGGGCCGGCGGCTGACATCACGCGCTGGCGCCGGGAGCGGGACACCATCTACGAGCAGGTGATGACCAGGGGCTGGCACGCCGGTCGCAAGGCGTTCGTGCAGCACTACGACACCGACGTGCTCGACTCGTCTCTGCTGATGATGCCGCTCATGGGCATCGTCTCGCCGTTCGATCCGATGTGGCTGGCGACCCTGGAGGCGATGGACAGCGAACTGGTCTCCGACAGCCTGGTCTACCGGTACAACCCGAGCGCCTCCCCGGACGGGCTGCGCGGCAGCGAGGGCACGTTCTCGCTCTGCACGTTCTGGTACGTCGACGCGCTCGCCAGGTCAGGCCGGCTTGACGCCGCCGAGCTGGTATTCGAGAAAATGCAGACCTACGCCAATCATCTGGGACTCTACTCAGAGGAGATCGGCGTCACTGGCGAGCAGCTCGGCAACTTCCCGCAGGCGTTCAGCCATCTGTCGCTGATCAACGCGGCTATCAATCTCGACTACCAGCTCGATCACGGGGCCGGCAACGTCGAGCCAGTTCTGGCCAGGGCCGGCGGCGCGGTTCCGATGCCGAGCTGACTACGGCATGCCATGATGTGACATGTGGCCGGTACAGAGGGGTTGGCCCCGGGTGAGCGACTTGTGCTGCAGCTGCATCCGCACGGCAAGACGCTCGTGGGGCCTGCCGCATTGTCGTTCCTAGTCGTGGCAGCTGCCATTGTTGCCGCTATCGTTATTCCTGAAAGTTCTTCGCATTCGGGGGAGATCAGCGCCGGGATCGGGCTGGTCGCGCTGCTAGGGATTCTGGTGCTGTTCGGGGTTCCTTTCCTGAAATGGCGGACCACGACCTACGAGCTGACCAACCGCCGGATACGACAGCGCACCGGCATCATCGCCAGAACGGGCCGCGATTTCCCGCTGAACCGGATCAGCGACGTCTCATTCCGGCAGAGCCTCATCGACCGCATGTTCGGCTGCGGGCAGCTTGTGGTCGAATCGCCGGGGGAGCAAGGGGAGCTCATCCTGAGCGAGATCCCTGATGTGCAGAAGGTGCAGGGAATCCTGTTCCAGATGGTGGGCGAGGAAGCGGCCAGGCTGGGCCGCCCCGACCCGTCAGGCTTCTAGCCGCCCTACTCCGCCTGGCTCCCAGCCGAACCGACCACATCGATGTGACAGAGATGCTGTCCCGGCTACACCGCTGTCACATCGATGCGGCTCTGGCGCGAGCGGGGCGGGGCGGGGCAGAGCGGGGGAGCGGGTCAGGCTGGGAGGGTTACGGTGAAGGTGGTCCGGGCTGGGTGGGCGGTCTGGGCGGGGTGGGTGGTCACGGTCACCTGGCCGCCGTGGGCTGTGCTGACGGCTTCGACGATGGCCAGGCCCAGGCCGGTGCTTGAGCCGCCGCCCGAACTTGACCGGCCGGGGTTTCCGCGTACGAATCGCTCGAACAGGGTGGCCTTCAGGGCCTCGGGTATGCCGGGGCCATCGTCGGTCACGCTCAGTCTCACAACCGTGACGGCACTCGCCCGGTCGTCGGCCAGCGTGACCGTCACGGTCGTGCCGGCCGGGGTGTGCCTGGCGGCGTTGCTCAGCAGGTTGGCCAGCATCTGGTGGAGTTTGTGCTCGTCGCCCGGCACCGTGACTGGCTCGGCCGGCAGTTCGAGCTGCCACTTGTGGTCAGGAGCGGCGACCCTGGCGTCGCTGGTGGCGTCGATGGCCAGCCTGGTCAGGTCGACCGGCTGGCGTTCGAGCGGTCGGCCGGCGTCCAGCCGCGCCAGCAGCAGCAGGTCATCGACGAGATCGCTCATCCTGGCCGACTCGGCGTCGACTCGCTCAAGCGCGTGCTGGATCTCGGATGGCAGGTCATCGGCCTGGCGCCGGGCCAGCTGCGCATAGCCCCTGATCGCGGCCAGCGGGGTCCGCAGTTCGTGACTGGCGTCGGCGGCAAAGCTGCGCAGCCTGGCCTCGCTCGCGTGCCGCCTGGCCAGCGAGGACTCGACGTGACCGAGCATGCGGTTAAACGCCTCGCCGAGCTTGCCGACCTCGGTGCGCGGGTCGGCGAGCCTGACCCGGTGGGGCAGGTCCACCTCGCCGCTGGCCAGCGGCAGTCCGGTAACCTCGGTCGCCGTCGCGGTCATCCGGCTGAGCGGGCGGAGCGAGAGCCTGACCCAGCCGGTCCCGGTCAGCCCGGCCAGCGCGAGCGCCAGCCCGAAGACGATCACCTCCGTCAGCTCGACCCAGTGCAGCGTGGATTGCAGCGAGCTCAGCGGCAGTCCGGTCACGACTCGTCGCCGTCCGACTCCCTGGTCGCGCTCAGCAGGTACTTGCCATGGGCGGATGGCAGATCCCGGCTGACCGCGTGACCATCGGAAGGCAGAGCGGCGATCACGGACTGGTCGGCACTGGACAGGTGGCAGGTGTCGGCGGTGAGGTCCGCGTTCGTCACCGTGTACCTGAGCAGCCGGGCAGTGAAGGTGCTCGCGGCCTGCCCGCTGATCTGAGTGCAGTTGGGCACGGGCGGCGGGTAGCCGCCGGCGGTCCGCGTGTACAGGTCTGACGCGGACGGGGGCGGCCCCTTGCGCTCGATGCAGTTGATGTACCTGTTGCTCGCCTCGGTGAGCTGCTGACCGAGTTGCCGGTACAAGAACCCGCGCAGCGCGACGTAGGTCACGACCCCGACCAGCGCGCAGGACAGCGCGAGCAGGGTCACCAGGCCGAGGATCAGCCGGCTGCGCAAGGTACGGCCGGCCAGCCAGCGGATCAGCACCCCGGCCTCGTCGGCCTCAGCATGATGGCCTCAGCATGACGGCCTCAGGACGTAGCCGACGCCGCGAACTGTGTGGATGACCGGGTCCCGGCTGGCGTCGATCTTCTTTCTCAGATAACTGATGTACAGCTCGACGATGTGCGCCTGGCCGCCGAAATCGTAGTTCCACACCCGGTCGAGGATCTGGGCCTTGGACAGCACCCGGCGCGGATTGCGCATCAGGAAGCGAAGCAGCTCGAACTCGGTCGTCGTCAGCTCGATCAGCTCGCCGCCGCGCCTGACCTCCCTGGCATCCTCGTCCATCGTGAGGTCGCCGACGATCAGCTCGGAGCCCGCCTGCACCGTCCTGGTGACCCCGGCCCGCCGTAGCAGCCCGCGCAGCCGGGCCAGCACCTCCTCCAGGCTGAACGGTTTGGTGACGTAGTCATCGCCGCCCGCTGTGATGCCGGCGATCCGGTCCTCGACGGCGTCGCGAGCGGTCAGGAAGAGCACGCAGACTGCCGGGATCACCGTGCGGAGCCGCCGCATGACCTCAAGGCCGGAGAAGTCCGGCAGCAGCACGTCGAGCACGACGGCATCCGGCCTGAATTCCTTCGCGATCCTGACCGCCGACGCGCCGTCACCGGCCGTCCTGATCTCCCAGCCCTCGTAGCGCAGGACGCTGGCCAGCAGGTCGGCGAGACTCGGCTCGTCATCGACCACGAGCACCCGGATCTGGGTGCCGTCCGGCCTGTGCTCGCCTTGGCGGGTGGCGGTCACGACTGGCGGTGGCGGGTCGAGCACGAGTGTCATGGCTTTACCCTGCCTCAGCTACGTGCGGCCTGCCTTTGTGTTTCCTCTGGGTTTCCTCTGAGCCGGGTTCAGCTGAGCCGGGTTTGATCTGAGCTGGGTTCATCGAAGCTGGCCAGGTACTGTGCCAGACATGGGCGGCGTGCGGCTTGAGCGGCATGAGCTAGCGGCGGGCGAGATCGCCGAGGTAGTGCTTGACCGGCCCGAGGCGATGAACGCGCTGGATACGGTGACCCTCATCGACCTGGCCGACCGGTTCACGGCGCTGGGTGCTGACCCGGCCGTGCTGGCCGTGGTGCTGTCGGCTTCTGGCGGACGGGCGTTCTGCGCCGGGGCCGATCTCAAGGAGCGGGCCGGGATGAGCGACAGCCAGATCATGGCGCAGCGGCCGGTGTTCCGGGCGGCCTTTGGTGCCCTGCTGGCGCTGCCGCAGCCGGCGATCGCCGCCGTGCACGGATTCGCGCTTGGCGGCGGCTGCGAGCTCGCGCTGAGCTGCGACGTGATCGTGGCCGACGGCACGGCCGTGCTCGGCCTGCCGGAGACCGGCGTCGGGCTGGTGCCTGGCTGCGGCGGTACCCAGCTCGCGGCCAGGCGGATCGGGCCGGGCCGGGCGGCGGAGCTTATCTTCACCGGCCGGAAGCTGGACGCGGCGGCCGCTGCCGCGATCGGCCTGGTGGACGTCCTCTGCCTGACCGCCACCGCCAGGGAGCGCGCACTGGAGCTGGCGACCCAGATCGCGGCGAACTCGCCAGTCGCGGTCCGGGCCGCCAAGCAGGCCATCCGCAACGGCGCCGGTCTGAGCCTGGCCGCCGCGCTCGATGTCGAGGACGCGGCCTGGCGGACCGCCGCGGTCAGTGCCGACCGGCGCGAGGGCATCGCGGCGTTCGCCGAAAAGCGCAAGCCGGTCTGGCCGTCGGTGAGGGGATAGCCTTCGTCTGGCCGGCAAAGGGGCCGGACCAGGGTCACGATGAGCGAGGAAGCCGCCAGTGTCCGATATTCCCAGCCACATCTCCGTGCGTGAGGTCGGTCCCCGTGACGGTCTGCAGAACGAGGACCCGGTCCCGACTCAGGCGAAGATCGAGCTGATCGACCGGTTGTCAGCGACCGGCGTCCGCCGGATCGAGGCGGTGTCGTTCGTCCGCCCTGAGGCGATCCCGCAGATGGCCGATGCCGCTCAGGTGTGGAGTGGCATAGACCGGGCGGAGAGCATTCGTTACTCCGCTCTGGTACCGAACCTTCGCGGTGCCCGCCGTGCACTCGACGCCGGCCTGCCCGAGATCGAGGTGGTGGTCTCGGCCTCGGACACCCACAACCGCAAGAACGTGAACCGGTCGACCCAGGAGTCGCTCGACGATATCGCCGCCATCATCGACGAGGCGCATCAGCGCGGGGTGAGCACTCAGGTGATCGTCTCCACCGCCTGGGGCTGCCCGTATGAGGGTGACGTGCCGGTGCGCCGGGTGGTCGAGGTGGCCGGGCGCGCGGTCGCTGACGGCGCCGACTCGATCTCATTCGGGGACACCACCGGGATGGCCACGCCCGGCCGGGTCTGGTCGCTGGTCGGCGAGTTCCGCTCGGCGTACCCGGACGCGCCACTGAACCTGCACTTCCACAACACGCGCGGTACCGGCCTGGCCAACGTGCTAGCCGCGCTGGAACTCGGCGTCGCCGACTTCGACGCCTCGGTCGGCGGTCTCGGCGGCTGCCCCTACGCCCCCGGCGCGACCGGCAACATAGCGACGGAAGAGCTCGTCTACATGGTGGCTGACATGGGCATCGACACAGGCATCGACCTGGAAGCCATGATCGATGCCGCCGCTGACGCTGAGCGGATCGTGGGCCGCACGCTGTCATCGCAGGTACTCCGCGCCGGCCCGCGCGGCCGGCACGATTCCCGCCTAGGCCCGGCCCGGCGTCGGGCGACCCGTGCGCGTATTCCGCGATTTATGGGGAACTAGGTTTCGCTCTGTAGCTGCAAGGGCTTTAGTCACGGGCGGGTGGCTCTGGGGACAGCGCTGACAGTGCGGGTGGCTCTGGGGGGCTGGCCGGGTGACGCCGGCCGGCGCGAGTCTCGTCAGCACTCGCCGCCGCGGGTCTCGCCGGCCCGCGCCGTCTCCGTGATCATGGCCGAGGTGGTGATCACGGAGACCGAGTGGTGTGATCACGCCGTCGATGTTCCGGGATCACGGGGAAGTTCATGATCGCGGAGACTTGCGTGGGGCGGTCATGACCTGGGCTGGATCTCGGCAGTTTTCGAGCGGGTTCTGGCATCCTGAGGCAGCGTGGTCACATGAAAGAAACCGAGGCCGAGCTTGACTGGCTGGCAGAATCTGCTCGATAGCTCGCTGGCCAGGTCGACCGGGCATCTGAGGTCGATCTTCACTCCAGGCGAGCGAACGCTGACCGCGCGTCAGCTCGTGCAGGCCTGCGCCGGAATGTGCACGCTCTCGATCGCGACGGTCACCGCCAGCGGCGAGCCGAGGGTCAGCGCGGTCGACGGTCATCTGCTGCACGGCCGGTGGGTGTTCAGCACCGAGCGGTCAGCGGCGAAGGCCAGGCACCTGGCGGCGCGACCGGCTGTGAGCGTCGCCTACCTGCGCGGCGAGGAGATCGGCGTCTTTACCCATGGCCGGGCCGAGCCGCTCAACCCGGAGGATGGGCGGGATGACCCGGACTGGCCCGCGATCCTTGAGCACATGACGGCACATTACGGAGTCTCGCCGATGACCTGGGGCGACGTCGTCTATTACCGGCTCGAGCCGCACTGGATGGTCACGTTCGCCTCGAAGCCTGACGAACTTATGGCCGGCCTAGACGCCGAATCAGGAGCCTAGGCCTCGGAGCCCGCCCCGCTCGGCCTTTTGTTTCCGTGATCATCGTGTGACTGGTGATCACGGAGCTTCGGGTTGGTGATCACGCTCGTCGGTTCCGTGATCACGCGCAGCGGCATGATCACGGAACATGGCTCTGCGCGAATTCCGTGAAGCTGGCAGGAACCTGGTTCCGGGGTGGCTGGTCCAGCCCGGGCCTGTCCCGCCGGTGGCCTGCCTGGCCGTACCCCATCGATGTGACATAGCTGGGGCTGGAGCCCCAGCGCTGCCACATCCATGGGGCCGGCCAGCGGCCAGCATCACGGAAATCGCGCCAGAGCCCGGAACATCGGTGGCGTGATCTCTCAGTGGGAGAGCCGGTCGGCCGGGCCAGTAGTCCGCGTCCGGGCGATCCGGGCCGGTTGGGGCTCGCCGGCAGTAGGTACGCTCTCGATCGTGAGCGCAACCCAGGATCAGACCGACGCCAGCGAGGCCGGCGCCAGCGAGGCCGGCGCCAGCCAGCCCGGCGCCAGCCAGGCCCACGACGACCTGCCGGCCGAGCGGGACAAGATCGCCGCCGGCGGAGCGGCTAAGTATCACCGGGCGGCCGCGGCGCGGGCAAGCTCTTCGCCAGGGAACGGATCGCGCTGCTCGTTGATGCCGGCAGCTTCACCGAAGACGGCATCTTCGCGAACGCCCTGGCTGACGGGCTCCCGGCTGACGGCGTGATCACCGGTACGGCGCTGGTCGGCGGGCGCCCGGTCGCGCTGATGGCCAACGACTCGACGGTCAAGGCCGGCTCCTGGGGCGCCCGCACCGTTGAGAAGATCATCAGGATCATCGAGAAGGCCTACGCCAGCGGCTTGCCGATGGTCTACCTGGTCGACTCGGCTGGCGCGCGGATCACCGACCAGGTCGAGATGTTCCCCGGCCGTCGCGGCGCCGGCAAGATCTTCCACACCCAGGTCCGTGCCTCCGGGGCGATTCCGCAGGTCTGCGCGCTGTTCGGCCCGTCGGCGGCGGGCGGCGCCTATATCCCGGCGTTCTGTGACTACGTCGCGATGGTCGAGGGCAATGCCTCCATGTACCTGGGCAGCCCCCGGATGGTCGAGATGGTGGTCAAGGAGAAGACCACGCTGGAGGAGATGGGCGGTGCCCGGATGCACTGCACGGTCTCCGGCTGCGGGCACCATCTCGCGAAGACCGAGGCCGACGCGATCGAGGCGGTCCGCCGCTACCTGTCTTACCTGCCGGGCAACTGGGAGCAGCAGCCGCCGCTGGCCCCGCCGGCCGAGCCCGAGCCGATCGACCTGCGCAAGCTCGTCCCGGTCAGCGAACGGCAGGCCTTCGACATGCGGCGCTACGTCCGGGGCATCGTCGACGCCGGCTCCCTGTTCGAGATCCACGAGCTGTGGGCTAGGGAGCTGGTCATCGGCTTCGCGCGGCTCGACGGCCAGGTGATCGGCGTCGTCGCCAACAACCCGATGTTCAAGGGCGGCGTGCTCTTCGTCGACTCAGCCGACAAGGCGGCCAGGTTCATCCAGGCCTGCGACGCGTTCAGCGTGCCGCTGCTCTTCCTGGCCGACGTGCCCGGCTTCATGGTCGGCACCGCCGTCGAGAAGCAGGGCATCATCCGCCACGGCGCCAAGATGATCAGCGCGGTCTCCGAGGCCACGGTGCCCAAGATCTGCGTCGTCGTGCGCAAGGCCTACGGCGCCGGCCTGTACGCGATGGCCGGCCCCGGTTTCGAGCCAGATGCCACAATCGCGCTGCCGACAGCGAAGATCGCGGTAATGGGGGCCGAGGCCGCCGTTAATGCCGTCTACTACAACAAGCTCACGGCAATCGCCGATGAAAAAGAAAAAGAGCTTGAGACTAAAAGGCTGCGGGACGATTATGAAGCGGACATAGACATACTCCGCCTCGCGGGAGAACTCGTCATCGACGATATTGTCGAGCCAGAACAACTCCGTCCCGAGCTAATCCGCCGATTCGCCGCCGCCCAGGGCAAAGACCGCTCCTTCTCCCGCCGCCGCCACGGCGTCACCCCGGTGTGAGCTCTTCGGTCGTCCTTTCCGGCTGCTGTGGATCGGCGAGACGGTCAGCCAGGTCGGCAATGCCATGGCGGTCGTCGGGGTGCCGCTCGTGGCCGTCGTCGTGCTGCACGCGAGTACGCTCGCGGTCGGGCTGATCACGGCGGCCGGGTGGCTGCCGTGGCTGCTCATCGGGCTGCCGGCCGGGGCGCTGGTAGACCGGCTGCCGGCCAGGCCGGTGATGATCGCGGCGGATCTGGTCGCCGTGGCGCTCTACGCGAGCGTGCCGTTGTCGGCCTGGGCCGGGGTGCTGACGACCGGACTGCTGGTGACCGTGCAGCTCGGGGCCGGGGCGGCGAGCGTCATCTTCATGACCGGCTACCAGGTCTATCTGCCTTCGGTAGTGGACGCGGCCGACCTGATCGAAGCCAACACCAGGATGCAGGGCAGCGCCTCGGCCGCCGCGTTCGCCGGGCCCGGCCTGGCCGGAACAATCGCCCAGGCCCTCGGCCCGGTCACCGCGCTGGCCTGCAACGCGGTCAGCTTCGGAGTCTCGGCCTGCTGCCTGCTCGGAGCCCGTTCGTCGCGCCTGGCCGAGCCCGCCCGGCCGGACCGAGGTCCAAAGGTGTCGCTCCGGCAGGAGGTGGCGGCGGGAGTGCGCTACCTGGTCAGCGACCCCTACCTGCGGCCGATGACCGTGTTCTGGTCGGTCGCCAACCTCGCTCTCACGGGTTACACCGCCCTGCTGGTCGTCTTCCTGGTCCGGGTAGTCGGGCTGTCGGCCGGGTGGGTCGGGCTGCTGACGGCGGTGCCCGGGGTCGGCGGGGTGCTGGGGGCACTGTTGACCAGGCGGATCACGGTCAGGTTCGGGACGGCCCGCAGCCTGCTGCTCACGACCTGGCTCGCGCTGCCGGCCGCGCTGCTCATCCCGCTGACCCGGCCTGGTCCGCTGCTGCTCTGCTACGTGGCCGGCGCGCTGACCGCCTACACCGGCCTGGCGGTGGGCAACATCATCATCGCGGCGTTCCGCCAGGCTCGGGCACCGGCCGGGATGTGCGGGCGAGTCACCGCGACCCAGCGTTTCTTTATCTTCGCGACCAGCCCGATCGGAGCGGTGCTCGCCGGGGTGCTCGGTAGCTGGCTCGGCATCAGGCCGGCGCTGTGGATCATGCTCAGCCTGGCTGTCGCGTCGGGCGCGCTGCTGGGCACCCGCGCCCTGCGGACGTCCCGAGATCTGCCCGGTCAAGATCGGGCCGCTGCCCCGGCTGGCCGCCGCGAATTTGTAACGAATCGAAATTGATTTGAGAATTTCCGGACAGTAACTTGATCAAATACTTGCCTTCTGGCCGGTGCGTCGCGCCAGGTGAATTGAGGCTGTTCGCCTTATCCTCGGGGCATGACTAGCGTATTGCTTGCCGAGGACGACCCGTCTATTTCCGAGCCGCTGGCACGGGCTTTGCGGCGCGAGGGTTATGAGGTGGGCGTTTCCGCCGATGGGCCGGGTACCTTCGAGGTCGCCAGGGCCGGGGGAATTGACCTTATCGTGCTCGATATCGGATTGCCGCGCATGGACGGGCTCGAGGTGTGCCGGCGGCTCAGGCTGGCCGGGCAGGACATGCCGGTGCTGATCCTGACCGCACGGGTGGAGGAGGTCGACACGGTAATCGGGCTGGACGCCGGCGCCGACGACTATGTCTCCAAGCCGTTCAGGCTGGCCGAACTGCTCGCCCGGGTGCGCGCGCTGCTGCGCCGGGGCGCGTCGCCCGCCCAGGTCGTGCAGGGGGTGCGGATCGACACCGATGCGCGCCGGGCCTGGCTGGACACCACCGAGCTCGACCTGACGTCCAAGGAGTTCGATCTGCTCAACCTCCTGGTCACCGAGGCGGGCAAGGTCGTCACCAGGGATCAGATCATGCGGCAGGTCTGGGACAGCAAATGGTGGGGCTCGACCAAGACCCTCGACATGCATGTGTCCTGGCTGCGCCGCAAGCTGGGCGACGACGCGCACAACCCGCACTTCATCACCACGGTGCGCGGCGTGGGGTTCAGGTTCGAGCGAGGAGACTGAGCGCGGATGCGGCGCCGGGTGCTCACGTCGACCTTGGGAGTAGCCGTGGCCGCCGTGCTGGTGTTCGCCGCCGGGCTGATGATCGGGGCCGGGTCGGGCGGGCATCAGGGGCGGTTCTCGGCGGCCAGGATCGGACTGCTCGCGGTGAGCGGCCTGGCGGTCGCGGCCGTTCTCGCGCTGGCTCAGGCCCGGCGGCTCGGGCGGCCGGCGGCGGATCTGGCCCGGGCGGCTGACCGGATCGGCTCGGGTGACGCCAGGCCGGTCGGGCGCAGGTACGGGATCCGCGAGCTCGACCGGATCGCCGACGGGCTGGACAGCGCGGTGCAGCGGGTCAGTGACTTCATCTCCGCTGAGCAGGACTTCGCGGTGGACGCCTCGCATCAGCTGCGCACGCCGCTGACCGCGCTGTCGATGCGGCTTGAGGAAATGGTCCAGGCGGCGGACGATCCAGGCGTGGTGCGCGAGGAAGGTGCGGCGGCGCTGGCCCAGACCGACCGGCTCGCTCAGGTGGTCAGCCAGCTGCTGGGCCGGGCGCGCCGGTCATCGTCCGGGGCGCCGGTTCTGACCAGCATCAACGACGTGATCGCTCAGCAGGTGATCGAGTGGGAGCCGGCGTTCCGCCACGAAGGCAGGAAGATCGAGGTGCTGTCGGCTGGTGCGGAGGGGGCCGGGGCTTCGGGTGGGGCTTCGGCTGGGGGCGAGCTGCGGGCCTACGTGAGTGTGGGCGGGGTTTCGCAGGTGATCGCGACGTTGCTCGACAACGCGCTCGTGCACGGCGGCGGCACGGTCAGCATCAGGACCTCGCAGACCCCGAGGTCGGTCGTGATCGAGGTCAAGGACGAGGGCCGGGGAGTCCCCGCCGACCTGGTGCACCGGATCTTCGAGCGGAGCGTTAGCGGGGCCGGCGGCACCGGGCTCGGGCTCGCGCTGGCCAAGTCGGTGGCGGCCTCGGACGGCGGGCAGCTCGTCCTGGTCAGGCCGCGGCCGGCGACCTTCGCGGTGATCTTCCCGCAGCCGGTGTACGAGCGGCTGGACGAACCTGTGGTGGCCGGGCCGCCTGAGCCGGGCTCTGCGCCCTGTGCTCGGTGTCGGGGCTCTGTGCCGATCTCGTAGGCTACGGCGGGTGAGCGATGAGATCAGGCCGCCGGTCGTCGGGATGGTGGGCGCCGGGCAGCTCGCCAGGATGACCGCGCAGGCGGCGATCGGCCTGGGAGCTGAGTTCCGGGTGCTGGCCGGCGCGGCGGACGAGAGCGCGGCGCAGGTCTGTGCCGGGACGGTGCTCGGCGACTTCAGGTCCCTGGCCGATCTGCGCGCGTTCGCGGCGGACTGCGCGGTCGTGACGTTCGATCACGAGCATGTGCCCGGCGAGCACCTGGCTGAGCTCGAGCGGCTGACAGCGGTCAGGCCGGGCGGGGCGGCGCTGCGGTTCGCGCAGGACAAGCTCGCGATGCGGGACCGGCTCAGCTCTCTGCCGGCGCTCGCCGATCTCGGTGTCAGGTGTCCTTGGTACCGGCCGGTCGCGAGTGCGGCGGAACTGGTGTCGGCTGGATCGGAATTCGGCTGGCCGCTGGTGCTGAAGGCGGTTTCTGGCGGCTATGACGGCAGAGGCGTCTGGGTCTGCGACGGCATGGAAGCCGCTGCTGAGGTGCTGTCGCAGGGGGCTGAACTGGGGGTTGACCTGCTGGCCGAGGAGTACGTCGAGTTCGATCGCGAGCTGGCCGTGCTCGTGGCCCGGTCGCCGAAGGGGCAGGGTGCCTCCTACCCGGTAGTGCAGACGGTGCAGCGCGACGGCATCTGCCGCGAGGTCATCGCCCCGGCGCCAGAGCTTGACCCCGAGGTGGCGATCAGGGCCCAGGTGCTCGGCTTGCGGATCGCGGCCGAGCTTGGCGTGACCGGGCTGCTGGCGATCGAGCTGTTCCAGGTCGGTGCCGGGCTGATCGTGAACGAACTGGCGATGCGCCCGCACAACTGCGGGCACTGGACGATCGACGCCAGCGGCACTTCCCAGTTCGAGCAGCATCTGCGGGCCGTGCTTGATCTGCCGCTTGGCGCTACGGCCTGCACGTCGGGTAGTGCGGTGATGGTGAATGTGCTGGGCGGGGCGGACCCTGACCTGTACTCCCGGCTGGTGCACGTGATGGCGGCCGATCCCGGGGTCCGGGTGCACTTGTACGGCAAGCAGGTACGGCCGGGCCGGAAGGTGGGGCATGTGACCGTTGCCGGATCGTCCGGGGCCGCCGGCCTCGCCGGATTGAGGGACCGGGCGTGGCGGGCGGCGAACTATCTGAGCCTGGGCACTGAGGAGCCGGCGCTGTGACCGGGCCGGTGGTTGGCGTGGTGATGGGGAGTGACTCGGACTGGCCGGTGATGCAGGCCGCTGCGCAGGCGCTGGCCGAGTTCGACGTACCCTACGAGGCCGATGTGGTCTCCGCGCACCGGATGCCGCAGGAGATGCTGGCCTATGGCGAGTCGGCGGCGGGACGGGGCCTGCGGGTCATCATCGCCGGGGCAGGAGGCGCCGCGCATCTGCCCGGCATGCTCGCCGCGGTCACGCCGCTGCCGGTGATCGGCGTGCCGGTGCCGCTGGCGCAGCTGGACGGCCTGGACTCGCTGCTGTCTATCGTCTCGATGCCTGCCGGGGTTCCTGTCGCGACTGTCGCGATCGGCGGTGCCCGGAACGCTGGTCTGCTGGCCGTGCGGATTCTCGCGGCGGCCGACGCTGGCCTGCGCGAGAAGATGGTCGCCTTCCAGGACCAACTCCGCCGAACCGCGCAGGCGAAGGGCGAGGCGTTGCGCGCCAGGCTGGCCGAGTAGCCGGGCTGGCAGTGTCGTCCCGCCGGCAGCGTTGGCCCGCCGGCAGCGTTGTCCCGCCGGCAGCGTTGTCCCGCGGGCAGTGTTTGTCCCGGCGGTCCTCCTAACCCTGCTGCCCGGCTCCCGCTTGGAGTTCACTCCACCGATGCTCCGTGATCGCGCCGCCCGCATTGATCCCGGAACATGAGCCGCGTGATCGCCCCACCAGGGCTCCGCGATCACCGCCCCGGGCATGATCACGGAACATTGGCGGGGGTGCTGGGCGGTGCCGGCGGTGCCGGACCCGGTTCTAGCAGCAGCTAAGGGCCGGCGCTGTCGTCCCAGCGACAGCTAAGGGCCCGCGCTGTGGCCGGGGCAGCGCTGCCGCCCAAGGCGCCGAGTCTGGGGCCGGGTGAAACCGGGCATTGTGTAGGAGGTTTGCCGTTGTAGGAGACTTTGCCGTAAATCTCGCGGAAAACTCTCCTACAACGGCAAACTCTCCTACAGGAATCGGCCGGACCCGGCCAGGCCAGCACCCCAGCACCCCAGAAAAGCCGCATACCCGGCAAACTCGCCGCGCGGAACCGGACTGAGCCACTGCCCGGACCCGGACTGCCTCAGGCGCAAGCCCCCGCAGCCTCTGAAATAGCTATCTAGATACGGACGGCATGACATTCGATCTTGACGGCCTCAGAGTAGCCAGTCATTATGCGCTGGAAGCCCGTATTCGACGGATAACCCCACCAGAAAGAGCAGATGGCGCATGAGCTGGAAGCGACAGTTTGGAACATTAGGGATTGGTGTGACATTCGCGGTTGCGATGGCTGTCTCCGCGGGAGGAGCGTCGGCCTTTGCCGCGCCGATGGCCGTAGGACCTGGTCATAGCCTGGCCCAGAACCACCCGACATTCGTGATCCACCGCATCGGCACCAGGGCGAATGGTGAGCCGCAGGTAACCAGCACCGCCCCGAGCGGTCTTCCGCCGTCCGCGATCCAGAAGGTCTATAACCTGTCCGGACTGACTCCGACCTCGAACGCCGCTCGGGCCAGATCATTGCCATCGTCGATGCCTTCCACGACGCGAACGCCCTGGCCGACCTCAATGTGTTCAACAAGCAGTACGGTTACCCCGCGCTGTCCACCTGTACCTCGCTGACGGCGGCGGGTGCCTGCTTCGAGATCGACGATCCATCGGGCAAGCCGGCGGGCAACGCCGACTGGCAGCTCGAAGAGTCGCTCGACATCGAGTGGGCCCATGCCGAGGCGCCCGGCGCCAAGATCGTCCTGGTGGAGGCGAAGACCTCAAGCAATGCGAACCTCTTCGCGGCGGTTGATGCTGCCAACGCTCTCGGCGCCACAGAAGTGTCCATGAGCTGGGGCGGCGGCGAGACCAGCACCGAGACCAGCACCGACAGCAACTTCACCCATGCCGGCACCATCTACACGGCGTCCGCTGGCGACAGCGGTCACGGCGCGATCTACCCGTCTGCCTCGCCTGATGTCATGGCCGTCGGCGGCACCACGCTCAACGGCTGCAGCGGCACCTCCTGCGCCGGCTTCACCAGCGAGACCTCCTGGTCTAGCGGAGGCGGTGGCATCTCGGCCGACGAGCCGCTGCCTGGCTTCCAGAACACCTACACCGGCCCGGTCTTCGGCGCCGCCACGATCAAGGCGCTGACCGGCAACAAGCGCGGCGTCCCCGATGTCTCGTTCGTCGGCAACCCGAGCACCGGCGTGTCGGTCTACGACAGCACGGCATTCGATAGCCAGTCCGGCTGGTGGACGCTCGGCGGCACGAGCGTCGGCGCCCCCAACTGGGCCGGGCGTTCTGGCCGCTGGCAAGGCAGCGGGCAGCACGGCCCTTGAGGGCAACGCCGCCGTCTACGCGGGCGGGTACAAGACCAACCTGCGCGACATCACCAGCGGCACCAACGGCACCTGCGGCGCCAACTGCACCGCCGGCACCGGTTACGACCTGGTCACCGGTCTCGGCAGCCCGATCAACTACCCCTGATCTGGCCGATCCGAGCCTGATCAGCTCACCGAGGTGAGCCAGCCTGTCAAAGTCCGGCCGCCCGCGAGCACGACCGCAGGGCGGCCGGACGCTTACCCCGAGGTGAGCGGGGTGCAGATTAGGCCCCAGGGGCGGTCGGCGACCCGGGTCAGGACTATGGTCGCGGCGCCGGGGCCGCGCAGGTCCAGCCGGCGGTGAATCCGCTCGACGTCGCCGGCCAGGCCGCGGCGTCTGATGTCGGCGGTGCCGATTCCGAGTTCGCGCAGCCTGACCGCGAAGCGTTTCTCGTGCCAGGGCGCCGACTCAAGCACCTGGAGCGTCCGGGCAAACGGTGTCACGACCGGCTCGTCAGACGACAGGAACGCGATCATCGGGTCGATCTGCCAGGCACCAATGAGCTGGGCCAGTTCAGCGACGAGCCCGGCCCTGGTGACCGCCGGGCTCGGGTCAAACAAGTAGCCACCCGGCGCTCCGAGACCCGCCGCACGGGAGGCACCCGCGCCCGCCGGCCGGAGGCGGCCGTCACCGACGAGACCAGCGTGTCTCCCGACGGCAGGATGGTCGCCCGGCTGGCCGGGCCAGCCAGCGACGGTGACCAGAGCAGCGCTTCCTTAAGCTCCCGGCCGACAGCGACGAACTCGGTCTCCCAGCCCCCCGGCACCAGCTCCCGGCTCAAGCCAGGAGCAGCCTTAATGCCCACCTGCCGCACGCGGCCGGCCGAGCCCAAGGCACCAGCCGAGCGGCGGCAGATACTGCCCGGCCGCCAGCCGCCGCTGGCCAGCCCGGCGAGCGGGGTCGATGAAGATCGCATCGATCCCGCCGAGCGGAAACTGAGTCACGTCCGCGCACACGAACCCGGCTCGAACCGGCGGCGCAACGCAGACAGCGACGTTGTGCCGCGCGAATTCCAGGCTGACCGGGTCGCTGTCGACCCCGATCACCAGCCGATCTTCCCGCTCAACGCCGCCGGAGCCGCCCCCAGCTTCCCAGCGAACGCGGCAGCCAGGGCGACAAGATTGCCCCCGATGCCGCAGCACAGATCGGCCGCGACCCTAACCCCGTCAGCGGCGCGGAACCTGGCCGCCGCATGCCGCGCGGTCAGCTCAGATGAGGCCTGCTCCAGTCCCGCCCTGGCGAACAGCATCCGGTCGGCCTGGCTGAACTTCGCCCGGCCGGCCACCCGCAGCGCCTGCTGGGTCAGCGCCGCCGCCACCAGGTCAGCCGGATACCGCCCCCGCAGCGACTGCGAGAGTGCGAGGGCGACGTCCGGGCTGACCTCGACATCGGCCAGCTGCTCGAGCAAGGCCCGGCCAGCACCGGAGAGCAGCGCGCGGTTGTCAGTCATCCGCACCACAGCCGATGCTCAGCAGCCCGGACTCCGCCGGCTGGAGTGCGCCTTGAGCGGTCGCGGTTACCATCGAGTACATGAGCCCTGAGATCACCACCTACGCATTGTCGCCGGAGCACGAAGCGCTCCGGGAGTCGGTTCGCCAGCTGGCTGATGACAAGATCGCCCCGCATGCGGCGGAGGTGGACCAGGAGGCGAGGTTTCCGCAGGAAGCGCTCGACGCGCTGGTCAAGGCCGACCTGCACGCGGTCCACATCCCCGAGGCCTACGGCGGCGCGGGCGCCGACGCGCTCGCGACCGTGATCGTCATCGAGGAAGTGGCCCGCGCCTGCGCGTCAAGCTCGCTCATCCCGGCGGTCAACAAGCTTGGCACGGTCCCGCTCCTGCTGTCCGGCTCGCCCGACCTGAACCAGCGCTACCTGCCCGCCGTGGCGACCGACGGGGCGATGTTTTCTTATGCGCTCTCCGAGCCGGAAGCTGGCTCGGATGCCGCCGCCATGCGGACTCGGGCGGTCCGCGATGGGGACAATTATATTTTGAACGGGACCAAGCGCTGGATCACCAACGCAGGTGTCTCTCAGTTTTACACAGTCATGGCAGTGACCGAGCCAGGGGCTGGTGCCCACGGCATATCGGCTTTCGTAGTCGAGCAGGGAGACGAAGGATTTTCCTTTGGTGCACTTGAGCACAAGCTCGGGATCAAGGGCTCGCCTACCCGTGAGCTCTACTTCGATAATTGCGTGATTCCTGCTGACCGGCTGATTGGCGAGGAAGGAAGCGGTTTCAATACCGCGCTCGCCACGCTCGACCACACCAGGATCACGATCGCGGCGCAGGCTCTCGGTATCGCCCAGGGCGCGCTGGACTACGCCGTCGGTTACGTCAAGGAGCGCAGGCAGTTCGGCAAGGTGATTGCCGAGTTCCAGGGGCTGCAGTTCATGCTGGCCGACATGGCGATGAAGGTCGAGGCGGCGCGGCAGCTCACCTATGCCGCCGCCGCGCGGTCGGAGCAGGCCATGGCCGGGGCGAAGACCGCGGACCTGACCTTCCTCTCGTCGGCCTGCAAGTGCTTCGCCTCCGATGTCGCGATGGAGGTGACCACCGACGCCGTGCAGCTGCTCGGCGGGTACGGCTACGTGAGCGACTATCCGGTGGAGCGGATGATGCGCGACGCGAAGATCACCCAGATCTACGAGGGCACCAACCAGATCCAGCGCGTCGTGATGGCCAGGCAGCTCCTGAGGGGCTAGCCACCGGCGGCTAGGCTTTGCCGTCGTGAGTTCCATTCTGGTCCTGTGGGACATCGACCATACGCTGATCGAGAATCACGGCGTGAACAAGGAGACGTACGCGCTGGCGTTCAAGCTGCTTACCGGGCGTGAGGCTGAGCACCGGGCGAGGACGGCCGGCCGCACCGAGCCGGAGATCATGCGCGACATGCTGACGTTGCACGGGATCGCGCCAACTGCCGATCATGTCGCGCGGATGCCGGAGGTGCTGGAGTCAGCCACGCTGACCAACGCGGCGGTGCTGCGCGAGCGTGGGCATGAGCTGCCCGGTGCCCGTGACGTGCTCGTGGCGTTCCAGGCGTCGGCTGGGATCGTCCAGTCCGTGCTGAGCGGGAACATCAAGCCGAACGCCGTGACCAAGCTGTCGACGTGGGGGCTTGACGGGTTCATGGACTTCGAGGTCGGCGGGTACGGCTCGGACGATGAGGTCCGCGCGAACCTGGTCACGGTCGCGCAGGCAAGGGCGACCGCTAAGTACGGCGAGACCTTCGATAAGGCAAACACCATCCTGGTCGGCGATACGCCTCGTGACGTGCGGGCGGGCCGGGATGGCGGCGCGCGGGTGGTGGCAGTGGCGACAGGGTCCGACAGCGTCGAGTCGCTGCGCGCGGCGGGCGCGGATGTTGTCCTACCGGACCTTCGCGACACCAGGGCCGTCGCCGAGGCAGTGACAGGCCTCGCGGCTAGCGGTCTGCCTTTGCGGGCTTAGCGTTCAAGGCACTGGCCCGTTGTCGCCAGAAGCCAGACTCCTGGATGGGTGGCGATACCTCCCACACGCGGTTGAAGCTGCGAAGGTACATGTCGAAGAAGTCCGCGCCGTTCATGTGGTGCAGGTGGAGCACTGGGGCCATATACCCGTACATCCCGTACACATGCTGGTTAATCAGCATCTCGTCGTCGTAGGCGAAGATCGAGTTGTACAGCGTCTCGCTCTGCACCCGGAAGTCAACGCCAGAGACGTCGGCCAGGGGCGCGTAATAAGACAGCGCCATCCGTACGCGTGCAGGGATTGCGTCGAAGAGTTGCTCTTCCACTCCCCGCCGGGCGCACACCTCGCTGTCCGGGTCAGCCATGAGGATCCGGACATCGGTCCCGGTCTCGGCCTTCTGCCGGATGATGCCGATGGACTCGGGGTTGTCCTCGGGCAGGAACAGGCTCGCGTTCGCATACAGCCAGATTCGGCGAGTGGCCGACGTCAGGAGGTTGAACCACAAGTGCCTGGGCACATCCGATCGGTGCGGATAGAGCGCGACGATCTCTGCCTGCGAGGCCGAGCTGCGGTCGGCCTCCAGGTCAGGCCACAGCCACGAAGCTGAGGCCCCGAGTAACTTGGCCGCGCGATGCGCGGTGACGCGCCGGGGAGTGATATCCCGCGTCACCCAGCGCTGGATGCTCTTGGGGTCCAAGCCGAGCGCATCGGCCAGCGATCGCTCGTCATAGTCGCTGTCGAGCAGCGTGGCGCGTAGTCGTTCATTGGGCATTGCGGGGCCGCTTTCCCGCTGGGACGTTGGGGGACGTTACCTCTTTCACGATACGCCCTGCAACGTCATCGTTACGCGGTATTGACGGTTACCGAGGACTTGGTTCCATGACGCTATGCGCACGAAGAGGTATTCCGGGCCAGAGCGGGGCGCGTACCCGGGAAGCGCTGCGGGCCGAAGCGGGCGCGGGGTTTCCGCTTCGCCAGGTAGCGGACTGTATAGGTGCACCTCGGCTGACAGGACGGCGCGCTGGGCGACCCTGACAGGTGAAGGGCCATGAATGGCATCAGTAAGCCGGCATCCAGGTGGCTGCCCGTCCGGGTCGATGACTTCGAGACATGGCAGGTGAGTCTGCTTGAAGAGTCGGCTCGACTCCTGGGAGCTGTCCTTGAGCCTGTCGGCCGCGTTCACCGGCCGTGCTCAGTCGGATCGCCCGTCGTCTTTCACGACGAGCGCGCGTGGCTGCGGGTGAGCGCGTTCATTGAGCACGAGATGAACCCGAACGCGTGGCGGGGCACCGCAGACGCCGCGGTGATTGCCAGAGTTAGCAAGCCAGCGCTACTGCACCGGATTGAGTGGCACGTTAGCGCGCCAGTCCCAGTCCCGGTCAGCGCCGAGGTTCTCACCCTGGTCACCGAACCGCCCGCGTCCTGCGAGAGGTTCCTCCTGGCAGCGCCGGATCTTCCTGAGGACTGGTTCGGTGACCTGGCCGCCTCCCTCGCGGCGCTGCGCGCTCACCCGACCGATCGCCGGTTCCCCGTTCATGACACAGAGAAATACGGCTACCTGCTGTCCGCGACCTATGGCAGGTCCGCCCCGGTTGGCATCACCCCGGCATTCGGGACCGAGCACACCGATCTGACCTGGTCGAACATCACCGCTCCGCGTTTTTGCATCCTCGACATGGAGCACTGGGGCGTTGCGGCCGCCGGTTACGGCGCTGCATACCTCTACCTCTCAGCGCTCGGGGTACCGGCGGTGGCGGCCCGGGTGCACGCGGCGCTGGCCGACGTGCTCGACGCCCCAAACGGCCATTACGCCCAGCTAGTTGCCGCCGCCATCATCATCCGGAACCTTACGCGGCTTCCCGACCCAGGCGGCCTAGCAGCTATGCTCCACCGCCACGTGTCCACGCTGCTCGCCTGACCCACGCCAGCTCGTCCACTGCTCCAGGAGGCATCGCCCGTGACTCACCAGCTCATCGCCAGCCCTTACCCTGATGGGCACATCGTTGTCCGACCCGGTTGCGACGGCGGAATCCGGTTAGGACCTGCCAGGTACGCGGAGTTGCGCGACACGCCCGCTGACGCCCTCATCCCCTCTTGGCTCGCCGCCCCGGCACGCGCCGCCTGGGGCCTGGACTTGGCCGACCGCAAGATCGGCGAGACGATCATCATTCGCCCAGAGACCACGTACGGGCACGCTCGCGCGAGCTATGAGCTCAACCTGGGGTGCAACTACGATTGCGAGCATTGCTACCTGGGCGAGAAGCAGTTCGCGGGCTTAGGCTGGCCCGGCCGGGAGCGCCTGCTGCAGGTGATGGCCGACGCCGGGGTGCTGTGGCTCCAGCTCACCGGCGGCGAGCCGCTCATCGATCCGCTATTCCCCGAGACCCACGCCCGGGCCTGGGACATTGGCATGATGATCCAGATCTCTTCTAACGGGTCACGGCTGGACCAGCCCCGCACGCTGGAGATCCTGACCGAGCGGCGGCCCTACCGGCTCACGCTCAGCATCTACGGGGCCACTGAGGAGTCCTACGACGGGATGACCCGCCGCCGGGGATCGTTCCGGCGCTTCATGCGCGGCCTGGCTGCCGCGCACGAGGCTGGGCTGCCTATGCGGATCAATATCGTCGTGTCCAACCGCAACGCGCACGAGATCCCGCAGATGAAGGCGATCGCTGACCGCCATGGCATCCAGTCGTTCGAGTTCACCAACATCAGCCCGACCATCTACGGCGGCGGCGAGGTACTGCCCAGCCAGTCACGAGAGATGCTCCGCGTTAAGCGGCCCTACACCGGATGCAACGCGGGGATCACTCATTTCCACGCCGACCCGCACGGCATGGCGTCCATCTGCAAGGTCGGCCGCGACCCTCAAGTCAACCTGATCACCGAGGGCGCGGACGGGCTGCGCCGGCTCGCTGCTGTCGCCGACTCGCTTGTCACCCGGCACGGCGGATGCTCCGGCTGCACCCTTCAGAAGACCTGCGGAACCTGCATGCCGCTAGCCACCCTCTACCGGCAGGCCAAGGCTCCACTTGAAACCTACTGCCAGCACGGAGGGAGGTGAAACGCCCATGACCGCAGTTGCCGTTGAGCTGCTCACACGGCCGCCCGCGACGGACCTAGCGCCCGAGATGGACACGACGCCAGCGCTTGCCCCGGACGACATCGCGTACGTCGCCGACACCGATAGGCTCATGACGATGTGCTCGTGCAGCGCGAGCGACGCTCAGCCCTACTAGCGCCTAGCGCATGAACGGGGGATCCGGCACCCGTGCCGGGTCCCCTCCGTCTTGAGGTGAGGAGCATCGTGGAACGGCGCATCGCATGGGACGACCTGCCCGGTTCCCTCAAAGACGCGATCGAGGCCCGTTCCGGCCGGGTCACCAGCGTGCGCATGGCCACCGCCGGGCAGAACTCGCCGCTGGCCGCGATCATCGACGACCGCCGCTGGAAAGGTCTTCGTCAAGGGCATGCCTTCTGGCCACCGCCGGGTCGTCGCCCAGGCTCGCGAGGCCGCGGTCGCCCCGTCTCGTCAAGGAAATCTCCCCGCCTCTGCTGTGGCACTTCGACGAGGCCGGATGGAACGTGCTGGGCTATGAGTACGCGCCCGGCCGCCACGCCGACTACGCCCCGGACTCGCCGGATCTTGACCGGCTGGTGCAGCTCATGGACGCGCTGAGCGAGATTAAGGTTCTGGATGATCCCGGGCCGTTCAAGCGGGCTGAGGACCGCTGGAAGCCCTACGTTGACGATCCCGCGTCCGCATCGGCCTTCACCGGCTCTGTACTCACGCACTCGGACTGGGCACCGGACAACGTGCTGGTCTCACCCGGCCGTGCCTGGCTGATCGACTGGGCCTGGCCCACCCTCGGCGCCTCCTGGACCGACCCGGCCTGCTGGATACTCCGGCTCATGGCCTCCGGTGGCCACACCGCGCCCGAGGCCGAGCGGCAAGCCTCCCGCCTCCCGGCCTTCCAAACCGCCGATCCGGCGCACGTTGACCTGTTCGCCGCAGCCAACGTACGGCTGTGGGACGAGATCGCCCGGTCCAGCGCCAGCGCCTGGACCAGGGACATGGCACAAGCCGCGCACGGGTGGTTTGCCTTCCGCCAGACCCGCTGAGGTCACTGCGGCTTGGAGTAAGAATAGGGGTCGTGACGGTCAGCGACTTTGGTTCTCTTGAGGGGGAGACCTGCCGCCAGTTCGTGCTGTCCGCGCTCGCCTCGGCGGGATGGACCGACGAGCAGGTCAGGTCCCAGTACCGGATCAGCAACGGCCGAATCCGGGCGACCGCGCGCCAGCACCGGCAGGACCGACCCCTGATCGCCGGCTGACGTCGTGCAGTACTCAGACGGGCTGCCGGTCGCGGTGATCGAGGCTCAGCGGTCCTGGCGTGATCCCGCTGACGGCTTCAAGCAGGTGACGAGGTACGCGGAGCTGTTAGACGTCCCGTTCGCCTATGCCACGAACGGTGATCGCATCCTTGAACTGGAGGCGCGAGCCGGAAGACTGAGCGAGATCGGAGAGTTCCCGTCGCCGCAAGAGCTGTGGCGACGTTACAAGGACCAGCGGGAGATCATCAATCCGGCCCAGGAGCTCCTGGCTACGGCGCCGCCCAACACCAGGTTGCGCAACTGGGACGGCACCCCGAAGGAAGCTCGGTACTACCAGCAGATAGCCATTAACCGGGCAATTCAGGCGATCGGCCAGGGGTGCAAGCGCTTGCTGCTCGTCCTGGCGACAGGCACGGGGAAGACTCTCGTGTCGGCGCAGATTGTCGCCAAGCTCTGGAATTCCGGCTGGCCGCAGGGGCGCGAGCCGCGCGTGCTCTACCTGGCCGGCCAGGACATCCTCGTGGACCAGGCGAAGGACGACTATTTCCAGGAGATGTTCGGCGAGGAGGTCAGCAAGCTCGGCCAGCACGATGTTACGGCGAGCAGGCACATCTACCTCGCGCCGTACCCGGCCGGGCTCTACCGCGATTTCGACCAGGACTTCTTTGATCTTGTCATCGTGGATGAGTGTCATCGCAGCAGCGGCGCTGACGGCTCTGGGTGGCACCCGATCCTGGAGTATTTCGCTTCCGCCACGCAGATTGGCCTGACGGCAGCGCCTGTCGGCCCGAAGGACGCCGGTGCCTACCGCTACTTCGGTGCGCCGCTCTTCGAGTACTCGCTGGCCAGCGGCATCGAGGACGGGTTCCTCGCGCCTTACCGGGTCCGCCGCGTCCGGATGGACGTTGACCTGGCTGGCGTGCGGCCCGCCTCCGGGCCGCCTCCCCGGTCTCGCCAGCCTGGCCAGGGGGTACCCGATGTGCTGTACGGTTCACGCGAGTATGAGCGGCTGCTGGCGATCCTGGATCGCACCACTGAGGCCGCCCGGTACCTTACTGACTATCTGTACCGCACCGGGCGGATGGCCAAGACCCTCGTCTTCTGCGAGAAGCTCCGAGCATGCCCTGCGGATGGCGCAGGCGCTGACCAGCCAGAACGCCGACCTAGTCCGCAAACACGGCCCTGCGTACGCGTGCCGCATCACCGCCAGGGACGAGGCGGCCGGCCGCGAGTGGCTGGATGAGTTCCGCCAGGTCGATACCGAGGTACCCGTGATCGCGGTGACCTCGCGATTGCTCTCGGCCGGCGTGGACATCCCGTCGCTGCGGAACATCGTCATCTTTCGGCGGATCACTTCCCTGCCGGAGTTCAAGCAGATCATCGGGCGCGGTACCCGCCTGTTTCCGCCGGATAAGTTCTCCCTCGACATCATCGACTTTGTCGAAGCGACCCGGCTGTTCAGCGACCCGCGATTCGACGGCCAGCCCATGCGTCTCATCCGTGACTACACCGATGAGGATGGGTACATCAGCGACACGGTGGACCACACGGGCGATCTAGGCTGGGAGAGCGTCGAGGACCCCGGCGGCGATTACCTCGAAGAGGAGGGCGGAACGCTCATTCTCGATCACAAGGCCGGCCAGGAGTCGGCCGGTGTTGTGTGCAAGGAATTCAGCCAGTTCATTCGCGACCGGATTCTCGGCCTGCAGCTTGACCCTCATCAGCTGCTGACACAATGGGCGCACCCGCGCACCCGCGAGGAGTTGCGTGCCCGGCTTGACGAATGGCAGGTCACCACGCACGAACTGGCCGGGCGGGCAGGTCGTCCTGAGGCCGATACCATCGACTTGCTTCTCCACGCGGGATGGGGCCTGCCTCTGCTGTCGCGCGCGGAACGCGCGCGCCGGGTCGAGACGCGGCAGCGCGATTTCCTCGAGTCATTCGCCCCCGAGGCGCGCGAGGTCCTGCGCACGTTCCTTGACCAGTACGCCGCACGCGGGGCTGAGGAGCTTGAGATCGGTGCTCTCACCTCACCTGCTTACGCTCGGCTGGGCACGGAGGCCGAGCTGGCCGGCCGTTTTGGCGGGAGCGACAATCTGCGGTCAGCGATAGCCAAGCTCAGCGAGCTGATTTACGGGTCCCCCTAAATATCGGACGCCGAGGGTGCGACCGGGCGGCGTGGCCGTTCAATCGCCGACGGTGCGCCACGTCTCAGTGAGATCAATCCGTGCTGGTCGGTTCTGGGCCGCTCATGCCACCGCAGCGCGGCACGGCGAGTTTCATAGTGAGTGCTCTCAAGACGAGTACGAGAGTAAGGGATGCATCCCCCGCTTCCTGGGAAGGACTGGCAGATGGAGACTTCCACGACACGAGTTCTGACTGTGCGGCAACCGCATGCCTACTTACTGATTCACGGCTCGCCGAATGCCGGAACCAAGGACGTTGAGAACCGACCGAAGCTCACCAGGTACCGCGGAACCTTGCTGATCCAGGCATCGGCAAAGGTTGACCGGACAGCGTACGCCGAGTATGTGGCCGACGGCATCAAGCTGCCGCCGGCTGAGGAGCTCGTCACAGGTGCAATCATCGGCTCGGTCCAGGTAACTGGCTGTGTCCGCAATTCGCGCTCGCGATGGGCGATTCCCGGTTCCTGGCACTGGCTGACTGCCCAGCCCCGTCCGGCCGATCCGGTCATCCCCATCAAGGGCCAGCTATCGATATATCCCGCGCCGCGAGGCTGGGAGGCCTCATTTCACTGACGAGGTTAGACGCAAAGGATTAGGCGTGCCGCAGCCCGGACCTTGTCAGGGAGTTGGCGCAAAAGCTGACAACCTCGGCGCGGACATAGGCGAACCAATGTCGGCTGAGCCGACGGTTTTCAGCCATCTCCCGAATACGCCCTGACCTGCACTGATTCGGACAGCGCTCGGATTTTTCCGGCTATTCTCCGAATGCCCGCGAATCACCGGAGTTCTCCTCACGGTGCCGCCACGATCACGTCCCAGGAACGTCAGTGCCTAGCCTCGACGCTACCGGCTAGCCGAGAACTCCGAGTATGCCGCCTTTGTCCGGCGCATTCTCCGGGCTTACAGCCGCCGCGTCGCGAGCGGCGATATCGAGTCGCTAGCCATCTGACAAACTTGTCCGGCGACATCGACGGCGCGATTCAGCGAGCCGTCGACGGGCTCCGGGCTGCCGGGTGCTCCTGGGCGAAGATCGGCGCTCGGCTCGGCGCAACCCGTCGGGCAGCGCAGCAGCGCCGGGGCCGCCCGAGCTGAAGCCTTCACAACTTTTCCCAAGCCCGTCGCTGGCCAAAGCGAACCGGACCGATAAGAGGTCACGATCCCTCGATTATTGTCGCTAGAGTTCCTGAGCCTCGGCGAGAGTAGTCGCCGCGTCGTTGTTACGGCCTAGCGCCGTCAGGATCGGAGCGAGCACGCGCAGCGAGTCGGCGAGGTCGGGGCGGTAGCGGTCGGGGCTGGCGGCGGCCAGTTCCCGATACATGGTGACGGCTTCCTCGGTGACCGGCCGCGCCTGGTCCGGTCGGCCCAGCTCCGAGAACCAGCTGCCGAGATAGTACAGCGCGCGAGCGAGGTCGGGGCGGTAGCGATCGGGGCTGGCGGCGGCCAGTTCCCGCCAGGCGGCGACGGCTTCCTCGGTCACTGTGACCGCCTGCTCCGGTCGGCCCACCTTCGAGAAGCAGATACCGAGGTTCGACAGCGCGCCGGCGAGTTCGGGGCGGTAGCGATCAGGGCTGGCGGCGGCCAGTTCCCGCCAGGCGGCGACGGCATCCTCGGTCACTGTGACCGCCTGCTCCGGTCGGCCCAGATCCGAGTACCGGACACCGAGGTTCGACAGCGCGCGGGTGAGGTTGGGACGGTAGCGATCGGGGCCGATGGCGGCCAGTTCCCGCCAGGCGGCGACAGCTTCCTCGGTCACTGTGACCGCCTGCTCCGGTCGGCCCAGCTCCGAGAAGCAGATACCGAGGTTGGACAACGCGCGGGCGAGGTCGGCGTTATAGCTGTTGGGGCTGGCGTCGACTATTTTCCAGCGGATGGCGACGGCTTCCTCAGTGACCGGCAGGGACTGGTCCGGTCGGCCTCGCTCCGAGAGCCGGATGTTGAGGTTGTTGTCCTGCGCGGCGACCAGTTCCCGGTAGATGGCGACGGCTTCCTCGGTGACCGGCAGGGACTGGTCCGGTCGGCCCAGCTCCGAGAACAGAATGCCGAGGGCGACTAGCGAGTTGGCGAGATCGTGGCGGTAGAGGTCGGGGCTGGCTGCGGCCAGCTCCTGCCACGCAGCGACGGCCTCCTCGGTAACCGGCAGCGCGTCGGCCGGACGGCCGACTTGGCTGAAGCACCTGCCGAGTGTGCTGAGCCATTGCGCCCTGTCCGGTGCATCGGTGTCGTCGGGCAGCGCCTGGACGATCCGCTGAGTCAGAAGCAGGTCGGCCCTGGCCAGCGTCACGGTCGGATACGGGATCGCCTGCTCGATCTCGATCAGAGTGTCCAGCGGCGCGGGCGACTCGGCAGCCACCTCCGCGACGATCCAGCCGACCGGACCGCCGATCTGAAGCGCGACGCTGACCGCAGCGACACCGAGGGCAGGCAAGTCAGCACTCAACCCTGCCGCGAGCAGCGCCGCAGCCCGGATGTCATGGCTATACCCCCGCGCCAGCACGGTCAGCGCCTCGCCGGCCTGATCCGGCGCCAGCCCGGCCATGCAGGCAGCAGCGAACTCACTGTCAGCAGCGAGCTGGCCGATCACGTGCCGCTCGGCGATCAGGTCCGGCTGGACCGACCCCCACCACCGCGCCGTCCCGCTATCGTGACCGGCGGCGGGCGGGTAAAGCAGCCGCAGCCACCGCGCTACGTTCCTCAGCATCCCCGCCGGGCGATCGGCCAGGCCCGGCACCCTCCGCAGCTCCCCGGCCGCCTGCTCCTCATCCGAGACCGGCAGCAGGCAGGCCACCGCGACTGCCTGACCCGCCGTCTGAGCATCCAGGCCGCCAGGACCAGCCAGACCCTGACCCTGCCAGGTAGACCGCCAGAATACCCGCTCACGTTTCAGCAGCTCACCCAGCACCCGCTCATCGGCCACCACCGGGTCATCACCAGCTGAGCTGTCAGCCAGGCGCAGGACGGCCAGCAGCGCCGCAGCGTGCAGCACCAGAATCGGCACTGGCCGATCCGGCACCACTACCGAGACACCGACTGGAACACTGACCGCCAGCACGCGGGCGAAGTCCACCACCGCCGCCTGCACCAGATCATCACCGCCGCTTGCCTGCCGGGCGATCGCTCCGACCGGCACTCGCAACGCCGACCCGGCCAGATCACGCACCCTCGCATCGGGCGACGCCTCCAGGCCCGACCACCACTCACCCGCACCCCGCGCGACCAGCAGAACCCGCAACCGCTCACCTTCATCCCCGCACGCAGCCCGCAACAGGCCCGCAAGATCCGGCCGCGTCTCCGCGTAGTCCACTACCAGCAGCAACCGCCCCCGGCTCACCGCCCGGCACGCCGCCAGTACGCCGCCAGCCTCGTCCGGCCGTACCACCCGGCACAGCCAGCCAGCCCGCTCACGGTCCTCCGCGAGCCGCAACCCCAGCCTCGTCTTGCCCACCCCGCCCGCACCCGTCACCAGCGCCACCACCGGCTCTCCCGGATCAGAGCACCACACCCGCAAACGGCCCAGCTCCGGCCGATCCGCAAATTCCACCATCCGCCGGTCAGCCCGCAGCAACCGAGCCGGACCACCCCCTACCGCCTGCCCATCCGCCACAAGCACCGGACCCGACACCTCGTCCAGCATCACGCGAGCCGCCTCGGTGACCTCAGCCTTGCCATGACGCTCGTGCAGCCACCCCGACACCTCCGGAGCTACGAAGATCCCGGCACCGATTACCCCAGCTCCGAGCAAACCGCCCTGCCACTGCCCGGCCACCCCGAAACCGGCAGCCACCACCACACCCGTGCTCAACGCCGAGACCCGCCACCAGACCTTCCTCACGGCACAATCGTGGCCACCATCTGCCATAACCGCAAACAGCGGGCCCCCCTGGAGCGGTGGCGACCGGCGCGGGCGGTGCACGATCCGGGCAAGGTGATCGCTGACCTGGCCGTGGCGCTGGACGGGGATTGCCTGGCTGACATCGCCCTGCTCCGTGCCGAGCTGGAGCTGCTGTTCGGGCCGGTGGCCTCCGACCCGGTGGTGTCCCACCTGATCGCCAGGCTGGCCAAGGACGTGCCGCGGGAGCTGAATGCGATCCGGGCCGCGCGGGCCGCCGCCCGGCAGCGGGCGTGGGAACTCCGATAAGGACCAGGCCACTCCTACCTGGAAGAAGCCCTTCGGATTCCACCCGCTGACCGCGTTCGCCGACCACGGGCCAGAAGGGTCAGGAGTGCCGCTGGCCATTGTACTCCGGCCGGGCAACGCCGGCTCGAGCACCGCCGCTGACCATATCGAGGCAGCGCGGCTCAGCCTCGCGCAGCTCCCCGCCGGGCAGCGGAAGAAAGTGCTGTTCCGTGCTGACTCCGGCGGCGGCACGCATGACTTCCTGACCTGGCTGGCCAAGCCCGGCCGCCGCCTGCAGTACCCCGCCGGGCTGACCATCACCGTCGCGATCGAGGACGCCCTGCTCACTATTCCCGCGAAAGCGTGGACCCCGGCCTATGACGCGGACGGCATCCAGCGGCCCGGCGCCTGGGTCGCTGAGCTGACCGGATGCTGGACCTGTCGTCCTGGTCGAAGGGCATGCGGGTCATCGCCCGCAGGGAACGGCCGCACCCGGGCGCGCAGCTGCGGATCACCGACATCGACGGCCACCGGTTCACCTGCTTCGCCACTAGCGCCCAGGGCCGACAGCTCGCCAACCTCGAACTCCGGCACCGCCGCCGGGCCCGCTGCGAGGACCGGATCAGGAACGCCAAAGGACACTGGCCTGCGGAACCTGCCCCTGCACGGCAACGCCCAGATCCAGATCTGGTGCGAGATCGTCGCCCTCGCCGGCGAACTGCTCGCCTGGATGGCCATGCTCTCCCCACCCGGCAAGAGCCGCCGCCGGAACCCAGATGGCTCCGCCTGCGCCTGTTCTCCGCCGCCGGCAGGCTCGTCCGCGGATTCACCGGAAAGCCGCCATCTCCATCTGCCCAGTGTCACCCACCGTGCTGACCTGCGGATACGGCAGAACCTGCGCTTAGCCGATGGTTTGTTACACCGATCCCTCTATATGCACTAGAAGTGATGCTGAAACCAGCTCTGAGCTGCGGTCTTGCGTGGTGGCAGGTGTTGGGTTCGAACCAACGCAGGCTGAGCCGACGGTTTTACAGATATCTCCCGAACGTGCCCTGACCTGCGTTGATATTCGCGTCGGCTCGGTACGCAAGCCGGTGCTCGTCGTCAATGCGGCGGGACCCGATAGCCGGACAGGTCACCCGCGGCGACCCTTCCGCTGAGCTGTGTATCGGGTCACGACACGATCCAGAAGTTTAGCCTCAGGACCGTGGCGCGGTCGCCGTGCCGAGCCGGGCCGCGATGTCACCCACCGCATCTAGACGGCCGTCAGCCACGACCATCACCAGATCGTAGGCCTCGTCATTGGTAAGGTTCAGTCGGCGGCCGTTGAGCCCGTAGAACGCGATCATCCCGGCGAGCGCCAGCCGCTTGTTACCGTCGACCAGCGCATGGTTGCGGACAAGCGAGTGCAGGAGCGCCGCTACCTTCTCATCCAGGCCAGGGTAGGCGTCCTCCCCGAACGCCGAGGCAGCCGGCCGCGCGGCCGCCGCCTCAAGCAACCCCAGGTCCCGGACCTTGGGCTCAAAGCCCAGCGCGCGCTCCGCGATATACAGCAGTTCAGGCACGGTCAGGTAGATCACAGGCCGAGTCGCTCCAGTGCCTCGGCGTACCTGGGCAGATCCTCGTCCAGCACCCGATCCAGCAGTTCGGCCCTGCTGTGGGCCTCGACATACTCCCGGATCGCCTGCCGGGCCACCTCCTGCATTGGCCGGCCTTCATACTCGGCCCCGCCGGCGCAGAGCCCTGGACTCGGCCTCATTCAGCCGCAACGTCATCGCCATGACTGCATGGTATCAACAGTGATACCAGAAACTCCGCACCCGGCGGAACGGTACGCGGGGAAGCAGCGACAGCGTCTTATGCCTGATCGCCTTCCTGGGCCCGCATGCCCGCTAGCCAGGCCTCACGGGACCCGGGCCCAGGCGGTCTCGGTGACGATCACGTGGTCGAGGAAGCGCAAGCCGACAGTGTGAGCAGCGGCCCGAAGCTGCGCGGTCACCTCAAGATCGGCCGCACTCGGGGCCAGGGACCCGCTGGGATGATTGTGGGCGACGGCGAAACGCGTGCCACCCGCGGCCAAGGCAATCTTGAGCACGTCAGGAACCGGCAGCAGGCTGGCGCTCGTGCCTCCTTCCGACAGGGGCGTGACGCGCAGCACGGACCCGCCACTGTCACAGACGATCACGACCACGCGCTCGCTCCGCAGACCTCGCACGAAAGGAACAGCTGCCATCGCCACGTCCGCCGAACCGGAGATCCGCTTCAGTTCTGCGGGAAGTCCAGCCCGCCGGGCCAGCTCGAATGCCGCCGCGACCCGGGCCGCCTTCGCCGCGCCGACCCCGGAAACCTGCTTCAGCGCGTGCGGATCGACCGTGGCCAGGTCCGCGAGCCCCCGGTGGCTGTCCCCGATCAGCACGGCGGCGAGGTCGATGGCCCCCTGCCCGCGCTGGCCCGATCCCAGGAGAATCGCCACCAGCTCACGATCGCTCAGCGAGCGCACTCCCGACCGGAACAGCCGCTCGCGAGGGCGGTCTGGCGCTGGCAGATCCTTTACTCTCATGGTGGTATCCCGTCAGTCGTCGGTGTCCCTGTCCACGACTTCAGTCGTCATCCCGTGCCGCACGAGCCCTGCTGAGTCGGTCCTGGCCCGGCGGGATATGCGCTCGCCATGCATGAGGTCCCCCGCCCATCGGAGGAGATCGTCGGCCCGGATCGAGATGAAGCGGGCGTAGTCGTCACTCTTCGCTGCCTCGTATGCCTGCGGCGTGATGAGCAGGCTGTCCAGCCTCGCGCGCAGCTCCCCCTCATCGCACGAGCCCAGCTCATGCTTCAGGTACTCCGACGGCGGCTGATCTCCGATCAGCTGGTTGCTCATCGCGGTCAGCATGGTCATATTCGCGAGCACGTTGGCGTCCTCAAAGGAGATGCCCTGCGCCAGGAGCCAGTTCCTCGGGAAGAAGTGATGGAACTGGAGGTCGTTGGCCAAGGACAGCGCCCGGCCGGTGTCGATTCGCTGCCCCGTGCGCAGGTCTCGTGGACCGGCTGCCGCGAGCATGAGCGCGAGTGCCTTCGTGCGGGCAGCCTCCCTTCGGTATTGCTGACCGGTCCATAGCCCGGTGCTTGGTGCGGAGACCGCTGGGTCGAGCGGCCCTGTGCCGGCGGCGAACTGCTTTATTGACTCCAGGTCGGTCGCCATTTTCCTGGCGTTCCAGCCCTCGAAATAGCCGGTGAGAGCGGTTCTCCAGAACCAGATCCGGATCCGCCTGAACTGCCGGGCTGTCGGTCTGGGCACGCGGCGGAAGATCTCGATGACAACGGCGAGCTGGTTGAGGTAGGGCAGGGCGTCTGCCGTAGGGATGCCGATCTCCGTCGTGAGGAAGTCGACGGCGCGGCGGGCCGCTCCCGCAGTGTCCTTGATGGCGGCCCGAAGTAGAGCGTGCTCGGCGATGGCCAGGTTCTCGACGTTCTCCTTCGAGAACCCGTATCCGGCCGCCGCCGCGATCGCGCGGAGCAGCAGCATGGGCTCAATCTGGCCGTAGTGCTTTCCGTCGAGGACCCCTCTGATCGCGTCGATCTGATTCAGCAGGTCGAAGTCGGTCGTCCAGGTGGCAGCCCGCACGAGTTCCACGGTCGTCAGCGGCGTGCCCCGCGTATTCACCCGTTCGAAGATGCGGCCGATCTCCGAGAACGGGGTCGCGTGCAGCGTCACGACGGCCACCTGATACCGCTCAAAACAGTTAAACAGCGCGTTAGCGCCATCCTCGAGCAATTGCGGCAGATCCTTGACCCTCCTGTAGAAGTCCGAAGGCTGAGCCAGGAACCGCAGCGGAATCTGATGCGCTGGCGGGTCATCGAGGTCATGACGATGGAGGAACTGCCCTGCCTCCAGGTCATAGACCAGATTCCAGAAGCTGTCGGGATCTCCGGCTGGCTGCCAGTACAGCGCGCCGCAGATTGTCGATAGCCGCTGGCATCCGTCCAGCAGGTAGGCGATCTCGTCGCCGTCTTCGGCCACCCCGATCTGAAGACCCGCGATCGTCTGGTCGCTTGCGAGATCTGCTGAGCCGTCTCTCTTCCAGAGCAGGAAGCTGCCGATGGGATAGATCTTCACGATCGAGTCGAGCAGGGCAAGTACCTGCTGCCGGGACCACACGAAGTCCCGCTGGAACTTCGGCAGCCGGATTTCGCCGTCGAGGACCTTCCCCGCCAGCCTCGTGATCGGCTCCGAAATGGGCCGATGTTCTTTAACCTGGCTCCGCCTTGGCACCTGAACTCCGTCCGCCACCACCTACGCGCCTGTACCAGTGCATTCGAGCGAAGTTCTATCACCGGCCCTGACGCACTGGCGTCCACGTCTTCGGCCCTGTGGACAACACAGAAGATCCCCCCGAAACCCGTGAGTCCCTGTGCATAGCATCGGCGCCGCTCCCGTGAGGTGCGGACAGTTGCCCGAATTGTTGCTCGGATTAACCTATGACCACTCGGGCGGCCGGTGACGCGGGGTCGGGGCGGGCCGGCGCGGGGCGGGCCGGGCCGGTTGCTCAGGGCGGATCGGAGCCAAGAACGGATTGGCGAACTAGCTCCTTGCTCGTCTCGAGATCCGATCCTGGGTGGTTTGCCGGGTATTCGCGATTTCGGCGTGTCCGGCCTTCCAGCTAGGTGCTCAGGTACCCCGTACAGGTTTCCGTAGTAATGAGATTGAGCTTGATCGCGGAACATGAGTCGTGTGATCACCCCGGCGGAGTTCCGCGATCAGGAGCCCGACCATGATCGCGGAATCTCGGTGGCGTGAGCCAGCCTTCTCGCCGAGCCCACGTGGGGCTAGGCAGGAGTCGACCTAACCTCGCAGGGTGCTGGTGTGGCAGCTGGCCGGGCTGCTACTGGTCTAGCTGTGCGAGCACCTCTCCCAGGTTGGACTCGACGATCTCCAGCATGAACTCGCGTTCCGGGTAGTCGCCGTCGAGCAGCCGGAGCGGACCGGCGACCAGCGACAGATGCATCGCCAGCCGGTACAGGCGGAGGCGGTCGGCGTCTAGATCCGCCCGGTTCAGGAGATCGTAGTCCGGCCCGAAGCGCAGTTGCAGGAACACGTGCTCCCACTCCAGGTCGAAGTACATCAGCCCTTCGATGTCCACGATGACCGGCTGCCCGTGCCCGTCCAGCACTACATGGTCGGGGCCGAGCTCGCCGTGGATCAGGGTGTAGTCCGAGCGCGGCCGGACGAGGCCGGCCTGGCGGCGCAGGGTATCTTCCGTCCGGGTGGCCACCTCGCGCATCCGGGCATCCCGGCCGGCCGCCTCGGCCAGATCACAAAGCGCCCGGTCCAGCACGATCCCCTCACAGGTGCCGCCGTCCGGGACACCGCCACCGTCGACGTGCAGGACCTTGCCGAACCCCGGCCCTCGATGCGCGTGCATCACCCGCAGGCCATCGGCGAAGTGCCACAGGACCTGTCGCCCCCGGTGCGAGTCGCTGCCCAGCAGGTCCTCCAGCGTCAGGCCGGGCACATCCTCGACCACGGCGACGTCCGCCGGGTAGTGCCGGCGGCTGGAGTCCGCCAGGTAGAGCCGCGGGGTCCGGACTCCGAGCGCGGTCAGGCGGGCGTGCGCGGCCTCAAACAGGTCCAGGCCGCAGGCATGCGAGAAGGGGTCAGCGTGGTCACCACGCCGGTCACCGGGGGAGACGGGCCAGTAGTCTTCGCCGGGGTCCCAGATATAGACGATCGCCGTGAAGTCATCGTCGAACGCGGCCCGGTACACGCCCTTCTTGCTGGCACCAGGCAGGCGGACCACACTGCGAAGCTGGCGCGATCCCGGCGATCCGAGCGCCGCCCGCAGCAGCCCGGCAAGCTGGCCCGCACTCGCGGGACTACGTAAGGGATTCATCTGCCGGGCGGCCCGAGCCGACTGACTTGCCGACCTTGTTCAGGTGGCGCAGCGCCTGGGCGTAGGAGTCGATCAGCGTGGTCTGGCAGTAGGGCAGGTCGAGCTGCTGGCAGAAGGCCCTGATCGTGGCCTGGGAATGACGCAGGTTCGGCCTGGGCATCGAGGGGAAGAGATGGTGCTCGATCTGGTAGTTCAGGCCGCCGAGCGCGAGGTCGGTGAACCAGCCGCCGCGCACGTTGCGCGAGGTGAGCACCTGACGGCGCAGGAAGCCGATGCGGTCACCGGGCTTCAGGATCGGCATGCCCTTGTGATTAGGTGCAAATGAGGAACCCAGGTACACGCCGAACAATCCCTGCTGCACCATGATGAACACCACGGCCTTGACTGGCGAGAGCACCAGGAAGACCGCGGCGACGTAAGCGATCACGTGGATGGCGAGCAGGCAGGTCTCCCAGGCTCGGTATCGCGGTGCACGGGCGGTCAGCCCGCGGATGCTCGCCACGTGCAGGCTGAGAGCCTCCAGGAGCAGCAGCGGGAAGAACAGGTAAGCCTGGAAGCGGAACACCAGCCGGCCCAGGCGCCGGCAGGCGGTGGCCTGCGGCTCGGTGAAGGCCAGCGCGCCGATCGCGATGTCGGGGTCTTCGCCCTCGGTGTTCGGATGGGCATGGTGCCGGTTGTGCTTGCTGACCCACCAGCCGTAGCTCAGCCCGATGCCCAGGTTGCCGAGCAGGATGCCGGTCACGTAGTTGCTCTGGCGGGAGCGGAAGATCTGCCGGTGCCCGGCGTCGTGGCCAAGGAAACCGACCTGAGTGAACATGATCGCGAGGAACACGGCCACCGCGAGCTGCCACCAGGAGTTGCCGAGGACGCCGAAGACAGCCCAGCCAGCGGCCAGCAGCGCCGCCGTGATCGTGATCTGCCAGGCGTAGAAACCAGGACGTCGCTCCAGCAGCCCGGCCTGCTTGATCTGCTTTGACAACTGCGCGTACTCGCTGCCCTGCGCTGCCGAGACGGGTCGCGACACGACAGGGGAGTGCGGCAGCGGCAGGGCGGTTCCTGCTTCGAGGGATGGCATGAAGAAACTCCTAGGAAGCACAGCACGACAGATTGGTGATGCACCGCCGAGGTCCAGAGCGGCATACCGGACGAGGCGGCGCAGTCATGAGGACGTCGCCAGCCCGGGACGGTTGCACTAACCGTACCTGCCACAGTTGACGTCACGGTAGCCAGAAGACGTCAGCCAGGTTGTGCCAGTTTTTGATATGCCGTGCTTCAGCCAGGTGAGGCTCGCCAGCGTGCTTCTAGCGCGGGTAACGGTCCTCGTACCGCTGCTCGTCTGCCGGGTAGGTGCTTGACTGCACGATGTGACGGCTGCCATCCGGCTCCGTCGTCTGCTGGTAAGTGCTGCGATTCCGGGACCAGGGACCCCAGAACACAGCGGACAGGATGAGCCCGAGCACGCCCACTCCCATCAGGATGTCGCCGACAGTGTGCAGATATATGCCGTGACTCAGGACGGTGGTGAGGGCGAACCTGAGAATCGCGCCCACCGCGATAAGTACCAGTGCCGCGCCTATTCTCATGCCGTACCTCCAGGTTTCGCATGATGACTTCCGAACGCCACTGGCTGCCCCGGTATCCACGAGGCAAACTAAACCGGGCCTGACGGCAGCGAGCCTCGCCGCCGATGGCAGGCTGACTGACATGACGAGCCCCGGTTCTGACCCCGGTACCGCGCCCGAGATCCTGTCGCTGCCGATCGGCCTGCGGGCCACGGGAACGCGCCGGGAGTTCGACAGCCTCGGCGAGGTCGACGTACCCGCCGGCCGGTACTGGGGCGCGCAGACCCAGCGCAGCCTGGAGCACTTCAGCATCGGCGAGGACAAGATGCCGAAGGCGGTCTACCACGCCTACGGCTACGTCAAGAAGGCCGCCGCGATCATCAACACCAGGGCGGGCGGCTCCCGGCCTGGCTGGGACAGCTCATCGGGCAGGTGTGCGACAAGGTCATCAGCGGAGCGCTCGATACCGAGTTCCCGCTGCACGTCTGGCAGACCGGCTCAGGCACCCAGTCCAACATGAACGTCAACGAAGTCATCGCCAACCGCTGCATCCAGCTCGTCGGCGGTGTCGTCGGCTCGCAGCGGCCGGTCCATCCGAACGACCACGTGAACCTGGCCCAGTCGAGCAACGACACGTTCCCGACCGCCATGCATCTGGCCGGCTACAAGCTGGCGACCGAGCGGACCATCCCGGCGCTGCGCCGGCTGCGCGACGCGTGCCAGCGCAAGTCCGAGCAGTGGGCCGGCATCGTCAAGATCGGCCGGACGCACCTCCAGGACGCGACCCCGCTCACCGTCGGCCAGGAGTGGTCAGGCTACGCCGATGCCATCGGCGACGCGATCACCGAAGCCGAGCACGCCACCTCTGGCCTGCTGAAGCTGGCCATGGGCGGGACCGCCGTCGGCACCGGGCTCAACGCCCCGGCGGACTTCGGCGACCAGGTGGCAGCCGAGCTCGCCGTGATGACCGCGATCCCCTTCGTGTCCGCCCCGAACAAGTTCACCGCCCAGGCCACCCTTGACCCGATGGTGCGGGCCCACGGCGGCCTGAAGGCCGCGGCCGTCACTTTGTACAAGATCGCGAACGACCTGCGCTGGCTCGGCTCGGGCCCGCGCACCGGCCTGGGCGAGCTCACCTTCCCCTCGAACGAGCCCGGTTCCTCGATCATGCCAGGCAAGGTCAACCCGACCCAGGCCGAGGCCATGATGATGGTCGCCATCGCTGTCATCAGCTCGGATGTGGCGGTGACCATGGCCGGCGCCGAGGGCAACTTCGAGCTCAATGCCTTCCGCCCGATCGTGATCAGCAACTACCTGCACTCGGCGCTGATCCTGGCGGACATGTGCGACCAGTTCAGGCAGTTCATGATCGAGGGGACCGTGCTCAACGAGGCCAGGCTCAGGGAGAACATCGAGCGCTCGGTCATGATGGTGACCGCGCTTTCCCCGGTCATCGGCTACGACCAGGCCTCGGTGATCGCGCACTACGCCATCGAGCACGACCTGACCCTGCGGCAGTCGGCCCTGGCCAACGGCGTCAGCGAGGACCTGTTCAGTGAGATCGTCGACCCCGTCGCCCAGACGAGACCCGGCCCGCCCGACCGCCCGGTGGCCTAGCCCGACGGTGCGGTACGCCACTCATCGCGCAGGATGGCGTAGATGAGCGAGTCGGTCCACTGGCCCTTCATCCACAGGTCCTGCCGCAGATGCGCCTCATGCCGCATCCCGAGCCGTTCGCACACCCGCGCCGACGCGCCGTTCCTCGCGTCGAGCACAGCCCACACCCGGTGCATGCCCAGGTCGCCGAAGCACGCATCGGCCAGCCCGCGCGCGGCCTCCGTCGCATAGCCGTGCCCCTGGAACCGCGGACTGAGCACCCACCCGATCTCGGCCTGCCGGTCGGCCAGTTCCGCGGTCTTGATCAGCACGTCGCCGATGACCAGCCCGGCCAGCTCGACCGCGAGCACGATCCGGTCACCATCAGCGACGATGCTCGTGCGGCCGCACCTTGAGGCGATGAACTCCTGCGCCTGCGACTCCTGGAGCGGATCGGCCGGGATGTACCGGCAGACGTCAGGGATGCTCCGGTAGGCCAGGACATCGGCCTCGTCGCCGGGCCGGAACGGCCGCAGCGCCAGCCGCTCTGTCCGCAGCGGCAGCGCCGGCTGCCGCATCGGCTCAGCCGTCGGCGACTGCGGCGCTGGCTCATCGGGCACAGATCAACACCTACTTTTATTTAACAAATCGCCGAGGTCAGTCGCCCACGCCAGGCCAGCCTCGGCGGAAGCGCATACGGTCCGCGGACTGCCGTCCGCAGACCGTACAGCCGGTGCTAGCGAAGACAGCAGCCTCACAGGCCCAGGTCGTCGAGCTCCTTGTAGAGGTCGGCGCGCGGATTCGACGGGTCGACAGCGGGGCCCTTGCCCTTCTTGCTGGCCGGCAGGGCCACCGTGCCCGGCGAACCGCTCGCTCCGGAATCTGGCACCGCCATAGGCCGGCTCTGCCTCTTGGATCTCGCGGCCCTGACCGCGCGGCCGTCCCTGAAGAGCCAGCCAGACAACACGCCGCCGACCACGCCGCCCACGTGCGCCTGCCAGCCGATCCCCTGGTGCGGCAGCAGCACGGAGAACTGGTAAGCGAAGCACAGGGCCATCACGGCGCCGATGATCACGTCGATGACGCGCCGGTCGAAAATGCCGCGCACGATGATGTAGCCGAAGTAGCCGAAGACCACGCCGCTGGCGCCCACGCCGACCGAGCCCCCGGCCTCAAAGAACCACGCGGCGAGTCCGCTGGTCAACGCGACCACCACGGTCACGGCGGCGAACTTAGCCAGGCCCCGGTAGGCCGCGAGAAATCCGAAGATGAACAGCGGCCCCGAGTTGCCCTCGATGTGGGCCCAGCTCACGTGCAGGAACGGAGCGCTGAGGAGGTCGGGGAGCCTGGCGACATCCCTCGGGAGGATCCCGAAGCTCTGATTGAGCTGGTAGCTGTCGGCGAAGTTGATGATCTGGATGATCCAGAGCAGCGCGAGCACGCCCACCATCACGAAGAACGCTCTGCGCGCGTTAGTCAGCAGGGTCTGCGCTTCGTCCTCGCCAAGCGTCCACGTTCCGCGCCTGCCTGGCATGGCGGCCTCCTCGATCAGGGTCTCTCGCGATCACAATCTATTCGACCCGGCCTGACCTCACTTGCCACGCTAGCCCGATCTCGCAGTGCGGAGTAGGGCCGGCGTGTCGCCGGACCAGGCTGGTCGTAACTAGTGGTCACAGCCTGCACTTCGTCACGTCGGGTAATCGTTACGATACTGATTGCCAATCCGTGATCCGCGTGACACAAATTTCGCGCGGCGCGGCACAACTTTTTCCGCGGAAACGCTTGGTCGGCCCCTTCTCTTCTGGCAACGTGGTGCGGCAACGGAGTTGGCTCCTCGTTTCGGTCGTTGTGCCCAGATAATTGCTGGTCGCAGCGGTCTTGGCCTGCTGGGCGGCTTGCTCAGCGGGCCTGGCCGACGGAAGGACGGCATTGTCACAGCATCGAAGACGGTTTGATAGCGGGCGGCGGACCCGCAGGAACGTCCGTGCCTTCTTGTTCACAACTGTTGTCGCCGCTGTCGCGATCGCTCTCGGCGCGAGGTTCATGATCAGCGAGTTCTCTGTCAGGGCTGATCCGCTCGCGCTGTCCGTCAGCGGGCTCCCGTCCAGTCACCCGGCCGCTCAGCTTGTCCAGCAGCGCCAGCACATCATCTTGATGACCGCCGCCACCAAGACCTTCAAGGTCGTCGGTGCCCCGAAGGTGGCTAAGGTCCCGCCGCCGCCGGTCACTCCGCTCGCCGTTGGCGCCACCGGTACCACCGGCACCGCGCCCACCGTCCCGACGGCGCCGCCAGACCCGGGAACGGCGCAGTCAATCGCCTACAAGATGCTCCCCTCGTTCGGGTTCAGCACCAGCCAGTACGGCTGCCTGAACGACATCTACACCAGAGAAAGCGGCTGGCGTTATAACGCCGAGAACGCCAGCGGTGCCTACGGCATCCCCCAGGCACTACCCGGCTCCAAGATGGCCAGCGCCGGCGCCGACTGGATGACCAACCCGGCCACCCAGATCAAGTGGGGCCTCGGCTACATCAAGGCCGTCTACGGCACCCCCTGCGACGCCTGGTCCTTCTGGCAAGCCCACAGCTGGTACTAACCCAGAAGTCCAGCCCCAGTCCCGCCCAGCCCGGACCCCACCACCCCGGACCCGACCGGCTCAGACTCATCCCGCGCCGGCCGAGCCCATACCGGACATTCCCCGGCCTAGGCCTGCGTTGGCTGGCCGGTGTCACGACGGGCAGCCCTGGCAGGTTCTCGTGATCACGCCGCCCGCCGTGATGCGCGGGGTGAAGGGCCGGGTTTGGGGGTTCCTTAGGGGTTGAGCGATTTGCGCCGGGGTGGTGGCTAAAAGATCTAGGAGACTTTTTTCCTGTAGGAGGGTTGACCACCATATTCGCTGTTAAGTCTCCTACAGGAAAAAAGTCTCCTACAGGATCAGGCGAGCCTGGCAGCGGGTGAGACGGCTGTGACAGCTGAGTCACCAGGGACCAGCCCGGGTCCGGGGCGGTGGCTCCGCCAGGCCCCCGAGGCATTCCGTGTAGTGAGCTGGGGTGATGGGTAGCGCGCCTGCGGAAAGGGCCCGGGCTGGCGCCGCCGTGGTTCCCTGCCGGGGCTGGCCCAGCAGTCGCATCGATGTGACAGCGGTGCTGCTGAGACCGCACCCCTGTCACATCGATGCGGCTCCGCCAGGGGCGCGCGTGATGTCCCGGGCTCGTGACCAGTCCCCAGCCGGACGGCGTGCCCTCGATGCGGGGCGTTCAGCGAAGCAGCCGGCATCGAGGGCACGCCGCCCGGCTGGCCCCCGCCAGGCCCCGGCTGGCCCCCCGCCAGGTCCGGCTGGCCCCCCGCCAGGTCCCGGCTGGCCCCCCGCCAGGTCCGCATCAGCTGCCAGCCCGGTCACGGAACTCGCGCCAGAGCCCGGAACATCACCCGCGTGATCACCCCGGCAGAGTTCCGTGATCACCGTGCCGGGCATGATCACGGAAAATGAGCAGGGCACTTCCGCCGCCGAGGACGCCGCATTGCCGTTCGAGCGGCAACTACTGCGGTCCGGGACTTGCCGCCGGATGGGCCGCCGGCCCGGATCGGGTGAAACCGGGCGTTGCGTAGGACAGTTCGCCGTTGTAGGAGACTTACCTGCAGATCTGGCGGCAAACGGTCCTACAACGGCAAACAGTCCTACAGGAATCGGCCGGCCCCCGGCCGGGCCAGCTGCCAGTACCCCCGAAACGGCTGATACCCGGCAGGCTCGCCACCCGGGCCGGACTGAGCGACCCCCCGGAGCCGGACTGCTCTCATTCCCTGAGCCGGACTGCTCTCATTCCCGGGGCCTGCGGAGGCCTTCGAAGGGGCTGGCGGCGGACGAACCCGTCCGTTGGTGACTCTTAGTTAGTTGATGGTTGCTATTAGTGGTATATGGACTGGTCTGTGATCTATTTCATAGCTTCACGGAGGCTGTTCGGCCGTGCTGGACAAGATGATCGGGCAGGGTGGATGGCTGACAGCACCCCCGGCGTGCTCGACAACTTGCCTTTCGCAACATTGGTCGCCCTGTCCCGCGACATGTCGGTACGCCCTGCCATTGCTTGCCTTGGCAGTCAGCTGGGTGGCGACTCGTACCTCAGGGTGCGCGATCAAAGGTAAAACTTGTCTCGGCAACGTGACGCTAAGCCACGCCCGTATCACTCACGGTCCTTGCACTCCAAGCCCTCGCGACTCACTATCTCGGCCGCCGCCGGCACTATGCTCGCCGCGTCCATTACGGCCACTGTGCTGGCCATTGGTCCAGCCCCGGCCGCCAGGCCGGTCTCGACCCGCTCGGCCGGACGGCCGTTCGGACTGGCCGGGGATCTAGCCGGGTTCACCGATCAGAGTTCCGCCGATCAGAGTTCCGCCGATCGGGGCTCCGCCGGTCAGGCCGCCGCTGATCAGGAGGCCGACGCTCAGGCGAGCGATGTCGAGGAGACAGTCCGGCACCTGCATGGCGGCATCGAGCGTTCACAGGCCGCGCACTCCGCAGCGGTGGCCCGTCGGACCATGGCGGCACTGCACAAGGCGATGTTGCTGGCGGCGCAGCGTCGGGAGGCGGCCGAGCACGTGGCCGCTCAGCGCACAGCGGCGCGGCAGCCCGCCGCACCTACCTCGACGGCCCCGGCGACCCCGGCCGGCAGCCCGCGGCAGATCGCGATGGGGATGCTGGCCGGCTACGGCTGGTCAGCGAGTGAGTTCGGCTGCCTCGACTCGCTCTGGGAACGGGAGAGCGGCTGGAATCCCGACGCCGAGAACCCGTACTCAGGTGCGTACGGCATCCCGCAGGCACTGCCCGGCTCGAAGATGGCCAGCGCCGGTGCCGACTGGGCGACCGACGCGGCTACCCAGATTCGCTGGGGGCTTGGCTACATCAAGGCCGTCTACGGCTCACCCTGCGGTGCCTGGGGTCATGAGACCGCTGACGGCTGGTACTAGCTGACGCCGGCCGGCAGGTTCCGCGCGAGCCTGCCGGCCAGCCAGCCGGGCATCACTTTGCGGGCAGCACCCTGAATGTCTGCATTGCGACGTGGAAGATGCTGATGGCCCAGGCCGCGCGGGGTGCCGGGGCCGAGATCGACATGATGTACTGCTGCGAGCCTGCCCAGGTGAAGAGCAACTCGACGACGCGGGCGCGGTGGATCGCCGTGGCGGACTTCCACGAGAAGATCCAGCGGGCGGCGGGCATTCCGTGGAAGCTGGTTCCCGCGATCGACACCTTTTGGTAGTGGGGGTAATTGCCGCTGGCTATCGCGGCTGCCTGCAGCCGTCTGGCCTCCTTGACCGGATCTGGCACGGTCCAGGTCATCAGGTTGAGCGAGAGCCGTCCTGGGCCGCTCGCCGGCCTGATGATCGTGTTCAGGGCTGGTGTCATTGCCCAGCCGCCGGCCCGGCGATCCTGAACCCGGCGGCCGTGAAGATTTCCGCTGCTGGCACGCGGTCCCACACATAGCCGGCCTGGCGGGCTGGCACCGCCACTGGCCGGGCTGCTCTGCGTCGGGGTCGGCGTTGGTGTCGGCGTCGCGCTCGTGGAAGGTGTCGGAGTCGTGGAAGAAGTCGGCTTGCCTGAAGAGGATGGCTTGCCTGACGGCTTCGGCTTGCCCGAGGCAGACGGACTGCCCGATGGCCTCGGCTTGCCGGATGCCGATGACCGGCCCGGTGACGGCTTGCCCGAAGGCGATGACTTGCCCTTGGCGCCCGGCTTGCCCGATGAGCCGCTGTGGTAACCGCCGCCTCCGGTGCCGCCGTGGCCGACGTGGGCAGCGGTCAGCGGGGTCTGGCCGGTCTTGCTGCCGCCCACGCCAGCGAACGGGCTGCCGATACCCGGCAGGCCGATGAAGAGCACGGCAACGGCTATCGCGAGGACCACGACCGGTGCGACGAGCAGCAAGGTCCGCCGCGATCGGGGAGACACTCGCTTCCCGTCTCCGCCGCCAGTGCGCAGGCTGCCCGCCGATCCGAGCGGCCCGGTCGGGCCGAGGTTGTCGGCCTTCTCCGCCGTATCCGGAGTCGACGAGGCCGAGGGCATCTTGAGATCGGCGAAAATCGGGGTAGCCATGAGATCAGGTACCACGTTGGTCGCGGCGGCAGCCGCGACCACATCGCCGGCTCCGGCCGAGGCCGGGTCAGCCGGGTCAGCGTCGGCCGCTGCATCGAGGGCCAGCTCTCGGCTCCCTGAGCCAGGGTCAGGCGGCACCGTCACCACCTGAGTGGCGGTGGTCGCTTCCGAGCCCGCGTTAGGTGCGAGGCCTGATGACTCGCCGCCGGGCTCGACCGGCTCCGGGCTCACCGTGATGCCCGCCCGTGCCGCCGCTCGCGCCGACTTCCAGGCCTGCGTCAGCATGCGGGCGGTGGTCGCCGAGTCTGGCCGCTGCGCCGGGTCGGCCCGCAGCAGTGCCTCGATCACCGAGGCCAGCGGCCCGGCCGAAGGGGCTCGCGGCGCCGGCTCGGTGGCGATGCTGGCCACGATCGCCGCCGAGCCGCCGGCCCGGTCGAACGGCCCGCGACCCTCGACAGCCGCGTAAAGCGTCGCGCCGAGAGACCACAGGTCAGAGGCAGCGGTGGCAGCCGCGCCCCGGATTCGCTCAGGCGGCGAGAAACCAGGCGTGCCGACGACCATGCCGGCCTGGGTGAGGCCGGGGTCCCCCTGGATGGTGGCGATGCCGAAGTCCGTCAGTACCGCCTTGCCGTTCGGGCTGATCAGCACGTTGCTCGGCTTCACGTCCCGGTGCAGCACGCCGGCCTCATGAGCGGCGGTGAGCGCGTCGAGCAGGCCGAGTCCGAGCTGGGCGGCGCGCGCGGGCGGCAGCGGGCCGTCTTCGGCGATCACCTGATCGAGCGGCCGGGCGCGGACCAGCTCCATCACGATCCAGGGCGAGCCGTCCTCTTCGACCACGTCGAAGACGGTGACGACGCCAGGATGGCTAAGCCGCGCGGCGGTCCTGGCCTCGCGGATCGTGCGCTGATAGCTGGCCTGCGCCTGCGTGGCCGATGCCATCGGGGCCAGGACGATCTGCTTGATCGCCACGTCCCGGTCGAGCAGTTCATCGCGACCACGCCAGACGATCCCCATCGCGCCGCGACCGACCTGGTCGAGCAGCCGGTAGCGTCCAGCCACGACGTGGCCAGTTCCCAGGGCAGAATGCATAGGGTGCAATCTACGCGTAGCCGCTTACAGATTTCTGTGAGCTTCGTGTGAATTCCACCCCCCATTCTGACGGCGACCGGGGCGAGGCGGGACTCGGGATCAGCCGCCAGCCGGCCGGGGCCGATGGTCAGCAGTGGCCGGGGTGCCATTATTTCCGCAAAGAAGTCGTTGCCCTTGTCATCGACCACGATGAACGCCGGGAAGTCGCGTACTTCGATCCGCCAGACGGCTTCCATGCCGAGTTCCGGGTACTCGATCACCTCGACCCTGGTGATGCAGTCACGGGCGAGCTTGGCGGCCGCCCCGCCGATCGAGCCGAGGTAGAACCCGCCGTGCTGCTTGCAGGCGGCGGTGACAGCGGCCGAGCGGTTGCCCTTCGCGAGCATCACCAGCGACCCGCCCGCCGCCTGGAACTGATCGACGTAGCTGTCCATCCGGCCAGCCGTGGTCGGCCCGAAGGAGCCCGAAGCGTAGCCTTCCGGGGTCTTGGCCGGGCCGGCATAGTAGACGGCGTGGTCGCGAAGGTAGTCAGGCATCGGCGCGCCGGCCGCGAGCCGCTCGGCGATCTTCGCGTGCGCGATGTCGCGCGCCACGACCAGGGGGCCGGTTAGCGAGAGCCTGGTCCTGATCGGGTACCTGGACAGCTCCGCCCGGATCTCCGCCATCGGGCGCGACAAGTCGATCCGCACGACCTGCTCGTCGAGCTCGCCCTCCTGCGGGTCGGGCAGGTACCTAGCCGGATCGGTCTCGAGCTGCTCAAGGAAGACCCCGGCGCTGGTGATCTTGCCGAGGGCCTGCCGGTCGGCTGAGCAGGACACCGCGATGGCGACCGGGCAGGACGCGCCGTGCCTGGGCAGCCTGATCACTCGCACGTCGTGGCAGAAGTACTTGCCGCCGAACTGCGCCCCGATCCCCGCGCGCCTGGTGATCTCCAGTACCTCCTGCTCAAGCTCGGTGTCGCGGAACCCGTGCGCGCCCGGCGACCCTTCGGTCGGCAGCGAGTCGAGATACTTGGCCGAGGCGTACTTGGCCGTCTTCAGCGCGTACTCGGCGCTCGTGCCGCCCACGACGATCGCGAGATGATAGGGCGGGCACGCGGCCGTGCCGAGCGACCTGAGCTTCTCGTCCAGGAACTCGGCCATCCGCTTCGGATTGAGTACCGCCTTGGTCTCCTGATACAGGTACGACTTGTTGGCCGACCCGCCGCCCTTGGCCATGAAGAGGAACTTGTACTCGGCACCGCCGGTCGCGTACAGCTCGATCTGGGCTGGGAGGTTCGTGCCCGTGTTGCGTTCCTCCCACATCGTGAGCGGTGCGAGCTGGGAGTAGCGCAGGTTCAGTTTCGTATACGCGTCGAACACTCCGCGCGCGATGTGCTCCTCGTCGCGGCCGTCGGTGAGCACGCCCTGCCCCCGCTTGCCCATCACGATCGCGGTGCCGGTGTCCTGGCACATCGGCAGCACCCCGCCGGCCGCGATGCAGGCGTTCTTCAGCAGGTCACTGGCCACGAACCTGTCGTTGGGCGAGGCCTGCGGGTCGTCCAGGATCGACCTGAGCTGACGCAGGTGCGCCGGCCGGAGCAGATGCGCGATGTCGTGCATGGCCTCGGCGGTCAGGGCGGTCACCGCGGCCGGCTCGACTTCAAGAAATTCGCGGCCGAAAGCAGAGCGCGCCCTGACTCCCGTCTCGCTGACCAGGCGGTACTCGGTGGTGTCTGGACCGAGTGGCAGCAGGTCGGTGTAGCTGAATTCGGGCATGGAGGTGGTGTCCTTGGTCGAGAATCCTGGGCTCGGGCTTCATCGTAGTTGGGGGTTGCCGGGGTTGCTGGCCGCGGCTGTCAGACCTGGTGCGGGGTGGGTCGGGCGGTGTGATCGTGACGCCGGCTGCTTCGCAAGGCCTGGCGTCGCGATCACGCCGTCCGACCCGGCTGCCTGCGGCGGAACGGCCGGGGGCGCGCCCCCGAACCCCATCCGCCCCCAGCCCCCGCCCCTATCAGCCCCCATATGCCTCGGCCTCCTGGCTCCGGCTCGCGCTAGCCCAGCCCGCTCCGGGGCCAGTTCGGGCAGCAACGTTGGCCCTTAGCTGTCGTTCGGGCAGCAACGTTGGCCCTTAGCTGTCGTTCGGGCAGCAACGTTGGCCCTTAGCTGTCGTTCGGGCGGCGTCGGCAGCCGGGTCGGTGGGCCCCGGCTAGGTGCTCGGGTGCCCAGGGAGGTTCCCTGAGGATGAGGCAGGTCTTGAACGCGGAACATGAGCCGGGTGATCACTCGGCCTGGGTTCCGTGATCAAGATCCCTGCCTGTCGGCCAGCCGTGTCTGGGGTGGTACCAGGTGGCTGTGCAGCCGGGGGTGGCGCAGCGGACGGACAGGTGGCCGCGGCCGGGGCTGGTCATGGCGCCGGGGCAGTCGCAGGGCAGCCAGCTGACTATGACCAGGCCTGGGCCCCAGCGGTGGTGTGCTGGGCAGTGGTCTGGGTACGGCCACCAGCCTGGCCGATTTCCCCCGCTCATGACTTCAGTAGAACACGTATTCGATTAGAATAGGATGAAGTGAGCAATAGGGGTGTGGTCTCTGGCGGACTCGTTCCCGGGCTGGGAGGTTCTGACATGAGCAGCAGGTTCACCGAGCTGGCGGTCGACTGTGCTGATCCTGACGGTCTCGCGCAGTTCTGGTGCTTGGTTCTCGGCTATGAGGTACAGGAAGAAGACGACGAATCGGTCACTATCGGCTGGCCTGGGGGACCTGAAGGTGCGGGCCGTCCTGGGCCGGTGCCGCCGGCGCTGACCTTCGCGCGCGTGCCTGAGGGCAAGACGGTCAAAAACCGGCTGCACATTGACGTCAGTCCAGCCGACAGGGAGCAGGACGAAGAGGTCCGCCGCCTGCTCGGCCTGGGTGCGCGGCACGCTGACGTCGGCCAGGGTGATGTGAGCTGGGTGGTGCTTGCCGACCCAGAGGGAAACGAGTTCTGTGTTCTCGCGGGCCGTCGTCCCTGATCTGGGAGGATTGCTCCATGGAGAGTGGATTGGCGGAGTTTGGTGAGTGGCCGGACGGGTCGGACGTGGCGGTGGCGCTCACGTTCGATGTGGATGCTGAGTCGCCATGGCTGGGGGAGGGGCCCGAGTTCAGCAGGCGGCTGAGCATGCTCTCGATGGGGCAGTTCGGGCCGAGGCGCGGGCTTGGGAGAGTGCTCGATCTGCTCGCTGAGCACGACATTCCGGCGACATTCTATGTGCCAGGGCATACGGCTGACCACTTTCCTGAGGTGATGTCGGCCATCTTGGAGCGCGGGCACGAGATCGCCCATCACGGGTACTTGCACCTGGGGACTGACGGCCTGGATGCTGATGCGCAGCGAGCTGAGCTTGAGCAGGGCCTGGCCGCGCTCGGCAGGCATGGGGTCACCGCGATCGGCTATCGGTCGCCGGGCTGGGAGTTGTCGCCGGAGACGTTGTCGATGCTGGCGGAGTACGGGTTTACCTACGACAGCAGCCTGATGGCCGATGACCGGCCGTACTGGGTGAGCAGCGGCGGAAAACCGCTGCTTGAGCTGCCCGGGCACTGGAGTATCTGCGACTGGCCGTACTTTGGCTGGACCGCCTACCACGGCGGCCTGCTGGCCGATCCCGCTGCCGTGGAGCGCATCTGGCTAGATGAGTACGAGTCGGCGCGGGCTGATCGCCGGCTGGTCACGTACACGATGCATCCAGAGGCGATCGGGCGCGGCTACCTGACCCGGATGCTGGAACGGGTGATCAAGGGAATGCTGGAGCGCGGGCGGCCCTGGTTTGCCGCCCAGGCTCAGTTCGCGGCCCTGGCTAGCCCGGCGACCAGGCCGCTGACCTGATCTTCCACCGTCGCGGCGGCTTCGAGGCGGTTGTCGATGGTCAGGTGCGGGACCGCGGGCTCGGTGTCGAGGCGCACGCGGGTGACGAATTCCTCGAAGCGGGTCAGCTTGGCTGAGTCGCGTCCGGACGCTCGGGCGGTCAGCCGGTGCAGCAAGGTATTCCGATCTGACCTGATCCAGATCAGCCTGACCGTGCCGCCGCCGAGGTCGGTGACCCAGCTCCGCCACTGGCCGGGATCGTGGATCTGATGCGTGAACGGTCCGGACAGCAAGACAGGGCAGCCGTAAGAACGGATCTCGCGGGCGGTGGCCGTCAGTCCGGCATACTCGTGGACCTTGATGTGCTCGTCGTACCAGGTCCCTTCCCGCTCACCCGCCGGCCGACGAGCAGCGGCCAGGGTCGCGGCCACGAACGGCCCGTACACAGTGTCCTTGTCGAGCAAGGCCGGCGGGGGAGTGAGCGAGGCAAGTATGAGCCTCGCCACCGTCGATTTGCCGGCCCCGGGAGGCCCAGCCACAACCCACGCTGGCGCGAGCACGGTCATACCGCGACGCTACACCGCTCACCGACCTCCAGGCTGGCGCGGATTCCGTGATGCTGGCCGCTGGCCGGCCCCATGGATGTGGCAGCGCTGGGGCTCCAGCCCCAGCTATGTCACATCGATGGGGTGCGGCCCGGCAGGCCAGCGGCGGGACAGGCCCGGGCTGGACCAGCCACCCCGGAACCAGACAGCCAACTTCACGGAACTCGGGGCTGAGGGTGGCGGGGGCTGTGAGGCTGGTGGGGTTCGGGGACGGCTCGACCACCTGGCGCCACGGCCGGCTCCAGGGCGTAGCCGCGCCCATTTCATGCCGTCGCGTCCATCCCCGCTTATGGGCTGGCTCTCCTGCAGGGAACTGGCCGACCCCGGGCCAGGCTCGCCGCCAGCGCCCAGAAGGCAGGGCTGGGAACGGCCGGTTAGCTCGGGAAGGGGCGGGATGGGCATGGGCGTGGAAAGGACAGGTAATGGAAGTGGTGCATGGGGTCGCTTGTGCTGGGTAGGTGGCTGGCAGCGAAGGTTAGGCGCGGCACTCACGGCAAAGGAGTGGCGAATGGAGAGCACCTTTGAGGTAGTCGGTGAGGCGGCCGGCAATGGTGTCGATCTGAGTGAGGCGGCCAGGCAACTTCAGCAGGCGGCGCATGATGCGCGCGTTGCCTTTGACTGCATAGGCCTGGACGAGCTAGACCGTGCGCATACCCACGCGCTCACTGCTCGCGCGGCTGTCGACGCGGCCGAGAACGCATTGCGGGTCGCCCTGGGAGGCGACCGCACTCCCGCCGGGATCTAGTCCCGGTTCCTGGTCTCCTGACGGGCGTCCCGCACTGTCTGGGGAATCACGCTCATAGTGACCTTCCGTCTGCGCGGGGGGGCCGCCATGCAGGGCGGTGTAGGCAGTTACTAGTGTGTGAGTCACACATCGGATCTGATGAATCGCGGGTCTGGGGCTAGGCGGGCCGCGGGTCTGGAGCCAGATTGGTCGCAGGCCTGGGACTACGTGGATCGTCGGCCTGTGCCCGCCATCGGAGACGGACTAGACGAAGTGGGGAGCGTGGAGCGATGTCGAAGGCGACTGGCGCATTTACGGTTGCGTCCTGGGATGAGGACACCTATTCCGAGCTTGACGGCGGCGGGAAGCTGACCAAGGCGAGGGTGACCTTCGGGTTCACCGGTGATCTCGAGGCGCAGGGTGACTGGGACGCGCTGATGTGTTACCAGGAGGACGGGACGGCCTCGTATACGGGGTTCCAGCGGACGGCGGGAACGCTCGCTGGGCGTCAGGGCAGCTTCGTGCTGCGGGCAGACGGAGCGTTCCAGGCCGGTGAGGCTCGGTCTAGCTGGCAGGTCATTGACGGCTCGGGCAGCGGTGAGCTGCGGGGTCTGCGTGGTTCGGGCAGTTCTGTATCCGGCGGCGGGTCTGGCGGGACCTTTACGTTCGAGTACGAGCTTGACTGATCTCGCTGGACCCGACCAAGCCCCGGCGATCGCTGAGCCGGCGGTGGCTGGGCCGGTTTTGGCTGGGCTGGTGGTGGCTGACCGGGCGGCCAATGTCCTTGGCGCGCTCTCGCTGGTGATCGCCGACCAGGCGGCCGATGCGGTGGCCGAGGCTGCTGGGCGGTCTGAGTCAGCGGCGGCCGCGCTCTCGGCCCTGCTGCACTTTCTCGACCAGCCTTCGGTCGACAAGATGCGCCAGGTCCTGGGACTGACTTCGTCGGGAACGGTACGGCTCATTGACCGGCTCGAAGAGTCCGGCTACGTGCGCAGGACGGCTGGCCGGGATGGACGAAGCACGTCGGTGGTGCTGACCGAGGCCGGGCAGGATGCTGCCGTGCGGGTGACTGCGGCTCGGGCGGCAGTTCTTCAGCGGTCGCTCAGAGTGTTGTCGGCGGACGAGCGGGTCGCGCTTGAGGCACTCATCGGCAAGGTCCTGGTCGGCATGATCCGGGGGCCTGGTGCGACCAGGTGGATCTGCCGGCTCTGTGACATCGGCGTCTGCCGGGGTACGCCAGGAGGCTGTCCGGTCGGCAACGCGGCCCGCGAGCGATACGCCAGGCTCGCGGACCAGGCCAGCGAGCCCGCCGAGCCAGCGGAGCCAGCCGGACCGCCGGGGCCGCCCGGGCCGTGAACCAGGCAGCAGCCAGGCCCGTAGATCCTTGATGGGGACGTCGCGACGACAGCGCCCTTTAGTTAGTCATGACTTAATGGCATTGCTCCCCTTGTTCCTACCTTGTCCCAAAAGGACGAGTTAACGGATCGTGATGCTTAACCCGCGATGGACAAGGTACTGTCCACTCATGGCGGCCAAGAAGACCAGCGCGAACGCAGGAGCAGCGAAGACGATCCTGGGTGTCGACGTCTCAAGTTTCCAGGGTGAGCCGGCGGCCTGGCGGACTGAGACCGGCGCGATCAAGTGGGCGGCGGTGAAGCTGACCGAGCTTCCAGCCCAACGGCGTCCGCTACATCAACCCGGACGCGGCGGCGGACTGGGCCTTCGTCAAGCAGCAGAAACTCGGCCGGATCGCCTACCTGTTCGGCCACCCGGCGGTCAGCGCGGCGGACACCGTCACGTTCTTCACGTCCGAGCTGAAGTCGCTCGGGCTGCTCAGCACGGACGGGGTCATGCTCGACCTGGAGACGACCGACGGGCTCGGGCCGGCTGCGGTCAGCGCCTGGGCAGTGAAGGTGATGGCTGGCCTGGCGAAAGCGCTCAAGCGAAAGCCGATCTTGTACACCTTCCTGTCCTTCGCCGAGGAAGGTAACACCAAGGGCCTGGGCAAGTACCCGCTGTGGATCTCCGACCCCTCCAGCCCGGAAGGTCATCCGAGAGTTCCGGCACCGTGGAAAACCTGGGCCATTCACCAGTATTCAACTTCCGGTGCCATCGATCGCGACGTTGCGGATTTTGCTACGGTAAGCGCCATGGAACAGGCATTTGGCGAGGCTCCGCCACCAAAACCAAAGCCCAAGCCCAAGCAGCCCCAGACGGGCAATCTCGGCGGTACCCTTTCCGGCGACGTGACCGCCGTCCGGTGGCCCGATGGCAGCATCGTGGTCGCCGGGCTTGATCACGATAGTCATGTCCAGATCAAGCGCTTCGATGCCACGACCGGCAAGTGGGGCATCTGGTGGAACCCCTCCAAGGATGTGGCCCTCGGGGCACCGGGGCTCTTGGCCTGGGGCGCGGGCTTCGGGCAGCTCTACTACGCCATGGGGCCGGGCGAAGTGATCGAGCTCGCTACCGAGGACGCCGGCAAGAGCTGGCAGTAGCCTGGCCAGCAGGCCGGCCAGCAAGCAAGCAAGCAAACGCAGTAACCTGCCTAGCGGGCAGAACTTCGGCCTGGGCTCGGCCCGGTAGTCCGGTATCTTCGGTAAGTGTGACTCCCCGCCCAGGGCCGCACGACCTGCGTGCCTCTGACACTGATCGCGAGCTGGTGATCAGCTTGCTCAGCGAGGCCGCAGGGGACGGGCGGATCACCCTCGACGAGCATGCCGAGCGGTCTGAGCAGGCTCTGGTCGCCCGGACGCTCGGCGAGCTGGTGAAGCTGACGGCCGATCTCACGCTGCCGTCTGGGCAGCCGATCCAGCTGTATCCGAGGCGCTCGGTCACGGCGATGTTCGCGCGCGAACGGCGCCAGGGCCGCTGGGTGGTGCCGGCGTCGTTCCCGGTGCACGCCTTCTTCGGGGACGTGGTGCTTGACCTGCGCGAGGCGGTTTTCCAGACTCAGCGGGTGATCATCCACGTCACGGCCGTCGCTGGCCAGGTCAAGATCCTGGTGCCGCCAGGGATAGCGGTCGAGATGGCCGGCCGGTCCATCCTCGGCGTCCGGAGCGTCCGGGGCCGGGGAAGATCGGCCCAGGTCCCCGTCAAGGGCATCATCGAGGTGCGCACCAGGACCCTCGGAGGCTCAGTAAAAGCCACCACAATCCACCCGCCCCGCCGCCGCCCCACCCTCCGCCGCCCGCGCGGCTAGCGCGGGCAGATCAGTACGGCACGACGGAGTAGCGCGATACCTTCCACAGCGCGTGCTCGCTGTGAATGTTCCTGATCGTGCCCGATCTCGCCCGCATCACCAGAGTGTGCGTCGCCGCGCCGCCTGACTTGTACCGCACGCCCTTGAGCAGCTCTCCGTCGGTAATCCCGGTTGCCGCGAAGAACGCATCGTCCGACGACACCAGGTCATCGGTCGTCAGCACCCGGTCCAGATCATGACCAGCGTCCACCGCCCGGTCGCGCTCGTCGGCGTCACGCGGCGCGAGCTTGCCGAGAATGACGCCGCCCAGGCACTTGATCGCGCAGGCGGCGATGATCCCCTCCGGCGTGCCGCCGATGCCGAGCAGCAGGTCAACGCCCGAGCCCTCGCCGGCGGCCAGGATCGCGCCGGCCACGTCGCCGTCGGTGATCAGCTTGATCCTGGCGCCGGTCGCCCTGACCTCTTCCATCAGGTCGCCGTGTCTCTCCCGGTCCAGGATGACCACGGTGACGTCATGCGGCGAGCAGTGCTTGGACCTGGCGACCGCATCGATGTTGGCAGCGGCCGGCGCGTCGATGTCGACCAGGTCCGCTGCCTCAGGCCCGGTCACGAGCTTGGACATGTAGAAGACGGCCGTCGGGTCATACATCGACCCGCGCGGGCTCACCGCGATCACGGAGACCGCGTTGGGCATGCCGTTGGCGGTCAGCCTGGTCCCGTCGATCGGGTCGACGGCAACATCGCACTCTGGCCCTGTACCGTCCCCGACCTGCTCGCCGTTGAACAGCATCGGCGCGTGGTCCTTCTCGCCCTCGCCGATCACGACGATGCCGTTCATCGAGACCGTGCTGATGAGCTGGCGCATGGCGCTGACAGCGGCACCGTCGGCACCGTTCTTGTCGCCCCGGCCTACCCAGCGCCCGGCGGCCAGCGCGGCGGCCTCGGTGACCCTGGCCAGCTCCAGGGCCAGGTTGCGGTCGGGCGCGGTTGGCTCGGCGTCCACGGGGGTCAGCTTGGTGTTCCGGCGGCGAGCGAGATGGCCTCCGGAGGCGGTCGGGTCGTCGGTCGTCATGATCGCGCGGCTCCCTGCATCGAAGTCAGAATGGCCTGGCCGCGTCGTCCTCGGCGCGAGCGGCCTGGCCATCGTCGCCAGCGGGCCTGCCGACCGCCGCCGCGAGCCTGGCCCGCGCTCCCTCAAGCCACTCCTCGCACAAGACCGCTAGCCGCTCGCCCTGCTCCCAGAGCTCCAGTGACTGCTCCAGGCTCAGGCCGCCCGCCTCCAGCCGCTTCACCAGCTCGACTAGCTGGTCTCTGGCCTGCTCGTAACCGAGTCGCTTAGTCGGGGCGCTGTTTTCCGTCACAACGGTCTAGCCTAGCCCGCGTGCAGCAGGAACCCGCCAGTCTCGGGGAGAAGCCGGCGGGCATGCCTGCGGGCGGGCGGCCGGTGGCGCAGGGCCTGCCGCACCACGGCCTTGACGACCTTGGCGTAGAACGTGCCGCCGACTGGCATCGGGTGGATTCCGTCGCTCCACAGCAGGCTGGTGTGGTGCTCGATCGCGTTGTGCCAGTTGATCAGCCTGACGTTCGGATAGCGGCGAACCGCGGCCGCGATCGTCGAGTTGACCTCGTCCTCCCACGAGCGGGGCACGAACGTGTTGACGAGCAGCAGCCAGCGCGACGGGCCGATGGCGGCTCTGAGCTGCTGGATCTGATCCAGGGTGATCGGCCCGTTGGTGCCGAGCCCGACGATCACCACCGGCCTGAGCCGATTCTCCGACGCCAGGTCCTGCACGAGCACTATCCCGGCGATCATCGCCCGGCTGACCGCAGCGTTGATGTAGATGTCCGGCATGGCCTGCGCCAGCTCGGGCGCCGAGGCGAGCATCACCGAGTCACCGATCATCATCACCTTCGAGCCGAGCACCCGGACCGGCCTACCCTGCGCCAGGTGGCTGACCCGGAACGGACCCGACCTGGCCTTCAGCCACCACGGGCTGGTCTGCCCGGTCGGCGCGCTGGCCGATGGCACCGGCCCCTGAGTGCCTGAGATGATCTTCGAGGCATGCGCGATCTGGCTCTGAAAGGTCGGACCCGTATTGGTGTTGAGCAGCCCGTAGCCGGCCGTGCAGGCCGCGGCGAGCACGACCACCGCCCCGAAGACCGGCGTGGCCGTGGCGACCGGCGCCCGCAGCACGGTCTTCGGCGCGTGCAGCAGGAGCTCCCAGCGCCGCTTGAGGTCCGCCCGCAGGCCAGTTCGCAAAATAGGCTCTTCAAGCCAGTACCAGGACAGGGCCGCGAGCCCGATCGCGAGCCCGGCGTCGATGGCACGGGCACCGAAGGTGCTGGCGCCGCGCGGGTCGATGCCGACCGTGATCGCGATGACCGGCCAGTGCCAAAGGTAAATGCCGTAGGAGCGGACGCCGAGCCAGCGCAGCGGCGCCCAGGAGAGCAGCGTCCCGATCCGGCCGGGAGTCGTCGCCGCCAGCACCAGTCCGCCCGCCGCGAGTGCCGCGATGAAAAGACCGTAGGGATAGAGGAAAGGATCGCTTCCGGCAAAATGCCACGCTGCCCACCCGAGGACTACCAGGCCGATCGCCCCGACGATGTCGAAGCTGAGCGCTAGCTTCCCTGCTGCTGCCGCCACCCGCTTCAACGGCCACGTCAGCGCGATTGCCGCCCCGATCAGCAGGGCGCTAGCGTGGGTGTCTGTGCCGTAATAGACCAGCGACGGGTCGGCGTGCGGCGAGTAGATGGCGGCCATCGCGGCGGCCGATCCCAGAGCCCCGGCCCAGGCGATGAGCACCCGGACCGCGCGGTTGCGCACCGCGAACAAGACCAGCGCGATGATCAGCGGCCAGATCAGGTAGAACTGCTCTTCGACCGCCAGCGACCACAGATGCTGGAAGACCGGCGGCGGCCCGTACCTGGTGAAGTAAGACTGGTGCGCCAGGGCCTGCCACCAGTTGCTTGTGTAGGTGACGGCACCGGCCAGGGCGGGCGGCAGCGTGCCCCGCTGGTCAGGTTCGAGCACCGTGACCGCCGCCGTCACGGTGAGCAGCATCAGCACGAGCGCGGGGAGCAGCCGCCTGGCCCGGCGCTGCCAGAAGGTGCGCAGGCCGACGTTGCCGTCGCGGCCGAACTTGGCCACGAGCAGGTCGGTGATCAGGAAACCGCTCAGCACGAAGAACACGTCGACGCCGAGGAAACCGCCTGGCAGCCAGGACCAGGCCTCATGGAAGCCAAGCACGGCCAGCACCGCGAGCGCGCGAACTCCGTCCAGGCCTGGGGCGCGGAACGCCTTCTTGGCGGGCGCCTGATCGGACTTGCCGGCTGATGCCTGGCCGGGCTTGCCGGCTCGTGCCTGGTCCGGCTCGGTGGTGGCCACGATCGCGTCGGCCTCGACCTTAGGCAGCGGCTGGGTGGCGGTCAGGGCCTCGGCCGTCAGGCTGGAGGGGACACGCGGGCCGTGGCCGGGCCTGGTCCCAGTGCCGGGCCTGGTCTCAGTGCCGGGCTTGGTCTCAGTGCCCGCCTTTGACCTGGGCTCGGCCTCGGGCTCCGGCTTGGCGCGGTCAGGCTCGGCCGCTGCGACGTCACCTGGCGGCACATCGGCTGGCTCCACCGCTGTTGCCGAATCGCCAACATCAGTTGAAGTTGGCTGTACCAGCACGACGAATCCTCCCTGGTCTGACGATTGTTTCCACGCGCCGACGCTGGTTCGCATCGCTGGTTGCATGGTCCGCGAACCTGGATCGGCGTCGCCCTCCCTGGCTATGACGCTTCTGGACCCGTTCGCGGATATCGCCATTCGATGTTCCCGGACGATAGCTTAGTTTTCGCCGTCGGCTGGCGCTGGGAAACGCCACGCAGAGTGAGTAATACCGCGCGCTTTGGTTACGAGCTGGTCAGGTACCTGATTAGCTACTTACAGTCACGGTTAGCTGGTCATCGGCCAGTCGGATCAGCAGCGAGTCGCCCGCCGCGACGTCATCGGCGGATCGGACGACTGCGGCATCACCGCGCTGGACGATCGCGTAGCCGCGGCGCAGGGTGGCGGCGGGCGAGAGGGCGACCATGGCGGCCCTGGTGTGCGTCAGGTCGGCGCCGGCCCGGTCCAGGCGAGCCGCCAGGCTGCGCCGCGCGCGCTCGGTCAGGGCGATGACCTGCTCGTGCCTCCTGTCGATCTCGGCCGCCGGGCTGGCCAGGACCGGCCGTGACCTGACCGCGGCGAGCCAGGAGCTCTCGCGGTCGAGCCGGCCCTGGAGCTGACGCCTGGCCCGTGCCCTGAGCTCGGACACGATGACGAGCTGCTCGGTGATATCGGGGACTACGCGCCGGGCGGCGTCGGTCGGGGTCGAGGCCCTGACATCGGCGACCAGGTCGAGCAGCGGGACGTCCTGCTCATGGCCGATCGCGCTGACGACCGGCGTGCGGCAGGCGGCGACCGCGCGGACCAGGGTCTCGTCGGAGAACGGCAGCAGGTCCTCGATGGAGCCGCCGCCCCTGGCAATGATGATCACGTCGACCGCGCGGTCCGCGTCGAGTATCTGCAGCGCGGCCGTGACTTCCTCCACCGCGAACGGCCCCTGGACCGCGACCTGCTCGACCCTGAACCGCACCGCTGGCCACCGGCGGGCAGCGTTCTGCAGCACGTCCCGCTCGGCCGCCGAGTCCCGGCCGCAGATCAGGCCGACCTGGCCGGGCAGGAAGGGCAGCCGCCGCTTGCGTTCCGCCGCGAACAGGCCTTCCGACGCCAGCGACTTCCGCAGCCGCTCAAGGCGGGCGAGGAGCTCACCGATGCCGACGGCGCGCAATTCAATGGCGCTCAGCGAGAACGAGCCCTTGGACATGCTGAAGTCCGGCTTGGCCCACACCACGACCCTGGCCCCAGTCGTCGCTGCGGGTCCGGCCCCCTCGAACACCGGGCGAGGGCAGACCACCCGGACCGAGACCGCCGCGACCGGATCGCGCAGGGTCAGGAAGACGGCGTTGCCGCGCTTGTTCAGCTCGGCGATCTGACCTTCGACCCAGACCCGGCCAAGCCGGCCGATCCAGTCCCCGACCAGCCGCATCGCGGTGCGGACCGGGATCGGGGACTCAGCGCTGGTCTCAAGCGGCACTAGTCGGTGTCCTGGAGCCTGGCGATCCGGCGCTCGAACATCGTCACCACGTCCGCCCGGTAGGCGTGCGAAATCTCGTAGAGCACGAGCTGCTGGAGCTGGGCCGCGTCGAGGTTGCGCAGCCTAGCCCGGAGCGAGGGGAGCGAGAGCCCGTCGTAACCGGGGATCGGCAGTTCACGGGCAGCAGCCGGCTCCGGAGGCTGGACCGGCTCCGGCTCATCGGCGCTGGCCAGGTCGGTCCCGTATCCCAGGTCGGCCGAGTACCCCGGGTCGGCCGAGTACCCCAGATCGGGCGCGTACCCCGGCTCGGGCGCGTATCCTGGGTCGGCCTGGCTGGTGGTGCCGGTCCGGTCCAGCTCGTCGGTACGCAGGTCGGTCAGGTCGTCGTCGGTCAGCACGCGGACGTTGCCGGTGGAGTCCAGCGAGCGAAAGCGTGACTGCGCGGGTGGCTGCTTCGCTCCGGGCTTGCGGGCGGTCTTAGCGCTGCCAGCATTTCCTGACTTGGCGGCCGGCTTCTTCGACTTGGCCTTCGCCGGCTGCGCGGACTTGACCCGGCCGGTGGCGGGAGTCTTGGGCGAGCCGGGCTTTCCCGCCTTGCTTGCGTTATCCCTCTTGGAGGTTTTTGTGGTTTTGCTGGCAGCGGTTTTGCTGGCACTGGGCGAACTGGTTACCGGGCTGGCTGGCGGCGCTGGCTCGGCGGCGGTGCCCGGCGCCGGGATGATCCGTATCGACCTGGGCTGATAGGAGTCCCACGGCCGGAGTGAGTCCGGCTGCTCCTGCTGCTGCGCCTCGCGCTCCGCCCGCTCGGCCTCCTCGGCACGGAAGCGCTCGCCGGCCAGCAGCAGCTGCCCGACCCCAGCGAACACGGCTCGCAGAGCCCGCAGCGGCGCGAGCCTGATCTGGTCGCCGCCGTCCGGCAATCCCACCATCATCGCCTCCTTCGGGAGTCATCGTAGACGGGTAACTGGCACGGGGACGGGCACGGCCCATCGGGTCAGCTGGTACTTCACCTACCATGGATGACATGTCCAAGCCAACCAGGAGAGTCCTTCTCGCGAAGCCGCGCGGTTATTGCGCCGGCGTCGACCGTGCCGTGCAGACGGTAGAGCACGCGCTTGAACGGTTCGGCGCGCCGGTCTACGTGCGCAAGCAGATCGTGCACAACACGCACGTCGTGAGGACGCTGGAGAAGAAGGGCGCGATCTTCGTCGAAGAGACGGACGAGGTTCCCGAGGGAGCCGTGGTCGTGTTCTCCGCTCACGGGGTCTCGCCGCAGGTGCACGAGGAGGCGAAAGACAGGAACCTCCGGACGATCGACGCGACCTGCCCGCTGGTGACGAAGGTGCATAACGAGGCGCGCCGGTTCGCCGCCCAGGACTACGAGATCTTGCTGATCGGCCATGAGGGGCACGAGGAAGTCGTCGGCACCACAGGGGAGGCGCCGGCCAGCATCCGGCTCGTCGATGGCCCGGAGGACGCGGCGAAGATCGAGGTCAAGGACCCGGCCAAGGTCGCCTGGCTGTCCCAGACGACGCTGTCGGTGGATGAGACCAATCAGACCGTGTCGGCGCTGCGCAAACGGTTCCCGCTGCTGATCGATCCGCCGAGCGACGACATCTGCTACGCGACGCAGAACCGGCAGGTCGCGGTCAAGGAGATCGCCAGCCAGTCCGACGTGCTGATCGTTGTCGGCTCCGCCAACTCGTCAAACTCGGTTCGCCTGGTCGAGGTCGCCCACGAGGCGGGCGTCCCCGCCGCCTACCTGGTGGAAGACGCCAGCGCGATCGACCTCGCCTGGATCGAGTCGGCCACCACTGTGGGAGTCACCAGCGGCGCCTCGGTCCCGGAGAACCTGGTCGATGAGGTGCTTGAACTGCTCGCCGGCGTGGGGTTCGACACCGTCGAGGAGGCGGAGTCCGTGCGCGAGACGCTGCAGTTCGCGCTGCCGCACGGCCTGCGCCGCCTGTTACCGGTAAGTGAGCCCGTCGGCTAGCGGGAGCCCGTCGGGTAGGGGCCCGGCGAGCGCGGGGAAGTCGGCGGGCGCGGGCTCGACCGCGGGCGCGAGCTCGACCGCGAGTTCCGCGACCAGTTCGGGCGCGTACAACGACCGGACCGAGGCCTCTACCGGCCTGGCCTGGTCAAGCTCCGCGTCGGTCACGCCAAGCTGATTGAGCTTGCGCGCCGTCACCAGCACCCGGTTCTCCAGCGAGCCGACCGCCCGGTTGTAGGCGGTGACCGCGTTGGTCAGCGCCTTGCCGACCGCGTCGACGTGGCCGCCAAGCCCATTGAGCCGCTCGTAGAGCTCGCGGCCCAGGTCGAAGACCGCCCGAGCGTTCTCCGACAGCGCGGCCTGCTGCCAGGCGTACTGGGCTGTGCGCAGCATCGAGATCAGCGTGGTCGGGGTCGCGATATGCACCTTGCGCCCCATCGCGTACTCAAGCAGGCCAGGGTCGCGCTCAAGCGCCGGCGCCAGGAAGGCCTCGCCAGGGATGAACAGGACCACGAATTCCGGCGCCGGGGTCAGCGCCGACCAGTAGCTCTTGGCGGCCAGCTGATCGACGTGGTCCTTCAGGTGCCTGGCATGCGCGCGCAGGCGGGCGTCGCGCACGTCGTCGCCGGTCGCTTCTGCCGCCTCCAGGTAGGCCGCGAGCGAGACCTTGGAGTCCACCACGATGTTCTTGCCGCCCGCGAGCCGCACGACCAGGTCGGGGCGGACCATTCCGCCGTTCTCGTCAGCCCTGGGGTCGGGGACGCTCACCTGCTCCTCGAAGTCGCATCTCGCGGCCATGCCTGCCAGTTCGACCACCCGGCGCAGCTGCATCTCGCCCCACCGGCCCCTGGCCTCTGGCCGGCGCAGCGCGGTCACTAGCGCCTGCGTCTGCGCGCGAAGCTGGTCCGAGCTCGCGATGGCGAATTTGACCTGCTCGGTCAGCGCGGCGTGCGAGGACTGCCTGGCCACCTCGGACTCGCGAAGCTGGGCCTCGACCCTGGCCAGGGTCAGCTTGAGCGGCTCGACTAGCTGCTCGACAGCGTTGCGCCGGGAGTCGAGCTGGCTCGCCGCCGACAGGTTGGCCGCCCGCAGCTGGATCTCGCTGTACTCCATCAGCCGATGCTGACTGGCATCAAGGGCCTGCGTCGACAGTGCCTGGAACCGCTCAGCCAGGTACCCGTCGATCAGCTCGGCCCGCTCCTTGGCCGCCTCATCGATCAGCGCCGTCCGCTCCTGCATCGCCCGTGCCCGTTCCTCCGCCGCCCTGGCCTGCGCCGTGAGGTCCGCGACCTGGGAGTCGAGCCGGTTACGGGCATAGAGGTAGCCGATGACAGCGCCCAGGCAGGCACCGACAATCAGCCCGGCAAGCAACAAGATCGAACTCATGGGCGGCCATGCTTCCAGATGGGTCCGACAGTGCTCGCTGAGGCCGGGGCCTAATCACTCTTACGGAGAGCGGCCCCTCCTCGGAGATCACCCCGCTGATGTTCCGGGTACTGGCGCGAATTTCGTGATCGGGCTGCCTCGCGGGCCTGGCGGGGCCACCGCCCGGACCCGGGCTGGTCACTGGTGACTCAGCTGTCACAGCCGTCTCATCCGCTGCCGGGCTCGCCTGATCCTGTAGGAGGCTTTTTTCCTGTAGGAGACTTAACAGCGAATATGGTGGTCAATCCTCCTACAGGAAAAAAGTCTCCTAGATCTTTTAGCCACCAGCCCGGCACCAGCCCCGCAAGATCACCCAGAAACCCCCAAATCCGGCCCCCTCACCCTACGCAAGCCCGGCCGCTGATCACCCCGCCGACGTTCCGGACCGTCTTCCTCCACCCCGGCTCACATCACGGGGTGAAACCCGGCAACGGCAAACACTCCTACAGGATCTAGCTGAAACCCCGGGCGAGGCTAGCCGCCGTTACCCGAAAGGGCAGATAACCGGCAAACCCGTCATCCGGGCCGGGCTGAGTCGCTGGCCCGAAACCGGATCACTGCCCCCGGAACCGAACCAGCGCCAGGGCATCGGAGCACCGCCAGGAACCGGACTGCTGCGCGGGGGCCGTAAACTCGCGCGGGTGAGTCTTGAGATCGGGATCGTCGGGCTGCCCAACGTCGGCAAGTCCACCTTGTTCAATGCGCTGACCCGGGCGAGCGTGCTGGCCTCCAACTATCCATTTGCCACGATTGACCCCAATGTGGGCGTGGTCGGCATCCCCGATCCGCGGCTCGACGCTCTCGCCCGGCTCTATGACTCGGCCAGGATCGTGCCGGCCACGGTTCGCTTTGTCGACATCGCCGGCTTGGTGCGGGGGGCATCGGCCGGGCAGGGGCTGGGCAACCAGTTCCTCGCGCACATCAGGGAGACGGACGCGATCTGCCAGGTGGTCCGGGTCTTCACCGACCCCGACGTCAGTCACGTGGACGGCGACGTATCACCGGAACGCGACATCGAGACGATCGCGACCGAGCTGATGCTGGCTGACCTGCAGACGCTGGAAAAGGCCGTCCCGCGCCTGGCTAAAGAATCGAAATACGCAAAAGATCCGGAAAGAATCGCCGTAGCCGATGCCGCAGCCAAGGCGCAGCAACTCCTGGACGGCGGGACCACCTTGTCTGCCGGGGCGCAGGCCGCCGGGATCGACCTGGCGCACCTCCGCGAGCTCTCCCTGCTGACCGCGAAGCCGTTCCTGTACGCGTTCAACGTGGACGACGCCGAGCTTGGCGACACCGCGCTGCGCGACCGGCTGGCCAAGCTGGTCGCGCCGGCCGAGTCGGTGTTTCTTGACGCCAAGACGGAGGCCGAGCTGGCTGACTTGTCGGCGGCTGAGGCGGCCGACCTCCTGGCTGAGCTGGGGCTCGGTGAGCCGGGGCTTGATCAGCTGGCCAGGGCCGGGTTCGCCGCGCTCGGGCTGGCCACCTTCCTGACGGCCGGCCCAAGGAGGCGCGAGCCTGGACGATCAGCGCGGGCGCGACGGCACCCGAGGCGGCCGGCGTCATCCACACCGACTTCCAGCGCGGCTTCATCAAGGCGGAGATCGTCTCCTACGACGACCTGATGACAGCGGGCTCGGTCGCCGCCGCCCGCTCGGCAGGCAAGGCCAGGATCGAAGGCAAGGACTACCTCATGCGCGACGGCGACGTCGTCGAGTTCCGCTTCAACGTATGAGCGATGCGCTTGATGATCGGCGGTTCCAGTCGCCCGCCGAGGGCCTCGACGTATGCGGCGATGGTGCGCAATTCCGTAGCTCCGGATTTAGCGTTCTCGATGGCGGAGATCCGTCCCTGGATTACGCCCATGCGATCGGCAACCTGGGCCTGGCTGAATCCGAACCGTCGGCGCATCTCGGTGAGCCGGTAGGCACGCTGTTCGGCTCGGAGCTGTTCCATTCTCGTCGTTATGGCGGTCCGGTCATCGGCATCGGGGAAGAACTCGTCCAGGAACTCCTCGCGGTTGTAGCTGCGGAACTCCTCGCCGATCATCGGTGCCCTTCCTGTTTGAGGTACAACTCATATCGTTCCTCGGCCAACGGGATCGCTTTCCGGTACCAGGCATCTGGCGGAGTCGTCATGCGCGGCCGTGCGGCGTAGGCCCCACCATCGCGGCCGCAGCATTGACTGCGGCCGGGTGCGTCACAACCAGCACACCGGAGCCGCGCACACTCGCGGGCGCCGAGGCTGCCGCCAAGAAGTACTTCACGTTCTACGCAGCCCTCCGCTTCGCCGCCACCTACCCGATGCTCAGTCCCGCCGACCGCCTGAGAATCAGGGAGCTGGTCTGGGCCGAGGTCAACCAGACTTGCGACACCAACGGGCGCGTCAGCTACAACGTGCATAAGGTGGTGAAGAGGTCTTCGCCAGGCGGCATCGGGGGCTGATTCCTGCCGTCCTCAAAGAATGGCGTGTCCGCGAAGCGGTCCAGTTCAGCAAACCACGCATCACATCGGAATCGATCAGCATTAGATATCAAGCTGCCGACGGGCTCAGGCTCAGGCGATGTCACGGAGCGTGAAGGCTTCCGGAGTGATGTCGATGTGGAACTCGATGCCGAGTCTTCCCGCCAGGCGCGACAAAGTCGCAAGCGACGGTTCATGATCGCCGGCTTCCAGCCGGGCGACTGCTGACTGGTGCATGCCTAGGATGCGGGCAAGCGCTGTCTGCGACAGTTCGTGGTCGATCCGGTAGCCGACGACCCGCATGGCGACGGCGTGGGCCAGGACAGTCCGGTTGTGCTCGCGGCGGACGACTGTAAAGAGAGGGTCTGACAGTGGCGCTCGCCTCAGCTGGGGCACCGTACTGTCGTGATTGCCGCAGCTGGGGACCTGCGGGGCGATCAGGTCCGCGCGAACCAGGCTGAGCGAAATTCGGTCGGCGATGCGGTCCTGCACGAGGTCGAGGCCGGAGTGAGTTATGGACCTTTCCCTGGTCAGCGAAGCCGCCCAGATGGCGATAGGCGGGATACTCGGCGACCCGTTTCTGGCCGATCGAGTGGTCACCATCGACTACTGTGCGCAGGAGTTCCGCCTCAGCTAAGCCTTGACGCGCTGCGCCTTGACGAACTGCGCGGTTAGATTTCCGTGATCATGGAATGATGCTTGATCACGGAGCATGAGGTGGATGATCACCCCGCCAGGGTTCCGTGATCAAGGACCCGGCCATGATCGCGGAAATCCGGCGGTGTCAGCCAAGCCTTCCTAGTCCCACCAGAAGGTGCAGATAGGGGTTTTCATCAGCTCCTCGGTGATCGACGAGACGTCATGGAGTCCCCTGCCTGCGCATTCGTCGCAGTAGGCGAATTGCTCGGCGGCCAGGAGCTGGGCCACCTCTAGGGTGCGTGGCGGTCGTGTCAGCAGCACCTGGATCTCGGCGAACCCGATCTGAAGCAAGGTAGCGCCGAAGCGGTCCTCCCAGGAACGGAGCACGGCAGCGACCGGAAGTACAGGCCAGTTCCCAGGATCCCAGCCGATCAGCGGCAAGACATCGGCGGGACGGTCGGCGCTGGCCAGCCCGATCCGGGCGGGCCCTATCCCGTCAAGTGCCTGGTCAAGCTCCTGCGCGCTGAGTTCCTTGTGCTGGGCAGGGGCTAGTCCAGGGAATTGCCGGATGAATGGCGCGCGCATCTCCCTGAAATCGTCGTCGTCCTCTTCATCGGGAATCTCGTCGTCCCACAGGTCGGCGATCAAGTCCGCGGGCAGGCCGGGCGCCGGGTGCGGCCGGCGCGGGTGCCCGGCGTGGCAGGAGAGCTAGCCGTGAGAGGGACGCTAGCCCTCCTGCCACAGAAGGTGCGCTGGGCCGCAGCCTGGTCCGAGATGGTCGCGGCTCAGGTGGCTGTCATCAGGGCGAGCCGGGAGCTTGGCTCCAGGCGGGGTTAAGCGTCGGCAGCCGGAGTCTCGTCGATCCATCTCTGGCCATTCCAGGTAAGCTGGACGGCTTTGTTCTCGGACCCGATTTCGACATTCCCGCGCACGATCCGGGTGACTTCCTGCCAGGGATTCGGCCATTGAACGGGCTTATCCGGCGCCGGTGGTGGCGCGGGCCAGTCCGGTCCTGACGGCATCTCGTGAAACTCGCCACCTTCGGCGGCCTGATGAGTTGGCTGCACGGGTAGCAGGGTAACGACCGTATTTTCCGGAACCTCTGACGGCGCTGCCTGATCTGGCCGGACGACAGTACCAGTCGTTTTCATATTCGAGATAATGGCGGGATCGAGCTTGAGGTTGGGGTCGACAAACCATTCTTTTTTATGCCGGCGCAGGCACAATCCGTAGTCCGGGGCGAATAGCATTTTCGGTGCACTATCGGTCATGAGCCGCCTCCGCAGGTGTACTAGCGATCGGATACCGGTCGATCGCGTGCTGGATCGCACTATAACCAATTCGCGATTATCGTGATGTCATATCGCTGATATGGGCGTCCACGTCTTATAGGATCATCGGCCGGCGCGCGGCCGGCGAGCGGCCGACGAGCGCCGCCGCCGGATCGTCCCGGTGACCGTCGCCGTACGGGGGACCGCGAGCGGGCTTGTTAAACTGATATCACTATGATAGATCTGTGTCATCAGGAAGCTTCAATCGGAGGTGGTCGAAGATGACCGCACAGGTGTCAGTTAAGGACAGTGAGCTGGCGGTAAGGCCGGTGACCGAGAGCGCGGCCAGGTCAGCCCCTGGCATCCCGGTCCTGGCAGCCGGCGTCGTGGCCGTACTGGTGGCGGCGGCCCTGCTCTACGTGGCCGGCAGCCAGGTGACCGGGGTCACGACGACGGTGCTGATCTGGGTGGCTGTGATCATCTTGATCGCGGCCGGGCTCACGTTCCGCGGGCTTACCTCGGTCGTGGCCGGCCAGGGCCAGGCGATTCAGTTGTTCGGCCGGTACCGGGGTACGATCCGGGTCGCTGGACTGCACTGCGTGAACCCGTTCACCCTCAGGAGACCGGTGTCGGTGCGGGTGCGCAACCTTGAAACGTCGATCGCCAAGGTCAATGACGCGGACGGTAACCCGATCGAGATCGCCGCCGTGGTCGTCTGGCAGGTGCGGGATACGGCTAAGGCTCTGTACGGGGTCGATGACTTTGTCAGGTTCGTCGCGATCCAGACCGAGACCGCCGTCAGGCACATCGCGTCCAGCTATGCCTACGACACCCGCGGCAGCGGTGAGCTGTCGCTGCGCGACAATGCCGAGGAGATCACCAGGCGGCTGTCGGCCGAGATCGGTGACCGGGTGAACTCGGCGGGGGTGCAGATCATAGAGTCACGACTGACCAGGCTGTCATACGCTCCGGAGATCGCCCAGGCGATGCTGCGCCAGCAGCAGGCCAGCGCGGTCGTCGGCGCGCGGACGAAGATTGTCGAGGGTGCGGTGGGCATGGTCCAGCTAGCGCTGCAGCGGCTTGAGGACGAGGGCGTCGTCCAGCTAGATGAGGAGCGCAAGGCCGCCATGGTGTCGAACCTGCTCGTCGTGCTGTGCAGCGAGCAGGCGACTCAGCAGGTGGTCAACACCGGCTCTCTGTACCAGTAACCGGCCGACGGTAACGCAGTGAGTGAGCGCAAGAGCGTCCTGCTTCGGCTTGACCCTGCCGTGCACGACGCACTGGCCAGGTGGGCGACCGAGGAACTGCGCAGCACGAACGCCCAGATTGAGTTCCTGCTGCGGCGGATGCTGGGCGAGGCCGGGCGGCTGCCGAAGAACGCCGGGCAGATGCGCAGGCAGGGCCGGCCGCCCAGGGACGACTCAGCCAGCTAGCACGCGGCAATGACCGGCGCCGAGCGACCTCGGCGCCGGTCTTGGCCGTGGCGGGCCGCAGCCGGGGCCCCCTGCTGTCGCCACGGCAGCAGCGGGGGTCCCCAGCTGTTGTGTATCCCGGCCGGCCTGGGGCAGGTTCGCGGACAATGAGCCGAGACGGATGAGTGAGGCCTGACTGTGAGGGCGGCTGAGGCGCAGAGAGTCGGTGCGGCACTGGGCAGTGCGGTGCTGGAGTCGCGGGTGCTGGCCGGAGGGTTCTCGCACGAGACGTGCCTGCTGAAACTGGCCGACGGTCAGGTAGTCGCCAGATTCGGCGGATCAGATCCCGCTACCGAAGCGGCGGTCATGGCGGTGGCCGGCTCGCTAGTGCCGGTGCCTCGGGTGCTCGCTGTCCTGCCGTCCGGCGCCACTGCTCGCGACGACGAGCCTGACGGCAGCCGGGCGGCGATGGTGATCGAGTATGTCGACGGGACGCTGCTTAGTCAGGTGCTGGCTGATAGCGAGCTGACGAGGGAAGACTTCGCCGCGCTTGGCGCGAAGGTGGGCGAGGTCGCGGCTCAGATCGCGGCTGTGACCTTCGAGCGGCCAGGGTTTTTCGCCGGCCGCCGGCTCGCCGGCCGGGAACTCGCCGTCCGGGCGGAACGGCCCTGGTCACAGCAACTGCCAGAATTCGCCGCGACCTGCATGGAGCGAGTCCCGCAGGCACGGCTCGCGGCGCCGGCCCGGCTGGCCTGGACGGAGCTGTGCGCGGCCCACGCCGGTGCGCTGACAGCCGTCGATGATCAGGCCCGCCTGGTGCACGCTGACCTGAACCCGAAGAACCTGCTGGTCACGCAAGCCGGCCGGGGCGGCCGACCAGGCCGGGACTGGCGGGTGGCGGCCGTGCTCGACTGGGAGTTCAGCTTCTCTGGCTGTCCGTACGGGGACGCGGCCAACCTGGCCAGGTTCGGGGCGGCTTACCCGGCCGGGTTTCTCGACAGCTTCCTCAAGTCCTTCGCCGAACGCCAGCCTGCCGATCTGCCGCCTCCCGAGAACTGGCTCTACCTGGGCCGGGTGCTCGACATGTTCGCGCTCAGCGACCTGGTCACCCGCCCGGCCGGACATCTCGTCGCCGACCAGGCCGCCGGGGTCATCGGCCAGTGGCTGGATTCCGGCGTGCCCGACCGCACCTGACCCCTGCCCGGCCTTTCGGACGGCGGCCGGGCGAGCCCTGGCATTGGCGAAGGGTGCGGGCACCTAAGATATAGGCCATGCCTGGTGACTCTTCCTTCGACGTGGTGTCGAAGATCAACCGAGATGAAGTCGACAACGCGCTCAACCAGACCGCGAAGGAGATCGGCACCCGGTTCGACTTCCGCGGTGTCGGTGCGTCCATCGCCTGGTCAGGCAAGGAGGGCGTGGAGATCAAGGCCAACAGCGAGTCCAGGGCCAGCGCCGTGCTCGACGTCTTCAAGGAGAAGCTGGTCAAGCGGTCCGTCTCGCTCAAGGTGCTGGACTCCGGCGAGCCGAAGGTGTCGGGCAAGGAGTACAAGATCAGCATCAGCCTGAAGGAGGGCATCTCTCAGGACGACGCCAGGAAGATCTCCAAGATCATCAGGGATGAGGGACCGAAGGGCGTCAAGGCCCAGGTCCAGGGTGACGAGCTCCGGGTCTCGGCCAAGAAGAAGGACGAGCTGCAGGACGTGATCGCCCTGCTCAAGGGCAAGGAATTCGACGTCGCCCTGCAATTCGTCAACTACAGGTAGCTAGGTCCCCCGGGGGCATGGTCAGTGACTTGTCACGCCGTCATGACGACGAGCGTGACAAGCCACGGTGACATGATCATCTTGTTCGCGCAGCCGCAGCCGCGCGGGCACGCGGCCTCCTCAGGCCGGTACCGGTTGCACGCTATCCGTGAGGAAACGAATTACAGTCTCTGAGTCGTACGTGTGGTAGGTGCACTCCTCGCCAACCGTAATGTGCTGCATCAGCATGTCGAGAGTCGTCTCATCGTTGACCGCGCACTCGCACTGCTCGTCAAGCTCGTCGATCCTCTTGTCGCTCGGCCCGATCAGCAGCAACCGGACGCGCTTCCTGCCGTCGCCGAGCTCGTCGAAGACGACCAGATGCGCACGACCGCCCAGCGTCTCGGCCCGGCGGCCAATCTCACCCAGAGTGTCGTCAGGCAGTCCGACGACAAACGGCGCGCTCCCATCGTCTTGTAGCGGACCCAGAGCATCGCGAAGACCGCGATTGCGCGTGAACCTCATCAACTCGGCTGCAAGCCGAAGGCGTCGCTGCTCCCGCTCATCCATCACGCCACCTCTGCTTGTAGTCTTCCCACTTAGCCATCATGAACTCAAGTGCTTCGTTATAGCTAGCGTAAACATCTTCCTGAGTGTTGATCGGCCTGATGCTCTTCCGAGCATCTGGCAACCGCTTCCCGGTCCGGTCGCAGGGATGGATGTGCAGCTCCGCATGACAGATGTCCAGCTCAGCAACCTGGCAGTGCACCCCATCTACCGGCGACATGAGGATGATGGCAAAGTCCACGAGGTCGCCGGTCAGCAGATGCCATCGCTGTCGGAAGTGAAAGAAATCGCCCTCATCACCAACCGTCGTCTTGTAGTTGTTCTCCTCGCACTCCTCAGTCGGCGGCGCTTCCCACGTCCCCTGACCTTGCCCGCCGTACGGGTACGGACCCTGCGAATGCATACGAAACTCCAGCCGCCTGAGATGGTCGGCACGGCACGGCGATACCCCGGTCGGCCTAGATGATCAAAGCGCTGACTCGCGCGAACCCCCATAATATGCCCGCAATGCCGTACGCTCGCCGGAGCGGGAGGTCCGAGGCCTAGCTGACGTCCGGCTGGGTGCGGGCGAGGACGAGGAACTCGCCGTCGGGTGCGCCGACTGGCTCGCGGTTCCAGCCGCCGTAGATCTGCTCGACACTGAAGCCGGCGTCGCTCAGGGTCGAGCGCACTTCATCCTCGGGCCGGAATCGCAGCGCGCCAGTGCTTTCCAGGGTCAGTCCATCGAAGAACTGATAACAGATGGTGAAATAAACGACGGTGCCAGTCACGGCTGTCACCTCAGTCCAGGCGGTGACCATGCTGCCATCCGGCAGCCTGATGCCGCGGCGGGACTCGGCGGGGTTCCACTGCTCCCATTTGCGGGCCCGCGGATCGCGGGTGTCGAACACTAGCCTGCCGCCCGGCACCAGGGCTCGCCGAAGGTCAGCGAGGACGGTGCCCCACTCGTCAGCCTCGACGAAGAACTGAGCGACGTGGCTGGTCATGACCGCCACCTCGAAGGCGGAGTCTGGCAGGACCGGCGAGGTGCCCTCGATCCAGGTGACGCGGTCCGCGCCGGGCTTGGCCCTGGCTGCCGCGAGCGACGCGGCGGCGGGATCGACACCGGTCACGGTGTGGCCGGCGGCCGACATTCCGAGTGCCAGCCGGCCAGTACCGCAGCCCAGGTCTAGTACCCGCGCGGCGGGAGTCTCGTTCACGACCGACAGGAAGAAGTCATCGTCGCGCGACCAGGGGCACTCTGCGTCATACACGACTACAAGTCGCGGGTCATTGAACTCGGCATCTCGCATGCGCGGAAAGTTAGCAACTGCGCGACAGTCAGTCGATAGCTTTATTTCCGCCTCGTCGTTTTAGAAGGCGACCGGCTCGGTGGCGAGTACCTCGATCGCATCGAGCTGTCCGGCCGGGACGCTCAGCGGATCAGCCGACAGGATCGTCTGGCCGGCCGCGGCATCTGAGCACAGCCTGATCGCTACCTCAAGCGGCAGCCTTGACTGCTCTGGGGCGGTGTCATCGGTGCCGAAGCCCGGCCGCTCTGATCGCCCGCTCACCAGGCGGGCCAGGCCGACCAGCGGCTCGATCACCTCGATCGGGTAGTCGGTACCGGCGAGCATCCCCGCGCCCGCGGCGGCCAGCCGCGCCCACGGGTATGCCAGTTCGGCTCGCTCTGTGCCCAGCGCCGGAACGATCTGGCTCGCATCGGTGACCGCGAAGGACGGCTGAATGCAGGCTCGCACGCCGAGGTCCGCCATCCGGGCCATGACGTCGCCGGATAGCATCGCCGCGTGCTCGATTCTGGGCTCCGCCGAGGCGATGGCCCGCCGGTCGCCGCCCCAGGCTAGCTCGTAAGCGTCGAGCACGGTCTGGACGGCGAGATCGCCGATGGCGTGCGTCGCGATCCGCCAGCCGCCGGCGATGAACCGCTCTAGCCTGCGGGCAAGTGTCGTCGCGTCGGCGAAGAGCAGTCCGCTATCGCCGGTGTCGTCAAAGTCGCGGCACATGGCACAGGTGCGGGGCACGAGCCAGCCGTCGGCGTAGAACTTGATGCCATCCAGGCTGGTCCAGGGGCCGGCGTCGGCTCGCCTGGCCTCGAGCTCAGCGTCGGAGGCCGCCTGCGCCAGGCCGCTGGCCAGGTAGATCCGCACCCGGGCCGGCAGCGGCGCGTCCGTGCTGGTCAGGTTCAGCGCGTCGAGATAGCTCCAGTCGCGCATTCCCATCTCGGTGATCTCAACTAGGCCGGCGCGCGCCGCCGTCGCGAGTCCGGCCCGCAGCCGGGCGGTCAGTTCGCCGGGCGGATAAGGACTGGGCGGATCGGCGACGTCCATCGGAGTACTGCCGTCTCGCCAGACCTGCTGATGAAACTCGCGCACGGTCGATCCCTGCCAGGGCCACGGCACGCGGGCGGCTGTCTTCAGCAAGTGGGTGTGATGGTCGACGAACCCCGCTACCCGGACGCCGGTCTCCTGACTCATGAGGTCATCATGCTCCAGCCCGGCCGATTCGTGGCACAGTAGAACTGTGACGATGTCGCATGCTTTCGTACTGACAGCCGGATTCCACAGCCACCTGGGGGCGCTTGGCGGGTTCGGCCGGGGCGGCGGCGGCCTGGCGCACTTCCTGGTCAGGCTGTTCATCTGGCATGCGATCTGGCGGTTCGCCCTGCTGATCTGGCGGATTCCCAAGGTCGGCCCGGTCATCCTGGTGCTGATCATCGCGGCCGTGGTGGCCGTCGGCGTCGTGCTGGGACGCCGGCGCGGAAGCGGCTTCGGTCGCAGTATCTTCGGCGGCGGCGGCGGCCGTCCGGGCCGAGGCCCGCGCGACTGGTGATGCCGCCGCCTGGGGCGATAGCGCGGAGTGAGATACCGGATTCGGCCGGTCATCGCAGCTGGAGTTGTTACGGTGGGTGCCGTGCATTCGTCCCGGCGTGCGCCCAGGCCGCAGCGCAGGCGTCAGTTCCGGCTAGCCATCGGCGCGCTCGTCGTCGTCGTGGTGGTCGGCGGTGTCGTCGTCGCCAAGTCGGTCATAGAAGACCGGAACACCAGCCAGGCCGGCACGACTCTCCCTGGAGCCACCCCCGCCGCGTCGGCTACCGGGCTGACCCACAAGAAGGTCACCGGATCACCGCTGCAGCCAGGCTGGCGCGGCGACGGCAAGCCGGTCACGCTGGCGTTCGGCGGTGACGTCCACTTCGAGGGACCGCTGCAGGAGCGGCTGGCCGCCGATCCTGCCACCGCACTGGACGGGAACATAGCGAGCCTGCTCTCCGGCTCGGACTTGTCCATGACCAACTTCGAGTCCGCGCTGGTGGACGGGGCGTGCCCGGACCCGCAGCCGAAGCAGTTCGTTTTCTCCGCCCCGCCGAGCGCGCTCACCGCCTTCAAGTCGGCTCATGTCTCGCTGGTCACCGAGGCCAACAATCATGGTGAGGACTGCGGCCGGGCCGGGCTGGCGCAGTCGCTGGCGATCGCCAAGGCGGCGCATTACCCGGTGATCGGCGTCGGCCAGGACGCGGCCCAGGCCTTCGCACCCTACGAGACGACGATTCACGGTCAGCGAATCGCGATCATCGCGGCGACCGAGGTCATCGACACGAACCTGATCACCGCCTGGACGGCCACCGCGACCCAGCCGGGTCTCGCGTCTGCCTATCAGGAAAAGGAACTGGTGGCCGCCGTCCAGCGGGCCAGGAAGGTCAGCGACACCGTCGTCGTCTTCCTGCACTGGGGGACCGAGGCCCAGCAGTGCCCCAACTCGGTTCAGGAACCTCTCGCTAAGGCCCTGGTCCAGGCGGGTGCCGACATCGTCGTGGGCGCTCACGCGCACGTGCAGCTCGGGGCCGGCTACCTCGGCACCGCCCTGGTCGATTACGGCCTGGGCAACCTGGCCTTCTACGACACCACGCCGCCCGAGACCTACAGCGGGGCGCTGCGGGTCACCATCACGGGCAGGCACGTCGATACCTTCAGCTGGCGCCCGGCCGAGATCTCGGACGGGCTGCCGATCCCGCAGACCGGCGGCGCGGCGGCGGCGGCGATCCAGCGCTGGGACGGGCTGCGCGGCTGCACCGACTTGTCGCTGGCGCCGTCAGCCAGCCTGGCCACGCGGCACGCCGAGACGAGCCCGTTTACCGGGCCGGTCATCCAGCCGCTCGGCGACCCGCCGGGTGGCTCGCCCGGCACGACGACGAGCGCGGCTCGGATTACCAGGGACAGCTAGCCTCAATAGACTCCTGTGCATGAGCACAGAGCACGCAACTACGGCACCCCCTGCACCTCCGATCGCGAAGCGGATCCCGGCCGAGCGCAGTCACCACGGCGACACGTTCATCGACGACTATGCGTGGCTCGGCGACAAGGACAATCCGGACACGATCGCGTTCCTTGAGGCGGAGAACGCCTACACCCAGGACATGATCGCAGGTCAGGCCGACCTCAGCTCAGCCATCTTCACCGAGATCAAGGGGCGGACGCAGGAGACGGATCTGTCGGTCCCCGTCCGCCGGGGCGCCTGGTGGTACTACTCCCGCCTGGTCGAGGGCAAGCAGTACCAGGTCTACTGCCGCCGGGCGGTGCGGGCCGACGGCGAGGCCCCGCCCATGACCGAGGACGGATCAGCGCCGAACGGCGAGGAGATCCTGCTCGACTGCAACGAGCTCGCCGGTGACCAGCCGTTCTTCTCGCTCGGCGTGTACAACGTGAGCCCGGACGGCACCAGGCTCGCCTTCTCCACCGATTACTCGGGTGACGAGCGCTACACGATGCGGTTCAAGGACCTGGAGACCGGCGTCGTCGCGGCGGACGAGATCCCCGGCACGCACCACGGGTCGGCCTGGTCCGCCGATGGCTCGACGCTCTTCTACATCACCTCAGACGATGCCTGGCGGCCGTTCCAGATCTGGCGGCATCAGCTCGGCACGCCGACCTCAGCGGACCCGGTCGTCTACACCGAGGACGACGAGCGCTTCTTCGTCTCCGTGACGCTCACTCGCAGCGAGCGCTACGTGATGTTCGAGACGGCCAGCAAGATCACCAGCGAGGTGCGGCTGCTCGACGCCAGCGACCCGGCGGGGGAGCCCCGGCTGGTGGCACCACGCAGGCAGGGCATCGAGTACAACGTCGAGCATCAGGTCACCGCCGACGGTACCGACCGGCTGCTGATCCTGCACAACGACGGGGCCGAGAACTTCGAGCTGGCCGCAGCCTCGCCGGCTGACCCGGCACCGGCATCCTGGACACCGCTCGTGCCGCACCGGGCCGACACCAGGCTGCTCGACGTCAGCGCGTTCGCGGACCATTTCGTGGTCTTCTACCGCAGGGACGGTCTCACCGGCCTGCGGATCGTCCGCGCCGACGGCACCGACCACGAGCTCGCCTTCGATGAGCAGGTGTACACGGTCACGCCAGGCTCGACTCCTGAATACAGCTCCAGGCTACTCAGAATCTCCTATGTCTCGCTGGTCACGCCGAGCTCGGTGTACGACTGCGACACCGTGACCGGGGCGCTGACCTTGCGCAAGCGCCAGCGAGTCCTGGCGCTGCCCGGCGAGGGGGACTACCAGCCGGAGGACTACGAGCAGCTCAGGGAGTGGGCGACCGCCTCCGACGGCACCAGGGTCCCGATCTCGCTGGTCCGCAGGAAGGGCCTGGCGAGCGAGGGCGGCTCGCCGCTGCTGCTGTACGGATACGGCAGCTATGAGGTACCGATCGACCCGTCCTTCTCCATCCCCAGGCTCTCGCTGCTCGACCGCGGCTTCACCTATGCGATCGCGCATGTCAGAGGCGGGGGAGAGCTGGGGAGACACTGGTACGACGACGGAAAAATGCTTCATAAAGTAAATACATTCACCGACTTCATCGCCTGCGCGAGACATCTCTCGGCGGCGGGCTACACGACCCCGGACCGCGTGATTGCCCGAGGTGGCTCAGCGGGCGGGCTGCTCGTCGGCGCGGCGGTCAACCTGGCTCCCGAGGCCTTCGGCGGCGTCGCGGCGCACGTGCCATTCGTCGACGCGCTGACCACGATCCTCGACCCGTCGCTGCCGCTGACTGTGACCGAGTGGGAGGAATGGGGTGACCCGCTGCATGACCCAGCCTTCTACGAGTACATGAAGTCCTACACGCCGTACGAGAATGTCGCCGCCGGGGTTACCTACCCGCCGATCTTCGTGACGACCAGCCTGAACGACACCAGGGTCCGGTACACCGAGCCGGCCAAGTGGGTCGCCCGACTGCAGGCGATCGCGTCGGGCGGGCCGTTCCTGATGAAGACGGAGATGGTCGCCGGCCACGGCGGCCGCAGCCGGCCGCTACAACGCCTGGCAGGAAGAGGCGATGATCCTGTCCTGGATCATCAACACCGCCACAGCCAAGACCACATCGTGATTGATCGCGCCATCGGAGTTCCGTGATGACGGCCGGGTCTTGATCGCCAGGTTTCCGGATTCGGTGGTCACGCCACCGGTGTTCCGGGCTCTGGCGCGAATTCCGTCATCGGGCTGCCTCGCGGGCCCGGCGGAGCCACCGCCCGGACCCGGACTGATCCCCGGTGACTCAGCTGTCACAATCGCCTCACCCGCTGCCAGGCTCACCCGATCCTGTAGGAGACTATTTTCCTGTAGGAGACTTAACAGCGAATATGGTGGTCAACCCTCCTACAGGAAAAAAGTCTCCTAGATCTTTTAGCCACCACCCCGCAAACCCCCGCAAACTCCCTGCGAACTCGCAAACCCGGCCCCTCACCCCGCGCGTTCTCCTGGTGGAGGGTTGTCGCCTCGCGGAGAGTAAGCCGCGCTATTTACCGAAAAATCCCAATCCTGTCCTCGTGAAACGACGACTCTCCAGGGAACGCCGAAAACCTCCACGTGGAAGCTGAACCGACCCGAAAACGAGTCCCCGCCGACAGCACATCCGACCCCGGTCCGGGGGGACGGCGATCCGGCTGCTGTGCGGCTAGCGCGGGGTTCGATGGCTAGCGCGGGGTTGGTTGGGTGGCCAATGAGGGGTTGGGTGGCCAATGAGGGGTTGGGTGGCTAGTGGGGACTGGGTGGTTAGTGGGTCCCGAACGGGCGGACCACCTTCGGCCAGGCACCCGAGTACCCGGCAGACTCGCCGTGCGGGCAGCGCTGAACTACCGTTGGCTGCGAGTCGGCGGTCAGTCCAGAAACCTGAGCTCTTTCAGGGTGGAAGGCCCTGATTTTGCGAAACCTGGCCATCTGGGAGCTGGTATTAGATGATTGGCCCAGGAATGCGGTAGTACCCGGAGGACGGCGGTCACACTGACTGTCACAGCCAGATGCGTCAATGACGTTGTCCAAGTAAGACCAGGTAGCACCGCACGTGAGCCAGTTGCCGTCACGGGATCGGTGGTGCTGCTGACCGGGGACCGAGGTGGCGAGTGCTGATGTCGGATCGCGGAGTACGGGCTGAGTTAGCCAGGAGAGCGGCAGCCCGGATGCGCTCTGATCTGAGTACTCGTCGGCCGGTCCTGACTCAGGTCCGTATTCGATCGCGTCTGTGCAGGTCAGATCGCATCGCCGGGCACCAAGAGCACGCAGGACGGACATCACTCACTTTGTCAATTCGCAGGTCATCGGCGCGTCGGAGACCGCAAAGAGCCCTGAGGCTGGGCGTATTGCCGCAGAATGGTGCCCGACACGAGCAATGGTGCGCCGCAGCTCTTGGCCGGGTAGGCGCAGGAGAGCGGGCGGAGGTGTGATGGCGGCGGGCAACAAGATGCTGCCCGGGGTCCCGGTATCTACCGAGCGAGCGGTGACAGCCGATCAGATGGTGACAGCCGATCAGATGATGACGGGGCAAGGGGTGGCTGGACCGGGGACCGGGAATGCCGGACGAGCCAGGTGGGCCGGTCAGGCGAGCGGATACGCATCCGAGCCGCCAGCCGAGCAGTCAGAGCGCACGGCCAGGCGAGGCGGCGGTGGCCGGTGGCTCGTCTGGGTGCTGCGCGGAGCGGTATGGCTGGTCCTGCTGCTGATCGGCTACCGAGGCGTAGCCGCGATCGTGGCCGGCTACCAGAACCCGACCGGTCCGGCCGTGACGTCGACGTCGACTGGCCAGCCGGCGAGCGGCTTTCCTGTCCCGCTGGCGAGTGCGTTCGCGCTCGAGTTCGGCCAGGTCTACCTGAACTTCAGCCCGGCGACGGCGACACAGCGGGCCAGTGAGCTCGCGCCATTCCTGCCCTCAGGATCTGACCCGCAGCTTGGCTGGAATGGCAGCGGATCGCAGACGGTGCAGTCGGTTCAGGTGGCCGGCGTTGACGTGCAGGACGCGCATAGCGCGGTCGTGATGCTGCTTGCCCTGGCGAATGGCCGGCTGATCGAGATTGGCGTACCGGTCTTCTATGCTGAAGGTGCGATCGTAGTCTCGGGCAAGCCGGCCCTGATCCCGCCGCCGGACACCGTGGTCCCGCCCGCGGCCCCCAAGATCACCGTCGACCCATCGGCGACCCGCGAGCTGAGCACTATGCTTCCGGCATTCTTCAGTGCGTTCGCCGGCGGCGACAGCGCGAAGATCGATGCTTTCGCCGCTCCCGGCGTGCAGTTCACTGGCCTCAACGGGGAGGTCGGGTTCGGCAGCGTCGTGTCGGTCATAGTCCCGAAGACGGGCGGAGATGTCAGGAACCTCACGGCTACCGTGGCCTGGCTGCCTGTGAGCACGCCGTCGGCTGGCCCGCCGGCCGCTGGCGGTCGCGCCCAGATCGAGATGACCTACGCGATGACCGTAGTCCAGCGTGCTGGACGGTGGTACGTCCGCTCAATCGGCCCGTCGACCACGCCGGCGGGACCGTCATGAGCCGCGTCGGCCAGCCTCAAGGCCCAAGTAAGCCGTGCTCACCTACCCCGGAGTAACGATGTCGCCGCACCTACTAGCCACGGCTGTCCCGCTGGCGCTCAGCAGCGCCGGCCTTGTGACCTACCTCCAGGATCTTTTCGGCCCCCTGTTCCTGGGTATCGTCGGAATCGTGGCGATCTTCTTTCTCTTCACCCGAGAGATAATTCGCTTCGTACAGTTCTTCGTGCTGGCGGTTGCCATCGCCGTCATCTTCTACGAACCGTCGATAGTGCGATCGCTGGCCATGGGGATCGCCCATGCGCTAGGCGTCCACTAACTAGCAAGCTGAGCAGCCTGCCCGTCCCTGCGGACGTGCGAAGGCTGACTTCAGCGATAGTGCCGAAAGGAGAGCACACTGGTGGATCTGCCCACCTACACAAGTATCTGGCGGATTGAGAAGCGGCTGTACAAGCTGTATGACTTCCGGCTGCCCATGCCGCTTCCAATCGGCCAGATCACGGTGTTCGCGGCCATTGCCGTGCCGTATGTGGTGCTGCTCACTGTGCTCGGTCTTCCGTTCAGCCATTCCCTGATCTGGCTCTACGTCCTGCCGCCGGGCGTCGCCACCTGGCTGGTGACCCGCCCGGTACTGGAAAGCAAGCGGCTGCCGGAACTCGTCCGCTCGCAACTGCGTTTCCTGGCCGAGCCCCGCGTGTGGTGCCGGATGGCGCCGCTCGGCGAGAGCGACGTGATCGTGGTGACCGGCCGCGTCTGGCGGCTGTCACCATCGGCGCGGGCGCGGATGACGAGCCAGGCACCGAGACCCAGCCTGATGTCTGCCCTGGCTGGAACGCTCGCAACGACCCGAGCCAGACTCGGCCGCCCGGTAGCCAGTACCGTGACCAGCACCCGCCGACCACGAGCGGGCCGTCCGGCCAGGCCGCCGCGCGGTAGTCGCCGGACGCTGGCTCCCTCGGGCACGACCCAGGCTCCGCCGCCGGTAAGGACGTCGCCAGCGCGTGGCGAGGCCGGGATCTTCACCCGGCCAGCGCGCTCAGATCCGCAGGCGCTTGGCGGCCTGCTCGTACCGACGACAGGGCAGCACCAGGCCGGGCCTCTCGTTCCTCCGGCCGGGCGGGTTCCCGTTGCTGACCGTCCTCCCGTTGCTGACCGTCCTCCCGTTGCCGACCGTCCTCCCGCCGCCCGGCCCCCTTTGCCGCCCCTGCGCCCCTCCCGCTCGCCAACCGCGCCGCCTATGCGGCCAGCCCCGGCAGCCGCGCCAGCCCCGGCGGCCTCGGTGACCCCGGCAGTAACGGCGCAGGCCGCGATGACAGTACCTGAAGCACCCGCCGGCCAGGCCGGGCCCGTGGCTCAGGCGACGGGCGCACCGGTCATTTCGGCGGCACCCGAGAAGCCGGCTCCCCCGTCGATCCCGGTAGCTCAGGCAGCCAAGCCGGATTCTGCGACACGGGCTGACTCGCCGGCTCCGATCGCGTCGGTCCCGCCGGCCGACTCGGTCGCCGAGCCAGCCCCGGACGCGGGCCAGGCAGCCAGTCCTCCCGCAGCCAGTCCTCCCGCCGTGACCGCTCCCGAAGCCAGCCCTCCCGTTGCGACTGCTCCTGCGGTCAGTGCTCCGGTCACCAGTGCTCCTGCCGCGACTGCTCCCATGGTCAGTGCTCCGGTGACCAGTCCTCCCGCCGCGACTGCTCCCGTGGTCAGTGCTCCCGTCGCACCCGCTCCCGCGACCGCTGCTCCTGCCGGCGGTCAGGCGGCGGGCAGTCCGTCGTCGCGCCCGGTCATTACCGTCGTCGGGGCGAGCGCGGCCCAGGAGACACCGCCAGCGGTGGAACGGGCGCTGGCGGGTCCGTCGGCCCGGCGCGGCGAGGGCAGGACCGGCCGGGTCTCGGTCGTTCCCGGCGGGCACCGCCCTGGCAAGCCCGACCAGCTGCAGCGCGATCGGACCAGAGCCCAGGCCCCGATCGACGGGCACCGGCGAGTCGTGGTGCTCGGCTGCACGGTCGGAGCCGGCCAGACCGTCACGACGCTGCTCATCGGCGAGACGCTCGCCAGCCTGCGATCCGACCCGATCGCTGTACTCGATCTCAATCCCGGCCCGCAGTCCCTCGGGCACCGGGCCAGGCTGAGGCCGGCGCTGAACCAGGCCGCCTCGCTCGGCGTGTCCAGACTGGTGATCCTGGCCGCCGACAGCAGTCCCGCCGACAGCAGCCAGGCCGCGCTCGATCCCGCCAGCTCGGCCACCGAGTTCGAGCAGGCCAGTGCCGGGCACCAGATAGTGCTCGCTGATCCTTCGACGTCGGCCGTGCCCAGGCTGCTCACGATCGCCGATCAGCTTGTCCTTGTCGCCCCGGCTAGCGCCGCCGCTGCCAGGGGGATAGGCATGACGTTTGAGTGGCTCGAAGCGCACGGCCAGGCTGACCTTGCCGCTAGCGCGATCATCGTCATGAACGGCGTCAGCCGCCGTAGCTCGGGCCACGTCGAGCAGGCCGAGCGCGTCTGCGTCGGTCAGTGCCGCGCCATAGTCCGCGTTCCCTGGGATGACCAGCTAGGAACCAAAGAGGCGAGACGCAACCTGCAGGCTACTGCCGTCCAGCAGGCCAGCCAGCACTGGGCCGGCCTGCTGAGCCCGCCCACAGCGGCCGCCTACACCGCGCTGGCCGGCGTGCTCGTGGCGGCTCTCACCGACTCCGGGCGGGTGCCGCGATGAGCCAGCGAGCAAAGCGCAACCGGCTGTCGGTCCGCTACTTCGATGACCGGGTACTCCTGACCGAGACTCACGCCTGGGCCTATTTCCGAATTCCTACGATCTCTTATGAATTTATGACTGGCCAGCAGCGCGAGTCGCTGGCGACGAACCTTACTGTGGCGCTGGCCGGGATCAGGATGGCCGACGCCGAGGTGCACCTGCGGATCGCGCACCGGAGCTATCCGGCCGCGCAGTGGGCCACCGGCCTGCATGCCACCTCCGATGGCGGACCCGGCTGGCTGCCGTACCTGGACGAGATGTACCGGCAGGTCTGGGCGAAGGACTTCTGGACTAAAGAGGTCTACCTCGGCGTCAGGCTCGGTCAGCGCGGGGTCAGGGCGCAGCTAGCCGGAGGCGTCCTCGCCCAGCTCATGAACGTCTACCGGGCCGGCGAGCAATTGCTCGGCATCGAGGACGACGCCGTCGTGCTCGCCGAGATCGCCAAGTGGACCGAGCAGGCCGAGCGGGTCGGCCGGAGCCTGGGCGCCAGTTCGCTGGCGGCCAGGCACGCGACGGCTGACGATGTCGCCTGGCTGTTCAGGCACGCGCTGACCGGCGCCCTGGGGGACCCGCCGCCAACTGCGGTGCGCAAGCGCCGGTGGGGTTACGGTGAGATCGAGGCGCTGGTTGAGGGAGAGATCCACAACGGGCGCACCGTGCTCCGGGTCATTCATCCGGCGGGCGAGTCGTGCGTCGCGTTCCTGTCATTCACCCGGTTCCCCGACGTCATGTACTTCCCCGACGGCGAGCCGTGGCTGCACTACGCCGACTCGCTGCCGTTCCCGGTCGAGGCCAGCCTGCGGATGAAGCTCATCCCGCCGGCCAAGGCAAGCAAGGACGTGAGCCGCAGGCTTGCCCACGCCAGGGACATGGACGCGCACATCAGGGAGGCTGGCGCTGACCTGCCGATCGCGCTGGCCGAGCAGATCGAGGCGGCGAGGCTGCTTGAGCACGGGATCACCAAGGAGCGGCTGCCATTTGTGTACGGATGGCACCGGCTGGCGGTGACAGCACCGGACCGGGAACTGTGCGTGCGGCGGGCCGAGGCGGTGACCGAGCACTACCGCGACATCGGCATCGACGTGGTGAATTCGACCGGGGACCAGTTCTCGCTGCTGAGCGAGTCGCTACCGGGGGACAAGGTCAGGCTCAGCTCGTATCTTCAGCGCCAGCCGCTCTACACGATCGCGGGCGGGATGCCGACCGCCACCGTCGACCTGGGGGACCGGCCGGCCGCCGATGCCGGCTGGATCGGCCCCTACATCGGCGAGACGATTGGCCGGGCGCGGTCGGTCGTGCATTTCGATCCGCTGGTCGCGGCGGCGCGGAACCGGCCGACTGCGGTCGCGATCACCGGTGAGCCCGGTGGCGGTAAGACCACTCTCGCGCTTTTGATGATCTTGCAGCTCGCGCTGCGCGGCGTGACCATCGCCGTGATCGACCCCAAGGGCGACGCCGAGGCGCTGGTCCGGCTGCTTGTCCATCGCGGCCGGAAGGCACGGGTGCTGCCGCTTGGCAGCGCGGCGGCCGGGCTGCTCGACCCGTTCTCCTTCGGAGATGACCTGGCCGAGCGCCGGACCATGGCCGCCGAGACGCTGCGGCTGCTGCTGCCCGGCATGAGCGAGGAACGCGAGAGCGCGATGATCCAGGCGGTCGGCGCGGTCTCGGCCGGTGACCGGCCCAGCCTCGGCAAGGTGGTCGAGCATCTGGAGGCCGCTGCCGATCCGGCATCCAAGAACCTCGGCGCGGTGCTCGCGTCCATGTCGGAGATGCGCCTGGCCAAGCTCTGCTTCGCGCCGTCCGGCGGTGACCAGATCGAGGCGGAGGGCTGGACCACGGTCTTTACCCTGGCCGGGCTCACCCTGCCCGAGGCCGGTCTCAAGCGGGACGACTACTCCTATGAGCAGCGGCTCTCGGTCGCGCTGCTGTACCTGGTCTCGCAGTTCGCCCGGCGGCTGCTCAATAACATGGACCGGCGGATCCCGAAGGCGATCGTGCTGGACGAGGCCTGGGCGGTGACCTCGACTCCGCAGGGGGCCAAGCTCATCCCCGAGGTGTCGCGGATGGGCCGCTCTAGGAACACCGCGCTGATCCTGGTGTCCCAGAACGCCGGCGACCTGCTCAACGAGCAGGTGACGAACTGTATCTCGGCCGTCTTCGCCTTCCGTTCGAATGAGCGGGCCGAGGTAGCCAACGTGCTATCCCTGGTCGGGGTCGACCAGTCCGATGAGCATGCCTCGGTGCTGCGGAGCCTGGGCAATGGCGAGTGCATCTTCCGTGACCTGGACGGGCGGGCCGGCCGGATCGTGGTCGATCTGATCTCCGATGACCTGCGCCGCTGGCTGGATACGAACCCGACGAGGGCCAGCTCAGCCGAGGTCCCCGTGCCGCCGCAGTTCCCTGGTGCCCAGGCGGGGGGTGCGCCAGCGGGCAATGGCCAGCCGGGGAGGGGGGCGGCTAGCCAGTTCCCGCCTGGCCAGCCGCCGCCCGCTCAGCCAGGGCCTCATCAGGCATCTGCCTACAGCGTGCCTGGTCTCGGGTCGGCGGTACCCGCGTCCGCGCAGCTGGCGGGTCAGGCCAGGGCAGCACCAACTCACGGCCAGCAACAGGTACGGGGCCGACCTCCGAGCCAGGCTCAGGCGCCTTCCCCATAGCCCGAGCGACCGACCCTCGCCCCCCAGGAGCCCCCCGATGCTCAAAGTCCGGCGACTGCCTCGCAAGCTAGCCGTCGCACTGATCGCCCTGATCGCGGTGTGCGTGCCGCTCGCAGCGGCCAGCGCGGCCACGTCAGTGACCCCGGCTAGGATGGCCGCGACGATCACGCCGGTCAGGACGGCTGCCCCGGGCGGGACGGCGGGGGCCCTCGGGACGGCTGACAACCCGATCCCGGCCAGGACGCTCGCCGCCGTCTCGCCGGCCGCGGGCGGCTTCTGCTCGGTCCCTGGCATCGGCGACATTGGCGGGCTGCTCGGCTTCTGCTCGCTCGGGCAGTCAGGGGTCTCTGGCGCGCTGAACAACATCTGCCAGCCGGGGGTGCCCGATCCCGAGTCCGCCTCCGCCGGCGTTGACTCGCTGATCAGGCCGCCGGCGGCGCCGGGGCATCCGGTCGCTACGCCGTATAACCAGTATGGAATGGCCGGGCAGTTCTGGGCCGCAACCGACCTGCAGTGCTCCGATATCACCTCGCTCATCGGTAATGATGTCGCCGGAATGCTGTTCGATTTCGCCAAGGCTCTTGACCGGGTCACCATTACCGTTTACCAGTCCGCCGCCGGCGAGGGAATTCTCGGCTGGCTGCAAGGCGTGACCGACCATTTGATCACCGGACTGGGTAACGCGATTTATTTCCCATATGTAGCACTTATCGTGATTCTCGGAGCGATCTGGCTGGCCTGGCAGGGACTGGTACGCAAGCGGGGCACAAGGACAATCGAGGGCACGATCTGGATGGTGATCGCCTGCGCCGCCGCGATCTGGCTGATCGGCCAGGCCGACTTCACCGGGCTTGGCAAGGGCGTGTCCGACGGGATCAGCACCACGCTCGACGCGGCGTTCGCGCATCTGCCGAGTCCCGGCCAGTCCAGCTGCCTGCCGGTCGCGGGGCGTGACCCGCAGATCAACCCGGCCAGCTTCAGCTACACCTCGGGCCGGACGGTGGTCGACCAGAACGCCAACGAGCTCTGGACCGTACTGGTCTGCAAGCCCTGGCTGGACGGGGAATTCGGCACGACAACCTTCGCCGTCAAGAAGCACGCCAATCAGACCGTAGTAAACAAATTCGCTCGATCACTGTTGTGGGCCCAGGCGATCGCCGTGAACGAGAAAGCGACGCCCGCGATGATCTCGGCTAAACAGGCCGCGTATGTGGGAATCGCGCAGACAATTCAGAACAAGGACCCGAGTACCTTCGGGCTGTTCCAGGGTAAGGAATGGACCACCCGGCTGGAGATAGCGTTCGCCGCGCTGCTCGCGTCGCTTGTGGCCGGAGTGCTGATCCTGCTGATCTCGGTGACGCTGATCCTGCTCAAGCTGGGTTTCCTGCTGCTGCTGATCGTGGGGCCGTTCTTCTTGCTCATCGGCACCCATCCAGGGTTCGGCCGGGTCGTGGCTGTGCGCTGGTTCGAGATGCTGGTCGGTGTCCTGCTCAAGCAGGCGGCGGTGGCGCTGGCGCTGAGCGTGCTGCTCTACTGCTATGCGCTCATCATGGGCACTTCTGATGCCGTGCTGCCGTGGGCGCTGAAGATTCTGATGATCACGCTGGTCACGGTGGCCGTGTTTATCTACAGGAAGCCGTTCCAGCACCTCTTCACCTCGGTGGGGTACAGCGCGATCGGGGCGACCGACCGGGCCGATGCCGACCTCAGCCGGGCGGCGGCGACCGCGCGGGCCAACACCAGGTCGGCGGCGACGCTGGCGGTGCCTGGCTTCGCCGGATACCGGGTGGCCAGATGGGCCAGGCGCAACCCGGCTCAGGCGGCTGGCCTCGCGCTTGGCGCGGCGACCGCTGTCAGCACGGCCGGCCTCGCGGCCGGGGCGGGTGCGGCGGCTGGTGCCGATGGCACCGGTCAGGGCGTTGGCGAGGCGGCCGGCGGTGCGCAGGGCACTGGTTCGCCCGATCCGAGCGGGGCTGGTGTGGGAGCTCAGGCCGGGGCTGCCTCGCGGGCTCGGGCCTACGGCGCGTCGGCTGGAACCTCCTCGGGTGACCAGGCACCGCCGCTGCGGCTGCCGAGCGGCAACGGCGCGCCGGCGAGCTGGAGCGCGGCAGGCGGGACCAGGGCCAACGGGGCCGCGGCCGGGCCGGCCGGGCCGGCTGGCGGGACGTCGGGGACAGTTCCTCCGCCGCGTCCCGCCTCGTCTCACCAGCGATGGCCGGGCGGGCCTGGTGCGTCGGGCGGAGCTGGTGCGTCGGGCGGGTCGGGGCGGATGCCTTCGGCGCCGGTGTCGCAGCCCGCGCCCAGGCAGCCGGTCGTGCCGTCGCAGCCTGCGCCCAGGCAGCCAGTCGCGCCGTCGGGGTCGTCGGGGTCGAGGTCGGGGTCGTCGGGCTGGAACGGTGCGGGCGACTCGGCTCGATCGCAGCGGCCGGCCCAGCCGACCGCGTCGGGGCGATCACGATCGTCGGCTCCGCCCAGGACTCCAGCGCCGCCAGCGCCGCAAGCGCCGCCCCGATCGTCGCCGGCGTCCGATCGGTCGCGGTCGCCGGCCCCGCCGAGGAGTGGCGGGCCATTCCGGTCGCTTGGCTCGCGGCGGCAGTCGCCATCGGCTCCGCCCCGGTCGGCCTCGTCGGGACGTCAGGGGTCTGGCGGGTCCGGCAGGTCTGGCGGCGGGTCTGGCGGGTCCGGCTGGTCAGGCGGCGGGTCTGGCGGGTCTGGCGGGTCCGGATCCTCGGGTGCGCCGTTCGGCGGTTCGTCAGGAGGGGGCGCGGAGAACCAGTCTGGCCCGTTCTGGCTGCGGCCCCTCAGGCGACGGAAGTAGCTGATTCTCATGGAGCTAACGCCGGTTCAGCGCCTCGTTGCCTTCGTGATCGTCGTCCTGGTCCTGGCCGGGCTCGGGGCCTACCTGTTCTTGCCCAAGTCTTCTGACGGGGCGGTACGGGCGGGATCGCCAGGCCGGCCGGCCAGCACGCATCCATCCGCACCAGGAGGTTCGGGCCAGCCCCAGCCCGAACCTCAGCCGACCAGCACTGGCCAGGCCACGCCGCCGCAGGCAGGCGGGGAGCCAGATATCTATAACTGGCTGCCATTCACGCCTTCTGGCCTGGCCAGTGCTGCCCGTGTGACGACTACATTCACAGCGGACTATGGCACGTTCTCCTACCGGCAGAGTACCGCCAATTATCTGGCGCCGATGAAGCCATTGATGACCAGCGCTCTGGCCGATCTGATCGGGCGTGCCTACGCCGCGCCGGGAGTCGTGGCCCAGCGGACCAGCGGCAAGCAGACGTCTGTCGGCTCAGCCCAGATCACGGCACTGCGGGCGTACGGACCGGCCAGCCTGACCTTCGTGGTGACGCTGACCGTCCGCACCAGCGGGACGCAGGGTCCAGGGCAGCGGAGTACTGGATACGCGATCACGGTGACTGGCAGCGGAAGCAGCTGGCAGGTCAGCAACATCCAGCTTTCCTCGGACGGTAACCAGTGATGCGGCTATCGTCCGGCCTGGTCAAGCCGGCGGTCTTCGGCCTGGCCGGCCTGCTGACCCTGCTCCTGGTCGCCACCTTGGCCGCGCCGATGCTGCTCTTCGCGGGGGGCGGGCTCCTCTTCTCCACCCAGAGCGCCTGCGCGGCCGGCGGTCACGGCGGCGGGAACCAGCCACCACCGAGCACGACGGCCGCGGACTCGATCCCGGCTAACTACCTGGCCCTGTTCAAGTCGATCGGGGCGCAGACCAAGGTTCCCTGGGTCATCCTGGCCGGGATCGCCAAGGTCGAGAGCGATGACGGCCAGACCACCCTGCCGGGTGTGCACAGTGGCTCCAACGCCTTTGGCGCGGCCGGACCGATGCAGATCGGCATCGGCGGCGCGTCCAGCAACACCTGGGGCGGGCTCCCGGTCCACCCGGCCAGTGAGCATGTCGACGGGGTGGCCACCGATGGCAATGGCGATGGCATCGCCAGTGTCTACGAGCCGGCCGACGCCATCGCCGGGGCGGCGAAATACCTGCTTGAGCACGGCGTGATCGCGAACCCGTCGAACGCGATCTTCGCCTACAACCATCTGGAGTCCTACGTACAGTCCGTGCTCGGCTGGGCGTCGACCTACTCCAAGGGCGGCTTCACCGTCAGCCCGGTCACCGTCGACGACGCCCCGTCCTGCGTCCCTGGCGTGGGAGTAGCGTCAAGTGCCGCCGCGACGACTGCTATCGCCTACGCGGAGGCTCAGCTGGGCAAGCCGTACCAGTGGGGCGGGACCGGCCCTGACTCCTTCGACTGCTCAGGCCTGGTCATGATGGCCTACCGATCGGCGCATGTCTTCATTCCGCGGACGTCACAGGACCAGTGGATCTGGGGGCCGAAGATCCCGGCGAGCGAGGTGCAGCCGGGCGACCTTGTGTTCTTCGTCGGCGGCGACGGCACGGAGACCGCTCCCGGTCACGTCGGCCTGGTGATCGGGCACGACCTGATGATCCAGGCGCCGCAGCCGGGCCAGGAGGTCGACATCTCCCCGTTCTCCCCCAGCGAAGTTGTCGGCTTCACCAGGCCCTGGGCCCACACCGGCGTCAGCGTGCCCGCAGGTACCAGCATCTAACTCGGCCTTTGGGCGAGGTGTTAGACCTGGCAGGGGCTAGCCGGGCGGCGTGTCCTCGATGCCGGCTGCTTCGCCAACGCTCTGCATCGAGGACACGCCGTCCGGCTGGAGACTGGCCACTACGGAGAACGCGACACGTGCGCCTTCCCCGGGATGTTGGCGAGCGGGGTGTCTGCGGGGGGCGGGGCCGGTAGCCTCCCTGTCGGTGCTTGGGGGGCATCGGTGTCTTAGCCAAGGGGGAATAGTGAAGCTCAGGTATAGCGCGGGGATTGGGCTGGCTGCCGCAATGTTCGTGACGGGGGGTGCTTCGTCGTCGTCCGCGTCATCGCCGGCTCCGGGGAGGGTCGAGTCGACGGTGCTCGGGCATAACTGCCAGACGCTCACTCTGGTCAGCGCTACGGCGGTCAGCGGGTATACGTTGCCATCGGTTTGTGTCGTCCGGGATAGCGTCGGTAAGAGGTTTTATCTCTTCTCGGGTGTATTCAGGTTTGTGGCCGGTCGGCCGGTTCAGGCGCAGTTTGGGGTATCAAATGGCCTGCCGTTGCGGGGCACGACGCTGCTTCCGGTGGCCGGGTATCAGGGAACTAGCCGGTCGGACACCTACTACGGATATGGCGTGATCGAGCCGGGCGGCCAGATCAGGATTGAGGGCACAAGGCCGGGCCAGACGTACACGGTGTCGGTCAGCGGCCAGATCCCGGTAGCAGTGCCAGCGGGCCGCTAGCAGGCAGGTTAGCGAGCCGCAGCTGGGGACCCCTGGTGTCGTAAGAGGAACAGCAGGGGTCCCCGGCTGCGGCCAGCCGGCGGCTGGCGCGGGGGAGGGCGGGGATTGTCGGTCGTTTTCTTCGCTCGGGCGGCTTGTCGAGGCGGGTGGTCTCGGTGGTGACTACAGGCGGCGGGCCGGCCCCGCCTCCGCCGACCCGGCCAGCGCTAGGATTCGAGCTGATGAGTACCGCCCAAGCACAGGCGAGCGAGACCGGTCCGCAGGACGGGACGCCAGAGACAGCCATCCATACCCGGGACCTGACTAAGGTCTACCCCGGCACCGACTTCGCCGCCGTCGACCACCTCAACCTCGACGTCAGGGCGGGTGAGATCTTCGGCCTCCTTGGCCCCAACGGCGCCGGCAAGACCACCACGGCCGGCATGCTGACCACCAGGGTCGTGCCCACGTCGGGACGCGCGTTCATCGGCGGGATCGATGTCGGGGCCCACCCGGCGCTGGCCAAGCAGCTCAGCGGCATCGTCTCCCAGCAGAACACTCTGGATCGCCAGCTCACCGTCTGGGAGAACCTGTACTTCCACGGACGCCTGTTCGGCATCGGCGCGAAGGAGTCCCGCCGGATCTCCGATCAGCTGCTCGACCAGTTCCAGTTGTCGCGGTGGGCCAAGGCCTCGGTGTATGCGCTGTCCGGCGGGATGGCGCAGCGGCTGATGGTCGCGCGCGCGATTTTCCACCGGCCTTCTGTGCTCTTTCTTGACGAGCCGACGGCGGGCCTTGACCCGCAGAGCAGGCTCGCGCTCTGGGACCTGCTGGGCGAGCTGCACCGCGATGGCCAGACGATCCTGCTCACGACCCATTACATGGAAGAGGCCGACAAACTGTGCGAACGGGTCGCGATCATGGATCACGGGAAGATCCTGGCCATGGACACCCCGGCCGCGCTCAAGCAGGGCATCGGAGCCGACACCGTCGTCACCGTGAAGACCACCGGTGATCCGCAGTCGCTCGGCGAACTGCTCGGCCGCGAGGTTGAGGGTGTGACCAGGACCAGAGTCGCCGACGGGTCCGTGCAGCTGCACCTGACCGGCAGTGACCGGCTGGTGCCCAGGATCGTCCTCGCCGCCGAGCGAGACGGCTTTGACCTCGTCGACCTGTCGATCTCCGAGCCGAGCCTGGAGACGGTCTTCATCAACCTGACCGGCAAGGAGCTGAGGGACTGATGACAGCACAGGCCCCGTCACAGCCGGCCCAGCCCGAGCCAGCGCGGCCCGAGCAGCCCGAACAGCCGGCCAGCAGGCGAATCGGCGGCGGCCCGACCCGCTCGGTAGCGGCCGCGAGCTGGACCGCACTCGGCGCCCTGATGCTGCGCGATCTCGTTGTCCTGCGCAAGCACTGGTGGGAGTTCGGCCTCCGCACGATCATCCAGCCATTTCTGCTGTGCTTCGTCTTCCTGTACGTGTTCCCCAAGATCGGCCAGGGCATCGGCGGCCACGGCGATGCCCAGCAGTCGGCGTTCGCCACGATCCTGGTCCCTGGAGTGGTCGGGATCTCGGTCATGTTCCAGGGCGTGCAGTCCATCGCGCTCAACATGGCCCAGGAGTTCGGCTTCACCCGCGAGATCGAGGACCGGGTGCAGGCTCCTTGCCCGATCTGGCTCGTCGCCATCGCCAAGGTGCTGTCCGGCGCGGCCCAGGGCGTGCTGTCCGCGGTCATCGTTCTCCCGATCGCCGCCGTCGTGCACGCTCCTGGCGTGGAGGCGCATCTGACTCTGCACTGGTGGCTGATCGTGACGTTCGTGCCGCTCGCCTGCGTCGCCATGGCCGGCCTCTGGTCTCGTGCTCGGCACCAGCTTCGAGCCAAGGAACATCGGGCTGATGTTCGGCTTCATCATCTTGCCGATCACGTTCCTGGGCGGGACCTACTACGGCTGGACCCGGCTCGCGCCAGTCACCGTAGACGGCTGGCACTGGCTCCAGACCCTCGTCCTGATCAACCCGCTCATCTACGTGAACGAGGGGATGCGGGCAGCCTTCACCACCGCCCCCCACATGCACTTGTACGTGATCTATCCCGTCGTGATGGCTTTTGGGGTGGTGTTCCTGTCGATCGGGCTGCGAAACTTCAGGCGGCGAGTCCTCTCCTAGCGGCCCCGAGTCAGGAGCGTCATGGATTTCGAGCTGTCGGATGAGCAGCGACTGCTGCGCGACACGATCCGGTCCTTCGTCGATGCCGAGATCAGGCCGGTGGCCAGGGAGTACGAGGAATCCGGCCGCTACCCGGACGAAATCGTCGCCACGATGGCGCGGCTTGGCCTGTTCGGGCTGCTGGTCCCCGAGGAGTACGGCGGCATGGCCGCCGACATGGTCTCACTTGCCGTCGTCTTCGAGGAGATCTCACGCGGCTGGATGGGAGTCGCCGGCATCATCGGCAGCCACTCGCTGTCCTGCTGGATGATCGCCAGGTTCGGCACCGAAGACCAGAAGCGCGCGCACCTGCCCGCCCTCGCGACCGGAGAGCGCAGGACGGGAATCGCCCTGACCGAACCAGGGGCCGGAAGCGACCTGCAGGGAATCTCCACCAGTGCCATCGCAGATGGTGACAATTATATTATTAACGGGCGCAAGACCTGGATCACCAACGCCCGCCACGCCGATCCCCTCCCGGTGCTGGTCAAGACCGACCCCGGCGCCCGCCCGGCCCATGCCGGGATGTCGGTACTGCTCGTCGACCCCGCGACCCCTGGCTTCGAGGTGGTCAGGGACCTGCCCAAGCTCGGTTACCGGGGACCGGAGACCTGCGAGGTCGTGCTCGACGACGTCAGGGTGCCCGCGAGCTGCCTGCTCGGCGGCGACGCGGGCCGGGGCCGGGGCCTGCAGCAAGTGCTCGCCGCGCTGGAGAAGGGCCGGATCAATATCGCCGCCCGCGCGGTCGGGGTCGCCCAGGAGGCCTACAACCAGGCCCTTCGTTACTCGGGGGAGCGGGAGGCGTTCGGCCAGAAGATCTCCGGCTTCCAGGCGGTCCAGCTCAAGCTGGCCGACATGGCGATGAAACTCCAGGCCGCCCGGCTGCTCACCTACTGGGCCGCCTCCCGCGCCGACGCCGGCCAGCGCGCCGACCTGGAATCCGGCCTGGCCAAGGTCTATGCGTCTGAGGTGGCCTACGAGTGCGCCTTCACCGCGATGCAGGTGCATGGCGGCTATGGATACTCCAAAGAATTCACGGTCGAGCGGCTCTACCGGGACGCCCCGCTCATGGTGATCGGCGAGGGCACTAACGATATCCTCCGCACCGTCATCGCCGAATCGCTGACAAGCGGTCGCGGCGTCATTGACTAAATGGCTATGCTCCGAAAACACATCAGCCCGCGAAATCGCGGCACAGGAAGGACACCTATCGTGCAGCTGAATCGCCTGGCTTCCTGGCGGCGGGCCGGTCACATTCTGGGCGCGGCCAGCGCGATCGCGATTCTGGCCGTGTCCGCCGGAGGGGCCGCCCAGGCCGGGGTGAGCCGTCCCGCCGCCAGCAAGCCCGCCGCCAGCAAGCCCGGTGCCAGCAAGCCCGGTGCCAGCAAGCCCCTGGCCGGGAAGATCATCGGCATTGACCCCGGTCACAACGGCCGCAACTGGAGTGACCCCGCCTTCCTGAATCACCAGATCTGGAACGGCAGGGAGTGGGAGGGCTGCGACACGACCGGCACCGAGACGGCAGGCGGCTACACCGAGGCGCGGTTCAATTTCAACGTCGCGACCAGGCTGGCCGCCATCCTGCGCAAAGAAGGCGCGCGGGTGGTCATGACCAGAAAGAACAACCACGGTCTCGGCCCGTGCGTCAACACCCGAGCCCGGATTCTCGATCGCGCCCACGCCGACGTCTCAATCGATATCCACGCCGACGGCGGCCCGTCATCCGGCAGTGGCTTCACCGTGCTTGAGCCGGTCGCCGACGGACCGAACAACAAGGTGATCAAGTCGTCGATTCGTTTCGGCAAGGACGTCCACCTGCAGCTCTTGCGGCATACGCCGATGCGGATCAGCAACTATTATGGGCGCGATGGCTATATCTTCCGTAACGACCTGGCCGGGCTCAACCTCACGACGATGCCCAAGGTCCTGATCGAATGCGGCAACATGAACAACAGCGCCGATGCCAGGCTGCTCACCTCGACGCGGGTGCAGCAGGACATCGCGCAGGCCCTCGCGGATGCGATAGTCAGGTTCCTGCACGGGCACTGAGACGGCTCAAACGTCAGCCGGCAGACCGCGCTGACCAGGAAGGCGTAATCACAGTGCTTAGCAACGTCGTCGGCCGGCCAGGAACCAGGGCAGCCGGCCTGGTCACCCTCGTGCTCGCGGCTGGGCTGACGGCCGCCGGCTGCGCGTCGGCGGGCGCGAACCCGCCGCCCGCCGCTCCCAGTTCCGCCAGCCCCAGTTCCGCCGCCTCCAGTCCCGCCGCACCGGGCTCATCCGGCCCGGGCACAGCCACTCCGAGCGCGAGCAGTCAGGCAACCGGGCGCACAGCCTCAGCGACCCGGCCGCTGGCGGGCAAGGTCGTCGGCATCGACCCCGGTCACAACGGCCTCAACTACACCGATCCCAGCTACCTGAACCGTCAGGTCTGGAACGGCAGGGAGTACGAGGACTGCAACACCACCGGTACCCAGACCGCCTCGGGGTACAGCGAAGCGCAGTTCAACTGGAACGTCGCGATGTACCTGAAGTCCTACCTGCGCAAGGACGGCGCGAAGATCGTCCTGACCAGGCACAACAACCACGGCGTCGGTCCCTGCGTGACGACCCGCTCCACCGTGCTCAACCACACCGATGTCGCCATCGACATTCACGCCGACGGCGGGCCGACCTGGGGACGCGGCTTCACCGTGCTCGAGCCGGTCGCTGACGGGCCCAACGACACGGTGATCAAGTCCTCGCTGCGATTCGGCAGCTACGTGCATGCGGCGTTCCTCGCCGACACTCCGCTGCGGACGGCCAACTATTACGGCCACAATGGCTACATATTCCGTGACAATCTGGCCGGACTGAATCTGACCGCTGTGCCCAAGGTGCTGATCGAGTGCGGCAACATGCCCAACGCCGCCGACGCGGCCCTGCTGACCTCGGCGACCGTTCAGCGCAAGATCGCGCGAGCGCTTGAGGCGGCGATCATCAAGTTCCTGGTCGGCCGCTGGCCGAAGGGGACAGCGGGCTGACCGCTTAGCTCCTGCTCGGCACCGATATCCGGTTACGTCATCTATGCGGCACAGCGGCACGCCGCAAGTAGGATTCCACCAAAGAGCAACCCAAGACACAGGATGAAATAAAGCTATGCGCCGGTCAACCAGGCGATCTTCAGAAGTCGCCGCGCTTTCTGTCCTCGCCTTGCTCGCGGCTGGCTGTGCGAGCGTCGGAACCTCAGCCGGACCGAGCGCGTCGCCGACGTCGAAGTTCATCACGTCCCCGGCCCCGACCTCACCGTCGACCGGTTCGCCGGCGAGCCCCCCGTCGCAGGGAACGCACAAGCCCAAGGACCCTGGCAACTCGCCTTTCGCGGGCCTGACCAGCTATCTCGCCTCGCGGCCGGCTACGGTCACGGCCGCCGTCTATGACCGGAGGACCGGCAAGACCTGGGTGCTGCACCCGGGAGTAGCCGAGGACACGGCGAGCATCGTCAAGGTCGAGATCATGGCCACCGCGCTGAAGCAGGCGCAGGACGCCGGCAGCCCGCTGCCGGGAACCGAGCTCGCGCTGGTGCAGACGATGATCGAGAACAGTGACAACAGCGCGGCGACCACACTGCTCGCGGACGTTGGCGGCCCGGACAAGGTCAGGACCTTCGACGAGTCGGCCGGGATGACCGACACGAACCCTCATGACACCACGCCATTCATTGACAATGACCCGAGCCTGCCCGCCTGGGGACTGACGACCACGACCGCCAGCGACGAGGTGAAGCTAGTGCGGAAGTTCGCCTACCCCAACGCCCTGCTCAACTCCACCGACCGGACCTACGGCCTGCACCTGATGGAGAACGTGGAGTCCGACCAGCGCTGGGGAGTCAGCGGCGGCGTCGCGCCGGGGGCGACCATCGCACTCAAGAATGGCTGGCTCCCGCTCGATGTCGCGGGCAACTCGGACTGGCAGGTCGACAGCATCGGCTGGATCGACGGCAACGGCCGCGACTACGTGCTCGCCGTCCTCAGCAACAACAACCCGTCAGAGCAGACCGGCATCGACACGATCAACTACATCTCTAGCCGGGTCTACGCCGCACTTGGCGGATAGGCCAGGATGCGGGCGGTTAGACCTGGCAGGGGTTAGCCGGGCGGCGTGTCCTCGATGCCGGCTGCTTCGCTAACGCTCTGCATCGAGGACACGCCGCCCGGCTGGAGACTGGCCACGATAGAGGGCCCCCGTCGGTGAGCCGGGTTAGATCTGGGCGGCCTGGAACTGGGTGAGGCCGTACTGGCCGGCGACCGAGTCCCAGCTGTCGACGAACGCCTGCTTGTCGTTGGTCGCCTGCGAGTCTTCTGACGTGGCCTCGTTGTAGTAACTGGAGTTGAACCCGGTACCGCAGTCCGTGTTCTGCTGCTGCTGGGCCCAGCTCAGGTAGTCGTTGTCAATGTTGAGCGAGATCTGCAACGCCGTCATCAGCTGGCTCTTGAGCTGCGCGCCATTGGCGATCTTGTCAACCTGAAGGTTGTCGGCCTGGCTGAGCTCGTTCTGCCGCTGATTGGCGATATCCCCGATCTGGGTCACGTCCGTGGAGATATCGACACAGTTCCCGACATTGTTGACCAGCGTGTTGGCATTCCACTGAGTCCTGGTCTGCTGGCTGGTCATCAGCAGGTTGTTGATCGTCGTGGCCTCGCTCGCCGCCGTGGGTCCGGCGGGGGGCTGGGTGGCGGGCGTCGTCGACTGGCTTTGTGACGGTGTCGTCGTACCGGAGATCGAGGTGGTGGGGCCGGTGTTGCCAGGCCCGTTGGCGTTGGTGTCTTTCTTCATCGACACGAGGTACACCACAGCCACGGCGGCCACGGCGACGACCAGGGTCGCGACTACGGCACCGATGATGACACCGCCACGAGACTTCTTCGGCTGCGGCGGCTGCTGCCACCCGCCTTGTCCGGTCTGCGGGTTCCAGTTCTGCACGGGCGGGATCTGCCCGGTCTGATAGGGCTGTACGGGCGGACCCACCGGCCCGGTCTGATAGGGCTGGTACTGCTGCTGGTATTGCTGCTGCTGCTGATACGGAGGGTATCCGCCGGCCGGAGTCTGCTGGCCGCCAGCCCAGCCGCCCTGACCCGGCTGTTGCTGGGTTACCGGTGCCTGACCAGGCGGCGGCGTCTGGCCCGGCGGCGGAGTCTGCGGTCCCGCGGCGTACTGCGTCGCGGCGTTGAAGCCGCCAGGCTGGCCGGCCGGCCACTGGGGCGTCGGCTGCGGGGTCGCTGGCGGTGTCGCCTGGCCCGTCGCCGCTGCCGTGGGCTCCGGCAGTACCGGGACGACTCCTGGCAGCGCCGGGGCGCCGCCCGTATCCGATACGAGCTGAGTGCCGGGATGGGCCGGCGGCTGCCCGCCGCCGACCGCGGTCGGTGCCACGGCAGCGGCGACCATAGGCGTGCCAGCCACCATTCCGATGGCCTTGCCGAGGTCGGTGGCGAACTCGGTGCACGTCGCATAGCGCTGAGCGGGCGACTTGGACAGCGCCTTAGCCAGCACGAGATCTACAGCCGGCGCTAGCTCGGGGCGCTTGGCTACCACAGAGGGCGGGGCGGTGGACAGATGGGCGTTGATGAGGGCCAGCCCGAGGTCGCGCCGGAATGGCGGCTCACCGGTCATCAGCTCGTAGGTCGCGCAGGCCAGCGAGTACTGGTCAACCCGGCCGTCGACGCTCTGCCCCTCGATCTGCTCAGGGGCGATGTAGTCGAGCGTGCCGACGAACTGACCGGTCGAGGTCAGGTGCTGGCTGGCTAGCGTCTGCTTGCTGATCCCGAAGTCGGACAGGTACACATGGTCGTTCTCACTGCCGAGCTGGTCGCGCTTGCCGCCCGTGTTGCGGCCGCTGGCCGAGTCGAGCAGCATATTGGCCGGCTTGACATCACGGTGGATCAGATCATGAGCGTGGGCGGCGTCGAGCGCGGCGGCGACCTGGCTGATGATGTTCCACACCCGCGCCGGCGACAGCATCTTGCCCGAGGCGAACAGCGACCGCACATCGCCACCCGAGACGTAGCGCATCGCGATGAAGAGGAAGCCGCCGGCATCCCCGGCATCGTAGACCGGGATGATATTGGGGTGATCGACGGCTGCCGCCGCCCGCGACTCCCTGATGAACCTGGTGCGGAACGCCGTATCGGACGCCAGTCCCGGTGCTAGTAGCTTGAGCGCTACCCGGCGGTCAAGCCGCTCATCATGAGCACGGTAGACAACGGCCATGCCGCCCTGGCCGATCTGCTCCTCGAGCCGGTAGCCAGCAACCTTCTCCCCCGCGCTGACATTAACCGGCGCCGAATTGGTATCGTCGCTCACTGCATCTTCCTCAGGACGAAGCTAATACGATCCTGGCCGCACGCAGATAGCCGCCTACGCTGTCATCTGCCGCGCCAAGTGAACCCTCCCGCGCGACAACTGTAGCCGGTTATCCCCGCGCCGGATATAGGGCAGTTACTAAGGGCCAGCGGGTCTTTGCGCGAAGTGATGCCCAAAGACCGCGACCCGCAGGCTCGGCCAGCATAGCGCCAGTTGCGGGGCGATAAGCCCACTCGATCGCCAGTTGCCCCCGTTCCAGAACCCCTCCGAGGTCGCGACAGCTAAGTCCCGACGGTGCTGCTGGAGCGACAGCTAAGGGCCGGCGGTGCTGCTACGAACTCAGCTACCGGGGGACTGCTTGGGGGCCTGTGCGAGTGTTTGTCGTGGTTGCGAGTTCCTGCGCTAGGTCGTCTAGGAGGCGGTCGCTGTCGGCATCGGCGTTGGTGTCGGGCCCCAGCCAGGGGGTGGCTCCCGCCGAGTCGAGTGCGGACCTGGCCAGGCTTAGCTTCTCGTAGACGAACAGCACAGGCGCGCCGGCCGCCAGCGCCACCGCCTCCCGCAAGGCCTCATCGGCGCCCTGCGCGTACTTCACCAGCACATCCGGCCTGGCCTTGCGCGCGGCAGTGGCGATGAGCTCGCGCATCTCACCGGGGGCGCGGTCGCGCAGATCCTCGTCCTCGTAGATGACCACCTTGCCGAACCAGGTGGCGACTGCCTGCGCTGACTCGGCGATCAGGTCGTCGCGCCGGTCACCAGGCAGGGTGATGGCGGCCACCGGATCTCCGGTCCAGGTCGTCGCGACCAGCTCGCCAGTGGCCAGCAGGGCGGCGGCGTTGTGGCCATAGTCGACGACCACCGTGCTCGCCGGAGCATCACCGCGGCCGGCCGCTGCCGCCGTGTAAAGATTGCCGCGTCCCGGATTGTCCGCCGGGGAGGTGAAGGCGGCGAGCCCGGCCTTGATGTCCTTGACCGACACCCCGGCGGCGCGACAGGCGGCGATGGCGGCCAGCGCGTTGGCGACCACGTGTCTCGCCCGCCCGCCGAACGCCCCCGGCAGCTCGCCGACGTCCATGATCAATCGCGGCCTGCCGCCGTCGGTCTCGACGAGCTGGCCGTCGCGCAGCTCATAGCAGATCCCGCCCGCCCGCTTGTGGCGCTCCAGGACAGCGCAGGCAGGCGCGGCGCTGAAGTACCTGATCACCGGCGCGTTCTCGCGCACGGCCGGCCGGTCGGCGATCGCGGCCGTGAGCTGGTCGCCCGCGTTCAGCACCACGCTGCCGCCGCGGGTGAGCTCCTCGGCGACCAGGGCCTTGACGTGGACGAGCTCATCAAGGTCATCGATGTTGTCATCGCCGAGATGGTCAGGGCTGATATTCGTGATCACGGCGACGTCGGCCTTGTCGTAGCCGAGCCCGCGCCTGACGATGCCGCCCCTGGCCGTCTCCAGCACCGCCGCCTCGACGCTGGTGTCGTCCAGCACCAGCTCGGCCGACCTCGGCCCGGAAGCGTCGGCCTCCAGCACGCAGTTCCCCGCGATCCAGACGCCGTCCGTGCAGGACATCCCGGTGCGCAGGCCCGCCTGGCGCAGGATGTGCGCGATCATCCTGACCGTCGTGGTCTTGCCGTTCGTCCCGGTCACGGCCACGACCGGGATGCGTGATCTGGCCCCCGGCGGATACAGATGGTCGACGATCGCCTCGGCCACCGCCCGAGGGCTGCCCTCCGCCGGGAACAGATGCATCCGCAGCCCGGGACAGGCGTTGATCTCGATGATCGCGGCCGGCTGTCCCACCGCCGGGTCGCCGTCATTGATGGAAGAAAAGAGCGCCGCGCCAATGTCCGCCAGCCTGAGGTCGATGCCGCAGATGTCCAGCCCTGCCGCTACCGCGGCTCGCCGGCACAGCTCGGCGACGTCCTCGTGCACCAGATCGGTGACGTCCTTGCTCGTCCCTCCGGTGGAGAGGTTGCCGTTGCGGCGCAGGCTGACCTGCTGGCCGGCGTCCAGGACCGAGCCTGGGACAAGACCGGCGGCGGCGAGGTGCTCAAGCGCGACGTCATCGAGCGCGATCTTCGTCAGCTCGCGCGAATGGCCGTGGCCGCGGCGCGGGTCCGCGTTGATCGCGTCCACCAGCTCGCTAATGGTGCGGGTGCCGTCACCGGTCACCACGGGCGGCCTGAGCTCGGCGGCGGCGATGACCCGTCCGTCGACGATGAGCACCCGGTAGTCGTTCCCAGGGATGTAGCTCTCGACGATCACGGCACCCGAGCCCGAGCCTGCTGCCGCCCGGCGGTAGGCCTGCTCGGCCTGGGCCGGCGTGCGGATGCCGACGCTGACGCACTTACCGTGATTGCCGCTCTGGGGCTTGATCACCACCGCGCCGCCGAGCTGGGCCAGCGCCTGAACCGCCTCAGCGCCGGTGCTGGCAACCAGCCCGGCGGGCACCGGAATCCCGGCCCGGTCAAGGAACTGCTTGGCGAGCACCTTGTCGCCAGCGATGTCGACGCCAAGCGCCGAGGTCCGCTCCGTCATCGCCGCGCTGACCAGCCGCCGGTAACAGCCGTAGCCGAGCCGCAGCATGGAAAGCCCGCCGACGCGCCGGACCGGGACATCCCGGCGGCGGGCCGCCGCCGCGATCGCGGCCGTACTCGGGCCGAGGCATTCTCGCTCGACTGTCCGGGCGATGGCGGCTAGGTGCGAGGTGAAGTCCGGCCTGTTTTTCGCCAGAATATCTTGGACCATGCCTATCGCGAGCAGGCATAGCTCCTGCGGAACGGCCGACTCGTCCGGCTCGTCTTGCGGGCACTCCGTCATCACGTCATAGCGCCCGTCGGCGCCTGCCCACATCGTCCGGCCAAGGTGAACCTCGCGGCCGGCCAGGCCAGACAGCTCAAGCATGACATGCTCGACGACGTGGCCAAAGTACGTGCCGCGCTGGAGTGCGTCGGTGAAGCCACCCGGCCGGCCGGCCGCGCAGTGATGCTCGCGCAGGCCAGGCAGCGCCAGCGTCAGGCGCTCGCTGAAGCCCGGGTACTCGGTCGTCTCGCGGCAGGTCAGCTCGCCGAGCTCCAGCCGCGCGAGGCTGACCGGCGCGGCGGTGAAGACGTTGGGGCCGCTGAGATGACGCACTTGTTCCAGATGCACTGACGCTTCCTTTCGCGCGGTTGCTCAGTACTTCGCGTGAGCGGGACCGATGGCCGCCGACCTGCCGGCGATGTCGAAGACGCAGCCCGCGGGAAGCAGATGCAGGCGCACGTCGAACAGGGTGATCGGCTCATCGTCGGAGGCCGCGTGCACCACGGCCGCGTGCGCGGCGTCGACCACGCTGACCACGCCGGTGCCGATGACCTCGAAGTTGTCCTGCCGCACGCAAATCGCCGTGTTCTCGTCGATGCCGACGCCGAGCCGGTCCGGGTCGAGCGTGATGGCGCTGAGCAGCCTGGGCAGCCGGCCACGCTCGCCGAAGTGCATGTCGATGAGCATCCTGGGCACCAGGCCAAGTCCGGGCCCGGTCCTGACGGTCGCGGTCGATACGTCGGGCCCGTTGCCCCCGAGGATCATCGTCCGGCCGAGTGCGGTGGCGCCGGCGCTGGTGCCGGCGACGATCAGGCCGCTGGCGAGGCGGGCGCGAAGCTGGTCGTTGAACCGGGAGCCGACCAGGGTCTGGAGCCTGGACTGGTCACCACCGCTGAAGAAGACGCCGGTCGCGCTGTTGAGGACGTCAAGCGCGGCGTCGCTGTCGGCATCGGCCCGGCCGGTGAGGGGCAATTCGGCTACGTGTTTCACGCCGAGCCTGCTGAAAACCTGCTCGTACTCGGCTAGCACCTGGCTAGGCGCTCCGGTGGCGGTGGTGATCACCACGATCCGGGCCTCGTCTCCGCCGCACAGCCGGGCAAAGCGCTCAAGGATTCCAGCACCGCAGCACCTGTCCTCGGCTCCGCCAATGATCAGCAGGCGACCCGGGCCGCCCCCAGAATCCACGCATCGACCCTCGTTCTAGACCGCGGCGCGGCCCACGAGCCGATGTCTACCCGTCGCTACGCTTCGTCAATCTGTTGTTACGGGGGGTGGTGTTAGGCCTGGTACGGGGTTAGCCGGGCGGCGTGTCCTCGATGCCGGCTGCTTCGCTGACGCTCTGCATCGAGGACACGCCGTCCGGCTGGAGACTGGCCACGACGGAGGACTCGTCGCATTCACCCCGGCGGATTATGGCAGGCCTAGTTCCATGATCACGGAGAATCGTATGGCGGCTTGGGCTCGCGGGATCATGTCGGTCGCCGGGATCCCGGAACATCAGCCGCGTGATCGCGCCACCAGGGCTCCGTGATCACCGGCCTGGGCGTGATCCCGGAACATCGGCGGGGTACTGGCGCCGCCCCAGGACTCCGTGATCACCGTCTCCGGCATCCTGATCACCCGAACATAAGCGTCGATACCGGGCACCACCCACGAGGCCGGACCCGGTCCCAGCGACAGCTAAGGGCCAACGCTGCCGCCCAGGCGACAGCTAAGGGCCAACGCTGCCGCCCAAGCGACAGCTAAGGGCCAACGCCGCCGGCCCAGCGACAGCCAGGGCCAACGCTGCGCCAGGGGCTGGCCGCCGGTCCGCGCCAGGGGGCCGAGCCCTATGGCGTTTCCGTGATCATGCTGGGGCTGGTGATGACGGAAACTTGCTCGCGGGATCACGCGCTTGATGTTCCGTGATCTAGCTGAGATCCATGATCACGGAGACCAGCTAGTTCTACGAACTGGTCTTGTGCTGCGGGGCTGGTCTTGTGCTGCGGGGGTGAGTCTTGGAGCGGGCGGGGGTCGTCCGGTGCCGGGCATTGCGAAGCAGCCGGCAGCGGATGACCGCCGCCCGATCCAGCCCCGAGCCAGGTCTTCAACTGACCAGCTGGAAGGGCGAGTCAGCTAGGGGACGGCATTGGCTGAGGCCGGCCCGTTAAATATCTGGATTGTTTGCGGTCTGGCAGGTCAGCCGCCGAAGGTGGTGCCCTTTCCGGCGAGAGTGCGGCCGGTGAAGGCGGCGGCGAAGCCGGGCTTGGGGACGGGGGCGGTGTAGTAGCGCAGGCGGTTGGACTGGCCCTGGATGGCGAGGTCGAGCTCGCCTTCAGGGTGGGCGCTTCTGACGACCAGCGAGGGGGCTGAGTAGCCGGATGCCGGGGTGGCGAAGACGTCGTTCTGCCAGCCGCGGGCGTCGGTGTTGAAGTAGGTCAGCACGATCGAGCGGGAGGCGCCCTGGAAGGCGGTCGCCTGCTCGGTGATGGAGTTGCCCTGGACCAGAGCCGGTGCCGAGAACACCCAGCCTTTGGTCTCGCGCAGGTCGCTGCGCCACATCGCGACGAAAACGTAGCGCACCAAGGTGTGGCTGGCTCCCTGCACCATGATCACCGGGACGCCGACTGAGCGGCTGCGGTCGGTCCCGCCGAAGATGACCAGGGACGGCGCCGAGTAGGTGGAGCCGGGCGGGCCGATCACGTCGTTCTGGAAATGGCCGTCCGGCAGCGACTTGTAGTAGCTGAGCGAGTGGCTGGCGTTCTGCACGGCGATGTCGATCTCGCCCGCCGGGTCGGTCGTCGTGGCCTGATCGGCCAGCCTGATCACCAGCGAGGGGGCCGAGAATGCCGTGCCCGAGCCGTTGATTGCCGTCAGCTTCCACTTGCCGTTGTGCAGGAAGTAGTAGCGCAGGGAATGATTGGGGCCCTGGACGGCGACGCCAGGACCGGCTGGGCCTTCGGCCAGGGACGGCGCGGAGAAGGCGGTGTTCTTCCCGGCTATCTGGCTGTGGTGCCAGTGTCCGCTGAGCAGCAAGTAGTACCGCAGGCTGTGGTTCGGGCCCTGGACGGCTAGTACCGCGTCTCCGGCTGGGCCGGCGAAGAGTGAGGGGCCGGAGTCGGCGCTGCCTGGCCCGGCGATTCTGGTGCGATGCCATTTGCCGGCGCTCTGGGCGGTGAGCCAGAGTGAGCCGTCCCTGGCGACCGAGGCGATCTCTGGCTTACCCGCCGGGCTGACCGAGAGTGAGAGCGATGGCTCGGCGTCGCCGGGATTCGCTGACTCTTGGACTTGGTGGCTGGTCGCGGGAGTCGCCGCAGCGGACGAGGCCGTCGCCAGGGCTAGTGCGGCGGACATGGTGACTGCCGCCACGGCTACGGCGGGTCGCTGAAATCGCACGGATGCTCCCCCTACTCGCTGCCGAGTACGCCGCGCGGCTGGCGGGCGTGGCGGCTGCCTGAGCGCGGTCTCGACAGTTCGTCCGGCAGTTGCAGCAGGGGGTTGGTCGCGCTCGCCACGACGTCGCTCGCGATATCGATGACGCGCTTGCCGCGGCTTCGTGCCGCTTGCCTGAGCTGCTCGAAAGCTTGCCGAGGCTGAATCCGGTGTCGTTCGGCTAGCACGCCGATGGCCTGCTCGACTCGCACCCGTGCCATCAGAGCGTGCTCAAGCTGGCCGATCGTCGCCCTGAGCCTGTTCGTCTCGCTCGCCGCTGGCTCCCTGGAGGTCTGAGCGGGAGCGGCCCCGGCCCCGGCGCCGGCCTCGGTTTCCGCGCCCGTGCAGCCTCGGCGGCGAGCAGGTCGGCGAGCACCATCGCGCTGGTGAGGTCGGGCAGTTCCGAGGTCCCGACTCGCCAGCCATCCTTGGTCCGCCGGACGACAGCATCGTCGGCGGACCGGTCGGCGGAGCGCAGAGCCTGGGCATCGTCCGGGGAGGGCTGGGCGGCTTGCGCGCCTGGTGCGCCGCCGCCTGCTGGCCCCCGGTCCCGTCCGGTGCCGCGGGCGTCTGTCATGGGGTGACAGCCAGTTCGGCCAGTCGCTGCTTGATGGCCCGCACGGATGGATTGGTCAGCGTGCTGCCGTCGCCGAACAGCACGGTGGGCACCGTCTGGAAACCGCCGTTTACCGTCATGACATACTCACATGCAGCCGGGTCTCGCTCGATGTCGACCTCGGCGATCTCGATGCCCTCGCGGGCAAGCTGGCTCTTGAGTCGCCGGCAGTACCCGCACCATGGGGTCGTGTACATCGTCAGTGGCTGGGTCATCCCGCCGCCCTCCTTGGCCGCCATTCTCGCACTCGAACATTAGTAACGTCCTCATCTGCGAGGTGCTTCCTGCGATGAGGACCAGTTTCCGGGCCGCGTTGTCGGAAGCTTAGGGCAGGATTGCCCGGTGACGGGAGGTTGCACTTGACGCCAGACTATGGGCCTGACGCGGTGCTCGCGGCGCTGGACCCGGAGCAGCGCGAGGTGGCGCTGGCGGCACGAGGGCCTGTCTGCGTCCTGGCGGGCGCTGGCACAGGCAAGACCAGGGCGGTCGCGCACCGGATCGCCTACGCGGTCGCGACCGGGGCGATCAGGCCCGACCGGGTGCTGGCCGTGACCTTCACCACGAAAGCGGCCGGCGAGCTGCGCGGCAGGCTGAGGCAGCTCGGCGAGCAGGCAGTCCCCGGTACGGGACTTGAGCAGGTGCAGGCCAGGACGTTCCACTCGGCCGCGTTGCGCCAGCTCACGCATTTCTGGCCGAGGACGGTCGGCGGGCCGGCCCCGACGGTGCTTGAGTCCAAGCTCACCTTGGTGGCCGAGGCGGCCCGGCGGATGCGGGTGCGGCTAGTGCCCGCCGAGCTGCGTGACGCTGCCTCCGAGATCGAGTGGGCGAAAGTCACCCAGGTCCGGCCGGCCGACTACTGCCTGGAGAGCGAGAAGGCCGAGCGGGCCGGGCCGCTGCCCGCCGCCACGATGGCTGGCCTGTTCGCTGGCTACGAGGAGCTGCGAGCGGAACGGCACGTGGTGGACTTCGAGTCGGTCCTTGAGCTGACCGCCGCCATTCTGGCTGGTCATCCTGTCGCCGCCGCGGCGGTCAAAGACAGGTACAGGTACTTCGTCGTTGATGAGTACCAGGACGTCAACCCGCTGCAGCAGCTCGTGCTCGACCAGTGGCTCGCGGAGCGAGACGACCTCTGCGTGGTCGGGGACCCCAGGCAGACCATCTACTCCTTCGCCGGCGCGACTCCCGAGTACCTCACCAGGTTTCCGCTGCGGTACCCGGACGCGTCGGTTGTCCGCCTGGTCCGCAACTACCGGTCGACTCCGCAGGTGGTGGCGCTGGCCAACCGGGTGTTCGCCGGATCGGGACGGTCGGCACCGCTGATCGCTCAGCGGCCAGGCGGGCCTTCGCCGAAGCTGATCGAGTACTCCGATGAGCCCGCCGAAGCCGCCGACGTCGCTCGTCAGGCCGCCGCGCTGATCGCCGGGGGCCTGCCGGCTAGTCGGATCGCCGTGCTGGTCAGGGCCAACGCCATGATCGCCGGATACGAGGAATCCATGGCGCAGGCAAAGGTACCCCATCAGCTCAGGGGCGCCGAGCGGTTCTATGAGAGGACCGAGGTCAAGCAGGCGATCGGCCTGCTCAGAGTCGCGGCCAGGTCGGCGGCGGACGATGAGGATCCGGTGGCGCAGATCCGCCCGGTGCTGATCGGCCTTGGCCTGACGAAGGATCCGCCTGCCGCGCGGGGGAAGGCCGCCGAGCGCTGGGAGTCGCTTGACGTGCTAGCTCAGCTCGCTGATGAGTTCTTCGCTGCCGGAGCCGCGGGGGGGTCTGGGGCCGGGGGGGCCTCGGCGGGTGGGGCCGGGCGGCTGGCCGATCTGGTCGCTGAGCTTGAGCGCCGGAGCGCGAGCGGGCAGGAGCCGGATACGGGCGGGGTGACACTCGCCTCGCTGCACGCGGCCAAGGGGCTGGAGTGGGACGCGGTCTTCCTGCCCTGCCTGACCGATGGCGCGCTGCCGATCAGCTACGCGCAGACCGCCGACGCGGTGGAGGAGGAGCGCCGCCTGCTCTATGTCGGACTGACCCGGGCCAGGCAGCGGCTCTTCCTGTCCTGGGCCGTTGCCAGGGGGCCGGGCGGGCGGCCGAGGAAGCGCTCCAGGTTCCTCGATGATCTCCGGATGCCGGGCGGCGGCCCTCGGGTGAGGGGTGCGGGGCCACCTGCGTAGGCTGGCGGCGGCTTGAGCGGGCGCGGCGGCTTACGCGGCGCGGCGGCGGCTTGCGCGGGCGGACCGGAAGGGGCACGGGCAGTGACGAAGGCGCTGGACGCGGTGGTGGAACTGCTGGATCTGGAGCAGATCGAGCTCAATATCTTCCGGGGGCGGAGCCCGGAGGGCGAGCGGCGGCAGCGGGTCTTCGGCGGGCAGGTGGCCGGCCAGGCGCTCGTCGCGGCCGGCCGCACGGTGCCCGACGACCGGCCGGTGCACTCGCTGCATGCCTACTTCATCAGGCCAGGAGATCCGGCCGTTCCGCTGATCTACCTGGTGGACAGGGTCAGGGACGGCCGGTCGTTCACGACCAGGCGGGTCTCGGCCGTGCAGCACGGCAAGACGATCTTCACGCTGTCCGCGTCCTTCCACCACCCCGAGCCCGGCGTAGAGCATTCCAGGTCCATGCCCGAAGTGCCTGATCCAGAGGGCCTGCCGACGGCCGCGCAGCGGCTGCGCGAGCATTTCGGTAACGCGGCGGGCGATTACTCGTTCAGCAATCCGATCGACATCAGGTACCTGGGCCCGCTGACCTTCGAGGCGGCCGGAGATCCGGCGATGCGAGCGACTAGGAGCATGGCCTGGATCCGCGCGGACGGTGATCTGCCCGACAACGACCTGCTCCACGTGTGCCTCGTGACTTATGCGTCCGATATGACCCTGCTCGACTCCGTGCTGCTGGCCAACGGCCTGTCCTGGGGAGATGGCCGGACGGCTGGGGCGAGCCTGGATCACGCGATGTGGTTCCACCGCCCGTTCCGCGCTGACCGGTGGCTGCTGTACTCCCAGGAATCGCCGGTGGCTGGCGGGGCCAGAGGACTTGCCCGCGGCGAGCTCTATACCCAGGAGGGCGAGCTAGTGGTTTCCGTCGTCCAGGAGGGCCTGATTCGCACCGTGAAACGGGGCACCGGGGATGGCGCCGGGGACTCGGCTGCGGGGTGACCGCGGTGGCGGCGGATTTGACAGCGCCCGCTGACGGGAGCCGCGGCGAGTCTTGCCTGGTTGAGGGCTCTTCGGTAACCGTCTGGACACGTCGTCGAAAAAAGAGTTGCCCCGCCGTGGTACTGCTGCTTAAGGTCTTTCTAGATCTTGTCAATGAGGCGGTCGCATGATGCTGCAAAGAGGGAGGTGCCCAAGATGCTGAGCCCAATATCCACGGTTGAACTGGCCGTGCCAGAGGTCGTGCCACAGCGCACGCGGTCTCGCATGGGCACCTGGCTGGCCTGCGGCGATGCGTCCGTTCTCTGTGACCAGGCCCTTCAGGTGGCAGTTCCGGCTACGGCTAGTGCCCGGCCGGATGCTGCCGGTGTCCTCGCGCGACCGCAGGTGCGCACCGAGGCCAGCCTGTTCGGCGCTGGCATCCAGGTGGCTGGCCAGGCGATCTTCGCCGGGCAGCAGCACACAAGCAATGTGAAGTACGCCCAGATGACCCGTATCGCCACGAAGGGTGGCGGTTCATTGGGTCCGCATCCGGCGAGGGATCCGGTCTAACCAGACCGGCCAAGATCCCCACGAGGCCGCGGACCCGATATCGGGTCCGCGGCCTTCGTCATGTGAGGCCACGGTTTGTCAGTCCAGACGAGACGCTGCTACCAGCAGATGAGAGGGGATGACACCGATGTACCGGCCAGGACCCGTCGCGGTCATTGACGACCACCCGACGGTCGAGGCGGAATTCGTGCGGGTAAACACGATCGGCGCGAATGTGCCGGTCACAATCGTGGTGAAGCCGGCTGGGCCGATCGGGCCCACCGGAGTGGTCAGGGAGAGGGAGCTGCCGTGTGCGGGCGACCCCGACCTGTTCTTCGCCGAGTCGCCAGATGATGTCGAGCTTGCCAAGTCGCTCTGCGGCGGCTGCCCGGTCAGGGCTAACTGCCTGGCCGGCGCGGTCGAGCGCAGGGAGCCGTGGGGGGTATGGGGCGGCGAGCTGTTCATTCGCGGTGAGATTGTGCCACGGAAGCGGGCGCGCGGTCGCCCAAGGAAGGACGAGGTAGCTGCCTGACCCAATCAGGGTTCAGGCCGGGAGCTCGACTGGATGGGAAGCGCACCACGGTGCATGGGTAGTCGCAGGCAAGCAGGACCTGCGACTACCCCGACGGTAGCGAGCCGATCTCAACCGCGCCGGCTGGTCCGTAGCCCGGCATCCAGCGCAGCACCTCTGAGCGGAACTCCGCCGATGCCTCTAGCTGGCAGAGCACGCCGATCCCGGCCGTCGAGACCCGGTGAATGAGGATGTAAGACGGCGGCAGGTTCAGCTGCCTGGCAATGTTCGCTCCGCGCAGATCGGTGACGCGACTCGCCTCGGCCCGCATCCACTCGCGGCTGAAGGTGAACGACTCCTGCTTCGACGGATCGGCAAGCGGCGCGAGGAATCCCTTCAGCGCGGCAGGGTCTATGGTCACCCCTGGCCGCAGGAACCCGTGCTCGCGAAGCTCCGACTCGAGGGCGGCGATATCGCCGTCAGTATGCACCAGCCAGAGCATTTTGCCGAATAGCGGCGGGAGACCATCAGGCAGCCGGTCGACGGCACCGAAGTCCAGCACGCCAAGCCGGCCGTCGTCGAGCAGCCTGAAGTTGCCAGGATGCGGATCGGCATGCAGCAACCCCACCCTGGCGGGGCTGGAGAATAGCAATCGGACAAGCAGCAGGCCGGCCCGGTTCCGCTGTTCTTGAGTTCCATCAGAAATAATCCGCGAGAGGGGAGTGCCGTCCACCCATTCGCTGATCAGTACGTGGTCGGTCGCCATGACGGTGTGCGGCGCCATGAGGTCAGGATCGCCGGTGAACGCCTGGGCGAATGCCTCCTGCGATGCGCCTTCTAGGCGGTAGTCGAGCTCTTCGGTGACTCGGGCGCGGAGCTCATCGAGCAGCGGCCGCACCTCAAGGCCGGGCATCAGCACGCCGAATAGCCGGCCAAGCCTGGCGATCTGGGTGAAGTCATTGATCAGGGCCTTGCCGGCGCCTGGATACTGAATCTTGACCGCGACCTGGCGTCCGTCGCTCCAGAGCGCCTTGTGCACCTGTCCGATCGACGCGGCCGCGGCAGGCTGGTCGTCGAATTCCGCGAACAGGTCACGCCACTGCTCGCCGAGGTCGGCCGCGAGTACCTTGTGCACGGTGGCGGCCGGCAGCGGCGGCGCGGACTCCTGCAGCCTGGTGAGGGTCGCCCGGTACGGCCCGGCCAGTTCGGGCGGCAAGGCCGCCTCGAAGATGGACAAGGCCTGACCGACTTTGAGAGCGCCGCCCTTCAGCTCGCCAAGCACCCTGAAGATCTGGTCAGCCGTCCGCTGCTGGATCTCCTGGGCCACCCGCTCAGCCGACTTGCCGCCCACTCGCTTGCCGATCCCGAGCACGGTCCGGCCCGCCAGTCCCGCAGGCAGTGCCGCCAGCTTCACCGTCCTGGTCACCGTGCGCTTCGGCAAGTCGCTCATGACATCTATTGTCGGCTACCGCCCGGTGTGACTGGCACATGAACAGGACGGATGAGGCCGCCAGGTGCGCCGCCGCCAGCGCCAGTCGGGCAGAACCAGTTCCAGAGTTCCGTTGACCGTCGCGCTCGCGCCCGGCACCTTGTCGATAGCTGTCAGCGCCTGCGCGGCCGCCTGGGCGGCGACCGATGCGGCCAGCACCGCGTCGCAGGCGGCGGGATCTGGCCGTCTGGTGGCGATCTGGGCCAGGATGAGCGGCCAGGCAGGATCGTTACCGGCCCTGAAGTGGTCAAGGCAGCGTAAGCACGACGTCCGGCCGGGCAGCACCAGCGGCCCGACGATTCCGATCGCCTCGCTGGCGAGTACAGCCAGGTGCGGTACCCGGTCGCTGATCATCGCGGCCAGCAGGTCAGGCGACTGCGGCCCGATCAAGATGGCCAGGTCAGGCCGACGATCCTGGGCCGAGCCGATCTTCAGCTGAGCCACGCCCGCCGAGCCAAGTATCCTCGCGACTGATCGCCCGATCCGGCGCTCCCCGTTGATCCACACGACCACATCCCGGCGCCTGGCCAGCGACCGCGCACCGCCATCTGAGTCCCGGTGAGCCAGCGACGAGGTAGCAAGCTCGGCCGCGAGCCGGGTCCTGGCCGCCGGAGGCAGTTCACGCCACGTACTCGCCGGGAAATCATCAAGCGCACCGCCGGCCGCGAGTAACGTCAGGATCCGCTCAGTGGCACTGGCCGGAATACCTTGCTCAGCCGCCGCCGAGATAACCTGCGCCCGATCCCTGCTCCCATCGAGCAAGCCGATCACGAGCGCTGCCTGCCGCATCCCGGATAAGGCCATCGCCCGGCGCGGGTCAATCCCGATCTGCACAGTGTCCCGATCGCGCCAGACCGGCAGCAAACCGGACTTCAAAGCTGGTCTCATGCTCGCAGCCTGCCACCGGGGTCTGACAGTCAATGGCACGCGGCCTGGTTCCCGCGATCAGCGACTGGCGGTGCGCGGCCTGGTTTCCGTTATGAGTGGTCAGTGACTGGCGGTGCGCGGCCTAGTTTCCGTGATGAGTGGTCAGCCGTTGATCACGGAGCATCAGCGGGGTGATCGTGCCGTCTTGTTTCCGTGATCAGGCCGCATTCCATGATCACCGAAGATGACTCTGGGCGCGAATTCCGTGATGTGAGCCGGGGCGGAGTATGACGGTCCGGATCTCGGCAGGGTGATCACCAGGCCGGGCTTGCGCGGGGTGAGGGGTCGGGTTTGCAGGGGTTGCTGGGGGTTTGCGGGGGTCTGCGCCGGGCGGTGGCTAAAAGATCTAGGAGACTTTTTTCCTGTAGGAGGATTGACAACCATATTCGCTGTTAAGTCTCCTACAGGAAAAAAGTCTCCTACAGGATCAGGCGAGCCGGGCAGCGGGTGAGCCGGCTGTGGCTGAAGTGGCTGTTGGGCCGCATGACGCGCGGTCGGCCTCGCCGAGACGCAGCTCGCTCGGGCGGAGGGCCGCCATAGCGCAGTTGGTAGGCACTGGCGTCCTGATGCCGACAGCTCAACCCCCAAAAAAAGGCCAAACTGTCAATCCTGTAGGACAGTTTGCCGTTGTAGGAGCGTTAACCGTAAATCTGGCGGCAAACAGTCCTACAACGGCAAACTGTCCTAGATCATTTAGGCACGGCCGGGGTTGGGGGCGGTTGTAGTGCCGGGTTCGGGGTTGGTCGCCGCCGGGTTGGGTCCGCGTGGGTGAGCGGCGCGGGCTGTGGACAGGGTTGGGTATGGCTTGTGGAAACGGTGCATAGAGCTGTGGATAACGTGGGTGACCCTGTGCGGATTGTCCGCCGGATCACTCTAAACAAGGGCGTTGTACTTGGGGTTCGTTGTCCACGGCCTGTGGACAACGAACCCGTCAGGTCCTAGCTGCCCTGGCTGCCCTTGTCGTCGTCGCCCTCGCTGTCGCCGCCTGCGCTGTCGCCGCCTGCGCTGTCGCCGCCTGCGCTGTCGCCGCCTGCGCTGTCGCCGCCTGCGCTGTCGCCGCCTGCGCTGTCGTCGCCGTCACTGTCGTCGCCGTCACTGTCGTCGCCTGCGCTGTCGTCGCCGTCGCCGTCGCCGGCTGCGTCGTCATGGGCTTGGGCGTCGTCTGGGTTCGGGGTGCTGGTGAGGTCGGAGATGTCGAGCGGGCCGGCCGCGCACGAACGCCTCGGGGTCGTCGAGGTCGTCGGCGGTGGGCAGGAGGTCCGGGTGCGTCCACACCTCGTCCCGGCCCGCCACACCCCGGGCGTCGGTCAGGCCGCGCCAGATCGCCGCTGCCTCGCGCAGGCGCCGCCGCAACTCCAGGCCGACCAGGGTGGCGAAGGTGCGCTCAGCCGGGCCGCCGGTGGCGCGCCGGCGCCTGATTGCCTCGGCTAGCGCGTCGGCCTGCGGCAGCCGGTTCTCGGCGGCTTCGGCGACGACCGTCGCCACCCAGCCTTCCACCAGCGCGAGCAGGGTCTCCAGCCGGGCCAGCGCCGCCTTCTGCTCCTCGGTGTCCTCGGGCTGGAACAGGACGGCGCCCGACAGCGCCTCGTTGATTGCCTCAGGGTTGGCCGGATCGATCTGCGGCATCGCGTCACGCAGCGCGTCGGCGTCGATCTTGATGCCCCTGGCGTAGTCTTCGACGGCACTGAGCAGCCGGGCGCGCAGCCAGGGCACGTGACTGAACAGCCGGTGGTGCGCCGCCTCGCGCAGTGCGACGAAGAGCCTGACCTCGTCGGCTTCGACCGACAGCCCGGCACCGAACGCCGCGACGCCGGCCGGGAGCAGCGCGGCCGTGCCCTGCGGGCCGATCGGCAGGCCGATGTCGCTTGAGCTGATGATCTCCTCCGCGAGCGCGCCAACCGCCGCGCCGGCCTGACCGCCGACCATCATGCCGCCGATCCTGCGCATCATCTCGCCGAGGCCGCCCAGGCCGCCGAATCCGCCCGCGCCGCCGAGCCCGCCAGGACCGCCCCCGCCGAACGCGGACATCATCGACCGCATCTCGGGCGGAAGGTCATCCAGGTCCTCAGGGCCAACGGACATCAGTCCGCTCATCGTCTCGACCGCGCGCTCGGCGATCGGCTGGCAGAGTGTCGCCCAGACCGGCATGGTCGCCTCGACCCACTCAGACCGGCTCCACGCCGTCGCTGAGCGGACGCCGCTTGGCAGTGTGGTCGCATCCTCCAGCCACAGGTCGGCCAGCCTGACAGCGTCGATGACGGCTGTGCGCTCGTTCGCCAGCACGCTAGGGTCGCCCTTGGCGGCGACGGTCTGCCTGGCGAGGTTCCTGGCCAGGTCCCAGTTGACCGCGCCACCCTGGTACGACATCAGGTCGGCGAACTGCCGGAGCGCATCCGCTAGCTGCTGCGGATCCCCGAACGGACCGCCGGCCCCGAACGGGCCAGGCACGCCGCCCTGACCGGGACCGCCAGTTCCGCCGTCGCCGGCACCTGAGCCGTGGTCGTCTCCGGGATCTCCCGGCAGGCCGAAGCCGAAGGGAGGCTCATTCATCGCTCTGACCTCTCGGGCAGGATGGAGGTGTCACATTGGTCAAGCTATCCCAGGAGCGCTTCGCGGTGAGCGACCGAGTAGCCCAGGTTCGCCCAGGGCGGAGCGATGCCAGCCGCCAGGCGCGGCCGGGTGCTGGCGACAATCCGCGCGAGACCGGACAAGCCGCGGAGCGCCACGAGCCCGAACGGCTCGAAAGCCCCGAACGACTCGAACAGCTCGAACGGCCGGGAAAGCCCGAACGGCCCGTAGTCGCCGTCACGGGAGCGGCACATGACCTCGGCTTCGCCCTGACCGCCAGGCTGGCCCAGTCGGACCAGTTCAGCCGGGTCATCGCCATCGACGATCACCGGGGCGAGCTGACCGGGGTGGTCTGGCGCATGGTCGACATCCGGGACCCGATGCTGGCCAGCCGCCTCGCCGGGATCGATGTCATCGTGCACACCGACCTGGACTTCGCGCCGGACACCGACCCCAGGGTCAGGCGTGCCTACAACGTCAGGGGCGCCCAGACGGTGCTGACGGCGGCGGCGGCCGGCGGCGTCGGGCGGGTAATCCTCATCACCAGCGCGATGGTCTACGGCGCCCGGCCGGACAATCCGGTGCCGCTGGCCGAGGCCGCGCCGCTCAACGCCGACCCCGACGGCAGCGTCGTCGGCGACTTCATGGAAATCGAGCAGCTGGCCGAACGGTCGCCCCGCAGCAACCCCGGCATGGCCGTGACCGTCGTCCGCCCGGCTGCCCTCGTCGGCGAGGGCGTCGACACGCTGATCACCAGGCACTTCGAGGCGCCCAGGCTGCTGGCGGTCAAGGGCTGCGCCCCCCGCTGGCAGTTCTGCCACCTGACCGACCTGATGTCGGCGGTCGAGGTCGCCGCCGCCGGCGGGGTGTCCGGGGCGTTCGCGGTCGGCTGCGACGGCTGGCTGGACCAGGACGAGGTCGAGGAGCTATCCGGGCTGCGGCGGATCGAGTTGCCCGCCGGCGTCACCTTCGCCACGGCCCAGCGACTGCACCGGGCTGGCATTACGCCGTCTCCCGTGGCTGACCTGCACTACGTCGTCTACCCGTGGGTCGTCGACTGCCTGACCCTGCGGCAGGCGGGCTGGCGGCCAGCGGTCACCAACGCCGAGGCCCTGTGCACCCTGCTGGAGCAGCGGGCCGGACACCATGCCGTCGCCGGGCGAAGGCTGGCGAAGAAGGACGCGACGATCACGGCGGCCGCCGGAACTGTGGCCGTGATCGGGACGGCGGCGATCGTCAGGCAGGTCCGCAAGCGCCGGCGTGATGGATAGCCGCGTACCCCGATGTAGCGTTAGCTGGTGAATGTGATCAGGCTCGCCGAGGTGCGCGAGACTCCGTTGTCCATCGATGAGGTCAGGGGCGCGGTCATGGACCCGGCCTCAGGTGGCATCGCTCTTTTCGCCGGCGCGGTCCGCGACCACGATGAGGGCAAGTCAGTTACCGCCCTCTCCTACACGGCGCATCCCTCGGCCGCCGACCACCTGCGCCAGGTCGCCGAGCGGGTGGCCAGCCGTTTTGACGTCAACGCCATCGCCGCCGTGCACCGCACGGGCGATCTGGAAATCGGCGACCTGGCCGTGGTCGTGGCGGTGTCAAGCGGTCACCGGGGGACCGCCTTCGACGCCTGCCGCGCCCTGATCGACGAGCTGAAGCAGACAGTTCCGATCTGGAAGCATCAGCGGTTCGCAGGCGGCGCAAGCGAATGGGTGAACAGCGCGTAGCCTTGCCCCCATGTCACGTCGCGCGGTAACCCTGCTGATCGCGAGCGTCGGAGTGATCGGCGCACTGCTTGTGGCCTCCGTGGTGCCTGTGCCGTACGTAGCGCTGTTCCCCGGGCCGACCTACAACACTCTCGGCTCGCTTGGTCACAAGCCGATCATCTCGATCACCGGGCACCGCACGTTCGGCACGGACGGCCACCTCAACATGGTCACGGTCTCGTTCGTCGGCGGCCCCGGCGCCCGGCCGCCGTTCAACATCTTCGCCGCGCTCCGGGCCTGGCTGAGCCCGAACAACGCGGTGGTGCCGCAGGAGGAGCTCTTCCCGCCAGGGCAGAGCCAGCAAGAGGTGCTCAAGCAGGACACCGAGCAGATGGTGAACTCGCAGCAGACTGCCACCGCTGCCGCCCTGTGCCAGCTCGGGATCAAGTTCAGCACCGTCGACACGATCGAGAGCACGGTCAAGGGACTGCCCGCAGCCAGCATCCTGCACAAGGGCGACGTCATCACCAGTGTGGACGGCACCCCAGTCACCTGCCGGGCCAGCGCGCAGACCCTGATCAGGGCCAAGGTCACGGCTGCGGGTGAGCTAATCGGGCTCACAGTCAGACGAGCGGGCAAGTTGCGTAAATTTTCCCTCAGGACTGCCACCTTCCAGGGCCAGCCTGTGATCGGGGTCAATCTGGTCGAGTCGTTCGTGTTCCCGTTCAAGGTCACGATAAGTATCGGCAATATCGGGGGCCCGAGTGCCGGGATGATGTTCGCGCTGGCCATCATGGACAAGCTGACTCAGGCGAACCTGACTGGCGGCAAGTTCATCGCGGGAACGGGCGAGATCGAGGTCAACGGCACCGTCGACCCGATTGGCGGGATACAGCAGAAGATGGCCGCGGCCAGGGCAGTCGGCGCGACCGTCTTTCTCACCCCGGCGTCTAACTGCGGTGACACCGCAGGCGCGGTCCCAGCGGGACTCAGGCTCGTCAAGGTCAGTACGCTGCGAGGCGCTGTCGCGGCACTGACGGCGCTGAAGCAGGGCAAGCCAGTGCCCGCCTGTTAGTCCCTTCAGCGGGGATACCGGTAAGTTGCCGTCAAGGACCTGCCTGCCCGAGTAGGTCTGGCTCATGAAAGGGAAAATCAGGTGGCTTTCCGAGTTCCTGGCCCGCAGCATTCTGGCGGTAATCGCCAGGTGACCATGCCGCGCTGGCCGAGATTCGTCGTCCCCACGGTCATCATCATCGTGCTGGCGGCGATCCTGATCTCGGTGACCGCCGGGATCTGGACGGACTTCTTGTGGTTTTCCTCGGTCGGGCAGACGCGGGTGTTCACGACGACCTACGGGACCAAATGGCTGCTCTTCGTGATCACGGCGCTGTTCATGATCGCCGTGATCGGCGCCAACCTGGTGCTGGCCTACCGGATGCGGCCGTCGGACCCGCCGACCGGGCCTGAGCACCAGGGCGTCGAGGCGTACCGGCAGGCCATCGATCCGCACCGGCGCGGGGTGGCCGCCGTGGTGCTCGGACTGATCGCCCTGATCTCCGGCCTTACCGCCGCGAGCAACTGGCAGACCTGGCTGCTGTTCATCAACCGGGTGCCCTTCGGCGTCAAGGATCCCCAGTTCCACCTGGATATTTCCTTCTTCATCAATGTCTATCCGTTCCTGCGGCTAGCGCTGTCCTTCCTGTTCGCTGCCATCCTGCTCTCGCTGGTGCTGTCGACCGCCGTGCACGTGCTCTACGGCGGACTGCGGCTGGCCAGGCACGCTCAGCCCTCGCGGGCGGCGCGCTCGCACCTGTTCGTTCTCGTGGGCGTGTTCGTCGCGCTGAAGGCCATCGCCTACTGGGTGGACAGGTACGCGATCGACTTCTCCCAGCGCGGGGTGGTGCAGACCGGCGCTTCCTACACCGATGTGCACGCCGTGCTTCCGGCTAAGACGGTGCTCGCGGCTATCGCCGTGATCTGCGCGGCGCTGTTCCTGGCCGGCGCGGTCAGGCGAAGCGCGCTGCTTCCGGCGATGGGGTTCGGCCTGCTCGTGCTGTCAGCCGTGGTCATCGGCGGGATCTACCCGTTCATCATCCAGCAGTTCGTCGTCAAGCCGAACGAGGCGGTCAAGGAGCGCCCGTACATCGCGCGCGAGATCACGAACACCAGGTCGGCCTACAACGTCGACGGGACGCAGGTCACCCCCTATAGCGCGACCTCGACCGCGAAGCTGGCCTCGCTCGCGGCGGCGACGGCCGGCCTGCCCGACCTCAGGCTGATCGACCCGGACGTGATCTCCACGACGTTCCAGCAGCTTCAGCAGGTCAAGAGCTACTACCAGTTCGCCGGCGTGCTCGCGATGGACAGGTACGTGATCGGCTCGAACCCGGTGGCGCAGGACATGGTGGTCGGGGTCAGGGATATGTCAGGCCCGCCGTCCGGTCAGAGCAACTGGATCAACACGCACCTGATCTACACCCATGGCTACGGATTCGTCTCTGCCTCGTCGGGATCGTCGGCGCCCAACGGCAACCCGGACTTCACCGAGAGCGACGTCCCCCCGTCTGGTCAGCTCGGCAAGTTCGAGCCGCGGATCTACTTCGGGCACGCGGGGGCCGACTACGTCATCGCGGACACCCGCCAGCTCGAGCTCGACTACCCGAACGAAAGCACAGGCGGCCAGCAGAACAACCACTACAGCGGCGGTGGCGGCGTCTCGATCGGCTCGTTCGGCAGCAGGCTGCTGTTCGCGATCAGGTTCAGGGAAGTCAACATCCTGCTGTCGAGCGCGATCACCGGCAACTCCAAGATCATGTACGTGCGGGACCCCCGCGCCAGGATCGAGAAGGTCGCGCCGTTCCTCACCCTGGACGGCGATCCTTACCCGGTCGTCCAGGGTGGCCAGATCGTGTGGGTGGTGGACGGGTACACCGCTACCGATGACTATCCGTACTCCAAGCGGATCAACCTGGACCAGGCCTCTTCGAACACCTACAGCCCCGGCGGCCTGGCCGTCGGGCCGAACAGCGGGTCGGTCAACTACCTGCGCAACTCGGTCAAGGCAACCGTCAACGCCTTCACCGGCGCTGTGCACCTGTACCAGTGGGGCCCGGCCAACCCGCTGCTCATGACGTGGATGAAGGCATTCCCCGGACTGATCTCGCCGCAGAAGGACATCCCGTCGCTGCTGCTGCCGCACCTGCGGTACCCGGAGGTGCTGTTCGACGCGCAGCGGGCCATCCTGGCGCAGTTCCACGTGCAGCAGCCGGCCGCCTTCTACGGCGGTCAGAACTTCTGGGCCGTCCCGGATGACCCGACCGCCGCCGGTGGCTTCCAGATCACCCAGCCGCCGTATTACTTCACGCTGGACATGCCGGGCACGACCACGCCGCAGTTCTCGCTGGTCAGCCTGTTTACTCCGCGCAACCGGCCCAATCTGTCGGCGTTCATGGCGGTGGACAGCAATCCGCAGAGTCCGGGCTACGGCAAGATCCAGCTCCTGCAGCTACCCCAGGACACCGCGATCCCCGGGCCCCAGCAGGTGCAGAGCAACTTCGAGGCGTTTACTCCCGCCTCCGAGCAGCTCAGCCTGCTGCGGCGAGGCGGCTCCAAGGTCACGCTCGGCAACCTGGTGACCGTGCCGCTCGGCGGCGGGCTGCTGTCGGTGGAGCCGGTCTACGTGTCCGCGTCCTCGACCACCAACAGCGGCTCCTACCCGCAGCTGAAGAAGGTCTTCACCTTCTATAACGGCCAGGTTGGCTTCGCCGACACGCTGGTCGGGTCGCTGGCGCAGGTATTCGGGACGACCGGCCAGCCCACCGCTGGCGGGGCACCCTCGGGGCCGGGCGGTCAGGTGAACGCGCTCGTGCTCAGCTTCCTGGCCCAGGCCGAGAGGTTCTACAACCAGGCGCAGACCGCGCTGCACGCGAACCCGCCGAACTTCACGCTGTACGGCCAGGACATCACCAAGATGAAGAACGCCCTGGACCAGGCCCAGCAGGCCGCCAAGCCGACCAAGAGCACCGGTAAGCCGTCGGCGAGCCCGCCGGCGAGCCCGTCAGCCTCGCCTAGCCCGTCGCCGTCTGGTTCGCCTAGTCCGTCGCCCTAGCGGCCGGTGCGCGGTGGTGTCCGCCGGATGTCGGCTCGATGTCAGTCTGGCATCGGCTGGGCGGCAATCGGGTGCCAGGACGCCTCTGTCGGCGCGGAAGCAGGCAAACGTCACGCTTGCCGTGCCACGCCGCGCCCGTCAAGGGCGTAGGCTCGGAACAGCGGGGACATCCGGGAGGGCAAACTTCACTGTGGCAGTTCCCGATCTAACTTCAGGTGTCATGTGAAAGGAGCCTGACGCGTAGTGGGCCCCCGTGTGCTCGTGGACGCGACCGGCGTGCCCGCTGACCGCGGTGCGCTCGGCCGGTACGTAGACGGTCTGGTCAGCGCGCTGTCCGCAGCCGGCGCCGACCTGGCACTGGCCTGTCAGCGCGCCGATGAGGAGCGCTACACCAGGCTGCTGCCTGGTGCGCGGATCGTCCCCGGGCCGCCTGCCATCGCGCACCGGCCGGCCAGGCTGGCGTGGGAGCAGAGCGGCCTGCCTCTGGCCGCGACTCAGGCCGGTGCCGACGTCATTCACTCGCCGCACTACTCGATGCCGCTGCGGCCGGGCATGCCCACCGTCGTGACCATTCATGACCTGACCTTCTTTACCGCTCCTGATACGCACAGTCCGGTGACCGCCACGTTCTACAAGGCGGCGATCCGGACCTCCGCGTGGCGGGCCACCAGGCTGATCGTCCCGTCCAAGGCGACCAGGGACGAGCTGGTGCGCGTGCTTGAGCCCGACTCGACCAAGATCGACGTGGCGTATCACGGCGTGGACCACACGCTCTTCTGCCGGCCGGACGCCGCTCAGCTCGACCGGGTCGCTGGCCGGCTTGGCCTGCACGGCAAGCCGTACGTGGCCTACCTCGGGACGCTTGAGCCGCGCAAGAACCTGCCGGCCCTGATCGCCGGCTGGGTGGATGCCGTGGCCGACCTGGCTGACCCGCCGGCCCTGGTGCTTGCCGGGGGCACCGGGTGGAGCGACGAGGTCGATGCGGCTGTCGCGGCGGTGCCCGCGCATCTGCGCCTGGTCCGGCCTGGGTACCTGCACTTCGCCGACCTGCCAGGGTTCTTCGGCGGCGCTCTCGTGGTCGCGTTCCCCAGCACCGGCGAGGGGTTCGGCCTGCCCGTACTTGAGGCGATGGCCTGCGGTGCGCCGGTGCTCACGACGCACAGGACCTCACTGCCCGAGGTGGGCGGCGACGCTGTCGCCTACACCGAGCCCGACGCGGCCAGCATCAAGACCGCGCTTCGCGGGCTCATCGACGACCCGGCTCAGCGCGAGTCGCTGGGGCGGGCCGGGTATGCCAGATCACTGGAGTTCACCTGGGAAGCGTCGGCTCAGGCCCATCTAGCGTGCTATGAGCGCGCGGCATCGGCCGGGCAAGGGTAGTCTCCCTGGTCATGCCGAGCGATGCTGAGAATCACCCGGAGACCGGTCAGGGCAGGCAAGCACCGGCAGTGCGCCCTGCGGGCGCCAGTCCGCAGGCCGCACTTGGTAGGCAAGCACCGGGAGTGCGCCCTGCGGGCGCCAGTCCGCAGGGCGCACTGCTGGAGGCGATACTTCTCGTCGGCGGGCAGGGCACCAGGCTGCGCCCGCTGACCATCGGGACCCCCAAGCCGCTACTGCCGACGGCCGGGGTGCCGTTCCTCGCTCATCAGATCGCCAGGGCGGCGCAATCGGGCATTACCCGGATCGTGATGGCCACCGCCTACCGCGCCGAGATGTTCGCCGCGGTATTCGGCGACGGCGAGGACTTCGGCCTTGAGATCGTGTACGTGCACGAGGCCGAGCCACTCGGGACCGGCGGCGGCATCAGGAACGCCGCCGCGAGCCTGCGCAGCGGCCCGCAGGACCCGGTGGTCGTCCTGAACGGCGACGTCCTTTCCGGCCACGATCTAGGTGCCCAGCTCGCCCTGCACGCAAAGGCAGAAGCCGCCGTCACGCTGCATCTGGTCGAGGTGCCTGATCCGGCTAGATTCGGCTGCGTGCCGACCGACTTCGACGGCCGGGTCACCGCGTTCCTTGAGAAGACGTCGCACCCGGTGACCAGCCAGATCAACGCCGGCTGCTACATCTTCACCCGGCGGTTCATCGACGCCATGCCGGCCGGCCAGGTGCTCTCGGTCGAGCGTGACACCTTCCCCGCGCTGATCGCGGCCGGCGAGACCGTCATGGGCTATCTGGAGTCGGCCTACTGGCTGGACGTCGGCACGCCAGAGGCCTACGTGCGCGGCTCCTGCGACCTGGTGCTCGGCGAGCTGGCCTCGCCTGCGGTACCAGGTGAGTGCGGCCAGGCGCTGCTGCTGCCGGGCACGCGGGTGCTGGAATCCGCGACCCTGACCGGCGGTACCGCGGTCGGTGCCGGGAGCCTGATCGGCGCCGGCGCGACCGTGGACGCGTCCGTCCTCTTCGACCGGGTGACCATCGGTGCCGGGGCCAGGGTCACCGCCAGCGTCATCGGCTCGGGGGCGCGGGTCGGACCAGGCGCCGTGCTCGACGGCGTGGTCATCGGCTCGGAAGCCGACGTCGCCAGCGGCAACGAACTGCGCCGCGGCCTGCGGGTCTGGCCGGGCGTGCGGCTGGATCAGACGTCGATCAGGTTCTCCGCCGATGCCTAGCCGGCCCTAGTGCCGCGATGACGCTCGACGAGGCGGCGCCCGGTCAGGCGGCTGGGGCCGGGTCCGGGGCCGGGCGGGTCGGGGAGGCCGGGCGGGTCGAACGGCGGTGGACCGCGCCTTATCCGATCGATGTCGCCTCGGTCTTGCGGGTACACCGCCGAGGCTATGGCGACCCCGCCCACGCGGTCGATGAGGCCGGAGCGATCTGGCGTGCGTGCCTGACCCCCGACGGCGCGGGAAGCCTTCGAGTCTCGTGGCGTGCCGATCGAGACCTCGGAACCACGGTCAGCGCGGCCGCGTGGGGGTCAGGAGCTGACTGGCTGCTGGCCTGGCTCCCGGCCATGCTGGGCGCCGATGACCGGCCGTCCGGCTTCGTGCCGCGGCACGAGGTGCTTCGCGCCGCCGCCCGCAACCACCCCGGCTGGCGGATCGGCAAGTCAGGGCTGGTGCTAGAGGCACTCGTGCCCGCTGTGCTCGAGCAGAAGGTCGTCGGCAAGGAAGCCACCAGAGCCTGGCAGACCCTGTTGCGCCGATTCGGCGAGCCGGCCCCGGACCAGCCCCGGCCGGCCTGCGGGTACCTCCCGGCCCGCGAGCCTGGGCTGGCATCCCGTCCTGGGACTGGCACCGGGCCGGCGTTGAAGCCGTCCGGGCCCGGACCATCGCCGGCGCCGCCCGGGTAGCCGCCCGGCTAGAACAGATCATCACGCTGCCGCCCGACCAGGCCGACCGCAGGCTCCAGTCCCTGCCGGGCATCGGCCCCTGGACGTCCGCCGAGATCAGGCAGCGCGCCTGCGGCGACGCCGACGCGGTCTCGGTCGGCGACTATCACCTGCCGACGCTGGTCGGCTGGGCACTGGCCGGCCACGCGGTCGATGACGCGGGAATGCTGGAGCTCCTCGCGCCGTACCCAGGCCACCGCCACCGAGCCGCCCAGCTAGCCGCCCTGGCCGGCCCCGCGCCACCCAGACACGGCCCCCGCAACCCCGCCCGCGACTACCGCGCACTCTAGCCCGCCGGCCCGGCTCGGCCCCGGCTCGGCCCCGGTCCCGGCTCGGCCCCGGTCCCGGCTCGGGCCCGGTCCCGGCTCGGCCCCGGCTCGGCCCCGGCTCGGCCCCGGTCCCGGCTCGGGCCCGGTCCCGGCTCGGCCCCGGCTCGGCCCCGGTCCCGGCTCGGGCCCGGTCCCGGCTCAGCCGCTGGCCCGGCCGGAACTCACCCCCGCTCATCTCCGTGATCATGGAATACAAGCTGATCACGGAAACCGGGAGGTGTGATCACCCTAGTGAGGTTCCGTGATCAAGGTCTGCTTCATGATCACGGAAGGTTGCGAGGGTACCCGGATGCCTGGCTGGGGGCCGTCGGACCAGGCTGTCCGGCTTCCGCCGGTGCCCGGCCATCGGCACCCTCACCCAAAATGGTAAATATCAGTCATTCTGGCCCACTGCCCGACGGCGGCGCCGGACTCCGGCAGCAACGTTGTCCCTTAGCTGTCGCTCCAGCGGCAACGTTGTCCCTTAGCTGTCGCTCCGGTAGCGACGCCGGAGCGGAACTGCTGTGCCGAGGCGTTACTGGGATCGGGTGCTTGGGATGAAAGTGGATGAAACCAGGCATCGGGCAGACGATCTGGTCACGCTCCGGCCGGTGCGGGGGCAGCCGGCCTCCGACGCGGGCAGCAGCTGGGGACCCCTACTGCTGCCGCAGCGACTCCAGGGGTCCCCAGCTGCGGTAGCGCATCCCAAAAGAGCCGCGCCTGTGTCATATTCAAGTGGGCCGGACCGAATTGGCCGGGACAAGAGTTGACGGTGGGACGAGAGTTAGGCGAGGGGCGGTCTTGGAGCGAGCGCATTGGTCACCGGAGCCGGGTCGGGGGCAGGCACCGGAGCCGGGTCGGGGGTGGGCGGGGGAGTCGGGTCAGGAGCGGGGTCGGCGGCGGGCTGCGGAGCTCGGGCTGGGACCGGGAGGTAAGCCGGGCGGGCCATTCAATGCCATCACCGATGTGGCTGCGGTCCGAGTTGGTCATACGACGCTGGTCGAAGGCGCGGATCTGCGCACCGGAGTCACTGCGATAGTCCCGGATGGCGTCGACCGGGCCGGTGGCGAGTTGGCTGCCGGCCTGTTCGTGGGGAACGGGTACGGAAAGCTGATCGGCGTCACTCAGCTGGTCGAGCTCGGGGTAATCGAGACGCCGATTGTTCTGACCGGCACGCTGTCGGCGTTCCGGGCGGCGGACGCACTGGTGACCTACATGCTTGGACGGCCAGGCAATGGGGCCATGCAGACAGTGAACCCGGTGGTCGGCGAGACCAACGACGGCTACCTCTCCGACATCGCGGCCCGGCCGATCACCGAGCAGCACGTCCTTGCCGCGCTCGCCGGCGCGCGTGGTGGCGCGGTTGCCCAGGGATGTGTCGGAGCGGGGACCGGGGTGGCCGCGCTCGGGTTCAAGGCGGGGACTGGCACGGCGTCCAGGCGAGTGCGGCTGGCCGACGGCTCGGCCGGCGTGACTGGGGCGCTGGTCCAGTCCAATTTCTCCGGCACCCTGACGGTTCGCGGCGTCCAGATCACCGCCCGCCAGGCTCTCGGCGCGGCGAGTGCGCCGGGCGGGGCGAGTGCGCCGGGCGGGGCGAGTGCGCCGGGCGGGGCGAGTGCGGCGGGCGGGGCCGGTGCGGCGGGTGCTGGCGAAGAGGACGAGCCGGGCGGGAATTCCTGCATGATTGTCGTTGCCACTGACCTGGCGCTCGATGCACGCCAGCTCACCAGAGTGGCGAAACGGGCCGTCTTCGCCATGAGCGCGGTTGGCTCGGACTTCGCGCAGGCCAGTGGTGATTACGCCATCGCGTTCAGCACCGGGCAAGGGCCTGCGGCCGCAGACTCGGGGCTCGGGCCGGTCTTCACGGCGACGACGCAGGCGGTGCAGGAGGCGCTGCTCGACTCACTGTTCCTGGCAGTCACCACGACCGGCTACCTAGGGCACGTCAGGCACGCCGTGCCGCTGGACTTCGTCGTCCGGGCCTGCCAGGAGACTCCGCGCGGGTAGCGGTCCTGGATGTGTCGCTGGTAACAGTGGCACGTCGGCTAGCTGAAGGAGAGAATTGGGTGCAGATCTCAAATCTTGGCTGGAGGCCGCGGTGCTTTACGTATTCGGATTCGAGCGGGTCGGTGTCGTGGTCAGTGACCTTTATTTCGTGGACCCGAATCCGAAGCCGGGGCAGGAGGGGGCCGAGCGCGGGGTCCGGCTTGAGCTGCGGATGCTCAGTCAGGGCGAGCTACACGGGACGATCTACTCCGCCAGGCCGATCCAGGTCGACCAGCCGGTCTGGCGGGCAGACCTGCTCGAAACCGCCAGCGGTACGCCCGGCAGCCTGAACCGCGCCCATCACCACCCGGCGTTCAATGGCTGGAATCCCACCACCCGGGTGTTCGACCCCGAGCTGTCGGCCAGCCCGGTTGAGTGGGTCGGCGACCAGCTCTCCGACCTGACGGCCCTGCTGACCAGGGCCGGCGTCCCGGATGGCGAGTCCTTCGCGGCCGACGCGCAGAGTCTCCGCGATCGGGCGCCTGAGATCATGAAGGCGCTCCAGGGGCTACTGGACGACGTCAAGGCCGGCAAGCTGGCGACCGGCCCCGAGGATGGCGCGCCTGATGGTGCGAGGGTGAGCTGGCTCTAGCGGTGACTCCCTGCGATCAGCGCACCTGGCCGTCAGCCCTAGGGTTAGGAGCATGGTGCGAACCGCCGATAACCGGCAGCCGTCCGATGCCCCCGAGAGTCCAGGCCGTCCCGGCAGCAATGCCCTTCGCCGGGCTCTGGCCCGTGCCCGCGACGGAAAGCCGCTCGACCAGGCCGAGGCCGTTGTCCTGCTGCACGCCAGGGGCGAGCAGCTAACCGAGTTGCTCGGCTACGCGGCCCGGGTCAGGGACGCCGGGCTGGTGGCAGCCGGCCGGCCGGGCGTGATCACGTACTCGCGCAAGGTGTTCATCCCGCTGACCAGGCTCTGCCGGGACAGATGCGGGTACTGCACGTTCGTCACCGTGCCCGGCCGGCTGGAGAGCGCCTACCTGTCGCCGGACGAGGTCCTGGAGATCGCCAGGCAAGGGGCCGCCCTCGGCTGCAAGGAAGCACTGTTCACCCTCGGTGACCGGCCGGAGGCGCGCTGGAAGCAGGCCAGAGAATGGCTGGACGCGCACGGCTACGACGACACGCTGTCCTACGTCCGGGCAATGGCGATCCGGGTGCTTGAGGAGACCGGGCTGCTGCCGCATCTCAACCCAGGCGTGCTGACCTGGCAGGATTTCCAGCGGCTCAAGCCGGTCGCGCCGTCCATGGGCATGATGCTCGAAACGACCTCGGAGCGGCTGTTCAGGGAAAAGGGCGCGCCCCATTTCGGCAGCCCGGACAAGGACCCCAAGGTCAGGCTCCGCGTTCTGGAAGACGCCGGCCGTTCAGCCGTGCCTTTCACCACCGGAATCCTGATCGGCATCGGCGAGACGCTGGCCGAGCGGGCCGACTCGATCTTCGCGATCCGCGCCGTGGCTCGTGAGTACGGTGGCGTGCAAGAGGTCATCGTGCAAAATTTCCGCGCCAAACCAGACACCAAGATGCGCGGCATGCCTGATGCCGAACTGGACGACCTCGCCGCCACGATCGCGGTCTCCAGGCTGGTGCTCGGCCCGGCCATCCGGATTCAGGCCCCGCCGAACCTGATCGGCGAGGAGTACCAGCTCATCCTGGACGCCGGGATCGACGACTGGGGCGGGGTCTCGCCACTGACCCCCGATCACGTCAACCCAGAACGCCCCTGGCCCCAGATCGACGTCCTCGCCAGCCGCACCGCCGCCGCCGGACTCGAACTGCGCGAGCGGCTGACGATCTACCCCGGCTATCTCCGTGAGCCCTGGCTCGACCCGAGGCTTGCCGCGCACGTGGCCGCGCTCGCCGATCCCGCGACGGGCCTGGCCAATGAGGCCGCGAGCCCGGCCGGCCTGCCCTGGCAGGAGCCAGACGGCGGCTGGGGCGAGTCGTCCGGCCGCACCGATCTGCATGTCAGCATCGACACCACGGGCCGCACCGCCGACCGCCGGGCCGACTTCGGCGAGGTCTACGGCGACTGGGCCGAGATAGCCGGACGGATCGATCCAGCCGCCGGCAGCTCCGGCAGCTCAGTTCCGGAACGGCTGCGTTCCGAAATTGCGGCGGCCCTGCGCAGCGCCGAGCGTGATCCGGCGGGCCTGACCGACGCTGAGGCCCTGGCCCTGCTCGACGCCGACGGCCCGGAGCTCGACGCGCTGGCCGCGCTCGCGGACTCGATCCGCCGCGACGTCAACGGCGACCCGGTCACCTACGTCGTCAACCGCAACATCAACTTCACCAACGTCTGCTACACCGGCTGCCGCTTCTGCGCCTTCGCCCAGCGCCGCACCGACGCCGACGCCTACACCCTGTCGCTGGAGCAGATCGGCGACCGGGCCGACGAAGCCTGGGCGGCTGGCGCCACCGAGGTCTGCATGCAGGGCGGTATCCATCCCGACCTGCCGGGCACGGCGTATTTCGACATCGCGGCCGAGGTCAAGCGCCGTCGCCCCGAGATGCACGTCCACGCCTTCTCCCCGATGGAAGTCATGAACGGCACGGCCCGCACCGGCCTGCCGGTCCGCGACTGGCTGCAGCGCGCCCGCGAGTCCGGTGTCGACTCGCTGCCTGGCACCGCCGCCGAGATCCTCGACGACGACGTCCGCTGGGTCCTCACCAAGGGCAAGCTGCCCACCTCGGCCTGGATCGAGGTCATGACCACCGCCCACGAGCTCGGCATCCCGACCACGGCCACGATGATGTACGGCCACGTCGACACCCCGGCCCACTGGGTCGGCCACCTGCGGGTCATCCGGGGCATCGCCGACCGCACGCACGGCTTCACCGAGTTCGTGCTGCTGCCCTTCGTCCACGCCAGCTCGCCCATCTACCTGGCCGGCCTGGCCCGGCCCGGCCCCACCCGCCGCGAGAACCGCGCGGTCCACGCGCTGTCCCGCCTCATGCTGCACGGCGCGATCGACTCGATCCAGTGCTCCTGGGTCAAGCTCGGCGATGATCTCTGCCGCGACGTCCTGGCCGGCGGCGTCAACGATCTCGGCGGCACGCTGATGGAGGAGACGATCAGCCGCATGGCCGGCTCGGTCAATGGCTCGTTCAAGACGATCAGCGAGCTGGCCGCGATGGTAGAGCCAACTGGCCGCACGATCAGTCAGCGAACGACAACCTACAAACAGCCTTCAGATGAAAGGGTCGCCGCGGCCCATGCGAGCGACGGGGTCTGCGCGTCTGTCCGGGGTGCTTCTCGTCCTGCGTTGCCGTTGATCGATCTTCCTTCGGCTGGTGCCTGATAGGGCTTGGTCTTCGAGCAATGCACTAGGGGGGCGGTCGGGCGACGTGTTGCCGATGCCGGCTGCTTCGCAACGCCTAGCATCGACAGCACGTCGTCCGGCCGCTGACTCTCGGCAGGAGGCGACGGCCTGGCGGCCTGGCCCTGGCGGCTGGTCTCGGCTGGTTAGTCGGTCACGAATGGGTATCTAGGGCTGGGCTGGCTGGGGAGCCGGTGTCGGTTGTCTGGTAACTCAGCTACGGGGCGGGTGGCGGTCGTCCGACGCTAGGCGTTGCGTAGCAGCCGGCGTTGGATGACCGCCACCCGATCCGCCCCGGAACTGGTCTTACAGCAGGGAGTGAAGCTAGATGTCTGCGAAGCTGGACTCGGGCAGGGTGAGGCTGACTGGGTGGGGGCTTACTGAGCCTTCGTGGGCGCGGGTGGCTGTGCCGGGGTCGGGGGACGAGGTTGCCGGGCTGGTCAAGGGGGCTGCGGGGAGTGGCGGGGTTATTGCTCGGGGAATGGGGCGGAGCTATAACAATGCGGCGCAGAATGATGGAGGGCTGGTGGTGTCGACTGCCGGGATGGCCGATGTGCTGGCGTTTGACGCTGACAGCGGGGTGGTTACGTGTGAGGCGGGGGTCAGTCTTGAGCAGCTGATGGTGCGGTGCTTGCCGGATGGGTGGTTTGTGCCGGTTTCGCCGGGGACTCGGCAGGTTAGTGTTGGGGGGGCTATCGCGGCTGATGTGCATGGGAAGAATCATCATGTCGCGGGGAGTTTTGCCCGGCATGTGATCTCGTTTGAGCTGCTGCTCGCGGCCGGGGATGTCCGGACGGTGACGCCGGAGGGGAGTCCCGAGCTGTTCTGGGCGACGGCGGGCGGCATGGGGCTTACCGGGGTGGTGCTGCGGGCGACGATACAGCTCAAGCGGGTGGAGACGGCGCGGCTCGTGGTGGACACGGTCAAGACCGCCGATATCGATGCCACGATGGCGTACCTGACCGAGACCGACAAGGACTATGACTACACCGTCGCCTGGACCGATTGCCTGGCGAGCGGGGCCAGCCTGGGGCGTTCTGTTATTACCAGTGGTGATTTCGCTACGGTCGGGGGAGCTCAAGTACGCCGATCGGGGGCGGCCGCTGGCGTTCAGGCCGTCGGCGCTGGCCGGGGCGCCGGCCGTGTTTCCCGGCGGACTGATCAACCGGCGGACGGTGGCGCTGCTCAATGAGGCCTGGTATCGCAAGGCACCGCGGCGGCGGCTCGGGGAGATCCAGAGCATCGGGCAGTTCTTCCATCCGCTCGACGGGATCAGGAACTGGAACAGGGTGTACGGGCCGGCCGGGTTCCGCCAGTACCAGTTTGTGGTGCCGTTCGAGGCCGGCGACGTCGTGCGGCGCTCCCTTGAGCGGATCAGCGCGCTGCGGGCGCCGTCCTTCGTGACGGTGCTCAAGCGGTTCGGTGCCGGTGATCCAGGCCTGCTGTCGTTCCCGATGCCGGGCTGGACGCTGGCGCTCGACTTCCCGGCGCGTACGCCGTGGCTGAGCCAGTTGCTCGGGGAGCTTGATGAGCTGGTGCTCGGCGCGGGCGGGCGGCTCTACCTGGCCAAGGACTCCCGGATCCCGGCCGGGCTGATGGGCCAGATGTATCCGGGGCTGGCCGATTTCCGCCGACTGCGGGCGCAGTTCGACCCGGATGGGGTCTTCGGCTCCGACCTGTCGAGGCACCTCGCGCTCTAGGAGGTCAGCGAACGGCTGGCTCACGCCGCCGGAAGCTCCGTGATCATGGTCGGCGCCTTGATCACGGAAACTGGATGGCGTGATCACCCGACTCGTGTTCCGTGATCAAGCTCTATCTCATGATCACGGAAATCTGCCCAAGCGGGGTAGATCACCAGAACGATCAAGGAAACAGCCTCGACGGCCTCCTAGCGCCATTTCCGGGTGGCAGGCGCACCGGTATCGTCAGGGATGAGACTGGCGTGATCCGGGTGGTGCGGTACATGGAAGACTTGATCAGCGGGGGTGCTGACCGGCCACCTGGCGGCTGGCGCAGGCGGCTGGTGTGGATCGCGGCGGCGGCGGTGGTCCTGACTCTGGTCGTGGCTGAGCATCTGCCGCATGGCGGAAGCTCGCCGCAGGCCAGCCGGAACACTGGAGCCGGGCGGCACACGCCTAACCTCGGCCGGCCTGCCGCCACTCACGCGCAACTGCCGCCCGCGCCGCCGCTCGGGCTGCTCGGCCCGGCCCGGCCGTGGGCCGCCGGGGCCAGGCTGCCTCGCACGGGCGCTCAGCCGGACTGGTTCTGGCCGAACCAGCGCCGTACCCAGACGATCGGCGGCCTGCCGGCCAACGGGCCTGGTTACGTCTTCACCCGGGTAGGCGGTGGCTGGGCCATCCAGCCCGACCCGCCTGGCTGCGGCGACTGCACCGGCCCGTCGGCGCCGGTCTACTACCTGGCGGACCGGGCCAGGACCGCGACGATAGTCGGCAGCGCCGACCAGATCGCGCCGGCGGCGACCAGCGGAGCGCTGTGGCTCACCAGCTACCCCGGCGGCCAGAACCCGGCCGGGGAGGTCGGGATCGCCAGGGAGCTCACCGGCACCGGCGCCTCGATCGGCCATCAGGTGCTGCTGCCGGCCGGCTACCGGATCGACCAGGCCACCGACCGAGGACTGCTGCTCGAGCCGATCACCGCGCCCGAGTCGACGCTGCCCGACAGGCTCTGGAATCCCGCCACCGGCAAGGTGACCCGCACCTTCACCAAGGTCGTGGCCGCCAGCGCGACCCAGGTCGCCTACACCCCGCAGTGCGGGACCGCCCTGTGCCCGGTCGACGTGGTCAACCTGATGACCGGCCGGCGGCTGACCCTGCACCTGGCCGACGGCCAGTTCGTGACCGACGCGACGTTCAGCCCCGACGGCCGGTTCCTCGCACTCCAGGTGAGCTTCGGCCCCGGCGACGGAGGCGACGGCGGAGCTCTGGCGATCCAGCTCGAGGTCGCCGACATGACCACCGGCCACCTGACCCCGGTACCGCACACCTGGGTGAGCAGCGACTCCCTGGCCGGTTTCGGCTGGCCAGGCTCCCGCGACGACCTGGTCACCGAGCTGAGCTTCAGCACCCGAGTCCAGATGACCTTCTGGGACCCGACCCGCGCCAGCCTCTCGGTAGCAGTCGTAAACCCCAGCCAGCACCCAACCTCCCTGATCCTCCGCTAAGGGGCGGGGCCGGGGTTTGGCTGGGCTGGGGGTTGCGGCTGGGGCTGGGGCTGGGGACAGGGTTGCGGCTTGGGCTGGGGTTTGGCTGGGGCCGGGGTTGCGGCTGGGGCTGGGTCGGCCGACCGTAAACCGGCACAGATTGATCTATGGGACAAGCTGGTCAGCGCCGTCGGGATGGCGGTTGCCGGTAGCCCCGGAGGGCGTCCGTGACTTAAGGGGTCCGGGTTTCTGGACTCAGGGTGCGCTGTCGCGGGTCTGTACCTGGCGGCAGGTCGGCTCCGGGCGGCGGGTCAGCTCGGCCGTACACCGAGCCTGCCGGATATCGCCCCTTTTGGGTACTAGCGGCCGGCCTGGCTTCAGGGTTCGACCAGATCCTGTAGGACGCTTTGCCGTTGTACGGCCAGCCGCAACCACATCGATGTGCTTTCCGGCTGGTCCTACAATGGCAAACGGTCCCACCTAACGCCCGGTTTCGCCCGGTTCGGGTCGACGGCCTGTTTCCTGCGGCGAGTCCCTAACCGCAACGCCAGCGCCTGATGGATGCCGGAACCGGGCTCGGCATAGCCCGCAGCACCAGGAATTGCCGGCGATGTCCGGTGACCAGCCCGCGACGGGTGAGTGACGGGTCCGGGCCGGCGGCCGGGCACCACCAAAGCTCCGTGATCATGCCCGGCAACAGTGATCACGAAGCTCTGGTGGTGTGATCACGCGCCTGATGTTCCGGGCTCTGGCGCGAATTCCGTGATCGGGCTGCCTCGCGGGCCTGGCGGAGCCACCGCCCGGACCGGGGCTGGTCCCCAGGTGACTCATCGTTCACAGCCGGCTCACCCGCTGCCAGGCTCGGCTGATCCTGTAGGAGACTTTTTTCCTGTAGGAGACTTAACAGCGAATATGGTGGTCAACCCTCCTACAGGAAAAAAGTCTCCTAGATCTTTTAGCCACCCCCCGGCGCAAACCCCCCGCAAGCCCCCAAACCCGGCCCCTCACCCCGCGCAAGCCCGGCCCGGCGATCACCCTGCCGACGTTCCGGACCGTCATCCCCCGCCCCGGCTCACATCACGAAACCGCCCAGAGCCATTTTCCGTGATCATGCGGCGTTCCATGATCACGGAACCTCCACGACCTGGTCCGCGCGGCCGGGGCCAGTCTGAGTGGGCGGGCTGGTCTGAGTGGGCGGGCCGGTCTGAGTGGCGGGGCTGGTCTGGGGCGGGCGGGGCGTTGTTGATCTGGTGTCTGTGCGTCAGTCTGCGGAGCGGACGGCGATTGTCCGGTGCCGGGCATTGCGAAGCAGCCGGCAGCGGATAATCACCGCCCGCTCCGCCCCCGCGAGGTCTAACAGAACGCGGCTATTGTCGAAGCAGGGATGAGACGCGTTCTGGCGGCAGGCGGTGCGAGCGGTGGAAGACATCATCAGCCAGGGTGGAGACCGGCCGCCAGGCGGCAGCTCGCGCAAGCGCCTGATCGTTGGCCTGATCCTGACCGCGGTCGCGGTGCTGGTAGTAGTCGAGCACCTGCCTCAGGGACATCATCCGGCTGCCGCGCATCAAGAGAACAACCGCTCAGGCCGGTCGGTCTCGGTTCGGGTGCAGAAGACCGGCCCCGTGACCGGGGCTGCGGATCCGGCTCCTTCCGGCATCGGCGGAACGACCCGCTGGGCCAAGACCGCCCGGGTACCGAGAGCCGGCGCCCGGCCCGACTGGTTCTGGCCGGCCACCGGCCGGACCGAGCCCATACTCGGGCTGCCTGACGACCAGTCCGGCTACAAGTTCATCCGCGTCGGCACCGGCTGGGCGATCACCCCGGCCGGCCAGGCGGCCTGCGATAGCTGCGCCGGCCCGCCGCGTCCGGTCTACTACCTGGCCGGCCGGGCGCGGCGAGCCGCCCTGATCGGTACCGCCAGTCAGGTCGCTCCGGCCGCCGCCGGGGACAGGCTGTGGCTGGTGAGCTACCCAGCCCGAGTCGCACGCGAGCTCACGACATCGGGGGCCGCGGCCGGCCGGGCGATCACGCTGCCAGCCGGGACGAGCCTCATCCGGGGCACGACTCGCGGCCTGCTGCTGACGACCGGCTTGCTCGGCGAGAACGCCGCTCGGGCGGTGCTGTGGGACCAGGCAGCCAGGCGGGTCACCGCCAGCTTCGACGGCATCGTGGCCGCGAGCGCGACCTCGGTCGCCTATGCACCGCGCTGCGTGGTCGTCTGCCCGGTCTACGTGCGCGACCTGGGCACCGGCCGGGACCGGCTCATCGACCTGGCCAGCGGCAACGCGGTCACTAACGCAGAGTTCAGCCCGGACGGGCGTTACCTGGCGCTGCAGGTGAGCTACGGCGACGGGAGTGGCGGTGGTGCACTCGCGGTCCGGCTTGAGGTGGCGGAGATGGCGACTGGCTTCCTGACCGACGTTCCGCCCACCGGGTTGAGCAGCGTCGCGCTGGCAGGGTTTGGCTGGCCGGGGAAAGGCGACGACCTGGTGGCCGAGCTCAACTTCAGGCCGCGGGTGCAGCTCGCGTCCTGGACACCGGGCTCACCCCGGCTCGCGATCGCTGGGGTCAGGCCAGGCCAGGAGCCGGCCGCGCTGGTGGTCAGCAGCAGTTCCGTCAGCGGGTAACGATCATCGCGTCCGGGTCGCGGTGCGGCCTGGCCTTCGGCGCCGAGGCCGGGTGACCGACGCCGACCGCGCCCATGGGCTCCCAGCCCGGTGGCAGGTCGAGTGCCCTGGCGGCGACCGGGCCGCAGAACAGCGCGCTTGAGACCCAGCACGAGCCGAGCCCTTCCACGGCCAGCGCGACCAGCAGATTCTGCACGCCGGCCCCCATCGAGACCAGGAACATGGCCCGTTCGGCGGCATTCCTGCGGTCGTCGGGGTACTCGTGCGCGGCCTCGCTGACCAGGCAGGGAACGACAATCACCGGCGCCTTGCGCAGCGGCTCGCCGCGCCTGGTGCGGCGGGCGATCTGGTCTGGCGTGAAACCGTCGGAGCGCAGGTCGTTCATCCAGGCGGCGAGCATGTCGTCGAGCAGCCGCTGCCGAGCCGCCGCCGACTCCACGATGGCGAATCGCCAGGGCTGGCTGTGGTGCGGCGCCGGCGCGGTCAGGGCCGCCTCGATGCTCCGGTGCACGGCAGCGAGGTCGACAGGCTGGGCGGTGAAGTCCCTGATCGTCCGGCGCTCGGTCAGCACGTCAGCCGCGCCGAGCCGGAACATGTCCTCGGCGGCCGGCCTGACCAGCGCGGCGGCACCCGGGCCTGCCTCGGTGGTCACCAGCTCGGGCAGGCCCCGCACGATCGCCACGGGCACCTGATCGGTCTTGCCCTTGACCAGCTCGGCGGCCGCCGCGATCTCATCGGCCACGGCCGCCACCGTGACCTCAAGCAGGTTGCCGAAGGTGTCGGTCTGGCCGCGGTGATCGCGCAGCGGCAGCACGCCGGCGGCGCCGATCGCCGTGTCTGTCTGGCCGTTGCGCCACGGCCGGCCCATGGTGTCGGTGATCAGCACCCCGATCCGCGCGCCGGTCAGCTCGGTGATGGCGGCCCGCAGGCGTCTGGCCGAGCCGTCAGGGTCGGCTGGCAGCAGGACGACGGTGCCTGGCGCGGTGTTGGAGCGATCGACTCCGGCGGCGGCGAGCACGAACCCGTGCGCTGTCTGCGCGATCGTGGTCGGTCCCCGGCGTGCCACCACCCGCACGGTCTGCGCCTCGATCGCGTCTTCCCGGCTGGCGCTGATCACCTGGCCCTCGGCCTTGCTGATGATCTTCGAGGTCACTACGAGGATGTCCCCGTCGGCCAGGTCGGGAGCGGCGCCGACGATCAGGCTGGCCAGATCGGCGCCCGCACCGATCTCCGGCAGGCCGGCCACGCCGATGGCGGAGACCATCCCGTGCCCGGCAGCCCCGGCACCGTGCGCGCTCATCGGGAGAGCCCGTCGCCAGCTCGATTGCCGCCGTGGCCATCGCCGCCGTCGCGGCGACGTCAGTCATGTACAGCGGGACGGCCCGGACGGCGATCCCGGCGAGCTCGGGTGCCTCGACCGCCTCGGCGTCGGCAGTATCCACCAGCCATCCATTTATCAAATCTGGGCCGTAGTGCTCTGCGACCGCCGCCGCGGAGGTCTGCACTCCGATCGCGGTCAGGCAGGCATCGGCCATGCCGCGCACCGGAGCGCCCCCGATCACCGGCGAGACGCCGACCACGGTTTTGGCCGCGACCGCCTCGGCGATGCCGGGGACAGCCAGGATGATGCCGATGCTGACGACCGGGTTGGACGGCGGAAACAGCACGAAGTCCGCCTCGGCGATCGCCGCGAGTACTCCAGGGGCCGGGGCCGAGCCGTCGGCTCCCGCCGCCGTGAAGCTGAGCGCGGGGACCTTGGCGTGCAGCCGGACCCACCACTCCTGGAAATGCACCGTCCTGGTGCCCGCCTCGTCGTCGATCAGCACCTGGGTCTGCACGTCGTCGTCGGTCATCGGCAGCAGCGTGACGCCGGGCTGCCAGCGCTCGCAGAGCTGCCTGGTGACGGCCGACAGCGGCAGGCCGGCCTTGAGCATGGCCGTGCGCACGATGTGGGTGGCGAAATCCTTGTCGCCCAGGCTGAACCAGTCAGGTCCGGCCCCGTAGGAGGTCAGCTCGGACTGGACCGCGTAGCTCTCCCGCTCGCGGCCCCAGCCCTGGTCCTCGCTGATCCCCCCGCCCAGGGTGTACATCACCGTGTCCAGGTCGGGGCTGACGTGCAGGCCAAACAGGGAGATGTCGTCGCCGGTGTTGCCGATGACCGTAATCTCCGCTTCCGGCGCCGCCGCGCGCAGGCCGCGCAGGAACCGGGCGCCGCCGACGCCTCCGGCGAGCAGGGTGATTCGCATGGGCCGAGTCTGCCAGGCGAAATGGGGCAGACGCTGACCGGGGATCAGGCTGGGGTCCCAGGATTGTCGGCAGACTTTCCCGTCATCACGGGCAAGCGGGCGGGCTTTATCACGTATCTGCCTTGACTCTTGGCAAGACACGCGGGTGTAATTTCAAGTGTGTAATTCTCCGGCGGGCAACGGGGTGCCGGGGAGCCGACGGGGTTAGAAGGGGTGGAGGTGCGCTGTGACTGACGCAATCGTCACGCTTGTGCACGACGCGTTTGGCATCGGCGCGGATGAGACCGCTGAGCCGGCGTGGCAGGACCGGGCGCTCTGCGCGCAGACCGATCCTGAGGCGTTCTTTCCGGAGAAGGGCGGGTCCACCAGGGAAGCGAAGCGGGTGTGCCGGGGTTGTGAGGTCAGGGCCGAGTGCCTGGAGTACGCCCTAGAGCACGACGAGAGGTTCGGGATCTGGGGCGGCCTGTCGGAGCGGGAGCGCAGGCGGCTCAAGCGCGAGGCCGTCTAGCTGGCGGGCCGGACCGACGGGCGGGGCTGGCGGCGAGGCCGGCCAGCGAGGTTCGTCCGGGAAGCTGAGCCGTCTGGCAGTGACACCGCCCAAGCTTCGCGTATCGTTCTCGGGGAACCCGGCCCGTGCGAGCCCGTAGCAGGCGTAGCAGGTGCCGGTCAGCAGATGCCCCCTGAGCAGCAACCGGATCGCCTTGTCGTCGAACGAGTCTTATCCGCAGTATGTCGTGACCGCCGTCATCGTCGCGCATGACGGTGCCGCGTGGCTCCCGAACGTTGCCGACGCCCTGCTCGACCAGAGCCGCGCGGTGCAGCGTGTGGTCGCCGTGGACACGGGGAGCCGGGACCGCAGCGGTGCGGTGCTCGCCTCCAAATTCGGTCAGGCCGCGGTCTTCGGCATGGATCGCGCGACCGGCTACGGAGCGGCTGTCAGCCGGGCGCTCGCGCACCGGGCGGCGAATCTTCCTGTGCCGGGAGCCACGGGTGCCTCGGGTGCCTCGCCGGGTGACAAGGTCGAGTGGATCTGGCTGCTGCACGATGACTGCGAGCCCGCGCCGGACGCGCTTGAGCAGCTGCTGCGCGGCGCCGCCGAGACCAAGGCCGCCGCGGTGCTCGGCCCCAAGCTGCGGGACTGGTCAAACCGCGAGGTCATACTCGAAGCCGGGGTGACGCTGGACACCGCCGCCCGCCGGCTGACCGGGATCGAGCCGCGCGAGGTGGACCAGGGTCAGCATGACGGCGACAGGGACACGCTCGCGGTGAGCAGCGCCGGGATGCTCGTACGCCGGGATGTCTGGGAGCAGGTCGGCGGCTTCGACGCCGGCATGAGCCTCTTCATGGAGGACATCGACTTCTGCTGGCGGGTGCACGCCGCCGGGTACCGGGTCCGGGTCATCACCGACGCGACCTGCTACCACGTGCAGGCGGCGACCAAGCGCCGCCGGACAATCTCGGTGGGCCGCCGGGCCCGGATGCTTGACCGGCGCAACGGGCTGCTGACCCTGCTCGGCAACCTGCCGCTGCGCCAGATGCTGACGGCCGCGGTCGGCAACGTCGTGATCTCATTGCTGCGGATCGCCTTCTTCCTGCTGGCCAAGCGGCTCACCGCCGCGCTCGACGAGGCGGCGGCGCTGACCTCGGTGCTCTGCCACCCGCTGCGGCTGATCAGCATGCGCCGCCACCGGTCGCACGGCCGGCGCGCCGCCTACAGCCGGGTCAAGGCCGACCTGCCGCCCGGGCGCTCGATGCGGCGGCTCGCCGAGTTCGCCGCGTCGGCGACGATGAAATCGGCCCAGACCGACACGACCGGCGCCCATCACGCCTCGGCCGACCCGACCGAAGACGACTCGATGCTGGTCGACAACGGACTTGGCCTGCGGCTGCTGACCAGCCCGGCGCTCTTGTCGTTCATCCTGCTCACCGTGATCTCGGTCGTGGCAGGTCGCTCGCTGATCGGGTCTGGCCCGCTGGGCGGCGGCTCGCTGCTGCCCGCCTGGGGCGGTGCCTCTGATCTGTGGCGTACCTACCTGCAGTCGTTCCACCCGTCCGGGCTCGGCTCTGCCGCAGCGGCCCCGCCGTACCTGGCGGTGCTGGCCGTCCTGGCCACGGTGCTGGCCGGCAAGGCCTGGCTGGCGATCGAGGTCGTGCTGATCGGCTGCGTGCCGCTCGCCGGGCTGACGGCCATGCTCGCCGTGCGGCGGGTCGCTACCTCGGCCGCCGTCCGGGTCTGGGCGTCGGTTACCTATGCACTGCTGCCTATCGCGATGGGCGTGGTGGCGGGCGGGCGGTTTGGCTCGGCAATCGTGTTCGTGCTGCTGCCGTTGATAGCCCTGACCTCGGGCCGGATCGTCACCGAGGCTGGCCGGCGGGCGAGCCGGGCCGCCTGGGCGAGTGGTCTGCTCGTCGCGGTCGGCGCGGCGTTCGTGCCGCTGCTGTGGCTGGTCGCCCTGGTGGGCTGCGTGATCACCGCGATCGTGCTCCGGAACAGCAAGCCGGGGCTGCTCCGCAATCTCGCCATCGTGGCGCTGACCGCCCCCGTGCTGCTGCTGCCGTGGACGCTCTCGCTGATCAGCTCGCCCGGCTCGGTGCTGCTTGAAGCTGGCCTGCCGCAGCCGGGCTCCCCTGCCACGGGGCTGTCCGGCAAGATGCTCCTGCTGCTCAGCCCTGGCGGCCCTGGCCTGCCGCCGTACTGGGTGACGGCCGGGCTCATCGCCGTCGCACTCGCGGCCCTGTTCACCGGCCGGCGCCGCAGACTGATCACGGCCGGCTGGGGCGTCGCGCTGGCGGGAATGCTGCTCGCGATCGTGACCAGCAGCCTGCTGGTGAACCCGCCCGACGGCGGTCAGGTGGTGGTCTGGGCCGGACTGCCGCTCGCGATCGCGGCCCTGGGCCTGCTGCTGGCGGCCTGTGCCGGCGCGGATGCGCTCGGCCGGGTACTGGCCGCCGGACAAAAAGAACCAAGCGTACGGGACGAAAGGGGCGGTCAGGGGAACTCGGGCGGGCAGCGCGGATGGAGCTGGTCGTCGGTCAGTTCCGGTCGCGGAGCGTGGGTCGCCCTGATCGCCCTGGTCGCCTCCTCGGCACCGCTGCTGGCCGCCGTGTCCTGGCTGAGCACCGGGGTGAGCGGACCCGTGCACCCGGTGACCAGCCAGGTAGTGCCCGAGCTTGTCGCCATCGCTGATGGTCAGAGCCGTCAGGTGCGGACGCTCGTGCTGCGCTCGGTGGGCGGTCACATCTCCTACCTGCTGCTGCGCGGGCCGAGTCCGTCGCTTGGCGATCAGGCCCTGACCTCACCCCCGAGCGCGGAGCAGGCGCTGGCCAAGGCAGTGGCGACCCTCACCACGCCCGATGGCGGCCTGGCGGCGAACCAGAGTCAGCTGCTCGCCGACTTCGACATCGGTTACGTGCTAATCGAGCGGCCAGTGAACCAACGTCTCAGCGGCCTGCTCGATGATGTGAGCGGGCTGCGTCCGTACAGCACGACGTTCGCCTACTCGATCTGGCAGCTTGCCGTGCCGCCCTCCCGTGTTGCCGTGCTTGAGCCGGGCGGCACCATGGTCTCGGTCGCGGCCGGCCCGGTGGGAGTATCGGGAGCTACCGTGCCGGTCTCAGGCGGGACGCTGCTGCTGGCCGAGCCCGCAGGCGGCTGGAACGCCTCGGTCAATGGCCACGCGCTCACTCCGGTTCCTTCTCCTGCGGGGAGCTGGGCCCAGGCGTTCAAGCTGCCGCCGGGTGGCGGCACCCTGAGCCTGCGCCACTCGTCCCTGGTCCGTGATCTCTGGCTGCTTCTTGAGGCCCTGGCGCTGCTCGCGGTCGTCGGGCTGGCGCTGCCCGGCATCCACGTGGCCGAGGAAGCCCAGCGCGCCGAGGTTCTGACCGATGACGCCGATGTAGGTGAGGCTGACCTGGTCGCAGCCGGTGCGCGGCCGGGCCGCCCGCGTGCTGCTGGTGCCCGTGCTGCTGGTGCCCGTGCTGCTGGTGGCCGTGCTGCTGGTGCCCGTGCGGCTGGTGACCTGGCGGCGACCTCGCGGGCAGCTAGCTCGCGGGTTCCTGACTCGCGAGCCGCCGGATCGCGGCGGGCGGGTCCTGTCGACGACGAGGACGACGCCGGCGTGGCCGAGGATGCCGGCCTGGTCGGGGCCGGACGGACGGCGAGCGGCGGAGCTCGGCCGGGTTCCGCGGCGGGCGGAGCCCGTGAGGCGGGCGCGGCCGGGGCGGTCGGCGCGGCCGGAGTGGCGGCGGTCGCGGCTGGCCGGTCTGCACGCGGCGCGAGCAAAGCCAGGGGCAAGCTGGCTCGCGGCAGATCAGGCAGGTCAGGGAAGTCTGGCCAGTCTGGCCAGGATGCGAGGGACCGGGCCGACAGCGGTGCGGGCAGAGGCAGGGGGAGGCCAGTTCCGGGCCGGACGGTGCCTGACCGCGACGCGGACCTGACTAGCCGCAGCGTGGACGGCCCGGAGGCGGACGGATCCAGGGCGGACGGCGACCTGGCCAGATCCGCTCGGGCGGCCCGCGGTGACCAGGCTGACCGGGATCGCGCCGAGCGCTTCCGGGGAGCGACGGGCCGGGCAAGGGCCGACGCCGATGACAGCCGGTCGGCGAGCAGGCTGGCCGATGACAACGTGCCGATGCCCGATCTGGCCGATCTGACGGGCGACAGACCTGCTGCGGACCGTTTCGCGGGCGACCGGCTGGGCGGTGACCGGCTCGGTGGTGACCGGCTCGGTGGTGACCGGCTCGCCAATGGGTGGCCGCACGCGGACAGCCGTCACGGCGATGAGGATCTGGGCCGTCGTCGTCGTCGCGGCGATAGCGATCTCGACCGGGCGGCCAGTCCGCAGGCGCGGGCGTGGCCCTATGCCGACGACGATGGCGAAGCGCCCGACAGTCGGCGGACAGGCTGGTCAGCACGTGAGACCGACAGCTTGCCTGGAGCCGGCCGAGAGTCGTCGCGACCCGACTGGCCAGCGCCGGCCAGGCCGCTGCCTGGCCGATCGCCTTCTGGCGCCGCGCCGCCGGCTGAGTGGTCCAGCCTGCCTGGAGAGGACCAGGATGACTATGAGCCTGGCCGCGGCGGCTTCGGACGGCATGGTTCTGGGCGCTCTGAGCTAGAGCGCCGTGAGCCGGAACGGCGTGAGCTGGAGCGCCGTGAGCCGGAACGGCGTCTGCCTGGTCGCTATGAGCCGGACAGGTATGAGTCGGATCGATACGAGTCAGACCGGTACGCCGCGGAACGCGACAGCACTGGCTCGAGGCGTAACGAGCTTGACCGTTACGAGCCAGACCGTTCCCAGCCCGGACGGGTCCAGCCAGGACGGGCCGAGCTTGAGCGCGAGCCAGCCCGCCAGGTATGAGCCCGAGCCGTCTGGACACGAGCTTGACCGTTATCAGCCGGCGCCGCGTGGCTATACCGAGCTGGACATGCCGTCTGGGCAGTGGGGCACGGACCGGGCGCCGCGACCGGCCGAGCCGCCGTCGCCGGGCCGGTGGGGTCGGCACGGCGCGCAGGACCGGAGCGCCGGGCCGCTGCGGCCGACCAGGTCACCGGCTGGGCCGCAAGATGGCCGAGGACTGGCTGAGCGGTCTGACGACTGGCCAGGGGGCGGCGACACGCTTGAGCCGCTGCCGCCACCTGCGGGCGGCCCGGCGCACTCCGGTCCTGGCCGGGCGGCCGCGTGGCGGCCCGAGTCGCGCGCCGGCGGTCCTGGCTGGGAGCCAGCGCATCCCTACGACCCCGAGCCCGCAGAGCCCGCCTGGGACGCTGACGATGATGGCGGGCGGCGATGGACCGCGCCGCCGGCCGAGTACGAGGGAGATACCTGGTGACGACTCGTCAGGTCCGCCAGGCTCGCCCGGCTCGTCAGGGCAGAAACCGGCTGCTTACCAACAGGATCATCCTGGCCGCGCTGGTCGTGCTCGTTCTCGCGGCGCTGTACGGACTGGTGGGCGTGACCCGGCCGGTCCAGCTATCGGCGGCCAGCCGGCCCGGCGTGACCGGCAAGCTCAGCGTGACCAGCTCGCTGATCGGGTGTCCCGCGCCGGGCTCAGCCGGTACCACAGGCGGTGGTATCGCGATGGCCAACGTGCCAGCCGGAGTAGGTACTGGCCGGGCCGTGCTGACCCAGCTGGAGCGGACGCCCGCCGGGGCCCCGGCCACCAGGGGCGTCGATGCGACGCCCCGGCCCGGCCAGCTCTCCATCGTGAACGTCAGGTCCGTGCCGGCCGTGCCGGAGAAGCTCACGGTCACCACGAAGATGGCTGGCGGCAAGGTGCCGACCGGGCCAGGCCAGAGGCGGGCTGATCGTCTCGACCACCGGAGCCAACGCTCAGGGGCTGGACGTCGAGCAACTCGGCCCTGGCGGGCAGCCGACGGCGCGCTGCGCGCCGGCCGGCTCTGACTTCTGGTTCCTGAGCCCCGGGTCGACGAAGCTGCGTTTTTACCTGTACCTGATGAACACCGACAGCGAGCAGGCCGATGCCGCCGTCGGCGTCCAGACCGACAGCGGGCCGCTGCTCGGCGCTCAGGACTCCGGGATCGTGGTGCCGCCGCATAGCATGGTGGTACAGCAGCTCGACAACCTCGTGCACGCGGCCAAGGCCATCGCGCTGCATGTCACCACCAGCACCGGCCGGATCGTCGCCGCTGTGCGCGTGACGAGCAGCCCGGAAAAGGAAGGCACCTGGCTGCCAGTCGCGCAGGAGCCGGCCACCACGTCCTACCTAGCGGCCTGCCGTCTCAGCCGGGCCTGCGCGAGCTGTACATCACGGTGCCAGGAAACAAGGCCGCGCAGGTCAAGGTGACCGCGATCAGCCCGCGCGGCTCCTATCAGCCCACCGGCGGCAATGGGATCAACCTGCTTGGTCACCTGACGACGGGAATCTCGATCCCCTCGCTGAGCGGATTCGCCGGCGCCATCAAGATCTCGTCGACCGTGCCGGTGACCGCGGACCTGGAGGTACCTGGAGGGCCGACCGGTTCCCCTGGCGCCTTCATCGTCGGCTCCGAGCCGATCACGGAGCAGGGCGTCGTAGCGGCGAACACGGCAGGCGAGCTCGGCACGACCGAGCTCGTGCTCGCGGCTCCGGGCCGTGCTGCCACGGTCAGCATCGGGCAGGCCGCTCCAGGGGCGGCGCTCTCCGCCCAGAACGGTCAGGTCGTGCACATCCCGGCTAAGTCGGCGATCAAGGTCGAGGTCACCGTGCCCAAGCGCCTGGCCAGGAAGTCGATCATCGCGATCGTGGTAACGCCGATCGGAGGCTCGGCGCCTGTCTACGGCGGCCGGGTGGCCGTGATCGATAACCTCGTGCAGACGGTGCAGTCGGTCCTGTCCTCGCCAGCGCAGGTGCGGCTGGCCGACGTCCGTGAGTCGATGCTGGCCGTGCTCGGCTTCTGAACCGCTCACTCGTCGTCTGAGTAGCCGGGATCGATCGCCATCGGGTCCACGCCAAGCAGCCGGGCGAACTCTTCGATGATCACGTCCAGTATCAGGTCGCTCAGCTCAGCCTCGCCGTCGGCGCGCGCGATCAGCGGCCGCCGGTAGAGCACGATCCTGGCCGGCCGAGCTGGCCGGGTCGGGTCACCAGTCTGCGGCCAGGCCGGATCCAGCCGGGCCAGCGGCACCGGGTCATGCTCGTCGTCCGGCATCCCATCGCGCGGAAGGTCGCCAGCGGGTACCTCCTCGACGGCGAACTCGACGCCAGCCAGCTCAGCCTCCCAGCGCGGCTCAAGCTGGGCGACCGCGGTCAGGACGAGCTCGTCGAAGTGCTCGGAACGACTGCGGTGCAGCGGCGAGCCCGCAGGGGCTAGCGGCCCGCGAAGGCCACGGCCATGCCTGTCTCGCCGCCTGATCATCGCCGCCGCCGGGGGTCGGCCATCTGCCGGGCGCACAACCCCAAGGCTAACGGCAATCACCGGATGTGGCTCGCACCGGGCGCCCCGGCGAGAGCGAGTCGCGCAGGCGACTCGGCCAGGACCCGGCCGTTCCAAGACACGATCGTGCAGAGTGCCCTGGGTGATGGCGTTACCGCCTGGCCTACCGGTACCGTCATTCGTTGTGAGCGAACTACGCGGGCCCGCCCTTTGCGGGACGCTGGGACGCCAGGGAAGTTCGGCTAGGTGCCACCGCGGGTGCGGTGCCCGGTCTAGAGTCAACAGCGTGAGACAAGCCGTGAGCGAGGTGGGTCGTTGAGTTCTCGCCGCTGCTCCCGGCCGGCGTGCAAGCGCGACGCCATCTGCACGCTGACCTATGTCTACCGGGACTCAACGGCGGTACTCGGGCCGCTGGCGGCGTATGTCGAGCCGCACTGCTACGACTTGTGCAGCCCGCACGCTGACCGGCTCACCGCGCCGCGTGGCTGGGACATCGTCAGGCTGCCGCTCGGGCCTAGCCAGGAAGCAGCGGCCGACGACCTGGAGGCGCTGGCAAACGCCGTCAGGGAAGCGGCCGTGCCACGCACCCCGGTCGAGCCGGTCGGGCAGGGGATCGAGGTTGGCAGACGCGGTCACCTGCGGGTGCTGAGGTCCGCACCGCCCGAGCGCGGCCGGCCCAGCTGACGATCGCGGCCGCCCGCGCTGTCGCCCCTGCGCCGTGCTGTCACCGGTCCGCGGGTCTGGCCCGGCCGATAGTCTTGACGGTCTGCACTGGTCGAGCGCTCCGTCCTGGATCGCGCTCACGGACGGTCTGGAGAGGCAACTACACGTGGCCGACTACGCGAAGATCTTCAAGGCATACGACATCCGAGGGCTCGTGCCAGCCGAACTCGACGATGACGTAGCCGAAGCCGTCGGAGCGGCCTTCGTCACCATTACCGGGGCCAGCGCGGTCGTGATCGTGCACGACATGCGCACCTCATCGCCGCCGCTTGCCGCTGCCTTCGCCCGTGGCGTGACCTCCGCTGGCGCCGACGTCATCGATGGCGGGCTCGGCTCGACGGACATGCTCTACTACGGCAGCGGCAGCCTCGGGATACCGGGGGCCATGATCACCGCCAGCCACAACCCGGCCAGGTACAACGGAATCAAGCTCTGCCGCGCCGGAGCCAGGCCGGTCGGCCAGGACACCGGTCTTGCCGAACTGCGGCAGCTGGCCAGCTCGGGCACCAGGACCAGCACCAGCTCCAGTACCGGAGCGCCGGGGACAGTGCTGGCCCGTGATCTGCTCTCCGGGTACGCCGACTACCTGAAGTCCCTGGTGGACCTGTCGGGCATCCGGCCCCTCAAGGTCGTCGTGGATGCTGGCAATGGCATGGCCGGGCACACGGTGCCCCAGGTCTTCGCTGGCCTGCCGATCGAGACCGTGCCGCTGTACTTCGAGCTCGATGGCTCGTTTCCTAATCACGAGGCCAATCCGCTCGACCCGGCCAACCTCGTGGACCTGCAGACCGCGGTGCGAGAGTCGCGCGCCGATATCGGCCTGGCCTTTGACGGCGATGCCGACCGGTGCTTCGTGGTGAATGAGCGAAGCGAGATCGTGTCGCCCTCGGTGCTCACCGCGCTGGTCGCGGTACGGGAGCTGGCTCGCGAGCCGGGTGCCACGATCATCCACAACCTGATCACCTCAAGGGCAGTGCAGGAGATCGTGACTGAGCACGGCGGCACGCCGGTGCGGACAAGGGTCGGGCACTCGTTCATCAAGGCGGTCATGGCCGAGCACAACGCCATCTTCGGCGGCGAGCACTCGGGCCACTTCTACTTCAGGGACTTCTGGTTCGCCGACTCCGGCATGCTCGTCGCGCTGCACGTGCTCGCCGCGCTCGGCGGTCAGGACCGGCCGCTGTCCGAGCTGCTCGGCCAGTACTCGCGCTACGTCGCCTCCGGCGAGATCAACAGCGAGGTCACCGACCAGGCGGCGACCACGGCGCGAGTGCGGCAGGAATTCGCGGCCGGCCAGGGGTCACCGCGGACGAGCTGGACGGGCTGACGATCTCGGCTCGCGACTGGTGGTTCAACCTGCGTCCGTCCAACACCGAGCCCCTGCTGCGACTCAACGTGGAGGCGGACGACGCCGCGATGCTGGCTAAGGTAACTGAAGAAGTACTGCGCATCGTCAGGAATGATAGGTAGCTAGCTGACCCGCCCGACCCGACTGGCCCGACCCGCCCGGACTGGCCCGACCCGCCCGACCCGACTGCCTTGGAGATACCGGTGAAGATCGACGACTGGCTGCTTGAGATTCTCGCCTGCCCCAAGTGCCACGCATCGCTGCGCGTGGACGACGCGGCTAGCGAGCTCGTCTGCACGGGTGCTGACTGCGGGCTGGCCTACCCGGTGCGCGACGACATCCCGGTCCTCCTGGTGAGCGAAGCCCGCGATCCCGCCGTCGGCTAGCCGCCCTCCCAGTAAGCGATGAGCACCGACTCGAGCACCGACTCGAGCACCGACTCTGCCCCCGGCGGCGGGCACTCCGACAGCCCGAAGGCGGTCATCGCGGCACTGGCCGCGAACCTGGGTATCGCCGCGACCAAGTTCATCGCGTTCGTCATCACCGGATCGGCTTCGCTGCTGGCCGAGTCGGTGCACTCGGTCGCCGATTCAGCCAACCAGATTCTCCTGCTGATCGGCCGGACCAGATCCAGAAGAGAGGAAACCGAGGAGCACCCCTTCGGCTTCGGCGCCGAGCGCTACATCTATGCGTTTGTCGTAGCGGTCGTCCTGTTCGTCGTCGGCGCGATCTTCTCCCTCTACGAGGGAGTGAGCCGGATCAGGCACCCGGAGATCGTAGTATCGCCGGTCGTCGCGTTCGTGGTACTCATCGTCGCGATCGGGCTTGAGAGCTTCTCGTTCCGCACGGCGATCAAGGAATCCAACCGGTCAAGAGGCACGGTCAGCTGGAGCGCCTTCATCAGGCGGGCCAAGGCACCCGAGCTTCCCGCCGTCCTGCTCGAAGACTTCGCAGCCCTCATCGGCCTGGGCTTTGCCTTGTGCGCCGTGACTCTCACAACGGTTACCGGCGACGACAGGTGGGATGGCGTCGGGTCGCTCGCGATCGGCCTGCTGCTTGGCTGCGTGGCGGTCGTGCTCGCGATCGAGATGAAGAGCCTGCTGGTCGGCGAATCAGCGAGTTCCGACATGCAGCGCGCGATCGTCGCGGCGATCGAGAGAACGAAAGGGATCGAGCGGGTGATTCACCTGCGAACGCTCCATGTCGGCCCTGAGTCGCTGCTGGTAGCCGCCAAAGTAGGGGTCAGCCGCACCGAGACGGCTCAAGACATCGCGACCGCCATCGATGAGGCAGAACTAAATATCAGGGCCGCAGCGCCAATCGCCGGCCTGATCTTCCTTGAGCCCGATCTATACCAGGCCTCCAAGCTAGACCCGACCGACCCAGCCGTCCGCGCCGCCCACGACCAAAAGTAACCCGCCGAGTTGCCGGTGCCTCGCTGAGTTGCCGGTGCCCCGCCGAGTTGCCGCCGCCCCGCCTCAGCGACCAACCTCGCCGTTTCCGAGATCTGTTCTGGTCTGCGTCGCCGTGCCCCGGGGGATTGTCGCCGTTCTCGTGGAGAGTTTTCAGCGTTCTCGTGGTGAGTTGTCGCCTCGTGGAGAGCTAGCCGCGCTATTTACCGACAACTATCCACAAAACGACAACTCTGCACGCGAATACTGAAAACTCTCCGCGAAAAGGACGGCAACTCTCCGTGAAACCGGCGGAGACCCTGGAACCCCCTTATCCGCGCGAGCAGCCGCACCGTTCTTTACCGAGCCGGGTTGAGATACCTCTGCGACAAGCGCGACCTGAGCCCAGGAACCCGATTTCACCTCAGATCACGGAAACCTGGCTCTGGCGCGAAGTTCGCGATGTGAGCCGGGGCGGAGGATGACGGTCCGGAACGTCGGCAGGGTGATCACCGGGCAGGGCTTGCGCGGGGTGAAGGGCCGGGTTTGGGGGTTCCTTGGGGGTTTGCGGGGGTTTGCGCGGGGGTGGTGGCTGAAAGATCTAGGAGACTTTTTTCCTGTAGGAGGGTTGACCACCATATTCGCTGTTAAGTCTCCTGCAGGAAAAAAGTCTCCTACAGGATCGGGTGAGCCTGGCAGCGGGTGAGACGGCTGTGACAGCTGAGTCACCAGGGACCAGCCCGGGTCTGGGCGGTGGCCCCGTCAGGTCCGCGTGGCAGCCCGATCACGGAATTCGCACCAGAGCCCGGAAACCCCGTGGCGTGATCACCCGACTGCACCTCGATTCCAGCAACAACGTCGTACCTTTGCTGTCGTTTTATTGCACTGCCAGGTACTTATGACGGGTTTGCTTGGTCGGGTGATGCCGGGCTGCGGTGTCGTGGTCGGAGAGGGCGAGTTTCGGGTGACCAGGCTGGCTTGCGGGCGATGACTTGGCTTGCGGGCGATGACTGGCTTGCGAGCGATGACTGGCTCGCGGGGGATGACTGGTTCGCGGGGGATAGCCTGGCTTGCGGGGGATAGCTGGCTTGCGGGGGATAGCTGGCTTGCGGGGGATAGCTGGCTTGCGGGTGCCGGTCGGTTTGCCGGGAATGCCGGAGTCGTGGGTGGTGGCGGCGGCTTGCTGGCGCTGCGGCTGGGGTCCGTTGCTGCGCTGACGACAGCAGGGTCCCCAGCTGCGGTCAGCCTCAGCCACTCCCAGACAGCCGTCTTAAGTTCCTGGCATTTGCGCTATTGCCGTAGCAAAGGCACGACGTGGCCGCGCCTGACGTTGTCCCGCCTTGGCGACCAACCCCCGCGCCGTTTCCGTGACCATGGTCGGGGCGGTGATCACGGAAACCGGCTGGCCTGATCACGCCATCGACGTTCCGTGATCAAGTCGCGCTCCATGATCACGGAAACTAGCGCGGGTCGGTCTGCGCGGGCCGGGTCGGGTCGGTCTGCGCGGGCCGGGGTGGGCTGGGCTACTTTGTGCCGAGGAGGCGGGCGGCTCGCTCTTTTTCGAAGTCCATCGCCATCGCCGGGAGCGGCCTGATCCGGCCGATCCGGCGGCCGAGCTCGGCCACCTCGGCCCGTGCTGCCGGATCGGCGAGTACCCGGAGGCCGAAGGCCAGGGCTGCCGGGGTGATGTCGTACCGCCGCTCCAGTTCGATGCCGAGCGCGACGGCGTCCAGGTCGGCCGCGCGGAACTGCCGGTGTGCCGGGGCTGCCTGCCCTGCGGCCGGCCTGGCCTGGACGACGGGCAGCAGGCCGAGCGACTCTCGGTAGCGGACCATCCGGGCCGAGATTCCGAGTCGCTGAGCGGCCTCTGTGATGCGCATGAGGACTAACTTAACAAGTTCTTGTCAAGAAAGGCCATTCTGGGGTGCGATCATCGCCCCAAGTCCCGTAGCGTTCGGTCCAGGGAGCTACAGAGAGCTACCAGCCGCCCAGTCAAGAGGAGTGCAGATGCCAGCGGAAGAGCTGCCGTTCAAGGTCGCGGACCTATCGCTCGCCGAGTTCGGCCGGAAAGAGATCCGGCTCGCCCAGCACGAGATGCCGGGGCTGATGGCCGTCCGGGCGGAGTACGGCCAGTCCAGGCCACTGACCGGGGCGCGGATTACCGGCTCGCTGCACATGACGATCCAGACGGCCGTCCTCATCGAGACGCTCGTCGAGCTTGGTGCCCAGGTCCGCTGGGCCAGCTGCAATATCTTCTCCACCCAGGACCACGCGGCGGCAGCGGTCGCGGTCGGCCCGGACGGCACCCCGGATGAGCCGCGCGGTGTCCCGGTCTTCGCCTGGAAGGGCGAGACGCTGGAGGAGTACTGGTGGTGCACCGAGCAGGCACTCACCTGGCCAGGCGCGGACGGTGCCAGCCACGGCGCCCCGAACATGCTGCTCGACGACGGTGGTGACGCCACCCTGCTGGTGCACAAGGGGGCCGAATTCGAGGCGGCGGGCGAGGTACCGGCCGGGGCCGACGATGACCCCGAGGAGTGGACCGTGATCCTCGGCGTGCTCCGCGCCAGCCTAGCCGCCACCCCTGACAAGTGGACGAAGACCGCCGGCGAGATCCTCGGCGTGACCGAGGAGACCACGACCGGCGTGCACCGGCTCTACGAGATGGCCAGGGCTGGCACGCTGAAATTCCCGGCGATCAACGTCAATGACTCGGTGACCAAGTCCAAGTTCGACAACAAGTACGGCTGCCGCCACTCCCTGGTCGATGGCATCAACCGCGCGACCGACACGCTCATCGGCGGCAAGGTCGCTGTGATCTGCGGCTACGGCGACGTCGGCAAGGGCTGCGCCGAGTCGCTGCGCGGCCAGGGCGCCCGCGTGATCGTCACCGAGATCGATCCGATCTGCGCGCTCCAGGCGGCCATGGACGGATTCCAGGTCGCGACGCTTGACGATGTGGTCGAGACGGCTGACATCTTCGTGACCGCCACCGGCAACCTCCACATCATCACCGCTGAGTACATGAGCCGGATGAAGCACCAGGCAATCGTCGGGAACATCGGGCATTTTGATAACGAAATCGACATGGCTGGCCTGGCTAAGCTGCCCGGCGTTCGTCGGATCAACATCAAGCCGCAGGTCGACGAGTGGGTTATTCCGGGGAATGCGAACGGTCGCCTGGCTGGTGAGCAGGACGAGGGCGGTCATTCCATCATCGTGCTGTCCGAGGGCCGGCTGCTGAATCTCGGCAACGCCACCGGTCACCCGAGCTTCGTGATGTCGTCGAGCTTCACCAACCAGGTCCTGGCCCAGATCGAGCTGTTTACCAGGACTGCGAGTTACCCGCTGGGAGTTCACGTGCTGCCCAAGGTGCTCGACGAGCGGGTCGCCCGGCTGCACCTGGGCGCGCTCGGCATCAGGCTCACGGAGCTGAGCAAGGAGCAGGCCGACTACATCGGGGTCCCGGTCGAGGGGCCCTACAAGACCGATCAGTACCGCTACTGAGAGGCGAGTCGCGGTGAGCGGGCAGGCGGGGCCGGTCGGGCCGGCGGGGCTGGGCGGGCCGGCGAGGGCGGGCGGGCCGGCGAGGATGGGCGGGCTGGGGCGGGTCGACTGGGCGCGGCGGGCCATGCCGGTGCTCGGGCTGCTGCGGGCGGAGTTCGCCAGCAGCCGGCCGTTCGCCGGGCACCGCATCGCGGCCTGCCTGCACGTCACCGCTGAGACAGCCGTTCTCGTCGACCTGATCACCGCCGGAGGCGGCGAGGTTCACCTCGCCGCCTCCAACCCGCTCTCCACCCAGGACGACATTGCCGCTGCCCTGGCGAGTCAGCCCGATGTTTTCGTTTATGCAAAAACAGGAGTTGACCGGTCGGCCTATTACGCTCATATCCACGGCGCCCTTGATTGCGGACCAGACCTTGTCGTGGACGACGGCTGCGATCTCGTCAACACCTTGCACACCGAGCGTCCCGAGCTGCTGCCCGGTGTGATCGGCGGCTGTGAGTCGACCTCGACCGGGGTGGCCAGACTGCGCCGGATGGCCGCGGCGGGCACGCTGGCCTTCCCTGTCGTGGCCGCGGACGCATCGGTGACCAGACGGATGTTCGACAACGGCTACGGCACCAGCCAGTCGGTCATCGACGGGCTGCTGCGCGCGACCAACATGCTGCTGGCGGGCAAGACGGTCGTGGTAGCTGGATATGGCTCGTGCGGGGCCGCTATCGCCGACCGGGCCGCCGGGCTCGGGGCCCAGGTGATCGTTACCGAGGTGGACCCGGTTCGCGCGCTCGACGCGCTGATGCGCGGGTACCGGGTGCTGCCGATGCTCGACGCCGCGCCGCTCGGCGATGTCTTCATCACCGCGACCGGCTCTCGCGAGGTGATCACGGGCTCGCACCTGGAGCTCATGGCCGACCGCGCGGTGCTGGCCAACGCGGGCCACTTCGACGTCGAGATCGACGTGCGCGCGCTGGCCGATCTCGCCGTCACGGTCAACTACGACGTTCGCCCGCATGCCGACGAGTACGTGCTCGGCGACGGCCGGCGGCTGATCTTGCTGGCCGAGGGACGGGTCGTCAACCTCATCGCCGCCGAGGGCAACCCGGCCGCGGTGATGGATCTGTCGTTCGCCGCTCAGGCGCTTGCCTTGCAATGGCTGGCCGGCGGGGAGGCCGCGCTGGCCGCTGGCGTGCACCCGATGCCGGCGACGATAGACGCGCAGGTGGCAGGGCTGACGCTGGCGGCACTCGGCGCGCGGATCGACAAGCTGACGCAGGCTCAGCAGGAATACCTGACCTCCTGGCAGGAGGGGAGCTAGACCGGCGCGGCGAAGATCGCGCAGGTACTAACTTGCGGTTCCTTTTCGGTCACTCGCCGGCTAATGGCACCCTATAGGCATGACCACCGAGCACACCGCTCCGCCGTTGCTGCCCGGATTGCGCGTTCCGGGCAACCGGGTGAGCCGTCGTGCCATCAGTTACTGGACCGCCAGGGCGACGCTCAGCGGCGGCACTGTCGTGCTAGGGGAGGTAATCGCGGCGACGGCGAGCGGTTTCCCTGTGGCCTGGCAGGTCGTGATCGCGGTGACCGTAGTCGCGGCAATAGCACACGCGGCGATAATGCCGCGCTGGCGGTATAGCGTGCACCGCTGGGAGGTCACCGATCAGGCGCTGTACACCAGGTCGGGCTGGTTCTCCGTGCACTGGCGGATCGCGCCGATCAGCCGGATCCAGACCATTGACAGCCATCGTTCCTTTGGCGAGCGAATTTTCGGCCTGGCCAATGTCACGGCGACCACAGCCTCGGCCGCCGGTCCGGTGCGAATTCACGGACTTGACCGCGAGCTCGCCGATGCGCTGCTTGATCAGCTCGCGGTTGCCACCGGGCAGGCGCCGGGGGACGCGACGTGACCTCAGCGGAGATTACCGGCGCGGCCCCTGAGGACGCGACGGCAGGCGCGGCAGCGGTGCACGCTCCCGATGAGGCGGTCAGCGCCCATGAGGTCACCGTGGAGCAGGCTGACCCTGGCGCGCCGGCCCGCTCGCCCTCGGTCCTGCTAGCGACATCGGACTCCGGCTGGCTGCGGCTCAGTCCTCGCAGCATGGTCGTGCGGCCGCTGACTGACCTGGTCAGGCTGGTGCCGCTGCTGGCCGGGCTGCTGATCCTGCACTCCGACACGGGCGGCGGCGTCATCTGGACCATCCTCGCGGCGGCGGCCGCTGTCATGACCGGACTGGTGCACTGGGGCACGACCAGGTACCGGATCACCAGCGAGCGGGTCTACCTGCGCCGGGGCCTGCTGAATCAGAAGGTCCTCTCGGTGGCCAGGGACCGGGTCAGGACCGTCGACGTGACCGCTCACCTGCTGCACCGGGTGCTCGGAGTCTGCCGGATCAGCATCGGCACCGGACGCAACGACTTGCGGTCGAGCGAGAGTTTCCAGCTCGACGGGCTGACCAGGTCGGCCGCTGAGTCGCTGCGCGTCCTGCTGCTGGCTGGTGCGTCCGGCGTCGGTGCCGGCTTTGAGCCGCCGCCTGAGCTGTCGACGTCGGTGGCGGTGGCGGGCGGGCCGGCATCGGCGCACACTGGCCGGACGACGGAAGATGAGGCGGCTGCTCGACCCGGCTGGGTGTCCCGGCGCCTGCGCCGGGTGCTCGCGGGCAGCCCGGTGCCGCTCGACCGGGGCCGGGAGCTCGCGAAGCTGCGCATCAGCTGGCTGCGGTTCGCGCCCCTGACGATGACCGGGCTGGTGGTACTGAGCGTGCTCTTCGGAGCGCTGATCCAGATCAGCAACGTCGCCAATATCAACCTGGGCCGCAGCTCGCAAGTGCGGCTGATCGTCGGCGACTTCGCCGCGCTCGACATCGTGCAGCGCGTCCTGGTCGGCGGGGCGGCGGCAATGGCCGGCTACGTGCTGATCGCGCTGATCGGCTATATCGCCGTCTACTGGGACTTTCGGCTGGCCAGACACGGCACCGATACCGTCAGGGTGACCAGGGGGCTCCTCTCGGTCAGGGCAACCACCATCTCACTAGCCGGCTGCGCGGCGTCGAGATCAGCGAGCCGATGCTGCTCAGGGCGGCTCACGGCGCGCGGTGCCTCGCGATCACCACGGGCCTGCACACCGGCCGGGGCGCCGAGCACGAGGGATCGGTCCTGCTCCCGCCGGCGCCGCGCGAGGTCGCGCGCACAGTAGCCGCCGAGGTGCTCGGCGTTCCGGCCGAGTTGTGCTCGGGACCGCTGGTACGGCATGGTCCGGCGGCCCGGCGGCGCCGCTACTTCAGGGCTCTGACCGCCGGAGCGATACTAGTCGCCGTCATCGTGCTCGCGACCCTGGCCCAGGACGGGCCAGCCTGGGCCTGGATAAGCTCGTTCGCCCTGCTGCCAGCATCCGCGCTGGTCGCCGCCGACAGGTACGCGAACCTTGGCCACCGGCTGTCCGGCGGATGGCTGGTGACCAGCACGGGCAGCTTCGCCCGGCGGCGCAGCATCATCGGCACCGACGCGATCATCGGCTGGCGCATTCACCAGACCTGGTTCCAGCGCCGCCAGGGCCTGATGACCCTGACCGCGACCACAGCAGCCGGCCAGCAGCACTACTCGCTGCGCGACGTCCCGGTCGCCACCGGCCTAGCCGTCGCCGCCACCGCGACGGGCGACCTGATCCGCCAGTTCCAGACCAGCTAACCAGTTCCCGCCCGCCACGCCAGCTCCCAGCTCCCGGACCGCCTAAATGTGGCAGAGATGCAGTTCCAGCAGCGACATACGCCGCGTATGTAACCCTCCCGCCCGCTGGGCCGCCCGCCCGCCTGCTGGGCCAGCCCCATCGATGTGACATAGCTGGTGTTCCAGCCCCAGCTATGTCACATCGATGGGGTAGCGGCCCGGCAGATCGGCGCGGGAACATCTCTGCGGCGGCCCTTCAATAGCCCCGAAACGGCGATTTCCCGACAAATTGACGGCCGCCCGACCGCCCGGCCCACCGAGCCGGAACGCTCAGCTAGAACGGCATGGCGAAGCCGAAGTCGTCCGGCGCCTGGACGTCGGTCGGTCGACCAGGATCAGCAACCTCGGGCTGTCCAGGGCCGGGCTGCGCGGGGCCGGGTTGCGCGGGGCCGGGTTGCGCGGGGCCGGGTTGCGCGGGGCCGGGTTGCGCGGGGCCCCGCTGCCCCGGCCAGGGCTGCCCAGGGCCAGACTGCGCGGGGCTGGGCTGCGTGTAGCCGGGTGAGGCGAAACCGGCCATCCCTGATCCGGCCATCCCTGATCCGGCCATCCCTGATCCGGCCAGCCCAACACCGGCCAGCCCAACACCGGCCGTCCCCGTCCCGGCCGCCCCCGTACCAACCGCCCCCGTAGCAACCGCCCCAGGCCCGGCGGCCGCCCCTTGCCGGGCCAGCCGGGCTAGCTCTCGCTCCCGGCGGACCGCCAGAACGGCGGCCAGGTAGGCCTCCGGCGGGGTGCCAGGCGGTGGCGGGGGGCTCACGTACGCCGCCACGGCGGTCGCTAGCTGCGGCCCGAGCTGGGCCCGTGCACTTGGGCGCAGATCACGGTAACGGCGCAGGTAACTGCTCGCCGTCGCCGCGCTCTGATCCGGAAGCGTGGCCAGCTCCAGGTGCCGCGACCACTCAATCAGCGGCGGCGCGACCATCGCGAACACCGGGTCGAGCTCCCGGCGCTTAGGCACCCGTTCCTGGATCACGAACGTACCGGCGAACATGTCACCGAGCCGCTTCCCCCGCGCCGACACCATCGAGGTGATCAGCCCGGCCGGCATCCCGATCAGGTTGAAAGGAACCAGCCAGATCTCGAGGAACGCCGCAGCGAGAGCCCGGATCAGCGCCTGCCTGAACCGCTCAGGGCTGCCGTCGTCGCTGATCACCCGGATACCCAGCGCGAGCTTGCCAAGCGTCTTGCCCCGGCTCAGGGTCTCGAACGCGGTCGGATAGGCGATCACGACAAACACCAGCCCGAGCACGTTAATGGCAGCAGCCGAGGCCCCGTTCAGATGATTCGCGGCAGTGTGACTGACCACAATGAAGATGAACACCAGCACCGGAAGCTGGACAAGAATGTCAAGCATCTGCGCCAGCATGCGACTGGGAAACCTCGCGACCGCCAGGTCGAGCACGACGGCCTCGCCGGTTACCACCTCGGTCATGCCGTTCCCTCCGCACCATGCCCGCGTCGCGCGGCCTGCGTCGCGCCAAGAGTATCCAGTATCCAGGCTGTAGTCTCCAGGCGTGGATGTGGACGTGTTTGTCGCTCAGCATCGCGCCGAATGGGCCAGGCTGGACGCGCTCACCAGGCGCCGTCGCCGGCTATCCGGCGCTGAGGTCGACGAACTGGTCACCCTCTATCAGCGCACGGCCGCGCAGCTCTCGGCGGTGCAGGCGGCTGGCCTTGACCCCGCGCTGGCCAGTACCCTGTCCAGCCGGCTCGCCCGGTCCAGAGCCGCGGTGACCGGCGCCCAGCCGTCGTCCTGGCGCGCGGTCGGCCGGTTCGTGTCGGTCTCTTTCCCGGCCGCCGCTTACCGGGCGCGATGGTGGTGGCTTGGCTGCGCGGCCGCCTCGGTCGTGATCGCGCTGCTGATCGGCTGGGAGGTGGCCAGGTCTCCGGCGCTGCAGGCGAGCCTGCTGACCAAGTCCCAGGCCAAGGCGCTGGTCACGCACCAGTTCCGGAATTACTACTCGACCTACGACGGGCGGTCGTTCGCGGCCAGGGTCTGGACCAACAACGCACTGCTCGCGGCCGAGGCGATCACCTTCGGGCTGCTGCTCGGCATTCCCGTGCTCTACGTTCTGCTGCTCAACGCGGTGAACGTCGGCGTCGACGGTGGCTTGCTGGCGGCCTACGGACGGTCGGGGGAGTTCTGGACGCTGATCCTGCCGCACGGCATGCTTGAGCTGAGCGCGGTGTTCCTGGCCGCCGCCGTCGGCCTGCGGCTCGGCTGGACGGTCATCGACCCAGGGGACCGGCGCCGGGGCCGAGCCCTGGCCGAAGAGGGCCGGGCCATGTTCACGGTCGCGATCGGCCTGGTCTTCGTGCTGCTGACCTCAGGATTGATCGAGGCCTTCGTCACGCCGTCGCCCCTGCCGGCCTGGGCGAGAATCGGAATCGGCGGGATCGCGGAGACGGCGTTCCTCGCGTATGTCATCGTGTTCGGACGCCGGGCCGTAGCCGAGGGCGAGACCGGTGACATCGCGGAAGCGCCCGACTCGCTCCCGGTAGTCGGCTAACCGAAGCGATTTATTTAAATAACGATCGAGAACTGCCGTCCCCAACAGCCGGTCACGCCCTCAGTACCCGCGCGATGTTCCGTGATCATGAAACAAAGCTTGATCACGGAACGACGCTAGCGTGATCCCGCCACCAGCCCTCCGTGATCAAGATGGCCGCCATGATCACGGAACTCTGGCGGGGTGAGTTGCGGGGGGAGGCGGTCGTGATCAAGATGGCCGCCATGATCACGGAACTCTGGCGGGGTGAGTTGCGGGGGAGGCGGTCGTGATCAGGAGGTCGGCCTTGGCCACGGAGTTCTGGTGCGGTTAGTTGCGGGGTGGGTCTCTGTTAGAGGCGGCCGGCCGCCTTGAGGCTTAGGTAGGCGTCGGCCAGGGCCGGGGCCAGCCGGTCGGGCGGTGCGTCGACCACCTGCACGCCGTAGCGGCGCAGCCTGGCGCTGACCTGGGCCCGGCTTGCCTGCGCCTGGAGGGCGGCGGCGGCGTTGTAGACCGAGATGGCCTCGCCGCGCTCGGTGGCCATCTGGGCGACCCTCGGGTCGGCGACTGCCGCGAGCAGTACCTGATGCCTGGACGACAGCAGCTGAATGTGCGGCAGCAGGCCCTGCTCGATCGCGGCGGGATTGAGATCGGTCAGCAGGACGACGAGGCAGCGCTGCCTGGCTAGGCCGAGTACGGACGCGGCCATCAGCTTGATGTCCGGCTCGATCAGGTCGGACTCGAGCAGCGCCAGCTTTTCCGTGATGGCCCGCAGCACCTCGGTGCGGCCGGCGCCGACCACCCTGGCGCGGACCCGGCGGTCGGCCGCGAGCAGGTCGACCCGGTCGCCCGCCCGTACGGCTAGCGCGGTCAGCAGCAGTGCCGCGTCCATCGACGCGTCGAGCCTGGGGATGCCGCCGACCCTGCCAGCCGAACCGCGCCCGGTGTCGAGCACAATCACGATGCGACGGTCTCGCTCGGGCCGCCACGTCCTGACCAGGACGTCAGAACGGCGTGCCGACGACCGCCAGTCGATCGACCTGACGTCGTCGCCTAGGACGTAGGGCCGCAGCGAGTCGAACTCGCTGCCCTGGCCCCTGATCATCGACTTGTGCTGACCGTCAAGCTCACGGAGCCTGGCGAGCTTCTCCGGCAGGTGCTTGCGGCTGAGGAAAGCGGGCAGCACCCGGACTGTCCACGGCGCCCGCACGTTCGCCTGCCAGGCCGGCCAGGCCAAGCGGGCCGAGCGAGCGGACGGTCACCGCTCCGGCGCTGACATCGCCGCGCCTGGTCGGCGTGAGAGCCGTGCTGAGGCTCACTCGCCGGCCCGGCCGCAGGCGGACGGCGTGCCTGGCCGGGCTCGCGCCCGCGCTTGGCCGCCAGCCGTCCCTGACGACCGCGTGCAGCCGGCGCCGTCCGGCGTTGGTGATCGTGACCTGGACCGCGCCGGCCTGGCCCAGATGTACCTTGGAGTCGCCGGAGCGGGTTATCTGGAGCTTGCGCACGCTGGCGGCCAGGGTCACGTCGACGATGATCGCGACCACGATGACCAGGTCGACCAGGAACAGGGCGGCCCCGGTGCGGAACGCCAGCACCACGAGTCCGCCTGCCAGCGCCACTAGCCCGGCGCGGCCGGTCACGATCATCGCGGCACGGGCACCGAGGCGAGCAGGCCCTGAAGCACGCCGTCGGCAGTGGCGCCATCAAGCTCGACCTCGGGCCTGAGCTGGATCCGGTGCCGCAGGGTCGGGCCGGCCAGCGCCTTGACGTCGTCGGGGGTGACGTAATCGCGACCAGACAGGAAGGCCCAGGCCCGGCTGGTGGCGAGCAGCGCGGTCGCGCCTCTCGGCGACACCCCGAGCTGCAGCGACGGGGACATCCTGGTGGCCCGGCAGATGTCGACGATGTAGCCGGTGACCTCGGCGGCCAGGTGCACCCGCCGGGCGGCGTCCCTGGCCAGGGCCAGGTCACCAGGCCCGGCCACGGGCTTGATCCCGGCGGCGTCCAGGTCGCGCGGGTCGAACCCGGCGGCATGCCGGTCCAGGATCGAGATCTCGTCGGCCCGCTCGGGCAGCGGCACCGTCAGCTTGAGCAGGAACCGGTCGAGCTGCGCCTCGGGCAGCGGATAGGTGCCCTCGTACTCGACGGGGTTCTGAGTCGCCGCCACTAGGAACGGCACCGGGAGCCTGCGGGCCTCGCCGTCCACGGTGACCTGCCGTTCCTCCATCGCCTCAAGCAGGGCGGCCTGAGTCTTCGGCGGCGTCCGGTTGATCTCGTCGGCCAGCAGCAGGTTGGTGAACACCGGCCCGGCCCTGAACTCGAACCTCGCGGTCCTCGCGTCGTAGATCAGCGACCCGGTCACGTCGCCTGGCATCAGGTCGGGGGTGAACTGCACGCGCTTGCCGTCCAGCGCCAGGGCACTGGCGAGCGCTCGCACCAGCAGCGTCTTGGCCACCCCCGGCACGCCTTCGAGCAGCACGTGGCCCTGGCAGATCAGCGCGATCAGCAGCCCGCTGATCACCGCCTCCTGGCCGACCACGGCCTTGGCAACCTCGCCTCTGACGGCGGCGAGCGCGGCTCTCGGGGAGGCCGCGGCAGGCTGGCTGGCCGGCTGCGCGGGCGGCGCTGGCGGCGGGGTGAGCCCGTCGGTGTCGGCCGCCTGCTGGTCGTCGGCTATCACTGGGCACGTACCTCTCTTTCGAGTTCGTCAAGGTCCTGCGCCAGCCGGACCAGGTCGGCGTCGCCGGGCGGCGCTGATCCGCTGACGATCGCGGCGATCTGCTCCCTGGTGCGCCCGGACCGGCTCGCCAGGGCGTCGATGACGGCATCGGCTGGAGCGTCGGCGGCTAGTCCGAGCGCGGGCCGGAGCTGGCTGATCTTGGCGGCGCGCAGCGCTCCGGCGGCCCGGTCTCTGGCGCGGCGGGACTGATAGAGCCTGGCGTGTCCTTCCACGGTCTCGCTGGCCCTGACCACGACAGGCAGGTGCTCGGTGATCAGCGGCCCGAGGCGGCGGGTCCGCCAGATGATCGTGAGCACCAGGCCGAAGACGAGCTGCAGCACGACCAGCCAGGCGGCCGCCGGGATGAGCGGCGGCGGCCGGTTGCCGGCCCTGGCCGGGACTGGCCTCGCGATCTTCGGCTCTGGCGTGAGCCAGACAATGGTGCGATGGGCACTGAGCAGGTTCAGTGACAGGGCGGCGTTGCCAGCTAGCGCCAGCAGGCCGTTGGTCAGCGGTCCGCCCGAGCCGAGAATGGTGACGCTGTGACCGGCCCGTTCATAGCGAACCACGGACGGGCTGCCGTCGACGGGATAGCAGCCGGTCATGTAGCCCGCTATCTGATAGGTGATTCCGCCGGTGTCGGCCGATCCGGCTAGCCTGGCGCCGGCGAGGTCGCACGAAGGATCGACCGCGTGGCCGAGTCCTGCGTGCGCGCTGGCGACTCGCACCGCCGGGGCGAAGACCCGGAGCGCCGCTGAGCCAGGCTCGATCAGGACGAGGTCGGCGTGGGCCTGACCTAGCTGCGCTCGCTGGGCGGGGGTGAGCAGCGCGGGGCTGGTGATGACCAGGGTGGCCGGGGTGGACGCCGCGAGTGCGGCGAGTGCCGCCGCCGGGCTGTAGACGCTGGCCACGTGGAAGCCCCGGTCACCGAGGATGTCGGTCAGTGCCCTGGTGCCGTCGTCGGACTTGCTGGCCGGGTCGAGGTAGGAGTTGGACAGCGATCGTGGCGCGAGGATCACGATGACGATCACCCCGGCGATGAAAAGCGCGAGAATCCCGAGCGGCATTCGCCATCGACGGGCGGTGCCAGCCAGCCGGCCGCGCGGCCGGCCCGGAGCCGCCGTGCCGTCCGTGCCTTGCGGGTGGTCAGTGCCGTCCGGGCGGTTCGTGCCGTCCGGGCCGTCTTGCAGGCCGGGGTCGGCTAGCCCGGCGGTCATTGTGGTGCTCGCAGGCCCGCGGCGGCGGAGACCGGGGTGCGGTGATCGGCTACTGACTCCGTTCGCGCACGGGCGTCTACTCTCGTGACCAGCTCATATCCCGACCTGGTCCCTGGCCGGTCACCGTACCTCACGTCATTGAAGAGGGTGGTCGCCGTCCGCAGGTCGGCTGCGAGCGCGGGCAGCTCCAGGCCGGCTTCGAGCGCGAGCTCGTCCGCCGTGCGGCCAAGCCTGGGCGGCAGGATGCCTCGCTCATCGACTTCGGCGGCGATGGCACGGACGCACTCGACGATGGCCCCGGTGTAGTCGCCGGCGTCGGCGAGCTTGCCGGCCCGGCGCCGGTAGTCCGCCGCCGAGAGTGACTGGCCGTCGAGCACGGCGTCGCCCCGGATCCGGCGTCTCCTGGACGGCCTGAACCAGGTCGCGATCGCGACGGCCAGCGCTATCGCGAGCACGCCAAGCACAGCCAGCCCGAACCAGCCGGTGGGCACCGCATTGCTGCCCAGGCCGAACAGACCCGAGATGAACCGCAAGATCCGCTCCAGAATGCTGACCTTGTCCAGTTCACGCCGGGCGAGGATCTGGGCGGCCCGGCGACCGATCAGTGGTCCGGCGTGACCGGGACCCGGTGCCGTGATCGCGGCAGCCCTGACCCAGATGCCCGTCATGAACGCGGGTCAGTACGGCGGCTGGCTGCCGGCATCGCCGCCGCCCGCACCGCCGCCCGGATACCCGCCGGGCGGCTGGTATCCGCCGGGAGCCTGGTATCCGCCAGGGGCCTGGTACCCGCCAGGGGCCTGGTACCCGCCTCCTGGGTAGCCGGTGCCCGGGTAGCCCGTGCCGGGATAACCAGAGGCTTGCCCGGCCGGCCCTGACGGGATGTTCCCCGCGAACTCGTCGCCGCTGAGCTGATGGTTCTGGGCCGCCTGCTGCAGCACCAGGTCCATGCCTTCCTTCCGCATCCGCAGGTCGGCATAGAGCACGACGACGAGTCCGGTCCACAACGCGTAGATCACGCTGCTGACCACGAAGAAGAAGAGCGCGAACACGATGATGGCGCCTACGGCGACGCCGCCCGCTACGGTCCCGTTGCCGTTAGACGCGATCAGCCCGGTCCCCGCGATCAGGGTGAAGATCAGCCCGAGCACGAAAAGCAGGATGAACATCAAGGCGATGATCAGCGCGAAGATCCCGAAGATCCGCCAGAAGCTGCCCGTGACGAGCTGCCAGGACCTGCGCATCGCCGTGATCGGGTTCTGCCGCTCCAGCACGACGACCGGGAACGTCATGCACAGCATGATCCCGAGCCACGCCCCGAGCGGGAACGAGATCACGATGCCGAAGCTGTGCAGCACGAACTCGGGCACGGACCAGATCGCGAGGATGATCAGCCAGTAAATGAACCCGGCCAGGAAGACCCAGCCAGCCCGTGACTGCTGAACCGCCTCGCCAATGCTGAGCTTCCGGCCCAGCAGGGCCCGGCCAAGAGCGGCCAGGACACTGCCGCCGACCACGGCGTCGATCACGACCGCGGGGAGGTCGCTCAGGATAAAGGCGGGCGACCCAGCAGATCCCGACCGGAAAACGAACGCCAGGATAATGGACAAGATCGCACCGGAGAAGGTGCCGATCGCGATCAGGCCGATGGTCGCGGCCGGGTTCTGCCTGATCAGCGTGAATGGCCCGCTGATCAGCTCGCCAAACCCAAGCGGCCGCAACGGAATGCCTCCCGGCGCGGGCTGGCCGGCTCCCCAGCTCTGTCCGCCGCCCTGGCCGCCCTGACCCTGGCCATACTGTCCGCCGCCGGCAGGCTGCCCTGGCTGCGCGTACTGCCCGTAGCTCGGAAGCTGACTTGTTCCCCCGGCCTGCTGGCCGAAATCGGGTGGGGTCGGCTGCTGCTGGCCATACCCGGATGCGGGCTGCTGGCCGGCGCTGGGCTGCTCAAAGCCGGGCTGCCCGTAGGCGGCCTGAGTCTGCTGTCCGTAGTCCGGCGCTGGTGACTGCTGCTGCCCGTAACCAGGTGCCGGCGGTTGCTGCTGCCCGTAGTCCGGTGCAGGCGGTTGCTGCTGCCATGTGGGCGCGGGTGGTTGCTGCCCGTAACCCGGCCCGACCTGAGTCTGCTGCCCGTAGTCCGGGGCGGGTGGCTGCTGGCCGTACCCTGGCGAGGGTGCCTGCTGGCCGTAGTCCGGCGCGGGCGGTTGCTGCCCGTAGCCTGACCCGACCTGTGTCTGCTGCCCATAGCCGGGCGTCGGCTGCTGCCCGTATCCCGGCTGCTCGTAAGCGACCTGGGTCGGCTGCCCATAGCCGGGCTGGTCGGCCGGCTGTCCGTAGCCGGGCTGTCCGTAGCCGGGCTGATCGGCCGGCTGTCCGTAGCCGGGCTGATCGGCCGGCTGTCCGTAGCCGGGCTGCCCGTAAGCAGCCTGGTCGGCGGCTGGCTGGCCGTATCCGGGCTCGCCGTAGCCGGGCTGGCCGGGAAGCGGCTGGCCGGGAACCGGGCGCTGTCGCTGTACCGTGGGCTGGCCAAATTCTGGCCGGTCCGGCCAGGGATTGTGCGCCGACGGGCCGAAACCGTCCTGCGGCTCGTCCGGGTCCGCGCTTCCTGGCGGTGTGTCGGTCATAGTCGTCTCCTGGAATATCGGCGCCGTGACGCCACGCTCAGGTAGGACAGCGCCAGGCCGTCGGCCGCCACCGCCCATACTCGCATAATCCGCTGAGCCATGCGGAGCGCGTCAGGTGGACGCGCGGCCAGGCCGGAAAGTCGCGCCATCAGCTTGGTACCATGCCCTGGCTGGCCGGTCCCGCATCGGGCTGCCATAGGCCACTGAACTCGGCCCAGCTCATCCCCGGCGCCTGGCCCGCCTGCTGGAGCACGAGGTCCAGACCCTCCCGTCGCATCCGGAGGTCGGTGTAGAGCAGTACGAGGACTCCCGCGCTTACCGGGCGAGTGCAGGTCGTAGCGATAATGCCGCCAATAGCGCCGATAATGACCGCGATCAGGCTCGGCCCGGTCGCGTGCACGTGCCCTACAGCAGGGAAAAGGAAAGAGCTGCCGCCGGCAAAGACCTCCACGACGGTAAAGGGAATTTCGATGATGCTGGCGATCATGGCCACGATAAAGCTTGCGAGAAGGTAGATCCCGAAGACCCGCCACCAGCTGCCCTGGACCAGTTGCCAGGACCGGCGCAGCGCTGTGATCGGGCCGGCCCGCTCAAGCACAATGACCGGCGGAGCCAGGACCAGCCGCACGGACACCCAGATAGTCGCCGGGATCAGGCCGATCCCGCCGAGAACGCCAATGATGATCGCGAGCGTCTGGAGCTTAGCGGCGGCCAGGCCGAGCACGATCAGGCCAAGCAGCAGCCACGGAACGAACGCGATCACGATGATCAGCAGGGATACCGCGATCACCATCGGCAGCCTGGCCATCCGCCAGGCCTGGCCAATCGTGATCTTGTCCCCGATCAGGCTCCGGCCAAGCGCGCCGGTCAGGGTGCCGGTCAGGATTGCCTGCACCACCAGAGTGACCGCGATAGTCAGGAACAGGTAGGGCAGCAGCCCGGAAAAGAAATGCTGGAGCGCTCGGCCAACCTGATCCGACGTGGGCTGGCCGGTCAGGGTCGTCTGCAGCTGATGGGTCAGCCTCTGCTCGGACCAGGAGAAGAACGCCGTGGCCACGCCCGCCAGCACCTCGACGATCGCCGCCAGGCCCAGGGTCGCGAGCGGGTTCTTGCGGATCAGGGTGAACGCACCGCTCAGGATCTCCCCGGCCCCGAGCGGCCGCAGCGGTACGCCCCCCGGCATCGGCGCCGTGATGACCGGAGCGACCGGCGGACCGTAGCCACTCTGCCCGAATCCGGGCGGGCCATAGCCGGATTGCGGGCCATAGCCAGGCGGCGGGCCATAGCCAGGAAACTGATCGACCGGCACCTGGTCCTGACCGCTCCCCGGCGGACTGTCACTCATGGCGGACTCCTGCGGGCCTGCTCGTTCGGCATGCTAATCCTGGCACGGAAACAGACCGCCCAGGACCAACCCAGCCCGGGCCGCGTAGCCAAAGCGGGTGCTGCCCGTGGCAACCGGTGGGCGGGTCTGGCTGGACGCGGCTCGCCGGGGCCAGCACTTGTGCCGCAGACTCTCAGGGTGAGCATCGCCGTATTTCGCTGGATCGACCGGCCTGCCGGGCCAGCCATTGAGCTACTCGATCAGACCAGGCTGCCGCACGTTGAGGCGGTCGTGACCTGCACCGACGTACCCGCGCTGGTCGACGCGATCCAGCGCCTGGTCGTGCGCGGCGCTCCGCTGCTTGGCATCGCCGGCGCCTACGGGGTGGCGCTCGCGGCGGCCCGCGGTGATGACGTCCGCGCCGCCTCGATGGCGCTTGAGCGGGCCAGGCCGACGGCGGTCAACCTCGGGCGGGGTGTCAGGCTGGCGCTGGGCGCCTACCTGCGGGCGCTGGAAAGCGAAAAAGATCAAGAGGGGGAACGAAAAGCTGCCCGCGCGGCCCTGCAGGCAGCTCAGTCCATCGCCCAGGCCGATCGGGAGGCCTGTGAGCAGATGGCCGGGCACGGGATGAGGCTGATCCCCGACGGGGCCAGGATCATGACGCACTGCAACACCGGGTCGCTGGTCACGGCAGGGGAGGGAACTGCTTTCGGCCTGATTCTGGCCGCGCACCGGGCGGGCAAGCTGGACATGCTCTGGATCGATGAGACCAGGCCGCTGCTTCAGGGCGCCCGGCTGACGGCCTATGAGGCGCGCCGGGCCGGGATGCCGCACCAGGTGCTAGCCGATTCCGCCGCCGCGTCGCTGATGGCGGCAGGCCAGGTCGACCTGGTCGCGGTGGGTGCGGACCGGATCGCGGCCGATGGCAGCGTCGCTAACAAGGTCGGTACTTACGGGCTGGCCGTGCTCGCGCGGCATCACCGGGTACCGTTCTTCGTGGTCGCGCCGGTCTCGACGATTGACTTCGATACCGAGGACGGCGATGGCATCGTCGTCGAGCAGCGGGCGGCCGACGAGGTCACCCAGCTGGCCGGGCAGCTGATCGCTCCGGCTGGCAGCGCAGCCTATAATCCGGCGTTCGACGTGACTCCGCCCGAGCTGATCACCTCGATCGTGACGGAACGCGGCGTCATCCATCCCGTTACAGGGGGTAATCTGCGTGTTCTGGGTACGGAGCCGTGAGCGTGCAGGCTTCCGCGCCGCCGTTTCCATGGAACGATGGGGAATATGAAAGGTCGCGTGCTAGTCGTCGATGATGACGCCGCCCTCGCTGAGATGCTCGGGATCGTCTTGCGCGGCGAGGGATTCGAGCCGACGTTTGTCGCTGACGGAGATCGGGCGCTTGAAGCGTTCAGGGAAACCAAGCCGGACCTGATCCTGCTCGACCTGATGCTGCCCGGCATCGACGGGATCGATGTCTGCCGCCAGATCAGGGCCGAGTCAGGTGTGCCGATCGTGATGCTGACCGCCAAGAGCGACACGGTCGATGTGGTGCTCGGGCTGGAATCGGGCGCCGACGATTATATCGTCAAGCCATTCCAGGCCAAGGTCCTGATCGCGCGGGTGCGAGCCCGGCTGCGCCGTACCGATGATCCCGCTCCGGAGATGCTGTCCATCGGAGACGTGACGATCGATGTGGCCGGGCACTCGGTGCGGCGCGATGGTGAGCCGATCAGCCTGACGCCGCTCGAGTTCGACCTGCTGGTCGCGCTGGCTCGCAAGCCCCGGCAGGTGTTCACCAGGGAAGTGCTGCTTGAGCAGGTGTGGGGGTACCGGCACGCTGCCGACACCCGCCTGGTCAACGTGCACGTCCAGCGGCTGCGGGCGAAGATCGAGCGCGATCCGGAGCGGCCGGACATCGTGGTGACGGTACGTGGTGTCGGATATAAGGCTGGGCCAGGCTGATCGAGCGGTCATGACAGGCGGAGTAATCGGCACCGACAAAGCTGGCCCAGCTCCCTGGGCGAGGCGATTCCGGCGGTCGATGTCGTCGGGCTGGCAGCTGGTGCGAGGGCTCGGGCCCGGCCTCGGCAACTGGGTGGTGGCCCTGCTCAGGCGGGCCAGGGACCGGTGGCTCGGCTCGCTCCGGCTGCGGGTGGTCAGCACGACTCTGGTCGTGTCCGCCGTCGTGGTGTCGATGCTCGGGTTTTTCCTGATGCAGCAGATCACAGCCAACCTGCTGCACAAGGCGGAGGAGCAGGCTCGTACCCAGGCCTCAGACGGGCTGACCTTCGCCGAGTCCCTGCGCAATGCCTCCAAGCTGCCGGGGGCTTCGGCCGGGCCGTTCATGGTCAGCGTTGTCGACAGCCTGAAGTCGAGCGTTGTTGGTCCCGACGCTGATTACGGGGTTGCCGTCGGGCTGAACACGTCCAGGCCGTCGGTGTTCTTGTTGTATGTCTCCAGCAGCCTTGCCACGGGTCATCTGCCGTCCAGGCTGGTCAACGAGATCTCAAAGAACCGGGATATGCCCGCTGCCTTCGAGTTCGCCCGCATGCCATTTCCGAATGAAAATAGTCCTGAGACCACCGGGTTGCTGTTCGCCGCGCCGCTGGGAAGTGAGTACGGCCTGTACTACTTCTTCCCGCTGACTCAGCTGCAGGCCGAGCTCGGGGTGGTGCTGAAGACTCTGGCCCTGGTCGGGCTGGCGCTAGTGTTCCTGCTAGCCGGGATCGCCTGGCTGCTGACCAGGTGGGTCGTCGTGCCGGTCGCCAACGCGGCGCAGGGGGCGCAGCTCCTGTCGACTGGCAAGCTCGATGAGCGGCTGGTCGTCCGGGGCAACGATGAGGTAGCGGCGCTGGCCAGGTCATTCAACGAGATGGCCGCCAGCCTCCAGGAGAAGATGCGCGAGCTTGAGAACCTGTCGCACGTGCAGCGGCAGTTCGTCTCCGATGTGTCGCATGAGCTCCGGACCCCGCTTACCACCATCAGGATGGCGGCTGACCTGCTGTTCGAGACCAGAGAGCAGCTTGAGCCGCAGGCCGGCCGCTCGGCCGAGCTGCTGCAGAGCCAGCTCGGCCGGTTCGAGTCGCTGCTGGTCGACCTGCTGGAGATCAGCCGGTACGACGCCAATGCCGCCACGCTCGACGCCGAGCTCGTCGACGTCTGCGATCTGGTACGCAACTCGGCCGACGTGGCTCAGCAGCTCGCCGAGCGTCGTGGCAGCCGGATCGAGTTCAGGCTGCCTGCCGATCCGTGCGTGGCCGAGGTGGACCGGCGGCGAGTGGAGCGGATCCTGCGCAACCTGCTCGTGAACGCCGTCGAGCACGGCGAGGGCAGGGAGGTCGTGGTCACCTCGGCGGCCGACGGGGGAGCGGTCGCCATCGCCGTGCGCGATCATGGCGTTGGCCTGCGCCCCGGTGAGGAGCACCTGGTATTCGACCGGTTCTGGCGAGCCGATCCGGCGCGGGCGAGGACGACCGGCGGCACCGGGCTTGGCCTGGCTATCGCACTTGAGGACGCCCGGCTGCACGGCGGCTGGCTTGAGGCCTGGGGCCAGCCAGGCCAGGGTTCGGTCTTCCGGCTCACGCTGCCCAGGTCCGCCGGCACGGACCTGGAGGGCTCGCCCCTGCCGCTGCGGCCCGATCTCCCTGACCTGCCCGACCTGGACGGACTGATCATGCACCAGCAGACTCCGCAGGTCGTCGCCCTCCTGCCCGGTGAGGATGGCGCATGAGACCGGCCGGTGCCCGGACCGCGGTGCTCTTCGCCGGCCTGGCCCTGACCGTGGCGCTGTCTGGTTGTGTCAGCCTGCCGACGAGTGGCGTGGTGCACGGTGTCAACAACCTGCCGGAGTCGGGCGGGCAGCCGATCAGCATGGTGCCCGTGCCGCCTGGCCCTGGCTGGCAGCCGCAGCGGATCGTCGGCGGCTTCCTCGCCGCCAGCGGCACCGTGCTGAGCCTGGCCAAGCAGTACCTCACTCCGAGTTTCGCCAAGGACTGGCACCCGGACATCTCCGCGCCAGAGGTCATCGACTCCACCGCGCAGATCGCGCCGTTCCAGATTTCCTCGCATGTCACCGGCGGTGCGGTCACTGGCCAGGAGCCGGTGATCAGCCAGCACCTGGAGAAGCTGGTGTCATCAGGAGCGGACGAGCCCGGCAGGCTGCAGATCTCCTCGCAGTCGGACTCCTATACCTTCAAGTTCGAGCTGACCTATACCGGGGGCAAGTGGCGGATCGACGGCATTGACGATGAAACCGGCAAGCCGAGCACCACGATCCTGCTGCTGACCGACTCGGACTTCCAGCGCGCCTATCAGCCACGCGACCTGTACTTCCCTTACATCGCGCCCGGTACGACGACTCCGGTGCTCGTGCCTTACCCGGTCTATATTTCCGATCGGGCTCAGCAGTCCGGCATGCAGCAGCTCATCAACGGGCTAATTAGCCCGCCGCCGCCAAAGTCGAACTGGCTGTACAGCGCCGTCACGACTGCCTTCCCGCCCGGCACCAAGGCAAGCGTGCAGGTGCACAGTAACCAGGCGGTAGTCAACCTCGGCGGAACAGCGGCAAGGGCCGACTTCAGCGCCCAGACGGAGATGCAGGAGCAGCTGGTCTGGACGCTGACCAACTCGCCGTTCGCGGACATCGGGATCGGCTCGGTTGCAGCTCGTCATGCGCCGAGGGTCAACGTTCCTGCTGACCAACAATTTTCCCGGCGTGGCGCCGCCGGTGGCGTCGGCTCAGTACTACTATCAGCGCCTCAACGAGCAGGGCGACCCAGTGATCGAAGTGGTGCAGCCACCCGGCCGGGGCAAGCCGGCCAGCGCGCCGCCGACCCAGTCGCCGGTTCTCCTGCCCGCCGGGCTCGGACCCGGGCTGTTCAAGGCGATCGCGGTGTCGCCGTCGGTGCGCGACGGCCGGCCGCTTACCTTCGCCGGCTGCCGCGGCAGCTACGTCTACGTCGCGCCGATGGTCGTCGACACCAATCTGCTCAAGCGAAAGCTCTTCGCTCCCTGCAACTCTCTGAGCTGGGACAACCAGGGAGAACTGTGGGCCACGACCGGGACACTCGTCGAAGTGCTCACGGAGACGACCACGGGCCTGAAGGTCACAGGGAAGTTCACTCCCGTGCCTGTCCCGCCCCTTCAGGGGTCGGATAGCTCGGATACCTTTACCTCGCTCAAGTTCGCGCCCGACGGGGTCAGGGTCGCGATGATCGTGCACGGCAAGGCCGGCGCCAGCGTCTACGTGGCCGCGATCAGCCGGAGCAAGAAACTAGGGGTGTACCTGGCCCAGAGCAGCCAGTTGCTGCGCGTGGGGCCTGACCTGGTCGATCCGGTCGCGCTCAGCTGGTGGGACGCTGATCACCTGCTCGTCCTCGATCATCGCAACGGCGGGTCGCAGCTCTTCAAGGTGCCGCTGGACGGCGGGACGTCAACTCCGGTGCCGACCCCTCGGGGTGCGGTGTCGGTCTCGGCCAACGGCACCACCGCCGCGATAGGTACCGCCCGCCCGTCGGACCCGGCGCAGGTGAGCGTGAAGACCACCATCGGACTGAGCGGGATCTGGCAGCAGGTGGCGAGCGGCAGCGCTCCGGCCTATCCGGGCTGAGGTTGCCCCTGGTCCTGACAGCGGGCCCGGACAGGACTACCGTCATGGTGTGGCACCCGTCCGGGTCCGTGGTTGCGCCGGGCACTGCACCGCGAAGGCGGGACAGCGCCGGAGGCAAGCCGATGCCAGCCGCAGGCGAAACGGCCCACGTAAGGCGACTTATCGTCGACTGATCACGGTGCGGCTTAGAGGTAAGTCCTGCCCCGCCCCTGGGATCCGATATCCCCCGGGCTGGGAGAAGGGTGTTAGTGGCACAAGCGAGCTGCGAAGCCCTCAGCAGGCGGATGTGGGGTCGAAGACCAGGTCGGCCGGACGGGTGCTGCTTCCTTATCAGATGGAAGGGGGCTCAGGTCATGGAAATCACCTTCAAGGGTCGGCAGACCGACGTGGCCGCTCGGTTCCGCGATCAGGCTACGGCGAAGCTGGAGAAACTGGAGAGGCTGGATCAGAAGGCGATCAGGGTCGATGTGGAGGTCTCGGTCGAGCGCAATCCGAGGCAGTCGAGTCAGAAGGAGCGGGTCGAGCTGACCGTCGTGTCGCGTGGTCCGGCCATCAGGGCCGAGGCTGCCGCGGAGGACAGGTTCGCCGCGCTCGATCTGGCGCTGGCCAAGCTCGATTCGCGGCTGAGGCGGGCGCTCGATCGTCGCAAGCGTCACTACAACGGCCACGGTCCAGAACGGATCGGTGACCGGCGCGGAGCCGAGCAGCAGGAGCCTGCCGCCGCTGCCGGGCTTTCAGGGCAACCAGTGCTCCCCGAGGACACGGAGTTGCCCGAGCGTCGGGTGCCGCACCAGCCGGGACCGGTCCTGGCCGACGATCCTGACGGCTCCGATAGCGTCGTGCCGATCGATATGGAGGGCGATGGCCCGCTGGTGGTGCGGCAGAAATTCCACCAGGCCGCTCCGATCTCGATCGACCAGGCCCTGCTGGAGATGGAGCTCGTGGGTCACGACTTCTACATCTTCCATGACATAGACGAAGACACGCCGAGTGTCGTTTATCGTCGGCGGGGTTATCAGTACGGCGTCATTAGGCTGGTGGGGACGAAGGCTCCCGGCAGTCAGCGCGATCACGCCGACGCCGTCAGGCTCTAGTCACGGCCGCGGGAGCGGCGGCGCGGCCTGGTCGCGCCGCCGCTCCGGCGACTCGCGGAACGAAAGACATTTATCATCACGGTGATGATACTCATCACAGTGGGCATGGAAGGTGACAGTGAGCGTGAAAGCTGACTCAGCGCCGGAGTTCGGGCCCGGTCCGGAGCCCATCCGAACGCTGATCGTCGACGATCACGCACTCTTCCGCCGCGGCCTGGAGATCGTCCTGGTCAGTGAGCCCGACATCGAGGTGGTCGGTCAGGCCGGCGACGGCGACGAAGCGGTCGAGAAGGCCGGCGAGTCGGTGCCTGACGTAGTCCTGATGGACGTCAGGATGCCCAGGAGCGGCGGGATCGAGGCCTGCCGTGCGATCAAGGAGACCGCGCCGAGCGCCAAGATCATCATCTTGACGATGAGCGATGAAGAAGAAGATCTCTTCGACGCGATCAGGGCCGGAGCCAGTGGTTACCTGCTCAAGGACATTCCGCTCGACGAGGTGGCCGAGGCCGTGCGCGCCGTGCATGGCGGCCAGTCCCTGATCAGTCCGTCGATGGCGGGCAAGCTGCTCACGGAGTTCGCGACCCTGGCGAAGCGAGACGCCGACGAACGACCGCAGCAACTGCCGGCACCCAGGCTGACCGACCGGGAAATGCAGGTGCTCAAACTCGTGGCGCGCGGCATGAACAACCGCGACATCGCCAAGGAACTGTTCATCTCCGACAACACGGTCAAGAATCACGTCAGGAACATCCTGGAGAAACTGCAGATCCACTCGCGCATGGAAGCCGTCATGGTCGCCGTCCGCGAGAAGCTAATCGAGCTCGGCTAGCGCGGCGTCTGACCTGGCTTGGGGGCGGTCGGGCGGCATGGTCTTGATGCCGGCTGCTGCGCAACGCCTGGCATCAAGGGCCATGCCGCCCGCCCGCTGGATCTCGGACTAAACGGGCGAAACCAGGCCCAGAGGGTGTCCGGGCGGTCGCGCGGCTCGGTGCGCCGGGGGCGGAACAACGGAAAGTGGTGATACGTCGTTCACGGCCGCTGACCTCTTGACACTTTGATGGGTAGGTAACCGGCGAAACGGTCAAAATTTCGACGGAAAGTGATGATAGGTGGTGCTGGCGGATCGACGTATGCACGTTCGCCGTTGGTCCCGGCCGTCGGTCCCGGCGCGACTACCCGGATCGGACGGCATGTCCGTGGTGACGAGCGTTGCGCAGCAGCCGACACCACGGACATACCGCCCGACCCGGCCCCGCAGCGCCCTGAGCTCAGCCACCAGCACGACTAGCCCAAGTTGCTGGCAGTGGCTGGCCATCGAAGTTCCGTGATCATCGTCGGGGTCTTGATCACGGAGCTTCTGGTGGGGTGAAAACGCGGCTCATGTTCCGTGATCAAGGTCTGGTTCATGATCACGGAATGTTGCGCGGGGTACCCCGGGTGCCTGGCCGGGGCTGCCGGGCCAGTTGCCGGCTTTGCCGGAGACGGGGCAGTTAGATCGATTCGGCGGTCAGGGCGGATTTTAGGCGGGGCTCTAGGGCTTGCGGGGTGACTCGGCCTAGCCGGACGTTGTCGCAGCCGACCCAGCTGGCGGCTTCGACGAGGGCGCGGGCCATGGGCTCCGCTGCCCTGGGCGTGTCGAGCGTGAGCTGGCGTGCGACGAGGGTCTTGCCCTCCCTGGCTGGGTCGACCCGGCCGAGCAGGCGGCCGCCGGCCAGGAGCGGCATGGTGAAGTAGCCGTGGATTCGCTTCTCCTTCGGCACGTAGGCCTCAAGGCTGTGCTCGAAGCCGAACATCCGCAGCGTTCGCTTCCTGTCCCACACGAGCGAGTCGAACGGTGAGAGCAGGGTTACCCGGTGGCGGCCGGCCCGCTGGGGCCGGCCCTGGGTGGTCAGCAGGTCCGCCACGACTGCCGGGTCGGCCCAGGCTCGTACTGGCGCTCGATGGCCCGCGTCTATCTCGACGGGGATCAGCCCGGCGGCGAGCGCCGCGTCGTCCGCTGATATGCCGGCCCGTCCGTTGCCGAAGTTGGTGACGCGCTGGTAGTCGCTCAGGTCAGCCTTGGTGACGATGCCGAGCGCTCGCCCGGTGCCGGCGGCCAGGTGGATCAGGCACTCCGCATCGGTCGGGTCGGCGTTCAGCAAGCTGGCTGGGAGTACGCGCTCCGGCAGGTCGTAGACGCGGCGCCAGCCGGTCCGCCGGGAGCAGATGACCTCGCCGGTATCGAGCAGCCATTCCACTGCGATCTTGGTGTCTGACCAGTCCCACCAGGCGCCGCCGTTCTTGGCACCGCCGAGCTGGGTCGCGGTCAGCGGCCCGTCGGACCGCAGCCTGGCGAGCACCTGGGCCGCGACTCCGGGGTGGTTGTCGTGCCAGCGTTTGCCTCGCGCGAGGAACCACCGGCGGCGGAACGAGTAGTACGGCCACTCCTGGATCGGCAGTACGCAGGCGGCGTGCGCCCAGTACTCGAACGCGGTGGCTGCCGAAGGATGCCAGTACGCCCGCTCGATCCGCTCTCTCGGGATCGCGCCGAGCCGTGCGTAGGCGACTAGCTCGTGTGACCTGGCCAGCACGCTGATCGTGTCGAGCTGGACCGCGCCCACCCGGCGCAGCATTGCCTGGACGCCGCCGGTGCGGGCCCGGGCTCCGATCATCCCCTGCGCCTGCAGGGTGATCAGCCGGACATCGTCAGGGGTCAGCTTGAGCTCGGGGGGCGGAAGGCTAGAAGGGGCCACGAACGCGAGCGTAACCGGCCCCGCCGACATTCAGGCCGGTTTAATACCAGTCCTCGAACGTGTTGGTCACCAGGGTGAGCAGCATGCCGAGCACGGCCGTGCCCGCGCCGACCCAGAACAGCCACCAGGTCGGGCCGTGGTGGCCGAACACCAGCGAGAGCCCGCCCACCAGGAATCCGGCGGTCACGATCGCCACCGCTACCCAGGAGACCTTGCGCCCGTGGAACGCGGGGAACGGGCCGAGCTGAGAGACACTCGGACCGCCGGCCGGGGCGACAGCGCCCGGCGACGCGGCTGTGACCTCGCCGTGCGCGGTGGCACCGCGCGATGGCGCGCCCCCCATGGTGGCGGGGTCCACTTGGTTCGCCATGGCGCTGCTCCTCCTGCTGCTAACTCTGCGACGTGCCTATCATTGTGACCAGGACCGGCTATCCGCTCGCGGTCGGCCCCGGTAGTTGCCGGGGATCATGCTAGTAGCCGGGCGGTTCAAGGCAGGTAACACCCTCGCAAAGTTCCGTCGGCTCGGCATTGGCCGCTATCTCGCCTACGATGGCAGTCGAAGAGTTGGACGATCCGCGAGGAGCCGACAAGACGTGCCAGCAATTATCGACAGGGTCCTGCGCGCTGGCGAGGGCAAGATCGTGCGGAGACTGCAAAGAATCGCCCAGCAGGTCAACTCCATCGAAGAGGACTACGAGGCGCTGAGCGACGCTGAGCTCCGCGCGCTGACGACGGACTTCAAGCAGCGCTACGCCGATGGTGCCTCGCTCGATGACCTGATACCCGAGGCGTTCGCGGCGGCTCGCGAGGCCGCGAAGCGGACACTGGGGCAGCGGGCGTTCGACGTGCAGCTCATGGGCGGTGGCGCTCTGCACTTCGGCAACATCGCCGAGATGAAGACCGGTGAGGGCAAGACGCTCACCGGCGTCTTCGCCGCGTACCTCAATGCCCTGGCGGGCAAGGGCGTGCACATCGTCACGGTCAACGACTACCTGGCCAAGCGCGACGCCGAGTGGATGGGCCGGGTGCACAGGTTCCTCGGCCTTGAGGTCGGCGTCATCCTGGCCGAGATGGAGCCGGAAGAGCGGCGCAGGCAGTACGCGGCCGACATCACCTACGGCACCAACAACGAGTTCGGCTTCGACTACCTCAGGGACAACATGGCCTGGGGCGCCGAGGAGTGCGTGCAGCGCGGTCATCACTACGCGATCGTCGACGAGGTCGACTCGATCCTGATCGACGAGGCGCGCACGCCGCTGATCATCAGCGGCCCGGCCGACCAGAACAGCGTCTGGTACGGCGAGTTCGCCAAGATCGTGCCGAGGCTCAGGCGCGGTGAGGACGGCGAGGGCGACTACGAGGTCGACGAGAAGAAGCGAACGGTCGGCATCATGGAGTCCGGCGTCGCCAAGGTCGAGGACACGCTCGGCATCGACAACCTGTACGACCCTTCGAACACCCATCTCGTCGGGTTCCTCAACAACGCGATCAAGGCCAAGGAACTTTTCAAAAAGGACAAAGATTACGTCGTGTCGGGCGGTGAGGTGCTGATCGTCGATGACTTCACCGGCCGGATCCTGCACGGCCGCCGCTACAGCGATGGCATGCACCAGGCGATCGAGGCCAAAGAAGGCGTCAAGATCATGGACGAGAATCAGACTCTCGCCACGATCACGCTGCAGAACTACTTCAGGCTGTACGAGAAGATCGCCGGGATGACCGGAACGGCCATGACCGAGGCCAATGAGTTCCACCAGACCTACAAGCTCGGCGTGGTGCAGATCCCGACCAACCGGCCGATGGTCAGGGCGGACCAGGCCGATGTCGTCTACCAGAGCGAGCAGGCCAAGTTCGACGCGCTGGTCGAGGACATCGCCGAACGGCACGAGGCCGGGCAGCCGATCCTGGTCGGCACGGTCAGCGTCGAGAAGTCCGAGGTCGTGTCGCGGATGCTCAAGCGCCGGGGTGTGCCGCATCAGGTGCTCAACGCCAAGTACCACGAGAAAGAAGCGGCGATCGTCGCCCAGGCCGGCCGCAAGGGAGCCGTCACCGTCGCGACCAACATGGCCGGCCGAGGCACCGACATCAAGCTCGGCGGCGACCCTGAGTTCCTTGCCGACCTCGAGTTGCACCAGCGCGGGCTGTCGCCGGTCGACACTCCCGAGGACTACGAGGCAGCCTGGGCCGAGGCGGTCGAGAAGGCCGAGCGTGACGTCGCCGACGAGCACGAGGAAGTTGTGGGCACGGGCGGGCTCTACGTGCTCGGCACTGAGCGGCACGAGTCCCGCCGGATCGACAATCAGCTTCGCGGCCGGTCAGGCCGGCAGGGCGACCCTGGTGAGTCGCGGTTCTACTTGTCCTTCGAAGACGACCTGATGCGCCGGTTCAACGGCGACCGGGTAGCTCAGTTCCTTGAGTGGGCGAAGACCTCGCCCGACGTCCCGATCGAGAGCAAGACCGTCACCAGGTCGATCAGGTCGGCGCAGACCCAGGTCGAGCAGCTGAACTTCGAGATCCGCAAGGACCTGCTCAAGTACGACGACGTCATGAACCGGCAGCGCACTGTCATCTATGCGGAGCGACACCGCGTGCTTGACGGCGAGGACCTGCACGAGCAGGTGCGGAGCATGATCAGCGAAGTTGTCGCCGACTATGTGGTCAGTGCCACCGCGCAGGGATTCGCTGAGGAATGGGATCTCGATGAGCTCTGGGCGGCGTTCCGCAGGCTCTACCCGGTCGGGGTCACGATTGACCAGCTTGTCGAAGAAGAGGGCGGCGAGCGGTCCTACCTCAGCACCGACAACATCGCCGTCCGGATGCAGGAGGACGCGCAGGCGGCCTATGACCGTCGCGAGGAAGACCTTGGCGCCGACGTCATGCGCGACATCGAGCGGCGGATCGTGCTGTCCGTGCTCGACGCGAAATGGCGCGAGCATCTCTACGAGATGGATTACCTGCGCGAAGGCATCTCGCTGCGGGCCATGGCTCAGCGCGACCCGCTGGTCGAGTACCAGCGCGAGGGCTATGAGCTGTTCACCGCGATGATGGACGCGATCAAGGAGGAGTCGGTCGGCAACCTGTTCACGCTGCAGATCGAGGTCCAGCGGAACCCGATCGTCGGCGAGGCAGGGCCTGACGGGGAGTGGACCGACGGAACCGGCCACCTGCTGACCGCTGAGGGGGGTGTGCAGGACGCGGTCCCGATGCTGGCGCAGGCCAGCGGCCCCGCGAGGGGAGCCGCGCCGGCCATGGCTCAGACCGGCCGGGGTGGCCAGGCCGTCAGAGATGGCGGGGCGGACCAGGCCGCGGTGCCAGCCGCCTTCCTGCCCAAGGGGCTGGCTCAGCCGAAGCGCCCGACTCGCCTCAGCTATACCGCGCCGAGCGAAGATGGCTCGGGTCAGGCCGTTCAGACCAATGGCGGGGTCGCTGCTGGCGATCTCTCCAGAGTCGGAAGAAACGAACCGTGCCCCTGCGGCTCAGGCAAGAAGTTCAAGGTCTGCCACGGCGATCCGAGAAGGCGCGACTGAGCCTGGTCCGGTCGGCCTGGTCGGCCTGGTCCGGCCCCGGTCGGCTGGGCGTGGGTCTGGTCGGTTAGGCCGCTTCGATCGCGGTGCAGCACCAGCCGGCGGCGAGGGCACCTTGCCGGTTAGCTTGAGCCTGCTCCTGGTGGGCGTGGGCTTGGCCTGACGCCGGAGTGGCTAGTGACCAGCGGCGCAAGGTCAGCGGCTGACCTGGGTCCGGCGACTCGTCCTGGACTGAGGGCTGATCCTGATCCGGGACCTGGTCCTGGCCCGGGGTGTGCCCTCGGCCTGGGGTTTGGCTCCGGTCTTGGTCCGGGGCTTGCGGGCGGTTCTGCCGTGCACGTTCCAGGCGCACCGCCAGTGCCCGCACTCTGTTGCCGAACACGACGATAACGGTCATTTCGAGCACACCACCTGCCGGTGAAGTGACGATTACCCGCCGCACGTGCGGCCGGTGTGGCGTGGCTAGCACCCGGCCGAGCTGACTGATCCGCCTGAGGGCCAGGTCCGTCGTCCAGGGAGCGAGCTGGCTCGCCGGCCGAGCCCCGGCGAGGGTCTCGACGAGTACCTGAGCGAACTGACTCGGCCAGTGCCCGGCCGGAATACGTCCCGCCGCCCGGGAACTCGCGACCCGGGCCGAGCGGGCACTGACCTGGCCCACGGACCGGCCGGCCTGGGCAGGCCCCCGGAGGGCTTCGTGCCCGGTGTCATCGTACGGAGGCGCGAGCTCCGGCACGGTGACCAGGCGGATCGCCACGGCACCGGGCCCGGCACCTGGCCCGGCGAGATCGTCGGGAACCAGCACCGCACCGGCCGGCGGCTCCAGCACGGTATCGAGTGCGGCGGCGAGTGGCTCCCGCGCGGTGTCGAGTGCACTGGCCGGCGGCTGCAGCACGGTATCGAGCGCGGTGGCGAGTGGCATGGTGCAGTTGTACCTGCCGCTGCCGACAAAACCAGCCAGCGGCCGCGCGTCCCCAATGAGAAGTCCAGTTTTCTGGCCGAAGTTTCACACCATAGGGTTCCGTGATCATGAGCGAGACCTTGATCACGGAACCTGGATGGCGGGATCACGCAACTCAGTTTCCGTGATCAAGACGAGCTTCATGATCACGGAAGGCTACCGGGGTACTCGGGCACCCGATAGGCACCGCTGGCCCTCGGCTCAGTCCCGGCTAGCCCCGATCAGGTCTAATAGCCCCAAAGCCCGACACCGATCCCGCGCAATCACACCAACCAGTCTCCGCAATCAATGGAGAAACCGCACATCTGGACTCAGCCCCGTGATCACGGCGGACGGCATGATCACGGAACCTGGCTGGCGCGATTTCCGTGATGCTGGCCGCTGGTCGGCCCCAGCTATGTCACATCGATGGGGCTCCAGCCCCAGCTATGTCACATCGATGGGGTGCGGCCCGGCAGGCCAGCGGCAGGACAGGCCCGGGCTGGACCAGCCACCCCGTAACCAGGTTCCTGCCAACTTTCACGGAACTCGCCCCAGAGCCCGGAACCTCGGTGGCGTGATCTCCGGGGGGAGGAGGGGCGGGGGGAAGCCGGGTTCGCCGAGGGGTGCGCGGAATGCGGGGGTGGTCGGCGTGGTTTTCTCAGATTGCTGTTACCCACCGCTACTCAGGAGCTCATCGTGTCACTGCCGCCGCTGGTTCAGCCGGCTGAAGAACTCAGCGTGAACGAGGTCAGGCGCTACTCCAGGCACCTGATCATCCCTGACGTGGGGATGGCCGGGCAGAAGCGGCTCAAGAACGCGAAGGTGCTCTGCGTAGGCGCGGGTGGCCTTGGCTCGCCTGCCTTGCTCTATCTCGCGGCGGCTGGCGTCGGCACGCTGGGCGTGATCGACTTCGATGTGGTCGATGAGTCGAACCTGCAGCGCCAGATCATCCATGGCCAGTCAGATATCGGCAGGCCCAAGGCGCTGTCGGCGCGGGACAGCATCAAGGAGATCAACCCTTATGTGACGGTGCAGGTGCATGAGGACGCGCTGACCAACGACAACGTGATGGAGATCTTCTCCGGTTATGACCTGATCGTCGACGGTACCGACAACTTCGCGACCAGGTACATGGTCAACGACGCCTGCGTGCTGCTGGGCAAGCCGTACGTGTGGGGCTCGATCTACCGGTTCGACGGGCAGGCGAGCGTGTTCTGGTCCGAGCAGGGTCCGTGCTATCGCTGCCTGTACCCCGAGCCGCCGCCCCCTGGCATGGTGCCGTCCTGCGCCGAGGGCGGTGTCCTGGGCGTGCTCTGCGCGTCGATCGGGTCCATCCAGGTCAATGAGGCCATCAAGCTCATTGTCGGGATCGGTGAGCCGCTGGTCGGCCGCCTGATGATCTACGACGCGCTTGAGATGAGCTACCGGACGCTGAACATCAGGAAGGACCCCGACTGCGCGATCTGCGGCGAGAATCCGTCGATCACCGGGCTGATCGACTACGACGCGTTCTGCGGTGCGGTCTCGGCCGACGCGCAGGAGGCCGCGGCGGGATCGACGATCACGGCCGCCGAGCTCAAGGCGATGCTCGACCGGGAGGATGACATTTTCCTGATCGACGTCAGGGAGCCGAATGAGTACGAGATCGTCTCCATCCCCGGCGCGACCCTGATTCCCAAAGATCAGATTCTCTCTGGTGCCGCGCTTGAATCGCTGCCGCAGGACCGCCGGATCGTGCTGCACTGCAAGTCAGGGGCGCGCAGCGCGGAATGCCTCGCCGCTGTCAAGAATGCCGGGTTCGGCGATGCGGTGCACGTCGGCGGTGGCATCCTTTCCTGGATAAACACCGTCGACCCGGCTCTGCCGGTGTACTGATAGCCGTGCTGACCCAGCTTGGAGGCGCCACGATGGTAGGCGCTGCCCAAACACTGGCTTAACATCGACAGGTGGCAATTCAGCCGGGGCCGCCGGGACCAGCGGGCCAGCAAGGCGCTGCGGGCGAGCCTGGCCTGCCGCAGCCCCCTGCCGCCTGGCCGCCGGTGAACGGGCGCCCGCCAGGAGGCAGGCGCCCGAACCACAGCAGGTCCCGGTCGGGGCTCGCTGCCTTCCTGGCCATTGTTGGTCTTTGCGGCCTTGTGTTCGCAGGCCTCGGAATTTCCCGCCAGGTCATGCCGCGCAAGTTCACCGCCGCGCAGCGGGAGCGCATCGAGGCCTGGGATATCGCGCAACGCTGGCGTACTACCTCGAAGACCAGGCTCTTCCCGGCCAGGCTGCGGTACGCACTCGACGGCGAGCAGATCGGCGCACCCGGCTCCCTGCACCTGACGGCCAGGCGACTGGTGATCGCCGCGCAGTCCTCGTGCGCCCGAGCCGCCGCCGCTGACCGCGAGCTGACCTCGGTGCTCGACCACGACGGCTGCCAGGCTCTGCTGCGCGCCACCTATACCGACGCGACCAGCAGCCTCGTCCTGACCGTGGGCGTCGCCGTCCTGCACAGTCAGGGCAGCGCGCGGTCGGCCGCGCACTTCCTGACCGGAGGCGTGGCCGGCGGGCAGGGCGCGGTCGCCAAGAACCTCGTGCTCAGGCCGGTCCCCGTGCCCTATACGCCCGCGTCGGCGTTTACCACCCGGCAGCGTCAGCTGGCCTGGGTCGTGGGGGCCGGCTCCTATCTGGTGATGGCGACGGCTGGTTTTGCCGACGGCAGGCCGAAGGTGGCGGTAGCCAGCGACTCCTACACCTACCTGGAGATGACCAGCCTGGCCAGGGGTATCGCCGTCGACATCGCGACCCCGCTCGGGGCACCGCCGCCAGTGCCCAGGTGCCCGGGGAGCCCAGGATGCTGACCGGCCCATGGACACTGCCCGGCCCCGGACGGCGCGTCCGCCGCCGGCTTGCCATCGCCGTGGCGGCGGCCGGGGCTCTGGCGCTGCCGGTCGTGGCGGCGAGCCCGGCCAGTGCTGATATCCCGCGCCAGAAACAGCAGTGGGTGCTGGACACGATGCACATCCAGGCGGCCTGGCGGGTGACCAAGGGCAACGGCGTGACGGTCGCCGTGATCGACAGCGGCGTGGATCCAGCGGTCTCTGACCTCACCGGATCGGTGCGCACCGGCCCTGACCTGACCGGAGTGCACACCCCCCGCTCCAATCCCAACTGGGGTGCGCACGGCACCTGGATGGCCTCGCTGATCGCCGGGCACGGGCACGGGCACGATGACCGGGACGGCGTGCTCGGCGTCGCGCCGAAGGCGAGGATCTTGTCGATCAGGGTCATCACCGACCGGGCCGACCCCGGGTACTCCGCTTACCAGAATGAGCCGCCCGGCCGGGGCCAGCGGGAACTGGCGGCCGCGATCAGGTACGCGGTCAGGCACAAGGCCAGGGTGATCAGCATGTCCCTTGGCTATAACGAGCCCAGCCTGATCGTGCGCGATGCCCTGCAGTACGCGATGCGGAGCGACGTCGTCATCGTTGCCTCGTCGGGTAACTCGGGCGATGCGCAGACCTCGCGCGGGCAGGGGCACGCACCCTACTCATTCCCCGCCGACTACCCGGGAGTGATCGGCGTAGCTGCGATCGGAGAGTCGGGCGAGCCGGCCTATTTCTCAAGCGACAACCTGTCGGTCCAGGTCGCGGCGCCTGGAGTCGGGGTGCCAGCGGCCGGCCGAGGCGGCAATTACTGGACCGTGAGCGGCACAAGCCCGGCCTGCGCCCTGACCGCCGGCGTGGTCGCCCTTATCAGGTCAAAGTATCCCCGGCTCACCGCGCCGCAGGTCCGGCGCGCGATCATCTGGTCGGCCTCGAACCGGCCCGCTGGCGGCTACGACGACGAGATCGGATTCGGCACGGTCGACGCGGTCGCCGCACTCAGGTCCGCCAGGCGCGAGGCCAGGCAGGACGCCCGGCAGCGGCTGACCCCGGCGAAAATGGTGTCGGCCGGCTTCTTCGGCGACGGCCGGGCCGGCGTGACCTCGGTGCCCGTCCCGCCCAGGGGCCTGGGCGTACTGCTGGGGCTGTCGGCCCTGGCCATCGTCTTCCTCGTGCTGACCGCGCTCTCGTGCTGGCTGCTGGTGGCCGGCGTCGCCGCCCGCCGGCGCATTCGCGCCAGCCAGCTGCGTGCCGGCCAGGCGCTGACCACAGCACCTCCGGCCCTGGCTGACCCCTGGGCCGCGCCGGGCCCTGGCCTCTGGGACGCTCCCCGCTGGCCGCCCGAGTCGGGAGGGTACGGTTCGCCCGGTGGCCAGTACTGACACCGAGAGCACCGGGAGCACAAGGGCGGGCGACTACGTGAGCAAAGTGCTCGACGTCGCCGAGCTGATCCCGGCCGGCCGGGTCATGTCCTACGGCGACATCGCCGAGTACGTCGGTCAGGGCGGCCCCCGCCAGGTCGGCCGGGTGATGGCGCTCTGGGGCGGCGGCGTGCCCTGGTGGCGGGTCGTGCACTCCGACGGCCGCTTCCTCGACGGCCACGAGCGCGAGGCCATCGGCCACTACCGCCGCGAGGGAACTCCCCTCCGCACCGGTACCGACGGCCGCCCGTCCAGGATCAACATGCGCCAGGCCCGCTGGACCGGGACGGGGACCGAGCCCGAGTCCGAGCCCAGGAACCGGGACCGGCACGAACCCCGCATAACGCCCGGATAGCCCAGCCAATCTGCCCGCCAGAACGCTCGCCTCCCCAACTCGCCAGCGCAGTGTCGGTGTCCTCTGCTGGAATGCCATACGACTATGCGAAACGACCAGGATTGGCAGCCCGCCGATCAGCAGCGCGCCGACAGGCAGGAGCGGCCACCCGCCTACCGACTGGTTCGCCGGCCGGTCAGCACTGCCGCGCCGCCTGTGCTCGACCAGCAGCAGCAGGTGGTGGTCGAGCATTCCGGCGGACCCCTGCTCGTCCTGGCCGGGCCCGGGACCGGCAAGACCACGGCCATAGTCGAGACGGTGGTCGACCGGATCACCGGGCGCGGCATCGATCCGAGCCGCATCCTCGTGCTCACATTCAGCCGCAAGGCCGCTCAGGAGCTGCGCGAGCGGATCACGCTCCGGCTTGACCGGACGACGACCGAGCCGCTCGCCTTGACCTTCCACAGCTATGCCTATGCGCTGGTCAGGCGCGAGTTCGTGCTGACCGGCGACGAGCCGCCGATCCTGCTGTCCGGCCCAGAGCAGCTCGGGGAGGTCAGGCGGATGCTGCGCGGCGAGGCGGCCGACGGTGCCCCGCGCTGGCCTGAGCGGCTGCGGCCGTCCGTGGCGACCAGGGGTTTCGCCGCCGAGCTGCGCGACTTCCTGCTCCGCGCCGCCGAGCGAGGACTGGATGGTGCCGCCCTGGCCAGGCTCGGCCAGCGGGCGGGGCGCGACGACTGGGTCGCCGCCGGCGGCTTCCTCACCAGGTACGCGGCGAGGTTCGACCTGGCCCCCGTGCCCGCCTACGACTACGCCGAGATCGTCAGGATCGCCGGCCAGCTGCTCAGCGGCGCCGAGGTCAGGCAGCGCGAGCGGCTGGCCTATGACGTCGTCCTCGTCGATGAGTACCAGGACAGCGACCCGGCTCAGGAAGAGCTGCTGCACGCGCTCGCCGGCGACGGCAGGGACCTGATCGCGGTCGGCGATCCCGATCAGGCGATCTACGCGTTCCGCGGTGCCGACGCCGACGCGATGGACCGCTTCCCGACCAGGTTCCGGCGCCCCGACGGCCGGCAGGCCAAGGTGGTCGCCCTGGCCACTTGCCGCCGCAGCGGCACCAACCTCCTCGCCGGGTCTCGCCGGATAGCAGCCAGGCTTCCGGCGGTCAGGGGAAGTTCACATTCGGATACGAAACGAAATCACCGGGCGCTGCTGCCGCTCGCTTCGGCGCCTCTGGGTGAGGTGCGGGTCATGCTGGCCGCTAGCGAGCGGCAGGAGGCGGCGGCGATCGCCGACGTGCTCAGGAGGGCTCACCTGATCGATGCGGTGCCCTGGTCGGATATGGCGGTGCTGGTGCGGTCGGCGGTGCGGCAGGTGCCCGCGCTGCAGCGGGCACTGTCGGGTGCCGGGGTACCTGTCGCCGTGGCCGGTGACGAGCTGCCGCTCGCCGACGATCCTGGCACGCGGCCGCTGCTCACGCTGATCGGCTGCGCGCTCGACCCGGCGTCGCTCACGGAGGAACTGGCCGCCGAGCTGCTGACCGGCCCTCTCGGCGGCACCGACGCCCTCGGCCTGCGCCGCCTGCGAAGACTGCTCAGGCAGCGCACCCCAGACGCTGATGCCGCTGCCGCCGCTGTTGATGACGACGCAGATGCCGCTGCCGCTGCCGCCGACGCTGGTGCCGATACCGGTGATTCGCCGGCGTCGGCTGCCGGGGCTGGATCGCGGGCAGTGCCTGACTTGGAGTCGCTGCTGGGGGAGTCGCCAGTCGTGGCGGCGCTGCTCGATCCGAGGCTGCTCACAGCGGCCGGGTGGGAGCCCGGTCCTGCGCTGACCACCGCAACCCCGGCGCTGGCGGCTGCGCGGCAGGTCGCGGTGCTGCTCGGACTGGCCGCGACGACGGCCGTCGCGGGTACCGCCCAGGACGTGCTGTGGGCGGTCTGGAGCGCGACCGGCCTGGCGCCCCGCTGGCAGGCCGTCAGCGCGGCCGGCGGGACTGCGGGCGCGTCGGCCGACGCTGATCTTGATGCGGTGATGACGCTGTTTGACTCGGCGGCCAGGTTCGACACGCGGATGCCGCCAGGGTCGGTGCGGCTGTTCCTCGACGGCCTGTCCGGCCAGGAGATAGCCGGTGACACGCTGGCCGAACGAGCCTCGTCCGGCGACTGCGTCACTATCTGTACCGCGCATCGCGCCAAGGGCCTGGAGTGGGACCTGGTGGTCGTGGCAGGCGCGCAGGAAGGTACCTGGCCTGATCTGCGGCTTCGCGGCTCCCTGCTCGGCATGGACCAGCTCGTGGAGGCCGCGGCGCACGGGGCGCCCGACCGGCGGGCCGCCGCCAGGCGGCCGGGTCCTTCAGTTGCCACCGCACGGGACGCGGCGGCGGTGGCGCTCAGTAGCAAGCTGCTCGATGAGGAGCGCCGGCTCTTCTACGTCGCCGTCACGCGGGCGAAGCGCTGGCTCGTGGTGACAGCGACCGGCGGTGACGACACCGAGGACCGGCCGTCCAGGTTCCTGGCCGAGCTGGCGGGCGATGAGGTGGAGATCGAGGAGATCGTCAGCACCGGCCGGCGCTGGCTGTCGATGCCGGCGCTGACCGCCGACTTGCGCCGGGCGGTCACCGACGGCGGGCTGCCGGAGCCGGTGCGGCGGGTCGCGGCCGCTCAGCTCGCGAGACTGGCCGGGGCTGGCGTCGGTGGTGCCGATCCAGGGCAGTGGTACGCGCTCACGCAGTGGTCGGGCACCGGGCCGATCAGCGCGGGTGAGGTCAGGGTCTCGCCGTCCCAGGTCGACAAGTTCGTGACCTGCGGGCTGCGCTGGCTGCTTGAGTCGGCGGTGGGGATCAGCCCGCCGTCGACCGCCGGGCATCTCGGCACCGTCATTCACGCGGCGGCCGCGCTGGTCGCCGAAGGGGCAGACCGGGCCGACATCGCGAGCCGGATCGACGAGATCTGGCACCAGCTCGATTTCGGGAGCGTGTGGTACAGCACGAAGCAGCGCGGCAGCGCCGACCAGATGGTCGGCAAGTTCCTTGACTGGCAGCGGCAGAACAGTCGCGAGCTGGTGGCGATCGAGCAGCGGCTGCGCGTCCGGGTCGACAACGTGGTGATCTCCGGCCAGGTTGACCGGCTGGAACGGGATGAGCAGGGAGCCGGCGTGGTCGTCGACCTCAAGACCGGGTCGAGCAAGCCATCGGCGGCCGAACTTCAGCGCAATCCGCAGCTCGGGGTGTACCAGCTCGCTGTCATGCTCGGCGCGTTCATCGAGCTGGGGGTGACCGAGCCGGGCGGCGCCGAGCTGGTCCAGGTCGGCAAGGCCGGCGGGACGAGGCAGGCTGCGGTCCAGGCCCAGCGGGCACTCGGCGATGACCCGGATCCTGGCTGGGCGCTGGCGCTGGTCAAGGAGGTCGCCGCCGGCATGGCAGGCCCCGAGTTCAGCGCGACGGCGAACGACGGGTGCCGGCGATGCCCGGCGGCGCCGAGCTGCCCGGTGGACGAGCGGGGCGGGCAGGTGCCGCCATGAGCCAGGACGCGCTGTTTGAGATTGACCCGGAGCCGGCACCGGCGCCTCGCCGGCCCAGCTTCACCCCGGCGCAGCTCGCCCGGCTGCTCGGGGTGCCAGAGCCGACTCCCGAGCAGTCGGCCGTGATCAGTGCTCCGCTGGTCCCGCTCGCGGTCATCGCGGGGGCGGGCTCGGGCAAGAGCGAGACGATGGCGGCCCGGCTGGTCTGGCTGGTGGCGAACGGCCACGTCAGGCCCGAGCGGGTGCTTGGCCTCACGTTCACGAGGAAGGCCGCGGCCGAGCTGGCCAGCCGGGTGCGGGCCAGGCTGGACGGGCTGCGCCGGGTCGGCCTCACGGCGGGCGAGCCGGCCGGCGGTGACGAGCCCGACCTGGATGGCGACCCGGTGATCGCGACCTATCACGCCTATGCGGGGCGACTGATCGGTGATCATGCGCTCAGGGAGGCACTTGAGCCCTCCGTCCGGCTGATCACCCCGGCCGTTGCGTGGCAGCTCGCGGCCAAGATCGTCGCCGGTTATGACGGCCCGATGGACGCGATTGACTGGACGCCGGTGACAGTCACCGCCGCCATTCTCGACCTGGCCGGCGAACTGGCTGAGCATCTGCGCGGCCCCGAGGACGTGCTCGCCGCAGGCGAGTGGCTCGACCGGCACTATGCCGACGCCGGCAAGAAGCGCGCGGGCGCCGAGGCCGCGCTTAAGAGCCAGCGGGTCCGGGCTCAGCTGCTGCCGCTCGTCCGCGCCTACGCGGCGGCGAAGGCCAGCCGGGAGGTCGTGGACTTCCCTGACCAGATGGCGATCGCCGCGCGGATCGCGGTCAGGCATCCCGAGGTCGGCCTGATCGAGCGGGCTCGCTATCAGGTAGTGCTGCTCGATGAGTTCCAGGACACCAGCCATGCGCAGCTTGAGCTGCTCAAGGCGCTGTTTGGCGGCGGGCATCCGGTCACCGCGGTCGGAGACCCGTGCCAGTCCATCTACGGCTGGCGCGGCGCTAGCGCGGGCAACCTGCGGCGCTTCGCTACCAGCTTCCCCGGCCAGGCCGAAGACGGGAAGCGGGCTGAGGTCGCGCTGCTGTCGACTAGCTTCCGCAACACCGGCCGGGTGCTCGACGTCGCGGCCGAGATCCAGCGCGATCTCCGCGAGTCCGGCGACACCTTCGGGGTGCCGAGGCTGATCGCCCCGCCGGAGCGGGCCGAGCGCGGCGCCGTCGTCTGCGCGCTGCTTGAGACCAGTGCCGCCGAGGCCGAGTGGATCGCCGGGCAGGTCGCCGGGCTGCTGAGCCTGCCGGCCGGGCTCGCGCCTGACGGCAGGGCGTGGCCGGATGGCCGGGGCGACCAGGTGCGGCCGAGCGACATCGCGGTGCTGTGCCGCAAGCGGAGCCAGTTCTGGCTGCTGCGCGGCGCGCTTGAGGCGGCCGGGATTCCCGTCGAGGTCGTCGGGCTCGGCGGCCTGCTCACCGTGCCCGAGGTGTCGGATATCGTCGCGACGCTGCGGGTGCTGCACAGCCCGGCCGCCTCGGACGCGCTCGCGCGGACCCTGACCTCGCCCCGGTGGCGGATCGGGCCGCAGGACCTGGTCGCGCTGGGGGAGCGGGCCAGAGTGCTGGCACGGGAGGCTGGCGCCGATTCGGGCGGCGCGCACGGGGCCGGCCCCGGCAAGGCGCCGTCGGCTGGCTCCGGGCCGGATGCGGCTGCCAGCCGGGATGGCGCCGAGGGCCCTGTTACTCCTGATGATTTTCTCACTCGCGCGGTAGCCGACTTCACCTCAGAGGCGGGCAGTCTGATCGAGGCGCTTGATGACCTGGGCGAGCCAGAGAACTACTCGGCTTCCGGGTACGAGCGGCTCGGCGTGCTCGCGGCCGAGCTGCGGGCACTGCGCAGGCAGGTCGCCAGGCCGCTGCCCGAGCTGGTGATCGAGGTGGAACGGGTGCTCGGGCTCGACGTGGAGGTCGCGGCCAGGCCGGGTGCCGACCTGGCCACCGCGCGGGCCGACCTGGACGCGTTCGCTGACGCCGCCGCCGCGTTCGCCGGGGACGCGCAGGAGCCGACGCTCGGCGCGTTCCTGGCCTACCTGACCGCGGCCGAGACCGAGGAGTTCGGGCTTGAGGCCGGTCAGGTCAGCGACACCGACTCGGTGAAGCTCGCGACCGTGCACTCGGCCAAGGGACTGCAATGGCCGGCGGTGATCGTGCCAGGGCTGTCCGCCGGGTCCCGCGCGCAGAACTTCCCGGCCCGGCCCCGGCTGAGTACGCGGTGGACGGACAATCCGAGGCTGCTGCCGTTCTGGCTGCGGGGCGATGCGGCTGATCTGCCGGCCCTGGCCGGGCTCGACGCCGACTCGATCACGGCGTTCAACCAGGCCTGCACGGCGCGCAGCCTGGCCGAGGAGCGCAGGCTGGCCTATGTGGCGATGACCAGGGCCGCGTACTGGCTTGGCTGCTCGGGGTACTGGTGGGGGGCGGGGAAGAGCGCAATGGGGCCGTCGGCGTTCCTGGCGGAGGTCAGAGCCGGCTGCGAGGCGGGGGCCGGGCGGGTGGACGAATGGGCGGAGCAGCCGGGGGAGGACGCCGAAAACCCGGCGCTCGCTCAGCCGCTGACGGCGTCGTGGCCGCCCCCGGCGAATGGCATCAGGCTCGACGCGGTGCGCGAGGGCGGGCGCCTGGTGGCGGACGCGATCGCCGAGGTGGCCGTCGGGCAGGCCGACGAGAGGACCGGTGTGGCCGAGGGGGCCGGTGCGACAGGGGAGGCCGGCGAGGGGGCCGGGCGGGCCGGCGAGCGGGAGCGACGGTACGCGGAGCTGGTGGCTGGCTGGGCGGCCGATGCCGACCTGCTGCTGGCGGAGCGGTCGAGGCGGCGGGCCGACGGGCCGGTCCAGGTCGAGCTGCCGCACCGGATCGGGGTCTCCGCGCTGGTGACGATGGCCAGCGACCCGGCCGAGCTTGCGGCTCGGATCAGGCGGCCGATGCCCAGGCCGCCGGCGCCGCTGGCCCAGCGGGGCACGGCGTTCCACCGCTGGCTAGAGGAACGGTTCGGCCAGTCGCGGCTCATCGACGCCGAGGAACTGCCGGGGGCAGCGGACGCCGACCTGATCGCCGACGATGCCGAGCTGGCGGTGCTGAAGGCCAGGTTCGCGGCCGGTCAGTGGGGTCAGCGCTGGCCGGCGCAGGTCGAGGTACCGTTCGAGACCCGGGTGAGCGACCGGCTGGTCAGGGGGCGGATCGACGCGATCTTCACCGACGCGCCCGGTGGCGGGCTCGACGTCGTCGACTGGAAGACAGGCAGCCCGCCCGTGCCAGGCAGTCGCCTGGAACGTGCGGCGGCGGTGCAACTCGCGGCCTACCGGCTGGCCTGGGCGGCGCTGGCGCGGGTGCCGGTCGAGGAGGTGCGGGCGGCGTTCTATTACGTGCGGGATGACCTGACCGTGCGACCAGCCGACCTGCTCGACGCGCCCGGCCTGGCTGCGCTCATCGAGACCTCGGCACGGGCGATCTAGCCCAGTCGGCACGACAGCAGGGCACCCCAGCTGCTGCCATCGCGACAGCAGGGTGCCCCCGCTGCGCCGAGGCGAGCGGGCGCGGGCGGGCGCGGGGACGCGGAGCGGCGCGGGGACGCGGAGCGGCGCGGGGACGCGGGCGGCGAGGGGACGCGGAGCGGCGCGGGGACGCGGGCGGCGAGGGGACGCGGAGCGGCGCGGGGACGCGGGCGGCGCGGGGACGCGGAGCGGCGAGGGGGGTGCCGCCGGCCCGTTCTAGGTCGCGCAAGCTAGCGCGTTTGCGTCAGAGTTCCGTGATCATGGTCGGGGTCATGATCGGTCATGATCACGGAATTTGGCGCGAATTCTCGTGATCGGGCTGCCTCGCGGGCCTGGCGGAGCCACCGCCCCGGACCCGGGCTGGTCCCTGGTGACTCAGCTGTCACAGCCGTCTCATCCGCTGCCGGGCTCACCTGATCCTGTAGGAGACTTTTTTCCTGTAGGAGACTTAATAGCGAATATGGTGGTCAACCCTCCTACAGGAAAAAAGTCTCCTAGATCTTTTAGCCACCGCCCCGGCAGACCCCCAGAAACTCGCAGACCCGGCCCCTCAACCCACCCCGCCCAAGCCCGGCCCGGTGACCACCCGCCGACGTTCCGGACCGTCATCCGCCACCCCGGCTACCCTCACGGAATTCGCGCCATAGCCCGGAATTTAGATGGCGTGATCACGCGACTCATCTTCCGGGATCAAGCTTTGTCTCATGATCACGGAAGTCTGCGCGGGGTGCTGGAGCGTCTCGCCGGGAGGATCGGGCTCGCCGAAATGGTGAATACCGGCATACTGGCCAGTAATCCGGCACCATCCCGGCGCATCTCGCCAGCCCTCCCGGAACCGCCCGGCTATCTCGTCAACCCTGGGACCGGCGCGGCTACCTGACTGGCCTGATGGCCTGAGTCTGGGTTGTCTGGGAGACCATCCGGTCATCGGAGTCGAACAGCTGAGTCTGGGCGGTCGCCATGGTCCGGCCCCGGTGCAGCGGCACGGCGACGGCTCGAATGTTCCCGCCGGTGACTGGCCGGAACATCTGCGTCGTCGAGGTCATCGTGGTCGTCGTCTCGCCCTCGCTCAAGCTGAGGACGACGACGAGAGCGCCTATGGTGTCGGCGAGCGACATCAGCACCCCGCCGTGCATGATGCCGGCCGAGGTGCAGAGGTTCGGTGCCCACGGCAAAGTCGCGACCACCTGCTCTGGACTCGCCTGCGTTACCGTTATGCCGAGCTGACCGGCGAACGGCATCAGGGCGATCAATTGCTCAGCATCTGCGTGCACTGTCCAAGTCTGACAGGAATGATGACTAAGGCCAACGCCGGGATGCCTGCCCGGTGTCAGGGCAGACATCCCGTTTTGGGTGCCGGCGGGTTTGCGGGGAATGCCGGGGTCGTGGCGGGTGCGGCGTCTAGAGTGCGGTGAGGACACAGCCGGTCAGCAGGGTCGAATGAGGTGGAAATCGGATGGACGATCGAGTACGTGACTACATCGACGCGAACTCGGGCGAGTTCATCGCCGCGCTGACGCAGTGGCTCAAGATCCCGTCGATCTCGGCCGACCCGGAGCGTAGTGCCGATGTGCGGAGGTCGGCGGAGTGGCTGTCCCGGCATCTGGCTGAAACCGGGTTCCCGGTCGTCGAGATCTGGGAGACCGGCTCAGAGTCGGCCCCTGGCCTGCCCGCGGTGTTCGCGGAATGGCCGGCCGCCGAGCCCGGCGCTCGTACGGTACTCGTCTACGGCCATCATGACGTCCAGCCGGTCGAGCCTCTCGATGAATGGACTTCGCCGCCGTTCGAGCCGGTCGTGGTTGACGGCCAGCTGCTGGCTCGCGGTGCGTCCGATGACAAGGGTCAGGTGCTGTTTCACACGCTGGGCCTGGGTGCCTGGCTGACTGCCAGGGAGGCCAGCGCGCCGCCCGTCACGATCAGGCTGATCGTCGAGGGCGAAGAGGAGTCAGGCTCGCCGCACTTCGCTGACCTGCTCCGCCGCGAGCGCGACCGGCTGGCCTGCGACGTCGTTGTGGTGTCCGACACCTCGATGTGGGCGGCTGACGTTCCTTCGATGTGCACAGGGATGCGGGGGGTCATCGACGCCCAAATCGACGTCTACGGCCCGGTCCGCGATCTGCACTCGGGCTCCTTCGGCGGCGCTGTGCCCAACCCGCTGCACGCATTGTCCGGGCTGCTTGCCGCACTGCATGACGCCGACGACCGGGTCACGCTGCCCGGTTTCTACGACAAGGTCATCGAGCTCGCGGCGGCCGAGCGCGAACTGTTCAGCAAGCTGCCGTTTGACGAGACGGAGTGGCTGGCCACGGCGGGCAACAGCGGTGCGGCCTCTGGCGAGGCCGGCTTCAGCACGATCGAGCGGATCTGGGCCAGGCCGACCGCCGAGATCAACGGAATGTGGGGCGGGCACACCGGTCCGGGCGGCAAGACGATCATCCCGCGCGAGGCCCACGCCAAGCTGTCGTTCCGCCTGGTCGCGAACCAGGATCCGGCCGACGTGCCCGGAATGCTGCGGGACTTCGCCGCCCAGCACACCCCGCCGGGCCTCAAAGTCGAGATCACCTGCGAAGGGCCGGGAGTACGACCCTGCTTCTCGCCGATCGACTCGCCCGAGGTCGCCGCCGGGCGGCGGGCAATGGAGCGCGTATTCGGCCAGGAGATCCTCTTCACCAGGGAGGGCGGCAGCGGCCCGGAGGCCGACCTGGCCGAGATCCTCGACGCTCCGCTGGTCTTCATCGCGGTCGGCCTGGACGAGGACCAGATCCACGCCCCGAACGAGCGCGTAGACCTCGCCCTCCTGCTCAAAGGCGCGGAAACGGCAGCCTACCTCTGGGACGAGCTAGCCGCCCTCCCCTAGCCCGCGAGGACCCGCCTCGCCCGGCGGCGGATCACCCCCGGAGGTTTCCGTGATCATGCGGATCAGGTTGATCACGGAAGTCTGGTCGCGTGATCATGCACCTGGGGCTCCGTGATCAACCTTCAGATCATGATCACGGAGACTTGCATGGGCGGAACGGAGCGGGTGGCGGGGCAATCATGGGTGTGGCTCATGGGCGCTGCCGGAAAAGACCGTATTCTGAGGGAGTGGCGAGTCCTCAGATAGCTGTGCCGAGCACGATCGCGCTCACCAGGAGTCAGGTCGACCGGGCGGCGAGGCTGCGCACCGATGCCGACTGGCTCAAAGCGGCCTGGGCCGACCCCGGCACCAGAGTCGTCGCCGTAGCAGGCGGCCAGGCACTGATCAGGACCATCACCGAGACCAGTGGGACCAATAGTGCCGGTGTGACCAGTGGGACTGATGGGGCTGCTGGGACTGGGACTGGGACTGATGGGGCCGGGGCTGGGGCTGGGGCTGGCGGGCAGGGGGCAGTGGCTGTTGAGCTGATCTTTTTGTCGCCGGGGGAGGCGCCGGAAGGGACCCGGTTCCTGCTGGGTGTTGACGACGACGACGTGGCCTACTTTGGCGTGGCAGCCAAGCCACCGCAGCCGGCCGATCAGACTGGCGTTTCCAGCGCCGGCCTGCGCGAGGCCGGTCATCTCCTGAACGACCGCGACGCCGGCCTGCTGACCCACGCGATCGGCCTCGCGAACTGGCATGAAGTCGCTGGTTACTGCTCACGGTGCGGCTCGCCCACCGAGCCGATCACGGCCGGCCACTCTCGCCGGTGCGCCAGCGACGGTACCGAGCATTTCCCGCGCTGCGACCCGGCCGTGATCATGCTGGTCGCCGACCCGGACGACCGCTGCCTGCTCGCGCGGAACGTGGCCTGGCCGCCCAGGCGCGTCTCAGTCCTGGCTGGATTCGTGGAGCCAGGAGAGTCGGCCGAGCAGGCCGTGGCCCGCGAGGTGCTCGAAGAGGTCGGCATCGAGGTGTCCGCGGTCAGCTACTCGGGCAGTCAGCCGTGGCCGATGCCGCACAGCCTGATGCTCGGGTTCCGCGCCGAGACTGAGGTGACCGAGATCCGGGTCGACGCCGACGAGATCTCCGAGGCCGCCTGGTACAGCCGAGACGAACTGCGGGCCGCGATCGAGGGCGGGGACCTGCTGATGCCGCCGTCGCTGTCGATCTCCCGCTGGCTGATCGAGACCTGGTACGGCGGCCCGCTCCCCAAGGCCCCCAAGGCCCCCAAGGCCGCCGGGTCGGCCTAGGGCTACCTGAGCAGCAGCCGCGCCGCCAGTTCCAGATGGTTCGCCACATCCTTGGCCGAGGCCCGGCGGGTCACCCAGGCGACCAGGTTGGACAGCCACACGTCGCCGATCACCCGCGCGATCGCCCGCTCGTCTTCGGTCGGCTCGCCGTCGTGCATCGCGCTGGTCAGCATCTCTTCCATCAGCGTCGCGACGGCGTTGACCTCGGTGGCCGCGCTCGGATCGGCGAACATGAACGCGCGGGTCATGGCCTCGGTCAGCAGTGGCTCGCGCTGCATCGTCTTGGTCACCCCGCTCAGCACGAACAGCATCCGGTCGTATGCCGTCCCGCCGGGGATCGGCCGCCGTTCCAGCTTGTCCTTGCTCTGCTCGAACTCCCTGGCCAGCCCCGACACCAGCAGGTGAATCTTGGACGGGAAATACCGGTACAGCGTGCCAAGCGCGACATCGGCCCGCTCGGCGACCTCGCGCATCTGCACCGCGTCGTAGCCGCCCTTCGACGCCAGGGCCAGCGTCGCGTCGAGGATCCGCTTGCGCCGCTCGCGCTGCGCCGCCGAGCCGAGTTCTGACTCCGCCGGGCCGCTGGTTGCCGCTGGCTGGCCAGCCGCCTTCGCAGGAGACATCTGTACCTTTCGTCGCTGTCTTCGCTAGCACCGGCACGCGGCGAAAGCCGCACCCACCCCGTGCCGCCCATCATCATCGCACCGCCTGAGTCGCGCGGCCTAGGCCCAGGCGGCGAAGTGCGGCACGAGCGTGCTAGTCGCCACAGCACCGTGTCGCACAACCAGTTATAAATGTAACGTGTTCTAGTTAGGGAGCCCGGACCAGCCAGGGAGAGACCGTTGCCGATCGCTGTGACAACCGAGCAGTCGGCCATGGCGCAGTCGGTCGGCCAGTGGGCGCAGCGGGCGGGGACGATCGCGGCCGTCCGGGCGCTTGAGGCCAGCGGCGGCGTGACCGGTGCGGCGGGCAAGGCGAACTGGGCCGCGCTGGCCGAGCTCGGCGTGTTCTCGATCGCGCTGCCGGCCGAGGACGGCGGTCTTGGCGGCAGCGTGGCCGACGTCGCCGTGGTGGCCGAGCAGCTCGCCGCCACGCTGGTGCCCGGTCCGGTGCTGCCGACGCTGCTCGCCGGGCTCGTGCTGACCGGGCCGCTGCTCACCGCCATCGGCTCGGGCGAGGCCTCCGTAGCGGTGGCCCTGTCCGGCGACGGCGACGGGCTCACCGCGACGCCGGTCCCGGAGCGGCCAGGCAGCCTGCGCGTGACCGGCACGGCTGAGCTCGTGCTCGGCGCCGGCGACAGTACGCACCTGCTGCTGAGGGCGGGGGAGCACTGGTTCTGGCTGGAAACGGCCCGGGCACGCATCGCCGCCCGTACCCCGGTCGACTTCTCCCGCGCACTCGGCGACGTGACGATCGACGTCGAGATCCAGCCTGACCAGGTACTAGCCGGTCTCAGGCCGGGGCTGGTGGCCGACCTCGCCGCGACCCTCGCCGCCGCCGAGGCTTCGGGGATCGCGGCGTGGTGCGGCCGGACCGCCGCCGGCTACGCGCGGGTCAGGGAGCAGTTCGGCCGCCCGATCGGGTCATTCCAGGCGATCAAGCACCTGTGCGCCACCATGCTCTGCCGCTCCGAGCTGGCCACCGCCAGCGCCTGGGACGCCGCCAGCGCCGCTGGGTCCGGCGACCTGCCGCTCGCCGCCGCCGCTGCCGCAGCCCTCGCACTCGACGCCGCCGCCGACAACGCCAAGGACGCCATCCAGGTGCTCGGCGGCATCGGCTTCACCTGGGAGCACGACGCCCACCTCTACCTGCGCCGCGCGCTTGCCCTGCGCCAGCTGCTCGGCGGCAGCGCGACTCACCGGGCCCGCGCGGCCAGACTCGCGCTCGCCGGAGCACGCAGGCACCAGGCCGGGGTTTCCACAGCAGAACTGCCTTCAGTCCATAACGAGAACGCCGAGGCCAGTGCCGTCCGCAAGGCCGCGCGCCTGGTCGCGACCGCTGTGTCCGCCGTCCCGCCGGAGCGACGGCGCCGCGCTCTCGCTGAGGTTGGCTACATCGCCCCCGGCTGGCCGCGCCCGTACGGCCTCGGCGCCGACCTGAGCGCCCAGCTCATCATCGACGAGGAACTGGCCAGCGCCGGCCTCTCCCGGCCCGAGATCGCGATCGGCGGCTGGGCCATCCCGGCTATCGCCGGCCACGGCACGGCTGAGCAGCTCGCCCGCTTCGCCGAGCCGACGTTGCGGGGGGACATCACCTGGTGCCAGCTGTTCAGCGAGCCTGAGGCCGGCTCGGACCTGGCCTCGCTGCGGACGAAGGCGGCCCGGGTGCCCGGTGACGGTGCGACCGGGCCTGGCTGGCGGCTGACCGGGCAGAAGGTCTGGACCTCGCTGGCCGCGGCGGCCGACTGGGCCATCTGCCTGGCCCGCACGGACCCGGAGGTACCCAAGCACAAGGGCATCAGCTATTTCCTGGTCTCGATGCGCAGTCCGGGGATCGAGATCCGGCCGCTGCGCGAGATCACGGGGCGGCAGATGTTCAACGAGGTGTTCCTCGATGAGGTGTTCGTGCCCGATGACTGCGTCGTGGGCCAGCCGGGCGACGGCTGGCGGATCGCCAGGACGACGCTGGCGACCGAGCGGGTGGCGATGGTGCGCGGCGCGGGGCTCAGCAGGGAGCTGGAGGAACTGCTGACGGCCGCGGCACGGGCCGGTGTGGCGGGCGGGGCCGGTGACGCGGGCGGGCTTGACCAGCTCGGCGCGCGGGTGGCCGAGGGGCTCGCGCTGTCGGCCATGGACGACCGGCTGGCGGCCGAGGTAGTGCGAGATGCCGGGGCTGGTGCCGGGGCTGCGGTGCGCAAGCTGCTCGGCGTGAACCACCGGCAGGCGGTCGCCGAGACGGCGCTGACGCTGTGCGGCCCTGGCGGCGCGGCGGCCGACGGGGACGCGGCGTCGGCCGTGCACGAGTTCCTGCTGACCAGGTGCCTGAGTATCGCCGGCGGCACCAGCCAGATCCTGCTCACGCTCGTGGCCGAACGCGTGCTTGGCCTGCCCCGTGCTTAACCAGTACAGAGAAGAGGCGCGCTGAATGGACTTCGAGCTTGACGAGTCGCAGACGGTGATCGCGGCCTCGGCCGCGCGGGTACTGGGTAGGCAAACGCCAGCAGCGCGGTCTGCGGACGGCGAGCAGGCCTGGCAGGCGCTGGCCAAGGCCGGGCTGCTCGCGCTCACCCTGCCCGGCCGGCTGGACGGCGACGAGCTCGGCGTGCTCGACGCGGCGGTGCTGCTCACCGAGATCGGGCGGCGGGCGGTGTCGGTCCCGGCGCTGGCCACGATCATGCTCGGGGCGCTACCGGTGACCAGGTGGGGCAGCGAGGAACTGCAGGACCGGGTGCTCGCCGGGGTGGGTGCCGGCGAGGTGATCCTGACCGCCGCCATCAGGGAGCCGTCCGAGCCGATGCCCGCGCGGCCGGCCACGGCCGTGACGGCTGGCACGGTCGCGACGGCTGGCACAGGCGTAACGGGCGGCACGGTCACCGGACTCAAGGTCGGCGTGATGTACGCGGACGAGGCGCGCTGGCTCCTCGTCCCGGCCTCGACGCCCGACGGTGACTCCGTGGTGGCGATCATCAGCCGGACCGCTCCCGGACTCGCCGTCACCGGGACGCCGGCCTCGGGCGTGGTACCCGAGTACACCGTCAGGCTCGACGCCGCGCCGGTCGCCGGAGTGCTCGGCGCGGGCGCGGTCGATGACCTGTACCAGCTCGCGGCGGCGGGAGCGGCGGCGCTGGCAGACGGGGCGCTAGCCGGCGCGCTCGACCTGACCTCGGGCTACGTGGCTCAGCGGGAGCAGTTCGGCCGGCCGCTGGCCACGTTCCAGGCGGTCGCGCAGCAAATCGCCGACATCTATATCACCAGCAGGACGCTGCACCTGGCCGCGCTCTCGGCCTGCTGGCGACTGGCTACGGGCCGGGCCGGCGACGCCGAGGTGGCGGCGTACTGGCTGGCGCAGGAGGCGCCGGCCGCGCTGCGCAGCTGTCATCATCTGCACGGCGGGATCGGCCTTGACCTCGACTATCCGCTGCACCGGTACTCAGCCATGATCAGCGACCTGGCCAGGTTCGTCGGCGGCGCGGCGTACCGGCTCGACCTGCTGGCTGGTGCCTGATGTTCCTTGAGCTGACCGACGCGCAGTTCGCCCTGCGCGATGAGCTGCGCGACTATTTCGCCGCGCTGATGTCGGACGCCGTGCGCGAGGCGATGCGGACCGACCGGATGGGCCGCGCCTACCGGGACCTGGTCCGCCGGATGGGCAGCGACGGCTGGCTCGGGGTTGGCTGGCCCGCCGAGTACGGCGGACGCGGTTACGGCCAGGTGGAGCAGCAGATCTTCGCCAGCGAGGCGGCCAGGGCCGACGTCCCGCTGCCTGCCGTCACCTTGCAGACGGTCGGGCCGACGCTGCAGGAGTACGGCACCGCCGAGCAGAAGGCGCTCTTCCTGCCCAGGATCCTGGCCGGTGACGTGCACTTCGCGATCGGCTATACCGAGCCAGGCGCCGGCACCGACCTGGCGTCGCTGGCGACCAGGGCGGTCAGAGATGGCGATGAGTACGTCGTCAACGGGCAGAAGATCTTCACCACAGGGGCGCACGAGGCCGACTACATCTGGCTGGCCTGCCGCACCGATCCGGCCGCGGCCAAGCATCGCGGGATCTCGATCCTGATCGTGGACACCACCGATCCCGGCTTCTCCTGGACGCCGATCATCACCGCCGACGGGGCGCATCATGTGAACGCGACCTACTACTCCGACGTCCGGGTGCCGGCCGCTGCGGGTCGGCGACGAGAACGCCGGCTGGCGGCTGGTCACAACTCAGCTCAACCACGAGCGGGTCATGCTGGGGCCGGCCGGGCGGCTGGGCGCGCTGCACGACCGGGTCCGGGACTGGGCGCAGGACACCGCGGGCCCGGACGGCCATCCGCTCGCCGAGCGGCCTGACGTGCGCCGGGCGCTCGCCGAGACCGGTGCCAGCCTGCGGGTCAACGAGCTGCTGAACTGGCAGGTCGCGGTCGCCGAGAAGGTGCTGATCGCGGACGCGTGCACCACGAAGGTGTTCTCATCGGAACGCATCCAGCGACTCGGCCAGCTGCTCGCCGACCTGGTCGGCCGGCACGGCGACCCGGCCGACGCGGCCACGGCCGAGCTGATGAGCTGGCTCGACCTGCAGGGCAAGCGGAATCTGGTCCTCACGTTCGGCGGCGGCGTCAACGAGGTCCAGCGTGAGCTGATCGCGACGGCCGGCCTTGGCCTGCCGAGAGTGCCGCGCTGATGGAGGCGACTATGGCGGAGAGTCCGGTGATCGCCTGCCCGGCGGATCAGCTCCGGGCGGCGGGGGAGCGGATAGCGGCGGCGGGCGAGTCGGCCCCGAGGATCGCCCGTGATCCGGTCAACCTGCCGATCATCGAGAACTGGGTCGAGGCGATCGGCGACCAGAACCCGGTGTACACCGACGAGGCGCTCGCCGCCGGGTCCGGGCACGGCGGGCTGGTCGCGCCGCCGGCGATGATCCAGGTCTGGACGATGCAGGGCCAGCGCCCCGCCGGGGAACGCGATGACCCGACCGGCCAGATGGTCGCCGCCCTCGACGAGGCCGGCTACACCTCGGTCGTCGCCACCAACTGCGACCAGGTCTACTACCGGTACCTGCGGCACGGCGAGCGGCTGACGGTCCGGGTCAGCCTGACCGACCTCGTCGGGCCGAAGCGAACCGCGCTGGGCGAAGGCTGGTTCTTTACCACCAGGAACACCTGGTACAGCGGCGACGAGCCGGTCGCGACGATGGACTTCCGCATACTCAAGTTCCGCCCGCCGGGGCCGGCCGATCCCGCCCCCGAGCGGCGGGCACCGGAGCCCGCGCCTGCCGCTCGGCCCGGTCATGCGGCCGATGATCTCCCCGGACACTGCCTTCTTCTGGGCGGGCACGGCAGCCGGCGAGCTGCGGATCCAGCGCTGCGGCGACTGCGGCGCGCTCCGGCATCCGCCCGGCCCGATGTGCCTGAACTGCGGCTCCCCGAAGCCCGGGTACCAGGTCGCGGCCGGCACCGGCGAAGTATTCAGCTTCATCGTCCATCATCACCCGCCCGTTCCCGGCAAGCGCCTGCCGATGGTACTCGCCCTGGTGGAGCTCACCGAGGGCGTGCGGGTACTCGGCGAGCTGACCGGCGTCGATCCGGCTGAGGTCACCGTGGGCATGCCGGTGCGGGCGGACTTCCTGCGGATCGATGACGAGCTGACCCTGCCCGGCTGGCGTCCCGTCGGTTCGGAAATAGAGCTGCCGCCGCTGGTCATCGAGGTGAGCCCGACGTTCGTGATCGGCTCGGCCCTGGCGACCCGCGACTTCACCAAGGTCCACCACGACCGGGACTTCGCCGTCGCCAGCGGCAGCAAGGACATCTTCGTCAACATCTTGACGACGACCGGACTGGTGCAGCGGTTCGTGTCCGGCTGGGCCGGCCCGGAGTCGGCTTTGCGCTCGATCTCGATCAGGCTGGGTGCGCCCTGCTACGCCGGGGACACGCTGACCTTCTCCGGCCAGGTGACCGAGCACGTCAGCAACGATGGCCTGGACCAGTACACGGTCGCGGTCACCGGCCAGTGCGCCCTCGGTGCCCACGTGACCAGCACCGTCAGGATCGACGTTCCCGTGAGCCAGTCATGACCGGGGCGGCGATCGCCGGCATCGGCGCGACGGAGTTCTCCAAGGACTCAGGCCGCAGCGAGCTGCGGCTGGCCGTCGAGGCGGTTCGAGCCGCCCTAGCCGACGCTGGCCTGAATCCGGGCGAGGTCGACGGGCTGGTTACTTTCACCATGGACAGCAATGCCGAAGTCGCCGTGGCCCGCGAACTCGGCCTCAGCGAACTGACCTTCTTCAGCCAGATCGGCTACGGCGGCGGTGCCGCGTGCGCGACCGTGCACCAGGCCGCGATGGCGGTCGCCACCGGCGCGGCGCAGGTCGTCGTGTGCTACAGGGCGATGAACGAGCGCTCGGGCCGCCGGTTCGGCCAGGTCTCGGCCGGGGCGGCCGCGCTGGCGACCTCGTCCGGCCTCGACAACAGCTGGCACTACCCGATCGGCCTGTCCACCCCGGCGGCCACGGTCGCGATGATGGCCCGCCGGTATATGCACGTCTATGGCGCGACCAGCGCCGACTTCGGCGTCGTGGCCGTGGCCGACCGCAAGCACGCCGCCGCCAACCCGGACGCCTGGTTCTACCAGCGCCCGATCACGCTGGCCGACCATCAGGCCTCGCGGTGGATCACCGAGCCGCTCCGGCTGCTCGACTGCTGCCAGGAGAGCGACGGCGCCGTGGCCATCGTGGTCACCAGCCTGGATCGGGCTCGCGGGCTGCGGATGCCCCCGGCCGTGATCAGCGCGGCAGCGCAGGGCAGCGGGCGCGACCAGTTCACCATGACGAGCTACTACCGCGACGAGATGACCGGGCTGCCGGAAATGGGAGTGGTCGCGCGGCAGCTCTGGCAGCAGGCCCGCGTCGGGCCGGCCGACATCCGCACGGCGATCTTGTATGACCACTTCACCCCGTACGTGCTGATGCAGCTGGAGGAACTCGGTTTCTGCGGGCGGGGCGAGGCCAGGCACTTCATCGCCGGCGGTGCGATCGAGACCGGCGGCCGCCTGCCCCTGAACCCGCACGGCGGCCAGCTCGGCGAGGCCTACATCCACGGCATGAACGGCATCGCCGAGGCGGTCAGGCAGATACGCGGCACCGCCGTAACCCAGATCCCGGGTGACGCCCCGGTCCTGGTCACCGCCGGCACCGGAGTCCCCACCAGCGCCCTCATCCTCACCAGCGCCTAGCCCCCAGCTCCCGGACCGCCGCCTAGCCCCCCAGTTCCCGGACCGCATCAATGTGGCAGAGGTGCTGTTCCAGCAGCATCTCTGCCACATTGACGCATATTCCGGAGGTGCGGAGAGCGGGCACGGCAGTGCCGGATAATGGTGATGTGGATCTGCCCTGGTGGTTTCTGTGGGTGCTCCTGGCAGCGGCGTTCGGCCCGGCCGAGGCAATGACGAGGGGCTTGTATTTCGCTTCGGGTGCCGTTGGCGCGGTGGCGGGTGCGGTTGCGGCTGCGGTCGGCGAACCCTGGTGGATTCAGGCCGCGGCGTTCGCGGTCTTCGCGGCAGCTGGCCTGGCGGGACGGCGAGTGCTGCTCGGGCCTTATCTCAAGGCAGTCATCAAAGAGGGTCGGCTGACCGGGACGGCGATCGTGGTCGAGGCGGTCGGCGATGAGGCCGGGCGAGTCCGTTACGGCGGCAGGAAATGGGATGCCCGCACCCTTGGTCCCGTGATCCCGCCGGGGGCCAAGGTAGCGGTAGCGGCGATAACCGGCCGCACCAGCCTGCGTGTGTATCCGAAGGACGCCCCGGCGCCGGTCGCGAGAGGGAGGCGAGCCGCGCCCGTGGTGCGGGTCACCTGGCGGGAAGCGTCGGCGGCGCGTGGCAGGCTGACCGGCGGCTATCCGCTGACCGCCGGGGAACAGAGCCGGCTGCTGAAGATCAGGGAGTCGAGGCGCCGATACACCGACCGGCTCTTCGGCCGGTTCTTCGCTGGCCTCATTGGTGCCGCTTCCGTGCTCGTGCTCCTGGCTAGCGTGCTGGGTCTAGGACCGGCCCTGCGTGCGGCTCGCGGCGAGGGAGTCCGCGGCGAGTTCACCGCGCAAACTCTGACCTGCGGCAAGATCTGCATGTGGACCGGGATCTTCACCTCCGATACCGGGCAGGTTCTGACAGATGTCTCCTATGACGACAAGCTCTCGGCGGGGACTCGCCCCGGCAGCGTCGTGCCTGCCCTCTACCCAGGTGGCTCAAGCGAGGTTTTCGCCGTTCACGACTCGGTCGCCTGGCACTTGTACCTCGTGTTCATCCCCCTCGGAGTCGCCGGGCTGATCGGCAGCCTCTGGCTCGGCCCCATCGCCTACCTGCGCCGCAAGTCGGGCAAGCGCCAGAGCCAGATCCCCGCGTAGCCGGGCGGGCAGACGAGCCGGACACCACTGGGATTCCGCGATCATGCTCGGGGCCTTGATCACGGAGCTCAGCTGGGGTGAATACACGACTCATCTTCCGTGATCAAGCTTTGTTTCATGATCACGGAAGTCTGCGCGGGACACCCAAGCGATTGACCGGAGTGACGGGACCCGCCGAAATGGCCAATACCCGGCAAATCATCCAGCGTCAGATCATCAGACGATCAAGGGGACGGCTTCGCCTATCCCTCACCCCCCAGGGCATGCGGCGGGACCTGATTCCGGCATCTGCGACAGCGCGACCAGCTCAGGAGCAAGGCCGCACCTCAGCCCCGGCAGTCCCGGCAGTCCCGGCAGCCACAGCCGCACCAACCCGCAGGCTGGCTGCCGTCATGATCCCGGTCTCGCTGATCTGGGCTTCGCCGCAGCCGCAGCGCGGACCCGTGCCGCGGCCTGCTCCCCTTGGTCACGGAAACCTGGCGGGGTCGGAGTCTGAGCGGGCGAAGGCTATGGCGGTGGGGGTGGGCATGGCGGCGCCGGCGTCGCGGAGCTGGGTGAAGCGGGCCTGGCCTAGGGCGGTGCTGCTGGTGGCGGCGGCCTGGTCGAATCGGGGCTGGTCGGAGTCGGGGATGGGGGAGCCGATGGTCCTTCGCAGGGACTGGGAGGCGCCGATCAGGGTGGCGGCGCGGCTGGCGTTGCCTGCGGCAGCTTCGGCCTGGGCCAGTTCTTCCAGGCATTCGGCGATCGCGCGGGGCTCGCCGAAGGCGACCGACAGGTCAAGGCTGCGCCGGTGCAGGGCGATGGCGGCCTGGTAATCCTGCCTGGCGACCGCGACCAGGCCGAGGTTGACCAGCACGACTTGCTGCATCCGGCGGTCGTCGTGCTGCCGCGCCATCCGCAGGGCCTGCTCGTGGGACTCGGCGGCGCGGTCCAGGTCGCCGGAGTCGTAGTGCGCCATGCCGAGGTTGGTCAGGGCGCCGCCGATGAGCTTGCGGTCACCGAGCCTGCGCGCGTTGGCCAGGTGCTGCTCAAGCCGTTCGCGGGCCAGGGGCAGGTCGCCCTCGTGCAGCGCGACAACGCCCAGGTTGCCCAGGATCAGGGTGGCCCGGCGCAGGTCGCCAATCGCTGCGAACCTGGCCATGCTCTGCTCGTAGTAGGCCGTCGCGGCGGGGAGGTCGTTCCGGTGCAGCGCGAGTCGTCCCAGGCCGGACAGGCACCGCGCCACCTGCTGATCGTGGCCAGCTTCCTGGGCTAGCTCCAGCGACTCGGCATACATCGCCCCGGCCGCCGCGTAGTCGCTGCGCAGGTGCGCGATCGCCCCGATGTCACCCAGGCAGCTCGCTATCTTCAGCCGGTCGTCGAGGTCGCGCCAGCTGGCCAGGCTCTCCCGCTGGTAGTCAAGCGCGGTGTCGTAGTCGGTCTGCACCGTCGCCAGCGCCGCCGCGCTGTCCAGCGCGATCGCTCGTGACCGGCGGTCTGCCTGCGGGCCGGCCGCGATGAGGGCCGCGTCGAGCCAGCGCCGGCCCTGGGCGACGGGGCCGCGCACCGCCCAGAACGGTGCCATCGCCCCGGCCAGCGCCATCGCCAGTTCCGGCGCCTCGCTGACCGGCTGCTCGCCCGCGCCCGTGGTACCAAGGCTCCAGTCGAGCGCCGCGCGCACGTTGTCGGCCTCGGCGTCGAGCAGGTCAAGCCAGGCGGCCTGATCTGGCCCGTCCAGGTCGGCCTGGCTGGTCAGGCCGATCAGCCAGGTCAGCTGAGCCCGGCGGGTGGCGAGCTGTTCGGCCGGGCTGAGCCGTCCGGCGGCGTACTGGCGGATCGACTCGAGCATGCCGTAGCGCATGCTCCCCGCGCGCTCCTCCGCGGTGAGCAGCGACCGGTCGATGAGGGTCGTGACCAGGTCAAAGACCTGCTCGCGCCGGAGCTTGGCGTCCGGGCAGACCTGTTCGGCCGCCTCGATCGTGCATCCGCCGGGGAACACGGCAAGTTTGCGCAGGCAGGCCCGCTCGTCCTCGCTGAGCAGGTCGTAGCTCCACTCGATCGCGGCCTCCAGCGTTCGGTGCCTGGGCAGGCCGGCCCGGCTTCCGCCGGTGAGGACAGCGAAGCGGTCGTCGAGCCGGCTCGACAGCTGGCTGGTGGTCAGCGCACCGACGCGGGCAGCGGCGAGCTCGATCGCGAGCGGGATGCCATCGAGCCGGCGGCAGATGTCCCGTACGTCAAGCGCGCCGGCCGGCGTGAGCACGAATCCCGGCCTGGCCAGACTTGCCCGGTCGCGGAACAGCCGTACCGACTCGGCCGACTCGATGCTCGCCTGATCGGCCGTGCCGGCGGCTGGCAGCGTGAGCGGCGGCACTGGCCAGGTCGCCTCGCCGGGAACGTTGAGCCTGACCTGGCTAGTCGCCAGGATGCGCAGGTGCGGACAGCCGCGCAGCAGGGCGGCCGCCAGGTCAGCGACAGCGTCGAGCAGATGCTCGCAGTTGTCGAGTACCAGCAGCACCGTGTCGTCCAGCAGCGCCGTGCCGTCCCCGAGGGCGCCGATGGCGGAGATGATGGTGTCGAGCAGCGGCGTGCCAGGGGACTCGGTGACCGACAGCGTCCTGGCTACAGCGAACACGACCAGGTCTGGCTGCGTGACCGGGGCGAGTTCCGCCAGCCAGGTAGAGGTCTGGGCCTGCGCGGCCGCGCGCAGCGCCAGCCGGCTCTTGCCCGAGCCACTCGTGCCGGTCAGGGTCACCAGCCTGGACAGGCCGAGCAGCTCCCTGATCGTCGAAAGCTCGCCCTCGCGGCCAACGAAGGACGTGGTCTCGGCCGGCAGCCGGGAACCGGGAGCCGAGCCGCCGGTCGAACCCCAACCACGGGCCGGGAGCCGCCCGTGATCCGTCGCCGGCCCGCCAGGCCCGGCCTGACCGGTCCCGGCGTCCGCGCCGGCCGGCGCGTCCCGGCCGGGAGCCGGCGGCGACCAGTCCAGGTCGGCGTCCTGCCGCAGCACCGCCAGCTGGAGCCGCTGGAGCGCGGGGCTCGGGTCGATGCCAAGCTCGCCCGCGAGCCATTCGCGCAGCTGCTTGTAGGCACGGAGGGCCTCGGCCTGGCGGCCAGCACCGGTAGAGCGCGATCATCCGCTGGCCGGCCAGTCCCTCGCGGAGCGGGTGATCGGCTACCAGCCCGCCGAGCTCGGCGGCCAGTGCCAGGTGGCGCCCGCAGGCCAGGTCAGCCTCGATCCGGCTCTCGATGGCCGTGAGCCTGGCCTGATCGAGCCTGGCTATCTCGGCGCGGGCGAAGGGCACGTCGGCCATGTCGGCCAGCGCGTCGCCCTGCCACAGCCCGAGCGCCTCGCGCAACGCGGCGGCGGCGGCCTCCGGGCGCCCCCCGGCCAGATCGCCCAGGGCCGAACGGGCAAGCGCCGTGAATCGGCTGGCGTCAAGCTGATCGTCTTGCACGCTGAGCCGGTAGCCGGGCGGCGCCGTGATCAGGGCCTGCGCGCCCGGGCCAAGCGCGCGCCTGAGCCTGGAGACATAGACCCGCAACGTCGCCGCGCTGTGCGGCGGCGGCTCGCCTGACCACAGGTCATGAGCGAGCGTGTCGGCCGGGACGACCCGGTTCGCCGACAGCAGCAGTCGCGCGAGCAGCACCCGCTCCCGCAGTCCGCCCAGGTCGAGGTCGCGACCGGAGTCGATCGCCGTCACCGGGCCGAGAATGCGGTACTCCACCTGCTGCCTCTCCTGCTCGTAGCTCCGCCAGCCGGACTCACGATAGGGAGAACGACCAGACCCCCGGCCTGGTGCCACCGGCGGCTGGCGGCTGTCACTGATTTGTAACGCGCCTGCGGGACAAAGTCATGGTGAACACCGAGCCGAGCTTCCCGCTTCGCCTGCCCTGGCATGAGCGGCTGACCGAAGCCGGGGGAGAGGCAATGCTGCCCGCCGGGTCCAGGCTGGCGGACGAAGACCAGCCAGGCAGGCACTGCTTCCTCCTGATCGAAGGTTCGGCCCTGGCGCAGGCAGCCGGCAAGCAGCTTGCCAGCCTGAGCTCTGGCTCGTTCATCGGATGGGCCGATAACGCCGGCCTGCCCAGGCCGCCGGCCGGGGTGACGGTGCGCCTGGTGACCCCGGCGCGGGTCCTGGTGCTTGACGCGGACAGGCTGGCCGCGCTGATCGCCGCCGACCCCGAGATCGCGAGCCTGTGGTCGCGGACCGTGGACGGCGACCAGGGCAGCCGGATCGCAGGTCAGCCGTGAGCGCCCCGGTCACCAGGAACCGGCAGCGCGGCCGGGCGGCGCCGCACTGCGCGGTCGTGACCCCGATCGGGCCGCGCGCGGGAGCCGGCCTGGCGTCGTGGCCCCGGCTGCTTCGGCCGGCCGGGGAAGTGATGGCGCTGCCGGCCAGCTGCCGGCTGGCGGACGAGCACCGGCCGGGACGGTACTGCTTCCTGCTGCTGGACGGGAGCGCCGTCGCCCAGGCCGGCGGGTGCGTGATCGCCACGTTCTCGGCTGGCTCCTTCGTCGGCTCACTCGATGACCAGGGGCGGCCTTCGCCGCTGGCCGGGATGACGGTGCGGCTGGTCACGCCAGCCAGCGCCGTAGTGCTCGACGCGCGCAGGCTCGCGGTGCTGCTCGAATCCGACCGGGTACTGGCCGGCGCCTGGTTGCGGCACAAGCCGATCATGGGGAAACGAAATCAGCTCAGCGTGCCCGCGATGTCCAGGGCGGCGATGTAGCCGAAGGTCATCGCCGGGCCAATCGTCGCGCCAGCGCCGGCATAACTGTGCCCCATCACGGTGGCGCTGGCGTTGCCTGCCGCGTAGAGACCGGTGATCGGGGTGCCGTCCTGGCGCAGCACCCGTGCCCGCTCGTCGGTACGCAGTCCGCCCTTGGTGCCGAGGTCCCCTGGCACGATCTTGATCGCGTAAAACGGGGCGGCGGTCAGGGCCGCCAGGTTCGGGTTGGGCAGGCATCTCGGGTCGCCGTAGTACCGGTCGTAGACCGAGTCACCCCGGCCGAAATCCTCGTCTTTGCCTGCGGCGGCGAAGCCGTTGAACCGCTGCACGGTCTGCTCAAGCCCGTCCGCCGGGAGGCCGATCTGGCCGGCTAGCCCGGCCAGGGTCGGCGCGCGGAAGACGGTCCCGGCGGCATACCACCGGCGCGGCAGCGACTTGCGCGGCGGCAGTCCGGCGAAGACATAGTTGTTGCGGTAGCGCTGGTCGGTGATCAGCCAGGCCGGGATGTGCGGCTTGTCGTCGGTGTGCCCGTCGTACATCGCGTGCACGGCGTCCACGTAGGGCGAGGCCTCGTTCACGAACCGCTGACCAGCCCCGTTGACCAGGATGCAGCCAGGCAGCGACCGCTCGGCCAGGCAGAAGAAGGGACCGCCGGTCAGCGGGATCGACGGACCCCACCAGGCGTCGTCCATCAGGTCAAGTCCGGCGCCGACGTCCTGGCCTGCGAGGATGCCGTCGCCGGTGTTGCCGGGTGAGCCGACAGTCCAGTCGGTCCCGATGGGCTGGCGCTGGTACTGCGCCCGCATGGCCGCGTTCCGCTCGAAGCCGCCGGTCGCGATGATCACGCCCCGGCGCGCCCTGATCGTGATCGCCTCGCCGTGCCTGACTGCCTGGACTCCGGTGACCGCGCCGTTGTCGAGTACCAGCGCGGTCAGCGGGGTGTCGAGCCAGACCGGGACGCCTTCGGCGACCAGCCCGCCGCGCAGGCCGGCCGCCAGTGCCTGGCCGAGGCTGAGCGTTCGCCGCCTGAGCGCCTTGGTCCTGGCCGTGCGCGCGGCGACCTTGGTCATGGTCCAGATTGCCTTGGGATGCCTGGTGCCCAGACTGAGCCACCGGTAGTCGGCCGCCGTGATCGTCACCCCGGCCGGCGCGGGCAGGTAAGGCGGGTTCAGCCTGGCCAGCTCCTCGCCGAGGACCCTGCCGTCGAACGGCACCGGCTCGATGGTCCGGCCGCAGGCGAGCCCGCCCGGTGCCTCCGGGTAGTAGTCGGCGTAGCCGGGGATCCAGGCGAACTTGACCGGGGAGGTCGAGCGGACCAGGTCAAGCATGGCCGGCCCATGGTGCAGGACTGCCTGCTGCCTGGCCGCCTCGACGCCGTCGCGCCCGCCCTCGCGCTCGCCGGCCACGTGGGCGAGGTAGGCGCTGGCCTGTTCCGGCGTGTCCCTGACCCCGGCCCGGCGCAGCACCGAGTTGCCTGGCACCCAGACGCCGCCGCCTGACCGCGCGGTCGAGCCGCCGTACCAGCCGGTCTTCTCGATCACGAGCACGCTCAGCCCGTTCCGCGCGGCGGTGAGCGCTGCCGTCATCCCGGCCGCCCCGCTGCCCGCTACGACGACGTCGAACTCAGGGTCATCCGCTGCCATGACGCCTCCCGGCGCCAATACTAGAACACGTTCCAGTTTTCACCCGTTCCGCCGCCCCAGCAGGGACACGGGAGCAGCCCCTGGCGAGTCATCAAGAGGAGAAATACCCTATTTAATAGGTTATGCCATAGATAGATTTGCTAGTTGAGGAGCCCGCCCGGCGACTCGCCCCCCACGTATGTTCCGTGATCCTGCCGGGGGCGGTGATCACGGAACGTCTGCGGCGTGATCACCCTGCCAGAGTTCCGTGATCAAGACCCTGGCCATGATCACGGAACCTGGCTGGGGTGACTCGGCGAGTCCGGAAACCTAGCCTCCCCTGAGAGTCGCCCCGCCAGGGCTCCGTCATCACAGCTCCCGCGCGCAAGTGATCACGAACCTCCCCATGATCCCGGACCATCGACGGCGTGATCACGCCAGCTGGGTTTCCGGGCTCTGGCGCGAATTCCGTGCTGCTGGCCGCTGGCAGGCCCCAACGATGTGACATAGCTGGGGCTCCAGCCCCAGCTATGTCACATCGATGGGGTGCGGCCCGGCAAGCCAGCGGCAGGACAGGCCCGGGCTGGACCAGCCACCCCGGAACCAGGTTCCTGCCAACTTTCACGGAATTCGCGCCAGGGCGGTTTCCGTGATCACCACTTCGACCATGATCACGGAAACGGCGTAGGCAGGCGAGGCCGGTTGCCGAGGCCTGCCTGGCGTGTGGACTGGCTGACCGGCGGTGCTGGGGCTGGGCATACCAGCCCCAGCCCGCTTGCGAAACCTACACCTACAGTGTAGATTATCCTTGATACCTACACTGTAGGTGTAGGTATTGTCCGGGAGGAAGCATGACTTCTGCTGGCGAGTCTGAGCGACTGGTCAAGGTCGGTGCGGTCGCGCAGGAGCTTGGCTTGTCGCCTACTCGCATTCGCGAACTGGCCGACACGGGCATCATTCCGTCATCGCGTACTGAAAGTGGTCATCGGCTGTTTGATCTGCCCGCTGTCCGGGCCGCTATAGCTCGCCGGGAACTACCGCAGGACCGGTCGCCGCTGGACTCGGCGGGGAAGCCGGCCTGGCGACGTGAGCTGACCCTGCTCGGTCTCGCGGAAGACGAGGTATGGAGACGCATTAAGCAGGATCTCGGGATCGCCGCGGACACTAATGCCGGGCGTATCATGGTATACGCATTCACCGAGATGCTTAATAATGCGATCGATCATTCTCAAAGCGAGACGGCGGTCATCAGCATCTGGGTGGCCGCGGATCAGTGGTGCTTCGAGATTAAGGATACGGGTCTAGGAGCATTGAGCAAGCTAGCCCGGGGACTGGGGCTTGCCAGCGAGCTAGAGGCCGTCCAGGAACTCTCCAAAGGAAAGCGCACAACTGACCCGCAGCGTCACAGTGGTGAAGGCATCTTCTTTACGTCGAAGCTGGTCGACCTCTTCCGTCTCACGTCATCTGGGGTGCGGTGGACCGTGGACAACATCCGCCATGATCAGGCTCTGGGAACGGTGCCTGCGATGCCGGGGACCTGCGTTCAGGGTCAGATTGATCCGAACACGCCGCGCGTGATCGCCGAGGTCTTCGGGCAGTTTACCGAGGATTATGAATTCGTGCGTACCCGTCCGGCGATCAAGCTGTTTGAGATCGGTACCGCGTTTGTGTCCCGAAGCGAAGCTCGCCGGCTGCTCGACGGTCTCGACGCGGACTTCGAGTTCGTCGAGGCGGATTTCGCCGGTGTCACCGACGTCGGCCAAGGTTTCGTCGATGAGCTATTGCGCGTCTGGCCGGCGACTCACCCCGGCAAGACGGTGATACCTGTCAACATGAATGCCGCCGTCGAATTCATGGTCAAGCGCGCGCGGCGCGCACCGTAGCCTTCCTGCGACGGAGGTTACCGCGCAGGACACGCAGCATGCGGTCGGGGCGCATGAGGCCCGCCGGCTCGTCTTTCAGGCCGAGGACGCGGGTCAGGGCCCTGGTGAGTTCGCCGTCCAGTTCGGCGGCGGCGCCCATCCGGGGCAGGTAGGCGTTGACCAGGCGCACCTTGGCCGTGCGCTTGCCCGCTACGCCGGGGAAGGCCAGGTCCGCGCCGACGGCGATGTCCCACGGGTTGTTGATCGTGCGGGCGATGGCCTTGAAGTAGCGCCTCGGGTCGACCGTCGTGTCCGCTTCAAGGACCTGGCGCAGAGTCATGGGGGATGTCGGGAAAGGCGAGCGTGGCGGCGAAGGCGTCGAAGCCAGCTTGGTCCGTGGGCGGATAGTCGCCGCAGATGCCGGCCAGCGTGACAATGTGCCGGCCGCCCTCAGTAGCGGCAATGATCCCGGTACGGGGGTTCGCCGGCGTGCTGGAGTGGAGGATCATGCTGTCACCATTGAGCGCGCCTGGCCGCAGCCGGTAGTTCCTGGTCGAGTAGCCAAGGCCGATCTCGACTCGATCCTCAGCAGGCGGCTGGTATCCAAGGTCCTCTAGCCACAGCGCGGTGCGCGAGCCCCGGCCGGTGGCGTCGACGATCAGGTCGGCCGCCACGCCCTGCGACGGGCAGGGGGAGCCGTCGGCACCTGACGGATCCCGGATCTGCGCGCCGGCGATCCCGCGCCGGTCGGCCGTGGCTTCCAGCCCGTCGGCGGAATGCCCGTCGAGAATGCTGACCCCCGGAATCTCGCGGATCAGTGCCCTGATGCGGCCTTCGAGGAAAGGCCGCCTCGTCAGCAATGCCGGCAACCCGAGCGGCACCTGGCGGAGCTGGTGACCCCAGAGGCGCAGCCGCAGGCTGGCCAGTGCGTCGCAGGACACGCCACCGTCGGCCACCACGCGGTCGGCGAATCCAGGAAACAGTTCCTCCAGGATTTCCCCGCCTCGGGGATGTAAGCCGTGCACGTGCCTGCCGTGCGGCACGCCCTTCCTGTGCTCTCCAGCTTCAGGAAGCGGGTCACGCTCAATCAGCGGAGTGCGGCGGCCGACCGGATAAAGCAGGATGACAGTGGTGAACCAGGCGCTGACGCTGCTGTGCGGATCACAAGCTGCCGGATATCAGCCCTTTTCGGGTGCATCGGCGGCTGGCCTGGCTGGGTTCGGGCAGATCCTGTAGGACGGTTTGCCGTTGTAGGAGCGTTAACCGTAAATCTGGCGGCAAACTGTCCTACAACGGCAAACACTCCTATACAACGTTTCAGTTCCGCTCGGGGCGGCTGGGCCTTCAGGCGGTGATGGACTGGGGGAAGTTGAAGAGGTTGTGGGGGTCGTATCTGCCCTTGATCCTGGCCAGGCGGGGGTAGTTTTCTGCGTAGTAGGCGTGGCGCCAGTTCTTGAGGTCGGGGTCGATGTAGTTCTGGTAGGCCTGACCATTCGCGTGCGGGTGGAGCTCTTTGTAGAAGTTCCGCAGCCACTCGTGCTGCCGGGCGGTGCCGCTCTTGGAGCCGGGGTTGTTCCACGAGGTGGAGTACTGGGCGTCGAAGAGCGCGTCGCGGTGGACGAACGCGGTTGCCCGGGGATGGACCTCGTTAACGGCGCCGCCGAGTGAGTCGAAGGCGATCGCGCCGACGCCGCCGGCCGCGGCGCCGCGCAAGTGGCTGGCCCGGTTCATGGCCTCGATCAGGATGCGGATGGCGCCGGCGGAGAGCCGGTCGCTGAAGAAGTCCGACTTGGCGAAGGAGGGCTCCCGTCCCAGGACGCCGCCGGGTTTGGTGGTGCACTGCTGCACGGTGTGGTCATGGCAGTTGGCCTCGTCCAGCATGGTGGTCAGGTAGCTCTTCTCGGTCACGTTGCCCGGATTCATCGGACCCGAGCCGATCCGGTTGTACAGCGAGCGAAGCTGCCGGTTAGCGCCATCGACGCTGCCCAGCCAGCTGCCGCCGACAAAGATCTGGGGCTCGTGCCCGAAGGGCGTGCTCAGGATCAGGTTCGACCAGAGTTCGTGCGGGCCGTGCGGCGCCCAGGACTGCCACGCGCTGATCACCCGGCTGGCCCTGGACCACGGCCACTGCAGGAAGAACGTGGTCAGCGAGCGCAACTCGTGCGTCCGCAAGGTGAAGGCCGTCGCGACGCCGAAGTTTCCGCCGCCGCCGCCCCGGCTGGCCCAGTACAGGTCGGAGTGCTGGCGCGAGTCGCAGTTCAGCACGTCGCCGCTGGCGGTGACGATCTGGACGGCCTCGATCGCGTCACAGGTCAGCCCGAACTGCCGGGAGAGCACTCCGATGCCGCCGCCGAGCGCCAGGCCGGCCAGGCCGACGGTCGGGCACGAGCCGCCGGGAACGGCCAGGCCGTGCTTCGCGAGCTCGCCGTACAAGTTGATCAGGTCGATTCCCGCCCCGACGGTGACCGTGCCCTTGCCGACCGAGAACTTGCTGATCCTGGTCACGTCGATCACCAGGCCGCCGTCCAGGCTTGACCAGCCGGCATAGCTGTGGCCGCCCGTCCTGATCCTGAACCGCAGCTTGAATTTCCTGACGAAGCTCAGGCAGGCGCCGACGTCGGCGGGCTTGCCGCAGAACGCGATGCCCGACGGCCGCAGGTTATCGAAGCGAGGATCGTAGAGCAGGCGCGCCTGCGGATAGGACTTGTCGCCGGGCCGGCTCAGGTCGTGGGTCGAGAGCTTGTGCCGGAGCGCGGCCCAGTCAGCGCTGGTCGGGCCCGCGTCCTGGACGCGCAGCAGGTTCGGGCCGAACAGCTTGCGGCTGGCCAGCGCACTGACCCCGACGGCAGCACTGGCGACCAGGAACCGGCGGCGGTCGGGCGGCGGGGCCGATGGCGGGAATGCTGTGCGTTCAAAATAAAGGTTGTCAGCTTTTGGTGTTTCCGTGATTCCCGCGGACGACGAGTCCTGCGTCACCTTGCTCACCTGCCCCCAAGTAGTACCTCTGGATAGTTTTGGCAGGTGGGGGCGGGCCCGCCAACCTCATCATAGGGACGTGATACGACGCTGTCAGTTAGGGCACGACTCGAAGCTGATGGTGTCGGTGAGAGTGAGGGGAGTGCCGGGGCCGGTGAAGTGGACCGTGCCGGTCAGGGTGTAGGTCTGGCCGGGGGTCAGGGTCGCGCCGTGCAGTGTGGCGGACGGCAGAGCGGTGCCGCCGAGCGTCAGGGTGGTGCCCGCTACCTGCCACTGGCTGGCGGGCTTGCCCTGGACCCCGACGGTGAGGTCGACCGCCGGGAGGCAGGAGGCTGGTCCGGTGAGGGTCAGCTGGTTGCCCTGCGCGGTCTTGGCGGCCGTGACCGTGCCGCCCGGCAGCAGGATCGGCGCGGCCAGGAGCTTGTCGCCCGCGGAGGATTCGATCGACCAGAGCACCCAGCCCTTGCCGCGCGGGGTGGTGGCGAGCTGCGGGGGGCCGCCGGCGAAGGTGCCGTTGACCGGGAACCTGGTCACGAACGCGTGCCTGGTGTCGGGCAGGTTCGCGATGGCCACGTCGGGGCACTCCATCGAGACGTCGGCGGCGCGGCCGCTGGCGTCCGACACCAGATCGTGGCTGGACGGCGAGCAGTCGCCGAGGTCGCCGGTCAGGGTCGGCTGACTGAAGCCGGCGGCGCTCCAGCTCCAGTTCACGGGGTGGTAGCTGGCGTCGTCGGTGCTGGTGATCATCCGCACGCCTGAGGTCGTCGCGGTCAGCCCGAGCTCCGCGGCGGCCGTCCAGGTCTTCGCGACCAGGCTGAAGCCGGAGAAGGTGCCGTGGCGGAAGCTGCCGGCGGCGACTGGCGACGTGATCGCGCCGGCCTTCTGGATCACGAGCACGCCGGCGCCGTTGCTGAACCGCAGGCGAGCGCCGCCGACGCCGTAAGGCGTGTGCAGGTTGACGGCGGTGCCCTTCAGGCCTTCCCTGACCTGGACGCTGCCGGCGGAAGAGTGTTCGGTCACGACCCAGATGGTGTTGTTCGGGCCGGCCGCCGCGTCGAGCATCGTGCCGAAGCTCGGGGCCGTCGCCACGTCGGCCGGCTTGGACAGCGGGCCGCCGCGCTTCGAGGTGGCGGTGGTGATCTCGCTGCCCTGAGGGCCGCTCTCGGAGGCGGCGGTATCGTGCATCCAGACCAGCGTCACCTTGCCTGCGGGGGTGACGAACACCTGGAGCCCTTGCGCCGACGAGTCGCCGCCGGCCGGGGAGCTGACGGTCTGGATGCCGCCGGCGCACTGGGTGGCACCTGGCGGCAGCGTGCACAGGTGGATCTTGCGCCCGGCGCTGTTCACGTCGGAGATCCAGCCGAGGTAGGCGCGGCCGGACGCGTCGATCGCTACGTCGTAGCCGCTCAGGGATGCCTTGTCGGTGAGCACGATCGGGGTGCCGGTGAGGCCGGCGTTCGGGGACGCCGAGGTGCCGCCGTCGGCTGGGGCTGAGGTCGGCGCTGGGGTCTGCGTCGGGGCTGGCGCCTGGCCGAGGCCGGCTCCGGCGCCGCCGGGGCGGTGGGTGGTTCCGCCGCCGGTTCCCGCCGCCGGAGAGGTGGCGGGCGAGCAGGCGGCCAGGACGGTCAGGGCGATCGTGGCAGTGGCCGCCATCGCCGCGGTTCTGAAAATGGACGAAGGGGACATGTCGCGCCTCGGAGTTGGTCGGGTTGGGGCTAGGGGCTGTGGCTGGCCTGGTCTGGATGCGGCATCAGGCCAGCGCAGCCGCGTGTTGGCTGGCCTGATGCCGCGTCGTGCGGTGCTGCCGCGTGGGCAGGACCGGCTAGTTAGGGCAGGAGCGGAACTTGATGCTGGCCGTCAGGGTGACGGAGCCTGGCCCGGCGAAGTGGACCGTGCCGGTCAGGGTGTAGGTCTTGCCCGGGGTCAACGATCCGCCGTGCAGCGTGGCGGAATGCAGGGTCGTGCCGCCGAGCTTGAGCGTGCTGCCGGTCACTCGCCAGTGCGAGGCCGCCTTGCCCTTGACGCCGACATTGAGGTCGGACGCCGGCATGCAGGACGCCGGGCCGCTCAGGGTGAGGTGGTTGCCTCGTGCCGTCCTGGACGCGGTCACGATCCGGCCTGGCAGCAGGATCGGCGCCACCAGGAGCTTCTGGGCGACCGTGGACTCGACCGACCAGACAACCCAGCCCTTGCCGCGCGGGGTAGTAGTGATCTGCGGGCTGCCGCCGGCGAAGGTGCCGTTGTGGATGCTGAACCTGGTGACGGCGGCATGCCTGGTGTCGGTCAGGTTGGCGATGGTGACGTCCTGGCACTCGGTGGACACATCGGCGACGCGGCCGCTTGCGTCAGAGACGAGGTCGTGGCTAGACGGCGCGCAGTTGTTGTGGTCGCCGGTGGCGGTCGGGTTGCCGAAGCTGGTGCCCCGGTAGCTCCACGCCACCGGGAAGTAATCCGAGTTGTTGACGGAGGTCACCAGACGGACTCCTGACGAGGTGTTCGTCAGGCCAAGGGTCGCGGGCCCGGTCCAGGTGCGGGTGATCTTGGTGAAGCCGGACCAGACGCCGTTGGAATTGTGTGCGTAGGCGACCGGGAGGGTGATGGCGCCAGCCTTCTCGATCGCCAGGACCGCGGTGCCGCCAGTGAACCTGATCCTGGCCGTTCCGACGCCGTAGGGGGTCTTCAGGTTCTTGAAGGCACTGCTGAAGCCGGGCCGGACCTGCATGCCGCCGAGCACCGACTCTTCGCTGGCGACCCAGATGCTTCCGTTCGGGGCGAGCGCCGCGTCGAGCATGGTGCCGAAGCTCGGTGCGGTGGCCTTGTCGACGGGGGCCGACAGCGGGCCGCCGGCCTGCGAGGTGGCGATCGCGATCTCGTCACCCTGCGGGCCGTTCTCCGAGGCGACCGTGGTGTGCTCCCAGACCAGGGTCGCCAGGCCGCCAGGAGTCACCAGGACCCGCAGTCCGAAGTCAGATGCGTTGCCGGGGCCGGCGACTGTCTGAACGCCGCCCTTGCACTGGCGTGCGCCGGGAAGCAGCGTGCACAGATGGACCTGGCGAAGGTTACCGTCGCCCCGGTCGGAGATCCAGCCGACGTAGGTACGGCCGGCCTTGTCGCTAGCGATGTCGTAGCCGAAGTCGATACTGGCCTTGTTGTCGACCATGATCGTGGGGCCGGCCAGCCCTGGCTTGGCGGCGGCGGCGCGCGCCGGAGCTGCCGCCCGTGCCGGGCTGGCCGGGCTGGCCGGGCTGGCCGAGGCCGCGGTCATCGAGACTGCCGTCGCCGAGGCGGCTGCGGCAGCCACGGCGATGAGCTTGAGCGGAAGGGACATCGTGCCTCCAAAGGCAGCGTTTAGTTAGAGCAGGACCGGAACTTGATGCTGGCCGTCAGGGTGACCGAGCCTGGCCCGGTGAAGTGGACCTTGCCGGTCAGGGTGTAGACCTTGCCCGGCGTCAGCGCGCCGCCATTCAGGGTGGCGGAGTGCAGGACCGAGTTGCCGAGCTTCAGCGTGCTGCCAGCCACATGCCAGTTCCTGGCCGGCTTGCCCCGGACGCCGACCTTGATGGCGACTGGCGGCAGGCAGGACCCGGGGCCGCTCAGGGTCAGGTGGTTGCCCCGTGCGGTCTTGGACGTGGTGACGGTCAGGCCCGGCAGCAGGACCGGCGCGGCGAACAGCTTGTCGGCGACCGAGGACTCTTCTCCCCAGACGACCCAGCCCCTGCCTCGGGGGGTCGTGGTGATCTGCGGGTTGCCGCCAGCGAAGGTCTTGCCGTGGATGCTGAACCTGGCTACCCCGGAGTGCCTGGTGTCGGCCATGTTGACGATCGCGAGATCCCCGCACTCGTCGGCCACGTCGGCGACCCGGCCGCTGGCATCGGGCATGAGGTCATGGCTGGTCGGGCTGCAGTTGTTGAAGTCTCCGGTCAGGGTTGGCCGGCCGAAGCCGCTGCCGGTCCAGCTCCAGGACTCCGGGTGGTAGCTGGCGTTGGGCTCGCTGACGACCATGCGAATTCCCGACGCGGAGTTGGTCAGGCCGATGTTCGAGTCCGACGTCCAGGTGCGGGGCTGCCTGCGGAACTTGGAAAAAGTACCGTTACGGACGGTGGCGAAGTCGATGTTCGCCGAGATCGCGCCGCCCTTCTGGAGCGCGATGACTCCGGTACTCCCGCCGAACCTGATCCGCCCCCCGCCTATGAACCACGGGGCCCTCAGATTGACGAAGGTCCCGCCGAGGCCTTCCCTGACCTGGATGGCCTTCTCTGATCCTTGCTCGGTCATCACCCAGATGCTGCCGTTCGGGCCGAAGGTAGCGTCGAGCATCGCGCCGAAACTGGGTGCGGTGGCCACGTCGGTGGCGGCCGACAGCGGCCCGGTGCCCTGGGCGGTCGCGATCGCGATCTCGTCGCCCTGCTGCACGCTCTCCGATGCGTCCGTGGTGTGGTCCCAGACCAGGGTGGCCAGGCCGCCCGGCGTCACCAGGACGGTGAGGCCGTTGGCCGACGCGGAGATCGGCGCGGCCACCGTCTTGACGCCGCCCGCGCACTTGCGCGCGCCGGGAGGCAGCACGCACAGGTGGACCTGGCGCAGCTTGCCGTCGGCGCGGTCGGAGATCCAGCCGATGTAGGTACGGCCGGACTTATCGGTCCCGGCGTCGAAGCCGCTGTAACTGGCATTGTCAAGGGTAATCGTCGGGGCCGGCCAGGCCGGCCGCGGCGGCGGCCCGTGCGGCTGGCGTGACCGAGGCGCCGGGCGGCGAGCCGCTGGCGGCTGCCGCGGTCAGCGAGACCGCCGTCGCCGAAGCCGCTGCGGCGGCCACGGCGACGATTTTCAGCAAAGCGGACATCGTGCCTCCAAGCAAGTCGGGTTTCGTGTCGTGAATCAGGGCCGACCTGGTCTCCATTCGGCCTTGATTCAGCACATGTCCTGCCAGGAGTACAGCGTGGCGGCGTAACGTCTGTGTAATGTCGGGGGTCACGCCGGAAGCGACACCGGGACCAGAGGAGCACGCTGACGTGCGGGTCAGCGTGCTCGGCACCGTGGAAGTGTCGTGTGAGGGCCGGGTGCTGGCCGGGCGGGCGCTGGGCGGCAGGCGCGCCAGGCTCGCTCTCGTGGCCCTGGCGCTGACCGCGGGCCCGCTGTCGGCCGACCGGCTCGCCGACATCATCTGGCCCGACCGGCAGCCGCCGACCTGGCAGGCCGCGCTGCGCGGAACGATCCGGTCGCTCCGGGCTAGCCTGGCCGGCATCGGAGCGGGCGGCGAGCGGATCATCGTCACGACGCCATCCGGCTACGCGCTGGCCTCGGCGGTGGAGGTCGATCTGCACCAGGCGCCGGCCACGCTGCGGATGGCGGGCTCGCTGGCTGATCAGGGCAGGCACGAGGCGGCCGTGCAGGTCGCCGAGCCGCTGGCCCAGCTTGAAGGCGAGCAGCTCCTGCCGGGGGAAGACGCGAGCTGGCTGGATAGCTACCGGGCTCAGGCCGACGCGGTCGCGATCGAGGCGCTTGACCTGATCGCCAGGTCGGCCGGGGCGTTCGGCGATCACCACCGGGCGGCCGAGGCCGGGCGGCGGGCGGTCGCCGCCAGTCCGCTCGACGAGCGCTCGCACCGGATCCTGATCCGTGCCCTGCACCGGGGCGGAGACCGGGCCGGCGTCGTGCTGGCATTCGAGGCCTGCCGGGTCGTCCTGGCTGATCAGCTCGGCGTCGACCCCGCTCCTGAGACCGTGGACCTCTACATGACCGCGATCGGCGCGGCCGGGGCGAGCGGCCTGGCCAGGCTGCCGCAGCAGGCACCGGCCTTCTTCGGCCGCGAAGCCGAGCTGGCCGCCCTGGCGACGGCTCTAGGCGAGCCCGGCCTGGTGACCGTCGCCGGCCCCGGCGGGGTCGGCAAGTCCAGGCTGGCGCTTCAGGTCGCTTCGCCCGCCTCATTCGCCGGCGGCAAATCGTGGGTGTCGCTCGCGCCGGTCTCGCAAGATGAGCTGGTCGCCTCCACTGTCGCCATGTCGCTGGGACTGCCGGTCGGGACCGATGACCCGGCTGGGCTGCTGGCCGGGCATTTCGCTCCGCTCGGCCGGGCCCTGCTCGTGCTTGACGGGTGCGAGGCGGTCATTGACGGTACGGCGTCGCTGGTGACCAGCCTGCTCTCGCTCTGCCCGACCCTGTCGGTGCTCGTCACGAGCCGGATGCCGCTGTCGGTGGAGGCCGAGGCGGTGATTGACGTCGAGCCGCTGCCGTTCCCCGCTGACCTGGCCGGCAGCGCGCAAGTGCGGCTGCTCGCCGACCGGGCGCGGATCGGCGGCGCTGAGCTAGTCGTCGATGAGAGCACTGTGCCTTTCGTGATGGAGCTGCCCGGCGCTGCGGCGGCCTGCCGCTCGCGCTTGAGCTGGCGGCCGCTCAGCTCGCCTCGATGTCCGTGCCTGACCTGCTCGACCACCTGCCAGCCCTGGTCGCCGGCGGCCAGGACTGGCTGCGCGGGGTCGCGGAGAGCAGCTACGCCTTGCTCGACGCCGATGAGGCAACAGTATTCAGGCGGTTCGGGGTGCTCGACGGGCACGTCACGCTGCCGCTGGTGCGGGATGTGGTCGCGGATGAGGCGATCCCGCCGGTCAGGATCGTCAGGATCCTGCGGGAACTGACCGCGCGCGGACTGCTCACCGTCGACCGCTCCGGGCCTCGCTGGCGCTACTACCAGGACGACGACCTGCACCGGCTGGCCCGTGAGCTGCTGGAAACGGCCGGGGAAGCGAGACCGACCACCGAGCGGCTCGCGGCTACCGTCCTGGCGATCGTCCCGGCTCAGCCTGGTGCACCGCCCGAACCCTACCTGGAGCCGATCGGCGAGGTGCTGCCGCAGATCAGGTCGCTGCTGGCGGGTGCCATCGACGGCAGGCTGGACGTCGACACCGGGCTTGAGCTTGGTTTCCGGCTGCACCGCTACTGGGCGGCGACCAACGTGGCCGAGGGCAGGTTCTGGCTGTCCCGGCTGCTCGCGAGCGCGCCCGACGGGTCGTCCTGGCAGGCACACGCTGCGTATGCGCTCGGTTACCTGAGCTACTGGTCTGGTGATATCGCCGCCGCGCTGCGGGAAGCTTCGAGCTGGCAGTGCAGGTGATGGCCGACCGGCCGGACGCGTTCACCGCCCGCGCGCTGATCTATCTGGGCGGGATAGCCGATGACCTGGACCGGGGCGACGAGGCGCTTGACTTCGTCCGCCGGTCAATCGAGGCGAGCCTGCCGTTCGGCGTGGACCTGCAGGTGGGGGCGACCATCGGGATGGGCTGCGTGCTCGCCGAGCGAGCCGACGCCGCCGCTGCCGGGTACGCGGTCGAGGCCATCGAGCTGTGCCGCCGGGCTGGCTCGCCCGAGCAGCTCACCGCGACGCTGCCGACGGCCGCGATGGTGTGCTGGCAGGTCGGTGACCTCGCGGCCTCGCGCCGGTTCGTCGCCGAGGCGATGCCGCTGCTGGCCGACTCGCGCCGGATCGCCAGGGTCGTGCTGCTGTCGGTCGCGGCCGGGAACGCGCTGGCCGAGGGTGACCTGGCCGCTGCCATCGAGCTCGGGACAATCGCCGACACCGATGCGACCGACCTCGGCATCGAGCGGGAGCTGCCGCTGATTCGGTGCCTGCTGGCCAGGGCGCTGCTGGCCACCGGGAATCTTGCCGGGGCCGGGGCTAAGGCGCTGGCCGGCTTTCAGGCGGCGACCTCGCTGACCTTTAGATCTCCGCTGGCCCTTTGCCTGGAGACCGCCGCGCTGATCTGCCTGGCCAGGGACCGGCCTGATTCGGTTGCTACGGCTGGGGTGCTGCTTGACGGGGCGGCTGTGGTGCGCGAGCGGGGCCAGCGTCCGGGGCCGGTCACCTTGAGCGCGGCGGTTACCAGGGCGCGGGCCGCGATCACAGCCGACCGGGGCGCGGGCTGGCGGCGGGGTGGGCAGCGTGGGGCGGGTGGGGCGGGCGGGCCGGGTGGGCAGCACGCAGATCTCGCCGCGGTCGTCGAGCTGGCTGTCGCCGCACTCGGCGCCGGGCCGGCCGCAGACGTCAGTGATATCGCTCGCACCCGAACCCGGTGATGCTCGGGCTGGGGCTGGCTGGCTGGGCGGAGGTGGGCTGTCGTTTTCGCGGCAGGTTGACTACGGCAACCCTCCGGGAAACGGAGCAACCGGGGTCGGGCGGTGCGGGAGTACCCCTGATATTCCGCGATCATGCCGGGGACGGTCATCCCGGAACTCTAGCCGGGTGATCACACGACTCAGGTTCCGTGATCAAGAGCCGCGCCGTGATCACGGAACCTTACGGGAGGCCGCCGAGGATTTCGGGCGGTCGGGGCTGAAGTAGCCGAGCAGTACGTTGATCGCGACGGTGTCTTCGTCCCCGAGGCCGCTCGGGCCCGGCCAGGCTCGCCTCGGCTTCGGCCGATGCCAGGTCGTCCAGGATCTGCTGCATGCGCTCACGGATGGCGACTGCCTGACTCACGGACACCCTGGCGGTGCTCAGGCCGAGGATCACCCGGCGCCGGGGGTCGGCCTCGGCATCCGCATCCGCGTCGGTCAGGGGCGAGTCGCTGATCAGTCCGGCTCGATGAGCGGCGAAGAACTGGCTGCGATACAGCTCAAGCGCGGCGGCCACGGTCGCTTCGGCCTCGGCGCTCGCCTTCTGCGTCTCGGTGAGGCCGGCTCGAAGCATCAGGTCGCTCTGGCAGGACTGGTACCGGTGCTCCATGATCCCTGACACCATCCGGCTCGCGACCGACTGGATCAGCCCGGCGGTCTCGAGGTGCCTGACGTGGCGGTAGAGCTTCGTCTGCGGCTCGTCGAGCTCGGCGGCGAGCTCCTTGACGGTCATGACGGGCAGCTCAGGGCGCATGAGCGCGGTGAGAATCCGCAGCCTGATCGGGTCGGCCAGCGCCTTGAGCGTCTCGACGTCGGTAACCGTGCGGACCGGTGCGGTGTCGTTCACAGGCTCCATCTTGCCACATGTTCACGTTCGTGCAATCATTCATGCATACGTGAAAGGTACGGTTCTCGTGAATGTTGCAGGAAAGGTGAGAGTGAGATGACCGAGACGGAAGTTAAGCCGGCCGAGGCACCCTCTGCGCTGACCAGGCCGGTCCAGGTGCATCAGCCCCTGCGGCGCAACAAGGCGTTCCAGATCCTCTGGGCGGGCTCGGCCGCCGCCACCCTCGGGATCTCGGTCGCTGATGTCGCCTACCCGCTGACGATTCTCGGCGTGACTGGCTCACCCGCAGACGCGGGACTGTTCGCCGCCGCTCAGGCCGCCGGGATGATCGCGGCCGGGCTGCCTGCCGGGCAGCTCGCCGACCGGAAGAGCCCGCGCTGGATCCTGATCGTGACCGAGAGCTGCCGGGCGCTGATCACCGGCGTGATCGCGGCCGCGCTGATCCTGGGCTGGCTGTCGCTGCCGCTGCTGCTGATCGCGGCCGTCCTGCTCGGCGTTGGTCAGCCGCTGACGTCGACCGCCCGGATGCTGCTGGTCCGCACGGTTGTGCCGGCCGAGCAGCTGACCGCAGCCCTGACTCAGGACGAGGTGCGGATCAACGGCGCCGACCTGGCCGGCCTGCCGCTGGGCGGAGCGCTCTACGGGCTGCGGGTCCTCGCGCACGCGGTGCCGTTCCTGGTCACGGTCGGAACCTTCGTTCTCTCGCTGATCAGCGGAATCCTGGTCGCCGCCGAGCCCGACCGCGCCCCGGCGATCAAGACCCCGGTGGCCGGGCCTGCCCCAGACGGCGACAGCAAGCCCGGCCAGGAGCGCACCGGCATGCTGGCCGGGGTCAAGGCGATCTGGGCGAGCCCGATGCTGCGGGCGACCACCATGCTGCTGGCCACAGTCAACTCGATCGGCGCTGGCTTCGGCCTGATCGCGGTGGTGATCCTCCGTGCCGAGTCGGTGTCACCGGCCATGATCGGCCTGGTTCTCGGCAGTGCCGCCGTCGGCGGCCTGGCCGGGGCGGCGCTGGTCCGCCCGCTGCACCGGCTTCGCCCCGGAGCCCTGCTGATCCTGGTGTGCGGTCTGGTCACCGCACTGCTTGCCCTGATCGCTGTGCCTTACGGGCCCTGGTGGATGGCCGGCCTGCTCTTCATCGCCATGCTCGGCATCCCGTCGATCCGGGTGCTGATCGACGTGCTGATCCTGCGGCAGGCACCCCCGGCCGAGCGCGGCCGGGTGCTCGGCGCGGTGATGACGCTGATCACGATCGGCATGCCGCTCGGACTCGCCGTGAACGGCCTGCTGCTGCAATACCTGTCCGCCAGGACCGCCGTGCTGATCCTGGCCAGCGTGCTGGCCGTCGGCGTGCTGACGTGCGCGGCCAAGTCCCAGGTCTGGCGCGCCCGCTGGCCAGCCCAGTCTTAGCCAGCGCCAGCCTCGGCCGCTACCCGCTTCCAGGCCGCTAGCGCCACCGTGATGTCAGAAGGCCCGACATCACGGTGGGTGAGCATCCGGACCCGGCCGCTGACCACGGTGGTCAGGACGCCTTCAGCGGCGAGCCTGACCACCCACTGCGCCGGCGGCCAGCTTGTGCCGGCCACGTCGGCGAACACGATGTTGGTCTCGATCGAAGCAGGCTCGACCGCGCCAGGCAGCAGCTCAGCGAGGCCAAGCGCGAGGGAGCGGGCGTTCTCGTGGTCCTGGGCCAGCCGCTCCGGGCCTTCCTCCAGGGCGATCAGCCCGGCCGCCGCCAGGATTCCGGCCTGCCGCCAGGCGGCTCCGAACACGATCTTCATCCGGCGCGCTTCCCTGATGAACTCGGTGTCCCCGACCAGCATCGATCCGATCGGAGCCCCGAGTCCCTTGGACAGGCAGAACATCATCGCGGTCACCTGGGTCGCGTAGTCAGACACGTGAGCACCGGTGACGGCGCACGCGTTGAAGATCCGGGCGCCATCCAGATACAGCGGGGTGCCGGCCTCCTCGCAGGCCTTCGCGATGGCCCGCACCTGCGCGACCGACTGCACCGTCCCGCCGCCGACCTGGTGAGTGTTCTCGATCGTCACGAGATCGACCACGTAGACGTCGTCCGGGTCGGGCCGCAGGGCCTCAGCGACCTGCCCGGCGGTCAGCACGCCCGCTTCGCCCCGGACTCGCCGGAACGCGATGCCGTTCAGCGCGGCGGCCGCGCGCAGCTCCACCCCGCCGACGTGCGCCAGGTCCTCGCACACCACCAGATGACCAGAGCGCGCCAGGGTGTGCAGCGCGATCTGAGTGCACAGGGTCCCGGTCGGCAGGAACAGCGCTGCCTGCCTGCCGGTCAGCTCGGCGGCCCGGTCCTGGAGCCGGTTGACCGTCGGGTCATCGCCTAGCCGGTCATCGCCGACCTCCGCCGCCGCCATCGCCCGGCGCATCGCGTCGGTCGGCCGGGTGACGGTATCTGATCGCAGGTCGATGAGAGCTGGCATGGCTGCTTCCTGTCGTCTTGATCTGGCTGTGATCGCAGTATCCGCTATCGCCAGCCGGGCGCCGCCGCTGCGGTACAGTCGTGCCCGAACCTGGCCGGCAACGTGGCAGAGCCGGGCGAAACCTGGGAGCGAGCGACCGATGAAGGCTCTGGTCAAAGCGCGCGCCGAGGCCGGGCTCTGGATCGAGGACGTCCCTGTCCCCGCCGTCGGCAGGGACGATGTGCTGATCCGGGTCCTGCGAACCGGTGTCTGCGGAACCGACCTGCATATCTATGAGTGGGATGGCTGGGCGCGCGAGAATGTCACCGTGCCGCTGGTGATCGGCCACGAGTTCTCCGGCGAGATCGTCGAGATCGGCTCGGAGGTTCCTGACCTGGTGATCGGCGACCTCGTCAGCGGCGAGGGCCACCTCGTCTGCGGCCGGTGCCGGAACTGCATGGCAGGCCGCCGGGTCCAGTGCGCCAGGACCAAGGGCGTCGGCGTCAACTACCCCGGCGCGTTCGCCGAATTCATCGCCCTGCCAGCGACCAATGTCTGGCGGCACCCGCCGGACATCGACCTGTCCGTCGCCGCCATCTTCGACCCGTTCGGCAACGCCGTGCACACCGCGCTGGCCTTTCCCGTCCTCGGCGAGGACGTACTGATCACCGGGGCCGGCCCGATCGGGATCATGGCCGCGATCGTGGCCAGGCACGCCGGCGCCAGGTTCGTGGTGATCACCGATGTGTCGGAGTACCGCCTTGAGCTGGCGAGGAAGGTCGGCGTCACGCGGGCGGCGCACGCCGGGCAGACGACTACGGCCCAGATCATGTCCGAGCTCGGCATGCGCGAGGGCTTCGACGTCGGCATGGAGATGTCGGGCAAGCCCGCCGCGATGCGCGAGCTTCTCGCCGCGATGACGCACGGCGGCAAGATCGCCATGCTCGGGCTGCCCGCGCAGGAGTTCCCGATCGACTGGGGGCACCTGGTGCTCAACATGATCACGATCAAGGGCATCTACGGTCGCGAGATGTTCGAAACCTGGTATGAAATGTCCGTCCTGACAGGATCAGGCGTCGACATAAGCCCGGTCATCACCCACCACTTCGATGCCGCCGATTTCGCCGTCGCATTTGACACCGTTCGGGCCTGCAAATGCGGCAAGGTTGTCCTTGACTGGGCAGAGCGCTAGCTAGCCAGGTGTGTTTGTGCGTGCGTGCAGCAAGATTCATGGAGGTCAACGATGTTCACCAGCGTCCAGCCGCAGATCACCGAGGAACTCGGACAGATCCGGGCGGATGGCTTGTTCAAGAACGAGCGTGTGATCGCCAGCCCGCAGCGGGCCAGCATCGTGGTGGCCGACGGCACGCAGGTGCTCAACCTGTGCGCGAACAACTACCTCGGGCTGGCCGACGACCCGAGGATCATCGACGCGGCCAAGGACGCGCTCAACCGCTGGGGCTTCGGCATGGCCAGCGTGCGCTTCATCTGCGGCACCCAGGACCTGCACAAGCAGCTTGAGCACAAGCTCTCGCAGTTCTTCGGCACGGACGACACGATCTTGTATCCGAGCTGCTTCGACGCCAACGGCGGCCTGTTCGAGACCATTCTCGGCGAGCAGGACGCGGTGATCAGCGACGAGCTCAACCACGCGTCGATCATCGACGGCGTCAGGCTCTGCCGGGCCAGGCGGCTGCGGTACAAGAACCGGGACCTGGCCGACCTGGAAACCCAGCTCCAGGCCAGCTCCGACGCCAGGCGCCGCCTGATCGCGACCGACGGCGTGTTCTCGATGGACGGCTACGTCGCGCCGCTGCGCGAGATCTGCGACCTGGCCGAGAAGTACGACGCGATGGTCATGGTGGACGACTCGCACGCGGTAGGTTTCGTCGGCCCGACCGGTCGCGGCACCCCCGAGCTGCACGGCGTCGCCGACCGGGTGGACATCCTGACCGGAACGCTCGGCAAGGCGCTCGGCGGGGCCAGCGGCGGCTACACCAGCGGCCGCCAGGAGATCATCGACCTGCTGCGGCAGCGGTCGCGGCCGTACCTGTTCTCCAACTCGGTCGCCCCGGCCGTCGTCGGCGCGTCACTCAAGGTCCTGGACATCCTGGTCTTCGGCGACGACCTGCGCGCGCGGCTGCGCGAGAACACCCTGTGGTTCCGCGAGCGGATGACGGCCCTCGGCTTCGACATCCTGCCTGGCGACCACCCGATCGTCCCGGTCATGATCGGTGACGCAGCCCGCGCGGCCAGGCTCGCCGACGCGCTGCTGGCCAAGGGCGTCTACGTGATCGGCTTCAGCTACCCGGTAGTCCCGGTCGGCAAGGCCAGGATCAGGACCCAGGTCTCAGCCGCCCACAGCCAGGACGACCTCGAGCTAGCCGCCACCGCCTTCGCCCAGGCCAGAGACGAACTAGCCTAGCCACCCCGCCGGGGCGCACAGGGTGCCCTCCGGCGTGGCCAGTGCCCGGTTACTGGTAGCTGACGCTGACCTGGGTGGTCAGGGCGGTGGACTGGCAGGTGAGGATGTAGCCTTCGGCCAGGTCGGCGTCCTGCAGGACCTCGTTGTGCGCCATCTCGACCTCCCCGCTGACCAGGCGGCACGCGCAGGCACCGCAGACGCCCTCCCGGCAGGAGTACGGCGCGTCGAGGCCGGCGTCGATCATCGCGTCGAGCATGCGCTGCCCGCCCGGCCAGTCCAGCTTGTGCGTCTCGTCGTCGAGCTCGACCTCAAGCGCGGCCGCGATCCCCCCGGCGGCCGGCGTCGCCTCGAACGGATTCTCCGCCAGCGACAAGAACCGTTCCAGCCGCACCCGAGTCGCCGGCACGCCAAGCTCGCCCAGTGCCTGCCGCGCCGCCGCCATGTAGAGGTCAGGCCCGCACACGAACGCCTCGTAGCCGGCATACGGCCGGGCCAGCTCACGGAGCGTGGCCGCCGACGGCGGTCCCTGCACCGCGTCCAGCCAGTGCACGACGACCAGCCGCTGCGGCACGGCCGACTGCAGCTCGCGCAGCCGCGCGCCGAAAATGACCGACCGCTCGTCGGCGTTCGCGTACAGCAGCACGATCCGGCCGCGCCCGGCCCGCAGCGCGGACGTGAGAATCGACATCACGGGCGTGATCCCGCTGCCCCCGGCGATCAGGAGGAAATCGGAGTCCAGCGATCTCGGGGTGAACGTGCCGGCCGGCGGTAGCACGTCAAGCACAGTGCCGGCTCGCACCTGGTCCGCGATCCAGTTCGATGCATAACCGGACGGCATGCGCTTAATCGTGATCGCGGCAGGCTCGTCGAGCACCGGCGAACTGCACAGGGAGTAGCACCGGGCAACCGATCCGCCATCGGCCGCCGGCACCCGGATGGTCAGGAACTGCCCTGGCCGGTACGCGAACCGGTCAGCCAGCTCAGGCGGCACGTCGAGCACGACCGTGCAGGCCTGGTCGGTCTCAGCGATCACCTGCGAAACCGGCACCTGGTAAAACGTGCGCCCAGAACTCACGGCGGCAGTACTTCCACCCTGCCGCCGGCCACCGCGTCCTCGATGCTGTCGCGCAGCCGGACACAGGTCGGGATCAGCGCGGAGGTCCGGCCCGCCGCCTCGCCCGCTGCGAACTCGGCGCAGCCGCGTACGGCCTCGGCGCTCCACTGCACGCTGGTGTGCTGCAAGCTGAACTTCGCAACTTGCACCACAACCCCGCATTCCGTGCACGCCACCGGGGTGTACTGCCACGCCCGCTCATCTATTCCTGGCGCAACGTCGCGCCTCTGTTGTCGCTGCAACGACAGCAGAGGGACAACGTTGCCGTTGCGGGTCACTGGCCGGCGGATAGGTTGGCGGCGACCTCGGCTTCCCAGGACTGGACGGCACGGGTGGTGTCGATTTCGAATTCGTGGCGCTCGGTCATGTCGGGGGTGATCTGAGCGACGTCGGTGTAGAACTGCTCGTACCAGCGCCGCAGCTGGTAGACCGGCCCGTCCTCGGCGCACAGCAGCGGGTTGTCGATCTTGGTCTTGTGGGTCCAGACCTCGACGTCTTGCTGGAAGCCGAGCCCGATGAACTCAGCGAATTTGGCGGCGATCCGGTCGCCCTGGGCGTCACTGACCCCGAGCGGCTTCTTCACGATCGCGCCCCACTGGAGCAGGAACGAGTCCGGCGTCACCGGGTAGTGACAGTTGATCAGCACGCTCTCCATGGTCAGGCCGTGATAGTCATGCCACAGATAGTCAATCATGTAGGACGGGCCGTAGTAGGCAGCCTCGGATCGCAGCGTGGTCTCGCCGCCAGCCGTGTAGTTCGAGCCGGTCTCGACGTCCGGCCGCGACTTGGTGTTCAGGTACTGGGTGGCGATATGGCCTTCGAGCACGTTCTTGAAGAAGGTCGGGAACGCGAAGTGGATGTAGAAGAAGTGCGCCATGTCGACGACATTGTCGATGACCTCGCGGCAGTTCGAGTTCTTGACCAGGATCGAGTCCCAGGTCCAGCTCGACCACTCACCGGAGAACGCGCCGTCGATCCTCGGGATCGTGATGTGCTCGGGCGGCGGGTTGCCCTCGGCGTCGTTCCAGACGAAGAGCTGCTTGTTCTCCTCCAGCGTCAGCCAGGACCTGGTCCGCGCGGCAGGCGGCACCCGCCGGGCGTACGGGATCTTGGCGCACCGGCCGTCGCCGCCCCAGCGCCAGTCGTGGAACGGGCAGGCGACCTGGTCGCCCTTGATCGTGCCCATCGTCAGGTCACCGCCCATGTGGCGGCAGAACCCGTCGAGCACGTGCAGGGCGCCTGTGGTATCGGCGAAGACCACGAGCTTGGTGCCAAAGGCGTGCACGGCATGCGGACCACCCGAGCGGAACCTCTCGGCCAGGCCGAGACAGTGCCAGCCGCGTGCGTATCTCGTCGGCAGGGGTCCTGAGTCAATGGTCCTGACCGCGAGCCGGTCGTTCATAGGCCCTCCCGTCAGCGATAGCCATAGAGTAGAACACCGACTAGAACATGTTCTAGTCTGGGGGCCAGGCAGGGGAGGAGCGAACGTGGCAGAGAAGGTCGGGCAGCCGGTCGTCGAGGCGGTCAGCGAGTTGCTGCCCGTGCTGGCGGACCGGGCTCAGGAAGCCGAGGACGCGCGGTCAGTCCCGGCGGAGTCGATCAAGGACCTGACCGAGACCGGGTTTTTCCGGCTGCTGCAGCCGGCCAGGTTCGGCGGGATCGAGGCCGACCCGGTGACCTTCTTCGAGGCGGTGCGGATGATCGCCAGCGCCTGCGGGTCCACCGGCTGGGTCGCCTCGGTCATCGGAGTGCACGCCTGGCAGCTCGCGCTGTTCCCTGACGCGGGTCAGCAGGAGGTCTGGGGCGAGGATCCGGGCACCAGGATGTCGTCCTCGTACGCGCCGACCGGCCGCGCCCAGCTCACCGAGGGCGGGCACAAGCTCAGCGGCCGCTGGAGCTTCTCCTCGGGCTGCGGTCACGCGAGCTGGGTGCTGCTCGGCGGCATCGTGACCGACGCGCAGGGCAATCCGGTGGACTTCCGCACGTTCCTGCTGCCCGCCAGCGACTATCAGATCGACGATGTCTGGCAGACCGTCGGGCTGCGCGGGACCGGAAGCAACGACATCGTGGTGGACGGCGCGTTCGTGCCCGAGCACAGGTCGCTGAGCTTCGCCGACGTTACCAAGTGCGTGTGCCCCGGCCAGGAGCTCAATCCCGCTCCGCTGTACCGGATCCCGTTCGGGTCGGTCTTCTCCTGCGCGATCACGACGCCGATCATCGGCATGGCGACCGGCGCCTACCGGGCGCACGTGGCCTATCAGCAGGACAGGGTCAGCACGGCCTACCTCGGCCAGAAGGCGGCCGAGGATCCGTTCGCCCAGGTCAGGGTGGCCAGGGCGGCGGCCGAGATCGACGCGGCCTGGCTGTCATTCGACCGGAACCTGACCGAGCTGATGGGGCACGCGCGTGCGAGCGAGCACATCCCGATGCCGCTGCGGCTGCGGATCAGGCGGGACCAGGTGCTCGGCACCGAGCGCGCGATCGGCGCGATCGACCTGCTCTACGAGAACTCGGGCGGCCGGGCGCTGCGCAGCGGTACCCAGATCCAGCGATTCTGGCGCGACTCCCACGCGGGCCGGGCGCACGCGATCAACGACCCCGAGCGCGCCCTGTCTATGTTCGGCCGGGGCGAGTTCGGGCTGCCCCCGGCCGTGGACGCGATGCTGTGACCGGGCAGGAGACCAGCCGGTTCGCCAGTACGGCGATGATGGCTCTGCACTACCACGAGGCAGGGCCCGGCGACGGCGGCCAGGCGGACGCACCGCCCGTCGTCCTGCTGCACGGTGGCGGGCCCGGTGCGTCGGCCTGGTCCAACTTCGGCGCGAATCTGCCTGTCTTCGCCGCCAGGTTCCGCACCCTGATGCTCGATCAGCCGGGCTTCGGCCAGTCCGACGCGCCGGCCGTCGAGGGCAACTACTTCACGTTCGCCGCCCGCGCCCTGGCCAGCCTGCTCGACGAGCTCGGGATTGACCGGGTGCACCTGGTCGGCAACTCGCTCGGCGGCGGCACGGCGATCAGATTCGCGCTGAACTACCCGGAGCGGGCCGGGCGGCTGGTGCTGATGGGGCCGGGCGGACTGAGCCTGAACGTGTTCGCGCCCGATCCGACGGAGGGCGTCAAGCGGCTGATGGAATTCGGGGCCCCCCCCGGGCCGAGCCGGGAAAAGCTGGCGGCATTCCTGCGTACGCTTGTTTATAACCCTAAAAAGATCACCGACGAGCTGATCGATGAACGCTACGAGCAGGCGAGCAAGCCTGAGGCGCTCGCGGCGATGGCCGCGCTCGGCATGTCGTTCTATGACCCGGCCACCGCCGAAGACGGAATGCTCTGGCGCGAGGTGCACCGGCTGCGCAATGAGGTGCTGCTGATCTGGGGCCGGGAGGACCGGGTGAACCCGCTGGACGGCGCGCTGCTTGCGGTCAAGCAGATCCGCAAGGTCCAGTTGCATGTGTTCAGCGGCTGCGGGCACTGGGCGCAGCTGGAGAAGTTCGATGACTTCAATCGCCAGGCTCTCGATTTCCTCGGAGGTGCGCGGTGAGCGGGATCCGGTCACTTGGCTACCTGCGGATCGAGTCAGCCGACGTCGGGGCCTGGCGCGAGTTCGGCACCAGGCTGCTCGGCCTGACCGAGGGGCGCGGCCCCGAGGCGGACGCGGTCTACCTGCGGATGGACGACTTTCCCGCCCGGTTCGTGATCGTGCCAGGCTCGGCGGACCGGCTGCTGGCCTCGGGGTGGGAGACGGCGAGCGAGGGTGACTTCGCTGAGGTGGCCGGGGCGCTTGAGGCGGCTGGGGTGCCGGTGAAGGCCGGGACGCCGCAGGAGCTGGCGCTGCGGCGAGTGGCAGGGCTGATCACGTTCGATGACCCGTCGGGGCACACGCTTGAGGTGTTCTGGGGTGCGTCGCTCGACAGCCGGCCTGCCGTCAGCCAGTACGGCGCGCGGTTCGTGACCGGGGATTACGGGATGGGGCACGTCGTCATTCCCGCTGCCGATGACGCCGCCTCGACGGACTTCTACACTCGCGTGCTCGGGTTCCGGCTGCGGGACACGATGGCGATGCCGCCCGAGCTGTTCGGCCGTCCGGCTGGCGGGCCGCCGGCGATGATGCGGTTCCTCGGGGTCAATCCCCGGCACCACTCGCTGGCGCTGGCGCCGATGACCAGCCCGACGGGATGCGTGCACGTGATGATCGAGGTGGCCTGCCTCGATGATGTCGGTCGGGCAATGGACCGGTGCGCCAGGCGCGGCGGACAGCTCAGCGCCAGCCTCGGCCGGCACGCCAACGATCAGATGGTCTCGTTCTACGTGCGGACGCCGGCCGGGTTCGACGTCGAATACGGCACCGACGGGCTGCTCGTCGATGACGCCACCTGGGTCAGCAGGCACACCACGGCGATCAGCTCCTGGGGCCACGTCTTCGCGGCGGGTGCCGCCCGCTAGGCCCCTACCGGGCCGGGCAACCACGTCGGCGGGGCAGGGAATGAACGGAGGCTTCCGGGCGCTCGGCATGTTCGTGGAACAAGTAGGCGCGCCGGTCAGCTTCGATCCCGATCCAGAGCGGTTTCGTCAGGTACTCGGGCACTTCTGCACCGGAATCACGATCATCACCGCTGTCGACGATGGCGAGCCGGTCGGGTTCTCCTGTCAGGCCTTCGCGGCGCTGTCGCTTGAGCCGCCGCTGGTGCTTTTCTGCCCGGCGCGGAGTCGTCGACCTGGCCCCGGATCGAGCGATCCGGCTATTTCTGCGCCAATGTGCTGACCGCCGCGCAGGGCGACCTGGCGACCAGCTTCGGCCGGACCAGCGCGGAACGCTTCAGCACGGTGAGCTGGGTGCCCGACTCGGCCGGGTCTCCGATCATTGATGACGTGCTGACCTGGGTGAGCTGCGAGATTCAGCACGTCCACACGATCGGTGACCACTACGTGGTGGTCGGCCTGGTGCGCGAGCTCGGGGACGTCGGGGCGGAGCGCCCGCTGCTCTTCTACCGGGGACGCTACGGCACCCCGGCGGCTCCCGCCGCCGAGGGACCGCCTGAGGTAGTCGAGACCATGCTGGCCTGGCCGAAGTACGCCGACTGGATGTAGCAGCGGCCAGGTCTAGTCCGCGTAGTAGCGGGCCTCGAAGACGTTGTCGTCGGGGTCGCGGAAGTAGAACGTCCGCGGCGCGAGCCCGCGCGCGCCGTAGCTCTGCTCCAGCCCGGCCGACGTGTCCACTCCCGCAGCCTCAAGCCGCTCCTTCAGCGCTTCATAGTCCGGCTGGCTCATGGCCAGGCACAGGTGGTTGACCGGATACCCAGCCGTACCATCGGCCTTGGTGCCGGAATTCACTGCCGAGGCGACAGCGGACGGCATGAGATCGATCAGGGCATCCGGCGAGATCCTGACACTCGGAAACGGCGTGCCGCCGGCCGTGAACTCCTCCCGGCGCACGCTGGCCAGGCCAACAACCTGCTCGTAGAAGTCCAGCGACCTGACCGGGTCCGCCACCCACAACACGATGTGGTCAATGTGTGCCCGCATGCTCCAAGGCTAGACCACCGCCGTTGTGATCTTCCGCTATTAAGAACGGGTCATAAATATAACCGCAGCGTTAGTGGCAGGAGATTGCGGGGCGATTAGTGTGGAAGGGCGACAGCACCGCATTGGCAAAGACATGAGCGAGGCGCTATGTATGACCAGCAGCGGGGGGCCCGTGCCAGCAAGCAGGCCTCAGCGGCCAGGCCCGAGGCCGCTATCCAGGCGGCGCTGAGTGTCCGAGGTCACCAGCTGGTTCCGCGAGTGCGCGCCGATATGGAGCGCAGGCTCGGCGCTGACTTCTCCGACGTGCGAGTGCATACCGGTCCGGCCGCGGACCGGGCGGCACGGGCGGTGGCCGCTCAGGCGTTCACTTCCGGGTCCCACCTAGTGTTCCGGCGCGGCAGTTATAACCCGGCATCGGTGGCGGCCGGCGAGTGCTGGCCCATGAGCTCGCACATGTCCTGCAGCAGCGGCGCGGGCCGGTCGCGGGTACCGGAGACAAGGTCAGGATCAGCGATCCGGCCGACCGTTTCGAGCGCGAGGCGCAGGCGACCGCCCAGCGGGCGCTCAGAACAATTCCAGGTCAGCGACGCGTCGCCGAGCCTCGCGGATCGTCGGCCGGTCCTGGTATTAGCGCGCAGAGCGCCCTGACGGTTCAGCGCCTGCTTGTCAAGTACGGCGGAATCAACGGGAACGACGTCGGCACTTCGATGCTGGCAGAAATCGATCCGGGTAATCCCCAGGTAGGCTCCAAGCCGTCCGTGGTTCCAAACTGGTGGCCCGGCTGCACTACAGCCCCCGGCCAGGCCTGGATGTCGAAGTTCATGGTGCAAGGGCACCTGCTCAACGAGCAGGTCGGCGGGCCGGGCAACACGATGGACAACCTCACGCCGCTCACGAAGTCCGCCAACAGCCAGCACCATTCGAAAGTGGAGAGACAGCTAAAGCAGCTGGCCAAGACTAACCTTGTCAGGTACCACGTCGAGGGCGACTACAGCCGGCATCCAACCGGCGCCGCGCTGACCGGCGACCCGAACGCGACAGCGCTAAACAAGGACCTGAACGCGAACGTCGCACCGAAGCTCGCCTACAAGCTAGATGCCGATTACACGGCTTTTGACTACAACACAGGGAAGCAGGTAGCCCAGGACTCCTGGGACATCTGGAATGAAGCCCGATGACACGCCTGCGTTAGACCCGCTCCTGCTGGTCCGACGACGAGCTGTTCCAGTCTCAGTGACCGCCGGCCGGAAACATTCGCTTCAGCTCGGCGACCGCGCGGTCTGGCTGGCCGGCCAGCGCGTACATTCGCGCGCGGTCCAGCGTCGCCGATGCGTCCAGGAGCAGGCGCGTCACTTCGAGGCGGTCCGTCGCCACCGTCGGCGGCGGGAAACTGGCGCTGCCGGGATTCTCGGTCGGACCCCGGGCGATGGAGTGAACAGCGTGGGTGAAGAACCTGTACAGGCCCTCGAACGGCTGGGTCGACGCATCGCCGGCCTCCAGCGCCAGGGTCTTGATGTTCCAGGAGTACAGCGGCTTGGAGCTCTGCCCGTTCCGCCAGTGCTTCGCGAGGCGGACGGTCTGTGAGAACGACCCGGCTGAGGTTTCCTCCGCCTGTCTCAGCCGCTCGACATGCCCGATCGGGTCGTTCTCGTCCCACCCGCCGCGCAGTTCGGTGTTGGGGATCAGCAGGTTCCCTTCGGTGCCAGGGATCGCGATGATCACGTCGGAGGTGAAGTCATCCGGGTCGGGCGTGAATTTCAGGACGATCGAGCGCTTGTTGTCCGGGTCCGCCTGGAGGTCCGGAAACTCCGGCGCCAGTACGCGCAGTTCTGTCACCAGGCGCGCGGCGGTTTGCCGCATCTCGTGCTTGAGCCGGTCCCTGGACTCCTCGTGGCCAGGGCCAAGGTCAGGCCGGTTCCGCAGGATCACGCCGAGATCCACGTCGTTCAGTGGCGACAGCGCGTCGCCGTGAGCAATGCTGCCGGTCCGGTAGATGTCCCGGCCGGGGTCCAGATCCGGGTAGATGCGCATCAGCGCGGCGATGACCACGTCCGCGCGGTCCTGCGCCACCTGCAACTCTTCTGGCTTTGCCGCCACCTCGGCAGCACGCTGGCGCAGCCAGTCATCCAGGGGCCGCAGCGCCGGGTCGCGGAGCTCGCCAGGCTGACGAGACTCGGTGATTCCGGCGTTCGAGTCAAGGAACGGCAGACCACGGCGGATCTCCTGGAGCCGCTGCCGGTGAGCCGTGTCCTCGTCCAGGCCGCGGGTGGTCGCGAGCCCTAGCCAGGGCGGGGCGGCGCGCCGGATCCGCGCGGCGGAAGACGCCTGGGGCGAGGACTCCTTGCGGGAGGCCGAGACGGACGTAGTTTCCCGCCGGGCGCTCGCGTACTGCATCTTTCCCCTTTCGCAGGGTCGGGCAATTCGAGCATGCCGGGAATTCCGCCTGCCGAACAGGCTCATCCGGGTGCCTGCAAGGCCGCGTTTCCTGCCCGAAAGGGCATGCGGCCGACCCTTGCCCGGCCCCGAGCAGGATTCGACACTTAGCTGTGAGCGATTTCGTCATCATCGACGGCGACACCCTCACGGTGGCCTTCGGCGCCACCGTCATCCCGGCGGCGACGGGGCCGAAGCCGCTCTCGGGATCAAGCCCTGATTTCCTTGTCAAGGATTCTCCGGTCTGCCGAAAGGGCGACGAGCTACCGCCATCGCTCAAAGGTCCCCTGCAATACACCGACGGGGCCTACACCGTCCCTGGCCAGGGCACGCTGGCCGTCTTCCCCAAGACCACGACCGTCTTGAAGAATGGTGAGCTGGTACTGCTGCTGAAGGGCGCCCAGTTCAGCGCCACCTTTACCGTCACCCAGCCGGCCAAAACCCCGCCCCCCGTCAGTACCCCCGATCCAGTCCTGTCCAAGCCCGGCAATGCGTCCTACAGCACCAAGAACACGATCCTGCGCGCGACCTGACTGACCCTAGCCGCCTGACCTGGCCCTAGCCGCGCGCTGCCGGCCGGTCCGGTGAGGAGTCCGTTGGCGCTGGCCGGAAACGTCGCTTCGTCGATGATCCGGCCGAGCTTGCGGTACTCGATGCGAACGGCGGCGTACAGGTCAGCCGTGCTGACCGGCAGGCCGGTGCTGGCCACCTGGTAGGCCGCGGTGAGGGCACAGGACCTGATGGAGCCGCCGGTCAGGTCGAAGGCGGCGGCGACAGCCACGAGGTCCAGGCTCCCCGAGCGGGGGACGGATGGACCCAGGCACAGATCCCACAGGCGGATCCGCTCGGCGGCCGCCGGGCGGGGGAAGCTGATGATCGCGTCCAGGCGGCGCAGGAACGCCTGGTCCACGTTGCCGGCCAGGTTGGTGGCCAGGATGGCCAGCCCGTCGAAGGTCTCCAGGCGCTGCAGCAGGTAGGCGGTTTCGATGTTGGCGAAGCGGTCGTGGGCATCGGACACCTTGGAGCGCTTGCCGAACAGCGCGTCGGCCTCGTCGAAGAAGAGCATGCCCTGCACGCCCGCCGCCGCGGTGAAGATCCGTTCGAGGTTCTTCTGGGTCTCGCCGATGTACTTGTCGACCACGGTCGCGAGGTTGACCACGTAGAGGTCGATCCCTGCCGCCGCCGCCAGCACCTCGGCGGCCAGGGTCTTGCCAGTTCCTGACTCCCCCGTGAACAGGGCCGTGACCTTAGCCGCGGTCCCGTGAGCCGGACGCAGCCGCCAGTCGGTGAGTACCATGTCGCGATCGCGATGCCGGCCGGCCAGCTCGCGCAGCTGCCCGATCGGCGTCGGCGCGAGTACCAGGTCTTCCCACGTCGCCGACGGCTCTACGCGCGACGCGAGGTGCTCCAGATCGGCCGCGTTGTGGCGGCGGGCACTGCGGCGCAGGTCATCCGTCGTGACTGGCCGCCGCTCGGCGCCGGCCTGGGCCTGCGCGGCGACGACGGTGGCGCGCATCTGGTGCGGAGCGAGCCGGTAGGCGGATAGGGCGCCGGCCGCGTCGGGGGGAGGGTCGGGCAGACGTCGCATCGCGCTCCGCCACCAGTGATCGCGTTCTTCCTGGCCCGGCGTTCCCGCTACGGCCTGCAATAGCGGGAAATCCCCCCAGCGCGCGTCCCAGGCTGCGGGCCCGACGATCACGGCGGGCACCGGAAGACCGAGGAGGCAGCGGAGCAGCCGGGAACGTTCGGCTGGCTCTGGCGGAAGCCGGTCGACTGGGCCGACCACCAGACCGCACTCGCGCAGCCGGGCTTCCCGGGCGGCGGTCCCAAGGACCTGCTGTACCTCGTCGCCAGGGGACAGACGCGTCAGGTCGACCAGCACGACTCCGCCGGACCCGGCGCCGCTGCTCGCCTTCGCGGCCGCCGCCGCCGCCGCCGAGGTCGCGACGTCGATGACGGCGCTCTCCGCGGCGCCACGCAGATACACCAGACCTCCAGGAGCGGTGCCAGCGGTCAGGCACGCGGTGAGCCGTTCGACGGCCTCCTGCGCGCCGCTTCCCGCAGGCGGCCACGGTGAGTGCAGATAACGCGCCAAGCCGGTCAGGACTGGATCGATCTGGTCATCGCCGAGCAGGTGCCCGGCAACCCGGTCATCGGTTCGCAGCGTGCGCGAGGGGAAAGGCTGGTCAGTGTCGGTCACGGTGATCAGTCCCGAGGTCACCAGCGGCGCATCGATGCGGAGGCGAGCCCGGTGCTCCGGGTCCAGGGAGCTCGCGCCGCACAGTTCCAGCGCGAGGCCGATGGAGGCGCGGGGCCGGCCGCCGTCATCGTGCAGGTAGCCGTAGAAGAGCCCGAATCGGGGGTCGATCTCCGGCGCCAGGGCGATGAGCAGCAGCTCGGTGTCCAGCTCGGTGAGGGCGCACGCCCCCGCCAAGGACCGGAGCCGCACCGCGGCCCCCGCGGCCTCCAGTGCCGAAGCGATGGCCCCGGCGGCAGCCAGTCCCTGCCGGATCGCGATCGTGTGCTCGTCGACGCCCGGATCCCCCGCGCGAGCATCGTCCTGGCCACGCTCGGCCAGCGCCCGGCGCACCCGCTGTTCCACGACGTCTAGCCGGGCGTACAGGTATGCCGTCCCGTCGGTCTCGGATGCCTCACCCGGCGGCCCGCCGCCCGTGCTCACGGTGCGGTGGGCTTGATGTCCATCATGACCTCGCGCACGAGCGGATCGGTGATCGGACCCGGCTGGTCGCGGCCATAGCGGTCAAGCGGCAGCGTGACCGCGCAGTTGATGTTAGGCAGCGGCGGGTTGCCCAGGGAACTCCACAGTTCGGAGATGGTGCGAGTATCCGGCGGGTCGGCGACGAACATGACCGCGGCCGGATTCAGCGGCTTGAGCACGTCGCTGAAGGCTAGGTCGAGTGTGGTGTGGCCGGACAGCTCGATGAGGATGTCCTGGAGGATCCGGTGCATGTCGCCCGGGTCGGTATACCACGCGGTGATCATGTAGGACAGGACGTAGGAACGCGGCGGATCGATGGTGTGGGTCGGCGAGGCGGCGGAGACCCAGCCGTCGGGCTGCTGCCGCAGTCCGATCGCCCCGACCGAGGTGTAAGCCGGATCCTGCCGCAGATCGTAGAGGAAGACGTTGATGGCCTGGGCTGTGCCGATCTGGTCGGACCACGCCCTGGTCGGCGCGTCGAACATCACGGGCGTGCCAGGCACCGCCTGCTCGATGAGATCCTTCAGCGCCTTGTCGACATCCGGGATCACCGCTGGGTCCGCCTTATCTGCCTCATCGGGTCTGCCTCATCAGGTCTGGCCCTGTCCAGGGTCTTCGACGGTGACCTGGTGGTCCACCGAGAACACCGTGGACAGGTCGGTCACGTCAACGCGCTCGGTCTGCGTGCCGCGCTCGCCGGTCAGCACGCTCATCGGGTAGAGCGCGACAGTTCGGACCCGCTCGACGCCGGGCATCCGGTCGAGCACGCTGTAGGCGTCGCCGAGGTGGACGGGCAGGCCGAACGGCCAGCCGGCGTGGTCAGGACCGCCGCTGACCGGATTGAAGAAGGCGTACAGCGCTTCTTCCGCCGCCTGTTTCAGGACGGCGCGGTCCGAGGGGAGCAGCGCCTGGGCTGGGATCACCGTGGCCGTGATCCCGATGCCCTGGTAACCAGGGGCGTGGACCCCGACCGTCGTGCCCGGCGGCATCATGGGCCGCACGACCCGCTCGACGCTGTCCCGCAGCGTCGACGAGGGCAGCAGGTCGTTGTAGTTCAGGCGGCCAGAGCCGGCGGCCAGGGCCGGGACCACCAGCAGCCCGTAAGGTCCGCTGGGCGCGGTGACCGTCGTGGCCCCGTTCACCCCGTCCTGCGCGGGGACGTTGTTCGTCACGGTCACGCCAGCCGGCGTTCCGGCCGTGGTGATGGTGCCGACCGGCACGTTCCCGTCCTCGCCGCGGGTGGTCTGATAGTCCGTGCCGACCGCGAAAGTCGAGCCGGCGACCGGGATGGCGCCGTATTCTCCGACGCCGAAGGCGATCTCCCCGGTGCTGGCATTGACCATGACGTGGTGGTCGGTCGGGGTCGAGGCCGTGAAGGTCTCGACGACGGTCCACAGCTGCGGTCCGGTGCTCGGGGTAAGCACCCTGATAGCCGGCTTCGTCCCGGTGACCGGGTAGTCGGTGAGCCGGAACCGCTGCCCTGGGGCGCCGTTGGAGACCCCGCCAGGGACGACGGTGCCCGCCGGTATCGTCTTGCGCTGGGTCACGTGCGCGTCCGCGGCGCTCTGGGCGTCGACCGTCACCGCATGCGTGGTGGCGAACACTATTCCGCTGGTGGTGGCGACCTCGGTGCCAGCCGGCACGGTGACGCTCGCCCCGCTGGCCGGCGACTTGGTAAACCTCACGACCGAGGTGGCCGGGGTCCAGGACGCCACCTCCTGGAACGGCGTGAGCAGTTCCCCGCCTCCGGTGGCCACGTGCAGGGCGCGCAGCACGCCGGTCGGGGTGGACAGCACCGCCTGCTCGATGTCGGCCGCCGTCACGACTCGCTGCGGCCCGATCCAGCCCAGGGGAAGCCGGACGGAGAACAGTTCCGCGTTCTCGGCGGCCGTGCCGCCGGTCGCGGCCGACGGATTCGACACGCTGGAGATCGGCGGCAGGGGCTGGCGCAGCACGGTGATCGACCGGGCCGGGACATTCCCGGCGGCACCGCCTCCGGTGAGGTACCGGGTAATGCTGACCTCTGCCCGCCGCGGCGGGATCGCGCCGTGGCGGCGCAGGCCGCCTGGCTCCTTGGCCTCCAGGCCGAAGACCGCGTCGCCGGTCGCCGGATCCAGCCAGAAGTCCAGGTCATCCGGCCCTGAGCCGGCCAGCGAGCTGACACTGTGCCATACCTGCGGTAGCTCGCCGGGCCTGGCGGTCTGCGCGGTAACCCGTCCCTGGTCAAGCAGCGGCGGCGCGGGCAGCGGGAATCGCTGCCCGGGCTCCCCCGTGGAGACGCCGACCACGGCGCCGATGACCACGTCCGCCTGCACGACCGGGACCAGCACCGACATCTCGGTACTGAGGGCCAGTGACGTCAGGGCAACCGTGACGGCCGCGTCGTCGGCCTGGCGGCACCGCAGCAGGCCCACGTCCTCGGCTCGCCACTGCTGGGGCGCCTGCGCCGTTCCGAGGTTCAGCTCAACGGCGGTGGGCGCCTGCTGTCGCGGGATGTGGAGCGTGACGTGCCCGCCGCGGGTCAGGGCGGACGTGCTGTCCTCGACTACCTCACAGGGCACCCAGCGGGTCCCGGCCCAGACTTCCCAGGCCAGGTGCCCGGCCGTCGGCTGCGGGCCGGAGGTCCTGGCCGTCACCTCCAGGTCGAGCGTGATCTGCGTGTCGGGTACCGGACGGGACAGCACGGTCAGGAGCACATCGTCGGCGGTCAGGACGATCTCCTGGCCGAGCGCCGACAGCGTGCCGGTGAACGTCTGTTTTTCTGCCAGGTACTGTCCGCCCCGGTACATGCCGCTCGACAGCAGCGTGCAGGAGTACAGCAGCGCGTCCTGCGTCGTGACGAATCCCACGCCGGCCCCGCCGGACAGATCGGCCGCCACCTGCGTGCCGACCGGGATCTCAACCGGGGCCGACCGGGCCACGGTCAGGGTGAACGCGACCTTCGTCCGGGCCGGTGATGCCGGGCGCGGCCAGACCCGCAGCTCGGACAGTACGGCCAGCCGCTCCTTGTCCGGTGCCCGGTTCACCCGCTCCACCAGGGCTGCGACCATGGCCGCGCACGCCTCCACCAGCGCGGTACCCGGATCGGGCCCGTCGATCCCGGCCCATTCCGGCACCAGGCGCCTGACCACTGCCTTCGCCGCACCGACGAGGCCGGGCAGGTTCTGCCTGTCGATGGGAGGGACGGGGAGCGTCACTGCTGAGCTTCCTTCCGCTTGATCGAACAGCCGGACGTGGCGCCGCGGATCAGTGGTTCCACACCGACGTGGCCGAATCGTTCATGTTCTGGGTTCCGCCCTTGAGAGTCGCGTTCCAGGAGTACGCCGGAACGTTCCAGTTCCAGCCGGACCAGTCAGAGTTCCAGTACAGCCACGCACCCACCGGGGTGCTGTTGGCCCCGCTTGACACCACGTTCGCCGCGTTGATCTCCGCCAGCCTGACCTTGGCCCCGTACGCGAATACCCACTGGCGTCCGGCGTAGTTCTCGTGCTCGAAGAGGCAGAAGTAGCCCGACCGCAGCGACGAGCGGTTCTCCGAGTTGATGATGTGGAGCCTGGCGTACTGGGCCCTGTCGTTGAACGACCCAGCCGCATAAGTCGTCATTCCTGGATAGAACATCTGCTGCATCCCGGTCGCGTTGGTTTCCGAGAAGAGCTCCAGCGTGTACATGGTGTTGTTGCGCACGGTAGTGATGCCGACAGCGCCAATGCCTGCGCTGGTCAGGTTCACCTCGGTGGCGGATTCATGGAATACCCACTGCCGGTAGGAGTCGCCCGGTGCGCCCTCGTACAGGCAGTAGTAACCGCTCGGGGGGCCGTCGAGCACGCTGACGATGGTGGTCCTGTCATTCAGGTTGGACTGCACGTTCGCGTTCTGCGACGGATAGCACAGCTGCCAGGTCCCGCTCGGGCCAGGATCGGCCCAGAGCTGAATCGTGTACTTAGTCAGGTTGCGCACGCTGGAAATCAGGTCGTTGGCGCCGATGCTGTCGATGTTGACATTGCCGACGGCCGGGTAGATCACGTACTGGTTACCCGACTGGTTGGCCCCGTCGAACAGGCAGTAGAAGCCGTCCGGGCAGCCGTTGTATACCGTTACCGAACTTGCCAGCTTGTTCATCGTGGTCGCGTTCGCGTTCGCGCGCTGGCCGGGGTAGAAGAGCTCGCTTCGGCCGCGCTGGCCCGTGTGCTCGTTGAGCTGGAGCGTGTACTGCGTCAGGTTGCGAACGCTGGAGATCTTGTCCTCCCAGCCCTGACCGGGCGCGTCCGTAGTCCCGAAAACGGCGCGGAATACGTACTGAGTTCCGGTCTGGTTCATTCCTTCATACAGGCAGAAATAATTCGCGGGCGGACCGTTGTAGCATCGGGCGAGCCTGGCGCGGTTCTGGAAATCCGCCCGCACCGAGACGTTCGTCTGGGGATAGAAGAGCTGGTACGCGCCAGTGCCATTGGTCTGCTCGAATAGCTCGATCGTGTAAGTAGTGTTGTTCTGGACCTGGGTCACATTGCTGGCCGCCCCGCTCGGGGCCAGGTTGTTATCGGTGCCGGTCGCCGCCTGGAACACCCACTGCCGCAGCGGGCTGCCGCCGTACAGGCAGTAGTACCCGCTCGGGGCACCGTCATAGACGGTGGCCGACTGTGAGTTCTTATCCAGGCCGGGCACGGTAACGGCCGACGTGGTGGCCGGATAGAAAAGCTGACTGTCGCCAGTGCCGTTGCTGTTCTTGAAGAGTGCGAGAGTCCGGGCGGTGTTATTTTCCACCAGGGACGCGAGGTTCCCCGCGCCGATCGTCGCGCTGCTGAGCTGTACCGTCACCGCGGTGTCGCGGAAGATCCACTGATTGCCGGTCTTGTCGGTGTTCGCGTAGAGGCAGTAATAGCCGGCGGGCGGTCCGTTGTATTCCGCCACCGACCTGGCCAGGCCGGCGAGTCCAGCCGTTGTCACGTCGGCGGTCAGGCCCGGATAGCAGAGCTGGCTCACGCCGCTGCCATTGTCGTTCTTGAAGAGCTCCAGCGTGCGGGCGGTCAGGTTCTCGACGCAGGACACGGCGTCGCCCGCCGCGACGCGCGGGTCGGTGAGATTGATGGTGGCGGTGGTGCCGACATCGTTGAACACCCACTGCTTGCCGGTCTTGGCGAGGCCGCCGTACAGGCAGTAATACCCGGCAGGCGCACCGTTGAGCACGGTCACCAGGCTCGCCTGACCGGCCAGGCCCGGTGCGGCGACGTCAGCGAACGCGCTCGGATAGAAGAACTGGCTGGCACCCGTGCCGTCATTGTTCGCCCACATCTCGAGCGTGACGGCCGTCCGGTTGTAGACGGACGAGACAACGTCCTCAGCGCCAATCGTGGCCAGGCTGACGCTCTGGCCCGGCGGCGTCCACAAGATCCACTGCTTGCCGCCCTGCTGGGCGAGCTCGTAGAGGCAGAAAGTGCCGTCAGGAACCTGCGTATGGACGGTGACCCGGCTCAGTGGCACCACGCTGGCGCCGATAGGGGCGGTGATGCCCGGGTAGACGATCTGCCCGGCGGAGTCCGGCTGGGCGCCGAACGCCCTGAGCGTGTGGATCGTATTGTTCACCAGCGAGGTCGCCGAGGCGCCGACGCCGGCCTGCAAGTCGCTCGCGTCCCCGTCAAAGACGCCGAGCAGGTTGCCGTCGGCGTCGAGCAGTCCCCAGGAGCCCGCCGGCACCGCGGTCAGGAACTTCACCGACGACGTCCGCTTGTTCATGGACTCGATCACGTTCACGGCCTGCTGAGCCGGAACGATCTGGCGGCTGCCGTTCTCGCCGAAGTCCGGATCTTCGTACAGGGCCAGGATGCCCTTGGTCCGGTTCCAGGCCGAGGAGGTCCGGTTGTCGAAACCGCTCGTCGACAGGTCGCTGACGTCCCGGCTCACGACCAGAGCCCGGCCGGTCGAATAGGGCCCTTCGTAGAGCGCGCACTTTCCCGGCGGCGGAGCGAGGACGCGGGGCGCGGACGCCGGGACATGCGCGCTGATGAGCCGCTCAAGGGAGCCCTGGTTGTAGGCGACTGGGTCCCAGCCGGACTGGGCCGGCTCCAGGTCGACGTAGAGCGTCCCGTTGCCCGGCCAGGTGAGTGTGTCGTCCGGCAGGAGGACGCCGCCAGGGTCGGCGACCGTCAGGGTCCAGCCGTAGACGACCCGTGCCTCGCGAAGCAACCCTGCCGGGGTGCCGCGGTGGACATCCAGCCAGGCGGCCAGGTCGATGGCCGCGCGCACCGCGCGTTCCGGCCACGAGGGCTCTACCCGGGCCTGGCTCACCCGCACGAGGTAAGGCAGCAGCTCGGCCGGGGCGGCGAAGGCGTCGAAGTTGTCGGGCAGCGCGCCCAGGGTCTGGTCGACGGGGATCAGCATGGCGTCGATGGCGGTGGCGAATGCCTGGGCCGTCGGATCTTGCGCGTAGGCCGCTGGCAGGCTGCTGTGGATGGGGCCGGGGTCTGTCATGTCGTCACGCAGATGGCTAGGGAGTAGGCCTCGCCGGCGGCGATCGCGACGGAACGGGCCGCGGTGAACGCCGGGCTCTCGAACATGTCGCCGCTGCCGGTGCCCCAGGCGACGATGGTGCCGTCAGCCGCCAGTGCCAGCGACCGCATCGCCCCGACAGCGGCGGTGGTGACGGCATCAGGAACCGGCGGAGGTGCCTTGGCTCCGGCCGCCCCTGCCTGATGAATCCAGGGGTCGGCGGCGGCGACAGCGGTGACGGCGGCGATCGCGACGACCTCGGACAGTCCTGCGGGAGGCTGATTCACCTGGCCTTCGCCAGTCTGATATCCCCACGCGGTGACAGTGCCGTCGGCCAGCAGCGCCAGCGAGAACCACATCCCGGCGGCGACCGCGATGACATTGGCCAGGCCATCGGGGACGTCGGTCTCGCCGTAGGTATCGGCGCCCCAGGCGGCGACGGTGCCGTCGGCCTTGACGGCCAGCGAATGTCCCATCGCGGTGGCGATGCCTACGACCTCGGACAGGCCTGCGGGAACCTGATTCGCCCCGCCCTTGCCGGTCTGGTCGCCCCAGGCTGTGACGGAGCCGTCGGCGGTAAGTGCCAGCGAGTGCCAGCCGCCGGCGGCGATGGCGATGACATCGCTCAGTCCGGCCGGGACCGCGCTCTGACCGTCGCTGTTGCCGCCCCAGGCTGTGACTGTGCCGTCGGTGGTGAGCGCCAGGGAATGCCAGGCGCCGGCGGCGACCGCCGCGACCTGGCTGAGCCCGGACGGCACCGAGGACTGGCCGTAGGTGTCCGCGCCCCAGGCCGTGACGGCGCCATCGGCGCGGAGCGCGAGCCAGTGCGAGGTACCGGCGGCGACGGCGGACACGCTGGTCAGCCCGGACGGGAGGTCGGTCAGCCCGCTGCCCGGATCGCCCCAGGCCACGACCGAGCCCGGCGGCAGCGTCTGCACCGACGCTACGCTGCCCGCCATCGGGGTCGGTAGCTGCGCCGTCGACCGGGACGCGACGGACAAGATGCCGGCGGAGCCGGCCATGAAGCTGGGCAGCGGGTACAGCGTAAGGAGATCCCGGGTCTGGCTGGCGACGGCGGTGACCGTCCGGTCGGGGCCGAGCACCGCTCCCAGATCCGCGACGCTGCGATTGAATACCCACTGCTCGGAGCCAGCGACGCCGTTAGCCGTCAGGCAGTACTGGCCCTCGCCAGGGCCGTTCAGCAGCGTCGCGAATCGCGCCTTGTCGCTGAGCGCCGCCGTCAGGTCGACGGCTTCGCCCGGCCGGACGAGCTGCTCCGTCCCGTCCGTGCCAGCACCGGGGTCGCCGGCTCGCAACTCCACCGTGCGGGTGGTCCGGTTGAGCGCGGAGGAAATGATCTGGCCGGCGCCGATGCTGGGCAGCGCCAGGTCGATCGGGCCGTCGGCGGGCCAGAATACCCACTGCTTCCCGGCCTGGGCCGGCTGCTCATAGAGGCAGAACGTCCCGTCTGGTACGGAAGCGTGCAGTACAGCCGAGCTCATCACGCCGCTAAGGTTGAGCACCGTGCCCGGGTAGGCGACCTGGCGGAGCGGGCCGGATGCGCTGGTCCCCGCGGGCCGCGTCCGGGGCTGCGAGAAGACTTCAAGGGTGCAGGTAGTGGCGTTGACCAGGGACGCGGCGCTGGCGCCGACGCCGTTCCCCAGGTCGGCCGCGTCGCCGGGGAAATAGCCAAGTAGCTTGCCGGTGCCGTCGGCCCGGTCGAACAGTCCCCACGTGCCCGGCGGTACCCGCTCGACCTCCTCGGTGCCCGATGCGATGAAGACGACCTCGGCCTTCCGCAGCAGGGGCAGCCCGTTCTCGGGCACGTCGATCGAGCTGGTCGCAGTGCCCGCCTGGTTGGCGATCGCGACGTCGAGGACAGTGATGATCTCCAGCCTGCTCGCCAGCACCTCGTAGGCGTCCCCGACATGCACAGGACGGCCGAAGGGCCAGCCCCGGCCGGCGGGGCCGCCGAGAGTCGGAGCGAAATACTCGAACAACGCGGCCTCCGCTGCCTTCTGACCGGCCTGCCCCGCCAGGCTGTTGCTGCCCGCCCAGGAGTACACCGTGGCGGTCACGCTGAAGGGGACCCACGCCGGATTGGTGATCTGGACCCTGGCGCACAGCAGCCGGACCCGCTCCGCGCACTGACCCGCCGCCGCCGCCGTTTCCGCTGACAGCCGCAGATCGGCATCTGGCAGCGGCTCACCCGGCAGGCCTGACGGCACGGGAACCGCGGTGACCTGGAGGTATCCGGGATCGGCCGACTTCGGCTGGCCCGCCTGCTTCGACGCGCTGACCCGGGCGATCCCGGCGATGCTCCGTGTCAGTACCAGCGCGTAGTCCTCGGCGGTGACGGCGCGGTCCAGCGGGACCAGGACGGCGTTGGTCCTGGCCACGGCCTCAGGCACGCTCTCGACGTCCGCTCCCCCCGCCGAGGGCGCGAGGTTAGTGACGGTGACGGTGCTTGACCGCGTCCACGTGACCAGGGTTCCGGCCGGGAGGTTCCCGAGCGAGCCCTGGCTGGTGTCGTAGCGGGCCTGGATCCGGGCGTCACGGACGGGCACGGCACCGTGCTGGAGCTGGCCGGCCGCATACGGCGTGGCCGGGCCGAAGACGACCTGATGGGCGACCGGGTCCCACAGGAAGCAGGAATCAGAGTCGCTGACCTCAGCGAACGTCGCAACCTGAGTCCAGGCCGACGCCGTGCTGTCCGGACCCGTGACCGTGACGGTCAGGGCGGCGAGCTGGGTTCCGTCCTGATTCACCGACAGAAAGGGCGTGCCGCTCGGGCTGAAGCGCTGACCGGGCTCGCCGGTCGAGACGCCGAGCAGTTCCTCGACGGTGACGACGTTGACGGCGTCGACGACGCCACTCATCGCTCCCTTAGGGATGACGAGGGCAGCCACGGTCACGAACGTGATGACCGGACCTGGATAGCCAGGAGCGGTGGAGACGACCGTGCCGGCCGGCACGTTGAGATTGGTCGACGGCTGGCGCCCGGCCGGCCGGGCGAAGGTGAGCGTCGCGCGGGCACTGGCCGGCGGCGTCGGCACCAGGCCGGCCAGGCGCAGCAGCCGGGCCCGCACCGCGTCGGGAACCTGGTTAGTCCGGTACGAGAGCTGGTCGACCCGGGCAGCGCAGGCCTCGATCAGCGTGATGCCGGGATCGGAGACGTTGTGGTCGGTCCAGGCCGGGGCGCGCACCGGTACGTAGCGCTTAGCCTCGTCCACCAGTTCCTGGAACCGCAGATCGTCTAGATAAGGCACGGGCACGTCGCTCACGGCGCCCCCTGTCCGGGGTCGGCACCGGGTTCACCGGGCAGGGTGTAGAACGGAAAGACGAGGTTGCGCGGGTTGTTCGTGGCCAGGATCGTGTACTGGATGTCGATGTAGAGCAGGCCAGAGACGACGTCATCGGCCGAGACCTCGACCAGGTCGACGGCGATCCTCGGCTCCCACCGCTCAAGCGCGGCCCGCACCGCTCCGGCGATCAGCCCGCCGGTAGCGGCGTCGACCGGGGCGAAGATCAGCGCGTAGATCCCGCAGCCGAACTCCGGGCGCATCGGCCGTTCCCCCGGCGCCGTGGTCAGGATCAGCTGGATGGAGCGGTCGATGTCGGCGCCGCCGCCGATGAGGGCTATGGTCCCGTCGCTGGCGACCCTCGTGGGGAAGGTCCAGCCCTGACCGACCAGCGGGTCCGTCGCGCTGGTCATTTGACGTCCACCTTGGGTGCCTGGATGACGATGCTGTCGGAGGCCTCGAGGGTGATCTTCTTCGCGGTCAGGGACAGGGTGCCTGAGGCGCGGTCCAGCCGGATCTGCACGTTTCCGTCGCCGGTGGTGAGCAGGACGCCCGGCTGCTGATCGGTGTCCAGGAGATCGATGCGGTCGCCGCCCCGTGACGACAGGGAGCGGCGGTTGACCTTCCCTCCGTCCGTGGTCAGCGCGACCTCGTCCGTGCTGGGCTTGTCCTTGCCGTTGTACAGGCCGCCCAGCACGTACGGGCGGTCGAGGCGGCCCTGCTCGAAGCCGACCAGCACTTCGTCTCCCTGGCTGGGGCTTATCACGCCGCCGCCGCCCACCCCGCCCCACTGCAGGGTGCGAGCCCAGTCCGAGGTGTACTTGTCGTCGAGCCACGGGAAGGTGACCTTGACCGCGCCGGACTGGACCCCGTCTGGTTCCCTGACATCGGCCACGAGGCCGATGGCCAGGCCGGGGATCACCGAAGCCGCCGGGTCCGCCCCTGCGGGGCTGCCCGAGCGCTGGCGGAGCTCACCGACACCACGGTGCGGTAGCTGCGGTCCGCTCCGAACACGTGGCGGGCCGCGGTGACGGTGTACCGGCCGGTAAACGGCGGCCCGACGGCGGCCAGGGTAACCGCGCTTCCGGCCTTCAGCTCCGGCGTGCCGTAAACGACGGCCTCCAGCTCAGCGAACGCCGCCGCGGCGGTGTCGGCGAACGACTTCGCCGCCGACGCGAGGTGATACTCCAGCGCGTATCCGGTCGCGACCAGCTCGGTCAGGCTCTCGCCGGTGAATGCCTTGGCCAGGTCGCCAGCCGTGGTGCCGATCTCCACCTGGTCGCTCGCCGCCACGGCGGACTGTGCCACCAGCGGCTCCTTGGCGTCGGGGTTCCAGCCGCGCACCTGGATCGCGCCGACCGGCCCGGTCGCGTCGACCGCGACCTCCAGGGCCAGCAGGTTGTCGCCGTACGTCAGCAGGTAAGGATCGCCGCTGTCGCCCTGGCTCGGATCGGGGGCCAGCCCGGCCGGGGTGGGCGGGACCAGCGAGAGCACGCCGTCCTCGACGGTGACCACGGCGTCGTGGAGTCGGCCAGGTACTGCAGGAACTGCCAGTCGGTGATGTTCGGCTGGACCAGCCTGGGGTATTTCGCGGCCGACGCCGTCACCTTCCCGACGGCCAGCGCCGCCTGCGCTGCCAGGTCGCCGACCACCTGGCCCAGCGTGGTGCCGTGCCAGACTGCCAGCCGGCGACCCTGGGTCAGCCGGTGCGCCTGGTCGTGGGCGCGCAGCACGGTGAAGGTACCGTGGTCGTCGTCGTACTCGCTGGCCAGCCCGGTCACCTCGCCGGTGAACACCCGGACCTGCCGCCGGGTCGCCACCGTCACCGCCGAGATCTTCAGCGGAGTGCCGATGCCGATGCCGGTCCCGGCCAGCAGCTGGTGGTAGGGGTCGCGGAACCGCACGGCGGCGAAGGCCGGCGCCGCGTCGCTGGTGTCCACCAGCACGTCGACTAGGCGGTCGACCCACTGCGCCGGCAGCGGACGGTCAGCGACCACCACCGGGACCGCCGAGTAGGCACGGGCGCTCAACGGATACTCCCCTGGCCGGCCGCCGACCCGGCGCCGGCGGCGGGACGCTCGGGCAACAGCGGCGGGAAGACCAGCGTCGATCCGGGTATCAGCCGCTCAGGATCGATAATGCCGTTGGCCTCCGCGATCACCCGCCACTGACTGGCGTCTCCGTACTGGCCGAAGGCCAGCGACGCCAGGCTGTCCCCGGCCCGCACCACCCGGGCCACCCCGGCTTCGGGGGAACCGGAGGTGGGATTCTGCTTCGGAACTGACCCGCCGATCTCCTGGAGCTCCACCGAGCAGGTCGCGCGCGTCGGCGAGCCATCGGCGGCGAACAGCGTGTAGCTAGCCCGCACCGACGTGACGCAGGCGGTGAAGGCCAGGCTGCGTCCCAGGCCCCATTCCAGCCGTACCCACGGTGGCGACGGCCGGTCGGCCCGCACGCTCTGGCTGGTCGGGACGCAGCAGCCAAAGAGCGCCTCTACCTGATCCTCAACCGTATTGCGCACGGCAAAGGTGGAGTCGAGGAACAAGTCAAGCGAGAGCACCCTTGGCGTGGCACCGCGGAACTCCGGCATCGCCGTCGTCGTCGCCTTGCTGGCCAGGCTGCGATCCCAGGTGGCCGACTTGGACAGGCCGATCCGCTCGGGATTGAACTGGAGCGGGATGCGCCGGCGGATCGCTGTGGCCTCGTTGCCCAGGGACGGCGGAGGCTCGAGCAGCACAAGCACGGCGTGAGTCAGGCCGAGGGCGGACAGGGAAAGCACCGGGCGGCTCCGTTCAGGCGGTGACGAGGAATCCGTGGTGGGCCAGTTCGAGGGTCTCCATCGCCGGCCTGGACGCCTCGGCGGTGAAGGACGGCCCCTGCCAGCGCACGGGCAGCACCCGGTCCAGGCTCCACCTCGCGATGAGGCTCCGATCCGGCGCGAGCGCGGAGATCTGGCCGATGGTGGGCGCGGCCTGGACCACCTGGCTCCGCAGCCACAGCCCGAGTGACACCGTCGAGGCCGTCAGCGGACGGGTCAGCACGATGTTCGAGTAACGCAGGCGCGACGGGAGGATCCACGGGTGGGCGTTGAGGCCGCCTTCCCAGTGCTCCTCATACTGCACCTCGCAGGCCAGCCCGTCGCAGGTGGTGAAGGACCCGAGGTCGACAGCCCCGATGAACACCCGGAACATCACGCTGGTCGCGAACTCAGGCTCAGCCACGGCGAGCACTCCTCTCGGTCATCGGGGCAGCTCCCGAGGCGGCTCGTCGCGTTCCCAGCCCCGGTCCTTCGCCGGCCGCAGCAGCCGGGCCAGCGCCGGAGCCAGCGCCGGGGCCAGCGCCTGGGCGAGCTCGTCTGTGCGGTGCTCCGCGATCTCGCGGGCAAGCGCGGCGGCGTCCGCCGGACGACCGTGCCCGGCTGAGGTGAAGCGGCGTCCCGACTCGAAGACCGCGACATTGCCCGCGGGCACCGAGCTTCCTGGCACCGAGCTTCCTGGCAGCGAGCCGCCTGGCAGCGAGCTGGCCGGCACCGAGCTGGCCGGCACCGGATTAACGTGGACGACTGGCAGCCGGTGGTCTGACCGCTGGGTTCGCGGCGTACTCCGAGTCTGGGCTGGCGGCTCGGGCAGCATCGGCTGGGTCCAGAGCACAGGCTGGGGCGCCGCTCGCCGCTGGACCGGAGCGGCCGGGCGGTGGATGGCAGGCGACCGAGCACCGGGCCGATCCCGGCCCCTGGATGCGGGCCGGCCTGAGGCGGCGCCGGCGCGGCGAATGCCGCGGGGCTCACCGTGCCTGGAGGCGTCAGCGGCAGGGTCCGCTCGGTGAGGTCAGGATCCAGCGACCGAGCCGAGCCTGGCAGGCCAGGCAGAGCCTGACCAAGGCCGGCTCGGGGATGACCGGGCCGGCCGGCGGGGACGGCGGCCCGGTTCCGCTCGACCGGACCCAGCGCTTCGACCGGACCCGGCTTCGCGCTGGCGGGCACGGGCGCGGACTGGCGGAAGACGGGCGCGGGTTGCCCGGCGGAACTCCGGCTCGACCGGGTCGCGTGGGCCAGGGCGTACGCGTCCGGGCTCAAGCGTGCGGCGGTCGTGAGCGGCGACCCCGGGGTCAGGAGACCGGCGGTCAGGGAATCCGTTCCGGACCGGGGGGCTGAAGGCCACCAGCTCGGTGCGTGGTCTGCGGCGAGCCCGGCTGCCGCCAGGTCGCGCGCGGTGCCCGCACCGCCCCGGCGCCGGGTCCAGGCCGGCCTGGTCAGCGGTGTCAGGGAGGTCCAGGTGCTGGCCGGACGGGTCGCGATGGTCATTGTCGCCAGCTGATAGGTGGCCAGCCGGCCGGTGAATCCCGGCCGCAGTACCGGGGACACCGGCTCGCTCAGCGACCGCCGTACCGGGGGCGCGGAACGCCAGGCCTGTTCTGGCCCGCGATCGTCAGGCAGCCGCGGGCCGCCGGGCCGGGGGACGACGCCGGCCCGGCGAGCCGGGCGAGACCAGCGGCGCAGCGCCATGCCGTCACCCTCCCCTGTTCATTCGAGTATTGATCCGGGCGACCTCAGCGACGTAGCGGAGGCGTTCGGAGTGCGCGAGGTCCAGCAGGTCGTCCGGTGGCCAGTGGAAGTGATAGGCGAGGTAGGCGATCTCCTCGTAGAGCCCCGCCGCTGGACGGGTCACGATTCCCCCAGGCGGTCACCTGCCCCGGCACCCATCGGATCGACGTTGTTGACCCGCTCGTAGAAATCCTGGAGGTAGGCGACATCGGCCGCGAAGAACTGCTCGACGATGCCGGGATGCACCTCGCGCAGGTCACCGAGCCGGGTGATCACCAGGCTGAGCAGCACCACGCCGAGGTACGCGGGATTTTCTTTTACCCTCTGATCTATCAGCGGAGCCAGCTCGTCGCGTGCCGTCGCCAGCCGCATCGTGCCCTGGCGGTGGAGCTGGCCGGCCGGATCTACATAGCCAAGGGGCAGCTCGAACTCGAACTCAGTCTGCAATCCCTGGAGGACCGCCTGCGGTGCCTGCCTCATTCGACCGAGATGTCCTCGAACTCGATGGTGACCTGTTCCACCGCCGGTCCTGTGCCGCTGGCCTGCAGCGACGGACCTTCCCACCGGGAGGCCCAGGCATTCGACATGCGGATCCGCCGCAGCACGCGCTTAGTCGGGTCCATCAGCGACACCGTGATGTCCTGCCGGGCTGCCGCCAGGTCCTTGTTTTGCATGGTGGTTTTTATCCAGTCCGTGAAGGCCTGGCTCTTGTCCATCCCCCTGGTCACCGTCACCTGCCCGCTCTTGCGTGCTCCCGGCTGCTTGCGGATGAGCAATTCGCCGGTGGAGGTGACCTGCCTGACCTCGACCACGTCCTGCTCGATGACCAGGCCGCTGACGTCCTGCACGGTCTCCACCTGGAATTTCCCCAGGTCGATCGCGAACTGAAAGGCCATGAGCGTGTCGCCGGTAACCATCTGGAAGTGCCTCCTTGCGAGTGCGGCTTGCCTTCGACGCTGCGGCTATCCGCCCGACCTCAGGAATAGGTCTGGGTGACGCGGAAGTAGACGAACTCGGCGGGCCGGGTAAGCGCTACTCCGATGTCGCAGAACAGGTTTCCCTCCGCCATCGACACTGGCGGGTTATTCGTCGCGTCGCAGATCACGTAGAACGCCTCAGGAGCCGTGGCCCCCACGAGCGCGCCGGTCCGCCACTGGTCGGTCAGGAAGCTGGTCACGGCCCCGGCGACCTTGGCCTGCAGCTCGGCGTTGTTCGGCTCGAACACCGCCCACCTGGTGGACTGCGTGATCGAGTCGTCAAGGAAACTGACGTACCGGCGGATGTTGACGTACCTGAAGTCGAGGTCGCTGGCATCTTGCGCGGCCCTGGTCCTGGCTCCCCAGACCAGGCTCCCCTGGCCAGGGAAGGTCCGCACGCAGTTGATGCCCACCTGGTTGAGCGGCGCCTGGGTCTGGTCGGTGAGCGCGAACTCCAGGCCCACGATCCCGAGGACGGTCACGTTCGCCGGCGCCTTGTACACGCCCCGCTCGGTATCGGTGCGCGCCCACGTCCCGGCGACATGCCCGCTCGGCGGAATGTACCGCGCGGCCGAGTTCTTGTACACGCTCGGCGCCAGCAGCCAGGGGTAGTAGACCGTGGCGAACGTGGCCTGAGTCGGGGTCAGGGTGATGCTGTCCGCGACCTCCGCCGCGCCGGGGACCGCCGCGGCCGGAGCCGGATCGCCATCACCCGCGGTGGCGTCCCGGGTCTGCGGCGGCGTCCCGCCCGGCAGGTCGAGCAGGGCCACTCTGTTTCCCATGGCCTGGCAGTGCGCGACCACCAGGGCCTGCTGAACTGGCTGGTTCTGCGGAATGATCCCGACGATGTTCGGCAGGCCAGGCACGGCGACCATCGTGATGTCGGGTTTGGATTCCAGCGCGGTCAGCGCGGGCGCCAGCGTGTCCTGATCCGCCGGGATCCGGACGACGTAGCACGGTCCGCCGCCGTTGGTGAACCAGCCGTAAACCGAGTCCGTCAGCAGCGGCAGATCCGCGGTGCTGTCCAGGGTCACGAACTTGTCCTCGAACTCCTGCCAGGTGCTCACCCAGATCGGCGTGTTCGGCGGCTGGTCCTTGTCGGCCGTTCCGAGGAACGCCGCGATCGAGGTGCCCGCCGGCGCGATCACCCGCATGCCGCTGGGAATGTAGCGAACGTAGACCCCGGGGGCCTGGCTGGCGGCGGCCTGTGAGGGTGCCGGGTTCGCCATGGGCTGCTCCTTCGACGGCGAGGGCTTCCTTACCTCAGCTTGGCCTGTCCCTACGCTCGCGGCCATGCCCCATGAGGGGCCGGTCAAGGCATTCCGCCCGCCCTTTCAGGCAGTCGGAGAAATATTCACCAAATTCATCACAGGAAAGGCGTCGAACTAATGACGGGGCATTTCGGGCACCAGAAACGAGGCCCGCTGAATACGAGGCAGCTTTCTGGTCAATAGTCAAGACACTTATTTGTCGATCCGGGGGTAGGGACAGCTGCCTCTTCAGGCAGTAACGTCAGCACCGGGCGTGACGCCGGTGGCCGCCGATGACCGGATCGGTTTCCTCCTGATCCGCCGTCTCCACCCACCGTTCACGATGCGATCCCGACATACGGCGGACACAACTGCGCGGTAGTGATCTAGGAGGCGTGGGTGGCTCGTATTGCGGTTCGCATATACGCGGATGACTCAATCCTGGAAGCCGGTGTCACGAGCCACCTGAGAGCACGTCCGGAGATCACCCTTCTCCCTGTTCCGGTCCCTGGACCGGTCCCGGCGGGCAGGGCCGAAAGCGCCGACGAACCCAACGTGAACCTGGTGGTCTCCGAAACGCTCGATCAGTCCACGGTTCAGACACTCCAGCGGATTCGCGGCGCCACCTCGGCGGTGTCCATGCTGCTGATCGGCCGCATTGAGGTTGGCGACCTCCCCCAGGCCGCCGCGTGCGGAGTGCGGGCACTGCTCTACCGTCATCTCGCCACTCCCGAGCGCATCGTCTCGACCATCGTGGCGGCAGCCAACGGCGAGGGCGTCATGCCGGGCCATCTGCTGAATCATCTCCTCACCCAGGTCGGGCAGCTGCACCATCAGCTAGGGAGTCCGGACGGGATGACCCTGAGCGGCCTCACCACCAGGGAGACCCAGATCCTGAAACTGGCGGCAGAGGGATACGACACCGCCGGAATCGCGCGTCGCCTGGGATTCTCTGAGCGCACGGTGAAGTTACTTCTTCATGGCGTGGTTGTCCGGTACGGACTGCGAAACCGCACTCATGCCGTCGCCCACGCCATCAGGGAGGGGATGGTCTAGCACGCGGGAACGGCTTCCGCCGCCGTCCTGGACCACACCGATGTCTGTTCTTGGGTGTCAGGGAGCGTCGAGCAGTGAGTCGGCGATCCGGGCTCGGTGGGCGGCCGGGGCGCCGAAGAGGCGGGCGGAGCCGTGGGCGCGCTTGAAGTAGCGGTGGGCCTCGTGCTCCCAGGTAATGGCGATGGCGCCGTGCAGCTGGATCGTCTCGGCGGTCACCTCGGTGAGCACATCGGAACAGTAGGACCTGGCGGCGGCGGCCAGCAGCGCGAGATCCGGGCCGGCGGCTGACGCTGCCCGGTAGGACAGGGCGCGGGCTGACTCGACGAGTACGTGCAGCTCGGCTAGCCGGTGCTGGATCGCCTGGAAGCTGGCGATCGGACGGCCGAACTGGATCCTGGTCTTGGTGTAGGCCACGGTGAGGTCAAGTGCCGCCGCTGCCGCCCCGACCTGTTCGGCGCTGAGCGCGACGCAGGCCAGGTCCCTGGCTCTGGCCAGCGCACTGGTTCCCGACCCGGGGCCGCCGGTGCCGCCGGTGCCGCCGGAGCCGATCCGCCGGCCAGCCGCACCGGCCAGCTCGATGACCGATAGCCGCCTGGTCTGATCCATCGACGGGACGGCTTGCCGGCTGACGCCAGGCTGGGCCGGGTCTACCTCGAACAGGCCGATCTCGTCGTTTTCCGGCGTCGTGGCGGCGACAATGAGGACATCGGCGAGATCGCCGTCGAGCACGTAGTGCGCCGTGCCGGTGAGTGCCCAGCCGCCGGCCCCGCCGTCCGGCACCGGCACCGCCTGGCAGGACGCCAAGCCGGGATCCCAGCTTCCCTCAGCCCCCGTCCAGGCCAGTGCCGCGATGACTGCACCGGACGCGATCGGCGGCAGCAGTCGCTCGCACGCGCCGTCGTCGCCCGAGGCCAGAATCACCGCGGCGGTGAGAACGGCAGAAAGCAGCGGGGCCGGAGCAAGCACCCGCCCGAGTTCCTCGGCAACAATGCTCGTCTCCGCGGGACTGGCCCCGGCCCCGCCGTACCGCTCGGGTATGGCCAGGCCAGCGACCCCGATGCCGGCCAGCAGCCGCCAGAGTTCCCGGTCGGCCGATACCTCGCGCCCTGGCCGATGCCGGCTCAGCAACCCGGCCACCGACTCGCGCAGCGCCCGCTGCTCGCCACTCAGCTCCACGGGCCAGTCTCCGGCTCACCGAGCGCGGCCAGCACGACCGCACGGTGCTCGGCCTGGCTGCCCCAGGTCGAGGACAGCGCCCGTACCTTGGTCAGCCACAAGCTGACGTCGCACTCCTGGGTGTAGCCGATAGCTCCATGTACCTGCAGTGCGGAACGGGCCGCCAGCCGGGCCGCGTCCGCGCACGCGACTCGCGCCGCCGACACATCACGCGCCGCCGTCGGCGCCCCATCGCCCACGGCGATCGCGGCAGCGAAGAGCAGCGGCCGGGCGAACTCAAGCCCGATCAGCACGCTGGCCAGGCTGTGCTTGACGGCCTGGAATGCCCCGATCGGCCGCCCGAACTGCTCCCTGGTCCGCGCGTGCTCGGCGCTGGCTTCGAGCAGCCCGCGACCCGCGCCGAGCAGCAGCGCGGCGCTGGCCAGCGCGCCGTAGCTGACCGACGTGCGCATGGCTGCGGAGATGAGGGAGGAAGGGGCTGCTAGCGGCTGATCAGGCCTGGCCTCGTACAGCCGTCTGGCCCGGTCCATCGATTCATGCCTGATCCCTGGTCCGGCCAGCCAGAGCTTGCTCTGCGCAGCCAGCAGGACGAGCCCGGCGATATCGGCGTCGAGCGCATAGGGCACCGCCGGCGGCAGGGCCAGCGTCGCGATCAGCTCACCGCTGGCCAGCCCGGCCAGCCAGCCCGGCACGTCCGCCGGCCCGGTGAGCCCGGCCAGTTCCGGCTGCCCAGCCGCCAGTCCGGCCAGCAGCGCCGGCACCGCGGCCATGGACTCGGCGATCGGACCCGGCACCGGGTGATGCCCAAGCTCCTCGCAGGCAACCACCAGCTCGACCGGCCCGCCGCGCCCGCCGCTCGCTTCGGGCACCACGAGCCCCGTCACCCCCGCCTTGGCCAGCGCCCGCCAGATCGCCAGGCCAGGGCCGTGCTCGCCGGCCGCCCAGGCCCGCGCCGCCGCCGGGACGTCGCCGTCGGCCAGTAGCTGGTGCACGGCCGCGCCGAACTCGCGCTGCTCTGGGCTCAGCGTGAATCTCATCGCGGCAGCCCGAGCAGCCGCTCGGCGATCACCGAGAGCTGGATCTCGTTCGTGCCCGCGTAGATCGGCCCGGCCAGCGCGAACAGGTAGCTTCCCGCCCACTCGCCCGCCAGCTCAGCCTCAGGGCCGAGCAGGTCAAGCGCGGTCTCGCAGAGGCTGACATCGAGCTCGGACCAGAACACCTTGCCCAGGCTCGACTCGGCCCCGAGCGTGCCGCCCGCCTCAAGCCCGGCCACCGTGCCGTGCGTGTACAGCTGATAAGCCCGCGCCGAGATCCAGGCATCGGCCACCCGCTCATCCAGCGACCCAGCCCCTGCCGCCGACCCCGGTCCCGGCCCCGCCGCCCGCCAGAGCCCGGCCAGCCGGTCCGCCGCCGCCAGGAACCGGCCAGGACTGCGCAGCGAGAGCCCGCGCTCGTGGCTGGCCGTCGACATCGCTACCCGCCAGCCCTCACCCGGTGCCCCGATCACGTCAGCATCGGGCACGAACACGTCGTCAAGGAAGATCTCCGCGAACCCGGGCTCGCCGTCGAGCTGCGCGATCGGCCGTACCGTCACCCCGGCCGCCCGCAGGTCGAACATCAGGTAGGTCAGTCCCGCATGCCGTTGCGCCCGCGGGTCAGAACGGAACAGGCCGAACGCCCGGTCAGCGAACGCGGCCCGCGAGCTCCACGTCTTCTGCCCGGACAGCACCCACCCGCCGTCAGCCCTGGCCGCCGTCGACCGGATCGCCGCGAGGTCACTGCCCGCTCCCGGCTCCGACCAGGCCTGCGCCCATACCTGCCCGGCGGTGGCCATCGGCGGGAGCACCCGGTCAAGCTGCTCGCCGGTCCCGTGCGCGAACAGCGTCGGCGCCAGCAGGAACAGCCCGTTCTGCCCGACCCTGACCGGCCCGCCGGCCCGGTAGTACTCCTCCTCGAACACCAGCCACCGGGCCAGCGACGCGTCCTGCCCGCCGTACCGCTCCGGCCACGAGATGACGGCCAGCCCGGCCCCGGCCAGCTCCCGCTCCCACTCCCGGTGCGCGGCGAACCCGGCCTCGGTGTTGACCGAGGGCAGGTCGGGCACGTGAGTACTAAGCCAGGCGCGGACCTCGGCGCGGAAGGCCTCGTCGGCCGGATCAGGACGCAGGTCCACTAGCTGCCGCTCGCCGACTTCATCGAGCGCGCGTCCATGCCGGCGAGCGAGTCCACGCCGGTCTCGGCGTTGTGCGCGTGCGCCACGTGGTGCAGCCCGAAGACCGAGTCCATGCCCGGTCGCATGCCCATGAGGTCCTCGCACTGGTTCACGGCTCGTTTGACCAGCGATAGTCCGAACGAGGGCATTGCCGCGACTCGATCGGCCAGGGCGAAGGTAGTCTCGGCCAGCTCCGCACGGGCCACGACCCGGTTGACCATGCCGAGCTCGTACGCTCGCCGCGCGCCGAACCGGTCACCGGTGAACAGCATCTCCTTAGCGATTCTCGGCCCGAGCATCCAGGGGTGGGCGAAGTACTCGACACCGGGAATCCCCATCCTGACCACCGGGTCGGCGAAGAACGCGTCGTCGGCCGCGACGATCAGGTCGCACACCCAGGCCAGCATCAGCCCGCCGGCGATGCAGGCGCCGTGCACCATCGCGATCGACGGCTTGGGCATCTCCCGCCAGCGCCGGCACATGCCCAGGTAGACCTCCATCTCCCTGGCGTACCTGGCGTCGGCGCCGATCTTGTCGGTGTGGTCCCACCACAGCACGGCCTTGCGCTCGTAGGAGACGTGCACGTCCCGGCCCGGAGTGCCGATGTCGTGACCGGCGCAGAAGTGCTCGCCGGCCCCGGCCAGCACGATCACCTTGACCTCGTTGTCGTTCACCGCCCGCTCGAACGCGGCGTCGATGGCGTACGTCATCACCGAGTTCTGCGCGTTGCGGTAACGCGGCCGGTTCAGCGTGATCAGGGCGGTGCTGCCACGGCGCTCGTACAGCACGACCTCGGCTTCCTCGGCTTCGGCGCTGTCCTGCGTCATGGTTGCTCCTTCCTGAGCAGTCGCTTGAGCGGCTTGCCCGCCGGATTGCGCGGCAGGTCAGCGCGGAACTCGACGTGCCTGGGCACCTTGAAGTTGGCCAGCCGCTCCCGGCAGAACCCGATCAGCTCGGCCGGTGCCGCCTTCGCCCCCGGCCGCAGCACTACGAACGCCTTGCCGACCTCGCCGAGCCGGTCATCGGGCACCCCGATCACCACCGACTCAGCGATCGCGGGGTGCCGGGCGAGCTCCTGCTCGACCTCAGCGGGATACACGTTGAACCCGCCGCAGATGTACATGTCCTTGAGCCGGTCGGTGATCGTCAGGTAGCCGCGCTCGTCGAGGTGCCCGATGTCCCCCGTGCGCAGCCAGCCGCCGGCGTCGATCGCCTCGGCGGTGGCCGCCGGATCATCGAGGTAGCCCAGCATCACATTCGGCCCGCGCAGCAGGATCTCCCCGGAGCCGGCGATCCTCACGTCGAAGCCGGCGGTGACCCGGCCCGAGGTGGTGGCGATGGTCTTGTCGTCATCGCCCCGGCGGCACATGGTCACGACGACGGCCTCGGTCAGCCCGTAGGCGGTGAGCACGGCGTCGAAGCTGAGCTCGGCCCGCATCCGCTCGACCAGGGCGACCGGCACGACGGCGGCGCCGGTGACCGCGAGCCGCAGGCTGGACAGGTCGTGCCGGGCGCGGTCTGGGTGATCAAGGATGGAGCTGTAGATCGTCGGGGCGCCAGGGAAGACCGTCACCCGCTCGGTCTCGATCAGCCGCATCGACGCGCCCGCGTCAAAGACCAGCTGCGGGATGATCGCCGCCCCGGTCAGCAGGCAGGCGAGAATGCCTGCCTTGTAGCCGAAGCTGTGGAAGAACGGGTTGACGATCAGGTAGCGGTCGGAGCTGCTCAGCTCGGCGCAGTCGGCCCAGGCCCGCGCGACGTCGAGTGCCTGCCGGTGGGCGGACATCGCGCCCTTGCTCCGGCCGGTGGTGCCGGAGGTGAACAAGATGTCGCTGACGTCGCCGGGGGAGACGGCGGCGCCCGCCGGTCGATGTCGGCCGGGTCGGCGGTCCGCGTGGCAAACCCCGCCCAGTCCAGGGCCTCGCCGCCGCGGCCCGGCTCGACCGGGATCTGGACGACCAGCTCCGGCAGTTCGGCACCGGCACCCGCCAGCGCCGTCAGCCGGTCGGTGCCCAGGAACGGGCCGGTCACCAGCAGCGCGCGGGCGCGGGTCCTGGTGAGCACGTCGAGTGCCTCGTGGCCGGTGTACCTGGTGTTGACCGGGACCAGGGTAGCTCCCGCGTACAGCGCACCGAGGGCGCCAAGGACCCAGTGGTGAGTGTTGGGGGACCAGATCGCGACCCGGTCGCCGGCCTCGATCCCGCTCGCGATCAGGGCCCCGGCTACGCCGCGAACGGCTTCGCGCAGCTCACGATAGGTCAGCACCGGGCCGCCAGGCTCGGCCACCGCGACCGAGCCGGCGAACCGGAGCGCGGCCGCGTCCACGGCGGCCGGGACGGTCTGGGGGCTGGTCACCGAGTCCTCCACGCGCACTTCCGGTGTTTGCCGCACAAGCAAGTGCTTGGTAGGGCAGCCTACGCGAGCTTGCTAGGCTGAGCCACCCGTGCGCTTCTCCTGGAGGTCGCCGTGCAGCAGAGCCGTCCGCAGCAGGACCGCCCGGCCGGGTCGGCGGCGATCAGCGAGCTCGGCGATGACGAGTTCCGCCGGGTGCTGCGCGACTGGCTGGCCGGGCACCTGGCCGATGAGCTGCGCGGGGCGGGCGGCCCCGGCCGCGAGCATGAGGCGTTCGAGCAGCGGATGGCGTGGGACCGGCAGCTGCATGAGGCCGGCTGGACCCCGCTGAGCTGGCCGGCCGGGCACGGCGGCGCCGGGGCGACGCTCAGCCAGCAGCTGATCTTCCACGAGGAGTACGCACGGGCAGCGGCCCCGGCCCGAGTCGGCTACATGGGGGAGCAGTTGCTCGGCCCGACCCTGATCGAATTCGGCACGCCGGCCCAGCAGGCCAGGTTCCTGCCGGCCATCGCGTCGGTCACCGAGCTGTGGTGCCAGGGTTTCTCCGAGCCGGGCGCGGGCTCCGACCTGGCCTCGGTCAGCACCAGCGCGCGGCTGGCCGGCGGCGACTGGGAGATCACCGGGCAGAAGGTCTGGACCTCGCTGGCGCACGTCGCCGACTGGTGTTTCGTGCTGGCCAGGACCGAGCCAGGCTCGCGGCGCAGCGCCGGACTGTCCCTGCTGCTCGTCCCGATACGCCAGCCCGGAGTCACCGTCAGGCCGATTCGCCAGCTCACCGGAACTAGCGAATTCAACGAGGTCTTCTTCGACGGCGCCAGGACGCGGGCTGACCTGGTGCTCGGTGAGCCGGGCGACGGCTGGCGGGTGGCGAGGTTCCTGCTCGGCACCGAGCGCGGAGCGGCCATGTTCGGTCAGCTGATCCAGTTCCGGCAGGAGCTTGACGGGGTCGTGGCGCTGGCCAGGCGAACTGGGGCGGCCGCCGACTCGCTTGTACGCGACCGGATCGCACGGGCCTGGGTGGGCCTTGAGGTGCTGCGGGCCTACGCACTCGACACCGTCGCGGTGGAGCGGCACCCAGCTGCCGGGACTGGCGCCGAGCCGTCCATTATAAAACTGCTGTGGGCTCGCTGGCATCAGGCGCTGGGCGAGCTGGCTATGGAAGTCGAGGGAGCGAGCGCCATGATCGCGCAGGCGGCACCATACGACCTCAGTGGCTGGCAGCGGTTGTACCTGTTCAGCCGGGCCGACACCATCTACGGCGGGTCGGATGAGATCCAGCTCGGGATCGTGGCTGGCCGCGCGCTCGGGCTAGCTAGGCAAACACTGGCAGTGCGGCCTGCGGACGCCAGTCCGGGGGCCGCGCTGGCACCGGGCGGGTCGCGATGACGCTGCCAGGCCCAGGCCATGACCTGCTGGCCGGCAAGATCGTCGTGCTGACCGCCGCGGCCGGCACCGGGATCGGCGGCGCGGTGGCCAGGCGCTGCCTGGACGAGGGGGCCAGCCTGGCGCTCAGCGACGCGCACGCCGGGCGGCTCGCGGCGACGCACGCCGAGCTGGCGCGGGCTTACGGCGTCGGCCGAGTGTGGTCCGTGACCTGCGACGTCACCAGCGAGCCGCAGGTGCAGGCGCTGATCGACGGGGCGGCCGACCGGTTCGGCCGGATCGACGTGATGATCTGCAATGCCGGGCTCGGCGGGACGGCGTCCGTGGTCGAGATGACCGACGAGCAGTGGTCGCGCGTGCTCGACGTGACGCTGAACGGCACGTTCCGCTGCCTGCGGGCGGCGCTTCGGCGGCTCATCGAGCAGGGACACGGCGGCGCGGTGGTCAGCAACGCCTCGGTGCTCGGCTGGCGGGCTCAGGCCGGTCAGGCCCACTACGCCGCCGCCAAGGCCGGCGTCATGGCGCTGACCAGGTGCGCCGCGCTGGACGTCGCCGAGCACGGAATCCGAGTCAATGCCGTGGCGCCGAGCCTGGCGATGCACCCGTTCCTGGCGAAGGTGATGGACGCCGAAGCGCTCGATGAGCTGGTCACCAGGGAAGCGTTCGGCCGGTCGGCTGAGCCCTGGGAAGTCGCGAACGTCATCGTCTTCCTGGCCAGTGACTACGCCTCTTACCTGACCGGCGAGGTCCTCTCGGTCAGCAGCCAGCACCCCTGACCGACCACCCCTGCGCCGACCGACCCGCCACTCCCGGGCGTGACTACCCCGTGCGAACTCCGTGATCATGAAGCAAGCCTTGATCACGGAACATTCGCCGCGTGATCACCCCACCAGAGCTCCTCGATCAAGACCCCGAGCATGATGACTGTCGCCTTTTCCGGGGCTGTCGCCCTTTCCTGGAGAGTTGTCAGTGTTCTCGTGGAGGGTTGTCGTCTGGTGGAGAGTTAGCCGCGCTATTCGCTGAGAAGTCTCCGTGAAACGACAACTCTCCAAGAGAATGCTGAAAACTCTCCGGGAAAGGTTGAATCTCCCCCGGAGCGGGCGATGGCTGCGGGCTGAGCAGGTACAAGCCAGCGGCTGTAGCGCATCGACCCCGGTCGGCGTGGCAGTTGGTTGCGCTCATATAGGCGTCGTTCTGGACTTTCCGGCTTCGAGTCAGCTATTGTTCGCAGTTGGGAAAGCCTGCTGCGCGACCGCAGTCTTTCGCCTACCGTAGTCCGGCGTGAGGAACGAGCCGATCCGAGTTGAACGCCCTCTATCGATTATCGGCTAATCCCAGTCAATCCGAGCTTCTGCTGCGAATTCGCATGCAAACAAACTCCCAGGGGATACGACAATGACAAAGACAGACGGCGCGCCCGCCTGCGCGGCGACGGGCCGGGTGGGTCTGGCGGCGACGGGCCGGGCGGTGGTGGATCGGGTCGGCCGGGCGGGGCGTGGCGGGTGGCGGGTGCGGATGGCGGTACTAACGATTGCCTTGGCGGGGGCTGGGGTCGCGGGCCTGGCTGGGACGCCGGGTGCCGACGCCGCGTCGAGCTCCGGGCCGGCTCCGCGACTCGCGACCCCCGCGATCGCGAGCTTGAGCGGGTACGGGCAGTGCGAGAACGTGACGTTGCCTGTGGCGCTGTGGCCGGGCGCGGTGGCGGATCAGACTATTGCCGGGACGTACTGCGAGCCGCTGGCCTGGGCGACCGGGCAGCACGAAGCGGATGTGCTCACCCCTGGCGCTTCCTACAACCGTGCCTACTGGGACTGGCCGGTGGACCCCGCGCTCTACTCCTACGTGGACAAGACCCTGGCGGCCGGGCGGGCGACCTTTGACTACGACCGGATCGGCACCGGGGCGAGCAGCCACCCGCTCAGCCTCGACATCACGATCAGCACCGACGCTTACGTCCTGCATCAGATCGTGAACTGGCTCCGGAGCAGCCTCGGATACACCCAGGTGAATCTCATCGGGCACTCCCTGGGCTCGGTGATCGCCATCCAGGAGGCTGGCGTCTATCACGATGCCACCCGGCTGGTCGTGACCGGGCTGCTGCATGTGCCTAGTGTCGGAGTCGGATTCGCCGCCGCCCTGGAGTCACTGCTCTATCCGGCCCTGGAAGATCCGGAGTTCCTCGGGCAGGGTCTTGACCTCGGTTACCTGACGACCCTGCCCGGCGACCGCATTACTGACTTCTACTCAAGTTCCGCTGACCCCGCGGTCGAGGCCTACGACGAGGCACATAAGGACCTGGTGTCGCTGACGGACCTGGCGACCCTGGCGACCACGTGGGCGCTGCCGCCAGGCCTGAACGCGTCTGACTCGATCACAGTGCCGGTGCTAGTCGTGGTCGGCGATCAGGATGCGATCTTCTGCACCGACCCGCCATTGCTTGACTGCGGGCAGCCGGCCCAATTGCAGGCTGCCGAGGTGCTCTATTACGCAAACGCCGCGAGTCTGGCAGTAGCGACGATTCCTGGCACTGGTCATGATATAGCGCTGCATCCGACGGCCGGTCAGTCCTTTGGCCTGATCAATGCCTGGATCGCCAGTCACTGATACCGGTCAGTAATGTTTAGCCGCTTGAGGCCAGCTCACACCACACGAACTTGCCAAGCGCGTCGGCCTGCCAGCCCCAGTCTGATGCCAGGGCGGCGATGACCTCGAGGCCGCGACCGGATTCCTCGTCATCGGCGCGGTGACGGGCAGGCGGAATCGGCGCGCAGGTGCTGTCATGGACCTCGATCCTGACCACGTTGGAGGATCCGCAGATGGCGAGCCAGACTCTCGGCCTGGTCACCGGCGAACTGCCCGGCGGCATCATCTTGTCCTGATCGCTCTGCTGGCCAACCGCCCGGATGGCATTAGTTACCAGCTCAGAGACACAGAGCACGACAGCGTCAATGACGTCAGCGTCGCGTGGCGGGTCTGATTCGGCGAGCAGGCTGGCCGCCCAGTGCCGGGCGGTGCGGACGGCGGAAGGCACGACAGCGAGTTCCAGGCTGCCGCGTCGCGTCGCGATGCGGTCCGCGGACTGACGTCCGCGGACCGCATCGCTGGTGCTAGCAAGCACAGCGCGGGCCCGGTAGGCTACAGCCGCGCTGCCCTGAGACATAGACGTCATGGCCACTTCCAGTGCGATGTAAGTCGCGAGATCGCACGACGCCAGAGATCACGGTCAAAGTACCGCGATGACGAAATCAGTGGCGATCCACGAATTCTGCACTCGCTGTCTTGTGCGAACCTGTTGTCGTCCCGGCGTCGCTATATAGCCACATCTGTTCGGCTTGCTGCACCGGTCTTGCAATGGCAATCTTGACGTAGTTAGCCATGACCGTACGTCCTCGCCAGATCCTCCCAGTCCATCGGGGAGGATCGGTTTGGTAATGGTCGCGCCGGCATTGGTTTGGGGTTACTCTCATATCGACCGGTCGGACAGGTATGTCGGGTCGACATCTCTGTCCGGACAAAGATGGCGGGCTGCGAAGGATACGGTCGTGGGCGGTAAGCCACGCAGTGTGCGACAGGCGCAAGCACTGCATGCTGCACAGTTGCGAGAAGTCGGCCGATCCTGGGCCGAGATAGGCGCGATTTTCCAGGGCGCATACCGGGTCAATCCTCGCGTAGCGCTGCGTCAGGCGCATGGGTGGAGTCAGCCGCAGGCCGCCGAACGCTGGACCGAGCTGTGGCCAGAAGACCCGAAGACGTTCAAGAATTTCTCCTACTGGGAGCAATGGCCTGGCCAGACCGGTCATGCCCCCTCGCTTGACACGCTCGACCGGCTCGCCCGGCTGTATGAGTGCAAGGTCACCGATCTGCTGGGTGACTGCCACGACTACGGCATGAGGCAGACGGCCGCGCTGATAGTGCGTGATCGGGCCCAGCTTCAGGGTCAGGTTCAGGCGCGGGACCGGGTCCACGCACTGCCGGGGGACCGGGCGTCAGCCGATCACCCCCACGCCTCGCCAGGTGGCCGTGGACCGCTGCAGGCGGAGGACGCCCCGGTGGATCGGGCGCCCGCTGTTTCCAGTGCGGCACTGCACGCCGCGCTTGAGACGATCAGGCGGGCACAGATTACTCAGCTGATCCAGGCGGGGAACGTGGCCGAGGAGCCTGGCCGGCGGTTGCGCCGCCGTACCCTGCTGCTTGAGGCCAGCAGCGCGCTGGCTGTCGTCGCCGCGGCGCCGGTGCTTGAGGTGCCGAGACTGGCCGGGGTCTCGCGCCCGGGCAAGATCAATGCTGACCTGGCGATCGTCAACTACACCAGCGACGTCGTAGCTGGCCTGCGGCGCCTCGGCGGCACAGTCGGCCCCAGGATCACGCTTCAGCCGGCCATGGCGCTGAGGTCGGCGATGGCGGCCCTGGCCAGGAGCGTGCCCGAGGTCGTTACCAGTCAGGCCATCACCGCCTACGGCGACCTGACCCAGCTTATCGGCTGGCTGCTGTTCAATCTGGGCGATCACAAGGCCGCCTGGTACTACTACGACGACGCCAGATCGGCCGCCTACCGGGCGGGCAACAACGATCTGGTCGCCTATACCTTGTCCGGCGCTAGCCAGCTAGCCGCCGCCCGCCGCCGCCCGGCGCACGCTATCGACCACGCTCAGGCTGCCATGGTGGCGGCCAAGGCCAGCGGCTGTCAGTACGCGATCGCCTACGCGGCGGACATCGCCGCGCGGGCATACGCCGCGGCGGGTCAGGTAGGCCGCTGCCAGGCAGCGCTCGACCGGGAGCAGGACTCGCTGCAGCAGATCACGCCGGACATGCCAAGGTCGCCCTGGTGGTATTTCTACGACCGCTCGTTTTACTGGGGTACGGAGAGTGAGTGCGCGCTGAAGCTGAACATGCCGGTTGACGCCTCAGACGCGGCCCGCCGCTCGCTTGGCCTGCTCGCACCGGTCAACTGCCACAACAGCGCGCTCACCCTGGCCTTCCGCGCCGAGGCGCTGATCAAGCAGAACGAGATCACCGAGGCGTGCGAGACCCTGGCCGACTCGGCCAGGCTGACGACGCTGAACAGCTCCCGGCGGATCTCCGCCCGGATCGTCAGCCTGCGGCATGAGCTCGGCTTCGCCGCCGATACCGCCGCGGTGCGCGACCTCGACGAGAAGCTAGCGGAATACCACAAGGCCAGGGCCGCCAGCGAGGCGACCGCGGCGACCCGAGCCGACGCCGAATAGGAGCTATTCATGTCAGAGACCGGCCCGGCGGGCGTCGAGACCGATCGCCCCAGCGTCGCGCGGCTCTACGACTTTTTCCTCGGCGGTCATCACAACTATGCGGCCGACCGCGAGCTTGGCCGCCGCCTCATCCAGGCCGAGCCGAATGCCAAGTACATCGTCGCCCAGAATCGCGCCTTCCTGGGCCGGGCGGTCAGGTACCTGATCGCAGCGGGCACTCGCCAGTTCCTCGATCTCGGCTCGGGAATCCCGACCCAGGAGAACGTGCATGAGATCGCCCATCGCGGCGATCCTGAGGCCAGGGTGGTGTACGTCGACAACGACCCTGGCGTAGTCGCGCACAGCAAGCACCTGCTTCGCGGTAACCCGCTGGCCAGCGTGATCAACGCTGACCTGCGCGAGCCGCAGACCGTACTGCGGCACCCAGAAGTCCGCAGGCTGATCGACTTCGACCGGCCCGTCGGGCTGCTCATGGTGACCGTGCTGCATTTCGTGCCCGATGAGGCCGACCCGTTCGGCGTCGTGACCAGCTTCGCCGCCTCGCTCGTGCCCGGCAGTCACCTGGTGATCTCGCACGCCACGAACGAGGCGGCGCCGGGGGCGGCGGCCAAGGTCGAGGATCTGTACAAGAACGCCACGACCTCGGCCCACACCAGATCAGCCGAGCAGATCGGCCGGTTCTTCGACGGCTTCACCCTGGTCGACCCCGGCCTGGTCTACCTGCCGCTCTGGCGGCCGGACGACCAGGCGCGACCAGCCCCGGACGAGGCCGAGCGGGCCTGGTTCTATGCCGGCGTCGGCCGCAAGCGCCCGACCCGTTAGCTAAGCCCGACCCGTTAGCTAAGTGGCGTGCCGCCGAAGCTGCCGCCGCCGAAACTGCCACCGGAAAAGTTGGGTGAGATGCCGACGGGCTGATTGCTCTTGCGCACGCTCCGCAGTACGAAGCCGGCAATCATCAAGACGACGCCGCCGAAGAGGCCGATGAACCCGCTCGACACGCCAACCGTGCACAGGGCACCCTGGCAGGTCTGCGAGACGGGCGGCCCGGCCGCGCTGAGGATCTCGCCAATGAAGCCGCCGACCGTCAGGTTGAACCCGACCGCGACGACGATCGCTCCGGCCAGCCCGCGCAGCATCAGCACGGCCGGGTTGCTGCCGATCGAGTTGGAGTAGCCGAAGCCGCCCGCGTTCTTGCGCAGCCGCAGTCCGCGCCGCAGCGTGATCCAGGCCAGCAGCAAGAAGAACAGCAGAGCGGCCGCGCCGATGTAGAGATCCCACGGCGCGAGGCCGGTCGCGCCGGTGAAGGTGGTGTCGTCGAGGGTGGCCTGCACGAAAGAGGCGCCGCTCACGTTCGCCTTGGACAGGTCAGCCCCGGTCAGGTCCGCCTGGGTCAGGTCGACGCCCGACAGGTTAGCGCCGATCAGCTTCGCGCCCTTCGCCTCGACCTGGACCATGCTGGCATCGGTCAGGTTAGCGCCCGAGAGGTCCGCCGAATCCAGGGTCGCCTGGTCAAGGGTGGCATGCTGCAGATTGGCGTTCCGCATGGTCGCGCCGGTGAAGTCGACCTGCGTGAGATCGAGGCCGCTCAGATCGGCGCCGGTCAGATTGGCGCAGCGCAGATGCCCTGGCGCGAAACCTGACACCTGCGCGGAGGTGAGGTGCTGCCCAGCGAGCTGCGGCCCGGAACCCGGCTGGCAGCCGCCATCCGCGACGGTCGCGACCGCCGCGGCCGCCCCCGCGATAGCCGCGGCCGCCGTCATGGTGCCGAACGCGACCCCCATGGCCAGCCGCGCACGACGGCTCATATTCCTGATGTACAAGTGACCCACCTCTACCGATAAACCATGAAAAGGACAGTATCTCTACAATCGCGGCAAGGAATAGAAACATAGCGCAACCAAGCGATCTCAGCGAGTCGACATCGGCGCGGTGCCGCTCCCGCGGCTCAGGCTGGCTGTTGTCGCAAGTGGGTCCAGCATCGCCTGCGGTACCCGGGCACCGGCGCTGGGGTTCCGGGATGGCGCTGGGGTTCCGAGATGGCAGGGGCGGGTGATTTCCGGGACCGGGCCGGGTGATGAGGCCCGTCGATGTTCCGTGATCTAAGGGGTACAAGGTTCCTGGACCCGGTGAGTCCCCTTCCGGGTTTCCGTGATCATGAGGCAGGCCTTGATCACGGAACGTCAGCCGCGTGATCCCCCTGTCAGGTTTCCGGGATCAAGAACCCGGCCATGATCACGGAGCCCTGGCGGGGACTCACCGGTCCAGAAACTCTGTCTGCCTACACCCCGACCAGCAATCCGAAATATCCATATCCCTATAACGCCTATCGCCAACCCCGCGCACCAGCCGCCAGCCCAATCACGGAATTCGTGCCAGAGCCCGGAAATCAGCTGGCGTGATCACGCCGTCCATGTTCCGTAGGCGAGGCTTGCCCTACTACTACGGGAGTCTGCGGGGGCCCGGCTACCATGAGCGGATGCCCGGCCGTGCTAACCCCTCAGCAGGACGCCCTGCAGCTGGACAGTCCGCAGGCGCCCGACGTGCCCGTCGCCGGGAGCCGGCCGCGCCCGACCTGCCGGCCAGCCTCGCCGAGGCCCGGCTGCCGGCGGCGCAGGCAGGGTCGTGGGCTGGCGCGGGTGCGGGAGTCGAACTGTCCGATCGCGGCGTCTTGGCAGAGTTGGTCGATGGTGTGGTTCTGGCTGAGCTGGCTTTCCAGGACCTGGACCTGTCCGGCAGCGAGGCGGTCGGTGCTGACGTTGATCAGTGCCGGTTTGGCAATGTCAGCCTGGGCCAGGCTCGGCTTCGGCGAGTGATGTTCAGGGACGCCGAGTTTAGCCGGTGCGACCTGGCCAATCTGCTCGGCCGGGAGTGCTCGATGCTTCGGGTGGCGATCGAGGCCAGCCGGATGACCGGTCTTTCTTACTTGGCCGGCACCCTGCGCGACGTGACCTTCAGCAACTGCCGGATGGACCTGGCCTCCTTCGCGGCGACCAGATTCACCGACGTCCTTTTTGCTGACTGCCGGCTCGACCAGGCCAATTTCGGCGACGCCGACCTGTCTGGCGTCCGGTTCGAGCGCTGTGACCTGTCCGGCGCTCAGTTCTCCGGCGCGACGATGACCGGTACCAGGCTGACTGGCTGCGTACTGACCGGCATCAGCGGCGTGACCAGCCTGCGCGGGGCGATCATCGGCAGCCAGGACGCGCTCGCGCTAGCCGGCATCCTGGCCGGCGCCCTCGGCATCCAGATCGCCGACGACTGACCGCGCCGGGCCGGCGGCGCAGGCCGGCGAGATCCGCTCGATGATCGTCGCAGTCGCCATCGCCCCGCCCGCACACATCGAGATCAGCGCCGTACTGGCATCGCGCCGCTCAAGCTCGTGCAGTGCCGTCGTGATCAGCCGGGAGCCTGTGCTGCCGACCGGGTGACCGAGTGCTATCGCGCCGCCATTGACGTTGACCAGGTCAGGATCGGCCCCGTGCACGCTCAGCCAGGAGAGCACGACCGATGCGAACGCTTCATTTACCTCAAACAAATCGATGTCACCGATGGACCTGCCGCTTCGCCTCAGCACCCGCTCGGTAGCCGCTACCGGGCCATCGAGATGGTAATAGGGCTCGTCACCGATCAGGGCCTGGGCAGCGATCCTGGCCCGCGGTCGCAGTCCGAGCTCGCGGGCCCGGGTCTCGTCGAGGAGGAGCACGGCCGCCGCCCCGTCCGAGATCTGCGAGGACGTGCCTGCCGTGTGCAGCCCGTCATCCAGCACCGGCTTGAGCCTGGCCAGGCCCTCGGCGGTGCTCTCGCGCGGACCCTGGTCCCGGTCCACGGTCGCGGTCTCGCCGGTCGGCTGCCGGCCGGCGTTGAGTACCGGTGCCTTGACCGCGAGCACCTCCCGGTCAAAGTGGCCGGCCGACTGGGCCCTGGCCGCGTTCTGCTGCGAGCGCAGGCCGAAGGCGTCCAGGTCGGCCCTGGTCAGGCCGCGCCGCCTGGCGATCCGCTCGGCGGCGACGAACTGGTTGGGCAGGTCGATGGTCCAGCTCGCCGGTCGGGGGCTGGTGCCGCCGGCCATCGCCGCCGTGCCGAGCGGTACCTTGCTCATCGCCTCGACGCCACAGCCGATGCCGACGTCGATGGCGCCGGCCGCGATCAGGCCGGCGATCAGGTGCACGGCCTGCTGCGCCGAGCCGCACTGGGCGTCCAGGGTCAGGCAGCCGGCCTGGTGCGGCAGGCCCGCGTGCAGCCAGGCCGTCCTGGTCACGTTGTTCGACTGCTCGCCCGCCTGGGTGACGCAGCCGCCGGCGATCTGCTCGACCAGCGCCGGATCAAGGCCAGCCCGCTCGATCACGCCGCGCTGGGCGGCACCGAGGATCTCGGCCGCGTGCAGCCCGGACAGGCTGCCGTTGCGCTTGCCGATCGGGGTACGAATCGCTTCGACGATGACGGCAGTTCCCATGGGTACCCCTCCGGCCTCCGCCGCCCCTCCTTCAGGGTCGGCTGATCTCAATAGTAGAACGTGTTCCAGTTTCTCGTCTGTTGCCGGTTCACCGCCGGCGCCGCGCGTGGTTCAATCGTGCCTAGAACGGGTTCCAGACGCGGCGACGCGGGAGGCGGAGGCAGCCATGGCCGGACCACAGATTCCCGCCGGATTCGACTTCACCGACCCCGATCTGTACGCGCACCGGGTGCCGGCGGCCGAGCTAGCCGAACTGCGCCGGGCCGCCCCGGTCTGGTGGAACAGCCAGCCGGACTCCGGCTTCGACGACGACGGCTTCTGGGTCGTCAGCAGGCACGCGGACGTGGTCGAGATCTCGCGCAACAGCGACCTCTTCGGCAGCTGGGAGAACAGCGCGATCATCAGGCACGGCGGGCAGGTCAAGGACAGCATTGACCTGCTGCGGCTGATCTTGCTGAATATCGACCCGCCGCAGCACACCAAGCTGCGGCAGATCATCTCGCGCGGCTTCACCCCCCGGGCGATCCACAGCCTTCGGGAGAGCCTCACCGAGCGGGCGCAGCGGATCGCGGCGACCGCGCTGGAGTCGGGTACCGGCGACTTCGTCACCGACGTCGCCTGCGAACTGCCGCTCCAGGCAATCGCTGACCTGATGGGAGTGCCGCAGGAGGACAGGAAGAAGATCTTCGAGTGGTCGAACGTGATGGTCGGCTACGACGACCCTGAGTTCGAGAGCGCAGGCCAGCTGGCGGCTGCCGAACTGGTCGGCTACGCGATGGTGCTCGCCGAGGAGCGCAAGCAGTCCCCGCGCGACGACATCGTCACCAAGCTGGTCAACGCCGAGATCGACGGTGACCAGCTGAGCTCGGACGAGTTCGGCTACTTCGTGATCTTGATGGCGGTAGCGGGCAACGAGACCACCAGGAACGCGATCAGCCACGGCATGCTCGCCTTCTTCGACCATCCGGATCAGTGGGAGCTCTACCGCGCCGAGCGGCCGGCCACCGCGGCCGACGAGATCGTCAGGTGGGCCACTCCGGTGACCGCGTTCCAGCGGACGGCCAAGGCCGACACCGTGATCGGCGGTCAGGAAATCAAGAAGGGCGAGCGGGTCGGGCTGTTCTACCGGTCGGCCAACTTCGACGAGGACGTGTTCGCCTCGCCAGAGAAGTTCGACATCACCAGGGACCCGAATCCGCATCTGGGCTTCGGCGGTACCGGAGCGCACTACTGCATCGGGGTCAACCTGGCCAGGATGGAGATCGACCTGATCTTCAACGCCGTAGCCGACGCCATGCCGGCGATCCGCCAGGCCGGCGACGCGGAGCGGCTGCGGTCGGGCTGGCTCAACGGCATCAAGCGCCTGCCCGTCGCCTACAGCTAGCCTAGTCCGGGGTGCTGGCCACGACCCACATGGAGAAGTACTGGGAGCCGCCGCCGTAGGCGTGGCCCAGCGCCGTGCGGGCACCCGGCACCTGGTGGTCGCCGGCCTTGCCGGTCACCTGCATCGCCGACTCGGCGAAGCGCAGCAGGCCTGACGCGCCGATCGGATTGGAACTGAGCACCCCGCCGGACGGGTTGACCGGCAGCGCTCCGGTGATCTCGGTCTCCCCGGCCTCGGTGAGCCGCCAGCCGTCACCGGGTGCGGCAAAGCCGAGGTTCTCCAGCCACATAGGTTCAAACCACGAGAATGGTACATAAATTTCTGCGGCGTCAATCTGGTCCACCGGGCTGGTGATCCCGGCCGACTCCCACAGTGCCCTGGCCGCGTCGGCCCCGGCCGCGGGGTTCACGTGGTCCTTACCTGAGAACATCGTCGGCTCGGTGCGCATGGACGTGGCCCTGATCCAGGCGACGGGCTGATTCGAGACCTCGGCGGCGGCCTGGTCACCGAGGATGACGGCGCAGGCCCCGTCCGATGACGGGCAGGTCTCGTCGTAGCGGACCGGGTCCCACAGCATCGCCGAGGCCAGCACCTTCTCCATGGTCATGTCGGGCTGGCGCAGGTGGGCGTACTGGTTGCGGGCGCCGTTGCGGCGGTCCTTGGCGGCGACCATCGCCCCGATGTGCCCTGGGGCCTGGCTGCGCCGGATGTAGCTGCGGATGTGGGGAGCGAAGTAGCCGCCAGCCCCGGCCAGGACCGGCATCGAGAACGGGGGCGAGATCGACAGCGCCCACATCGCGTTGGACTCCGACTGCTTCTCGAACGCGACCGCGAGCACCCGGCGGTGCACTCCAGCCTGGATCAGGCTGGCAGCGACCAGCCCGGTGGCACCGCCGACCGAGCCGGCGGTGTGGACGCGGAGCAGGGGTTTGCCCACGGCGCCGAGTGCGTCGGCCAGGTAGAGCTCGGGCATCATCACGCCCTCGAACAGATCGGGCGCCTTGCCGACCACGACGGCGTCGATCTGGTCGATGGTGAGCTCGGCATCGGCCAGGGCCCGGTCAACCGCCTCGCGGCACAGCCCGGCGATCGACACGTCGGCTCGCTTGCTCCGGTGCCTCGTCTGGCCTGTTCCCAGCACAGCCGCGCGATGCTTCATTTAATCCTCGCCGTCTGGAGTGGATCGCAGGACGCAGATGAGGTTCTGCTGCAAGGCCGGCCCGCTCGTCGCGTGCCCGAGTGCCACATCGGCGCGGCCCGTCATGATCTCCCGCGCCGCGCTGCCGATCCTGGCGAGCCCGGCGGCGAACATCGGGTTGCCGCGCAGGGCGCCGCCGGACGGGCTGATCCTCACCGCGTCGCCGAGGCCGAGCGCCTGGCGCAGGATCAGCTCCTGATGAGTGAAAGGCGCGTGCAGCTCGGCGACCTGCGCCTGTGCCGCTCCGGCCGCCTGTCCTGCGGCGTGCGCGGACGGTGAGACGGTGAGGTCGCGGGCGCCGATCGAGGCCGAGTCGATCCGGTGCTCGAAGCCGGTGATCCAGGCCGGGCGCTCGCACAGCTCGCGGGCGCGGTCGCCGGCCGCCAGGATGACCACGGCGGCTCCGTCGGTGACCGGGGCGCAGTCGTGCGCGCGCAGCGGGTCGGCGACGTAGGGCCGGCCGAGCAGCTCGGCCGGGGTCGCGTCCAGGTGGCGGGCGGCGACCCGGGCGAGGTCGTCCTCGGTCCACAGCCCGGCTTCGAGGCCGGCCCTGGCCTGGAGGGCGGCGATCGACACCGAGTCTGGCCAGAGCGGGGCGACGAGATAGGGGTCGAGCTGAAGGGCCAGGACCCGGCGCAGGTGGCCGGCCGATGACTTGCCGAAGCCGTAGGCCAGGGCGAGCTCGGCCTCGCCGGTCAGCACCTTCAGCCAGGCCTCGTAGAGGGCCCAGGCGCCGTCCATCTCCACATGCGACTCCATCACCGGCGGGAACGCGCCGATGGCGTCGACGGCGGAGACGAAGGAGAACGCCCGCCCGGCCAGGTAGTCGCTTGAGCCCGAGCACCAGAAGCCGATGTCGTCCTTGGTCAGTCCGGTGGCCTGGAAGATCTCCCCGAAGATCGGTACCAGCATCTCGACCCCGTTGGTGGTGGCGGGGGAGTGCCGCTCCTGGGGGGCCTGTGCGAAGCCGATCACTGCCACGTCAGTCACGAGCTTGGGGTCCTTCCTGGCGGCGGGCCGGGCCGGTCGCGGTCGGGCTGTTCGGCTAGAGGTGGTGGGAGTAGGTGTCGTACGGCGCGTCGGGCTCCCCGGCCGGCTCGAAGTGGTCGATGTTGCGCATGGAGGTGGTCCATTCCTCGCGGGGCCGCCAGACCGCCCTGACCCGCATCCCCATCCTGACCTCGTCCGGCGGGCAGCCAAGGATCAGGTGCTGGAACGCGATGTCGGCCCCGTCGATCAGCACCGAGGCGGCCACGTAAGGGGTGGCCACCTGCTGGCCGTGGAACGGCACGTTCACCACGCAGAACGTCGTGACGATGCCGGTGTCGGGCAGCTCGACCTCGGTTTCGGTCGGCACGCCGTCGACCGGGCAGGCTCCGCGCGGCGGCAGGTACACCTTGCCGCAGGCCGGGCAGCGCTGCCCGATCAGCCGGCCGTGCGCGAGTGCGCGCAGGTAGCTGCTTTCGCCGGGGGAGACGGTGTGGTCGTAGCTCAGCCTGATCGGCGTCGTGATCATGGTGATCTCGGGCTCGGGCTCGGGCTCGGGCTCGGTCTCGGCCTCGGCGGCCGGGGGCTGCGGCTGCGGGGCCTCACCCGGCTCGAAGCACTCGATGTCGCCGATTCCGCTGCCGCGACTGGCTGACCATCTCGGCCGGACCCGCATGCCGGTGTGCATCTGGTCAGCCGAGCCGGCGTCGACGGCGTGCAGCATCGCGGTGTCGGCGCCGTCGAGCCTGATCAGCGCCCAGCCGAACGGCCGTCCGAGCGGCTGCCCCGCCATCGGCCGCCGCATCCAGGTCCAGGTCACCACTGTGCCGCCGGGGCCGACCTCGACGAAGCTCGGCTGGCGACGGCGGCGCGGCGGTCACCGGGTCGTACTCGAACGGCGGAGCGTGCACCCGTCCGTCGGCGGCCCTGGCGCCGAGGAGGCGGCGGCCGGCCAGCGCGGTCATGAACGCGCCGAGGGTGGGGCCGAGGGAGCGGGTGTAGTCGAACGAGATCTCCAGCGGAGCGTGCAGCGGCTGGTCAGGCGGGGGCTGGTCAGGCGGCGGCTGGCTCACGAGGGGAGGCTGGCTCACGAGGGAAGGATACTAGAACGTGTTCTACTTGCGAAGGCCCGCGTCAATCGTCGCCAGCTCGCTCGCGTCCAGCCTGAAGCCGAACAGGTCGAGGTTGGTGCTGATCCGGTCCGGGCGGGCGGACTTCGGGATGACGACAATACCATGGTCCAGATTCCAGCGCAGGATGACCTGAGCCGTCGTCACCTGATGAGCCGCGGCGATCTCGGTCAGCCGGCCATCACTGAGATTCACGTCCTTGATCGAGCTGTAGCCCTCAAGCACGATGCCGCGCTCGGTGTGCCCGGCCAGCACGCCGGGGTCATGCCGGAGCGGGTCCCAGTGCACCTGGTTGACCGCCGGGGCCTCGCCGGTGGCCTTGATCAGGTCATCGAGCTGGGCCAGAGAGTAGTTGCTGACTCCGATCGCACGGGTCAGGCCAGCGTCACGCAGCCGCCTGAGCTCGTTCCAGGCCTGCCCGGCTCGCGCTCGTCCTGGCCGGCGGCCAGTGCAGCAGCCACAGGTCGATCCGGTCGGTGCGCAGTGCCCGCAGCGAGCGGTGCAGCACCTTCTCGGCCTGGCCCGCGTCCGAAGGCCGGAGCTTGGTCGTGAGGAAGACCTCATCGCGGCCGACCTCGCTCGCCGCCAGAGCCTGGCCGATCGCGTCCTCATTGCCGTACATCGTGGCGGTGTCGATGTGCCGGTAGCCCGAGGACAGCGCGGCATTGACCGCGCCCCTCGCCTCGTCACCGCGCAGTTTCCAGGTGCCGAAGCCGACGACCGGGAGCCGCCCTCCGTCAGGCATCGGCACGGCGGGGACGTCGGCTGGGTTGCTCATGAGTCCCATTATCCGCTCCTGGCAGCCGGGTCCTGCCGCGACTGTCTAGCTGGTGCGGGCTGGCGGTGCGCGACGGTTGCTATTGGCTGACAACGGTACAACCCGACTTCACGCGAATTCTCCAGAGATAGTTATCAACTTTCGCTGAGAACGGCATGCGCGGCGCATCGGCATGCTATATCTCGCTCATCCCGTGTGCGCGGATTGCCTTGTGGAGGTTTATAGCCGTGGAATCGACGCTAATAGGCGCGAGCACGCGATGCCGACTGCCGAATCACATGAAGCCACCCCGGCTGCTGGCGGATGGTGGCATCTTATGGTAACCACCAAGACTGTTCCGGTAAAGCAGACGATTGCATTTAGTGAGCCAGGAACCCGGCATTCCGCGCCAGGCCGGGTCACCGATGGTTCAAAGGCGGTTGAGAGCACGATGGCGGGCATCAGGGACGAGGAGCCTCGGGTCTACCCCAGGCATGCACGCTCGCTGCCGGTCAGGGCCATGCGGCAGCGGCTCCTGCTGTTCGCGACCCTGCTCGGCCTGGCGGCGATCGTCTCGGTACTCGTCGTCCCCAGCGCCGTGCAGCATCGCACCGGTCCCGGCGGCGGGGAACCCTCCGACCCGGCGGTGGACAAGGCCGCCGCGGTGCGAGCGCGTGCGGCCGCGTGGATAGCCAGGTGGGTCGAGCCGAACGCGGACGTGGCCTGCGATCCGCTGATGTGCGCGGCGCTGGTCGCGCACGGCATCTCGTCCGGCCAGATCTCGCAGGTTGCCCAGGGCGCGGCCGATCCGCTCGGCGCTGACATCGTGGTGGCGACACCGGCTATCAGGCATCAGTTCGGCCGCAGGCTGTACAAGGTCTACGCGCCGGCGGTGCTGGCCAGGTTCGGCAAGGGGAGCCCGGGGGTGCAGGTCAGGGTCATCGCTCCTGGTGCGGCCGCCTATCAGCGGCAGCTAGCGGCCGACGTGAGTGCCAGGCGGTCGGCGGGCGAGGCGCTGCTGCACAACCGGGGAGTCCTGGTCACCGGGGCGGCGGCGCGGGAGCTGGCCGCCGGCGACGTGGACTCGCGGCTGCTCACCAACCTGGCCGCCCTCGTCCACGTGGGCAGCCCGGTGTCGGTGCTCGAATTCGGCGGAGCCGGACCAGGGGCGAGCGCGGGCATGCCCATGCTGTCGATGAACATCACGCCGATGCTTCGCCGCCACGGCATCTCGCTCACGGCAGGCCCGGCCAGGTCCGCGCAGACCACCTCCACCCTGACGAAGGCGGTCGCCAAGATTCTGCGTTTCCTGGACGCGCAGATAACGCCGCTGCAGCCTGCCCAGGTCCTGCACTGGCGGCTAGCCAACGGCCAGACCGTCGTACAAGTCGACTTCGGCGCGCCGACTCAGTTCGGAGTATTCGACAGCAATCCGGTCGAGACCACGCCGATTGCCGGGCCGCCCCAGTAGCGGCCAGCGCAGTAGCGGCCAGCGCAGTAGCGGCCAGCGCGGCTGCGGCCAGGGCGGCAATGACCTGATGGCGGGCGAAAAGCCCGGCATCGAATCAGGGAAAATCAGAAAAGAGGAAACCATGAGATTAATTGTGTTCAGGCCGGTCATCCGGAATGTGCTGGCCGCCTGCGCGCTTGCCGCGGGTTTGCTGGCCTATGCGGTGGCGCCGGCGTCGTCGGCGGTGTCGGCAGGGTCCTCGGTGTCGGCGGGGCACTCGGCGGTGTCGGCGCACACCGGCTGGCTCAGGCTCGCCCATCTGTCGCCCAACACCCCGGCCGTGGATGTCTATCTGTACTCGTTCGGCAATCCTCGGGCCGAGGTCGTGCTGCATCACGTGAGTTACGGAACGGTCTCGCCCTACCTGCCGGCCCCGGCCGGTACCTACACGGTCGCCATGCGCGCGGCCGGCGCGGCCGCATCATCCCCGCCGGTGCTCTCCACGGCGGTCAAGGTACAGGCAGGCAAGGCGTACACGGTCGCTGGCATGGGCCCGCGTTCTGGCCTGCGCCTGGTCGTGCTCGATGACAAGCTCTCCGCTCCCGCTGGCCACTCCATGGTCAGGATCATCCAGGCCTCGATGCGCGAGCATGAGGTCACGGTGCGGGCTCAGAAGCTTGTGCTCGGTCACGACCTGACCTTCGCGACCGCGACCGCCTTCCAGTCGCTGTCCAAGGGCAGCTACACGATGCGGGCGGCAGGCAGTACCGAATCTGTCGCCGACCGGGTCAGGCTGGCGGCCGGCAGCATCCACACCCTGGTGATCCTCGACTCATCCAAGCACCTGCGGATGGTCGATCTCACCGACGCGGTGGGCAGCAGGGAACTCCCGACGATAGCACCGGCTACCGGCCTCGGCGGCACCGCGCCGGTGCCGGGGCCGTCCCTGCTGCCGTGGGCGGCCGTGCTGGCGGGCGGACTGCTGCTAGCAGCGATCGGCCTGACCAGCCTCCGCAGGAACCGCCGTCAGCCAGCTGGCGCGCGGTGAAATGAAATCTGGCGGGCGCCATGCGGCACCAGCGCGCCGGCCGGGCCGTTCTGGCCGGTCGGACCGCACTGGCGGTTCTGGCCGGCCAAGCCGGTCGGGCCGGCCAGCAGGACTCATCGTTCTGCTGGCCGGCTCGCTGGTCACGCTGACCGGGCTCGGCGGCCTCGTAGCGAGCAGCCTCGGCGTCTTCGGCGGCCGGGGTGCCTACGCCGCGGGCCCGATCCCGCACGTGGCCGTCCCGCGCGGCCCGGTCGGGCCAGTGCCCGGTCCCGCGAGCCACGGCCAAGTGCCAAGGCCGGTGTACCTGGTCATCCCGGCGATCGGGGTGCGCACCAGGCTGATCACGCTGGGCACCACCAGCGACGGCGCGATGGAAGTCCCGTCGACCACCAGCGTCGCTGGCTGGTACACGGCGAGCCCGCGACCCGGCGCCATCGGATCGTCCGTGATCGCCGGCCACGTGGACTCCTATCGAGGGCCTGGCGTCTTCTTCCGGCTGCGCCTGCTGCGTCCCGGCGACCGGGCCTACGTGCTGCGCGCCAACGGCACCCTGGCCGTCTTCGACATCACCGCCGTCCGCGAGTACAGCAAGGCCGCCTTCCCGACCGCCGCCGTCTACGGCCCGGTCCCGTACGCGGGACTCCGCCTGATCACCTGCGGCGGCACGTTCGACCCCGCCACGGGAAGCTACCTGAGCAACTACGTCGCCTACGCCTACGAGGTCACCCCCGCCGCCTCCGCCGACCGTGGCCTCACCCGGTAAGCCCGCCCGAGCCGCCTCCGCCGACCGCGGCCTCACCCAGTAAGCCCGCCCGCCTCCTCCGCCGACTATGGCCTCACCCAGTAAGCCCTCCCGGTCTGAGACGCGGTGCCCGGCCCCGGCGGGGTGCCCAGCCTGGGCCTGTCCCGCCGCTGTCCTGCCGGGCCGCACCCCATCGATGTGACATAGCTGGTGCTCCAGCCCCATCGATGTGACATAGCTGGGGCTGGATCACCAGCGCTGCCACATCCATGGGGCAGGCCAGCGGCGGTGCCCCGTTGATGTTCCTTGATCATGGTCGGGGCGGTGATCACATGAGGGAGGCCGGGTCGCGGTGGGGGGATATGGGTTGATCGCGGAACATCAGTGGCGCGATCTCGGAGGGGAAGCCGGGGTCGCGGTTTGTGGATTACATTCCATTCGCTTGGGTGAAACGCTGGAATGGAGCATTATTTCGTGGGCTATAGGGACGAGATTGGGTTAGGTCACTGGTCTGCAGGTATAGACGCCTATAAAGTTGGAATATAGATTGTCGCGTGGTCGCGCGGAGGGGGATATCGCAATGGTGGTGACTGCGTGGTGCCGTGCGTGCGGACTTGACCTTGGCCCGGAGAAGGCAACAGTCTGCTCCAGTTGCGGGGTTCCGCTCGATCGCCCGGAGGCGGGATCGGCACGCATTGGCCAGGTAATCGAGGTGAAAGGTCGGCTGGGGAAGCGCAACGGCTTAGTGCTGAACGAGTCTCCGGCCGGATTGCGGGTGCTGGTCAAGGGCGATGAGCCGGTCGACTTGCCGGCTGAGCAGTTCGACGCGGCCAGGCCGGTGGACGTCGGGGGACCGGCGGTCATTGGTGCGGCTGGCAGGCTGTGGCGGGCCGTGCAGCAGTGCGCGGCGGGCAGCTTGCGCGGGAAGTGGTCGCCGGAGGTGGCGTGGGCGGCCGCCATGCCGCACGCGATGGCCAGCCTTGGCTCCCGGCGGGCGGCGGCGATCGACGCGATCATGCTTGATCAGGCCAGGCTGCTTCCCGAGTTCCAGCTGAGTCCGGCCGAGGTGCGGTGGTATCTGGCCAGGGCGGCTGCGGTAAGCGGGCAGACGGCCAGCCTCCTCGGCTACCTAGAGCAGCTTCCCGCGGCGGCCTACGCCGAGCGGGTGCGACTGCTGATGATGCGGGCAGGGGACCTGCTGGCCGATCCAGCACTGGCGCAGCGGGCCCGCGAGCGGCTAGAGCCGTTCAGCGAACGCGACCTCGACGCCCGCGCGCTGGGCGCGGCACTGGCTCCGGCACCCGGGCAGGCGGCACTCGACGTCCTCATGCCCTTCGCTGCCGCCGCCCCCGGAGCCGCCGCCGGCGCGCAAGATCAGATCGCCTCCGCGATCGTCAAGCTAGAGCGGTGCGACCTTCCGGTCCCGGCTGACCTGCGCCAGGTTCGCGGGCTCGTGACCTACCTGCGAGGACAAGGCGGCCAGGCCACCGGCATAGATACCGAAAGCCTCAGCTTCCTGCCAGTGCCGCTGCTCGACGACCTGATCGACCGGCGGGTAATCGCATCCAGTCTGGCAGGTCAGATCCGGTGGAACCCCGAGGCGGCCGCGTACCTGCGGTGCAGGCTTGACCCCGGCCGGGCGACCGACGCCGAGGTGGCCGGCGCCGGTTTCATGGCCGAGGCGGCCAGGCGCCTTTTCCTCACGGGGGAGCGGCCAGCCGCGCTTGACGATCTCCCTGCCGGTGATCTGGCTGTGGAGCACTACCGGGCGCTGGCCGCCTGGCGGGAATCTGGCACGGCGGCCGATTTCGACCACCTTCGCCCGGACGCCAGGCGCGTCCTGACGCTGGTGGACTCGCTGCGCGCGGAGATCAAGGCTGGCCAGGTGGCCGAGGTACCCGACGAGCTGGCCGCCGACCCGTCGTGCTGGCCTCACCTGCGGGAATGTGCCATGACCGGCAGGCTCGAATTGCCGGCCCGGCTGCGGGAACAGCATCCGCGCTTTGGGGAGTGGCTGGACCTGTGCCTGCTGCAGCAACTGGTCTTCGAGAAGAACTGGGTGAAAGCGGTTAGCGCCGGCCGCGACCTCGCCGCTCGCACCGGCAGCGAGGCGACGAGCGATGAGGCGCTGAATGTCGTGGCTTTCGCCGAGCACCAGCAGGGCCAGTGGCAGCCGGCTCTGCGAACCCTGGACGAGGCCCTTCAAGGTCAGTACACGACCAGCCTGCTCGTCAACGCCAGCGTGCTGGCGGGTTCGCAGGGCTCGCTGGCCGCGATCCCCTACCTGGCCCGGCTGGTCAGCGAGGACACCGATGAGAACGTGCGGCGCAGCGCCATCCGGCGCGCCGTTGATCTGTGGGGCGACGACTCCTCGTCACCGGAGTACCCGGATTCGCTGCGCGAGCTGGTGCGGCAGGCCCTGGCCCGGCCCCAGCCCGATGACTTCCACCGCTGGCTGATCCAGCAGGCGGACAGCTACGACGCGACCTGGCTAGTCAGCACCGCCAGCCCCACCGGGCCTGCCAGAAAAGCCAGCACCGTGCTCTGCACCAGTCAGGCTCAGACCGACGCCCTGGACTACTACAGGACCTGGGCCAGGTCGAAGAGTGACAGCGACGACACAGGACTCGCGGACGTGGCCAAGGTCATTGTCCGCCTGGCCGGCGCCGCCGAACCGCAAGCCTGGCTGCTGGCCGAGAAGGACGAATTCGTCTCCCAGCTCAACGAGGCGATTCACTGCCCGTTCGGCGAGGCCCTGGGCCTCGTCCCGGCCATCGAGGTGCTGCTGGCCGGCAAGGTGCTTGAGCTACCTCGCTTCCTGGTCTTCGCCGCGCAGGCCGGTGCCCACGTCAGCTGTTACCTCGAAGAGCACGACGGCTCCATCGCACCCGAGGTCGAGAAACGCCTGCTGTTCGACACCGCCGTAAGGCTCAGGGCCAGCAAGGCCGTGCTGTCACCCGAAGAGCTTGAGTACGCGTCCGGCGAGGTAGCCAGGTGCTTCGCGGTGTCGGCTAACGCCCTCGGCCTGATCACCGAAGGCCAGTTCGAGCGCCGCAGCGAGGAGTGGGATGAGCTGGTGCGGCGGGAGCGATACGACACCCAGAACCTGCGGGCAATCCGGCGGCAGAAACAGGCCGTGCTCGATGACCTCGGGTCCTACGTCGCGCGGCTGCAGACCTTCCTGACCTACTTGCGCGAGCTGCCACTCAACGATGCCAGCCGGGAGCTGCAGGCGCAGCTGACCAAGTCCACCAGCGGCTGGGCCGACGAGATCGCCAGGCTGCGGAAATTCATCTAGGGGCGGTGATGGACCGAAATCCGTACGTGATCCTGGGGATTCCCTTCGGGGCGTCCAGAGCGCAGGCGAATCTGGCCTTCGCGACCAGGGCGAAGTCCCTGCGCAGACGCGGCCGGGAGGGCATAGACCAGCTCACCGACCTGACCTGGGCGCTGCAGCAGATCGACGACGTGATCAGGGATCCGGCCGCGGCCATGGGCTGCTACCGGATCCCGGCCGACCCCGAGGTCTTTACCGGCGCGGGGGCCGGTGTCCTGCGCCCGCCGCCAGAGCGGCTGGCCGCCAGGCCTGGTGACCGGGACGCGGCCCTAGAGCAGCTGCGGCAGGCCGCGGCGGGCCAGTACCTGCGCCAGCTAGTCAGCATCCGAGCCGCAGGGCTCACCCCTCCCCCGTGGTGAAGGAGTTCCTTGATGAGCAAGCGCTGGCGTCGTCAGCAGGAAACGCTGAGCCAGATCACTGATCTGCTCGACCGCCTTGAGCGGCGCACAGAGAAGATGGAAGTCGTCCTGATGGTGCGCGAGCCCTCGTCGACGGCGGCGGCCGACGCGTACGAGGGCCTGCGCAAGCAGGTAGTCACCGCCGTCACCGAGCGGATGGCGCATCTGGCCCAGCTCGCCCAGCTCGACGCGGCCCTTGACCACGACGCGGACCCGGCCTCGCTCGCCAGGATCGTGCGGGGCTGGGTGGAGCAGGCCTCGCTGACCAGGATCACCGACCCGGGTCATCCCGACGGCGGCCTGCTGTTCGTCAACGTCGATGACCGGGGCGTGCGGCCCGAGCTGCTCGATCCCGCCTACGTGGACGCGGTTACCGGCCGGGTGATCCGCCAGGGCCGCATCCGCTCCCACCCCGAGCCGCCTCCGGAAAAAGAGCCAGAGCAAGAAAAAGAACAGGAAACCCAGGAGCCACAGCCGCAGGAGGCTGCCCGATGAGCGTGGCCTACGGAATCGACTTCGGCACCACCAACAGCGTCCTGGCCAGGGCAACGGCCACCGAGGTCGAGACGATCAAGCTCGACGATCAGGTACCTGGAGACCTAGCCGGCAAGGGCTTCGAGAAGGTCCTCGCCTCGGTCATCGCGTTCGAATCGAGGAAAGACGCATCGGGTGAGCCGCTGCCCCTGTTCGGCTGGGCGGCCAAGCTGCAGGACCCGGCCAACAAGCTGGAGGCCGTAAAGCGGCTCTTCGCCACCGACGACGAGGTCACCATCGGCGGCCGGCAGCTTCAGGTCGAGGCGGCGGCGGCCACCTTCTTCCGTCACATCCAGCAGCAGGCAGCCGCCAGTGGCCTGGTCGAGCGCCTGGACCGCGCCGTGGTCACAGTCCCGGCCAACAGCCGGGGCAAGGCCAGGTACCGGACCAAGCTGTGCGCCGGGCTGGCCGGCATCGAGGTCAGCGCGCTGATCAACGAGCCGACGGCGGCGGCGATGGCCCATGCCCGCAAGATAGGGCAGAACCAGCGCATCCTGGTTTTCGACTGGGGCGGCGGTACCCTCGACGTCACCGTGCTCGAGGCCTACCAGGGCGTCTTTATCGAGCAGTCGTCCAAGGGCATTCAGCGACTCGGCGGCATCGATGTCGACCAGATGTTCCTGGACGCTCTTACCCCCCGGCTGGCCGGCGCTGACACGTGGCAGCCGCACGAACTGAATTTGTTCCGAATAAATCTTGAGCGCGCTAAGATCCAGCTCTCCTCAGATCAGGTAACCCTGCTTGACCTGCCCCGAGGCGGCACCATCGAGGTCACTCGGGACCTGTTCGAGGAGACGGTCAGGCCGCTGATCGAGCGGACCCGCGAGCCAGTCGAGGTCTGCCTGCGGGAGAGCCCGGGCCGGATCGATCACCTGGTGATGGTCGGCGGCAGTTCCAAGATGCCTATCATCCAGCGGTTCGTTGCCGAAATCGTCGGGTCGGAGCCGGCCGCCGACGTGGACCCGATGACCGCGATCGCGGAGGGCGCTGCGATCGCCGACGCGATCCTGCAGGGGATCATCACCGACCTGGACTTCCACGTCGGCACCGAGCACGCGCTCGGGACGGTCGTCAAGGGCGACGCCGTGACCGGCCGGTTCTCTGTGCTGATCGGACGCAACACCAAGTACCCGGCCCGCGCCACCGACAGCTACACCCCGGCGCTCGATTACCAGGAAGAAGTCAACATCAAGGTGATCGAGGGCGATCCGGACAAGCCGATCACCGATGAGGACAACGTCATCCTGAAGGACTGGACGGTGACGCTGCCGGAGAAGCGGCTGATCCAGGACGCCGTGTTTGACATCACCTACGACTACGATGTGGACGGAATCCTGCATGTCAGCGCGCGTGACCAGCGGACCGCCACCGTGTTCATGGATGAGGAGCTCAGCTTCGGGGCGGCTCAGGACCGGTCGGCGCTGCCCGCGATCCGCCGGGTCGTCGACCAGCTCATGAGCGGCACGACCGCTACCAACGGGTCAGCCGGGCCGGGAGGGTCGCTTGGCCTCAGCCTGGCGTCGGTGAGCGCGGTCAGGAAGGCGCGCGACAAGGTGCTGCCCTTCGTGTCCGACGATGACCGGCAGCGGCTTGAGCCCCTGATCCTCGCGCTGGAGAGCGCGTCGCCGCCCGAGGAGGATGAGCACAGGGCCGCTCTGGAGCGCGAGCTCCCGGGTGCACGCCTACCTGCTGTAGGGGCGCCCGGCGGGCCGGCGGCTGGCGACTCGCCGGTGAAGGTTGGCTTGCGCTTCTCGGCGAAGGCGCGCGGACCTTCCCTGGCGTCGGCCGACCTGAACACCTCCATGCCGATCTTCGACTCGATGGCGAAAGCGTCGTTCTCGGCCAGGCCCTCGGTCTCCCTGATCGTGCGCAGGATCGCCCGGACGGCGAGCGGGCCGTTGGCGGCGATCAGCTCGGCGACCTCAAGTGCCCTAGCCAGCGCCTGCCCGTCCGGCACCACCTCGCCAATCAGGCCGATCCGACTTCGCCTCGGCCGCCAGGATGTGCCGCCCAGTCAGCAGCAGGTCGGCCGCGACTGTATAGGGGAGCTGCCGCACCAGCCTGACCGCCGAGCCGCCAAGCGGGAACAGTCCCCACCGCGCCTCTGACACGCCGAACCGCGCGCTCTCGCCGGCGATCCTGATGTCGGTGGCCTGCAGGATCTCGGTGCCACCGGCCACCGCCGGACCCTCCACCGCCGCGATCAGCGGCTTGGTCAGCCGCCGGCCCTTGAGCAGCGCTCGATCACCGACAAATCTATGCCGCCCCCGCCACCCGTGCCGCCGCCCGCGAACGAGTCGCCGGGGTGCGACGCCGTCATCGCTTTCAGATCGGCTCCGGCGCAGAACGCGCCGCCCGCCCCGGTCAGCACCGCCACCCTGATGCCAGGATCGGCGTCGACCTGGTCCCAGGCCTGCCGCATCAGCGCCATCATCGCGCCGCTGAGCGCGTTGCGCGCGTGCGGGCGGTTCATCGTGACGACAGGACGTGGCCGCTGCCGCTCGATCAGCGCGTGCGGTTCGGCTCGTCGTCATCGCCGGGACTCCTTGCACCTGGTCTGGGTTGCCTGAAACAATAACAGGTTCTAGTTTCGTCCCATGGCACTCAACATCGCCGACCTCTTCGAGCATGCAGCCGACGCGTTTCCTGACCGGGTGGCCGTGGCCTGCGGCGACCGGCAGGAGACCTACCGCGAGCTTGACCAGCGGACGAACCAGCTCGCCCACCACCTGGCCGGCCTCGGCGTCGGCCCGGGCGACCACGTCGGGCTGTACGCGCGCAACTCGATCGAGGCGTGGAGACCCTGCTCGCGAGCTACAAGCTGCGCGCCAGCGATGGTCAACATCAACTACCGGTACGTCGCGGACGAGTTGCGGTACATGGCGCCGGACGCTGACCTGGTCGCACTCGTCTACGACCAGCAGTATTCGCGCCGCTTGTAGCGTGCGGTCATGCCGGACGCGCCGCCTGGCGGCGCGTCGATGACACGGTACGGCGATCGACGATCGGCACCTCGGCTGGCTGGTGAGGCGCCTGGGACGCCATACGACGACGCGCTGGCGGCCAGTCGCGCGACCGTGACTTCGGCCCGCGCAGCGGCGACGACCCTACCTGATCTACACCGGCGGGACGACCGGCTACCCCAAGGGCGTGCTCTGGCGGCACAAGGACGTCTGGCGCACGCTGGGCGGCGGCATCGACTTCGTTACCGGGATGCCGCTGCGCCGACGAGTGGGACCAGTCAAGCGCGGTGCCCAGGGCAACGGCATGGTCAGGCTCTGCGCCGCGCCGCTGATCCACGGCAACGCCCAGTGGGCAGCGATATGGGCGCTCTTCAACGGCGACACCGTGGTGCTGCTGCCGAGTTCGACCCGCACGAGATCTGGCGGCGGTGCAGCGGCACAAGGTGAACGTGCTCGTGCATCATCGGCGACGCGATGGCCAGGCCGCTGGTCGAGGCTACTGGCCGAGGGCGGCTACGACACGTCCTCGCTGGTGGCGGTCTCCTCCAGCGCCGCGCTGTTCTCCCCGACTGTGCGGGACGCCTGCGTGGCCGCGTTGCCGAACGTGGTGTTCACCGACGCGATCGGAGCGTCGGAGACCGGGTTCACCGGGCTGAGCTTCGTGGCGGCAAGGCGGCATGACGGCGCGGCGGTCCGCCGTGCGCCCCGGGCCGCACACGATCGTGATCGGCGACGACGGCAGCCGGGCCGGTGCCGGGCGAGATCGGCCGGCTGGCCCGAGGCGGCCACATCCCGGTCGGCTACTACAAGGACCCGGTCAAGACCGCCGCGATGTTCGCCGAGGTGGACGGGGAGCGGTTCGTCGTGCCTGGCGATTTCGCGCGGGCTCGAGGATGACGGCACGATCACGCTGCTCGGCCGGGGCAACACGTGCGTGAACACCGGAGGGGAGAAGGTCTTCCCCGAGGAGGTGGAGGGCGCGATCAAGGAGCATCCCGGAGTGTTCGACGCGCTGGTGATCGGCATCCCCGACGAGCGGCTGGGCCAGCGGGTCGCCGCGATCGTGCAGCCGCGCGAAGGGGCGGTGGATTGACCTGGCCGAGCTTGAGGCCGTGGTCCGGAAACACGTGGCGGGGTACAAGGTGCCCAGGACGGTCTGGTTCACCGACGGCATCGGCCGGACGCCGAGCGGGAAAGCCGACTATCCGTGGGCGAAGCGATTCGCCGAAGCCAGGCTGGCCGAGGCCGGCCGGCTCCCGCCGGGCCGGATGCGCCGGTTGCTCCGGCCCAGGCGGGCTGAGCTCCGTGGCGCTGCGAACCTCGCTCTGCGACCGGCTCGGCATCGAGCACCCGATCGCCGGCTTCACTCCCTCTGAGCACGTCGCCGCCGCGATCAGCCGGGCGGGCGGGCTTGGCGTGCTCGGCTGCGTCCGCTACAACAACGCGGCCGATCTGGAGGCCGCGCTGACCTGGATGGATGCCAACACAGACGGCCGTCCGTACGGGGTGGACATCGTCATGCCGGCCAAAGTTCCCGCCGAGGGCACGCAGATCGACCTGGGCGAGCTGATCCCGGCTGGTCACAAGGACTTCGTCGACCAGACTCTGCTGAAGCTCGGCGTGCCGCCGCTGCCGGCCGACGGTGACCGGAACGAGGGAGTACTCGGCTGGCTGCACTCGGTCGCCCGTGCTCACGTCGAAGTCGCGCTCGCCCACCCGGTCGCGCTGATCGCCAACGCGCTCGGCTCGCCGCCCGACGACGTCATCACCCGCGCGCACGAGCAGGGCATCGCCGTGGCCGCGCTGGCCGGCAAGGCCGAGCACGCCCAGCGACACGTGAGCCGAGGCGTGGACATCGTCGTCGCCCAGGGTTACGAAGCCGGCGGCCACACCGGCGAGATCGCCAGCATGGTGCTGGTGCCCGAGATCGTCGACGCGGTCGGCGCCGATGTGCCGGTCCTCGCGGCCGGCGGGATCGGCTCAGGCCGTCAGATCGTCGCCGCGCTCGGACTGGGCGCCGTCGGAGTCTGGATGGGCTCGTACTGGCTCACCACCCAGGAGTACACGATCGGATCGCAGGTCCCGACCCTGCGCGACGCCCTGCTCGCGGCCACCTCGTCCGACACCGTGCGGTCGCGCATCTACAGCGGCAAGCCAGCCAGACTCCTGAAGAACGACTGGACCAGGGCCTGGGAGGAGCCGGCCGCCCCGGCACCGCTGCCCATGCCCCTGCAGAACCTCCTGGTCAGTGAGGCCCACCAGCGACTGATGCAGTCAGGCAACCCCAACGTGGTCCCGATGCCAGTAGGCCAGATCGTCGGCCGCATGAACGAGGTCCGCCCAGTCGCCGACGTCATCGCCACCCTCCTAGCCGAAGCCGACCAGGCCCTAACCCGCCTAACCACCCTGTCCACCTAACCGCCCTGTCCAGCAAGCCCGCCGGACCGGTGACCGGCGGGGTCAGTGTGGTCAGTGAGCGCCGGCCTGGCCCCGCCCCCGGCTCCTGCTCCGGCCCCGGCTCCGGCCCCGGCCCCGGCTCCGGCTCCGGCCCCGGCTCCTGCCCCGGCCCGGCCCCGGCCCTGGCAGCAGCGTCGGCCCGTAGCTGTCGTTCGGGCAGCAGCGCCGGCCCGTAGCTGTCGTTGCGGCAGCAGCGTCGGCGCGACGTTGTTTGTTCGGGGGGCTGCGGGGGTCGGGCGCTGGGCCTGAGAACGGGTGAAACCGGGCGCTGCGTAGGTGGGTCTCCGCAGAGGCTGGCCGAGATTCACTATTTCGGCGGCAGCGCCGCTGGCCGGGTACCCGGCAGAAGCCGGCAACTGGTCCGGCAGCCCCGGCTGGGTACCCAGGTACCCGCGCAACCTTCCGTGATCATGAAGCAAGCCTTGATCACGGAACATAAGCCGCGTGATCACCCTGCCAGGTTTCCGTGATCAAGATCCCGACCATGATCACGGAAACCTGGCAGGGCCGCCGGGAACCCAGGTACTGATGCCAGAGGCCTGCCCTCGGATCGTTGAGTCGGGTAAAAGGGAAATATCAATTTATCGGAGACGCGGAGCTGTGGTTGGTGGGGTGGGGAACAACGGAAAGTGGGGATACGTCGTCGGTCGCCCGTCACTTATCATCGGTTTCGACCCTAAAAAAGGGACTAAAGGCGCAAAATTTCAACGGAAACTGGTGAGAAGTCAACCCGGCTCGGTGACCTCTCCCATTTCGCCGGTTGGCCGCCGTGTCCCCGCCGGTCGCCGCGCCGGTTGGCCGCCGTGGTGTCCCCGCCGGTCGCCGCGCCGGTTGGCCGCCGTGGTGTCCCCGCCGGTCGCCGCGCCGGTTTGCCGCCGATTCCCGCCGGTTTGTCGGTCGGGACGGTACGGCCTTCTGTGACTTGAGGGATCGGTGGGACCCGCGTGACGAGCAGCCAAATTTCTGACAACGCGACGGGGAGAACGTAACACGGAGATAATACGTATAACTCATACGACAGCTGGTCCGATGATGCTGCTAGCAGATCCGATGGTCCTATTAGCTCGGGGAGCAGAGCGGTGGCAACTGGCGATGGCGGGAGTTTCGGTGCCTTGCTGCGCCGACACCGGCTGGACGCGCTGCTGACGCAGGAGGAACTCTCGGCCCTGACGAGCCTGAGCGTGCGAGCTATCAGCAGCATGGAGGCCGGCCGGACGGCGCGGCCGTACCGGCGCTCGGTGTCCATGCTGGCTGACGCACTGAACCTGACCGAGGACGACCGAGCCGCCCTGCACCGCGCCTCCCGGGATCAGCGAGATGCCGACGAGCAGCGATCCGGCCAGCCGGTCGCCGGGACGGGGGAGGCCGGGTCGAGGCCGGCGGTGCGGCCGGCGCAGTTGCCGCCGGATCTCGTGGAGTTCACCGGGCGGATGGATCAGGTGGACTGGCTGGCTGAGCTGCTGACCGCCGGCGACGAGCGGCCGGTCAGGGTCGCGGCGATCACCGGCGCGGGTGGGGTGGGCAAGTCCGCGCTGGCTATTCATGTCGCTCATCGCCTGAGCGCTGAGTTTCCTGACGGACAGGTCTTCCTGGAATTGCAGGGGTCGAGCGAGCAGTCGGCGCTCACCAGCGGGGAGGCGCTCGCCCGGCTGCTGAGAGGGCTTGGCATGGCGGACGCCACCATCCCGGCCGATGTCGCCGAGCGGGCCGCCGAGTTCCGCAGCAGAATGGCCGGCCGGCAGATGCTGATCGTCCTGGACGACGCTCGCGATGCCGCCCACGTGCGCTCGCTGCTACCCGGCACCGCGTCGAGCGCGGTGCTGGTCACCAGCCGGGGCTGGCTTGCCGATCTGGAAGGCGGCCGGGTGGTGGCGCTTGAGGCGCTGGCGGAGGCCGAGGCGATGGCACTGCTGGCGAGGATCTGCGGGCCCGACCGAATCGAGGCTGAGCCCGAGGCGACCCAGACCGTGCTCGGCGCCTGCGGTGGTCTCCCGCTGGCGATCAGGATCGCCGGCGCGAGGCTGGTGTCGAGACCGGCCTGGGACGTAGGCGCGCTCGCCAGCCGGCTGGCGAATGAACGGCACAGGCTAGAGGAACTTCAGGTTGGCGACCTGGCCGTGCGGGCGAGCTTCCAGGTGAGCTATGCGACGCTGACCGGCGGCTCTGGGGCGAGCGGCAAGCCAGGACCGGCGCAGGCCGGTGCCGCCGGGCGAGCGTTCCGGCTGCTCGGGCTATGGCCAGGAGCTGACATCAGCTTGCCTGCCGCGGCGGCCTTGCTCGGCATCGACCTCGGGTCGGCGGCCCGAGTGCTTGAGCGGCTGGTCGATATCCACATGCTTGAGGCCTCGGCCGGGCAGCGATACCGTTTCCACGACCTGATCAGGGTGTTCGCCGCAGAGTGCGCCGCGCGGGACGAGCCGGCCGCCTCGCGCGAGGCGGCAGTCCGCAGGATCTTGCCGTGGTACCTGCACACTGCCGACCGGGCGCTGACCGCGCTTGAGCTCACCCCCAGAAGTGATCTTGAGCTTATTGACGTCGAGTCCGGCCTCCGGCCGCTGACCTTCTCGGGCTATGACAGCGCCGCTGACTGGTGCGACCGTGAGCGGGCGAACGTGGTCAGTGCTGTGACGCTGGCGTCCCGCCTTGGGTTTCACGGGATCTGCGCGCAGCTCGCAGACGTTGTCTGGCGGTCCTATATGCGCAGTCCGTGGACTGGCTGGCTCGACGTGCTTGATCTTGGTATCCGGAGTGCGGCGGCGATGGGTGATGCCCAGCAGCAGGCGTGGCTGCACAATTACACCGGGATCACCTTGATGTTTCGCGGGCGCAACCTTGAGGCGCTCACCCATCTTGACAAGGCGCTGCCGCTGAGCCGGGAGGCCGGCAGCCTGCCATGCGAGGCCACCGTGACCGCGAACCTGGCCATCGCCTACCGGGAACTCAAGCAGTACGACGAGGCACTCGTTCTCATAGAGCGATCGGTAGCGCTCAACGCCAATCCGAATCGCCTGGGCCGCATCCTCATGAATCTGGGCGTGATCTATGTCGAGGTCGGCAGGCTTGACGAGGGAATCCTCCGCATGGAGGAGGGGCTGGCGCTGACCACTGAGGCCGGTGACAACGGGGGAGCCAGCATGGGCCGGTCAATGCTGGCCGATGCCTACCGGCGGGTAGGCCGGTACGACGACGCGATCGAGTCGGCCGAGCAGGCGCTTGAGATCAGCAGGCGCACCCACGATGAGTACCAGGAGTCCGCTGCCTGGCATGCGCTAGGTCAGGCGCTGGCCGAATCCGGCGAGCTGCCGCGAGCCCGGTCCTGCCTGGCCAGCGCGCTGCTGCTGGCGGAGCGGCTCAGGGTGCCCGAGGCGAAGCAGATCGTCGAGAACATAGCGGCCATAGGCGACAAAAGCTAACCCCGCCAGCTCCCCACCCCGGAACCCCAGCTCCACCCCCAGACCGCATCGATGTGGCAGAGATGTAGTTGGAGCAGCACCGCTGTCACATCGATGCGCTCCGGGGGGCCGGGGGCGAGCTGGGGTTCGGGGGTGGCGAGCTGGGTCCGGGGGTTGGTGGGGTGGGGAGCTGAGTCCGGGGGTGGGGAGCTGGGGTCCGGGGCGGGGAGCTGGGGCGGGGTTGATGGGGTGGCTTTGCTACCAACTCTGCCGGTAAGACTTCGTGGACCCTGGTCGCGGACTCAGTCATCCTGGTCATGCCGTGGAAATTCGAAGGGGAGTGATAACAGCAGATCGTCGCCGGTCATAGGCATTAAGGCCGGTGCATGGTGCAGCGCACCATGTGTGTTTCTCTTCCAGCGTCGGCCCGCTCGGCGGCCTCATCGCGAGGTCACCGAGCGGGCTGTTGGCACCTGTGCGGGCATCCTCAGGGCGTAATCTAAGTCGCTAAGGGGTCCGGCTGAACTAAGCCACCGGGGGGATCGAGACGCCTGACATTCGTGAGCTAATTGCGCTCCTTTACCAGCCGCGTCTGGATCAATTCACTATATCCGGTGATGTCAGGACTAGCGATGGAGGCATCAGCGTGAGCGGCACCTTGCTGGTCGCAGCCGACCGGTATCGCGCCGACCTGACTGAGTCCGATGGTGACCAGGCGATCATCGCCGGCGACCTCACCTGCGACGGGGAGCAGCCGGTGCTGCCCGAGCCGATTCTCGAGCTTTTGTATCCGTCCTGGCTGCTGGCTGACTATCAGCTGGAACTCAGCGGCGTCACTGAGTACGCCGGACGCGGCGTGTATGTCGCCGAGGGCCGGCTGCGCGAGACGAGCAGGGGGCGCGTGCACCTGCCGATGGCCAGCGAGCATGTCCGGGTGCTGATCGACGCCGAGCTGGGCATCCTGCTCCGGTACGCCAAGTGGAGCCCCGGCTGTCACGTCAAGCTGGCCGAGTTCACCGGGCTCGACGCCCGCACCGCCGGCGCGGCCGGACTCGACGTCCGCGCCGCCAGAAGGGCAGGCGATCTCGACGCCGAGCTGGTCAACCTGCTGTGCCGGGCCGGACGCGAGCCGAGTCCGTTCGCCGCCACGCTGCGGGAGATCACCGACGGCCAGGCGAACGCCAAGGCCGTGCAGCAGGCGGTAGAGGCCAGCGGCCGGCGCGGGGTCGGCGCACTGGCTCGGCCACTACGTCGCCGGCCACCCGCCGCGTGACATCGACCAGGTCGCGCGATTGCAGGTGGTCGCGCCTGGCAGCTGCCGGCTTGACGCGATGCCATTGGCACCGCCGACAGCGGGGGTTGCCCTGATCATTGATCCGGCCTGGCTGCTGAGCGGATACCGGCTTGTCTGCGATGGGCCGGTGACCAGTGCGGGCCGGCCCGGAGTCGCTATCATCGCGGTGCCCTCAGGAGAAACCGCCGAGCTGCACCAGGGACCGCTGTCCAGCACCTCCGTCGTGGCCAACAGGATAGAGACGGTCATCGATCGCCGTCTCGGGATCGCGCTGCGTCGGGACTGGTACTTCGACGGCACCGTCGTGCTGCGAACGGAGCTGAGCGACCTGCGCGAAGCGAGCATAGTCACTAGCTAGGACACTGCCAGGCGATCATGGCGCCGAGGTGCCTGAGCTGCGCCGTCGCGCCGCCGAGTGCGAACTCGTGCTGCTTGGCCGCCGTGAAATACCTGTGCAGCCGGTGACTGACGTCAATGCCGACCCCGCCATGGATGTGCACGGCCGTGTGCGCCACCCGATGCCCCCCGTCGGCCGCCCAGAACTTGGCCGTGGCCAGCTCCGCTTGCGCGGGCAAATCCGCTTCCAGCCGCCAGGCCGCCTGCCACATCGTCAGCCTGATCGCCTCCACGTCGATGTAGGCATCGGCGAGCCGCTGCGCGACGGCCTGGAAGGCACCGATCGCCCGGCCGAACTGCTGGCGGTTCCTCGCGTACTCGGCGGTCAGCTCAAGCGCGCGCTCGGTGACGCCAAGCTGGCTCGCGCACAGTCCCAGCGTCATCCGGCTGGCCAGCCAGCCCGCTGCCGCACCGTCGGCCAGCTCGCCCACCAGCCGGTCAGGCGCCAGCTCGACCGCCGAAAGCTCAAGCCGGGCGGCACCGGGATGGTCGATCAGCGCCTGCGGCGCCACAGTCACCCCGTCATCGGAGGGCTCGACGCAGAACACCCCGGTGCCCTGCTCGGTGGCGGCGGTCACCAGGAAGAGCCCGGCCGTCGCCCCCGCCGGCACCGCCGTCTTCAGGCCGGTCAGCCGCCAGCCGGCACCGATCCGCTCAGCCCGGGTGACTAGTGCGGTCTGCGGACTGGCGTCCGCGGAGCGCACTTCCGGTGCTAGCGAACGCATCGGGTCCGGGCCAGGCTCGGCCAGCGCGGGCGCGATGATCAGCCGTCCGCCCGCCGCCTGGGCCGCGTACCGGCTGGCCTGGTCATCAGAACCGAACTCGGCCAGTACCCCGGCGCCGGCCACGATCGACTCAAGGTAGGGGGCAGGCGCGACCGCCCGGCCGAGCTCGATCAGGATCGAGCACTGGTGGGCCAGCCCGTACCCGTCGCCGCCGACTCGCTCCGGGAGCGCGGCGGCGAGCAGGCCGGCCGCGCGCAGGCTCTCCCATAGCTGCTGGTCAAAGCCGAGGCCGGCCTTCTCCAGCTCGGTCAGCCGGTCCGGCGTCACCAGATCAGCCAGGATGCGCCGGCCAAGAGCGGACAGTTCGTCCTGAGTATTTGTTACGGAAAAATCCACGAGTCGCTCCCCTGGCCTCAGCGCTTGTACGGCAGACCGAGCGCGGCGGCGGCGATAATGTCGCGCTGGATCTCGTTGGTGCCGCCGCCGAAGGTCAGGATCAGGGCCGAGCGGGCCATCCGCTCGACCCGGCCGGCCAGCAGCGCGCCCGGCGACCCCTGCGAGACCGGCGCGTCCGGGCCCAGCACCTCCATCAGCAGCCGGCACGCCTCGATGGTCAGCTCGGTGCCGTAGACCTTGGTCGCCGAGGCGGCGGCCGGGCCGAGGGCCTGACCCGCGTCGGCCTGCGCGGCGACCTGCCAGTTCAGCAGCTTGAGCACCTCGGTCCTGGCGTGCACCCGTGCCAGGCTGACCTGCACCCACTCGGCGTCGATCACCCGCCGCCCATCGGCCGATCTGGTCTCCGCCGCCCAGTCCCGCACCTCCCGGAACGCCGTCTGCAGCGGTGCCGCCGAGGTCAGCGCCACCCGCTCGTGGTTGAGCTGATTGGTGATCAGCGGCCAGCCCTGGTTTTCCGCGCCGACGAGGCTGGTGACCGGTACCCGGACATCGGAGTAATAGGTCGCGCTCGTGGACACTCCGGCCAGCGTCGGCACCGGGGTCCAGGAGAAGCCGGGGGCGTCGACCGGGACGATGATGATCGACAGGCCCTTGTGCCTGGGCAGCTCGGGATCGGTCCGGCAGGCCAGCCAGACATAGTCCGCATAGCCGATCAGCGAGGTCCACATCTTCTGGCCGTTGATCACGTACTCGTCGCCGTCCCGTACCGCTCTCGTGCGCAGCGCGGCCAGGTCAGTACCCGCCTCGGGCTCGGAGTAGCCGATGGAGAAATGCAGTTCCCCGGCAGCTATTTTTGGCAGGAAGAAAGATTTCTGGGCGTCGGTGCCGAATCGCATAATGGTGGGGCCGACGGTGTTGATCGTCAGGAACGGTACTGGCACGCCGGCCACGGCGGCTTCGTCGGTGAAGATGAGCTGGTCGGTCACGCTCGCGCCGCCGGCTGCCGAACTCGGCAGGCCAGCTCAGCGTCAGCCAGCCGTCGGTGCCGAGCTGGCGCACGACCTCCCGGTAGGCGTCGCCGTCGCCGTAGTCACCGTCGGTCCTGGCCAGCCCGGCCCGCCTGGCCGGCGTCATCAGCCCGGCGAAGTACGCGCGCAGCTCGGCCGCGAGCTTGTCCTGCTCCGGCGTATAGGCCAGGTGCATCTGGTACCTCCGCGCTGCCGGTCCGATCGTCGAGCCGAGGTAGAACGTGTTCTAGTCTAACGCGGCAGCAGCACGCAGCTATCGCCGAACTCGTGCCACAGGTAGCCGGCCCGTTCCGCCTCGGTGTAGGCCGCCTGGACGAGCGCGGGCCCGGCGACGGCCTGGAGCAGGGCCAGGTGCGAGGCCTCGGGGTCGTGCCAGCCGGTGATCAGGCCGGTGATTACCCTGGCCGGGCGGTCGGCGCCGAGCACGAGGCTGGTCCAGCCGCTGCTCGGGTGCACTTCGCCGGACGGGCTGGCCGCGCTCTCCACTGCCCGCGTGCACGTGGTGCCGACGGCGATGACCCGGTGCCCGGCGTCGCGGGTCAGGTTGATCAGCCGCGCGGTTGGCCCGGGCACGGAATACCGCTCGGGCAGCGGGGGCTCGCCCGTCTCCAGCGAGGCCACGCCCGCGTGCAGGGTGATCGGCGCGAGCAGGACGCCGTTCGCGACCAGGCTGGCGACCAGGTCTCCGGTGAACGGCCGGCCAGCGCTTGGCATCTCGGCACTGCCGAGATCGCGGGAGAAGACGGTCTGGTAGGCCGAGAGCGGCCAGGGATCTGGCACGTAGGAGTACCTGATCGGCCTGCCATGCCGGGCGAGAGCGGTGGTCACCTCGGCGTCCGCCTGGACGGTGGCAGCCCAGAGCCGGTCGCTGTCCTCCTCCGGGTACCGGTAGAGCAGCGTGACCGAAATGCCGCTGGGGAGCGCGATCGTCTCGCCGGCAGCCGAGTCACGCACCCGACCGTGCTCCGCCGTGTTCTCGCGCAGCTCGACCAGCCAGGTGCCGTCGTCTAGCGGCGTCGAGAAGTCGACTGTCACCTGTGAGCCGTCGTCGCGCACGCCGTCGACCGCGGCCGCCATTGTCGCCGAGGTGTTGACGATCAGCAGGTCGCCTGGCGTCAGGAACCTCGGCAGATCCCTGAAGGTGGCGTGCCGCAGGCCGTCGGGCGTCGCGGCGAGCAGCCGGACACCGTCCCTGGTCAGGCCGCGCTCTTCGGGCGGCTTGCTCGCTGCGATTCTCATCGGGCTACCTCCGTCAGCACTGGCGCGGTCAGATCGCTCGCCCGGTATCTGCCACTCGGCGGCCGCTCATCGAGGAGCCTGAGCAAGGCCGGAACCACGGTGTGCGGCTCTGGCCGGTCGGAGATGTCCTCGCCGGGGAAGGCGAGCTGGTGCATCTCCGTGCGCAGGTCGCCGGGGTCGAACGCGTAGCAGCGCAGCCTCGGCTCTTCTTCGGCCAGGACACTGGTGAGCTGGTCGAGGGCGGCCTTCGCCGAGCCGTAGCCGCCCCAGCCCGGATAGGACTCGACGGCGGCGTCTGAGCTGACATTGACGATCGTCCCGCCGGCTGCCGTCAGTGGCTCGGCCAGCAACTGGAACAGGGCGAGCGGCGCGATCACGTTGGTCTCGTAGACCTGGCGCAGCTCCTGGAGCGGGTAGCTGGCTAGCTGGGGGAGCGGGCTAGCGCCGAGCGTGCTCGCGTTGTTGAGCAGCAGGTCAAGTCCGCCGAGCTGGCTGGCTCTTGCCGTTAGCCTGGCCCGGTGGCCGGGATCGGTGACGTCGCCTGGAATGGCGATCACGCTGGCGAGCCCGGAGGTTGCCGCGCTGAGCTCGTCCGCGTTGCGAGCGTCGACGATCAGTGTCCAGCCGCGCTCGGCTAGTGCGCGGGTCACCGCCTGGCCAAGTCCCTTGGACGCTCCGGTGATCAGTCCGGTAGGCATGGCATCTCCTTGTTGTTGGATGCATGCCATACTGGTAGTTGAAGTCAACTTTAAGTCAAGTGATCTGACCAGATTCCGGAGGAGTCCGATGCGAAGTACGGACCTGCTGACGGTGGGCGAGATCGCGCGGCGCAGCGGGTTCGCCGAGTCAGCCGTTCGCTACTACGAGGGTCTTGGCCTGCTGACCGCGACCAGGACCTCCGGTGGACAGCGCCGGTTCGAGCGGAACACCCTGCGTCGGCTCGCCTTCATCAGGGCGGCGCGCAATATCGGGCTCAGCCTGGACGAGATCGCGGCCGCCCTGGCATCCTTGCCGGCGCAGCGGACCCCAACCCGATCCGACTGGACGAAGCTATCCCGAGCCTGGCGGCAGCGACTCGACGACCAGATCGAGGCACTCGAAGCGCTGCGGGACGGCCTCGACTCCTGCATCGGCTGCGGCTGCCTGTCCCTGGACCGGTGCGCCATATCCAACCCCGCCGACTCGGCCCGCGCAGGCGGCCCAGGCGCGGTCTACCTACCCACCGAACTACGCCGCGACCAGGTGCGATAGCTGCCTGACCGTCCGGGCCGGTCAGGTCGCATGCCGGACTCGTGCTGCTGCGGCGACTCTCGGACCAGACGGGGCTGTCAGGCGCCTTGTTGAGCGCTAGGCCAGTCGCGCATGCTGGCAACCCTAATGCGACATTGACCTAGTCTTAATGACATACGCCGCGTATGTAACTCTGTCCCGCCGCCCGCTGCCCCGCGCTCCCTCCGGAAGAGCCCCATCGATGTGACATAGCTGGGGCTCCAGCCCCAGCTATGTCACATCGATGGGGCGTCCGGTGCGGCTCCCGCAGCCGCCCCGCCCCCCCTGTCACGCCCCGCTCACCGTTGGCCGCGCAGCACCCGACGCCCGCCGCTGGCCCGCTCCGCCGCCAGGCCCGCCCGCCGCTGCAGCGCCCGCCGTCGTCGAGGTTCTGTCCCGGGCCGCCATCGCTGAGCGCAGCGGTCGTACTCGAATCCCCGGCGTCCGCATGCCGGAAGAGTAGCCTGGGGCTGAGGTTGGCTCGATGGCCCGATCTGTTTGCTCAGGTTCTGCCGAGAGGTCACGCTTGCTCGATCGCGAACCGCAGCCTGTCGAGAGCAAGGGGAGACCGTTGACCGAAGCGTTTCTCGTTGACGCGGTGAGGACGCCGGTCGGGCGGCGCGGTGGCGGGCTGGCTGGCGCGCATCCGGCCGATCTTGGCGCACACGTCCTGCAAGCGCTGGTCGGCCGGACCGGTATCGACCCGACTGCAGTTGACGACGTGATCTTCGGCTGCGTGGACACGATTGGCCCGCAGGCGGGCGACATCGCGCGGACGGCGTGGCTCGCCGCCGGCTTGCCTGAGGCGGTGCCGGGAGTCACCGTCGACCGGCAGTGCGGATCGTCCCAGCAGGCCGTGCATTTCGCCGCGCAGGCCGTGCTCAGCGGGACCGCCGACCTGGTTGTGGCCGGCGGCGTGCAGAACATGAGCCAGATCCCGATCGCGGCGGCGATGCTGGCCGGGCAGGCATTTGGCCACGACGATCCGTTTTCCGGGTCGGATGGATGGCGGGCCAGGTACGGCGATCAGGAGATCTCCCAGTTCAGGGCAGCCGACCTGATCGCCGCCAAGTGGGCGCTCAGCCGGGCCGAGCTTGAGGACTACGCCCTGGCCAGCCACCAGCGGGCGGCCGCCGCCATTGACGCCGGCCATTTCGAGGCCGAGGTCGAGCCCTACGGCGACGTCGCCGTCGACGAATGCCCGCGCCGGGACACCTCGCTTGAGCGCATGGCCAGGCTGGCCCCGCTGCGTCCCGAAGGCATCACCACGGCCGCGCTGTCCAGCCAGCTCGCCGACGCGGCGGCGGCGCTGCTGATCGCCTCTGACCGGGCCGTCGCCGAGCACGGACTGACCCCGCGCGCCCGGATCAGGCACCTCTCCGCGCGCGGCGATGACCCGGTGCTGATGCTGACCGCGCCGATCGCCGCGACCGAGCACGCGCTGCGCCGGGCCGGCCTGGCGCTTGGCGACATCGACCTCATCGAGATCAATGAGGCGTTCGCCCCGGTCGTGCTCGCCTGGCAGCGGGAGACCGGCGCTGACCTGGCGAAGGTCAATGTCAGCGGCGGCGCGATCGCGCTCGGCCACCCGCTCGGCGCGACCGGCGCCCGGCTCCTGACCACGCTGCTATACGGGCTGGAGCGCACCGGTGGCCGGCTGGGCCTGCTGACCATGTGCGAAGGCGGCGGCCAGGCCAACGTCACGATCATCGAGCGGCTGGGCTAAGGCTGGACCGAGGCCGGGCTGACCCCGCCCTGGCTACTCGCCGCTCGTGCCGGTCACCAGCTCGCAGACGATGTCGAGGTGACCGACATGCCTGGCGTACTCCTGCAGCATGTGAAACAGGATCCGCTCAAGCTGGGCGGGCGGAGCGCCGGCCCAGCGCTCGCTTGGCTGGCCGACCTCGGTCAGGTCGTGTGCCTCGATGATGGCTGTGCTGCGCGCCGCCTGCTCGGCCAGCCCGGTCACCAGCGAGTCCAGGGTCTCGTCATCCGCCACGAACCACCGGTCGTCGCGCCGGTCCGCCCACGGGTCCTCGATCGGGTGCCCCTCGAACCCCCACTCAAGCCAGCGCCGCTCCATATATCGCAAGTGCTTGAGCAATTCGAGCGGCGTCCATCCGGACGGCAGCCTGCTGGCCCGCAGCTCGGCCTCCGGCAGCTCGCGCAGCTTGCTCACCAGCCGTGACCTGAAGTACTCGAAGTACCTAATGAACACCTCGGCGCGCGAGTCCGCCGGAGTCGTAGCCGCGAAGAAATCCACATCCTGTCGAATCTGATCAGTCATGGAACCACCCTTCCGCACCGCCAGCCGCACCGGCTAGCCATTTACCCCAGCCGCGGGCTACCGGGTAGTCAGCCACCCTGATCCTTGTCCCCCGGCCCCTGCCCGGGCTCCCGGCCCCGCTGCGCCCCCCGGCCACAGCCCCCTACAAGGTTCCGTGATCATGCTGCGGCTCGTGATCACGGAACTTCGGTCGGATGATCGCGCAACGAGGTATCCGGGATCAAGCCGAGTTCCATGATCACGGAAATCCCCGGTAGGCCGGGCGCGATGCCGTTGGCAGAGGCTGGCAAGGGCCTGGTGCTGGCCTTGAGGAATTCTATGACAAAGTGCTTGTTTACGGCTGATCAAGTCGGCTCAGTTCCTGAAGCCGCTGGCTGGCCTGGGCCATGATCGACTCGATCAGTTCGGCGCACGACGGGAGATCGTCGATCAGCCCGGCCACCTGCCCAGACGACATCAGTCCCAGATCAGGACGCCCGTCCACCATCGCGGCCCGCAGCAGCATCGGAGTATTCGCCGCCATCAGCACCTGCGCCCAGCTCAGCCCGGCGCCCCGGCGCATCGCCCGGCCCTGCCTGATCAGCTCGCTCCAGCCCAGTCCCGACACCGACCGGAACGCCGCCGCCGCCCGCACCGACCGCGCCAGCCCGCTCACGGCACCGGCCCGGTCAAGCCGCTCCGTCAGCGGCGTGCGCAGCACCCGGTGCGGCACCCCGTCCACCTTGGTCGTGACCACCGTCCCGCTGACGTCACTGGCCAGGTAGATGGCCTTGACCGCGTCAGCGACCGGGCTGTCCGACGTCAGCAAGAACCTGGTGCCCATCGCGATCCCGGCCGCCCCGTAAGCCAGCGCCGCCACCAGCCCGCGCCCGTCGAAGTAGCCGCCGGCCGCGATCACCGGGATGTCCACCGCGTCGACGATCTGAGGGATCAGCAGGCTCGTCGGCACTGACCCGGTGTGCCCGCCGCCCTCGCCGCCGGTCGCGATCACCGCGTCGATGCCCCACCCGGCGACCTTCTCGGCGTGCCGCCGCGCCCCGACCGACGCGATCGTGATCACGCGCGCCTCCCGCAGCCGGGCGATCAGGTCCGGCTTCGGCGCCAGCGCGAACGACGCCACCGGCACCCCCTCGGCGATGATCAGCGCGATGCGCTCCTGGGCATCGCCGGCGTCGGCCCGCACGTTGACTCCGAACGGCGCCTGCGTCCGAGCTTTTACTGCCTTGATAGCGGAATGCAATTCGTCGAGGCTCATCGTCGCTGAAGCGATAATGCCTAGGCCGCCGGCTGCCGAGGTCGCCGACGTGAGCCTGGCCCCGGCGACATAGCCCATTGCCGCCTGGACAACTGGATACTTGATCTTGAGCAGGCGGGTCAGTGTCGTATTGATGGGGGCGGTAGTGACCGGCGTCGCCCCGGGCACGCTCGGGCTGGTCACCCTAGTTCCCGTGCCGGCCGCCCCGGCCGGGTCAAGCCGCTCCCTGATCAGTACGAGCTCCGCGCCAGCCGGCTCCGGGGTAACTCCCACCTCGTCGGGGACGACCAGGTCGAATCCGGTCAGCTCCCGCACCTGCTCAACGCTGGCCCCCGGATGCACCGACCGCAGCCGCATGCGGTGATCGGGAGTGCCGAAGTCGAGCACCGCCTTGTCGGTCACGACCAGCCGGATCTCGTGACAGCGCGGCGTCCGGTCGTAGCCGATGCCGCTCACCAGGTCGACGTGCTCGACAAAGGCCCGAGTCGAGTGCTTCGGCACCCAGTAGCTCACCGGATGGTTGATCGTGTTTCCCGGCGCTCCGCGCACTCCGAGCAGCTGAGCCTTCGGCCTGGCCCAGTCCCCGATCGCCGAGATGTTCTGATTGCCGTACCGGTCGAGCTGAGCTGCCCCCATCATCATGTGCCGCCGCCCGGTCGCCACCAGCCGCAGCACATCCCGGTAGGGCAGCCAGCCCTCCACGACGTCGTCGGCGTCGAGCAGCATGGCCTCGCCGTCGGTGATCAGCAGGTCAGGCTCGAACGTGAGCCGGGCGAGTCTTGCCCCGAGCGAGGGAATGAGCCCCATCGGGCTGGCCAGGATGCTCCCGTCCCCGCGCCAGGCCTCGGCACACGCGGCGATGCAGATCTCGGCCAGCGAGGCCGGTCCCGCCTCCGGGCCAGTCACGAGACCCTCGCTTCGCTCCGCGCCACCGCTTCCTGATACGCCGCCTCATCCCCGTCCAGATAGGCCGACCGGAACGCCGCCCAGCCCTCCTCGCTCCCGGCGGCCCTGGCGTAGTGCGCCTGGAACGCCTCGTCCCGCCCGTAGTCGGGTACGCAGCTCGTAAAGTGCGCGCCGTTCGGAGTCTGGACCACCCCGGCCGCCATCGCCCGGTTGACCAGCAGCGACTGCGCCGGTCCTGACTCAAGCAGCGCGCTCGTCGGCACGATCTCTTCACAGGAAACATAGGCCCGGTCGGCGGCCAGGCAAAAGAGATCATCGAAGTACGGATCGGGTCCGAGGTACTGCCCGTTCCCGGCCGGGTCGGCCCGGTTCAGGTGCACGAGCGCGACATCGAGCTTGAGGGCGGGCACTGCCACCAGTTCCTCTTCATCCTCATACGGTGAGCGGACCGTCCGAAGCTCGGGATTGACTCGCAGCACGTCCGAGCCGAGCCCGGCCCTGGTCGGCAGGAATGGCAGCCGCTGACTCGCGGCCAGCAGCCCCCAGTGCATCATCCCCTCGTCAAGCTCGGTCAGCTCGATGGTGCCAGCCTGGCGGGCGCGGCGGAAGTGTGGCTCAAGCGGGATCGAGTCAAGCGACACGAACCCGCACACCACCCGGCGCACCGCGCCCGCCGCGATGAGCAGCCCGACGTCAGGCCCGCCAAAGGAGACCACGGTCAGTCCGGTCACCCCGGCCCGCGCGATCGCCCGCACCAGCGCCATCGGCTTGCGCCGCGCCCCCCAGCCGCCAATCCCGATCGTCATCCCCGGCCGGACCGCCGCCACTACGTCGTCGATGCCGCACACCCGGTCCACGGCTCAGGCCTCCTTGCGGTCGACGAACGCCTGCCTGGCCTGGTCGGAGATCCCGGTCAGGTTGAGCTCGTAGGTAAACCCCTGCTCGTACCGGTAGGAACGGCGGACGTCGACCGGATCGATCCCGTTCAGCGACTGCTTGGCCAGCCGGAGAATGTCGCCATTCTTGCTCGCGATCTCACCGGCGACCGCCCGTGCCGCCGTCCTCAGCTGGTCCGCCGGCACCACGTCGAGCACGGTCCCGAACGCGTGCAGTTGCGCCGCCGGCACGCTCCGGCACGTATACACCATCGTCCGCATCAGCTGCTGCGGCACCAGCCTGGACAAATGAGTCGCCGCCCCCAGCGCCCCCCGGTCCACCTCAGGCAGCCCGAACGTAGCGTCCTCGCTCGCGATCACGATGTCGGCGTTGCCAGCCAGCCCGACCCCGCCACCCAGGCAGAACCCGTGCACCGCCGCAACGACCGGCACCGCGCACTCATACACGGCGGCGAACGCCGCGAAGCATCCCCGGTTGGCCCCGATCAGCGCGTCGTGCCCGCTAGTCCGCTGCATCTCCTTGATATCGACCCCGGCACAGAACCCGCGCCCCGTCGCCGCGAGCACCACAACCCGGACGCCGGGATCCTCGCCCGCCGCCGTCACCGCCGCAGCCAGGTCAAACCACCCTTGCACCGGCAGCGCGTTGACCGGCGGAAAGTCGATCACCACCTCGGCAACCCCGCCACCGTCGCCGACCACAATCCCCATCGCGCCGCCGCCCGTTCGTCCGCCCAACCTAGCGTTTGCTCGGCAGGCTAACACGCACCACGGCAGCGAGCGCGACGACCAGCCTCCGCCGATCACGCCACCAGAACTCCGTGATCATCTACCCCAGCATGATCACGGAACCTGGATGGGGTGATCACGCGACTCAGGGTAGCTGTGACAATGCTTGGTGTGAGACCTGGCGGGGGCTAGCCGGGCGGCTGGCCACTACGGAGAACCCGTCACGGGCAGCCTGCGGGGAGTGCGGTCGCGTTTCAAGCAGCGCAGATTGGCAGCGACGCCAGTCGGATCGTGAAATGCCGGGCTAGCGCAGGGAAGCGGCTCTCAGCCTCGCTCAGCAAGTCTCCCGACCAGGCCTGGCGCAGCCGATCCACGGCATGCCGCACTATCTCGACGGTGCGCTCCGGGTCGTAGCCACAGTGCTGGGAGAGGTTGCGGAAACTGTCGAGGTCAACTGCGGAGGTGAGCCGCTCACCATCGAGACCGAGCGCCATTGGGCCATATCGGTATCGCGTGTAGACCGTCAGAGAATGAAAGTCATATACTGGACTCAATGATGGCGTACGTCCATCTAGGTAGATGATACCCCAGTTCTTTAGGTGTGCGTCAGTGTTACCAATGATGAGCATGGCGACAAGGCGCTCTACGTACTCTGAGTATCCGGTGTCACCCATGAGGCTAAGTATCGCGTTACCCAGACTGTCGTAGGTGATTCCCGGCTCGCCGTATTTGAATTTTGGGGCGACATCCGCCATCTGGGCAAAGTCCTCTACGTGTACCGGTCCATCAGACTGCCGGTCGAACCGATTGATAAGGTAAACCAAATCATTTGGGTCGACGAGGCCGTCGGCGATATCAGGCACGGCCGACGCCGGAACCAGTTGCACGCGGGGGACATTCAAGCCCGCAGTTTGAAGCCAGCGCATCGTGAGATATTCGTTAAGTGACAGATCTCTCAAACTGCGATCCGGGAGCTTAGCGATCCACCAGGAACCGCTGCCACTGGCGGGAAAGATCAGGCGGTCCCCGTGGAGGGAGAACTTGAGCTGGACTCCGGCAAGCGAGTACCTGATCGGATGCCCTACGTTCTGCGGACTCGCTTCGTCTACCTCAGCAATGTCATCAGCAGGTTCCGCTGTGCTGTGTACAGTAACCGCGCCCGGCAGATCCGAGCCCAGTCGCAGCAGCAACGTGGAATCCCGCACATAACCGCCGCCCATTTCGCGGATGATCTGTTTCCTCAGCGCGCCTTCTGGAAGCAGGTTCGCGAACCAGGGCGGCAGCCCGACGGGAACGCTCCGCCGCTTTCGCGGATCATCTTCGAAGATCTGACCCAGTGTCCTGTGGTCAGCCGCTGTGAGACTGTCCTCATACAGAAACGACGAGGATCCCCGCTCGTATCGCAGGGTACCAATGTGTCGGCCATGCAGTCGGACCTCTGCATCGATGCTGTCGCTCATGTTATGCCGCCGAGTGCACGATATCGGCGATGGATCGTCGTCTCGTGCTCCCCATTCGGGCTACGTGTGGTTGTCAATCCTCCTACAGGAGTAAAGTCTCTTAGATCTTTTAGCCGCCGCCACAGGGGTCAGGCGGCCTGGATCTGGGTGGGCGGGGCGGCTTCGGCGGCTTCGGGGCGGAACTGGAGGCGGCCTCGGTCGATGACCACCGTGCCGTTCTCGGTCGCGGTCTGGAACAGGGCCTGGGCGCCGTCCAGCCAGATCGAGATCACCAGCGACTCGCCTGGGTAGACCGGGCGGCTGAACCGGCCCGACATGGCCAGGAAGCGGGCGGGGTCTGATCCGCACATGGTGTGCAGGAGCGCGCGGCCGGTTACACCGTAGGTGCAGAGGCCGTGCAGGATCGGGCGGTCGAAACCGCCTCTGGCGGCGAACTTGGGGTCGGCGTGCAGCGGGTTGCGGTCGCCGGACAGCCGGTAGACGAGCGCCTGCTCGGGCCTGGTCTGGTAGTTGACCCGGTGGTCGGGGTCACGGTCCGGGCGGGCCCAGGAGTCGCTGCCGCCCCGGTCGCCGCCGAACCCGCCCTCGCCCCTGATGAACGTGCTGCCTCGGGCGGTGACCAGCGGCTCGCCGGTCGCGGCGTCGACGGCGACGCTCTCGGTGACCACGAGGGCGCCCGAGCCCTTGTCATAGATCCCGGTCACCGTCGCGACGGTGCGCGCAGCGCCGGCCACCGGCAGCGGCCGGTGCAGCTCGAACGACTGCTCGGCGTGCACTAGCAGGGCCCGGTCGAAGTCGCCTAGGTTGCGGCCGGTGGAGGCCTGCGAGATCAGCACGGCGTAGGTCGGCAGTACCTGCTGGGTGACGTCCTGGGAGTTCTCGGTGGTGAACTGAAGCTCGCTCAGCGGGTCGCCGAGCCCGGCCCCGACGCCGACCGCGTAGAGCAGCGCGTCCTTGGAGGTCCAGGACCGCTCCTGCGGCTCGCCGGGTATCCCGATCACGCTGTGGTCGAGTGCCATCAATGACCTCCGGGGCGGGGCTCTTGTTTAGAATTCGGTTCTAGAATTATGCTAGCGCGGACCTTCCCAGACAACACATTCACTCAGACACGGAGTGCCGCCATGGGTCTGCTGGACGGAAGAGTAGCGGTCGTCACCGGAGCGAGCCGGGGCATCGGGGCCGAGATCGCCAGGCGATTCGGTGCCGAAGGGGCGGCGGTCGCCGTCTCGGCGCGCACGACCGACCCTGGCAGCTCGCCCTTCGAGGGAACGATCCACGAGACCGCCGATCAGATCCGAGCCGCCGGGGGCACGGCGGTCGCCATCGCCGCCAACCTGGCCAAGCCAGAAGATCGGGAGCGCCTGGTCAGCGAGACGACCCGGCAGCTCGGTGCACCCGACATCCTGGTCAATAACGCGGCGGTCACTTACTTCCGGCGGATCGAGGACTTCACGCCGCGCCAGTACGCGCTGATGTTCGAGGTGCAAGTGACGGCCTCGGTACACCTAGCGACCCTGGTGCTGCCCGGCATGCGCGAGCGCGGCGCCGGCTGGATACTCAACATCTCCTCGATCGCGGCCGTGCATCCGCAGATCCCGCCGACGGCCTGGGGCGGGCGCGGCGGCACTGTTTACGGCATGTGCAAGGCGGCGATCGAGCGATTCTCCGCGGGCCTGGCCGCCGAGCTCTACCAGGACAACATCGCGGTCAACGCACTGGCACCCAACAAGGTCGTGCCGACTCCGGGGACGCTGTTCCACAAGCTGACCACAGAGGACAACCCGAACTCAGAGCCGCCGTCGGCCATGGCTGCGGCGGCGCTGATGCTCTGCCACGCCGATCCGAAGAGCCGGACCGGGCGGATCGCCTACTCCCTTGACCTGCTCACCGAACTCGGAGTGCCAGTCGACTAGAGCAGGTCCTGGTGGCGATCACCAGGATCGCGATCATCGCCGCCCCGGCGGCCAGGAACGCGGCGAGCAGCTCAAGCGGAGCCGGGCCGCGCCCTCCCGCCAGGCCGTTGCCCGCAGGCAGGCGGACGTCACCAGTGATGGACCAGACGAGCATCACCTCGACGCCGATCCCGGCGGCGGCCGTCGCGAACCACGCGGCCGGCCACTGCCAGCCGGCCAGTCCGGTGCCGCGCAGGTAACGCCAGCCGGTGATCGTCGCTATGGCCGGCCCGAGCGAGGTCATGGCCGCCAGCCAGGCCGTCCCGAGCAGCAGCAAGTCCCCGCTGCTGAACCAGAGCGCGGCGTAGGCCGCCGGACGCTGAGCGTCCTCGACCACGGCGAAGCACAGGAACGCGCCGGAAAAGGCCCACAGCATCAGGACCGCCGCAGCAACTCGCCTGAGCTGCTGCCTGATCCCCGGACTCAGCTTGTCAGGCACGGCCCCGCTTACACCCCGATTCTGGTCGCCAGCCTTTCCCGATGATAGTTGCCGTCGCCCAGGAACAGCTCACTCGATTTGGCCCGCTTGAAGTACAGGTGCGCGTCGTGCTCCCAGGTAAAGCCGATCCCGCCGTGGATCTGGATGTTCTCGGCCGCGACGTGGAAGTACACCTCCGAGGCCAGCGCCTTGAGCAGCGAGGCGAGCGCCGGCACCTCGGGGGAGTCCTCAGCGACCGCGGCCGCCGCGTAGATCACGGCCGACCGCAGGGACTCCACTTCCAGCAGCAGGTCGGCGCAGCGGTGCTTGATCACCTGGAAGCTGCCGATCGGCCGGCCAAACTGATGCCTGATCTTCGCGTACTCGACCGCCATATCGAGCGCCCGCTGAGCCCCGCCCAGCTGCTCGGCCGCGAGCGCGATCGCGCCGGTGTCGAGCACCCGCCCCAGGATCGCGGTCGCGTCTCCCGGCGAGCCGATTAGCCGGCCGGCGGCCGAGTCGAACTCGCACCGGGCTAGCGCCCTGGTCTGATCCAGGGTGGCCAGCGGCGACCGGCGCAGGCCCTCGGCACCGCCGTCCACGGCGAACAGCGACAGCCCGTCGTCGGTGCGGGCCACCACGAGCAGCAGGCCGGCCGCGACCCCGTCGAGCACGAAGCTCTTGTGTCCGTCCAGCACCCAGCCGTCCCCGGCCTTGCTGGCCGACAGCGTGATGGCGGCAGGCTCCCACGAGCCGTCGTCCTCGGTAAACGCCAGCGTCGCGATGGTCTCGCCGGATGCGATGGCGGGCAGCAAATCCCGTTTGGCCGCCTCGTCGGAGCTGGCCAGCAACGCGGCCGCCGCGAACACGGCACTGGCCAGGTACGGCCCGGTATACAGGGCGGCACCGAGCTCTTCGAGAATGATCGCCTGCTCGGCGAAGCTGAAGCCGGCCCCGCCGTACTCCTCGGGAATCGCGATCCCCTGCAGCCCGAGCTGGCCGCCGGCGTGCTGCCAGACTGGCGAGTCGTAGCTCGCGTCCGCCATCAGCTCCCTGACCCTGGTCAGGGGCGCCCGGTCGGCAAGGAACCGGTGCACCGAGTCCCGCAGCTCGGCCTGCTCCGTGCTCTGAGCCAGCTTCATGTCGCCATCTCCGATTCTTCAGTTACCACCAGCAGGTCAAGCGCCTCGATCCGGTCGCCGCTGACCCAGAGCGGGTTCACTTCGAGCGAGCGCAGCGAGCTTCCGAGTGACCAGGCGGCATCGCCGATCGCCGCGATCACGCGGGCCAGCGCGGCCAGGTCAGCGGCCGCCTGCCCGCGAGCCCCGGTCAGCAGGGGCAGCCCGCGCAGCTCGCCGAGCATCGCCAGCACCTGCGCCTCATCCACCGGCAGCACCCGCAGGCTCACGTCGTTGAGTACCTCGACCCAGATGCCGCCAAGGCCGACCGCGAGCACCGGCCCGAAGGTCGGGTCCACCGTCACCCCGGCGAGCAGTTCCACGCCGCCCGTCCGCATCGGCGCGACACTCACCCCGTCGATCCCGGTCGCGTCAGCGCCAGCGACAGTGCCAGCCACAGCGGCCCGCCCGGCGGCCAGCACCCGCTCGTAAGCGGCCGCGACCTCATCCTCGGTCCGCAGCCCGAGCGCGACCGCGCCGATATCGGACTTGTGCGCGATGCTCGCCGAGGAAATCTTGACCGCCACAGGGAAGCCGAACCTAGTGGCGACGCTGACTGCCGCTTCACTTGAGTTCACTACAAGAGCGGGCACCGAAGGAATGCCGAAAGCGGTGAGCAATTCCCTGCCAGCTGCCTCCGGCCACGTTCCGCTGACCTGTGCCGTCGCGATGGCAACCCGCGCCGGGGCGACCGCGCGTCCCCGGCGGTCAAGCCAGCGCAGCGCGTTCCCGACGGCCCGCACGCCGAGATCGATGCCGCCGAGCAGGTGCACCCCGTGCTCGCCCAGCAGAGCCCGGCCGTACTCGGACAGGTTGACGCAGGTCGAGCCCATCGCGATGACCGGGACCGGCGCTGACTTCATCCGCTCCGCCAGCCAGGCCACCCGCTCGTCGAGATTGCTGGCCAGCCGCTCGTCCGGCGGCCGGGAATCGGGCAGGCTGAGACCGGAGAAGAGCACGAAGTCCAGCCCCGGATCCTCGACCGCCAGGTCAAGCGCGGCATCGACCGGGGTCAGCGCGGTGCTCCGCTGGTTGGCGAGGAAATACCCCGTCACATCGAGCGGATTGCGGGGCTCGGCGAACGGCGGCAGGTGCCCGGCGATCGCCTTCGCAGTGGGCTCGGCGAACGGCGGGATCTCGATTCCCTCCGCGCTGGCCCGGTCGGCGATCAGGTCGCAGGCGCCGCCCGAGGTGGTCACCGCGCCCATCCGGCGGCCGGCCGGCCAGCGCGAGTAGCCCAGCACGGCCGCGGTGCTCAGCAGCTCCTCGATGCTGGTCACCCGGATGACGTTGAGCTGGCGCAGCGCCGCGTCTACCACCGCGTCATCGCCGGCCACTGACCCGGTATGGGCCAGCGCCGCCGCGCTGCCGGCCAGGCTGGAGCCGGCCTTGAGCGCCACGATCGGCTTGCCGGCCCGGTCCGCCCTGACCGCTGCCGCGCCGAACGCCACCGGGTCGCCGATCTCCTCAAGGAACAGGCAGATCACCTTGGTGTGCTCATCCTCGATCAGGTACTCAAGCACGTCGGCGGTGCCGATCATGGCCTCGTTGCCCAGGCTGGTGAGCGTGCTGACGCCGATCGCGTGCGCACGGGCGAAGCTGAGCAGGACGGTGGCCAGTGCCCCGCTCTGCAGCGCGATCCCGACCGGGCCGGCCAGCAGCGGCGGCGGGATGGTCAGCGCGAACGGCGCGACCCTGGCGTGCGCGTTGAGGAAGCCGAGACAGTTCGGGCCGAGCAGGGTGATGCCGCGCTCGGCGGCATGGGCCACGAGCTGGTCCTGCAGCGCCTGGCCGTCCGCGCCGACCTCACGGTAGCCGGAGGCGAGCACGACCGCGCCGCGCACTCCGGCCGCCGCCGCGTCGTCGAGCACTCCAGGCACGGCGTCAAGCGGCGTCATGATGAAAGCGAGATCGACCGGGTCGGTGAGGTCACGCAGGCTCGCCACGGCCGGGCGGCCGAAGACCGTCTTATGCACCGGGTGCACCGGCACGAGCGGCCCGTCGAACCGGCTCGCCGCCGCGCTGGCCAGCAGGAACCTGGCCCAGCCCGACGTGTCGGACGCGCCGACCACAGCCAGGCCGCGCGGCGCGAAGAACTCCCGCAGCCTGGCCGGGCTGACGAGCGCGGCTAGCTGGCTACTTGCCGGCATGACCGGGCGCGGTCCTGGGCTCCTTCGGCAGGCCGAGCGCGCGCTCGCCGATGATGTTGCGCTGAATCTCGCTGGTGCCCGAGTAGATCGTCCCGGCCCGGCTGCTCAGGAAGACGTTCTGCCACTCCGTCGTCGGGTAGCCGGCGCCGTCCGGGCGGACCAGCGCGTCGGTGCCGACAATGCCGATCGCGATCTCGCCGAGCCGCTTATGGTGCTCGCTCCAGAGCAGCTTGGAAATCGACGCCTCCGGGCCGGGCGGACGGCCTTCGGCAGCCTGGGCCAGCGCCCGCAGCCCGTTAAACCTCATCATCTGTACCCCGGTGAACGCGCGCGCCAGGTCCTGCCGTACCAGCGGATCGGTGTCCTTCCCGTACTTGCGCGTGGTGTCGACCAGCTCCCAGAACTCCCGCTCGAAACCCAGGTGCTGCACCGTGACCGCGCCGCCGCGCTCGTGCCCGAGCGTGGTCATGGCTACCTTCCAGCCATTGTTCAGGCCGCCGATGACGTTGAACATCGGGACCCGCACCCGGTCGATGAAGTCCTCGCAGAACTCCGAGGCGCCGGAGATCTGCCTGATCGGACGATAGGTCACGCCCGGATCGTTGAACGGCAGCAGCACGTAGGACAGCCCGGCGTGCTTGGGCAGGTCGGGATCGCTGCGGCAGAGCGCGAACATCATGGTGGCCCGCGCCGCGCCCGAGGTCCACACCTTGGTCCCGGTGATCACGACCTCGTCGCCGTCGACCTCGGCCTTGGTCTGCACTCCCGCCAGGTCGGAGCCCTGGTCGGGCTCGGAGAAGCCCTGGCAGTAGACGTCCTGCCCGGTGATGATCCGGGGCAGGAAATGCGCCCGCTGCTCGTCGGTGCCGTGCACGATGATCGACGGTCCGACCAGGCTCTCGCCCATGCCCCGCCTGACCCTGGGCAGGGCGGCGGCGTGGAACTCCTCGTTGAGCACGGCCAGCCGGACGCCGTCCATGCCCTGCCCGCCGAACTCGGCCGGCCACTGCGGGCAGATCAGCTTCGCGTCGGAGAGCCTGGCCTCCCACTCCTGGTACTTCGGGTGCGCGGCCGCCGCCGCGCTCGCCGCCCCGGTAGCCGCCGGCGGTGACCGCCATGTTCCAGTCGGCGAGCTCGGCCAGGCCGTCCGGTGCCTGCGCCCCGATCCAGTCCTTGAGCTCAGCGCGGAACTCCGCGATCTCCGGGCCGAGGTCAAGATCCATAGCGAGCCTCCCAGCCAGTAATCCTAGAATCAAATTCTAGATCTGATGACACCGCAGCGGCCGGCCGCTTGTCAAGGCTTGGCGGGGCCCGCGGACATGATGCGCGTGGCGTACTCGATGACGGCGTCGATGATCTGACCGGCCTGGCGGCGGTTCCTGGCGGCGGCGACTTCTCTTGCGCCCTCGCCGATCACGGAAGTCAAGATCGCGGCATAAAGGCGGTCGAGGGACGTGTCGGCCAGTCGGAGCAGTGCATCGTTCTGGCTGATCCATTCATGCACCCGGCCGCGCCTGATCAGCTCGAACCCGGGCGGGCCGTCGCCCGAGACGAAGAGCATCGCCAGGTCCCGGCGGAGCCAGCTGCCCTCAAGGAACGCGCGGGCGCCGACGCAGAAGAGCGTGGTCGGGTCGGACTCGCCCGCCGACCTGGCCTGGCTGACGGCCTGGCTGGCCGCCTTCTCGTGCGCGGCCTGGTGGTCCTGCCACAGTGCGAGGAACAGCTCGCTCTTGCCGCCGAAGTGGTGGTAGAGGCTGCCGACGCTTGAGCCGGCCCGCTCCACCACGTCAGCGATGCTGGCATTGGAGAAGCCCTGCTCGGTGAAGACGTCGCGGGCAGCATCGAGCAGCGCCCGCTGGGTCTGCTTGGTGCGGCCCCACTGCCAGGCGCCGCCGGCCTGCTTGCCGCCTGCGGCTTCCGTGCTCACCCGTCGCTCCCTTACCGCGCGGCTTCTTGACCGGCCTAGTTGACTGGGCTGGGCCCACTGTGCCAGGTTCGCGGCTAGAAGAAGATTCCAGAAGACAATTCTAGTAATGGGGAGCTGGCACATGGGACGTCTGGACGGGCGGGTCGCCGTTGTCACTGGCGCCGGGCGGGGGATCGGCAAGTCGGTAGCCACCTTGCTCGCGGCGCAGGGAGCCGCTGTGCTCGTCAACGATCTTGGCTCGGCCGTCGACGGCGCGGGCAGCGACGGCGGGCCGGCCGAGCAGGTTGCGGCCGAGATCACGCAGGCTGGCGGCAAGGCCGGCGCCAACGGCGCTGACGTGTCCGATCATGGCGCCGCGCAGGGGCTGATCGAGTCGGCGATCGAGCAGTTCGGGCGGCTCGACGTGCTGGTCAACGTGGCCGGCATCCTGCGGGACCGGATGGTGTTCAACATGTCAGAGCAGGAGTGGGACGACGTCATCCGGGTGCATATGAAGGGCACCTTCAACACCACCAAGTTCGCCGCCGCTCACTGGCGCTCCCTGCGCGACTCTTCGGCTCAGCACCGCATCATCAACTTCACCTCCGTGTCCGGCCTGCACGGCTCGCCGGGCCAGCCCAACTACGCCGCCGCCAAGATGGGCATCGTCGGGCTGACCTATTCCAGCGCGAACGCCCTGGCCCAGTACGGCGTCACGGTCAACGCGATCTCGCCAGGGGCCTCGACCCGGATGACCGACTCCATCCCGGCCGAGCGGCGCCGGTCAAGGACGGCGGCAGCCGACGAGCGCTCGCCTGACAACATCGCGCCGATCGTCGCCTACCTGGCCAGTGAGCAGTCCGGCTGGATCACCGGCCGGATCGTGCACTCCGCCGGCTACGAGATCTCGCTCTACAGCAACCCCGAGCCCGTGGTCAGGCTGATCGGCACCGGTCCCTGGGACCCCGACACGCTGGCCAGCCAGGTCGAGCGCTCCTTCGGCCCGATGCTTGGCCGGGGATCACAGCGATGAGCGGCAAGCCGGTGCCGGTGGCCACCCCGGAGACCCAGCCGTTCTGGGATGGCTGCGCGGCCGGCGAGCTGCGGCTGCAGCGCTGCCTGGACTGCGCCGAGCCGTACTTTTACCCGCGCCAGGTCTGCCCGGCGTGCGGCTCGACGCGGGTGGAGTGGTTCACCGCGAGCGGCGCGGCGACGCTGTACTCCTACGTGATCAACCACCGCCCGGCCCCCGGCTTCGAGGACGAAGGCCCGTACGCGATCGCGGTCGTCCAGCTCGCCGAGGGACCGAGGATGATGACCAGCCTGACCGGCGTGCCGAACACGCCAGAGGCCCTGGAGCTCGACATGCCGCTCCGGGTCACCTTCGAGCGGCGCGGCGAGATGAGCCTGCCGGTGTTCGAGCCGGCCGGGGAGCTGTCTGGGGAGCCCGCATGAGCACCGGGGCGATCATCGCCGGTGCCGCCGAGACCGATCAGCTCGGCAAGCTGCCCGGCTATTCCACCCTCGGCCTGCATCTGGAGGCAGCGGTCAACGCCGTCACGGACGCGGGACTCACGCTCAAGGACATCGACGGCATCGCGACCGTGAGCGCGCCTGGCCCCGTCCAGGTTGCCCATGCCCTGGGCATCACGCCCCGCTGGATGGACGGCACCGGCGTCGGCGGTACCTCGTTCCTCCTGCATGTCAGGCACGCGGCCGCGGCCATCGCGGCCAGCCAGGCGAGCACGGTGCTGATCACGCACGGCGAGTCGGGACGCTCACGGATCGGGGCGAGCCGCTACAGCCAGGCGCCGTCCTCGCCGTCGGGCCAGTTCGAGGCGCCGTATGGCGTCTTCGGGCCGACGACCGCCTTCACCATTCCTGTGCTGCGCTACATGAAGGACTACGGGCTGACCCACGAGCAGCTCGCCTATGTCGCGGTCGCGCAGCGGCGGTGGGCGGCGAAGAACCCGAGAGCCATGTTCCGCGATCCGATCACCGTCGATGACGTGCTCGGCTCCCGCATGGTCGCCTACCCGTTCCACCTGCTTGAGTGCTGCCTGGTCACCGATGGCGGCGGGGCGCTGGTCGTGACGAGCGCCGACCGGGCCGGCGATTTTCCCAGGCCGGCCGTGCACGTGCTCGGCGCCGGGGAGTCAGCCGAGACGCCGCTGATCTCCCAGATGATCGACTTCACCGAGTCCCGCGCGATGCGGCTGGCCGGCCGCGACGCCTTCGCTCAGGCCGGGATCAGTACCAGCGACGTCGGGCACCTGATGATCTACGACGCTTTCGCGCACTTGCCGATCTACGGCCTTGAGGCGCTCGGGTTCGTCGCCAAGGGCGAGGCCGGCGGTTTTATCTCCGACGGGCACACCGAGCCGGGCGGGTCGCTGCCGCTGAACACCAATGGCGGCGGGCTGTCCTACACGCACACCGGGATATACGGGATGTTCGCCATCCTGGAGGCCGTTCGCCAGGTACGGGGCGAGGCGGCGGCCCAGGTGGCGGGGCCCGGGATCAGCGTGGTGCTCGGCAACGGCGGCATGTTCGCCACCTGCGGCGTGCTCGTGCTCGCGCGGGAGGCTGGTTAGCCGGACGGTAAGCCAGCATCGTTAGGGTGGGCCAGGCGAGATAGGCGACGGCGAGGAGGGCGTATGGCAGGCGGTGCGGTAGCGATTGTCGGTGGCCGGGTAGTGCCAGTGGTCGGCGAGCCGATCGAGGGCGGCACGGTCCTGGTGCAGGACGGCAAGATCACGGCGGTCGGCTCGACGGTGGCCATTCCGGACGGCGTGCCGGTAGTCGATGCCGCCGGGTCGTGGGTGCTGCCAGGATTCATCGACGCGCACGCGCACGTCGGGGTGCACGAGGAGGCCGAGGGCTGGGCCGGCAGCGACACCAACGAGATGACTGACCCGGTCATGGCTCAGGTCCGGGCCCTCGACGCGATCAACCCGGCCGACCTCGGCTTCAGGGACGCGATCACCGGCGGCGTGCTCACCGTCAACGTCAACCCCGGCTCTGGCAACCCGATCGGCGGCCAGACGGTCGCGCTCAAGTGCTGGGGCCGCAGCGTCGACGAGATGGTGCTGCGCCAGCCGTCCGGCCTGAAGTCGGCGCTCGGCGAGAATCCCAAGCGAGTCTGGGGCGAGCAGCGCAAGACCCCGGCCACTAGGCTCGGCACCGCCGCCGTGATCCGGGGCGCCTTCGTCGACGCCGCCAACTACCTGGCCAGGATCGCGGCGGAGCAGGCCAAGCCGGAGGAAACCCGCAAGTTCGTCGGCCGCGACCTCAAGCTGGAGGCGCTCGGCCTGGTGCTGCGGCGCGAGATCCCCTGGCGTCAGCACTGCCACCGCGCCGACGACATCGCCACCGCGATGCGGATCGCCGAAGAGTTCGGCTACGACCTGTGATCGACCACGGTACCGAGGCGCACCTGCTCGCCGACGTGATCGCGGCTAAGGGCATCCCGGTCATCATCGGGCCGCTGTTCACCAGCAGGTCCAAGGTCGAGCTGCGGAACCGGTCACTGGCCAACCCCGGCCGGCTGGCGCAGGCCGGCGTCACCATCGCGATCACCACCGACCACCCCGTGGTGCCGATCCACTTCCTGGTCCATCAGGCCGCGTTCGCGGTCAGGGAAGGCCTGGCGGCGGCGACCGCGTTCGAGGCGCTGACCATCAACCCGGCGCGGATCGCCGGGATCGATGACCGGCTCGGCTCGATCGAGGCAGGCAAGGACGGCGACCTGGTGATCTGGTCGGGCGACCCGCTCGACGTGCTCAGCCGGGCCCAGCGAGCGTTCGTGGAAGGCACCCAGATCTACGCCTACAACGACGGCACCCCAGAATTCTCCGACCGCAACCCCCTGTACCCCGGCAGCTAGCCACCCCCCGGGCCACCTCCCGAATCAGTGAGTGGGCGATGAAAGGCTTCGACTACGCGGGCCAGGGCGTGCTTGTTACTGGCGGGACGCGGGGGATCGGGGGCGGCATTGCCCGCGGCTTTCTGCGGGCCGGGGCGCGGGTGCTGGTCTGCGGGCGCACCGAGCCAGGCGAGCTGCCATCGGCCGGCGGATCGGCGGCCGAGTTCTGCCAGGCCGACGTCCGCGACCCCGGCCAGGTAGCAGGCCTAGTTCAGGCCGCCGTCGACCGGCTCGGGCGACTGGACATCGTGATCAACAACGCGGGCGGCTCGCCGCCGGCCGCGGCGGCTACCGCGTCCCCCCGGTTTCACGCGAGAGTCATTGAGCTGAACCTGATCGCGCCGTTGCACGTAGCCCAGGCGGCCAACGCCGTCATGCAGGAGTCAGGCGGCGGATCGATCATCATGATCAGCAGCGTGAGCGGCACCAGGCCGTCGCCGGGCACCGCTGCCTATGGCGCGGCCAAGGCCGGACTGACGCACCTGGCGGTCAGCCTGGCCGTGGAATGGGCGCCGAGAGTCCGGGTCAACACGGTCATTGTCGGCCTGGTCGCGACCTCCGAGTCGGCCGCTCACTATGGCGGTGACGAGGCCATGGCGGCGGCGGTAGCCCAGGTACCGCTCGGCCGGATGGCGGTGCCGCAGGACGTGGCCGACGCCTGCCTGTTCCTGGCCTCGCCCATGGCCAGCCAGATCAGCGGCGCGTCGCTGGCAGTCCATGGCGGCGGCGAGCGCCCGTCCTTCCTGGCCGGCTGGGCGGCTGGAGACTCTGCCTAGCGGTACTCGGTGAGGCGGGATCTGGCACCGGCGAAGGTCAGCACGATGATGGCGAGAATCGCGCCGGCGGGAATCAGGCTTGTCCAGCCGGGGGTGTCGCTCTGGCTGGCCCCGATGGCGCCGGCGAAGGCGTTCTGGTTGATCCTGATCACTGCGACCAGGGCCTTGTCATAGCGGTAGAACGCCCAGTTCGAGTTGCCGGGGGCAAGGCTGGTGTCGAAGGCGATGGCACCGGACAGGTCGCCTCGGCGGGCCAGCGCGCGGAGCCGGCGGTCGTAGCGTTCGTAGACCTGATAGGCATAGAGCGTCCGCTCCGCAGCGGCTCGTTCCCCGGCGAAGGTGATGTTCGCGACCTGCGCGTCCATGTCGTTGAGCCGGAAGTACAGGTCCGTGCTTGCCCGGACCTCAGGAGCGGCCTGATCGCCGATTACCCGCACGCCGGCCGCCACGTCACTGAAGATCACCGCGAGAACCACGCCAAGACCGACCGCCAGCAGCAGGATCAGCGCGATCAGGCCGCGGATCCGCTCGGGCGTGTTGCGCCAGCGGACTACCCGGCTCGCGGGTGAGCGGGGTCTGGCGAGAGCGGGCGCGATCAATTGATGTCGTCCTTCAGATCAGGGTTCGCGGCCGGACGGAGTTCGCTCGCTCGACGAGGGCGATCCGGTCATCGGCGCGGTTAGCCAGGTGGGCGAGGGCGCGATAGGTCCGCTCAAGGCCGAGCCTGAGCTCGCGCTCGACCGGCCGCTGGCCGAGGATCTTGCCGTCCCAGCCGGGGGCGTCGGCCGGCCAGAGCAATCCCTTGAGCACGACCCACCGATCGCTCACATTGCGGTCACGGGCCAGGTAGATCCCAGCCGAGCCCGCCATGAGCCAGGCACCCGAGCACCTCGTACTGGCTGGCGACCAGGTCGCCGGCGGCCAGTTTCGGTGCGAAAGAGAACCGGGTGCCGCACGCCCGGCAGTAGCCGCCTGACCTGGCAGGCTGACCGTCCCGGCCGCGCCCGACCTCGGCACCGCAGTTGCTGCAGAACCGCTTGTGCGGCGGTACCTGCGGACTGGCGAGCACGGCGGTGGCCGGATCGCGATAGGGGACAGGCGGCACCTCGACCAGCCCGACGCCAAGCTGCCCGCGCCTGGTCGTCCCGGTCGACGTGCGCACCGACGAAGTGCGCCCGGACCTGATACTTCCTGACGTTGGCCCGCTGCTGGACGTCAATCCCGTAGCGGGCGCGATGGCCATTCCGCAAACATCACAATAACCATCATGAATAGATCCGGCACAGCCAGTCCGGGCACAAGCAGTCATCATCAGCTCCCGAGCCCAGCACACCCTGGGACGTCGTTATGCTATGACACTGCCGGATATATGGCCGTTAGGATCTCGTTAGGCTTTCGCACCCGAACGGCCGCACGGTTCAGCGGCCAACAAAGGCGCCTATCCGGTCCGCACCCCGGCCGGTGTTCCGTGATTTCAAGGGAACCAGGTTTCCGGACCCAGCTCTGGCGGCAGCGTCGTCCCGGAGCTGTCGTTCTGGCGACAGCAAAGGCCCGACGCTGCTGTCGCATAGGCAGAAGCCGCGGCGGCGACGGGATTGATGTGCCAGGTATTTACCATTTCAGGGCGAGTGCGGCTTGCCGGGCATCAGCGGAAGCCGGCATCCTGGTCGGGCAGCCCTGGCCAGGCACCCCGCAGCCTTCCACGATCATGAAACAAACCTTGATCACGGAACATGAGCCGCGTGATCACCCACCCCGGTTTCCGTGATCACGAACCGCGACATGATCACGGAGACCGGCAGGCTTAGGTTCCCCCGAGGATGCGGGCCGCTGCCGCTTCGCTATCGTTCCGGCGGCAGCGTCGGCGCGGAATCGTTGTCCAGAGGGCTACGAGGGCTGGGTGCTGGCTTGAGAGCTGGTGACACCGGGCCTCGCCCCCGCCGCCCCGCCAGCGCCGTCGCCCTCCGCCTCGGCAGCGCGGTCGCGTCCCGTCCCGCCGCAGCCGCGTGGCACGTGACGAGTCCGCCGTAGTGGCCAGTCTCCAGCCGGACGGCGTGCCCTCGATGCAGAGCGTTAAGCGAAGCAGCCGGCATCGAGGACACACCGCCCGGCTACCCCCCGCCAGGTCTAACACTGAGGTCTCACACTGAGATCACGGAGCGTCGGTGGCGGGGGAGCCCGGGGACAGCAGCTTGGAATGGTCCCAGGAGATCGTGCGGCTTGGCTCGACGGAGTACCCGAATCGCTTGCGCGCGGCGCGTTCCACGTACTCGGTCAGGGCATCGGCGTCGGCACCGCCGGCCGGGGTATCGGCGAGCGCCGTCGTGATCTGGCGGCCGATCTCGGCGATCAGCACCGGGTTCTCGATCCGCCTGGCCCGGCCCTGCACGAGCACACCCCGCAGGTCGAAATACTGTTCACCGGTCTCGACCAGGCAGCTGATCCTCGGGTCGCGCTCCAGATTGCGAGCCTTTTGCGACGAGCGGTACGTCCAGAACGTGATCTGGCCGTCCATCAGCACGTAGTACATGGTGACCAGGTGCGGGAAGCGGTCCTGGCCGTTCGTGGCGAGTTGCACCTTGCGCTGGGCCGCCAGCAGCTCCTGTACCTGCTCGGCGGTCATCGCGACCTGGTCGCGCCCCTTCACTGGCTAGCACCGGACTGGCTAGCACCGGACTGGCTAGCACCGGACTGGCCGCCGCCGAAGCCGATCGTCTCCCCTGCCAGCGGCAGCGTCACCTCGCTGGCGAAGCCGGCCTGCTCGCCCGGCCCGCCGAACGCGGGGCCGAGCGCGGCGGCGATCGAGTCGAGTGTCCACATGCCGTCGGCCGAGCCGTGCTCGGCGGCCAGGAACACGGTCCTGAGCTGGGGCGGCTCAAGAACCGCCGCGACCCCGCCGTGCACGACGAATACCTCCCCGTTGATCCCGTCCGACGACGGGCCGGCCAGGTAGCTGACGAGGGGAGCGACGTGCTCGGGAGCGAGCGGGTCTACCTGGCTGGAAGGGGCCGAGCCCATCAGAGCGGCCGTCATGTCCGTCCTGGCGCGCGGGCAGATGGCGTTGGCGCGTACCCCGTACCTGGCGCAGCTTCTGGCCGTTGCCACGGTCAGCGCCACGATCCCGGCCTTGGCTGCGGCATAGTTCGGCTGGCCGGCCGAGCCGAGCAGGAAAGCCTCGGACGAGGTATTGATGATCCGGGCGTAGACCGGGCCGCCCGCCTGCTTGCTTTGCTCTCGCCAGTAGCCGGTGGCGAGCCTGGAGGTGACGAAATGACCTCGCAGGTGCACCCGGAGCACGGTGTCCCACTCGTCCCCTGACATCGTGAAGACCATCCGGTCGCGGAGCACGCCCGCGTTGTTGACCACGATGTCGAGCCCGCCGAACGTCTGCGTCGCCGCCGCCAGCATCGCCTCGCCGGTCGACCAGTCCGAGACATCACCGGCCACGACTACTGCCCGGTCCCGGCCAATCTGATCGGCGACCGCCTCCACGGCAGGCCCAGGCAGGTCGTTGAGCACCAGGCGGGCACCGCAGTCCGCCAGCGCGAGGGCCTCGGCCCGGCCCAGGCCATTGCCCGCCCCGGTCACGATCGCCGTCTTGCCATCGAGAGTCAGCCCGTCGGCCATGTTATATATTCTCCCGCATTAATAGCCTGGCCCGGACAAGATGCCGCCGTCGGCGATGAACTCGCTGCCCGTGCAGTAGGACGCGTCGTCAGAGGCCAGGAAGGCGACCAGCCTGGAGACCTCGACCGACTTGCCGAATCGCCCGAGCGGCAGTGCCTTCATGTAGCGCTCGCCGCGCTCGGGGTCGAGGGTATCCGCCGTGTCGAAGATCATCTTGGTGACGATCCCGCCCGGATGCACCGAGTTGACCCGGATGGCGAACTCGCCGAGTTCCTGGGCGGCCGCCTTGGTCATGCCCCGGATCGCGAACTTGCTCGCGGCGTAGGCGGTGCAGTGGGCGGCACCGGTCAGGCCCTCGATCGAGGAGATGTTCACGATCGAGCCGCCGCCGGCCGCCTTCATCGGCTCGACGACGGACTTCATGCCGAGCCAGCAGCCGACCGCGTTGGTGTCGAAGACCCGGCGGAAATCGGCCAGCGGCATCTCGGTGATCGGGGCCTGCATCAAGATGCCGGCATTGTTGACCAGGATGTCTAGCCGGCCGAACGTCTCGATCGCCGTGCCGACCGCCGTCGCCCAGCCGGCCTCGCTGGACACGTCGTGGTGCAGGTACCGGCAGGAGTCGCCGAGCTCGGCGGCCACCGCCTCGCCCAGGTCGTCGAGCACGTCGCCGAAGACGACCCTGGCGCCCTCGGCGACGAAATGCCGGACATGGGATTTGCCCATGCCCCGCGCGCCGCCGGTGATCAGCGCTACCTTGCCATCGAGTCGGCCCATCCGGCGCCTCCGTAAGTTCCTGACCAAACGCTTGCTTGGGTGGAGGATAACAGTGCGGTGTCGTGCGATCGAGGCGGTGCTCGATATCCCAGGTCTCACGTAGTATCTTGACTTCGGCAGAAAAATGATGATCTTACCCCGACCACGATGCGAGAATGGGACTATGACGGCGACGAGCGCAGGTGATGACCACCTGACTGACCAGCGGCCGGCGAAGGCTGACGGCCCGGCGGCGATCGAGCTGACCGGCCTGCACAAGAACTTCAAGGACGTGCAGGCGGTCCGGGGAATGGACCTGTCGATCGCGTCCGGGGAAATCGTCGCGCTGCTCGGCCCGAATGGCGCGGGCAAGACGACGACCATTGACATGGTCCTCGGCCTGTCCCAGCCAAGCTCTGGCCAGGTGACGGTGTACGGGCTCCAGCCCCGGCAGGCTATCGACCGGGGACTGATATCGGCGGTACTGCAGACCGGCGGGCTGCTCAAGGACCTCACCGTCGAGGAGACGGCCAGGTACACGGCCAGCCTGTTCACCGGGTCCCGGCCGGTCGAAGAGGTGCTGAGCCGGGCCGGGATCAGCGCGATCGCCGACCGGAAGGTCGGCAAGTGCTCGGGCGGGGAGCAGCAGCGGCTGCGGTTCGCCATGGCGCTGCTGCCCGATCCCGAGCTGCTGATCCTGGACGAGCCGACCACCGGAATGGACGTCGAAGGCCGGCGCGGTTTCTGGGCGGCGATCAGGCAGGACGCCGAGCACGGCCGGACGGTGCTGTTCGCGACGCACTACCTGGAAGAGGCCGACGCCTACGCCGACCGGATCATCTTGATGCGGCACGGCGTCGTGGTCGCCGACGGCACCAGCGCCGAGGTCAAGGCGCTCGCGGCCGGCCGCACCGTGCGGGCCACGCTGCCCGGCGCGGACGAGGCCGAGCTGAGCGGTATCCCCGGCGCGGACAGCGTGGAGGTGCGCGGGGACTCGGTCTTCATCCACGCCAAGGACAGTGACTCGGTCGCCAGGTTTCTGCTGAACCAGACCGGCGCCAGGGACCTGGAGATTGTCGCGCGCGGACTTGAGGATGCGTTCGTCGCGCTGACCAGTGACAACGCGGAAGCCGCAGGAGGAGTCAGATGAGTGCGAGCTCGACGGTACGGGAGGCCAGGCGGCCGCAGGCCAGGCCGGGCATCAACCTGACCGTGCTCAGCCTGGAGATCCGCCGGCTGCTGCGCAACCGGCGGACCATGATCTTCGCCCTGATCTTCCCTGTGGTGCTGTTCCTGTTCGTCGGCACGAACAAGCAGTACGCCAACCTGGCCGACGGGCACGGCAATGTCTCGGCGTTCCTGGTCGTGAGCATGGCGCTGTACGGGGCCTCGCTCGCGACGGTGGCAGGCGGCGCGATGGTGTCGATCGAGCGGGCCCAGGGCTGGAGCCGCCAGCTCAGGCTGACCCCGCTGTCGGCGACGTCCTACATCCTGATCAAGACAATCACCGCGATGGTGCTCGGACTCGCCTCGGTGCTCGCCGTCTTCATCGTCGGCAAGGCGACCGGCGTCCCGCATATGTACTCCGGCTACGCCTACCTGTGGTTCGTGACCGCGGCCTGCGTCTGGATCGGCTCGCTGGTCTTCGCGGCGCTCGGCCTGTTCGTCGGCTACCTGCTGCCTTCTGAGAACGTGATGCAGTTCATCGGCCTGGTGATGGCGGTGCTGTCGTTCGCCGGCGGGCTGTTTTACCCGCTGAAGCAGGCCGCGCAGATCCTGCAGGACATCGCCAAGTGGACGCCGCTCTACGGGCTGAATCAGCTCGTGCACGCGCCGTTGCTCGGCGGCAGCATCGACATCATGTGGGTGGTCAACGCGGTCGTCTGGTTCGGCCTGTTCGTCGCCGGCGCGGTGTGGCGGTTCAGGAAAGACACGGCACGGGTGTGATCGACTTCGCCACGGCCGCGCCGGTCGCCGGGGACCTGGACGTCGCGTGGATTCACGGCGCCAGGGACGAGCCGGCGGTCCAGGTGCAGGCCTATGACGAGCACACCTATGTGATCAGGCAGTCCAAGGCGACTAGCTACGAGGCCCCTTTCATCTATCTGCTCTTCGGCAATGAACAGGGCGATGCTGCTCGATAGCGGGGCGACGAAAGACCCGGCGGTGTTCCCGCTCCGGGCGACGGTCGACGGGCTGATCGCCGAGTGGCTTGGCCGCAATCCGCGCGAGGGGTACGAGCTCGTCGTGGCGCACACGCACGGGCATGGCGACCACGTGGCGGGGGACGAGCAGTTCGCGGGCCGGGCGGCGACGACCGTGGTGCCGCGCGAGGTCGAGGCGGTCAGGGAGTTCTTCGGCTTCGCCGGCTGGCCGGGTGAGGTGGTCACCTTCGATCTCGGCGGCCGGGTGCTTGAGCTGACCGGGATTCCTGGGCACCACGCGGCATCGGTGCTGATCTATGACCCGTGGAGCGGGTTCCTGCTGACGGGGGACACGCTGCTGCCGGGGCGGCTGTACGCGTTCGAGTTCGGGGACTTCGTGGCGAGCCTGGACCGGATGGCGGAGTTCGCCTCGGCCCGGGCGGTTACGCATGTGATGGGCTGCCACATCGAGATGACGACGCGGCCGGGGCGGGATTACCCGCTCGGGGCCTTGTACCAGCCGGACGAGCCGCCGATTCAGATGACCGTGGCGCAGCTGGTGGCGGCTCGGGACGCGGCGAAGGCGGTCGCGGCGCGGCCGGGCGTTCATGTGTACGACGATTTCATCATCTACAACGGTCCGTGCCGGGGAGCGATGCTGCGCCTGGCCGCCCGAGCCCTGATCCGCCGCGCAACCCGCCGAGACCGGCCAGGGGCCTAGATCTTTGACCGCGTCGATCCCGACTTAGAGTTCCGTGATCATGGTCTGGCTCATGATCACGGAGTTCCGATGGGTGATCACGCCACTCATTTTCCGTGATCTGGCGCGAATTTCGTGATGTTGGCCGGGGCGGATGATGACGGTCTGGGACGTCGGCGGGTGATCATCGGTCCGGGCACGGGCCACGGGGTCGGGGCCGGGTTTGCGAGTTTCTGGGGGCTTGCGGGGGCTGTGGCGGGGCTGTGGCTAAAGTCTCCTACAGGATCATGCGAGCCTGGCAGCGGGTGAGACGGGTGTGACGGCTGAGTTACCGGGTATCGACGAGTCCGTCAGCACCATTGGCACGGGCGATCATGTCGAGGCCGGAACCTTGCGCCGGGCGCTGGGCAACATCGCTGGGGTTGCGACGATGGTCGGCCAGGTGGGGGTTCCAGTGATCGACGCGGTCCGCAAGGTCATGGCAGCGTTCGGCATCTAGTAATCACTGCGGCTTGCGTAACCCACGTCCCGTAGAGTTGCCGTTAACGTGGGAAGAGTTACCTCTCGAAGTAAAGTTACCGTCGTATTTGACGATCCACGCCACCTCAAGCGATAACTCTCTACGCGCCGAAGACGATAAGTCTTCCGAGCAGCGGTACAGCGAACTGGCCCGGTGGGTCCTGATGAGCCAAGGTGGCGGCGATAGAGGTGTGACGGTGAGCACGCTGGCCAGACCAAGCCCGGTCAAGCTGGTCGAACCGGTCAGTGAGGCGCAGACCGGGTGGCCGGCGGAGCCGCTGCGTCCGTTCATTGCCTACTACAGCGGTTACCGGCAGGCCGGGATCGGGCCGGCGGAGCATCGGGGGCTGCCATCTCCGTACCTGACGCTGATCTTTACTCTGCACGAGCCCCTGGTCATCGCCGAACACCCCGATCCCCGCCAGCCCGCCTCCCAGTACGTGACGCTGGTCGGCGGCCTGCACACGACTCCCGCGCTGGTCACTCATGAGGGCAGCCAGTCCGGTATTCAGCTCGCGCTCAGCCCGCTCGGCGCGCGTGCCCTGCTCGGGGTTCCCGCCGGCGAGCTGGCCATCATCGACGTGGACGGCAGCGACGTGCTCGGCAGGCTGGCTGCCGAGGTGACGGAGCGGATTCAGGCGGCGGCGACCTGGCCGGACCGGTTCGCCGTGCTTGATCAGGTTTTCTGCGAGCGACTACGGCAAGCGGGCGCCGGCGCCGCAGCAAGCCCTGAGGTCAGCTACTCCTGGCAGCGACTGCTCGCGGCCGACGGCGACCTGCCGATTTCCGGGCTGGCGACCGCGACGGGCTGGAGCGACCGGCACCTGCGCTCTGCTTTCCGTGCCGAAATCGGGTTGACGCCGAAGGCCGCGGCGAGAGTCATCAGGTTTCACCGGGCCAAGCTCGCCGTGCATCGCCGGGCGGTCGCCGGGCACCGGCTCGACCTGGCCGAGGTGGCCGCGAGCTGTGGCTATTACGACCAGGCCCACCTTGACCTGGAGTTCAGGTCACTGGCCGGGTCGGCGCCGACGACCTGGGCCGCGCGGGAGCTCCGAAATCTCGAAGCCGCCGGTGACCTGGGGATAGCCTGACCGAGTGACAGCTCAGACTAAGATCACCCAGCCCGACCTCCGGAACCAGTCCAGTGGCCGCCGCAGATTCGTTCCCCGGCAGGAGTTCGCCGCGATGTCCCGCACCGCTTCCGGCATTGATATCGCGATGTTTCGGGCCGACCAGGACGAGCACTTGATCACGCTCGCTGGCCTTGCCCTGGCAGGCTTCCCGGGATCATGAGATAAGGCCTGATTACGGAATATGAATCGGGTAATCACCCTCTCCAGTGTCCGTGATCAAGACCCCGGGCATGATCACGGGAACTCGCTGGGGCTGGGGGAGTTCCGAAATTTCCAAGCCACGGGTGACCTGCCGGCGGGAGGCTGAAGGACATGACACAGAACACACCGCCACCACCGCAAGTCTGGCCGACCCTGCGCGCCAGCGATGCCCGCGCGCTGATCAGGTTCCTGGTCGAAGCGTTCGGGTTCGAGGAGACCGTCGTCTACGGGGACGGTGACCGGGTCGATCACGCGGAGCTTTCCTGGCCGCCAGGCGGCGGGATCATGCTCGGGTCCGCCCCGCGATCCGATGGCGAGGATCCGTTCAAGCCCGGCCGGTTCAGCGCCTATGTCGTGACCGATGACCCGGACACGCTGTTCGCGCGGGCGACGGCGGCCGGGGCCAAGATCCTGGACGAGCCGCACGATACCGACTACGGCTCGCGCGACTTCGCCGCCGCCGATCCCGAGGGCAACCGCTGGTCCTTCGGCACCTACCGGGGCGAGCCGCGCAAGGGGAGCTAGGACGGGTTGCGGTTTGCCGGGTATTCAACGGGTCCAGCCGTCCCGGCACGGGTCCATCCGTCCCGGCCAGGAACTCAGGTACCCCGTGCAGACCTCCCTGATCATGAGACATAGCTTGACACTGAGATCACGGAACATGAGTCGGGTGATCATCCCATCCAGTTTCCGTGATCAAGACCCCGGCCATGATCACGGAGACTCGCCGGGGCCGGGGCCGGGGCCGGGGCCGGGGCCGGGGCCGGGGCCGGGGCCGGGGCCGGGGCCGAGGCCGGGGCTGGTCTGGGGCCGAGGCCGGGGGGAGTTCCGAAATTTCCAAGCCACGGGTGACCTGCCGGCGGGAGGCTGAAGGACATGACACAGCACACACCACCACCGCAAGTCTGGCCGACCCTGCGGGCTCACGATGCCCGTGCGCTGATCAGGTTCCTGGTTGACGCGTTCGGGTTCGATGAGACCGTTGTCTATGGCGACGGCGACCGAGTTGATCACGCGCAGCTCGCCTGGCCGCCTGGCGGCGGGATCATGCTCAACTCGTTCGGCCCGTCCGATCCGGAGGACGGCTGGTCGGCTAGGCCCGGCAGCTTCGGCGCCTACGTTGTGACCGATGAGCCTGACGCTCTGTTCGCGCGGGCGACGGCGGCCGGGGCCAAGATCCTGGCCGAGCCGCATGACACCGACTACGGCTCCCGCGACTTCGCCGCCGCGGATCCCGAGGGCAACCGCTGGTCGTTCGGCACTTACCGGGGCGAGCCGCGCGCCGGGGGCTAGCAGTCTGCCGGTTTGCCGGGTATTCACCATTTCAGCTAGTCCCGTCGGCAGGGCCATGAGTTCAAGTACCCCACGCGGACTTCCGTGATCATGAAGCGAGCCTTGACCACGGAACATGAGGAGTGTGATCACCCCACCAGGTCTCCGTGATCAAGACCCCGGCCATGATCACGGAGACTCGCTGGGGCTGGGGCTGGGGCCGGGGCCGGGGCCGGGGCCGGGAGCACGACTAGCCCGCTGTGATCCCGTCGAACAGCAGCGCGAGGAACGCGTCGACGACCCGGTCGGTCGAGTAGCCGCCCGAGCGGTGCCAGGCGGCGGGAATCCACAGCACGTCCCTGAGCAGGCGGTACGTGAGGGCGGGGTCGAGCCCGGGCCGGAACGCCCCGTCGGCCACTCCCTGTTCAAGCTGACTGATCCAGGTCTGCTCTACCTCGCGAAGAGCTTTCCGCAGGTAGCCGAATCTGGGCTGGTTATTGAAATAACTCCAGTCGTTCTGCAGCATCGAGAGCGCGGCCCGGTTAGCGGCGAGTGTCTTGCTCGTGCTGCGGACGATCTGCTCTAGCACCGAGCGCGGGTCGCCGCCCGTGGCGACGGCGGCCCGGTAGTCGGCGAGGATCTCGTCGAGGAAGCGGGTGAGGATCTCATCGCCGATCGACTCCTTGGAGTCGAAGTGGTGATAGAGGCTGCCGGACAAGATCCCGGCCGCGTCGGCGATCTCGCGTACGGTCGTGGCCCGGTAGCCCTTCTGCGCGAAGAGCTGGCCGGCCAGCCGGACGACGTCGTCCCGCCGGGCGGATTTCTCGGCCCCGGCTGGCTTGGTCTTGCGGGTAACGGCCACCAGATCATTATGTCCGCGCCGGTCAGCTGGCTGGGCCGCCGAGTGTGCGGGTGAAGCCGGGCGGGATCACGAGGTTGTCCTCGCCCAGGTCGGCGAGGGAGGAGCAGCCGAGGCCGAGGAGCGCCGAGTCGATGCCGTTGCGCAGGATGTCGAGCACGTTCTCCACGCCGGCCTGCCCGTTCGCGGCCAGTCCCCACAGGTAGGCGCGGCCGATCAGGACCGCGCGGGCACCGAGGGCGATGGCCTTGACTACGTCGTTGCCGCGCCGGATGCCGCCGTCGAGCAGTACCTCGACCTGGTCCCCGACGGCTCGCGCGATGCCGGGCAGCACCCGGATCGTGGCCGGCGTGCCGTCGAGGTTGTTCCCGCCGTGGTTGGACACCGAGATCGCGGTCACGCCGGCGTCAACGGCGCGGCGGGCATCATCGACCCTGGTAATGCCCTTCAGCATGAATGGGCCGTCCCACTGCTCCCGCATCCAGGCCACATCGTCCCAGGACGGCGGGGGAGTCCCCATCCACTGACCGTAGGCGCCGAAGAACCCGGGCGCGGGCTGACCGCCGGCGGCCAGGTTCGGCACGGTCAGGTCGGGAAGGTGACCAGTCCGCAGGTAGCTCAGCAGCCATTTCGGCCGGGTCAGGCCCTGCGGCGCCAGCCCGAGCAGCTCGCGGAACGTCAGCTGCTCCGGGATGTGCGGGCTGCCCCAGTCCCGGCTGTGCGAGAACGACCAGTCCAGCGTGGCGATCACGCCGGCCGCGCCGGCCTTGCGGGCGCGCTCTAGCCGCTCGGCGATCTGGTCCCGCCCGCCCAGCCAGTAGAGCTGGAAGAAGGTCTGCGGGTTAGCCGCGATAACGGCCTCCATGGGCTTGCTCGCGAACGAGCTGAGCCCCAGAGCGGTGCCGCGGGCCGCCGCTGCCCGTGCGACCGCGATCTCGCCGTCGGGGTGAACGGCCTGGACGCCGGTCGGGGAGATGATGACCGGGAGCGAGATCGGCTGGCCCAGGACGGTGGTGGACAGGTCGCGTTCGCCGCTCAGCCCGGCCGCGTGCGGCGCGAAGCCCAGCTCGTCGAAGGCCGCCACATTATCGCTGACCGTGAGCCCCTTCTCGGTGCCCGCCAGCAGGGCGCTGTAGACGGATGCGGGCAGCCGCTTGCGGGCCCGGCGCTGGGCTTCGGCGACCGTCTCGAACCAGGCACTGCTCATGAGGGGGGTTCCTTCGCGGGCGGATCAATGCGCAGCGGGCGCCAGGCGATGACCGGCCGCAGCGGGGTAAGCGTGCGCTCGGCCAGGCAGCCTGCCCAGACGCCGAGGCCGTAGGCGACATCGTCGGCGATCCGGCCGAGCGTGAACCGGACGGGGTCAAGCGTTCGCGGTCCCTCCGCCCAGGCGGTGAGCGGCGGTCCGAGCAGCAGCGAGCCGATCGCGGCCCGCCGGCTCCAGCGGGCGGCGGGGGCCTGGCCGGGCGCGGCGATCCCGGCGGCGAGCAGCGGCACCGCGAACTGCGTGGCGTAGCGGCCAAGGCCCAGCCAGGTCTGCCTGGTCGCCGCGGCCGTGGCGCGGGTCAGCCCGGCGCGCGGGACGTCCGCGCGGCGCAGGCGGTGCCCGGTCGTCACGATCGCCCCGCCGAACGCGACGGCCGCCAGCACGGGGCGCCTGGCCAGCAGGGAAACGACGGTCGCAGCGGGCCAGGGCTGGAGCACGAGGTGACCGATCGCGCCGGGATGACGCTGCGCCAGCGGGGCGGCCGAGGTGCCGTAGCGGCGCTTCCTGGCGAGCAGGCCGTGCCAGGTCGCGGGCTCCTGGTGAGCGACGACGACGGAGGGGTCGTAGCGGACCCGCCAGCCCGCCTCGTGCAGCCGCCAGATGAGGTCGACATCCTCGCCGACCCGCATCGACTCATCGAACACGCCGCCGCCGTCGCAGGCGACTGCGAGCAGGGCGTCGCGGCGGGCGAGCAGGGCGGCGGTGGGGACGTAGGAGATCGCTGATCCCGGCCGCACCCGTCCGGCCCGGCCGCCGAGGTCAAGGGCGCCGTTCGCCTGGGTATAGCGGCCGGCCTCGGTCGGTGCCGCCGCGGCCAGTGATCCTCGGGGCCGCGACGGCGACGAGGGGATCGGCGAAGTGACCGGCTAGCCGCGTGATCCAGTCCGGTGCGGGCTCGCAGTCACTGTCCACGAACGCGATCAGCTCGCTGGCCGGTCCTTCGCTGGTGTGTCTTGCCTGGCGGTCGTGCTGGCTTCGGTAGGGCGGCGAGCCCGGTGTTCCTGGCGGCGCCGGGGCCGCCATTGACCTCGCGCCTGATCAGCCGCGCACCGTGCCGGCCAGCCACCCGTGCCACGGCCGCCTGGTCACCGGAGGCGTCATCGATCACAATCACCGGATGCTCGCCGCCGAGCCCGGTCAGGCAGCGGTCGAGCTGGTCCGCGCGGTCAAAGACCGGGATGATCACCGTCACGTCCGGCGCGGCCCGCACCGGCGGCGGTACCGGGTGGGCGAGCCCGGTGTCGGTGAAGTACCTGGCCAGCGTGCCGGTCGCGCGGGAAGTGACGCGGCCGGGCCGCAGCGCTCGCCAGGCGGCCTGGCCGGCCGGGGTCAGCCGGGCGATCCGCACCGGTGACCCGCCGAACCAGAGCTCGGCCGTGAGCTGCCTGGTCCAGGAGTCCAGCTCGATCCCGAACCGGCCGGCAGCGGCGGGGGCGAGGCCGGGCGCGGGGCTGGCTGGCTGGTCACAGCGCCAGCCCGCCGTCCACCGGCACCACGGCTCCGGTCATCGCGCTGCTGCCGGGACCGGCGAGGAACGCTAGCACCGCCGCGATCTCGGCCGGGTCAAGCAGCCGTCCGTGCGGCTGCTGGCTGGCGAAGCTCACCGCGTCCGGCAGCCCGTAGAGCCGGGCGCTCTCCGCCAGGATCGGAGTGTCGGTGGAACCAGGGCTGACCGCGTTCGCGGTGACCCCGGTGCCGCCAAGCTCGGCTCCGAGCGCCCGGATCAGGCCAGCCACCCCGGCCTTGGCCGCGCAGTAAGCCGCCAGCATCGGCAGACCCCTCGTCGCGGCGGCCGATGCCACCGCCAGGAACCGGCCTGACCTGGGCTCGGCCGGCGAAGCAGCGCCGGGATCGCGGCCCGCGCCAGCTTGAGCACGCCGCCTAGATCGATCTCGAGCACGGCTCGTTCCTGCTCCGCCGGGACCTCCCAGAACGGCACGCCGCCCGCGATCACGCCCGCTACGGCGATCGCCGCGTCCAGCCCGCCCCAGCGCCGCTCGGCATCGGCGACGGCGGCGTCGAGACTAGCCTGGTCCCGGACATCGGCGTGATAGCCGGAGACCCGGGCGCCCGCGCCGCCGCACTACCTCAGCCAGTTCGTCCGCCGGTCCCATCGGATAGGGCAGGGCCGGGTCATCGGCGGCTAGGTCCACGGCGAGCACCGACCAGCCCTGATCCGCCAGGGCAAGCACGGTCGCGGCACCGATGCCGCGAGCCGCATCCGGTGACGACAGCGACGCGGGCGCTCGTCATCAGGAGGTGAACCCGGCCAGGGGGTCTCGTCACAGGCCCGGTCCGGCGGCCGGCGGCGGCTGATCGTGACCGGGATTAGCCGATGCGAGTGATCGGGCGACGGCCTGGGCGGGCTGGCGTCAGCCCGCGACAGCGCCGCCTCGCCGTGACCGCGCACGCACTCGGGGTCAGGCCCGTCCAGCGGCAGCCCCGTGAAGAACTTCGCGGCCATGCAGCCGCCCTGGCAGGCGTCGAAGGCCGAGCAGGACGTGCAGGTACCGCCGGATTGCGGCTGGCGCAGGCTCTCGAACAGCTCAGACTCGCGCCACACGGCGGCGAAACCGCCTGGATCGCGGACGTTGCCGGCCAGGAAGTTCTCGTGGATCGCGAACGGGCAGGCGTAGACATCGCCGACCGGGTCGATGAGGCAGACCACTCGCCCGGCGCCGCACAGATTGAGGCCGGGCAGTGCCTGCCCATACCCGGACAGGTGGAAGAACGAGTCACCGGTGAGCACGTCTTCGCCGTGGGTGACCAGCCAGTCGTAGAGCTTCCGCTGCTGCCCGGCGGTCGGATGCAGCTCGGACCAGACCTGCGCGCCGCGCCCGGCCGGCCGGAGCCTGGTCAGGCGAAGCTGAGCACCGTACTGCCTGGCCAGCGCCGCGAACTCGTCGAGCTGACCAGCGTTCTGCCGGGTCACGACTACCGAGAGCTTGAAGCCGGCGAAGCCGGCCTCGGAGAGGTTGGACATGGCCCGGACGGCGGTCAGGTACGAGCCAGCTCCGCGCACCGCATCGTTGACCTCGGCCGTCGCGCCGTCCAGCGAGATCTGCACGTCCACATAGTCCGAGCCGGCCAGCCGCCGGGCGACCGCCGGGGTGATCTTGATGCCATTGGTGGAGAACTTCACCCCGACCCGGTGCGCGGCCGCGTAGTCGACCAGTTCCCAGAAATCGGGCCGTACGGTCGGCTCGCCGCCGCCGATGTTCACGTAGAACACCTGCATCCGCTCAAGCTCGTCGATCACCGCCCGGCACTCCGCCGTGGACAGCTCGCGGGGGTCGCGCCGGCCGGAGGAGGACAGGCAGTGCACGCAGGACAGGTTGCAGGCGTAAGTCAGTTCCCAGGTCAGGCAGATCGGCGCGGACAGGCCCCGAACAAACTGGGCCGTCAGCGGAAGTGCCGTCATGACCCGCCGTCCCTGACCCGGATCATCGCGGAGCTGGCCAGGGTGCCCAGAGCCCGCTCATAGGCCGGCATCGCCTGGCCGCCGACACCGGCCGACTCGCACGCCGACCTGGCGCTCGGGTGCTCAGCCAGGTCCTTGACCACGGTCAGCAGCACGGGGTCCTTCAGGAACGAGAGCCGCCTGGTGCCGAAGTGATACAGCAGCGCCCCGAACGGCTCGGGCCTGACCGCGACGCGATCATCCAGGCACCAGGGCTGGTCCAGGTCGAAGACCGGCTTAGTAGACACCGCACATGCCGTCGATCGAGACCTCCTCGACCAGGAGGCCTCGGTCACGGGAGCCCTCAGCCGGGACTTCTTCCCGCATGTCCGGTTCGCACTCAAGCCGCTCAAGCGTTTCCACGCCGCCTCCTCGTTCTGGCACCGAGTGCCAGTTCCAGGGTCACAGTAAAGGCACTCAGTGCCATAGTGCAAGGGTGGGCAGCAGCAGACCGGCCGGGCGGCGCAAGGTCACGTCCAGGGCCGAGCTTGAGCAGGTGGCGTTCGACCTGTTCGAGCGGCAAGGCTTCGAGCAGACGACCGTGGACGACATCGCGCTGGCAGCCGGCATTGGCCGCCGCACATTTTTCCGCTACTTCGATTCTAAAACTGAGATCCCCTGGGGCGATTTCGATGCCGAGCTCACCCGCATGCGGCAGCGCCTTGCCGCCGCCCCGCCGGACGCGGCGCTGATGGACGCGATCAGGCAGGCCATCGTGGACTTCAACCGGATGCCCGCCGGGCAGCAGCCCGCGCACCGCAGGCGGATGACCTTCATCCTGGGCGTGCCGGCGCTGCAGGCGCACTCGACGCTGCGGTTCGCGGCCTGGCGGCAGGTCATCGCGGACTTCGTCGCCGAGCGCAGCGGCCAGCGCCCCGATGGCCTGCTGCCAGCCACGATCGCGCACGCGATGCTCGGCGTGGCTGTCGCGGCGTACGAGCAGTGGCTCGCCAGCCCAGGCGAGGACCTGTGCGAGCTGCTGGACGCGGCGGTCCTGGCGCTCGGCTTGGCCTTTCACCCCGAGCAAGCTCGCGCGGGGTCTTCCGGCGGGTAACAAGTGTGGTTACGGTATATGCACGAATTGAAACACGTTCTACCGGCGAGGATGAGGCTATGAAGACCAAGGCCGCGGTGCTTTACGGCGTGCACGAGAAGTGGCAGATCGAAGAGGTCGAGCTCGACCCGCCGCACGCGAAGGAGGTGCTGGTCAAGCTCACGGCGAGCGGCCTGTGCCATTCCGACGAGCATCTGATCACCGGCGACATCCCGATCCCGTTCCCGGTCATCGGCGGCCATGAGGGCGCCGGCATCGTCGTCGAGGTCGGCGAGAACGTCGACCACGTCAAGGAGGGCGACTCGGTCGTCCTGAGCTTCCTGCCCGCCTGCGGCCACTGCTCCTACTGCGCGCGCGGCATGCAGAACCTCTGCGACCTCGGCATGTTCCTCATCAACGGACCGCAGCTCGACGGGACCTACCGGTTCCACTCCAAGGACAAGGGTGTCGGCCAGATGTGCCTGCTCGGCACGTTCTCCGAGTACACCGTCGTCCCGGCGCAGTCGGTCGTGAAGGTCGACGACGGCACGTCGCTGGACAAGGCGGCACTGGTCGGCTGCGGCGTCACCACGGGCTTCGGCAGCGCGGTGCGCACCGCCGAGACCAAGGCCGGGGACACCGTCGTCGTCATGGGCATCGGCGGCATCGGCATCAACGCCGTTCAGGGCGCCAGGATCGCCGGGGCGCGCAACATCATCGCGATCGACCCCGTGGAGTTCAAGCGCACCAAGGCACTCGAGCCGGCGCGACCCACGCCGCCGCCAGCCTGGAGGAGGCCGGGCCGATCGTCGGCCTGCTGACCAGGGGGCAGATGGCTGACTCGTTCATCATCACCACCGACGTGGCCGAGGGCGCCTACATCGGCCCGGCGCTCGATATGGTCGCCAAGCGCGGCAAGGTCGTCGTGACCGCTGTCGGCCACCCGGCCGAGATGCAGATCAGTGGCTCGCTGTGGATGCTGACGATGATGGAGAAGCAGATCAGGGGCTCGCTCTACGGCTCGTCCAACGCCCAGCACGACATCCCCCGCATGCTCGAGATGTACAACAACGGGCAGCTCAAGCTGGACGAGCTGATCACCAAGGAGTACACGCTCGAAGAGGTTAACGAGGGCTACGAGGACATGCGCAACGGACTCAACATCCGGGGCCTGATCCGCTACTAACCCGAGCAGTCAGCGCGGCCCGAGTGCGCGGGCCGCGTCGATGGAGTCGACCCCCGGCGTCGGCAGGATCGCGATGACCGGGGTGTCGAGACCCGCCTGCCGGTAGGCGTCGACTCGCTCCCGGCAGTGCTCGAAGTCGCCGTGGATCACCAGATCGTCGATGACCGACTCGGGGATCGCCGCGCCCGCGCCCTTCCGGTCGCCCGCGTTCCACAGGTCGAGCATGGGCTGAATCAGCTCGCCCCGGCCCAGCCACTCGTGGAACTTGAAGTACGCCGGCACGGTCAGGTACCCGGTAATCGCGCGCCGGGCGATCGCGCGGGCCGTGTCCGCGTCGGTCGTCGGGCAGACGAAGATCCGCGCGATCAGCTCGGTGTCAGGCCCGGCGACCGCGCGGACCTTAGGCACGTCGGCAGGCGCCAGCCAGTTGGTGATCACGCCGTCCGACTCGGCCGCCGCCAGCTTCACCATCTGGGGCCGGAGCGCGGCGAGCGCCAGCGCCGGGGCCACGGCCGGTGCCCGCTCCAGCCGGAACCCGCTCACCCCGAACGTCTCGTACCGCTCGCTGACCTTCTCCCCGGCCAGCGCAGCCCGCAGGAACCGCAGGACATCGCGCGAGCGCTGGTAGGGCGCCTCGAACGGAATGTCGTTCCACTGCTGCACGACGACCGGCGTGGACGTGCCGACGCCTAGCACGAACCGGCCCGGCGCCAGATCGGCCAGGGTCGCGGCCGTCATGGCCAGGCAGGCCGGGCCGCGCGTGTAGACCGGCGCGATCGCCGTGCCCAGCCGGAGCTGGTCCGACCACTGCGAGGCGAGCACCAGCGGGGTAAACGCGTCGATCCCGGCCAGCTCCGCCGACCACGCGTCGGTGTAGCCGAGATCAGCCAGCTGGGTGACGATCTCGCGCTGCTCCGGCAGCGAGTGGCCGTGCAATGGCAGCGTGAGTCCCCAGCGCGGTGTCCGTTCTGTCATGCCCGAACCTTAATTGGTGAGCGCCAGGGTTGTCCCGTCCGGGTCGGTCAGCCGGTGGTATCCGGGCGCGTCGCCGAGCCGGGCTAGGTCGCCAGACACCCGCCGCCTGGGCCCGTCCGCGTTGGACAGGATCGCGCCGTCGGCGTCGAGGGCCACCAGCTCGCCGTCGACGCGCAGCAGAAGCGGCCCGTCCCGCCCGGCCGAGATCGCGACCCGGCCCGCCGCGACTCCTTTGAGCACCTCGGCCGGATCGGCGGCCTCGGCCTGCACCCAGGTTGTCGGCGTGCCGGGCGGCGCGTCTGACCCCGGCCGGTGCCAGTCGCTGCCGCCGACCGCGATCGCCTGCGGGTGCCAGGCCAGCCACCAGCTCAGCGGCGCGGTCCAGCGCAGGTCGAGCCAGCTCCAGTGCCAGATTTCGATCAGCGGCGGCCGCCTTCGCATAGGGGCTGTCCAGCTCACCTGACCCCCGTATGGATGGTTAACGCACAGCAGCCCGCCACTGTGTTCCGTCCGGGCCAGCCACGTATCGGGCGACTCACGGAAATCGATCCACGGCAGGTCGCCAAGCGCATTGGCGTGCCCCCGCTCGGTGGTGACCTCCTGACCAGGCACCAGGGCGATCTGATAGGCGGCCGAGGCGGCAGGCAGCTCGGAATGATGACTGACCGTGTTGTGGTCGGTCACCGCGAGAAAGTCAAGCCCCCGCCCGGCGGCGAACTTCGCCAGCTCAGGCACCGTGAGCACGCCATCCGAATGCACCGTGTGCGAGTGCAGGTCCCCGGCCAGCCACCGCAGCCCGGCGCCGGCCGGCAACTCGCGACGCGGCGGCCGGTCAGTCAGCGGCGGCGGAGCCTCGACGAGGCTTTCAGCGCCGGTCAGTCCGGCCCCGGTAAGTCCGGCCCCGGTCGGGAGCGCCGCGCTGCTCACCTCGGCGGTGACCTCGTACCGCACCCCGGTCGCCGGAATCCGGTGCAGCCCGAGTACCACCAGCCAGGTACCCGGCTCAAGCTCCCCGGCAAGATACCCCGGCGTCGCGGCCTTCGCCGAGATCACGAAGGACCGCCGGGCCCCGCCCGACCACCCCCGGAATCCGTCCGGCCCAAAGCACCCGAGATCAAGCGCCGCCCCGCCGCCCCCGCCCGGCTCGTAGGCCAGCTCAACCTTTAACGCGCTGACCCCCGACGGCACCTCGACCGGCAGATAATGCCACGGCGACTCGCACTTGTCCTCGATCGTCCATTCCCCGACGTGCCGAGTCTCCGCCATACCTACTGTCTACCCCACACCACCAACCCTGCCCCCGACCCCGGCCCCGGCCCCGGCCCCGACCCCCGGCCCCGACCCCCGGCCCCGACCCCCGGCCCCGACCCCCGGCCCTGGCCTATCCGGGTCTGGCGGGCTCACCGCCCCGGCCAGGCGCTCAAATACCCCCGGGAGGTAGCTCAGCACTGCCTCGCGTGCGCGGACTCCATGAACGGACCTGCCCCCGCAGGCCCATCGAGCGCCGCCCGGCTAGCCCCCCACCAGGTCTAACACCGCGTCTAACACCGCCCAACACCTCGCATCGTCGCAATTAGCCGGGCTTGACGAGGATAATTCAACACTTGTAGAGTTCAACGAGTGTTGAATTAGCTGGATAGCGTGCGGGAGGGCAGGGGTTATGTGGGCCATGATCGTGAAGGAGTTCCGGCAGGTGCGCCGGGACCGGCGGACGCTGGCGATGATGATCGTGCTGCCGGTGCTGCTGCTTGTGGTGCTCGGGTACGCGGCCAGCTTTGACGTCAAGACGATCACCGTCGCCGTGGCCGGGCCGGAGGCGAGTGCCGTCAGCAAGCTGCTCGGGGCACCGTTCAAGATCACCGAGACGGAGCCAGGGCAGGGCCGGGCCTGGGCGGCGGACCAGCTCAGAGACGGCAAGACTGACGTGGCCGTGGTCGCCAGCGGCAGCAAGCCGCTCGTGCTGGTCGATGGCAGTCAGCTCTTCGCCGCGCGGGCGGCCCTTGCGGCGCTGGCCAGCCAGGCAGCAGGCGCCAGCAGGGCCGGGGGCGGGCCGGCCATTACTCCGACGGTGACCGTGCTGTATAACCCGGGACTAACTACCTCAGCGATCATGATTCCGGGACTCTGCGGGGTCGTGCTCGTGTTTGTCGGCACGATCATCACGAGCCTCGGCGTCGTGCGGGAACGGCAGTCGGGCACGCTCGAGCAGCTCGCGGTCATGCCGTTGCGGCCAAGGGACGTCGTGCTCGGCAAGATCGTGCCCTACTTCCTGGTCGCGGCGGTGGACCTGGCGATCGTGCTCGCCGTGGGCATTGCCGTGTTCGGCGTTCCGTTCCGGGGCTCGGCCGCCATCTTCGCGCTCGGGTCGCTGCTCTTCCTGTTTGTCACCCTCGGCTTCGGGGTGCTGATCTCCAGCGTCTCGCAGAACCAGGGCCAGGCGATTCAGCTCGCGATGATGACGCTGCTGCCGCAGATCCTGCTGTCCGGGCTGATCTTCCCGCTCAGCTCGATCGCGGCCGGGGTGCGGTGGATCGCCTACTTGCTGCCGCTGACGTACTTCAATGAGATCTCCCGGGGCGTGATGCTCCGGGCCGAGCCGATCGGCCCGCTGTGGGAGCCGTTTGTCTTTCTCGCGCTGCTCGGGGTCGTCGTGGTGACCGGCGCGACGCTGCGGTTCCGGAGCTATCTGGCACCGTCCAGTCACGAGCGGGCTGGCCGCGAGCCGGTCGCGCAGCCGCAGGAGGTCAGCGCATGACCAGCGGGGCGCGGGCGATCCAGCCGGACCAGGTTCCGGTGAGTGCTCCCGGCGACGCTGGCCCGGGGGACTGGGGTGCCGAAGGGCTTTACTTTCACTATGGCAAGACAGCTGCCCTTTCCGGCGTGACTCTCCGCGCCCCGGCCGGCCAGGTGACCGCGGTGGTGGGCGGCGACGGTGCGGGCAAGAGCACGCTGCTGCGCTGTCTGGCCGGATCGCTGGCGCCGGGGGCGGGGGTGGTGCGGCGGCCGGGCAAGGAGCGGGTCGGGTACCTGCCGGCCAGTTCCGGGCTCTACCCGGACCTGACCGTCACGGAGAACCTCGATTTCCGGGCGACCGCCTACCGGATGTCGCGCTCGGCGGCGCGGGAGCGGACGGCCGAGTACCTGGCCAGGGCCGGGCTGCCGCCTGACCGGCTGGCCGGGCAGCTCTCCGGCGGGATGCGGCAGAAGCTCGGCGTGATCGCGGCCATGCTGCATCAGCCGGAATTGCTGGTGCTCGACGAGCCGACGACCGGCGTGGATCCGGTCAGCCGCAGCGGGCTGTGGTGGCTGATCGCCAGGGCGGCGGCCGAAGGCTGCGCCGTGGTGCTCGCTACGACCTATCTGGACGAGGCCGAGCGGTGTGCCTGCGTGCTGGTGCTCGACGGTGGCAACGCGCTGGCGGCCGGGACGCCCGATGAGATCATCGCCGCGATGCCAGGAATACTGAGAGCCGCGCCAGCCAAGCCGGTCGGTGACGCGGCCGCAAGGGCCTGGCGGCGCGGCGGCCGCTGGCGGGTCTGGGAGCCGGAAGGTCAGGGCGGCGAGCTGATCGAGCCCGACTTGCAGGACGCGGTCACCGTGGCCGCGCTCGCCAGGGAGGTCAGGTCATGAACGACGGCGGTCCGCTGGCCCGGGTCAGGGGCGCGACGAGGAGATTCGGGGAGTTCACCGCGGTCAGGGACGTTGACCTGGTCGTCAATCCCGGTGAGATCGTCGGGCTGCTCGGTGCTAACGGCGCGGGCAAGACGACCCTGATCAGGATGCTGCTCGGGCTGATCGGCACCTCATCGGGGTCGGTCGAGCTGTTTGGCCGTCCGCCGTCGCGGCAGACTCGGGGCCGGCTTGGTTATGTGCCGCAGGGGCTCGGGCTGTATGAGGATCTGACCACGGCCGAGAATCTGGCGTTCTCCGCTGCCGCGTTCGGCTCGGAGCCCGTCATACCCGCGGCGATCCGGCCGTACGCCAGGGACCTGATCGGCTCGCTGCCGCTCGGCGCCCAGCGCAGGATCGCGTTCGCGCAGGCGCTGGCTCACCAGCCGGATCTGCTGATTCTCGACGAGCCTACGTCCGGGGTGGACCCGCTCGGCCGGGCCAGGCTGTGGGAGACGATCGCCGGAGCGGCCGACGCCGGGGCGGGCGTGCTGATCACCACGCACTATATGGAAGAGGCCGGGGAGTGCGGGCGGCTGGTGATCATGGCCGACGGCGGCGTCGTCGCGGCCGGGACGGCGGCCGACATCGTCGGGTCGCGACAGGTCGTCCTGGTGGAGGCGGACTCGTGGGCGGCGGCGTTCGGCGCGCTGGAGGCGGCGGGGATGGCGGTGGCGCTGGCCGGGCGCGGGGTCCGGGTGCCCGGTGCCGATCCCGCCGCGGTGCGGGCGGCGCTTGGCGATCTGCCCTCGGTGGTGCGGGAGGTGCCGGCGACACTGGAGGAACGGTTCTTCGAGCTGGCCGTGCGCGGATGAGCCCCGGGAGGCCGGGGCGGTCGGGGCGGCGGGCCGGTGACAGCGGGACCAGCGAGGCGATACTTGAGGCGGCGCGGGGGCAGTTCGCTGAGCACGGTTATCGCGGGGCGACGATCCGGGGGATCGCGGCGGTGGCTGGCGTCGATCCGGCGCTCGTGCATCACTTCTACGGGACCAAGGAGGAGTTGTTCGCCGCCGCGATGCGGCTGTCCGTGGTGCCGAGTCAGGCGCTGACCGCTGCGCTGGCTTCTGACCTGGCTTCTGGACGTGCCGGGCAGGAAGGCGGAAGGATCGGCGAGCGGCTGGTGCGGGCGGCGCTCCTGGTCTGGGAGTCGCCCGAGGTGAACGAGACCTTTCTCGGGCTGCTCCGGTCGGCGGTCACCAGCGAGCAGGCGGCAGTCATGCTGCGCGAGTTCGTGGCCGAATCGATCCTGCGTACCGTGGCCAGGATCTCGGGGCTGAGCGCCAGGGCCCCGGCGGCCGAGGTGGAGTTCCGGGTCGCGATGGTGGCGACGCAGATGGTGGGACTGGCGATGACGAGGCTGATCCTGGCTCTGCCCGCCGTCGCGCAGGCGAGCGTGGACGAGCTGGCGGCTGCGGTCGGGCCGTCGGTGGAGCGGTACCTGACGGGCGATATCGAGCTGCCTGTCTGTTCCGGTGCCTCCGTTCCGGCGCCGCCGGGTTAGCATCGCTTGGGTGAATGAACTCCTTGGCAATCTCTCGCTCACCGAGCTGACCAGGCGCAAGAGCTTCAAGTGGCGTACGTTCCCGCCGGACGTGCTGCCTGCCTTCGTCGCCGAGATGGACTATATGGTGGCCGAGCCCATCGCGGACGCGGTCAGGGCGGCGCTGGCGATCGGCGACACCGGGTATCCGCACGGTGCTGAGCTGGGGGAGGCGTTCGCGTGTTTCGCGGCGCGGCGGCTGGGGTGGACGGTCAGGCCGGACTGGGTCTTCGCGGTCCCCGACGTGATGACCGGCATCGCCGAGGTGCTGATCGCTACTACGCCGCACGGGTCGTCGGTGGTGCTCAACCCGCCCGTGTACGGGCCGTTCTACCTGCGGATTGGCTACATCGGACGCGAAGTCGCCGAAGCCCCGCTGCGCCGGGCGGACGATGGCGGCTACGATCTCGACTTCGAGGTGCTCGACGCGGTCCTGGCCCGGCCGGAAGTCAGCGCCTACCTGCTGTGCAGCCCGCACAACCCCCTGGGCCTGGTGTGGAGCCGCGAGCAGTTGCTGACCGTCGCCGACCTCTGCCAGCGGCACGAGGTCAGGCTCTTGGTCGATGAGATCCACGCTCCGCTGGCCCTGCCAGGGGCGGTGCACGTGCCGTTCGCCTCGATCGATCATCCGATGGCGGCCCGCGCCTACACCTTCACCTCGGCGTCCAAGGGCTGGAACATCCCCGGCCTGAAGTGCGGTGTCGCCGTGGCTGGCACGCAGGCGACGGCTGACCTGCTCACCGAGCGCTGGGAGGCACTGCTCTCCTCGCACCTCGGCGTGCTCGCGTCGGTCGCGGCGTTCACCAGCGCCCTTGACTGGCTGGACGCCGTGGTCGAGCAGCTCGACGTCAATCGGATGCTGCTGCAGCGGCTGCTGCGCGAGCAACTGCCCGAGGTTGGCTACGTGCCGGGTCCGGCGAGCTTTCTCGCCTGGCTGGACTGCCGCAAGCTCGGGCTTGGCGATGACCCGGCTGAGGCATTCCTGGCCAAGGGCAGGGTCGCGCTCACCGACGGGCCGTCCTTCGGCAGTCAGGGAGCGGGATACGCCCGGCTGAACATCGGCACGTCGCCTGAGCTCATCGCCGAGGCCGTCCGGAGGATGGCGGCCACAGTGCGACCCGGCTGATCGGCGCGATGTCGGTACAACCAGTCGGGCCGATCGGCCGTCTCAAAGACACGTTCGCGTGATGAGTTGCTGTTGCGCGGCGCTGCTGTCACCATCGTGTCCTGCTTAACCCCCAGTCTCGTGCTTAACTCCCAGTCTTGTGCCGAGGTCCGATATGCCTGCTCGCTCAGCCCTGCGCCTGTTGAAGCCGTTGACCGTATCTGTGCTGCTCGCGGCGCCAGTCCTGGCCCTCGCGGGCTGCGGCAGCAACGGGACTCCCGGAGCCGCTCCGACGGTCACCGTCACCGCTACACAGGCGGCCGGGGGCGGCGGCTCTGGTTCGGGTGGCGGGATCGGCTCTCCGGGTTCGGCGTCGCCGACGGCTGGGGCGCCGGGAGCCGAGCCCGGCATCCTGGGAGTGACGAGCGCCGGCGCGCTCGTGCGGCTTGACCCGTCAAGCGGGGCGATTGCGGCGACGCTGGTGCCCAGCGGCGTTCTCGGCGATGAGATCTCGGTCAGCCCGGACGGCTCGACCGTGTACTTCGGTGAGGGTGCTGGCTGCCACGCCGAGGTAGAGTCGGTCAGCGTAAGCGGCGGCGACCTGACCGCGATCGCGCCGGGCGAGCTGCCCGCGATCAGCCCGGATGGCACCAAGCTGGCCTTCACCTCCGAGCCCTCGCTCACCCAGGGCTGCGTGCCGAGCACGTCGAACCTGGCCAGCCTCTACAAGCTCGTCATCCGGAATATCGGGTCTGGCGCCGAGCAGATCCTGCCGCTGCCGCCGCAGGTTCAGCATGGCGGGCTGTTCTCGCCGATCGATCATCTGTCCTGGGCCTCCGACAGCGACAGGCTGGCCGTCTCCACATCAGCCGTGCAGGACAACGAGGGCTGGAACGTGTACATCGTCGACACCTCGGTCGCGAAGTACTACGTCGGGCCAGCTTCTGGTGTGACGTTCGTGCCGGTCACCGGCTCGCCGACACCGCAGCGCAGCTACCTGCGCGAGGGCGTCTTCCTGCCCGACGGCAACTTGTTCATCAGCCGCGCCTGCTGCGGCGGCGTCCCCGAGCACAACACCTCCCGGCTGATGTGGGAGGTTTCGCTCACCGGCGCGCTGGTGCACCAGGTGGCGATCGGATTCGCGACACTGGAGCACACCAGCCTTGCTTCCGACTCGACCGGCAACTGGCTGCTGTATCTGGGAGGTGACGTACTGTACGTCTCGCAGGGCGGCAACCGGCCCGCTCAGGTGGCCACCGGACTGATCGCCGCTACCTGGCTGTAGCGCTCCGATCGCGTCGCGAAGTCACCCTGAACTATCCCAAATACCAGCCCTGACGACCCCATAGCCTATAGGGCCTGGTCAGCGCGTCCCTTCCATGTAAATCTGGGTAAATAACATGTGGGCGGCTGATCGCAGCTGGAGGGCTTTGATGGGCAGGGATGTGCCGGCGATCTCGATTAACCGCCGGGATAGGCGCGCATACCGCGCGAAAGTTCGCACCTGCCTTGATGTCCTCGCCAGGATGCTGCACGAATCCAGGTTCGAGACCGGATTTCATCACGCCGGCCTGGAGATCGAGTTCAACCTGGTCGACAAGGCCGGGTACCCGACGATGACCAACGCCGACGCGCTGGCGATGATCGCCGACGAGGCGTGGACCACCGAGCTAGGCAAGTTCAACATCGAGCTGGCCGGTGACCCGGAGGTGCTGTCGGGCGGCGTCTTTACCGCCATGCAGAGCGCGATCGCAGGCCTCGTCACCAGGGCCTGCGATCGGGTCGAGCCGACCGGGACCAGGCTCGTCATGGTGGGCATTCTGCCCAGCCTGCGCGAGGACGACGTGGGCGAGGAGTCGCTGTCGGCCAACCCGAGGTACCGGCTGCTCAATGACCAGATCCTGGGGGCTCGCGGCGAGGAGATGCGGATCCTGATCGAGGGCCAGGACCGGGTACTCACCTACGTCGACTCCATCCTGGCCGAGGCGGCCTGCACGAGCCTGCAGTGCCACCTGCAGGTCAGTCCGGAGACGTTCGCGAGCTACTGGAACGCGGCGCAGGCCATCGCCGGAATCCAGGTAGCGACGGCGGCCAACTCTCCTTACCTGTTCGGCCAGGAACTCTGGCGGGAGACCAGGATCCCGCTGTTCGAGCAGGCCACCGACACCAGGCCGGAAGAACTGCGGGAGCAGGGCGTGCGGCCGAGGGTCTGGTTCGGCGACCGGTGGATCACCTCGGTGTTCGACCTGTTCGAGGAGAACCTGCGGTACTTCCCCGCGCTGCTGCCGCTGAGCGAGGACGAGGACCCGGTCGAGGTGCTTGAGCGCGGCGACGCGCCCGAGCTGGCCGAGCTGACGCTGCACAACGGCACCGTCTACCGGTGGAACCGCCCGGTGTACGCGGTCGTCGACGGCACGCCGCACCTGCGAGTCGAGAACCGGGTGATGCCCGCCGGCCCCACCGTCGTCGACTCGATCGCCAACGCCGCTTTCTACTACGGACTGGTGGGCGAGCTCGCCGAGGCCGAGCGGCCGATCTGGTCACAGATGTCCTTCTCGGCCGCCGCGGCGAATCTGGCCGCGGGTGCCAAGCACGGACTCGACGCGGAGGTCTACTGGCCAGGAGTCGGCATGGTGCCGGTAGCCGAGCTCACCCTGCGCAGGCTCCTGCCCATGGCTGCCTCCGGGCTCACCCGCTGGGGCGTCGACTCGGCGGACGTCAGCAGGCTGCTCTCGATCATCGAGCAGCGGTGTGTCACCGGGATGAACGGCGCGGCCTGGCAGGTCCGCTCCGTTCGCCGGATGCAGGCGCGCGGGATTGACCGGGATGAGTCACTGCGGCTGATGACGCAGGACTACATCGAGCTGATGAACCTCGGCGAGCCGGTGCATAGCTGGCCGGTGCTCTAACTGGCCCGTGCTTAGCTGGCCCGTGCTTAGCTGGCCCGTGCTGGTCAGTAGTCCAGGCCGAGCGTGAAGGTTGGTGCCGGCATCTGCTTCGCGTTCTGCTGCTTGCGGATCGCCGTCCCCGTGGCAAAGAACTCGGTGCCGTGCGCGCCCCACACATGGCTGTTGAGCTCGACGTTCACCCCGACTACTCCGTTCGCGCCGACCTCGGCCGCTTCGTTGTGCATCCGGGTCAGCGCGAGCTCGCGCGCCTCATAGACGCCCTGGGTAAAGACCCCGATCTCGGTGTTCGTGCCTGACAGCTGCAGCATCTGGCGGAAGGACTGGTGCGCGATGTGATAAACGCAGGTACCGAGCACGAGTGAGACCGGGACAGCGCCGGTGGCGAGGAGCCGGTAGAAGTCCTGGGCCGACAGAGCCGAGCTGAACGGCCCGCCGTCCGGGGCGCGCAGCGCGGCTCCCGAGCCGCTCGTTGACCGCACGGCGGTGCCGGTCGCAACGAACTCCAGCACATCCTCGGTCCAGGCGTAGTCCTGGATGAGCAGGTTGACGCCAACGATCCCGTCCGCGTTCAGATGCTGGGCCTCGGTCCGCATCCGGGACATGGCCAGTTCCCTGGCGTTGTACATCGCCTGGGTCAGCACCTCAAGCTCGAAGTTTTCCGACCATTTACCCGGCTGCATGCCTACGTGGTAGACCGTTGAGCCGCCGACGAAGCCGAGCGGCTCAAAGCCAGCCTCGCCGAGCAAGGCGTACTCGGCTACCGACAGATCCGAGGTAAAGACGCCGTTAGGATTGGCGCCCGCCGTCATCTGCAGCCGGGTGCTAGCCTGCTGCGGCTCCCAGGTAGCCGCTGGCCCGGTGGGCCGTCCGAAGCTGGGCATAGGGTCTCCCTGAATTTAAGCGTTATGGCCGTCTGGCAGGTGCCAGCGGTGCGGGGCGATCAGGTGCTTGACCGAGTGGTCAGGACCCCAGGTGCCGGGCTCGTAGAACTCGACCGGCGGCGGGTTCTCCAGCAGCGGAGTCGCTACCTCCCAGACCCGGTCGATCTCATCTGACCTGGTAAACAGCGACTGGTCGCCGAGCATAGCGTCGAGGGTGAGTCGTTCATAGCCCTCAAGCTCGTGCATCCGGTGGAACGAGTCTGAGTACTTGAAGGTCATCTCGACCTCCTTGAGCCGCATCTGCGGTCCTGGCTGCTTGGTCATGAACTGGACCGCGATCCAGCCGGGGTCGTCGAAATCGATGACGATCTCGTTGCTGCGCTGGTCCTGCCTGGTCCTGGCCGCGACCGGGAACATCCGCAGCACCGGCTCCTTGAGCCCGAGCGTGACGGTCTGCCTGCGCTGCGCCATGGACTTGCCCGACCGCAGGTAGAACGGCACCCCGGACCAGCGCCAGTTGTCGATGTCCACCCGCAGCGCGGTGAACGTCTCCGTGTCGCTGTCGTGGGCGACGCCGTCCGCGTGCCGGTAGCCCGCGTACTGGCCGCGGACCACCTTGGACACGTCCAGCGGCCGCATCGCCTGGAAGACCTTGGACTTCTCGTCCCGCAGCGACTTGGGGCTGAAGGTGACCGGCGGCTCCATGGCCACGAACCCGAGCACCTGGAACAGGTGTGTCACGATCATGTCGCGGAACGTCCCGGTCTTCTCGAAGAACGACGCGCGCCCCTCGATGCTGATCCGCTCGGGCACGTCAATCTGCACATGCGAGATGTGGTCGCGGTTCCAGATGGGCTCGAACAGCCCGTTCGCGAATCTGAACGCGAGGATGTTCTCGACCGATTCCTTGCCGAGGAAGTGGTCGATCCGGAAGACGTGCTCTTCGGGGAAGACGGTGTGGACGACCTTGGTCAGCTCCCGGCACGAGTTCAGGTCATAGCCGAAGGGCTTCTCGATGATGACCTTGGCCTTCTCCGCCAGCCCGGTATCGCCAAGCATGGTGATCACCGAGCCGAACGCCGACGGCGGCACAGCCAGATGGAAGATCCGGTGCGGCTCACCACCGATTTCCTTCTCGGCCGTCAGCACCGCGGCCTGCAAGGGCTTGGAGTTGTCCGGGTCGGCCGCGCCAAAGCTCAGCTTGCTCTCGAAGTCGTGCCAGGCGGCACCGGTGGGCTTGGCAAGCCCGAACTGGTGGCAGGACTCCTTGGCATGCGCACGGAACTCGGCGTCGGTCATCGCGTACTCGGCAGGCGCTGACCCGATCACCCGGTAGCCGACGGGCAGCAATCCCGACTTAGCCAGGTGAAACAGTCCGGGCAGCAGCTTGCGCTTGGCGAGATCCCCGGTCGCGCCGAAAATCACGATGACATGATCATCCGGGCGCCTGTGCGGCACATGATTCGTGGATTGCATGGGCCAATAGTGCCATGTTCGCACCTCGCCTAGGACCGGAAGATTAGGGCCCGATGCCGGTATGTGTGCCGGTCATGGGCAAGACTGGCCTAGTGAACACTGAGTCAGGGGATCTAGAGCGGCAGAAGCAGTCGGCTGCGCAGGCGGCGGCGCGGCTCGTCGAGGACGGCATGACCGTGGGCCTGGGCACCGGGTCAACCGTCGCTTACCTGCTGCCTGCCCTGGCCAGCCGGCACCTGTCGATCCGCTGCGTGGCCACTTCGATCGATACCAGGCGCAAGGCGATCGGCCTTGGCCTGACGGTGGACAAGGTCGACTCGCTCGACGTCCTTGACATCGCCATCGACGGCGCCGATCAGGTCACGCCGGACGGCTGGCTGATCAAGGGCGCCGGCGGCGCCCATACCCGGGAGAAAATCGTCGCCGCATCGGCGGCCCGGTTTATCGTGATCGCCGATTCGACCAAGCCCGTCGAAGCGCTCCGGCCTCCGGTCCCGGTCGAGCTGCTCAGTTTCGGCCTGCCCGCCACACTGCGGCATCTCGGCCAGGTCAAGATCCGGGCTGGTGTGCCGCCGAGTCCCGACGGTGGCGTCATCGCCGACTATCTGGGGCCGATCGATGACCCGGCCAGGGTCGCTGCCTGGCTATCGGCCATTCCCGGTGTAGCCGGCCACGGGATCTTCGAGCCCGCCATTACCTCCGATGTGCTGATCGGATGGGACGACTCGGTCGAGCACCGGGTGCTCGGAGGTTAGCCCGCTCAGGTCCGTGATCGATTGCTGCCGCTAGGGCGAGCAGGCTCCCAGGGTCTGGCAGAGTGAGTCGACGAGTGACGCGACGAAAGCGGTCGCTCCGGCGGCGAAGAACACGGACGCGGCCATCCTGGCCACGGCACCGACGGTCAGGCCAGCACCGGCCGACAGCGCCGCGACAGCGCTGGTCGTTTCGAGCACGGCCACGGCCGCGGGCGCGCTGACCGGGCCTGCAGCGATACAGGCGGCCGCGACCGCCACGAACAGCACAGCGGCCAGGCCGATGAAAAAGCCCTTGCAGAGTGCGCAGGCCAGCCATCCGCCGAATTCCTCAGCGGAAAGCTCGGCGGCCTGCTTGAACTGAATCGTGCCCAGCCAGTCAGTGAACTGGGTGCAGCAGTCCGGGGCGGTCCCGACCTTCTGCCTGAGGTTCGTCATGGAAGACGACGGGAAGCCGGCCGCGTACATGACCGCCATGGGGTTGGCGTCCCATTCCCCGTACAGGCTGGGCGCGCCGCTGACGAGAGATATTACCTGGCGGGTGATAGGGCCGATCTGCTGCATCTCGCTGAGAAGCGCGACGGACGCTACGCCATTACCGCCGGAAAAATGCGCGACGTTCGATGTGTCGATCGAGATGTCGAGCTGTCCTTCATCGCGATACAGGTACTGGGTGACTCCGTTGATCAGCAGCACCCAGGTCTGCCCGTCGATGCCTGCGCTTCCCTTGTCCTCTATGGTCAGCGAGCCGAGATCACCGGCAGCGACGATATAGGACGAACCCTCGGGACCCAGCCGGCCCTTAGCTCCTGCGGTCCCACGGCCGCCTGGTAGCCGCCCCAGATGGATCCGGTCTCCCCAGTTGGAATGGTTATGCTATTAATGTGCCACATGGTCCCTGGCCCCCCGGTTATCAGAGATAGCGCGCAATGCCGGTGAACAGCCGGATTGCCTTTCGGGAATAGCGTTCCCGAAGGCCATGGTAATCAGCCAGCTCCCGCATTGGGAGCGCCTTCGCGCAGTTCTTGACCGCCGTTCAGACGGGATAGCTGTCCGGCTCCACTGTGTACTGGTGGCCGCTGGGGGTGGTCCAGGTGAGGTGGCCTGGCTCGGTCTGGGTGAGGTGCCAGCCGGGGGCCTGCTTGCACCTGTGATCCCGGCGGCAGACCGGGGCGAGGTTGCACTCGCAGGTGCCGGCCGCCCTGATCCCAGGCCTTCGTGTGGTCGTCGTCGCATTGCTCGGCAGGCCGGCGGCAGCCGGGAGATGCGCAGGTCCGCTGCCTGATCTTGACGAGGTGCCTCAGTGCGCGGCCGGGCCGGTAGGACCTGGACTCGCGCTCATGGGTACAGCCGCCGCGTTCGAGCCAGGTGATGGTGAGCGAGTCAAGCCAGGCAGCCGAGCCGGGCGGGCCTTTAGCGCGGCCGTCTGGAATACAGGCGTGGCCGACCGCTTTGCCGTTGTCGTCGGTGATGGTCAGGCACCATCGAGTGGCCGGGCTGGCGCTCATTCCTCTGGCCAGGTCCCGGCAGGTGTCGGCGTCTACCGGACCGTGCCCGGCGGCCTCACCTGGCCGGTCGGACCGCCCTTGCCAGGCCGACAGCGGCATGGTCAGGTTGATCGTCCCGCTCAGGCCGGTGAGCCAGCCGCCGTCCTTGTCCGGAGCCGCAGGCTCGCCGGGAGCAACGAACTCGGGTCACGGCCGATGAGCAGGGCGACGAAGACCGCTGCCCGGAGCTGGTCCAAGTCTCCGGGAGCCCCGGCGGCTTTCAGTGCCTGGGCGATGGCGCCGATCCGCTTGTCGGCGGCGATCAGGTCGGCCGAGGGCAGCTCCCGCCCGGCCAGTGCCGCGTTGCCCGAGGTCTCCTGCCAGGCCTCGACCCGCGCGTTCGCGCGGCCTTTCTCGGCGCGGCGCCGGGCGGCGGCCGGGTCCACGGACAGCACGAGCGCCCGGATCGCCGCCCGGAGCTGACCGGTTGTCATCCGTCCCGCACCCCGGATCAGCGCTGCGGCAATCGCGCAGGCCGTGACCAGGTCCAGCGCGGCCAGTTCGCTGGCGAACACCTCCGCCCTGGCTCGGTCGATCCGGCCCGCCTCAAGCGCGGCCAGCACCATCGGCAGCCGCACCAGGTTCCCGGTCAGCTCCAGCAGCGCGTCGGCCGAACGCCCGGTCAGCGTCAGCGCGGCGGCCACCTCCGCCGACACGTGCTCGGCCAGCCGGGACGATCCGGGACGCTCCGCCTGGGCGGTGCGCCGGGCATTCAGCTCGGCGACCGCCCTGAACTCCATCGCGGCCTGCCACGACGACAGCCGGCGCGCGGCGCACAGCAGCCCGACCAGCTCGTCATCGGACAGCTTCCCGAGCCCGTCGTCGACCGCGTCGGCGGCGAACTGGGCCAGCACAGGGTCGGGAGGCAGCGTGTCAAGAGCCGCCAGCGGCGAAGCCGACCGCACCATCGGTCCGCAGGTCATGAGCGAACCCGGCGCGCAGCGCCCCGTCAATGTGAGTGCCGTTGACGGCGTCCCACTGATCGGCGAGCTCATCAAGCTCGGGCAGGCTCAGGTCAGCCAGCCACGAGTCAGGTCCATCGGGCGGCCCGGTTAACGGGTCGGGCCACATCCCGAGCAGCTCCGCGTCCGTGGGCTCATGCTCGGCCCACGCCCCCGCGGGAGGCTGCCCGACTGGCTGATCGGTCATCGGCTCCTCCGTTCACATGCGGCTCAGCGAATCTTTCTCGCCAATAGTATCGAGGGCCTCTGACAATTCGACCCCACGTTCGACCGGACGCCCGCCGCTCCGCAAGGACACCGCGTACGCGCATCATCGAGGATCTGGTCGTGCAGGGACATGTGCCGGACCAGTTCGACATGGTTGCGGTGCTCGGTCGGCTGACCGTAGGCGTTGCAGGCAGCCGCCTAGAAACAACACGTAGTTTCCTGGATCTGGGAATGGTGGCGTGGTCAGGCGCCGGTGTGGTGCCCGCGCAGCTTTCCGTAGTAATCATGAAGCAAAGCCTGATCACGGAACAAGAGCCGCGCGATCACCCCGCCCGGATTCCGGAATAAGCGCCCCGGTCATGATCGCGGAAACCCGGCGGCGTGAGTCATCGGGGCGAAGCCCCCACACCGTCCGCGACCCCGTTACCGCCTTCATAGCACGCCCGGCCACCTCAGAGCCTGGCAATTAAGTCAAAAAGTTGTTGATGGATGAAAACCGATTAATGTCCTCAGAAGTTGGTACTTGTGCGCGACTTGCGCGGAGGTTAGGCTGCCGGACGTGGATCAAAACGGGGGCCACGATGATGATCTACGGGCGTGCGCATTATCTGTGCGATTTGCTTGGAATTTGTGTCGCGCCCGACTCATGGCCGGAGCGGAAACACGCCGTCGCGTTTGCCTGCACCCGTTGCCCCCTGTAGTCAGTCACTTCAACAGGAAACGGGAGTTAGTCATGCCGTTAGCTCGTTTACGGAACCTGGCAGCTCTGGCAGTCGGGGTTCTTTCGGCCGCTTCGCTTACTGGCGGCTCGGCTCATGCGGGGACCAGTGCCGGCCCTTCGCCGATGATGCTTCCTGCCTATGCCCACGGCACGATCACCGGAGCGGGGCCGCGCAGCGGCGTCCGCCTGATGCTGATTGCCTGGCCCAGCGAATCGGTGATGGGCGACGTCCGCGTCGGCCAGCACGTGAAGACGCGGGTCATCGGCAGGGCCACGTCCTCGAGCACGGGGACGTACAGCATCCACCCGACGGTGCGACTGAATAACGGGCTGGTCAACCTGGAGGTCGTAGGGCGCAGCAGCGAAGCGATCGGTGCGTCCAGTTTCGGCGCCATGATTCACGGGAAGGCGATTGCCCCGGCAGCGTTGGGCAGTCACGCGAGCAAGGGGCCGCGGTCCCGGCCAACATACGCATGATCGCGCTGCCGAGGTCCGCTGTGCCGGCCGTGCCGCAGCACCGGGGATTCCCGACTGCGCTCCCCCGGTAAAGATCCGGGATCTCGGCCGCAAGATGGTGGATATCGGCGGCCTGTACTCGATAGGCATGCCTCACGCCCAGATCTCGATGACCTACTCCGAAGGCTCCACCACCACGATAGGTGTCGCCGTCAGCGTTCCCCTCAGTGACAGTTCCTTTAGCTTAGGGGGCACGTTCACCGAGACCAAGTCCGGTGAGGAGGGTATCCCGACCCAGTCCGGCGTCGAGGAAAACATGCAAACGCCGTATACCTTCGGCCTGTACTCTCTTTGCGGCGGCCTGATACACCAGGCGCAGCCGGAGGAATGGGTCACTGGTTCCCGCGGAGTGACTGTCATCGCCCCAAAGGCCCAGAACTGTAGTGACTTCTTCTCAAAGGGCGGGACCTTCAGCACCACAGACGAGAAGGCAGGCACCTTCACAGCGGGCGTGGACCTGAAGAACGACGGTATAGACGTCAACATGTCGGCTCAGTCCGGATACGATAAAGATACGTCCATAACCTGGACGTTCCCTAAGGGCGGCGGATACCTCTGCGGCACCAACAACGTCCCGCCCAAGGCAGCGTGGAACGTCATGGACGTCTCCAAGTTCGGCAACCTTGAACATCAGAGATTCTCTCCAGGCAAAGGACAGAGCATCCAGGTGAACCGCATCACTATGGGAGGGCTGGCCTGCGGCTGGCCCTCCTGCTGGCGACCTCGTGCAGTAGCGGAGGCGGTCCTGACGCTGACGGGCCGTTCGGTGGCACCGGCCCGAACTCGGGCGGGATCTGCACCCCCGTCCGGCCCGGCCAGGTCGCCTACGACGGCTTTGAGCAGTTTCCCAATACGGGCGGACGGGCCACGATAACTAAGGTCCGGCTCGTGCACGCTCGGAATCTGCGGCTGATTGCAGCCTGGGTATTGTCCACCAATGGGACACTCGAAGGCGTCGGCGTGGATGCCGGGTACCCGACTGCGTCGAAGATCGCAGCTGACGGAACGGGTGCCCGCTGGGACCTGCGGCAGCGGATACCGGGCGCGGTCGTTCAGCACACCCGCAGACGCCGGGCGATCGCCCTGGTAATAGTCGCCAAGCCGTCCGGAAAGGTGGGCACTTCGAAGGCGGTTGATTTGTACTACGAGTCTGCCGGAAAGCACTACCTGCTGGACTACCCGTACGGTTTTTCGGTAAAGGTCGCCAGCACCTGCTGAGAAATCCCGGATTGTCGGCCAGTCGGGTCTGGATGAGCAGATGAAGCAGGTGAAGCAGGTGAACGAGCGGATCAGGATTCGGACGGCGCGGAATTGCCGGTCAATGAAATCGGAGAGGGTTTGACAATTCGACCCACGTTTGACCGGCGCCCGCCGCTCCGCAAGGACGCCGAGCACGCGCATCTACCAGGATTAAGACGACTCGCCCCAGCCGCCCTGGCCAACCGCCCGAGTGCCCCTCCGCAGACTTCCGTGATCATGAAGCGAACCTTGATCGCGGAACATGAGCCGCGCGATCGTTCCTGTGGGTTTCCATGATCAATACCTCGACCATGATCACGGAACCCCGATGGGGTAAGTCGTTGGGCGGACACACCTGAGTCGCGGGGGCAAAGGCACCTGAGTCACTGGGGCGCTAGCGGTCACCAATAACTCCAGGTAGGCTGACACAAACCAGTGATCACCCAAAGTGGCGAAGGGAAGCGCAGGCAACCCGCAGGTTCCAGGAGAATCCCCAGCCGGGCCACCTCAGCCAGTGACTCGAGAAGCCAGGGTCATCCGGTGGCAAGCCGACCCGGAGCGCAGGGCCGCCTGCGGCCCGAGCACCGGAAGCGGCGCGGCAGGACCTGTCCGGTGGACATACAGACGGTCACATCGATCGACGGCTTAGCCAGATAGGCCGATACCCGGGGATGAGCGCAAAAGGTGTCTCGACTTTATGATGTCTGGTTGGCTAGCCGTTCCCCGGCTATCGCCGTCGTGACTGCCTGAGTACCTCGCTGAGCCACAGCATCGGCTCAGCGACGTTGATCGGACGAGCCGGACCTCGAATCCGCTCTGGGTACGTCGCGGGCAACTGGTTCTGATAGTCGTCCCTATTATAGAGACCGGTACTCGGATCGACGTAAAATCCAATGGCGGAAGTCACAAAATATTTAATCCGGTCTGGCCTGAACCAACTCTCGAACGTCCTAAGAACTCTTCTCATATCGCTCGTTCTAAACTCATCGCTCAGCCCATTGAAGAACTCCTTCGCGTCCTCGTCATGTATACGAGGAAACCGGAAGGAGTCACCTGGATCCACGGAAAGGAGCCGTTCACTCGTCGCTGCTTCGAGAATCGCCGGCTGATCAGATTTAGAGAGACATATCGCTAGATAGTGCGGCAGGCGTCCTCCTACAAAATCTGGAGTGCCGCGCATGCGAGTGGCCAGTTCGGCGATCAATCCGAAGCTATGGTCGTAGGCGTCTGGGTTTGCGGACTGGCGCACCGGATCAAATAGGTAAACGATACCGCGGCTTTTTACCAGCGTATTAATGAGGTTATCCCTCGACTTATGAATCTTAACGGCAGAGGAGATCTCTCCGGAGTGGTCAGCTAGCCGCAGGCCAACCTCAACCCTTTCAGCGGATTGGCGTGCCCGACGCCTCGGCCGAACAGCCTGGCTGGGGAACTGTCCATAGAGCAGCCAGCGGTAAAGTTCGACGTCCGATGTCGCGTGCGGGAAGGTGCGGAATTGGGTTAGTCTCGCAGTGAGCCAGATCAGCATGTTGGTTGACGCCGTGTCCACGCCGGTCAGGCTCCATTGGTCTTCCCGGCCCGCCAGTGCGATGGGGAGGGCGGCCAGGAATGTTGTCTTGCCACTGCCCGGGGCGCCGAGCATGGTGACCCCGTATTCATCCTTCAGAGCCGTGTCCGCGTGGTTAGGTACATCGGCCGGGTCAGGTGACCAGGAATGCCACTGATCCCGCGAAGATATCTCAATTGGCCCGTGCGGAGTCTCAGACGACGGGATAGCCGGCACCAGCACCAGATCTGGGAGCGTGGGCGACGGGACCTGTCGCCCTGGCGGAGGCAGTGGCACCTCGCCGGTGACGACCTCCGCGTAGCGGCCGCCAACGCGGCGCAAGACCTGGGTCTCAATCGCCGCGTAACTCTCGTCGGCGGACGGCAGCGTTCGTCTGGTTGAGCCCTGCGCCGCGTTCAGCAAGGCATTGAAGCTGACTGGCCCCTGACCGGAGATCCGGCTGGGCTCGGCTGATAACGGCTCACTGGCCGCCAGTGCGTCGAGCTTGATCTGCTGCACGAGTTCATTGACCGCGATGGCGTCGCTACGGGTGATGGTATCGAGCAGTGTCTCGCGGACGCCGGGAAGGAAATCGAAGTACGTCACGCCCGGAATGCCCGTCTCGGATGGGATCGCGCGGAGCAAACCGCCGAGGTACACCTCCGCAAGTTGCAGTGGCAGGGGATCCGGCAGCATGATCCGCTGGATCAGTCGCATGAGCGGTAATGTCAGCGGTGCGGCGGCAAGAAGGCCGGCCAGTCTGAAGGCACCGGACGACGCCGATGCCATGAAACGCTCGACGACTATCTGAGGGTCGGTTTCTTCGCTTTCGGCGGCTTCTTCTGGCTCTTGCCGGTCGGCAGCATCGCCTGCCGGAGTTTCGGCATCTGCAAACGCCACCATCGAACGCGCCGGACCAGTTCCGGAAACGAGCGTCGCCCAGGACGCCAGCCATCGCGGGGCGATCTCAAGTACGGGAACCGGGATTCCGGCCGGAAGCAACCGCCGGTTAGGTGCTCCTGGGTAAGGCGACCGCAGCTGCATCCGGGAGCAGCGCACTTGCCGCTGCGGCCACAATCGCATCGGCAGCGGCTGAAGAAGTGCAACAGGGCTAGTCTTGGCCCAGGCAGCGACAGCCCGCATCGCTGCGCCGGTCCGCCAGGCGGAGCTGATGCAGTCGGTGATGACCAAGATGGCCAGCCGTCCTTCCGGATCGGCAAGCTCGCGAATGCCCCGGGGCCTACCAGAACCTTCTGGCGAGATTGCTGCGGTACCTCCGGGAAATTCCAGGCGCCACCGACTGACGACGCGGAACGCGCCGGTTTGCGCCAGCAGATCGCGCAACTCGTCCATCAGGCCAGGCCACAAGCTCATTGACTGACTGGTGTCAAGCACTAGCGCCAGGCTGAGCCATCGTTCCCGAGCCGGAACCAGGGCCGGAATTACCGCCCCGGCATCGGCGCTATCCAAAGCGGTCGTCTCTTCGTCGAGAACGGTCGCCGATCTGCCTTCGATCGTCCTTCGGAGGGGGCGAATCGCTCGCTGCAACTCGATCTTGTCGCGGACCTCGCTGAAAGCCGACAACCGGACAGGAGGGCCATGACGCTCGGCCACCAAGGCCGCTCCATACGCCGGCAGCGGATGCCAAAGCGGACGCCACGGCGGCACCGGGTGGGGCGGGTAAGGCTCTGGTTCGGGGATATGTGAGGACGTAGCCGGTGCCGTTGGCCTTTCAGATACCGGCCCTCGACGAGCCTGACCAATTCCGGCCTCAGCGGAATTCATCTGGACCGCCAGCCAGAGCGCATCAGAAATTTCACGCTCACTGACCTCAAGCTCGGCCTCGCGCAGGCGACCGAGCAGATCCGCGATACCGTCCATGATCTTCTCGCCAGCTCAGCCTGAGCTCAATGGCTTCAGCAGCAGTTCTTCCAGCTCAGTACGCTCAATATTGTCCAGATCACGACGGCAGGTCAGCGCGATAGCGTTGAGCAGCTGATCGATCGCCAGGCTCGTTGTCTCAGATCTATGGTAGAAAGCGTTGATAAGCTGACCAGCTTCGGCCGAGATATCTGGGCCAAGCTGGGCCGCGACGATCCGCTCAAGTTGCTTTACTCCTGGCGGCTCGATGTGCAGCCGGATACATTGCCTGAGGAATGCCATCGGAAGTTCGCGTTCTCCGTTGCTGGTGAGAACGACAAGCGGAAATTGCCGACATCTCACCCTGCCCAGGTTGATCGAAGTGCGGGCGGTGGAGTCCGCCCCGCTGACTGCCACCTCCGGCGTGGTCTCAGCCAGCCTGACCAACTCAGGGATGGCATACTCACCGTCCTCGAGAACGCTGAGCAGGTCGGTAGGCAGATCGATGTTCGCCTTGTCGATCTCGTCGATCAGCAAGACCCTCGGCGTGTCTTCGGGCAGCAGTGCGGTTCCCAGCGGACCCAGGCTAAGGAAGCGGCCGATGTCAGGTCGGCCTGACTCAGAGGTGGTAGCGTCACGCCGCAAGTTGACTTCCTGCAGTCGGCCGATGGCGTCGTATTGGTAAAGACCATCCTTCAGTACAGAACTGCTCGTAATCGGCCAGCGAAGCACCGGTCCCAAGCCAAGCTCATAGGCTACGGAATATGCGAGCGACGATTTGCCGACGCCGGGATTCCCGGTCACCAGCAGCGGCAGGCGGAGATAAAGAGCGGCATTGACCGGGTTCAGCACTCCCGGCTCAGGCTGGTATGACACGCCGCGAGCGAGATCAGCCAGGTTCCAGGCGGCCTCGTCGTGCCTCGCCTGTGGGAGCCCGGTGATATCCGCGAACGTACGCCACCTCGGCGGCGGGGGAAGCCGCGCGATCTCGTCACTCGGCCCGCCTAGGCCCCGATAGATCAGCCAGTCGCTCATGTCCGTTGTCTCATCCCGTCTCCTCGACTGGATTGCGGGCCTGCCTCGGGGTACGCCATTTCGCGCGCCCGGGATCGTCCCAAAGAATCGCTATCCGGTCCGCCGTTTTTTCGACTTTGCCAGCCACTATCTTCTTACGAAGCTCCCACACGTCTTTGGGCAGGTCGTCCAATACACAGTCGGAGAAGTGGTCGACCACCGCTTGCTGAAACAGCTTGCACTGGCATGGCGTAGTGGCGTCGCGATTGAACTGATCACCCAGGCACGGGCGGTGCCGCCACAGGATAATCCAGACCCCGGCCTTCTGAGCGCTCTCGACAGCCAGCGGCGGCAACCGCTTACCTTGATGCCACGCCGTCATGGCAAGCAACGGAAGCCAGACCCCGGCCTTTTGATCGCTCTCGACAGCCAGCGGCGGCCGCTCACCTTGATGCCAGGCCGTCATGGCGAGCAACGGAAGCCGATCACGGAGCCCGAACAGGCCGACCAATTCGTTTCTAGACGGCCTGTTCACGCAAGAGAGCCACAGGTCGGCCCACGCGTCCTCATCCTCCGGATGTGGTAGGCGGCTACCTCGAAATCTAGCCGCAGTTGCTGCCGACTCGCGCGCGTCCCCATCCGATAGATGAGCGAACCTGACGACGAGGGGGTATCTGATTCCCAGCCGCACTCCATCGATCAACCAGTCTTCGACGGCATGGTCAAGCAAGTCATCGGGCAGTGCGACCTCGATCAGAGGCTTCTCAACACCCGGAAGCCTAGGTATCTGCTCGGTCAGTAGTTCGGCGACCGCCTGCGCCAGCCCCTTCTTCGTATAAGGCCCGCCCTGACCGATCCAGGTGACAGGTGCTGCCTGATCGGGATAGCACCAGGCCGTGAAACTCAGCTCCCGCAGGTCGGGCTCATTACGGTCAACTCGGATGACAATGACTGGTACTGGCGGCGGGGTATTTTTATGGTCAGCCTGCTGGTACTCTTCGAACTCAGATGTCTGGCCGTTACGGGTTGCGATTTCGCGCGCATAGCCGACAAGTATCGAGCTCAGGGGCGACTCCTCCCAGCTAGCCAGCATGGCGAAGAGCCTGGACAGCGGATCAAGGGAGCCAACGAGTCGATCGGCCAGGGCGGCCGCGAGATCGAGCACGTCGCGGAACGGAGTGCTGGGCAGAGCGCCGTCGCCGACGATGTCATGCCATAGCCGATTGAGCTGAGGCCGCCTCAGCCCGAGAAGATCGCCGGCTTGCCTGAGTGTCTCAAGCTCGCGTCGCGTGAGCGTGGCCTCCAGTCGGTTGCTCATCTCACGGATCGCCCTCCTGATAGCCCGCCACCGGCCTAGTTGCTGGGCCTCGCGCTGGCTCCGAGCCCAGAAGAGGGGGAAGGAAGCGCGGATCGCACTGACGGGAGTGACCAGGCCGCCCGCCGGGCTGTCAGGCAGGCGCTGAGTTTTCGCCACCGCGCAAACCGCCGCTGAGCCGAGGTCGAGTACTGGCGCCCCGGACATGCCGGCCGTGATCTCGCAGTCCGCAACCTGCCAGAAACGACCACCTAGCGCGTCGTAAGGCCCGTCAAGCCGGGCTCGCTTACCGTGAAACTGCGGCACCTCAGGGCTGTCGTAGATGCTGCCGTATCCGGCTACGTAAAGTTCGGGACTATCGGCGGCGAGCGAATCGTCAAGCAGGACCCACGGCTGGGCGATCGGGGCAGTGTCGAGTTCTATCACACATAGATCGGGAAAAGGCCATATCTGGGAATTGTCGCTGTTAGGCGGCACTGCTCGTACTTGACCGTAGAGCAGTTCTTCTCTCCATTTCACGGTTACTGGCTGCTCCAGGACCGGGCCGTTGCCCTGAGCCACTACATGCGCGCAGCTGACCACGACGCCGGGTGCGATGAAGAAGCCGCTGCCACCATTGATCCCTGCTCTCGGGATCTCGACCGTGCAGGCCTCGGTAAGCTGCTTGAGTTGCGCGGACAGCGGAGGGCTCATGATCTGTCGGCACCGCCGCCGTCGGGCTCAGGCTTGCCAGCGTCCAGGATTGGCTCGTCCGTTCCTTCCCGAACGCCGGCCTCATCGGCACTCCAGGACTCCTTGCGCCATTCGAGCCGCACCTGGATAGAGGAACGGGCCCCGGCGTCGGCCACGAGCGCGAGCAGATGCGAGCTGCTGATAGCCAGGTCAAAGCCCAGCTCAACCGATACGAAGTCGGGCCTGACGGCCTGCAGCGCCTGGTGCAATTCGCCTGCGATGCCGCGCACAGCGGCGGTGACGTTCGAAAAAGTCAGCGATTCACGAAAGCTGACATCCGCTGGCCCTTTTGGCGCACCATCTATGCGCTCCGCCCGTATGAGCAGCGGTGCGCCATCGGACAAGCGCACCTCGACCACGCCTATGTCACCCATCGACCCCCCTAGGCTGATAGCTGATATGGTAAGTATTAAGGCACGTTAGCGCGGATGACAACCAGATTGCGAAAACGACCTCAAACCGGGACCGCTGACCGCGGATTCGAAGGCCATCCCAGCTCCCTAAAACCGGACAATACGGTAAGGTTCTTGGCTGTGGGGTCTCGCCATTGCCGCTCGCGAACCGGTTAGGCCGGACTGACAAAAAGATGACGTTGGACGAGCTTCCTGAACGGCGGGCTCAGCTGCTCCAGAAGCCGGCCTTGAAGGTCGTCAGAACAACGGAGAATCTTGGCCGCATCGCTGGGCCTGATATAAGCGAGCACCTGCACCGCCCGGCTGTCCGGCATAGTGCCGATCAACTCAGCGGCGAAGCCAGACGGCAAGGTCGCGATCGCACCGGCCGCAGTCCGGTCATCGGCAGCGCCGATTATGCGGGTGGCCTCAGGCACAGTCATGGCGAACAGAACTGCTGCGGCCACCTGCGGGCTCAGATAGGCCAGAGCCCGTCCGGCACCGGCGACGGAAAGCATCTGCATGATCCCCGCCACCGCCGGGCAGTTCCCGTCTGCCATCGCCTTGACCAGCTTGCCGGTGAGTTCGGACGGGAAACCAGCCAGCACCTGCGCGGCATGCTCTTGCGGCATGGCCAGGAGCAACTGCGCCGCCGAATCCGTGTCCGCCTCCCGCAAGGTGGCCCTGAGCTGGTCGAGCCTGGTCCTCGGCAACGGTCCCGCGCTGACCGTAGGCTCGAGTGCCGCCGGAGGTGCAACGGGGGCTGGCTGGGGGATCTCGGCCGGACGCGCTCGCGATGGCGCTGACCGGTCCGCCTCGGTCAGCATCTTCGTAAGGGCTGGAGGGTCTGGATGAGTCAGCAGCTCCGCGGTCCGGTTGACCGGCGAACGAGCCAGTGCCGACAGGATGTCGGCGGTTTCCCGCACGCCTGGCCGCCGTTCAGGGTCCTTGTGCAGCAACCGCATGACCAGGTTGGCGAGGCGGCCCGTGCTTAGCAGCCTGGGCACCGGATCGTGCAGGATGGCAACCGTCGTTGCCTGCTGGCCGTCCTCCCCGCGTCGGAGAAAAGGCGAATAGCCCTCGAGCGCGCAAAAAAAGGTAACGCCGAGCGACCAGAGATCGGCGGCCGGACCCGCCTCGGCACCGCGAAGCCGCTCAGGTGCTATGAAGTCGGCGGTGCCGAGCAACTGGTGCTGCCGGGTGAGCCGCATCTCTCCGGCGATCTTGGCGATGCCGAAATCCACCAGCATGGCCCGCTCTGAGGTGACGACGATGTTGTCCGGCTTAACGTCCCGATGGACGATGCCGACCGAGTGGACGGCGCGCAGGCCGTTGAGAACGGGCACACCGATCCTGGCAACGGCTCCCTCGGTCATCGGCGGTTCGCGCTTGATAATCTCTGCGAGCGATCGACCCTTGATGTATTCCATGACGATCCAGGGATTGCCGTCGATCACGAAAACGTCATGAATACGGGCAATCGCCTCATGCTCGACCATGGCCATAGCCCGAGCCTCACGCAAGGCCCGCTCCCTGCGCTGTCGCAGCTCCGGCATTCCCTGGTGCTGTACCAGCTCCTTCAGTGCCACCTTGCGGCTGAGCAGGAGGTCCTGCGCTAGCCAGACGCTCCCCATGCCGCCCGCGCCCAGCGTGGAAAGCAGCCGGTAGCGACCCAGAATGACGCGCGAATGAGAGATGCCTCGCTCATCGCTCATCGGTGTCGTATCTCAGCTCGAAACCGCCGCTACGGCTTCCAGAGTCAACAGGGGCGCTGACTTCATCTAGGTCAGGCATCGTGCGCAGCGCCTGATCGTCGAGCCGCCAGTGCTCGTCGGCGCTGTCCGGCTCCTGAGGAACTGGAACGGGCGCACCGCTGCCTGGTCTGTCACCCAGGCCGTCTTCGGCGGGCCAGCTCGACATCTTAGGATCATCCGGGCGCCAGAGATCGCGCAGTTCGGCGGTATTCGAAGGATCAGGCCCGGCCGTCCCAAAGTGCTCAGTATCCTTCGGCCGGGTGCGATACGCCTGCCTCGCCTCTCTCAGCTCCTGTTCCGCCTCCACCTCAAGAATCGCTTCATAGTTACCCGGCTGCTGCAAAAGCTTTACCGTCACGGGAAGGCACTCGATCACCAGGAAGAGCAAGAACAGCAGCAGCCTGGCGGCATTGAGCGTGAAGCTATTTCCGGAAAGGGCGGTCAGCGCCTGGAGCCTGATCAGTAGCCCGTTCGTTTGCTCATTCTGGTTCTCGAAGTTCAACCGCAGCGTGTCGAGCCGTGAGGTCGCCATCGCGAACTGCTGCTGCGCGGCCGGAAGTTCCGTTTTGGCCTGGTTCAGGCGAACGTGCGTGGATGCCGCGTCGGTAGCGCTGAGCTGGTTCTCTCTTGCCTGTATCTCACTCGTCAGGGTCGCGACCTGCGCCGCCGCCTGGCGATACGACTGCTCGCTCGCCCGCGCGAGCGGGCCATTGCCCTTTTTGCAATCAGGGCCGCCGTAAAGCTGGCATTGCCATTGCTTGTAGTACTTCTGCTCAAGCGCGTTCTCGGACGCCTGCCGGGCGGTGAGAGACTTGACTTCGGGATCGGCCGCCGGGTTGAGGGCCACCAGACCGCCAGAGTCAATCACCTTCTGCAGGTTGCCGACGTCGTTGCGCCAGTACGTAACCTGCTGTCCGACCGGGCTGTGCTGCTGCATCTCGATAAAGGCGGCGGCACGCTGCTCCTTGATGACCGCTATCTCAGAGTTGATCTCAGACTGGAAGATCCGCAGCACTAGCGGCGTAGAGATTAGGGTGCCGAGCAGTACGGCCAGCAGCAGCCTCGGGATCGCCACCAGCCCCCGGCGCGACCCACTGGTCGGCATCGAGGTCACGAGCCACCTGTCGATGCCCATGATGACCAGACCCCAGGCCAGCGCCACAACGAGGGCGAGTACCGGGTTCACGCCCAGCGCGCTATATAGGGCGAACCACATCGAGACCGCAGCCATGCCGCTAGTGATCAGGATCGCCCAGCCCAGGCTCTGGAACTTGATCCGCTCGCTCGGGCACCTGGCGAGCACCTCTGGCCGCGCACCGGAAAGAGTGAGCAGGAAGTCCGCTATCTTCTTCATCTCCCGCCCTTCGTGCGCAGCGTTCTAAGACCAAAGCATAGGACACCGATCAGGGTGGTTCGCTTCCGCGAAGACCGCCACGCCGTCATTCCTTAACACGAATGCCATCGTAACGGCCGGGAACCACCGGTGCCAGGCAACATCAGAGGACAGCGCAATGCGTAGCCGCCTCTTTCATATTTTTTAACCTTGAGTTAACCTAAAACGGCTGATTCGGCATATTCACGTCGCAACAGGTGCATCGAACGAATACCCCCTCGGACTGTGTCGCGACCTGATGGCTAGCGGACCGAAGCCGGTCACTCTAAATTGAGCGGCATCATCACTAAAATGGCAAGCTATGCAGGTGAGTGGCGGGAATGAGGACTCGGTGCGCAATGCCCTGGTTGCTAGCTTGGCGGAGAGCGTGGCCGGGCTGCCAGAAGACCACGCCCTCGCGATCGCAGAGCTGACGGCGTATGGCATCAAGATGTGGCAGGTATACCGGCTCGCGAACGGAACGCCGACTTGCAAGTTCTGGCCGACGAAGAAATGGGCGGAGATGTCGGGCAATGGTCTTCTCTTCGAGCTGGAACTCAGGCGGACGATCGGCCTCGGAGACGGGGAACCGCTGCTGATTGTCCTGAGCACGGACAACAACCGCGAGGCGGCATTGGCCTACGAGCGGCTGCAGGCCGACCAGCCGCACGCTCCGTCCTTCACCTATGTCGGCCCGCTCGACGACGTGCTGCTCGAGGTAGTGAGGCAGGACCGCCTTACTCAGTCTTATGAACTCGTGGTTCTCAGGAAGAGCAGCGCGGGCAAGATCATGCTGGGTGCCCACCTGCTCTTCAACCAGGAGGCACAGTCGGGCTCTAGGCAGGTGTTCACGATCCGGTGCTTGCCGAGCGACGCGCACGGTGTCGTTTTCGCCGTGGTAGCGACTGAGCCTAACCGCCGGTTTCAGCTGGTCACGGTTCAGTCGGCAGTGCTGCATCCGCGCGGTTATGAGGTGACGGCAACTCTGGTCCGGCCGGGCCGGGTCCGCTTCGACGGGCTTGACGCCCCGCTGCTGACCGAGCACCGTAGCTGGACCGACATCGTGGGCTCGGTGCCAGACCAGATGCATCGCTCACCGCCATCACACCTGATTTGCCTGGTCGAAACCAGCGGGACAAGCAACCAGGTTCTTGAGCGGATCTCCAGGGCAGAGCACCTGATCCGGGTAGTGGCCGATGGCATCAACGGCGAGTTGCGGGTCTCGCTGATCGCCTACGGTCCGCACGCGTTCAGCCGGGCGGACCAGCAGCTACCGCCGCAGGTAGCGTGCTGGGCCGGAACGAGCCTGGAAGCCCTGCGGAATTTGGGGAAGCTGAGCGGTCATCACAGGGAAACTGGCTACCACAAGGCCGCTCAGCTAGAGTGCGCGCTAACCATAGTGGCCAGCAGGGTCAGCGACCAGGAAGGAAGGCCCGTACTGGTGACGATTGGCGCACGGCCAGCGTGTCCGCCTAGAGTCGATCCGGTGTCGGAAATCTTGCCTTGCCCAGAACGAAACGATTGGCGGCAGGCCGTCAAGCGGCTGCGCGGTCACTCCGGGGTCGCGTTCGGCGCCATTCGCGACGACGACGCTGAGAGCGCGCCCTGGAGCCAGGAGATCTGGAACGAGCTCGGTGCCGACTCCTTCAGCGAACTCGGCGCCTTCGACAAACGAGGTTTCGCTGCTCGCCTCGGCCTGGTCAGCCCGGCCGTCCAGCACTTTCCCTTCCCTTTCGCTGAGGCATAAGGGGGTTTGGCAGATGTCTCCAAGTGATGGTCAGGCCAACTACGACATCACTTTGCTTGGTCCGTCGCTCAGCGGCAAGACCACTTTTCTCGCCGCGCTGAGCATCGCTCTCGCCCGTCGCGATGGCGGCGACTGGAACATTACCGGTGCGGACGACGCCTCGACTGAAAGGTTGATCGGCTGGGCTAACAAACTCATCTACGAGTTTGGCTTCCCGGCCGCGACCGAGGAAATCACCCGGCTTCGCTGGCTGCTCATGGGCGAGGCGCCGATTCCGTCGCACCGCTCCAGCATGCGGCGCAAGCCGGAAGTGACACAGGAACCTGGGACCGTCACGATCGGCCTCAACCTGGTCGATCCCGCAGGTGAGATCTCCAGGGATCTAGGCGGAAACGAGAAACGGGAAGAACTGATCAAGACGCTGGCCAGCAGTCGCGGCATCGTCTTCATCTTCGATCCGATCACCGAACATAAGAAAGGGCATGCGTTCAATCATGTGTTCGGCGTGCTTGCCCAGGTAGCGCAGCTAATGATCGGGTCGCCAGAATTCGTGGGCGGTCGGCTGCCGCACTACGTCGCCGTGTGCGTCACTAAGTTCGACGAACCTCGAATCTATCAAACCGCGCAGGGGCTTAAACTGGTCGACTTTAACAGCGATCAGCGTGGATTCCCTCAGGTGCACGACGAGGACGCGCGCGAATTCTTCGCGCAACTCTGCAAACTCTCCCCAGCCGGGAACGCCGAACTCGTGCTCAACACGCTTGAGCAGCGCTTCAGACGCGACCGGATCAAATATTTCGTCAGCTCGGCGATCGGCTTCTACCTGGACCCGGCGACCGGATTGTTCAACCCGGAGGATTATCAGAATCGGGTGCCAAATGAGCAGGAGTCGCAAAAATCCCGCATTCGTGGCACCGTTTACCCGATCAATGTGGTAGAGCCGCTGCTCTGGCTCGGCACCAGGCTCATTAGGAATGAGTAAGAAGTGACGACGCAATGAATGAGTCGACCCATTACGTCCTTGCGGAATGGGCACTGCGGGGGAAGGAGCCCACCGACACTGGCTATCGGCTGTTGAGGTGGAGCCATGGGCTGGTAGGGGAGAAGAACTTCGACTACGTGGTGTCGAGATACAGCCCAGGTGACCTGACCGTGTTCCCCCAGGTCACCGTCAGCTGGCTCCGGAACGAGCTGCAGAATCAGTACTACCTGGCCCTGGCCATCCACAAAACACAGGAACCTGCAAGTCACGACGCGGGTGGTCGTGAAATTGTTTACACGAGCTATTACTGCATTCCCTATGATCAGCTCAAGAACGGGCCGGTTCCTTACTCATTAATGTACGAATGCTTCCGATCGGTTTCGCTGCCCACCGAGGATCGGCTTCCTATTCCGGCTAGGCTAGGGGTTCTCGGGTCTCCGGCCCTGCCTGACGCGCGGGCCATGAGGGTAGCCGCTCTGCTGCTGACCGGCAGGCCCGTGTGCATCCTGCGAGCCAATCATCTTGGAGAAACCGAACGGCTCCGCTTCATCGACATGGTCAGCGCGCTGTTGCCTTACGGCATGCGGTGTGCGTTTTCAGCCTCGACCATGACGAGCGGCACCAATCGCTCGCACAATTTCCGGCTTTTCTTCTCAACAGCCGATCGGGCTGAGGGCGATCATGTGGTCTCCTGGGACGACGCGAACACCGACCTTTCGGGCTACGACATCGCGAACGAGTATCTGGCCTGGCTGTCGGGCGATGGCATAAAGCGCCGCATCGCGCAGCTCGCCATGCTCAACGAACCACGGGGTTTTAAGGAGGAGCAGGTACGGGAACTGCTCGGATATCTCAAAAGCCGCTCAGGTAGGTGGCGCGCCCCGCCGATCTACAGAGGGCTGCGAATACTACCGGCCACTACACTCTCGGTGCCCACAGGCACAGCCGAATCAGACGAGGCCGGGAGAGATCCCCTGGACGACGAAGCCGATTGCTCGGACGCAGCTGCCGGCGAAGATGAGGATCCACAACCAGCAGAGTCGCGCTCCGCACCGACGCGGGAGATCACAGTCGGGGGCAGCTTGGAGCCCGTGGTGCTGACCGGCGAGGAGGCCAGCCAGCGATTTAGTCAGGGCCTCAGCCAGTCCGGAACACCCAGACCTTCATCACGCCGCAGCCTAGAGGATCTGCTGGCAGCCGTTGCCGCTGACCTGAACGAGGAAGAAGACCTTGGCCATCGTCTTGGAGACGACCTCCAGGAACTTCATCACTACCGCAGATCTGAAATTTCTGAAGATGCCCGCCAGACCTACCTGCACGATATCAAGCACCTCGGTCTTCTCGACGATCATCCGGACATTGAGTCAGACCTGCGCGATGAACTCTATACCATGCTGTTGCGCCTCTTCTTCGGGCAACGTGTCAACTACGATGCCTACTGTGATATCGAGCGCTGTCTCGATCTCTCCGACGCCGGGATCTTGCATGCGTCGTTGGCGACGACAATTATGGCGACCTTTCCAGTGACCGACGTCCCGCGCTTTCTGATGCTGTATGCCGTCGATGACGGCAAACTGATGCGAGAACTCTCCTCGCGGGCCTCCTCAGATCTCGCGGCCAAAGCGGCGGAGCAGCGGCTGAGTCCCGAGCACAGTCGCATCATTTACACGATAGTTCTTGCAAGCCTGACCGGTGCTGGCAATCAGCGTGACATTCACGAAGTTGAGCGCGCCGTGCATAGCCAAGGTTATTTCGCGCAGACGCTTGAGCGTATATATCCAGATGACCGGCAGATCGCGGAGCTAAAAAATCTTCTGACTTATCTCTACGGTACTGGTCTGCTGGCTCGGCTGCCTCGCGGTAGAAAACTCGACCAACGCATACACTATATCCTGGAGATTGAAGGTAAGAAACCGACTCTCGCACTGTCTTTTGCCTTGCAAGAAATCACCGGAAAGCATAAATTGGTCACTGAAATCGCCATGCGAGCAAGAGCCAATTTTGGCCAGCCTGGGCCTCCGCAGTAGCGACGATCAGCCGTCCGGATTCGGCCCCTTGCCGTGACGCCGCCGTCTGCGGTGATAGCGCCAGTTCAGGATGATTTGCCGCTGACTGGATACTCGGGCGGCTGGTCGGGGCGGCTGGGTTCCCTGGGGGTGGTGTGGTGAAGGGGAACCGTGTTGCAGGGACTGAGCGGCCGATTCCTGCCGATGCCCGGCGCCAGCCTTCCGTGATCATGAAGCACAGGTTGATCAAGGAACATGGACCGCGTGACTACGCCACCGGGCTTCCGTGATCAAGACCCAGACCATGATCACGGAAACCTGGCTGCGTGAGGGCTCGTGGCACTCTCGGGTCGGGTCGACGCCGGCGCTGTGAACCCGCCCCGGCCTCAGCCCTTTTTCTCCGCATGCCCCCCGAACTCGCTCCGCATCGCCGACAGCAGCTTGTCAGTGAACTCGCCCAGACTCCGCGACTCGAACCGCTGGAACAGCGACGCCGTGATCACCGGCGCCGGCACCCCCTCTTCCACGGCAGCGAGCACCGTCCAGCGCCCCTCACCGGAATCCGACACCCTCCCCGCGAAGTCCGCCAGGTCCGGCGACTTGGCCAGCGCGCTGGCGGTCAGGTCCACCAGCCACGATCCGACGACCGACCCGCGCCGCCAGACCTCGGCGACCTCGCCCACGTTGATGTCGTACTGGTAGGCCGCCGGGTCGGTCAGCGGAGTCGTCTCGGCGTCGGTTTCCTGCTCGTCCTTGCCGGCGTTGGCGTGCTTGATGATCGACAGGCCCTCGGCGATCGCGGCCATCATGCCGTACTCGATGCCGTTGTGGACCATCTTGACGAAGTGGCCGGCGCCGGCCTGGCCGCAGTGCAGGTAGCCGTCCTGGGCGGTGCCGCCTGGCTTGCGGCCGGGGGTCAGCTCGACGTCGCCCGGTCCTGGCGCGATGGTCTTGAAGATCGGGTCGAGTCGCTCGACGGCCTCGTCATCGCCGCCGATCATCAGGCAGTAGCCCCGGTCGAGCCCCCACACCCCGCCCGAGGTGCCGCAGTCCACGTAGTGCACGCCGGAGGGCTGAAGCTTCCCGGCCCGCGCGATGTCGTCCCGGTAGTAAGTGTTGCCGCCGTCGATCACGGTGTCGCCCGGCTCAAGCAACTCGGCCAGCTCGTCCAGGATCTTGCCGGTGATCCCGGCGGGCAGCATCAGCCAGGCGGCGCGCGGGGTCTCCAGCTTGGCCACGAGGTCGGCGAGCGACTCGGCGCCGGTCGCGCCATCGGCGACGAGGTCGGCGACGGCGGCCTGGTTGACGTCGAAGACGACGCAGCGATGCCCGTCCCGCATCAGCCGGCGGACGAGGTTCGCGCCCATTCGCCCGAGACCGATCATGCCTAGCTGCATGGGATGATCTGAGGACATTTTCGTTATGCTCCCTTAATCTTTCGATAGCGGCGGATCAAAGCGTTGGTCGACGAATCATGATGGAGCTCCGGCTCGGCGGATGCCGTCAGCTCGGGGCCGATCGCGGCGGCCAGGGCCTTGCCCAGTTCGACGCCCCACTGATCGAATGAGTCGATTCCCCACACCGTCCCGGCGGTGAACACCGCGTGCTCGTACAGCGCCACCAGCGAGCCGAGCACCCTCGGGGTGAGGATCTCGGCGAGCAGCACGTTGGTCGGGCGGTTGCCCTGCATCACCCGGTGGGGCGCGACCTGCGGCGAGGTGCCGTCGGCGAGCACCTCCTCCAGCGTCTTGCCGAAGCCGAGCGCCTGGGCCTGGGCGAACACGTTCGAGGTCAGCAGATCGTGCTGGTCCCTGACCGGGTTGAGCGACCGGCCGAAGCCGATCAGGTCGACCGGGATCAGCTCGGTGCCCTGGTGCAGGAGCTGGTAGAAGCTGTGCTGGCCGTTGGTGCCCGGCTCGCCCCAGAAGACCGGGCCGGTCGGGTAGTCGACGATGGTGCCGTCGAGGGTGACGTGCTTGCCGTTGGACTCCATCGTGAGCTGCTGCAGATACGCGGGGAACCGCTTCAGGTACTGCTCATACGGCATCACCCCGACGCTGCGCGCGCCCATGAATCCCGTGTACCAGACCTGGAGCAGCCCCATCAGCGCCGGCAGGTTCTCGGCGATCGGCGCCGTGCGGAAGTGCTCGTCCATCTCGTGGAAGCCGGCCAGCAGCTCGCCGAACTGCCCGGGCCCGATGGCCAGCATGGTGGACAGGCCGATGGCGGAGTCCATCGAGTACCGGCCGCCGACCCAGTCCCAGAAGCCGAACATGTTGGCCGTGTCGATGCCGAACGCCGCGACCTTCTCCGCGTTCGTGGAGACCGCGACGAAGTGCCTGGCCACGGCCGCCTCGTCACCGAGCTGGCCGACCAGCCAGTCCCGCGCTGACCGGGCGTTCGACAGGGTCTCCAGCGTGGTGAAGGTCTTGGAAGAGACAATGAACAGGGTCTGCGCCGGATCCAGATCCCTGGTCGCCTCGACGAAGTCGGTCGGGTCAACATTCGAGATGAAGCGGAAAATAAGCTGCCGGTCACTGTAGAACCGAAGGGCCTCGTAGGCCATCACCGGTCCCAGGTCCGAGCCGCCGATGCCGATGTTGACCACGGCGGTTATCCGCTTGCCTGTGTGCCCGAGCCACTCGCCTGACCTGACCTTGTCAGCGAAGCCGGCCATCCGGTCGAGCACCTCGTGGACCTGAGCGACCACATCGGTGCCGTCGACGATCAGGCTGGACTCGCGGGGCATCCGCAGGGCGATGTGGAGTACGGAGCGGTTTTCCGTGGTGTTGATCCGCTCGCCGGTGAACATGGCCTGGGTCCGGGCGGCGAGGCCGGACTGCCCGGCCAGGTCGAACAGCAGGGCCAGGGTCTCGTCGGTGATCCGGTTCTTGGAGTAGTCGAGGAAGAGCCCGGCCGCCTGTGCGGTCAGCCGCTCGCCTCGGCTCGGATCGGCGGCGAACAGCTCGCGCAGATGCGTGCCGGAGATCTTCTGCTGATGCTCGGCCAGTGCCGCCCAGGCAGGCCTGCTGCGCAGGGGTGAGGTCACGTCGCTCGTCCTCTCGGTCTGAGGTATCCGATCGCGACCCTAGCGCAGTGTTAGGGCGCTTTAGAGACTCCGGGGATACTGCACTGCATGGAACCGATGACGACTGGCCTGCGACTTGGTGACAGCTATCTGCCAGTGCTCGACCGGGTGCGGATCTACTGCTGCGGGATCACGCCTTATGACGTCACGCACCTCGGGCATGCGGCGACGTTTGTCTGGGTGGACGTGCTGACGCGGGTACTCGCCTCGATCGGGTGCGGCCCTGTGCTCTGCCGGAACGTCACCGATGTGGATGACGTCCTGTTCGCGGCGGCGGAGCGCTCGGGGTCGGCGTTCGACGCGTTCGCGTCGGTGCAGCAGTTCAGATTCGACCAGGACATGGGCGCCCTCGGGGTGCGGGAGCCGCAGTTCGCGCCCAGGGCCAGGCGGAATGTGGGACAGGTGATCAGGCTGGCCGCTGCGCTGCTGGAGACCGGCGCGGCTTATGAGCGCGAGGGTACCGTCTATTTCCGTGGCGCCGGGGTGGTGGAGCAGGCGGGACTCAGCCTCGCGGAAGCGACCGGCCTGGCGGCCGAGTATGGCGCCAGGCTCGATGACCCCGCGAAGGATGATCCGTTCGATGTGGCGATCTGGCGACGATCGGCGCCGGCCGAGCCAGGCTGGCCCTCGCCCTGGGGGACGGGCAGGCCGGGCTGGCACGCGGAGTGCGCCGCGATGTCGATGTCGGTGCTCGGACTGGCCGTCGATGTGCTGTGCGGCGGCGGTGACCTGCGGTTCCCGCATCATGCGTACCAGATCGCGATGGCCCAGGCGGTGACGGGCGTGCGACCCTATGCCCGGGCCAGGTTCGCGGTTGGCGTGGTGCGCCTGGACGGGGCCAAGATGGCGAAGTCGACGGGGAACCTGGTACTGGTCAGCGAGGTGCTGACCGAGCACAGTGCCGCCGCGCTCCGGCTGTGCCTGCTCGACCGGCCGTGGGCGCGGGGCTGGGACTACTCGGTGACCGAGCTTGACGCCGCGACGGCCAGGCTGGAGCGGCTGTATCTGGCGGCTGGCCGGCCTTCCGCACCGCCTGCCGCCGCGACCGCGACCGCTGCGATTTCCCGTGCGCTGTGTGATGACCTCAATGTGAGCGCCGCGCTCGACCTCGCCGAGGAGGCCGGCGGGATGGCGGCGCGCAGTCTGATCGGCACGCTCGGGCTCAGCGAGTAGCCAGTGCGGATCCTGGTCGCGCCGGACAAGTTCAAGGGCAGCGCCTCAGCGGCGGAGGCGGCCGGGGCGATCGGGACCGGCCTGCGCGCGGCCGGGGCCGGCTTCGATGTGGTGGAACTGCCGGTGGCCGATGGCGGCGAGGGCACGGTGGCCGCTGCCGGATCGGCGGGTTTTGAGCTGGTGCCTGTGACCGCGCAGGGACCGACCGGGGAGCCGGTGCGAACGAGTCTCGCGCTGAAAAGGGGCACGGCGGTGGTCGAGCTCGCCGACGTGAGCGGGTTGCGGCGGCTGCCGGGTGCCTTGTCTCCGCTGACGGCGTCCACCTACGGAGTCGGGCAGGTCATCGAGGCCGCGCTTGACCGCGGCGCGACGACGATCGTGCTTGGTCTGGGCGGCAGCGCCAGCACGGACGGGGGCGCCGGGATGGTGCAGGCGCTCGGGGTCAGGCTGGCTGACGACGACGGCGCGAGCTCAGCCGGGGCGGGGCCGCGCTTGCTGGGCTGGCCAGCGTTGATCCGGCTGGTCTGGATTCCCGGCTGGCTGGCCGGGGCCCGCGGGAGGTCCTGGTGGCCAGTGACGTGGACAATCCGCTGTTCGGGCCAGGCGGGGCGGCGGCGGTGTTCGGTCCGCAGAAGGGGGCGACCGCCGCGCAGGTGCGACTGCTCGACGAGGCGCTGCGGCGGTGGGCCGAGCTGACGGCGATCGCGACCGGGCGCGACGACTCCAGTGCTCCGGGGGCTGGCGCTGCGGGAGGCACCGGATTCGGCGCGCTCGCCTATCTCGGGGCCCGGCTGGTGCCCGGTGCTGACCTGGTGCTCGAACTGCTGGGGTTCGAGGCGGCGCTGGCCGGGGCTGACCTCGTGATCACCGGCGAGGGCAGCCTGGACTCGCAGTCGCTCAGGGGAAAGGCGCCGGTGGGAGTGCTGCGGGCGGCGGCCCGGCATGGTGTGCCGGTGGTGGCGGTGGCCGGGCGGGTGCTGCTGACGGCGGCAGAAGTCGCCGCGGCGGGCTTCGCCGGTGCGTATTCGCTGGCCGACCTTGAGCCTGATCCGGAGCGGAGCATGGCTCAGGCCCTGGAACTGCTGCGCCGGGTCGGGTGCCTGGTCGGCGGCCGTGCTGGCGGTCTGGTTGGGGGCCGGGCTGGCCGGGAATATCGCCCCGGTGGGTTCTGTTAATACCCCCACGGGTATGATCCCGGCGAAATGGAGGCAGAGCAGTGGCAACAGTCGAACTCACGGCGCAGAACTTCGATTCTGTGGTGGGCACAGCGGATCTGGCGCTCGTCGACTTCTGGGCTTCCTGGTGCGGTCCGTGCCGGATGTTCGGCCCGATCTTCGAGCGCGCGGCGGCTAAGCACGAGGACCTGGTGTTCGCGAAGGTCGACACCGAGGCCCAGCCCGAGCTTCGCCCAGGCGTTCAACATCACCTCCATCCCGACTCTCGTGGTGATCAAGGACAAGGTCATCCTGTACGCCGAGCCGGGCGCCCTGCCCGAGCCGACGCTTGAGGACCTGATCACCCAGGCAAGGAACGTGGACATGGAGCAGGTCAGGTCCGACATCGAGCACCAGCACGCAGAACACGCTGATGACGCTGAGTGACGCCAACCCTGAGCGCGCCGCGGTCCTGAACCGGCTGCGGCGCGCTCAGGGCCAGCTGGTCGGCGTGATCGCCATGGTCGAGGCCGGCCGTGACTGCCGCGAAGTCGTAACTCAGCTAGCAGCGGTGTCCCGCGCGCTCGACCGGGCCGGCTTCAAGATCGTGGCAAGCAACATGCGCCAGTGCCTGGCCGGCGAGTCGCCCCTGACCACGGACGAGCTGGAACGCCTGTTCCTAGCCCTAGCCTGACCCGCCCGGCTCCGCCCCGGCTCCGGCTTCCGGTCCTGCGAGCGTGGGGTGTTAGACCTGGCTGGGGGAAGCCGGGCGGTGTGCCCTCGATGCCGGCTGCTTCGCTAACGCTCTGCATCGAGGACACGCCGTCCGGCTTAAGACTGGCCACTACGGGGGGCTCGGCACGAGCAACCCCGGCGGAGGCGCATCGATGTGGCAGAGGTGCAGTTGCAGCAGCACCGGTGTCACATCGATGCGCCTGCCAGCCGCGTGATCACCTGACTGGAACTCCTTGATCATCGTCCCTGGCATGCAGCCCACCCCGGACTCGCCCGCTCCCGCTCCGCCAGGTTTCCGTGATCATGGTCGTGGTCTTGATCATGGAGTTCTGGTGGGGTGATCGCGCCGTTTGTGTTCCGTGATCAAGGTTTGTTTCATGATCACGGAACATTGCGCGGGGTACCTGGGTGCTCGGCCGGGTGCGAGTTCTCTGCGCGGTGCCCGGTTTCACTCGTTTTCAGCCTCCGAGCCCGGTTCCCGCAGTGCCGCAGGACGGAAGCACCGCGCCCCCGCTGCTGCTGGAGCGACAGCTATGGGCCGGCGCTGCTGTCTGAACGACAGCTAAGAGCCGGCGCTGCTGGTGGACCTGGGTTGCGTGTGGTCGGTCGGGTCGGGGGCGGTCGCTTAGAGTGGCTGGCGGTTACCTTTGGTAACTGGGCGTGCCGGATGATGGGGGGATGGATCGGGGGGCCAGTGTTGTAGACGGGCTGACGGCAAGTCAGGTTGCCGAGCGGGTGCGGGCGGGGCTGGGTAACGATCAGGGGGAGCAGCCGACCAGGACGATCGGCCAGATCTTCCGGGCCAATGTGCTCACCAGGTTCAATGCGATCCTGGTCGGGCTGCTGGTCGTGATCTTGATGGTCGGGCCGGTGCAGGACGCGTTGTTTGGCTTCATCCTGGTGGCCAACAGCGGGATCGGCATCATCCAGGAACTGCGCGCCAAGCGCACGCTCGACCGGCTCTCGGTGCTGAACGCGCCGGTGGCCCGTGCGGTGCGCGACGGCAGGGTGGTCGAGGTGCCGGCCGGGGAGGTGGTTCGCGATGATGTGCTTGAGCTGCGGCAAGGTGATCAGCTCGTGGTCGACGGGCGGATGCTGACCTGCGCGGGGCTGGAGATCGACGAGTCGCTGCTGAGCGGCGAGGCCGATCCGATTGGCAAGGAGCCGGGCGACGACGGGCTGTCCGGCAGTTTTGTCGTGGCGGGCAGCGGGACGATGGTGGCCACCAGGGTGGGTTCGCAGTCGTACGCCGCCGGCCTGACCACGCAGGCGCGCGGTTACCGGCCGGCCAGGTCCGAGATCCGGGACGCGATCAACCGGGTGCTGACGTGGGTGAGCTGGCTGCTCCTCGTGGTGGGCCCGCTGCTGGTGTTCCGGCAGCTCAATTCGGGGCAGACGGTCGCTGAGGCGCTGCGCGGGTCGGTGGCGGGGCTGACCGGGATGGTTCCTGAAGGGCTGGTGCTGCTGACGAGCGTGGCGATGGCAGTCGGGGTGGTCAGGCTGGCCGCCAGGCGGGTGCTCGTGCAGGATCTGCCGGCGATCGAGGGCCTGGCCAGGGTCGATCTGATCTGCTGCGATAAGACCGGCACGCTGACCGGGGGAAGTATGCACGTGGCCAGCGTGGAGCCGGTGGCCGGCCAGGCGCTCGGGCCGGGCGGCAAGCCGGCGGGCGAGTCGATCGAGCGGGTGCTCGGCGCGATGGCGGCGGCTGATCCGCGCCAGAACGCGACGATGCTGGCGGTGGCTGACCGCTTCCCCGATCCCGGCTGGCAGCCGACAGCGACGACGGCATTTTCCTCGGCGCGCAAGTGGAGCGCCGCGAGCTATGACGGGCGGGGTACCTGGCTGATCGGCGCGCCGGAGATGATCCTGGCCGGCCGGGACGCCGAGTACTCGTGCCTTCTTGACCGGGCGGGCCAGCTCGCGGGCGAAGGACACCGGGTGCTGCTGCTCGCCAGCTCGGCGACCGAGGTCCTGGCCGAGTCGCTGCCCGATCACGTCGCGCCCGCCGCGCTGGTGGCGCTGCGGGAGCGGATCAGGCCGGACGCTCAGGCGACGCTGGACTACTTCGCCAGCCAGGGTGTGTCGGTCCGGGTCATCTCCGGTGATCATCCGGCCACGGTCGGTGCCATCGGGCGCAGGCTCGGCCTGCCGGGCGCTGATCGGCCGGCCGACGCGCGGGAACTGCCCGAGGACGAGGAAGCGCTCGCGGCGGCGGTACGCGACGCGACGGTCATCGGCCGGGTCGCGCCCCGGCAGAAGCAGGCGATCGTCGCGGCGTTCCAGCGGCTCGGGCATGTGGTGGCGATGACCGGCGACGGGGTCAATGACGTGCTGGCGCTGAAGAACTGCGATGTCGGCATCGCGATGGGCTCGGGGACCCCGGCCAGCCGGGGCGTGGCCAGGCTGGTGCTGCTCGATGACAAGTTCGCGACGCTGCCGAACGTCGTGGCCGAGGGACGCCGGCTGATCGGGAATGTGGACCGGGTATCGCGGCTCTTCCTGACCAAGACTTGCTACGCGCTGCTGATCGCGCTGGCGGTGATCGCGGCCGGGGTGCCATATCCGTTCTATCCCCGGCATCTCACCATAGTGTCGACACTGAGCATCGGCATTCCTGCTTTCTTCCTCGCTCTTGCTCCCAATGCGCAGCGGGTCGCGCCCGGTTTCCTCGGACGGGCGCTGCGGTTCGCGGTCCCGGCCGGAATCGTGATCGCGGTGGCCTCGCTCACGGCGTTCCTGGTCGTGCGCGGGCAGGGGCTCGGGCTTGGCGCTGCCCGCACGGGGGCGACGGTCGTCGCCGTCGGGCTCAGCCTCGCGGTGCTGGCCGCGCTGGCCCGGCCGCTGGCGGGCTGGCGGGGCGGGATGGTGCTGGCCCTGGCCGGCGTGTTCGTGGCGCTGTTCGCGCTGCCCTGGCTGCGGGTTCAGCTCGCGCTAGTGCTCCTGGCGCCGCACGTGCTCTGGCTCTGCCTCGCGATCGTGGCCGCCGGCTTCGGCGTGCTGGTCGCGGCCTGGCTGGGTACGGCCTGGCTGGGTACGGCGTGGCTGGGTGCGGGCCGCGCTACCCCGGCGATCGTGGCGCGGGCACGGGCGCGGGCCGGGGCACGGGCCCGGTCTCGGTGAGCGGGAACCGCAGCCGGGCCGCTGCCGCGAACGGCGCCTGCCGCACGGCGGAAACCTCGCTGCCGCCATCGAGCGCCTGGCTGGTCAGCTCGTCGAGCAGGTCGGGCACCGGCCTGAACCCGGCGTCGGCGCAGTCACAGCCGGTCGTCTCCCCGATGGCCCCGATGCCCCCGATGGCCAGTGCGCCGCAGGCGTCGCACGCACTGCCTGGTACGACTTCATCATCGGCCAGCACGAGCTGAGAGACGGCGCGGGCTCGCACGGCGGTCACGCAGTCCGCCAGGCTGGTGGTGACCGACGAGCCTGGCGGCTCGCTCAGTACCTCGCTGACGAGCTGGGCCTCGGTCGACTCCGCCCAGCTCGCGATGACCGGGCTGGCCAGCTCCCTGACCCGGGCTGGCGTGGCCGTCCGCAGGTCGAGGCTGAATGTTCCGGCGATTCGCTGCCGCACCGACGGCGGCATGATCGTCAGGAACTGACTGATCTGCATCTCATGGCCGCCGATCACGAGCGGCTTGGCCGAGTCTTCCAGGATCCCGGCGGTGTCCCTGTAGTGCTGGCGGGCCTGCTGGATGGCCCGCTGCTGCATCCGGTAGGCCTCCAGGCCGTACCATCCGGCGAACCCCGTGCTCGGAACGCCAGGCCCGGTTCGCTGGGCCAGGGTGTCGATCGCGTCGTCGTCGATGCCGAGCACCCAGGCCTGCCTGGCGTCCAGCACGGCGACCTGGTAGGGCGGGTTGCGCTGGAGGGCCGCGAGCAGCGGTCTCAGGTACGGCCTGGCGCCCGTGACGGCCAGGTCAGGTCCAGGTCCGTGACCGGGAGCCAGCATCGCTTCGAGCAGGCCGAGTTCCTCGCAGGCGAAGATGGCGACGGTCTGGCCGAGCCAGTCCTGGCTCCCGCCGGCGACCAGCTCGGTGACTGACGCCAGGTCGTTCCCGGCCTGGCTGACCGGGGCCAGCTCCTTTGATCAGTTCCCGTGCCCTGGTCACCAGCCCGCGATGCTCGCCGAGATCCACGGGCACGGTCAGGTAGAGCGAGATCACCGGTGTGCCACTGGCCCGAAGGCCGCGCAGCCGGTCGGTCTCGGTCCTGGTGATCAACTCCTGGCCTGCCGCTTTCGGCCCGGCCGGTGGCGCGCCACGATCGTGTCAGCCGACGGGAAGAAGGTGCTCTCGTGGCCGTCCTGCCACTGGACGACGTACGGCGGGCTCCCTTCCTGACCGTGCACTTCGATGATCTCGCCGTGCCTGTCCCCGTCGCCCTGATGGCGACCCTTGACGGTGAGCTCGTCACCAACTACCGCTTTCATGGTTCCCCCGTCCCCCGGTACGTTTCTCATTCCCTCCCCGGTTGGCAGCCAGCTAACCTGGCGATATGTATATTCCCGCGCACTTCGCCGCCGATGATCTCGCCGCGATCGCCGCCTTCGTCGACCGGGTCGGCTCCGTCGATCTGGTCACCTTCGACGGCGAGGGCCCGGTGGCGACGCTGCTGCCGGTCATCTGGGAGCGTCCGGCGGACTTCGGGGAAACCGGGGGATACGGCCGGCTGCTCGGCCACCTGGCGCTGATGAACCCGCAGTGGAGCACGGCCGTGGCCGGCACGCGGGCGCTGGCGATCGCGCGCGGGCCCCAGGCTTACATCTCGCCGTCGTGGTACCCGAGCGCCAGGGAGCACGGTCGCACCGTGCCGACCTGGAACTACACCTCGGTGCACCTGTCCGGCCCGGTGAGCTTCCACCGGGACGAGCAGTGGCTGCGCGAGATCGTGACCAGCCTGACCGAGCGCTATGAAGCCGGTCGCCCTGATCGCTGGTGGGTCAATGACGCGCCGGAACAATATCTCACCGGGCAGCTCCGCGGCATTGTGGGAGTCGAGCTGGCGGTAGACCGGATCGAGGCTAAGGACAAGCTAAGCCAGAACCGGCCGGCGCAGGACCGGGCCAGTGTCATAGCCGCGCTCCGCGCCGAGCCGGATCAGCAGGCGCACGAGGTCGCCGAGCTCATGCAGGCTCGGGAGGTACCGAGTTAGAGCGCACGACCTCGGTATAGAAGCGGGCGCTTGACTTAGGGATGCGCTGCTGGGTGCCGAAGTCGACGAAGACTATGCCGAATCGCTTCTGGTATCCGAAGCCCCACTCGAAGTTGTCGAGCAGGGACCACACGAAGTAGCCGGCCAGGCTGGCGCCGTCGCTGATTGCCCGTGCGGCGGCGGTCAGGTGCTGCCGCAGGTACCGCACCCGCTCGGGGTCGTGGACCACGCCGTCGGGGTTCACGTAGTCTTCGGCGGCGCAGCCGTTCTCCGTGATGTAGAGCGGCAGGCCAGGTGCGTCCTTGGACAGGCGCATCAGCAGGTCATAAAGTCCGTCGGCATCGACGAGCCAGCCCATCGCCGTGCGCTCCAGCCACGGCGGCCTGTACTGCACGACGCCAGGCAGTTGCGCGCTCGTCACGACTTCGTCCCGCCGCAGATCATCGGGATCGCCGGGCCGGATGTAGGCGCTGGCGTAGTAGTTGACGCCGAGGAAGTCGAACGGCTGACTGATCGTCGCGAGGTCGCCGTCGGCGATCAGGGACTCTGGCGGCAGCACGGACGCGCTGGCGTGCGCGGGATAGCGGCCGGTCAGCAGCGGTTCGAGGTACAGGCCGTTGGAGTCGGCGTCCATGACCTGCCTGGCCCGCTCCAGGGCCTCGTCGAAGCCGTCCCCGAGCACCTTGACCGGATGCAGGTCAAGGGTGATGCCGACGCTGGCGCCCGGCGCCGTCGCCCGCAGGGCCGTGAGCGCCTTGCCGTGCGCGAGCAGCAGGTGGTGGGTAGTCGCCGCCGCCGCTCCGGCGTCGCACAGGCCGGGGGCGTGGTTGCCCTCCAGGTAGCCATGATTGGAGACGATGTGCGGCTCGTTCAGGGTGATCCACTGGCTGACCCTGTCGCCGAGAGCCTGGCCCATCGCCTCGGCGTAGTCGGCGAACCGGTCGGCGGTGTCGCGGGCGGGCCAGCCGCCCGCGTCCTGGAGCTCTTGCGGCAGGTCCCAGTGGTACAAGGTCACGGCCGGCGTGATCTCGTGCTCGGCGAGCTTGTCGAGCAGGGCCTTGTAGTAGTCGACGCCGCGTGAGTTGATCGGCCCTCTGCCACCGGGCTGTACCCGGGGCCAGGAGATCGAGAAGCGGTAGGCACTGAGCCCGAGCGAGCTCATCAGCTCGACGTCCTGGCCGTAGCGGTGATAGGAGTCACACGCGATGTCGCCGGTGTCGCCGCCGCGCACCTTGCCTGGCGTCCGGCTGAAGGTGTCCCAGATCGACGGGCCCCGGCCGTCGGCGCTGGCCCCGCCCTCGATCTGATAGGCGGCGGTCGCCGCTCCCCAGACGAAGCCTTCAGGGAAAGCGGCTGACTCCTGTGACATCACGACCTCCTGGCGGTCCGGCCAAGCCCAGCCTGGCCGATCCCGACCGACCTAGGAGACCTTGACGGCACTATTGACGAGTTTTACAGTAAGCGCTTAGATCGAACAAATGCAACCGCTTAGACAACCGTTGTCTAACCGGTTGCACATGGGGGCCGCTGATATGCCAGAGAGCACCGCCGAAGGCGCCGCGAGGAGTGCGGGCAGCGTCGTCACGCTGTACGACGTCGCGCACCGCGCTGGCGTCTCGACCGCGACGGTGAGCCGGGTCGTGCACGGCATGGACCGGGTCAAGGACTCCACGAGGGCGCGCGTGCTTGACGTGATCGAGCAGCTCGGCTACGTGCCTGACAGCGCGGCGCAAAGCCTGTCGCGCCGTCGCAAGGACGTGATCGGCCTGGTGTGCGTCGAGCGCAGTGCCCCCAAGCAATACGACATCGAGAGCATGAGCCTGCTCTTCTATGACGAGATCCTGCGCGGGGTCGAGTCGAGGATCAGGCACCTCAACTGGTCACTGCTGATCACCTACCTGGAAGAGGACGCCGAGCCCGACATGGCCAGGCTGCTGTCGCTGTCGGGCAAGGTGGACGGGATGCTGGTCGGCGAGGGCGTCGTGCCCGCGCATTTCGTCGAGCGGCTGTCCGGGCGGCTGCCGGTCGTCGTCATCGCGGGCAGTCCGCGCGAGAAGCTTGCCGATGTCGTCACCGCGGACAACCGGTCGGGCTCGGCCGCCCTGGTGACGCACCTGATCGAAGCGCACGGCCGCAGGCGGCTGTACTTCATCGACGGCCCGAGCACCGCGCCCGACGCCAACGAGCGGCGCCGGGCACTGAGCCAGGTACTGCGCTGTTACCCGGAGACCGAGCTGGTGGGCGCCTCGCAGGGCATGTTCAGTGTCGCCAGCGGCGAGGACGCCGGCCAGCAGCTGCTCGCCAGCGGCACCAGGCCAGACGCCGTGGTCTGCGCCAACGATCAGATGGCGATCGGGGCGCTGCAGGCCTTCTCCAGGGCGGGCGTGCGGGTGCCGCAGGACGTCGCCGTGGTCGGTTTTGACGACATCTTTCCTGGCAGCCTGTGCGATCCGCCGCTCACGACCGTGCACCAGCCGATGCGGCTGATCGGCGAGCGGGCCTGCACCAGGCTGCTCGACCGCATCGCCCGGCCGCACCTGCGGCCGAAGGTGGAGATGCTGCCGACCGAGCTGGTGCTTCGCTCGAGCTGCGGCTGCCCGCCAGGCACCATGATCCGCCAGCCCGTACAGCGCCTGCGGGTCAGCCGAACCCCCCGGCTGGTCACGGCAGGAACGAGCTAGGAGCTGCTATGAGCTTCATCGTCAGGCGCCTGATCTTCTACTTAGTCGCCGCCTGGGTCGCCCTGACCGTGAATTTCTTCATCCCGCGCGCGTTGCCGGGAAACGCGGTGCAGGCGATCATGTCCAAGTTCCCCAACCTGCAGCCATCGGCCTACCGGGCGCTCCAGGCGCTGCTCGGGGTCGGTCACCCCGGCTCGCTATGGCACCAGTACGTGGCCTACCTGGATGACGTGGTTCATCTCAACTTCGGCACCGACTCGCTGCAGTTCCCCGCCCAGGTCTCGACCTTGCTCGCCGAGTCCATCCCGTGGACGCTCGCGCTGGTCGGCACGGCGACGGTGATCGCCTTCTTGCTCGGCAGCGCGCTCGGCATCGTGGCCGGCTGGCGGCACGGCGGCGGGCTCGACCGGGTGCTGCCCGGGCTGATGTTCTTCCAGGCGATCCCGTACTTCTTCCTGGCCCTGATCCTGATCGAGGTGCTCGCCGTGCACGGGCACATCTTCCCGATCGGCCAGGGCTACGCGCAGGGACTGATCCCCGGCTGGAGCCTCAGCTTCATCGGCAGCGCGGTCTATCACTCGCTGCTCCCGGCCTTCACCATCGTCATCACCTCGGTGGCCGGCTGGATGCTGCAGATGCGCAACGTGATGATCACCACGATCGGCGAGGACTACGTCGTCGCGGCGCAGGCCAAGGGCCTGCGCAGCCGCCGGGTGGTCTTCACCTACGCCGCCCGCAACGCGCTCTTGCCGCAGTTGCAGGGGTTCGGGCTGGCGCTCGGATTCGTCGTCTCCGGCGCCCTGGTCATGGAGATCGTCTTCTCCTATCCGGGCATCGGGCTGCAGCTGCTCAACGCGGTCAGCGCGGACGACTTCCCGATGATGCAGGCGATCTTCCTGGTGATCACCTTCGCCGTGCTGTTCGCCAATCTCATTGTCGACCTGCTGCTAGTACTCGCCGATCCGCGAGTACGGACGAAGGAGGCGTCCTGATGACCGTCGCGCCAATGCCGGTCGCCGCCACGCCGGCCGCCCTGATCGCGCCGCGAAAGCGGCAGGGCCGGTGGCACCGGATGCCGCTGAAAGCCAAGATCGGAGCGATCCTGCTCGGCGTCTTCGTGCTGGCCGGGATCATCGGGCCGATAGTCGCGCCCTATGACCCGTCGTTCACTAACCCGTCGTTCAGCGTCGCGCTCAACCCGCCGGATGCCGCGCACCTGCTCGGCACCACGCAGAGCGGCCAGGATGTGCTGTCCCAGCTGCTCACGGGCATCCGGCTCACGCTGGAGCTGGCGCTTGTCGTGGGCGTAGTGGCCACGGCGCTCTCGGTGATCGTCGGGGTGACCGCCGCGTTCCTCGGCGGCCTGTGGGACGACCTGCTGTCGCTGACCTCCAACGTCTTCCTGGTCATCCCGGCGCTGCCGCTGCTCATCCTGGTGCTCGGCTCCCTGCCGCAGCGAGGCCAGATCCCGACCATTATCGTGCTCAGCGGGCTCGGCTGGCCGTGGGGCGCGCGGGTGATCAGGGCCCAGACGCTGGCCATCCGCAACCGCGACTTCATCGCCGCCGCCCGCGAGACCGGCGAGAAATCCTGGCGGATCATCGCCTTCGAGATCGTGCCCAACGAGGTGAGCCTGATCGCGGCCAGCTTCGTCAACACCGTGCTCTACGCTATCGGCGCCTCGGTCGCCCTGGCCTTCATCGGCGTGGCCGACCTGAACAGCTGGAGCCTGGGCACGATCTTGTACTGGGCCCAGAGTCAGCAGGCCCTGGAGCTCGGCGCCTGGTGGTGGTTCGTGCCGCCGGGACTCGCCCTGGCCCTGATCGGCATGGGCCTCGTCCTGCTCAACACCGGCATCGACGAGCTCGGCAATCCGAGGCTGCGCGAGGCGGCCAGCGCGGTCATGGTCGACGGTCACCGGCAGCGGCCGGCCGATCCGACGCCGGTCTGGCGCTCGATGCCGCCGCCGGCGGCCCGATCACGCGGGCGCTGCACTCGTTCTCGCGCAGTTCCCGAGTATCGCCATGACCGCGCCCACATTGGAGATCAGCGACTTCTCCGTCGTCTACCGCACGCCGGCCGGCGACGTCCAGGCCGTCAACCACATCAGCCTGGAGCTGTACCCCGGCGAGGTGATCGGCATCGCGGGGGAGAGCGGTTCGGGTAAGTCGACTCTCGCCTACGCCGCCTGCCGCCTGCTGCGAGCGCCCGCGCTGATCACCGGCGGCAGCATCAGGTACCGGGGCAGGCGAGTGTCCGAGCCGGTGGAAGTCACCGAGCTGCACGCACGCGACCTGCAGCGGCTGCGGTGGCGGGAGATCGCGATCGTCTTCCAGAGCGCGATGAACGCGCTCAACCCCGTGCTGAGTGTCCGCGATCAGCTGCTCGACGTGATCCTCGCGCACACCAGGGCCAGCAGGCGCGAGGCGGTCAGCAAGGTCGCGACGCTCCTTGACCTGGTCGGCATCCCGCGCTCCCGGCTCGGCAGCTACCCGCACGAGCTGTCTGGCGGGATGCGGCAGCGGGTCATGATCGCGATGGCGCTCGCCGTCGACCCGGAGATCGTGATCATGGATGAGCCCACGACCGCCCTCGATGTCGTGGTCCAGCGGGACATCCTCGGACGGATCGTCGAGCTGAAGGCCGAGCTCGGGTTCTCCATCCTCTTTATCACCCACGACATGTCGCTGCTGCTTGAGCTGGCCGACCGGATCGCGGTCATGTACGCGGGGCACCTGATGGAGGTCGGCGCCGCCGGGGAGATCCAGCGTTCGGCCGCACATCCGTACACCAGGGGCCTGCTCAACTCCTTCCCCTCGCTGCACGGCCCGCGCCGGGAGCTGGCCGGCATCCCCGGCTCGCCGCCCGATCTGCGCAACCTGCCGTCTGGCTGCCCGTTCGTGCCCCGGTGCGAGTACGCCACGGCGGCCTGCGAGGACGTGCCGATGGCCTTGCTTCCTGTCCGGACCGCCGATGACGTCACGCACGTGACGAGCTGCCCGTTCGTGCTGCCGGACACTCCGGCGCTGGCCGGGTCAGAGCCGCACCTGGAGCGTCAGCCATGAGTGACAACAGTCCCGCGGGCGCCCCTTTCATCCTGGAGATCGAGTCAGCGGCCGCTGCCAGGGGTCCGCTCGCGCTGGAGGCCGCCGGCCTGAACAAGGATTTCCGGCTCGGCCGGGGCAAGATCCTGGCCGCGGTTCGCGACGTCTCCTTCGGCCTGTACCGCGGGGCGGTCGTCGCGCTGGTCGGCGAGAGCGGCTCCGGCAAGTCGACCGTCGCCAAGATGCTGGCCGGGCAGGAGCGGCCGACGTCGGGCTCGATCCTGCTGGACGGCAAGCCGGTCGCGCTGACCGGCCGTCGCGCCTTCCGTATGTACAAGAGCCAGGTTCAGCTCGTCTTCCAGGACCCGTTCGCCTCCCTCAATCCCATTCACACGGTGCGCTACCACCTGGAGCGCCCGGTCCGGCTGCATCAGCACAGTGCGGTCCGCGGACTGGCGTCCGCGGACCGCACTGCCGGTGTTGGCCTACCAAAGGGCTCGGGCGCCGAGGTGGACAAGGAGGTCACGGCCCTGCTTGAGCAGGTGCACCTGCGGCCAGCCGAGCAGTTCCTCGGCAAGTATCCGCACGAGCTGTCCGGCGGTCAGCGGCAGCGGGTCTCGTTCGCGCGGGCGCTGGCCGCGCGGCCTGGCGTGCTGCTCGCCGACGAGCCGGTCTCCATGCTGGACGTGTCCATCCGGCTGGAGATGCTGAGCCTGCTCGATGACCTGCGGAGACGATTCCAGCTCGCGATGCTCTACATCACTCACGACATCGCCTCGGCCAGGTATTTCGCCGACGAGATCCTCGTCATGTACTCGGGACAGATCGTCGAGCGCGGCCCGGCCGAGGATCTGACCCAGCATCCGGCGCACCCCTACACCCAGCTGCTGGTCGCCTCGGCACCCGACCCGGACAATCTCGGCAGCACGCTGCGCTCGGGCGCCTCGCCCGCGGGCGGCCTGCAGGAATTCACCGGACCCTCGGCGACCGGCTGCCCGTTCAGTTCCCGGTGCCCGTTCGCCGACGACCGTTGCCGCACGGAAAACCCGCCATTGCAGCCAGTCTCAGCGCAGCGATCGGCTGCCTGCTGGCGACTCGACGTCGCCGCCGCTGGCGTCCTGGCTCAAGCACAAGAAAGGCAGGCATAACACCCACCAGCGGCTGCCGGGCTTGGGGCTAGGCAGCCGAAAACCTGTCCCCTTTCAGAGTAACGCAGGAGGAAGCATGTCAAGACTGCTGGGGCGTCGAAGCCTCGCGGGCCTCGCGGCGGTCACTGTCATCTGCACTGGACTGGCCGCATGCGCGTCAAGTTCAGGCGGCAGTGCGGGCAAATCCACCACCAGTACGACGTCGGCCACGCTCGTCATGGAGAGCTCGCCGGAGACCGCCATCACCCAGGCATTCAATCCGTTCGTCGCGACCCAGGCCGCTTATGGCATGGGCGCGACCGGCCTCATCTACGAGCCGCTGATTCAGTTCAACCTGGCCGCGCCGCCGAAGTTCTACCCGTGGCTTGCCACCGGCTACAAGTGGGCCGACGGCGGGAAGTCGATCACCTTCACGATCCGCTCCGGCGTCAAGTGGAGCAACGGTACCGCGCTGACCCCGGCGGACGTTGCCTTCACCTACAACCTGATCAAGAAGAACACCGCCATTAACCTGGGTGGTCTCGCCATGACCAGCATCACCACCTCGGGCAGCAACGTGACGCTCACGTTCGCGACTCCGCAGTACACCAACCTGGAGGAGATCGCCGGCGTCGCGATCGTGCCGCAGTCGATCTGGAGCAAGATCCCGAACCCGGCGACGTACGCCGACGCGAACCCGGTGGGCAGCGGGCCTTACAAGCTGGCCAGTTTTACCCCGCAGGGCTTCACCCTGGAGAAGAACGCCAACTACTGGCAGTCGTCCAAGGTCGCCATCCCGAAGGTCTTCTTCCCCGTCTACACCTCGAACACCGGCGCGCTCTCTGCGCTGTTCTCCGGCCAGATCGACTGGACCGGTAACTTCATCCCCGGCCTGCAGAAGGACTTCGTCAACACGAACAAGGCCTTCCACCACTTCTGGGAGGCGCCGGGCGGCACCAACAGCCTGATGCCGAACCTGAACAAGTGGCCGACCAACCAGCTGCCGGTCAGGAAGGCCATCAGCCTGGCCATCAACCGCTCGCTGATCGCCAGCGAGGGAGAGGCTGGCCTGGAGAACCCGGTGCTCAACGCGACGGGCCTGACGCTGCCGACGTTCGGCGCCTGGAGCGCTCCGGTCCTGACCAAGACCAACTCGGCGACCGCCGACCCTGAGGCGGCCAAGGCCATACTCAAGAACGCCGGCTACACGCTGAACAGCAGCGGCTTCTTCACCAAGGGCGGCAAGGAAGTCGCCATCACCATCACCGACCCGTCCGCCTACACCGACTACGCTGAGGACGACGCCCTGGTCGCGCAGCAGCTGAAGGCGGCCGGCATTGACGCGACGTTCTCCGGCCAGGCGGTCACCACCTGGAACTCCGACATCGCCAGCGGCAACTTCGAGCTCACCATGCACTGGTCCAATGGCGGCCTGACCCCGTACAACATGTACGACGGCTGGCTCGACAGCGCACTGGCCAAGGGCTCGGCGGCGACCGGCGACTACGAGCGGCTCAACAACCCGGCGATCGACGCGGCGCTGGCGAAGCTGCGCGGAGCCTCGACGACGCTTGAGCAGACCGCTGACCTCGCCCCGATCGCGAACTTCGTGGCGGCCAACCTGCCGATCATCCCGACTACTACGGCCTCGGAGTGGTTCGAGTACAACAGCCAGCACTTCGTCGGCTGGCCGACCCAGGACAACCCGTACGAGACCGGGCAGCCGTCCGGCACCAACAACGGGCCTGGCTCGGGCACGGACAAGGTCGTGATCCTGCACCTGGCGCCCAGGAAGTAGCTCTCAACCGGGCGAGGCGCCCGTTCCCCGGTCAGCCTGGGGGACGGGCGCCTCGCCGTGTGTTTAATTCTTAGGGAAACGACACCACGTCGCTCGGGCCGCCGCTGCCCTGCATCACCGGCGCGCCCGTCCCGTCGACCACGGAGTCGATCCCGCCCGACCCGGTCAGGAACACCGTCAGCAGGTCGTGCAGCTGAACTCCCGGCGTGCTGGCCGGCACCTTGAACGACTCAGACTCCATGATCGGCAGGCCAAGCTCGAAGAAGCTGTAGCTGCCTAGCCCGAAGCCGGAGAACGTACGGACGTTGTTGGTGACCTCGAAGGCCGGATAGCCATTGGTGCTGGCATTGGCCATCCACGCGGCCTGGCTCGGCGGGTCGTAGGGCAGCTCGTTCTGGAAGAAAATATCCGTGCCGCCCTGGCCGCGCCAGATCACCTGGGTCTTCTGGTAGTGCTCGATAAAGAGCCCGTAGGCGGTGACGTCGTTGCCATTGACGATGAGGCCGTGCTCGCCGACGTTGCTGGTCCAGCCGACGCCCGCGCCGTGGTCGGCCCGCCAGCCCCAGATGTTATCCAGGATGACGTGCGAGCTGTTGACGGCCAGGCTGGTGGTCGCCTCGCCGGGCTCGGCACCGCCGATCCTGAAGTAGGTGTCCTGGATCAGCGTCGGCGCGGCGGCACTGCCCTGGACCGGGGCCAGCCCGACCTCGAGCAGCACCCTGGAGTTGACCGGGCCGGCGTCGAAGATCAGGCCGGAGATCTTGACCCCGGCCGGGCTGGCGACCACCAGGGACGCGTTGCCGCGGGTCGGGATCAGGGTCGCGAGCCCGAGACCGAGGACGATGGTGTCCGGCCTGGTTACCGTGATGGGCTGGCTGAGGTTATAGATTCCCGGCGTCAGGATCAGGTTCTCGCCGAGCGCGAGGGCGAGGTTGATCCTGGCGACCGGCGTGTCCGGGCTGGCGAGGAAGAACCGGCTGATCGGCTGCGAGGTTCCCGGCGTCGGCCCGCTGGTCCAGGTCGGCCCCTGCGAGTTGTGCTGGACGGCGGGCACGAAGACCCGGAAGGCGCCGCTGGCGTCGGTGTAGAGGAACGGCTCTTCCTGCGTCACCGGGCTGGTGGCCAGGGTCGTGTAGGGACCGGCGCCGCCGGACACGCCGAACGCCTGGGCCGGAACGCCCGCGCCGTTGTCACCGGAGAACACCTGGTTCCACACACCGTTGGACCAGCCGTCAAGGCTGCTGTTGCGGACGATGAACTGCTGCTGCGACCCGTTGGTCACACTGGAATTGGCGAACACCGAATCGGCGACGAACCCGCCGCTCGCGAACTGCGGCCCCGCCGAGCAGTAGTCCATGAACGAGGTCAGCCCGTTCACCTGGACCCGCCGCAACGGCGCCGCCTGCGAGACGGCCCAGAATTCGGTATTGGACTGGCAGCCCTGGAGCCCGATCGGGTTAATCGTGAGGTTGGACAGCGACCGCCAGAAGTTGTCGAGCGCGATGCAGTTCGTCGTGTTGGGATCGCCAGTGGGGAAGCACTGGTTGAAGACGTCGACCGAGCCGTTGATCACGACGTCGCCGGGAGCGGCGCCGAGCCCGGCGACCTGGGTGTAGTACCCGACCTGGAAGATGAGCGGGTCGGCGGCGGTGCCGTAGGTGCCAGGCTCGAACAGCAGGGTGTACCGCTGCGTCCCGAACTGATTGGGGACCTGCTGGGTCGCGATCGAGTCGACGGTAGCCTGAATCTGGCTCTGCGGCATTGCCGGGGTAAAGACATAGACATTGGGTCCGAAATTGGGCGCACCGGCTAGCTGTACGGCTGGAGTAATTTTAGCTGGGCGGGTGCTGGTGCTGGCGGCCTTGACCGGGCCTGCCTTTGCCAGCGAGGCCGATGCGGCCGGCGCGGCTGCCGCCGCGCCGTAGGCTGTCAGGGCGATCGCGGCGACCAGGCTGAAAGTGATCCGGGTGCCGCGGGCGCTGGGGGTGCTCCGGGTGCTGCGGGTTAAGGGGCAGTTGATCGGCTTGATCATGTGCCTGGACCTCCTCGGCGTTAATACCGACTTTTTCCACGTCGTGAACTATCCTAGTTGTTTCGTCTCGTCCAGTCTCGATCGCTAGGCAGGCAATGGCCGGAATTCACACCACCACCGTGCGGGACCTGCGCCGGAGCAACCGGTCAAGAGCGCTCTGGCAGGTGTTCCTCGGCGGCCCCCTGACCAGGCAGGAGATAGGAGGGCAGGCCGGTCTCAGCCCGGCGACCGTGAGCAACCTGATCGCCGACCTGGAGGCCGAGGGCATCATCGTCGAGGTCGGGCTGCAGGACTCCAACGGCGGCAGGCCGCGCGGCCTGCTGCAGGTCAACCCGGCCTACGGATACGTCATCGGGGTCGATGTGGGGGAGACCGCGTTCCTGGTGGAGCTCTTCGACCTGGGCCTGACGATGCGGGCCAGGCACCTGTCGGCGACCGACATGGCGGTACTCGATCCGCAGGACGCGATCCTGCATGTGGCCGATGGCGTCAGGTCGGTGATCGCCCAGTCCGGTGTCGATGTCCGCGCCATTCTCGGCGTCGGCGTCGCCGTTCCCGGACTGGTCGAGCTGACCGACCGCGCGGTCGTGCATGGTCAGAGCGTCGGCTGGGACGCGGTGCCGGTCGAGGAGATGCTGGCCGGCCTGATCGACCTCCCGGTACTCGTGGACAACGGTGCCAAGACCCTAGGCCAGGCCGAGCAGTGGTTCGGTGCCGCGCGGGGCGCGGAGCACGCGATCATCGCCCTGCTCGGCATGGGCGTCGGCACCTGCATCATCAGCAACGGCGAGGTGTACCGTGGCGCCACCGGCAGCGCGGGTGAGTGGGGCCACACCACGATCGTGGCCGGCGGCCGGGCCTGCCGCTGCGGCGCGAACGGCTGCCTGGAAGCCTACGTAGGCGCCGCCGCGATCGCGGCCAGGTACGCCGAGCTCAGCCACGGCAGCTACACCGCGAGCCCGGCCAGCCTCGAAGGCACCGTCGCCGCCATCATCGCCTCAGGCCAGCGCCATCCCGCCGCCGCGCAGGTGCTGGACGAGGTGGTGACCTACCTCGGCGCGGGCATCGCCAACCTGGTCAACCTCTTCAACCCCGAGCGAGTCGTTATCGGCGGCTGGCTAGGCCGGGCCCTCACCGACACTCTTCTTGACCGCATCAGTGACACCGCCAGGGCCCAGTCCCTGCGCCTGCCCAACTCCTCGGTGCGCATCGTCCGGGCCGAGCTAGGCCAGGACGCGGTAGCCCTGGGCGGCGCCACCCTCCCCATCGCCCGCCTCCTCAACACGGCCCCGGTGACCGCGGCCCCGGTAGCCGCATCCCGGTAGCCGCAGCCTCGGTAGCCGCCTGCCGGTCGGCTTGCGGGCTGTGGTGTTAGACCTGGCAGGGGGTAGCCGGGCGGCATGCCCTCGATGCCGGCTGCTTCGCTAACGCTCTGCATCGAGGGCATGCCGTCCGGCTGGAGACCGGGCACTACAGAGAACGCGCCACGGGCACCCCTGAGCGGCGGCACATCGATGTGACAGGGCTGGGGTTCCAGCACCAGCGCTGTCACATCGATGTGCCGCCGGCACGAGCGGCGTGAGCGGCGTTTTCGGGGGTACTGCCGCTGGCCGAGAATCAGCAAGGCCTCGAGCCTGGCCGGCGATCCCGCAGAGTTCCGTGGTGATCAGGAAAGCCTTGATCACGGAGCATGAGGCGGGTGATCACCCCGCCAGGGTTCCGTGATCAGGACGTCGACCATGATCACGGAACCTGGAGGGGGTAACTCACCTGGTCAGGAACCTTGTCTCATGTCCCGTGATCGAGGCCTGCCCGACAACCACGGTGCCTGCGCTGGGTCCCCGCTCCCGCCGCTCCCGCCGGGGCCACATCGATGTGCCTCTGCCGGCGTGTACGTGACGTGTTCTCCGTCGTGGCCGGTCTCCAGCCGGACGGCGTGCCCTCGATGCAGGGCGTTAGCGAAGCAGCCGGCATCGAGGGCATGCCGCCCGGCTAGCCTCCGGCCAGGTTTAACACCGGGTCCCAGCACGGCTCGCCGCCGCACACTGACTGACTCCGTGATCAGGTGCGGCCTCGGCCGAAGCCGCCGGCAGTCCCGGCCAGGCGCCCCGGATACCCCGCTCAGCTTCCGTGATCATGACGCAGGCTTTGATCACGGAACATCAGCCGCGTGATCAGCCCGGCAGGATTCCGTGATCAAGAACCCGGCCATGATCGCGGAACCCTGACGGCGTGACCGGCGAGTCCAGGAACCTTGGCTCCGCGTAGATCACGGAGGCTGCACGGGTAGTCGGGGCGGGAGCTCGATCGGGATCTTGACAAAGCTGGGCTTTTCTCGAACCTTAGTCTAAGTAGTGATCTCATGATCTTCGTGAAGGAGCGGCTTCCGTTGACCGGCTTACGTTTCCCGCCTGGCTTCGTATTCGGTGCGTCCACGTCGGCTTACCAGATCGAGGGCGCGGTCGGGGAAGCCGGCCGGGAGCCGTCGATCTGGGATGCGTTCGCCCGTACTCCTGGCCGGGTGATCAACGGCGATACCGGAGATGTCGCCTGCGATCACTATCATCGGCTCGACGGGGATCTCGACCTGGTGGCCGGCCTGGGGCTGGGCTGCTACCGGTTCTCGATCGCCTGGCCGCGCGTGATTCCCGACGGCCGGGGCCGGGTGAACCAGCGCGGGCTCGACTTCTACCGGCGGATGGTTGACGGCCTGCTTGACCGGGGCGTCACGCCGATGGTCACGCTCTATCACTGGGATCTGCCGCAGCCGCTGCAGGAGGCCGGCGGCTGGGCCTGCCGGGATACCGTCGACAGGTTCGGTGACTATGCCGAGGCAGTGACCGGCGCGCTCGGCGAGCTTGTGCCTTTGTGGGTCACGGTCAACGAGCCGTTCTGCGCCGGGATGATCGGGCACCTGCAGGGCAGGCACGCTCCAGGGATCGTGAACCTGCGGTCGGCGCTGGCCGCGTCTCATCATCTGCTGCTCGCGCACGGCCGGGCGATGGAGCTGATCAAGGATGCCGCGCCCGGTGCGCTGGCTGGCAACTCCGTGCTCTTGTCCGACATCAGCGCCGCCTCCGACGCCTGCGCCGATCAGGAGGCCGCGGCCCGCCTGGACGGGTACGAGAACCGCTGGTTCCTCGATCCGGTGTCGCGCGGCGGCTACCCGGCCGACCTGCTCGACTGGTACGGCCGCCTGGTGCCGATCGACTTCATCCGCGACGGCGATCTGAAGTCCATCGCCGCGCCGCTCGATTTCAGCGGGATCAACTACTACGAGACCAAGACCGTCGCCTACGACCCCGGCGAGCCATTTCACCAGGCACGGGTGCTGCCGGCGACCGGGCGGCTGACGGCGGGCGGGATCGAGGCGGCCCCGGCCGGGCTCGGCCGGGTGCTGCGCAGGCTGCGTGATGAGTACCCGGCCGTGCCGCTGTACATCACCGAGAATGGTGCCCCGTTCCACGACTACGTCGACCCGGCCGGTCAGGTCAACGATCACGACCGGGTGCGCTACCTGGCCGAGCATCTGACGGAGGTTCAGCGGGCGATCGCGGACGGCGTCGACGTGCGGGGATACTTCGTCTGGTCGCTGCTCGACAACTTCGAGTGGGCCGACGGGTACAGCCGCAGGTTCGGCCTCTACTTCGTGGACTTCGGCACGCAGGCCAGGATCGAGAAGGCCAGCGCCCGGTGGTACCGGCAGCTCATCGCCAGCCAGTCGCCCGCCGTGAGCCCGGTCACGCCGGCACTTGACTTAGGCCGCCAGGAGAGTAATTTCACGAGTTAGTTCAAGTATTGGAAAAACTCGTGCACGGGGCCGCGAGTTGGGCCACGAAGGGCTGTGGTGGGTGGCAATGACAAGACGTTCCCGGTTACTCGGCGGCGCGATAGCGGCGCTGGGGACCATGCTCGCGCTGGGCACCGCGCAGTTCGTCGCGGTGGCGCCAGCGCACGCCGCCGAGACTCAGCTCGGCGAGACCGGCTGGGTGGCGAGCACGAACACCGCGGCGGCGGGCGCTGACGTGGCCGCCAATGCTATTGACGGCAATATCGCGACCAGGTTCAGCTCGGATGCCGTCCAGGCGTCGGGGATGTTCTTCCAGGTCAACATGGGCTCGGCCCAGACGTTCAACCAGATCGTGATGGACTCGGGCGGCTCCGCTGGCGACTATGCCCGCGGCTACAACGTCGAGGTGTCCGCCAACGGGACCACGTTCACCTCGGTCGCGACCGGCACCGGCACGGCGTCGCCGGAGACGGTGTCCTTCGCCGCGCAGACGGCCCAGTACATCCGGGTCGTGCTGACGGCCGGAGGCACGACCAGCTGGTGGTCGGTCGCCGAGTTCACCGTCTTCAACGGGACGCCGGAGACCGCGCTTGGCGAGACCGGCTGGGTGGCGAGCACGAACACCGCCGCTGCTGGCGCCGACGTGGCCGCCAACGCCATTGACGGCAATATCGCGACCAGGTTCAGCTCGGATGCCGTCCAGGCGTCGGGGATGTTCTTCCAGGTCAACATGGGCTCGGCCCAGACGTTCAACCAGATCGTGATGAACTCAGGAAGCTCCACTGGCGACTACGCGCGTGGCTACAACGTCGAGGTGTCCGCCAACGGCACGACGTTCACCTCGGTCGCGACCGGGACAGGCACGGCGTCACCGGAAACGGTGACCTTCGCCGCGCAGACGGCCCAGTACATCAGGGTGGTACTGACCGCCGGGGGCACCACGAGCTGGTGGTCCATCGCCGAGTTCACCGTCCTCACCAATGGCACTGGCGGCGGCACCCCGCCGCCCCCGCCGCCCCCCACGGGCGGCAGCCTCGGCGCGAACGTCACCGTCTTTACCCCGAGCATGACCGAGGCCTCGATCCAGTCCACGCTCAACACGATCAGCAGCCAGCAGGCGACGAACCAGTTCGGCACCCAGCGCAACGCCATCTTCTTCGAGCCAGGCACTTACGGCTCGGCGGCAACCCCGCTCATGTTCACCGTCGGGTATTACACCAGCGTGGCCGGCCTTGGGCAGAACCCGAGCCAGGTCGTGATCAACGGTGCCTTCCAGGCGTTCAACCAGTGCCCCGGCGGCGTCCAGACCAACTGCAACGCGACCGACAACTTCTGGCGATCGATGTCCAACCTCACGATCAACGTCATGGGCAACACCGGCTGCTACGCCGGCGACGATTTCTGGGCAGTCTCGCAGGCCGCGCCGATGCGGCGAGTCCAGATCAACGGCAACCTGTCGCTGATGGACTACTGCACCGGCTCCCCGGACTTCGCCAGCGGCGGCTTCATCGCCGACTCCCGGTTCACCGGCGGCACCGTCACCAACGGCTCGCAGCAGCAGTTCATTACACGCGACTCCAGTCTGGATGGCTGGAGCAATTCAGTATGGAACCAGGTCTTCTGCGGTGACCCGGGCGCACCAGCCCAGTCCTTCGCGGCCAACTCAGGAGACAGCGGCGGGCCCAGCTCTTACACCACCCTGGCGACCTGCCCGCACAGCGAGGAAGAGCCCTACCTCTACACCGACTCCTCGGGCAACTTCAATGTGTTCGTGCCATCGCTGCAGACCAACTCGTCCGGGCCGACCTGGACGGCTACGGCCAACACCCCCGGCACCTCGCTGTCGCTGAACACGTTCTACGTGGCGAGCCCGTCCAGCTCCGTCGCGACGATCAACGCAGCGCTGGCTAACGGGGACAACCTGATCTTCACCCCCGGCGTCTACAGCATCAGCTCGACGATCAACGTCACCAAGGCCGACACCAAGATCATTGGTCTCGGCTTCCCGACCCTGGTCCCGACCAGCGGCAACGTCACGATGAACGTGGCCGACGTGAACGGGGTCAACATCTCGGGCGTGATCTTCGACGCCGGTACGACGAGCTCGCCCGCGCTGCTCCAGGTGGGTACGCAGGGCTCGGCGGTCAGCCACGCGACCGACCCGGTCACGATCGATGACGTCTTCTTCCGGATCGGCGGCGCCACCGCCGGGACGGCAGCGACGGCCTTCATCGACAACAGCAACAACTCGATCATCGATGACGTCTGGGCCTGGCGGGCCGACCACGGCGCCGGCGCGGGCACCTTCACCGGCGACGCGTCGAACACAGGCCTCATCGTGAACGGCAGCAACGTCCTGGCCACCGGGCTCTTCGTCGAGCACTTCCTGAAAGACGAGGTCATCTGGAATGGCCAGGGCGGCGAGGTCATCTTCTTCCAGAACGAGAATCCCTATGAAGTGTCGAGCCAGGCGGCCTGGATGTCGAGCGCGACCCAGAACGGCTACCCGGCGTTGTTCCTGCCGAACACTGTGACCTCGTTCAGCGGGTTCGGCCTGGGCAGCTACAGCTTCTTCAACCAGGGAGTGGCGATCGAGAACGCGATGGCCTTCCAGGCACCGGATACCGCTGGCGTGGCCTTCCATGACCTGCTGACGGTGTTCCTGAACGGGTCAGGCGGCATTCAGAGCGTGATCAACGGAACCGGGGCAGCGGTGAGCTCCAGCTTCGGCGGTCCCAGCGACGTGGTCAGCTATCCCTAAGCTAGATAGGCAGGCAGTCCCGCCCGCGCACTCGCGCGGGCGGGACTCTTACAGCCTGGCCAGCTCGTCGGTCAGGTCATCCAGGCCGAGGGCGCCGAGCGACAGCGCCGCCATGTGCCACGCCTTGAGGTCGAACTCCTCGCCCCGCGCGGCGTGCGCTGCCCGGGCGGCGTCGCGGCCGGCCAGCCACGCGCGCTCGCCGAGCTTGTAGCTGATCGCCTGGCCGGGAATGCTCAGATAGCGGACGATCTCGCTGTCGATGTACGCGTCAGGCCGGCCGCTGTGCAGCCGGAAGAACTCGCGCGCCAGATCGGGAGTCCAGGTCTGGCCCGCGCCGACCGGTGAGTCGGCCGGGATCACCTGGCCGGTGTGCATGCCGATGTCGATCACGACCCGGATCGCGCGGGCCATCTGCGCGTCCAGGTAGCCGAGCCGGTCGCCCGGCCTGGTCAGGTAGCCGAGCTCGTCCATGAGCCGCTCTGCGTACAGGGCCCAGCCCTCGCTGCAGGCGCTCACCCCGCCGATGCTGGTCTGGTAGATCGAGAGCTCGACTTGACCGGTACCGCCACTGCGCCATCTGCAGATGATGACCGGGCACCCCCTCGTGATACCAGGTGCTGACCAGGCCCCACAGCGGGAATCTGGTCCGGCCGAGCGTCGGCAGCCAGGTCCGGCCCGGCCGGGCGAAGTCCTGCGATGGCGCGGTGTAGTAGGGCGCGGCGGCGCTGCCGGGCGGCGCGATCCTGGCCTCGACCGTCTTGATGGGGTCGGCGATGTCGAAGTGAGTGCCGTCGAGCCGCTCGATGGCATCATCCATCATCTGCTGCAGCCTGACCCGGATCTCCTGCACCCCGTCGACGGCTTCGCCATGGACATCCAGATAGTCCATCGCTGCCCGCGTTGATGCTCCGGGGACGATCCTTTCTGCCTCTTCAAGCACTTGCTCGCGGAGCTCGCTGTACTGCGACCAGCCCCACGCGTAAGCCTGCGCCAGGTCCAGGTTCGCGCCGGTCCAGGCGCGGGCGCAGACCTGGTAGCGCTCAGGCCCGACCCCGTCGCTCTGGCCGGCAGCGTGCGGCAGGTATTCGCTGGCCATCCAGTCCCGCAGGTCAGTGACGGCGGCCGTGGCCGAAGCGGCGGCGGCGTCGAGTGTGGCGCGCAGCGGCGGCGGCACGTTGGCACCGGCATCGGTGGCACCGGCGGCGAACTGCGCGAACCAGCCCCTGCCGTCGTCGGCGGCGGCCCAGTCACCGAACTGGTCGATGACGGTGCGCACCACCCTCGGCCCGGCGATGAGGCCCCGGCTGATGCCCTCGGTCAGGCTGGCCCGGTGCCCGGCGAGCGCTTCGGGGACCTTCGACATCCGGCTCGCGATGACGGCCCAGTCATCGGCGGTGGCGGCCGGCATGTCGAGGAAGGTGCTGCGGACCCGCTGCGGAGGCCCGAACAGGTTGGAAATAGGGCGCAGGTGCTCGCCTTGCTCGCTCATGGCCAGTTCGGCCCCGAACCGTTCGCGGAGCAGCCGGGCGCAGCGGCGATCGTCGTCGTCGGCCGGCGTCGTTTGCGCTAGCTCGGCCAGGGTCGAGCGGAGCAGGGCGTCGGAGGCCTCGTTCCCGGCGGGGGACAGGTCGGGCAGCCGGTCCTCGTTCGGGCGGATGCCGAGCCTGGTGGCCACGATCGGATTGAGCTCGGCCAGTGCCGTCACGTACCGGTCGGCTACCTCGCGTACGGTCCTGGTTCGTGCTGCGGCCGCTGGTGGATCAGTGTGGTCCGGCATGAAACTATTCTGCCTTATGTCGCAGCTGGAGACCGGTGAGCGGTCTTGCCCCGTGTGCGGGCGGCGGTCAGCTCGGACCAGAGATTCGTGACCTGGTGCCCGTGCTGTGAATGGAATGCGGATCCCGAGGCCGGCGCGGGCGAGCCGGGGAAGTCTGGGCACCGCCGGGGTTCACCCGCGCCGGATGATCCCGTCCGGGCCGTGGTCGATCACAATCCGTCTGGTGACAAGGCCCATCGCCGATCCCGTCGCGCTGCTGCGTTCTCGCGGGTATCTGGTGCTGCTCGGATTCGCCGCCTTGCTCGGCATTCCGATCTCGGCAGCGGCGTACGGGTTCCTGGCGCTGGTGAGCTACCTGCAGCGGGAACTCTTCGTCCGGCTGCCGCACGGGCTCGGGCTGTCGCCGGTGCCGATCTGGTGGCCATTGCCCGTGCTGTTCACCGGGGGGATCGCGGCCGGGCTGGCGATCAGGTACCTGCCGGGAGACGGCGGACCTTCCCCGGCCTACGGGTTCGGCCTGCATCCGCCGCCGACGCCGGCTCAGCTGCCTGGAGTGGTGCTGGCGGCGCTGGCAACGCTGTCGTTCGGGGTGGTGCTTGGCCCTGAGATGCCGCTGATCGCGCTCGGCGGCGGGCTGGCGGTCGCGGCGTCGCGACTGGTGGCGGCGGCGCGACGGCACCGGGCTGACGGGTCCAGTGGGTCTGGCGGGTCTGGGCGGGGCGGGCTGCCGGAACAGGCGGTCACGGTGCTCGGGGCCAGTGGCAGTTTCGCGGCGATCAGCGCGCTGCTCGGGTCGCCGCTGACCGGCGCGTTCCTGCTCATGGAGGCCTCCGGGCTAGGGGGTCAGGTGATGGGACTCGTGCTGGTGCCCGGTCTGCTGGCGGCCGGGATCGGCGCGCTGATCTTTGTCGGGCTCGGCGCCTGGACCGGGCTCGGCACCTTCTCCCTGGCCATTCCCGGGCTGCCGCACGTGGGGACCCCGACGCTGGGCGAGTTTGGCTGGGCGGTCGTGATCGGGGTCGCCGCCGCGTTCGCCGGATCGGGGTTGCGACGGCTGGCGGTCGGGCTGCGCGGCCGGGTGGCCGGTCGCACGCTCGTGGCCCTGCCGGCTGCCGGGCTGGTGATCGGCGGACTGGCGGTGGCCTATGCGGCCGGTTCTGGCGGCCGGAGCGAGCAGGTATTGTTTTCCGGCCAGTCGGCGCTCGGGTCGCTGATCACGCATAGCGCCAGCTACTCCGCGCTTACCTTGCTGCTGCTCATCGCCTGCAAGGGCCTGGCTTACGGGGTGTCGATGAGCAGCTTCCGAGGCGGCCCGGTGTTCCCGTCGATGTTCATCGGCGCCGCGATCGGCCTGCTGGTCTCGCACGCACCAGGCCTGTCGCCGGTCGCGGGCGCGGCGATGGGGATCGGGGCGATGTCGGCGGTGATGCTGACGCTGCCGCTGACGTCGGTCCTGCTGGCCACTTTGATCTTGTCGTCCGACGGGCTCGTGGTCATGCCGCTGGTGATCGTGGCCGTGGTCGTCGCTTACCTGGTCGCGGCCAGAGTAGTACCGCCGCCGCCACCGGCCTCGCCCCCGCAAGCCACGTAGCCCCCGCCCCCGCGACTCCCCGCCCCCCCGGCGACTCCCCGCCCCCCCGCAACTCCCCGCCCCCCCCGCAACTCCCCGCCCCCCCCGCAACTCCCCGCCCCCCCCGCAACTCCCCGCCCCCCCGCAACTCCCCGCCCCCCCGCAACTCCTGGACCACATCGATGCCCTGGGCGGGAGCGGGGCGGGTCTGGTGGGGTGATCATGCGGCTGTGTTCCGGGATCATGGGCGGGGCGGGGATCACGGAGGTCTGGTGGGTGGCATGGTCTCAGGGGGACTGCCCCATGGATGTGGCAGCGCTGGTGCTCTCCAGCCCCAGCTATGTCACATCGATGGGGCTCCAGCCCCAGCTATGTCACATCGATGGGGTGCGGCCCGGCAGGCCAGCGGCGGGACAGGCCCGGGCTGGACCAGCCACCCCGGAACCAGACGGCCAACCTCACGGAATTCGCGCCAGAGCCATGTTCCGTGATCACACTGCCTGCCGTGATCCCGGAACATCAGCAGCATGATCACGCCACCGGAACTCCGTGATCACCGTCCCAGGCATGATCCCGGAACATTGGGCCAGCTTCAGGGGTTGAGGCCGTGGTGGGGGAAGGTGGCGTTGCGGGTGGCCTGGATGGCCTGGTCTACGGAGTCGGCTGGGTCATAGCCTCGCTCGAATGGCGGGAAGGTGGCCGGGGCCTGCTCGGTCATGAGCTCCGGAGCCGGGAGGCGCGTGCGCCGGGCGACGTAGTCGCGCCAGGGCTGGGGGGTGGGGGTGGCCGGGTCGATCGGGCGGCCGGTCGCTTCGGCGATCAGGTGGGTCCAGGTCCTCGGGACTACCTGGACCAGCTCGTATCCGCCGCCGCCGGTCAGCAGCCAGCGGCAGCCCGCGGTCTCGTGGGCGAGCTGGTGCAGGGCCGCGTGGGCGGTGCGCTGGGCGTCGATGGTCAGTTCCAGGTTGGCGAGCGGGTCCATCCAGTGGGTGTCGCAGCCGTGCTGGGTGACCAGGAATTGCGGGCTGAAGGTGCGCAGCAGCGGAGGAACGACGGCATGGAACGCCCGCAGCCAGCCGGCGTCCCTGGTGCCGGCGGGCAGTGCGACGTTCACCGAGAGTCCGATGGCCTCGGGACCGCCGGTCTCTGACGCCCGGCCGGTGCCGGGGAAGAGGGTCATGGGGTGCTCGTGCAGGCTGATCGTCAGGACTCGGGGATCGTGGTAGAAGGCGGCCTGAACCCCGTCGCCGTGGTGCACGTCGATGTCGACATAGCCGATCCGCTCGACGCCCTGGGCGAGCAGCCAGGCAATGGCGATCGCCGGGTCGTTGTAGACGCAGAACCCGCTGGCGTGACCGGCCATCGCGTGATGCAGCCCGCCGCCGATGCTCACGCCGTGCTGGGCCTGCCCGGTCAGGACGGCTCCGGCGGCGGCTAGCGTGGCGCCGGCTACCAGGGCCGATGCTTCGTGCATGGCCGGGAAGATCGGGTTGTCCGCGGTGCCGAGGCCGAAGCTAGCCGAGATCGGCAGCGGGTCAGAACCGCCTGCGCGTTTCACCGCCGCGATGTAGCCGGGATCGTGCACCAGCTCAAGCTCGGCGTCGGTGGCTGGCCTCGGCTCCTGGACGGTGACCCCGTCAGCGCTGAGCACGCCGAGCTCGCGGGCCAGCGCCATCGTCAGGTCGACCCTGATGGGCGCGAGCGGGTGTCCGGGTCCGAAGTCGTAGCCGGTCAGCTGGTCGGTCCAGGCGACGTGCGCGGTACATGCCATCTGGCTATCTTCTCGCGGTTCCCCGGCAGGTCCGGCGTTCGCCCCTAGCGATCCGCCCCTTGCACCTAACCTTACCGTGAGTAGTCGTCGATGATCACAGAGTGATTGGCGTCGGGGGTAGCGGGGGATGGGATGCGGCTAGAGGCTGAGGAAAGACGGATCGCTGTCGTCGTGGGCACCAGGCCGGAGATCATCAAGCTGGCGCCGGTCGTGCGGCTGCTCGGCGGCTCGGCGACGCTGTTCCACTCTGGCCAGCATCGCGACGATGACCTCTCCGGGGTGTTCCTGGCCGCTGCCGGACTGCCGGAGCCGCGCCGCTGCGGGACATCTGCGGCGCGGCGCGGCACGCTCAGATCGGCCGGATGGTCGAGCAGTTCGGGGTCAGTTTCACCGAGCTTGAGCCAGCGGCCGTGCTGGTGCAGGGCGATACCAATACGGCGTCGGCGGCCGCTCAGGCCGCCAGTTGCTGCGGGGTCCCGGTCGTGCACGTCGAGGCCGGCCTGCGGTCCTTTGACCGGGCGATGCCCGAGGAGATCAACCGGTGCGTGATCGGCGTGGTCGCCGAGCTGCACTGCGCCCCGACCCCGAGGGCCGTGGCTAACCTGGAGGCCGAGCAGGTCGATCCGAGCCGGATAGCGCTGACCGGAAACACGATCGTCGAGGCAGTGCGGGAGATGCTGCCGTCGGACTCGGAATCGCTGCGGATAGTGGCCGAGTTCGGCGTCGAGCCCGATGGCTATGTGCTGGCGACAATTCACCGGCCGGAGAACACGGACGACCCGGCCAGTCTCGGTGCGATCCTTGCCGAGCTGTCTAAGCTCGGGCTGCCGGTGCTATTCCCGCTCCACCCGCGTACCGGGCAGGCGGTGCGCCGCCACGGCCTGACCGAGGCGCTCGACCGGCTGCGGACGCTCGGGCCGCTTGACCACCGGGCGTTCCTGGCGCTGGCGAAGCACTCCAGGCTGATCGTGTCCGACTCGGGCGGGGTACAGGAGGAGTGCACAGTACTCAAGCGCCCGATGGTGGTGGTCAGGAATTCCACCGAGCGGCCCGAGTCGGTGGACGCGGGCTTCGCCCAGCTTGTCCGGCCAGGTCAGGCTATGGGAGATGCCGCCAGGGGGCTAATTGAGGATCGTGACCTCGGGGCACGGCTGGCGGCGATACCATGCCCGTTCGGGGACGGAACGGCGAGCCAGCGAATCGCCGCCTTGCTGCGGCGATTCCTCGCGTGAGCGCGCGAGGGCAAAGCTGACCCGCCGTGCCAATCCTTGCGTTATGGACTATCCCGTGCGGGCCGGCGAAAAACCGGCTCGTACGGGGTGATCCGGGTCAGGCCGCGCGACCGAACCGGCGACGGCGCAGCTGAAGACCGGCGCCCGCGAGACCAAGCAGCCCGGCCGCGCCGAGCGTGACCGGCATGGTCTTGCCGGGCAGCACGGGCACTGGTGCCAGGTTGGCGGCGTTGCAGACCGAGACGCCAAGTGACAGCGTCTGCGTGCTGCCGAGCAGCTGAACCTGAATCGCCGTGACCGTCAGCGTGCCATCCCCTTGGACTGTCTGCGCGTTCAGCGTGACCGTCGCGATCCCGGCCAGGCCCGCCACGATGGTGTTCGGCGCCGGGTTGGCCGCGAGCGTGATCGTGGTCAGCGGGAGAGTGATCTGGCCGCCGGCGATCGTGGCACTGCCGCTGACCACGGAGGTGTTGGTGTTGAACGTGCACGACGATGAGATGGCCGTGGCGGTGAGCGATACCAGTGCCGTCAGCGAGGCCGTGACGCCAGCTATTGTGGACGACGCGTCAGTGGCGTCCGCCGTGGAGGTGATCACGCCGGTCGTGAGCAGGCCGAGGATGTTGGCGTTGGCCAGCGTGACCGGCGAGGTGCCAGGGAACGTGGCCAGCCCGATCGGTGCCACCGAGATCAGCCCCGTCGCACCTGCCGCGTACCCCTCGTTGGGCGAGGCGGCCGAGGCAGGCATGATCGCGATCAGCGAGAGAGCACCAGCGAGTGCGACTGTGCTGGCAATCCTGGTAATTCCAGGAATCTTGCGTGTCATTGACTTTCCCCCGTAACTTCTCTGAGTAGTGTTACTGCACCTGGTACTGACAATCGGAAGTCACCGATGAACTCGGCATTGCGACGGGTCTTGAACCACTCTCGCCGGCCGAGCAGGATGCGGGTGAATGCCCGCCATGAAGTGATGTAGAACAGCAGGATGTAGAGGGCGTATGCGAAGCCCAGGCCGAATGCTTGAGCGAGCGTGAGGTCTGGCTCGCAGCGCCTTCTGTACAGCGGCCCCCAGAGCACGAACGGTCCGAGTCCCGCTACCAGGTAATAGAGCACGGCCATCCAGCCGCCGGCTACCGCCCAGGCGGTCATCGCGGCCGGGTTGGCGGCGTAGTTGGCCAGCAGCACGATCAGCGGCACCGGGTAGACGAACGTCCCGACCAGCTGCAGCCACGGCTGGGAGAGATAGTAGGTCGCCTCGAGCGCGCCCAGCCTGGACACGTGCCTTGACGTCCACAGCGGCCTGAGATACACACCGCACTGCATCGTGCCCTGACCCCACCTGGTCCGCTGCCTGACGAGCCGGCGCAGGTCAGGCAGGGCCTCCTGATCCACGTAGGTGTCCTGGGTGTAGGCGTTGCGGTGCCCGGTCAGCAGCAGGTGCAGGCTCAGCTCGTAGTCGTCGAGAAGGGCGCCCCGCCACGGCCGGCCATGATCCTCGGCCACGACGTCGAGCGCCGACAGCCGGCTGAACTGGCCGTTGCCGCCGAGGCCGACCGTGCCGGTGGACCTTCTGGTGATCTGGATCGCGGAGATGGGCACCCGGAATTCCAGGTCCTGCAGCCGGTTCAGCACATGGCCGACGAAATTCATCACGCGACCGTGATCGGGCCGCGAACGGCGATCGGCGCGATTGATCATCCTGACCATGATCTGGACCGAGCCGACGGTCTTATCGCCGAACAGGCTGTCGCCCGCGCAGACTGCCAGGCAATTGGGGGCCGGCCTGCCATCGGCGTCAATGACCCCGATAATCGTCCGGCCGCGGTCCGCTCTCGTCGGCAGCCATTCGCTGAGCGCCTGATAGGCGGCATTGAGCGCGTCACCCTTGCCGGTGCGGGCATTCGGTGACTTTCTCTCCACGATATGCACGAGCGGGTCGGTCCTGGCCCACCGCCGGACGACGGCGGCGGTATTGTCCTCGCTGTCGTCGTCGATGATCCAGACGTCGGTCTCGGGGAATGTGGCCCGCAGGTAGTCGATCGTCTGACCGATTACCCGCTCTTCATTCAGGGCCGGCACGAAAAGATGCCACGACAGGTCTCCCGAGTCTCCGGCTGGCTTCACCCTGTCCTTCATGAAAGGCCGGACGATCACTATCACATAGGTGATGAAAGCCACGCTCATCAGCAACGCCGTCGCTTGAGCCGTAGCAATGAACACGGCGAGGATCGTGCTACCCACGTCAGTCCTTCCTGGTGAGCCGCGGCGTCGGGGAAAGTGCCGTCCGGTTGCGATGAGATGTAATGATGTAGGTCATCAGGATCAGGCTTGAGCCGATGAATACGACGCTGATAGCCGAGCCGATCACCAGGTGCCCGACCTCATAGCCGATGTCGGGCCCGGCGACCCTGACCGCGACGGCGATCGCGCCGATCCGCAGCAGGTTCCCGGCGATGAGTACCGCCGCCGCCGCCGCGACCGCGCTGAGAACCCGGCGCAGCCCGAGCCGGACCGGCAGGACCAGGGCCGTGCCGAGCAGCAGCAGTGGCACGATCAGCAGGGCCACGCTGCAGTCGGGGGTGATCATCAGGCCGAATGCGCGGGGCGCTCCAAGGCCGAACCAGACGATGGGCGCCTTGCTCGCGGCGAGGGTCGGGGTCACGAGGTTAAACAGCGACGCCGCGGCCTGGGCCTCGAGGTGCCGGAACGTGTACTGATAGATCAGGATCGCCAGCGTGCCAGCGCCTAGCGCGGCCGCGATCAGTACTCGCCGCCAGGACGTGACCGACGACAGTCGCATCGCGCCCTGGCCTCCGGCTGGCACCGGCGCGCTGCGGCCTCGCGTCGTGGCGGCATGGCGCCCGCGCCCGCTGCCCGGTCTGCTGGCCGCGCGTGGCAGCTCCACACCATAGGAATGACTTCCCACCGGGGCACTTCCCCCATCCGCGATAACTCGGCTGACGCGCGGCTATGACGGCCGGGGCCGTCTATTTGCGCGCCATTCTCTAACGCCACTTGAAGCGCAGATCGCGTGCGCCGGTCATAAGTGCCCAGCCGCGTCAGCCACATGTGGCTTCAATGATCATGGGGAGCTTAGGGCAGTAAGAAGTCAGCTGCAATCTTATCCGACCTGGTGGCGTGACCTAATGAGAGCGACGCCGCGATCAATCCGGGCGAACATTGATTTGGCGGGGCGCAGTAGTGCCGAATACCTCACGGTCCCAGTTGCCTATTCCGGCAAAGCCTGCGCATCGGGCGAGTCGCAGAGAATTCGCTCGGCCTACAGCGGCGGGAATCTGCTCAGCCCGATTGACGGCCTGATCCAGGCCGCGCGCGTGGCCGGCCCGATGCCGGCGATCATTCCGGCGGCGGCCCCGGCCAGCGGCGCCGGCCAGAGCGCCAGCGGAGCGACCACCGGAGTCCATCCCATGGCCCGCGAGGTCAGGACGATGACCGCGATGCCGAGACTGGCACCGGCCAGCCCGCCGAGCAGCCCGAGGATGACCGACTCCGCGAGCACGTGGGCGGCGATGTGCCGCCGCCGGGCGCCGAGCGCGCGCCTGAGCGCGTACTCGGGCGTGCGCTGCAGCACGCAGAACAGGGTCAGGCCGGCGATGCCCAGCGTCCCGATGGCCAGTCCCACCCAGCCGACCACGAGGAACAGCCCGTCGAGGGTGTCGCTGACCTGCCGCCGCAGCCCGGCCGGACCGGCCTGCATGCGCACGCTGAGCCGCCGGGGCCGGGCCGGGCTGATCGCGTACGGTGCCTGCCTGCCGACCTGGGCGGCCGCTCCCGGCCTGGTCTGGATCAGGATGGCAGGCCTGGCGCCGGCCGCGTCGTCGGGAAGCCCGAACAACACCGTGCTGGTCGACGTGGGCAAGATGACCGATCTCAGCACGGATGGCTGCCGGACAGCAGAACCGACAATACCCGCGATAACGCAGGGCATCCCGTTGATGTAGACCGCTGGCTGACCGGCGACCCCGCTGATGCCAAGGGACCTGGCCAGGGTGGAGCCGAGCAGGCAGACCTGGGTCGCGTGGGCCTGATCCCAGGCGCTGAACAGCCTGCCCTGGCTGACCTGGACGCCGGCCGCGGTCAGGAAACCGGGGGTAGCCGCGAGCACCACTCCTGGCCGGGACCGGATTCCTGGTTCGCCTGGCCGGCGGCCGGGCCGAGACGGTCATCGGCTGGCCGAGCCTGACCTGCCAGTAGACGCCGGAGCCCACGACTCCGGAAATCGCGTCGATCCTGTGCTCGACGTCGGCGGGGTAAGGCACCGGTGCCTGCGGCGCCAGCGACCGGGGCGCGGTGATCCTGATCGTGGTTGGCAGCTGCCGTACGAACGCCGAGGTCACCTGCCCGGTGACCGTGCTGACTAGCCCGAGGATGGCGACGAACCAGGCCACGGCGAGCAGGGCGGCGACGCTGGTGGCCGTGGCGGGCAGCGGCCTGGCCACGATGGAGGTGAAGGCCTCGCCCACCGCGTCGCCCGGCCGCAGAACGGTGCGCCTGGCGATGACACGGGTCACGGCAGCGGCCCGGCTTCCGAGCCGGTGAGGGCCGCCGGGCTGGTCGCCGCCCTGGTGACCTCGATCGGGCTGACCGGCAGGCCCATGGCGGCCTGGCCGAGCAGGACCGACCTGGAACTGTACGCGGCGGCCAGTTGCTCGGCGGTCGCGACGAGCACCGTCGTGCCCTCCCGGTGCAGGCCGGCGAGCAGGCCGATGATCCGGGTCGCGGTGGCCTGATCGAGGCCGGCGGTCGGGTCGTCGCAGAGCAGCAGGCCCGGCTGGGGGGCCAGGGCCCTGGCGATCGCGCACAGGGCCAGTTCGTCGGCCGACAGCTGCCAGGCCATCAGCCCGGCCCGGCCGGCCAGGCCGACGCGGTCCAGGCTCTCGCTGGCGGCGGCGATCCGCTGGCGCCGGGGAACGCCGCAGTAGCGCAGCGGCAGCATCACGTTATCGAGCACGGACCTGGTCGGCAGCAGCATCTTGCGCTGGAATACGAAGCCGATCTGCCGCCCGCGCAGGGCAGACCGGTCACGATCGCCGAGTCTGGCCGTGTCGATGCCATGGAGCAGGTAGCTGCCTGTCACCGGCCGGTCAAGCAAGCCGAGCACGTTGAGCAGCATGGACCGGCCCGATCTCGGCTGCCCGGTGAGCATCACCAGCTCGCCTGCCCAGACCAGCAGGTCGAGCTGCTCCGCACTCTGGTCGGCACTGGCCGATTCTCCTGGCGGCAGCTCGCCCTTCGCGTGCTGGCTCGGGCTCGGCCTCCGGCGCCGCGCTCGCCAGCTAGTGAACGGGTCGGTCGCCGGGATGACCTGCCCGGCTACCTCCAGGCGCAGACCGCGAAGCTCGATGACCGGCGGGTCCCGGCGGTCAGCAGGCGGCCGGGCGCTCCCCGGCGGGGCAGGCTCGCTGCCCGGAGCAGGCACTATCCGCACGGTCATCGGCCGACGCCGATCAGCACCCGGTCGCCGGGGATGAGCGTGCCCGCCTTGACCGGCTGGATGGCCACGTACCCCTGCGCGCTCGGCCCGGTGAGCACGTCGACCCGCCGCTGGCGGCCGGTGGCGCCGACCACGATCACGTAAGCCGACGAGCTGGACTGGCCGGACTGGCCGGACTGGCCGGGCTGGGTGGCGGGACCGGAGAAGACGGCGCTGAGCGGTGCCGTCAGGCCCGGTCCGCTGGTGACCGGGACAAGCAGGGTGAGCCGGACGGTCCGGCCGATGATGCCCTGGGGCAGCCGATGCCGGGTCGTGACCGTGAAGGCGTAGCCCGGCGGCCCGGTGCTCGTTCCCTTAGCCGGGATCGCGCTGATCCTGGTGACGGTGCCGGCCGTGGTCAGGCTCGGGTTCGCCGAGCCGATCCGGACGCCGACGCCGTCCCTGGCCTGGGTGGCCTGATGGGCGCTGAGCAGGCCGGTGACGTACGGATTCCCGACCGCGAGCCCCAGCACGACCTGGCCCTGGCGCAGCGTGGTCCCGGTCCTGGCCGAGATCGAGGTGACTAGCGCCGAGGCGGCAGGGATGTAGCTGACCTCGTCCATCGGCAGGTAGACCTGGGGAACCGGTGGCAGTTCGCCTTTCTTCGCTTTCGGGGTAAAGAGCGGCGTCCGGTATCCGAGGTGGTCATAGAGCAGCTCGATCGCGACCTCGGTGCCCGCCCCGAAGACGCCAGAGCTGTCGTAGTCGGAGTACCCGAGTCCGGTCAGCGCCGACTGCAGCTCGGCCACGTCGGGGCCGGTGTCGCCGACGCGCAGGTCGCGGTAGGCGGGCAGCTTGCCGCGCAGGAGCACCACGGGACGGCCGTCGACCTCGTCGAGCACATGACCCGGCGTGACCCGGCTGCCGCGCCTGGCGAGCATCTTGGTGACGATCACCGTCTGGTACGGCGCTGTCGCCAGGACGGCGATCGTCTTGCCGGCCCGCACGGTTCCTGGCAGCACGATGGCGTCGCGCAGCATTCTCGTCCGGGCTACCCCGGTGATGACCGAAGCGGCCTGCGCCGCCGATCGCGCCGCTAGCTCCTTCGGTGATTCGATCAACCTAGCCGCCGCCAGGCCGGTCGCCGACATCACGAACACACCGACGGCGACGCCGGCAAGGAAAAAGCGCTTGGTCCTGAGCGGATCCCGTACGGACCCGGTTCCCGGCCCCCCGTACAACCGGACACCCCCCGTCTAACCCTGGCGCACGCTACCACGATCGGCCCCTGAGCTGGTGGAACGGCGCGTTACCTTGGTTGGGGCGTCCCGGCGGGGTGGAATTGTCCCGAGCAGGGAATGCTGACCGCGTGAGACGGACGGGGGGCCGTAGCCCGGGCAGGCCGGCACGTCTGCGAGGCAGGCGGATGGCTGGCTGGGCCGGGCTGGACGGCAACCCGCTGCGCCGTCGCATCGACCGGGTCGAGCGCGGGCTCTGGGTCATCCTGGTGCTCGTTTTCTTCTCCGCCGCACCGGTGATCGTGACCTTCGCCGGGCACGTCGCCAGTACTGAGAGCCGGGCCCAGCTCCGGGCGGAGCGATCGTGGCGTCAGGTGGACGCGGTACTGCTCCGGCGCGCGCCCGGCCGGCTCTACGGATACAGCTCGGCCATGACGGTCTGGGCTGAGGGACGCTGGCACGCTCCTGAGGGCGGCACCAGATCCGGCCTGGTGCCCGCCGAGCCGGCGGCGCGTCCGGGCACGGTGGTCAGAATCTGGGTCAACCGGGCAGGTCAGCTCACCGGCAGGCGTCCGCTGACCGCCGGCACGGTCACGGTCAGGATTGTTGCCTTCGAGGTGCTCGCGGTGACCGTGCTCGCGGTTGTCGCGCTGCTGCTGGCCTGGTCTGTCCGGTGGCTGACAGACAAGCGCCGGCTGACTTACTGGGAAATCGAATGGGCCTGCTTCGGGCCCCGGTGGTCGGCCCGGCATTTAGCCGCCGACGGCAGCCTTAATTACGACGCGACGCCGGTTCGACCCGCCCTGCTTGACCATTGCTGGCAGTGGATGGTTGGGTTCAGGGCATGAACTCCAGCAGGTCAGATCTGGTGCACGCGTGATGGCCCTTGCATTCGGATTCATCGGAATTGCAATACTATTGTGTGCCGCTGCGGGACTTGGATTGCTTGGGGTGGGTCAGCTCGCGCTGTCGGGTTCAGAGGCGCTTGAGCGAGACGGACTCGCCCGAGGCCGTCTCGCACCCCGCTGGTCGCTTCCTGATTCCGACGGAATTATCCGTACTTCTCCGCCCGCCGGCGCACTGATCTTTGCAGCTGATTATGTTCGCCGACCACTCGCTGAAGTCGTTCCCCTCGGTCATCGACGGCCTGCGCGAGCTGGCTGGTGCGGCTGACCTGGAGATCGTGATCTTGACCAGGGGTCCCGCCGGGCAGGCCGCTGAGCTTCTCGGGCAGCTCGGCCTGGCCGTCGTGACCGGCTCGCCGGCCCTCTACGCCGGCGTATAACGTCCGGGTCATGCCGTTCGCGATCTTCGTGGATCGCGCGGGCGAGGTGCGAGCGTCCAGCCTGGTCAACTTCGACTGGCAGGTGGCCAAGCTCAGCCAGGTCGCGGCGATCCCAGTCGGTCAGCAGGAGCGCGCCAGCCAGTCGCGGCCCCGATTCAGGCTGGCGGTGTAGCGGGTGCTTACCAGCAACGTCGTCCCTGTGGAGGCCGCCGTGCTCGGCTGCAAGGCCGCCCTCGCGGTCCTGCTGCTCGCCGCTGGCGGCGCCAAGGCGGCCGACCTGACCGGCTTCGCCGCCACGGTCCGCCTGTTTACCCCGGCGCTCACGCCGCGCTGGGCACCGCGCGCGATCGCGGCCGGCGTGGCCGCTGCCGAGCTGGCTCTCGGGGCCGCCAGCTTGTCCGCGCCGCGAGCCGGCTGGCTCAACCCAGTGGTGCTGGCCAGCTTCTGCTGCTTCCTGGCGGTCTGGACGGTCGGACTCGCCCGGCACCGGGGCCGGCCGTGCCGGTGCTTCGGCGGGCTTTCGCGGCGCGGGTTCACCCCGGCCGGCGTTGGCCGGGCCGCTGGCCTCACGCTGGCGGCCGCGGTGGCCATGACGGGCCTTCCTCGCCCGGTGACTGACCTGGGCGCCGGCGGCCAGCTCGGCTTGCTGGCCTGCGGCGGGCTGGTCGCCTTCGCGGCGTTCAGCGCGGCGGCCGTGGTCGGCGCCAGGCGTGACTCGAGACCAAGGTGGGCCTGATGATCACGATCCCGCTCTACCTTGCCATCGCGCAGTGGGCACTGCTCGGGGCGCTCGCTGTCCTCGTGGTGGTCATGTTCAGGCAGCTCGGCGCGCTGCTCAACGGCACGGCCAAGGCGGCGGAGCTCGGGCCGCCGGTGGGCAGCCGGGCGAGCGCGGTCAGCTACGCCCGGCCTGGCGACCACGCTGAGCAGACGGCCAGGTGGCTCACGCCGGGGGACGGGCAGCCGGCGCTGGTCGCGTTCGTCGATCCGACTTGTCCGTCCTGCGAGCAGCTCGTCGCGACCCTGGAGACGATGCGGGTCGCTGGCGAGCTGCGCCGCGCTCCGGGTGCTGCTGCTGATCTCCGATCCGGCGAGCTACCTGCAGATCTCGCCGGCGTTCCTGGCCACGTCGCTGGAGATAGGCCGCCCGGCCGACCCGGCGGGCCTGGAGGCCTACCAGGTCTCGGGCACGCCGCTGCTTGTCGCCATCGATGGCGACGGCACGGTGATGGCGGCCGGGTCTGTGGTGCGGTCGGCTGAGGTTCGCGGCTACCTGCGGGCGTGTACGGATCAGGCCGTTCGCGAGGCGGTCACCGCAAAGGGGGAGATCACGATATGAAGGAGCACCCGGAATACCCGGAGTACCCGGAATACCCGGAGCACCCGGAGCACCTGAAGCACTCACGTCCGGAGCGCCGAGGGCACCGGGTCAAGCCGGGCACGCTCGCTGAGCGGGTCGCGCGCAGGGTCAGCCGCAGGGACGCACTGCGCCGGGTCATCCTGGGCGGCACCACCGGGCTGGCCGCCCTGGCGGTCGGGGAACAGCCCGGCCGATGCCTCGACCTGCGCCTGCGGACCGACCAGGCGCTGCTCGCACTGCCCTGAGGTTGGCTGCCCGCCCGGCTACCACCTGTGCAAAGGCTCCTTCACCAGCAACTGCTTTAACTCCCAGGGCTTCAGGTGCGAGTGGCCGGCAACTGGATCGCCTGCATGAATCTGGGCAAGGGCCTGGGGTACAAGGTCTGCTACGACTGCATCGGCTCGGCGGGCTGCGAAGGCTGGTGCACCTGCCTGACCGCGTGCATCTGCTGCCATTGCGCGAGTCCGGCCGACATCCGGGCCGAGCAGCGCCGGCTCCAGCACCTGCAGTATGGGCAACCACCACTTCCGCTGACGGCTCCCGCCGAACTGCCGTGACGCCGCTGCTGGCCCTGCTGCTGACCGGCCTGGCCGGACTCGCGGTGCTGCTCGCGGTGGTCAACGGCTACTCCAAGGCCTACTCGCCTTGAGGCGTGAACTCGGCCGTCTCGCTGGCGGCTGGCCTTCCGGTCGGGAGGCTGTCGGCTCGCTGCCTGGTGGTCGCGGCGTACGTGATTCCGGCTGTCGGCGTCTGGGTGCTGCTCGGGCCGGCCTGGCCGTGCTGCCGCTGGCGGGGGTCGCGCTCATCGCGGCGGCGGCCTATGGCTGCTACTACGGCCTGGCCGAGCTGACCGGCCGGGGGCGGCTCGCGGTGCCAGGCCGGCGCTGGCAGGTGCCGCAGTCGATGCTGATCGAGGCCTCGCCGCGCAGGAGGGTGCTGGTGTGGGGCGCGGTACTCGGACCCGGCTTCGCGACCAGGAACCCGTACGCGGGGTTCGCGCTGCTGCCGCTGGCGGTGGCCGCGCTCCGGCCGGCTGGTGCCTGGGCCACGCTGACGCTGGCCGCCGGGATCGGCCTGGCCCACGGCGGCGCGCGGGCGCTCGCGCTGCTGCGGGATGTGGGCCAGGCGCGGCGGGAAGGGACCGGGCGGCTGGCCGTCGCCGGCTCGTCGGTGAGCGCCGCCGGGCAGCTCGACCTGCTGCTCAAGACCGTGTACTGGCGGCGGCTCGATGGTGGCGTCCTGCTCGTGTTCGCTGCTGTATCGGGGCTGGCCGCAGTGCTTTATTTCCTGCTGAAGCTTTAGATTTTCCTGGCATCTGGGAGGGGACTGATGAGGCGTACGAAGCTGGCGCCGGTGCTCCGCGCGGGGCTGACCGCGGTCCTGATGGGCTCGCTGACCGCGGCCGTCGGGGGATTCGGGTCTGGGGTGGAGTCCGTCCGCGGGCGGGAAGTTATCAAGATCGTCAGCACCAGGCCGGGGCCTTTGCACGCGAAGGTGACGGCCAAGGGTGCGTTCAGGGCCACCGGGTACTTCTGGCGGAAGAAGGCGAGCCTGGTCTTTCCTCGCGGGCGGCTCGCGGTGCGGCGCACGCTGGCTAGTTCCACGGTCTCGCCGCCGAACCTGGCTACCTGCCGGTTCAAGGCCCGGCAGACGGGTACTTTCCGGGTCTTCTACGCAACTGGTCAGTACCATGGCCTGCGTTACAGCGGGCAATTCTGGACTAACATCTCAGGACGGCTGAAGAAGGCAGGCCACGATCAGTGCAGTGCGAAGATCGCGACCTACCGGGCGGTGACCTATGAGATCGGCACATTTCCGTGAGTTCGTGAGGTGAGAGGCGTCGATGGCTGACCTGACCTTGCTGCCGCCGTCGGCGCGGGTCCTGGCCGATGATCTCCTGGTGGGCGGATGCTCGCTCAGCGAGGTGGCCGAGCGGTTCGGCACCCCTGCCTACGTGTTCGACACCGGCGCGCTCAGGGCCAGGGCAGCGGAGTACACCTTGGCGCTGACGAGCCGCCACGCCGGCGGCCGGGGCCGGGTCTGCTTCGCGGTCAAGGCCCATCCGTCGGTCTCGGTGATCCGGGTGCTGGTGGAGGCGGGACTGGGCTGCGACGTTGTCGGGGCGGGGGAGCTGGCGCTGGCCCTGCTGGCCGGTGCCGATCCGGCGTCGATCGTGATGCACGGCAACGCCAAGTCCGACGCCGACATCGAGGCCGCGCTCGCGGCGGGCATCGGCTACATCGTGGTGGACGGGTTCGATGACATCGACCGGATCGAGCGGCTGGCCACCCGCACGACCCCGGTCCTGCTCCGGGTCAGTCCCGGCATCGACTCGGCGACCCACGCGGCGCTGGCGACCGGCGGCAAGGCCTCGAAGTTCGGCATCCCGGTCGAGCAGGTGCCGGACGCGATCGCGCGGATGCGGGCCGTCCCGGTCATCGAACTGCGGGGGCTGCACGCTCACATCGGCTCCCAGATCTCCTCGGTCGAGCAGTTCGAGGCGGCCGTCGCCGCGCTGGCCAGCCTGGAGCGGTTCGACGTCTACGACTTCGGCGGCGGGCTGGCGGTGCGGTACGAGCCGCAGGATGTGGTGCCTTCTGTCGATGAGTACGTGGCGCGGCTGATCGCGGCGGCGCACCGGCACCTGGGCCAGGACATCGAGATCCTGATCGAGCCGGGCCGGTCCATGGTCGCGCGGGCCGGGCTGACGCTGTACCGGGTGCTGACCGTCAAGCAGGCCGGCAAGCTGCACGTCGCGGTCGACGGCGGGATGGGGGACAATCTGGAGCCTTCGCTCTACGGGCAGCGGTTCGCGCCGTTCGTGCTCGGCCGCTGGGAGGCCGAGCCGGTGCTCGCCGACCTGGCCGGCAGGCACTGCGAGGAAGGCGACGTGATTACGCCGGATGTTGCCCTGGCCGGGCCGCGTATCGGGGACTTGGTGGTAGTTCCGGCCACCGGGGCTTACTGCTTCACTATGGCCAACAATTACAACGCCGCGCTCCGGCCCCCGGTGATCTTCTGCGATAACGGGACGGCGAGGATCGCAATTCGACGTGAGACTTTCAGTGATCTGATCGCCAGGGAGGCCGGTGGCTGATTCGAGTCCTCGCTGTTTCGAGTCCGTGCCGTTTCGAGCCTGTCTGGCGGCGAATGCGGTCGTCAGCGCTTGACACTCCCGAGGCCGGACGGCATGCTATCCATACTCTGTACGCGGTGAAATGTTCCCTAGGGGCTACCCTGGGATAGGAAGCAGAGTTCCTTGGCCTGGCTCAATTATCACCTGGCGTGCAATTATTATCTGGCACGCTACGCTCATCCCGCATTGGTGCGTTTTGATGGCTCCTACCACTAAGCAGGTCATTGACCTGCTGGGTGCCCTTATCGGCATCGAGTCGGTAACGCCGTGGCTGGTGCCGAGCGGTTCCGGGGAACAGGCGATTGCCCGGTATATCGCGGACTGGCTCGCCGATACGCCTGCCGTCGTCGAGCTGATCGAGGTCGAGCCCGGGCGGCCGAACGTGATGGCCAGGCTGCGCGGCAGTGGCGGCGGCCGGACTTTGTGCCTGAACGCGCATACCGACACGGTCGGCTACGAGGGCTGGCCCGACGATGCTCTGGTGCCCCGGGTAATCGGGAACCGGATGTACGGGCTCGGCGCCTCCGACGACAAGTCAGGCTGCGCTACGGCCCTGCTGACGCTGCGGATGGTGGCCAAGTCCGGGATCTGCCTGCGGGGCGACCTGCTCGTGGCGCTGGTGGCCGATGCTGAGGGAGTCTCGATCGGCTCTGAGTACCTGGCCAGGCAGGGCGGGATCGACGCGGTGATCGTGGTCGAGCCGCAGTCGGTGGATACGGTGGTGGTCGAGCACCAGGGTTTCGGCTGGATCGACGTGATCACCAGGGGCGTGTCCGCGCACGGATCGGCGCCCGATGCCGGGGTCGACGCGATCGTGCACATGGCCGAGGTCATCACCAGGCTGCACCGGCTGGACAAGACCAAGTTCCAGGCGAATCCATCGCTGCTCAACGGCCGGGCCGTCTTCCATACGGCGACGATCATCGGCGGCACCGACTACGCGACGTACCCGGACTACGCCAGGCTCGGGATCGAGATCGGCACTCAGCCAGGGGAGCGGCTCGCCGACCGGATCGCCGAGATCGAGAGCATCTTCGCCGAGGTGGCCAGGTCGGAGCCGGGGTTCAGCGCCGAGGTCGAGGTGAAGCTGGACCGGGAGCCGTTCGTGGCCCGCGGGCACGAGGCGCTGCAGGAGATCGTCAGCCGGGCGATGATGGAGGTGCTAGGCGCCGCCCGACGATCACCGGGCTGAACGCCTGGCGCGATGCGGCCCTGATGCAGGCCGCGGGGATTCCGACCCTGCTGATGGGCACGGCTGGCGGCAACAGCCACACGTCGAACGAGTGGGCCTCGATCAGCGACATCGTGGAGCTGAGCGAGATCCTCTCCAAGTCGGCGATCGCCTACCTGGCCTGACGAGCTGCGGTCCGGGAGCTGCCCGGAATCGCCTATTTGAAGTCGTTCGAGACCGCGTCGGCTGGGAGCGGGACTGCGGTTTCGGCGTCAGCGGCCTCGGTGCTCGCGGCGGCGACGGTGGCTGGCACCGGCTGGTCCGAGGTCGCGCCGGTGCTGGCGTTCTCGGCGGCGGCGCGTTCGCGGACCAGTTCGGAGCCGCCGTGCCGCAGGGCGGACGCGCCGCGATCAGCAGCACGATCATCGCCATCGTGAAGACGATGACCAGGCCGTGATGGAACGGCCCGGAGATGAGCCGCGGGAAGAACTGCTTGCCGGTCAGCACGTGCACGTTGTGGGCGGGCAGCCTGGTGAGCACCCCGGTCGGAGCGAGCAGCGTGTGGATCGGGTTGTAGCCGAGGAACGCGGCGAACAGGCTGCCGACCGGTGGCAGCCCGCCGATCTGGTGCGCGATGCCGGCCGGAACGCCCTGCCGGGCCAGGCCGCTGGTGAGTGTGGTCGGGAGGGTGGAGGCCAGTCCGGCGATCATCAGCGAGAAGAAGATGCCGATGGACAGCACGAAGCCGGAGTTAGTGAAGGTCGCGAGCATGCCGGAGGCGGCGCCGCGCTGCTTGGGCGGGACGCTGTTCATCACGGCCGCCGCGTTCGGGGCGGAGAAGAGGCCCATGCCCGCGCCGGAGATGAAGATCAGCAGCGCGAACAGCGGATAGCTGAAGTTCGTCGGCAGCAGCAGCAGGCCGCCGAAGGAGGCAGCGGTGACCAGAAGTCCGCCGGAGGCGAAGAACCGGGCGCCGTACCGGTCGGACAGGAAACCGGACAGCGGCCCGGCGACCAGGAAGCCGGCGGTCAGCGGCAGCAGGTAGATGCCCGACCACAGCGGGGTGTCGATGAACGAGTAGCCATGCAGCACCAGCCAGATCCCCTGCAGCCAGATGATCAGCATGAACTGCATGCCACCCCGCGAGATCGAGGCGAGCAGCGCCGCGGTCGCTCCGGTGGAGAACGAGCGGATCTTGAGCAGCCGCAGGTCGAACATGGGGGAGTCGACGCGCGTCTCGATGACGCAGAACGCGGTCAGCAGCACGACGCCGCCGATCAGGCCGGAAAGCACGACCGGACTGGTCCAGCCCATCGAGTGCCCGCCGTAGGGCTGGATGCCGTAGGTGATGCCCGTCAGCAGGGCGATGAGGCCGACGGCGAACGTGACGTTGCCCAGCCAGTCGATCTTCGCCGGGGTGCGGGCGCCGATCTCGCGCAGGCTCAGGTAGGACCAGATGGCGCCGCCGACGCCGATCGGCACCGAGACGATGAAGACCAGGCGCCAGTTGACCGCGGCCAGGATGCCGCCGAGGATCAGGCCGATGAACTGGCCGGAGATGCCGGCTACCTGGTTGATGCCCATCGCCATGCCGCGCTGGTTGGACGGGAACGCGTCCGTCAGGATCGCGGGGGAGTTGGCCATCAGCATGGCGCCGCCGACCGCCTGGATGATGCGGAAGCCGATCAGCCAGAGTGCTCCTGACCCGCCCTTCAGCGGGTCGAACGGCAGAGCGAGCGCGCCGAGCCCGAAGATCGTGAAGCCCAGGTTATACATCTTGACCCGGCCGTAGATGTCACCGAGCCGGCCGAGTGTCACCACCAGCACCGCCGAGACCACCAGGTACCCCATCAGCATCCACAGCAGGTAGCTGATGTTGCCGGGGGTCAGCGGGTTCAGGTGGATGCCGCGGAAGATCGCGGGCAGCGAGATGATCACGATCGAGGCGTTCACCGTGGCGGCGAGCATGCCAAGCGTGGTGTTGGATAGCGCCGTCCACTTGTAGTGACCGGCGCGCAAGCCGCGCTTGCCCTGGTCCTCGGTGCTCCCGGCCGCCGTGCCGTTGCTCCCGGCGGTACTGCCGTTCGCGGTACTCCCCTTGGGGGCACTGCCGTTCGCGCTGCCGTTCTGGTCAGCGCCTGACCCTGGAACCCTGCGATCTGACGTAGCCAAGTCTGTTCGGCCTCACTGGTGCGTTCTTCGGTGCTTGCTGCTTGCCGGCCTGCTGCTCACCGGACGAGTACTTCGAACTCCCCGTGCCCCTAACTTATTTCATTGGCTAACTATCCACCAGACCCGGGAGCCGAGCGCGAGCGTGGCCTGGACTGGTGCTTAACTGGCTGCGGGAGGACTTGATGACTGCTACCAGCGAGCGGACGGCGGCCGGGCACGGGGCCAGTCCGGCGGACTTCGACACCTACGGTGACTACGGCGATTACAAGAAGCCGGGTGCGGCGGCGCCTAAGGCTGACTTCGTCCGGGCGCCCTATCCGTTCCGGGGCCGGATCACCGCCGATGGGTCGGGTGACTACCCGGCGGCAGCCGGAAGGTACCACCTGTACATCTCCTGGGCCTGCCCGTGGGCGCAGCGAACCGCGATCGTGCGCAGGCTGCTCGGGCTGGAAGACATCATCTCGATGACGGTCGTCGATCCGATCAGGGACGGCCGGGGCTGGGCCTTCCGCACCGGCCAGGGGCACTCACTTGATGAGGTGAATGGGTTCGCGTTTATCCGGGAGGCCTATGAGGCCACCGAGCCCGGCTACGACGGGCACATCTCGGTACCCGTGCTGTGGGACAAGCAGGCGCACCGGATCGTCAGCAATAACTTCCCTGACATCACGATCGACCTGGATACTCAGTTTGGCGAGTGGGCCGATCCGGCGGTGCGGCTCTACCCGGAGGAGCTCAGGTCTGACATCGACGCGCTGAACGAGACCATCTACGCGACGGTGAACAACGGCGTCTATCGTTCGGGCTTCGCCTCGTCGCAGCAGGCGTACCATTCCGCCGTGACTGACCTGTTCAGCACGCTCGACATGCTGGAGGCTCAGGCTCGCCGATCGCCGGTACCTGATGGGATCCTCGCTGACCGAGGCGGACGTCCGGCTCTGGGTGACGCTGGCCCGGTTCGACTCGGTCTACTATTCGCACTTTAAGTGCAGCATCAGGCGGCTGACCGAATATCACAACCTCTGGGGCTACGCTCGCGACCTGTATTCGATCCCCGGCTTCCGGGAGACGACGAACTTCGATCACATCAAGCGGCACTACTTCATGACCCACTCGCACCTCAACCCGAAGCGGATCGTTCCCGAGGGGCCGGTGCTCGACTGGGACGCGCCGCATACCAGGGCCGCGCTCTAGCTTGGGGCCTGGCACCTGGGAGTGGAATGCCGCCGAGATCGAACGGGTCGGGGCGCGGATCACGGGGATGATCGCCGCCTACCTCGGCGAACTGACCAGCCGGGCCGTTCAGCCGGGCGTGCCGTGGCAGCTTAAGAACGCCTGGGCGACGGAGGAGATGCCGCGCACAGGAGTGCCGGTCGATCAGATCCTTGACCGGTTCGCCGTCGAGATCGCGCCTTATCCGTTCGGCAATGGCCATCCAGGGTTTTATGGCTGGGTAAATTCGCCGCCAGCGGTGATCGGCGCGTTTGCCGAGGCTCTGGCTGCCGCGATGAACCCGAGCGTGGCCGGCGGCGAGCACGCCGCGGTCTACCTGGAACGGCAGGTGATCCGCTGGCTCGCCGGCCTGGCCGGCCTGCCGCGCGGTGCCGGGGGACTGCTGGTCAGCGGTGCCTCGATGGCGACGCTCACCGCGCTCGCGGTGGCCAGGCACCGGGCCATGTCGGCGGCAGGGATCGACGTCAGGTCGGCGGGGATGCAGTCGGCTGGCCGGCGGGCAGTTCTCTACGCCACCGCGCAGGCCCACGGCTGCGTCCGTAAGACGGCCGAACTGCTCGGCATCGGCACGGCGAACATTACCGAGATCGAGGCCGATCACGACTTCGCGATGCGGCCGGCGCACCTGGCGGCTGTGCTCGCCGCTGACCTGACTGCCGGAGACCTGCCGATCGCTGTCGTCGCGTCGGCTGGTACGGTCAATACCGGTGCGATCGATCCGCTCGCGGCCATCAGCGAGATCTGTGCGGAGTCAGGCGTCTGGCTGCACGTGGATGGTGCCTACGGCGGGCCCGCCGTCCTGCTGGTCGATGACTACTCCGAGGTCAGGCGGGCGATGAGCCGGGCTGACAGCATCGCGATCGACCCGCACAAATGGCTGTACGTGCCGGTCGATGCCGGCCTGGTCCTGCTGCGCGACGCGGGACTGGCCCGCGACGCGTTCAGCCTGGTGCCTGCCTATCTCCGCACCGATGAGCGGGCCGGTGACCTGCCCTGGCTCAGCGAGTACGGGTTCGAGCAGACCCGGCCGTTCCGGGCGCTGAAGATCTGGATGGCGCTGCAGCAGCTCGGCCTCGACGGCTACCGGGAGCTGATCACGCGAGACCTCGAAGCTCGCCGGATACCTGCGGGCCCAGGTTGAGGCGGCACCCGATCTTGAGTTGCTGGCCGGGGGCTTGTCTATCGCGTGCTTCCGTTACCGGCCGGCGGGGCTGGCCCTGGAGCCGGCTCTGATCGATGAGCTGAACCGGCGGCTGGTCCGGTCGGTGCAGGTCGGGGGCCGGGCGTTCGTGGCCGGGACCACGGTGCGCGGCCAGGCGGCGCTCCGCGCTTGCATCGTCAACCCCGGAACTCGCCGCTCCGACATCGATGTGCTGGTCACCGAGGTCCGCGCGCACGGCGCCCGGCTGGCCGGGCTCGGTTAGCTGGGCTCAGCTAACCGGATCAGCCGGCGGCTAGTACTCGATCACGCCCCTGGCGTTGCGGCCTGCTGCCAGGTCGGCGTAGCCCTCGTTGATCTCGTCGAGCGAGTACTGCTTGCTCACCAGTTCGTCGAGCAGCAGCTCGCCCCGCTGGTAGAGCCCGAGCAGGAGCGGGACGTCGTGCACCGGGTTACACGAGCCGAAGAACGATCCTGCGATCCGGCGCTGGGTGACGGCCAGCACGGTGCCGGGAATCTGCACATTGAGCTCAAGCGGATCGTGCGACAGGCCGGCGATGACCACGATCCCGCCTTTGCCGCAGGCGCGGAAAGCCCCGGTCACCGACTCGGCCGACAAGTTGCCGACTGCCACGATCACCGCATCGGCGCCGCGGGCGGCCGGGTTGACCTGTGCGGCCAGCTGGCCGGCCTCTTTGGCAGTGGCGGCGGCGTGCGTGGCGCCGAGGCGCAGGGCCAGGTCGCGCTTGGCCTCCACCGGGTCGACCGCGATGACCGCCGACGCGCCGGCGAGCCTGGCGCCCTGCACCGCGTTCAGGCCGATGCCGCCGGCGCCGATCACCACGACCGTATCGCCGATCGCGGTCTGCGCGGTGTGCACGACAGAGCCCCAGCCGGTCAGCACGCCGCAGCTCACCAGGGCAACGGCGCGCAGCGGGATCGCCGGATCGACCTTGATGGCGGCGTTCTGCGAGACGACCGCGTACTGCGAGAAGGTGCCGATGCCGCAGAAGCCGCCGAACCCGCCGGCCGGGAACGGCAGGCCCGCCCCGGAACCTGAACGTGCCGTCGGTCATCGCCCCGACATGCGCCCGGCCGCCGCTCTCGCACAGGCTCCACCGGCCGGAGGCGCACCAGTGGCAGCGCCCGCAGATGGCGACGAAGGTCAGTGCCACGTGATCGCCTGGCACCAGGCTGGTCACGCCGGGACCGACCGCCTCGACGACCCCGGCGCCCTCGTGCCCGCCGACCAGCGGCAGCTGGGCACCGGTGCCGAAGCGCAGGTGCTCGTCCGAGTAGCACAGGCCGGCGTAGGCGAGCTTGACCAGTACTTCCCCGTCGCGAGGCGGCTCGACTTCGATGTGGTGGATTTCCCAGTCGCCGCCTGGCCTGGTCAGCAGGGCAGCTTTCGAATCAATCATGATCTTTTCTCCAGCCTGTCCCTGATCCACGGCCTGGACGCGCGGCCAGCGTCAGCCATGACCATATTGGCTGGATTGTAGCTGCCCGGGTTGCGCCCGGGTTCGTGTGCGGCAGGTGTCAGGCGACTCGGGCCGTGCGCCTCGTGATGACAGTCAGGTCAAGCTGGGCGGCGAGGGCCGGGTTGCCCGCCGCGGTGCGAGCGTGCGCCAGGGCACCGGTCTCGATGCGGCGCCGGAGTGCTGCGATGTCGGCGGCCTCCTCCACCTCCACGGCTACGACGAGCGTGGGGTCCGCGGGCTCCCCGATCAGACGGGCATTGGCGGAGCCGACACCCTGATAGCTCTCGATTTCTTCCGATACGGCTTCGGTCAGAGCCCCCGAGGCGAGTACGGTCTGGCCTGCGGAGCTGGCCGGGAGGATCGGAAGGTCGGCAACGCGGTCGGTGGAGAACAGCAGCGTGAACAGCCAGCGAAGAGCACACAGGACGAGGATTGCGGCTGCCACCGCGATGACTGGCCAGATCCAGGCCCCCCGAGTGCCGAAGAAGCTTCCGACCGCGTTGTCCAGCAGGGTGCTGTGCCTGGTGCTCGTGCCGAACGCCCCGATAGAGGCGACTCCGGCTCCGGCACCGACGGCGATCAGAAGGACAGCCAGCACGAGCAGCATGGCGCGGTTGGTCCGGTCAGCGTGCATCAGCGACTCCCGGGTGTGACGCGGGCCGACACCGCTGGTGCCCGGTGCAACTGCAACGCGGCGAGGCGCTGGCGCGCGGCAGCGCGGACTGGCTCGCGCAGCTCGCGGGCGACGTTCTTGTCTGCGGCTGCCGCCGTTGCCGTGACGGCGATCTTGCGCCGTCTGACCTTGACTGAGGCCGTCCGGACACCGTCGATGGCCGTCACCGCTGAGCGGACGGCCGCCGCGACGCCCCGGCGGGTGTACGCGGCGTCAATGCCGGCCACGCTTGCCGCGCTGGGATCCGCGGCCAGCCGTGACCTGCGGGCTGGCGTCAGCTCGGCGATCAGTAGCGCCAGCCCGGCTACGATCAAGATCACGCAAGCCACCCGGATGCTGCCAGCGTTCCAGGTAGTGCGGCCGGCCCAGTCATAGGCAGATTTCCAGTGCACGATGGCGGTGCGATCGAATACGCGGTCGGCGATGACTTCAATGATCAGCAGCACGCCTGCGACGCTCAGTGCCAGGCTCAGCAGTGCTGCCAGGACGCGATTGGCGTGTCTCACATGTGCTCCTAGTGCCTTCAGCGTGCGTTCAGCGGACCCGCGGAGTGGCGGGAGGACCGGTGACCAGGGCGGTGACCGAGATGGAGATCTCAGAGACGGTCAGGCCGGTGAGCTCGCTGACCCTGCTTCTGACGTGCTCTCGGACGGCATTGGTCACCTCGCGCACTGACGCGGGCCAGCGGACGCTCATGGAAAGGTCCAGGGTTACGGTCGAGCCATCGACGCGAGCCCGCGTTTTCGGAGGCTCGGCCAGGCTGGTCTGACGGACCCCGAGTGCGCGGACGCCGGTCACGGCCTGGCCAAGGATCCGGGGCGCGGCCCCACCGGCATCCGGGATCTCAGCCGCGGCCAGGGCCGCCAGATCCTGGACTGCGCTGTCGCTAATGCTGATCAGCCCAAGCTCGGTCCGCCCGGCCGCGGAACCCGCTGCTGCCAGGGGCGGGTTCCGGCTGGCCGTCATCGGTCGGCCCGCCACCTCGACAGGTACGGGGTCAGATCCGTGTTGCCATCAAGAACCTTCGCCACGACGAATCCGATCACAGCGAACAACGCCACGATCAGCATCTGCCCGAAGCTGCCAAACGCCACCGTCACGCCGAGTGCGATCCCGATCAGGATGCCTAGGGTGCTACGTGTCATGTCATCTCGCTTTCAGCTACCAGCCGGGGCCTTACTTGACCCTCGGCGGCGGGCGGCGCCCGCCGATCGTTCGTGCTAGTGCCTTGAGCAGGCCGGGCAGCAACGCGGTGCGCGTGACTACCACCACCCGGGCCGCGGGGACCGGGACAGGCGCCAGGTCCAGTTCGGCTAGTCCGGCGGCGAAGGCCGCGGGATCACCGCCCCGGTCGGGATGCCGGGTGCGGATGAACTCGCGCCGGTCGCGCCGACGTCGTTGCAGGTCGTCCATGAACTCACCGCACCGGGAGCGGATCGCTCAGTTCGGCCAGGACCAGATCCAGCCGGCGCGGCGCTACCAGAGTTGCGACAGCAGCCCGAATCTGACGGGCAATCTCGGCCGCCGGAACACCCCACCGGCCACGAACGGAGATCACTACGTGATCGGAGGCAATCCGAATCCCTGGCACCTGCCGCCCTGGCAAGTAGGACACCACTCCGCCCCACGAACCGGACGACAGCTCATCAACGCCCGGGCAGCTTCGGGTCGCGGCTAGGACAGCGTCTAGATCGACCCCGTCGACCACAGTGCGCCCGGCCGCGGTGCTCCGCGCAGCGGAGGTGAGATCAGTCATGACACCCGTGAGGTCGCGTCCGCGTCCTGGTCTTGGTTGTCGCTGCCCGGCATGTACAGGTCATCGACGCTGACGTTGACCTCGACGACATCAAGGCCGGTCATTCGCTCTACGGCCTGCTTGACGTTGCGCTGGATGCTGCTGCCCAGATCAGAAATGCTTACGCCGTAGTCCACGACGATGTCCAGGTCAATCGCGGCTTCGGTCTCGCCCACCTCGACGCCCACCCCCTGGGCGACGTTCGGGCCAGAGCTGCCGGGTATCCGCTCACGGACCGCGCCGAACGCGCGGCTGCTCGAGGCACCCATCGCGTGCACGCCGCTGACCTCGCGGCATGCGATTCCGGCGATCTTCTGCACTACTCCCTGCGCGATGCTGATCTTGCCTCCGTTGGCAGCCGAGCGATCCTGGGTCGCCGGGCGCGCGTCGGTGCTAGCCGGGGTCGGCCTGGCCGACTTGCCAGGCGACGTGGTGGTGGTCTCGGTCATCGCAGGCCCTCTTTCCTTGGAGTTGCAGTGGCGGTGCAGTGGCGGCGCGGTAAGCCCGCCCGGCCCGGCGGTGGTCCCGTCGGGCTCTACCTGGTTAGACACCGCCAGATCAGAAACGTCGCACATGAACTGCCGGTCCAGCGGAAATGAGAACAGGGAGCAGGCGCCCCGGGGGGAGGGCCGGTGGTATCCGACGTTGAGGACACTTTCCTGGTCAAACGGGCTCAGGAGGGATACCTGGACGCCTACGCCGAACTCGCCGAGCGCCACGGCGGGCTGGCGTACCGGGTGGCGCTGAGGCTGCTGGGCAATCATCACGATGCCGAGGACGTCGCGCAGGAAGCGCTGATCACGGCGTGGCAGCGCTTGCCTGGCTTCAGCGCCAGATCGAGCTTCTCCACCTGGCTCTACCAGATCGTCACCCGCAGGGCGCTCAACCGGATCTCCAGGACCCGCACCGCCGAATCCCTTGAACTGGCCGGCGACGTTCAGGATCGGGCACCAGGCCCGGATGAGACCGCTGTCCAGCGCCGCGCCGCCGACGCTGTCATCAACGCGATCATCGCCCTCCCGCCGCAGCAACACGTAGCGATCGTCCTGCACCACTTCGAGGGGTTGTCCAACGCCGAGGTCGCTCGGATCACCGGCAGCACGGTCCCCGCGGTTCGCAGCCACCTGTTCCGGGGAAGGCGCACCCTGAGCAAGAAGCTCCAGGAGTGGAGGTGAACAAGGAATGACCAATCCCGACCAGCCTGGTCCCGATATCTGGCAGTTGCTCGACGGCACTGGAGGACAGCTAGCCTGTGGTTGCGACGTCGATAAAGTGATCGGGCAAGCAGCGGACGGGCAGGCCGGCGATCTCACCGAACACCAGCGCACGTGCCTGTCATGCCAGGCCGCGCTAGAGGAGTTCAGCCGACTCTGGGAGCCCGTACGCCGCCTCGCCGCAGAACCGGTCGTCATGCCCTCGGGCATCAAGGCCGCAGTTGCCCTCCAGATCGGCAAGCTCGTCTCCGACGTCTGGTACACGGTCCGCCTTGCCGACGCCGGAGCGCTCCGCATCGCCGCACGCGCCGTTGCTAAAATCGCCAGGAACGCGGCCAGCAGCACCCCTGGCGTCGAAGTGGCATTCGGCCGCAGCACCCACAGGGCGATCGCGGGTCGGGCCGGAAAGGCAACCCTGCGGCACCACCATCCTCAGGCCGCTATAGGCGTCCCGGGGGGAACAGCGGTTATCGACCTCGCCATCGCCGTCCGGTACGGCCGTCAGCTGGACGCGGTCGCCCGTGATGTCCAGCACCGGGCCATCGCAGTGCTCCGCGCCAAGACCGGCCTCAGCGACATCAGCGTCAACGTCACTATTGACGACATCATCCCCTGAGCTGCTCGGCCCGAGGCCACGCCGGCTGCGGATCCGCCTACGCTGACGATCTCGGCTGCCGCGCTTACGCGAAGCTCCTCGAGCTGGTCGGCTTGACGCCCTGCTCTGACGATCAGCTCATCTAGCCGATCCGCGTCCAGCCGAGTGTCCTTGTCAGCCAGAACCCGCATTGTGCGCCACCCAGCGGCCTTGCCTTCGACGCCCAGGCGCAGCATCTCCAGCTCCTCGAGGCTGCTGAGTGGCGACCGGCTCAGCAGGTAACCGTTCAGCTTCAGCCGCGCCGCCTTCTCGCCCACCCACGCGGCGTATACCTTGTAAGCGCGTACCGGGACATTGAGCGTGGCCATGACCTCCAGCAGCGCGAGACGATCCTGCTCGACGTCGGACGCGAATCGCTGCAGGACGCCGCCTGCTGCCGTGCCGGAGGCCGATCGCGCCGCCCGGCGGGCCAGCTCAGAGCCGCCGGTCGCGCCCGCGAGATGATCATTGAGATAAACGCCGAGCAAGTCGAGCCCGGATCGCGTAGTTCCTGCAAACTTGCCGCTTCCTGCCATGACTCCTCCGCTCCGCCTCCGTAGTGCCATCTAGCGCATGGCTCGATTTTAGCTGCCCGACTCGCGCCGTTCAGGCTGAGGGCGGCCCGGTGTCGTCAGCGATTGCCAGCATCTGGGCATGATGATCAACAACGCCCGTGCGCTAAGGCGCGCGTCGACTCTCGCACTCGCAGCTTTCAGCTTGGTCACTGCCGCTGGTGCCGCGACTGCCTCGGCCGCCTCGGCCGGTGGCACGGTTGGTGCCGCCGCCGCTCGAACCCAGGTAAAGAGTGCATTTCCGCTGAGCAAGATCCGGCATGTCTGGATCATCGAGCTAGAGAACAACTCGTTCGGCCAGGCGTTCGGCCATCCTTCGGCCGATCCGTACCTGGCCAGGGTGCTGCCGGCCGAGGGTGCGCTGCTCGAAGATTATTACGGCATCGGGCACGACAGCCTGGATAACTACATCGCGGAGATCTCCGGGCAGGCGCCGGACTTCCAGACCGGTCAGGACTGCGAGATCTTCAGCCCGTTCCTGCAGTTCGAGGGCGAGAACTTCGATAAGTTCACGAAGTTCGGCCAGCTTTCAGGGGACGGCTGCGTCTATCCCAGGTACATCGCTAATCTCGGCACTCAGCTCACCAGGGCGCATCTGACCTGGAAGTCCTACAACCAGGACATGGGCATCGATCCGAAGCGAGACGGCACGACCGCGACCGCGCACGGGCCGGCCTGCGGGCATCCCCGGCTCGGTACGGTGGATCAGACCGACGTGACCGGACCGCCGGATGACAGCTACGCGACCAGGCACAACCCGTTCGTGTACTTCAGGAACATCATCGGGAACAAGGCCTACTGCGACGCGCATGTCGTGACGTTCGCGCCGCTGCGCCGCGACCTCAGCTCAGCGGCGACGACACCGAGCTACTCCTGGCTGACGCCGAGCACTTGTGCCGACGCGCACGACATTCCGAAATGCCAGAACGGGGCAAAGGGAGGGCTAGGCCAGGCGGACAAGTTCCTGGCGACCTGGGTGCCTCGGATCATGGCGTCGCCGGCCTACAAGCAGGGCGGGCTGATTTTCGTCACCTTCGACGAGGCAGGCAGCGACGAGAACGCTGCCGCGTGCTGCGGTGAGCGGGACAGCCTCGGCTTCGCCGACCCGTCACATCCCAACACGAACGAGCCTGGCCTGTACGGACCGGGCGGCGGGCGGGTCGGCGCGGTGGCGCTCTCGCCGTTCATCAAGCCCGGCACCAAGAGCAAGCTGGACTACAACCATTACTCGCTGCTGAAGACCGTTGAGGAGATCTTCGGCCTGCGACTGCTCGGCGATGCGAGGCAGCCGCAGGTCAAGGAGTTCGGCCGGGACGTCTTTAGCGGGTGAGCGTGATCAGCAGCTCGGCCGGGATCCGCAGGTTCGGTGACGGCAGGTAGTCGATCTGCTGATCGGCCAGCTCGCAGGACGGCAGGATCGCGTCGAGCACGCCGGCGGCTAGGGCTGTGGCCTGGTCAGCGCCAGGACACGGCCGCCGTCCGGCACCGAATGTGCAGCTGCTGAGGTCGACGGTGATCACCTCACCGCCGGGGCTGAGCCTGCGGGTACGCAGCACCGGCGGATCGTCGCGCACGGTGCGGGCGACAACGTCATCGGCCTCCGACTCGGGGCCGGCGAAAGCGGTGATCAGGGCGTTGCCGATAAGGCCGGCGGTCGCGTCGCAGGCCTGCATGAGCAGGCCGATCCGGTTGGCGAGAAGTTCGGGGTCGGCGGGGCTGGCGGGGTCGTCGGCGTCGGCGGGGCCGAGCAGCCTGGTGAGCACGCCAACTCCGGCGTCGGCACCGGGTCCGGCCTGGTCGGGGTTCGGGTAACCGGACGCGGCGGCCAGGACAGCGTCGACTGCCTGCGGCACCGCGTCCGCGCTGACGCCGAGAGCGGCCGCGAGGGCGGCGACCGGGACGCGGCGGGCCAGGGTCATCGCGTCGAAGGGCTCGCGGCTGGCGCCCGCGCTCGCGAGGGCATCGGCGGTCAGGTCGGCGGCGGCTCGGCGGAGCGCGGCCGGGTCCAGGTCGGCTAGGTCACGTTCGACCAGCGCGCGGCGGTGATCGTGTTCCTGGCCGTCGCTGAATCTGGCAACGAGCACTCGCAGCCAGGCGAGCGTGTCGGTCTGGGTCGGCGGCACCGCGACGGCCGGCGGCACGGTATAGGCCGGGTCGGCCAGGATGGCGCGAACTTCGGCGTCGTCTGAGACTAGGTCTGTCGGCATGCTGGCAACCGTAGAGCCTCGCAAGGCGTCGGCGCGGGCGGAACTGCCGGGGCAGGCGGAACTGCCAGTGTCGGTAGAACTGTCGGCCGGCCATGATTGGATCGTGACAGTCGAACAGTTGGCGGGACCGGGACCGGCGCGGGAGCCGGCTAGCACGGCACGGGCCAGCACGGCACGGGCCAGCGTGGCGATGGTCCGGGGCCGGACGTGTTATGACCACCTGGCCGGGCGGCTCGGCGTCGGCATCACCGATTCGCTGGCCGGAGCTGGCCTGATCGACCAGCGATCCGGCCTCGTGCTCACCACGGCGGGCCTGGCGTGGCTGGCCGATCGCCTCGACGTGGACGTGACGATGCTGACCGCCGCGCGCCGACCGGTCGCGAGGTCATGCCTGGACTGGACCGAGCGCCGCCCGCATCTGGCCGGCGGGGCTGGCGCCGCCCTGTGCGCGGAGTTTTTCCGGCGCGGCTGGATAGTTCGTGCCCGGCAGCACCCGCGCTGTAGAGGTGACCCCGTCCGGCGAGGACGCCCTGCACCAGCTTTGCGGGATCTCCATCGACGTCATCGCCTAGTTCCGCCAGCCGCGCCGGGCCTTGCCGCAAGGGTGTGCGAGGCCGCGAGCCACATCGGTCCCGGCAGCAACATGACCACGGAACATCAGCAGGGCGCACCGTCACCGCGCCGGTGCCGTGATCACCGGTCCCAGCCCGAGGACTGGCCGCCATCCTGATCGCGAAGACTTACCGTCATGATCCGGAAGACCTGCCGCTGCCGGGAGAGTTACCGTCATGATCCCGGAGACCTGCCGTCATCCACGGGTAGAGTTACCGCCTCAGGTGGCGTTCACCGTCATATACGGCGGTAACGCTACGCCAGGCGGTAACTCTCCCTCATCCGGACTGCCGCCACATAACCCGGGCCCCCCTCAATCACGGAGACCTGGTGGGGGCGGATCTCCCGGGACGGGCTGGCGGCCATGATCACGGAAGCCTGGTTGGTGGGGCGGGCTCTCTCTGACGAGGACGGAAACTCTGCGGGAAGCCTTAAACCGGTTGACGGGGGACTGCGGTCGGCCAAGATGGGCGTCATGACTGAGTCAGGTACGGCTGACGGGGTGTCGGGCATTTCGGTACCCGAGGCGGATGCTCCGCCCGAGCTAGCCCCGGTGGCTTCCGGCCGCCCCGGACGGCAGGCCAGCCGGGGCAGGAGCCTGTGGCGCAACCGGGACTTCATGCTGCTGTGGAGCGGCCAGTCGGTCAGCGAGATCGGCTCGTCGGTGACGTTCGTGGCGCTGCCGCTGGCGGCTGTCGTCCTGCTGCACGCGTCAACGTTCCAGGTCGGCCTGCTTTCAGCGGCGGGAACGGCCTGCTTCCTGCTGGTCGCGCTGCCTGCGGGGCTGGTGGTCGACCGGGTGGCCAAGCGGCGCCTGATGCTCGGCTGCGACCTGGCCAGGATGCTGATCATCGGGTCGGTCGCTGTCGCGGCGGCGTTCGGGGTGCTGACGATGGCGCAGCTCTTCGCGGTCGCATTGCTGGCTGGGCTGGCCACGGTGTTCTTCGATGTCGCTTACCAGAGCTACGTGCCCTCGCTCGTCGATCGCGACCAGTTGCATGAGGGCAACGGGAAGATCGGCGCGACCCAGTCCTTCGCCCAGGTGGCCGGGCCGGGGCTGGGTGGTGCCCTGTTCAGCCTGCTCAAGGCCGGCGCGATGAGCGTGGACGCGGTGTCCTATGCCGTGTCGGCGGTCACGCTGTGGCTGATCAGGTCAGCCGAGCCCGCGGCCAGCCCCGAGCCCGCGGCCAGCCCCGAGCCCGCTGCCCGCGCCGTCGCCCCAGCCAGGCGGGCCGGCGTGGCCAGGGAGATCTTCGCCGGGCTGAGGTTCGTCGCCGGGCACCGGGTGCTGCGCAAGATCGCGGCGTGCACGGGAACGTCCAACCTGTTTGGCTCGATGGCAGGCGCGATCGAGATCATCTTCCTAGTTCGGGTCGTGCATGTCAGACCGGCCGAGATCGGGCTGCTGATCGGCGTTGGCAGCCTGGGCGGAATTCTCGGCGGGGTCCTGTCTGGCCGGATCTCCCGGTGGATCGGGAGCGCGCGAATCATCTGGTTTTCCATCCTGGTATTTGGCGCCATCCCGATCGTCATGCCGCTGACGGCCGCTGGCCCGCGCCTGGTGCTGTTTCCCGTGGCGATCGCCGGGACGAGCTTCTTCGGCGTGGTCTACAACATCGCCCAGCTCAGCTACCGCCAGCTCATCACCCCGCCCGAGTTGCTTGGCCGGATGAACGCGGCTATCCGCTGGATCGTCTGGGGAACGCTGCCGCTAGGCGGGCTTCTCGGCGGGATCCTGGGAAGTGCCAGCGTCATCGGCATCAGGCCCACGCTCTGGGTGAGCGTGATCGGCAGCTGGGCGGCCGGATTCTGGGTGCTGTTCTCGCCCCTGCGGACTATGCGCGACATTCCGCCGCATAACCCGCTTGAAGTCAGCTCGCAGTCCGCCAAATCAGGCCCCGAGTGACCGGATAGTCGTGATCAGGACGAGGGCGACTGTCGTGAACGCCAGCAAGCCGTGCCCGATCACGACGGAAAGCGGAAAGTGTCGTTCCGGTGGGACGAGCAGGTCCGCTCCTGGCTGGCTCTCCGGTTCGTCACGGCTGAAAACGTCGTCGCGGCTGAACGCGCTGCGGTATCCGCCGCCAGCGGTGCCGCCGACGGGCGCCGGGGCTGGCGTCCTTGGCCGTGCGGGCGCCGCACTCGTCCGGTACACCCTGACCCAGCGCACCGCCATCGTGATGCCGAGACTGACTACCGCGGCCAGGATCGCGAGCGTCGCATAGGCGAGATCGTCGTCATCGGTGATCAGGTAGGTGACCCAGACGCCGAGCCCGCCCACGGCGAGCAGGGCGTGACCGGAGATCACCAGCACGGGCAGCCTGGTCGCCGCCGCCCGCTGAAAATCAGGGTCGTACTCGATCAGCCAGATCGCCAGCAGGAACAACCCGGCAAGGATCGTGATGACCCAGGCCACAATCGCGATTTCTGACATGGGCCTCCTGCCGCCGCCTGATTACTGGTCTAAGCCAACCGTACTGCGTTGATGAGCCGTCCATGTGGTGCACGCGGGTATCGGCTCGCAGGTTCACGGATGCTCGGAGCCCGGCCGAACGGATGCGAATCGCTTAGGTATATGTCCATAGGTATTGACAATCTCTTGTCCGAACTAAAGCATGGGTCCACGAGCTCTGTGGTGCGCGGCGCGGTGGTGAACCTCGCCGAGGACGGGACCTGCCTGGACTTCCTGCTCACCACCGGCTAGCCGTTCTCGACAAGGTGTCTGAGCGGATCGGGCGGGATCGCCGTCGGCCGCAGCGAGCTCGGCATCGTCGTGGTGAACGCGTACCTGGAGGCGCGGTACAGATGCTGCCCGAACTCGACCGGCCGCTCGGTCTCGTCGTAGGCGATGCGCTCCATGGTCAGCAGTGCGGCGCCGCGGGTCTCGTGGAGTACCTTGGCCTCGGCGGCCGAGGCGTTCTTGGCCGACATGCGCTGGGTCGCGGACTCGAGCCTGATCCCTGACGCGCGCAGCAGCTCGTACAGGCCGTGCTCGGCGAGCATGTCGCCAGGCAGATGGATCAGCGCCGCCGGCAGGAAGTTATGCATCAGCGCGATCGGCTCGCCGTCCACCAGCCTGATCCGCTCCAGGCAGATCACCAGCGCCCGCTCCGGCAGCTTGAGCGCGTCGGCCACGCTGTCGCTGGCGTGGCCGACCTCGTTCCTGATCACCTGGGTCGAAGGCGCACGGCCCGCCGCGGCGAGTTCGTCAAACAGGCTGGTCAGCTCGACATCGCGGTCAATGCGCTCCTTGGCCACCAGGGTCCCGGTGCCACGCTTGCGGATCACCATGCCCTTGTTGGCCAGGTACAAGAACGCGGAGCGCACGGTCGGCCTGGACAGCCCGAGCCGCTCGGCCAGCTCAACCTCGTTGTCCAGGCGGGCCCCGGCCTTGAGCGTGCCCGACCTGATAGCGGTCTCGAAGTGCTGGGCAAGCTGGAAATAAAGCGGGACAGGACTCGCCCGGTCGATGTTGATCACGTCCGGGATAGCCTGCGGTTCCAGCCTCGCGTTCATCTTGCGACCTTATCGCCGGTCACAGCAAGCTCACCGCGATGTCCACGGCCGCCGCGACGTCGTCATCGGGCGGATAGAGCAGATCGCGTCCTGCCACGAGGCCGCGCACGCCCGGCAGCGTCGAGGCCTGCGAGATCCAGGCTGTCTAAGCCCGGACCCGAGCCGGTGTCCGCCGAATCACCCACCCCGGTTTCCGTGATCACGGGTCGGACCTTGATCACGGAGGTCTAGCAGGGGAGTGGTCGCGCCATCAATCGTCCGTGATCACGGCCTGGAGCATGATCACGGAGGATCGCCGGTGTGATCGCGCCATCAATCGTCCGTGATCACGGCATCGAGCATGATCACGGAGGATCGCCGGGGTGGCCTGGCGGGGTGGCCTGGCGGGGTGGCCTGGCGGGGCGGCCTGGCGGGATGGCCTGGCGGGGCCGGGTTCGGCGGCCCGGCTAGCTGCTGACCCGGACCAGCCATCGCCGCCGGCGGTCAGGCTGAGGCGGCTTCGTAGTGGTCGGCTATCTCCTTTGCTAGGGCGAAGGAGGAGGTGGCGGCGGGGGACGGGGCGTTGCGGACGTGGGTCGCGCCGGGGGTGGTCGAGATGGCGAAGTCGTCGATGAGCTGGCCAGTTCGGCTCACTGCCTGCGCCCTGATCCCGAACACCGTGCCCGGCTCGATCACGGCGGATTCGATGGCCGGGACGTAGCGGGCGCACTTGGCGATAAAACGGCGTCGGCTGGCCGCCATGGCGATCTCGCTGAGCCCGGTGCGCCAGAACTTGCGCGCGACTCCCCAGGTCCCGGGCCAGGCTAGCGTGTCACGCACATCGCGGACCGCCTGCCTGCGGCGTTCGCCTGCGGGGCGGGGGTCGCGGTTGGCGTCGGGGGCGGGGTCGGGGTAGCCGTCGCGGCGGGGGACCAGCAAGGCCGTCGGGCCGAGCAGGACGCCGCCGCCGATGTGCCGGGTGATGTGGACGCCGAGGAATGGCAGGGCCGGGTTGGGTACCGGGTAGACCAGGCCGCGTACCACCGGTGGCTGATCGGCCCCGATCCGCAGGTAGGCGCCCCGGAACGGGATCACTCTCGGGTCAGTCGGCGCACCGGCGCAGACGGCGAGCCGGTCCGAGTACAGGCCGCCGCACACGATCGCCCAGACCGCCAGGTGCTCGCCCCCAGAGTGGGCGAGCACGGTCGTGTCGCGCTCGCGGCGGATGGCCGTCACTTCGCAGCCGAGTGCGAACGTGACGCCGCTGGCCCGCAGTTCGGCCTCGATCGCCCGGGCTACAGCGGCGAAATCGACGATGCCGGTCGCGGGTGAGTGCAGCGCGGCAAGGCCCTGGCATTCCGGCTCGAGTTCGTTGATCTCCGCAGCGCTGACCCGGCGCAGGCCCGGCACGCCGTTCGCGTGACCGCGCGTTTCGAGGTCGGCCAGCCGGGGCAGCTCGTCCGCCGTGGCGGCGACGATGAGCTTGCCGCAGCGCTCGACGGGGACGTCGTGCTCGGCACAGTACTCGTACATGAGCTTCGAGCCCGCCACGCACAGCCGCGCCTTGAGGGAGCCGGGCGCGTAGTAGACGCCGGCGTGGATGACGCCTGAGTTGTGGCCGGTCTGCTGCCGGGCGACGGCCGGCTGCTTGTCGATCACGAGGATCCGGGCGCCGGGCCGCCGCGCGAGGAGTTCCCTGGCCACGGCCAGCCCGACTATTCCCGCACCGACCACGGCGACGTCCTGGCGGTCAGCAGGCATCGGCAGCTCCTTGCCGGGGCGGACGGTCGCGGGCGCTCTATTTCATCCTGAGGCTTTTCTCGCTTTTCCCGAGGCTAGCGCGGATAGCAGTTCGAAGCCGATGTGGGCGCACGCGATCCCGGTGATCTGGGAATGGTCGTAGCTCGGGGCGACTTCCACGATATCGGCGCCGATCAGGTTGCGGCTCGCGAAGGTGCGGATGATGCCAAGCAGCTCGCGGCTGCTGAGGCCGCCGGCCTCCGGGGTGCCGGTGCCAGGCGCGTGCGCCGGATCGAGGACGTCGATGTCGATGGAGACGTAGAGCGGGCGGTCACCGACGCGTTCGGCGATGCGAGCGGCCATCCCGGCGATGCCGAGATCATCGGCTTCGGGGGCGGAGATGACCTGGAAGCCGACCTCGGCGTCCTGCTGGAGGTCGACCTCGGCGAAGAGCGGGCCGCGGATTCCGACGTGGATGCAGCCCTCCGGGTCGAGGAGTCCCTCCTCGAACGCGCGGCGGAACGGAGTGCCGTGGGTGTAGGCGGCGCCGAAGTAGGTGTCCCAGGTGTCCAGGTGGGCGTCGAAGTGCACGACGGCGACCGGGCCGTGGCTAGCCGCGAACGCGCGGAGCAGCGGCAGCGCGATCGTGTGGTCGCCGCCGAGGGTGAGCAGGTGCGGCGCATGCTCAAGCAGATCACGTGCGCCGTGCTCGATCGTCGTGATTGCCTCGTCCAGGCTGAAAGGGTTCACCGCCAGGTCGCCAGCGTCGACGACCTGGAGCTCGGCGAACGGCGAGACCTTCAGCACCGGGTTGTAGGGGCGCAGCAGCCGGGAGGACTCCCTGATGTGCGCGGGGCCGAACCTGGCGCCAGGCCGGTAGGTGACCCCGCTGTCGAACGGGACCCCGAGCACGGCGGCGTCGGCCCTGGTGACCTCGTCGACTCTGGGCAGCCGGGCGAACGTGGCCGGCCCGGCGAACCTTGGCATCTTGGTGGCATCGATCGGGCCGACTATGTCGCCGGTGCCGACCCTCGGCGGGGGCTGGATCATCAGGCCAGGCTAGCCGTGCCGCCGGCGGCCAGGTCAATCGCCGCCAGCTCCCGCTCGCTGGACGCGATCGCCGCCAGCTCGGACGAGGTGTCGAGCGTGCGAGACAGCACAAGGTAGAGCACTCCTGAGACGATCAGGCCGGCCACCCAGGAGAAGTCGATCTTGTTCAGCAGATGATTGGCGACAAAGCCCGTGTACTGGAAGCTGCCAACCTGAGGCAGCACCATGAAGGGCAGCTCGGCGGCGAAGCCGACGAAGTACGCGGTCAGCCCGCGCCAGCCCCATCGGCCGTAGACGCCGTCCAGCCGGAAGATGTCGGTAATCGCATAGTGCCCGTGCCGGACGAAGAAGAAGTCGACCAGGTTCAGCGCGGTCCACGGCACCAGCAGGTAGAGCATCAGCGTCAGCGAGTCAAAGACCGCGCTGACCGCCGTGGTCGAATTCGAGATGCTGATCCCGATCAGGTACCAGATCAGCGCGAGCGCGACCACGGTGGCCGCGCGCCAGAGCCGGCTGGTCTGGATCTTCTTGAACGAGTCGATGCCGGTCAGGACGCTGAGCATGCCACCGTAGGCGTTCATGCCCATGGTCGCCATCAGGGCAGTCGCCGAGAGTACCGCCGTGATGGACCCGAGCGGAGCGGCGATGTTGTCACCGACGGTCTGCAAGCCGACGAGGCCGTCGGTGGCGCCGAGCCTGGTCGCGAGCCACGCGCCAAGCACGATCAGCCAGAACGCCGAGCCCGAGGCGCCGAAGAAAACGGCGGTGATGATGCCCAGCGGCTTGGTGTTCTTCGGCATATACCGTGAATAGTCTGAAACATAGGGCGCGTACGTAATGTTGTAGGCAGCGGCAACTGTGAGCTGGGCCATGAACGCCGAGAACACGAAGCCGCCCGGACTCTTCGGCGCGACTCCGCCCGCGTCACCGAGCAGGATGGCTACCGAGATGATCAGGTAGCACGGCAGCGAGATGATCAGCAGGAACCGGAAGACCCGGTGCACCCAGTCGTAGCCGAAGATCGCGAGCAGCGCGGCGAGGGCGGCGGTGCCGATCGCGACGAGTCCGGCACTCCAGTGGAACGCGCTGTGCAGGCCCTCGGCCATCAGCACCTGGTCGGCGACATTGAACGCCATATAGGTGAAGAGCACGGCGAACAGCGCGACGACCACGCCCCGGTAGCCCATCTGCGCGCGGGTCTGGATCATCTGCGGCAGGCCGAAGATCGGGCCCTGGGTCGCGTGGAAGGCCATGAAGAGCGTCCCGAACGCGATGCCGAGGAACCCGGCTAGGATCGACCAGCCCAGGGAGAGGCCGAGTGCCGGGCCGACGAAGCCGATCGGGATCGTGAAGTACTGGAAGTTGCCGAGGAACCACAGCATGGCCTGCTGCCAGTTCTTGCCGTGCCGCTCTGGCTCGGGGATCCAGTCGATTGAGTGGACCTCGATCTGGCTGAGCAGGTTGCCCCCGGTCGCGTCAGTGACGGTGCCTGTCCCGGCAGTAGTGGCCATATCGCCCTCCAGCGGCAAAGTTAGAGACGACTGTGGCGTGCTGTTTCATGTTTGTCAACACTTGTTTCATGGTGGGCTGTGCGGTCCCATAGGTGCCCATGGACGTGTGATCAGGAGGGCAGATGCCGGTAGCTGGCAGTGACTCGGTGCCGCGCGTCGGCGCGCAGTTGCGGGCGGCCAGGCTGGCCTCGCGCCAGAGCATGGCCGAGGTGGCGGTGCGCAGTGGCCTGACCAAGGGGTTCTTGTCGAAACTGGAGCGGGACCTGACCAGCGTCTCGGTGGCGTCCCTGATCAGGTTGTGCGAGGCGCTGAGGATCTCGGTTGGCTCGCTGTTCCAGGCGTCCAAGGGCGAGGTGGTCAGGAAGGGCGAGTACCCGCCGGTGAATTTTGGCGGCAACGGGGTGCGGGAGTATCTGCTGACACCGGCCGGGGAGCGGCGGGTGCAGGCGCTGCTGAGCGAGATCGAGCCGGGCGGCGGGAGCGGCGAGGAGGCCTACGCGCTGCCGACCGATGTCGAGTTCGTGTTCATTCTGGCTGGACAGCTGCAGATCGTGGTGGCCGGGGAGCAGCTGACCCTGGATCAGGGCGACGCGTTCACGTTCCCGTCGAGCACGGAGCACGCGTTCTGGGTGTCGCCGTCGGCGTGTCCGACGACGGTGCTGTGGGTGTTCTCGCCGGCGCTGCCCGACGCCGGGATCGATCTGAAGCAGTCAGACCGGGTGTGAGGCCCAGTCGGCTACGGTGCGGAGGTCGGCCTGCCTGGGGAAGACCTTCTGGGTGAGCACCCGGTGCACTTCGGGGTCGGCGTCCAGGCAGCCGTCGGACAGCACGACGAGCTGATAGTCCAGGTCAGCGGCCTGGCGCAGGGTCGACAGGACAACGCCGCTGGTGGCGATGCCAGTCAGGACTAGCCTGCTGACGCCCAGGCCGCGCAGCACGACTTCGAGGTCGCTGCCGGTGAAGGCGGAGACGCGGCGCTTGGTGACGACGATGTCGCCTGACCGCGGCGCGACTTGGGGGTGGATCTCGGTCGCCGGGTCGTCGTGGGCGAATCCGCCCGCGGCGACGATCGCTGAGAAGGTCTTGTTTCGCTGGCTGATCTCGGGGTGGCCGGCGCGGAAGCCGATGACGACGTAGATCACGGGGATTCCGGCGGCGCGGGCGGCCTTGGTGGCCATCGACAGCCGTTCCAGGTAGCGCGGTCCGTTGGTGTCGGCGCTGGCCTCGGTGTCGGCGAACCGGGCGACGATGCCGCGCTGGACATCCATGACCAGCAACGCGGTCCCGTCCATCTGATAGTGCTCCTGCTGAGTGGGATAGGGAGGCCGGATTCACCAGCCGCGTAGCAGCGCCATGATCTCGTCGGTGCTCAAGCCAGCCATCTCCCTGCTGGTGGCCGTATGGCGCAGTCGCCGGACCAGTCGCTGGCCCCTGCTCTCCGCTCCTTCGGCCCGGACAATCTGAAGAGCACCGTCAACGTCGACGACCTGGATCTCGTCACCCGCATGCAGGCCGTACTTCACCCGCAGGTGGGCGGGGATGGTTACCTGACCCTTGCTGTTGAGAACCATCAGACGCTCTTTCTCGGTGCCCATAAGTTGTTGTACTACCACGATCGACAGCATCCCAAGGGCCGGAACTGGTGGATCCGCAGCTCGTCAACTGCGCCGTGCCTCCGCCCTCCACGGTACATAACGCCCGACGAATAGATCAGGCGGGTGACCGTCCGATCGTCGCCCCGGCCAGTCTCCATGGCGGCTGGTGGAAACGCCTATGAGGTGCCATGTGAGATATGTACACAGGTGGGGTATATTGGCTGGTTACTGCACGGGGGAAAATTATCTGCTGCCGCTGCGTAACGGAGGGGCTTGCTCACGCCACTCCGGGGTCGGTGATCTGGCAGAGGACGCCGGGTAGTCCCGCTGGGTTCGGCGTGGGGCTGATGATCAGACCGACCGGGCCTGCCACCGGCCGTAGGCGCGCCGGGGAGGCTGAGCGCTGGACATCGTGCGCGGCGACGCCGACGGGAGGCGTTGCCAGCCCGGCACCTGGGCCAGGTGCCAGTAGAACGAGCGGAAGCCGACATCATCGAAGTCCCAGACGAATGAGGTTCGACTACAAGCCATAGGCGATCTAGCAGGAGGCGAGTTCCCTGACAGCACGAGATGCGCTGCGCATCATTTCTCGTCGCGTCGGGGGCAAATCCTGCTGAAGCATGATGTCGAGAGCTTCCTTCAGGAAGTCAAGCAGCCCGTCAATCAGGTCATCTGCGGACTGGTCGGCGGGCACCTCCCATTCGCGCTCGAAGGTCAGGCGGTACGCGCCGTCTGCCAGGCCGACCGTCACGAAGCGCTCGACTGGTGATTCAAATAGGAGGCCTGTCAGCAAGTCTTCGGTATCGCCGACCGCTAGGCGTTCCTCCGTGACAGGATCCGCCAAGACGTAGAGCCAGATTGAGACATCTTCGGGCACGTAACCGAGGGCGCGCCAGAACAGGGTTCGCTCGCCACCTGCGCTGAACAGACCCAGAGTTGGCACGCCGTTGAAGCGATCGAGCACCTCAACTCGCTCGATCGCGGGCACTGGCGCCCACGCCAGATTGCCCAGCATCGGTAGCGGGCTCATGTTGCAGCCTCCTCCCCGGCGTCGTGTTCAGTGAAACACGCATTGAAGCTCTTGGCGAGTTCGTCATCCCACTCGGCCAGCCCGTCTGGGTCATCCGGCGCATACACGCTGATATGCAGCCGGTTGGTCTTGGTGGGGCTGTGCACGACCCGGAAGCCCGCAGCCCTGAGCCTGCCAACTGTCGTCCAGTGAGCGATCGCCCATGTTGACAGCCACTTCGCGACCAGCATCGCTGCTGCGGCGGCGTCGACTTCTCCGAGTATCAGCGATATTTCCGTTTCGCCGATCTCGGTTCTGAGCCTATCGCGGAAGCCATCGCCGGCCGGCGGGCGCTCTCCGTACTGGGTCACGCGCAGCTTGGCCGGAAGCTCCTGCGGGGTTCGGTCGGTGGCCACGGCGACACGGTACCTGAGAGGCTGGACAAGCCGGTGGCCGAAACGGGACGGGAGATCGACGAATCGAGACGCAGAGGACGACGCACGCCTCTCCGTTCACTGCGGTCACAAAACGGCGGGCTCATGGCCGAGCCGACGAGGTCTGCTGCCCGGCCGATCGGCGTACGCTCTGCGGGCACGTCAAGAGTGGCACGATAGGTGATCATGTGGAGTCCTTCAGGCTGAAGAAGACTTTCGGCATTAGTCGGCCGTCCTGCCAAAGCATCGGGTACCCGGGTTTGCGGATCGATTCGGCAGCCCCGCGCGGCCGCAAGCCCCTGGTCTGCTCTGCCGCCGAACTCGCGGAGCAGGTGATCCGCGTAGTCCTAGAAGGAATCCGCGAGAGTTTAAGCGGTGACAGGGCTGACAGACGTCACGGATCCGAGAGTCCCAAGCCGAGGGCAGACCTCCTTGTAAACGGCAGGTCAGCGGTTCGATCCCGCTCACCGGATCGACAACAAAACAACAGGGGTCTGTCAGCGGCAGTCCTCCTGCCTGCGGAAACGCAGGAAGCGAGGTGGCCCGCATGACGCAGGCGCTGCCCGTAAGCATCGGCACCCCACAAAATCCCCACAACCCCGCCCGCAGGCGCAGTGCTCAGGTAGTTGGCCGGGTGGGGGACAAGGACTCGGTACCAAGTCGGCTTCTCACGAACGGGACCTGGCGAGAAGGCATCCGCGGTGACGGTGAAGTCATTGAGGTGGGGTGGGGGCTGGTGGCGGGCGGTGTGGCACGATGACGGGACCCAGCTGGATTCGGGAAGGGCCGGACATGAGCTGCGGCTACCCGCTGGCTTACTCACGTAGCAGGGCAACCCTCAAGGTCATTTCCGCCGGTCATGAGCTTCCTGGCAGCCGACAATGGCCAACAGCAGGCGCGGGTCGTATTTGGCTTCTCCGGATGGTGCGCTTCGGCCGTCGCGTGGGTTGCGCCGGGGCACTACGTGGGACCTGACGGAGGAAGACCGGGTTCGAGTCCCGGTGGAGTTACTGCGGAGTCGCCTAGCTCGGTCCAAGGCGCCAGGCTCATAACCTGGACATTGTCGGGTTCGAATCCTGGCCTGAGAGCCTTGTCCGTCAGCGACCATCATGCGCTCGTAGCACAACGGGCCGCGCTCGCCTACGAAGCATGAGGGGCAGGTTCGAATCTGCCGGGCGCGCTCAAGCACGGTTAGGGCAGCGGCACAGCCGTCGCTCTACAAGAGACTTCGCGAAGGTTCGAGTCCTTCACTGTGCACTGGTGCCCAGACTCGGCTGGGTCAGAGACCAGGTAGTGACCCCGGGCAGGCCGGTTCGAATCCGGCTGGCACCCCCTGGGTCGGTGGCGCAGCGGTGACCGCCCGCGCCCAGCTCGCTGGACTGCGGCTGCGCAACCGATGGAGCGGCTTGGCCAAGGAACTCTTCACCAGCCAGAGCAGCAAGCACATCTCAATCTGGACCAAGCCCTGACCACGAACTAGCCGCGAGATCGAGGTCTATCCGGATGCCTGGGGACGGCGAGTGACCACGCGGCCGATTTAATTCGTTGTCCTTGCCTGACCTCTTCGCGTAACATCAGAAACGTGAATACGCGGAAGTCATTCGAATCCCCCGAGCGGGGCTGGCATGCCCTCATGCCGTCGCGCCAGGGGTGCGACGCGACGATCGGGCAGGCGTCTGGATAGGGCCGAGAGGACCAAGCGGACGCCGCCCCCAGGGAAGCCCTGGCGGGCGGTTTCTCATTTCAGCGGTTCTAATTTCATAGGGACATAGCTCAATCGGTAGAGCGCCGGTCTCCAAAACCGGAGGTTGGGGGTTCGAAGCCCTCTGGCCCTGCGAAGCACCACCTCCTTGCGGGGTGAAGGTGCTTGCTACTTCCTAAATGCACAGCGGAATGCATCAGCCGGCAGGCGCCATCCTGCCGGCACCTGGGCTGCTAGCTCCAATTGGCAGAGCAACTCCCTTGCAAGGAGAAGGTTTCTCGGTTCGAATCCGAGGCGGTCCACTGGGGTGTAGGGAAGATTGGCCATCCCGCCTGCCTTGGGAGCAGGACATCGCGGGTTCAAATCCCGCCACCCCGACGAGAAGACCCGGTGCCGGGTAGCACGACGGACTGCGCGCCACGGGGGAGGATAAGGTTCGATTCCCCGGCGCGGCTCGTGAGCGCTGCAAGCACATGTGGACGTGCACCGGACTCTTAATCCGGAAGCACTCGGTTCGAGGCCGAGGCGGCGCACGAAAGCTAATTCGGCCACCTAGCCCAACGGCAGAGGCGCCGCCTTCAAGTAGCGGTCGGTCAGGGTTCGAATCCCTGGGTGGTCACTTCGGTCCCAGGTCGTCTAGCGGCAGGACAACTGGCTCTGGACCAGTTAAGCGAGGTTCGAATCCTCGCCTGGGAGCCACGCCTCTGTAGCTCATCTGGCAGAGCGCCGACTTCGTAAGTCGGAGGCAGCCCGTTCAAGCCGGGCCAGAGGCTCGAATGTGCTCGTGGCCCAACGGCAGAGGCACAGCGCTAAGGACGCTGACGATGAGGGTTCGAATCCCTCCGAGCGCACTATGCCCTCGTAGCTCATCAGGTAGAGCGGTGGCTTTGTAAGCCGACGGTGGCGGGTTCGAGACCTGCCGAGGGCTCGAACGTATCAAGCGACCCAACAGCGGCTTGCCCAGTTCGGCACTGGGGAGGGTTCCTGATGGCCGTTGGAGGAATTGGCAATCTCGCCGGGTTTTGGCCCCGGAGTTCTCCAGGTTCGAGCCCTGGACGGCCAGCGCCGCCGCCGTAGCTCACTCGGCAGAGCGTGTCCTCGGTAAGGACAAGGCACTCGGTTCGAAACCGAGCGGTGGCTCCATGCGGATGTAGCTCAGATGGTCAGAGCACTACCTTGCCAAGGTAGAGGTCACGGGTTCGAGGCCCGTTATCCGCTCCATGCCGTACTAGCCCAACTTGGTAGAGGCGCTTGCCCCAGGAGCAAGAGGTTCCCGGTTCGAATCCGGGGTTCGGCACGCATGGAGAGTGAACCGGCCAGGGAGCCGGGCCTCGCTGCTAACGAGTGCGCGGCTCAGGCCGTGGCGATCGTGTCGTCCGCTCTCCGCTTATGGATGGCTGCCCGAGAGGTATGGGGCCTGCCCGGAAAGCAGTGGCCAGGGCGAGAGTCCTGCGGGCGTTCGATCCGCTCGCCATCCGCGCATGGAAGCTGAACCGGGCAGGCGCCCGGCACCGTCTCGAAAGCGGCTGGCTCCGCAAGGAGTGAGATTCGACTTCTCCGGTTTCCGCCATGGCAGGTGAAGTCACCAGGGTGGCCTCCGGTTTGAACCCGGACGGGCGGCGCAAGCCGCTGAGGATCAGGGCCTCCGCCTGCCGCTCAAGGGGTGCAGGCTAGCTGGTTGCTGGCACCGACCTGATAAGTCGGCCGAGCTGCGTTCAATTCGCAGGTGCCCTACGCAAGGACCGGTAGCTAAATGGTGACGGCACCCGGCTTATATCCGGGGGATGTGCAGGTTCGAGCCCTGCCCGGTCTACGCCTCGCTGGTGTAATGGCTGCATTACTCCCTTTTACGGAGATAGGTCAGGGTTCGAGTCCTTGGCGGGGCACGTCACGTCGTAGATGGCCTAAGGCCCCATCTGTTATGGGTAGGCAACGAGGTTTTCACCCTCGAAGACCGGGTTCGAGTCCCGGTGGGGCTACTGCGGAGTCGCCTAGCTCGGTCCAAGGCGCTGGGCTCATAACCCAGAGATCGTCGGTTCAAATCCGACCTCCGCTACGAAGGCTGGCCGCGCGCCAGGGCCGGAAGGACGGCTAAAGCGCGGCACTCATTCTCGGGTGGTGTAGCGGCAACACGACGGATTGTTAATCCGTTTTCCCAGGTTCGAATCCTGGCCTGAGAGCCATGCGTCCGTAGCCCAACGGAAAAGGCGCCTGATTACGGATCAGGAGAAGTGGGGGTTCGAGTCCCTCCGGACGCGCTCATGGTCGGCTAGCTCAATGGGAGAGCACCGGTCTTACAAACCGGGAACGAGGGTTCGATTCCTTCGCTGACTACTGGTGCCCAGACTCGGCTGGGTCAGAGACCAGGTTGTGACCCTGGGCAGGCCGGTTCAATTCCGGCTGGGCACCCCAATGCGTCGGTGGCGCAGCGGCGACCGCACTCGGCTGTAAACCGGGCACACCACACGGAGGTTCGAGTCCTCCCCGGCGCACTCACGCTCCCATGGTCCAGAGGACAGGATTCCGGCGTCCGAAGCCGGCGACGGAGGTTCGAGTCCTCCTGGGAGCACTCATGGCCAGGGTTCGAGCGAGGCCTGCCAGACCGCATTCCGCTGTAGCATCGTCGCCAGAATCCCGTCAGGGACGGCGCTGAGGGAAGGGCTGCCCGGGTACTCGCGACTACGTCAGCGGTGCCCCGCAACAGTCGGGCAGGCTCGGGCATAGTGCTGGTATGGCTATTTTCGATGATCTTGAGGCTGAGCAAGACCGGTTGGACGGCATACTCGCGGGTCTCGATGAGGCTCAGTGGACTACCGAGTCGGGTGCGTCCGGCTGGAGCGTGGCCGATGTCGTGCTGCACCTGGCTCAGACCGAGGAGGCGGTCGTCGCGGCTGCCACTGGTGCCGGGATCGGCTCGCGGCCTGATCCGGCTATGAGCGTCGACCGGGCGATGGAGTTGCTCGTTCAGTCTCAGCGAGCGGCGCCGGCTGAGGTATTCGGGCGGTGGCAGACCGCGCGCGTCGCGGCGGTGGCGGCCTTGCGGGCGGCCGACCAGAGACAGCCTCTGCGCTGGATCGAGGCACCACTGAAACCTGCCACGCTGGCGACGACCAGGCTCGCCGAGCACTGGGCCCACGGACTGGACATCGTCGGGCCGCTCGGCATCGACCTGCCGGATACGGAGCGCCTGCGTCATGTCGCGTGGCTCGCGCATCGGTCGCTGGCGTATTCGCTCGCACTCGCCGGAGAGCAGGCGCAGCCGGTCTACTGCGAGCTCACCGCGCCTGACGGCAACGACACCTGGCAGTTCGGGCCGCCAGACGCGGCGTCTGTGATCACCGGGGCGGGCGGTGCCTTCTGCCGGGTGGCTGCTCAGCGCCTCGCGCCCGAGCAATCCGGCCTGCGCGCCGAAGGCCCGTATGGCGCCATCGCGCTGAGCGTTCTTCGTACCTACGCCGCTTGAATCGCCCGCGCGATCCCAGCGGGTTCCCCGCCGTCTGTTACTTAGTTAGCCGCAACTGTTCGTTGATCGGAACGGTCGAATGGCGGGAGGGTCGTGATTATGCGTTGGTTCGCCGGGCGCGCTGTAGTGCCTGAGCGTCGTGGCGCGTTTTAGCTACTCTCCGCCGGGCTGGCACTCATGTTTCGGCGCGCAGATCTCTGGCATGTGGATTCGCGGCCGTTTTCTTGTGACCGCTCAAGGGAATCCCGTACTGAATCGGCGGACCTGCTGGCCGCCAGGTATGACCGAATGCGGCTACTCGGCTGGTATCGGGCTGCGGGAGCGATCCGCCCGAGGCCGGGGTGACCTGGAGGCGACAGAGCTAGCTGGCGGTTGAATATCGATTTCGAGTTCGCCACCGGTTTCTGGGTTTAGTGTCATTCTCCAGGCCACCTGCACCACCTCGAGCCTGGCCATCGGCAACCACCCGATCACCGCCGCCTACACCGGCGACGACCAGTTCGCGCCGAGCACAGGCACCCTGGCCGCCGGCCAGACCAGCACCACGGTCGCCACCACCACCGTGTCATCCTCAGCGAACCCGTCGATCACCGGCCAGCCAGTGACATTCACCGCGACCGTGTCCGGTAACGGCGGCGGGACGGTCGCGTTCTTCGCCGACGGCTCCTCCACCCCGCTGGTCGGCTGCGGCGCAGTCGCCCTCATCGGCCCCGCGCCGTTCCAGGCCACCTGCACCACCAGTAGCCTGACCACAGGCAACCACCCGATCACCGCCGCTTACTCCGGTGACACCAGGTTCGCGGCGAGCAGCGGTACCCTGGCCGGCGGCCAGACCGTCAAGGCGCTGACCGTCAGTGCCACCACTGTGTCCTCGTCGGTGAACCCGTCAGACGCCGGCCAGGCGGTGATGTTCACCGCGACGGTGACCGGCGACGGCGGCGGGACGGTCGCGTTCTTCGCCGACGGCTCCTCCGCGCCGCTGAATGGCTGCGGCGCGGTCGCCCTGGGCAACCCCGGGGGAGAGCCTTTCCAGGCTACCTGCACCACGTCGAGCCTGGCCGTCGGCAACCACCCGCGCCGGCCGCGTGCAAAGCGAAGCCCGCGGCGATCGAGGCGTCGATGCCGGGGCCGAGCCCGGCGTCGGTACCGTCCCAGGCGACAGGAATGGTGTGACCTTCGGCCAGTGCCTGGTCCGCTTCGGTGTCGTAGAGCAGCTGGAGCCCGGTGGCTGCCTCCTCATCGAGGTCCATATCCCGGAACTGCGCAAGCTCCCGCCCGGTCAGAACCTCGTGCCGTTCCATGTGAGCCCGACCCGAGCCGCGTTTGATGTCTACGACACCGCGGCCCAGGCGATGAGCTCCAACTATTTCAAGATTATTGACGGCCGAGGCGAATTCACCACGTACCCGTTCCGGTATGCGTGGCCGGCGCAGCTCGACCTGATGGCCCAGCTCGCCGGGCTGGAGCTGCGCGAGCGATGGAGCGGCTGGGCCAGGGAGCCGTTCACCAGCGAGAGCAGCAAGCACATCTCGGTCTGGACCAAGCCCGTCCTGCCCTGATGCCCGCAGGCATCGGGATTGCCTGCGGGTTATACTTTCTCGCGGGAGGTAATGTGTCGGATCTTAAGGCGCAAGTAGCCGCGCGGTTCGTGGCAGTTAATGGCGAGCATCCAATGACCAGCGCCGATGATGCGTATGTAGCTGCGCTTTTCGTGCCGCTTAGCGAGCTTTGCGCCGAGTGGTTTGTGCCTGCCGACGTCCTTCGCCAGAGCATGCTTGACGGGCAGCTGCCGTTGCCGAGCTATCTCATGTCAGACGGGAGTGAGATGGTCCCGGCCGATTTGCTTGAGCTATCCGAGCAGGCCGGGGGCATCGAGAAGCTGGAGGACTGGTTTCTCTCGCAGTGGACTGATGGCCAGGAGGCGGCCGGCGAGTGGCAGGGTTACCTGAGCGGGCAGAATGTCTGCCTGCGAACCATCACCCCGGACACGCTCAAGCGGAAGAACTACCTGGTCGAGGCCATTAGCCGGGCCACCGCCGAGCCGCAGGAGTCGCAGGGGTGGCTGGCAGATCTGCACAGGCTCGTGGACGAGCTCGATGAGATCGAGCTTCCGTTCACGCGATACGACCGGCTGCGGTTCGGCGGGCCGGTCTCCCGTGACACCCTCATCGACGCCGTACGCGACAGTTTTCCTCGCCCCTAGCAGACCGGAAGGCGCGGTTATGCTGCCTCAGGGCTCAGCTGAGCGGCGGCTGCGGCCTTCCTGAATGGCGTGCACAGCGCGGCCAGCCCCACCCCGATTTGCGCGGCCGAAGATACCGCTATTACTGGCCAGAATTTATTGGTGTCCGAGAGCAGCGCACCGCCGATGATAGGCGCGATAGGTACCATCATGTAGGCAACTACCCTGGTGAGGATCACCACCCGGCCGAGCAGGCGTTCAGGGACAATCTGATGCCGCATGGTGTAGAAGGTGACGATGAAGCCCGCAGTGGATGCGCCCACCAGTATCCAGGTCGCCGCGATCGTCACGAACTCATGCTGGACGGCAAGCAGTGCGGTTGCGCTGCCGCCGATGATGACGCAGCAGATGATGACTGTGCCGGGGTTGAACCGGCTCAGAATCCTGGGCGTGAGCAGTGCGCCAAGGAGCGAGCCTAAGCCGAGCGCAGCGAACACCACGCCGACGGCCGCTACCGGCTGATGCCGGAAGTGAACCAGGTAAGTGATCATGTTGGCCTCGACCATCGCCAGCCCAAAGGAGCTGCCCGAGGCTACGACCGCCCCCCACAGCAGCGCTGGGCTGCTGCGGATGAACTTGGCCGCCTCTTTCAGGTCGCCGATCACGCTGGCGGCGGGATCGCGCTCGCGCTGGGTCAGTGTACGGGCCATGAGCGCGACGGCAAGTGCCGACAGCGCGAATGACACCGAATCCACGGTCAGCGCGCCTCGGGTGCCAAGGAAAACGACCGCACTCGCGCCGAGCAGCGGGCCGGTCAGGTCCAGCGTGCCCTGACCCGCCTGAAGTCGCGAATTGGCCCAGCTCAGCCGCTCTCTCGGCACGGTGTTCGGCAGCATGCCCAAGAACGTGGCCTGGTAGAGCGGCGTAATTGTCGAGAGCATGAATGCCGCTGGGTAAATGAGCCATAGGTGGTACTGATTGAACCAGGCCAGCACGGCTACGATGCCGACCACGCAAGCGGCGGCGCTGTCCGCCCTGACCATGAGCAGCCGGCGGTCATGCCGATCAGATATCACGCCAGCGAATGGCGCGAATATCAGGTAGGGGACGTACTCCAGGCTGTAGATCAGTGCGGTCTGCAGGGCTGACCCAGTCAGCTTCAGAATGAGCAGCGGTAGCGCGAGCTTATATAGCCAGTCACCGGTAATGGACACCATAAAGGCTGTCAGCAGCAGCCTGAAGTCGCGCAGCGAATGCGCGTCTCCTTTAGATTCCGCGGTTTTCGAATCGACGCTGGTCATGCCACCCCGGCAGGCTCGACATCCTTACAGACTGGGCAATCCGATCGCCGCTCCCAGCGTTCAGCTTCGCGAGCGGCCATGTCGTCAAAGTGTACTTCGATCATCCTGCCTAGCGCCAGCGGCTTAGAAATACCCGCGACGTATCGCACGAACTCAGTGACGACAAGGGAGGTCAGCACCGAAACCATTGCCCCGAAGGCTGCCATGTCCGGCCCGACGCCAGCATCCTCGGAGTGCAGCGCGACGATCTTTTCCCGCAGTTCCTTGCTGAGATCGTCGTCGGCATTACACCGGCCCCAGCATTCAACGCATCCGGTGACACCGGGAACTATCAGGTACATAACCGACCGCTGGCCCTGGACGCCGCCGCAGATGAACGGTACCTGAGCGCGGACGCAGCCCTCATTGAGCCACTGCACGACGTGCGCCTTCGGCCGGTCGGCGAAGCAGATCACGAAGTCACGGCCGGTCACGGCAGCCACGACGTCGTCGGCCGAAGTCAGCTTCATTTCCATGCCGGTGATCGTGGATCTCGGCGCGTACTCGCGAAGCCTGCTGACTGCCAGGTCTAGCTTCTTGTGGCCGATATCCGACTCTTTATAGAGGATCTGGCGGTTCAGGTTGGAAAGCTCGACCTTGTCGAAGTCGACTAGTCGCAGATCACCGACGCCCAGGCCCATAAGGTCGAGCGCGATGTGCGTGCCCACTCCGCCGACGCCAAGCAGGGTCACCTTGCAATCGCGGACACGCTCCTGCATGTCGTACTGGCCGCGCGACAACGAGGCGTAGGTCTCGTAGAACCCGAGGTTGCGCTTCCACCGCTCGCGCTCGTAGTCGTCCAGATCCGCCGCGGCGGCAGCGGCGGCGTCCACGAGTACGCCGCGCCCGTCGAGCAGCTGGACGGCGTCAGCCACATTGAAAGCCGAGTGTGGCCTGGTCGCCTGAAACTCCCGCTCAAGGTCCGCGACCGTCCGGGTACCGTCCAGCAATGAGAACAGCGCGCGCACGTCGCCGTCGTTGTCCTTGATCTCCAGCATGGAGGCGCCGCGTTGCAGAAAGACCGATTCGCCTACTCTATATGCAGGCGAGGTGATCTTCAATTTCGGTCTGGCTTCCATTGCGGACCTCCTCCGGTCGAGTTCTTGGTGAGGGGTAGATAAAAGGGCACCAATCGATTCCGTGAATCGGATGATTTCACGGAATCGATTAGTTATTGACTAGCCTGGCAGGCTGTTCCTGGCCACGCTGATCGTCCTCTCCTCAATGGTCATCCGAGTCACCTCCTCCTCTGTTCTCATCTCTGTTCTGTAAGCGTAGGCAGCGGATTTGAGGTCGTCCATACCACCTAAGTGCCAACGGCCATTCCGCAGCGGGCAAGACATGACCTGCGCCGCCAGACCTGCCTGCAGCCGGGACGTAAGCTCCAGTTTGGCGAGTATGTTCGTGATGTGCCGTTTGACGGTATACTCACTTAAACTGAGTCGCTGGGCGATAGAGCGGTTGTCGTACCCGCTGCCGAGTAACCGGAGGATCGCCTCTTCCCGTTGTGACAGGTGACGCGTCAAGCCGGACGCATGGGCCAGCGGAGATGGAATCGGGTCGCACGAGATGTCCTCATCGGCAAGGACGAAAGACAGCAACGACAGCTGATCCCGGCAGGAGGTGCAGTCGTTGTCGGCGGCGCTGGCAACTAATTTCCGTAATCGCCCGGTTAAGTCATGTTCGCAGCCATTGCGATCTAACTGGCGTTCGGACCCGTCTTGTCTGGGCATGTCCACGACATATCTCCGCAAACGGGTTGTGACCGGATTTCCTTGTCTAACAAGATAAGTCTCGCAAATGGCACACACAGCGACAGCTCACGATATGATGGAGCTTATTATCTGCCCGGTAGTCCGTCAACTGCCAGTGTGTGCCGCTTGATCACGCTCTGACCAGGTGAGGAATAGTCCGACAGGCCCTGATCGTGGCAGTACGCGACCAGGCAAAGTCGGCCCGCGCAGGTTCCGTAATAATGCTCTGGCTCGTGATCACGGAACTTCGCCTGGATGATCCCATCCTGGTGTTTTCGTGATCAAAGTGACGTTCCATAATCACGGAATACCCTGCGGGTGATTGACTGGTTTACTGATCTGCCTCCCACCCAGAAGGCTCCCGATGGGCCGCGTGACAGCCTGAGCACTGGTGCGTCATGGACTGGGCTCGTGCTTGAGCTTGCGCCAGCCGCCTGCACAGTTGCTGGCGATGATCTGGCGGAACCATCTCGCCCAGAGCGGCCCGGCTACGGTTAGTCCTTGCGGCCGGTCAGGGCCAGGCTGGCCCCGATCCCGATCATCGCGAGGCCGCCTGCCCCGCCGATGAGCTCCAGCTTGAGCGGCGAGCGCGCGAACCACGTCCTGGCCGACCCGGCGGCCAAGGCCCAGGCCGAGTCTGACAGGACCGCGATCCCGACGAAGATCACGCCGAGCAGCAGCAACTGCAGCGGCACGTGCCCGGCCTGCCGGGACACGAACTGCGGAAGGACGGCCGTGAAGAAGACGATGGTCTTGGGATTGCCGACCCCCACCACGAATCCGTCTCGGAGGATGCGCCCGATGCTCTTAGGCTCGGAAGCGCCTTCAAAACTCGCCGACAGTGCCCGGCGATGCCGGACGGCCTGCACGCCGAGATAGACCAGGTATCCGGCTCCGACGAGCTTGATCACGGTGAAGACGACCACCGAGCGCTCGACCAGTGCGCCGACCCCGAAGGCCACGGCGACGATCTGCGCGTAACAGCCAAGCTGCCCGCCAGCCGCGGTACTGACTCCCGCGACCCGCCCAAGCATCAGCGACCGGCTGATCACGAACAGCACATTGGGCCCCGGAATGACTATCAGAACGAACGACAGCACCGCAAAGGCAAACAAGTGCCCGGTAGGAGGCATAACGGCAGCTTAGCCATCAACCCAGGCCCGGATGGAGAAGCCGAGCAGGGTTAGACGGATGCCGGATTTGGGATCTTTATAACCTAAGGTCGAGTTTATCGCCGAAGGTGCGCAGGTTCCGCCCCGGTGACTCACGCCACCGGGACTCCGTGATCATGATCGATCATGATCCCGGTCCTGTTCACGGAACCCCGACGGTGTGAACATGCGGCTCATCTTCCGTGATCAGGCTTTGCTTCATGATCACGGAAAGTGGTTCTGTCGCATATTTCTGGATGGTTACGTTGGCTGGTTGGCGGCGAGGATGAGCTTGCGGAGGAGGGGGAAGCTGGCGCGGCCGTAGGCCTGGCGCTTGATTTTCTTGATCTTGCTGACGGTTCCCTCGACTTTTCCGCTGTTCCAGGGCAGGGACAGGCCGTTGCGGACGGCGTCGTAGTCCTGGCGGATGCCGGCGGCGAAGGAGGCGAGCGCGGGGATGCCGGCTGTCTCGGCGGCGTGCAGCCAGGTGTCGAGGGTTTCGGTTCTGGTGGCGGGGCTGATGCGGGTGGCGGTGAGGCCGGCGCTGATGTCGGCGAAGGACCGGGCCAGTCCGGTGATGAGGGCGAGGCGGGGGATGCGGGCGGTGACGGCGGCGAGCGCGGCGGTGTCCTCGGGGGTGAGGTTCGCGGGGCTGGTCATGATCCAGCGGGCGATGTCGCGGGCGGCGGGCAGCGGCGGGGGCGGGGGAGGGGCGCTGCCGGGCAGGTGCCGCAGGGGCCGGAGGTAGCGGCGGACCTGCTGGTCTGAGCCCTGGTAGCCGAGCCGGGTGATCTCGGCGGCCAGGGCGCGGGCGTCGCGGGCGCCCTCGTTCCAGCGGCGGATGAGGTGGTCCTTGTACGGGTCCACGGCGGAGGGCTGGCGGGCGGGGAGGATCTCGGCGGCGGTGGCGGCGGCGTACCTGCGCACGGTGGGCACGCAGAGGCCCAGCTCTCGGGCGACGGCCGCGGCGGAGTGGCCGGCGTCGAGCAGGCGCCGGATCTCCGCGTGCAGCCGGCGGACCTCGCCGGCCCGCGCCGACTCCCGCGACTCCCGCGACTCCCGCCGCGGGGGCGGCGGGGCTTCTCCTTGCTCTCCTTGCTGCTCGCGGTGGTCCTCGTGCTGGTGCCCGGCGAGGACGGCGGCGGTGGCCTGGCGGACCCGGTCGCTGAGATTGCGCGGCAGGTGCCAGCGGTCAGCGACCTGGACCGCGTCCGGGGCGCCCTGGCGGCAGGCGGCGCCGTAGCCAGTGCCCCGGTCCCGGCAGATGACCGCGGCACCGGGATGGTCTTCCAGCCACTTCTTCACCGTCCCGGTCTCCCGGTCCGGCAGCACCCCGATGACCTGCCCGGTTTCCATATCGATCAGCACCGTGCCGTAGTCACGGCCCCGCCTGAACGCGAAATCATCGATTCCCAGCACCCGCGGCGCGGTCCCCGGGTCCTCCTCCGGCAGGGCCAGGACCAGCCGGATCATCGAGTGCCGGGACGCGGGCATGCCCAGCTGCCCGGCCAGCGCCGACCCGGCCCGCCCGGCCAGCACCCGCGCGGCCGCCTCCAGCGCCCCCGCCAGCAGCGGCGTCCTGCGCGCCCGCGCCGACGTCAGGCCCTCGACCTGCTCAGCGAACGACTTCCGCGCGCACCCCGGGTTCACGCAGTCCAGCACCCGGACCTGCAGCCGGACCACCACCGGCCGCCCCCAGACCGGAAGATCACGCAAGAACCGCGCATACCCGCCATGCCGCCTGCCCGACAGCACCCCGCAGTCCGGGCACGCCACCCGCTCCGCCGCCGGCCGCGCCCGCACCACCACCCGCTCCCCGGTATCCGCCACGCCCTCCACCACCAGCCCCGCCAGATGCGGCATCAGCACCGAAAGCACCCGCGCACACGACAACTCCCCATCACACTGCGACAATGACACGGCGGGCTCCTGGCTCCGGCGGATTCGACACCCAGCCAGATACCAGGAGCCCGCTCCCGCACCACCGCGACACGCCGAACGCAAACAACCGTTACCACCCAGAGATTTGCGACAGAACCCGGAAAGTTGCGCGGGCGCACCACATCGTCCCTGCCGCGATGCCCGAATCCAGGAGTTGGGCGTTGTGCCCAGACGCGCGGAGCGGACGGCGGTTGCCCGGTGCCAGGCATTGCGAAGCAGCCGGCACCGGGTAACCGCCGCCCGATCCGCCCCCGCAACAACAGCAGGCAGCCCCGCCACGACCTCTGGACCGGCTACCGGCCTGACTCGCATCAGTACGTACCCTGGGCCACATGAACGCTTATGCAGACGCCGAAGGACTGGTGGAGCGATCGGCGGCCGCCTACACCGCTGGCGTCCCAGAACACCCCGCCGACGACGGCTTCTTCGGCCCGGCCAGCGTCACCTGGCGAGCGAACGCCGACCTGTCCGGACCAGTCGCCGGCCTGCGGGCACTGCTGATGCAGGCACTGCACCCCCTCGCCATGGCCGGCGTCGACCAGCACAGCGACTGGCGCGAGGACCCGGTCGGCAGGCTGGCCGCCACGTCCCGGTACCTGGCCACGGTCAGCTTCGGCGAGAAAGCGGCAGCCGAGAAAGCGGCGGCGCGAGTTCGCCGGATCCACGAGCACGTCAAAGGCACCGACCCCAGCACCGGCCGGCCCTACGCCGCCAGCGACCCCGCCCTCCTGCTCTGGGTGCACGCCGCCCTGATCGACTCCACCCTGGTAGCCAGGGAGCTGTTCGGGACGCCCCTGAAGCCCGACGACGCCGACACCTACGTCGCGGAGATGGTCGTCGCCGCCGAGCTCGTCGGCATCCCGCGCGACCAGATCCCGGCATCAGTCGCCGAGCTAGCCGCCTACCTGGAATCGGTCAGGCCCGAGCTCGCTCGTACCCCCGCCGCCGCCGAGTCGATGGCCTTCCTGCTCGATCCGCCGGGCCTGGACGAGGATCTGGCCGAGATCTGGCAGGACATCAGGGATGGCGCCGTCGCCGCCCTGCCCGACTGGGCCGCCAGCATGTACGGCTATCAGCGCGACCCGCTGACGCCGGCCAGGCAGACCGAGATCCGCCAGGCACTCGGCGTGCTCGACGCGGTCTTCCTGGGCGAGCCCGGCGTCCTTGAGGCCAGGCAGCGCATCACCGCACGGGTCCGCGCGGCGCACCGCGCATGAGGCCAGGCAACAGCGGCCGCGCCCTGCGGCTCACAGCGATCACCCTGGCCGGCGGTGCCGGAATCGCCCTGCTGACCGGGTACGCGATCCGGCGCCGGGTCGGCCACCTGCGCCTTGAACGAGGACTGTCCGCCCTTCAGCTCATCGCCAGAGGCGGTGCCAGGTACGCGAGCAGCGCGCCGAAGCTCTTCGCCGCCGCCGGCGAGGCCAGGCAGCAGCTCCGCCAGGACCTGGCTCTGGAGACCGCGCAGGACGTCGCCGAGACCCTCGGGGCGATGAAGGGCGTCCTGATGAAGATCGGCCAGATGGCCAGCTACGTCGACGAAGGCCTGTCCCCGGCAGTAAGAAGGACCCTCAGCCGCCTGCAGGACAGCGTCCCGCCCATGAGCGCCGAGCTAGCCGCCTCCGTCGTGCGAGAAGAACTCGGGCAGCCGCCGGAACAGGTCTTCGCCCAATGGGACCCCGAGCCGATAGCCGCCGCGTCCATCGGCCAGGTACACCGCGCGATCACCCAAGACGGCCGCGCCGTAGCGGTCAAGATCCAGTACCCCGGCATCGCCGAAGCCATCGCCGCCGACCTCGACAATGTCTCGCTGCTCCGCCGGATGCTGCGGATCACCGCCCCGAGCCAGGACGTCGACGCGCTGCTCGCCGAGCTGCGGGAGCGGGTGCTCGAAGAGATCGACTACCGGCGCGAGGCCGCCAATCAGGCCAAGTTCGCCCGGTACTACGAGGGCCACCCGACGATCATCGTGCCGAACGTGGTCCCCGAGCTCTCCACCCGCCGCATCGTGACCAGTGATCTGGCGGTCGGGGCCAGGTTCGCCGATCTGGAGAGCTGGTCCCAGCACGAGCGCGACCTGGCCGCCGAGACGATCTACCGGTTCGTCTTCCGCAGCCTGTACGAGCTGCACGCCTTCAACGGCGACCCGCATCCAGGCAACTATCTATTCCACGGCGACGGCCGGGTCACCTTCCTGGACTTCGGCCTGGTCAAGCACTTCACCATGACCGAGCTGCAGCCGCTGATGAACATGGCCCGCAACCTCTGCGTCAGGGATGACCCCGAGGAGTTCCGCCGCAGCATGGAGATCGCCGGCTTCCTGCGCCCCGGTGCCCCGCTCTCCACCGAGCAGGTAGTCGAGCACCTGGCCGTCTTCTACGCCACCATTCGCAAGGCCGAGCCGCTCACCATTACCCCGGACTACTCAAGCGCCGTGGTCCGCAGATTCTTCGACGTGCGCAGCCCGGTCGCCGAGTTCGTCAGCATCCCGCGCTCCTATGTCGTGCTGCAGCGAATCAACCTCGGCCTGTTCGCTGTGCTCGGGGAGCTGACCGCGACCGCCAACTGGCGTTCTATCGCCGAAGAGATCTGGCCCTTCGTGCAAGGCCCGCCCTCCACCCCGACCGGCGAAGCCGAGTTCCGCTGGCGCCAGAGCCGCCCGGCCCCGACACAATGGGAAACTGCCAAGCAGGTTGAATCAGACGCGGAGGCTGGCCGATGACCGACAAGAAACCCGACCAGCCGGCCGAACCCCTCACCGCCCTCCTCGACCAGCCAGACCCCGGTCGCCCGGCGCTGATCACCGGTGAGGACGGCACCCGCCTGACTCACGCTCAGCTCGCCGACCGAGTCCAGACCCTGGCGGGGCGGCTCGCTGCGGCGGGCGTCCAGCGCGGTGACCGGGTCGCGCTCGTGCTGCCGAACGGCCCGGAGATCGTCCAGCTCCTGTTCGCGATCAACGCGGTCGGCGCGACCGCCGCTCCGCTCAACCCGGCCTACACCCACACCGAGTTCGTCTTCTTCCTGACCGACATCGCGCCGAGGCTGATGCTGATCCCGGCCAGCCGTCCGGCGGCGGCAGTCAGCGCGGCGCAGGAATGCTCGATCACCCTGCTGACGGTGCAGCCTGGGGACGACGGTCCCCCCGGACTGTTCGTTAAGGAAAAAGAAGTTCGCTCTTCTGCCAGCTTCGACGCCGGGCCGCCTGACGACGTGGCGATTGTCCTGCACACGAGCGGCACGACGAGCCGTCCCAAGCAGGTGCCGCTGCTCCAGCGCAACGTGATGGCCTCGGCCCGGACGATCGGAGAGCACTACCAGCTCGGATCCGGCTGACGTTTCGTTCTGCGTGATGCCGCTCTTTCACGTGCACGGGCTGGTGGCGTCGACGTTCGCCGCGCTCGGGGGCGGCGGTGCGGTCGTGGTGCCGCGCCGGTTCACGGCGCAGCGGTTCTGGCGGCAGGCGCGCGAGCACGGGGCGACGTGGGTGTCCGCCGGGCCGACGCTGCATCAGATGATCCTGGACGCCGCCGACGCTGGCGGGCCACCTGCCACGCTCCGGTTTGCGCGTTCGTGCAGCTCAGCGCTATCGCCGGCGCTGATGGAGCGGGCCGAGCAGGCGTACCAGGTGCCGATGCTTGAGGCGTACGGGATGAGCGAGGCCAGCCACCAGATGGCGTCGAACCCGCTGCCGCCGGCGGCCAGGATTCCCGGCTCGGTCGGCGTCGCGACCGGTCTTGAGATCGCGATCGCGACCACGGACGGGAGAGTTGCTGCCGGACGGGCAGGCCGGCGAGGTCGTGATCCGCGGCCGGAGTGTCATGTCGGGTTACGTGAACAACCCGGAGGCGACCGCGCAGGCATTCTTCGGCGACTGGTTCCGCACCGGCGACCTTGGCGTGCTGAAGGGCGGTTACCTGTACCTCGAAGGGCGCCTGAAGGAGATGATCCTGCGCGGCGGGGAGAATATCTCGCCGCTGGAAATCGAGCAGGTGCTCCTGGCACATCCCGCCGTGCGCGACGCGGTCTGCTTCGGCGTGGCTGACGATAAATACGGTGAACTAGTAGGCGCGGCGGTAACTCTGTCCGGCCAGGCCGACGCTGCGCAGCTGATCGACCATTGCCGGCAGCAGCTAGCCGGCTTCAAGGTGCCGGCCAGCGTGCGCATTCTCGACGAGATTCCCGCGGACAGCGACCGGCAAGGTGCAGCGCCGGCGGGTGGCCGAGTTCCTCGCCGGGCTGGACGCGTAGCCGTGCGCTTCGTCGTGGTCGGTGCCGGGGCGATCGGCGCCTACGTCGGGGCGGCGCTGGCTCGCGGCGGGGCCGACGTCACGCTGGTCGCGCGCGGAGCGCACCTGGCCGCGATGAAGGCCGACGGGGTGCGGGTGCTGTCGCCGCGCGGCGACTTCGTCGCGCATCCGCCGGTGACCGATGATCTGGCGGTCGTGGCCGGGGCTGACGTGGTGTTCGTCGGGCTCAAGGCATACAGCCTGACCGAGCTCGCGCCCCGGCTGGGGGAACTGCTGGCACCCGGTGCGGCGGCGATCTGGGCTCAGAACGGGATTCCCTGGTGGTACCAGCCCGGCCTGGAGAGCGTCGACCCCGGCGGAGTCATCGCGGCCTCAATCCGGCCCGAGCACAACGTGGGCTGCGTCGTGTACTGCTCCACCGAGATCATCGAGCCAGGCGTGATCCGCCACATCGAGGGCACCCGCTTCACGATCGGCGAGCCGGACGGGGCGGCGAGTGAGCGGTGCCGGCGATCTCGGCGGCGTTGGCGGCGGGCGGGCTGCGGGCGCCCGTGGAGAAGCGGCTGGCGGATCAGATCTGGCTGAAGCTGATCGGAAACGTGGCGTTCAACCCGGTGACGGCGCTGACCAGGGCGACGCTCGGCCAGCTCGGCTCTGCGCCCGAGATGATGGACTTGCTGCGCTCGGTGTTCGCCGAGTGCGCGCAGGTAGCCGACCGGCTGGGGGTCAAGTTCCCCGTGTCGCTTGAGCGGCGGCTGGAGGCCGGCATCGCCGTGGGCGATCACAAGACGTCCATGCTGCAAGATCTGGAGGCGGGCAAGCGCCTCGAGGTCGGCTGCATGACCGGGGCCGTGGTGGAACTGGCGGCCCGGCTCGACATCGCGGTGCCGCACGTGCGGACGATCCACGCCTGCGTGACCCTGCTCGATGACCTGAATCGCCGCTCCGGCTGATCACCTCTCCGGCCGCCACACCGGAATGTCGGAGGCCGGTGGGATGCTGCGCGCATGACAAGAGCTGCGACGGCCGCAGAGCGAGCCGTTAACTCGGTGCTACGTGAGCAATGCGAGATTATTGCCCGATCCCAGGTGCTGTCTCTTGGCTTATCGGAGGACACGCTGCGGCATAAGCTGGCCGGCGCCAGAACCTGGAGAGTCGTGTTACCAGGTGTTTACCTCGCGCATACCGGGCTCCTGACGGTGGGTCAGCGCGAAGTCGCCGCGTTACTTTATGCCGCTGCGAGAATCGGTGATTACCGGTCTGGCCGCATTGCGTCGTCAAGGTGTCCGCGTGCCGCAGTCCGAGCTTGTCGACGTGCTCGTGCCGGCCACAGCTCAGCGGCAGAGCACCGACTTCGTGCGCGTGCATCGGACCACCAGGATGCCGCAGCGGCCATGGATCGACGACGGACTTAGGTGGGCTCCGATAGCGAGAGCGGTCGGAGACGCGTCCAGGGGCCGGATCGATCTCCGCGATGTCCGCGCGATCGTCGCTGATGCGGTTCAGCGCCGGAAATGTACCGCTGAGCAGCTGACCTCGGAGCTCCTGGCCGGGCCGAAGCAAGGGTCATACGCACTTCGAACTGCGATTGAAGAGGTCATTGACGGCGTCAGATCCGCTACGGAAGGCGACCTGCGCACGCTGATCAAGCGCGGCCGGGTGCCCGAGGCTATGTACAACGCGCGGCTCTACGTCGGTTCAGAGTTTCTCGCCCAGCCTGACGCTTATTGGCCGGAGGCGGGCGTTGCCGGCGAGGTTGACTCGCGTGAGTGGCATCTGTCTCCTGAAGGCTGGGCAAATACCCTCGCCAGGCACGCCAGGATGAGTGCACAGGGCATCTTTGTGCTCCACTTCACGCCGGCCCGGCTCAGGGCAGACGCTGCTCAGGTCCTCGCGGAGATCAAGTCCACCATTGAAGCGGGGAAACAGCGCCCCAGGCTGAAAATCCGGGCCTTTCCCGCCGCAGGCCCGCCCGACCGCACCCCATCGATGTGACATAGCTGGGGCTGGAGCCCCAGCGCTGCCACATCCATGTGACCGACCCAGCGCGACCCAGCGGCGGGAGCCGCACCCGAAATGGCCGCGGCCCGGCCCGGCTCCTAGCCCCGGCTCCTAGCCCCCGGCCCCTAACCCCGGCCCCTAGCCCCGGCTCCTAACCCCGACCCCTAGCCCCAGCTATGTCACATCGATGGGGCTCCAGCCCCAGCTATGTCACATCGATGGGGCTCTTCCGGAGGGAGCGCGGGGCCGTGGCCGAGGAAATGCGGCGAGGCCGTGTTTCACCTGGCCCTGCGGCTGCAGGCGGAAGAGTTCGGCCGGGCGGTCAGGTCAGGAAACGGCAGCGGCGCTCGCGGGGTCGACGCGGTGGCCGCGCTGAAGGTCGCTGAGCTAGCCAGGACCAGCTGACGCGCATTATTTAAAATCTCAAGGAGCATTTACATGGTGAAAATAGGCAATGTGCCAGTCAGCTACGGAGCGTTTCGAGGTCACGGTGGGAATTCATGAGGGCGCTCCCAGCGCGGATGAGGTGCTGGACGCGGTTCAGGCGGCTGGCTATGACGGGATCGACCTCGGGCCGTCGGGTACCTGGGGGGCGATCGTGGCGTCTCGGCTGGAGTGCTCGACGGCGATGCCGACCTCGGCCGAGGTGGATGCGCTGCTTGCGGGGAGGTTCTGACGTGCCGGGAGGTTCGCTGCATCGTCGCGCGGGGTCGCTGGCTCGCGGGCGGTGGGAGGTCGCGCTTGATCAGGAGGGGGCTGGGTGGGAGTGGTCGTCGCTGCGGGTGCTGGCGCTGGGGCGGGGTGAGTCGGAGGAGTTCTCTACTGGGGCGGATGAACTGCTGGTGCTGCCGCTGGCGGGGTCGTGCGTGGTCCGGTGTGCTGGTGAGGTGATCTCGCTGACCGGGCGGGAGTCGGTGTTCTCTGGGGTGACTGACTTCGCGTACTTGCCGCCGGGGGTGACGGCGGTGATTTCGGCGGTCGGCGGTGGCGGGCGGTATGCGCTGCCGGGGGCGCGGGCCGGGGTCGGGGCCGGTGCCGGGTTGCCGGTCAGGTACGGGGCGGCTGACCGGGTGCCGGTGGAGTTGCGGGGGGCCGGGCAGTGCTCGCGGGAGGTGCGCGACTTCTGTACCGAGACGGCGTTCGAGGCGAGCAGGCTGCTGGCTTGCGAGGTGATCACGCCGGCCGGGAACTGGTCGTCCTACCCGCCGCACAAGCACGACGAGGACCGGCCGGGGGAGTCGGTGCTTGAGGAGATCTACTACTTCGAGCTCAGTGACCCCTCGCGAGGCATCGGGTACCACCGCGTGTATGGCACGGCCGAGCGGCCGATCGACGTGCTGGCCGAGGTCAGATCGGGTGACGTGGTGCTGGTGCCGCACGGGTGGCACGGGCCGGCCATGGCGGTGCCGGGCTACGACATGTATTACCTGAACGTGATGGCCGGGCCGGGCGAGCGGCGCTGGCTGATCTGCGATGACCCGGTGCATGGCTGGGTCAGGGACACCTGGGCTGGGCAGGCGGTCGATCCCCGGCTTCCGTTCGGCTCGGCTTTGAGCGGTGGGGGCGACTGGCACGCCGGCGGCTAATGCGCTGGCCCGGTCGGCCGATGTGGTGATCGGGGTTGGGACGCGGTGGTCTGACTTCAGTACGGCATCGCGGACGGCGTTCGCGGCGCCTGGCGTGCGGTTCATTAACGTGAACGTCGCGTCCTTTGATGCCGCTAAGCATGCTGGCCTGGCCGTGGCGGGTGATGCCCGCGCCTGTCGTGCAAGAGTGACTGCGGCTTATTGTGGTGCTTGTGCAGAATTATGGCTTCGCCTCGATCGGGGCGCTGTCGGAGTCGGTCGGGTCTCAGCGCTTCGGCACGGCCTACCGGTACCGCGACCCGGCGACCTGGCGGCTCGACGGCGACAAGCTGCCGGTCGACCTGGCGGCTAATGCCGCAAGCCTCGGCGTGCGGGTGATCAGGGCAGCGACTATCGCTGATCTGCGGGCTGGCCTTGCCGCCGCTAAGTCGGTCGACGGGCCAGTGCTGATCTGCGTCGAGGCCGACCTGTGACCGCCGATGGCGCCGCCGTCGGGCGCGTCGCTGACCTGCCGACTCCGGCCCTGCTGATCGACGCGGACGCGCTTGAGCGCAATCTCGCCGAGATGGCTAGTGCGCTGCCGGGGGCACGGATGCGCCCGCACATCAAGGCCCACAAGTGCACGGAGCTGGCGAAACGTCAGGCCGCCGTCGGTCACACTGGCTTCACCTGCGCCACGATCAGGGAGTGTGAGGGTCTTGCGGCGGCCGGTCTCGGCACCGACCTGCTGCTCGCCAACGAGGTACTCGACGCGCGCCGGCTCGGTGCTCTCGTGGCCGCCGGGGCCCGAGTCACCGTCGCGGTCGACTCGCCGCAGACCATCGAGGCCGCCGTGGCCGGCGGGGTCCGCGAGGTCATCATCGACGTCAACGTCGGACTGCCCCGGTGCGGCTGCCTGCCAGCCGACGCCGGCGCGGTGGCCGACCTGGCCCGTGCTGGCGGCCTTTCGGTGCGGGGCGTGATGGGCTACGAGGGACACGTAGTCGGGCTAGTCGACGCGGCCGAGCGGGCGGACAAGTGCCAGGAGTCGATGGAGCAGCTGCTCTTGGCCCACGCCGACGTCGGCGGTGACCTGATCTCGGGCGGCGGCACCGGCACCTACGCCATCAACACCTGGGCGAACGAAATCCAGGCCGGCTCGTACGCTCTGATGGACACCGCCTACGGCCAGCTCGGACTGCCGTTCGGTCAGGCACTCTTCGTGCTTGCCACGGTGATCTCCAGCAGCGACGACTGGTCAGTCGTCAACGCGGGTCTTAAAGCGTTCGGCATGGACCACGGCAACCCGGCGCTGGACGGTTCGACCCTGTGGTACTGCTCAGACGAGCACACAGTCTTTTCCCCTCCGAGACCGGTCGGCGACCAGGTCAGGCTAGTCCCGGCCCACATCGATCCCACGATGGCCTACCACGAGCGCGCTTACGTGTTCCGAGGCGACGAGGTCATCGACACCTGGCCCATCGACCTCCGAGGCTGGTAACCCAGCCCTCCGGGCCAGGACGAACACTCTCCCCGCAGGCCAGTCGCCAGCACTCGAAAGGGCGGATACCTGGCAGGCTCACCACCTGGCCGGACTGAACCATCGCCCGGAACCGGACTGCCGCCAGGCACGAGCCCGGCAACAGCTCACCTTTGTGAGCCCCTCGACTGACTAAGGGTGCGCGAGACGTCCCGGTCTTATGGGGAAGGTCTGTCTGGAGTCCATGGCCGCCGGACGCCGAGGTTACGGTGAGCTTCCTGGCAAGCATTCACTGGCGAGGCATGGCGGCGATGAATGAAGTGGCAGGGAAACGGCGGAGCCCTGGCGGCGGGGAGGCCCCAGGACTCCGTCGTTCCTGCCTGCTAGCCGCTTGGTACCAGCTCGAGTTTCGCCACAGCCACCGGAGCCGCCAGCGGCTCGATGCAGGTCAGGTGGCCGCCGAACGTAGCCGAGTTGAGGCGTTGCCAGGCGCGGGTGAATCCGTCCACGTCCTCCTTGCTGCCACCGCAGCCCACGACGATTGCCTGCACCACGTCAAGCTTGGGCATGGCCGTGCCTCGCATGGCCTTGAACATGGTCGAGTGGACCACTGTCTGGCCGGAGCGAGCAGCCATCTTGCGCCACGGCGTCCGCCCGGACCAGGCCCTGAACTGCTTGAGCGCGGCAATGAGGTCCGAGGTTGTGCGGATCGACGCAGGGTCGGGCTTGCTTGCTGGCCGCGCGGTGTCGTCGGCCTGCCAGGACTCGTAGCTGCGCAGCTGGCTTGCCGGTGAGCGGTGCCGTCCTGGTTTCCGCTCCGGGTCGTCGAGCAGTGCCGCAAGCTCTTCCTCGAGTTCGCGTAGCTCTTTCCTGACCGCTGGGTCCTTGAGCGTGTCCTGACGCTTCAGGCGATTGCGGAGTCCGGCGATTGCGCTGGTCGTGGCTGCTGCCTCAGCCTCGCTGTCCGGCTGCCGGCTTTCCCCGGCTGTGCTGCGAGTCGCCTGCGGGCCGGCGGGTCATCGGTCCTGCTCCGGCGCGGCGAACACGGTCGCTGACACGGTCAAGGCGCTGCGGCAGGACGTTCTTCGCGGCAAGCAGACGCTGGGAATGCACATACTTGCTCCTTCTTTGGTGTCATATCCCGAATCTCCGGCAGTTAGTCCGGCGGCGTATTCACTTCGAACGCTGCGGGCTGGATCACGGCCCGCCGCGGTACTGGATCTGGAAGGTACTCCGCAGCAGTGCGCGCTGCATCGTTCAATGCGTATCCGCCCCCGGTAGGCCTGTTTTTCATCACCTGATCAGCTAGAACACGGTACGTAGTTGTTCATCGTATGGGTCCCAGACTCGTGCGAGGGTGCAAATCGGAAACCGAGTAAAGATGCACGCTATTTCGCACGCGTCAAATGCAAGCGCAGATGCACGCAGTAGCCAAAACGGGATCGAGACTGCTTTCTGAACGGCTCGGTGTCGCAGAGTTGTCATGGCCGCAGCGGCTTCCGCTGCGGTCCCGTTCGCGCTCGCGGCTGCTGTTATCCCAGCTCAGGCCCAGGTTCAGATCCCGGCTCAGGTACCCGTGACGGTGACCTGCGACACCGTCACCAACCTGGCCGTGATCGCGATAGGCATGGGCGGCTGCACGAGTCCGCCAGCGTCGAGATTGACGCGGTCAGCCCGGTCACCCTGACCAGCCTGGCCACTCTGCCCGGCGGCCTGTCGATGGCTCGCGACCTGATCGCCATCATGGAGGACGTCCCGCCGGACTCGTTCCGCGTGGATGTGATGATTGTCTTGCCCGAGGACATTCGGATTGAGCTAGAGCGCTCGGCCGAGTTGCGCGAGGAAGCCGCGCGCAACCAGGCTCAGGCAGCGCAGCTTGCCCGCCACGCCGCTCGGCGGCTTCGCGATCAAGGCCTTGGCCTGCTCGATGTCGGGCAGGTGCTCGGAGTCTCGTTTCAGCGGGCCAAGCAGCTCATCGACGAGGCCGACAAGCTAGCCAGCTGAGGAAGTTCCAGGCTCGCGCAAGCTCTTCAGCGCGGCCAGGCGTCCCGGTTGCAAGGGGAAGGTCTGCCCGGTGTCTCTTTGCCATTGGCACCCAAGGTTACGCTGGGAACTTGCCGCGCGACTCGGTGTTACCGACCCCCGGCAGGATCGATCTGACCAGGGCTGGAAGGGCTCAAAGCAAATGGCTGCGCTTCCCCTCGATGACCACGACCCCGATGACCCGGTCGAGATTCTGGAGAACCTGCCTGCCGAGTATCGGGCTCAGTTCCTCGACGAATACGAGGCAGCCATAGAGGACGCCAGGCACCCCGAGCATTTCCGCCGGCTCCATGATCTCCTGCGCCTCTGGAAACTTCGCGCCCTCTCCCGCTCCGACCCCGCAGGCAACCCCGGAAGCAACCCCTGCGGTGAGCCGCCCTAGACCCTCGCGCTTCGTCGGGGCTGAGCTTTCTGTTACGCATTGACGGGTTAGATGCCACCTGTGTAACGTTTCGGACACCCAGGAGCCCAGCAGGGACCCAGCCAGCAGGGACCCAGCCAGCCGAGACGAGGTGCTCAGTGACCGCATGGATGGCCGACGGTCCGATCGTCCTAAGCCTGCAGGACCGGGCGCGGCGCGTCGAGGCCGCCAGCGAGATCGTCGTCAAGCTGGGTGATGCCGGGGTCAGCATGGTCGCGCTGTGCTGGATCGACAATACGGGCGTCGACCAGGGTCAAGGCCATCCCGGTCAGCCGGTTCGAGCGCGCGGCTGGCTGGGGCATCGGCATGTCGCCGGTCTTCGACGTCTTCGTGATCGACGACAGCATCACGACGAGCAAGCACATCGGCGGCCCCGGCGGCGACCTGCGGCTGATCCCGGACCTCACCGAGTCACCCCGCTCGCCGGCGCAGCCAGGCTGGGCGCTGGCGTCCGGTCGACCGCTACACCCAGGAGGGCCGCAGTTACGTCGGCTGCCAGCGCACGTTCGCCCAGGAAGATGGTCGACCAGGCGCCGGCGCAGGGGCCTGACCGCGCAGGGCAGCTTCGAGGTCGAGTGGGCGGTCGGCACCGATGAGGACGGGTGTTCGTGCCCGCCTGCACGGGACCGGCCTACGGCATGACCAGGGTCATCGAGCTGTCCGACTACGGGCGCGAGGTCGTCGAGGCGCTGGAGCGCGAGGGCATCGTGGTCGAGCAGTTCCACCCCGAGTACGCGGCCGGCCAGATGGAGGTCTCGATCGCGCCGAACGACCCGGTCGGCGCGGCCGACGACAGCGTGCTGGTCCGCCAGACCATCCGCGGCGTGTCGCAGCGGCACGGCTGCAGGCCTCGTTCGCCCCGTCGGTCGTCGCCGGCTACGTCGGCAACGGCGGCCACGTTCACCTGAGCCTGTGGCGCGACGGCAAGAACCTGCTCTCCGGCGGGCCAGGCCGGTACGGCATGACCCCGAGGGCGAGGCGTTCGCCGCCGGCATCCTCGCCGCGCTGCCCGCCCTGGCCGCTGTCGGCGCGCCGAGCGTGGCCAGCTACATCCGGCTGGTGCCGTCGCACTGGGCCGGGGTTTACCAGTGCTGGGGCCGGGAGAACCGGGAGGCCGCGCTGCGCCTGGTGACCGGCTCCGCCGGGCGAGCAGGACATCCGGGCGAACCTGGAGGTCAAGTGCTTCGACCTGGCCGCCAACCCGTACCTGGTGGTCGGCTCGCTGCTCGCGGCCGGGCCTGGCCGGGCACGGGCGAACTGCCGCCGAGAGTCGAGCGGCGACCCGGCTGAGCTCAGCGAGGACGAGCGGCGCGAGCGCGGCATCGTCAGGCTGCCGCAGTCGCTCACCGAGGCCGGCGACGAGTTCGAGGCCAGCGACGTGCTGCGCGAGGCGATGGGCGAGCCGCTGTTCGAGGCGATCCTGGCGGTGCGCCGGGCCGAGAGTCGAGCTGTTCGCCGACGTCAGCCCGGAAGACGTGGTCGCCCGCACCCGCTGGCGATGGTGACCGAGCCGGGGGTCCGGGCAGGCCGGAAGGCGTCACCGTGGCCGAGCGGCTCCAGCTCCGCATCACTGAGCTCACCCCGGCTGAGCGCAAGGTAGCCCGGGTGCTGCTGGCGCGAGTACCCGGTACGGGGCCTTGAGCCGGTCGCCAAGCTCGCCGCCGAGGCCGGAGTCAGCGCCCCGACCGTGATCCGGCTGGTCAGCAAGCTCGGCTTCGACAGCTACGCGGAGTTCCAGCAGTCACTGAAGTCGGAGGTCTCCGCCCGGCTGTCGTCGCCGCTGTCCATGCACCCGAGCGGTCGCAGGCGCCGAGCTCCCGACGCGCTGAGCCGGTCCGAGCAGCTGCTCTGCGCCGGGATCACGTCCAGCTTCGCACGCTGCCGCGCGCCGAGTTCGACCAGGCAGTCAGGCTGCTGGCTGACCGCAGGCGCGGCGTGACCCTGATCGGCGGCCGGTTCAGCTCGATGCTCGCCGAGTACCTGGCCGCCCACCTGCGGATCCTGCGGTCCGACGTGCGAGCGGTCACCGCCGCCGGCGCGACCGGATCAGCGCGATGCTCGACGTCGGGCGCCGCGACGTCCTGGTCGCCTTCGACTACCGCCGATACCAGCACGACACCGTCCGCCTGGCCATGTCGCCAAGCGGCAGGGCGCGACGCTGATCGCGTTCACCGACCCTTACCTGTCGCCGCTGGCCGCGCACGCCGACGTGATCCTGACCACGAGCGTGCAGTCGCCGTCGCCGTTCGACGCGCTGACGCCGGCGGTCGCGCTGGTCGAGACGGTCATCGCCGCCCTGGTTGACCGGCTCGGCGCCGCCGCCGCTGGCCCGGATGGCGCAGTACGACGCGTTGTTCGCAGGAACTGATCGAGACAACGGGGGAGGAACCGTGAGGCTGATCGACCACCACGTCCACGGCGTTGTCACCGCCGACCTGGACCGGGCCGGGTTCGAGCTGCTGCTGACCGAGGCACCCGGGCCGCCGGCACCGGGCACGACAATGTTCGACAGCCAGCTCGGGTTCGCGATGCGGCGCTGGTGCGCCCCGGTCCTGGATCTTGAGCCATCGGTACCGGCGGAGGAATACCTGCGGCGCCGAACGGAGCTAGGCGTGGTCAGAGGTGAACCGGCGGCTTCTGACGGCTGCCGGAGTAGCGACGTGGCTGGTCGACACCGGCTTTCAGGGCGACCAGCTTACGACGCCAGAGCAGCTGGCAACGATCAGTGAGCGCCGGCCAGGCACATCGTGCGGCTGGAGGCGGTTGCCGAGCAGGTCGCGCGGGCCGGCCTGACCGCCGCCGGCTTCGCCGCCGCGTTCGGCCGCGCTCTAGCCGAGTCGACCAGCTCGACCGGCGCGGTCGGCTACAAGTCGGTCGTGGCCTATCGATTCGGCTTCGACTTCGATCCGGCTCGGCCCGCCGAGACCGACGTCGAGCAAGCGGCCAGCCGGCTGCTGCGCGCGCTCGATGGGGACCCGTCCGCCCGGGTCGAGGACCCGGTGCTGCTGCGGCACCTGATCTGGACGGCCATGGACATCGGCCTGCCACTGCAGTTCCACGTCGGATTCGGCGACACCGACGTCCGGCTGCACCGCTCGAACCCGTCGCTGCTGCACGACTTCATGCTCGCTACCGAGGACATCGGCACACCGATCATGCTGCTGCACTGCTACCCGTTCCAGCGCGAGGCCGGGTACCTGGCGAACGTGTTCTCGCACGTGTACATGGACCTGGGCGCGATCCTCAACCACGTCGGCGCCCGATCAGCGCACCTGCTGGCCGAGGCGCTTGAGCTGACCCCGTTCCGCAAGATGCTGTACTCCTCCGACGCGTTCGGGCTGCCCGAGCTGCACTACCTGGGCGCGATCGGGTTCCGCCGCGACTGCGCCAGGGTGACCGATGGGTTCGTGGCCGATGGCGCGTGGTCGAGTGCTGACGCGGATCGCGTGGCGAATCTGATTGGTTCTGAAAATGCCGCCAGGGTCTACCGCCTGGAGCAATCGTGACTAGTCCCGCCACAGCCAATCCCGACGAAGCCGGGGTGACCATCGTCGGCGACCTGGCCGGCGTGGCCCCCGCGCACCCCGCAGCCGCCAGGAGCGGTGGCCGGAGCCTCGTCGCCAGGCTGCGGGCCGGGCTGGCCGGCAGAACTCGACGCGGCGATCGCGCTCCGGCACGAACTGCACGCGCACCCCGAAGTGTCCGGATGCGGAGCACCGGACGGCGAGCCAGGGTCGCCGAGGCACTCGGCGCCGCCGACGCTCCGGTGGTCGCCGGTACCGGCCGGCTGGTCGCGGATCGGCGGCCAGGACGGCCCGTGCATCGCGCTGCGAGCCGAGCTCGACGCGCTGCCGATCACCGAGCAGACCGGCGCACCGTGGGCGTCCGTGACCGGCGCGATGCACGCCTGCGGCCATGACGTGCACCTGGCCGCGCTGACCGCGTTCTGCCGGGCGGCCAGGCAGGCCGAGCGGCTGGCGAGCTGCCGGTCCCGTTGCTCGCCGTGCTGCAGCCGCGCGAGGAGGCCATCCCGTCCGGGGCGCAGGGACATCGTCCCGTCGGGTGCCCTCGCCGCGCAGCACCGAGCGCGATCGTCGCCGTCCACCTGCAACATCAGCTCCCGGCCGGCACGGTCGCGGCCGCCGTCGGCACCGTCAACGCCGCCACCGACGACTTCGAGATCACGGTCTACGGCACCGGCGGGCACGCCGGCTACCCCCAGCTCGCCGCCGACCCGCGTCGTCGCCCTCTGCCAGACCGTGGTCGCCCTCCAGCAGGTCGTCAGCCGGCGGTCCGACCCGACCCACGCGGTCGTGGTCTCGGTCGGCATGATCCAGGCCGGCCAGGCGGCCAACGTGATCCCGCACGCCGCGTTCGCGCGGGGCACCCTGCGCGTACTCGACGAGGCGGACCGCCCCCGGCCTGCACGCGATGGTGCGCGAGGTCGTCGAGCACACCTGCCTGGCGTTCGGCTGCCAGGGCACCGTGACGATCGATCAAGGCGAGCCAGCCCTGGTCAACGACGAGGCTCTGACAATGGCGTGCTGGCCCTGGCTGCGCGAAGCCGGCTTCACGGTCGACACGTCGCTGCGGTCCTGCGGCGCCGACGACTTCTCGTACTTCACAGGCAGCGCCCCGTCCCTGATGCTGTTCCTCGGCACCGGCGGCCCGTTCACCCTGCACCATCCGTCCTTCCTGCCCGGCGACGAGACAGGTCGCACAGGTGGCTGACGCGATGCTGGCGGGCTACTGGCCGCGCAGAGCCTGCTGCCTATGCGCGACGGGCCGCCCGGGCCTAGCGCGGAAGCAAATCCCGGGTGACGATAGCAAGTCCGTCGCATTGCTGGTTCCTGGCGCAGGAGGGACGCCGGTGACCACCACCGAGACGAAGACTGAAGAGGTCAAACTCCATCGCAATCTCAGCGTCTGGGAGGCCATCGGCATCTCGCTGGCGTTGATGGCGCCGTCAATGGCGGCGAGCATCAACCCGCAGGGCACGGCCGGAACGGTCGGCCGGGCGGTTCCGCTCGCGTTCGCGCTCGCGTTCGTCGGCGTGCTGCTCGTGGCGTATACCTTCGTGCGGCTGACGCAGCGATTCCATCATTCCGGCTCGGTCTACGGGTTCGTCGGCGCGACGCTCGGGCCGCGCGCCGGGAGTGATCGCGGGCTGGGCACTGGCGGGACGTACATCTTCTACGCGGTTACGACGGCGATGGCCGGCGGCCGGTTCGCGGCCGGGTTCCTCGACTCGATCGGCGTCTGGAAGAGCCAGCCGACCTGGGCCGGGTTCCTGCTCGGCGCGGCCGGGCTGCTGCTGGTCTGGTGGCTGGCCATCACGCCGGCCCGAGGCGGCACCCGGGTGCTGCTCGCGGCCGAGGGCGATCACGGTGCTGCTGATCGTCATCGTCATCGTGATCGTGTTCGCCAAGCTCGCCGGGCACTCGCGGGCCGGGCAAGCTGGGGTGGACTGGTCGGTGTTCAGCGTGCCGTCAGGAACGGCGCTGACCGCGATGTTCCTCGGCGTGGTGTTCGGCTTCCTGTCCTTCGCCGGCTTCGAGGCCGCGTCCACCCTCGGTGAGGAGACTAAGCAGCCGACCCGCGACATCCCGCGAGCGATTCTCGGCGTCGCCATCTTCGGCGGCATCTACTTCGTCGTGGTGACCGCGGTTGAGGCGATGGGCTTCGGCACCTCGACCGGCGGCGTCAAGGCGTTCATCAACTCCCCGTCGCTGATCGGCGACCTTGGCTCGGCCTACGTTTCTTCATGGATCGGCAACATCATCACGCTCGGCGCGATGGTCTCGGCCTTCAGCTGCGCGCTTGCCTGCTGCGTCGGCGCCGCCAGGCTGAGCTTCGCGCTCGGCCGGGACGGAATGCTGCCTGGCCGCCTGGCGCAGGTGGCGCCTGGCCGGCGAACGCCGACAGTCTCGACTGGCGCCGTCGTCGTGGCCGCGTACATCGATGATCGCCTTCACCTGGTTCGTGCTGCGCGGCGACCCGTTCGCCCTGTTCCTCGCGGCGGCGACGATCGGGACCTTGATCCTGCTGGTGGTCTATATCCTGGCCACGATCGGGATGGTGAAGCTGGTGTTCTTCTCAGGGGACCGGCGCGGTGCTGGTGCTGCTGGGCGGGCTGGTGCCGGCGGGTCGGCTGGCGACGGCAGAACGCGAGACGTGGCTACCTGGGAGATCGTGATTCCGATCCTGGGCATCATCGTCCTGGGCTACACGCTGTTCAGGAATGTATGGCCGCTGCCAACCGGCGCCGCCTGGTGGGGCCCGAGCGTGGCCCTGGCCTGGATAGCCGTCGGAATCCTGCTGGCCGTAGCCCGCCCGGCCGCCGCCCGCCGAGCCGGCCAAATGCTCATGCGTTCCGAGGGCCTGTCCGGCAAGCCGCCCGAGGTTGTAAGCGAGAGCATCGACAGCTAGCCAGGCCGTCCCGCCAGCCGCAAGTGCCCCATGGCAACGCGCACCTGCCAGTCCGAGTCCTGCGAGCAGATTTCAAGGAGAAGCTAGGTTTCTGGACCGAGAATGGCTCCCGGTGACAGCGCGCCCAGTCCCGGCCCCAGATAGACCGCCCGGTCGCGACCCCGCCCGGTCGCCCACCCCGCGCAGATTTCCGTGATCAAGAAATTAAGCTTGATCATGGAACATTAATCGTGAGATCACCCCATCCAAGTTCCGTAATCAAGACCCCAAACATGATCACGGAATCCCGGTGGCGTGCCGGAGGTGAAGCCTGATGTGCGACGACGGTTCGGCACAGCACGCGCGGCAGCAAATGCCGCTGTCACTGCTGCACGACTTCGAGCCCTCGACACCGATCGCGCTCGAACCCGTCGACTCGGTGGAACTGACCAGCTTGATGGACAACGTCACCGACGTGGTGATGCCGGACCAGGGGCCGGCCAAGCGAACCGGCCTGGGGTTCCCGACGACTCGCCCGTCGGCGCTCATGGCGTCAGGCTGGGCACCCGACCCACTCGTAGCCGAGCATGGCTTTTCCATGCTGGTCACCGTCGTCAAGGGCGAGAGTACGCACCGGATCCTGTTTGACACCGGCACCAGTCCCGATGGTGTCATCGAGAACATGCGCAGACTAGGTATCGATCCCGGCTCAATTGAGGCCATCGTCTGCAGCCACGGCCATTTCGACCACACCACCGGCCTAGACGGCCTCGTCCGCACCATCGGCCGGACCAGCATGCCGGTTCTCATCCACCCCGACTTCTGGCATCGCCGCCGGATAATGATCCCCGGCCGCGACCCACTCGAACTGCCAACCACCAGCAAGCAAGCACTGACCGGCGCAGGTTTCGAGGTCATCGAAGATCGTCAGCCGAGCTTCCTGCTCGATGGTTCCGTCCTGATCACAGGGGAAGTACCGCGCGTCACCGGCTACGAGCCGGGATTCCCGCCCCAGCAAGCGTGGCTCAGCGGCCGATGGACCCCCGATCCGCTAGTACTCGACGACCAGGCGCTCCTACTCAACGTCAAGGGCAAAGGCCTAGTCGTGATCACCGGCTGCGGCCACGCAGGAATAATCAACATCTGCCGTTACGCCCTCCGCCTCACCGGTGACCACTCACTCCACGCCGTGCTCGGCGGATTCCACCTGAACGGCCCGATCTTCGAGCCCTTGATCCCCCGCGTACTCGACGACCTGGCCAGGCTGAACCCAGCGGTCATAGTCCCCGCCCACTGCACAGGCTGGCGTGCCAGCCACGCCATAGCCACCCGCTTCGGCCACTCCTACATCCCCAACACAGTAGGCACCCGCTTCTCAATCTGAGGAGCGGGACGGGCATCGGAAAGACTGATAATGCATCCAGTTCATGTCGATCTGAGGATATATAAATTGAAGTGGTGCTAAAACCACCTGATCTCGCCTACTGTTCGGCATCTGCCTCACCGTCTGAGGCGTCGCTCGCGCGTTTTGACTCGGCAATGGCTTCGATGAGTACTGAATATTGCGAATCTGTGAGCTGGCCGCGATGGTATGCGGCGGCTACGTCATCATAAGAGCCAGGGATGTATGGATCAGGATCTGCCGCCTCTGCCACTACCATTTCGGCGTAGCTGCCAGGCTCGGGTTGTTGCCGCTGGGGCCAGTTGCGTTCTCGGAATCGTTTTGCAACGTCGTTCACTGTTAGTTTGCCCTCATGCAAAGCGTTGAGCAAGTCTGTCACTTCGTTGTTCATCTGCTCATCCTGTTCGTCGAGTGTCTAGTGTTTCAAATCACTGGATTGAATTAGTTCGGCCGGACGTCCCTCGGTTGAGTTGTCATACAATGACCAATGATTAAATCGATCCTTCAGCATCTCAAATGCCCGGCGGTTTATGCTGCCAAACTCAGGGTCGCCTTGTGCGCGGATGACTTCTGCCGGAACAAGTCGACCACCTACTCCTTGACCGGCGAGGTAGAGATCGTATCCTCGACGGTGCCGCGATTCGGATCTCGCTACGCTTGTCTCAATCGGAATATCGACGAATACTCCGTCGATCCGATCATAACCGGCTTCTCGTAGTTCGTGAATGCGCTGACTAGCCGATTCGAAAGACGACATAGTGACGTCCCAGATTATATTTTTCCCTTCGCTTCGTGCTCGGAGCGCTAGTTGCTTGGCAAGGTATGACGACTCCTCGTGGGCGAGGCTTGACGCTTCCATAGGAGATAGGCCGTGGACTTCCGGAATCAAGCCGCGCTCGGCTAGGTCTTGCTTAAATTTGTCAGGATCCACGGTCAAAAACTTCGGCTTGTCGGCAGCTTCTCCATGCAGTCTTAGGACCGTAGACTTTCCTGAACCGCCCAGACCTCCGGCAATGATGGCCTGGTGATCGCATGGAATTTCGGCAGCTAGCTCCCATTTTTCATCGAGAATGGCCTTATGGATTCGAATTCGCTCAGGACTCCACTCCTGATGGTCAGGACCGACGGCGTGAAGTATGTCGGTTCTCAGACCCGACGAGTAAGCATCTTCTAAACCCTTCCTGACCTCGCTTAGGTGGGTGGCGTAGGCCTCGTCGGTGAGTGGAGGTTCTGGGTTCTCTACGTCCCTTAGTCGTGGTGCCGGGGGTTTGGGGGCACCGTCTTCTTCCCAGGGGGATGACGGATGCCCAGGTGGCAGATCGCTGAGACGATCGCGGAGTTCCCCTCGGTTGCTGCTCGGGTTCTCAACCTTGTCCAGTCGCTCTGCCCAGCGCTGCCGCTCGGCTTGGGCGGGCGTGGCGGTATCTGGCCGACTGGGTAAGTCGTGTCGGCCGGTGCGGACGGTTCCTCGTTCGGGCGAAACCGAGTGTCGCGCTTCCGTCGGATCAGCCTGTGAATGGCCGGCTCGCTCTGATCGCGATTCGCTGCGACGTTCCTGCCCCGCGACATCCGACTCCGCGACATCCGACTCCGCGGCACGCGCCTCGGCGGCACGAGTTTCTGTCGTGCGTGGCGGTGGCTTATTGTCTTGCTGCAGGTCAACGGCATTCTGACCGCCAGTCTCAGGGGGACGCCCAGGCGGTCGCGTGTCGGCCGTACGCAATTCCATGCCGCATATCAAATCAGGATCGCGGAGGCTTAGTCCACTTCTGTTCTACTTTGTTGTCTTGACACACATGACCGCCAGCCTAAGTTGATCTTGGAAACTTCTTCCTGGCAAGGACGCTTCTGGCCAGTGAGGACTTGCGGGCTTGATCCCAGGGCCGGTTGGTCGGCATGTCGGCGCGGGCTCTTCGTCGCTGGAAGCCGAGGTTGCGCAGTGGTGTCTCCGGGCCTGCTGCACCGTAGTCGCTTGCCTGCGCGACCAGACTTTCTTTCCTGGAGTGCAGGCGACCTAGTTGGCTGGGTCGGGCTTCTCCTACATAATGCCCGGTTTCACCCTGTCTGGAGTCTGGCCGATGTCCTCGTCGGCGGCGAGTCCCAGGCGCGACAGTGCCCTCGGCTTCTGCCAGATCCGGGTCAGGCTCTGTTCGGTAGGACGGCTTGCCGTTGTAGGACAGTTAGCCGCAAATCTGGCGGTAAATGGTCCTACAACGGCAAGCCGTCCTAGATCTTTTGGCTTCGTGGGCTCGGCAACTGAGGTCTAAGGAAGAAGTCTAGGGCGGTATTGCTCGGGACCCTTGGACGTTAAAGTTCCGCGGTCGCGACAGGCGTCCGGGTTCCATTCCCTGGCCACGGATCCTGGTCTGCAGCATCATGGACCGGCGGAGGCTGCAAGCGGTGGCCGTGGCGCTGACAAGGAACCCGAACCCAGCCCAGCGCTCAGCTCGACCCCGAGTCCAGCCCATGCTCAATCGCATACCTAACAAGATCAACCCGATTATGCAGTTGCAGCTTATTCAGAGTGTTCTGTACATGGTTCTGAACGGTCCGATGCGAAAGCACCAGCCTCTCCGCGATCTGCCGATACGACAACCCAGTACCAACCATCCGCAGAATCTCGGCCTCCCGATCGGTAAGCCGAGGCGTATCCGGATCAGGACTAACAGCGAGCCGCCGGAACTCCCCGAGCACCAGCCCAGCCAGCCCAGGGGAGAACACCGCGTCCCCCGACTCAGTCCGCCGGACCGCCTCAATCAGCTCGGCCCGGCTAGCAGACTTCACCAGATACCCGGTCGCTCCCGCCTTCACGGCATCAAGCACATCCCGATGCTGCCCGCTGGCCGACAAGATCAGCACTCGCACGACAGGATGCGCCGCGACCAGGCCCCGCGTGACCTCCACTCCGGACATATCCGGCAACTGCAGGTCGAGCACGACCACATCGGGCCGCACCGACGCGGCAATACGCAGCGCCTGGCCGCCCTCGCCCACGGCCGCGACGATCTCAAACCCGGCCTCGCCCAGATCACGCCCGACGGCGTCCCGCCACATCGGGTGGTCATCGACAATCATTACCCGCATCGTGATACCCCCTAGGCTGCCCGGCTATCACGCGGCACGCGCAATCGGACCTCGGTTCCGGCCCCCGGCGTACTGCTGATATCGGCCGAACCCCCGATGTCCCGCATCCGTCCGCTAATCGCGTGACTGACCCCGAGCCGCCCCTCGGCCGCCGCCTCGGTCAGCCGCCCAGCGGGCATTCCCGGCCCGTCGTCCCGAATCGTCACGCTGACCTCCGCGCCTTCATCGTCGACAAGCACCCAGGCCCGCGCCGACTCACCGCAATGCTTGCGTACATTGTCGATCGCCTCGCGGACGGCGGCTGCCGTTTCCCACACAGTTCGCTCATTGAGCAGAACGGGCATCGCCGGGGTTATCACCGACACATTGGCGCTCGTGTCCCGGGTGAGCAGCACATTGAGGTCAAGCTCGCCCTCGGGCGGCGGCGCGTGGTCATCGGCGATAATCAGAGCACGTAGCGCCGCTTCCTGCTCCCCGGCGAGCCGGCCAATCTCCGCCGCAGCCCCGCCGACTTCCGCGCCCCGGCGCTGCACCATGGCCAGTACCTGCAGAACCGAGTCGTGGATCGTACGGGCGAGCCGTTCCCGTTCCCGGCTCGCGGCCTCGATCTCGGTGGCACGCTGCATCGTCTGCTCGGCTCGCATCGTGAGCTTGGAGATGTACCCGACCAGCATGGCCGACATGAGCAAGATGACCGGGCCGTCCAGGTCGGTGCTGGAGACGACCTGCCGGGCAGGCAGATGCCGGAGGGTCACGTTGAAGGCGCCGATGATGATGGCCGCGATCATGCCCGCCCTGATGCCGCCCATCACGGCCCAGGCGAGAGCAGGCCCAGCCAGCCAGGTCGCGGTCACCGGCATCGCGCCGGCTCGCAGGAAATGCGGATACTGCAACAGGTCGGTCGAGAGCAGTGCCGCGACGGTTACCGCAAGGTCTGCGCCCAGAAGCAGCCAGCTTCGCCGGGCCGGCGATGAATACAGGAATGTCGTCACGCCCGTCCAGGCCGTCATTCCGGCCAGAACAACCCAGGCCCAGTACCAATGAGCATAGTCATCGCGGCGTAGTCCGAGCAGGATCGCGGCATAGGCGAGCGAGGCGAATCGGAATGCCGCGATCGAGCGCCAGAGCGGAGCCTGCAGGTTCGTCACTGGCTTACGTAGCGGCGTAGCCGGGCTGACGGACAATTTGTGAGAACACGAGGCGATGATCCCACGCGGCGACTCGCAGGGAAACCCGTCTCCTGAGGTTACCTACTCAGGCGCAACTGAGTAGCGCCGCACGATAGTCGAGTAGCCCGGCCGATGCCGACGCACCCGGCGCGGCGGCAATGTTGTGGCATGGATAGTCCTCCAGTATCTCAGCAGTCCGTGCTGACACGCTGCCCCAGGTGCGCGAGCCAGGCGGGGCCTGGCGTCAGCCACTGCGAGATGTGCGGCATCTGGCTGGCCGCCTCGCAGGTCGACGAGCTGCGCTGGATCGAGGCCGAGCTGGTCCGGGTCGATGCGGCCCGAGCCTGGCTGTTTCGCCGTCGGACGGAGTTGCTAGCCGAGCTGTCGCGGGCCCAGGACGCAGCCACGACGCAGGCATCCAGGCCAGCCACACCACCCGCTTTGCCCGCCGCGCCGCCCGTCCGGCCCCCCGCGCGGCCGCGAGCCGAACTGTCCGGCCGGGCGGTGGCAAGGCTGCTGCTCGCCGCCGGGACGCTTCTCGTCGTCATCGCCGCCGCGGCCTTCACGGTGGCGAACTGGAGCAGCATCGGCCCCCTCGGCCGCATCGGCATCCTGCTCGGCGTCACGGTCCTGGTCTTGCTGGCCCCGAAACTCCCGCACCGCCGCAACCTGGCCGCGACCGCCGAGTCTGTCGCGATGATCGGCCTGGCGCTGACCGTCGGCGACGCCTACCTGGCCGGGCGCCTCCTGCACCTCAATGTCCTCACCACGCCTTTTGCGGCCGCTGCCGTGACGGCCGGGCTGGCAGTGGCCTGGGCGGCCTATGGCAGCGCGGTCGGTCTGCGCGGACCAAGGCTTGCCGCGATCGGGCTGGCTCAGCTTCCACTCCTATATATAACGGATGGTCTGGTGCGTAGCCTCGGTGGAACGGCCTACTCCATCGCAGGACCGCTCGCTGTCGTCCTGGCCGCCACTGCCGCCGCTGACCTGCGACTCGCCAGCTGGTACGAATCTCCCGACCGCGCGCCCGAGCCCGCTGCCGCATCACCGGAACGCGGCGCGAGAGGGGCCGACCCGAGGGCAGAAGCGCTGGTGGTGGCGCTGCTCGCGACCGGGGCGTGGATCTCGGGGATCTTGCTCGCGGCCGGGGACGCGGTCACCGGACCAGCGCTGCCCGCCGCGCTCTGGCTGGGCGCCGCTCTCGGGCTGGCCGCGCTGATCGGCCTCACGATGTGGCCGCGCAGCATAGTGCTCGGCCCGTCGGTGCCCCCGGTAGCGGTGGTGTCCGGCGTGGCGATCACCGGGCTCGCCGTCCCGATTGCCGTCGTGCTGCCAGCGAGCTGGAAGATCGTGGCTTTCGCCGCAGTCAGCGCTGCGGCTGTCGTGAGCGCGCTCGCCGTCCGGAGCCGAGTCTCGGTACCTGGCGATCCCGATCACCCTGTCACGGCTGGTCACCTTCGGCTGGGGCTGGCGGCGGCCGGGGCCTCGGCGACGCTCGTCGCGACCAGCCTGTTTGTGCTGCCAGGCGCGCTCGGTGCACTGTTCGAGCCAAGGCTGCTCCTCCATGCCTGGACCGGCTCAGTGTCAGAGGGGCCTGCCAGACTAATCTCCGGGTCGGTCGAGGGCTGGCCAACGCTGATCGTGCTCGGACTGCTCGCCGGGGTGAGCTTGCTGGCGCCGATCCCGAAGCGGGCAGCCAGCAGGTGCCTGGCAGCGGCTGCCGCTGCCCTGGCGTTCGCGTCGCTGCCGGTTGCGGTGCACGCGGGCGGCTGGGCCCGCCTCGGCCTCCTCACAGCCGGCGTCGCGGTCCTGGCAGCCGTCGCGACTGGCCGCTCTGTAAGCGGCCTGCTCCGAGACTGGCCGCGCGGAGACCGGCCGCGCCGAAGCTGGTGCCGAGACGGGCAGTGCCGGGACGGGCCGCGCCGAGACGGGCAGTGGCGGGAGTGGCCGCGCTGGGACCGGGCGGGTCGTCATGAGATCGGCTGCGGTGGCGGCTGTGGTGCTCGGGGTGGGGGCGGCGGTGTGGTCGCTCGGCGTTCCGGCCATGACGGTGACCCAGCTTGCGGTGCTGGTCGTCGGTTTCGGCGTTGGCTCCTGGCTCACGCGCAGCAAGTTCGCGGCCTGCGTCCTGACCGGCGGGGCGCTGGCGGCGGCGGCCGGGCTGGCGTTCGCGGGCCCGCTGGCGGCTGGCTGGCCAGCACGGCAGGCGGCGTTCGTCGCCCTGGCAGTTGCCATGATCGCGGTCGTGATAGCGACGTGGACTAGCCGCGTACGGCCCGTTCAAAATCTGGTTCTTGATCTTGAAGCCGGGGCTGTGGTTCTGCTTGCGGCCGTCGCGGCGGCGCAACGACCTGACTCGTTTGCCCTGCTGGCAGCGACCGCCGCACTGCTGACCAGCGCGACCGCCTGGCTGCGGACCGGTTACCGGCGCTCGCTCGCGCTCGGCGCGACCGGCTGTGCCGTGCTGGCAGCGATCGCGGCCCAGTGGCAGCCGCTGATCCTGGCCTGGATCAGCTCGCACAGCCAGCCCTGGCAGGGGCAGCCGGCGGTCGGCTTCGGCACTGGCCGGGGGCTTGCGTTCGCGGTCGGGGTGCTGACGGTTAGCCTCGCCGCCGTGGTCACGGCTGCGGGGGCGTGGCGGGGCGGAAGGCGGGGGAGCCTGGACGCGGTCGCGGTCGCGCTGCCGGTTGTGATTGGCCCGGCCTTGCTCGGGGCCAGCTTCAGCTACCCACTCGCCTTCGCGTGCCTGCTGGTCCTGGCCTTGGCGCTGACCGGCTGGGCGGCGCTGGCTGGCAGCTTGGCTCCGGTCGGGGGCGCCATTATCGCGACCGCCCTCACGGTCGACTGGGCGCTGGCAGCCGCGCTGCCGACGCTGATCGCGCTCGGCTGCCTGACTGGCGCTTACCTGCTCTGCGCCCGGTGGGCGGAGCGGCCGGGCGGCCGGACGGTCGCGGCTGGCCTGAGTGTGGTGGCGGGGGGTGCTTTCGTGGCGGCGGCGGTTCTGGCGGGAGGGCAGCCGGGCTGGGTGGCCGGGCTGGCCATGCTCGGGGTGGCGGCGGCTGCTCAGCTCGTTGCCGCCGGGAGTCAAGGCCGGCTCGCGATCGCGATCGAGGCGGCAGGCTGGCTCGCGGCCCTGACCGGAACGGCAGCCTGCCTCGGTCGCCAAGGTCCGGCCAGCGTCGCGATCGCGCTCGCCGGACTGCTTTGCGTGGGCGTGGCCTGGCGGCGTGACCGGCGGTCGCTGCTCTGGGTCGGACTGATCCTGCTAGAGGTGGCGTGGTGCATCGAGCTCGCGCTGCTGGGAGTCGACGCGATCGAGCCCTACACCGTTCCGGCCGCCGCGATCCTGATCGCGTTCGGCTGGCACAGCTCACGTCGGCCTGACTTCTCATCGTGGCTGATCTACGGCCCCGGACTGGCGTTGTTGCTGCTGCCGAGCCTGATCACGGCGTGGCAGCAGGCAGGCTGGGTCCGCCCGGCGTTGCTCGCGGCTGCTGCCGCCGTGGCAACGCTGATTGGCGCCCGGCGCAGGCTGCAGGCACCGGTGCTGATCGGAGTAGCGATCGCCGCCCTGGACGCCGGGCACCAGCTCGCGCCGGCCGTCCGGGGTCTGGCTGAGGTGCTGCCCGGCTGGGTCCCGATCGCGATCATCGGCGCGGTCCTGCTCTGGGCCGGCGCCACCTACGAGGCCAGACTCCGCAACCTGCGCAAGGCCCGCGAGACCCTAGCCCGCCTGCGCTGACCCCGTCCCGGCCCGGCCCCGACCCCAGCCCTTAGCCCCTAGCCCCTAGCCCCAGCTATGTCACATCGATGGGGCTCCAGCCCCAGCTATGTCACATCGATGGGGCTAGGAGCTCCGGCCCCGGCCCCGCCTCACCTTGTTTCCGTGATCACGCTGGGCAGCTTGATCACGGAACGTTGGGCGTGTGATCGCGCCGCTGATGGTCCGTGATCATCGGCCCTGGTCTGATCACGGAACATTGGTGGGTGCCGGTTTCCAACCTGATGTCCTGCATCGGCGTCTTGATGGCCATGGCGGACTAGGTCCGATCGGTAATCAAGATTGGGTTTCTATGAGATCTATGAGACATTTCGCGCGGACTCTCGTCTGCGCGCTGGCCGCGATCGCGACGGCGGTCATGGCCACGGCCGCTGTGGCCGCGCCGGAGACTGGCATCCCTGCGGCGCGTGGAGGCGTCGCAGGGGCCGGGGCCATTCCGGCCGGGTTCATCGCCCAGTCCATCAGCTGGGTGTCGCCGTCGGACGGCTGGGTGCTGGGCACGACTCAGTGCGGTAAGTCCGGCAACTGCCCGAAGTCCGAGGTCATCAGCACGACCAACGCCGGCAAGACCTGGCGGCGGATCGGAGTCATCCCGGCGTCGATCCCCAGGATGGGCAATCCAGGGACAGGGATCACCGAGATCAAGTTCGTCACTTCGAAGGTGGGCTGGGCTTTCGCGCCTGACCTGTTCCGCACGGCCAACGGCGGAAAGACCTGGCACCCTGTGACGATCCCCGGGCATGCGAAGCAGGTACTTGACCTCGCGGCCAGTGCGACGGAGGCGTACTCGGTCGTGTCGCCGTGCGCGTTCGCGACCGGTGATTGCTCGACCAAGCCGCTCACCACCTGGCGGATCGGCCTGACCGGGACGACCTGGACGAAGATGTCAGTCAGCATGCACTTCAACGTGGCCGCCGACGTCGGCGTCTTCGGCAGCAGCGTCTACCTCGTCGACCCGCGGATCGACGGGCCGCACCTGTCGAAGCTCTACGTCAGCACCGATGGCGGTAGGCATTTCGCGGCCCGGCCAGTGCCGTGCGACTCGACTTCGGAGTTCAACCTGATTCAGGCCGTGCCGTACTCCGCGACCTCGGTCGGCCTCCTCTGCGACGGCAACCCGGGGTTCAGCAAGGCGGTCAAGACCGTCTACCTGTCGACCGACACCGGCAAGACGGACACCAGCGCCGGCACCATGGGCCAGTTCGGTATCCAGGCCGAGCTGACTGTTTCGCCGACTGGCAAGCTCGCGGTCGAGTCCTGGTCTGACGGCTCATTCATTTACATTAACGACAACCACCTGGATAAGTGGTACATGATCATCGGCTCTGGCGACGGCGGTGCCGGGTTCAACGACATCACTTATGTCAGCGCCAGAGTGGCCTGGGTCGTGTACGGGCCGGCCGAGGGATTCTCTGGCTACGGCCAGGTCTATAAGACCAGCAACGCCGGACATCACTGGAGTCTGGTCAAGCTGTGACCGGTGGCTCGCCGGCCAGGTACTACCAGGCTGGCCAGCCGATCAGAAGCTCCCAGCCGATCAGAGTTCGCGGAGCAGCGCCCGCATGGTCTTGATGCTGTTGGTCGGGGTGGTCGCCTCGACGCACAACCGGTCCATCACCATCAGGTAGCTGTCGACGATCTCCTGCTTGTCCAGGTACAGGGCGCTGGTGAGCTGCTCCAGGTAGACCACGTCAGGCAGGTCGTGCTCGGCGAAGCGCAGGATGCTGAAGGGACCGCCGGCCGCGGCATGCCCGCCGGCCTGGAACGGGACGACCTGAATGGTCACGCTCGGCCGCTGGGCAAGCTCGATCAGATGCCTGATCTGCCCGCGCATGATCTCCGCCCCGCCGATCGGGCGGCGCAGCACCGCCTCATCGAGTACGGCCCAGATGCTCGGCGGGTTTGGCCGGGTGAACACGACCTGCCGGGCCAGCCTCAGGCCGACGCGGCGGTCGACGTCCCGCACCGGGGCGTTGGGGTGGCCGAGCAAGGTCACGGCCCTGGCGTACTCCCCGGTCTGGAGCAGTCCGGGGATGAACTGGACCTCATAGGCACGGATCTGCGTGGCCGCTTCCTCAAGACCGACGTACGCCTCGAACCAGTTCGGCAGGATGTCGGAGTAGTCGTGCCACCAGCCCTGCTTGTTCGCCCGGCCGGCCAGTTCGCGCAGGGACTCTCGTTCCCTCTCGTCGGTGACGCCATAGAAGGTCAGCAGATCCACGACGTCGCGGTCCTTGAAGCCCACGCGGCCGGTCTCGAGCCTGCTGATCTTGGAGTGCGACGCCCTGATGACGTTCCCGGCCTCTTCGAGCGAGATCCGCTTGCTCTCGCGCAACCGCCGGAGCTGGGCCCCGAGCAGGATGCGGAGCACGGTCGGACCGCCGCTGCCCGGCGCCGCAACGATGTTGCGGACTGAGCCGTCTTCCTCGGCTACTGAGCTCACGCGTCCTCCCGCGAACGCCATCCAACTGACTCGACGAATGGAGTGTCCCACGGACGACGGCCATTGGGCTACAAGCAATGCGTATGCGGCATTGGCATGCCGAAAACTCCCCGTCCAGCAGGAATTACCCGTGAGTTAACTTACGGGCATCTTGGTGCCGCTGAGCCACGCCTAGGCCAGGTCTGACTCGCGAGGGCCGTCGGGATCGTCCTGGTCATCGGGCCGGCCGTCGAACTCGCCGTCCCTGGCGCCGAGCAGGAAGGCATCCCACTCAGCCTGGGTAAAAATCAGTGCCGGACCGTCTGGGTACCGGGAATTGCGAACCGCTACGCCGCCGGCCGGCAGCAGTGCCGCCTCGACGCAATTGCCGCTCGGATTGCTGTGGCGGCTCTTCCGCCAGGCCGCGTGGTGGAGCCTCGATGCCCGCACCCCGTTGTAAACCACGTCCACCATCAGTCCTTCCCCCATGATCATCAGTTCCGGCAGAGCTACCTTGCGGTGCCTGCGGGCTGGCTGACCACGGGCTGGAGCCGTTCTGTGCAACGGCACTTGCATGTGCACGCTATTAATGGCATCGTAACGGACGAACAGGCGCTCTTGGGCTCGGCTGGCATCGGTACGAGCTCGGACAATACAAACGTCGTTGCTCATGACACTTGCACTAGGGACAACAGGTGACATTCGCGCAGACCTGGGACGTGGGCTATCGCACCGACGACAGGGCCCTCGCCAGCCCGAGGCCGTACGCTGCGCCGAGCAGTTCAGTGCCCCGGCTAGTGCCAGAGGCCGTCCAGCCGGCCGCGCCGCGATGCCTGTCCGAGCTGATCGCGGCGATTCCTGGCTGCGTCGGTCAGGTTCTGCTCGCGATCGGGCCGGAGTCGGCCAAGGCCGCCCGCGATTTCACCACGTCGGTGCTGCGGGACTGGCAGCTCGATGACCTGGTCGAGGAGGCGGTGCTGATCGCCTCCGAACTGGTGACCAATGCGATCAGGCATGGTCGTTCCCGTGAGGCCGACGAGGTCGAGCTAGCCTGGCAGCGACAGGCTAGCCGAGTGGTCTGCCTGGTTTCCGACCGAAGTCCGCTGCCGCCGGTGCTTGGCCTGGCTGACCGGGATGCTGAGTCTGGGCGGGGGCTTCAGGTGGTTGAGGCGCTTGCTGCTACGTGGGGCTGGACGATGTTGGGGGCTACTAGCAAGGCTGTGTGGGCGGCGCTTGCTACGGGGTGAATGTCGTTAATTCCTTGTTGGGGGGCGGATCGGGCGGCGATTATCCGCTGTCGGCTGCTTTGCAACGCCTGACACCGGACAATCGCCGTCCGCTTCGCAGGCAACGTCAGTAACACTGGCCTATCTAGTCCCACCAGCACCACCTCGCCACCACCCCGCTGGGATCGATGCGGTTCGATCATGGGTGTCTGGGGACGTTGTTATTGTCGCGGGGTCGTGCAGCTGGTGGGAGATGTTATGAGGAGAGTTGTTAGGTCCTTAGGTGCGGTCGGGCTGGTTGCGGGGGCGTTAGCTGGGGTGGTTGGTGGGTCTGGACCCGCCCTGGCCCTTGCTCGGCCCGCCCTTGGTCGGCCCGCCTTGACCCTGGCCGGGGATGTCAGCAGTGCTTCGTGGGGTGGGTATTACCTGTCCGGTGCAGCGGGGGCGTTCAGTTCGGTGGCGGCGGGGTGGACGGCGCCTGCGGCGGCCTGTGTGGCGGGGAGTCAGTTCGCCTCGTTCTGGGTCGGGCTTGACGGGGTGAGTAGTGCCTCGGTGGAGCAGGTCGGCACCGAGGCCGACTGCGCGGGCGGGAAGGCTACCTACTTCGGCTGGTATGAGCTGTACCCGGCGGCTCCGGTGGATTTTGGTAACAAGATCGCGCCCGGTGATGCCATGACCGCCTCGGTCACCTTCAGCGGAACTGAGACCTTCACGGTCGTACTCAAGGACACCACGGCCGGCTGGAGCCATACGGTCACCCAGAATGATGCCGGCGCGCAGCGGTCATCCGCGGAGGTGGTCACCTCGGCACCGGCTGGCGTTGGCGGGTCCGGCATCAAGCTGACTGATTTTGGCAAGGTCACCTACTCGGGCTGCACGGTGAACGGCGTCTCGATGGGTACTCAGGACCCCGTCAAGGTAGTCATGACCGACGGTAGCGGCAACGTCATGGTCACGACGTCGGCCATGACCGCCGCCGGGAAATTCACCAATACCTGGCAGCGCGGAAGCTGAAGCCGCGCGGGTCAGGATGGGCTGACGGCCAGGACGACCTTCCCGCGGGTGCGGTGGTGATCGACTGCCTCGAAGGCCTCGTCGGCCTCTTCGAGCGGGAAGACCTGGCTCGCCGTGGGCTGGATCAGGCCGGTCTCGGCCAGCCTGATCATGGCGGCTAGCTCGGCTCCGTTCGGCTCGACGATGAAGAACTTCGCGCGGGCCTGATGCTCGGCGGCCTCGGCTTCTGATGGCTCGCTGGCGATGCCGATCAGGATGCCGCCCGGGCGCAGGCATGGCCACAGGGCGGACATGGCGTCACCGCCAGCCAGGTCGACGATGAGGTCGACGTCGCCCTGCGGGAGCTCGTCAGGCACCTTCGCGTAGTCGATGACCCGCTCGGCGCCGAGGCCGGCGACGAACTGGGCGTCGTCGGCCGCCGCGACCGCCGTGACCCGGCCGCCGAGCGCGGCGGCGAGCTGGACGGTGTAGCTGCCGACGCCGCCGGCGGCACCGTTGACGAGGATGCGCTGACCTGGCTCGAGCTGACCATGATCGACCAGCGCCTGCCAGGCGGTGAGCGGGGCCAGGGTCATGCTGGCCGCGCTGACGTGGTCGAGGCCGGCCGCTTGATGGCGAGGTCAGCGACCGGGACAGTGACGAAGTCGGCGGCGGCCCCGTCGAGGTCGAAGCTGACCAGGCCGAGCACGGGCTGGCCGATCTGCGGGTCGCTGCCGGTCTCGCCCACGGCCGCGACAACTCCGGAAACCTCATGACTGAGCGTCGCCGGCCAGTGCCTGGGCCAGTCACGCTCTCCGGCGGTGAGGGCCGCGGCGTGGACTTCGACCAGCGCCTCGCCGGGTCCCGGCATCGGTATCGGCACCTCGTCGAGCCGTAGCTGGCCACCTGGCTGGGCAACTCTGATCGCACGCATGGTCATCGCGCTACCCGGCAGTGGCCCGGCTTAACCCCGGCGTTCGCTCGTTAGGCTGGTGGACATGCTTGGACTGCCAGAGCACGTGACCGGATGCCTATTCGATCTTGACGGCGTCCTGACCAGGACCGCCGAGGTGCACGACGCCGCGTGGAAGGAGATGTTCGACGACTTCCTGCGCAGCCGCGCCGCCGAGACCGGCCAGCGGTTCGTGCCCTTCGACCGGGCCGGCGACTACGACGAGTACGTGGACGGCAAGCCCCGGGCCGAGGGCACCAGGTCGTTCCTGCACTCTCGCGGGATCGACCTGCCCGAGGGCTCTCCTGACGACCCGCCCGACGCGCTGACGGTGAGCGGTCTCGGCAATCGCAAGAATGAGATCGTACTCAAGCTGATGCACGACCACGGCGTGCAGACGTACGAGGGCTCGGTCAGCTACGTGCGGGCGGCGAAGCAGGCGGGCCTGCGCCGGGCGGTCGTCTCATCGAGCACCAACTGCGAGCAGGTGCTGGCGGCGGCCGGAATCGCTGACCTGTTCGAGGCGCGGATCGACGGTATCGTGACCCAGCGGGATCACCTGCACGGCAAGCCGGCCCCTGATACCTTCCTGGCCGGGGCACGGGCGCTGGGGCTGGAGCCGCGGGCGGCGGCGGTCTTCGAGGACGCGCTGGCAGGCGTCGCGGCCGGACGCGCGGGCGGCTTCGGCTTCGTGGTCGGCGTCGACCGGGTCGGCCAGGCGGATGCACTTCGCGAGCACGGGGCCGATGTCGTCGTCACCGATCTGGCCGACCTCGCCGATCTGGCCGGCCAGGCATGATCCGGCACAACGCGTTCACGGTCGAGCCCTGGTGCCTTCGCGAGACCGATCTGGACCTGGACATGCTGGCCCAGACCGAGTCGGTGTTCGCGCTGTCGAACGGTCACCTCGGCTGGCGGGCAAACCTGGACGAGGGCGAGCCGCACGGCCTGCCCGGCGCTTACCTGAACGGCTTCTACGAGTTGCGCCCGCTGCCCTACGCCGAGGTCTCCTACGGCCTGCCGGAGTCTGGCCAGACCGTGATCAACGTCACCAACGGCAAGCTGATCAGGCTGTTCGTCGATGACGAGCCGTTCGATCTGCGGTACGGCGAGCTCCGGTCGCATCAGCGGGTGCTCGACTTCCGCGCCGGCGTGCTGCGCCGCACGGCGGAGTGGGTCTCGCCCGCCGGCCGGGCCGTCCGGATCACCTCGACCCGGATGGTGTCGTTTACCCAGCGGGCAATCGCGGCGATCAGGTACGAGGTCACGCCGCTTGATGACGCCGAGGTGCGCATCGCGGTCCAGTCCGAGCTACTCGCCAACGAGCCGCTGCCGGGGACGGCCGCCGACCCGCGCGTGGCCGCGGTGCTTGACCAGCCGCTGGAGAGCGAGCATTGCGGCGCCGAGGGCACGGCCGTCGTGCTGGTGCACCGGACGAAGCGCAGCGGCCTGCGCATAGCGGCCGCGATGGATCACGTGATTGAAGGACCGCCGGGCGTGCTCACCGAATGCAAGGTGTATCCCGATGGCGGCATCGTGACGGCGGCGACCCCGCTGAAGCCGGGGGAGCGGCTCACGGTGACCAAGTTCGTCGCCCATAGCTGGTCGGGGGAGCGGTCGCTGCCTGCCGTGCGGGATCAGGTCTGGGCGGCGCTGAGCGGAGCCAGGCAGAGCCAGTGGGACGGGCTGCTCGCCGACCAGCGGGCCTTCCTCGATGAATTCTGGAGCCGGTCCGATGTGCGGGTCGACGGCGACACCGAGGTGCAGCAGGCGGTGCGGTTTGCCCTGTTCCACGTGCTGCAGGCCGGCCTTCGCGGCGAGAACCGGCCGATCCCGGCCAAGGGCCTGACCGGCCCCGGTTACGACGGGCACGCGTTCTGGGATACCGAGAGCTTCGTTCTCCCCCTGCTCAACGTCACCGCGCCGGACGCGGCGGCGAGCGCGCTGCGGTGGCGGCATCGCACGATGCCGCTGGCCAGGGAGCGGGCAGCCCAGCTCGGCCTGGCCGGCGCCGCGTTTCCCTGGCGCACGATCGCCGGCCAGGAGTGCTCGGGCTACTGGCCGGCGGGAACGGCCGCCTTCCACGTCAACGCGGACATCGCCGACGCGGTGGTGCGCTACGTGGACGCGACCGGCGACGAGGCGTTCGAGAGCGGTCCCGGGCTCGACCTGCTGACCGAGACCGCCCGGCTGTGGCGTTCGCTCGGCCACCACGACACGCACGGCAAGTTCCACATCGACGGCGTCACCGGGCCTGATGAGTACAGCGCCGTCGCCGACGACAACGTCTATACGAACCTGATGGCCAAGCGGAATCTCCGGGCCGCCGCCGATGCCGCCGACCGGCACCCGGACCGGGCCCGCGACCTCGGCATCGACGCCGAGGAGACGGCGAGCTGGCGGGACGCGGCGCAGGACATGCACATCCCGTTCGATGAGACCCTCGGCGTGCATCCCCAGGCCGAGAAGTTCACCAGGCACCAGGCCTGGGACTTCGCCGGCACAGCGCCAGAGCAGTATCCCCTGCTGCTCCATTTCACCTATTTCGATCTTTATCGCAAGCAGGTGGTCAAGCAGGCCGATCTGGTGCTGGCCATGTTCCTGTGCGGCGAGTCGTTCACCGCCGAGCAGAAGGCCCGCAACTTCGAGTACTACGAGGCGATCACGGTGCGCGACTCATCGCTGTCCGCCTCCACCCAGGCGATCATCGCGGCCGAGGTCGGCCATCTCGACCTGGCCTACGACTACCTGGGCGAGGCCGCCCTGATGGACCTGCACGACCTGGAGAACAACACCCGCGACGGCGTCCACATGGCGTCGCTAGCCGGGACGTGGCTGGCGCTGGTCTGCGGGTTCGGCGGCATGCGGCGCATCGAGGGCCGCCTCAGTTTCGCGCCCCGGCTGCCTGACGGGCTCACCGGCCTGGAGTTCACCGTGCTGACCAGGGGCAGGCCGGTCCGGGTGCGGGTCAGCCGTGCCGAGGCCAGGTACGAGCTGGCCAAGGGCGACCCGGTGACCATCACCCACCACGGCGACCCGGTCGAGCTCAAGGTGGACGCCCCGCAGGAGCGCCCGATCCCGCCCATCCTGCCCCGAGCCCGCCCCAAGCAGCCCCCCGGCCGAGAGCCCGCCCGCCGCCACCCGGCCAGCTCTTCCGGCTAAGGTCAGGGCTGCTGGAAGTCGGGGGTGGTCCAGATCTTTTCGTTGAGGTACTTCCTGACGAAGGCGATGTACTGCAGGGCCGGCTTGGTGCGCCAGCGGCCGGCGAACCAGCGGCCTACGCAGCCCCAGGCGTCGCCCTTGTGGTAGGTGGCGCCGCGCTGCTGACCATTGAGCCAGGTCTCGTAGCCGTCGTAGCAGGTGCGCCAGATCGCGTAGGCGGTGTCGGCGTTCATGGCGGTGGACTTCATGATGCCCGGCCAGCTCGAGCTTCTCGTACGGGTACCGGTTCTGCAGGATGCCCCAGCTCTGCGGGCACTGCCCTGGCGTACCGTCGACGCCGGGGCCATGGCCGGGCGGGCAGCCGCTGGTCTCGTAGTCGCCCATGGTGGTCTGCCGCCACCAGCTCTCGACCGCCGCCTGGGCAAACACGATGTTCTGGTTGATGCCCCACTTGCAGGCGGCCCAGCGGAGGATCTCAGCCGTCGTACCGGTGAAGTTCCCGTTGACCCGGGGCGCGATCAGCTTGTTGGCCTGGAACGTATCGCCGGAGAAGAACGTCTTCCCCAGCCGCTGGCCCTTCGCGTGGTTGTACTTCCGGTTGACGCCCTTGTTTTCCTTCAGCGGCCTGGACAGCACCCACTTGGCGCACTGCGCGCCTGACGGCAGCTTCTTGCCCGGCTTGACCGTGCTGAAGAAGGCCGGCCCTGAAGGCTTGAGCACGCGTGCCGGGTGCCCGGCTGGGGCCGCTCCGCCAGAAAGCCCGGCCGGCGCCCCGGTCGATGGCGCCGCCAGCGCGACCCCGCCGCAGGCCAGCATGACGAACGTCGCGGCGATCGCCGCCGCCGGCCGGATAACCGCTGATTTCCGCGCAAGTCGCATGCCTGGCATGTGTACTCCGGCCCGGCATGGGTGTCAACGCCGCCAAGGTCGCCCCGGCGTGTCACGCGGGCCGGCCAGGCGTGGTCCTGGCCTCGTCGGTGATGATGGTCAGGTTGCCGTCACGGCGGGTGATCTCGACCTTGTGGGCGCCGTCGGGGCCGCGCAGTACCTGCAGGTCGACGCTCGCCGCGCCGACGCCGAGCTGCTCAAGCCGCACGTCATCGAGCCAGGCGGGCAGCGCGGGCCTGACCCGCAGGACCCCGGCGGCGGCGTCGGCCTCCAGCCCGAGCAGGGTCACTAGCAGGTGGATCATCGCGCCCGACGCCCACGCCTGCGGCACGTTCGCGCCCAGGTACTGGACGGGGAACGCCCCGTCATCGCGCGGCAGCCCGGCGAACAGCTCGGGCAGCCGCCGGGACGAGAACAGCCCGGCCGCGTCGAACATCCCCCGCGCGACCTGCCCCGCCTCAGCGTCCAGGCCGTAGTTGCGGAAACCCGCCGCGATCAGCGCATTGTCGTGCGGCCACACCGAGCCAAGCTGATAGGAGAACGGGTTGTACGCCGCATGACTGTCAGACAAGGTGCGTATTCCCCAGCCGCTCCACATGTCGGGAGCCAGCAGCCGGGCGGCGACGCGTGCTGCCCGTTCTGCCGCGACCGCGCCGGTCCACAAGAGCTGCCCAGGGTTGGACGTCACCGACCGGATCGGCTGCTTGTCCCCGTCCAGCCCCAGGTAGTAGGTGCCTTCCTCGTCCCACCAGAACCTGGTCTCGATCGCCTCGGCCAGCCGGAGCGCCTGATCGCGCAGCCGGGTAGCGCCGGCCGGGTCGGCGTACACGGTGTCGAGCACGTCGGCCCAGGCGCGCTTGGCCGCGACGGCCAGCCCCTGCACCTCGCACAACGCGAGCGGCAGCCTGGCCAGCTCCCCGTCCGCGTGCAGGATCGCGTCGCCTGCGTCTTTCCACGCCTGGTTGTAGTAGCCGTGCGGGGCGCGGGTCTGGTACTCCTGCAGGCCGTCGCCGTCGGGGTCGCCGTCCTGGTCGATCCAGGCCAGCGCCCGCTCCACGTGCGGGCGGACCAGGTCGAGCGCGGCCCGGTCACCGTGCCAGTGCCAGGCCGCCGCGGCGGTCAGCACGTACAGGGTGGACGCCTCGTGCGTGCCGTAGTAGGGCGTGTGCGGGATCAGCTTGAGCGCGGCTAGCTCGCCGTGCCTGATCTCGTGCGAGATCTTGCCTGGCTGCATGTCCCTGGCGTCATCGTAGGCGTCGGCCTGCAGGGCGGCGAGCGCGTTCAGGCTGCCGACGGCGAACCTGGGCGACAGGGCCAGCGTCTGCATCGAGACGATCAGCGAGTCCCGGCCGAACAGGCTGACGAACCACGGCACCCCGGCGGCCGGCACCCACGAGTCGGCCGCACGGCCAGCGCCGCCGAAGGTCGCCGCTGTGTGATCCGGGCCGCCTCCGGCAGCCGCGCCGCCTCCGGCAACCGGATCATGCCGGTGCATGCGCAGCCCGGCCAGGTCATCGACGGCCTGGCTGACCGTCTCGGTCACGACGGGGGAGCTGGTCGAGAAGCTGGTCGCCCGGCTGACCCAGTCCCGCTTGACCTCGTGCCGCCCGGAACCGCCGGTCAGGTCATGACACCGCAGCGGCGGCGCCCCGGCCGCCCCGGCGCTGAGCACCGGCCGCCACAGCAGGCACGAGTGCCACCGCTGCCGGGGCGCGAGCACCAGCCGAAAGAGCAGCCCCCCGTTGGCGTAGCTGGCCGCCGAGTCCGACCGGGCCGGCTCGATGATCACCCCGCGCTCGAACGACTCGTTGCGGTAGCTGACCGCCAGCCGCCCGGCCTCCCACGAGCTGCGCAAGGTCCCCCGCAGGAGCGGCTGATGGGCCTTGACGTCGAAGAGGTCCGCGAAGTCGGACTCGATGCTGACCTCCAGGTCGATCTCGACCTGGCCGCGCGAGTAGTTGGTGACCTCGTAGTCCTCGTGCACGCCGGCTCCGATGGTCCGGTCGAGCCGCAGGTGCAGGGTGTTCTCCGGGAGGGGGCCGCCGTTCGCCTGCACGAGCGCCGGATTGGCGAACTCGAACCTGGCCGAATGGTGCGCGGTCGCCGCCGAGTTGATCAGCACCGGCCTGACCCGCCCGAGCTTGAGCCGGTAGCCGGAGACCAGCCGGGTATCGGCCGCGAAGTACCCCTGCTCCAGCGTGCTCGACATTTCCGCGTTCGCCGCGCACACGCAGAACTGGTCGTCGGCGTGAATCGTCACCGTCGGCGGCCCGACCCGGATCTCCATCTGTCTGTGCCCCTCACCCCGGCGCGATACCACAGCGCGATGACGCCCGCCAGCGAGATGAAGGAGCCGGGAGCTACCCTACGGATGACCAGTCGGCCATGCCGGACGGGTCGTGGCGGCCCATGCTGGCGTGCTCGAACATGCCCCAGCCTTCCTCGCCGTCCAGCACGGCCCGTGCGAGGTGGTCGGTCACGCCGAATGGTATCCGGCCAGCGACTGCTGGGTCGGCGAGATCGTAGACGTCCGATCTGGCCCAGTCCCGGCCCATCCAGCGCCCATGAGCCCAGTCTGGGTCACCGCTGTAACCAGCGCCGACGTGCAGCGGAAGCGACGTCAGCGTCTGGACCTCCAGCCGGAGCGGCCCGCCCTTGCTGTCGGTCAGGTCGATCATCGCGGCCTGCGGGACGCGGGTACCCGGCTCGTAGTGGATCCCCAGCCGGGGCCAGCCGAGCTGCTCGACCCGGCCGTCAGGCCAGACCCGCTTGGCGGTATTCAGCGTCCGGTAGCCATCCGGGCTCTCCTGAATGATCAGGATCACCGAGCTGGACTCGAACCGCAGCGGCAGGTACACCCACCAGAACCCGGACCCCGGATCATCGCCTGGCCGCCCGGCCGGCTCGGACTCGCCCACCGGCCTGATCCCCCAGGACCGGTCGCGCGCCCCGGTCCACCGGTCATCGGTGACGTCGAATTCCCTGTCGCCGACCTTGAGCCGCCCGGTCCACGTCCCGAGCTGGGAGAACCTGGAGGCGTCCAGGATCGGCCTGTTACCCCCCAGCATCAGGTGCGGTTCCTCCTGCACGGCGGCGAACGACCCGGTCCAGTGCAGCTCGAAGTCCAGGCCGCCGTCGGGCGACTGGCAGCTCAGCCGCAGTTTCTCCAGCGGTTCGACGACGTCGATCTGGTACCCGCCGACCCGCTGCTCCAGGCTGCGCTCGGCGAGCGCGTCGGAGAACCGAACGCTCCAGATCTTGTCGCCGACCCGAGCCGCCGCGTAGGCGTCGATGACGCCCAGGTTCGGGTACACGCCGAGCCCGGTGACCAGGAAGACCTCGCCGGTCCGGTCGTGGGCGTTCAGGTAGCACCGGTCGTAGAAGTTGCGGTCGCTGGTCGCGACCCGGTTCATCGGCAGCGGGGTCTGGTGGACCGGGAACTCGTCCAGGGCGATAGGCAAGCTCGTTAATCCCATCTGTAGGTGCCGTCGAGCATCTTGTCGAGGCTAGCCCGGTGCATCACGTAGTCGTCAATGTCGTCCGGCACCTGATCTTCGCCGAAATGGATCATCCGCCGCTTGATCCGCGACATTACGATCGCGTGCCGCAATGCCGCATAGGTCAGGTAGAAGTCCAGGTCGCGCAGCTCGTGCCCGCTGAGCTCCTGGTAGCACCGCTCGACCTCAGAGCGGCGCAGGAAGTCCGGCAGCCCTGGCGACTCGAAGAACTCGGCGATGTCCTGGAAAAAGCGGTGGAGGAAAATAAACCAGGCGACATCGAGCTCCCTTGGCCCGATCGACGCCATCTCCCAGTCGAGCACAGCCACCGGGGTGAACCCGTCGTAGATGATATTGCCGATCCTGGCGTCTCCCCAGCTCAGCACGTCCGGGCCGGGCTCGGCCGGCCAGTGCTCCTCCAGCCAGGCGAAGCTGCGCTCGATGATCGGGATGTCGATGCCGTCATCGGCCAGCGCCCACCGGTAGTACCGCCGCTGCCCTTCCACATGCGCGCGCAGGCAGTCCCGCCCGGCCAGGAGCCAGGGGAAGGCCCCGGCCGGATCGGCGATCGCATGCAGCTCAGCCAGGATCGCGACGCTGTCCCGCTGCAGTGCCGCCCGCTCGGCCGGCGTGGCGTCGAGCGGCCAGCCGGTAAAGACGTAGGGCGGGTTGTCCAGCGGCACCCGGCCGCTGACCTGGTCCATCACGAAAAACGGCGTGCCGAGCGGGCCGCCGTCCGGCTCGTTCCAGCGCAGGGCCGGCAGGGGGACCGAGCAGCGTTCGGCGACGGCACTGATCAGCTTGTACTGGGCGGGCAGGTCGTAACTGGGAAATACCGGCATCGCGCTGGACTCGGGTGCCAGGCGAGCGACATAGGCGCCAGCGTTCTGCTTCCCCTTTATGGTCCATTGCGCTTCGAACAGGACCGAGGTGCTCGACAGGCCGCCGAATTCCGGCATTCGCACGCCGCTGATCACCGGAGGCTCATCGGTGCCGAGCCGGGCTTCGAGCCAGTCGCGCAGGGCGGTCGTCAGTGAGTCGACGGAGCGCTCGCTGACCGTCATCTTGATCCTCTGATCGTGGCCCGTGTTTTCCGTCGGCCCCGTGTTTTCCGCCGGCTCCGTCATGCCGCCTCCCGATGCCGGAACTGGAACGTGTTCTAGCGGACGCTACTCAGCCGGCGGATGCGGGTCAATGGGTGGCACACTGGGTCGCGTGAGGATGGATGTGGCCGCCGGGGCCAGTGCTGAGATCGCCGAGGTGACCGCTTTCTGGCGGGAGCTTGGCCTGCCGGGGCTGATCGATGTGCACGTGCACTTCATGCCGCAGAACGTGCTCGCCAAGGTCTGGGCGTTCTTCGAGAACGGCAGCGGCGGCCGTCCGTGGCCGGTCACCTACAAGCTGCCCGAGGACGAGCGGGTGGCGTTGCTGCGGGCCTTCGGAGTCCGGAGGTTCGGGGCGCTGCTGTATCCGCACAAGCCGGACATGGCGGCCTGGCTGAATTCGTGGTCGGCGGAGTTCGCGGCCAGGACACCGGACGCGCTGTCCAGCGCGACGTTCTTTCCCGAGCCTGGCGTCCTTGAGTACGTAACGGCGGCGATCGAGGCTGGGGCGCGGCTGTTCAAGGCGCATCTGCAGGTCGGCCGTTATGACCCTCGGGATGAGCTGCTTGACCCGGTGTGGGGACTGCTCGCCGAGGCCGGGGTGCCGGTGATCGCGCACTGCGGCTCCGGGCCAGCCCCAGGGGCGTTCACCGGGCCGGGGCCGATGGGCGAGGTACTTGCCAGGCACCCGGCGCTGACCCTGATCGTGGCGCACCTTGGCACCCCGGAGTACACCGAGTTCCTTGACCTGACGGGCACGTTCGATCGCGTCTACCTGGACACCACGATGGCGTTTACCGACTTCATGAACGTCCTCGCGCCGTTGCCGGCCGGGCTGCTGCCCCGGCTGGCGGCGGCCGGTGACCGGGTGCTGCTCGGTTCCGATTTCCCCAGCATCCCGTACCGGTACGGGCATCAGCTTGAGGCGCTGGCCCGGCTGGATCTGGGTGACGACTGGCTGCGCGCCGTCTGTTACGAGAACCCGGCCCGGCTGCTCGGGCTGTGAGCCGCCTGGTCGAGCCTGACCAGGGTCTCGACGACGATGGCGGTGTCGATGGGGTCAAGGTCATCGACCAGGCTGGTGCCGTCCCCGCCAGTCCCGCCAGCCTCGCTGGCCCCGGTGGCCGCGATCCGGCGGAGCACCCCCGCCACGATGCCCCAGTCCTTGCTGCCTGAGTAGCTGTCCAGCTTCGGGGCGAGCCTGTCCGCCGCGCCGGCGTCACCCCTGGCGGCGGCCACGGTCAGCGCGATGACCTCCTCCCAGCGGCGAGTGTAGTCATCGGCGGTCGGGGCCAGCCTGGTGACATCGAGACTGGCGGCGTCGGCCAGGAGCTGCCTGAGGACGGCGCCGGCCGCTCGCGGGTCGGGCTGCAGGGTCGCGATCAGCTCACCGAGGCGGACGCCTTCGGTTCGCTCGGTCACCTCGATGACGCCGGCCAGGTCGATGAGGCCGGTGCCGGAGCCGATGCCGGGGCCAGTCTCGCCGCCGGTGCCGCCGCCGTGCTGCAGCTCGGTCGCCAGCATGGCCTGGGTCCGGTCGAGGTCGTGGGTCATGCCGGCCAGCCGGTAGAGCAGGGCGGCGGCCAGCCGGTGCGCGCGCTGGGCGGCTGGGTCGGAGCCGGCCCCTTCAGAGCTAGCACGGTCCAGGTAGTTCGCGAGGTTGTGGTGACTGGCGGCGAGCCCGTCGATGCCGGGGAGCAGGTAGCCGTACCGCAGCGCGGTCTGCTCGAAGGCGACCGCGACCGGCAGGTTACCGCGCCTGGCTTCGAGACTCGCCCGGTCGCTGAGCACGGCGGCCAGGCTGGCGAGGTCGTTGCTGTCCTCGAAGACCTGCTGGCAGTCGGTCAGGAGTCGCGCCGCCTCGTGCAGGCGGCCAAGGCGGCGCAGCGGGGTGCTGTCGTTCAGCCTGGTTCTGGCGAGCTCGTGCGCGCTGGCACCCCTGGCCTGCTTGCCGGCGAGGACGGCTGCGCTGAAGGTCAGTGCCTGCTGCCAGCGCAGCAGCGCGACCGCCGCGTCCGCGCCACAGCGCAGGATGCTCTCGGCGACGTTCCACGGCTCGGCTGCCTCGTCGCCGGTTCTGGTGACCGGCAGCGCCCGCATCTGCTCCCGCAGGGCGGCGACCTGATCGAGGACCTGCCGGTTCTCGCCCATCAGCAGGAGGATCCGCAGCCGCCAGGCCTGATCGGCCAGCTGACTCCAGGGGCCGAGGCCGGCCTGGCGGGTGTACCGCGCCATCCGCTCCGATAGCTGGAGCGCCTCGTCCAGGCGGCCGGCGTCCATCAGGAGGTTGATCAGGCTGCCGGCGGTTCCCGACGCGCCGCGGAAGTCCTGGTCGGTGACCCGGCGGTCGAGCGCGGTGCGCAGCAGCTCCTCGGCCTGGCCCGGGTCGACGCTCCTGAGCGCGCCGCCGAGCACGGACAGGTCCCTGGCCGCGCCAGTAGCCTCCGCGATGGCTCGCAGGAACGGCAGGGCGGCCTTGATCGCGGCCGGGGAACGGTCGCGGGCGATGGTCTGCGAGGCCAGTGAGCTGGCCAGGGTCCAGCTGTGCTGCCGCATCAGGTAGGGCATCGCCGCCAGGCCTGAGCGCCGCAGCATGCGACCGGACTCGCCACCCGGCCTGGTCAGGCCCTGATGGAAGAACTGATGCCAGAACGCGCCGAGCTCATGATCGGCGGCGTCAAGGATGTCCTGGCTGGTGCGAGCCCTGATCGCCTGCGCGACGGCGGGATGCAGCTGGTAGGTCAGCAGGTCGGGATCGTCTTCTTGCCCTGTCCTGATCAGCGCGTTGCTCGTGAGAGCGTCGAGCAAGGGCCTTGGGCCGGGCGGGTCGCCGGCCAGGCTGAGGCGTCGCCACAGGTCGGCCCAGCTGGCGTCGATGATGCCGGCGATCCGGTCCGCATCCTCGATGCGGGCGAGGAACCGCGCCATCAGTGCGGCTGGCCGGGGGAGTGCGTCGAGGATGGCGGTGGTCCAGGCCGAGAGCGTGCCGAGGAGCTCGTCGGCGCCTGAGCCGGTGATCTGCCCGGCGACTGCGGCGAGTTCCATCAGCCCTGGATGCCCCTGGACGGCGGAGAGCACCTGGCGCAGCAGTGCCCGGTCGGCCGTGACTTCGGCCTGGGTCACTGGGTCAGGGATGAGGCCGACGTCCAGGTGCAGCAGTTCTCGCAGGCCAGGCAGCTCACGGGCCAGTGCGGCCGACTCGGCCAGGTCGAGCGGGCAGACCGGCAGGATCCGCAACTGGCCGGCCAGCCCGGCGGGCGGTACCCGGCTCGTCAGTACGGTCCGCGACCGGCCCGCCTGGCTGATCAAGGCGGAGATCAAGGTGGCCACGCGCTGGTCACGCCAGGTGCCATCGGCGGTGACGAGGGTCTCGGCGTGGTCGAGCACCAGCAAGACGTCGTGCTGGCTGAGCAGCGCGCCGAGGTGAGCCGCGCCGGCCGCTAGCTCCCGCGCTGACCCGAGGTGGCCGGACAGGGCGCACCCGAGTTCGCCAAGCTGGAGGTCGAGCGCGGCGGCCAGGCTGGCCAGCGCCGTGCCGTAGACATCGTCGGCCGCCGGTGCCCGCCAGAAGGCCACGGCCTGGAAGGAGTCCTGGTGCCGGTACGCCAGCTCGACCGCACAGGCGGTCTTGCCTGCCCCTGGCATCCCGTACAGCAGCAGCCCGGTCCGGCCGCTCCCTGGCGCCAGCGCCGCACTCGCCGACGCCATCTCCGAGGTCCGGCCCGCGAACCGCTCAGCCTGCGGGGGGAAGTGCCGCATCCGGAGCAGGCTGGCATCGGAGCCGGGCGGTCCCGGCGGCTCTGGTGGCACGCCGATGGTGAGGCCCGCCTGAGCGGCGCTGGCGAGGAGGACCGGAGTCGCGACGGACAACGCCGGCCTGGAGGCCGTGGGAGCCGAGCCGGCCGCCGCGACCGAGGCCCCGGCTACGGCGATCGCGAGCGGCTGGCTGCCTGTCTCAGGTCCACCAGATCCGCCAAGCAGCCGGCGGTACAGGTCCGCGGCGAAGGCGGTCGCGAAATCGTCGGTGACCGGGTACCGCATCGCGACCACCGCGCAACCCAGCCCGGCCGACACCGACCGTGCCATTCCGTCCAGCGGCGAAAGATCCGCGTCCGGCCTGATCGCGTCCGCCTGCTCGGTCAGTCCCGCCCAGCGCAGCGTCCGTTCTGTCGTCGTCGCAGCTGACTCGCAGGCCGACAGCACCGCCAGCCGGGTCCGCCCGCTCAGCGGTGCCAGCAGCCGCACCAGCTCGGCGGCGTTCACCTGGTCAGGCGAGCCGTCGGCCCGCTCCAGGGTGAACGTGCCTGCCCCGCCGTGCCCGGACAGGTGCAGCACGTCCCAGCCGGCTGGCGCGCCGGCGACCTCGGCCAGCCTCGCCCTGGTCGCGCCGTACTGCACGACCGTCAGCTCGACTCGCCGGTGACCAGCCCTGATCCGGTCGATGACGCGGGTGAGCTGCATGCCGTTCCCGCCGCTGGCTGAGCACGCGCGTCGTGACCGGCAGGCTGAAGACGGCCAGCATTCGCACTGGCGGCCGGTCAGGACCGGGCCGACTGTCGCCTGCGGCCCGTGCCAGGTTGCCTAGGTCGGGGTTGCCTAGGTCGTAGGCCAGCGTCACCTCGCCTGTAGCACCAAGCGCCCGGCCGCCGACCTGCGCCAGCTCCAGCGGCCAGGCCACCAGGAACGCCGCCCGCGCCGGAACGACCACCCGCACGATGACCGGTGCCGCCGCGACAATCGCCGCCCCGACGTTCTCACCGAGCACCTCCCGCCCGGCCCACGCGCCGACCTCGGCCGCGAGCTGTGCCTCACTGGCCGCGCGCCGGTCGGGGATCGCATAACGCCTCAGGTGCCGGTACAGGTCGGTGAACGCCCTGAACTCAGGCGCGGTCTCGTCCAGCCTGACCAGGTGCTCGGCCACCACCCGCGCCCCCGGTTCCCGCGTCCCCGGTTCCCGCGTCAGCCGCCAGCGCCAGGACAGCGGCCCGGCGAAGTCCGCTACCTCAAGCCGCAGCTGATCCATCCGAACCCCTCAAAGTCGCGCCCCTGCCATTGTCACCGTTTGCGGGGAGGCTAGGTTCTGGACTCGGTGAGTCGCCCCGTCCAGCTTCCGTAGTAATGGTCGGAGTCTTGATCACGGAGCATCGGCAGCATGATCACCCCGCCAGAACTCCGTGATCACCGTCCCCAGCATGATCCCGGAACATCAGCGGCGGTCCCTGGGGCTAAACGTACGCCGTATAGGAGCCGGCCGAACCTCAGGCCGGACCGACCGCCAGCTCCTCAAATGGGTCGATATCCGGCGGTCGGGTGTCGAGGGATTACTCAGCCTGGTCCGCGGCCGAGGCCGGGGCGGGGGTTCGGCGGCGGGGCTTCGGGGGGAGCGTGTTTAGATATGGCACTGTGCTAGATCAGCGAATCGGTTCCTGGCTAGAGGACCTCGCCTCGTCGGCGCCGGCGCCCGGCGGAGGGGCGGCGGCGGCGATGCTGGCCGCCGTCGGCGCGGCTCTGGTCGCGATGGTGTGCAACCTCACGATCGGCAAGCCTAAGTACGCCGAGCACGAGGAAGTCATGCGGTCGGTGCTCGCGGGCGCAACCGAGCTGAGGGAGCGGGCGGCGCGGCTCGCCGAGGCCGATACCGTCGCGTTCGGCGCGGTAGCTGATGCCTACAAGCTTGCGAGGGAGACCGATGAAGACAAGGCGGTCAGGGTGCAGGCGATTCAGGCGGCGCTGGCGGGGGCCGCTGACGTGCCGCTGAGGACGGGACAGGCCGCCGCCGAGGTGATTGGCCTCGCTGATCGCATCCTGGCCGGCGCCAACATCAATGTGCTGTCCGACGTGGCCGTGGCCGCCGCGTCGGCCCGCGCGGCGCTTGACGCCGCCGTGATCAACGTGGAGATCAACATCAGTGCGATGAAAGATCAGGACAGTCGGTCCGCGCTCCGCGCCGAGCTGGACAAGCTCGCGTCGGCGGGACCGCTGGCCGACCTGGTCGTCGCCGCCGTGCGCGGTCGGATCAGCTCTCCGGCTGGCGGATAGGCGGGCGGGCAGATGAGGCTGATCGACGGGCGCGCCATCGCCGCTGCCCTTACTGACCAGGTCACCGAACTGGTGACCGGGCTGCGCCGGAACGGCGGTGAGCCGGTGCTCGCGGTGCTGGTGCCGACCGAGGATGAGGCGGCGGCCTGGTATCTGCGTTCCATCCAGCGAGCTACCGCCAAGGTCGGCATCACCTGCCGCGCGGAGACGCTCGCCGAGCTGGATGGCGACCAGATCGCCGAGCGACTTGACGCGCTGTCGGCGGACCCGGCGGTGCACGGGATCATGTGCCTGACGCCGCTGCCAGCCGGCCTGACGCTGCAAGACGCTGGCGCGCACATCGACCCGGCGAAGGACATCGATGGCGCTAACCCGGTCAGCCTCGGCCGGCTAGCCGCCGGGCTGCCGAGCTTCGCCCCGGCTACCGCCGCCGCGGTACTCCAGATCCTGCGCAGCGAAGAGGTGCCGCTCACCGGAACCCGTGCCGTGGTGGTCGGCCGCTCGATCGTGGTCGGCAAGCCCGCCGCGCTGCTGCTCCTGGCCGAGAACGCCACTGTCACGGTCTGTCACTCCCGCACGGCCAGCCTCGCCGGGGTCTGTGCCGAGGCCGACGTGCTGGTCGCGGCCGTCGGGCAGGCCGGCCTGATCGGCGCCGACTTCATCAAGCCATGCGCGGTCGTGATCGACGTCGGCACCAACCCCGTCCCCGGCGGCGGAATGACCGGCGACGTCGATCCCGCAGGCGCGGGTGCCGCCGCCGCGCTGACCCCGGTCCCCGGCGGCGTCGGCCCCGTCACCACGATGATGCTGATGCTCCACACCGCCCAGGCCGCGACCAGCCTGTCGTAGCACCCGCGCAGAGTTCCGTGATCATGAAACCAAGCGTGATCACGGAACATGAGCAGCATGATCACCCCGCCAGGATTCCGTGATCAACGCCCTGGTCATGATCACGGAACTCGGATGGGGTAGCTCAGAGGGCGATGGCCGTCCAGAGGACCGGAGCGGCCGACCTGAAAGTGGATCACGGAACTCAGGTGGCGTGAAGTCCCGGTGCCGGGGTCCGGTGATTTGAGCTGGCGGGGTGGGCTGGGTGCCGGGATTCCGGCCGGGCATTATTTAAGCAATCTTGAAGGGGATTTCTTGTCTGCTGATCAGCCGGTGGTTCCTGAGGCCAGTGTCGTAGCCAGGCTCCGGGCGGCCGGGTGCGTGTTTGCCGAGGACGAGGCGCGGCTGATCTGCTCGGCGGCGCGGGACCCGGCGGAGCTTGACGGCCTGGTGAGCAGGCGGGTATCGGGGCTGCCGCTGGAGCACGTGGTCGGGTGGGCGGAGTTCTGCGGGCTGCGGATCGCGGTGGATCACGGGGTGTTCGTGCCGCGGCGCCGGACCGAGTTCCTGATCGAGGTGGCGGCCGCGCTGACGCCGGCTGGCGCGGTGGCGGTGGACTTGTGCTGCGGGTCGGGGGCGATGGGCGCCGCACTGGCCGCCGCGGCCGACCTCGCCGAGTTGCACGCGGCCGATGTTGACGAGGCCGCGGTGCGGTGCGCCAGGCAAAACCTGGCCGCGGCTGGGGGACGGGTGTACGCGGGCGACCTGTTCGAGGCGCTGCCGGGCCGGCTGTGCGGGCGGATCAACGTCCTGATCGCCAATGTCCCTTACGTGCCGACTGGGGAGATCGCGTTGCTGCCGGCCGAGGCCCGGCTGCACGAGGCGCGCGTGGCGCTCGATGGCGGCTCTGACGGGCTCGACGTGCTCCGGCGGGTGGCGTCCGGGGCGGCGAAATGGCTGGCGCCAGGCGGCCACGTGCTGATCGAGACCAGCGAGCGCCAGTCGCCGGCAGCCGTCGCGATCTTCACCGAGTACTCCCTGACCCCTCGCCTGGCCACGTCGCAGGAGCACGGCGCCACCGTCATCATCGGAACCGCCTAGGCCCGGCCGAGGCTGGGGCGCCCCGCTGTCGTGATGGCGGCAGCGGGGCGCCCCAGCTGTTCCCGGCGAGGCCAGAGGCTAGCTGCTGACGCGGACTGTGGTGGAGCCGCTGAAATAGTTCGGGGACGATGCGGTCGCCCGGTAGCTACCCGGCCGGGAGTGGCTGGCGAAAGTGACCGTCACCGTGCCGTTCTTGCTGGTGTGCAGGGTCTTGCCGTTGACCTTGACCTTCGCGCCAGCTACCCGGTCGCCGGCGTCGGTGACGGTGAAGGTGACCGTGGTCGCGTGGGTGTTCGTGATCTTGCCGGGGCTGGCTGAGATGCTCAGGCCGGCCTGAGACTGGGTGATGAAGACCGTTGGCTTGACCTGCTTGGCTGACAGGCACTCAAGCCCGACATCGACGCGACCGTAGCTGCCGCTGGTCAGGGCCAGATGCGTATTCCCGTCCTCGATGCACGGTGCAGGGTAGGACTCAAGCGGCCCGAACCGGGTGTCGGCCTGGTTCGTCCGCACCGTGTAGACGCGGTTGTTCTGCTCGTCGTACCAGGCTAGCCACAGCCGGCCCGACGGTCCCTGCGACATGGCCAGGCCGAGCGCCAGCTTGGTGTGCGGGACGGTCAGCGTCTTCTTCGCGCCGACCTTCCAGAGCAGGAAGGTGCTGCACGTGCCGGCCTTCGAGCAGTAGGCGAGATAGATGCCGCCCTTGTGGGCCGACGGGCTGGCCATGGCCACCCGCTGCGGCTGAGCGGGATAGATCACGCTCTCCGTGCCCGAGCTGGGTGCCTTGAGCACTGGGCCGTTCGCGGTCAGGTCCTTGGCGTAGACGCCGTCCTTGCTGGCGTCCTTGGAGAAGAAGCGATCGAAGGCGGCATAGGTATGGCCGGCCTTGGACCAGTCAGTGACCTCAGCGACAGAATCCGCGTCCGAGAGCGTGAACTTGATCTGCTGGTCAGGGCCGGTAGCCGGGATCGTGCCCGACTTGCCAAGCCGGTACTCCACCCCGGAGCCGCCGGCCCAGGCCGCGGACAGCTCGCCAGTGTGACTCTCGCTGGCATCGCCGAACCCGACATTGGAGAACGCGCAGTTGTTCGACAGCGACCAGGTCTGGATCGCCCATTGCGGGCTGGCAGGCAAGGCCCCGACGACGCAGCCATCCGACAGCGGCCCTATGACGCTGTCCTGGCCAGCGAAGACGAGCAGCGGCGACTTGCCGTTGGCGAGCAGCGACGGGGTGGCGGAGACGCCCGACCAGCCCTTGATGATCGTGGTCGGCTTGGCCGTGAGGCTGCCGGCCGCCGAGATCATAGCGAGCTGGTAGATGCCGTTCTTGTTCGAGGAGAAGACCACCCAGTCGCGATGGTCCGGGCCGCGCCACATCGCCGGCGCCCCGGTCTGCGCCAGCCCGAGCAGAGTCCACTTACCCGGCGTGGCGCTGGCGGACCGTGCCGAGGCTGGTGCCGCCTGGCTGCTTGCCATCCCGGCGAAGACAAATGAGCAGCTCATCGCGGCGCCGGCGAGCGCGGCGACCTTACGGGCTGACCTGCGTCCGGGGCCGGGGCTGGGACGGGAGTGCCCGGCTGGGTGCTGGCGGGGATTGAGGTCCATCTGCGCGCCCTTCGATCACTTATGGCAGGTACTAGATACTGGCCGGTTCGGCGCAGCTCGACTAGACCTTGAGGCACACCGTGACCTGGCTCTCAGCTTCGGCGCCAGCAGGGTGTAACAGCCGGCGCCCCCGCGACGCTCTAGTAAGTGTTCGACGAACGCCTCAGGCGACTGAGGCCGTACCGAAGGAGACTCATGCGCTCATCTGGAGTGGCACTGCTCGCAAAGCTCGGCTCGGCTGCCGCGGTGGCCGGCCTGGCTCTGACCGGCGCCCTGGCGCCAGTCTCGGCTAGCGCCGCGACGACGCACCGCGTGCACAAGGTTCCCTCGCACCTGTTCGTCAGGGACCACGCCGTCCCGAAGACCGGGCACAAGTCCGACGTGATCGTCGGCCTGCTCAGGTCGCGCGGCCACGGCCTCAAGGGCGAGACCGTCTCGCTGTGGAGCCGGACCGCGAAGATGAAGTTCGCCATGGTCGGCTCGGCCACGACGGGCAACCACGGCCTGGTCCGCTTCACGGTCACGCCGGCCGCCAGGACCCACTACGTCCTGGTGTTCAAGGGTGACGTGAGGCACCGCCACACCCATAGCGCGGTCATCGTGCTACGGGTGCCGAAGGCCTGAGCACCTAGCTAGGACTCGCCCGCCGGCGGGTGACCGGGTCGCCCGGATTCCGTAACTCTGGCCCGGCAGCACCCGCCGGCGTGCGAACCTAACAGGCGCGATGGTGACAACAGATGACTTGGGTGGCGCGCTAGCCCGCGCCCGGTCTGGAGATGAAGCGGGGTTCCTGCAGCTCTGGCGGCAGTTGCAGCCGCGGCTGCTTCGGTATCTGCGCGTCCTTAGCTGTGCCGACGCGGACGACGTGGCCAGCGAGACCTGGCTGCAGGTAGTTCGCGACCTGCCCGGGTTCAGCGGCGGTGACAAGGATTTCCGCCGCTGGCTCTTCACGATCGGCCGGCACCGGGCCATCGACAACGCTCGGGCGCGCAACCGCCGGCCGACCATCCCGATGCCAGAGAGCGTGGACGTCGTAGCCGATGACGAATTGGTCGAGGATCAGGTGCTGCACGCGTTGTCGGTTAAGACGGCGGTCAGCCTGCTCGCCACGCTGCCCGCGGACCAGGCCGAGGCCGTAGCGCTGCGGGTGCTGGCCGGCCTGGACACCTCAGCGGTGGCCGGCATCCTGGACAAGTCGCCGGGCGCGGTGCGGGTCGCGCTGCACCGGGGACTGCGCACCCTGGCCAGGGACTCCGCCGTGCAGGCCCTCGCCAGCGCCCCGGTCACCCGCAGGCAGCCAGCCGTCCGCGCCTCCTGCCCCGACGGCCACCAGGAGGCGGACCGGTGACCAGGGACCCGCTGGAAGAGCCCGGATCGGGTGATCCGGGAGTCAGCGCGCTGATCAAGCACCTGACCAGCCCGCCAGCCGGCGACGAGCTGGCCGGCGAGCAAGCCGCGATGGCAATGTTCGCAAGCGTAAGAGCCGGACAAGCACAACCTCAAGCTTTTGGCATCACGCAGGCCGCAGGCCAACCCAGCCCCCGCCCTCGTACTGCCGCGCAGGCTGACTGGCCACAGCGTCTGCACCTGCGGATCGGCGGCAGGCTGGCCGCGGCGGCCGCCGTCTTCGCGCTGGTGTGCGGCTTCGCCGCGGCCGGCTACGCGGCGGCGCTGCCGGCTCCGCTGCAGCGAGTGGCCTATCAGCTGCTCGGCTTCGCCGGCGTCCCTGACTCGCCGGCCCACGCCCGGCCAGGCTCGCCATCGCCGGGCGGCCAGGGGACGGCGCCCGGCAGCCCGGCTGGCGTCGTGCCACCGCCGACGGGTTCCGGCTCGCCGGTCCCGAGTTCTAGTCCTGGCCGCTCCGCCAGCTCGTCGCCTCGGCCCTCGCCCTCGCCGCGATCCAGCAAGCCGACCCCTCGGGCCAGCTCGCCGGCCAGCTCAGCCTCGCCTACCGCGCCGGCTCCGGCTCCCCCGGTGCAGCTGATGATCATCGCCGAGGAGACCCCGCTGACCGCGGGCCAGAGCGCGCAGCTCACGGCGTCGCTGATCAGGCGAGGCAAGCCAGGCGCGGGCGCAGAGGTTACCCTCCTTGAGCGCCCCGCCGGCAGGCTGAGGTGGCGGCCAGTGGCCCAGGGCAAGACCGGTGCGGACGGCCAGCTCACCCTGACCGTGCCGAGCCTGCGAACCAACGCGTCATTCCAGGCCACCGGCCCCGGCGGAGTCAAGAGTGCCGAGGTGAGCATCGTCGTCACCCCGCAAGTTACGGTCAGCGTCGTGGCCAGTCCGCGCGGCCGGACCGCGCTGCTGGTGGTCGCGGCCCCGCTGGCGCGCCGGGGCGATGTCGTCGACCTTGAGGCCTTGTCCGGCAGCGGCTGGCAGGTGATCCGGGTTCACCGGCTGCACAAGGGCGGACGGGCGGCCTTCACCGTGGCGGCACGCAAGACCAGCGTGACCTATCAGGTCGTGCTGCCCGCGACGGCGCGGCACGGTCAGGCGGCGAGCGTCCCGGTCATTGTCCCGGCGCGGGTCCGCCATTGACACATAAGTTAGGCAGGTTTACAAATAGTCCGACGCTATAACCGCTGGCGGGAGTCGGGCGATGAGATCAGCTGGGTTGGCCAACACCGGAACTCTAAGTGCCCATCAGGCGTTAGCATCCGCTGCGGTGCTGGCTCTGGCGTTACTGACGGCGGGAGCAACGGCGCAGGCAGCGCCGTCCTCAGCGCGGGCGCCCGGGCCGGAAGCGACGGCGGCACCCGCCAGTCAGGCCGCCGCTACCGGCGCGACCGACATCGTCGATCTCGGACGCCGGCGGCTGGAAAGTGCAGAGCAGCGCCACGGCCACGCAGACCGGCGCCAAGATCTCTGCTCCCGGCTTCAGCACCTCAAGCTGGCTGCCGGTCGCGAACGACGACGCCGGAGCGCCCGGCACCGAGATCGAGGCCCTGGTACAGAACGGCCTGTGCACTGGCGACACTGCCCTGCAGCCGATCACGGCGGGCACGACCGGTACGAACAGCATCTTCTACTCCAACAACATGCAGCTCTGCTTCGGGCAGCTGACCAAGGTCGGCGCCGATACCATCGCGCAGTTCAAGGTCCCCTGGTGGTGGCGCACTGACTTCACGGCGAACCTGGTGGCCGGCCAGGTGGCCAGCCTGATCGTCAACGGCGTGATCGGCACGGCCAACGTCTGGGTGAATGGCACCGAGGTCGCTACCTCCTCGACCGTGACCGGCGCCTACACAAAATTCACCTTCAATATCTCGAAGCTGCTCGTCGCAGGCACCAACTCGCTGGCGATCGAGGTCAACGCCAACAATCCGAACACCATGTTCACCCTGGACAACGTGGACTGGACCCAGATACCGCCGGACAACAACACCGGGATCCAGTTCCCCGTGCAGCTCGCGGTCGACGGAGCGCTCGCGGTCGGCAACAGCCACGTCCTGCAGACCGATACCGCGAATCTGTCGAGCGCGGCGCTGACGGTCAAGACGGACGTCACCAATAGCAGTACCAGTTCCCAGACCGGCACCGTGTCGGCGACGATCACGCCGCCGGGCACCGGTACGCCGATCACGGTGAGCCAGAGCGTCACCGTGCCTGCCAGTTCGACGCAGACCGTGTCGTTCACCCCGGCTGGCTTCCCGGCCCTGACGATCGCCAGCCCGCAGGTGTGGTGGCCCTATCAGCTTGGCGCCCAGCCCCTGTACACGCTCGCGACTTCGGTCGCGCAGGGCGGCGTGACCGCCAGCTCGACCAGCGAGACGTTCGGGATCAGGACAGTCACCTCGTCGCTGACCGGCTCGAATAGCGGCGAGCCGTCGGGCGCGAGAGCGTTCAAAATAAACGGGGTTCCGCTCGTGATCAGGGGCGGCGGCTACGATCCGAACCTGTTCCTGCACTATTCCTCGGCCGATACCGCCAAGCAGATCGCGCTGATGAAGGGCCTGGGGATCAACACGATCAGGCTCGAAGGCCACATCATGCCGCCGGACTTCTTCCAGCAGATGGATCAGGCCGGGATTCTGATCAACGGCGGATTCCAGTGCTGCGACGCCTGGGAAGTCGGCAAGAAGCTGACGGCCGCGCAGCAGGCGACTCTGCAGCTGTCGGCGCTGACGCTCGGGCAGGACCTGCGGAACCATCCGAGCGTGTTCAGCTTCCAGTGGAGTGACAACGCGCCGACCGCGACCCAGGAGTCGGTCTCGCTGGCCGGGTTCAGCCAGGCCGACTTCCAGGACCCGCTGATCTCGTCGGCCGAGTACAACTCCAGCCCGACGCTGGGCGTTTCCGGGGAGAAGGAGGGGCCGTACGACTGGGTGCCGCCGAACTACTGGTACGACACCACCCATGTCGACACCGGCGACTCGACCCAGACCAACGCGGGCGGCTCCTGGGGCTTCGACAGCGAGGAGAGCGCCGGCGACACGGTGCCGACGCTGGACTCCCTTGACCGGTTCCTGTCACCGTCCGACCTGTCGAACCTGTGGCAGAGCCCGAGCACCAACCAGTACCACCTCAACTACGAGGGCACTTCGCACGTCAACTACCACTTCGGCACCCTGTTCAACTTCGACACCGCGCTGACCGACCGGTACGGTGCCTCGTCCAGCCTGAGTCAGTACGTGCAGCAGGCTCAGGTGCAGGACTACGAGAACACCAGAGCCCAGTTCGAAGCGTTCATCGATCACGCGAATAACACGCCGCTGCCCTCAACCGGGACCCTGTACTGGCAGCTCAACAAGGGCTGGCCGAGCATGCTGTGGACGCTCTACAACTTCGACGGTGACCAGGCCGGGAGTTACTTCGGCGTCCAGGAGGCCGACCGGACAGTGCACGCGCTCTACGCGCTCGACAATGGCACCGTCACGCTGGACAACCTGGGCGGGACGAGTCAGTCCGGCCTGTCGGTGGAGTCGCGGGTGTTCAGCCTGGCCGGCGCCGTGCTCGACGACCAGACCGCGAGCAACCTGAGCCTGACCAGCCAGCAGGTGCGCAGCAACGTGCTGACCCCGAAGGTCCCGGCCGCGACCACACCGCCGGCGGCGGCGAGCGTCTACTTCGTCGAGGTGCTCCTGCGCAATAGCAGCGGCGCCGTCATCGACCGCAACGTCTACTGGCTGTCGACTCAGCCGGACATCACCAACTGGACGGCCTCGCTCGACCAGCCGGAGGGCACGCTCTCCCAGTACGCCAGCCTGACCGCGCTCCGGTCACTGCCGGCCGGGGCGGTCTCGGCGTCCGCCGCCACGACTCATCAGGCCGGACCGGACAACTCCGATCTCGCGACCACAGTCACCGTGACGAACACGTCGAGCTCGACGGTCGCGTTCTTCCTGCGGGCCGATGTGCGGCGCGGGACGGCAGCCGGCCAGCCCCTGACCGGCGACAGCGAGCTCCAGTCCTCGATCTGGCAGGGCAACGACATCACCCTGTTCCCCGGCGAGTCGCAGACCCTGACCGTGACCTACAACTCGGCCGACCTGGCCGGCAACACTCCGGTAGTCACCGTCTCCGGCTGGAATGTAGGCACCATCGACCTGGCGGCCCCGGTCCCGTAACAGGGCCAGCCCCGTCGTAACGGCACCGGCCCCGGCGGCACGCCAGGACTCCGTGTTCCTGGTTGTCCAGCCCGCCTGAGCCATCTCACCCCCATCAGGTGTCCGTGATCATGGTCGGGATCTTGATCACGGAATCTGGGTGGGGGGATCACGCGACTGGGTTTCCGTGATCAAGGTTTGCTTCATGATCACGGAAGATTGCGCGGGTATTCGACTCGTACGCAATGCCCGGTTTAGCCCGGTCCCGGCTTCGGTGCCGGGGCTCCCGGTGCCCCGGACAGCAGCGTCGTGCCTTCGCTGCCGCGCCCGCCGGGGTGACCGCAGCGTCGTGCCTCTGCTGCTGCCAGAACGACAGCTCCGGGCCGGCGCTGTTGCCAGAATCGACCCGGCTCGTGGCCAGACGGAAGTGCCGGGGCATGAGCGCGCAGGACCCGGCCAGGGCAGGCGGCTCAGGATCAGCCAAGTCCATGATCGTGATCAACGTCAGGCCGGTTATTCTTGACGATTTTGTTTGGAAAGTATACAAACTATTTGAGAGGGTACGAGGTTCGTCTCGCCGCCTGCCCTGACGGAAGGAGATATCCGGTGCGACTCCGAATCCTGTGGGCGGGTGCGGCCGGGGCCGCGCTCCTGGCCAGCGGGCTGGCGGCGGTGCCCGCGTCGGCCTCGGTCAGCGCGGCCGGTGCTGTCCAGCCGGCGCACGTCTATGCGCCTTATTTCCAGGCATATCTGCCCGGCAGCGTGTCGGCCGCCGCCAGGAACGCGGGCGTCCGGTTCGTCACGCTCGCCTTCGTCCAGGCGGCGGGCAAGAAGGGCGCGGCCGCCTGCACGCTCACCTGGAATGGGGTCAAGAGCCAGCCGGTCAGCAAGGGTGGCTACCGGTCAGGGATCAGGCGGCTGCAGGCCAGGGGCGGCGGCGCGATCGTGTCGTTCGGCGGTTTCAGCGCCGACAACGGCGGGACCGAGATCGCCGACTCGTGCCACAGCGTGCCGGCCATCGCCGCCGCTTACGAGCAGGTGGTCAGGGTCGACGGGGTACGCAGGCTTGACATGGACGTTGAGGCGAAGTCGCTGACCAATAAGGGCGGCATCAGCCGGCGGAACGAGGCGATCGCGATGCTGGAGTCCTGGGCTCGGGCTCGGCATATCCCGCTGTGGATCCAGTACACCCTGGGCGTCGAGCCGAGCGGCTTCGACCAGAACACGACCGGCATCCTGCGTAATGCGATCAAGAATGGCGCTCGGATCAATTCGATTAACCTGATGGTCTTCGACTATTACCTGGGGAACGAGAAGAAGCCGCTGAACATGACCGCGCTCGCGATGAGGTCGGCGCTGTCGGTACACAGTCAGCTCACCAGGATCTATAGCGGAGTCAGCAGCGCGCGGATCTGGCGGCGGATGGGCTTCACGATGCTGCCGGGCATCGACGACTATCCGCACAAGACCGAGGTGACAAGACTGGGCGGGGCCAGGGCGATCATGAAGTTCGCCCGGGCGCGCGGGATGGACTTCCTGTCGATCTGGGCGCTGCAGCGAGACAACGGCGGCTGTCCAGGCTCGATCGACAGCAACACCTGCTCAGGCATCAAGCAGCCACCGTTCGCCTTCAGCCACCTGCTTGAGTCGTTCACCAGCTGACCTGAGGTGCGTCGATGCGGCAGCGGCGAGCGCTGCGGGCTAGGTGAAGGCTTTGGCGATCGGGGCTAGCTTGAGTACGTCTTCTGGCGTGGTGAGATCCGGGAGTGCGACGAACACGGTGCTGACGCCGCGCTCGGCTAGCAGCCGGTACCGGCCGACGTGATCGGCGGCCTGGCCGGCGTGGTGGGTCCTGGCGTAGGCTGCGGCCGACGTGCGCCCGCGCAGGCGTTCGATGAGGGTACCGGTTTCCTCGCGGTCGCGGCCTATTACCGGCACGTCGAGCACGGTGATCCGGACCTCGCCTGGGTCCCGGCCTGCCTGGTCGCAGTGCTCGCGCAGCACTGGCGTCTTGCGATCGAGCAGGTCGAGGTCGGCCGGGAGGTTGCAGCCGTCGGCGAGCCTGGCGGCTATCCGCAGGGTCCGGTCGCCGGAGCCCCCGACGATGATCGGGACCGGCGAGACCGGCCGGGGATAACAGGTCGTTTCCGGCAGCCGCACCCGCTTACCCGAGTACGGCTTGGTGCCAGCGCCCCACAGCGCCCGCATGGTTTCGATCGTGAGCTCAAGCTGGTCGAGTCGCTGCCCGGCGGGCGGGAAAGGGAGGCCGAACGCGGCGTGCTCGCGCTCCCACCAGCCGGCCCCGAGACCGCAGAACACCCGGCCGCCGCCGCTGAGTGCGTCCAGCGTGGCAACGGCCTTGGCCAGCATCCCGGGTGCCCGGAAGGTAGACGGCGTGACCAGCGTGCCGAGCCGCAGGCCGGACGTCAGGCCCGCGAGCATTCCGAGTGTCACCCACGGCTCGGGTATCGGCTCCCAGGCGCGGCCGACCTGCGGGATCTGGATCAGGTGGTCCATCAGCGCAATGCCGGTCAGCCCAGCCTCCGCGGCTGCGGCGCAGACGCCGCCCAGCCAGGCAGCCGGGTCATCGCCCCAGGGAAATCGTGAGACCTGGAGCACGAGGTCCAGCCTCGCGGGCGTGCTCTGCTGTTCGGCTGCCGCCAGGTGGCTGCCCAGGGTGTGGGCCGGCTCCACTGCCAGGTCGGCCGCCGCCTGCGCGATCGTCCAGCCTTCGGCGGTGATCTGCGCGGTGGCGTCGGGCATCCGGCGCAGCTGGGCGTCGAGCACGGTCGCCGGGACCGGGCGGGCACGCAGCCGGTTCCTGCGGCGGCATTCCGCGCTGCCGGTGCCGAAGAGCACCGCGACGGCCGGGAGACCCGCACGCCTGGCCAGTTCAAGCTGAGCCCGGCGGCGCTCAGCGTCGAAGCCGAGCGTGTCCACAACGGTGGTCAGGCCGCGCCGCAGCCGCGCCGCGACGATCTGGTCGAGCAGCGAGAACGCGTCAGCGGACGCGTCGAGGTCGTTCTCACCGCTGCCGACGATGCCGCGAAGCAGGTCGGAAGAGACGATCTCGGCCGGCCGGTACCGAGCGGCGGCCCAGGTCGACTTGCCCGCTCCCGACGGCCCGACGAGCACCACGAGTGCCGGATCAGGGATCACGGCGACCGTCATCGTCACAGGGTAACGGCCAACGCCGGCGCGGGTGTTCTGGCTACGCGGCTGGCTTGATGTTCTGATTGCCCCGGAAGACGTTGCGCGGGTCGTAGGCGGCCTTCACGGCGGCAAGCCTGGCGTAGTTCTCCGGACCGAACGCGGCCTGGACCCGGTCCTGGCCCTCGTCGCCGATGAAGTTCAGGTAGGTGCCGCCGTTGGTGTACTTCGCGATGTCCCGCCGGTAGGCCCGAGCCCAGGCGATGCAGGCGTCGTCATCGGCGGCTTTCTCCCAGACCGCGAACGGGTGGGTCACCCAGCGCGCCGAGCGGTTGCTCATCGGAGTCGAGCCGGCGTCGGCCTCCGCGATCACGCCGCCCCAGGGCAGCAGGATCTGCTGGGTCAGCAGGGACGGGCGATCGGAACCGTACCTGACGAAGACGTCGAGTGCGGCGTCGCTGACCTCATCGAGGAAGTCGGCGGTCCAGTAGTTACGCAGGCCGGGCGGGTCATCGATCATCTTCTGGAAGTCGGCGTACGGCATCGGCGTGACCAGGTTCGCCTCGGGCCGCAGGTCCATGAACGGCTTGATCGCGTCCTGTCCCTCGGCCGGATCTCCCGCCCACATCACTGCCAGTCCCGCGATGGGCTGGCCGCGCAGGTGCGCGGGCACGAACTCTTCCGGCGGCCCGGACAGGAACACCAGTCCCGAGCCGAAGCTCGTCCGGCGCGTCGTAGGCCAGATCGCGGTAAACCCTGGCGATCTCTGGCCCGGCAGCGGCAGGCCAGGCGAGCAGCCCGGCCAGTACCGTCGGGCCGAGCGGATGCAACTGGAACTCGAACGCCGTGGCGACACCGAAGTTCCCGCCACCGCCGTGCAGCGCCCAGAACAGTTCTGGATGCTCGGTGCGGCTGGCCGTGATCTCGCGGCCGTCGGCGGTGACCAGGTCGACCGAGATGAGGTTGTCGCAGGCGAACCCGAACTTCCGCTCGGTCCAGCCTGACCCGCCGCCTAGCGTGAGGCCGGCGACCCCCGTGGTGGACACCCGGCCTCCGGTCGTGGCCAGGCCGTGCTCTTGCGTGGCCCGGTCGAACTCGCCCCAGGTCACCCCCGCTCCGACCTTGACCGTGCGCATCATCGGGTTGACCGTGATCGACTTCATTGGCCGGACGTCGATCACGATTCCGCCGTCGTTCACCGACATGCCGGCGACCGAGTGTCCGCCCGAGCGCACCGCGACGGCGTAGTCCTCGCGGCCGGCGAGGTCCAGGGCGTGAGTCACGTCCGTCGGCGTGGAACACTCAGCGATGACGGCGGGCAGGCGGTCGATCATGGCGTTGTGGATGGCCCTGGCCTCGTCATACCTTGGGTCGTGGTTCCCGATGAGATGCACGGCACTCCTTCCGTCCGGTCTCTGGCTGGGTAGTCAGTGCACCCCGGCCGTGTTCACGCGCTGTCCGATCGGAGTGCAGCCGGGATGGATTCAGCCAGGGCACGGCCTGGGCCGGCCTAGCGCACCGGAGCGCTCGCGGGCCGCTTAAGCTGGCCAGATGAGCGGGGGCATAGATGGCGCCGGGCTGCGCGCCGTGCAGCAGCCGATGAAGGACGCGTACCGAGAGGACCCGCAGCGGGCGGAGATCACGCTGACCGCGCGGGGCGAGCTCGGCGCGGAGGCGATCAGCTGCTCGGTGGCGACGGGCCAGGCGCTCGCCGTAGCCGGCCTGCACCCGAAGACCGGCGGCGACGGGACGCTGGTCTGCTCAGGCGACATGCTCCTGCAGGCACTCGTTGCCTGCGCCGGCGTGACGCTCCGCGCGGTAGCGACCTCGCTGGACATCCCGGTCACAGGTGGCACCGTAACCGCCGAAGGCGACCTCGATTTCCGTGGAACGCTAGCGGTATCCAAGGACGCCCCAGTCGGCTTCACCGACATCAGGCTGACCTTCCGCTTGGACACCGAGGCCACCGGGGAGCAGCTCGACACCCTTCTGGCTCTCACCGAGCGCTACTGCGTCGTCTACCAGACCCTAGCCACCCCGGTCCAGGTCCGGACGGTCGGCTCGCGGGCGCGCGCCTGAGTTTCCGGGCTCTGGCGCGAACTCCGTGACGTTAGCCGGGGTGGCTGGTCCAGCCCGGGCCTGTCCCGCCGCTGGCCTGCCGGGCCGTACCCCATCGATGTGACATAGCTGGGGCTGGAGCCCCATCGATGTGACATAGCTGGGGCTGGAGCACCCAGCGCTGCCACATCCATGGGGCCGGCCAGCGGCCACCCCGGGCTAACGTCACGGAATTCGCGCCAGAGCCAGATTCCGTGACGCCAGTTTCCATGACTACGGAAGGGGCCTTGCGGGGGTTAGACCGGCTTAGGCGGGGGGCTTGGTGGGGGGTCTTGCGGGGTTAGGCCGGCTTAGGCGGGGGGCTTGGTGGCGGGGAGGGCGGTGCCGCAGCCTCGGGCTTGGGCCAGGCCGGACATGGCGCCGGCCATCTCGGCGTTCGACGGGGGAGCGGGCAGGCGGGGCGAGTCGGTGCGGCCGAAGGCGTCGAGTGCGAGGGCGACCAGGCGGCGGGACGAGGCGGGCGCCTCGGTCTGAGTGACGTGCACGAGCGCGGCATTGGCGATGAGCAGGATCAGCAGGTCCTCGCCGACGAAATCGTCGCGCAACTGGCCGGCCGCCTTGGCGCGGGCGATGAGCTCGGCGACGTGGGCCTGGGCCGTGGCGCGCAGCCGCTCCACGTGCTCGTCGGCCGGCAGGGTCATGGACAGCAGGTCGGCCAGGCCCCGGTCGCCCGCCTGAAGCTCGCAGATCGTGCGGACGTAGGTCGCGAAGCCGGTCCACGGGTCCTCGATGGTCAGCGCCGACTCGGCGGCATCGGCGTACTTGGCGACCTTCTCGATCAGGGCCGCCGCCACTAGGTGCTGCCGGGACGGGAACCGGCGGTAGAGCGTGGCGATGCCGACCCTGGCGCTGGCCGCGATGTCCTCAAGTGATGCTGCGAGGCCGTGCTCGGCGAAGGCCTCCCTCGCCGCGACGAGGATGGCGTCACGGTTGCGGTTGGCATCGGCGCGAAGCCGCCGTGGCTGGTCGTTCATCACCATTGAGCCATGGTAGGCGATTCGGAGGCTCGCCTCCGAATTCTGGTAGGCTGTTTCTGGAGGCAGTACTCCAGATAAATGCCCAGGTGAGCGACTAGAGCACGCAGACTATAGAGCATACGGACAAGGCGGACAGCGATGAGCGACGGCAACAACGGTGTGGCCTCAGCTGGGTCAGCGGATCTCGCGACGCTAGTCGCTGACGGTACGGCGGCTGGCCAGTGGACACTCGATCCGGCGGGCTCCCGGTTTGAGTTCGGCATCAAGAACTTCTGGGGCGCGATCACCGTTCGCGGTACCTTCGACAGCGTCGAGGGCTCGGCGCAGGTCGGCCCCGACGGGTCGATTACCGGCCGGGTGGTCATGGCCGCGACCACGGTGAACACCAGGAACAAGCAGCGCGACAAGCACCTGCGCTCGGCCGACTTCTTCGACGCCGAGCAGCACCCGAGCCTGGTCCTGACCATCGAGAGCAGCGAGCCTGCCGGTCAGGGCGGGCTCGCGTGCAAGGGCACGCTGGAGGCGGCGGGGAAGGTCAGGCCGATCGAGTTCACGGCGAAGGTGGAGCTGGCGGGCGCTGACGCGGCCGTGCTGACCGCCGAGTTCGACGTGGACAGGAGCGAGTTCGGGATGACCTGGCGCCCGCTTGGCATGGCCGGTCTTATCGCGCGTGGCAAGGCGACTGCCCGGTTCGTCCGCGCCTAGTGACGGCCGCCGAGCGGGAGCGCGTCACCGCGGTCGCGGCGCCGCGCCGGCCCGGTGCGTCCCAGCTGCGGCGGGCTGGGGCGTGGACACTCGCCGTGGGCTGGCTGGCCGCCTATAACTGGTGGATCCTGGTCCCGCTCAAGCCAGGGCTGATGCGCTCGTCCGATGAGTTCTTCAGCAACCTGGAGGTGACCGGCCAGCCGTACGCGGCGGCCATGCAGCACGCTGACGTGGCGGCTGGGATTCTCCTGCTCGGCGCGCTCGTGCTGGCGGGGATGACCAGCCTGCCCGGCGGCCGCCGGGAGTGGATCGGCCTGGTGACCTTCGCGGTCGGGGGAGCGGTTGGCGGGCTGTTTCCCCAGGTCTGCGCCGACGGGCTCAGCGCGAGCTGCATGAGCCTGGAGTGGCACTTCCAGCTTTCGCCGAGCCAGTATGTGCACGACAGCTCGGGCGTGGTCGAATTCGCTGGCATCACGATCGCGCTGCTGCTGGCCCTGCGGCGAACCCGCGGCGACCGGACGGCGGCTGCCTGGACGTACCGGGGCCTGACCGCGCTCGCGGTCGTGGCCTACCCGCTGCTCGGCGTTGCCTATCTGCTGAACCGGCTCGGCGGCGTGGTCGAGGCCGTGTTCTTCGTCGGCTTCAGCGTCATGGTGCTGGTCCAGCTCACCGAGCGGCTAGCTGGCACTGAGCGGCTCCGCGACACTACGAGATGATGAAGTCATGGCAGACACAGCGGGCGCGGACCAGCGCCGCCACGGCCGGGTGTTCAACGAGGTTCCCGAGCTCTATGACCGGACCCGGCCGGCCTACCCCGCCGAACTGTTCGCTGACCTCGTAGCGATCACTGGCCTGGACGAGCGCACGCCGGTACTTGAGGTGGGCTGCGGCACAGGCCAGGCGACGCGCTCGCTGGCGGCACTGGGGTGCCAGGTGACCGCGGTCGAGCCGGGGGCCGGCATGGCCGCGGTCGCGCGCCAGCGACTCGCGGGCCTGCCCAACGTTGAGATCGAGGAATCGACGTTCGAGGACTGGGACGATCGCGGCCGTCGCTTTGGGGTCCTGGTAGCGGCGGCGTCGTGGCACTGGGTCGACCCCCTGATCGGGTGGCCTCGCGCGCACGCGGTGCTCCGTTCTGGCGGGTGGCTGGCGCTGTCTGGCAATGTCGTCGTCCGCCGGCCGGGCGAGGTGGAGGTGTACGCGGAGACCGCTGACCTGCATGAGCGTTTTGCCCCCGGCAACCCCGCCTGGGGTCATCCGCCGGTCGAGGACGAGGTGCTCACCACGAACGAGGGCTGGGGACCGATCGAGGGCCCGGTGCCAGCTGAAGGCCCCGGCGCCCTGTTCGGCCCGACGATCGTGCGGTGGTATCCGTTCGTCCAGTGGGTCGACGGAGCTGGCTTCGCCGATCTCCTCCGCACGAACTCGATCTACCTGCGCCTGGACCCCGGCGTTCGCGAGCCCCTGCTCGACGCGATCGCCGAGCGCATCCGCACCCGCCTCGGTGACCGGGTACCCCGCCGCTACCTAGCCGTTCTCAGAGCAGGCCAGCGCGCCGGGTAGCCCCAGGACGGGTGCATCGATGAGTGGCTCTGCTTGAAGCAGATTGTGTTGGCTGGCCGCTGCCTGTCCGGCGATTGTGGATCGTGAATGCCGGACGCAGGACCGCGAGACCAGGAGCGCAAGACCATGCATACCGCTGCCGCCGAACCAGCCCCGGGCGCTGGCGCCCTTGATGATCAGCTCATTTCCAGGCTGCTTTACCACCGGATCGTCGTACTCGGCTCGGAGGTCGATGACCGGGTCGCCAACCGGATCTGCGCGCAGCTCCTGCTGCTGGCGGCCGAGGACCCGCGCAGCGACATCAGCCTCTACATCAACTCACCTGGCGGCTCGGTCAGCGCCGGGCTCGCGATGTACGACACCATGCGGCTGATCCCGAACGATGTCAGCACGCTGGCGATGGGCCTGGCCGGGAGCATGGCCCAGTTCCTGCTGTGCGCCGGGACCAAGGGCAAGCGCTACAGCCTGCCCCATGCCCAGGTGCTCATGCACCAGGGCTCGGCCGGGTTCGGCGGCACGGCGGCCGACGTCGAGATCTACGCCGAGCAGCTCGAGCGGACCGGCGACACGATGATCAGGCTGACCGCCGAGCACACCGGGCAGCCGGTCGAGACCGTCAGGCAGGACAGCATGCGCGACCGCTGGTTCAGCGCGGCGGAGGCCCTGGAGTACGGGTTCATCGATCACATCGTCGAGCGACTCGACGACATCAGGCCGGCCGTCGCCGGCCGGACGGGACTCTGACATGAGCCAGTACACGATCCCGACCGTGGTCGAGCGGACGCCGCTGGGCGAGCGGGCTTACGATATCTACTCCCGGCTGCTTTCTGAGCGAATCGTCTTCATCGGGACCGAGATCGATGATGGCGTCGCCAACGTGGTGATGGCGCAATTGCTGCACCTGGAGTCGGCTAGCCCCGATCTTGAGATCAGCCTGTTCATCAATTCTCCCGGCGGGTCGTTCAGCGCGCTGATGGCGATCTACGACACAATGCAATTCATCCGGCCCGACGTCGCCACCTTCTGCATTGGCCAGGCGTCCTCGGCGGCGGCCGTGCTGCTGGCGGCCGGCGCGCCCGGCCGGCGGGCGGTACTGCCGCACGCCAGGGTGCTGCTGCACCAGCCGTCGAGCCGGGCTCAGGGCACGCTGCCTGACCTGGCCGTCCAGGCCAAGGAGGTGGCCAGGATCCGGGCTGAGGTCTACGACATCCTGAGCCTGCATACCGGCCATCCGGTCGCCAAGATCAAGAGCGACACCGACCGCGATAAGACCTTTACCGCCAGTGAGGCGGTGGCGTACGGGCTCGCCGACGAGGTCATCGCGAGCAGGAAGGGGAAAGTAGCCCAGCTCCGCCCGGCCTGATCCAGCTGGCTGACTCAGGCCGCGAGCAGGCAGACGACGTCGCCGTGGCTGGTGCCGGTGCCGTCGCTGCCGCTCGCTGGCCTCCGCTGGCGGTCCAGCCTGGCCTGGCCGAGCCTGATCACCTGTGCGTGGCGGCCCTGGTCCCCGGCTAGCTCACGGCGGGTCTGCTCAAGCAGGTCGGACAGGTCAAGCTCCAGGGCCGCGCAGATGGCGGCGAGGATCTCAGACGAGGCCTCCTTGCGGCCGCGCTCCAGCTCGGACAGGTACGGCATCGAGACCCGCGCCGCCCTGGCCACGTCGGCCAGAGTCCGGCCCTGATCGAGGCGGGTGCGCCTGAGCACCTCGCCGAGCATCGTCCGGAGCAGCGGAGCCTTCCGGGCGGTCGGTGTTTGCCTACCTAGAGTGGGGTCGGGCATCGCCGTTCTGCTCCTGGCTGCGCGGGTGGGTGCGTCCTCACCGGCACCGTACCCGGGACCGCACGGCTGCGAAAGCCGGTTTCGCAGCGGGCGTAAGAGCCCTTCAGCGGCCGGTCAGCGCGAATGGCGCCCAGTAGAACGGATGGCTGAACGGGCACTGCTCGCTCGTGCTCCCGGTCTCGCCGTCCGGCGGGCTGGCATGCTGCCCGGCGCGCCGGTAGGCCCGCAGGTCGGCATAGGTGAACGAGCGCAGCCAGCGTTGTGCCCGTGCCAGCGCCTCGGCCGGGGGCAGGCACTGCTGGCGCCAGAGCTCGTGGAAGCGCGTCATCAGGATCGCGGTGGAGATATCGCCAACGGCCCAGTGCGAGGCGACCACGCCGGCGAAACCGGCCTGCAGCAGCCCGGTCGGCAGCCCCATCGCCTCATCGGGCAGCTGGCTGCCGGATCGATGCGTCTCGCAGGCGGACAGGATGGCCAGCCGGCGGGGTGCGGGCGCCAGCTCGAGTACTGTTCGCAGGCTGAGCTCCGCGCCGTCGAGCAGCAGGGCGCTGTCGAGAATGCGCTCCGGGTAGACGCGGCAGTGGCAGGCGAAATGCCACACCGTGTGACCAGCGAGCTGGCGCATGACCGCTCCGTGATCGCCATCGCCGATGGTGGTGACCCTGGCCGGCGGCGGCCAGAGCTCGGAGATCCTGGCGACCTCGCGGCTGCTGAACCACAGCCGCCGCCCGGGGATGCCGTCGGGCGCCGCCACCGCCAGCAGGCTCAGTGCCTCCGGCTCAAGAGCGCTGGCCCTGGCCTCGGCGCGCAGCAGCGTGCGCGCGTTGGGCGCGTACCTGACCGTGACCTTGTCGGCCAGGTACGTCCAGTCGCCCGGCGGCTGACCAGGCGCGGCCGGGCCGCCGGCGGCGTGCACGGGCAGCAGGCTGAGCAGGCCGACGGGAATGATGGTGACCAGGGCGCCGGGTGGCAGTTCCCGGCTCAGCCGGTCGATCCCCGCGTTCCACAGCCAGCTGAGGACGGCGGCGACGGACGCCGAGTCGGCGGTGTCCGTAAGGCTGCTGAGGCGGGCGGGGATCTCGGCGCGAGTGAGCGGAGGCAGCTTCAGGCAGACCGGATCACCTGTCGCCCAGATGATGATCGCGTAGCCGCCCCTGGTGGCCGAGGCCAGGTAGACCACTGGTCCTTCGCTCGCTGCCGTCCGGAGGTCAGCCAGCGTCGGCTCGGCGCCGGGCGGAGCGAGGCCGGTGACGTCAGCGATCTCCCGCACCACCGTCTCGTACCTGGCCCAGGCCCGCTGGGTGCCCTTCGCGCCCTGGTACTCAGCAAGGGCCAGCCGATAGCGCTCGGCCAGGTCCGGCCGTCCGGCCTGGAGCAGGGCCGCTTCGAGTCCAGGGCGCTCCCGGCCGAGTATCTCGCTCAGCGATACCGCCCGGCCGGCTTCGAGCGCGATGGCCGCCTCCCCGAGCTGGCCGGCCTCGGCCAGCCAGTAGCCGGCTTCTTCGGCGGCCGACTGCCAGGTGGCGAGCACCCGGTCGCGCTCCTCGGGGTCGTAGCGCACCGCGACCGCCGCCGGCGCCGCCGACATCAGGTAGGCATACGCCTCGGCACACCAGAGCGGGTTCTCGGTGGTCTCGGCCCAGCTGACCCAGCCCTGGCCAGCCAGTACGCGGGTCATCGGATCGTCGTGGGCGGTGGCGCGCACCGAGATCCGCCAGCTCTGGGCAATCCGCTGGTCGGCCTTCGGCTCGCCCAGGACTATGGCGCGAGCCAGCTCAAGGTCGGGGAGCAGCTGCCTGGCCTCCCGGCTGGAATCGGCCGGGCCGTACCAGCGGACCTGGCGCAGCAGGTGCCCGGCCTGCGCGAGATCGGCTCGGGAAGCCTCCCAGAGCGGGCGGCGGAGCAGTTCGGGCAGGTCGGCTGCCTGGTCAGCGGCCTGGTCGATGCGGTCGAGCAGCAGCACCGCCAGCGATAGCCGGGGGTAGGCGAGCGCCTGACGGGAGCGCCGGGCCAGCCTGACGGCCAGCCGGCACTCCGCGATTCCAGCCTCGAGATCACCAGGATCGGCCCGTAGCCGCGCCAGCGTGACGCCCAGGTCAGCGTGCATCGTGGGCAGCAAGGGACGCAAAGACGGCGAAATGGCGCTGATGGCCGCGCGCAGGCAGGCCGCGGCCTCGGCTAGCCGCTCATCGGCCGCTGGTCCAGGTGCCAGCCGGCTGGCCAGCACGCCCTGATACTCGGCGCGCTTCTGGTACACGACGGCCATCGCGCCGAGGTCGGCCGGCATGCGGCTGGCGGTGTCGGCCAGGATCCGCAGGGCATCGTCGTACTCGGCGAGGTCACCGTGCTTGGCCGCCCTGGTGCTCCTGGCGTCGACCAGGTTGACGGCGACCCCGAACAGGGTGCGCCAGCTCTCCGGCGGGTCGGCGAGCAGTTCCCTGAGGTCGTCGGCGGCCTCGACCAGGCCGTCAGGCGCATCGTCGCTGACGGACCTGGCGATGGCTGCCCTGGCCCGGCTGAGCAGCGCGGACTTTCGCTCTTCCGGTGACAGGCCGCGGACAGTCAGCGCGTACTGGCTGGCCTGGTAGGCCTCCTGCGCTGTCGCCTGGGTGGCCGGCTGGCGTGGCAGCCAGGCCAGGGACTGCTGAGTCTTGCGGGCGCTCCACCGCATGATGAATCGCGCTGCCCAGATCGCTGAGCCAGCCGCCAGGACGCCGGCGGCTGGCACGGGCAGGCGCCAGGTCTCCCGCGCGAAGCCGAGCGTCATCACGCCGAAACTGCTCCCCGCCAGACAGCCCATGGCCCGGTGCCATCCGGTCCTTTCCCGGTACTGGGCGGTCAGGCAGTAACTGATAAAAATCCACGTCACGGCCGAGCTCAGGCTCACGTACGCCGCGGCGGGCCCGGCCAGCGCGGAAGGCAGCATTCCATCGCGAGTCGTGACATATAACGTGAATCCGAAGATGACGCCGGCCAGTGTCAGGCCGGTGAAATAGCCTCGGCGGACCCAGTTATGTTTCGCAGCGGAGAAAGGCTCGCGAAGACGAATCACGGTTACATCTAATACTCTTTACCGAGATCTCGGCACCATTCCGGCCCCAGCCTGAAGCGCGGCGCGCTCCGCCACCTGCGCCGCGCTGGCCGGCCGGGCGGCGGGATCCTTGGCCATCAGGTCGGTCACGAGCGACAACGCTCCGGCGGGTACTGAGGACGGCAGCGGCGGAATCGGGCGGGACTGGTGCGCGAGCATTATTTCCATCGTGGTGCCTGTGAAAGGCCGTCCCCCGGCAAGCGCCTCATAAAGGACCACCCCCAGTGCGTACAAGTCCGAGGCGACCGTCGCCGGCTGGCCAGCGAGCCGTTCCGGTGCGAGGTAAGCCGGGGTGCCGAGCACCGTTCCCGGCCCGGTCAGCACTGACGATCCGGCTCGCCTGGCGATGCCGAAGTCGATGAGCTTGACCCGGCCGTCGCGCCGCAGGAGCAGATTGGCCGGCTTGATGTCACAGTGGATCACGCCCGCGGAATGCGCGGCCTGGAGTGCGCGGGCAACCTGAGCGATCACGTCGAGAGCGCGGACGGGAGTCAGCGGCCCCGCGCTCAGGGCGACGGCGAGCGGGGGTCCTTCGACGAGTTCCATGACCAGGAAGGGCCGGCCGTCGTGGCGGCAGTCATGCACGCGGGCGATCCCGGCGTGGGACAGCCTTCGCCCGTACCTGGCCTCGGCCCTGAACCTGGCTGTCGCTTCCGGCAGGCCGGCATGTCCGGGGCGCATCAGCTTGATCGCGACCGGGCGCCCGAGCCGCACATCCTCGCCTCGCCAGACCTCGCCCATGCCGCCGATGGCGATGCAGCTATCCAGCCGGTACCGGCCGGCCAGCAGCGACGGCGCGGCTACCTCAAGCATGGCGGCTCCCGCTCTTCAGTCCGGCCTGGTATTGGCAGCGGCCTGCGCGGAGGGCACCGGGGGGCGCTGCGAGTGTTGGGCTTTGGGTACCCCTCGCTGCGCGACTGAAACGCGGGGGAAGGCCATTTTCGTGCGACCAGCCCGCCGGCTCGCCCGGGGAAGCTCTGGAAGACATCCACCGCGCCGTTGCAGGCGCCGCTCATGGAAATGTCGGGAACGCCCCGGCTGTCGCCGACCACCGTCAGCGAAACGGTACATCAGGCCTATGCCGCGGGTCTGCATTCACAAATTCAAATGGACGCATAGGTCGCGAAGTATCTCTATACGGTAACTGCGCCGAATCAGGCAGCGCGCGAGTCGGCGAGCCGGACGCTGGCGTGGCTGGCGACGGCCTGCCCGGCCACTGACAGTTTTGCCGGATATCTCCGCCGAAGTGGCTGTCAGTGCTATTAGTAGACCCGGGAGGGACTCATGAACAAGCACGCCTGGACGACGGTGGCCGGCCTCGCCGTCGCGGTCCTCATCGTCGCCGGATGCGGCCCGGCGGCCAGCAGCTCCGCGCCACCAGCGCCGAGCAGTTCTGCGTCGCCAGCGTCGAGTGGCGGTGGTCAGGCCGGGATCTCGGCGGCACCGGGTGCGGCAAGCACGCCGGCCGCTGCGCCAGCCCAGCCGGCCCAGCCAACCCAGCAGGCTTCGGTGGCGCCGGCCACTGAATTCACCGTCTGCATGCTCCCGGTAGTTTCCTGCGATGGCGAGATGCGCACCGAGCCAGCGACGATCGAGGTCTCTGGCGACGGATCGGGTTTCGTCGCCGGTATTACCTGGTCAGGCTGGGGGACTGGCACCGCGCAAGGCGCCGGCACCCTGAACGTCAATAACTGCACGCCCAACTGCGCGCAGGGCAAGCTGACCGGCTATCCGGCGACTATTAGGCTGTCCGGCCTGACTCCGTACGGAAACGGGCTTCAGGCCTACGCGGACATGACCATCAGCGCCCCAGGCGATTCCTATAACCAGAGCTACTTCCACCTGCTGCCGTAGTCCGGGCTAGCTTGGCGAGAACGCGTGTAACGGCGGTGACGCCAGGCTTGTAGCATGTCGCGAGTGCGTCTGAAGATCGGTATTACTGGCGGCGCCAGCGCTGGCCACGTCGTGCCAGCCCTGGCCGTGGCGGCCGAGCTGCTCAGGATGGGCGAGCACGAGCTGGTGTATTTCGGTCGGCCAGGCAGTACTGACCGGGAGAGCATCGAGGAGGAGCTGGCCGGCCGCGCCGGGCTGCGCTTCGTTCCCGTGGAGGCCGCTGGCCTGCGACGATACCGGTCCTTCCGCAACGTGACCATGCCGTTCTCGGTAATCAAGGGTATCTTCCAGGCCTGGCGGGCGATGCGGGCTGAGCGCCCCGACGTCGTCTTCGCCAAGGGCTCGTACGTCGCTGTGCCGACCGGTCTGGCGGCCTGGCTCGCGCGGGTCCCGCTGGCCATCCACGAGTCCGATCACTCGCTCGGCCTGGCGAACCGGATTCTCGCTCCATTCGCCGCGACCGTGATGCTGTCCGCCGAGCCGGACGCGAAGGCGGCCCGCTCCCGCAAGGTCGCGGTGACCGGGCTTCCGGTCCGCGACGACCTGATTGACGGCCAGCCTGATCGCATGCGCCGCGCGCTCGGTCTCTCGCCGGACGACGCCGTGCTGCTCATCTACTGCGGCAGCCAGGGGTCGGTGCGCATTAGCCAGGCGATCAGGGCCGACCTTGGCCGGCTGCTCGACCGCTACGCGATAGTGCACGTCACCGGCCGGGGCAACCTCGACCAGAGTCTGGCCAGCGTGCCACGCTACTTTGAGTTCGAGTACCTGCACGATGAGATGGTCGACGCGCTGTGGCTGGCTGACGTCGTGGTAGCGCGGGCCGGTGCCACGACACTCTCCGAGCTTCTCGGCGCTCGGCAAGCCGGCCGTGATCGTGCCGCTGCCGGCCTCGGTGAGCCGGGGTGACCAGCTCGTCAACGCCGAGGTGTTCGCCAAGGGCGAGGGTCGCCTGGTTGTGCCGGATGACGCCGAGCTGCGCCTGACGCTTGGCGAAGCGTGTCTCAAACTGGCGGCGCTGCACCAGGCCGATCACCGCGTGCCCGATGAGGCCGAGATCCGGGTCGCAGCTCACGCCGTCGCCGAACGGGTTATCGCGCTCGGCCGCCGCCGGAGGCGACCTCAGCATCGCAGCCGCCCGGTCCGGGGGAGCGGCCGGCAAGCCCGGCGCTGAGGCGCCCCTGCCAGTTCACCCCTGGGCAGTTGCCGCGATCAGCCCTCCCTCAGGCGGCAAGGCTCCGCGATCATGACGGCAGCTCTCCGGCTGGCCGCAGTGCATCCCTGCCGAGCGGAAGGGACTTCAAGATCAACCGCGCTGTGCTGTCCTTGGCCGGGTTTTTGTCAGTGGGTCCTGTTAGGTTAGGGGTATCTAGAGAGATGGCATCGCCGGGACGATTGTGGTCTTGGTTACAGGTGATATGGACCCCTGTTACGGGGTGTGTGTCCCGGCTGATTGGCCCTCCGGTTTCCCCTGGTGAGTTCTGGTGCCGTGCCGGCGCCCGTATTTGGTGCGGGCGTGTCCTGAGCGGCGGCATGCGAGCTCCGGCCAGTTCCCCGTGAAGTTATCGGCTTGCGCGTGTCCCAGGAAGGTGGTGCCTGATGCCCGGTCCAGGCCAGCAGCCCGGCACCGCCTCCGGCCTGCCCGCACCCGACTCCCAAGAACTAGGTTTCTCCGGCCCCGGCTTCTCCGGCCCCCCAGCGACTGAGTCTGCCGGGCCTGGCTGTGTCGGGCAGGGGTCGTCCGGCCTGGCTGGCGGGGGTCCGGTGTCGGCGGTGCAGGCGGTGTCGATGGTGCTGGCCGGGCTGGGGTGGCTGGCCAGCGCGGACCTGGCGTCGGTCCCGCAGGTGGTGCAGGCCGAGTGCCTGCTGGGACTGGAGCGGGCCCGGTCGGTGCACACCGCCGCGCAGGCGTCGGTCCTGTCGGCGTTTGACTACGCGGAGGGGTTCGTGGCCGACGGGCAGCAGACGGCCCGGTCCTGGCTGCGGTGGCGGACCCGGGTCACGCCCGGCGCCGCGTCCGGCGCCGCCGGGTGGATGCACCGGCTCCGCGCTCACCCCGAGATCTGGGCCGCGCTGGCCGCCGGGGAGATCTCCGAGTCCTGGGCCAGGGACATCTGCGCCTGGACCGACCTGCTCCCCGACTCCGCCCGCGCCGACGCCGACCGCATCCTGCTCGCCGCCGCCGCCGGCGGCGCCAGGCTCACCGACCTGGCCGGCCTCGCCGAGGAAATGCGCAGGCACCTCGCCCAGCCCGACACCGACGGAGACGACGACGGGTTCGGAGACCGCCGGGTCCGGCTCGCCACGACCCTGGGCGGGGCCGGGAAGCTGGACGGGAACCTGACCCCCGGCTGCGCCGAGGCCATGCGGGCGGTGCTGGACGCGCTGGGCAAGAGACGCGGCCCCGAGGACCTGCGGACACCGGGACAGCGCCGCCACGACGCACTCGAAGAGGCGTGTGTAAGGCTGATCGCCGCCGGCGGCCTCCCGGACCGGGCCGGGCAGCCCACCCAGATCCAGCTCCACCTCAGCCTCGAAGAACTCACCCGCCGCCTCGGCGACGACCCGGACAGCAGCACCGGCAGCGACACGCCCGGCGGGCCGGACCTGCTCAGCTCCCGGCTGCGCCCCCGCCTGGAGCCCGACGGCAGCACCGTGCCGCCCGCCATCCCCTGGCCGACGGCCGCGCCCGGCACCGAATGCGACGCCACCCTCATCCCCGTCGTCACCGGCCACCTGGACCACGACCTGCTGGGCAAGCTGGCCGCCCTGCTCACCCGGCCGGTCACCGGGCCCGGCAGCGGCACCCCCGGCAGCAGCGGCTGCGGGCGCTGCGGCACCGGATACGGCCCCGCCACCCAGGACCAGGTCTACGAGCAGGTCCGCGACCTGATCGTCGCCAGCGCCGTCGCGCTGCTATCCGGAAAGCACGGCCTCGCGTCGTTCCTGCGCACCGGCCGGCTCGCCCGCCCGGCCGCATCGGTGAGCCTGCCGCTGGACGTCGGGACCAGCACCGACACCATCCCGGCCCACCTGCGCCGCGCCGTCATCCTCCGCGACCAGCACTGCGCCGCGCCCGGCTGCACCGCACCCCCCTCGGCCTGCCAGGTGCACCACATCCGCCCCAGGAGCAAAGGCGGCGCCACCAGCCTCACCAATATGATACTTCTGTGCGGTTTCCACCATCTCATCCTGATTCACCGATGGGGGTGGAGCATCGCCCTGAACCCGGACGGCACCACCACGATGACCAGCCCTGACCGCAGCCGGGTCTACCACAGCCACAGCCCGCCCGCACCCGCCGCCGCCTGCGCCTGACCGGTGGCGCGGTAAGGCGAGGTCCCCGCGCTGACGAGACGCCAGATCACCGAGCCGTCCCCTGCCCGGCCAGTAAGAACTGCCAGCCTTTCGCGCTGCACGCCTGGCGTACCTGGCCGATCCGGAACGACGTGATCGGCAAGATCGTCATCGGCGTCGTCCTCGGCACCTGGATCGTCAGTCCCGTCCGGCCATACCTAGGTGAGCCGGTCCGCACGATCTTAAGCGCGTCCCCCGACTGGCGATCCAGGATCAAGGCGTCGCCATTCGTCGTGATGTAGCTGATCGAGTCGTGAGCGACGATCAGGGTGGCTCGGCGGGAGATCCTCGCGATCCAGCCCCCGCCGATAATGACAATCATCAGGCCGGTGAAGAGGGCGACAGCGACCTTGCCTCCCTGAGTCTGAGCGCCGGTGATACCTCGGGCGAAGGCCAGGACGAACACGGCGGTGAGGCCGCCGAAGAGCCAGGCGTTCGCGGTCGCCCTCTCCCGGATGACGATCGCGTCCCCGCTGTTGACCATGCCCAGCTCCTGACGTCGTTTCGCTGAATTCTGGGTCAGCTCCGTCGCTGCCCGCAAGACCGGGGCGGCAGCCAACCGAAATCCGGTGGCGGGGTGACTGGCGCGGGATCAGGATAGGGCTGATGGACAGAGCAGAAGCAATGCGACTTGAGCTAGCCGCCTCGTTCCGATATCCGGGCGTCGCGCAGGCCTACCAGCACCGGCCGCCCTACCCGACTGAGGTGTTCGACGTCCTGACCGGCCTGATCGCCGCCGGGCCAGCTCACGTCCTCGACCTCGGGGCCGGCGAAGGGGCGCTTGCCCGGCCGCTCGCACAGCGAGTCGAGCGCGTCGATGCGGTCGACATCTCGGCGGCGATGCTGGCGGCGGGACGGAAGCGGCCAGGCGGAGACTCGCCGAACTTGCGCTGGATACTCGGCTCGGCGGAGACGGCCCTGCTTGACGGCCCGTACGCGCTGGTGACCGCCGGAGCGAGTCTGCACTGGATGGAATTGCGGCCTACCTTGACCCGCCTCGCCGGCATGATGACCGGCCAGGCCTTCCTCGTGATCGTCGAGCACGGCCCCGACGACATGCCGTGGCACGGCGAGCTGACTGAGGTGATCCGCCGTCACTCCCGCAGCGCGGACTTTGACCGGACGATCAGCCTGTCGGCCAGGCTGATCGACACTGGCCTATTCGAGCAGGTCGGCGAGGCCAGGACTGCGCCGGTCGAGTTCCGTCAGCCGGTCGCGTCCTACATTGAGCAGTTCCACTCGACGTCAAGCCTGGCTAGAGAACTCATGCCGGCCAGCGAATCCGTCGAGTTCGACCAGGCCATCACAGACCTGACCAGGCCGTATACGCTGGACGGCCTTCTCGCTATGACGGTTGTCGCGAACCTGACCTGGGGACGCATCACGCAAAGGCCGGCTGCCGCTGCCTTATCGTGATGGCAGAGCCCTTGAGCGAGGAGATCTGATGGCCCAGCGACCGCCACTGCCGCCCTTTACCGAAGAGACGGCCAGGCAGAAGGTGCAAGCCGCCGAGGACGCCTGGAACTCGCGCGATCCTGAGCGGGTGGCTGGCGCCTACACGGAGGACTCGGTCTGGCGTAACCGAGGCGAGTTCGTGACGGGCCGGGCCGAGATCGTGGAGTTCCTGCACGGTAAGTGGAGCAGGGAACTCGACTACGCGCTGCGCAAGGACCTGTGGGCGTTCGACGGCAACCGGATCGCGGTCAGGTTCCAGTACGAGTCTCACGATGCCAGTGGCCAGTGGCACCGCAGCTACGGCAATGAGCTGTGGGAATTCGACTCCGACGGGCTGATGCGGCGGCGCGAGGCCAGCATCAACGACGTGCCGATCGCACAGGCCGATCGGCGCATCTTCGGCCCGAGGCCAGAAGCGGAGCGCGGCCAGTCCCCGCCCATCCGCTGATTCCCCGCGCGGGGTGTTCTGCCCTGGGGAGCGGGACTGGGGGGTCAGTCTCGGGGGTCTGGGGTGATGAAGCCGGACTCGTAGGCCAGCACTACCGCCTGGACCCGGTCGCGCAGGCCGAGCTTCATCAGGATCCGGCTGACGTGCGTCTTGACTGTGTTCTCCTCGACCACCAGCTCGCGCGCGATCTCGACGTTGGACAGCCCGCGCGCCACCAGCCGCAGGACGTCGAGTTCCCGTGCGGTCAGCGGGCGTAGTTCCTCCGGCAGGCCAGCCGGGCGGCGGGCGGCCAGCGCGAACCGCGAGATGAGCCGGCGGGTGATGGCCGGATCGATGAGTGCCTCGCCCGCGGCCAGGCAGCGGACGGCGGTGATGAGCTGGTCGGCGGGTGAGTCCTTGAGCAGGAAGCCGCTGGCCCCGGCCCGCAGCGCCGCATAGACATAGTCGTCGGCGTCGAACGTGGTCAAGATCAGTACCTTGGTCGCCGGGCGCAGTTCGATGACCTGCCTGGCCGCCTGCAGTCCGTCCAGTACCGGCATCCGGATGTCGAGCAGCGCTACCACCGGGGTATGCTGCCGGACCAGCTCGATCGCCTCGGTGCCATTCCCGGCCTCGCCGACCACTTTGATATCCGGCTCTGATTCCAGGATCACTCGCAGGCCACTGCGGATCATCTGCTGATCGTCGGCGATCACCACGGTGATCTGGTCGCTGCTGGCCATCCTCTGCACCGTAGTCCTTGCGGGTGATCTGTGCGGCCCAAAGGTCGCCTGCGGGCAGGACGACGTGGCCGCCCCAGGTTCCTAGCGTTCATCGCATGGGATTGATCGGGCGGGTCAGCCCGTCCGGGAACTTCAGGGAGAATCGCCATGACCCCTCTTGCTGGATTTGGTATCGCGCTCATCGCCGGCTGGATCACGCGGGACGCCTGGCGGGCGGCCGTGTTTTCATCCTTCCCTTCCTGGCCGTGCTGGCGGTGCAGACCTGGGGCCTGGCCGCGGGTGACGGGGTGAGTCCGCCGGACACCGTCTACCCCTTTTCCGGTGCCATCAGCTACTACGTCGTCCAGGCGATCATCCTGGCGGTCACGCTGGCCATTGCGCTCCTGCTCGGTGCCGTGCGGTCCAGGGGAGCGCGGTCCAGGGGAGCGGAGGCCGGTGACGGCCTGGCCGGGACTAGCCGGAGTACAGTCGTCGCGGCAGTTGCCGTCGGCCTGCTGACCGCCGCGTTCGTCACGTTCGCGGTCATCGACGCCGCACCGCATAGCCACAAGGCCAGCGGCAACCCGCCCTTGCAGGGATTCATCGGGCTCGGCGTGATCCTGATCAGCCTGATCGTGCTGGGTGTCACGCTGCTCGCCGGGCACCGGTCTGACCGGCGCGGGCTGGCGCTGGACAGCTAGCCAGGCCTTGCCAGCCGGAGGGACGCGAGAGGATGATCGACCATGGCATGCGGGCAGTGATGAGGACCGGGGCTAGCCGCTCGGCCGCGCCGGAGGCTGTGATGGTGAGGGACGAGCCGGTGCGCGGCGCAGCCCGGCGGCTCACTGTCCGGGGACTGAGATTCCTCGTGATGGGCACCGCTGGCGGGCTTGGCGTTCCCGACATTCTGGCGGCCGCCGCCCTCACCGCGGTCGTGATAGCTGTCGGCGCGGGTCTGCTGCACACGAGCGGTCCGCACGTAGACGCCGGTGCCGCGGCGGGGGCAGTCGCCATGACCGCGCCGGTAGCCTGGCGTCGCCCGGCGCCGCTCGCGGTGGCCGCGGTCCTGGCCGCCGCCGCGCTGCTCAACGGGCTGGTGTTCGGCCCGCTGGTGCGGTGCGGGGTCGCGTTGCCCGCGCTGTTCCTGGTCGCGTTCGCGGTCGGGGCCAGGTGCGAGCGGAAGCCGTCGGCGACGGGGCTGACACTCTGCGTCGCCGCCCTGATCGCCGAGGGCCTCTACGATCCGCACATCGGCCTGCCGGGGCTGACGTTCATCGTGCCGGTTCTCGTCGCCTTCTTCGCGGCCGGGCGACTCGTGCGCGCGAGGAACGAAACGGCGGCCACGCTGCGGCTCAGTTCCGTCAAGCTGCGCCGCCAGCGGGAGCAGACCGCGCGGCTGGCCGTGATCGCCGACCGTGCCCAGATCTCGACCGACCTCGAGCGGACCCTGCATGCGCGGATCGACGGGATCGCGGATGCGGCTGCCGCCGGCCTTGACGTGCTTGACGCCGATCACGGAGCCGCCCGGCAGGTCATGGTGTCCATCGAGCAGGACGGCAGGCAGGCGCTGCAGCACATGCGGGAAATCCTCGGCACGCTGCGGGATCGCGCTCCCCGCGAGCCGGACCAGCTAGCCGGACCAGCCGAGCCGCAGCCAACGCTGGCGCTGCTGCCCCAGCTGCTCGCCCGGACGACGACCGCAGCCGCCCGGCTGACCATAGACGGCAGCCAGCGCACGCTTCCGGCCGGCCTGGAACTGTCCGGATACCGGATCATCGAGCATCTGCTGCAGGCACTCGATGACTCGCCGGAAGCGGCGGTGGAGGTCCGGCTCAGGTTCTGTCCGGACGCGCTCGAACTGTATGTCAGCGGTCCGCCGTCGGCCGGGGCTGACCTGCGGGCGGTGCTGGCCGCCGCGACCGAGCGTGCTTCCCTGCACAGCGGCGTCGTGCGGCAGTGGCTTGACGGCCGGACCTGCCACGCCATGGCGAGGCTGCCGCTGATCAGCGGCCATGCGTGAGGTCGCCAGGGTAGCCAGAAGCCTTGCCAGCTCCTGGCGGGGTGACGCCGTGCTGGCAGCGGTCATGGTGCTCTGGACCGTCGCCGGCCTGCGCACCGTAGCTGAGTGGGAGCACGAGCGCCTGGCGCTGCTCGGCTTCCTCCTTCCCTACGCCTGCGCGCTCGCGGCTCGCCGGAAATGGCCGGTCGCCGCTGCCGCCGTGGCCGCCGCCGCGCTGGCGGTCACTCGATTCCTCGGCCCGGCCGACCTGGTCGCGGGCACGCTGTCGATCCCGTTCTCGTGGACCCCGTTCCTCCTGGCCTACTCGCTCGGTGCCGACGCCGGCCTCTGGCCGGGACTGGCCGGGGTGGCACTGATCACCGCGGGGCTACAGTCGCAGGGAGGTCCATTTAATCCGATCTTCGAGATGATCACCTTCGGTCCCTGGCTGGTGGGCCGGGTAGCGGCAGCACGCCGGGCACTGGCGGTGCAGTTGCGGGCACGCAACGCTGAGTTGCTGGCTGAGCAGGAATTGTTCGCGCGCGAGTCCGTTCGCCTTGAGCGTGCCAGGATTTCCAGAGAGCTGCACGATATTGTGGCGCACTGCCTCAGCGTGATGGTCGTGCAGGCCGGGGCAGGGCAGCGGGTGCCGCAGGCCGATCGCGATGGCCTGGCGCAGGCGCTGGAGTCCGTGGCCGTTGCCGCGGCGCAGGCCAAGGAGGAGATCGGCAGGCTGGTCGAGCTGCTCGGCGGTGAGGCCTCCGGCGAGATCTCGCCAGACCTGGCAATGGTCGAAGAGCTGGTGCGGCGCGCGGTCACGACCGGTCTCCAGGTGAGCTGCCGGTTCGCCGGATCATGCGACGCGCTGACGCCGGCGGCGTCCGCGGCCGCTTACCGGGTCGTGCAGGAGGCTCTCACCAACGCGCTCAAGCACGCGCCGGGCGCGCCCGTCACTGTGACCGTTCAGGCCGCCGGCCGTGAGGTTGCCGTCAGCGTGCTGAACTCCGCGCCGCCCGATGAGCCGTCCGGGCTGGCACGTTCCGGCAGCCAGTTCGGCCTGGCCGCGATGCGGGAGCGGGTCGTGGCCTGCGGCGGCGTTCTGACCGCCGGGCCGAGCCCGGCCGGCGGCTGGCAGGTCCGCGCCCTGCTTCCGGTCACCCCGGGCGGGATATCTGGATCATGATTCCGGCCGGCCCCGCCTGAGCCTGCTCGATCTGAGGTCGGTCACGATGCCCAGGCTGATGATGACTAGCGTGGCCACCCAGATGTAAACGCCGATCAGGTTGAGCTCGTGCAGCTCGCCGGCGGCCAGCCGCGCTGTTTCGCCACTGCCTTCAGTAATTGCCAGGCCGCTCCCAGCGCGACGGCCGCTGGCATCCAGGGAAAGCTCGAATTCGGGCGACGATGGACGAGTGCCTGAACGAGTGTGCCCGCCGCCAGGAGCAGAACGGCACCATAGAGAACGACAGCCGCGCCGTAAGTCAGCAGGTGGATAACGACAACGACGGCAGCTGCCAAGCCGATCACCACGCCGGCCGCGATCGGCCGGCGACTCGATCTCGACCCGGCGGTCCCCTGGCTGTCGCCCCCGGCGGCCCCGTGACTGTCGCGGCGGTGAACTCCGCTCATGCCCTCACTCTAAGGCGGACCTGGTCGCGGAGACTACGGACTAAAGGCTCGGGATGATCAGGAATTTGGACCCGGTGGCCTGGCGGGCGTAGGCGGTCATCGCATCCAGCGCCAGAGCGCCGGCCAGCGAGACCTGGTCGGTGTACTTGCTGGCGAAAGTGGTAGTCAGCTCGGCGGCGACGCGGTCGCGGAACCGCTGCATACCTTCGGGGCCGATCCGCTGCAGGAACGGCGTGAGCAGCCAGCCGCCGATTCCCCAGGCCATGCCGTAGTTCCTGGTGAGCTCCGTCGGTCCCCGGTCGAGCGATCCGTAGATGTAGACCTGCTTATGAACGGCGGAGCCATACCTGCTGTAGCTCCCGGCGGCAGCACTTGCCGCCGCTTCCATGCTGGTCAGGATCTGGCTGGCGAGCTTGCCTCCGCCGGTCGCGTCAAAGGCCAGGGTCGCGGACGTCGCCTTCAGGGCGGCGGTCAGGTCATCGGTAAAGCCAGGGGATGACGAGTCGCAGACATAGCTGGCGCCGGCCGACCTCAGCAACTCCTCCTGCTCGGGCCTGCGGACGATATTGACCAGCGGTACCTGCTCGCTCTGGCACAGGCGGCTGAGCATCTGACCCAGGTTGGAGGCGGCGGCCGTGTGCACCAGGGCGGTGTGATTCTCCAGCCGCATCGTCTCGACCATGCCAAGCGCGGTCATCGGGTTCACGAAGGATGACGCTCCGTCGGCGGCCGCGGTGCCCTCAGGCAGTTCGAGGCAGAGCGCGAGGTCGACGGACCGGTACTGCGCGTACATGCCGCCCCCCGCCGCGCTGACTGTCTTGCCGAGTAGCGCCTGAGCTTGCTCGCCTGCCGCGATGACGAGCCCGGCACCCTCGTTGCCAGCGGACATCGGCACGCCGACCCGTGCCCGCATGGCGCGCATCGCCGCGTCGGGCAGCGGCGCCGTGACGACCGGCCGCTCGGCGGTACCTGCCGATACCGCGGCGCTCAGGTCGGCGCCGGCCAGCAGCAGGCCGAGGTCAGAGGGATTGACCGGCGCGGCGTCGACCCGGATCAGGACCTCGCGCGGGCCAGGCTCTGGCACCGCGACGCTCTCCAGCGACAGCTCAAGCATCTGGTCGTCCCGCACGAGCGACCGAAGTCGCAGGGACGTGGCTGGCAGCTGAGTCGCGTTCATGAGGTCCATCATGCCAGTCGCGGATAAGCCGGTGCATGAGCAAGCAAATTGGCCGGTAACTTGGCTTTATGACGCGGCTGGGGCGACATGCGATCGTGGACGTCAGTGGCACGGCGCACGGACTGGACGCGGCCTCGGTCACGGCGTTGCTGACCGACCTGGCCAGGGTCTGCGGAGCGACGCTGCTCCGGATCGAGACGCACGAGTTCGGTGCCGGGCACGGCCTGACCGCGATCGCCGTCCTGGCGGAGTCGCATATCAGCCTGCATGAGTGGCCCGAGCACCGGTTCGCGGCCTTTGACATCTTCGTGTGCGGTACCGCCGACCCTGAGCCGGCCGTCGCCCTCATCCGGGACCGTTTCCCCGGTGCGCGGATCACGGCGCAGATCATTGATCGCGGAACTCGATGAGCCGTGCCTTGCGCAAGGCAGGCTCCGTGAGCGGAAAGGCGGGGCCATGAGCCTCAAGAGCATCTCCGTAGTCAGGGAATCACGGGACGGGGACCTGCGGGTGATCGCCCTGCCGCGCGAGGTCGCGGCTTTCGCCGGCCGGGGTTACCGTGTCTACGTCGAGAGCGGAGCCGGCCTCGGCCAGAACGCCTCCGACGACGACTACCGGGCCGCGGGCGCGGAGGTCGTCGGCACCGACGAGGCCTGGACGGCCAGCGACGTGGTCTTCAAGTGCCGCTGCCCGTCGGCGGATGAGTATCGCTATTTCCGGCCTGGGCTGCACGTCAGCTCGACCTTCTACCTCGGCGACAAGCCCGACCTGGCGCAGGTTCTCAATGCCGCGCGGGTCAGTGCGTATTCCTATGAGATGTTCGAGGCCGATGACGGCAGCTTCCCGCTGATGACCACGGATTCGGAGATCTCCGGGCAGATGGCCGTCATCTACGCCGCCTATCACCTGCAGGACCAGCTCGGCGGCAGCGGCAAGATGCTCGGCCGGATGCCGGGGGTCGAGCCGACGCGGGTGCTGGTGATCGGGCACGGCAACGCCGGGGGCGCGGCGGCGCGGACGGCGGCGGCGCTGGGCGCTGAGGTCACCGTGGTCGGCACCTCGCTGCCCAGGCTCCGCCGGTTCGCGGCCACGGTGCCAGGCAACGTGACCTGCGCGGTGAGCACCCCTGAGCTGCTTGAGCGGCTCGTGCCGCGGTGCGACGTGATCATCGGCGCGATCCTGATCTCGAATCACGGCACTCCGGCGATCGTGACCGAGGCGATGGTCGCCAGCATGCGGCCAGGATCGGTCATCATCGACGTCACCTGCGGCTACGGACCCGGTTACCTGCCGACGGCGGACCAGCGCACCCGCGAGCTGACCGACGCCTACGTCCGGCACGGAGTGGTCCACCTCAAGAACGACTGCATGCCCAAGCTTGTCTACCTGACCGCCACGGCGGCGATGAGCCAGGCGGCCTTTCCTTACCTGCTGGCCCTGGCCGAGTCGGTCCACACCGGAACCCCGGACTCGGTCTCCAGGCGCGGGCGGGTGACCAGCGACGGCGAGGTCGTGCATCCCCACATCCGGGCCGAGCTGCGGCTGCGCGAGCAGGCCAGCGGCAGTGCGGATGGGTAGCTTCGACGAGCTGTCCGGCTTCTACGACCTTGACTACCCGGATACCTCCGATCACGAGTTCCTGCGGCGGCTGGTGACGGCGGCCGACCCGAGGCACCTGCTCGAAGTCCCGTGCGGCTCCGGGCGAAACGTGGTGCCGCTGCTTGAGGCCAGCCGGGGGCGGGTGACCTTCGCCGATCTCGCCGAGTCGATGGTAGGCGAGACCACCGACAAGATCCCGGCGGCCGACCGGGCCAGGGCCAGCGCGGTGACCGGTGATCTCACGGCACTCGGCTACCGCGCCGAGTTCGACCTGCTGATCTGCCCGCGCGAGGCGTTTCAGCTGCTCAGCCGGACCGAGGCCGCACAAGCGCTCAGCTCGATGGCGGCCAGCCTCAGCCAGGACGGCCTGATCGTGATCGACCTGTTCACCTTTGACTCGCGCCAGCCGGCGCCGGAGGATTCCCCGCCCGACTACTTCCGCCAGGGACAGCGCGGCTGGGCCGAGGACTGGACCAGGTCGACCGCCGGCCAGGGCCTCACCGTGACCAGGCGCCGCCGCCAGCGGCTGACGGCCGCAGGCGCGCGGTTCGAGATGAGCTACACGGTGCGGACCGCGGCGGCCCCGGAGCCGCAGTCAATCGAGCTCGCCTTCGAGATGGTCAATCACACCCGCGAGGAGTTCGGTCAGCTCGCCGCGGCCAGCGGCCTGACGGTGCTGGCGACGCTCGCCGGGTACGGCGCGGCCGCGGCTGACCGCCCGGCGGAGGCTGACCGCTCGTTGCGCACCGTGTTCGTCCTAGGCCAGGATGGCGTCGAGGACGGCGGCGAGCGCCTGCATCGAATCCGCGCTGTGATCGCCCCGGACGGCGCACCGCCCGAAGCTGATCGAGCCGATCCCCGCTGACCTGGCGGCGGCCAGGTCGACCGCTTCGTCGCCGATCATCCAGGCCCCGCCCGTGCCTGCCCCGAGCAGCCGCAGCGCCCGCAGCACAGGCTCGGGGTCCGGCTTGAGCGCGGTCGTGTCCTCGCTGCCGACGATCACGGGAAAGTGGCCGGCGAGCCCGTGCCGCCGCAGGTAAGGCTCGACCAGCCGCTCCCGGTAGGACGAGGTCACGATCGCCTTGGGCACGTGCGCGAACCGCTCAAGCAGCGCGCCGAGCCCGGCCGCCGGCTCGCACGCGAGGTACGCCTCCCGGATCGACCCGACAATCTCGTACTCGATCCTGACGAGTTCCCCCGGCGAGAATTCAGGCAGCACCTCACCCCACGGCCCGGCCAGCAGCCGTTCCAGCGTGAGCTCATCCAGTTCCCGGCCGGCCGCGGCGAAACAGGCCAGCGTCGTCTGAGTCCAGGTCAGCGAGGTGTCGGCGATCGTGCCGTCGAAGTCGAAGAGCAGCGCGGTCATGGCCGCGCCAGCGCCCAGAGCAGCACCTGGCCGTAGGTCTGGTCACCCCGGATCTCGATCTTCTGCCGGTGCAGCACGGGCAGGCCCAGGCCAGCGCCAATGTCGTCAATGGTCGCGGCGGTCAGGAAGGAGTAATCACGCTGCTGAAGTCGCGGGTGGCGCACCCAGTCGGCGCCGAGAATGACGCCGCCGGGACGGACAGCAACGGCAGCATTATGAAAGCAAGCTCGGTAGCCAGTCGCCGAACCGGAGATGGCGAAGCAGCCGAAGGCAGTCACCGAATCGTAGCCCTGGCCGGTCACCTCGGCCGGCCAGTCGCCGAGCGCGTTAAAGACCAGGTACGAGCCGATCGACCGGCGCAGCAGGTCAACCCTGGCCGGGGCAATCCCGAACAGCTCCGCAGCCTGGTAGTAGCAGGCCGGCAGCGGACCAGGCGCGGCCAGGAATTCCCGCAGGACGGCGAGTGCCTCAGGCTCGACGTCAGCGACCGTGGTCAGCACGGTGCCGGTCACGGCGAGAATCCAGAACAAGGAGGCGGTGCCGCCGCCGACGTCGAGCCTGCGCCCGTCCGGCAGGCAGGCCCGCCAGGCCGAGGATCTCGACGGCGCCCTGACCATGCTCGAACGGTCCCGAGTACTCCTGCGCGAGGTACTGGCGGAAGACCTCAAGCCGCTCCGGGTCCAGCGCTGCGGCCGAATCGAGGTCGTAACAGCCGACGTCGACGTCGCCGCGCCATTGGGTCATAGCTCCATTATTCCTGTATTCCTGCGGGGGCGGATCGGGCGGCGGATGCCCGGTGCCGGCTGCTTCGCAACGCCTGGCACCGGGCAGCCGCCGTCCGCTCCGCTGGCAGTGCAAGGGCTGCGAGTCCAGGCAGTGCCCGAATTGCAGCAATCTCTTAGGACGGCGGCACCGCTAGGTTCCCGCGATCAGGCCGGGCAGCCTGTACCTGGCAGCTCCCGCCCCACTAGGTTCCGTGCTCATGGCGGGCAGGACGTGCCCGAACGGGGCTGACCCCATCAGCTTTCCGTGACCATGGTGCGGCTCGTGATCGCGGAATCCATGTTGGGTGATCATGCTGGCTAGGTTCCGTGATCAGGTAGTGGTTCATGATCACGGAAGCATGCGCGGGTGATCTGCGCCGGGCCTGGGCACCGTGCGGCGGCTCTCGCCTGCCTTGAAGCAGGTAGCCGCACTGTGGGTAATAGGAGCATCGCTCGGCAATCCCCTATGAGACTCAGACTGCCCCAATTCAGATGCTACCCGGACTCGCATCCCTGCATAACCTGAGGAGCGGACGGCGGTTGCCCGGTGCCAGGCGTGGCGAAGCAGCCGGCACCGGGCAACCGCCGCCCGATCCGCCCCGAATGCAGATCAACCCCGGGCGCGTGCCGGACGACTCAGTGTGGCCGAACGATCCAGTGAACCGAATCCAGCCAGGAGGAGTGTCGATGGCGGTTTATTTCCTGCGCAGGACCTATTCCTGGGCGAGGAGGTGCGCGGCCGGCAGCGGCGCAGGGCCTGCGCGGGCACGAGGGCCGCGACCGAGGTGACCAGTACTCCGGCGACCACGGCGGCAGCGGCGATCAGGTAGATGGCGACCGGCTGCTGCCCGGCGAACCTGGACGCGGCCGCCAGCCCGAGCGCCGCGCCGGCGAGCGAGCCGACCAGGCCGATGAGCGCGCCCTCGGTGATCACCAGGCGGCTCAGCGCCGATTCTCGCCAGCCGAAGGCCCGGATCGTGGCCAGTTCCGCGGCCCGCTCTGAGATGCTGAGCAGCAGCACGTCGGCCACGGCGAGGACGCCGAGCGCGACGGTCGCGATCACGGCGATATAGTCCACGCCCCGCACCTGGACCGAGACCGCGTTGCCGAGCAGCGATCCGACCAGGACGCCGCGGAAGGCGAGGGTGATGGCCGCCAGCGTGGTCAGCGCGGTAATGCCGACGGCCAGGCCGATCGCGCCGACCAGGGCCCGGCCGGGGGTCCGCAGCACGTTCACCACGGCCATCGCGATGACGCTGCCGGCCTGGCGGGTACGCCGGACGCCAAGCACCGGGGGACGCACCGACGCCACCGGGTCGGCTCGCGCCGCCAGCCAGGCGGGGATCAGCCCGGCGATCAGCGCCACGGCCATCGCGATCGGGATGGCCAGGGCCGCCCGCGTCGCGGAGACGTGCAGGTTAAGCGCGGACGACAGCGGCAGCGCCAGTGCCCCGCCCAGTACCCCGGCGGTCAGCCCGATCGCGGCCAGCTCGCCGAGCACCGCGGTGAAGATGCGGGGCTTGCTCCAGCCGAGGCAGGCCAGCACGCCGAGCTCGCGGCGCCGGCCCCGGATCGCCGCCGACGCCGAGTTGGCCACGAACAGCACGCAGACGATGAGGATCAGCGTGAACAGGATCAGGCTGTTCTTGTCCACGGCGGTCAGGATCGCGACCGCGACCCCCTTCCGCACCCAGTCTTCCCGCAGGGTCAGGGCCGGCTGGCCGAACTTCCCGCGAGGCAGCGCGATGGTCGTCGGCGTGGGGGAGGACCCGGCGACAATGTCGACATCCAGGTGCGTGCGCACCGCGATCTGCTGGGCTACCTGCCTGATCCGCTCAAGCGATACCGGGTCGGGTCCGGTGACGCCGGCTACCCGCACCCGGATCACGCTGATCGGGTCGGTGACCGGCAGGCCGGAGCCGTAGTAGCCGGGGTTCCGCAGGGCGGCCAGTGCCGACAGCGACGTGATCAGGTCGACCGGCTGGCTGACATAGCCGCCGAGATTCTGGTTAGGCCGCAGGTCGGCGCCGCCGAGTGCGGTGCGGCTGGCCGCGTTCGCGGGAACCGCGTTCACCGGCTGATAGGCACCGAGCGGAACCCGCGACAGCGGATCGAAGGACTTGATGCTGCCGGGGTTGAAGGTCCCGATGACCTGCGGGGCGGCGATGGCGCCGGTGAACGAGTCGTCGGTCGGGGCATGAACGGTGAGCCGCCGGAACTGGCTGTCCTCGTCATCCATGGGGACGATCGCGCTCCCGCCCGTATACCAGACCGAGGCGGGATTGTGCGCGAGCAGCGGGGCCAGGGCGCCGCTCGCGCCTCGCCTGTAGCTGGTCGGCCCGACGCTCCAGTAGCCGAAGATCCCTATCCTCGGGCTCCGGGGACCCTTCGATCCCTCCATGGTCCGCAGCAGCGCGGCATAGGCCTGCGCCGCTGTCGTCCTGGCGGTCGCGATCGTCTGGCTGGGCGCCGAGGCTTCCCTGGTCTGCCAGGCCGCGTTGATGTCAGGCGGAGTCGCCGGCGGCGCGAGTAGCTGCAGCTTCGTGATCGCCGTCTCGTCCAGGCCGCTGGCCGAGGCGGCCAGGACCGGGAAGCTGGCTGAGATGCCGTCGGCTGAGGTCTGGTCCGTCGCGGTCTCGCTCAGGTAGCGGCCCGAGGTCACCGCGTGGTTAAGTCCGTCCAGCTTCGCCTCGGCCACCGGATCGACGGCCGCGATCAGCACGGGAAGGATCCAGCCGATATCCCAGCCAGGATTGCGAGGGGACGCGCCAGCCTTGGACCAGCAGCCGGATTGCGACTGAGCGGCCACGCCGAAGGGGTTCTGGTCGCGGCGCACAAGCTGCGGGAGACAGACCAGCTCGCTCTGCCCGTCGGGGAGGATCTCCAGGCTCCCGCCGTCGGAATTCCTTGTCCTGACCGGGTTCGGCGTGATGTAGATGTACGAGGCCGGCTGCGCGACCCGGCTGGTGCCGCCGTCGCTCTCCCAGGTAGTAGCCACCCGGTAGAGCTGGCGGCCCGGCCTGGCGTAGGCCGGGGCAGGCAGCGGCCGGCGCAGCCGGGTGATCAGCAGGGTGTAGCCGACCATGGCGATCGGCGCGGCGACCTGAACACCGGGGATGTTCGTGATCCGGTGATACTGCCCCATCGTGATGCCGCCGTAGACGCCGGACAGGAAGTTCGGCTGCACTGTGCCCGTCCTGGTCTCCAGCGCCGTCCTGGAGCCATGCGGCCTGACCAGGATGTCGTAGGCGGGTACGAAGTGGGCGGTCACCGTCCCTACGGTGCGCAGCTGCGCGGTGCGCGACGCCGACGTGAGGACGGTGAAGGCCGTGGTGGCGATCAGCATCCCGACCAGGAGCGCCACGACGCGCACGGTGCCGAACCTGAGCTGGGACCAGGCGAGTCTTCCCATGTGTTTCTCGCGCCCCTTCAGCCGAGCTGCCCGACGCGGCGAATGACGTCTTCGACTGGATAGCCGTCGGTCAGGTCAAGGTCATCGACGACCGCGCCGTCGCGCAGCCGGATCAGCCGCTCGCACTGGGCCGCGACCTGCGGATCGTGCGTGGCCAGCATGATGGTCACGTCATGATCCCGGCGCAGAGCAGTGAGCAGGCGCAGCACCTCGGCCGCGTTCGCCGAGTCCAGGTTGCCGGTCGGCTCGTCGGCCAGCAGCAGCGCCGGGTCGTTGATGAGTGCCCTGGCGATGGCGACCCGCTGCTGCTCGCCACCGGACATCTTGGCTGGCAGCGATTGCTCGCGGCCGGCCAGGCCCACCGAGGCCAGCAGCTCACGGCCGCGCCTGCGCTTGTCGAAGGCCGTACGGTAGGGCAGCACCGGCGCGATCACGTTGTCCAGCGCGGTCAGGGCAGGCAGCAGGTTGTAGCGCTGGAACACGAACCCGACGGTCCGCCGGTAGGCGGCCAGGCCGCCGCCCCGTAGCGTCGTCACCTCGGTGCCGCCCGCGATGATCGTCCCCGCGTCCGGCCGCTCCATCGCGCCGATCAGGTGCAGCAGGGTTGACTTGCCCGAGCCGGAGGCGCCGGTCAGCGCCACGAACCCGCCCGCCCTGATGATCAGGCTGACGTCATCGGCGCCGCGGACGCGCTTGTCCCTGCCGATCCCGTAGCTCTTGCTGATGCCGCGCAGCTCGATCGCGGCGCTGGCGCCTGCGGCGTCGGTCTCCGTCATCGTCGCTCCTCCTTGGGCAGGCAAACACCGGCGCTGTCTAAGCAAGCATCGGCAGTGCGGTCTGCGGACGCCAGTCCGCAGACCCGCGCGGCATACCTAGTGACAATGTAAGAGCATGATGAGTCTGGTTAGCTAGTCACAATGCAAGATGAGACTATTTTGTTACGAGCGGTTCACGAAAGGCGCGACATGCCGTTGCAGCACGCGGTCCTCGCCCTGCTGGCCGACCGGCCAGCCCATGGCTACGAGCTCAAGAGCAGCTTCGAGCGGGCGGTCGGTGATCAGTGGGGCGGACTGAACATCGGGCACCTGTACCAGATCCTCGACCGGCTCAGCCGGGACGGACTGATCGAGTCGGAGCGCCAGCCGCAGCCGATTAAGCCCGACCGGGTCGTCCATCACCTGACCCCGGCGGGCCAGGCCGAGCTCGACCGCTGGCTGGCCGAGCCGAGCACGCGCCTGCGCGGCTACCGAGACGACTTCTTCCTCAAGCTCCTGGCTGCTGTCCAGGCCGGTGACCCGGCCACGCTCGACGGCGTGCTGCGGCGCCAGCGCACTCACCTGCTCAGGGAGCTGCACTCCCTGGCCAGGGCCAGGGAAGCTGAGCCGTCCGCCGTGGTCGGCCTCCTGATCACCGCTGCCGAACTGCACATCAGAGCCGACCTCGGCGTAGTAGACGCCGCCGAGAAAACCCTGGAACCCGACCCGGCCCTCCCCGCCCGCAGACCAGAGCCCGCCACCGCCCCCGTCGTCGTCGCCGTCGCCGAGGTACCTGCAACTGACACCGCCGAGTCGGCCGCGAGCTGACCCGGCCCCGGCCAGTCTCGCGGAGAGTTTTCAGTGTTCTCGCGGAGAGTTGTCGTCTGGTGGAGAGCTAGCCGCGTTATTTACTCCCAGGCTCCGTGAAACGATAACTCTCCATGTAAACGCTGAAAACTCTCCACGTAAACGACGGTAGCGTTCCGGGAAACTGGCGGAGGCCCCTGGAGCCCGGCTCGCCCGCGCGAGTTTGCCCGGAATGTCGGGGTCGAAGCGGTCGCGAAGGCGCGGCTGGGGCACCCTGCTGCTGTTCCGGCGACAGTAGGGGACCCCAGCCGCTGCTTCGAGTAGGTCGCTTTGCGAAGATCCAGTCAGGAGGAGTCCAATGGCCGGTCTGGTGAAGTACTCAGTCAGCGAAGGCGTGGCGACGATCACGCTGAACCGGCCAGAACGGCTGAACGCCTTCACCCGCGCGATGCTCGGCGAGCTGATGGAGGTCTTTGACCAGACCGACGCCGACGACGCCGTCCGTGCGGTCATCGTGACCGGTGCGGGCCGGGCCTTCTGCGCCGGCGCCGACCTGGGCCGGGGCGAGCGGACCTTCAGCTACCGGGCCGCGTCGGCTGACTCGGCTGCGCCGGCCGGCGAAGGTGCGCGGACGCCGAAAACGCCGCGGGTACCGCGTGACTCCGGCGGCGAGCTGGTGCTGCGGATCTTCCGCTCGCTTAAGCCGGTCATCGCGGCGATCAACGGCCCGGCGGTCGGGGTCGGTGCCTCGATGACGCTGCCGATGGACATCAGGCTCGCCGCCGACACCGCGAAGATCGGGTTCGTCTTCGGCGCCCGCGGCATTGTGCCTGATGGCGCTTGCACCTGGTTCCTGCCGCGCGTCGTCGGAGTTAGCCAGGCGCTTGAGTGGTGCCTGACCGGGCGGGTGTTCCCGGCGCAGGAGGCGCTGGCCGGCGGCCTGGTCCGGACCGTCTGCCCGGCGGAGGAGTTGCTGCCGCTCGCCACCAAGCTCGCCCGCGAGATCGCCGTCAACGTGGCCCCGGTCTCGGCCGTGCTGACCAGGCAGCTGATCTGGCAGCTCCTGGGGGCCGATCACCCGATGGCGGCGCACCGGCTGGACTCCCTCGCCATCTATACGACCGGGCGGCAGGCCGACGCCGCCGAGGGCATCACCGCCTTCCTGGAAAAACGTCCGGCGAACTGGTCCCTGGCCCCCAGTCAGGATCTGCCCGGCTGGTTCCCCTGGCGCGAGGAGCCACCCTACGAGCCCTGACCGGCGCGGCCCGCCTAGCCCGGCGAACCCTGACCGGCGCCGACTTCGCTAGGCTCTGAAGGCATGACGAGGAGACCACCGGAGCACTGGGAGTCGGCCTACGCCAGCGACGACGCGGCGCCCTGGGACATAGGCCTGCGCTCAGCCGGACTTCCGCAGGCTCGCCGAGAGCGGCAAGCTGAGCGGAGACCTGCTCGACGTCGGCTGTGGCACGGGGGAGCACTCCCTGCTCGCGGCGTCGCGCGGCGCTACGGTCGTCGGTGTCGACCTCTCGCCGACAGCGATCGGCCGGGCGCGCGAGAAGGCGAAGGCGAGGAACCTGGACGTTCGCTTCGAGGTACTCGACGCCCTCAGCCTGGCCGAGCTCGGCGCGAGCTTTGACACCGCGATCGACAGCGGCCTGTTCCACGTGCTCGACGACGAGGACCGGGTCGGGTACGTGCTGAGCGTCGCGTCGGTGCTGCGGCCGGGCGGCACGTTTTACCTGATGTGCTTCAGCGACCTGCAGCCCGGCGACTGGGGCCCGAGGCGGGTCAGCCAGGACGAGCTGCGGGCGGCCTTCAGCGACTGCTGGTCGGTTGGCTCCATCGAGGCCGCCACCTTCGCCGTCAACCCGTACGGGATCGACGACGACGCCGTGGCCGACACGTGCCAGGCCTGGCTGGCGACGATCAGCTGCCAGCCAGCCTGACCCAGCCAGCCTGACCAGCCCGGTTACTCGACTAGCTCGTCCACGGACTTCACCCCGGCCGTCCCATTCCGCAGCCGCCAGATCAGCCCGCCGAAATACCACAGCGCGGCCAGAATCGCCCCGTACCCGAGTACTCGATCCGCCCCGTGGAACGGTGCGGGCAGCGACAGCACGACCATGATCAGCGCCGTGTAGACCAGCACGAAAATGATCACCGGCCAGGCCCAGCGCCCGAGCGAGAACGCGCCGGGGATGCTGTCGGTCGTGCGCCGCTTCACCGCGTATGCAATCGTGATCAGGAAGTAGATGATGTAGGGGATGATCGCGGTCGCCCCGACTAGCGTGCCGAACGCGCTCGACTGCAGGTACCCGTAGAACATCACGCCCACGTCGATCACGGCGAACACCAGCAGCCCGATGATCGGAGTCTGGCTGCGCGCGTTGACCCGGCGCAGCCACCCGGAGAACGGCAGCATGTTGTCGCGGGCGAGTGAATAGCACAACCGTGCCTGCGCGCCGGCCCCGACGACCAAGATCGCGAACATCGAGAAGATCACGAACGCGATGAACACCTTGACCAGCCATGACGGCAGCCAGTAGCCGGCGATCGTGAGCAGCGGCAGCGGCGAGGCCTCGACCGTCTTGAGGTTAGGGATCGCGATCGTGAAGCCGATCAGCGCGATCATGCCGAGCACCGCCGACCCGGCCACGGCCCAGATCACCCCGCGCGGTACCGACTTGACCGGGTTGACCGCGTCCTCGCTCATGTCGGCGGCTAGCTCGAACCCGACCAGCGTGAACGCGCCGAGCAGTCCGGCCAGCGCGAACGCGTACCAGGTCGGATTGTGCAGCGTCGACGTCGTACTGGTCAGGATGCCCGCGCCTTGCTTGGGCTTGGAGCTGAACCCCCACAGCACCAGCAGCAGCACGCCGAACACGACCGTGCCGATGATCTCGGTGAACACCGCGATGTTATTGACCCGCGCCGCGACCTGGATGCTGATGATGTTGATCACCACCGGCAGCAGCATCAAAATGATCGCCACCGACAGCACGAGCCGGGGACTCGGAGCGTCGACGCCGAACTCCGAGAGCAGCAGCGGCGCCGCGACTCCGAGCATGATCGCCCCGCCGCCGACCGCCATGTAGAGCAGCCCGGCGAACCCGACGAACCACCCGTAGGTCGGGTTCACCAGGCGGGCGCTCCACTGGTAGGCGTAGCCGGCCAGCGGAATGCGGGTGCCGAGCTCGGCGACCACGAACGCGATCGCCAGGTTCCCGGCTCCCACGATCGGCCAGGTCCAGATCGCCGCCGGTCCCCAGTACTCCAGGCCGAACGCGTAGTTGAGGAAGATGCCCGTCGTGATCGAGATGATCGAGAACGCGATCGCGAACATCGAGAAGAACTTCAGTGACCGCCGCAGCTCAGGCTGATAGCCGGCCCGCTCGACGATGGTGGCGGCCGACGTGGTGGCCGAATCCGAGACTGACATCGCCTTTCACCTCCCTGACGAGGCCGGGCCTGCGGTTACCCCGCGCCCGAGCCGCTTGCGAACCACGGAAAACGCCTCGCCGGTGGCGGCCAGCGCCAGCGCGAGGTCCTCATCGGTCATCGCCGCCGATACGAACCAGTTGTGCTTCGGGTGCAGGTAGGCCCCCCGCTCCAGCGCGGCCGCCGCGAACTCCCGGCCGAGCGCGTAGTCCTCGTCGCCCGCGAACGTGAGATAGGGCATCTGCACCGGGCCGGTGTAGTTCACCGCCAGTTCCCAGTGAGCCGCCTGCGCGCGGATGCCGTCCCGCAGCGCGTTGCCCGACCGCTCCATCGCCGCTATCGCGCCCTCGTCCCGCAGTGCCCCGATCGTGGCGATCGCCGCCGCCATCGGCACGGCCGCGAACCAGAACGACCCGGTCACGAAGATCTCGCTGGCCCCGTCCCTGAACCGGTCATTGCCCAGCACGGCGGCCAGCGGATACCCGTTCGCGATCGCCTTGCTCCAGGCTGACAGGTCAGGCTCCACCCCGATCGGCTCCCAGCTCGACCCGAGCGCCAGCCGGAACCCGCACCGCACGTCATCGAGCACCAGCGCCGCCCCGGTCGCGTCGCACAGCTCCCGCAGCCCCCGCGCGAACGCCGGGTCGACCAGTTCCTGATCAAATCCCGCGTCGTGCCTGAACGGCGACACCACCACCGCCGCCAGGTCATCCCCTGCCTCGGCGACCGCTTCCGCCGCGCTGGCCAGGTCGTTGTAGGTGTAGTAGCCAAGATTGACCCGGTCCTCGGCGGTCACCCCGGCCGGCCGGGGCGTGCACCAGGGCGCGGCGCCGTGATAAGCGCCGCGGGCGACCAGCACCCGCTTGCGCCCGGTCACCGCGCGCGCGATCGTGCAGCACATCGTGGTCGCGTCGGTCCCGTTCTTGGCGAGCATCGCCCAGTCCGCGTGCCGCACGGTCGCGACCAGCAGCTCCGCCAGCTCGACCAGCACCGGGCCAGGCCCGTTCTGGCAGTCACCGAGCGCCGCCTGCGCCCGCGCCGCCTCCTCCACTGCCGGGTGCTGGTGCCCGAGCACGACCGGCCCGTAGCTGCCCATCAGGTCGACGTAGCAGTTACCGTCCACGTCCCAGACCCGCGCGCCGCGACCCTCCCGCATGAACTGCGGGTACGCGTCCGGGAGCGGCCTGGCCGACTGGTGCCCGTACATCCCGCCGGGAATGACAGCCGCTGCCCGCTGGCGCAGCGCGGAATCGGCGGCTCGACTGCGCGGTGCTACCTTCGCCTGCAACCCCTGATCAGCCATAAACGCTCCATTTTCGCCTCAAGGAATTTTCAGTTGACCGCGGTAAGCGAGCCGAGCGTGGCGCTGAGCCGGTCAGCCGGAGCGGGCGCCGTGCCCCGCAGCAGGCCGAGCACCTGCCCGAGATCGGTGATCCCCGCGTCGGAACCGAGCCCGCTCGCGACCAGTGCCCCGCAGGCCAGGCCGAGCCAGGCCGCGTCGAGGGGATCGCCGCCGAGCAGCAGCCCGGTGATCAGGCCGGCGCTGAACGCGTCGCCGCACCCCGTCGTGTCGACGACCCGCACGGGCAGCGCCGGCAGCGGCACCGGGTCGCCGCCGCCCGGCCACGCCACCAGGCAGCCCTGGGCGCCGAGCGTCACCGCCACTCCGCCAGTGCCCAGGAGCTGAACTGCTTTTATGGCCGAAAATGGATCGCCGCAGCCGGTCAGGGCAGCAAGCTGATCGCCGTTGGGCAGGAACCAGTCCGCGCTTCCCAGCAGCGCCCCGAGCCGCTCGAAGTCGCGCGGACTGCCGGGATGCAGCACGTCGACGGCGATGAGCGCACCGCCAGCCTTCGCCGCGCTGACCACGTCGGCCAGCCCGTCTTCGACAATGCCGCCGAGCGCGTCTGGTGCGCCGACTAGCAGCGCGCGGACGGGTCCGAGCCGCGCCAGGTCGATGTCGGCACGGGCCAGGTGCGAGGTGGCGCCGGGGACGTGGAGTGCGGGGCGCTCGCCGTTCGGGCGGATCGGCAGGATCGTGGCCGACGTCTGCACCTCGGGCTTGCGCACCAGGCCGCCGGTGCCGGCTGCCGTGGCCCGGATCTCGCGCAGCCTGGTGCTGCCCTGACCGGGCGGGATGGTCTGCACCGGCCAGCCGAGCACGTCCAGGATGTGGGCGCCGATCACCGCGACCCGGCCGAGTGGCCAGCGAGGCAGCGCGCGGTCGGTGTTCACGGGCCTTGTGTTCCCTGGCCGGTGCGGCGGCGGGTGCCATAGTCGCGGCGGCGGGCCTCGGCGGCCACCTCGTCGAGCTCGGCGTCGGACAAGATCCGGGGCTCGCCGTAGGACAGCGCGAGCCGGTAGACCCCGGCCAGCCACTCAAGCAGCAGCGCGTGATCGAAGGCCTCGGCGAGCGTGCGCCCGCAGGTGATCGCGCCGTGGTTCCGCAGGATCGCCGCGCGCCGCCCGGTCAGCGCCTGCGTGGCGGCGCTGGCCAGCCCGGCCGAGCCGAACCGCGCATAGGGCGCGACCCGCACAGGACCGCCCAGCGTTCCGATCGCGTAATGAATCGCCGGCAGCTCGTCCCTGCTCGCGGACAGGGCGATGACCTCGGGGGAGTGCGTGTGCACGATCGCGGCGGCGTTCGTCGCGGCATAGACCGCGAGGTGCATGGGGGTCTCGCTGGACGGGGTCTCTGGCGCGTCGACCTCGGTGCCGTCCAGGGTGATCACCGCGATGTCGGCCGGCCTGCAGCTCTCGGTAGCTGATCCCGGAGGGCGTGATCGCGACCAGGTCGCCGAGCCGCACGCTGAGATTGCCCGCGCTGCCGACGGCCAGTCCGTCGTCAAGCAGGCGTGCGCTGTAGGCGACGAGCTGCTCGCGGGCTGCCTGTGTTTGCCTGCACAGGTCGGCCCGCAGACTGCCGTCTGCGGGCCGCGCTGCCTGTGTTTGCCTGCACGGGTCGGCGGCATCCGGGTCATACACTAACTCAGGATGTTAGACGGACGTCCGATAAAAAAACAGGCGTCGACGTCGCCGGTTCTGGGCCAGTTCTTGCCGGATGTCCGACTGAAGCATGTCCCGTCGTCGTCTCGTTGTTCCTGATCTCGGCTCCGGGATGGTCCCGCCCCGGCTGGCCCCGGCCCCGGCCGCTCGGCCCCACCCGGCCCCCGGTCATCCGGCCCCGGCCCCACCCGGCCACCAAGCCCCGGCACTGGCCACCCGGCACGGCCCCGGGCACGGCCCCGGCACTGGCCACCCGGCACGGCCCCGGGCACGGCCCCGGCCCCCCGCCTCGTTTCCGTGATCATGAAGGAAGCCTTGATCACGGAACATAAGCCGGGTGATCACCCCCTTAGGGTTCCGTGATCAAGGCCCCGACCATGATCACGGAACCTGGCGGGGGTGACTCACCGAGTCCAGAAACCTGGTCGCTCCTAAAATCACGCCGCTAAGTCTCCGTGGTCTTGGCTCGGAGCGTGATCACGGAACCTTGGTGGCGCGGGTGCCGGGGGCGGGGGTGACGTTTAGCGCGAATCACGGGGGTAGCTGTGGCTACGACATTCAACTTAGATTGGAGAATTCCGATGCCTGTCCTTCTGCTGGCCCTCCTGGTAGTTCTTATTCTCTTCGGCCTCGGCTTTACCTTGCACATCCTCTGGTGGGTCGCCGTAGTCGCGCTGGTGGTCTGGCTGGCGGGATTCGTGGTGCGCGGCGCGGAGACGGCCGGCCGGTCCCGTCGCTGGTACAACTGGTAGATCCAGGGCGGCGGAGCATCTTGCGATGCGTCCCGGCGAATGGTTCCTGACGCCAGCTGAGCGCGGCAATCCGGCCACGCGGCTCGATGCCCGGCGCGGCGATGGCCGCGCCTGGTCATCGGGCAATAACGTGCGCCCGCTCGTCCACGGCGCGACGTACTTCAGTGAGTTGGCCGCGCGAGTGCAGTCAATGGAAGCAGGAGACCTGCTGCTGTTCACCGACTGGCGCGGCGACCCTGACCAGCGAATGCGAGCCGACGGCCCGCAGGTCACCCATGTCCTGTGCGCGGCCGCCAAGCGCGGGGTACTGGTCAGGGGGCTGATCTGGCGGTCGCACCTGGACCGCTTCCAGTTCAGCGAACGTGAGAACCGGCATCTGGGCGAGGAGATCGAGGCGGCCGGCGGGCAGTGCCTGCTCGACATGCGGGTGCGGACTGGCGGCTCGCATCATATGAAGTTCGCGGTGCTTCGCCATCGCCGGCGGCCCGAGCTCGACGTCGCGTTCGTCGGCGGCATCGACCTGTGTCACAGCCGCCGTGATGACCGCAGGCACCTGGGCGATCCGCAGCAGCAGCCGATGGCCGAGGTCTACGGCAGCAGTCCGCCCTGGCACGATATCCAGGCCATGATCTGCGGCCCGGCGGTGGGCGATGTCGAGACGGTGTTCCGGGAGCGATGGGATGATCCGGCGCCGCTGACCAGAAATCCGGTGCACTGGCTTCGGGACCGGCTGAGCGGTGACGACTGCACCGCTCGCCCGCTGCCGCCGCAGTCGGCGGATCCAGCGCCCTGCGGTTCGGTGGCTGTGCAGCTACTGCGTACCTATCCGGCGCGCAGGCCTGGTTACTGCTTCGCGCCGCGATGGTGAGCGAAGCGTGGCGCGCGGCTACCTGAAGGCGCTGCCGCAAGCCCGATCACTGATTTACCTGGAAGATCAGTACCTGTGGTCGCTGCCGGTCGCACGGGTGCTCGCCGGAGCCCTGCGCGACAATCCCGGCCTGCGGCTGATCGCTGTCATCCCGAGGTTCCCCGACCAGGACGGCAAGCTGTCGGAGCCACCGAACCTGATCGGGCGTGCCAAGGCGCTCGCATTGCTGCGCGCGGCCGGCGGGGACCGGGTGGCGGTATACGGGCTGGAGAATGAGCACGGCACGCCGATCTACGTGCATGCCAAGGCCTGCATCGTGGACGACGCCTGGGCCACGATCGGGTCGGACAATTTCAACCGGCGGTCCTGGACCCATGACTCCGAGCTGTGCTGCGCGATGGTCGACGAGCAGGCCGGCGCCAGGTCCGCTGACCTGCGTCAGGCTTCGCGACTGGCCTGCGCCAGACTCTGGCCAGCGAGCACCTCGGCCTGGAGCACGGCAGCGAGGTCGTGAACTGCCAGGACATGTTCGGCGCCTTCCAGCGGGCGGCGGCCAGGCTGGATGCCTGGCACGAAGCCGGCCAGGCAGGCGAGCGGCCGCCAGGGCAACTGCGGAGCTACCCGGACCTGGGGCTGTCCGCGTGGACGAGAGCCTGGGCCACCCTGCCCTACCGGCTGATCTATGACCCGGATGGCCGGCCGCTCAAAATGCGCACGGCCGGAAGTTTCTGACCTGAGGAGAGACACGATGGTGAGCGGGACAGCGCGGCGTGGCAGCCGGCGAGCCGGGGCACGAGGCCGGGCGGCGGCGAGGTCGGGTCCGGCTCGCGGTCTCGCCAGGGCGGGATTCGCGGCCAGGGGCACGATGTACGTCCTCATCGGCTGGATCGCGCTGGAGATCGCGTTCGGGCACGCGGGAACCACAGCCGACAGCCGGGGAGCGCTGCTGTCGGTTGGCTCGACCACGATCGGCGTCGGTCCTGCTCTGGCTGCTGGGGATCGGTTTCATCGGGCTGGCGCTCTGGCGGCTGGCCCAGGTGTTCTACGGCAGCCCTGGCCCTGACGGGCGTAAGCCGATGGCGCGGGTACTCGCGCTGGTGAAGACGGCGCTCTACGGCTTCCTGGCCTTCACCACGCTCAGGTACGCAATCGGATCTGGCGCGCCCAAGTCGACCAATAGCCAGTCAGTGGACATGAGCGCCAGGCTGATGCGCCACTCGGGTGGCCAGATCATCGTGGTCATCGCAGGCCTGATCCTGCTCGGGGCCGGCGGCTACCTGATCTACCAGGCCTGGCGCCGCAAGTTCCTCCAGGATCTGGAGACCGGCCGGATGACCGCCAGGCAGCGCAGCCTCGCGAGGTGGATGGGCCAGATCGGCGGCATCGCGCGCGGAGTCGTTTTCGCTGCGGCCGGCGTCTTCCTGATCGTCGCCGGCGTGCGGCACAATCCCGGCGAAGCTAAGGGAGTCGATTCGACGCTGCGTACTTTCGCCCACACTCCGCTCGGCCCGTGGCTGCTGGTCCTGGTCGCGGCCGGCCTCGTCGTCTTCGGCGGCTACTCCTGGCTAGAAGCCCGCTGGCGCCGGGTCTAGGCAATTCTCCCGAATCGGCTGTGCTGAAGTTTCTGGTCACAGGCGTAATATGTAAGGTTCCGGTGCCCTCGCCGGTTTCCCCGTCGTCCTTTTCGCGGAGAGTTTTCAGCGTTCTCCCGGAGGGTTGTCGTTTCGCGGAGAGTTCTCGTTGTTTTGGCGGAGAATGGCGACAATCTCCGGGATGCCGGCCCTCTAGCGGGTTACTCGGCCGGCACGCAGATGGTGACTGAGGCGGGGTGGACCTTGATCCGCAGCTTCCTGATCTGCGACCTGGCGCCGCCATCTAGCTCATACCGGAACGGCCGGCTGAAGCTGAGCGTGAATCGGCGGCCGCTGGTCAGGTGAACGAACGGCGATTTAGTGGCGCTGCCGAGTGCTACTCGGGTCAGCGTTCTTGCCCATTGCACCGGGTTCCTGGCGGTTACCACGCCAAGGTCGAGCCTGCCGTCGTCGGGCCGCGCGGAAGGGAACACCTCGATTCCGCCGAGCACTTTCCCGACGTTGCCGACCAGCACGCAGGAGACGCGGCCCTTGAAGAAGGGCTCGCCGTCCACCTTGATCGTGGCCTTGACCCGGCGTGATCTCAGGTTCCGTGCTCCGGTGTAGACATAGGCGACCCGGCCGATCCGGTCCTTCATACCCCGGTCGGCCTGCTTGATCATGCTGGCGTCGAAGCGGCGCCGGCCATCACGGCGAAGTGCTCGCCGTCCACCGACCCTGTGTCTATCGGGCGGCGCCTGCCGTGCAGGCCGATCCTGACCGCCTCGGTGAGGTCGGAGGGAATCCCCAGGTTCGCTGCCAGCAGGTTCGCCGTGCCCGCCGGGAGGATGGCCAGCACGGCGCCGGTGCCTGCGACCGCGCTCACACAACGCTGCACCATGCCGTCACCGCCCCAGACGAAGATCAGCTCGGCGCCGTCGGCCAGGGCCTGGCGCGCTCGCTTGGGCGCCTTGCGGCTCTTGGGTACCTCGTGCCAGATCGGGTCGGTGCAGCCCTCCTGCGCCAGCACCTGCCTCAGCTCGGTCAGCCCGCCGCCGAGGGTCTTGCCTGAGTGTGCCACTACCGCGACTACTGGCATGTGCTGCCTCCGGGATGACGTCGCCCGGTCCTGGCGGCCGCCGTGTCCGGGCCGCTGCGCGCGACCGGTGCTGACGGGCCGCCTTCACCGGGTTTGCGGGCGGCGCTATGGCCTGCCCGGACTGCCGCGGTTTACCCGTCGCAGCCGGGGCAGCTTTGCCTCATGTCTCGCATGCGCCTGAAGCGGCCGAGCCGGAGCCTGGCACCGCTGATCGCGGTCACCGTCGCGGCGGCCGTGTTCACTATCCTGCTCGTGCTCGTCCTGCTCAGATGGCGGCCGCTTGAGTCCGCCGATCACCATGCGGCCGTGCGCCTCAACGCGCTCATCGCCCCGCATCCGGCTCTGGTCACCGTGGTCAAGGCGGTGACCAGCCTGGGGAGCAGTCCGGTCCTGGCGGCCGTGGTCACCCTGGCCGCGATCTACCTGCTGATCCGGCGCCGGTGGCGGCTGACGCTGTACCTGGTCGTCACCTGCGCCGGTGCGTTCGTTCTAGACCCGGTGATCAAGGCACTCGTCGGACGGCTCAGGCCGGTCGTGGCGCATCCGGTCGCGCACGGCATCGGCAATAGCTTTCCGAGCGGGCACTCGCTTGACTCGATTGTCTGTTATGGGGCACTCCTGCTCGTGTTTCTGCCCGCAGCCAAGGGTCGGTGGCGCGTTTATTTCATCTCCGTGGTTTCGGTGCTCGTGGCACTGATCGGAATCAGCCGGATCCTGCTCGGCGTGCACTTTATATCGGACGTGATTGCCGGGTGGGCGATCGGCGTGGCGTGGCTCGGCGTGACCGCCGTCGCGTTCCAGCTGGCGCGGCAGGCGGCTGGGCAGCCGGTGACCAGCCCGGCGACTGAGGGTCTGGCGCCTGAGGAGCGGTCTGGGCTGAAGCGGCCGGCCTGAGAGCGGTGCGGCGCCGACCGGGCGAGCGGGTCCCCGGCCTGGCCCGGCGGCCGCCGCGCTGGTCGCCGCGTGGGTGCTGATCCTGGGCGTCATCGTCGGTGCCGGCGAGCTGCTCACCAGGTACGGTGGCGGCAACGTGCTCGGTGACCGGGTTGTGCCGCGCTGGTTCGCCGCGCACCGAACGCCGGGGCTTACCCGCTGGAGCACGGTCTTCACGAGGATCGGCGCGACCGAGGGGATCCTGGTCGTAGCCCTGGTCGCGTTCGTGATCACGCTCGCGGTGACCAGGCGCTGGCGGCAGGCCATCTTCCTGGTGGCCGTCATGGCGGGCGAGCTCGGCGCGTTCCTGCTGGCTGCTGACGTCATCAAGCGGCCGAGGCCGTTCGTCACTCATCTGGACGGGCAGGCGCCACCCACCTCGTCTTATCCGTCCGGGCACACAGCGGCTACGGCCTGCCTCTACCTCGCGATCGCGATCCTGGCGATCGGCCTGGCCAGGGGCTGGTGGCGCTGGCTCTTCCTGATTCCCGCGATCGCCATGCCGATTCTGGTCGCCACGTCACGGCTGTACCGGGGCGAGCATCACCCGACCGACGTGGCGGGCAGCCTGCTGCTTGCCGGGCTCTGGCTGACGGCCGCCACGCTGATCATCAAGCCGAGCGCCGGCCGTCGCGGCAAGCACAAGCCGGAGCCAGAGGCCGCCGGCCGGCGCCTGTCTCGCTGGAAGGCCGGTGGGGGCGCAGCGACTCCAGTCCGGTATCCCGGAGGCGATAGCGGGGCCAGGCCCCGGCGCCGGCTTAGGAGGCGAGGGACGCGCGGCCGGCGGCGGCCAGGACCTGGTCGGCTAGCCCGGCCGGGGTGTGCTCGTCGCTGCGGAGTACCAGGGTGCCGGGCGGGACGCTGTGCCGTGCGGCCAGGCAGCGCTCGGCGTACTCGTGCCGGAAGGCGCGGGCACGGGCGTCCTGCTCGGGATTGTCGTCGACCAGGATCTGAGCGTCGATCCGGCGCCGGAGCTCGGCCTCGGTGAGGTCGAGGAAGACGTGCAGCAGGTCGCAGCCGGCCTTGCCGATCAGCTCGAAGATCTCGTCGCGGTAAGCCTGGTTCCACAAGGTCATCGGAACGATCAGCGGCCGGCCGTACTCCCGGCCATTCTCACCGCGAACTCCGCCACCAGCGTGCGCCACAGCGGGATGTCCTGGAAGTCGCCGCTGTCGGGCTGCGGCACCCACTTGATGAGGATGTAGCCCACGTACTCGGGATCGAACGGCATCGCATCGGGGAGCCGCTTGTGCAGTTCCTCGGCGAGCGTAGTCTTTCCCGCGCCGAACGCGCCATTGATCCAGATGATCGTCAAGTCAGCTCACCTGGCAAGCCGTAGCGGGCGAAGATCTCGGTGCTCATGGACCTTACCCTAGCCAGCAGACCAGCCTGTCAGATCGCCTTTTCCGCTCAAGGGAGCCGGCTGGCTGTCATGCACAGGCCCGGCTCGCTGCTCTAAGAGATGACGGACTACACCAGCCTGGAGCAGTGGCCTATGCAGACAGCAGACAATTCACGGCCGGTCCTGGCCGTGGCAGTCACCGATGAATTTGAGGCGTTCGTACGCGGCCATGAACCTGCGCTGCGCCGCGCGCTGGTGGCGGCACTCGGATTCGAGGAAGGAAGGGACGCGGCGGCCGAAGCGCTCGCCTACGCCTGGGAGCACTGGGATGACCTGCGGGCAGTGGCCAATCTGCCCGGCTACCTGTACCGGGTTGGCCAGCGGCGGGGCAGTCGGCGCACCCGGCGCACGCGACAGCCGGCGCTGCCTGAGCCAGATGGCTGGGCTGAGTATCGCTTCGAGCCTGGTCTGCCTGGCGCCCTGGCCGGCTTGTCGGAGCGGCAGCGGGTGGCTGTAGTCCTCGTGCACGGATATGGCTACACGCTGCGCGAAGCCGCTGAGCTTACTGGCATCACCCGTTCATCGATTCAGATTCACGCCGCGCGCGGACTCGCCCGGCTGCGCGCCAGCCTAGGTATCAAGACAGGGAGTGAAGCATGAACAATCAGGACTTCGACGAGATCGCCCAGCTCATTGACCGCCGGGCACCGGCCATCACGATGACCGAGCTGGCCGAGCGGCGGGCATCCGGCCCGGCCGGGAACGTCGCGCCGCTGCGCGCCCGCCGCCCTCGCCGGGGCGTCACGATCGCGGTGAGCGCAGCCAGCGCCGCCGCCGTGGTCGCTGCGATCACCATCGCGGTCGCCGCCCAGCCTGGCGGCGGTTCGGCCAGGCCAGGGCCTGTGACCGGCCCGGTCCGCTACGCCAGGCTGACGGCGGCGATGGTACGGCGGGTGGTCCAGGCATCGAGCGTGGCGCTGGCCCCTTCCGGTCACCTGGTCGTCAGATACGCGGATATCGACGGCGGAATTCCGGATGGATCAGGAACGCTGGATATCACCTTCGCCGGGCCGGACTTTAACTCCGTGTCCGCCCAGCCGGGCTCCAAGCCATTCATCTACCGCGTCGTCGATGGCCAGGAGTACACCTTCGGCGACCCGCCACCAGGACAGCCGCTCCAGTGGTACCACTCGACCAGCGAGACCAGCGGCGGGCAGAAAGCGCCTGATCCGGTGAAGCTGCTTGGCGCTCTGCGGCCCGCCGCGGGCTTCGAGGTCATCGGCAGGCAGGTCATCGACGGCGTGCCAGTCGAGCACCTGCGAGCCACGAACGTCACTGGCCTGTCAGCTCAGCTGCTCTCGCTCCAGACCGCCGACCAGCCGATCAGCGGCCTGGATGTGTATGTGGATAGCAAGGGCGTGATCCAGCAGCTCGACCTGCGGTGCAAGGGCCTATCCGAACCGGGCGGCCTGCCCGAGACCAACACGATCTCGGTCCGCTTTCTCGATATCGGCAAGCCTGAGACCATCAAGGCCCCGGCGCACTTCGCCGAGATGGTGACGCACGGCTGATCGGCCTTACCGTTCCGAAGGCCGGCCGTCGCGATGGCGTGCCCGGTTCAGGATCGATCGCTCGGCCAGCGTCCAGGCGGTGGTAGCGACCAGGTAGATCCCGGCCGCGAGCGGCACAAATGCGGCGAAGGCGACGGTCAGGTAGGGCGTCAGCCTGGTCAGGACTGCTGGGGCCGCCCCGGCCCCGGTAGCGGTCCCAGCAGCGGTCGCGGCCGGGGTCGTGGCGGCGGTGCGCCGGGCCAGCCGGGCTGACAGCCAGCCGATGATGGCGAGCAGCACGAAGAGGCCGGCGAAGACGGCTCCGTGCGCGCTGAACGGCCCGGCGCCGGCCAGCCAGTGACTGCCGAGCGGTGAACCGAGGAAGTCATGGGTCAGCAGCGTGTTCGGGATGCCGCTGATGTACGGCGACCTGAACAGCAGGTACATGATGCTGAGGAACGGCCATTGCAGCAGCATCGGCAGGCACCCGGCGAACATGGTGGTGCCCTCTGACTGGTACAGGGCAGCCAGCTCACGCTGCAGCCGGTCCGGGTGCCCGGCGTGCCGCTGGCGCAGGGCCCGCACCTGGGGTGCCAGCCTGGCCTGGGCGTCCAGGCCAGCCGCGGCCCGGTAGCTGAGCGGCATCAGGATCAGCCTGACCGCCATCGTGAACAGCACGATCGCGGCGGCGACGGCCAGGCCGCCAGGCAGGGGAGTGAGAAGGCCAGCGAGAGCTGAGACGACGTGATAGGCGGCATCCACGGGGACGCCGAATAGCGCGGACATGACTTGAACCCTCCAGCGGGTCGGGAGCGGGGATGGGCGCTGGAGGCGACCGCGTTCTGAGCCCGGCGGGGCGCCGGCGGGTGCCGGCGGCGCCGGCCAGGGGTGCCGCGATCAGCTAGGAGTGCGCGGGCGCGCGCCTCTTCGCGATCCGGCTACGCGGTCGCCGGGGCCGCTGAAGGTGCTCTCGGGCGGGGACGGCCCGCCGCATCTGGGTCACGCTGACGGAGGAACGCCGCGCGCCAGGACTTCTCCCTGAGCGCGGAGGCACGGCAGACAAGCGGGAAGGCCGCGGATAGCCGGCCGAGCCAGACACCGCTGGCCACGCATACCGCGACCGCGCCGACCAGGACGGCAACGGCCAGCGCTGTGACGGCCGCGCCGGACAGGCCGGGCGGGGCAAGCAGCAGGTGCCCGGTCACGCGCCACAGTCCGGCAAGCGGGGTCAGCACGCCGCTCCATACCGTCAGCACGGGTGCATCACCGCCTTACCGCTTGCGCCTGCTTAGAGCATACGCGCCTTACCCGAGCCGGGCCGGCAATCCGCAGCTGGCGAAGACCTCGGCCTCCGACTTCCGACTCGATAGGCCCGGTGAATGGGCGAAAGGCTGCATGAACCCGATCACCGAGGCAATCTTGCCGCCGCGCAGTGTCAGCACGTCGAGGACGCCGGGCCGGTAGCTCGCGCTGCCCGCGTCATACAGGTAGCAGGCGACGGCGAGCTGCCCGTTCGCCCGGGTGGGCAGGTGCCGCCAGCGCACGCTCAGCGGTGCCCGGCGCAGGAACCCCTGGATGGCCTCATGCCCGGCGTACCAGGTCGGCACCGGCGGCATGGACCAGGTCGCGTCGTGAGTGAGCATGCTGATCAGCGTGTCGACGTCCCCGGCCTCGATCGCGTCGGCGTACCGCCTGACCAGTTCCCTGGTGACCTCGTCGCCGAGCGTGCGCAGGGTGGCCTGCTGGCTTCGCCGGGGAGCCCGCGCGCGATGGTGGCACGGGCGCGCTGCAGCGAGCTATTCACCCCCGGCACGGAGGTGCAGAGCTGGCTGGCGATCTCGGCCGCGGAGAACCCGAGTACCTCGCGCAGCAGCAGAACGGAGCGCTGCTGCGGCGGCAGTTCCTGGAGCGCGACCACGAACGCGAGCTCCACGCTCTCCCGCAATTCGTACCGGGCCTCGGGCGAGGGCCCTGGCTGCTCGGCCAGCCAGCGATCGGGGTAGGGCTCTAGCCAGGTCGACCCGGTCAGCGGCGCGCCCAGGTCGCTGCCCGCCGGCGCCGCCGGGCCGAAACCGACCGGAAGCTCGCGCCTGGAACTGCGCCTCGTGATGTCCAGGGCTGCGTTCGTGGTGATCGAGCACAGCCAGGACCGCACGGAGCCGCGGCCCTCGAAGCCGGGGAGTCCGCGCCAGGCTCGCAGCAGCGCGTCCTGGAGCGCGTCCTCGGCGTCGTGCACCGAGCCCAGCATCCGGTAGCAGTAGGCCCGCAACTCGGCCCGGTACGGCGCCGCCAGCTCACCGAACGCGGCCTCATCTCCATCCCTGGCCAGTTTCAGCAGCGCGCTCTCGTCGGCACTCGCGTCACCCAAAGTGCTCACGACTCTAACCTAGCGTCCATTACTGACAGTTTGCCGAATAGCGGGCCTGGCTGCCATGCGTCAGCCCGGCTCGATGTTTTCTGGCTAATCCGCGATGTTGATCTTGGCGACGATCCGGGTGGCGGTAACCCGGACGAGCATCTCAGGCGGCACGGCGTTGCGCCGGCCATACTCCTGCGCGCGGTCCTGGCCCATGTACCGCCCGGCGATCCTGGTCGACCAGCGCAGCAGCTCGCCGGGGTCGGTGGAAATCTGGACCGGTCCGCCCACCGTGACGAAGTTGAACGGAGGCTGCTCGTCGTCCCAGCACAGGCTGACCCGAGGGTCGCGCAGGATGGCCTTGCCCTTGACCGTCTCGGCCGAGGTCATGAACACAACCTGGTCACCGTCGAGGTCCGCCCAGACCGGGGCCACATGCGGCGCGCCGTCGGCCCTGACCACGGCGAGCTTGGCCGTCCTGGCCGGGGAAGCGAGCACGAACTCCCGCCACCAGCCGGGCGGAGCATCGTTGTAGCCCATGGATCAGGACTCTAGCCGACGCTGCGATCTGCCCCGGTGACAAGCAGAAATGACAAATCACACTTCGTAATTAATAGGGATAATGGGTGCATGCCGGGCAGCGCCCGAGTGTGGTCAGCTCGACCGCCAGGGTCCACCGCGCGGCGCATCGGCTCTGGGCGGCGGCAGCCCAGCCCCGCCCCGGCCCCGCCTTCGGCCCCGGCTTCGGCCCCGGCCCCGGCTTCGGCCCCGGCCCCCAGACCCGCCACCCAGGACCACGTAGTTTCCGTGATCACGAACTTGCCTGTGATCACGGAACTTCGCCTGGGTGATCGCACTCTTACGTTTCCGTGGTCAGGCTGCGTTCCATGATCACGGAACCCTGCGCGGGCGGATCGCTCTTCACCTGGGCTGCGCGTTAGCTTTGTAAACGGTCGATACCCGGCAATTGGCCAATGTTCGGCGCGCTGGCTCGGCTGTCAGCCACGCGTCGCGGTCGCGGGTGCATGGCGGTGGCAGTTGCCGGGGTGCTGCAACGTGATCTTTCGGGCATGCTGCAAGCGTGAGTGATGCCATCGACAGCAGCAGGGTGAACGAACCGGAGCCCGCTGGCAGGCCGGTCGCCCACGGCCACGAGCACGATGACCCTCGTCACGAGGACATTGGCCACGGCCACGGCGGCCATGATCACGACCACGGGCACGGGGGCGGTGACCATGATCATGGGCACCGGTCCGGGTTGCTTGGCCGGCTTGGACATGTGGTCAGGCCGCATTCGCATGAGGCGGCCGACAAGGTTGACGCGGCGATGGAGGCCAGTGCGCAAGGGATGCGCGCGCTGTGGATCTCGCTGGCCGTTCTGGTGGCGACCGCGGCTATTCAGGCGGTAGTGGTCGCCTTCTCCGGGTCGGTCGCGCTGCTCGGCGACACATTGCACAATGCGGCCGACGCGCTGACCGCAGTGCCGCTGGCGGTCGCCTTTGTCGTCGGCCGTCGGCCGCCCACGCGCCGGTATACCTACGGATTCGGGCGGGCCGAGGATCTGGCCGGCGTTGTCATCGTGCTGATCATGGCCTTGTCCTCGGCGGCGGCGGCATGGGAGGCCGCCGACAGGCTGGCCCATCCGAGGCACGTCACCAGCCTGGTCGCTGTGGCGATCGCGGCGCTAGTCGGCTTCGCCGGGAACGAGCTAGTCGCCAGCTACCGGATCAGGGTCGGGCGGAGCATCGGGTCGGCTGCCCTGGTCGCCGACGGGCTGCACGCGCGAACCGACGGGTTCACCTCGCTGGCCGTGCTGCTTGGCGTCGGCGGCGTGGCGCTCGGCTGGAACTGGGCCGACCCGGTCATCGGCCTGGTCATCACCGTCGCGATCCTGGCGGTGCTGCGCCAGGCGGCCAGGGAGATCTACCGCCGCCTGATGGATGCCGTTGACCCAGCCCTCGTCGACCAGGCCGAGCAGACGCTGCGCGCCGTGCCCGGCGTCCTGGATGCGGGGCAGGTCAGGCTGCGCTGGATCGGCCACCGGCTCCGTGCCGAGTGCGAGATCATCATCAGTGCCGACCTGACGGCCATGCAGGCTCACCAGCTCACTGTCGCCGCCGAGCACGAGCTCCTGCACGCACTGCCGCGCCTATCGGCCGCGCTCGTCCACGCCGACCCGAAGCCGGGCGACGCCGATGACCCGCACGCGATGCTTGCCCCGCACCGCGAGGAGGTGTAGCGGATTCGAGCCGGCTATCGGGCACTCATCAGGACGCCTGCCATGACTACCCGCTCGGCCGAGCGGTTCTGCCAGTCGTGCGGCACGCCAGGCTGCTGAACGACCGAGTCGCCCGGCCCGAGCTGGATCTCGCTGCCGCCAACCACGAGCGTCACCTGCCCGCTGATGACGGTGACATAGTCAAGAGTGTCGGTGGCATGCGCCTCCTGGAACTCGCCGCCCTCGTCCGCGCTACCGTCCTCGCCGGCCTGGCCGTCGGGTGCTATCTCCACGATGCGGAAGCAGGTGCCGCCCGACGGCGGTTCGAGCGCCCACTCACCGAGCGTGGTGTCGGCACTGGCGGCCTCCGGCGGTGTCCGGTCGGTGACCCACAGTTCGGTCGTGACGTACTTCCCCGCGTGGATGACGGTGGGCGGCTCGCCCTGGCTCCTGATCATCGGCTGGCCGGCGTCGTCGAAGCCGGTCACCACTCTGTTCATCGGACTCCCTCCAGATACCGAAACCGACCGTTTAGCGAAGTTTCATCCGCAGTGTAACGCTTGACGAGCGGCAGCTAAGGCCGGTCTCCCTCCGGCTGCTGAGACCAGCGGGGTTCCGTGATGAGGAAGATCGGGACCTTGATCACGAACCTGGACGGGATGATCGCGCAACTCAGTTTCCGGGCTCTGGCGCGCTTTCCGTGATGTTAGCCGGGTGGAGGATGACGGTGTTTGGGGGAGGTCGGGCCGGCGTGGCCGTAGGTCTGGCGTCTGGGCGGTCTTGCGGGGTTTGTGCCGGGCGGTGGCTAAAAGATCTAGGAGGATTTACTCCTGTAGGAGGGTTGACCATCATATTCGCTGTTAAGTCTCCTACAGGAAAATAGTCTCCTACAGGATCAGGTGAGCCTGGCAGCGGGTGAGGCGGCTGTGAAAGCTGAGTCACCGGGGACTAGTCCGGGTCCGGGTTACGGCTCCGCCGGGCCTGCGTGGCAGCCCGATCACGGAATTCGCGCTGGCCGGAACCAGTTTCCGTGATTCAAGGCGACGTTCATGATCCCAGCCCGACCCGACCAGACGACGCAGCCCGTCGGCCCCGAGACTCAGTCCCGAGCCGGACGGCGTGTCCCCGATGCCAGGCATTGCGAAGCAGCCGGCATCGGGGACACACCGCCCGGCCAGCCGCCAGCCAGGTCTAACATCCCCGAATCCGACACCGATCCGCCTGATCACGCCAACTGATCTCCGTGATCAACGGAGAAGCCGGGTTTCTGGACTCAGCCTCGCCCCAAGGGGGTTCCGTGATCATGACCGGGGACATGGGTTGTTCGTAGCATGCTGGGCATGACCAGTTATGCTGCGCGGAAGAGCAAGCCCCGGATGTCCTCAGGAAGCCGCAGGATGGCGACGTTACCTGACGCGGAGCTTACGGCGGTGTACTGCCGTAAGTCCAAGAAGGGTGATAAGCAGCAGATCACGGTGAGCCGTCAGAAGCGACTCGCGCTTGATGACTGCGCGAAGCTGGGCCTTGTCGTCGCGCCTCATCACGTGTTCACCGATAACGGCGCGTCGGCGTGGCAGCGGAACCGGAAGCGGCCGGGCTGGGATGAGCTGATCGCGGCGTGCAAGCGCGGCGAGGTGAAGCACATCATGTGCTATCACCCGGACCGGCTGATGCGGCAGCCGCGCGACCTTGAAGAGCTTCTGTCGATTTCCGATGAGTACGGGATCACGCTGTACGGGCGGCTGAACGAGCGTGACTTGCAGGACCCGGACGACCGGTATGCGCTGCGCATCGAGATCGCGCACGCGTGCCGCTCGTCGGATGACACGTCGCGGCGGATGAGGGACCAGAAGCAGGAGCGGGCGGAGGCGGGCTTCTATAACGGGATGCGGCCTTTCGGGTACACGAAAAACGGCATGAAGCCCGTGCCGGCGGAAGCGGAGATCGTGCGCGAGGTATTCCGGCGGTTCACCGGGGGCGAGACGCCGTACGCGATAGCAGCGGACCTGAACCGGCGCGGCATCGTGACGGCCAAGGGCGCGGCGTGGACGGAGGCGGCTGTCCGGCGGCAGCTCCGGAACCGGCATGTGGCCGGGATATGCGTGCATCGGGGCCAGGAGATCGGGGCGGGCCGGTGGCCGGCGATCATCACGCGGACGGAGTGGGATTTCGCCCAGGAGCTGCTGACGTTCCGCAGCGCCGCCGCGCGGGACGAGCGATCGCGGAAGAACGCGCCCCGTTCTTACATCCTGCGCGGCCTGGTCGTGTGCGGGAAATGCGGGACTGCCATGGCCGGGTGCGGCGGGAAGATGTACCGCTGCACCCGGGCTGCCCGGGCCGATGACAAGAAATGCGCCCGGTCCATGCGAGCCGTGGCGCTGGAGAAATTCGTGGAAGACGCAGCGGTCGCGCTGCTGGAGAACCTGGCAGTCAGCCCGAAGCGCACCCGCACCGCAGCAGCCCAAGCAGCAGAAGCCGAAATCGAAGACGATGAGCGGCAGATAGCCGAGCTTCACGACATGTGGATCAGCAAGGAAATCGATGCCGCTGAGTACCGGAAGGACAGGCGCGTGATCCAGGCGCGCATACGCGATAACCAGCGGAAGACGATCGTCAGGGTCAAGACCACGGACGCCGTAGCCGACCTCATCGGCCCGGGCGCGAAGGCCGCGTGGGCTGGCCTGGCCCCGCAGCGGAAGAACAGCGTGCTCCGGTTCCTGTTCTCCGCCGTGATCATCGGCGAGGGCACCGCCCGGCTCCCGGGCGGCATCGACTACGGGCGCATCGAGATCGAGCAGAACGAGCTAGCCTAGCCCCGCGCCCGAGAAATGCCCCCGGACGGTCTTCCCGTTCCGGGGGCATTCCCATCTCAGGTCATCAGGCAGCGCCGTCCTCATCGCTGCTCAGCATCCCGGCGAGCAGTTCCGCGTTCTCGGCACTGATCACCGTCCTGAACTTGCTTACCACCCTGGTCAGGTGGCACGCGCGCAGCGCGTCCTCATCAGCCGCCGTATAGGCGTTCACCTCTTCCCGTTCCCGATCGTCGCCAGGGCCATCAGTCGCGGGGCATCACCCCCTCTCGGGACGTGGTGACGGTGCGTGGTTGTCTCGTTGTCTCGTCTCATGGCGCGGATGCGGCCTGACGCGCGCAGGCGCGCGCGAGGGGTGAGACATCCGGTGCCTGTGACAGTGGTTACTGTGCGTCACGGCTGCTGGGGGTGGTGGCTCGCCAGTGGCCGCGTGCGGTCTGGGTGGCGCGACCGGCCCGGGCGTGGGCCTGGAGGTGCCGGTAGAGGGTGGGGCGGGTCATGCCGGTCACGGCGAGCAGGCTGCTGATGGCTGCCCCGTCCGGGCCGGCACTGCTGAGCGCGTCCCACAGCGCTCCGGCCGGGCCGTCCGGCTGGTTGGCGGCGGGCTGGCGGGCTGCGCTGTCCTGGGCTGGCTCGGCGTGCCCGGGGGCGGTGTCCGCGCGGCGTCCGCGTGCGGTGGCGTGGGCGGTGATCTGGTGGTCGGTCATGAGGTAGGCGCGGGCGGGGTGGGGGGTGGTGTGCTCGGGGTCGGAGAGCAGGAAGGTGCCGGGCTGGGTGAGGGCGTGCGCGTCCCATCCGGCGGCGAGTGATCCCTGGCCCAGGATCAGGTCGGTGTCGCGTCTTTCGCGGACGCGCAGGCAGATCCGCACGTCCATCTGGGAGCGGACGGCGTTGCCGCCCATGGCTGCCTGGGTGGGCCGCTGGGTCGCGGCGATCAGGTTCACGGCGACGGCGCGGCCGCGCCGCGCGATCGAGTCGGCGTGCTCCAGCGCCGGGGCGGGCAGCTCGGCGTACTCATCGATCAGCAGCGAGATGGCCGGCGCGTCGGGGGCTGGTTCCCACAGGCGCAGGCCGAGCGACGCGAGCAGCGCCGTGCGCCGCTCCAGCTCGGCCACCGCTGCCTCCAGCAGCGCGACGGCTTCCGGGGCGGTGGTGGCGAGGTGGCGCAGGGTGCCGGCCCAGGGCCGGAGTTCCATGCCTCCTTTCATGTCGATGCCCCACCGCTCCGAGTCGGTGCACGTGACCAGGGCGGCGGTGATGATGTTGACGATGCCGGACTTCCCGGCACCGGTTGTCCCGGCGATCAGAACGTTACGGCGCGTCAGATCCGCGAGAACCGGCGAGCCGTCCTCATGCAATCCCAGATCGACAGGCTTAGTGATGGTGTCCGAGTCCGGCTCATGCCAGGGAACCGGCCCGGCATGCGGGTCTTTCTCGATCACGCGGAGGATGACCCGGTCTGCGCGTGCCGGGTCGGGAATGGCGCGGGCGGTTCCCGGCCGTAATCCCAGACCCGATTCGATGGCGGGGAGTTGGCTGATCGCGTGCATGGCGGTCATCCCTTTTCTCAGGCGCACGCGGCCGGTCCACCCCCACGCGTCGGCTACCGCTGACGCGAGGGATGATCCGGGCATTCCCATGCTGTCGGCCAGGCGCGGCCAGGCCTGCATGGTGCGGATAGCGCGGACCCGGGCGCGTCTCCTGCGGTGCGCCCACCACGGAATGCCGAGAATCACGGTCGTGATCCCGGCAATGGCGGGCAGCGGTTTCACGGCGGGGCCGATCGCGATTGCCGCTGACAGCCAGCCGCCGGCGGCGGCTATGACGGTCGTGGCGTAGGCGCGCTCGGCGGGCCGGTCAATTCCGCATGCCTCCCACGCGCGGGTGATGATCCCGGCGGTGAATTTCATGCTCGGGTGCGCCCAGATCACCTGGTGCGGTATTCCCAGGACAATGGCGGTATTCGCGGTCACGGCCATGACAGCGATCCAGTAATGCGGATGGTGCCGGTGCAGCACCGCCGCGATGATGAACCCTCCTGCGGTGATAGCGAACGGCGCGAAAGCCGACCGGTGCCGGTACGCCCACCGGCTGACAGCGGCCAGGGCGATCAGGCCGGGCGGTTCCCCGGTGCCGAGCAGCATGACCGGGTAGCCGCCGCGCCGCAGCGAGCGGCGCGCGTGGCGACGGTACTGGCGGTACGGGTCACGGTCGGCCATTACCGGCACCACCCCTCACCAGCAGCGGTGTCCTCGTCTTCTGGCAGCTCGTCCCGCAGGTAGGCCAGCGGGTCGGGCTCGCTGTCGGCTGCCGCGTGCAGCGCGGCGCGGATGGCCGCGAGCCGGTTAGCCGACTCCAGCCGCGCGGAACGCAGCGCTTCCGCGAGCCGCATCGCCTCGATCAGCAGCGCGACGGTATCGGCTGTGACCGGGACTACAGCTCTCTGGCAGGCCGCGCACGGCGGGCTGTCATTGAGTGCTTCGAGCCGGGACGCGATCGCGTCCGGGTCGATGAGCAGGCGGGGGATATGACGGCTGTTCTGGGGTGCGTGAGTAATAGGGCATCGCCTCCTTAGGAAGTCGGGTCAAGGGCGTGCTCCTTTCCCGTGTCCCGCGCGCGGCTGCGCGCGGGACACGCTCGCGAATTCATCACTTCCGGGGTTCCTTTCCGCCATGCTCCGTTATGCTGGTTAAAGTATCTGGAGCAGGCTTTCCGTGAGATGGCTGATTTCCGGGGCGAGGCTGGATGACGCGAGGTAGAATCCCAGCACGACGCAGATAAGAGCATGCGACAAGCGCAGCCCGGCATATCTGCACAGCAGGATTACCGCGAGCGTCAGCACAGCGATTACGGATACGCTGATGGCCAATCAATCACCTCCCTTCCATTTCCGGGGCGCAAAGGCCATGGGTGTTCTAGAGGTCGGCGTCGCGTGATGCGCGCTGTGCCTTGCGGCGCAGCCAGCGTGACCGGCGGGCGCACTTCTCGCATACCTGCCTGCCGTCCCGGGCCAGCGCTGCGCAGGCGCACAGCGGGCCGGCACGGCAGCCATCAGGACGTGAGGTCAACGGGTCCTATCACCTCCTCCTAATCTGCTCGTCAGTCCTCCTTTCGGGATATGTGGTCAGACAGCACGACGTTCCCCGGATACCATCGGCACCGGGGAACGTCGTTCCCTGGCGGGCTGCCCGTTTCTCATTAGCGTGGGTGTGGGCGGCCCGTCATTGCTCTTGCGGTTGTCGTGATCCTGCGCAGTGCCAGGACCAGGCGTCACGTGGCCAGGGTGATCACCGTCCTGTCGCTGGCGGCGGGACCGGTGCTCAGGAAGCCGGGGCCGGTGGCTATCGCGGCGTTGGCCAGATGGGTCCGCCGTTCCGGGCCTTCGGGGACGCCGAATTTCACGTACAGGCGCAGGAGATGCTGCTTCACGGCGGCGTCGGTGACCGCCAGCGCGGCGGCGATCTCCGCGATGCTGGCCGGGCTGAGGAACACCGCCCCTCCTGCGGCGGGGCGGGCCAGGGCAGGCCGGCACAAGGCGGCGAGCACGTCAGACTCGCGCCGGGTCAGCCACGGCGCGGCCGGGCCGGCCTGGCGCTGACCGGGTCCTCAGGCGGTATCCCGGTAATCACCGTCCGGGCCGGGCCGAACGACACGATGTCGTGATCGGCGAGCAGGCGGCGGGTCACGACAGGCCGGCCGTTGACGAACGTGCCGGACTCAGACAGGCCCAGGTCCGCGACATACACATACGGACCCCGGCGCACCAGTTCCGCGTGCAGCAGCGACACCCCGGCCTCGTGCAGGCGGATATCGGTGCCGGTACCGCAGCCCACAATCGTGACCTCAGCGTGCAGGCTCACGCGCCGTCCGTCCGCCGCGATCTCGATCACGGGCAGGCCCGCGCGCCCGTCGTCGATCAGCGGACGCACCGCGCGCCCTCCTGTCCTGATTCCGTCATCACGCCTCAGGTCACTTCCCCGTCCTCTTGCATGGCCTTGTAGGCCCAGCCGATGAGATCGCGCAGCAGCGACTCATGCCGGGCGGTCAGCACTGCGCACTGGCGGCGCAGCCGGATCAGCTCGGCCCGCTCGTCCACGTCCAGCGCGCGCGGCGTGGCCGGTGCGGCGGCTACCGGAGACGCGGCGGCTACCGGGGACAGGGTGCGGCGGATCACGTCAGCCGGCGGCGGCGCGGTGCCGAAGCCCTCAAGCGGGATGTCGAACGCGCGGCAGAAATGCATCCGGTACCGCTCGGACACGCCGCCGCTGTCCTTCTCCCAGCGCCGGATCATCACGCCCAGGCACTCATGGCCAGGCAGAGTGTCACCAGCCGGCTTTGCAGCCTCCCGCAGACGCCTCCGCATCTCCGGCACGCTCCACCCCCTGGCCTGCCGCTGCATCCGCAGCCACTCCCCCCTCGACAGCGGAAACCCAGCCGGCGAGGCGACGACAGCGCTCGTCATGCAATGCCCCCGGAGATCAGCGTGGCTGCGGCAGCGGGATCACTGGCCGGGAATTCCTCGCCGCTGTCCAGCCGGTAGGTGCTTCCGTCCGTTGTCGCGCTCCTGGCACCACCGCCTGCCGGGAAGATATGCAGCACCGGGTCAGTGAGACCGGACGGGCCGCAGTCCGCCTGGTTATACCGCAGCACCAGCCTCTGATTCCGGGCCAGAACGCACGGCACCTCCAGATCAGCCAGCCCGTCCCGCAGCGCTGAAAGCAGGGCTGCCCGCCGGTCGGCTTCCGCCACAGTCAGGACCGCGTCCTGATCGCGAGCATCGGCAAGCTGCGCCGCAGCTACGGATGCCATATGCAAGTGATCCGCGAGTGCTTCCGTACTGTCGTCTAGAGCTGTCATGCTCGACCACCTCCCGCCACCTTCGCCGCTATGTCCTGTCTAGCTAACCGCAGGAATAGCGGAATCGGCAGGGCGTGCGGCGGGGGCAGATGTGTGAACGCCATGTGTGCGCCGACAAGCGACCCGGAATCACATCGCCTGACGTGAGATACTTCCCTAGGAACAGTCGTCTAAGGGGGGTAGGTGACCCGATGGCAAAGCACCAGGCAAACGAGCTTCTACGGCGCGCTCTGACTGAATCTGGTTGTTCTCATAGCAGGCTTGCCCGTTCCGTGGTAGAACTTGGCGAGCGTGATTATGGAATGTCATTAAAGTACGACCATAGTTCCGTAATCCGCTGGCTGGACGGCCAGCAGCCTCGCAGCCCGGTGCCAGAGCTAGTTGCGCAAGTAATGTCCGAACGGCTTGGCAGGCTAGTCGTACCTGCCGATCTTGGCATGCGGGAAGGCGATCAGGCGATCGATCTGGGTCTTGAAATCCCGCTCACGTGGCCGGCGGGGATCACTAACCTGACAGCATTGTGGAAGGCGGATATGGATCGAAGGCAGTTCTTGAACGGAAGCAGCTTTGCTATCTCCGTTTACGCGACCGCCGGGGTCAGGTTGCTTACCTCCCCGGCAGCGGAGACGTTCGCCGCTGCCGGAGGCCGCCGAATAGGCGACAATGACATTATCGGATTGCGTGAAATTGCGAAGACCTATCGCCAGCTTGATAACCGGCTTGGGGGCGGTCACCTTCGCGCTGCCGTTGTCCAGCTCCTGGATATCCAGGTAACACCGCTGCTCCGGTTCGCGACATTCACCGAGTCGACAGGCCGGCGGCTCGCATCGGTTGCGGCTGAGCTTTCGCAGATGGTTGGGTGGATGGCGTTCGATGCGGAAGCTCACGGCCTGGCTCAGAGATATCTGGTCCAGGCTCTTGGCCTAGCCAGGCTGGCCGACGATTATGCCCTTTCGGCAGAGATACTAGCGGCAATGAGCCAGCAAACCGTATACGTAGCCAGGGCCGATCAGGCAATCGACCTGGCACGCGCTGCGTGCGCTATGGCCCGCAGGGCATGCTCGCCAATTCTTGTCACCGAATGCAATGTTGCCGAAGCACACGGGCACGCGGCGCGGAACGATGCCCGCTCATGTTCGCATGCGCTGGCAGCAGCAGAGCACTCATTCGCGCTGGCCCGGAGCAGTCATGAGTCGCCTGAATGGCTCTCCTATTTCGATGAGGCATATCTGTCCGCGCGAATCGCTCATTGCTTCCGTGACCTCGGCCAGGGGAAGCAGGCGGCTGAATACGCCCGGCGCTCGCTTGAGATGAACAGTGATTTCGTCCGGGGACGCGCGTTCAATCTGGCTCTCCTCGGAACAGCGATGACACAGCTAGGAGATGCCGAGCAGGCAATCGATGCCGGAATGAAGGCGGCCGAGATAGCCATGAATCTTCAGTCTCAGCGCAGCGTCCGCTATATCGTTGATTTGCAAAGGCGGGTGACAAGCGTGGCCGCGCCACGCTTGGCTGCCGAGTTCACTCAGCAGACCCGAACGCTGGTGCGAGCGCACACTGAACACCGATGATCGTGCCGGCCCCGACAACATCGCCTCTCGCGATCATCTCCGGAATCTCTGCAAGAGGCACCCACCGGACTGCTTCTGACTCGTTCACGTCGGGCTCGCCAACCCGCTCAGCGCCGTAAGCGATATACAGATCCTGCGGGCAGTCAGCCGAGCCGACGATGGGCTGGAAGGTCAGCAGGCGCTCGATCGATCGCGGACGCCACCCCGTCTCTTCCTCCACCTCGCGAAGCGCCGCAGCCGATCCGTCCTCAGACGGATCGACATATCCCCCCGGCAACTCCCACACCCACCGTTCGAGGATGAACCGATGCCGCCACACCATGAGCACATGACGTCGCGGCTTGTCCAGCACGACCGTCATCGCCGCCCGGCGCATCCTCATCACGTACTGATCAAAGACAGTTCCGTCGGGCAGCTCCACCGTGGCAATGCTCAGGCGGATGTGGGGATTCTCGTCAACAAGCCTCTCACCATGGATCAGCCACTTTGTCCGGGCATCGCTACCTGTCACAGCAGCAGACGTTACCGGCCCAGCCTAAGTAGCTCACGCGCGACCACCGACCTCCAGCAGGTCATAGCCAGCCCCGGGTCACTCGCAGCGTGACAGCTCGACAAGATACTACGAAAAGCTATTGACTGGGCTCATCATCACGGAACCGCAACGGCGTGATCACGCTACTAAGGTTCCGTGATCAGGCATTACTTCATGATCACGGAAACCTGGCGGGGCGGGACCTAGCACGGGCGGTGCGGGACCTGCCGGTGCGGGATCTGCCTCGGCGGGATCTGCCGGTGCGGGATCTGCCGGTGCGGGATCTGCCGGTGCGGGATCTGCCGGGTACGGACTGCCGGGATGCGTGCGGCCGGCCCGGGCTCGGCTACCGGGTTACTACGCCGGCGTCGTGGGCCAGCAGGCCGGCCTGGGTTCGGTTGGCGCAGTCCAGCTTGACCAGCATCCGCGACACGTAGCCCTTGACCGTCGCCTCGGATAGGTAGAGGCGAGCGGCGATCTGGGCGTTCGACAGTCCTTCGCCCAGGCACCCGAGCACCTCGGTCTCTCGCTCGGTCAGGGTGGCGACCAGCCGCCGCGCGTGGTCCCTGGCGGGCTGACTGTCGGTGGACGCCGCGATCAGCCGGCGGGCGGCCACCGGCGAGAGCACCGTGTGACCTTCCGCCGCCACCCGCACGAGGCCGATCAGGTCGGCTGGCGGCGTGGACTTGACCAGGAATCCGGCCGCCCCGGCTCGCAGTGCGCGCAGCACGTACTGATCGGCGTCGAAGGTCGTGAGCACCACGACGACCGGCGGGTCGGCGAGCTGGCTGATGCGCTCGATGGCGGCAATGCCATCCACGCCCGGCATGCGCAGGTCCATCAGCACGACGTCGGGCCTGGCCCGCCTGACGGCCTCGACCCCGGCGGCCCCGTCGTGCGCCTCGTCCACGACCTCGAGGTCACCGGCTGAGCCCAGGATGGTCCGCAGATGCGCGCAGACCATCGGCTCGTCATCGACGACGATCACCCGGATCACGTGACTGGCTCGGCGGTAGGCACGTAAGACGGGAGGGTGGCCTCAAGCCGGAAGCCGCCGTCGGCCATCCGGCCAGCTCGCAGCGTGCCGTGCACCAGCTCGATGCGCTGGCGCAGGCTGGCGAGGCCGAGCCCGGACCCGGTGTCGGCCAGCCTGGCGCCGGCCAGGCCGGCGGCCTCATCCGCCGCCGGCGTATTGCGGACGCTCAGCCTGACCTGAGATTCGTCATAGCTGACCCGCACGACCACGTGCAGCTCCGGCGCGTGCTTGCGCACGTTGGTCAGCGCTTCCCTGACGATCCGGTAGGCCGTGCGCCCGACTACAGGCGAGGCCAGCGCGGGGTCGCCTTCCTCGATCAGCTCGGCCGGGGTGCCGACGGCCGTGGACTCGGCGACCAGCGTGGCGAGCCCGGCCGTCAGGGCGCCCTGATCATCCTCGGGTGCGGTGCGCAAGATCCCGACCAGGTCACGCAGCTCGTCCAGGGCCTGGCAGCCCGCCGCCCGCAGCTCCTCAGCCGCCTGCCTGGTCGCCTCGTCGGCTGCGGTGATGCCAAGCGCTCCCGCCTGCAAGACCATCAGGCTGACCCGGTGGGTCACCACGTCGTGCATCTCGCCTGCCAGCCGCGCCCGCTCCTGCGCCCTGGCCTGCTCCGCGAGCAGGAACTTCTCCCGCTCGGCTCGCTCGGCTCGCTCGGTCAGCGCGCGCACCATGTTCTGCCTGGCGTTGTAGTAAAGCGCGAGGAGCGGGCCAAGAGCCGTCCAGAGCACCCCGATCGTGATGACTGTCAGCGACGGCTCCCAGACCCTGGCCACGATGAGGGTCAGGATGCCCACCGCCGCGAAGGCGGTGCGCCGGTCCCTGCGGTAGTAGAACGGCCCGTACACGGCCACTACCGTGCCGTAAGGGGCCCAGACCTTGCCCGGATGAGCCGGGGTGATGAGACCGGCGGGGGAAACCAGCAGTGAGATCGCGAGCGTGCACGCGGCGAAGATGGCGATGACGGCCAGGGGTGCCCGTCGCCTGGCCGCTAGCGACAGGTCAGCCAGTGCCTGGACCCCGAGCATGGTCCAGGCGAGCTTGTCCGGATGGACCGGCCACCAGGATGCTCCGGTGAGGGTGGCCAGGGTGTCGATCAGGGCGAGCGAGCAGGCGAGGGCGATATCCACCGTGAGCTGATGCTGCCTGCACCAGATCCGCGCTCCCATGCGATTCACGCTATGCCATCTGGCGCCGGCACCCGGCAAGGGCGAGACCTTCGGCTGGGCCAGAACCTACTAAAGTCGCACGGTGGCCGCCGCAGGCCATTCTTTCGGACGGCCGGTCCCTACCCGCGGCCCTGCCGCACACTGCGCTGGCTGGCCTGGAATAGGCACATGCGAACTTTGCGGAGTCAGCACGAGAGCACCCAGCTAGTCCCGATCCAGACGGCGGTCATCGCCGTGACCGGGCTGCGCAAGAGCTACGGACGGGTCAGCGCGGTCCGTGACATCAGTTTCACCGTCCAGCCGGGCGAGATCCTGGCGCTGCTCGGGCCGAATGGCGCGGGCAAGACGACGACGCTTGAGATCCTGGAAGGCTTCCGCGTCCGCGACGCCGGCCAGGTCGACGTGCTCGGCCTTGACCCTGGCGACCGGTCTTGCGGCCGGGCGCTCCGCGAGCGGATCGGGCTGGTCTTGCAGGACATCGCGGTTGAGCCGTACCTGTCGGTTCGCGAGACGATCGCGCGGAACGCCGGCTACTACTCGGCGCCGCGAGACGTCAGCCAGGTGATCGCGCTGGTCGGCCTCGGCGGTCAGGAGCGGCAGAAGGTCAGGAACCTGTCCGGCGGGCAGAAACGCAGGCTCGACCTGGCCCTCGGCCTGATCGGCGATCCCGAGTTGCTGTTCCTCGATGAGCCGACGACCGGGTTCGACCCGTCTGCTCGCCGGGAGGCGTGGCAGCTCGTGCGCGACCTGCGCGCGTCAGGGACGACCATCTTGCTGACCACTCACGACCTGGCCGAGGCCCAGGCACTCGCCGACCGGGTCGTTGTGGTCTGCGACGGCCAGGTCGCCGCTCAGGGAACGCCGGCCGATCTCGGCGGCCGGGACACCGCCAGGGCCAGGATCACGTTCTGGCTGCAGGCCGGCCTGCTCGCCGGTGACCTGCCGCTGCCAGCCTCGGCGACCGGAGCAGGCGGGTACGTGATCGAGACGCCGGCACCAACCCGGGCTCTGCATCAGCTCACCGCCTGGGCCCTGGACAACGGCGCGGAACTGACCGGGCTCACCGTCGAGCGGCCCAGTCTTGAGGACGTTTACCTGCGGCTGACACACGACGGCGCGCGATCGGGCGCGCCAGAGAGGAGCCTGTCATGACTGCCGTCAGCACCGAACCGCGACCCGGCCGACTCGCCCGGACTGGCCGACTAGGCCGGGGCAACTTCGGTCTGGTGATTCACCAGGTCAGATACGAGCAGCTGTCGTTCTGGCGTAATCCGCAGAGCGCTATTTTCACCTTCATCTTTCCTGTCGTGTACGTCGCGATCATGGGGGCGCTCTTCCATGGTGTCGGCCGCAGCTCGTTCTTCAACGGGCTCTCGGCGCTGCAGTACTACGTGCCGACTATCGCCGCGATGTCGGTGCTCGGGTCCTGCTACGGGCAGCTCGCAGTCGCGCTGGCGGCGCGGCGGCAGAACGGGATACTGAAGCGGGTCCGGGCGACGCCGCTGCCGGCCTGGGCTTACTTCACCGGGCTGCTGGCGCACTGCGTGCTGGTCAGTGCGGCCGACATCACGCTCATCGTCGGCGTCGGCGCGATCTACGGCGTTCCCTTCCCGACGCACTGGCTGGCGATCGCGCTCACGCTCATACTTGGCGCTGCTGCCTTCTGCGCGCTTGGCGTCGCGATCGCCTCGCTGATCTCCAACTCAGATGCCGCCCCGGCGGTCGCCCAGCTCGTCCTGTTCCCGCTGCTGTTCCTGTCGGGAACTTATCTGCCGATCCACTCGGCGCTGCTGAACAACATCGCGGGCATGCTGCCTGTGCGGCCGTTCAACGAAGCGCTGACCGGGCCGCTGGCTCAGCACACTGGCGTCGACTGGCGGAATCTCGCGGTGCTCGCGGCCTGGGGCCTGGTCGGCGCGGCGGTGGGCATCCGGCGGTTCCGCTGGGACCCGAGGCCGCGGTGAAGGCACTGAAGAAGGCACTGAAGAAGGCGCTGAGGAAGGAGGAGAGCTGGGTAGTCAGCTCCATCATGCGCTCCGGTAGTGCATACTGAGGGAAATGAGACCAGCCCGCGCCGCCACCAGGCGTTACATACCCGGCAGTCCCTTCAACGTGCCCTTCGTCGCCACGCCGATCGAGCAGTACGCGGTGGACGACCAGGTGACACACGACAAGTACGGCCTTGGCAAGGTCGTCAGCGTCGAGCAGGATGTCGCGGTGCTCGTAGATTTCGGCCCTCAGCTGGCCAGGATCACCGCACCGTACACCAAGCTGACCAAGCTCTGATCCAGGCCGGCCAAGCTCCGATCCAGGCCAGGCCGCGTCAGGGCAGCTGCTGCAGCTGGTCGACGAGGTCCAGAGCCAGCCGGACCGGTCGGCTGTCGGCTGGGAAGCACGCGGCGCTGATCCGGAGCGCGCACTGCGCGGTCCGCAGCGCGGCTGGGTCGGCCTCGGCGGCCTGCGCGGTGGCCAGCAGCCGCTCGGCCAGGCCGGGATCGAGCGGGGAGCTGGCCCGGCGAGCGACGGCCATGACGTACCTGATCTGGTCAGATGCACTTGCGTGGCGCCCGAGCAGGATCAGCGCGTGCGCATGGACGAGGTCCGCCTTCAGCGCCTGAAGATCTCCCAGTCCGAATCGCTCCGATCGCGCCAGCGCCACGGTCCTGGCCAGGCTCTCGGCGCGGGTGGCATGGCTGGCCTGGTCGATGCCCGACTCGGCAAGCCGGACCAAGGTCTGGGCCAGGTCCTGCAGCACGGTCCAGGTGAACGGATGCCGCGCGCCAAAGCGCCGATCACGATCGCACGCTTCCTGATGCAGCATCCGCTGAGCGCGGCGCAGGTCAGCTGGCTGGCCCCGATCGCTGAGCGCGACCGCGAGCTGCGTGCGAGCGGTGGCCGTCCGATGGTCATCGGCACCGAAGAGGGCCTCGCTGCGGGTTAGCTCGGCCCCGGCCAGCCGGATGGCCTCGCTCAGATCCTGTTCCCGGCCGCAGCGACGGACATGCTGCATGAGCTGAGAGCGGATCCGCAGCGCGGTAGAGTCGCCCGCCGGAAGCGATCGCTCAGCCCGGCCGCGCAGGTCACGCCAGATCGAGACTGAGTCGGCGGCCTGACGGCCCCGGCTCCTGATCTCCTGCACCGCGCACTCGATCAGTAAGGTGACCTGCGGCCGGGGCCAGGACGAGCCCGCCGCCAGGTCGAGCAGCCGCTGCAGACCGTCAGGATCTCCCGTCAGCTCGGCCTGATGCCGCACCGTCTGGAACCGCGCGAGCAACTCGGCCTCCGCCTCGGCCTGGGCCTCGGCCTGCGAGGCGAGCTGGTCAGCGCTCATGGCCGCCGCCGACCAGCTCGGCGAGGTTCGCGAACTCAGGCCCGAATTCCTCATGGAGCTGGCTTCGCTGCTCAAGGGCGAGCCGCGGCCACAGATGCCGGAGCGCGGCCAGCGACTCGGCCAGCCGGTCGGTCACCTCGCCAAAGACCGGCCGGCCGACCAGGCCGATCGCGGCCAGGTCCGCGCTGACCGCCTCGAGAACCTCATCTGGCGCGGCGCCGACTGGTCCGCGAGCTAGCTCGATGACCTGGGCCAGCAGTTCTCTCGCCTGCGGTCCGGATGCGTTTCCCGCCGCGATGACCACGAGATCCTCGACCACCGACAACGGCGGATCGCAGGCATAGCTGGCAGCTAGCCGCTGGCTGGAGTGCGCCCACAGCGCAAGGACGCGGATCAGCGTCGCGGCGGCGAACTGCCTGCTGTGCGGCTCGGCGTTGCCGAGCTCGGTCAGCCAGCCGGCCCGATAGGGCCAGTGGCTCCATACCTTCACCTCGACGGCGAGGCGAGCCACGGCGTCGCATCGCGGCCCGGCGGCGATCAGGTCCGCGCTGACCTGGGCTAGCAGCGACGACTGTGCCCTCGGCCCGGTGAGCGTATAGAGGGTCGAAGCGGACTGAGCGCCGGCAGGCGGTGATCGCGTCGCGCAGCTCATGATCGCGATGGTGACCGCCGATCCGGCCAGGGGCCCCCTTCAATTCAGCTATACACGATAGGAAAGCTCGGTAATACCGAAGACGCGTGCTAGACCCGCTGAGCGATTCGTACCAGCGGGCGGTTTCAGAACTTCGGAGACATTCGATCAGACAGGTCACCCGGCACCTCGCGATACACGGCCGCTCACCCCGGCGGACAATGTTACGAGCAGAATGCTACGGCCGGGACAGCGCATGCTGAGTCAGACTGGAGCCGTTCTGGACTAACCTGGGATAACTCCGGATAACCCCCGGATGTCAGCTAATTGTCATCTCCGCCGACGTCGCGTCAGCTTTTAATAAAATAACTAGTTTTTTGGGTATTGCTGCCGGCGGCCGAGCTGGTAGACATCATGCAACGGGGCGGACCAGAGCGTTCTGTATCGCTGACTCCCGCTCCCCGCGGTAAGGAGGAGACCGCGGGGAGCGGGATTCCAAGCCGGCGGTACCTGGTGCTGCGGGCACCCACGCTGACTTCCGTGATCATGAAGCAAGGCCTGATCCCGGAACATCGGTCGCATGATCACCCCGGCAGCTCTCCGTGATCATGACGCCGGCCAGTGCCAGGCGGCTCATGGGCCAGCCCGGGCAGCCGCAATGGAGCCCTGAGCACGCCGGTTACAAGCCGAACTGGTCCCAGGTGACTCTCCTTTCACAGCCGACTCACCCGTTGCAAGTTCGCTTGATCCTGTAGGAGACTTTTTTCCTGTAGGAGACTTAACAGCGAATATGGTGGTCAATCCTCCTACAGGAAAAAAGTCTCCTAGATCTTTTAGCCACCGCCCGGCGCAAACCCCCGCAAGCCTCCCAGGAACTCGCAAACCCGGCCCCTCACCCAGCGCAAGCCCGGCCAGCCCACCAGCCCGGCTAGCCCTGGTCCTCCGGGCACCACTGCAAGCCGTACCCCAGGTACATGACCGGGTTCTCGAACCGCAGGTGCACTTCTCCGGCACCGTCCGGCTTGACCTGCTCGCTCCCGTTCTCGCCTGCCTGCTCGCTTCCCCTCGAAGTGTCGTCGAACGTGCGGACAGTCTCGCCGGCGACTGGCCGGATCCACAGCGGCGGGTGACTCAGATCGAACCGGACCGTCAGGTCGAACGCGTTGCACTGGTACTCAGGCGTAAATATGTAATGCGAGCGCATCCGCTCGCCCTCGGGCACGCGCAGGATCAGCGCGTATTCGTGCTGGGCGCCCTGGTCCAGCGGAGCCGGCAGCTCAATGACGAACTCATGCCTGTTCCCGACCTGGCTCGGGCGCCGGACCAGGCGGCCACCGTAGAGTACGTCAGCCCGCACTCCGGGCGGTCGCGCCTCATGAGGGTCCTTCGGCATGTCCATCCAGGCCATCACGTGGGTCAGGCCGGGCCGGGTCGCCACGATGCGCCGGCGTTCGTGCGACTCAGGGGTCGGGGTATCGAGGCGGAGCACCGTCCTGAATTCGTCCAGGTACCACCCGTCCGGCGCCGAGGCCTGCTTGCTCCGGCGGCGCCTGCTCGCCGGCCAGCTCCTCGGCCAGCAGCTGCTCGGCGGCGTCGATCCGGCGAAGTGCCGTGCGATCGGTGCGCTGAGACTTCTCGGCCAGCCAGGTGACCCGGTCTCCGAAGCGAGCCATCTGCTGGGTCTCCGGCGACTGTCCCAGGCTCGCCAGCACCGCGATCCGCAGGTCGTCAGGGAGCCTGCCGGCCAGCGTGACCAGCTCCCTGGCCAGGATGCGGCGACGATCGGCAATATCACCGGCGCCATCGCCGACAAGCTCGCGCAAGTTCGGGCCGAGCCGATGTTCGAGATCGCGGGCCCGGATACCGCGGCCTTTGCGCAGTGCCCTGATCTCGTCGGCGATCTTCGACGTCAGCGTTCCATCTTCGCTAGGTATCATCTACCTGGAGTCCTAGGCGTTCAGTGGCACTACGTGACCCAATGTCTGGTTGCCAGGGTATCGCCCGGCTCAATTGGTGGTTAGCGTTCCGGCCCGCGCTGACGAGGCATCATCTCGCGTCCGAAGAGAAGGCAGCGCGGTGCCCGGTCGGGGGCCGCGCCTCCCTGCGCAGTCCAGCCGCGAGCAGGGCTGCTCATACGGTCGCACCGCCCGAGCGGGCAGACGAACTCATCACCCTCGGCGTCCCATTCATCATATTCATCATTTTCCGGACCGATCGGATGACTGTGGAATCCTCGGGTCGCGTGCTCAGCCTCGAGCTGGTCGAACTTGCTTATCTGACGGTCGAGTCGCTCCCAGGCGTCGAGCAGGCCGGGCGAATCGGCGTCCGCGGAGTCGAGCGCCTGCCAGGTACTAGTGAGCATATGGCGAAATGCGCCGAGCTTGATGTCGCGGGAACGATCGCATAGCGAACGCCATCTGGCCGCCGCGCCGCCGTCACTCGCGCCGCCGCGCACCGCGCTATCGGAAGTCCCCCCAGTCGCTGTCATTTCCCCATCCGATTCGGCTGACGTCGCGTTTCCAACTCGTGATCGGCGATCCTGAATCCTGTCCAGGAGACTAGTGTAGACCTCACACTTTGCTCTCGTTTCGGCTTAGGAGGCAGGGGATGCACGCGATCTGCCCGGCATCGTCGTCGCGTTTAGATGGCTGAGATCCCGATTGTCTTCGATGACCAGATCCCCTGGCCGCACCGGTCCAAGATCGAGGACGCGCTCCGAGGCGTAGCGATTGGCCAGGGAGAGGGCCGGTGGCAGGAGCGGCCCACCCGGATCGAGGTCGAGGAGCAGCTGTCCGGGGGGCGGAGCGGCGCGCTGGTACTCCGGATCGTGGTGGTGACAGGCAAGCGGCGCCGGGCTCAGATAGCGAAGGTAGGCGGCGACGCCGCGGCTGAGTGGGAAGCGTTTAAGACGACGGTGGCGCGCGAGTCGTCCACCTTGCTCACGCCAATCGAGGCGGTCACCAGCGACGTGCTCGAGACCGGACGGGTCCGGCAGGGCAGGGACCAGGCGGTGGTGTACGCCGACGTCGAGCAGTATGCCGGCGCGAAGGCGGTCAGCCTGGAGCAGGTGGTCGCCGAGGCGGCCGGGGGTGAGCCCGATGCGCTGGCGCGGGCGACCGCCGTCATTGACCGCCTGCTCGGACAGGCGGCGCACGTTCTGTATGACGCCGAGGTGACAGCGGGTCAGGGCAACCGGCACTCGGTCAGCCGGTCGCTCGGCCCGGCCATTCGCGTCCGCGCGGATCGCCTCGACAGTACTGACGCGCCGCAAGCCGGGCGGGCCGCCTCCCCGGCCGCCTCCCCGGCTGCCTCCCCGGTCTCCTCCCTGACGGCGGTCGCGCAGGTACGGCCGCTTGACGCCCTGCTGGCCGCCCTCGACCTGGCCGGCGCCAGCGCGGAAGCAGAGGCGGAGCAGTCAGGCCAGCTCGCCGTCGGCTCGGCGGTGTGGCTGCACGGATTCGATCTGCACTGGGACGACAGGGGCGACGGCAGGTGGATCGCCAGCCGGGGTGACGCCACGATCGAGATCGTGCCAGCGGGTGACCACGGCGATCCGGCCGGGCTGACCGACCTGCGCGGGGTCAGCATCTACGGGACGGTCGAGGCCACCAGGTCGGCCTTGACCTGGGAACGCATCTGCCGGGCCTTTCCCGCGGCCGAGCTTGAGGCAGCCGGGCGGGTGCGACTCGACGGCATTTCCGTCGCCCATCCCTACGCCATGCTGCGCCAGCTGGTGACAGGAAGCGCGACGGCCACGGCGACGGCGCATGGCGACCTGAACCCGCGCAATGTGCTGATCGCAGGAATGCAGCCGTTCCTGATCGACTACGGCCGGGCGCGCCTGGACGAGCCGATCCTGGGTGACCTGGCCTGGCTGGAGATCAACTTGCTGCGCGGGCCGCTGGCGGCCGCTCTGACCTTCGCCGAGCTCGTTCGCGTGCAGCGCCTGCTGGCACTCGGAGACCGGGTGGCAGGCATCGTGGCTGACCAGGATCGCGAGCCGGTGGATCGCGCGCTGATCACCGGCCTGCCGGCGAGCCGGCCGCAGCTGGCGGCGGCCCTGCGCATTCTCGCCGTGATCAGGCACCACGCGAGCCACATCTACGCCGGCTGCCAGGGAGATGCCGCTCAGCCGTGGTGGCGCGAGTACGCGACGCAGCTCGTGCTGCAGGCCCACCGTACTTTCAAGTGGCCAGATGATCTGCAGACCCCGGACGCCTGGCGGGCGCAGGTGGCGGTCGCCTCGGTAGCGACGGAGCAGCTGCTCGACCCGGTGCGCTCCTGGTCACTGTGGCCGGCCTCAGAGCTGGGTGAGTCGGTGGCTGCGGTCCTGCCGCTGGTGCCGGCCGGGCTCGGCAGCCTGCTGGTACTCGGCGACCTCGTCAGGGGCCTGGACCACCGCGCGGGACCGGGCGGCGGACCGGAGCCGATCGAGGCCGAGCTGTACCGTCTGCGCACCGGAATCGTGGCCGCTGTCCAGGCCAGGCCCCCCGATCGCATCGCCTACCTTGAGCGCGGTGACCACCGTTACATCGATCTTGGGGCGGCTGGGCCAGCGGGGCCAGCCGGGCCGGCTCCGGGCGGAAGCGCGCTGACGATCGCCGGCCGGTCGCCGAAGCTGGTCGTGGTGGGCACGAGCGGTTCTGGCAAGACCGCGCTCCTGGACGAGCTTGAGTACTGCCGCATCATCCCCGCCAGCCGCCGGGGCTCGCCAGCCAGCCAGCAGGCCGAGGTAACGGCGGGGCTGCTCCCGGCCCGGATCCCGGCACCCGAGCTGGCCCGTGCCTGCGCGCAGGCGGGAGCCAAAGCCGGTACGGGCGATGGCGCCGAGTGCCTCAGGCCCTGGATTCCCGTCGTCACCTGGACCTCGGTCTCGCCGGGAGCGCTGCTCGATCTCGGCGCGGTCCAGCTCATGATCGATGACTTCGACAAGGTGCGGCCAGGAGACCGGCTCCAGCTCGCCACCTGGCTGAACGGACTCGTCGCCAGCTTCCCCCGTGCCCGGGTCACCGTCTGCCACCGGGGCATTCAGCACCCGGCCGAGCTGAGCGGCTGGCCAGCGATCAGCCTGTGCGAGCCCACGCAGGAGCAGGCCAGCGCCTACCTGACGCTGCTGACCGGAAACGGGAATCCGGCTGGCCCCGACCTGGCCGACCTGCCCCGGCTTCCGCTGCTGCTCTCGATGCTGGCCAGGACGAGCAGTGAAACCGGTCAGCCGCGGACCCTGGGCGACCTGGTCGACGCCTACCTGGAGCCGGTGCTGGCCGATGACGGCTCAGATCGGGCCTGGGTCACGTGTGCCGAGCTGCTCGCCGAGAAGCTGACCGGAGCGGGCGGGCCGGGCGGGCCGGGCGACGAGCTGCCGCTGGCCGGCGCCGACCCCGCCTTCGCCGCCCTCTGGTCGCAGTGCCGCGAGCAGCTAGCGGATCTGGGGATCGCGGGTCAGGATGACACGGCGGCCCGCTTCAGCCTGGCCATCTACCAGGACTATTTCGCCGCGCGGGTGCTCAGGAACCTATCGGCGAGTGACGAGGACGAACTGATCGCGCGGGTACCGCTCTTCGGCTGGCGGACGGCCTTCACGGTATTCGTGTCGTTCACGCCGGTCCTGGCCGGGGCGCTGCGCGAACTGCTCGCGGTGGTGACGGGCCCGGACCCGGAGTACGCGGCCCGGCTGCTCAGATCGGCGGCTCACCCGCCTGCTGACCTGACGCGCTGGTTCGCGACCGAGCAAGAGCGCGTCTTGCGCGATGACCGTCAGGGCGAGGTAGCGCAGGCACGAGCCGCACAGGCGATGGCCGCCACCGGAATGCCGGCCTGCTTCCGGCGGCTTCTCACTGTGCTCGCCGATCCCGCCGCCGGCCAGACCGCCCGCACGCTCAGCCTGACGGCGCTGGTAGGCGCTCATGCCGCCGCCCGGCCCGGCCCGCGCAGGTCCCGGCTGGCGACAGAGCTCACTGCTCAGATCGAAGCAGTACTGCTCCGGGCTGATGACGCTCAGGACCGGCTGCGAGTCGCCGCGATCCAGGCCGTCGGCGAGCTGTCGGTGCGCGGTCTCGACCTGCTCGTGGCCGAACCCATCTTCCGCGCGGGCTCCTGGCCGGCCGTCAGCGCGGCCTACGCGGTGCTGACCGACCTCGGCGTCCCGAGACCGGTCAGCCTGGAGGCGGCCTACGCGCGGGCAGCAAGGCTCAGGCTGACCACGATCGAGGCCGAGCTGCCGCTGGCGAATGCTCCAGCCCAGGTCAATCGGCTCCAGAAGGAGCGGTTCCTGCTGCTGGACGGCAGCCGCGGTCAGGACCGGCTGGCCGAGCTGCTCGCCAGGCGGTTCGCGTTCGAGATCGGCGGGGCGGTCGGCCTCCTCATCGAGGATGCTGCCGACGGCGCTGATGACACCGCTGAGGCCGGTGCTGAGGCCGGTGCTGAGGCCGGTGCTGCCGGCGACCTGACCGGGCCTGACGATCTGGCCGCCCGTGCCGCCGCGCACCGGCTGCTGTCGGTGAAGAACGGTCAGCCTGGCCTCGCCGCCGAGGCGTTCGCCCTGCTGGCGAAGGATGCCCGAGCCGACCGGGCACTGCTAGCCGCCGCGATGGCCGAGCCAGGCGAGGTGCCACTCGCGAACCTGATCGCCTACTTCCACTCGCTGGCCGGCGAATGCGTGCGGAACGGTCCGGCCGTCCTGGAGGCGATGGCCGTGCTCGCCCAGGCGATCTCGGCTCGCGACCAGCTGGCCGGGGTCCGGGCACTTCAGCAGGCACACCGGCTGCTGGCGCAGCAGGGCGTGGCCGAGCGACTGCGCTGGCCCTGGTCGGCTGTGCTGGCCCGTCTCGGCGGCTCGCCCGCGCAGCTAGACGAACTGCTGGCGGACGGAGACCAGGACGATCTTCGGCTGGCGCTGCTGGCGCTGGCCGGCACCGGCTTCCTGCTCACCGCGGGTAAGGCCCCGCGGCACGACCTCAGCTCCGGGGCTCGTCAGCGGCTGCTAGCCCAGTGCGCCGAGGCCGGGCCGGAGGAAGTCGCTGGCCTGCTTCAGGCGGCCGCCGCCCTGTCTCTGCCGGAGATCCTGGCGGCCAGACTCGGACCCGAGCGCAAGCCGCTCAGCGCCGCGATCGCCGGCCTCGAGTCTAAGTCGGCGCAGGCGCTCACCCTGCCTGACTACGGGCTGATCGAGGTGGTCCCGCTGGCCGACGCCCTCGCCGCCATCGGTTACCTGGCCGCCCTTGGGCCAGTATCCGGTCTGAGCGGCCTGGAAGCGCGCTGGCTGCTGCGCGAGATCGACCTGACCAATACTCATCCGAGCGCCCAGACTGGCCGGCTGACTGGCCTGGCCTACCTCGGCGAATGGCAGCCGGTGCTGCGCGCGCTCGGCTCAGGGGAGCCCAGGCTGGAAGCCATCGCCAGGAACACCGTGCGGCGGTGGGCGCCTGACCCGGCCCAGGTGGCGAGCTGGATCGCTGCCAGCCTGTCTGATGCGAGCCTGTCCGCGCGGACTCGCTCGGTGCTGCGTGAGCTTAAGTATTCCGCCGAGCTGCGAGCCGGCGCGCTCGCGCCTGAGCGGAGTCCGGAGGAAGCCGCTTGACCGATCCCGCTGACGTGTCCTTCGCTGGCACCCTGAAGCAGCTGCGACTTGCCGCCGGGCTGACCCAGGAGGAGCTGGCCGATATCTCGGGTGTCGCGGCCCGGTCGATCAGCGATCTAGAACGCGGCGTCAACCTGACCGCCCGCAAGGACACCGCCCGGCTGCTTGCCGATGCTCTGAGCCTTGACGGCGAGGTCAGGACCGCCTTCGAGGCCATCGCGCGGGGCCGGCCAGCCAACCCTGGCGTGTTCGCACCCCGCCGGCAGCGCCGGCCCCGGTCACCGGGATGCGCACGCTGCCGCGCGACATAGTCTCCTTCACCGGCCGGGATGCCGAGCTCGGCATGCTGCTCAGCGCCGTGCGGGCCAGCCCGGCCGATCTGGCGGCGAGCCCGGCCGGCCCGGCGGCCAGCCTCTGGACGATCGCCGGAATGGCCGGGATCGGGAAGACTGCCTTCGCCATTCACGCCGCTCACCGGCTCGCCGTCGACTTCCCCGACGGCCAGATTTTCCTGTCCCTGCACGCGCACACCCCCGGCCAGGAACCCGTCGAGCCGGCCGACGCGCTGGCCAGCCTGCTGCAGACGGCAGGCGTCGCGGTTCCCCGGATTCCGGTCGGCCTGGAAGCCAGAGCCCAGCTGTGGCGCGACCAGATCGCCGACAAGCGGCTGCTGCTGGTGCTGGATGACGCCAGCGGTCATGACCAGGTCCGCCCCCTGCTGCCGGGCGGTGGTGGCAGCGCGGTGCTGATCACCAGCCGAAGGCACCTGACCGCACTCGACGACGCCCTGGCCATCAGCCTGGGGACCCTGACTCCCGACGAGGCCAGCGCGCTGCTGGTCCGGCTGGCCGTCCGGCCGGGCCTGGCCACCTCCGATCCGCAGGCAGCCGAGCTGGTCCGGCTGGCCGGCTACCTGCCGCTGGCCGTCGGCATGCTGGCCCGCCAGCTCCATCATCATCCCACCTGGACCGCGGCCGGACTGGTGAGCGAGCTCGCGGCGGCACGGGACCGGCTGGCACTGATGCGGGCGGAGAACATCTCGGTCGCCGCCGCCTTCGACCTGTCCTACCGCGATCTGACCGGGCCGATGCAGCGCCTCTTCCGCCGCCTCGGCCTGCACACGGGGAGCGACCTCGACTGCTACGCGACCGCCGCCCTGGACGACACCGACTACGACACGGCGTGGCAGCACCTGAACACCCTCTATGATCACTGCCTGCTCATGGAGACCGCGGCAGGACGCTACGAACTGCACGACCTGCTGCGTGCTCATGCACGCGCCCTGGCCGATGCCGACCCGGCGGCTGACCGCACCTCGGCTGTCGGCCGGCTGCTCGCCTACTATCTCCACACCGCGCGGGAGGCCGACCACTACCTGGCCCGGCGAGCCCAGGCGGCGGCCACCGGAGTCGAGCTTGACGCCCCGGTCCACGCTCCGGTCCTGTCCACGAGCGACGACGCCGTCGCCTGGATGGAGTCCGAGCGGCTCAACCTCCAGGCCGCGGCCAGCTACGCCGCCGCCCACGATCAGCCCGCCTACTCCGCCGCAATCGCCGCCGCCATGCACGGTTTCCTGCGTAATCAGGGTCACTGGAGCCAGGCCAGGATCATGCACCGGGCCGCGCTCGAGGCCGCCAGGCAGTCGGCCGACCGGCTCGCCGAAGCCGGAGCGCTGACCGACCTGGGCACCTTCCAGGTCGATGCCGGCACGCCCGCTGAGGCCATTGCCAGCCATGAGCGCGCCCTTGAGCTGCACCGCACCCTGGGCAACCGGCTCGGCGAGGCCAACGCGCTCAGCCATCTTGGCGATGCACTGCGAGCGACCCGTGATTTCCCGGCCGCCGCCGCGAGCTACCGGGCCGCGCTTGACCTGCACAGGGGAGCTCGGCAACTGCCTTGGCGAGGCAAATGCTTCCCGTGGCCTGGGTGCGGTAGCGAAGGCAACTGGCGACTACGCCGGCGCCGCGCCGCGATATGAGCAGGCGCTGCGGCTATTCCGCGAGCTTGGCAATCTGGCCGGCGAGGCCAGGGTCCTCAACCACCAGGGCTCACTGGCGCACGCCATCGGCGCGGAGACACAAGCCTGCGCCCGGTACTCCGAGGCCCTGGCCATCGCGACCCGCATCGGCTCCCTGCCAGAGAAAGCACGCGCCGCCGAGGGCATCGGCAGTTATCACGTGGCGGCAGGCGATCTCGCTCAGGGCGATTCCTGCCTGCGTCAGGCGCTTGAGATCTATCAGCGCCTTGGCTCGCTGAGCACCGAGCGCGTCCAGCAGGCCATCGAGGCGCTGGGCCGCCATTCCTGACCAGGCTTTACGTGGGTTTCCTGTGACCGGTTACGTGTCCGGTTACGTGTGGTGATTAATCCTGCCAGGCGGCAAAGTGAAATCACCGGGGGAACGAGCCTGGAAGTTCAGGAGGAGGTGTAAACGCCATGGAGCCACACGGCATCATTCACTTGCTGACCACCATTCTGTCAATGGCGGCTGGGAGCGTCTGGTAAACACCGGAGCGAATAGCGTGCCCGTCCGCGAGGACGGGCACGCTATCCATTTTATGCCGCAGGTAAACCTGCGAGGGGTGCTCGGCGTCTTACCGGCTAGGTATGTCGGGTGTTCTCGGGAGGTCTGCGTTGGACGCTGAGGCTCTTTTCTACCCCTTCGATCGCGCGAATCCGCTTGAGATGCCCAGGGAATTCGCCTGGCTCCGCGAACACGACCCGATCAGGCAGGTCACGTTACCGAGCGGGGATCGCGCGTGGCTGGTCACCCGTTATGACGACGCCCGCGCTGTGCTGTCGGACTGGCGGTTCAGCCGCGAACTCAACCGGCCAGGTGCTGCGCGGCTGAAGGCCGCCATCGGCTTCGGCAATTACGGGAATCCTTTCGCTGATCCACCCGACCACACCCGCTGGCGGACCATAGTCGCCAAAGCCTTCACCGCGCGGCAGATGGAGGCGTTCCGGCCCCGGGTCCAGGCATTCGCTGACAGGTTCGTCGGTGCGATGGCCGCCATGACGCCGCCGATCGACCTGATGGAGAGCCTCGCCTACCCGCTCCCGATCAACGTGATGTGCGAGTTGATCGGAGTGCCGGTGCAAGACAATGAATATTTCCGCCGCCTGGTCGATGTGGCCCTTTCCAGCGAGCAGAGCATGCAGGATCGGGGCAAGGCAGGCGCCGGTCTCGTCGAGTACTCCGCCCGGCTGACCGAGGCCAGGCGACAGCTACCGACGGACGACCTGCTGAGCAGGCTCATCTCGATCCGAGACGAAAACGACGGCAGGCTGGACGACAATGAGTTGTTCGTCACGATTATGACGTTGCTGGTCGCGGGCTACAAGACCACCGCCGCGCACCTGGCCAAAGGGCTTATTACGCTGCTGCGCTATCCCGGCCTGGTCACCAGATTGCGCGCGGATCCGTCGCTGATCGGTACCGCCACCGAGGAGCTGCTGCGCTACCCCGCGGCCGGGCGGGGTCTGGGCATCAGCCGGTTCGCGACGCAGGATGTCGAAGTCGGCGGTGTTCTGATTCCGAAGGGCTCGACCGTCCTCGTCGTCCAGCATTCCGCCAACCGGGATGAAGCGCGGTTCCCTGATGGTGAACACTTCGACGTGACTCGCGCGACGGCGCATCAGCATCTCACGTTCGGGGCGGGCCCGGCTTTCTGTCTCGGCGCGCCGCTGGCTCGAATGGAGTTGCGGATCGCGTTCGCGGCCCTGATTTCGACCTTCCCCGCGCTAACCTTGGCGGTTCCCGAGGAAGAAATCGAGTGGCGGCATGACTCAGCCGCCCAGGCCCCGGTTTCCCTTCCGGTGAAATGGTGAGCGAGCGAGCGGCACCGCAGGTAAACCTGCGGGCTAGGCGTCGCGTCTATCACGTGACTGGGCGTGCCAGGCAGCGGCGATGGGCGTGCGCGATGGACGAGGAAGCTATCAGTGCGGAACGAGCGGGACGTCCGCATGGCCTTCTCGTCCGGCGATCGCGAATTCGTCAGCGCGTGCGGCCGCTCGCGGACCTGATCAGCCAAGTCGAGCGTCACCGGATTTTTGCTGTCGTCGCGACGCTGGCTTTCGTTCCGCGATTGGTGGCAATGCTTGGGTTCAGGCCGGCGATGATGCTTCCGCTCGACTCCTACGACTACTTATGGGGCGCGACTCACCTATCCCCGGACGTGATAAACCCCAGCGGTTACTCATTGCTCCTGCTGCTGCTTGAGCCATTTCACTCGCTGGTGGTGGTCGCTGCCCTGCAGCACCTGATGGGTCTAGCTGTCGCCGCGATGGTCTACCTGATTGCCCGCCGCCACGGCGTCCCCGCGTGGGGAGCCACCCTCGCGGCGGGGCCGGTGCTGTTCGACCCCGCGCAACTGGTGGCCGAGCAGCTCATCACGGCCGACCTGGCGGCGATGGCCGTGATGATGGCCGGGCTCACCATCTTGCTGCTGCGCCGAGCTCCCTCATTGCCGGTGGTCACGATCGCCGGGCTGCTGATCGGGCTGTCCGTGACCATCCGGCCGGCGTCCTAGCCAGCACATCCACCCGGTGCCACGGCCTTCGTCCAGGTCTTCGGGGAGTAGCCTGCCCATTTTCCCTCCGAATTGGGCGCCGTACATTGGCAGCCAGAGAGCCGCCGTCATTGATCTGACATATTTTCTGATTGGTGTCATCTGCTGACTAGCCTGTTCCTTTTTTGGGCTTTCGGATGATGATGTGCGGCTGGAAAGATCAGGCACATCGCTAGCCGAGCAGGGCTGACGGGCGGATAGATGGTGGCTGATGAGCGTGAGCTGGCAATCAGGGCACTTGAGTCAAGGGTGGCCAGGGCCAAAGATGATCCCCAGCTTGCCGCCGACCTGGACGCCGCGCGAGAGGTGCGCGCGGTTTACCGGGTGCTGGCGCGTTCCGATCCTGAGTGGCTGCGGGCGCAGTACGCGATCGGCTGGCTCCGCTGGTATCGGGCGATGGCCTTCCCCAAGCCCCTTGCCCGATGGGATCGCAAGGCCGCGATCAGGGCGCTTAAGCCCTGTTTCGTCGCGGATCTGCGGCCATTGCCCGAGCCGCTGGTACCAGAGCTGGCCCATGCGGCGATCGAAGTGGCGGAAGACCAGCTGGGGCCGGCCCTGGGCGGCGATCCCGGCGATCTCGATACCGTCATCGACCTGTGGGACCGGATTGCCGGCGCGTGCTCCGATGAGCACCCGTTCCGCGGCGGCATGCTCTCCAACCTGGCCGCCTTGCTCATCGTCAGGTTCGAGCGGACAGGGTCAGTCCCTGACCTTGAGGCGGCGGTCGGATTCGGCCGCCTGGCGGTCGAGGCGGCACCCGAATGGCATCGCGACCGCCCCGCCTTCCAGGCGGTGCTCGGAGTGGCTCTGACGCGGCAGTTCAGGCAGTCGGGGACGGGCCTGGACGGTATCTGCGAATCCATTGTCGTGCTCCGGCTGGCCCTATCCGGACTAGCTCAAGATGATCCGCGAAGGCCGGCCGTGCTGTCCGATCTGGGTGCGGCACTCATCGCCAGATACAACGCGGCAGGCTCCCAGGCCGACCTGGCCGAGGCGATTGAGAAACTGCGCCTGGCTGTGGGGCGAGCCGGGCCCGGTCACCCCGAGCTTTACACGTTCCAGTCCAATCTCAGTCTCGCGCTCTTCCGCCGGGCCGAGGCGCACGGCTCGCCCGAAGACCTGCGGGAGGCGGTGCGGACCGGGACGGCCGCCATCGCCGCTACGCCTGCGAACCGCCCGGATCGAGCCGTGCTGGGAATCAACCAGGCCCTCGCGCTAGCAGCGAGCTTCAGGCAGTCGGGGGATCCCTCGCTGCTCGACGCGAGCATCGAGGAACTGCGCCGGGCGGCGGCCGAGTTGCCGGCGGGGCACTCTGAGCAGGTGCGGGCCCTGGCCAATCTGGCCGGTGTCCTGATGATCAGGTCGACAGCGAGCGGGTCGGCGCAGGACCTTGATGCCGCCGTCCTCGCGGGCAGGCTCGCGGTCGAAGCTCTGCCGCCGGAACATACCGACCGGGCGGCGCAGGTCAGCGGCCTCGGCACCTTCCTGCGGTTCAGATACGAACGCTTCGGGCAGGTCGCCGACCTGGACGAGGCGATCAGGCTTGACCGTGAGGCTGTGGCCGCTACTAGGTCAGGCAATCCCTCGTTCGCGCTGCGGCAGGACAGTCTCGGTTCCGCGCTGCGCAGCAGATTCGAGCACGCCGGCTCGCCGGCGGACCTGGAGGACGCGCTCCAGGCTTCGCGCCTGGCGCTCGCCGCCACCCAGCCAGGGCATCCTGATCGACCGGGATTCCTGTCGAATTTCGCCGCGATTCTGAGTGCTCGATTTACCCTGACTCACGCCATCGGGGATCTGGATGAATCGGCGGAAGCACTTCTGGCCTGCGCGGCGGCACTTCCCTTGGCGCATCCTTTTCATCCCATGGTCTTGAACAACCTGGCCAGGATCACCTGGGAAAGATATGAGGCTACCGATGATGAGGGCGACGCGCAGGACTGCGCTGAGCTGCTGACCAGCATCGCCGGCACGCTGACGGCGTCGCCGGTGCTTCGGGCGCGGTCGGCCAGCGCGGCGGCGGGCATCGAGCTGAGCTCGCCGCGGCGGGCAGCGCCGGGCGGGCCGTCGCGCTGTACGAGCAGGCGATCGCGCTGCTGCCCAGCGTCGCGCCGCGGTCGCTCGGGCGAGGCGATCAGCAGTACGCGCTCGGTGGCCTGGCCAGCCTGGCCGCCGACGCGGCCGCGGCCGTGCTGGCCGACCTGCGCTCCGGTGAGACCGGCGGGCAGCGAGCGGCCAGAGCGCTCGGCCTGCTTGAGGCTGGTCGCGGGATTCTGCTCAGCCAGGCGTTCGACACCAGGAACGACCTGACTGACCTGGACGAGACTAATCCGAGCCTGGCCGCGCGTTTCCGGCGGCTGCGCGATGAGCTTGACCGCGAGCAGGCGGTCGCGGTGCCGCCTGGCCCCGGTTCAGCGGACCTTGGCGCGGCGGCACTCGATCTGGAGAGCGTGGCCGGGCAACGCCAGCGTACTGCCGCGAGCTTTGCCGCCACCCTGGCTGAGATCCAGGATCTGGACGGCTTCGGTGAGTTCATGCGGCCGCCTGGCGGAGCCGAGCTGAGGGCCGGGGCTAGCGGCGGCCCGGTGGTCGTGTTTAACGTCGGCGAGACCAGAAGCGACGCGCTGCTGCTCAGGTCGTCGGGGATCGACAGCGTGGCGCTGCCTGACCTGGACGCCGAGATGCTCCGGGAGCGGGTGTCGCGATTTCGCCAGGCAGTGAGCGCGGTCGCGCGGGCCCGCGACCCGGAGGCCGCCGAACGCACTCTGACCGCGACGCTGGAGTGGCTGTGGGAGGTAGCCGCCGGGCAGGCCCTGGACGCCCTCGGGCTGACCAGCCAGCCAGCGGACGGCGCCGAGTGGCCGAGGGTGTGGTGGTCGCCGGTCGGACTGCTGTCGCTGCTGCCGGTCCATGCGGCCGGCTACCACGGCGAGGCGGGCCGGGACGCCGTCCTGGACCGGGTGGTGTCGTCCTATACGCCGACGATCCGGGCGCTGCGCTATGCGAGGGCGGCCGAGTCAGCGGCGTCGGCGGGCGGCCGCAGCCTGATCGTGGCGATGCCGACGACTCCTGGCGGGGTGCCCGCGCTGCGCGGCGTCGGCCCCGAGGTCGAGGCGCTGCTCGGGACGCTGCCCGATCCGGTGATCTTGATGGAGCCGCCCTTTCCCGCTGGAGTCAGCCCGGAGGCGGTATCTGGGGTGCCGACTAAGGCTCAGGTGCTGTCCCGGCTGGCCGATAGCGCCATCGTGCATTTCGCCTGTCATGCCAGGGCCGATTCCGCCGACCCGTCCCGTAGCCACCTGCTGCTGCATGATCACCGGAACGACCCGCTTTCGGTGGCCGGCCTGGCGGCGGTGCGGCTCGGCTCGGCCGGGCTGGCCTACCTGTCCGCGTGCGACACCGCCGTCAGCCCGGCGACTGAGCTTGCCGACGAGGCCATCCACCTCACGTCAGCGTTCCAGCTCGCCGGGTTCCCGCACGTGATCGGAACGCTGTGGGAGATCGGTGATCTTGATGCCATGAGGGCGGCCAGGGACTTTTATGCCGGGCTGTGTGGCGGCAATGAGGGGCGGCTCGATGGGGGACGGCTCGGCGGGCCGCTCGACCTGAGCCGGGCGGCTGAGGTCCTGCACGGCGTCATCAGAGCCCGTCGGACGGCGGACGTCCGGCGACCGTCCGGGTGGGCAGCTCATGTGCACGTCGGCAGCTAGCCGCCGAGCCCGGGCCGCCTTGCTCCGGTGGGCCGGGATCTCCGCCCGGGCTCAGCCGGCTGGGCGCAGGCCGTGGCGTTCGGCCCAGGCACCGAGGTCATCTTTGCGGATGGCCGTGGCGAGCAAGTCGGGGAAACGGTCAGGGGTGCAGGCGAATGCCGGTGCTCCTAGAGCGGCACAGGTGGCCGCGAGGTCGTGGTCGTAGCCGGGGGCACCGTCGTCGGACAGGGCGAGCAGGATCACGAGGGTCACGCCGCTATCGACGATCGACTTGATCTTCGCGATCAGCGCCTGCTCGTCGCCGCCCTCATACAGGTCCGAGATCAGGACGAGCACGGTGTCTGACGGTCTGGTGATCAGGGACTGGCCGTAGCCGACCGCCTGGTTGATGTCGGTGCCGCCGCCCAGCTGGGTGGCGAAGAGGACCTCGACCGGGTCGGCGAGCTGGTCGGTCAGGTCTGCCACCGACGTGTCAAACAGGATCAGCTTCGTGCTCACCGCCCGGATGGAGGCCAGCGAGGCCGCCATGACCCCGGCGTAGACGACCGACGACGCCATCGATCCGCTCTGGTCGACGATGAGCACGACATCCTTGAGCGCGGCGACCCGGCGGCGCCTGGCGTGCCCGATCAGTGTCTCCGCGATGATCGTGCGCAGCTCGGGCTGGAAGTGCTTCAGGTTGGCCCGGATCGTGGCTGGCCAGTCGACGTCGGCCAGCCGGGGCCTGCGACTCCTGGCCGCGCGGTCGAGCGCTCCGAGCACTGAGCGGCGCAGCTCGGCGGCGAGGCGCCGCTCGATCTCCTCGACCACCTTGCGGACCACGATGCGGGCTGTCTCCCTCGTCTTCTCGGGCAGCGCCCCCCGCAGCGATAGGAGCGTGCCGACCAGGTGCACATCGGGTTCCACGGCCGCGAGCAGCTCGGGCTCAAGCAGCATGCGTTTCAGGCCGAGCCGGTCAAGCGCGTCCTGCTGCAGGATCTGGACTACGGGAGTAGGGAAGTAGGTCCGGATGTCTCCGAGCCACCTGGTGACCGACGGCGCCGACGCGCCAAGCCCGGCGCGGCGGGCATCGCCCGGCCGGGCATCGTAGAGCGCGGCCAATGCGCGATCGATTGCCTCGTCCCGCGCTGAGAGCCCGTTCCGGCCGGCCGGGTCGCCGCTGCCGGCCGAGCCGTCGGCCGAGCTGCCCAGGACTAGCCGCCAGCGCCGCAGCCGTTCATCTCTCGTCACCTCGCTCATCGCTCCTGTGCTCCAGTGGCGCGGGGGAGGGGATCGGCGGGGGCGAGGGGGTTATCGGGGGCGAGCGGATCGCCGAGGACGACCGCGACCACCGGCAGTACCCGGCTGACCCGTACCTCGTCCCAGTCGTCGGGCTGGCCGCCCTCCCGCCAGGTAGCGGGTCGTGCGGCACCGGAGCCAGCACCGGCAGCGGCCTTGGCCCCGAGCTGACGCCGCTCCGGTCCGGTGAACTGGGAGAACGCCCGGCGCAGCAGCGGCAGCGCCGACTCAAAAGCCTCGTTGCCCAGGCCGGAGAGCCAGCCGTCAAGCAAACCCCAGAGCTGCTCATCTCGCAGCAGGAGCGACCCGCTGCCGCGCACGAACCCTTCAAGCCACGCCACCGCGTCGCCCACTCCCGAGGACAGCGTCCTGGCCAGGCGCCGCTGTGCATCGTCCGGGCTCAGCAGCCCGGCGTCAAGCAGCAGCCGGACGCACCGGCCGGCGAGGGTCCCGGCCAGATCGGCCACGCCGCGCTGGGACGCGCGCCAGGAGCTGATCTGCTCGGGCCGGCCTACGAGGGCGATCGCGGCGTCGGCGGCCTCCAGTGCCTCCAGCATCGCGGCCGCGGCGTCCGCGTCGAGGGCAACGCAGGCGGCGACTACCCCGGCGCAGACCCGCACGAGGATCGAGTCGAGCACGCCGCGCACTATTTCCAGATCTGTCTGCCGCACGCTGCCGTACCTGAGTACTCGTGCGAGCGGCGGCGTCGCGGTCATCAGGTGCGCGATGTCGCCGGTGCGGGCGGATCGCCGCTCGAGCGCGGCGGTCACCGCGGGCAGGGCTTCCGGCAGGTCGGCGAGCACCGCGGCCTCGACCAGCGCCGTGATCTGCGGGAAGCCGGCGGCCTGCTCCGCTCGTTCCGCGACTACGGCGGCCGACGCGGTCTGCACGGTGGTGCCGTACCTGGCCCGCTCGATCAGCGACACGATGTACTCAGGGCGCCAGCGCAGCAGCCAGCCCTCGCGGAACGTGCCGGCGCTCCTGGCGCTGATGACCTCGCCCCAGCCGACGTCGAGCAGCCGCAGCCGGTGCAGCAGGCGCGACCGGTCGCGATCGGTGTCACCGCGCAGGTCGAGCTCGACCTGCCGGTCGGCGGCGACCGGGCGGAACCTCAGCCGGCGGCAGGTCGCCTCGAAGTCAGCCTGCAGCGGCACGGTCGGGACGTCTTCCGGCACGACGCCGAGCTCATCGCCGACGACCAGCTTGCCGTTGATGAGCGAGAGCGGCACCTGGTCGCCCTGGCACAGGACAGAAAGCACGGCGTCGGTCAGCTCGCTCAGGCCGGGGAGCGCGCGGCCCCGGATCGCGGCGACGGCCTCGGCGAGCCGGACGGTCTCGACGGCGGCAGCCGGGGACGCGGGCAGGTCGGCCTCGCGCAGCAGCGAAGCGACCCGTGCCACCCAGCGTTCGGCCAGGTGATCGGGTGCTCGCCACAGGTGGGCGTACCAGCCGGGTGAGGTGACGCCCGCGCCGTATCCGCTGGCGTAGGTCAGCCGTTCCGCCGTCCACGGCACCCAGGTGGCGGCGACCTTGGTCCTGGGCAGGTTCCTGAGCAGCGCGGCGTCGGCTCTGGCGGGCGGCAGCTCGGCGAGCGCCGGCACGTGCCACGCGCCGCAGATCACGGCGACCCGGCCCGCCGCCGCCCGGATGCCCTGGCGCATCGCCGCTTCCCGCCGCAGGTCACGCTCGGATGGGGTCCAGCCGTCCTCCTGCGCCGCCAGCCGCAGCTCGGTCATCGCCTCGGCCACGGCGGCGAACAGGTCGAGCGGGTCACCGCCAAGCCGGTGCTCCACGACGTCCTCCCACCATCGCTCAGGATCGTCGTGCCCGGCGGCCTTCGACAGCCAGCCGAGCGGGTCGGCCTGAATCGGCCCGGCGGGCTGGCCCTGATCGTCGGGGCTGGCGTCGTCAGGCCTGGCGTCGTCCTGCGCCAGCGTGGCCGCCGCCGGCAGATCGATGAACCGGACCGGACGCTCGTGCTCGGCTCCGAACCGCACCGCCTGCCACTCGGGGGAGAAGTCAGCGAACGGCCAGAACGCGGCCTTTCCCGGCTGGTCAGTCGCGTGCGCGAGGATCGCGACCGGCGGCTTCAGCGCGCCCGCGTACCTGATCAGCGAGTCGGCCTCTGGCGGTCCCTCGACCAGGATCGTGTCGGGGTCGATCGCCGTCAGCGCCGCCAGGACGGCGCGAGCCGAGCCGGGGCCGTGGTGCCGGACTCCCAGCAGGGTAACGCTCACTCGATCGTCACGCTCAGGTCGCGGCAGGCCCGGTACAGATCGCGCCAGTCCTCGCGCTCCCTGACCACGGCCTCCAGGTACTCACTCCAGGCCACGCCGTCGGAGACCGGGGTCTTGATCACGGCACCGACCAGGCCGGCCGCGACATCGGCCGCGTTCACCTCGCCATCGCCAAAATGCGCGGCCAGCGTCATCCCGTTGGTGAGCACGCTGATCGCCTCGGCGGTCGACAGCGTCCCCGTCGGGGTCTTCAGCGTGGTCCGGCCGTCGGCGGTGGCCCCGGATCGCAGCTCCCTGAAGATCTGCACGACCCGCCTGACCTCGGCCAGCGCCGGCGGCTCGGCCGGCAGCCGCAGCGACCGGCCAAGCTCGGCTACCCGGCGGGTGACGATCTCCACCTCCTCGTCCTGCGTAGCGGGCAGGGGCAGGACGACCGTGTTGAACCGGCGCCTGAGCGCGCTTGACATCTCGTTGACGCCCCGGTCGCGGTCGTTGGCGGTCGCGATCAGGGTGAAGCCAGGCACCGCCTGCACCTCGATGCCAAGCTCTGGCACCGGCAGCGTCTTCTCGGACAGGACTGTGATCAGCGCGTCCTGTACTTCCGCTGGCATTCTGGTCAGCTCTTCGGCGCGCACGACTTTCCCGGTGCGCATGGCCGTCATGACAGGAGAGGGAACGAGAGCGTCCGGCGATGGTCCCTCCGCGATAAGCCTGGCGTAGTTCCAGCCGTAACGGACCGATTCCTCGCTGGTGCCGGCCGTGCCCTGAACGAGCAGCGTCGAGTCACCGCTGACGGCGGCGGCGAGATGTTCCGACAGCCAGGTCTTGGCTGTGCCCGGTGCACCGAGCAGCAGCAGGGCCCGGTCGGTGGCCAGGGTGGCCACCGCTACCTCGACCAGCCGGCGGGCGCCGACGTACTTCGGGGTGATGACGCTGCCGTCGGGCAGGGTGCCGCCGAGCACGTAGGTGACGACGGCCCAGGGCGACATTTTCCAGGCCGGCGGCCTGCGGCGATCGTCGCACTCGGCGACCGCCGCGAGCTCGGCCGCGTACTGCTGCTCGGCGTGCGGCCGCAGGACGGTTTCAGTGGTGCTCACTGGCTGGGCTCCTCGATGAGTTCACGGCGCATGGCGGCCCGGACGGACAGGGTGCTGAGCAGGTCATTCCAGGAGGGGATGAGGCTGGCCCCGGCCGGGTCGCCGGGCGGCTCCGGTGGCTCAAGCCGCATCGCCGCGAGCCGGACCAGGGCACGCAGCTGGTAGCCGTCGGCCGCGGGCGCGGTCAGGAGCAGCCGGACCTGATCGGATAGCCGCACGGACCAGGGTGCCGGTACAGCTCAAGCGCCTCGGTGAAGCGCGGGCTGGCCAGGTTCGCGCTCAGCCACTCATCTCGGGCAGCCGGCGGCAGGGCCTTGACGAGCTGCAGGTGGTCGACCTGATCCTCGGCCGGCGGCAGGCTGAGCAGTGCCCGCAGCCAGGGTACGTCGGCGTCCCTGATCGCCGCCCGCGTCCACCCCGAGCGGAGCGGCGCCGCCCAGTCGCCGGCGCTGGCGATGGCGAGCAATTCGGCCTGCTCGAGCCCGGTGTGCTCGGTCCACAGGCTGGCCGGGGCAGTGGCGACGGTCTGCCTGAGCAGCCAGGCCCGAATGCCGTAGCCGCGCGGCGGGGTGGTATCGAGGCCGTCGGCGGCGAGTTGCCTGTCATCGGCTCGGACGGCGATCACCAGGGTCCGGTTCTCGACCCGGACGGCGGCGGTGGCCCTGGCGGCCGCGCGCTGAGAGTAGCGCGAGGCTGGCAGCTGGACGAGCAGGTCGGCGGCGGCCTTCCGCACCTCGGCTCGCCGGTCGGCCAGGGCCTGCTCGGCCAGTGGCTCATCGCCCGGGCTGAGGCCGGCTCGCAGGATCTCCAGGAACGCGGTCTTGTCCCGGTAGGTGTCGGTGGCCCAGGTCGAGGCGACGAGGTCACGGCCGGCGCCGGGATCCTGGGCTCGCAGCCGGCTGAGCAGCGCCCGCCGGGCCGCGCTGCCGCTGGTGGCCCAGTCCGTCTCCGGCGAGCTGGCCGGTGTCGCCGCCCAGTCCCATTCGGCGTTGAAGCCAGCCAGCCAGGGGGCGAGCGGGCCGAGCGCCGGCAGCAGCTCGGCGCGCAGTTCCTGGCGGGTGGTCGCCACCGTGAGCAGGGCCGGGAGCAGCAGGTCTGGCGGACGACGCCCGGTCGGGGCGAGCGCGCTGAGCCACTGCCCGATCAGCTCAGGACTGTTTGCCTCCAGCAGCTCGGCCAGGCGGCGCTCGGCCGCGAGGCTGACCGCTGGCCGGTCATCGCGCTCGGATGGAGCCGGTGACTGCCGGTCGCCGGCGAGCGCCGCGCGGTACCCGGCCCGGCGGGCGCGGGACAAGGCGGCGGCGGCGCGCAGGAGCCGGGCTTCGCTCTGGTCGGGGCCGAACGGCTTGCGGCCGACGCCGATCACGGCGGCATCGACTACCTCAGCCCAGCTCATGGCAGCAGCCTGCCGGACTGTCCGGCGGGGGCGATGGCCCGGGGCGTGAAGGCAAAGCCGTCCCACTCGCCGGCGACGTCGACCGGCCTGCCGCCCGACACCGCCAGCATGGCCCAGCGGACGGCCGGGCTGGCCGCCACCGTGACCGCTCGCCCGGCCGCGTCCCGCAGCAGCCAGGGCTCGGCCTCCCTCGCGCCTGGCAGCACGGTGAGGTTTCCGGCAGTCAGCGGCACGACGTCGGCCCAGAGGTCGACGGTCAGGCAGTCGGCAACTCGTTCCATCGCTGAATCCCAGCCATCGGCGACGGGAAGCGCTCCGAGCGGCTCGCTGTCAGGCTGCCGGTCAGTGATCAGCGCACGGGCCGGGCGCGTCCCCGGGTAGAGCGCGACGGTCGCCCGCGTCCGGCGGCCGGGCGGGAGGCCGGGCGCGAGCGGCTGGGCGCCGGCGGCGAATGACAAGAACGTGACGACCGAGCCGGTGTCCTCGCCGTACAGCCACTGCTGCAGGCTGCGCAGGTTGCCGTCCTCGCCGAGCCGCTGGCCGAGCACCGCCCAGGTGTCGCGGATCCGCTCGCCGGTCAGCATCACCTCATCGACGCTGACGGGGTAGCCGAGCCTGACCCGCAGGGCCCGTGCGGTCTCGGCCGGCAGCTCGTCGCGACGCAGCCACGCCTCGCAGAGCAGGTGTGCGGAGCCGAGCTGGTCGGTGAGCCGTTCTGGCCAGTCGGGTCGCTGGCCTCCGGTGGCCGCGATCGCCGCCATCGCGCGGACGTGCCCGGCCAGGCCGCGCGCCTGGGCGTCGATCATCCGCCTGGCCTGGGTATCCCACCAGGCCCAGGACTGGGACTGGGCCGCGCCGAGACCGCCTCGCGCCAGATCAGCGAGCCATTGCCGCAGCTCGCCGACGCCGGCATCGACCTTCTTGTCGCGACTGGCCGCCCGGCGCTCCGCCGCCTCGGCGCCGGCCGGGGCAACCGGGGCGCCCTGGGTGCCTTCCGGGTCTGGCCTGCCGGGCCTGAGCGCTTTGGCGATGCGGGCGGCGAGCCACTCGGTCACCCAGTCCGGCGGGGCGCCGCCCGGCACAGCGCCATCGGCCAGGAGCAGCAGCAGGCCGATCGCGTGCTTGCAGGGGAATTTCCGGCTCGGGCAGGAGCACCTGGTCGCGCCGTCCGTGAGCGCCGCCGCCGTGCGGTACGGCTCCTTGCCGCTGCCCCGGCAGGCACCCCAGGCCGCGTACTTGTCCTGGCCGATCCCGCTCCAGCGCGCGGCGATCGCCTGACCCTGCCCAGCCTTGGCGGACGCGGCGTCGGGTGCCATGGCGAGCACCTGATCCCTGCTGTACGTCGCCATCGAAGTCTCCGTCGCTCTGGTTACGACGGGGATCATCTCACCGCGTGCCGACAGGAAACCTTCAGATGCTGTCGTGGATTTGCTCGACGATCTGTTTTCCCTGGTCAGCGTTCACGTAGGTGAGGCCCCCGATCTTGATGTAGTCCTCGCCGAAGACGGCGCCATAGCTGGCGAAGCTGGAGGCTCCCACCGATCCGGCGTTGCCGTGGGGGTCGGGCTCGGAGAAGGCTTCGTCGCCGACGCCGGAGATCTTGACCGGCGGATGGCCGACCGTCTTCAGCGCGCTGAGATCGACGGTGAACTCATCCGGGCCGCTCTGGGTGTCGACCGAGATCTGCAGCAGCGCGGCGCCTGGCCCCGAGTACTCGCAGTCGAAGACCACGTTATCCACGTTGCTTGCTTTCGCGGCCGTGAACTTGGTGCCGGTGATCGAAGACGCCATCGCCAGCGGGAGCGCGGTGCAGACGTCGATGCTCTTGCCCTGGCCCGCCGGCGCCGCTGGCGCACTGGTTGCCGGGGCGCCGCCCTGGGTGGCGGGAGTGCCGCCCTGGGTGGCGGGAGTGCCGCCCGACGCGTTGCTTGTGCCGCCTCCGCTATGGCACCCGGCGAGGCAAAGCACTGTGCTAACGCCGACTGCGGCGACTGCGGCCTTGAGCGGGTGGACTTTCATGTCTGGCCTCCGTTGGCTGGGTTCCTGTACTCCAGCCAACGACCACCCCGTAATGGCTGCGTAACGCCAAGTGCTAGAAGTGGGGGATGAGCGTTTCACCCGTTGTGACCCAGACGGCCCCTTATCAGCAGCACCGGTTCGAGCCGCCGCCTAGTTCGACCGAGCTGGTGCTCGTGCGGCACGGGCAGTCGCAGGCCTACCAGGATGGAGTCCTGTTTCCGCTGGTCGACGGGCACGGTGACCCGCCGCTATCCGAGCTCGGCCACCAGCAGGCGCTGCGCGTGGGCGATCGCCTGGCCGACGCCGGCCTTGACGCTCTCTATGTGACCAGCCTGTGCCGCACCGCCCAGACTGCGGCACCGCTCGCGCGGCGGCTCGGTCTTGTCCCGAAGGTAGAGCCCGACCTTCGGGAGGTGTACCTCGGTGAATGGGAAGGCGGCATTTACCGGAAGATGGTCGCCGACGGCCATCCGATCAGCCTGCGGGTGTTCGAGCAGGAGCGCTGGGAGCTGATCCCTGGTGCCGAGCCCGATGCCGAGTTCACGATGCGAGTCAAGACCGCGATCGAGCGGCTGGCCGCCGCGCATCCAGGACAGCGGGTGGCCGCCTTCGTGCACGGCGGCGTGATCGGCCGGGCACTCGCACTGGCCTCGGGCAGCCGGCCGTTCGCCTTCACCGGCTCCGACAATGCCTCGATCTCGACGCTAGTGCTCACCAGTGACAAATGGTTCGTCCGGAGCTTCAACAACATCGCCCACCTGACCGACTGACAGCAGCCCAGCAGCCCCCGCCCCTCGTCCCGCCCGGTACGACCCCAGCAATCTTCCGTGATCAAGGTCCCGGTCATGATCACGGAACATCAGCTGGCCTGGGCGGGTGACGAGCGGTGGCCGCAGGGGCGTGACGGGCCGGGGCGAGCGGAGCGGACCGGGCTATAGGGTGGCGAGTTGCTCGCGAAGGACGGGCCAGGGGAACAAGGTGTCGCCTGAGTCGCCCTGCCGGGGCCGGGGGAGCGGGTAGTGCTCTGTATCGTGAATCACGTTCACGCCCCAGGAGGCAAGGGTGCGCACGCTGGCGATGAAGGCTGGGTGGCGCGCTAGTGCCTGATTGGGAAAAGGAACGGCGATGATCGGCAGCCCGGCGCCGAGTCCTTCGTTGAGCAGCCCGAGCGCCAGGGTGTCAGAGATCCCGGCCGTGAGCTTATTGATCGTGTTGAAGGTGGCCGGCGCGACCACGAAGGCGTCGGCTGGCGGGAGGACGTCTGGTTCTTCTGGTCGCTTGTATTCAGAGCGAACCGGGTTTCCGGTGAGGTCGGCCAGGTGATCAGCGTCAATGAACTTGAGCGCAGACGGCGTGGCGATGACGCAGACATCCCAGCCCAGGCCCAGGGCGTAGCCGACGAAGTCCGCCAGCGAGTTGCCGCCGGCCGGACTGGCGCCGCAGATCACCACGTAAAGCACGCGTTTCGGCGGATTGATTGTCATAGCACCCGTCGTCAGCTGGGAACTGCTCCGACCAGAATAGAACGTCGTTTCCGTGATCATGCTCCGGCCCTTGATCACGGAACCTCAATTGTGTGATCGCGTCACTAAATCTCCGTGATCAAGGCCCGGAACATGATCACGGAAACGAGAGGGAGTTAGGCGACGTCGGCGGGGGTGCCGGAGGTGAGGCGGACTAGCTCGGTAAAGGACGTCGGGAAGACCGTGTGGACGTGGCCGGCGGCGGCCCAGACCACGTCGTACTTCTCCAGCCAGGTGTCGACCAGCGTGCGGACCGGCTGCGGATGTCCTACCGGGGCTACACCGCCGATGACCTGGCCGGTGGCGGTCCTGACGAAGTCGGGGTCGGCGCGGCGCACTGACTGGGCGCCGATCAGTTCGGCCACTTTGGCCAGGTCTACCCGGTGGGCGCCGCTGGTCAGGACCAGGAGCGGGGCGCCGTCGGCGTTGAAGAGCAGGCTGTTGGCGATCGCGCCGAGGTCGCAGCCAAGCTGGGCGGCGGCGGCTACGGCGGTCGGCGCGGGCTCGGGCAGCTCCATGATTTGTCCGGCTACGTGGTGCTCACGCAGTACCTGGGCGACATGCTCGGCGCTGGGATGCATGCCGCCCAGGGTACTGTTCGCTGGTTACCGCACGCTGCCGGATGGCGCGACCTGCCGCGCGTGCCAGATCGCCGAGCCGTTGAGCGAGAAGTAGAACTTCAGGCTGTCCTTGGGCCCGACGGCGGTGATGTTGACGAAGTTGCCGTTGACGGTCATGGAGGGGGCCGAGAACGTCCTGGCCGGCCCGGCTACCTTCTCGGCGTGCCAGGTGGGGGTGCCGTTGACCGCCCAGTAGAACCTCAGGCTGTCCCTGGCGCCGGCCGCCGAGATGTTGACGCTGTTGCCGTTGGTGGTCATCGACGGGGCGGACCAGGTCGTGCCGGGGCCCGCGACCTTCTCGGCGTGCCAGGTCGACGTGCCGTTGACCGCCCAGTAGAACCGCAGGCTGTGCCCCGGTCCAAGCACGCTGATGTTGACGCCGTTGAGGTCAACGGCCATCGACGGGGCCGAGAAGGCGTTGCCGGCATGGCTGACCTGCTCGGCATGCCAGGCCGGGGACGCCGTTCTGGGCCCAGTAGAACCTGAGCGCGTTCTTCTTGCCCACGGCCGCGATGTTGACGAAGCTGCCGTTGGTGACCATGGACGGCGCCGAGAACGTGGTGCCCCCGCCGGCGACGTGCTCGGCGTGCCAGGCGTGCGTGCCGTTCGGTGCCCAGTAGAACCGCAGGCTGCCGCCCGGTCCCATCGCCGCGATGTTGACGCTGTTGCCGTTCACGGTCATCGACGGTGCGGAGAACGTGGTGCCAGGGCCGGTGATGTCTCGGCGTGCCAGGTGGCAGTGCCGTTGACCGCCCAGTAGAACCGCAGGGAATGGTGGGGTCCCATGGCGGTGATGTTGACGCTGTTGCCGTTCGTGGTGATCGACGGCGCCGAGAACGTCGTGCCGGGACCGGCCACCGCTCGGCGTGCCAGGTCGATGAGCCGTTGACAGCCCAGTAGAACTTCAGGGTGTGATGTGGTCCCATGACGGCGATGTTGACGTTGTTGCCGTCCACGGCCATCGAGGGGCCGGGGCTGGCCAGGGCCCGGGCCGACCCGGCCACCGCGAGCGTGGCTACGGCGATCGCCGAGAGCCGGACTAGCGAGCGGGACGCTGACTGAGCTGAGCGCATTATTTCCCCCTGTATCTTCTAGTGAAATCAGGCCGAGGCGGCGAGGCTGTCGGCGGTTTCGATGTCCTTGAAGAAACGGCGGTGCACCCGGAGCGTCTCGTCGCCGGCCGGGATCTGGTGCCACAGGCCGTTACCCGGGCCGAGCCTGGTCGAGCGGGGCAGCTCGGTGACCACGCCGCGCGCCTTCGACATGCTGGCCTTGCCGGCGTCGAGCACGACGATGCGGGTCGGGGTGACGGCGAGGATGCGGTAGCGATTGAGGCCGAGGAAGAGGAAGACGCCGGTCAGCGCGGCCAGCCACTGACTGGCGGTCTGAGCGCCGATGACGGCCTGCACGGGCTCGCCGGGCTGCAGGAACTGAGCGGCTGACGAGCGCATGGTGTCGCGAAGTGCCATGAGATCTCCTGATGGTCACAGAAACGTTGGTGGCTTACACGCTTCTGGCGGTCCATCTCGTGCCGTCCCGTTCCATCAGGACGGCCGGTCCCGTCAGGATGGCCAGTAGGAACAGCGGGTGCCCGTGTGCACGCTCTCGCGCAGATGGTCGCCGATGACGGCGTCCGCCTCGCTGATCCTGGTCAGCGCGCGGCGGATGGCCTTTCCTGCCGCGACCCTGGCGCGCTCGCCGTCATCGGGGAACGCGCGCGTGCGGCCGGCCAGCCCGGTGGCGCCGGCCAGCTGGGCGACCAGCCAGTCGCGGTCGGCTCGGGCCTGCTCGGCCTGGCCGGCGTCCGCGTCGCCGAGCTGCGCGTCCAGGTCTTTCAGGCGGCTGCGGTACTCGCCGATCGCCGCCTGGTCCAGGACCGGCTGCGCTGGCATGCTCAGCGTGGCGAGCCCGGCCACCAGATCCGCGGCCGGGATGTCCTGGCGCGGGCTGGCGATCAGCACGGCGAGGTGCAGCAGGCCGACGCTGTCAGGGACAAGGGCGACCCGGTCGCCGAGGGTGATCCGCCACTTCCGGCCGACCCGCTCGCATTCGGCGTACCGGCCGCCAGCTGGCTGACGCACTTGACGATCCGGAATTGGAATGCCGAGCGTAGTCGCCTCTTCCTGAGCTAGGTCGAGTTCCCGCCTGGCTGCCTCGGCGTCGCCCTGGTGCCCGCGCCGCTGGCAGGCCTGCGCGAGTCGCTGCCTGGACGAGATCAGCGCTGGCCAGTGCGCGAGCGCGAGATTGCGCTGTACGGCGGCGTGCAGATGCTCGACGGCCCGGTCCAGTCGTCCTGCGGTCAGGCAGGCCAGGCCGAGGGCCTGGTGCGCCGACCCGAAGCAGGTGACGCCAAGGCCGCCGACGAGCGGCAGGTCAGCGTAGGGAAGCAGCAGGTCGTAGGCCTGCGTGGCGAGGCCTGGCTCGTCGAGCAGGCTGGCGGCCTCCACGATGCCGTTCATCGTGACCAGCCAGCTGCTGGAGCGCGGCAGGCTGGCGAGGTCGGCGCCGCGCAGCACGGCCAGGCAGCCCGCGGCCGTGCGCCGGTCACCATCCAGGGCGGCGGCGACAGCGAGCGCGGCGACGGCCGAGTTGTCCACGGCGCTCAGAGCGGGGGAGTGGACCCGTTCATGCAGCATGGGGAGCAGCTCGGTGCAGCCGGCCCTGATACCAGCGGATCGTCACGAGCTGGCCGCCCGGCCACCACTCGCAGTCAATGTCACCGGCGGTGGCGCCGTTCTTGGCGCAGATGCCGACGAGTGACTCGGCGTCGTCGAGCTGGCCGGCGCGGATGGCGAGAAGAACCTCAATCGCGCTGACGACGAACCCGATCGCCGGGTGATCTCGCTCGCTGAGCTGGTCGCGAAGCTCGCCGAGCAGCCGTCCGGCGTGCGGGTCTCCCTGGGCGTAGGCGTCGGCGGTCTGCCACAGCAAGCCCATGAGGTGGTCACTCCGGCGCTGGGTGCGGAAGCTCACCTTGATCAGCTCGACGGCGAGTTCCCGGCGGAGGGTGATGCTGTCGGGGTCGAGCAGGCAGTGGTGGGCGAGGCTGAGGGCTTCGGCCAGCGGTACGGGATCTGGCTCGGCGGGCGCTGCGGTCGATGGGGCTGATCCGGTCGCCGCGGTCGATCTCGCCTCGTCGAGCACGGCCAGGATGCGGGCCTGCTCGCCGTGCAGGTAGTCAGCTTCGGCGGCCAGCCTGGCCCGGATGCGCAGAGCGAGCGGGGATCGCCGGTCGAGCAGCGACAGGACGTGCTGAAGCCGCGACTCGAGCCTGACCGATCCGGTCGCCGTGCGGTGCTCGCTCACCCACAGTCCGGCCAGGCCGATGACGGCGATGGCCATGGATTGCGCATCCCCGGCCTGCTCCGCCAGCCGGTAGGCGCGCTCGAAGCTGCGCCGGCTCGCCGGCGGATCCCCGTCGGAGTTCAGGGCGCGGTCTCCGTCGGCGAGCGCGGCAGCCAGTTCGGAGGCGGGCCCGGGCGTCGGGCCGGAGGCCGGGCCGGTGACCAGCGCAAGCGGACGGACGGTCGCTCGCCGGTCGGCCTCGCCGCTCATGGTTCAAAATGTATTAGGGACGAATTTGCGCTGTCGAGGATAAGAGAAGATCCATCGAGTCAAAAGTACGATTCACCCGTATTGCTATGATTCAGGATTTCGTGATCCCAAGGGAAACTTGTTTCTGGACCCGGTCCGGGCACGATTACCGGACTTCTTGGGAGTGAGCTACCGCAGCTGGGGACCCCCGCTGCTCCCGGAACGACAGCAGGGCCCCCAGCTGCGGTCAGGTCCGTGCCGGCGAGGCGAGCCCGCCGGGTCAGGGGAGCCACGCCGAGCGGTCGTGCGCGAAGTAGACCACGCGGGGGTCCAGGCGCTGGAGGGCGTCGATCCAGTCCGGGATCTCCGGCAGCGGCTGGCCGTGCCCGTCCCGGCGGGCTCGCCACGCGAGCTGGTCGGCCGCGTACTGGGTCGCGGTGTCAGTGGCTCTGGCCGGCCACGATCACCGCGCCGTCCGGCTGGCGAACGACCAGCGACTGGTGGCCATCGGTGTGACCGGGCGTCGGCATCAGGAAGACTCCGGGAAGCAGTTCGGCCTCTCCGGTCACTTCCTCGAAGCGACTGCCTTCGATGAGCTCGGGGAGTGTGTAGTCCGGCGTGAGCCTGGCGGCCCCGAGCTCGGCTGCTTGCACGAGCACAGGTATCTGACCAAGCAGCGGATTGCCGCCGCAGTGATCGAAGTGCAGGTGGCAGTTCGCGGCCAGCCGCAGGTCAGCGATTCGCGCCCCCGCGCCGCGAGTGCGTCCGGCAGCGCGATCCTTCGCGGCCGGTAGTGGGCATCGACCTCGGGATGGGCACCCATGCCCGTGTCGAACAAGATGGTCCCCCGGGGGTGCCGGATCAGGTAGCCGAGGCACGGCTCGACCCTGGGGCTGCCAGTGCCGGTTTCCTCGGGCGGCCGCACGAAGTAACCGAAGTCAACCCGCGTGACAGTGACATCAGACATGCCGCCATCCTCGCAGGAACGCGGGGAGTCCCGGCGCCAGGGACGAGCGATTCTCAAGCCAGATTCCACGGTTAATAGCCAGGATCGAGATGACCACGGCAATACCTAGGCATTGTCGCCCGCACTACTGTGATCGGCGGAAAATAAGATGTGGCGACGACTCCGCCGCCTGCTGCCAGGATTGAGTTCGCTTTCCGATTTATCCTGGCTAGGCTATTGGGTACTGCCGGGATTCTCGCCCGAAGAATGCCTTTTCGACACCGACCAGAACGCCGCCAGGCCAGAGCAGCCCGTCCTGCCCGAGCCAGAGCCCAGCCCGCCGAGCGGCCCCCGGAGCGCCCCCCCGAGCGGCCCCCCGAGTGGCCACCCCGAGCACTGCGCCGAACGCCGCCCCCCAACCCCGACCGAGCGCGAGCTATGGTCAGGCCTAGAGGAAATCGACTGGTAACGGCCCAGCCAGCCCGACTGCTTGCCCGACCAGGCGGATCGCCTGTCAGACCGGACTGGCCCCGCGTGCCGTGTATACCGGGTATGCCGGGTAACCGGCTGTTTCGGGGTGCTGGCGGCTGGTGGCTAAGAGCTGACCGTGCCCCATCGATGTGACATAGCTGGGGCTGGGGCCCCATCGATGTGACATAGCTGGGGCTGGAGCCCCACCGGGGGGCTCGCTGCGAGCCCCCCGTGGCGCCAGTCTTGAGCCGGACGGCGTGCCCTCGATGCAGGGCGTTGCGAAGCATCCGGCATCGAGGACACGCGCCCGGCTAACCCCCAGCCAGGTCTAACACCAAGCACTGTCAGCTTGAATGTTCCGGGATCATGGAGCACTGCCTGATCACGGAACGTTGCCAGCGTAATCACCCTGCCGGGTTTCCGTGATCACGAGTCGCACCATGATCCCGGAAACCCGGCAGGGCTGGGCCGGCGGGGGCAGCTGGCAGGCGGGGAGCTGGGTTAGCGGCGGTGCGGGGTTAGTGGCGGTGCGGGGTTAGTGGCGGTGCGGGGTTAGTGGCGGTGCGGGGTTAGTGGCGGCGCGGGATTAGCGGCGGTGCGGGATTAGTGGGCGGTGTGGGATTAGTGGCGGTCCAGGGCCGGGGCTGGGGGGAGAGCGGCGACCAGCGCGTGATCGGTGCCGATCCGGCCGGTCCTGGCCGCGCCTCCCGGGGAGCCGATCGTCTCGAAGAACTCGTCGTTGACCCGCAGGAAATCCTGCGACTCGCCCGGCACATCGTCCTCGAAATAGATCGCCTCGACCGGGCAGACGGGCTCGCAGGCACCGCAGTCGACGCACTCGTCCGGGTGGATGTACATCATCCGCTCGCCCTCGTAGATGCAGTCGACCGGGCATTCCTCGACGCATCCCCTATCGAGGACGTCGACGCAGGCCTGCGTGATGAGGTACGTCACCGGGCGTGCACCGGGCACTCGTAGGACGGCTCGAAGTCGTCGAACAGGCGCCAGGCCTTCTCTTCCCGCAGGCGCTGGAAGAACCGGTTCTCTGCCGACCAGAAGTCGCCGTTCAGTGCTCGCACCAGCCAGTAGTGCTCGATCGACTCCTCGGTGTCGAACGGGCCGCCCGAGGTCGCCCTGAGCTTCTCCTGTATCCCCCACCAGCCGGCGCCAGCGAGTCGCTGCTCGCCCGCTTGCGGCACGACCCGCAGCTCGCGGCCGCCTGAGGCGTACCTGTTGTCGTAGACGGCGCGGATGAGCCGGTAATAGGTCTCGTACCCGGTCTTGAAGAAGTTCTGGTAGCGCAGCGCCGCGTCCGCCTCGTCGGCCTTCCCTGCCAGGCACAGGGCGGTCTCCTCGGCGGCCCGGCGGCCGGTCGTCAGGGCCAGCAGCACCCCGCCGGAGAAGACCGGATCGGTGAAGCAGCCGGCGTCCCCGATGATGAAAAAGCCGGGTCCGGCCAGCGTGTCGCAGTGGTACTCGAAGTTGTTCTCGCCGGTCAGCTCGCGGACGACCTTCGTGCCCTTGATCCGCTGGAGGATCCGGGGCACCCGCTCCAGGTGCTCATTGAAGACGTCCTCGGGGCGCGAGGCCCGCAGGATCTCGGCCGGGGCCATGCAGCCGATGCTGATCGTGCCCGGGCGGATCGGGATGGCCCAGAGCCAGCCGTCCTCGTGCAGCCCGAGCTGAATGTCGCCTTCGGTGCCGGGGTTGTTGCTCTCGTCGAGGCCGCCGAAGTGCTTGAAGACGGCGGCCATCTTGAGCTGATTGTCGGTCTTGCGCAGGTTGAGCGCACGGGCGATCACCCCCGCGCGGCCGCTCGCGTCGATGACGAAGCTCGCGGTCGCGCTCAGCTCCTGGTCGCCGGAGGTGTACCGGACGCCGGAGACGCGCTCGCCGGCGTAGATAAGCCCGCCGACCCTCGTCTTCTGCAGCACCGTGACACCAGGAGTCTCGGCGGCGGCGTCGAGCAGGATCTTGTCGAAGTCCGACCGTTCCACGTGCACGGTCCAGCCCCGGCGCTCGTCGCCGATCTTGTCGAGCGAAAGCCGCCTGAAGGTGCCCTCAGAGCCGGTGAGCTCGATCCCCCGCTTGATGACGAAACCAGCCTCGACCACCCGGTCAAGGAGGCCAAGCTGCTCAAGCACGTCCGCCGTGTAGGTCAGCAATGACTCGCCGATGTGAAATCTCGGGAACTGCTCCCGCTCAAGCAGGAGCACCGAATGCCCGGCCCTGGCCAGCGTTATCGCATAGGAGGACCCGCTCGGCCCCCCGCCGATGACGATGGCATCGTAGTCATTAGTGCGAGTTTCGGCCATGAAATCTCTCCTTCGCGTCAGCCATGCGCGGAACCTGAGTCGCAACCTCCCGGACATTAGGAGTCAGGCTCACGCCTTAAGTCAAAGCGATGCCGGGTTCGACTGCGGTATTTCCGCTGTTGAACACCGACGTTGCGGGCGATAAACCGATCGTCTTATCCTCGCCCCAAAGCCAGGAATCGAGGAGGAACCATGTCCGTATTGCCTGCCGAGAGGGAGCAGTCCCCGGCGTTCTCTTTGCTTGACCTGATCCAGGGCTCGGTCATTACCCAGGCAATCTTCGCGGCGGCCAGCCTCGGCATAGCCGACGTTCTGACCGACGGGCCGCTACCCGCACGGGAGATCGCGAAGCGGGTCGACGCCGATGCCGAGGCGACATACCGGCTGCTCCGCATGCTGTCGGGCTATGCGGTCTTCGCCGAGCGAGCCGACGGGCGATTCGAGCTGACGCCCATGGCGGAAGCCCTTCGTGACGACGCGCCCGATTCCATGCGCGGCATCGCCAGGCTGATGGGACATCCCCTGCTCTGGGAGGACTGGGGCCACCTGCTCAGCTCGGTGCGGACCGGCGAGGCGAACATGCCGAAGCTGCGCGGCATGGGCTCCTTTGATTTTCTCATGTCGCACCCCGATTACGCGATGAGCTTCTTCGCCGGCATGGGCAGCCTGTCGCGGCCGGAGACCGAGCCGGTCGTGGCCGCTTATGACTTCTCCCGGTTCGGCACGATCGTGGATGTCGGCGGCGGCCGACGGCTCCCTGCTGGCCGGGATTCTGCAGCGCGCGACCAGCTCGCACGGCATTCTCTTCGACGCGCCGCACGCGACCGCCAAGGCCGGCCAGCTATTCGAGGCGACAGGCGTGGCAGGCCGGTGCACTATTGAGCACGGTTCCTATTTCGAGAGCGTCCCGCCCGCCGACGCCTACCTGCTGAAGCACACTCTGCACGATTTCAGCGTGGATCAGTGCCAGGCGGTACTGAAAACCATTCGCGCCGCGATTAATCCCGGCGGATCGCTATTCGTCGTTGAGTACGTGCTGACCGGAAACAATACGCCGCATATCGGAAACATTATCGACCTGTGGCTGATGCTGCTGCTCGGCGCGAAAGAGCGCACCGCCGCTCAGTACACCGAATTGCTCGCCGACGCGGGCTTCAAGCTCGCCAGGGTCATCCCGACCGCTTCGCCGGTGTCGATTATCGAGGCAATCCCCGCCTGACCGGAGGTTCGGAAATGGATACCGATGTAGTCATTGCCGGCGCCGGGCCGGTCGGGCTCATGCTGGCGGGCGAACTGCGACTTGGCGGGGCCGAGGTCATCGTCTGCGAGCGCCGGGCCGAGCGGAGCCGGGAGTCGCGCGGTGTCGGATTTACCGCGCGGGCGACCGAGGTGTTCCACCAGCGCGGGCTGCTGGCCAGATTCGACAATCCAGAGATCAGCCGCATGGGTCATTTCGGCGGCATACCAATGGATTACGGAGTGCTTGACGGCGCCCATTTCGGGGTGCGCGGAATACCGCAGTACAAGATCGAGGAAATGCTGGAGAACTGGGCGCTTGAGCTGGGCGTCCGCGTGCGACGCGGATGCGAGGTCACCGGCCTGCGCGAGAGCGCGGACGGCGTCACCGCGATCGTCGAGGGGCAGGACGGCCAGGCCGAGCTTCTCGGCCAGCTATCTCGCGGGCTGCGACGGCGGGCGGAGCACCGTCAGGCAGCTGGCAGGCTTCGACTTCCCCGGCTCGGACGCGACCAGGGAGATGTACCTGGCCGACGTCACCGGCTGCGAGATCCGCCCCCGGATGATCGGCGAGCGGGTGCCGGGCGGCATGATCATGTCCGGCCCGCTGGAAAAGGGCATCGACCGGATCATCGTCTGTGAGATCGGCACGCCGCCCGACCGGACTCGCGAGCTGACCTTCGCCGAGGTCGCCGATGCCTGGCAGCGGCTGACCGGCGAGTCGATCCACGGCGGCACCGGCGTCTGGGTGAGCAGCTTCACCGACGCCACCCGGCAGGTCACGCAGTACCGGCGCGGCCGGGTGCTGCTCGCCGGCGATGCCGCCCACATCCACCTCCCGGCCGGCGGCCAGGGACTCAGCGTCGGCGTGCAGGACGCTGTCAACCTCGGCTGGAAGCTGGCCGCGACGATCGGGGGCTGGGCCCCGGCCGGCCTGCTCGACAGCTACCACGACGAGCGCCACCCGGTCGGCGCGCGGGTACTCCGCAACACCAGGGCCCAGGGGACCCTCAACCTCAGCGGCAGCGAGATCGAGCCGCTGCGGACCGTCATGACCGAGCTGATCGCCATCCCGGCCGTGGCCCGGCACCTGTCCGGGATGGTGAGCGGCCTGGACATCACCTATGACGTGGGCGCGTCCGGGCACCCGCTGTCCGGCGCCCGGATGCCCGATCGTGAGCTTGAGCTGGCCGACGGCAGTCGCCGGCAGCTCGCCGAGCTGCTGCATCCCGCACGAGGAGTGCTGCTCGCCACGCGCGACGCCGCGGATTTGATACCGATCGCGGAACGCTGGTCGGATCGCATCGACCTAGTCGAGGTCGCGGGGACAGAGTCGGTGCTCCTCCGTCCCGACGGGCACGTGATCTGGACCGCGCCCGGTGACGGCGACCTCCACACGGCGCTGGGCCGCTGGTTCGGCGCGGCTCAGCCCGCGATACGCAAGGTCGAGCACGAGGTCCTGATCAGCGCGCCGGCCAGCCGGGTGTACAAGCTGATCGAGGACGTGAGCCAGTGGCCGGAGATCTTCCCGCCCACGGTCCACGCCGAGTGTGTAGACCAGGCGGAGGACGGAGAGCAGATCAGGATCTGGGCCACCGCCAGCGGAACGGCCAGAACCTGGACCTCCAGGCGGCACCACGACGCGAAGGCCATGAGCATCTCGTTCCGGCAGGAACGCTCGCCGCACCCCGTCGGCGGCATGGGCGGCCAGTGGATCGTGGAGCCAGGGCCGGAGTCACAGTGCCGGGTGCGGCTGCTGCACGACTATTTCGCCGCGACCGGTGATCTGGCCGATCTCGACTACATCGGCCAGGCGGTGGATCGCAACAGTGCCTCCGAGCTGAGCGCCCTGAAGTCCAGGGCCGAGCTGGACGGACCCGGCCGGCTCGTGACCTTTGACGACACCGTCGCGGTCAACGGCCTGGCCCAGGACGTCTATGACTTCCTCAACGACGCCCAGCTCTGGACCGAGCGGCTGCCGCACGTGGTGCGGGTGTCGCTTGAGGAGGAGACGCCGGGGCTTCAGGTACTGGAAATGGATACCAGGGCCAAGGACGGCACGGTGCACACCACCAGGTCGGTCCGGGTCTGCCAGCCCTTTGGCAGCATCGTCTACAAGCAGATCGTGCTGCCGCCGCTGATGACCCTGCACACCGGCCGCTGGCAGATCAGGGCCAGGGACCGGGGCGGCGTGTCCGTCACCTCGCGGCACACGGTCAGGATCGATGCCGGCCGGGTCACCGCGATCCTCGGCGCGGGCACGGACCTGGCCACGGCGCAGGAGCTGGTCAGGAGCTCCCTGAGCGCGAACAGCGTGGCCACACTCGGGCTCGCGAAGGCCTACGCGGAGGAAGCCGCCAGCCGGCGGGCGGCGTCGTGACGAAGACCGGGGCGCCGGACGGCGATCCGGCAGTCGTGATCGCCGGCGCCGGCCCAGTCGGACTGATGCTGGCCGGCGAGCTCCAGTTAAGAAAAGTGCCCGTCGTTGTTCTTGAACGGCTCGCCGCCCCGATGACCGAATCGCGCGCCAGCCAGCTCACGACCCTGACCGCCGAGCTGCTGCATCAGCGGGGCGTGGACGAGCTGCTCGCCGAGGCGGTGCCCGAGCCGCGGGCGCACCTGGCCGGGCTGCCGTTCGACCTGGCCGTCGACAGCGACTACGCGGGGAACTGGAAGGTGCCGCAGTACCGGACCGAGAGCATTCTGGGGCGGCGGGCGGAGCGGCTGGGCGCCACCGTGCTCAGGGCGCACGAGCTGACGGGGGTCCGCGAAACCGGCGGCCACGTCGTCTGCACGGTACGCGGACCCGGGGGAGAGCTGAGCGTGCGGGCGCGGTACCTGGTGGGGTGCGACGGCGCGGCGAGCACGGTGCGGCGGCTCGGCGGCTTCCCGGCCAGCGTCACGAGCGCGACGAGGGAGCTGTTGCGGGCCGACGTGACCGGCGTGGCGGTTCGCGAGCGCCGGTTCGAGCGGCTCGACGGCGGGTTCGCCGTGGCCGGCACGCAGGGCGGCGTCACGAGAATCATGGTGTACGCGGCCGGTCAGGACGTGGCCGCGCGTTCAGCGGCGCCGGACTTCGCCGAGGTTGCCCGCGTCTGGGAGAAGGTCACCGGCGAGGACATCTCAGGCCGCCGCGCGAGCTGGGTCGACTCCTTCGACAACGCGAGGGGCCTGGCCGGCGCTTACCGGCGCGGACGGGTCCTGCTCGCCGGGGACGCCGCCCACTGGCACCTGCCGATCGGCGGCCAGGCACTGAATGTCGGGCTGCAGGACGCCGTCAACCTGGGCTGGAAGCTCGCCGGGACGGTGCACGGCTGGGCACCAGACTGGCTGCTCGACAGCTATCACGATGAGCGCCGGCCGGTCGCCGCGCGGGTGCTTGAGTACGTGACCGCGCAGGAACTGCTGATGCTCGGCGGGCCCGAGATCGATCCGCTGCGATCGGTGCTGGGCGAGCTGATCGGGCTCCCGTCGGCCAGTGCGCACCTGGCCGGGGTCGTGTCGGGCTTGAGTGACCGGTGGGGCGGGCGGCGGCTGCCGAGGCTGAGGTGCAGGACCGGCGCCGACGCGGTGCTGCTGGCCGGGCTGCTGGCCGGTGCCGAGCCTTTTGTCGTGCGGTTCGGGGGTTGTGTAACCGCTCGCTGCGGCCTCGGCACGGTTTATGCCGACGCGGAGCCGGGTGCCGGGATCGACGCGATTCTGGCGCGTCCTGATGGCTATGTCGCCTGGGCCGGAAGTGACGAGGCGGAGCTAGGCCAGGAAATCGAGAGATGGTTCGGAGGCAAGCAGGCAGATGGCGAACTTTGACGCCGACGTACTAGTGGTGGGAGCCGGCCCGACCGGGCTGATGCTGGCGGGCGAGCTTTGCCTGGCCGGGATCGACGCGTTAGTAGTCGACCGGCTGGCAGAGCCGATGAAGCAGTCGCGGGCACTCGGTTTCTCGGCCCGCACCATCGAGGAGTTTCACCAGCGCGGACTGCTGGCCCGGTTCGGCGAGGTCAATACCATCCCGGTCGGTCACTTCGGCGGGCTGCCGATCGACTTCCGGGTGCTTCCGGCCGGCTCGTTCGGCGCGCGCGGGATTCCGCAGTCCCTCACCGAGTCGATCCTGGCCCGGTGGGCTGCCGAGCTTGGCGCGAAGGTGTGCCGGGGATTCGAGGTCACCGGCCTGCGCTCCGATCCCGACGGGGTCAGCGCCGAGGTCGTCACCCCGGCCGGTCCCCGGCAGGTGCGGGCTCGGTACGTGGCTGGCTGTGACGGCGGCCGGAGCACGGTGCGCAAGCTGATCGGCGTCGACTTCCCCGGCACCGAGGCGGTCATCGAGATGTGGTTCGCCGATGTGGCTGGCTGCGAGCTCCGGCCGCGCTTCTCCGGCGAGCTGGTCCCCGGCGGGATGGTGATGGTGCTGCCGATGGGGCCGGGCGTGAACCGGGTCATCTTGCACGAGCGCGGCGCTCCTACCAGGCAGACCCTTGGGGCACCTAAGTTCGCCGAGGTCGCGGCGGCCTGGGAACGGCTGACCGGCGAGGACCTCAGGGGCGGGACCCCGCTGTGGACGAGCTGGATCACCGACGCCAGCCGGCAGGCGGCGGAGTACCGCAGGGGACGGGCCTTCCTGCTCGGCGACGCGGCCCACGTGCACCTGCCGATCGGCGCTCAGGGCATGAGCGCCGGCATCGGCGACGCGGTGAACCTGGGCTGGAAGCTCGCCGCCGACCTGCACGGCTACGCCCCGCCCGGCCTGCTCGACACCTATCATTCCGAGCGGCACCCGGTCGGGGCGCGCATCCTGGCCAACACTCTCGCCCAGCGCATGCTGTACCTGAGCGGCCCGGAGATGGAGCCGATCCGGCAGGTGCTGACCGAGCTGGTGGCCTACGAGGAAGTCCAGCGCCTGCTGGCCGGCATGGTCACAGGCCTGGACATCCGCTACGACGTCGGGCCGGGCACCCATCCGCTGCTCGGGCGGCGCCTGCCCGGCGCTGAGCTGCCCGGTGGCCGGGGCCTGGTGCTGGATCTGGCCGGCGATGCGGCGGTACGCGAGGCGGCCGCGCCCTGGACCGACCGGATCGACGTCGTCACCACGGACGCCCGTCCGGCGGGCGGCGAGCTCAGTGATGTCCGGGCGGCGCTGGTGCGGCCCGACGGCTATATCGCCTGGGTCGGTGCGGACGGCCCGGACGGCCTCGCTGCGGCGCTGGGCCGCTGGTTTGGCGAGCGCCAAGTTTCATTAAGTCCCGGTAATCAACAAAGGTGAGGAGCACATGCCATTCATTTCCCCCGACTACGGGTACCTTACGGTCATTAACCTGTTCAGGACCGACACGCCAGAGCGGCAGGATCGCCTGGTCAGCGAGATGCGGGCGATCGTCGACACGGCTGCCTTCCCCGGCTGGATCTCCAGCACGGTGCACAGGGGCCAGGACAAGCTCGGCACGGCGAATTTCATCCAGTGGCGCGGCAAGGAGGACCTGGAGGCACGGTACGCGGGCGAGGAGTTCAAGCACCGCACGATTCCGGTCTTCGTGGAGATCACGACCTGGTCCAAGCTGCTGCAGACCGAGGTGGAGCTGAGCCAGCGCCACCCCGCTCTTGACGGCGTCACCGAGATCTCGCCGGATCGCGACGACTACACGGTCATCGAGATCCTCGACGTGGCCCCCGAGCACCAGAGCGGCCTGATCGCGGCGATCGGGTCAGGCCACGACTGGCTAGTCGATACGCCGGGCTACCGCTCGCAGAGCGTGCTGCGCGGCATCCGGGCGCGTGGTCCGGAGGGCACTACCGGCAACCTGACCGCCCTGGGCGCCGACAAGTCCTTCGTGGTCGTGTACTCGCAATGGGACAGCAAGAAGGCCTACGACGCCTATGTCCGGCTCCCAGATGAGGAGCGGTCGGCCGCCCGGCGCAAGACCCAGTCGAGGCGAGACTCGCTGACGATGGCGACGGAGTGGAACACCTACCGGGTCGCCCACACCCGCTCATCCCAGGAGGCAGCGCTGGCCTGACCACCTGAGGCGCGGCCGGCCGGTAGCGGCGGCGTCGATTTGCCGGGAATGCCGGAGTTGGGGTGCCGCAGCGGTACGCGGCGTCGCGGCTGGGGTCCCCCGCTGCTGTTCCGACGACAGCAGGGGATCCCAGCCGCCATCTGGGCCGGCCTCTGCCGACATCGCGGTCCGATCTCTAGAATCCGAAGATCGCCGGATCGTCGTTAATTGCGCTCACCAAGGCCGAGTATGGACGCCGAGAGTGGGCGAGGACGGTCAAGACGGCTCGCGTAGCCTTGTCCCTCGGCGCGCCAGCTGCGACATTCTCCTCAATCAGTTCGCTGATGGTGGCGAGCACATCAAGCCGGGCATCGCGGAGTCGTTTCCGCTTGAGCCCGAAGACCCGTATGGTCGTATCCCCTTTCGTGGATCCTTCCCGAGGCGAGACGCTGCCAGTGGCGTCGAATGTCAGATGCAGTGCCGGGTCGTCGCTGGACGGGTCGAGCAGGAGAGGATTCTCGTCCGCGATGGAATCGCAAGGATGATGAGCCCGGTTATTCTCGTCTGCGATCGGGAACTGATCGAGCTTGCCTGTCGCGGCCCCCGTGGCCGGGTCGTCGAAGGTGGGCTGGTCCTTGCGCCGCTGGTTGCAGAAGACGCAGCTCGGGTAGAGGTTAGTCCAGGTGTAGGCGAGCCAGTAGTAGCCCGCGTGCAGCTTGTCTTCGGCGACCGATGCCTTGGGGCGGAAGTGCTCGACGTCCCAGGGGAACCCGGCGAAGCCCGGTGACTCGCAGTACGCGCACTTGTTGCGGAAGAGCTTCTCGAGCGCGGCCTTGACAGCCGTCTCACGGTAGAGGTCGGTCACGACGTGGTTCGGACCGTCACTGATCGCGTCGGCCGTCTTGTTCGCGGCGCGCATCATCCAGCTGCCTTGGGGCAGAATGGGCTGACCGTCATGGAGACGGCCTCGGTCAACGAAGATCATCGTCATCGAGAAGCGAGCGGATCTCGTCGCGCGCTGATAGCAACTCCGACTCGGCGTAGCCCGATCGTGGTGCCGAGCGGATCGCCGCCGCCACTCTGCGCAATTCTTCGGTCTCGCTATCGGTCCGATCTTCTGGGGGCACGTCCGCCATTTCGTGGTAGCTCTCCAGGAGTCCCGCGAACTCGGGGTTCTGGGCATCGACGTTGAACAGCCGGTTGTCTTCGAGAACATCCTCAGCCGAGTAGCTGCGGAAGTCAGGCACGCGGTCGGCAGCGGTGACAATCCCATGAGAATCTCGATGCAGCACCACGAGTTGGCTTGGGTGTGCGCCAAGGGCGATGAGAGGGCTGTGCGTGGTCACCACGAACTGCGACTGGGGGAATGTGCTGGCGAGTTCTGTGACAACCCGGGTCTGCAGCTCCGGGTGGAGATGCTGCTCGATCTCGTCAATGAGAACCAGGCCCGCGACAGAGCCTTCAGATGTCAGCCGCGCCGGTCGCAAGGCGCGGCCGAATAGGTCCATGATCCAGTTGAACGCGACCCGGTAACCGTCAGCGAGGCCCTCTAGGGGGACGTTGGACCCGACGAGCCGGCTTGACACCGTTACCCCGCCGCCCTTGGCCGCGGCGATTCTTGCCCCAGGGTCATTGAGCCCGATTAGCCGGGCGATGCGTGACAGCGTCAGCCGGTACCGCTCATCATCGCCGATGTAGTCAGCCAGGCGACGCAAGGTAAGTTCAGGCGCTAGCAGCTCACCGCGATAGTCGAACAGGGTCGCGACGGCGTCGAAAACGCGATACTCCCGGCCGGGGTCGGTGCCGGTGATTCCGCGAGCAGCGCCGTAGCCGCAGACCAGCAGGTTGAGGTCGTCGGCGGACGGGCCGTCGGCCAGCCTGACCACGTCGGCACCACGGGTTCGAACGATCTCCTTCGTAGCTACGACCGTCTCTCCGGACTTGAAGACATATGTCAGCCGGATGACGGCCGAGGATGTACCAGTCCGGATGAGAGAACCGAGAGCGGTCGACAACATCGCTGAGGCGTCGCCCAGAGATGCAGCGCCTATGGCGATGGCGCGCAGCAACGTCGACTTGTTGGTGCCGTTGCGGCCGATGACCATGGTGGCTTGCTCGCGCGAGCGGGCTGGACGCAAACTGTCAGCATCAGTGGCAGCCAGGGTCAGAGTGAGCTGCTCGAATCCCCTGACGTTGAGCAGCTCCACGACGGCCAGCCGCGGAACATCCAAGGCGGAGAGCATGGCGTCCAGTGTAGAACGACCCGTCTCGGCGACGGGCTAGCCGGCGATCCTGGTCCAGTGCCAGGGGGCGTCGAACGAGGTGATCTCGACGGGCTCGCCCTGCGCGGCCAGGGTCGCGGCCAGGCTGGTCGCCTCGGCGATGAAGGCGGACGTGCGGTGGGCGGCCAGCAGGTCCTGCTCGTCGAAGGGCCGGCCGTCGCAGCGGAGCAGCCTGAGGTCGGCGAATCCGCCGAACCGGCGGCCGAGCACGTCGACCGCCTGCGGGCTGCGGATACTGAAGCGGACCTTGGCGGCGACGTGCCCGTGATGGTGCTGGTCAGAGAAGTAGGCGACGTCGGGGATCGTCGGCGGCACGAAGTAGTCTCGTGCCGTGACTTCGGCGACCGGCGGGAGATTGCCGGGCAGGAAGTGCCAGGAGTTGTACTGCATGCGCGAGGAGATGGCCCAGGCGATATCGGCGAGCTGCGCCGGCGATCCGGCGAAATGACGGCGGGCCTGGGGCGCCGGCACCACGCAGCAGAAGTAGTGCGGCAGATCCCATTGCGTGAGCCTGGCCCAGTCACCGGCCCGCAGCGCCGCGATCAGCGCGGACAGGGAACGAAGGCCCCTGCTCATGGCGAAGTCGGCCTCGTAGGCGGTCACCGCCGCGTGCACGGTCTCATACACCAGGGACTCAAGCCCGGTGCCGAACTCGCCGTGCGGCCGGGCGAGCCAGCCAGGAGAGGCGGCGACAGCCGCGCTCAGCTCGTCGATCGTGCTGCCGGCGACCGGCAGCCGCCCGGCCAGTCGCGCGCACAGCGCGGCCTCCCGCCGCTGCGCGGCCCGGCCGGCCCGGCGACCCGCTCGATCTTGTGCATCAGCGGGCCGTGGATCTCGCGGTACAGCTGAACGGCAGGCCCGAGCTGCACGACGGCGCGCACCCAGGGCGAGGGCCAGGTCGCTGAGGTCAGCGACCCGCCCCGACGGCGCGGGCGGGACCGGCTGCCCGGCCTGGGCGCCGCTGGCGCTGTTGTACTTGCGCCGGGTCCGCTCCAGCAGCTCGGCGACGTGATCGACAGACAGCTGGGTGCCGTTGGCCTCCTCGATCCGTCCGTATCCCGCCGACCGCACGAGCAAGGTCAGGCCCACTACCAGCACGACGTCGGCGTCCGGCCACAGGTCGAGCGGCACGGTCTGCAGGCTGCTCAGCGCGCAGTCAGGATGCCCCGGCCACAAGGTCTTGCCGGTCAGGGTATTGCGGTCGCGGAAGTTGGTGTACTGCCTGCCCTCCTGATACAGCACAAAGGGCGCCGTGCGCAGGGCGGCGTCCTTCAGGTTCTCCAGCAGCTCGTGCCGGCCGGCCTGGCCCGCGGCGGCCAGCCACTGCCTGCAGTCGGTCACCGCCTGCGCGAACCGCTGGCTGGCGCTGCTCAGCTCAGCCTGGTAGCACTCAAGCGCCCGTGCGGACCACGCGATGCGCAGCACGCCGCCGACCAGATCGGCCACCCGCGACAGCGGCCCGTCGGAGGGCACGCGCAGCAGCACCCGGCCGCTGGTCGTCAGCGCGATCTCGCCGGTGAACGCCGGCCGCTCCTGGCCGTTCAGGAGGCTGCCGAACCCGGCCTGGCGACTGCTCGCTCGCCACGACCGGCCGGCCAGTGCCTTCAGGGCGCACTCATCGGTGAGCCGCAGCGCCCGCAGCTGGACATCGGCCGGGACGTGGCCGCCCAGCGTCAGCAGTATCTCCGCGGCGTCCGGCAGGTCACCGGCGCAGGTGGCCTGCTCCCACACCCGCTTCAGCAGTCCGGGGAAGCCGGCGTCCTCGGAGAGCAGGTAATCCGGCTTGGCCGTGGCGCCCGCCGGCGTGCCGAGCCGGCTGGGGCGGCGGCTCTGCCGGGCCAGGACGAGCGCGGCCCGGCGAGACGAGGCGTCCCGCTCGGCAGGCTCGGTCGGTAAGGTCATGATGTCCCCTCGATATCCAGCTCTATGAGATTCCACGTCTCCGGATCGGTCTGCGCCCATTCCTCGTCAACGTAAATGCAGTCGACCGGGCAGACCATGACGCACACCGGGCAGCCTGAGCACAATTCAGGAATGATGATGACGTCGAGGCCGCGGTCGAAGATCGCGCCGAATTCGGCCGGGCAGTTGCGGACGCAGGTATCACAGGTGATGCATTCCGATGCCTCGATGCGGCGCGGCGGTTTGCGCCAGGTGTCCTGCCGGGATCGCCGTGCGATCCGTTCAGAGCGCCCGCTGCTCGCCGCGGGCGACGTTCCTTTTGCCCAGGGCATGTCACTCCCTCGCTAGAAGACCCCGAAGTACTCGCGTTGCTCCCATTCAGTGACCTCGTCGGCTGGCGTGCCATCGGCGGCGCACCAGGCGTCGAATCTCGCTGCCTCGCTCTCCTTCAGCCTGGTCAGGCAGGTCTTGAGCGGCGGGCCAAGCAGGTCGGCGGCGCGGCTGCTCGCGCCGAAGGCGGCCAGGGCTTCCCGCAGCGACCTGGGCAGGGGTTCAGCCGGCACGGCGGAGCCGCCCTCGCCCAGCCGGTCCAGCCCTTCCAGCCCGGCCCAGAGCTGGGAGGCGATGGCCAGATAGGGGTTGGCACAGGGTTCGCCGATCCGGTTTTCCACGTGGGTGGCGCTGCCGCCGCTGAGTACCCGGACCATGACGCTCCGGTCTTCATGCCGCCAGTTGGCGCTGGTCGGAGACAGCGTGAATTTCGGGTCAAGGCGCCGGTAGCCGTTGATGGTCGGAACGCTGAGAAGGCAGAATTCACGAGCCCTGGCCAGCAGCCCGTCGATGTAGGCCGCTCCCGCCGCCGAGATGGCCTCCCGGTCGCCGGCGAAGATATTGCCGCTGGTCTTCAGGCTGGTCACCGACTGGTGCAGATGCCAGCCGCTCGGATCGAAACTGTCGATGCGCGGCAGCGTCATGAAGGACGCGTGGAATCCCCGGCGCGCGCAGGCCTGCTTGACCTGGGTGCGGAACAGCAGCATCGCGTCGGCAGCGTCTAGAGCAAGCAGCGGATTAAAGGTCGTCTCCAGCTGTCCGGGTCCAGATTCGTGCTCCATCGTCCGGAGCGGCAGCCCCAGGGCGATCAGCATCGCGGCGAGCGGATCGGCGACCATGGCGACGGAGTCGTAGTAGCTGTCCAGATTGAACTGGTAGCCGCCGTTCATAGCCCGCACCACAGGCGCCGGCCCCTGCCGGCCGAAGCCGTTCCCCGCGTTGCCGGCCGGCCCGTCGAGCAGGCGGGTGAGATACCACTCCACCTCCAGGCCGATGACGGGCGCGAGCTCGCGGCCGGCGTACTCCGAGCAGACCCGGCGGAGCACGGCCCGCGACGACAGCGGGTGCGGCGAGCCATCGCGAAGGTACTCATCGCCTAGTACCCAGGCGGTACGGCAGCCGCCGGCCGGAGGCAGCACCTGGAAGGTGCGGGGGTCGGGGACCAGCACGAAGTCGCCAGCGCCGGCGATCTCCCTGACGCCGAGACCGGGGTCGGAGAGGAAGTCGACGGCCACGGCATGGCCGGTATCGAAGAGGAAAGGCCCGGCGCTGAAGTCCATGCCGTTGCGCAGCGCACCGCGGAACGCCGCCGCCGGCATCGTCTTGGATCGAGCTAGCCCGTGCGGGTCGCAGAAGACGACCCGTACCAGATCGACCTCGTTCAGCGTTAGCTCGACCTGCTCGGCCGCCGCGGCCTGCCGGTCATCCCAGAGTCCGAACTCGGCCACGAAGGACGGGCTGCCGACGCTGCTTTCCTGCATGCGGGTGGACCAGGGCCGGGATTGCATGATCATCAGCCTTCCGCTCGGTGCTCGGGTGGGGTCAGCCGCAGGCCGAGGTCGGTCTCGATCCGGCCGGCCACGGCGAGCAGCTCGTCGTCTGCGCCTAGGGCGCCCACGAGCTGCAGGCCGGCCGGCAGGCCGGACGAGGTCAGGCCGGCCGGCAGTGAGAGCGCGGGCTGGCCGGTCAGGTTGAAGGGGTAGGTCGCCGGCGTCCACGCCAGCCAGCGCAAGGTGGCCGGATCGGCGGCCGATGGCGGGCCGATCGCGTTCGCGCCGAACGGCTCCAGGGGGACCGTTGCCATCGCCAGCAGGTCATAGCGCTCCATGAGCGCCGCCAGCGTCGCCCGCAGCGCCAGCCCGGTCTCCTGCGCCCGCATGACCGCCGCGCCGCTCAGCGTGCGCCCGTACTCGGCTATCGTGACCCGGCCCTGGTCGCAGCGCTCCTCGTCGGCCGGCGTGGTGGAGGCCGCCTCGCCGGCGGCGAGGATATCCACCAGGGCGCCGTACGGGTCGGGGAAGGGCACCTCCAGGCAGTCGACCTGGTGTCCCTGCGCGATGATGGCCGGCCTGACCCGCTCGGTCACCCTGCGGATCTCGGCCTCGGTGCCGGGGAACTCGACCCAGCCGATCCGCAGTTTCCGCCGGCCGCGGTGGCGGTCGCCGGGGAGCGCGCCGACCAGCGAGTCAGGGTCCGCTGGATGAGATCCGGTTAGCACCGAGGCCAGCTCGGCGACGTCCGCCACGCTGCGGGCGAGCGGCCCGGCGTGCGCGAGCCGGTCGGCGCAGGGCGGGACGTAGGGAATCCGGCCGAACGACGGCTTGAAGCCGACCACGCCGCAGAACGCCGCCGGGATCCGGATCGAGCCGGCCCCGTCGGTGCCGAGGGCGGCGGTGCCGAGCCCGGCCGCCACCGCCGCGGCGGCGCCTCCGCTCGATCCGCCGGCCGAGCGCTCGGGTGCCCACGGATTGCGGGCGGGCCCGGCCACCCGGCTGAGCGTGCTCCCGCTCCAGCCGTACTCCGAGGTGGCCGTCTTGCCGATCACGATCGCCCCCGCCGCCCGCAGCCTGGCCACCGGGGGTGCGTCTTCGCTGGCCCGGTGGTTGGGCAGCAGGGAGCCGCGCAGCGTCGGCAGCTCGCTGGTCTGGATGAGGTCCTTGACCGAGACAGTCACGCCGAGCAGCGGCCGGCCCTGCCACGCGGCCTCGCCGCGCTCGCTGATCAGCCGGTCGGCCTGCTCGGCGGCCCGCATCGCCGCCGCTCCGGCCACCGCCACGAACGCGCCGAGCTCGCTGCGGTGAATGGCCGCGAGCACCGACTCGACGTGCCCGGTTACGGTCACCTCACCCCGGCACAGGAGTTCTTTTGTCGCGCGAATGCTCTGGGTCACAGGGCTACTTAATGGCAGCGGCTAAATGCGGCGCAAGTGGCGCGGAGATGTCGTTCAACTATGGAAAATCGGCAGTCGAACATGGCCGTGATGTACTCGGGCCCGGCGCGATTAGTATCCTGCGCCCAGACGACTGTCAGGGAAGGACCATAATGATTAGTGGTGAGCCAGGATGATATCTCGCTATGCGCGGCCCGAGATGGCGGACCTGTGGTCCGACCAGGCCAAGTACGCTACCTGGGTGCGCGTCGAGGTGCTAGCGACCCAGGCGCAGACCTTACTCGGCCGGGTGCCCAAGGACGCGCTGGCGGATATCCGGCGGGCGCCGGTTCCGCTGGCGGCGCGAGTGGCGGAGCTTGAACGTGAGCGCGATCACGAGATCCTTTCTTTTCTCGCGGCTTTCTGCGAGAACATTCCGGCCGGCTCCGCCCGGTGGGTGCACCTGGGAATGACGAGCTATGACCTAGTCGACACCGCGTTCGGGTGCACCCTCGCCGTCGCGGCCGATCTGCTGCTGACGGCCGTCCTGCGGCTGCGGCGGGTGCTGACCGAGCAGGCGATCAAGCACTGGGAGACCATCTGCATCGGGCGCACCCATGGCATGCACGCCGAGCCGACCACGTTCGGCCACAAGCTCGCGGGCTTCGCCTTCGCCATCGACCGGTCGGCGCAGCGGCTCGCGGCCGCGCGCGCCAATGTCGCGGTCGGCACGATCTCGGGCTCGGTCGGGACGTACGCGCTGATCGATCCCTTCGTCGAGCGGTATGTCTGCGCGGAGCTCGGCCTGGGCGTCGAGTCCGCGCCGAGCCAGGTCGTGGCGCGGGACCGGCACGCTCAGCTCGTGCAGGCGGTCGCGACGCTGGGCGCCTGCGTGGAGCAGATTGCCCTGGAGGTGCGCCTGCTGCAGCGCAGCGAGGTTCGCGAGGTCGAGGAGCACAGGACCGTCGCCTACCAGGGCTCGAGCGCGATGCCGCACAAGCGCAATCCGACCACGAGCGAGCGGCTCTGCGGGCTTGCCCGGCTGCTGCGCGGATACGCGGGGACAATGCTCGAGAACGTCGCGCTCTGGCACGAGCGTGACCTGTCGCATTCCCCGGTCGAGCGAGTGGTGGTGCCCGACGCCATGACGGCCGCGCACTACCAGGTGAGCGTCGCGGCCGAGCTGGTGGAGAACCTTGAGGTGTTCCCAGAGCGGATGCGGGCCGCCATCGATCAGTCAGACGGCCTGGTGTACAGCTCGGCGGTGCTGTCGGACCTGCTGGAAGCCGGGATGGAGCGGGAGCGGGCGTATCGCGTCGTCCAGGCGGCCGCGAACCGGACCATCGAGTCGGGCGAGGACTTCGGGGCGCTGCTCAGCGAGGCAGGAGCCGGCCTCGGCCCGCTGCGCCCCGAGCGTTTCCTGGTAAACCATGACCTGATCCTGCGACGACTGGAGGCTCTTCGTGATCTGGAAGATTGACCGGGTACAGGGCGCTGACCTGGAGATGGACGAGGTATTCGAGGTCTATCAGTCCTCGGGGCTTGGCGAGCGCAGGCCGACGACCGCGAGCGGCTCACCGCGATGATCAGGAACGCCAACCTGATTGTCGTCTGCCGGATCGACGACAAGCTGATCGGGATTTCGCGTAGCATCTCCGACTTCTCCTACGTGACCTATCTGGCCGACATAGCGGTCAGTCGTGAATATCAGCGATCAGGCATCGGCAAGGCACTGATCGAGGCGACCAGGAAAGAGGCGCCGCAAGCCAAGATCGTGCTGCTTTCGGCACCAGCCGCCACGAATTATTATCCCCATATAGGCTTTTCCAGTCACAATTCCGCCTGGGTTCTTAACCCTTAGCTCCCGAGGAGTCTGACCGTGCTCACCTTGACCGCTCCCGCTATTGAGGCGATCCGTTCCTTAACGACCAAGCCGGGGGTACCGCAGAGGTCGGGCCTTCGCATTGTCCACCTGGACATCGCGGGGTCGCTTGAGCTCACCATCGCACCTGGCCCCGATACGGACGACCAGGTCATCGAGGCCGACGGCGTGCGGGTCTTCCTGCAGAGCGGGGTGGCGGCGATGCTCGGCAGCCGGGAGCTGCAGCGCGGAGCTCGCCGACGACGGCGTAGTCTTCCGCATCGACGAGCGCCAGGCCTAGCGGGCTTCTCCCGCCCCGGACCCCGCACCCGCGCTCCGCGGACCGCATCGATGTGGCAGAGATGTTGCTGGAACAGCACCGCTGCCACATTGATGCATGTCGGGTGGCGGATCGGGCGGCGATTATCCGCTGCCGGCTGGCTTTGCAACGCCTGGCAGCGGACAATCGCCGTCCGCTCCGCAAGCTGATGCGCAGATAGTAGGTCTACAACCCCCGCCCCGGCCCGCCCAGCCAGACCGGCCCGCCCAGCCCGCCCGTGCATGTCTCCGCGATCAAGGAACACCGCTTGATCACGGAACATCAGCGGGTGATCACACCACCGGAACTCCGTGATCACCGTCTCCGGCATGATCACGGAACATTGGAGCGATCGAAGGGCGCCTGGCAGCGGGGCTGGGCAGGCGCCCTTCTTGCTGGTCAGCCCAGGCCGGTGATCCGCAGTACCTGGCCGGTGTCGGGGTCGGCGTTGCCGTTGATGGACACGTACACCGCGCCGTCTGGTCCGACTGCCAGGCCGGTTGGCTCGGCGAGGCCGGTGACCGGCAGGGTCGAGACGGTGCCGTGGCTGACTCGCAGCAGAGCGCCGGGGGTGTCTGGCGGGGCGAGGCCGCCGCCGGTGCTGAATTCGAGTACCAGCAGCCGGCCGACGTGGTCGAACGCGAGGTCGGTCACTTCGGTCAGCCCGGACACGACCGGAATCGGCGTCGCGCCGGGGGCCAGCCGGTAGATCGTCGCGGTGCCGGGCAGGGCGGGGAAACCGGGGAGCGTGCCCGCGTACAGCGTGCCGTCGGGGCTAACTGCTAGCGAGGTCGGGACGGCCTGCGCGTCGATGGTCACCGGGTCGGGGCCGAAGACGCCGCCTGGTACCGTCTCGGGCACGGTCGGCAGCCCGGCCTAGCACCGAGATGGCGCCCCGGTCGCTGAGCCAGAGCACGTCGTTGGCCGCGCCGTCCGCGATCGCGTATCCGCCTGCGTACGGGACGATGTCGTAGGGGTCGCTGTCGTAGGGGATCTCGTCGCCGGGCACGCCTCCCAGCGTGGCCTGATCCTGGGGATGGGCGGCGGCGTAAGCGGCCAGGTCAGCCAGGTCGGGGCCGAGTGGCGAGCCTCCGCCTGAACGGGCGAACGGCCGGGCCAGCATCAGCTTGCCGAGCGCCTGCGCCCCTGGACCTCGCACCGATGTCGTGCCGTCCGGGTTCAGCGCCGTGTCCTGGAATAGCACGGCCAGCCTGCCCCGGTCGAAGGTGACGGCGGCGGGGCCGAGCGTTCCCTCGTTCGGGTCCGTCACCGACGGCAGCCCGGACAGGATCGTGTGCGCGCCGCCGAATCCGATGACGGCGACCGATCCGGTCTGTCCTTCGCAGTCGGAGACGCCGGCGACGGGCACGCACGAGGTCCCGCCTGTGCCTGACTCGGCGACGTACAGGCCACCGGGGCCGAAGGCGAGGTGCTTGGGGTCGTTGAGGCCGCTCGCGATCACGGTCACGGCGGGTCCGGCCCGGCCGGTGCCCGAGGCGATGGCCGGAGCTGTCGTCGGCAGCGACACCAGGGCAATACCCGCGGTGACGGTCGCTAACGCCGCCAGGGGCCGAAATGATCGGTTCATTCATGCACCTTTCCGTTCACAGCTGAACTGGCTCGCGAATATGGAACCGGCCGAGTCTCGCGAACGGCGGTGAAGAGCTGCTCGATAGCGCCTTGAGTCTTGTGGGCTCGACCGTGATTCCAGCCGGTCGCTAGGGAGGAGTGGCAGTTTTCTGGCAGAGCCTTGCGAGAGCTTTGCGAATGCTAGAAAGGACGCCGAGATGAGCCGTCGCGCTGTCATCACCGGAGTCGGGACGGTCGCACCTGGCGCGATTGGAACGAAAGAGTTCTGGGACCTGCTCGCTGCGGGACGGACTGCTACCCGGCGCATTACTTTGTTTGATCCGGCGCGGTACCGGTCGCAGATCGCGGCCGAATGCGACTTTGATCCGGAGCGGCAGGGCCTCAGCCCGCAGGAGACGCGCCGGCTTGACCGGGCCGCCCAGTTCGCGGTCGTCGCGGCCAGGGAGGCGATGGAAGACTCCGGACTAGTTTTCGACCGGATCGACCCGACGAGGACCGGGGTCGCGTTCGGCAGCGCGGTGGGATGCACCACGACGCTGGAGCGCGAATACATCGTCAGCAGCGACCGGGGCACCAAATGGCTGGTAGATCCGGAATACGCCTGGCCCTATCTCTACGACGCTTTCGTGCCGAGCTCGATCGCGGCAGAGCTGGCCTGGCTGGCCGGCGCGGAAGGCCCGGCCGGCATCATCTCGACTGGCTGCACGTCCGGGATCGACGCGGTCGGGTACGCCGCCGATCTCATCGCCGACGGGTCGGCCGACATTGTGGTCTCCGGTGCGGCCGACGCGCCGCTCTCGCCGATCACGGTGGTGTGCTTCGACGTGATCAGGGCCAGCTCGCGGCGCAACGACGACCCGGCGCACGCCTGCCGCCCGTTCGACCGGACCAGGGATGGCCTGGTGCTCGGCGAGGGCGCGGCCGTGCTGATCGTGGAGGACTCGAGCACGCGCCGGCGGGGGGCGCGGATCTACGCCGAGATCGCCGGTTTCGCCTCCCGGTGCAATGCCTTTCACATGACCGGCCTCAAGCCGGACGGCCGGGAAATGGCGCAGGCCATTACCAGCGCGCTCGATCAGGCGAAAGCGGACCCGTCGGCGGTGGATTACATTAATGCGCACGGCTCTGGCACGAAGCAGAATGACCGCCACGAGACCGCGGCCTTCAAGGCCAGCCTTGGCGCGCACGCTTACCAGACACCGGTCAGTGCCTTCAAGTCCATGATCGGTCATTCGCTTGGCGCGATCGGCTCGCTGGAAATTGTCGGCTGCCTGCTGGCACTGAACGAGGGTGTCATAGCGCCGACGGCGAACCTGCATGAACCCGACCCGGAATGCGATCTCGATTACGTCCCGCTCGTCGCCCGCGAGCAGCGGGTGCGGACCGCGCTGACGGTCGGCAGCGGATTTGGCGGATTCCAGAGCGCGATGGTGCTCAGGCAGATAGAAACCGGCGGACGATGACAGCTCTGATAACCGGAATCGGCATAGCGTCGCCGATCGGCCTCGGCACCGGCGATTACTGGCAGGCAGCGCTGAGCGGTCAGCGGGGGATCGCGCCGGTGACCCGCTTTGACCCAGCGAAGTACCGGGTACGGCTGGCGGGCGAGGTACGCGGATTCGCGGCGGAAGACCATCTGTCCGCGCGGTTGCTGCCGCAGACCGACCACATGACCAGAATGTCCCTGGTGGCGACGGACTGGGCGCTGGCCGATGCGCGCGTGCGGCCCGGCGATCTCGGCGAATACGAGATGGCCGTCGTGACCGGCGCTACCGCCGGCGGATATGAGTTCGGCCAGCGGGAAATGCAGAAGCTGTGGCGGCAAGGCCCCGACCATGTGAGCACGTATCAGTCGTTCGCCTGGTTCTACGCCGTGAACACCGGTCAGATTTCTATCCGTAACGGGATGCGGGGACCCGGTGCCGTCATCGTGACTGACCAGGCCAGCGGGCTGGACGCGGTCGGCCACGCCCGGCGGCAGCTCAGCAAGGGCAGCCAGCTCGCGGTCACCGGGGGGATCGACAGCTCCCTGTGCCCGTGGGCCTGGGTGGCGCACCTGGCGGCCGGGTCGCTGAGCGAGAGCCCCGATCCACGGCGGGCCTACGTGCCCTTTGACGTGGGTGCCTGCGGTCATGTGCCCGGTGAGGGCGGGGCCATGCTGGTGCTGGAGACGGCCGAGTCGGCGGCCAGGCGCGAGGTGCGGCCGTACGGGGAAGTGGCCGGGTATGCGGCGACCTTCGACTCGCGCCGGGCCGGCCGGGCGGCGGGTCTCGGCCGCGCGGCCGAGCTCGCGCTCGCTGATGCCGCGATGAGCGCGGCGGAGATCGACGTCGTGTTCGCCGACGCGGCCGGCCTGCCCGAGCTCGACCACACCGAGGCTGCGGTGATCGCCGGGCTGTTCGGGCCGCAGGGCGTGCCAGTGACGGCGCCGAAGACCATGACCGGCCGGCTCTACGCCGGCGGCGGCTCCCTGGATCTGGCGGCGGCGCTGCTGTCCATCACGCACGATGTCATCCCGCCTACGATCAACGTGCGCGAGGTCCCGCCCGAATACCGCATCGACCTGGTCAGGGACGAGCCGAGGCAGACTTCCGTTCGCGCCGCCCTGGTCCTCAGCCGGGGCCGGGGCGGCTTCAACTCGGCTGTCGTGGTGCGGGAGTTCGGCGCGGCGCGGGAGTCCGGGTGATCAGAGCACGTCGATGACGGCGGCTGACCAGCTGAACCCGGCGCCCACCCCCAGGAGCAGACAGCGCTGCCCCCGACTCAGCCGGCCGGTCCGGTCGAGCTGGCTGAGTCCGGCGATCTGGTCGCCGGCGCCGAGATGTCCTACCTGCCGGGCCCAGGACCAGGTGGTTCGTTCCTCGTCGATGCCGAGCGGATCGAGGAAATGTGCCTTGATCCGGCCGTGGCCAAGGCCGGGAAGCACGAACCAGTCAATGTCGGAGATCTTCGTCTCACCTTCCGACAATGCCCGGTCGGCGACCTCGCGCTGGCCGGCGTCGATGTGATCCATGACGAAGTCCAGGCCGGCCTCGGCCACGAACTGCTCGCGCTGAGCGCCGAGGTCGATCGGCTTCCTGACACTGAACGGTTCCGCGCCAAACGGGTCCTGACCCCGGCTCATCTTCTCCAGGCTTGAGTCGCAGACGGTGACCAGGCTGCGAATCCGGGCGAACCCCCCGCCCTTGGACACGACGGCCGCCGTTCCTCCGTCGCCGCAGATAGTGCCGGGATCGCTGCGCCACCGGTCATATCCGGGCAGGCAGAACCGGTCGCCAGTGGTGATCAGCGCCTTGCGGCGGGCCGGGTCGGCAACGAGGTAAGACGCGGCCAGCTCCAGCGCGGCCAGGCCGCCGTTGGACATCTGCCTGATCTCGATCGCCGGGCAGCGGTTTCCGAGCACGGCCCGCTGCACAAACGAAGCGGGTGGCCACAGATCGTGCCCCTGATACGAGGTATCCGCGTGCAGCAGCAGGTCGATCTCGGCCGGCTCGCAGCCAGCCTGGCGCAGCGCCGGCCCGGCCGCCAAGGCCGCCATCTCCGGCGCCGACTCGCTCCCGGCCACGCAGACCGAGGCGATCCTGGTCCGCCAGATCAGCCGCCGGTCGCACAGTCCGGCCCGCTCGGCCGCGTCGACCGTCATGGGCTCGGGGAGCCAGACCCCGCACCCGGCAATGTACAGGTCGTCGAATCTCATGAGCTCAGCCCCGGAGGTGGTCGCGTCTGCCGGCTTTCACGCTGCCCGTCCCCCCTCGTTTCCCGCTAAGACCCCAGTCGAGCCCGCCGCCTCTGCCGGTCTGAGTGCCCCCGGCGGTCTGAGTGCCCATGCCGGTCTGAGTGCGCTTGCCGGTCTGAGTTGCCGTCCCGACTTGCCCTGACCGGCCCATCATCCCCAGCAACCACACCAGCCACAGTGTCCCCACGCCCCGCCAGGGTCGGGGCCGGTAGCGCGACCGAGTTTCCGTGACTATGGGTCAGCCCATAATCACGGAACATCACGCGGGTGATCGTGCTGTCTTGTTTCCGTGATCGGGCCGCCTTCCATGATCACGGAAACCCGCGCGGGCGGCCTTGGTCCCGAGTTCATGATCTAAGGAAACTAGGTTCGGGACTATGGCCCCCGGCGCCCTGACCCAGCTCGGATCGCGTCGGCAAAGCCTGGTTCCGGCATGTTCTCGCGGCATTCCGTGCGTCGGAGATTGTCGCCATTCTCTTGGAGAGTTTTCAGCATTCTCGTGGAGGGTTGTCGTCTCGTGGAGAGTTAGCCGCGCTATTTACTCCCCGTGAAACGACAACCCTCCACACGAACGCTGAAAACACTCCAAGAGAATGACGACAGCTCTCCGGGAAACGACAACTCTCCACGAGAACGCTGAAAACACTCCAAGAGAATGACGACAGCTCTCCGGGAAACGACAACTCTCCACGAGAACGCTGAAAACTCTCCGGGAAAATGACAACGCATCTCCGGGGAACTGGCGGAGGCCCTGAACCGACTCGCCCGCGCGAGCACCCGCACCGTCCTTTACCGACTCGGTCTGAGATGCCTCTGCGACGGCGGGACCTGAGTCCAGGAACCTGACTTCGCCTTAGATCACGGAACATCAGCGGCTGTACCGGGTGCCGCAGGCGCTGCCAGACCCGATTCTGACAGCAGCAAAGAGCCGACGCTGCCGTCCCAGCGACAGCAAAGAGCCGGCGTTGCGGTTCCAGCGACAGCTGAGGGCCGGCGTTGCGGTTCCAGCGACAGCTAAGGGCCGGCGTTGCGGTTCCAGCGACAGATGAGGGCCGGCGTTGCGGTTCCAGCGACAGCTAAGGGACGGCGTTGCGGTCAGGGGCAGGCCGCCGGACGGGCTGTCGGGCCCGGACCGGGTGAAATCGGGGGCTCCTACGGGAAGCGGCCGGACCCCGACCGGACCAGGCCGGGCCAGCCGCCGGAACCCCCGAATAGGCAGATACCCGGCAGGTTAGTCACACCGGCGGGCTGAACCACCGCCCGGACCCGGACCGCCGCCAGGCGGGTGTCGAGTCTGGCTCTACTGGATGTAGAGCGGGCGCGGCTGGAATGCGGCCATGTCGACTATTTCAGCTCCAGCCGGGGCAGCCGGGGCAGCCGGGGCAGCTGGGGCAGCCGGGGTGGCCGGGGTGGCCGGGGTCACTGGGGTGGCCGGGGCGACCGGGGTCACCGGGGCGACCGAGGTCACCGGGGCGACCGGGGTCACCGAGGCGACCGGGGTCACCGAGGCGACCGGGGTCACCGAGGCAGTCGGGGTGGCAGGGGTCAGCAGGGCAGCCGGGGCAGTCGGGGCTGGCCGGCGTTCGGTTGTGCTGCTGTTTCCTGGGCAGGGCGCGCAGGAGCCGAGGATGGCGGCCGGGCTCTATCGGCATTTCGCGGTGTTCACCGAGGTCATGGATACGGCGTTCGGCCTGCTTGGCGAGGACGGCGAGCAGGTGCGTGCGGACTGGCTGAGTCCAGGGCCGCCGGACAGGCTTGATGACGTCAGCCGGGCGCAGCCGCTGCTCTACGCGGTGGGATACGCGCTTGGCCGGCTGGTGGAAAGCTGGGGGGTCGAGCAGGCCGCGCTGCTGGGGCACAGTGTCGGCGAAATGGTGGCGGCGACGCTGGCGGGGGTTTTCGGCTTCGAAGACGCGATGCGGCTGATGGCGGACCGGATGCGGATCTTCGCCCACACTCCGCCAGGCGGCATGCTGGCGGTCGCGGCGCGCACCGGGGCAGCTCGCGGGTTACGTGACCGGCCAGGTCGTGATCGCGGCGGTTAACGGGCCCCGGCAGGTGCTGCTGGCCGGACCCGCCGGTCAGCTGGCTACCGTGCACCAGCGGCTGCGGGCTGACGGCGTCACGTGCCGGCGAGCCAGGGCGCGGCAGGCGTTTCACAGCCCGGCGGTCGCGGACGCGGTGGCGAGGTCGGCGGCTGGGTGGGATGTGACGCCGCTGCACGCACCGCGCGGGACGATCTACTCGGCTTACCTCGGCGGCATCCTCCCGGCTGATCGGGCCTGCGACCCGCGGTTCTGGGCGGGCCAGCCTGCCGAGCCTGTGCTATTCGGCCCGACACTCGACCGGCTGCTGAGGTCCGGGGATTTCCTGGTGATCGAGGCCGGACCCGGCCAGGGGCTGAGTGCGCTGGCTCGCCGGCACCCGGCCGTCACCTCGGGCCGGAGCGCGGTCACGGCGATGCTGCCGGCTAGGGCCGGAGATGCCGGCAAAGACCGCCGGGCCGTACTCGCCGCAGCGGCCCGGCTCCGGGCCGAGGGCTACGACACCCAGGGCTACGACACAGAAAGTTCCGCAGATGGATGACGCATCAGGCGACGCGATCGCGATTGTCGGCCTGGCCTGCCGGTTCCCGATGGCATCAGGGCCGGCTGCCTTCTGGCGGCTGCTGCGCGCGGGGACCGATGCGGTCAGCGACGTGCCACCGCATCGGCGAGCCGGCAACCGCCTCTATGACCGGGAACGAGCCGAGGCCGCGATGCCGTCGCACCGGGGCGGCTTCCTGGACCGGATCGATGAATTCGACGCCGGACTTCTTCGGCATCTCGCCTCGGGAGGCGCGGGAGACGGATCCGCAGCAGCGCCTCATGCTGGAGCTGGCCTGGGAGGCTTTGAGGACGCGCGGAACGGCGCCGACTCGGCTCGCGGCAGCCGAGACCGGTGTCTTCGTCGGCGCGATCGCCGATGACTACGCGACCCTCGTGCACCAGCGCGAGCTGGCGGCGATCACGCAGTCATACCCTGACGGGCCTGCACCGGAGCTTCATCGCCAACCGGGTCTCCTACGCGCTCGGGTTGCGCGGGCCGAGCCTGACCGTGGATACCGGGCAGTCGTCGTCGCTGGTTGCCGTTCACCTCGCCTGGAGAGCCTGCAACGCGGCGAATGCACCGCTGGCGTGGCTGGCGGTGTCCACCTCAACTTCGGGCCGTCAAGCACGATGGCCGTCGATCAGGCTGGGAGTGCTGTCGCCCGATGCGCGGTGCGCCGCATTCGACTCAGCGGCGCGAACGGTTTCGTGCGCGGTGAGGGCGGCGGAGCGGTCGTGCTGAAGCCGCTGGCCAGCAGCCGTGGCCGACGGCGACCGGATCTACTGCGTCATCCTGGGCAGCGCCGTCAACAACGACGGTGACACTCCGGTGGGCCTGGCCGCTCCCGGCGCGCCGGCCCAGCGCGCAGGTACTGAGCGCTGCCTGCCGGCGGGCCGGAGTCGAGCCGGCGTGCGGTGCAGTACGTCGAGCTGCACGGCACCGGGACGAGGGCAGGCGACTCCGCCGAGGCGACGGCGCTCGGGGCCGTTTCGCGGGCACCGGCCGCGCAGGGACTCCATTGCTGGTCGGCTCAGTCAAGACCAACATCGGGCACCTGGAAGGCGCGGCCGGGGTCGCGGGCCTGATCAAGACGGCGCTCAGCATTGCTCGCCGGGAGATACCTCCCAGCTTGCACTTCCAGACGCCGAACCTTCCGCTTGACGAGCTCGGCCTCCAGGTGCTGCAAGAGCTGCGCCCCTGGCCGGGCATCGGCACCAGCGGCGCCAGCGGCGCGAACGGCGCGAGCGGCGCTAGCGGCGCGAGCTGCGGGCGGCGCTGGCGGGAGTGTCATCCTTCGGCCTAGGCGGCACCAACTGCCATGTCGTGCTCGCCGGCGGCGCCGAGGGACGCCGCACCTGCCAGCCCCCGCCCGCCGCTTGCCCCGCTCGCCACCGCCCGCCCCGCCTCGCCGGCCTCGCCCGCCCGCACGCTGCCCTGGGTCATCTCCGGCCGGACGGAGGAAGCCCTTCGCGCCCAGGCCAGCCAGCTACTTGACCACGTACAAGAAGCGGCCAGCCCTCGACCTGACCGACACGGCCTTCTCGCTCGCCACCACCAGGACCCACTTCGCGCACCGCGCCGCGGTCCTGGCGTCCGACCGGCCAGCGTTGCTAGCCGGACTGCGCGCGGTCGCGGCGGGCAGTCCGGCGACGAACGTGCTGCGCGGCACCGCCTCGCCCGCGCGGCTGGCCTTCCTCTTCCCTGGCCAGGGTTTCCAGCGGCCGGGCATGGGACAGCGCCTGCACGCCGTCTACCCCGCCTTCGCCCGAGCCTTCGACGAGGTCTGCGCCGAACTGGACACGCACACCGAGCGCCCGCTCCGCGAGATCATCTGGGCAGCTCCCGGCTCGCCAGAAGCCGACCTGCTCGACCAGACTCAGTACACCCAGCCAGCCCTGTTCGCGACTGAGGTCGCGCTGTTCCGGCTGCTTGACTCCCTCGGGCTGCGCCCGGAACTGCGTCGCCGGCCACTCCGTCGGCGAGTTCGCCGCCGCCCACGTCGCCGGGGTTCTGAGCCTCGCGGACGCGGCCAGGCTGATCGCCAGCGCGCGCGCAGCTCATGCAGGAATTGCCGTCCGGCGGAGCCATGCTGGCGGTCCAGGCCTCGGTAGCCGAGATCGCACCGCTGCTAGCCGGCCCGGGCTAGCCGACGCCGGGCAGCAGATCGCCGTTGCCGCCATCAACGGCCCGGCCTCGATCGTGCTGTCCGGAGCGCAGGACGCGGTCGAGCGGATCGCGGCCGAGGCCGCCCGCCTGGGCCGCAAGACCAGAAGGCTCAAGGTCAGCCACGCGTTTCACTCGCCGCTGATGGAGCCGGCCCTGCCCGGCCTGCGAGCGGTCGCTGACAGCGTCACGCCGCAGCCGCCCGGCCAGCTCAAATTCGTCTCCACCGTTACCGGGCAGCTCGCCACCGCAGCTGAGCTCAGCCAGCCGGATTACTGGACCGAGCACGCGCGCAGGCCGGTGCGGTTCGCCAGTGCCCTCGACGCGCTGCTGGCTGCCGGGACGAAGATCTGCCTTGAGGTCGGCCCCGGCAATGGCGTGACCGCGATGGGAAAGGCCGCCCTGGCCGGGACGGGCGGGGCGCGGATGACCTTCCTGGCCAGCATGCACGGACGGGACGAAGTCGAGGCGCTGAGTACCGCCGTGGCCGCCCTCCAGGTGCGCGGGAGCCAGCTCCGGTGGCGGACGCTCTTCGGCGATCAGGCCAGGCGCGCGGACCTGCCGACCTACCCGTTCCAGCGCCAGCGCTACTGGCTGGATTCCCGCCCCGCCGACCAGCCCCGGCAGGAGCCCCCCGAGCCCCCCGAGCCCTCCGAGCGCCCGAAGCCCCCCGAGTCCCCGGCAACCACCGCCGCCGACGCGCACGCCCTGGTGACCGCCGCCGTCAAGCTTGTGATCGGCCACGATGGACCCGGCCCGGTCGACCTCACCCGCCCCTTCACCGACCTCGGCTTCGACTCCGCCATGACCGTCGAGCTGGTCGCCCGCCTGAGCGCGGCTCTGGGCCGGGAACTACAGCCGTCCCTGCTCTATAGACTGCCCGACCCCCGCCGCGCTGATCGAGCACCTCGGCCGAGCCGGCCGACCAGGAGCACCAGGCACCGGCCCCGGCCCCGGCCGGCGCAGGACGAGCCGATCGCGGTTATCGCGATGGGCTGCCGCTACCCCGGCGGGGTCCGCAGCCCGGAGGACCTATGGGACCTGGTCGATGAAGGCAGGGACGCCATCTCTGAGTTCCCGGTCAACAGAGGCTGGGACCTCATCGATCTGTACGACCCCGAGCCCGGAAAGGCCGGCCGCACCTACACCAGGCTCGGCGGCTTCCTGCACGACGCTGACCGAGTTCGACGCCGCGTTCTTCGGCATCAGCCCCCGTGAGGCGACGGCCATGGATCCGCAGCAGCGGCGTCTTGCTGGAGACCTGCTCAGAGGCGATGGAGCGGGCCGGGCTGGCGCCGGACAGCCTGCGCGGAGAGCGCGTCGGGGTCTTCGCCGGCGCGACGGCGCAGGACTACGGCCCCCGGCTGCATGAGCCGTGCGATGGCTACGAGCCGCACCTGCTGACCGGGAACACCCCCAGCGTCATCTCCGGCCGGATCGCCTACACCTTCGGCCTGCGCGGACCCGCAGTCACCGTCGATACGGCGTGCTCATCGTCCCTGGTCGCCCTGCATCTCGCCGGGCAGGCACTCCGGGCCGGCGACTGCCGGATCGCGCTGGCCTGCGGCGTGACCGTGATGGCCGGCCCCGGCATGTTCGTGGCCTTCAGCATGCAGCGCGGACTCGCGCCCGACGGCCGGTGCAAGCCCTTCGCGGCCGCCGCCGATGGCACGGCCTGGTCCGAGGGCGCCGGGGTCCTGGTACTTGAGCGGCTGTCAGACGCCCGCAGGCTCGGGCATCCGGTGCTGGCGCTGATCAGCGGAAGCGCCACGAATCAGGATGGCGCGAGCAACGGCCTGACCGCGCCGAACGGTACATCCCAGGAAGCCGTCATCCGCCAGGCGCTCGCCAGCGCCGGACTGAAACCCGTCGACATCGATGCGGTCGAGGCCCACGGTACCGGCACCGCGCTCGGTGATCCGATCGAGGCGGCGGCGCTGATCGCCACCTACGGGCAGGGCCGTCCGGCCGGGCAGCCGCTGCTGATCGGTTCCCTGAAGTCCAACCTCGGCCACACCCAGGCGGCCGCCGGGATCGCCGGGGTGATCAAGATGGTGGCGGCCATGACGCACGGCCGGCTGCCGAAGACCCTGCACCTTGACCAGCCGTCACCGCACGTGGACTGGTCGGCTGGCCATGTCCGCCTGCTGACCGAGCCTTCGCCCTGGCCCCAGCCGCAACCGCGGCCGCGCCGCGCGGCCGTCTCCTCCTTCGGCATCAGCGGCACCAACGCGCACGTGATCCTGGAGCAGCCGACTGGAAGAGAAAAAGAAAAAGGCGGAGAGGTAACAAGATCGCCCGGACTAATCCTGCTCCCCATCTCAGCCTCGTCCCCAGAGGCGCTGCGCGCGCAGGCCGGAAACCTGCAGGCATTCATGGCCAGCCGCCCGGAGCAGTCCGCCGCCGACCTTGGCTACTCGCTGGGCACAACCCGGTCCCACCGGCGTCATCGCGGCGTCATCCTGGGGTCAGCCGGACCCGAGCTCGACGCCGGACTGACCGCGCTCGCTGGCGGCCTGCCCTCGGCTGGCGTCATCGCCGGCACCGCCATGCCGGGCAGCACGGTCTTCGTCTTCCCAGGCCAGGGGTCGCAGTGGCGGGGGATGGCACTTGAGCTGCTTGAGTCATCGGAGGTCTTCGCCAAGGCGATGGCCGACTGCGCCGACGCGCTGGCCCCGTTCACCGGCTGGCCGCTGCTGCCGACGCTGCGGGCGGAGCCGGGCACGCCGCCGCTGACCAGGGTTGACGTGGTGCAGCCCGCGCTGTTCGCGATCATGGTCGCGCTCGCGGCGCTCTGGCGGTCGGCCGGCCTTGAGCCTGACGCGGTCGTCGGCCATTCCCAGGGCGAGATCGCCGCGGCCTGCGTGGCCGGAGCCTTGTCCCTGGACGACGCCGCCAAGGTAGCCGCGCTGCGCAGCCGGGCACTCGGCCAGTTAGCGGGGACAGGGGCGATGGCGTCGATCCCGCTCGGCGCGGCCGATGTCCGGCAGCTGCTTGACGGCCACAACGGCACGGTAGAGATAGCGGCCGTCAACGGCGCTTACTCGACCACGGTCGCCGGGCAGCCGGCCTCGGTGCGCGAGATCGTGGCCGCCTGCCAGGCGCGGGACATGGGCGCCCGCGAGATCGACGTCGACTATGCCTCGCACACCGCTGACGTCGAAGTCCTGCGCAGCTCGCTGATCGAGACGCTGGCAGGCATCACGCCGCGCTCGTCGGACGTCGCCTTTTTCTCCACGATCACGGGTGAGCCAATCGACACCGCAGGACTGGACGCTCGGTACTGGTACCGCAACCTGCGCCACACCGTGCGGTTCGAGGCGGCGACCAGGGCCTTGCTAGCCGCCGGGCACGCCAGGTTCATCGAGGTCAGCCCGCATCCGATCCTGACGGTGCCGATCGCGCAGACCGCCGAGGACGCCCGGCAGCCGGCGGCGGTCACCGGCACCCTGCGCCGGGACCACGGCGGGATCGATCAGTTCCTCACCTCGGTGGCCCACGCCTACGCCGGCGGCGCCGAACCGCGCTGGGCGGCCATCTTCCCCCTGGCCAGGCGAGTGCCGCTGCCGACCTACCCCTTCCAGCGCCAGCGGTTCTGGCTCCCGGCCCCCAGCCCCAGAGCCGGCCAGCCGGACCAGGCCGCGATGGCCGGGCTGGAGGCGGCCAGTCACCCGCTGCTCGGGGCCAGTGCCGAGCTGCCGGACGGCGGTCTGCTGTTCACCGGCCGGATCGCGCTCGCCACCCATTCGTGGCTGGCCGGCCACCGGGTAGCGGGAACCGGCGTCCTGTCCGCGACCACGCTGCTCGACCTGGCGGTGTACGCGGGCCAGGAGGCGGGCTGCCCCCAGGTGGCCGAGCTGACCATGCGGGCGCCGGTCGTCCTTCCCGAGCACGGCCACGTCCAGCTCCGGATCATGCTCGAACCGCCCGACGCCGCAGGCGATGGCCGGCGGCTGACGGTCTACTCGCGGTCCGAGCAGCCGCCCGGCCGGCCCTGGATCACTCACGCCACCGGCACCCTGCGGCCCGCCCCCGCCCGCAGCGCGACCCCAGCCCAGGCGGACTCGGCCTGGCCGCCGGCCGGCGCCGTCCCGGCTGACCTCAGCGGGATCTACGCGAGCCTGGCCGAGCGCGGCTACGGCTACGGGCCGGGCTTCCAGGGCCTGCGGTCCGCCTGGCGGCTGGGTCAGGACGTGCTCGCCGAGGTAACCGTGCCCGAGACCGTGCCCGAGGTAGCCGGGCCCGAAACCGGGTCCGCCGCGACGTTCACGCTGCACCCCGTCCTGCTCGACAGCGCACTGCACGCCCTGCTGCAGCAGGGGATCTTCGGCACCGAGGGCATCGTGCTGCCGTTCTCCTGGACGTCGGTCACCGTGCACTCGCCCGGCGCGCGCCGACTGTACGTCCGGCTGACTCCCGGCGGCCCCGACGGCGTGTCCATGATCGCGACCGAGCCGGGTGGTCGCCTGGTGGCGCGGGTCGGGGGGCTGGAGTTCCGGTCTGCGAACGAGACCGCGCTCACGGCTCCGGCCGGCTACTGCTGCGGCTGGAGTGGACGAAGGCTGCCAGCCCCGACAGCTCGGCTGGCCCCGGCAGCTCGGCCGGATCCGATCGCTCAGCCCGGCCTCGGTGCGCTGTCATCGGACTTGGTGAGCTGGGGGACGCACTGGCCGGCCCCCGCTTCGCCGACCTTGACGCGCTCGGCCTGGCCATCGACACAGGCGCCGAGCCCCAGCCTGACCTGGTCTTCGCCGGGTGCCGGGGCCCGGCAGGCGCCGAGGTACCTGACGCTGTGCACCTGATCGCCCGCCAAGCGCTCGGGCTGGTCCAGGCATTCCTGGCCGATGCCAGGTTCGACGGCTGCAGGCTGGTGCTGGTGACCGGCGGCGCGGTCGCCGCGAGCGACGGTCGCGAGGTCGTGACCCAGGCGCCGGTCTGGGGACTGATGCGATCCGCGCAGTCGGAAAACCCCGGCAGGCTCGTACTGGCCGACGTGCTGCCCGGCGACCAGGCCGCGTTCGCCGCCCTGCCGGCGGCAGTAGCGTCCGGTGTGCCTCAGCTAGCGCTGCGCGGCGGCGAAGTCCTGGTGCCGGGGCTGACGAACCGTCAGCCGGCCGGGGTTCTCACGCCTCCGGCGGGTGCGCCGGCCTGGAGCCTGGACACCGGCGGCGCGGGAACGATCGAGGACCTCACGCTGCGACCCGCGCCGGCGGCCGTCGCGCCGCTGCGGGCCGGGCAGGTCAGGATCTCGGTCCGGGCGGCCGGCCTGAACTTCCGTGATGTCACGGTCGCGCTCGGGCTGCTGCCGGGCGAGCGATCCATCGGCATCGAGGGAGCAGGGGTCATCACGGAGACCGGGCCGCAGGTGACCGGGCTGATGCCGGGCGACCGCGTCCTTGGCCTGTTTGACGGGGCCTTCGGGCCGGTCGCGGTCGCCGATCACCAGGCGCTCGCCCGCATCCCCGACGGCTGGTCGTTCGCCCGCGCCGCGTCGGTGCCTGTTGCCTTCATCACGGCCTATCAGTGCCTCGCCGAGGTAGCCCGGGTGCGGCCGGGGGAGCGGGTCGTGGTGCACGCGGCCGCTGGCGGGGTCGGCCTCGCGGCGCTGCAGCTCGCCAGGGGAGCTCGGCGCTGAGGTCTTCGCGACCGCCAGTCCCGGCAAGTGGGAGCTCCTGCGGGCGATGGGACTGGACGATGACCACCTGGCCTCGTCCCGGACGCTTGAGTTCGCCGCGAAGTTCCGCGCCGCGAGCGGCGGCGCCGGGGTGGACGTAGTGCTGAACGCGCTGGCCGGGGAGTTCACCGACGCCTCGCTGACGTTGCTGGCGCCTGGCGGGCGGCTGGTCGAGATGGGCAAGACCGACCTCCGCGACCCCGCACGGGTGGCAGCCGATCACCAGGGAGTCTGCTACCAGGTCTACAACCTGCGGGACGTGGCCCCGGTCAACGCCGGCCGGGCGCTGGAGCGTGTGCTTGACCTGTTCGCCCGGTGCGCCATCCGGCCCGTCCCGGTCACCTGCTACGACGTGCGCCGGGCTCGTGACGCGTTCGAGACGATGAGCCGGGCCAGGCACACCGGCAAGCTGGTGCTCACCGTGCCCAGGCCGCTTGACCCGAACGGGACAGTGCTCATCACCGGCGGGACGGGGACGCTCGGCGGGCTGCTCGCCCGCCACCTCGCCGCCGGGCACGGGATCAGGCGGCTGATCCTGGCCAGCCGGAGCGGCGCGTGGGCCGACGGCGCCAGCGACCTCGCCGCCGAGCTGGCCGAGGCCGGCGTTCACGTCGACCTGGTCGCGGCCGACGTGACCGACCGGCGATCGCTGGACTCGCTGATCGCCAGGGTTCCCCGCGAGCACCCGCTGACGGCAGTGGTGCACGCGGCGGGAACGCTCGATGACGCGATCGCGGCTTCGCTCACCCCGGAACGGCTGGCCGGCGTCCTGCGGCCGAAGTCCGACGGCGCCTGGCACCTGCACGAGCTGACCAGGCACCTCGACCTCGCGGCGTTCGTGCTGTTTTCGTCGGTGGTCGGCGTGCTCGGCGAGCCAGGACAGGCGAACTACGCCGCCGCGAACGCCGTGCTCGACGGGCTGGCGTGGTACCGCCAGGCCGCCGGCCTGCCAGCGACCTCGCTCGACTGGGGGGTCTGGGAGCAGCGCAGCGGCATGACCGGCCACCTGGCGCAGACCGACCTGGACCGGCTCAGGCGCAGCGGCATCACCCCGCTGCCGACCGGCGAAGCCCTCGCGATGTTCGACGCGGCGCTAGGTGCGCACGACCCGGTCCTGGTCCCGGTCGGCCTGGACGGGGCGGGACTAGCCGGGCAGGATAACGTGCCATATCTGCTGAGAGGGCTGGTCAGGACGGCAGCTGCTCCGGCGGCAAGCGGGCCGGCTAGCGCGCCGGCCAGGTCAGGATCGCTGGCGCAGCGGCTGGCTGGCGTGCCGACGGCGGAGCGGGACGAGGTCCTGCTCACGCTGGTCTGCGCCGAGGCCGCGATCGTGCTCGGGCACTCCGAGGGCACGCTGGCGCCCGATAGTACCTTCCGCGAGCTTGGCGTCGACTCCCTGACCGGCCTTGAGCTGCGCAACCGGCTGAACAACTCGACCGGGCTGCGGCTCCGCGCGAGCATCACCACCGACCATCCGACCCCGGCCGCGCTCGGCCGGTATCTGGGCGGCGAGCTGGCCGCCCTGGAACAGTGACAGGAGGATTGCCATGGAGAAAGCGGACAGGAAGGTCGCGATCGTGACCGGGGCGACCAGCGGGATCGGGCTGGCCGTGGCCAGGCTGCTGGCCCGGCAGGGCTGCGCCGTCTGCCTCTGCGCGAGAAGCGGCGACGCCGTCAGCGCGGTCGTGAAGGATCTGCGGAACGAGGGTCTTGAGGCGGCGGGCACCCGCTGCGATGTCCGGTCGGCCGATGACGTGCGGGAGCTCGTCGCCTCGGCCGTGCGGGACTTCGGGCCAGTCGCCATCCTGGTGAACAACGCCGGGCGCAGCGGCGGCGGTATCACCGCGCAGATCGATGACGCGCTCTGGTGCGACGTCATCGAGACCAACCTCACCAGCGTCTTCCGGGTCACCCGCGAGGTACTCGCGGCCGGGGGAATGACCGGACTCGGGTGGGGCCGCATCGTCAGCATCGCCTCGACCGCGGGCAAGCAGGGCGTCGTGCTCGGCGCGCCGTACTCGGCGTCCAAGCACGGGGTCGTCGGCTTTACCAAGGCGCTGGGGCTTGAGCTGGCCAAGACCGGGATCACGGTCAACGCGGTCTGCCCTGGCTACGTGGAGACCCCGCTGGCCCAGCGGGTCAGGCAGGGCTACGCGGCGCACTGGGGGGTTTCTGAGGCCGAGGTGCTCAGCCGCTTCGAGGCCAAGATCCCGCTCGGCCGCTATAGCACCGACGACGAGGTGGCGTCCCTGGTCGGCTACCTGGTGACCGACGGCGCCGCTCCCATGACCGCGCAGGCGATCAATGTCTGCGGTGGTCTCGGCAACTTCTGACCAGATCAGCTGGAGGAACGATATGGAACGATTTACCTTAGACCATCTCAGGCTGGCACTGCGAGCGTCGGCGGGCGAGGATGAATCCGTCGACCTCGACGGGGACATCCTGGACGCGGAATTCGCGGAAGCTCGGCTACGACTCACTCGCCATCCTGGAGACCGCGAGTCACGTCGAGCGCGGATTCGGCGTGCAGCTGCCCGAGGACGAGGTCGGCCAGCAGCAGACGCCGCGAGAGTTCGTCGAGTTCGTGAACTCCATGCTCAGCCGGGCAAGCATGATCATCGATTGACGGGCGGGTGAAACGGGCGGAGCATGACACATCGGCTGGGTTTGGTCGGTCACCGCTGTGATGGACCGCGACCAAGGGATGATGTGTTCGTGGACGAAGGTGAATGGCTAGCGCACCGGTTTGAGGAGAGCCGGCCTCATCTGCGGGCCGTGGCCTACCGGATGCTCGGTTCGCTGGCCGAGGCCGATGATGCCGTGCAGGAGTCCTGGCTGCGGCTTAGCCGCGCGGATTCGAGCGATGTGGAGAACCTGAGCGGCTGGCTGACCACCGTGGTGGCGCGAGTGTGCCTGGATATGCTGCGCTCGCGCCGGTCCCGGCGGGAGGAGCCGCTGGTCGTCGAGGTTCCCGAGCTGGTCATCAGCGCGGATGAGGCGACCGATCCCGAGCAGGAGGCCCTGCTGGCCGAGTCGGTCGGCCTGGCGCTCTTCGTGGTGCTCAACAAGCTGGCGCCGGCCGAGCGGGTGGCGTTCGTGCTGCACGACATGTTCGCCGTGCCGTTTGAGGAGATCGCGGCCATCGTCGGCCGGTCGGCCAACGCCGCCAGGCTGCTCGCCAGCCGGGCCCGGCGCCGGGTGCAGGAGACCGTCTCGTTGCCGGATGTTGACCTGGCCAGGCAGCAGGCGGCGGTTGACGCCTTCTTCGCCGCCGCGCGCGGGGGTGACTTCGAGGCGCTGCTCGCGATTCTCGATCCCGACGTCGTGATCAGGGCCGACTTCGGCACTGCCGCAGGGGCGGCCGCGCCGAGGCGGGTCGCCGGAGCGCGGGCCGTGGCCGGCCAGGCCACCACCTTCTCGCGGATCGGCCGGAACGCGCATCTGGCGCTGGTCAACGGCGTCCCCGGAGCGGTGATCACCGAGCGCGCCCGGCCGTTCGCGGTGATGAGCTTCACCGTGGAGGGCGACCGGATCACGGCGATCGACCTCATGGCCGACCCGGCTCGCCTGCGGCACCTGGACCTGGCCGAGCTCAGCCAGGCATGGTCTCAGTAGCCTGGCGGACGGGCAGCGCGCAGACCTGGCCCTCGCTGAACCCGGCCGCGCCGATGCCGAAGGCCAGATTGAACCGGCCGCGCAGGTTCTCCAGCGTGATCACGTGGGTCAGCTCGACGAGCTGAGCCTCGCTGAAGTGCGCGCGCAGCCGGGTGAACAGCTCATCGGGTACCTGCACGGGGGTACGGCTGAGGCCGACGGCGTAGTCGAGAACCAGTTTGTCCAGGTCGGAGAAGAGCGGGCTGGTCTGATAGGACGGCAGGGCGAGCAACTCCTCGTCCCGCAGCCCCCATTGCCGTGAGACCTGTGACCCCAGGTCGATGCAGTACTCACACTGGACGACCGTCGCCGCCTTGAGCTCGGCTAGCGCCCGCACCCGCTTGTCGATGCCGTGCAGCTTGCCAGTCGCCTGCTCAAGTGCGGCGTAGCCGCGCAGCAGTCCCGGCACGTGCGCGTAGATCTCGACCGGCTCGATCATGGTCGCCGGTGACCGTCCGGTCAGCTTGCCGATGCTGCGCCGGGTGAAGTAGTACGCCAGCTTGACGTAGAGGCCACCCTGACTAGCGGGAACCCCAGCGATCCGTGCCATGTCACGTTCCCTCTCCCTTGAGGATCTCGCGGACAGCATGAGCCACCGCACCGCTATGACGAAGCACACCTCCCAAATATGTCGCCCCGGCTCGTATGTCGCCCCCAAGCCCGGCCCGGCCCGGCCCGGTCAGTCACCCAGCGGCTCGACCCGACCCCACCCCTAGACCTGGCTGGGGCTAGCCGGGCGGCATGCCCTCGATGCCGGCTGCTTCGCTAACGCTCTGCATCGAGGGCATGCCGTCCGGCTTGGGACTGGCCACGACGGAGAACTCGCCGTGTGCGCCGGGCGCAGGTGCATCGATGTGACAGAGGTGTGGTCTCAGCACAATGCCAGGATCTTAAGGCGGGTGTCCGGGTGCGGCTGCGGCTGAGGCTGACGACAGCTGGGGCCCCCTGTTGTCGTCCGCGCAACAGCAGGGGACCCCGGGTGCGGCGCCGCGGCCCTCCCGATCCCGGCATACCCGGCAAAAGGACCGGCCGGCCCGTCGCGCCGCAGCCCAGCCGGTCCCGGCAGGTTTCCGTGATCATGGATGGGATCTTGATCACGGAATCCTGGTGGGGTGATCACGCGACATATGTTCCGTGATCAAGGATTGCTTCATGATCACGGAACATAAGCGGGGGGACAGACTGACTGCTGACCGGTCCGGGTTCGGTTACCTTCTCCGCAATGCCTGGTTTCGCCCAGTCCCGGCCCGGTCCCGGTCCTGGATCCGGCGTCCGCCGCTCGCAGCATGCCCGGACGGCAACCCCGTGCCGCAAGCCGCTGCCGCCGCGTGACAGCAACCGCCTTCACTCGGATCTCTCGCGATATCGCCTAGGTCTGCCTTTGGTGCGTCAAATGACTCATTGATTGTCTTTGGAATGGTATTCCGGCATGGTTCAACTGAGGTCAGGTCGCACTTGAACGTGCCATTTATGGCGATGACGACAATCTTCGGTCAATCTATTAAGGTCCGAATGGATGGTTAGCGGACTTTAACCGGGTGAAGGAGAGAGTTCATGGCTGAGGCACACGAAGGCCATTTCGACGCGATTGTGATTGGCGGGGGGCCTAGCGGCTGCTCCTACGCGATCACGCTGGCCCGTAGCGGGCACTCGGTGCTTGTCCTGGAGCGGGAGAAGTTCCCGAGATTTCACATCGGCGAATCGCTCCTGCCTTATACACTCGATGTCCTCGACCAGCTCGGCCTCCTCCAGCGGGTGAGTGCCGGGGGATTCCCGGTTAAAACTGGTCTTGAGCTTTCTGGGCCAAGCCGATTCGTGCGGCGGGTCGGTCTTACCGACGCTGGCGACGGATACCGGACCTGGACATTCCAGGTCGAGCGATCCGCGTTCGACAAGATCCTGCTCGACGCGGCGGCTGTTGAGCCCGGCGCGACGGTGCTGGAGGAGGCAAGGGTCACCGAGCTGATCTTCGCCGGCGAGCGGATCAGCGGAGTTCGCTATACCGCGGGCGGAGCAGCGCACAGCGCGACGGCGCGGTACGTCATCGACGCGAGCGGCCGGGCCGGCGTGGTGGTCAGGGCCCTGAACCTGCGGAAGGCTGACGCCACGCTCAAGATGGCGGCGATCTTCAAGCATTTCGGCGGCCTGGACGAGCAGTACAACCCGGGCGTCGAGGGCGATACCCAGATCGGGGTGCACGAGGACGGCTGGGTCTGGGCGATCCCGATCCGCAAGGACATCATCAGCGTCGGCGCGATGGCGCCGGCCGAGCAGCTGCGGAGATCACGGCCCGAGGACGTGTTCTCGTCCTATGTTGACCGGCTGCCTCGCATCAGGGACCGGATCAGGGGAACGACGGTGCACAAGGAGCTCACCGGCGAGCAGAACTTCGAGTATCACTCGGACACCCTCGCCGGTCCTGGCTACTTCGTGATCGGGGATGCCGGGTCCTTCACCGATCCGGTGTTCTCCGCCGGGGTGTTCCTGGCCCTGACCACGGGGCGGCGGGCGGCCGAAGAGACGATCAGCTGCCTCGCCGGGGAGAGCGCGGAGTCGGAAGCGGCGCTGCGCTATCAGCGTTTCTTCAAGACCGGCTACGAGACTTACTACCGGCTCATCCGCTCGCTCTATGACAACCGTGCGCCGGCGCTCGGCCAGTTCATGCAGCAATTGCTGGTTGATTCCGGGATTGACGAGAAATACCGGGTCCGCGCGATCAACGGAGATTTCTTCACGGATAACAATCCGTTCGTGAACCGTCTGCGAGCCGAGCCTGGCTGGTCTCTTTTCGCTCCCTACGAGCCAGTCTACGGATGCCCGGTATACGGCGAGCGCGCCGCCGGCTCGCTGGCCGGATAGCCGGCCGGTGGCCCGAGCGTGAACTCCGCCATGAACGAGAAACCTCCCCTGATCGGGATAAGCAGCAACATGGTCCGGGCGAAATGGGCCTTCTGGGACCGGCCGGCCACGCTGATGCCGCAGACCTATGTAGATCTGATGACGGCGGCGGGCGGCCTGCCGGTGCTGCTGCCACCGCAGCCAGGCATCGAGGAGGCGGTTGGCCGGCTGGATGGCCTGCTGCTGCCCGGTGGCGGTGACCTGGACCCCGCGCTGTACGCGGCGGCGGCCCATCCAGAGACCGGGCGGCTCAACCCCAGGCGCGATGCGGCCGAGGTGGCCCTGGCCCGGGCGGCGATCCGGGCCAAACTCCCGGTGCTCGGGATCTGCCGGGGCCTGCAGGTGATGAATATCGTGCTCGGCGGTACCCTGCATCAGCATCTGCCCGACCTCACCGGTCACAAGGGGCACGAGCCCGAGCGGGGGGTCTTCGGGGCGCAGCGGATCCGGGTGGAGCCCGGCAGCCAGCTCGCCAAGATCATCAGTGGTGAGGGTGGTCATGGCGGCGGCGAGGGCGGCGTCAATGGCGACGGGCGCACCGTGCCGTGCCATCATCATCAGGCCATCGACCGGATCGGGACCGGGCTCACTGTGACGGCCTGGGCGGAAGATGACGTCATCGAGGCCGTGGAGCTGGCCGATCACCCGTTCGCGGTCGCCGTGCAGTGGCACGCGGAGGAGAACGGCGGGTGCGCGGAGAGTCTTTTCGGCGCGCTGGTCGAGGCGGCCAGAGGCCAGGCGAGCGCGGCCAGGCGGACCTGACCGTCGGCTGCCGGCCGTCGGCGCTCAGCTGCGGGAGGCAGCCTGCCGGTTCGTCAGCGTGAGGCCCCAGCTCCCCAGCGGGGCCTCACGCCTCTCCCGAGCGGGACCTCACATTGCTGAGCGCGGCCGACGGGGGAGCCACCTGGGAACGACGCGCAGGTACTCGGCGTAAGCGGCGCCGAAGCGACGCCGCAGGGTTCGCTCTTCGTAGAGCAGCACGAAGAGATGGCAGACGACTGCGATGGCTCCCGCGTACTCCAGCAAGGTCAGCGACGAGAACAGCCAGGCTTCGCCGAGCACCACGGCCAGGGCGCCGATGTAGATGGGGTTGCGCACCCATCGGTAGGGACCAGAGACGACCACCTGCCGTGGCGCGTCCCACGGACCTGGCGTGCCGCGGCCCGTGCTCGCGAAGTTCCAGGCGCACCACCCGTACAGCGCCACGCCAGCGGCGATCACAGCCACCGCCGGCCAGGACGACGCAGCGATGTCGTCGTGGCCGTGCAGGATCCAGGCCGGGAACCAGATCGCTCCAGCCCCGGGCACCACAATAGTGAACAGAAGATTACGCAAGGCGAGACTCATCGACTCGCGCACCAGGCCAGACCTCCTCGCACCGCTTGCTGTTTCCTCCGGTACAGGTATGACGGATCGCGGCCGGCAAATATGTCACTAGCCGCGCAATATGTTCTCCGGCCATCGGCCGACGGCGCCGGTCGCCATCCGCAGTCGAATGGCCGGCAGCAGCCACCCGCCGGTCGCCATCCGCAGTCGAACGGCCCGCGCGAAGTTCGGTGTTTCTGGGGAACCAGGTTTCCGGATGCTGGCTCCCCACCCCCAATGAGGCTCCCGACCCCCCAGCTGGGTTCCGTGATCCTGGTCGAGGTCTTGATCGGGGAACCCAGCTGGCGTGATCACGCGGCTGATGTTCCGCGATCAAGGATTCGTTTCATGATCACCATCGCCTAGGTCCCGTGATCGCCGCCCCTGCCGTGATCACGAACATCGGCGGGGTACCGCCATTACACCGGAGCCCGTGATATGGGGAGACCGGGTTTCTGGACTTGGGGTGTCCTCTTGCGGAGCTTGTGCTCGGCGGCAGTCCGGGTTCGGGCGGTTGGTCAGCATGGTCGGCGTGGCGTGCCTGCCGTGTATCCGCCCTTTCGGGGTGAACAAGTCGACCTGTCCGGAGACGGTCGTCACTCTCCGCTAAAAGGACGACAGCTCTCCGAGAAACTAGCGGAGGCCCCAGTTCTAGCGGTCACGAAAATTCCAGGTAGGCGGACATCAACCCAGCGACTACCCAAGGCGACAAGGGGAAGTGCCGCCAACCCGCGAGTTCCGAGATCACCCCAGCCAGGTTCGCCAAACGGACTAACCGGGCAGTTGTTCGACGGAAACTGTCGATAAGTTTGACCCGGCCCGGCGATCTCTTCCCCTTCTCCCTCCCAGCGGCAGCCTGGGCCGATACTCCTGTTACCAATGTCAGCAATGGGACCGGAGTGACCCGCAGTCGCAGGCACTCATCTTCCGTGATCATGAAGCAGACCTTGATCACGGAAGATGAGTCGTGTGATCACGCCACCAGGGTTCCGTGATCAAGACCGCGATCATGATCACGGAACCCTGGTGGCGTCGAGCACTACCGTCCACGACCAGGACACTCCGCCCGGCGAGGGTGTTTCCGCTGGGCCGCGAGGGTGTTTCCGCTGGGCCGCGACCTTGCTTCCGCCCGGCTGCGACGGTGCTTCCGCTGGGCCGCGACGGAGTTCCACTCGTGCTCGACCAGAGCTAAAGACTGTACTGCCAGGCTTCCAGATAACCGCACGGAACCGGACGAAATGCAGCAGAAAGGAGCACCCGGATGGCGGATCAGGATGAGCAGGCCGCCTTAATCGCAGGAGGTAGCAGCGCGGTCGCCCTGGCGGCTGGCGAGTCGGTGGGCAGCGAGAACTTCGACCTCAAACATCTCGTCGAGACCCTGCCCCGTCGGGACGTCCCGATAGGTTCGTTAACACCCGGATTCTACCTTCGCCAGGACGGGACGAATCCAGTTCACGTTCAGTTGCTTGTCGGAGTGGCGGGTTCGGCCGAGCTCCGCCGATCCTCGTACAAGAACGCGGCTGGCGTGTCATCGACGGGATGCACAGACTGGCGGCCGCCAAGCTGCGCGGCGACGACAGCATAGCCGCATGCTTCTTTGACTGCAGTGATGAGGAAGCACTTGTGCTGGCAATAAAATCGAATACGCTACACGGTCTGCCGCTATCGAAGGTTGACCGTATCTCCGGGGCCAAGCGAGTACTCGCCGATCATCCCGACTGGTCTGACCGCGCGGTCGCCAGTATTGCCGGGCTGAGTGCGAAGACAATCGCGTCGCTCCGGAATCGCCGGACGGATGAGGTGCAGCCGAGCCCCAAACGCCTCGGCCGCGATGGAAGGCGGCGTCCGGTAGTCGCGGGCGAGGGCCGGAGAAGGGCCGCGGAATACATCCATGCTCACCCGGATGCTCCATTGCGGCAGGTCGCGAAGGAGGCCGATGTCTCGCTCGGCACAGTGCACGATGTGAGGTCAAGGATTCGCGGCGGCGCTGATCAGGATCGGAATAGGCACCGGCTGCCGCACGCCCGGGTCGCCGAGCTTCAGAATAATGCCGATCCGCCGAGATCAGAGGCGTCGGTAAGCGGCATTCCACTGCAGCGAAATAAGCGCGCTAATGTTCCTCCTGCCTGGTCGGGGCTATCGGCCAAGCTGTCGAATGATCCGGCTATACGGTATACGGAGGGTGGTAAGGAGTTCCTCCGGTGGATGGCGATGTGCGCTCCGCACGCAGACGACTGGAGGGAGTTTATAGACGCGATTCCCGTGCACTGGTCGAGTGCTGTCGCCGCGATAGCCGAAAGCGTGAGCGAAGAGTGGAGCGAATTCGCTGACCGACTCAGATGCAGGCAAGAGGCTGCGAGCTGAATAAGTAGGAATCAAGCGCGGCCAGGGGCCAGGTTCAGCGATGCCGGTGACGGTGATCGCTAGGCCGCGAGAGACGTTGTTCGAGGTCAGGCAGTGCCCGTCAATGAGCAGTGCCTGGCCTCCGCCCATTGCGCCGCCGCTTGGGTAAATCAGTCATTTTCGCGCCGGAACGCGGCGTTGTCGTGAGCTGATCTAATTCAAGTCGGGCGCTGCTCGCGGCGGCATGCCTGAGCAAGATACGAGATGAAGTAATTCGGCGGGTGGCGCACGCTGAATACATGAATGAAATGAGTTCGCTGACTCAGCTCGCGGCACCGGCTCGCGACCAGGTTCGCCATTTGCGGGAGCTGCGCGAACTGGCGATCCGCGGCGATGAACTGGCGACTGAGCGTCAGCACGCCAAAGGGAAGCTGACGGCGAGGGAACGGCTCGGACTCCTGCTCGACGACGGTTCCTTCACCGAGCTCGATTTGTTCCGGCGGCGCGAGTCGGGGTCGCTGTCCGCACGCGACCCCTACACCGACGGAGTGGTGACGGGGTCTGGCACCGTCCACGGGCGCCGGGTGTTCGCGTACGCGCAGGATTTCCGCGTATTCGGCGGCTCGCTCGGGCAGGTGCATGCCGCGAAGATTCATAAGGTCATGGATCTCGCGATCGCGGCTGGCGCACCGCTGATCGCGCTCAACGACAGCGGCGGGGCCCGGATCCAGGAGGGGGTCGTCGCTCTGGCAGGTTACGGCGGGATCTTCCGTCGCAACGTCCGGGCGTCCGGCGTGATTCCGCAGATCAGCGTCATCCTGGGGCCATGCGCCGGCGGGGCTGCCTACTCCCCGGCGCTGACCGATTTCGTCTTCATGGTCCGCGACACCTCGCACATGTTCGTGACCGGGCCCGACGTGATCAAGGCCGTGACCGGTGAGTCGGTGAGCCATGAGGAACTGGGCGGGGCGGAGGTGCACGCGACGGTCTCCGGTGTCGCGAGCTTCGTCTACGACGACGAGAAGGCCTGCCTTGATGATGTTCGTTACCTGATCTCGCTGCTGCCTTCCAACTGCCACGAACTGCCTCCGGTGGCGGAGACAGGTGATCCGCCCGAGCGGTCCTGTCCCAGCCTCACTGACATCGTCCCCGCTGACCCGAGACAGCCGTATCAGATGCGCGACGTGATCTCCGAGCTGGTCGACAATGGCGAGTTCATGGAGGTCCATGAGCACTGGGCCCGCAACATTGTCTGCGCACTGGCGCGGATAGGCGGCCGGACGGTCGGCATCATCGCGAACCAGCCGATGGTCAGGGCCGGCGTACTCGACATCCAGGCGTCGTCGAAGGCGGCCAGGTTCGTGCAGTTGTGCGACGCCTTCAGCATCCCGCTGGTCACGCTCGTCGACGTGCCGGGTTTCCTGCCCGGCGTCGACCAGGAGCACCAGGGCATCATCAGGCACGGGGCCAAGCTCCTCTACGCCTACTGTGATGCCACCGTCCCCCGGATCCAGGTCATCCTTCGCAAGGCCTACGGCGGCGCCTACATCGTGATGGACTCACGCTCCATCGGGGCGGATCTCTCGTTCGCCTGGCCGGCTAACGAGATCGCCGTGATGGGGGCCGAGGCGGCCGTCGGCGTGATCTACCGCAAGGAGATCGCCGCCGCCGACTGCCCGGACGAGACGCGAGCCCGGCTCATCGCCGAGTACAAGGCTGAGCTCATGCATCCCTACTACGCGCCCGAGCGCGGGCTGGTCGACGACGTGATCGACCCGGCGGACACTCGTTCCGCGGTAGCGCGGGCGCTCGAACTGCTGAGCGAGAAGCGACCCGAGCTGGCGCCGCGCAAGCACGGGAATCCGCCCGTCTAGTTCCTGGTTCCTGGTCCGGTTCCTAGGCGACTGGCGATGGTGAGGGTGCGGGTGAGGGCGACTCGAGAGTCGGGTCGCCCGACAGGATGGCTCGCTGGAGGCGCTGCATTCTGGGACAGGGCTCGACGCCGAGCTCATCCTTGAGCACCGAGCGGAGCCGGTGAAAGGCCTCAAGCGAGCGGCTGACGTGCCCTGACCGGTAGAGCGCGATCATCCAGAAGGCGCACAGGTTCTCGTTCATGGGATTCCTGGCCGCGGCCAGGGTCAGCTCGCCCAGCATGTCGGCATGCCAGGCCGAGTGCCAGGTCGGCGTCGATGCGGCGCTCGAACACCCCGAGCCTGATCTCCTCAAGCGAAGCCGCCTCAAGCTCAAGCAGGTGCCCCATCCGCACATCCACCAGGGCCGATCCGCGCCATAATTCGAGCGCGCGGCCAAGCTCCTGGGAGGCGAGGCGGTGATCGCCGGCTTCGGCCGCGACCCGGCCCGCGTGCGCGACCCGGTTGAACTCATCGACGTCGGTCCGGCAGCCGCTCTCCAGCAGGTAACCGCCATGCTGGGTGCTGAGCAGCTGCCTGGCCGCCGGGTTGCCGGGTAGCGCCGCCGTCAGGGCGTTCCTCAGCTGGAAAATGTAGGTCTGCAACGTGGTGGCGTAGCTGCGCGGCGGACGATCCCCCCACAGTTCCTCGATCAGCGTCGGCACGGTGACGACCCGGCCGGCGTTCAGCGCGATCAGAGCCAGGACCTGGCGCTGCTTGGGAGCACTTGGTGTTACCTGAACTCCGCTTAAATCGGCATATAGCGGGCCGAGTAGCCCGACGCTTAGCTGTGCAGGTTGGCTGTTCATGTCACGTCCTCATAAACGATATATCTACACAACCTAGGGGATGAGACCCCATCCTTCCGTTGAGCATCCCCCTAGGGGGCGGCAATTTCCAGTGCACCTCGCACTAAGTTTCTTGCTTGCGATCTGATGGCAGCCTGAGGGCCGGACCGGGTGAGGCAGGGGCCTGGCGGCCGTCGGCTGGCGCAGCCGTAGTGGTTTCGCCGCCCGTGAGCTGAAGCTCCCTGAGCTGCTCTTCGCGGGTCACCTCGGCGGTGTGCCGCATCGCGAACCGCAGGACAGGCGGCGCGAGCACGGAGGTGATGATCGCCACCAGCACGATGATCGTGTACATCGCCGTGGTCAGCACGCCAAGCTGCAGGCCCGCGAGCGCCAGCACGATCTCCATGATGCCGCGCGCGTTGAGGCCAGCCCCGAGGGCGACCGCGTTCCAGTGATCCAGGCGCACGCAGCGGGCGCTGAGGTACGCGCCAGCGAACTTGCTGGCGAAGGCGACCGCGAGCACGAGCAGCGCCGCTCCGAGCACGACGGGCCGTCCAAGCGCGCCGAGGTCCATGCGGAGACCGGCCGTGGCGAAGAAAACGGGGGCCAGCACCGCGACAGTGAACGTGCGCAGCGGCGCGAGCCTGTCGTGGTTCACCCACTTGGACGATCCGATCACCATGCCGCCAAACAGCGCGCCGATGATGGCCTCCATGCCGATGGCCTGACTCACCGCGGCGAAGCCAAGCACGATCAGTACCACGACAGCGACCATCGGGCCGGGGTCCCTGGACCGCCCGGCCAGCCGGAGGCTGAGGTCCGCCGCCGGCCGGGCCAGGGTGAGGCTGAGCCCGATCAGCGCGGCCAGCCAGGCGACGGACACCAGCACGTGGTGCGCCCGCAGGCCGCCGGTGGCCATGGCCGAAACTACCGAGAGCAGCAGCCAGCCGATCACGTCATCGATCGTGGCCGCGCTAATGATCAGCTGGCCGAGATCTCTGTGCAGCAGGCGCATCTCGAGCAGCGTCTTGGCGATGACCGGGATCGCGCTCACGCACATGGCGACCGCGATGAAGGCAACGAAAACCGCCCGGTCAGAACCACCCGCCATCAGCGTCCGCGGCAGGATGAGACCCACGGCCGCGCCGCAGCCGAGCGGCAGCAGCAGGGCGCCGGCTCCCACGGCTGCCGCCGTGCCGGCCTTATGCCGCAGGAGACGCAGATCGATGCTGATCCCCGTCATGCCCACCAGCAGGATCACCCCGAATTGGCCGAGGCCGTCGATCAGGTGCATCTGACTGGGATCGCGCGGGAGTAACCAGGCCGCGACCGGAGGGTCCAGGTGCCCGAGCACGGACGGCCCGAGCAGAACTCCCGCGCATAGTTCGCCGACTATAGGCGGCATATTCAGTCGCCTTGCAAGCAGCCCGAGCAGGAATGCCGTGCCGAGCAGCACGCCGATGTCGCTGACAAAGATCAGGACCGAGTGAGCGGACAGCGGAGCTAACGGCATTGAGTGCAACTTGAATTCCTCCATCTCTGCGCTGCCGATAGTGCCAGGTTCAGGATTGGGGCGCATAGCGGCCGGGATCGCCGTGCGGCGCAAGCGAGCTTCCAGTCGTTCTCGACCAGGGCGATGCAGGCTCATTGATGACCGGCCGGCGGCCTCGGAATCGTTAGTCTCGTGATGAGAAGGTGGGAGCCAGATGCACAGCACTCTGATCATCGGGCGAATGGGGAGCAAGCCTCAGGCATCGGCAGAGGTGGCACGGCTCTTCAGCGAGTTCGACCAGACCGACGTACCTTACCGGATGGGCACCAGGCGGAGAGAACTTTTCAGCTATCGAGGTCTGTACGTACATATGCAGGATTTCGATGAAGAAGACGGCGGCGGCCACATCCAGGCGGCGCGGTCCGATCCGCTGTTCGTCCAGATCAGCGCTGACCTCAAGGCCTACCTGGAGGCTTACGACCCGGCGACCTGGCGTTCGCCTGCCGATGCCATGGCTACCCGCTTTTACCACTGGCAGGCTCCCGGCTGAGTCCGGAGCCAGTTGCCAGGTTTTCCGTAGAATGACGCCATGCAGACCGCGATCCGTTGTCATTGTGCGATCGGGCCCGGCGTTGCGGTAGTCGCGGAATGAACGCGCTTGCCGGTACCTGGCCGCTCGCCAGGCTTGCCGTGCGCCGGGACCGGATCATGCTGGCGGCCTGGGTCTATGTGATCACGGCCGGGGTCGCTGGCACGGGGTATGCCCTCGGGAAGCTGTATCCGACCGCCGCGCAGCGGATGCTGCTCGCGGCGAGCGGCGGCCGCAATCCGGCGCTGGTCTTCCTCTACAGCAAGCTGTACGGCGACTCGGTGGGGGCGCTGACGGCCTGGCGGTACGGGGTGTGGGCGACCATCTTCGCCGCCCTGATGAGCGTCTTCGTAGTGGTGCGGCACACCAGGGCAGATGAGGAAACCGGGCGGCTTGAGCTGGTCGGCTCGGCGTCGGTCGGGCGATATGCGCCGCTCTGCGCCGCCGTGGTCGTGGCCTGGTCAGCGAACGCGGTGCTGGCGATCCTGATCGGCGTCGCGCTGATCCTGGTCGGCCTGCCGGCCGGGGGCTCGATCGCGCTCGCGCTCGCCATTGCCGTCGGGGGCATGGCGTTCGCTAGCCTGGCCGCGCTGGCCGCGCAGGTGGCGTCAGGCGCGCGGGCGGCCAGGGGGGTCGCGCTCGGGGTGCTCGGGGCCGCGTACCTGCTGCGGGCGGTGGGTGACTCGGCCACCACCAGGTCGCTGTCCTGGCTGTCCTGGGTGCTGCCGCTTGGCTGGACCGAACTGGTCCGGCCGTTCGCCGGGGAGCGATGGTGGGTGCTTGCCCTGCCCGCCGGGCTCGCGGTCGCGGCCTGCCTGGCCGCGTTCGTCGTGACCGCGCGGCGTGACTATGGTGCCGGACTGATCCCCGCCCGTGCCGGGCCGGCCGCAGGCGTCTGACCGGCTGGCCGGCGTGCTCGGACTGGCCTGGCGGCTGCAGTGGGGTCCGCTGGCGGGCTGGGCGGCTAGTTTCCTGTTCATGGGGGCCATCTGCGGCGCGGCCGGCAAGGGCATCGGCTCCGTGCTCGACAGCAGTACGCAGCTCAGGGACGCGATCTCCCGGCTGGGCGGTCAGGCCGCCATCACCACGGCCTATCTGGCTGCCCTCGTCACGCTGGCCAGCCTGATCGCGGCCGCGTACGCCGTCGCCGCGGTACTGCGGCTGTACAGCGAGGAGACGGCGGGCCTGGCCGAGCAGGTGCTGGCGACAACGGCCGGCCGGGTGAAGTGGGCGCTCAGCCATCTGAGCGTGGTGCTGGCCGGGACGACGATCCTGCTGGTCAGTGCGGGCCTGGCGATTGGCCTCGGATTCGGGCTCAGGGCGGGCGACGCGGGCACCGAGGTACCAAGGCTGCTCGGTGCGGTCCTCGTGCAGCTTCCGGCGTCGCTCGCCGTGGCGGGCCTGGCGGTGGCGCTGTTCGGCGTCCTTCCCCGTGCCTGCGTCGGCGGCGGGTGGGCGGCGGTCGCCGGTGCGGTACTTGTGGTGCTGTTCGGACCGCTGCTGCGATTCCCGCAGTGGGTCCTGGACATCTCGCCGTTCACCCACGTGCCGAAGCTTCCCGGCGGGGTCGTGCACGCGACTCCGCTTGTCTGGCTCGGCCTGGTCGCGGTGGTGCTGGCGGGCGCGGGGCTCGGGGGATTCCGGTTCCGGGACGTCGGCTGAATTACGCAGCGGGCACAGACGAGTTGTACTGGTACGAGACCAGGCTAAAGGTAACTTGAATGAACGGTGAATCAATAACCGACACGGGCGGTGCTGACGGCATGGGCCACCAGGCGTTTGCGAGAATGTGGCTATACTGGAGACAGCATTAGCGGTCGGTCATGATTTAGTGTCCGCGACGATTTACTGGATCTTCGGCGCCGCTTTAGCGAGCTGGAGACCAGGCCAGATATCGGACTGGCGTTGTCGGGCTACGGAACGGGTCGGGCTACGGAAGGAGCACGGAGCGGCGATGGCCCGGACTCGAAGCCTGATCGTCTCCGAGCACGGCCTGAGTCTCAGGCCAGTGGGGTCACTCTGGGTCGCGAGTAGTCGCTCCCTGTCCTTACCGCCGACGGCGCTGTCTGAAACGCTCCGCATGATCCATGGGGAGGCGTCTTGCTAGTTCTGCTGCGATTCCCTGGAATGCCAGTCCTCAGGATTAAGCGGGCCCATGCCACAACACAATGAGGTGAGCAGATGAGTGTGAACGCAGAATCTACCGCCAGGCCCGTCGCCGTAACGGCAAGGCCAGGCCTGGCCAGGGTCAGGCTGGGCAGCATGGCGGTCCTGGTGCTGACCGTTGTGGAGTTCGGCTTCGGGATGTACGTCAACTTGTACGACACCGTTCCGCGAGCCGACCAGGGCAGCGGAATCGGGAGCGCGATCTCGAACGGGCCGGCGACGCTCAGCATTCACGCTGTGCTCGGGCTCCTGCTTGGCCTGGGAGCACTCGGCGTGCTGGTGCAGGCGATCATGAGCCGCCATGTGGTGGCCATCGTGGCCTCGGCGGTTGGCCTGTTCACGCTGGGCGTGGCCTCGGCGATGGGCGCCAGCTTCACGAGCAGCGGCAAGGCCGTCGACTCGATGGGCATGTCCGTCCTCACCGGCGTCGCGCTGCTGTCCTACGCGACCATCATCTACGTGCTGCGCGCACCCAGCCAGCGCCCCTGATCCGGTCCGGGTCAGGCTCCGCTCTCGGCCGCGCTCGCCGCTTCCAGTTCCGCGTCCAGGTCTCGGGGGCGGAACTGGCGGGGGAGAGCGAACAGGCCTGCGAACACGATGCCAAGGATCGCGACGGGGTACCACAGCGTCGTGCTGAACTCCCTGGCGAAGTCGTGCCCGCGCGACAGCGGGAAGACCACTCCCACCAGCACGACTCCCAGAGCCGCGCCGACCTCCTGGATAGTGCTGAGCAGGCCCGACGCGGACCCGGCGGCCGGGATCGGGACATCGGTCAGGATGAGGTCGACGATGGGGGCTATGAGCAGCCCGAAGCCGGCACCCGCGACCACCAGCGGGGCCAGCATCTGCCAGGAGGTGATCGCCGAGCCGTAGCGGAGGGCGAGCAGCGCGTAGCTGGCGTAGCCTGCGGCGTTGGCGATCGCGCCGGCCATCAGCACGCGGCGGCCGAATCTGGGGGTGAGCAGGACCACTGACATTCCTGAGGCGACCATGGCCGCGAGGGCGAAGGCAACCGCGGTCAGGCCGGCGTGGACCGGGGTCCAGCCGAGTCCCACCTGCAGGTAGAGAGTCCACGAGAAGAAGAAGCCTGCGAAGGACATCGCGAAGATCAGCAGCAGGACCACGCCCGCGCTGAACGTCCTGGCCCGGAACAGGCTGAGTACTACCAGCGGCGAGCCGACCGTCCTGGTGCGCCGCCGTTCGTAGCCGACGAAGATCACCAGCAGCGCCACGGCGACCGCCATCAAGAGCAGTGTCCACCCTGGCCAGTGCAGCGCCGCGCCCTCGGTCAGCGGGTAGATGAGCATCAGGGTCGCGGCGAACGCCAGCGCGACGCCGATCAGGTCAAGCCGGGGCGTGGTCGGGGGCTTGGCCTCGCCGATCACGAACCAGCCGGCGATCAGGGCAGCGAGCCCGAGCGGCACGTTGACCAGGAAGACCGGGCGCCAGGTGAGGCCGAGCAGGTCCCACTGCACGAGCAGCCCGCCGACGATCAGCCCGGTCGCGGAAGCCAGGCCCACCACACCGCCGAAGACGCCGTAGGCCTTGCTCCGCTCCTCGGGCCCGAATGTCGTGTGAATGATAGACAGGATCTGCGGGATCATCGTGCCCGCCATCGCTCCCTGTAAGAGCCTGGTCGCGATCAGCATGCCCGGATTGACGGCGAGGCCGCACAGCGCAGAGGAAACTGTGAACCCGGCCATGCCGACCAGGAAAAGCCGCTTGCGCCCGTAGATATCACCGAGTCGCCCGGCGACTATCAGGACGGCAGCGAATCCGAGTGTATAGCCGGCCACGATCCACTCGATCTGCACGTAGTCGGCATGCAGGCCGCGCAGAATGCTGGGGATCGTGACGTTCACGATCGTCAGGTCGAGTAAGTCCATGAAGCCGGCGAAAAGAATGACCGCGAGCCCGAGCCACCGCCTGGAGTCCGGCATTTTCCGGGCCGAGGAGATCATCGAGGAGTTCGTCGCGGAGTTCTTCGCGTAGGTCATATTAAGCCGTCCGTTCTAGACTCTGCCCCATGAAAGCATTAGTTCTGTCCGGCGGATCCGGGTTACGGATGCGGCCCATGACCCACACCTCGGCTAAGCAGCTGCTTCCGGTTGCCAATAGACCAGTCCTCTTCTTCGTGCTCGAATCGATCGCGGCGGCCGGCCTGAAGGAAGTCGGGATAGTGGTCGGCGAAACCAGTTCCCAGATCAGGCGAGCGGTCGGCGACGGATCGGCCTTTGGCCTGAACGTCACCTATCTCAGGCAGGCGAAACCACTCGGCCTGGCCCATGCCGTTCTGATCGCGCAAGACTGGCTCGGGGATGACGATTTCCTCATGTACCTTGGCGACAACTTCCTCAGCGAGGACGTTACGCCGTTCATCGCCAGGTTTCGAGCCGAGCGGCCAGCCGCTCAGGTCCTGCTGGCCCGCGTACCCAATCCCGCGTCTTTCGGTGTCGCGGAAGTCGATGACCAGGGGAAACTAGTCCGGCTCGTCGAGAAGCCGACGTCGCCGAGAAGTGATCTCGCCCTGGTCGGGGTCTATCTCTTCACTACTGTGGTGCACCAGGCGATCCGGCACATCAGGCCGTCAGCGCGGGGCGAGCTTGAGATCACCGATGCCGTGCAGTGGCTCATCTCCGCCGGTCATGAGGTGGGTGCCCACGTCGTCAGCGGGCACTGGAAAGATACCGGCAGCGTCGGTGACATACTTGAAGTCAACCGGCTCATCCTGGAGCGGCTAAGACCGCAGGTCGACGGCGATATCGACGAGATGAGCGAAATCACCGGGATCGTCGAGATCGCCGCCGGAGCTAAGGTCAGGAACTCGAAGATCGCCGGACCCGTGATGATCATGTCTGGCGTCGAGATCTCCGACTCCTATATTGGGCCGTTTACCTCGATCGGCGAAGGCTGCCGCATCGGCAAGAGCGAGATCGAATACTCGATCGTGCTGCCAGATACCAGCATCGACGGGGTCAGCCGGGTGGAGCGGTCTTTCATCGGCCGCCATGTCGAAGTCACCGGAAGCTCCCCGCACAGAATTCCTGACCCTCGCGTCTACCAGCTAATCCTGGGCGACCACAGCAGAATGCGGATTGACCCGGTTCAACCGCGCGGCCTCAGCGGTTGAACGCCCGGTTGAACGCCCGGGTGAACACTCGCCCGTCCTTTCGGATCCGCCGCCCTTCTGTCAGCCTTGGCCTATGAAAATCCTGGTGACCGGTGGTGCCGGTTTCATCGGATCAGAATTCGTCCGGTTAAATCTGCGAGGCGAGTTACCGCGCTCGGCTGAAATCGAAGTCACCGTTCTCGATAAGCTGACCTACTCAAGCAACCTGGCGAATCTGGCCCCGGTCGCCGGGCTCCCCGGCTACCGGTTCGTCCGGGGTGACATCTGCGACGCCGCCCTGGTCGATCAGGTCGTGGCCGGGCATGACGCGATTGTGCATTTCGCCGCCGAGACCCACGTGGACCGCTCGATCCTGGCGCCGGGCCAGTTCGTCAAGACCAATGTCCTCGGCACGCAGGTGCTTCTGGATGCCGCGCTCCGCCATGGCATCCGGCGATTCGTGCACGTGTCCACGGACGAGGTGTACGGATCGATCGACGAGGGATCGTGGACCGAGGAATCTCCGGTGGCGCCCAATGTGCCGTACGCCGCCACCAAGGCCGCGTCGGATCTGCTGGCGCTGTCCTACCACCGCACGTTCGGACTCAATGTCAGCGTCACCAGATGCACCAACAACTATGGCTGGTATCAGTTCCCCGAGAAAGTGATCCCGCTGTTCGTGACCAACCTGCTCGGCGGCCGGCGGATCCCCCTCTACGGTGATGGCGGCAACCGGCGCGACTGGCTGCACGTCTCCGACCACTGCCGGGCGCTCCAGCTCGTGCTGCATCAGGGGCGGGCCGGCGAGGCCTACCACGTAGGCGGCGGCACCGAGCTGACCAATACCGAGCTCACCGCACGGCTGCTCGAGGCCTGCGGGGCCGGCTGGGACATGATCGAGCACGTGCCCGACCGCCAGGGTCATGACCGGCGGTACTCACTCGACATCTCGAAGATCCGCGGCGAGCTTGGCTACGAGCCGAAGGTCGGGTTCGACGAGGGCCTGGCCATGACCATCCAGTGGTATCGCGACAATCGCGCCTGGTGGGAGCCGCTCAGGGAGCGAGCAGCACTGAGCCGCCTAGAGAACTCCCTGGCCCGTAAATAGCCAACGACCCGGAGAACCGCAATGAAGACGAAAAAAGACATCGTCAGGCTCATAGACAAGTGCCGGGTGTGCGGCCGGCAGGACTGGCTCGACGTGATCTCCTTCGGGCCAGTCGAGCTGGCGAACGGATTCCTCGACCCGGCGCCCGACTATCCGGCTGAGCCCGCGTATCCGCTTGACCTGGTGGCCTGCCGGGGCTGCTGGCTGATGTGCCTGCGGCACGTGGTGGACCCCGAGGAACTGTTCGGCCAGTACGTCTACCTCTCGCAGGACTCTGAGCTGCTCAGGCAGCACATGCGGCGAATCGTCGACTGGTCAGCCAGCCAGGCCAGCCTGGTGCCCGGTGACCTGGTCGTGGAGCTTGGCAGCAACATCGGCAGCCAGCTCGCGCTCTTCGCCGAACGAGGCCTGCGAGTCGTCGGCGTCGACCCGGCCCGCAATCTCGCCCGGGTGGCCAATGACCGGGGCGTCGAGACCATCGCGGACTTCTTCGGCCCCTCGGTGTCCGGCTCGATCGCGCGCGACAAGGGCGAGGCCGCGCTGGTGCTCGGGCGGCAGTGCTTCGCCCACATCGACGACGTGCACAACGTGCTCGATGGCGTGGACGCGGTGCTCGCCGCCGACGGCGTGCTGGTCATCGAGGTGCCCTACCTCGTGGACCTGCTGGAAGAGAACCAGTTCGACACCGTCTTCCACGAGCACCTGTCGTACTACTCACTCGGCACGCTCGGCCAGCTCTTTCAGGCTCACGGCCTGCAAGTGGTGGACGCGCGGCGGGCGGCCGTGCACGGCGGCTCCATCGTGGTCTTCGCGGCGCGGACCTCGGCCGGCCGGACCCCCGAGCCCGTCGTCGCCGAGCTGCTCGCCCAGGAGGAGCAGAGCGGCCTGTACTCCGAACGCGCCTACCAGGACCTCGCCCTGCGCACCAGGCAGGTGATCGATCAGGTGCGTGAGCTGATCCGCGACCTGGTCGCCGACGGCAAGCGGATCGCGGGCTACGGCGCCCCGTCCAAGGGCTGCACGCTGCTGCGGCTGTGCGGTCTCGGCCCGGCCGAGATCGAGTTCTGCAGCGACACCACGCTGCTCAAGCACGGGAAGGTGCTGCCGGGCACGCACATCCCGGTGTGGTCGCCGGCCCAGGCCAAGGTCCGCCCGCCGGACTACTATCTGCTGCTCGCCTGGAACTACGCGGCCGACATCATCCGCAACGAGCAGGCATTCCTTGACGGCGGCGGCCGGTTCATCGTGCCGATCCCCGAGCCCCGCATCGTCTCATGAGCGAGTGCGACGGCAGCGATCCAGCCGGCCATCACCTGGTCGACCTGCGGCAGTTCGCCGATGCCAGGGGATACCTGGCCGTCGCCGAGTCCGGCCAGGAGATCGGATTCCTCACCCGGCGGGTCTACTTCATGTACGGCGCGCAGGCGGGATCGGCGCGGGGAGCGCACGCCCACCGCAAGCTTGAGCAGCTCCTCATCGCCGCGCAGGGCTCGTTCGAGATCACGCTGGACAACGGGACCAGCCGGTGCCGGCACGTTCTCGATGAGCCCGCCAGCGCACTGTACGTAGGGCCAATGGTCTGGCGCGAGATGGCCCATTTCACCTCTGATTCTATCTGTTTCGTGCTGGCCTCGGAATGCTATGACGATTCCGACTACATCAGGGACTACGAAGGCTTTTTAAGAATGGCTTCAGAAGCACTGTGAGGTAAACGATGGAAGACCTGCCTTTCCTGGATCTGCGCCCCGGCTACGCCGAGCTCCGCGAGGAAATGGACGCCGCTTACCGGCGGGTGGCCGATTCCGGCTGGTACGCCTTAGGCGCCGAGCTCGAAGAATTCGAAGCCGAGTTCGCCCGGTACTGCGGTACCGAGCACTGCGTCGGTGTCGGCTGCGGCCTCGATTCGCTGGTATTCATCCTGCGCGCGCTCGGGCTCGGGCCTGGCGATGAGGTGATCGTTCCCGCGCACACCTTCATCGCGACCTGGATCGCCGTCTCCGCCGTCGGGGCCAGGCCGGTGCCGGTCGAGCCGGACGAGCGGACGTTTAACCTGGACCCGGCGGCGGTGCAGGCGGCGATCGGCCCGCGCACCGCCGCGATTATGCCCGTGCACCTGTACGGACAGCCTGCCGACCTGGATGCCATCGCGGCCATCGCGGCCAGGCATCACCTGCCGGTGATCGAGGACGCGTCGCAGGCCCACGGGGCCAGGTACCGGGGGAGGAGGGTCGGCGCGCTGTCCGTCGCCGCCGGGTTCAGCCTGAATCCGGTGAAGAACCTCGGCGCCCTGGGCAGTGCCGGCGCGGTCGTGACGAGTGACGCCGCGCTGGCCGGCAAGATCAGGCTGCTTCGCAACTACGGGATGCGGATCAAGTATCAGCACGAGCTCCCGGGCGCGAACTCGCTGCTCGACGACCTGCAGGCCGCTTTCCTGCGGGTCAAGCTGAGCCGGCTCGACGAGTGGAATTCCCGCCGCCGGGCGCTGGCCGCCCGGTACACCCGCGAGCTGGCCGGAGTCGAGGATCTGCGGCTGCCCGAGGTGCCGGACTGGGCCGAGCCGGTCTGGCACCAGTTCGTCATCCGCCACCCGGACCGGGCCGCCGTCCAGCGCCACCTGGAAGCCGCCGGCATCGGGACGCTGATCCACTACCCGGTCCCGATTCACCAGACGCCGGTCTACCGCGACGCCGGCTGGCGGCCAGGTGAGTTCCCGCTGGCCGAGCGGCTGGCCGCCGAGATCCTGAGCCTGCCCATGAACCCGCACCTGTCCGACCCGGCCGCCGCGTCGGTCGTGCGCGAGGTCAGGGCCGCCTGCCGCAGCCAGCTAGTGCGCTCCGAGTGACACCAGGGCAGGCGCCCGCCCCGCGCAGACGATGCGGGGCGGGCGCCTTGCTTACTTCCCGGCCACGTCAAGCAGCACGTCCACCAGGCCGGCCGGACTCTGCTGGCTCGCGTTCTCGCCGGCGACCTCGCGAGCGGCCGTCCGGTACTCCTCGCTGTCCAGCAGCGCCGAAGCCGCCGACTTGATGGCCTCAGGACTGACGTCGCTGATCGGCACGGCCAGTCCGACCCCGCGCTGGCTCACCCGCTGCGCGCTCCTGAACTGATCGCCGTAGTGCGGCAGCAGCAACTGCGGCACCCCGTTGACCAGCGACGTCATCGTCGAACCCGCCCCGCCGTGGTTGACGGACAGGTCGCAGGACGGCAGCACCGCACTGAGCGGGAACCGCCCCACCCCCCGCACCGATCCAGGCAGGCTCGTCCAGCGCGGCGCGCCGACCTCTTCCTTGTCCGGCACGGCCAGGACCAGCTCGACCCCAAGACCGTCGAGCGTCCCGACGATCAGCTCCAATAGCGACCAGGAATTCGGGTCGTGCGGAAGGCCGGTCCCGAGCGTCACGCACACCCGCTTGCGGTCGCCTCTGGCCAGCATCCAGTCGGTCAGGACGCCCGGCCCGTTATAGGGCACGTACCTGATCACGTGCCCGGACGGCACGTCGTCGTGCTGGAAGCTCGGCGGGCAGTTGTCGATGATGAGCACGGGCTCAGGCAGCTCGAATTCCTTCGGCAGCTCCTCCGCCACGAACTGGCCGAGCTGGACCGGCATCGCGGGCCCCGGCCGGTGCTCGGCCCACGGGACGCCGTTGCGGCCGGCCGCGACCGGCGCGCCGAAGGCGGTGGACTCGGCGATCACCAGGTCCGGCCGCCAGTCCCTGATCAGCGCTGACATGCCGTCGATGGTCCGCTCCGCCACGATGGCGAATCCTCGGGCCGCCGCGCGCACCTGGTCCGTCCACGTCAGCTCGGTCGGCCGCAGCGAGCCGCCCGAGCCGGTCGTCATGATCTCGACTAAGTTCAGTGCCTTACTCGAAGCCGCTGCCGGCAGGCCGACGGCAGTGACTTTAGAAAGGAAATTCTCCGGTGCCGCGACCAGGACTTCATGCCCGCTCGCGTGCAGCGCCCACGCCGAGGGCACCATTGGGTAAAGCTGTCCTTCGCCGGGATTGGTTACGAACAGGACGCGCATATTGCTATCTCCAATCGGTGTGAGTAACTGTGCGAGTAACTCCACGATCGAGGATAATGAGAAAGCAAAATATTAGAAACGGGGATAATTAAACGCCGAGGCTAAGCGGCATCGCTGGCCGGCTGCCGGCCCGGGGTGGGCAGCAGCCGCCCGGCCCAGGATGGCAGCCACCAGTTCCACCGGCCGAGTACGGCGACCAGCGCCGGAACGAGCAGCCCCCGCACGACAGTGGCGTCCAGCAGAATCCCGGCCCCGAGCGCCGTCGCCATAACCTTCAGATCGGTGTCCGGCCCGGTCGACAAAGCCACGAAGGCGAAGAACAGGATCAGCGCCGCCCCGCTGACCAGCCGCCCGGTCCGGCCGATGCCCTCGACTACGCCCGTCTCGGTGGAGCCGGACTTGTCGCGTTCCTCCCGGATCCGGGTCAGGATGAAGACCTCGTAGTCCATGGACAGGCCGAACAGGAAGGCGAACGCGATCAGCGGCACCCAGTTGGTGATCGCGCCGGTGGCAGGGACGCCCCAGATCGCGCTTGAGCCGTGGCCGTGCTGCCAGACGAGCACGAGCACCCCGTAGGTCGCGCCGACCGAGATCAGGTTGAGCAGAACGGCCTTGACCGGGAGCACGATCGAGCGAAAGGCGCGGGCCAGCAGCAGGATCGTCACGGCCGCGAGCACGGCGATCAGCAGCGGGAACCGGCCGTAGAAGGCGTGATTCTCGGCGAGCACCAGCGGGCCAGGGCCGCCGACCAGCGGGGTGCCCGCGGTGTGGCTCCTCTGGCCGGCCTGGGCGGCGGCGGCGTTCACGGCGCTGATGGTGGCCTGGCCGGCCTGCGAGCTAGGCTCGGCTGCGGGCAGCACGGTGACCAGCGCGGTCCCGTCGCGCCGCCAGCTCGGTCCGGCCGGCGCGACTGAGACGCGGACGCCGGGCAGCGCGGCTTCCCGGCGGGCGAGCTGGGCTGCGCTGGTGGCCGCGCTCCCGCCTGCGCCGCCGACTCCGTTTCCGCCAGCACCGCGGACCAGGATCTCGATCGGGTCGAGCACGCCCGCGGGGAGGCCGGCGCGCTCCAGGCCGCGCAGGGTCTGGGCCGCCGGGGTAGTGGTCCCGAGGGCGCTGGCGGCAGGCTCGCCGATCTTGATCCCGAAGGCGGCCGCGCCCAGCAGTCCGAGCACGATCAGCGCGGCCGCGGTGGCGAGCCACTTGCGGCGTACGACCAGCCTGGCCCAGCCGGTCCAGCTCCGGCTCGCGGCCGCTCGCGGCCGGCGGGGCCAGTCCATCCGGCTGCCGACGGTGGCCAGCAGTACCGGCAGCAGGGTCAGGGTGACCGCGACGCTGACGGCGGGGACGAGCATCCCGCCGAGCCCGATGCTGCGCAGCGCCGGCGCGGGCAGCACGATCAGCGAGAGCAAGCCGATCGCGACGGTGACCCCGCTGAACACCACCGAGCGACCGGCCGTGGCCATCGCCCTGCTCACAGCCTCTTCGCGATCGTGCCCGGCCCCGAGCTCCTCGCGCCACCTGGTGACCAGCAGCAGCGAGTAGTCGATCGCCACGCCGAGGCCGATCAGGGCGACGAGGTACTGCACGATGACGCTGACCGTGGTGACCTCGGTCAGGCCGTAGACCGCCAGGAAGGCCGACGGGATCGCGACGGCCGACATCAGCAGCGGCACCAGGGCGAGCACTGAGCCGAACACGAAGGCCAGCACCAGCAGCGCGGCCGCCGCCGCCAGCAGCGTCTCGGCCAGCACGCCGAACCCCTGTTTGGCCTGACCGCCGCTGGCCAGCTCGTTCATGCCGGTGACCTTGACCTGGCTGCCGGACGGCAGGGCCGGGGTCATCGCGGCGGTGATCCTCGGGCCGAGGCTGGGCGGCGAGAGCGCGCCGGTAAAGGGAATGAAGACCAGCCCGAAGCTGGTCCGCCCGTCGTTGCCGAGGAAGCCGCGATCGCCGGTGTTCGCGTAGTCGGCGACTCGCAGGCCTGGCTGGCGCGCGACCGCCCCGAACGCCTGCCCGAGCGCCCGCCGGCCAGCCGGGCTGGCGGACCGGGTACCGGGCGGCAAGGTAACCACGGCGACCTCGGGATAGCCATTGCCGCCGTTGCCGTAGAGCCGGAGGATCTGCTGATTGGCCTGGTAGCTCGGCGCTCCCGGCAGCGCGAACTGACCGGAGAGCCTGCTGCTCAGCCTGGCCGATGCGAAGATCCCCGCGGCCAGCACGATCAGCCAGAACAGCACCACGGCCAGCTTGTGGCGGAGCACGAATCTTGACACGGCGAGCATGAGAGCCGCCTCCAGTCAGTTCCTTATAAGTCACGCTACAGGTAGTGTCGCTACTCTTGATTGTGAGAGTAGCATGGCTACGTATGAGAGCGGAAACACTCAAGGGCCACCTGGACGGGATGCTGCTCGCCTCCCTGGAGCCAGGTCCCCGGCACGGCTACGCGATCATGGAGGCGCTGCGGGTCGGCAGCGACGGGCAGTTCAACCTTCCGACCGGCACGGTCTACCCGGCCCTGCACCGGCTGGAGCGAGCCGGACTGGTGCTGGCCACCTGGTCCGAGGTCGGCGGCCGGCGCCGCCGCGTGTACGAGCTGACCCCGGACGGCCGCCGGGCGCTTGAGTCCGAGCGCGGCACCTGGCGAGACTTCTCCGCCGCAGTAACCGCCTTGCTAGCCGCCGCGCCCCGGCCGGTGACTCCCTAGTGTCCGGGCCGGTGAGATTGTCCGGGCTGGCGCGATCCGGGCTGGCGCATTCGGCGCTGGCGGTGCTGCTGCGGGGGGCGGGTGAGGCCTGGCCGGTGCCCGATCTGGGTGCGGCGGTGCCGGTGCCTGACTCGGGTGCGGCGCCGCCGGTTCCCGAGATCGAGTGTTACCTCGCGGCGGTCGCGGCCAGGCTGTGCGGCCCGGCGCGGGCGCGGCGGGACATCGTGGCGGAGCTTCGTGCCGGGCTGCTCGACGGCATGGACGCGCGCCGCTCGGCCGGACTCCCGCCTGCCCAGGCGGCGCAGGGGGCCGTGACCGAGTTCGGCGACCCTCTCCAGGTAGGCGACGCCTTCGGTCCCGAGCTCGCCGCCCGCAGTTCCCGCCGCATCGCCTTCGCCCTGGTGACCACCGGCCCGCTGGTCGGTGCGCTCTGGGCGGTGGCCGCCATCGCCAGCCACGTGGGCGTCCGCCATGCCCCGCCCTGGCACTGGGTCAACGCGCCCCCCGACTCGGTCCTCGTCTTCCCGCTGGTCGCGGTCGCCGTCGCCGTCACCGTCTGGGCGGCGCTGGTCGCGGTGGCCGCCACCGGCCGCCTCACCCGCTGGCTGCCCGCCAGGCCCCGGCTCGCCCCGACCGCCGCCGCCGTGGCCGGCTTCAGCGCCATGGCCGCTGACGCGATCAGTTTCGCCCTGCTGGCGAGTCAGCTTGCCGCGGCGCCCGGCACGATCGCCCCGGTCCCGATCGCGGTAGCCGCCACCGCCAGCCTGATCCGCCTCATCCTGGCCAGACGCGCCGCCCGCCGCTGCCTGACTGCCCGCGCAGCTCTCACCTGACCACGACCAGAGGCTGCTCCCCTTGAGATCACCCCGCTATAGTTCCGCGATCATGCGGCCCGCCTTGATCACGGAACATCAGCCACGTGATCACCCCGGCCCCCACCAGGGCTCCATGATCACCGTCCTGTGCATGATCCCGGAACATCAGCGGCGTACCGGGCTGGGCGCGTGATGCCGGACCCGTGAGGCGGCCGGGCTCGGGTGGTGGCTGAGCCTGGTCCGTGTGGGAGACTTGCCGGGTATCGGCCCTTTCCAGATCTCGGCGGGTCGCCTGGCCGGGGCTCCGGGCTGTTCCTGTAGGAGACTTTTTTCCTGTAGGAGGGTTAACAGCGAATATGATTGTTAACCCTCCTACAGGAAAATACCCTCCTACAGGAGTGCCCGGTTTCACCCGATCAAGGTCCGACGGCAGGCCTTACTTCTCTCCGCTGAGTTCCTCATCCACCTGCGCCAGCTGACAACACGGAATTCGCGCCAGTGCCCGGAACGCGGCGGTGTGATCACGCCAGCTGATTTCCGTGATCATGGAACGCGACCTGATTGCGGAAACATGACAGTGCGATCACCCGCGTGATGTTCCGTGATCAAGGGCCGGCCCTTGATCACGGAAACTTGGTCGCGCGCCGCCGGCCCCGGCTCTCGGCTCCGGCTCCGGTCCCGGCTCCCGGTCCCGGCTCCCGGTCCCGGCTCCCGGCCCCGGCTCCCGGCCCCGGCTCCCGGTCCCGGCTTCCGGCCCCGGCCGCCGGCCCTCGATCCTGGTCCGGTGCGGCGTAGGGTCGGGGGATGCATCATCACCATGCCGGGCATCAGCAGGCCAGCGGCGGTCACTCGCATGGCGATGATGACTGGGGCGACCGGGCTGAGCTTCTGGAACTGGACGCCGAAGTGCTTGGCGGGTACCTGGCCGACGTCACGGACTGGGTTCGCGAACTGGCCGGTGACCTGAACTGCCGGCGGATTGTCGACCTGGGAGCCGGGCCTGGCGGAGGCACGTTCGCCCTGGTCAAGCGCTTCGACGGGGCCGAACTGATCGCGGTAGACAAGTCGGCCGAGTTGCTCGGCCGGGTCGAGGTCAAGGCCGGGCAGCTTGGTCTCGCTGACCGGGTCAGCGCCGTCCAGGCTGACCTCGATGCCGGGTGGCCGGGCCTCGACGCCGCGGACCTGGTGTGGGCGTCCATGTCCCTGCATCACCTTGCTGACCCAGATCGGGTGCTCGGGGAGATCTTCGCCGCGATCCGTCCCGGCGGGTATCTGGCCGTGGCCGAGCTTGAGGCCTTCCCGCGCTTCCTGCCGCACGACATTGGCCTCGGCCGGCCTGGACTTGAGGAGCGCTGCCAGGCCGCGCTGAGCCGGGAGACCGCCGAGTCGCTGCCGCATCTCGGTTCGGACTGGGGCCCGCGCCTGGAGCAAGCCGGCTTTTCCGTGGTGGGGGAGCGGCAGTTCGTCATCGACCTCACGCCACCGCTGCCCGCTGCGGCCGGCCGCTACGCCCAGGCGACGCTGCGGCTTATCCGAGCCGCCCTGGCCGACCGGGCGGACGCGGAGGACCTGGCCACTCTCGACACGCTCATCGGCAGCGCCGGGCCGGATGGCGTCTTGCAGCGCGATGACCTGACCATTCGCGCGCGGCGAGTGGCGTGGATGGCGCGTCGGCCATAATGGCGCTGGACGGGATGGTCGGCGCGGATGACTCAGACGCGACTACCATTGACGATCTGGGCTGAGCCTGGACACAGGTCGCGGGATACAAGTTCGCGGGATACGCGGATACAAGGAGGAAGCTCGGTGAGCGTGGAGACGCATCAGGAGACGTTTAGCTTTCAGGCCGAGGTAGTGCAGCTTCTCGATCTGATGATCCACTCGCTCTACAGCAACAAGGAGATTTTCCTCCGTGAACTGATCTCTAACGCCGCCGACGCCATCGACAGGCTTCGATTCGAATCGCTTTCTGAGCCTGAATTGCGCGAGGACACCGGGCCCTTCGAGATCCGGGTCCGCGCCGACCAGGACGCACGGACGATCACCATTTCCGATAACGGCATCGGCATGAGCCGTCAGGAGGTGATCGACAACATCGGCACCATCGCCAAGTCGGGCACCAGGGAGTTCCTTGGCTCGCTGACCGGCGACCAGCGCAAGGACGCGACCCTGATCGGGCAGTTCGGCGTCGGCTTCTACTCCTCGTTCATCGTGGCCGACCGGGTGACGCTGACGACCCGCCGGGCCGGGCTGCCGGCCGCCGACGGCGCCCGCTGGGAGTCCGATGGCCGGGGCGAGTACGCGCTTGAGATAGTGGAGAAGGCATCCGCCGGCACCGAGATCACGCTTCACCTGCGCGAGGATGAAGACGAGTTCCTGGCCAGCTACCGCCTGCGCTCCATCATCGGCAAGTACTCCGATCACATCAGCCTGCCGATCCTGATGCCGAACGAGAACCCGGCTGGTGACGATGCCGAAGCTGGTGCCGCCATCACGGAGACGGTCGTCAATCAGGCGTCCGCGCTGTGGGCCAGGCCCAAGAGCGAGATCAGCGAGCAGGACTACAACGAGCTCTACAAGCACATCGCGCACGACTTCGCCGACCCGCTTGCCTACGTGCACGCCAAGATCGAGGGCACCCAGGAGTACACGCTGCTGCTGTACATCCCGGCTACGGCGCCATTCGACCTGTGGATGCAAGAGTCGAGCCGGGGCGTCAAGCTGCACGTCCAGCGGGTCTTCATCACCGAGGACAGCGAACTGCTGATGCCGAGGTACCTGCGGTTCGTGCGCGGCGTGATCGACAGCGCCGACCTGCCGCTGAACATCTCGCGGGAAATGCTCCAGGGCAGCAGGGCCGTCGCCAGCATCAAGAGCACCGCGGTCAAGCGGGTGCTGCGCCTGCTCAAGGAACTTTCCGAAAACGAGCCGGAGAAGTTCGCCACCTTCTGGAAGGAGTTCGGCGCCGTACTCAAGGAGGGCGTGGCCGAGGACTTCAGCAACCGGGACGACATCGCCAAGCTCCTGCGCTTCGTCTCGACCAATTCAGGCAGTGACGACTCGGACGTCAGCCTCGATGACTACGTAGCCCGCATGAAGGAGAACCAGGACAAGATCTACTACCTGGTGGCCCCGACGCTCGCCGCCGCGAAGAGCAGCCCTCACCTGGAGATCTTCCGCAAGAAGGGCATTGAGGTGCTCCTGCTCGGCCACCTCGTGGACAACTGGGTGGTGACCAGCCTGCACGAGTTCGACGGCAAGCCGCTCCAGTCCGTCGCGCAGGGCACGGCCGATCTCGGCGCCCTGCAAGATGAAGCCGAGACCGAGGCCGCAGACAAGGCCGTCACCGAGTTCGCCGCCGTCCGGGACCGGCTGAAGGCGGCACTTGGCGACAAGGTCTGGGACGTCCGGGTGACGAACCGCCTGACCAGCTCTCCCGCCTGCATCGTAGCCAACGAGCCGGAGATCGACATCAACCTGGCCCGCCGGATTCGCGGCTCGGGACTGCCCAGCCAGCCGGTCCTGGAGATCAACCCGCAGCACGAACTGGTGATCGCGCTCAGCCAGGAGGAGGACGATGAGCGGTTCGCCGACTGGGCCTACGTCCTGTTCAACCAGTCGGTCCTGACCCTCGGCGCCCTGATCGAGGACCCGGCCGATTTCGTCACCCGGCTGAATGACCTGCTGACCCGCCTGACCCGGACCGAGGGATGATCTGGACTAGCGCCCGACTCTGATGTCGTCTAGCCACAGGCAGGCCTTTCTCCCGCAGCACGGCTTTCTATCGTCCTCTTTCGGCAGCCGGTACGTGACCACGAGATCGGCGGCAATCGGCCACGGACGCAGTTCATGCAACGGATCTGGGGGCTTCCGCCTAAGATCGGCTAGCATTGCCCGCGTAGCGCCGTCGATCGCGTCTCGCTGGGTCGAGTCGAGGCCGCGACGATACAGCAACACGCGCGGGCCGTGCTCGACGCAAGGCTCTTTCATAGGCGCTCCAGCGACGTTGCCATCGGCGTAGCATATCGTGTCGGATGACCAAGATCGCGGCCCACCATAACTGGAGTCCCCGCAGTGGCTGAGAGCGCGAGCGGCGCCGAGGCGAGCGCGCCGACGGCACTAGATCGGCTGTACCAGGCCGAGCCCGCCGCCGCACCCACTCAGGCCCAGCTTGAGAATTCGCAGAACGCGATTCGCGACACCACGAAATGGCTGGTGGCGGCAGCGGCGGCGGTCGGAGCGGTCATTGTGGCCGGGCTCCAGCTCTCGAATCTACCTTATGGCACTTGGGCGAGTCTGGTGGCTATTGCCGGATTCGTCCTCGCGATAATCGGCGTGGCAGCGGTGATATTTTCCGCCGCTGAGGTTCTGGTGGTCGGCTACACCACCCTGGGCGAGCTCGCTGATAAGCCTTACGAGACCGAGTCTGACGTCAAGAGAAAACGCAGGCTGGAAGGCAAGATAAAAGAGCTGGAGGAAAAGAATAAATTCCTCTCGGCTGCCAGGGGGATGGCATCTGTCCGGGCACTTCTTCTGCGGGCGAAGAATCGTTTGCGCATCGCCCTCGTCAATTTGCGAAAGCTATGGCATGTGCGCGCCGACGAGGAAAAGGGTGTCAGAAATTCAGAGATGACTAAACGCCTGGATACGGAGACCCTGATCTTCTCTAAGTTTCAGGCCGAAGGCGTCCCCGACCTGTACGGTCAAATCGTAAGGACATATAATTCATATAATGAAATAGTACGCGACCAGGGAATGTTGTCGAAATCTGGTGAGCTGGACTGGCCGAGACTCGCTGCCCTCGAATGGCGGGCTCGCCGTCTGGAGACGGCTGCCGGCCAGGTCATAGCCTTCGCCAATCAGGCGGTAATCGAGCAGCGGTTTAATCGGCTCAAGCGCAGCGTAGGCTATGGCGGCCTGGCCGTGATCGCCGGCGTCGGCCTGTTCGCGCTGGCACCTAAGATCGCCGCCGAACGGCCGCTGACCATAGCGCACCCGACGAAGGTCATTGTCGTAGTAAAAGATCCGTCGAAATTCGGCCCGAATTGCGAGGACACCAGACTGAGCGCGGTCGCCACCGGCGGCACCTGGGATGACCCGGTCATCGTCAGCCTCCCCCGCGATGGCTGCAAGGCCGCCGAGCTGGTACTGACCCCCGGCATCGGCTACGCAGTCCCAGCGCCGGTCCCGTAATCCGCTAGCAGCCCGTCCCGCTCGCACTCCCGGGACCGCCGCTGATGTTCCGTGATCATGTCCGGGACGGTGATCACGGAGCCCTGGGGGGCTAGGTCGCGGAGTCGCGGATCGCCGCTAGCAGGCCGTCGAAATCGTCGCCGCACGGGCCGCAGGCGCTCAGGTGTACCGCTATCCCCGGGTAGCGGCGTGCGGCGTCGGCGTCGGCTGCCACTAGATCGGCGTAGGCATGCAGAAGCTCAATGGCCTCATCGCATCCGACGTCACGCGGATCGGTCCGCAGGAAACGGTCGAGCGCCGCCGAGCCGGTCATGAGCGCCTCGAAATGTCATCGTCCAGATACCCGTTAGCGACCAGGGCGACTCGCAACTTACGCCTGGCATCGAACATTATCTTGTAGATTGCCCCGCGTGTCGATCCAAGCTTGGTGGCCATCGCGTCCAGCGGCACGCCGTTGAGCACGATCGCGACGAAGACCTGACGCTGGCGGCTGGTCAGCTCCCGGTCCACCGCCCGGCGCAGCGCGGCGACCAGGTCCCGCCACTCCGACTCCTGCTCGGGGCCGAACCCGAACCGGTCGGGGAGCCGGTCCCAGTCCTCCGTTTCCAGCGGCACGCCAGGATTGCGCCAGTAATGCCGTCCCACCTTCGCCGATACCTCGAAGATCACGAACTTGTATGCCCAGGTCGTGAACCGGCTATCGCCTCGGAACTGGCCGACCTTGCTGGTGATCGCGACCAGGGCATCGGCTGCGGCCTGAAAGGCCAGGTCGTCCAGTTCTGGGCCGGTGATCGGCAGTCGGCCGCTACGTCGGTGCAGCTCAGCCCGCGCGATCCGGAGCAGCAGCTCGTGCAGGCGGCGAAGGGCCGCGTCCTGCTCGGCCCCTGCTCCGGTGAGCGTCCTGATCCACTCGGCGGAATCGGGATCGAGCTGGAGCGGGGGGATGGGTATCCCGTCGACCGCGTGGTCAGCTGACGCCATGACAGTCATCCTACGAACGCACTGGGCCGGGCCGCACTGGGCCGGACCGCGGCGAGGCCGACCTATGCCCGCAGGCAAGGGGCCGGCCTCGCCGAGTTGATCCGCTGTCAGGAGATCCTGTCTTTGTCAGGTATTGACGATCCCCGATGAGCTGGCGCCGGCCGGAAGGGATGCAGGCGAGCTCGGCAGTTCAGAGAGCACTCCGCCGTCGACTGAGAACACCGAAACGAAATTGTGGCCAGCGCCGTCGACCAGCAGGTACTTGCCATCTGGGGACAGCCGGGCGTCAATGTCCGCTCCGCCGCCGGAGATCGGCGTGCTTCCGATCAGCGCGAGCGCGCCGCTGGCGCTGATGGAGTAGCTGGAGATATTGGCTGACCCGGTGTTGACCGTGAACAGGTACCTGCCATCGTGGCTGATCTCTACCCAGCACGGCGCGGTCTGCCCGTCAGCGAAGGGAGATGACCCGATGGGGGCCAGTTGCCCGAGGAAGGTGTCGCGGTAGGCGGAGACCGTGCCGAGGCCGGCTCCGTTATGCGCGTTGCTGACGAAGAGCTGCCACGGATGAGTGGGTGAGAACTCGGCGCCGAGCTGACCCAGGCCCTGGCCGGCGAACGGGGAACCCGGAGCGGCGAGCAGCCGGCCACTCGGCAGCACCAGGAAGCTGTCGATCAGCGAGGTGCCGGTCCGAGCGCCGACAACCCGGTCGCCAACGGCGTTGAAAAACACGTCGCCGAGTCCAGAGCCGTCCGGCACGCCGATGGCGGAGCCGGGGATCGGCGTCAGGCTGCCGTCGAAGTGCAGCCTGAAGCCCGCGTAGCCGCTGCCGCCAGCACCGGAATTGGCCACGTACACGAGCCCGTAGGCCGAGACCGCGACACTGACCGGGGTCACCCCGCCGGACGATACCGGCGCTCCGGCAAGTACCGGCACGCCGTTCGCGGTGATGCGAAGCACCGAGATCTGGTCACTGCCCGCGTCCACGGCGAGCAGGTACCGGCCATTCTCGGCTACCTGGATGGCGCCTTGCGAGGCCAGCCCGGCACCGAGACCGGCCCCGCCGGCGGCGAATGGCGAGCCCGGCAGCGGGGTGAGCGAGCCGTCGGCGTGCCGGGCGAATCCGGCGATCGTGTTGGCCGGCGCGGTGTTGTCGTTCACATAGGTGTAGCCGACCACTCGCGAGGTGGTGCCGGCGCTGGCCGAAGCCGCCGGACCGAACAGCCCGATCGTCGCCGCCACCACGCTGGCGGCGACGGCGAGGGATGCGCGCTTGCCCATTCCTGCTCCTTGAGTGAGGAAGTGATCCGCGGCTCTCCGCGGATCCATCTAGTGAGTGACCTGGCCGTGCGGATTCTTACCTCCATAGGCCGGCCTAGAGGACTCGGGTTGCGGAGAAACACTTCGTTTCGGATCTGGCTTGTCTTTTCCTCGCTCGCGCAGGCAACCTTTCGGGGTGGCCAGCCGGTCCTGGACAGCGACACGGGCGCGCGGAGCGGACCGGGGCAGGAGCGGGAGTGTTTGAGGAATTCGTGGCGGGGCGGGGTCAGGCCCTGCAGCGCTTCGGCTATGCGCTGACCGGTGACTGGGCGCTGGCCGAGGATCTGCTGCAGACCGCGCTGGCCAGGGCCTATCCGCGCTGGTCGAGGGTGCGGCGGGATGATCCTGAGGCCTACGTGCGCAAGATCATGCTGAATACCTGGTCGTCGTGGTGGCGGCGGCGATGGCGCGGCGAACTCCCCGCGATCCGGCTGCCCGAGGTTGCCGGGCCTGACAGTTTCGCGGAGGTCGACAGCCGCCAGGCGCTGCGAGCGGCGCTGGCGAAGCTGCCGCCGGGGCAGCGTGCGGTCGTCGTGCTCAGGTATCACCAGGATCTGCCCGAGGCCAAGGTGGCTGAGCTGCTGGGGATCTCGGTCGGCACGGTCAAGAGCCAGGCCGCCAAGGCGCTGGCCAGTCTCCGCTCTCAGGCGGTGCTCGCGCCGTACCGGCTCGTGAGCCCCGATGACAGCCACGCAATCACGGGAGGTGAGTGAGATGGCGCTGCTCGATGATGAGGTCGCGATCCGCTCTGGACTGGCCGAGCTGACCGCTGAGCAGCCGTCGGCGCCGCCCGCGCGGTACGCGGCGATCCGGCGCCGGGCGGTCGTGCACCGCAGGCGGCGAGTGGCTGGGGTCGTGGCAGCCGTCGCGGCCGTGGTCGCCATCGCGATCATCGCCCCGATCGGACTGTCCCGGCTGAGCGGGCCGGGGCCGGTGGCGCCGTCGCGGCACTATCGCGTGTCGGAGTCCCCGCCGGGGCCCGGCTCGCCTGGTGACCTGATCGCCTCCGGCCGGCTCAGCGGGATGCGCTGGAGAGCGCTCGCACAGGAGCAGCGAGCTAACGGCCTGTGCTGGGGTGCGACCTTCGGCGTCGGGTCCGGCGTGTCCTGGAGTTGCGCGAATGGCTCGCCGTTCCCGGTGCGGGCGGCCGGGGCGCCGGTCTCGAACTTCGAGGAGACTGGCCAGGTCGCACAGGTCGATGTGGGCACGGTGCGCAGCGACGTCACCGAGCTCAAGATCTTCTACAGCAATGGCCAGATCCTGACGGCACGCCCGGTTGCGGTGTTCGGCAGCGGGCACGCGCCTTGGGTAGCGCTGGCGGCGCCCTACGGGGCAGCGGTCAGCGAGATCACCGCCTACGGCAAGAATGGTGAGCTCGCTTACGCGATCCCGTTCGCCGGGGAGCCCGGCAACCTCACGCTGGTGCGGTGGCTGCGGCCGGATCAGCCGGCGCTGCCGCGTCCGGTCACTGTGACGATCGGGTCGGGGACGGTCACTGGCCACCGGTGGCGTTACCGGGTCTTCCTCGGTCCCTGGGGTACCTGTTTCGGGGCGCCGACCGGGGCGTTCGACTGCTTCACCCGCGCGTGGCCGCTGCCTGCGAAGGACGTTGCCGGGGTGATCGGGTCGGCGGCGCAGGGGAGTTCCCCGGCTTACGTGTACGGCCAGGCGCGGCCATCGGTCTCGTACCTGATCGTGAGCACCGTGCACGGCAGCACGACGAGGGTGCCGGTCGTCAGATCCGGAGACCGGGCGTTCTTCGCCTTCGCGTCGGTGAGCCGGGACCCGGCGAGCCGGTGGGTCGCCTACGACGCGGCGGGGCAGGAGCTTGGCTCGGGCCAGGTGCGGGTCTAGGCCGGGCCGAAGCCGAGCGACTTGTAGAGGGTCAGCGCGGCGAGGTTGCCCTCGTCGACCGTGAGCCCGACGCGTGTCTCCCCGGCAGCGGCGATGACGCGGCAGGCCGACATGACGAGGGCTCTGGCCAGACCGGTGCGCCGGCGGCGCGGGTCGGTGAAGACCTCGATCAGCCAGGGGCAGTCGGGTGCGTCGTCCATGGACGGGCGGCGCACCGATTGGACCGCGGCCGGCGAGGTCGCCTCCTATCCACGCGACCGGCGACGCCTGCGGCCAGAAGGTACCCCAGGTCCCGTCGAGCGATGAGGTCATCTCGGTCAAAGCCTCGCTCAGGGTCTTGACGACGGGCGGGTCGTAAGCACGCAGGTACAGCTCCGCCAGTGCCGGGAGGTCTTCCCCGGTTGTCGGCCGGATTGCCGCGACGGCAGGCGCAGGCCACGATCGGGTGATTACGGACTGGATATCCGCGACGTAGTAGATGTTCATGATCCCTGTGCGGTCACTGGAACCTGTTTCTGTCATCGGCTGGAAGTCTATGCTGGGGTGCGGGTGAGCCGGAAAGTTCGCCTGCGAAGAGCCCGCTGCTGGAGGCCGGGCGCTGACGAGCCCGGGGGCGTGGTGTAGTGCTGCTGGCCTTTGCCGCATTTTTCGGCGGGGCGATCGTCAGCCTGGCCACTAGCTGGCTACTGGTCATCAGGCTTGAGCGGATCGGCGAGCGGACCGGCATGTCCGAGGCGCTGCTGGGCATTCTGGCCGCTCTCGCGGCGGACGCGCCGGAGATCTCTGCCGCGGTCACCGCGCTTGGCAGCCATCAGCAGCGTGTTGGTGCCGGAGTGGTGCTTGGCTCGAACGTGTTCAACCTGGCGGCGCTTCTGGGCCTTGGCGCGGTGGTGGCCGGGCGGATCGCTCTGCACCGCAAGGTCGTCGCCCTCGGCGGAGCGGTCGCCTTGTGGGTGGCGCTGACGTGCGCGGCCGTGCTCAGCGGCGTACTGCCGGCGGTCGCCGGGCTGGCGCTGGCACTGGCGGCCCTGGCCGGGTACCTGGTGCTGCTCGGCACCGAGGGGCGGGTGATGCCGCGGCTTCGCCTTCCGCAGCGGTGGCGGGAGTGGCTGCGGCAGGCTGTCACCGAGGAATCACTTGAGCTAGAAGAGGCCATCAGGCCCAGCCGGGGCCGGTGGCCGGACGTGGTCATCGCCGCTGCCGCGCTCGTCATAGTGGTGGCGGCCAGCGTGACCATGGAACGGGCTGCCACCGGCCTCGGCCAGCGCTATGGCGTCCCGCAGATCGTCACCGGCGGGCTGGTGCTGGCGGCTGTGACGAGCCTGCCCAACGCCGTTGCCGCCATTTACCTCGCGCGGCGGGGACGGGGTGCCGCGACACTCAGTACCGCGCTCAACAGCAACACCCTGAACGTCGTGGCGGGCTTGCTGCTCCCCGGAGTCCTGATCGGCCTTGGCCCGCCGTCCGGGCAGGCTGGCCTGATCGTCGCGTGGTACGCCGGCCTCACCCTGGCAGTGCTGGCGCTGGCCTACCGGCACCGAGGGCTGAGCAGCCGCTCGGGAGCCGCGATCATCGTCGCCTATGCCGCTTTCACCGCCTCCGTGCTGGTCATCGGGTATGAGACCGTCAGCGGGTCCGCGCTGATCGCCGGCCTGGGGGTGCTGTCAGCGCTGGGTCTCGGCCTGGCGCTGCTGCCGGTCGCGAGGTCGTGAGCTTAGCTCCAGGTGTGGCCGTCCCAGTGCAGGATGAGGGTTTTGCCTGATCCGCCGGTCGCGCCTACGGCCCAGGCGTTGCTCGCTGAGGTGGCGGCGACGCCGAATAGCCGGCCGCCGGGGATAGAAGGGCTGGTCGCGCGGGCCCAGGCCTTGCCGTTCCACCGCAGGATGAGGGTCTGCAACGGGACTTTCGGGTTCGGCCCGAATGACCCGGCTGATCCGACCGCCCAGGCCGCGCGAGAGCTGGCGGCGGACACCCCGAGCAGCTTGACTTCGGCGCGCCGAGTCGGGCTGCTGATCTGCTTCCACTCCTTGCCGTTCCATCGCTCGATCAGGGCGCGGCCGTTGCCCTTGCCGGTCGCGCCGATTGCCCAGGCGTCGCGCGGGGATGTGGCCTCAGCCGAGTACGCGGCTCCGCTGACGGCCGGAGTGTACGCCCTGGTCCATTTCTGCCCGTTCCAGTGCAGGACGAGTGGCATGGGGGTGAAGGTCAGGCCTGCCGCCCAGACGTCGCGGGCTGACGTGGCGGTGACGCTGGTGAGGTTCAGCTTGCGGTCAAGTACCGGGCCCGGCTGTTGCTTCCACGACCTGCCATTCCAGTGCAGGATCAGCGGCGCGGTTTCCTGGCTCGTGGGTCCGACGGCCCAGGCGTCGCGGGCTGAGGTGGCGGTGACGCTGAAGAGGGAGCCGCCGCCAGGGGGAGTCGGGCTGGCCACGCGTTTCCAGGATGTGCCGTCCCAGTGCAGGATGAGGGTTCTGAACGTGCCGGTATAGCCGACCGCCCAGGCGTCGCGCGCGGATGTGGCCGCTACGCCGTACAACTGGCCGTTTACCGGCGCGTGAGCGGTGACCCGCTTCCACGACGAGCCATTCCAGTGCACGATCAGTGCGCCAGCCCCCGCGACCCCGACCGCCCAGGCGTCGTGAGCTGACGTGGCTGTGACCGCGATCAGGAATCCGTCGACGACGAAGCTGTGGTGCGCTGCTCCCTCTGACGACGCCGCGCCGGGCTCCGGCGTGGCAGAAGTGACGCAGCTGGCCGTCGCGACCAGCAGCAGGAGCAGGGCGACCCATCGGGCTTTAGCGGCAATCCGATCGAGTAGCACGATCGTCATCCTCCGGAATTGGTCGGCTTCATTCTGGCAGTTCGCTTCTTCCTGAGCCAGTGGGCCGACGATGGCTCGGCTATAGCGCCTGGGGGCAGAGGCGGTAGTGGTAGCTGTGATGGGCAGGTGAGACCGCATCGGAGGTAGCCTCGTCGGGCGCGCGCCACCCCGTCGCCGCGACCCGCTCCGGTGCGTCAACTGAGATCGTCATGCTCGGTAATCATGCCGGTTGCCGGTGTCATCGCTATCGGCGCTACCGCAGTTCCCGCGCTGCCGCAGATCCCGGCCCTGCCGCCGTAAATTCCCCTAGGGGTGTTTAACCCTCAGGGGTACCTCGTGGCTATCGCCTCGCTTCGTCCGGGGATAGCGTTCGCGTCAAATGCCACTATCCCGAGATTTACGACAGTGGTCAGGCCTGCCATCAAGCGGCGGTGCTGCCATGCGCGGAGCCGGTCCTGCCAGCCGGCTGCCAGTAAATTCCGCGCGCCCCAATACGGCAGAAGAAAGGACGGTGCGAATGAAGTTCGCACAGATGACGGTCGAAGCACGAGGCGGCCTGGGGCCGCCTGAACTGAAGGGCGGATGCCATGGCGCATAACCGGCATCGGAACGCTGACCAGCGTCCCACGTCACGGGCCGCAACCGACTCGGCGTCCCGGATGCCTGGCCTTCGCTGGGTGCCTGTGCCGCTAGCGATTCTCATGGCGGCACTGGGCTGGGTGGTATTCGGTTCCGTCATGGGCCAGCACGCGCTGGCCGCCTCCCACGCCGGACCGGAGCAGGCTGGCATGAGCCTCTCCGTCAACCAGGTGGTGTGGATGGAAGACGACATGTCGAACCCCAACGGGAAGGCAACCAACCCCAACCAGTTCACGATGCCCGCCACCGAGATGCCCGGGATGCAGACCGTGGGTGACAAGCGGCTCCGTATCGAGATCTACCTCAAGGACATCAGCAGCAGCGTGCAGAGATACGGGCTGGCCGAGTTCCGCCTGCTCGGTACGGGAAAGCAGAGCTGGCCGCCGCTTGACAACGCGGCGACTCGCGGCGCGGTGCTGTCAGCGCTGCTTTATCCGGGGTTCCAGTCGACCGTCGACTTGTACTTCGACCTCCCTGCCTCGCAGAAGGGTGCCCTCAAGCTCGAATGGGAGCACGATGGCCACATTATGACCATTCCCGTCCATGTTATCGGCAAGGACTCCGGCGTAATGGTCGGCATGTAGCGGATGGCTCGCGCATCCGGAAGGCCCGCCGATCGGCATCCTTGCCGATCGGCATGCAAGAAAGAAATACAGAGAGGAAAACATTATATGTTGACTTCTACCAGCCGCACCCGACATCGATCTCGATGGCGCGGTGTGCTGACGCTGGCGCTCGTACTGAGCGCCGGTGTAGTCGCCTTCCTGTCCCTGGTCAATAGGATCTTCGGCCAGGCTGTCGGAGGCACTGGCGAGGGGGCGCAGAGCGTCGCGATCACGGTGCTCGCAGCCGTCATCGCGGTATTCCTCGGTCTGCGGCTCGCGTCCAGAATGGGCCTGGACCGTCCGGGCGTGGCCGCGACGCTGAACAAGGCCGCAGTCATCTCGCTCATCTTTACGGTGCTGCTGACACCAGCGGCGCTGCTCGTGCCATCCGCGGGAACTGCTCTCGCAGGTGGCGCGCTCGGCGCTGGCGCTGGAATCGGCGGGCAGCTAGTCAACGGTCTGGCCGGTGCTCTGCTGAGCCAGGTCGCTGGCTTGCCGTTGCTGTTCGTCGGCCTGGTCCTGCTCGGCTATCTCCAGGCTAGCGGCAGTCCCGTGCTGTCTGGCGAGTCGACACCTCGGGCGCGCCTTCCCCGCTTCACCTACGTCGTATCCGCGCTCGCCCTGCTGGGCGTTTACGGGACGACGAGCGGGGTCGCGTTCGCCTCGATGGCCCAGAGCGGTGCGACCTCGATCGCCACAGCCACCACTAACCCGTGCACTTCGGCACCGCACGACACGTTCAACATCTCAGCGATCAACATGACGATGATCCTGAACAAGTTCGGGACTAACGACCCGAACGCGATGATGTACGTGCTCAACAGCAACATCGCGGCGGTGCGAGCGGAGGACGCCGCGGGGACTGTTTCGAGCGGGCTGCAAGGCAACGACGCCATCCAGCCGCTGGTGATTCGCGCCCACATGGGCGACTGCGTCACGGTCAACTTGACCAACGCGACGACGTTCGGACTGGAGCCATTCGACCAGCCGCCGTCGCCGCAGGCGTCGGAGCCGTGCGATGACGTGACGGCGACCAACCCGGACGGGTCCACGAGAGTCGTGGCCGACTGCGCCGGATCGCTGTCGCACACCGCCGCACAGAACCTGGCCTGGAACGTCGATGGCCTCCCGGCCGTCGGCAATGCCGACCAGGTATCTACTGACGTGGGCAAGAACGCGGACATCTCCGCAGCGCCCGGCAAGACCGTCAGTTACACCGTCTACATGGACCCGGCACTTGGCTACGGCGCGCACGTATTCCACTCGACCGGTGACTACCGCCAGTCGCAGGACCACGGCCTCTTCGGAGTCCTGGTCTCTGAGCCTGTCGGTTCTTCGTGGCTGGACCCGCACACCCTGGCCCCCCTGGCCAGCGGGTGGGACGCTGTCATCAAGACGGCATCTGGCCCCAGCTTCCGCGAATTCGACCTCATATTCCACGAGGTCGGCGACGAAGGTTACCGCCAGATCATGGAGCCGGCAGGCGCCACCTGCATGACCAAGTACGACGAGGTTCCCGTGCCCGGCGGGTGCGAGCTTCCCGGTCGTCGATCCCTTCAGCTCGGCCTACCGGCCCTGCAGCAAGGCGATCAACTACCGGAGCGAGTGCTTCTTCGAGCGCGAGCTGACCCAGGTCGAGCATGGGATGACTCCCGACGAGGCGCAGGACTACGGCTCATACACCAACGGTGACATGGCCACGCCCCGCCCGGAAGCCTATATCGGCGACCCCTACAAGATCCTGCTGACCAACGCTGGTGCGGAGATGGGTCACGTCTTCCACGAGCACGGAGGCGGCATCCGCTGGCTCCGCAACCCGCAGGCCGCTAACCCGGACATCGCTGGCGGGCTAGAGAAGTTCCCGCCCGTATCGAAGGCCTCGATCAGGCTCGACTCTCAGACGATCGAGCCGGGCGAGTCCTACGACCTGGAGACCGAGTGCGGTGCCGGAGGCTGCCAGCAGGCTGCTGGTGACTTCCTCTTCCACTGCCACATCGCGGCGCACTATGACGCCGGGATGGTCAGCTACATCCGGGTCTACGACACCCAGCAGTCAAGCCTGGCGACGGTGCCTGGCCGCACGGCGAAGCCTGTGGCGGTCACCTCGGCTGGCCTGATCGGCAAGGTGATCGGCGGCAAGACTGTCGTCGATCAATCTAACTTCACCAACCCCAACACCCAGATCTCGCTAGAGAGCCTGGTGGAAGGCGAGCTCCCGCCGCAGGGCGTCCCGTTCAACTCCCAGGACGCGACGGTATGGAACTGGGCCAAGGGCGGGACGGCGACAGCGCCGATTTACCTCGGCGAGCCTGAGTCGACGTTCTCCTGGCCTGACTACACGCCACCGAACCCGGGTCAGCGAGATCCGATCATGTTCGATCCGAGCAACGGCCGATATGCCTGGCCGCTGCTGGTACCTCACCTAGGCCAGAGACCACCGTTCTCGCCCAATGGCCATGGCGGAGCACCCTGGCTAGGCAACACGACCTCGTCCACGAGGCCGGACGGCCTGTGCCCGGCGAGCTCTCCGGTGCGCACCTACAACATCACCGCCATCAACGTCCCCATCCAGGAGACAAACGGCGGTCAGGGTGCCAACGGGACGACGATTCCGCCGGCGGTCGATCCTAACGGCGAGATCTTCGTGCTCAACCAGAACATCGCGGCGACAAAGGCCGGCACCATGCCGGCGTACCCGCTGGCCATCAGGTCTGATGTAGGCGACTGCATCGCTGTGACCCTGACCAACGAGCTGTCGCATACCGGCGATATCAACGATCCTCTGGTCAACACGTTCCAGAAGGTCAACATCCACACCCACTTCGTGCAGTTCGACCCGCAGGCCTCGGACGGCGTCATCACGGGCTTCTCTTACGAGCAGTCCATGAGGCCGGACTTCGGGGTGCCAGGGGAGACCACGCTGACAGCCGCGGCGGCAGCCGGGGCGACCTCGATCGCGGTGGCCAGCACCTCAGGCCTTCGCCCCGGGATCAGCATCGAAGTTGGCCAGGGACAGCCAGACACCGAGGTTGTCAACAAGATCACGGCGATCAACGGCAACACGCTGACGCTGGGCACGCCACTGGCGAACGCCCACGCATCAGGCGAGCGGACCGGAGTCGAGTTCGTACAGTACCGCTGGTACAGCGACGTCGATGACGGCACCGTCTTCTTCCACGACCACGTGGACGCGTTGCACTCGTGGGGCCACGGCCTGTTCGGCGCCCACATCATCGAGCCCGCGGGCTCAACCTTCCACAACCCGCAGACCGGGGCGGTAATCGACAGCGGCCCGATCGCCGACATCTACACCAAGGGCTCCGTTGGCTTTGGTGAGCAGGGCGACTTCCGCGAGTACGTACTGTGGGAGCACGAAGGGATCAGGAGCAGTGGTTCGCCGCAGGGCTGCGAGATGTCGAGCTTTGACCTGCGCGCGGCACCGCTGATCGACCGTGATCCTAACGCCGCCGCCACCCCGATTCCCGATGATGAGGACGCGAGCGTCCCTGACGCGGGCGGTGTCTACAATATGGGCTTCGAGGCACATGAGGAGCCCGCAGGTGCGGACCGTGTGGACTGCACCAACGTCGCTACGTCCAGCGATCCGTACGTGTTCTCGTCGGTGGCTCATGGTGATCCGGCGACACCGCTACTCCAGGCCTATACCGGCGACCCTGTAGTCATCAGGCAAGTCGGGCTGGATGAGCAGGTCGGCGACATCAGAGTGACCGGACACCGGTTCTCTGAGGAGCGGTTCAACCAGAACGGCGTGCTCACCGACGCCGGAACGGCCGGAATCTCCGAGAAGATGGACTACGTTTTCAACGCAGGCAACTTCCCGGGTGACTACCTCTACTACAGCGGACGCAGTCTGGAACTGGAGAGTGGCGCCTGGGGAATCTTCCGGGTGATGAACACGCTGCACTCCAACCTGGAGCCGCTGCCTGACCGGACAGCACCACCAGCCGGGCCAGGGTTCCCGTCACTCACCTTCACAGGCAAGGCTCCGCCGGCCGCTCCGGCCGACACGGGCTCTGTCTGTCCGAGCAGCGCACCGGTGCGCAGTTACAACGTGTCGATCTTCAACGGCATCACCTTCGACCCGGGGATGCCAGGCGAGAGCGACGCGGCGCCGGAAACCGGCGGTTCCTGGGCCACGATGTACTCCCTCACCAGTGATGAGGCTGGCATCAAGGCCGGGACCAAGCCGGTGGTGCCGCTGGTCATTCGCGCTGATGCGGGTGACTGCCTGAAGGTGACACTGCACAACGACCAGCCGGTGACCAACTTCAACTTTAGTTGGGGGACCGGCTCAACCAGAGCCGGCTTCAATATCGGCAATGTCCTTTACAACCCGCAAACATCGTTCGGCGGCGCGATCGGGTACGACCCCGACTCAAGCGTGGCTCCGGGCGGCTCGCGTACCTACATCTACTACGTAGATAAGGAACTCGGCACCAACCTGATCCTCAACACGGCCAACGAGTCGTCATGGCGGACAGGTTCCTACGGAGCTCTCATCGCCGAGCCCAAGGGCTCGACCTGGGACGACCCGTTCACCGGGCAGCCTCTCCAGTCTGGAGTCTTCGCGGACATCTTCCGGCCAGACGGTACGGCCTTCCGGGAGTACGTGACGATGATCAGCGACCGGGAGCCGTTGCTCGGCCACGACACCATGGATTACTACCTGGACTCCGACCACTCGTATACGGACTACAACGAGGACTCGCTGTCCCAGCTGGAAGGGGATGATCAGCACGCATTGTGCGGTGCTAATGAGAACGGGGCCGACTCCGGATGTCTCTGGGAGGCCAAGAGCGACAGTGTCAATGGCGGGAATGATCCGTCCACGCCGCTGTTCGAGGCGTACGCCGGTGACCCGATAATCTGGCGGGTCGCCGACGCTGCCGGTGACAACCCGATCTCATTCCAGGTCTCAGGACACGAGTTCCCGCTGGATCACGGGCTCACGGGCTCGCAGATCATCGAGGCTCGGGCTCTGGTTCCAGGCGAGACGTTCGACGCGTACATCGTCAACGGCGCGGGTGGTGCCACCGGTGCCACAGGCGACTACGAGTACAACGTCGGCCGCGACCCGATGATCAGGTCCGGTGACTGGGGCATCCTGCGGGTGCTCCCGGCCCCGGGCACTTCCCCGGCTCCCGCCACATCCGGTGGCGGACTCAAGCCGCTGTCATAACCTAACCGCTCCCATGCTGTCGCCCCGGGCCTTTCGGCCCGGGGCGGCAGCGCCGTGGTTGCTCCTGATTCAAATCGAGTGACATCGGAGAAGAAATGTCCATTGCGCTAGCATCATCACGATCATCATCAACGTCCCGCGCCCTGCGCCGCGTCACCATCGTCGGTGCCACATCGGCGGCGGCGGTGCTGCTCTTCGCGGCGCCAGCCTTCGCTCACATCACGGTGAGCCCTGATTCGGTGCCCGCCGGATCGACGACCGAGCTGACCTTCCACGTCCCGAACGAGGAGGCGAAGGCCGACACGGTCAAGGTTGACGTGCAGATCCCGACCACCCACCCGATCGCCCAGTTGCTCGTCAGGCCGGTTCCCGGCTGGACGGCCACGGTGAAGACGATCACGCTGCCTAAGCCAGTGACTACCGATGACGGCACGTTCACCACGGCGGTCTCCGAGGTCATCTGGTCCGGCGGGCAAATCGTGCCAGGGCAATTCGAGGACTTCGCGATCTCCTGCGATTCGCTGCCCGACGGCGCGGGCCAGCTCATTTTCAAAGCGATCCAGACATACTCCAACGGGGATGTCGTCCGCTGGATCGATGTGCAGCAGCCCGGCCAGCCCGAGCCTGATCATCCCGCGCCGATCCTGACCCTCACCGCTGCCACCGCGCCGGCCACGGGCACCTCGGCCACCTCCCCAACCACCAGGCCAGCGACCACCGCCGCCTCATCGGGCTCCGATGGCACGGCACGGGCGCTCGGCATCGGCGGCCTGCTCGTCGGCCTGATCGCCGTCCTGCTCGCGGTCCTGGCCACCAGCCGGGCACGGCGGCTCACCGCCGCGGCGCCGGCCCCGGCCCCGGCCGGAACCTCGCGCGGTGCCGCTGCTGACGAGGCCAGCGATCGGGTGCCGGCTGGCAGCAAGGCCGCCACCAGGTCAGATCAGAAATCGGGCGGCACGAAGACCGCTACCCGGCAATCTCAGCCTCGCCGCAGAGGCTGAGCAAGCCGTAAAAGCCACAGGCTCAGCCGCGGCCCTGCGGCTGTCGCGGCTGAGCCTGTGTTCCACGGCAGCTTGGATACCACGTTGGAGGTGGCTGAAATTGCCTCGCAGAATTGCCGTCATGTTCGCAACTGGCTTCCTCGCCCTGCTTGGCATGGGCATGGTTGCTGTCGCGCCCGCAGCCTGGGCGCACGCCACCCTCGTCACGACGAGCCCGGCCGACGGCGCGGTAGTGCAGCAGGCTCCGGCGCAGGTCACCGCTACGTTCGACGAAGCGGTCGGAGTCAGCTCCGACAGCCTGGAAGTGTTCTCGCCCCAGGGCGACCGGGTCGATCAGGGCGGGACCACACACGGCAAGATTCCTCAGCAGGTCACGGTCGACTTGCGGTCCGGCCTGGGCAAGGGCACGTACACCGTCGGCTGGCACGTGATCTCGGCTGACTCGCATCCGGTTCACGGTGCCTGGACCTTCTCGATCGGCGCGCCAAGCAGTACCTCGGTCAACGCCTCGACGCTCGGCCCGCCAGTCAGCCGGCTGATCGGTGTCATCTTCGGCGCTGTCCGGTGGCTAGCGTTCTGGTGTTTCGCGATGCTGATCGGCGCCATCGTGTTCGTGATCTGGTGCTGGCCGGCCCTGGCCACCAATCCGGTGGTGCTGAGGCTGACCATGGGCGCCTGGGGTGGCCTGGCGGTCTCGGTACTCGCCGCGCTCCTGCTGCAGGGTGTCTATGGCTCCGGCGAAGGCGTGAGCCGCGTGTTCTGGCCGAATGTGCTGCACGCTACTTTGTACAGCCGCTATGGCCGGTCACTTGGTGTACGGCTGCTGCTGGTCATAGTTGCGCTGTTCGCGTTCAGCCTCACGCTCGGTAGCCTCCGCGACGATGGTCGGCGGCGGGCGTCGACCCCCACCCTGGTGACCTGGGGCGTGCTCACCGCTGGATTCGCCGCTACCTGGGCTGCGGCCGATCACGCCGGGACCGGAATCCAGGTACCGCTATCCCTGGCGTCGGACACTCTCCATCTCAGTTCGGTCGCCATCTGGATAGGCGGGCTGATCATGCTCGTCACGGTCGTGCTGAGACGGCCTGCGGGGGGAGCGGGCGCCCGGAAGAGCCAGGCGGCGACGATCGAGACCGCGCGGGCGGTGGAGCGGTTCTCGTCGCTCGCGCTGACCTGCGTGTGCGTCATCCTGGTTACCGGTACCTACCAGGCGTGGCGCGGAGTCGGGACCTGGGATGCCTTGTTCGGCTCCACTTACGGCCGCTTGCTGCTGATCAAGATCGGCGCGATGTTCGTGCTGATCGGCCTCGGCTATGTGGCTCGCCAGCGGATCGCCTCCATGCGCGTCCCGGCGCAGGTGGTTCACGCGCAGGCCGCTGAGGTACTGACAGTGAATCAGGACCAAGATCAGGTCAGGGTCGGTGCGGGCGCCCGGTCGGGCCAGGTCAGATCTGGTTTCAGTGCCTGGCCCGCTCGCGGCGGCAACATGCTGGCCGCTCTCATCGGCTCCGGCACGGGCAACGGCCTGACCCTCGGTCAGTATCTCAACGGCAACGGCAACGGCAACGGTCACGTTAACGGAAACGGTCACCTTAACGGGAGCGGCAACGGGAACGGGCAGCCGTCGCCTGACCCTGACAAGATCGCCGTGACGCTGCGCAGGCTGCGCTGGTCGGTCGCGGCTGAGGTGATGATCGCCGCGACGGTGCTGGCTGTCACCGCCATCCTGGTCAACACCGCGACCGCACGGGAGACCTTTATCCAGCCCGCCAGCGCGACTGTGGCCTTCAGCACAGGCGGTCCTGGCGGAAGCGGCACCATCCACGTCACGGTGACGCCTTCGACGCTCGGGCCCAACAAGCTCAGCGTGACGATCTTCAGCAAGACAGGAAAGCCCTACACCCCCGCGCAGGTCCTGGCCTCGCTCTCGCTGCCCGCCCGCAACCTCGGACCGCTCGCTGTTTCGCTGACCGCCGACGGTGCTGGGCGATATGTCGGCGGACCGGTCACGGTGACGATAACCGGTCAGTGGCAGCTACAGTTCACAATTCGCAGTGACGCGTTCGACGAAACCACCGTCGTCGTTCCAGTTCCCATCCATTCGGCAAGCTGAGAGGCTCGCGACAAGCTGAGAGGCTCGCGATACGCGACAGATATCGGCGTGATCCCTGCGTAAGGGCCGGGAATCTATTCGCCCCCTAGGGGTGATTCGTCCCTGGTCACCTCTGCGCTGTTGCCCTAACTTATACCTAGAAGTTACCCGCCAGTCGTGAGACTGTTCGCCCGAGACCATGAGAAGGCCTCGGCGTGTCCATCCGTACCCGCCCGGAGGCCGTCGTGGTTGTACCCGCTCAGGCACGCCCATTGACGGAATTTATCCGAAGGGGGAAATGTCGCGGGGCGGAGCATTCTGCCAGAAGGTCTCTGGTCGCCGAGTCCGCGACGTTGCACGCATTTATGCCTTTGATGGACGGAACCGGGCACCCAGTCCGGCTACCCCGCTTGCCGTCAGCGCGTCCGCCGAACCGGGTTTCCGCCTCAGCTAGTACCAGGTTTCTCGTGCGTGTGCCATTGTGTCCCCTCGATGCCCTAGCTGTGCATTGACAGGGGCAGCAACAGACACAGCCTCGCCAGCCCGGCCGGGGCCGACCGGTCGCGGGCAGGTTGCCTGCCGTGATCCGCTCGCCCGGGCTGCCACACTGTGCTCGCCGCCGGGGGCGGACGTTCCTCTATCGCTGCATCTGCTCGCAGGGACAGTACCGGAGATGTCACCATGGAGACCTCATGTCGGCCATCGGCAAGACCCCCCCAGCCCCAGTCCCGCCGCGTCTTACTCAGCGGGAGCTGATGATCGTCTATCTGATGGGTGCGGGTCATACCGCATCAGAGATCGCGACGCTTCTTGAGCTGCGCCCGCGCACGGTGGAGAACCGCAAGCGGAACATCTACGAGAAGCTCGGCGTCGGTAGTCAGAGTCACGCCGTCGCGAAGGCGATCTGGCTCGGCTTGCTCCAGCCTGGCCCGCCGCCCACTCTGCCGCTGCGAGGGCCGGCTCGTCCCCAGCACGCGGGCGAGCCTGGACGTCCGATGCTAGCCGTTTTACTCGGGCCTGCCGGCCGGTGCCGAGACGAGGTGGAGCTGCTGCTGATCGCTGAGCGCCTGCCGATCGTCGTGGCGCTGAAGCGGGAAGAGCTAATCCGGGATCACTGGGTGTGGTGGCAGCGCGGCCCGATCGTGGTAGTGCTTGTCGAGCCTGAGCCGGAGGACTGGACGCTGACGATCGCTCTTGGCGCCCCCACCGTGCTGGTACGCAACCGAGATGTGCCTGAGCATGTGGCTATAGCCGACGCCATGGCGCGGCAGGCAAGCGGTCTGGTGGCCAGAGAGGACATCGCGACCGGACTCGGTCCTACCCTCGCGGCGGTGGCACAGGGCCTGATGGTGATGAGCTGGGGATATGCCGAAGCACTGCTGAAATGGGCGCCTGCCCCGACACCCACGATCCCTAAGCTCACGGCGCGCGAGTACGACATTCTCAGCTCCATAGCACGGGGCCACACCATCCGCCAGACCGCTCGCTCGCTGGGTATCGCCGCGAAGACCGTGGAAAATACGCAGGCCCGGCTATTTCGGAAGCTCGGGGTCCGTAATCGCATGGAGGCGCTGACCACCGCTGATGCCCTGGGCCTCATCGACCGGACCACGGTTCCGGTTGGCGAGGAGTATCCGCCATGACTGACCGGCACCGGTCACCCGCCTGTGATCGCGAACCAGCGCCCGTCACCGCTCGGGCCGGTGACTAGCACGATCGGGGCGATGCAGGGCTGAGGAAGACTGACCCTGGCGTCGATATCGGCGTCACCCGCGCCGCTGGCCTCAAAGTCCCCCGTGCTGATATTGGCGACGTTGAGCACGCCGCCAGCGCCAGTGCTGAGGCAGCTGACGACAACCCGGAGAGCTGGAAACGGATTCCGGCCGCGCAGCGACGCTGGTACCGAGGGCTGGTCGGCGAGTACCAGGCCTCGGACCCGTACCAGGAGATGACCGTCGCGGCTCAGCGACCCGCACGCGGACGTGAGTACCCATGGCAGCCCGCCGCCAGGGATCCCGCGGACTGGGTTGGCTGAGTTCACGAAGGGGCCAGCGACCGGTGTCATCGTGCCGAACTTCAGGACCATGGCCGGACCGGGGTCTTCCGAGGCAGCGACCCGAGGTCGAGGCGTCATCATCACCTCGTCAGGCGCCGCGCCCCCGACGGATGCCACCTTCCGCATCTCAGCCCTCTTTTGTTCCGCGCGCCGATGGCGCGTCACCATCACCGTCATCGTTGGTCCTGTCTTCCGATCACACGTCTAGCCAACGCGTGAAGTTCAACTCAGCTGTGAAGGGCGGCGGAGAAGACTGGTATCGGCGGTTCGCTCGGGCTGGGACAGCAGCGGACAGGTACCACTCATCCGCATTAGGAAGAACGATCGGCCACCCGACTTGGTTGCCTAGCTGGCCCCAGCCGGGTCGGTTCTGGGTCAGCTCTGGGCTGCCTCTGGGTCAACTCTGGGCCCGCTTCTGGGCCAACTCTGGGCCCGCCTCTGGCCCGCCTCTGGGCTGCCTCTGGGCTGCCTCTGGGCCGCCTGTGAGCCAGCTCTAGGTCAGCTCTGGAGACGGTAGCGAAATTCTGCCGCACTATTGACGGTGCTATCAATTTAGTTCGGCTAACTATATAGCACGTATTTGCTCCTAGGGGTATTTACGGACCGGGGAACCCCTAGGGGATATGCGTGTTAGGCCGTCTATTGACCAATGCCGATAGAGCCGGGTTAACTGTTGAAGCAAGACATCAATCGATTGCATTAACTCAGCGTGACGCACAGGTGACTCAATCGTGCTCTTTTTCGGAACGCCGTTCTCTTCGAGCCAGAGAGATGCCGAAATGAATTCTGCCGAACCTAGCCATTCCGCTGAACGGCGGCTCGCTGGCTCCGGCGGCATTGTTCCGCTGGCTATCGTTATCTGCTGCGCTGTCATCGGCCTTGATCAGGTGCTCAACACCACTCCGGCCACGCTGTCAGCGTCGCCGTTTCCGCAGCTCGTGCACTGGGCGGGCAACGTCGTTCTCGCTGTGCCCTTCGCGGCGGTCGCGCTGTGGACAGGCGGCTGGATCGGCGGCCGGCTGGGGATCAGCCTGGAAGGGGCCTCGGGTGTCTTCGCCCAGGCTTCGGTGATCGTGCTGGTGCTGGCGGTACTGCTCGTGCCTGCCTGGTTCGCGCACTACGCGGTGGACAGCCTGGCCTCGACCTCGGGAGTGGCGGCCCAGGCCGCGGCTATTCCGGCTGGCCATGCCGACCACGTGCACGGCGGGCCGGCTCCGGCGGTGGTGTCGTGGGTCGGCAACGGCGTGCTTTACGTCCTGATGTCGATCCCGCTGGCCGCGGCAGCTGTCTGCATGAGCCAGCGGGTCGCCAACCGGCTGTCGACGCGGCTGACCGGTGAGACCGACATCGTCGTGCGGGCCGTGGTGACTGTCGGGGCAGTGGCGCTCGGACTGACCCTCGGCTGGTTCTTGCAGGTAGTGGCGAGCCAGGCAGAAGGCTTGCTGACTTACACGAGCGGCCTGCAGGCCGTTCATGCTCATCACCTCGGCCACGCTCACCTGTCCTCGGTCACTGAGGTGGTCGTGCAGCTCCCGTTTGGTTACCAGCTTGCCCATGCAGCTCAGGACGGGCTGGCCGTACAGGCCATCGGGCTGCCGGTGACCTTCGCGGGACTGCTGTGGCTTACCCGCCGCCTGCGCGGCGCTGGCGAGACGGCGAACAGCATCAGTCAAGTGCGCACCTAGAGAAAGGACCAGGCGATGGATAAGCCCATCGGAATTGGCCGCAGAGACCTGATGAAGATATCGGCGCTAGCCGGAGCGGGCGTCGCGGTCCGGTTCGGCGGCGCGCGGCTGCTGCTGCCGAGCGCGAGCGCGTCGGTCCAGGTCCCGCAGACTCCTCTGCCAGGAAGCGGCGTCACGCAGTTCGTGACCCCGCTGCCGAGTTTCGCGGGCAGGCGGGTCACTTCCTCGTCGGTGCAAGCAGTGATGACAGAGTTCCAGCAGAACGTGCTGCCCGATGCGTTCTACAGCTCGCTGGGGAATCCGTTCAGGCACGGCACTTACCTATGGGGCTACGGAATCGGCCCGCTCGGCAGCGGCCAGCCGGGCTCGTGGCCAGGCGTGACTGTGCAGGCGCAGAAGGGTACCGCCACCACCATCAAGTACGTGAACAATCTGCCGGCCAACCCGGTCCTGCGCGGCTACCTGACCATCGACCAGACCATTCACTGGGCGGACCCGCTGAACCAGGGTCATCTCTTCACCCCCTACACCGGCCCGATCCCGACCGTGGTGCACCTGCACGGCGGGGAGGACCAGTCGACCTCTGACGGCGTGCCAGAGGCCTGGTTCACCAATAACGGGATCCACGGCCCGGGCTACTTCACCGCCTCGCCCACGAGCCCGAACGCCGCGATCTACAGTTACCCCAACCTCCAGCAGTCGACGGCGCTGTGGTTCCATGACCACTCGCTGGGGATCACCCGTATCAACGTGTACTCCGGGCTAGCCGCGTTCTACTTCATCCGCGACCAGTTCGACACCGGGAATGCCAGTAACCCGCTCGGGCTGCCAGCCGGGAACCAGGAGATCGAGCTGATGATCCAGGATCGTCAGTTCGACACCAACGGCCAGCTGCTCTTCCCCGACAGCAACGCCAACCCGTCCCCGGTCGACGGTCCGCCGAGCAATCCGCAGATCCATCCGTTCTGGATTCCGGAATTCTTCGGCGACACCATGGTGGTCAACGGCCGGACCTGGCCGTTCCTCACGGTCGAGCCGCGCCGCTACCGGTTCAGGGTCGTCAATGCGTGCAACGCGAGGTTCGTGCGCATGGGCCTGGTGGACGCGTCGAGCGGCGCGACCGGCCCGTCCATGTACCAGATCGGCACCGATGGCGGGCTGCTCGACGCTCCCGTCCAGCTGAAGGGCCTGCCCGAGCCGGTCAACAACGACGACCCGAGCCCGACGACGCGGCTCTTCCTGGCGCCATCGGAGCGCGCCGACATCATCATCGACTTCACCGGCCAGCAGGGCAAGTCCTTCACCCTCTCCAATGACGGGCAGGTGCCGTTCCCGAGCGGAGACCCGCTCGATCCAGCCGATCCGACCCGTCAGGTCATGCAGTTCCGGGTCACTCTGCCGCTATCGAGCCGGGACAACACCTACAACCCGGCGAGCGGCAGGCCGCTGCGCGGGGGTCACAACCAGGAGCCGGTCATCGTCAGGCTGGTGAACCCGGCGACCGGTGCCCTGGCCGCGGGCGTCACCCCGAGCGTCAAGCGTCAGCTCGTGCTGTTCGAATTCGAGGCGCCCACCGACGCTGGCGGCAACACCGCAGGGACACCGGTCGAGGACCTGATCAACAACACCAAGTGGAACGGACGCCGGGACGGCGGGACGAACAGCCCGATCCCCGGCTCGACGCCTGACCAGTCCGGGCAGGGCCTGTTCATCACCGAACGACCGCGGGTCGGATCGACCGAGGTCTGGGAGTTCCTCAACACCACCGTGGACGCCCATCCGATTCACATCCACCTGATTCAGTTCCAGCTGCTGAACCGCCAGCCGGTCGTCATCGATCCTGATACAGGACAGCCGACCTATCTGACGGCGTGGGGCAACGCCTTCCCCGGCGGAACCTTCAACGGCGAGGCAGCGGACGGTACCTGGAGCCCGGTGACCTACGATCCCGGCACGATCATCCCCGGCTACGGTCCGCCAGGGAACTACTTCACCGCTAATGCCGACGGCGCGCTCGGCGGCAACCCGGCCTTCAGCCCGTTCCTTGACGGGCCGGTCATCCCGCCCAATCCCGCTGAGGCGGGCTGGAAGGACACGGCCAAGCTGTTCCCCGGCTTCGTGAACCGCTATGCGATCCGGTGGGCACCGCAGGCCACGCCGATCAACGGCGTCAGGCCAGGGCAGAACCTGTACTCGTTCGATCCCACCAAGGGTCCGGCATACATGCTCCACTGCCACATCCTGGATCATGAGGACAACGAGATGATGCGGCCGTACATCCCGACGAACTAGCGTGCCCGCCCCTGGCCGCGGCTGGCTACCCGCACCTGCCTCCGGCCAGGGGCGCCACCTGGAAATCTGGTCGACTGTCGGCTATCGCGGTGGGATGCTGCTCTCCGTGAGCCAACAGCTGCCCGGGGGCCTGGTGCTGCGTACCGCCCGGCCGTCCGATCTCGACCAGATCGCGACTCTGCTCGCTGACCGGGGCGAGCCCGCCGATGCGGTTGATCACCAGCTGATCGTCGAGGACGACAAGGCCGGCTGGGAGTGGTGCGCGGTCGTGGCCGACGGGGACAGGGTCGTGTCGACGCTGACGCTGCTTGATGAGACGCTGATCCTGGGCCAGACCCCGATCCCGGCTGGTCAGGTAGAGCTGGTCGCGACCGACCGCGAGTACGAGGGGCGAGGACTAGTCCGGGCGCTGATGGGGCGGGCCCATGAGCGCTCCGCAAGCCGGGGCCAGCTCGCTCAGGTCATGGTGGGGATTCCGTACTTCTACCGCCAGTTCGGCTATCAGTACACGATCGACATCCCGAAGGCCCGTGCGCTGCGGGCAGCTCCCGCACCGGAGGCCGGGTACCTGGTACGTGCGGGTGGCGCGGCGGATATCCCGGCGATGGCGGCGCTGGAGGACGCGGCCCAGGGCGGGTACGACCTGCGGATGCCACACTCGGCGGCGTGCTGGCGCTGGCTTGTCGCGCGGGACGGCAGTACTCAGCTGCTCGCCGAGCGCGGCGGCGTGCCAGTCGCGGCGGGGCGGATCACCTCACTCGATGACGACGAGATAGTGCTGGGCGAGATCGCAGCCGCTGACCCGGCGGCGGCGTGCGCCCTGGCCGCGCATGCCGCGAGCCTGGCCGGTGACCGGGGGCTCATGATTCACGAACGGCGGGGTTATCCGGGCCTGGAGGTGCTGGAGAGCTACCTCGCGCCGCCGCCGGCGCAGGCCGCGCGCTACTACACCCGCGTGCCTGACGTCGCGGCGCTGTTTGAGCACTTGCGTCCGGTGCTCTCGGCCCGGCTGGCCGGCTCGGAGTTCGCTCAGGCGGACGGCGAGATCGTCATCTCCTTCTTTCGCCATCATGTGCGGATGACGTATGAGCAGGGCGTCGTGGGAGAGGTGCGACCGGGAGGGACAATGCAGGCGCCGGCCTCGGTCGGCGGTGCCGGGGTGGCTCCGGACCTGGTCGGTTCGCTGTTGTTCGGCCCGGAAGGCATGGCCGGGCTAGCCAGGTTGCACCCTGATGTTTATTTTGGACCCAATGAAGCACTAATGCGGGTGCTCTTCCCGCCTGTGCGCGCTGATCTGCTGCCCTTTTATCTGCCGTAACGGATGCGCGGATGGCCGCCGCTGGAAAACAAGCGGCGGCCATCCGCGCTAACGGCCGGGGTTCTACCGGTTCACCCGGTCGAAGGGCGGCAGGGTGATCAGGCCGACCTTGATATTCGCGGGCAGGCTGAGATAGGGCAGGATCGCGGACTTGCTCTGGAGCACGGCTACGTCGAGAGTGCAGTCGTCGAGCAGTCCCGGCGCCTTGACGCCAGCCTGAGCGCACTCATCCCGCGCGGGCCTGGCCAGCTTGGGATCGAGGTTGCCGGCGTAGAAGATGGTCTTGGGATTGCTGAACGCGATCTTGCCGTCGCAGGGGCCGAGCAGTGACGGGCCAGCGGGGACGCGCCAGCTCCGGCCGTAATCGTTGTAGAACTGGTTAAAGGCGAATGGCGCGGTCAGGATGGTTCCGCTGCGCGTCGCGATGGACAGCGGGTTATGGTTGGCGGCATTGGCGAGAATTCCGTGTACTGCCTCAGGCCAGCGGCCGAGACCGACGGTGGCGTCGATCCAGTCGGGGGCGCCGAAATTCACCTGCGCGAGCAGCGAGTCCCCGCTGGCGCCCTGGAACAGATAGGCATTCCCGCTCCGGGATACGTCATCTCCGCCGGGCAGGCTGAGGTGGGCGCCGCTGGCCAGGTTCACGGTCTTGTTGTTCACGACGAGCCGGGCCGCCTGCGCCCCGGTGCTCGCGGACGCGAGGCAGACGGCGACGACGGACTTGCCGATCCGCGCGGCGACATCCTGATTCATCGCGGCCAGCGGATAGGTGGGCGCCCCTGACCGCTGCCGGTTTTCCACGAGGAAATTCGGCCCGGTCGTCGCCAGCACGTAGTCGCCGGTCGCCTGGAAGTCATAGTCCAGCACGTTCCTGAAGGTGTGCAGATGCGTGTCACCGGTGCCGCTGGCGGCGACGCACGAGTGCATGCCGGCTGACGTCGTGCTCTGGTCGGAGGCGATGGTGGGGGCGGCCGGGGTTCCTATCGCGGGGGTGGGGGCCAGGTTGAGGTTGTTAGTCTCGCCGGTGAAGCCCTCAACTACGCACATCGGCGCCAGGTGCGTGCCGCTGTGCACTGTGGTCCTGACATTCAGGGTCGTGCCCGCGCTGAACTTCGCCTGGGTGCCGCAGCAGTCGCCGACGACGGCGAATTCGACGCCCTTCCAGTTGCTGGCCAGGTGCAGCAGGCTGTCCGCGCTGGTGGCGGTGGCATGGCCGGTCGGCGCGGTCATCACTACCGAGTCCGTGCCGCCGCCGTTGGCGCTGCCTGTCAGCGTGACGCCCGGCAGGCTGGAAACCGGGGGAACGCTGCCGGACAGCGTGTTAGCCGTGGAGTTCTGGTAGCAGTAGGTATCGGTCGAAGGCGGCGGGAAGGTGAAGGTAATCCATCCCGCTGGACAGGTCGTGTTGTATTTCAGCAGCCAGTTCTGGATGAACACCTGGTTGTAGGTCGAGGTGTAGAGGAATTGCTCCCAGCCCAGGCAGCCAGGGTTCGGCGATGGGCCGCATTTCGACGTCATGAACGGCTTGACGTTGAGCTGGAGCGAGTAGGTATTCGCGTGCTGCGGGCCCGCGCCGTTCTGCTGCCCGGTCTCGGTTGCCCCTGGGGTGATGCTGCCAAAGGTCCCCGTCGCGCTGGTGAGCACGCCGCTCACCTCGGCGGAGTAGTCGGTGCCGTTCCCCACGACCTGCGGGCGGAGCCCGTGCACGGGCGGATAGGCATGGCGCGGTGCCTTCTTGCACCGGGTTCTCAGCCAGGCGACTTTGGGAAAGCTAGCGGCGAAGCATCCCTTACCCGGCACGCGGAGGTTTTCCATGGCCTGCTGCCACTTCTCGGTGCCCCGCTGCTGTGGCGTGCTGGTGGCCGCCGTTCCGACGGACGACCCGAGGGCCGTCAGCAGGCCAGCCACGGCCAGCACCCCCAGAGTCGCGGTGCCGCGTCGGCGAGCGAAATAGTGCGGTTTTTGTCTCGGCATGATCTGTCCCTTCTGCGCGGTGTGTCAGCAGCCAGCTTCGGCCCTGGCAATTGCCGCTCGCTTGGCATCCGCTTGCCATCGGCTTGCGGCGGCTGATTGCGGTAGCTGAGCCGTTCGCATTGCTGACACACTGAGCAAATGCGCATGCCAGGGAGACTGATCGCGGCCAGCCTGCTGACGATGGCCGCTACCGCCATGGCCATAGCCGCGGTCCCGGCTTCGGCCGACCCGGTCAATGGCGGAGGAAAGCCGGTGACGCCGCGGGCGTCCGACATCGTCGGGGTCGGCTCGGGCCTCGCCCAGGACGTGTTCGACCAGTTCTCGCTTGACTACAACAAGAGCGTCAAGACGTCCGCACCGCACCTGTACAGCTGGGATTCCAGCGATCCGGTGACGGGCAGGTCCGGCGACCTCATCGAGGCCAAGGAGGGCTGCGAGCGGGCGCCGAGGCCGTCCGGCTCATCCGAGGGCATTGAGGGCTCGGCCAGGGACCCGCTGGGGCTGACCGCCGGTACCCGGAACAGGGAGAACACGTTCTGCACGGACTTCGCCCGGTCCGCCAGGGGCCGTGAGTCCCTGGACCCGAAGGCCGGGCCTGGCGGCGTCCAGTTCGTGCCGTTCGCCGTGAACTCCGTTACCTTTGCCACCAATGCGGTCAGCAATGCCCCGGCCAGCCTGAGCTCGGTCCAGCTCGCGGGGATCTACAGGTGCGTTTTTACTAACTGGGACCAGGTGGGCGGCAAGAACGCTCCGATCGACGCTCAGCTCCCGCCGCCCGGCTCGCTCACCCGCCAGTCTTTCCTGGCGGCGCTGAGCGGTGAGCTCCCGGTCACGCCGGGGCGGTGCGTGGACCACATCAGGGGTGAGAATGCCCAGAACCAGCCCGCCGAGAATGAGGGCATCAGCAAGTTCCTGCGGGGTCCCGATGTGATCTTCCCGTATTCCGTCGGGACGTACCTGGCCTCGGCCTATCACTCGGCCAGGTGCCGCGATACGTCCTGTACGCCGGTCATGGGCGTCACCTGCAAGCCGAAGAAGGGCCAGAACCTGTTCGGCTGTGACACGCACGGCACCATGGTGCTGCACATGATCAATAAGACCAGGCCCACGGTGCCGTTCCCGCTGTCGCCGCCTCCGCATTGCCAGAAGAGCTGTCCGACACTGAATCCGAAATTCAGCTCGCGCTTCGTCGGCAACCTGTTTGTCGTGGTCCGCTGGACTAGCGGAACGACGGAGCACCTCCCGTCCTATCTGGAGCGGCTGCTCGGGCCGAAGGGCTGGGTCTGCCAGAGCCCGGCCGCTCGCGCGGATCTCCGCAATTATGGTTTCGCCGGCTTGCCGCTGGCGCAGGCTCCGCTGCCGGACGCGAGCAGGAAGATGACCTGCTGAGGCTCTGGGCAGCTCACTGGCTTACGACAGGGCACTGAGCTCGGCGGCCAGGCCGGCGGCCTCGGCAGCGCCGAGCTGCCGGAAGATCTCCAGGGCCTGCCGCAGCTGGGTACGGGCACTGGCCGGATCCTCGCCCGCCAGCGCGCACCGGCCGAGGCCGGCGAGGGCATGCGCCTCATCCCAGGCACTGTCGATGTCGCGGGCAAGGTCGAGGGCCTGGCTGTGATAGGCCTGCGCTCGGTCAGGCTCACCTCGCAGCCGGCAGAGGGTTCCTGATTCGTTGAGGATCTCCACCTCACCGCCTTTGTCGCCAAGATCCCGGTAGATCTCAAGCGCGGTGTCCAGCGCGTCAGCCGCTCCGGCGTAGTCGTCGGTCAGCCTGCGGATAATCCCCAGCAGGCCCAGCGCGTTGGCCTGGCCGAGCCGGCTGCCGACATCACGGGCGATGCCCAGTGCCTCCTCAAACGCGGCGGCGGCGGACGGGTAGTCGCTGGTGAGCCGCCGCACGGTGCCGAGGAAGTTCAGCGCGTTGGCCTGGCCGAGCAGGTTACCCAGCCGGCGGTAGATCGTCAGGGCCGCGTCGAGGGTCTGGGAAGCGCCCTGATAGTCACCGGTCATGCGCTGCGCGTCACCCAGATAGTTCAGGGCGTTGGCCTGGCCGAGCAGGTCAGCCAGGTCACGATAGATCTCCAGGGCTGCCCGCAGAGCGCTGGCCGCGTCGGCATACTCGCCGGTTACCAGTCGCAGTGCGCCGAGATCGTGCAGGGCATTGGCCTGGCCGAGCTGGTCGCCGAGCTCGCGGTAGCTGGTCAGGGCCTGGTCAAGAACCTGGGCGGCGGCCGGATACTGCCCGGTCATCCGGTGGACCACGCCCAGGTCGTTGAGCACGTTGGCCTGGCCGAGCTGGTCGCCGAGCTCGCGGTAGCTGGTCAGGGCCTGGTCAAGGACCTGGGCGGCGGCCGGATACTGCCCGGTCATCCGGTAGGTCACGCCGAGGTCGTTGAGCGCACTGGCCTGGCCAAGGCGGTCGCCGAGCACTCGGGCCAGCTCGCCGGCCGTGGTGTGCAGGGCTACCGCGTCGGTCCAGGGCCCGTCTTGCTGCAGCAGAGCGGCGAGGCCGGCGGTGAGCGCGACGACCCTGGCCTGCTGCCCTGACTCAGTGGCGTGCGTCAGGCAGGCGAGCAGATTGGCCCGTTCGGCTCGCGCCCAGGCCAGCGCGCTGGCCGCGTCTTTCAGATCGGGTATCGCGGCTGGAGTCGCTCCTGGAGTCGCTGCCGGCGCGCGGGCCGGGACGATGCTGGTGCGGCGGGCCAGGCGGCGCTGAGCGGTCCCCGCAGCGGCGGTGTAGTAGTCGAGCAGCCGCTCCAGCGCGTCGCGCCGATCGGCAGCGGGCTCGGCGGCCGCGTGATCTCTGGCGTACCGGCGGATGAGGTCGTGCATCCGGTAACGCCGGTAGGCCGCCTCGGTGAGCAGGGCCTCGCGGTGCAGCGTGTCCAGGTATCTGGTCGCCTCCGGCAGGCTCGTGCCGGTCAGGGCGGCAGCCGCATAACGGTCGATGGTCGCGCCGGGATGAATGCCGAGCCGGCGCAGGAACTGCTGCTGGTCGGGGAGCAGATAGCGGTAGGACACCTCAAAGGCCGCGGCGACGCTGAGGTTCTCGGCGGCCAGGGTGAGCATGCTCGCCCTGGTCTCCTCGGCCAGGTCGGCCAGCGTCCACGACGGGTGCCTCGCATAGACGCGGGCCAGAAGCGAGATCGCCAGGGGCAGGAATCCGGCCAGTTCCGCCAGCTCTGCCACTGCCTGTACCGGACCCGCGCTCGCACGGGGGGCCATCTGCAGGAACATCTCTCGCGCCTGGTCCGGCGGCAGGGCGTCAAGCGTGACCTGAACCACGGCGCCCGGCAGATCGCCTAGATGCCGGCGGCTCGTCACGAGCACCAGGCAGTCCTTCGTCCCCGGCAGCAGCGGCGCGACCTGCGCGCTGCTCGCGACATTGTCGAGCACGAGGATCGCTCGCTGGCCGGCCAGCCGATCCCGCCACAGCCCGGTGCGGCCCTCGATTCCCTCGGGAATGTAGCGTGCGTCGACACCGATGGTGGCCAGCAAGCCGGCTAGTGCCTCGTGAGGCGGTACTGGCTCCTTGCCAGGAGTGTGAGCGTGCAGGTCGATGAAGAGCTGCCGGTCGGGGAAACCCGGCCGCAGCAGGTGCGCGACCCGTACCGCGAGCGCGGTCTTCCCGATCCCCGGCATTCCGCCGATGGCGTGGATCGCGAATACCCGCTCGGTCTCAGCGGCGCCGGTCACCACGGCGGTGATGGCGTCAACCTCAGACGTCCGGCCGGTGAACGCGGCCGCATCGGGCGGCAGTGAATACCGGACCGAGGCGGCCCAGGCCGCGTCCGGTGATCGGGCTTGCGCGGACTCGGTCTTCGCGCCCGGCGGCCCGGCTGGTTGTCTGGCCGGCGGCCCGCCCGGCGGCCTGGCTGGTTGTCTGGCTGAGCGGGCCACGTCCACGATCGGAGGCCGTGCGGGCGACCGCAGGTCAAGCGCGGGATCGCTGGCCAGCATCTGCTCGTGCAGGCGCTGCAGCGCCGGGCCAGGCTCGATGCCCTGCTCGGCGTCGAGTACCCGCCGGGCGTCGCGGTAGGCCGCCAGGGCATCGGCCTGCCGGTCGCTGCGATACAGGGCCAGCATGTACAGGCTCCTGAGCCGCTCTCTGAGCGGATGCCTGCGTACCAGCCCCGCGAGCTCGGCCGTCATCTCGCCGTGGCCGCCAAGTTCCAGCTTTATCTCGGCGCGCTCCTCTACGGCGGCCTGCCGTGCCCCTTCCAGCCGGGCCCGCTCGGCGTCCGCCCACAGCCCGGCGATCCCGGCCAGCGCGGTGCCCTGCCACAGCCCGAGCGCCTGCTCAACCAGTTCGACCGCGACCGCGGCTTCGCCGGCCGACCGGGCACTGCGCGCGGATGTCAGCTGCCTGGTGAATACGCAGGCATCGACCTGCCCGGCCTCAGCCCGCAGCGAATAGCCAGAGCCGGCGCTGACCAGGGTCTCGCTAGGTGCGCGTGACTGCCGGCCGGGCTCAAGCACCGCCCGCAGCCGCGAGATATGGCTGAAGAGTGCCTTGTCGGCCTTGTCGGTCGGAGAGTCCCAGATCGCGTCGATGAGCACATCACGTGACACTGCCCTGCCCTCGGCCATGGCAAGCACCGCCAGCACCGCCCGAGGCTGCGCCGAGCCTAGCTCGAAGACGGCGGCACCCAGCCAGGCGCGAACCGGGCCAAGCAACTGGACCCGCAACTGGACTCGCAATGAAGCCAAGCCCGAACCCGTCATCCTCGACCACCCTATCCAGGATCAGGCCGCCTGCCCTGTGAGCCTAACCGCCCCGGCGCCCCCGAAGGGCCGTGGTGCCAGCTGGAGGAGAGCGGGGTCGACCGCGGTCGCTCCGGCGCCGAGTGTCTTAAATATAACGAATGAATCTCGGTGATCTTGCAAATCCGTCAGACGTATCGTGCTATATACGTGGGATTGACGGACTCGGGGGCCACGGTCGGGCCCATGGTTCGGCCAGGCATAGTGCGCACGGATCGTTCTCAGGGGCCGGCAGAGACGGCGGAGATGATGACCCGAAGCAGAGATTTCGGCGGCGCGGCGAGTTGGCTGCGGGCTGCCGTGCAGGTGATGGTTGTTGTGCTGGTCGCAACAGTGATCATGTTCGGCGCGCTAGGGGCGGGCCTGGTCGCGGTGGCGGGTCACGCCCGCGCCGAGGTGCGGTCGATCGAGTTCCCGGTGACCAGGCCGGTCAAATACTACATCGTGCCGACATCGCGAAAAGGGCACGCGCTGTCTCTCTCGGAGATCGCGGCCAGGACGCTCGGCGCGGCCGGCCGGTACACCGAGATCTTCAGGCTGAACAAGGGCAGGCTTCAGCCCAACGGCAACCGGCTTGAGAGCCCCCGCCTGATCGAGCCCGGCTGGATCCTCCAGCTGCCGAGCGACGCGACCGGTCCAGGCGTCCACTTTGGTCCGCTGCCCAGAGTGACTCCCTCGCCCGTGCCGTCGGTGTCGCACCGGTCGGCTCGGCCGACTCAGTCGGCTCAGCCGGTCGCCGGCGGACCCGCGCCGCGGCACTCCTCGTCCGGGTGGGTGGTCCCGGGCAGCGTGATCGCCGTGGTGCTTCTCGTCATCGCGAACTCCGGGGTTGTCCTGCGGCGCGGTCGCCGGGCCGGGGCCACCGCCTGGCGGACCACGGCAACCGTCCGACCGCGTCATCGGGCCGGCGGCCAGCCCGACTACGATCCCGGTCCCCGCGATGCCGGCCACCTATACGCCGGTCCCCGCGACCCAGGCAACCAGGGAGACCGCGGCTGGCCGCCGGACTCGGGCGGATTCGACTGGTCGGACTGGGGGCCAGCGCCGCAGTTGCATCCCGACCATCCGTCGGCGCCAGTGCCGAAGATCAGGGTGCCGGACGGCGGGTGGGACTCGCCTCCGCCGTGGTCAGGCAGTGCGCCCGACGGACCGCCGAGGTGGCCAGCACCAGCCAGGACGCCGGCACCGATGGTCCCGGCTCCGGCCCCGAGGCCAGAGCCTGCGGTGAGTTACGGCAGGCACCGGGCCGTCCTGACGCAAGACCAGGCAGCGAGCTGGGTGGAACTATCCGGTCTCGGCGTGCAGCCTGCGCAGCCTGGTGACCCGCTCTGGCCAGCGGCCATGGCGCTCCGCGACTCGGAGGCGATCTGGCTCGCCGGACGGATTCTCTCGACCGCGGATGAAAGGGCCGTCGAGATTACGCACCAGGCGTCGGGTCAGGCCATGGCCATGCGCCTGACGGCGGAGCGGGAAGCGGCCGAGATCAGGCAGCAGGCCTCGGCGCAGGCCGCCGCGATCCTTGAGGCGGCGGAGCGGGAAGCCGCCGAGCTGCGAGCGACGCTCACGACGCCGGTCACCCAGCCGGCCGTCCGGCCCCGCCAGTACTCCGCCATGCGCCTCGTCGCGGCCGCGATGATCGGAATGCTGGTCATCGCGCTCAGCGCCGGGTCGACAGAACTGGCGCTGCACGGTTACAGCTTCTTCGTCTTCCGGGCGGCGGGGACAGGCGTGACGCCAGGCAACGGTCTCCAGGAGGATCAGGGACCCGGCCAGCCCGATGCGCCAGGAGCGCACCCCCAGATCCGCCCGCCACGGCACAACCCCGGCGTCCGGCAATCGTCAGGATCTAGCGGAGGCGGTCATGGCTGAGCCAGCATTCGCCACGCAGACCCGATGGCGGCCGGTCGAGGAACCGGCGCCGGCCCCGGCACCAGCCCAGGGCAGGCCGAGGAAGTCCAAGAGCTCGGTCGACACCTGGATGGATGCTGACTTCCACTTCAGGGGCAGGGTCATCAAAAGGCAGACCCTTGTGCTCAGGCTGCTAGGCTTCCCTGCCCTGATCCCGATTCTCTTCATGTCGCGCGCCGTTATCGCCTTTGACAGCAACACGATGAATGTCGCGGTAGCCGACGTGCTCGGAAACGGGGGAGAGGCGCTCCTGCTCCTGACTCTGCTCATTACCCCTCTGACGCTGGTCACCAGGCAGCGGTGGTTCGTCCCGCTGCGCAAGTGGTTTGGCATCATGTTCGCGCTCACGGCCATCTCCGATGCCACTATCGCGTCCATTACCACCGAATTCGCCGGCGGTGTTGCCGGCAGGCTCGCCGGGCATACCTTCTTGCTAGTCGGCCTGGCGATGGTGCTCCTGGTCATCCCGATCCTGGCGATCGCCAGCAACCGAGCGCAGCGGTGGCTCGGCCGGTACTGGAAGCCGCTGCAGCGAATGACCTACGTGATCTGGGGGCTGCTCTTCCTCCACCTGGCGCTGCTGTTCGGGTTCGGAGTCGGCACGGGCGAGGCCGATGACGGTGACCCGATCTTTCACCAGCGGCTGTTTCAGCTCGCCGCCTGCAGCATCCCGCTGGTCCTTTTCAGGCTGCCCCCGGTCAGGCGCTGGGTCGTCCGGCAGCAGAAGGCCGGCCGCCAGTGGCTGGTCTACCTCGCGGCGGCACCGCTCGCGGCCGTGTTCATCCTCGGATACACATTCATCGTGAACGAGGAGATCTTCAAGGGTGTAGCCGCTTTCGCCCTGCACCCGATAGCGGACTGACGGGAGCTGTGTCCCGCAGGAGGGTCGGCTCCTGCGGGACACAGCTAGTCATCAGTGGGTGCTGGCTGTGGCCTTGCAGGCCGAGGCCCGTGCGATGCCGAACTCACCGATGGCCATCGCCTCGTCGGCGTCGCTGTCGGTGAACGTGATCGCGTGAATCGTGTGCCCGCAGTGCGCGTAGAAGCCGAAGTAGCGGGCGCCGGAGTCGCCCTCGACGGTCAGGGCATGCGAGCTTGGGCCATCCTCGGCGGATGCGGACATGTCGAAGTCCTGGAACAGGTCAGGCTCGGCGTAGGCATAGAAGGCGCCGGTGCCCGGCGGCAGGGTGACGATGATCTCAAAGCTGCCGTCCGACAAAGGCGTGCTGGACTCGTAGACATCTCCGTCGTAGCCGTTGCTCCAGGTCTGCCAGTCGCTGCCGATCAGATCATGCGTGAGGGCGGTGTCGAACTTCAGCTTTCCTGTGGGACCGGTGAGCTGAGTTTCGGTCGTGCCTTCCGCCGAGGTGTCCGCCGCGAAGGACTTCATGTCGTACGGGCCGAGCGTGGGGGGCGGCGCCTTAGTGTCAGGCTTGCCGTCGAAGACGATCGGTGAATGACAGGTGCCGGCCAGCTTGTGCTCCCCGAACTCCTTGCTGTAGGTCGGGTTCAGTTTAATGAAGTGGAAGACGTGCAGGTGGGCCGAGATCTCGGCATCGCCTGCCAGCGACGCGGTCCAGCAAGTGCTGGCCGTCGCCGAGTCGGCGGTCACCTTGACCTTGAGCTCTGGCCCGATGAACGCACCCAGGCCGAACACGTCGCCGTCTATGGTCTGGACGGTGGCTTCCACGCCGAGAGTCAGGGTGGCCGTTCCCTTCCCGGTCAGGTCGATGCCCTCACCGTTGGTCACGGAGTGCTTGATGTCGGTGAAGCCGTGCTTGCTCACCGTGAATCCGAAGTCGACGGTGGGCTCGTAGACGAAGTCGGCTTCGACCTCGCCCTCACTGGAGAAGGTGACCTTCGGCCCGATCTTCAGCTCGAAGGGGCTCTCGCCGAGCGGGATTGTCGTATCCGCCGTGGCTTCGCACTTGACGGTGCCCTTGAAGTTGACGCTCAGGGTGAACTTCGGCTGACCCGAGACGCCGAGCTTGACCTCGGTCAGCTTGCCCTTGCTGTTGCGCACGAGCTGGTGAGTCTCGTGGACGTCGGCGAAATCGGCATTGACCGTGACGGTGTGCTCCTGGCCCAGCTCTGGGCACGAGAAGTCCAGGTCGAAATCGCCAAGACCGGCCGGCCGCACCTGATGCGACGCGACGGCCTTGGTGTTCTGGCCCGGAGACGCCGGCGAGCCCTGCGGGCGCGTCGTGGCCGCCGACGCTCCCGCCGGGGCGCTGGCCAGCGCCAGACCTGTCACTGTGGCAATTGCGCACAAGCCAAGCCGGGCAATATAAAGATGAATACGCTGCGGAGTTCTATTACTCATCGCCAAAGCGTACAACGCGATGTATTGCCGCGCCAGCTAATGTTTACTGAAATTTAGTTGACATTCCACATTGTTAATATATTCGTGGAATTCCGGCCGCGAATGGCTGTCTTGGACGCCATAACGCCGGGCAGCTCAGGCGGCCATGGACGCGGCCCGCGCCTGAGCTGCCCGGCGGGCGATCAGACGTGGCGGAATCCGGCCGGGATCGGCTGATGCAGCAGGGCCAGGCTGGCCGCGCTGGGTGCCAGCCAGCGGAAGTCGATCTGGAAGCTGTAGCGCTGGCCGTGCGACTTCAGGCGGACGGGCAGGAAGCTCGACGCGTTAGCCCACAGGACGCCTGTCCACCCGACCGCCTGCGGGGTGCAATGGCTCTGGTAGTTCGACGCGACGCAATGGCGCTGGTAGCTGCTGCTCAGCTTGAGCTTGATCGTGTTCACGCCATCCACCCGCTGGTGGCCGGCGACGGCAGCGCCGCACGAGAGCAATTTCCTGACCTCGCGAGTCCACTGCGCCGGAGTCCGGGTAATCTCGCCCAGCGTGCAGGCCAGCGCGGGCTTCGTGACGGTGGGAGCGGCGTAGGTGCCGCGCCACCAGACCCGCTGCGGATAGCTGACCATGGTCTGGACGCTCTTGCCTGAGCTGTTGTCGGTCTCGGTGCTGAACGTGACCTTGCCGGTGCGGGAGACGACCTGGACATGCTCCAGGGGACCGCGTGACCAGGTCTCCGTCACCTGACCCTGGATCTGGGTCGGCTGGCCGTGCGGGATGAGCACGAAGAGCCTGATGCCATTGTCGACCTGCCTGGTGTAGGCGACCGGATGGGCGGCGGCCGCCTTGGCCAGGGCCCGGTCGACCTGGCTGATCACCATGGCCGTGGTCTGCACCGTGACGGCGTGCCCGCCGCCACTGGCTACCGGGTGAGCCGGCGCTGGTCCGGCGCCTCCGGCCGCGCCTCCGGCGGCCGTGGCGATGAACACGGCCGCGACCGCTGTCACCGCCGTTCCGGTCGCGAGCCAGCCCATCCGCGCGCGCCGCTGGCGCTGCCTGGCCAGATGCTGGCGGGCCTGCGCCGCGAGTCCAGCCGGAACGTCAATGCCGTCGGTGAACCGCGTCATGCTGTCTCTTACCAAATCATCGAATTCCCGGTTCATGTCTTGTTCTCCATAAGCTCGAAATCGTTCTCGGTCCAGCCGGCGGCGAGCTCTCGCATGCGGCGCAGGCCCCGTGACGCGGCGGCCTTGATCGTGCCGGGAGAGCAGCCGAGCACCTCGGCCGCCTCGGCTTCTGACAACTGCTCCCAGTGCCGCAGCACGACCGCCGCGCGCTGCTGCGGTGGCAGCAGGTGCAGTGCGCGAATCAGCGCGTCCCGCAGATCCACGGCGGCCGTCAGGTCGGGCGCGGCCGTCCGCTGCCCGGCTCCGAGCACCGGCAGCTTGCGGCGCCATGTCTCCTGCCGCCGCCACCGGTCGGCCGCCAGGTTGTACAGGGTCCGCCTGAGATACCCCTCCGGGTTACCCTCGATTCGCCGCCCCTGCCTGATCAGCCGTTCAAGCGCAGCCTGCAGCAGGTCCTCGCCGTCTTGCCAGCCGCCGGCCAGCAGCACCGCCGTTCGCATGAGCTGGGTGCCGCGATCGGCCAGCAGGGACTCGAGGGCGTCGGCATCCTCCGCTTCCTGCACGCCATCACCTCCTCCTCTCGCCTACCAAGTACGAAGGAGGCGGTCGTCAAGTTGACTGCCGGCAAGAGGCCATTCTTAGCTTCATGATTGGAAATCTAAGACAGATCTGGGTTTCTGGACTGAAATCGCGCTAGCGGCATCGTCCCGCCCGCGCTCCAGATCCCGCAACCCGGCTTCCGCTGAGACCGCGCCGCCGATGTTCCGGGCTCTGGCGCGAATTCCGTGCTGCTGGCCGCTGGCCGGCCCCATGGATGCGGCAGCGCTGGTGCTCTCCAGCCCCAGCTATGTCACATCGATGGGGCTCCAGCCCCAGCTATGTCACATCGATGGGGTGCGGCCCGGCAGGCCAGCGGCGGGACAGGCCGGGGCTGGACCAGCCACCCCGGAATCAGACCGCCAGCCTCACGGAATTCGCGCCAGCTTACTGAAAAATCTACGTGAAACGATAACTCTCCACGAGAACACTGAAACTCTCCACGAAAAAGGCCCAAATCTCCGAGGGAACGGCGGAGGTCCTGGAACGGGCCCACCCGCGCGAACATCCGCACCGTCTCCTTACCGATCCGGCCGCACCGTCATAACCGCCAGTCAGGCTATCCGGTCTTTGGGCAATTCGATTCGGACCTCGCTGCCGAGTTGAGCGGGATCCCGGGTCACGATCTGCTCTTCTATCAGGGTCGATGCCAGCACGGCCAGGTCATGATAATGTCCTGAGCCATTCCAGGCCTTGCTTCTCGAATTGTTGGCGCGGAGTTTCCGGAAGTCATTAGCATCAATGACCGCGGCTACAGCTTTGCCTTCGGCCACGAACTTGCATAGCACTCTGCTACGTCCCAGGTCTGGATCGTATCCTATCCAGGTAAGCTGCCATGGATAGGTAAACGGCTGCTCCCCGGTCTCGATCTCGTTGCCATTGCTGCCGAAGGACGTAGCTGTCGAAATCGACGTAAGGATCTCCCGCAGTTCCGGCACGAAGCTGTCGCCGAACGTGAGGGCCGCCATGTCGTCCTCCCTTGTGCGTGGCACACCTCCCCGGCTTATCGAAGGGCGCTGGTGGCCATGAGCTGTCCGTTGTCATCGAATGCTCTGACCAGGATCGGGGAAGCCGTTGGGGGAAGCAGGATCGCAAAGAAACTCAGGCCCGCGTCTGAATCGCTGCCGACGTTGGGCACCTCAATCTCGCCGTCAGACTTTAGCTCCGCGACGACACGGCTGATCTCAGTGTCGGAGCGCACGATTACCCGTCGAAACCCCCGGTCGTGTCTGCCGGAGTATACGTTGATGCGCTCGCCATACAGGGTTGGTCCGCTCATACCGCCTGAGTCACGGCGGCCATCGGGATGAATGGTTTCCAGGAAGGTATCGTAATTGTCTTTGGTACCTCCCGCCCACAGTATCCAGTGCTCGCCTGACGCCAGGTCGCCTTCGCCAATGATCATCAGTTCCTGTCCAGGCATTTAATCGACACTCCTCGGGTTAGGCGAGGCCAAGCATAGCTGTTCCGGGGTCGACCGGGTTGCCGCTGAGGAAGGCGTGGGCGGTGCCTTCCTGCCATTCCTCGCGGCTGATCCGGCCGTCGCCGTCGCGATCGAGGCGGGCGAATCCGGCCTGGGTTACCTCGGACGGGAGATCGGACAGCTCAAAGAGCCTGACGTACTCGGTCTGCTCGATGAACCCGTCGCCGTCGACATCCATCGCATCGCCCACGATCTCCATGAGCCGGCTCAGCTGCCGCTCGTAGTAGGCCTGCGGATCACCCTGCCCGGCGAGGTGAGCGCCGGTGAATTCGGCTCGGGTGACCTGCCCGTCCTGGTCGTGGTCACACGCGAGGCGCAGCTGCTCCCACCACGACTGGTACGCCTGCCCGATGGCGGTGGCCTTCGGTCCGTCGGGTACTCCGAGCTGGGCGCAGACCCCCGCAGCCAGCTGGGTGAAGTTGGCGGCGTCGATGATGCCGTCGCCATCAGTGGCTAAAATGGTGTCGAAAATAGCTCCGAGGTTACGTTCCCGCAAGCCGGCTGCCGTTTCGATGATTCACCTTCCGCCGGTCCAGCGCCCAGCCGTTGCCGGACGCGCTCCCTCGCATGGTAAAGAAACTTCAGCCGGGGGCGCAACAGTTACCGAGCCGGGCGAGGCTAAGCGCGGGCGCCCTATTTAATCCGAATTATGCAGTGGTTGTGAAGTCGGCTTTGAAGTCGAGGGAGGCCAGATTGTCGCCTTCGGCGGTATAGGCGCGAATCGTGATCGCGAACTTGGCGCGCGGGAGCTCTCTCGGGAGTTGCACGGTCAGGGTCATGAGCAGGTTGCCCCGCTTAATCGGTATTCCTGAGTCGAGGCGCAGTGACCATCCGTCTTTTCCGGTGCCGGTGCGCAGGGACTCGAACAGGTCATGCCGCTTGGCGGGGAGCTTGATGAGGCCTACCTTGACCGCGAGCTCCAGGTAGGCGCCGTCCTCTATTTCCGCCAGGGCGACGGCCCTGATGTCCGCTTGCCACTCGCTCGCGGGTGTCAGGGAGCCGGGGGTGCTGGTGATGTCCTGGATCTGCAGCACGTCCTCAGGAGAGCCCGTATTGATGTAGCTCCAGTTGGCCATACGCAGAGAGTAGCAAGGCTGACACTCTATGTACTCGGCTAGGTTGAGTGCCGTGATAGACCCCGGGGTGGGATCGGTGTGCAGGCTGGCGGCGGCCTTCCTGGCGGTGGCCTGCCTGGCGGCGGGATGCGCATCGGCCGGGACCGCTGGCCGCGGACCGGGTGCGGTGCCTCATTCGTCGCGGGTCCTCCGGGCGCCGTCAGGGCCGAGTCCTTCGCCGACGAAGACGGTACTGGCCAAGGCGGGGCCGGCCAGGATCGTGCGGGCTGGCTCGGTGCCGGCGATCGGTGACAGTCCGGCGCGGATCGCTGGTCAGCTCAGTGCCGCCGAGCTGAGGCTCAGCGGGAGCGATGGAGCCGGCGCGGTCCTGGCTAGGCAGGCGCTGATCGTCGAGCTGGCCTGCCTGCGGGCCGCCGTGCATCCGGGCTGGACCGCCGCGGTGATCACCCGGCTTCGGCTGGCCGCACGTGCTCAGGCCATCGCCGACCTCACGGCCACTGAGGACCTGGTCGAGCTGACCCCGCCAGCGGCCGGGTCGGCGCAGGTACGGATCATAGCGGCCGACCACCTGGCTACGCTGCGGGCCTACTACCGGGCCGCGCAGGCCGCTACCGGAGTTGGCTGGTCGTACCTAGCCGCCATCAACTTCGTCGAGACCGACTTCGGCCGGGTAGCGGGGCCGAGCAGCGCGGGTGCGCAGGGACCGATGCAGTTCCTCCCGGCGACCTGGGCCGAGTACGGACACGGCGACATTCACCGGGCAGGGAACGCGATCCGGGCGGCGGCCCGTTTCCTGGCCGCTCACGGTGCGACCCGCGATATCGGTTCTGCCCTGTACGCCTACAACCCAAGCAAGCTGTATGTCGACGCCGTCCTGCGGTACGCCAGCCGGCTGCGCAAGAACAGGCATGCCCTGGCCGGCTACTACGACCGCCAGGTGCTCTACCACTCGGCGGATGGCTGGGTCCTGCTGCCGTTCGGTTACGGCCACAATCCCGCCGTCCGGGCCGTTCCGCTGCGGCTACGCTGATCGCATGGAGGGCCAGCGGATCGACTCGATGTTTCAGGAGTTCCTGCCCGCCCCTGGGTCACCGGCTTCGCTAAAAGATCTAGGACACTTTTCCGTAGTAGGACCATTGACCGGCACATTTGCGGCTAACGCTCCTACTACGGAAAAGTGTCCTACAGAACCGGAGATTTGACCCGGTTTAGCAGCTGGCCCGGCTCTCGTTGGCGACGAATGGGGTGTCGGGCAGCGTTGCCAGCGTGTCCTGCAGCACCGAGCACAGCCGAGCCAGTTCCTCGGCCGAGTTGTAATAGTGCACCGAGATCCGCAGCACACTGCTGAGACCTCTCGTTCTCATGTCCAGATACGCCGCGTTCTCCAGGCACACCCAGGTGTTGATGCGGGCCCGCTGCAGGCTCGCCCTGACCCAGCGGCAGCGGCCCTCGTGCCCGTCGAAGGTCAGGGCGACTATGCCGCACCGGTCCTGGCCACGGTCCTCCACCCGGAGGCCGGGGATGCCGGCCAGATCCCGCCGCAAGCCCTCCGCGAGCAGTTGCAGCCTTCGATAGGTGCGCTCCACGCCCCAGTCGAGGGCATAGCCGCTTGCCACGCCGAGCCCGATCCGGGACGCGCAGTTCATCTCCCAGGTCTCGAACCGGCGCGCTCCCGGTGCCATCCGGTAGGAGCCGCAGCTCAGCTCCGCGCCGTCGAGGCCGAGCACGACGGGGGTCAGCCGGTGCGCGATCTCCTCGCGGACGTACAGGAAGCCGGTGCCGCGCGGGCCGCGCAGGAACTTGCGGCCAGAACCGACCAGCAGGTCGCAGCCGATGTCCGCGACATCGATCGGGAGCTGGCCGACCGACTGGCAGGCGTCGACGAGGTAGAGGATGTTGTGCCGGCGCGCGACCTTGCCGATCTCGGCGACTGGATTGACCAGGCCATCGTGCATCGGCACGTGGGCTATGGCGATCAGAGCGACCCGCTCGTCCAGCATGCTCTCCAGCTCCGCCACGTCGGCCAGGCCGGGGCCAGCCGAGCCGGTCGGCAGTACCTCAAGTGAGACGCCGAGGCGCCGGGAAAGGTGCAGCGCGGAGATGTAGTTACTGCCGTATTCGACTGCGGAGATTATTATCCGGTCGCCGGCTTTCAGGGGAATGCTGGACAGGGCCATGCCCCAGGCCCGCGAAGCGCTGTCCAGGATCGCGAGTTCCTCGCGGCGGCAATTTATCAGCCGGGCGATCGCATCATAGGAATGGTCGATCAGGTCCTGCGAGCGCTCGGCCGCCTCGTAGGCACCAACCTCGCTCTCCAGCCGTAAGTGGTCCATCATCGCGTCGGTCACGACCTGTGGCATGAGACCAGCGCCAGCGTTGTTGAGGTGCACGACATGCCGCACGCCCGGCGTGTCGGCACGGGCGCGATCGAGGTCAAACGGCTCGTCGCGCATGCTCGCCTATTTGTGTGCACATGCGATGCCCCGGTGGCCGTAAATACCGACAACGTCCCGCTGGCCCGGCGGGAGATACCGGACCATGCAGCCGCCGGGTCGATTGTCGAACAGGAAAGGGCTGAAGACCGGGAACACCTCGGCACTGAAGGTACCGGCGGCTCCCTCCTCAGCGAATTCCATGAGATACGGCGCGGGTTCCACGTATTCCTGCACGATGTGATCCCCGGCAGCGGTGGCCCGCGCGACCGTCGACTTCCACAGCCCCGGATCGCAGCGGCAGCCGACCAGGACATGCTGGGCCCGCATGCCGATGGCGGGCTTGAGCACGAAGGCCTCGGGCCGGTCGAGCAGGAGCTCGGGCAATGACCGGGTGGTCCCCCGCCAGGAGACCCGGCGGTCCCCGGTCACCCGCGTCCAGGGCAGGTACCGCTCGACGATCTGCCGGTCATGATCGGTCATCCACGGGCGGCCCTCGGAGATCCAGCCGAGTACCTTCTTGTTGGCGATGAGGTAGGCGGTCTGGGTGGCCAGCAGCGTGCAGCCCGCGTCCAGCGCGGCCTGGACGGGGGCCAGGTCAATCCCGTATTCACGCCACTCGGGAACCGTGAAATGACGCAGGCCGACCCGGTACCGGGGGGCGCTGAGCGGCCCGAGCCCGGCCAGCAGGTCCGCGGCCTCGAAGAACTCAGCGCTGAGCCCGCGCTTTCGCAGGGAGGTGAGCTGGAGGTCGAAGTAGTGAGCGGGGTCGCGGCCCTTCAGGTCCCGGGTGGTCCCGACTATGGCCACGGCCGGCTCGACATTCAGATCCCGGATCGCGCGCACGAAGAGCTCGTCCCGCACGGCCAGCGAGTCCTGCGCCGTGAACGGTGCCCGCTCCGGCCCGCCGAAGGCGGCGGTCCAGGCCGCCGCGCCGAGCGAGGTATCGACTACGCCGCCGATGCCGGCGCCGATGTTGAACTCCAGGAACTTGGGCCCGAAGGCGTCGACCATGACGTCGGGCCGCGCGATGCACGTGGCGTACTCATCCTCGGCCGGACCATCGATGAGCAGCGGATACATCAGCGGATCGGCGTCCAGCGCGGCGATCCGGCCGGCCGCCGCCGGCGCCGTCTCCAGCAGCGCCCGGCGCAGCAGCCCGAGCAGCGCCACCGCACCCCGGAACAGGTCGGCATACGACTCCCGCGGCAGCACGATCGGGTGCACCGGCTTCGACGACGACGGCGCGTAGTAGCTGAACCCGGTCTCGCCCTCGACCTGGTTCACCAGCTCGAGAACGTCAGGGACCGGGAGCCTTGAGCTGACCGAAGAGCCGCCGCCGTACCACCGGGAATTCGTCATGTCAGGTCGCCAGACTTTCTCTTGATCCAGAGGAAGAACGCGTCGACTACCTGCGAGCGGGCCGGCTCCGGCAAGATCGTGAATCCTCCGTAGGCGGTACACCATTCATTGAGCACCGGCCCTGACGAGGTCATGAGCCAGTCAATGCACATCCATTCCGCGCGCAGGCTCTGCGCGATCTTCCGACAGGCTCCAGCCACCTTAAGGTGGTCGTCATTTGATTCGAGGGAGGCACCCTGGCATATATTGGAAAGGTAACCCCCCGGCTTAGGCCGCCGGGTCATGGAGGCGACTACTTCCCCGTCGGCCACGAATACCCGCATGTCGCCGGCGTTATCCAGGAGGGGCTGGACAATATAGGCGCTGCCGGTCTGGGACACGACGTCGATGGCGGCGGTGAGCTGCTGACTGGATTCGACGCGCAGGACGCCGATGCCCATGGCCATTTCCCTGGGCTTGATGATGTAGGGGCCAGCGCCCAGCTCCCGCTCGACCTCAGCGGTTGCCCGCCTGGCGTAGCGGCCGAAGGGGACGGCAACGGTCGGGGCAGTGGCGATCCCCAGGCCAGCGGCGAACTGGATAATGGCGAGCTTGTCGTGCTCCAGGCACTCGGGTCCGGAGATCGAGCGGTTGAGCAGGACGCAGTCGCTCGCCTGGATCGTCCGGTAGATGGCGCGCAGTGCCTGCACGGCCTGCGGATCCTTGCTCGCGTCCTCGACGATGAAGCACTGCGGCTCGCGCAGCAGATCCTGGCCTCGATAACGCAGCACGGGCCGGCCGAGACAAGCAGGGATGCGCTCACCCGCGCGGATGACCCGGAACGTGAATCCATAGCCAGACGCGAGCTCCGTGTAGCGCTCGGTGATGCTCTGCTCGAAGCGCTCGGCTTCAGCCTGTTCTAGATCATCCGCCTGGTAGATCCAGGTAATCAGGCCGTTCACCGGGCCAGCTTCCCGAGGCTGCCGAGCGGAGCCGGCGAGAGGAACTCGTCTAGCTCGACCAGGCGGGTGCCTCGTACGCCGGGCGATTTCGCTGAGTAGTCGAGCCGGGCCGGGCGGGCGGCATCGTGGAAGTAGACGGCCTCCAGGCTGCCGTCTGCTGTCTCGGCGAGCAGGGGATTAGCCACGAGGAAATCCCGCACGGCGGGGGTGTCGCGGCGCACCTGAAGCCACAGGCGCTTGGCGCCGAAGTGATTGGGCGGAAGAATCACCCGGGTTCCGAAGCGGCGCTTCCACTGATAGGTGCCCTTGCTGAGAAAGGGCTCAGTCCCCTGGAAATCGACCTGGCTGACGCCGTTTTCCGCGGCCCAGGCGATCAGGAAATGGTAGACCGCCTTGAATACCCCTCGGTCAAGGTAGTCCGCCGATCCGTCAAGGACGCCGAACAGCCGCAGCGTCAGCGCGCCGGAGGCGGCGTTCCAGTGACAGAGTGCGCCGGCGATGCGAGTGCCGTCCTCATGCAGCGCGAACATGCGCCCGGTCCTGAACAGGCACTCATAGGAGGTCTCCTTGGCCTCGGTCCGCTCGCGCTGACCGTGCCGCTCGAACATGGTCGGCCGGTACATGCGGTCGTAAAAGAAGTCGAACCACTCGGCGTCGCGCTCCACGCTCCAGGTCCAGCCGTACCGACGCTGATTGCGGCTGAACTGCCAGCGCTCCCGCTCGGAGATCCGCCGTCGCATGGCCTCGGCGTCCCCGTCGATGTCGGCGACGAAATGGACTCGCACGGGCATGATCAGCGAGGCCTCGGCCGGCAGCCTGCGGGCCCGCACGGCACTGGTGCCGAGGATGACGATGTCGGCGTCGGGCAGCAGGCCGGCCGAGCGAGCTTCCCGGCCCCTGATCGTGCCTGAGCTGCGCTCGGCCGGCTCGCTGCCGTCCTCGCGGCGCAATTCGGTGAACTCAAGGGTGTAGGCCAGCCCCTCGGGAAGGCCGCTGTAGCCGACGGACAGTCCGCCGAGCCGCGACAGCACAGCAGGGAAGACCCGGCTGCTCCGGGTATCCCAGGCCGTCCTGAGCCGGACTAGGAGCGGGTTTCCTCCGTTGCGCCACTGGTAAGCCGAGCGCAGGCGCAGCCGGCCGGGCAGCGACAGCCGGGATGGCGCGGGTGAACCTGGCATGTGTTTCCTTGATGAGCTCTCGGGTCGCGGCAGCACGAGCCGGTGAGGCGTGTCAGGGCATCACGGGGATGCCCTGACCCGTCAGGACAAAGTTGCCTGGAGCACCAGTGCCTGCAGCTCGTCGGCGTCCTCGGCGCTGTACAGATCCCTCGGGGTGAGGCACTCGAAGTCGTCGGCCGCGTACGTTCCTGATCCGTGAATGAGAACGTCGTCCTCGGGTACCAGGTTCCGGTCTATGGCGTTGAGAATTCCGACTGTCGCCATGATCGATGACCATTCCCTGACCGCCATCGGGCTGGCCGGGATCCGCATGCCGGCGGAGCTGAGCATGGCTCGCGCCTGCCCGTACCGTTCCAGGCATTCGGCGAGCGAGACCACGATCCCGCCGCCACCCTGGCCGTGAATCAGCTCGTTCATCCGGGCCGAGGTCGGCGGATTTCTCGTATAAAAAGTCGTGTCGAGTGTCTCGCGCGGATCGAAGGTGACGGCCGGGAAATTCTCGCTCTCGTGCTGGGTATAGAGGCCGGTGTCAGCGCTATAGGAATACGCCGGGATCTGGCGCTCGTCCACGATGCCGCCGTGATTCAGGCTCAGCACCATGTCGGGCGCGCCGAGGTGCTGCACCAGGAAATAGCGGGCCTCGGGAGCGGCGCCCGTCAGGTCCTGAAAAGCCGTGCGACCGTACGCGTAGCCGAGCAGGCCGAAAGCACTGGAGACAGCCTGGGCCTGCAGGCGGGGCCGGCCGGGACTCGCGGGGAAGAACTCAGCCTCGGCCAGTGGCCTGATGACATCCGCGGCCATGTAGTTCTCCAGCCGCATCGTGTACCAGAGACGGGTCTTCGTTTTCGCGGCTATCGATTCACCGTGCTGCTCGATGACACCACGAGCGATTATTTTCACCTCTCCTGGCACTTTCCCAGGATAAAGCACGATGGGATTTCGGGCCCGGAGCGCGGGGTCGGTGAACAACTCCGAGACACGAAGCTTGGAGACAGAGCCGACTGGAACGATGGAGACGATATTGAGCTGATCGGGACTCACGAGCCCGCAGGTAATCGCCCGCAGAACGGCATCGCGAAGGCCGGTGGCCTTATTGGCCGAAGATGGCGTAATGATCGTGACCGGCTGGCCGGTGTCCTGAATGTAACGCACTGCCCTGGCCACGATGATCAGGGAAGGGAAGATCTTAGTTGTCATCGTGGCCGGATTACGGCCAAGATCCATCAGCGCCAGGTCTTTGCCCCGGTAATTCGCCATCGGGCTGTGGACTAGATCGGACGCTGACAGGTACTCTCTCATCGGAGCGGTCAGCTCCGGCAGCTCGGCGCCGGGGCTGAACTCATCGCCGGGTTCGCTGCCGTTTTCTAAAAGTAATTGCCGCAGTGCGTGGCGAACTTGATCATAATAGTGAACGAGAGCGTTCTCCAGAAGCATGCGCTGCCCTTTCGAAGGCCTTTCCCCCCTGCGCGTCTACTCTACCCGGGTCCGGCTCGGTGTGCCAGTTTGATTTCTGGCCCTGCGCCGGAGCGACGGACGGTGAGCGCGCAGTTGCACCACCCAGACGATCACGGTCGCCAAGCCGATGGAGACTACCGCCGTTGACATGCCCGCTCGAATGCCGAACTGCACGGTCAGCGTGCTGGCGATGAGGGCGCCCAGGGGGACGCCAAGGCCAGAGGAGAGCATCCGCCTGGTGGTATTCACCCGCCCTTGCAGTTCGGTCGGAGTCACGTCTTGTGAGTAGGTCATCGTGTTGACCAGCACTACGAGATAGGCGGACCCCCATGCGGCCAGGGCGACTATCGCGACTCGCCAATCGGAGGTAAGCACTACAACGAGCCCGAGGATGCCGCCGACGGGCAATGCGGTCAATAGTACTTGGAATGGACTAATGCGGCGCAGAAGTCGCGGGAGAAGCGCCGCCCCGCCGACGCCGCCAGCACTCCAGGCCGCGTAAAGCAGGCCGATCCGGGGATCTGAGCCGTGAATTCCCAGTGCTCGGCCGGCGAAGACGACGAGCTGCCCGATGATCGCGCCCCCGGAGATGGACAGCAGCGTTCCTGCCAGTGTCATGAGGCGGAGCATGGGATGGCCGAACAGGAAACGGGCGCCGTCGCTGATGGCCTTGCGCAGCGGCGGGTGGCCGGGGCCAGCGGCGTGAGCCGGCGGCGGCCGGTAGCTGATCGCCGTGATGAAGGCCGCTGAGGCGGCAAAGGTCGCGGCGTCGATGACGAGCGTTCCGGCTGGTCGCAGGAGTGCGATCAGCCCGCCGGCCACGGCGGCGCCGGCGATGCGGACGGTTGCCTCTGTGCCGTAGATCGCGCTGTTGGCCCCGGTGATGTTGCTCTTGCCGACGAGGGAGGGAAGCAGTCCGTACACTCCGGAGTCAAAGACCATCGACAGGGTGGAAGACAGCAGGGCAGCGACGATAATCTGCACGGGAGTCAGCACGCCGAGCGCGGCGGCGAGCGGGATGCTGCCCAGGCACACTGTGTTGAGCAGGTCGGACAAGATCATCAGCTTGCGCCGGTCGAGGCGATCCGCGAGTGCGCCTGCTATGAGGCCTAATGCGAGATAAGGGACGGTCTCTGCGGCGGCGACCAGAGAAACCAGTACAGGTGATCCTGTGACCTGATAAGTCAGCACTGGCAATGCGACGGTGGTGATAGCCGAGCCTAGGCAGGAAATCGCACGGGAGAGCCAGAAAAAACGAAAACTCGTGATCCGGCGGAGCGGGACATCCTCAGCCTTCGGAACGACATCCTGCTCTGGAGGTGAAGTCATGGGATTTTATAAGCAGATCCTCAGGCGGATGTCAAGTTGTTAGCTCGCGGTGGCCTCGATCAGCGAAAAATGAGAGTTCGGAATATCACGGACAGTGGCCAGGGAAAATCCGCTCCCCGCAAGGAGCTCATCGAATTCCGTCTTCGATCGTTCCCGGCCGCCGGTAAGCACCATCATGCCGATGTCGCTCCAGATACTGGGATGCCACCCCGAGTCGTCTGGAATGAGCATCTCGACAATCAGCAGGCGGCCGCCCGTGGGCAGGGCGCTGCGGCTGTTCTTGAGTATGGTGGTCGCGCGGTCATCGGCCCAGTCGTGCAGGACGCTGCAGAGCAGATGCGTATCGGCGCCACTCGGTACCTCATCGAAAAAGTCGCCTGCTATCACCCGGCAGCGATCCTTCACCGGGGCCAGGCAGCCACGGGCGACAAGCGAGTCAATAACGAGCGGCCGGTCGAACAAGATTCCGGAGAGATGCGCGACTCCCTGCAATAGCGATTCGAGCACATATCCATCGCTGCCGCCGATGTCCATGACCGTCTGGGAGGCGCTCCAGTCCGCGGCGAGTGCGAAGTCGCAATAGCAGTTTCTGGCCCGTTCTCGCATGCGGGCGGTGAATGCCTCCTGGGCCTGAGGGTGATTATCCTTATGAGTGAAGAATGACCGGCCGAAGACGCTATCAAAGACCGGCTGCCCGGATGCGACGGCCTCGGTAGCGTGAGTCCACGCGACCGCGGCTTCACGGTTGTCGATTGACCATCGGGAAGTCGCCGATGAATCTGAGCAGAGCCGCCTGCCCAGCGGGCTGACACAGAAATGCCTGGAGGCCGGCTCCTCGGTCACGCCCACCGTGGCCAGCGCGCGAAGCAACCGGTAAAGAGCCACGCTGTCTACCTGAAGGGCCGCCGCCAGATCGTCGACGCTCATCGCGCCGTCGCCAAGCTGATCGGCGATCCCGAGCTGGACCATGGCTCGCAGCACATGCGGGAGAATCGCTATGCAGCTGTCATCCGCCATGTCGAAGAAGTTATCTAGAAGCATCTCGGACTTAAGTTCATTCAGTAATTTCGCCCTCGTTTGCATGCATACACTCTACTTCAGGACGACCGGGAGCCGCCTCCGGGTTACGCGCCCGAAAGGTCCATGCCTGGTGGGGAATGGGGGATGGCTTCCCGTCGACAGGCGTTAGTCGGGTATGGTCATGAACTTGATCGATAGTCCGGTAGAGCTACCGCAGCCGGTGCCTGAGCCGGGTGCCTGAGCCGGGTGCCTGAGCCAGGTGCCTGAGCCGGGTGCCTGAGCCGGGATGGTGTCTGGCTGGAGGCGTGACCCACCCGTGCGTGTTTCCGTGATCATGGAACACTTCTTGATCACGGAATATCGGCAGCATGATCACCCGGCCAGGTTTCCGTGATCAAGAGCCGCAGCATGATCACGGAAGCCTGGCGGGGCGGAGTGCCGCCGGGCACGGGCTGCTCGTCATGATCGATGAGAACTTAGGTTTCTGGGCTAGGGCTGTTTTCCCCTGAGCTGGCTCGGATTGCGTCGGCGAAGCCTAGTTCTGGCTTGTTATCGCCGGCCGGGGCGCGTCCGGAGATTGTCGCCATTCTCTCGGAGAGTTTTCAGACGACAACTCTCCACGCGGATACTGAAAACTCTCCACCAAAACGCTGAGAACTCTCCGGGAAACGACAACTCTCCACGAGAACACTGAAAGCTCTCCGCGAAAGAGACGACCGCTCTCCGGAAACTGACGAAGGTCCCGGGAACCGGCTGACCCGCGCGAACAAGGCAGGGTGCTTGCCCCTATTGTGCGGTTCCGAGTGGCGGGTTCCGGGGTGGCGGGGCTAGAGGGTCCGGGGTGGCGGGGCTAGAGGGTCCGGGGTGGCGGGGCTAGAGGGTCCGGGGTGACTGGGTTCGGGGGTGACGGGGCTAGGGGAGGTAGCCGTGCTGCTGCCAGCTGGCGGTGGCGCGGGGGTGCAGGGGGACGTCGAAGGGGGTGGCCGGTGACTCCTTCACCATGCGCTCTAGCGGCAGGGGTGGCTGGCGAACGCCGCCGATGTCCCAGACGATGTCCTGCCGGCGGCTGACCAGGGCCTGGCAGAACCGGTCCACCAGGGTGCCGGGCGTGTCGGTGCGGCAGTAGATGGGCCAGCCGCTGAAGTCGACCGTCTGGACGTCGGCGGGCAGGCTGGGATAGCGAGCCTTCTCGATGAGGCCGAGGCGGAAACCCTGCGCCCGCAATTCTTCCAGGTGAGGCGAGTCAAGCGGCAGGAAGCTCGCCCCGGCGCCCGCGACGAGGTCCGCCCAGAGGACGACACCTTCATCGAAGATGGCGTCGATCTCGCCGTTCTTGAGCTGGCCGATGCGCGACGGGTGATTGGGCATCGGCTGGTCGTAGCTGATCTCGCCGCCCCAGGTCCGCAGCTCGTCCAGGCTGAATCCGTAGGACCGCAGCACGACGTCTACCATCATCGGCGAGCAGGCGTCGATCGAGCCGCGAACCGACACTCGCAGCGGGTACCGGGCTGCGGCGATCTCGGCCAGGCTGGTGAACCCTAGCCGGTCAGCTACCGCGAACCCGAGCTGGTCGTCGTGGGGGAGCACGGCGATGATCGCCACGTCCCGAGGCCGGTCGAACGCCCCCACGCCCCGGTGCGCCATGGTGAGCAGCGCCGCCGGGTTGAGGATCGAGATGTCGATACGGCGCTCGTGGACGTCATCGATGACCTCCGGGTGGTTGGCGCCGTAGAAGGCGAAGCGCCCCGGCTCGCCGTGGCTCTCCATCACGATGGACACGGCGCGATAGGGCCAGTCCTGACCCAGCATCAGCTCACGCGCGACGTCAAGGAACAGCATCGGCCGCAGGTTCGTCGGATCGACCGGCGCCACCGGGCGAAATGCCTCTGCCATAAATCCTCTTTCCCGGCGACTACGCTGGCGCGCAGCTAGTCGCCTGAGTCGGCCCCGCACAGCGCCGCCAGTTTCGGCAGCCGTCGCTCAAGCTCCGCCTGATCGTCGAAGTCGAACTCCCACGCGGGGTCGAGGTCGGGATATCCAGCGATGGCCACGTCATCGGGGAGCTCTTCGCCGGTCGCGGCCTCGTAGGCCTCGGCGCCCATGGACAGCGCGTCCTCGCACTCCAGGACGTCCCCGTCCGAGACCGCCGCCCGGACGGCGGGAAGGTCGGCGAGGCAATCCGGGTCGGCGATCGCCTCCTCGTAGACCTTTCGGCCTTGCGCGATCAGCCAGCCGCGAAAGTAGTCGAAGCCGTCATCCGAGCATCCGCCATTAATGAGATAGGCGGCGGCCCACAACGGGCTCAGGTATGACCTGGCCATCAGGTTAGACAGCACCTGCTCAGCGGCGATGATGTCCTCGGCGGGCAGCGCGGACAGCAGGTCCACGGCCAGGGCGGCGATGTCTTCACCGTCGGCTGGGTCGGTGGACTGGCCGCGCGCGTCATTGATCAGAGTCCAGAATTGGTCGGTGTCCACAGCGCCAGACAATGCCAGATGTACGCTGCCCGCGCGAACCCGCCCTGGCCGGAGCTGTAGTCTCGTGACTCCGCGTCGAATCCCCTGGAGAGGTCAGTGGCACGGCACAGCTTCTTTTGCCCGCTTCGCTGGGCCGATGTCGATGTCTACGGGGTCATCAACAACGTGGCGTTCATGCGCTACCTGGAGGAAGCGCGCGTCGACCTTATCCTCCGCATGGAGCCCAGTGAGCAGGACAGTTTCCTGGCCAGGGGGTCTGTCGTGGTGCGGCATGAGATCGACTACCAGGAGCCGCTCACGCACCGGCGCGAGCCGGTGGAAATCCTGCTCTGGGTCAGCCGGCTGCGAGCCGCGACGGTGACGATCAGCTACGTCGTCAGGGACGGCGACCGGGTCTACGCCAGCGCCCAGACCGTGCTAGCGCCGTTCGACTACAAGGCCGGCCTGCCCCGGCGCCTGACTCGGGCCGAGTCCGCCTTTTTCGAGCGCTACCTCGAGCCGGCTCCGGCTTAGGCGAGCCGAGCCCGGCCCGCCAGCCGCCCGCCAGCCGCCCGCCTGAGGTCAGACCAGCGTCACCTGATACTCAGTCAGCCAGTCGTTTATATTCAAAATATAGGCGGCGGTTACCCAGGGGCCTGGCTGTATTCCCAGGATCCGAGAGAGCCTCGGGTCAGCGGCGAAGGCCGCCGTCAGCCGGCCGTGATCGACGATCTCGAACAGCGGCGCACCGGGCTGGCCGAGCAGGTCGGCCAGTTGCGCCTGCACCGCCCGGCCGTATTCGGGGTCCGCGCTCGCCGGGTAGATGCTCTTGCGGCGAGTGGCCACCTCGGGCGGCAGCAGGTCGGCCGTGGCCTGGCGGAGCAGGCCCTTCTCGATCCCGCCAAGCTCCTTGAGGCTCCAGGGCACGTTCCACACGTACTCCACCAGCCGGTGGTCGCAGAACGGTACCCGGACCTCCAGGCCGACCGCCATGCTGAGCCGGTCCTTCCGGTCGAGCAGCAGGGGCAGCCAGCGAGTCAGCCCGTGGTAGAGCACCTCCCTGATCCGCCGGTCGGCGGGGTCCTCGCCGGGCAGCCGGGGCACTTCGGCCTGGGCGTCGGCGTAGCGCTGCGCGGCCCGCTCGTTCAGGCGGATCGCCGCGTTCACCTCGGGGCGCAGCACCGGTTCCCAGGAACCGGTGGCCCAGGGGAAGTTGGCCGCTGCGAGCATCGCCGGGTCGTGGTACCAGGTGTATCCCCCGAATACCTCATCGGCCGACTCGCCGGACAGCGCGACCGTGGAGTGCTCGCGCAGGTCGCGGAAGAGCAGGTACATCGACGTGTACATGTCGCCCATGGCCGGCAGGTCAAGTGCCCGTCTCGGCACGTCGGCCGCGCCGGTGAGCTCGGCCGCGTCGAGCATGATCGTGGTGTGCCGGGTACCGGCGTAGTCGGCGACCATCCGGGCGAATGGCTCGTCGTGGCTGGGCCGGAACGGGTCGGGCTGGAAGCCGCCCTCGCCGGCCGGGAAGTCGACCGAGAACGTGGCGAGCTTCCCCCGCCCGTCGCGCTCCAGCGCACGGGCGGCCAGGGCAGTCAGCGCGCTGGAGTCAACCCCGCCCGAGAGCAGCGTGCACAGCGGAACATCGGCCACGAGCTGCCGGTCGACGATGTCGGTGAGGAGATCCCTGACGCGGGTGACGGTGGTTGCCTCGTCGTCGGTGTGCGGCCGGGCGGTCAGCTCCCAGTAGGCGCGCGAGGTCAGGCCGGACCGGCTTACCCGGACCAGGTGGCCGGGCCGCACTTCACTCAGTCCCCGGTAGATGCCGTGCCCTGGCGTGCGGGCGCCGATCGGGGCGAGGAGCTCGGCGAGACCCTCGGCGTCCAGCTCAGCCCGGTAGGCTGGGTGCGCGAGGATCGCCTTCGGCTCGGACCCGAACAGCACGCCGTCCGGCGTCCGCGTGAAGCACAGCGGCTTGACTCCGAGCCGGTCGCGAGCCAGGAACAGTTCTTCCCTGGCCGAGTCCCAGACCGCGAACGCGAACATGCCATTCAGCCTGGGCAGGCAGTCAGCACCCCACTGCAGCCACGCCCTGAGCAGTACTTCCGTATCTGACTTGGTACGAAACGCGTGCCCGAAGCCCTCCAGCTCGCGGCGCAGCTCGCGGAAGTTGTAAATCTCTCCGCTGAACGTGAGCACGGCGCTCGCGTCGCTCATCGGCTGCACGCCGCCCGGCAGATCCACGACGGCTAGCCGCCGGTGGCCGATCAGTGCCCGGCTGGAAGACCACACGCCGCCCGCGTCCGGCCCCCGGCAGGTCATCGTGGCCGTCATTGCCTCAATGGTCGCGAGCTCGGTCCGCAGATCCGCAGAGAAATCGACCCAGCCGGTTATCCCGCACATGCACTATCCCTTTCGCCGTCCATTCCACATAATCACGAGTGAGCGACGGGATCAATCGCTGGCGGCGCGCTCGGCGAGGAGCGGGATCAGCCGCCGCCAGGTGTCGAGGCTGATCGTCCCGCTTGACAGGCCTCCGTGTGCGTATTGCTCCAGGTAGACGGAGGAGGCGGCAGAGCTGAGGAGGTCGACGCCCGTCAGCTCGGTGAAGGCCGCGAGCAGGAGGTCGGTCAGTTCGCCGGCCGCAGCCGGAAGGTCAGTGCCAGCCGGAAGGTCAGTGCCAGAGAGGTGCTCGCGCAGGGCCCGCCAGAGGTAGGGGTCGCCGCGCAGGCCCCAGGTCGCCGGCTCGGGGTCGAACAGCGCGGACACCTTGACGGCCGGTGAGTTGTGCGGGGTCATGACGGGATTCTCCCCCACCCTGGCTGCCTGGTGATCGTCGGCTCAATACAGGTTTCGGCTGGACTTGAATTCGGTATATCCGCTGGTCTGAAGCTTGGTGCGGGTGTAAGGGGGTTACCGGCATGAGCGTTCTGATCGGTTCTAATTCCAGGGTTTTCGACTCGATGCACGAATCGGGGATCAACGTCCGCACATTTCGCGCTTACCGGGATAAGTACAATCTCATCCCGGCATCCTGGCCTGCGAAGGATTCCGTGCCCGACGCTCGGGTGATGCTGTCCATCAGGCCTGTCCCGGCCGATCTGCTGGCGGGCAAACTCGATGACCAGCTCGGAGCGCTCATCGCGACAGCGCCGCCCGGGGTGAAGCTCTCGGCCTGGCATGAGGCCTCGAATCTGGCGGGCTACCCCGGCTACATCAGGAACGACTCCACCATGGCCGCGGTCCACGAGTACCTGCAGGGACTCTGCCGGGGCTCCAACGTGAGCTACGGTTCGATCATCTGCGCGGTTCCCAGCAAGATTAAGTCGTGGATGGGGGCCAGCCTGGACTGGTATGGCCTTGATGTCTACGACTTCGGCGGCGGCCAGTTCCGCAACTGGTGGAATGGCGGCATCAGCAAGACCAGGCTGTTCGCCCGGCTGGACGACATGCTGGCTACCTGCCGTCAGCTCAGCGGCCGCGACTCGCCCGAGATCGCTATCTGCGAGACCAACAGCCCGCGTCCCCGGTACCGGGCGGACTGGTTCGCGCTGCTGGCCGAGTGGTTGTCGGCGCACGGCGGCGGGTGCATAGAGACCTTCTGGAATCCGACGGGTCCGCTGAGCGGCCCGTGGCTCCCCGACGACGAGAAAACCATCAACGCGCTGCGCTCGATAGCCGCGATGTTAGTCCGGGCCGGGGAATGCCGGGGCCGGGAATGCAAGGACTGGCCTGGCCGACCCGTGCGTGTTTCCGTGGTCATATTGCCCGCAGTGACCACGGAACATCAGCCGCATGATCACGCCGCTAGGACTCCGTGATCACCGTCCTGGGCATGATCACGGAACATCAGCGGGGCACCGCCAGCGCCCGGTGCCGCGATCGCCTGCCTCGGCGCATGTTCATGGAACATCCTGCGGCGATCGACTCTTACAGGGGACGGAACATGATGTGCAGGCCCACCAGGCCGTGCTCCGGGTGGTCAAAAGATGCGGGCGCTGTCCCGATGATCTTGAAGCCGAGTGCCTGCCACAGGTGCACGGCCGGCTCGTTCGACTCGACCACCGCGTTGAACTGCATACCGGTGAAACCCGCTGACCGCGACCAGTCCACGACATACTGCCCGAGCTCGCGGCCGATGCCCTGGCCCTGGCGAGCGGGATCGACGAGGAAGGATGCTGTCGCTATGTGCGATCCCCGGCCAGGCCGGTTGGGCCCCATCTTCGCTGAGCCGACGATTGCGCCGTCCGCTTCCGCCACGACTGTCTGCCCGGGCGGTTCCTCCATCCACCAGGGCCGGGCCTGTTCCGCGGTCTGTCCCTCCGGGAAGGCGTAGGTCTTGCCCTCAGCCATGATCGCGGCATATATGGGGTAGATCAGCGGCCATTCCTCGTCGGCTGCCTGCCTGATGATCACGGCAGCAGGATAGCGCCCGAGTACCCCTGGGTTGCTCGGCAAACCTTTGCCCTGGGCTGATCCCGGCTCGCTGGCTGCGTTCGGGCATGAGGGCACACCACGCACACTGTTCCCAGCGGTGACTGCCCCTGACCTTGGCAACTCTGAACGACAGCGCCCTTGCCCTACTGTCAGTCAGCCGTGCGTTTTGTTATAAAATATAAGAGATTTCAGGATATCCGAACATCGAGAAAAGCTTTTTTCTGGAAGATAAATGGGCGCTATGGACGACTTTAGGCATGTATATGACACCGAATCTGCCTGCTGACTCTTGACAGGCCTCGACCGGCGGTGTTTGTTAGCGCTAACAAGCACCTGAGCGCCGCAGTGCAAAGGATCACCGGATGTTACCCATCACCAAGGCTCTGTCCCACTACGCGCCGAGCAGGCGCGCCATCAGCATTGCCGCCGCCGTCCTGCTATGCGCGGCGTTCCTGCCCGTGCTGGCCGCGTCCCGGTTCGCCGCGGCGGCACCGGTCGCCTTCACCTCCACCAGCGTTGACCAGGGTAGCGGCCTGTGCATGGATGACCCCAACTCGCAGACCACGACTGGCGTCCAGCTCATCGAGTACACCTGCAATACCGGGACCAACCAGAACTGGACGTTCACCCCGGTAGCCGGCACCACGAATACTTATACGATCACCTCGTTCGCCGGCCTGTGCGTGGACATCTCGGGACGCTCGACCGCCGACAATGCCCAGGTCATTCAGTGGACGTGCAACAGCCAGACCAATCAGCAGTTCGAGCTGACACCGGTGACGGTGAGCGGAGTCACGAACACGTTCAACGTGACGGCTGTCTTCTCCGGCAAGTGCATCGTGCCGACCGCGGACGGTACCGCCGTCGAGACGCTGCTCGTGCAGCTCCCCTGCACGACGGCCACCACCCGGATCTGGCGGCTGCCCGGATTCACCGCCGGCGGCAGCGGCACCAGCTTCCAGGGCCTGCCTGCCGTGGCGCCGAACGCCTGCCACACCACCACCTTGCCGAATGCCTACGGCACGAACTTCCCGGTGCCGACCGACCCCAACGGGCAGGGCTTCTCTAACAACACGGCGATCGGCTGGGACGGGAACTTCTGGCCGGTTTACGAGTTCTTGTCCGGGTCGTTCTTCGCCCGGGGTGTCTCCAATACCTTCACTCAGGGCTCCAAGAGCTACTGCGGCGCCATGTACACCTTCAGCGCCTACGACTTCGGCGGGGCGCCGGCCGCCCAGACCGTGCAGTGGACCGAGGCGAGCGGCTACCTGCCCGCGATGACCACTACCAGGACGGTCGGCAGCGTCGTCATCTCCATCACCGACTTCGCCAACAAGGTGACCATCGGCACCAACGCGTTCGTGCTCGTCTACGTCAGGGTCGCGGTGACCAACAATGGCACGGCGGCGGTCTCGGTGCCGCCAGGCGGCTCAGGCCCGAACCTGATCCAGCTGACGCCCACCTCGCTGAGTACGGTCCAGCCCGGCACGACCAGCGACAATGACTTCGTCGTGGCGGTCGATAACTTCGGTACCGGTGCGGCGCTGCCGACCGGGACGGCGCTGTCGAGCGTGGCACCGAGCTACAACACCGCCTTCACCCAGATGTCGACCTACTGGAACGGCAGGATCGCCCAGACGGCCAGCTTCTCGCTGCCGAACGTCGCCCTGCCGAACACCGGCGGCCTGGCCAGCCCCGGCACCGCCCTGAGCAACGCCTTCAAGGCCGGCACGATTTACGACCTGATGATGCAGGTCGGGAAGAGTGAATTCTCCGGTGCCAACAACTACGCCTGGCTGCTGAACCATGACGTGCCGGGAGAACTGCAAGCCAAATTCGACAGCGGCGACTTTACCGATGCCCAGAATCTGCTGCTCACCGCCCGGATCTCGGAAAGCCCGACGTTCAACGAGGTCGGCGCCAACTGGTACTGGGACGGCGTCTGGAAGACCCTCGGGACCTGGGCCGACTATCTGCGGATGACCGGCGACACGACGTTCGTCAGCCAGTTCTTCCACGACGACGCCACGGCCGCGAGCCCGTGGGGTCCGAGCCTGTTTACCATGATGCACACCCTGTATTTGCAGGAACTGTCGACGGACGGGGCGCTGTCGTCGTCCAACGATAACGACTCGCAGGGCCGGTGGCTCTTCGACGACTTCTCCGCGCTTGAGGGACTGGCAGCCTACAAATATATAGCGAACGCAATCGGCCAGACCAGTGAGGCACAATGGGCTAACACCGCCTACACGAATCTGCTGAATTCGACCAACACGCTGGTCGCCGCCAATGAGTCGGCCAACGGCTTCAGCTATCTGCCGTGCGTCGTGAACCAGCCGAACTCGGCCAACCGGTGCGGCACCTTCAACGACGCCAACTGGGCTTCCGCCGCCTGGGTCGGCCAGAACCAGTGGTCGACCATGCTGATGGGCGGCACCCTGACCGGCGACCTCGGCGACCCGACCCAGATCGACAACATGTATCAGCAGGGCTTCGCCAAGCTGGCCGCCAACTCGCTGCCGTTCCCGACGTTCGGGGCGTTCACCGGGTACTCGACCGCCTATAACACCAGTTACTCCAACGACGGCCTGTTCAGCAACAACTACCGCGACCTGCCCATCACGAGCTACGCCTGGCAGATCGAGACCACGACCGGCGGACCCAACGCGTGGTGGGAGGCCAACGGATCAGGCCCCAACCCGGCCAACCCGTGGATCGGCAACCACGCCCCGCCTGAGTTCGGCGCCTGCCCGTATGGCTTCCCGATCTCCGGTCAGCAGCTCGGCCTGCTCCAGGCGATCGCGGCCACCGGCCTGTCATCGACCGGGACCGGACCGTTCACCTTCACGCAGCCGCTCTATGTTGGCCGAGGCGTTCCGAACTCCTGGATCGCGGCTGGTCAGACGACTTCGGTGAGCAACCTGACGTCGGCGTTCAACGTGACCTCTGGCGCTCGCACGACCTACGGCGTCTCGATCGCGGTGACCAAGCCGGCCGCTACCCGGGTCGTCACGGTCTCCTTGACTGGTACTCCGCCTGGCGGGGCTGTCCTGATTCAGCTGCCGGTCTTCCTGACGACGGGGGTCAACTCCGTGACCGGCGGTACCTATAACTCCACCACCCACACCGTTACGGCGACGGCCGGCGCCACCCAGGTGGTGATCACGCTGGCGAGCTAGTCCTGGCCCCTCTGGCGCGAGCCGAAGCTGGGGACCCCTGCTGTTGTCATTGCGACAGCAGGGGTCCCCAGCTGTCGGGCGCTGGGTGGGTGTAGCGTCGGCGGGGTGTCGGTGCGGGTGGTTCTTGAACGGGGGCCCAAGGGCAAGAAGGTCGTGGCGTTCGCGGTCGACTGGCCGGGCTGGAGCCGGGGTGCGAAGACTGCTGACCTGGCCGTCGCGACCTTGGAGTCGTATCGGGAGAGGTACCGTCCGGTCGCCGTGGTGGCGGGGCTGGCGCAGGAGTTCGATGCTGCTGGGGCCTTTGACATTGTCGAGGACAGAGTCGGGCCGGGCTCGACCGACTTCTGGGGCATCTCGTTCGCGCCGTCGAGTCTTGAGCTGGGGCCGATGAGTGAGCAGGAGCTCGACCGGAAGATCGGGCTGCTGCGGGCCAGCTGGTCTTATTTCGACGGCGTCGCCGGGCGGGTGTCCGCCGAGATGCGCAGGGGGCCGCGCGGTGGCGGGCGCGACCGGGACCAGATCGTCAGTCATGCCACCCGTACCGAGAGTGAGTATTTCGCGAAGCGAGTGGGGTTGCGGGTACCCGAGCGGGCGGTGCTCACGCCGGAAGGCTTGTCCGGTCATCGGGAGACGTATATGGCCACGATACGGGCGTACAACGCCGGCGAGGGGAAGCCGATGAAGTCGTGGACGCTGCCGTTCCTCATCCGGCACAGCGCCTTTCACATGATGGACCACGCCTGGGAAATGGAAGACAAGGACCTCTCAGACGACACCGCGACCTGAGCGGCTCGGTGCGCCGGGGGCCAGGCACAACGGAAAGCCGATGGCTAAAAGATCTAGGAGACTTTATTCCTGTAGGAGGGTTGACCACCATATTCGCTGTTAAGTCTCCTACAGGAAAAAGGTCTCCTACAGGATCGGGCGAGCCGGGTAATCACGCGGCTCATGCTCCGTGAACAGGCTCTACTTCATGATCACGGAAATCCGGGGGAGGAGGGAAGGGGGCGGGGGGCTTGGTGCCGATCCCTCCTAGTGCGAGCTGGCCGGCTGGCTCAGCATCTTCCTGACCACTGCCGCGAGTCGCGAGGCCTCGTGCTCACGATCGGGGCCGAAGAGATCCGCTCGCTGAAGCTTGGTCAGTGAGACCGTGCCTGACCGGAAATCCGGGATCTCGCATTCGTCGAATCGAACGGGTATCAGCCAGGGCTGATCGGGTCGCCGCAGCCGCATCTCCTCGATGGCGAGATAAAGCTCCTCTAGCTGGTGACTTTTCTTGCGGGCGAGGCCAGCGCGGGAGAAACAGGCGAGGAAGACAAGCGCGTCGTCGCTGGAGATGGCCCTCCGGGTGACCGCCTTCCAGTCCTGTCCTGGCGAGATCCGGTCCGTGTCCCGCCACACGGGAACTCCGGCCTCTTCGAGTACGCGCTGGAGCCAGTCGACGTTGGTGCTATCGCTCTCTCGGCCGTAACAGACAAAGGCGTGTCCGCCTGAGGTCGGCGCTTGCGGACTGCCGCGCTGCGCGGTCTGCCGATACCAGGCACGGGCGGCAGTCAGGTCGCTGAGCGCACGCTCAGCCTGATCCGTGCTCAGCCTGGTGATTCGGAGCTGCTGGTCACTAGTGGTGATCTCCAGTTCCGCCGCCGGGAAGATGCTCATGGCGCCGGGCGGTCGCAAGCTGACGTGCGTGATGTCCGACAGCGGCCAGCTCACGTTCTGGTAGACGCGGCCAGGCTTGGCCTGATCGGCGAGATGGAAGCGGCGGCTGGTGATCACCAGCACGGCAGCTCCGCCACTGCCTGCGAAATGGCACGGAGCCACGGTGATCACGCGCTCATCGGCGCTGACCACCTTGAGAATTACCCGAATAATATTGTCGCGGTTGCCGAAGCTTTGCTGGCCGGCCGGAAGATGGGTCCTGAGATAGGCATCGAGCGCGGACTGCTCGGCCGGGACTCCCGCCTGGGGTGCCCATCCGGCACTCGTTCCGGCCGGCGGCTGGCGATCCTGAGGTGTCACGGCCCGAGCCCTTGAGATTGGTCACTGGATTTGCGAAGTCAGAATACAGCTTTCGGATATGGCGCTTGAGTACCCCGTGCAGTCTTCCGTGATGATGAAGTAGAGCTTGCAGCGCCGTCCGCTGGCAGCCGTTCCGGGCTGCAGCCCCGGCCAGGCCAGGCTCCGCGCCCCAGTGCCCGCTCCGCAAGCGCATCGAGGTGACAGCGGTGCTGCTGACACCTGGCCCTAGCCCCAGCTATGTCACATCGATGGGGCTCCAGCCCCAGCTATGTCACATCGATGGGGCTCCGCCGGGATGCACGCGAGTGTCCCCGCAGCAGCCGGTGCCCAGCCGGACGGCGTGCCCTCGATGCAGGGCGTCAGGCAAAGCAGCCGGCATCGAGGACACGCCGCCCGGCCAGCCCCCCGCCAGGTCTGACACCAGCTGCCAGCCCGGCCACGGAACTCGCGCCAGAGCCCGGAAGATGTTGCTGGGGATCACGGAACGCCGGGGGAGGGGGCGGCGACTAGCCGGGAGTCAGGAGCCGGCGGTCGGGGTCGCGGTCAGGACGATGCCGGTGGGCTCGAAGCCGTCGCCGGAGTTGGGGTCGGTTCCGCCTAGGTTGATCGTGCCGACCCTGGCGCCGGAGCCGGTGCTGATCACCGTGACCGTGGCGGCGGAGTTCTGGCCCACCCAGAGCTGCTTGCCGTCGGGGGTCAGGCCCAGGGTGTCCGGGGTCCCGCTGACGGGGAAGGTCCTGGTGACCTTATTGGTGTTCGGGTTGATGACGGACACCTCATTGGAGTTGGTGTCGGTGACGTAGACCGTTCCGCCGCCGGGCGAAACCAGCACCTGCCAGGGCAGCTGACCGGTCTTGATGGTGGCGATGACCTTGAGAGTGGACGCGCTGAGGACGACTAGCTGGTTCCTGGTCGGGTCGGTCACGAAGATCTTGTGCCCGCCCGGCCCTGGCGCCACGGTCCTGGTGCTGCCGAAGCCGTGTACCACGGTGATCTCGGACCTGGTGGCCGTATTGAAGACCGCGAGGCCGTCCATGGTCGCCACGTAGGCCCGGGCGCCGCTGGGGGAGAACGCGATGTCGCTTGGCTGGCCGCGCAGCTTCATCCGGGCGATGACCTTGTCGGTCGCGGTCGAGATCACGCTGATCGCTGACGGCGCCGCCGGGGAGGTCTGCGGGCCGGTCTCGGCCACCCAGAGTTGCCTGCCGTCCGGCGTAATGGCCAGATCCTGGGGGAACAGGCCGACGTTGATCAGCTTCTCATCGGGGTTGAAATTCTTCGGGTCCAAGATGGTGGTGTCGATGATCCCGACCGTGGAGTTGCCGGTGTCGGCGAAGTAGAGCGTGCTGCCCCGCAGCACCACGCCCTCGTTAGTCGAGGAGAAGTTGAAGTCGCCAGGATCTCCCGGCACCGTCGTGTCGCCGACGTTGTAGGTCTGGATCGCCTGGCAGTTAGCGGTGTTGATGGCGGTGAAGCCGTCGAAGCCGGCATCGGCCACGTAGGCCGCGCCCACCGGGCCGTGGCAGGAGGCGGAGGTCAGCCGGGCCGAGATCTGACGCGATGCGTGGTGGCTCGCCGCCACCGCGATCAGTGAGCCGCCGGCTATCACGATGGCGGCGGCACTGGCCGCGATCGCGGTCACGGTGCGGCGGTCTGGCCGGCGGGTGCCGGCGGATGAGCTGAGAACTTTCATGTCGCTCAGACTCCTCTCGCGGTGCTGGTCGAACGGGTGCGGACGGGCTTGCGTCCGGGTGGCTGGAACGGGAAGCGCTGTTTCGCGCCGGGGATGGCCGGGAAGCTCGAAGGTTCTGGAACTCGCGCTCGGCGCGCTCCAGTTCCCTGACCGTGTCGGGCAGTCTCGGGATGCGCCTGCTGGGCACGACGCCGAGCACGCCGGTGAAGTCGCCGGTGTTCTGCCGCCGCCAGTCGCTGATGTTCGGGTTCTGGACCCCGGTGACGAGCTCAAGCAGCCTGATCACGGAGGTGTGGTCGAGGGTCTCGTGAGACACGAAACCGCCGACAGTCCAGGGGGAGACGACGATGCAGGGCACCCGGAAGCCGAGCCCGATCGGGTTGCTGACGCCGTCCACCGTGATGAACTCGTCCGCCGTGCCGGCCGGGGCGGTCGGCGGGGCGACGTGATCGAAGTAGCCGTCGTTCTCGTCGTAGATGAGGATGAACACGGTCTTGGCGAAGACCTCGGGGTTGGCCGCGATCGCGCTGACCTTGCTGGCGATGAAGTCAGCGCCGGCCGCCGGCATGAACTCGGGGTGCTCGGACTGGTAGGACGGCGGCAGGATCCAGGACACGGTCGGCAGCTTGTCGTTCATCGCGTCGTGCTCGAACTGCCCGGCCTGGAACAGGCGCATCCCGCCCTGGAAGAGCGGGGAGGAGACCGGGGCCGCCTGGTACTGGTCGAAGTACTCAAGGACGTTGAGGCCGAAGTTGTCGTTCTCCTGGTACAGCTGCCAGGACACGCCAGCCTTGCTCAGCATCTCCGGGTAGGTAGTCCAGGAGAAGCCCTCGGGCGGCACGAAGTTCGAGCTGACCGGCCCGCCGTTCTTGCCGTCCGTGTCGACCATGCCGGACATCAGGAAGAGCCGGTTCGGCCAGGTCGGGCCCAGCATCGAGCAGTGGTAGGCGTCGCAGACCGTGAACGCGTCGGCCAGCGCCCAGTGGAACGGGATGTCGCTCCGCTCGTAGTGAGCCATCGCGTACTGTCCGGCCACGCCATCGGACGCGAGGTGGGCGCTCACGAATCCGTCCATGGCGCCGTCGTTCCACGACTGGTGCAGCGCGTTCCAGCTGTGACTGGTCGCCGGCAGCGCCTGGGCGGCGGTGGTCCTGGTGTCGGCGTGGAACGGCAGCAGGAACTTGTCCGGGTTGCTGGCGTCCGGCTGGAAGAAGACCTTCCTGGACACCGACCTGTCGCCGAACCCGCGAACGCCAGGCATGGTGCCGAAGTAGTGGTCGAAGGAACGGTTCTCCTGCATCAGCACGACGACGTGCTTGATGTCAGAGAGTGGCTTGCCGCCTGCACGGCGCGCGCTCACCAGCGACGGCGGAGCGCCGCTCAGCACCTTGCGCAGGCTGGATGGCAGGGCGAACGACGCGAGTACCGCGCCGCCGGCCCCTGCCATCAGCTGACGTCGGCTCACCTCAATCGTCATGTACGAACCTCCTAGCAGAAGCGGCTATGCCATGACAAAGGCCCAGGTCGAAACTGATCGACCGGGCCCCGAGCTAGGAACCTACCGTCCTTTACACCCCTATAAACGATGAGAAATGAACGGTTAGGCGAGAATCGGGTAAATGGCGACAGTGTGGTGACACTGCGTGTTCGGCCGCGCTCACGAGGCCGGTCCCGCCGGGGCCGCTACGGGAATTCGGGCTCGTACAGATCGACGAGGTCGTCGCGGCCGATGCTGGCCCACAGCTGGCGGGCCGCCGTCCAGTGCCGGGCTCGATCGCTGTCGGCCCCGCCGAGCCTGGCCAGGAAAAGGTGTGCTCTGCCCATGGAGTACGGGTGGGGAATGGCCTCGTACCTCAGCAGCGCGCGCTCGAACTGGCTCGAAGCCCCGTCGAGATCGGAGCGGGCCAGGGCGGTCTCTCCCAGGCCCATGATGCAGTCCGCCTCGCCGAGCAGGTGCCCGGCCTGCTGGAAGAGCGGCAGGGCGCGCTCGAACTGAGCCTTTGCCCCTTCGTAGTCGGCGCGGAGCAGGGCGATGGACCCCAGCTTCCTGATGCAGCTGGCCTCGCCGAGCAGGGACCCGTCCTGCCGGTAGATCGCCAGCGCTCGCTCGAACTGATCCTGGGCCACGTCGTGTTCGGCGCGGTCCAGATTGATATCGGCGAGGCCCACGATGCAGTTGGCCTCGCCGAGTACGAACCCGGCCTGCCGGTAGAGGGCCAGCGCCCGCTCAAACTGAGACTGCGCACCGTCGTAGTCGGATCGCATCAGGCTTATATTTCCCAGGCCCAGGATGCAGTGCGCCTCACCCTGGACAGATCCGGTCTGCTGGTAAAACGGCAGCGCGCGCTCGAACTGAGCCCGGGCCCCGTCGAGGTCGGACTTGTGAACCGCCAGGTCCCCGAACGCGAACCCCATATTGGCTCGCTGATCGGGGGTGCCGTAGGCATCGACCGCCGCCTGGGCGGCGGAAGCGAGGCCGGGCTGGGTGACTTCGGTGATCTTCCAGTACTCGGTCAGGCCCCATAGGGCATTGGCCAGTTCCTCGGTTCGCCGATCGGCTGCGGCCTGCTCCAGCATCGCGGTGATATTGCCGCTCTCCGCCTGGAGCCTGGTGATCGCCAGGCTGCCCTCGCTGGTGCCTACCTGGCTGCCGGTGGTGGCGGCGAACTGGGCATAGTGACTGACTGCCGAAGCCAGGTCGGCGGCCCCCGGCGGATGAGTGCTGGCGGCATGGTCACGGATCGGCGCGAGCATGCGGAGCCGGTCGCCTTCGTCGAAGGCCAGCCCGAGCTGGCGCAGCACAGCCGCGCCGGCCAGTCCGTCGTCGGGGAGCAGCGCGGCCAGGTCGTTGCTGGTGATCCCGTCAGGAAGTACGCCGAGCAAGGCGAGCAGCCGGGCCGCGGGCGGGGTCACCAGCGGTCCGGCGATCGAGGCTTCCACCGACACCGCGACGCTCAGCTCCCGGTGCCCGCCGCCCATCCGCGCCAGCATGCCGACTCGCTCGGCCCGCCAGCGCTGGGCAACTTGCGAAAGGTTCGGCTGACCTTGAGCGGCGTAGCCGAGCAGTTCCACCGCCAGCGGGACGCCGTCCAGCTCGGCCAGCAGCTGATCGAGCTGCGGGTCGGTGGCAAACCCGGTCCCGGCTACGGCAAGGAACACGCGCCGCGCATCGGTCAGCGGCAGCGGGGTCAGCATGGCGGACTCGTGCCACCGCAGGCCGGCGGGGCGGGCCGTGCCGCGAGCGCTGACCGTGACGCCTGCCTGCGGGATCGCGGCCACCGCGCGCAGCAGATCCTCAACCGGCAGCGGGTCAGCGGTCCACGGTGTCTCGAAGTTGTCCAGCACCACCACAGCGAGCCCGTCGGCCAGGACGGCGCTGACCCGGCTGAGCAGCGTGCCGCCCGACCCGTCGGCGATCACTCCCAGCTCGGCCGCCAGGCCCGACAGCAGGGCCTCGGCTGAGGTAGTGCCGTCACAGCGGATGAACCACCGCCGGTCCCCGAACCGCTGCCGCACCCGCTCATCGTGCAGCGCCGCGAGGCACACCGCGCTCTTGCCGATCCCCGGCGGGCCAAGCACCGCCGTCGGCTGCGGCGGGGTAGCCAGCCAGGCCGCCACGAGCGCGCCGATCTCAGCATCCCGGCCGACCACGTCCGGTGGTGCGGGCAGCCCGGCGGACGCGGCTCCGCCCGGCGTCTTCTCCTGGCTGTCCGGCCAGGCTCTCCTGCAATGCCTGCAGCAGCTCGAGCTCCAGCTGCTCGGGGCTGGCCACCTTCGCGACCGTGATGCCAGCCGTGAGCAGCGCGGCCCGGAACGCCCGCTGTCTGGCCTGCCGGTCCGGGTCCAGATCCAGCAGCTTCGTCGCCGGGATCGGCAAGACCGCGTCCTCGTCAAGCAAGAACACCAGCCGAAGGAGCCCGGCCTCGGTCGCCGTCTCGAACTCCAGCTCGGTGTAGGACACCTCGGGCCGGTCCTGCACCGCGGAGCCATAGCGAAGCCCGATCAGCCCGGCATAGATGTCACTGCCGCGCACTTTGCCCTCGCAATAGCCGGCGGGCTTGTCATCGCGGGCGGTGAAATACGCCATATCGGTCACCGCGTCCCCTGCCCGGCTGACAGCGGCCTCCGCCGCGCTCACGAACGAACGGCCGGCGGGGAACTGCCTCAGCTCGGAGGTATGACTCAGGAACACCCGCCGTGCTTCGACCATGGCCAAACGTTACGCCGCGATCACCGGCCTGACGAACGACGGCCTATTAGCCATAAACCGGCATAAAGAAGGCGTCGCTCAAGATCGTGTTTGACAAGATTATTGACAAGATTGACAAGACCCGTGACACTCAGCCTTACCTAGTAAGTTAGGGTGGAGATCTGCGATGGAGATAGAGTTCGGAATGCTGGGCCCATTCCATGTGATCTCCGGCGGCAGGCCACTGAATCTGGGCGGATGTAAACAGCGGACGCTTTTAGCTATCCTGGCCTGCCACGCCAATCAGGTACGCTCGGTCGAGCATCTGGTCGAGGAACTCTGGGACGGCAGGCCGCCGCCGACTGCAATTCAGAATCTGCGCGTTTACGTGTATCAGCTGCGCCGGATCCTCGGCAACGACCGGATCAGGGCCTGGCGGCCTTCGGGTTACGAGCTGATAATCGACCCTGGCGAGCTCGACCTCGAAGCCTTCACCGAGCTCGCGACCCGAGGTCAGTGGGCGCTCTCCGCGAACCTGCCCCTTCAGGCCGCCGAGCTTCTGCGGGCGGCGCTCGCCGTCTGGCGCGGGCCCGCCCTGGCCGACCTTCGAGATTCCGGGTCGCTGCAGTCACGAGCGACCTGGCTCGACGAGCTGAGGCTAGCGGCTATTGAGAACAAGAACGCGGCCGAACTCGCACTCGGCCTGCATGCCAATCTTGCCAGCGACCTCTTCTTGCTGGCAGCGCAATATCCATTGCGCGAAAATCTCAGGACCCAGTTAATGCTCGCTTTACATCGCTCGGGCCGGCGAGCCGAGGCCCTCGCGGTCTATCGCGAGGGCAGGGAGGTTCTTATAGCTGAACTGGGAGTCGAGCCGGGAATCGAACTGCAGAGACTCCACCAGGCTATTCTTTCCGACGAGATAATCCCTTCTGAGCAGTTCCCGATCACCAGATCGCGTCGCGTATCCGAGCCGGCGGCGAGCGAATCCGGGATAGGGGACATCCAGCAGATCAGGAGCATGCTGCTGCAAGTCTCCCGCCGTTTGGACCGCCTTGAGGCACACGTGCGCAAAGACTGCCAGCCGCCCCTGGAAACGGCCTGTGAACAGCAAGCATATGCGGATCAAAGCTAGCGCATATCGGCCCTGCTTACCGTGCGGCTAGGGCACTGACCCGGTGCCCGTCACGATGGAGGTGATGGATCTTGCAGCATGGAAAGGAGGGAAATGAAGAAGCTCCAGGTACGCAAGACCGGGCCTGTGCGCATGACCAGCGCCATGATTCCGTTCTACGGCATCACCAACACCTGCCCGAAGTGATTTTCCCGACCCCGGTAGGCGGTTCCCGGCTGATTAGCCGGGAGCCGCCTAGCGGCCTGCGGCGGAGACCAGGCTGATGGCGCATCCGCTGCACGCGCTTACCTTTGTCGAAGAGGGCGATCAGGTCATCATCGGACGGCCCGACATCGACTCCTTCGCCGTCTTCCCGGCCGACGCCGCCGCCGTGGTGCGGCGGCTGGATACGGGCGCGGACCCCGCGTCGGTCGCGGCCTGGTACGAGGAGACCTACGGCGAGCCCGCCGACATCGAAGACTTCATCGACACGCTACGTGAACTGGGCTTCGTGCGATCCGCTGCGGACGGGCCGGACGAGATCCCGGCGCCACTCCCGGTTCGCTGGCGCAGGCTCGGCATAGCCATGTTCTCGGTACCTGCCCTGATCTTGTACGCAGCGGCCGTGGCGGCCGCCGGGTACCTCCTGGTGACCGTGCCGGCGCTGCACCCCACGCCCTCTCGAATGTTCTTCACCAGGTCACTGATCATCGTCCTGGTCGCGACCACGATCGCTCAGTTTCTCGGTACCTTCTGGCACGAGGGATTCCACGTCCTGGCGGGCCGCAGGCTCGGACTGCCCAGCACGCTCAGCGTGGGGCGCCGGCTCAACTTCATCGTGATCCAGACCACGCTGACCGGCCTGATGGGCGTAGCGTCCCGCAAGCGCATCCTGCCGTTCCTCGCGGGACTCATCGGGGACGCTCTGCTGATCACCTTCCTGACCGCGCTCGCCGAGGCTGGCCGGCTGGCGGGCTGGCCCCCGCTGACGGGCCGGGTGGCGGTGGCGCTGATCTACGTCACTATCCTGCGCATGCTCTGGCAGGCCATGATCTTCCTGGAGACCGACCTTTACCACGTCATGGCCAGCGCGGTGCGCTGTCCTGACCTGCACCGGATGACCAGAGCCTACCTCTGGGACCGGTGTGCCCGGCTGCGCGGCCGGGCCCGGCCGGACGACACCGAAGCGGGCTGGACCGATCGGGACCGCAGAACCGTTCGCTGGTACGCGCCGTTCGTCGTCGGCGGGAGCGCACTGATCCTCGTCCTGGTGGCGGTCAACAGCCTGCCCTTGCTGGCCGGATTGACCGTTCGCATCTACCACGGGGTCGTCACGGGAAGCATTGCGAGCCCCGGCTTCTGGGATTCGCTGGTTTCCGGGACCGTGATCCTGGCCCAGTTCGCCATCCTGGCCGCGGTCGCCATCCGTGACCGCCGGCGGCGCCTGACCGCTCTGCGGGCAGTGCCTGATCACAGCGCCGCACCCTCGCGCACCTAGGAGCCCGCCATGCCAGACACCCATCTGTGGATCACCAGCGCGGGAAAGGCCGCCGCCGCGCAGGCGGCCGCTGCCTGCGAGCCCGCCGCCGCGGTCGACTGCCATCGTCGCCTGCGCGGCCCGTACACCGGTGCCGGCAGCCTGATGCGAGCCCTGGTGCCGGCCGTGCACGCCGAGCGTCCTGACCTGGTGGCCCGGCACGCGATCGAGATCCTGGCGGTGGCGCCCGAGCTTGAGCCGCTCGTCTACCCGGCCCCGGAGACCCTGACCTCGATCGCCCCGACGGCAGAACGCACCCGGTGGTACTCCCGCTACCGCACCAGGCGCATGGCCCACGGCCTGGTCGACTTTCTTAAAGACTGGGCGGAAAAAGGGCGGCCGGCACTCGTCTTCAGCTCGGTCGACCAGGCGGATCCGACTGATCTGGAGTTCCTTTCTATCGCGCTCCGCAGAATTAATCCGGACGCCATTCGCCTCATCGTGTGCTCGAGCCGCGAGGTGCCCGAACTGGCGGAGGAGCTGGCCGTCTACGCGGAACGCCAGGTCGCGGCCGAGGCCGGTGCTAGTTCTCGTTCCGGGGCCGCCGATCCGGGTGAGGCTGCCGCTGTTTTCGTGGCCGGCGATGGGACGAGCGAGGACCCGGCGCTGTACGAGGCCTACCGCGCGGCCGATCCTGGGCTCCGGATGCGGCTGCATGATGAGCGGGCCGCCGAGCTAGCTGGCCGGGGCGAGTGGTCGCTGGGGCTCGGCGCGATCCCGTATCACCTGGAGCACGGCAGCGCGCCGGCGACGCGGGGCCGTCAGGCCTACGAGAGCGCGGTGCAATACTGCATCGGCATGGCGTTCTACCACTGCGCCCTGGAGCTCGCCCGCCGGCTCGCGCCGCTGATCGACTCCGACGCCGATCTGCGCGGCCACTACGCCGTGCACGCGCAGATGTGCCAGTGCCTGGCCCTGCTCGAACGGCCCGCCGAGACCGAGCCCATCTACTACGAGTTGCTAGCCCGAGCGCCGGAGCCGTCGTGGCACATGAACGTCTCCTATGCGCTCGCGATGCTCTACACCCGCCTGTACGGCCCGGAGCACAAGGACCATCGCAAGGCCCTGGCCCACGTGAACACCGCCGTCGCGATAGCCAGCCAGCTTGAGGACCCGGACGACCGGGTCTTCCACTCGGTCTTCATGAACAACGGCAAGGCCCTGATCGAGATGCACCTGGGCAACCTGCCGGAGTCGCTGCGGCTGGTCAATGAGGGGATCAGCCGCCTGGACCGTGAGCTGGCGCCGGACAAGCACCGGCTGCACCGTTCTGTGCTGTATCACAATCGCGGGCAGGTGCTCGCCGCGCTCGGCCGCCCGGAAGAGGCACTGGCCGATTACGATCGGGTGATCGAGGCCGACCCCAACTATCCCGAGTCTCTCTTCGATAGGGGGAACCTCTTCTTCAAGCTCGGCCGCTACGACCAGGCGCTGGCCGACTACGCGGCGGCCGGTCGGCTCACCCCGCCATTCCCCGAGCTTTACTACAACCGCGGCGACGTACGGGCGGCCATCGGCGACGTCGACGGTGCGCTGGGCGATTTCCGATACGTGCTCGATCTTGAGCCGGACTATCTTGAGGCGCGGGTGACGTATGCGTCGCTGCTGCTGGATCTCGATGACCCGTCGGCGGCTGCCGCGCAGGCGCGGGCGGGGCTGGCACTGACTCCGGACGAGGCCCGGCTGCACTGCACCCTCGGGCTGGCGCTCCTGGCGATGGCGGACAGCCAGGCCGCGCGGGCTGCCTTCGACCAGGCACTCGAGCTCGATCCCGCCCTGACCGAGGCGCTGGTCAACCGCGCGACCGCCGCGTACGAGCTGGGCGACTACGCGGCGGCCGTGGCCGACCTCGACGCCGCGCTCGCCGCCGACTCGGGCAACCCTGATCTGCTGTCCAACCGAGGCCTGGTCCACGAGGCCGCCGGCCGACCTGATGACGCCGCCGCCGACTACACCCTGGCCTTGCAGCACGACGAGGCCGACCGCGCCGAGCTCTTGTACCAGCGCGGGCGCTGCCACGCGGCGATGGCGCTGCTCGCCGAGGCCGAGGCCGACCTCAGCGCTCACCTGGCTTTGGGCAGTTCCCCTTACGAACAGGAGATCGACGAGCTACTGGAAGCCTGTCGCCGCTCTGTCAGTCAGCCAAGCGGCCTCCCAAGCTGACGGCCGAGGCCTGCTGACCTGGTCCAGGCTGACCCCGGTTCCCGACGGCGGGCAGCCGGCCCGCGTGACCCACCCCTCGTTTCCGTGATCATGGACGTCGAGGTGATCACGGAACATCGATAGCGTGATCCCGCCACCTGGATTCCGTGATCATGGAGGCCAGCGTGATCACGGAACATCGATTGCGTGATCCGCCAGCTGTTTCCGTGATCTATGAGGACTTAGGTTTCTGGGTTGAGCTGCCGGTGCCCTGACCTAGCTCGAATTGGGTAGCCGAAGCCCGGTCCCGGCATGTTTCTCGCCGGCCTCGCCACGCCCCGGAGTTGGTCGCCATTTTCTTGGAGAGTTTTCAGCGTTCTCGTGGAGAGTTGTCGTCTGGTGGAGAGTTAGCCGCGCTATTCGCTGAAAACTCTCCGCGCGACCCTGAGTCCTGAGTCCAGGAAACCGCTTTCGCCTTAATCGGAGAGCGCGCCGACGGGTCAGCCAGCCCAGCCCAACGGCCTCAGAAGCTGACGTCCGGGTTTCGGGGAGCCTGGCCGGCTTGCAGGGGACGACTGCTTGCGGGTGCCGGTCAGTTTGCCGGGAATGCCGGAGTCGGGGTGGCGACGGCGGTTGATGTTCCGGGATCACGGCGAGCTGCATGATCCAGGGTCTCAGCTGATTTAGATTGTCGGCCTCGGTCGCAGTGTGATCCTTATTTGTGCTGCCTAATGTTGCGTTGTGCTATCTGGCTCATCGGTAAGTCGCGTTGATATGGTATGGCTGTGCTAGTGGATACGAATGCGTCGGCATGGCCGTACCAGCAGGTAGCAGAGCAGTTGCGCGAACAACTCGCGAGTGGCGCACTGGGTCCGCGCCTGCCGTCTGCTATGACCCTCGCCGAGCAAATGGGGGTAGCGCCCAACACCGTCCAGCGTGCCATGCGTTTGCTACGAGATGAAGGCTTGATCTTCTCGGTGCCGGGCAGGGGCACGTTCGTCAGAGAGAGCGAGCGATGATCTATGCGTGAGTGGCCATGAAAGTTGCCGGACTGGACCGATGCGGGTTTACTTCCACTCGGCGTGCATCAGGCGGATCTGCCGGACCTATATGAGCGCCTGGTTCTGGACGCGCCCAACCGTGAGCGACGTGAACTGCTGTTCGGGGCGCTGAGCACGCATCTGAAGCTGGTTCAAGACATCGTCCCGGCAGGGTTGATCTGGATCGGCGGAAGCTTCTGCGCAATGGATGCTAAACCGCCCCATGACGTCGATGTCGTCATCAAGCCGGCCGACATTTCAGCCTTGGACGGAGCGTCGCCAGAAGTCAGAGTGCAGCTATTCGGCTTCTTACCTTGAAGCAGGTGGACGTGAAAGATCCACCCGTGTATCTGTCCAGGCTCCAGCCTGTCGGGGGGACGGTGGATGCTTACTTGTGTCGTCCTGGCCAGGAGGCGAGATGGCACGGGCTCTGGTCCAGCATCCTTGACAAGACCCGTAACGTGGTCACCGGCAGAGATAAAGGCTTCGTGGAGGTGACGTGGTGAGTGACTTCTTCCGCGAGGCCATCGCAGAGATCAGTGGCGACTCCTGGCTGGATGATCTGGCTCGGGCGTCGTGGCGCGCGGCGGAAGAGAAGTTCTCGCCCGACTACGTGCCTCCCGCCCAACTGCGCGTCAGCTTCCCCGGCGTCCGTGACATGCTGGCCTATGATTCCTACCTGGCCACGAAGGCCATACAAACTGCCACGGCCAAGCTCGGTCATATCATTCGCAATCCGCGATCTGAGACAAGCATGGCACATGCGGCCGACCGGGTTAAGGCTTCCCTCATGCTTCGAAGTCAGTCCGGTAACACAATTATTTTCGGCTTCCCCGAGGTCGAGGATAAGGCCCCTGGCACCTTGCCAGGCGTTGTGCCGGAGACGCTTGCCGTACGGGCCGCTCGCGAGCTAGTCAGCATGCTTCCCAGTTCGGCGGAAGACGATGCGGCCATAGACGCCGTGCTGGCGCAGCGGGAGACGGTTCGCAACGCGGTCGACGACATCGTGAAAGCAGTACCACGAAAAGCTGATGGACTCAGTTTCGAGCTGTCGCAAGGTTTCGAGGACCCTGTCAGTTCGATACTGTCGCAGGAGCAGGCGGGAATGCTGAGAGACAGCTTGCAGGAGACCAGGACCGCCAGGGAGCGGATTCTCATGCCAGGCAGGCTTGATGGCGTCCGAACTAAGCGCCGTATCTTCTACCTGGAACCTGAATCCGGCGGAGAAATTCATGGTGCGCTCGACCTGGAATCACTTGAGGAAGTCCGGGCGAACCTGAATCGACAGGTGATCGTCCGGCTGGAACGAGAGCAGATAATCTCTGCGAGCGGGCGGAGAGCCCAGCCTCTTTACCGGCTTCTCGGGTTCGAGCCAGCTCAGGCGACTTTCTGAGACAGCCGGGCCGGGAATAGCCTACGGGGGTAGTGCCGCGGGCCGGACGCCGGGATACCGGCGCAAGCTTTCCGTGATCATGCTCGGGACGGTGATCACGGAGTTCTCGTGGGGTGATCATGCGGGTGATGTTCCGGGATCACGGTTGGTGGCATGTTCACGGAACATCGGCGGCGTGAAGGGCGTGGGTCTATGTTGTTGAGCCTTTTAGGAGTCGGCCGGGCTTAGCGGTGGCGGCGGGTGACGTAGTTGCGCACAGGCTTTGGTAAGGGCTGGCCGGTGATCTGCTGCCAGGCTTGCTTGAGGACCCGCAGGCCGAGTTGGCGGGTGAGCCGGGTGAGGTCCGATGGCCCGGGACCGGTCATGGGGCTGGGGAATTCGGCGAACAGAGTTACGCAGGGGTCTAACGGCCATTCGACCGGCCCCGCGACACTTCCTCGGCTAGCCCGTTCTCCGGCGACCACAAGACCGCCGCCTGGCCATCCTCGCCCAGGTCCACCAGCAGTCGCTCAGGCAAAGTCGCACCCCCTGAAATCAGACTCCCCGTGAAATCCCTGAATCATTCGTACAACAGAATGTACCGAGCCGGGAGATCCCGGTGGCTTTATTTATATAAGGGCCTGGCAGTTGATCTTGGAAGGGCGGTCGGGGGAGTGGATCAGCTTTCGGTAAACCCATCTCCCGGATGCCGCGTCTAGATGACGCAACCAGTACAAGCTGTGTCGCTTTCTGGAAAGGGACAGGCAAGCTATGCGGAGCAGACGCGGGGTAGTGACGAGGACGGTCATCGAATCGGCCGTGGCATCCGCCATCGCATCGGCTGCCGTGCTGGTGGTCGCGCCCGCGCAGGCGTCGGCTGGGGCCGGGGGAAACGACAGGCTGAACGGCGTGGTCGCGATCTCGCCGGTCGACGCCTGGGCAGTCGGGTTAAGTAGCACCGCTGGTGATGTGACCAGCACCCTGATCGAGAACTGGGACGGCAAGTCGTGGCAGGCAGTGCCGAGCCCCAGCCCGGGCGGCGCCAGCGTGGGCGCGAGAAGCCTGCTCAACGCAGTGGCCGCGACGTCGGCGACCGATGTCTGGGCGGTCGGCAGCCATACCGCCTTCGGCGATGACAACCAGAGCAACACGCTGATCGAGCACTGGGATGGCGTGTCCTGGACACAGGTCGCGAGCTTCAGCGAAGGTAGCTTCGCTGAGCTCAACTCGGTGGTCGCTCTCTCGCCCACCGATGCCTGGGCCGTCGGCACCGCCGTGCTGCGCGAACATTGGGTGCCGGTGATCGAGCACTGGGACGGCAAGTCGTGGCAGCCGGTGCGGAGTCCGGCCCTGCTTCAGTCCAGCCTGACCGGCATCGCCGGTACCTCGCCGGGCAATCTGTGGGCCGTCGGAAGCCACTTCTCGTTTAACCCGCTGGAGTCCGTCACCCTCGTCGAGCACTGGAATGGAAATAAGTGGTCTAGGGTGCCGAGCGCCAGCCCCGGCGGTAAGGGAGTCAGCAGCCTGCTTGCCGCGACTGCCATTCCCGGCACGGGGGCCTGGGCAGCGGGCTTCAGCGACCGCAGGAACAAGCCCGGCGTCACCCTGATCGAGCACCGCAGCGGCAGCAAGTGGATTCAGGTGCCGAGCCCCGCTCCCGCTTCGCCGGAGGATGAGCTGCTCGGGATTGCTATCGCCGCTCCGAAGAGCATCTTCGCCGTCGGCTACATCAGAGATACGGGAACGCTTATTGAGCATTGGAATGGGAGCAAGTGGACGATCCAGCGTTCACCAGTTAACCGTCGCGGGGGGTTTACCGACCTAGCCGCCGTCGCGACTGACTCGGCCTCGGATGGCTGGGCCGCTGGCGGTCTTACCACCCGAATGGGCAAACTCTTCACCCTGATCGTGCACTGGAACGGGAAATCCTGGAGGAGGGTCGTGAGCCCCAGTCCGTGAATGGCCCGGTCCGGCCGTGCGCCATGGCGGCCTCTGGCAGGTCCCGGTAAGGGGACAAATCGTCGGCCAGGCGAGGGTAGTGTGGAGCCGGCCGGGACGGGGCCGGATCGCGGAACGGCCTGGGCTGACGGGGAAGGGGATGTCCTCGGGACGCTTGACTACATTTCTCCTGAGCAGATCGAGGGCAAGCTGGTCGATGGCCGGGCCGATCAGTATGCGCTGGCCTGCGCGGCGTTCGAGATCCTGACCGGGGTGCCGCCGTTCAAGCGCGAAGAGGCTACGGCTGTCATGTACGCGCAGTTGTCCGAGGCGCCTCCGGCGTTTTGATGCGGTCATTCTCCTTCGGTTAACGGGGTGGCGGGGATGCTAGGCCGGATCGCAGGCTGGTGGCCTGTCGGCCAGGAGATCACGATCCGGCGGTACTGCTTGTCGATGACGTACCCGCGCGGCAACTGCTCGTCGGGAGTTCCGGCTGGGAGCACGGTGTAGGCCGGGCCGCTGCCATGACGGCTGTCGCGGTCCCACGCGCTGATCGCCTGGGCCATCGACTCTGATGCCTGGCGAGCGTGCGGGCCGAATGCTCGGGCGCCGATCTCGACGCTGGCGGCAGCTGCCGGGCGCACGGTCATGTAGGCGAGCGAGCCGGCCTTGACATTCCCGAACGGGAAGAGCTTCTCGCCCGCCTGGACCAGGAGGGGATCGCCTTGCCCGCCGCTGATATGCAGGCGTACGAATCCTGGCAATGACGTGGCGAACCACAGATACAGGTGACCAAATGGTTCAGCGCGTCCGATAGTCACTCCTGACCAGGCTTCGCCGCGCTCGCCGGACAGCACATCTTTCAGTTCTGCCGGATCGTCGAGTTGGCCGTCATCGACCTCTACGGCGACTTGGCCGCCTGAGACGGGATACACCTGCTCGCGGTGCATCCCGCCACCCTGCATGGGCACGAAGCCGCATGGCGCGGAAACACTGCTGACCAGACGGTCGTCTGCTTTGTCCAGGGCCACCGCCCTGGTCACTCCCCTGGTGCGCAGCGGAATCACGATCCGGCCCTTGTCAGCAAGCTGAGCAGACCAGGCAGGCGGGATATCCCAGGCGCCTGCCGTGACGATAATGCGGTCAAAGTGGCCAGCTGACGGTATGCCCTCGACGGCATCCGCCAGTACAACGCGGACTTGCGGGTATCCGGCAGCGCTGAGGAAACGGCTGGTGCGATCCACCACTTCGCGGTCGAGGTCGACGGTGGTGACCGAGCCCTTAGGGCCGGTGAGCTCGCTGAGCAGAGCGGCGTTGTAGCCGCCCGAGCCGACCTCCAGAACTCGCATGCCGGGCTGGACCTGGGCTTGTTCCAGCATCACGGCCTGGATATGAGGATCGGAGACGGTGCTGACCGGCTGGCCGCTCTCGTCGGTCTTCACTATGACCGAGTAACGGGCGTATGCATCTTCGAGGCTCGCCTCAGGGGCGAACAGATGGCGCGGGACCGACCGGAATGCCGCCTCGATCGGCCCGGATGTGATGGTGTTATCAGAGATCAGGCTTTCGGCCAGCTGGTGGCGCAGCCGTGCGGCGAGCTGCTCGTCAGGCGCCTCGATATTGACGTCTGTCACGATTGCCCTTCACTGTCGGACGGAATTGCATGCTGCTCCTCGTCCCGGCCATTCCGGGCGGATAGGGGGATGGCTGTGGGATCAATTGGCGGATCAGGGCTCCTGCAAGGAAGGCTACGGGATCGGCCGACGGCCAGGCTATAATTCTTCCCGTTCCCTGTCCTAGCTATTGGGTTTATCGAGGTCCTGTTCTCTAGGCTGGCATCGCTGGCACTCGTCACTCGGACTGGGCCGGGAGCCTGCAGCGGCATGTCAAGAACAAGCGTGCGACGCATCTATGAGGAGCGCAAGGGTGCAAATCACATCGACCTTTTACTGCCGACGGTCTGGTTCAACCACGTAAGGTCGCCTGATATGCGACCGCCGTTCCGCTCTGGGCTGTTCGCCTTACGCAGAGAGCGGCACAATGCCCGGTATGGTCAGCAAAGGGCGTCTGTGTGGTCGGCGCGGAGGGCGGCTAATCCGGTACAACGACGCGGACTATTGCAGCGGATGGCCTGACAGCGGGTGAAACCGGGCGCTGCGCCGGGATGCCTCCGCGCAGCCTGACCGATATTCACCATTTCAGAGCAAGTGCCGCTGACTGGGCGCTTGCGCACCCCCGCGTAACCTTCCGTGATCATGAAGCAAACCTTGATCACGGAAAATTAGTCGGGTGATCCCCCAGGCTGGATTCCGTGATCAAGATCCCGGCCATGATCACGGAACGTTTGCGGGTGTGGGTTTAGGGTGCTGGGGGTTCTTGGGGGTTGGGTGGGGGTTCGTCTTGGTGGGTGGTGACGTAGTCGCGGACGGGCTGGGGTAGGGGGTGGCCGGTGAGCTGGTGCCAGGCTTGCTCTAGGACTGGCAGGCCGAGCTGGCGGGTGAGCCGGACGAGGGCCGAGGGCCCGGTCCCGGTCATCCGGCTGGGGAATTCGGCGAAGAGGGTCACGCAGCGGATGTCCCACTCGACGGCCTGGCGGGGTTGCCCCCGTTCTTCGGCGAGCAGGCCGAGTTGCGCGTAGGTCAGTGCCAGGCCGGGCTGGTTGCCGAGTTCTTCTTTGATGGTGAGGGATTTGCGGTACCAGTCGTCTGCGTCGTCGAGCCGTCCGCGTTGCTGGGCGGTCCTGCCGAGCTGGTGGTAGGTGCTCGCCAGGCCGGGCTGGTTGCCGAGTTCTTCGTTGATGGTGAGGGCTTTGCGGTACCAGTCGTCTGCGTCGTCGAGCCGCCCGCGTTTCTGGGCGGTAATGCCGAGCTGGTGGTAGGTGATCGCCATGTGGGGCTGGTTGCCGAGTTTTTCGTTGATGGTGAGGGATTTGCGGTACCAGTCGTCTGCGTCGTCGAGCCGTCCGCGTTGCTGGGCGGTCCTGCCGAGCTGGTGGTAGGTGCTCGCCATGCCGGGCTGGTTGCCGAGTTCTTCTTTGATGGTCAGGGATTTGCGGTACCAGTCGTCTGCCTCGTCTAGTCGGCCGCGGTCCTCGGCGGTCATGCCGAGCTGGTGGTAGGTGATCGCCATGCCGGGCTGGTTGCCGAGTTTTTCTTCGATGGTCAGGGATTTGCGGTACCAGTCGTCTGCGTCGTCGAGCCGTCCGCGTTGCTGGGCGGTCATGCCGAGCTGGTGGTAGGTGATCGCCATGTCGGGCTGGTTGCCGAGTTTTTCTTCGATGGTCAGGGATTTGCGGTACCAGTCGTCTGCGTCGTCTAGTCGGCCGCGTTCCTGGGCGGTCATGCCGAGCTGGTGGTAGGTGATCGCCATGTCGGGCTGGTTGCCGAGTTTTTCTTCGATGGTCAGGGATTTGCGGTACCAGTCGTCTGCCTCGTCTAGTCGGCCGCGGTCTTGGGCGGTCATGCCGAGCTGGTGGTAGAGGACGGCGATGTTGGTGCGGGTCCAGTCGGTCTGGGGCTGGTTCTGCAGGTAGGTCAGGACTCGTCGGTAGCTGCGCCCGGCTTGGTCGGGCTGGCCGGCGTTCTTCTGGCGCGTAGCTCGCTCGATGGTGGTGTAGAGCCACAGTGCCTGGGCATCGACGTCTGTCGGGGTGTCCTGGCCCAGTTCGGTGGTGGCGTCGAGGATTCGGTCCGCCCACGCGTTGGCTTCGCTGCTCAGGCCGCGAATGTCCCAGTACTGATCCAGGGCGTGGACAATGCTCTCGGCGTCGTCCCACGCGTGGTGGTCTAGGGCGTGACCGAGCATCGCGCCGAGGGTGCGCCGCTGCAGCCTGATGATGGCGTAAGCGAGAGCGGCGTTGCCAGATTCGATCTGCTTGGTCAGCCATCGGCAGAGCGCGGCGCAGGCGGCGCGCAGGGCCTGCTCGCTTGTTTCCCGATCTGCGTCGTAGCTTGCTGGGTTGTCGGTTTGCCAGCCGGCGGCGAGGTAGCTGGGCAGGGCGGGGTGGATCTGGTACATACCGGAGCCGAGGTTGGTGAGGAGGCTGACCCTGGCGGCGTCGTCGAGCGCCGTTGTCCACTCGTCTCGGCTGACGTTGGCGAACCGGGCAGGGACACCCTCCTGGTCGGAAAGGATCATGAGGACGTCGGCGTCTGCGACGCCGTGGAACAGGCTGACGGCTGGGATTAGCTGCCGGGTCTGGGGGGTCAGGTGGGTGAAGGAGTAGGTGATGCACGCTCCGAGTGAGGACAGGCGTCCGGCCGAGGCGTCGTCGGCGGGGAGCGGGGTGGTGCCCTGGAGTCCGGTGAGTAGGTCAGCGGCGCTGGTGGTGTTGAGGCGGGGGAGGGTGAGGCGCATGGATAGGGGGTGGCCGTCGAGCCAGTCGAGTAGGTCGCCGAATGAGCGTCTCTCTCGTTGCTGTTGTGCGGCTGGGTACGGGGCGAGGAGGTGCCCGGCGTAGTCGGCGGCCTCGATCCGGTTCAAGCCGCCGACCGGGAGCCGGCGGACTTCGCCGAGCCAGTGCTCCGAGGCGCGGCTGGTGATGATGACTGTGCTGGCCGAGTGGAGCCTGACCCACTCCAGGAAGTCCTTCAGCGCCGAGCAGCCGTCGTCGTCCAGCCTTGGAGTTGCCCCGGCTGGGTCGGGCATCTCGCGTACGGACTCGAAGTTGTCCCATACCAGCAGACCTCGATACGCGGTCAGCAGTTGGCGGACGGCATTCAGGCGCTGTGGCGCGTCTAGCAGGGCGAACTCGGTGCCGAAGACCTGAAGCCCTATCGTCGTGATGACGCCGTCTAGGCCGAAGGTCGCGATGCCCGGCTCGAACGAGTGCCAGACGACGAGCCGGGGATCATCGACTCCGCCGGTGTCGCGCCACCATCGCGCGAAGCCTTTCGCCAGCTCGGTCTTGCCTGTGCCGCCTGGACCGGTGAGCACGATGACGTGCTGGAGCCTGGCCGCCGTCTCCAGCTGGTAGAACAGGTCGTCGCGGCCAACAAAGATCCCGTCCAGCGGGGCCAGCGGATCAGCCGCGATGGCTTCGGCCGGGGGCGTGGCGCGGATCTGGTCCAGGGCCGCGTCTAGCGACGGGGCGGCCGGCGGGCGGGTGGTGCGGGCCTGGGGGAAACGGACGTCGCGGCGCAGGTAGTGGACGGGGACTAGCCAGTCGGCTAGCGGCATGTCGCCTTTCGGGCTTGGACGCCCGTCGTGCTCGAACAGTCGCCGCCGGCCGGCTGTGACCGCCTGGCCGACGCTGGCCCCGGCGAACAGGGACTCGTAGAACGCGGCCATGAACTCGGCTGCCGCGACGGCGTATACGCTGTAGGCCATCGCCACCACGGCCGCGCATCCCGCCCCAAGCAGCGCGGTCGCAACCGAGGCTTCGAGTTCCTTGCCGACGGCGCCGGACTGGCATGCGTTCAGGACTGCCACGGGCACCCCGGCCTCCGCCAGCACGCCGGCGACCTTGGCCGCGCTGACCAGGTCGCTTCCGCCGCCGCCTGGTTTCTCGAACGCCAGCACGCCCTCGCCAGGGCCGGTCATCATCGCCGGGCGGCCGCCTGGTCCGACACCAGCCGCCGGGCGGCCGAGCATGATGCCGTGGCCGTCGAAATGCACGACGTGGAAAGGCTCGCCGTCGGCGGCGGCTTTCTTGAGTACCCGGCGCAGGGAGTCGAACTCCGGCGGGCGCAGCACCGTCAGGTCGACCTCGCCGCGCACCGTGTCCAGCCGTTCCAGCAGCGGCCGCGCGACCATCTGGTATCCCACGTCCGAGGTCCCGGCCGGGCGGGCGATCACCATCAGCACCCGGAGTTTCCCGCCAGGTACCTCCAGCGTTCCCGCGCCCCCGGCCACCCGCAGGCTCCGCGACACCCCACCCGCGCCTAGAGCGACCGGGCCGGCGCCGTCCCGCATCAGCTCCCACGGCAGGGCGAGCAGGCCAGGCTCGGCGGACCGGAAGACCAGCTCCAGGCCCCGGTCTCGCGCCCGCTCGTACGCGAACCTGGCCGGGCCGGCGCCGAAAACGGACTCGAATACCTGGGCGCCCCACTGAGTCAGCCGGGACTGGACAGCCGGGCCGCGCTCTTCCCACACGCCGAACGGTGCCAGCAGGTAATCCTCTAGGTACCAGCGGAGTTCTTCCAGCGAATCGGGGTCTAACGGCCACTCGACTGGTCCTCGCGACACTTCCTCGGCCAATCCGTTTTCCGGTGACCACAAGACCGCCGCCTGGCCATCCTCGCCCAGGTCCACTAGCAGCCGCTCAGGCACACCGCACCCCCCTGAAATCAGACTCCCCGCGTAAGCCGTTAATCGTTCGTATAACAGCATGCACCGAGCCGGGATTTCCCGGTGGATTTATTTATATCTGGGCTTGGCAGTTGATCTTGAAAGGGCAGTCGGGGAGCGGATCAGCTTCGGTAAGCTCTGGCGGTCTCCGGAAGGTCCCGGTAAGGGGACAAATCGTCGGCCGGGCGAGGGTAGTGTGGAGCCGGCCGGGACGGGGCCAGTCGGCGGAACGGCCTGAGCGTAGCTTGCTGGAGGCATGGTGACCGAGCTGAATCCTGGCGCACCAGGGGGGTTCGTTCCTGGTTCGCGGGTCGCCGGCTATCTGCTTGAGGAGAAGATCGGCCACGGGGGCATGGCCGTGGTGTACCGCGCGTACGACGAGCGGCTGCACCGCATGGTCGCGCTCAAGATCCTGGATCCGGCGCTGGCCGACGACGAGGTGTTCAGGCAGCGGTTCATCCGGGAATCACGCGCGGCGGCCGCGACCGATGACCCGCACATCATTCCGGTTTTCGAAGCGGGCGAGGCCAGCGGTGCGCTGTTCATCGCGATGCGGTATGTCCGGGGTGGCGATGTCCGCTCGCTGGTCGGCCGGTACGGGCCGATGGCTCCCGGGCGCACGGCCGAGATCATCTCGCAGGTGGCTTCCGCGCTGGACGCGGCGCACGCTCGCGGCCTGGTGCATCGTGACGTCAAGCCGGCCAACATGCTGCTCGACGGGAGCTCGGGTGCGGGGCGGCCTGACCACGTGTATCTGTCGGACTTCGGGCTGAGCAAGGGGTCGCTGCAGGCTAGCGGGCTGACGGGGAAGGGGATGTTCCTCGGGACGCTCGACTACATTTCTCCTGAGCAGATTGAGGGCAAGCTGGTCGATGGCCGGGCCGATCAGTATGCGCTGGCCTGCGCGGCGTTCGAGATCCTGACCGGGGTGCCGCCGTTCAAGCGCGAAGAGGCCACGGCGGTCATGTACGCGCAGCTGTCCGAGGCACCTCCGGCGTTGTCCCGGTGGGCGCCGGGAGTGCCGGTGGCTGCCGATGCGGTCTTTGGCCGGGCAATGGCGAAGGCGCCGGGGGATCGGTTTCGCAGTTGCCGGGAGTTCGCCGAGGCGGTCAGGGCGGCGTTCGGGCTGCGGCCGTTTGACTCGGGTCCCGGGGAGATTCCGAGCGGGGGGTATCGGCCGGCTGGCGGGGCTGGGCTTGCGGGGGGCTCGGAGGAGCAGACGTATTCGGCCTGGCTGGGGCGGACAGACGTCACCTCATCAGATGTCGGAGCCGGGTGGTCCTAGCAGGCCGGATGGTGCTAGCGGGTCTGTCGGTAGCGGCCAGGTCGGGGTCTGGGACGGCGGGTTCGGGTCCGGCGCCGGCGCTGGCTCGTCGCGGTGGAAGACGGCGGTGGCTGTTGTTGCCGCCGTTGTCGTGGTCATCGCGGGTGGCGCGGTTGCCTTTGCCCTGGCGACCGGCCGGCTGAACGGCGGCGGCGGTGGCGGCAGCGGGCACGGCAGCGGGGGCGGCGGCCTCGGGAAGCAGCATCAGGTGGTGGCGCTGAAGCCACCCGGGTGCGTGCGGACGGCGGCCGGCGGCCAGAAGCTCCCGGCCGTCCCGGCGGTACGGGTGCGAGGGGACACCGGCGGGCCATTCGGGGTCGCTGTCAGTTCTGACGGCAAGGCGGTCTTCGTGGTGACCGACGCGGCGGTCCGGGTGTACAAGGCATCGGGCGGGACTCTTACTTATAGCGGGCGGAGTTACCCGGTGGGCAGTTCCGCCCGGAAGGCGACCATCGGCACGGTCACTCGGGACGGCCGGTACCTTCTCGTCGCCAGCGACAACGGCATTCGGGTGCTGGACGCCGTCGCCGCTGAGAACGGTGGCCGGGCCGCGGTACTCGGCAGCCTGACGGTACCGGGGCTGACGAAATACGGCCGTGCGGTGGGCGTGGCAGTAACGCCCGATGACAAGTTCGCCTTTGTCAGCGTGCAGTTTCGCGACCAGGTCGGGGTGTTCAGCCTGGGCAAGGCGATCCGCGAAAATTTCGCCGCCAGCGGCGACTACTACCTCGGCTCGCTGGACGTCGGTGCGCAGCCGGTCGGCCTGACCATCTCTCCCGACGGCAGCACCCTGTACGCCACGGCGTTCCTGGGCAACTCGGCGGTCCCCGGGCTCCTCAGCGTCGTCGATGTCGTCCGGGCTACCAATCCCCAGCAGATGGCCACCGCAGTGATCAGCAAGGTCAAGACCGGGTGCGACCCCGCACGGGTCGCGGTATCGGGCGATGACAAGACAGTCTGGGTGACGGCCAGGGAGAGCAACTATCTCCTCGGCTACTCGGCGTCAGCGCTGCGCGACGACCCGGCCAGCGCGCTGATCGCGAAGGTCCACGTAGGCAAGGAGCCCATCGGCGTCGCGATTGTGAGCAGCGGCAAGCGGATCGTGGTCAGTGATTCTGACAACAACCCGACCCAGCCCCAGCCCGAGCCCGGCGGCCTCGTCGTCATAGATACCGCCGCCGCGCTCGCTCACAAGCACGCGCTGCTCGGTTACATCCCGGCCGGCCTGACCCCGCACGAAATGACGGTCTCGCCCAACGGCCGCGTCCTTTACGTGACGAACTACGACGGCTCCCAGATCCAGATCATCACCGTCAGCAAACTCCCCTAGCTTGCCTAGGAGGGAGGCGGCTGCGGCTCGCTGGGTTAAGCGCGGGCGCGCAGGGTCTCGACGCCGTCGCCGGACAGCTGGTCAAGGGCCGTCTTGCGGCCGGTCATCGCCATCACGAGAGCGAGGGTCGGGCCGGTGACTTCCGGGCCGGTGCCGCTTGACCACTCCGCGTCGGTGGCCCTGAGCGTCAGGCCCTCGATCCGGCGCTTGGCGCCGACGACCAGATTGGAGCCCTTGTAGAACTCCGCGACAGCGACGACAGCAGCGACCGGGTACTCGTGAGCGATGCCGAGCGCGCCCCGGATGTCCTGGCTGTGGATGATGGTCTCGCCGAGCCAGGTATCGTTCGGGCCCGGCGGATGCTTCACCGACGTCCGCACCGCATCGAAGTTCGCCAGCGTCTGCGCGGGCGACGCGCCTTTCTCGGCGGCGATGTCCTTGGCCTGCAGTCTGGCGAAGCTGAATCCGGACCCGACCAGTTTGGCGAAGAATGCCGGCGGGGTGATTTTCGCGGTTGCCGTCAGGTGCGCCAGGGTGTCCTGCACCGTCCAGCCGCTGCACAGCGATGGCGTCGCCCACTGGCTGTCGTTCAGGTCGCGCAAATCATCGGCCAGCGCCTTGCGTTCGGCGTGCACCACCGGCCAGATCTCCATGTGCAATCACCCTGCCCTTTGGTAGCTGATTAGTCCCCGCTAGCCTGATCCTGGGTGAGGAGCTTAGCGGCTGCGGCGGTCGGCCGACGCCGGTGAGCCATTTCCGCGTATGGTCCGTTGTCTTGGCGGGATCGTATTTATCCGCAATACAAGGAATGGAGACAGGTATGAGGGACTTGAGGGTGTCCGAACGCCTCGCCCGGCGGCTGCTGGCCGGCGCTGGAGCGATCGCGGTCGCGGCCGGGCTGTCCGGCGTCGCGCTCGCGGCTGACGCGTCGGGAACGGCGACCAAGGCCAGCGCGGTGATCAAGGGGTGCTTCAACTCTCAGACCGGGGCGCTTCGCGTGGTGACGCCGCACAGCAAGACCTGCGGTTCCGAGAGCAAGATCTCGTGGAACGAGGCGGGTCCGGCTGGTCCGGCGGGCAACGGGTTCGCGTTCGTCTCTACCGCCGGCGGGACCAACAAGTACGACGGGGACGAATCAGATGGCCAGGTGGTGACCAAGTCGGGTACCTACTTCGTCAACTTCACCGGCACGCTCAATATCTCCGCCTACACCAGCGGAGGCTCCGGGTTCTGCGCGCTGGATCTCGCGAAGGGGACGACTAGCACGAAGTTCGTCTTCGGGATCTTCTCGCAATGGAGTTATCCGGCTGCTGCCGCGAATATCAGCAACGAGTACCCGTTTGCCAGCAGCGGGATGATCCACGTGGCCTCAAGTCACGTCGGATATCAGCTCATACTGGAATGTTTCGACAACTCGTTCAGCCTCGTGCCGGTCAGTACGGCCACCTGGCGGGTATCGCGAGTGACCTCGACCAAGTCGGCCACGGCCAGCCTGGCTGGTCACAGCACTCTAGGCCCGGCCGGATTCCGCCCGAAGCCGGCACTCAAGCACTAGCGCCCCGGCTGGGCAATCGCAGGGGCGGGCTCCATGGACTAGCCGAGGCTGGCCAGCTCGATGGTCCCGCCTTTGACGACGTACCTGATGGCCGCCGGGTCGGCCAGCGCCGAGATGTCCGTAAGCGGGTCCCGGCTGAGCACGACCAGGTCGGCGAAGGCCCCTGGTGCCAGCGTGCCGAGCTTGCCGGGCAGGCCGACGATCTGCGCGCCGATGGTCGTGGCGGATCTGATGACGTCAATCGGAGCCTGGATCTCGGCCCGGATCACGAATTCCCTGCTCTGGTGCCGGTGCATGCCGCCGAGCAGGTCGGTCCCGTAGCCGACCTTGATCCCCGCCGAGTGCGCGAGCTCCAGTGCCCGCAGCCCGCCGTCGAGCACCTCGGCCACCTTGCCCCACGATGATTCGGACAGCCCGTACTCCCTGCCCTCGGTTTGCAGCGCCCAGTAGGTCACCAGGTTCATGACGAGAAATGCGTCTTTTTTGATAACGAGATCGGCGGTTGCTGAATCAAGCAGGTTCGCGTGCTCAATGGTGCGGACGCCCGCCCGGAGCGCCCGGCTGATGGACTCTGGCGTGTAAGCGTGCGCGGCCACATACCGGTGCGCGGCCGTCGCTTCCTCGACTGCCGCTTCCAGTTCGGCGACGGAGAACTGGGTGGAATCGATCCGGTCGGTCGGCGACGCGACCCCGCCCCCGGCCATCACCTTGAGATGATGGGCGCCCTGGCGCAGTTCCTCGCGGGCGGCCTTGCGTACCTCGTCGGCACCGTCGACGACGACGGACATCGCGCCGCAGGCGGGGTGAGTGTCCAGTAGGTGCTCGCCCGGCCCGCGATGGTCGCCGTGCCCGCCCGTCTGGCTGAGCCCTCGCCCGGCATAGAACAGCCGGGGACCCCGGATCAGGCCCTCCTCGAGCGCTCGCCAGGTGCCGTAGTCACCGCCTGCCATATCCCTGACGGTGGTGAACCCCCGGTCCAGCATCTGGCCGAGCAGCCGCGCCGTCCGGTGCGCGTGGTAGGTGACCGGCCACCGGGTCAGCTCGGCCAGGTCAGCGGTGCTGGCCATGACATGCACATGAGAGTCGATCAGGCCAGGCAGCACGTAGGCCCCGCGCAGCTCAACCCGCCGCGCGTCCGCCGGCACGGCCAGGCCGGCCCGGCCTCGGTCACGACCCCGTCATCGACCCGCAGGTCACCCTCGCGGTACGCGCCGGCCTCAACATCAAGAAACAGCCCGCCGACGTAAACGGTCGTCATCTCACCCACTCCGCCACCCCCAAGGTCGTCGCCACCGCCACCCACCCCGCCGCCCCGAGGCTCACGTGGATCGTACCTGAATCCGAAGATTCCGATGATTGACGACTCATTGGACTAGTTGTAAGGTCAAACTAATAGGAAAGTTTCCTATTAGAAAGGATCTCGGGAGGCCGCTTGTTATCTGCCCGCCGCGTGCGGCTCATCTGTCTCTTCAGCATGCCGGCGATTGCTCTTCTCGGAGTCACCGCCGCTCAAGTCCCCAGCGCCTCCGCCGGGGTAAATCTCCTGGCCAACGGCACCTTCAGCACCGGCACCACGGCCGGCTGGACCTGCTCGACGAGCGACAGCATCGTCACCTCGCCGGTCGATCCCGGCTCGGCCTTCGCGCTGTCGGGCACGCCGACCGGCAGTGATTTCGCGCAGTGCAGCCAGGTCGTGAGCGTCCAGCCGAGCTCGGCCTATACACTCACCGGCTTCGTGGAAGGCGACTATGTCTTCCTGGGCGACTCAGGTACCGGTACCAGCGACACCAGCAACTGGACGCCGTCCGCGACCTCGTTCGCCGAACTGTCGACCTCGTTCACCACGGGCGCGAGCACCACGAGCGTCACCATCTATATCCACGGCTGGTACGCGCAGCCAACGTTCTTCGCCGACAACCTCGTGCTCAGCGGCCCGGCCGGGGCCGGCGGCGCACCGCCGCCGCCTCCTCCGAGTGCCCCATCGGCTCCCACTGGCCTCGCTGTCACCGGCACCACGGCCTCATCGGTATCGCTGTCCTGGACGGCCCCGTCCGGAACGGTCACCGGCTATCACGTGCTGCAGAACGGCGCCCAGGTCGCGAGTCCGACGAGCACCAGCACTACGATCACAGGCCTGACCGCGTCGACCACCTACACCTTCGCTGTTAATGCCTTCAACTCCGCCGGTACCTCACCCAGTTCGGCGTCAGTCACCGCGACCACCTCGGCACCCGCCGGCGGTGGCGGTGGCGGCAGTGGCGGACTTCCGGCGCACCTGCTGATGGGCTACTGGCAGGACTTCACCAACGGCGCCAAGCCGCTGACCATCGCCGCCGTACCGACCACCTACAACCTGATCGCCGTCGCGTTCGGCAACTCCACCACCACGCCGGGACAAGTGAGCTTCTCCCTGGACTCCGGCCTCTCGACGGCGCTCGGCGGCTATACGCAAGCGCAGTTCATCAGCGACATCAAGACCGTGCAGGCCCGCGGCCAGAAGGTCATCCTCTCGGTCGGCGGGCAAAATGGCACCGTCTCCGTGAGCGACGCCGCCAGTGCGAGTAATTTCGCCAGCAGTGTCTTCTCGATCATTCAGCAGTACGGATTCAACGGCGTCGACATCGACCTGGAGAACGGCGTCAACCCGACCTTCATGGCCCAGGCGCTAGAGCAGCTGGAGAGCGACGTCGGCCCGAGCCTGATCATCACGCTGGCCCCGCAGACCGTCGACACTCAGTCCACCGCCAACGACTACTTCGCGCTGGCGCTGAACATCAAGACCATCCTTACGATGATCAACACCCAGTACTACAACTCGGGCACCATGAACGGCTGCGACGGCAATCTCTACGCCGAGGGCACCGAGAACTTCATGACGGCGCTCGCCTGCACCGAGCTGGAGGGCGGCCTGGCCCCGTCCCAGGTGGGCCTTGGCCTGCCGGCCTCCACCTCCGCCGCCGGCGGCGGCTTCGTCAGCCCGTCAGTGATCAACGCCGCACTCGACTGCCTCGCCGCGAAGCAGAACTGCGGCACCTTCGTACCCCCCACCACCTGGCCAGCGATTCGCGGAGTGATGACCTGGTCCATCAACTGGGACGCCTCCAACGGCTTCAGCTTCGCCAGCACCGTGGCCCCCCACCTAGCAACCCTCCCGTAACCCCACCGGCAGAGGCACATCGATGTGACAGAGCTGGGTCCCAGCAACAGCGCTGTCACATCGATGCGTCTGCGGAGCACGCCTCGGCAGACCCGGTTTGAGCAGCTTGCCAACCTTTGCCGGAGGCCGGGCGTCTGACTACTAACGATCCGGACTTCGGGTCGGGCTCAACGATGGCAGGGCTAGGCCGTCGGACGGGAGGGACGCGGTGAAGAGGTATCTGATCGTATTCGCGGCAACGGCGGCACTGCTGGCGGTCGCGGTCCCGGCGGCGGAGGCCGGAACCGGGGGTGAGCCGCCGCCGGCCGGCGTGGTGTCGTCCGTGCCGCCGGCCAACCTGCCGCACCTTCCCGTGACCAGCAGCCAGGTCGAGCAGGTCAGGCAGCTCGCGCAGTGCGGCGGCACGATGTACGCGGTGGGCACCTTCACCACGATCAGGCGCAACAGCACTACCTATACCCGCAACAATATCTTCAGCTTCAGCGCCACCGCGCCTTACGCGGTCACCAGCTGGGCGCCTAAGGTCGTGGGAACTTACGGGACCACGTCTAACGCGAGTAATACGCTGAATACGATCGCCTTTGTCAACGGGAATTGCGCGGACGCCTATATCGGCGGCAATTTCTCCTCGGTTAACGGCACCGCCGTCAAGGACATCGCCGAGATCAGCACGACCACCGGCAACGTGGTCACCGCGTTCAAGTCGAGCGCTTCCGCCCCGGTGGAGACCCTGCTCGGCGCTGGCGGTCACCTGCTGGCCGGCGGTCGCTTCACCAGCATCAACGGC
>CAWFVM010000005.1:0-55820 GCA_963819285.1 uncultured Actinomycetota bacterium
AGAGCTGACCACGACCCCGACCATGGGCAATGCCAAAGCCGTCGCCGATCAGCGCAAGCTCAGGGTAATGTGCGATCACCTGCTAGTGTCCTGCGTCTTTGGATCACCGCAAAAATAAGCTAGGTCACTCCGTGTAATTGCGTGTCGTAACTGACTGTGACTGTTCATGTTGTTAGAGTTATTGATATGGCAAGAACGGGACGACCTAAAGCCGAATTGGTGCTTTCCGATGACGAGCGGGCCACTCTCCAGAGGTGGGCACGCCGGGCGAAATCCTCACAGGCAGTGGCGCTGCGAGCCAAGATCATCCTGACATGCGCGGAAGGTCACGACAATAAGGAAACCGCGGAGTTGCTCCGGTGTCATCACGCGACGGTCGGGAAATGGCGCAGGCGGTTTATCGATAAGCGCCTGGATGGGCTGGCTGATGAACCGCGTCCGGGGCGCGAGCCGACGATCACCGACGAGCAGGTGGAAAGGGTCGTGGTCGATACCCTGGAGAGTACGCCGCGTAACGCGACGCACTGGTCGCGGGCATCCATGGCGAATCGCTCTGGCTTGTCCCGGTCCACTGTCGGTCGTATCTGGAAGGCATTTCACCTGAAGCCGCATATCGCCGATACGTTCAAGCTGTCATCAGATCCGCTGTTCGTGGATAAGGTCTACGACGTCGCCGGATTGTACCTGAATCCGCCCGAGCACGCGGTTGTGCTGTGCGCGGACGAGAAGTCCCAGGTCCAGGCTCTTGACCGGTCCCAGCCGGTGCTGCCGATGATGCCCGGCATGCCGGAGAAGCGGACCCATGACTATGTCCGGCACGGCACCATTGACCTTTTCGCGGCGCTCGACATCGCGACCGGCCTGGTAATCGCGAAAACCTACAAGTGCCATCGCGCGAAGGAATGGATCAAGTTCCTGGAGGAAATCGACAAGCAAGTGCCGCAGCTGGCAGAACCGGGCGAGCCCGGCGGCGAGCCGCATGTGCTGCAGATCCACATCGTCGCGGACAATTACGCGACCCATAAGACCCCGGCTGTCCAGCAATGGCTTGCTAAGCACCCGAGGTTCCATGTTCATTTCACGCCGACCAGCTCATCCTGGCTGAACCAGGTAGAGCGCTGGTTCGGGCTTCTGACCGAGAAACTCCTGCGCCGCGGCGTCCACAAGTCAGTCAGGCAGCTCGAAAAGGATATCCTTGCCTGGGTGGACATGTGGAACGAAGACCCCAGACCATTCATCTGGACGAAATCTGCGGAAGAAATCCTCGAATCACTCGGACGACTTTTGCAGCGGATCAAAGATCCAGGACACTAGCTGCTGCCGCCGCTGTCCAGATCGCGCAAGACATTGACCCCCTCCCTGAGAAGGACCAGCGCCAGCTGTACGCCATCCAGGTCAACGTCCTGCAGCCGCGCCGCCAGCCAGCCGGAGCGGAGTCCGCGGCCGACTTGTATCGCGGCATCGCTGAAACCGCCGAGCGAACACGTCACGCCTTCGCCGCCGCCGTTCCCCAGGCCGCCTGGTCACCGGAGCTGACAGCCGAGTCGCTCCGGGAGACGGTCGCGGCAGCCGCGGCCATCAGCCACCACAGCCAGCTCATCCAGCAAGCCCTCGCCGACCGCGCGGCCGACCTAGGAGCGCTCTCGCTCAGCCGCAAGCTCCGGGATTCCGCGCGCTCCTCAGCTCACGCCCGCCAGGCATGGGTTGCTGCCGCCGGTGCCTGGGAATCGATCCACACCGATGCCGCCAGCGGCACTCCGCCGGCAACTGCCGAGATCAGCAATCTTGTGCTCTGGACCGGGAGCCTGGCATACGCCAGCCCAGACTGGCGGCCAGGCCGACAGGCCGCCGGCGATCACCGCGCCCCGGAAATCCTGGCACCCGGACTGGAGGACATCAGCCTCGTCACTGACGCCGTTCACCAGGCGGCGACCAGCGTCGTGGCGAGTGCCGCGGCCGACTACACCCGGATACGCGCAGCCATCCAGGTCGGCCGGCTCCTAACCCCTGTCGAGGCCACCCGCTCAGGGGAGGAACGCGTCCTGTTCACGCGAGCATCCCGATACCAGGCCACCAGCCTGCTTGGTGCCTACCGGGACGCCGGCGCGGCCAGCGCCAAGGCTGCGGGAGGTCTCACGGAGGTCGCGAAAGCACTCGAGGCCCACAACCTCCGAACCAGCCAGGCGGAGCGGCCGCAACCTAAACCCAAGCCCCGTCAGATAGCAAAGCCGCGCAGCCGAACTCCGCGCGACCGGAGACTTGCCCCGGCAACCCCTGCGGCCAGGGCTGAGGCGAACGCTGGCACGGAGATGCCCGGCCCGATCGAACGGGTCCTGATCGACCTCGGCGTCACCGACCCCGCGCTTATCAGGCGGGGTGGCATCATCGACGAGGCCGCCGCCGGCTGATCGATGAAGCGGCACAGGACACAGCGGCACTGCGCTGGAACACGGCCGTCACTAGCAGCAAGGACTTCGCGGTACCCGGCAGAGTTATCGACCGGGTGCTCGCCCGCGACAGCCACCGGCCTGCCATACCTGCCGCAGCATTCGCCGCTGCCCGGTATCCGAGGCCTCAGGCCGAACCTGAGCCGCTGGAGGCTCAGCCGTAGAGCTTGTGGATCCAGGTTGTCACGGGCGCCGGGACGCCCGTGACAGGGGTCGTGGTGCCGTTGTCAGCGGTTTGTTCCGTGGTGTCGCGGACCCAGATGGCCAGGCAGTGCCTGAGTGCCTCGAGGTGTTATTGTCCTGCTTCCCGGTCGAGGTCCCATTCGGGTGGCAGGCGGGCGGACATCGCGGCCTGCCGGGAGCAGTTGCTGGCGTGTCCGTGCTCGTTGTCGTTTCCGACGGAGCCGTTGCCCGGGCCTTGGTCGGTGATGGTGTGATCGCAGGAGTTGCAGTACCAGCTGATGGACCGGTTGTCGCGGCTGGCCTGTCCGGCTACGCGGCTGTCGGCGGCGTAGGCGAACGCGGCGCGGGCGCCGGTGTCGCTGGCCTGACGGAGGTCACGGCCCAGATTCGGCACGAGGCCTAGCGCGCTGCCGATGTCGTGCCAGGAGTATCTGGCCTCGCGGGCTGCGCGGATGTAATCGAGTGCCTGGCGGCGGGCAGCCTGCTCGACCTGCCGGCTGTAGTCGACTCCGGCGAGGGGGTCGATGTCGGGGACGGTGTCAGGACCGCCTAAGTAGGCGGCGCGGTAGAGGGTGAGAATCCCGGCGCTGCGGGCCAGGTCGAGCGTGGCGTCACGGGTCCGCTTGCTGGCGGCGTATCGCTGTTCACCGAGGTCAGGACGGTCGGTCATGCTGATATCCCCAAAGGTCGAATGATCGGGGTGCGGTTATGCGCCGGGTTCCGCTTCGACGTCCGCTTGCTTCCCGGCCGTCCGTACCTGGTGCACAGACTGGTCACCGAGTCGCCTCCGCCCGAGAACCCACAAGAATCATAACACTAGCTACTAGGCTGTTGTCGCAACGAGAAACCGGGGGATGGCAGGCCTGGCTGAGCACCTAGCATGCTGTGGCGGGGTCAGCGCCGGTGCTGCTGCAGCTGGCCGGTCAGGTGCAGGTGCGCGCGGAGGTCTGCGGCAGGCCTGAGCATGCGGCGCACTGGGCCAGGGCGGTGCTGATGGCGGTCGTGATCTCGGTGAGGCTGAGCGCGGGGACGTCGCCGGCAGGGCTGCAGGTGCGGCATTGCCAGAGGACGGCGGCGTCGTCGGTGAGGGTGACGGTTCCCCTGTCTGGCCGGGCAGGGTGGGTGATGGTGAGGGCGGAGAAGGCCTCGAAGTGGTCCTGGTCCAGGTCGAGCAGCTTAAGGCTGACGGCGAGCCCGTACTGTGTCAGGTGGCATGCGACCGTGTTCTTGAGGGTGGGTCCGGGGTGCCGGGCGACGGCGGGGTGGCAGTGTTCCTTGCCCGGTGACAGCAGGCTGAGGATGATGTCGGCCAGGAAGGCGGGGCTGGTGTGGGTGCCGTCGCGGGGCCGATACTCCAGGGTGACGTGGCCAGTGCTGGTGATGGTGAGGTCGCAGGTCGCGGTGCGGGCGCTGGTGATCTGGAGGTAGCAGGTTTCTTCCAGGGCCGGGGTGCGGACGTCGAGGCCCGCGGCGCTGAACTGGCTGACGATCCTTTCCAGGGAGAGCGGTGATGCGGGGTCGTCGGAGCTGGCGAGGCGGAGGGCTGGGCACATGGGTTCGGCCTTTCCGTGGTGACTAGTTCGCGGCTGGCTTGTGCTCGGCCGCCGGGGGATGCGTGGTCTGGTGGCTACGGCGGGTGGAGGCCTGTGCGGTGGTGTCGCGGGTCCAGATGGTGAGGCAGCGTTTCAGGGTGTCGCAGTCGTCGGCGAGCTCGGCGTTCTCGCGCCGCAGGCGTGCCAGCTCGGCTCGCTCGTCGTCGTCCAGGGGCCGGCCGGGCCGGTGACCGGGAGCGGCGCGGTGCCGAGGTCTGTGAGGGGGATGGCGAGTGCCTGGCTGTAGTGCTGCCGGTACTTTTCGGACATTTCTTGCGTGCCTCGTTCCCAGCGGCGGATGAGCAGGCTGAGGTCGTCGCCGGCCGGCAGGGTGTCGCCTGCCCGGGCGGCGGCGTCGCGGAGGTGGCGTCTCATGTCGGGGATGGTCCAGTTCCTGGCCTGGCGCTGCTGGGCCAGCCACAGCCCGAGCACCCGGCCTCGCGGGAAGCCGGATGCTGGGCCTGTACATCCCGGCGGGACTACGGACAGGCTGGTCATGGGCTTGCTCCTTTGTGCTAGGTCTGATTCGGCAGAGGAATTCCGGCCCCGTGACCGCGAGGTGAGGGGCCGAGCGCGGGCAGGACGTGCAGGGCAGCCGCTCAGCCTGGGGGCTGGTGAAGGCGGGTTTCCCGTCAGGTCCGCTTGCTGTTTCTTGCTGCGTCGTCTTCGGCCTGGCTAATGGCTTTTGCTAGTGCTTCGCAGGTTTTGCCGTGGACGGTGATTCCGGTTCCTGGTCCGGCGAGGCCGGAGCGGGTGGCGTATTTCCAGTTCCCGTCGCTGGTCCAGATGTGCCATCGGCGGTGTGCCTGGCGTTGTAATGCTGTCTCGTCCACGGCTGCTCTCCGTTTCCGCTCCGGTGTTCAGGTATTACCGTGGGTGACTGGCTGACGAGGCGGTAGTAATGACCGCGCAGGAGTCAACAGCTGGTCATCGGGCAGGCCGCGTTCGGGGGTTGCGTGTCGGCTGGCGGCCAGGCAGATTGGCTGGTGTTATGGATTTCGGGAACTTGTTGCGTGAGCTGATCCGCGAGCGCGGCTTGAGCGGCCGTGCGGTGGCGAGGCTGGTGCCGTGCGACCCGGCGTTAGTCTCGCGGCTGGCGAGCGGCCGGAAGCAGCCGTCAGAACGGATGGCGAGCCGGCTGGATGAGGTGCTCGGAGCGTCTGGGCTGCTCGTGACCGCTGCTGCGGCCAGGGCCGGCAGCGCTGTAGCGCGTCCGGTCGCTGCGCTGCCGGATGATGGTCTGGGAGATGATGACGTGAACCGGCGTTCGGTGCTGGGCGCGATGGCGGTGGCGCCGCTGGCGCTGAGCCTGGAGCAGATCAGGCGCCACCTGGACGGGGTATCGGCGGCGGAGCCTGGCGAGCGCGACGCGGATGAGTGGGAGCGGGTTGTCGCGGGGTATGCCCGACGGGTGCCGGGGTCGCCTGCGGCGGCGTATCTGCCGCATCTGCTGGCCGATGCCGGTGAGGTCACTGAGCGGGTGATGTCGGCGTCGGGTGGCGTGCGGGTCCGGCTGACGCGGTCGGCCGCGCAGATCGCGGCGCTGACGGCGGTGGGGCTGAGCGCCCTGGGCGATGACATGACGGCGGTGCGGTGGTGGCGGACCTCGGCGCGGGTGGCGGGGGAGTCCGGGGACGGCGAGCTGGTGGCCCTGGTCCTGGGCAAGCAGGCCGCTCACGCGCTGTACTCACCTGGCGGTGAGATGGAGGCACTGGCAAGGGCAGGTCACGCGCTCGCGGCGGCCCCGGACCGTGCGTGCGCGGGGGCGGTGTTCGCGTACGCGGCTCGTGCCCAGGCATACGGCGGGCTGGGCAGGCGTGCTGACGCGGTAGCGGCGGCGGCCGATCACAAGCGCGCCTGGGAGCGGCTTCCTGACGCTGACGTGAAGGCTGCGGACTCGGAGTTCGGGCAGCCGGAGCGGCGGGTGCGGCATACGCAGGCGTGGGTACTGGCGAAGGTAGGCCAGCCAGGCGCGGCCCTGGCGGCGATCGATGCCTACCTGTCAGGTCCGGTGTCGGTGGCCGGCCGGGCGCGGATCGAGCTGCTCCGCGCTGAGACGCTGATCCGCGGTGGCGATGTGGATGGCGGCGCGGGACATTGCGTGACGGTGCTGGCGGGCCTGCCGGGAGCGTGGCGCGGGGAGCGGGAGATCGTGTCGAGCGCACGGTCCGCGCTGGCTGCTGTTCCGCTGCCGCTGTGTTCTCGCCTGCCGGTGCGCGAGGCACGGGAGATCCTCGCGATCCAGTCGTGAGCGGCTGAGCGACGCAACGGTACTGCGGTAGCTGCGCCCGCCAAATGAGTTGGCAAGGTGTTCACCGGTCAGCACTCCGAGACAGGTGGCGACCTCGTGCGGGCTGGGCCGCACATAGGTGGACGTGGCGTCACTGGCCTGACTTGTATGCCCGGCATATGCCTGTGCGACGGCGTAGCCGAAGTTCCGCTCGACCCAGGTCAGGTGGTGTGCCGGATCCAGGGCATGCTGACCTGCTGCGCCCGCACCCAGGGCGGTGGCCCATTGGTCGGGCAGCGGTCCATTTGGGTCAGGAGATGCCGTTAGACGTATGCAGATACCGTTGGTCAGCTTGACCGGCCCGCGCTAGTCGAGAACCGGTCTGCATCTGGTTGCTGGCCGTTGACCTGACGGATTCTGGTTACCTTGAGCTCGGGCTTGGACCGGTACTTCAATGCGACAAGCGTGAGCGAGGCATGAGTTCGCAGTTGCTTCGCTCGCCAGTGACGGGCACGGTGACTATGGACATGCTGCCGCCGCTGGCCGCGATCGGAGATCCGTGCGATCTGGCGCGGCGACCGTCCAAGCGTCGCGAATAACCGCGCTGACCCTGCGACGCACCGGGCCGGGTGGAGTCTCGATCTTGCTGACACTGCACTGGAGGGATCCGGGCAAGGTCACGTACGCGGGCGGGATGTGCCAGATGATGCCGGTCGGGGTCTTTCAGCCCGCCGACGACGAGGAAGCGTCGGTGCGACACGACCTGAACTTGTGGCACCGTGGTGCGCGAGTTCAGTAAAGAAACTGCTCGGCGAATCCGAGTTTTGCGAGCGGGTCGGCTCGGCGGTCGCATATGAGCAGCGGGAGTTACTCCAGCGGCTGGCCGAAGCCCGAAAGAAGGGACGCTGCGGGTCGTGGGTCTCGGGTGGATCCGCTGTGGCTAGTGGCGACGTTCTGGCTGTCGCGGGCTCGATGCTGTCGTTTTGATGGTCTGTTCGGCGGCCCTGGTCACGGTGAACGCGGAGGGCGGCCAATCAGCGATCCTGGCGATGCGCCGAAGCGCACGGAGGGTTTGGGCAAGTCCTGCTTGTGCCAGGACCGTTCGCACTTTCTGCTTCTCGGCGGCCTGGGCGACGGCGGGGTCCATTGCGGGCTGCCGGTGGCCACCCCTTTCCCCGGACTGTTCCGGACGGCTGACATCAAGGTCCTGCCTGCCTGCCTGCCTGACCCGGAGGCTGCGGGTAACCCAGCGCGGCACCGTCGTCGCAGTTCGCGGCGCCCCGGCCGCTGGCGGGGCAAGCCGCCCTATTGTTGAACAAGTTCCGCGTGTGATGCTACTCGGCAGGAAGGCGGCACCGCGCTCTGTTGTCGGCCCGTCCGATGACTTATGACGGCTACGTCCCGGCGAGGGCAGGGTTCACCCTTGACCTATGAGAGTTCATCCGCGAGCGAACACTGCCTGACGTCTTCTAATGCGAGCTGACTGGTCAGCTAACGGCCGACCTGATCGATGGCGATCTCGTAGTACTCACTCCACGTCCCGGTCCGCTCCCATGCGTCGGACAGTTTTGGCGCGACGCTGCCGTGCAGTGCGAAGAGCGCGCGTTCGACCTCGGTCATCGTGGTACCTGCCGCCCGAGCTGTTGCCGCCACAGTGCGCCGGAACCACTCGTAGAACCACCACTCATCGCTGGGTATGGCCGCCGTATTGACTCGCCGGTCGCCGCTAGACCACCGTCCCACGCGAAGACCGACTGCCGCCCGCCGGTCGCGAACGTCCATGATGACGTGACTCTCGGGCCATAGAGCGGCCAGCAAACAACTCGCGGTTGAGAGTCCGCCTCTGAGTCCGAGTCCTGGGACTTTGCTGAGCAGGCTCCACGACTCGATCACATCGCATTCGAGCTTGTCCTCACCACCTGGCAGCACAAGGCACTCAATCACCTGAGTAGTTGGTGAAGCATCAAGAGTAATCGGCGGATGTATGTTTCCCGCCTGTCGTTTGAAGTTTCCGACCATCATCAGAAGGTGATGCCAGGTCTCGGGGTCACACCTTCCATCTGGGTCCAGAGAGCCCAGGAGTCGGCTGGCGAGTCCCCGCACGTTCCGCCACGCCAGCAGCCAATCCTCACGACCAATCCGGCCGTCGCTGCCTTTCGGCATACCCCAGCAAGACTCGAGCCGCCGAATGTCGGCTGCGAGTTGATCAGCGTCGATGATCGCGCGAAAATTCAACGCACCTGGCTCACGAAGATCATCTTGGCTCAGATACATGACCATGACACTCCCTGGGATTTGCTGCCAACAAGACCTCGGATGCCGCAGTTGTTTTGGCCATGCTTGCACTTATAAGTCACCCAGTCCGAGCGTCATGAGCGCGCGGTCGGAGAGTTGGAACCCTCCGATAGACCGCCAAGCGGCACCGATTTCACGGTCCTTGTCGAGATAGTCAAGCCAGATCCGGGGAATCTCGGCGGAAGCAAGGAAGAGCAGGCATGAGTCAGGTGCGACGACCTGGAAGTAGCGGTACTCATATAGTTGTCCGACGGCCTCGCGAACGGCCTGTGCCCATCGAGCTGCCCGTATCACCTTCGCCTCGATGATGACCGGGGGTTGGTCCAGGCCGAGGTCGATCGCAGCATTGGATGCGACCGTCAGCCCTCGGGCGGCGAGCCAGTCCGCGAAGTCGTTGACCAGCGTTTCGTGTGTTCGTCCGCGTCGGTACGAGGCGCCCAAAACATGCGTGATGTAGTCCGCGTCAGCACCGGGCGTGAACGGGCGAAGAAGTCCCCTACGGGGACCTGCGCCACTCTCACCGGGAACGACCGGAGGGCCGCTTGCGGCAGCAGCATCATAGCGAACGACGTCATACTCGTATTCGGATCGCTTCACGATAACGATGTTGTCGTTTTCTCGAAAGTCATAACGATCAAGGAATTTCCGCATAGCGCCGCCGCGGCAGCGGAGGCGCTTGCGCCCGCCATCGATGTCGGTCTCTACTGGCTCAGGAAATCCTTCGAAGTGCAGCATGAATAGCTTGGGTGCCAGGGATTTTTTATTAGATCCTCCGATCGAATTCTTGGGGAAGAAAGTCGTATACTGTCCCAACTTGATGTAATGGTTTCTATGGGCGCCTTGCGTAAGCGGAATAACGATGCGATCAGGACGCTTCTCCGGTAAGGAACCAGTCTCGGACATAAGAACGCTGCCTTCCTGCGAATTCCGGCTCACTGGGCGCCGAGGCTGCGGTCGCATCACATCGAGGTTGATGATGACCGCTACCCCTACTGTAACCGTGACTGCCTGGTGGATCAGACCCGAGGCGCAGGGCCGGTCCGCCAAGCAACTGGCTCCATCTCTTGCAGAGGAGCATCTACCGCCTCCGTGAGGGTAGTTGCAGCGTCTTTGCCCGCAGGATGGCAGCGTGCCGACGGTGAGGTTGTTTACATGGCGGGGCTGATCGCGGCCGTTGAATCGGTCTTGCAACGCCGTTGGCGATCGTCCGGCGGGGACGTTCGCGACATTCTGTGACCGGCTGTTAAGTTTCATCGTGGACTGCAACGCCAGCCTCTGAGATCCATACGAAATACATCACAGGTCCGGCGGTGGCCAATCTCCAGGCGCGACAGCGACAGCCGACCCACGGCCGGTCCGCCGGGTGCCGCTGCGGTGACAGGTAGTGGGCGATCAGCGCCGAGCCGGGCTCTTCCAGCCCCGGGGCGTCATGAGCCAGCCGCTCGGTGACCTTGACCAGCCTCGCCGCCAAGCCCAGCCTCGCTGACGGACTCGCACCGACGCCGTTCGCCGCGCTCGTACCACACCGCACGCCACCGCTCCCCCTCCGCGCGCGCCGGATACACCGTCACCACCCGCCACCGCCACGCGGGCTTGCGCGCATAAGAGCAGGCTAGGGACGCTCACGGTGCCGTCTTTCGGGTCCTGGCGGCTCTGATCCTGCCTTCGATATGAGGTGGCGGATTCGGGAGGCTTGTACCGCAATGCCTATTGCGGCTGGCCTGACGCCTGGGCCTGCTGTGTCCGCAGCGGCGCCGGTCAGGTTGCCGGGTCGCTCGTCTCGCCGCAGGTCGAGCAGTGCACGACGGGCCAGCGCTGCGGTGGGCGTGGCCAGCACGACCTAAGCCATGGCGGCGGCGCGCCGGGGCCGGGATGCCCCTGCCAGGTCGGCGAACGCCTTCAGCAGGTCCCGGACCGCAGGGATCTCATTCGATTTCTCGTCCGCGGCGACCTGGCCGAGGACCGCGCCGATCCCGTGCGCCAGGGCCGCGACCAGGTGCGGGGCCTTCCTGTTCCTGCTCTTCGCGCCGCGGACGGTCTTGCCGTCGATCGCGATCACCAGCCGGCCGCCGGCCTGCACGGCCCTGGTGTGCAGCCAGGCACCCAGCACCCGGTCGAGCACATCGGCGCTGACCAGGGCGAACGCGCGGCGGAAGGTAGACTCCTCCGCCGGCCCGCGCGCTGCGCCCAGCACCGCCAGGGCTTCCGGGCCTGCGTCGGCGGCCCACTGCCCGATCGCGGCGAACGATCTTGAACCCGCGACTACCGCCGCGATGCCGACAGCGAGCAGCCCGGCCAGCGGATGCCGGCGGCCTCGCCTCTTCCGCGGGTCCGGAACCTGAGCAAGGAGATCGAGGAGATGCTGGCTGCTGGCAGCCGGAATGGACGAAGATGTCATCGGCGGGCGGGCGTCCCTGGTGGCAGGCGATGGTGAGCGTAGAGAACTTCCATCGTTCTGCCCGGGCCCTGCCCGCCACCCGCAGACACGCCGGGTACATCCCCCTTATTGCGACACCGCAGGTCACAGCCTCATCTAAAGACTTGCCGTGTTCCTGGGTTCGACCCGCCCCCTGACCAACCACTTCGAAACAGCCAGACACCCTGGCGGACTGCTTCGTCCAGGGGCATCTGACGACAGTAGGATTACGATATTCGTTCCTCAGGGACGTTCCGTCATGCAGCTATCTGATACAAGCCGGCGAGGCAGCCTTCCGGCTGCACTGACCTAGCGCGGCCGATGGACCCGCACTCGACAACGGATTCGCATCCAATGCCACGGGTTTAGGCATCTAGCGCGGCAGCCGCCCAATCACTAGCTGAGCAGGCGTAGTCGCGCTGCAGGCGTGCGCGTGTGTGGAACCATCGGGATCGTGCCTGGTGGCGGCTGAAGCCGGCGGGCGCGGCCGTTGCCGGGTAGTTGAGCGCTGTGGCGAGCAGTCTGCTGATCTCCGGGACGGTCAGTGGATGAGCCCGGCGGGAGCGTCGTCGTCCGGTCGGGCTGGCGGGGCGGGCCTGGGTGTCGGTTCAGTCCCTGAGCTGGGCGGAGGTGACGGCGCAGACTGCGAGGGCGACCATGACCAAGATGATGTGCCGCAGGATCGCGGTGTAGAGCCTGGCCTGGTATGTCGTCGTGGCGGAGACTAGCCGTTGTCGGCGATGTGAGTCCGGTAGTGCTCATCACGCAGGCCGCTTCCTAGCGCCCATAGGTGCAACAGCAGTTCCTCGGGCTCGGCGAGGTCGCTAAAATCCCATCCCATGTAGTCGGCCAGCAAGGGGCGGACATGCGTCGCGATGAGGACGGCCGGAAGGACATGAAAGGCCACGTAACGATCACGCCCGTGGCGAAGGTCCACTTGATTCCAAGCTCAGCAGTAGGCGGATCCCCATGTCTTCCTGGCTGTGAACGATAGCCGAGAGCTGGTGCCAGAAAGGTCCGGGGTTGCTGAGCGCCAGATCGATCATCTTCGGGGTGTTGTCACTGGGCTTAACGCTTGTGATGAGACGGCGCTGACGATCGTGTGTCGGCATCGAAGCGAATTCCTCAAAGCCGCAGCTTTCCGCAGCTTGCCTGATCTCAGCAATCTCTTCCTCGTGCTCAGCGTGGCGTTGCGGATCGTCCTCGGCCAGGGCTGCCTTGTAGTCAGCGACCAGAAGAGCCAGTTCCTCGTTCAGCGTGCGCCGCATCCGCTCTGAAGCGGCAATGTCCGGTGCGAGCAGGAAGCAAGCATGCGCTGCGGCATCTAGGACCACCCGGCTCAGCGCGATCGGACCACGCGTAATCTCGCCGTCTTGGAGAAGCAGTGCGATGGCCCGGAGGTTATCGATGAACGCCTCGATCAGACGCCGCGCCACTGACACCGTCCGGCCGTAGTCCTGATGCCAGCGACGTCGCTGCCTCTCCAGCGAGACGCCTGCCGCGCTCAGGGTCTCTCGCTCGGCACAGGCAGGCGAACCGTTAGCGGGTCTCCACGCAAACTGATCGAACTCGCGTTCGTCGAAGTCGTCAGCGCCGATACTAGCCTGAGCAGCAGCGATCGATCGGTCGATCACCTCCCGGTCGATGGCAAGCTGCAACAGTCGGGAGTAATTCTGAAGGTGACTGCCCAGCGTGTCTCGGGATGGCCGGAGTTCGGTGACCTTCCGCTCAAGCTCGACTCCCGCGTGCAAGCTGCGGAGCAGTTCTTGGACATCGTCTGCAGGCATAGGAGCCCTACTTCGATTGGGAAAAGGAACCATCCAGCGGCGTCAACGGCCGGATCGAGCCGCTCTTCCTCGGGCGAGGGCGAGAGGCTAGCTCGGCTGTTCAGCCTACCGGGCATACACCGTCCCCTGCGGACAGCCAGGCGCGCATTCGGAGCGCTGCCAGCGATGGCTGGCTAGTAGTCGTGGTTATCGAGCAGCTGAGCCACCCGGATGTCGGCGCCGGAGATTCCTTTCCTGCCTCGTGCGCGGAGCGCTTCAGCCATGTACTCGAACTGGCGCTGCTTGTCGCCCGCGCCAGGAGTGGTCCAGTGGTCGAGCACCATCAGGAGAGCATTGACGTCTTCGCGCAGCTCCGCGATCTCGGCTAGCTGCTGACGGTGAAGATGAGCCCAGACCCGCGCGCACAGGCTTTTGATCTGCCGCCATGGCCGGGCGCGCTGCCAGAGCCATCCGCCCGCCGTCACGATCATGGCCGCGACCAGCGCCCAGACCAGGTCTACGGTGAGACTGTCCATGGTTCTTCGACCACCTTTCAGCGCAGAAACACGATCCGGTAGCGACCTGGGCTAGCCGCCACAGCGAGGACACAGGCCCTTGCGCCCGGCGACGTGGCCCAGAGAGTAACCGCATTCGGTCGGGCCGCCGAAGACAGACTTGACTTCAACGCCGACGCTCGGCACAGAGTGAGGGTCGACTGGCTCCCACCGGCCGCCATCAGGCGAGCAGACCTTCAAGCTCGCCATCTCAGGCCTGTTGTTGGGGAACGGCAGCCCGAGCGAGCCATGTTCGCGCGCTAGCTGACGCAGCCTGACTGCCTCATTGGCGTTGCGGGCGCTGAGAGTGACAACACGATCGTCGAGGCGCGCGGTCACTGCTTCCTCGATCAGGTCGTTGATAGACACCCCCATCTGCGCCGCCGCCCTCTTGACCTCATCATGAATGCCTTCAGCCAGCCGGATCGTGATCGCTCTGCTCATGACTCCACGATAGCACTGACAGGGCTGTCAAGAGCGGTGCGAATTCGGTGCGTACCCCATGTCGGGGAGGCTTCCTCGAGGAACCGAGAGACGTCGCCGGCCACAGAGCGATCCTCCCTGAAATGTCGGAACGGGCCCAAGCGGCTGACGCGCCGCTCCCATAAAGGACGCCTCACCAGCGTCCCGGCCGACCATCGGACTGCCCGTCACCTGAGAACGTTGCCGTTCATCACCGATCCGTGCGCAATGTAGCTTCAAGCAGGTAGAGGTCGCGGACAGTTACCAGTCTCGGATGCCGAGTCCCAGCCGAGCCGAACCGACATTCCGACCCCTAAATAGGGCGGGCAGAGGCCCGCGCCATGCCCGCCGCCCGCGAGCTGGCCGCCTGACTCTGCTATGCCGGCCTGCTCACTGACCTCCCTAACCCTGGCCTGCTGGCTCGGCGGCGCCGGCCGATTGTCCCTCCAGGGACCCGGTCCTGCGCTGGGCGGGGCTGGGCGTGGGGGTGCTGGGCGGGGGCTGCTCCTTCGGGGTGATCGGGTTCGGTGCCCGCCGGGTGCCACCCAGCCGACGCGATTGGACGGCGGCGGACAGCGGCTGCAGGAGTCGCGGAATTCGCCGCGCTGATCAGTGCGTTGACACGGACAGGCTGGCCGGTCGGCAGAATCCGGGTAGCAGCGCTCGTCGCGCTGGCGGATGCGTTTCGTTAGCTGACGATGACGGTAAGGGTTTGGGTGGTGGTGCCGGAATTGTTCTTGGCGGTGATGGCGATGGCGTAGGTGCCCGCCGTGCCCGGCGCGGGGGTTCCTGTGATTGTGCCGGTGTTTGCCTTGAATGTGAGGCCTTTGGGGAGAGAGCCGAGCTTGGAGAGTCTGGGCGCCGGATAGCCGGAAGTCGTGATCTGGAAGCTGAACGGATGGCCTGTGCCAGCGCTGGTCGTATCAGGGCTGGTAATGGCTGGTGCCTGGTCAACGGTGAGAGTAAAGACCTGGCTGGCGATGCCCAGTGAGTTGGTGGCGGTCACTGTGATCTGGTAGGTGCCGCCGGAGCTCGCGCCAGGAGTGCCGGTGAGGGTTGCGGTGCCGTCGCCGTTGTCGGTGAATGCCAGTCCGGCCGGAAGGTTCCCGGTTTCAGTGACGGCGGACGTGGGGTTGCCGACGGTGGTGATTGTCCTGGTGAATGGTGTGCCCGCCTGAGCTGTAAGGTTGTTGATCTTCTTGATCACCGGGGATTTGGTGATGGTCAGGGTGAACGTCTGGCTGGTGGTGCCGGCAGAGTTCCTAGCCGTGAGAGTGAGAGTGTAGGTACCTACGGCCGAGGTGCCAGGGATGCCGCCGATGGTGGCGGTGCCGTCGCCGTTGTCGGCAAAGGTCACCCCGGCGGGTAGCCCCCCAGATTTGGTCAGCCTGGGCACTGGGTAACCGGTAGTGGTCACGCTGAAGGTGAAGGGCGCGTTAGAGGTCTCAGTGTCGGAGCTGTCGCTGGTGGTTGTTGGCTCGGACGCGACGCTGGTGACTATCAGCGTGAACGACTGGGTGGCCGGGGTGCCGATGCCGTTGTTGGCGGTGATGGTCATTGGGTAGCTGCCTGCGGTTCCGGCTGCTGGAGTGCCCGCGATGTCGGCGGTGCCGTCACCGTTGTCGGTGAATGTGACACCCGCCGGAAGGCCGCCGCTCGCACTAACCGACGCGGCTGGGGCGGCGGCAGTAGTGACCCGGAAGTCAAACGGTACTCGCATCCCGGTGCTGGCGGAGGCGCTGCTGGTTATCGCGGGCGCGGTGCCTACCAGCACGCTGACGCTGCTGCTGGGGTCACTCTCTGTGCCGTCGGCGACGGCGGTGACCTGGTAGGCGTGTGGTCCCACAACTGCGGCGGCGTCAGCGTATGACGTGGCAGAGGTCGAGCCGATGATGGCACCGTCCCGGTAGATGTTGTAGGACATCGCGCCTGGAACCGGGTCCCAGGTCAGCATCGGCACGGCGGTCGGTGAGGGCACCGCCAGTGCTGCTGGTGCAGGTGCGGCGGGTCATCTGGTCCAGCATGGCAAGGAACCGGGTGAATGTCGCGGAGTCGTTGCGGTCGATGCGCTCGGCGATGACCTCGCCGGCGGTGACGTTCATCGCGGCGATGAGAGAGATGGTGCCGTGCCGGACGTACTCGAACTCGCGGCGGGCGTCCCGGCCGGGCCGGGCGGGGATCTGCGGGTGCCTGCGGGATTTCGCCTGGATGCCGGTCTTCTCGTCGATGCTGATCAGCGCGGTGCCGGGCGGCGGGTCCAGGTAGAGCTGGCATACCTGCCCGGCGCGGAGCCAGAACGCGGGGTCGTCGGTGCGGCTGAGCCAGCCGCGGACTTTGTGCGGGCGGACCTTCGCCTCGGCCAGCACCCGGCTCACGGCGGACGCCGAGATCGCCAGGCCGCGGTCGCGCGGGTGCCCGGCGATCAGCGGGCGAGACCACTGCGACTCTCCCTCGGGCGGGACAGAGGTGGCGACGGCGATGACCGCCAGCCGCGCGCCCGGCCCGTGCGTCTCTGGCCGCCCGGAGCGGGGCTTACCGAACAGGCCCGGTATCCTGCGGGTCACGAACCGGTTCCGCCAGGTACACGCGACCGCGACGCCGCAGCCCAGCTGCCGGGCGATCTGCGCGTTCGTCGTGCCGCCGGCCGCCAGCAGCACGATCCTGGCGCGCAGTGCCAGCCGCTGCGGGCTGGTACCCGCGGCGATGATCTGCTCCAGCTTGCGGCGCCGCTTGATACTCAGCCTTGCCGGCACCGCGCAGGCACGGCCTGCCATCAGCAATCTCCTCCCGTGTCACATTGATCACGGAAGAATGCACCCGGAACCACGCGGAACGGCGGATATCCGGCCCGGCCTGCGTGTCACGCACCCGGCCCCGCACCGCCGCCGGCGCAGGCAACACTAGAAGGCATGCCCGTACCGCCGAAGCGCCTGAAGGACCTGATCGAGGGCACCGTCGATCACCACGCCTCGCTCACCTGCCCGGACCTGCAGGAAGTCACCATCCGCTGGCGTGGCTCGTCCGGTTACCTGACCGCCTGGGCAGGCGACGGCGACGACAGCGACGAGCAGATCCCGCTGTGCCGCATCGACTACCTCGGCGACGACGACCAGTGGGAGTTCGCAATCTACGACCCCGCCACCGAGACTTACACCGATGCGATCCTGCGCACCGGCGAACGCGCCGGGCACCCCAGCGACGCCTTCGACACCGCCGCCGTCATCCACCTCGCCGACTACCAGCAGTAACAGTCATGCCTGCGGCAACCAGCAAGGAACTTACGAGCGGCTGCACTAGTTGACGGCTAGACACCTGCCCGCCAGCAGGCTTTAGGAGCCCCCGGCGTCGCGTCGCTGCTTGACGGGGGATGGAGTGTGCGCGCGGAGCCTCGTTCGCTGGCTACGGCGTGTCGGATAGATCTTCCATCTCTACATAACTAGCGTTAGGCGCATGGACAGGTTGAGCCGCATTACACCGGCGATCTTGGATGTTCTTGAGGTACTCGTTGCCTCATGCGAGATCGGTTGCCACGGTTTCGCGATCGCGAAGGACGTGAATCGCCCAACCGGAAGCGTGTATCCGATCTTGGCCCGGCTGGAAAAGGCGGGCTGGCTAGAGAGTTACTGGGAGTCGGAGCAGCCGGAGCATGGGCGGCCCCGTCGGCGCTTGTACTCCCTCACCTCTGACGGTCTGCTAGCAGCTAACGGGGTGCTTGCGGAGCGCAGACATGGAAGCGCTGCGATCTTGCGGCCCAGACTGAGCCTTGGAGGCATGGGGGTCGTGGCGTGATTAGGTTCGCCGTGTGGTGCGCGACAACCGTGGTGCTGCCATTGTGCTTGATCGAATTTAACGAGCTGGCGCCATGGTTGGCTCAGAAGGTCGTGACATTTGGAGTATGGCTCGTTGTAGATAGCAACCTTAGGGAGCGTTATCAGGAGGAGTGGTGGGAGGGGGTTGAAGCGTGGCCAGGCAAGTTGGTTAAACTTATACGTGCAACTCTGCTTGTAGGTCTCGCGGTCCCTCGCATCAACTGGGATATTTTCGATGCATGGTGGCAGAGGGAGATAGGCGCTCGGGTTGCGATAGGAGCCCTTAGTCGCTCGTGCCACAGTTATTTTGTCTATGCACCTATCGTTGTGCCATTTCTGCCGGAGGAAGCCCGTTCTAGGTACGCGGAATACAATCGCATGCTCGGGCTGATATGCAAGGCTATCCGTATTGCAGACGCGGCCGACAGGATTGAGGCTATGGAGATCCTGGAGGCACTAGCTCAAGATCCCCCGTCGTGGATTGCGCCACTGCATTGTAATCGAGTGATAAATGACAAGGTGTTGAAGGATCTCAGGCGCGCGTTGCAGCTAAGGGGCTTTGTCAGCCCATCTGATGGCGGGCGCGGAGTAGATACGGCATACACCACCTAGACGTTTCTCCGCCCATAACCGGTTTTGGCCATGAAGATTGGTGCATTTATGGTCTAGTTCATCGCCAAGGGCGCATCTGGAGGAGCGCACGACATCTCCCCCTCCTCCTCGCGGGCCGAATCGGAGGGAGCGGCGGTGCGATCGAGAGGGTGGCGGAGCGGATCGCGCAAGAGGCAGGCACGCAAAGCCTGAGCAGAAATCTCGGCGCCTGCGAGGCTGACTGAACTGGGTGGTTAGTTTCGTGGCCAGTTGGTGAAGTGGTGGCGAAGGGTGGTGATGTCGGCGGGGGTGAGGCTGTAGGCGGCGAAGATGTGGTCGCCCCACTGGTCGAGGCGGTGTCCGGCGTCGGAGAAGTCGCGGTCTTCCAGTCCTGGGTCCAGGCGGCGGGCGAAGCTGATGATTTCCGGGATGGTGTACCTGTCCATGGCGGCTGCGATGTCGATGTAGTCGCGTGGTTCGGCGCGGCTGGCCAGCGCGCAGGCTTTGCCGCCGACGACGTCCTCGATTCCCAGGACCGGGCCGACGTCCATGGTGACGGGTCCAGATGACCGGTCGAAGTAGGCCATCTGGAGGACCAGTTGCCGGCCGCCCGGGGAGGTGATGACCCACTCGGCCAGTCCGTCTCCCATTCCCTCGAAGATCTCGGCCAGTCCGCCGGCGTTGTCTAGCCGCTCGGTCTCGAACCCCGCCTCGCGCAGGGCTGCTTCCACCGGTCCTGCAGCGGCCGTGACCCCGGTGTCCTCGTCAGTGAACAGGTCGACGTCCTGGGTAGGCCGGCCGATGATGCCGTGGGCGATCAGGGCGTTGCCGCCGCCGAGGGCGAATCCGTGCCCGGCGGCGCGGAGGGCGATCTCGGCGACGTCCCGGTGCAGCTGGTCCAGGCCGGTCACGCCGCAGCCAGGGTGCGGAGCTGCGGATGCTGGTCTTCCCAAGCGCGCCGCACGCCTCTGGGCAGGTACAGCTGCGGCCATAGCTCGGCCAGCAGGCCGCTGTCGAGGTAGGCCGACAGGTCGCCTGGCCGGGAGGCCTCCCGCAGCACGGTCTGGTATAGCCACAGCCGCATGTCCCGGTCATCCAGGTCAAACTCGTGGTCTGGCAGGCTCCAGAACAACCGCAGCGGCAGTTGGACGGCGCCGCTCACAGGGCCGCGCAGATCTGCCAGGCTGGCGGCAACGACCGCCTGCCGCCCCGGCCTGGCTTCATGCAGCCCGCGCGCTGACACCACGAACCCATGGTAGACGCCCATCGCCGCACCCGGCATGGACAGGCCGGACACGGCCTCCGCTTCTGGAGGCCGGAGTACAGGGTTCGCTGCGGTCTGCGTGGTTCGCGGGTTAATCGCTGGCTTCTTCGTCGGGTCGGCGAGGATCACGGCGCCCCGAACCGTCGCTCTGTAGCAGTGGATGGTCGCCCCACAGAGTCCCCACAAGTCCGGGTCGCAGCGAAGATCACCACAAGATCCCCACGAACGAAACGACACAATACGACACCCCCAACACGCTCGTCGAGGTAAGCTATAGCCACGCTGAGCAGCCCATATGTAGCTGAGCAGGGTCTGCGTCCGATTCGATGAAGGCCGCTAGGGCAACGATAGAACGCCTGAAAAGCGGAAGGTCGACAGTTCGATCCTGTCCCTGACCACCAACTTGTGATCAGCAAGTACGTACTCTCACCTGCGGGAACACGTCGCCCTGATCGTCTCGGCCCGCTGCATGTTCGGGTCCGCTCGGAGCACTCCCTGACCGCCGATGCCCGTTCGATGCTGCACGTTTGCTGCACGCTAGTCGGACGGGTTCTGTCAAGGGTGGGCGTAGCCCATCGCGGAGCGACGCCGTAGGCGCTCTTGACAGGTTCCGGGAGACATCGACGCTCTACCGCAGGGTCAGGGGTGGTGGTTCCCCCTCACCCTCTGCCCAGCGGCGAGCGTCTGCACTTGGCCCTTGCCCCGGTTTAGCCGGTTCGCCTCATCGCCCTGGTGCTCGTCGCTCTCGGCTGATCGCGTACTCGCCAGACTTATGAGGTCGTTGCCGGTGCGGTTGCGGTGCGGGCCGGTTCGAGGCTTGCGGACCTGGCGGCGGGCCGTCCGTGCCGGAGCGCGCCAGCGCGGGAGGCGACGGGCGAAGCCCGTCCGCCCATGGGACTAGCGTTGCCCGATAACAGGCTACTCGCGTTCGATATTGGCGCATTCTTCGCAACGCCGCTCATGCTTACCTGGCGTCTCATCGCGCGACTTCTGCCGCATTGGTCACGGCTGTGCCGTGAGGCGACGGCGGGCGAAGCCCGCCCTTGAAACCGTAGAGAAACTTGTCACAGCCGCTTCTAGGATGTGACTCCAAAGCGTTCTGCGAGTTCTCTTAGCTCAGACCTGACCCGCGATCCTGATAGCTGAAGCAGGTCACGTGCGACCGATCGAGCCACTCTGTGAGAACGGGTTTGTTCGGGCGTTAGACGCTCGGCAAGCTCTAGGTAGTGAAGTAAATCGCCCATTTGCCTGCGCATTGCGTGTGCGTGCGCGAGATCGAGACTATAGCGGGCCTGGCGCTCTGGTGAGAGATGCTCGGGGTTGATCTTACGAGCAAGGAGGCTTATTCAGCACTCATTCTGTAGAAGTGCAGTCCGACAACGACTGAGATGGTCTGGGCGAAGGTGCTCAGGGGTCGCCGGTAGTCAGTGTGCATGATCCTCCAGGTCTTGAAGTTCGCGATAGCCCGTTCGACGACATAGCGTATCCTGTTAACGGCTGTGTTGAATTCCTTTTCCCAGTCCAGCAGGTCGCGATGGGCGGGCTTCCTGATAGGCGTGATCATTCCGCTCCCGATATAGCCTTTGTCTCCTATCCATCTGCCGGGAATCACCCCGGAAAGGACGCCTGACTCGCCGATGCAATGCATGTCGTGGCGGCTCCCTTCGATCGGATCGGAAATCCAGGCGACCTCGCCTTCGAGAGTGCATGCGACCTGCACATTCATTCCCGTGGTCTTGTGCTTCCCGGAGTAAAGGCTCGGAGTTGAGGCCCAGGACCAGCACGGCAGCAGGGTTCCGTCCACGATGAGCTGGGAATTCGGGCCAAGCTCATCAGCCGTGGGCACGATGCCTGCGAGGGTTTTCTCCAGGAGCGGGGTGATAGCTGATATCACGCGGCTGATCGTCGGCTGGGATACGCCGAAGGACTCTGCGATCTCCGACTGAACATGGTTGCGGCGCAGGTAGGAGAGTGTCACGACAACGGATTTGTAAAGGCCGAGGCAAGGCGGCCAGGCTGCCTTTCCCGTTTCGGCTGCCGCTTGCCAGATCATGACGCAGAGTTCTGCGATCTCGTCCCTGGAGAAGCCAGTGGTATGATACATGTGATGGCCCGCCTTCTTGAGAATTGCGTGTGGTAACTCAATTCTCCCGGAAGGCGGGTCGTCTTTAACTTTGACACGCCGTTGCTACCAGTCGGTTTGTCCCTACCCTGAATAGGCCTCAAGGTCTAGAGCCTGATCCGCGTCTCCCAGTTCGACCGCGATGGCTACGGAGTGCAATGCGGCGTTGGTCGGCCCGAACTCCGTGCCGAAGTCGTTTCGGTCTCCTCCAATTCTCGCTGCGATATCGCGGGCCTGGCTGAGATATGCATACGCCTGCGCGGGGCCGTTGTCGCATGCCGCCGCGATGGCGAGAACCAGGCAGAACGCACCGCGAAGCGATAGCTCTTCGGGTGCTTCGTCCTGGGGCTGCAACCCGGCAAGAGCGGCTTGCCCGATTGCTTCAACTTGGGATAGCTGACCCAACGCCAGGAACACGTGCGCCATTCGAAACAGGCTCGCCGCGATGGCGAGTGAATGCCACGGCGCCGGACGCGTGCTCACATCCGGAACGCGCGATGGCCGATCGAGAGTCCTGTCGCCGCCTCATACGTGCCTGTACCCGCCCATGAGCTCAACCCGAACGTCTCTGCAGAACTGCCCCAGGGCAAGGTAGCGCGCACTCTCAGGATCAGCTCCGTCCACATCCCCTCCGCCGTGAACAGGCGCGCGATGGCGGACCCGGTAGTTGCTATAGCAAATGCTATAGTTGCTGATGTGGAAGAGTGGGACATCTACCAGACCAGCGAAGTCGCGACGTGGCTTGCAGACCTGCAGAGGACTGATCCGAAGAGCGCTGACCTGGTCGATGACGCGATCTTCACGCTGAGTTGCTCGGGACCGTCGTTAGGTCGGCCTTTGGCTGACACGATCGCGGGGTCGGCGGTCAGGAACCTGAAAGAGCTGCGGCCAGGATCTGGCGGATCAAGCGAGATCCGCATCTTGTTCGCCTTCGATCCCTGGCGTTCGGCGATCTTGCTGATCGCGGGCGACAAGGCGGGAAGGTGGAAGCGCTGGTACGCCGAGGCGATCCCCAGGGCCGAGCATTTGTACGAGATTTACCTCAAGGAACGGGGCGAGGAGGAGACAGGGCGATGAGCGGCTACGTCAAGTGGGACCGCCAGGCTTACCTGGAGCGGGTCGGCGGGATCGAGGAAGCCGAACGCCGCCGCAAGCTGATCATGGCACGGCAGAGCGGCTACCAGCTCGCCGAGGAGCGCAAGCGGCACGGCCTGACCCAGGCCCAGCTGGCCGAGGAAATGGGCGTCAGCCCCGGCCGGGTTTCCCAGGTCGAACGTGGCGAACTGGCCACAATCGAGGCCATAGCCCGGTACATCGCGGCCCTCGGCGGTCAGCTCGACCTGATCGCCAGGTTCAGCGACCACTCCCTCACCCTCGCCACCACCGACGCAGCCTGACCGAAGTGAGATAGCGCGGCGAGCTGTCCCCATGGGGAACCGGCCGTGTGTCCTGAGATGGCTCAGGCGAGCTCCCGGGCCAGCGGATCGGCGAGCAGGCACGTGACGTCGTCGTGCTCGGCCATTGGCTGAGGACGACGTCGCACCAGGCGGCGGTGTCCAGGTCGGCTATGAGCTGCTCGCGTGCTCCGGGGTTCGCAAGACGGTTTTCAGGCCGTCGAGCTGAGTTACGGTCAGGGAGGCGAGTGGCTCGTGCCCCTTTTCCCAGGAGTGAATGGTCTGCTTGTTAACGTCGGCGCGAGCTGCGAGTTGCGCTGGACCCAGTAGGACCAATAGGCGCGCCGTCCGCGGACTTGCTCAGCACACGCAGCTGAGGCACGCACAGCCGCACCCGGCCGCGCAGGTGCACAGGCCGCCATTGCAGCACTTCTCCGCGGCCAGCGCGAAGTTGCCACCCAGATCGATCCTCGCCGACGGATCAGTCATCGGCCGCCTCCGTTCCTCGGCTGACAAAGCTTCCCCGCCGCGCGCACGTTATTCTCGCAGGCCTCGGCGGAGGCAAATCTGGATCTTCGTTACGGTCGTGCCGGTTGATGCCGCGCGGCCACGGCACCGAAAACCAGGACCAGGACGCCGTAGATGCCGAGGGGCCGGCGGCGGCGGAGCCGAAGGCGCTGGTGGCGATGCCTGCGGCGATGGCGAAGTCCCGCATGGCGAAGGGCAGCAGGATCGCTGCTTGGCGTCGAGCGGGCACGCCGATCGCGAGTAGCCGGCCGAGGATGACCCCGCCCGCCAGGTACAGCACCAGGGCGACGACGACGCGGGTGTCACTAGCCCGCAGGCGCAGTTCGCTGGATACCTCCCAGAGCAGGACCAGCAGGCTGACCGTTCCGGCAATTCGGACGAGCGGTTGCTCTCGCCCCTTCAGAGGATCCGCGGTCCGCATTGCTGATCCCGCCGCCAGCGGAAGCGCCACGACGAGAGCGAGCGTGGCCAGGAGCCCGAGTTGCGAGGCTGAGGTATGCGCCCCGGCGATGCTCAGGATCGGGCCGGCGAGCAGGACCGTCAGCACTGTAGAGGCGGCAAGCAGGCCGGCTGCCAGGGCGGCGTCGCTACCTGCCAGGCCGGTGAGGGCAACCGAGGCGACCTCGGCCGGTGCTACTCCTGCCGCCAGCACGCCGCCGCGTAGCGCCGGCCCGGTCACGAGCTGGCTGGCCAGCCAGGCCAGCGCGGGCAGCGTGACTGTGCTGATGGCCAGGACCAGGAGCAGGCGACGGGCTGCGGTGCGGACGGCGGCGATCTCACCGAAGGTGATCGACGCGCCGGTACAGAAGACCAGAATCGCGAGGGTGTCGAGGATCGCTCCTGCTGCATCAGCATCCCGGCCCGGGCCGGGCAGAGCGATGCCCGCGACAGCCGCAATGACCACGAGGACCAGGAGGAGCCGGTCAAGAACGTCGGCCAGCCTGGCCAGCGGGGGCGGTCGTCCGGATTGCCGTTCCATGTCCCGCACCCCCGTCCCCTACCATCTCTGTGTAGCCAGGCTGCGGGAAGTCGTGGAGCCAGATGTCTGATGAAGTGCTGACGATCGGTGATCTTGCCCGGCAGGCGGGGCGCCGCGCGTCCTCGATCCGGTACTACGAGCAGATCGGCCTGTTGCCTGAGCCTGTCCGCGTCGGCGGCCAGCGGCGGTACTCACCCGGCTGCCTGAAGGTTCTCGGCGTTATCGATATCGCGAAGCGGGCTGGTTTGTCATTGGCCCAGATTGGCCGTGGCGGGCGGCAGAGCGCGGCAGGTCGAGGAACACGGCCTGTACGGCTTGTGCTCCTTCCTCGGTCGCTGAGCTGATGTCGAGTACGAGCCTGTCGTCGACCTTGGTCACTGACCAGGTCGCGAAGGAGCAGCAGCCGCGTTCGAGGGCGGAGAGTTCCTCAAGCTCGCCGGCGATCCCCGGACTGTCGTGAAAGGCGAGCCGCTGACCTTGCTCAGTCGTCGACACCTGCTCAAGCGCGGCGTCCGCCAGAGTCCGCCATCGGGCAGCTCGCCGGGCCAGATCGCCCTGGCTGAGCGAGCAGGCAACTGCGACGGGTTCCGCATCGTGAATCATCGTCATCTCCTTCTTGGGGTGGACCAGGAGACAGACTCTTCCGCTTCAAGCCGCCTTTAAGTCAAGGCTGGGAGCTGGGGCTAGTCCGAGGCGCAGCGTCTGGGTGAGCTCGCCGGCGAGCTCACCGTCAAAGCCGAGTGAGATCGTTCCGGTTTGCGTGATGGCGAAGGAGATGTCGATGGTGCTTGCCGACAGGTTCCAGGGATCTTCGCCCGCAGCGGCCTGCGTCATCACCTCGCGGATCGTGTCGATCGCGCTGACGAGAACTTCTTCGACGTCGCCACCGCGGATCTGGCGCGTGTCCCGCTCCGGCGGCGGCACCAGGGTTATGTCGATCGTATGGGTGTCTTTCTTGGTGATCTTGGCTCCGAGGCGGAGCTTCATTCCGATGAAGGGGACGCGGAAGTCCAGCCCCCCGCCCGCCGTCTTGCTCGCCACCACCTCAAGGATCAGCTGGACCGAAGCCACCTCCAGATCCCGGCCCGGCGAGCCGCGGGAAACGCCTGCGCGTTTGATCGACTCCTTGACGACGTTGACCAGGGTCGCGACCGGCACGCCCGTATCAGTGATCTTCACGGCATTTCCTCTCGGACGCTAGTGCGGCACCTGCGCGCTGATCGCCGCGCGCGGGTCGCCATAGACGGTGTATGCGAGCCAGGTCGGATCGTCGGGCTGGCTGGCTGCCGCCTGACGGGCCAGCGTGACGGCTTCCCCGAGGCAGACCCCGGCCTGGAGCTGGCGGTAGAACTCCTGGGCGAACTCGCGAGCAGCCCCATCGGATACCGCCCACATCGATCCGATGAAGGCGGCCACGCCGGCGTCAAGGAACTTGTCAGCCCAGCCGCTGAGCCGGCTATAGGTCGCGGCGACCCCGGCGCTGCGGCAGGCGTTCATGAATATGGTCGGTGCGGATCCGGCCAGCGCCCTGTTGATAGCCGCGGTCGTCATGAGCGTGGGAGTGAATCGCGCACCGCCCAGTGTGATCGAGGAACCATCGGCCGGATCGTAGGAGTTGTGGCAGGCGAAGTGAAGCAGGCCGAAGTTCCCGCTGTCGATCAGGTTCTGCAGCGGAGTAAGCGCGGATATGACCTCGCCTGGCGGCTGTCCGGGGTCGAGCAGCTGCCGCATGGCCTCGACTTCGTGCTGGGCCTGCGACAGCTGGCCTTCTGCCAGCACGAACCGGGTCGGACGCAGGCTCAGCGTCCGGCCAGGCCGCCACCCGAAAGCGGCGCGGGTCACGGGAAACTGCTCGACCAGGAAGCCGGCGTCATGACCGGGGTCGAGCGGGTAAAGCAGTTCCCAGGGAACCGTGTCCTGGTCAGCAAGGATCGTGAGCTGCCGAATCCGGTGCTGACGATCCCAGAACTGCTCGCGCAGCCTCTGCGGCACGAGCTTTTCCCAGAGTTCCGCCCCTTCCTCGACCAGATAACGCCGTGCCTCCACTGGCGTATAGCCAGTGCGGCCCTTTACCAGGGCATCCAGGCCGGCGATGAGACGCTCGACGCGCGGTCCGGGATCGTAGGCCAGGTCGCTGGTCACCTCGTCTGGGTTGTCCTCATCGCGGAACTCGAACCGGTAGGCCTTCTGCTTCCGGTCGTAACGCACTACCAGGCTCACCGCGCCGGCAGTGACTTCTGTGGTTATCCGCGCCAGGACCTCCTGGTGCGGGCCGCCTGGATGGTCACGTTCCGCTGTGATCTCGACGAGGAGCTCGCCGAGGTAGCTGCCGTCGATCCAGGCTGTGACAGATACGGTCTTCGGTCCCGGCGCGTCGGCGCGCAGCTCGAACATCACTGGCTCGGAGTCCCCCGCAGCCGGAACCCGCACGGTGAGGCGCGGGCGGCCAAGAAGCCGCAGTTCTGGAGCGTGCGCCACGAGGAGCACGTCCCGGCCTTCGGGCGGCACGTCGAAGGGCTTCAGCGCGGAACCGGACGGGCCTGCCAGGACGATGCTGACGATCAGGCTGAACGGCTCGCCCAGGGGGACGCTTTCGGGGCACTGGCCCTTCAGATAACGCAGCTTAACTCCGGTACCGCCACCACCATCGCCCCCGCCGCCACCTCCGCCCCCGCCTCTGCCGCCCCCGCCTCCGCCTCCATCGTCGCCGGCGATCACCGCTTGCGTTGTCAGGAACAGGCCCGCGACGCTGGCCGCGTTCTCCAGGGCAGAGCGCGTCACCTTAGCCGTGTCAATGATCCCCGCCTCGAACATGTCGACGTACTGACCTGTCGCCGCGTTCAGGCCATGTCCGGGTGCCAGATCGCGAACCCTGCCCGCCACCACACTGCCTTCGAGGCCGGAGTTCACCGCGATCTGCCTGAGCGGCTCCTCCAGGGCACGCCGCACGATCTCCATTCCCGTGGCTTCATCGCCTGACAGGCCAGGCTGCCTGAACGCCTCGATGCCCGCCTGGACCAGCGCGACTCCGCCGCCAGCGACCACGCCCTCTTCGACTGCGGCTCTGACGTCGCGCACCGCGTCCTCGACGCGGATCTTGCGAGGCTCTCAGGGCAGGCTCGGTTGCCGCGCCGACCTTGATCACGGCTACGCCCTCCGCCAGCCTGACCATGCGCTCCCTGAACTGCTCGCGGTCGTAGTCAGAGCCGGCATTCTCCATCTCGGCGCGCAGCTTGTCGATCCGGCCGGAGATCCGCTCGCGGTCGCCGGCGCCGCCGACGATGGTGGTATCTCCCGCCGTGACCACCACGCGCCTTGCTCTGCCCAGCGTCTCCACGCCGGCCAGGCCCAGCTCCGGGCCGCCATCCTCGCCGACGATCTGGCCACCAGTCAGGATGGCGAGGTCACCGAGCACGTCCCTCCGGCGGTCACCGGATCCCGGTGCCCGTACCGCGACAGAGCTGACCACACCGCGGATCTTGTTAACGACCAGGGTGGAGAGAGCTTCGCCCTCGACGTCCTGCGCGATGATGACCAGGGGCTTGTCTGCCTGGACCACCTGCTCAAGCAGCGGCAGCAGGTCGCTGATCGCAGAGATCCTGGAGTTCGCGACCAGGACGTACGGGTCATCAAGCACCGCTTCCATGCGCTCTGGATCGGTGACGAAGTAGTGCGAGATATATCCCCTGTCGAACCGCATGCCCTCGGTGAGGTCGAGCTCGAGGCCGATGGCGTGAGACTCCTCGATGGTGACAACGCCAGCACTGCCGACCTTGCTCATCGCCTCGGCGATCAGCTCGCCGGTCGCGGAGTCCCCGGCGAAGGCCGTGGCGACCGTGACCACGCTCATGGACGGAGTCACGCCGGCAGGCCGATCCGGCTCCCTGACGGCCACGGCCATGCGGGCAAGCTCGGCGGTAACCCGCACCACAGCGGTGTCGATGCCACGCTTGAGCGACGTCGGGTTCGCACCCGCCGCCACGCTGCGCAGGCCCTCGCGGACGACCACCTGGGCGAGCACGGTCGCGGTCGTCGTGCCATCGCCGGCGACGTCGTCTGTCTTCTTCGCTACTTCGGTGACCAGCTCGGCGCCGACCTGTACCCACGGGTCCTCGAACTCGATCTCCCTGGCGACGGACACACCATCACTGGTGATCGCGGGGGCTCCCCGCTTCTTCTCGATCACCACGTTCTGGCCCTTAGGGCCGAGGCTTACCTTCACGACGTCGGCCAGCCGGCTCATGCCGCGCTCGACGCCGCGCCTGGCATTCTCATCGAAAGCGACTACCTTGGCCACCACCTGATGCCCCCTCCAGGCGCGGAAACTATGCAGCCATAATGGCATGCCGCGCTGGTGGGCTTGTCTATCCCTGAAGACCGCGCTACCAGATCGCTACCGGCGGGCCGCGGGTCCTACCTGCGCCCTACTGGCTCAAGCCAGACTCGATCCGACAGAAGAACCTGCGCCGCAGCACGGCGGCACGGCGGGTTTCGGACGAGGAGAGGCGAAGCATGAAGGTTATCGGCAAGATCGCTGATCGACTACTAAGCACCGTGGTTCCGGAAATCACCGCCGGAGCGGCGGCCTGCTTCTGCGAGCCAGGCGAATTCGCAGGCTATAAGTCCTGTGGCTGCAGCGGCAATATCAACAGGGCGCGGCCGTGTAGTTACAACTGTGCCTGCGTCATAACCTGCGGCGCCTGGCATCTGCGAATGGCGGACGAGCCGCTACGGGGAAGCGGTCGGTCATCTCCGGCGAGCCCTGGCCTTGCATCGCGAGAGCGGTGATCAGGCTGGTCAGGCCAGGGTCCTGGGGAACCTCGGCCTGGTCGCTCACCGCCAGGGCCACTATCGGCAGTCTGTCACCGCGCATCAGCGGGCCAGAGAGCTGTATCGCGAAGGCGGCAATCGGGCAGGCGAGGCCAAGGCGCTGGTGAGTCTTGGCGTCGTGGCTTTCGAACAGGGCCGTTTTGAGCAGGGCAGCCGCGGTCTCCGGGAAGCGCTGGCCGTGTACCGGGAGATTGGCGACGGGGAGGGCCAGGCGGAGGCGCTCGCCAATCTCGGGACGGCCGCCGTGCGGCTAGGTCAGTACGAGCAGGCCGTCGGCTACCTCAGGCAGGCACTCGTGCTGCTCCACGAGGCCACGAGTCGCTCCGCCGAAGCTCATGTGCTGGCCGATCTCGGCATCGCCGTTTCGCACCAGGGTCACTACCGGGAGGCGGCAGACTATCTACAGGATGCGCTGGCCAGGTTCCGTGCCATGGGTGACCGAAACGGCGAGGCAGAAGCATTAAACGGTCTGGGCGAGGTCTTCGCGGCTACCGGCCAGCCTGATCGTGCCAGGACCCAGTACGCCGCCGCGCTGAGCACAACCAGCGAGACTGGCGACGTCTACCAGCAGGCACGCGCGCTCGATGGCCTGGGCGCGGCGGCAGCCAGGACAGAATCGGGCCGGTTAGCCATGAACGGCTCTATCTAGCGGGAGTGTCTTGCGGCGTGCGCGATGGGCGGCGACAGTGGTCCGGCTGGCGCAGGTGCCGGAGCAGAATCGACGGCTCTGGTTCCGGGAGTCGTCCACGAAATAGCGGGCGCATCGCTGTGCGGCGCAGCGGCCGACGGTCACGTCCGGATCTCCGCAGATCACGTGGGCGAGTGCGGCTGCGCAGCTTCGGCCGAGCCAGGCGATGGGCTCTTCCGCGTCGCGGGCGAAGTGCAGGTGCGGCTGGTCTTCTCCGTCGTGTGCGCTGATGAAGATGACTGGCGGGAAGCGGTCAAGCAGCAGATTCACGGCTTCGATCGGGCCGTGGTCCGCAGCGGCCGCGATCGCCCCGGTCAGTACCGGCAGAAGCTCGTCCAGGTCCGCCGCGCTGGGCTCAGCGATGCGGTGCTGACGGAAGAACTCTTCGCGTAGCTCACTGGGTCCGTCGACGTTGACGAATTCGACCGCTAGCCGCGTGAGGTTCCCTATGTAGTCGACATAACTCACTTGACCACCTACCTGCACCTGTTCCATAGTAGGGAGCATGATAGCTAACGACACCTACTGTACCGGCTCGCCGGAAGCGGCCGCCGTCGCTCTGGTCCGGGGCGGACTCTGGGATCTCGCCCTAGAGATGCTGGACCCGGCCATGACGGCCTTGCGTGCCCAGATCCAGGCCGACCGCTTCTTCTGGCGCCTGGACGGAGCCGCCGCCGCCGAGCAAGCCGTCGCCGCTCTCGGGGAGCGGGAATCTGTCCTGGGTGAGTTTTACGGTGCCCAGCTCGCGTACACGAGGACACTCTTTTCGCTCAGTCCCCGACCTGATGATGGCGAACGCGTCCGCGCGGGCTTTCGTGCGGCTATAGCCGATCCCCGGGTGGGAGCCTGGGCGACCTTCTGGATGGGTGTCGTCACCGATCATCTAGAGCATGATCCGATCCAGGCGGCCCTGTACTTCGCCGACGCTCACAAAGCAGCTCTCGACAGCGGAGACCGGTTGCTTGAGTCCTACACGAGCCGGCATCTGGGCGGGTACGCGCAGGACAAGGGCGATGCCGCCGGTCTCGACCTGCTCTGGAGGTCCTATCACCTGCGTGCTGCGCTGGGCGCCCGCCCGCAGACAGCCGCTGCCGCAGCCGCGCTGGCCGCATCCCTCCCGGAAGCCCAGGCTCAGGAGATGAGGGCGATCGCCGCTCGCACTGCCCTCGAACTTCGGCTGACCTGGCTGGACCGGTCCTTCTCAGGGGCAGGCCCGCAGGAATGAGCTGATCAGTGGCCGGCGGTTCGGCCGCCGTCGATGTGCAGGATCTCTCCGGTGACGTACGGCGCTGACTCCAGGTACATGATGGCGCTGACGATGTCGCTGACCTGGCCCGCGCGCCCGAGCGGGGGCAGCTTTCCCGCGAGCGCCTCGGGGGTGTAGGCCTGCGCAGGATGCAGCGGGGTCTGGATGATGCCGGGCGCGACGGCGTTGACGCGGATGCCGCGGGAGGCGTACTCGACGGCCAGTGACTTGGTGACGGCGGCCAGGCCGCCCTTCGTCAGCGCGGTCAGCGCGGTTGGCTCGACTGAGTCCGGGTGGTCCGCGATGCTGGCGCTGATGTTGACGATATGACCGCCACCTTGCCTGAGCATCTGGGTGACGGCGCGCTGGGTGAGCCAGAAGAATCCGGCGAGGTTGACGCCGGTCACCAGCGCGTAGTCCGCCGCCGTGTAGTCGGTGAAGGGCTTGGAGACGAAGACGCCTGCGTTGCTGACCAGGGTGTCGACGCGCCCGAAGCGGTCGAGTGCCTGACTCATGATGTGGCCGGCGGTGGCCGGCTCGGAGACGTCGCCCGTGACCGTGAGGAGGTCTGGGTCTTCCGACGGCCTGATCTTGAGGGAATTCGCCACGACCGCCCAGCCTCGCTGCCGGTACGCCTGCACCAGGCCGGCGCCGATTCCCTGCGAGCCGCCGGTGACGATTGCTACTTTCTGCGGGCTTTCGCTCATGGGCTCCCCATTTCACAGGCCGGACGTTAGCTCGGCAACTATCTCCGCTGCTGACTGCGGTTTCGTCGCGAGCGCGACGCTTTGCCCGGCCCACATCGAGAGGGCCTCGATCTCGCCGGTCGTCCCGGCCATCGGCGGCGCGGGTTCGTAACGGACGATTGCCTCGCCGGAGGCGAAGTGCGCGATCACGTCGCCCTGTCCTGGCCGTTCGGCGTCGGATGGCCGGCCCGCCGCTTCCCAGGCCCTGGCCGTTGAGTTGCGGAGCGCGCGGTGGGGCGAGTCCGGCCACCCGACGTCGTACAGATTGGCGTACCACTGCGGGTCGGTCTCGGCCGCGGCGATCAGCGCGCGCCTGTAGTCCTCGTGCAGGGGCATCTCGCGCGCCAGCAGGAAGCGGGTGCCCAGCCAGGCGGCCTGCGCGCCCAGCGCGAGAACCGCGGCGACGCCCCGGGCATCGCCGATCCCGCCGGCCGCGATGACCGGCACCGGCGCCACGGCGTCCACGACGGCGGGCACCAGCGGCAGCGTCGCGACTGTACTCCAGACGTGGCCGCCGGCCTCCCAGCCCTGCGCGACGATCACGTCCACGCCGGACGCGGCCGCCCGGCGTGCTTCCTCGGCACTGCCGACTGTGTGCAGGACGATCCCCCCGGCGTCATGCACCCGCTCGACGTAACCGCCGGGATCTCCCCACATAAACGAGACGATCCGCAGGCCGGCGTCGAGTGCCTGGTCCAGGCTACGGTGATGATCCTCGGTGAGAACGAAGTTGCCGCCGAACGGCCGCGCGGTCAGCGCGGCGGTCTCGCGCACGACGGCTCCGGTGTCAGGGGACCATGTGAGCGTCACCATGCCGAGCGCGCCGGCATTCGAGACCGCTGCGGCCAGCTCCGGGATCGCGGCCATGGGTGCCTGGACGACCGGCTTCTCGATTCCCAGCAGCTCGCAGACGCCAGTGATCATGAGCCACGGTGTACCCGCCGGCCTGGCTGACGACACGGCCAGGGACCGGCCCCGGGTTCTGGTGAGTCAGCCGGCGAGCGGGCGCCAGCCGCCGTGCTTATTTTTCATATGAAGTTGGCGTCGATTGCGGGGCACGGCGGTCCCATCCGTGGAATTTCGAGAAATCGCCGGCGTCCCAGGCCTCGCGCAGTCCCGGCGTGCTCAGGTCCCAGTCAGGCCGGATCTCGGCGGTGACCGCCCGCAGGTCGTGCCACAGATCGCAGAACGACGGGCGGCCCCAGAACCAGTAGCCGTTATAGATCCTGTGGATCACCAGTCCCGGCTTCAGCACGAGGGTGTGCGGGATCATCGGATCATGCTCGGGGTCGGTGTACTCCTTGATGTCCAGATCCTTCTGCACGATGCGTTCCGGGTCGGACAGGAAGGGCCACTGGGCGCCGACCGAGCCGCGGAACTCCTGCAGGGTGTGGTGGTCGTCGGTGGCGATCGTGGCGAGCTGGGTATAGGACACCGCGATCTCCGGGTAGCGGGCGGCTAGCTCCAGGTGCTGGCGGTGTTCTTTCGGGCAGTAGTTGCCGCGTGCGAGGGTGAGGATCATCGGGTCCTGGCCCTGGAGCTCGCTGAGCGTGCGGACGGTGCCGGTGTGGTCGGGCAGTGCGTAGTCGGGGAGAGTGCTCCCGATGACGATGTCGGAACGCATGGGATGACCGCCTTTCGTCGGAGACTCAAGCGCCGGGCAGGTCCTCAGGGCGCTTTCTCCGGTGGTATGCGGGGCAGCGTCTCTGATCGAGCGATGATCGTGCACGTCAACCCTTCCCCCGGAGGTGGCCTCGCAGACGTCCGAGTTATCCGGGTGGCTCAGCCTCGGCGAGTGGCCAGTCCGGCCGGAACCCCTCGAAGGCGAGTACCAGGGGCGGCACAGCCGCTGCCGCCGGGACTGTGGAGGACTTACTTTCATTCGGAACAAGGCCCGCGAGCTGACTGCAAGCATCGTGAGGTCGATGACGTACGCCTGACTCTGCAGCAACGCCGGCCCGCGCGCCTCAAGCTGAGCGGCCCCGATAAGCCGCTCTGTCTCGTACCACGCGACTTCACGCCGCAGGTTCGACCGCCCGTCCGCCGAGTCAGCGAAGTACGCCGGACCCGACACCTGGCCGAGGTAGACCGGCCCCGCACGGCAGACCTGCTGGCGCAGCTACGCCAGCCAAGTCGAGCTGTTCCCAGCCAACCAGGCAGAGAACTTCCAGTACCCGTCTGGTCAGGGTCGTCCGGGATGAGATTGAGCTGGAACAGCGAGTGCGAACCGCTGGCCTGTCACAGCTGTCTACTAGCCTGCTGCGATGACTCCTGCGGGGATGGCAGCACCGATAGCGCATCCGGGGCCGGGTCTGGACCCGACGCTCGCGCTAGCCCTGGGCTTGTCGTCATCGCCAGGCGCCTACGCCCTTTTGCTGGGCTCGGGGGTATCTCGCGCGGCCCGGGTGCCGACCGGATGGGAGGTCGTTCTCGACCTGATTTGCAAGGTCGCCGTGATGCAAGGTGAGGATGCGGCCGAGGAAGCGAGGGCAGATCCTGAGAGCTGGTGGCAAAGACAGGGGAATGGCGATCCTAGGTACGACACGCTTCTGGAGGTTCTCGCGCCATCAGCGGCAGCTAGGCGGGATCTGCTCCATTCCTATTTTGAATCGGCCGATGACACTGAGCGTGCGGCCAGCATCAAGCAGCCCACCGCAGCGCACCGCGCGATCGCCGAGTTGGTGAGTTCCGGGCGGCTCCGTCTGATTCTCACGACGAATTTCGACCATCTGATGGAGACGGCGCTGGTCGACGCAGGCGTACCTGCCCAGGTGATCGCGCGGGCCGACGCGATCGCGGGGATGGCTCCGTTACAGCATGCCCGCGCAACTGTGATCAAGCTTCATGGCGACTACCTCGACGTCCAGGCGATCCGGAACACCCCTGCTGAGCTTGCCGCCTATGAGCCTGCGATGAATGATCTCCTCGCAAGGATCCTGGACGAGTACGGCTTGATCACAGTCGGCTGGTCCGGCACCTGGGATACCGCGCTCATCCACGCCATCGAGAACTGCCCGACGCGCCGCTACCCCACCTACTGGGCCGCTTACCGGGGCGTGATGTCTCGGGCCGCAGCCGGACTCCTGACGAGCCGGGCCGGTCACCTGATACCCGTCGACGGCGCCGATTCCTTCTGCTGCGATCTGCGGGACAAGGTCAGTGCCCTCGGCCGCATAGCGGACCCGCCGCCGACACGCGCCGTTGCGGTCGAAACTCTGAAGCGCAACCTGCGACCGGGCCGCCGCGTCGAGGTCTTCGACCAGTTCAATTCGACGGTCAGCCGCACCATCGGCCGGCTGACCGATGACAGATATCCCGTCTACATCGCGGACTGGACGAACGAGCAGGTAGAGGATGAACTCGAACGTCAGTTAGCTGATTATGACTCCGACACGGACGTCCTCACCGCTCTGGCCGCCACCACTACCTTCCACGGCGGCACCATCGATGAAGCGTTCTCAGACGATCCCGCGCTGCGTGCGATACGCCGTCTGGCCGAACGGCCCCGGCCCGCCGACGCTGCCTCAATTAACGTGCTGGCATTCGCGCGCGGCTATCCGGCTCTGCGGCTGGTGACCTGCGTGGGCGTGGCCGCCGTCGCCGCTGCCCGCGAGGGTTTGCTATTTCGTGCCCTGGTTGAAACTCAGTCGTCCACTCTCGATGACTCCGGAGGTGCCGTTCGCCTAGTGTGGGCGCTGCACCCGAGCCGGGTGCTTGGCGAGATGACCGGCCCCCTGACCAGGTTCAGCAGCGCAAGGCCGCCCTGGCCCGCCAGTCGCCATCTCAGGGCCAGTTGCCGGACCGCGCTTGCCGAAGTGACCGATGAAAGCGAATATGCCGCCGCGTTCGACCGGTACGAGTTCCTCCGCGGAATGCTCGAAATCGCCTACGGACGGAGACCGTCCGCAGCCCTTGGCGAGTTCGTCGACCGTGCCGACAGCGTACGGAACATCCCGGCCCTCGACGCGATCATCGAAGGTTGGCCGCTGCTGACAGCCGGCGCTTTCGACGGCGATCCCGGCTCCGCTCGTGAGATTTACGGGAAGCTGAGTAAGCAGATCAGCCGGAAGCTGTACTTCTGATAGAGCTTGACGAGCGTGCGACCGACTGATCGTCGTTTTCGCGGTCCCTGATGACCTCGTTCAACTCCGGATCCGGCCAGTTCTTCACGTACCTCTATTTCGTCAGCGAGTACACCGCGCACGTCGTCATGGGCTTCGCGTTGTGGCGCAGCCGCGCCGTTCCGCGCTGGCTGGCTGGCCTGTTCGCCGCCGGCTTTGACGTCGCCGAAGCGCAGTCTTCCAAGGGTGCCGTGGTCATTTTGTTCATGCTGCCCTGGGCGGTCGCGATGGTCTTGCTGGCTGCCAGGATCTGGCAGCCAGCGACTGAGCCCGCTATCCCCGATCCGCAGCCAGCTGCTTAGCCGACTCTTCGGAGAAAGGGAGGTCGGCTACGGCGCAGTGTTGTGCACCTCGAAGGCAATTTCCTGGGGCGGTACCTGGAACGAGCGCTTGCGACCGCGCTGCTTCCAGGGCTCGACGACGCCTTCGACAAACTGGTCCCAGCTCTCCTTGGAGTCATGGACGGCCATGATCGTCCAGCCTCCGGCCGAGGGGCCGGCGGCATGGTAGATCTGGCCATCCGGGAGCTGGTCCTTGCCCGGGTGCAATTCCTCCAGCATTTCCTCGTACTGTTCCCTAGTCCCGCCGGGAAAGAAATGTACAATCGCGTAGGCCATGGCTATCCTTTCTTTTCCGGGAGTCTTGTTACTGCTGATAATGTCGAAATAATGAGGGATTATTTTGACAATAATGGCCGTCGTCCGCGTTGTCAAGGTCAGGCCCGCTGACAGCCCAGTGGGCGCGACGGCGACATTCAGCCGACGGACGCCCTGGTGGCATTAGCTCCCGAAATGCTGGCCGGCCAGCCGCCATCTCCGGGCCAGCTGCCTGACCGCGCTTGCCGACGTGACCGACGAAGGCGAATATGCCGCCGCTTATGGTCAGGACAAGCGCGCCTTCGGGCTGATTCGCGTGCCTACCGAGGCACCCTCGCAGATCCGCCGCATAGCGCCCTTTGCGGCGACGTCGAAGACGTGCATCGTAAGAGCTTGCTCGTTGGCCAGAACGAAAGCGCTGGTATCCATGACCCGCACGCCGGCAGCCAATGCCTCGTCATAGGTCAGCTCTGCGTAGCGCACCGCCGTGGGGTTAACGTTCGGATCGCTGTCGTAGACTCCATCGACACCGTGCTTGGCCACCAGCAGCGCATCGGCGTCCAGTTCCAGTGCCCGCTGGACAGCCGGGTAGTCGGTGGTGACGTATGGCTGGCCGATGCCGCCCGCCAGCAGCACGATCAGGCCGTGATCCAGATGACGGACTGCCCGGAGCCGGATGAACGGCTCGGCGACGCTATGAATGGGCATTGCGGTCATCACCCGTACGTCAATGTCCGTATTGGAACCGAGTGCACCCCGAAGCATTAGCGCGTTCATCACGGTGCCGAGCATTCCAATGTTGTCGGCCTCGGCCCGGCTGATACCCCATCCATCAGCCATTCGCCCTCGGAAATAGTTTCCGCCGCCAATAACCACCGCGACCTGGACGCCAAGATCGTGAACGGACAGGACCTCATCGGCGACGTGGGCGAGGCTGCCTGGATCCACGCCAGTACCAGCCGACCCAGCTAGCGCTTCACCACTGAGTTTTACGACAACCCTGTGATATCGCGGCACAGGCGGATACCCCTTCCCGGCCGCCCCGCAGCGGCGACCCCGCTAACACTACCGCAGGCCGACAATCAGGCAGGATCAACCCAGGCGGCCGGATGCTGCCCCTGATGCGAGTCAAGGTCCCCGCGGCCTGAGCCGGGCACCTGGCACAAAGGCGCATCCACCGAGTGCGAAACCGACCATTGGCAAACTGGCAATAAGCATCGCGACGGAGCTTCGTCCCACGCTTGTCAGCGGTCGCCGATCGGTGCACATGCAAACGTTTGTTGCATAGTAGTTGTTGATCGGACACTACGTGGTTGCGCCGTGCTCGTGGTGTAATGGCCGCTGCCGTGGGATACTTGAGCGCGGGTTAATCTATTTCAGCTGGCCAGGCAGGGGATTGCGGTGGTGGCAACGGCCGGGCCGGTGGAGGTCTCGGCCCAGAGCATGACGGTTCCAGCGGCTGGCAGCAGCCCCGTGGTGCCGCGGATTCTGGTCGGGGCGTATCTGCGGCGGCTGCGTGAGGCCAGGCGGATCTCTCTGGAGGATGCGGGAAACGTCATCCGGGCTTCCGCCTCGAAGATCAGCAGGCTTGAGACCGGCCGGGTGGGATTCAAGGACCGCGATATCGCTGACCTGCTCACGTTCTACGGCGTGACCGAAGAGAATGAGCGCAAGACCCTGCGTGACCTGGCTGTCAGGGCGAACTCCCCTGGGTGGTGGCACGACTATGCTGACGTCCTGCCCAGCTGGTTCGATGCCTACGTGGGGCTTGAGGAGGCGGCCAGCCAGATCCGCTCCTACGAGGTGCAGTTCGTTCCGGGGCTGCTGCAGACCGAGGACTATGCCCGCAGTGTCATAGCGCTGGGCTACTCCCATCCCAAGGAGATCAGCCGGCGGGTCGGCTTGCGGATGGCCAGGCAGGCGGTGCTGGACAGAGCGGATCCGCCGATCCTGAAGATGGTGCTCGACGAGGCCGTGCTGATGCGGCCGATCGGCGGTCGCCGGGTCATGAAAGGGCAGCTCAGGCACCTCATCGAGGTGTCAGAGCGTCCGGACGTGACCATCCAGGTGATCCCGTTCAGCGCGGGAGGGCATGCCGCTGCCGGCGGAGCTTTCAGCCTGATGAGCTTCGCCGAGGACGAGATGCCTGACGTGGTCTACCTGGAGCAGCTGACCAGCGCCCGCTACCTGGACAAGCCCGATCTCGTCGGCGGATACCTCGCGGTGATGGAGCGGCTGTGCGCGAGCGCCCTGACCCCGGCCGGAAGCGTCCAGGTCCTCAGGGAGACGCTCGGCGACGGCTGAACAGCCGAGAGCGCCTAAGATCGTGCTCTTGATGGCTCTTGCCGCCGGAGGCGACTGTGACTTTTTGCACCATCGTGGAGTTCGAGTGGGATGCCGGTTTCGGCAGGGAGAACTTCGAGCAGCTGATCGGCGACGGTGACGATCACGGCAGTGTTCCCGAAGGCCGTCTGAGCCGCATAGCCGGGATCGATGACAAGGGCGCGCGGATGATCGAGGTCTGGCGATCCGGCGATGACGCGCGGGCGTTCGCGGAGCAGAGCGCGCCGTCTCTCGCGGCCGGTCAGGTGCCGCCGCCATCGCGAGTCGTCGGCTTCGAGGTCACGTCTTACCTGGTGTCCTGATTGGCGGCCAGCAGACGCGAGAAAGGTCTCGGCTGCTGGCCGCCATCTGGTCGTGATCGTTCTGCTCTCGGCGTCTAGACCCAGGCCTGCCTGGCGAACCAGAGCGCCTTCGGTGCCCCCGAGCCTTGCACGAAGACGTGCAGGAGGTTCTCGCTATCTGCGATGACCCCCTGGGGATGGACGTCTCCGATGACGCCGCCAAGAGACTGGAACGTGCCGTAGGCGGGACCGTTCTCGGTCTGCTGGAGCGCGACCCAGAGTGCCGCATCGGTACCCTTGACGAACACGTTCAGGCGGCCATCCTGGCCGAGGCACGCGGTCGGCCAGCCAAGGATCTGCCCGGCGATCGACACCGACGTTTCGAAGCTGTCGTAGTCGGAGGTCTGTCCCACCCGCCAGGCCGCGCCGTCGGAGCCTCGGTAGAAGATCTGCGCGTGCGCGGACGCGTCCGCCGTCGCAGTGGGCCTGCTGGTCACGCCGGTCGTCTCGCCGCGCATGCTCTCCCAGATATCGGCGGAGTTCCATGACTTCTGCTGGATCGTGTACAGGGTGTCGCTGCCGCCGCGCATGGCCACGACGATGCGGCCGGAGCCGTCGAGTACCGGCGAGGGGGTGGCGAAGATGGTGCCGCCCAGCGAGGTGACGGCTGAGTACTGCTCGTACTGCAGATTGGTGTTCCGCAGGTACCACAGGCCGCCGTCACTGCCCCGGAAGAACACCTGGATGCGGCCATCGGCGTTGAGTGCTGCGGCTGGGTCTCCGCCCACGTTGGTAGCTATCTCCTGCGGGCCGGTGAAACTGGCGTTGATGGCGGTCTGGGTGATGACCTCGACGCGGTTGTCCGGCGTGCGGTAGAACACGCGGATCTTCCCGTCCCGGCCGCGGATCGCGTTCGGTGCCCCGTCGATCGCGGAGCCGGAGTGCGCCTGCCAGGCGCCCCACGTGCGATCCCGCTGCTGACACCTGCTCCAGAGCGAGTTGCTGCCGCCCCGGACGAAGACCCAGATGCGATCGTCGGCATTGAGCGCTGGTGAAGGGACGTCGAAAATACTTCCCTCAAGGTTGGTCCAGGTACCCCAGGCGGTGCCCGGCGTGGTGGAAACAGGCATATAAGCTCCCTATTTGTAACAGTGATTGGTCACTATGTGTAGTCAATTTGATACACAGGGTGGCGTCAATCATCCGCGCGGGGGTTCACGAGATCTCCCGTGATGACCTCGCAGTGAGTAGCCGCGCTCAGCCAGGGATCACTGGCTGGATGTCATCGAATTGCTAGAAGAGCCGCGGTAAGCACCCGTCACGGCGCGGGCCAGCCAGCGAGCCTGCCTACCCTGACCCGCACCGTGATGAGCCAGTTACCTCGCGCCGGCCCGGCGGCGGCGTAGCTGCAGACCGCCGCCGGCCAGGGCGAGCACGCCAGCTGCGCCGAGAGTAACCGTGGTGGTCCGGCCCGGCAGCACCGGGACCGGGGCCAGATCTGCGGCGTTGCAGACCGTCACCCCGAGTGACAGCGTTTGCCCGCTGGCCAGCACTACCTCGACGGCGGTGACCGTCAGCGTGCCGTCGGCGGCGACGGATTGCACGTTTAGTGTGACCGTGCCGATCCCGGTCAGGCCTGACACGACGGTGTTCGGCGCCGGGTTCGAAGCCAGCACGATCGTGGACAACGGGGTGAGGATCTGACCGCTGGCGATATTGGTCGAGCCGCTCACGGTATCGGTGTTGGTGTCGAAGGTGCAGGCCGACGAGATATTGCTAGCGGTGAGCGTCGCCAGAGCGGTGAGACTGACCGCGACACTGGCAATCGTCGACGAGGCGTCGGTCGCGTCGACTTCGTTGGTCGTGACGCCGGTGGTGAGCAGACTGGCGATATTGGCGTTGGTCAAAATGACCGTGGAGTTGCCGGGGAAGGTAGCTAGCCCGATTGGCGCTGCCGATATCGGCCCGCTCGCTCCCGAGGAATAAGCCTCGTTCGGCGAGGCTGCGGCAGCTGGCATGATCGCTAGCAGCGACAGCGCGCCTGCGAGCGAGAGCGTGGCAAGCATCCTGGCCCCACCAGGAATCCTGCGTGTCATTGATTGTCCCCCATCGGTTCTCCGAGTACTATTATTTCCACCTGGTACCGTCATCTTCTTTTGCCGCTGAAGATGATCCGGCCATAAAGCGACCGCAATAGCTATCGGTATCCTAGGGCAGCCTGAAGATGGATTCGATCGTGCGATGTTTACGATCGTGCCCTATTTTGGCAAAGTGATCAGGCCGACATAACCGAACTGACCATTTCTAGCCATTCCGGCGCAGCACCTGACTAGCTCAGTCCGGAAAGAGTGGCGAGCTTGCCGGGTATCAGTCCTTTCGGGATACCGGCAGCGGCCCGGCCGGGTTTTGGCCAGATCCTGTAGGAGACTTTTTTCCTGTAGGAGAGTTAACAGCGAATATGGTTGCAAAGTCTCCTACAGGAAAAAATCCTCCTACACAATGCCGAGTTCCGCCCGATCGGTGCCGGTGACCTGCCCGGCGGCGGGCCTCGCCCTCCTCTGCAGACTCCTCGACCACCACCCCAGCTCACATCGCGGAATTCGCGCCAGCCATTTTCCGTGATCATGGGCCGGGCCGGTAACGGAGCCTGCCGATGTTCCGTGATCATGGGCCGGGCCGGTGACGGAGCCCAGCCGATGTTCCGTGATCATGGCCGTGACCGTGATCACGGAGCTCTAGTGGTGTGATCACGCGGCCTATCTTCCGCGATCAGTCGGTGCTCCATGATCACGGAACAATCGCGGGGGAAGTGGGCTACCGGGCCGGAGCTAGGCTGACCCCGGCCGGACTGAGCTGGGCCGGGTCGGCGAGGCGGGACCGACCGGAGCCGGCACCGCACGCTACCTCGGGCGCTGGGAGCCGGCTAGGTAGGCGACTCGCCTGGCGATGTTGACCGCGTGGTCGCCGAGTCGGTCGTAGAAGCGGGCCACCAGTGTCATCTCCATCGTCGCCGACAGCGCTATTCGGCCTGCGGCCAGTTCCGAGATCAGCTCCGCGTGAAGCTCGCCCATCTCGTGATCACGCTCGCGGAGCGCCTGGGCGGCGTGGCGATCGCGCTGGTACCAGGAATCGGCGGCATCCCGCCACATCGAGCAGGCCAGATCCCCCATCTGCCTGGCGAGCCCCAGGCAGCGCGGCGTGAGCGAGAGATCTTCGCTCCTGAGGAGGTCAGCCGCGCCCGCGATGTCCACCACGAGGTGGTGGGAACGCTCAAGCTCCGGGACAATCCGGAGCACGGAGAGCAAGAACCGCAGGTCAGAGGCCACCGGGGCCTGCAGTGCGATCTCCCGGTTGACCAGTTGCTCGATCTCGGTGTACACGGCATCGATGATCGACTCGCGCTCGGCCAGCACGCCAGTCGGCTGGCCGCCGTCGGCCTCGCCGCCGTCTGGCTGGCCACCGTCGGCCCGGCCACCGGCGCGGAGCAGTGCGCGGGTCGCTTCGGAAAGATCCTCGGCGACGACCGCGAACAGCTCGATTACCTTGGCCTCGATAGCTTCCAGCTCCCGCTGGAACTCCTGTCGATGCTCGGGCATGAGTTAACGATTCCCAGTCCGGCGCGAGCCTTCACCTGAGACCGCCCTGTTTGATTCACGTCTACCTGATGTTCATGGTGAGGGCACGTTTCAACCCGCTGGCCGGCCGGAAGGTTCCGACCGGGGGACATGGCTGCGGGACTCGACCGTTCCTGGCCGCGAGCGGGGGGATGACATGCGGGGTTTTCGCGTTCAGCAAATCGCCGGGGGCCTGGCCCTAGGCGCGGCGGCTCTGGTTCTGGCCGCCTGCGGATCATCAGGCAGCGGCACCGGCAACTCGGTCGGGGGGTCGGCCGGCGGCGCGGGCGCCAGCCTCTCCGGGACGCTGAACGCCAGCGGATCGAGTTTCCAGCTCACCTTCCAGCAGGCCGCCATCGCGGCCTTCAGGTCGGTCCAGCCTGGCCTGACGGTCAACTACGGTGGCGGTGGCTCGGGCAAGGGGCGAACTGACCTGGCCGCCGGGACCGTGAACTTCGCCGGCTGAGACTCACCGATCTCGGCCGGCGAGATGTCAAGTTTCAAGGGCAGGACGGTGCTCTACTTCCCGGTGGTCATAGGCCCGATCACGGTCGCCTACAACCTGCCGGGGGTCAAGAGCCTGAAGCTGACGGCACCGGTGATCGCGAGCATCTTCCAGGGCAACATCAAGACCTGGAACGACCAGGCCATCAAGTCGGTCAATCCGGGCGTGAGGCTGCCCGGCACCGCCATCACCATCGCCCGCCGCTCCGACTCCTCCGGCACCACAGAGAACTTCTCCCAGTTCCTGGTCGAGGCCGCGGCCGGGGTCTGGAAGCTCGGCAGCGACTCGACCCTGAACTGGCCAGCCGCCAGCCGGGGCGGCAACGGTAACGGCGGGGTCGCACAGATCGTCAAGACGACGGCCGGAGCCGTGGGCTACGTGGACTATGCCGACGCCAGGGCGTCCGGGCTGACCTTCGCCGCCATCAAGAACAAGGCCGGGAACTTCGTGGCACCGAGTCCGGGGTCAGCCTCGGCTGCCGCCGGCCAGGCGAAGATCGCGTCGAACCTGACCTTCAGCGCCATCTGGGCCCCCGGCGCCAGCTCGTACCCGATCACGTACCAGTCGTGGGACCTGGTCTACCGGGCCCAGCCGAACAAGAACACGGCGAAGATGCTGCGGTCCTACCTCGGCTACCTGGTCGGACCTGGCCAGAAGCTGCTCGGCGCACTGAACTACGCGCCGCTGCCCGCCAGCCTCGACCAGAGAGCCAGGGCGCAGCTCAGCAAGATCGGCTCGTAATCGTGACCAACGTGACCAGCCCGGCCAGCCCGGCCAGTCCCGCCAGCCCGGCCGGCCGCGACCGCTGGCCCAGCGCAGGCCGCTCGGTGACCGGGCCTTCCAGATCCTCGCCCTGGCGGCCGGGCTCGCTGTGCTGGTGATTCTCCTGCTGATCGCGATCTCGACTAGTCAGCAGGCCTCGTCCTGGTTCTCCGCCGAGGGCGTGAAGGTCTTCGCGAGCACCTGGAATCCGGCCGCGAACCAGTTCGGGGCGCTGGCCTTCATTTACGGCACGGCCATCACGGCGGTGATCGCGGTCGTGCTGGCCGTGCCGGTCAGCGTCGGAGTCGCCTTGCTGCTCACCCAGGTCGTACCTGGCCGGCGGGCGCGCCCGATCGTGTATGTGATCGACTTGCTGGCTGTGGTCCCTTCCGTGGTCTGGGGCCTGTGGGGAATCCTGACTTTCGCGCCCTGGGTTCAGGGGATTTACAGTTCGGTCGCCTCCGGTGTCACGGGCGTGCCGGTACTTGGCGCACTGTTCGGGCCGCCGGCGAGCGGGGCCTCGTTCTTTACCGCCGGCATCATCCTGGCCTTCATGATCACGCCGATCGTGACGTCCCTGTCGCGCGAGGTGACCGCGACGGTGCCGGCGATCGACCGGGAAGGTGCCTACGCGCTCGGCGCTACCCGCCTGGAGATGATCAGGGGCGTCGTCCTGCCGCACAGTCAGGGCGGCATCGTCGGGGCGGTGCTGCTCGGGCTTGGCCGGGCGATGGGGGAGACGATCGCGGCGGCGCTAGTGATCGGCTCGTCGGCCACGATCACCTCGCACCTGCTCGCCCCCGGCTACAACATGCCCGCCGTCATCGCCAACGAGTTCGGCGAGGCCACCGGGGTGTACCGGGCGGCGCTGATGGGGCTCGGAGTCCTACTGTTCGTCTTCACGATCATCATCAACGTCATCGCCCGCGCGGCCGTGGCGCGCTCGGCCCGGCGCGGACGAGGCGCCTGATGGCGTCGGCCGCCGCTCAGCCGCCGACGGTTGACCTGCACGAACCGCCGTCCTGGCGGCGTACGAGGAACCGCGTCGCGACCGCGCTGATGGTGTTCTCGCTTCTCCTCGTGATCATCCCGCTCGGGCTGGTCCTCTTCACGGTGATCGCCAAGGGCGCCTCGGTCATCAGCTGGTCCTTCCTGACCAGCCCGATCCCGCCGACCGTCTTGCCGGCTGATTCCGGCGGGATAGGGCCTGCCGTACTCGGGACCGCTGAGATCACCGCCGCGGCCACCCTCCTGGCCGTGCCGCTAGGCGTGCTTGGCGCGGTCTACCTCAGTGAATATGGCGGAGATAAAACGCTGGCCCGGCTCATCGGCTTCATGGCCGACGTGATGACGGGCGTGCCGTCGATCGTGATGGGGCTGTTCATCTTCTCGATCTGGGTGCTGCACTTCGGTTTCTCCGGCTTCGCCGGCGCCCTGGCCCTGGGCTGCCTCATGCTGCCGATCGTCATCCGCTCCACCGATGAGATGCTGAAGCTAGTGCCGGACTCGCTGCGCGAAGGGAGCTACGCCCTGGGGGCCACCAAGGCGAGAGTCACCCTGACAGTCGTACTGCCGGCGGCGCTCGGCGGGATCGTGAGCGGCGCCCTGCTGGCAGTCGCCAGGGCAGCGGGGGAGACAGCGCCGCTCCTTTTCACCATCCTCACGGTCACCACGGCGAATCCGAACGTCTTCAGCGGTGCCAATACCTCCCTGCCGTCGCAGATCTTCGTGAACGCGTCATCGCCGTATACCGGAGCCTCAGGGCCGGGGTTGGGGCGCGGCGCTCACGCTCATCGCGATCGCCTTCATCCTCATGATCACCGCCCGGCTGGTCACCGCACGATTCGCCAGATATGTGCCGTAGGGACGAACGCAATGGAACAGCCAGAGCCGCAGGTCACCACCAGCCTTCCGCGCCTAGAGCGGACGGCCGGTCAGCGGGCTGAGCCGGCCCAGGGCGAGATCGTCTTCGAGCTGAAGAATGTCTCGATCTGGTACGGCGCGTTCAAGGCGGTCACCGACGTGTCGCTGACCGTGCCTGAGCACGAGATCACGGCCTTTATCGGCTCGTCCGGCAGCGGCAAGACGACGGTGCTGCGGGCATTCAACCGGATGAATGACCTGATTCCAGGCGCTCGCCTGGAAGGCGAGCTGTCCTACCGGGGGGTGTCGCTGTACGGGAAGGATGCCTCGGCGACGGCCGTTCGCCGCCGGATCGGCATGGTCTTCCAGAAGCCCAATCCGTTCCCCAAGTCGATCTACGACAACGTCGCCTTCGGACCGCGCTGCAACGGCGAGCGCGCCAAGACCAGGCTGGACGAGATCGTCGAGCGCTCCCCTGCGCCGCGCCGCGCTGTGGGATGAGGTGAAGAACCGCCTGCGCACGTCGGGCCTGAGCCTGTCCGGCGGCCAGGCACAGCGTCTGTGCATCGCCCGAGCGATCGCCGTCGAGCCGGACGTCGTGCTGATGGACGAGCCCGCCTCGGCACTCGACCCGATCGCCACGAGCGCGATCGAGGACCTGATGCGCGAGCTCAAGTCACAGATCACCATCATCGTCGTCACGCACAACATGCAGCAGGCCACTCGGGTGAGCGGCCGCACCGCCTTCTTTCACGTGCTCGCCGACAGCCAGACCGATACCCGCACTGGCGTGCTCGTCGAGTACGGCACGACCGAGCAGATCTTCTCCGACCCCAGGGACAGCCGCACCCGGGCCTACGTCACCGGCCGCATGGGCTGAGCTTCAGCAGCAACGAGATGGCCGGGAGCCGGTCCCTGATGCAGCCTGGAGATCAAGGACCGGCCCCGGGATCGGGTGGCTAGTTTCTGGCGGCTAGCTCGGTGACGAAGGCGGGCGCTGGCCCGCTGGCCGGGATCTGACCCGCCGCTTCGGGAGCGAGTCCGGCCCAGGCGCGCAGTGCGTTGACGAAGGACGTCTCCTGAGCTGCGGGCAGGCCCGTGTACGGGGTGACGTGGTTGCCGCCGGCGATGGTGTAGATGACGCTGCCCCGCGGGTGCGAGCCGAGCGTGAACGGCGTCGCTGACCAGGGATCGACCTGGCCGTAGAGGAAGAGCAGGTGGCTTCCCTTGGTCAGGACCCACTGGTGAACGGCCCGCATCAGGTGCTGGTCGAGCGGGCGGATCGGTACCCGGGCGCCATGTCCTCCTCGGGCTGCTGCGCGGCCAGGGAGTAGTGCAGCAGCGACCCGAATCTGGCGCGGTTGTCGATGACCGGGTATCCGAGCTGAGTGCCGGCCTGGTAGTTGTAGGCGAGGAAGGGTGCGTTCTCCTGATCATCGGCCGACAGCCAGCCGGAAGTGAGGTCGTACCACTGGAAGAGCTGCGCCAGCGTGGCCTTGGGGCCGGGAATGGCGGAGCAGTCGCTGCCGAATTGCCAGAAAACGAAGGGCGTCACCAGCACCGTGAGCTCGAAGTTCTCGTCGAGGCCGCCGACCCAGGCGTCGAAGGTACCGCCTGCGGCCTTGGCCTCGGCGGCCATCATGACCTCCAGGGCGGCCCGATTTCGCAGCGCCCGGAACTGTGCCTTTACCAGCGCGGCCCGGCAGCTGGCGGTGCCGACGTGGGCGACGGCGACATCGTGGCGCTGACTACGATCCCGGAGTCGTCGATCTGTTTTGTGAGCATGCTCCCCGCATCCTGGACGGGCTCGACGAAGCGTCGGAGTGGGACGCGATAGTCGATGCCGAGCCGTGTTTGACCAGGCGCGTTGACGGTGCTGAGCTCGATGCCGTGCTCGAGGCGATGGCCGATCTGGCCGACCTCAAGTCGCCACACTTCGCCGGGCACTCGCGCGGCGTGGCGAATCTGGCCGCCGAAGCGGCGCGCCTGTGGCGGCTGTCCGATGCCGACGTTGCCACAATCCGGCGAGCAGGTCTGCTTCACGACCTTGGCCGGCTCGGCGTGTCGAACACCATCTGGGACAAGCACGGCCGGCTCAGCGGGTCCGAAGTGGAACACGTGCGCATCCATCCGTATCTCACCGAACGCATGCTCGCCGGCGTGAGCGCGCTCGCCGCGAGCCGCGAGGTCGCCGGCCGGCACCACGAGCGTCTGGACGGATCCGGCTACCCGCGCAGCCTCACCGGTGCGTCACTCCAGGCGCTCGACCGGCTGCTGGCCACTGCGGACGCCTACCACGCGATGTCTGAGCCACGTCCGTACCGCGAAGCGCTCACGCCAGACCAGGCAGCAAGCGAGTTGGCGGCCGATGTCCGGGCCGGCCGTCTCGACGGGGATGCGGTCGCGGTGGTGCTCAAGGCGGCCGGTCAACGGACCGCGGTGCGGCGCGCCTGGCCGAACGGGCTCACCGCCCGAGAGGTTGAGGTGCTGGCCCTGCTCGCGCGCGGCAAGTCCAACCGGCAGATCGCTGACCGGCTCACCGTCACGCCGAAGACCGTGGCTAACCACATTGAGCACGTCTACACGAAGATCGGTGTGTCGAGCCGGGCCGCGGCGACGCTGTTCGCCTCGCAACGCGGGCTGGTCGGGGCGTTCGAGGCAGAGCCCGAATCACTTGAGGGGCGCCTGACCCCGCGACCGCTGGGCCCTCCGTGACCTAGCGCTTTTCGCTAATGGCTGGAAGGATCCGGCCTGGCCAGCGCATTACTACGCGATGATCCACAGCCGCCGGAAACCGTCGAGCGGTGGCACTTTCTTCAGCGCGGTGAATCTGCCACTTTTCGAGCCGGCAGCCACCTCGGTGCAATTGGCCGAGGATGAGGTGAGCCAGGTAGTTGAGTACTCTCCGACGGCCGCACAGCGGCTCAGGTTCTGCCAGAAGAGCCTTCACCGCCGCGGTGTGGTCCACGATCGCACGTTCGATGATCAGCGGCTGCGCGCTGGCGGGCTGAAATCTCGTCGTTGCGGCCATCGTGTACTGGAATACGGTGTTCTCGAACAGGCAGTGGCCACGCTGCGCGCCGACGGCTCGGAGATACCCGACGAACTGCTGCAGCACCTCTCGCCATTGGCCTGGGAACACATTGTCTTGACCGGCGAGTATCGGTGGACGTCGGATGTGGCGCGCGCCGTCCAGGTCAACGACGCGAATTGCGCGCGAGCCCTGACGCTACCGCGCCGCTGGCCAGCAGCCAACCTACGGTCCTACCGTACATTTTTCCCGAAATGATGTCCTGACCCGGATCACGAAGATAGTTTGCCGAACATAGGTTCTAGACTTGCAGGCCTCATGGCGCCGCGCGATCAATTCAGCACCTGACGCCAAGGCGGAGTCGCGCGAGCTGTCGCCCCGAGTACGGACGCCGACTCGGCTGCACCGTAGAGCAGATCTACATCCCGCAGGCAGACGACGGCCGTATGGCGCTTGAGATTTTGATGCACTCGTGCGATCCGGCGCCTTCGACGTCGTCGCTCTGGACAGCGTTCCTGGCCTGTACCCGCCGGCGGTCGAGAGCGACGGATCGGACGGGCGTAGCACTGGGCTCGAGCGTGCCCGCTTGCTCAGCGAGGCGATGCGCCGGCTAGCCGCGAACATTGACCGAACCGGACGCTCGTTCTCTTCGGAAATCGACGGGCTGAGAACTCGCCTGATGACACCGATACTGCGACACCCGGTGGACGGGCGTTGCGCTTCTACAGTTCAGTCCGACTGGGCATGCAGCGAGGCAATCTGGATGAAGGACTCCTTTGGCACCGCGGGAACAATGGTCAAGCTGACGACAGTGAAAAGGAAAGTCGCGCCACCGCTTCGGGAGTGCGAACTTTCGCTCGTCTAAGGTCAAGGCTTCATCGTCGACGCTGCCGCAGAGGATTGATTGCCCGCGTGGGTCACCGGCGCCCGGCCGTTGTGTCGCCCTGGTGGTCGCCCAGAGTGGCACTCGCAGGCGATAGACGGCATCGCCCGGCGAGCTGTGGCGATGATGACACCGTTGGCCCCAACAGCCCGATCGGCGCAGCCGGAAGTCACCTTGCCGGCTGCACGGCAGACCTTTGTTGGTGTCGGTGAAGCGTGGCGCTGGGTTGCTGCCGAGCGCGGAATGTTTCCAGAACAATGTTTCCAGAACAACCTGGACGCAGGCCCTAGATGCAGGGCTGCTGCGTCTGGACACACTCGGACGCGCCCTGGACACCGCTAGAAACAGCTGATTTCTAGAGTGGCAACCAGTCTCACGACGACTGGAAGCCCCACGCGATGCACCTCTCGGACACTCTCGTCCTCGGCCCGGTCCCACCTTTCAAACGAACGGTGCGGATGCGCCTCGCCGGCCTGCTGCTCATCCTGGGTATGGCACTCCTTGCTACAGCGCTGGTTCTGGCCATCACCCCCGCGGGAGGTGCCGCGCTGGTCGACGGACTGCCAAGCCTCGTGGGGGTACGGGCAACGCCCGTGCCGCAGCCCAAAGCAACGCTTCGAATCGACAGCCAGCCGAGCGGAGCCGCCATCCTGGTCGACGGCCGCGACGCGGGGGTCACGCCAAGCACGATCTCCGTGCCGATGGGAAGTGTCGTGGTGTTGCGGCGCATCGGCTTTCTGGACACGCAGCTGGCCGACCGCCAGAGCCCGGTGAATGCCGCGCTCTGGGGGACTCCTGCCGTACAGACCGTCCGCCCGCCTCTGCCTGGCGGCAAGATTGCCGGAGTCGACGTCCTGGCTGACGGACGCATCGTGCTGGACGTCACCGTGCCGACGGCGCCGAGCGAGCGCCAGGCATGGGCCTTCGATCCGGCCGCCAGTAGCGCCACCAGGCTCGGGCCAACCACCCTGGTGGGACCCGCGCCGGCCGGCGTCGCCGTCGCCCCGGACGGCGCGCGGACCGTCTCTCTAGTCCGCGGTGCCGCGCCAACAAACGCCCCGCAACTCGGCACCCAACCCACGCCTGCAGAGAGCTTGCGGCTGGACGGCCCGGACGGCGGCCGCTCGTTCGTCGTCGCCGGCAGCCTGGTCGCCGGTGAGCGCGTGCTCGACCTGACCTGGCCCCCAGCCGGCAACCAGGCGCTGCTGCTCAGCCAACACCCGGTAGCCGGCGGGAGTCGTTTCCGCCTGCGCCGCGTCGACGAAGACGGTTCGGTGCACGACCTCGTCGATCTTCCGCTCGAGCCGGTCGAGGCGAGCTGGGTCTGGGGGCCGGACGGGCAGCGCGTCGCGTTCCTGGTACGCGCCGAAAAGACCACACTTACCCTGGCCACTCTTGACCTGGGCAGCGGCGCCCTGAGTTCGGTCGCCGACATCCCAGCCGATGCTTTGCCAGCACCTGGCGGCCTGGCGCCGGCGAACTGGCTCGACGACGGCACCCTCGTGCTGGCGGCACCGGTGGCCGACGACGGACTGACGTCGGCGGCAACCCCTGAGGCGACACGCTCGTCACTTTCGGTTACGACACCAGTGAAACCGCCGACCGCGTTCGGTCTATATGCCCTGCCCGCAAATCAGGCAACGCCGCATCGCGTGGGGACCACGCAGACGGTCGCCGCGGCACCAGTCGAACTGCCCGACGGAAGCATCGCCGCGCTCGCCCGCGACGCGCACGATGGGACGCTGCTTCTCCAAACGTTTGACCGGTCGGGTGGAGTGCTGACCGAACAACGTCTCGCTCTCCGCGCGCCGACGCGCTTCAGCATCCGATGGGACCTGGTCCACAGCCGAGCGGTCATGCTCCTGCCAGCAGAAGGTGGCGGCATCGACGTGCGGGTGGTGGCCTTCGGTCGGGAGGCGGGCGGGTGAACCGCCACCTCTCGCCGTGGCGCCAGGTCCTGCTGGCAGTCGCTGTCGCCAGTCTGCTGACGATTGCGCATCGCCCACCGGTGCACGCGCAAGATGACCCCGGCACCCTGTCCACTGCCGGGCCGTTCGGTGCGAACAACGCGTCGAGCGATTCCGCGGACACGAACAACACGGGGAGTAGTGACGCAACCGAGCCCTCGACCGGTCAGAGCGCTTCCGGTTCGACAGCCGACGACTCTGATGTCAGCGGTTCTACGGTACCGACGGCTCCAGTTCGGGCACGCTGAGCCTGGATCCGAGCAATCCAGCGCCAGGCATCAACTTCGGCGGCGGTGCTAGCGACGCAGCCCCAGGCGGCTCCTCGCTTGCTCCATCCACGGCCCTGGCCGCCGGTCCCTTTGGAACAACCAGCCTGTCGCTGTCGCCCCAGCTGGGCACAGTCCAGACAATTGGCTCACCCTCAACTGGGAATCAGAGCAGCTCGGTCCAGGTCCGGGTTTCGCCGACGCCGACCGGTCCGGACCAGGTCAATTCCAGGCCGCAAGTCCAGCCCAGAGCCGGCCCTGGCCCACGGCTGCTCGGCATCTGGCCCCTGTCCGACATCCTCGCGTTCCTGGCCGCATTGCTGACGGCGATCATCCTCGCCATCGCCGCCGCCCTCTCGGGGTTACTCAATGCGATCCTGGGTGGTCCGCAGGGAGTCATCTTCCAGACCCCGCCTGAGTACACCTTCCAGCTCGGTCCCGTCATCGCCGCCTGGAACGCCATGCGCTTGATAGCCGAGGCCGGACTAGCGCTGGTGGTGCTGGTCGCCGGGTACGGCCTGATGGTCGGACACCATATCGGCCTGCCGTCGATGGGACCGGTCCAGGTGGTGCCACGCGTCATCCTCGGCTTCATCCTGATCCACTTCAGTCTCGATTGGTCGTCGGGACTGCTGCAGTTGAACAACACGCTGTCGCACATGCTGCTCGGCCAGGTGCCAACGGACTTGGTCGCCCGCCCTGGCTCGAACGACCTGGGAGCTGCCGTGGTCTGGCTGATCGAGATCGTCATGATGCTCCTGCTGGCCCTGTCCATGTGGCTGCGCATCGCACTGCTGGACGTGCTGCTGCCGCTCGGGCCGCTCATGCTCCTGCTCTGGACGAGTCCTCTCACCAGTGACTGGGGCGAGTGGTGGCTGGGGCTATTCGCCGGTACAGCGCTGGTCCAGTTCGTCCAGGACATCGCCCTGTGGTTGGGCTCGCAGATGCTCAGCGCTGGTGGTGACAACGCTAGCCAGGGGATCAGCAACCGGTTGCTGGCGTTCGCGCTACTACTGCTGGTTTTTCGAATTCCCCAGCTGATGCCAGCCGGGTCGGCCAGCGGCGGCACAGCCTCCTTGCTGGGCCTCAGCCGCGGAGCCGACGCCGTTGCCAGCCTACCGGTCGTTGGGGGCGTGCTCGAGTCGCGCCGGCCCGCATAATGGGCATTGGGGGTGGCGGCGGTCGGCGCAGTCGCGCCGCGCGGGGCGGCGGAAATGGCGGCAACGACGGTCGCCACGGCGGAGGACGCACTGCATGATGCTGGTGTCCAACCCGCTCCGCCTGATCGTGATTGGCCTGGTTGGCCTGGGCCTGCTCGTCGCGGCAGCCGCGGCGCTGATCGTGGCGCTTGCCACGGCGCTGGTCCTCGGCCTCGTCGCGCCGGACGATCTGCCGGGCGGACTTGCCCTCCCCGGCGGACCTGGCAGCCAGCCGTCCGCGAGCGGGCGCGCCACCATTCCACCTGACCAACTGGCAGTCATGCGCGTGGCCGCCGCCAACGCGCCCTGCCAGCTGGACTGGTCCGTGCTGGCTGGCATTGCCCGGGTGGAGTCCGGCTTCGGTCAGAACATGGCGACCAGTAGCGCCGGTGCGATCGGCTACGGCCAGTTCCTGCCGTCGACCTGGGCGATGCCCGGCATCGGCAACGGCGGCAATCCCTACGACTTCCACGACGCATTGCCAGCCATCGCCCGCTACCTCTGCCAATCGGGGGCCAGCCACGACGTGCGGCAAGCGCTGTTCGCCTACAACCACGCCGACTGGTACGTCAACGAGGTTCTCGACTACGCCAGTCAGTACGCCGCCACGACCGGCGCGACAGCGAACACCGCGTTTGGCGGGCCGGTCGTCGATGTCGCCCGAACCTGGCTGGACACATCCCCTACGTCTTCGGCGGCTGCTCACGCGCCGGTGTCGATTGCTCCTGCCTGGTCCAGCAGGTGTACGCCCACTTTGGCATCACGCTGCCACGCACCGCGGCCGAGCAGTTCGGGGCAGTCCAGCACATCGACCCCAGCCAGCTCGAACCCGGCGACCTGGTTTTCTTCTCGAACACCTATATGCCGGGCATCAGCCACGTCGGCATTTACGAGGGCAACGGGTTGATGATCAACGCCGCCGATGAGCACACCGGCGTGGCCGAACTGTCGGTGTTCACGGGCTACTGGAATGCCCACTTCACCGGTGCCGGACGGGTGCGCACATGAGGGCCTGCGTCGTCTTCCGGCCACGCCCCGCTGTCGCGGTTGTGGGCGTCCTCTGTGCTGCAGCTATCGCCGTCGCTCTGGATACACGTCCAGTCATCGCACAGCAGATCGAAGCGACGTCCGCCTACGTCACCGAAGCGCCCAACAATCCGCTCTGGCTTGCATTGGCTACACCTGATGGTCGCTGGGCGATCCAGTTGGTCGACGGATGCACGGCGATCGCCACCGACATGAACGTGAGAGTCAGCGGCGGCCTCGACGATCCACGGGTCCAACTCGTGTCCGAGGACGGCGAGAGCTGCGGCCTGGCGACAGTGGTGCACATGGGAACCACGCCGTGCGCCCACAACGACCTCGGGCAGTGCGACGTGCGGAACAGCTAATGGAAACGCACCCGCGTCTCGGAGCGCCGCCTATGCCGTGATCTCTCGGATATGGCGTCGATTTCCCCTTTGGCCAACTCACCAATTCATTCGCGAGGAGCTCATGTTGCATTTCTCAGTTGTCTCCGTCGCCCTGCCCAGTCTGCTCTCGTTCGCACAGGCATCGCCCAGCGTTGTCAATCTCGACCCGAACGGCGTCATCAACCTGATCAATGCCGTCATCGGCTGGGGGCAGAAGTTGGGTATGGCTATCGGCGCCCTGGCGCTGCTGATCGCCGGCTACCAGTTCCTGATGGCATGGGGCTCGACCCGGTCGCTTCAGGGCGCGACTGAATCGGTCAAGTTTGGCGTGATCGGGATGGTGCTGATTCTGGCGTGCTACGTCGTTCCGAATCTCTTGCAGGCGGCCGCCTCAGCGGGGCCGGCCAGCGGCTTAGGAGGAGCCGGTGCTCATGAACCGCGAGGCTGTTTCCTCAGCTACCCACGAACTGCCCACCCACCTCAGCATCAGACAGCCGCTGTTGCGTCTGGGTTCATTACGGCCGGACGTCACGATACTGGCGAAGGTTGCGGTTGGCAGCGTGGCTGCTGCCTGGGTGTGGCAGTTGCCAGGCCCACCACCGGCACTACGGATGGTTGGCGTGGCGCTGGTCGTTGTGATCACGCTCTCCTGCAGCGTCATGCACCCAGCTGGGCAACCGCTCGAAGCCTGGGTGTTGCCTCTGGTCGTGTACGTCATTCGTCCGCGGCTATTCGTATGGCGGTCGCGCGATGGTGGCCACCCCTGGGCCGTTGCTGGCCCTACGCGGCCAGTTGATGCGGAGCTTCGGTACCGGCTGACCGCAATCCAGGTCCG
>CAWFVM010000006.1:0-2018947 GCA_963819285.1 uncultured Actinomycetota bacterium
TGCGCAATGGGCGAAAGCCTGACGCAGCAACGCCGCGTGGGGGATGAATGCCTTCGGGTTGTAAACCCCTTTCAGCAGGGACGAAGCGAGAGTGACGGTACCTGCAGAGGAAGCGCCGGCTAACTACGTGCCAGCAGCCGCGGTAATACGTAGGGCGCAAGCGTTGTCCGGAATTATTGGGCGTAAAGACCTCGTAGGTGGTTTGCTACGTCCGCTGTGAAAACCTAGGGCTTAACCCTGGGCCTGCAGTGGATACGGGCAGACTAGAGGTAGGTAGGGGAGAATGGAATTCCCGGTGTAGCGGTGAAATGCGCAGATATCGGGAGGAACACCGGTGGCGAAGGCGGTTCTCTGGGCCTTACCTGACACTGAGGAGCGAAAGCGTGGGGAGCGAACGGGTTGCTGATACCCTGGTAGTCCACGCCGTAAACGTTGGGCGCTAGGTGTGGGGTCCTTCCACGGACTCCGTGCCGCAGCTAACGCATTAAGCGCCCCGCCTGGGGAGTACGGCCGCAAGGCTAAAACTCAAAGGAATTGACGGGGGCCCGCACAAGCGGCGGAGCATGTTGCTTAATTCGATGCAACGCGAAGAACCTTACCAAGGTTTGACATGCAGGGAAAAGCCGTAGAGATATGGTGTCCGTAAGGGTCCTGCACAGGTGGTGCATGGCTGTCGTCAGCTCGTGTCGTGAGATGTTGGGTTAAGTCCCGCAACGAGCGCAACCCTCGTTCTATGTTGCCAGCGGATAATGCCGGGAACTCATAGGAGACTGCCGGGGTCAACTCGGAGGAAGGTGGGGATGACGTCAAGTCCTCATGCCCCTTATATCTTGGGCTGCAAACATGCTACAATGGCCGGTACAGAGGGCTGCGAGACCGCAAGGTGGAGCGAATCTCAAAAAGCCGGTCTCAGTTCGGATTGGGGTCTGCAACTCGACCCCATGAAGTGGGAGTCGCTAGTAATCGCGAATCAGCAACGTCGCGGTGAATACGTTCCCGGGCCTTGTACACACCGCCCGTCACGTCACGAAAGTTGGCAACACCCGAAGCCGGTGGCCTAACCCTCACGGGAGGGAGCCGTCGAAGGTGGGGCCAGCGATTGGGACGAAGTCGAACAAGGTAGCCGTACCGGAAGGTGCGGCTGGATCACCTCCTTTCTAAGGAGCAACTGGCGAGCTGCTTACGCAGTTCGTCCAGAGCCATATCTCAGGCGAACGTTCTGAGGTGGCGAGCTCGTTAGTGGAGCACTGGTTATTCGGTCTGGGCAGCTGCCCAGGCTGGCTAGTACGATCGTGCAGATTTTGTGCGATATGGAACGCCAGGTCCTGAGGGTTGATCAGGCCGAGCACGCTGTTGGGTCCTGAGGGAACGGCCGCCTTGGCGGCGTTACCTCTGTCGGACCCGAACCCTCCTCGCCTCACGGTGATGAGGCTCGGGTACCGCCCGTATCTTAAGAACTGCACAGTGGACGCGAGCATCATCTGTAGTTGCCAAGTTAATAAGGGCACACGGTGAATGCCTTGGTACCAGGAGCCGAAGAAGGACGTAGGAACCTGCGATAAGCCCCGGGGAGTCGGTAACCAGACTTAGATCCGGGGATTTCCGAATGGGGAAACCCGGCGGACGTAATGGTCCGTCACCCTTGCCTGAACACATAGGGCAAGTGGAGGTAACGTGGGGAAGTGAAACATCTCAGTACCCACAGGAAGAGAAAGCAACCGCGATTCCCTGAGTAGTGGTGAGCGAAAAGGGGAACAGGCCAAACCGATTACGTGTGATAGCCGGCAGGCGTTGCGTGATCGGGGTTGCGGGACCACTTGGTCGGAGCTGCTGATCCGACAGGGAGTAAGAAATCGCATGGGTAGCCGAAGACGTATGGAAATCGTCGGCATAGAAGGTGATACCCCTGTAGACGAAACCTTTGCGACTCCCTAGTGGTATCCCAAGTAGCACGGGGCCCGAGAAATCCCGTGTGAATCCGGGAGGACCACCTCCTAAGCCTAAATACTCCCTGGTGACCGATAGTGAACAAGTACCGTGAGGGAAAGGTGAAAAGTACCCCGGTGAGGGGTCGTGAAATAGTACCTGAAACCGTGTGCCTACAAGCCGTGGGAGCGATTCAGCCTTGTGCTGAGTGAAGTGACCGCGTGCCTTTTGAAGAATGAGCCTGCGAGTTATGGTGTGTGGCAAGGTTAACCCGTGTGGGGTAGCCGTAGCGAAAGCGAGTCTGAATAGGGCGTCTAAGTCGCATGCTATAGACCCGAAGCGGAGTGATCTATCCATGGGCAGGTTGAAGCGCGGGTAAGACCGCGTGGAGGACCGAACCCACCAGGGTTGAAAACCTGGGGGATGACCTGTGGATAGGGGTGAAAGGCCAATCAAACTCCGTGATAGCTGGTTCTCCCCGAAATGCATCTAGGTGCAGCGTCGCGTGTTTCTTGCCGGAGGTAGAGCTACTGGATGGTCTAGGGGGCCTACAAGCTTACTGAAATCAGCCAAACTCCGAATGCCGGTAAGTTAGAGCGCGGCAGTGAGACTGCGAGGGATAAGCTCCGTAGTCGAGAGGGAAACAACCCAGATCACCAGCTAAGGCCCCTAAGCGTGTGCTAAGTGGGAAAGGATGTGGAGTTGCAGAGACAACCAGGAGGTTGGCTTAGAAGCAGCCACCCTTGAAAGAGTGCGTAATAGCTCACTGGTCAAGTGATTCTGCGCCGACAATGTAGCGGGGCTCAAGCACACCGCCGAAGCTGTGACATTCGCGTGTAACCCGGCCCGCAAGGGTCCAGGTGCGCGGATGGGTAGGGGAGCGTCGGGTGGCGAGCGAAGCGGCGGAGTGATCCAGCCGTGGATGCCACTCGAGTGAGAATGCAGGCATGAGTAGCGAAAGAGGGGTGAGAAACCCCTCCGCCGAATGACCAAGGGTTCCTGGGGCAGGCTAATCCGCCCAGGGTAAGTCGGGACCTAAGGCGAGGCCGACAGGCGTAGTCGATGGACAACGGGTTTATATTCCCGTACCCGCACAAGTGTGCCCATGCCGAATCCGGCGATGCTAAGCGCGTAAAGTGACAGATCCTTCGGGACGAGTCATGGAGCCCGCGAACCAGACTGGTACTAGGCAAGCCGAAGGGGTGACGCAGGAGGGTAGCTCTACCGGGTGTTGGACGTCCCGGGGTAAAGACGTAGGGCGATGTGTAGGCAAATCCGCACATCACGAGCCTGAGATCTGATGCCGAGCCGACTAGGCGAAGTGAGTAATCCCATGCTGCCAAGAAAAGCCTCGCGGTTAGCACTTGAGCGGCCCGTACCCCAAACCGACTCAGGTGGTCAGGTAGAGAATACTAAGGCGATCGGGTGAACTGTGGTTAAGGAACTCGGCAAATTATCCCCGTAACTTTGGGAGAAGGGGAGCCGTGTCTGGTGATGAGACTTGCTCTCTGAGCTGGATGCGGTCGCAGATACCAGGGGAAAGCGACTGTTTACTAAAAACACAGGTCCGTGCTAAGTCGCAAGACGACGTATACGGACTGACGCCTGCCCGGTGCTGGAACGTTAAGGGGAGAGGTTAGTGGCTTAGGCTGCGAAGCTTTGAACTTAAGCGCCAGTAAACGGCGGTGGTAACTATAACCATCCTAAGGTAGCGAAATTCCTTGTCGGGTAAGTTCCGACCTGCACGAATGGCGTAACGACTTTCCCACTGTCTCAACCACAGACCCGGCGAAATTGCACTACGAGTAAAGATGCTCGTTACGCGCAGCAGGACGGAAAGACCCCGGGACCTTCACTGCAGCTTGACATTGGCGTTTGGGACGTCTTGTGTAGGATAGGTGGGAGACTTTGAAGCAGAAACGCTAGTTTCTGTGGAGTCAACGGTGAAATACCACTCTGGTCGTTCTGGATGTCTAACCTAGGTCCGTGATCCGGATCAGGGACAGTGTCTGGTGGGTAGTTTAACTGGGGCGGTTGCCTCCTAAAAGGTAACGGAGGCGCCCAAAGGTACCCTCAGCCTGGTTGGCAATCAGGTGTCGAGTGTAAGTGCACAAGGGTGCTTGACTGTGAGACAGACATGTCGAACAGGAGCGAAAGCTGGGACTAGTGATCCGGCGGTGGCAAGTGGAAGCGCCGTCGCTAAACGGACAAAAGGTACCCCGGGGATAACAGGCTGATCTTCCCCAAGAGTCCATATCGACGGGATGGTTTGGCACCTCGATGTCGGCTCGTCGCATCCTGGGGCCGGAGCAGGTCCCAAGGGTTGGGCTGTTCGCCCATTAAAGCGGTACGCGAGCTGGGTTTAGAACGTCGTGAGACAGTTCGGTCCCTATCCGCTGCGCGCGTAGGAGTCTTGAGAGGGGCTGTCCCTAGTACGAGAGGACCGGGACGGACAAACCTCTGGTGTGCCAGTTGTTCTGCCAAGAGCACGGCTGGTTGGCTACGTTTGGAAGGGATAACCGCTGAAAGCATCTAAGCGGGAAGCTCGCCTCAAGATTAGGACTCCCTCAGGGTTAACCTGGTAAGGCCCCCAGCTAGACGACTGGGTTGATAGGCCGGAGGTGGAAGCACGGCAACGTGTGTAGCTGACCGGTACTAATAGGCCGAGTGGCTTGGCTTCTACTTACTTGTGGTTTCAGGGGATTCAGTCTCCTGGTGAACACATACGATCTTGCTTCGCGTCCACTGTGCGGTTCTTGGGATACGGTCGGCTGTGTCCTAGACGCAGGCGACAATATCTCCATAGTGTTTCGGTGGCCATAGCGAAGGGGAAACACCCGGTCCCATTCCGAACCCGGAAGTTAAGCCCTTCAGCGCCGATGGTACTGCGCGGGGGACCGCGTGGGAGAGTAGGACGTCGCCGGACATCTTCCCGCTGAGGGCTGTTGCTTACAAAGTGACGGCCCTCAGCGCGTTTTTGTCGTTCAGTGTGTTCGGTCATTGAGCGCATCTTGTTATGTTGAGAGCCTGAGTCTGATTGGTGGAGATCTTCAGTGGCAGTTGAGGCTGCGGGCGGCTCATCTGAGCGCCAGACAGGAAGCAGCCGGAGCGAGCGCAGTAGCGGCGCGACCGGAGCAGCTGGGGCGAGTTCTGGCTCCCGGAACGCGGGTACGTCGCGCGGCGGAAGTTCCGCGCGAGCTGGCGGCCCGCCGCGGAGCGGGACTGGATCGCGGGGGAAACCGCAAGACGGGACAGGACGCGGGGCCGGCGGGACCTCGCGCGGAGCCAGCGGAGACTCGCGACGCCCCAGTTGGCGGCCGGACGAGTCGGAGCTGTCGGCCGAGGAACGACGACGTCGGCTAGCAGAAGGCCGGACTGGCGCCGACAGGAGCCGCCGGACGGATGATGGCACGGGCCGACCAGGCTATCGGCCGCCTAGTGCGGGGTCGCGCGGACGGTCAGGCCCGGCAGGCGACTCACGTCAGTCTGGTTCGCGCGGACCGAGAGCAGCAGGTGCGTCGGGTGCGGGCGCCTCGCGCGGCGACGACTCACAGCGAAATGACACGCGTCCGGACTGGTGGCCGCCCGAGCGTTCGGCGAGGAGCGGTCCTGGTCGGCCAGGTGCTGGTGCGCGACCACAGGGTGGCGGCGGGACCGGGCGGGACGGGCAGCGCAGCCCTCGGGGATATAGCGAGAACGCTCGCGGCTCACGCTCGTTCGGCGACAGCGCGCGAGGCTCTCGCGCCCAAGGTGCCAGTTCGGGCGGTTCGCGATCGTACGGCAACAGCTCGGGCGGCGCTCGGCCCCAGGGCGACAGCCCACGAGGGCCCCGGACCTACGGCGACAATTCGCGCGGCTCCCGCCCTCAGGGCGACAGCTCAGGCGGCTCGCGGTCCTACGGCGACGCCCAGCGCGGCGCTCGGCCCCAGGGCGACAGCCCACGCGGGCCCCGACCGTACAGCGACAATTCGCGCGGCTCGCGCCCCCAGGGCGACAGCTCAGGCGGCTCGCGATCGTACGGCGACGCCCAGCGCGGTCCAAGGCCGCAAGGTGACAGTTCGCGCGGCTCACGCCCGTACAGCGACAGTTCAGGCGGCTCACGATCGTACGGCGACGCGCAGCGCGGCGGGCGGCCTCAGGGCGACAGCCCGCGCGGGCCGCGGACCTACGGCGACGCCCAGCGTAGTTCAAGGCCCCAGGGAGACAGCCCACGCGGCTCACGCCCCTTTGGCGACGCCCAGCGCGCGGAGCGGCCCCAGGGCGACAGCCCGCGAGGCCCGCGGACCTACGGCGACAATTCACGCGGGCCCGGCCACCAGGGCGACAACTCACGTAGCTCGCGGTCCTACGGTGACAATTCGGGCGGCCAGCGATCGTACGGCGACGGCCAGCGCGGCGGGCGGCCCCAGGGCGACAGCCCGCGCGGCTCGCGACCCTACAGCGACAGCCAGCGCGGTCCAAGGCCCCAGGGAGACAGCTCACGCGGCTCGCGGCCTTACGGTGACAGCCAGCGCGGTCCAAGGCCGCAAGGGGACAGCGCGCGCGGCTCGCGGTCTTACGGTGACAGCTCGCGCGGTCCAAGGCCCCAGGGCGACAGCTCGCGCGGGCCACGGACGTACGGCGACAGCCAGCGCGGGGCCCGGTCATACGATGAGCGTTCACGTGGGCCCGGCGCACAGAGTGATGGGTACCGCGGTGCCGGGCCGCAAACGAGGTCAGCGCATCCGCCGGTTCCGCCGTCGATCACCGCTGACCAGCTCGACCCGGACGCCAGGGCCGAACTGCGGACGCTGCCGGGAGATCTCGCCGACGCCGTCGCGCGGCTGCTCGTGGCCGCGGGCCTGGCCGACGACGCTGATCGGGGCTACGAGTTCGCGGTCGCGGCACGGGAACTCGCGGCCAGGGTCGGCGTGGTTCGCGAGACGTGCGGGATCGCGGCTTATCGGGCTGGGAAATGGTCAGAGGCTCTGGCCGAGTTGCGGGCTGCCCGCCGGCTGACCGGGCAGGGTAGCTACATTCCGCTGATGGCCGACTGCGAGCGTGCGCTCGGACGCCTTGACCGGGCGCTTGACCTTGTGACCGGCCCCCAGTCGCAGGAGCTGAGCCGGGAAACTCAGATCGAGCTGCGCATCGTAGAGTCCGGTATCCGCCGTGATCAGGGTTTCCCCGAGGCGGGAGTAGTGGCACTCCAGATCCCCGAGCTGACCCAGGAGCGCCGTCGGCCCTGGTCACCCAGGTTGTTCTACGCCTATGCCGACGCGCTCAGCGACGCGGGCCGCGACGACGAGGCCCAGATCTGGTTTGGCAAGGCCGCTGCGGCGGACATCGACGGCGAGACCGACGCCGCCGACCGGGTCGGCGACCTTGACCTCATCGACTTCGATGACCTGGACACCGACCCCGACCCCGAAGCCGACGAAGATTCGTCCGATTCGCCTCAAGTTTGAGCGGATCGAGTGATCCCGGCAATTGGGTGACAACGGTTGTGGTACGTCCTGCCGGAGAAGACCCCGCCCGCGCCCAGGTTTCCGTGATCATGCTTCAAGGCCACTTAGCTTAAGTTGATCTTGAAGTCCTTTCGTTCGGCCGGGATGCGACGCGGCCAGCCGGAGAGTGTCGTCATGATCACGGAGAGCTGCCGTCATCGTGGCGTAGAGTTGCCGCCTCAGGCTCGCCCGATCCTGTAGGAGACTTTTTTCCTGTAGGAGACTTAACAGCGAATATGGTGGTCAACCCTCCTACAGGAAAAAAGTCTCCTAGATCTTTCAGCCATCGCCCTGGCGCAAACCCCCGCAAACTCCCTGAGAACTCGCAAACCCGGCCCCTCACCCGGCGCAAACCCGGCAGAGCCCGAACATCAGCCGGGAGAACCCACCTGCCCCAGCATGACCACGGAAACCTGGTGCGGGTCACCCCAGCCAGACCGGCCCAGCCAGACCGGCCAGCTGGCACAAGCACCGCGCGGAGCCAGTCCCTGTCACCTCGACGCACCCCTGGCGGAGCGCGCGCTAAGGCTTGTCCTTGTCTGCCAGGTTCAGCCAGCGCAGGATCCCGGCGACGTTGGAGGCGGTTCCGCTTACGACCTCGTACTTCGCAGCCAGGTCCGGGTCGGCGTTCTGCGTCAGCATCGCGTACCGTTCCCTGGTCCGCTCGGCGACCATGGCGACCGCGTGGTCCAGATCGAGGCCCGCCTGCCGGGCCAGCGAAGTCTGCTCGACCCAGACGCGGACTTCCTCGGCCGACCGGTCAAGAGCCTGCGCGACTTCGGTTACCGGGCCGTAGTGGCTGAACAGCAGCCTGGTCGGCGCCAGCGCGCCAAACATCGCCAGTGACTCAAGTGCGATTCCCAGATCAAAGTCGGGCGGCGGAGTGGCCGGGCGCTGGTCGCCTGTCTCCGGGGCGTATACCCCGGCCGCGTCGCCGACGTAAAGATCACCGCTCACGGAGTCGACCAGCCCGACGTGGTGCGAAGCGTGGCCGGGGGAGTAGTGGCTGTCCAGCCTGCCGCCGCCGCCGAGGTCGACCGTTCCGGTTTGCTCGACTGCCCTGATCCGCTCGGCCGGGGTGGGGAGAGCGTGCCGAATAGCGTGTCAAGGTCGTCGCCGTACACCCGGCGGGCGCTGGCCATCAGCCTGGACGGGTCGGCCAGATGCCAGGCGCCCAGTTCGTGCACGACCACCTCGGCCCCCGGATAGGACGCGGCGATATCGCCGGCGCCACCCGCGTGATCGAGGTGAATATGGGTCACGACGATCGACGCCAGGTCGCCGGGGCCGACTCCAAGCTCGGCCAGCGCCGCCCTGATCAGCGGGGCTGACGGAGCCGTGCCGGTCTCGACTAGGCACGGCCGGTCTGACCTGATCAGGTAGCCCGCCGTGATGCCCTGATAACCAGCCATCCGCGTATCGATCTGGAAGACGTCATGCCCGAGCGGCGTGATGACATCTGGCCCGAGGGCCCCGGGACTGGCGGCCGTATCGTCGTTCATGCGGCCAATCGTCCCGTACCGCTTTCAGGTGGCATCGGCCAGACCCCGTTCAGCCCTCAGCGAACGTCCGCGGCGAACGTCCGCAGCACCAGCCCGGTGCGCGGCTTGGGCGCGAACGAGGTCGACTTGCGCGGCACCTTCTCACCGCGTGCGGCCACTGCGTACACCTCGGCAGGCGACATCGGGCCGCAGAGCACGGCCGTTCCCGCGGTCTCCAGAGCCGTCCGCACGGCCTGCTCGGCGTCGTGATGGACGACGCGCACCGAGTGCTCATTGTCGGTCAGTCCCCACACGCCGCTGATCAGCAGTTCCTGCAGCACCGAGGCGGGAAGTGCCTGCCATTGCGCGGATCGCCCGGCCGGGATGGCCGCTGCCGCCTGCTCGGGATCGGGATGAGTCAGCAGGTAAGCATCCCCGTCGCCCGCCACGACGAAGGCGGGTCCGGTCGCGCTCGCGGCGTCAAGCTCGGCCAGCGCGTCACCCAGCTCGGCGGCTCCGCCCGGCAGGACCCGCACGGCGAACGCCCCGTCAGCGAGCTTGGCCGCCTGATGCACGTCCAGCCCGGGGATCACCCGGTGGACTGCTCCGATGTGCGGCGGGTAACTGCTCGAGTCGACCAGCAGCGCGAGGCCGTAGTCCCAGGGGCCGTCCCCGTCCCCGGCTGCCCGGCGGCGTTCCTGCAACTCGCGGTAGGCCGCATAACGGTGGTGGCCGTCGGCGATGAGAGCCTGACGCGGCGCCAGGTCAGCGGCGATCGCGGCCAGGTCACCGGCGCCGGTGACTGCCCACAGCCTGTGCCGCAGGCCATCGGCTGTCCGCGCTTCAAGCAGCGGCGGCAGGCTGGCCGTCTCGTCCACGACCCTGGCCGCCGCCCCTCCGCCGCCCCCGGCCGCGCCGTCGTAGAGCAGGAAGATCGGCTCCAGATTGGCCTGCGTGGCCTCCATGAGCTGCAGCCGGCCGGCCACCGGTCCCGGTGAGACGTCCTCATGCGGCAGCACGATCCCGGCCTCGGGCGGCTCCAGCCTGAGCCGTCCGATCAGCCCGCGCTGCAGCTCTCCAGGCTCGCAGTCGAGGTCGCCCTGTCGAGGCAAGCACTGCTCGTAGACATACAGCCCGGGCTCGGCGTCGGCGACCAGGATCTGCTCGGCCAGCCAGAGCCTGAGCAGCCCGGCGGCGTCCCGGTACTCCTCGCCCGGTCGGCCAGGTACCGGACGGGGGAGGATCAGCCTGACCACGTTATGCGGGTCAGCTGCCATCAGCTGGTCCTCGCTGTCACGGAAGATGACATCGTACGGTGGGGAGGTGACCTCAGCGAGCCCGCTCACCCGGTCCTGTGCGTAACGGACGCCGCGAAACGGCGCCAGTTCCAGCCCAGCGCCCGGCCGGCCTGCTGACGTTCGGTAAGACGGAGGGATCTGCACACATGTCAGAAGGATCTGCAGGGGGCCAGGATTCCCGATCAGGCGGAAAGCCTGCGAGACCCTGGCCAGACGCTGACTCTGGCCCCGGCCGGGACGACGACACCTACGACCTCTACCGCAGAGGTCTTGACTTGCTGGGGCGGGGCAGCGCAGCCGCCGCGGCCCAGCTGCTTGAGCGCGCGGCCGCAGCCGAGCCCGACTCGCGCAGCATCCTGGAAGCCCTCGGCCGCGCCCAGTTCGATACCAGGCACTACGAGGCCGCGGCCGACAGCTTCAGGCGGATCGTCGAGGCCAGCCCGAGTGACGATTATGCCCAGTTCGGGCTTGGCCTGGCGCTGTCCAGGACCGGCGATCACGGCGCCGCTGCCGAGCACCTCGCGCTCGCGGCGGCGATGCGGCCGGACCTGCGGCACTACACCGAGGCACTGCGCAGCGTGCGGGCGACGCTGCGAGCACGCAAGCTCCTGATCGACGGCGAAATCGATGGAAAAGAAGAAAATGACTAATAATGAACGATAATCGTCCGGCGACTGTCCTCTCGCCCGGCCGGCGTGCTCCGGCGGCTGACTATGACGTGGCCCTGCTCGACCTCGACGGGGTTGTCTACACCGGGCGCGGCGCGGTCCCCGGTGCCGTCGCGGCGCTGCGCCGGGCACGGGCGGCTGGCCTGCGGCTCGCGTTCGTCACCAATAATGCCTCCCGCTCGCCCTCGGCCGTCGCCGAGCACCTGACCAGCCTCGGAGTGCCGGCCAGCGCCGCCGACGTGGTGACCTCGGCGCAGGCGGCGGCGAGCCTGATCGCGTCCCTCGTGCCACCCGGGTCCCCGGTCCTGGTCGCCGGGGCGATGGGCCTGCGGCTCGCGCTCCGGGCCCGCGGCCTGCGGCCGGTCTCGGTAGCCAGCGATGAGCCCGTCGCCGTGGTGCAGGGCTACGCGCCCGACCTGAACTACGGCCTGCTCGCCGAGGCTTCGATGGCGGTGCGGGCGGGGGCGCTGTTCGTCGCCGCGAACGCCGATGCCACTTTGCCGTCGCCACGGGGCCTGCAGCCGGGCAACGGCGCGCTGCTGGCAGTGATCACCACCGCGACCGGGGTGCGGCCCATCGTGGCAGGCAAGCCCGAGCCGCCGCTGCATCAGGAGGCGGTCAGGCGAACAGGGGCGCGGCGCCCGCTCGTCGTCGGCGACCGGCTCGATACCGACATCGAGGGAGCCTGCCGGGGCGGCGCCGACAGCATGTTCGTGCTGACCGGGGTCAGTACTCCGCTTGACCTGGTGCTCGCGCCGCCGCAGCGGCGGCCGACGTACATCGCCGCAGACCTGACCGGCCTGCTCGAACCACAGCCGGCGGTCGGTCTACTTTCCGATGTCAATGAGCTCGCGGTGAGCTGCGGAGGCTGGACGGCTCGCCGGCCGGACCAGACTGGCCCGCTTGAGCTAACCGGGGACGGGCCTGCGGCTGACGGGCTCCGGGCCCTCTGCGCCCTGGCCTGGTCCGGCGCGCCGGTCACGGCCGAGCAGGCGGGCCCCGCTCTGAAGGCGCTCAAAGATCAGCCTTGAGTCGGACCCGGATAATCCGTCCGGCCGACGCGGACTCGCCTGCGCTGGGCCACACTGGTCAGGCTGACCCGCAGTCGTCGGCCGGAAGGAAGCTGAACAATGATCGAGGCACGGAGCCTCACTAAGAAGTACGGCGACACACTCGCCGTCGATAGCCTGTCGTTCGAGGTCGAGCCCGGCAAGATCACCGGGTTCCTTGGCCCTAATGGCGCGGGCAAGACCACGACCATGCGGCTGATCCTCGGTCTGGACCGGCCGACCAGCGGGACGGTCACCATCAATGGCAAGCGCCTGCGCGAGCTGGCCTGGCCGATGCGGGAAGTGGGGGCGCTGCTCGACGCGAAAGCCGTCCACGGCGGCCGCAGCGCGTACAACCACCTGCTCTGCCTGGCCCAGACCAACGGCCTGCCAGCCCGGCGCGTCACCGAGGTGCTCGACCTGGTCGGGCTGCACGAGGTCGCGAGGAAGCGATCCAAGGGCTTCTCGCTCGGCATGGGCCAGCGGCTCGGCATCGCTGCCGCACTGCTCGGCGATCCGGCCATCCTGATGTTCGATGAGCCGGTCAACGGGCTGGATCCCGAGGGAATCTTGTGGATCCGCAACCTGATGAAGGCGCTGGCGGCCGAGGGCCGGACGGTGTTCGTCTCCAGTCACCTGATGTCGGAAATGGAAAACACCGCCGACTACCTGATCGTGATCGGCCGGGGCAGGCTCATCGCCCAGAGTAGTGTCGCCGACTTCATCGCCGCCAACTCCCAGCAGTCGGTGCGGGTCAGCTCGCCGCAGCGGGACCAGCTCGTCGCTGTCGCTACGGCAGCCGGGGCAACCGTGCGTGATGATGCTGGCGGCAGCCTGGTTCTGCTCGGGCTGAGCCCGGCGCAGGTCGGTGACCTGGCGTTCGAGAACGGCATCAGGCTGCACGAGCTCGCGCCCGCGCACGCCTCGCTTGAGCAGGCGTTCATGGAGCTGCACCGCGGCCAGCGTGGAGTTCAGCGCCGGCCTGCCCGAGCAGCCAGCCATGCCAGCGGTACCAGCGGGAAAGGCGGTCTAGCCGTGGCAGCAGTAACGGCGCACGAGGCACTCGTGGGCGGCACCGTCGTGCCCCGTCCTCGGGGCCGGGCCGGATTCCTCAGTGCCATGCGGTCGGAGTTCACCAAGATCCGGTCGGTCAGGTCCACGTACTGGACGCTGTTCGCCCTGATGTTCGTCAGCGTCGGGATCGGCGCCCTCTTCAGCTGGGGCCAGACCCAGCGGCTCACCCGGCTGGAAAGCGGGTTCAGGCCACGCGGCGGGCCGCTGCCGCACGGGCAGGTGACCGGGATCGTCGCGTCCATCTCCGCCGAGATCAGGTCAGAAGCCGTGGCGGTCAGCCTGTTCGGGCTGCTGATCGGCCAGCTCATCATCGTCGTGCTCGGCTCGCTGAGCATCACGTCCGAGTACTCGACCGGCATGATCAGGACGTCGCTGACGACAATGCCGAGGCGCGGCACGATGTTCGCGGCCAAGGCCACCGTGTTCGGCGCGGTCGCCCTGGTCACCGGGCTGATCACGACGTTCCTGGCGTTCTTCGTCGGCCAGGCGATCCTGTCGACGCAGAATGTCGGCGTCGGGCTCGGGCACCCGGGCGCGCTCAGGTCAGTGGTCGGCGCCGGGCTCTTCCTCGCGGTCTGCGGGCTGCTCTCGTTCGGCATCGGCGCGATGCTCAGGCACACCGCCGGCGCGATCTCGACCGGCATCGGCCTGATGTTCGTGCTGATGATCCTGAGCAACTTCCTGCCTGGCCCGCCAAGCGGCTGGCTCGGGCAGGCGGACTTCGACAAGTGGATACCGTTCTTCGCCGGATCGAGGATCTGGCAGGACCAGCTGACCGGGGTAAACCCGTTCTCGCCCTGGATCGGGTTCGCTGTGTTCTGCGCGTACGCGGCGGCGGCCCTCCTCGGCGGCCTGTTCCTGTTCCTGCGCCGCGACGCCTGACCCGCCCCCCCGGCAAACCACACCGCTGATGTTCCGTGATCATGCCGCCCGGCGTGATCCGGCATGATCACGGAACATCAGCCGCATGATCACACCACCAGGACACCGTGATCACCGTCCCGGGCTTGATTACGGAACATCAGCAGGGTTCTGCCGTCGCCTCGGACGCCGAGATCACCCGTCCCGGCATGATTGCGGAACATGAGCGGCGGTGCCGGGCGCTGCGGGCGATGTCTGGGTGATCACACCGCTGATGTTCCGGGCTCTGGCGCGATTTCGTGATCGGGCTGTTACGCGGGCCTGGCGGAGCCACCGCCAGGACCCGGAGCGGTCCTTGGTGTCTCAGCTTTCACAGCCGCCTCACCCGCTGCCCGCCTCGCCTGATCCTGTAGGAGACTATTTTCCTGTAGGAGACTTAACAGCGAATATGGTGGTCAATCCTCCTACAGGAAAAAAGTCTCCTAGATCTTTTAGCCACCACCCCGGCACCAACCCCGCAAGCTCGCCCAGAGCCCGCAAGCTCGCCCAGAGCCCGCAAACCCGGCACCGGCACCCTCACCCAGCGCAAGCCCGGCCCGGTAATCATCCTGCCGGCGTTCAAGACCGTCATCCTCCGCCCCGGCTAACATCACGGAATTGGCGCCAGCCTGTTTCCGTGATCAGCCAGTGCTCCATGATCACGGAAACAGGCACGGGTTGCCCGTCAGCGCCAGGCCGCGCTGCTACCAGACGTAGTGGTTGCGGCTCAGGTTCCAGGGGACTGGGTTGAGGAAGGTGGTGCGGGCGCTCGGGAGGAAGATCCTGACGACGTCGGATCTCTGATGAGACGCCGCTTCCAGCATCCTGACGAGATCAAGGTAGTGACGCAATTCGATGGCCGCGCGGGAGTGCGACGGTCCCGGCGAGCTGGTCGGTGCGGGCGAGCCGGTCGGATTCGGGTTGGGCGAGGTCGTCGGTGCTAGTGATCGCGTCGGCTTAGGCGAGCTCGTCGGATTCGGGGACCCGGGTGAGCTGGTTGGCCCGGGTGAGCTGGTCGGGACTGGGCCTGGAGGACTCGCCGGTCCCGTGGGGCTGGGTGACGGCGTGCCGGCGGGTGCCGCTGGCAGCCTGGTGAACACGGTCACCTCGCGCACGGCTGGATCGGTGACGAAGTAGTCGGGGAATCCCGGGTAGCGGCCGAGCAGCCGGGTCGCTCCGGTCGCGACGCTGACCGCGCGCAACTCCCATTGGCTGTTGAAGGCCGGTCCCTCGGAACTCGTCGTGAAGTAGATCGTGACGCCATCCGGGGTCAGCTCGGCGCCGCTGATCTCGGCCGCGGCACCGAACTTGCTCGCCTCGACGATCCTGCGGCTGCGCTCCGAGGCCGTCCCTGGCGCGGCGCTGGCGGGCATGACGTAAACGGCGGAGGGGACGTGCCCAGTCGCGTTGAGGCTGTACTCAAGCACGTGCCCGTCGGCAGTCAGGGACAGCGGCCCGACGTGAGCCTGACCGGGCAGGCTCCATTGCCTGCGCTGCCTGGTTGCCAGGCTGATCACCCCCAGGTCGGCTGGCCCGGCTCCGCTGGCGGTGGCGCACTGCCGGGCGGCGAACGCGAGCGTCCGGCCGTTCGCGCTGATGGCTACCTGCGTGATCGACTGGCCAAGGCGACCGGGGGCCAGAGGCCTGAGAGCACTTGGCCGGCCGGCCCGGCTGACCCTGAAGCGGTAGAGCCAGCTGCCGCAGGCACCCCGCTTCCCGACGACGGCGACATAGGTCCTGCCGGTGCCGGTAGCTACCGCGCCGAACGTGCCGCCTGCCGGAGGTGCGACGGAGGCGATGGCGGCGCCGGTCACTGAGCTGTGCACGGAGATGTCGTTGCCGGTGCCGAGCGCGACGGCCACGAGGAACTGCTTCGCCGGGTCGCCGGAGACGGGGCCGGGCTGCCCGGTCGCGTGGCCGCCGCGCAGTACCTGCGGCAGGACCGAGGCGGTGAGCACGCCGATCAGGGCGACCGCGGCTGCTGCCGTGAGCGGGATTAGCCACTGTCGCTGGCCGCGCCTGGCCGACCAGCTAGCAGGCTGGGCGGAGGGAGACCGCTCGCCGAGGCCTCGGAGGCAGTCCGGGCTGACCGTGTCAGTGGCGCTGCGGTAGGCATCCCGCAGCAGGCCTTCGATGTTGTCGTTCACTGCTGCTCCTCAAGCTTGCGGGCGAGCGTGACGAGCGCCCGGGACGCGGTGGATGAGACGGTCGACCTGCTGACGCCGAGTGCTGCGGCAATGTCGCCGTCGGGCAGATCGAGGTAGTAGCGGAAGGCGAGCACTTCGCGTGCTCGCCCGGGCAGGCTGGCTACGGCGGCGAGCACCGCCCGCCGGTCCTGCATGGCAATCGCGGCTGACTCGGCGGACCACACCGGCGGAGGCTCTTGCTCCGCCCGCAGGCTGAGCCGGCTCCGGCGCCGCTGGACGCTCCGGCACCCGTTCACGACGCAGGCTCGCAGGTAGGGCAGCGCCTTGGCCGGATCGCGCAGCCGCCGCAAGCTCCGGTGCAGGCCGAGGTAGGCGTCCTGGACGACGTCCTCCGCGGTCGGCTGGTCACCGAGCAGCAGCAGCGCGACCCTGACCAGCTCGACGGCATGAGCCCGGTACAGGCGGTCGATCAGCTCGTCGGCGGAGTCGCCGGGGACGGCAGTAGCCGGGTGCTGTGCGTTATCGATACTCACTTGCCCGCCGTTTCCTGGCGCGGCTTTCAGGAGGTTTCATGCTTGTAAGACGCGGCCGGAGCCGGATTGCTGAGTGCCCGGCGGCGATTCATCAGCGCAGGGTCAGGATCAGCGCTCGTTTCACGGCGGCGTTTTCCAGGTCGGCGGCGACGGGGACCTCGTAAACGGCCAGGTCACGCATCAGCTCGCGGGGCAGGAACGCCCGGCCGACATCGCCGGCCAGGACGGTGGCGCCGTGGCAGGCCGCTCGCTGCAGGAAGCCGAGCGCCCGGGCGGACAGCTGTTTCTCGTACCAGATGTCGGCGGCGAGCACGACCTGCGCCGCGTCACCTGGCTCGTCGAGCACGTCGCCGGCGGTGCTGATCGTGACGCCGTTCGCCGCCGCGTTGAGGCCGATGGCGGCGATGGCGAGCGGGTCAAGTTCGCTCGCGAGCACGGCCGACGCGCCGGCCACCGCGGCGGCGATCGCGGTCAGGCCAGAGCCTGAGCCGAGGTCGAGTACGGTGCGGCCGGTGACAACCTCGCGATGATCAAGCACGTAGCGGGCCATGGCCAGGCCGCCGGCCCAGGCGAAGGCCCAGAACGGGGGCGGGCGGTCGGGCTCGCCGAGTTCCTGCTCGGTCCGCTCCCAGAGGCTGAAGGCGTCAGCGCTCTGATACAGCCGGATCTCGGGTACGGCCGGGACCGGCTGGAGCGCTGTGCTGGCCAGGATCAGGGCCGTGTGGCTGGCGTTCGCGGTGTTCATTACTGGGCAGGCTGGCATACCGGGCACCAGAACGTCACCCGTTCCATGGCGGCGCTGCCCTGGCCGGCCCGCCCGTCGGCCCTGACCGGGGTGCGGCAGCGGCGGCACGGGCGGCCTGATCGTCCGTAGACCCAGGTCTCCTGGCCGCGAGCCGGATTGCCGGTCGTGACCTGGCCGACCCGCTCCTTGTTGGCGTCGAGCAGGCGCCTGGCCAGCTCGACCAGCGCAGCCAGGTCATCGACCTCGGCGACCGGCCGCCACGGGCTGAGGCCGCGCAGGAAGCACACCTCGGCCTTGTACAAGTTGCCGATGCCGGCCAGATTGGCCTGGTCAAGCAGGGCCTCGCCGAGCGGCCTGGCCGGCGCTCGCAGCCTGGCGATCGCGCGGGCCGCGTCCCAGTCGTCGCCGAGCAGGTCAGGGCCCAGGTGGCCGACTACCTGATCCTCGTGATCGGTGCGCAGTACCTCCGCGACGCCGAGCGAGTAGCCGATCGCCTGCCACTCGTCGTTGGCGAGCACCAGCCGGACCCGGTGGTCACCGGGCGGATAGCCGCCGGCCGGCCTGATCCGCCAGGAGCCGTCCATCCGCAGGTGCGTATGCACGGTCAGGCCGCCTGCGCCGCCGGGGCCGGCGTCGACCCGGATCAGCAGGTGCTTGCCGCGCGAGACCGCGTCGCGCACGACCCGCCCGGTCAGGTCGGTGGTGGCGAATCGCGGCACCCGGAAGTCGCTGCGGGTCAGCGCCCGACCGGTCAGCGCGGCGTCGAGCTGGCGTGCTGTCCGCCAGACGACGTCACCCTCCGGCATGGCCGCCAGGCAGGCTCAGCCCGGACTCGCGCAGCGTGAGGTTCACCCGGCCGGCCGGAAGTCCGAGGTCAGGCCGGCCGGTCCCTGGCCGGGTCCGGACCACGCCGTGGTAGGCGAACCTGGACTCCAGGCCGAAGACGAACAGGTCACCGGACTCAAGCTCGACGTCCTGCCACGGCCGGCCGCGATTCTGCGTGTTGCCGAACCTGAACACGCAGCTCGCGCCGAGGCTGAGCGATACCACTGGCGCCGGGCTCCGCTCGTCCTTGTCGACGTGCAGTCCCATCTTGGCGCGTTCGTCATAGAAGTTGATCAGCGCGACGTCGGGCCGGTAGGACGCGGCCAGGCCGGTCTCGCCGGGATACGCGGCGGCGACTGCCTCGCGGCCAAGGTCAGCCAGCCAGCCGGGAAACGGCTTGACCGGGGCGCCGTCGACGTCATCGGCGGTCGGCAGATACCGGTAAGGCACCCAGTGCCAGCCGAGGCAGACGGTCTGCACCGACATCACGCCGCCCGTCGGCAGCACGGTATGCCGGATCCCGGCCGGCGGCCTGGCCCACTCGCGGCAGGCTCCGACCAGCTCGCGCTGCCGCTGCTCGGGCAGCCAGCCGGGCAGGTGCACCGCACCCGGCGCGATCTCGGCCCGCGGCCGGCCGAACAGCACGCTCATCACCTCACGGTAGCCGCTTCGCCGATTCCCGGAGCCCGGTGCGGGCCTAAATCATCTTTCTGAGCTGCAGCAGGTCCATGATGCTGCCTTCGACCTTGAGCCGGCCAGTCAGCCAGGCCCTGGCGAAGGTGCCGGGGTCCTCGGAGATCGCCACGATGTCGTCGCTCCTGGCGGTGAACCTGATCTGGGCGGCCGGGGCACCGGGCTGGGCCTCGACGATCGGATCGGTGCCGTGAGCCTGGAGCGTGGTGGTAAAGAGCACGCCCAGATCCGAGACGCGGCAGCTGAGCGTCCGCCCGGCCAGCCTCGCGGCCCTGGCCTGGACTCCCTCGGACTGCAGGCGGCCCGTGAGACTCTCCAGGGCCTTGCGGCATTCCTGCGTTGTCGCCATCCCGCCTCGCTTTCCTTCGCGCTGATCTGGCAAACGGTAGCGTTCCTGGCAGGGCAAGCGGTCAAACGGCTCGCCGTTGCGTCGAGCACACGGCTCGCGGACGGAGAATGGTCCGGACAGGCAACAGCGCAGTCCAGCACGACGCGGTCGGAAACGGGGTCAGGCGGGCATGAACGAGGACATCGAGGCGGAGGCCGACGCCCGGCGGACAGGAGAGCCTCGGGTCGATGAGGCACTGCGGCGGCTCGGGGAGCTCGGCGAACTGCCCGTGTCAGAGCATCCCGCCGTCTTTGAGGGGGTGCACAGCCAGCTAGTCGAAGTGCTGGGCGAGCTGCGCACCGGTCCGCAGCAGTGACCCGGAGCATAGGGGCAAGGGGAGATGGTCAGAAGGACACGGCTTGACGCGGAGCTGGTTCGCCGGGGCCTGGCCAGGTCACGCGCGCAGGCGGCGGAACTGATCGCCGCCGGCCAGGTCAGCGTCGGCGGGCAGTCAGGTGCCAAGGCAGCCACCCAGGTCGGCCAGGACGCCGCGATCGTCCTGCGCGGTGACAGCGGCCCCGACTACGCGTCCAGAGGAGGCAGGAAGCTGGCCGGCGCGCTTGAGGCCTTCGCCGGGCTGACCGTGCGCCGGCCGCCGCTGCCTGGACGCCGGCGCCTCGACCGGCGGGTTCACCGATGTGCTGCTGCGGGCGGGCGCCGCGCACGTGGTCGCCGCGGATGTCGGTTACGGCCAGCTCGCCTGGGGCCTGCGGTCCGACGCCAGGGTCACGACGCTCGACCGGGTCAACGTGCGGAACCTGGAGCCGGCGCAGGTCGCGCCGCCGCCGGAACTGGTGACGGCCGACTTGTCGTTCATCTCGCTGACCCAGGTGCTTCCCGCCCTCGTTGGCTGCGCGCGGCCAGACGCCGATTTCGTGCTGCTGGTCAAGCCCCAGTTCGAGGTAGGCAAGGGGCAGGTCGGCTCGGGAGGAGTGGTGCGCGACCCGGCCCTGCGGGCGGCGGCCGTGCAGGCCGTGGCGCGAGCCGCCCTCGAGCTGGGGCTTGGCGTTCGCGGCGTGACCGCGAGCCCGCTGCCAGGTCCTTCGGGCAACGTGGAGTACTTCCTCTGGCTCGCCAGCGGCGCGCCTCCGCTCGATCCGGCTGAGCTGGACCGGGCCATCAGCGAGGGCCCGCAATGACCGGCCCGGGCACCGGGAGCGGGGCCGGCCCCGCGCGATGCTGCTCGTCGTGCACACCGGCCGCCCCGAAGGCGTCAGGATCGCTCGCCTGATCGCGGCCAGGCTGGCACGGGCCGGAGTCAGCGTCCGGGTGCTCAAGCCGGAGGCGGGGGACCTGGACTGCGCCGGGGCGGTCGAGGTGCCGGTGTCCGCCGAGGCCGCGCAGGACGCTGAGCTGGTGCTCGTGGTCGGCGGAGACGGCACCCTGCTCCGCGCCGCGGAGCTGGCCCGCCCGGCCGGCACACCTCTGTTCGGGGTCAATCTGGGTCACGTCGGGTTCCTGGCCGGGACCGAGCCCGAGGCGCTCACCGACGCCGTGGATTCGCTGCTGGCCGGCGCCTACGTGGTCGAACGCCGGATGACAGTCGATGTCACGGTCAGGCAGAACGGCGCCCAGGTCGCGACGGCGTGGGCGCTGAACGAGGCCACGGTCGAGAAGGCGTCAAGGGAACGAATGCTCGACCTGGTGACCGAGGTCGACGGCAGGCCGCTGTCGCGGTGGGGCGGTGACGGCATCGTCTTCGCGACCCCGACCGGCTCTACGGCCTACGCCTTCTCGGCGGGCGGTCCTGTGGTCTGGCCCGATGTCGAGGCGCTGCTCCTGGTACCGATTAGCGCCCACGCCCTTTTCGCAGGGCCTATGGTGGTATCGCCGGAGTCTGTGCTCGCGGCGGAAGTCATCGGCGCCACCGGCGGCCAGGGCGAGGTATCAGGTGCCGTTCTGTGGTGTGATGGCCGACGGGCGGTTGACCTGCCGCCTGGTGCCAGGGTCGAGGTCAGGCGCGGCGCGCTGCCAGTGCTGCTGGCCAGGCTGCACGGCGGCGCACAGGGACGCGGCGCACGGGACGGTGACGCGAGCGCGAGCATCGGAGCCTCGTTTACCGACCGGCTGGTGGTCAAGTTCGGGCTGCCGGTGGCCGGCTGGCGCGGCCGGGCCGGGCCTGCGGCGAGCCCGCGCGAGCGGACACAAGACGAGGAGCCAGCGGGCGATGCTTGAGGAAGTCAGGATCAGCGGCCTCGGCGTCATCGACGACGCGGTGCTCGAGCTATCACCGGGTTTCAACGTGGTCACCGGCGAGACCGGCGCCGGCAAGACGATGGTCGTGACCGGCCTCGGCCTGCTGTTCGGCGGCCGGGCCGATCCGGCGCGAGTACGGCCAGGCGCCGACCGGGCGAGCGTCGAGGGCCGGCTGCGGATCGATCCTGACGGCCAGGTAGCCACGCAGGTCAACAACTCAGGCGGCGACCTGGACGACGACGGCGGCACGCTGGTGCTGCAGCGGTCGGTCTCCGCCGAAGGACGTTCGCGGGCCTACGCAGGCGGCCGGTCGGTGCCGGTGTCGCTGCTCACGTACCTCGCCGACGACCTGGTCGCGGTGCACGGTCAGGCCGACCAGCAGCAGCTGCTCAAGCCGGGCAGGCAGCGGGCGGCGCTCGACCGGTTCGCCGGGCCCGAGCTCGCCCGGCTGCTCGGCGACTATCAGCGGACCTACCAGCGGCACCTCAAGATCAGGGCGGGCTCGACGACCTGACCTCCCTGACCCGCGAGCGCGCCAGGGAGGCGGCGGACCTGCGGCGCGGGCTTGAGGAGATCGAGCGAGCCGAGCCGGCCGACGGCGAGGACCTCGACCTGCACGCCGAGGCCGAGCGGCTGACCAATGCCGACACGCTGCACAGCGCCGCCACCACGGCCCACGAGGCGCTGATCTCCGACCCCTCGACCGCCGACTACGAGTCGTCCGACGTGCTGACCCTGCTCGGCTCGGCCCGGCAGGCGCTTGAGGCGGCTTCGGCGCACGACCCGGCGCTCGGCGTGCTGGCCACCAGGATCTCCGAGGCCGCCTACCTCATTGCCGACGTCGCCGCCGAGCTGGCGTCCTACGCCGACTCGATCGAGGCCGATCCGGCCAGGCTGGCCGTGGTGCAGGATCGCAGGGCCGAGCTGACGCGGCTGATCCGCGCCTACGGGTCAGTCCCGGTACCGCAGGCGTCTGTCGGCAGCGGCCCAGCACCGAGTGAAACACCTGGGATTAACGGGCAGCCCGGCGCCGATGCCGTCCCCGAGCTGGCTGCCGTCCTGCACTGGGCGAAGGGCGCCGCCGCCCGGCTGACCGAGCTAGATGGTGACGACGACAAGATCGCCGGCCTGGAAGCGGCCGAGGCCGAGCTCGCCGGACAGGTGCGAGATCTCGGCAGCCAGCTTACCGCCAGGCGCCAGGAGGCCTCGGCCACGTTCGAGGCGGCGGTCACCGCTGAACTCGGCGCGCTGGCGATGCCGCACGCCAGCCTCAAGGCCGTGGTCACCCCGCTGCGCGAGTACGGCACGCACGGGGCCGATGACGTGGAGCTCAGGCTCGCGGCCCATCCCGGCGCACCCGCGCTGCCGCTGCACAAGGGAGCCTCGGGCGGCGAGCTTTCCCGCGTCATGCTCGGCATCGAGGTGGTGTTCGCCGGCGCTGACCCGGTGCCCACGTTCGTATTCGACGAGGTCGACGCCGGGGTCGGCGGCAAGGCCGCGGTCGAGATCGGCCGGCGCCTGGCCCGGCTGGCCCGGCTGGCGCAGGTGATCGTGGTCACGCACCTGCCGCAGGTGGCGGCGTTCGCCGACACTCACCTCGTGGTCGAGAAGGCAGGGGACGGGTCGGTCGTGTCCAGCGGGGTGACCAGGCTGGATGACTCAGGCCGGGTCAGGGAGCTGTCCAGGATGCTGGCCGGGCTCGAGGATTCGGAGTTCGGCCGCGCGCACGCGACCGAGCTGCTCGCCGCCGCGGCGGCCGAACGGGCCGGGCAGCCGGAGTCGAACTGATGCCGCCAGTCGCCGGAAGCTCCCCGCAGTCGTCCCGATCGGTAGCCAGCCTGGCACAATTGGTGACGCAATGAAGGGCTACTCGCGACTGCTCCCGGCGAGGCGCCGGGCCGGATCGGCTGAGCTGCCCGGGCTCGTGGCGCCCGCGCGGGTCGACCGGCGCACCAAGAACCTGACCAGGCGGCTGCAGCCCGGTGACATCGCGGTGATCGACCACGCCGACCTCGACCGGGTCAGCGCCGAGTCCATGCTGCGGTGCAATGTGGCCGCGGTGGTCAACGTGGCCCAGAGCATCACCGGCCGGTATCCCAATCTCGGGCCGCAGCTGCTCATCGAGGGCGGCGTCCCGCTGATCGATGACGTCGGCTCTGACCTGCTCGATAAGCTCTCTGACGGGCATCTCATCCGGCTGGACGGCGACACGCTGTATTCAGGCGAGGCCATCCTGGCCAAGGGCACGGTGCAGACCAGCGAGTCGGTCGCGGCCGCGATGATCAAGGCCAAGGAAGGCCTGGCCGACCAGATCAGGGCCTTCATGGCCAACACAGTCGAGTACATCGGCCGCGACTTCGAAGAGCTGATCGACGGCATCCGCATCCCTCCGCTGCGGACCAGGCTCGAGGGCAGGCACGCGCTGGTCGTGGCCAGGGGCTACCGGCATCACGAGGACCTGCTGGCCCTGCGCGCCTACATCAGGGAGTTCAAGCCGGTGATGGTGGCGGTGGACGGCGGCGCTGACGCACTGCTTGAAGCCGGGCACCGGCCCCATCTCATCGTCGGCGACATGGACTCGGTCTCGGACCGGGCACTGACCTGCGGGGCCGAGATCGTGGTGCACGCCTACCCGGACGGCCGGGCCCCCGGCCTGCAGCGGGTGCAGGAGCTTGGCCTTGACTCGGTGCTGTGCCCGGCGACCGGGACCAGCGAGGATGTCGCGCTGCTCCTGGCCGACGAGGCGGGTGCGCGGCTGATCGTCGCGGTCGGCATGAGGTTCACGCTGGTAGAGTTCCTGGACAAGGGCCGGCCGGGAATGGCCAGCGCGATCTTGACCAGGATGCGGGTCGGCGACAAGATCGTCGAGCCGAAGGGGGTCAGCCGCCTCTATCACAGCCGGATCTCGACCTGGTGGCTGGTCGTGCTGGTGCTGGCGGCGGTCGTCGCGATTGTCGTCGCCATAAGGTTCCTGCCGGTCGGCCACATCATCCTCACCTATGTTGGCCTGCGGCTGAGTCCCTTCTGGCACTGGCTCACAGGATTGTTCAAGTGATCGATTTCCGGTACCACCTGGTCTCCATCGTGGCCGTCTTCCTGGCGCTCGCGATCGGCATCGTGGTGGGGGCTGAGGCGCTGCCGCCCAAGCTGGCGAACAAGCTGAACAACGAGTCGCAGCAGGCGCAGCGGCTCAATGACAAGCTCAACGCGCAGAATGGCCAGCTCAGACGCCAGATCAACGCCGATGACGCGTTCGCGCAGGCGTCGTCGGGATACCTGCTCGCCCATCTGCTCACCGGCGAGCGGGTGGTGCTGGTGACCGCCCCCGGCGCGGACAGCACGGTGGTCAACGGGCTCAAGACCGCGCTCGGCCAGTCCGGCGCCACGCTGACCGGGACGATCAGCCTCGCGCCGCAGTTCTTCGCCGTGGACGCGACGACCGAGTCGGCGCTGAGCAACACGGCCAGCCAGCTTGCGCCACCCAACGTCAGTACCTCGGACTCGGCGGGCGCTCAGATTCCCGGCCAGCAGGCCGCGGCCAAGGTGCTCGCCGCCGCTCTCATGGACAAGTTCGACCTGCCCACGCTCACCTCGACGCAGGAGAACACCATCCTCACCGGCTTCGGCGACCAGGGCTTCCTGCAGGTCGGCAACCCCAGGGGCGGCACGTCCCTGGACGGTCAGGCCGCCCTGGCCATCGTGGTCACGCCCGGCAGCACTGCGGTCAACGCGAGCAGCCTGAGCCCGGAGAACCTCGCGCTGATCGATCTGACCCGCGACCTTCAGCAAGCCGGCAAGGGAGCGCTGCTGGCCGGCTCGCTGCCGGGCTCTGGCCCCGGCAGCGCGATCGACGCGGTCACCAGCGGCGGCGCGGGCGCGCTGCTCACCACGGTGGACTACGCGGACACGACGACCGGGCAGATCATCGTGATCCAGGCCTTGCGCAAGATGCTCGACCCGCACCCGACGGCGACCACTTACGGGGTGGGCCCTGGTACCGTGCCAAGTCCGGCCCCGACGTCGTCACCTACGCCGTCGCCGACTCCGAGCAGCACCCCCAAGAAGAAGACGGTGAAGGGATGACCGCAAGGCCAGTGCCGCGCCTGCTCGCGGCTCTCGGCGGGGCGAGACTGGCCTACGCCATCCTGACCAGGCGCCCGCCAGGCGGCGAGAAGACCTGGACCAGGACCAACCACCGAGGCGAGCCGGTCACCCTCCTGGAAGGGCCGGCCGTGAGCGTGGCCGCCGCCGGGGCGGCGCTGGCCGTGCCTGGCCTGCGTCCCCACGAGCGGCTAGCGCTGGCGCTGGCCGGACTCGGCGCCGGAGCGGTCGGCTGCTACGACGACCTGGCCGGGACAGCCGACCGTCGCGGCTTCCGAGGCCACCTGGGCGCCCTCGCCTCCGGCGAGCTCACCACCGGCGCGATCAAGATCCTCGGCATAGGAGCCACCGGCCTAGCCTCCGCCCTGCTCATCAGCCGATCCCGCCCCGGCCTCAGCTCCCGCCCCGGCCTCAGCTCCCGCCCCGGCCCCGGCCCCGGCCTCAGCTCCGGCCCCGGCCTCAGCTCCCGCCCCGGCCCCCAGCCCCATCGATGTGACATCGCTGGGGCTGGAGCCCCAGCGATGTCACATCGATGGGGTCGCGGGCAGGGGAGCGTGGCCGGAAATGTCCTGGATGTAGTGATTGATGCGGGGCTGGTGGCCGGGGCGGCCAACCTGGTGAACCTGTTTGACTTGCGGCCGGGCCGGGCGATCAAGGTCTGTGCGGTCGCGGCTGCGGCGCTCCTGGTAGCCGGGCCGAATGCGCGGGCCAAGGTCGCCGCGCCGGCCGGGGCGGCGATGGCGCTACTGCCCGAGGACCTGGCCGAGCGGGCGATGCTCGGTGACTCGGGCGCGAACGCACTCGGCGCGATGCTCGGCGTCGCTGCCGCCTCGTCGCTGTCGCGCCCGGCTCGACTCGGCGTTCTGACGGGCATCGCGGGGCTGACCGTTCTGAGCGAGAAGGTCAGTTTCACCAAGGTAATTGCCCGCACCCCGGCGCTGAACTGGCTAGACCTGCTCGGCCGCCGACCCCCAGCGCCTGCCGAACCCACCGCGCCTGCTCAGGTCGGCGTGATTGCTGAGACCGGTGTGGCTGCTGAGGTCGCGGGGGTTACTGAGACTGGGGTGGCTGCTGAGGTTGGTGTGGCTGGTGTGGCGGCCGCTGTGCCGGCCGATAACCTGCGCAGGCCGTGACCGGGCCGGCCGGACCATCTGACCAGGCCGACGTGGCCGACCAGGCGACTCCGGCCAGCGACCAGGGGGATGCGGTCAGTCCCAGCGTCGGGCCTGACCGCGCGGGCGGGGCGGATTTCGGTTCGGGCGGGGCGGACGTCGGCTCGGGCGGGGCGGACGTCGGCTCGGGCGGGGCGGGTGGCGGTCGGGGTGTTGCTGGGATCGGGCGGGCCGCGCTGCTCATCGGCGGGCTTACCGTCCTGGCGCGGGTACTCGGGTTCGCCCGGACGCTGGTCTTCGCCGGGACCGTCAAGACCTCTTGCCTCAGCGCCGCCTACGTGACTGCCAACCAGGTGCCGAACGTCATCTACGACATCGTGCTCGGCGGGGCGCTGACGGCCATCGTGGTGCCGGTCCTGGCCCGGCCGGCCGACCGGGCGACGTCGGATGCGCAGGCCAGGTCCGAGCTGACGGCGACCGCGTCCGCGCTGCTCACCTGGACAGTGGTCATCCTCGTCCCGGTCAGCCTGGCGCTGGCCCTGGCCGCAGGGCCGGCGATCTCGGCGCTGATGCCCGGCAACCCTGGGTCTGGGTGCGTGCGGGCCAGCCTGGTGCCGGTCGCGTCCCGGATGCTGGTCGTTTTCGCGCCGCAGATCCTGCTCTATGGCGTGGCCGTGGTGTTGTATGGCCTCTTGCAGTCGCACCGCCGGTTCACCGCGCCCGCGCTGGCGCCGGTCTTGTCCAGCCTGGTGGTGATCGCCGCTTACCTGTTCTTTGTCCCGCTCGGCCGCCGCTACACCACCCACCTGGCTGGCTTGCCGGCCGGTGCCGAGCTTACGTTGTCTGGTGGTACCACGCTGGGGGTGGCAGCGCTCGTGCTGACTGCCGTGTGGCCGGTCTGGCGGCTGGGACTTCGACTGCGGCCCACGCTCCATTTCCCCTCCGGAATTGCCAGACGGGCAGGCAGCCTGGCTGGCGTCGGGGTCGTGGCCCTCGTCGCGCAGGACGCTTCTGTGCTCGTGGTGACCTGGCTGGCCAACGGGCACAGCGGCAGCCACGGCTCGGCCGTGACCGTCTACAGCTATGGCTGGCAGGTCTTCGTCTCGGTCTACGCGGTGCTCGCGATCCCGATCGCGGTCAGTGCCTTTCCCGTGCTGGCCGCGCGGCGGGGAGCTGAATTCGATGCGGCCGCGGCCTCGGCGACCAGGGCGACCGCGCTCGCATCCTGGCTGGGGGCGGCCCTGCTGGCCGGCGTCGCTGCGCCGGTCGCGCATGCCTTCCCCGGGCTGAGCTCGGCGGCGGCCGGGCAGTTCGCGCTGGCGCTCGCGGCGTTCGCACCGGGGCTGGTGGGCTACGGGCTGACCGCCTGCCTGTCCCGCGTGCTGCTCGCCGACGGGCGGAACAGGGCCGCCGCGATCGCGCTGGTGGCCGGCTGGCTGGTGGTGATCGGGGTCGACCTGACCGTGGTCCCGCTGGTGCCGGCCGACTTGGTGGTGCCCGTGCTCGGCCTCGCCAACACCGTCGGCATGACCGCCTCGGGAGTCGGGCTTCTGGTCGCGGTCCAACGGGTCAGGGGAGCGGCGGCCCTGCGCGGCAGCTGGCGGGCGATCGGCGCTGGTCTGGCCGGCGGCCTGGCCGGAGCGGCGGTGGCGGTGGCTCTGACGTCCGCCGTGCCGGTCTCTGGACCCTGGCCGAACGCGGGGCTGGCCGGGGCCGCCGGGGTGTGCGTGCTGATCTCGTTCGGGGCGGTGGTGGCTGTACTGGACGGCGGTGACCTGCGCAGTGTGCTGGCACGGGTGAAGCGGCGGGTCGCGTCATGACCGGGCCGGCGACCGGTCCGGGTGATCACGGGTCGCTGCGGCTTGGATTTGTGCTCGGGACCACGGCTGGCGGAACCGGGCGGCATGTGGCGATGCTGGCAGCTGCGTGCGTTCTGGCGGGTGCGCGGGTTCGGGTGTTCGGGCCGGGGGAGACCAGGGCGCTGTTCGAGGGCGGGGCTGAGACGGGCGGGCCTGTGGTTGGCCGGCCTGTGGCGGGCGGGGCTGAGTTTGAGGTGGTGACGATCACCGACCGGCCTCGGCCTGTCGGTGATGTGCGGGCGGTGCTGCGGCTGCGGCGGCTGCTGCTCGGACCTGGGTGGCGACCCGAGGTCGTGCATGCTCATGGGCTGCGAGCCGGTGCGCTGGCGGCGCTGGCGCTCTGGCCGGCGGGGCTGGGTCGGCTGGGTCGGCTGGGTGGTGGCCGACGGGGGGGCGAGGGTTGGGGCCGACGGCGCGGGAGGCGGCCGGGCTCTGGTCGTGACTGTGCACAATGCGGCGCCGGCCGGGGCGCGGCTCGCGGCGATCTACGGACTGCTTGAGCGGCTAGTCGCCAGGCGGGCTGACGTGGTCCTGTGCGTCTCGCCGGATCTGGGTGTTCGGATGCGCGGGCTGGGTGCCAGGACGGTGGACCGGGCGGTCGTGCCCGCGCCTCCAGGTCCCGTCAGGCTGGCCGACGGGGCGGGGCCGGGCGATCTCGCGACGTCGGCTGGCCTCGCTGCGGCCGGGCGGCCGGTTGTGCTCGCTGTCGGGCGGCTGGCACCGCAAAAGGGCTTCGACATCCTGCTGGCGGCGGCGACGGACTGGCTGGACAGGAAACCCGAGCCACTCGTGGTCATCGCCGGGGACGGTCCGCTGGCCGGTGCCCTGGCCGCGCAGGCGGACGAGTTCAAGGTTGACGCGAGGTTTCTCGGCCGGCGGGCCGACGTAACCGAGCTGCTCGCGGCCGCCGACGTATTCGTGCTGCCCAGCCGGTGGGAGGGGCAGCCGCTTATCCTGCAGGAGGCGCTGCGAGCCGGACGCCCGATCGTGGCTACCGACGTCGGCGGCGTTGCGGATCTGACCGGTGATGAAGCCGCCGTTCTCGTCCCGCCGGCCGATCCGGTCGCGTTTGGCCGGGCCGTCCTGAGAGTGCTCGATGATCCCGGGCTGGGCCGCAAGCTCTCCGCTGCCGCGCTTCGGCGCGCAGCTGAACTCCCCTCGGAGGCCGACGCGACAGCCGCCGTGCTGGCCATCTACAACCGGCTGCGCTGAGGATGGCCGCCCCAAACCCAGCACGTCGGGGACCACGATCTAGGGCTGGAACACACCGTTGGCCGCGCCGTCGGTCAGGCGGCGGTGATGGCGGGCGGGCTGTGGCTGTGGTAGATCCGGCCGCGGTCGGGGCTGGTCATGGTGGTGGTGCCGTCGGGGTTGAGGACGATGCTCCAGCCCCGTCGGTGAACCAGGATCAGATGATGAAAACTACACAGAAGGATCATATTGGTGAGGCTGGTGGTGCCGCCCTTGCTCCGGGGGCGGATGTGGTGCACCTGGCAGCTCGAGGGCGGTGCGGTGCATCCGGGCGCGGCGCAGTGCTGGTCGCGGAGGATGACCGCGCGGCGCAGGTGAGCCGGGATGGTGTCGGTGCTGGTCCCGACGTCCAGGGGCAGGCTGACTGACGCGGCCGGGCGGGCGAGCCTGCCGGTGCGCAGGAACGAGGCGAGTCCGTGCTTGCCGGACAGCAGCGCGACCGCGTTCGCGACGATCAGGTCGCGGACCTGGTCATATACCTGGTCCTGGGTAGCGGGGCCGTATCCGGTGCCGCAGTGGTCGCAGCCGCTGGTGCCGGGGGTGCCGCTGCCGGGTCCGGTGACCGGGCGGGTGAGCAGGGCGGCCAGCTTGTCCAGCAGGTCGTGGTCGAGGTGCCCGGTGACGACGGGGATGATGGTGGCGTCGCATTCGGTGCCGGGTGCGGCCGTCGGCCAGGGGATGGCGGGCGGCGCGGTGGTGCCGTCGGGCTGGAGGCGGGGCCGTAGCCGGGAGCTGAGCAGGTCCGGCCCGCCAGGCTGGCCGCCGCCCTGCCCGGTGCCGTCGTGCTCGTCGTCGTGGTCGTGGGGCTGGTCGTCGAGGCGGCGGGTGAGGTCGTCGAGGCTGAGGTGGAGCTGGATCTGGGTGGGCTGCCCGGCCCGGTCCGGGAGGCCGCCGGCGGCGATCAGCCGGCGCATCGCCTCCTCCAGCGCGTCGTGCCGGCGCTGCCCCGGCGTCCGCAGGTCCTCGGGCCCGCACCGCTTGCCCAGCGCGTCCAGCACGGCCCGCATCGCCTCGGCGCAGCCCGGCGTCAGGTCCCCGTCGAGTTTCCCGGCCCCGCCCAGCGTCGTGGCCAGCCGGAGCCGCCGGTCGCCGAATCCGTCGTCGTCGCCGTCGGTGTCGGGGGTGGCCAGCCGCTGCCGCATCTCCTCGGCCAGGCCGGCGAGGTCGGTCAGCTTCGCGCCGCCGGCGGCGGCGCCGAGCAGGATGCGGTCGGCGTCGCGGCGGGCGGACTCGGGCAGCAGGTCGGTCCAGGCGCAGATGTCCCTGGCCCAGGACTCGGAGATCTCCCCGGCGGTGAGCGCGGCCTTGACGTCGGGGTGGGCGCGGAGCCGCCGCATCCACCCGACCCGGTCCGACGCGGCCGCAGGAATGGTCCGGGTGTACCAGCGGAGCCAGGACCGGGTTGTGGGGTGCCCGTCAGCCTCGACCCCGTCCCCGTAATCAAAAGCCGACAGGACCCAGGCCTGCGCGGCGGTATGAACCGACCGGGCCTCCTCCAGGCCCCGCAGGCAGTCCGCCTGGATCGTGGCGGGAGCTGACACCAGGTCCGCGCCGGCCAGCCAGCGCAGCCCGGCCAGCACCATCGACACCGCCTGCGCCGCCGACTCCGGGCCCCCGGCCTCCGTGCCAGGCCCCGGACAGCCCGGCCCCGGACAGCCGGGTGCGGCGGCGCCGGGTGCGGGGGAGCCGGGTGCGGGCAGGGCGGAGGCAGCGCCGGGCTGCTGGACTTGACCGGACATCAGGCACCACCTCCCTCGGACACGCGCACGCCGACGACAACACGGGGATACTGGCCGGAGTCCGCGTGCCGCCGCCAGGACACGCCCGCACCAACGACGGGCACCGGCGCGGCACCAGAACTCACCAGGGGAAACAGGAGGGCCACTCAGCCGGGACACACACCCCGCAAAACGGAGTCCATATCACCTAGTAACCAAGACCACAATCGTCCCGGCGATGCCATCTCTCTAAGTACTCACAACCTAACATGGCCCACCGACAAAACCCGCCGGGACATGCTCTGGCGCGAATTCCGTGATCGGGCTGCTACGCGTGGTCTGGCGGAGCCACGCCCGGATCCGGGCTGGTCCCAGGTGACTCAGCTTTCACAGCCGCATCACTCGCTAACCGGCTCGCCTGATCCTGTAGGAGATTTTTTTCCTGTAGGAGACTTAACAGCAAATATGGTGGTCAACCCTCCTACAGGAATAAAGCCTCCTAGATCTTTAGCCACCACCCCGGCACAAACCCCCCTAGCACGCCCAGAAGTTCGCAAACCTGTCCCACCTCACCCCGCGCAATGTGGCTCTGCCGCGAATTCCGTGATCGGGCTACCGCAGCAGGGGACCCCGCTGCTGCCAGAACAACACCAGGGGTCCCCGGCTGCGTCAGGTCCCTCCCGGACAGGCCGGGGCCGACGACGATCACGCGATCTCCGCCCGCCGGCAACCCCGCACGCCAGCCACCAGCCCAATCACGGAATTCGCGTCACAGCCCGGAACATCGGTAGCGTGATCACCCGGACGGGTTTCCGTGATCACGAGCCGCGCCAGATCACGGAACCTTGGCGGGGCGGGAGCTGCCTGACCTCCGGTGCCCAGGCGAAGGGCTAGCGCAGGACCTTGCGGCGGTAGAGGAAGACGGCGGTGGGGGCGAAGACCGCTATCAGGGCTAGCGACCAGATGATGACGGCAAGCTCTGGGTGCTGCATGGGCCAGACCTGGACCGTGTTGGCTGGGTTGGGGCCGCCGAAGAGGGCGCGGCAGGAGGCGGCCACGGCGCTGAGCGGATTCCAGTTGGCGAAATCTCGCAGCCACGCCGGCATGCCCTGGGTGGGCACGAAGGCGTTGGAGACGAAGCTCAGCGGCAGGAACACGATGAAGCCAACTGCCTGGGCCGCTTCCGGGCTGCGCAGCAGCATTCCGGCGCAGGCTCCGGCCCAGGTCATCGCGAACGCGAACAGCAGGGACAGGCCGGCCGCGGCCAGCGCGTCGGCCACGCCGTTGTGGATACGCCAGCCGACGGCCAGGCCCGCTCCGGCCAGCACGACCAGGCCGATGATCTGCGTCAGCAGGTCGGCGAGCGTGCGGCAGGCCAGCACGGCGGATCGTGACATCGGCAGCGACCTGAACCGGTCGATCAGGCCGGTCGACATGTCACTGGTCAGCCCGACGGCGGTACCCGGAGCGCTGCCGGCCATCGTCATGCCGAACATTCCGCTGATCAGGTACTGGTGGTAGCTGCCGCCGCCGGGTAGCGCGATCGCCGATCCGAAGACGTAGGTGAACAGCAGGACGAAGATAACCGGCTGGATCGTGACATCGCTGAGCTGCTCAGGCTCCCTGATGATCCGGGCGATGCTGCGGCGGGTGAGGACCCAGGTGTCCTTGACTGCCCACCAGAGCCTGGCCGGTGCGGGCTCAGGTGCCAGGGCGGCAGGGGTGTAGGAGATCGCGGTCATGGTCAGTTACGCTCCTTCGCGGTCAGGGTCAGGAAGACGTCGTCGAGCGACGGGTGGGCGATGGCCAGGTCATCGAGTAGCACGTCGGCGGCGTCGAGGTCACGCACGATCGCGGGCAGCCGGCGGGCGGCGGCGGTCACCGCGGCCTCGACCACGCGGCTGGTCTCGTCCGTTCTTGGCGGCTCGCTCGCGTGCTCGGCGAGCACCTTCGCGGCGGCGACCAGGCTGGCGCCGGCCGCCACGGTGAGCTGAACTCGCTCGCCGCCGATTCGCGCCTTCAGGCCGGCGGGCGTTCCTTCGGCCAGCACCTTGCCCCGAGCGACGACGGCGATGCGGCTGGCGAGCTGGTCGGCCTCCTCCAGATGCTGAGTGGTCAGCAGGACAGTGGTCCCGTCGGCCGCGAGTTCTCGCACCGCGTCCCAGGTCGCCATCCGGCTTGGCAGGTCAAGACCGGTGGTCGGCTCGTCGAGGAAGAGGATCTCGGGGCGGTTGATCAGGCTGGCGGCGAGATCCAGGCGACGGCGCATGCCGCCCGAGTAGGTCTTGACGCCCCGGTCGGCGGCGTCGGTCAGGCTGAACCTCGCCAGCAGGTCAGTCGTGCGAGCCTTCGCCTCCCGGCTGGAGAGCCGGCCTAGCTGGCCGATCATGATCAGGTTGGCGCGGCCGGTCAGGTACTCGTCGAGCGCGGCGTACTGCCCGGTCAGGCCGATGTGCCTGCGCACCTCCGACGCCTGCGTCATCAGGTCATGACCGGCCACCCTGGCCGAGCCCTGGTCCGGGCGAAGCAAGGTGGTCAGTACCCGGACGGTCGTCGTCTTGCCCGCGCCGTTGGGGCCGAGCAGGCCCAGGATCGTGCCCTGCCGCACATCAAGGTCCAGGCCGTCAAGCGCTCTGGTCTCGCCATAGGTCTTCGTCAGGCCGGAGGCCTCGATCGCCAGTGTGTCGCTCATCAGAAACTGTCTCCAGTACAGTGTACGAATGGACTCGTACGACGTACTGTACAGTACGGTGTACGAGTGTCAACCGAGTAGTGTGGACAGAGAACATTCCGAGAACTGACCCCGAGGACTGATGGAGACAGACGACGAGCTTTGGCCGCCGTTCGGCCCCGGCGCCGATTTCCGGCAGGGTTCGGCCCGGCGGCCGGCTCCGGTGCGACGGCCGTCAGCGGCGCGGGCGCCGGCAGGCGCGCGGGCGCCAGCGCGCGGCGGAAGTCGGCACCGCTCGGTTCTGTCCAGGGAAGAGATCGTGGCGGCCGCGATCGGGGTGGCCGACCGCTTCGGTGCCGAGGCCATCAGCATGCGCAAGATCGCCCAGGTGCTGCAGGCCGGCGCTATGTCGCTGTACTGGCACCTGGCCAGCAAGGAGCACCTGCTCGAACTCATGCTCGACGCGATCATCGCCGAGGTCCAGGTGCCGGCGCCGACCGGGGACTGGCGTGCTGACCTGCGGACTCAGGCCCTCAGCACGCGTGAGGTGATGCTGCGCCACAAGTGGGTGGTGGACTTCTTCAGCTCCAGGCCGCCGCTCGGGCCCAACACCCTGAGCAACCTCGACAAGATGCTCGCCGCTCTCGATTGCCTCGATCTCGATATCGCGACGGCGGTCAATGTCCTGCAGACCGTCAATACCTATGTTTCCGGTGCTGTTGTCCGCGAGCTTCAGGAACTCCGCACCCAGCGCGAGCAGGAGCAGTTCGAGTACCTCGAAGCCGAGTTCGCCGTGAAGCTAGAAGAGTGGAAGCGGCGGCTGTTCGAAGCCGGCAAGTTCAGCCATTTCCTGCGGCTGCTGGACAACAACATTGACCCCGATGCCGAGGCGACCAGGGACGAGAGGTTCGAATTCGGCCTTGACTGCCTGCTCGAAGGGATCGCGGTACAACTGGCCAGGCATCGGGCTGGCTAATCAGGCTGCGTTATCGCGGGCCTGTGCCCGGGCGGCAGTCCGGTTCCGGTCAGTCGCCCAAGTACCCCCTCGCAAGGTTCCGTGATCATGCACGAGACGGTGATCACGGGCTCTCGGTGGCGTGATCACACGGCTGATGTTCCGTGATCAAGCGTTGCTCCATGATCACGGAAGCTTGCGCGGGGCCCTGACGTTACTGCAGGGCCGAGTAAGCCGCTGGCTTCCAGATCTCGCTGGTGATGTGATCCACTAGCGGGCCGTCGGCTTCGGACTCCGCCTTCGCCGCCAGCCAGCCGGGATCGGCGGCGAACGCGTCCCACCGCGCTTGCCTGGTCGCCAGGTCCGGCCAGGCAAGCAGGTAATGCAGCGAGTTCTGCGAGGCGCCGATATAGCAGGTCCAGAATCCGGCCGGGATTATCCCGGGCCGCTCGAAGAATCCCAGCGTATGGTCCGTGAATCGTCGTTCCAGGTCTGGCAGCCGACCTGGCATGGCGTGATAAACTCGATATTCATACAGCACGCTAACCTCCGCGGATAATCTTCTGGAAAGAACGAACTGACTTAGGGGCGCTTAAAGTGCGCTTTGAATTCTCCGCTGGCTGTTGTATAACGGGGGAACACATACCAGCGGGACGGCTCGGCTCTGATGCAGGCGAGGGATTCCATGACGACAGCAGCCTGCATCGCAGGAATCCAGGGGAACCGTCCGGTCGGTTCAGCGTGCGCTTGAGCTGATGAGCACGATCGCCAGCTTCGAGTCCCCGCCGCAGGCGAAGGATCTCGCCGACAAGCTCGGGCTGCCGCTGCCGACGGCTTTTCACCTGCTCAAGACGCTGGTCGACGCTGGCTATCTGGTCAAGGAGCCGAAGACCTACTGGCTCAGGCCTGAGATCCCCCGGCTGAACGCCGCCCTGGAGCGCGCCTACGCCATTCCGGGCTGGATGCGCGAGGCGCTCGCCCGGCTGGCCTATGACAGCGGCGAGACCGCGAATATCTGCCGCTGGCGCAATAACGACCTGGAGATCGTCTCCGTGGTCGAGGGCAAGAATGCCGTGCGGGTGGCCGGCCACGCGATCGGATTGCGCGGCAATGCCCACGCCAGGGCGTCCGGTAAAGTACTGCTCGCTTTCGGCCCGCCGGCCAGGCTGCAGCAATATCTCGCCCGGCCGCTGCCCGCGATGACGCCGAATACTATCTGCTCTCCCAGCGACCTCGAGGTCGAGCTTGGCCTCGTCTTGCGCGACGGATACGCGCTGGACAATGAGGAATTCATTCCTGGCGTCTGCTGCGTATCCGCGCCGTTCCGTGATTCCGGCACGATCTCGGCCGCGATCGCGGTGACAGTGCCGGCCGCCCGGTTCCGGGAGACCACCGCCGAGCTGATCACGGCCGTGGTCACCGCGTCGCGCACCGAGCGCGGCTAGCCCGCCGGGAGGGGCGCCCGCAGGCACCGGATGACCTCCTGACCGACCTCGGCCGTGGACGCGGTGCCGCCGAGATCAGGGGTCCGCACGTCGGTCGTGGCCAGCACCTGCTCAAGCGCCGCCAGCACGGCGGCGCCGGCGGCCCGCTCGCCCAGGTGATCGAGCATCAGCGCGCCGGCCCAGATCGCGCCGGCCGGATTGGCCCGGCCGGTGCCGGCGATATCCGGCGCCGACCCGTGCACCGGCTCGAACATTCCCGGCACAGACCGGTCCGGGGTGATGTTCGCGCTGGCCGCCATGCCCATGCCGCCCTGGATCACCGCGCCGATGTCGGTCAGGATGTCGCCGAACAAGTTCGAGGCCATCACCACGTCAAACCTGTCCGGCGAGCTGATCAGGTAAGCCGCCGCCGCGTCGACCAGGATGCGCTCCAGGGCCACGTCCTGGTAGTCGGCATGCACCACCTCGACGATCTCGTCCCACATCACGAAATGGTGCGGGCTGGCGTTGGACTTGGTGATGCTGGCCAGCCGCCCGCGCCTGGACCTGGCCAGCTCGAACGAGTACCTGGCCAGCCGCTCGACCCCGGCCCTGGTGAACACGTCGACCTGAATCCCGACCTCCATCGGATGACCGGCGTGCGCCCGGCCGCCGACGCCGGCGTACTCGCCCTCGGAGTTCTCCCGCACCACGACCAGGTCGATGTCGGCCGGGCCCCGGTCCCGCAGCGGCGAGACCACTCCCGGCAGCAGCCGCACCGGCCGGACGTTGAGGTACAGGTCGAACCGCTGCCGGATCGGCAGCAGCAGCCCCCACAGCGTCACGTGGTCCGGCACATCGGGCCGGCCGACCGCACCCAGGTAGATGGCGTCGAATCCGGATAGCACCGAAATCCCGTCGGCCGGCATCATCACCCCGCGGGCCTGGTAGTAGTCACTGCCCCAGGGCAGCAGCTCCCAGGACAGCGACAGTTCGCTGCCCGCCGCCGCGTCGAGCACGTCCATGCCGACGGCGACGACCTCAGGCCCGACGCCGTCGCCTCCGATTACCGCGATCCGATAGCTAGTCATGCCGCGAGCCTAGGCCGACTGCGAGGGTGTGGAAGGATCCGCCGGGGATAGCTGCCGCGCACACCAGAATGTCGAGCTGGCCATACTCTTTCACTACCGAGGCGACGGCCGACTCGGCGTCGGCAGACGACGCGACGTCACCCTGGAGCCAGAGCACGTCCGGGTCATCACCGGCCCGGAGATCGAGCGAGGCACACCGGGCGCCGCCGGCCTTGAACAGCTCGACCGACTAGGTAGACCCGGTGCGGTAGGGCTGTCACCAGTCGCATCGCCACTCCACCGACGCTGACCTGGACCGGCCCGGTGTGGGTGACGGCCGGTTGTCGGCACCCACACCGGTTGACGGTTATGCGTACTGGAAGGTCCAGATCTGGTTCGGCGCGCCGCTGCAACTCCAGACTTGGACGATGGTGGCTTGTCCGCCGATGGTGCCCAGATCGGCATCCAGGCACTTGCCGCTCGCCTCGTTGACGAATTCCCCGCCTTCCGAGATCCACCGCTGACTGAGAGAGTCGGTGCAGGTGGTCAGCACAACCCGGCTTCCGTTAAGGCCGGCGCCGTCGTCGAGGCAGCCTTTCGGCGAATTCCCGATGATCGCGTTGGTGTTGACGTTGTCGTATGTCCACTGCTGGTAGATCGAGGTCGAGCAGTTGAATAGCAGCGCTCCGCTTGTCGTTCCGGAATCTAGGCAGCGCGGGCTGTCGCCGTTGTAGACCTGGCCATGCGGAGGCGCAATCGTAATCGCCTGTGCTGTGCCGGCTGCCGCGAAGGGCAGCAGGGCGAACAGCAAGGTCAAGAAAGCTGCGACGCCGATCTTCCGGCGAGGAGCCGGGATTGTCTGCCGGCTTTTCATCCTGGTCATGGAAACGCTCCTTTGCTCGGCATTTCAGCCGATGGCATCGGCGGGCAGGGGTGCCCTTGACATAGGCCAGAGTGACCGGAGACCGCGGTCCGGTCCATGGGGAATGACCGGCAGGATTCCTGCCGTCATCTCGCCGGCCAAGGCTGCGCGGTATTAAGCTGCGGGTTGTGCCTAGGGACTATGGGGAGTTAGTTCGCGGGTACCGGCTGGCGGCGGGGCTGACCCAGGAACAGCTGTCCGCATTGTCGGGGCTGGGCGTGCGGACGATCAGTGATATCGAGCGGGGCCGTACGGTGCCGCACCGCAGCACCGCGGATCGGCTGGCCGGTGCCCTGCAACGCGGCGATCTGGCCGGGGATTCAGTCCGAGGGCCTGCCGTCGTGGCCGGCGAGTCCGCGATCTTGCCGCCGCGGCCGGCTGGCGGTCCGGCTGACGCGGGCAGCCTGGCTCGGCAGCTTGTGCCGCAGCAGCTGCCAGGCGGAGTGCGGCCTTTCATCGGCCGGGCCAGTGAGCTGGCGGTGCTGACAAGCCTGCTGAATCAGTCTGCCCAGGAGCGGCCGGGGATGGTGGTGATCTCGGCGATCGGAGGGACGGCGGGGGTCGGCAAGACCGCGCTGGCGGTGCATTGGGCGCATCAGGTGGCGGCGGATTTCCCTGACGGTCAGCTATATGTAAACCTGCGCGGCTATGATCCCGGCCAGCCACTGGAGGCGGCTGATGCGCTGGCCGGCTTCTTGCGTGCTCTCGGCGTAGCGGGCCAGGACATCCCGCCGGAGGCGGACGAGCGGGCCAGCTGGTACCGCAGTTTGCTGGCGGGGCGCCGGATGCTCGTGGTGCTCGATAACGCCCGCTCGCACGAGCAGGTGCGGCCCTTGCTGCCAGGTGCCTCGTCCTGTGTCGTGGTGGTGACCAGCCGGCACGCGCTGGCCGGCCTCATCGCCAGGGACGGCGCCGTGCGGCTGGATCTTGACCCGCTGCCGCTCGCCGACGCAGTCGGACTGCTTGAGACGCTGATTGGCCGACGGGCGCGAACCGATCCTGGCGCGGCCGAGAGACTGGCCGCGCAGTGCTGCCGGCTTCCGCTGGCCCTGCGCGTGGCCGCCGAACGGGTCGCGGCCCGCCCGGACGACTCGGTCGCTGATCTAGTCGCGGAGCTAGATGACCAGCGTCGGCGGCTAGACCTCCTGGACGCCGGCGGTGACCCGGCGACCATGGTACGAGCGGTGTTTTCCTGGTCCTACCAGTCCCTGGACCCGGCCGCCGCCCGCGCGTTCCGCCTGACCGGGCTGCATCCCGGACCCGGCCTGGACCACTACACCGCTGCCGCGCTCGTGAGCTGCACTGCTGCCGAGGCCGAACGCCTGCTTGACCGGCTGGCCCAGGCCCACCTGGTGCACGCCGCAGGCAAGGGCGGGTATGAGATGCACGACTTGCTGCGCGCCTACGCTCGTGAGCTCTCCCAGGCTCGCGAAACCGACGATGACCGCCAGGACGCGCTGACCCGCCTGCTCGACCACTATCTGCATACCGCCGCGGCCGCGACGGACACCCTGGAACCGGCCGAGCCGCACCGCAGGCCCCGCATCCCCCAGCCGGCCACCCCGACGCCGCCGGTGACTGATCCGGCCGCCGCGCGCGCCTGGCTAGATGCGCACCGGGCCGGCGTGATCGCCGCGATCGCCCACGCCACCGACTACGGGTGGCCCAGCCATGCCATCCGGCTGTCGGCGACCATGGCGTGGTACCTGAGCGGCGGCGGCCATTACTACTCCGAGGGAGTCACCGTCCACAGCTGCGCTCGCCGGGCCGCCCGCAATTGCGGCGACCAGGCCGCAGAAGCCCGGGCGCTGATCAGTCTCAGTGCCATCGACAGGCACCAGGGCCGCTACCCGCAGGCAACCCGCCACCTCCTGGAGGCTCAGGCGCTGTTCCGCCAGGTCGGCGACCAGGCAGGGGAAACACGGGCGCTGGGCGATCTCGCCACGGTCGAGGCTCAGCAGGGCTACTATCCGCAGGCCGCCAGCCATCAGCGGCAGGTTCTGGCCAAGTACCGGGCCAGCGGCGACCGCGTTGGTGAAGCCTGCACTTTGGCCAGTCTGGGTGACGTTGACGTGCGGCAGGGCCGGTACCGACATGCGGTCACCAGCTTTCGCCGGGCCCTTGACCTGTTTCGTGAGACTGGCGCCAAGGCCGGCGAGGGGCGGGCGCTTGGCTCCCTGGGTGACGTGGATCTGCGGCAGGGCCGCTACGAGCAGGCCGCCCGCCAGTACCAGCACGCCCTGGCCGCGTTCCGCCAGATCGGCGACGTGATCAACGAGGCTTACGCTCTGGCCAGCCTTGGCAACGTGGATCTGCGGCTGGGTCGGTACGAGCAGGCCGCCAGCCGCCTCAGGGCAGCGCTGGCGGTGTTCCGTCAGGCTGATGACCGGGTCAACGAGGCGTTTGCCCTGGCCAGTCTCGGTGATCTGGATCTGCGGCAGGGCCGCTGGCAGCAGGCCCTCCCCAGCTTCCGGCAGGCGCTGACCCTGCTCCGCCAGGCTGGCGAGCGGGCCGATGAAGCCGGGGTACTCAGCGGGATCGGTGAGGCGTTCCTGGCCGCCGGCCAGTCCGATGAAGCCCGCGCCCAGGACACCGCAGCGCTCACGCTGGCTAGTCAGATCGGCGACAGGAGTCAGCAGGCCCGCGCTCACCGCGGTCTCGGCCACGCCTTCCTCACCGAGGGCGATCTCGCCGGTGCCCGCCGCCACTGGCAACAGGCCCTCACCTTGTACTCCCGCCTCGGCGCGCCCGAAGCCGACGAGGTCCGCGCCAGCCTCCGCCGCATCGATCCAGGGTGAGCGAGCGTCACGACGACCCGCGCCAGGCCGTCCTGTGAGCGCCGAGCCGCCGCGCGCCACGCTGGCTAGCCGTTCGTATAGGTGGCCAGCGCCGCCTGCCAGTCGATCACCACTTCCTCGGGAATCCCGCCCGGCAGGTATCTGGCCGGGAGCCTTGAGCCAGGAAAGACGAGCGGCACCGCTTCCGGCGGCACCGGGTTGCCCACCTGGATCTGATAAGGCGCTTTCGCGGGAACAATGATCGTCAGCATGAACGCATACATGTCCAGACCGGACACGGAGCTCTTGACGCCGAGTGGCTGGGACTGGATGATCACCGCCTCGCACGGGCTGCCGCGTTCCAGCAGCTCCTTCGCCGTGATCTTCCCGGCGGTCTGCGCCAGCCTGATCGTCGGCGGCTCCACGCTGAAGTCGATGCCCACCCGCGAGTGGTCGTTCGCGTCCACTCGTACCGCGAGGACTGTCCGCCCTGGCTGGATGTCAGCGAGGGCATAGACGGGCACGCGCTTGCGCGTCTGCGCGGGGAACGGCGGGGTGTCATCGAGGTAGATCATCAAGTCGAACACGCAGACCTGCTCGGGCGGGGCACCGCCATGCTGCACCGACCCGCCAGTGATCTGAATGTTCGTGATCTCGGCACGGCCAAGCAGTCCGGTGGCCATGAGCTGGGAGTCGTCGCCTCCCATGGAGGTCTTCATCTTGTTGAGAAAGCCCATCGCAGGCCCCTTCGCTATTCGGGCGATACTGGTTCGCAGCCAGCGTAGATTCACTCTCTGCTGCGAATTGCGCACAAGGGGTATCGAGTAAGTCTCACATCAGTTCGTCAGGAAACTGTCGCTCCGGCCCGGCGGCGGGCTGCCCGTACCCGGCGCACCTGATCGGAGAGGGGGCGTCCGAGGAAGGTTCCCAGGCTCGTGCCCGCGGCGATGCTGAGGGCAACGCCCAGCGCGGTCAGCAGGGTGGCCGCGCCTTGGGCGGGCGCGCCCGGCTGGGCCGGCGTTCCGACCACCTGGAGCAGGCCGTCGTAGATGAGCAGGCCGGGGACCAGAGGCAGGATAGCGGCGCTGATCAGGCCGAAGGCCGGCACGTGCGTGCGCCGGGTCAAGATGGTCGCGGCCAAAGCCGCGGTCACCGCGCCGCCGGCGCTCGCGATCGCGTCCCCTGAGCCGGTCTGGAGCAGCAGCGCGAATACACCCCAGCCGACGCAGCCCATAGCCGCCGCGAACGCGATCGTGACCGCGTCGGAATAGGCGTAGAGCGCGAAAAACGCGGCCGTGAGCGTGGCGCCGAGCAGTTGCCCGGCCAGCGGGCCGTGACTGACCGGTCGCGCCGAAATGGATAGCGGCACGCCCAGCCGGTAGCCAAGGTGGATGGCGGCCACGATGCCGAGGACAATGCCGGCCGTGCGGATGACGACCTCGAATACCCGCGCTGACGCCGTGACGTAGAACTGATCGATGGCATCCTGGGCCGCGCCGACAATGACGGTTCCCACCAGCAGGATGACGATCCCGCCGACCACGATGAGCGTGGGATTCACCCGGGCGGCGAACGTCAGGCCGGCCGCCCCGGCCGCGGCGACTCCGACGGCGACCATCGTGACCAGCACCGCCCCGGCGAATTGCCGGAAGAACGGCGGCACTCCCCGGCTGGCCAGCCAGCCAAGTACCCGGTCGACCACGCACCCCATCAGGAAAGTCAGCACGATGACCTTCCACGAGGTCGTGAAGAGCAGCACCACGCCGGCGCCCACCCCGGCGTTCCCGGCCGTGGCCACCCACGCCGGGTACTTGTGGCTGGCCAGCCAGATCCGCTCGAAGATGGCCAGCGCGTCGGCGAGCGGCAGGCCGCGCTGGATGTCACTGCACAGCGTGATCAGAGCGCGAACCCGGCTGTAATCCACATTGCCGGGACGCACCACGCCGGTGTAGGTGACCGGCGGGATATCGGGGGACGGGTGGTAGGAAGCCGAGATCGCCGTGTAGGTGACATCGACATGCACCCCGTCCAGGCCGTAAGCACCGGCGATGCCCAGCATGGTGGCGACGACGTCGTGAGCCGACATGCCGGCGGACAAGAGCAGATCACCTGCCCGCATAGCCAGATCCAGAGCGGCATGGGCCGAATCCGCCGAAACGGGGCGCGCTAGCTCCATGACAGCGACCTTAAGCCATGCGTTTCCGTCACAGAGATAAGCGCCCTACGGTACCGGGCCTACCGGGCCGTCAGGCGTGCCGAGAAATGAAGGACAGCTGACAGCGTGACAAAGCTGACGAACAGCCCGCCCGCCCAGGGGCTCTTCGTGACGGACGCGAGTGCCAGCGAGGCTACCGCGAAGGAGAGGCAAAGCTCGGCCCAGCCGCTCCTCCGCACGCCTGGCCGGGCGGCTCGAATGCTAGCTCGCCCGCCATTGAGATCAGCTGTCGTCCGGATCGCGGTGATCGCCGCTACAGCCAGCAGGAACGCGGCAAAAGCGTACTCAATCACCGGCTCATGATAGCCGCGCGCGACCCGCACGACAGGCCGGCGGTGCGGTCAGGGACACGCCGCCGGGCACTGGCCGGGTGAAACCGGGCATCCTGCAGGAGGCGCGGGGCACGGGCACGGTCCGGGCACTCGCTGTTGTATGGCGAGGTTGACTATATGTTGTTGATCTACTTATAATTTCATCATGACTATACTCACAATGCGGGAACCCACGTACTTCGTGCTGGCTAGCCTGCTGGACGGGCCGTTGCACGGCTACGGAATGATCAAGCGGACGGCGGAGCTTCTCGGGAAACCGGGTCCGGCTCGCGACCGGGACGCTCTACGCCGCGCTCGACCGGCTGACTACTGAGGGGTACGTCCACCTGGTCAGCGAGGAGATCGTCAATGGCCGGGCCAGACGGTCTTACGGACTGACCGACGCCGGGGCAGGGGCGCTGCGGGCGGAGGCGGAGCGGATGGCCGCCGCGGCTCAGGTCGTTACCGACAGCCAGCGCCGAGCCGCGGCTAGCGTCGTGACCGGGAAGCCGAGGATGGCATGAGTGCGCTGGAGCGACGGTACCGGTGGCTGCTGCGGGCCTATCCTGGCTGGTACCGCGAGGATCGCGGGGAAGAGATGCTCGGCACTCTGCTTGAGGCGGCCGGGCCGGGTAGTTCCAGGCCGTCGGCCCGGGAGGTCAGGACTCTGATCCTCGGCGGACTGCGGGTGCGCAGCGGGCAGGATCATCGGCTACCGATGCTTGCCACCCTTCGCCTGGTCGTGCAGCTTGCCATCGCATTTGACCTGGCCGTGTATGCGTCCGGGCGGCTGATCGAGACCAGACTCGAGTTGGGACTCACCTTCCCGTCCACGTTCTCTGTCTGGGTAAACCTTGCCATCGGGCCAGTGACGGTGGCGGCGATAGTCGCGATCTGGTTCGGGCGGCGATCCATTGCCTGGGCCAGCGCGCTGGCAGCTGCCGGGTTGTGGGTCTATCAGCCGCCAGGCGGCGATCTGGTGCGAGCGGTCGAGCCGGTCCTGGCTCTTGGCCTGGCCGTGTTCCTGGCAGCCCGGGGACCGGGGCTGTCGCGCTGGTGGCTGGCTCTGCCGGTGACCCTGTTCGCCGCGCAGTCGCTGCCTTTCTTGCTGCCAGTATCCACACCGCCGATGGGCATTACCGCCACCGCTTTCCTCGTCCTGCTCGCCGGCTCGATCGCGTGGTGCGCTGTAGATATCCGGCCGATGACCGCGATAGCGATCTGGCTGGCTGTTTCCTTCGCCGGGGCATCCGTTCGGATACTGACCCAAAATGGACCGCAACTGTTTGCCTGGGTCTGGTGGGGGGCTGCGCTCATCTCGACGGCGATAGCCGCTGCGGCCCTCTGGGGGCTGCGGCGCCGGGCCGTCCTGTGAGCGCCGAGGCGTGCCATACTGGCCGGCATGCGCAGGCTTGCGCCGCGCCGGACTGCCGGCTTTCCTGCCTTCGCAGGCCTTCGAACTGGAGCACGGCCATCTCCGGCACCAGGATGCTCATCGGCGACCCCTCCTTCGCCGTCAGCGCCGGCCAGCGGTGCGGCAGCGTGTTCGAGTACAAATCCTCGGCAGGCAGATGGCACCAGGCCGCGCGAGTCATCTCGCCGCACAACCCGCACCGGCCCTGCCCTGCCTTCGACTCCTTCGGCTACTTCACCGCGCTCTCAGGCCGGACCGCGATCATTTCCACAGCCGGCCAGGCATACATCCTGACAATCCGCTAACCACGCTGCGTGCCTGGTCTAGCAAACCCGGGAGTTAGCTCCTGCGCCTGGCCTGGCTGGGTTCGGGCAGATCCTGTACAACGGCGACACTCCTATACGCGCCGACAGCGCAGTGGTCCGTAGATGTGCGGCCTCAGCTTTACCGTTGTGAGGTCTGATCTCGGGCGAGCAGGGTCAGGTAGGAGCGATAGACCTCGGCGAACGGCTCGCGGCCGTCGCTGAGCGCTACCTGGAGCCAGGCCGCGGCGCGCTCGGACTCCGCGATGACGTCGGCCGGGTAACCGTACCTGACCTGGTGCTCGGCGAATTCATCCTCGTCGAGCAGCACGACCTCGCCGTCGCGCCGCCGGCACACATCGAGGTCGAGATCGATCATGGTCACCTCGCCGGGACTGGGCCAGCGGACCGGCGTCGTGATGTCGCAGTAGATCTCGGTCCGTGCCGGATCGGCGTTGAACGACGCGGTCCACCACGCGTCATGCGGGAACAGCATCACCTGGGCATGCTCGGACAGGACTGGCGGATCGTCGCCCTTGCGCCACTCGTTCGGTGCGTGAGCGCCGGTCCAGACTCCGTGCTCGTCTTCGCCCAGCCAGATCATTGTCATGTGCCAGTGCAATGACCCGTCGTACTTACGGTAAACAATCCGCACATCCTCGCCCATGACTGGACTGTAGCCAATCAGAACCGGCTGATGCTGAACGTGGCCGGCGGCAGTCCGGCCGGGCCGGCCCCGTCCCGGCCGGTCGCAAGCGCCGCCAGCCACTCGCCGATCAGCGGCCCGAACTTGAATCCGTGGCCGGACGTGCCCGAGCCGAGCACGACGTTGCCGATCCGGTCGATGATGAAGTCGGTGTCCGGCGTGTTGTCGTAGACGCAGCGTTCTGTCGCGACCGGACTCGGGTCACATCCCGGGAGGAACGAGATGGCTGCCTGCTTGATCCGCTCCGTCAGGCCGGCGTCCTCGGCGTGATCCTGATTTTCCGGATCGACGCCGGGCCCGGAATGGTGCAGGCCGAGCTTGTACCGGTCGGAGTCGGGAACGGGCAGGCCATAAGGGAACTCGCCGCCGTAGTGGATGAAGATGGGCATGGCCGCCGTCCGGGCCCCGGCACTGGCCGGGTTCAGGTAGGCGACCTGCTCCAGGTTCGCCGAACCAGGCACCGTGATCCCGGCGCTTGCCGCCAGCTTCGGGGTCTGCGGCCCGGCGCAGACGATGACCCGGTCGGCGTCGATCTGGCCGGCCGTCGTGCTGATACGCACTCCCGACCTGACGCCCGGCCCGTGCTCGGCCAGCGCGGTGACCCGGATCTCGTCCCGGTCGCCCGCGACCCCGGACAGCGCCGCGAGCGCGGCCAGGGCGCGATCGGCCCGGATGACGGCCGAGTCGGGCTCGAATAGCACCGGGCCGGTCACCGTGACACCGGGGAACCGCTCGGCCGCCTCCGCCTGTGCCAGCAGCTCGGCGTGCGCTCCGGCCTCGTCCATGGCCGCCTGGACCTGGCTCATCAGCGGCCCGGACGTGATCTGCGGGGTCGGCTCAAGCAGGCGCTGGCCGCAGGCCTCCTCCAGCTCGGTCCAGGTCTGCCTGGCCTGCCGGGCCAGGCGTACGTAGGCCGCGCTCTCGTAGCCGAGCCGGAAGATCCGGCACGAGCCGTGCGAGCCGCCGTCGGCGTGACCATGCGGTGCCTGATCGAGCAGCATCACCTCGTGCCCGCGCCTGGTGAGCGCCCAGGCGGCGGACAGGCCGCACAGACCGCCGCCGATGACTACGAAGTCCGAGCGCATCGAGGCCTTTTACCAGCCCCGTGCTCGCCACTCCGGCACGTGCGGCCGCTCCGTGCCCAGGGTGGTGTCACCGCCATGTCCGGGGTAGACCCAGGTGCCGTCGGGGAGCTCGGCAAAGATCCTTTCTTCCAGGTCTGTGATCAGGGAGCCGAACCGCTCAGGGTTGTGCTCGGTATTGCCAGGGCCGCCGGGGAACAGCGAGTCACCGGTGAACAGATGCGGCTGGTCAGCCAGCTCGCCGTCGGCGTCGTAGCAGATCGCGATGCTGCCAGGGGTGTGGCCGCGCAGGTGGATGATCTTCAGCGTGGCCTCCCCGACGGTGATCGTGTCCTCGTGGCTGACCAGCATCGACGGCGCGAGCGGCAGCGCCGGGGCATCCTCTACGTGGGCGACGGTCTCGGCACCGGTCTCCCTGGCGACTTCCTCAAGCGCGGCCGTGTGGTCGCCGTGCCGGTGGGTGGTCACGATGGTGGACAGGGCCTGGCCGTCGAGCAGGCCAAGCAGCGTCTGCGGTTCGTTGGCCGCGTCGATCAGCAGCAGCTCGCCGGTGCTCGTGCAGCGGAGCAGGTAGGCGTTGTTGTTCATCGGGCCGACGGCGACCTTGGTGATCGCGAGGCCGGGAAGCTCCCTGGTCTGCGATGGTCCGCCCACGCTGACGTTTCCGTCGTAGGTCATCGGTGTCCTCTCATGATGTTGTGTCGGTGTCAGGATGTCATCCGTAGGACGGGATGTCCGGTAGCGGCCCGGCTGGGTCGGCGACGAGCTCGCCATCCCCGTCTTGGCTAGCACCGTCCCGGCCGATCAGCCAGGCGAGCAGTGCGTAGCCGGGGCCGGTGACCGAGATGCTGTCCTCGGAGTCCGTGCGCAGGAAGTACTGCCTGCCGCTCACTGAGTCGCTGAGCACGGCGGCGGGCGTGTCCGGGTTGGCGGTCAGCTCGCCGCAGACGCGGTAAAGCTCATCGGAGACGAACCAGTCGGGCCAGTCGGCTGGCCGGTAGCCCGCGCCCAGGTCGGCGTGATGTACCTCGACCTCGAAGAGCCTGCGGTTCAGCGTGAACCAGGCCGGGTGGGCCGGCCCGCGAATCGCGCGCACCTCGGTCAGCCAGGCCTGCTCGGGCAGTTCGCGCGCCTGCCCGGTGAACGCGCTGGCCGAGCTGGCGACGTCGGCGGTGAGTTCGCTGGCCGGCCGCCGGCGCCAGCCTCGATGTCGGTGACCCTGGCATCGGGGGTGGCGTACTGCGGGGTCTCCTCGCCGGTCTTCGCCCAGATCAGCAGGTTGCGCAGGCCGTCGCCGCTGCGGGCGATGTGGGTCAGCACGTGACCGCGGCTCCAGCCGGGCAGCAGCGAGTCCTCGCGCATCTGCTCGTCGGATAGCTTGGAGGCAGAGGCAAGCACCCGGTCGATGGCCTCGTCGATCCGGCCGATCATCAGGTCGACCGAGTGCGGCCCGGCGGACTGGCTCACTGGTACTCCTCTCGCTCCACGCTCTCTGGCAGTATCTTCCCGCACAGTACTGTCGCGCTGGCAGTCGCCGGCCGGGGAACGGCCGGGAAGCTCTCGGGCCGGCGATGGTTATGTTCATGCAGGTCCGGCTGAGGCACCGCAAAATGTCGTACCCCCCGGATAGCATTGGCCGCGCGGCTTCCGTACCGCATTAACCCCCCGATCGGACGACAACCCAGGCCAATCCAGGCCACCCAGACCAGGAGAAACCGAGCGCACAGTGGCAGAACGACTGGTAGTCCGCGGTGCCCGCGAGCACAACCTGAAGGACGTCTCGCTCGACCTGCCCAGGGACGCCATGATCGTCTTCACCGGGCTGTCAGGCTCGGGCAAGTCGAGTCTCGCCTTCGACACGATCTTCGCCGAGGGCCAGCGCCGGTACGTCGAGTCGCTGTCGGCGTACGCCAGGCAGTTCCTCGGCCAGATGGACAAGCCCGATGTGGACTTCATCGACGGGCTGTCGCCCGCCGTCTCCATCGACCAGAAGGCGGCCAGCCGCAATCCGAGGTCGACCGTCGGTACCGTCACCGAGGTCTATGACTACCTGCGGCTGCTGTTCGCCAGGATCGGCAAGCCGCACTGCCCGGTCTGCGGGCGGCCGATCGCGCGGCAGACCCCGCAGCAGATCGTCGACCAGATCCTGGTGCTTGACGAGGGCATCAGGTTCCAGGTGCTCGCTCCGGTCATCAGGGGCCGTAAGGGCGAGTACACCGAGCTGCTGCGTGAGCTGCAGACCAAGGGCTACTCCAGGGCCAGGGTCGACGGCGTCACGATCAGGCTTGAGGATGCCACCGATTCCTCCGGCGGCAAGCTGCCGACGCTGAAGAAGTACGAGAAGCACACGATCGAGGTGATCGTTGACCGGCTGGCGGTGCAGGAGTCCGCGCGGCGGCGGCTCACCGACTCGGTCGAGACGGCGCTGGGGCTGTCCGGGGGAGTGGTCGTCCTTGAGTTCGTCGACCTGCCGGATTCCGATCCGAACCAGGAGCGGATGTACTCGGAACATCTGGCCTGCCTGTACGACGATCTGTCCTTCGAGGAACTTGAGCCCCGGTCGTTTTCTTTCAACTCACCCTGGGGCGCCTGCCCGGACTGCACTGGCCTTGGCACCAAGATGGAGGTCGACCCCGAGCTGGTCGTGGCCGACGAGAGCCTGTCCCTGGCCGACGGCGCGGTCAGCGTGTGGAGTGGCGGGCATGTCAGCGATTACTTCCTCAGGCTGATGGAGGCGCTCGGCAACGAGCTCGGCTTCAGCATCAAGACGCCGTGGTCCCGGCTGCCGACGGCGGCGAAGAAGGCGCTGCTGCACGGGCACGGCGACCAGGTGCACGTGAAGTACAAGAACAGGTACGGCCGGGAGCGGTCGTACTACACCAACTTCGAAGGCGCGATCCCGTACATCCAGCGCCGGCACAGCGACGCGGAGAGTGATTCGAGCCGGGAGAAGTTCGCCGGGTACATGCGCGAGGTGCCCTGCCCGTCGTGCCAGGGGACCAGGCTCAAGCCGCTGACGCTGGCCGTGAAGATGGACGGCCGGTCGATCGCGCAGTACGTCTCCGAGCCGATCGGCGAGCTGGCCAAGCTGCTGATGACGCTGGAGCTGTCCGAGCGTGACCAGCAGATCGCCGGGCGGGTGCTCAAGGAGATCAACGCCAGGCTCGGGTTCCTGCTCGATGTGGGGCTTGACTACCTGACGCTTGACCGGGCGTCGGCGACGCTGGCCGGCGGTGAGGCGCAGCGGATCAGGCTGGCGACCCAGATCGGGTCTGGACTGGTCGGCGTGCTCTACGTGCTGGACGAGCCGTCGATCGGACTGCACCAGCGGGACAATCACCGGCTGCTTGAGACGCTGCTGCGGCTGCGCGATCTCGGCAACACGCTGATCGTGGTCGAGCACGACAAGGACACGATCCGGGCGGCCGACTGGGTAGTCGATATCGGACCCCGTGCGGGCGAGCATGGCGGCCAGGTCGTGGTGTCCGGCCCGCTCGAAGACTTGCTGAACAGCGAGGATTCGCTGACTGGCGCGTACCTGACCGGGCGGGAGTCGATCCCGGTGCCGGCCAAGCGGCGCAAGGTGTCGCGCAGCCGGGAGGTCGTGGTCAAGGGCGCGACCGAGCACAACCTGCGCAACGTGGACGTGGCATTCCCGCTTGGCTGCTTCATCGCGGTCACCGGGGTGTCGGGTTCCGGCAAGTCGACGCTGGTCAACGACATCCTGTACAGCGCGCTGGCCAAGGAACTGCACGGCACCAGGATCGTGCCAGGCCGTCACGCCAAGGTGACCGGCATGCATCATCTCGACAAGGTCGTGCACGTCGACCAGGGCCCGATCGGCCGGACGCCGCGATCCAACCCGGCGACGTATACCGGCGTGTTCGATCACGTGCGGCGGCTCTTCGCCCAGACGACCGAGGCCAAGATCCGGGGATACCAGCCAGGCCGGTTCTCGTTCAACATCAAGGGCGGCCGGTGCGAGGCGTGCGCGGGCGACGGCACGATCAAGATCGAGATGCAGTTCCTGCCCGATGTCTACGTGCCGTGCGAGGTCTGCCACGGCGCCAGGTACAACACCGACACCCTTGGCGTGCACTACAAGGGCAAGACGATCGCCGACGTGCTCAACATGCCGATCGAGGAGGCGTCGGAGTTCTTCGAGCCGGTCCCGGCGATTCACCGGCACCTGAAGACGCTGGTCGACGTCGGCCTTGGCTACGTCAGGCTCGGGCAGCCGGCCCCGACCTTGTCCGGCGGCGAGGCCCAGCGGGTCAAGCTCGCGTCCGAGTTGCAGCGGCGGTCGACCGGCCGGACCATCTACGTGCTCGACGAGCCGACTACAGGCCTGCACTTCGACGACATCCGCAAGCTGCTCGGCGTGCTCAGCCGGCTGGTCGACTCTGGTAACTCGGTGATTGTGATCGAGCACAACCTGGACGTGATCAAGACCGCCGACTGGGTCATCGACCTCGGTCCGGACGGCGGATCGCGCGGCGGTCAGGTGATCGCGACCGGGACGCCCGAGCAGGTCGCGAAGGTCGAGGAGAGCTACACCGGCCAGTTCCTCGCCAAGATCCTCTAGCCGCGCGGGATGGTGAGGCCGCTTTCGTAGGCGGTCACTACTAGCTGGGCACGGTCGCGGTTGTTCAGCTTGGCCAGGAGGCGGCTGACGTGCGTCTTGACGGTGGCTGTGCTCAGGTGGAGGGCTGCGGCGATCTCGGCGTTGGACTCGCCGGCTGCTACATGCTCTAGCACCTCGCGTTCGCGGTCGGTGAGACGGGCGAGCAGGGGAGTTGCCTGCGTTGCCGGGCGGGGGTGGCGGGCGAATTCTGTGATCAGCCGGCGGGTGATGCTGGGAGTGAGCAGCGCGTCGCCGGCGGCGACGATGCGGATGGCGTCAAGCAGCTGCTCGGGCCTGGTGTCCTTCAGCACGAATCCGCTGGCTCCGCTGCGCAGGGCCTCGAACACATGCTCGTCCTGGTCGAACGTGGTGACGATGATGACCCTCGGACGATCAGGCTGGTCATCGTCGAGTATGACCTTCGTGGCCTCCAGCCCGGCCATGACGGGCATGCGGATATCCATCAGGATCACGTCGGGCTTGAGCGCGCGGGCCTGCCGGACCGCCTGAATGCCATCGGCCGCCTCGCCGACGACTCGCAGGTCTGCGACGGAGTTGATCAGGATAGTGAGCCCGGCTCGGATCAGCGCCTCGTCATCGACGACGAGCACCTTGATCTGGCGGCTGGGCCGCGCTGGGCTAGCGGGAGTCGTCATTGGCTGGCCGGCTGGCCTGGCAGCCGGGCGACGACCTCGAAGCCGCCCGCTGGCCGGGTGCCCGCCGTCAGCTCGCCGCCGAGCAGGCTCGCTCGCTCGCGCATCCCGGTGAGCCCGAGACCGGGACGGTCCGCCGCTCGGGGCGTGGCCGGTGTACCCGGTCCGTCGTCGGTGACCTTGATCGTTAGTCCGGCCTGATCGTGAGTCAGTTCCAGGCAGACGTGCGCCGCGCCGGCGTGTTTCACGACGTTGGTCAGCGCTTCCTGGGCGATCCGGTAGGCCGACAGTTCGATCGCGGTGCCGTAGTGACGCTGCTGGCCGGCAGACCGGTAACTGAGGTCCAGGCCGTTCTGGCGCAGCCGCCGCACCAGCGCGGGGAGATCGCTGAGGGTAGGAGCGAGCGGCTCGTCATCCTCGGCCGGCTCTCTGATCTGGCTGAGTAGCTGCCGGAGTCGTCAAGGGCGCTGCGGCTGGCAGTCTCGATGGCGGACAGGGCGGCCGCTGCCTCGGCCGGGCAGTCGTCGAGCAGCAGCCGCGCGACGCCTGACCGCACTGCGATCAGGCTCAGGCTGTGCGACACGACGTCGTGTACGTCCCTGGAGAGCCTTAGCCGCTCCTCGGCCCGTACCCGCCGGTCCCGCTCGGCGGCCTGGCGGCCGAGTTGCGAGGCGAGCGCTTGCCTGTAGGTGCGCCTGACCCGGACGATGTCACCGGCGATCCAGGCCGGGATCGCCGCGATTGCCTGCACGGCGTCCTGATCCTGGCCGGGGTGGAAGTGGCGGCCAAGCACGAAGACGCCCCACGTAGCCAGGCAGGCGGTGATGACCGCGAGCAGCGATGACTGCCGGTCGCGGCGGTCGGCCACGGTGAAGACGGCGATGGCGAAGTTAGGTCCGGCGTTGCTCACGAATGGCGTGAACCTGGTCCCGGCGATGGCCGCCGCGAGATAGACGGCGGTGACGAAGGCCAGCACCAGTACGGGCCATTTCCTGCGGACGATCAGCGGCACCGCCGCGACGACACCGAAGCTGGCCACCGCGAGCGGCGATCCCGTCCCGGAGCCCCAGCCAGCGAGGACCGGCAGGGTGAACGCGGCGAAGCAGGCCGCGGCTACCCCGTAGTCAATCGCATCGGGCAGCGGCCGCGCGCTCAGCCTGCCGGAGACCCTGGCGAACCACGGTGCTGGGGCCGCTGCCTCAGTCCGAGGTTCGGTCGTCGCCTGAAAGGTCGCCATGCATCGACGTTAACCGGCCGGCGGCCACTGCGGGTCAGCCTTCGGCAGTGATCCAGCGTCATCCGCTGGGATGACAGCGCGGCAGTTGTCTGGCCGAGGGCTGGCGCTAGATCGGTACTGCGGGCAGATGCCGGCCGGGCGGCTTGCGGCTGAGGCTGATGGCATGACCACCAGACTTCGTCGCGTTCTCGGCCAGCTGTCTCTCCGATTGGCAGTGCTGGTCACCGCCATCTTTCTGGTCGGCGTCGGCTCCGGCTGGCTGGCGTATCTGCATCGCTCGCCGGTCAGGATCGCACAGGTGCCAGGTACGTCGGCGTGGTGGCAGCAGCTGATCCTGGCGGCGCTTACCTGCGTGGTCCTGGGTTTCACCTGGTGGCGGCATAGGCACGGCAGTCACCCCGGCGGCTCCGGTCAGCTCTGGTTGCTGGCGCCGCTGGGGAAGCGCGCCGCTGGACGAGTCACCGGGACGGCGCTCGCGGTCGCTCGCCGCCAGCCCGGAGCTGGCCGGGCTGCTCTCGCCCTGCCGCCGGCCGCGCTGTTTCTCTACTGCTTCTGGCGGGCTGGTTTCCAGGTCACCGCAGGCCTGGATCCGAATGCGACCGTCAACGCCTGGGGCGGGCCGACGTATGCCGGCGCGATGGCGTGCCACTACCTGGACGCATTCGTGCTGGCGGCCGTGGCCGCCTGGCTGCTCAGCCGGATCCTGCTACCTGAGACTCACGTGACCCAGGCTCCCTGATGACGGAATCCGGCGTGGGGCGGTCGGTCAGCGCGGCGTGAGCCGGAAAGCTCGGGCGCCTGCGGCCCACGCGAGGTGGAGGTCGCCCGGGCTCGGATTGCCGTCCTGGTCCAGGCCGATCTGGTTGAACTTGGCGAAGCTGCGGTTGCCGCGGGCCATGACGGCGTAGTGCTCGGTAACGCCGGCCTCGTCGGTGAACGCCTGGACATCGGCTAGCCGTCGCTGGCCTTTGAGCCGGATGTCCACTGGTTCGCCGGTGCGAAGATTGCGGCCCCACGCGAACGGCGTGCCGATGAGAAGGTAGCCGTCGTGGCTTGTGTAGGCGACCGGGAGGGTGTAATGCCGCCCGGACTTGCGGCCTACGACGTAGAGCGTGATCAGGCGGCTGCCGGCGGCACGGCACAGCAACGGCGTCCGCAGTACTCCCCGGACCAGCCAGTTCGCCAGCCCCTGCAGGGCCAGGGTCTTCGCCCTGACAGGCGGAGCCGACCGCGGGTCCGCTGGGGGACCTGAAGACTCAGATGTCACAGTCGGCACGCTACGCCGCTGGCCAGCACCCGACAACCTGGTGCCTCGATCGTCCCGGTACCAGTGGCCCGCGAGAATAACCGCTGGGCTTGAAGGCCATTTCGTCCGTATCCTGAGCCATGGACCAGGTAACGGCACCGGGAGCGCAGGACCAGCCCGTCAGAGCGGTGGCGGTTCGCTATCTGCTCGTCGCGGTGGCGGGGGCACTCTTCGGCGGGATCGATCAGTACCTCGGCAGCTTGTATTCGCCGCTGCTCACGACGTTCAGCCTGATGTCGGCACCGTGGGTGCTGCTGCCGTTCTGCATCGGCTGCACGCAGACCCGGCCTCGACGTGCGGTGCTCATGGCGCTGGCCGGCACGGTCGCTGCGGTGCTGGGTTACTGCGTGATGATCCTCAGCCCGGTCGAGGGCGTTCACAACCTTGGTGCCCGTGTCATCTTTGCCGTGGTCTGGTCGCAGACGCGCTGGCTGCTGGCCGCGCTGATCGCTGGTCCGCTCTACGGGTATCTCGGGCAGCGCTGGCGGACCGAGCGGTCCAGGCTCAGCGCTGTCCTCGCGATCAGCCCGCTAGTACTTGAGCCCGTGCTGCCGCTGATCAAGGTCGAGCAGGGGCAGTCCGCTGCCGCGTACCTGGCCGAGCTGGCTGTCGGTGCCGTTTTCGCCGCGTACTTCATGACGAGTCGTCTTCGCGGCGGCTCAGGTGAGGTAATCGAGGATGGTAGCTGTTGACTGAGGAAGACGCCTTACTTCGTGATGAACTGCTGCGGCGCATGGATGCTGACCAAGCCATTCGGATGGCCATTCCGCACGGTGAGCCTTGGCCGGAGGCGGTCGTGCGGGAGTGCCGCGCTGTTGACACCGACAACACCGACTTCCTGAAAGCCGTCGTCGCCGAGCACGGCTGGCCCGGCCGCGAGTTCCAGGAAAGGTGCGTGGGGCTCCTGCGGGCTGCCGCCGAGACCGGGCAGGCCTTGATGTCCGAATTCGCGTATCTCGATGACCGGGTCCGGGTCGCGCAGGAACTGCCCCAGCTGTACGGCACCCAGTACCGGATTCACGATGGTGTACTCGGACCCGAGCCGATCGAGGATCCCGCTCAGCTGGACGAGCGTCGCGCCGGCGTCGGCCTTGGGCCGCATGCCGACTATGACCAGACGATGCGCGCACTGTGATTTAGGGTGTGGCCGGGTTGGCTCGCCCCCGCCTAACTTCCGGGCTCTGGCGCCGGCTGGGCGCTGGCCGCTGCGGGGGGTGTCAGGTGCGCCCTGGCGGAGCCCGTCGATGTGGCAGAGCTGGGGCTGGAGCACCAGCGCTGTCACATCCATGTGGCCGGCCAGCGAGCGCCAGGCACGGGACATGGCCCTGTCGGCAGTGCCGTGACCGGGCTGGGCTGGCAGCTGACGCGCGGAGGCTGCCCGCCGGGGTCCGCGCGGCTGCGCCAGCCCCGGCCAGGTCAGTCTCGACGCTCAGTGCCCGCTCCGCAGGCGCATCTATGTGGCAACGGTGCTGCTGGCACCGCATCCCTGTCACATCGATGCGGCTCCGCCGGGGTGCACGCGAGGCGTCCCGTCGTGGCTGGTGCCCGGCCGGACGGCGTGCCCTCGATGCAGAGCGTCAAGCGAAGCAGCCGGGCATCGAGGACACGCCGCCCGGTTAGCCCCCCGCCAGGTCTGACACCGGCTGCCAGCCCGGTCACGGAATCCGCCCAGAGCCAACTTCCGTGATCATGAAGCAAGCCTTGATCACGGAAGCCTGGTGGGGTGATCACGCGATTCATGTTCCGTGATCAAGCTCTGCCTCATGATCACGGAACATAGCGCGGGGTACTCGGAGTGCTTGGCGGGGCGCCGGGGTGCCCAGGCACCGGACACCGAGCCCAGGAACGGCGAAACTGGGCATTACGTAGGGGTCAAGATCTGTCCTTTCGGGCTCGCTCAGGCGGCGGCCTGCCGCGTAGGCGCGTTCGGTGATTTCACAGACACGCTGAGCGAATTTCCGGCTGCCGGGATAGCGCTGGCTACCATTGTCTGAACCACCTCTGACGTCGGCCGACATTGGTATGCCAGCCGAATCTGATCTGGCCTGACCACACTTAAGAAGAGGTGCGAATATGACGACGATCAGATGGCGGCCCGCCTCTCGGCGGTTGCTTCCCAAGTTCGGGGCTCTTATCGGCCTGGTACTGGCCGCGGGACTGACTGGGCCGTTTGACTCGGCGACAGCCGCTCCCGCCGTGGCTAAGACGGCGCTGCTGGCCTGGGGTCAGAATGCCTTTGGCCAGCTCGGCAATGGGAAGACGACCGACAGCGACGTGCCAGTCACCGTGAAGTTGCCATCCGGGGTCAGGGCGGCGCAGGTACGCGGAGGCGGCAACTTCGCGGTAGCCCTGACTGTCGGGGACGGGGTTTTCGCCTGGGGAAGCAACGGAAGCGGGCAGCTTGGCGCTGGGCGCATCACAGGCAGCCGCCTCCCGGTCCGGGTCCACCTGCCGCGGCAAGTCGCCACTCATATCGCCCAGGTTCGCGCGGGCAGCTCGTTCGCGCTCGCGCTGACCTCCACTGGTCAGGTCTGGGCCTGGGGAGACGGGCTGGCGGGTGACCTAGGCGATGGCAAGACTAGTAACGCGTTCATCCCGGTCCACGTGGCGATGCCGAATGGCGTCAAGATCGCGTCCATCAGTACCGGCTGCCTTCACTCGCTGGCGCTGACAGCCGGCGGCCAGGTCCTGGCCTGGGGCAACAACAAGTACGGCGAGCTCGGCGATGACAGTACTGACCCGAGCGACGTCCCGGTCCGGGTCGAGCTGCCGCGCAACTTCAAGGCAGTGGCGGTGGCGGCCGGCTGCTTCCACAGCCTCGCGCTCGGCGCCGACGGCGAGATATTCGCCTGGGGCAACAATCAGGAGGGCCAGCTTGGTGACGGCCAGCCGAACCCAGTGAACATCTTGCCGGTCGAGATCTTCATCCAGGTGCCGGGTACGGCAGTCGGCAAGGTCGTGCAGATCTATGGTGGCTCGGCGCACACTCTGGCACTGACCAACAAGGGGGTAGTCCTGGCCTGGGGCGACGATGCGGAAGGCGAGCTAGGCATATCGCCGCCCCGCACGGTCAGTCGGCCAGCGCGGGTGGCGAAGCTGACGCATGTGCGGGTGACCTCGATCGCCGTCGCCTCCTTCACCAGCTACGCCAGGACCTCGACCGGCAAGGAGCTGGCCTGGGGTGAGGCCGACAGCGGCGAGATCGGCGACGGGACCTTCGTTGACGCCTTCCTCCCGGTGGGAGTTCATCTGCCGTCCGGAGACCACGCCATCGGCATCGGGGCAGGCCCGGCGAGCTCAGCGGCCTTCGCCATCACGACGAGGAACTAGCGCTGCGCGGATGCGGACACAGGCAGATATCGCCAGGAGGAGAACATGACTGATGTGCTGATCCCTGAAGTACCCGATGAGGTGATCGCGGCAGTGGGGCGCTATGGCGGGGGAGAGCCAGGTCAGCGTGTCGGCGAGCGCGGGCACGACATCCCGCTCGCCGATGACCCGCCGGGCGGCCCTGGCACTCAGGCACCCAAGCCTGACAATCGATGACCACAACCCCCTCATCACCGACCAGCCCACCTACCGACTGAGTGCCGAGACGCAGTACTTCTCCGTCCTCCCCGCCCGCAGAGGCCGCGGCCACGGCCGTGCGCTCTGGCGAGCATCCATGTCCTGGGGACAAGCCAACGGCGCCGCCTACAAGATCCTGCAAGCCCCCACCGGAACCCCAGCCGAGCAGCTCTACCTCTCCGAAGGACTCCAGACCCTCGGCTTCATCCGCACCACCTGACCTGCAGCACTAACCTCGGCATGGTGACCAGCGATACCGCCGAGGACACCGGCACCACCGCCCAGCGCCTGCGCAACGCCCTGATCGACCAGCTCATCAAGGACGGGCGAGTAAGAACGCCCCGCATCGAGGAAGCGCTCAGGGCCGTGCCCCGCCACGTGTTCGTCCCCGACGCGTCCCTCGAAGCCGCGTACGCGAACTCAACAGTCGACATCAAGCAGGACGACGACGGCCGGTCGATCAGCTGCGCGTCACAGCCAGCCGTAGTCGCCGTCATGCTCGAACAACTCCAGCCCCAGCCCGGCGAGAAGATACTGGAACTGGGCGCTGGTACCGGCTACAACGCCGCCCTGCTCGCCCGCCTCACCGGGCCAGCGGGCCACGTCACGACGATCGACGTGGACGACGACCTCGTGCAGGGTGCCCGGTCACACCTGACAGCGGCAGGAACCAGCAACGTCACCGTCCTGCGCGGCGACGGAGCGCTCGGCCACCCCGGCGGCGCACCGTACGACAAGATCATCGCCACTGTCGGCGCGTACGGCATCCCGCACGCCTGGCTTGGCCAGCTCGCACCCGGCGGAAGGCTGCTCATACCTCAGCGGCTGCGCGGCAGCGTGTCCCGCTCTATCGCCTACGAACACGCCCCGGATGGAACCTGGCGCAGCGTCAGCAGCGAGATGAACACCTTCATGCCTCTTCGGCGCGGCATCGCCGACGACGACCGGTACCTGATCCCCCTCACCGCCCACGGCACCGTGCACCTGCAGACCCACGGCGAAGACCACATCACCCCCGACGACCTGAGCGCAGTCCTGGACCAGCCCCGCACCACCGTATGGTCCGGCGTGCTCTACCGCGCCGTGGAATCACCGGAGTGGATGGAACTCTGGCTCACCTGCACCCTGCCCGGCGGCCTGCACCAGATGCCAGCCCAGAAGGAGGCCATCGACAGCGGCCTGGTCACCGAGCCCTACCCCAGCTCCACTGCGGTCATCGGCAAGGGCGCCCTGACCTATCTCACCCGGCGCCTTTCGACGGAGCGCACCGAGACCGGCGGCAAGCTCTGGGAATTCGGCGTCATCGGCCACGGACCAGGCAGCGACCACCTCGCCGCGACCGTCGCCGAGTCCATGCAAACCTGGAACCGCGACTACCGCACCCGCACGGCCAGCTTCGAGCTCCAGCCACCCGACACCGCCAGCACCGAGTCCCGGCCTGGCCGGTTCACCATCGACACCCCGTTCAACCGGATCGCCATCGAATGGCAGTGAACATCGCGGAGGGCCATTCCTGGACCCGGCGGGGTCCAGGAATGGTGGTGTTGTCAAAACCTTTCGGTGATTGAGTGCACTGCGTTACGATTGCGGCCGTTCTGGTGACTGCGTCTGGGGTGGGCGATGAACGGTGGGGGTATGTGTCATTGGGTTCTGATCGAGACGGGGGCGAATCAGGCCTATATTTTCGACACTAACCGGCTGCGGCACGTGGTCGGCGCCTCATATCTGGTTCACGCCCTCGGGACAGAATGGGTCGCGCAGGCGATTGAGGCTCACGATGTCAGAGTGGTCCAGGCGATTTCCGGCAAAGCACTATTGCTGGTCGCAGACCCAGACGTCGGCCGGGCGGTCATCAGTGACGTGAGCGGGCGGGCGCTGGTGGAGGCACCTGGGCTTGACGTTACCGGGGTCGTCGGGCCTGGCTTCGACCCCGAACTGGACTGGCAGGCTGACCAAGGCAGCGACGGTGGCAGCGACTCGGCGACCGAGACAGCCGTGCGGCGGCCGCTTACTCACGTGGAGGCGCTGAGAGAGACCTACGACCTGCTGGAGGCCGTCCGCGAGGCGCGGCTGCCGGTTCAGCTGCGTGATCCGGTGCTGCCGTGGTTTGAGATCTGCCGGGAAAGCGGGTTGCCGGCGGCGGGCGTCGAGCGGCACTCGGATGGCGGCTCGGTCGCGGCTGCTGTTCTGGCCAAGTCTAAGGTGCGCGACCAGGCGGGCGCCCGGATGCGGGAGTTGCTGCGAGCAGTGCCCGAGGTGGTACCTCATGATCTCGATGACCTGCGCGACGACGGGTGGGTTGCGGTGATCCACGCCGACGGGAACGGCGTAGGCAGGGTGTTTACCCAGTTCGCCGAGCATGCGCTGAGGGTCGACAGGGAAAGCGCCGGCCTCGGCACGGACCACGGGGATCGCGGGCGGGATCGAGGACTGAGCCTGGACCGGCATGCGGCGCTGCTGCACGACTTCACCACGGAGCTTGAAAGCGCTACCGAGACCGCGCTGGATCTCGCTGTCCGTGACGCTACTGCTGGTGAGGACGCCTCTGACAGCATCTTGCCGGTCGTGGTAGGCGGCGATGATCTCACGCTGGTCTGCCATGCCAGGTTCGCGCTCGCGTTCGTTCGCGCTTTCACTGCCGCCTTCGAGGATCAGACCGCCCGACGGCCCACGATCCTGGCGATCGCAGGCTCGGGGCTGACGGCCGCCGCAGGCATCGCTTACGTCAAGCCGCATCACCCGTTCAGCGCCGCGTACGGGCTGGCCGAGGAGCTGACCGCCGCCGCCAAGGAGGTGGCACGAACAGGTGAGCGCGAGGTATCCGCTGTTGACCTGCACGTGGCGTTCGAGTCGACGATCGCCGACCTGGCTGAATTGCGGAGCCGCATGAGCGCTGGCGGGATTCCCCGGCACGGAGGTCCTTACCTGCTGACCGCGCAGGACGAGCCGTCGGCCGGGCCGCGAGACATCGCCGAGCTCGACCGGACGCGGCGGACGGCGGAGAAGCTGTCGTCGTCGCTCGCTCACGACCTCAGGGAGGGCCTGGCGGCCTGCCCGGAGGAGTACGAGCTGCGGATCCGCCGGGCCATGAGCTCCCAGGTCTTGCCGGCCGGAGTCCGCCCCGACGACATCGAGCACTTGCGACCGACGCCAGTGGTCCGGCTTCTCGACGCGCTCCTGCTTGATGCAATTGAAGGCACCCGCAAGGAAGGGGTGCCGGCGTGACTGGGCTCCCGGCAGCGTTCCCTGTGCGGGTCCACATGCTCAGCGACTGGATCGTCGGCACGGGCGAAGGCCGAGTTGGTGATGTCGACGCGACTGTCCGGCGGGACGCTGGCGGGCTGCCGTTCGTGCCGGCGAAGACCTTGACCGGGGTCTGGCGTGATGCCTGCGAGCAGGTCGCCGGCTGGCTGGACGGGGGAGACGGCACCTCCTGGCAGGCGTGGGTGGACTGGATCTTCGGCTCTCAGCCGGACCGGCCTAGTGACCTGACCGCCACGGCCCATCGCGGGCCTGCGCCAGCGGCGCTGGCATTGTCGCCCGCACGCCTGCCGGCCGCAGTAAGGGGAGCGTGCCGGGACAGGCCCGCGCTTCAGGCGGCTGCCGTGTTCTTGAGACCGGGGGTCGCTATAGACGACCAGACTGGCGTTGCCAGGGACGACATGCTCAGGCTGGAAGAAAGAGCCAGGCCGGCGGTGCTTGAGGCGCTCGCTGAGTTCAAGATCCACGACCCGGCGGCGCCGGAGCCGGCCGGCCTGCCGCGCCCGGCCGAGTTGCTGTTGCGCGCCGGCGCGGCGGCTGTGGACAGCCTGGGCGGGAAGCGAAACAGGGGCGCGGGCCGCTGCTGGCTGCTGCTCCCCGGCATCACCGGCCCAGTCGGCCCGGCCGTCCTGACGCCGGTCCCCGCGACACCTCGCCCCCCAGACGACCGGCTCGCGGAACTAGCCTCGGACCTCGATTTCCTGGACAGCCCAGGCCCGCCGCCGCGCCGCACCGAGAAAATGCCCCGCCTCGTGCTGCCCGCCGCCGAAGGCACTCGCGCTGACGCTCACCCGAAGCCAGCCCGCCAGACCCTCCGGATCACCTTCGAGGTGATCACCCCCGTCATCGCGCAAGCTCGGGTGCTCGGCAACGTGGTACTCGGCCGGGACTCGATACCAGGATCGCTGCTGCTCGCCGTCATCCTGGCTCGCCTCGACGGCAAGGTCGGTCACCGGGAGCTGGTCGTCGGAGATGCCCGTCCCGCGATCCTGGACGGTGACACCCCGGTACCGGGACTCCCGGCCCCGATGGTCTGGCATCGCCCGAAGGAACGGCACCGTCACGACGTCGTCAACGCCGCCCAGCGTCGGCCCGACCCGGCGGACCGCCGCAAGGCGATGCGGTCAGGCCACGTCGCCCCGGCCGGCGCGGGCAGCTGGCAGCTGCTCACCCCGGCGATGGCCGTCTCGACGCACGCGGTCATCGACGACGACAAAGGCAGGCCGACGGAAGACCCGGGCGGGGTGTTCAGCAACCTGGCGCTGGCCCCCGGCACCCTGCTGATCAGCGACCTCGTGCTCCCGGCTGACCGGCGCCTGAATCTGAGGCCCGGCGAGCGCCTCCGTCTCGGCCGGTCACGCAAAGACGACTTCGGCCAGGTAGAGGTACGAGAGATCCGGACGGTTCCGGCACCGGATCTGCCGCAGGCCGAGGCCGGCACCCAGCTTCGCGTCTGGTGCGTGTCCGACGTGCTGCTCAGGGATCAGTGGGGAGCGCCTGACCCGCGCCCGCAGGCCCTGGCCGACGCCCTGGCGCACCGGCTCGGCGTGCCGGTCGAGGTGGTCGCGGCCGAACCGGGCGGTCCGGTCGTCCAGGCCTACCGGTCCGCACGCCGCGAGTCCTTCCACACCCGGTGGGGCCGGCCGCGTCCCAGCCTGGTAGGGCTGGCGGCAGGATCGGTCATCACGCTTCGGCTTGGTGCGGCGGTGCCGGGAGACGCGCTCGCCGCTGCCCAGCGCGACGGGATCGGCGAGCGTACCGCCGAAGGATTCGGCCAGCTGAGGTTCAACGCCGCCGAGGTCACCGTCGACGAACCGCAGCTAGCGCCAGCGACGCACGGTGCGGATCGCGCGGACGTCAGGCCGACCCCGGCCGCCGCCGCGAGTCCCGCCCGCCCCGGACCCTCTGGAACAAGCCGCAGTCAAAGCCGAGGTCGCCCGCCGGGTAGCCGCCCTCACCGCGGCTGACGTCGACCAGATCGTGCCGGGTGCCGCCAGCGTGACGTCCCGCGCTCAGTGGGGCTCGCTGCGCGATCAGCTCGGCCGGCTGCGTTCAGCAGGCGGCCGGGAAGCGGTAGAACGCTGGCTCACCCAGACGAGGCAGGTACGCCAGCGCCGTGCCGTCTGGGGCGAGCCAGCCCTGGACGCACTCAAAGACCTGCTCACCAGCGAGCCAAAGATCTGGTCCGTGCTCGGTCTCGACGGCGCGAACCTGGACCCGTACCTACTCGCGCCTGACCGCGCGAGCACCGTGCGAACCGCACTCTGGCCGCAGGCCGTGTCGGCGCTCATCGCTGAGCTCACCCGCGGTGCCACCCGCCAGCTCCAGTCGCCCATCGAGCCCGGCAGCGGTCCCGGCGCCCGAGACGAGGCACAGCAGTGAGCGGGCGGCGGGCGGCAGCGGTGCGGCACGAGGTGCACGGCACGCTGGAGGCGGTGACCGCGCTGCGAGTCGGCGGCTGGGGAACTTCCCCCGACGCCGACCTGCTGGCAGCGCGCGACGGCCTTGGCCGGGCGGTGATCCCCGGCACCTCGCTGGCTGGCGCGATGCGCGCCTGGCTCGGCACCATGACCGGCCCCGGCGGCGGCCTCCTATTCGATCCGGCGGCGATCGGGACCCTCTTCGGCTATCTGGAGCACCGGGGCAAGGGCGGCGGGATCTGCCGGATCATGGTGGACGACGCGACGGCCATCGACGAGGCTGGGGTCCTGATCAGGGACGGGGTCGGACTTGACCGCGCCAGCGGGTCGGCGGCGGCCGAGATCTTGTACCAGCACGAGGTGCTCCCGCCAGGCACCAGATTCGCGGTCCGGTTCACGGCCACCCAGACAACCGCGGATTTGGAAAGGGTCGCGCAGGCGATCGACTTGCTCACAGACGCGCTCAGGCACGGGCGAGTCGAGATCGGCGCCGCCCGCACCCGAGGTCTCGGCCAGGTAAGGCTGACCGACGTCCGGCGCACGACAACCGACCTCACGGACCGGCGGCAGGTCCTGCGCTGGCTCTGCGGCCGGGCGGACTCCTCGGCGGTCACCGGGACGTCAGCCGGGCCGGACGCCCGCTCGGACGGCCGGCTTGGCATCGAGATCGACTGGACCGCTGTCACGCCGGTCATGGTCAGGGCGTCCACGGTCAACGAGCCGGAGCCTGACCTTGACCGGGCCGTCGACACCGTGCCACTGCGTACCGTCAGGCCGGGCGAGTCCGGTGACGCCGCGCTGCTGCTGCCCGGTTCCTCGATCAAGGGCGTACTCAGGTCGCACGCCGAGCGGATCGTCCGCACCGTTCGCGGCCTCCACGACCTCCCCGTGCGCTGGCTCGACCAGGTCAATGACGACAGGCTCGATCCCGTCGCGACGCTGTTCGGCACAGCGGGGGACCGCGCCGGGACCGGGCGGCGCGGAGCGGTGTCGGTACGGGACTGCCTGGGCACAGCGACTGAAGACCGGGTGGTGACTCACATCGCCGTGGACAGGTGGACCGGCGGTGCCGCCGAGAACCTGCTGTTCTCCGTGCGAGAACCCGTCTCCGCGCACTGGGATCCGATCACGCTGGTCCTCGACACTCGCCGGACCCGGCTGCCTGCTGACGACGACAGTGCCGGAGCGCTTGCGTTGCTACTCCTCGTACTTCGGGATCTGGCCGATGGCTGGCTGGCGCTCGGTTTTGGCGGCACCAGGGGTCGCGGCGCCGTGCAGGTCTCCGCAATCACCTTCAGCGGGAACGAATTGTCGCAGCCGTGGTCCGAGCTTGCGGGCCGGACACTCGCCGAGCTGATCGCCGATCCGCCGGACGGGGTCAGGCAGGCATTCGCGGCGTGGCGCGAGGCGGTGACGGCATGATGCTGACGGACCCGCTGCACGCCGTCCGGTCGGTGAGCCCGGTGACGGCGCCGGCCGCCGTGGCCTGGTTTGCCCGGTGCGATCTTGTTTGCGCCAATGCTGGAGCTGGTCAGGACGTGATCGGGTACCTGCTGGCGGCTGACCGGGCGGAGTGGTTCCGGTGCGAGGGGGAGACGGCGCGCGGGCCGGACGGGCCGCGTGAGCTGGCCGGCGCGTTCGAGCTGTTCGCGACGAGCGGGGCCGGGCAGCTGCGGTGGCTGCAGGAGGACGGCGGGCGGGGCTGGGCGGTCTGCCTGTCGGAGGCGGCGGCCGGTTTGCCCGACGGGCAGCGGCTCGTCGCGAAGCCGGAACGCCGTCGGCTCGCGGGCACGGCGGAGCGGTTGCTCGCCGGGCGGGTGACCGCCGCTCGGGATGGCTGGGCCACGCTGACGACTGCCCGTTATGCGCCGTGCGAGGTTCCCGCTGGTGCTGTCGCTGGTCAGGAGGTGTGGGCTGAGCTGGCCGAGTACGGGGTCAGTGACGAGCACGGCAACCTGTCGGTGATCGACACGCTGCTGCTGTCGCTGAGCGCCCGGGCCTCGGCGGAGGTGCCCTCGTCGGATGGAAGGGGGCGGCAGGCATGAGCGCGGGGTTTGAGGCCGGGCCGGGCTGGGCGGCGCGCAGCGGAGACGCGCTGACCGGCGAGCTGTCCTATGCGCGAGATGGCACGAAGCCGGGCAGGCGGACCTGGCCGCGTTCCCGGTTCGACCCGGCCCTGACCGCGTGGTTCGACGCCGCAGCCGACGGCGACCGGGTCGAGGTGATCGTCAAGGTCAGGAAAGGTCAGGTCGTAGAGGTACGGATGGCTCGGCCGCCGCTGGTCATCACGCCCAAGCCGGATCAGGTACGGCTCGACGCTGTCGCACGGCTCGGCGGCGGAGTCAACCCCTACACGTTCATCCCGACGCCGCCGCGCCAGGGACTGCCGCCCGAGCTGGACAACGGGGCACCCACGCCGCACGGGGTAATCGACACCGATACCCAGTGGTCAGGCTGGCTGGTGCTGCGGCTGGTGACGAAGACGCCGCTGCTGCTGCCCGATCCCGATCCGGAGGCGGTCAGCGTGGACGGGGACAAGCACCGCACTTATCCGGTGCGGCTGGGGTCGGACGGCAAGCCGCTGCTGCACGGCGCGTCGGTCAAGGGTGCGCTGCGGTCGGCGTACGAGACTGTGACAGCTAGCCGGTACGGGGTGTTTCGCGGGCACGACCGGGCGCTGGCGTACCGGCGATCCGCGTCCCGCCAGGACCCGCTGGAGCTCACCCCGGCCCGGGTCGAGTCGGACGGCAGCGGCGGACTGGTGTTCCGGATCTGCAAGACGCTGCCGGTGCCGTTGTATGACACGCCGCCACGTCCAGGTCAGCGACCGGGCGGGCCCCGGCGGAAGGCTCGCGCGGTCGGGGCCGCAAGCGCGCGGATCACGCGGGACGACGGAGTGGCTGACTGGAGCGTCCTGCACCGCAGCGAGGTCGGTTATACGACTCGGACTATTGAGCCTCGGCCCGGACAGCGAGGTCAGGCGCGCGTCGTGGTCGATACCGTGACGCTGTTGCCTAGCGGCGGTGGCACCGGGCCGCGTGGCTGGCTATCGATCACGGGCAGGTCGATCGAGACTAAGGGCAGCGAGCGACTGTTCGTCCTGGCTGACCGGCCGCCGATCCCGGTCGGGGAGCACCACCACGCGGGCTGGCACTCGGTGCTCGCCTCCTACCGGGACGCGGCCGAGTACAGCGAGCCAGGCCTGGACCGTCACGGGAAGCGGCTGGAGCGATCCGTGCACGTCCGGGTCGACGGCCGTCCGGTGCCTGAACGGCTGGTAGAGGGCGATCTCGTCTATCTGGACTCGGCCGTCCACCCAGTGATGATCGGCAGGCTTCCCTATCCGAGGCCACCGTCGGCGGGGCTGGACGAGTCCTTGCGTCCGGCGGCGGAGCGTTCTGAGTTGTCGCCGGCCGACCGGCTCTTTGGCTGGGCGCCGCAGGGATCGGGGGACGGCCGGCGGTCCTCGTCGGGCTACCGGGGCCGGCTGCGGATCGAGTCAGTGCGGTGCGAGACGGACGACTGGCTGGTCGATCACCGTCCCGACGGGGTGACGCTCGCGCCGCTCGGCTCTCCGAAGCCGACCCAGTTCCGGTTCTATGCGGCGGCCGATGATTCCGGCACGCCAGTTGGCCGTACGGCCGATGGGCGTGCGATTAGCAAGGACAAGGGGTACACCAGCGGTCTGCGGGGCCGGAAGGCGTACTGGTACCCGAGTCCCGCCCCGGACGGCTACTGGGAGGTCGGCGCGGGTAGCGCGCGGCAGCCAGCGGGCCGGTTCCGCGAATGGCAAGGGCTGGACAGGACGTCCCAGAACTCGACTCAGCTTGGGTGGGTGCGCGAGGGCAGCGAGTTCACCGTGCGGATCTTCGCTGACGCCGTTCCGGGTCCTGAACTCGGGCCGCTGCTCTGGCTGGCCGCTCAGGAAGGCTGCGCCCTGCGCCTGGGCGCCGGCAAGCCGCTCGGCTTCGGGGCGGTCTCGGTCAGCGTCGACTGGGCGGCCACGGAGCTGCGAACTGGTGAAGCGCTGGCGGGATGCTGGCTCGCCCTGGACCGTCCGAAGGCGTCGCCTCAGGCGCAGGCCAAGGCGCTGGCCGATGAGTTCGATGCAGTCGCTTCTTCGAACCCGGTGCTGGCGCCGGCGATCGCGGCCTGGCAGAAGGTCGCAGGGGGGATCGATGAGCCGATCCACTATCCGCGCACGCAGGAGGCGCCGCAGGCCGAGGGCTACCGGTGGTTCGTCGCCAACGAGAGAGTCCACGGCGGCCAGACCGAGTACGGCCTGGCCCTGCCGCACGTCCTGGAACCTGACCAGCGACTCCCGCTGCTCCCGCCCGACGCCAACCAGGCCTGATTGAGCAAGCAACCTTGCGCCGGCAGGGCGGAGAGTCCGCTATGGGGACCTACGGCGCGCGGGTGACCGGCGGGCTCGCTGGTCAGCGGAGCATAGGCGGCTTAGAGTCGAGGTAGTCGTTGATCCTTATTCGTATGGACTCGTGAATCTGGATGCCCGGTAGCTCGTCTATGTCAAAGAACTGCACGTCTGTCGATTCGTGGCTGACCGAAACCTGTCCGCCTGTAATCGTGCCTGCGACGCAGATGCTGAATTGCTGCCTGATCTCTCCGTCGTCGTATTCGAAAACGTGGCCAGGGTCGGAATATATTCCGACTATGCGCTCGATACGGATATCAAACCCGGTTTCTTCCCTGACTTCGCGTATGGCTGATTGAGCTAGGGTTTCCCCTATGTTCATTGTTCCGCCTGGAAGCGCCCAGTTACCGGAATCACGCCGTTTCTGGAGAAGTATCCGACCGATGTCATCCTGGACAACTGCCGATGATCCGATGACGAGTGAGTTGGCTGCCGGAGCGTGCGGGTCATGATAATAATCAATGCGTGCCATGGTCTATCTCCGCTGGCTGGCTTTCCGACCGCCCCTTCGGTATCGCAGATGATAGTAGAGCGTCCCGAAAGCCCGCCGCCACCAGGGAGAATTGATGAGCGCCGTATTCTCGGGCATCATAAACCAGCCGGACTCAGGCTCGTCGTGCTCGCCCACTGATTCCCCTTCGCGCTGACGCCAGTTTCGTCCCTGGTGCTATATCCAGTCTACGCTAGCGTGCACAACAAACGGACTGCGCCGCACCGTGCACAGGCCGCCGTGCACAACCTCTCAGAGACACGCTAAGACGCAAAACCACAGGTTCATCGACGCATTCCTCCCGGTGGGAGTTCATCTGCCGTCCGGAGACCTGGCCGCAGCTGCCGGCGAGGGTCTGGCGATTCAGCGGGCTGTCTCTGGATTGATGGGCTCGCTCAGTCGGTACCTGACCTCTGCGAGAAGGTCGGGTACCAGGCTTGATACCTGAGTCAGTCAGCTTCTGTCGGGAGCCGGTGTACCACTTCGCTGGCGGGACAGTCCAGCAAGGTGGCGAGCAGGCGGCGGGCGAGATACCTTGCCGCGCGCAGCGAGTAATCGTCGAGTTGGTTGTTGTCCGCTCTGACAAGTGGGTCGTCTAGAGCTTGCAGTTCGTCGGCGAATACGTTGCGGTACCTGGCCAGGCGTTCGTCTGCGGGCTCGATATGTCCGTGGATCGGCTTGCGCAGTTCAGCGGTGAGCCAGGGAGGAACAGTGCCGACGCCGTCTGCTGCTGCCATCACTTCGCGCAGGTGATACCCGAGACGCCGCAGCTCAGCGCGTGCCGCTGTCCGCTCGGCCTGAGAGCGGAACTCTTCATTGAGTTCAGGCGGAGTCGGCATGAGACCACCTCGCATCTTTAGCATCCAGTGAATCTGGAGAGGCTATTTGCATCAGTCGCACCCGGTAAAGAATGCTGGCCAGTTCCTGGCGCACGAGCCTCAGGTCCGTCAGCCCCAGATCCGAGGTGCTGGATCGCAGGTCCAAGATGGCATTGGCGGCAGCCTGCCCAGGCTGCCCTACTGGGACCTCATCCTCAAGAGCGTCCGCGAACCAGGCCGCGACCTCAGTCCAGCGCCATAGCTTGTTGCGCTCGGCCTCGCGCGCCGCTGGCGGCGGGAACCTGCCTGGCCCGCGTTCGCCGATGCTCAGCAACCGGACGCTCTCACGGGTCCTCTGTGTCCGCTCTGCTATCTCTGCCAGCGACACATACTCGTCCGGCAGAACCCGGACAACTCGGGCTCCAGGGACGGCTGCCTCCACATCCTTGATGGCGCTGAGCACCGCAGCCAGATACGACGACGCTTCACGGTCGAAATCCATGTGCTGCACCCCGCCGGAAGAACCGACGGTCGCGTCATCACAGCCGATCTCTGCCAGCGAGTTGAGCGCTTCATCTGCTTGCAGATCAGGCCCGCCGACCAGCAGCGTGAATTCGTACATCTCAGTCATCGCTCTCTCCTGCGTGCGGGCAATTGCGGACCCTCGCCTTTAGTCGCTTGGCGTGGTTGCCAGGGTTCGTCGGCGTCGACCAGATGGATTCACGACAGCCGTCCCTGCTCGCTTCTGCGAGGTGTCGAAGTACACCCGGGCCACCCACCCGCATGTTCGGGGGGTATCTGGGCGGACGCGGATCAAGCAGGAGTTCCGGCAGACCCCGGCGCGGATCGACTACCGGTTCCCGCCGAGGTGGGGGCTGCCGGGGAGCGGACGGCGTAGGTCCGCCCGGGGGCGGACCGGTGAAGGACAGGGTCCTCTGTCGCCGGTCGCCGACGAGGACGCCGCCACCGTTGGCCCACACGGCGCGCAGGCAGCTGAGGCTCGTCGTGATGGCGTGCGTCCACTCGCCCGATGTCTTGTCGGATACTTCCAGGGCGTAGGTCATTTCTCGTACGGTGCGCAGGAGGCTTGCCTCTGGCGGCCGGTGCGCGTACCAGCTGTTGTCCGTTAAGGGGGCGCCGGTCCGGACGCCGTTGACCGTCATCCGGACGACTTCCCCGAACGGCCCAGGTTCAGCTCTGAGCATGATTTCCATGTGACGGGGGATCCGATCTGCTCCCCGGGCGGGAAGCGGTCATCGAAGAACTCTCGCATGATGCTGGATCGGGAAGGTTCATGGTCATCAGCCGTCTCCTTGACTGCGCTGTGAGTTCTCGGATGCGAGAGTCCATGCCTGTTCTGCGGGCGAGGCCTTTAAATCGCGGGTACCGAGCATCGTTAGGCCCTCACGCCCACCGGTAGCGTCCCGGTTTACTTGTCGGCTGGGCAAGGCGGTCTCCAGCGGTGGAAGCAACCACCAGGTCAAGGCTTGATCGTCGGGAACGGTCGGCTTGAGCTGGGGTTTCAATCGGCAGCGAGGAGAAGGTAGGCGACCACTACGGGCGGTACGTCCGGTTTCCGCTGTCCGGCGTTCATGATCAATTGCTTGGACCACTTGTGATCAAGCAACCTTGAAGTCATGACAATTCGAGGCGGCTTGCGGCGCGGCATCACAACGAATTGTTATCAGCGTGCTGCGTCCAGCGGCCGGTCCCAATTCGTAGTGGATAGATTGCGTGGCGTACGCATCGGAGTGCCGTGGCGGTCTCACGGGACTTTAATTGCCCTGGCACGCAGTCCGTTCGCAACAGATTGTTGCGAGCCGCATATGGACAGTCACACCGAATTGAGGTTAGCGTGCCCGTTGACGGCGTGGCTGTACCCCCGCATCCACCACTCCCTCGGCCTAGGAGACCCCCATGGCACCACGGTTCCTCGGAAAAGACGACCAATCTCCACAGGGTGGCAGCCCGTCTTTGTGGGATGACGGCGAGACGCTGATCCGCTTCCCCAAGCGCCTGATGAAGATGTTTCCGGAGCTGAACGTTGGCCGGTAACGAGGCCAACCAGCTACTCAGCTCGTGCGAACGGTCAGCGGTGCACCTGGAGATGCGCGACGGCTACAGCCGCACCGACCCGATGTTCGCCGACTGGAGGCAAGGGCGAGTTCACGGACCCGCAGCCTGGGATGCGTGGTGGCGCCCATGGACCGACGTCGTTGTCGCGGCACGCAGCCGCGGGGTGGTAATCCGCCGGGCTCGGATCGTCAGCGAACCGGTCAGCGAGTACATCCGGTGGGAGCACGAGATCACAGCCGCCAACGTCAAGGCCGGTGAGGATGTCCGGTGGCTGCCCCGGCGCCGCGCATCAGATCTTTTGCTGCCCGGTAACGACTTCTGGGTGTTCGACGACCGCGTGGTTCTCTGGAACCACTTCACCGGCGAGGGCGAGATCCCGCCGGAGGGCTGGGAGGTCACCGAGGACCCGGCCCAGGTCAAGGTGTGCGCAGCGGCGTTCGAGCCCGTGTGGGACCGGGCAGTGCCGCACGGGGACTACCGGCCTGCCTGACCAGGCTCCGGTGTAAGACTGCACCATGGTCATTTCGTCCGCGGTGCAGCAGGCCAGGCAGCAGATCGCCGACCGCTTGCGGGAGATCAGGCTCGACGCCGGACTGACCAAGCGCGCAGTGGCCGCAGCAGCCGGGTGGCACGAGTCGAAGTGCTCGCGGATCGAACATGCCCGCACTCCGCCGTCGGACGCGGATATCCGCGCGTGGTGCGGGATCTGCGGGGCCGGTGACCAGACGGCCGACCTCATCGCCGCGTCACGGGCGGCCGATTCGACGTGGACTCAGTGGCGGCGGCTAGAACGCCCTGGCCTGCGCCGGATACAGGAGTCCGTGATCCCGCTGTGGGAAAGCACCCGCGAGTTCCGCATCTACTCGCCATTCCTGGTGCCTGGGCCGGTGCAGACGGCCGCCTACATCCGGGCGCTGCTGAAGGCAGTGCGTGATCGCCGCCCGAACCTTGTCGACGACATCGAGCAGGCCGTCGAGGTACGTGTCGCCACGCAGTACGTGACCCGTGAAGGCGATCACCGGTTCACGATCGTGCTGGAAGAGAACGTACTGCGGCACCAGATCGGCGGTCCCGCCGTGCTCCGCGAGCAACTGGAGCACTTGCGATCCGCGATGTCGCTGCCGTCGGTGAGGCTAGGCATCATCCCGTTCAGCGCCGACAGGTCCGCCCTGCATCCGGTGGAGATGTTCTTCATGCACGACGATGCGCAGGTGAACATCGAGTTGGTGTCCGGATGGCTGAGAGTCACGCAGCCGGGCGAAGTCGAGATGTACGCCGAGGCATTCGCGCGGCTCGCGGAGACAGCGGTGTACAGCAGCACTGCACGGGCACTGATCAACGAGGCCATCGCCACCCTCGGCTGAAATTGGTGTGCAAGTCCGTGCACGTTCGCTTCTCTGATCGCCTGGCCGGTCATACCGTCGGATCTCAGGCAGCGCCGCACGTATGTCGGCGGCCCAGACGCGGACGGCCAGCGCGGTTGCCCCAAGCGATGCCGTCCGTTCCCGTGGCCAGACGAGGCGACGAGCTCGCGCGGGCCATTAGCGCAAACGGCTGGGAGGTAAGGCAGTGCCAACAGCCCTGGCTTGCCGGGCGTGCCGCGCGGGCATGCTGGCCCGGCGGGGCGATCCGTTGTGCCCGACCTGCGCCAAGGCGGCGGGGGAGATGACAGCCCGGCCGCTGTGGGTGTTTGATTCTCTGTTGCTGCGCGAGGCTTTGGCCCAGGTGAACCTAGCGGCGGTCCCCGCGATCGTGCGGGCCGCGTGCGGCCTTTCGCAGCGGGACCTTGCCGCGATCGTGGGCTGGAATCCGGCGACGCTGAGCTACTACGAGCGTGGACAGCGGGACGGTATTTTTGACATCCGCACCGTGCTGCAGTTCGCCGATGCGGTCGGCATGCCCCGCGGAGTCCTGCTGCCACTAGTGTTCGCCGACGTTGCGGTCGGCCAGACGACCGACTCTGCGTACGAAGTGAGCGTGAAACTCAGCCGGGGCTGTCCCGGCAGCCTGGTGGCTGCCGCCTCGCTGCCCGTGAGCGTCCCGCGGACAGTAAGCGGTTCCCACGTCAGGTACTGGCGGGCGTGCACAGACATTCTGTACAGCCGTGTCCGCGCCGTCGGCGGGACAGTCCTGCTGCCGTCATCGCTTCAGCAGTGGCAACGTGTCGCGCCAGTCGTCCAAGGCAGCAGCACGGGCGAACCAGACTCACAGCTCGTCGCAGCAGCAGGAGAGCTGGCACTATGCACAGGCTGGATCGCGCTGGACGCAGAGTGCCTGACGCTGGCGCAGCCACTGTATGAGAAGGCGCGCGAGCTGGCGGTCAGCGCTGGGGACGTCATGCTGGCCGTGCATGCGCTGACCGGCCTGTCGATGGTGCACGCGGAGATGGCCAGAACCGGTCCCAGCCGGGAGTCGGGCCGGAAGGCGCTGGGGCTGGCGTACCAGGCGGCCGACGAAGGCCGGTACATTCCCATACCGCCGCTGCACGCCCTTATCGCGCTCCGGCATGCTGGCGCGGCCTCACTGCTGGGCGACAAAGCCGCGTTCCAGGCCGCGATCGGCCAGGCGAGGCGCGAGCTGAACCGCGGGCACTGGGACGGTGACCCGCCGCAGTGGCTGCGGTTCGTCAGCGACACCGAGATCACCGAGGCAGAGGCGACGGGTTACCTCAACCTCGGCGATGCTACCTGCAGCGCCATGCTTTACCGGCGGGTCCTCGCCTCCGCTCTGAGCCCCCGTAACCGCGCCCTCTACGGAGCGGGCCTGGCCGATGCGCTGATGAGGCAGGGTGCCGATCAGGAGGCGGTCGGTACTGCGACGGACATCCTGGCCGCCCTCGAAGGTGGGGTTACTTCCATGCGGTGCCTGAGCCGGCTTCGCCTCATCCGCAGGGCGGTAGGCAACATTGCCTGGGCACAAGAGTTCCGCGAGCGTTTCGACGCAGCCGAGCAAGCCCTGGCCGCCGTATGCAGCCTGTCCCGGGACGATGCACCCTTCGTTGGCGACGAGGCGCTAGGCACCGGACACGAGATGCTGACGAGCTGCGAGTCACGGAGCCTGCCGGTGTGAAAATGAATGGGAGCTTTGGAATGCAAGGGGAACTTCGAACGAGGCCAGCGGCGTGGTCCACGACCCGTCCGTCCAGGCGCGGCAGATCCGCGGGGACGTGCACATCCACCAGCCGTTTGTGCCGCCGCCCGGCTTGCTGCTCGGCCGGGACGCAGGCCCACCTGGCCGTTCTGGCTGTGAACCGTTCCGGCGGAACGGGCTAAGCGGGCCGACGTGCGCGGCAGTCGCGCTGCCGCGCACGCGTGAGCACCGGCCCGTCACGTCAGGCCGCGAACACTGCAGCGCAGGCCGCATCGCGACGCTCGCTGTTCAGGTACCGGCCGCCATGAAAACGACTATCCGCGGCAAATCAGTTGGGCCTTCTGGCTTCCACCGTGACTTAATTCAAATCCTAGCAACTTGCGACATCGGGGTGAACCCATGCAGGTTTTCATACGCCCTATAGCGTGACTTAGTTTCCAAAACGACCCGGCTACCGATGAGGATCCGCAAGAGCGCACGCGTTTCCATACGCCCTATGGCGTGACTTAGTTTCCAACTCAACCGAGCTAACCGACCAGGGGCTGACGTCAGGTTTCCATATGCCCTATGGCGTGACTTAGTTTCCAACTGTACGGCGTCTTCGCAAGTTGGCGTTCTAGGTCTCAGGTTCCCATACACCCTATGGCGTGACTTAGTTTCCAACGGACCCGGACGAGGTCATGGAAGGGCTGAACGGCGAGACGTTTCCATACGCCCTATGGCGTGACTTAGTTTCCAACCAGCGCCAAGAGAACATGCGCAAGCCTGTCTCTGCGTAAGTTTCCATACGCCCTATGGCGTGACTTAGTTTCCAACTCATCCTCATCCTAAGAAACCTCGACGAGGTTAACGTTTCCATACGCCCTATGGCGTGACTTAGTTTCCAACCCTACCCCGGTAGGCGAGGCTCTGACCAGCGATGATGCGTGCCATTGCGCGGCTGCTCTCACGACAGGCGCCCATGCCTGTGGATAAAGCTGCGGTCAGACGCGTTTTGCCTGCTAGATGGCTTGCGCGGGTGAGAGCTGTTTTTCATGATCGCCAACCACCTCTATAGCGCGGCCCAGTAAAGCGGCTTTTCTGCCACAGTGGCCTGCCCGAGAACGCCCACTGCCTCCCAGCAGGTCGCGCACTGGCGAAACACGTAGATCGAGTCTGTCTCTGGATTGATGATCTCGCTCAGCCGGTACCGCACCTCTGCGAGAAGATCGGGTTCCAGGCTTGCGATGAAGACGCTCCGCTGGATGCGATCTCCGTAGGCTTGCAGTACTGCGGCGTCCTGTGTGCGTGGTGGTCGTCGCTGATGCCGTAAGCGATCACATGCGTTAGCGCCATGGCGGGCCGGTCCAGGTGGCATTCGGATCGTTAACGTAGGCGGCGAGTCGTTCGGCCTGCCGGTATAGATGACGCCGCAGGCTTCCGGAGAGTCCTGGCAAGGCTCCCTTGGTGTGCTGGAGCATGCGGTGCTCGTACCCGGCGACCAGGATCTCCCGGCCTGCCTTGGTCAGCAGCACCCCGTTCAGCGTCTCCTCGCGACGACCGTGCTCAGGCCGCAACTCGGCGCGGCGTGCTGCGCTGACCACGACCTGGTCCACAATGAGCGGACGGAATTCCTCCATCAGATCCAGAGCGAGCGAAGGCCGTCGATCCTCCTCGACATTTAGCATCCCGATCGCGGGGTCGAGGCCGGCTGCGCACAGTGCCGACACCGCCTCACCGAGCATGATCGCGTACCCATACGAGAGAGCCGCATTCATGACGTCTGCCATGGGCTGCCTGGAACGGCCAGTGAACCTCAGGCCTTCGGGCACGATCTGACCCAGAACAGCGAAATATTCTCGCGCCGCCGTACCCTCGATGCCCATCAGTTCGTCTCTGGTGGCGCACTCGGGCAGCATTGCGAGCAGCCGGTCCAGCTTTCTCACCGCGGCAGTCACCAACTCGGTGTTGTCGCGCCGGGCGATCCGCTGCAGCAGGATCATCTGCTTTCGTACCTTGGCCTCCACGACAGCTCGGGCGAACGGAATCCGGCGGTCATTGTCGTCCGCGACGGAGATCTGAGCGCGCAGCCGCGTCATCCGTCGTCGTCCGGCTGCGGCCCAGGCGTGGCCAAGGTAGCTGCCGCGGCGGGAAATGAAGACCATGTCTACATCGGTGTCCAGCGCCCAAGACCGCAGTCCCGCGCTGATCCCGACCGCGCCGAAGCAGACGATCCGCTCGACGGAACCAGTCGGGACGTTGAGCACCTGCTGATCCTGGGGCGATTCCACGATGACCCTGCCCGCCTCTACCCTGGCATGGGCACCCTGCATGGCCAGGTACATGACCCTCCTGGCAGGCTCGGAGACCCGGTGGTCGGCAAGCGCGGGGGGATATCGCGGCCCGAAATCCTCTCCGACAAAGGTGAAGCCTTCCGCAAAGGACATGACCTCGCTCTTATCGGCTCCCAGTGGCATACCCAGCTCGTCGGCCGCTTCGCTCATGACCCGCATTGCCTCCCATGCCTCTTCGCGGCTGGCTGCGAGTGCGGCGAGATCGTCCGCATACCGGACAATTGGGAATCCCGCATTCGCTACACGTGTGTCGAAACCGGCCAGGACAAGATTCGCCCACAATGGCGACAGCGGAGAACCCTGCGGTAACCCGTGCACCACCGCCACGCTGCCTCGAGCCGCCGCACGTCGGCCGAGCAAAGCTTCGATCAGAACTCGCAGGTCGGGATCATCGATCAGAACACTCAGTATGCGACGAAGCCGAGACAGCGGAATCGAGCCAAAGCAGTCGCGGAAGTCAGTTCGCGCGACCCAGGGCAATCCCTCATCTCGGAGCCTGGCAATCGCCTGAACGGCGTCGGCTACTCCCAGGCCCGGCCGATAGGCGTAACTGAACGGTCCAAGCCACGGCTCTATCAGCGGTGTGATCACCATAAGGATGGAGCGTTCCGTCACCCGGTCGCGTACTGAAGGAACGTGGAGCATCCGCAAGCGACCGTCGGGGCGAGGCAGAGCGACTGGCGTGAGCAGCCCCGGCTCGTACTCACCTGAGCGAAGCTGCTCAGAGATCTCGACGAGGTTCTGGTCGGCATCGTCCCTGAATCGAGACACCCCGGCACCCAGCACGCCGTCGTCTAAGTGCTCGCCAGCACCTCAGCCCAGGCCGCAGCCAGTCGGCCAGCGTCTGCGACCTGCGCCAACGTAGCGCCATCCTGCGCCGAACTCATTGACATGAGACTGACCTCCCAGCCGTCCCGGTGGTAATTCCCAGGATCTCAATTCGACCTCATTTAGCCAGAGATCAATCTGTGATTCCTCTATAAGCCTTGTGGCGTGACCTGGTTTCCGGTCCGAGCAGAACAGCGATGGTGAGATCAGGCTGGGGTTTCCATACGCCTTGTGGCGTGATTTGGTTTTCCACAACACCGAGATTCGGGACAACGGAGTTGGGTGGTCGTTTCCATACGCCTTGTGGCGTGACTTGGTTTTCCACATCGTCCTCCACGTCGGCCAGCCCATTCCGGGCCTGAAGTTTCCATACGCCTTGTGGTGTGACTTGGTTCTCCACCAAGATCTTCCCCCTTCTGCTGGAACACCTCAAGAAGTTTCCATACGCCTTGTGGCGTGACTTGGTTCTCCACCCTACCCCTAGGGTCGAGGCTCTGACCAGCGATAATGCGGAGCATCGCGCAGGTCTGGTCGTGGCGGCATCCTTTGCGAGTGAATAACTCGTCGTCGGCACGCATTCTCGCTGGTAGGCGGATTGCGCCAGTGACGGCCCTTTTCCATGATCACCAACCACCCCGTCACCGCCACGCAAAGTAAAAGCGGCCGAAACTGTCGCCCAGCCAGGCCTGGGATCGAGTCTCGATACCTTCAGCACCCCCCAGCGCTCCGCACAGTCGGCGGCTGCCAGGAAGGCTCGGGCACCACCACCCCGAAGCCACAGGTCGTATGCGAGCCGACCCCCGCATAGACAGCGAACTCCATCAGCGCGTCGAACGCGGCAGCCTCTTCATCCGTCCCCTTATCGCAGACATAGCGCAAGCGACCTATGAAACCCGAGATCATCTCGTCCTCAAACCGCCAGCGCCCGTCTTTGCGGACGCGGCGAGTCAGGACGTGCACGTCGCTCCGCCCGTCGAGATCGCTCACCCAGACCGGGCCGGCGCCAGGTGCGGGCAGCGGAGGGGCGGTGGCTGGGTCGAGCCGGTGCCAGCGCTCGGCCAGGCTGCGGGCGACCGACTCGGGTGCCGGCCAGGGCGAGGTCCGGTTCCCGCGACGCAGGCAGGCCGGGGTGACGAACCGGAGCTGCCACGCCCGCCGGCCCGACCCCTGCCGGAGCCGGCGCCACGGGACCTGGTCAAGCTCCCGCGGCGGCTCGGTGATCTGGAATTGGTGCTCGCCGAGGCGGATCATCGCCCCCGGCCGGACGGCCGCCTCCAGCCGGTCGCGCAGGCCGTCATCGAGGAGCCGCACTTGCAAGACCGTGATCGCACCGCCAGAATCGCCCGGCCCGGACGTCCGCAGCGGCCCGAACGCCCATCGCCTGGCCTGGTCCCCATGTCCGGACCGGCTCCCTGGCACCGACCCGGCACCGACCCCGCCCCGAGGCGGATCATCGAGCCAGCCGGACACTATCGCCAGCGGCGCGGCCAGCGGGATCGCCGCGTCGCCCGGACCGGCCAGTGCCACTTCCCATCGTGACGGCATTCCCGATCTCCTAAGCCCGCGCCGAGACAGAGTCAGCCCCGAGCCGCAGGTACGGAACGGTCAGCGAGCCCGCGAAGTAGACCGGAAAGACCTGATCGGGCCACCGCAGCCGCTGCTCTCGATCCATCGACCGCTGGCCAAGCTGGATGCCGAGGCCCACCGCCAGTTCCTGCGGAATCCTCGTGGCCAGCAGGACAACCTGCTTCCGGCCAGCGCCCTCCCGCTCCGCCAGCCGCTCGCGATGCCGGGCCGCCTGCTCGACGACCCAGTCGGCAATGCTCTCGGCGGCCGCAGGGAACGCCTGCCAGTCCAGCATCGGATTCCGCCCAGCCGGATCTTTCGGCACGAGTCGCCATTCGGCGAGCCCGATGACGTGCGTCCCAGCCGGGATGGCTGACCCGAGCAGATCAGTGCACACAGTCAGCGTGACTGGCTTCACCGTCCTCGCCAGGTCAAGTTCGATCGGACCGACCGGCCCGTGAATGACCCGCACCACAAGCAGCAGCACACCTGGCGCCGGTACTCGCCGGCCCCCGCCCCGCGTCGTGAGCGAGCCAAAAGTGACCGGCAGCTCACCATCCAGGTACTCGACCGCATGCTCCGGTGCCACCTCCCCAAGCGGCGCGACCCGGCCGCCACGCAGGAAGTCATGCGCGCCGTCCGCGATCCGCAGTTCCTGGCGAGGCCCCGCGGTGCCGTAGCTGGGCCGCTCGCGCACCTGCAGCACCAGTCCGCGCCGCCGCGCGGTCGCCCGCGCGCCAAACGCCATCGCGACCGGCCAGGGCGCCCACGCGAAGACGGCGTTGCGGGTGACGTGGTCGTCGTTGAAGTGCACCGCCCAGAACGAGCGCACGAGCTGGTCAGCGCGTTCGTCCCAGGCGCGGGCCGCCCCGTCGCCGACCTGCCAGTGCCAGTTCTCGCCAAGCTCGCCAGGGCCAGGCACCCGGAGGACGGCGGCGAACTCGTCGGCGATGGAGGCCAGGACCGACTCCTTCTCCTCATGCCGCCAGGTCGCTGCCTCCTCATCGATCACGTACGCGGTGCCCCGTTCCGCGAGCATCAGCCCGCGCCGCCGCCACCGCCACGCGGCCCCCGCGAGCAGCGCGATGCCAGCCGCCCCGAACCCAGCCGTCAGCCGCAGCGCCCAGGTCCGCCAGGGCCGGACCCCACCCATCCCGAAACGGCCCGGACGGGGGTTCCGGAGCCGGGAAGCCGGTCCTGAACCGATGCCGCCGAGCTTAAGCTGATCCTGACAGCTTCGGCCCGGCCGGGACGCTCCTGACCAGCGCGGACTCCGAGCGGCCAGCCCCGCCAGCCCGGACAGCCGCCGCGACAGCGAAGCCCCAGCATGAACCCGCAGGTCACGACCATGATCAAAATAGTCTAAGTGGCATTGGGTCGGGATCCCAGAGACCCTGCGCAAATGGGTGCGGCGGGCCGAGGTCGACGCGGGTCAGGTTCCGGGGTGACGACCGCGGAGGCGGCGCAGGTACGGGGGCCTGAAGCGGAAGGTCGCCGAGTTGGAGGCGACCTTGTCGGCGCATCATGTGCCGGTCGCGCCGTGAGCCTGCCAGTGGTCCGCTGTGTCAGCGATAACCACACAGGTTGTTGCCTGCCGCGCACCCTGTGGAGTTCCGTTCTATTCGTCCCGACTTGAGAAGATGTCCTCTAGGAGGAGCCTGAGCCGTGGCGGTGGTTCCTCTTCGGGGAAGATTTCGCGGACTGAGGCGAAGACGTCATCAACGGTGTGCAAGTCGAGCATCCTGGTGAGTTGCCGGATGTCTTCGGCGTCGCGTGGCCGGGCTGCGAGTGCTTTCATGGCCAGGAGGTGCTCGGGCGAGGCGGCAAAGACGCGGAGACCGGGGTGGTCGAATACCCGGGAGGCGGCCGAGTCCCCGCCGGGTGCGACATAGGTGCTGGCCTGCTCGTTCAGCCACCAATTTGGCAGGCCGAGTTCGGCAGCCACCGCTTGGGCTTCCTCAAGGACTATGCCGTGGGGCTTGAAGAGGGCGTCGACGTCACGGGTGGCGCGGCGCGAGTCGTAGGCAAGTGCCATCGCAGCGCCGCCGAACACGTAGAGATCTGCGACCACGCCGCGCTTGGCAAGCCGGTTGCCGAGGCGGCGGAATACTTCCTCGATACCCGCGCGGTCGAGCAGCGGCGAGGAACCGCTCATGCGGCGTCGATCTCGTAGTCCGCTACGAATACGCCCCGCCTGCGCAACGCGGCCGGGGCATGAACCAGCGCCTGGGCACGCGAGCCGGGCGTGTCGAACGGGAACCAGAAGCGCCGCAGCCCGCGAGTCGCCGCCCACCCCGGCGCGTCCTTGCCAGCTCGCATCGCCAGGTGCTCGGCGAGCCCTGCGAAGAGCACATCCCAGCGCTCGTCACCGGTCGATTCCGGCACCTCAGTAAGCAACTGCTGCCGCGTCCCTTCCGGCTCCCGCTGATACTCCTTCAGGAACTCGACGACTAGCCGCCATCGCCCGTCAAAGTCAGGCTCTGCCGCGATGAAGGTAGCAAGCCTGGCCAGACTCATCGGCTGATAACTCACAACCACAGAGTAGCCAACTAAGCCCACACCGCACCTGGTCAAGACGCACATCTGCGTAGGCTGCCAGGCTCCGCCGAGGGAGTGACAACCACCCAGGTTTTCCAGACGGCTCCGAGAAGGAGCCGACATGGACGAGGACAACGACGGCAGATTCCCCGACGACAGCCCGATCGAGATCCGCTACCCCCGGTCCAAGGCCGAGGAGCAAGGCGACCGGGCGACCGAAGTTGTGGTCGTCGCGGTAGGGGGTTCGCGGCAGTGGTCAGTTACCTGCACATCTATGACCTGGGGCGGGTGCACGGCGAGTGCTCAGCTACTGTTTGCATACACTGGGTTCCTGAGTGTGCAGAGACAGGTCTTGGCCCCCGCCCTGGTTCCGCGCCGCAGCGCACAACCTTCCTGAGCGGCCAGCCAGAGCAACGGCCCGAGCTCAGGACCAGGCACGGCGTCGACGAAGACCCGCACGGTAAACACACTGCCTTCGCGCACCCACCCGAGATGAGTCGACGTCTGCGAGTTCTTGGCCAGCCCCTGCCATTCGCGGAACCGGCCTCCCGGCAGCCGCTCACCCGCACCGGCTTCCCAGTAGCCGTCTGGTGCCGGGCTCGGGTACCAGTACGCCTTCCGGCCGGGCAGGCCGCCGCCGTATCCCGTATCCGACTATCCAGGCCGGGATCGTTGTACTCGGCCGCGTCACGGTAAGAGGCGAGCACCGAGTGCCACACCGCGTGGTGGTGTTCCTCGACCGGGATCGACGGCCGATCAGCCGGAACGAAGAGTCGCTCGCTGGTCTTAGTCTCGATCGACCTGCCCGTGACCGAAAGCCAGCCGCGCCTGCCGCCGGTGGCCTCGCCAGGCAGCACGACGGTATCGACCACAACACGCGCCTGCCCTCGACCTCGCTGACCCGCGCGGGGCTCGATGGTCCGCGTTGTGTAGCCAACCTCGCTTCGGTGCAGGACGCTCCAGTCAAGCGTGCCGTCCGCCCGCGCGATCAGCTCGCGGACGGCACCGACCGCGCGAGCTTTCCGAGGCGTGTCGTACAGCGGCACTGGCAGTGCCGCGCAGACCCGGAAAACCAGTCCGCCGCTGCCGTCCCGCTCGACCCGCGCCGCGGTGAGTTTCGGCCGGTCCTGCCGGGAGGCCTGGCCGCCGGTACGCCAGCGCCGGTCGTGCCCGCGAAACACCCCGTACCGGCTAGCCGTCTAAGGTCGAGGCATGACTACCCCCGAGCAAGCCGAGCTGATCGCCAGCGAGCTTCTGCGCGAACCGCTGCCGCGCCGCTGGGCTCACAGTCAGGGCGTCGTCGTCGCCGCTCGCGGCCTAGCCAGCGCCTTTGGCGAGGACGCCGACGTGCTGATCGCGGCTGCCTGGCTGCACGACATCGGGTACGCGCCCGTCCTGGCCGATCAGGGCACCGGGTTTCATCCTCTCGACGGCGCGCGGCATCTGCGCGATGCGCTGAACGCCGACGGCCTGCTGTGCCGCCTGGTCGCGCACCACTCCTGCGCCTGGCCGGGGCGGCCGAGCTTGGCCTGGCCGCGGAGTTCCCCGCTCCACCAGACGATCTAGCCGACGCGCTGACCTTCTGCGACATGACCACCTGACCTGATGGCCAGACCGTGTCCGTGAACGAGCGGCTGGCCGAGATCTACGCCAGGTACGGCCCGGATCACCCCGCCACCCGCTCCATGACCAGGTCCGCGCCCGAACTCCGCGCCGCCGCTGACCGCACCCTGGCCAGGCTCAGGCGGCGCGCGGAATATTCGTGATCCATTTCTTGCCGTTCCAGTGCAAGATCTCGTTGAAGTCAGGGTCACCGCTCCCGGCCTCGTTCCCGACCGCCCAGCAGTCCGTCGCCGAGACGCAGCGAACGGCCCCGAGCTGGCTGCTGTCGTCCGGGCCGGTGCCGCCCGGGTCCGGTGACAGGACAGCGAACCACTTCTTGCCGTTCCAGTGCAACAGCAGATTGAGCGCACGGTTCGTCTTGTTGATATTGCCGAAGAAGCCGACGGCCCAGCAATTGGCGGCCGCAGTGCAAGACAGGCCGCTGATTTCATTGATGTCGCCTCGCGCGGTTCCTCCAGGACTGGGGACGAAAGCAAGCGCCCACCTAGTCCCGTTCCAGTGCAGCATCTCGTTATGCAGTGAGAACTTGTGGCCAGCGATCCCGTCAAGCCCGCCAGCCCAGCAGTCCCGCACCGAGGTACAGCGAACACCCAGGAGCGAGTTGATGTCATTTTGCGACCTGCCACCCGGATTCGGAGTGGAGACCAGGCGCCATTTCTTGCCGTCCCAGTGCAGCGCCTGGTTGAACAACACCTCGCCGCTGCTGCTGGTACTGCTGCTGATCAGGGACTCAGAAATGAGTCCGTACGTTCCGACGGCCCAGCAGCTCTTTGCCGAGGTGCAGGCGACGTCGTTGAGAGAGTTGGACTGCCCCGGCTTCGGTGGAGGCCATGACCTCTGGGAAAGTTGGGGCTCATGGTATCGAGGAAACCGCATCCGGATGAGCTGCGGGAACGGGCAGTGAAGATGGTCGCCGAGGCGCGTGCGGAGACAGGGAACTCGCGTGGGGCGATCGCAAGAGTGGGCAGGCAGCTCGGTATCAATACCGAGACGCTCCGCAACTGGGTGAACAAGGCCGAGGTCGATTCCGGGCAGCGGCCCGGTACCACGACTGATGACAGGAAACGGATCGCCGAGCTCGAGCGGGAGAACCGTGAGCTGCGCCGCGCTAATGAGATCCTGAAGGCGGCGAGCGCTTATTTCGCGAGGGAACTCGACCCCAGGTGTCCGCGCTAGTCGGGTTCATCGATTCACATCGTGAGGAGTTCGGCGTGGAGCCGGCCTGCACGGTGCTGGAATTCCGGTCTTCCACGTATTACGCGGCGAAGAAACGCGAGCGGGAGGCCACGGCGCGGAGCGTCCGGGACGAATGGCTGAAGAAGGAGATCATGCGCGTGTGGAAGGACAAGGACATCGGTCGCCGCGTGTACGGCGCCCGGAAAATATGGCGGCAGTTGCAGCGCGAGGGCCATGTGGTGGCGCGGTGCACGGTGGAGCGGCTGATGCGTGACCTGGGCATCGCCGGCGCGGCGGCCAGGAAGAAGAAGCCGCGGACGACCGTGCCGGCTCCGGCCGGGACACCTCGTCCGTCTGACCTGCTGGAACGCGATTTCACCGCGGACGAGCCGGCCAGCCGCTGGGTCGCCGATATCACTTACGTGGATACGGCTCGCGGTTTTGTGTATGCCGCGTTCGTCACTGACTTGTTTTCCCGGCGGATTGTCGGGTGGCAGGTCGCGGATACGCTGCGCGCGGAGCTCGCCGTCGATGCGCTGGAGATGGCGATCTGGTCATGCGGGGTCAGGATCGGGGATCAGCTCATTCATCATTCCGACCGGGGTGTCCAGTACACGTCCGTCCGGTATGCGGAGCGGCTGGGAGAAATCGGCGCGGTCCGGTCCGTGGGCAGGAAGGGTGATTCCTATGATAACGCGGCGGCGGAATCGGTGAACAGTCTTTACAAGAAAGAGCTGATTGACCTGGACGGACCCTGGGAGGGCGTCAGGGATGTCACTTTCGCCACCATGGAATGGGTTGCCTGGTATAACACCGAGCGGCTCCACTCTTCCTGCGGCTACATTCCCCCGAAAGAATTCGAGGAAAACTATTACATTCAGCAGGCCGTACTGGTAGCATAGTCATATTCGGCAAGCAAGGGCCTCCAATTTTGCCGGGGCGATCCAAGTTGACGTCGCTGGTGCTGGTACCGGTTCAATCCCCGGCCAACCTCATGGCAGCCCGGCCAGCTCGCGCCAGGTTAGACACCTGGGTAAAAGTGTCGCACAGTCAAAGGTAACGTGATACATTTTCATCCATGACGGCGCTCTCTGATCTCCCGCCCACCTTCACCACGGGCACAGCACGGGCAAGCGGCATCCACTCGCGCGACCTGTATGACGCCAGGGACACTGGCCTCATAATCGAGCTGTCCCGTGGTGTCTTCCGTCATTCGGCGGCCCCGCCAGCTAGCTTCCCGGACCTTCTAGCGGTCACGTGCCGCAATCCCGCGGCGATCGTGTGCCTGCTCTCGGCGGCCGCAGTGCACGACATCACTGACGAGATCCCGCCCGCAGTCCAGATCGCGGTACCCCGGCCGAGTCGTGCTCCGCAGATCGCCTTCCCGCCAACGACTGCCTTCCGGTTCGAGCCCTCCACCTTCGAGCTGGGCCTGACGCAAGTCGAGGCAGCGCCAGGCGAGCTGGTCCGGATCTACAACCCCGCACGCACAGTCGCTGACCTGATGCGGCTCCGTCACCGGATCGGCGAACCGCAGGCACTCGCCTCGATTCACCGCTATCTGCGCCGCCGGGACGCCAGCCCAGTCGAGCTACTCCAGATCGCAGCCGCCCTCGGCGTCGAGGGTCCCGTCCGTCACGCCGTCGACGTCCTGAGCGCCGGATGAATCGGCCTACACGCGCAACCGAAGCAGGACAGGCCTACCTTGACCTGCAGAACCACGCCAGAGCCGAAAGACGCGGAACGCAAGAATTGCTCACGCTCTACGTTGTCGAGCGCTGGCTAGCCCGTCTAAGCAAGTCACCATACGCAGGCGTACGCCTCACAATGGACTGTATGATCGCGACCGCACGCGTAAAGTTCCGCCTTGACGCTAACTTCGGCGATCCAGTCACACCGGCGCCGGTCTCAGTGACGATTCCATCGCTTCGCCCAGGCATGCGTGCGGTGCGGGTGCTCGGCTATCCCATCGAGACAGTACTCGCGGAGAAAATCGCGACGGCCATCGCTCTCGGCCCCGCGAATACCCGCGTCCGGGACTACGCCGACATCTCCACGCTCACCGGCTATCACACCCTCGCACACCGCACTGCAAGACAAGCGCTACTTGCCACCAGCCGATTCCGCGGCACGCAGATCGCTCCGCTGTCCAGCATTGTCGGCAACATCGCAGATGCCCTGTCGACGGATGGCGCACCCGGCCTGGCTTGGCATCCATACACCCGCCAGTGGGCAACTAACTCCAGCATTCAACTGCGCACCGCCGGAGACAGGTGAGCGGACCCGGTGAAGGCGTGTCCATATCGTGCTCCGCTGCGAGTCACTCACGAATTGAGCCGACTCCGCTCCCTCCTCGTCGATAATGAGCGTCCTGGGGTTCGGCATGCAGAGCCGCGCAGCGGCGATTCTCTCGGTGGGGGCGCGGATGACGGAGCCTGATGCGGGTGAGCGTGATGGAGTCGAGTGCCCTTCGATCGAAGGGTTAGTAAATCTAACCGAGCACGTGATCGTGATCCAGGGGCTGGCGCGGTCAGGCCTGAATGACGAGAGTGGTGCAGCGGAGCCCGCGATGCTGCGGCTTCCGCCGGTCGGGCGCGTGGCCCGGGTGGACGATCCTGGGGCTGAGCTGGGCAAGGAGTGGCTGAGCGCTGAGGCTGGGCTGGTTCGGCTGACCCGGTTGCGGCGGTCGGGCCGAGTTGTCGGGTTGCCTGCGCCTTCGCCGGGGACTTGGTACGTGGTCTCTCGGGTGACGGCGCTGGCCTTGCGGCGCCGGACTGATCTGGTCTTCCCTTTCAGCGAAATAAGAGACCAGCACGCGTGGATCACCGGAGTACGCGGGCTGGCAACGTTTCGCCGAAGCTGGGCACTTGCTCAGCGCTATCGGGACTGGCGGGTGGCGGCCAGAGACCGGCGGGCGCGGCGGCGCGAGCCGGGGCAGTGGCTGACCGGGGTCATGTTCGCGACCGCGACCGCGCTGCTCAGCGGCGCCCTCGGCCTCCTGCCCGGCACGCTGGACGACGCGAGCGCGGATGGGTGGGGTCCGGCCTGGCGGACCTGGGCGCTGCGGCTGACGGCGGGGTTCGGGGCGGCTGGCATCGCGCTGCTCGCGGGGGCCGCGTGGCGGTGGCGGCGGCGCGGGCTGATGCTCGCGGAACGGGGCACCGCGTACGTGATCGATGAGGAGGCAGCGACCTGGCGGCATGAGGAGAAGGAGTCGGTCCTGGCCTCCATCGCCGACGAGTTCGCCGCCGTCCTCCGGGTGCCTGGCCCTGGCGAGCTTGGCGAGAACTGGCACTGGCAGGTCGGCGACGGGGCGGCCCGCGCCTGGGACGAACGCGCTGACCAGCTCGTGCGCTCGTTCTGGGCGGTGCACTTCAACGACGACCACGTCACCCGCAACGCCGTCTTCGCGTGGGCGCCCTGGCCGGTCGCGATGGCGTTTGGCGCGCGGGCGACCGCGCGGCGGCGCGGACTGGTGCTGCAGGTGCGCGAGCGGCCCAGCTACGGCACCGCGGGGCCTCGCCAGGAACTGCGGATCGCGGACGGCGCGCATGACTTCCTGCGTGGCGGCCGGGTCGCGCCGCTTGGGGAGGTGGCACCGGAGCATGCGGTCGAGTACCTGGATGGTGAGCTGCCGGTCACTTTTGGCTCGCTCACGACGCGGGGCGGGGGCCGGCGAGTACCGGCGCCAGGTGTGCTGCTGCTTGTGGTGCGGGTCATTCACGGGCCGGTCGGTCCGATCGAACTTGACCTGGCGAGGACGGTGAAGCCAGTCACGCTGACTGTGTGCACTGATCTGCTCGGGTCAGCCATCCCGGCTGGGACGCACGTCATCGGGCTCGCCGAATGGCGACTCGTGCCGAAAGATCCGGCTGGGCGGAATCCGATGCTGGACTGGCAGGCGTTCCCTGCGGCCGCCGAGAGCATTGCCGACTGGGTCGTCGAGCAGGCGGCCCGGCATCGCGAGCGGCTGGCGGAGCGGGAGGGCGCTGGCCGGAAGCAGGTTGTCCTGCTGGCCACGAGGATTCCGCAGGAACTGGCGGTGGGCCTCGGCATCCAGCTTGGCCAGCGGTCGATGGATCGAGAGCAGCGGCTGCGGTGGCCCGATCAGGTCTTTCCGGTCTACTTCGCGGGCTCGCTGACCGTTCCGTACCTGCGGCTCGGGGCTGACTCTGTCTCGGCGCGGGCTTAGGAGATCGGGAATGCCGTCACGATGGGAAGTGGCACTGGCCGGTCCGGGCGACGCGGCGATCCCGCTGGCCGCGCCGCTGGCGATAGTGTCCGGCTGGCTCGATGATCCGCCTCGGGGCGGGGTCGGTGCCGGGTCGGTGCCAGGGAGCCGGTCCGGACATGGGGACCAGGCCAGGCGATGGGCGTTCGGGCCGCTGCGGACGTCCGGGCCGGGCGATTCTGGCGGTGCGATCACGGTCTTGCAAGTGCGGCTCCTCGATGACGGCCTGCGCGACCGGCTGGAGGCGGCCGTCCGGCCGGGGGCGATGATCCGCCTCGGCGAGCACCAATTCCAGATCACCGAGCCGCCGCGGGAGCTTGACCAGGTCCCGCGGCGCCGGGCTCCCGGCAGGGGTCGGGCCGGCGGGCGTGGCAGCTCCGGTTCGTCACCCCGGCCTGCCTGCGTCGCGGGAACCGGACCTCGCCCTGGCCGGCACCCGAGTCGGTCGCCCGCAGCCTGGCCGAGCGCTGGCACCGGCTCGACCCAGCCACCGCCCCTCCGCTGCCCGCACCTGGCGCCTGGCCCGGTCTGGGTGAGCGATCTCGACGGGCGGAGCGACGTGCACGTCCTGACTCGCCGCGTCCGCAAAGACGGGCGCTGGCGGTTTGAGGACGAGATGATCTCGGGTTTCATAGGTCGCTTGCGCTATGTCTGCGATAAGGGGACGGATGAAGAGGCTGCCGCGTTCGACGCGCTGATGGAGTTCGCTGTCTATGCGGGGGTCGGCTCGCATACGACCTGTGGCTTCGGGGTGGTGGTGCCCGAGCCTTCCTGGCAGCCGCCGACTGTGCGGAGCGCTGGGGGGTGCTGAAGGTATCGAGACTCGATCCCAGGCCTGGCTGGGCGACAGTTTCGGCCGCTTTTACTTTGCGTGGCGGTGACGGGGTGGTTGGTGATCATGGAAAAGGGCCGTCACTGGCGCAATCCGCCTACCAGCGAGAATGCGTGCCGACGACGAGTTATTCACTCGCAAAGGATGCCGCCACGACAAGAGGAGAACCAGGTCACGCCACAAGGCGTATGGAAACCCCGGCCTGATCTCGCCATCGCAGTTCTGCTCGGAGCGGAAAACCAGGTCATGCCACAGGCTTATAGAGGAATCACAGATTGATCTCTGGCTAAATGAGGTTGAAATTTAGATCCTTGGAATTATCACCGGGACGGCTGGGAGGTCTGTCTCATGTCAGTGAGTTCGGTGCATGCTGGCGCTGCGTTGGAGCAGGTCGCAGACGCTGGCCGACTGGCTGCGGCCTGGGCTGAGGTGCTGGCGAGCACTTAGACGACGGCGTGCTGGGTGCCGGGGTGTCTCGATTCAGGGACGATGCCGACCAGAACCTCGTCGAGATCGCTGAGCAGCTTCGCTCAGGCCAGTACAAGCCTGGGCTGCTCACGCCAGTCGCTCTGCCTCGCCCCGACGGTCGCGTGCGGATGCTCCACGTTCCTTCAGTACGCGACCGGGTGACGGAACGCTCCATCCTTATGGTGGTCACACCGCTGATAGAGCCGTGGCTTGGACCGTTCAGTTACGCCTATCGGCCGGGCCTGGGAGTAGCCGACGCCGTTCAGGCGATTGCCAGGCTCCGAGATGAGGGATTGCCCTGGGTCGCGCGAACTGACTTCCGCGACTGCTTTGGCTCGATTCCGCTGTCTCGGCTTCGTCGCATACTGAGTGTTCTGATCGATGATCCCGAACTGCGAATTCTGATCGAAGCTCTGCTCGGCCGCCGTGCGGCGGCTCGCGGCAGCGCGGCGGTGGGTCAGAAGCATTGTGATATACCCGTGAGCGACCATAGCCCCCGCCGTTCACTTCCCGATTGGGCACGCCACGGGCAGGCCGAGATGTCACGACTGGCTGATCCCGCGCGCCATCAATTCGGGAATCCGAAGTGCTGCACCCGCACCACGAGAACGATGTCGTCGCGATAATCCTCAAGAAACCAGATCATCACAGAACCTTCGCCGTAGCTCTTCACGTTGGATACCGCTTCACGGACGTCAAATGACGTCCCGATCCTGCGTACCGCGATCGCGTCGGCAACCCTGGAGGCGACGCCTTCCACCTCGTCGATCTGGGCCTGAGTGAGTCCGCCAATAACACTAACAGCATCAGGGACGTACTCCCACGTCCAGTCGCTCATGCAATAGCTGTCTCGGCCTGCCGCAGGATCTGACTGATCTCGGCCGCGGCAGCCCGGCGTTCGGCGCGGTCCGTGCGACTCGGCAACGATGCGCTCACAAGCACTCAGGCGTGCTGCCAGTTGCGGCCACCGTGCAACCGCAACCCAGCTGAACCAGTGCTCAACGAAGTACCGTGCTGGTAGCAGGCTGTATTCGTCTCTGGCGCGCGCCGTCGCGGCCGTCCAGTCAGCTTCGAACCTCGCCAGCGCAGCCGGATCAAGACGCGCCACAGCTACGCGCAGCGCTCCAGGCTCGCGTTCCGGCAGCGGCACAACTGGCTGACCTTCTGCCATCAAGTGGCTCATGATAGTCATGCTAACGCGACGCTATGACCGAACCCGCTCCCAACCATCGACGCGAGCAAGAAGAATGAGTCGACCCGCCTGCGATCGGGCACGACACGGGCACACGCAAGCCCGCTGCACTGGCGATCTCCATCGAACTGGTCGCTGACCTGCGCGAATCGGGATCAACGAGCGAGGTCTTCACGGGTCTGTCAAGTTAACGGTGTAACGATCTTGGTTGTTACTTCCTGCCGGCGGTGAGGCGGCCGTCGAAGGTGATGTCGAAGGCGTTGAGGGCGGCCTTCCACCGGTTGGTCCAGCGCTTGCGGCCCTTCCCGGTGGGGTCCAGGCTCATGATCGCCATGTACAGGCACTTGAGCGCGGCCTGCTCGGTCGGGAAATGCCCGCGTGCGTTCACTGCCCTGCGGAGCCTGGCGTTAATGGACTCGATGGCGTTGGTCGTGCAGATGACGGTTCTTATTTCCCGGTCGAACTGAAGGAAAGGAACGAATTCGGCCCAGGCGTTCTCCCAGAGCCGTATGATAGCCGGGTAGCGTTTCTCCCGCTTCTCCCCGAATTCAGCGAAACGGTCTAGTGCCTCGGCTTCGGATACAGCGGTGTACACGGGCTTGAGGTCTTTCGCGATCTGCGCCCAGTCTCTTTTCGAGGCGTACCTGAAGGAATTCCGCAGGAGATGGACGATACATGTCTGGACGATGGTCTTCTCCCAGGTCGCGCTGACGGCGTCGGGCAGTCCTTTCAGTCCGTCGCAGACCAGCATGCACACGTCCCGCACGCCGCGGTTCCTGATCTCCGTCAGGACCCGCAGCCAGTACTTCGCGCCCTCCCCGTCGCCGTGCTCGCCAGCCCGCAGCCCCAGCACGTCACGCTCGCCGTCCACCGTGACGCCCAGCGCCAGGTACACGGGCCGGCTCGCGACCTGGCCCTCCCGGATCTTCACTTGAATGGCGTCGATGAATACCACGGCGTACACCGGGTCGAGCGGCCGGCTCTGCCATCCGGTCATTCCCTCCATCACCCGGTCGGTGATCGTGGTGATCGTCTGCTTGCTGACTTCCGCGCCGTAGACCTCGGCCAGGTGCGCGGCGATCTCGCCGTGGGTCAGCCCTTTCGCTGACAGGGAAATCACCATGTCATCGATCCCCGTGAGCCGCCGCTGCCTCTTCGCGACGATTCTCGGCTCGAAAGAGGAATCACGGTCGCGGGGCACGGAAATCTCCACCGCCCCGGCCTCGGTCAGCACCGTCTTGGCCCGGTGCCCGTTCCGGGAATTCCCGCCATCCCGCCCGGCCGGATCGTTTTTCTCATAACCCAGGTGATCATCGAGCTCGCCTTCCAGCGCGCCCTCGACGACCATCTTCGTCAGCCTGCCCAGCAGCCCGCCCTCGCCGGTCAGCTTCAGGCCGTCGTGCCGTGCCCGCTCGGTCAGCTCCCGCAGCAGCTGCTCATCAGCCGCCGACAGCCCCGCCATGTCCCGAACCTGGCCGTTCGCTACATCTGTCACAGGTGTCTCCCTACTTGTCAGGAGTTACACCGTTGAAATTACAGTCCCGTCTTCACGTTTGGGGTTGACCTGGGCGGATGGGGCCTGGCTTGAGATCTGCCCGCGGGTTAAGCGGGCGCGGGCCACGTGATCTGGAGGCTGGGTTCCGGTTCGGTGGCCGGGCAGGATGCGCTGGTCGGGGCTAGCGGTTCCAGCGCGGGTCGGCTTCGGCGATGGCGAGGCTGAGTTCTTCGAGCTCGGCGATGAGGTCGCGCAGGAGGCGGTGGTTGTCGAGCCAGGGCTGGTAGTCGGCAGCCTGGTCGTCGGTCAGGATGCGGGTTGAGGTTCTGCCGTCTTTCTTGCGGGTCCACTGGTGGTAGGGGCCGTGCAGGCGGGGCGGGTCTTCGTGGCAGCGGCAGTTCGCGTATCCGCAGCGGGTCATCCGGTCGGCGAGGGTGCCGGGCAGGGCGAAGCTGACGGCGGCGAGGCGGGCGGAGATCTCGGCGGCGAGGCGGGCGGTGCGAGCGTGCTGGGCCGGGGTGGGCGACACGTTCTGATTGTCGCAGCGGGGTCCCGCATCTCACGCATCTCATTAAGTAGAAGTGCTGTATGAATACCGAGGTTGTCTCTTATATCGGGCGGTGGCGGCCGTCGTCGGTGTCCCCGCTGGCGGCGGCGGTCGCCCGGGACGTGATCACCAGGGCGGGACCGCAGGGCAGGGAGCGGGCGAAGAACCTGCTGCGGGCGGCCGGCAAGCTCGCGGACCGGGCGATCGGGCTCGGCCTGGAGGCTCAGCCGGAGGTGCTGCTGCATCCTTCGGTCACCGAGCGGTTCATCCGGTGCGCGCCGGGGCTGTCCGGCGCGGCGCGGCGGACGCTGCGGACGAACCTGCGGTTCATCGGACGGCGGGTGGTGCCGCACCTGTATCCGGCTGATATGCCGCTGCCCGGGGAGCGGGCCAGGGCGCCGTACTCCGCGTCGCAGATCGCTGGGTATCTCGCGCTGGCCGCGATGGAACGGCGGATGGGCGCCGCGGGGCTGGTCTGCCCGGGAGCCTGAGCCGGGCTCCGGCCGGCGAGGCCGAGGCGGTCCGGCTCCCCGGAGCACCCAGGCAGCCATGATCACGCTGGCGGAACTGGAGGAAATCATCGGCGCCTCCGGCGTCGCGCAGCGGATCGAGGCCATGCTCCCGGCCGGGGCGCGCCCCTGCCAGCTGAGGGTCCGCACCCTGCTGGCCGGCATGTGCCTGGCCCAGGCCGGCGGCAGGCCCGCCCGCCTCACCCGCGTCCATCAGGCGCTGACCAGCCTGCCCGCGTACGAGCAGCGGCGGCTCGGCGTCCTCGCGGACTGGAAGCACGGCCCGCGCCTGCTGACCTGCCGGCAGACTGAGAGGACCTCGTCCAGTCCTGCCTGTCCACCGCCAGCAAATGGGGCATAAGCAAACTCGAGCCCTCCGCGACCTCTTCGCCGGCCACGCCTGGCTACCACCCGGCCTCGAACCCGCCGGATAACACGGCAACGCCACGACCTGCCATCACATCACTGACGCTTGCTGAATAGCTACGTAAAGGTAGCATTCCGCCTTAGAATAAGAAATCTAGCTGATAAATCCAAGATATCGGCTGAACAAACATACGATGAAGGGGCCTATTATATCTCGTGGGACGAGATTCTGTCACACCTCGGCCCGCTATGCTTGACGAGGCTACCCGACGCGAACTTCAAGAACGCTTTAGTGATGCCGTGCAGGAAGTATGCAAGGATCAGCTCCTCAAGGATGTTCGTAATTGGTTGCTTGAGGAGGGCATTGAAACCTAACAAATATTTCGAGACCGCTCTGCTGCAATTCGAGGCGCTCGGAATAATCGAGAAAGGCTCAAAGAAGAGACCCATTTCCGATCATCAGATCTATTGGACACTTACCCCGTGGGGACGTACGCGCCTTACTCGCCTGTGCGCCGTAAGAACTGGATGCTCGGAACCTCCAGAGATGGCCGACGATGATCATTCTGTTTCAGACGATGACGTTGGAGCGAAACGAAGCAGTGAAGACGCATAGCACGGTCTTCAGCTCATAAGCTCTTGCCTAGGTCAGCCAGGTTCGCCGTCTCAATGAATGACAGCGAAGTCATTCCGTCTCCGGTCCGTTCTTGCGCAATCCGGCCGATCCCTCGTCTCAACTCGCACCGAGCCGCCGCAGATACGCCTTCGGCTGGACAAGAACCGGCCCGGACCGCTTATCCCAAGTGCCCTGGAGGCCTATCGCGCACTGCGCGAGGGCGGCGGCGACAGTGGCAAGCGGATCAAGAGTGTGCTGGAACGGCTGCGCGGTGACCCAGGCAAGGTCCGCGGCGAGAGCCTGCGTTACCGGCCTGACGGCTGGATAGTGCTAGTCGAGATGCTGGACGATTCGACATGGTGGGTCATCTGGCGTCAGGCAGTGCCAGACATGGTCGACGTTCTCTGGATCGGCCCGCAACCTGGTCCGGACCCAATGCCAGGAACTTAAGGTGGCTGTCCGGGTGCGACTGCGGCTGAGGCTGACGACAGCCGGGGCACCCTGCTGTCGTCCGCGCAACAGCAGGGGACCCCAGCAGCGGTGCCGCGGCCAGCCCGATCCCGGCATACCCGGCAAAAAGACCAGCCAGGCCGGCCGGCCGCAGCCCAGCCAGCCCCGGCCAGCCTCTCCCGCACCAGCACAAGCCCGCCCCGCCCCGCCAGGCGCGACAACCCCGGCCCTGTACCACGCGACAGCCAGCACCCCGCCACCATCACCCCGCCTGGCACCACCACCCCCGCCACCCCCCCGCCAGCCACAACACCCCCGCACCCACCACAAACCAGCCACCTTAAGTTCCTGGCATTGGGTCCGCCGCCGGGGACAGCGAGATGCTCATGGAGCATTGCCGAAGCGTCTTCATGCAGTTCGGCCGCTGGATCGCCATATAACGAGGTCGCTAACAGCCTGCGACTCGCCTATCCGGTGACGGAGTCGCATCAGGTCAGCGACTGTGCGTGCGGGGTTGTAGATCCGGACAAGTTTGCCCGGCGCGGCCTCGACTTGCGTCAGGCCCAGCTCGAAGGCGGAGGGTTCGAACCGGAAGGCGGTCGTTGGCGGGAAGGTGATCGGCGGAGCACGGCTCGGCCGGGACACCGCGATCTGGGCTGCTGACGGGATCTCGTCTGTGATGTCGTGCACGGGGGCGGCCGAGGGCAGGCAGACGATTGCTGCGGGACTGCGGCAAGTGACCGCCAGAAGGTCCGGGAAACTAGCTGGTGAGGAATTGAACCTTCGGCCGGAGAAGGTGCGTACATCGGGCGAAGAGTCTGTAACCGGGGCGCGGCGCTCGGGCGTGGCAACGTCCTCCAGGAGCTGGCCGGCTCGGTGGCCGGAACGGAGGATGCGGTGAAGCTGTCCCTCAGATCAGGCCGGCAGGTCCTGGCCATGCTCGGGGCGTCGGTGGTCGTCGGCGGCGTTCTGGCCGGGAGCTCGCCGGCCTTCGCCGGGTCCGCTTACCGGTCACCGGCAGTGCGAGCCCTGATCCCGGCGCTCACGCCTGTCCAGGGCGCTAGCAGGGAGCTTGGCGGAGTGTTCTGCACCTCGCCGACTAACTGCTGGTCCGTCGGAGCTATCCGGACCAGCGCAGGAGCCGGGCTGAATCAGGTACTGCACTGGACCGGCAAGAAGTGGTTCAGGGTCTCCGTCCCGAACCCGGGCGGGACCCGCAAGAACGACTCAAATGAGCTGCTCGCCGTTCGCTGCACGTCGGCGCACAACTGCTGGGCCGTCGGCGACTACGCGAAGAACGGAGCGCGGCTCGATCAGGCTCTGCACTGGACCGGCAGGAAGTGGTTCGCGGTATCCATGCCCAGCCCCGGTGGTACCAGTACCAGCGACGTCAACTCACTCAACGACGTCGCCTGCACCTCGGCAAGGAGCTGCTGGGCCGTCGGAGCGTACGGGATTCTCTCGGAGTCCCTGACCAGAAGCGGCACCAGCAGCAGTACCGGCACCAGCGAGGTGCTGTTCAACCAGGCTTTGCACTGGGACGGCAAGAAGTGGCTCCTGGTCTCTGCGCCGAACCCGGGCGGCAGATCGCAAAATGATGTCAACTCGCTCATGGGCGTTCGCTGTACGTCGGTGGGGGACTGCTGGGCTGGCGGGCTCGACGGGGTCGAAGGCAGCAAGTTCTCCCTGCACGACGAGATGCTGCACTGGAACGGGGCTAGGTGGGCGCTTGCTTTCGTCCCCAGTCCTGGAGGAACCGCGCGAGGCGACATCAATGAAATCAGCGGCCTGTCCTGCACCGCGCCCGCTAATTGCTGGGCCGTCGGTTTCTTCGGCAATATCAACAAGACGAACCGTGCGCTCAATCTGGTGCTGCACTGGAACGGCAAGAAGTGGCTCAGGGTGAATGCTCCGAATCCGGACGGAACCCACGCCAATTCAAGCAACGCCCTCCTGGCTGTGTCGTGCACCTCATCAAGTGACTGCTGGGCGGTGGGAGATTCTGGCAGCATCACCGGTCCGGTCCTGAACCAGACCCTGCACTGGAACGGCAAGAAGTGGCTCGCCGCCCCGTCACCGGACCCCGGCGGCACCGGCCCGGACGACAGCAATCAGCTCGGGGGCATTCGCTGCGTCTCGGCAACGGACTGCTGGGCGGTCGGACACGAGGCCGGGAGCGGTGACCCCGACTTCAATGAGATCCTGCACTGGAACGGCAAGAAGTGGTTCACAAATATTCCGCGCCCCGCCTGACCCTGGCCAGGGTGCGGTCGGCGGCGGCGAGGAGTTCGGGCGCGGACCTGGTCATGCTGCGGGTGGCGGGGTGATCCGGGCCGTACCTGGCGTAGATCTCGGCCAGTCGCTCGCTGACGGACATGGTCTGGCCATCAGGTCCGGTGGTCAGGTCGCAGAAGGTCAGCACGTCGGCTAGATCGCCGGGAGGAGCAGGGAACTCCGCGGCCAGGTCGTCGGCCAGGCCAAGCTCGGCGGCCCCGGCCAGAGCGCAGGAGTGGTGTGCGACGAGGCGGCATAGGAGGCCGTCCGTGCGCAGCACATCGCGCAGGTGCCGGGCGCCGTCGAGAGGGTGAAATCCGGTGCCCTCATCGGCCAGCACGGGTGCGTACCCGATGTCGTGCAGCCAGGCGGCCGCGATCAGCACCTCGGCGTCCTTGCCCAAGGTGCTGGCTAGGCCGCGAGCGGCGGCGGCGACGCCCTGACTGTGGGCCCAGCGGCGCGGGAGCGGCTTGTGCAGAAGCTCGCTGGCGATCGCCTCGGCGTGCTCGGGAGTGGTCATTCCTCGACCCTAAGCCGGAAGCCGGGGACACCACTTGCACCTCACGTGACGTGAGGTCCTAGCGTCGGAACATGATCGGGAACGGGCATCAGCAGCAGACCGGACGGACCTGGAAGGTCGGAGCGCTGGCAAAGGCCACCGGGCTGACGGTCAGGACGCTGCATCACTACGACGAGATCGGGTTGCTGCAGCCCTCGGCCCGGCTGGCTGGAGGGCACCGGCTCTACGACGCCGACGACGTGGCCCGGCTGTACCGGATCATCCGGCTGCGTCAGCTCGGCTTCCCGCTCAGCCAGGTCGCTGAGGTACTGGCCGAACCGGAATGGCAGCTCGCACCCGCCATCGAACGCCATCTCGCCGAAGCCAGGCACCAGGCGGCCGCCGCCAGCCGGCTGATGCGCGCGGCTGGCTGCGATGGCCGCGGAACTCGCGCAGCAGGCGAGTCCGTCACCACAGGAATTGTTCTCAACCGTAGAGGAGATGATCACGATGAACGGCACCATCCACGACACCACCGGGCTGCTGATATATGATGATATCGACGCGGCGCACGACTACATCGTGCAGGTATTCGGCCTGGCGTCCGGGCAGGTCTGGAAGTCGGACGACGGCGTGTCCCAGTACCGGGAAGTGCGGGCCGGAGAGCGGGCCATCGGCTTGCACCCGACGGGTGCCAAGGGCTTCCAGTCACCCAGATCGGCAGGCGCGGTGACCGGCACGACGGTGATCTCCGTCGACGACGCCGACGCCCACTATGCGCGCACGACAGCCGCCGGCGCGAAAATAGTCTGCGAGCCAGTCGACCAGCCCTACGGGATCCGCGAATACGGCGCGAGCGACCCCGAGGGGCAGATCTGGTGGTTCCAGTCCCCGCTGGGTTAGCCCTGGGCTAGCCCAGCGCTACTCGGATCCCTCCACGTAGTCCTCGCGCCGCATAACACCGGTCACCGGGTCGCCGTGCAGATAGCGGAGTACGTTCTCGGCGGCTTTCCTCGCGACTGCGGGGATGACGCCGGGCACGATCGCCGAATTGTGCGGCGACCCGATCAGGTTCGGCAGCTCAAAGAACGGGAAGTCGGTGCTGAATCCCGAATCGCCGTGCGGCTCATGCCACCACGCGTCGATTCCGGCACCGAACTGCGGATTGGCGAGCAGGTGCTCATACAGCGCCTGCTCGTCGACGATCGCGCCTCTGGCCACGTTCACCAGGATCGCCGTCGGCTTCATCAGCGACAGCTCCCGCGCGCCGATCAGGCCCCGGGTCGCCGTGGTCAGCGGCACGGAGATGACCAGCACGTCGGCCTGCGCCAGCACCTGGTCAAGGTCGGCCAGCGTGCCGGCGAAGTCGACCTCATCACTAACCCGGCCCGAGGAGTTCACCGCCTGGATACGGCCGCCGAAAGCTCGCATCAGCCTGGCGGTAGCCGCACCGATGCCGCCGTAGCCCAGGATCGCGCAGGTCGCCCCGGCCAGCGTATTCAGCGGCTCGCCCTGGCTGAACTTCCCGGCCGCCAGGTCCGCGTGCCGCTGGGGGAGCCGGCGGGCCAGCGCCAGCGTCATCGCCAGGACATGCTCGGCGATCGGCGCGGCGTACGCGCCGACGTTGCCGGCCAGCGTGACCTGCTCGGGGAGCGCCGCGAAGTCCACGCTGTCCACGCCGGCCGAGAGCAGCTGCACGAGCCCGAGCTCAGGCATCCGGGCCAGCGAGCCAGCCGGCAGCTCGCGGCCAGGATTCCAGCCGATCACGGCCTGCGCACCGGTCACGGCCGGGAGCCGGTCAGCCTCGGATAGCTCCTGCACGAAGACGAGCGAGGCCGCCGCGCCCAGCACTTCCTGGTTGATCTTCGTGTACTTCTCGTTGACCGGGTAGCACACGGCCACGAGAGGCTCGCGGGACATCTGTCCCCTTTCTGCCGAACTGGACGGACTCTTGCCCGGCGAAAGTCCCACCCGATTCGGATGATGACGGCCGCTCGCCGAGCGTGGAGGGTATTGCGGGTGACTGCCGATCATGGCCAGACGGCCACTGCACAGACTCTAGCTGGCGCCCTCACTCAGACCGAGTTCCGTGTCCTGTATGAGCGGCTGCGTGCGCAACTGCCGTGGGGGCCGGCCGACCGGCGCGGAGCGCTGAACTACCTGACCCCGGCCGAGGTGCTGGCGGCCGTCGGCGAGGTCAGGCGCGGGCTGACGGTCTCCCTCGCGGCGCCAGTCGGGAACCAGATCACGCTGGACGATCCCGACCCGGCCGAGCACACGATGACCGGGACGGGGGCCGATGCCCCGAAGACCGGGCTGTCCTTCGCCACCGACCGGATCGCGATGAACATACATGGCAACGCGGACAGCCACCTGGACGCGCTGTGTCACGTGATCTACGACCAGAAGCTGTACAACGACGTGCCCGCCGATCACGTCACCGAGAACGGTGCCGCCGACCTGTCGATCGCTGCCGCCGCCGATGGCATCGTCGGCCGGGGCGTGCTGCTGGACATCCCCAGGGTGCGGGACGCGGAGTGGCTTGAGCCCGGCGATTACGTGACCGAGGACGACATCCTGGCCGCCGAGGAAGCGCAGGACGTCCGGGTCGGGCGCGGTGACCTGCTCTTCATCCGGGTCGGCCACCGGCTGCGGCGGGCCGCTCGCGGACCGTGGAACGCGGCCGCCGCCCGGGCCGGCCTGCACCCGACCGTTCTGCCGCTGCTGGCCGAGCGGAAGATCGCGGTGCTCGGCAGCGACAGCAACAACGACGCCGCCGGCCGGTCAGCCCGAGGCGTCGGCTTCCCCGTGCACGTGCTGGCGATCAACGCCCTCGGCCTGCACCTGCTCGACTACCTGCAGTTCGAGAACCTGGTACCGCTGTGCGCGGAGAGCGGCCAGTGGTCGTTCCTGTGCGTCATCGCGCCGCTGCGGCTACCGCGAGGCACCGGCTCGCCGATCAACCCGATCGCCATCCTCTGACCGGGTGACCGGCGAGCCAGCCGGGCGTTACGGCAGCCCGTAGTAGGTGACCGCCGAGACGAGGCCGAACCGGCCGCGGCACGTCACGAAGCCGCCTGACCTGACCAGCTTGCCGGGATTGGCGGGATCGGAATTCCTGACCGAGATGACTGCCCCGCCAGCGAGCCGGACCGACCACCGCGCCGGGATGACCCAGTGGGGGGTGCAAAGGCCGTTCGGGCTTTTCGAGTCGTCGCGGTACTCGGCAGTCAGGCGAATCGCCTCAGCCAGCGCTCCGGCTGTCGGCGCGCCCCTGACCGTGCCGGTGACATGCGGGCTCAGCACTCCCGGCGCCAGGACCTGGCCGGTGACGAGATGAGTGACGGTCACGCCCTGAGCATTGACCCCGGTGATGCGCACGGGCCCGGCCAGCCGGCAGGGCCGGGCCGCGACGTCTCGGAGCACCAGCTCGCCGAAGTCATTGCCTGCCGCCGGCTCACCGCCGAGATAGCTCAGTCCGAGCTGTGACCTGGTGCAGGCCGGTGCCGGCCTGACCGCGAGAGTCAGCCCGACCTGGCGGTCAGCCGGATCGAGCCGCATTCCCGCGAGCGGCGACTGGAAGATCACGGTGCCGAAGCGTGCCGACCGGTCGAACGCGGCCCCGTCGAAGCCGAGCCCGAATCCGGTGCCGCGCGTCCTGGCCAGCGCGGCCGGCGCCGTCAGCCCGATGAACCCCGGCGTCCGCCTGCCGCCGGCCCGCGAGGCAGGCCTCGTGAGCGCGAGCAGGTCGGCCTGGATCGGCCCCGCCAGGACGCCCGCGCCGCCCTTCGCGGTCACCACGGCCAGCGAGCAACTCGTGTGGCTGATAGCGACTGTGCGTGCTGGCCCGGTCCGGTAAGCCAAGATCAGGATTTGGATGAAAGGTACGCGGTCGGCTAGTCGATCGCACTTTCTGGCGAGCCCGGTGACCGGACTCGCGTTATTCAGCACGGCGGCCAGTCCTGCAGCGGCGGCGTGGCTCAGCATGATCCGGCCGGCCTGACCACCTTCTAGCTTGCTCGCTCGTCCCGAGGTGCGGTACTGGCACAGGACGGCGGTGACGGGACCCGCGGGTGCGATCGGCCCCGAGCGTGACGCGGACCCGGGCACGGCCGGGACTGGTTCCCTGGCCGGGCAGGACGCCGTGGCTCGCGTTGCCGTCGTGATCGCCGAAGCGGACTCGCAGGCAACGGCTGCGCTGGAAAGCGCGAGCAATGCCGTCGCGAGGATCATGAGATTTCGCTGCACTAGGGTTCCTCCTTGGCGAATGCCGTCAAAGGCTGAGACCCCGTTGCGGGTTCGGCGGTTGCCGCGAGATTCAGCTGCGGATAAGCCAGCCTCCCCCGGGCACTGCCGGGCGGGAGCCCGACGGGTCTGCCGGGTATCCGCCCTTTCGAGCTCAGCGCTCGGCTTGTCCGGACCATCATGACCCGTGTTCCTCAGGCCTTCGGGGTCGTGGCGGCACCGCGCGGGCACTGGGATCTGGTGGCCAGCGGCCAGTCCCTTGAGGTGCTCGCGAACTCCGCGGCCGGACCCCGGCGGGTGCGGTCGATCGCGCTGCCGCATACCCAGGCGCTCGGCGTCCGGCTGACGCCGAACGGCCGTTATCTGCTGGTGGCCGACGCCCAGGACGGAGCCGTTCAGGCTCGGACGAGCGCTGGCTGCCGGATTCGGCCCGGCGGACTTTTGTCGGTGACATACCGGTCGGGGAGTCGCCGGTCGGGCTCGCGCTGGTGAGGGGCGGCTCGCGGGTCGTGGTGGCTGACTCGGACCGGTTCGACGCCGGGGGCAGGATCTTGAGTCTTGCCGTGGTCGGCGTGCCTAGGGCCCTGGCCGGCCAGCCCGCGCTGCTCGTCGGCAACTGCGCATCCGGTCAGCTTGAGTCGGTAGACCTGGCTGGCCTGCCCTAACGTCCTGATGGCCTGGTTGTTGGGCGGCTGGGGTGGTCCTGGGCCGTAACCTGCTGCCATGGAGATCAGCACTGCGGCCGGAATGGCGCTAGCGGAGCTTGACGAGGCGGCTCGCGAGCCCGCGTTTCTGCTGGTGCTCACGCACGGGGCCGGCGGGGGAGTGGAGAGTACTGACCTGCTGGCGGCCAGGCAGGCCGGGCTGGAGAGCGGCGGGGTAGTCGCCCGGGTGCTGCAGCCCTACCGGGTGGCCGGGGCCAGGGCGCCAGGGTCGGCGCTGCGGCAGGACGCCGCGTGGCTGGAGATCATCGCGGCGCTGAGCGCGCGGTATCCGGGAGTGCCGGTGATCCAGGGCGGCCGGAGTAACGGAGCGCGCCTGGCCTGCCGTACCGCGCGGGAGGCCGGGGCGGTGGCGGTCATCGCGCTCGCTTTTCCGCTGCATCCGCCGGGTAAGGCCGACGATCCTGAGAAGTCTCGCGCCGCCGAGCTGAGGTCGGCTGGGGTTCCCGTACTGGTCATCAACGGAGACCGGGACCCATTCGGGGTGCCCGAGCCGGCCGATGCCGACCGGCTGGTCGTGCTGGCGGGGGAGACCCACACGCTGTCCCGTAGTCGCGCTGCCGTCCAGGCGGCAGTCACGGACTGGCTCGCTGTGCGGGTGCTGAGCGGGTGCTAGGCGGCTGGTGAGGCTGGTACTGGCGGGGCTGGAACTGGCGTGACCGGGGCATGCGCCACCGGGACCTGCCGGATTGCCGGAACGGTCATCACTATGTCGGTGGGCCGGTGGGGTGCTACCACGGTGCCTCCGGGCAGCAGTTCGCCGGTGTCCTCGAACACCACGATGCCGTTACAGAGCAGGCTCCAGCCTTGCTCGGGGTGGCTGATAAGAGTACGAGCCGCCTCGTGGTCCGGGTCGCTTGCGGCCGGACACGGGGGCGTGTGCGGGCACATCGTGCGCCTCCTGATCAATTCGGGGGTGTGTTGATCATCACTGTCTAAATCTGCCAGCTCGATGGCCTGCGGTGACATGGCACATTGGGATGGTTTTCGAGCGTGGTCTTTGTAGCTTTCCTGGTAGTCCGGGCTGACCCAGAGCTGACAGGTGACCACCACTTGCTACAACGCCTGATGCTGCCCGGCGCGTCCCTGGCACCGAAAAACCTCAGCGCGATCCGTGCGATCCGTGCGATCCGGCTGCACCGGGGAGCAGGCCGACGCCTCCGGGACGAGGTGGTATGCCAGTTAGCCTATGCGTCTCGCGGAGCGTGAGCAGCCGTTCGGCCTCGGTGTTGAGCGCGTGCACCACCGGAGTTGCCATGGCCTTGCGCTTGACGATCCGGTCATCGTAGCCGCGCGGCCCGATTTCAGCCCGGACCGCGGCGTAGGCGGATCGCATCACATCCGTGAGTGCCGCATCGAGTTTCTTCGCCAGTTCGTACTGCTCGGGCAGCGACCCGGTGGTCGCCTGGGCCGTGCGGAACTCGTGCTCGGCCACCTTCGCCGCTACGAGCAGTTCATCAAAGTTCGCGGCAAGCGCGACATCGGACAGGAATTGCGTCTGCGCGTCCGCGCTAGCCTGCTTACGTCCCACGATCACGCGGGTCAGCTTAGCGGACGCCCGGCAGGTGGTTGGTCAACACCGGGTCGAGACCTGGTCGAAGCGTGCGGCAGTTATGCCAGACTGCGCAGCCAGCCCTGGTGCAATTCGGAGTACTCCCCGCCGCTCGCGAGCAGCTCAGCTGGTGACCCGTCCTCGATGACCTCGCCCTGATCGAGGACGAGAACCCGGTCGGCGATCCTGACCGTCGAGAGCCGGTGGGCGATGATGACCGCCGTACGCCCGGCCAGGACGGTCTGCAGGGCCTGCTGCACGACTCGCTCGCTCGGCAGGTCGAGCAGAGACGTGGCCTCGTCGAGCAGGAGCACGCTCGGTGCGGCGATGAAGGCCCTGGCGAAGGAGATGAGCTGGCGCTCGCCGGCGGAGAGCCGGCCGCCGCGCTTGCCGACCTCGGTGTCATAACCATCGGACAGCTTCCCGATGAAAGCCTGGGCCCCGACCGCGCGGGCCGCCTCCTCGATCTCGGCCCTGGTCGCGCCGGGCCTGCCGAGGGCGATGTTGGCCGCGATGGTGTCGCTGAACAGGAAATTCTCCTGGGTGATCAGGATGATCTCGCGGCGCAGGTCGGCGTCGGCTACGTCGCGCAGGTTGACGCCGTCCAGCAGGACCTCGCCTTCCCCCGGGTCGTAGAACCTGGCAAGCAGCCGGGCGATCGTGGTTTTGCCCGCGCCGGTCGCGCCGACCAGCGCGACCTTCTGCCCGGCGGCGATGGTCAGGTTGAGATCGGGCAGCACGACGGCGTCACGGTAGGCGAACCTGACCGAGGCCAGCTCCAGCCGGCGGCCAGGCCCGGCGCCCTCAGGCCGCTGCGGCAGCGAGGCGGGACTCACCGGCTCGGCTACGGCCGGTGCCTCGTCGAGGACGCCGGATAGCTTCTCCAGCGCCGCGGCTGCGGACTGGAAGGTGCTGTAGAACTGCGACACGTCCTGCAGCGGCTCGAAGAAGCGCCGCAGGTAGAGCAGGAAGGTGACGAGCACGCCAACCTGCATCGAGTGATCGATGACGCGCACGCCGCCGTAGAGCAGCACGACGCCGACGGCGAGGTTGCCGATCAGGGTCACGCCGGGGAAGTACAAGGCGATCAGGCGCATCGAGCGCATCGTGGCGTCGGCGTAGGCGGTATTGAGCTCGGAGAAGATCTCCTCGTTCCTGCGTTCCCTGCGGAACGTCTGGACTGCCCTGATCCCGTTGAAGGTCTCGACGAAGTGCACGATGACCAGGGCGATGGCTTCCCTTGTCCGCCGGTAGGCCGTCGCCGACTCCCGCCTGAACCAGGCGCTGAGCCAGGTCAGCGGTATGAAGCCGACCATGACCGCGAGGGCGAGCGGCCAGTCGAGCAGCAGCATGCCGGTGCCGATGAAGATCATCGAGAAGGCCGCGCTGACCAGGGAATCGAGACCCTCGTCGAACAGCTCGGAGATGGAGTCGACGTCCGATACCTGGCGGGAGATCACCCGTCCCGAGGTGTAGCGCTCGTGGAAGGCGACCGGCAGCCGCTGGAACTGCCAGAACAGCCTTGACCTGAGCTCCAGCACCACCTGGCCGCCCATCTTGCCGATGGCCGCGATGAAGCCGGAGCTGGCGATGGCCTGGATGAGCACGGCGATGACGAACTCGATCACCACCAAGATGATCGGCACCGGGTCCCTGGTGGCGATCAGGGCCGGGATCTTGTCGATGCCGACGCCGACCAGCCAGGGGCCGAGCAGGGCGGCCAGGTTGGCGACCAGGATGAGCGCGGTGATCGCCGTCACCGTCTTGCGGTGCGGCCTGAGCAGATCGGAGAGCAGCGCCCGGCTCCGCTTGCGGAGCAGCAGCGACAGGCCCTTAGGCAGCTCGTCGATCTCCTCGGCGGCGATGCCGCGCCACTGCTGGGTGGCCGGGGGAGTAGCGGGGGTAGCGGCCTGCGTCATCGCCGGGCTCCCGTCTCCGTGCTCATCAGGTGCTGATAGAGGGCGCTGGTGGCCAGCAGTTCGTGGTGCGTCCCTGTTGCCACGATCTCGCCGCCGTCGAGTACGGCCACCCGGTCGGCGAGGGCCACGGTGGACGGCCGGTGCGCGACTACGAGGGCGGTCGAGCTGGCAAGGATCTCGCCAAGCGCGGCGGTGACCTTAGCCTCGGTATGCACGTCGAGCGCCGAGAGCGGGTCGTCGAGCAGCAGCAGGGAAGGCCGGGCCAGGATCGCCCGTGCCAGCGCGATCCGCTGCCGCTGCCCGCCCGAGAGCGACATGCCCTGCTCGCCGATCCTGGTGTCGAGGCCCCAGGGCAGTTCCTTGACGAAGTCGGCCTGCGCGGCGGCCAGCGCGGCCTCCACCTCGGCCTCGGGTGCGTCGGGCCGGCCGAGGGTCACGTTTTCCCGCACGCTGACCGAGAAGAGCGTCGGATCCTCGAACGCGCAGGCCACGGCGGTGCGGAGCGACTTCAGCGGCAGTTCCCTGATATCGGTGCCGTCGAGCCTGATCGTTCCTGAAGTTGTGTCCTCGAGCCTGACGATCAGGCTGAGCAGCGTGGTCTTGCCTGAGCCGGTCGCCCCGACCAGGGCGACGGTCTCGCCAGGGGCGAGTTCGAGGCAGACATCACTGAGGATCGGCTGGGTCGCTCCCGGATAGCTGAACGCCGCGTGATCGAGCACGAGCCTGCCGGAGGGCTCGCGGGCGGTGCGCTGCCTGGGCAGGGCGGGACGGTCAGGGCTGACGATCGCGGGCTGGGTATCGAGGATCTCGTAGACCCGCTGGGCCGCGGTGGCCGCCTCCTGGCCGAGCGCGAGGATGTAGCCCATCGCCTCGATCGGCCAGACCAGCTGGAGCACCAGCGCCACGAAGGCGACGAGACCGCCGGTAGTGAGGTCGCCCTGGCTGACGGCGAGCGCGCCGAGCAGCAGGATCAGGGCGATGGCGATGTTCGGCACCAGATCCAGGCTGGCCCAGAAGGTGCCGCGCAGCCTGGCTTTACTCACCTGGGTCTGATAGACGGTCCTGGCCAGCTCCACGTGCGTCGCGGCAGCCAGATCACGGCGGCCGAGCGACTTGAGCACCCGGATTCCGGCGGCGGCCTCCTCGACGTAGGTGGCCAGGAAGTCCTGCTGATCCTGAACGCGCCTGGACAGCACCCGGTATTTCCGCTCGAACCGCAGGCAGAGCATGGTCACGGGCGCGAAGACCGCCGCTGTCAGCAATCCGAGCAGCAGGTTGAGCCGCATCAGCAGCACGACGATCACGACGAAGCTGACCACGCTCGTGATCATGAAGATGACGCCGAATCCGGCGAAGCGCCTGATCGCCGACAGGTCGGTCGTACCTCTGGACAGCAGCTGGCCCGACTGCCACGCGTCGTGGAAGCCTGGCTCAAGCCGCTGCAGGTGAGCGTAGACGTCGTCGCGCATGGACTGCTCGAGCCTGACCACGGCGGTGGCCTGCACCCAGCGCCTGACGACGTTGAGCGCCACCTCGGCGATGCCAAGGGCGATGGCGGCCAGGCCGATGGGGATCAGCAGGCCGTGGCCGTGCTGATGGCCGGGCCTGATTGCCGCGGCGGCGGCGATCGGGCCATCGATGGCCGCCTTGGCCAGCAGCGGTATGACTATCTCCGTGCCGGCCCCGATCAGCGCGGCAGCGAGCATGAAGGCGAGCTGGCCATAGTAAGGGCGCAGGTACTCCCTCAGTCGCCAGAGCGCGGCCATAGGGGTCTGAGCATCCACGGTCGCCACTTGGTGGATCGTAACTGGCGCCCTTGTTCACTGTCATTTTGTTTTCTGGCCGTCTGCGGGTAGCGCTGATCCATCAGTTCTGGCACGCTGGCCAAGCGCGTCGGTTGGCCCGCTGGCCCCGGCGTGCTGGGGAGGTGCCGGTGGGATGGCGTGACTACGGGGAACGGCCCGCGGGTTCGGTGATCGCGGCCCCGGTGCTTGCCGCATCAGACGCTCCCGCTGCCTATCAGCAGGGAATCCGCGCGATCGTCGAGATCGCCGCCGGCTTCACCGCCGCCAGCTGGAACGCACCCACACCGTGCCAGGACTGGCGGGCCGCGGATCTCGCCGGGCATCTGCGCTGCATCGCTGATGACTACCATGAGTACCTCGACGACGCTCCGGTCAGCCGGCTGGCCAGGCTGATGGAGACCGGCGCACGGGCCGACACCATCGCGCGGAAACTTGCCAGGCAGAACGCGGCCGAGCTCGCGGCGCTGCCCGACGTGCCGCCGCAGGTCCACATCCAGGCTTTCGCCGAGTCGGCGGCCAGGTATACGGCGAGGCTTGGCCGGCTGCTCCCGCTGCCGCACCACAGCTACCAGGGGCGGGTAATCACCGTGGCCGGCATGGGCGGCATGGCGTGCGTGGAATGGCATGTGCACGCCTGGGACCTGGCCAGAGCGCTCGGTGAGTACTACCGTCCTGCCGATCCCGAGGCCGTGCTGGCCGGCTGGATGGCTGGCCTGCCGCAGTTGCGGGTCGTGCCGGACGACGACCCCTGGCGGTCCGTGCTCAGATCGGCGGGACGGCTCGCCTGACCGGTATGCGAGCCGGCCTGCGAGCATGGTGCGGGCGGACGAGGGACGGGAGGCGGAGAGCAGATGGCTTTTCAGGTGAGTAAGGTCCGGGGCCTCTACCCGGCGCTCGCGGACGGCTACGCCTATCTCGACGGCGCGGCCGGCACCCAGCTGCCCGCCTGCGTCCTGGCGGCCATCAGCGGCGCCTACGAGGCTGGCCTGGCCAACGCTGGCGGCGCCTTCCCTGCTAGCCAGCGCGCCGACGCGATCACTGCCGCCTGCCGGGCCGCGGTGGCCGATCTGGTCGGCGGTGACCCCGGCGGGGTGGTGCTCGGGCCGAACATGACGACGCTGACCTACCGGATAGCGGCCGCGCTCGCTGACACCTGGCACGCGGGCGAGGAGATCATCGTGTCCAGGCTCGACCACGACGCGAACGTCAGGCCCTGGGTGCAGGCCGCGCACCGGGCCGGCGCTGTCGTTCGCTGGGCCGAGCCTGACCCCGGCACCGGCGAGCTGCCCGCCGCCCAGTACTCCGGCCTGCTATCCGGCCGGACCAGGCTGGTGGCGGTCACGGCAGCGAGCAATGTGATCGGCACCAGGCCCGATATCCCGGCGATCACGGCGCTGGCCAGGGCGGCCGGGGCGCTCAGCTACGTCGACGGCGTGCACGCGACGCCGCACGGCCCCACCGACGTCGCGAAGCTCGGCGCGGACTTCTACGCGACTAGCTCCTACAAATGGTGCGGGCCGCATCTGGGTGCGGTCATCGCCGCTCCGGCGCTGCTTGACTCGCTGCGGCCGGACAAGCTGCTGCCCTCGCCTGACGAGATTCCTGACCGGTTCGAGCTGGGCACGCCGCCGTTCGCCTATCAGGCCGGCCTGGTCGCGGCGGTCGACTACCTGGCCGCGCTCGATGACGCGGCGACGGGCACCAGGCGGCAGCGAATCCTCACGTCGATGGCCGCGACCGAGCAGCACGAGCAGCGGCTGTTCCGGAAGCTGCTCGCCGGGCTTGATGAGATGGCGCACGTGACGACGTACGGCAAGGCCGCCTCGCGGACGGCCACCGCCTACTTCAACGTCGCGGGCCGTACCCCCGCTCAGGTGGCGCAGTACCTGGCGAGCGCCAGGATCAACGCGTGGCACGGAGACAACTACGCCTGGGAACTGACCGGCGTGCTCGGCATCCGTGACTCAGGCAGCGCGGTCAGGGCCGGGCTGGTGCACTACAACGACGACTCGGACGTCGCCAGGCTGCTGACGGCGGTCGAGGAACTAGGCAGCTAGCCCGCTTCCTCAGCTCAGCTTGTAGCGGTACATCCTAGTCTCGCGCTGCTCGAAGCCGATCCGCTCATAGAGCCGCCCGGCAGAGGTTCTCGTCGGCCTTGAGGTGAGGTCGACGGTTCGCGCTCCGGCCTGCCTGGCGAGCCTGATCGCCTCGTCGATCAGCTGTGACGCGATCTGCTTGCCCCTGGCTGCCTCATCGACCACGACGTCCTCGATCCACGCGCGCACCCCGGTCGGAATGGCGAAAGTGGCCAGGGTCAGGGTCCCGACGATCTGACGGTCGACTCTGGCGATCAGCACCGTGCTGGCCGGCGCCGACACCACCGCCGACAAGGCAGTCGCGTCGAGCCGCTTGGCCGTGGTGGATAGCTGCGGCAGCAGCCGGTCAAACGCCTCCACCACGTCGGCAGTGACCTCGCTGAGCACCTCGACATCTACGTTCACCGGGGCAATCTATCCGGTCAGGCGGGTGGCCGGCGGCCGGACGCCCCGGACGGCTGGACACGGTGGGTCATGGAAGGGCTATAAAGGACAGCATGGCGGATAAAGCTCTAGTGCTCGGTGGCGGCGGGGTGACCGGAATTGCCTGGGAGATCGGCATTCTGGCCGGTCTCGCCGCGCACGGGGTTGACCTGACCGACGCGGATCTGGTCGTAGGCACGTCGGCGGGCTCGGTGGTCGGCGTTGACGTGCGTTCCGGTGTCAGCCTGGCTGAGCTGTACAAGGCCCAGTCGGCGCCTTACGAGGCTGGTGAGATCACCGCGAAAATGGGCCTGGCCGTCCTCGCCAGGTATGGCCTGGCTGTGGCGTTCACCAGGAATCCGACGGTGGCCGGGAGGCGGGTCGGGAAAATCGCGACCCGCACGAAGACCGAATCGGAGGCCAAGCGCCGGCTGGTATTCGAGTCCCGGCTCCCGATCACCGAGTGGCCGGACGGACGGCTGCGGATCACCGCGGTGGAGACCGCCAGCGGCGAGTTCACCGTCTTCGACGCCGACAGCGGGGTCAGTCTCATCGACGCGATCGGGGCGAGCTGCGCGGTTCCGGGGATCTGGCCCGCGGTGACTATCAACGGCAAGCGGTACATGGACGGCGGAATGCGCTCGGCGGCCAACGCCGACCTGGCCGCCGGGCACCAGCGAGTCGTCGTGATCGCGCCGCTCTCGCAGGGATTCGGGCCGATCGCCAGCGTGGTCAGGCAGGTGCGGGAACTCACCGCGCAGGGCAGCCAGGTAAGCGTCGTCAAGCCAGACGCCGCCGCGCTGGCGGCGATCGGCAAGAACGTGCTCGATCCGGCCAACCGCCCGGCAGCCGCCGCAGCCGGGTACGAGCAGGCCGCCGCGGAAGCACCGCCATCACCGCGCTCTGGTCGGCGCGCTAGACCGCGTACTCCAGCAGCGGCTGGGCCCGGCTCGGGTGCCGGAGCTTGGACAGCGACTGCTTCTCCAGCTGCCTGATCCGTTCCCTGGTAAGTCCGAGCGCCTTGCCGATCTCGTCCAGCGTGTGCGGGTTGCCGTCGTAGAGGCCGAACCGCATCGCCATGATGGTCGCCTCACGCGGAGTCAGCGCGTCCAGTGCGTGCCTGAGCTGCTCGGCCATGAGCTGACGATCGACCAGCTCGGACGCCTCGGGCGCGTCGACATCCTCGATCAGGTCGCCGATCGAGGTCTCGCCGTCCTCGCCGATCGTGGAGTCCAGGCTGATCGGCTGCCTGCTCGTGCGCAGCAGCTCCTCGATCTGATCAGGCGTCCGGTCGAGCTCCACCGCCAGTTCCTCGGGAGTCGGCTCCCGGCCGAGCCGCTGGTGCATGTCCCGCTCGACCCGGCTCAGCTTGCTGAGCATCTCAAGCACGTGCACTGGGAGCCGGATCGTCCTGGCCGAGTCGGCGAAGCCGCGCTGGATGGCCTGCCGGATCCACCACATCGCGTAGGTGGAGAACTTGTAGCCCTTGGTGTAGTCGAACTTCTCGACCGCCCGGATCAGGCCCAGATTGCCCTCCTGGACCACGTCAAGCAGGGACAGGCCGCGGTCGCTGTACTTCTTGGCTACGGAGACGACCAGCCGAAGGTTCGCCTCAAGCATGTGGGCCTTGGCCTTGCGGCCGTCGGCGGCCACCGCTTCGAGATCGGCCGCCAGGTCGACCGGCAGGTCGGCCTGCGTCTCGAGCTTGTACTCGGCGAACAGGCCAGCCTCGATCCGCTTGGCCAGGTCTACCTCCTGCTCGGCGGTGAGCAAACTGGTACGGCCGATGGACTTCAGGTAGGTGTGTACCGAGTCGCCCATGACCGAGGTCTGGTCGTCAAGGTCCACCTCGGCGTCGGCGGAACTGTCATCGTCCGAGGTCGGTGCCAGCGTGCCAGTCACTGCCCTGACACGCTTGCCGCGCTCCTGACCGGCTGTCTGGCCGGAGGCACCGCGCCCGGTCTGACCTGGCGGAAGCTCCCGGGCAGCGTCGTCGTCATCGCTGTCCTCGTCCAGCAGCGCATGCAGATCGCCGTCGTTGAGGTCAGCCACGTCACCGGGATCGGCCTCGGCAAGGTCAGCCTCGGCAAGGTCAGCCTCGGCAAGGTTGAGGTCGGCTGGCTCGACCTCGGCCTGCTCGGCCTGGGCGTGAGTCACTTCGGCATGCTCCACTTCGGAATGTTCGAGCCTGGTCGGGTCACGGTCGGCTTCCGCGCGACCCTGGCGTCCGCGCCGGGCCCTCGGGTCCACGCGATTCGCGGCGCCCACGTCATTGCGGCGCTCGGTTAGCGCGCGTGCAGTCCTCGGCATAAGACACCTCCGTTCAAGTGCGTATCGGCTCACGCAGATCGCAGTGCCCGCACAGTGTCCAAGACTTGCGCCACTTGGTATTGTGCAGTGCAGGCGCTACTTATAACGCGCGACGGGCCTGTTTGTTTCCCGCGCGGCGGTAGCGTGCCCTAGAAACTCGCGGCAGGCCCATGGCCCGCGACCCGCACGATGGTAAACATCCTGGTCAGCACCGTTCATCCAGGCACCAGGCGAATCGATCCCCCATACCAGGCGAATCACGGCCCGATACACCAGGCGGTCGCCCGAAATGTGACTATTGCACGGTTTGCCGTGAACCCGTTGCTAAGGCCGGGCAATCTGCCGGGGCCTGCGCTGCTGGTCACGGGGTCCGGGCGGTGGCAGTGCCCCGCTGACGTTCCGTGATCACGATCAGGGTGGTGATCACGGAACATCAGCCGCGTGATCCAGCCAGCTGGTTTCCGTGATCACCACGCCGGCCATGATCACGGAAACGCTATGGGGCCGGTCGCCTGCCGGGGGTCAGGCGCGTGATCGACGGGAGCCATGGAGTTCTGCGCGGCAGCACGGGCCCTGGCCGACGGCTTCACCGCAAACCGTCCTGCAGGAACCGGCTGAGGCCAGTCCTTGACGGACCAGAAATGGCGGATACACGGCAAATCGCCCGACGTCGGGTCGAGGGGGCGATACCCCTGAATCCAGTAACCCAGCTTCTCCTTGAATCATGCGGAGTTAGATGCACGGCGGTACGGGGCTGACCTGCCCGGCCGGCCTCTGCGTTCAGGGCGCCGTTCCAGCCGCAACGCCAGGAGCCGCCCCGGCCCCTGCCGCGGCCCCAGCCGCTACTGAGCGCAGGGCGATCCGGTCGGGCTTGCCGCTGGCCAGCATTGGCAGCCGCGCCACGCAGACCAGCGCCTGCGGCGCGGCATAGCGCGGCAGCCGTTCCCTGACATGCGACCTGAGCTCGTCCAGGCTCGGCGGGCTGGCCGGGTCGGCCGGGACCACGATCGCGGTCACCCGCTCGCCCCAGTCCGGGTCAGGCACACCCACCACCGCCACCTCGCCCACGGTCCGGAGTCCGCGTATCGCCTCCTCGACCACCACGGGCACGACCTTCTCGCCGCCGGTGTTGATCACGTCGTCGGCCCGGCCCGCGAGCACGAGCCGCCCATCGGGGCCGACCTCGCCCAGGTCCGAGGTCACGAACCAGCCGTCGGCCAGGCTTGCCGCCGTCAGCTCGGGCGCCAGCCGGTACCGGGAGAACAGCACCGGCCCGCTGATCCTGACGACCCCGCCGGCTCCGCTGGCCACCTCGACACCGTCGAGCGGCACGCCGTCGTAGACACAGCCGCCGCAGGTCTCGGTCATGCCGTAGGTACTCACCACCCGGGCGCCTGCGGCAGCGGCGTCCCTCAGCAGGTCGGCCGGAGTCGCCGCGCCGCCAAGCAGGATCGCGGCGAACCCGTCAAGCCGCGCCCCGGCCGCCAGCAGCCTGCGCAGCTGCGTCGGCACGAACGACGCATAGTCGCAGCCATCAGCTTCGGCCAGCCCAGTGTCGGCCAGCCCAGTGTCGGCCAGCCCGGCTCCGTCGGCGAAGACCGGGTCGACGCCGGTCACCAGCGACCGCACCAGCACGCCGAGCCCGGAAATATGGTGCGTCGGCAGGCAGCAAAGCCACCGCCCGCCCCGGCCGCACCGGCCCCCAGCCCCGTCGTACCCAGCCTGGCCAGCGCCGCCCGAGCCGAGCTGAGCAGCGCCCCGGCGGTCAGCTCGGCTCCCTTGGGAGTCCCCGTCGACCCCGAGGTCGCCAGAACCACGGCCACATCATCAGCCACGCCCAGGCCGGCCTGCCTGCCCTGACTAGTGGATGCGATCCTTTCCGTCCCTTCGCTGGTGATAATGGCCTCAGGTGCGAAGGCGGTCAGCAATTCGCCGACCCTGGCCCGTGGCAGGCCAGGGTCCAGTGGCAGGATCGCCGGGCCGGTACCATCGAGCGCCGCCTTGAGCGCGTCAAGCAGCCGCCGCTGAGCGGCCGGCCTGGCAGCAGGACCGCGTGCAGGGGACGGGAAGTCACGGTCGTAAGGTTAATCGGCGGAATCAGGCAATCGGCAAGCGCTCGCCACCAAAGTACGCGGGAAGGTGAACTGTGATCGACTGGCAGGCATCGGGACCGGCTCCCGGGCAGGAGTACACCGACATCCTCTATGTCACGGCCGAGGGCATCGCGAAGATCACGATCAACCGGCCCGAGGTACGCAACGCCTTCCGGCCGACCACGCTGTTCGAGCTGCAGCACGCCTTCAACGTGGCCAGGGATGATCCCGAGGTCGGCGTGATCATCTTTACCGGGGCGGGGGACAAGGCGTTCTGCTCCGGCGGCGACCAGCGAGTGCGCGGCGACGATGGTTACGTCGATGATCACGGCGTTGGCCGGCTGAACGTGCTTGACCTGCAGGTCCAGATCCGCCGCACGCCCAAGCCGGTGATCGCGATGGTCGCTGGCTACGCGGTCGGCGGCGGTCACGTGCTGCACGTCTGCTGCGACCTGACGATCGCCGCCGACAACGCGGTCTTCGGCCAGACCGGCCCCAAGGTCGGCTCGTTCGACGGCGGCTACGGATCCTGGCTGCTGGCCGCCACGGTCGGCCTGAAGAAGGCACGCGAGATCTGGTACCTGTGCCGTCAGTACAGTGCTCAGGAGGCGCTGGACATGGGCCTGGTCAACACCGTAGTGCCGCTGGCCGACCTGGAAGCCGAGACCGTCTCCTGGGCACGCGAGATGCTCGCCAAGTCGCCGCTTGCGCTGCGGATGCTGAAGGGCTCGCTGAACGCGTTCACCGACGGGGCGGCCGGCATGCAGCAGTTCGCCGGCGACGCGACGCTGCTCTACTACATGAGCGAGGAGGCTCAGGAGGGCCGGGACGCCTACGTGGCCGGCGGGCGCCGGACTTCTCCAGGTTCCCGCGCCGGCCGTGACCGGCGCCGCCCGCACCGCCACCACCGCCACCACCGCGGACCTGGCCGAGCTGCTGCCGACCCTCCGCGCTTTCGCGATCCCCCTGAGGAACCGGTTCCGCGGCATCACCGTGCGCCACGGTGCGCTGCTGTGCGGGCCGGCTGGGTGGGGAGAATTCTCGCCGTTCGCCGAGTACGGGCCGGCCGAGAGCGCGCGCTGGCTGGCGAGCGCGATCGAGTCGGCCACGATCGGCTGGCCGGCGCCGGTCAGGACGTCGGTCGGCGTGAACGTCACGGTCCCGGCCGTCGGCCCGGCGGTGGCGCACGAGATCGTGGCCGCTCGGGCTGCCGTACCGCGAAGGTCAAGGTCGCCGAGCCGGGCCAGGCCGAGGCCGACGACGTTGAGCGGGTCGCGGCGGTGCGGGACGCGATCGGTCCCGGCGGCCGGATCCGGGTCGACGCCAACGGCGGCTGGGACGTGGACACTGCCGCGCTGATGCTGGCCGCGCTGGCGAAGTACGGACTGGAGTACGCCGAGCAGCCCTGCGCGACCCTGGACGAGCTCGCCGCGCTGCGCCGGCGCACCGATATCCCGCTGGCGGCTGATGAGTCCATCCGCAAGGCCTCTGACCCGCTCGCGGTACGGGCTGCCGGGGCGGCCGACATCGTGGTGCTCAAGGTGGCACCGCTTGGCGGGGTGCGCCCTGCCCTGCGGGTCGCGCAGGCTTGCGGCCTGCCGGTCGTGGTATCGAGCGCGGTCGAGTCCTCGGTGGGGCTCGCAGCCGGAGTGGCGCTAGCCGCCGCGCTGCCCGAACTGAGTTACGACTGCGGTCTCGCGACGATGAGCCTGCTCACCGGGGACGTGACCGGTGATCCGCTGGTGGCCGTCGGCGGCTCCCTGCCGGTTCGGTCAGTTCTTGTAGATACGGAACGAATAGCGCATGGGAATGTGATCCGCAGCCCTGGCGCGAGCGGGCGCTGGCCGCCGCGGAGTTCCTGTGACGACTCGCCGTGACCCGGCCCGCGCGGCAGCCTGGCGTCCGGTGCGGTCAGATGAACCCGTCCACCGCCCTGGCCACCGTGCTTGCCGACGAGCTGATCAGGTGCGGGCTGCGCGAGGTGGTGCTCGCTCCCGGCTCACGCAGCGCACCGCTGGCGATGGAGTTCTTCAGGCGTGCTCAGCTCGGCGATCTGCGGCTCAGCGTCCGGATCGATGAACGGAGCGCCGCGTTCCTCGCACTCGGGCTGGCCAAGGCCGGACGCGGGCCAGTCGCCGTCCTCTGTACGTCGGGTACCGCAGCGGCGCACTTTCACGCGGCGGTGATCGAGGCGGACGAGTCGCTCTTGCCCCTGCTGGTGCTGACCGCCGACCGGCCGCCCGAGCTGCGCGGCACCGGTGCGAATCAGGCGATTGACCAGCTCAAGTTGTACGGGCAGGCGGTGCGCTGGTTCTGCGAGTTTGGCGTGGCCGAGCGGCTAGCCGGGATGGCGAGCTACTGGCGGTCGGCGGCCGCCGGGCCTGGGGCCTGGCCTCGGGAACAGCGGGTGGCCCGCCCGGGCCGGTCCACCTGAATCTGGCGCTGCGCGATCCGCTGGTCCCGGATGCCGGCGAAGGGGAAGGTGCGGCCGGGTCGGGTGGCCTGGCCGGATCGGGTGGCCTGGCCGGGTCGGAGGGGCCGGTGGGGCCGGAAGGGCCGGGCTGGCCGGATCGGCTGACCGGGCGGGACGGCGGCGTGCCGTGGACCAGGTTCGGTGCGGTGGCGGAGGTCGACTGGACCGAACGCGGGCTGGTGATCTGCGGCGACGGCGACTATCCCGCCCAGCCGCTGCTCGACCTGGCCGAGGCGGCCGGCTGGCCAGTGCTCGCCGAGCCCTCATCCAACGCTCGAACCGGCCCCCTCGCACTGTCCGCATACCAGTACCTGCTCTCGGACCAGGAATTCCTGGCGGCCCACCAGCCCGACGTCATCATCTCGGCGGGCCGGCCCGGGTCTTTCACGCGGCCAGCTCGCGCTGCTGCGCGGCAGCGGCCGGGCGCGGCATGTAGTACTCGCCCAGGGTCCTGGTCGCTGGTCAGATCCGGCTAGGACGGCGACCGATGTAGCCGCGAGCGTCCGGCTCGCCGGGGCACCGGCCGGCCCCGCCTGATGACTCGGGCTGGCTCGCCGACTGGACCCGAGCCGACAGGCAGGTACGCGAAGCTGCCGATGCACTGCTCGACGCCGCTGACCTGCTGACCGAGCCGAGGCTGGCGCGGGACATCGCGGCGGCGCTGCCAGCCGGCAGCCTGCTCTGGGCCGCCTCAAGCCAGCCGATCAGGGATCTTGACTCGCACCTCGGGCCACGGACCGGCCTGCGCGTCGTCGCGAGCCGCGGCGCCAGCGGCATAGACGGCCTGGTCTCATCAGCCATCGGCGCCGCACTCGCGCACCAGGCTTCGGGCGGGGCGGCGGTGCCGGGCGGAGTGGCGGTGGCGCTGCTCGGGGATCTGGCACTGCTTCACGATCTGCCTGGCCTGCTGCTCGGCCCGGACGAGCCGCGCCCCGACCTCTGCCTGATCGTGGTCAACAACGACGGTGGCGGAATCTTCTCCATGCTGGAGCAGGCGGCGTTCCCCGGCCCATTCGAGCGAGTGTTCGGCACCCCCCACGGCACAGATCTCAGCAAGCTCGCCGCCGCAGCCGGGATCCCTCATATCCGAGTCGAGCGAGCCGCCGACCTCGCCGGGCTCATCACCCCCCAGGGCATCGTGCTGGCTGAGCTGAGAACCGAGCGTCCCGCCCAGGCAGCACTGCGCGCGGAACTGACCAGGGCCGCAACGACCGCACTCAGATTGCTCGGCTGATCCGGACTCCGGGCGCCTACCGAAACTGCGGATACCCGGCACATTGACCACTGCCGATCTGCGTCTGACCTGGCTTGGGGGCGGTCGGGCGGCATAATCTCGATGCCGGCTGCTGCGCAACGCCCGGCATCAAGACTATGCCGCCCGCCCGCTGGATCTCGGACTAAACGGGCTAAACCCGGCTCGGGGTGAGCCCAGACGGTCGCGCAGCTCGGCGCGCCGGGTGGTGGAACAACGGAAAGTGATGATACGTCGAGCTAGCGCACCGACGTATGCACGTTTGCCGTCGATCCCGGCCGTCGATCCTGGCGCGACGTCCCGGGTCGGACGGCATGTCCGTGGTGACGAGCGTTGCGCAGCAGCCGACACCACGGACATACCGCCCGATCCGGCCCCGCAGCGCTCTAGGCTCAACCACCAGCACGACTAGCCTGAGTCCCTGGCAGTGGCTGAACCCAAGGCCATCGAAGTTCCGTGATCATCGTCGGGGTCTTGATCACGGAACTCTGCGGGGGTGAATACGCGGCTCAAGTTCCGTGATCAAGGTCTGCTTCATGATCACGGAAGGTTGCGCGGGGTCGAGGTTGACGGCCGGTGCTGGTGGCTGGTGGGTCGGCGGGGCTGGCCGGGCCGACGGGACTGGCGGGACTGAGCGGGAGCGGGCCGGCGGGGCTGAGCGGGAGCGGGCCGGCGGGGCTGAGCGGGAGCGGGCCGGCGGGGCTGGCGGGGTTGCTGGTGTCTAAAGCGAACGCCCCGGTCAGGGTCGCGATGGGTGCGACGCTGACCGGGGCGGTGCTTTAGGGGCTGGATTTGGTCAGGTGATCCGGACTCGGGGGTCGAGCAGGGCGTAGGACATGTCCACGATGATGTTGGCGACTACCACGAAGAGCGCGGCGAGGATCACGAAGCCGATGACGACTGGCTGGTCGCCCTGGCTGATCGCGTTCACCACCTGGTAGCCGACGCCGTGCATCCCGAACACCTGCTCCACGACGACGACGCCGCCGAGCAGGCCGCCGATGTCGATGCCGAGCTGGGACACGACCGGCGTCATGGCCGAGCGCACCGCGTGCCGGTAGAGCACCCGGCGCTCGGTCAGGCCCTTGGATCGCGCTGTCCTGATGTAGTCCTCGCCGAGAGTATCGAGCAGGGACCCGCGCGACAGCCGGGTGTAGACGGCTGCCTGGACTACCGCGAGCGTGACGCACGGCAGGATCAGCGTGCCGATCCAGGAGACGAACCCGCTGGAGGTATACGACAGGTAACCGGTTTGGATGAAACCGACGCCGTGATCGTTGAGCTGCACGAAGACGAAGATGATCAGCAGCTCGCCGACCACGAAGGTGGGTGCGGAAACGCCGGCGAGCACGCTGACCGTGGCGAGCCGGTCGAAGAGACTGCGAGCCTTGGTCGCGCTGAGGATGCCGACCGCGAGGCCGACGATCAGCCAGAGCAGCACGCCGCCGATGACCAGCGAAACGGTCGGTGGCAGATCCTGCTTGATGATGGTGGTGACCGCTTCCTGAGTGTAATAGGAATGGCCGAGGTTGCCGTGGACGAGCTTGTTCAAGAAGGCGCCGTACTGCACGATGAGTGGCTTGTTCAGCCCGTAATACCTGGTCACCGCGGCCAATACCGCGGGCCCTGCGGCGCGGCCGGCCAGATTGCGGGCGACCGCCTGTACCGGGATCGCGGTAAAGAACAGGAAGAAGGTGCCGGTAGCGACTACCCAGAGCACCAGGACACCGGTGATGATCCGCCGGATCAGGAAACGAACGATGTTCATGTAGGTCAGCCCTCCCCGCCCGTTGCCGCCGACCCGGTCAGCCCGTCCGCTGCCAGGCCAGGCCCGCCCACGAGGAGACCCTCGTCAGCCTGCCGCCGGGCACGCCTGCGGCTCCGGCCTGATCCCGACTTGCTGGCCGCGAAGATCCGCTCGGTTCTCGGGTCGATCGCGTCTCTGATGCCGTCGCCGAGCAGGTTGAACGCCAGTGTCGTGATCAGCAGGATCGCCGAGGGGAACACTACGTACCACCAGGCGACCTGGTAGAACTGCTGCGCCTCGCCGAGGATGTTGCCCCAGCTCGGCGCGGGCTCGGGGATGCCGATGCCGAGGAAGGACAAGGTGGCCTCGAAGGTGACCGCCGTGGGGATATACAGGGTCGCCAGTACGAGCACCGGGCCGAGCAGGTTGGGCAGGATGTCGATGAACATGATCCGGAATGGTCCGGCACCGAGGGATCTGGCCGCTTCTATGTACTCTTTCTCCTTCAGCGACAGGGTCTGGCCGCGCACGATGCGGGAGATGCCCGCCCAGGAGAAGAACGCGATCACGCCGATCACGATCGAAAGGCTCGGGTGGAACACCGACGCCAGCGCGAGCGCGAAGACAATGACGGGGAACGCGAGCGCGGCGTCAAAGAGCCGGGCCAGGATCGTGTCGACAATGCCGCCGAAGTAACCGGCTACCAGGCCGAGCGAGACGCCGGCGATGGTGGCGATCGCCGTGGTCAGCAGGCCGACGAAGAGCGAGATCCGGGCGCCGTAGGCGATCCGGACGAGCAGGTCCCTGCCGATCTCGTCGCTGCCGAGAAGGAAGCCGTGAACGCCAGGAGCCACCGGGTTGCCGAATTCGTTCTGGCCGGTGATGGGGTACGCCTTGTCCACCGGGTGCCCGACCGCCGCAGCGATCAGCGGAGCGGCCAGCGCGAACGCGATGACCAGCAGAATGACAACTATCGATGCGATGGCGACCTTGTCAGAGCGCAGCCGCCGCCAGGTGAGCTGCCACTGGCTGCGGCCCTGGATATCGCCGCTTGGCGCGCTTTCTACTTTTGATACTTGATACGCGATCTCGGTAACGCTCAACGCTGCTCCCTCCGACCCGCCCTGGCCAGATTCTCGCCCGTCTCCACGGGGAAATGGCACGCGGTCAGGTGACTGCCTGGGTCGCCCGCTTTGGTCTCAAGCACGGGCTCGGTAGTGCCGCAGAGGTCTTGCGCCTTCGGGCACCGCGGATGGAATCGACATCCAGATGGCGGGTTGATCGGCGATGGCACATCGCCGGTCAGGATGATCCGCTGCCGGCTTGCGGCGGCATCGGGGTCAGCAGCCGGCGCCGCCGAGAGCAGGGCGGCCGAATAGGGGTGCCTTGGCGTTTCGTAGACCTGCTCGCCAGGACCGTGCTCGGCGACCCGGCCCAGGTACATGACCGTGACCGCGTTGCTGACGTGCCTGACCACTTCCAGGTCGTGGGCGATGAACAGGTAGGACAGGCCGAAATCGGACTGCAGGTCGGCGAGCAGGTTGAGTACCTGGGCCTGGATCGAGACGTCGAGGGCGGAGACCGGCTCGTCGCAGATGATCAGCTTGGGCCGCAGCGCGAGGGCCCGTGCGACTCCGATGCGCTGCCGCTGGCCGCCGGAGAACTCGGCGGGGAACCGGTTGTAGTGCTCGGGGTTCAGGCCGACGCGCTCCATGAGCTTCCTGGACCGAGCGCTTGCGCTCGTTCCCGGTCGAGATCCCGTGCACTGCGTACGGGTCGCCGATGATCGAGCCGACTCGCCGGCGCGGGTTGAGCGCGCCGTAAGGGTCCTGGAAGATCATCTGGATCTCACGACGGAATGGCTGCATGGCCCGGCGCGGCAGGTTCGTGATGTCACGGCCCTCGAAAAACACCTTGCCAGAAGTCGCCGGGATGAGTCCGGCGATGCATCTCGCGAGAGTCGACTTACCGCAGCCGGTCTCGCCGACCAGGCCAAGGGTCTGACCGCGCTTGACGGTCAGCGAGACTCCGTCGACCGCCTGCACGTGCGTGACCGTGCGGCCGAGCATGCCGTTGCCCTTGATGGGGAAGTACTTGACGAGATTGTCGACCCTGACGAGGGTCTCGTCGTCCAGGTGAGCGTCTGCGGGGAAGTCGCTCGCCTGCCCTGTCAGCGAATCGGTCATGCGATCACGCTTCCTTCTGATTCTGGTGCGGCCGCGATCGCCTCGGCGACCTTCACCGCCTCGCCGCTGCGCCCGAGCTCGACGGTCTGCTTGCGCAGTCGCTCCGCGTCCTCGCCCAGCCCGATCGCCGCGGCCGGCAGGAAGCAGGCTGACCTGTGCTCGCCGGCGTCGCTGACCGGGGTCAGATTGGGCTGCTCCTCGATGCAGCGGTCCATGACATAGGCGCACCTGGGGTGAAAGGCGCAGCCCGATGGCAGCGTGATCAGGCTCGGCGGCTGGCCGGTGATGGGCTTGAGCCGGTCCTTCGCCGCGGTGCTGTGCGGGATCGACTCGAGCAGGCCCTTGGTGTACGGGTGGTGCGGCTCGTAGAAGATGTCGCGCTTGGTGGCCTTCTCGGCGGCCCGGCCCGCGTACATGACCATCACGTTGTCGGCGATGTCGGCGACCACGCCCAGGTCATGGGTGATCATGAGCAGCGCGGTGTCCGACTCCTGCTGAAGCCGGAGCAGCAGGTCAAGGATCTGGGCCTGGACGGTGGCGTCCAGGGCGGTGGTGGGCTCATCGGCGATGATCAGCTTGGGACTCAGCGAGATCGCCATCGCGATCATGGCCCGCTGTCGCATGCCGCCGGAGAACTGGTGCGGATAGTCGTTCACCCGCTCGCGTGGCCGGGGGATGCCGACGTGGCCGAGCAGTTCGATGGAGCGCTCAATCGCCTGCTTCCTGGTGATCGACTTGTCGTGCGACCTGATCATCTCGCAGATCTGCCAGCCGACCTTGTACAGCGGATGCAGGCTGGTCAGCGGATCCTGGAAAATGACGGCGATCTCTTTGCCGCGAATCTGCTGCATCGCCTTAGCGCCAAGCCCGACGAGATTCACTCCGTCGAACATCGCCTGACCGGAAATCTGACCGCCGGCTGCTAGACCGAGTAGGCTCTGAGTCAGCACGGTCTTGCCGCTGCCCGACTCGCCGACGATCCCGAGCGTCCGGCCACGTTCTACGCTGAATGACACGCCGCGTACGGCCTGCACAACGCCATCAGCTGTCGGGAAACTGACCCGCAGGTCGGTCACCTCGAGCAGGCTCATATGTCCCTCCACAGGTTGACCGCTGCGATAGCGCCCTTGCTAGTGGATTCGGGGCAGCACAAACGCATCTGGCCATCTGACCTTGATCTTAACTAAGAGTACGCGTTTTACGCTGGTAGGTCCGGCCGGGTACACGCTTGGCATACCCGGCCGGACCCACTGCTAGCTACCTAAACACTCAGGGACTGTTCGGGCTGAGCCAGACGTTGGTGATGTCCGGCCCGCCGATGTTCGGCGCGTACACGACCGACGTGGTGCCGGCCTCCTGCACGCGGGCGCTTGAGTAGATCGGCGCCTGCCCGTCGCCCAGCGGGACGATGACGGCGTTCGCCATGACGTTCTCGTCCGCCTGGTGCCAGAGCGCTGCGGCCGCGGAGACGCTCGGGGCGGCCTCGGCCTCATCGATCAGCTTGTTCAGAGCCGGGCTGTTGTAGCAGCCATAGTTGTTGGTGTTGACCACGCAGCGAGTCTTGAACAGCGGGTCCATGATGGTGCGGCCGTTCGGGCCGAACCAGTCGGGAATCCAGCCTGGCTGACCGAGGTCCCAGGTGCCTGGCTTGCTGTTGACCGGCGAGTTGCCAAGGTCGACGAAGAAGCTTGAGCCGGGCTCAGGCTTGCCGACCAGGTTGACGCCACAGGGCTTCAGGCTGGCCTGGATGGCAGCGAAGATCCTGGAGTTGACGGAGTCGTTGGCGTACAGGTAGGTCAGCGACACGCCGTTCTTGAAGCCGGCCTTGGCCAGGTCAGCCTTGCACTTGGTGATGTCGCCCTGGCCGTTGTTGTCCGGGTACGGGTTGTAGTTCTGGTAGCCAACGTTGCCCGGCGGGATGGCCGTGTAGATGATCTTGGACACCAGCGGGCCGCCCTGTGCGCGCTGCACGGCGACCTTGTCGAGGCCGTACTCAATGGCCTGGCGGACGAGCAGGTTGCCAGCGGCGTGGTTCGAGTTCGGGCTGCGCAGGTTGAACACGACGTAAGGCAGAGTCGAGGTCCACGGGTCGATCTTGAACTTCGGGTCGTGGTCAGCGAGCAGCTTCGGAATGGCGCTCGGCTCGACCGTGGTGTCGTCCACCAGGTCGTAAGTACCGGTCTTGCCGGCCTGCATGTCGGAGAGCTGGGTCTGCGCCGAGGTAACGCCGATGGTGAGCGTGATCTCGTTCACGTACTGGTGCCGGTTGCTGTCGGTCGACTGCTTCCAGGCCGGGTTCTTCTGCATGGTGATGGACTTGCCTGGCACGTAGGACGTGATCTGGTAAGGACCGTCCGAAATGCTGTGCTGGTCAAGCTGCAGGCTGTTCGGCAGGTAGGAGTCGTATTCCAGCGGACGGGCCGAGGTGAACGGCATGGAGAGCATGTAAAGGAAGTCGCTCGCCGGCTGGATCAGGTGGAACTGCAGCTCGGACGAGCTGCACAGCCACCACGCCCGGGATGGTGTGCGAGTTCTGGAAGCCCGCGATGTTCGCGGCCGTGACAGCGTGCTTCTTCGTGTTGGCGAAGAAGGCGGTCTCGGCGTCACAGTACTGGGTCAGGCCCTTGATCGTCGCGCTGTAGTAGCCCAGGTTGCCGATGAAGCCGCCGGGCGCCGGGTTGCAGAACGCCTTGAACTCCCTGATGAAGTCATCAGCGGTCACCTGGCGCGGCGGGGTGGTGTTCCAGTCGACGCCCGGCTTGATGTGGAAGGTGTAGGTCGTGCCGTTGTCGGTGATTCCGCCGTTGGCCGCGCTGGGCACCGTCGTCGCGATGTCAGCCGTCGGGGTGGTGTCGGTCAGCCAGCCCTTGGAGGTCAGCGACGGGTCAGCGACGGTCGGGTACGTCAGCAGCTGACGCGTGTAGGCACGCTCCATGATGTAGTCAGCGGTGTAGTACGCGGGCACCGTGTCAATGTGGTCCGGCCCAGAAGCCGCAACAAGCCTGAGCGTTCCGCCGAGAACTGGTTTGTTCGCCGACTTCGTGCCAGTGCTTGTGGTATTGGACGAACTGCTGCAGGCGGCTAGCAGCGCGGCCGAGGCCAGGCTAGCCATCGCCATGACGGCAATTCGCTGGGAACGACGTGTCATGAGCAGACTCCTTCTAGCCTGGCACGGGGCACAGGCGTATCCGTGGTCACCTTCCGTGAGTACACGCATTGCCGGGCGCTGTCTACCCGGCTACGGGAAGCGGTCGCGAGCATTTACGCAACCGCAATCACCCCGTGACCATCGACATCACTCTGTGACCATAGCCGCGTTTCGGGACCGATCGCACCTCGGGCCTGGGCTGATCTCGCGGCTTGGGGCCTGGTGAGTGGCTAGCCCTCCAGCGCGTACCGCATGGGCCGGAACTTGGTCTGGGTCTCGGCCAGCTCGGCGGCGGGATCCGACCCGGCTACGATCCCGCAGCCGGCGATCAGGCGAGCGTGCCTGCCCGAGATCTCGCCGCAGCGCAGCGCTATTCCCCACTCGCCGTTGCCCTTGCCGTCGACCCAGCCGGTCGGCCCGCTGTACCGGGCCCGGTCCATGCACTCGAGCTCGCGGATCAGCTCCATGGCCGGCTCGGCCGGGGTCCCGCAGACGGCGGCGGTCGGATGCAGGGCGGCGGCCAGTGCCAGTGCTGAGTGCGCCGTCGCCTCGCGGTCGGCTAGCTCACCGTGCACCTCGGTCGCCAGATGCTGCAAGTTGGCCAGCCGCAGCAGGAATGGCTGATCGTCGATCCGCAGATCGGCGCAGAGCGGCTTGAGTGCCGCCCGCACGTCGGCCACCGCGTACTGATGCTCTTCCTGGTCCTTGGCCGAGGCCAGCAGCCAGCTGCCGAGTTCCCGGTCCAGGGGAGGCGTGCTGCCGCGGGCGGCCGTGCCGGCCAGCACCAGCGAGTACACCTGCCTGCCGGTGCGCCTGATCAGCAGCTCGGGAGTCGCGCCGACCAGGCCGGCGCAGGCGAACGTGTAGCAGTCAGGGTACCGCTCGGCCAGTCTGGCGAGTAGCACGCGGGAGTCGATCTCCTGCGCCGCCGTCACGTTCAGCTCAAGAGCCAGCACCACCTTGCGCAGCTGCCCGGCCGAGATCGCCCGGACAGCGGTCGCGACCGCCCGCTCCCAGGCCGGTGCCGTCAGGTGGCCATCAGACCAGCGCAGTCCGGTTGGCTCGGTCAGCGGCAGCGGTTCGGGCAGCGGCCCGGCCTGGCCGGGAAGGCCGGACTGGTCCTCCTGCGGCTCCTGCGCCGCGGCCCAGTCCTGCCGCTCGGGCTCGGTGCTGATCGTGGTGAGCCAGGCGGCGCCGTTGCGCCGGCCGAGAATGGCGCGCGGAATGACCAGCACCGAGTCGTCAGAGGCCGGGTCGAAGGTGAAGCTGCCGAAAGCGACGGGACCCGATCCTGGCACGCCGACCTCATCGAAGACTCGCGCGCTGTCGAAGAGCTCGCGCAGCCATTTCTCCCCGGCGGCGAACCGGTCGTGCCCGGCAGCCAGCGTGATCCTGGCGGCCATGCCCCAGCCGACCAGGCCATCGCCTGACCGGACCCAGGCCAGGGCGTCAGGGCCGGGCAGCCTGCCGAGCAGGTCGCCCGGATCGGCGACAGGGATGGTGTGAACTACCAGCCGGCCAGGGGCTCGGCTGGCTCCTTCATCGTACGAAGATCCCACGGCAGATAACTCTACGTGCGCGCTTGTGCTTGTTTTCACACGGGATCTGACGTGACGGTCCCGGCGGGCACTTACGGGTGTCCGCTGGAGCCGTCCGGAGCTCAGAGCAGGGTCAGCTGAGTGCCGTGCGGGCTCGGCCGCTGATCGGTGCGCCGGTGAGCCGGCCCGCGGTGCTGGCCTGGTGGCCGGGTCGGCTGCCCAGTCGCCCGCCTGGCGTCTGCCGGGGAGGCACGGCCGACGCCGTACTTGCGGGCCAGCTCGGTCACCGCTGCCGAGATGCCGCTCTGGTAATCCTTCGGGGCATAGGCGCCGGCGCCGTACATCCGCCGGTACTTGCCGACGAGCCCCGGGTGCTGCTCGGCCAGCCAGGCGAGGAACCACTCACGGGCGCCTGGCCGCAGATGCAGCACGATCGGGGTCACGTTTGAGGCACACGAACGGGCGATCTGCCTGACCGTCTCCTCCAGCTGAGCTGGCGAGTCAGACAGGAACGGCAGGACCGGACCCATCAGTACGCCGCACCGAAGCCCCCTGGACCTGACCTCGGCGCAGACCTCGAGCCGGCGCTGGGGGCTCGGCGTGCCGGGCTCCACCGAGGCGGACAGCGTGGCGTCGGTGAATCCGACCGAGATGTTCAGGCCGACGCTGGTGCTCTGCGCGGACTCTTCGAGCAGGTCGAGGTCGCGCAGCAGCAGCGTGCCCTTGGTCAGGATGGAGAACGGATTGCCCGCCTCGGTCAGCGCCCCGATGATGCCGGGCATCAGCCGGTAGCGGCCCTCTGCTCGCTGGTAAGGGTCGACGTTGGTGCCCATCGCGATGTGCTCGCCCGCCCAGCGGGCGGTGGCCAGCTCCTTCCTGGCCAGCTCGGCCGCGTTGACCTTGACGATGATCTTGGAGTTGAAGTCGAGGCCGGTGTCGAGGTCCAGATAGGCGTGCGTGTTCCTGGCGAAGCAGTAGACGCAGGCGTGGCCGCAGCCTCGATACGGATTGATGGTAGCTCGGAAGGGCATCCGCGACTTTTCGGGTACTTTACTGATGATCGACCGGGCGTGAATCTCGTAGAAGGTCATGCCGCGGAACCCGGGCGTATCGAAGGTCCGGGCGACCGCTTCCCGCCCGAATAGCGCCGCTTGCGCTGAATCGTCGGGTCGCAGGTCGTCGAGTCGCAGGCCATCCCATCGCACGCTGACCACACTAGAACATATTTTCGAATCTTTCAACTTGGGTATGGACGCGCATAGTCTTAGTGATGGGCAGGTAAAAAATCTCCTAACTGGGGATAGTAAGGAGCAGTCCCGCCGGATAAGTCGGCAGCGGGACGGCGGCGGTGGAGGTGACGAAAGTGGCGCTTCCGATGGATGAGCAGCGCATTCTGGAAGAGATGGAGCGCATGCTCGCCGCTGACGATCCCCGGCTCGCTGCCAGGCTCGGGGCGTTCGGCCAGCCAGGCGTGGGTCAGGTGCTGCGGACCAGGCGGGCGCGGGCAGTGCTCTCCGTGCTCATGCTGGCCGTGATCGCCGGCGCTGCCGCCGTGATCTACCTGGTCAGCGCGTTTCGGCTGGGGGGCGCCGGCTCGCCTGCGATCCCGCACGGACAGCAGTCGGCCCAGCCAGCCACCCGGCCTTCGTCGGTGCGGCGGACGGCGCCGGTGCCGGGATCTTCGCATTGCATCGTCATGATCACGCCGAGGACGTGCACTGCCTGGTCACCGATTCGCGGGTTATCGGGCCTAGGACCGTCCGAGTTCCGCTGATCCCTAGTGGCCGGGTCCACGCGGAAGCCATCCCGTTAACGCTATTCTGCGGTTATGTCGGTAACCGAGACCTCGCCGGGCGGCATCACGCATCGGTTCGTGGACGTCGGCGGGTTTGACCTGCACGTCGCCGAGGCCGGGTCTGGCCCGCTGGTCCTGCTGCTGCACGGGTTTCCCGAGTGCTGGTACTCCTGGCGGCATCAGCTCACCGCGCTGGCGGCGGCCGGGTACCACGCGGTCGCGCCGGATCAGCGGGGTTACGGCCGGACCGGCGAGCCTCCGGGACTGCCTGGCGAGCCGAGCCAGGACCGGTTCACGATGCTGCACCTGACCGGCGACGTGATCGGCCTGATCGACGCGCTTGGCGCTAGCCAGGCCGTGGTCGCCGGCCACGACTGGGGCGCTCCGGTCGCCTGGAACACGGCGCTGCTGCGGCCCGACCGGGTGCGCGGCGTGATCGGGCTGAGCGTTCCCTATCTGCCTCGGGGGAGCACGCCGCCGGTGGCGACGCTGCGCGCGGTATACACCGACGGCTTCTACATCTGCTATTTCCAGCAGCCGGGGGTCGCGGACGCTGAACTGAGCCAGGACCCGCGGGCCACGTTCCGGCGGCTGCTCGTGGCGGCCTCGGGCGACGGCCCGCTCGGCGGGATTCCGGTCGTGCCGCCAGGCGGTACCTTCCTTGACCTGTGCCCGGAGCCGGCCGGACTGCCCGCCTGGCTGACCGAGGACGACATCGACGTATTCGTGGCCGAGTTCGCGGAGTCCGGATTCACCGGGCCGCTGAACTGGTATCGCAACCTGGACCGGAGCTGGGAGCTGATGGCGGCCTGGCGGCACGCCCTGGTGACCGTGCCCGCGCTTTACCTGGCCGGAGATCGCGACCTCGCGGTGAGCTTCTCGGGCGGCGAGGCGATGGTAGCCGGGCTCAAGGGCGTCATTCCGCAGCTGCGGGGGGCCACGCTGCTCCCCGGCTGCGGGCACTGGACGCAGCAGGAACGCCCAGCCGAGGTCAGCGCTGCCATGATCGAGTTCATCGGCGGCCTGGGCTAGGGCCTGCCGGGAGGCTGGTCAGCAGGTGCTGGTCAGGCGGTGCTGGTCAGGGTTGGGGGGGCGGGGGGATCGCGGCCCGGGCCTTGGCCTCCTGCCACAGGGCGCGGTAGGACAGGGCGGCCCGGCTGCGCGGCGCGGCTGAGGCGACCGGCGTGCGCTGCACGGACATCTGCTCGATCGCTGAAAGCGACGGGATCGCGGTGTCCGCCACGTCGTTGCGCTGGGTCGGCAGGTTCTCAGCGATCTCGCGGTGCAGTCGCTTGCGCCGGTCGAGCATCGAGAAGAACGCGAGAATCTTCGGCCGCCTGCCGTCGAAGTCGGCGATGAAGCCGGTCAGCTGGTCGAGCGTGCGGACGGACAGCGTGGTCGGGATCAGCGGGACGAGCAGGAGATCGGCCGCGTGCAGCACGTTCTCCGAGAGCAGGGAGATGCTCGGCGGGCAGTCGAGCACCACGAGGTCGTACTCGTGGCGCAGTGGAGCGAGCAGGCCGCGGAGCCGGGTGGCTGACTTCCGCTCGCCGTCGAGATGCAGGTCAAGGTTGCGGTAGGTGAAGTCGGCCGGCAGCAGGTCGAGGTTCTCGAAGTCGGTCGCCTTGATCGCGTCGTCGACTAGGCGCTTGCCCCTGATCAGCGCCTTCCCGCCGCCCTTGACCTTGGGCCTGACCCGGAACAGGAAGCTGGCGGCCGCCTGCGGATCCAGGTCCCAGAGCAGCACCCGGTAACCCTCGCTGGCCGCCAGATAGGCGATATTGACCGCGGTGGCAGTCTTGCCTACCCCGCCCTTGATGTTGTACGCCGCTATGACCTTCATGCCGCCGCCTCGGCAAGCGCACCGATCCTGGCCCGGCCGCGCGGACCGGCGAAATTGGCGAAACGCCCGGCGAATTCGGCTCTGGCCGCGGCCTGCCGCACGGCCAGGCTCGCGGCGATCTCGCCCATGGCGAGCAGGGTCTCCGCTGGCGCGCTGCGATCGGCCATCATCTGGGCCGCGAACGCGCGAAGCTCGGTGGCCTGGACCTCGGTGTCCTGGAACTCACCCAGGCAGTCCTGCAGTGCCTTGAGCTCGCTGACCGCGCGCCACTGCTGAGCCGGATCGTGCAGCGAGGCGAAGACCTCAAGCAGATAGCGCAGTTCCTTGCAGAGCTTGCGCAGGTCATGCAGCGGCTGCGGGGGAGATGACGCGTCGATCGCACTGCCGGCGGTCAGGACCAGGCCGTGGGCCCTGGCGATCTTGCGCGCGGCGAACGTGCCGGTAGCTGGCCGCCGGCGAGGCGTTTCCGCGATCTCGTCCAGGTCATGCCGCCAGCCGGTCGCCAGTGCGGCGAACCTGGCCGAGCGCAGGCCCCTGGTGAGCTGGCGGTACGCGAGCGCCCGCTGCCCGGCCAGGTACCGCAGGAACGGGGCGAAGCTCGGCCTGCGTCGCCGCGACCAGCGTGGCGGCCATCTCCGGGTAGCCAAGCAGGTAGACATCCAGGTCGCGGGTGGGCGTCGTCAGGTCGCCCAGCCACTTGAACTCCTGCCGGTACTGGCCTACCAGCCCGGCGGGCAGCACGGCCCTGGCCGTCTTCAGCACCGATCTGGTCCGCCTGACCGCGACTCGCAAGTCGTGCAGGAACTCGGTGTCGACGTCGCCGATCGTGCCGGGCAGATTGACCTCGACGGTGTCGAACAGCCTGCTGAGTACCGTCGTGAGTGCCAGCGCGGCCGGCATGGAGTCAGCGAGCTGCACGTCGATCTTGCCGGAGTAGTCACCTGGCCTGCGGCCTGCCGCGGTGAGTGCCGCCTCGAATGGCGAGGTGACGGCGGTGGTCACGCCGGGAACGCGTTCGAGGAGGTCGGCGAGTCTGGCTGCCTGGGGCTGGTAGCCGCGCAGGGGGATGATCGCGAGCCTGGCCTGGGCGGGCTGGGCTGGTCGCGCTGGCTGGGCGGGCTGAGCTGGTCGCGCCGGCTGCGCTGGCTGGGTGGTGCTCATGCGGTCGAGCGCCAGGACGGCGATGGTCTTCTCGTCGCTGTTGACCGCGCGCAGCTCGGTCAGGACGCTGGTGGCTCTGGCGACTGCCAGCAGCGCCCGGACGCCGATGATCGGGGCGAGGTGCTCGCGCAGCGGCCCGACCGGCAGTCCGTCAATGCGGCTCGGCCAGCGGATCCTTGCTGGCAGGGCGGGCTCGTGCTCGGCTGTCACGAGCTCACCGTCCCGGCCGGTCAGCACCAGCTCGCTGCCGCCCCGGCCGGCTCGCAGCTCCAGGGTCAGACCAGCCCGGAACAACCTCCAGTCGAACGTATCGAGCCAGGTTCTCCTGAGCGTTCGCGACTTGACGCCAGGCACTATGCCGAACCGCGGATCATCGATCTGCGGCAGCTCGGCCGGCGCGTGTGTCTCGCCCGCTAGGACGAACTCCCGCAGAGCGGTCAGCACCGGCGCATCCTCATGGCATCCGCATCCTCGAAGGTAGCCCCCCACCCTACCTGCCGCGCCCTCGACCTTGATCAGTCACCCGCTCGCCCCTTGAACCTGGGTGCGGGCGGGTGAGGTCAGAAAGTGACGCCGGCTAGCCAGGAGTCGAGCAGTCCGCTGTCGCCGAAGACGCTCACCGACGGATCGGCGGCTGGCCGCCGTCCTACCAGGACCAGAAGCACGTCGGCGGCACGGCCGGACAGCGCGGCATCGCTGTCGCCGTGACCGGCTCTGACCTGCACGCCGTCGTCAGCGGTGTTAGTGACCAGCCACTCGCCCGCACCGGCTAGCTCCGGGTCGGTCGCGTGCACCTGCAGGGTGCGGCCGGGCGGCAGGGCGCTGGCCCGCGGATCTGGCCTGCCGGAGATCGGGCCGCTCATGACCGTGAGCCACTCGTCGATGGCGTCGGCGGCGAGCTCGGGGACCATGGCCACCTCGTCCCCGGACGCGATGCGGGCGTCCGCGTTGTGCACCATCACCTCATGGGCCATCCGGCGGGCCCAGGTGCCGGCTGGCCCCATCGCGCCGAAGACCCAGACCGGGTCGTCGCCCGCCTCGCGCAGCGTGTCTAGGAGGCGGCCGGCCCCTGTCGTCAGCCAGTGCCCGCCGGCTCCCTCGTCCTCGGGGAACCGCCCGTCGGGCACCGAGCGGAACTCGATGTACTCGGCCGATCTGGTACGCACGATCTCGGTGGCCCACCGCTGGGTTCGGCCAAGGTGGGTGGCGAGCTGGCGCAGCGTCCATCCCGGGCAGGTTGGTATGGCCAGGCCGTGATCCGCGTAGTCCACCAGGGCGGCCAGTGCGGCGGTACTCGCATCGATCTCCGCGTAGTACAACTCGGCAGGCAGGGTCTGGGCAGGCAGGGTCGCCATCGCGGGTCCTCCGGGAGCTCGGGTCCTGCCAACCTAGCGGCAGCCGCACGAGCCGCCGCAGCAGCCGCCACCACCGCCACTGCCACCGTCTGAGGCTGCCGTGCCGCCGGCGCGACCGCCCACGGCGACCGTCGAGAGCAGCCTGACCGTGTCATCGTGACCTTGCGGGCAGGGGCACGGCGCCGACGACTCGCTCATCGGGCGCGTCCGCTCAAAGGTGTCGCCGCAGGCGCGGCAGCGATACTCGTATCTAGGCACGGAACCCAGCTTATCCGCTGCTTCCGGCGGCTAGCGAGCGGTCTGGGCGACCGGCGAGGCCTCCGGCGCTGCCGTCCCCTCTGGCTGTGCCGCCGCCTCCGGCTGCGCCGCCGCCCCTTCTGGCGCGTCATAGTAGAACTGCCCGCCGCGCAGCAGCGAGACGAATGCCCCGATCACCGACATCGCGATCGCGACGCCGAACACGATGACGAGCCCGTGGTGGAACGGGCCAGAGATCAGGTGCGGGAAATACTCCTTGCTGGTCAGCACTCGGGCATCAGGTTTCGGCAGCCGGGCCAGAACTCCGGACGGCCGCAGCAGGCTGCCGATCGGGTTATAGCCAAGGAACGACGCGAACAGCGTGCTCACCGGCGGCAGCCCGGCCACGTGCGCGGCCACCGAGGCCGGCACTCCGTGCGCCCGCAGTCCGGCGCCCAGCGTCCTGGGCAAGGTCGCGGCCAGCCCGGCGATCATGAGCGAGAAAAAGATACCAATCGACAGTGACATCCCCGAGTTCTGGAAGGTCGAGCGCATGCCGGAGGCCGCTCCCCGGTACCTGGCCGGCACACTGCTCATGATCGCCGACGTATTCGGCGAGGCGAACAGCCCGGAGCCCACCCCGTTGCAGAAGATGATCAGGGCGAACATCCAGTATGTGAAGTTGACCGGCAGCAGCAGCAGCCCGCCGAACGCGCAGGCGGAGACCAGCAGGCCGGTAGTCGCGAAGATCCGGGTACCGAACCGGTCGGACAGATAGCCGGAGACTGGCCCGGCGATCAGGAACCCGCCCGCGAGCGGCAGCAGGTAGATGCCCGCGATCAGCGGGGTCTGCGAGAAGCTGTAACCGCGCTCGGGCAGCCAGATTCCCTGTAGCCAGATGATCAGCATGAACTGCAGTCCGCCGCGGGCAATAGACCCCATCAGGCTTGCCGCGTTTCCCGCCGCGAAGGCCCTGATCCGGAACAGCGCGAGGTTGAACATCGGCTCGGCGATCTTGGTCTCGATCAGGCAGAAGATCGCCAGCAGGACGACGCCGCTGGCCAGGCCGCCGATGACCCTCGGACTTGTCCAGCCGGTCGAGTGCCCGCCGTAGGGCTGGATGCCATAGGTAATGGAGACGAGCAGCAGGCCGGCCCCGAGTGCGAAGACGATGTTGCCCCACCAGTCGATCCTGGCGCGCCGGACCGTGGCGATCTCGCGCAGCTTGCGGTACGACCAGATCGTGCCGAAGACGCCGATCGGGACGTTGACCCAGAACACCGCCCGCCAGTCCCAGGCGGCCAGCAAGCCGCCGAGCACCAGGCCGATGAACTGCCCGGCGATGGCGGAGATCTGGTTGATGCCGAGCGCCATCCCGCGCTGCCTGGCCGGGAAGGCGTCAGTCAGGATCGCGGCGGCATTGGCCATCAGCATCGCTCCGCCGAACGCCTGCGCGATCCGCCACAGGATGAGCCAGAGCGCCCCCGCCGGGCCGGTGAGCGGGTCGAGCGAGAGCGCGATCGACGTCAGCGTGAAGACGACGAAGCCCAGGTTGTAGATCTTGACCCGGCCGAACATGTCGCCGAGGCGGCCGAGCGTCACCACCAGGACCGCGGTGACCAGCAGATACCCGATGATCATCCACAGCAGATAGCTGATGTTGCCCGGCGCCGTCGGATCGAGGTGGATGCCGCGGAAGATGGCGGGCATCGAGATAATCACGATCGACGCGTCGATGGTGGCCATCGTGATGCCGAGCGTCGTGTTCGAGAGCGCTATCCACTTGTACCTGTCGCTGTCAGATCGCTGCACTAATTAAACTTAGCACGGCTAATTATCTATCGGCAGCGGCGGACTGATGTCCGCGACGGTCGCGCAGTCGGCGCCGAAGGTGATCGTGGCAGTGACCCGCTCGCCGCCGAGCACGATCGGCAGCCAGTACCTGGCGTCGTCCCACATCTCGTCGAAGGGAAGTTCAGATACTGGGAACCAGATCGGTACCAGTTCATCTGACTCCGCTGGCTGACCCTCGTACTGGGTCGTAACGAAGACCTCGGCGGTCTGATCCCAGGATGGCCGGGCCGGGAACACGAAAGTCAGCGAAGCCAGGTGGCTGAGCGAGTCGGGCGGCACGACGAGGCTGGACTCCTCAGCCACCTCGCGCACCGCCGCCTGCACCGGCTTCTCGCCCGGCTCGATGTGCCCGCCAAGCCCGACCCACTTGCCCGCGCCGAAGCCAGTCTTCTTGAAGCCAAGCAGAACCTCTGGCTCCGCGCCTGGTTCCGCGTCGTGCCCGGTGCCTGGCCTGGTGACGAGGCACAGGCAGGTACGGATCATCGAATTCTGCCCCTTTGCCGGCTGTCTAGATGGTGTCGCGAACCAGGCCGATCAGCCGGTCGAGTACCGCCGCGCCTCCGGCGTGCAGCCCATCGTGCTCGTACTCGCTGGTGACCCAGCTGCGCAGGCCCCGGATTCGGGCGGCGGTATCCACCGAGAGCTGCTGCGGCACGTACATGTCGTTGTAGTAGATCGCCGCGGCCACCGGGACCTCGTTGACGGCGAGCGCGGCCGGATCGTAGAGCGGTGGCCAGTCGTCGTGCTCGGCCAGGAGGTCGGCGACCTCGGCGAGCGGCTCGAGCACCGGGTCGGCCCGCATCATCCACGGGTAGATCATCTCGCCGGTGAAAAGCAGGGGGTCATCGTCCCCCGCCTGCCCGGCGTCGAACTCGGGGAACTCGGCCCTCACCCGCTGGGCTGCCCACCTGGTCGCGGGCCCCTGCCCGTAGCAGGATTCGTGCAGGACGCCGAAGAGCGGCCGGCCAGCGAAGGTCAGCCCCTGCATCGCGGTGTACAGGAATCCGTCGCCGAGCTCATCGCCGTCGAAAGCGTCTTCGAGCAGGAAGTGCAGCGCATGGCTGCCGGTGCTCGCGCCGAGCTGCATGCCGAGCGACTGGAACGCCGGAACAGTCAGGTGCCCGCCAGAAGGCAGCCTGACGTCGCGGGCGGTCAGGTATCTCGCGATCCGCTTCGCATGCTCGACGTCGCCGGGGTACCTGGCGTAGTGCGCTCTGGTCTTGGCCGCGACTTGCGGGTAGGTGAGCCGGTACACATCCTCGGCGTGGTTCTCAAGTCCGGCGAGCCCGCCGGTGATGAACGCCTCGGTCAGGCCGGCGGGTGCCATCGACAGGTAGGTGACCGCGCAGAACCCGCCGAAACTCTGGCCGAGCACGCTCCAGGGCTTGCCGCCGGTCAGCCGGTGCCTGATCAGCTCGGCATCGGCCACGATCGAGTCGGCGCGGAAGTGGGTGAGGTACTGCGCCTGCTGCCTCGCCGAGCCGCGTGCGGACAGAGTCAGCCGGGTCGCCGGAGTAGACCGGCCGGTGCCGCGCTGGTCGAGCAGCAGGACCCGGTACTCTCGCAGGGCGCGGTCAAACCAGCCGGTCTTCCTGCTCACCGGGCGCGGGCTCTTTCCGCCAGGCCCGCCCTGCAGGAAAAGGAGCCACGGCAGGTCGTCGCGCTTGGCCGCGTGCTCAAGTGCGACCATTTCCCTGGCGAACACCGTGATCTGCTCGCCATCAGGGGCGGCGTGGTCGAGCGGTACCTCGAAGACATGATTGGTGAGCATGGCGCCAGGCTGCTGTACGGGGAGCATGAGCACACGTTACCGACGAGAGTCAGGTGACCGGTGAGCGGTATCGGAGCCGGAGCGGTCGACGCGGTGGTGGTGGGGTCCGGACCCAACGGCCTGGCCGCCGCGCTGATCCTGGCCTGCGCGGGGCTTGAGGTGGAGGTATACGAGGCCGCAGCGGAGCTGGGGGGCGGGCTGCGCACGGCGGAGCTGACCTTGCCCGGGTTCAGGCACGACGTCTGCTCCGCGGTCCATCCGATGGCGCTGGCCTCTCCGTTCTTCCGCGCGTTCGACCTGGCCGCGCACGGCGTCGACCTGCTTCAGCCCGAGGTGGCCTTCGCGCACCCGCTGGACGGCGGCAGGGCCGGGCTCCTCTGGCGTGACCTGGATCGCACCGCCGCCGGGCTCGGCCCCGACGGCCGGGCCTGGCGTGGCCTGCTCGGGCCGGTCGTCAGGCACTGGGAGAGCGTGGTCGGCACGGCCATGTCCGACTTCCGTAGTCTCCCGGCGTGGCCGGACGTGCCAGCCGTTGCCCGGTTCGCCGCGCGCGCCGCCGAGCAGGGGTCGCCGCTGTGGAACCTGCGATTCCGCGCCGACGTGGCGCCAGCGCTGCTGACCGGCGTGAGCGCGCACGCCATCACCTCGCCGAGAGCGTTGCCGGCGGCCGGGGTCGGCCTGCTGCTAGCCGGCCTGGCTCACGCGGTCGGCTGGCCGATCCCGCGTACCGGCAGCCAGGCCATAGCCGATGCCCTCGCCGCCGAGTTGCGCCGCCATGGCGGGCGGATCATCACCGGCCACCGGGTCACCACGCTCGCCGAGTTGCCGCCGGCCAGGGCCGTGATCCTCAACCTGAGCCCGGCAGGCGTGCTCGAACTGGCCGGCGGCAGTCTGCCGCCGCGTTACGCCCGCTGGCTCCGGGCATTCCGCTATGGCAGCGCGGCCTGCAAGGTGGACTTCGCGCTGTCCGGCCCGGTGCCGTGGTCCGTGCCGGAGTGCGCGAAGGCGGGCACCCTGCACCTAGTCGGCACCAGGGCGGAGGCGCTGGCCGTAGAGCGGCAGGTAGCGGCCGGCCAGCACGCGCAGCGGCCTTACGTGCTGGCGGTACAGCCGGGAGTGGTCGACCCGGCACGGGCGCCGGCCGGCCAGCACTGCCTGTCGACCTATGCGCATGTGCCCAGCGGCTCGGCCGCCGACGTCACGGAGGAAGTGATCGCCCAGGTCGAGCGGTTCGCGCCGGGCTTCCGCGACCTGGTACTGGCCAGTCAGGCCGTGCCCGCCAGCCAGGCGCGGCACGACAATCCCAACTACGTCGGCGGCGACATCGCGGCCGGCGCGCTCACCTTGCGGCAGACCGTGCTCAGGCCGGTGCCAGGCTGGGATCCCTATGCGGTGCCGCTGCCAGGGATGTATCTCTGCTCGGCCTCGACCCCGCCGGGCCCCGGTGTCCACGGCATCGCCGGCCTGCAGGTGGCCAGGAGAGTGCTGCGCCGCCAGTTCGGCATCCGGGCCGATCCGCTCGATTTCATCAGGGCAGCCACCCGCTCACGCGGCGCCGCTCCGAGCTGAGGCCGTGCCGCGCGAGCCAGACTGGCAGCCGCCGATCCTGACTTCGAGCCGGGCAGCCACAGCCAGTACCCGGGAGGTTCAGGACCCCAGGCGACGTTCCGGGTTCTGGCGCGAATTCCGTGATCAGATCAGGCTTCGGGCGGAGTTCCGGGTGAGTGATCCGGCCCGGCAGGCTCGGGTTCCGGCCGCACCGCCGGCCCTTCCGCTGTCGCTGGAGCAGCAGCAACGGCACGACGCTGCTGTCACCCGCCCGAGAACACCCGGCCAGCAATCCGAAATATTCTTATAACGCCTATCGCAATCCCCGCGCGCCAGCTACCAGCCCAGTCACGGAATTCGCGCCAGAGGCCGTTCCGGGCTCAGGCGCGAATTCCGTGAGGTTAGCCGGGCGGCGGATGGCGGTCCGGAACTTCGGCGGGTGACTACGGGGCCGGGCTAGGGTGGGTGAGAGGCCGGGCTTGCGAGTTTCTGTGGGGTTTGCGAGGGTTTGTGCCGGGCGGAAGCTAAAAGATCTAGGAGACTTTATTCCTGTAGGAGGATTGACAACCATATTCGCTGTTAAGTCTCCTACAGGAAAAAAGTCTCCTACAGGATCAGACAAGCCTGGCAGCGGGTGAGGTGACTGTGAAAGCTGGTGAAAGCTGAGTCACCGGGGACTAGCCCGGTCCGGGCGGTGGCCCCGCCAGGCCCGCGTGGCAGCCCCATCACGAATTCGCGCCAGCTTGGGTTCAAGGGGTCGTCGCAACACCGCTGCCAAGTTCCGTGATCATGAACCAGCCCATGATCACGGAACATCGCGCGGGTGATCACGCCCCTTTGTTTCCCTGATCAGGCCGCGATCCATGATCACGGAAACTTGCGCGGGGCCACCGGGACCTCGACTGGCTCCGCGCTCGGCCTCTCGCTCGCCCTGGGCCAGGCCGGCCCGGTGGAGTGACCGAAGGGTTGCCGTCATCGGCGCGTAGAGTTGCCGCTTCAACCAGGACTTAAGGAGACGAAGATGACCGACAGCCAGTCGGACAGGGACGGCAATGGCCAGGTCAGTGCTGGCCAGGTCAGTGCTGGCCAGGTCGGTGCTGGCCAGGTCAGTGCTGGTCCGGTCGGTGCTGGTCCGGTCGGTGCCGGCCAGGTCAGCCCGGCCGCGAAGATGTTCGAGGCGGACGTGGCGTCTCGGAGGCTGGGCATGGAGTTGGTTGAGGTCAGTGAGGGCCGTGCTGTGGTGCGGATGACAATCGGGGCGGCGATGATCAATGGGCACGGGATCGCGCACGGCGGTTACGTGTTCATGCTGGCGGACACGGCATTCGCGTGCGCGTCCAATAGCCGGGGCCGGGTCGCCGTGGCCGCGGCGGCTGACATTACCTTTGTCGCGTCGGTCAGCAGGGGCGATGTCCTGGTCGCGACCTCGGCGGAGAGAGTGAGTTACGGGCGGAGCGGGATCTATGACGTCACCGTTCGCCGGGGCGATCAGATCGTCGCCGAGTTCCGGGGCAGGTCGCGGGAGCTGGGCGGCGAGATCCGGCCGGGCGAGGTCCGGCCGGGCGGGAGGCCGTGAGGCGGGAGGCTGCCAGGCGGGAGGCGGCGAGGCGAGCAGTGGCCAGGCGGGAGGCGGCGGCTGATGGCTGCTGACCAGGTGCCGGGCTGGCTTCGCCGCGCGATTGCCTACGAGGTCTATCCGCAGTCGTTCGCCGACTCCGATGGTGATGGCGTCGGGGACCTGCCCGGCCTGATCGGGCGGCTCGACTACCTGGCCTGGCTCGGCGTTGACCTGCTGTGGCTGAACCCGTGCTTCGCCTCGCCGATGCGGGACGCCGGCTATGACGTCAGTGATTACCTCACGATCGCGCCCCGCTACGGAACCAATGATGATCTCGCGGCGCTGGTCGAGGCCGCTCGGGGGCACGGCATCCGGATCGTGCTCGACCTGGTGGCTGGTCACACCTCGGACCAGCACGAGTGGTTTCGCGCCGCGTGCGATGACCCGGCCGATGACAGGTACATCTTCGCCGGGCCGGGTCAGGTCACCAGGTCAAGGCGAGACCCGCGCCCCGGTCCTGCCGACTCCGCCGACTCCGCCGGGCCGGCCGACGCGGTGCCGTGGCCGGGCGAGGGCGACCACGAAGAGGGGGCCGGGGCACCAGGACCGCAATGGGTCGCCTCGCCGGGCGCGCGTCCTGGCTGGTACCTGCCGAACTTCTTCCCCTTCCAGCCGGCGCTGAACTTCGGCTACGCGCGGATGAATCCGGCCGAGCCCTGGCGGCAGCCGGCGGACGCACCAGGACCGTGCGCCAACCGGGCGGCGCTGAGATCGGTCATGGATCACTGGCTTGAGGCCGGCGTGGCCGGGTTCCGGGTCGATCTGGCTAACACCCTGGTGAAGGATGATCCTGGCTGGCGGCAGACGGCCGGGTTGTGGCGCGAGCTCAGGGGCTGGCTGGACCTGGCCTACCCGGACGCGGTCCTGATGTCGGAGTGGAGCAGTCCGGCGGTCGCCATTCCGGCTGGCTTTCACGCCGACTTCTACCTGGCCGTCGGGGCAGAGCACCGGTCGCTGCTCGACAATGGCCAGGGCATGGCGCTGCCGGGTGGTGTCAGCAAACCCAGTGCCTCAGCCAGGCCGTGCTATTTCAGTGCGGACGGCGCGGGGTCACCGGAATTCTTCCTGAATCGCTGGTATCGAGATTCGGCAGCCGCGGGCGACGCTGGCCTCATCGCCCTCTTTACTTCCGATCATGACTTTTCCCGGCCTGTCTGCGGCAACCGCAGCGCGGACCAGCTGGGGCCGGTGTTCGCGTTCTTGCTGACCTGGCCGGCGCTGCCCGGCATTCACTGCGGCGACGAGATCGGGATGCGGTACCTGCCCGGCCTGCCAGATCTCGAGGGCAGCCAGATCTGGCCTGGCTGGAACAGGGCAGGCTCTCGCAGCCCGATGCAATGGGACGACGGGCCTGCCGCCGGCTTCTCCACCGCCCCGGCCGCCTCGCTCTACCTGCCCGTCGATCCCGACCCTGGCCGCCCCACGGTGGCCGCGCAGCGGGCCGACGAGCAGTCGCTGCTGGGTCAGGTCAGGCGCCTGATCAGGCTGCGCAAGGACCGGCCGGCGCTGCGAACCGGCGGTCCTGTCCAGGTGCTGAACGCCGGCTATCCGCTGGTCTACCTCAGGGGCGGCACGGACCTGGTCGTGATCAACCCGCGCCGGGAACCCGCGACCTTCGAGCTGCCCTGGGCCGGCCAGGCCATGCTGTCGGAAGTGCTTAGCCGCGGCGTCACGGTCAACGGGGACACGATCCGGGCGGCCGGCTTCAGCTACGGCCTCTTTACGTCCTGACCGGCGGCTGACCAGCGACTGGCCCGGCGAGGTCGCGTAGCAGCCGGGGCAGGCTGGCCGGGTAGAACCGCTCAGCCGTCCGCTCGAAGCCGTCCGCTGTCCACCAGCGGTGACCGTCCACGACCGCCGCTTCCTCGTCCTCGAGGCCGTCCGTGCTGACCTCGGGCGCGCCGACTCTGAGCAGGAAGAAGTCCTGCTCCTGCCGGAAGCCGCGGCCATCGAAGCTGAACTCAGCGACCTCATGCCAGACCGGCTCGCCCAGGTCGGCGGCGTCAGCCACGATCCCGCTCTCCTCGCGCAGCTCGCGCGCCGCCGCCTGGGCCAGGCTCTCGCCCGGCTTGGCGCCCCCGCCGATCGTGATCCAGTACGGCTGGTCCCGCCTGGCCGGGTCGAACCCGTGCAGCATCAGCACCCGCCCGGTGGCATCGACGACCAGCACCCGCCCGGCTCGCCTGCGGACAACGGCGGCCTGGTCGTGATCTGTCATGCCGCTCACCGTACCGAGAATCACCCGCCAGGGGCGAGGCGCGCCTGCGGTGGCCAGGGCATGATCCCCTCTAGGCCGCAGGCTTCGATGGGGGGCACGGTGAGCACGGATCAGACCGAGCTCGACCAGCTCCGGGCCGAGGTAGCCGACCTGAAGGTCAAGCTCAGGCAGGCGGACGGTCCCGGCCGGGGCAGGCGCCGGGCTGGCTGGCGCGGGCCGGTATCGGCGCTGCTGATCGTGCTTGGCTGCGTGCTCGCGCCGATCTCGGTGCTGGCCGTGTGGACCGCGAATCAGGTCTCTGACACCAGCAGGTACGTGCGGACGATCTCGCCGCTCATCAGGGAGCCGGCTGTCCGGCGGGCGCTGACTGACAAGATCGCCTCGGCGGTCACGGCCAGGCTCGACGTGCAGGCGGTGGCCAGGCAGGCGGCCAGGCAAGTGTCGGCCCGCGGCCTGACCAGACTGGGCTCGCTGCTGTCGAATTTCTCCGGCTCGATCGCCAGCGGGATCAATGGCGTCATCCACAACGGCGTCGCGAAGGTTGTCGCCAGCCCGGCGGCGACCAGGCTGTGGGTTCAGGGCAATACCCTCGCCCATACCCAGCTCGTGCGGGCGCTGTCTGGCCGCAAGAGTGCGCTCACGGTGTCGAACGGCAAGGTCGTCGTCGGCCTGGGCCCGTTCGTCAGCCAGGTCAAGCACAACCTGGCCGGCCGCGGCGTCCCGCTGGTCGACAAGCTGCCGCCGATCAACCCGAGCTTCTCGCTGTTCTCGGCCAAGTACCTGGTGCAGGCGCAGTCGTTCTACCGGTTGCTGACGACACTGCGCTGGGTCCTGCCGATCCTGACCATCGTCTTGCTGGCGGCCGGCATTTACGTCGCCAGACGGCACCGGCGCGCGCTGATCGGCGCGGCCCTTGGCCTCGCCGGGTCGATGCTCGTGCTTGCCGCCGCGCTCGCGATCGGCCGGGCCATCTACCTCAGCAAGATCCCGGACAGCACGCTGCCGGCCGACGCGGCGGCGGTGGTCTTCGATGCAGCTCGTCCGCTTCATCCGGCAGGGCCTGCGGGTCATCGGTGTGATCGGCCTGATCATTGCCGTCGCCGCGTTCTTCACCGGCCCTTCGGTGACGGCAGTCAGGACTAGGCTTGCGTTCAAGAAAGGAGTGGACTATCTCAGGGGTACCGGGGAGCGCGCCGGGCTGACCACGGGACCGGCCGGTTCCTGGGTCTACGAGCACCGGACCCCGCTGCGGGTCGCCTCGGTCGCGCTCATCGCGCTGATCTTCGTTCTCTGGGCCAACCCGACGTGGCTGGCGGTGCTGGTCCTCGCGCTGGTCTTGCTGCTGATCCTCGGGCTGATCGAGCTGGTCGGCAGGCCGGTTTCCGAAGACCAGCCGCAGAGCTGACGGCGGCCGGTGAGCGGGCTCGTAGTATTCGCCGCTGTCGTCGTGATCTACGCGGTGGTCGCGTCGAAGCTTGATCAGTGGTGGATCACCGCCCCGATGGTGTTCGTGGTCGCGGGCACCGTGCTCGGCCACGGGGCGCTCGATGTACTGCCGGTGTCGCTGAGCAGCAAGACGATGCTGGTCATCACCGAGCTCACGCTAGCGCTGCTGCTGTTCGGCGACGCGGGGACCGTGCGGCTCAGGGATGTCGAGGGCGACGCGAGCCTGCCCACCCGGCTGCTCTTTATCGGGCTGCCGCTGACCGTGGTGGCCGGGGCGGCGACTGCTTACTTCCTGCTGCCGGGGGTCGGCTGGACGATGGCCGCCCTGATCGCCACGATCCTGGCGCCCACCGATTCGGCGCTCGGCCTGGCGGTCATCACCAACAAGGCAGTGCCGGTGCGGATCCGGCGGGCGCTGAACGTCGAGAGCGGCCTCAACGACGGGATCGTGACCCCGTTCGTGACCTTGTTCATCGCGGTAGTCGCCTCCGGCGAAGGTATCGGGAACCGGGCGTGGGGCCTGGAGGCGCTCAAGGAGATCGGCCTGGCGATCGCGGCCGCTGTCGTCGTGGGCTACGCGGGCGGGAAACTACTGGCCTATGCCTGCGGCCGGGGCTGGACCTCGGACGTCTCGGCGCAGCTCGCGATCCTGGCGCTGGCCCTGCTCGCGTACGAGGGCTCGGTCGAGCTCGGCGGCAACGGGTTCGTCGCCGCTTTCGCCGGCGGCATCATCTTCAGGGCCGCGAGCAGGGGCCGGCTGGAGACGCCAGGCCGGTTCACCGAGACGCTCGGGCTGGCGGCCTCGTTCGCGGTGTGGCTCATCTTCGGCGCGATCTTCGTGGGGGACTCTTTACCGACGAGATCACGGCCCAGCCCCTGGTGTACGCGATCGCGAGCCTGACCCTGATCAGGATGGTGCCGGTCGCCGTCGCGCTGATCGGGACGAGGCTGCGGCCGGCGACGGTCGCCTTCACGGGCTGGTTCGGGCCGCGCGGGCTGGCCTCGGTCGTCTTCACGCTGATCGCCATCGAGGAGTTCGAGCACAGCGGAGCCCGGGCCACGCTGGTCGAGACCGCGACGTGGACGATCTTGTTCTCGGTGCTGCTGCACGGCGTCTCGGCCACGCCGCTCGCCCGGCGATACGGAGCCGCGATCGCGGCGGCTGGTGACGGGCCTGAGCTCGCGCCGGCGGGGGAGCCGCCGGTCCGGCTGCATGACCTGGCGGGCCGGCATCCGGCTCAGGAGGAGGCCTTACCTTGAGTACCTCGTGTACCTCGTGTACCTCGCGTGCCTTGCGGCTCCGGCGCTGGCTGGCCCGGCTGTCCTTCCTGCTCATGGCCGGGGCGATCGCCGTGCTTGTCGTCTTCTCTGACCGGCGCGGCATCGGGATGGTCGTGACCGGCGCGGCCGGCGCGTGCGCCCTGCTGGCCGGCGCCTACTGGTTCCTCGCCAGCCGGGGCGTGCGGCGCTGGGCCGGACTGGCGCTCGCGGTGCTGGCGCCGGCCGCGATCATCGCCCTGGCGGTGAGCCGGAACGTGCTATGGGTCGCTCTGACCGGCGTCGCCGGGCTGGTAGCCGCCGTTGCCTGTGCGCGGGCGGCGATGGGCCAGATCGCGACGGCCGCGCCCGCCGGCGAGCGCCCGGCCGAGCGGCCGAGGCGGCCGTTCCTGATCATGAACCCCCGATCGGGTGGCGGCAAGGTCGGCAAGTTCGAGCTGCCGGAGAAGGCCAGGGCGCTCGGCGCCGAGGTCGCGCTGCTGGACGGGCCCGAGATCACCGACGTCGCCGCGCTGGCCAGGCGCGCCGTTGCCGACGGCGCCGACCTGCTCGGAGTCGCCGGGGGAGACGGCACCCAGGCCCTGGTGGCCGGCATCGCCGCCGAGCACAACCTGCCGTTCCTGTGCATCAGCGCCGGCACCCGCAACCACTTCGCCCTGGACCTCGGCCTTGACCGCGATGACCCCGCTGCCTGCCTGCGCGCACTACGCGACGGGGTAGAACAGCGAATCGACCTCGGCTTGATCGGCGACAGAACATTTGTGAATAATGCATCGTTCGGGGCATATGCCGAGATCGTTCGCAGCCCCGCCTACCGGGATGACAAGCGCGGTACCACCTTGCAGATGCTGCCTGACCTGCTGAACACCCAGGAGGACAGTCACCGGCTGTCCGCGCAGGCCGGACCGGCGGTCATCTCGGCACCGCAGGCCCTGCTGATCAGCAATAACCCGTACGAGACCGGTGACATCGCGGGACTCGGCGGGCGCGGCCGGCTGGACACGGGAAAGCTGGGCGTGATCGCCGTCACCGTGAATAGCGCCGCGCAGGCGATCGGCCTGATCCGGCGGGGGCGCGGCCCAGGGCTCACGTTCCTGTCGGCCGGCGAGGTCACTGTTCAGGCCAGCCAGCCCGAGATCGCGGTCGGGATCGACGGCGAGACGATCATGATGCCCACTCCGGTGCGATGCTCGGTGCTGGCGCGGGCGCTGCGAGTCGTAGTGCCGCGGGACCGGCCAGGCGTGCCAGGCCCAGCGGAACGCGCTGAGCTGGTCGCGGCTTGGCCGCCTGGCCGGGTTCGGGCCGGTTAGGGGGTGATCGCGATCGCCAGCGGGCCGCTGCCGACCCGGATCGGGGTGCCTGCGCTGCCGGTGGTCACGTCGATCGGCGTCACCGTGCCGCCGCCGTAGTTGGTGACGTAGGCGGTCTTGCCGTCGGGCGTGATCGCGATCGCCACCGGACCCTTCCCGACCCGGATCGGGGTGCCTGAGCGGCCGGTCGCGATGTCGATCGGGGTGACGGTGTCGCCCCCGCCGCTGGCGCCGTAGTTGGCGACGTAGGCGGTCTTGCCGTCCGGGGTGATCGCGATTCCCCATGGACCTTTCCCGACCCTGATCGGGGTGCCTGTCCGGCCGGTCGCCAGGTCGACCGGCGTCACCGTGCCGTTGATGGCGCCGTGGTCAGCGATATAGGCGGTAGCGCCATCCGGCGTGATCGCGATCGCATCGGGACCTGCTCCGACCCTGATCGGGCTGCCCGCGCGGCTGGTCGCCACATCGACCGGCGTGACGGTGCGGCCGGCATCGTTGGCGTAATTGACCACGTAGGCGGTCTTGCCGTCCGGCGTGATCGAGATGGCCCACGGGCCTTTCCCGACCTCGATCGGCGAGCCCGCGCGGCTGGTCGCTACGTCGATCGGCGTCATCGTATGGCCGCTGCCGTTCTGGTCGCCATAGTTGGCGACGAAGGCGGTCTTGCCGTCCGGCGTAATCGCGATCGCGTCCGGGCCTTTCCCGACCCTGATCGGGGTCCCCGTCCGGCTGGTCGCGACATCAATCGGGATCACGGTGTCGCCGCTGCCATTGGGGCCGTAGTTGGCGACGTAGGCGGTCTTGCCGTCCGGCGTGATGGCGATCGCGTCCGGGGCGTTCCCGACCGTGACCGGGGTGCCGGTCCGGCCGGTCGCCAGGTCGATCAGTGCCACCGTACCCGTGCCTGCGCTGGCGACGAAGGCTGTGGCCGGCGCCGGCGCCGGGCCTCGGCCGATGAGGACCGCGGTGATCACGGCTGCCGCTGCCGCGGCAGCCGCGGCAGCGATCGCGGCTGGCCTCCGGCTGGCTGGCCGGCGCGCGGCCGGGTGATCCAGAAGCGGCCCCGGTGCCTGGCTCGCCGGGCCGGCCGGGAGCTGGCGGCCTGATGCTGGCTGCGCGGGCCAGGGATCCGGCGGTTCGGGACGGGGTTGCGGGGGGACGGTCGCTGGCGCGGCGGGCAGCTGCGTGACCTGCGTTGGCATACGCGACCGCGGGCCCTCAGGCGATCCGGCGTCGTAGAGTGCCAGGCCGAGCGCCGCCCGCAGCGCCTCAGCGAAGTCACCGCACGTGCGGAACCGGTCGGACGGGGTCTTCGCCAGAGCACGGGCGAACACGTCATTCACGCGGGCTGGCAGTTCGGGCCGCAGGGCTGTCACTGGCGGTGGCGGTGCGGACAACTGCGCGAACACTACGGCCAGGCCCTGATCCCGGCGGAAGGGAGGCTTCCCCGTCAGGATTTCGAAGGCCGCGCACGCCAGTGCGTACAGATCGGCCCTCCCGTCAACCGGGCGGCCCTCCAGCTGCTCCGGCGACATGTAGTCAAGCGTCCCGATGAACTGCCCGGAGCCAGTCAGCCCGCTGGGTGCCAGCGATCCCTTGCTCAGCCCGAAGTCGGACAGATACACGTGGTCCGGGCGGCCAGGCCGGACGTCCAGCAGCATGTTCGCGGGCTTGACGTCTCGGTGCACCAGCCCGGCCGCGTGCGCCGCGTCCAGCGCCGACGCCATGGGGGAGATGATCGCCGCTGCCCGTCTCGGCCGCAGCGGTCCGCTTCGCTGGACCAGTGAGTGCACATCCCCGCCGCTGACGTACCGCATCGCGATGAAGAGCATGCCGTCGGCCTCGCCCGCCTCGAACACCGGGATGATGTGCGGGTCGTCCACCGCGGCGGCGGCCAGTGACTCGCCGGCGAAGCGCTGGCGGAAGGACGCATCCCCGGCCAGCGCCGGTGCCAGCAGTTTCAGCGCCACCCGCCGGTTCAGGCGCCCGTCATGGGCGCGAAACACGACCGCCATCCCGCCCTGGCCAATCCGGTCCTCCAGCCGGTACCCGCCGATCAGCGAGCCCGCCGGCAGCCAGCCCTCAGCCCACGGCGGGGAACCGCCTTCACTCAACTGGCCTCCAGGACTGGGCGAGAGTGCCTAATCATCCTGCGCTGCCCGCATCGAACGCAAGGGGGGACCCGAGGCTAGCTCAAGCGCGGTCAGAGTGGTCGCGCCGCGGATCTTCTTCGTGAGCCAGACCTCATCGCGACTGAGATAGCGGCGCAGGCTCGGGTCGTGCGAGGTAAAGATGAGCTGAGCCCCGTGCGGATTGGTCTCGCGATCCTGGAATAGCGTCAGAAGGCGAGCCGGCAATCGCGGCGGGAGCTTCGCCTCCAGATCGTCGAACAGCAGAATCTGACCGTTGCGCAAGGTTCTTAGTGCCTGGCCGATGAGAGAGAACCAGGACTGGGTACCCGTCACTTCCCCTGGATCTGCCAGGGAACCCGGCTGCCACGACAACCGCTCGGCGAGCTGGCGTTCCGCTGGCGAGGCGCTCATCCCGGCTGCCGCGAACGAGCGGCGCCACGCGACCCCGCGTCGCAGGCCAATCGCACGGACGCCGGCCAGGTAACGTCCGAAGGGCTGAACCTCGCGATCATCGAACTTCATGATCGCCGAGAGCGCCAGCGTCGTCGGTGTCAGCAATTCTCGCGGGCCAGACCGGGTTTCCTGGCCGAACCGGAATCGCAGGTCCGAGCCTTCTCGCTCGAACAGCACGCGCTTGCGCCGCTCCGGGTAGCTGTGAAGACTCTCGAATCGCACCGCCGAGTCATCCACTTCAAGGCGGTAGGCGTAATACACGCCCTTCACGACCACCTCTACCTCGTAGGCAGAGGTGGTCCCGCGTCCTGCGGTGAGCCTGAACGGCTCGCGAGGAATGCGCTCATCCCAGGCCCGGAGAGATCGCCCGACGGCTGCGGACAGCCACGAGAGCGCCTCAAGCACGTTCGACTTTCCTGAGGCGCCTGGTCCGAAGATTGCGGCAACGGTCAGTGCCGGCCGGGAAGCCCAGCCGAGCCGCCGGGCGGGCAGCCTGTCGTCATCCGTGGCGACCAGGGACATCTCCACCGGCTCCAGGATTGACCGATAGTTAGAGACCTCAAACCTCAGCAGCATCGGTCGCATCCTCGCACTAGGCCGCGACGCACTAGGGCGACGTCCTGGGCCGGCGTACTGGGCAGGCGTACTGAGACCCCGCCGGGGCTCCGTGATCATTGTCGGAGTTTGATCACGGAGCCCCGGCGGGGTGATCACACGGCTCGTGTTCCGTGATCAAGCTTTGCCTCATGATCACGGAAGGTTTGCGCAGGTGCTAGTGAGCAGCCTCGTACTTGCTCATGACCTCGCTGCTGATACGACCGCGCTCGGCCACATTGAGGCCTTGTGCCGATGCCCAGGCGCGGACGGCGCCAAGGTCGGTCCTGGACCGCGAGCCGCGCGCTGACTTGCGGTTGCTGATCTTGCGGCCAGCGTCGATGAAGGGCCGCAGGGACTGCGCCATTCTCTCTCGGTTTGCCGGGGCGAGATCCATCTCGTAGCCCTGGCCGTCGAAGCTGAAGGTCACTGAGTCGGCCCCCGGCGAGCCATCGAGGTCGTCGGTGATGACTACGCTCACGGTCTTTGCCATCTTATCCATCCTCCCGGACTTGGGTCCTGATACGAACTGCGCGGGTATTCGCAGATCTCTTTGCGGCTTGGCGGGCGCTAGGAGTCATTAAAATCCGTTGTCACAGCATCACGATACCGCGTCTATGGCCATGCTCTGGCCGGAACTTGGCATCGTGCAAGGGTTTTCGATAGCAGGTAGTTGCCGCGTTCGGGATTTTACTCTCTGCGGTTATAGAAAGTTACGGACAGCGTCCGTGTCCTGTCAGAGAGTGTTCTGAGTTTCTGCTATTGCCAGGCCGGAAACCGGAAGCCGAACCGCCGCAGATCCTGGCATGCGCGTTTCACGGCGGGCCGCGAGTTCCCTGGGCCTGGCGAGCGGCCAGACTCGGGCGTGGTTCTTCAGGAGCGAGCGCAGCCGGCCCGGCTCTGGCAATCGGGAGCGGGCCCTGGCGGGGCAGGTACCGGGACAGTGGCCAGAAAACTGGCGCACTTGCCGCTAACCGCCATGGCAGCGGGCGAAGCTGAGCAAGATACCGTAGGTCAGATCACCTGGCTGGCTGTCCTGCATTCGATACGCGGAGCTGGCGAATAGTCATCTGAACCAGCCTCGGATTCGCGCCGGGAAGTACATCGGTAATGTTGGTATGGAGATATCTAATTGCCGGAACTCAGGTGCCCGGCCCTTTACCCGGACTAAGAAGTTTAAAGCGGCGGCGACCGCCGGTCTGACGGCTAATGACCGGCTGCGGAATGGCAGATACTGAGCTGGAGCTGAAGAGCCCCGGCCGCCCGCTGGTCGTGTTAGCCAACGGCGGCCGGCCGAAGTTCGGCACGATGCCCGAAGGGGGGACGCACCGGGACAGAACAGCACCCCCGTGCCCGAGCTGGCAGGAAAGGCGACAGCCTCAGATCCCGCTCCGGCCGCTCCTGCGCAACCAGGCAAGGCGAGGACGGCGGTGGTCGCCACCGCTAATTTACCCGTCATCCGTAGTCCTGAGATTTTGGGTCCAGGGCCATCGGAATTCAGGTTAAATGGCCTGCGGCCAGCCCCGGTAAATAGCAAGCGGATATCTAGAGCCGTCTCCTCGCAGGCGCTATGAGGCCGGGGTCACCGAGGACCCGGCATATCGTGAGCGCCAGGTCAGCTCCGCTCGGCGGATGAGTCACCCTGACGTCGTCGCACTGATTCCATAAATAGCGCCCGGCTAATGGAAATTTATAGCCCGGGAACGATGCGACCTGGTGAGCGAGGGCCTGGCGACCCGAGTTGAATCCCGCGGATCGGGTATCAGGGGCTGGCGGTGAAGGCTCGATTCGGGGGACTGGCTGGGGGCAGGGATGACAGCACGGGGGATCGCAGCACGGGCGCGTGCGGACAGGGACGAGCCAGCAGGGGACGCTATCGACTGGGCGTCGAGCTGGAAGGAACGCCGTGGCGAAGGCCGGGCGATGCGCGCGGTGGTACCGCGATCGGCGCACGCCGATGGCGGGATCGAGCCAGGCCGGGATCCGCTCGAGATCCTGCGTGCTCAGGCTGCCGACCGGGTGCCAGAGCTCGTCGGAATCCGGCACAGCCGGATGGCTCTGTCGGCGTTCGCATTCCTGCGCGGTGCGGCGGCGGTCATGGCCGCGGACCTGGCCGGAACGCCCGTGGCCGGACAGCAGGTCCAGTTGTGCGGCGATGCGCACGTCAGGAATTTCGGTACGTTCACGACACCGGAGCGGAATCTCACGTTCTCGATCAACGACTTCGACGAGACGCTGCCCGGTCCGTGGGAGTGGGACGTCAAGCGGTTTGCCTCGAGCTTGCAGGTGGTGGCCAGGGGACATGGGTTCAGTCCGGAGGTCAGCGGCAAGCTGGTCCTGGCCGCGGTGCGCGCCTACCGTGAGCGAATGGCGGACTACGCCCGGATGTCGAGCCTGGAAGTCTGGCGGGACCTCAAGGGAGTGGATGACCTGCTCGGGCATTACACCGCCGATGCACGCAGTCAGGTGCGGCGCGATATCGGCAAGGCAGCGCGCCGCGAGCACCAGCGCGCCGTCGCGAAGCTCACTGAGTCCCCTGAGGCGGGCTCGGCCGGGGCCGATCTCCAGGAATCAGGGAAGCTCGGTGCGATTCCGGCAGGAACCGCCGATCCAGGTGCACCTGGAGTCCGCCGGTCATGAGCTGGACGAGGTGATCGGGACCTATGACTCCTACCGCGCTAGCGTTCCTGACGATAAGCGGGCATTGCTAGACCGATATGAGATCGTCGACGTCGCCCGCCGCGTCGTCGGGGTGGGAAGCGTTGGCACTCTGGTATGGGTGTGCCTGCTTCAGGCCCAGTCCCGGCACCGCGGTGACCGCATTGTCCTTCAGGTCAAGCAGGCACAGGCCTCGGTACTGGAGCCCTATCTGCGAACCTCGCCGATCAGTCATGCCGGCCGGCGGGTCGTGGCAGGCCAGCGCCTGACCCAGGGTCCGACTGACTCTTTCCTCGGCTGGTGCCAGGCCCCGCGCAGCGGACGCCAGTACTACGTCAGGCAGCTCTGGGATGGCAAGGGCCGCTCCGACCTGAGCACATTCCGCCGGCGCGGCCTGACCGAGCACGCCACACTCTGCGCCTGGGCGCTGGCAAGGGCCCACGCCCGATCCGGCGACGCCGCCGCGATCAGCGGATATCTCGGCCGGTCCGACGTCTTCGACCGTGCCATCGCGAGGTTCGCCGAGCGCTACGCGGAGGTCACCGAGTCCGATCATCGGGCACTGGCCGAAGCCATAGCCGACGGAACGCTGCCGGGCAGCGATGTGATCTAGACCCCGATCACGCGGGTACCGGCTGCCTGGACTGGCGCCCAAGTCACTATTCACCGCAGCAAAGGTGGTTATTAACTAGAACCTAATCCGCCAGTCCTGCGTTTGACACTGCGGAGCTGAACCTGAACGGTCGCCAGAAAGGCGGTCTAGTGGGACGCGAGGCCGAAATCGCCGAGTTCTCGGCTTTCGTCACGGCTAGCCAGGCCAGGATGGTCAGGCTCGCCGAACTGCTGACCGGCGATCGCGGCCGGGCGGAAGATCTCGCACAGCACGGTTTCGCGCAGGCCTATGCGGCCTGGCGGCGGATCCGGACTGGCGAGCCCGATGCCTACGTCAGGCGCTGCATCATTAACGCGCACACGGACTGGTGGCGACGACGATCCTGGCGCGAGCAGCCGTTCGCGATGCTGCCCGAGCAACCTTGCCTGGTCGACACCGCGGCGACCATCGCCGACCGGGAGCTGGTGCTGCGAGCGCTCGGCAGGCTGACGGCGCGGGAGCGCCTGGTGCTGGTGCTCAGGTTCTACCTGGATCTCTCCGAGGTCGACATCGCCACCCAGCTAAAGATCGCGCCAGGCACAGTGAAGAGCGCGGCATCCAGAGGCCTGGCCAAGCTCCGCTGTGACGCGGAGCTGCGAGCAGAAAGGATCTCATGAACCCCGGCCCCGGCACCTCCTGGCTCGCCGACCTGCACAATGTCGACGGCGAACAGGTGCAGCTCGACCTCGCCGCGATCATCACCCGCGGCGCGCGGCTGCGTCGCCGGAGATTGCTGGTCAAGCTGACGGCGCTCGCCGCGCTGCTCTCTGGCCTCACGCCTGCGGGCATCGCCACGCTTGCCGCGTTCAGCCCCGCCGCTCCGCCGCTGGCGGACGGTCCAGCCAAGATGGCCCCGGCGCTGGCTGCGGCACCAGGCTTCGCGCCGGCCCAGAGCGGCTACGGGGACAGTCCCAAATTCGTCGGGGCCAGCGGGGCACTCGGCCACCCCCTGCAGGTCGGAGTGCGGCTGTCGGTGACCCTGCCGCGGCGCTACGGGCCGCTGCGGGCGCTGACCGGTGCGCCGGAAGGTACAGGTGTCTGGTTTACCAGCGCGACCTCGTCGCCGGTGCTCTTCCATCTGAGCCTGGACGGCGCGATCAAGTCCTGGCCTGTGCCGCGAGCTGGCAGCGGGTTCGGGATGACCGCCATGACCAGCTTCGCCATCGCCGGCGGCGGCATCGCCTGGCTGGCCGGCGGCTCGACTCTGATCCGGGTCAACACCGTCACCAACCGGGTCAGCTCCTGGCAGATCCCCGCGCCGGCCACGAATCCGGCGACGGCGCCGAGGCCAGCGAATGGCCCCGTTATGTTCACTGGGCAGCAGATGCCGCACGAGGTCACCGGACTGGCCGCGACCGCGGCCGGCCGGGTGGCGGTGGTGATGTCCTACTCAAGCAGCGTTCAGGTCTTTGACGCGGCCAGCGACGCGTTCGAGCAGATCCCGCTGCCCGCGCCGACAGACCAGCCTCAGGCCGTCGGGTTCACGCGCAGCGGCAGCCTTGGCGTCGCCTTCAGTCACCTGCGCCGCCGGAACTCACCTGACGTGCTGATCGTGGCCCCGTCGGGCCGGACTGTCACCGCGAGAGTCGCCGATGTGATGGCTGTGGCACCGTACGGCCCGACCGGGCTGCTAGTCGGTACGGCCAGGCCCGCCGTCGTGTCGGCGGCCGGCAAGGTCAGGCCGCTGAACCTGCCGACCAATCCGCCCGATATCACCGCCGGCCTCACTCCGCCGATCGCACTGCCGGACAACCGCCTCGGAGTCATCGCCGGCCTGGCCGTGCTGACCTTCCCCGCGGCAGCGTCCTCAGTCGCGGCCGCGACCGCCGGGTCCGACCTGTACCTGCCGCCGCCTGGCCGGTGCGGCCGGGCCGAGGGCAGGCCAAAGGCCAGCACCTGCCACCAGGGTTACCGCCTGCTGGCGATCGACGCGATCGGCGACATCTGGGTCGTTCCCGCCACGCAAACCAGGACAATCGAGCTACTGATCCTGCGCTAGCTCCGGCTAGCCCAGATCGGCCAGCGCGTCCTCGACCGCGCGGTGGAACGTTGGGTAGGCGTAGATCATCTCGCGGAGCGCAGGCACCGGCACCCGCGCCTGCACCGCGAGCGTCAGCAGGCCAAGCACCTCGCCGCCCGCCGGCCCGGCCGAGGTCGCACCGACCAGCACTCCGGTGGCCGTGTCCTGCACCACCTTGATGAAGCCGTCGTTGCCCGCCTTGTGAATCCACCCCCGCGCCGACTCAGGGATCTTCGCCAGGCCCGCCCGCACCTGCAGACCGTGCTCGCCGGCCTCCGCCTGCGACAAGCCCACCGAGCCGATCTCAGGATCGGTGAAGGTGACCCGAGGCACGGCATGATAGCTGGCGCGAGCGTGGGGCTGGCCAAGGATGTCGGCCACCGCGATCCGCGCCTGATAAACCGCCAGGTGAGTAAACATTCCGTGCCCGGTGATGTCGCCCACGGCCCAGATGCCCGGCGCGACCCGCATCCGGTCATCCGCAGGCACCGCCCGTGCGCTCTCATCGAGGCCGATCACGCCCGCGCCGATCGCGGCCAGATCGGCTCGCCTGCCGGTCGCGACGAGCAGCCGGGCGCCGGTCACCTCATCGCCGCTCGCCAGCGTGACGGCGAACTCTCCGTCGCTGAACCGCACCTGGCTCGCGGTCGCTCCGCTTCGCACCCCGATGCCGTCGGCCCCGAACCGGGCCGCCAGCAGCTCGCCAGCCTCGGGTTCCTCGCCAGGAAGCAGCCGGTCGGCTCCCTCGATCACGGTCACCCTCGTGCCGAACCTCGCGAACACCTGGCCAAGCTCGACCCCGATGGCGCCGCCGCCGAGCACGATCAGCGATTCCGGCACCCGCGTCGCCCTGACCGCGTCCCTGTTCGTCCAGAACGGCGTGCCCGCCAGGCCGGGAACCGGCGGGATGGCCGGCGCCGTCCCGCTCGCGATCACGATCCCGGTCCTGGCTCGCAGCGGATCGGCCCCGCCCACCGAGACCTCACCGGGGGCCGTGATCCTGGCTACCCCGCGGAAGAGGTGACCGCCCTGCCCGGTGAATCTGTCGGCGGCGACCGTGTCGTCCCAGTCGTCGGTCGCCTCGTCCCTGATCCGCCTGGCGACCGGGGACCAGTCCGGGTCAGCGACCGCCTGCCCCGCCATCCCGCGCACCCGCCGCGCCTCGGCCAGCAGGTTCCCTGCCCTGATCATCATCTTGGACGGAACGCACCCGAAGTACGGGCATTCGCCCCCGACCAGCCCCGACTCGGCTCCGGCCACCGCCAGGCCCGCCTGCGCGAGCTGGCTGGCCACGTACTCGCCGCCAGGTCCCATGCCGATGACGATCACGTCGAACTCGCGCGATGGCACCAGAGCCCCCCACCTTAAGTCCACTGTCAGATGCATCTGTTAGGGATATTGGGCAAGGACATCAGGAATGAGACGCGCTGGCAGGCAGTTGGCAGACTACGTGCCCGGCGTCGCCCGATATTCGCCATGGAGGCGGTGATTGAGCTGCCCGTCCACACGATGAGCACCGACACTGAGGTTGACGGCTGCCCGCTCTCGGAGCTGGAAGCTGAACGACTAATAGGGACGATCTGCTTCAAAACCGGACCACCCGGAGTTATCGGAACTGAACTCGAATGGCTGGTCGGCGATGCTTCCAATCCATCGTTGCCAGTCCGTTTTGATGTAGTTCGAGAAATTCTGGATCAGCTGAAAGAGTCCGGAGCGATGCCAGGCGGCGGGCTCCTGACTTTCGAACCGGGCGGTCAGGTTGAGCTCAGCTCGGCCCCCGCGATCAACTTGACCGGTTGCGTCGCCGCGGCAAGCCACGACATGCTCGTTCTCCGGCAGGCCTTCGAGTCCAGGGGACTCGTCCTGACCGGCCACGGCCTCGACCTCCACCGCCTTCCCAGCCGGGTGCTCAACCTTCCCAGGTACGCGGCCATGGAGGAGTTCTTTGACCGGCGCGGCCCGTGGGGCCGCATGATGATGTGCAGCACAGCATCGGTCCAGGTCTGCGTCGACGCTGGCCTGGACTGCGCCGGCGCGTCCGGATATCCGTTCCGCTGGCGCCTGATGCACGCACTCGGCCCGGTCCTGGTCGCCGCGTTCGCTAACTCGCCGCTGCGGCGCGGCAGGCCGACCGGCTGGAAGTGCACTCGCCAGCTCGTCTGGTCCAGGCTCGACCCCTACCGCACCAGGGCGCCACTCGGCGCCGAGCCAGGCGAGCGGGGCGGGCGCGGAGCGGCAGAGCCTGACCCGCGCCAGGACATGATCAGGTACGCGATGGACGCCGAGGTGCTCTGCATGCGGCAGCCGGACGGCAGACCCTGGACCGTGCCGGCCGGGCTGACCTTCAGAGACTGGCTGCGCGGATCGGCCGCGAGCAGCGGAGCGCCCCGCCCGACGGCCGATGACCTGGCCTACCACCTGTCCACGCTGTTCCCGCCTGTTCGCGCTCAGGGTCACCTGGAGCTGCGGATGATCGACGCCCAGCCAGGTGACGGCTGGATTGTGCCGGTAGCGCTGGTGGCGGCGCTGGCCGACGACCCGGTCGCAGCCGATGCCGCGATGGCGGCGGCCGAGCCGGTCTGGCACGACCCTGGCAACGGCGCGACCGGTCCCTGGCTGCGCGCGGCCAGGCTCGGTCCAGGGGATCAGGTGCTGGCCAGGGCCGCGACCGAATGCTTCGCCGCCGCCGATGCCGCACTGGCCAGGTCGAAGGCCCCGGAGCCGATCAGGCAGGCCGTCGCCGGCTTCGCCGAGCGCTATCCAGGGCGCGGAAGGTGCCCCGCAGACGACATCCTCGACACCATCGCATTCCGAAAGGGACAGTCATGACACTACTCGCCGCCGACGCGACCACGCTGCGCGACGAGATCGCAGCCAGGCTGACCGCCGCTCGCTCAAGAACGACGGGGCTCACCGACTGCGTCGACGAGGCTGACCTCACCTGTCAGCACTCACCGCTGATGTCACCACTTGTCTGGGATCTGGCCCACATCGCCAATCAGGAGGAGCTGTGGCTCCTTCGCGGTATTGGCGGCAAGGAGCCGATGTACCCGCAGATCGACCCGCTCTATGACGCCTTCGAGCACCCGAGGGCCAGTCGCCCGACCCTGCCGCTGCTGGCCCCGGTTCAGGCCCGCAGTTATGCGAGCGAAGTCCGCGGCCGCGTGCTCGACCTGCTTGAGCGGGTCAGCTTCACCGGCGGCAGGCTGGTCGATCAGGGGTTCGTGTTCGGGATGATCGCCCAGCACGAGCAGCAGCACGACGAGACCATGCTCGCTACCCACCAGCTCAGGCTCGGCGGTCCGGTGCTGACCGCTCCGCCGCCCGACACCGGACCCGCCGACGTGCTGCGCCTGCCAGCTGAGGTGCTGGTGCCCGGCGGCCCGTTCACGATGGGCACCTCCACCGAGCCCTGGGCGCTCGACAACGAGCGTCCCGCGCACCTCGTGACCGTCCCTTCGTTCTACCTGGACACGACCCCGGTCACCAATGCCAGCTACCTGGCATTCGTCGCCGATGGCGGCTACGACGATCCGCGCTGGTGGACCCCGGCCGGCTGGGAGCACCGGCAGCAGGCGGGCCTGACCGCTCCGCTGTTCTGGCAGCGGGACGGGCCGGCCAGTGGCTGCGCCGCCGGTTCGGCGTGACCGAGCCGGTGCCGCCGGCCGAGCCGGTGCTGCACGTCTGCTGGTACGAGGCCGACGCCTACGCCCGCTGGGCGGGCAGGCGGCTGCCGACCGAAGCCGAATGGGAAAAGGCCGCCAGGCACGACCCCGCCTCCGGCCGGTCGACCCGCTATCCCTGGGGGGACGCCGATCCGTCGCCCAGCCAGGCCAATCTCGGCCAGCGTCACCTCCAGCCAGCCCCGGCAGGCTCCTATCCCGACGGTGCCGCGCCGTCCGGCGCCAGGCAGCTGATCGGCGATGTCTGGGAATGGACGTCGAGCGATTTCCATCCCTATCCGGGCTTCGTCGCCTGGCCGTATAAGGAGTACTCCGAGGTATTCTTCGGCCCGGAGTACAAGGTGCTGCGGGGCGGCGCCTTCGCCGCCGACCCGGTGGTCTGCCGGGGCACGTTCAGGAACTGGGACTACCCGATCAGGCGGCAGATCTTCGCTGGCTTCCGCACCGCTCGCGACGCGGATGTCGCCTGATGTGCCGGCACCTCGCCTATCTTGGCGATCCGGTCAGCATCAAGTCCATCCTGCTCGATCCGCCGCACAACCTGGCCGAGCAGGCCTGGGCCCCCAGACTGCAGCGGCACGGCACCATGAACGTCGACGGTTTCGGCATCGGCTGGTACGCCGACGGTGACCCGCTGCCGGCCAGGTACCGCCGGTCCGGCCCGATCTGGGCCGATGAGGAACTGCCCGATCTGGCCAGGGTCGTCACCACGCGCGCGATGCTGTGCGCGGTGCGCTCAGCATCGGCTGGCACCGAGAGCGGGCCGTCGGCAGCAGCACCGTACTCGGCGGGTAAATGGCTTTTTAGTCTTAATGGGGCGCTCGTGGGATGGTCGGGTGCGACAGCAGCATCCCATCCGGGGCGGCGACGCCCCGCCGCGGCCGGTGCCGATGATGGTGCCGCTGCCGTACTCAGGCTGGCGGAAACCCTCACGGCGGCTGAGCTGCTGCGGTTGCAGTCCCGCTGTGACACCGCGCTGATCTGGGCGCTGGTCCAGCGCAAGCTGGATGCGGGGGAGTCGGCTGCCGCTGCCCTGGCCGGCACCGTCGACGAGATCGAGGCGGCTGGCGGGATCGGCCGGTTCAACCTGCTGCTGACCGACGGCGAGGTGATCGCCGCGACGGCCGTCGGCGAGTCGCTGTTTTACCAGCAGCGCGATGGCGGCGTGATCGTGACCTCGGAGCCATCCGACGACGAGTCCGGCTGGCAGGAGGTAGCGCAGCGGAGCGTGCTGGCGGCGACCTCGTCGGAGGTACAGGTCAGCCCTCTGGGTGAGCAAACACCGGGCGGGCAGGAGCGGCCGGGCATCGAGATCGACCGGCGGCTGCCCGACCGGTTCTTCGAGGCCGCATTGCGAGCCGACGCGCGGGCCGGGCTCACCTCGGTACCCAAGTCCCTGCCGCCCAAGTGGTTCTACGACGAGCGCGGCAGCGAGCTTTTCGACAAGATCACCCGGCTGGATGAGTACTACCCGACCAGAGCCGAGCGGGAGATCCTGACCGAGCGAGCGGCCGAGATCGCCGCGATCACCAGGGCGGCGACGCTGGTCGAGCTCGGCTCAGGCATGGCCGACAAGACCAGGCTGCTGCTCGACGCGCTCAGCGCGGCCGGCACGCTGCGCGAGTACGTCCCGGTCGATGTCAGCGAGTCCGCTCTGGTCACCGGGGCCGACCGGATGCTGGCGCGGTACCGGGAACTGCGCGTGCACGCGGTGCTGTCCGACTTCACCGAGTACCTTGGCCTGCCCGAGTCCGGCGGCGAAGCGCGGTCTGCCAACCCAAGGCTGGTGGCCTTCCTCGGCGGCACGATCGGCAACCTGCTTCCCGCCGAGCGGGCCGGGTTCCTGGCCAGCCTGCGGGCCAGCCTGCGGCCAGGCGATTCCTTGCTGCTCGGCACTGACCTGGTCAAGGATCCCGCCGTGCTGGTCGCCGCCTACGACGACGCGGCGGGAGTGACCGCAGACTTCAACAAGAACATCCTGAACGTGCTGAATACCGAGCTCGGCGGCAACTTCGACCTCGATGAGTTCGAGCACGTGGCGCTCTGGGACAGCCAGGCCGAGTGGATCGAGATGCGGCTGCGATCGTGCGTGGATCAGACCATCGAGCTGCCCGCCATCGGGCTGACCGCGACGTTCAGCGCGGGGGAGGAGATGCGAACCGAGATCTCAGCCAAGTTCCGCCGCGACGGCCTCACCGCCGAGCTTGCCGCCGCCGGCCTGGACATCCGGCACTGGTGGACGGACTCCCGCGGCCGGTTCGGCCTGTCGCTGTCGGAGCCCGTCTAGCGAGCGCCCGGCCTCCGGCTCTATTGTTCCAGCGTGGATGAAGGTGACGAGACCGACCTGGCAGCGCTCTACCGGGATACCAGGGAGCGGCTGACTGACCTGGTAGCAGGGCTGGACGCTGCCGCGCTCGGGGCCAGGGTTCCGGCTTGCCCTGGCTGGACGGTCAGAGATGTCGTCGCGCACCTGACGGCGATCACCGAAGACTCGCTCGCCGGCCGGCTGACCGGATTGCCGACCGATGAGATTACCGCCGCCCAGGTCGAGCGGCTGGCCGACGTTCCTGTGCCCGGCCTGCTTGAGCGCTGGTCGGCGTGCGGGCCGCCGTTCGAGCAGGCCATCGCCGCCTTCAGGGTCTGGCCTGCCGTGATCGATGCCGCGACCCATGAGCAGGACATCAGGGGAGCGGTCGGCCAGCCGGGTGCCAGGGAGAGCGCGGTCATCAGGCAGTGCGCCGATTCGCTGCTGTCCCGGCTCCGCCTTCCGGTCCCGACCTTGATCCGTACGGAAGATGGCGAGTACCTGGCCGGCCCGGATGGCGACGCTGACCCTGGCACCGCTCAGCTCAGGTTGTCTACGACCAGGTTCGAGGCGTTCCGCTGGCGGATGGGCCGCCGCAGCCGGGCCCAGCTCGCGGCCCTGAACTGGTCAGGCGATCCGTCCGCCGTGCTTGACTCCCTCGCCATCTTCGGCCCGGCCCCCGCCGACATCGTGGAATGACGTGCACGCGGAGGTCGGCGTGGCCGTACGTGTGACGCTGGGCGGCTTGCTGGGGTTTGCGCGGGGCGGTGGCTAAAAGATCTAGGAGACTTTATTCCTGTAGGAGGGTTGACCATCATATTCGCTGTTAAGTCTCCTACAGGAAAATAGTCTCCTACAGGATCAGGCGAGCCTGGCAGCGGCTGAGTCGGCTGTGAAAGCTGAGTCACCGGGGACTAGTCCGCGTCCAGGTGACGGCTCCGCCGGGCCTGCGTGGCAGCCCGATCACTGAATTCACGCCAGCTTGGGTTCCGTGATCAAGACCCCGACCTGTCGCAGGAACCGCGACAGGGTCCCAGCTGCCAGACGGCGCGAGCCCACCCCCGCACAGCGGCCACCAGCCCAGTCAGGCAGTCCGCGCAGAGCCAAGTTCCGTGATCGAGGGGTCAGATTATGATCACGGAGGCCTGCTGCGGACGCCGGTGAGGTCGGATGCGATGTGTGTCATCGGACGACCCTTGTCAAACGGGCCTGATCGAGTAAGGTCGGTGCTAGGCAGAACGTCCGTAATCACCAGGCACATTGGTCACAGCGCCGTTCTGGGCGTTCCGGCCGGTTTGCCGCGTCGTGAGGTCGGGTGAGGGAGGCGCGTACCCACCAATGAACGACCTTATCGGCATGAGCCTGCCTGCCCCATTACGGTCGTCACCTCCAGCTCCAGATCAGCGGTCCCACCGGACACCGAGCCGATGGCCGCACTTGCGCGTGTCCGTCGCCGGGTCGAACCATCCCCTCCCGAAAAGGAAACGCCAATCATGATCGATGAGATCCGCCAGTTCGTATTCGACTCGCTGACGGACATGAACTACAGCATCGACGGTGTCGACGACGACACCACCCTCGGCCCGGCCGGTGCCGACGTGGAGTCGATTGCCATCGCCGAGCTCGTGGTGCGGGTGGAAGACCATTTCGGGGTGAAATTCGACGATGACGAAGACGAGATGCTCACCGGCATGACCGTCGGCGAGTTCTGCGGTGACGTCCAGCAGCGGATCCAGACCGCGTCGGCGCACTGACCGTGCCTGTCGTAAGGAGAAGCAGTCATGGCTGACTCGGCCGACCTGTACCGGACCATACGGCTGATCCGCCGGTTCGAGGAGCGGGCGCTTGAGATGGTGCAGCGCGGCGAGATCGTCGGCGGCATCCACCCCTACATCGGCGAGGAAGCCATCGCCGCAGGTGTCTGCGCGGCGCTGCGCCAGGACGATCTCATCACCAGCACCCATCGAGGCCACGGGCACGTCCTGGCTAAGGGCTCTGATCCGATCCGAATGCTGGCCGAGCTAGCCGGTCGTGAGACCGGCCTGAACCACGGCCGGGGCGGGACGCAGCACGCGGCCGATGTCAGCATGGGCATCTGCGGTGCCAACGGCTTCGTGGGTGCCTCGGCCCCGATCGCGGTCGGGGCGGCCTGGGCGCACCGGCGGGCCGGGCACGATCGCGTCGTCGTCACGTTCTTCGGCGACGGCGCCGTCAATCAGGGCGTACTGCTCGAGGCGATGAACCTGGCATCACTACAGCACCTGCCGGTCCTCTTCGTGTGCGAGAACAACCAGTTCGCGACGTCAAAGCGGAATAGCGAGATCACGGCAGGTACGATCACGGGCCGCGCGACGGCGTTCGGCATCCCGTCGGAGACCGTCGACGGAATGGACGCCGAGACGGTGCTTGAAGCGGCGACCCGCGCTGTCGCCCGCGGCCGGGCCGGAGAAGGCCCCACGTTCCTGGAATTCCTGACCTACCGATTCCATGTGCACCATACCTGGGAGATCAAGGGCAGGCCGCGCTACCGCACGGCTGAGGAGATCGCCGCTGGCAGTGTGCGCGATCCGCTGGAAATCCAGGCCGCGCGCGTACCGGAGGCGGTGCGCTCGCAGATCGACAAGGAGATCGAGGAACTGATGGACGAGGCGCAGCGGTTCGTGGACGCGAGCCCGTTTCCCGACCCGGCCGGAGCGCTTGACTATCTCTACGCCGACGGGATGCGCGCGCGGGCGGGGGCGGTCTGATGCCCAGCCTGTCGTACCAGCGCGCGATCAACATGGCCCTGGCCGCCGAGATGGAGGTCGATCCCGCCGTCTGCGTGTTCGGCGAGGATATCGGCGTCGCGGTCAGCAATGTCACCGCCGGCCTGCTGAAGCGGTTCGGACCTGACCGGATCATCGACATGCCGATCTCGGAGCAGGGATTCACCAGCTTCGCGACCGGAGCGGCGATGTCCGGCGCCCGGCCCGTCGTCGAGTTCCAGATCCCGGCGCTCCTCTTCCTGTCCATGGAACAGATCGCGAACCAGGCCCACAAGTTCTCGCTGATGACCGGCGGCCAGGTCAAGGTCCCGGTGACCTACCTGGTCACGAGGTCGGGCTCGCGCGTTGGCTGGGCCGGGCAGCACTCGGACCACCCGTACAGCGTGTTCGCGCATGTCGGCGTCAAGACGGTGGTGCCTGCCACGCCGACCGACGCCTACGGCCTGCTGGTCAGCGCGATCCGCGAGGACGACCCGGTGATCGTGTGGGCGCCGGCCAGCGCGATGGAACGGCGCGAGGACGTTGACTTCGCCACCCTGGCCCCGGTGCCGCTTGGCGTGGGCCTGGTTCGGCGGCCGGGCACCGATGTCACGGTGGTGGCGGTCGGACATCTCGTGCAGGATGCGCTCGCGGTCGCGGACGAGCTCGCGGACACGGTCTCGGTCGAGGTCTTCGACCCTCGGACGCTGTACCCGTTCGACTGGGACGGTCTCCGGGCCTCCCTGGAGCGCACCGGCAGGCTCGTCGTGATCGACGATTCCAACCGGACCTGCGGGCTGGGCGGCGAGATCCTGGCCACCGCGGCCGAGGAGATGCACCTGGTCGCCCCGCCGAAGCGGATCACTCGCCCCGATGGTGCCGTGCTCGCGTTCGCTCTCGAGCTCGACCGCGCGGTGCAGCCCTCCCGCAGCCAGCTGCGTGCCGCGATCGAGACCGTGGTGAAGGGCCGGTAAGGCTTGCCTAGCCGGGCCAGCCGGCCGCCTTCAGGATGAAAGTCGCCGTTCCGGCCAGAGCCACGGCGGCGCGAGTGCCCGGGGGTGCTTCGAGGTCCGCCAGCCGGTGCGAGCCGGCCGGCTCGGCGCAGCTGACGACCTCGCGGTCGCGCACCGCGATCTTCAGATTGGCCCAGAGCCGGCCGCCGGCCGTCTTGACGACAGCCTCCTTGCGCGCCCACAGCCGCGCGAACCGGTCCGCCCGTGCCCGCTCGTCGCCGCCGGCCGCGACGTACTCGGCCTCATCGGGCGGGAAGAACCGGGTGGACAGCCCCACCGTGTCCAGGCCAGGCACCAGGTGCTGGATATCGACACCCACGGCCCGGCCGGTGCTGATGGCAATCGCCACCAGGCCAGCCGAGTGCGAGAGGCTGGTGTGCAGGGCCGACCAGGGCGCGACGAGACCCGGCTTGCCGTACCGGCCTGGAGCCCAGGTGAGCGCCTCGGGCCGGGTCCTTAGCTCACGCCCGGCCAGGATCCGGAGCGCACCGTGCGCAACCGTGAACTGCTGGCGGTCGCGCGGATCGAGCAGCGCCGCGGCGCGGGCGCGCTCGCCATCGTCGAGCACCTCCCGGCACCTGGCCGCGGCGGCTGACGGAAGGTCGACGGGAATGATCCAGACCCGCACGAGATCGGTCACGGCGAGCCGCACCACCGCATGAGGGCACCTCCGGCCTGCCATTTGACTATGCGGCCCCTGACCTATGACGATATCTGAGCTATGACACCCTCCGACGAAGGAGCCAGGCAGTGGGAAACCCGGTAGTGCATTTCGAGGTCGGTGCCGCGGATGACGCGCCGCTGGTGGCGTTCTACGGAGAGCTGTTCGGCTGGGGACTGCAAGGCTTCGCCGGCGGCGGATACACCACGATCGACACCCGCGGTGGTGGCGGCATCAATGGCGGAATCGCCAAGAGCCAGACTGGCGAGCCGTGGTCGGCGTTCTACGTCGCGGTAGAAGACGTACAGGCGACGCTCGACAAGGCGAATTCACTCGGCGGCACCACCGTCATGCCAGTCACTCACGCCGGCGGCGCGGTGACCATTGCCATGTTCAGTGACCTGGACGGACTGCTGATCGGCCTGGTGCAGGCACCAGCCGAAGCTGACCAGGCTAGCCCGCCGGGAGCCTCGGTCCCGTCGGCCGGCCAGGGCGAGGCGGTTGGCTGGTTCGAGATCATGGCATCGGACGCGGCGCGAGCTCAGCAGTTCTACGCGGACCTCTTCGGCTGGTCGATCGACCAGTCAGGCCTGCCGGACTACCAGGTAGTGAACACCGGCAGCAGCCGGGGGATCCAGGGTGGCATCGGAGGTGGCGTCGAGGCTCGCTGGGCCATCGTCTACGCCGGCGTCACTAACCAGGAGGAGACCCTGCGCCGCGTCGAGAAGCTCGGCGGATCGCTCGTCTCCGCTCCAGATCTGATCGCGCTGAAGACCGCGTCGCGCACCGCGCTCTACGGGTCGGCCGAAGACATCAGGACCGCTGAATTCCGCGATCCGGCCGGGAACATCTTCGGTATCTTCCAGAAGGGCTGATGCCGGCGATGCATGAGCAGATAGGTCAGGACCGGACGGTCGTCAAGTTCTCCGGAGCAGAGCCCGGTGCCGGGCCGCTGACCTGGGGCCAGAAGGCGATCCTGCGGGACATGGGAGATTACAGCACCCAGTTCAGCATGGGCGGCATGACGCACCTCGCGCCCGGCAGCACCATCGAGGATGCTGGGGCCCGCCTGACTGAGCTCATGCGCCGCCACGCCGCCCTGCGATCACGGCTGAGTTCTGACAGCTCAGGTCACCCGGGTCAGGAGGTAGCCGAGTCCGGGCAGGTTGACCTGGACATCCTGACGATCCCCGAGGGCGTCGACGGCGCCGACATCGGCCGGTTCCTGGATGAGCTGATGGCCACGTGGCCGCTCACGCCATTCGACTTTCAGCGCGACTGGCCGATGCGGATGGCAGTGGTCAGGCAGGGCGGCACCTGCCTGCATGTGGTCTGGGCACTGTCCCACCTGGCGACCGATGGCGGATCGCACCAGCTGATCGTCGCCGACATGATGCCAGGCGGCATGGTCAGCCCGTCGCTCAGTGACCCGCCGCGCATGCAGATTCTCGACATCGCCGCCAGCGAGCATGAGCCGCAGCTTCGGCAGCTCAGCGCTCGCACCATGCGATTCTGGGAGTCTCAGCTCAGCAAGATCCCGGCGCTGACGTTCGGCGAGCCTGTCACCCCGCCCAGCCAGGCAGGGGAGCGGTACCAGCGGGCGAGGTTCAGCTCGGCCGCGGCTCACCTTGCCATGCAGGCCATCGCGATCCGCACCCAGACCGACGCCGCCCGCGTGGCCGTGGCGCTGATCGCGACGGCCATCGGGCGCGCCACCGGCGTGCATCCGCTGACGATCAAGGTCACCGTCAACAACCGGTTCAGGCCGGGCCTGGCCAAGGTGATCGCTCCGATCGCGCAGAACTCGGTGGTCACTGTCAACGTGACCGATGCCTCCGTGGACGAGGTAGTCGCGCGTACCCGCAGTGCTTCGATGACCGCAGGCATGCGCGCCTACTACGATCCGGACGATCTCAGCGAGCTTATGGAACGGCTGGATGCCGAGCGCGGATATGCGGGCAGGCCGAGCTTCCGGATCAACGACCAGCGCGCGATGGTCATGCGCGCACCGCAGGTAGCCGACGCCAGCGACCTGACCCCGGCGCGGGTCAGCCAGAAGCTGGAGCAGACCGCGCTGACCTGGCTGGGCCCCATGGACGACATGGGCCTGTACGACCAGGCCATGGTCCTCATCGAGAACCGGCGCGACGTCCTCTCGCTGCACCTGATGTGGGATTCATGGAGCCTGTCCAGCCAGCAGGTCGAGGCCCTGCTGCGCGGCGTAGAGGAAGTAGCCGTAGAAGCGGCATTCGACCCGACCGCACCCACCAGAGTCTCCTGACAACCCAGCCGATGTACCGAGATCACGCCCCATCCGGGCCGCTGGCTCAGAAGATCAGCCGACTGATCCAGGTTCCGTACCGGCAGCGCCGGCCCGTAGCCGTCGTTCGGGTGGCGACGCCAGCCCCATCACGGAATTCGCAGAGCCAGTTTCCGTGATCATGAAGCAAACCTTGATCACGGAGCATGTGCCGTGTGATCACCCCACCGGGGTTCCGTGATCACTGGCCCGGTCATGATCTTCGCTGGGCGAAAGTCCTAGTCCAGAAACCTAGAGCTTCTTCCAGGCCGGGGTCCTTGCTGCCGCTAGCGCATTGTGGTGTCGAAGGCGGTCAGGCCCAGGTAGCGCAGGTCAGGGTCGTAGTCGGCGGCGATCAGGAGATCCGGGCGGCCCAGATCCGGGTGGGTCGGGTTCGGATGGGTCTGATCGGGATGGGTTGGGTCTGGGGTGGAGGGGGAGCTCGTCGATTAGGGTCCACCAGAGGCCGGTGGATGGCTGGCCAGGAGGGATCGCCCGGACCCGGGTCGCGGCTGGATCGGTCCACAGGGCGGCGAGGGCGTCGGTGAGCAGCAGGCCGATCTCCTGGTGGCCGGCTGCCAGGTCGGCCAGGTCGGCGGCGGCGAGGGTGGCGACGTCTGCTGGCTCGACTCCGGCGTGCTGGTGCACCCGGGTGACCCGTGCTTGCGGCTGCGCGCAGTCGCCGTAGAGCATGGCGACGGCCTGATGCCGGGCCGGCAGGGGGACCGGGCAGTCGTAGGGGAGTGCCGCCTGCTCGACGACGATCAGCAGCGCCCGGCTGATCCCGGCCGACGCGGCATACTCGCTGGCAATCCGCAGGCCGCTGAACGCTGCCATGGAACCCTGGTCACAGATAGCGAACGCGATCGGCGCACCGGGAGTGACATCAGACAGGTAGGCGGCGGTCTGCCGGCCAGGCCGCAGGTCGTGGCCGGAAAAGGCCAGCACGAGCAGGTCAACCGGCTCCTGCTCGGACACCGCCGACCCGATCAGTGCCGCCGCCATCTCGCCGTATGAATGGCCGAGGTTGGATGCCGGCGGTTCGCCGAACTGGGCCTGCGGCACCGCGATCCCGTATGGCCTGGCCAGGTCGGTCAGGTACAGGGCGACTCTGGCCCGGTTCTCCGGATCGGCCAGGAACTCGGCCGGCCCTGTGAAGGTGCCGCGCACGGCCCGGACCAGGTCCAGGTCACGGCGGAGCGTGGGGCTAGCCGGCGGGCGGGCGACGAACACAGGCGGCTATTCCGGGCGCGAGTTGCCGGCCACGAACGTCGCCAGATCGCCGACCGTATGCACCTGGTCCTGATCCATCAGCTCGACGTCGATAAGTATCAGCAGTTCGTCCTCGACCCTGAGCAGCAGCTCAAGCCCGAGCGTGGAGCTGAGCCCGATCTCGTCCATCAGGCGAGTGTGCTCGGTGATCGGCTCAGACCGGTCAAGCAACTGCGCTAGCACCGCGGTCATCGTGTCGACCACCTTCTGCCGGAACTCACTGTCCAGGCCGGCTTCCTGCGCTGTCATGTCACGCCTCCTGCGCTGTCCTCAAGGTCTTCAAGGTCCTCAGTGCTCGAATACCATCGCCGAGAATGTCGCGCCGCCGCCCGCGCCCACCGCGGCGGCGAGATAGTGGTCGCCCGGCTGCAGCAGGCCGCGCTCGCACGCGGTCTGGTAGTTGATAAATAGGTCTGCGCAGAAAACGTGACCGCTGGCGGGGATATTGTCAAGCAGCACGCGGTCGCGCGGAAGCTTGAGCAGTACGCACATCCGGTTCCAGGTCACCGCGTTGACGTTGTGCGGCAGCACGAGCCTGATGTCATCGAGCTTGAGGCCAGCCTCGTCGAGGGCCTGCCGCATGACCTGCGCCAGGCAGGGCCGGTATTCCTGCTGCATCCGCGCGTCGTTCGCGCCGGTGGCACTGTCGAACTCGCCGCGCACACTGGACGCGTAAGAAAGCAGCCGGTTACCCGAGCCGAACGCGCTGACCAGGCACGCCGCCGATCCCTCACCGAAGACCGTCGTGTCCTCGAACATCTGGGCCTCGCGGGTAAAGGCCTTTTCCCCGCTAAGGATCAGCGCGAGCGGCGCGGCACCGGCATCGGCACTGGCCGCGTCGCCGGCGAGCAGCGGCCGGCCAGGTCGATCGCGAGTAAACCGCTGGCGCACGACTGATGGGTGACGGTGAATGCGAGTGCGTGGTCGAGCCCGAGCGCGCGGCAGACCTCATGCAGGGGATTGACCGGGTAGGGCGCTACTACCGGCATGGCCCGCGCATGCAGCACATACCGGACCCGGTGCTCCTGGCCACGCAGCTCTTTCAGTCCGGTGGCGGCATTCATCAGCAGGTCGTAGAGCGACGCGCCCGCATCCCGGCCGACTTCTTTCAGGCCGTGAAATCGCCGGAAAAGCTTGACCTGCATCTCGGTCAGGCCCAGGGAGCCGGCCAGGCTCTCGATGGGCACCCGGATCGGCGGCAAGTACACCGATACGGCCTCCAGCGCGGTCATGGTGTCACCGCATCAGGATGCGACGTGATTGTCAACGTGTGTCACGATAATGGCGTGGCTCGATACCTTTTCGTCATCGTTCCCGTCGTAGCCCGTCTCTGGCCTGCGGTAGCCATCGGCGACGCCCTGGTCTCGCAGGGACATGAGGTGGCCTGGTGCGGGCCAGAGAACGTCCTGCGCCCGCTCCTCGGGCCTGACGGACTCATCTACCCTACCGGCCGGCGCTCTTACCGCGAGTTCCGCGAGGTAGGGCTGGACGCGGTGCGAGAGCTCTGGGACGAGTACGTGATGCCGCTCAACCGCTTCATCTCCCGGCCGGTCAGCGACGCTCTGGACGATTATCAGCCCGACGTCGTCGTCGCTGACCAGTACGCGCTGACCGGTGCCCTGGCCGCGCACAGGAGAGGTATCCGGTGGGCCACCTTGTGCGCCGGAACGATGGAGATCCTCCCGCCCGATGATCCGCGCCTGCGGCAGTGGGTGCGGGATCGGGTGGCCCGGATCTGGGAACTCGGCGGCGTCCCCGCTGACGCCAGCGTCGATCTGCGGTTCTCTCCTTACCTCACGATCGTGACGACCGCGCACGCGCTGACCGACCCAGCGCCTATGCCAGCGCACTGCCTGCTGGTCGGGGCCGCGCTCGGCCCGCGGCGCACCGACCCCGGTTTTGACTGGGACTGGCTGGACCCCGGCCGCCAGCATCTGCTGGTCACCGCCGGTACTTTGTCCGATCACCTGGTACAGGACTTCCTGGCGCGGATGATGAAGGCACTCGCGCCTCTGGCCGGCCGGGTGCAGGCCGTGGTCAATACCAGCCCGGAGGCGGTGCCAGATCCGCCGGCGAACGTGCTGGTCGCGCCCCGGGTCCCGATGGTCGATCTCATGCGGCGCATGGACGCGGTGTTCTGCCAGGGCGGGCAGAGCACGGTCAACGAGGCGCTCGCGCACGGCCTGCCGCTGGTCATCGCGCCGATCCGGCTTGGCGAGCTGACCGTGGCCGAGCAGGTCGCACGGACCGGCGCTGGCCTGACGGTCTCGTTCGAGCACTCGTCGCCTGCCGAGCTCGCCGACGCGGTGACCGCGGTACTCGACAAGCCCGGCTACCGGGCCAGTGCCCGCCGGGTGGCGCAGGAGTACGCGGCGGCCGGCGGGACCAGCGCGGCCGTCACCCACCTGGCCGCGCTGGCTTCTGGTCACTAGTAACTAACAGGCGCAGACGGCATCTATGCGGGCAGGGCGGCCTCGGCTAGCATCGGTACGTTCCCTTACCCAGCCGGAGGCCTGGATGGACGATGACTCGTCTCGTCTGCTGTGCGGCACGCCTGTGCTCCCGCCCCGTTGCGTGGCGCTGACCTTTGACGACGGCCCCGGTCCCAGGACGGCGGAGCTGGCGCAGCTGCTGCGCGACGAGGGTGTGCCAGGGACATTCTTCGTGCTGGGCGAGAGTCTTCACCGGCATGGCGACGTGCTTGACACCATCAGGGACTGCGGCCACGTGATCGGCCTGCACGCCGACCACCACCGCCCGTTCAGGTCGGCTGAGCACGCCTCCGACGAGTCAGCCGGTGCGCGGTACAGGTCAGCGGCTTTTTAACTGAAAGTGTGTGGTTCCGGCCCCCGTACGGCATAGGAGACTGGCCGGTTCCCGGTCTCGCCGGCCCGGTCGGCTGGCATGCGCAGGGACGCGACTGGGACATCACCTACCGCAAGGGCCAGACGGTCGCCGCCTGCGTGGATACCATCGCGCACAGCCTGATCCGGCAGAACGGCGGCATCGCGCTGCTGCACGACTTCGTCCCGTTCAGTGAGTTCGGCCCGGCCGGCCTGACCGAGGCCGAGCTTGACCTGCGGATCATTGAGGTCACGGCGCTGCTGATCGAGCGGCTGCGCAGCGCCGGACTCTCCTTCACCGGGCTGCCTGACCCCGGGCAGGCCGTCGCGCCCGAGCTGTGCGTCCAGGCGCACGGCGAGCCCGTGGCCGAAGGAGCATTGGTGACGATGGCCCCGCGTCCGGCGGCCAGCCTGACGTCGCGCGAAGACCTTCAGATCCTGCGGATGAACAGCAAGACGTCCAAGGCAGCGAGCGGCATCCTGGACCTGATGATGCCGATGCGAGTCGGCGGCGATGGCCCCGCTCTCTTCTGCGCGCCTCCGATGGTCGGCCTGAGCTGGTGCTATCTGGCCTTGCTCCCGCACGTGGACCCCAGGTACCCGCTCTATGGCCTGCAGGCTCGCGGGATCCGGCGCCCTGAGCCCTTGCCCACGTCCATGCGGGAAATGGCACGGGATTACGCCGACCAGATCCGGATGACGCAGCCTTCTGGTCCTTATCACCTGCTCGGCTGGTCGCTGGGCGGCAACATCGCCTTCGCCATAGCCGAGGAGCTTGAGAGCCGGGGCGAGCAGATCGAGCTGCTCGTCGTCCTGGACTCGAGCCTGGTCGATCTTGAGGGGATCGAGAGCAACGAGCCCTTCATGATCTACAACCTCGTGCTCGCGCACTTCGGGTACGTGCCCGCGCTGACGGCTGCCGACCCGGCACCCGAGGTCCGGATGCTCGAACTGGTGCGCCGCCGGCCAGGGCTTGGGCTGGCCGACTGGCCCGACCAGCGGGTGCACGCGCTGCAGCGCGTGATCAAGAACAACGTAGCCATGGCGCGCACGCACCATCCCGGTCGCGTGCACAGTCCGCTGCTGTTCTTCTCCGCCACTAAGAATCCGCCGGAGCTATCCGAGAAGCTGGATGGCTGGCGGTCGTTTATCGATGGTCCGATCGAGGTGGTCGAGCTGGATTGCGACCACAGGTACATGCTGCTGCCTGAGCCCATAGCCAAGCTCGGCCGGCTCTCTCAGAACGGATGTCGCGCACCCCCGCGGCCGGTAATTTGGAGAATCCATGATTGAGGTCAGCGGCCTGCGCAAGTCTTTCCGCGTCAGGCGCGGTCGCAAGGCCACGACTGTCGAGGCCGTGCGCGGCGTGGACTTCGCCGTCCAGCGCAGCGAGATCTTCGGCTTCCTCGGTCCCAACGGAGCCGGGAAATCTACCACTCTGCGGATGCTGGCCACGCTGATCAGCCCGGACGGCGGGGATGCCACGATCGCCGGAGTGGATCTCCTGCGCGCGCCCGCGCAGGTGCGGCAGCGGATTGGCTTCGTGGCGCAGGGCAGCGGCACCTATGGCCAGTCCTTCGCCCGACGTGATCTGATCCACCAGGCCCGGATGTACGGTGCGTCGAAATCGGCTGCCAAGACCGCTGCCGAGGCTGCCATCAAGGCATTCCAGCTCGGGGAGTTCGCCGACCGCAAGATCGCCACCTACTCCGGCGGGCAGCGGCGGCGCCTTGATGTCGCGCTGGGCGTCATCCACGCACCGGAGGTCATCTTCCTGGACGAGCCGACGGCCGGGCTTGACCCGCCGAGCCGGGCCCGCATGTGGCAGGAGGTGCGCAGGCTTCGCGACGAGGGCATGACCATCTTCCTCACCACGCACTACCTGGACGAGGCCGACGCTCTCTGCGACCGGATCTCGATCATCGATGCCGGGCTGATCGTCGCCGAAGGCACTCCGTCCGATCTCAAGCGCGAGATCTCCGGCGATGTCGTCATCGTGGACCTGGCCGCTCCTGACACCGCCGGCGCGCCGAGCCGGCCATCATCGATGAGGCATCCAAGATCCTGAACGACCAGTCGTGCGTGCAGTCCTGCGAGACCACTGGCCACACGCTGCGGCTCTATGTGGACAGCGGCGCCACGGCGATCCCGCAGATCATGCGCGCGCTGAGCGGCAAGGGCATCGAGCCTGGCGCGATCGAGGTCCGCCGGCCCAGCCTCGACGACGTCTTCCTGGCCAAGACCGGCCGGACTCTTGACTAACCGCCAGCCGATGGCCGACCGCCAGCGAACGGGAAGGAGGCGCGGCAATGAAGCTCGCGCGTGACACGTGGCTGACGTTTCAGTACGAGGCCGCGCAAATTGTACGCAGCCCGGTCAATATCGCCATCACGCTGATGCAGCCGATTACCTTCCTGCTGCTTTTCACCCCGTTCCTCAAGTCGGTCATGGGTGCCTCTACCTACAGCGCCGCCTTTCAGATCTACGTGCCTTCGCTGTTTACCGCGATGGGCTTGTTCAGCGGGCTTTTCGCCGGATTCGCGCTCATCGGAGCGATCCGCCAGGGGGTCATTACCCGGTTCCGGGTAACCTCGCTCAGCCGCATCGGCCTGCTCTTCGGCCGTGAGCTCATGTTCGTCGCCCTGGTCTGCTTCCAGGCCCTCGTCGTCGCCGTGGTGGCGCTGATCTTCGGGCTGCGGGTACCGCCGCTCAACCTCCTGATCTCGCTGGGCCTGCTGGCGCTGATGGTGGTCGTGGGCGTCTCGATCTCCTACATTCTCGCGATTTTCGTGCCCAACGTGAACGCGCTGGTGAACCTGACCAACGGCGTGACCGAGCCGCTCGCGCTGCTGGCTGGCGTCCTGATCCCGATCACGGTGGCACCGCTGTGGGTGCGGGATGTCGCCCTGTGGAATCCGTTCGCCTGGGGGGCTAACGGCATGCGCGAAGTGTTCCAGGGCCACCTCGGAGCCCAGGTCGTCTGGCAGGCCAGCGTCATCCTGGCCGGGCTGGCCGCCATTGCCGTGCTGGTGTCGTCACGGGCATTCAGCCGCGAGATCGCCTGACCTGCCTCGGGAGGGGAAGACCGCTGTGAAACTCGCCCGTGATACCTGGCTGACCTTTCAGTATGAGGTCGGACAGCTCGTTCACAATCCGATGACCATCGTCTTCGCGATGTTGCAGCCGGTCACGTACCTACTGTTTTTCACCCCGTTCCTCAAGTCGGTGCTGCACGTCTCCAGCTACGGCGCTACTTTCCAAATTTATGTGCCTTCGCTGTTCTGCTCGATGGGCTTGTTCGGTGGCCTCTTCGCCGGGTTCGCCCTGCTCGGCGCGATGAGCGAGGGCGTCATCACCCGCTTCCGGGTCACCCCGCTCAGCCGCGTCGGCCTGATGCTCGGACAGCAGCTCAGATATGTGGTGCTGATCGCGTTCCAGTGCGTGGTCATTACCGTGATGGCCCTCATACTCGGCCTGCGCCTGCCGCCGGCCAACGTCCTGCTCGCGCTGATCCTGCTGGCGATGATGGTGATGCTCGGGGTCTCGATCTCCTACGCCCTGGCGATCTTCGTGCCCAGCGAGACCACCCTCGGCAACCTGACCAACGGAGTAGCCCAGCCGCTCTCGCTGCTAGCCGGAGTGCTGGTGCCGCTCTCGGTCGCGCCGCTGTGGATCAAGGACGTCGCGCTGGGAAATCCGTTCGCCTGGGCCGCCAACGGCATGCGGGCGATCTTCCAGGGCCACGTCGGCTCGCAGGTCGTCTGGGAAGCGGCCGTCATCCTCGCCGGAGTGGCCGGGCTGGCCGTGGTGCTGTCGTCCCGGCTGTTCAACCGTGAGCTCGCGTGAGCCGCGAGAGACAGGAGGCAGATCGGTGAGTGCGAGCAACCTCAGGGCGGTCCTGGCCGCCGATGCCGAGCTCGGCGCGGGCAACGTGCTGCTCAGGCTGGCCGAGCATGGTGCTGACCTGGATTTGCCGAGGGTGACCTTCGACACCGAGGTCGACGGGATCGCGGCCTGGACGCCGCTGTCACTGCGGACGCTGACCGAGCGGGTCGCTGCCAGGGCGCAGTGGTTCGCCAGTCACGGCATCGGGCGGAGTGACCCGGTCGCGGTCTACGTGACCTCAGCGGCCGACGTGCTGCTCAACTACTTCGCGCTGACCTGGCTCGGCGCCATTCCGGCCCTGATGAACGGGAGCATGCCCGCCGAGATAGCGGTCGAGTTCATCCAGCGGCTGCGCGCCAGCGGCGTGATCATCGACGCCGATCACGCCGAGCTGGCCGGGCGCGACCTCGGCGCGCCGGTACTCGGCGACGCCGCCGAGACCGGAACGGGTGACCCGGCCTGCGCGCCGCCGCACTTCCGCCATCACCCCGATGATCCCGTCGCCATCACGCACTCCTCGGGAACGACCCGCATGCCGGCCGCCGTCGTGCATTCCAATCAGAGCCTGTTCGCCGCCGTACGGGCGGTCAGGCTGACCGAGCCGAGGCAGACCGGCCCGGTGCGGGAGCTGTCGGCCTTCCCGCAGGCGCACACGGCCGGCGTCATCATCATCAACGAGGCCCTCTGCAACGGATACGAGCTGCTGTGCCTGTCCCAGCAGGGCGGCGCCTTCGAGCACAGCGGCGAGGCGATCCTCGAGGCGATCGAGCGCTGGCGCCCGACCGCGGTCTACGGCTTCGCCGTCACCTGGGCCGAGCTGGCCCGCTTCGACCTCACCACCAGGGACGTCAGCTCGGTGCGGTTCTGGTCGAACACCGGCGACACCGCGCACGAGGCGCACGTCCGCCGGCTGGTCGCCGTCGGCAGCCATCAGGCCTACACCAGAGACGGCGTCGTCAGCCTGCCAGGCTCCCGGTTCAACGACACCGTAGGCTCCACCGAGATGGGCTACGGGGGATTCCGGATCAGCCACCGCTTCGACAGCGAGCGCTACGACAGGTGCGTCGGCAAGCCGTTCGCGTTCGCCGACATCATCCTCGTCGACCCCGCGACCGGCCAGGAGGTCCCGGTCGGCGAGGTCGGAATGGTCGCCATGAAGTCGCCGACGCTGGCGCTCGGATACTGGAATGACTCGGTCAGCACCTTCAGGACCCGCCTTAATGGCTACTACCTCACCGGTGATCTGATGCACCGCGACGAGGACGGGTATTTCTACCACCTTGACCGGGTGAGTGACGCGGTCGACCTCGGCGGCGGGAAATGGCTCTATACCGTGCTGTCCGAGGAGCGCATACTCATGCGGTGCCCGGACGTACGAGACTGCACGGTCCTGGCCGCTCGCGGGGACGACGGCCAGCTCGTGACCGACGTGCTGCTCGTTCTTGCGGCGGACGCGGACCCCGCGCTCGACCGCGAGGACGAGGTCCGCGCCGCGCTTGGCGAGGTCGCGGCGCAGGTGCCGCTGCGAGTCGTGACCATCCCGGACGACGAGCTCGTGGTGGGCGCGACCGGCAAGGTCCGTAAGTTCCTCATGCGCCAGAAGCTGCTGGCCAGCACCGGCGCATCCGCAGGAGATGGGAGTAGCTGATGCCTGATGCGAGCCAGACGCGGCCACATCTGGTGGTGCTCAACGACGAGGAGCAGTACTCGATCTGGCCAGCGGAACGGGACTTGCCAGCTGGCTGGCGCCCCGACGGGTTTACCGGTACGGAGGAGGAGTGCTTGGCCCACATCGACGAGACCTGGACTGACATGCGGCCTGCGTCGCTGCGTCGCTGGATGCGCGACCACGAGCAGGCAGACGCCGGTTGAGTCCGCCGCCGAGGGAAGCAGACGGCTTCACCGCGCCTGCGACCGCGACTGTGCGAATTGCTTCACCAAGATGGGATCGTGTCCTGCCGGCTCAGCACGGAATGATTCTAAATTACATGAGATTTCCTGACGATGGCGTTGACATCATTCAGGCGACCCTCGACTGGACGGGCCCATTAGAACGGGAACCATTCGAGGCGGCCTGGCAGGCGGCCGCGCGGCGGCATCCGATCCTGCGCACGGTTTTCCGGCTCGATGACACGGACGGACTGGTCCAGTTCACCGACCCGGACGCCACGATCGATATCCGGTGGACCGACCTGCCCCCGGCGCCGCCCGCCGGGTCAGACGACTCCTTCGAGTCCTTCCTGCGGACCGACCGGCGCGAGCAATTCGACCTGACCAGGGCGCCGCTGGTCCGCCTGACGATTCTGCGCCGGGCCGAGCCGGGGACGCACGTGGCGCCCGAGGCCCCGGCGCACCGCGTGGTTCTGACCTTTCACCACGCGCTGCTTGACGGGCACTCGCTGCGGCTGCTGGTCGACGACGTGTCCGCTGCCTATGCGGCCGCCCGCGAGGGCCGCGATGTACCCGGTCAGGAGCGGCCTGAGTTCCGCGAGTTCGTGCGCTGGTGGCACGCCACCGAGTCGCCGGGTTCTGAGCAGTTCTGGACGGAGTACCTCGCCGGCACCGTGCTGCCGCAGCCGCTGCCCGGCTACCTGGGTCCGCCGCGGACCGGGACCGCCGAGCCGGCCACGGCCCAGACGGTGCTGCCGGAGGCCGACTCTGACCTGATCCGCCGGGCCGCCAGCGCGGCCGGGCTCAAATCGAGCACCATGATCAGCGCCGCCTGGGCGCTGCTGCGGGCACGCTACGGCGGTGTCGCCGACGTCGTGCTCGCGGTGACGCGGTCGTGCCGGCGCGGCAGCATTCCCGGCGCCGAGGATATCGTCGGGCTGCTTATCAACACGGTGCCGCTGCGCGTCCGCGTCGAGGCGGACTGGTCGGTTCGCGACCTGCTGACGGCGGTCAATGACGGCATCCACCAGATCAGGGCGCATCAGCGCACGCCGATGGGGTCGGCCCTGGCCTGTGCCGGGCTCCGCGCCGATACCGGCCTCGTGGACAGCCTGCTGATGTTCGACCGGCGGCGGCTTCAGGTCGGTCTCCTGGGCGGGGACTGCGCTCCGAGCGAGACCCGGCTTGACCGGCTGCCCTCGTACCCGCTGACCCTGTGCGTGTACGACGAGCCTGAGATGCACCTGTCGCTGATCTGGGATCGCCGCCGGTTCCGCGAAGGCTCCGTGCAGCGCATGCTCGACCAGTTGCGCGCCACGCTGATCGAGCTCGCGGTGCTGTCAAACACGGGTGATCTGTCTGTTCGGCTGGCCGATCTCGACCTGGGCCGCGCGGACGAGGCGGGCATCGTGGCGCAGTGGAACCGTACCCCGGTGAGCTATCCGGCGGACTCGACCATCCCGGCGCTGTTCGCGGCACGGGTGGCCGCCAGCCCGGACGCGCCCGCGCTGATCTTCGGCGCTGAGACCCTGACCTATGCCGAGCTCGACCGGCGCAGCAGCGCGCTGGCCTGGCTGCTGCGCGATCGGGGGGTGAACGCTGACACGCCCGTCGGCCTGGCGATCGAGCGCAGCCCCGACCTCATCGTCGCGCTGCTCGGCGTGCTCAAGGCCGGTGGTGCGTACCTGCCGCTCGACCTCGCCAGCCCGGCCTCCCGCGTCGCCGCGATGATCGCTGCCTGCGCGGCGCGGCTCGTGCTGGTGACGGCCGAGACCGCGGCCGCCATGCCTGACCTGCCGGGCGTGGACGTCGTGCGGATCGGCCAGCTGACCGCCGAGACAACGCGCCCGGCACCGCCGGACAGCTCGCATCCGCTGAGCCTGGCCTACATCAGCTTTACCTCCGGCTCGACCGGCGTGCCCAAGGGCGTGGCGGTTCCGCAGCGCGCTGTCATCCGGCTCATCAGCGATCCGACCTTCACCCCGGTCGGCCCCGGCGAGCGGCTGCTCCAGCTGGCTCCGATCGCGTTCGACGCCTCGACGCTGGAGATCTGGGGCGCCCTGCTGACCGGGGCCACGCTCGTGATCGCGCCGCCTGCCCCGCTCGGGCTCTCGGATGTCGCGTCGCTGCTGCGCACGTCAGGCGTCACTGTCACCTGGCTGACCGCCGGGCTGTTCCACCAGCTCGTCGAGGCGGACCTGGACGCGGTGGCCGGCGTGCCGGTCGTCCTGGCGGGGGGTGAGGCGCTCAATCCTGACGCGGTTCGCGCGGTACTCGCTGCGCGTCAGGGCCGGCCGCTGGTCAACGGCTACGGCCCGACCGAGAACACCACCTTCACCACCTGCCATGTCATGACCGACCCGGCCCTGGTCGGGCTGACGACGCCGATCGGCGCTCCGATCCAGCACACCACCGTGCACATACTGGACGCGTCCATGCGGCCGGCGCCGATCGGCGTGACCGGTGAGCTGCATGCCGGCGGCGACGGCCTGGCCAGGGGTTACACCGCGAATGCCGCCGCCACGGCGCGGGCGTTCGTACCCGACCCGGCCGGGACCGGCGCGCGCCTGTACCGGACCGGGGACCTGGCTCGCTGGTGCGCTGACGGGACGATCGAGTTCGTCGGGCGCGTCGATGATCAGATCAAGATCCGGGGGTTCAGAGTCGAGCCCGGCGAGATCGCCGCCGTTCTCCGCGCGTATCCGGGAGTGCGGGAGGCGGTCGTGGTCGTGGCGGGCGAGGGAGCGCAGCGGCACCTGATCGGCTACGTGACTCCCGCGGACGGGGTGGAGCTCAGCTCGCTGCGGCCGTCGGTGCTGCGTGAGTTCGCCGCCAGCCGGCTGCCCGACTACCTGGTGCCTACCGGATTCAGGGCACTTGACCGGCTCCCGCTCAACGCCAACAGCAAGATCGACCGGGCCGCGCTGCCAGGGCCCGAGCGGGAGACCAGGGGCCCGGCCAGCCCGCCGCGCGGCGCGACCGAGGAACGGCTCGCCGAGATCTGGCAGCGGCTGCTGCCCGCCGACGCTACCAGCGGCGAGGTCGGCCATGAGGACAGCTTCTTCGCCCTCGGGGGCAACTCCCTGTCGGCGGCCCGCCTGATGTTCCGGATCCGTGAGGAGTTCAAGATCGAGCTGCGCATGGCCGCCTTCTACGATGCTCCTACCCTGGCCGCCTGCGGGGCCGCTATCGACGCTGCGCGAGTCCAGGCCGCGCAGGCCGCCGATCCGGCCGCGGCCGGCCCGTCGCGGTCGGGCCAGTCGTCAGCCAGCATCGGCCGCCGGGACCGGAGCGCCTACCGGGTGGCGACGGCCGAGCCCGCGCCGGCGCTGGCGACAGCGGGGCCCGCTCCGCGCTCCGCCAGCATCGGCCGCCGGGACCGGAAGGCCTATCAGGTCGCCGCCACGCCGCCGGTGCCCGGCGAGCCAGCCGCAGCTCCCGCCGCATCTGGTGAGCCTGACCAGGGACTGGGCACTGTGGCGCACGATGTGCCTGCGCGCACCGGGTTTCGCGGTCCAGCTGCTCGCCGCGCTTGGCGATGCCGAGCTCGCGCGCACCGCCGACGCGGTCCTGGCCGCGGACCCCGCCGATCCGGCGGCACGGGAACGAGCAGAAGCCGACTTCGCCGCCGAGTTCGGCGCCGGGGTCCGGCGCCTGTCCCTCGCCCTGTACGAGGCGGCTAGCCTGCCGACGCTGCGCGAAGCGGTCGCCTGGCAGAACAGGCACGCCCTGACCACCGGCATCGACGTGCTGGTACGCCGCGGCTCTCAGCCAGAAAAGCGCAATGCCAAGCACCGGCTGCACGAGGCGCTCGTCACGAGCTACCTGCAGCGCTACTGCGGGAAGAACGACACGATCGGTTTCTTCGGGCCGGTGAGCTGGGGTCAGATCGACGACGGTCCTGACATCCGGATCAACCATGCGCAGGACGGGCGCGCGCTCGCCGCCCGCAACACGTACCTGGAGGGCTGGGCGATCCGCGCCATAATGGCGGACTATGCCATCGCGCTGCGGCCCTGGCTCAGGCCCAGGCGGATGCCGTTCGTGGGCCTGGACGGCGACCGGCTGCGGCTGCCGATGGCTCCGGCGATACCGCTGACGCCCGCCGAGGCCGCGGTCCTGCGGATCAGCGACGGCACCCGGTATGCCAGCGAGGTTGCGGCGCTCGTGCTGGCCGACCCCCGCGCCGGGCTCGGCGACGTCGATGAGGTCTACGAGCTGATCGCGCGCCTGGCCGACAGCCACCGGCTGGCCTGGGACATCGACGTCGCTCCGCAGGACACCCGCCCCGAGCGCACCATGGCTGAGCTGCTGTCACTGGTGCCCGATGAGGGTATCGCAGGGCCGGCCGGGAAGGTGCTGGCCGAGCTGACCGCCGCCAAGGAAGACCTGGCCGCTGCCGCGGGCGACGCCGAGCAAGTGGCCAGCGCTATGGCCGACCTGGAAGAGACGTTCACCCGCCTGACCGGCGCCGCGCCCACCCGGCGGGCCGGGGAAAATTACGCCGGCCGCACTCTGGTCTACGAAGAGTGCCTGCGCGGTGACAGCGTTCAGCTGGGTACCGGTTCCATGGACGGCATCCGCGACGCGCTTTCGCTGGTGCTGGATAGCGCACGGTGGTTCACGGCCGAGGTCGGCGCGCATTACCTGGCGCTCTTCGAGGACGCCTACCGGGAGCGAGCGGCAGCGCTTGGCAGCGAGGTCGTGCCCTTCGGTGACTTCTGGCTGCTCGTCAACGCCGAGCTGTTCGGCCAGCCGCCGAAGGTCATCAAGCCCGCCGAAGAGGCACTGTGGCAGCGCTGGGCGGAGATCCTCGACCTGCGGCCGGACGCCAGGCGGGTCCAGCTCAGGGCAGCGGACCTGCGGGAGCGGGTGAACTCGGCGTTTCCGGCTCGGCCGCGTCCCTGGCCGGTAGCGGTCTACCACAGTCCCGACCTGATGATCGCGGGCGCGGACGCGGCGAGGGGCGGCAAGATCACCTGGGTGCTTGGCGAGGTTCACCCGAGCCTCATCACCATCCGCTATGCCACGTGGCTGGAGATGCATGACGACGCCGAGGCGCTGCGGGTCGCCACGCACCACGACCTGAACGGCGCCGGGGTGTGGTTCGCGGAGACCGCCGAGTACGGCGGCACGTGCACGCGGCTGTCCAATGTCCTGCCGTCGGCGGGCGACCTCCGGCTCGTCCATGCCCACGATTCCTGTAACTACGACCCAGCAGGAACGCTGGTCATGGGCGAGTGCGACCTGATCAGCACGCCGGCCGGCCTGCGCGTGCGGCGTCGCGACGGCACCCTGGAGCGCGACCTGCTCGAAGTCGTCGGGGACCTGGTCAGCACCGTGATCTCCAACCGCTTCGACCTGGTGCTGCATGGCCCGCACGTGCCGCGCGTCACCATCGACGATCTCGTGGTGATCAGGGAGCGGTGGACCTTCGCCGCCGATGATCCCCCGTTCGCCGACACCCGTGCCGAGAGCACCCGCTATCTGCAGGCCAGGGCGTGGGCGGCCAGCCATGACCTGCCGCGGTATGTGTTCCTGCGGTTCACCGGCGAGCTCAAGCCGATCTACGCGGACCTGACCAGCCTCGCGTCGATCGACCTGATCGCCAGGTCGCTGCGCCGCTCCCGCCGGAACGCGGGCTCCGAGGCGACCGTGACGGTCGTCGAGATGATGCCAAGTCCCGAGCAGGCGTGGCTCTTCGACGCGAGCGGCCAGCGCTACACCGCTGAGTTCCGCATCGTGGCGGTCGACCAGGTGACGACGAACTAGAAACAGGAAGGCTGACCGTGGCCAAGTATGAGTTTCCGACGTCATTCGGCCAGCGCCAGATGTGGCTGCTGACCGAGATGGACGCCGGCGAGCCCACTTACAACATCGCCTGGGCACTGTGGCTGGACGGCACGCTCGACCTCACCGCGTTGCAGCAGGCCTGGGACGCCGCGCTGATCAGGCATGAGGCACTGCGGACCACCTTCCGTAATGAATCAGGCGTACCGGTGCAGGTGATCGAGGATGAGCCGGTCCCGCACCCGCTTGAGGTCGCTTCCGTCGAGGAGCGGCCAGCCGGCGAGCGGAAGCCGGCCGCCCTGGCGCTGATCGACGACCTGGCCCGCGCTACCTTCGACCTGGCTGCCGGGCCGCTCGTGCGCGCCACTGTCGTACGGCTGTCCGAGGAAGCCCACGTGCTCGCCGTGGTGATGCACCATATCGTCGCGGACGGCTGGTCGTTCCGTATCCTCTTCGACGAGCTGTCGGCGGACTACGAGGCGATCAGGAGCGGCGGCGAACCGATAGCGGAGGACCCGCCGATCCAGTACGCAGACTTCGCGATCTGGCAGATCGAGCATGCCGATGAGGGCGGGTACGCGCCGGCCGAGCGGTTCTGGCGGACCGAGCTGGCCGATGCCCCGTCCACCCTGCCGCTGCCCGCGGACGAGGCGTATCCGGCGCACCAGACGTTCGTCTCTGGCGGCATTGACACGCTGATCGACAGCGGCCTGGCCGACGGCCTCAGGCAGCTCGGCGCCCGGCACGGGACGACGGTCTTCGCCGTTCTGCTCGCCGCGTACGCGGTCCTGCTCTCCCGGCTGACGGGCAGCGACGATCTGCTGATCGCCGTGCCGATGGCGTCCCGCACCCGGCCGGAGACCGAGACCGTCGTCGGACTGTTCATGAACACGGTCACGATCCGGATCAAGATCAACCAGAACGAGACACTCGGCGAGCTGGTGCGCTCGGTCCACGCCGCGACCGCGCGGGCGCTGGCACAGCAGGAGCTGCCGTTCGGCCGGGTGGTGGAGCTGGTCAAGCCCGACCGCGACCCGGCCAGGCTGCCCCTGGTCCAGGTGATGTTCACGATGGATGAGTCGTGGGCCGTCCCGGATCGCGGCGGGCTGCGCTGGCGGCCTGAGCTCATCGAGAACGGGACGACCAAGTTCGAGATCGAGCTGAAGGTCACCGACGCGCCGGCCGGGCCGCAGATACGGGTCAACTACAACCGCGATCTGTTCCACGAGGCCACCGGGCAGCTTCTGGCCGACGGCTTCACCGCGATGCTGCACTGCCTTCGCGACAATCCCGACCTGGCCGTGGCCGATGCGAGCATCATGTCGCCGCAGACATATGCGCTGGTGACGGGCGGGTGGCCAGACGGCGGTCCGCTCACTGATCCCGGCGCGACCGCCCTGACCCAGCTCTGGGAAGCCTGTGCGAGCGACTCCATCGTCGCCGTCGGCGCCGACGGCTCGCTGACCGGCGCCGACATCCGCGACCTGGCGCGGCGGGTCGCAGCCGCGCTGCGAGGACGCGGCGTCGGCGTGTCCGACCGGGTCGCGATCCTGCTGCCTCGCGGTGCGCGGATGCTGCCCGCCATCCTCGGCATCTGGTCGGTCGGCGCGTCCTACGTGCCGCTGGATCCGATCTACCCGGACCAGCGCGTGGCCACGATGCTCAGCGACGCTGGCGCCGCCGCGATCGTGGTCGACAGCAGCGATCCGGAAGCTCCGGCCCCGCCGGTCACGGAGGTCCCGATAGCGGTACTTGACCTGGCGACGCTGGCGACGCTGAATACGGGCGCCGGGCTGGGCGAGCCGGTGGCTGACCTGCCGCCGGCGGCCACCGCCGTGACGATCTTTACCTCGGGATCGACCGGCCGGCCCAAGGCGGTCAGCGTGACGCAGGGCGGCATCGCCACGCTGCTGGGCTCCGTCGTGCCGATGCTCAAGCTCACGCCGCAGGACCGGCTTGTCGCCGTGTCGACTCTGGCGTTCGACATCTCCGAGGTCGAGCTGTTCGGGCCGATCCTGGCGGGCGGATGCGTCGTGATCGCCAGCTCAGAGCAGACCCTCGACGCGGCGCAGCTGCGGGAGCTGCTGATCGGCAGCGGCGCGACGGCGCTGCAGGCGACGCCGGCCAGCTGGCGGATGCTGCTGGCGGCCGGCGGCATCCCCGAGCAGGTGAAGCTGCGCGTGTCCGTGGGGGAGGCCCTGGCCAGAGACCTCGGTGACGCCATCGGCACGGGTGCCGGAGTGCGCGTGTGGAATCTGTACGGCCCGACCGAGACCACGATCTACTCGGGCGGCGACGTCGTCGAGCCGTCGCCTGCCCCGATCGAGATCGGGTCGATCATCGCCGGGACGCAGCTTTACGTGCTCGATGCCCGGCTGCGGCCGGTGCCGCCCGGCGTCATGGGAGAGGTGTACATCGGCGGCGCCGGGCTCGCCCACGGCTACCACGGCGCCCCCGGCCTGACCGCGGGCAGATTCGTTCCCGACCCCTTCAGCGGGCGCCCTGGCGCGCGCCTGTACCAGACCGGCGACGTCGGGCGATGGCGCCGGTCAGGGAAGATCGAGCTGGCCGGCCGGGCGGACCGGCAGATCAAGATCCGCGGCTACCGGGTCGAGAGCGGCGAGGTCGAGACGGCCATGCGGGCGCAGAACGACATAGCGCAGGCCGTGGTCTCGGTTCGCGGCGGCGGGCACGATGTCCGGCTCGTCGGCTATGTCGTCACTCGTTCCGGCGCCGACCAGCCGCCCGCCGGGCTGCGCGACAGCCTGCGCGAGGTGCTGCCCGATTACATGGTGCCGGCGGCCTTCGTGGCGCTCTCCGCGCTGCCGCTCACCGGCAGCGGCAAGATCGACCACCGTGCGCTTCCCGAGCCGGACTGGGGGGTGCTCCCCGGTCAGGTCCCGGTCGCGCCCAGGACCCCGGTCGAGGAGCGGCTCGCGGAGATCATCGCCGAGCTGCTCGCGCTGCCGGCGCCGGTCGGCGTGAGCGACAACTTCTTCGCGCTCGGCGGGCACTCGCTGACCGCGACCCAGCTGATGGCTCGTATCCGGGTCGCCTACGGCGTCGACCTGCCTGTCCGCGCGCTCTTCTCCGATCCCACCGTCGTCGGCCTGGCCGCCGCGCTGGCCGCCGCCGGGAGCCGTACGGCGGATCTGGCCGCTCCCGCACTGAGGTAGGTCCATCAATGCGCTTCCCCGTATCGTTCTCGCAGCAGCGGATGTGGTTCATCGAGCAGCTCACCCCCGGTGAGCCGACTTACCACATGCCGTATGCGATGTGGCTCGACGGCCCGCTCGACGCCGGAGCGCTGCAGCAGGCGCTGAGCGCCCTGATCGCGCGGCACGGCGTGTTCCGTACGAGCATCGTCGCCTTCGACGGCGTGCCCGAGCAGATCGTCGCCGACACCGGCACCGTGCCGATCGAGCGGATCGAGCTGCCGGCCGGGCTCGACGCCGGCGAGCGCACCCGGCAGGCCGAGGCCATCGCGGCCGAGCGCGCGCACCAGCCGTTCGACCTGACGCACGGGCCGCTGGTGCGGGCCACGCTCATCGGCGCCGGGCCAGACCGGCACCTGTTCGTCCTGGTCATTCACCACATCGTCTGCGACGGCGTCTCGATGACTGTCGTCATCGACGAGCTGTCAGCTTTTTACCGGGCCGAGGTGGGCGGTCCGCCCGCGTCGCTGGCCGAACGGTGGATGGACTACGGCGACTATGCCGTCTGGCAGCATGACCGGGTGCGCGGCGAGGAGCTTGAGCGGCAGTTCGGCTTCTGGCGCGAGCATCTGCACGGCGCGCCGCAGATGCTCACCCTGCCGACCGATAAGCCCAGGCCCGCCCGGCTGACCCCGAATGGCTGGGTGGCGACGCACGTCGTCGACGCCGCCGCGACCCAGCGCCTGGCCACGCTGGCCTACGGGTCCAACGCCACGCTCTTCATGCTGTTTCTCACCGGCTTCACCGCGGTCCTGTCCCGCTACGCCGGCCAGACCGACATGGTGATCGCCACCCAGGTAGCCGGCCGCACTCACGCCGAGCTAGAGCCGATCGTCGGCATGTTCACCAACACGGTCGCGCTGCGGATGACGCTGCCTGATGATCCGACCTTCACCGAGCTGCTCGGCCGGGTCAAGGACATCACAGTGGACGCGCTGCTGCATGACCAGCTCCCGTTCGAGAAGCTCGTCGACGAGATCGCGCCGGAGCGCTCGCTCGCGAACGCGCCGCTCATCCAGGTCCAGTTCGCCTACGGCTCGCTCACGCCGCCCGCGCTTGAGCTTCCCGGCATCACCGCGACGAACCGGGCGCTGTTCACCGGGACCGCGAAACTCGACCTGACGATGTATGTGGACGCCGTGGACGGCCAGGACACGACGCTCGTGCTTGAGTACAGCAAGGACCTGTTCGAGCATGCGTGGGCCGACCGGTTCCTGCACTGCATGGCGAACCTGCTTGAGCATGCGTCGAGCGCTCCGCAGACGCGGGTGGCCGACCTGCGGATGATGTCCGACGCTGAGGTTGACGAGCTGATCATCGGCCGCAACCAGCCCGCGCTCCCGGCCCCCCTCGACGCCGGCACTGACACCGGTGGCACGGACATCCGGGCACTGCTTCAGGCCTCGTCCGCCCAGGTCATCGATGGCGCAGGGACCATGGCCATGAGCCAGGTGCGCGATCGCGCCTCCCGGCTGGCCCGGACCCTCGCCGACCGCGGCGTCGGCACGGAGACGCTGGTGGGACTGTGCGTCGGACGCGGCATCGACATGCTGACGGCGCTGCTCGGCGTGTGGTGGGCCGGCGGTGCCTACGTGCCCCTGGACCCGGGCTTCCCCCAGAAACGGCTCGCGGCCATGGGACGCGGAGCCGGCCTGCGATTTATTATTTCCGATTCCGCTAACCGCGATCTCGCCGGGTCGATCGCTGACGACGCCACACTCATCTGCATCGAAGATCCGGCGGCGACCAGCGGCCAGCCGCTCGATCTCGCGCCGCTGCCGGCCAGCGCGCTCGCTTACGTCATCTTCACCTCCGGCTCGACCGGTCAGCCTAAGGGCGTCAGCGTCGGGCACCGGGCGGTCGCGAATCTGCTCGCGTCCTTCCGGCGGGCGCTCGGGCTCGGCAGCGACGACCGGTTCGTCGCCGTCACGACGCTATCCTTCGATATCGCCATCCTTGAGCTGCTGCTGCCCCTGGTCTGCGGCGCTGATCTCGTGATCGCGAGCACCGAGGAGACCCGTGAGCCCGACCGGCTCAGGTCGCTGATCGAGCAGACCAGGGCGACCGCGATGCAGGCGACACCGCAGACCTGGCGCCTGCTTGAGTCGGCCGGGGGCGTGCCCGCCGGCCTTCGGCTGCGCCTGTGCGGCGGCGAGGCCCTCCCGGCTGACCTCGCTGAGCAGCTGCTGGCACCCGGGGCCACGCTGTGGAATGTCTATGGCCCGACCGAGACGACGGTGTGGTCGGCGGCCGGGGTGGTCAGCAGCGCTGAGCTGGCCCCGAACCTCGGGCCGCCGATCGAGCACACCCGCGTGTACGTACTCGACGAGCACCTGATGCCGGTACCGGTCGGGGTCGTGGGGGAGGTGTGCCTGGCTGGCCGGGGAGTGGCGCGCGGCTATCACGACCGGCCGCTGCTGACCGCGCGATCATTTCGGCCTGACCCGTGGAGCGACGAGCCAGGGGCGCGCCTGTACCGCACGGGCGACCTCGGCCGGTGGCTGGAAGGTGGCGGCCTTGAGCTGATCGGCCGGAACGATCACCAGGTCAAGATCCGCGGCTTCCGGATCGAGCTCGGCGAGGTCGAGGCGGTCCTGCGCGCGCACCGTGACGTGCGCCAGGCGGCCGTCGCCACCGCGACCAGGGCAGGCGAGCCTGTGCTTGTCGCTTACATCGTGCCCCGCCGTGGCAGCGCGGTCGCGAAGCCAGACGCTGACCTGCTGGAGGAACTGCGACCGTCACTGCGCGCGGCGCTGCCTGAGTACATGATCCCGGCGCTGGTGATCGCCTTGCCGGCGCTGCCGCTGACCCCGAACTCGAAGGTTGACCGGGCCGCCCTCCCGGCACCGCAGTGGGGCGCGGTGGTCTCGGCGGAAGGCCGCATCGATCCCCGGAATCCGGTCGAGGCGACGCTCGCCCGGATCTGGAGTGACCTGCTGGCCACCGAGTCGCCGGTCGGCGTGCACGACAGCCTTTTCGATCTGGGCGGGCACTCGCTGACCGCCACCAGGTTCGTGGCACGAGTCGGCGACACCTACGGCGTGATCCTGCCTGTGCACCACGTCTTCACCAGTCCGACGATCGCCGAGCTGGCCGAGCTCATCTCGGCCGACCCGAACTTCGGGCTAGCCGGGACCTCAAGCACTCATGCCGAGCTTGAGGAGCTCAGCGACGAGGACCTGGACGAGCTGCTGCGCGCGGCGATGGCCCAGCGCAACCGGCGCCAGGCCATCTCGGGCGGTCCCGAGTCATAACCCGGCGGCGGGTGGCGAGACCAGCGGTCGGCCGGCGGCAGGCGGCCGGCGTTACCGGCGGGCGGCGCACCTGATGCAGGTGAGTGCTGCTGGCCTGGCGGCGAGCCGATCAGCCCCGATCGGCTCGCCGCACCGCTCGCAGCTGCCGTAGGTGCCGTCGGCCAGCCTGCGCAGCGCGGCCTCGATCGCGGCCAGGTGATCATGAGCCTGACCGATCAGCGCCGCCACATGCTGGCGCTCGAATGCGAGCGTGGCCCCCTCGGGATCGTGCTCGTCATCGGTATTCGACTGGCCAGCGGACTCGACAATGCCCGCGAAGTCACGCTCCAGAGCGGTCAGCCGCTGCCCGGCCGCCATCCGGTCGGCTTCCAGCCGGTCCTGCTCCGGCAACTGCCGCTCCTGCGTCACCCACCCAAACTAACAAGCGGGTTCGGAGCGGGTGACCCGTGCGTGTTTCCGTGATGATGACGCCGGCCATGATCGCGGAGCATCAGCCGCATGATCACGCCACCAGAACTCCGTGATCACCCTCCCCTTCAAGATCACGGAACCTCGGCGGGGCTCCGGTGCTGCGCAGGCCCGGTGATCGCCGTCCCGGCATGACCTCTACGAGGCTCGGTCTCCGGGCTCTGGCTGCGAGGCATGGCGGGATGTGCTCTGGGTGCGGTGGGGGTACGGCGGCACTGGAGACTGGCGCTGTCAGGCGGAGGGCTGTTGTTTTCGCGGCAGGTTGCTGTTTTCGCGGTAGGTTGTCGTATTCCTGGCGGAGAGCTGTCGTTTCCCGGAAGGCTGTCGTGGTCCTGGCGGACGATTGTCGTATTCTGCGCGGTGAGTTGTCGCCTGGCGGTAAGTTGACCGCCGTATTTACCGAGAGCTTACCGCCAGGCGACAACTCTCCGCTGAAACGCTGACAGCTTTCCGCCAGGATGACGACGGCCTCCCGGGACCCGAGAACGATCATGAACCTCGGCGTGGTCTAAGGGAATCTGGACTCTCGTGGCGCTGACAGCGTCGTCCCGCTCGTCGTGCTGGCTCCGCGAACCCGGCTTCCCCTGTAGTCACGGCACCGGAGTTCCGTAGTAATGGGACTTAGCGCGGGAGGCTGGTGCTCGGCCTGGCGGGGCCGCTGCCCGAACCCGGGCTGGTCCCCGGTGACTCAGCTGTCACAGTCGGCTCACCCGCTGCGGGGCCCGCTGATCCTGTAGGAGACTTTTTTCCTGTAGGAGACTTAACAGCGAATATGGTGGTCAGCCCTCCTACAGGAGTAAAGTCTCCTAGATCTTTTAGCCACCGACCGCCCCGGGCTAACGTCACGGAATTGGCCCAGAGTCAAGTTCCGTGATCAGGCTGGAGGCGGTGCTCACGAAACTCTGGTGGGGGTGATCACGCGGCTGAAGTTCCGTGATCAAGGCCCTTGCTGACCGTGGTGGGAGCGGACTCGCAAATGATCTAGGACTCTTTGCCGTTGCTGGAGCGTTAACCGCAAATCTGGCGGCAAACTGTCCTGCAACGGCAAACTGTCCTGCAGGAATCAGTCGAACCCCCGGCTGCGCCGATGTCACATCGAGATTCCGGGCTAGCCAAGAAGAACGGGCCGGCTCGCGGCACTGCGAGCGGCCGAGGCTGCTGCCGTGCCATCGTAGGTGGGACTGGCCATCGGCTGGCCAGCTTGAGGAGAGGACGGATGGTGGCAGACGGACTGACGGCCGATGGCTTGCGGCGGTTGCACTCGGTCGTGGCTGAGCAGGTCGGGGACGAGCTGGTGCCGGGGCTGGTGGCCCTGGTCGCTCGCGGTGATCAGGTCCACGTGGAGGCGCAGGGCACGCTGTCGCTTGGCGGCGCGCCGGTCGCCAGGGACTCGCTCTTCCGCATCGCGTCGACGACTAAGCCGATCACGGCCGCGGTCACCCTCGCGCTGGTCGGGGAGGGCCTGATTGAGCTGGACGAGCCGGTCGACCGGCTCCTGCCCGAGCTCGCGCAGCCGGCGAGTGCTCCGCCAGATGGACGGTGCGCTGGACGACACGGTGCCGGCGAATCGGCCGGTCACCACGCGTGACCTGCTGACCTTTACCTTCGGCTTCGGCTTCGTGGCCGAAATGTTCGCGGCCAATAGCCCGTGGCCGATAGTCGCGGCCGCCGACGCGGCCAGGCTCGCGACTTTCGGTCCGCCTGACCCCGACGGGCAAGCCGATCCTGACTCCTGGATCGCTGGCCTCGGCGCGCTGCCGCTGATGGCCCAGCCCGGCCAGCGCTGGATGTACAACACCGCTGCCTCCGTGCTCGGCGTGCTGCTCGCGCGGGCGGCCGGGCAGCCGCTGGCCGACGTGATGCGGACCAGGCTCTTCGAGCCGCTCGGCATGCGTGACACCGCCTTCTGGACCACAGCGACCGAGCGGCTGGCTACCTCGTACCGGCCGACTTCGGGCGGCCTGATCGTGCACGATCCCGCCGACGGCGCCTGGAGCCGTCCGCCCGCCTTCTGCGATGCCTCCGGCGGTCTCATCTCTACCGTCGATGACCTCCTGGCGTTCGCCCGCATGCTGCTGGCCGACGGCACGCCCGTGCTGACCAAGCGGGCAGCTCACGCGATGACCTCGGACCAGCTCACCGCCGAGCAGAAGGCTGCCGGCGGCTTCGAGCCTGACTTCTTCACCGGCCAGTCCTGGGGATTCTGCCAGCTTGTGCTGGACAGCGGCGCTTTTGGCTGGGACGGAGGGCTGGGTACCTCCTGGCTCGTCGACCCGAACAATGACCTGACCGTGGTCGTCCTCACCCAGCGCATGACCGAGTCAGCGCAGGCTCCCACCGTGCACGCAGCCATCCAGCAGGCCGCCTATCAGGCCCTGCGATGACGCGCCGGGGGTTAGCGGCACCGAGAGCTGCCGGCACCGAGAGCTACCGGCGCCGGACGTATCCTGACCAGAATGGCGGGGCATTGTGCGCGATGTTCCCTGACCATCGGAATATTTCCAGGCGCGGCTTTGCCCGGACGAACCATTGCATGGTCAGCAACGAGAAGTAACTATTGCCATCGTGGCTGCGCAAGCGCGAGAGCGTCATCTCGGCCTGAATCTTCTGATAGGTCCCCGTCGCGCAGGTCGGCCGGCAGTTGTCAGCCCATCGCACCCCCCGGCCGATGGCAGAGTTCGACGTCCAGCTCATCCACGTCAGGCTGCGGACGAGCAGGCTGCCGCCGGCGCCGAAGTAGATCTCGCGCGGCCTGACCTGGCCGTGCTGCCAGCCGGACCCGCCATCGAAGCCGTAAGCGACGGGCAGCGGCTGCGCGCTTGAGGCTGCGGTCACCGAGATCGCGAAGACGGCTGCCCCCGTCACCGCTACGGCAAGAGCGGAGATCCCCGCGACGCCCTTCATGCGCTGTCCCCAGTCACCCTTTTTAGAATTGCTATCGGCCCTGATTGGCTCTGCTCTTAGTGTGCCACGTAAAGCAGAAGTAAAACCCGGTGGCCCCACCCCATTTAACGGGACGCATTTCCGCGTACTGGCTCAGCTAAACAGTTGTCAGGACATCAGCCAGGCAGCCACGAATTGGATATCGTTCTGTCATGCCCGCCCGCGCCCTGACTCCGCCGCAGCAGCGAGCACTCGCTGAGATCAGCGCCGGCCTCGCCCGGCTGATCCGGCATGACGATGAGTCGGTGGTGCACGACAAGTGGATCAGGCAGCGCTACGACTGCGGCTGCTTCCCGACCTACGCCCCGGCCAGGCGAGCGGTCGTCCGCACCGCCTGGCACGAGGCCGGGCATGCCGTCGCTGCCCTGGCGGTCGGGGCCAGGTTCAGCTCCGCCAGCATTCACCATGGCCGGGACAGCGACGGGAGAGTGCACCAGATCAGGGGAGCGAACGACAGCGCGTTCGTGATCGACGCCGCCGGGCAGATCGCGGAGCGCCTGATGGGCTGGACTATGCTCGACGCGGACGACGAGCTCGCGCGGTGGCTGTCAGCGTGGCGCGGAGATGGCGGCGACGCCCGGCATTTCCGCCGGTCGATGGTGGCTCGATTCGGCACGAATGAGATCGGCGCCTGGCGTCATAGTGAGACCCTGCTGGTTCCTTTCCGCCCGAAAATCCGGCAGCTCGCGCGGGCACTGCTCATCTACCCTCGGCACCTGCCCTATGCCGTCGCCGTCGAGCTGGCCGGATCGAGCCTTGGTCCAGACCACGGGGCGGGTCAGTGATAGAAATAAACCGGCGGCCTTTCCCGCTACCCCCCACGGCCAGCTCCTGCCCGGAAGGCGATGAAGTTGCGTTTCTCCGCTCTAACCCTGCTCACAACGGCGATCGTGGCAATGGGGGTTGCCGCGGCGCCGCCCGGTCTCGCCGCGCCGGCGGTGCCCGCGGTGCCGGCACGTCCGGCCGTTGTGCTCGTCAATCAGCCGACTCATTCCCTCTGCGCCGGACACAAGATCAAGGTCGGGGTGTGGTACCAGTCAGTCTCTGGCGGCTCCCGCGCTTACCGGGTGTCTGTCTGGGGGCCGAGGCACACGCGCTTCTTCTACCGTTCCGGTCAGGCATCCTCGGCCCGCTGGAAGTTCTGGAACGTGCTGGCCGGCCGCCACGGCCGGTACCACGTCGTGTACGCGGGGCACAAGCCAGGGTCAGCGACCTGGACAAGGTTCACGGTCACCATCATGGCCAGGCGCTGCGCCCGGTAATGACGACTCCGGCCGGCCGTGACAGGCTAGGCCAATGGCAACCGAACCCCACGCACACCGCAGCGTCACGCTCAGGCGGGTCGCGAACAGCCGGTTCGTCGTCACCAATGACCGTGGTGGCGAGCTGACGATCAGCACGGGCGAGGGAACGGACTTTACTCCGGTCGACCTGCTGCTCGCGGCCATCGGCGGCTGCACCGGGATAGATGTCGACATCCTGACCTCCAGGCGGTCCGAGCCTGACTCGTTCACGATCAGCGTCGACGGGGAGAAGGTACGAGATGAGGGCGGCAATCATCTCACCGACCTCGTCGTGACGTTCAGCGTGTCTTTCCCGGCTACGGCTGCGGGGGACGACGCCCGCGCCATCCTGCCCGACGTGATCCGCAAGTCGCATGACCGGCTCTGCACCGTGAGCCGGACGATTGAACTGGGGACCCCGATCGCCAGCCGGATCAGCTAGTGGCTGGCTCCGCTGGCTCTGCTGGCTTCGGCCTGGTCGACGCTCATCAGCATGTCTGGGACCTGGCGGCCTTTGACCAGCCGTGGCTCAGGCGGCCGGGCAACGAGCCGCTGCTGCGCGACTTCACCGAGGCCGAGCTCGCGCCGCAGGCCGCGGCGGCCGGAGTGACCGCGACTGTCGTGGTCCAGACGGTGACCGAGCCGGGAGAGACCCCTGACCTGCTCGCTCTCGCCGCCGCCAGCGACCTGGTCGCGGGGGTCGTCGGCTGGGTCGATCTGCAGGCCGCCGGGGGTGCCGGGGTCGCCGACGCGCTGGCGGCACTGACCGATCGCGGCGATGGCGGCTACCTGTGCGGGATCAGGCATCCGGTACTGATCGAGCCCGATCCTGACTGGCTGCGGCGGCCGGCCGTGCACCGGGGCCTGGCCGCTGTCGGTGCGGCTGGTCTGTGCTACGACCTTGTCCTGCCCCCGCAGGTACTGCCGGCGGCCGCCGACGCCGTGGCCGCCTGCCCGGACGTCATGTTCGTGCTCGACCACCTCGGCAATCCCGACCTGAGCGAGCGCCCCGATGACGGCTGGGTATCGTCGATTCGCCGGATCGCCGCCTTTCCTAACGCGGTCTGCAAGCTCTCCGGAATCCTGGGCGAACCGCCGCCCGGACCGGTGCTGGCCCCGGCCCAGGCTGGCGCCAGCCCGGACGTGGCGCATCTGATGCCGTACTACGAGACCGTGCTCAGCGCGTTCGGCCCTGACCGGCTCCTGTTCGGCTCAGACTGGCCGCCTTGCACGCTGTCGGCCACCTACAGCACGGTCGTCGCGGCGGCCCGCGCGCTCACGGCCGATCTCAGTCAGCCTGAGCGATCGGCCGTGCTCGGCGACACTGCCCGCCGCGTCTACCGGCTGGCCTGAAGATAATAGTAGCTAGTTGAGTAATAAACGCCACGACAAAACCTGGTAAGCGGCATTGTGCCCGGGGATTGCGCTAGCCAGCAGTACTGGCCGCGCGGCCCGTGATTAGAACTCGTGAGGCGTGGTAGCTGCACTGGCGTGACCGAGCAGACCCCGACTGACGTGATCGACCTGACGATCCCGGCCGACACGACCAGTCAAGAGTTCAGCATCCAGGCGATTCACCACGTCCGGCTCACCGTGACCGACCTCGAACGCAGCCGCCACTTCTACACGACCGTGCTGGGCTTCAGCGTCGAGGTAGAGCCGCCGAGATCGTTCGACCCGCAGGCCTCGGCGATGTCCGCGCTCTTGTTCGGCGGCATAGTCCTGCGTCGCGGTGAGCTGCGCATCGGCCTGCGACCGGTAGCGGCGGCGGGTGACACCTTCGATCAGGACAAGGTCGGGCTTGACCACCTCAGCCTGGCCGTGGCCACGCTTGAGGAGCTTCGAGCGCGCCGCAGCCTCCTTCGACGTCAGGGGCATCTCGCACGGACCGATCGCCGCGCTCCCGCCGTTCGGCGTCTACGTTCTCCCGTTCCGCGACCCGGACAACATCTCCCTGGAGCTAACCGCCCCGATGTCCTGACCAGCCCCGCGTCTCCAGCGGAGTAGCCGGGGCGGCCGGGCGGGAGCCTGTGCCAAACCCCAGGCGGGCCGGAGTCGGTGCCCAGACGCGGGTGATGACTCGTGAGTGTTTCCGGGCTCGGGCGCGAGTTCCGTGAAAGTTGGCAGGAACCTGGTTCCGGGATGGCTGGTCCAGCCCGGGCCTGTCCCGCCGCTGGCCTGTCGGGCCGGACCCCATCGATGTGACATAGCTGGGGCTGGAGCCCCAGCGCTGCCACATCCATGGGGCCGGCCAGCGGCCAGCATCCCGGAATTCGCGCCAGCCCGTTTCCGTGATCATGGAGCACACTTCCGGGGCCTCGGGAACCGGGAGGGCGGCACGGGTGACGGTGAGCTGTAGTTAGATGTGAGATAAGTCACAATAATAGGCTTGAAGTTAAGTTTCATATTGATTGGCAGGATTTATCGGGCATCGTTGAGCGGCGACAGCACCTTTGCGTGCGTGCTGGCCGCCTAGTGGCCGAGTCGCCCTGACCCCGCGCACATGTCCGCACGCTACTGGCCAACGGGGCTCCCTTGCCCTGCCGGTCGGCGTCCAGGTGACCGCTCAGCGCGGCCTTCGCGCCCGGCCGGGGATCAGCCAGTGTCCAGTGCAGGTCAGCACGGTAAGCCATCGTCATTCGCGATCCGCAGTTCCGGAGCGCACCGTAAGGTACGCCCGGCCCGGCACCGGAGGCTGGTCAAGCCAGCCGCCACTGTGGCCGGCGTGATCCTGGCCACCGCCGGCGTGGCCCAGGCAGTCACCCACGGCTCCTGGCTCGGCGGGCAGCCGGCCGCTCTGCACCAGGCGGCCGCAGGCGGCCCGGCGAGCGCAGCCGGCGGCGGCCCGGCGAGCGCGGCCGGCGGCGGGCCAGCCAGCGCCACGCCGGTCAGCGGCACGACGGGTCATCGCCACGCGACTGCCAGCCCGGCTCACCCGCGTGCGAGCAGCAAGTCGCCCGCCGCAAAACCCACTCCGGTCGCGACCGCCGCCGGCTACGCCAATCCGCTGCGAGCGGTAAGTGATTTGATTCCGGAAAGAATAGACATGGGCGTTGACTTCGGCGGAACAGGGCCGGTCTACGCACTCGGCGATGCCGTCATCACCAACGCCGACGGTGACTCGGCGGGCTGGCCGGGCGGCGGGTGGATCACTTACCGGATGACCAGCGGCCCGGCCAGGGGCCTGACGATCTACCTGGCCGAGGACGTCACCCCGGCCGTCCGGGTAGGCCAGCAGGTCACGTCGTCGACCGTCATCGGCCAGATGTTCAATGGCGGGGCCGGTATCGAGACCGGCTGGGCGCAGCCGGACAGCAGCTCGGCCGAGTCGCAGCTGGCGGCGGCGGGCGGCATCAGCGGCGGCGGGCCGTTCCCGACGCTGGTCGGACTCAACTTCGAGGAACTGCTGCAGAAGCTGGGCGTGCCCGCCGCCAGCAACCGGGCCGATGCTCCGTCCGGTCTGCTGCCAGCGGGCTACCCGGCTAGCTGGGACCAGTGATCATGGCAGGACCCAGGCCTGGTTGGTGCCGCCGGTGCAGCTCCAGATCTGGGACTGGGTACCGGGTGTGGTCGACAGGTTCGTGTCGTCCAGGCACTTGCCGGACTGCGGGTTGACCAGCGATCCGTTCGGCTGCGGCTGCCAGACCTGACCACCTGACCCGTTGCAGGCGGACAGGTCGATCAGCGTGCCGTTGGCGGTGCCGCCACCGGTCACGTCCAGGCACTTGCCGAGTGCCTGCAGCGTGCCGTTGGGCTCGGTCGTCCAGTTCTGGGCGGTGGTGCCGTTGCAGGTGTAGACCTGCACCGGCGTGCCGTTCGTGCTGCTCGCGCCGCGCACGTCCAGGCACAGGCCAGCCAGGCCGGTCACCACGCCGGTCACCGACGGGGCCGGCACCCACGACTGGTTGGCGCTGCCGCTGCAACTCCAGATCTGCACCTGGGTACCTGGCGTGGTCGAGAAGCCGGTGTCGTCCAGGCACGCATTGGACTGCGGATTGAGCAGCGCGCCGCCGGCCTGGGGCTGCCAGAGCTGGGCACCGGTGCCGTTGCAGGTAAAGAGCTCGACCAGGGTGCCGTTGGCGGTGCCGCCGCCGGCCACGTCCAGGCACTTGCCGTCCGCCTGGACGGTGCTGTTCGGCTCAACGGTCCACTCCTGGCCGTTGGTCCCGTTGCAGGTGTACACCTCGACCTTGCTTGCGTCGGTATTGCTGTCAGCGGCCAGGTCAAGGCAGAGACCCTGGTATCCGACGAGCGGGGTGGCGGCGATGCCGTCAGCGGCCGGCTCCACGGTCCAGATGAACGACGTCGTCGCCAGGGCTCCGGTAGCATCCCTGGCCGTCACCGTTACCGTGCTGGTACCGGCGGTACTCGGGGTTCCGGTGATCGCGCCGCTGGTCGCCGAGATCGAGGTCCCGGCCGGCAGGCCGGCCGCTGAGTACGACAGCGTCTGACCCGAGGTCGAGTCGCTCGCACTGACGGGCACCGACACGGCCGTCCCGGCCAGGCCTTCCTGAGATCCCGGGCTGGTGATCGCGACCGGCTGGCCGAGCTGGGCCGAGGTGACCGCAAGGGTGCCGGTCAGCGGCAGGTTCGCGTCCGAGTCGCCGACCGCGAGGCCGTAGCTGCCGGTGCTGGTGGCCCAGGCATTCGTGGCGGAGTTCCAGAACTGCAGGTTGCGCTGGGTCAGCGGGAAGGTGACGGTCTGGCTGGCACCCGCCGCCAGATTCACCCGCGCGAAGCCTTCGAGCTGCTTCGGCGGCTCGCCCGAGGCGGCCGGATCGGTGACGTAGAGCTGTGCGACCTCAGCGCCGGCTCTGGTGCCTGTGTTGGTGACCTTCGCCGTGACCGCGGCGGTCCCGCCGGCCGACAGCGAGCCTATGGTCAGGCTGCTGAACGAGAAGCTGGTGTAGGACAACCCGAAGCCGAACGGGAACAGCGGAGTCAGGCCCTGGCTGTTGTACCAGCGGTAGCCGACGTCTACGCCCTCGGAGTACTGGACCGTGCCGTTGGTGCCGGGGAACTGTGCCGCCGTGCTCGCCGGGACCTGGGACAGCGAGGTCGGGAAGGTCACCGTCAGGTGCCCGGACGGGGTCGGCGTCGCCGTAGAGCAGCGCCGCGATCGCCGTGCCATCCTCCTGACCCGGATACCAGGCCTCAAGCACGCCCTTGACCGAGGACAGCCACGGCATCGTCACCGCTGATCCGGTGTTCAGCACGACGATCGTGTTCGGGTTCGCCGCTGAGACCGCCGAGATCAGCGAATTTTCCGCGCTGGGCAGGTCGATGCTGGACAGGTCGCTGCCCTCGGTCTCGAAGTTGCTGACGAAGACCACGGCGACGCTCGACGCGGCCGCGAGCGTGGCGGCCGAGCTGGCCGAGGAACCGTCGTTGAAGCTGACCTTGATCCCCGCGCCGGCTCGAGTCGTGATGCTTTGCAGCGGGGTGATCGTGCCGCTGGAGGTTACCCCGGCGCTGCCGCCGCCCACCGTCAGCGGGCTGGTCGAGGCGTCGGCGCCGATCACCGCGATCGAGGAGGTCGAGGAGCTGAGCGGCAGGATCGCGCCGCTGTCCTTCAGCAGCACGGTGCCTTCCTCAGCGAGCTGCAGCGCATCGGACTGGTTGGCGGCGGTGGTCGCTGGCTGCGCCGGAGAGCCGGTGGTCGGCTTGTCGAACAGGCCGAACGCGAACATCTCGGTCAGGATCTCCGAGACCGCCGAGTTCAGCGTGGCCGGGCTGACCGAGCCCGACGAGACGGCGGAGGACAGCGCGCTGCCGTAGAATCCGTCGCCGCCCGGCATGTCCATGTCCAGCCCCGCGTTGGCCGAGGCGGCCGTCGCGTGAGTGCCTCCCCAGTCCGAGGTGACGAAGCCGCTGAACCCGAACTGCTGCCGCAGCACCGTGCTGAGCAAGAACGGATTCTGGCACGCGAAGGTGCCGTTGACCGTGCTGTAGGAGCACATCACCGAGGATGCCGCGCCCTGCTGCACAGCAGTCTGGAAGGCCGGCAGGTAGATCTCCTGCATTGCCTTCGTGCTCACGACCGCGTTGTCCGATGCCGTATTGCGGTTGGTCTCCTGGTTATACACGGCGAAGTGCTTGACCTGGGCCATCACTCCGGTGGACTGAACGCCCCTGATGTAGGCGGCACCGAGCTGGCCGTTCAGCAAGGGGTCCTCGCCGATGGACTCGAAGGCCCGGCCCCAGCGCGGGTCCCGGACGATGTTGATCGTCGGGCCGAGGTCGATCGTGCTGCCCTTGGCCGCCTGCTCGGCCCCGATGACCTGCCCGTAGAGCTGCTCCGCCGCGCTGTCCCAGGTCGCGGCCACGTCGACCGGCGCGGGAAGCTGCGTGACATTCGTCAGGCCATCACCGGGGCCCTCGGGGCCGTCCTGAAGGTTGATCGCCGGGATGCAGAGGGACCCGATGGCGGGAATCAGGCCGACATAGCTCGACCCGCCCGCCCCGGTCATCATCGAGACCTTCTGCGCCGTGGTCATCCTGGCCAGCAGCTGGCTCACCCGCTGGCTGACCGGAGCGCTCGAGCCCACCCAGGGGCACGCGGTCGAGACCGCTAACGCCGGCCGCTGAGCGGAGCCGGCAATCAGGCTCGCGGCGGCCAGCGCCGCGGCTAACCCGGTGATGCGGACGATACTCGACCAGGTCGGCCGGGGGTGAGTGACCACGACGCCTCCTTGACAGGACGGACAAATCGAGCATCAAACAGTCAGGAGGTCCTGTCAATGGCGGGCCGGGGAGCGGTGACCGGTCGTCGGCCGAGATCAGAGCTAACCGGGCTGCGTCGGCTGCCCTGGCCACAGCGCATGCGACCAGCCGGCCATCACCATCGCGGCGCCAGCCGCACAGAGCAGAGGACTGCGGCGGTAGGCGCCGATACCCATCAGTGCGTCTCCGGCGATCCTGACCGCCTGGGCCGACGGTGGCATATGGGCCAGCACGTACCGGCCGCGGCGAGTGCGGGCCAGCGCGTCCAGATCGGCCAGGACGAGCACGGCCGCCGAGCTGGCGATCGGCACCACGCACCGCAGTGCCACCGCCGCAGCCGGCCGCTCCCGCCACAGCAGCACGTCCGAGATGATCGAGGCACCGAGGTCCGCGCCGATCTTGGCCGGGTGGACCTGGTGCAGCAGCGCTCCTTCAGCCATCCGCATGTCAGTCATTGTCTACGCCAGGCGGGTCGCGCGATAGTTTTAGCTCGTTCAATGCGCTAATTCGTAACGATCGGCCGCCGGCTGGCCGATCTGCGAGCGGAACGAGGCGATCAGCAATCAGCGAGCCGACCCTGCCTAGCGTTTGCGGCGACTAGCCGGTGTGCACAGCGCTGCTGGCCATCGAGCCCGGCCTGCCCGTCCTGCTCGTCGGCGTCAGAGACGAGCTTGTGGCCAGGTCCTGGGAGCCGCCAGGTCGGCACTGGCCGGACTCACCCCAGCTGGTCGGAGGCCGGGATCTGCGCGCCGGAGGGACCTGGCTGGCCGTGTCGCCTCAGGACCGGCGCGTCGGCTGCGTGCTCAACGGCCGGGGCCAGCCAGCGCCGGAAGCCGCACGCCAGAGCAGGGGAGTGCTGCCGCTGCGTGCGGCGGCGGGCGAGCCACTTGAGCGAGCGGCGCTGGCAGGCTTCGATCCGTTCCACCTGCTGACGGCCGATCCTGATCGGGCCCTGATCCAGTCCTGGGACGGTCAGGAGCTGACCGAGCGTGAGCTGGCACCTGGCCTCTACTTCGCCGTGAATAGCGGCCTGGCCAGCGACCTGCTCGCGGACGGCCAGCCCCATGAAGTCGCCAGGATCAGTTATTTCCTGTCGCGCTTCGAGGCGGCGGCTCGCCCGGAACCGCTGCTCGGTGCCGGTGCCGCTACCCAGACCACGGCAGCCGCCTGGGGCGACTGGCTGCCGCTGGTCAACGGCGACGGCCTCGATTCCAGCGATGACCGCGCGCTAGTCGTCCGCCGCGACCTTGGCGACGGACGGGTCTGGGGAACAACGTCCATTTCGCTGGTCGCGCTGTCGCAGGCTGGCTTGCGCTACGACTTCACCGGCAGGCCAGGTGACCCTGCCGCCTGGTACCCGGTCTGCTAACGCAGTTTGGGTTCGCGCCCATCCGGGTTCAAATCCCCGAGTCTCCGATCGCTGACCTGGGCGTCCGTAAATTTCGACGCGGGCGCCCGGACTGCTCTTTCATGATCATCTTCCCTCCTGCTGGGCCATTGCTGGGCCGAAAAGTCACGCCGCGCTCCCGTCGGCCCGCCGGGACACGAACTGGGAGATCGCCGCCGCAGCCTCCGGGTCTGGCGCGATGATGACGTTATGAGGCTTCTTGTTCTGGGAGGGACGCGTTTTGTCGGGCGGCTCATTGCTGAGATCGCGATCGAGCGTGGTCACTCGGTCACGACGTTCAACCGGGGACGTACGGGAGGTGACGTCGCCGGGGTCGAGGCAGTGCGGGGTGACAGGGAGGCGGTAGCAGATCTAGCCGGGCTTGTGAGCGCTCGCGAGTGGGACGCCGTCATTGACACCAGTGGCTACGTACCCGCGGTGGTGGGAAACGCGGCGAGGATTCTCTCTGGCCGGGCATCGACTTACGTATTCATGTCGACTGTTTCGGTATATCCGGACTGGCCGCGGGAGAGCGTGAGCGAGAACTCGCGGGTTTACGATTGCGCGCCTGACGTCCAGGGGACGGCCGAGACGTCGGCGACCTGGCCGGCGGCCCACTACGGCTCATTTAAGGCCGGATGCGAGCGCGCCGCCGCTGAGGCATTCGATGGCAGCGTGCTGACGCTGCGGCCTGGCGTGATTCTCGGCCCCCGGGAAGATGTCGGCCGGCTCACCTGGTGGCTGAACAGAATCGCCGCCGGCGGTTGCGTGCTTGCGCCGGGTAACAGGCAACGATCGATCCAGCCGCTCGATGTCCGGGACCTGGCGGAGTTCACGCTGCTTTGCGTACAGACAGGCGTGGCAGGAACGTTCAACGTGACAGCACCTGCCGGGGACGCGACCTTCGGCGGGCTGCTTGACGCCTGCGTTCATGAGACTGGATCGGATTCCGAGCTTGAGTGGGTGGACGACGATTTCCTGATCGCCAATGGCATCGCGCAGTGGACGGAGATCCCCCTGTGGCGGACTTATCCCGGGACCTGGAGCGTGGACTCAGGCAGGGCGAGCGCCAGCGGTCTGCGGTGCCGGTCGATTGCCGCCACGGTCGCTGACACGTGGCAGTGGCTGTCAGCAGGACACCGACCTGTGCCGTCCGCCCGGCAGGCCGAGCACGGGCTTGATCGCGACAAGGAGGCGCATTTGCTGGCAAAGTGGAAGCTGCACCGTCAGGCAGGCAGCGGATCATGATCCAGGCTCCGCCTCCACTTGATCTCCGCCCCCGGCCGGATCGTCCGCGGAAGCCGCCGCCTGCACCTCCGCATCGCCCCCCGATGGCCCGGGCCCCCGACATCACTGCCGCGATCAGCCGCCTCGACACACTCTCACCCGGCTGACCAGTAACCCAGTCACCAGCAACAAGAAAGGACAAGCACCGCGGGACCGTGGAACCCGCCGCCCGGCACGCCAGCCGCAGCACCATCGTGACCCAGGCCGGAAACCGGCACCAAGCCGACCACCTTAGACCACCAGACCAGCCTCACGAAAGATCGAGGTTAGCGCTGGCAACATTGGTGACATCAGCACCAGGCCATTACCTGGCCATACCAGCGAAACATTGGCAAGCTTACCGGGCGCCGCTGGCACTAGCCGCTAAATCATCCAACCTGTATTCTGGCAGTAGGGTCTGGCATGAGCCATGAACGAAACTCACCCGAGATGGAGATGGCAAAAATGAAAATCAGAATAGGGAAGTTAGGACGAGCCCTCGCCGCCTTAGCCTTCTTATCAGGAGCGTTGGTCGCGCTCAATCCGGTCGCCGCTTCGGCAGCGACCTGTCAGCAACCCTCCCATGCCTGGATCGTCAGTGACTACGGCAGCCTTCCTTCCGGTAACTTCTCGATCCCCGGATCAGCCAATCTCACCTTCGCCGCCGTACTCGCGCCAGGCTATGGCGTGATATTCCAGTACTACACCCCAAGCGGGGATCCGAACACCGGCGCGGGCTTCATCTACAATAACCTCGAGGGCTACGCGGGTTCGAACTGCGTGCTCAATCAGCGGAGCCACCAGGCATCCTTCATCCCCTATGTAGGCGAGATGAAGGTATACGCGTACTACCAGACCTGGGAGACCAATAGCCCGGTGCTGACCTATCTAGGTTCTTTCGACAAGACTTCTTAGTCTTACGCCAGGGTGGTTCGCCTGCTTACCCTATGAGCGCAGGCAAATTGACCCAGGAATTCCCGGTGCATTCTGTCGATAGGCGTACCAGCATAGGTGCTGCCTCAACCCGGAGGTTTTACTGTGAAATTCTTACGACGACGACCGCTAATGCTGTTAGCGAGCGGTATCCTGCTTAGCTCGGCGATGGTCGGGCTGCCATCGGCGCCCGCGTTTGCCTCGACCTGCCAGCAGCCCTCCCATGTCTGGGTAGCGACACCCGCAGGAACGCTTGCCAACGGAAATACGCTGACCCTGTCCACTGGCACTCAGGTCTATCCCGTCGGCGTCGTCCAGCCCGGCTCCTACATCTTCTTCACATCATATCAGGGTAATGCCCCATACGACGTAGATGTCTATATCAACCCGAACGCGGCTAACGGTAACTGCGTCGTCAACCAGCCATCGCCGGGCAATGCACCGCTCATCGGATCTGGACCGGGATTCTGGTCCGTCACGGCTAACTACGTCTCGTGGGAGACCGGTCAACAGACAAATGTGCTTGTCGGTTATGTCAATATTGTCGGCTAGCCCGCGCACCGCGTTGCTAGTGCTAGCCGGCGTAACCGCGTGACCTGGCGGCGACCGCATCGTGGTCATCGGGCAGTAAAACTGCCTGGTGGATCAACGCTGTGGTCGCCGTTCATCTAAATGGCACCGATAGCACTAAGTGCTCTTATTCTCGCATCAGATCGAGCCTCGACCTGACCGCGCTCGCCTCTGGCACGCCGATGAACTCGAAAAGCTCCAGTGCCTGCCGCCAGTGCTCCCTGGCCGCTACCGCTCCGTCGGTGCGCAGGGTCACGTTGCCGAGACCGTCGAGCGAGCACGCTTCCTCATACGGATCGCCGAGCTCGCGGCTCAGCTCAAGTGCCTGGCGGTAGTAGTCGAGTGCCAGCGAGTCCTGGGCCAGCTGGTCGCAGACATCACCGATACCGCGCAGTGCCTGAGCCGTCTCATACGGTTCCATTAGCTTACGGGCGATAGCGAGGGCCTTCTGATGGTGGATCAAGGATTCATCGTTGCGATTCATCCGGTGAAACGTCGTGCCGATGTTGTTGAGCGCGTCGGCCTCGCAACGACGGTCGCCGAGATCACGATAGATGCCGAGGGCGCTGCGCAGGCTGGCCAGAGCCTCGGCGTGCTTGTCAATGTTCCGGCAGGCGTTTCCGATGTTGTTGAGCATCTTGCCTTCGCCCCGGCTGTCGCCAATGTCACGGTATAGCTCAAGCGCCTGCTCGAAGGCGGTGACGGCCTTGGCGTAGCGGCCCAGATGCCGGTACCCGAATCCGCTGTGGCCGAGCACTTCCGCCTCGCCATACCGGTTTCCGGTCACCCGGTGCGTGGCCAGGGACTCATCGAAGTGGATGAGCGCGTCCAGATAGCGGGCCGCGTGCCAGTGCACGAGACCAAGGCGATCGAGTGCGTATGCTACGCCAGAGTCATCCCCGAGCGAGCGGAAGATGGCCAGCGCATCGCGGCCATTCGCAAGCGCGTCATCAAGTGCCCGGCCCGCAAGCGCGGCAGGCACAGGTCAACGTGGGCCTGCGCCTCGCCCGGTCGATCGCCAAGGTAACGCCAGGCTTCGAGCGCGCATAAATGCGCGGCGACGGCGTCGGTCCAGTAGCCACCTACCTCAAGGAACTGAGCCATGACGTGTGGCAGCAAAGTGACGTGCCGGTCGAAGCCGGTCGCGGCGGCGTACTGAACCGAGCGATCCGATCGCCGACCACTTAGCGAACTGACGGGTCCGCTCGCTGGTCTGCGGACTCGCGGCCAGCCACGCCCGCAGGCATAGGCGCCGTATGCCTCAACGCCGATCGGCAGGGTGATGGCCGTGTTCACCCGAACGGAATCCCGCAACCCTGGAAATGGCCGGACAAGGCCGAACCCGGTCATCTGACCCAGCCGGACCCAGCCCGACCATACGGCCACGGTCGCCGGGGCGGCTAGCACGATCAGCGGCCAGGATGGCACGGCCTCCCTGCGCCTGCCGTTCCCCCGCCAGCGCGTCGCGCTCGCGGCAAGGGTTTCAGGGACGCCAGGTTGCTGGATGCGAGCGGCCGGCACCGCGTCGTCCGGCGGAGTCGCATCTGCAGCAGCGGCCGTCCGCATGATGCTACCTGCGCTGCCCGCCTGGACAGTCGTGGACTGCGCTCCGCAGCTCAAGGAGCGCTCAGCGAGTTCAGTCATCGGGAGTGTGCCTCCCGCTCGTCACTCGCTGTGATAGCGATGATCCATGCGCCGCCGGCACCATAGGGCTCGGCGTTATAGCCGAGCGTGCGCAAGATCCGGCCTAGCGCGCTGTTCATGCTCATCGTCAGGACCGCGCACTTGCCCACTTGCTCTCATCAAGGGCCAGCGAGTGATGCGTAGTCCACGAGACCGCGATGCCGGCCAGGTGCTCGCCCGGCGACTCTGGTACTGGAAGCACGCAGACGCCACCCAGCTGATACAGCGGGTCAGCCTCGGCGCAGTGGTGCATGCTGAATCCCGCCATCACCAGGGACCGTGCGACGCGCTTCCCCAGGACGGTGATCTGAGCGCCAGCAGGCAGCCAGGCCCACGCGGGGGATGTGACGTGCGCCAGTTCCCCGGATTCCTCTGCGGGTAGCGCTGCCGCTAGGTCATCAGGCAGCGATCCGGGCTGCGGCACGGTGCGGTCAGCCATTGCCGCCACCGCCGGTCTCCGCCTTCGCGAACCATGCCCGGCGAGCGGGCCGAGCGTGTCGGCCCGCTGGGCCATTGCTGGGCCGAAAGGCGCCACGCCCCGCCCACACGGGCCAAACAGAACCTAGGATGCCGGGGTGCCTGCACCAGCTCTGACCAGCCAGAACGCAACCTGGCCGCACTGCACCGCCAACAGTGCCTCGCACTGCTAATGCGGTTTGGGTTCGCGCCCATCCGGGGTTCAAATCCCCGAGCCTCCGCTCCCTGACCTGGGCGTCCGTGTATTTAAGCGGGTGTCCTGACTGAGTTTTCATGATCATTTTCCCTCCTGCTGGGCCATTGCTGGGCCGAAAAGTCATGCCACGCTCCCGTCGGCGCGCCTCGACACGAACTGGGATATCGCCGCCGCGGCCTCCTCTGCCAGTTCCTCGGCCACCACGGTATACACGTCGTCGGTGAACGACGTGCTCGCGTGACCAAGGATCTCGGATACCACCTTGCCGGGCACCCTCGCCGTGCGCAGCATGGTCGCCGCCCCGTGCCGCAGGCCGTGGAAGTTCAGCGGCGGCAGCGGCGCCGCCAGTGCGATCCTGACCGCCTGCTCGGGCACGCGGTGGCGCCGCGCGATCCAGTCGACGGACCGCATTTCCTGGTAGTACCGGCGCCGGATCGCGGCGTACCGGCTGACCAGGATGCCGAACCTGATAGATAGGTATTCGGGGCGCAGTGCGCGGCCGTCCGGATAAGTGAAGTAGCGGCCGGAATCTGCGTAGTCCTCCCCGAGGTCTTCCCGCTCCTGCTGCTGGCGCCGTTCCCAGTCCCGCAGGACATTCCCGGTCTCCTGGTCGAAGATAATCTCCCGGTCGGACTTGCCAGACTTCGTGTCGTCCAGCTCGTCGTCGACCTGCGCCTGGCGGATGTGCACCCGCCGCCGCCGCACGCTCATATCCTGGCGCTCCAGCCCGACCAGCTCGCTGCGGCGCGGGCCGTAGTGGACGTCCAGGTGGAACACCGCATGCAGCCGCTCACCGGATGCGTCGGAGAAGTCCAGGAAGCTGCGGGCCTGAGCCTGGGTCCAGGTCATGACCTTCGCCGGTACCTTGCCTGTCCGTTCCCAGTATTCGACTCTCTCGGCCGTCCACAGAAGCGGCCTGGACCTGCTGGCTTTCCTGGTGCCCCCGGTCCGGAAGATCCCGGCAGCCGGGTTCAGGCCGATCAGGTGGTCGACGCTGACGGCGTCGTTCAGCGCAGCTGACAGGACCGCGTTCACCCGCTTGATGCGGGACTCGCTCAGGGGCCTGGTGGAGATCCGCCCGCGCTCTCCTAACGCCCTAGCCTTCAGCAGTGCCCGGAGCAGGTCGGACCGGTCCTGCTTCTCGGCGGGCCGGTTGATCTTCCGCATCGCCGCGTACAGGTCGCGGACTTGCTGGTTGCGCAGGTCAACGAGCAAGAGGTGACCCAGGCTGGGCTTGAGGTAAAGGCTGATCGCCTCAGCCTCGGCCTCCAGAGTCGACGGCGCGAGGCCGCCGTCCCGGCTCTCGGCGGCACTGACGCGGTTGGCATGCCAGCGGTCAAGGTACGCACCGACCTTCAGCTTGCGGTCCTCACTGCTGATGACGGCCGCGTCGGCTCCGACCGCCCTGCCCAGCTCTTGCTTGGCCTGCTTCTCAGTGTCGAAGGGACCGATCCGCGGGCGGGTCCGCTTCCCATCAGGCCCGGGCGGCGCCTCGTAGCGCGCGAACCACTTGCCGTGGTTCTTCTTGGGCAGATCCGGGCACCGAGCGCCGAGTTCCTTCCCGGTGCCTGGTTCACGGCAGAAGCAGGCTCTGTACGTCTTCACTCGGTCGGTCCTTCCTGGTGAGGATAGCCGCAGGCGGTTCGAACCTCATTGCTTGGAATGGTCTTCGAGACCAGGGCGCCCTTGGCGGTCGTTCTAGGCCAGCTGTGGGTAACTCGCTGGTTATCCACGGGTTCCCGTACTCCTGTGCCGGCCACTCGCTTGGTCTCGATAGGTGTGGTGCGTAGCGTCGGAGTAGCCGAGCACTTCGAGGATGGACGGCACGCCCACCTTGTAGCACGATCCGATCCGGATGATCCTGACGCCAGCTGCCTCCCACTCGCCAGTGCGAGCCATCTGTAGGCCTTCCACCTGCTGCAACGCAGGATGGAGGCAAGGGTTGGCAGGTCGGTTGTGGGGCCGAGCGCGCGGATCCGCTCGGCCGTCCAGGTGTCGTCCATCGGCTTGTCTTGCCTTTCGCTGCTATCTGACCTGACCGATCTGGCTGACTGGGCAGCCGGACCCGGGGGCGGGTTGGGTCCTCGGCGCACCTGAGACATCGCGCTGCGCCTTTGCCCGCTACGTCGTCGGCTTGCCGCCCACCCGATGTAACAGGAGGAGTAACCGATGGTCGCCATGCTCGCGATACTGCACGCATACCTGGCTGCGGCAGGTCACCTGCTGCTGGCTGTCTCTCGCCATGGGGGGCCAGTCATTCCGAATCCGGCGCCGGCCACGATCCCGGGACTGACAGGCCCGGTCGACACCATCATCTCGTGGGCAAAGTGGGCCGTTTTGATCTGCGGCGTTATCGGCCTGCTGATCTGCGCGGGAAAGATGACAATCGGCCGCCGTAACCGAGCGTCGTTCGCCGCTGACGGCGCTACGTCCATCCCATGGGTTATCGGCGGGCTGAGCCTCGCCTTGATCGCTGCGGGCGTCGTCACGGCCTTCATGTGATAAGGCGCCGGCTCCAGATCCTTCCGGGCTTCACGCCATTTCCGTTCTCACCTGGAGACTAGACAATGTCAGCTGCTCATTGCGTACCGACGCTCGACCCTAGGTGTCTGATCGGCCCGATCGTCAGCCATGGCGCGGGCAAAGTCGCCGGCGGCGTCACCAGCGGCGTGCTGAGCACGCTCGCCTCCGGCATCCAGTCCGGCATTCACTGGATGATTACCGGGGCGGCCACCTGGTGGATCGAGATCCCCTCTCCGAACCTCGCCTCACAGCCAGCGGTGGGGCAACTCCAGCAGTGGATGCTCCCGATAGCCGCCGCCGTCGCCGTCCTGTCCATGATCATCGCCGGCGGCAAGATGGCGATCACCCGCAAGGCCGCTCCGCTCGCCGACGTCGGCTCTGGCCTGGCGATCATTGCTGTCACCACAGCGATCGGCGTACTCCTGCCCACGCTGCTCCTTCGGGCCGGAGACGCATGGTCATCGTGGGTGCTCAACGCGTCATCGGGCGGCCACTTCGCTCAGCGGCTCGCGATCCTGATGGAGATGACCGGCAGTCCTGCTTCTGTCGTCGTCGTGCTCGGCGTTATCGCCATCATCATCGGCGCCATCCAGGCGATCCTCATGCTGTTCCGGCAGGCAGCCCTGATCGTGCTTGCAGGGGTACTGCCGCTGGCCGCAGTCGGCACACTCAACCCGGGAACGCGGGCCTGGTTCAGGAAGGTCACGAGCTGGGGCCTGGCCTTGATTTTCTACAAGGTCGCCGCCGCCGCGGTTTATGCGACCGCATTCACCCTGGTTGGCACGGGCAGCAACGTGCAAACGATCCTCATGGGGTTCGCGATGATGCTGCTATCCCTGATCGCCCTGCCGGTGCTGATGAAGTTCTTCACCTGGACCACCGGGGCCGTAGCGGACTCCGCTTCGGGCGGCGGATTCCTCCAGACAGCCATGGGCGGGGTAGTGGCGATGGGAGCGCTCCGCGCCTACGGAGGCGGTGGCGGAGCCACCGCTTCCGATCAGGCCCGCTCCGTCTCTGATCAGCTCAGCCCCTCCGGTGCGTCGTCGCCAGGCGGCGGCTCCGCCCGGCCGACGCCCGGGTCAGGAGCTGATGTCCCCCACCCAGAAGGCGCGGCGTCCTCGGGAAGCACTGCGGCGACCGCAGGCGTCCCGTCCGGTGCCGCCGGGTCGGGCGCCGGGGCCATGAGCGGCGCCGCTGCAGGGAGTGGCGCCAGTGCTGCGGCGGGAAGTGGCGCCGGAGCGGCCGGAGCGGGAGCAGCAGCAGGAGGCGCGGCTGCGGCGGGGCCAGCTGGAGTCGTCATTGCCGGTCTTGCAGCCGGTGCCAAGTCCGCTGGCAACGCAGCGACCGGCGCCATGCAACCGAACGACGGAGGGTGACCCAGTGCCTGGTGAGAGCGTTCAGCCTCCCCGTGACTACGGCGGCTGGCGGCGCAGCCGCGGCATCGGCCTGCTCGGTCTGGGCACGACCGGGACGCTGACCGCGCTCGGTGCGCTCCTGGTCCTGATCGTCGCAGGCGCGGCCGATATCCGCGCACTGATCTACGTTGTCCCGCCGGTCCTGGCTGGCGGCGCGGCTGGCCTGATCAGGACTGGTCTCGGCGAGCCGCTGGCAGTAGCTGCGCTGCGACGGGCACGGTGGTGGTACGGCTCGGCGCGAAAGCGCACACAGTTCCGCCTCTCCGACGTGCGGGAGCACTCTCCGGAGCACACGCTGCCAGGTGTCCTGACATCGTCGACGCTGCTCGACACGGATGACCACCGCGGTGGACGTTACGCCCTCATCCTCGATGAGCGCACGCGGTACCTCACCGCCACCTGGCGTGTGGTTCCAGCGTCGATGTGGCTCGCCGACCGGGACGAGGCGGACGGCTGGGTCGCGAACTGGGGCGGATGGCTGGCCGGCCTGGGCTACCAGCCCGCGCTGCGCTGGGTGACGGTCACGGTGGACACCGCGCCCGGGCCAGGTTCGGCTCTGGGCGCCGCCGTGACCGCGGCGCTCGACCCGGCCGCGCCGCTGCCGGCCCGCCAGATCATGCGCCAGCTCGTGGACGCCGCACCAGCCGTAGCCGCCGAGGTGGATACCCGCGTATCAATTACCGTCGACCCGAGGGCGCTGGCGGCCGGGCCGCAGACTCTATTCTCGGCTGTCGCCGAGACGGGACGCCTCCTGCCTGGACTGGAATCGGCGCTGGGTACCTGCGGTGTGTCCGTCCTGGGACGGCTCACAGCAGCGGAAATCGCGGACGTCGTGCGGACCGCCTTCGTTCCAGCGACCAGGGGGGAGGTAAACCGGGCTCCCGCCTATGCCTGCGCTAACAGTGGCACCAGACAGCTGGACTGGGCAGATGCCGCCCCGGCCGGTGCGGAGGAGCTGGCCGACCGCTACCGGCACGACAGCGGCACGAGTGTCACCTGGTGCTGGCAGGAAGCGCCGCGCCACAACGTTGCCGCCGATGTGCTCGCCCGCCTGGTTGCTCCAGGCCGTTTCCCCAAGCGGGTCACTCTCCAGTACCGGCCGCTGCCCGCCGCCGCAGCGGCCCGGCTGCTGGAGTCCGAAGTTAACGCGGCGCTGTTCCGGACGCACTACCGGCAGCGGACCGGGCGCGACGAGACCGCGCGGGACGCCTTCGACCAGGCGCGCGCCCGACAGGCCGCCGTCGAGGAAGCAGGCGGCGCCGGAGTCTGCCTGATCTCGCTGTACGTCACCACCACCGTCACCGACGAGTCTGAGCTGCCGGACGCGGTGGCACGAGTCGAGGCCGCAGCAGAGGCCTCGAAGATCCGGTTGCGGCGCATGGTCTACAGCCAGGCGGCCGGGTTCGCGGTCACCTTGCCCTGCGGGGTTTGTCCTGCGGACCTCGCCCGCTGGATGCCCCGCTAGACGCTCAGACACGGAGGTCAGGCCATGACAAAAAGACGATTCGTCCGGGCAGTCCCCGACAACGTGGCCGGCGACCAGCCCGGCCAGCAGCGCAGCCAGCGCCGGCTGATCCGGCCGGCCGAGCCGTCCGCGCGCGCCGTCCCGCCCGCCTGGGGATGGAAGATTCCCTATGGCGGGCGGGCGGCCCATGTCAGTGCGGCCCCGGAATACCAGGCCACCACCGCTCAGGTGTGCGGGCTATATCCGTACGTTGCCGGATCGGGCACACCCGTCGCGGGGACGCCGGTTGGCCGGCACCAGCTCTCCGGCGAGGTCGTGTGCATGGACCCCCTGGCCTGGCTGCGGTCAGGGCTAGTCACCAATCCCGGCGTGTTCATTCTGGGCCAGCCAGGAACCGGGAAGTCCACTCTGGTCAAGAGGCTGCTGACGGGCGCAGTCAGCACCGGGGTCACCGGCCTGGTGCTCGGCGACACCAAGCCTGACTACGCGCTGCTGGTCGAGCACCTGGGCGGCCAGGTCATCCGGATCGGCCGCGGCATGGACCGGATCAACCCGCTGGACGCTGGACCGCTCGGAACGGCCCTGGCCAGGATGAGCGGCGACGTTGCCGCCAGCCTGCGGTGGGAGGTCCGCTCCCGCCGCCTCTCGTTGCTGATGGCGCTATGCACTCTGATCCGCGGTGCCGCGATCGGCAACGCCGAGGAAGTGCTCCTCGGCCGGGCTATCGACCTGCTCGACCAGCGTCACGCTGACACCGCCCAGCCGACGGTCATCGACGTGCTGAAGGCCATCGAGGAAGGGCCAGACGCCCTGCGCTCGGCTGCCCGTGCCGACAGCCTGGGCATCTACCGGCGGCGCAGCGAGGACCTGGTATTCACGCTGGACCTGCTGTGCACCGGATCGCTGGCCGGGGTGTTCGACGGACCAACGTCCAAGCCGATCGATCTGGCGGCGCCCGCCGTGTCGGTGGATGTGTCGCGCGTGGGCGCAGCCGGGGACAGCCTGCTGACCGCCGCGATGCTGTGCACCTGGGCGTACGGCTTCGGGATGGTCGATGCTGCCGCAGCGCTCGCGGATCTGGGTATCGCGCCCCGCCGCCCGTACATGGCTGTCATGGATGAGCTGTGGCGAGCGCTGCGCGGTGCTGCCGGCCTGGTGGAGTACGCCGACTCGCTCACCCGCCTGAATCGCGCCAAGGGCATGGCCAGCATCATGATCACCCACTCGCTCGCCGACCTGGACGCCCTGGCCACCGAGGAGGACCGGGCCAAGGCGCGCGGGTTCGCCGATCGCTGCGCGATCACGGTACTGGCGGGCCTGCCGCCGCGCGAGCTGGCCCGAGTGCACCAAATCACCCCGCTCAGCGGCCCCGAACAGGAACTCGTCACCTCGTGGTCCGCGCCCGATTCCTGGCAGCCCGGCTACCGCCATCCAGGTCGAGGCAAGTACCTGATCAAGACCGGGCACCGGCTCGGCATCCCGGTAGAGCTGGGCCTAGTCGGAGCCGAGCAGCTGCTGTACGACACGGACCAGGCCATCGCCCGCGACCCGAGCCGGAGCTAGGCCATGCCAGAGCAAGAGCACCCAATCCTCGCCCGCGCGAGGGAAACCGAGCAGATTGCCGACGATCTGCTGACGTTCTGGAATCCGGTCGAGCGATACCTCGGACCCCACGAAAACGACGACTGGCCGCGCGAGCTATCGCGTAAGGAACTAGATGTGCTGATCCCGCGACTGCGCGGCGCAATCGGAACCCTGGCCAGCACGATCGAGGCGATCGCCGAGAACAGCGCGGCCGAACCGGAGAAGGCACAGAGGGTCATCGAGGGAGTCCGCCAGATCGAGCAGGCCGAGCTGGCGATAAGAGCCGGAGAGCCGCTGTTCGGCACGCCAGCCGGCCAGGACGGCCAAGAGGTCACCCGCACTCAGCAGGCGCTGGTCGGGCAGAACTTCCCTCTCGGAGCTCCCTCTGCCGCATGCCTGGGCGCCGGCCACTACGACGCCTCCCACCTGGGCAAAGGCATCCCTGACCGCCAACATCCGGCCGCGACCCCCAGGACCGCCGGCTGGCCGGGGCGACTCCCGTGAGCCGCGCGGTCGGCCCCCGTCCTTCGCTCACCGCCGGGAACGCTGCGGCCGGGTGGATCGTCGTGGCGGGATGCTGGGTCTGGCCGGCGCCGCCTGGCTCACCTGGGCCGCCGCCAGGACCGCCGCGCTGATCAGCGGCGGGCGGGTGCTGCCGTTCGGCCGCCGCTTCATCGCGTACCTAGCCCACGGCCATGCCAGCCAGGCGTGGCCCGGCACACCCGGCACGCTCGTAGCAGCCGTCGGGGCGGTGTTCCTGGCCGCCGCTGTCTTCGCGATCGTCCCGGCAGGGCGGCACATCAGGCGACGGTGGTTCCCGCCTCCCGGTGACGCCGTGAGCGCGCTTCACCGCAACCACGGCGTCCGGTTCCTCACCGCGTCCCACGCCGCTCGCACCGCCATCCGGCTGCGCCCGGTCACCCTGACCGGGAAAAACCCCCGGGACCTAGCCCCGGCCGATACCGGCCTCGTGCTCGGCAATCTCCAGCGCCCGCAGGGAAACGGCCCAGCGCTCTACGCATCATGGGAAGACACCATCGTCGCGTTCATGGCACCCCGATCAGGGAAAACCACCGCACTCGCCGTCCCGTACGTCCTGTCCGCACCAGGGCCGGTCGTGGCGACCAGCGTTCGCGCCGACCTGTGGGCAGCCACCGCCCGGCTGCGCGCCGCCGCAGGATCGGCGACGTGGCTGTTCGACCCTCAGCGGATCACCCACCAGGAACAGCAGTTCTGGTGGAATCCGCTCGCGGGCCTGGCCACAGTAGAGGCAGCCCACCGGCTCGCATCCCACTTCGTGCTCACGGTCAACGACTCCGCGCGGCGTGACCTGTGGGGCCCGGCCGCCCAGGAGCTGCTGTGCGCGCTCCTGCTCGCAGCCGCGTCATCCGGTCGCACGCTCCGGGAGGTTTCCCGCTGGCTCGACGAGCCGGGAGCGCCTGCCCCGGCCAGGTTGCTGGACGACGCGGGCTTCGCGGCGATGGCTTCGTCGCTGCGCGGCGCTCAGCACGGAGCGCCCGAGACTCGCGACGGTATCTACCAGACCGCCCGCACCGCAGCCCGGTGCCTGCATGACGAGGCCATCATGGCCTGGGTTACTGCTCCGGAAGCACACCTGCCAGCCTTCGATCCCGTCGCCTTCGCTCGCGGTCGCGACACCCTGTACCTGCTCACCGAGTCTCGCGCCGCCGCCGCCCCGCTCATCGCCGCGCTCACCGACACTGCTATGCACGCGGCCCGCCGCCAGGCTGAGCGGGAAGCCGGGCGGCTCGACCCGCCGATGGTCCTGGTCCTGGACGAGGCTGCCAACATCTGCCGGATCGCTGACCTGCCCGATCTGTACTCACATCTCGGCGGGCGGGGCATCGTGCCCGTCACCATTCTGCAAAGTTACGAACAGGGTGTCACCGTGTGGGGCGAGCCAGGGATGGCCGCTCTATGGGGCGCCGCCACCAAAAAGGTCATCGGCGCCGGCGTGGATTCTCCGCGCCTCGCGCGTGACCTGGCCACCCTGATCGGCCAGCACGACGTGCCCGTCCGCTCCGTCAGCTATGGCGACGGCAGGACCAGCGAGCAGATATCGGTCCAGCGCCGCCCGATCATGCAGCCTGCCGATATCCGTGCGCTGCCGCCCGGTGCCGCGCTCCTGCTCGCTACCGGAGCGCGGCCGGCGCTGATGCGGCTTCGTCCCTGGTACGCCGGGTCCTCAGCTAGCGCCGTCAAGCAGGCCATCAGCCTCGCCGAGGACCTCATGCGCGCCGCGGCCAACGACGCCAGCTAGCGAACGAGGACAACATGAGCAGTGCGGACCAGTCCGCTGAGGCCGCGAGCCAGGACGACGCGCCTGAGCCGATGTTCCCGACAGTTGAAGCATGGGTGGCCGGGCAGTTCGTGCCGGTCTACCGCCGGGCACTCGGCGGCGAGTACCGGTGGTGCGCCCAATGGTGGCTGCATCCCGAGGCGATCATCCGGCTCACCGCCTTGTGGCATTCCTGGGAGGTCATGCGGCTCCAGCCCGGCACCGGGATCGCCGACTGGCTCCGCGACCACCTGGACCACCAGTTGCCTGTACTTCTCGGCAGGTCCGGACCGTTCTGCTCGTGCTCTGAAACCGAGCACGACGAACTGCCCGAGGCCCGGCTCTGCGACGCGCCGCCGGACATGCAGGATCAGATGCCGGAATCCGCGATGTCGCCGACGGGGTCCTGGTGACCTGCCATGGCTCGCCGCCGCCGTTACACCAAGATAGAAGGGCAGCTCACCTTTGATGACCTGCTCGCGATGGAACCAGAGGGAGCCAAAGCAGATGAACCACTACGGCGCGATCGCCCGACGCCACTGGCAACGGTGGCTGCCAGGAAGGTACGCCCAGATCTCCGACCCGGACAGCTACTTCTCGACTTTGGGACAGGAAGCAGCCCTGGAGATAGCCGACCTGATGATGGACCTGGCCGGGGACGACCCGCCGGGCGAGGACTTCCTGACCAAGACCGGGCGGCTCAGCGCGGCTCGGAACCAGGCTCAGGAGATAGTCCTACGGGAGATCCTTCCCGAACCCGAGCCGGAAACGCAGGACGGACCACAACCGGACACGGAGACCTAGACCCGGTAAGCGGCCTCGGGGCAGGGCAGCACCGGCGGGCCGAGCCGACAGCATTCCGGCCCGGCAGCCAGGCCGACCTGGCCCCCTCGGGCGCAGTCGCACGGGTCCGGGCGAACCTCGCCGCCCTCGCCGCTCTGAGGGAGATCCATGCCGGCGACCAGCCCGCCACCGACGCGCAGCAGACCGTCCTGGCCCGCTGGTCCGGCTGGGGAGCGGTTCCCGATGTCTTCGATGCCGGGAAGCCCGATTTCGAATGGGCACGCACGGAACTGGCGGGCCTCCTCACGCCGGCCGAGATGACGGCCGCAGCCCGCAACACGCTCAACGCGCACTACACCGACTCCGCCATCGTCCAGGCAGTCTGGGGCTTCGCACGCGACGTAGGATTCACCGGCGGCCAGGTGCTGGAACCCGGCTGCGGAACGGGGAACTTCATCGGCTTCGCCCCGCCCGGCGCCGAGATCACGGGGATCGAGCTGGACCCCGTCACGGCGGGCATCGCCGCCGCCCTCTATCCTGGCGCCCGCGTGCTCGCCGAGTCGTTCGCGGACACCCGGATACCGGACGCCACATTCGATCTGGCGATCGGGAACGTTCCCTTCGGCGCGGTCGTGCTGCACGACCGGGCGCACAACCCCGCAGGCCACAGCATCCACAACCACTTCATCGTCAAGGCAGTCCGCCTGACCCGGCCCGGCGGGATCATCGCGCTGCTGACCTCCCGGTACACGATGGACGCGCGCAACCCCGCTGCCCGCCGCGAGATCGCCGAAGTCGCCGACCTCGTCGGCGCCATCCGGCTGCCGAGCGGCGCGCACCAGCGCGCAGCCGGCACCTCCGTAATAACCGATCTGCTCATACTTCGCCGCCGCGAACCGGGCATGGACCCCGGCCCCTCGGACTGGGAGCAGAGCCGGATGACCAACCTGGACGGGACCCAGATCGCGGTGAACGCCTGGTTCCTAGACCATCCCGGCATGGTGCTCGGCACGATGCGCGCGGCAGGCGGCTCCTACCGCGCCGACGACATGACGGTCGAGCCCGGCGGCGACACCATCACGGAGCTGACCAGTGCCCTGAGGGTTATCACGGCCCAGGCCCGCGAGCATGGCCTGACCTGGGCGCCAGCTCATGGCGTCGGACCCCCACTGGCCATTACCTCGGCTGCCGACCGCGAGCGATTCCCTGACTGTTACCTGCGCGCTCTGCCAGACGGCACCTTCAGCCAGGTGAGCGACGGCGCCACAGTCCCGTATCCGGTGCCGAACAGCCAGGCCGCCGAGCTGCGACGATTGCTCGGCCTGCGTGACGCCCTTCGCGCGCTTCTGGATGCTGAGGCCGAGTCGCCAGACGACACCCCGCACCTGAGCCGGCTCCGCTCCGACCTCGGCAGCAGATACGACGTCTACGTCCGCGCCCACGGCCCCATCGGCAGGTGCACCTGGCGGCGTACCGGCCGCACCGACCCGGCCACTGGCGAGGAAAGGCTGGCCCGCATCCGGCCACCGCAAGGCGGCTTCCGTACCGACCCCTTCGCCCCGGCCGTCCTGGCCCTGGAGACCTTCGACCCTGCCACACAGGTTGCCGAGAAGGCGGCCATCTTCCGCCAGCGCGTGATCGCCCCTCGCAGCCCGCGCCTGGGTGCCAGTACGCCGGGCGACGCCCTCGCGATCTGCCTGGACCTATGCGGCGAGGTACGCCTGCCGGTGATCTCCCGGCTGCTCGGTGTCAGCGTCGACGAGGCCAGGACCAGCCTGGGCACCCTCGTGTTTGATGACCCCGAGTCCAGGCGGTTGCTTCCCGCAGCCGAATACCTGTCCGGAAAGGTTCGTACGAAGCTCGCTGCCGCTGAGGCTGCCGCCCTGGACGATCCCCGCTACGAGGCCAACGCGGCAGCTCTCCGCCGGGTCGTCCCCGCTGATCTCGGTCCCGCCGAGATCGAGGCCCGGCTAGGAGCCGCCTGGATTGACGCTTCCCACATCCAGCAGTTCCTGACCGAGATCCTGCAAGACCCCAGCATCAAGGTCGAGCACCCCGGGGGCCAGGTCTGGGCAGTCTGCGGTGGCAGGTACTCCGTGCTCGCCACCTCCACCTGGGGCACCGCGAGCTGCCCGGCACCGACAATCGCCCAGTCCATCCTGGAACAGCGCAGGATCGAGGTCTATAGCAAGGCCAGAGAGTCTCGGACGTTCGACCTTGACGCGACGATCGCGGCTCAGGACAAAGCGGCTGAAATGGCAGCCCGGTTCGCCAGCTGGGCGTGGGAGGAACCGGGCCGCGCGGCCGAATTGGCAGCCGCCTACAACAACGCCTTCAAAAGCATCGTGCTGCGCAGCTACGACGACATGGAGCTGTCACTGCCGGGCCTGTCGTTGGACTTCGAGCCTCGTCCGCATCAGATAGCTGCCGTCGCCCGGATCATCAGCGAGCCGGCCGTGCTGCTGGCCCATGAGGTCGGCGCGGGTAAGACCGCCGAGATGGTCATGGGCTGCATGGAACTGCGGCGCCTCGGCTTGGCCCGCAAGCCGGCCATCATCGTGCCGAACCACATGCTGGAGCAATTCGGCCGTGAGTTCGCCCAGCTCTACCCTCAGGCCCGCATTCTCATAGCCCACCGCGAAGACCTCCAGGGCCAGCGTCGGCGTGTGCTCATCGGCCGTGCCGCGACTGGCGACTGGGACGCGATCATCATCTCCCGGTCCGCGTTCGAACGCATCCCGATGAGCCACCGCGCGCAGCGCGCCTACCAGGATCAGGAAACCGCCAAGCTCCGCGAATGGATCGGGAAGGCTCAGAGCGGAGCCGGCCTGACTGTCAAGCGGCTCGAAGCCGTGCTCCTGCGCACCGAGGAACGCATCAAGGCCCACCTGGACACGCCACGCGACACTGGCATTACCTTCGAGGCAACCGGCATCGACTACCTGTTATTGACGAGGCGCATGGCTACAAGAACCTGCGGACGTTCTCGGCGATCGGCGATGCCTCTATCGAGGGGTCTGCGCGGGCTTCCGATCTCGATATGAAGATCAGTTACCTGCGGGGGCGGAGCGGGCGCCGCGTCGTCACTTTCGCCACCGCGACGCCGATTGCCAATAGCATCACTGAGGCTCACGTGATGCAGCGATACCTGCGCCCGGACCTGCTCCGCGAAGCCGGGATCGCCGAGTTCGACTCGTGGGCTGCCACATTCGGCGAGCAGGTCACCTCCATCGAGCTGGCCCCCGAGGGCGGATCCAGCTTCAGGCAGAAAACACGGTTCGCCAAGTTCGTCAACGTTCCCGAGATGCTGCGGATCTGGCACGTCTCCGCCGACATCAAGACCGCCGCCGATCTCAGCCTCCCCGTCCCGGATCTGGCCCGGCGGCCAGCCGACGGCCAGAGGCTCCCCGAGACGGTTGTGGTCGAGCCAACCAGCGAGCTGATCGACTATGTGGCAGATCTCGGCGCGCGGGCTGACGCCATTCGCGACCGGAAAGTCTTGCCCGAAGAGGACAACATGCTGAAGGTCTCCAGCGACGGCCGCAAGGCCGCGCTGGACACGCGCATGGTCGGAATACCTATGACCGGCCCTGGCAAGATCGATGCCGCCGCAGACCGGATCACCAGGATCTGGCGTGACCATCGTGACGTTGCCTATGCAGAGCGCGGCGGCGGGCAAGCCTCTCGCCGGGGCGCCTTCCAGATCGTGTTCTGCGACCTCGGTACTCCTAGTGACCGCGTGCAGTGGAACGCCTACGACGCGCTGCGCGACCAGCTCACTGCCCGCGGCATGCCCCGCGACGCCATCCGCTTCATTCACGATGCCCGCACCGACCAGGCTAAGGCCGACCTATTCGCCGCATGTCGCTCCGGAGCGGTCGCCGTGCTCATCGGATCCACTGAGAAGATGGGAGTCGGCACTAACGTCCAGGACCGGGCTATTGCGCTGCACCACCTCGACTGCCCCTGGCGGCCCGCCGACGTGGCCCAGCGCGACGGTCGGATTCTGCGGCAGGGCAACCGCAATGCCGAGGTCCAGATCATCAGGTACGCCACTGAGCGGTCATTCGACGGCTACATGTGGCAGGCGGTCGAGCGGAAGGCCCGGTTTATAGGCCAGGTCATGCGCGGGCGCCTCGATGTCCGCGAGATCGAGGACATCGGTGACGCGGCGCTGTCCTACAGCGAAATCAAGGCCATCGCTACCGGCAACCCCCTCCTTTTGGAAAAGGCCGAAAACGACGCCGCTGTGGCTAAACTCTGGCGTGCCGAACGCGTCCACCACCGGAACCAAGACGCCCTGGCCAGCACCATCGCCGGGTGCGAGAAACGCGTCGGCGCGCTGACCACCCTCAGCGAGCAGCTGGCCACGGCCATCGATCGCCGCATCGACACGCGAGGCGACACCTTCGCCATGGTCATCGACGGCACCCGTTTCACCAAGCGGCACGACGCCGGGCAGCAGTTCGCACGGCACCTCACCAGCCAGCTCGCCGCCCTCGCCCGTACTGATCACCCCAGCTTGGTCTCCCAGCCCGGCCATCTCGGCGGCTTCGACCTCACCGTCACCGTCCACGACGCCCTCGGCAAGGCCGAAGCCATCATCGGATTCGACGGCGTGCCAGGCATCGACCTGCGGCTCACCCCGGACGAGATCAGCAGTGCGGACCCTGCCAAGCTCTCCGTCCGCATGGAAAACCGGCTCGCCAGCCTGGAGAGCCAGCGCACCCGGCATCTTGCTGAGATCGACCGGCTCCACGGTGAAGCCGGGCACGCCCGGGCAGCGCTCGGCAAGCCCTTTCCTCAAGCTGCGCAGCTCGCCCAGGCCCGAGAACGCCAAGACGACATCGAGAAACAGCTCCAGGAGGCGGCCCGCCCGGAACCTGACAGCCAGACGAGCACCGAAGGCAGGCCGCCTGAATCAGCTTGTCCGGAAACGCCAGACACCGCGAGCCAGCGAACGGCTGCGCAGCAGTTCGCGCGGGACAGCTTTCCAGCCGCCAACCCCGTTGCCAGCACACAACGCCTAGTTGAGCACGCAGGCCGGCCACCAGATCCACGTCTCACCGCAGCGCGTCCGCGACGACTCTGAGCGCTTGCCTTGCTTGCCAAAGTGACCGAACAACGGCTCGATAGCCGGTCCAACCCGGCGGATCTGAAGCCAGCTGCGACCCATGGAGCTGTCGGCAATGCCGAATGCTTGCCCGAATGCTAGCTACCCAGGCGATGTGGCGTGGCAGACGAATTCCCATGGCGGTCTTGAGAACCGCTATGGCGGCACCATGGAACCACAGCGAATCTCGCCTGCAATCTAATACCCTTCAACTCGAACTGCTGGAACCAGATACTTTTCTCGATTTGCCTTCCGGCACTGAGTTCAGGAGGACAGGAGGATTCGCGGTCAATCACCCGCCTGCAGGCGCTGACCGCTCTAGGTCGCCTAGGACACTGGCGAGGCTGCCCGGCTGGTCAGGGTGTCCGGGTGCTCGGCGCCCGATGAGTGATCATTTCTGTTTGCGTCAGGTGGGGTCACTTGCGGGTTGATGAGATTAGGCTTCTGAATGAATCAGTGCTGGAGTGCTGCATTTGCTCAGGTATTGGATAATGGCTGGCCGCGAGCGCAGCATTTCACAGATAGATTTTTGAGCCTCTGTGCTCGGGGAAGGCTGGCTGGTGGATGGTCTGCGGCCGCAGGATCCTCCGTTGCTTGGTTCCTACCAGCTGCTTGGGAGGCTGGGTTCTGGCGGCATGGGAGTCGTCTTCCTGGGCTGCTCGCCCGGTGGCCGTCCGGTGGCGATCAAGATGATCCGGCCGGAACTGGCGGCGACGATGACGTCGGACATGGCAAGACCGACCCGTGCCACTCTCGGCCCCCGTGAGTCGATAGGGGATTGCGGCGAGCCGGAGATCAGGAGATGCCGTCTGAGGCACATGCCATACCTGGACTGGCTGAGGACGAAGGGTCTCGCGCATCCGGGCGAACATTCCTTCCATGCCTGCCCGGAGGAATGCCCCTGGCTATCCAGGTCCAGCCATCTCGCGATTTGCTCGTCCATGACGGTGGTCATGGCCTCTGGACTTCCTGGTTCCAGTCCGTGGTGGCTTCGGCGGAACTCGGCTCTCAGGAGCAGCGCGGATTGCGCTGCCCGCCGGATCGTGGCTGTTCCTGTCCCGCGACCGATAGTCGCCGGATTACCGCGCTATCGGCGTAGCGAAATAGTGTATTATTTTTGGGTTTATGATGACAACCGACTATTTTCTTAGCGTATTATATCGTCGCACGGTCTGCCGCTAGTGGATACTGAGGTCATGTCGGAAACTCTTTCACTCGCGAGTCTCAGCACAGTCACGATTACGGAGGGCATCAAGTTCCTGTATGAGCAAGCTGGTGACCTATTGAAGCGGCGGCGTGAGCGGCGGGGATATGTCGACGAAGGGCATCAGAGCGTGCAGACTCCCACAGCCGTCGCGGAACCGTCGGCGCTGCCGTCGCCAGACATGGAACTGATCGACGTATTCCACGGCGAGATCCGCGTCCTATGGGATCTCCTTCACGGTTATGCAGAGGGGATTGAGGCCGTCGATGTCTCAGACGTAGGCGTACTACGCCAGGTTGATGCTCTACGGTGTATCATCGAGACAATCTATGGCACGCCAATTATCTTGGTCGGTGAGAAACGCGAGCCGATTTCGATCCGTCGGCACCGTTCGAGCTGATGAAGTGGCAGGATACGTGGCAGGTATCCTGGCTAGCGCCCCAGGCGCATCAATGGAGGGAACCGCGCACGTCAAGCAGGTACGGAAAGGCGGACGGGTTATCGGCGTTCATCTTGGCGGGATTGAGGGATGAGCAAGGTTGCCGCAGAGTCGCTGATCGAGCGAAGATCAGTTCTTGCCAAGGTCACCGCATGGGGCTCTGAAGATGTCTTCTTGCTCGTCGGCGCTCCGGGGACCGGGAAATCGCAGATTGCCCGGCAGGTGGCAAAAATGCTCAACGCCGGGTTCACGCACTTCTGCGACGCCCAGGATGACGTGAGCCTTAGCCCATTGCGGTTCGTGACGGGCCTGGCGCTTGCACTCGCTGAAAAGTTTCCACAATACGCTGCCGCCCTAGTCCATGAAGTGCGCCCCGACATTACCATAAACGCCAGCATCGAGGTGAATGTTCTTGAAGACGGCGCACGGGCGGAAGCGGTAGTTGTTGAGTCTCTGCGAATCTCTGATATGCCCGCCCGCGCGGCCTTTGATCGGCTCATCCGCGCTCCGCTGGAAGGGATAATTCCGGCGAAAGAAACCTTTGTTGTAGTGGTCGACGCCATCGACGAGTCACTTGACTTCCGCGAATCCGGGCATCTCGTTGATTTGCTTGTCCATGCTCGTAATTGCCCTGTGCTGAAATTCTTCCTGACATCCCGCTCCGGCGATCTTCGCGTAGAGGATCGGCTTGGGAGAGGATCACTCGACCTTGACCAGTTCGCCGACGGCGACTTGCTGGAATACTCCAAACTGAGGCTAACCCAGCTCAGCGAGCCGCACAGGTCGCTGCTCGCCGATAAAATTGCCGCGACCGGAAATTTCCTATATGCGCATCACGTTCTGAATGATCTGAGCTGGCTTCAGGAGAACAATGACGTTTTCGCGGCCCGCTTGCCGGACAGTCTTACAGAAATCTACCGGAAATTCCTGAAGCGGACGATAGTTTCCAACAGGCGCGGCCGGGACTGGGTAGGTGTTTATCGGCCAGTGCTCGGTGCCCTCGCCGTCGGACGCGGCCGTGACGGTATTCACCTCTCACTCATCGCGGCCGCGACAGGACTTCCTGTCTCGGCAACCATGGACGCGCTCTTGGCATGCGGTCAATTCGTACGGCTGAACGGAACGCGGCCGGATAATACCTATGCCCGTATTTACCATAGGTCGTTTCGGGACTTCCTGCTCCACGACGATGACTTTACAGTTTATCCAGTTGAGGCCCACGCGGCAGTTGCCGGTGCGCTCGATCCAGGAAATTGGCGAACATGGTCCGCCCAGCAGAGAAAATACGGATTCCCTTACCTTGCTACACATCTGAACGAAGGCGGCCTCGCGGAGGCGCTCATCGCCCTAGCGGGAGACCGAGACTATCTCTCAGCCCAGCGGAATGCCTGCCCAAACGAGCCAGACATTGACGTGACAACCCTGCGACAAGCCATTCAGGCTGCCTACGCGGCTGCGGATCCCATGGCGGTCGCGAATTTAGTCCTGAACCTGGCCGCCCGGATTCCAGGCATGAAGGCGCGCACGCCGCTGCTCGCGCTGAAACGTTACGGATTGACCGCCGCTCTCGCCACGAGCGCCGAGGAGGACACCGACCTGCGCACGGCCGATGAGCTACTGCTGGTTCTTTACCTGATTGAGGCGCGGCGGGAGAACGACGCACGGCACGTCGCCTACAGCCTGCTGACCAGGAAGCCTTCGACACTCCGCCCTGAATACGCCGCATGCGCCGGGGTGGCGCTCGCCAGACTGTGCCAGGTCGACTGGAAACTGGCACTAGACCTGACAAGCCGCGTCCTGGGAATCTGGGGAAGCCAAAACCTGGTAAGGCACCTTCTTGACCTGAGACAGTACGGTACCGCCGCGCAAGTCGCTAATACCCTGGCCGACTGGGACGTCCGCTACAAGGTATTCATGGCCATCGCGGAGAAGATGCTCGATGACGGCGAGGTCGACGAAGCACTGGACTTGTACGACAGCATCGGAGAGTCAGTAGACCCTGATAACAGTCCGGCTCCTACCGAGACCCTGTGGTGGATCTTCCGGGAAGTAGTTTGGGTTGTGGGCGTCTCACTGGCGATGAAGGGCGACATCGAACGCGGACGGGCGGTCCACAGCCGCAGGTTTGGAGGCGACCAGGGGATCGACGCTCCAGAACTCCATGCAGCCGCAGCCTTCGCCGCCAGCCACGCGGGCGACCGCAAGGCTGCCTCTGCTGAATTTTCCGTTGCGGAAGCGCTGGCCGCCCGGTGCGCTGACACGCGCGATGAGGGCTCACATCCGAAAGCGCTAGCTTGGACGCATATCGGCAAGGCCTATATGTGGTGCGGGGAAACCGAGAAGGCCAAGAATGCCTTGCGGATCGCAACCAGATGCCTCTCACCCTTTGAGACAATGCAGGACTTGCCATTTTATCAAAGCCCAATCCATGATGACCCATTTCACGGACCCTGCATCCAAGGCACCTACCGGAACCTAGCGAGCCTGTCTGCCCGAATTGGCGAAGACTCAACTGCACTAACGCTGGCGATGAGCCTCGCCCAGCGCGGCTCGCGAGATGCGCTAGACCCGTTTGCGATCATATTGGCGTCCCCGGGCACGTCGCAAGGAGACCGGGAGGAGTCGCTACTGCAGATGAAAGCCCTCATCGAACGCATCAAGGCTCCATTTCTAGCACCGGCCGTGGCTCATCTCACACAGATTCTGTCTCAAGAAAATCTAAGATCATTCCTCCCGGAGGTTCAGTCCGGCGGCTTGTGTCTTCTCCTTGACACTTTGCTCCATCCGGCCTCGGAAGATTCAGACAGGCCGAGTAAAACGTCAGTAAAAGTCGGCTTGGAAGATGACTGGCTAATTCCCGTTGCAGAGGCAGTCGATGAATCAGTTGATCTTGGCGAACTCAGCTACGAAGAGCTGCGAGCCCTTCCCGATTTGCCTCAATCGCCGGGGACTGACGCTTTTAGCTCCATTAGAGTTTCCCAGCAGGCTCACGCTCGCGCGTACGGCTGGGCCAGGATCGGATATCACGCGCAAGCAATTCGGCAGTTTGACCTGGCATTGCACTGGGAAGCCGCTGCGCGAGAGGCTTGGTCGGCATTCCAAGCCATGGCTGAAGTGCCTAAGACCACGGAATCGTTCGCTCGTGAGGACAATGATGCTGCTGCAAGGCACGTTCTCAAGCTCTGTGAACTTGCCGGTATTGCAGCAATGGCGGAAGACGAAGAAGGGGCGACAGTCTTTCTCGCACGGGCACAGAGAATGACTCGCGAGACTCGATTCGAGGAAACCAGGTCACTGTGCGCTGCCCGAATCGCCTCAACGGCGGCACGTTACGGCATCCTCGATCTTGTCACAGCCATGCTTCCCAAAATTTCCATTCAGCGAGAGGAATTTTTTTTGAGGATCTGGGCCTCCTTCTGCCAAGGAAGTGCCGAACGGAGAGCCTCTGGCTTTCCGCCTGAACTTTCGCCAGTTTTTCTCGGAATGAACGGTTCGCCAGATCAAGCAATAGTGACATGTGAAAGCCTAGTGAAGATTTTCCCTGCCTATGAAGCTGCGATAACTCAGCTCGTCAAGTCATGTTCCTTCACTTAATTGGAAGGATGTAGTGTCGCTTCTGCGTCCTGTTTTGCGTCAATGTCAACGGCCATTGGGAAAATCCGGTTGAGTGGCCTTGTTTCTCCGGGCTGGCGGTCACCAGTTTTCCAGGCTGGTGGCCGCGTGTTCTCCCCGGCTCGGCGGAGGTTAGGTGGCCAGCGGGATCACCCCTCTCCCGGTGAGGGCCTAGGCGAGCCTGTGCGAGTCGCCCTTGGTCAGGACGAGGTGGGCGTGGTGGAGGAGTCGGTCGACGGTGGCGGTGGCCAGGGTCCTGGGCATGATCGAGTCGAAGCCTGAGGGGTGGATGTTGCTGGTCACGGCGACGGAGCGGCGTTCGTAGGCGGCGTCGGTGATGCGGTAGAACGCTTCGGCGGCGTCCTGTACGGCGGGCAGCATGCCGATGTCATCGACCACGACCAGGTCGTTCCGGCAGATCCGGGTCACGGTGGCGGCCGCCTCGGCCAGCCACCGCTGCGTGCCGTCCCCGATCGCGAGGAACGCCGCCTCGGCCTCGGTGCGGGGCTTTGGCCGGGGCTGGCGCGGCCCGTTCCCGCCCGGATGATGCGGGTAGTGCCCATCCAGGATCCGCGGGCTGCCGGGGACCGAGAGCCGGTGCCGGGCGATCTCGGCCGCTCCGCGGCCGGTGCGGGCGGTGATGACGAGTTCCTCGCCGGCGGCCCGGCACCACACCCTGGTGCTGGCGTGGCCGGGCGGGGTGGAGCAGCGGACCGACCCGAACCGGATGGTCTGGTCGTCGCTGACCTGCCGTTCCTCGCCCAGCGCCAGCGCGTAAGGCTAGCCGGGCAGCGGGTGCAGCATCTCTCGCTCCGCCGCGAGCCTGGCCTGCGGAGCGACCGTGGCGGTGCGCGCGAGTCTGCGGTCGGCTCATGAGCGCGAAGCTAAGAGCTGTGATTACCGTGTTGAGTCCCCGCGCACCTAGGACAGGACGTCGTGACCAGCCCTTCTCCGCGCATCATGCGAAGCTTGGCTAGCGGGCGGTCACGATAACCGAGGAACGGTGTCGGCCCGGTTTGCGTCCGGCCTGGTCGAGGCGGCTGATCAGCACTTCTTCGAGTTTGCGCAGTTCGGCCTGTACTGCCGGGTGGTCGACGATCCCGCCGCGCGCGAGCCGGTTCCGGAGCCCGGCGATCTCCGTCGTGGTGGCATCGGTCTCCGTCGTGGTGCCAGCGACGTCGGCGCGAGTGCCTGGTGTTCTCGTGCGGATAGTGGGCATGCGGTCCTCCGTGGCGGTTGCTGCAATGGATGAGTGCCTGGTCGAGGTTCTGTGGCTCTTGCAGTGTGCAGGCCGGGGAGTGACCGGAGTGTGACGAGCGACGTGATGTCACTGTGACAATCAGGCGGTTGGCGGCTCGCATTAGGAAGCGGGCCTGCCTGTTCTTGGGCTCCGTTCACTGGGGCAGCGCGCTGAACGACCCCAAAGAAGCACCATCGTCAACCTGCGCGCGGCGGTGTCTGCGAACGTGCTGGGTAAGGGAGGGGACCGCTGGTATTTCACGGCTGTGAGCTACCAGATACCTTTTCCCGTGGGCTGCTGCCCTATTCACAGAGCATTATGGCCGCGATGACGGAGGTAAGAAGGTGACTGACCTCACGACAGGCGACGGCCGAGCTGGATCTGGCCCCTGCTGGGTCAAGAGCTCCCCTCAGCTTCGCCAACGGCAACTGCGTCGAGGTGGCCAGCCTGTCTGCCAACCAGGTCGGCGTTCGCTACAGCAAGAACTCCGAAGGGACCGGCGGGTAGGGCGCTCTTTGACGCTGAGTCCTTATCAGTCCGCAGGCGCTCCAAGCTGGCCAGATCAGCTACGCGCTCGGGTGCTGATTGGAACCGCGCGTCATTGCCACACTGGAACGGACATTAGGCGACCGTTTTGCGTCCCCGATTCTCCGCAAGGCCCATGACGGATTTCCTGACGAGGGCATATTGCGATCGAGTAAGGCTAGGCCGAGGACCACCCTGCCGCCCCACGACCTCGACCCGGCATCGCGCTGCACTTCTCCGATGCTGCGGCATGCACGTGCCGGTGGCGCTCAGCGGGCCGCAATGGTCGGGTACTCCGCAGCGGCGTCACCAGCTAGTGCCGGTAACCACTTTGCACTTCGGGCACCGCGGGGAACTTCTCTGCTCAACTGGATTTTCCCAGTCAAGGTTCGCAAAGAGTCTCGTGTACTCCTGGTTGCAAGCGGTCGTGCTCGCCGGGCGGCCTGCCAGCACCGGAACGGCATGCGTCTGAACAAGCCGCCAGCCGCTTCCGGCGGTCATAAGCGCAGTCGGACTGCCGACTCCGTGTGCTTGGTCTTCGCAGCCGACGCAGTATCGCATAGCGACATGATCTCGCCCATCGACCGCAATCTTGCTGAGCGACGCGCTGCATCCCCCGGTACTCGGCAAAGCCCGCAGCGAATTGCCTGAAGACCGGGAGATCGCGATCGAGCAAGGCGAGGCCACGATGGGCGAGCCTGGCGGATAATGGGAAGGTGGAGTCGCGGACCGATGACCAGGCTGAGCCGCCGGGAGGCGGGCACGATTCCGGGTACCTCCCGGAGGTTTTTATCAGTTACCGGCGTGCGGATGCAGGTTACGCGGCGGGCTGGCTGTGCGAGGAGCTGGCGCGTCGTTTCGGTGCGGACAGGGTCTTCAAAGATGTCAATTCGATTGAGCCTGGCGATGACTTCGATCAGGCCACAAGAGCTGCGCTTGGGTCATGCTCAGCGTTGCTGGCGGTGATCGGCACAGGCTGGCTCACGGCCGCCGAGCAGGATGGCCGTCGGCGCTTGGATGATCCGGAAGACTTCGTCCGCCGAGAGATCGAAGCCGCCCTTGACCGGGGGGTGACTGTGGTCCCGGTCCTGGTGGGAGGCGCGCAGATGCCGCGTCCTGAGCAGCTTCCGTCCAGCCTGGAGAAGCTCGCGGCCCGCCAGGCCGTGGAGTTACGCGCTGGCAGGTTCAGCACCGACCTTATGCCCCTTCTCGAAGTGCTGGGCAAGTCCGTGGCCCATGGCTCCCCCGGGCCGCTGCAGCCCGGGTCGGACGCGGGCAGGGCTGAGCCCCGTGTCGTGATGCGTTGGATGCCGGACGCAGAAGAGCCGCGACATTTTACGGGGCGCGCCTATCAGCTGGCCCAGCTGGACCGATGGGCTGCCGACCCGCAGGTGGCGCTGATCGGGGTCAGCAAGTGGGGCGGCGCGGGGAAGACCGCGCTGGTCACCCACTGGATCCAGCAGACAGGCGGGGCGACGCGCAGGCCAGGGGTGCAGGGTGTGTTTGGCTGGAGTTTCTATGCCGATCCCGATGCCGGGCACTGGGCCAACGCGCTACAGGAGTGGGCACAGCAGGAACTGGGCTTCCGGGTGACCGGCGCCGCGCGCGCGGCAGCCAGCGTGCGCCAGTTGCTGTGGACGGTACCGCTGGTACTGGTACTGGACGGGCTGGAAGCACTTCAGGAGTTCCCGGCCGGTACCCGGCCCGGCGAGCTTCTGGACGGTGTGCTGCGGGAGGTCCTCACCGGAGTCTGCCTGTTGCGTCACTGCCCGGGCCTGGTCATACTGACCAGCCGGGTTCCGTTCGCAGATCTGGAAATGTTTGAGGGCGGCACGGCCAGGATGCTGGACGTACCGCCGTTCACCCCGGACGAGGGGGCTGCCCTGCTGGCCAGTACGGGCGGTGACTGGCTGGGCCAGGAGGCGCGGCGCACCCTGGCGGAAGAGGTTCACGGCCACGCCCTGGCAGTCAGCGTGCTGGCCGGCGCGCTCGCAGACCGCCCGCCTGCCGCCGACGTCGCCGCGCTGTGCGGAGAACTGGCCGCCATGGTCCGTACCAGTGCTCGCGTGGGCCGCGTGCTGGAGTTCTACGCGGACAGGCTCCGGGAGCCCGACCGTTACCTCCTGGCCGCCATTTCCCTGTTTACCCGGCCTGTGCAGGCTGAGACGATAGTGGCGCTGGCCGGGCACAGCGCGCTGGCCGGTCGCCTGACCGGGTGGACACCCGCCACCGTGCATGACGCCGTGCGGAACCGGCTGGCTGGACTGGCCTCCTGCCACCCGGACGGGTCCGTCTCCGCTCACCCCCTGATCCGTGACGCATTCCGGCCGCTTGCCCTGGGAGCAGCCCAAGCTGCCGTCGAGGCAACCCTGGGCGGGCTGCCCAAAGGCCGCGTGACCAGCGTGCCAGAGGCACTGCGGGCAGTCGAGGCCATCGAGCTTCTCCTCGACGCAGGCCACTGGGAAGACGCCAGTAATGTCTTCAGCAGCCGCTGCGATGCTGGCAATGTGTTCCGAGCCCTGCCAGCGGCCCGGCTCGGGCAGCGGGCAGCGGGCGCGTTCGTGTCCACGCCAGCCCGCCGCGACGCCTGGATTGCCCGCAGCGGTTGCATAGAACTGCACGACTACCTGAACCGTGCGGGCCTTTTCGCGATGTACGCGGGAGACCTGGCTACGGCACGGGAATACCTGGGCCTGATCGCCAGCGATTCCTGGCTTGCCTCTCCGGACCCATTGCTTAACCTGGCCCACTGCCTGGGCGAACTGGGAGAACTGGACTCGGCGAGGGCCGCCGCGTCCCGTGCCCTGGCCCATGTCAGGAACCAGGGATATGGGCCGGGCTCAGAGTACGAAATCCAGGCCTGCGCCTTTCTCGGGTGGCTTGACGGACTCAGCGGCGATACACGCGAGGCGGAGAAACAATTCAGCGCCGCCGACCAGATGATGCACGCTCTTGGCTCCGGCCAGTTCTGGTCCTCCCCCGCTAAAGGACGCTGGCTTCTCAAGCACTTCCACCTGTCTTCACTGCCCGGCATCCTGTGGGCCGAATGGCTCGCCCGCACCGGGCGGCCTGACCCGGCACTGGCGTGGATCACTAAGATCCGGGCACATGAAACGGTGGCTGGCCACACCGAGAACGTAGCCCGGTGCGCACGGCAAGGCGGCCGGATCGCACTCACGATGGGACGCACTACCGAGGCCGGTAGACTTCTGGCCGCCGCCGCCAGATGCTTCCGGGACGGCGACCACCTCACCGATCTCGCCGTCACCCTCGTCGACCAGGCCGAGCACGCCCGACGCATCGAAGACCCCGGAGCCGCCGAAACCTACGCTGCCGAAGCGCTCACCCTCGCCGCTCCCCGCAAGCTGATCCCCGCCCAGTCAGCCGCACTGTCGGCGCGTGCCCGCGCCCTGGCCGACCGCGCCGCCACAGACCACAACCCCGACCACCTCGCCCAGGGCCGCGACGACGCCGACGCCGCTCTGCGGCTTGCCGCCAGTCACCAACTCGCCTGGCACCAACTCGATGCCCTGCAAGCCCACGCCGCCCTGGACGGTGCCGAGCACGCCGATCAGAAGTGGGCCGCCGAAGCCGATGCCCTGCGCTCCCGGCTCATACCCCCGGACCTGGACCCCGACCCGCTCGCCACCTCCGAACGGCAGGCTGCCGCCAGCAGGCGACAGCTACGACGAATGGGATCGCGCCGAAGTTAGCGCCGGATGGCGGCCGATGGCGACCGGCCAGCGGTCACGGCGCCGCCACGTCAGCTGGAGATCGCGATAGCGCTGACGCAAATGGAGCTGGACGCGGCGACGCGTCTGGACAGTGCGTTTCGGGCCGCCCTGATGCTGGGATGCGCCGAGCGGGTGGTCCCGGTCGGCTCGTGCCGGATCTTCCCAGGTACACCGCAGGAGATACGTGCGGCTCTCGCAAATCATCCTGCTGTCGACGATGCGGTGCTGGTGGCCTCCGAGCCGCAAATGCAGGAGACGTCGCCCCGCCGTCCTTCCACCGTAAGCTGATGACGGAATCGGCCCTGATCGGCTCGCCGTCGTCAGTGCCTATCCATACCTTGGCACGCTGAGATGTCAAGGACTGCCTTCTTGCCAATGGCAGGGTCACCTGCGGGCCTCACGGAGAGCACGATCCGCCGAGGTTCAGCGTGCCTTGAGCTTGTCGTGCGGTGCGGGTTTCTCGTCATCTCGGCCATCGGCAGGTTGGTCGACCTGGTTGCGCCGCGGGTGCTGCGGTTCGTCGCCCCTAGGGGACCATGTGCAGGCTGCAAGCCGGGCTGGTCCCGCGTGCGCGAGGTCAGCGTGGACGCGGTCCAGTTCGGTGAGGATCCAGGTCAGCGCACGCGGAGCGGCTCGCTCCAGACGGACAAGAAAGGAGGGCAGGGTCCTGGAAGCTTGGCGGAGTCATTGCTCGGCGATGCTCGGGTCTGCCCGGACGGCGATGCACAGGTCCGCAGCGTGCTCACGCAGCTCGACACCTGACCTCTTATGGTCCTGATGCCTGGAACAACGGCTGGCGTGCCGGGCCAGCAGGCCGGTCCGACCGCCGGAAGTGTGCGCTAGTTCTATCAGCGCGGCGGCCAGGCGCTGCGCTGTCGGAGGTCCGCTCGCCGAGTACCAGCGGCACACGTCATCGATCTGAGCCAGCAGGCGCTCGTCAGGCACTGATTCCCGCACAGTTCTCATAATAGAACATGCGTTCGATAGGCGTGACAGAATCTGCCCGATGCTCGGATCTTGCTTTGGCCGGGAACGCCTCTCGTCGTCGCGGCAGGGCGGTGCTCATGGCCTCGCGTTCTTTAGCCAAGGCGCGTCGGAGGGCCGCCTCCGATCGCTTCAGAGCCGGGCGCCATCCGGCAGCCACGACGCGCGTCACGGCACCGGGTCGCTGTCCTTCTGCCTCGGCGCGGGGCGGTTCGCCTGTCAGCGCTGAGCGTGCTGCGGGAACCCTTGTCCAGGCTGGCCCGGACGTAGGCGGGGCAGGCTGAGCGTCGGGAGAATCCGACACACCTGTGGCAGGTGTCAGGGGCACATCCAGGAAAAGTGGGGTCAATCGGGCGTAGCGCGAGTGTGCAAGGCGAGTGCAAGATCCTCGTGCGGTCCTGGGCCGCACCATTGGGGCCACAGCTCCCGCCGTGGAGCCGCTGGAGCTAGCTCCGGGAACTCAGATGGGCAGATGATCCCTATCATGCTTGAGACCTTGCCGCACAGACCCGGCCGTCCGCTTCGCGGTGCCAGGTGCAGTAGCAGCCCGCTGCCGGCGTGGCTCAGCTCGGCTCTCGTGCTGCTCGGCCTGACCGCGCTCACGGTACTCACCTTGAAATGGTCCACCTGAGTGCCGCGGAAGGTCAGCCATCCCGGCTCGCACCACTGCCAGGAGATCCTGGACAACCTTGATATTCCGGAGCCTTTTGAACTGGCCACTTTCATCGCCTACCTCGTGAGCGTCCGGGGGCGGCGTATTAACGTGAGGCCATTTCGCGCCAAGCAGGGCTTGTGCGGCGTCTGGATAAGAGCGCGGCAGGTGGATTACATCTACTACGACGAGCACACTACGGATCTGCACCGGACGCACATCGTGGTGCATGAGATAGCCCACATGTTGCTCGGCCACCAGGGCACCAGCCTGATCGCTGGGGAGCTTAGCCCTTTGCTCGCACCCAGCTTGGGTGCTGAGCTGATTGGCACGATGCTCGGACGTGGCGGGGCATATGCCTCGCCCCAGGAACGCGAGGCCGAGCTTCTGGCCTCCGTGATCCTGGAGAGAGCCAGTCGGCCATCGCCGCGAGAGCCAGTCGCTTCTGTACCGCACATGCCGAAGAGGGCGATCGTCGCCGAGCGCCTGGATCACGTGATGGGCAAAGGTCAGAGGGCGCCTCGGTGACGAGCGTGCTGGCATACTTCACGGGCGCTGTGACGCTCGCTGCTGCCGCTAACCGGTGGCGCGCCTCGCGAACTGTCCCGTCACAGGCGCTCCAGGCGTTCTGCTGGGTACTGACCTTTCTCGGCTTCGCGTTCCTGCTGCTTTCTAACGCGTCGCTCACTTTCCTAACCAAATTCACCGGGAATCTCGGTCTGGACAAGTGGATAGGCAACAGCCTGACCCTCGCGGCGGCGTGCAGTGGGATCATCATGCTGTCGCACTTGACCCGCGGTCTCGGCGCCCCTGAGCCGAGGACCTGGCCGCGCGTAATCGTGCTAGTCATCTCGGTCACCGCCATGGGCGCGCTTATTCTCAGCAGTCCGTCGGCGAACGTCGCCGGCTTCGGCACCCGCAATTCTGCCTTGCCGACAACCCTCGGCTACCTGCTCATCTACCTCACCTATCTGGGTGCTGCAATGGCCCGTGGCGTGCTGTTGAGGACTCGCTACTCCCTCCCGACAACTGCCCGACATCTCCGGATGGGCCGTTGGCTCATGGCCTCAGGCTGCATCACCGGCCTTGCATACGTGGCGTACAAGGCAATGCTCGCCGTGGAGCTGTGGCTAGGGCTTAGTGCCCAGCTCAGCGCATCCGCCTGCACAACTGTCCTGTCCTCCATGACCGCTCTCCAGATAGCTATCGGCGGCACTGCCGGCGCTTGGGGGCAATCGCTCGGTACGTGGCTTCACAGACGGCGGCAGTCGTACTCCTCGCGGCAGCTTCGGCCCTTGTGGCAGGCGCTATGTCAGGTGGTTCCGGAGATGCGCTCGTGCCTGAACCTGGGACCGACCCAGGAGACATCGGCTTCAGGTTGTACAGACGCGTCATCGAGATCCGCGACGCAGAAATCGCTCTGAGGCCCTATCGCGACGACTCCGCCATCGCTGGCGCAAGGTCCCAAGCGTGGCGCTCGGGACTGAGAGGGGCCGCGTTGCTGGCTACCGTGGAGGCCGCCGAACTGGCTAGCGCGATGAGCGCGAAGGCAGCGGGTACAGCATCCAGCGAGAGTGCGGCTGACAGCCCGTCTATTGCGAAGTCCGGACTTGACCTGGCCCACGAAATCGATTGGCTCGTAAGAGTCTCGCGAACCTTCGCACGCTCACCGATTGTCCGGCAACTCCGGCCCTCGCCAAAGGCTTCTACGCCCTGGCAAGTGGTCGCGGAGGGAGCTATCTCTCGCCTATTCGGCGTGCTCACCTTGCTAAGTCGGAAGAGTAGGTGACCGGGGCTCGCGTGACCACGCAACGGCCAGCGATGCTGGCCATCTACGGGACCTTCGGGGGACATTTTTCGGCATGCGACGCAATCCGAGTATCAGGGCAAGTGCAACATCACTGTCCGGTCTGGCGGTGCACTCTGATCTCGCCCCCGCCAAGGGCTGCCCCGAGAGAAGCACAAGGAACTGAGACGCGTAGGTGATCCGTATATGCCCGAAATTAGCTTGCCAGCCACCCTCATAGCCGGGCGAGACAGAGCACTCCCGGAAACGTCGGACCGCGTGGTGACCTTACTTGGCCTTGCTGCACGCCTTAGGCCGACCGCAATGCTCCTTGCGATCACCCGACTGGTCGAGTTTCGCAAGGACATACCCGAGTCATTCGCCAGCAGCAGTCAGTGTAGGTACACATGGCGAGTCCGTGACGTTCCTGTCATCCCGGCCGATATCCCCCTGTCTGCGGTCAGACGCCCTTTCGGAACGGGCAGAGGGCCAGGCAGCCACCTCTGCCCGGCCAGTGGGTGCCGTCGGCACATCGGCGCCGACCGGTTCATGTGCCGCTCGCACTGGTACCAGGTGCCCAAGCCGCTCCGGGACGCCCTCTGGGCCACCTGGCGATCTGGAGTCGGCGTCGGGACGCCAGAGCACACGCACGCGATTCTCGCAGTGATCGTCGCCGCATCCGGGCTCAGCCCGTCAGACATTAGCAGCCACGATCAAAACCAAGAAGGAGACATGACATGAATGATCTTTCTGCGATGGGTGATGTAACGGAACCGACATGGATCAAAAGTTCTCGCAGCTTTGCGCTCGGCAATTGCGTCGAAGTCGCTAGCCTTGGTGGCGGTATGATCGGTCTGCGGGATAGCAAGAATAAGCAGGGATCGGTGCTGCGATTCACGATTCCTGAATGGCAGGCGTTCCTCGCCGGCATCCTGGATGGCGAGTTCGGCTCGCTGGGCGGAGACATGGCCTCCTGATCCAGGCGTCTTATGGTGAGTTACGGCCACGCCGAACCCACTGGGTGTGACTTCCTGGCTTGGAACCGGAAGAGAGCAGCCTGGCTGTAGAAAACTACATAGACAGACCACTTCTGCGCTGGATCTCCGGTCACATGACGGAGACCCAGCGCAGAATCTTTTAGCCCACAGCCCGCAACGTGCCGAATGTCCCACACGACCGACAGCGGTGGCGCGCTTGGCTGGTGAAGCACTGAGCGGCCTGACTGCATAGCCCTGCCGCCGCGTGCATTGCCCGTGTGGATTCACGTGAGGACGCCACTCCGCAGATCACGGCCACAAGGTCGATTAGATCGAGGCGGGCACTTCTCCGTGGGCTGGCTGCGCTTTACTTGCCGATAAGACAAGGTGCCAGTCGGAATTCGGCGGGACGGTGGCCAAGCGCGTTCTCGCGGCTTCGGCTTCGGGTACGCCGAGGCGCTCGAAGATGTTCAGGGCCTGCCGCAGGCTGATCCGGGCGGTGTGCGGGTCGCGGGTGCTGATGGCTGTCTCGGCGATCCCGGTGAGGGTCACGGCCTCTTCGTAGGGATCGCCGATCTGCCGGGCGAGCTGGAGCGCGCTCTGGTAGCCGCTGAGCGCGTCGCTGTAGCGGCCAGCCTCCCGGCAGATATCGGCGCCTCCGCGAAGGGCGGTCACCTGCACCGGCCGGTTGCCGATCTGCTGGGCGATCTGCCGGGCCTGGTCGTAGTGGCTGAGTGCCTCGTCGTGAAGGTCGGCGTCGCGGTACACGGCGGCGATGTCGTTGTGCAGGTCGGCCTCGTCGGGCAGGTCGCCGATGGCCTTGTAGATCGCCAGTGCCTGGTGGTAAGCGGCGAGGGCGAGGCTGTGGCTGCGGCGGCGGTGGTGGACTCCGCCGATGTTGTGGTGCAGGATGGCCTGGCTCTGCACGCCGCCGATCCGCTGGAATATCTCCAGTGACGCGGCGAAGCTGGCGAGCGCGTCATCGTGGTGGCCGGCGAATGCCTGGGTCTTTCCCAGGTTGCTCATGGTCTTGGCCTCGCCGCGGTCGTCGCCGCAGTCCTGGTTCAGCGTCAGCGCGCTCAGCAGATCGCTCGCCGCTTCCTGATAGCGGCCCAGCTGCCAGTGCGCGATGGCGGAGTGGTTCAGTGTTATTGCTGTGCCTGCTGTGTGCCCGGCCTGCTCATACAGGGACCTGGCCTCGCTGAAGTAGGCAAGGGCTTCCTGAGCGCGGCCGGTGCGCTGGTGGCCCAGGCCGACCTGGTCCAGAGCCTGGGCCAGGCCCCGCTGGTCCCCCAGGGACCGGTAGATCTCGGCGGCGTTTCCGGCCAGGCCAGGGGCGCTGTCGTGCCGGCCGGCCTGCTGGCTGATCGCGGCCAGGTCCAGTGCTGCTCGCGCGGTTCTGGCGGGATCCCCAAGATCCTGGCACGCCTGCATCGCGAGCGTGCTGGCGGTGATCGCCTCGTCCCAGTAACCCCCGGCCTCCATCCAGCCTGTCAGGAGGTACACGAGGTCGGCGCACCATCGCGGCCACCGATGGCTGGCGGCGTACCGCGCGGCCTGCAACACGTTCCGCCACTCGGACTCCAGCCACGCCCGGGCTTGCCCGGCTGTGGCCAGCGCCGGGAGAATGCCGGGCGGGCAGGTCGACGGGGCTGGCATCCGGTGCCTCAGCGGAAACAGGACAGCACAGGCCTGATCGCTAGCGGTCAGGTAGTAGTCCAGCAGCCGTCCGACGGCCTGCCTCCGGTCCTCGACGGAGTCGTCCTGGGCTGCGCGTACGGCCGACAGCTCCCGGAAGACGTCCACGAAATTCATCTGGCTGTCTGGCCCGGGTGCCAGCAGGCCGTGATCGAGCAGGGTGTTCAGCGTCGTGCTCGCCTCGGCCAGGGACACATCCGCCAGCGCGGCCGCGACCTCCACGGTGACCCTCGGGCCTGGGCTCAGGCCGATCCTGCGCAGGAACACCTGATGCCGGGACCGGAGCCCCTCATAAGCTGCCTCGAACGCTGCCGCGATCGTGGAGCTAGCCTGGTCCGCTGCCGCGTCGGCCTCAGAGTCCAGGGTCAGTCCTGCGGGCACGTCCATGCGATCTTGCGCGTCCCCGGCGGTGCGCCCCGGGAGCGCGCGGCGCGCAGGCGGAGCAGCCGCGTCTGCGCGGGGACGATATTCCAGGGCGGGGTCGCGGCGCAGGATGTGCTGATGCAGACCGGCCAGTGCCGGACCGGGCTCGGCGCCTTGCTCCTCCACTAGCCGGTCCCGGGTCCGGCGGTACAGGCTCAGCGCGTCAGCAGGCCGGCCGCACCGGTACAGGGCAGTCATCTGGCAGGCGATGAAGCTCTCATCCAGCGGGTAGACCGCCAGCAGGCCGGCGAGCTCGCCGGTCAGCTGGGCATGCCGCCCGAGGTCAAGTTCCCAGGTCACCCGGTCGGCCAGCAGTGCCCTGCGTTCCTCGGTGAGGCTCTGGCGTATCCATCCGAACCAGTCACCGGTGATGCCGGCCAGGGCCTCGCCCCGCCAGAGCGCCTGGGCGTCCTGCGTCAGCGAGACAGCCCGCAGCTTCTCATCGTTGTCCGCGAGATGGCCGGCGAGCCGTCGCAGCTGGTAAAAGCAGTGCAGGTCAATGGTGTCAGGCGCGGCATCCAGCGCGTAGCCTCCGGCTCGCCCGGTCAGCCGGATCTCAGCTCCGCCCGCTTGCAGCGAACGGCGAAGCCGCGTGACGTACGTCGACAGCGTCTCCCGCGCCCTGGCTGGGGGGAGGTTCCCCCATAGCCGGTCGATCAGAGCCTCGGCTGACACGACCGTGCCCGGCGTCAGTAGCAAGATGGCCAGCAGGCTCCAGCTCTTGCCCGAGGCGACCTGGATCTGCCGGCCAGCCGACCATGCCTCGACCGGCCCGAGAATTCTGAAATCCATCAAGGGCGCACCCGAGCCGACCTAGTGACATTCCCAGATGACGCTCTGCGAGCCCGATGCCGCGATCGGTGCTCTGATGCCCGGTTAGCGAGCCCGGACCGGCTGACCGGTACCAGACCGGCCGGTTCCATGCCCTGCGGCTGTTTTGCGCACTCGGCCGCTGTCACATTTCCGGGCCGTCGAGGAACTGGTTCGCAGACCGGTGACGAACGGTGACGTAGCTCGCCAGAGTAGGACTCAGGACTGCATGCTGCGTATAGATCCACGCCTAATCCCCGATATCGGAAGGAACTGCCCGGATAGGCAGCTGCCTGGCCATAAGTCAGGGATCAGGCCGAAATGACAGACCCAACCCAACCCGCCGAAAGCGGGACCGAAACAGAATAATCACAACTGCGCCGGAAATTCAACAGCGAAAACAACCCAATGGTGGCATGAGGTGTTCAGGGCATCAGCGGGCCAGATCTTCTGCCGCGACGGGCTCGGGATCTGAGATCGTCACGAGCGCCGCCGTCGTGTGCTGGTCCAGGAGCATCAGGCTGGCCGACAGGGCTAGCGGCTTCCAGCCGCCGGTCACGGAGCGGACCCGCAGGACGCCCTCCACGCTCGGCTGGGTCGCCAGCCGGGCGGACAGCTCTCTGGCTGCCGGCAGGTCGTCCGGGTGGATAGCGGGCATGTGCTCGGCGTCGAGCTGCCACGCGACTCCCGGCATGGGGTCATCCACCCAGCGGATCAGCGTGAGCCGCCGCAGATTGATGATCGCCCGGTGCTTCCCCGGCTGTTTCTCGGCGGCGATCACCTGCTGGGCGAGGATCATGCGCGGCGGGGCACTCGGAGTCTCCTCAGCGGCGCCAATGTCATGGGTGATTCCCCGGACAACCTTCTCCGCCTGGCCGTCCTCGCCGGGCTCCGCCATGACACGGCAGGCGAAGTTAGCGGCCCGCAGCTCCCCGTTGTCCTCGCGGCGCACCGCCCAGGTCGCCTGGTGCTCATCTCCCGGCTGCGACCGGACCAGCAGCGCCAGGCCCGCGCCCTCATCGGCATCGGTGATCAGCCGGCCGAACATCTCGGCGATACGCCGCTCCCGCTGCCTCTCCTCGGGAGCGACCCCGTAAAGGTCGAGCAAGTCCTCCGACCGCACGGTCGTGTCCTTGGACAAGTTGAAATACCACGCGCCCGCCGGATCACGTGCCGGCGGCTCCTCCTCCAGGCCGCCCAGCCAGGCGTAAACACCGTGCACCCTGCCGCCAACTGCCAGCGGAAGGCCGATGAGCTGCCGCTGGCCGTCCCGCGACACAGCCCGGGCAGCCACACCCGAGCGGGCGACCTGCGCGACCAGCTCCCTGACGTCGTCCAGGTACCGTCCCCGCCCCAGAACCGAGGCCAGCGGAACCATCCGCTTGACCGTCCGGCCAAGCGCGATCACGCTCGGCTCCGCGCCGGCGCCGCCGCCGAACGTCTCTATGAGGAGCCATCTGTTCGCCAAGGTACCTCCCAGATACCCGTCAGCGCCGGCCGCGACGGCGCGCCCGGCGCCACTTCCGGCGCCGCTGAGCCAGCACCGGCAGCAGATCCTGGTAGCTGCTGCCCGCCAGCCTGATCAGCGCCGATACCTGACGGGCATCTGGCCCGACCAGAAGCCGGGCTCGCCTGCGCGGCACGTCTCGCAGGATGATCGCCGCGGCCTGATCCGCGTCCAGGCGCGCCAGCTTCTCGAACCTCGCGGCGATCGCCGCGGCGTTCTCACCTGCCGCGTACGAACCATTGCGCACAATCGAGGTACGAACCCTGCCAGGAAAGACACAGGTCACCGCAACCGGATGCCCGTCGAGAACCATCTCCTGCCGCAGGGCCTCGCTGAATCCCCGCACCGCGAACTTCGAGGCGCTATAGACACTGTGATGAGACGCGGCCATGAGACCCAGACCGCTGGAGAACGTCACCAGATGCCCGCGCCCGGAAGAAATCAGGGCAGGCAGGAACACCTTCGCCGTATGCACAGTCCCCGACAGGTTGATGTCGATCACGCGGCTGAGATCGCCGAACTCCGAAGCTAAGAGACTGCCAGTATGAATGACCCCCGCAGCGCAGAACACCAGGTCCACGCGACCGAACTCGCCGAGTACGGCAGCTGAGTAGTCGATCATGGCCTGACGGTCAGTAACGTCCACGACATCGGCCCGCACCCGCGCACCTGAGCACTGCTCCGCAGTCTCCGCCACCGCACCACCATCGCGGTCGGCAAGCGCCAGGTCAGCAACCTGCCGGGCCAGCTCAATAGCCAGCGACCGGCCTATCCCCGAGCCAGCTCCGGTGACCACGGTCACCCGCCCGGAGTAGTAACTCACGACCGCCTCCCAGTCATGTCCACTGGCATCCGTACCTGACCGCAACCAATCGGGGCGCCCTGCGAGTCCCTGGAGTAACCCCAGCACACAGTGCAGATCCTCGTCCAAATGAAATTATACAACTACATATACCGCGAAATACGTGCAATGTAGTCCAGTGCGTGAAGCATACGCTTCAGCGCTGGTCCCCACCAATCTCAGGAAGACGTATTAACATCCTGCGGTTCTCCGCAACCATGGTCAGCTGGGTCGTGGCCCGATGGGAGCTGCTTTGCCAACTCACAACCAACGATCATCCCCGAAACTGGTTCCGTCCCTGGACCGGCGGGCTCGTCGGCGTGTCGTGCCCGAGCCGACCAGGGCAGCTCCCATCGGGGCAGTCGCTGGCTAAAAAGTAAACATATGGCAACTTCAGATCTGGACCCTGGTCAAGCGGCTAGAGACGACGCGGACGTCGGCCAGACGGCGCATTGTTCGACCGGTCGCTGCCGGCACGCAGCCAGCGGGGAGGCCGGGCGGCTGCTGGGCCTTGATGACCGCCCGCGCGCCTCGTGCAGCGACGTTATCGCCGCGGCGGTGGCTGAGCTGCTGATCCAGGCGCCGCGGGGCGAGCTGGAGCTGGCCAGGTACGCCCACGCGGGCTGGCAAGCTCAGTGCGCCGCGCGGGCAGGGGAGCGGCCGACTATGACCGGGCGCCGGTGTACCCTCCGGTCTCGTTCTACTTCCGGCGGAGCTGGCGACGCAGTACGAGTCGCCGCGGGCGCAGGCCGCCAGGCAGGTGCGCGAGATGCATCGCCAGGCGCACGGGGACGCGCTGCGGGAGTACTCGTGCCGACCGACGTCGGCGACCTGGCAGGCCACGGCGGTCAGCAAACCGCGAGGTTCTAGTCCTTCAAGATCAGCTCATGACGGCTTTTGCACTTTATCTTGGCCGCACCCCCTAGACCAGGCGGCCGTCTGCATCGCCCGTGCACCAGCCACGCACTAAGGCGTCCGGGCCGAGGAGGATTCTCGTTCAGCGCTCGCCGTGTCCAGGAGGTAAAGACGGAGCACCTCGCCGCACAACACGTAGGTGTTGAGCGCGCACAGGCTGGCGATCTCGAGTGCCATCTCGGCGTGCACTGCCTTGTTGCTCAGGGTATCGACGGCCTTGAACCGTTCGTAAAGGCCGCTGACCATCACGGTCGTCATAGCGCGGTGGGATCCGCTGTCGCTTCGCTCATTGATGAACTCGACCAGGCGGTTGCGGTGATGGGCATCATCGAGGGACTGCCCTCCGCTGGCAGTCCGGTCAGTGGGCGGGAAGACGTGATCCACGACGGCCTTGAGTATCCTCCGGCAGGTGGTGATCGCCTGGGACAGTTCTTCGGGGACTTCCTGGTCAGGGTGGAAATAAGCGGCGTCCCGGAGCCTCCGGTAGACGGCCGTGAACTTCTCCACCAGCTCCGGCGCCCCTTCTGACAGGAGCTGGTCTACCTGCCGCTGATAGGCAGAGAAGATCGACTCATTGATCGAGGAGTACCCGAACTGCCGCTCCCAGGCGATGAGCGCAGTGAAGGTCCGGTGCCGGGCCAGGTCCACGATCTCGCGCATGCGGAAGCTGGTCGACGCGCTCTCGAGGTCGACGCTCTCGAACCTGGCGTGATCGGGGTGGCTGAGCCAGTACTCGCAGCTCGCTTAGCGGGTGAACGAGAACGATTTCGTCGTGGGAGTCGCGGGACCGCTGCCTGTCGTTGAAGTACTCCTGAAGGGCTTCTTCCGATGGACCCTGGCCCGTACCCCACGTGGCGGGATCACCCATCAGCCGCTTGACGTCAGTGCCGTTCGCCGTGTGGTCTCCGCCAAGAGGACGCACTTCGTAGGCCAGGCGTACAGCAGTCCTGCTGTCGCCAACCAGGCTCGCGATGCGGACAGCCCGGCGCACCGACACTTTCTAGTGGCCGGTCGTTGAACTCATCTAGCGCCTGCCGCACAAGCGACAGCACATCATCGGAAGACGTCACCCCGCGACTGTAGCGACCTGAGAGCACTGCGTCGCCTGACCTGTGCAGGCGACTTCGGTCATCCGTGCAGACGACTTCGGCGCTACCATCGCGGTTCGCCGGGATTGACCGGCACGTTGAGCACGGCCCCGTCCCCAACCCAGGTCAGGGCTGGCTGGTACAGCGCGGCGAGCAGGTCAGCCTCGCGGCGGGCCAGCTCGGGCACTGCCGGGTTGCCGCAGGCCGCGCGCGGGCCGTCGGCCCGGTCACGGGACCCTCGCTGCCGTGGCGATGGTGACCGGGCCGGTGCGCAGGCCAGCGGTGCGGTCTGCGGCGTGCGCGGCCGGGGGGACTGGCTGCTGGGTGAGAGACACTGCGGCGGCGCAGGTCAGCAGCTGCCAGGTGGCGAGGGTGGTGTACAGGAGCACGAGGCCGGGTGTGCCGTCCTCGGTACCCGCTGCGGGGTCGGGTTCGGGGAGGGCGTCCTCGCGGCGGGTGCTGCCTGCGGCGGGGAGCAGCAGTTCCTGGTGGTCGTACCACAGCGGCCCGAAGATGCGGGTGACGGATCTGGCGCTGATGTGCTGCCCGGCCGCCTGTGCCTGGGCCGCGTATCCGGCTGCCACGGCGTGGCTGTCTGCCCACCACGCCAGCCAGGTCCCGCCGCCGGGCACCGGGCCCCAGTGGCAGGCCAGGACTGGCGCTCCGAGGAGGTTGCACCCGATCCCGCCGGGGGCCCGCCACCGCAGGAAGCCCGAGGCTGCGGGGGCTCCGGTCCCTGAGGTCACGGCGACTCCGGGATGGCCTGCCCGCGTGACGGCTTCCTCATGCGGCCCCTGGCGGATCGCGGCGCCGAGATCAACGGCCAGCCCGCTGATCTCGGCGTCGAGGTCGTAGAGCTGTGCCTCCGCGAGCCGGCGGGCTTCCTGGCGGGCGTGAACCCGGAAGCGCTGCTGCTCGGGCAGGCTCGCGACGCCGGGAGGCAGCGTGATGTCCCAGCGGGCGCCGTCGTGCTGGTGTTCCCAGGCACGCGCGGCGTGCCGGCGCAGGAACTGGTGCGCGCCCTGGCGCAGCCGGGACAGGTCCGCGGCCAGGAGATCGTGTTCACTCATCGGGGACTCTCTTTCAAGCGTGCGTCAGGCTGGCGGGCGCGGCTGTCAGGAAGGCTGGCTCTGCTCGCCCTGCCCGGCTGGGCGCCCGGCCGGCGCTCCCGGTGACTGTCAGGTGCGGGACGGGCGCCTGGGTGGCGGGTCAGGTCGAACTCGGCGATGACGGGCCGGTGGTCGGACTCGTCGTCGGCGGCTGTGATGACCTGGTAGCCGGTGATCGTGGCAGCTGGCAGCGTGGTGTAGATCCGGTCGCAGCGGTAGCCGGGTCCGCCGTGGTGGCCGGTGGTGGGCGTGAGGTCGCCGTGGCAGGCGCCGACGTCGAGGTAGCCGGTTTCTTCGAGTGCCCGGGCCGGGGCGCGGTCGAGCTTGCGGTGCCAGCGCCCGCCGGTTCCGGAGGGCTCGGGATCGGCCGCCGGGAGCGCGTTCCAGTCCCCGCCGATGATGACGGGGTGGGGCCGGGTGATGAGGCCGAGTGCCTCGGCTTCGGCCAGCCGGATCGACGGGGACGACGGCGCCAGGTGAACGCTGGCGAGCTGGAGTGGCTGCGGGTACTGGCCTGCGGTGACCACGATGCGGGCGGCACCGTGCCAGTAGGGGTGGCCGCGCTCGTGCCGCTGCTCGGTCACCCGCAGGCCCGCGTTCTCGCGGATGAGGACCGCGAGATGACAGCCGTGATGGGCGGAGCGGCTCAGGAAAGCCCTCATGGCGAGCTGCTGCTCGGCCAGGTGCAGGGTCCGGTAGTAGTCCCGGTTCCAGTGCCTGCATTCCTGGAGCGCCACCGCCGACAGGCCCAGGCCGGCCAGGACCGCCAGCTCTCGGCGCAGCCGCGCGTCGCTGCCGGCGTCGATGCCGCCGCCGCGGAGATTCCAGGTCCCGACGGTCAGTTTCATGTTTTCTCCTGCACGGACTGAAAGGGAGGCCCGGTGTCCCGCCGGCCGCGTTCGGCGTGCCAGGGCATGCGGTCACTGGCCGGGCACGGGCTGCTCATGCGGGTCAGGAGCGGTGGTGACCGGGTCGGGGGGCTGGACGAGGATGGCCCTGGCGGGCGGGTAGGACTTTCCGGGCGGCGGCGCCGGGCAGCCGGTGAAGGTGACGGGGGTTCCCGGGTGGAGCGGGGCGCGGCCGGGTGTGTGCCTGCTGTCGGCGTACCAGGTGTGGCCGCCGTCGTCGGTGAGGAATCCGTAGGTGGAGCCGGGTGTCCAGTGGGTGATGGTGCCGTGGCGGCGGCCGGGGCCGCCGCCCGCCGCCGGCGGAGCTGGCCGGGCGGGCAGCAGCTGGTAGGGGCCAGCCAAAAACGGCGGGTAATGCTCGCCGGAGGCGTCGTCGAGGAGGTCGGTGAGGGCGGGGGTGTCGGTGGCGGCTCTGGTGAGCCAGGACGAGGTGGTGACGGTGGCCTGGCCTGCCGGACGGGGGTAGCTGAAGTTGGCGTGGGTACCGGGACGCGGATCCCGCGTGCGGTCAGGCGGGTTGCCAGGGGCGTGAAGTCGCTGTCGCCGGCGAGCAGCGCGATCAGGTCGGGGCTGGTGTCGCAGGCGATCTGCCAGCAGGTCAGGGCCAGTTCCACGTCCGCGCCGACCTCGCCCTTGCCGGTGAGCGGCACCTCGTGGACGGTGATGCCGTGGCCGGCGAGCGCCGTCCGTGAAGGGGGCGGGCCGGGGGCGGCCGATGATGTAGTGCGCCTGGGTGATGGTCACGTGCTGGACCGGGCAGCCGTACAGGCCGGCGGCGTGCCACCGGATCGCGTCGTGCAGTCTCGCCGGGCTGATCCGGGCCCGGCGGGCATGGCCGAAGAACTGCTCGGCATGCCGGTACCAGGAGCCGTCATAGCAGACCGCGATCCGCACGGTCGGCGGGCTGGCGCCGGCGGCCGGGAGACCGGTGCCCGGCGTCGTGAGAGCGCGGTCTCGGGATCGAGGCAGCGCCGGCGTTTCCTGCTCGGTGGTGCCTGCGGGTTGTGCTGAGGATCGCATCTGGGGGGAGGTTTCTGTCAGTCGGGATGCGGGAGGGCGGCGGTCAGGCCGGTGGGGCGGGACGCTGGGGCAGCGGCTCGCGCCACATGGGGTACATGAGCGGGCCGCCGGGCAGGCGGACGGGCGGGCCGAGGTCGGCGTAGCCGTGCTTGAGGTAGAGGTCGCGGGTGCGGGCGTCGGAGGCTTCCAGGTAGGCGGCGGGCCGGCCTGTGTCGAGGATCTGGTGGTAGGCCTCCAGCAGCGCGGTGCCGGTGCCGTGACCCTGCCGGTCCGGCCGGACGGCTAGGAGGGCCAGGTGGTGGTGCGGCGGGCGGCGGGGTGGCGGCGGTCCAGCGCGGCGTCGAAGGTCAGGAACCGGTCCTGGTCCAGGGCGATGGTCGCGGCCCGCAGCCGGTCCGCGTAGTCCGGCGGGCGGGCCGGGCGGCTGCTGGCCGACGGGGAGCCACAGCGCGGCGGCGTCGCGGTCCGGGGTGGTGTGACGATGCCGCCGGCCAGGGCGTGCTCGACGTAGATCCGGAAGTAGTCCGGGAAGACCGGCGGCGGGCAGTCCCGGTCCGCGATCAGCCACGCGGACGGCGGCAGGTCGCAGAACGCCTCGGCGATGACCTGGCTGAGCACCGTGCCGCAGGTCGGCGTGACCGCCGCTCGCTGCGGTGATCGACTGCCGGGCCGGTCGCTGGTCCTGCCTCGGCGGCCGGGGTGCGGCTGGCCGGTGACGGCGTGGGCGCCGAGGCCGATCGCCGCGTACAGGTCGGGCCGGCGGGCCCGCAGCAGCAGGCCCCAGGCGAGCCCGATCGCTGCGACCAGCGGCGTAGCTGGCCGGGAGGGCCCAGGCGGCCGGGTTGCCGGGCGGGACGCCGAGCAGGGTCGCGTAGTTCCGCACGGCCAGGACCACGATCCCGGTCAGCAGCACGGCGGCGATGGCGGGGGCGATGCAGCCGGCGCCAGGCGGTCTCGCCGTGGGGGTCGCGGGCGAAGAACGCGATCACCGCGACCGAGGTGAGGGCGAGCAGGAGCATGATGCCGAACCCGCCGGTGGTGCCGAGCCAGAAGAACAGGTCGGTCATCGGCGGCCAGCCGGCCGACGGCGAAGACCACGATGACGGCCAGGCCGGTGGCGCTCTGGGTCAGCGAGGCGGCCCTGGGGATGTTGTTGCCGCCGGTGCGGCCGAGCGCGGCGGGCAGCACGTGCTCGCGGCCGAGGGCGAACATGTAGCGCCAGACCACGTTGTGGAACGCCAGCGCGGCGGCGAACAGCGAGGTCAGGAACAGCAGCTGCGCGGCCTGGGACAGGACGCCGCTGCCGCCGAGGCCGAACAGCAGACCCGGGCCCTCCTGCCCGGCCGCGGCGGCGACGTGGCGCGGTGCCGGCGTGGGCGGCCATGGCCCAGCCCGCCCCGGCGTACACGACGGCGATCACGCCCAGCGCCAGGTAGGTCGCGACCGGGATGGTGCGGCGGGCGTCGCGGGCTTCCTCGGCCAGCACCGGGGCCTGCTCGAACCCGACGAAGCCGAGCACCGCGACGACGGCCAGCACGCCGAACGTGCCCGACCCCGGCCGAGGTCAGGTCGGCGGGCGAGAGGGTGGCGAAGCTCAGGTGCCCGCCCGCCGGGATGCGCCAGGCCCGAGGATGGTCTCGGCGAGGATGACCAGCGATCTCGGCGGTGAGCAGGACGCCGAGGACCTTGCCGGTGATGTCGACGCGCAGCTGGCCCAGGACCGTGATCACGGCCCAGGCGGCCAGCGCCCACACCCACCACGGCGGCGTGCATGCCCAGGTGCGCGGCGGCCTCCGCTGCCGCGGCCGGGCCGAGCGCGCCGTACAGGCCGACCTGCAGGAAGGTGTAGGACAGCAGCGCGACCAGCGCCGCCGCCACGCCCGCGGCCGGCCCAGGCCGCGGGAAATGAAGGCGTAGAACGCGCCGCTGTTGGTGATGTGCCGGGTCATCGCGACGTAGCCGGTCGGCGAACACGCCCAGGATCACGGCGATGACCAGGAACGCGGCGGGGATGCCGGTCAGCCCGGTGGTCTGGTACGCGGTCGGGATGACCCCGGCCGCGACGGTCAGCGGCGCCACGCCCGCCAGCACGAAGAACAGCACGGCACGGCTACGCCGAGCCGGTCCTGGGCCAGCGCCCGTGACACGCTGCCGGGCCTGGCTGGCTCGGGGTGCGCGGATCTGGGACATCGGGTACCTCCAGGCTGAGTTCGGATGGATCACGGGGTGGTCACACGCGGTGGGCGAGCACGGCGCTGTCGACGGCCGCCTGGGTCTGGGCGATCAGCTCGCGCAGGTCGGGCTGAGCAAGCCGGACGGCGTCGTCGAGATTGCGGCGGCCGTCGGGCGGGCCGTACGGCAGCAGCCGGGAGCCCAGCCCGCAGGCGGCGGCGAGCCCGGCCAGCGACGGCATCGGAAACCGTCGCGGGCCTGCCTGCGAGCACGGCCTGTACCCGGTACAGCGGCGCGAACGCGCAGTCCGAGTCAACAGGGATCCACTTCCCGGCCCGCCAGGGACGGCGCGAGCCACCCGGGCCAGGTACCCGGCCTCCTCCAGTCGGCGGGCGACGTTCTGCTCAGCGGTGACCGCCAGGAACATCAGCCAGTTGCCCGGCGAAAGCCGCTCATACTCGCCCGTCAGCACGCCAAGCACCTGGCGTGCCAGCCGCTCCGCAGGCGCGGACGGGCCGGTCACGGTAATGGCGCGGGGAAGGACCCGGATCGAGCCCGCCAGGACCAGTTCGGCCAGCAGCGCACCGGCCAGCCCGAAGCCCAGCGCGCGGCGCTGCAGGTACGGTCGGCCGGTCACGTCATGATGAGCCAGCAGGTACAGGTCATCGGCAGCCAGTCCCGTGCCAGTCAGCTGCGTCATAGCACATCGCCTGATCGCCGCTGGCACGGTTCGTAGCAGCTGAGCGGCGCGGCCGTGGCGGGGCGTGCTGGCGCGGGCATCATCGGCGGGTTCCCTTGCAGGTCAGAGTCACCACCGCGGAGGACGGCAGGCGCCGGGCCGTGCCCGGCGAGACTGACGACGCAGGCTATCCAGCGCCCGGCGAAGGGCAGGGTCTTGCTGCGCAGCTTGCTGCGCGGCCCGGTTCCTGCCGCCCTGCCGGAATGTGAATGCGCGATCGTGGTGCTTAATGACAATTCGTGTCCCTCCCGTCCGGGCTTGCGCTGTCAGATCCGGATAGAGATTGATTGATGAATGCAGGTCAGCGGGCCGGGTCATTCACGGGGGCTTTCCTTGCTGGTGATTTTTATCGCGGAGTGTCGGCCCGCACCCCGTGCCCGGAGGGGCTGGCGGCGGAAGGCGGGCCGGTGTCTGTCAGCTCAGCTAGGGCTGGCCTCAGTTAGCTCGCCTATTTGCTTCTCCTGCTTTCCGGCGCGGGCCTGGCCAGCCAGGACGCGGACCAGAGCGCGGCGCAGCCGCAGCGGCGGGTGGGCCGGGCCGGCCGCCCAGGCCAGGCCATTCACGGCGACCGCCTGGGCCCGGCGTCGCCAGGGCCGGGCGGCGCTGGCGACGCCGACCTGGGCGCGGACGCCGCCCGAGGGCAGGCTGGCCATGTAGGCGAAGCCGGCCAATGCGGCTCGGTATCCCTCGGTGCGGACCGAGCGCAGGTCGCACCCGATCTCACCGGTCCACAGCGCCAGCAGCGACCCGGCCCAGAACAGGGCGACGGCGATGGCTGCGGCGGGCCAGCCGCCGATCAGCGCCCCGGCCAGGCCGGCGGCGGCCCATCCCCATCCCGCCGTGTTCCGGGAGTGATGCACGGCCCGCAGCCACAGGATCTCGTAGTGCCCGGCCTCGTGGGCCAGCGCGGCTGCGGCAGCCTGCGGCTGCGCGGCAACGTGCTCGCCCAGGATCACCAGGACCTGCCCGCCGATCACGATCGTCGATGCCTTCAGGCACAGAGGCGTGCACCGCGCGCCTGGGCCAGCGCACGGAGCGACGTAAAGCCAGGCCCGGGTCCTGGCGCCGGGCAGCGGCAACCGCCGGCAGGTGCCGCTCCGCCGCCGCAAGCGTCTCGGCCGGCACCCTGCCCGGCAGCGCGGCGGCGTGCACGGCGGCGGCGTCTGCCAGCCCCGCCGTCCACCCCGCCGTGCCCGCCTTGCCGGGCCTGGCGGGCTTCCCGGCCTGGCCGGGCTTGTCGGCCACGCGCTGCATCGCGACGCCGTACAGGGACAGCCGCGCCGCGATCGCGATCGCGATCGCGCACAGGGAAGCCCAGACTGGGCCGAACATGACCAGCCCCGCACCCGCAACCGCCGCGTCCGGCACCGTCAGCAGCCGCACCACCATCGCGCGCACCGTCACCGAGGGAGCCGCCAGCGGTGCCAGCATCCCGGCCAGCACCCGCTCAGCCTCCGCAGGCTGCAGCCCAGATGGCGGTGCGACTGAATTCGTCGCCAAAGTGCTGATGGAATGGTTAACCATAATTGCTCCCTGCGTTTTCCGGAACTAAGGTGGCGTAACTTAATTGATTCGCCCGGCTCTTAGCCGGACGGAGATGCCTTCTGGCCGGCTGCCGGGTACGCCATCGGTACCGCCGCCTGCATGGTCCTGTTACCGGGCACCATTGAGAAAGGAGTACAAGGCCTGGCGGCGCGAAGCCGTTGAAGAATCGAGCTATCTGCTCGCGCTGCGCACGATGAGAGGCGCCAGCACCGTAGTCGTAAATTCCGGTAGCCGGTCTCGGCGTCTTTCCCTGCCTGCTGGAATGGTGTGGCGTTCACTGGGCGGTCTCGCATTGCGGGGGGATGGTGGCGTGCCACCGGCCCTGGCTGAGGTGGCAGGTGCCGTCGGGGTCGATGCGGGCCTGGGCGCCGCGCAAGGGCAGGCAGCCTCGGGCGAGCCAGTGACTGCGGTGCTCGTCAAGGAGGTCCCAGAGGCGGCGGGGGCCGGACTGGTGGACCCGGGCGGGCTGGCCGTCCTTGCCGGTGGCTCTGGCCCAGGATCCGTCGTCGTGAGTCAGCCAGGTGGTGGTGACGCCGGTCTGGGGGTCAGTACGGCTGTGGCAGGTGATGCCGGGGGCGCTGACGGACATAATGGCGTCGAGTTCCCGTCCCCCGGCCGGGTCCACGATGGGGTAGGGACTGCGGCTGGCGGTGACGTGCTCCCCGTGGCGGAAGCCGGGTTCGGGCGCCCCCGGCAGCGGGTTGGGGCGATCGGCCGTGAAGGAGGCCCGGTCGTACTCGACCCTGCCTTGCGCGCCGCCGTCCGGTGTCTTGTCCGCGGTGATGAGGACGGAGCCTCCGGTGAGGGAGAACACCAGCCGCCCGCCGGGCCGCAGCGCGTCAAGCCAGGATGCCGGGATGGCGGGCAGGGACACCATGGACACGATCCGGTCATAGGCGCCGGGCAGGTCGCTGGCGGCGTCGCAGGTCAGGATGAGCGGATGCAGGCCGAGGCCGCTGAGCCGGACGGTCGCCGCGTTGGTGAGGTAGTGGTCGGTGTCGATGCTGGTGACGTGCTGGTCGCCGAAGCGCCGGGCCAGCAGCGCGGCGCCGTACCCGGGGCCGGTCCCGACGTCCAGGATGTCGCAGCCGGGATAGATCCGGGCGTGCCGGTACATGCCGATGACCAGGCCCGGCGCAGCGGCCGATGATGTCGGCGAGCCGTCGCTGGTGGTGCCGGGTGCCGCGTGATCGGCGTGAGTCGCCCCGATCCGGGTGACCAGCGTCGTGCGGCCGTCATAGGCCGCGTCCAGCCACGCGTTCTCATCGGATGGCCCGTCGTGCAGTTCCCAGGCCTTGCCGCCGGGACTCGGGGTGAACCAGCGCCAGACGAGCTCATGCCGGGGTACCGACAGGACAGCTTCGTTCCACAGCGACCTGGAATCAGCGATCTCCGAGGCCATGGCCCAGGCCCGGTCCTCCCAGAAAATCATCGTGATTCCCTCCCCGTGACCGCAGGTGCCGTAGTCGGGGGGAGGGTCCGCAGGCCGGGCATCATCTTCGCCATCAGGGGGTCGTCGCCTTTCACCATCGTCCGGCCCGCGCGGCCCGTGGCGGTCATCGTGCGCCTGCCTGAGTGATCGCGAAGGACAGCACGACATAGACGGTCTTGCCGGGACCGGCCAGGTCGCTGACCACGCCCCGCTCCCCGCCATGCAGATCGATCAGCCCGTCGATCAGCTCCAGGCCGCGACCGCACACATCGTCCTCCGTCGCGTGCCTGCGCACCGGTCGGCCGCTATCTCCGTTATGGACCTCGACCCGCAGGCAGCCGCTGACGACCGACAGCCGCATCCAGATCGGCATCTCGCCGTGGCGCACCGCGTTCGCGACCAGTTCGCTGACCACCAGCTCGCCCAGGCTGGCCTGCTCGCCCAGGTCCCATTCCTCCAGCAGCACCCGGGCACGTCGGCGGGCATTACGGGCATGCACCGGGTCCCGGCCAGCCACCAGGATGAAGGCAGGCTCACAGGTAGAGGCCACGGTCGGCTTCGAGTTCTGCTCCAGCTGCGGCCGCATTGGGGCCCGGGCGCTGCCGGGGTAAGGCCACGACGAACCGCCCTGCCCTGGCTGCAGGTCCCTCTGATCGCAGCTCCCGGCGGGGCGGGTGATAGCGAGGTGACCGGGATTCATGGTCTGCGTCCTGCTCCGCTGCGGGCTGCCATTCGCTCGGCCCGCGCGGCGTCGCCGGAATCGGCAAGCCGCCACCGGGGGACGTGCACCAGGCCGGGTTCAGGCATGTGAGCTCCAAGAGGGGCGGTTATTCGGGCGTGCTTGCTATGGTCGCGGCGCTTGATCTTGGAAAGCTAGACGAGAGTTTCTTGCGCAATGGCGCGAGCCGGTTGCACGCTGTAGCGAGTAGCCCGCGCTGCGGCATCCGCCGTTCCAGATCCGGGTGGCGGCTGGGCTAGCTCGACGGGTTGGTGGGTCTGGCGCGATGATGACGCTATGAGGCTTCTTGTTCTAGGTGGGACGCGTTTTGTCGGGCGGCTCATTGCTGAGATCGCGATCGACCGTGGTCACTCGGTCACGACGTTCAACCGGGGACGTACGGGAGGTGACGTCGCCGGGGTCGAGGCAGTGCGGGGTGACAGGGAGGCGGTAGCAGATCTAGCCGGGCTTGTGAGCGCTCGCGAGTGGGACGCCGTCATTGACACCAGTGGCTACGTACCTGCGGTGGTGGGAAACGCGGCGAGGATTCTCTCTGGCCGGGCATCGACTTACGTATTCATGTCGACTGTTTCGGTATATCCGGACTGGCCGCGGGAGAGCGTGAGCGAGAACTCGCGGGTTTACGATTGCGCGCCTGACGTCCAGGGGACGGCCGAGACGTCGGCGACCTGGCCGGCGGCCCACTACGGCTCATTTAAGGCCGGATGCGAGCGCGCCGCCGCTGAGGCATTCGATGGCAGCGTGCTGACGCTGCGGCCTGGCGTGATTCTCGGCCCCCGGGAAGATGTCGGCCGGCTCACCTGGTGGCTGAACAGAATCGCCGCCGGCGGTTGCGTGCTTGCGCCGGGTAACAGGCAACGATCGATCCAGCCGCTCGATGTCCGGGACCTGGCGGAGTTCACGCTGCTTTGCGTACAGACAGGCGTGGCAGGAACGTTCAACGTGACAGCACCTGCCGGGGACGCGACCTTCGGCGGGCTGCTTGACGCCTGCGTTCATGAGACTGGATCGGATTCCGAGCTTGAGTGGGTGGACGACGATTTCCTGATCGCCAATGGCATCGCGCAGTGGACGGAGATCCCCCTGTGGCGGACTTATCCCGGGACCTGGAGCGTGGACTCAGGCAGGGCGAGCGCCAGCGGTCTGCGGTGCCGGTCGATTGCCGCCACGGTCGCTGACACGTGGCAGTGGCTGTCAGCAGGACACCGACCTGTGCCGTCCGCCCGGCAGGCCGAGCACGGGCTTGATCGCGACAAGGAGGCGCATTTGCTGGCAAAGTGGAAGCTGAGCCGTCAGGCAGGCAGCGGATCATGATTTAGCCATGCTTGCTTATGCCCGCTTGCTAATGGTTCAGAACTGCGGTGCGGCAAGGACCTGTATGGCAGTTGAGGCGGTGAATTCTTCAATCTCGTCGGCGAGTGACTGAGCTGCGCGATTCCGGAAGCTGCTGCCAGCGAGTATTTCCAGCAAGGCGTTCAGCCGGCGGATCACCCCCTCGACCCTCATGCCAGAATCAAGACTGAGAACTTCACTGACGGCCTCGCGGGCACCTGATAGATCTCCCCTCGCCAGGTGCGCGGCAGCCATGTCAGCGCGTGTCCCGGCCTCTGCTGCGTACGATCGCTCCTCCGGTGAAGCCCGCCGGTACAGCTCAAGGACCTGTCCGCACTCGGCCAGGGCTTCGGCCGAGCGCCCGAGCTTGAGGTAGGCGCTGCCATTGCTGAACGATTGCCGCGCGAGATCGAAACCGAACTCGCCGCCCACTCTGTCATGCAGGTCGCTGGGTGCGGCCCGGCTGTCCCTGGCTCTCATCGAGGCGACGATCGCGTCTACGGCACGCTCTTCGTCGCCCTGGATCGCGGCGGCACGAGCTTCGATGCACCTGAGCCTGACCTGGCAGGTGCCATCGGGGGCGGTGTCCAGGCCACGGTCTATCAGGAGCAGGGCTTGCCGCGGCCTGCCCGCCCACATCTCGATGATGGCGAGCATGCCGTCTGACCACGCTGACAGTTCCTTGCTGTCGATGATCTCGCTGTATGCGCGGGCGGCGCGCGCCTGCTGCGCCGCCGCGTGCGGGTAGCCCAGGTCGAAGCTCGCGCTGGAGAGCAGCCCGCAGGCTTGCCCCGCGATCAGGTACAGATCGTGCTGCTGCGACGGATTGCGCGTCCGGTCCAGCAGCCGGTAGGCGCGGTCGCGGATCCCGACAAGTTCTCCCAGGAGTGGCAGCGGCGGTACTTGCGGATACATCCGGGCGATGCGGAGGACATCCTCGCCGATCTGCTCAAGCGCGTTCGGTCCCACGCTCGCCGACTCGAACGCGGCGGCGTGGTCGCTCGATTCGTGCGCTGCGCTCATCACCAGGTCCCATTCAACCCCCTCATACCCCGGCGTCGCCGACTGGGTTGGCAGCGCGTGGCCTGACGGGGGCGAGCTGAGGGAGCGGGCATGCCAGGGTCCCTGGATATCTTTTTGTGCGATGGCGTAGCTTCGTGCAACAGGCATGTCTGCGGCTGTAAGGACGACGTCGGCATCGGGGCCCCGGTAGTCGCGGGCGAAGGCGAGCTCTACCGGGCCGGTGCCGAAGAGCTGGCAGAGCAGATCCTGGTTGTGCCTGTTGGGGCGTTTCCCCGCCTCCCAGTCCTGCCATGCTCTCTTGCTCACCCCGGAGTAGCCAGCTCCGCCGCTGGCGCGGTCACGCAACGCTTTTATCGCTCCAGTTACCGTCCACCCGTAGGCCAGACGGTAGGCGCGGAGCGGCACCTGGCCGCAGCACGACTGGATCTCGGCGGCAACCGCCTGAAGCAGCTCAGCGGGAGGCGAAGGTGGATCGCCGCTCTCTGCCAGCCTCAGCACCCTGATCCGCTGAGCACAACTGCCGTCGTGGACGCGAGGCTTCTCCCGGCTGTGCGGTCCTTCCATAAAGCCTCCATTCCCGGCTCTGTCCCTACAGGCTGGCTCGTGTGGCCGTCATTTTCAAGCGGCGCAAGTGACGCGGCCGAGCCGCTGCAGGACGCTCAGCGGTACGGGGTCCATTGCCCGTCACGTTCGTTCCGGAGCCCGTCAATGCGCCGGGCGAATTCGCAGGCGATGACAGGCGAGCTAGACAGCACCGGTGCCACTCCGGCCAGCATGATGAGTTCTCGGGTCTTGCGGAACACCGGAAAGCCAGGCCATGCCAGGACGTCGAAGCCGTAGGCGTCAAGGAAGCGCCGCGCCTGTTCGGGCGGATGCCCGAAGCGCAGGGCATTCACGATGGTGGGCACAAGATCCCATTCGCGGGGTCCTACGCTGACCTGGTCAAGGTCGGATAGCACCGGGGCGCCTGCGTCGGCCAGCAAGTTGCCTTGCCAGGCGTCGCCGTGAATGACCCCGGCGGGCAGTGCCGGGACCAGCAGCGAGAGGTCGGCCTCCAGTTCGGCGCACCTGCGTTCAAGGAAAGCGCGATCCGCGTCTGCCAGGCCGTTCCCCCGTGCCAGCAGATGCCGCGCATCGGCAATGGGGTCCCATGGCGGCAGGGCTAGCGGGGCGGTGAGCGCGTGAAGCTGGCGCAGTAGCCATGCGAGCGCGTCGAGAGAAGGCTGGACATCGGCCGGAGGGAGGTAGTCCCAGAACGTCGCCTGGTAGTCGCCCACGACGACCGGCTGGGTGTGGTCGCCGTTTAGCCTGACAGCAGGGAAGCCGATTCGGCCGAGCCATTGAGCGACCTCGACGGTGCGGTGTACCTGGGCGCACTGTGACCGGGGCGCGCTGATCCGAACGACGACGTGCGAGGCCGGGAGACGGAAAACGGCGTTCGCGGCAAGCCGCAGCAGTTCGGCGCCCTGGCTGTCCAGGCCGACTTCAGCGCAGGCAGCACGAAGCACGAGCCTGAGCCGATCCGGGGCGAAGATCTGTTCCATCGCGCTCACTGCACGCGCCTGGCAGCGGACGACACCTCGGCACGGTCCGTACGGAACGTGTCAGCCCGTTCGATGAGGTCCAGCGCTTGCGGCGCATCCCGGTAACGAGAGTCGCGGAGGAGCTCGCCGATGCCGCGAAGGCGCCTCGACAGGCCGTCGATGCGCTGATCAGCAGGCAATTCGAAGATCACTGCGGCTGACTGTCCCGCAGCCTCCAGATTGTCCGCCAGAACGTAGGCGCTGACGAGGTCCGCGCGGGCCAGCGCTTCGTTGCCGTAGGACCTTTCCGTCACCGGGCCGTCCTGATAGAGGCGGATAGCGGTCCCGGCGCTGGCGATCGCCTGGCGAGGCAGGCCCAGGCGAACGTAGGTGCTGCCGGCCAGGTACGACCTCTTGGCGGGTGAGAATCCGAACTCGCCGGCGGTCACGTCGTGGATCTCGTCAGTGCCTGGCCTGCAGCGCTGGACTCGTTCCGCTGCCTCCAGAGCGGCCAGCGCCTCTCGTTGCGCGCCGATGGAGGCGCAGGCGAGCGCCTCAATGGCGTGAAGCCGGGTGCGGGCTGTCGCCGAGGATGCGTAGCGCTGGCCGTCCCGGGCAAGCGTCATGGCTGTCCTCTGGTCCTGCGACCAGTGCGCGATCATCGCCTGCAGCCCCCGTATCCAGGCGCTTAACCCGTCGTGACCGGCCGCGAGGGCATACGTCCAGGCCGCGCGTGCCTGAGCTGCCGCCGCCTCCGAGGAACCCAGGTCGAGGCTGGCGTTCGCCAGAAGCCCGCATACCTGTCCGGCGAGGACCAGCAGGCGGACACGCTGGGATGGTCGCAGACGGCGAGCCAGCAGCTCACAGGCACCCCGGCGTATTCCCAGCAGTTCCGTGAACACGGGCAGCGGGGCCTCATGGAGGTAGGCCCGCGCCAGCCGCGTGATATCGGCGGCGAACAGGTCGAGCAGCGCTGGTCCCGCATCGCTCAGCTCAGCGGCGCACACATGAACCAGGGAATCCCGGGCTGCCCGGCCCACTACCTCCGCAGTCTGACGCTCCGCCCGCCCGCCCGCGATACGACCCGCGCGCGGTTCGGCAGCGGGCTCGTTGTAGGCAGAACGGAAGCCAAGGCTTACCGGGTCACTGCGGAACAGCCGGCACAGCAGGTCCGTGTAGTCGGCGCTGGGATGGTCGCCTGCCTCCCACTCGAGCCAGGAGCGGGCCGTCAGTCCGCGTGCGCCCAGCCGGCTTTCTTCGCACATCACGTGGAAGGCCCCAACCGCAGCCTCCACCGTCCAGGCATGCGCGAGCCGGTGTGCCTTCAGGGAATGGAATCCGTAGTCGCGGACAATTCTGGCCGCGATGCCTTCCAGCAGGAAATGCGGCGGATTCGGAGGATTCCCCGCTTCGGCGAGAACGGTGGCGCGCAGCCGGCTCGCGTTGCTGGCGTCATCCCTGCTCACGCACTGGCCTCATTCCTGGTAGACGGTTGCCGCATTGCTGGCAGCGTCCCGCATTCACTCACACGGTAGCCAGCTTTCGAAGCGAGTTCCCCTAGGCCGCAGGTGCGAGTTTCTCGCGCGACCGCGCGCCGCATCCGCGTCCCGCTGCGGGAAGCTCTCGCTACCAGCCATCCATCTGGCCAGCCACGATCAGATTGAAAGTCGCTTGCGCGACTGTCAGAGGTAAAGCATCGAGGCAAGAGGAACCCTGATGTCGACAAATGAATCCGGGGCTTCTGCGATCACGCGCTCGCCCATCCGCCGACAACGCCCGTACGGATGCTGCGGGCGGCGGCTGCGGGGCGTGAACCGGTGAACGGGGCCGGAGAGGTCGTGACCGGCAGGGCCCACGCCATCCAGGTCGGGCATGACTGTCGCGTTCTTCCTAACGGGCGCAGGCTGGATGACGATGCGGCGCATGCAGCTGCTGCGCTGTTGGCCGCACTGGGGGTACCGCTTGAGGGCGAGGACCGCCAGGGTACGCCCGCACGACTCGCCCGTGCCCTGCGGGAGATGCTCACGCCACCTCAGTTTGACGTCACCACATTCGACAACGCCGAGGGCTATGACGAGCTCGTGGTGGTCGAGGCGGTGCCGTTCTTCAGCCTTTGCGAGCATCATGTCCTGCCGTTCTCCGGCACTGCCACCGTTGCATACGTGCCGGGTACGCACATCATCGGCCTGTCGAAGCTCGCCTGGTCGGTGCAGCTGTTCGCCCGGCGGCTGCAGATTCAGGAACGGATGACCGCGCAGATCGCCGACTGGCTGGTGGACAACCTGGAGCCGCGCGGAGTCGGCGTGCGGCTGCGGGCCGAGCACCTGTGCATGAGCCTGCGCGGCGCCCGGGCCGCTGGCGCTATCACCACCACTTCGGCGCGGCGCGGCGTGATCGCCGATGACCCTGCCCGCCGGGACGAATGGCTGCGGCTGATGTCCGCTGTGCCACGGTGAGCGGACCCTGCCTGCGTTCAAGAGAGGACCACCGCGTTGAGATACACGATCGGGAAGCAATTCACCTTCTCCGCGAGCCATTGTCTGCCGGGCCTACCGGAGGGACACAAATGCGGTCGCTTGCACGGCCACAACTACGAGGTTGAGGTCGTCGTCACCGCAAGCGATCTCACTGGTCCAGGTTTCGTCACCGACTTCGGGGACCTGGCGCCGATGAAGACCTACCTGGATGCCACCTTCGATCACCGCGACCTCAACGAGGCTCTCGACGTGCCGCCTACCAGCGAGAACCTGGCCGCCCACCTGGCCGCCTGGTTCGCCGACAACGTGGAGCCCCAGATCCCCGGTCGGCTGGTGAGCGTCCGGGTGTCGGAGACAGGCTCAACGTGGGCGCGGTATACAGCGGACCGGCCGTCATGACCGATTTCGCGTCATCCGGCCAGACAGCACTCCGGGTCGCCGAGCTTTTCGGCCCTACGCTGCAGGGCGAGGGGCCCTCGGTGGGCCAGCGGGCCGTGTTCGTGCGCCTGTCCGGCTGCAACCTGGACTGCGCCTGGTGCGACACCCCCTACACCTGGGACTGGAGCCGCTTCGACCAGGCCGCCGAGTCCCGGGAGATGGCTGTCGGCGACATCAGGGACTGGGTACTGGCACGCGATCCAGACCTCGTGGTCATCACGGGCGGCGAGCCGCTCGTGCAGTCCCGGCGGCTCCTGCCGCTCATCACCGCGCTGACAGCTCACGGGCGGCGCGTGGAGATCGAGACCAACGGCACGGTCTATCCCGGCGAGGCCGCGACCGTGCAGGTGAGGTTCAACGTCTCACCGAAGCTAGCCGGATCTGGCATACCTGCCGGCCGGCGGATCCGCCCGGCCACACTGCTGGCCCTGCGGGATAGCGGAAAAGCGGTATTCAAGTTCGTTATCAGCGACGAATGCGATGTGGCGGAACTGGCCCGGCTGCAGGCGGGGCTAGGCCTAGAGCCCATCTGGGTCATGCCACAGGGTGTCACCGAGCAGAGCGTCCTGGCCGGGCTTCGCGCGCTCGCCGGTCCCGCGCTGGAGCACGGCTGGAACCTCACGCCTCGGCTGCACGTGCTCTTGTGGGGAGACGAACGTGGGCGCTGACAGCGCTCCGGGCAACGGGACAAGCCGCAGGACGGCTCCAGGGGTTGCGGCCGGTGACGGGCGAGCATCCGGCAGCATCGACGTGTCCGTGATCGCGCCGGCAGCATACCTTCGTGACTTCGTCGCCCAGTCTCCAGCGACCGTGCACCACGTGGCCGCTCAGCAGATCCTGCACGACGATGCCTATCGCGCGTTCTTTCGCGAGGAGGCACGGCTGGGCGCCGCGATTGTCGTCGACAACGGAGTCTTCGATCTGGGCGAGTCGCTGGCCCCCGGAGACCTGGTCCGGGCCGCGCGGGCAGTGGAAGCGGAAGAGATCATCCTGCCCGACGTGATGGGCGACGGCCCAGCCACAGTGACGGCCAGCGACAACGCGGCGGCCGAGTTGCTGGACGTGCGCGATGAGTTCCGGTTCTGCGCGGTCGTGCACGGGGCTGACGACCGCGAGTGGCTCAGCTGCTACGACCACTTCCTGTCCAGCGGCTACGTCGGCGCGATCGCGCTGCCGGCGGCCCGCCGTAAGGAACCTGCCGGTGAGCTGTGCGGAAACCGCATAGCTGCAACCAGCTATCTGCACGACCGCGGCCTGGTAGACCCGCGGCTGAAATACCGGCTGCTCGGTCTGGGCCGGTCCGGGCACCTGGAGCTGTTCCGGCAGCGCGAACATGCCTGGATCTCCTCAGTCGACTGCGCTACGCCAGTCATCCTCGGCGCGATGGGCATCCCAATGCGCCCTGACGGACCCTACGAGAAGATCCGCACCCCCCGTGTCGAGACGCTCGGCGTCATCGGCCCGGCGCTATTCCCCGTCATCCGCGCCAACATCTGCGCGGTCCGCCGCGCAGCCGGGTGCCGCATCGAGATCCGGGCGCCGCGATGAGCGTCACGTCTCCCAGTGAGGTGGCGCCTGCCCGGCGCGAGCACCAGTACGCCGCATCACCTGTCGATGCCTACCGGCACACCATGAGCCGCGGCAGGCTGCTGCGCTATCTGCAGATCAAGGTCCATCACCTGATCGACGACCGGGACTGGGCGCGGATCCGCGTCGTCGGCGACTACGACCGTGGATGCTGTGGTCTCGGCGAAAGAGAAGCCGGGCAAGCTGTTCAACTGGCAGCGTCCGACAGCCGAACCTGACGGGGACAACCTCATCATCAAGTGCTACCCCGGCCTGGACTACGTCCAGCACAACGCTCTGATCATCGCTACCTACCTGAGCATGACCGGCACGGTACCGCGGTCAGGTGGACTACGAACTGCCAGCCGGAGAGGTGTGCCAGGCGGCCGTGGACCGGCTGGACTGCCGACCCGTCGGCAGGACGATCTCGTCATCGTCGGCTGGGGACTCGGGCGCCTCGCCGGCGACGGGGCGTGGAACTACGGTGATGGATACGCCTGGCAGCGCGCCGACGTCCACGGGCGGCGGGTGCTCTACCTCGGATACCTGCACAGCATCTGGGGTGACGTCGCGGGCCGGGTCGTGTCCAGGCTGGCGGCGCTCGGCGCCCGCCGGGTCGTGTACGTGGGCAAGGTCGGGTCGCTCGACCCGGTATCGCGCCCAACACTGTCTCTGGCCACCGGGAGCTGCAGCGTCCTGCCCGACGGCCCGGTTAGCTGGCCGGACTTCTTCGGTGATATCGCCGCCAGCCAGCCGGACGTCCGCCTGGGAGTCCATGTTTCCTCCCCCTCGATCTTGCTGGAAGGGCAGAACTGGCTGCGCGGTCAGCATGGGACAAGTTTCGTCGATCCGGAGATCGGCCATATGGGACGTGCTGCCTGTGCGGCCGGCATCCAGTTCGGTTACCTCCACATCGTCTCGAACAACCTGGCGCGCCACTACCCCTCAGACCTGTCGAACGAGCGGCTCACAGCGGTAGTCGAGCGCCGCAGCGCTGCTCCTGGACCGGATCAGCGAGATCATCCGGGCGCGGCTCCGGCGGCTCGGCCCAGGACACCTCGTACAGAAGGGACACCAGTGAGCACCTTTCCGGAGAACGTCACGCAACGGGGCAAGCTCATCGCCGTGGCTGGGATCGACGGCGCCGGGAAGTCGACTCTCGCGGCCGCGTTGCGCAAGACACTGACGACCATGGGGCACGAGACGATCGTGGCCGGGAAGCAGACCGTGGACGTGCCGTCGGACGAGGATCTGTCGCGGTACCTGGGCGCTGTCAACGCGGTCGTCTACCGGCGCAATGCGAGCGTCGGCCAGGCATGCGGTGACCACTACTGGCTGTTCGCCCTGGCCGCCTGGCACAGCCTGCAGGACCGGCACGTCATCCGGCCCGCCCTGCGGGCTGGGATCCACGTCATCCTCGACAACTCCCATCACAAGACCCTCGCCCGCTATACCCTCAGCCCCGAGGTGCCCGATGGCCTCGCAGGCCAGGTTTTCGCGCACCTGAGCGCACCTGACGTGATCCTGTTCCTGCGGGTCTCGGCGGAGGAGGCCCTGCGCCGCAAGCGCGCGTTCACCCCGCTGGAAGCCGGACACACCGGGTCCGTCGCCCGAGCACTTCATCGCCTACCAGAAGCAAAGTGGCCGACGACCTGTCCCGGCGGGCCAGCCAGGCATGGGCATCCCTCGACGTCACTGCCAAGGGCCCGGACGCCGTTCTCAATGACGCCCTCACGGTCCTGGGCCGCCGCGGCTTGCTCAACCTGGCTGGATATCCCGCTAGGGCTGGAACCGGCAGCAGCCGCGTGGAAGGGACGCGGTGATGATGGCGGGATCGCGTGGCAGGCAGCCAGTACGTCTGGCACGGGGTCACCTGGGCGACCGGATACCCCGCCGTTCTCTGGCGGACGTTGCCACCCGGCAGCTCAGCCACATCGATATCGTGGGACAGGAAATCGGGCTGAAGGTCGAAGACCGAACCCGCTACTGCACCGGACGTTACCGCTTCGCCGGCACCTACAGTGTCACGCCAGTTCCCTGCCCGCAGCAGGCAGAATCCGCCGGCAGCGGGCAGTGCCCGGAATGCTCGGCGCAGGACGAGTTCCGCTTCGCGCACCACTTCCACAGGATGGTTACGCACCACCAGCACTGCGGGCATACATGTCCCAGCCGCACTGGCTCTACGTCGCCACATTCACCCGCACCCTGACCAAGGTCGGCACGGCAGCAGCTCCCCGCAAGGCATCACGGCTGAGCGAGCAGGGACCGCTGTGCGCGACCTACCTTGCCGAGATACCCGACGGGCGCACGGTCCGGGAACTGGAAGACGCGCTAGGCCGGGAACTCGGCATCACCCAGACTGCCCGCCGCGCCGCGAAGACTAGCGGCGCTGGAGAGGCCCGACCTCGACCCGGTGCAGCAGGCGCATGACAACATCGCCGACCGCGCGATCGCCGCACTCAGCCGCTGGGGGATTCCGCCGGCCCGACAGGAATGGCAGCCTCCGGCGGAAAGCCTCGCCCTTCGCTCCCCGCAGCGCCACGGACAGCGGGCGGCCTATCCGCACGACCTGCGGGAAGGCGAACACGGATTCCGGGCCGAGTCCTGCCTCGGCTCGATAGCGCTCGTGAGGCTCACCGCAGAAAGGAGGCCGATCGCTTCATCGCAGACCTCAGTGTCCTGAAGGGCTTCCGTGTCATCATCGGCCACTTCTCCTCACCCCCGACCTTGACCCAGACCTCGCTCTTCTGAAGGCCGGGCGGGCGGGCAGGCCATTTCCGGTCAGAAAGGCCGCACCATGACGCCCCCCGATGCGCTGACCGGCTGGGACGACGAAGACAACGCCGAAATGTATGACCGATTCACCCGCGAATTCCCGTTCTACACGCAGACCAGCAGGGATCTCGCTGCCCGCGCCGATCTCGGCAGCAAGGAGCTAGCTGTCGATCTGTGCGGCGGCACGGGCGCGACCGCAGCGGTCATCCTCGACGCCATGCCGGCGCACGGACGCGTAATAAGCGCGGACAACTCCAAGGCCATGCAAGAAGCCGGGCGGCGGAACCTCACCGACTCCAGGATCACCTGGGTCATCTCCAGCGCCGAGGACATCGCCGAACATGTTCCGCCGCCCGTCGACACAGTCCTCTGCAACGCAGCCATCTGGAAGACAGACACGCTCAGGACATTTGCCGCCATCAACGGCATACTCCGCCCGGGCGGCCGACTCGTTTTCAACATCGGCGGCGCCTTCGCCGGCCTGGCCAAGGACGAAAGCCAGCGGTCAGCCCGCACGCCATCCCTGAACGAACTGATCACCACCATCGCAGTACGCGACTACGGCTACAAGCCGCAAAACGAGCAGCGACCAGGAACAGGGCTGACCGCAGCCACCATTCATAGGCAACTCCGGGACGCCGGGTTCACCGTCCTCGCCCAGGACGTCATCACTCACCACAGCACCATCGAAGAAAAGCGCTCATGGCTGACAATCCCCGTCTTCGCCCGCCCCCCAGGGGGTCAGCTCACCTACGAGCAGCGCATGGAGATCCTTCAGCGGGCCTACCAGCAGGCCGACAAGGCACGTGTGACCGTAACCCGGTGGCTCGTCGTTACCGCGCAAGCCTGACCGGCGTAAGAAAGGCACATCGCCATGCGACCAGCCGACGCCAACCGGCCCCGACGCATCAGGGCTGCTGTCTGCCTGACGGGAAAGCCGTGCGGCGTAGCCGCGGATCCGCGCCATGTCGCCAGGGAAGGCACTCTCCCTGGAATCCTCCAGCGGCACCCATTCCGCAGGCTGATGGCTTTCCCAGGTCAGCGGGCTGGCCCTGTCGGTGCGGGCGGCGTAGGCCAGTCCCAGCGTCGGTGCCCAGTCAGGCCGGTAGGATCGCACGAAAACGGCAGCCGGAACAGCGAACAGGTCCGCCGTCATGCCTGTCTCCTCGCGCAGCTCACGCCTGGCCGCCTCGCGGGGCGTCTCGCCGACCTCGACCTTCCCGCCCGGGCAGACCCACTGGCGCCACCGGTGCCGCACCAGCAGCACATTCCTCACCGGCTCGTCGAACAGCCACACCTCGGCCGCGATCGGATCCATCGCCGCCGTGCGGGCCTTCTCAAGCCAGGACCTGGCGTCATCGAACTCCAGTACCGCGCTGCCCGCGTCGCGCAGGACCGCGTCCAGCGTCGCCGGGTCAAGCGCGTTGATCATCGGGCCAGGCTATCCGGCGAAAAGCGCAGTCGGCTCTGCAGACACCAGCACCGGCTGTCATCAAGAACTCCGTCTCTAGGGAGGACCCGATGCGACCTGCCCGCGCGCTCATGCTGATCGGTGACACTGCCCTGCTCGAAGCAGGGACACCGCCGGCCGCCAGCGACGTGGTCACCCTTGTCTCGCTTCCCCGCCACAATCCCGTCACCGAACCTGACAACACGATGATGGTGACGTTCGCCAGCGTCGGCGACGTGCGCGCTGAGTCGCGGACTGTCGACGGCCACCATAAGGTCACCGTCACCACCGACGGCTCCCGTCTCCTGACGGGCCTCCGGCTCGGCCTGGCGATCAGCGAGATGATCGAAGCACTGGCCGGACCCAGCCGACCCGAACGGCACGCCCCGCTGTTCTGCGCGATCCCCCATAGCGGTGGCTGGCACGTCTACAGCCGCACCCACCAGCACTCCGGCCGATGGTGCTTCATCCGCACCTCCGCAACCCCGATCCCGGCCACCGGCGACGACCTGTGCTGGCTCAGCACGGCTGTGGCACTTCACGCCGCGCACGCCTGTGTCCTGAACACCCGCCACTGCACGGTCCCGCCCGCCTTCGCCGGCAAGGAGGTCGAAACCAAGTACACCCTCCCCGCTGGCACCGCCATCTGGCCCCTGGCCGTCGGAACCCATACCCGCCTGACCGCCGGGGATATCCCGGGCATGGTGCCCCGCCTGGGCGACGACTTCGAAATGCACGACTTCGACAATTACCTCTTCGACGTCACCGCGCCCGATGACCAGCACGGCTACGTGTCCTTCATGAGCGCGCAGCCCGGCAGCTACTGGATCAAGCGCAAGCACTTCACCGCCGACGCGCTCATCCGGGCCGAAACAATCAGCGGCCCGATCCAGCCAGGCCAGGCACTCAGCACCTATGTCCGTGACGTCCTCGAAGTCGATGCCCGGCCGCTGCCGCCATTCCGCCGCATCCGCTACGACATCATGCTGGAATCCATCCCCACCGGCAATCACTACTGCATCATGTTCGACCGATGCACTCTCCACCGCTGCCCGGACGAGACACTTGTGCAGTGCGAGGTCGAATACCTCCGCAGCCGCCGCGTCCTTCCCATCGACGAGACACAAGTCCTCGATGAGTTCCACGACCTCACCACATGGTGCGGCCACTTCCTCACCGACCAGGGCATCAGCAGCAGCGCCGGCTACTACTCGAAACTGTCATTCCTCCGCGATGTCATCCGGGACCGGCCGGTAACTGCCACCTAGGTCGAGTTCGAAGTCATCATCGTCGATCTCGGTGCCAGGGCGCCGAAGTCCGTCGCGTCGTCGGTGAGCAGGGTGCTGGCTGGAAGAACTTCTCACCAGGCTGAATTAGGGCCGGGATCGCCGTGCCCGCTCGCCTGCAAGCGCACGAAGCCTGGCAGCGATGTCGACCTGGTCGCCTCCGAGCAGGCCCACTTTCGCCCAAAGTGTCGCATTGGCAGTACGGCTCGTCGCGTCGTCGCCCAGCCGACCTCGGCTGCGATCGGATCCATGGGCGTCGAGCAGACCTGCTCAAGCCAGGCTGGGGCATCGACAATGATCGCCTGTGTGATCATCCAGATAGCGTGGGCCTTAGCTCGCCGGCATCGCTGTGGGGGACGGCTCTGGCGACCGGACGGTTGGCTCGTGACGGCCTGGGCGTTCCTGGTGAGGCGGAACCTGCGCTGGCTTCCCATTCGGGCGTGCGTGCTCCACTACGCCCGCCGGGACCGGCGCTGGTTCCGCCTCCGGCAGGACCGGTGTCGGGGCTACGCTCGGCGGCACGACATCGCCCCGAGTCGCCGGGTGGTGCAGGCTCGCGGCGCAGCCGCGTGCATCCGGCGGCGGGAGGACGTCGGGCTCGTTGGGGCGCTTCTGACCCAATGGCCTTGCTTTTAGGTGTTGCGCCAAGGTTCGAGGCAGTGGAGTTCGATTCGCCGGGTGACGGCTGTCACGCTGGGCTCGCCGGGCTTGCGGGCGGGGAAGTCGCCGGCCTTCTTGCTCATGCGGGGGCTGGCCCGGCCGGGGCGGTCGCGGACGAAGAACCGCGGGTCGAGGATCTTCAGCAGGAACGTGGCCAGGGCCAGGTCAAGCTCGTGAGGGGGGAAAAGCCGCTGTGACCGTGCTGGTCGCGACGGCGAGGGCATGCGGGAAGCTGATGGCGTCAGGCGGGATGCCGGCCGCGTCCGCCCCGGCGCCGATGAGCTGGCAGATAGCCTGGTAGACGGCGAACAGCGCCCACATCTCCTGGGCGACGCCCTCGGGGTCCTTGCTGCGCAGCACAGGCTGCCCTTCTCCCATGTCGGTCTTGTGATGGCCGATCACGGTCTCGCAGCCCCACCGCATCGGGTAGGCGCTGGCCAGGTCCAGCGCCGGATATGCCTCGATGTCGAGGAGGTCGGTGACCAGGGCGAAGACCTCCGAAGAGGACTCTGCCCCGCCGTTTCCCCGGCTGCGGAGGTGTGCACGGTGTACTCGATGACCCGTACCGTGACCGGCGGGCCGCCGCTCTTGCGGGCCGGCTTCAGTTCCGCCAGGTAGGTGCCATCCTCGAGCGTCCTGACCGGCCGCAGGGCGAAGCTCGCCGAAGCGCGCCACAAGATGTGCGCGCCCGCGGCCAGGACGTCCCGGGCCAGCGCGTGCGACAGGAAGTTCCGGTCGGCCATCACCAGCATCCCCGGCCCGAACGACGGCAGCAGGTCCAGGGCCAGGGACTGCTCCCCGGTCGTGTACGGGCCGAACGCGGCCCCGGTCAGCGCCCCCGTCCCCGACTCCGCCGCCGCCACCCACCGCACCTGCGGGAACGTCCCGTCCCGGACCGCGTTCGAGGGCCGCCCGAAGAACGCGGCGTTCTCCGGCGTGTCCGGCAGGTCCGTCACCGACCCGTCCACCGAGATCACCCTCAGCCCGCAGCAGAACACCCCCGCCGCCCCGTCCGCCCCGGCCGGGCCCGCCACGTGCTCGAACAGCATCCGCAGCGGATCAGCGCCCAGCTTGCCCCGTGCCCGCGACAGCGAGGAGATATTCGGCGGGCTGACTCGCCAGGCTCTTGCGATAGAGCGCTTCGCCAGCGATCACGCTACCGATTCTTACCTGAGTTCAATCAATTGGAACCCATCAGAACCCATCAGCCAAGCTCAGGGCAGCGTTCTACGAGTATTATTTGGGCAGAGGCGATCTTCCCGCGATGGAACAAGCCTCAGCCTGGTACGACGAAGAATTCCTAGCACCGTGGCAGAAGCATTAGCGAGGCTGGGATCAAGAAGCCGCTACGCGTGATGTGCCGCTGAACTAGCTCGTCGTCAGATCGTCCCAGACTCAGGCATTCTCCAGAGGCTGGTCGCCCGCTAGCCAGGAGATCACGATGCGGCTATGCCGCTTGTAGATGACAAGCCCGAGCGCTGGTCGCCGGGGTTCCAATCGGGAGTATGGTGCAGAGCGGACGAAGGACGACAGCCGTGACAGTGGTTTCCGATGGCCCAGCACGATTCGTCGGCACCCCACCGGTTACTTGTTCTTGTCCTCCGACTCAGCCGTCTGGCGGATCAGGTCGACGATGGCCTGGCGGATTCCTGGCGACGTTCCCAGGATGGTACGGAGCTGAGCGCTGTCGATGCCGGCGTCGCGGATCATGGCCAGCAGCTCGACCTGCTCTTCGAGCAAGCCCACATCGTGCTCGGTCATCTCACCGAAAAAATAGGCGGCGGGCACACCAAAGGTCCTGGCCAGCGCCTCGATGATGCGGACCCCCGGATTGGTGTTGATGCCCTGGCAGATCTTCCAGATGGTGGTGTGAGCCATGCTCTCGCCAGTGACCTCCTTGACCAGCGCCGCCGCCTGGTGGGTGGTGAGTGGTCCCTTGCCGGCCGGGTGAGCGTGCCGCATCAGCCAGGTCAGCTTCTCGGCCAGCGTCCCGGCTGGCCGGGGCTCCTCGCTCGTCGGTGTGTCGTTCATGCCAGCTCTCTCACACGGCCAACCGTAAATCCTGCGGTAAATCACATCGACCGTATCGGCACCCAGGGTTGAAGCCAAGCCGGATGGCGCATAGAGTATGTAAATCATAGGGTACTACATCAGCAAATAATTTTGCTCACAGGCTACCAGGGTGTGAGTCCCGGATGAGGCGGACCATGCAGGCCTGCTTGTAGGAGCGGCAGATGAGCCATCCAGACCACCAGGCAATTCAGCACCCGCAGTCAGACAGCGACGCGATCCTTGCTGCGATGCAAGATCAGATCGATGACCTCATTGCCGCGCTCAGCGCGCAGCAGTCATCGATCGACGCACTGGCAGGGCGGATCAGGGACCTGGAGCAGCGCTCCGGCGAACCGCCAGGCCAGTAGTAATGCCCGGCCAGCCGGCTGCGGACGGCGTCAGCCGCGAACTGAAGCAGAAGCAGCTCGCTACAGCGCTTGCGCGGGTCGATCAGCAGACGCGGGCGCTCCGTACCGGCGAGGACTGGACGCGCGTGCTGCGGCAGGCGGCGCTCCTGCCCCGTCAGAGCTTCACCAACGTACTCCTGATCGTCGCGCAACGACCTGGCGCGACGATGGTGGCCGGGTACGAAGCATGGAAGGCGCTCGGACGGCAGGTAACCCGCGGTGAAAAAGGCATAACGGTCCTTGCCGAGACCCGTCCGGCCATAGCTTCCAGCTCTGCCTCAACCGACCCTACAGAAATCCCATTCGCGCGAGGTGCTGAGAGCGCCCGGACCCGGCTGACCTACGTCTGGGACATCACCCAGACGAGCGGTCGACCGATCCCGACCGCGAACACGCCGGGAATGCCAGCGGGGCTGCTGGACGCGCTGACCTATGTGGCCCGGCGGGAGGGATTCGCGATCGAGCACGAGGTCTGCGGCGAAGCCGACGCCATCACCATGTGGAATCAGCGCCGCATCCGGATCCGGCCCGGCCTGGCCCAAGACCGTGAGGCCAGGGCGATCTTGCATCAGCTCGGCCACATCACGATCCACCAGCATCTGCCTGAGCCGCCTTGTGCCTCCGCACCTGGCTGCGACGGGATCATCAGGCTCGAAGCCGAATCGGCCGCTTACGTTGTGTGCGTCCGCTACCACATTCCGGCGCCTGGCCTGTTTCCCTCAGTCGCCAGCTGGGCGGGTACCGACCCGCGTGCCCGACCCAGTCTGGCAATCCGCGCCACCGGAGCGCGGATCACGGCAGCTGCCTCCCGGCTTTCGTCTCACCTCGCGAATACGCTCCCGGCAAGCGAGGCCGTTGCCCAGCCATCCCAGACCCTCGGCGACGCCGAGCGATCACTCGCGGTTCGCGCCAACGACGGACGCCGGAAATCGGCGGCAGTGCGCCTGCGCGCCGAGACCTCGCTAGCCGCAAGCCAGACCGCCTCCCAGCGTCCGGCTCCAAATGGCCAGGTCCTTGCCGATGCCGAGACCTTCTACCTCGCACAGGCACCCGGAAGCTGGGTGCCTGACTACGTGCGGTCCCGTGGCCTGGCCGACGTGATCGGTCGCGACTGGCGGATAGGTTACGCACCCGCTGGCTGGACAACCCTGACGGACCACTTGCGCGGCCTCGGCCACTCCGTCCAGTCAATCGAGGCGGCCGGACTTGCTCGCCGCTCGTCGCGCGGCACGCTGATCGATCACTTCCGGGACCGCGCCATGCTCGCCATCCGCGACGAGCACGGCGCTATCGCCGGATACATAGGCCGAGCTAGACTCGGAACCGACCCAGCCGTTCCCAAGTACCTCAACAGCCCGCAGACAGCCGCCTACACCAAGGGCGGCATCCTGCTCGGGATCTCCGCGGGCCGGGAGGCACTGGCCCGCGGCGCCACGCCGGTTCTGGTCGAAGGGCCGTTCGACGCCATCGCGATCAGCAGCTGCGATCCTGGCCAGTACGTCGGGCTCGCCGCTTGTGGCACCGCTCTCACCGGACGACAGCTTGCATCCCTGAGCCGGGTCTGCGACCTCGCAAGCCGGGGCCTGATCGTCGCCAGCGACGGCGACGGCGACGACGCCGGCCGCCGTGCTGGGGTCAGGGCCTATCACGTCGTCAGCACGTTCACCACTCGATCGGCGTGGGTCTCATTCCCTGCTGGCCAAGATCCGGCAGAGGTCTTTCAGTCAGCCGGCCCGAGCGCACTCGCCCTCATCCTGCGTGACCATGCCCGGCCCCTAGCACGGCTGGTCATCGACGAAGAGATCGATCAGCGCCTGGGCACCAGTCAATCCCCGCACGAGTCACTAACGGTCATGCGCGCGACCTCGCACGTCATCGCCGAACTACTCCCCGCCCGCACCGCGCGAGACATATTGACCATGACCGGAGGTCGCGAGCTGCGGACCTGGACAGATGATCTGCATCCCGTCGCCGACCCGGCCGTGACCAAGATAGCCGCGCTGCTCACCACGGAAGCAGCATCCCAGGTCGCTGCTGTTGCCGCCCGCCTCGGCTTCGACTACTCCGATGTCATCACTGAGGTTGCCAACGTGGTTGCCTGGCGAGCGCGCTCCCCAAAACGACTTGCCGACCGTGACCCCCGCCACGACCTGCAACGCGACCTGCCCCAGACATCGAGCTCGGCACGCCGTCTCGCTGCCAGTAGCTTCCCGCGCGACTCTGCCTGGACTGTGCCGGAGCGGCCGCAGCCCTCACGGGATGCACCCAGCGTTTGTGACTCTCGCGCCCCGCGTGCGGCTCATCGGCTGGCCTAGGTGCAATGGGCATCGACGCACATCTGACGCGAGCGAGCAAACGGGGCAGCAACGTCATCGTGCGTGAGCGCTGAGCGAGGTCACTACTCTTTGTGTGTGGTTGTAACACCTCGACCCGACTGTGGGTTGCTGCTGGTCAGCAAGACACCGTGTACGGATCGAATACACCGCAGCGGGCGAATGCCCTCGTCACGATCGTTATCAACTGCCTGGGTCAGAAGTCCTGGCGGCCATGATCACGTCCACTGCCGAAAGCACTAGACATCCGTGGCAGCCTGGAATTTGACGACGAGCTCGGCAGGTATGCGGCCACGCTCCTTGACCTCGTAGCCCTGGTCCTTGGCCCACTCTCGTACTGCGGATGAACTGGGTCCGGTGCTCGCACTGCTGCGGCGGGAACTACTGCGGGCTGCCTGGCGAGCGCTGCTGCCGGCCTTCCGCGCAGCTTCGATATATCGCCCCGTAGCCTTCCGAAACTGCTCGGCGTGAGCGGTGTTCAGGTCGATCTCGTACTCAGCGCCGTCCAGCCCGAAACGGATGGTGGTGTCGGCCGTGCTGCCATCGAGGTCGTCGATGAAGACGGTCTCCAACTTCCGGGCCATGCGTACTCCATTCATGGACGATAGTAATGATCATTCTAGGTGGGCATCGTGGACACGGCAGGCAGGCCCGGGTTGCCCGGTACTGCCGAAGAGAAGTGAACCAGCACGTCAGGCTATACCGTCTTCTTCGGGATGCAGCAAGACAACGCCGGCGCGGTGGGGAGGGACGGGAGTGGTGGATCTGCGGCAGGTCAGGACGAGAGCGGAGTGGGAAACCGCGCTGCGGGGGTTGTTCGACGGGGCAGAGCGGAGTTATCACGTGCTGGCGGAGAAGACCGGGGTGTCAGCGTCGACCCTTTACCAGGTGAGGGCGGCGTGTAGCTCGTCGGCGACAGCCAGATCCCACACCCAGCGGGTTGATCACATCGCCTTGGGCCTCCCGCCGGCGGCGGGAGGAAGCCAGCTGGTCCGAATGAGTTCCTCGCTTTCGGTCGTGAGGAGCGTCCCCTGGCCCGGTGACAGCTTCGACTGTTTCGTCGTGCCTATTAGAACACCCTCGCCGCGCTCGCCACTGATGATAAAGCAGGCCGATCCGAGATCCCTCATGCGCGCCAGTACCGGTTTGAGCATAGCCCGGCCCGCGCCGTCGGCGCGCCGCGCGATGATCACGTGAAAGCCGAGATCGCAGGCATGCGGCAGGTACTCCAGCAGCGCATTTATGGGGTCGCTGGTCGGAGCGGCTACCATGTCGTAGTCGTCGACGATCACGTAGACATCGGGTCCCGACCACCAGGACCGATTCACTCGCTGTTGCGGGGTTACTTTGGGATCCGGCATGCGCTTGCGCAATTCGTCCCGCAGGGCCGCCATTAGTTCTGTAGCAGACTCTACGGTCGTGCAGTAGCCGCCCAAGTATTCGACTGGTATCTCGCTCAGCAGAGTACGGCGGTAGTCGGCCAGAACGATGCGCGCCTGATCGCTGGTGTTGGACGCGCAGATGCTGCGCACGATCGAGCGAAGCAGACTCGTCTTTCCGGCCTGTGCGTCACCGATGATGACGCAGTGCAGGCATCGGTTGAAGTCCAGATATACTGGAGCCAGTGATGATTCGGCGATTCCGATTGGGAACCGCCAGGTCCTGCTTTCGGCCGGAATGTGATTTGGCCAGTTATCGGCCATCCGCAACATTTCTTCGTAGGACAGCGACCCGGCGTTCGTTCGCGCGAGGGTTGCGGCGCGTTCGGCGAGCGTGCGCGCGTACGCCGTGTCACCGTGAGCGGCTGATGCGGCGGCGACTGCGGCAAGAGCCTCGGCCCGGATTTGGCGGTCGTCGACGCGGTTAGCGAGCTGTTCGGCGAGGTCTGCGTCTCCTCGCTCGACCAGCCTGGCCGCGACGTGGCACAGGCTTTGCTCGGTCAGGAAGGGTGTGCTGGCGGAGTACGCGACGCGCTCGGCTTGGACGAGGTCGTCAGCATCCACGTAGGCGCGGGCGACCGCTGTAAGCACTGCGAGGGAGTCGAAGTCGAGCTGATCGTGGCACTCCGTGTAAAGCCGTTCCGCCCGGTGCGGGTCGCCTGATGCGGCGATCTCCAAGGCCAGTTTGCTGAGTGCCCGCTCACGTTTGTGCCCTCCCAGCCTTTGTCGCACGGACGACTCGACCACGTCTGCGTGTCCCTGGTCGACCAAGGTTCGAAGCACTCCCGGAACATTCCAGTGCCAGATTACGTATTTGAGGTGACATGGCAGCGGCTGGCCGGCTTTCCGTATCGCCTCGGGATTCCAGGCACCGGGTGAGTCCTTGTCGTGTGCCCGGGCCAGGGCCTCGGCGCGGTCGATGTCCCCTGCCGCAAACATCTGAACGATGATCTCGCGGAAGGCGCCGTTTCTCCCGCGGCCGGTGTCGATGGATCGTGCTAGCTCCTCTGCCCGGTCGAAGTCGCCAGCTTTCGCCACCGCGCCGCAGGCGGCCCACATCAGCTCTTCCTGCATATAGTCCCTGGACGCCACGCGGACAAGCTCGCGGACCCTGTCGTCCTGCCCGGCAACTGCCAGGCCTGAGACGAGTTCGGCCAGGGCAAGGAATCCTCCGTAGTACTTGATGGCGTCGAGGTCGGGGAACGCCCGCGCCAATGCCTCGGCGCGGCTGAAGTGGCCGGCCGCAGCAGCTGCGGCTATCACCGATGCGACGGCCTGATGGGCGTGCTCGCCTGCTGTCAGCCGCCTCGGGGCCTCACCAAAGTCCATTGAAAGGGCCACGCGTTCGGCCTGGTCGAGATGCCCATCGGCGATCAGCGCAGACACCAGGTCGCGGAGCGCCTGTGCCTGGAGGAAAGCGTCGGTGATCGAACGGGCGACGCGCTCGGCGGAAGTCCATTGGCCTGCGTCGGCGAGATCCGCTACCGCCGCAGGGGCCGGGTGGAGCCGACGCTGGTCAGGCGGGATGCGGAGAGTCGATACAACAGTGACAAGCTGCGTGACCGTGTGCCGTGCCTGCCCTGTGTAACCGTGGTCGATGAGCGCGATGGCCAGCCTGTACGACGCCCGTGCCTTTTGGGCCGGATCAGCAATGGAGCAGGCGAGTTGCTCCGCTCGTGCAGGTTCTCCCGCGGCAGCCAGCGTTGCCGGCAGGCTGGCCGGCAGCCTGTTGTTGCGGCGAGTGAGCCGCCCGCGCACCACCGCAAGGGCGGAGGCGGCTGCCTGATCCGGCACGGCCTGCCCGCCGATCATGGCCTGGCAGGCGGTGATCTCGTGCGTAGCAGCGAGGTCACCGCCGGTTAGCTCCAGGAGACGCTCATGCCTGCGTGGATCGGTCGCGTAGGCCGTCATCGCCGATATGTCAGCGCTCGACTCCAGGAGGCGAAAGTAGCCGTCCAGCAGATATTCCGGGGTGGTGGCAGGCCATCCCAGTTCGCGGTGCGCCTCCGCCCACGCCCGCAGCGCCGCGCCGCAGTCGGCGAGCGACGCCGCCCCCGCTGCGTCCATGATCTCCTGCCGCCGCTTGCCGTCCTGCACCACGTAGAGCGTGTCGCCGGTCCAGCGGCTCGCGCCCTCACGCAGACCGGTTCGCAGGGCCGTTGCCAGATGCGCATCCAGCTCGTCAGGGGTGTAGCCCGTCAGCGCCGCCACGTCGGCCCGGGTCAGACCGCCTCCGGCGACGGCGGCAAGGACCAGGACCGCCTCTATTCGGCACCGCACCCATTCGACCTGGTCGAGCGCGATCGACTGCCCACCGTAGGCGAGCGTCTGCGGGTCGGCGGTCTGCGTGAGGTAATCGGCCAGCCAGCCTGGAACGTGGGCTCGCGGGTAGGTGGCTAGGTCGTTGCGGTAGTGCTCGGGGGCCAGGAGGTCGTCTGCGGGAAACCGCCGGTCGCCGTAGTCGTAATCCGCGGTCATCTCGCCGCGATGCGTGACGGTCATCAGCAGGCGCCACCACGGCCCGGCCGGCATCCGGGCCGCGACGTGGCGTTGCTGACGCACCAACTCGACGATCGATGCCGGGATCGACACGAGACCCGTCGGCCGGTCGGTCCAGAACCGCAGCCGGCTGACCTCGGCGGACACGGTGACTGCGAACACCGCTTCCAGCTCTTGCCAGCCCGGTGGGCCGAGTTGGGCCAGTTGCCGGACGATCGGGTCGAGCAGCCGGGAAACGTCCGCCGCGATGGCCTCGATGTCGACCATGCCCTCATCGGCGCGTTGTTCGGCGAGGAACTCATCGTGTGCCCGTCGCGGCGGGACCGAAGTCGAGGTTTCCTTGATGTGCCCGGAGTCGCTGACCAGGAACACCACCTGGCCCACCGGCATCTCCAGGAACTTCATCGGGCCGCTCTCATCGACATCGGCCGGGGCGTACACCCGCCAGCCACCGTCGAAGCGGTGCGCCTCCAGCCCGTCCGTGGGATAGCCCACGTCGTGCCTGAGAATCCACTCCGCAACCAGCGTGATCGATTCCCGCGCGTCCATGCCGGCCACCGTCCTGTGCGCCATAGAAGCAGACCCTGACTCTCCACATGCCGTAGGCAACCCAGCACGCGTAACCACCGTCACCAGGCATCCGGCGTTGCCGCCTCCGTGCCGCGGGTGACGATCTCCACGTCGACCATGCTCGCCCGCGCGAACGGATACGGCCCGACCGTGGACTACCGGGGGGCGTCGTACCAGGTGACGAGGCCGAAGTGGCGCTTCGCGGTGGGGTGGACTCTTTGGGCGCGGGACGTTTAGATGCCCACATGGATGAACGGTACCCAGGTGCTCGGGCGGCTGGGGCATCGTCGGCGTTCTTGGCTTACCGCGTGGTGCAGCAGGCCCGCAGCCGAGCCGGGCGATGACTGTGCGTCGGCGATCCGCTGGTAGATCTGCGTGGCCACCAGCTCCGCGCTGGTGTCGAAGACGGGCGACATGGTGCCGATGACGGACTGGTAGCCGCGGTAGTGCAGCACTGACGTCAACGAGATCATCTCGTCGATGTTCTGGTGGTCCGGGGCTGCGGTTGAGCAGGCGGCGAGGAACGCGAACTCCGGCCGCCGGGTGAGGACGTCGGCGAGGTCGTCTATGGTCAGGTCCCCGTCATATAGCACCAGGCCGGTGCGGGTCGGGGTGTCGGGGTCTTGCCTGCCGTGGCAGTCGAAGTGGGCGCGGCGGTGTCGCCCCAGCGCGCGTTTCACGTTCTTGGTGGTGGCCTCTGGCCCTTCAAGGGTGGTCAGGCGATGCGCTGGGATCAGGCCGATAAGGAAGTCGCGGAATCGTGCTGCTGCGGGGAGGTCTTGATACCCGGCGCGGTGACTGACCGACACCAGCAGCAGTCGTTCCTGCTCGCGCGAATCGCTGCCGCTACTGCGCAGGTCCCGTGCTTTGCGTGCCGATATCAGGCTTCGCAGCGTCGGGGTGTAGGAGGAGACCGCCTGCGGGCCGGTTTCGGCCTTGCCGCTGTCGTCGTGCGGACGCGGGGTGGCGGCGTGCAGCGGCAATACCGCCAGCGGGCCAGAGGGACACCACCACAGCCGCGGATTCTCGCCGTCCTCGCCTGCGGGCAGGGTCAAGTTGGCGAAGACTGGTCCGGCGATCGTGTCCCACAGCCAGTGCAAGGTCGCTTGGATCTGCGCTTCCCGCTCCCGCCCGGACAGGTTGTTCAACGCGGTCAGATACCGGCGGGCGTTGTGCTGCGCGCCTTGGACGGTCAGGGCAGGAAGTTCCACGATCTGTGGTTTATCGTTGTCGATAGTCACGAGCAGGGCGTGGCAGCCGAACCGGCTCATGACTACCGCGACGACGGGGCCCTCGGCGGCCGCCGGTCTGATGTCGCTGAGGTACTGCACCCGCTGGAAGGTCGCATCGGGCAGGAGATGCTGGGCGCGTTCCGCTGCCCGCTCCCACTGCCGTTCTCGCCGTGCTAGTCGGCCCTGCGTCAGCCGGGTCACCAGATCCCACCGGCGGGCGACCGCAGCACTGGGCGTGTCTGGCCACGTCGACTGCCGTGAAGCTATGTCGCGCGCTTGATAGGGGTCGGATATCTCACGCGGTCGACCATGCTTTTCTAGGTCCCGGCAGGCTCGCTCCACGCGACGGGCGAGCCTTCCGTCCACAGCGCGCAGCTCGGCCCGGATCGTGGCGTGGAGCAGCTGATCCCACGTCACCCCGCGGCCGGTTTCCAGCAGTTCGATCGCATCAACCGGACGCCCGGCTGCTATCGCACAGGCTGCCGCGTCTGAAGTCACGGCGGTGTTGCTCTGCATCTGCTCTCTTGCCAGGACCTGCTTGGCTCGGTTGCGGCGGGGCAGTCCCCATCCGGCCACCCTGGGCAGCAGCGCGACGGCTGCCACCATGTCGTCGTACCCGGCTGCGGGACCCTCATTAGCTGCCCGGACACGTGCGCAGGCGTGGAGCATACGAATCCGGTGCCGGGCTGGTGCTGCCGCCATCGCGGCAAGCCGGCGCCGCATCGCATCGAGGTCAGGCACATGCGAGGGCGCCACGTGCCATCCTTCCGGCGGCGCGAGCTGAGCCATGACCTGCCATTCCTCCAGGCATTCGACAAGCGTTGCAAGCCTTGCCGCCTCGGCCGCGCCTTTCATGCGACCGCCGTCGCCCGCATCGCTCAACAGCTGAATTGCCGTCGCAAGATCGCCGAGGTCACGGCCGGATAGCTGACGGAACTGCTGCAACAGGAGAGCGGAGTATTCGGTGACCGCAGCCGCCCACCGCCGGCTCCCTCGCCTCGACCGCTCGACCGTCCTGGCCAGGTCGGCGATAACCCGTTGCTGGTCCTCGTCGGAACGGGTACCGCCAAGGCGAAGCGCTGCTTGCTCACGGGCCACCTGCTGGAGAGGCTGAAGCTCCTCGACTGCCCGGCGCTGAGCCTCTCGGTCCTGCGGAGACTGATAAGAAACGGAAGTCATCTGTGCCTCGCAGCCTGCCTCGATCGCGCCCGATCAAGTGCGGCGGTCATCTGTCCCTGATGCCGGTCCACGGTACCCTGCGGCCCACGCTCCGATCCGGATGTGGGAAGAGGTCGGTAAGAACAAGAGCGGCTGAAAGGGCCAGCCACCACCGTACCGAGCAGGTCAGCTCAGAGGCCGCGCATCACGCGCGCGGATATCGCCGAGACGTTGCAGACCGTCCGGGATGTGGCGGCCCGCCTGACTGTTAGACGCCATTCACGGTGAGCATGGCTGGGCGGGGCGCGTCATTGGCGGTGGGCGCGGGGGTTTCCCTGGGTTCGGGTTGCGGGTGGCTGGTGTGCGACGACACCTTGAGCATGTCGGTATTGGGGTCGGCCCTCCCCGTGATCTTTTGCCGGAGCTCGGGGAGGGCCGTGAGGTGCATGGGAGCACCGATGCTCACGGTAGGCAATGGCCAGGCGGTCGTGGAGGGGCTTTTGGGTAACGGCCTGCTTTCGTGTCCGGGGTGCGGGGCCGGCTGGGCGGGTGGGGTCACGCGGCCCGCCGGGTGGTGTTCGGGGCGGGCAGGATTGCGGTGGCGGTGCGTCCGCGGCGTGCGCGGTGCGGTTCGTGCGGGGTGACGCATGTGCTGCTTCCGGCGTGGCTGCTGGCCCGCCGCTGTGACGGGACGGCGGTGATCGGGGACATGCTGGTGCGGGCGGCGCGGGGTCAGGGGTTCCGGGGGATCGCGGCGGCGACGGGGGTTCCGGAGGGGACGGTGCGGTGCCGGCTGCGCCGGTTCCGGGGGTCGGCGGGCCGGGTGCGGGAGTTCTTCACCCGGCTGGCCGGGATGCTGGCTCGCGACCCGGTGCCGCTGGATCCTGCGGGCAGCGCGCTGGCCGATGCGGTAGTGGCGGTCGCCGCGGCGAGGGGCCGCTGGCCGGGGATAGCCACGGTGTCGGGGTGGGAGCTGGCGGCCGTGGTCACGCTGGGGTCGCTGCTGTCCCCGCTTGTCTGTTTCGCGCGTGCCGGGGATGGCCTGGCGGCGTCTGCCCTGGCCTGACGGTTCAGCGCGGCCTCGCCCCTGCCTGGCCGGCCGTCATGTGCTGTCACTCTCGGTGAGCCCGCGTGCGCGGGCGGGGGAGAGAGGACAAGGCGTGACGACTCTGGACGAGGCGGGCAGGAAGGCGAGGCTGGAGCGGGCACGGGAAACGGGCCTGTTCAGGTACTCGCTGGTGCAGGAGCTCGCCGAGGCGGGCATTACCGCGGCGGAGCGGGGCCGGCGGGCCAGGGAGCTGGCCGGCCGCGTCCATGACGGGCCGGGCGGGCAGCGGGTGACGGTGTCGCGGGGGACGCTGGACCGGTGGCGGCGGTTTTATGAGTCCGGCGGGTTCGATGCGCTGGTGCCGCCGCCGCGGCAGTGCCAGCCGTCGGACCCCGGCGGAGGTCCTGGCCCTGGCCGAGGCACTGAAGCGGGAGAAGCCGGGGCGGACCGCCGCGCAGGTCCGGCGCGTCTTGCAGCTGACCTCAGGCTGGGCGCCGTCGGACAGGACGCTTCAGCGGCTGTTCGGGCGGCTCGAGCTGAGCGCGCCGGCCCGCGAGCAGGAAGAGCAGCGGGCGTTCGGCCGGTTCGAGTGCACCCGCCCGAACGAGATGTGGACCGGCGACACGCTCCACGGCCCGGTGATCGCGGGCGGCAAGTGCTACCTGTTCACGTTCATCGATGACCACTCCCGGGCCGTGATGGGAGCCCGGTGGGCCTATCACGACGACGTGGTCCGGATGGCGGCGGCGTTCCGTCCCGCGCTCCAGCGCCGCGGTGTCCCGAAAGCCATCTACCTGGACAACGGCTCGGCGTTCGTCGACGCGTGGCTGCTGCGCGGCTGCGCCGTCCTGGGCATCAGGCTGATTCATTCCCGTCCCGGGAAGCCAGAGGGACGGGGGAAGATCGAGCGGTTCTTCCGGACGGTGCGCGATCAGTTCCTCGTCGAGATCGGGGACGGGTCCCAGATCCCGGACCTGGCCGAGATAAACCGCCTGTTCCAGGCCTGGACCGAGGCCGTCTACCACCAGTCCGTCCACTCCGAGACCGGCGAGGAACCCCTCGCCCGGTGGGCGAGGGCGTCCCCGGCCGAGCGTGCGGTCCCCGACCCGGCAAGGCTGCGCGAGGCGTTCTTGTGGTCCGAGAGGCGCAAGGCGGCGAAGACCGCACTGGTCAGCCTGCACGGCAACTCCTACCAGGTCGCCGCGCACCTGGCCGGGAGGTACGTCGAGCTGGTCTTCGACCCGTTCGACCTGAGTCAGGTCGAGGTCCGGGCCGGCGGGAAGCCTGCCGGGACCGCGATCCCGTTCGCCGTCGGACGGCACCGTCACCCCAAGACCCGCACCCCGGACGGGCAGGAGCGGGCCGAGCCGGGCCTCCACCGGGATCGACTACCTCGCCATCCTCGGCGACGCTCACGACGCCGGGCTGAGGGACCAGGTCAGCTACCGGTCGCTCATTGGCGGCGGCCAGCAGCAGGCGCAGAAGGAAGACGAGCAGGAAGGAGACGGCCATGAGTGACTCCCCGGACGGGACGCTGGCGCTCGCCCGGTCTGCGGCCGAGGCGATCCGCGGCCTGAACCACGCCACCCTCGGCGGGGACGGGCTGGCCCGGCCCGCCGACGCCTACGCCGTTCTCGGCGAGCTGTCCCTGGCCGCCTCCGGGCTCCCGCAGCTGCTAGGACAGGTCGGCCGATGGCTTGCCGCAGCCCTGGCCGGGGGCCGGCTCGGCTGCGACGACGGCACCGACCCCGCCGTCGCCGTCAGCGGCGCGTGGCTCTTCCTCTCCGACGCCCGCGGCAGCGCCGGCGCCCTCGCCCGTGACCTCGGCCACGCCCAGCAGCAGCTCGCCACCGTCAACGGCGACCCGACACGAAAGGAAGCACGCTCATGATCGACACCGTCATCGACCGGTTCGGCCTCACCCGCATGCCGTTCGGCCGCGACCTCCCTCCTGGCCTGGCTCCACCGGCACGCCGACTGCGCCGAGGCAGCCGCCAGGATCACCTGGACCGTCGCGGGAAAGACCATCGGCGTGATCACCGGCGAGGTCGGCACCGGCAAGACAGCCGCGATCCGGGCCGCCGTCGCCGGCCTGGACCCGGCCGGCCACAACATCACCTGCATCGGCAACCCGGCCACCGGCATCCGCGCCATCCTCGCCACCACCGTCACCGCACTCGGCGGCCGGCCCGCCCGCGGCACCGCCGCCCTCGCGGTCCAGGCCTGGAACATCCTGGCAGGCGAGGCCGCCGAGCGAGGCCGCACGCCGGTCCTGATCATCGACGAAGCCCACCTGCTCGACCACGAGCAGCTCGAAGCGGTGAGGATGCTCACGAACCACGAAATGGACAGCAGCACGCCGTTCGCCACCATCCTGGTCGGCCAGCCGACCCTCCGGCACAACATCAAGCTCGGCGTCCTCGCCGCCCTCGACCAGCGCATCACCGTCCGCTACCAGATGAAAGGCATGACCCCAGACGAAACCGCCAGCTACATCCGCCACCACCTCGAGACAGCCGGCCGGACCGCCGACCTGTTCACCGACGACGCCATCACCCAGATCCACCAGGCAGCCCGCGGCAAGCCCCGCACCGTCAACAACATCTGCCTCGCCGCGCTCATCGCCACCGCCGGCGCCGGCAAGAACCTCGTCGACCACCCAGCCGCCCGAGCAGCCATCGCCGAGATCACCGCGACAGACTGAGCACCCCGGCGACACCCTGAACACCAAGCCCCGCCCGGCTCCGCCGGGCGGGGCTCTTCAGCATGAGCACACGCACAACCCCGATGACGCCACCATGCTCACCTTCAACGACGCTCAACAGCCTGACCCGCGCCAGGGTACGGTCAGCCGGGAAGTCCCCAGAACGAGTCCCTTTTGTTTGTCAAGTGGCTCTTGATGATGTCCGGGGCGCTTTCCCGGGCCTGGGCATGGCGGGCGGGCTTAGGGTGGCAGCGGGTCTGGCACGCGGCGTGGGTGTGCAGTGACTACAGTTGCCGGTGGCGCCGGGTCTGCGTTCGCGGTCAGCAGTTCTGCCAGAGTGGCCGTGTTGATCCCCGAGCCCGGATTCAGGCCGGGCCGGTGCCGGGCAGGTGGCGTGCCATGGCTTCCCGGAACGCCTCGATCTCGCGGGCGCTGAACAGGTGCATGTTCTCCTGGGTGACTATGTAGCCCAGGTCACGGTTCGCGAGTGCGGTCGCCCGAACATCGGGTCAGCGGCACTACCGGCGAGACACTGCAGCCCTCCTATGCGCTGGGAATAAAGTCTCTCTGCCTGCGCCTCCGGTCCGGCGGCGTTGTTCTTCAGCGACGAAGCCGGACCGCAGGCCAGTGCCCTGCCTTCCGAAGGCACTATTCATGACGCTATGCGATCGTCGTGATCGAGATCGTCACACCGATATGGTAGGACTTGGGAAAGTACCGCCACTATTGGAGAACCACACCGAGTGATAACTACCGGACCCGCCCGAGTCGTTAAAGGAGCACGAGGATCCGGCATGCCACTGAGCTGAGCAGCTGTCCTTTACTCGCGTTTTCCCCTTGTAGAGCGCAAGATTCCCGCTGACAAAGGTGCCCGAAATTTTACCTATCTCAGCTTTCGCCGTCTTTGAGTTCACCTTCGCGACACAGACCGAGAATGTGACACCACCTGACTTGAAGCGGTTGCAGGTCAGTGTTGACGCCGACGCGTCGACGGCTGGTAGCGCCAGGGTAGCAGCGGCTGCCAGCACGGGTACGGATAAGAATGCCATTGCTCGTTTCACTCGTCTGGTGAGCATGATGCCAGTCTCCTCATCGAATCGAAATCGGGGCGCAGAAACCGCTGGACAGCGGATGAGCCGCTCGCCGGTTTTAGCTGCCAGCGACCCTAATAACGTACGACCATCAGGGCACGTTCCGTTGTCTGGGCAACTGGTGCCGGAGAATAGGATACCTTAGCGGAGACGAGCTTTGAACCCTCGGAAGTGAGTAAACGAGAACGAAAACCCGACATGATGATGCTTGTCCGTTTAGCGATTCGTCGGCCACTGTGGCGGGCGCTGTACTCACCGGCAACTGAGTGCGTGTCACCGTCCAGGCGCTCGACACCATCCGGGAGGGGATCGGAAGCCTGATCAACTAATCGGTCAAGTTCGGCGAGAGGATCTGCGGTCAGTGGCTGTCAGGTCCGCGCTTGGGTGTGCGACGGATTCCGGCAGGCCGAGTGATCCGCTAGCCCGCTTTTGGCTGGGCGTGCGGATCCGGCGGGCGTGGGAACGCTGCCGCAGCGAGACTGGAAACAGTCCGCAGGCGCCGAGGGTCGCGCGGCGGCCGGAGATCGCCGACAGAACGTAGTTGGCATGCGGCCGTGCGCGCTGCGGCTGCCTGGGCGGCGCGTCCCTGCGTGCTCCGCAGGATGGCCACAGAATCGGCGAGGGTGGCCATCCGGGTGATCAGCGTGAGCTGCGCCAGCGATAGGTCGCCGGTCAGGTAAGCGGCTGCGGACATCAGCCGGCCTGGCGCAGGTTGTCTCCGTGCCGGGTGCGGGCCGGGAGCCGGCGGTAAGGCGCGCGGGCAGCGCGGTCGTAGGCTGCGGCGGCCTGGCTGACGACGTGACTTCCCAGCGCTGCGGCAGCGGCGTGCAAGGTGTCGGCGGCTGCCCAGGCGGCGTCCTGGGCAGCCGCCGGGTTGCTGGCGGCCAGCGCCCTGATCTGGCTGCTGGCGTGGTCTGCTGTTTTTGCGGCCTGCTGCCAGATCGCGTCCCGCTCGGCCCCGTTCAGCGGTTGCCGGCGGTCGTCCGCGGTGATGTGCCAGCGGCGGCGCAATGCGTTGATGGTCAGGTCCGGGGCGAGCTTCCCGCCGGAGAACCAGATCGGACTGCCGTCGCGGGTCTGGTAGTCGGGCAGCGCTACCGCGTAACCGGTGACCTGTCCTGGGGTGCGCTGGCTGCGGCGATGCCGGACCTCAATCCCTGCGGCGGCGAGCCGGGCGAAGAATTCCTTCTCACCGTCCGCGCCTGCGGCGGCAGTGGCGACTGCGCGGCGCAGCGTAACCCTCGGCGGTTCCTGGCGGCCCTGACGGCGAGCCTTCTCGGTCTCGGCGCGAGATGGGCGGCGCGCGGCGGTGCCGTCGCGAGCCGGGGTGCGTGCGAGGCCGTAACGTTCCTCGGCGGCGTGGAACGCTTCACCGAGGCGGTAGTAGTCGTTCCACAACCGGGGCTTGGTGCCGTCCTGGCGGGCAAGCATCGCCACGATGTGGATGTGGTCATCACCATGGCGGACGGCAATCCATCGCACTGCGTCGTCTTCCTGCCCGATCGGGGAGAGCCCGGTGCGGTCCATGATCTCGGCGGCTATCTGCGCCCATTCGGCATCTGACAGCATCTTGTCGCCGGGAGCGGTACGGACCGGGCAGTGCCACACTGGCCGGGCGAGCCCGTTGTCGCCCAGCGCTGCGTGCGGCTGGCGAAGCAGTCCGGTGAGCCTGCGGAAGTCACGGCTGCCGTCCGCGCGGCGCGGCGGCTCGAGTTCGGCAGGTTCCCGCCACCCGGCGACGATGTGCGGGTCGGTGTGCTCTTCTCGCCGGCCTGGCCCGTACAGGTACCGGATAAGGCGGGTGACGTTCGTGCCTCGAAGTACTTTGCCGATCACTGGACCGCGTTCTGCCGGTCCTTCGCGGCCGGTCCGCATGCCCCGTGTGCTGTCCGGCAGTTGTCCGTCATCGCAGCCGCCTCCGGACCACTTCAGCTACTTGGTCCAGGTGGTCCGCGCGGCGCAGGCTCTCCCGCGCGTAGGGAAGCAGATCCCCGGGAAGCTGTCCGGTGGAGTTGAGCTTGGCGACGGACTGATTGAGGTTCACCCCGATCCGCCGGACGAGCCCGGCTGCCCGGATCAGCTCCCGCAGTGCCTGGCGCAGAGGTTCGTCAGCTGAGCCTGCCGTGCCTCTGGCGGCGGCCAGGACGATGCGGGCTGCGTACGCGCCGCGCGCCAGTCCCGCCTCGGCGGCGGCGGCACTGACGGTCTCGTACTCGGCGTCGGTGAGGTCGAACCGAATAGTTCGGGTCCGCTTCTCCTGTGCCTTCGGTCGCCTCGACCCGCTGCGCGCCTGGGTGTCCCTGGAGATCGTCACCTTGCCTGCCTCCTTCCTCGTCGAGCGCGAGAGGCCGCACCTTTGCCTGTAGTTTCCAGCCGTAATTTGCGTTCGCTTTCTTTCTCCGGCCGTCGGCCGTATTCAGATTATGCAATGCGGACCGCGCCCGGTCCACAATAAGTGAACGTTATGTATATCTTGCTTCCACCCGCTTGATCTTACCCGGATAACTTCCGGCGGCCTTGCCGATCTGGTGTCGGCGTTGGCGCTCTGAGCAGGAAATACGTCCTCGCTGGTTACAGCCCGGAGGGGCACCGAATGGTGGCGTGATACCACAGATCGGCCATGCCGCTATGCCGTTAGTAACAGCATGCAAAAGCAGACCGAATTTCACACTCATTAGCCACACTTAACATAACTAGGCGGCGTTCCAGCTCGCTATCGGCCTCCGCCGGATCTCAACGCAGGCCATGAGGCTTATTCAGCACTCATTCTGTAGAAGCGAAGTCCGACAACGACTGAGATGGTCTGGGCGAAGGTGCTCAGGGGTCGCCGGTAGTCAGTGTGCATGATCCTCCAGGTCTTGAAGTTCGCGATAGCCCGTTCGACGACATAGCGTATCCTGTTAACGGCTGTGTTGAATTCCTTTTCCCAGTCCAGCAGATCGCGATGGGCGGGCTTCCTGATAGGCGTGATCATTCCGCTCCCGATATAGCCTTTGTCTCCTATCCATCTGCCGGGAATCACCCCGGAAAGGACGCCTGACTCGCCGATGCAATGCATGTCGTGGCGGCTCCCTTCGATCGGATCGGAAATCCAGGCGACCTCGCCTTCGAGAGTGCATGCGACCTGCACATTCATTCCCGTGGTCTTGTGCTTCCCGGAGTAAAGGCTCGGAGTTGAGGCCCAGGACCAGCACGGCAGCAGGGTTCCGTCCACGATGAGCTGGGAATTCGGGCCAAGCTCATCAGCCGTGGGCACGATGCCTGCGAGGGTTTTCTCCAGGAGCGGGGTGATAGCTGATATCACGCGGCTGATCGTCGGCTGGGATACGCCGAAGGACTCTGCGATCTCCGACTGAACATGGTTGCGGCGCAGGTAGGAGAGTGTCACGACAACGGATTTGTAAAGGCCGAGGCAAGGCGGCCAGGCTGCCTTTCCCGTTTCGGCTGCCGCTTGCCAGATCATGACGCAGAGTTCTGCGATCTCGTCCCTGGAGAAGCCAGTGGTATGATACACGTGATGGCCCGCCTTCTTGAGAATTGCGTGTGGTAACTCAATTCTCCCGGAAGGCGGGTCGTCTTTAACTTTGACACGCCGTTGCTACCAGTCGGTTTGTCCCTGCCCTGAATAAGCCTCCATGAGCGCCATTACCTAACCGAAACCGCCCAGCGCGGTCCCGCAGCCGTGCCCCCGCTGTATAGAGTCGGCTGCGCGGTCTGCGGTCAGGCCCGGCCAGCTGCGTTAGTCGGCGCTAGCTCGTCGGCCACGTCAGCAGACACGATCGCAAGAACTCGCCGGTGCGACTCCAGCGGCGTGGCTCATGTTCGGCGCCCGGTAAGCCTCGGTTGAGTATCAGCGAGGATGACCAGTCTCGCTCCCGGTCAACGTTCTGAGCGGTCCAACCTGTCCGCCGTCGCCCATCTCGGTTCGTGGTGCTGTCCGAGTCACTGAGTTGTCCGGACCAGCCCAAAGTCTGGTCCGGACTCAGCGATCCATCCGAAGGTACAGTCCCATGCCCAAGGGCGCTGGTCCGCAGGAGTGCGGACAGCTCCCGGAGGCAGAACCTGTCTCAGACTGCTGTGCCGCAATCGAGCTCAGCTCCTGCCGCGCCGTCAGGCAGCACCCGAATTGGCCGAGGCACTTCGCGCTGGCAAGTTCTGTGGCATGCCGAGGCCCTGCGCCGGACCGGACTGGATCAGCTACGCTACCTGGGCTTATACGGAACTTGGCGGAAATATGTCGGTAATATCCTGGACGTCCAGGACCTTGCCGTTGCTCGGCGCCAGCAGGCGTTCCAGGAAGCCGTTGTCTGGCAGCATGCGCTCCAGCCTGGTGCGCGCGGCGCCGCGCTCGTCGGCGCTGCCGGTGCCGCACAGCCCGGCGTAGTCGAGAACCCGGCGCGCGAGCATGTCGAGCAGAGCCATGGCCGCGCCGTGGTGTACCAGGGTGATCTTCTGCGCAGCGGCCTCGCTTGCGTCTAGCTTCGAGCGGGTTGCCGGGGTGAGCCGGCAGCCATAGATGCGGGTTCGCACGGCGCGGACTACCTCGACCTGGCCGAGCAGCTGGTTGATCTCACCGCGGCTGATCTCGATCCCCTTGCCGGTCTTGACTTCCCAGACCCGGCGTTCGGCGCGCCGTGTCGTCGACCAGCTCCAACGGCAGTCGGTGGCGCTCTGCTCGGCCCTCGGCGGGCGCTCCCCGGCCGCACCGGCCAGGCGTGCCAGCAGCTTCAGGGCCTCGCACTGCTCGTCGTGGCCGCCGGCCAGCTGGCGTCTGGCCTCGGCCAGCGCATGCTCCAGCTGGGCGCCGAGCTCGCGGTGCAGGTCGTCCCCGGCCAGGAAGATCCGGTCGCCGTCCGCCGCGACTTTCTCCTGCCCAGATAGGTCAGCGACGGCGTCCTTCAGCCGGAGGAACCAGGCTGTGCGCGGGCCGTTCTCGACCGCGTCCTGCAGCGCGTCCCGGGCGTCTTCGACGTCCTGCGGGCGGCCTCTTTCGTAAAGGGCGTGCGCCTGTACGTATCGCCAGAACGCGGCGTGCTCCTGCTCGCCCGCCTCGCTCAGCAGGCGCGCGGCCTCCCTGGCATGACCGGCGGCCTGCTCCGGGTCTCCGAGCCACAAGTCGGTTGCGGCGGCAACCTCGGCCTCAGCACTCGCCACGGTGCCGCTGCCGCGCGCCGCGCGGCCAGGACGCGCCCTGCGGGCGCCAGGCGCTGATCCGGCCCCAGGCTTGCGTGCATCAGCCTGGGGCGACAAGCCGCCTGACGCCCAGAACTTCTGGCACGCGCGCTTCGTGGCATGCCAGCCCTCGTCGAACAGCTCCAGCGCTTCGCGAACTGTTGGCACGACGGTTGCGGGAATTGAGGCACGCACCGCAGGGTCGGCGAGAACCTGGGCGAAGCGGAGATCGAGCCCGAGGCACAGCGCGCGGTCGGTTACCGTCCTGTTCGCGCGGCCCAACGCCTGTGTAACCCGCTGCCCGACGCGGTGCCGCATGAACGACGCGTCGCCCAGGTACGCGGGTGACGAACCGCTCGAACTCGCTGCTGGCCTGCGGCACTGATGTGATGATCACCAACTTGCAGATGTCGCCGTGCAGGTCCAGCCGTCATAGCGGCCGGCCGTCAGCAGGTGACCGGAAGCGGCGCGGCTCCACGCGTCCACCATGTCGTCGTCACCGGCTCGCAGCCGGAATACTGACTGCCCTTCCCCCTTCAGGATTTCGTTCAGCTTGTCAGCTTCTGCCTGGCTGGCGCACAGCCAGGCAGCACGCCCGCCGGCGGCGCTGGCCTGCTCCAGCGCCCAGTCCAGCACCACGTCTTCGAGCGGCTCCTGGCCGCTGGCGTTGAGTACGAACATGCGCTCCCCGGTAGCGCCGATCGGTAGAGGCGCTGCCGTCGTCAGACGCGTGACACTGCGGCTGCCAATGCGGCGCTGGAGGTCATCCATCGAGCCGAGGGTGGCCGACAGGTAGATTCGCTGCCTGGCCCGGCTGTACCCAGTGTTAACGGTGGTCGGCGGATGATACGGCCGGATCTCTATCGCCGAGGACCCGATCATCACCCCGCACCGGTCGATCCGCTCACGGACCTTCGGCCACACCCACTTGACGTCCCGCTCCTGCGCGTAGTCGGAATCGTCTATCTCAGCGGCCACGTCATCAGAGATCCCGGACCATTCATGAAACGACAGCAGCTCCGGCGGCGAGCCAGGCGGCGCCGTTCCGTCCTGCATCGCTTTCAGCCCCGGATAGCCTGTCGTGCGGGCCACCGCGATCTTGCACACCGCGCGGTACAGGTCGCGCGCCGCGCCCTTCGCGCACGGGATCCGCAGCGTCTGCAACGAGCTCAGAGGCTGCTCGGCGAGGTGCGCGTCATCGAAAATGACAAGATCAGCGGGCTTCACGACCGGCCTGCTGTTGAAGTACACCCAGTAATTCATAACGCCAACCGTTGGCCTGGTGATAGTCATCGAATTTGGCGCCGCCGTAGTCGCGGGCCGCGAAGCGCACAGACTCCAGGCCTAGCCGCGCGGCTTCGGCCTCGACATGTTCGGCCAGCTGCCGAGTGCCCGTCAGGTATGCCACAGACCAGCCCTGGTCCAGTGCCCAGTCCGCAATGAGCAAGGCCAGCAGCGTCTTGCCGTCACCAGTCGGCATCTCGATCGCCAGGTCGGCGGTCTGGAGATGCTCAGCAGCGTATTCGTCGAGCACGAGCTTCTGCCCGGGCCGGAGCTTCCTGAAATCATCGGAAGCGAACGCTGCGAGCCGCCCTGCGAAACCTGGTGACGCTGCCGTAAGCGATCTCCTTTCCAACTGAACGACCACATCGAAGTGGCGACTACCTCGGGGTGAAGCCATTCAGCCGGTTCCCTGCCCGGCCAATGCGCCTGGGCGGCAGTGGTCTAGGCGACAGGCCCGAAGTCTAGTCGGACCTCTATCGTCCTGTTCCATTTGCGTTTTGAGGATCTGATCAGGGTCACCTGCTGCGAGGTCACGAGTCAGGACCGGACTTTCTCAGCGCTGAAGCGGGCGCCGCTGCGGGTGAGCCCGCCAGCGGCACTCAGCCTGCTGCTCCCATGGCTGATCTGGGCGTGCTCGATATCGGCAGTTTCCGCTGGCGGAGAATGCCGTTCCAGGTGCCGGGCCGCCGGATCTGGTCTGTCGCCGGCGCTGCTTGTCGTTCATCGAGGTGACGCAATCGGGCTAGCCGTCATAGCCGCGCCGGCAGCGTCCTCACCACGCTGACTCCCATCGGCGAGACTCGCGGTAACGGTACCTGGCCCGATGGTGAGCGTCACACGGCTGGGATGCGACCGTCAGGCACAGTTGTCGAGGCAGCCGAGCCTCAGCAGGTTAGTGGCTGACTTCCTCCGCGGGAGCAGATGCCCTTGTCGCCGGCTGCAGCAAGATGGCCTGGGCGTCGGCGCAGGGCTCGATCAGGACCACGATGACCGGCCGGGTAGGCGTCGCGACTGTGCGCCCAGTAATAATTGGAGCGCGCGCGCGTGATACCACAGTGTCAGGCCGTCGGCAACCCGTTCGGCGTCTTCGAAGATCGTCCCGCCAGGAGCTACTGCCAGCGCCTGTGGCATTGCCACTTTTGCGCCTGTCGCTGGCTAGACGTTTCAAGCCAGCTGGCGATGCCCGATCCTCAGGGATGTTTCGGCAGGGCACGGCTGCGCATCTAGATATTGGAGCGCGCGCGCGTGATACCACAGTGTCAGGCATGTCGGCAACCCGTTCGGCATCTGCCCTGTCGACAACCTCGTCCTGAGCGGCACTGCGCCAGCAGTTATTCCATGATCAAAACCCATCGCATGGAAATCCCGGAGGATTTTTCTGGCGGAACTATTTGATACATACGAAACTGGGCCCGATGCGGCCATCGACCGGGTCCGACATGACTATCAATGCCGCGAAATCCAAAGCGAGCACGCCTCTTGACGAAATGCGGTGACGAAGAGAGTAACAGTTGGCTCTCGATAAAGCAGGCGTCTCACGCTAAACCATGCGCAACCTCTCACGGGTAATCAGAGTACTTCATTCCTTCAGTGCCACGCCAGACCCGGCCCGGTCGCAGATAATTCTGACAAAAAAACTGGGACGGGCATGTCACAGGGATCTGATCCTTAGAAACCCAAAACATCTCTGAACTTATGACAAAAACGTGACACTCCTGACAGGTTGCCCCGCGAAGAAGCACGGCCTTGACCCATCTCTACGAAATCAGTCTAAAGTGGCGTCAGGCTACAAGCTGTCCCAAAGCCGCCAACGAGGCCCGGAACGGGTCATAGACTCTTGTTGCGAATATCAGGGAGTTGCCTTCGCAACAGCGACCGCCCGTGCTATTCCCGCGCGCGCAGGGAGACGACCGCGCGCGTGATACCACAAGGACCTATCCGCAACTATCCCACCCGGCTGTGAGGGCCACGCACAGCCACGTTCACCGTTCCCGCCACCAAAAGACTTGCGGTGTTACAGTTGGCCCGGAGATTCGGCCTGAGAGCCGTCGAACCAGTATTCTGGGCGAGTCACCACCAGCACGGCCGACGGGCTGCCGCCTCAAAAAGGCGACGGCCCCCCGATTCCACCGGGAGGCCGCCACTCAACGACGAATCACCCCTTTAGGAGGCATTCGTGCATACCAGCATACCAGTTCTAGCCGTCCTTAGTCAGGTCATCAGGCTAGTCCACGAGGCGAAGCCGCAGGTCAGCACCCCGCTGCTCCTCTCGTACGGGCTCATCGTGATGATCTTCACCGGTATCGCGCTCCCAGCAGTCTGGTCACGCCGCCCGGCTCGGCGCAAGGCAGCAGCTGAGGTTCTCGATCGTCTCCTGAGGTTCATGCGACCTCGCTCGTGATGTGCAGGCTCCTGGAGGGCAGAGTCAAGTCCTCGGTTCTGCTCCACTGTCACTCCGACCCTCCAGGAGCCCGCCCAGGCCAGCGGCGAGCCATACGGATGCATGACCCAGATGCGTTGCTTAGGTATCGGGCCACACGCGCACGCCGGCCTGGGCGGGTCCCCAGTAGCGAGCAGGAACAGCAGCCACGCGACCCGCCGCGCGGACACTGTGCCGCAGCAGCCCGGTCAGCCCTGCGACCTGCGCGTCCGGCCTGGGATTGCCGTCGGCGTCCAGCGCCGGGGTCCACGCCGACCTGGGCAGGACAGGCAGGACCGCGCGGATCCGCTCGTCGAAATCGAATCCGACGGAGTAATGCACCTGATGGCGGGGCGGGCACTGAGCGCGGTGACGTGCTGGACCAGGGCGTTGGGTGGACCCGGCACAGTCGCAGGTGACCAGCATCGTGCAGCGGTGCCTGGCGGGAATCTGCGCGATCGCGGCATCGATGATGGCGAAGTGGTCGGCACCGCGAGGGACTCCCCGGTGTTATCGCACCAGGCCGTCAGCGGATGATGCCCGTACGTCCCTTAAACGTGCCCTGGCCTGCTGCTTGTCACTGCGGGCCACGACGATCGTGGCCTCGAGTCGGATCACGGCCACCTCGCCCAGGTCCCGCCCGGCGGCCCGGGCAGGCGGAATGCGGCCGTGCTTCGCCTCGATCAAGGACCAGACGTGGCGGCGGACCATCGCCCGAGCCTTCGCGATCCGGGCCAGGACTGCGCTTTCGCATCCGGCCAGGGTTCGCCATGCGGTGGTGTCCCAGGCGATGCCGAACAGGTCGCCTTGATCGCGCAGCGCGCCGATCTGGGTGATCGTCGTCGCGCCGCCGGCCATGGCGACCGCCAGGTCGGTGAGCACCGGCCCCGGTCAGGCAGCGGGGCGAATTCCCGGCGGGCCAGCGTGCCGTACAGCCCACGGTCAAGCCCAGCCCGGTCCGCGAGCAGCCGGGTCGCTGCCGACCCGGCATGCGACACGACGCCGTGCCCGCCGACCTCGAGACGTCCAGCCCTTTGGACCACGACATAGAACCCACGGGAAGGGTGTCTTTCAATCTGCGGCAACGGGAACCTAGACATCTCATGATCGCAGATAAAAGGCACTTTTCGCTGTTACTAGCGACTACTAGTCCGACATCACGCCGCTGTCCTGAATAACGGGCTGACAGCTCGTTGGTTAGCATAATTCGGGAATAAACCTTCTGTCCGGTAAAACCATGGATGTGCTAGCCTTTTATGACGACAGCGCTCTGCGGGCGGCAGGTATTGCTCCTGTCGACGCATCCGGAGATCGCATGCCCGTCGGTCCTGCGCAAAGGCCGGTGATCGTTACGGATGATGAGCAATATCCAGTCAGCTAGTGGACAGGAAGTCGCCAGACCACGGCAACGAGTTGGAGCTACACCCGAGCGCTGCTGAATTGGGCACCGACGCCGGCGCCCGCGCTGCCTAAGCTGACGGCGCGGGAGTATGACATCCTCGGCTCTATCGCCTGCGGTCACACGATCCGGCAGACGGCCCGCACGCTGGGCATCACGGCCAAGACAGTGGAAAATATCCGGGCAAGGCTCTTCAGGAAACTTGGCGTCCGTAACCAGATGGAAGCGCTCACTACCGCCTACGCTCTGGGCCTCCTCGACCGGACCGCCCCCCGTAGACCAGGCACCTCCGAGCGGGAAAAAGCTTGACGCACCACCACGGGCGCCGATCCACAACGAGCCCTCCGGAGATGGATTGGTGACCTAGAAAGTACGCGAACCTGGCCGGTCTCCCGGTGTCCCGCCAGCGAGAGGCCCTGAACCCGAAGGCGGCAGTCAGTAGGTGCGGACCAGACTGGAGAACCTGGCTCGGTTCGCCGTCTCTGCCGACCGCTCTAGCCCAAGAACCATCGCGTGCGCCAGCCAGGTGGTGGTAACTCCGGTTGCTCGAAGGAGGACTGGTGCTGACGTGGTCGCCATCGTTGTGCCTGGCGGCGTCAGGTAGTGCGGTAGGTGGCGGGTAGCCGGGGCCGTGGCGGGCGGCCATGAAGGAGGCCGGGTACTGCTCGACCTGTCCTGCTGCGCCGCCGTTGGGGTCTTGTCGGTGCGATGATGACGGAGCCTCCGGTGAGAACACGAGCCGTGCACCGGTGCGTAGTGCCGTCAGCCAGGTGCCGGGGATGGCGGGCGTGGACATCATGGGCATGATCCGGTCGTAGCGGCCGGGCAGGTCACCGGTCGCGTCGCAGGTGGGACGAGGCGGGTGCACCTCGAAACTGTCCAGCCGGATAGTTGCGGGGCTGGTGAGGTAGTGGTCGAGGTCGATGCTGGTGATGTGCTGTTCCCCGAGGCGGCGCCCGAGCAGCGCCGCCCCGTATACGGACCGGTGCCGGCGTCCAAGACGTCGGCACCGCCATAGATGCGGGCGTGCCGGTATATGCCGATCACCAGTCCAGGCAAGGAAGACGACAAGGTCGGCCACTCGTCATACATGGTGCCGGGCGCAACGTCATCAGCGTGCAGGGTTCCGAACTGGGTAACCAGGGCCAGCATAAGCAAGCCATCGAGATCGCCCAGCGGGCAGAGGCTGCAACTAGATTCCTGAACGATCCCGAAGAATGGACACAGATCCGGACCCAGATCGCGATCACGCTGGCCCATGCCGGACAGCACAAGCAAGCCGAGGCAATCGCCCGATCCGCCGATCTGCGGGGACAGATAACAGCACTGAGCCAGGTCGCCGAGGAACTAGCCAGCACCGGAAGTACCTGGCCCCAAGAAGAACGGCAGCAGCCGCCTGCGGAGCGGGCCGGTGGACGAGCGGAGTAATGCTCGTATCCAGGATCGACCCCTCGTCGTGCGGACCGCTGGTGGACATGATTTCCCCGACACAACCGCCTCGCATCTCCAGTGAACTCAGGACCACGTAACAGAGGACGCAGTCGCCGCTCATCTGTGTACCGGCTTCGGCGGGACTCGCATTGACCGCCCGCGCTCGGCTCAGTCCCAGAGGCGAGACGGGCGCGCAAGCCCATGAAGGCGCACAGCGAGCCATAACGGGGCCAGCAAGCGGTGCCGCAGACCGCTCTCACCCATCCACGCCGTCCGCTATGTGTCCGTTGTTCCCGCAACACAGCGGCCCTCGGCGCTACACAATGACACGCGACTGGACAAAGAAAACAGCCCCACAGCCGCGAAACCGCAGCTAGCGGGCCATTTTCGCTGGTAGTGGCAGGTGTTGGGTTCGAGCCAACGTAGGCTGAGCGGACGGTTTTACAGCACTATCCTCCCTTATAAGCGGCAAGCCGCTGACCAGCGTTAATGCGGTCCGAGATGGCAGGCCGGACCGCCGCCGTCCGCTATATGTCCGTGCACTCGGAACCGGGCCGAGGCGTTGCGACCGGGTCCGTCAGGCCTGCCATTTTGGGCAGTTCTTTAATCCTGTGCCGTGCCAAATTTGCGCATGGACGCTGACCTGGCGCTTCGCGCTCGTCAGGCTGCTCTGCGGTACTCGTTGATCAAACCGCCGAGGTCTTTGTTGAGTATTCACGCCCGCCCTCTGGCCCATCAGTCTCGCTGGAAGCTACAGTGGGCTGCTACTGTTTCCCGATATTTCATCGCTTTGACGTGTATCTGTTGACATCCGCATTGTCGTCCTGTGGCCCCTCCAGGCGCTTTGGCGAGGAATCCGGTTTTGATAGTGTTGAGCTGCTTATAGTTACCGCTAGCCGTTCGTCAATCCTGGCCGGAGGTTTAGTTGTGTCCGACAATTGGATTGGCCTCTCCGCTGCTATCAGCGCCCTGCGGGCGGAGCTTACTGCGCTATGGTCGCAGGTCAGGAAGAACCAATACATTTCGACTTGGGCCCGGTAGAACTTGAGTTCACCCTGGATGTGACGAAAGAAGGTGGGGCTGATGGCGGCATCCGCTGGGGTTAGGTTTCGTTTGGCGCACGAGCCGGGCTCTCGTCAGTCAACGGTCACCGGGTCAAGCTCGTGCTGCAGCCAAAGGATACTGAAACAGGCCTTACGGCCGAAGTCGGATCCGCGCGCCGTTGACTGGAGTAGCGAGATGATGCTTGCGAACCGGATCGTGACGTAGCTAGTGGACCGGCATCGGGTGCTTGACGTGCGTGGCCCCAGGGCTGGTAGCGGCTACCTGCTGGGTGACGCGATCGTGCTTACTGCAGCGCATGTTATGTCTCCTTTTCCTGCACGCACCGCCAGTCAGGCGGGAACGGTCGATCGTCTCGGTGCTGGCGAGCAGGTTGCCGATATGGCCGAGGTGCGGCTGCCCGGGGGAGATCGCGGCTTCTCGGCCCGTCGGTTGTGGTCGGTGTACGGATCACCTGATAATGGCCCCGACTTCGCCCTATTGGAGATCATCGGCAGCGAGTGGACGCCTCCTAGCCCAGCATCGATCCGTTGGGGTCGGCTGGATGGCGATGCTGAGATCCGCGTGCATGCGTTCGGATTCCCTGATGCGATGCCTGGGACCGAGCTCAGCCCTGTTGTTGGCACGGTGCACACGACGTCGGGCTGGCTTAGCGGCCGACCGGAGCTGTCGCTGGACGGTGGCGAGCCGGTTCGTGAATCGGCGAGGAAGTCCTGGTGGGCGGGCCTGTCGGGCGGGCCAGTTTTCGAAGCCCATGCAGGCGCGGCAACTGACATATTGGTGGGGCTGGTAACCGCCGATCCACCCGAATTTGGCAGCCGAAGGCTGCGGATCGTGCCGGTATCAGCCCTGTTGGATCACCCCGAGGCGCTGGCGATCGTAATTGAGCGCTGCGGCGAGCCACGGACTGTCCGCTGTCCAGGTGAGGCCCTGCCTGCTCCGGCCGCGGAAAAACACGGCCCTACCCGGGTGTTCGTCGACGCTACATCGGACGCTAAGGAGTACCCGCCAGACCTAGTTTTCTTGCGTGCCGCCCTGGACGGAGCGAGGCAGGCCGGGGCGGTAGTGGTAGATGGCGCAGCCCTGTCGGGAGATGAGCGACTGGCTGAGGTGCGTCGCAGTGACGTGTACGCGGCAGTAGTGGGCTTCCGGTATGGGCCGGTTCTCGCGGGTAGCGGTTTGTCCACTGTTGACCTGGCCTACAGCGAGGCTCGCGCAACCGGGCGAGCCTGCCGGATGTTCCTGCTCGATGATGACGCTCCGGTCCCGCGCCGGTTGATCGACCTGGACGCTACCGCGATCGACGGATTTCGCAGCCGACTGCGGAACGACCCTGGTGCCCGACATTTTTCGTTCAGTACGGCCGCCCAACTGACGGGCATGGTGCTGCGAGAGGTCGCACTGGTTTCGGCGCAAGCGCCCGTCTCCCCGGCGGCGCCTAGCGCTAGCGGCCAGGATTTCGTGAAACTGCGGGCACACTACCTCGCGCGGCTACGGGAGACTTATCGCCGGCTTGACCTGGATGCGCTGACCCCTTCAGAGCAGGAAGATAACGCGCCGGTGCTGCTGCAACAGGTCTTTATGCCACAGCAGGTGAGGCCCGGGCCTCCGCCCCTGGAACTTCCGAAGGAGATGCAACGCAAGCTCACTGAGGCAGGCGACCTTCCCTTTGAGCCATCCGGACCCGTGGAACCCGAACGCTGGATGCGCTCGCTCGCCCAGTTCCGGGAGCAGGCCCCGCGCCCGGTTCTCTCTGTGCTCGCTGACCCGACCGAACGACTGGTCGTGCTCTTGGGGGATCCCGGCGCGGGCAAGTCGACACTGGCCCGCCACCTGGCCTTGTCGCTAGCCGCCGAACCCGGAAAGGCACCAGCCGTTGGCAGCCCCGGTGCCGAATGCGGTCGGGGCGCCTGGCCAGGCAGGTACGTGACCTGGTTGCCGGTGATGATCGAACTACGAGCGTACGCCGAGCAGCAAGGCCAGTTGGGGATGTTTCTGGAGTTCTTGTCCTACCGGTACCGTGCTGACGGGCTGGGACTGCCGGCGACTGAGCTTGACTGCTTCTTGCGCGAAGACGGCCGGGCCTGGGTGATTTTCGACGGGCTGGATGAGTTGTTCGATCTGCGGGAGCGCGAGAACGCCGCCCGGCAGATCGCGGGCTTCGCGGCACGATACCCGACGACGCGCGTCCTGGTCACCTCTCGTTCGACGGGCTACCAGCGCAAGATACTCGATGACGGCGGGTTCACCACGTTCACCCTGCAAGATCTCGACGACACTCAGATACAGACCTTTGTCACGAACTGGTACCAGGTCGCGTACGCCAGCCAGGAGGCCGAGGCAAAGCGGCGCAGCCATCTCCTTGTCACCTCGATCAAGGCGTCCGCGTCGATTCGCGAACTCGCCGGCAATCCACTGCTGCTCACCATTTTGACCATCATCGGCCGGAAGCGGGAACTGCCCCGCGAACGGCATGCCATGTACGCGCACGCCGCATCCGTCTTGGTCGAGCATTGGGAGGTTCGGCGGTACCTGAAGGACCGGGACATCGAGGCCGAGCCGATCGACAGCGAAGACAAGAAGGAACTCCTGCGGCGGATCGCCCGAGTCGTCCAGTCCACCCGCCAGGGCCGGGAAGGCAACTTCATCGACCGTGCAGCGCTGCTTGCTGAGTTCGAGTCCTATCTGAAGGACCGGTATCAGTACGATCCTGCCCGCGCGAAGAAGATCGCCGACGCGATGTTGCGTCAGTTCCGGGAGCGCAATTTCATCCTCAGCATGCTCGGCCCCGGCATCTACGGCTTCGTTCACCGCGCGTTCCTCGAATACTTCTGCGCCGATGACCTGCGCAGGAGGTTCGAGACCACCCAGGAAATCTCGATCGATGAGCTTAGCAGCGACTATTTCAGAGCCCACTGGGCCGAAGACACGTGGCACGAAGTCCTGCTCCTGGCCGCCGACATGCTCGACGAGCACTTCACAGCCCGGCTGCTCGCAGACGTGCTCGCCGAGCACGATCCCAGTCTGATGCTTGCCGATGGCGAGCCCCCACATAACCTGGCCCTCGCGGTCCGAGCCATCACCGACGCACGCTACCCCGCACAGCTGACCGAACTCGGCCACATCGTCCTTCAAGCCACAGCCGACCTCCTTGAAGCCGCTTCGCGCCAGCAAACCAGTCATGCCCAGGCAGCGATTGACTTTGTCGAGGCAGAAATCCTGCCGCCGTTGCAAACTTCCGGAAAGAGCTGGCCCAGTCGCGAAACCTATCTCGCGTGGTTCGCAATTCACGGCACTGATTTGGCTGCTTCATCAGGCAGCAACCTGGCAGCCTCGAACATCAGCCACGCTGAAGACGTCACCGCCAGGATCGCCGCTGCTCTCGGACATGGTGACCCTGAGCTGCTCAGGCTTCTCCGCACTCAAGCACAGTGCGCCGTCGAACCATCTCGTCGGCAGGTCGCAGTGCGCGCCGTTTCGGCTGGCTGGCATGACGATCCGGGCACGCTGTCCTGGCTACGTGACCGCGCCACAGCCGACGCCAGCGAGGAAGTCCGCAGCGCGGCAGTGGAAGCGATCGCGGCTGGCTGGCATGACGATCCGGGCACGCTGTCCTGGCTACGTGACCGCGCCACAGCCGACGCCAGCGAGGAAGTCCGCAGCGCGGCAGTGGAAGCGATCGCGGCTGGCTGGCATGACGATCCGGGCACGCTGTCCTGGCTACGTGACCGCGCCACAGCCGACGCCAGCGAGGAAGTCCGCAGCGCGGCAGTGGAAGCGATCGCGGCTGGCTGGCATGACGATCCGGGCACGCTGTCCTGGCTACGTGACCGCGCCACAGCCGACGCCAGCGAGGAAGTCCGCAGCGCGGCAGTGGAAGCGATCGCGGCTGGCTGGCATGACGATCCGGGCACGCTGTCCTGGCTACGTGACCGCGCCACAGCCGACGCCAGCGAGGAAGTCCGCAGCGCGGCAGCAGAAGCAACCTCGGTCGGCCGAGCTGCCGGAGAGATAAGAATTGGTCTCTGGGGATCCCCCGCCAGCGGCAAAACCACCTACCTAGGCGCGCTCAGCCTAGCGGTCGGACTTCCTAACAACCGCGTTGGCGCGTGGTCAATCCTGCCAGTCAACCAAGCCTCTTCCGATCGACTCGTCGAATTGCAGCAAAAAATGGTCGTGGAACGTCGTTTTCCTGACGCCACCCCATTGACTTCCGACACGCCGCTCTCCTGGCTTTTTTCCGGTGATCTGTCTGGATCGGAATATGTTCCTCGCCGTCGCATGAGGCGCCGACCGGCGCGAGTCAGCTTCGTCCTCGAAATGATCGACGTTTCCGGGGAGGCGTTTGCCGATAACCAAGCCGCAACAGAAACTCCCGCTGTTCGGGCGATTGATCATCTGGCGGATTCCCAGGGCTTGATCTATCTCTTTGATCCCGTAACAGAACTAGCCCTGTCCAATTCGGCACTATATCTCAACCGGGTCCTACTCGAGCTATCCAGAAGAGCATTCGGACGTTCAACCGACCAATATCTTCCACATTATTTGTCGGTCTGCGTCACTAAGCTCGACGACCCGTTTATTTTTCAGCAGGCCCGCAGAAGGAATCTGGTAACGGAGTCTGCTGACGGGCAACTCCGTGTTCCGGACCATGAAGCCGAACGGTTTTTTAGAGAATTCTGCACTGGTCAATTCTGGGGCGACGAAATACGGCAAGCTAACACCCCCGCCCAGTTCGTTTATAACTCATTGCGACGATATTTCTCTCCCGAGAGAACGCGCTATTTTGTCATCTCATCAGTAGGCCTTCGGCGCGGGCGAGACCACCGCGTAGACTTGGATGATTTTTCCAACATAAAAATTGACGATTTCGGAAGCCCTGAGATCAGCGGCCCGATTGAACCGGTCAATGTTATGGAACCTCTCGTAAACCTGGCCCTGAAAATAGCACAAGCGAAGTAATATTTGCCGCGAGCAATCAATTAGAATTCCTGAGGTTCACGGGGAAGCTGCGGCGACCCTTGCAGCGACTGCGGGGTGCCAGAAGTCTGCGTACCCTGTAGCCTGCGGCGACGGCAACCCCTGCTCAATAACGTGAGCGTCGGCACAAACTGGACGGCATCATGATCGTCCATGTCCCTGCGCCTGCTCTACCTCATCTTCGTCCGCCTCTGCGGCTGGCTTGCCCTGCTCGGCCGATCGTCGGCCTCCAAGAACGCCGAACTCCTGGTGCTGCGGCATGAGGTCGCTGTACTGCGCCGGGCCCGTCCGCAGGGTTCTTGCCGGGTTACCAGGGGGTGTGGCATGTGCTCGTTTGACGTGAGGGTGTTCGCGATCCGGCGCAGGTCGGGCAGGCGGTCGTTCGGGGTGCGCTGGCGGGTGGCCGGGCCGGGACAGGTCCAGGTCGTTCGCGACCCAGGCGCTGGCCGACAGCTACCGCGCCGAGCTGATCCGGGCGGCGCGGAAAGGCATCGGGTTCGACCCGGTCACCGGGGAGCCCGGCACCTGGGGCCTGCCGGAGCCGGCCGCGCGGTGAGCTGGTATCACACGCCGTCGCTTACGCGCAGATGAAGTGGCCGCACCTGGCCCCGCACTCGCGTGCCAGCCTGGCCGACGCGCTGGCGACAGTCACGCCGACGCTGATTCGGCCAGTGGCCGGCGCCTCCAGCGGCCAGGGTGCGCGCCGCGTTGTACAGGCACGCGTTCAACCCCCGGCGCCGCGCCGAGGCGGATCCGGTCATGGCCAGCACCCTAGCCTGGGTGGAGCGGGCCTCGCTGCCGGTCAGCCGGCTCGCCGACCCGCAGGTGACGCGGGCGGCGCTGGACGGGCTGTGCACCCGGCTGGACGGCACGCCCGCTGCGGCGACCACGATCAGCCGCAAGCGGGCAGCGTTCCACGGCGCGCTCGGCTAAGCCGTCGAACTCGGCCTGCTGCCCGCCAACCCCATCGGCACGGTGCAGTGGCGCTGTCGCCGGGCCGCAGGCGCCGTCCATCCTGCTGCCGTCGCCAGCCCGGCGCAGGTCCGGGCGATCCTGGACCAGGTCCACTGCACCCGCCCGGACCTGACCACGTTCTTCGGCTGCCTGTACTTCGCGGCGCTGCGCCCCGAAGAAGCCGTCGCCCTGCGCCGCGACGACCTCGTCCTGCCCGCCCGCAGCCGCGCCACGATCATCGTCAGCGCCGCCTGCCCGCGCACCGGCACCGCCTGGACCAGCACCGGCACGCCGCACCAGGCACGCGGCCTCAAGCACCGCCCCGACGGCGCCATCCGCGTCGTCCCGCTCCCGGCCGCGCTGGCCCGCTCCGCCGCTCGCCCTAGCCTGCGCGTCACAATGCTGGTCAAGTTTATTCACCTTGCCAGACGGAGCTTGGGCTGCCGGGTTGGCCGCAGTCGCGATCCGGTGCGCGCCACTGAGGGGCTGCCCGGCCGATGCGGCATGAGTCGGAGGGAATTAGACTCGTCGGCGGTAGTCGGCGTCTATGAAGCAGGCCTGGCAGGCGTCAGTGACTCAAGCGAGTGATGCTCGTATCAGCGCAAGGTAGGCGCTAGTTGTGTTCGCGGTCTGGGCCTGAACATCGAGAGTTCCGGCCGCGCATCGCGTGGCGTCGCGGGTGATCTTGTAGATCTCGGCTAGCTCGGTGGCCGGTGCCGAAATAACTTCAGGGCAGAACGCCGCGAACACGCGGCCTGCGTCGGCGGAAGCCCGTACCGCCTCCAGGTCTCTCGCCGCCACTCGTGCCAGAGCGTCGGCCGCGTGATGGACAGCCGCCAGGACAGTCAGCAGCTCGGCCGGTCCGGGCGCGAGCTCATCAGAGGTCTGGAGAGCTGCCCTTTGCCGGGCCGTCGGCGTCCACAAGGGGTTGGCGTAGGCAAGCCTGCCCATCCGGATCATCAGGTCGGTCAGGTCATCTATCAGCGTTGGCTGCGAGTGCCAGCCCGCGACATCGCTAAGCATCGCGCCCGTGCTCGCGGCGTACCGCCACGCGTTCCACGACGTGCCCATCGCTATTGCCGCGTTGGTCAGAGTCAGCTCGCTGACTCCGGGTAGCGGGGGGCGCGGGCGATTAGCCAGGCAGGTGAGGATCTCTGCGGCTATGTGACCGGTGATCGCGGCAGCTCTGGCTGACCAGCGCCAGGTAGCGATAGCGAGGTCTGGCTGGCCGCCATCGGCCGGATTCGGGTCGCCAGGTTAGTAGCCGGATGCGCTCGGCGGTGGCTTCGATGGCTCTGCACAAGTCAGCTGGGTTCTCGGCCTGCGTTGCTGGCTGCCGGGCTTGCGGCGTGCCGGGAGGTGCGGCGCGCAGGAGCTGCCGATAGGTACTTGCCGCCTGAGGGCCGCTGTCCGGCGGCATGGCAGGCAGGATGGCCGAGAACTGGATGCCCGCGATCTGCAGGGCGTCACAGCTGGCCCCTGGCAGCGCCGGCGACGGCACCTCGGCGAGCGCACGACACGTCGTGCCTGCCATCGCGGCGAGACCTGCCAGTTCGCCGAGCAGTGTGGCTCTGACGGGTGCTGAGGCCAGGGCGTCGGCCCACGGGGTACGTGGCCAGGTGCTTCCGTCGGGTTCGATGGTGATGTGCGTTGCCAGCAAATCGAGTCCTGCCGCGATAGCGCTTGCCGCGTTCTCGATCCGCCGGGGCAGAGGGTGCGCCGAGCCCGGTCCCGGCAGCCCGGCACCGGCCTCTGCGGCACGGCTCAGGTGGGTGGCGGCCTGGAACAGTCGCAAGCCGACTAGCGTCGCAGCCGGGGGCTCGGGGAAGGTACTGGGGTCGGCGACGTACCGCGACATGGCCGTGGCGAGCCTGCGGAGCTGGATGGTGGTGGCGATGACGGTCGATGACGGCAGGTCGCGAGCGTCACCTGCCTCGGTCAGAGTGGCGGTGGCTTGATTCACGAAGTCGCCAAATGTCGCGGTCACGGCGACTCACCGTCCAGCAGCTCACGCAGTCGGCATGCGCAGCCTGCCGCCCGGCCGAATGCCGTCACGTCACCGGACCTGGCAGCCTGACGGGCTGCCTCCTGTAGCAGTCCGGCGAGGTCTGCCGTGAGACTGGCGATCTCAGCGCGAGCCAGCGCGGGCAAGGAAGCCGAGTGGCCCGGCAGGGCGGAGAGTGCGCCGGCGAGCGCGTCCCGGCCGTCGGCCGCCTCGGCGGCGGCCATCATCAACGCCGCGAACAGCGGGGCATCGACCCCCAGGGTTGTTTCAGCGCTGATCCGTATCGCCTCGAACGCTGCCGTCCCGGTGGTGACCAGGGCTGTCAGGGTGTCAGGGTCAGGCGCGTCAGCGTCTGCGGCGCGCAGGCATGTCTGGTCGTCAGTCATCAGGGTCTCCGTTAAGAATGGGGATTGCTGGCGGCTCGGGGTGAGCGGTGCGGGCTGGCCCCGCGTGCGCCGCGCTTTGACACGCGGCGCACGCGGTACGGGGCTTTAGCCCAAGCGGGCTGGGTCGCCGCTGAAGTGATCCGTCGTGATGGCCCTGACCAGGGCGCTCAGCTCCGCATTGGAACCGCGCATGCCGGCATCGCGCAGAGCCCGGCGCGACACCCGGACTCCCGTGCTGGTGAGCTGAAGCGCTGTCACCCGTGCTATCTCCAGCCGCTCCGTCGCCGCGGCGTCCTGACCAGCGGTGTCGTCGTGCGGGTCGACTATCGGGAGGTCGCCTGACTGTTCCAGGCAAGAATGCTGTTCACCCGGATCACTTGTCTGACCTGGCCAGCCACGGACGCCGGCCGCCGGGAGCCCGCCATCTTCCACGGGCACGCGGCCGGTGTCCGCGTGAAGCAGATGGGACAATGCCGCGCCCATCCCCAGAATCAGGACGGGCAGGCAGGCGACCGCCATGGTGATCCCCCACGGTGCCCTGCCCATGCGAGCCTCGGCCAGGAGGTGATAGGCGACCTGCCCGGACATTCCGAGCAGCAGCGATCCGATCGCCGACCACTTCGCGAACTGGCGGGTCCGCTCGCTGGTCTGCGGACCCGCGGCCAGCCACGCCCGCAGCGCGTAGGCGCCGTAGGCCTCGACGCCGATCGGCAGCGTGATGGCCGTGTTCACCCGGACGGAATCCCACAACCCGGGAAATGGCCGGACAAGGCCGAACCCGGTCATCTGACCCAGCCGGACCCAGCCCGACCACACAGCCACGGTCGCCGGGGCGGCTAGCACGATCAGTGGCCAGGATGGCACGGCCTGCCTGCGCCTGCCGTTCCCCCGCCAGCGCGTCGCGCTTGCGGCAAGGGTTTCAGGGACGACAGAGTGCTGGATGCGAGCGAGCGGCATCGCGTCGTCCGGCGGAGTCGCATCTGCGGCGGCGGCGGGCCGTATGGTGCTACCTGCGCTGCCCGCCTGGATAGTCGTGGACTGCGCTCCGCAGCTCAAGGAGCGCTCAGCGAGTTCAGTCATCGGGAGTATGCCTCCCGCTCCTCACTCGCCGCCATAGCGATGATCCACGCGCCGCCGGTACCGAACGGCTCGGCGTCATAGCCGAGCGTGCGCAAGACCTGGCCTAGCGCGCTGTTCATGCTCATCGTGAGGACCGCGCATGTTGCCCACTTGCTCTCGTCAAGGGCTAGCGAGTGATGCGTAGTCCACGAGACCGCGATGCCGGCCAGGTGCTCACCCGGTGACTCTGGTACTGGAAGCACGCAGACGCCACCCAGCTGATACAGCGGGTCAGCCTCGGCGCAGTGGTGGAAGCTGAATCCCGCCATCACCAGGGACCGTGCGACGCGCCTCCCCAGTACGGCCAGCTGATGACCGGCAGGCAGCCAGGCCCATGCGGGGGATGTGACGTAGGCGAGCTGCTCGGATTCCTCGGTGAGTAGCGCTGCCGCTAGGTGATCAGACCGCTTCTGGTCTGCAGGTAGCGATCCGGGCTGCGGCACGGTGCGGTCAGCCATTGTCGCCACCGCCGGTCTCCGCCTTCGCGAACCATGCCCGGCGAGCGGGCCGAGCGTGGCGGCCCGCTGGGCCATTGCTGGGCCGAAAGGCGCTGCGCCCCGCCCACATGGGCCAAACAGAACCTAGGATGCCGGGGTGCCTGCACCAGCTCTGACCAGCCAGAACGCAACCTGGCCGCACTGCACCGCCAACAGTGCCTCGCACTGCCAATGCGGTCTCTGCCGGCGCCGTCAGCCCATCGTCTTAGAGCCATCCAGCGCTTCTCTGATGATGTCGGCGTGACCGGCGTGCTGCGAGGTCTCCGCGATGATGTGCAGCAGCACTCGCCTTACCGTCCAGGTCGCCCCCGGCGGGAACCAGGGCGCCTCAGGCAGCGGATGCGCCGCGTCCAAGTCTGGCTGCGTCCGCACCAGCTCGTCGGTCTGGCGAGCTACCTCCTCATACTGATCGAGCACTCCGGCCAGAGTCTCATCCTCGGCCAGGTCAAAACCTCTCTCCCAGGTGGCTCCCGCATCCTCCGAGCTGAACGACATCGCAGAAGTTCCCTCGACGATGAATCGCGCCCACTGCCGCTCGACCACCATGACGTGCTTGATCAGCCCGCCGATGCAGAGCTCGCTCACCGTGGTCCGAAGGGCTGCCTGCTCGTCGGTGAGCCCGCGTGCGGTGTACCGCAGGAAACGCCGGTGACCGGCGAGCGCGCTGAGCAGATCCGAGCGCTCCGCCGTCAGGGACTGTGTAGCCGTATCCATGAATCGTCTCCTTCGTCCGGTCGTCCGGGCCGGTGACCTGTTGTTCTGAGTTACCTGGAGCACGCTACGCCCGGATACCGACAGTCGCCCGGACGACGCTGCCGGCTTCCGGTTCGCGGCGCCGGCCGAGTGGCTAGGGTCGAGCGGGAAGACACTGCGTTCCGGCTAGTGAGAGGTCTCTTTCTGACCCGTCCTGATCAGCATCTAAACGAGGAGGAGTAGAAAATGGAACGTGGCACGCTGATCGAGTACCAAGGCCGGCCTGCGGTCAGGTTCAGCCGAGATTACGGTCATCCGGCCGAGCGACTCTGGCAGGCGCTGACCGATCCTGATGAGCTGCAGCACTGGTTTCCTTCTAAGGTCCGTCTGGAGCCGCGGGCCGGCGGGGCGATCGAGTTCAGCGGTGACCCGAATCTGGCGGCCAGCACCGGCACCGTCCTGGTGCATGAGCCGCCGAGGCGGCTGGCCTACTCGTGGGGCGGCGACGAACTCCATTTCGAGCTTGGGCCGGCCGGGGCGCGGGAGTGCGTCCTGACCTTCACTGACGTGCTCGACGCCCGCGACGCCGCAGCCCGGAATGCGGCGGGCTGGAGTGTCTGCCTCGCCGAGCTTGGCAAGCTGCTGGCTGACGGTGTTGCCGATGGCCCGCACGCCAGCACCGCCCTGTCGTGGCGGGAACTCTACGACAGCTACGTCGCAGCCGGAATGCCATCCGGCGCGGTGATCCCAGACCCCGGCACCGGCTGAACCTGTGGCGATCCCGGTATCGTGTCGGCCCGTGAATGCCTATGCTGGCGGCCATCGGATGCGGCTGTTCAATACTCTGACCCGTGAGGTCGCCGACTTCACGCCGGCGCGGCCGGGCGAGGTCGGCATGTACTCGTGCGGGCCGACCGTCTACGCCGACCAGCACATCGGCAATATGCGGGCCTATGTCTTCGCCGACACTCTGAAGCGGGCGCTGACCTGGAAGGGCCTGGCCGTCAGGCACGTCATCAACATCACTGATGTCGGCCACCTGACCTCGGACGCCGACGAGGGCGACGACAAGCTGGAGCTCGCGGCGCGCCGGGAGCACAGGGATGCGTGGGAGATCGCCGAGCGCTACACCCGCGAATTCAAGGCGGACCTCGGCCGGCTGCGGGTCATCGAGCCCGAGGTCTGGTGCAAGGCGACGGATCACATTCCGCAGATGCTGGCGTTCGCCGCCGCGCTCCATGAGCGGGGCTGGTGCTACCAGCTCCCGTCGGGGCCTCTATTTCGACACCTCCAAAGATGCCAGCTACGGGCGGCTGGCCCGGCTTGACCTGGCCGGGCTCCGCGAGGGGGCCAGAGTCGAGGCGGTGCTGGGCAAGCGCGGCGTCAGCGATTTCGCCGTCTGGCGGACGTCGGCGCCCGGCGAGAACAGGCAGATGGAGTGGGACTCGCCCTGGGGCAGGGGTGCGCCCGGCTGGCACCTGGAGTGCTCGGTGATGTCGATGGAGTACCTCGGGCGGCATTTCGACCTCCATACCGGAGGCGTCGACCACATCCCGGTGCACCATACGAACGAGATCGCGCAGAGCGAGGCCTACCTCGGGGACGGCCAGCCCTGGGTGGGGTGGTGGCTGCACGGCGAGTTCATCAACTTGCGGGGAGCCAAGATCTCCAAGTCGACCGGCGGCGGAGTGCTCGTCTCCGACCTGACCGACCGGGGATATCATCCGCTCACCTACCGCTACCTGCTGCTTCAGGCGCATTACCGGAGCCAGGCCGAGTTCACCTGGGAGGCGATGACGGCGGCAAGGACGGGGCTGCGCCGGCTGCTCGACCGCTACGCCGCCGCGCGAGCCGAGGCTGGGGTCGGACCAGGGGATCCCGGCGCCGAGCCCGGCCTCAGCCCGGGAGCAGCCGCCCACCTCGACGCTTTCGACGCCGCGCTCAGCGACGACCTGGGTACGCCCAGGGCACTGGCCGTCGTGGCGACAGCCGCCCGGGATGACCGCCTCAGCGACGCCGACCTGACCGCGCTGGCCAGCCGGTTCGACGCCGTGCTCGGCCTCGGCCTGGCCGACCTGACGCCCGCTGACCTTGACCTGGCACCACGCCAGGCGACGATCAGCGCGGCGGAGGTCGAGGCCCTGGTCGCCGAGCGCGGCCAGGCACGGGCGGCGCGGGACTTCGCCAGGTCCGACGAGCTGCGCGGTCGGCTCGCCGGACTCGGGGTGGCCGTGGAAGACCACCAGGGCGGTGCGTCGACCTGGCGCTGGGACGGCTAGCCCGGTGCGCTGGCCGCCGGTGGCCGCCGCGGGGAACACTTGCCTAGCCGAGCTGGCAGCCGGGCAAGCGCCCCTTTCTCCGGGTAGATTTCTTGTCATGAAGAAGCTGCTCGAGTTGCTTGTGTGCTTCATCCATCCGCTGGCCGTCGTGCTCATCTGGATTGACCTGGCCACCCGTCGTGATTTGTCCACCGGGTCGAAGCTCGCCTGGGCGATCTTGAGCATCATCCCGCTGGTCCCGTTCGTCTACGTGCTGACCGGTGGCGACCTGTGGTGACCTGATGGCGAAGGGACGTGCCTTCGATGAGCTGGTCAGCGAAGCGGCGCAGGCCAGTGTCGATGGCTGGGACTTCTCCTGGCTAGACGGCCGGGCGACCGAAGAGCGGCCGTCCTGGGGTTACGCCAGGATGATGGCCAGGCGGATGGCGGCGGCCTCGGCGGCGCTCGACCTGCAGACCGGCGGCGGTGAGGTGCTGGCCGGGGTGCCCAGGCTGCCGCCGCTCACGGTCGCGACCGAGTCCTGGCCACCCAATATCGCCCGGGCGACCAGGCGCCTGCACCCGCGCGGCGTCGCCGTGGTCGCGCATGACGATGCCGATCCGCTGCCGTTCGGCCCGGACGCGTTCGACCTGATCGTCAGCCGTCATCCGGTCGATGTCTGCTGGCAGGAGGTCGTCCGGGTGCTGCGGCCGGGCGGCCGGTACTTCTCCCAGCAGGTCGGGCCGCGCAGCGTGAGCGAGCTGACTGAGTTCATGATGGGTCCGCAGGTGGCCGAGGGCCTGGAACGGGAGCCCGGCCTGGCCAGGGCCGACGCGCAGGTAGCGGGGCTGACCGTGACCGACCTGCGGGCCGAGTCGCTGCGCACCGAGTTCAGGGACATCGGGGCGGTGATCTACTTCCTGCGGAAGGTGATCTGGATCGTGCCCGGGTTCACCGTGGACGGTTATCGCGCGAAGCTCAGGCACCTGCATGACCAGATCCAGGAGAACGGCCCGTTCCTCGCGACGACGAGACGATTCCTGATCGAGGCGGTCAAGTAGTCCGGCACGTAGTTTCCAGAATCTTGTCGCCCTGGTGTCGATTTCCGCCCGGGCGTTCGTAGCGATGGTAGAAGGCGGGAATCCCTACGCCTCTCACCACGAAGGAGACCGACATGAAGCAGTACCTGCTCGCCGTGCACATGGTCGAAGGCCAGGAGCCGCTCTCGCCGCAGGCCATGGAGCAGTCCTACAAGGACGTGTCCGTGGTCAACGAGGAAATGCGCGCTAGCGGGGTCTGGGTGTTCGCCGGCGGGCTGTATCCGCCGGCCACCGCGACCGTGGTCCGGGTCAGCGGCGACGCCGTGCTGACCACCGATGGGCCGTTCGCCGAGACCAAGGAGCAGCTCGGCGGGTTCTGGGTGATCAAGACCGAGGACCTGGACTCCGCGCTGGGCTGGGCCGCCAAGGCTACGAGGGCCTGCTGCCAGCCGGTCGAGGTCCGCCCCTTCCAGGACTAGCCGGGCCTGACTCGCGACAATGATCGTGCACCAGCAGGAGATCGAAGGCCACTTCCGGCGTGAGTACGGCCGGTGCGTGGCATCCCTGGTCCGCTTCCTCGGCGATATCGACCTGGCCGAGGAAGCGGTGCAGGAGGCGTTCGCGATCGCCGTCGACCGGTGGCCAGCAGCAGGCCTGCCCCCCAACCCCGGCGCCTGGATCACCACCACGGCCAGGAACCGCGCGATCGACCAGCTACGCCGGGAAGCCTCACGGCACGACCGGCACGCCCAGGCCGCCCGGCTCTACGGGCAGCACTCTGACGAGGCGCGCGCGAACGCCGAACAGGCGGAACAGGCGGGACCGGTGGAAGACGACAGGCTGCGACTGATCTTCACCTGCTGTCACCCGGCACTCGCCCCGGCGGTCCAGGTGGCGCTGACGCTCCGGCTGCTCGGCGGCCTGCAGACGCCGGAGATCGCGCGGGCGTTCCTGGTCCCCGAGGCCACGATGGCGCAGCGGATCGTGCGAGCCAAGAAGAAGATCAAGGCGGCGGGCATCCCGTACAGGATTCCTGGCGATGCCCAGCTGCCCGACCGGCTCGGCGCTGTCCTCGCCGTCATCTACCTGGTGTTCAACGAGGGTTACGTTGCCTCCGGCGGCGACGCGCTGACCCGCGAGGACCTGTGCGCCGAGGCGATCAGGCTGGCCAGGCTGCTGGCCGAGCTCATGCCAGACGAGCCAGAGGCGCTCGGACTGCTGGCGCTGCTGCTGCTCACCCATTCGCGGAAGGCGGCGCGGACGACGCCCGACGGCTCGCTCGTGCTGCTGCCCGACCAGGAGCGCTCACGCTGGGATCAGGCGCTGATCGGCGAGGGCCAGATCCTGGTCAGAGCCTGCCTGCGGCGCAACCGGCCTGGCCCGTACCAGCTCCAGGCCGCCATCAGCGCGGTGCACAGTGACGCGGCGGTGGCGGAGCAGACCGACTGGGACCAGATCCTGCGGCTGTACGACCAGCTCCTGGCCTGCGCGCCGACCCCGGTGGTGGCACTCAACCGGGCGGTCGCTGTGGCGCAGACCCAGGGCCCGCAGGCGGCGCTCACCGCGATCGACGTACTCGACCTGGGTGACTACCACCTGTTCCACGCCGCCCGCGCTGACCTGCTGACCAGGCTCGGCCGCCACAGCGAAGCCGCGCAGGCCTACGAGACGGCACTTGACCTTGCCTCGAATCCGGCCGAGCGCGGCTTCCTTGAGCAGCGCCGGCAGGCCTCCGAGCACGCCGCCGAGCGTGCCTGCCGGGGCGGGAGCTGACCGGCACGGCATGGACAATAGACCAGTGATCGAGATCGACCCAGAGCGGTTCGAGGAAATGGTCGCCACCGCCCTTGACGGGCTGCCGGAAGGGCTTGGCGCGATGATGCGCAACGTCGCGGTGACCGTCGAGCACGCTCCGGGGCCGCCTGGCTTGCTCGGGCTTTACGAGGGAATACCGCTGACCAGCCGGACGACGCACTACTCTGGCGTGCTGCCGGACCGGATCACCATCTACCGGCAGGCCATCTGCGCGATCTGCCGGAACGAGGCCGAGGTGACCGACCAGGTGCGGAAAACCGTGGTGCACGAGGTCGGCCACCACTTCGGCATCAGCGACGAGCGACTCGAAGAGCTTGGCTGGTAGCCCGGCCCCGCCCGGCCCGGCCCCGCCCGGTCCTACTTGGCCTTGAAGCTCAGGGACAGGTTGTCGGCGAGTCCGTCGTTGTCGCTGCCTGACTCGCGGGTCATGACCAGCCTGATCTGAACGTTGCGGGTCGCCGCCGGCACGACGCCGGTCTTCGAGCGGGACAGCAGCTCGCTCACGCCCTTGCGCTGAGCTTCGGTAACCGGCCCGAGGGTGACGGTGCTGAGCGCCTTACCGCTGCTGTTCTCGAAGGTCACGGTCAGCACGGTGTGATCGCCCTGGCCGTCGAAACCGCCGAGCCAGCCGGCCAGCGTGTAATGCACCTTGCCGCCGCTGATCCCGCCGGCGGCGACCTTGATCAGCTGAGTTCCGGTCGACTTGGCGGCCTCAGGACCCCCGTAGAAGTAGTTTTTGCCCCGGTGCTTTGGCCCGACCGACGTCGGTGATACGTCGCCGCTTGACCAGGTGTACAGCGTCTCGGTAAAGCCACCGGTCTGCTTCCAGCCCGGCACCTTGACCTTGAGGTCGGAATTGGCGCCGTGGCCTTTCTCGGCGCCCGGGTTCGCGATCAGGTTGTGACCACAGGCCGGACAGGCTGCCGCCGGGCTCGCGCTCGCCGCCGCCGGCACCACTGCCATGGCCGTAGCCGCGGCAGCGGTGATCAGAAGCAGGCGACCCCCGAAGCGTGATGCAAACATACATTCCTCCCGTTTTCGTAGCGATACGCTAGCGAGATGATACCGAGACCTTGTCGCATATGACAGAATTTGGCGTGCTCCATCACGTCGAGCTGTGGGTGCCTGACCTGCACCGAGCCATTGCCGAGTGGGGCTGGCTGCTCAGCGAGCTCGGATATGCGCAATTTCAGGACTGGCCGGATGGCCGGAGCTGGCGGCTCGGCGCCACTTACCTGGTCATCGAGCAGTCACCCGCGATGACAGCCGCCAGCCACGACCGCTGCCGGCCCGGACTCAACCATCTGGCGTTCCATGCGGGCAGCCGGGATCAGGTCGACGCACTGACGATCAGGGCGCCGTCGGCGGGCTGGACGGTCATGTTCCCTGACCGGCATCCGCACGCCGGGGGCGCCGGGCACTACGCCGCCTACCTGTCGAATAGCGACGGCTTCGAGGTCGAGCTGATCGCGGCGAGCTAGGCCGGCGGCGGTCGGCGGCCTAGCTCGGACGGCCCTGGCAGGGGCGAACCTGGACCATACTCGGCTGATGGACATTGACGCGATCGTGACAGAGGTCGCGGCGGCCGTCGGCCTGGCCGAGGGGGAGCCGGGAGTACGAGACGTCCTGCGCGTCATCGCGCGCTCCGAGCCGGTCCCGACCAGCGCCGTCAGCAGGGCGGCCGAGCTGCCGGTGCCGATCGTCACCGCCGTCTGCAACGAGTTGCGCAAGCGCGGCGTGGTCGACCGCACCAGGCCGGTCCGGCTGACCCCGCAGGCACGCGAGCTGCTCGCGTCCGGCGGCCCGCACCTGGAGAGTGCCTGCCCGCAATGCGGCGGACTCGGCCTGATCATCCCGGCCCAGCTCAAGGCACTCACCGACGAGCTAGAGCCGGCCGGGGACGGGGCTCCGCAGGCCAGGCTAGAGCTAGATCAAACCCACTGCACAGTAGTAACAAAGATCCACCGGGTGCTCAAGATGCACGAGGCCGGCGCCTTCGATGGCAAGAGCATCATCCTGATCGGCGACGACGACCTGATCTCGGTAGCTATCGCCAGATTCGCCCGGCTGACCGGCCTGGATGCCGGGATCGGGTCGCTGACCGTGGTGGACACCGACCCGGCGGTGCTGAGCTGGATCGCCGAGCAGACCTCGGGGACCGGGGTAAACGTCACCCTGGTCGAGCATGACCTCCGCCGGCCGCTGCCGCCGGGCCTGACCGGCTCCTTCGACGTCGCGAGCACCGATCCGCCGTACACGGTGCCGGGCGCGAGGCTGTTTTTGTCCAGGGCGGTCTCGGCGCTGCGGGCGCAGCCAGGGCAGCACGTCTTCTTCAGTTTCGGTGCCAGGCGGCCGGCCGAGACGCTAGCGACCCAGCGCCTGATCGCTGAGCTCGGGCTAGCCGTGAGGTCACTGACGCCGAACTTCAACAGCTACCTGGGTGCGGGCATCCTGGCCGGCTCAAGTCACCTCTATCATCTGCGCAGCACAGCCGAGACGGTCTCGCTGATCGAGGCCGAGTACGCAGGCCCGCTCTACACCGCCGACACCCGCCCCCACCAGAGCAGGCCCTACCGCTGCGCAGCCTGCGGCGCAGTCCACGTAGTCGGCCCGGCGTCGGCCGTCACCCCGGCGGAGGCCGACCCCGCGCAGTCAGCCGACCCGGCTCAGGCGGCCGACTCGGCGGGCAGCGCCGGCGCCGGGCACTGGACCTCGATCGCCGACCTCAAGGCAGCAGGCTGCCCGGCCTGCGGCGGCGTCACCTTCCGCCCGATGGCCAGGAGCGCGGCCAGCGATTAGATTCAGCTCGGCTCGCGTCGCGAGCCTGCCGGGTATCGACCCTTTTCGCTGTCTGGCGGCCGATCTGGTCCGGGGTTCGGCTGATTCCTGTAGGAGCGTTTGCCCTTGATCATTTGCGAGTCCATGCCCGCAGCAGCAATCACCCTGGCACTATGCCCGGTTTCACCCGGTCGGGCCGGCGGCGATGCCCCGTTGATGTTCCGGGATCATGTCGGGGACGGGGATCACGGAGCTCTGGTGGGGTGATCACGCGGCTGAGATTCCGGACTCTGGCGCGAACTCTGTGATCGCGCTGCCTCGCGGGCCTGGCGGAGCCATCGCCCGGCCCTGGGCTGGTCCCCGGTGACTCATCTGCCACAGCCACCTCACTCGCTGCCAGGCTCGCCCGATCCTGTAGGAGACTTTTTTCCTGTAGGAGACTTAACAGCGAATATGGTTGTCAATCCTCCTACAGGAAAAAAGTCTCCTAGATCTTTAGCCATAGTCCCGGCACCAGCCTCCGCAAACCCCACAGAAACTCGCAAACCAGGCCCCGCACCCCGCCAGGCCCGGCCCGATGATCACCCCGCCGATGTCCGGACCGTCATCATCCGCCTCGGCTCACATCACGAAATTCGCGCCAGAGCCAGATTCCGTGATCAAGCTGTGGTTCATGATCGCGGAGACTTGCTGAGGCCGCGCGGGCCTCGACCGGGGGGCTGGGCCTGGTCAGATCGAGGTAGGCGGGTGGCTGTGCGAAGATGCTGGGCGTGGACGGGCCGGACGGCCGGTACCTGATCAGGCCGGCGACCGAGGACGACCTGGACGCCATCGCGGCGTTCGAGGTTGATATCGCCATTGTCTCCTTCGGGGCCGAGGCGATTACCGACGCGGCGTTTCACCGCAGGCGGGTCGCTGGCTCGCTCGGCAAGGCCGGTGAGATCACCCTGGTGGCAGTCGCGCGGGACGATCAGGCGGTGCCGGTCGGCTGGGCCTGGATGTCGGGCCGGACGAACTCACTGACGGGGGACAGGTACGGCAACTTCCGCTCGCTCGCGGCGGCGGACGTTGCTGGCAGGGGCGTCATCGGGGAGTTGCTGATGACATCGATCCTGCGGGCGGCCGACGAGGCTGGCTTCACGCACCTGTCCGGCAAGGTCAACGCCGCGAACCTCGGCATGCGGGCTCTCTACCGCGCCTTCGGCTTCACCGCGACGCACCTGACGATGGAAAAACGGACCAGCGGGCCCGGAGCGGTGCTGTGATCAAGTGCGTGGTCTGGGACCTGGACGACACCTTGCTGCGCGGCATCTACCTGGAGACACCTGGTCAGCAGCCGCCGGCCGACTCGGAGGTGGCCGCGGTGCTCGCCGAGTTGTCGGCGCGCGGCATCGTGCACGCTGTCGCCAGCCGCAATCCGCCCGAGGCGGCGAGCTACGCAGAGAAACTGCTCGGGCATGAGTTCGCGTCGGTGCAGTGCGGGTGGGGAGCTAAGTCGGCGGCGATCGCCGCGATCATGGCTGACCTCGGCGTCGCGCCGGGCGAGCTGGCCTTTGTCGACGATGATGCCCTGGAGCGGGCCGAGGTGTCCTTCACGCTGCCGGATGTGCTGGTGCTCGAACCGGGTGAGGTGGCCGAGGCCGCGAGCTGGCCGCGGTTCAGCCCGCCGGTCATCACCGCGGAGGCCCGCCGCCGGGGTGAGCTGTATGCGCAGCGGCGGGCCAGGCAAGTCGAGGCCAAAGAGTTCGGCGGGTCGGTGCAGGATTTCCTGCGGTACTGCGGTACCCGGGTCACGATAGGCCGGGCCGGCCGGGACGACCTCGCCAGACTGCACGAGCTGTCCGTGCGCACGCACCAGTTCAACTCGGTCGGCGAGCCGGTCAGCGAGGGCGAGTTCGCCCGGCTGCTTGGTTCAATAAATAGTCAGTTGATCACCGTGCGGCTCAGCGACAGGTTCGGTGATGACGGCCTGGTCGGCGGTGCGGTGGCGGAGACGCTCGACGGCGAATGGGAGATCTCGCTGCTCATGATGTCGTGCCGGGCAATCGGGCGCGGCGTGATCGGCGCGCTGCTCGACTGGCTGGTCCTCGCAGCCGACCGGGCCGGTGCGAGCCAGGTCGCTGTCCCCTGCGTCATCAGCGAGCGCAACGTGCCGCTCAGGATCGCGCTGGTCAGCGCCGGCTTCCGGGCCAAGGCCGGGCCCGGGGACGGCGGGGCCGGGGGCAGTGGCCACGGCAGGATCGCGCGCTATGTCCGGCGGCTCGGTCAGGACCTGCCGCAGTTGCCGGACTGGGTCAGCACGCCGGCCGCCGGATGACCGGGCCAGCTGAGGTAACCGGGCAGCCTGACATCATGGGCGGTATCCGGCAGATCCTGGCCGGGCTCACCGGCGACGAGACCCCGCTGACCGCACCGCCGCAGACCCCGCTGCTGCGGGCTGGCCTGGGCCTGGACTCGATCGGCGGGGCGCTGCTGCTGACGCGGGTGCGAGCCGCCTTCGGCGTGGATGTCGCCGGCGAGGATCTCAACCTCGATGCCCTGGCGACAATCGGCACGCTGGTCACCTTTGTATCCGATCGGATCGCCGGTCGCTGACGAGCTGACCGTGACATAATCCCCCTAATCGGGGCGGCGCGGATCGCGCGTCCAGGGCAGAGCGCCTGCGGGTCGACGACCGCGGAGCTGCTGGCCCGCTCCTGATCTAGCTGAGTTTCCGAGAACCTGGAGTGTGCGCATGAGACTCGGGCGGGCGGCAAAAGCCGGCGTCATAGCAGGCACGACCGTACTCACGGTGGCTGGCACAGCAGCGCTGACCATCACCGGGGCCGCCCAGGCCGCCAGCTCCGGCCACCTGGCCGCCAGAGTCCGAGCCGCTGCCGTCCGGGCCGCGATCGTTCCGGCCGGACCAGTCTCGATCCATCCGGTCACGACGACGCCGCACCTGGCCGAGACCGACACCCCGCCGCAGCAGATCCGCCAGCTCGTGCAGTGCGGTAGCACGATGTACGCGGTGGGCAGCTTCACCACGATCGAGCAGGGCGCGAGCACCTATGCCCGGCACAACGCGTTCAGCTTCAGCGCGAAGGCGCCTTACACGGTGACTGCCTGGGCACCGAACATCAGCGGTCAGGTCAACTCCATCGCCTTCGTCGGCGGCAAATGCGCCGATGCCTATCTCGGCGGGTCCTTCAGCAAGATCAATACCACCCTCACGGCGAACATCGCCAAGGTCAGCACGGGTGCCGGAACCGGCTCGGTGGTGAAGGCATTCGGGCACTCCGCCAACAAGATGGTGGAGACCCTGCGCAGCTCCGGCAATCACCTCCTGGTCGGCGGCGACTACACCTCGATCAACGGCGGCACCGCCGCTCCGTACCTGACCAGCGTGAACCCGGTCACCGGCAAGAACGACAAGTACCTGACCCTGCACATCAAGGGCAACTACGTCTTCCCCGGCTCGGTCGCCAATCCCACCAAGGTCTACAACCAGGCCATCAGTCACAGCGGCAAGCTCGACCTGGTCATGGGTGACTTCACCTCGGCGGGCGGGCTCGGCCGGCAGCAGATCTTCATGCTGAGCCTGGGCAAGACCAAGGGGACGGTGACCAAGTGGACGTCACCAGAGTTCGATGGCAGCGACGGTAACCTGCCCGGCGGGTATCCCTACCAGTGCTTCACCAATACGGAGTTCTTCATCAGGGCGGCGGCCTGGTCGCCGGACGACAAGACGATCTACACCGCCGACACCGGCTATCACCCGTGGAACCTCAGCACGACAGTGCCTCGGTCAGGCCTGTGCGACTCGGCTGTCGCCTGGCCGGCCACCCAGAAGTCGGTCACCCACCTGTGGATCAACTACACCGGCTGCGACTCCCTCTACGCCGTGGCCGCCGACACGAGCACGGTCTACTACGCCGGCCACGAGCGGTGGTCAGAGAACCCGGATGGCTGCGACATGGCCGGCCCCGGTGCCATTCCGGCGCCCGGCTTCGAGGGCGTGCAGCCCGCGACCGGGGATCTCACCTTCAACCCGACCAGAGCGCGCGGCCTGGGCGCCGACGACATGCTGCTCACCTCGGCCGGCCTGTGGGTGGCGAGCGACAACTTCGACCAGAGCCACATGTGCGGCGGCGTCAGCAACCTGGCCGGCATCTGCTTCCTGCCCTACACCTCGGGATAAAGTGGGCCTATGTCAGCCGTATTCGCCGTCGATGCGTGCCGGACCCCGATCGGGAAGATCAAGGGTGCGCTGGCCGGTGTCCGGCCCGATCACCTGACCGCTGAAGTCATTGCCGCGCTGATGACCCGCAATGACTGGCTCGACCCGGCCGCCATTGACGACGTGTACTGGGGTGCGGCCAATCAGGCTGGCGAGGACAACAGGAACGTCGCCAGAATGGGCGTCCTGCTGGCTGGCCTGCCCGTCGAGATCCCCGGCGCGACCGTGAACCGGCTCTGCGGCTCCGGCATGGAGGCCATTTTCTCGGCCGCACGGGCCATCGCCGCGGGCGACGCCGACATCTGCATCGCCGGCGGCGCCGAGTCGATGACCAGGGCGCCATTCGTCTTGCCCCGGGCCGCCGAGCCGTTCCAGCGCGACGCGGGCGTCGCGGACACCAGGCTTGGCTGGCGCCTGGTCAGCCCGAGGATGACCGAGCTCTACCCGCCGATCAGCCTGGGCGAGACGGCGGAGAACGTCGCCGACAAATACAAGGTCGACCGGGTCAGGCAGGATGAGTTCGCGCTGCTGAGCCACCAGCGGGCGGCGGCAGCGGCGGAGGCTGGCCGGTTCGATGCCGAGATCGTCCCGGTAACGGCGCCGGCGGGCCAGGTCACCAGGGACGAGTCGATCAGGGCTGACCTGACGGCGGCCGAGCTGGCCGGGAAGAAGCCGGCCTTCAGGTCAGGCGGCACGGTCACCGGCGGCAATTCCTCCGGGCTCAACGACGGCGCGGCCGGACTGCTGCTGATGTCCGAGCGCGCACTGGAGCGGGCCGGCGTTGAGCCGCTCGCCAGGTACGCGGGCGGGTCGGCGGCGGGCGTGCATCCCGATTACATGGGAATCGGCCCGGTTCCGGCGATGACCAAGGTGCTCGGCCGGTCCGGCTGGCAGCTCGGCGACCTGGCGCTCATCGAGATCAACGAGGCGTTCGCCGCCCAGGCAGTGGCCGTGGTCGATCAGCTCAAGTGCGACCAGGAACTGGTCAATGTAAACGGCGGCGCGATCGCGATCGGGCACCCGCTTGGCTGCTCAGGTGCCCGGATCACGACGACGCTGCTGCAGGAGCTGAAGCGCCGGGGCGGCGGCAAGGCAGCCGCCACCATGTGCATCGGCGTCGGCCAGGGGATCGCCAGCCTCTGGCAGCGCTAAGCCGAGCCGGCCCACTCCGGCGGCCCGTGGCCAGCACCGGTATGACAGCCTGTGTCCCATGACCGGCGGACGCACGGATCGGCGCAGTGACCGGCACGCCGAGCCCGGCCAGCAGGCTGGGCAGCAGCCCGAGACCGGGCGCAGGCAGGTTCTGACGATCCCGAACGCCATCAGCGTGGCCAGGCTGGCCGGAGTGCCGGTCTTCCTCTGGCTGGTTCTCGGCGTGCGGAGCACGACGGGGGACTGGTGGGCGGTCGGGCTGCTCCTGGCGGCCGGCGCCTCCGACTGGCTGGACGGCAAGATCGCGCGGGCGTTCAACCAGCAGACCCCGCTCGGCGAGGTGCTCGACCCGGCCGCCGACCGGCTCTACATCGTCTCGACGATCATCGCGCTCGCGGTGCGGGCGATCATCGGCTGGTGGCTGGTCATCCTGCTCGCGGCCAGGGAGCTGGTACTCGGCATCGCCCTGCTCGTGCTGCGCCGGGCGGGCTACGGGCCGCTGAAGGTCAGCTTCGCCGGCAAGGCCGCCACCTTGAACCTTCTCTACGCATTTCCGCTGCTTTTTCTCGGCTCACATCAGGGTTCATATGCGGTAGTCGCCCGGGTATTCGGTTGGGCCTTCGCTCTGTGGGGAAGTGCACTGTACTGGTGGGCTGCCGCGCTCTATCTCGAGCAAGCTCGCCGCCTCCTCGCCGCCGACCGCGCGAGCGGCGGCCAGGCAGCCCGCGATCACGGGGACTAGGCGAAGGAGCGCTGGCAACGGTGAAGGCTGTAGTCATGGCAGGCGGGGAAGGGACCAGGCTGCGCCCGATGACCGCCAACCAGCCGAAGCCGCTGCTTCCCGTGGTCAACAAGCCGATCATGGAGCACGTCCTGCGGCTGCTGCGCAAGCACAACTTCGACGAGACGATCGTGACCGTCCAGTTCCTGGCCTCGATGGTCAGGAACTACTTCGGCGACGGCGAAGAGTGGGGCATGAGCCTGCAGTACGCCACCGAGGACATCCCGCTCGGCACGGCCGGCAGCGTCAAGAATGCCGAGGACGCGCTGCGAGACGGCCCTTTCCTGGTCATCTCGGGCGATGCGCTCACCGACATAGACCTCTCTGACCTGGTCAGGTTCCACAAGGACAACGGCGCGCTCGTCACCGTGGCCCTCGCTCGCGTTCCCGACCCGCTGGAATTCGGCATCGTGATCGCCGACGAGGACGGCCAGATTCAGCGGTTCCTGGAGAAGCCCACCTGGGGTCAGGTCTTCTCAGACACGGTCAACACCGGCATTTACGTGATGGAGCCCGAGGTACTCGACCACGTGCCGCTTGGCCAGGTCGTCGACTGGTCCGGCGATGTGTTCCCCAAGCTTCTCGATAAGGGCGCGCCGGTCTTCGGCTGGGTGGGCGACGGCTACTGGGAAGATGTCGGTACCCACGAGGCCTACCACAAGGTGCAGGCCGACGTGCTCTCCGGCAAGGTCGCGGCCGATATCGACGGCTTCGAGGTATCGCCGGGCGTGTGGGTGGCCGATGGCGCCGAGATCGACCCGGACGCGATCCTGACCGGTCCGCTCTGCATCGGCGACTACGCCAAGATCGAGGCCGGCGCGCAGCTGCGCGAGTACACCGTGGTCGGCAGCAACGTGGTGGTCAAGGAAGGCGCCTTCCTGCATCGCGCGGTTGTGCACAACAACGTGTACGTGGGGGTCGGCGCCACCTTGCGGGGCTGCGTGATCGGCAAGAACACCGACGTGATGGCCTCAGCCAGGATCGAGGAAGCGGCCATCGTCGGCGACGAGTGCGTGATCGAGTCCGAGGCGTACATCTCCTCCGGCGTGCGGGTCTACCCGTTCAAGAGGATCGAGGCAGGCGCGGTCATCAACACCAGCGTGATCTGGGAGTCCAGGGGCCAGCGCACGCTGTTCGGCCCCAGAGGCGTGTCCGGGCTGGTCAACGTCGAGATCACGCCCGAGCTTTGCGTCCGTCTCGCGAGCGCATATGCCACGACATTGAAAAAGGGCTCGGCGGTCACCACGTCACGCGATGTGTCTCGCGCGGCGCGGGCACTCAAGAGGGCCGTGCACGGCGCGCTCAACGCGAGCGCCATCAACGTCGTGGACCTGGAGGCCCAGCCGCTGCCGGTGGCGAGATTCGAGACGGCGCGCAGCGAGTGCAGCGGCGGCATCGTCCTGCGGACCACTCCCGGTGACCCGCAGTCGGTCGACATCATCTTCCTCGACGAGCACGGCGCCGATCTGTCCGAGGTCGTGCAGCACAAGCTGGAGCGGGTCTTCTCCCGGCAGGAGTACCGGCGGGCGTTCCCCGGCGAGATCGCCGAGCTGACCTATCCGCCCCGGGTGATTGAGGCCTATACGGGCGATCTGCTGCGGCACGTGGACATGAGCGGGGTCAGGGAGGCCGGGCTCAAGGTGGTCGCCGACTGCGCGGGCGGTACCGCCTCGCTCGTGCTGCCGGGGCTGCTCGGCCGGATCGGCGTGGACGTGCTGACCGTGAACAACCGGCTGGACGAGACGACGCCCACCCAGTCTCCGGCCCAGATCAGGGCCGACCTGCACCGGCTGGCCGAGCTTGTGTACTCCTCCAGGGCCGCGTTCGGGGTCAGGTTCGACCCGGTGGGCGAGCGGATCATGCTCATCGACGACAAGGGCGCGCTGGTGAGCGATGACCGGGCGCTGCTGGTCGTGCTCGACCTGGTCGCCGCTGAGCGGCGATCAGGCCGGGTCGCGCTGCCGGTGACCACGACGCGGGTAGCCGCCGACGTCTGCCGCTTCCACGGCGTTCAGGTCGAGTGGACGCCAACTTCGGCGCACGGCCTGTACGAGGCGACGGCGGCCGACGACGTGATCTTCGCTGCCGACGGCCGGGGCGGGTTCGTCGTGCCGGAGTTCGCCAGGTCGCTTGACGGCATCGCCGCCTTCACCAAGCTGATCGGCCTGGTCGCCAGGACGAGGCTCACGCTCAGCCAGATTCACGCCAGGATCCCGCTGGCCCAGCTGCTCAAGAGGTCGGTGCCGACACCCTGGTCGGCCAAGGGCGGCGTGATGCGGACGATCATCGAGGCGGCGGGCGACCGGGAGATCGACACCACAGACGGCGTCCGGGTGATTGAGCCCGGCCGGGGCTGGGCACTCGTGCTGCCCGACCCGGCGCTGGCGTTCACTCATGTGTGGGCCGAGGCTTCCGATGGCAATACGGCGGCCGAGTTGCTCGATGAGTGGGTTAGCGTAGTAGAGCGCGCAGGCAGGGAGCGCAGCGGGTCACGCTGAAGGCCCGGCGCGGTACTACCTGGGCATGAGACAATTACCGTGGTTAAGTGACGGTTGTCTGTCCAGCAGGTAGCGGCCAGGGGTTTGCGGCCCCGGAGTTCGCGGCCCAGCGTCGGAGGTGTGCAGCGTGATCTGGCGAAGGCGTCGCAATCGCGCACGGCCGGTTGCTGCCAGGCCCGACGGGGCCCCGGCTCACATGATGCCCAGTCCGCCGGCCAGCGCGTGGGAGATAGACCAGCAGCGCCAGCCACCGGTAGCGTGGAGTCCTGACAGGGACATCAGCGGGCTGAACGCCCGCACCGATGCCTACTCCATAAGTGCTGTCTCAAGCAGTGCGGTGCGACCGGCGAACGGGAGGCCAGACGGTCACATGCCCGGTGTCTATTGTCCAGCGTGCGGAGCGGTGAACCCGGAGAACGGCAGGTTCTGCTCGCAGTGCGCCACGCCCCTGACCAGGGCAGGCGCTGACCGGGCCACGGCAGGCGAGACGACATCGATGATCTTCGCCGGCGTCGAGCCCGTCGAGGCCGAGCCGACCGACGAGGCCGCTGCCCATGCCGCGGCCATCGAGACGCTGCCGCTGAACACCGCGCTTCTGGTCGTCAGGCGCGGGCCCAATGAGGGCAGCAGGTTCCTGCTTGACAGCGAGCTGACCGAGGTCGGCCGCAGGCCGGACAGCGATATCTTCCTCGATGACGTGACCGTGTCCCGGCGGCATGCTGAGTTCTACCGGCAGGGCGGCAGATTCGCGGTGCGCGATGTCGGCAGCCTCAATGGCACCTATGTCAACCGGGAGCGGATCGAGGAAGTCGCGCTCAATGGCGGCGATGAAGTGCAGATCGGGAAATTCCGCATGGTGTTCCTGCAGGGCCGACTATCGCACGCCGAGAGCGGCGTCTAGCCGCGCGGAACGGAATGAACGCATCGTTTGCGCGGGCTTACCTCGGCATTGGTGAGGTGCTTGCCGAGCTCCGGCCGGATTTTCCGGATATCAGCGTCTCTAAGATCCGGTTCCTGGAGTCCGAGGGCCTGATCTGCCCGGCTCGGTCGCCGTCCGGTTACCGGCGATTCGCCCCGGCAGACGTCGACCAGCTCAGATTCATCCTGACCGCGCAGCGAGATGAGTACCTGCCGCTGCGCGTGATCAAAGAACGGCTCGCGCACCGGGGAGTACCGGCCCGAGCCGAGATGGTCAGCAGGCGGGAACTGCTGGAAGCCGCCGGAATTGACGAGAATCAGCTCGCGGAACTCGAAACTCATGGCCTGGTCAAGCGGGTCGGACGGCTGTACGGGCAGGACGCGCTCGACGTCGCCGCCACGGCCGCAGCGCTGGCGGGCTATGGCGTGCAGCCCAGGCACCTGCGTGCCGTCAGCACCTCGGCCGACCGTGATATCTCCCTGATCGAGCAGCTGGTCGGCCCGATCCTGCGGCAGCGCGGCGCGGATGCGCGCGGATCGGCCGGGCGGACCGCCAGGGAGATCGCCACGCTGCTGCTCCGGCTGCACCGGTCCATGCTCGAGGCGGCGATGACCGAGGCTGGGCTGACCGAGGCCGGGCTTTCCGAGGCCGGCCTGTCGGGCGACGAGCTCGCCGGGGCGCCGGGGATGATCGCGGCCAGGCCGCCGACCTGGCCTTCCGGCCTGGCCGCTCAGGACCCTCCGGCCTCGTCCGGATAGCCTCAGCGCCAGTTGCCGGCTCACGACTTGCAGGGGTGTACGTTGGCTATGGAGTGCCGTCAGCGCGGCAGGGGAAGACACGTTTTACGACAGGGACGACCAGGCGCAGGTGAGGACGGAGTCGCGGTGAAGGAGATGGAGGTCGTCGGCGTCCGCGTCGAGATGCCTACGAACCAGCCCATCGTGCTGCTGAAAGAGACCGGCGGTGAGCGTTACCTCCCGATCTGGATCGGACCGATGGAGGCAACCGCCATCGCCTTCGCTCAGCAGGGCATGGTTCCGGCTCGTCCGCTCACTCATGACCTGATGCGCGACATACTGCAGGCGCTGAAGGTGGAGCTGAGGCAGGTCAACATCACCGCACTGCGGGACGGCATCTTCTTCGCCGACCTGGTCTTCTCCAACGGCACTACGGTCAGCGCCCGGCCATCGGACTCGATCGCGCTCGCGCTGCGCACCAACACGGCCATCTTCGCCCACGACGAGATCCTCGACGAGGTCGGCGTCTCGATCCCGGACGAGCAGGAAGACGAGGTCGAGAAGTTCCGCGAGTTCCTCGACAACATCACCCCGGAAGACTTCGGCAGTGCTACCTGATGAGCCTTCGGCAGTGCTACCTGATGAGCCTTCGGCGGGGCCACCTGAGGAGCCTTCGGCGGGGCTACCTAAGGCTGCCTGATTAGCGACGCGCCGGGGCAGATCGTTGACGGGGCTACTCTACGGGCCTAGCGTGCGAATCGTGCGGGTGCAGGGCCGGAGGTGGGAGTGGCGGTCATAACAGGCGACGAGCGCGATCCGCGTGACGAGCGCGCGCGGCGGGCTGCCGAGGTCCAGGCCGGCGAACAGGGCCTGCTCTTCGACGACGAGGTCATGCCGCGCGCCGAAGATGTCGGCTACCGGGGCCAGACGGCCTGTGCGGCGGCCGGCATCACCTACCGCCAGCTCGACTACTGGGCCAGGACGGGCCTGGTTGAGCCCAGCGTCAGGCCAGCCAGGGGCTCTGGCTCCCAGCGGCTCTACGGCTTCCGCGACATCCTGGTACTCCGGGTGGTCAAGTCACTGCTCGACACCGGGATCTCGCTGCAGCAGATCCGCTCGGCCGTGGCCGTGCTCCGCGATCACGGGGCAGCTGACCAGGGTGCGGCCGATCTGTCCAGGATCACGCTGATGAGTGACGGCGCCACCGTCTACGCCTGTACCTCACGCGATGAGGTCGTCGACCTGCTCCAGGGCGGCCAGGGCGTGTTCGGCATCGCGCTCGGCCGGATCTGGCAGGAGGTCGAGGGCTCGCTGGCCGAGTTCCCCGCCGACTCGGGCGAGGCGGCGGCGGCGGAGCCAGGTCACGGCGCCGACGAGCTCGCCAGCCGCAGGGCAAGGAAAATCAGCTAGCGCCATCGCGGTCGAGGTCGCCGGGTCGGACGCGGTAGGCTAAAAGGTAGCTAATAACACCGTCCGGGAGAGTCCGCGGGCAGCCAGCTCGCGGCGCCGAAGGGGCAACCTCCCCGGAACCTCTCAGGCAGCCAGGACCGGGCGGGGCAAGAGCTCTGGAGTCCTGCGGTGAGCGCGGCGACAGAGGGGGAGCGTGTAAACAGCGACCCGACTCCAGGAGCATGCAGTGACCTTCGCAGAACGTCATATCGGTCCCGACCGGCCCGACCAGCAGCACATGCTCGACGCGATCGGCTATGCCAGCCTCGACGAGCTCACGGCGGCGGCGCTGCCCGCCGGCCTGGAGGAGGCCAGTCCGCTGAGCCTGCCGGCCGCGTTCGCCCGGCCCCTTGACGAGGACCAGGCGCTGGCCGCACTGCGCGCGCTCGCCGCGAAGAACCAGCTGCTGACCCCGATGATCGGCCTTGGCTACTACGGCACGATCACGCCGCCGGTCATCCGCAGGAACGTGCTGGAGAGCCCGGCCTGGTACACCGCGTACACGCCGTATCAGCCGGAGATCTCCCAGGGCAGGCTAGAGGCGCTGCTCAACTTCCAGACCATGGTGCAGGACCTGACCGCGCTGCCGGTGGCCGGCGCCTCGATGCTGGATGAGGCGACAGCGGCGGCCGAGGCCATGACCCTGGCCCACCGGGCCAGCAAGCGCGGCTCGGTCTTCCTCGCCGACGAGGACTGCCTGCCGCAGACGCTGGCCGTGCTCGCCACCAGAGCCGAGCCACTCGGCTTCGAGCTCGTGACCGGCCCGGTAACCCCCGAGCTCATCAACGCACAGCCGGACGGCGAAATTTTCGGAATCCTGCTGCAGTACCCTGGCGCTAGCGGTCAGGTCCGTGACCTGCGCCCGGCCATCGCCGCCGCGCACGCGCGCGGGGCGCTGGCCGCCGTCGCCGCCGATCCGCTCGCGCTGACCCTGCTCACGCCGCCCGGCGAGCTCGGCGCCGACATCGCCGTGGGCAGCACGCAGCGATTCGGCGTGCCTATGGCCTACGGCGGCCCGCAGGCGGGCTACATCTGCGTGCGCGACGCCCTGAAGCGCCAGCTGCCCGGCCGCCTGGTCGGCGTGTCGGTGGACGCCGACGGCCACCCCGCCTACCGGCTGGCCCTGCAGGCACGCGAGCAGCACATCAGGCGGGAGAAGGCGACCAGCAACATCTGCACCGCCCAGGTGCTCCTGGCTGTCATCAGCGCGATGTATGCGGCCTACCACGGCCCGGACGGCCTGACCGCGATCGCCCGGCGAGTCGCGGGGATGGCGGCCAGCCTCGCGGCCACGCTAGCTGAGGCGGGATTCGCGACGAATTCGCCGGGGTGCTTCGACACGGTCATGGTGACTGTGCCGGAGGGTGCCCGGCTGGCCGTGCGACGGGCGCGCGAGGCTGGCTACAACCTCCGCCTGGTCAGCGCTGATCAGCTCAGCGTCGCCTGTGACGAGACCACGACCGGCCAGCACCTCGCGGAGGTGGCCAGCGCGATCGCCGGCCGGCCGGTCACTGTGGTGCGGGCCGATCCGGCCATTCCGGCTGAGCTGGCGCGGACTAGCGACTTCCTCACCCATCCGGTGTTCTCCTCGCACCGGAGCGAGACGGCGATGCTGCGTTATCTCCGCAAGCTGTCGGACTTTGACATCGCGCTTGACCGGTCGATGATCCCGCTCGGCTCGTGCACGATGAAGCTGAACGCGGCCGCCGAGATGGAGCCGGTCAGCTGGCCGGAGTTCGCCGGGCTGCACCCGTTCGCGCCGGCTGATCAGGCGGCCGGGTACTACGAGCTGATCGAGGGCCTGCAGGACGCGCTGGCCGAGATCACCGGCTATGACACGGTCTGCCTGCAACCCAACGCCGGCTCCCAGGGCGAGCTGGCCGGGCTGCTGGCGATCAGGCGCTACCACCGGTCAAGGAACGAGCCGCAGCGCACGGTGTGCCTGATCCCCGAGTCAGCGCACGGCACGAACGCCGCCTCCGCCGTGCTGGCCGGCCTGCGCGTGATCGTGGTCAAGTGCGGCTCAGACGGCGCCATCGACCTGGGTGACCTGCGGGCCAGGCTGGACACGCACGCGGAGAGCCTGGCCGCGATCATGGCGACCTACCCGTCGACCAACGGGGTGTTCGAAGCCACGATCGGCACGGTCTGCGACCTGGTGCATGCCGCTGGCGGTCAGGTCTACGTGGACGGCGCCAACCTCAACGCGCTGGTCGGGCTGGCTAGGCCGGGGACCTTCGGCGCTGACGTGTCGCACCTGAATCTGCACAAGACGTTCTGCATCCCGCACGGCGGCGGCGGGCCCGGCGTCGGCCCGGTCGCTGTGCGCGGCCACCTGACCCCGTTCCTGCCCAGGCACCCGGTGCTCCCCGGCATCGCGGTGGCCGGAGCCCGGGCCGATGACCTGCAAGCCGATCTGCGCACCGGGCCGGTCGCGGCAGCGCCGTTCGGCTCGGCCGGCATCCTGCCGATCTCCTGGGCCTACCTGGCCATGATGGGCGCGGCTGGCCTGCGCCGGGCGACGCAGATCGCGATCCTGAACGCCAACTACATCGCCAGGCGGCTGAACGACTATTTCCCTGTCCTGTACACCGGCCAGGGCGGGCTGGTCGCCCACGAGTGCATCCTGGACCTGCGGCAGCTCACTGCGGCCACCGACGTGACAGCCGAGGACGTGGCCAAGCGGCTGATCGACTACGGCTTCCACGCTCCGACGATGTCGTTCCCGGTCGCCGGCACCCTCATGGTCGAGCCCACCGAGAGCGAGAACCTGGCGGAAATCGACCGCTTCTGCGACGCCATGATCGCGATCGCGGCCGAGATAGCGAAGGTCGGCTCCGGGACGTATCCCGCCAGCGACAATCCGCTGAAGAACGCGCCGCACACGGCGTCGATGCTGCTGGCCGATGAGTGGGAGCACAGTTACAGCCGAACGGAGGCCGCTTATCCCGGTAAGCGGGACCGCCGGTCCAAGTACTGGCCCCCGGTCCGCAGGATCGAGGCTGCCTACGGCGACAGAAACCTGGTCTGCGCCTGCCCCCCGCCCGAAGCCTTCGAGTAACCGCGCGAGTGCTGTGCTGACGGCTGCTGGGGGCTCCTGGTTGGGGGCCCGCCAGCCTCCGCAACAGCCAGACCAACCCCGCCCGGCATCGCCAGTCCTGATCAGGCCTCGTCGGGTGCCTGGCTGGCTAGACGGCCCTTCCATTCGCCGCCGCGGCCGGAGTAGTGGCGGCGGGCTGAGGTCAGGGTCATCGCGGCGTACAGGGCGGCGATGAGGGGCAGGCTGGGTGCTCGCAGTGGTGACAGGCGGTACAGGGCCAGCATCGGGAGGTAGGTTGCCGTCATCAGCGTCCAGGCGGTCAGGCCGGCGACCGCCAGCCAGACCGCCAGGCCCGTGCTCACCAGCCCGGCGCCAGTCAGGCCGGCGGCTGCCAGTCCGAGGCCGGCCAGGGTCGCCGCAGGGGGGAGCAGGTAGAGCCAGGCCAGGCCGAGCACGGTGCCGGCCAGCGCCAGCGGTGAGTACCTGAGCTGGGTGTAGGCGCTTCTGGCGACCATGTCCCATACCTCGCTGAGCTCGGTGTACTCCCGCTCGCTGGTCACGTCGGTCGTGAAGCCGAGCCAGCAGCCATGACCTGCCCCTTTCAGCAGGCCACCGAGTGCGACGTCGTCGATCCTGGCGCCCTTGATCTGGTCGAGGCCCCCAGCGGCCGCGAGAGCGTCCCCGCGCACCAGCATGCAGCCGCCTGCCGCCGCCGCGACTCGCGAGCGGCCGGCGTTCACCCGGCGAAAGGGGTAGAGCTGGGCAAAGAAGTACACGAATGCCGGGATCAGCATGCGCTCGGCAGCGGTGTCGGCGCGGAGCAGTGCCATCTGGGAGACTATGGCCCGGTCCGCCATGGCCGCCACCAGCTTGCGCAGCGTCGCCGGCGCGTAGCCGATGTCCGCGTCGGTGAACAGCAGGTAGTCCGTCTCGCCGGCCGCAGCGACCCCCTGCGCCATCGCCCAGACCTTTCCGGCCCAGCCCGCCGGGGTCGGGCTGCCGCAGATGACCTCCAGCCGGCCCGGCGCAAGCTTCGCGGCCAGCTCAGACGCCACCCGGGCGGTGCCGTCGCTGCTCTCGTCGTCCACGAGCACGATGCTCAGGGAGCCTGGATAATCCTGGGTCAGCAGGGTGGGCAGGGTCTGCGGCAGGACGCTGGCCTCGTCCCTGGCCGGCACGACGGCCACGACGGCTGGCCAGGCTGGCGGCGGCGAGCTGGCCGGCAGGCGCTGATCGGTGCGCCAGTAGCCGCCGTGCCAGGCGAGCAGGTAAAGCCAGGCGAGCGCGGCCGCGGCGCTGGCGGCGATAGCGGGCAGCATCACCACAGCGTGGCATATGGCGCGGGCGCGCTCGCTGTCTGCCACCATGGAGCCCGCGATCGAGCCCGATGGAGCCCCGATGGAGGTAGAGCCATGCAGGTCATCCAAGGCGCAGGAAAGTTCACCAGGCCGGTCCGGCCGTTCGACACGCACTGGGTCGAGCAGTTCAGGGTGCCTGACCTGTCCGTCGGCACCTACTCGATCCCGGTCGGCGGCACCGATGACCAGGATCCGCACACCGAGGACGAGGTCTACGTGATCACGGCCGGCGCCGCCAGCTTCGAGGCGGGCGGCAAGCGGGTCGAGGTCGGACCCGGCTCGGTGATCTTCGTGCCGGCGGGCGAGGCGCACAGGTTCGCCGACATCACGGAGGACCTCGCGGCCCTGGTGCTCTTCGGCCCGGCTGAAGGACGGCGGCAGCCGCCGCCAGCGGGCGCGGCCGGCGATGAGCGCGAGACCGAATAGAACTGAATAGAGTTGCTGCGTGGCAGATCCGGCAACCTACCGACCCGCACCAGGCTCCATTCCTGAATCGCCTGGTGTCTACCGGTTTCGCGACTCGCGCGGCCGGGTGGTCTACGTGGGCAAGGCCAAGAGCCTGCGCTCCCGGCTGAACTCCTATTTCGCGGACTTTGCCAGCCTGCATCCGCGTACTCAGATGATGCTGCTCGACGCGGCCAGCGTGGACTGGACCATTGTCGGCACCGAGGTCGAGGCGCTGCAGCTTGAGTACTCGTGGATCAAGGAGTTCGATCCCCGGTGGAATATCAGGTACCGCGACGACAAGAGCTACCCGTATCTCGCCGTGACGCTGAACGAGGAGTACCCGCGAGTCACCGTGATGCGCGGGGCCAAGCGGCGCGGCGTCCGGTACTTCGGCCCCTATTCGCACGCCTGGGCGATCAGGGACACCGTCGACACGCTGCTGCGGGTCTTTCCCGTCCGTACCTGCTCAGCCGGGGTGTTCAAGCGGGCCGGCCAGATCGGCCGGCCCTGCCTGCTCGGCTATATCGGCAAGTGCTCGGCACCCTGCGTTGACCGGGTCGACGTGGCCGAGCACCGGCGGCTAGCCGAGGAGTTCTGCGATTTCATGGCAGGGCAGACGGGGAAATTTACCAAGCGGCTGGAAGGGCAGATGCGCGAGGCCGCGCAGGCTGAGGAGTTCGAGCTCGCCGCCAGGCTCCGCGACGACCTCCAGGCACTGCAGCGGGCACTGGAGAAGCAGGCGATCGTGCTGCCCGACGGCACCGACTGCGATGTGATCGGCCTCACCGAGGATCAGCTTGAGGCGGCGGTCCAGGTGTTCTACGTACGCGGCGGCCGGGTGCGCGGCCAGCGCGGCTGGGTGGTCGACAAGGTGGAGGACGTCACCACCAGCGAGCTGGTCGAGCACTTTCTCGGTCAGGTATATCGAGACGACCCCGTCTCGCAACCCCCGCTAGATCAGACCGGGGCCGAGACCGGGGCCGACAGCGAGACCGGGGCCGACAGCGAGCCAGACCGGCAGGTCGTGCCCCGCGAGGTGCTCGTTCCTGTGCTGCCGCCCGATGTCGGCTCGGTCCAGGACTGGCTGACGGCCCGGCGCGGCGGGCACGTCACGCTCCGGGTGCCGCAGCGAGGCGACAAGCGCGCGCTGCTCGACACGGTCACCAAGAACGCCGCCGAGTCGCTGATGCTGCACAAGACCAGGCGGGCCAGCGACCTGACCACGCGCAGCCAGGCGATGCACGAGATCCAGGAGGCGCTCGGCCTCGACACGGCCCCGCTGCGGATCGAGTGCATCGACGTGTCGAACCTCCAGGGGACCCATGTAGTCGCGTCCATGGTGGTGTTCGAGGACGGGCTGGCGCGCAAGTCCGAGTACCGCAAGTTCTCGATCAGGGGCGACGCCACCGACGACCTCGCCTCGGTCTACGAGGTGGTGACCCGCAGGTTCCGCCGCTACCTGGCCGAGCGCGACGCGCCGGTGACCGAGCCCGACGAAGACGGCGGCAAGAAGAAGTTCGCTTACCCGCCGAGCCTGCTCGTGATCGACGGCGCGGCAGGCCAGGTCGACGCGGCCGTCCGGGCGCTGTCCGATCTCGGCATCACCGACGTCGCGGTCTGCGGCCTGGCCAAGCGGCTTGAGGAAGTGTGGCTGCCGGGGGAGGACAGCCCCGTGATCCTGCCCCGCAGCAGCGAGGGCCTGTATCTGCTGCAGCGGGTCAGGGACGAGGCGCACAGGTTCGCGATCACCTACCACCGGGCCAAGCGCGGAGCCGCCCAGACCGTCAGCGAGCTCGATGGACTGCCGGGCCTCGGTCCGGCCAGGCGGACCGCCCTGCTGAAGCACTTCGGCTCGGTGCGCAAGCTCCGTGCGGCCTCGGCCGAGCAAATCGCCGAAGTCGGCGGATTCGGGCCCAGGCTCGCCGAGGTGGTCGCGGCGGCGCTGCGCGGACGGCAAGATGGGGTCGATGGGGACCAGTCCAATGGATCGTTACATCGGCGCGCCTGAGATCGTGATCATTACCGGAATGTCGGGCGCCGGCCGGTCAACGGCGGCCAAGTCGCTTGAGGACCTCGACTGGTTCGTCGCCGACAACCTGCCTCCGGCCATGCTGGTCACCATGCTCGACCTGGCCAGGAGGGCGAGCGCGGTGCCGAGGGTAGCCGCCGTCGTCGACGTGCGCAGCCGGGCCTTCTCCACCGACCTGAAGTCGGTGCTCACCGAGCTTGAGGCGATCGGGGCCCATCCGTACGTGGTTTTCCTTGAAGCCGGCGACGAGACCCTGGTGCGCAGGTTCGAGAACGTCAGGCGCCCGCATCCGCTGCAGGAGAATGGCCGGGTCATCGACGGCATCACGGCCGAGCGCGAGCAACTGCAGGGCATCCGGGCGCAGGCCGACCTCGTGCTGGATACCTCAGCGCTGAACATCCATGAGCTGCGCAGCCGGATGCGCGACGTATTCGGCGACGAGCAGAACACGGCCATCAAGGTCACCGTGGTGTCCTTCGGCTTCAAGTACGGCCTGCCGGTAGACGCCGACATGGTCGTGGACTGCCGGTTCCTGCCCAATCCGCACTGGATTCCTGACCTGGCACCGCTCACCGGCCAGGACCCGGCTGTCCGTCAGTACGTGCTCAGCCAGCCGGGTGCCGCCGACTTCCTGCGCGCCTACCTCGAGGCACTGGAGATCGTGCTGACGGCCTACGAGCGGAGCGGCAAGCATTTCGTCACCCTCGCTGTCGGCTGTACCGGAGGCAAGCACCGCAGCGTGGCGATGTCCGAGGAGATCGCGGCGAGGCTCAAGGCGACCTGGCAGGCAGTCCAGGTCAGCCATCGCGACCTCGGGCGTGAGTAACCCGCCGGCGTCGCGCGGCCGGCCAGCCCGCCGGCGCGTGGTCGCGCTGGGCGGCGGGCATGGCCTGCACGCCTCGCTGTCGGCGCTGCGCCGGGTGACCCGCGACCTGACGGCGATCGTGACGGTGGCCGACGACGGCGGGTCGAGCGGACGGCTGCGGCGCGAGTACGGCGTCCTGCCGCCCGGTGACCTGCGCATGGCGCTGGCCGCGCTCTGCGGCGACGACTCATGGGGCACCACCTGGAGCAAGGTGGTGCAGCACCGCTTTACCGGCAATGGCGATCTTGGCGGGCACGCGGTCGGGAACCTGCTGATTGTCGCGCTCTGGGAACTGCTCGGCGACACGGTGCAGGGCCTGGACTGGGTGGGAAGGCTGCTGGGCGCGCACGGCCGGGTGCTGCCGATGGCGTCGGTGCCGCTGGAGCTACAGGCGGAGGTGGAGGGAGTTGACCCGAAGTTTCCTCGTGAGATCAGTACCGTTCGGGGCCAGGGAGCCTGCGCGAAGACCACCGGGCGGGTACGGTCGATGTCGTTGGTCCCCGCCGACCCGCCGGCCTGCGCCGAGGCAGTGCAGGCGGTACGGGAGGCGGACTGGGTGGTGCTCGGGCCCGGGTCCTGGTTCACCAGCGTGCTGCCGCACCTGCTGGTGCCTGAACTGGCCAGTGCCCTGATCGCCACCCCGGCGCGGAGGCTGGTGACGCTGAATCTGGCGGCCCAGCCAGGGGAGACAGCGGGGTTCTCTCCGCACGCACATCTGGAGGTACTCGCCAGCCATGCCCCGGACCTCGCCTGTGACGTCGTGCTAGCCGACCGCTCGGCGGTGGAAAGCTCAGCGGGCGGCGGCACGGCGAGCGAGCTCGAGGCGGCGGCCGGCCTGCTCGGGGGACGGCTGGTGCTCGCCGACCTCGCGATGGCCGGAAGGCCTGACCGCCACGATCCGCGGCGGCTGGCTGGCGCGTTCGCGCGGATATTCGAGGGGGAGTGAGATAGGTGGCCCTGACCAGCCTGGTCAAAGACGAGCTCAGCCGGATCAGCGTGCTCAAGCCTTGCTGCAGGAAGGCCGAGGTGTCGACGTTGCTGCGCTTCGCCGGCGGCCTGCACCTCAGCAACGGCCACATCATGGTCGAGGCCGAGCTCGACACGGGCGCGGCCGCGCGCAGGCTGCGCAAGGACATCAGGGAGATTTTCGGGCACTCGTCCGAGCTCATCGTGCTCGCGCCGAGCGGGCTGCGCAAGGGCAACCGCTACGTGGTGCGAGTAGTCAAAGATGGCGACAGCCTGGCCAGGCAGACCGGCCTGGTCGACGGCCGGGCCGGCCGGTACGGGGCCTGCCCAGGCAGGTCGTGGCCGGCAGCACCTGCGACTGCGAGGCCGCCTGGCGCGGCGCGTTCCTCGCCCACGGGTCGCTGACCGAGCCTGGCCGGTCGATGTCGCTCGAAGCTCACCTGCCCGGGGCCGGAGGCGGCGCTGGCCATGGTCGGCGCCGCCCGGCGGCTGCGGATCGGCGCGAAGGCACGTGACGTGCGCGGTATTGACCGGGTCGTCATCCGGGACGGTGACGCGATCAGCGCCATGCTGACCAGGCTCGGAGCCCACGACAGCGTCCTCGCGTGGGAGGAGCGCCGGATCCGCCGCGCGGTCCGGGGAACTGCCAACAGGCTGGCGAACTTCGACGACGCCAACCTGCGCCGCAGCGCCCGCGCGGCCGTAGCGGCGGGTGCCAGGGTCGAGCGCGCGCTTGAGATCCTCGGGCAGGACGCGCCCGAGCACCTGATCGTCGCCGGACAGCTCAGGATCAAGCACCGCCAGGCCAGCCTGGAGGAACTCGGCCAGCTCGCCGACCCGCCGCTCACCAAGGACGCGATTGCCGGGCGGATCAGGCGGCTGCTCGCGCTGGCCGACAAGCGCGCCGCCGAGCTCGGCATCCCGTCGACCGAGGCGCATCTGACTCCCGACATGCTGGTGTCCTGATGTTATGGTGCGCGTGAGGCGTGATCGGGGTATGAGGGTCACGCTCGGCGGCGCAGCCGTGTCGTCGGTCAGCTACGAGGCGACGGGAGCCCCCACGTGACTGTCCGGGTAGGAATCAACGGGTTCGGCCGGATCGGCAGGAACTTCTGGCGCGCTGTGCACGCCAGGCCTGAACTGGGAATCGAGATTGTCGCCGCCAACGATCTAGGCGACCTCAAGACGTTCGCTCACCTGCTGAAATTCGACACCGTGCTCGGCCCGCTCAATCTCGACGTGGCGGCCGCCGACGGCAGCATCACGGCCGGCGACTCGAAGATCACCTGGCTCGCCGAGCGCGATCCGGCGGCGTTGCCCTGGGCCGACCTGGGCGTCGACGTGGTGATCGAGTCGACCGGGCATTTCACCGACGCGGCCGAGCGGCAAGCACCTCGCCGCCGGGGCGAAAAAGGTGATCATCTCGGCACCGGCCAAAGGCGAGGACATCACGATCGTCATGGGCGTCAATGACGGCGCCTATGACCCGGCGGCGCATCACATCATCTCGAACGCCTCCTGCACGACCAACTGCGTGGCACCGATGGCCAAGGTGCTGCTCGACAGCTTCGGCATCGTCAGGGGCTTCATGACGACGATCCACGCCTACACCAATGACCAGGTCATCCTCGATTTCGCTCACAAGGACCTGCGCCGGGCCCGTGCCGCCGCGCAGAACATCATCCCGACCACCACAGGTGCCGCCAAGGCGACCGCGCTGGTGCTGCCCGAGCTGGCTGGCAAGCTGGACGGCATCTCGATGCGGGTGCCGGTCATGGACGGATCGGTGACCGACCTGGTGGTGCAGCTTGAGCGGCCGGTGACGATCGCCGAGGTCAACGCCGCCTACCTGGCCGCCGCCATCGACGGGCCGCTGCAGCCTTACCTGCATTACACCGCCGACGAGATCGTCTCGTCCGACATCGTCGGCACCCCGTATTCCTGCACGTTCGACTCGCTGCTGACGATGGCCGAGCACGACCAGGTGAAGGTCATCGGCTGGTACGACAACGAGTGGGGCTACTCCAGCCGGCTCGCCGACCTGACCGCGATGGTGGCAGCGCGGCTGGAAGCCTGATGCGGACGATCGCCGACCTCGACGTCGGCGGTCAGGTCGTACTGCTGCGGGCGGACCTGAACGTGCCCCTTGACGGGGCCAGGATCACCGACGACGGGCGGATCAGGGCAAGCCTGCCGACGATCACCGAGCTCGCGGGACGCGGTGCCCGCGTGCTGATCTGCGCGCATCTTGGCCGCCCGGCGGGGGCCGGCTACGCCGAGCGCGCCGCCGGCGGTCCCTCGCTGCTGCCGGTCGCCGACCGGCTCGGCGAGCTGACCGGCCAGGAGGTCGTGTTCGCCTCGGACGTCACCGGCCCGTCGGCCACGAGGACGGCGGCCGGGCTGGCCGCCGGTCAGGTCGGCCTGCTGGAGAACGTCAGGTTCGCGCCGGAGGAGACCGCTGGCGATGACGCGATCAGGGCCGGGTTCGCCGCCCGGCTTGCCTCCCTGGCCAGCCGGTACGTCGGTGACGGCTTCGGGGCGCTGCACCGCAGGCACGCCAGCGTGTATGACGTGCCAGGGCTGCTGCCGCACGCCGCCGGAGAGCTGGTGCGAGCCGAGATCCGCGTGCTGCGCAGGCTGACCGAGCACCCGGAGCGACCCTATGTCGTCGTGCTCGGCGGGGCGAAGCCGTCCGACAAGCTCGCCGTCATCGCGAGCCTGCTCGGCAAGGCGGACCGGCTGATCATCGGCGGCGGCATGTCCTATACGTTCCTGGCGGCGCTCGGCTACGAGGTCGGCCGCTCGCTGCTCGAACGCGAGCAACTCGAAGCGGTCAGGCAGGTGCTCGCCCAGGCCAGCAAGCGCGGCGTCGAGATCGTGCTGCCGGTCGATCTGGTCGGCGCCACCGGGTTCGCCGCCGACGCCGGGCACGAGGTCTACCCTGTTGCCGAATTTCCCGCCGACCGGGAAAGCCTGGATATGGGGCCGCAGACCAGGGCGCTGTTTGCGAGTAAGCTAGCCGACGCCAGGACGGTCTTCTGGAACGGGCCGGTCGGGGTCTTCGAGTTCCCTGCTTTCGCCGCGGGTACCCGCGCGGTGGCGCAGGCGATCAGCGCCGTGCGGGGGCTGACCGTCGTGGGCGGCGGAGACTCGGCAGCAGCCGTCCGGCAGCTACATTTCCCTGACAGTGCCTTCGGTCACATTTCTACTGGCGGCGGAGCCAGCCTGGAATACCTGGAAGGCAGGACGCTGCCCGGCCTGGCAGCACTTGAGGATGCCGGTGACCAATGACAAGCGCACGCCCCTGGTGGCGGGCAACTGGAAGATGCACAACAACCACCTGGAGGCGCTGGCCCTGACCCAGCAGCTCGCGTTCCGGCTCACGCCGAAGGACTTCGACGCGGCCGACATCGTGGTGCTGCCGCCCTTCACGGCGCTGCGCAGCGTGCAGACTCTCGTGCAAGGCGACAAGCTGCGGCTGAAGTACGGTGCGCAGGATATCTCGCCGCACCCGGACGGGGCCTATACCGGCGACATCAGCGGCCGGATGCTGGCCAAGCTCGGCTGCGGGTTCGTGCTCGCCGGGCACTCAGAGCGCCGGCTGTACCATCACGAGGCCGACGTTCTGGTCAATGCCAAGGTCAGGGCGATCCTGGCGCACGAGATGACCCCCGTGCTGTGCATCGGCGAGTCGCTGGCCGTCCGCCAGGAAGGCGAGCACCTCGCGCACTGCACGAGCCAGCTCGACGCCGGCCTGAAGGGCCTGGCCAGCGAGGCCGTGGCGACCATGGTGATCGCTTACGAGCCGATCTGGGCCATCGGCACCGGCGAGGTGGCCAGCCCGGAAGACGCCCAGGAGGTCTGCTCGGCAACCAGGAACCGGATTTCCGGCAGCCATGGCGCCGAAGTTGCCGCAGCAGTGCGTATCCTGTACGGAGGATCAGTGAAACCCGACAACATGCCTGCCATCATGGCGCAGCCAGATATTGACGGTGCGCTGGTCGGCGGCGCGAGCCTCGATTACGACGGATTCGTAAGGATCTGCCGGTATCGTGATGCGCACGCCTGATCAACGCGCCCCGGAAGGACGACGACAGCATTGGTTATCGCATTTTCTATCGTCCTGATCATCACGAGCCTGCTCATGGTCGTGCTCGTGCTGCTGCATAAGGGCAAGGGCGGTGGCCTCTCCGACCTATTCGGCGGCGGGATGTCGTCCTCGCTCGGCTCGTCGTCGGTGGTTGAGCGAAACCTCGACCGAATCACGATTTTCACTGGTATTTTGTGGTTTATATGCATCGTGGTACTTGGCCTGTTGCTTAATCGTTAGCAACGCCGCGCCGCGAGTTGGCGCGCGAGCGAGCAAGTGAGCGGCGCAGCGCTGACGATAGGTGCATAGGAAGTACAGCGGCCGGGCGGCGACAGCGACGGGGCAACGCCGCCGGGCCCAGACTTTTTGGGAGAGAGGCCTGTAGTGAGTAGTGGTAACGCCATTCGCGGCAGCCGGGTCGGCGCGGGACCGATGGGCGAGGCAGAACGTGGCGAGGCAGCGCCGAGGGTCCGGGTCTCGTTCTACTGCTGCAACGGTCACGAGACGGTGCCCAGCTTCGCCAACGACGCCCCGGTACCTGAGACCTGGGACTGCCCGCGCTGCGGCGTGCCGGCGGGGAGAGACTCGACCAGCCCGCCATCGCCTCCGCACGCCGAGCCGTACAAGACGCACCTGGCCTACGTGAAGGAGCGGCGCTCGGCCGGCGACGGCGCGGCGATCCTGGCCGAGGCACTCGACCGGCTCCGGCAGAGCAGCCGGGCCTGCTAGGCAGCCGACCCGGCGAGCCCAGCCGCTTCCGTGATCATCGGATGGAGGTTGATCACGGAACATTTTCCGGGTGATCACGCCATCAGCGTTCCGTGATCACCGCCCCCGGCATGATCACGGAACGTCAGGGCGCGCTTGGGGTCTGCGGCCGATACCGGACCCGGTGCTGGCAGCAGCCGACAGGCTCGCCACGCGGGCGACTGAGCCGCCGCCAGGGACTGGGGCTGGTCCCCTGTGACTCATCTTTCACAGCCGACTCACCCGCTGCCGGGCTCGCCGTCTCCTAGATCTTTTAGCCGCCGCCAGGCGCAAGCTCCGTACCAGCACCCTGTGCCCGGAAACCCGGCCCCTCACATCACGCAAGCCTGGCCGGGTGATCGCGCTGCCGACGTTCCGGGCCTGGGGCCTGCTAGGAGCGGGCTCGCAGGTACCTGCTGAGCAGGAAGCCATCGTCTTCGAGCACTGATGCCAGCCGCAGCCCGGAGGCGCTGACCGGGTCCATGCCGGCCAGCATCCTGGCGACCTGACCGCCGCCTTCGAGCAGCGGGCTCACCGTCGCGCACAGTTCGTCGAGCAGGTCGGCCGCGACCAGCTGGCCGAGCAGCGTCGGCCCGCCCTCGACTAGAATCCTGCGATGGCCGAGTGCGGCTAGCTTCTCGATGGCAGCTTTCGCCGTCACCTCGTTGCTGCCCGCTGAGATCACGTCCGCCGTCCTGGCCGCGGCAGTCACTCGCTCGGTCGGTGCCTGGCAGGTGGTCAGCACGATCGTTCTGGGCAGCTCGGGATCGCCTTGAACCAGCGGGCTGTCGAGATCAAGGCTGAGTCTCCTGGTGACAACCGCGATCGGCGGGGTCGCGGTCCGCCCCTGCCTGAGCTGCGGCCAGGCCGGCGTAGCCAGGCCGTAGTGCTCAGCCCGCGCGGTACCGGCACCGACCATGACCACGTCGGACAGACTCCGCAGCACCGTGAACACCAGCCGGTCGGCTTCGCCGGACAGCCCGCCCGAGCGGCCGCCGACCGAGATCGCGCCATCGACACTGGCGACCATGTTGGCCCGGACCCAGACCCGGTCATCGTCCGGGTAGGCGTAGACGGCCGCCAGCATCGCGATCAGGTCGTCCACACCCGGCGTCTGCGCCGTGACCGGCCCGGCGAGCCGAAGCGGTTCCGCCGGGCCGAACGGCCCGGCGGGTGGCTGGCTGGCTGGTACGGGGAAGATCTGGCGCACGGCGCTCCTTTGGTCTCCCTCGCATGCTACGGTGCCCATCACTGCGAGCAATGCACTGACCTGGCGCGGAACCCGTTAGGTCCCGATCACGTCTCAATGGCGTGGATAGCGCAGTTGGCCGCCCCGTCGCAGGCGGTCGCAGGACGCGTGTCGTCCTGGCCTGGCTCGTCGCGGTCAGCGGTGTCATCTGGCTCGCTGCCTGCACCCAGGCAGGCGCCACCGGCACCACCGGCACCACCGGCAAGTCCGTGGCGGATCGCCCGCCAGCCCAGCCTGTGAACCCTGGCTGCCTGACCATTGCCCGAGGCGCCATGTACGGCCCTGGCTTACTCCTGCCGACCTGGCTGCCCGCCGACTTCCGCCAGGCGCCGAGCACGCAGGCCGGCTCGGCCATCCCGACAGAGAACTTCACGCTGGCCACCGGCCGCTCAGACCCGCCAGGGGTCGCGCTCGGAGTCAGCCGCTACGAAGGGCGGCTCGGGGCCAGCGGCACCCAGGTCAGCGGCGCACAGGTCAAGATTCAGGGTCATGACGGCCTGCTGGAAATCGGCTCGCGGGCGCGCATCAGCGCGTACTGGACGCCGGACGGCGCCCATCTGCTGAGCGTAACCGGCTTCAGACTGTCTGCCTCCACCGTCGTGGCGGTCGCGAGAAACGTGTGGTTCGACCCGCCGGGGCTGGTGCCGCTGCCGGTCGGGCCTGGCCGCATCGTCAGCAAGGCCGCCGCCGCTGAGCTCCGCGCGCCGGGCTAGCCACCTCACCGCCGCCCGTGCGGTGACCAAGCTGTCGTCCTGGGCGGAAGTAGCGGCACTCCTGCGGGTCGCTCATCTGACCCGGGTCCTCGCAGGAGTGCCCGGAGCGCTGGACGCGGCCCGCTGGCAGCCGGTGTGGGCAGCACTGGTAACGGCTGGCCGCTCCGTGCTCGTCATCCTCAACGCTGCCACCGGCCAGCCGGTCGTCACGGCCCCGGTCCGGGAGCGCCCGGCCTGGTTCGCCGGCCTCACCGATCGCAGCAAGATCTCCCCGCGCCGATGCCAGGGGGCTCGCGTTCTCTGGTGCCGTTCGGCGTGCTCACCAGGGACGAGGAAGCGTACGTCGTCGCGACGGATCAGGTCGCCACGAGTCACTCATCGAACTCGGTCACGCTGAAGCTGACGACCGTGCCGGCCGTGAACAGGGCCGATCCTGGCATCTTCGGCGGCTGCGTCCAGCAGAGCTGCTCGATCAGGGAACTGGTCTGGATGATCATCACGACAGTCCGCGCCAGCCCGGGTACCACCGTGCCCTGCCTCCCCGCCTCGGCGTCCTCCCCGCAGCACTACCGGCCGAGTCAGGTCAGTGAGTACGTCTGGATCACCGTTCCCGGCAACGACAGCACTTACTGCGACAGGCTCCCCGCTCCGATCGCTGGCTTGCGAGACCTGGCGCCGCCCGTGCGCTTACAGACCTGCGCGTAACGACGACTGCAGGGCCTCTTGACTAATATTTTAACGGCGTATAAGTTTAACGAATGACGTCAAAGTCAATCAAGGCGAGCGACTGGCGCGAGGCGCGGCGGAGATCAGCACGCGACGCGATCGTTGGTGCGGCCTGGGAACTCGTCCGCTCTGAGGGCCTGGCCGCGCTGTCACTGCGCGAGCTGGCCAAGCGCGCCGGGATCTCCACGCCGACGGTCTATGCCTACTTCGAGTCAAAGAACGCGATCTACGACGCCATGTTCGGCCGGGCGGCCACTGAATTCGCCGACTGGATGTCCAGACCCTCTGGCTGCGAGGACCCCCGCGCGGTCCTGGAGGAAGGCGTGCGCCGCTTCACCGAGTTCTGCATGAGTGACGTCGCCCGCTACCAGCTATTGTTCCAGCGCACCATTCCCGGGTTCGAGCCCACGCCAGAATCGTTCGAGCCGGCGGTGAGTGCGCTCGACGGGACACGTCGGCGCCTGGCCATGAACGGCATCGCCGATCCCCGGCACGTCGATATGTGGACGGCCCTGACCACCGGCCTCGTCGACCAGCAGATCTCCAACGATCCGGGCGGGGACCGCTGGAGCCGGCTTACCGGCGATTTCGTCACGATGTTCCTGGCCTACTGCCAGGCGGACAGCCCGTGCCCTTAGCCACCGTATCCGTCACTCGCAGCCCAAACCCGATGACCGCTGGCCAGGTAACGGCCAGGCACTCTGTCCGCCGACCCGAGAAAAGGATCACCCATGCCCACTGTCACATCTCCGCGCCTGCACCACCTCGCACTGACCGTCACCGACGTTGACGCGAGCGTCCGATGGTATGAGGAGGTATTCGGCATCCGATTCCAGATGGACGTGCCGCACGACGGCGGAGTCGGCAAGCTCCTCGCCGATGACTCCCGCCAGCTCATGATCGTGCTGCATCGCCACGATGCCAACACCGGCATGACGTTCGGCGAGTCAGTTACCGGCCTGGACCACGCCGGCTTTATGGTCCCGAGCCGCGGCGATCTGCAGGCCTGGCAGGTGCACCTGGAATCCAAGGGCGTCACCAGAGCGGACGTCGCCGACAAGCCGCTAAGCCAGTCACCGATCGCCGACGAGCCCTACGCGTCGGTCCTGGTCTTCCGCGACCCCGACAACATTCAGCTCGAAGCTCTTCGCGCCAGCCAGCGGCTAGTCAGACAAGAGGAGCATCCGATGAGAAATACAGCTGGCACAAGCAGGACTATCACCTGGCGGCGCAGGACCATGAGGCTGGCGGCCGGCATCTCAGGCGCTGCGCTGGCAGCCACCTCAGCCTCCGCCGGATCAGCCTCGGCCAGCCCGACCGCCCAGCACGCCAAGATTCAGGACTTCACTTTCTCCACCGGAGCCGGGCACCTGACCGGAGCCGGCCACACGTGGAGCCTGAACATCAGCATCGAGGCCTTCGGCAGTATCGGCATCAACGCCATCGGATTCGGGATCACCACTCCCCACCTCGGTGGCACCGAGCACCATACCTGGGGCGGGCAGCTGGCATCCGCCGACCTCTCGGTCAGCTCCGCCGCCGTCATGACTCTTAACTCCCGGTCAAGCTTGTCACCCGTCGCCTCGCTGAACCTGACCTTCACGCCCGCGTCACACAAGACCGAGTCCGGGGATTGCATAAGCGGCAAGGACATCGTCTACACCGGCGCCCTCAAGGGCTCAGTCCGGCTGAGTACCGGCCTGAAAGGCCTCAAGCTGCGTGCGGCGCACCTGTCGTTCGGCGGCCACAACACACTCACCGTGAGCAAGGACTGCGTCCTGGCGCCCTGCCAGATCACAACCTGGGACTCCACGTCAGGCCGACCAGGGACAGCGGCATTTGCCACCGGCGGCACTATCGCCGTACCCGGCCACTCTGCCAGCACCGCGATCATCCAGCGCATCGTCAAGCTGCCAGGGAAAAACAAGCTCGTCCGCTTCGACCTGTGGGCCATCCTGACGCGAGCCCCGGCTTTCATCAAATCGTCGAAATCACTCAGCGTCACCAGCAGCGCCGCCGGCCTTGTCACAGGCGCAGCCACCCTCTCCCGCGGCCGTCCGAGCGGCCCGCCGCCCGGCACCCTGAAAGTCTGCGACTTCGACGGTAGGAAGTACGCCCAGACCTATACCCAGTACCTAAACGCCCGCTACGAATCCACCAGGCCGTTCGAGGCGCACACCATACTGAACGGCACCGTCAAAGTGAAGCGGTCGGCAACGGCCTACTTCGACATCGTGACGCTCAGCCGCAAGTAACCCGCTCGCAGTGCTGGCTATGGCCTGGCCGCCTGCAGGACCATGATGGCGTGGGAGCCTACCTCAGCTGAGTATCCAGCGGAGGTCGCGCTGCCGGGCACCACGCTGTCAGCGGCGAGCGACATAGGCGAGCCCGTGTCCACCACGATCCGCCAGATCCCGCCTGACGCACCGATACCAGGAGGGATCGTGAAAGTCACCGGCTCGGAGTGCGCGTTCAGCAGCAGGATGAAGTCGGCGTCGGTGATCCGCTCGCCGCGCGGGCCGGGCTCGGTGATCGCGTCGCCGTTCACGCAGACCGCCAGCGAGCGCGAATAGCCGGCGTCCCAGTCATTCCCTGTCATCTCGCCGCCGGACGGGCTCAGCCAGAGAATGTCGCGCTGACCGTCAATCGACCCGCCGGTCAGCCCGCTGAAAAACCTCCGTCGCCGGAAGATCGGGTGCTCCCGGCGCAGTGCCGAGAGCGTGGCGACAAAGTCGATCAGGTCCGAGTGCTTGTCGGCCGCGTCCCAGTCCACCCACGAGAGCTCAGTGTCCTGGCAGTAGCTGTTGTTGTTGCCGCCCTGGGTCCGGCCGAGCTCGTCGCCGGCGAGCAGCATCGGAATGCCCTGCGACAAGAACAGCGTGACCAGGAAGTTCCTGATCTGCCGATCGCGCAGCGCGACAACCTGCCGGTCATCGGAGGGTCCCTCGGTACCGCAGTTCCAGGACCGGTTGTCGTCAGAGCCGTCCCTGTTCTGCTCGCCGTTGGCGTCATTGTGCTTGTGATCAAAGCTGACCAGGTCGGTCAGGGTAAAACCGTCGTGGCAGGTGACGAAGTTCACCGAGGCGACTGGCCTCCGCGCGCTAGTTTCGTAAAGGTCGCTTGAGCCGGTCAGCCGCGACGCCAGCTCAGGCAGCTGATCAGGCTCGCCCCGCCAGTAGTCTCTTACGGTGTCGCGGTACTTACCGTTCCATTCTGTCCACAGCGGCGGGAACTTGCCGACCTGATAGCCGCCCTCGCCGACATCCCACGGCTCGGCGATCAGCTTGACCTGAGAGACGAGCGGGTCCTGCTGCACCAGGTCGAAGAACGCCGACAGCTTGTCGACATCGTGCAGTTCCCGCGCCAGCGCCGACGCCAGATCGAACCTGAACCCGTCGACGTGCATCTCATCGATCCAGTACCGCAGCGAGTCCATGATGAGCTGCAGCGAGTGCGGGTGCCGGACATTCAGGCTGTTGCCGCAGCCGGTGTAGTCCAGGTACTCCGACGGATCATCGTCGGCGAGCCGGTAGTAGGCCGCGTTGTCGATGCCGCGGAAGGACAGGGTCGGCCCGAGCCCGCCCGACTCGGCGGTGTGGTTGTAGACGACGTCGAGAATGACCTCGATGCCAGCCTGATGCAGCGACTTGACCATCGACTTGAACTCGGCGACCTGGCCGTGCGGCGCCGCCGCCGAGGCGTAGCCGTTGTGCGGCGCGAAGAACCCGATCGTGTTGTAGCCCCAGTAATTGGTCAGCCCGCGATCGACCAGGAACGGCTCAGGCACCGACTGATGCACCGGCATCAGCTCGATCGCCGTGACCCCGATCCGCTTCAGGTGCTCGATGACAGCCGGTGACGCGAGCCCCGCGTAGCTGCCGCGCAGTTCCTCTGGCACTCCCGGATGGCGCAGCGTCAGACCGCGCACATGCGCCTCGTAGATCAGGGACTCGTGATACGGCGTCCGGAGCTGCTGATCGCCAGCCCAGTCAAAGTACGGATTGATCACTACATTTCGCGGCATAAATGGAGCGCTGTCGTCCGTGTTGATGGCAGCCTGATCATTGCGGCCGAAGACATAGGAGTACAGCGCCGGGTCGGCCCTGACCTGTCCGTCGACTGCCTTGCCATAGGGATCGAGCAGCAGTTTCGCCGGGTTGCACCGGTGTCCCAGGCGCGGCTCGTACGGGCCGTGCACCCGGTACCCGTAGCGCTGGCCGGGCCCGGCATCCGGCAGATAGCAGTGCCAGACGAACCCGTCGACCTCGCTCAGCGCAACTCGCTGCTCGACGCCGTCGTCGTCGAAGAGACACAGTTCCACAAGCTCAGCGACCTCGGAGAAGATCGCGAAGTTGGTGCCCGAACCGTCCCAGACGGCTCCGAGCGGGTAGGCATTACCGGGCCAGACGCGCATTCAGCCGACCCTACCTGTCTCCGGCCGGGGTGATTCGGCCGACTACCGGCGACAGCTCAAGGCCGTCTGGCAGCAGGCCAAAGGAGACGCCGGGCCCGCTGAGCCCGCCAGCGGCCGCTAGCCTCGTCGCGCAGAACGCGTCGCTGACGGGTGACGGCGCGTACCGGATCAGCAGCGCGGCCTGCATCACCACGGTCAGCAGCCCGGCCAGCCGGCGGGCCTGGTATTGCGCGCTCACCGGATCGGCCGCCGCGACCGCTCCGAGTTCCTTGAAGAGCCGTCCGGCCGCCAGGTCAAGCCGGCGATCCGCGCCAGCGGTCAGGTCAAGCTCGGCCCGCAGCGCGGCCTGCGGACTGGCCGCCGCAGGCCGCGCTGCTTGTGTTTGCCAACTCAGCGCGTCAAGCTGGTCAGTCCCGGCCGCGGACCTGGTGAGCGCCCGCAGCAGGTCGAGCGCGGTCACGTTGCCTGAGCCCTCCCAGATCGAGTTCAGCGGCGCGTCCCGGTACAGCCGGGGCATGACCGACTCCTCGATGAATCCGTTGCCGCCCAGGCACTCAAGCGCCTCGCCGACGACGGCGGGAGCTCGCTTGCAGACCCAGTGCTTGGCGGCGGGCAGCATCAGCCGCAGCAGCGCGGCCTCGGCCGGGTCACCGCTGGCAGCCAGGTCGGCGGCGGCGGCCAGCCTGATCGCCAGCGTGGTGGCGGCTTCAGACTCCAGGGCCAGATCGGCGAGGACGGCCCGCATGGCCGGCTGATCGGCGAGCAGGGCACCGAACACCCGGCGGCGGGCGGCGTGATGAGCGGCCTCCACACAGGCCTGCCTGATCTGCGCGGCGCTGCCGAGCAGGCAGTCGAGCCTGGTCGAGGTCACCATCTCGATGATCGTTCGCACCCCCCGGCCGGGCTCGCCGACCGGCCAGGCGACGGCCTGGTCGAATTCCACCTCGGCCGACGCATTGGAACGGTTACCCAGCTTGTCCTTGAGCCGTTGCAGGCGCATCGCGTTCGCGGTCCCGTCCGGGAGCACGCGGGGGAGCAGGAAGCAGGTCAGGCCGCTGCCGGTCTGGGCCAGGATCAGGAACAGGTCGCACATCGGAGCGGAGCAGAACCACTTGTGCCCGGTGATGAGATAACTGCCGTCCGCGGTCAGCACAGCACTGGTCGTGTTGGCGCGGACGTCGGAGCCGCCCTGCTTCTCGGTCATCGCCATCCCGGCGAGCAGGCCCTGCTTGGTGGCGGGGACCGCGAGCCCGGGATCGTAGGCAAGGCTGGTCAGCAGCGGCTCGAAGCGGGCAGCCAGCTCGGGTGCGTGCCGCAGGGCGGGCACCACGGAGTACGTCATCGAGATCGGGCAGCCGTGGCCGGCCTCTGCCTGAGTCCACACATAGAACTTCGCGGCCCTGGCTACGTGCGCGCCGGGCTGTGCCGGTGTTTGCCTGCCCTGGCCGCTCGCCCAGGGGGCAGCGTGCAGGCCGTTGCCTACCGCCGTCGTCATGAGCTGGTGCCACGCGGGGTGGAACTCCACCTCATCGATCCTGTGCCCGTACCTGTCGTGGGTATGCAGCACCGGGGAATGCACGTTCGCCAGCCGGGCCAGCTCCGCGACGTCAGCCGAGCCTGCCAGGACGCCTAGTTCGTGCAGCTGCGGAACCGCCCAGCCGGCCCCGTGCGCGGTGACGGCGGTCAGCAGAGCCTGGTCTGCGGCTACGTCCCTGACCAGCGGCGGTACCTGATTGACCACCTCATGGGTCCGGGCCGGTGCCCGCACGGCGGTCAGGTGTGGATACCGCACTCAGTCTTGGCCAGGCCCGCCCAGCGCCCGCTCCTGGGATCATCTCCTGGCTCGACCCTGGCCGTGCAGGTGCTGCAGCCGATCGACGGGTAGCCGTCATAGACCAGCGGGTTCACCAGGACGCCATTCTTGGCGATGTAGTCGTCGACGTCCTGCTGCGTCCACTCCACGATCGGGTTGACCTTGACCATCTGGCGTCTCGGATCCCACTGGATGACCTTGGTATCGGTGCGCGCATCGGTTTCCTCGCGGCGCACGCCGGTGATCCAGGCATCGTAGGGCTCGAGCGACTGCTCAAGCGGGATCACCTTGCGCAGGTAACAGCACAGGTCGGGGTTGCGAGAGTACAGCTTGGGACCGAGCTCGGTGTCCTGCTCGGCGACCGTGGTCGACGGTGTGACGTTCACCACATTGACCGGGTAGACGACCGAGACCGCGTCCCTGGTCCCGATGGTCTCGGCGAAGTGGTAGCCGGTGTCCAGGAAGAGCACGTCGATGCCGGGCACTTCACGGGAAGTGATGTCGATGATCACGGCATCGGTCATCGATGAGGTGATGCAGAGCCTGGCACCGAAGGTCTGCGCGGCCCACTTGATGACCTCGCTGGCCGGGGCACCCTTGAGTGCCTCCGCCGCTTCCGCGGCTAGCCGCTCCATCGTGCCTGCCTCCTTAGCGGGGGTCATGCGGCATCCCTGGCAATAGGGCTCCTAGCAGCACAGTAGGCCAAAGCGGCACAGAAAGCACGCCCACCTCGCTGGTCCACGGGCCAACTCCTCCCGGCGGACTGCTTGCGCCGCCTGTCAGATCGGTCACGTCTTCACCAGGAGCGAACCGCTGGTGTGTGCATGGTATTCCGGCGTGCCCCGGTGACGGAGGTCTAATCACCCCTGACGGAGCCAGGCCAGCTTCGGCTCGGGCGAGATCTCGGCCGGCTGCTTATGCTGGCAGTCGCACCAGGTGCCGCCAGGGCAGGATTCATGATCCTGACTGCGGCAGCTACGGCAGATCATGCGGCTATTATCGCTGATCGCGATCGCGGGAAGGCAGTCAGTGCGGAAGTTGACGGGAGCTGCTGCCACCTAGGCCGACCCTTTGACTAGGTCGGCCCTGCGTGCGGCCGATCTGTGCGCGGGCCGACCTGCGTCCTGATCCCGCTGTCCGGACAGCGAAGTCCGGACAGCGAGACAGCTCAGGCGGCGTTAGCGTTGGCCCTGCGCATCCTGCGGCGCCGCTCGGCGGAACGCTCGTCCTCGTTCAGTCCGCCCCACGTGCCATACTTCTCTGGACGGCTGACGGCGTAACCCAGGCAATCCTGTCGGACCGGGCAAGCCGCGCACAGCGACTTGGCCTTACGCTCACGGACGTCGCGTTCAGGCTGCCGCTCACCATCCGGACCAAAGAACAGCACGACATCCTCGCCGCGACATGCGGCGCGGTCCTGCCAACCCCAGTTAGGCCGCGGCAGCAACACGGCCTGACGGCGTACCTCAGACATGAAAAGCTCTCCTCAACCAACTTGCCGTAACCACTCGCTAGCCCTCACCCGGCTCGCTAGGTGCAAACACAAGGAAATCGCGCGATACGGCATCCGCCCCGTCGCATCATGCAAACGCCTTGCAGCGCTAAACTGTTCCCTTGCTACTGATTCACTGACTTCAGGTACGGTCGCTTCGATCCAGCAGCGGCTGCCCGCGCCTAGCACCGGAACTCCGATTCGCCTTTGCCTGCCGGCTGCAGGGCTAACGTCGCAACTTCAGCGCACCGTCGGATAATCATGCCATCGCGCGCGCGATCGCACAGCCGAGATGACAATTCTCACCCGATTTAGAACGGGCGGTGATCAGCTACCGGCCCCGGCGCCAGCCCAGGTCCAGTTCCCTCTCCGCCACGAGCCCTCCAGAATACCCCCTTTAAGGGCAAAAGGGTACTAATCACCGAACCTCACCCGGCACCGCCATGCCAGCCAGCCCTCGCCCCGCCTCGCCCGCCTCGCCCCGCCCAGGCTCGCCTCGCCCCGGCTCGGCCTCGCCCCGGCCCGCCCCGGTCAGGCTTCGCCCCGGCCCGGCCCGGCCCGGCTTCGCCCTGGCCGGCTAGGCTCCGCCCCGCCGCGTTTCCGTGATCAAGGAACTGACCTTGATCACGGGAACTGAGTCGTGTGATCACGCCATCCGGATTCCGTGATCAAGATCCCGATCATGATCACGGAATCCCCGTGGCGCGAGGTCGAGTCCAGAAACCCGGCTTCTCCTTTGAAATCACCCCGCGATCCATGATCAATCCATGATCACGGAAACCGCAGGGGGGAGTCGGCTCTCGACCGGGCTTGGTGATCGGGGTCTCGCTCGCCCTGGGCTGGGGCAACTGGCGGAAGTTACCGACCGCAGTCGGCGCTTACCCCAAGTCACCGGTATTTGCCGCCTGTCTAAGAGCGGCTGTCGTCGTCAGGGAGAGTTACCGCCTGTGTGGAGTTTCCGTCGTATTTGACGGTTGGCGGTACCTAAAGCGGCGAATCTACCCGATCATGACAGCGGGTCTCCGCGAAGCGGCTGCGCTCCGCCTTCGACTATGCGGCCAGCTCGCTGGCGGCTGGGTGCGGCAGGGGCAGCCGGCCTGGTCAGAGCGCTGCCGGGGGATGGAACAGCCTCCCAATGCGTACATTGGCTGGACAAGCCGGCCAGCCGGAGCGACGATAGGCAACATGTCCGAGCCGGATGCCGTTCCCTTGCCCAGAGAGGGCGAGGTCTTCTTCGATGTTCGCGGCGACGCCAGGACCATGCGGCTGAGCTGGTACGCCGACAGCAAGATCGCGGTGTTCAGCATCTGGCAGGGGAACCGCTGCACCGGAACCTTCCGGCTGCCGTTCGCTGACTTGGCCAGGATGGTCCAGACGCTGCAATCGGGGCCGCCGCTGCACGCCGGCCAGCACCCTGATGCCGATCCCTATCACGACCCATACGGCGGCGACTCGGTCACTCAGGTCGGCGTCCGTGCCTATCCGGCCGACCGCGGCTTTGCTGACGACGGCGGTTCCGGCGGTACTCCGGGATACGGCGCCACTCCGGGATACGGCGGGGCCGCAGGATTCGGCGGTGGCGCGGACTACGGCAGCGGCGCGGAAGCCGGCGGTGGCGCGGGCTACGGCAGCGGCGCGGAAGCCGGCGGTGGCGCGGGCTACGGCAGCGGTCCTGCTTACGGACGAGACCACGTCTATGGCGGTGAGTATGCGGCTGCCAGCGCTGGCTACGCCGCCGCGGCTTACCAAGACGCTTCCTACGCGGACGCTGGCTATGCCGAGGCGGCCCATGTCGACGCTGCCCATGCCGATGCCGGCTACGCCGACGCTGCCCATGCCGATGCCGGCCATGCCGATGCCGGCCATGCCGACGCTGGCCATGCCGACGCTGGCCATGCCGAATCCGCATACGGCGAGGTTGGCTACGCCGATGCTGGCCATGTCGAGGCTGGCTACGCCAAGGCCGGCTATGCACGGGAGGGCGCCGGCCAGGACTACGAGCCCGGCTACGAGCCCGGCTACGGGGCGGCGACCGGCTACCTGGCGAGTCCAGACCACAGGGCCGAGCAGGGGTACGACAGGAATTCAGGCTACGACAGCGAGCCAGGCTTCGAAGCCAGGCCGGGTTATCGGGGCGGCCATCGTCACCGTTCCGACGATGGCCCCAGCCACAGCGGGCAGCACGGCATGGGAGACGAGCCGCCCAGCGCGGGGGACCCCTATGGGTCAGCGGGGCGCCATAACTCAGCTGGGCCCTACCTTGCTGAAGAGCCTTACAGCGCGCGGGCGCCCTATCCGCACGGCGAGCCTTACGGCCGTCATAGCGAGCCCTATGGGCACAACGAGTCCCTCAGCGGGCCCAGCGATCCGTATGAGGCCAGTGTGCCTTACCGAGCCAGCGAGCCATACGAACTAGGTGACCAGTACGGCGGCGGCGGCCACTACGAGGACAGCGAGCGCTACGGTCACTCGCCTGGCCGGCCGCCGATTGGCCGTCGGTGCCAGCCGTGACTCCGGACGGGGCACGGGCAGGAGACGCCGAATCCGTTCCTGACGAGGCGATGCTGAGCTTCCCTTCGGTGCCGGCCAGGAACGGGCCAGCGGGCTACAGATAAGCGGATCCGAGACGGCGCGTTTGACTGGGCCGGCCGACACCGATCCAGACACTATGAACACTCTCTGAGATTGCCTGATCACCCTCTGTTATGAACCGACTGAACGCGGGAATATTGTCGCGGTTGGGGAAGGGGGGAACAGACGTGGCACAGAAGGTCCAAGTCACATTCGCTTGCGACTACGACTCAAAGGAAATTCCCAACGGCGAGCATCTGACTCGCTCGTTCAGTCTCGACGGCCGGGACTATGAGATCGATCTCTGCGAGAAGCACAGCCAGAAGTTCGACGAGGCGGTCAAGCGCTTCGCCGACCACGGCCGCAGGGTGTCAGCACGGGTCGGCCGCGCCAAGCGGCGGACGACAGCTCATCGCAGGCGCAGCGCCGAGATCCGGGCCTGGGCAAAGCGCTCAGGCATGGAAGTGAGCGACCGGGGCCGGATTCCGGCTCAGGTCATCACGCAGTACGAGGACAATCACTAGCGATGGCAGCTTGGTGGCCGGCATCCGAACGCGGGTGCCGGCCGCCGGGGGTTAGCCGGGCTAGCTCGGCGGGCCGGGCTGGTCTGGCGGCGGCGCTGGCTCGTTCCGTCCGGTCTGGTCATCGACGACGGGCCTGACGTCGGCGGGAGGCGGCGTGACCATGGGCGGACGCGGGGCCGACGACCGGCCGAACAGTCCAGGGCGATGCACCGTCAGCACGCCGTCCTGGGGAGCAGACCGCACCGGGCTGACGGCAGCGGCCAGTACCTGCGCGTTGGGCAGCAGTACCCGGCCATCGGCGTTCTCCAGCGTCACGTAGGTAATGCTGACCTCAGTGACCACGCCCTCGATCGTGCCGGCCAGCCCGCCGGAGCGCACCCAGATCGAGTCACCGACCCGGAACGGCCTGGCGAACTGCAGCAGCATTCCGGCGAATAGGTTCGACAGCGCCTGCTGCGCGGCAATGGTGATCAGCACGCCGGTGACGGCCCCGCCGACCACGAGCTGGGCGACATGGAAGCCGAGCATGCTGAGCGTGATCACGCCGATGACACACATACCAAACAAGATCAGTATGTACCGGACGATGGAACCGTACGCGGTGCCGATGAAGTGCGCGAGGATCGACCTCGCCCACCGCGCCCAGGCAAAGGCCGAGATCAGGCCGAGCACCACGAAAGCCACCGACCCGCCGATCGTGATCAGATGACCGCTCACGATCGGCATCGTCGTGTCGACGCCAGCCCTGACCTCGCCGGCGATCGTCTTGACTCCGAGCGGCACGCCGTAAAGGTTCACCGCGACCGCGACCGCCACGGCGAGCACCAGGCTGATCAGCGCTCGCAACGGCCGGCTTCGAGGCGGCTGGGAGTCCGCTGGAGTTTGCGTTGGTTCTGGAAGCGCAGTCACGGCCACCACCGTATCCAGACAGCAATCGTCCCGGAGCCTGGCCTAGCCGGTGCTCCGGGACGATAGCAGTGAAGCTGGTAAAACCTAGACGGTCGAGCCGCCCAGCGACATGAGCGGCTTGCCCACCGGCAGGATCTGCCTGCCGGTCACGCCCACGCCCACGCCGGCCGCCGAGGTGTACCAGGCCGCGAGCGCGGTGACGATGCCGATGTAGCCGCCGACCTTCACGATATTCGCATTGCCGCCAAGCACGCCGATGCAGAGCACTACCTCGGTGAGCTCAAGGGTCAGGAACACGGTGAAGACGGCCACGTTGAGCTGAGTGCTCCACAGCAGCATGTAGGTGTTGAAGATCGCGAAGGCGAGCAGGATCCAGCCCACATCCTTGCCCTGGGTGGATGCTGGCACCAGCAGGGCCCACAGGCCGAGGCCGATCCAGAAGCCGCCATAGCTCGAGAACGCCGTCGCGCCGAACACGTTCTTGTTCTTGAACTCCCACATTCCGGCCAGCAGCTGGCCCAGGCCGCCGTAGGCGAACGCGTAGCCGAGGAAGGCGCTGCCGCTGGCATTCTTCATCAGGCCCGCGTTAAAGGCTGACAGCAGGAAGGTGGTCAGAGCGAAGGCGGCCAGCCCGAGCGGCGCCGGATCGGCTGCCGGAGCGACGACAGGCTCAGTTGGAGTGCTCACATGTTCCTCCTTAGGAGGTTCGTGCCGTCCCGAGGCTAGCGAGCCGGAACGACGAGGGGGACTTACCCGAAACCATGCACATGCCAGGTCGCCGACCATGAAGGTCAGAACGACGGAGAGCCGTAACCATCGGGGAACTCCGGGTACGCAGAGCTACGATTCGATCGCTCACTGCATCTAGGGCAAGGCAGGCACGGACAAAGCGTGCAATGCCACTGAAATGTGGCCTATCCCACCAATTGCCCATGGTACGGCCTTCCAGACTTCCACGCCGGCTTGCTCACCAGACCCATATGGAAGATCTGCACTGAGCGTAACTCTGGTTGCCCGTTTACGGGAGACCTAGATTGGCGCGGAATGCGCCGAGCGCCTTAGATGCAACTTCTGGCGTGCTTGAAGCTGGCCTGCGTAGTAGCCGGGCCTCCGGGCGTGTCGTCAGGCGCCTGAGTCACATCAGCCCCGTCAGCATCTGCCGTATCTGCGGTTGGCCGCTTCTGCCGGGCCGCGCTAGTCCAGGGCAGCCGGCGTGCGCGGTGCCTCCAGTCGGCGGCGGCTGACCCACACATGTTCCGTGATCATGAAACGCAGGTTGATCACGGAACATGGGCAAGCTGGCGCGAATTCCGTGAAGTTGGCGGTCTGGTTCCGGGGTGGCTGGTCCGGCCCGGGCCTGTCCTGCCGCTGGCCTGCCGGGCCGGACCCCGGCGATGTGACATAGCTGGGGCTGGAGCACCAGCGCTGCCACATCCATGGGGCCGGCCAGCGGCCAGCAGCACGGAATTCGCGCCAGAGCCCGGAACATCAGCCGGGCTCCGTCTGCGCTTCGGTCCCGTGATACCGAGGTCTCGGCATCTAAGGCGGATAGGGTTCCTGGACTTGGCTCGCGCCGCCACAGGGCATCTCAGACCGGGTCGGCAAGGAACGGGGCTGCTGCTGCTCGCGCGGGTGAGCCGGTTCCAGGGTCCCGCCGGTTTCCCGGAGAGCCGTCCACGAGAGTGGCGCAAGTCTCCCGGCAGGCCGGCCGCCGGTACGCCGGAAGGGCGAATACCCGGCAGGCTTGGCGCGGGCCGGGCTGAACCACAATCACCGCCAGGAACCGGACTGCCGCCAGGTACAAGTCCCGCAACAGCGCACCCGGAGTCCAGAAATCTAGGTTCCCCTTGGAAACGTGCCCGAGACGGGGTAATCACGGGGGCCTGGGCGGTGTCGGTGCCCTGCTGATGTTCCGTGATCATGAAGCACCCCCTGATAACGGAACATCAGCCTTGTGATCACGCCACCAGGGCTCCGTGATCATCGTCCGGCGAATGATCACGGACCGTCGGTGGCGTGATCGCGCAAGGGAAGCCGGGTTGCGGGCTCAGGAGCACCAGCGGACTGTGCCGCCAGCTCGGCCTGAGTCTTGGATTACGGAAACTGGCGAGGCCGGGGGCGGGTGCTGGCGCTGGGGTAGCGACCGGGGTGCGGGGCCGGGCTGGCGCTGGGCCAGGTGGTGCGGGCCCGGTCCTGATGCCGGCCTGGTCAGCAGCGAGACTACGGTGAGGCCAGGCGTCCGAGCTGAACGGGGAGCTCGGCGGCGGCGGCCCGGTCAAGCAGGAACAGCGTCTGCTGGCTGCCTCTTGCGCCTGCGGCCGGGACCTGCACCGGCCCGGCGCCGGACAGCGCCAGGCGTACCGCTCCGGCCTTTTCCGGGCCCGAGGCCAGGATCCAGACGTCGGCCGCCGCGCCGATGGCCGGCAACGTCAGGGAGAGCCGGGTCGGGGGCGGCTTGGGAGCACCGCGCACCGCGACCACGGTCCTGTCGTCCTCGTAGAGCGCCGGCAGGCCGGGAAACAGCGAGGCCACGTGCGCGTCGGGCCCGATGCCCAGCAGCAGCGCGTCGAATCTGGGTACGCCGACGCGGTCCTGGGGCTGCGCGGCGGCGCGGAGGGCACGGGCGTACCGGTCGGCGGCGGCCTCGGGGCTGGCGCCGTCGGGTCCGTCAGGACCTGGCATCGGATGGACCCGGTGGGGGAGCACGCCGACGTGGTCGAGCAGCGCGGCCCTGGCGCCGGTCTCGTTCCGCTCCGGGTGGCCGGCAGGAACCGCTCGTCACCCCACCAGATCTCCACCCGCCGCCAGTCGACCGCGTCCCTGGCCGGTGCGGCGGCCAGCTCGGTGAGCACGCTCGTGCCGATTCCGCCGCCGGTCAGCACGACGCTGGCCAGTCCCTTGGCGGCCACCGCATCTACCAGCCTGGTCACCAGTCTGGCGGCGACGGCCTTGGCTAGCAGCTCGCCATCTCGGTGGATCAGGATCTGCGGAACGCTAATCTCGTCACCCCTTCGCGAGTTCTGCCGCCGCGAGTTCTGCTGCCGCGAGTGTCGCGAGCGCCTCGCCGTACACCTCGTCAGGGTCGAGCCTGCGCAGTTCCTCGGCGAGCAGCTCGGAAATGTCCCTGCGGTGCAGGGCGACATACCGGTCAGGCTCGCCTGGCCTGGACAGCGTGGCGTTCCTGCCGTCGGCCCGGCTGATCACGATCTTGCCGGCGTCGGTGACGAAGTTGACCTCGGTGACTCCGGGGCCGTCACTGATCTCGCGCCTGACGCCGATGCCCAGCCGTCCGCTCAGCCACGCCACCATCAGCTCGGCACTCGGATTGTCCCGCTCGGCGGCTACGGTCGCCTCGAGGATCGCCCCGGCGGGCCGGTCGAGCGTGGCGGCGAGCAGCGACCGCCACGTGGTCGTTCTCGCCCAGGCCAGGTCGGTGTCACCTGGCCGGTACCCGGCGGCGAGCTGGAGCAGCCGCCGCGCCGGGGCGTCGCTGGCGGCCACGTCGGTGATCCGGCGCTGGCCTAGTGCCCCGAGCGCGTCGGCGGCTGGTGCCTGCGGCGCGTGACCTGGCCACCAGATGACGACCGGGGTGTCAGGCACCAGGAGCGGGGTGACGACGGAATCCACGTGGTCGTTCAGCTCACCGTAGATCCGCAGCAGGACCATCTGGCCGGGGGCGTTCTCGCCGACGGCGATCTGGGCGTCCAGGCGCCTCGGGCCCGCTGGCTTGCGGGCGATCACGCCGAGGATCTGGCACGGGTGCTCGCGGCCGGCCTCGCTGGCCGCCTTCATCGCGTCGTACTGGTCGGCCTCGTCGGTCATCACGACCAGGTTCAGCACGACGCCCGTGGTCAGGCCACCCATCTGCGCGCAGGCCCTGATCAGAGCGTTCCTGACCGCGCTCGCGGTCGTATCAGCCAGTTCAGTTCGCATTGCTCATCCGCCTAGAGCCGCCGCCAGGTCCGGCCTGCCCGAGCCATCATGGCATCCGCGCTGGCCGGCCCGGCTGATCCGGCCGGATATGACTCAGGACGGCCGCTGGCCGCCCAGAATTCCTCGATCGGGTCGAGTATCTTCCACGACAGCTCGACCTCTTCATGACCGGGAAACAGCGGCGGATCGCCGATCAGCACGTCGAGCAGCAGCCGCTCATAGGCCTCGGGGCTCGACTCGGTGAACGACTCGCCGTACGCGAAGTCCATGTTCACGTCCCTGACCTCCATCGCCGAGCCCGGCACCTTCGAGCCGAACCGCAGCGTGATGCCCTCGTCCGGCTGGACCCTGATCACCAGCGCGTTCTCGCCTAGCTCCCGCGCGTCTGTGGCGTTGAACGGCAGATGCGGCGCCCGCTGGAAGATCACAGCGATCTCGGTCATCCTGGTCGCCAGCCGCTTTCCTGTCCGCAGGTAGAAGGGCACGCCCGCCCACCGCCTGGTGTCCACGCCCAGCCTGACCGCCGCGTAAGTCTCGGTCACCGTGTCAGGAGCGATCCCGTCCTCTGCCAGGAATCCGTGCACCGGGATCCCGCCCTGCCAGCCGGCCGCGTACTGCCCGCGCGCCGTTCCCTCTAGCAGGTCATCGGGGATCTGGACGGCCGAGAGCGCCTTCTGTTTCTCGGCGCGGAGCGCCTCAGGCGCGAACGATACGGGCTCTTCCATCGCGGTCAGGGCCAGCAGCTGCAGCAGGTGATTCTGGATCACGTCCCTGGCCGCGCCGATGCCGTCGTAGTAGCCGGCCCGGCTGCCGATCCCGATGTCCTCAGCCATCGTGATCTGGACGTGATCGACGTAACCACGATTCCAGATCGGCTCGAACAGAGTATTGGCGAAGCGCAGCGCCAGCAGGTTCTGCACCGTCTCCTTGCCGAGATAGTGATCGATCCTGAACACCGAATTCGCCGGGAAGACCGTGGCCAGCAGGTCATTCAGGTCCCTGGCACTGCTCAGGTCGTGCCCGAACGGCTTCTCGATGACCACCCGGCGCCAGCCGCGCGACGTCGCGTCACCGCTCAGCCCTGAGCGCTGCAGCTGATCGACCACCACGGGGAACTGGCCGGGCGGGATGGACAGGTAGAACGCGCGGTTGCCGCCCGTGCCGCGCTCAGAGTCAAGGTCGGAGACGGTCTGCTCAAGCCGGTCAAAGGCCGCCGGATCGGAGAACTCGCCAGGGCAGAACCTGATGCCCTCGCGTACCTGCTCCCAGACCTCCTCGCGGAACTTCGTCCTGGCATGCTGGCGCACCGCCTCGTTGGTCAGCCTCGCGAAGTCCTGATCCTGCCAGTCCCGGCGGGCGAACCCGACCAGCGAGAAGCCGGGCGGCAGCAGCCCCCGGTTGGCCAGGTCGTAGATCGCGGGCAGCAGCTTCTTCTGGGCCAGGTCTCCGGTGACGCCGAACATCACGAGCACGCTCGGCTCGGCTACCCTCGGGATCCGGCGATCACGGGGATCGCGAAGCGGATTGCCGGTCACACGCCTCCTTCGAGTTGCTTGGAGATGGTGGCCCGCACCCCGCTCCAGGAGTCGGCGAACTTGCTGACCCCCTCCTTCTCCAGCACGTCGACCACGTCGTCGTAGCTGATGCCGAGCCCGGCCAGGTCGTCGAAGACCTGCTGTGACTCCGCGTAGGTGCCCTCGATCCCGTTCACCGTCGCGCCGTGGTCAGCGACGGCGTGCATGGTCGCCTCCGGCATGGTGTTCACCGTGTGGGGCGCGACCAGGTCATCGACGTACAGGGTGTCCTTGTAGGCCGGGTCCTTGGTGCTGGTCGAGGCCCAGAGCGGGCGCTGCACCCGGGCGCCGCGAGCGGCCAGCGCCTGCCATCTCGGCGTCGCGAGCCGCTCTTCGAACAGCTTGTAGGCCAGCCTGGCATTGGCCACGGCCGCCTTGCCCTTCAGCGCCTTGGCCTCGGGCGTGCCCAGCGCGTCCAGGCGCTTGTCGACCTCGGTGTCCACCCGGCTCACGAAGAACGACGCCACCGAGGCCAGCGAGGCCGCGTCGGAGTCCGAGGCCGCCTCAAGGCCGGCCATGAAGGCGTCGATGACCTGGTCGTAACGCTGCAGCGAGAAGATCAGCGTGACGTTGATGCTGATGCCCTCGGCCAGGCAGGCGGTGATCGCCGGCAGCCCTTCCAGGGTGGCCGGGATCTTGATGAACAGGTTGGGCCGGTCGACCAGCCACCAGAGCGCCCGCGCCTCGGCGATGGTCTTGTCCGTCTCCCCGGCGAGCCGGGGATCGACCTCGATGGACACCCGGCCATCGACGCCGCCTGACTCGTCGAACACCGGCCTGAGCACGTCACAGGCCCACCGGATGTCATAGGTAGTCATCGCGCGCAGGGCCTCATCGACGCTGACCTCGCGCAGGCACAGGTCGGTGAGCTGAGCGTCGTAGGCATTCCCGTGGTCCATCGCATGCGCGAAGATCGTGGGGTTCGACGTCACGCCCCTGACCTGGCTGTCCTTGACGAGTGCGGCCAGGTTCCCGGTGGTGAGCCGGTCCCGGCTGATGTCGTCGAGCCAGATCGAGACTCCCGCCGCCGTCAGCTCGCTGAGTCTGTCAGTTCCGGGCTTGTCAGTTCCGCTCATCGCTCTTCCTTCCCATCCCCGGCTGCCCGGCTAAGGCTCAGCCTGGCGGCCTCCACCACCCGTCCGGCGGTGATCCCGAATTCCTCGTAGAGCTTCTCGTATGCCGCTGACGCGCCGTAGTGCTCCAGGCTGACGATCTCGCCGGCGTCGCCGACAAACTGCCGCCAGCCGAAGCCGACCCCTGCTTCCACGCTGACCCTGGCCTTCACCGCCGGGGGCAGCACCTCATCGCGGTATGCCCGGTCCTGCTCCTCGAACCACTCGGTGCAGGGCATCGACACGACCCTGGCCGCGATCCCGTCCCGCTGCAGCTCCTCGCGGGCCTCGAGCGCCAGGTGGACCTCGCTGCCGGTGGCGATCAGGATTACCTGCGGCTGCCCGCCGGCCGCCTCGGCCAGGACGTAGCCGCCCCGCGCCGCGCCGTCCGCGCTGCCGATGCCGTCGGCGCCGCGATCGACCACCGGGATCTTCTGCCTGGTGAGCAGCAGTCCGGCAGGCCGGTCGGTGCGCTCGATGATCGTGCGCCAGGCGACCGCGGTCTCGTTCGCGTCACCGGGCCTGACCACGTGCAGGCCGGGGATCGCGCGCAGGGCCCAGTAGTGCTCGACCGGCTGATGGGTCGGCCCGTCCTCGCCGAGGCCGATGGAGTCGTGCGTCCACACGAAGGTGACCGGCACCTCCATCAGCGCCGCCATCCTGACCGCCGGGCGCATGTAGTCGCTGAACACCAGGAAAGTGCCGCCGTACGGCCTGGTCAGCCCGAGCGCGATCCCGTTGCAGATCGCGCCCATGCCGAATTCCCTGATCCCGAAGTGCAGCGTGCGGCCGTAGGGGCCGCCAGCGAACATCTTGGTCTGGTGCTCGGCCGGGATGAACGATGGCTCGCCCGGCATCGTCGTGTCATTGCTGCCGGCCAGGTCGGCTGACCCGCCCCACAGCTCGGGCAGCACGGGCGCGAGCGCCCCGAGCACCTTGCCAGAGGCTGACCTGGTGGCCATCGGACCAGCCTCGGGAGAGAACTCCGGGATCGCGTCGGTCCAGTCCGCCGGCAGCTTCTTGGCCCGCAGCCGGGCGAGCAGGTCACGCTGCGCCGGATTGGCCGCTGCCCAGACGGCAAAGGCCTCGTCCCACCGCGCGTGGGCCAGCTTGCCCCGGTCGGCGACCGCCCTGGCCCTGGCCACGGTTTCGTCCTGCACCGGGAAGGTCACGTCGGGGTCGAAGCCGAGTACCCGCTTGGTCGCCTGCACCTCGGGCACGCCAAGCGCCGAGCCGTGCGCCTCGCCGGTGTTCTGCTTGTCGGGTGCCGGCCAGCCGATGATGGTGGACAGCGCGATGATCGACGGCGCGGCCGTGTGGTCCCTGGCCGTGAGCAGCGCCTCGTACAGCGCCTGGACATCCTCGTGGTAGCCGCCGGGGGCGTGCCAGTTCACCCGCTGGGTGTGCCAGCCGTAGGCCGCGTACCTGGCCAGCACGTCCTCGGACTTGGCGATCGCCGTATCGTCCTCGATCGAGATGTGGTTGTCGTCGTAGAGCAGCACCAGGTTGCCGAGCTGCTGGTGCGCGGCGAGCGAGCTGACCTCGTGGCTGATGCCTTCCTCGATGTCGCCGTCCGAGGCGAAGACATAGACATGATGGTCGAACGGGCTCTGCCCGGCCGGCGAGCCAGGGTCGAGCAGGCCGCGCTCGCGCCGCGCGGCCATCGCCATCCCGACGGCGTTGGCCAGCCCCTGGCCAAGCGGACCCGTGGTGGTCTCCACGCCGCGCGTGAGCCCGTGCTCGGGGTGCCCGGGAGTGAGGCTGCCCCAGGTCCTGAGCCGGCGCAGGTCATCCAGCGTCAGCCCGTAACCGGACAGATAGAGCTGGATGTAGAGCGTCAGGCTGGAATGGCCGCAGGAAAGGACAAACCGGTCACGGCCCAGCCAGTGCGGATCCCCGGGATCGTGCCGAAGCACCCGCTGGAAGAGCAGGTATGCGGCCGGTGCCAGGCTCATCGCCGTGCCGGGATGGCCAGAGCCCGCCTGCTGCACCGCATCCATCGCCAGGACCCGGATCAGGTCGACCGCCCTGGCATCCTCAGCCGTCCACTCAAGCTCCGTACTCAATGTCGCACCAGGCCTTTCTGCGTCCTAATCACCAGCGGGACCCAGACCCGACCCTATCGTCAGCACGGCACTGGCCAGGTTATTGGCCGCTTACCGCAGCCGTCCGGCCCCCGCACCCACGAGCTACTCGGGCAGCGTTCGCAGGAAATTCGCCATCGCGGCGTTGACCTCCTGCGGATGGGTGACGTTGGCCGCGTGGCTGCCGCCTTCGATCGCCGTCAGCGAGGTGCTGGCCGCCGAGGCCGTCCCGCAGTTCTTCCGCCCTGGCCATCGGGATCGCCGCGTCGGCCGTGCCGTGGATGATCAGGGCCGGGCAGCCGATCTCGCCGATCCTGTCCGTGATGTCGTCCCTGTCCATCAGCGTGCGGAAGGCCAGGGTGAACTGTGCGGGATCGGCTGCCGCCCACTTGGCGTACCAGTCGTCCCAGGGGCCTGCGCCCAGGATGATCGCCGACACGACCTCCTGCACGGAGGAGGGGCCTGAGGCGATCCAGATCTGGTGCAACTGCTCATAGCCATCGGTATTGGCCGGGTCCTCAAGACCTGACTGGGTGTCGATCAGGATCAGGGCGCGGACCCGGTCGGGCGCGTGCAGCGCGGCCCGCAGGCTCAGGAAGCCGCCCTGCGACATGCCGGCGAGCACCGCGCTCTCCAGGCCCAGATGGTCGAGCAGCGCCAGCACGTCGCTCGCGGAGTCCCAGTAGGTGAAGGGTCCAGGCGCCTGGGTACCGCCATGGCCGCGCTCGTCCCAGGTGATCACCCGGTACTCGCCGGCCAGCGCGGCCACCTGCTGGTCGAACATGGAGTGGTCCATCAGGAAGCCGTGGCTGAACACGACGGCGGGCTTATCGCCGCCAGTGTCGGTGTAGTGGACGTTGGTACCGTTAAGGGCAGCGATTGGCATGTGCGGGACGCTACCGCACCGCGGTGCCGGCGGGTAGAGCCCGATCGCGCAGCGCGAAGTTCAGCCTGAGCACCGCGATCCAGATCAGCGCCGCATTGGCGACGTGAATCCAGACGAGCCCGGCCGGCAGGCCGGAGAAGTACTGCACGTAGCCGATCACGCCCTGCACCCCGATCAGCCCGAGCACGACCCAGCCGAGCCGCACCGCGCGAGCGGGTGCCTGGGTCAGGTGCAGGAACGCCACCAGCATGACCGAGGCGGTGCCCAGCACCCAGCCGATATCGGCATGCAGCTGGGTGACCGCCGTCAGCGACAGGAAGTGGTACCGCTGCACGTCGCCGGCCCGGCCAGCGGCCCGGTGCCGGTGACCAGCGTCCCAGCCAGCATCATGATCGTGGTGACGGCCAGCAGCGCACGGGCGGCGACCTGGACAAGCGGTGGCACCAGCCTGACCGGCCGCCCGGTGCCCTCAGCGCACCGCACGTGCAGAGCCACCGCCGCGGCCAGCACCGGCAGCGTCGCGATGAAGTGCAGCGACACCCAGAACGGGTCCAGCTTGGTGAGCACGACGATGCCGCCGATGACCGCCTGCGCCACGATGCCGGCCTGGCTGGGCGCTGGCGAGCCAGATCAGGTCGCGCCGCCGCTTTCCGCCGGCCCGGAACTGCCAGGCGGCGACGAACACCGCTATGGCGACAACGAAAATCACGGCGGTAGCCAGGCGGTTACCGAACTCGACCCAGCGGTGGATCAGCGGGTCGCCGGTCGCGCCTGCCGCGATCAGGCTGGCTGACGTGCACTTGGGCCAGGTCGTGCAGCCGAGCCCCGACTCGCTCAGCCGGACGGCACCGCCGGTCCAGATGATGAGCGTGGCGGCGATGACGCCCGCGAGCGCGATCCGCCGCAGATCCAGCGGAGTAGGCCTGAGCAGGACGGCCGCCCAGGATCTGACCCGGTCCCTCAGCCTGGCCGGGGCCGGGCTGAGCACAGGCGATGAGGCGGGCGGGGCTGACACGGACCCATCGTATGGTCACGTAATGCCTGTGGTGCGCTCGCCCGCTCGCCGGCGCCCAGCGCGGCCCCGGCGGTCGCCGCCATGACGCAGCCGATGGCCAGCCACTGCGGCGGCAGCAGCGACTGGCTCAGCAGGACCACGCCGACCAGGGCGGCGACCGCGGGCTCCAGGCTCATCCAGATCCCGAAGACCCGAGCGGGCACGCGCCTCAGCGCCTCAAGCTCGAACGCGTACGGGATCACCGAGGACAGCAGGCCGATCAGCAGGCCGGCCGCCAGCACGGAAGGCCGCAGCAGCGTCGCGCCTCCGCTGATCACCGCCACCGGCGTGATGGCGAGCGCCGCGATGCCCATCGAGATCACCAGCCCCGACGAGCCGCTGAACCGACGGCCGGTCGCCCTGGCGAGCAGGATGTAGCTAGCCCAGCTTGCCGCCGCGAGCAGCGCGTAGCCGACGCCAAGCGCCACGGTCAGCCCGTGCGGGCTCGCCGGGAACGCGGCGGCGGCCGAGCCGAAGGTCGCGACGCTGACCCCGGCCGTGCCGAGCAGCACCACCCCGGTCCCCGCGAGCGCTACCCAGAGCAGGTCGATGAGCCGCCGCGACGAGGCGACGGATACCCCGAGCGGGCCGAGAAACTCAATCGTCACGGTGATGCCGAGCGGGATCCTGGCGAACGCCTGGTAGATCGCGAAATTCATGATCGCGAACGTCAGCCCGAAGGCGAGCAGCAGGCCCGCGTCGCGCCAGGCCCGCTTGCCGGTCACCTCGCGCACCGCCCGCCAGGCGGGCCTGGCCCCGATCCCGGCAAGCACCAGAGCGGCGACCCAGAGCCGCAGTCCGGTCAGCCCCGCGACCGGGACCGTGCCGAACATCCTGGCCGCCACGCTGGCCCCGACCTGCACGCTGATGGTCCCGGTGGCCAGCAGGACCGGCGCGGGCACCCGGCTGAGCGGACTGGCCGGCCGCGATGGCGGCACGGCGGCCTACTCCCAGCGGAACGTGCGCGCGGCGATCACGATGCCAGCGACCGCCCAGCAGGTGAGGACGACCAGGTCCCGCAGCGGGATGCCCGCGCCCCACCGCAGTGACCAGCGCAGCCCGTCGGACATGGCACCGGACGGCAGCAGCCGCAGCACCGGCCTTGCCGCGGCCGGGAACTTGGTCAGCGGGAACACGATGCCGCCGACCCCGAGCAGCACAAGGTAGATCAGGTTGGCGCCGGCCAGGGTGGCCTCCGCCCGCAGCGTGCCGGCCATCAGCATCGCCAGGCCGGTGAGCGCGGCGCTGCCGAGAACCAGCACGACCAGCGCCGACAGGACGGTGACCGGGGTCACCACCGGATGCCAGCCGAGCAGCAGGCTCACCGCCACGATCAGCACGACCTGGCCGGCCTGCACGGCCAGCACCGTGACTGCCTTGGCCGCGATCAGGCCGGTGCGGGACAGCGGGGTCGCGCCGAGCCGCTTGAGCACCCCGTACCTGCGCTCGAACGCGGTGCCGATGGCCAGGCTGGTGAAGGACGTGGAGAGCACGGCGAGCGCGAGAATGCCGGGTGCGATGAAGCCGATCCTGCTGCCATGGCCGACGCTGATGAGGGACTCAGAGCTGAACACGACCAGCAGCAGCACCGGGATGATCAAGGTGATCAGCACCTGCTCGCCGTTCCTGGCCAGGGTGCGCAGCTCCAGGCCCGCCTGGGCGGCGACCATCCGGTCCAGCCTGGCGGCACCGGGAGCCGGCGGCGGCCAGCCGGCGGTCGTGCCGGTCACGATCTCAGCTCCCGTCCGGTCAGCTCAAGGAACACGTCTTCGAGGGTCTTGCTCTCGATCCGCAGGTTCCTGGCGAGTACGCCCTGCTCCGCGCACCAGGCCGTGACCGTCGCCAGGACCTGGGGGTCGACCCCGTCGGGCAGCTCGATCAGGTACGCCCCGGCCGGCGACTCCTTGGTCGCGCTGCCGGCCGGCAGCGCGACCAGCAGGCCGGAGGTGTCGAGCCCGGCCTGCGCGGTAAACCTGAGCTGGCCCTGACTGCCGGTCAGCTCGGCCGGCGTGCCCTCGGTGACGAGCGTGCCGTGATCCACGATCACCACGTGGTCGGCCAGTTTCTCGGCTTCCTCCAGGTAGTGCGTGGTCAAGATGATGGTGGCACCCGACGCCCGCAGCGCGGTGACCAGATCCCAGGTGGCATGCCTGGCCTGCGGGTCAAGCCCGGCCGTCGGCTCATCGAGGAACACCAGCTCGGGGCGGCCGATGATGGCCGCCGCCAGCGATAGCCGCTGCTGCTGCCCGCCGGACAGGCGGCGGAACGGCGTGCGGCCCAGTTCGTCAAGGCCGAGCCGGTCGATCAGCACCGCCGGGTCGAGCGGGCTGGCGTAGAAGCTGGCCATGACCTTCAGGTAGTCCGCCGCCCGCGCCGACGTCGGGATGCCGCCCGACTGGAGCATCACCCCGACGCGCGGCCGCAGCGCCCGCGCGTCCCGCACCGGGTCGAGCCCGAGTACGCGCACCGATCCGGCGTCGGGGCGCCGGTAGCCCTCGCAGATCTCGATCGTGGTGGTCTTGCCTGCCCCGTTAGGCCCGAGAACGGCGGTGACCTGCCCGCGGGCGGCACTCACCGTCAGACCGTCGACAGCCCTGGTACGTCCGTATTTCTTGACCAGGCCGCTGATCTCGACGGCCGGCGCATCACTCACGCAGGCGAGTCTAGGGGCGAACTTCCGTGCTTTGTGATTCAGGCTCCGCTGAACGCGCCTAAGCCGCGTCTCATACCTAGATGGTAACTTCAGTCGGCCCGAAATGGTAACTTCGACCGGCGCTGGTGGATGATGAACCCGACGTCAAGGAGCATCGATGACACGGGTGTTGTGGGACGTGGACGGCACGGTGCGCCGGGCGCTCCGGTCGATCGTCGCGGACCCGCAGCTCGGCCCGGCAGCACTGTCCCAGCCGCAGATGATGACGAACCTGCTGAAAGACCTGCTGCCTGACTCGCCGCGCGAGTCCGCGCTGCTGGTCGCCGCGGCTCAGAGCGGCCTGCCCGAGGTTCTGCAGGGCTACCTGGGACAGGGCATCGACCTGGGCACGGCCTCCAGGCTTACGGCGGGCTGGTTCGCCAAGCGGATGCCCTTCACCAGGGACGCGTGCGCCTGGGTGGTCAGCGAGATCGCGATCGCCCTCGGGGTCGACCCGTCGGCGCTGGCCGAGGTCACCATGCCGGACACGGTTCCCTACACCGTGAGCATCGACGAGAACGATGAGCCGGAGGAAGCCGGCGTCGTCATCGGGTGGGGCGATAACGATGAGGGGGAGACCGACATCCCGGCTGGTCTTGACGCTGTGATCGCCATCGCGGCCGGCTGGTACCACAGCCTCGCCGTGACCGGTGCGGGCAAGGTTGTGGCGTGGGGCAGCAACGTCCGCGGCCTGACCGAGGTGCCTGCCGGGCTAGCCGGGGTGACGGTCGTCGCCGCCGGCCAGTACCACAGCCTCGCGCTCACGCAGGCTGGCACCGTGCAGGCGTGGGGCGGCAACGGGTACGGCCAGTGTGACGTGCCAGCGAGCCTGAGCGGGGTGACCGCGATCGGTGCGGGCGCCGACCACAGCCTGGCCGTGGCCGCCGGCAAGGTCATCGCGTGGGGCGGCGACAGGTCCGGCCAGGTAAGCGTGCCGGCCGGCCTGCCCGAGGTCATCGCGGTCGCGGCCGGCGGTGGCCACAGCCTCGCCCTGACCGCCGAGGGGACCGTGGTGGCCTGGGGGCTCAACGATTTCGGAGAGGCAGTGGTACCCGCCGGGCTGGCCGGCTGTGTCGCGATCACCGCCGGGGTCAGCCAGTCGGCGGCGGTCACCTCGGACGGCCGGGTGGTGACCTGGGGTCGCGCGGACCCGGCGCCGGACAGCCTGGCCGACGTCGTGGCCCTGTCCGGGACCGGCACCCACTACCTGGCGCTCACCTCCGCCGGCCTGGTGCAGGCCTGGGGGAGCAATGACTGCGGCGAGTGCGACATTCCGCCGCTGCTCGCCGGGGTCACGGCGATAGCCGCGGGCTACGGGCACAGCCTGGCCGTCACCCCTGATTAGTGACGAACGCCGCCAGCCGGGCCGACTGGTCGAGCCTGCTCGGCTCGTGCAGGTACATCATGTGGCCGGCCTTGTAGTAGGCGAACTCGATATTGCCGGCCAGCTCGGCCGGAATGTCCAGGTGCGCGATGTCGTACTCCGTCGCGCCGTACGGAGTCGCCGCGTCGTAGTAGCCGCAGGCGACGTGAATTCGCAGGTGCGGATCGGTTCGCATGGCCTGCGCCAGCCGGTCGAGCACCTGGAGGTGCTGAGCCTCGAACTCCTTGAACGACCACGGGTACACCCGGTCGGTCAGCACCTCATACGGCAGGTCGCTTGAGTAGCCGAGCTCGGCTCGCACATAGTGGTTGAGCACGGTGGAGTACGGGCCGGTGATCGCGTCGATCGAGGGATCGCTGCTCCACCTTTCCATGCCGTAGTCGCTGTCCCAGCCGGTGAACCGGCCGTCGATCCGGCCGACCGTGCGGTGCTGGTCCCGCAGCAGCTCGGTCAGGAACCTGACGTGCTCGGGCCGCAGGTTGACCCGGTCGACGTAGCCAGGTGAGAGCCCGGTCAGCGAGGCCAGCTCCTCGATGGCCGCCCAGCGTTCCTCCGTGCTGGCCCGCGAGCCGAGGGCCAGTACTCGCCGGTACTCTCCGGCGCCGAATTCCTGCGCCTGCGCCAGCACCTCGCCGAGCGGCCGGTCGCCGTGCTTGCCGTGGTAGTGCGCGATCGCCGCGTAGGTGGGCAGGTAGTTCACGTACACGTTGTCATTGCCGGGGGTAAACATCGACGATCCGCCATCGAGGAACGCCGAGATCAGCACCACGCCGTTCAGGTAGAGCCCGAAGCGGTCCTGCAGGTGCCTGGTGATGGCGGCCACCCTGGTCGTGCCGTACGACTCGCCGCACAGGTACTTCGGCGACATCCAGCGCCCGTTGCGCGTGGTCCAGAGCCTGATCAGCTCGGACATGGACTCGATGTCACCGCCGTAGCCGTGAAAGTCCTTGGATTTCTCGCCTTTGACCGCGCGGGAGTAACCAGTCGAGACCGGGTCGATGAAGACCAGGTCGCAGTGCCTGAGCAGGGTTTCCTGGTTATCGGCGATGCCGTACGGCGGCGGCAGCAGCGTGCCGACATCTCCCATCAGCACCCGGCGCGGCCCGAGCAGTCCCAGGTGCAGCCAGATGCTGGCCGACCCTGGCCCGCCGTTGAACGCGAACATCACCGGCCGCTCGCCCCGGTGCGCCTCATCGACGTCGGCCACATAGGAGGTAATGAAGACCTCGGCCTTCGGCTCCGCCCCGTCGAACTTGTCCTCGGTGTGCCCCTCGGCCCGCAGCACGATCCGCCCGGCCGTCGCCGTGTACCTGAGTCGGCCCCCTCGATCATGATCGAGTGCTGGGAGGCGACCAGGTCATCGTGCACTTCGGGCTTCTTGTCCGCTGCGTTCTCCGCCGCCGAGTCGCTCTTCGCGGTCTGCTCTGGCTCTGCCGGCATGGGGGCTCCTGCGTCGTCGAGTGGGCAACTCATCCGGTCGGATGCTAACCGGTCAGGTATCCGGGCTCCCGGATCGGGTCAGCTCGGGGCATCCGCCGGCCGGGCGCTGGCCGCGGCGGCGATCAGCGCGCGGAACAGGCCCGCCTCGGTACTCGCCTCCGGATGCCACTGCACGGCCAGCGCGAACGGGTGCTCGGCCCGGTCAAGCTCGAAGGCCTCGATCATGCCGTCATCGGCCCAGGCCGTCGCGGTCAGCCCGGCCGCGAGCCGGTCAATGCCCTGATGGTGATGAGTCGGCACGACGGCGAGGCCGGCCCCGACGATCCCGGCCAGGCAGCTCGACTCGCCCACCCGGACCTCGTGCGCGCCCATCGTGCCCGGCGTGGGGGAGTGCCCCTCATGCCCGACGGCATCGGGCAGATGCTGGATCAGGGTGCCGCCGAGTGCCACGTTCATTAGCTGCATGCCCCGGCAGATCCCGAGCACGGGCAGCCCGGCCGGCAGCGCGGCCAGGAACAGGGCGATCTCGGCCGCGTCCCGGTCCGGCCTGATCACCGTGGTCTGAGGTCCAGGTTCCTGCCCGTACCGTCCGGGCGCCACGTCGGGTCCGCCCGAGATGACCAGCCCGTCGAGCCGCCCGGCCACTGCCTCGACGCCCGGCACCGGCGGCAGCAGCACGGGAATGCCGCCGGCCGCCGCCACCTGGTCGACGTAGTTCTGCGGCAGCAGCGTGGCCTGCTGCTCCCACGCTCCCCACCGCGCCAGCTCGCTGTAGGCGCTGATCCCTATGAGAGGAGGGGTCATAGCGGCGTCACGTAGGCCCCGGCGATCCCGCCGTCCACCAGGAACTGCGACGCCGTGATGAACGAGGCATCATCGCTGGCCAGGAACGCCACCGCGGCCGCGATCTCGTCCGCCCGCGCGAATCTCCCCATCGGAATGTGCACCAGCCGCCTGGCCGCCCGTTCCGGGTCCTTGGCGAACAGCTCGCGGAGCAGGGGAGTGTCGACCGGGCCCGGGCAGAGCGCGTTGACCCTGATGCCCTCCCGCGCGAACTGCACCCCGAGCTCGCGGCTCATCGCCAGCACGCCGCCCTTGGACGCGGTATAGGAGATCTGCGAGGTGGCCGCGCCGAGCACGGCGACGAACGAGGCCGTGTTGATGATCGAGCCCTTCCCGGCGGCCAGCATGTGCGGGAGCACGTACTTGCAGCACAGGTAGACCGAGGTCAGGTTCACTTCCTGAACGCGGCGCCAGGCGTCGAGGCCGGTCGTCAGGATCGAGTCATCCTGCGGCGGTGAGATCCCCGCGTTGTTGAACGCGATGTCGATCCGGCCGTACTCGGCGGCGACGGCGTCAAACAGCCGCTGGACGTCGGTCTCGCTGGCCACATCCGCCGCGACGAACTTCCCGCCCACCTCGTCCGCCGCCGCCTGGCCCGCCTGCTCGTCGATGTCGACGGCCACGACCCTGGCGCCCTCGGACGCCATCCTCCTGGCACTGGCCAGCCCGATCCCGCTGCCAGCTCCGGTGATGACAGCGACCCGGTCCTGCAAGCGCGGCATTGATTACCCCTACTCGGCTGAGATGAAGACGTTCTTGGTCTCGGTGAACGAGTCGAGCGCGTCCGGGCCGAGCTCGCGCCCGAGCCCCGACTGCTTGAACCCGCCGAACGGCGTCCAGTACCGCACCGACGAATGCGAGTTCACCGACAGGTTGCCGGTCTCCACCCCGCGCGCCACCCGGATCGCCCGGCCGACGTCGCGGGTCCAGATCGACCCGGAGAGCCCGTACGGGCTGTCGTTGGCGATCTCGATCGCCTGCGCCTCGTCCTCGAACGTCGTCACCGTGACCACCGGCCCGAAGACCTCATCGGTGTACGCGGGCGCGTCGAAGCCGATCGGCGCCAGCACGGTCGGAGCGAACCAGTAGCCAGGACCCGCGGGCGCATGGCCGCGGAAGGCGACCGGCGCGCCTTCAGGCACATAAGACGTAACGTGGTCGCGGTGGCCAGCCGAGATCAGCGGCCCCATCTCGGTATCAGCTGATGCCGGATCACCCACCTTGACGCCCTTGACCGCTGGCTCAAGCAACTCCATGAAGCGCGCGAACGCGCTGGCCTCCACTAGTATCCGCGACCGGGCACAGCAGTCCTGCCCGGCATTGTCGAAGACCGCGTACGGCGCGGTCGCCGCCGCTTTCTCCAGGTCGGAGTCGGCGAAGATGATGTTCGCGCTCTTGCCGCCAAGCTCGAGCGTCAGGCGCTTGATCTGCTTCGCGCAGCCGGTCATGATCTGCTGGCCGACCTCGGTCGAGCCGGTGAAGACGATCTTGCGCACCGCCGGATGATCGACCAGCCGCTGCCCGACCACTGAGCCCTTGCCAGGCAGCACCTGGAACACGCCCTCGGGCAGCCCGGCCTCAAGCGCCAGCTCGCCGACCCTGATCGCGGTCAGCGGGGTCATCTCGGCCGGCTTGGCCACGACCGTGTTGCCCGCGGCCAGGGCCGGGGCCAGTCCCCAGGACAGGATCGGCATCGGGAAGTTCCACGGCACGATCAGGCCGACCACGCCGAGCGGCTCGGCGAACGTGACGTTGAGTCCGCCGGCCACCGGGATCTGCTTGCCGATCAGGCGCTCGGGCGCGGCGGCGTAGTACTGCAGCACGTCGCGAAGCTGACCGGCCTCCCAGCGGGCGGCGCCGACGGGGTGGCCCGAATTCGCCACCTCGAGCTGAGCCAGCTCCTCGACGTGGGCGTCGACCTGGGCGGCGAAGGCGCGCAGCAGCCTGGCCCGGTCGCCTGGTGCTACCGCCCGCCAGGCCGGCTGCGCCGCGTGGGCCCGTTCGATCGCCGCGTCGGTCTCCTGCGCAGAGGTGCCGGGGACCGTCCTGACGACCTGTTCGGTGGCAGGATTCAGGACCACGAAATCTGACATAGACCCCACCCGCTCCTTACAGTCGCTCGAAGCCCCGGCGCAGCTCCCAGTCGGTGACTGCCGACTCGAACGCCGCTAGTTCAACCCTGGCGTAGTTGGCGTAGTGCCGAGCGACAGAGGCCCCGAACCATTTTTCAGCATATTCGCCGTTTTCCCAGAGTTCGAGGGCGGACCTTAGCGTGTGCGGCACCTTCGGCCCGTCGTCGATGTAAGCATTTCCGGTGAACGCGGGTTCGAGCGTTAGCTCATTGTCGATGCCGTGCAGTCCGGCGGCGATCATGGCGGCGACCGCGAGGTACGGATTCACGTCACCGCCCGGGGTCCTGTTCTCCACCCGGAGCGAGTGGCCGCGGCCGACGAGGCGGAGCGCGCAGGTGCGGTTGTCGACGCCCCAGCGGATCGCGGTTGGCGCGAAGCTGCCGGGCACGAAGCGCTTGTAGGAGTTGATGTTGGGCGCGTAAGCCAGGGTCAGCTCGCTCATCAGGGCCAGCTGGCCGGCCACGAAGTGCTCGCCAAGACTGGACAGGCCATGCGGTCCGTCACCGGCCATGACCGGGTTATCGCTGTCCTGCTCGCGCAAGGAGAGGTGGATGTGGCAGGAGTTGCCCTCGCGCTGGTTCGGCTTGGCCATGAAGGTCAGCGACTTGCCGTCCTGGGCGGCGATCTCCTTGGCGCCGGTCTTGTAGATCGAGTGGTTATCGCACGTGGTCAAGGCGTCGGCGTAACGGAACGCGATCTCGTGCTGGCCGAGGTTGCACTCGCCCTTGGCCGACTCGACGTACAGGCCCGCGCCGGTCATGCCGCCCGTGATCCGGCGGAGCAGCGGGTCGATCCGCGAGGTGCCGAGGATCGAGTAGTCGACGTTGTACTGGCTGGCCGGGATCAGGTTCGCGTAGTTCTTGTCGCTGGCCTGCTCGTAGGTGTCGTGGTAGACGATGAACTCGAGCTCGGTGCCCGCCAGCGCGACCCAGCCGCGCTCGGCCAGCCTGGCCACCTGCGCCTGCAGGATCTGGCGCGGCGAGGCGACCACGGGCGAGCCGTCGAGCCAGGTCAGGTCGGCGAGCACGAGAGCGGTTGCGGGCAGCCACGGCACGCGGCGGAGCGTCGACAGGTCGGGCCGCAGCACGAAGTCGCCGTAGCCGCGCTCCCAGGAGGACATCTCATACCCCTGCACGGTGTTCATGTCCACGTCCACCGCGAGCAGGTAGTTGCAGCCCTCCGCGTGATGCTGCGCGACCTCGTCGAAGAAGTACTCGGCCGACAGGCGCTTGCCCTGCAGCCGGCCCTGCATGTCGGTGAAGGCGAGAGTCACCGTATCGATCTCGCCCCCGTCGACCGCATTGCGAAGCTGCTCCAGGCTGAGCATGCCTGGCCTTCTCCCCGGGCTCGAAGCACCGCCCGTGCCGTGGCTGTCCGTCATAGTCAGACCTCTAGTTCGCGCTCGATCGCGGCCAGTTCCTCCGCCGTGCCCTGAACCCTGGGACCGGTAAACCACTTCCTGGCCGAGACTAGCCAGTAGATGCCGGCGTAGCCGATCACCACCACGACCGCCACGACCGCGTAGTTGAACGTGTCGAGGTCAAGAGTGCCGCCGTCGGTCACCGGGCCGAACTGCGGCAGCATGAACAAGATCGTGATGGCGGCTACCCAGATAATCGCGATCCAGCCGACCGGTGCGCTCCACCGGCCCAGGTTCCACGGGCCGGCCTGGAAGTTCGTGCCCTGCAGGCGGCGCAGCAGGGTCGGCAGCACGTAGGCGATGTACAGGCCGATGACCGCGATCGAGGTGACCGCGCCGTAGGCGACGACGCTGAACAGGTAGGGCAGGCCGAGGATCAGCGCGCCGGCGGCGCCGAGCCAGATCGCGTTGGTCGGGGTCCTGGTCCGGTGGTTGACCTTGTGCCAGAAAGCCGAGCCCGGCAGCGCGCCGTCGCGGGAGAACGCGTAGATCATCCGGGAGTTCGCGGTGATCGAGGACATGCCGCAGAAGAGCTGGGCGCCGATCGCGATCAGCAGCAGGAACTTGGCGCCGGTGACGCCGAGCGCCTGCTGCCAGATCGCTGCCGGGGCGGCGCTGCCCTCGGCGGCCGCGGCGTTGTAGAGCGTGCCCCCGATCTTGCCCTGGATCGCGAACACCATGCCGAGCAGCAGCACCCAGCCGGCGGCCAGCGAGACGACGATCGACATCACGATTCCGCGCGGGCCGGCGGTGGCGGCCTGGTGGGTCTCCTCGGTCAGGTGCGCCGAGGCGTCGTAGCCGGTAAAGGTGTACTGGGCGGTGAGCAGGCCGATCGGGATGATGTACCACCAGCCGAGGTGCAGGCCGCTGCCGTTGTACAGGCCGGTGAAGGCGTCCTTGGCCGAGAGGTGGTGCGAGGGGGCGAACACCAGCACGGCGACGATGATCAGCACGCCGACGATGTGCCACCAGACGCTGATGTCGTTGAGCCTCGCCACCAGCTTGATCCCGAACTGGTTGAGCAGGCCGTGCAGGAGCAGCACGAGCGCGAAGATGAGAATCGTCTCCCAGTGCGCCGTGCCCAGGCCGAACTGCAGGTTCAGGAACGCGTTGATGAAGAAGGCGGCGCCGAAGTCGATGCCGGCGGTCACCGCGACCTGGCCGATGAAGTTGAACCAGCCAGTGAACCAGGACCAGGCCGGGCCGTTACTTGGCGCGAGCTTGGCCGCCCAGTAGTACAGGCCGCCCGCGGTCGGGTAGCTGGAGCAGACCTCGGCCATGGCGAGGCCGACGAACAGGGTCATGACGCCGACTCCGAGCCAGCCCCAGACGATGACCGCCGGGCCGCCCAGGTCCATGCCGAAGTAGAAGAGGGTCAGGCAGCCGGACAGGATCGAGATGATCGTGAACGAGACGGCGAAGTTCGAGAATCCCGACATCCGCCGCACGAGTTCCTGCGCGTAGCCGAGCTTGTGCAGCATCTCCTCGTCGCTGAGAGCGACCGGGGGTGGCGCTTGATCAGAGACCGACACGACGTGCTCCTTGGTCGGGGGTAGCGGTGACAAGAATCGAATGGTCTAATAACAGACCAATTGATGGTCTACGCAGGCGAGAAGTCAAGAGGTCAGGGGAAGAAAGATCGCGGTGCCGATGGGCACCGGGCCATAGACTCCGGCACGCGGGAAAGGAGCGGCCCGCAGGCTGGTCAGCGCGCGCACGACAACGGAGGCTGTGACGGGTGAGCATCGGCGTTGACCTGACCGGCGTGCTCCGTCCGGTGCGTGAGGGCAACGCGTTCGAGGAGACGGTCGAGCGGCTGCTGACCGTGATCAAGCTCGGCCTGGTGGCACCCGGCGAGCGGTTCCCGGCGGAGCGCGAACTGGCTGCTCAGCTCGGGATCAGCAGGCTGACCTTGCGCGAGGCGATCAGCGAGCTGAACCAGGCTGGCTACGTGGAGTCACGGCGAGGCCGGCTGGGCGGCACGTTCATCACCTACACCAGGCCGGCGCCGAGTGTGGAGGAGTTGCGCAGGCTGGCTGTGGAGGATGGCCGGAAGCTCACCGACGCGCTGACGTTCAGGTTCGCCGTCGAGACCGGTGCCGCCGACATGCTGGCCCAGCAACTCGCGGCGGCCGCGCCGCCTGATCAGGCGCAGCGGGAGGGATTGCTGGCCAAGCTGGCTGACGTCAATGCCGCCGGGCCGGCCGACTACCGGCGGCTCGACACCCTGTTTCACCTGTCGATCGCCGAGCTGACCGGCTCTAACCTGCTGTCGACGGCCTGCGCCGATGCCAGGATGCGGCTGAATGACTTGCTCAACGCCATCCCCGTGCTGAAGCTGAACATCGCCCACGGCGCGACCCAGCACGCCGCCATCGTCAACGCGATCCTCGCGGGCGACCCGGAGCGAGCCAGGACGGCAGTCGCCGAGCACCTGGCCGGCACCGGCGCCCTACTGCGCGGCTTCCTCGCCTAGCCGGCCGCCTTGCGAGCCAGATCACCCCCGCCGTTTCCGTGATCATGAAACTCAGCTTGATCACGGAACATCGGTCGCGCGATCACACCACCAGAGATCCGTGATCACCTTCCCCAGCATGATCACGGAACATGAGCGGCCAGCGCCGACGCTGGGGCCGGGGCTCCCTGCCTGGCAGGTCGCCGGGTCCGGATCGGTGAAACCCAGGCATTCCTGTAGGACAGTTTGCTGTCGTAGGAGCGTTAACCACAAATCTGGCGGCAAACTGTCCTACAACGGCAAACTGTCCTACAGGATCTGGCTGCACCCCGAGCCAGGCCAGCCGCCGGTACCCCTAAAAGGGCGGATACCCGGCAGGCTCGGTGCGCAGAACAGGGGTGAGTCACTGCCCGGACCCAGGGGATTACTGGCTGATCTCGGTACAGCGGATTACCAGGCGCTCGGGGCCCCGGAGGTTGAAGTTCGGGCGGTAGGTGAGGGAGTCCTCGGCTAGTTCGGGGGCGGTGAGCCGGGTGGTGATCGCGCGGATCGCGATTGTGGCTTCGAGGCGGGCTAGCGGGGCACCGAGGCAGAAGTGCGGTCCGGCGGCGAACGCCAGGTGATCGATTTGCGGGCGCCTGATATTGAAGACGTCGGGGTCGGGGAAGACCGCCTCGTCCCGGCCGGTCGCCGCCAGCAGCAGGAGCAGCATCGAGCCGTCGGGCGCGTCGACGAGGCCGGTGGTCATGCCGCCGGTCGCGACCCGGCCGGTCAGCTGGACGGGCGGGTCATAGCGCAGGGTTTCCTCGACCGCTGCGGCGGCGAGCTCGGGGTCGGCTGTCAGGGCAGCCAGCTGACCGGGGTGGCGCAGCAGGGCGAGCATCGCGTTCGAGATCAGGCCGACCGTGGTCTCATGGCCGGCCACCAGCAGCAGCACGCAGGTCGCGATCAGCTCATCGACGCTCAGCCGGCTGCCCTCATCCTCGGCCCTGATCAGCTTGGTCAGCAGGTCGTCGCCGGGGTCAGCGCGCCGGGTGGCGATCAGCTCGGTGAAGTACTCGCCGAACTCGGCCGAGGCCTGCTCGGTCTGCGCCAGCTCGTCCGGGTCAATGGCACCGAAACTTGGCTGCACCGAGTGCGCCAGGCTGGCCGACCAGCCGGCGAACCTGGCGTGATCTCCTGGGGGCACGCCGAGCAACTCGGAGATGATCCGGACCGGCAGCGGATAGGCGAGCTGGCTGACCAGCTCGATTTCGTCACCGCTGGCCTCCAGCGCCGAGGTCAGCAGCTCGTCGGTGACCTCGGAGATTCTCGATGCGAGCGTGGCCACGACCCTGGGCGTGAATGCCTGCGCGGCCAGGCGGCGCAGCCTGGTGTGGTCGGGCGGATCGAGTGACAGGAACGACCGGCGCGGCCGGTCTTGCGCTTCCCGGCCCGGCCCGAGCAGCGACGACGCCCGGTCGCTGCTCCCTCTCGGGTCGCGCAGGATGCGCGAGCAATCGGCGTAGCGGCCGAACACCGCGAGCGCGCCGTCAAGCTCGGTGAATGGTGAGGCCTCGCGGATCCGGGCCAGCAGCGGATAGGGATCGGGGATCACCGCCGGATCGGACAGGCTGATCAGGTCTGCCATTCCCGGCCTGGTGCCGCTCATCCGGCCGCCCGGACCGCGGGAACACCGATCGGGTTCGGGTAAGGCAGCGCGGCGGCGCACGCGATCGCGAGTGGCGTGATCGCCGTCGTGAGCCTAGCCGCGAACGCCGGGTCGGACCACGGCCTGGCAGCGGCGAGGTCGGTGCTGCGCTCCACCTCGGCGAGCAGGTCCGCTCCGGCCTGGGTCTCACCACCAGATTCAGTCAGCAGGCCACGCTTTGCCAGCCTCGCGACGGCCGCATCCCACTCCTCATCGGTCCAGCCCCGCAGTGGCAGGATCCGAGCTTTCGGCAGCCTCGCCGGCGCCTGCAGGGCAAGCACCTCGCACCCGTCGAGGTCGGCGGCGACCAGAGCGGCGAAGTGGCCGTCGCCCCGGTGCTCGCGCAGCAGGGTCGCCGCCCGCCAGAGCCTGGCCAGCGGCTCGCCGGGAACCGGCAGCGCGGCGTTCGCCGCCGCGAGCACCCGTCCGGCGCATTCCAGGCCTACCAGAGCCTGCGTCAGCAAGTCAGCGACCAGTTCGAGGTCTGCATCGACCCCTGCGAGCAGCCTGCGCAGCGCGGCGACCGCACCTGCCTCCCGCGCGGCCAGCGCCTGATCAGGTGAGATCAGCTCCCAGACGGCAGGCAGTGCCCGGTCAACCATCGCCGGCGCGAAGTTGTAGAACGAGGCGATGACCGGCGCAGAGGCCACCAGGCCGAGCGGAGCCGCCCGCCCTGCGAAGTATCCGCGCCAGAACCCGCGCAGTCCTGCTTGCTCGAAGGCAGCCCTGGCCTCAGGGGCGAAGTACGTCACGGCGTGCACCGGCTCACCCAGAGTCCACATCCTCCGCGCGGTCTCAGCGGCCGGACGAGGCCCATCAGCACCATGCATCGCTACTCCCTCAGATATTAAATCCGATCCAATTACCGGTCTTCCCGCAATGAATCGGTCGAAGATGCTTCAACTAGGATACATGAGGTACAGAAGACTGCGTTTTTGCGGTGCGTATCGCCCCAGATCTTGCGCATACTGGCAATGCCAGTTACATTCTGACATAGATGCATAAGCGTGGCTCAACATACCTTAATGGTTGATCCGTGGGAGCGATCTCTTCATGGAACAGTTGGTTACGGAACCCGACGCGTTAACGCCGCAATTCGAGTTCGCCGATCCGGTCTTTGTCCTCTGCAATGGACGATCGGGTTCTACCTTGCTCAGATTCCTGCTCGACGGGCATCCTGAGCTGGCCTGCCCGCCCGAAACCAATCTTCCCGCGCTCTGCGCTCAGCTCGCGACTGTGTGGTCACTGATCGAGGGTGCGCCGTTGTCGCCGAATCGTGGCGACGAGCCGCCCGAGATCCCGGACGCGGCGATCGGCGGGATCCGGATGACGATGGACCGAATGGTCGGTTCATATCTGGTCAGGCGCGGCAAGAATCGCTACTGTGATAAGAGTCTTGGCACGGCCCGTTATGCCGAATTACTTCTCCGTGTCTATCCGGAGGCGCGATTCTTGTGCTTGTACCGCCATCCAATGGACATGATGGCCTCCGCTATGGAGGCATGTCCCTGGGGGCTGAATGGCTATGGCTTCGATCCTTATATCGCGACAACCCCTGGTAACGCGCTGATGGCTCTGGCCAGGTTCTGGGCCGACAATACGAGCGCTACACTGGCGGTAGAAGAGCGATTCGCTGACCGGTGCATGCGGGTGCGCTACGAGGACATGGTCTACGATCCCGAGGGCATAGCATCGGCGATCTTCGACTTCCTCGGAGTGGCGCCCGCACCGGGGATTAGCGAGACCTGCTTTTCTATGGGCCGGGAGCGATTCGGCCCGGCGGACTACAAGATCTGGTACACGTCCAAGGTCTCCTCTGATTCGATCGGCCGTGGCTGGTCCCTGCCGGTGGGGATGATCGCGCCGCAAGTGCTCGGGATGATCAATGAATTTCTGGTCAAGCTCGGCTACCTGCCCGTGGACGGTGACTGGGGGACCTCGGCACCGCCCGCCGATCTGCGGATTCCGATCGCTGATCCGGCGACGGATGTGTCCAGCGAGCCAGCGGAGGTGACCGCTCCGGCTAGCGAGGCTCCGGTCCGATCGCTGCTGCTCGGGGACGCTCTGGCGGCCGGCCTGGCCGGAACGGGACCGAAGTCATTGCGGCGCCGGGAGGAACTGACGGCCGAGACAATGGTGGCGGTCTGGATCCCGGCCGATCCTCATGAGCTGGCCGAGCACTGGCTGGTCGACTTCAAGGAGGGGCGAGTCTCCTACGCCAGCCGAGCCGCGCAGGAGAGCTCGAACTGGGACGTCGTCGGTTCTGCCAGCGCCTGGGAGAAGGTGATCGGCGGGACGCTCAATCTGTCGGTCGCACTGCGGACCTGCCAGTTGCGGTACTGCGATGACGACGAAGCCGGCCAGCATGTCTCGGATGGCCGGATCGGCATCCTCGCCGAGTTGCTGGCGCTCGCTACGTGGGAATGACCGGGGACGACGGCCGGGAGTACTCCGCCGGCGGGCCAGTGGTCATACTCACCTATCCCTATAGCGGGTCAGAGGTTCTGACTGAGTTACTGTCAGCAAGCCGTCACCTCGCCTGCACCTCTGAGACAGGCCTTCTCCCGACGTGCCAGGCCGCCATGAGGACCTGGCAGGCCGCCGAGGGCAGGCCAGCGCAGTCGCAACTCGCGATCAAGTCAGTCCGGTCGCTGGCCAGCGCGATCATCACCGTGATCCAGGCTGAGGCCGGGGCTCGGAGATGGTGCGAGACGGCTTTCGCCCAGCCTGCCGCAGCCTCGACGTTCCTCCAGCTTTTCCCGACGACAACTTTCTTGTGCCTGCACTCCAGCCTGCCGCGACTGCTATCCGAGGCGACCGCTCGTCATCCCTGGGGGCTGGGCGGGACTGTGTTCTGGCAGCACGCCCTGCCGCACCCCGGCAATGGCGCCGCCACGATCGCGGCGTACTGGGCGTCCAGGACCGAGTCCTTGCTGACCTTCGAGGATGAGCATCCTTCCTCGTGCGTGCGGCTCAGGCAGGAGGACCTGATCGCCGAGCCTGCCGGGACTGGCCGCGATGTCTTCGAGCGGCTGGGGCTGGACTACGCCGATCTCCGGCTCTTGCGCCGGCCAGCAGAGCCAGTCCAGGCGCGAACCGATCCGGCGCATAACGGTCAGCGGGACTTTCCAGCTGATCAGATACCCGAGAACCTGCTCGCCAAAATCAATGAATTGCAGGCCAGGCTGCAGAACTCCAGTCCATGATGGTCAATTCTTCAGGACACGATGCGTCACTTTAGTAACACTGGGACCCTGGCCATCATTAACCATTTTACTACCGCTATTCAGTTGACAATCACGAGTTCCGTATTTAATATTATTTTGCCTCCTATGAAAGGATACAGGTGAAGAAAGTCAAGTATGCGGTGGCGGCCGTCGGGCTCGCTCCGGCCCTCGGGTTAGCCGCTGGGGCCGTCGCGGTCCCTGCCTCCGCAGCCGCACCGAAGAAACCGGACAAGGTCGTATCACTCCTCCGCAACCACCACGCAGTAGTGCCGGACGTCGTCTGCGGCACCGGGCACCACGTCAGCAACCTGAGTACCTCGGGTCTCCTCAAGAACCGCACCTTCTACTCCACGGGCGGCGGCGGCTGCGCTAATCACGTCATCGGCGCACTTATGGAGTCCAAGTCTGGCCTGGCGATGCGAACGAAGATCATCCAGTCCGGCGTCGATCTGCTAGTGGGATATAACTCAAACGGTAACGAAGCCAGCGGAATCACAGCCTGGTCGACCACCATTAACAATTTCGCGGGCAAGGTGTGCATTGCCCTGGTCGATAAGCCTCCGCACCATTCACATGTAATTTTCGGACCAGTATGCGACAGCATCTAAGGTAGCGAATCTAAGGTAGCGGAGCATTTTCATCCGCTTCCGGCTATCGTGGGCTCCGGCTATCTCGGCCGGAGCTCACCCGTCGTCCTGGGACGAGCACACGGCGGCAGCGCCGCTGGTGGCAGGGCTTTCGCCGGCCTGATCGCTGCTACCCCGGCATCACTCCACGTCAGCAGGCAGGTGTAACATTCGTGGCTGACAGTCGTGCCGTCTTTACCGGTCATTGAGGCATCTTCCTCCCCAATGGCGACGATGAACGGGGCTCCTATGCAAGTTGACGTCGCCCTTGCCAATGCCAGTAACGCTGGCATGCTGGCAGCGCTGCTGCTTTACGGGGCAGCGGGAAGCGCTTACGCGTCCGACTTCCTGGTCAGCAGGAAGCGGCGGGTCGTCCTGGCAGCGGAGGATCTAGCCGCCGAGGCTGCCATGACGCAGGAGGGCGCGGCGATGGCGGCGGCCGGAGCCCGAACCGGTGCCCGAAGCGGCGCACAGGCTGGCGGCCCGGACATCAGCCGTGCGGTAAGCGGGGCCACGGCAGCTGGCCCGGCCCGGGTGACCGGCCGAGGTTCCGGCCAGGCCGACAGCCCCCGCGCCGGCTTGCCTGCCCAGACCAGAGTCCGGATCGCCCTGAGCCTGACGGTGGTGGGCCTGGTAGCGCAGGTCATTGCCCTGGTGATGCGCGGCCTGTCCGAGCATCGCGTGCCTCTGGGCAATATGTACGAATTCATAGCTGTCTGTACGTGCATGACAGTAATAGCGCTGATTGCGGCGGGGCTGCGGTACGGCGCTCACTTCCTTGGCGCGTTCGTGCTGCTGCCGGTCGTCTCGCTGCTGCTCCTGGATACCACCGTGGTCTACACCCCGGCTGGCCCGGTGGCGCCCGCGCTCAACTCGTACTGGATCTGGATTCACGTGACGGCCATGACCGTCTCCGTCGGCCTGTTCCTGGTCGGCGCGGTGGCCACGCTCATGTTCCTGGTCGCGGACTGGCAGCAGGAACGGCAGGCCGCAGGCAAGCGATCGATCGGCAGCGGGTTCATGGCGCGCCTGGCCACCCCGGCTACGCTCGACCGGCTGTCCTACCGCAGCGTGCTGTTCGGATTTCCAGTCTGGACATTCGGTATCATTATCGGTGCTATCTGGGCAGATCATGCCTGGGGCCGGTACTGGGGCTGGGACCCCAAGGAAGTGTGGTCCTTCGTTACCTGGATCATGTTCGCCGTGTACCTGCACGCGCGCGCGACTCCCGGATTCCGCGGTGCTAAGGCGGCGATCTTCCACCTGGCCGGGTTCAGCTGCCTGCTTTTCAACGTGATCGCCGTCAACCTGTGGGTCAGCGGGCTGCACTCCTACGCTGGTATGCGGTAGATCCTGCCGGGCGCGGGGCGCCGCGCTGGACCCCGGCTTGCGGGCCGGGAACGATTTACGGCACAATGATGTTGTGAAATACATGGCACCGTCAGCGGCGACTCAGGTCGAAGCCGCTCAGGACTCCGCACCGGCCGGGCACGGCGCCGGCGCGGAGCAGAGCACGCGCGCCAGGATCGCCAGGCTGATCCTGGAGAGCGGCCCGGTGAGCGCGGCGTCTCTGGGCAGCTCGCTCGGCCTGACTCCGGCCGCCGTGCGGCGCCATCTGGATCAGCTGCTGACCGGCGGCCTGATCGAGAGCAGGACGGCCAGGGTTTATGGCAACCGGGGTCGTGGCAGGCCTGCCAGGATGTTCGCGATCACCGATGCCGGGCGGTGCGCGTTCGAGCACGCCTACGACGACCTGGCCACGAACGCGCTGAGGTTCCTGGCCGAGCGGGCCGGCGAGCAGGCCGTGACCGAGTTCGCCCGCCGGCAGGTGTCCGAGCTTGAGCGCAGGTACCGGCCGGTTGTAGAAGCCGCCACGCAGGCCGGTAAGGTCAGGGCGCTGGCTCAGGCGCTCTCGGCCGACGGCTATGCCGCTACCGCGACCGGGGGGCCGGCCCGCCCTGGCGGTACTCCGGCGGGTGACCAGCTCTGCCAGCACCACTGCCCGGTGGCGCACGTTGCCGCCGAGTATCCGCAGCTCTGCGAGGCCGAGACCGAGGCGTTCGGGCGCCTGCTCGGTACTCCGGTGCAGCGGCTCGCCACGATCGCCCGCGGTGACGGCATCTGCACCACCCATGTCACCGCTCCATCGCTGCGGCAGCACATCCGCAGTTCCGCTACCGAGGTCGGAGGCTTGCCCGCATGACCACTACAGTCCGCCCAGAACTTGAGGGCCTTGACCGATACAAGTTCGGCTGGGCCGACTCGGACGTGGCCGGCACTGCCGCGCGCCGGGGCCTGTCCGAGGATGTCGTGCGTGACATCTCGGCCAAGAAGGACGAGCCCGAGTGGATGCTCAAGCTCCGGCTGCGCGGCCTTGAGCTGTTCCGCCGCAAGCCGATGCCGACCTGGGGCTCCGACCTGTCCGGCATCGACTTCGAGAACATCAAGTACTTCGTGCGGTCGACCGAGAAGCAGGCCGCCAACTGGGATGACCTGCCGGCCGACATCAAAAACACCTACGACCGGCTCGGCATCCCCGAGGCGGAGAAGCAGCGCCTGATCGCCGGCGTCGCCGCGCAGTACGAGAGCGAGGTCGTCTATCACAAGATCCGCGAGGACCTTGAGGAGAAGGGCGTGCTCTTCCTGGACACCGACACGGCGCTGAAGGAGCAGCCGGAGCTGTTCAGGGAGTACTTCGCCACGATCATCCCGGTCGGCGACAACAAGTTCGCCGCGCTCAACACGGCGGTCTGGTCCGGCGGCAGCTTCATCTACGTGCCGAAGGGCGTGCAGGTCGAGATCCCGCTGCAGGCCTACTTCAGGATCAACACCGAGAACATGGGCCAGTTCGAGCGGACCCTGATCGTCGTCGACGAAGATGCCTACGTGCACTACGTCGAGGGCTGCACGGCGCCGATCTACTCCTCGGACTCGCTGCACTCCGCCGTGGTCGAGATCATCGTGAAGCGGGGCGCGCGCTGCCGGTACACGACGATCCAGAACTGGTCAAACAACGTCTACAACCTGGTCACCAAGCGGGCAGTGGCCCAGGCGGGCGCGACCATGGAGTGGATCGACGGCAACATCGGGTCCAAGGTCACGATGAAGTACCCGGCCGTCTACCTGATGGGGGAGCACGCGCGCGGTGAGACGCTGTCGGTCGCCTTCGCGGGCGGGGGCCAGCATCAGGACGCCGGCGCCAAGATGGTGCACTGCGCGCCGAATACGTCATCGTCGATCGTGTCCAAGTCGGTCGCGCGAGGCGGCGGCCGTACCTCGTACCGGGGCCTGGTCCAGGTGCAGGAGGGCGCCGAGCACTCCAAGTCCACGGTCAAGTGCGACGCGCTGCTGGTCGACACGATCAGCCGGAGCGACACCTACCCGTACGTGGACGTGCGCGAGGACGACGTCGAGATGGGTCATGAGGCGACTGTCTCGAAGATCTCGGATGACCAGCTGTTCTACCTGATGAGCCGGGGCATGACCGAGGACGAGGCGATGGCGACGATCGTGCGCGGCTTCGTCGAGCCGATCGCGCGCGAGCTGCCGATGGAGTACGCGCTTGAGCTGAACCGGCTGATCGAGCTGCAGATGGAAGGATCGGTCGGCTGATGGGTTCGCTCGCAGGGGTCGTCGAGTCCGGCGGCCCTGTCTCTGGGCTGCATGGGGCTGATCTCGCCGTGCCTACCGGGCGGGAGGAGCAGTGGCGCTTTACGCCGTTGCGGCGTCTTCGGGGGCTGCATGGCGATGCTTCGCTGGATCTTGGCAAGGTGAGGGTGGATGTCGGTGCCGGTTCCGACATCACCGTTGAAAGGCGTGAACACGGTGCTGCCGGAATCGGCACCGCCATCTTGCCGCCTGACCGGGTGAGTGCACGGGCACTGGCGGGGTTCGGCGAGGCGACGATCGTGACTGTTCCTCGCGGAGTAGTCGCTTCGCGGCCCACCGTGGTGAGTGTCCGCGGGGAGTCGGTCGAGCACGCGGTGGCGGGTCACACCGTCGTTGAGGTGGGAGCGAACGCGTCGGCTGTGGTGGTGCTTGAGTATTCGGGGTCGGCCACTTACGCGGACAATGTCGAGTTCGTGGTGGGTGACGGGGCCTCGCTGAGCGTGGTGTCGTTCCAGGACTGGGCTTCGGATGCGGTGCACTTGTCCTATCAGCAGGCGGTGGTGGGGAGGGACGCGACCTTCTTGCACACGTGCGTGTCGCTGGGCGGGGGAGTTGTGCGGGTGGCGCCTTCGGTGCGGTATTCGGGGCCGGGGGGGAATGCTGAGCTGCGGGGGCTGTACTTCGCTGATGCGGGGCAGCATCTGGAGCATCGGCTGCTCGTGGACCACAATCAGCCGAATTGCCGGAGCCGGGTCACCTACAAGGGCGCTCTGCAGGGTGACGGGGCGCACGCGGTCTGGATCGGGGACGTGCTCATCCGGACGGCGGCTGCAGGGACGGACAGTTATGAGTCAAACAAGAACCTCGTGCTGACTGACGGCACCAGGGTCGACTCCGTGCCCAACCTGGAGATCCTGACCGGAGAGGTCGTGCGGGCCGGGCATGCGAGCACAAGCGGACGCCTGGAAGACGAGCACCTGTTCTACCTGATGGCCAGGGGAATCCCGTTCGACGAGGCGCGGCGCCTGGTGATCACGGGGTTCTTCGGCGAGCTGATCAACGAGATCGCGGTGCCCGAGCTGCGCGAGCGGATCAGCGCCGGCATAGAAGCCGAGCTGCAGGCCATGATCGATCTCGGCGCGGCGCACTCACAGCGGGGCAGTGCCGGCCAGGACCGGGGCAAGAAGGACGCGTGATGGCTGACGAGTTCATGCGCGCTTGCGCGCTCGCTGATCTTCCTGAGCAAGGGACCTTCGGCGTCGAGCTGAACGGCGTACCCCTGGTGATCGTCAGGAGCGGCAGCGAGGTCTTCGCGCTGGCCGAGTTCTGCACCCACGAGGACGTCTCGCTCGTCGACGGCGAGGTCTATGACCACACGGTGGAGTGCTGGCTGCACGGCTCGTGCTTTGACGTCCGGTCGGGCAAGCCGACCGGACCGCCGGCCACTAAGCCGCTCGCGACCTACCAAGTGCGGGTCGACGGCGACGATGTCCTTGTCGCCGTCGCGCCGACCAGCTAATTCAGACCAGGAGATATGAATGTCCACCCTTGAGATCAAGGATCTGCACGTCAGCGTGGTCGGGCAGGCCAGCGCTGGCAATCAGGGCGAGAGCCAGGAGATCCTGTCTGGCGTGAACCTGACGGTCGCGGCCGGGCAGACCCATGCGATCATGGGGCCCAACGGCTCGGGCAAATCCACCCTCGCGTACTCCATCGCCGGTCACCCCAAGTACCAGGTCACCAGCGGCTCGGTCACGCTGGACGGCGAGGACGTGCTCGCGATGACCGTCGACGCCCGTGCTCGGGCCGGGCTGTTCCTGGCCATGCAGTACCCGGTCGAGGTCCCCGGCGTGACGGTATCCAACTTCCTGCGCACCGCCGTGACCGCCGTGCGCGGCGAAGCGCCGAAGCTGCGCCAGTTCGTCAAGGAGCTGAATGGCGCGATGGCCGGGCTGTCGATCGACCCCGTATTCGCCCAGCGCAACCTCAACGAGGGCTTCTCCGGCGGGGAAAAGAAGCGGCACGAGATCCTGCAGCTCCAGCTGCTCAACCCGAAGATCGCGATCCTGGACGAAACCGACTCTGGCCTGGACATCGACGCGCTGCGGGTGGTCTCGGCCGGCATCAACGCCTACCGCGAGGGTAGTGACCACGGGGTGCTGCTGATCACCCACTACACCAGGATCCTGCGCTACGTGCAGCCTGACTTCGTGCACGTGTTCGTCGGCGGCCGGATCGTGGAGGAGGGCGGCCCCGAGCTGGCCGACGAGCTTGAGGCCAACGGCTATGAGCGGTTTCTGGCCGCCGGAGCGCTGCAATGACAAGCACAGGCATGACCAGCACAGACACCACCCTGGACGTCTCGGCGATCCGGGCCGACTTCCCGATCCTGGCCCGCCAGGTGCGGGGCGGCAGCCCGCTGATCTACCTGGACTCGGGCGCGACCTCGCACAAGCCGCTCCAGGTGCTCGACGCCGAGCGTGACGTCTACACCGCGCATAACGCCGCCGCGCACCGGGGAGCGCATCTCCTCGGCGAGGAGGCGACCGACGTCTACGAGGGCGCGCGGGCGCGGGTAGCGGCCTTCATCGGCGCCGATCCCGGCGAGATCATCTTCACCAGGAACGCCACCGAGGCGGCGAACCTGATCGCCTACTCGGTGAGCAACGCGGCCACGGCACCTGGCGCGGGCGCGCTCGCGGTCGGGCCCGGCGACGAGGTGCTGATCACCGAGCTTGAGCACCACGCCAACCTGGTGCCCTGGCAGCAGCTGTGCCAGCGGACTGGCGCGACCCTTCGCTGGTTCGGCGTGACGCAGGAGGGGCGAGTCGACCTGTCCCAGGCCGGCTCACTCATCCATGAGCGCACCCGGATCGTTGCCGTTACCCATCAGTCAAACGTGACCGGCGCCATGCCTCCAGTCGCGCAGATCGCGGCCGCCGCCCATGCCGTCGGCGCGATCGTCGTCGTCGACGGCGCGCAGTCCGTGCCGCATCACCCGGTGGACGTGACGCAGACCGGCGCCGACTTCCTCTTCTTCTCCGCGCACAAGATGCTCGGCCCGACTGGCATCGGCGTGCTGTGGGGCCGCAGGGAACTGCTTGAGGCGATGCAGCCATTCATCTCCGGCGGCTCGATGATCGAGGTCGTCCGGATGGAGGAGACCACGTTCCTGCCGCCGCCGCAGCGATTCGAGGCAGGCGTACCGGCAGTGGCGCAGGCGGCGGGGCTGGCGGCAGCGTGCGATTACCTGGACGCCGTCGGCATGGCGAATGTGGCCGAGCATGAGCGGCTGCTGACCGCGCGGGCGATCGAGGCGCTCACCGCGATTCCCGGCGTGCGGATTCTCGGGCCGCTCGACGTGACCGACCGGGGCGGGGCCGTGTCGTTCGACGTCGATCAGGTACATCCGCACGATGTCGGCCAGGTGCTCGACGAGCTGGGGATCGCGGTCAGGACCGGGCATCACTGCGCGTGGCCGCTGCATCGCGCGCTCGGCGTGCAGGCCTCGACGCGGGCCAGCTTCTACCTCTACAACACGCTCGACGAGGTCGATGCGCTGGCCGACGGAATCAGGACGGCGCAGAAATTCTTCGGGGTGGCATGATGCAGCTTGAGTCGCTGTACCAGGAGATCATCCTGGATCATTACCGGCACCCGCACCACAAGGGCCTGCGAGAGCCGTTTGACGCCGAGGTTCATCACGTCAACCCGACCTGCGGTGACGAGATCACGCTCCGGGTGACGGTCAAGGACGCCGGCGGCGAGCCAGCGATCGCCGATGTGTCGTACGACGCGCTTGGCTGCTCGATCAGCCAGGCCAGCGTGTCGGTGCTGACCGACCTGGTGATCGGCAAGCCGGTGACCGAGGCGATGGAGATCAGCTCGGCGTTTCTTGAGCTGATGCGCGAGCGGGACACCGAGCCCGACGAGGAGGTACTTGGTGACGCTGTGGTCTTCGACGGCGTGGCCAAATACCCGGCGAGGATCAAGTGCGCGCTGCTCGGCTGGATGGCGTGGAAGGATGCGACCGTCCGCGCGGTCAGCAGCACCGAATCGGACAGGACAGGGGAACACTGATGACGCAGACCAATGAGGATGCCGCGACCTGACGCCCGCGACCCGGAATCAAGCCCAGAACTCGACGACCTCCTTGAGGCACTGCGCGATGTGGTGGACCCCGAGCTCGGCGTCAACGTCGTCGACCTTGGCCTGGTCTACGGCGTTAGCCTGGATGCTGACCGGGTCTGCACCGTGGACATGACGCTGACCAGCGCGGCCTGCCCGCTCACCGACGTGATCGAGGATCAGACCGAGGCCGCGCTCGATGGCCTGGTCAGCGGCTACAAGATCAACTGGGTCTGGCTGCCGCCGTGGGGTCCTGAGAAGATCACCGAAGACGGCCGCGAGCAGCTTCGCGCACTCGGCTTCAACGTCAGCGGCGACATGACTTCTGAAGACCGCAGGCGCCGGGACCCGCAGCCGCGCCGGATCGAGGTGGCGCCTGACCGGTTCGCCGGGTGGGTCGAGTCTTCGGGGACCGGCATGGCGGCATTGCGACTACTGAGCGCGGGGACGAGGCCGTGACGTTTACCGCGCACGACGAGACGGTAGCGGTCTGCCGGGTTCCCTTTCCGCCGCTGACGGCGGACGACGAGGCCGAGCCCGGCGGGCTGGCGAAGCGAGTGGCCGCGCACGCGACCGCCGACCGGGTCGTGGGGGTCCTGCTGATCAGGCTCGGCGGCTACGCGGCTGGCGTGTTCACCGGCAGCGAGCCCAGGCTCGCCGCGTCCAAGGTCGGCAGCCGCCTGGTGCACGGGCGCAGCGCGGCCGGCGGCACCTCACAGCAGCGGTTCGCCCGGCGCCGGGAGAATCAGGCCCACCAGGCCCTCTCCGCCGCCGCCGACACCGCCGCGGCCGTGTTCGGGCCGTTCGAGCTTGACGCACTCGTGCTCGGCGGTGACCGGCGGGCGTTCGCGCCGGTCAGGATCGACCCCCGGCTGGCACCCTACTTCAACGTCGCCGTCGAGGCATTCCTGACCGTCCCCGATCCCCGGCTCGCGGTACTCAAAGACACCCCCAGACTCTTCCGCGCGATCGCCATCACCCTCACCGAGCCCGCCGCCGCCTCGTAGCACGGACGCCGTGCCGCAGGGCTCTCTGCGTAGCGGGTTTGCGGACAGGAATTGTTCCGTGATCATGATCGGGATCTTGATCACGGAACCCCGATGGGCTGATCACACCGCTCAGGTTCCGTGGTCAGGCCTTGTTTCATGATCACGGAAGGTTGCACGGGGTCCTCGGGCGCTCCGGAGTTCGGCATCTCGCAGTGTCCGCGATAGGTGTGCTTATTCGGGCAAAATGGTGAACGCAACAGCGTGCCGAGGGGCCGCCGCCAGGTTGTCAGGCAAATTTACTGTCATCACCATGACAGCAAGCGTAACCCGAACGCTCCTAGGTGCGGGCGGGGTCGGTGGCTGGGGTTGGGCGGGTTGTGCGGGAGACGGCGTCGGCGCCGGCGATCCTGGCGGCTAGCAGCACGGGGATGATCGTCAGCGCGATCACGATCGCTCACGACGGCGTTGACCTCGGGGAGTTGCTGGCCGAGCCGGAGCTCGCCGAAGATCCAGATCGGCAGCGTGTTCTGGGCGCCCGAGGTGAAGACGGTCACGATGACCTCGTCGAAGGACAGCGCGAACGCGAGCAGGGCGCCCGAGATCAGCGCGGTGGCCACGGACGGCAGGGTGACGTAGAGCTGGGTCTGCCAGCCCCGGCCGCCCAGGTCCATGGAGGCCTCGGCCAGCGAGCCGGCGTTCGCCCAGCCTGGCGATCAGGTTGTTGAACACCATCACGATGCAGAACGTCGCGTGGCCGATCACGATCGTCCACAGCGATAGCTGATGCTGGTAAACGTGAAGAAGGAATTCAGCGCCAGCCCGGTGACGATTCCCGGCAGCGCGATCGGGAGCACCAGCAGGAACGAGATGCGCGTCCCGGCCGAAGAAGCTGAACTGGTGCAGGGCGTAGGCGACGGCCGAGCCGAGGATGAGCGCGATCCCGGTCGCGAGCAGGCCGACCTTGACCGACAGCAGGAAAGCCGAGCGAACGGCCTGGTCGTGCCAGGCGACGGAGAACCAGTGCAGTGTGAGGCCCTGAATCGGCCAGCTCTCCACAGTCGCTGGATCAAAGGCGTACAGCACTATGAGAGCGATCGGCCCGAAGAGGAATGCGAGCACCAGGGCGACCCAGATCCGCAGCCCGGTCTTCAGCGCGCGTGACTCCACAGAGTTCCCTGAACGCGCCGAGCGCCCGGGCGCCAAGCAGGTAGCAGACCATGATCGCGATCGGCACCAGGGCCATCGCCGCGCCGAGCGGCACGTTGTTGGACAGGAAACTGGTGTAGGCGACTGACCCGATAAACACCGAGTTCGTCCCGCCGAGCAGTTCAGGGATGATGTAGTCGCCGAGCGTCAGCGAGAACGTGAAGATCGACCCGGCCACGAGGCCGGGCAGCGCCAGCGGCACGATGACCGACCTGGTGGTCCGCCAGGTCCGGCCGCCGAGGTCCTGCGAGGCCTCGATCATCGAGGCCGGGATCCGGTCAAGCGCGGCGAACACGGGGATCACCATGTAGGGCAGCCAGATATAGCAGAAGGCGATGAAGACCGCCCAGTTGGTGTCGATCAGATTGAGCGGGCCGATGGCGATCTTGCCGAGACTCCAGTTGAGCACGCCGTCCTTGGTGAAGATGAGCTGCCAGGCGTACACCTTTGCCAGGTAGCTCGCCCACAGCGGAAGCAAGGTCGCGACGTACAGGATCGTCCTGGTGCGCCGGGTCGCGACCCGTGCCATGTAGTACGCGAACGGGAAGGCGAGCACATGCGTCCACGACGGTCACCGCCGCGGCCATTTCCACGGTGCGGCCGATGACCTGCTGGTAGGCCGACGTGCTGAATATATTCTCAATATTTCCGAGGTTCCAGACGTGCACCAGGTTGCCGGTGAACGAATTCGTTTCCCAGAAGGCCGTGATCAGCAGCACGACCAGTGAGGCCAGGTAGATCAGCAGGAACCAGGCCAGCGGGGGAGTAAGCAGCAGCGTGGCCCTGGTCCACGGCCGGCGCCACAGGACGCGGCGCAGGCCGCGACCAGAGCGTGCCGGCCTACTTGACCTGGGTGTTCCACGCTGTCACCCACTGGGAGTACGGCACGCAGTCCGGCTTGCCGTTGTCGCAGGCCGCGATGGGCGTCTTCCACAGCTCGATCGAGTTCAGGTAGGCGGCCGGGGCGTTCGCGTGGAACTCAGCGCACGAGCCTGCCTGCATCTTGTCCATGAAGGCGCAGGCCTTGGTGTTGTCCGGCGTCTCGCCATAGTTGAGTGCCTGCTCGGCCTGCACCTTCGGGGTGCTGATGTAGCGCATCCACAGGTAGGCGCAGTTCGGGTGCGGTGCCTTGGCCGCGAGCATCCAGGTGTCGGCCCAGCCGGTCGCGCCTTCGCTCGGGATCGTGGAGCCGATCGAGAACTTGTCCGCCTTCAGCGCGCTGACCTGGTAAGGCCAGCCAGCGCCGAGGGTGACGTCGCCGTTCTTGAACGCCGAGATCTCCTGCGAGGCCAGGTCCCAGTAAGACTTGAGCAGCGGCCGCTGGCCGGCCAGCAGCTTGACCGCCGCGCTGAACTGCGGCTGGGTCAGCTCGTACGGATCGGTGATGCCCAGGCTGCTCTGGTGGGTCTTGAGGTACAGGGCCGCGTCGGCGATCTGGATGGGATTGTCGGGAACGGTGATCTGGCCCTTGTATTTCGGGCTGTAGATCACGTCCCAGGAGGGCGGCGCGGCGTGGAAGTCCTTGGTGTTGTACATCAGCACGTTCGGGCCCCACTGCAGGGAGACCCCGTAGTGCACGCCATCGACGGTGTTGAAGGCGGGGGACTTGAACTGGGGGAAGAAGTCGTTCCAGCTCGGGATCAGCTTGATGTTGACGGGGCGGGCGTCGCCGCCGTAGATGATGCGCAGGTCGGCGTCGCCGGAGGAGGACACCATGTCGTACTGGCCGCCCCCGCCATTGGCCATCAGCGCCACCATCTCATCGGAGGTGTTGGCGTACTTGGCGTTGACGGTGCAGCCGGTCTGCTGCTCGAACGGCTTGACCCACTCGGGCTGGAGATAGCCGGCCCAGGCGATCAGGTTGAGCTGGCCCTCGCCCTTGCCGATCGTCGTCAGCACGGGCAGATTGGCCGTCGGTACCGCGCCGGTGGGCGCGCCGCCGCCAGAGCCGGTGCCGCCCGCGCCGTTGCTGCTACTGCTGCCGCCGCACGCCGCCAGCAGTGCCGCTGTGCCGAGCAGCGCCAGGCCGCTCGCCAGCCGGGATGTTCTGTTCATCTCGTCCTGCCCTTCCGCGCGCTCGCTAGGAACGTGCGACCTCCCCTTGCGGGATCGTGATGGTCTGACCCGGCATCCAGGCGAGCCTGGCCCTGGCTCCGGTAACGCCGGGCGCTGACTGGGCCGAGTGCTCGTTCTGCCGGGCCACGACCAGTTCGCCGCCGGCATCAAGGTCGATGACGTAGCGGGTGAAGACCCCTACGTAGACGACGTCGCGGATGATCCCGGACTCCACGTGCGCGCCGTCGGCTGGCTGCTCGTTCTCGGCCAGCAGGCGGATCTTTTCCGGCCGGATCGTCAGCTGCCTGCCCTCGCGCTCGATCAGGTTCGAGGTGCCGATGAAGCCCGCGACGAATTCGGTCGCAGGCCGCTCGTACACCTCAAGCGGCGAGCCGACCTGCTCGACCCGGCCCCGGTTCAGCACCGCGACCCGGTCGCTCATCGACAGGGCCTCCTCCTGGTCGTGGGTGACGTAGACGAAGGTGATGCCGACGTCGCGCTGGACGTGCGCGAGCTCGCGCTGCATCTCCTGGCGGAGCTTGAGGTCAAGCGCGCCGAGCGGCTCGTCGAGCAGGAGCACTTTCGGCTGATTGACGATCGCGCGGGCCAGCGCGACCCGCTGACGCTGACCGCCGGACAGTTGCGCGGGCCTGCGCTCGCCAAGCCCGGTCAGCTGAACCGACTCAAGGGCCCGCAGCGCCCGTGCCCGGCGCTCGGCCTTCGGCACCCGCCTGACCCGCATTCCGTACTCGATGTTCTGCAGCAGCGACATATGCGGGAACAGGGCATAGTCCTGGAAGACCGTGTTCACGTCGCGGGCGTAGGGCGGAACGCCGGAGATCTCGCGGCCGTCAAGCTCGATCGTGCCGGCGCCGGGCCGGTCGAACCCCGCGATCAGCCGCAGCAGCGTGGTCTTGCCGGAACCGGACGGGCCGAGCAGGGTAAAGAACTCGCCCGCCCTGATCTCCAGGTCCACTCCCGCGAGCGCGACGAAGTCAGCGAAGTTCTTGCGCAGCCCTGCGATCCGGATAGCCGGACGGTCCGGTGTCTCAGAACTTGCGTTCTCGGTCATTCGGCATGTTCTACCACGTCACGACCGAACGGACAATGACGGGCGTACCAGATCGACCTGCAACGTTCCGTGATCAACGTCGGAGTCTTGATCACGGAACCCTAGTGGCGTAATCCCCCCGGCAGCGTTCCGTGATGAAGGTTCACTTCATGATCGCGGAACATTGCCTGGGTCGCCGGGATGGGCAGGGTCATCAGGCGGAGCGACTCAGCCGGCCTGCGGCAAGTTGTGAATGGGGCGTTCCCGCAGGTCGGGGAGGTACCGTGCGGCGGCAGCGAAATCCTTATCGTCAGGCAGCACAGTCAGGTCTAGCTGTGCCGCAGTCGCGCAGATCAGCAGATCCACCGCCGACAGCGCACGATGGGCTCTGTTACGGAGCAAGCGGAACTGCGCGGCCTCGATCCACCTCCAGCAGCCTTTGGGAACAGGCGCATCCGGGTACAGCACCTCAAACATGTCCGACATCTGCTCGAACTCGTCGATGCTCCGTGCCGAGCGACGGAACTCGATGCGCTGTGGCTGGCAGGAGCCGATCGCTCCGGCGGAGACGACGTCGGCCCAGGCCTCCCGGAGGTCTGCGTCTCGCAAGGTCCGCCATAGGGCTGACGAGTCGACCAGGTAGCGGATCACGATGCCGGGTCTTTCTCCGCCGCCCGGCGGTGTTCCCACCCCTCGAAGTCCCATTTCGACGCCAGGGTCGCATAGTGCTCCAGGGCCGCGACCCGGCGGTGTCGCGCCGCGAACTCCCGCAAGGCCAGGTTGACGGTGTCCTTTTTCGTCCTGCTTCCGGAGAGACGCATAGCCTCATCGAGAGCATCCTGATCGATGTCGATCTGCGTCAGGGTCATCAGTCACCTCAGTCGTCTTTGTTGATGATGTCCATGCTATATGTACTTCATCAACAGAGACTCTCCGGGAGAACGCTGACAACACCCCGCGAGAACCCTGACAATTCGCCGGGGGAGAATCTCTCCGGACAGCGACAACCGCCGGTATCTCGAAAGGGCGGATACCCGGCAAACTCGCCATGCGACCGGGACTGAGCTACCGCCCGGAACCAGCCGCAACCCCGCGACAGCACGCCGGAGTCCAGAAATCTGGTGCCTCTTAAATGAGGCTGGATGCTGGTCACAGAATTCGCCCGACTCAGTTCCCGTGATCATGGCCGAGATCTTGATCACAGAGTCCTGGCGGGGTGATCACGCGGCGCATGTTCCGCGATCAAGGGATGGTTCATGAATCACGGAAGGCTGCCGAAGGTTGCGCCGGGTACTCGGGTGCCTAGGCGGCCTGGAGGCTCTGGTAGATGGCGTCGATGAGGGCCATCTTGCGGGGGTCGTCGGCCAGGTTCAGGCCCATGCGGTTCATGACGTAGCCGAAGGCGACGCCGGCTTCGGGGTCGCAGCCGACGGCCGAGCCGCCGAAGCCGTCGTGGCCGAAGGCCGCCGGGTTCGGCCCGAAGTGCCCTTCGGGGCCGGACAGGGCGATTCCCAGGCCGAACTCGACCGGGAAGCCGAGCACCAGGTCGGTGTAGGTGCCCTCGCCCGCTCTCGCCATCGCCAGGGTTTCCGGCGAGATGAACGTGCCTGAGCCGTCGGCGGCCGCGCCGAAGATTGTGGCGAGAGCCGCCGCCGTGGTGTGCCCGTTGGCGGCCGGGATCTCGGCCATCCGCCAGCCGGGTGCGTTCGCCTCATCGCCGGTCAGCGGCGGGTTGAACAGCGCGGCCCTTGCCGCCGGGGCCGCGTGTGCGTATGCCTGGGCCATCGCGGCCTGGTCGTCGTCGCTCGGCCGGACGCCAAGCAGGTCGCTGCACCGGCCGAGATCGCTGGCCGGCAGCCCGATGTGGAAGTCGGCACCGGTCCGGCTGGTGACCTCGGCCGCGGCGAACTGGCCGAGGCTCTGGCCAGTGATCCGCCTGATGACCTCGCCGACCAGGTAGCCGAAGGTGATCGCCTGGTAGCCGGTAGCGGTTCCGGGCGGGAAGAGCGGGGCCTGCGCGGCGAGCAGCCCGGTGATCTTGTCCCAGTCGTAGTAGTCGGTCACCGCCGCCGGGACCGCCAGTCCGGTCAGGCCGGACTTGTGGCACAGGAGCCAGCGAACCGGCAGGTCCTCCTTCCCTGCCTGCGCGAACTCGGGCCAGTACCTGGCAACCGGGGCATCGGGGTCGAGCTCACCGCGGTCGATCAGGATGTGCGCGCACAGCGCGGTCACGGCCTTGGTCGTCGACCAGACGTTGGTCAGCGTGTCCTGCTGCCACGGGCGCGACCGGCCGGGATCGGCCCAGCCGGCCCAGAGGTTCACGACCTGCTCGCCGCCGGCCACGACGGCCACGCTCGCGCCGAGCTCGCCGTGATCAGCGAAGTTGGCGGCGAAGGCAGCTCGCACCGGCTCGAAGGCCGGCTTGCACGTTCCGTGAATCTCGACCGGCTGATCGTTCATCCGCCTGCTCCGCCTCTCGCTGTCCGCCAGTGAGACCTAGTTACGCGCGGTTCTTGCCTGTTGTCAACGGATCGAGGCGAGTGCGTCGGCCAGCGGTGCCAGCACGGCGGGGTGCCGGTAGTGGACGCCAGTCACCAGCGTGCCGAGCCGCAGCCTGCTGGTCGCCTGAGCGAGCGCGGCGAGCGCGGCCCAGCCCTCCAGGCACGGCCCGGCCGAGTCGCCGTCCCGTTAAGCGCCGTGCGGTCGGCGGCGAGAAGATCGGCGCGGCGCCCTGCCGGCCGGCGAGGTAGCGCTGGCGCAGTGTCCGCACCTCGGCAGTGAGCCCGTCGTCGGGTTCCAGCGCTCGCTCGCAGTCCCTGAGCGCCCGATCGAACTGCGCGCTCGCGCGCTTCAGCAGCCCGGCCGCGTGGTAGGCGTGGGCCAGGTTCGCTCGCGCGGTCAGGGTGTCCCAGTGCCCGGGTCCGAGGTGCTGCTCGCAATCGGCGAGCGTGGCTTCTCCGAGCGTGAGTGCCTCCCGCAGCCGCCTGGCCTTGTGGCACGCGGCGGCCAGGTTCCACCGGGCGCGGAGAGTGTCCGCGTGTCCTGGACCTCGCAGCTGCTCCAGGTCAGCGATCTCGCTGCGGAAGAGCGGAATCGCGTCCTTCACGCGGCCTTTCAGGCAGTAGACCGCGGCGAGGTTCGCCCGCGCGGTGATCGTGTCCTGCGGGCGTGCTCCCGGTGCGCGCTGCCAGTCGGCGAGAGCGCGCTCGAAAGCGGCGGACGCCTCGCTGGCCAGTCCAGCTTCGTGGCAGGCGATCGCGAGGTCTTCGCGCGCGGTCAGCGCGTCGGGATGAGCGGCGCCCGCAGTGCTCTCGGCGATGGCCAGAGCGTCCCGGTAGGCCCTGATCGCGTCGGGCGCCTGGTTCGCCCGGCGGTAGGCGGCCGCCAGGTCGTGCCTGACGGCGACCGAGTTCCCGTGCATCGGGCCCAAGGCCTGCTCGCGCAGCTTCAGGCAGCGTTCCAGGGCTTCGATGGCCTCGGGATGCCGCCCGGCGGCGCTGCAGGCGTCGCCGAGCTCGCGCAGGCTCTGGGTGGCCTGCGGGTGCGACTGGCCGAATACGGCATCACAGTCGGCCGCGACCTGCCTGCCGAGCGAGATGGCATCGCCGAGCTGTCCGGCGGCGCGCAGCGCCCTGGCCAGGCGCAGCCGCGAGATGACGGCCTGCGGATGGGCGGGGCCAGCTACCTCGTCCAGGTCGACGGCAAGCTCACGCCGAAGCCCGACCACCTCATCGGCCCGCCCGGCCGCCGTGGCAGCACTGGCGAAGTGCTCTCGCAATGCCAGCGTGACCGGGGCGCGAGGTCCGAAGAAATCGGCGGAACGCCGGGCGAGATCGTGCCAGTACTGCCGGGCGATCTCGGCCAGCCTGGCGTCATCAAGGCTCTGGCCAGCCCGGACGAGCAGCGCATGGCAGCCTTGATCCCACAGCGCCAGGTCGTCGTTTCTCCTGATGCTGGTCGCGCAGTTCCTGAGTGCCTGCTCCAGCGCCGCCGTTCCCGCGCTCTCAGGCCAGACCTCGAGCACCGCGTCAGCCGCAACCCGCGCTGCCTGCCTCAGTTCGGCCTCGCCCATGGCCAGGCGGACCGAGGCCTGCATCGCGGCGGCCATCGCGACAGTGCGGACCTCATCGTCGGGTTCCACCGCCACCAGGCCAAAGCGCTGCAGGTGCCCGAACGTGGCGCGCACAATCGCCTGGTCAGCGCGGGTGACCTGAGTGCGGCCGGTGATGTAACTGCAGGCTGCTGCGCTGGTCAGAACCGAGCCAGGCACTCCGCCCGGGCTCAGGGTCGCGGCGAGCTTGAGCGCGGGCCAGGTGTGCTCGGGTGGCGCGTACTGCCTGGCTCGGTCGAAAGCGAACATCCAGAACGGTGCCAGCGGATCCCTGGCCAGGTCGCCCCGCTGATGCCGTCGGTATCGCTCGCACGCCAGCCGGTACTGGCGGCAGTCCTGCCCGCTGTCGAGCAGGTAGCTGGCGGCAAGTGCCAGGCCAGCCGGCAGGCCGCCCGCGGCCAGTGCGAGATCGAGAGAGCCTGCGGCGTGATACGGGTCGCCGCTCAGCCGCGCCGACAGGTAGCTCACGGCCTCACGCTCGCTGAACGACGACACGGCGATCGTGAGCGGCTCCAGGTCGGCGGCTGGTCCCGTGGCGGGCCTTAGTCCGGGCAGGCTGGTCGTGATGAGTACCTGACCGCTGCGGCCGTGCGGCCAGAGCCCGCTCGCGTCGGCTGCCTCGGTGAGACCGTCGAGTACCACCAGCCAGCGCCTGCCGGTCTGCGCCAGCCAGGCCAGCAGTTGCGTGGCCGCGGCCTCGGGCTGGCCTGGCGGTGCGGCGACCACGATGTCGGCCAACGCTTGCGCGTAGCCGCAGACGATGCTGTCGCGGCTGCCCGCGTCCAGCCAGATCAGCAGGTCGAGCGCGGCCTCTGACCACAGCCTCGTCGCGATCGCGGCTGCTAGCTGGGTCTTGCCCGTCCCGCCAGGACGCCGGTCGCGGGCCTGCGAGTCGCTGTCCGGTCCGAGGATGACCGTGCGGCCGGGATACATCCCGTCCCAGGGTCCGCGCCCGGTTTCCGGGCGCGGGATATAGGCAGGCGCCAGCGGGGGAATGGTCCCCGACAGCACGGGCCAGGCTCGCTGGTGCTGAACGACCTGGTCACTCATCACCCAGCTCCAGGTCGAGCATCGTCTCATCAGCCCTGGCGCGGATCGCCAGGAAGGTCAGCAGGGCAGCCAGCAGGGCGCCGGCCCCGGATAGCAGGAAACCCAGCGAGTACGAGCGGCTGAGCGCGTCGAACGCCACCTGATGCAGCGGGTTGAACGGCACCACCTGCCCGCTCGGCAGCCGCACGGAAGCTGGCACCGCGTTCGCCCCGAGCGGACCAGATCCGACCGCGCGCACCGCCGCCTCCACCGCTGGCCGCTGAGCCGCCGGAACGTGCGCAGGCGAGGCGTTGAACGCGGCCAGCGCCTTGCGCAGCGCCGCGCTGGCCGCCAGCTTGTCCCGGATGTCGGCCGCCGCCTGGCTGAGTGCGACGGCGCCGATGATCGCCGGTCCCAGCGTGAACCCGAAGTCACGGAGCATGTTGGTGGTGCCGCTGGCCATGCCGGCCAGATGAGTCGGCGGCGTGTTCACCGCGATAAAGCTCAGGGCGGAAAGAGACAGCGCGAAGCCGACTCCCGCCACCGCGAACGGCGGGATGACGGGGATGAGCGAAAAGTTGGCGGCAGGGACCGCGGCCAGCCAGAAGGCACCCGCGGCCATCAGGATCAGCCCGCTGCCGAGCGGCCACTTCGGGCTGTGCCGTTCGAGCAGCCGGCTGGTGAGCGGCAGCTGGATCAGGGCGACGCCGTTGAGAAATCCGAACGCGATCGCCGTTTTCAGCGGGCTGAAGCCCTGGATGGCCGACAGCCGGATGCTCGTCGAATAGGCGATACCCAGAAAGGCGAACATGCCGATCACGGTGACGATTGACGCTACCGCGAAATTACGGTTACGGAAGAAATCAAGGCGCAGCAGCGGAGCCTGCGACCTGCGTTCCAGCAGCACGAAGAGGGTAAGCGAGACCAGGGCGACCGCGAACCCGCCGAGCACCTGCCAGTTTCGCCAGCCGCTAGTCGGACCCTGGACAACCGCGTAGAGCAGTCCGAAGAGCCCGGCGGCGATCGTCACCTGTCCTGGCCAGTCCAGCGACCGGCCTTCAGGAGATGACGAGTCCCTCGCCGCCGTGATCGACACAACGGCGCTGATCAGCGCGAGGGCAATAATTCCGAGGAAAGCCCATTTCCAGCCTGCCAGCGGATCAGAACCGAACCGCAGTTTCGACGCCAGGCCGCCCAGGACCGGCGACAGGCAATTGCCCATCGAGAGCGCCGCCGCCCAGATCGACACCGCGCGGGCGCGGTCACGGGCGGTATGCGTGCCTGCGGCGACGACGGCGAGACTGGTCGGGAAAAGGGCGGCCGCGCCGGTCCCCGCGATGACCAGGCCAGTCCAGAGCACCACCAGCCGCACATTCCCTGGCAGCGAAGTTCCCGGCGTCAGCACGCCAATCGCTTCCCCCACCGCGAGCACCAGCGCGCCGCCGACAAGAAGCCGCTTGCGCCCGAAGAGGTCGCCGAGCACTCCGAAACTAAGCTCGAGCACGCAGACTGGCACGAGGAAGGCGTCGGAAATCCAGGTGAGCTGAGCCGAGCTGGTACCGAGGTCCTGCTGGAACAGGCCATTCAGCACAGCCGGATTGGCAAGCGCCATCTGCGCCAGGCAGACAGCGATCACCGCTGCTATCAGCGTGCCAGGCCGCAACGCGGATACGTTGCCGGGAACGTGCTTGCCTTTATGGGGCGTTTGCGGCCTTTTTCTAGTTTTAAGATCGCCCATGCGGCATCTCCAGCGCCCAATGATCCGTAACCTCTGGGTGGTGCAGATGCTGGCACGACATCGCCAGTGATGTACGAGTTTTCTATTGATTGACCATCCGACGATCAGATTGCGACGAGTGCAGTGGTTAGGTAGCTGACGTCCACTAACCCCCTGCCACAGGAGCTATGTCACAGGGGTGCGGTTCCTTGGAGGGAGGTTCTGGGGAGGAGCTGGGGCCGGGGCCGGTGCCAGGGCCGCATCGAGGTGGCAGGGACTGGCTGCGGTCGGGTTGCCTGGGCCGGGCTGGTTCGGGCGGGCTGGGGGAGGTGCGGGGCGTGATGTCCGGGCTCGGTGGGCGGTACCCCGTTCGGGTCGGCTGCCCCGTGCGTTTCAGGGTTCTGGCGCGAATTCCGTGATCGGGCTGCTACGCGTGCCGGGCGGAGCCACCGGCGGACCCGGACTGGTCCCCGGTGACTCTTCTTTCACAGCCGGCTCACCTGCTGCCAGGCTCGCCTGATCCTTCGGCACTTCGCCAGCGTCCTGGAGAGCCGCCAACCCTCCAGGAGAACCCTGACAATTCCCCCGGGAGCCGAGAGCTCTCCGGACAGGGCCAGCCGCCGGTACCCCGAAAGGGCGGAAAACCGGCAGACCCGCCACCCGGGCAGGGCTGAACCACCTCCCGGAACCAGGCGCAAGCCGGAACCGCACATCCTGAGTCCAGAAAACCAGCCCGATCACGGAACCCAAGCAGAGCCTGTCTCCGTGATCATGGAACGCGGCCCGATCACGCGGCGCTGGCCTCGGTGCATATGTCGCTGATGATTTGCCGCTCGTGCAGACGCGGCGCACCGGTTTGTTCTTGCAGGATGCCGTGGCCGGGAGAGTGACGAGTCGGCCAGTTGTCGGCTACCTGAGCTTCGCGCCTGCTACTAGTAGTGCTATCGTCGGGTTATGGTCGCCTTCAACGTGCGCGATGTGCCCGGCCCTGTCGCCGCTGCCTTGCGCGAGCGGGCCAGGAGGCACGGACGATCGCTTCAGCAGGAGCTTCTGGCTATCCTCGAGTCCGCTGCGGCCGAGCCCGCACCGGCTCCAGGGTCCCTGCCGCCGCTCCGGCTGACGATGGTCAACAACGGCGGATCTTCGGCCTGGTCTCGCGAGGAAATCTACGGCGACGATGGCCGTTAGCCTCACGGCGCTGCCGGGCCGGGCGATGCTCGACACCAACGTCCTCATGTCCGCGACCGATGAGGGCAGAGCGGAGCACCGGCAGGCGATGCTGATCTTCAGCGACTGGGCGGGCCGCGGTACGACCCTGTACGCCAGCGGGCAGATCATGCGCGAGTACCTCGCCGTCGCGACCCGGCCCGCGGACAAGAACGGGCTCGGCCTGAATCAGGCCGACGCTGTCGCGAACGTCCGCGCCTTCGGCACGCGGGCGAGCCTGCTCACCGAGGACAGCAAGGTCGCTGACCGCCTGCTCGGCTTGCTGGACGAAATACCCTGCGCCGGCAAGCAGGTACATGACGCGAATGTCGTGGCGACCATGCTCGTGCACGGCATCGACTCCCTGATCACGATGAACCTCGCGGACTTCACTAAATTCGGGCACCACATCAAGCTGATATCGCTGACCAGCATCAGCTGACCAGCGCAGGAACCCGGCTATTGAGCGACTTCCTGCAGGGCGACTCCGGCTAGCTGTTCCAATGCGTTCCCGCGACAAATGCCTTCGTATAACTCGGCCGGGCCCCGTCCGACCGGGCAGCGCCGACAGGTCTGTAGTCGAGAGTGAATGCCCGGCGAGCATCAAGAGGGACTGTTTGCTGACGCGTCAACCAGCGCTAGCCCTGACTCACAATTACGGGATGGGCTTGCGCCGCCACAACCGGATCAAGGAATGTCCACGGCGCATACGTTTTTATCGCAGAGGTCAGGGGTGTAGACAGGCTGCGCCAGCCAGAATACAGTGGAGCCTGGTCCTATTGAGGAATAGGAAACAAGATAAGAGGCGAGAGACACATCGGCGCGGGGTACCGTCTTGCCATTATGAAGTTGGTGTGCTGCCCTTTTTCGCAGGCGGTAACTCATGGAACTAATGGGGTCTTCGTTTCATCGCTCCGCCAGTACCGAGAGGCACCCATAACCAAGTTTCCCATCACGCTCGACAACGTTCACGCCGCCATCAGCGACAAGGGCCATCGCTGGCACCCGCGCAGACCGGCGCGGGCACCAGGAGCGGCCCCTCGGCCTCGCGCAGGAGCCTGACGCACGGCTGATGGGCGTGATCCTTGACGTTGCCCGCAGCTAGCAAGACGCCCGTGTCGCACAGCAGCACGTCAACGGCCCAGCTCGGCCCGGAGGATCTCCTCCGACTGCTCAGCGAGGTCCGGATCAGCCTCGAAGGACGCGAAGAACGGCAGGTCACGCCTAGACCCGCCGGGCTCGTCCACACGACCGCGGATGAGTTCCAGCGCAGGCCGCAACTGGGCTTCCGGCAGCCGGTCAACCATGAAGTGCAGCTCGTCGCGCATCTCGCTCATGCACCCAGTGTACGGACGAGGACTCGGTGCTGCCCGCGACGCTGGCGTCGGAGGAGAGCTGGTCCTTGCCGTTGATCACGAGCATCAACTGGCGGCCGGCGCTGAGATCGTAGGCGGCGGCAGTTCCGGGATGCCCCGCTGTCCGACCTGACCCTGCCCCAGCTCGCGGGCCAAATGGAATTCCTCCTCACACCATCCGGCGCTCAGACCCCCCAAGCCATGAACCAGTAGCTGACAGGCCTGCTCGGCTGGCTGTCGGACACAGCAGCCAAGCCCGTCCTGGACCAGCTCGGACTCCACAGCCCGCCACCGGCGGGCCAGCCATGGACCCGGCTATGGTGGTGCCTCCCCGGACCCCTGTCCTTCCTGCCCCTCCACGCCGCCGGGCACCACGGCACCAGGTCCGACGTCCGCCCGCCGACCGTGCTGGACCGCGTGGCATCCTCCTACACCCCGACGATCCGCGCGCTCCTCTACGCCCGCAGCCACCACCGCCCCGCCGGCCCCGCCGGCACCCCGGACGTGCTCGTGGTCGCCATGCGCCGCACGCCAGGCGCGGCACCTCTTCCAGGCGCGGCAGCCGAAGCCGAGGTCGTCAGCCAGCACTTCGGCGCACACACCCGCACCCTGCAGGGAAACCAGGCCACCCATCGCAACGTCTCCCAAGCCCTGCGCACAGCGCGGCGGGCGCATTTCGCCTGTCACGCGCACGCCGACCTGGCCAGCCCATCCGCCAGCTACCTGCTGCTCGACGATCACCAGCACAAGCCCCTTACCGTCACAGATATCACCCGCATGAGGCTCGGCGCCGACCTAGCCTTCCTGTCCGCATGCGCCACCGCCGACCCCGGCGAACTTCCCGACGAGGCGATCCACCTGACATCCGCGTTCCAGCTCGCCGGCTACCGCCACGTGATAGGCACCCTGTGGCCTATCGCCGACGAAACCGCAGTCGAATTCGCCCGCCGCCTATACAAGAACCTGGTCGGCACAGGGCCTGACACAGCAGCCCTTGCCCTGCACGCGGCAACGCGCCAACTACGCGACCAGTCACCCAACGCCCCATACACATGCGCCTCCCACATCCACACCGGTCCCTAGCCAGCGGCAGCTGAGATGGCCACGAGGTGGAAACCAGTCCCTCACGGTCTCGCCGCACATTCCGTGACTGGTTCCGGCCCGCCGAAACCTACCAGCAAAACCGGCCAGACCCCCAGCGAGATAAAGTCCGGTCCTGGCATCCACTTGCGCACCACCAGCGACCTGCAGAGGGGGTGCTTGGCGACACTAGCGACGCTCGCGGTGGTCATCGGAGCGATAGCAGTGTTCCATCCGCACTGGCCTGGCTGGTCGGAACCCTTCCCGCTTCTGGCAAGCCGCGACCTGCGGTCACGCCAGGACCGTCGTTCTCAAGCCACTCTATGCCCAGGCCACCGATCATTACCTTGGCCCATATCGTGGCGCTGGCCGCAGTCCTTGGCGGGCTCGGCACATTCCTGCTCGGGATCGCGGCGTTGGCGAGCATCCACTCTCACAACCGGCGTGACCGGAGCTAGCAGGCAAGCACCCCGGGCAGCGCCCCGATCCCAGAAAAGTGAGTTATGAGCATGAAATAAGGGCGCGCAAACCGGGTTTCTCGAGTGTGACCGTTTCGGGCAGGGTTGTGGAAGCGGGTGGCCGTGATGTCGTCGCAGTGGGCTCCCCGCAGTGGTGAGCAGGTGCGACGAAGGATAGGACGCACAACGGGACTCCGCTGGACTTAGCGGGACGCGTTTCCCACGGCCTCGGCGCCCTGACCTGGGCCACTAGGAATTCACGGACACGGGGCGGACAGATCGCGGGTTTCACGCGGCCTGGAATGGAGAAATGGCAGGCCAGCGGCCATTCCGATGGGTAGGATTGGGCGTGCTGTAAAACCGTTGGCTCAGCCTAATGGGGGCTACCGGGTTGGCCTGCAGGGGCAGGCTCGGTTCCGGTTGCGCCTGGCGGGTGAGCACTTGTTCAGCCAGGCGGCGGCTGATGCCTGAGCGCGGGCCGTGCCCCCGCTGGTCGTGGGGAGGACTGGGCCGCTGATGGGGTGGCGTGCCCGCTTGCCGGCGTGAGCACTGATCTGTCAGGCCGCTGGCGTTTTTCTCCGTGCTGCCGCTGAGATGACGGTGCCGGGCGCGGGAGGTGGCGGTGCTGTTCGCGGGTGATGACCGGGCGGGAGATCATCGTGATGCGGGGGGTGCGGGACGGGTCGGGGCGGGTGCTCGGGCGGGCCCGGCTGAGTGAGGGCGTGGCCGGGATTACCCGGTTTCATGAGCTGACCGGCCGGTTCGCTGATCCGGGTGACGGGCCGGGTCAGGTGGTGACCGGGATCGAGGCTGACCGGGGCCCGCGGGTGGCTGCGCTGATCGCCGCGGGTTGCGTGGTGTATGCGGTGAACCCTCGGCAGGCGGCCCGGTACCGGGAGCGGCACGGGACCTCGGGAGCCAGAGGCGGCGCCGGGGATGCGCGCATGCTGGCGGGCATGGTCCGCGCCGATGCGCATCAGCTGCGGGCGGCGGCCGGGGATGGCGACCTGGCGCAGGCAGTCAGGGTAGTCGCCCGCGCGCATCAGTTCCTGGTCTGGGAACGGGCCCGGCACGTGCTGCGGCTGCGGCCGGCGCTGCGGGAGTTCTTTCCCGCCGCGCTGGGGGCCTTCGATGGCCTGGCTGCTCCCGGCGCCCTGGAGCTGCTGGCTAAGGCACCCGATCCTGGCAGCGCGGCCGGGCTGGGCATCGCGCGGATCAGCGCGGCGCTGACGCGTGCCCGCCGCCGCGGGGTGCCGGAGAAGGCCAGGCAGATCCAGGCCGCGCCGCGCGGCCGGCAACTCGGGCAGCCTCCGGTGGTGACGGCGGCCTGCGCCGCCGCCGTACGGCCGGCGGCTGCGGTGATCAGCGTGCTGAACGAGCAGGCCGGCCTGATGGAAGCCCGGGTAGAGGCCCATTCTGGCGGGCACCCGGACGCTGAGATCGTCTGGTCCCGGCCTGGCCCGGGCAAGGTCCCCGGTGCCCGGGTGCCCGCCCGGGTTCGGGGACGACCCGCAACGGCACGCCGGCGCGAAGGCGCGGAAGAACTACGCCGGGACCAGCCCGGTCACCCGCGCGTCGGGCAGGAAGAAAGCCGTGCTCGCCCGGCACGTCCGCAACCGCCGCCTCGCCGACGCCCCGCACCAGCAGGCCTTCTGCGCGCTGACCGCCTCCCCGGGCGCCCGCGCCTGCTACGACCAGGTCCGCGCCCGCGGCACCAGCCATCACGCTGCCCTGCGCCAGCTCGCCAGCCGCCTGGCCGGCATCCTGCACGGCTGCCTCAAAACCAGCACTCCCTGCGACGAGGCAACTGCCTGGCAGCACCGGCTCGAAGACGCCGCTTGACAACCTAACGCCATGGGGTGTCTACGCTGGTTCGAACCCAACACCTGCCACTACCTGCGAAGACGGCCTCTGACCAACGCTGATGCTGTCAGGGTTGTTCTTGCCGGTGTCCGGCTCGGACCGGCCGGTTACGGCTGGTCCCGGAGAATACGCGGAGAAGATCCGCGTTCCTGGGCGCCTCCTCGCTACTGGTCCGCGAGGCTCCCCTGCGCACTCGTGGCCAGGAACGGTAGTCCAGTACTCAGTGCTCCACCCGAGCGTGTTCCGCGCCGTCTCGGTCAGGTGCCAGAGTCGCGATAGTTCGCGCATCGGAGGAAGGTTCTGAAATGGCGAGACATCTGGACCACGGCTATTGAGAGCCGTTCGCTTTGGTCAAGACCGCCGACGAGATCATCGGCTCTCGCGCTGAATAGCCGCCCGAGATTTCAGACCGGGCAGCGCTACAGTGTCCGGTAGACATCGGCGCGGTGGTCGATGCGTACGACATGTACGGTACGGGCAGGTTCGTCGATTCGGTATACCACCCGGTAAGCGCCGCGCCGTGCGGAGTGGTACTGGGCCAGTTCGCGTGCGAGCGGCTTGCCGACCCGGTGCGGGTTGTCCAGCAGCGCGCCGGTCAGGAACTCAGTCACCGCTGTCGCGACCGCGACCGGCAGACCGCGCGGGGGCGCGTCGGCAAGTACACGGCGGGCGGCCGGGGCCAGCGACAGGGCGCATGCCTCGTCGCTCACCCGGCGTCGCGCTCGTCGCGAGTGCGCTCCGCCATCAGGCACCGGAGCTCGTCAGCGCCGATGGCCTCGCCGCGGGCGATCTCGGCCTCTGCGGTACGGATCTCGTCCAGTGCGCCGGGCGTGGACAGCAGGTCGAGGGTCTCTTCTATGGTTTCCAGGTCAGTTACGGAGATGATCACGGCCTCAGGGCGGCCGTTGCGGGTTATCACGACACGGTTGTGCGTGTCCCGCACCTCGTCAAGCACTGCGGACAGCCGGGCCTTGGCGTCCGCCAGAGGAATCACCATCGTCATGACCTGAATTATAGTCATGTTGAGCCAGGTTGTCACGGCGGCGGCGTGCTGGAGCGCGTGGTCATCACCCCCACGCACATGGACGTCCTCGTCTGCGGCAGCGATGCGGAGGGCACCCGCGTCGAACTAAACGGCGCGACTTATCGTGCCGACGCGCGGGTCGGCAATAGCGGCCATGTCCGGCTGCCGCTCCCCGACGGGCTGCCTGGCGGCTCCTGGTTGTATCTGGCACGGGACAAGCAGTGGCTGGATTACCGGGCTATCGGCGAATCCGGGCAAGCCGACTCGAGCGCGCGAGCGTGGACATCGAGGCTCCCGACGACCCGGATACTGAGATTCAGATCCTGCTAGCCCAGGGCGAGGGCCAGCATGTCGAGTTCAAGAGCCGGGTTCCGTGCGACTCGAGGCGAGTGCGTCGGCGAGCGGCTTCAGCACGGCGGGTCAGGGGCGGACGCAGGTAGATGACGGCGAACTGGAGTCCGACCTCGGCTGGCGCCGGCGGTTAAACACCGGAAAATTCAAGAAAACTGCGGTGAAAGGACCGCACGGTAATCGGGTCGCTGTTTCCTTACCATTAGCGAGTAATGCCGGAATCTGGATCGGCAGTCCGTACGGTTAGCTGGCTATTTGCCCGATTCGGCTGGCTGGCAGCTGGAACCATTGCGCACCGGCAGGCCTTGGCATATCGTCGCCACGAAAGATGTCACGCAATTTACCCCGGCCCGCGGTCGAATGGCGCCACGCCGACACCTCACGAGACAGGCACATAGGTCTTGATAGGCAACCTGATACTCTTTGAGCTAATCGGATTTGGCTTGCTGACACTCTTCGGCGTGGTAGCCGGAGCCATCCAGCGGCAATCAGAGCTGGTCGTGCCTGACATCATTGTGCATCGGATCAGCCCGGCTCGGGCCAGTGTGCTCGTGGCTCAGTATCTGGAATCGGTCGAGGACTATCGCTTCGGGTTTCCGACTGGCCGCTTCACCTGCCAGAAGGTGGATACAGAAGAAGTTATCGCCGTCGAGCGGGCAGCCTCAGGAACACTCGGCTTCTCGATCATCAGGGTCGTCGTGGTCATCCCTTTGCGTATCACGGCTGTCTTTGCCAGGGTGGGCTGCTGTGCGGGAGCTTTCCTTGGGTTCTTCTTTGGTATCTGGCTGGACCTGATCTTGCTACCTGGCGTCCTGATGGCCACGCTTGCCGAGGCGATACTCAAGCGCGTACTGAAGTCCCAGATCACGGTGGAGATCGTCGCGGACGTCGATGAGTCTGTGCGCCTGAAGTTCCGGCTGGTCGGGCCGTCGGCCCGGATGCTGCGAGGCAATATCGCCGAGGCGTTCCTGCCCGCGGCCATACCTGACCGCATCGGCGCCCTAGCCGGACTACGCTCGGCGGGGCTGCCAGGACAGCCCGTGCCCAGTCCCCTCACCGCCGATGCGCAGCCGCGCGTCGCCGACGCGTCCTAGGCCGGGTTCGTGCACGACGAGCAGGTATTTCCCGCCGCCCGGGAGGAGGCCGCCGGTCAGGACCAGCGTCCTGATCAGCTGGCTGGCCTTGACAAGCTGACCGACCTGGTGGCCGGGCTGGCACGGGATTTCGACAACGTCCTGCCGCACCTGATCGGTGCCCTGGACCGGGACCAGGCCTTTGGCGAGATTTCTGAGCGGCTGCGCCGGGCCGAGGCGTCAGCCGAGATCGGGCTCAACTGGGTGCTTATCGACGGCATCCACAAATTGCTGAACGATACACGCCGGCTCAAGCTCGATCCGCAATTCAGATCCGCGTTCACCCCGGATCTGCGCAGATTGCTGGCCTCGGCGGGCGTAAGCGAATTCGGAAGGCCGGGGGATAGCTTTGACGCTGACCGGCATGAAGCCATCTACGCGGCAGGGGAGGGTCAGCGATTCCTGATCGCGGCGGTGCACGTCACCGGCCTGGAACGGGCTGGCGTCGTACTCAAGAGAGCCAAGGTATCAGTCGAGCGCTCCTGGGATCACTCGGAGCGGCCGGGGCGAGGAGCTAGGGGAAATGGCGAGCAGTAAAGTAATCGGAATCGACCTCGGCACCACGATGTCAGTGGCTGCTTTTACCGATCCCGCAGGTACTACTACCGCGATCGCTGACGGCGAGGGCCACCGGATAATTCCGTCGGCGGTCTACTTCCCGCAAGGTGAGCCCATGGTTGTCGGTGAGAAGGCAAAGAGGCATGCCGTCATCGAGCCAGCCCGAGTCGCGATGCTATTTAAGCGCGGGATGGGCACGCCGTTCTTTCTGCCGGACAAGAAGTCGTTCGTGGTCGACGAGAAGATCTGGGTTCCGGAAGAACTTTCCAGCCTGGTGCTAAAGAGGCTGAAGGAGATGGCGGAAGACTACTTTCATGAACCCGTCACTGATGCGGTCGTGACCGTTCCGGCGTATTTCGGAGATCAGGCCAGGAGCGCGACGAAGAGCGCCGGCGAGATTGCCGGGCTCAACGTCCTGCAGATCCAGAACGAGCCCACCGCGGCCGCGATCGCGCACGGGCTCGATTCGGGAGCGGAGCCAGGCCGGTTCCTGGTATTCGACCTTGGCGGTGGCACCTTCGACGTCACCGTGATGGAGGTTGAGTCATCAGGTCAGCTGAACGTCATCGCGACTGGCGGCGCCCGGACTCTCGGCGGCGCGGACTTTGACGACCTGATACTTAACCGCCTGCGGGCGGAGGTCCGCGCGCAGGCCGGCGGCAGCCTCGATGACGACGTGTACGCGCTATCCGAGGCCAGGGACAAGGCCGAGACCATGAAGAAGGACCTGTCGTCGGCTCAGTCCGCATCCTGCACCCTGATCGTGGACGGCAAGCGCCTGCAGGTCACGGTGACCAGGCGCGAGTTCGAGGGCATGCTGGCTGACAGCTACCTGACCGACGTCAGCGACACGATCGAGAACACGATCGATGACGCACGCCTGGCGCCCTCGGACTTGTCCAAGGTGCTGATGGTCGGCGGGTCGAGCCGCATCCCCGCCTTCCAGCGCCTGCTTGAGGACCTGCTCGGGCAAAAACCGGTCTTTACCCGGAATCTGGACGAGGACGTCGCCAGGGGCGCTGCCCTGGTAGCGGCCAAGCTCGCGAATACCGTCGACCCGCGGACCAAGATCGCGCTGATGCCGACGCCCAGGGACGTCACCTCGCAGGGCCTGGGGATCACGGTGTATGAGTCGGACCTGGTGACCAAGTACAACGACGTCGTGATCAAGCCGAATACTCCGGTGCCAGCTGAGGGCTCATCAATGTACCGGACGCTTGAGGAAGGGCAGACGGAGATCCTGGTAGAGCTCAATGAGGGTAACGACAGGGAACTGCGCTACGTAGAGCGGCTCGGGGACTCGCCCGCCCTGTTCGGCAGGCAGGTGCGCAAGGGCTATCCGCTCCGCATCGAGATGAAGTACACAAGCGAGCAGATCATCGTCGTCGACGGCTACGACGGTGAGAGCAACAAGCTCATCTGCCATATGGAAGTGCCGAGGAAGGGTCTCATGTCGCGGGCCGGCAAGGAAGCCGCGATCGCCAGGCTCGCGGGCATTCGGGTGCAGGGATGACGGTGCAGGAGACAGAGTGGCTCGCGCTTGAGACGCCGGCCACCAAAGCTGAGAACGATCTGCTGGTGTACTTCGGAGTCCCGCCGTCGCCTGCCGATTCGCTGTCCCGCAACATCAGGTCCAAGCGGCAATTCTGGCATCGCCGTTCCAATGGCCTGGGCGAGCATGACCGGGCCAGCCGGGTCAAGGAGCTGATTCAGCAGCTATCGGAGCATCTGCTGAACGGCGTGCCGTTCGAGGGCGTGCTGGAGAGCGGGCCGGAAGGACCGCGCTTCGACCGGACGACGGCCGAGACTCTCGAAGAGCTGCGTGCGCTGATCGACGACTTGCTCAGGCGGGGGAGCTTCAGCGCGGCCGTAGACGCGGGCTGGCGCGGTGTCTCGCAGTGGGGGCAGTCGCCGCTTGCGCACCTGCTGTTCGCCTACGCCGTGGCCAGCGCGGTGGACTTCGGCACCCAGGTCGATCCGGCGATGGTCGCGAACGCCCTGAGATCGGCGGAGTTCGCGGCGGCGAGCTTCGCGAACGATGAGACCGCGTGGCAGTCCTGGATCAGCCTGCTGGTCGCCAACGGGCAGGCAGCCAGGGCCGACACCCTGCGTCCGCAGGCCATGCAGTCCCTGCGGACGGTGTCGCCGAACCTGCGGGTCAGCTTCGCGTGCGCCGTGCTTGCGTGCGGTCAGGTTGAGCGTGGCCTGGTAGAGATTGTCCAGGCTATCGCGCAGGGGCAGGCGGATTCCGGGCTCAGGGCGGATGCGGCGAATCAGGTCATCAGGCGCGGCGCGATGCCGCTGCTGCCGATCAGGACGGCGCAGGCAGCCAGCGCCTACCGGGACGCCGTCGCGGTCGCGGCGTGGTGTGCGCAGGGAATACCTGACGCTGAGGAGTTCGTCAGGCCGCACCGGCTCTGGGCGTCAGCATGCGCACGCCAGGTGTATACCGGCAGCTGGCAGATCAGGACGTTTCTCGCGGTGTGCACGGGATTCCTGCTGCTGCCCGTGCTTAACCAGCTGAGGAGCCGTCCGGCCTGGCAGATCTTCCTCGCCGGGCCCGCGACCTACGAGGAATTCATGCTGATCTCGGACTTCGACTTCATGCGGGCCGCGCACCTGAACTGCGATGGCCTGCTGCCCTGGCGGCTGCCTGACGGCCGGTGGCCGCGAACCCCGGAGGACGTCACCGTGCTGCGCGAGCTGGCGAAGCAGAGCGCGACCCGGCGGTGACCTGGTGACCTGATCCTAGGCTGGAGTTTCTGAGCGATCCGCCGCCCACATCGTGTGGAAGGCGCCGGACTTGTCGACCCGGCGGTAGGTGTGGGCGCCGAAGTTGTCGCGCAGGCCCTGGATCAGCGCTGCCGGGAGCCGGTCCCGGCGCAGGCCGTCGTAATAGGCGAGTGAGGAGGAGAAGGCCGGGGTCGGTATTCCGGCCAGCGCCGCACCGGCAACCACCCGGCGCCAGCTGTCTACCCCCGCCGAGACGGCCTGCGCGAAGTACGGCGCGACCAGCAGGCTCGGCAGCGCGGGATCCTCGTCGTAAGCCTCGCGAATCCGGTTGAGGAACCTCGCCCTGATGATGCAGCCGCCGCGCCAGATCGTGGCCATCGCGCCCCGGTCGATGTCCCAGCCGTACTCCTTGCTCCCGGCCGCGATCTGATCGAAGCCCTGGGCGTAGGCGACGACCTTGGACGCGTAGAGCGCCTTGCGCACGTCCTCGGTAAACCGCTCCTGGTCATCGACCGCCCACGGGTTCAGGTCGGTGCCGTACGTCCTGCGGGCCGCGGCGCGCTGGTCGTCGTGGCCGGACAGCGAGCGGGCGAAGGTCGCCTCGGCGATGCCGGTGATCGGGATGCCGAGGTCGAGCGCGCTTTGCACGGTCCAGCGGCCGGTGCCCTTCTGCTCGGCCTGGTCGAGCACGATGTCGATGAACGGCCGGCCCGTGTCGGCGTCGGTGTGACCGAGCACCTCGGCGGTGAGCTCGATGAGGAAGGATTCGAGGTCGCCTTCGTTCCACTGGCGGAAGGTGCCGGCGAGCTGGGCGGGACTGGCCCCGGTGGCCGATCGCAGGAGATCGTAGGCCTCGGCGATGAGCTGCATGTCGGCGTACTCGATGCCGTTGTGCACCATCTTGACGAAGTGCCCGGCCCCGTCCGGCCCGATGTGCACGCAGCACGGCGTGCCGTCGACCTGCGCCGCGATGGACTCGAACATGGGGCCGAGGGTCTGGTAGGACTGCGGCGAGCCGCCCGGCATGATGCTCGGGCCGTTGAGCGCTCCCTCCTCGCCGCCCGAGACCCCCGAGCCGACGAAGTGCAGGTCCTGGCCGCGGAGCCGGTGCTCGCGGCGGCGGGTGTCGGCGTAGTGCGCGTTGCCGCAGTCGATGATGACGTCACCCTCGTCGAGCAGCGGCACCAGCTCGCTGATCACCGCGTCGGTCGGGTCGCCGGCCTTGACCATGATGATGACCGAGCGCGGGCGGCGCAGCGAGGCGACGAAGTCCTTGACGGACTCGCTCGGGACGAACGTGCCCTCGTGGCCGTGCTCGGCGACCAGGGTGCGGGTGCGCTCCGGGGAGCGATTGTGCAGCGCGACGGCGAAACCGTGCCTGGCCAGGTTACGGGCCAGGTTGCGGCCCATCACAGCCAGCCCGGTGACACCGATCTGCGCGGAACCCTGAACCTCGGTCATGACCACCATCCTGGTCGGTTGGCCGGCCGTTCCAGCCCAGCAGGCCGGCCCCGCCGACCAGCCCTGCAGACATCATCTCCCGGGCGCGGGGCCGGCTGCTGGCTGGGATGGGCGATCCGGGCGGCGGGCGGCTGGCCTGGCGGACGCGGATGGGCTGGGACGATCTTGTTAAATACTGGTCTTGATGGGGTTGATCGATCAGCGTTCGCGCAGGTCGGCTATGCTGGCCCGATCATGATGCGGCAGCTGCTTCTTCGGCGCCGCGGCGAGGCCCGGTAACCAGACCGGTCGGCTCCTCGTCGCGGGGGCCTTGTGCTGCGCCGGCCGGCTGTCCCGGTACATCTCGCCCAGGAGCAGCATCATGACTTCGTTCGCGCAGCGCCCCTCCGGTATGCCCTGCCATCGGTACCGCCCGTTCCCGCCAGTGGACCTGCCTGACCGGCGGTGGCCGTCCCGCACGCTGACGGCCGCGCCCCGGTGGCTCTCCACCGACCTGCGGGACGGCAACCAGGCCCTGATCGACCCGATGAACGCGCCGCGCAAGCAGGCCATGTTCGATCTGCTGGTGCGGATGGGCTACAAGGAGATCGAGGTCGGGTTCCCGGCCGCGAGCCAGACCGACTTCGACTTCGTCCGGAGCCTGATCGAGTCCGGCTCGGTGCCTGATGACGTGCGGATCTCCGTCCTCACCCAGGCGCGCGAGGAGCTGATCGAGCGCACCGTGACCTCGCTGGCCGGAGCGAGGCAGGCGACAGTGCACCTGTATAACGCGGCGGCGCCGATGTTCCGCGACGTGGTCTTCGGCTGGCCGGGCGATGGCCGGGCCGAGTGCAAGGCGGTCGCGGTGGAAGGCACGCGGGCCGTCATGAAGTTCGCCGAGACCTACCTGTCCGGCACCGACTTCGGCTATGAGTACTCACCGGAGATTTTCATGGACACCGAGGCGGACTTCGCGCTGGAGATCTGCGAGGCGGTGATGGACGCCTGGCAGCCGGGGCCTGGCCGGGAGATCGTGCTCAACCTGCCGTGCACGGTCGAGCGGTCCACTCCCAACGTCTACGCCGATCAGATCGAGTGGACGAGCAGGCACCTGACCAGGCGCGAGCACATCGCGCTGTCCGTGCACACGCACAACGACCGGGGCACGGCGACGGCCGACGCCGAGCTGGCGATGCTCGCCGGGGCCAGCCGAGTCGAGGGCTGCCTGTTCGGCAACGGGGAGCGGTCGGGCAACGTTGACCTGGTCACCCTGGGCCTGAACCTGTACAGCCAGGGGATCGACCCGATGATCGACTTCAGCGACATCGACGAGATCCGGCGGACCGCCGAGTACTGCAACCGGATCACCGTGCACGAGCGGCACCCGTACGCGGGCGACCTGGTGTACACGTCGTTCTCCGGGTCGCACCAGGACGCGATCAAGAAGGGCTTCGACCGGCTGGAGCGGATGGCCGCCGAAGCCGGGCGGCCGGCCAGCGAACTGCCGTGGGAGATGCCGTACCTGCCGATCGACCCGAAGGACGTCGGGCGCTCTTACGAGGCCGTGATCAGGGTTAACTCCCAGTCGGGCAAGGGCGGCGTGGCCTACATCATGAAGCACGACCACCACCTGGACCTGCCACGCCGGCTCCAGATCGAGTTCAGCCAGGTGATCCAGCGGCATACCGACGACGAGGGCGGCGAGGTGGACGCCGCCGCGATGTGGCGGGTATTCGAGGCCGAGTACCTGGAGCCCGGCGCGTTCGAGCTGGTCAGCTTCGCCTCTGTCAGCGAGGACGGTACCGAGCGGATCACCGCTGTGGTCCGGGCCTTTGACGTCGAGCACGAGCTGACCGGAGTCGGCAACGGCCCGATCGCGGCGTTCTGCCAGGCGCTGTCCGAGCTTGACCTGGGACTGGGCGGGGTCGGGGTACGCGTGCTCGACTACGCCGAGCACGCGCTGTCCGCCGGCCGCGACGCCGAGGCCGCCGCCTACCTGGAAATCGAGATCGGCAACCGGGTCTACTGGGGCGCCGGCATCAGCGAGTCAATCGTTCGCGCCTCCCTCCGCGCCGTGATCAGCGCCGTGAACCGAGCCGCCCGCCAGCGGGATCGACTTCAGGGGTAAGCCCGGCGCCGGGCGGGCCGCCGGGATTGCGGTGACGCAGACCTGGCCAAATGTGTTACATATTCGCCGATCACCGTTAACAACTCCAGCCGGTTGCTTTTACTCATGTTCTGCTGGCCTGTTACCTTGGGCTCCTGACCGAGGTCATGATGCGAGGGTAGAAAGACCCTGGGGTGTAATGTTGCCCGCAACAGCCGGCTCTGGTGATGCGATAAGAGGTCACGTTGTCAAGCGGTCGAAGATATGCACATTAATGCTCAGCCGTCGCGCCCCAAAAAGACTTGGTGGAAGCAACCTCTAACCTGGGTTGGCGGAATCCTTAGTGCCGTAATTATCGCTGTCGTCGTCAATTTCGTGACAGAAGTAGGCGAGCCAATTATCCATGATGCTCTTGTTAGCTGTCCGTCTGGATCGCCCTTCAAGGCGAGTGTCTACCACGAGAGCAATATTGCCGGCAATGGATTTGGATTCATGGCCTTTCCCTCCGAGTTGCTGCTCTCGCGGAGTGCCCTCAACCAGCTGCCAGGGTCAGTCGACCACCGCGTTCAGGGATACGACGGCAGTACAACATCCGCAGATCTGACTCTCACGGCCTACTGCCGAGTCCGCATTCTTCAGATGAGAGCAGACGTGGTGGCCCGCCATAGGCCACTGGACGGAACCGTTATTGATATCCCTTCACAGGGTGCCGTAAATTCCACGGGTATTTACTTCAACCTTGACCGGCTTGATCCTGTAGCGCTGAAGGCTACCGGGTTCACTGGCGGCTCTCGCCCTTATTTCCAGGACAGAACCTTCGAGTTCGCCCCCAAAGAACAAGACAGCTTCAAGCTTGAAGGATCCACCAGTTCATACGCCATTCAGTGGAAGGTTCAGATCACTTACCTCGAAGGAAACGAAACTAGAGTAACTTACATCCAGGACGGAGCTGAGCCGTTCCAGACTACGGCTCTTGCAATCAAGGATCACTATCGCGCTGAATATTTTCTCTGCTTCACGGGCGATGAACTACCTGGTTGCGACAACAGATCGGGGTGGCAGAGGATTCGTCCAGTCGCATCTCTTGGGGCGGCTCACTCGTAGAGATTCAAGACCCTGGCTCGTCCGAACTGAGTGAATTGCTGTCAGATGACGACAATGGTGACATCCCGGTCTCCGGCAATCCGCCTCAGATCTCGTGGGTCGCCGGTGATGGCCGTGGTCTTCTGCGCCGATGCCAGTTGCATGGCAGCACCCAGGTGCGCATCGGTTACTGACACGCCGGTGCGAAGGCGGATGACCGCGGCGTAGTTGCCGTGTGCGGAGTCAAGCGGCACGTCGGCGATGCGGAGTCGGTTCGGGAACGCCCACGATGGCGAGGTCCGGTCCCAGCCGGCTTCGACTCGGACGGCGGTCGGCACTGCCGCGTCGATTACCTCAGCCCGGCGCTTACGGTCGGCGATGACCTGGAGGTAACTCACCACCTTGCGATGCTTGGGGTGGAACGGATCGCGCAGTGCCTGGACGGCCTCATTGTCCAGCAGCACCAGGTGGCTCATGCTGTCGCGAACCCTCGGGCTTCGGCCCACAGCAGCACATCCTGCGGGCTCGCGCCGGGATGCCGGACGATGATCTCGGCCGCCGCCGACCGCAAGCGCTCTGGCTCGGCTGCCAGCGGGTGCCCGTCGATCTCCGCGGTCGCTACAGCTAGATCACCAAGGTCGGGGCGGGCCTGCGGATGGTTTTGATAGTGGTCATCCAGCACCGCCTGGATCATGACGGCCTCAAGGGTCGCGCGCAGAGCGGTCGTCGTCAGGGCCGTAGTGGAAGGTGCCACGCCAAGCTGCTTGACCGCGAGGGCGACAGCATCTCTCAGCTTGGTCGGGATCCTCATCGAGGTGTTCGACGTCTCCCGCATGTCGTCGTCCAGCAGCACCCTGATCTCATCAACCGCCCACAACGCATCCACGCCCCGACTGTACCACGTATCTGTGGTACAAGGCTGGCCTGTGCGTGCTGATCCACCGCCGACCTTCCGCGATCATCCCGTCCGCCATGATCCCGGAACAAAATGCGTGTGATCACGCCGTCCAGGTTCCGCGATCAAGGACTCGACCATGATCACGGAGCCTGGGCGGGGTGACTTGCTGAGTCCAGAACCTGGTTCTCCTGAAATCATGAGGCGGCTGGTGATCACGGACATGGCTCTGGCTCGAATTCGGGTGATCGGGCTGGTTTCTGGACTCAGGGTGTGCTATTCCAGGCTTGCGCCTGGTTCCGGGAGGTGGTTCAGCCCTGCCTGCGTGGCGAGGCTGCCGGGTATCCACCCTTTGGAGTACCGGCGGTTGGCCCTGTCCGGTGAGATCCTCGGCTACCGGCGAATTGTCAGGGTTCTCGTGGAGTGTTGTCAGCATCCTCGCGGAGAGTTGTCGTCTGGTGGAGAGTTTGCCGCGCTATTTACTGAAAACTCTCCATGAAACGACAACTCTCCACGAGAACGCTGACAACTCTCCACGAACGCTGACAACACTCCACGAAAAGGACGGCAACCCTCCAGGAACACTGGCGAAGCGGGTTCGGGTCGCGGGCCGGGGTGTCGGCCAAGCAGGGGAGCCTGCGGCGCCGGGGAGCCGGGAGGGTCGGTCAGGCAGGGGAGCCGGGTAAACCGTTCCCGCTGGGCGTGGGTGGTCGGGTATTCTTGGCGCATGCAATCGCTCTGCTCGTAACGGAACGGGTGACGCCCGGCTGGCGTCTGACGGCAGGTGCCCCTTTTGTCCCGTTAGCGAAGTTCTGGAGCGAGTGAATCCCGATGATCTCCGTCACTGATGTTGAACTGCGCGCTGGTGCGCGACTGCTCGTGGACGGCGTGTCCTTCCAGGTCGCCGCCGGCGACAAGATCGGTCTGGTCGGCCGGAACGGGGCAGGCAAGACCACGCTGCTCAAGGTGCTGGCGGGGGAAAGCCAGCCGGCCGGCGGCTCGATCAGGAGCACGGGGACGGTCGGCTACCTCCCGCAGGACACCAGGGTCGGCGACCTTGACGTGCTGGCCAGCGACCGGATCCTGCAGGCGCGGGGCCTGGATGAAGTACTCGCCGGCATGCGCGCGGCCGAGGCCGGCATGGCGCTGACGGATCCTGGCAGGCGTGACGCGGCCGTTCGCCGGTACGGTCAGCTCGAGGAGCGGCTGACGATCCTGGGTGGCTACGCGGCGGAGGCCGAGGCGGCGGCCCTGGCCGCTAGCCTTGGCCTGCCCGGCAAGGCGCTGAGACAGCCGCTGCACACCTTGTCCGGCGGGCAGCGCCGGCGGGTGGAGCTGGCCAGGATCTTGTTTGGCGGGTCGAAGACGATGCTGCTCGACGAGCCGACCAACCACCTCGATGCCGACTCGGTGAACTGGCTCCGCGATCACCTGCGCACCTTCCGCGGCGGCCTGATCGTGATCAGCCACGACACCGACCTGCTCGACGCGATCGTCTCCAAGGTCTTCCACCTGGACGCCGACCGGGCAGTGATCGACATCTACAACGTGGGCTGGCAGGCCTACCTCCAGCAGCGGGAGACCGACGCCAGGCGCCGGCGCCGGGAACGGGTCAACGCCGAGCGGCAGGCGGCGACCCTGAACGCGCAGGCGGACAAGATGCGGGCCAAGGCGACCAAGGCTAAGGCCGCCCAGAACATGGCCAAGCGCGCGGAGAAACTACTCGCAGGCGTCAGTGCCGACCGCCAGGCCGACCGAGTGGCCAGGCTCCGCTTCCCCGAGCCCGCTCACTGCGGGAAGGTGCCGCTGACCGCGGCTGGCCTGTCCAAATCCTACGGCTCGACTGAGGTATTCACCGACGTCGATATGGCCGTCGACAAAGGCGCGAGGATCGTGGTGCTCGGCCTCAACGGCGCGGGCAAGACCACGCTGCTCCGGCTGCTGGCCGGCGTCGAGGCGGCGGACACCGGCGAGGTCAGGCCGGGGCACGGCCTGCGGATTGGTTACTACGCGCAGGAGCATGAGACGCTCGACAATGCCCGCACGGTTCTGGACAACATGCGGACAGCGGCTCCGGAACTGACCGAGGCCGACCAGCGGGGAATTCTGGGGTCGTTCCTCTTCTCCGGGGACGATGTCGCCAAGCCGGCCGGCGTTCTGTCCGGCGGCGAGAAGACCCGGCTGGCATTGGCGCTGCTGGTCGTGTCCGGCGCGAACGTGCTGCTGCTTGACGAGCCGACGAACAACCTTGACCCGGGCAGCCGGGCCGAGATCCTGTCCGCGCTGCGCCGCTATAGCGGGGCCATTGTCCTGGTTACTCACGATGAGGGCGCGGTCGAGGCGCTCAGTCCGGAGCGGGTCCTGCTGCTGCCAGACGGGGTCGAGGACATCTGGAGTTCCGACCTGGCTGACCTGGTCGCCCTCGCCTGAGACCGCTATCGGCTGAACCGTTGTGCGTGTTGTTGCGTTAGTGAGTAAATGCCCTGATCTTTTTGCTGCCGTGTGGGTAGCCGATCAGGACTTCATGCGTGATCATGGCGGGATACGGCAGCGCAGCGGCGGCCGGAGTCACCGGGAGGAAGGCGTGACCGAAACCCTTAAGAAGGGCACCAGGGTAACCGGTGCCGATCGCACCAAGCTGGCGTCCGAGCTGGTACAGCGGTACAGCGCCGGGGAGAGCATCCGCGCCCTGGCCGCGTCGACCGGCAGGTCCTATGGATTCATCCACCGGATGCTGGCCGAGTCAGAAGTGAAGCTGCGCGGTCGTGGCGGTGCTACCAGAGGACGGGCCAAGGCTAAGAGCTAGGCTCGCCCGATTCAGGAGGTCAGGTGACGAGCAGCCAGACTCAGCTGGCAGCGGGAGCGCTCAGGCTCACGATCGAGGATCAGGTTGCCACCGTCACCCTGACCAGGCCCGAGCGCAGGAACGCGATGACGCCCGCCATCTGGCATGCGCTCGCCGAGATCGGCGCTAGCCTGCCCGAGCAGGTCAGGGTCGTAGTCGTGCGAGGTGAAGGACCGTCGTTCTGCGCCGGGATCGACCTCAGCCTGCTGACGGGCGGTGCCGGCGCCGGCGAGCAGGACATCGCGCGACCGGATGACAAGGATTTCGACCAGCGGGTAGCCGGGTACCAGGCCGGCTATCTCTGGCTCGCCGATCCGTCGATAGTTTCCGTTGCCGCTGTGCAAGGGCACGCGATCGGGGCCGGATTCCAGCTCGCGCTCGCCTGTGACCTGCGGATCCTGGCCGAGGACGCGAAGTTCTGCATGAAGGAGCCCGCGCTCGGGCTGGTCCCCGACCTGGGCGGGACCAAGCCTCTGGTCGACATCGTCGGCCTGCCGCGCGCCACCGAGCTGTGCCTGACCGCGCGGACGGTCGGGGCGGCCGACGCGCTCCTGCTGCGACTGGCCGAGCTGGTGGTCCCGGCCGACGAGCTCGAAGCGGCGGTAGCCGACCTGGTCGCCGCTCTGCTCGCGACCGACGCGGCTGCGGCGCGGGCGACCAAGGCGCTGCTGCGTCAGGCTGGCGGCCACACCCTGGAGCAGCAGGCCGCCGCCGAGCGCCAGGCCCAGCGCGAGCTGCTGCGCAGCCGCCTGGCCGGCTGAGGTTTTCGCCGTTAGCTGACTCGGGAAGGCCGGCGCGGCCGGGGGAGTTCGTTCTATTCATGACATATGCCAGCTGGCGCGCGATGCACTCGTTCTCTCGCGACAGGTCGGTGGCGCACCAGAGGCTGAAGCCGGGCACTGTTCGCCGGATCTACTCCTACGCCCGGCCCTACCGCCGGCACCTGATCCTCTTCCTGCTGATCGTCGCGCTCGATGCCGTGGTCACCGTCGCGGTGCCGCTGATGCTCAGAGGGCTTATCGATGACGGCATCCTGCCGCGCAAGGTCGAGGTCGTGCTGTGGATCGGCGCGGCCGTGGCCGCGCTCGCGCTCCTCGACGCCGTGCTCACCATCGGGCAGCGCTGGTATTCCGCCAAAATCGGCGAGGGCCTGATCTACGATCTGCGCACGGAGGTCTTCAGCCACGTTCAGCGACAGCCGATCGCGTTCTTCACCAGGACCCAGACTGGCTCGCTGGTCAGCCGGCTGAACAACGACGTGATCGGCGCACAGCAGGCGCTGACGTCTACTCTGTCGTCGGTCGTCGCCAACGTGCTGTCGCTCGTGCTGGTGCTCGGTGCCATGATCCTGCTGTCGTGGCAGGTGACGCTCGTCGCCCTGGTGCTGATTCCGCTGTTCATCCTGCCCGCCCGGTTCGTCGGCCGGAAGCTGCAGCGGCTCACGAGGGAGTCGATGCAGCTCGACGCCGCGATGGGGTCCACGATGACGGAGCGGTTCAACGTGGCCGGGGCGATGCTGGTCAAGCTGTTCGGCCGGCCCGATGACGAGATCGAGACCTTCCGGGGCCGGGCTGGCCGGGTGCGCGACATCGGGGTCACGACGGCGATGTACGGGTCGACTCTGTTCGTGTCGCTCACGCTGCTGGCTTCACTGGCGACCGCCGTGATCTACGGCCTGGGCGGCGTGCTTGTCATCCATAACGTGTTCAAGATCGGGACCCTGGTCGCGCTCGCCGCGCTGATCAGCCGGCTCTACGGGCCGATCACCTCGCTGTCCAACGTCCAGGTCGATGTGATGACCGCGCTGGTGAGCTTCGACCGGGTCTTCGAGGTGCTCGATCTCAGGCCGCTGATCACCGACGCACCGGACGCCGTGCCGCTCCAGGCCGGCCGGACAGCCCCCGGGATCGACTTCGACCAGGTCTGGTTCAGGTATCCGACGGCGAACGAGATCTCGCTGGCCTCGCTTGAGTCGATCGCGCTGCCCGTGCCCGAGCACACCGACGCGAACGCGGACGTGCTGCGAGACGTGTCATTCCACGTCCCGGCCGGTCGGCTCACGGCGCTGGTCGGCCCATCGGGCGCGGGCAAGACCACGATCACGCAGCTCGTCGCCAGGCTCTATGACCCTGGTTCTGGCCGGGTGATGATCGACGGTACCGACATCAAGAGCGTGATCCAGGATTCGCTGCACGAGGTTGTCGGCGTGGTGACCCAGGACGCTCACATGTTCCACGACACGATCAGGGCGAACCTGACCTACGCCAGGCCCGACGCCAGCGAGGACGAGCTGATCCAGGCCTGCGTGGCCGCACAGATCTGGGTGCTGATCGCGAGCCTGCCCGACGGCCTTGACACGATCGTGGGTGACCGGGGTTACCGGCTTTCCGGCGGTGAGAAGCAGCGGATCGCGCTGGCCAGGCTCCTGCTCAAGGCTCCGTCTGTGGTCGTGCTCGATGAGGCGACAGCGCACCTGGACTCAGAATCTGAGGTCGCGGTGCAGCGGGCGCTCAAGACGGCGCTGGCCGACCGGACCTCCCTGGTGATCGCCCACCGGCTGTCGACCATCATCTCGGCCGACCAGATCCTGGTCATCGACGCCGGCCGGGTCGCCGAGCGCGGCACGCACGAGGAACTGCTCGCGGCGGGCGGGCTGTACGCGGATCTCTACCAGACGCAGTTCGCCAGCCAGGAGGCAGCGGAGCCGCCCTCGGCGACCGTGATCAGGGCAGAAGCGGCCGCGGCGGACCAGGTGGTGACTCCCGCCTAGGTCCGCCGCGCCGTCAGGGCCGTCTGTGGCTAGCTGTGGCTAGCTGTTGGGGTCAGCGCCTGCGGCCTCGCTCCAGGCCGGTAACGCGGAGCAGGATCAGCACGATGATCGCCCCGATGATAGAGCCGATGATGCCAACGGTGTGGAAATGCGCCGGTGCCAGCTTGTGGAACTCGATCAGGTTCCAGAGGAAGCCGCCGACAAACGAGCCGACGATGCCAAGCAGGATCGTGCCGAGCACGCCCATCGAGTCGCGGCCAGGAACAAGCAACCTGGCGATAGCTCCGGCAATCAGACCGACGATGATCAGAACGATGATGTAAGTGAGCATGGTCGTCTAGCTACCACATTTTCGGCATACTATCCACGCGCCAGGCTAGCGGCCCGACCGCGCAGCCGAGTCCGCCCGTGCGGGCAGCCGCTGGTCCGGTGGCTCCGCCGAAGTGCCACACTTGTTCCCAGCCATGCCAGCACGCTCGTACATCCTTGTCGTCAATGGGCGAAAGGTCCGCCAGCCGGTCTTCGTGATCGGCGCTCCGCACTCGGGAGCGGACCTGCTTGCCCGCGCCCTGAAACACAGCAAGGGTTTCCACTTCACGGTTGGCCAGCCGAGCGTGCTGTCCGTCGTCTACGCCTTCGCCAGGACGCCCTCCATCCAGCAAGGCCGGGGTGACGCGGCGGCGACCGTGCTGCGCGACGCGTTCGCCCAGGCCTGGCAGGTGACGCCGGAGGCCTGCCTGACCTGCCAGCCGCAATGCCAGGCGGCCAGGGCACGCAAGGAACCGGGAATCTGCGTCGATGAGCGGGAGATCGCCCGGTACGGGGACGCGACCCCGGCCCTGATGTACTGCGCTGAGGCGCTCATCGAGGCTTTCCCCGACGCCAGGATCGTCCAGATCATCAGGGACGGCCGCGACGTGGTCGCCTCGATGCTGTCCGATCCGGCCGAGCTCGCCTGGTTCAGGCGCGGCATCGCCAACGTCGACTCTGAGTTCCCCAGCCCTTTCTACGGCATCGAGACCGAGGAAGACCGGGCAGGCTGGCCGAAGCTGACCCCGGCCGGCAAGTGCGCGATGCGGTGGCGCGGGTCGGTGCACAAGCTGGCCCGGCTGCGCAACTCACTCGCCGCCGAGCAGCTCACCACCTTCCGTTACGAGCAGGTCGTCACTGGCCCCCAGGCGGCCGCAAGCGCGCTGTCGGATTTCATCGGGACCAGAGTCGCCAAGATCGAGGTGCCCAGGCGCAGCGAGTCTGGTGCCTGGCGGCGCCTGCTCAGCCCAGCCCAGCAAGCCGAAGTGGAGCGAGTAGCAGGCCAGCAGCTAAGCCGAGTCGGCTACGGCAACTGACGCCACGCCGGGTTCCAGTCGCGCATCCCGGTTCGCGCATCCCCGGCGTCCAGCCCGGTGCCGCACAGCCCAGTGCCGCACAGCCCAGTGCCGCAATCCAGTCCCAGAGTCATCAAGAGCCTCATGGATACCACCTGGCCCACCATCCGCCGAGTCGCCGCTGGCGACCACGCCATTGACGTTCCGGGCTCTGGCGCGAATTCCGTGATCGGGCTGCCTCGCGGGCCTGGCGAGGTCACCGCCCGGACCCGGGCTGGTCCCCGGTGACTCAGCTGTCACATCCGCCTCTCCCGCTGCCAGGCTCGCCTGATCCTGTAGGAGACTTTTTTCCTGTAGGAGACTTAACAGCGAATACGGTTGTAAATCCTCCTACAGAAAAAAAGTCTCCTAGATCTTTAGCCACCACCCCTGCGCAAACCCCCGCAAGCCCCCCAGAACCCGCAAACCCGCCCCGCACCCAGCTCCGCACCCAGCCCCGCAAACCAGCTCCGCACCCCGCCCCGCACCCCGCCCCGCACCCCGCCCAAGCCCCGGCCCGGTGATCACCCCGCCGACGTTCCGGACCGTCGTCATCAGCCGCATGATTGCCCCGCCAGAACTCCGTGATCACCGTCCCGGCATGACTGTCCCGCAACAGCAAACTGTCCTGCATGGATCTGCCCGAATCTCTCGGCCAGGCCAGCCGTCAGTACCACAAATGGTCCGATACCCGGCAATTCGGGGTCCGGGTGGTGGCTCGGACTGGCCCGCGTGGCGAGTCTGCCGGGTATCCGCACTTTCGGGGCGGCGCTGGCTCGGCAGGCCCGGTTTGCTACTACAACGTGTCGGCGGGCCTAAGCTAGAGCCGTGCGGAGGCCAGTGACCCAAATCAGATCGATCCTGCTGGCAGCGGCGATGGCGGTGGCGGCGCTCACGCTCGCGACCGGGGTCAGTGGCTGCGCCAAGATCGATGCCACGCTGGGTCAGCAGTGGATCGAAGTGGACTTCGCGCCCAACACGACCATCGCGACCGCGCGGCACATCACCTCGGCCTGCTCGCATGTGCCCAATATCCATCTTCAGGGCCCGGTCAAGGCGACGACCGCGCAGGTCGGCGTGGTCGACTCGGTGCGTTTCATCGACACCAACGCGAGCGACGCCCAGCAAGCTCTGCTTGAGCGGTGCCTGAGCCGGTTCCCCGCCTCGGTCCAGGGCTTCACCCAGATGGACCAGGGCGACAGCTAGCCGGGCTAAGCGCCGGCCAGCCAGGGCACCGGCCCGCCAGCCAGGGCGCCGGCCCGTCTGCTGGATACACTCCGCTTCCAGCTGGGTACGTTCCGCTGCGTCATGAAGCCGTGCCGACGGTCAGCCGCTTGACAGACCGGTGAATAAACCAGAAAGCCGTAGCGCCAGCCCACACGGCGTAATATAGTTCCCTACTATAGATATCTAGATAGTATCCAGGTCTGAAAACTTTGCAAGGATCAACATCGGCATCGGGAGGCATCATGAGGCGCACGCTCGTCGCGGCCGGCGTCGCGGTAGGGATCGCGGCAACTTCGGCACTTGCGGCCGGCTGCTCTTCTTCGTCAGCGGCCTCGGGCGGCACGAGCGGGTCGGACCCGGTCGTCCTGCGGCTCGGATTCCTGACGAACATCACGCACGCTCCGGCGCTGATCGCGGTGGAGAAGGGCTTCTTCACCAAGGAGCTCGGCAAGGACGTCCAGCTGAAGGTCACGCCCTTCAGTACCGGCACCGAGGAGGCGACCGCGCTGCTAGCCGGCCAGCTCGACGCCGCCTACGTCGGGCCCAACCCGGCGATCAAGGCCTGGCAGACCTCGGACGGCAAGCTGATCAGGGTCATCTCGGGGGTCGCGTCCGGCGGGGCCGAGCTGGTCGTGAAGAAGGGCATCACCAGCCCCGCGCAGCTCAAGGGCCAGAAGCTGGCCACCCCGTCGCTTGGCAACACCCAGGATGTGGCGTTGCGCTACTGGCTCAAGCAGCACGGTCTCACCTCGACCCAGACCGGCGGCGGCGACGTGCCGATCACGCCGATCACCCCGAACTCGGCCGCGGTGCTCAGCTTCCAGTCCGGCCAGATCGCCGGCGGCTGGGAGCCGGCGCCCTACGACACTGAGATGGTAGCGGCCGGCGGCCATGTCCTGGTGGACGAGGCGAGCCTGTGGCCCAAGGGCCAGTTCGTGACCACCAACCTGGTCGTCACCTCCAAGTTCCTCGCGGCGCACGCGTCGACGGTGAGCGATCTGCTCAAGGGCCAGGTCGACGCCAACAACTACATCCACAGCAACCAGTCAGCGGCCGAGGCCGCGGCGAACGCTGAGCTGACCACCCTCACCGGCAAGGGGCTCACCTCCAGCGTGCTGTCCGCCGCGTTCAGCCAGATCACCTTCACCAACGACCCCGTCGCGGCGTCGCTAGAGGCCGACGCCCAGCACGCGGTCTCCGTCGGGCTGCTCACGCCGGTGAGCAACCTGCCGGGCCTGTATGACCTGGCCCCGCTGAATGACCTGCTTCAGGCCGACGGTCAGCCGCAGGTCAGCTCGTGAGTATCTTGCAGCGGCGCGGAGCGCCCCCGGACTCGGCTCCGGGGGCGCTCGCCCATGCCGCCGGCCCCGGAAACCAGGACGCGATCACGCTGACCGAGGTCTCCAAGGTCTACGGCCGGGGACCCAGCGCGCTGCTGGCCGTCGACCGGCTGTCGCTGACCGTGCGCAAGGGTGAGTTCGCCTGCCTGATCGGCGCTTCCGGCTGCGGCAAGTCCACCCTGCTCAACATGGTGGCCGGGCTGGACTCGCCGAGCTCAGGGCAGGTCGGCACGGGCGGCAAGCCCGTGTCGATCATGTTCCAGGAGCCCGCGCTGTTCCCGTGGCTGACCGCGCGGAAGAACGTCGAGCTGGCGATGCAGGCCAGGAGCATACCCAAGGCCGAACGGCGGCAGCGTGCCAGCGACCTGCTGGAAACGGTGCACCTCGGCGAGTTCGGCGACAAGCGGCTGCACAGCTCTCCGGCGGCATGCGCCAGCGGGTCGCGCTGGCCCGCGCGCTGGCCCATGATGCCGACGTGCTGCTGATGGACGAGCCGTTCGGCGCGCTCGACGCGATGACCCGTGACCTGCTGCACGACGAGCTCGAGCGCATCTGCGCGGAGCGGTCGCTGACCGTGCTGTTCGTGACGCACAACGTCAGGGAGGCGGCCAGGCTCGGCGACCGGGTGGTCGTGCTGAGCAGCAGGCCGGGCCGGGTGATCGAGGAATACCAGGTGCCCAGGACCGGCCCGCGCCGCATCGACTCGGTCCAGGTGGCCGAGCTGGCCAGCAAGATCACCGACCGGCTGCGCGAGGAGATGAGCCGTCATGGCAGCTAGCACCGGCACCTCTAGCACCGGTACCCAGAGCTCAGCCATTACCGGGCTTGACAGCCTTGAGCTGGCGCGACACGAGACCGGCCGCAGATCGGCCAGGATCGCGCGCAAGGCGTGGACGACCACCTGGCCGAAGCTGCTCGCGATCGCGATCGTGCTGGCCGCCTGGCAGCTCTTCTACGTGTCGAACTTCCACGGCGATACGGCCGACCACTTCGTCAAGAGCCCGGCCTTCACCCTGGGCGACCTGGGTGACCAGCTCGGTCACTCCCAGCTCTGGTCGGCGATCGCGGTCACCGTGCAGACGGCCGTGATCGGCTACCTCCTGGCCCTGGTCATCGGCTCGGTCATCGGAGCGGTGGTATCGCGGATCCCGCCGCTGCGCGCGGCGGTCGGGTCGATCATCAGCGCGCTCCAGACGATGCCGTCGATCGCCTGGTTCCCGTTCGCGATCATCTTGTTCGGCCAGAATGAGTCGGCGATCTTGTTCGTGATGGTGCTCGGCGCCGCGCCGTCCATCGCCAACGGCCTGATCACCGGGGTCGACTACACCCCGCCCCTGCTGCTGCGGGCCGGCCGGAGCATGGGACTGCGCGGAGTCGCCCTGTACCGGTACCTGATCCTGCCCGCCTCCCTGCCCGCCTTCGTAGCCGGGCTCAAGCAGGGCTGGGCGTTCTCCTGGCGCAGCCTGATGGCCGGCGAGCTGCTGGTGATCATCATCGGCAAGCTGTCGCTTGGTCAGCTGCTGAGCACCGCGCAGCAGAACCTGGACTTGTCCGGGGCAATCTCGATCATGGCCGTCATTCTCGTGATCGGCGTCGTGGTCGACATGCTGTTCGCTAAGGCGGACCTCACGGTCAGGCGCCGCCGGGGCCTGCTCGACCCGGCGGCGGCGAACTGACCGGGGCCGGATGGCTCGCACCGGAGGCCAGCACCCGCTGGCCTCCGGTGTACACGTTCATCGAGCCGCCGCGCAGGAAGCCAACCAGCGTCAGCCCGGTCTGCTCGGCCAGGTCGGCGGCGAGCGAGGACGGCGCGGACACGGCGGCGAGCACAGGGAACCCGGCGAGCACGGCCTTCTGCACCAGCTCGAACGAGGCCCGGCCGCTGACCAGCAGGACGCAGCCCCGCATCGGCAGCCGCCCGGATCGCAGCGCCCAGCCGACGACCTTGTCGACGGCGTTGTGCCGCCCGACGTCCTCGCGGACGCAGGCCAGCTCCCCTGAAGGCAGGAACGCTCCGGCCGCGTGCAGCCCTCCCGTGCTCGCGAATACCCGCTGGGCGTCCCTGAGCGCGTCGGGCATCGCTGCCAGGCTGGCGGCCGGGATGCTGGCGTAGTCCTCGTTAATATCCCATTTTTGCTTAACGAATAGCTCGGCGGCACTCGCCTTTCCGCAGACGCCGCACGCGCTCGTGGTGATGAAATTCCGGCGCGGGGCCGGTCCGGCCGCGTGACCCGGTGCCAGCGTGACGTCGACGATGTTTCCGAGGCCGTCGTGGCCGGCGTGCCCGCAGGCCGTGCCGTCGCAGAGCCTGATCCCGGCGAGATCGGCCCCGCTGGTGATGATGCCCTCGCCGAACAGGAGCCCGGCGGCCAGATCGAGGTCGTCGCCGGGCGTGCGCATGGTCAGCGTGACCGCCTCGCCGCCGACCCGGACGCCCAGCGGCTCCTCGCCGGCCAGCAGATCGGCGCGCTCGGTAACGGCAGCGTCCTGACCGGCCCCGGCTCCATCTGCCAGCCTGATCTTGATCACCCGGCGCCGGGCCATCCTTCCGGTCATGACCCTCCCTTCTCCTGCCCCGAGGTTACGTGCTTTGATAAAAGACGTGCAGGGACCGCGCTGGCTGGCGAAGTGGCCGGCATACCGGCAGCTGACTGGCAGTGACCGGCTCGGCCGGGGACTGGCGGTCAGATCGCCGCATACCGAGTCGGCCCAGCCGCGCACGGAAACGGCCGGCCGGGTCGTCTCGTCTGTCTGCCCGTACTGCGCGGTTGGCTGCGGCCAGAAGGTCTTCGTGTCGCTGGCCGGCGGCAAGGAGACCGTGACGCAGATCGAGGGCGACCCTGACTCCCCGGTGTCACGGGGCAGGCTCTGCCCGAAGGGCGCGGCCAGCAAGCAGCTCGTGACGCACTCCGGGCGGCAGACCAAGGTGCTGTACCGGCGGCCGTACGGCACCGAGTGGGAGCCGCTCGGCCTCGACGAGGCCATGCGCATGATCGCCGACCGGGTACTCGACACCAGGGCCGCGACCTGGCAGGAAACGGCCGACGACAGTGCTGGCCTGCCCAGGCGGGTCGCGCGCACGCTCGGATTCGCCTCGCTCGGCGGGGCCACGCTTGACAACGAAGAGAACTACCTGATCAAGAAGCTCTGGACGGCGCTCGGCGCGATCCAGATCGAGAACCAGGCCAGGATTTGACACTCCGCCACCGTCCCCGGTCTGGGGACTAGCTTCGGCCGGGGCGGGTCCACCACCTTCCCGCGCGACCTGATCAACTCCGACGCCATCGTCATCTGCGGTTCCAACATGGCCGAATGCCACCCGGTGGCGTTCCAGTGGGTGATCGAAGCCAAGAAGCGCGGCGCGACGATCATCCACGTCGACCCGAGGTTCACCAGGACCAGCGCGCTGGCGTCGATGCACGTGCCGACAAGGGCGGGCGGCGACATCGTGTTCCTCGGCGCGCTGATCAACCACGTGCTGTCCGGCGGGCACGAGTTCCGCGAGTACGTCACCGCCTACACCAACGCGGCCGACATCTTGTCTGAGGACTTCGTCGACGCCGAGGACGGCGGCGGGCTGTTCTCCGGGTACGACCCGAAGACCAGGACCTACGACAACGCGAGCTGGCAGCCGACGGGGGAGCGCGACCTCACGCTGACCCATCCGCGCTGCGTATTCCAGGTGCTGAAGCGGCACTTCGCCCGCTACACCCCGGAGCTGGTCGATCAGGTCTGCGGGATCGGCCAGGAGGACTTCGCGAAGATCGCGCAGACGCTGGTGGCCGCAAGCGGCCGGGAGAAGACGACCGCGTGGGTCTACGCCGTGGGCTGGACCCAGCACTCGACGGGCGTCCAGCACATCAGGACGGCGTCCATCCTGCAGATGCTGCTCGGCAACATGGGCCGGCCGGGCGGCGGAATCCTGGCGCTGCGCGGGCACGCCAACATTCAGGGCGCGACGGACGTGCCGACGCTGTTTCACCTGCTGGGCGGGTACCTGCCGATGCCGGCGGCGGGCGAGAGCATGCAGGAGTACCTGGCGAAGATCCCGGACACCGGCTGGTGGGGCAACAAGCGGGCCTATCTGGTCAGCATGCTGAAGTCCTGGTTCGGCGACGCGGCCACGGCCGAGAACGATTTCTGCTTCGGCTACCTGCCGAGGATCACCGGCGACCACGGAACCTACCGGACCACGCTCGACATGATCGACCGCACGGTCAAGGGCTACTTCCTGCTCGGCCAGAATCCGGCCGTCGGCTCGGCCGGGGGGCGGCTGCAGCGCCTGGCGCTGGCCAACCTGGAGTGGCTGGTGGTCAAGGACATGACCCTGATCGAGTCGGCGACGTTCTGGCGCAGCGGACCAGAGATCGAGAGCGGCGAGCTGGTCACCGAGCGGATCGGCACCGAGGTCTTTTTCCTGCCCGCCGCCTCGCATGTGGAGAAGGACGGCAGCTTCACCAACACCCAGCGGCTGCTGCAGTGGCACGCCAAGGCACTGGAGCCGCCGGGAGACGCGCGCAGCGACCTGTCGTTCATCTATCACCTGGGCAAGGCGATCAGGGCCCGGCTAGCCGGCTCGACCGCTCGGGCCGACCGGCCGATACTCGACCTGACCTGGGACTATCCGGAGGAGGGCGAACACGCCGAGCCGTCAGCCGAGGCGATCCTGGCCGAGCTGAACGGGTTCGCCGCCGACGGCTCGCCGCTGTCCAGCTTCGCCCAGCTCGCCGATGACGGGTCGACCTCGTGCGCCTCCTGGATCCACGCCGGCGTCTACGCCGGGGGAGTCAACCAGGCGGCCAGGCGCAAGCCCTGGACGGAGCAGTCCTGGGTGGCGCTCGAATGGGGCTGGGCCTGGCCGGCCAACCGGCGCATTCTGTACAACCGGGCCTCGGCTGACACCGGCGGGCAGCCGTGGAGCAAGGAAAAGGCTTACGTCTGGTGGGATGCGGACGCCGGCGAGTGGACGGGGCACGATGTGCCGGACTTCGAGAAGACCAAGGCGCCGGGCTTTGTCCCCGCGCCGGGAGCTCGCGCGCAGGCGGCACTGGGCGGGGCCGATCCTTTCATCCTGCAATCAAATGGCAAGGCCGCGCTGTTCGTGCCCAAGGGCCTGGCCGACGGGCCGCTGCCGGCTCATTTCGAGGCCGCTGAGTCGCCGATCCGCAACCGGGTCTATCAGCAGGACGGCAGTCCGGTCTCGATCGGGTACCGGGATCGGCGCTCGACCCACGACCAGGTCGCCGGGCACTCCGCGGTATTCCCCTATGTGGTTACCACGTACCGGCTGACCGAGCATCACACCGCAGGCTCGATGAGCAGGACCCTCGGGCGGCTGGCCGAGTTGCAGCCCGAGCTGTTCTGCGAGATCTCGCCTAGCCTGGCGGCCCAGCGCGGGCTGGAGAACGGGGGCTGGGCGACGATCGTGACCGCCAGGGCGGCGATCGAGGCGCGAGTCCTGGTGACCAGGCGCAACCGGCCGCTGCGGATTCCTGGCGAGGGCGTCATCCATCAGGTCGGCCTGCCGTATCACTGGGGCGGCGAGGGGCTGGTGACCGGCGACTCGGTCAACGACCTGCTGCCGATCCTGCTCGACCCCAACGTGTACATCCAGGAGAGCAAGGTGGCGACCTGTGACATCCAGCCGGGCCGCCGGCCGCGCGGGCCGGCCAGGATAGAGCTCGTGCGGCGGTACCGTGAGCGCGCGGGACTCAGCGACGAATGGGAGCCGCCAGCCGGGCCGGTCGAGCCGGCCGAGGCTGGCCATCCGGCGGGACTTGGCGGGACGGAGCACCATGACGAGTAACCGGCTGTCGGGGCGACTCGATGACGTGTCAGGCGACGCCGGCTACGCGGCTAGTCATCCGCGGCGAGTCGGGTTCTTTACCGACACGAGCGTGTGCATCGGCTGCAAGGCCTGCGAGGTCGCCTGCAAGGAGTGGAACGGGCTGCCCGACCCGGACGCCGATGCGCTGAAGCTGACCGGGATGTCGTACGACAACACGGTCGCGCTCGGCTCAGACAGCTGGCGGCATGTGGCCTTCATCGAGCAGGCGGTACCGCCGGCGTCGGCCCCGCTAGAGTCCGCACTGTCCCGCGATGAGGGCGGCGACCTGATCATCTCGGTGCCGGCCGACGACGCCGATGGCGACCTGGGGCCGACTCGGTGGCTGATGGCCTCGGACGTGTGCAAGCACTGCACGCACGCCGCCTGCCTGGATGTCTGCCCGACCGGGGCGCTGGTGCGGACGGAGTTCGGCACCGTGATCGTGCAGCCCGATGTCTGCAACGGCTGCGCCTACTGCGTGTCAGCCTGCCCGTACGGGGTGATCGACCGGCGCGAGGGCGATGGCCGGGCGTGGAAGTGCACGATGTGCTACGACCGGCTGCGGGGCGGCCTGGAGCCCGCGTGCGCGAAGGCGTGCCCGACCGACTCGATCCAGTTCGGGGCGCTCGACGACCTGCGGGTGACGGCCCAGGCCAGGCTCGCCGAGCTGCACGCCGCCGGGGTCACCGAGGCACGGCTGTACGGCGATGATCCGGACGACGGGGTCGGCGGGACCGGGGCGTTCTTCCTGCTGCTCGATGAGCCGCAGGTGTACGGGCTGCCGCCGGACCCGGTGGTGACGACGCGTGATCTGCCGAAGATGTGGCGCTGGGCCGGGCTTGCCGCCGGAGTGGTCGTGGCCGGCGTGGCGGTGGCGTTCGCCGGGAAGTCGGGGCCGGGGTGATCGAAGAGCCGCCGTCCGGGCTACGGCGAGGACGCCAGGAACTTGGCGATCGCCGGCCCGAAACTGTCGACGCACAGCAAGAACGAGTCATGGCCGTATAGCGACTGAAGCGGCAGGAACTCGACATCGGTCCCGCCCGAAGCTCAGCCCGTCGGCGATCTGCTGCTGCTGTTTCAGAGGAAAGAGGATGTCGGTATCTACGCCCATCACCAGCGCCTTCTCAAGATCTAGTCTGGATAGGGCATCGTCCGGCGTGCTGTCGCAGCACTCGCCAAGATCGAACTGGTCGATGGAGTGGCTCAGGTAAAGATACGTATTTGGGTCGAATTCTCGCATAAAGCGCTGGGCATGGAATTCTAGATAGCTCTCCACCGCAAATTCCAGGCCGAACGGTATCGCCCCCCGGCAACGATCCACGCTGACTCGCTCCCGGCCGAACCGGCTCTCCCATTCCTGGGCCGAGCGGTATGTCGCCATGCCCAGCTTGCGTGCTATGAGCATGCCGTGCCTCGGGAACTGTCCCGCGTGATACCGGCCCTGGTTCCAGTCCGGGTCACCTCGGATTGCCTCGCGCTGCAGGGACCGGATAGCGATCGAGAACGGTAATGAGTGCACCGCCCCTGAGATGCTGATGTGACTGCGCGCTATCCCAGGGTGGCGGGCGAGCAGAGCCAGGGAGATCATCGCCCCCATGGAGGCACCTATCACGCAGGCTAGGCGTTTAAGGCCGAGCGCGCGCACCGTGTAGGCGGCGGCGTCCGCGATGTCCTCAATGGTCAGGCACGGGAATTCGAGCCGGTATGGCTCGCCTGTTCGCGGGTTGACCGACGCCGGCCCGGTCGACCCCATACAGCTGCCCAGCGAGTTGATGCAGATGACATGCCAGCGATCCGTATCGATGGGCTTTTCAGGCCCAAGCATTTCTTCCCACCAGCCTGTGCTCGGGTCGTCCGCGTGCGACGCGGGGTGCGCGTTGGCCGAAAGGCCGGTAAGGATCAGGATAACGTCACGTCCGGCGTCGGCCCTCCCGTAGGTTTCATAGCCGATGCGCGCACCCTGGAGCGTGCCGCCACGCTTCATCGGGAATCCGTCGGGCAAGTCGACGAAGCGAGTGCCAGGGGGGATGACTTCCCTCATGCACCGATTCCCGTTCAGGGCAGGGCCTCGCCAGTGCCCTCGTCCAGAGAGGCCAGCCACTCGTCGTCCGAGCCCTCGTTCATTCCCTCGAACAAGAAGGTGGACAGGTACCGCTCGCCGGTATCGGGCAGCATGGCCAGCAGAACCGAGCCTTCAGGAGCGGTCTGCGCGACGCGGAGCGTGATCGCCATGGCGGCCCCGGCCGAGATGCCGGTAAAGATCCCTTCCTCGACGGCAAGGCGACGGGCGGTGTCACGTGCGGTGATCTCGTCGACGGCCAGGAGCTCATCGATCACGCTGCTGTCCAGCACACTGGGCACGAAGTTGGGTGCCAGCCCCTGGATCAGGTGATGCTTCCACTGCCCGCCGGCCAGTACGGCGGCCTTGTCCGGCTCGAAGGTAACGACTCGCACGTCGGGCCGGGCGCGCTTCAGCATCTGGCCGACGCCGGTGAGAGTCCCGCTGGTGCCGAAGCCAGAGACGAAATAGTCCAGCCGCTTTCCGGCGAAGTCACTGAGTATCTCAGCCGCTGTGGTTTCGCGATGGTAGGCCGGGTTGGCCAGGTTATCGAATTGCATGGAGCGGAACCATCCGTATTTTTCCGCCAGCTCATTGGCCCTGGCCCTGCCGCCGGCGCTGCCCTCGTCGACAGCCGGGAAGAGAATAACCTTGCCGCCGTAAGCGCGGATAAGTCTTCGCCGCTCCACCGAGAAGTCATCGCCCATGACCGCGACGAATTTATAACCGCGCGCAGCGGCTACCATCGCGAGAGCGATGCCCACGTTACCCGAGGTGCACTCCACGATCGTGTCGCCTGGCTTCAGCTCTCCTTTTGCCTCGGCATCGAGAATGACCGCGAGGGCGAGGCGGTCTTTCACGGATCCGCTCGGGTTAAACGACTCGACTTTCGCGTAAATCGTGACATGATCCGGCGCGATCCGGTGGAGCTTGACTATCGGCGTGCGGCCAATGGTATCAATAATACTCTCGTAGATAGGCACAGGATAGGACTGCCCTTCGCAAGCGAATAGCGGTTATTACTGTCTACGTTGTGTGGGCGGTGATGAGTGAGTAGGTGTTGATGATCTGCATCATGTCCTTTTCCACTTCACCCGCCGACTGGCCACCGATCAGGAACCCGCCGGAATTGGGCCACACGCTCCCGCTCACTTCCAGCACTTCGCCGACAGCGGGAATCTTGGTGCTCAGTACCGAATCGGGGAGTTCGTCAAGCCCTGTGATCCCGGTAACCATGCGGGATTCCATCGCGGTCAGCGGCATGAGCAGCCAGCCGGACGAGGCGTAGTCCGGATGGTCCAGCATAGTCGTGGGCTCGCGCACTTCCGATTGCCTGCCCATGCAGGCGAGCACCGCCTCTCTGGCGAGGTCGATGCCGAAGACGGCGTGCTCGGTGCCAACCGATGCCGGCACCGCCGAAGCGGTTACCGATCTCCAGGAAGATCAGCTTGTCATCGGAAGTGTGGAATAGCTCAAGGTGGATCACGCTGTCCCGCAGCCCGAGGACGTCAAGGACGGTCGTGGTGAACGCGCGGATTCGTGCCACCAGGGCCGGGTCGTCGGCGGTCACGGCGGCCAGGTAAGTATTCCGGTGCTGGAATTCAAAGCAGGTTTTCAGGTAGCGCGACGCGCAGAACCAGCGCATGGCGCCATCCCGCACGACGGCGTCGATGTGGTAGACCGGGCCATCGATGAAGTCCTCGGCCTCAAAGCCCTCCTCCAGGCTGCCCGCCGCGGCGAGGTCAAGCAGTTCGGCGGCATCGTCCAGGATGAGTACGCCCATGCTGGCGGCCTGGCTGCGCGGCTTGAGCACAACGGGACCGGTGGTGGCACGGACGAAGGACTCCAGCTCGGCCCGTCCGGTATCGGGACCGACGGCCAGGAAGCGCGGCACCGGCAGCCCCGCCGCTGCCATCGCCTCCTTCATGGGCACCTTGTCGCGGCACAACATCGCCGCGCGCACCGAGGTGCCCCGGATCCCGAAATGCTCACGCAGCCGGGCGGCGGGCAGCGTGGTGTGCTCGTAGATGCCGACTACCGCAGCCGGTGGCCCGTACTCCGCGGCCAGCGAGTCGGCCAGCTCGCAGGTGCGGTCGAAGGCGTGCTCGTACTTGTCCATATCGTCTGAGTCAGGGAGATCCAGAAGCACGATCCGCGCGAAACGCGCGGCCAGCTCTTCAGGTAGCCTCGCGGCGCTGGCCCGCGGCATGATGGCCGTCAGGTGGTCGGAGTCGAAGTCGACGGCGTCGGCCTCTGAGGCATGAAAGCCGATGTGGACGATGTGCTGCGGATCGCGCGTCGCGGTCCTGTCCGCCTTCGTGGTCATGGGCGCACCGCCATTGACTCACGCAGGAACAGCCGTCTGGAATTTCCCCCGCGCTCCCGGACGTAGGCCACGAGCTTGTCGCTGTCGATCATCGCGGGGTGGTTCTCGTCGTACTGGACCGACATCACCGCGCCGAGCCAGGGCTCCTGACCCATCGCGTAGACGTAGACCGAGTGAGCCTGGAGTGTGTCGACGATGCCCGAGGCTTGCTCGAAGTTGCTGCCCTTGAGGCGACGGCTCTGGTCGAGCCCGCGCTCCAGCCGCTCAGGGAACAGCGCCCCGTACAGCCAGCTAACCGGGGCTCCCACGCTCTCCATCCCGATGAACACCGTGTCCACCTGGCCCACCGCGGCCATGACCCGCGAGTACAGCTGCGGCGAGATGTTGGTGGAGTCGGCGGCGAACAGGACTCGCCTGCCATCCAGGTCCAGCAGCCAGCCGCACTTGGTGCGGATCCGGATGTCGCCGTGCTCGCCGAGGAACGGCAGCGCGGTAATCGTGCCGCCAGGGGTGTCCAGGGTGTCCAGGTCGTCAAGCTCCACGACATCGCCGAAGCCGAGTGCGTGCAGGATCCGCTTCAGGCCGGGGTCGACCAGACTGGAGCTAGCGGACTTCGCGATGACGACGCGGCCCACCCGGTGCCTGATCTTGAGCAACGTCTCCAGGAGCATGTGGTCCTGGTGGTTGTGAGTGATCAGCACGTAGTCGATGCGCTCGGGCAGATCGTCGAAGGTGAACCGGCCATCGCTGTTCCCTGAGTAGCCGCTGTAGCTGATTACCGGGTCGAGCAGGAACGTGGTGCCTCGGTGGCGGACGAACACGCAGGCGTGGCCGATGTACTCGATCGTGTCCGGAGCGTCGGGGGCAGCGGTCGCGGCGGCAGGGTGCGGAGTCTGCTCGAAGAAGCCCTTGAAGGTCTCCGCGCGCCGTCCGTCCAGGCCAAGGTCGGTGACGAGGCGGTCAAGCTCGGCGGGCGTGAGCCTGCCAGCGAAAACCTGGTCGAGCAGCGATGAGTCCAGCGGAACGGTGACAAGCACCTGATCGGGCGTGTAGTCGAGTACCGGAGTCGAGAGCGCGAACTCTCTGGTGTCCTGCCAGATCGCGGAGAACCGAATCTGGTGCAGCCCTGGGTCGTAGTACGGGCGCGTGTAGAAGAGCGGCTCGATGAACCTGTAGTCGGGGGTCCGGTTATCCCGGTTGTAGAACAGCTCGACCCGGCCAGCGAGCGGCTCGGGCAGCTCGCGGTAGACGGGCTCCATCGAGGCGCCGTCCAGAGCCGGAAGGATCTTCTGCTCCAGCTCATCGATGGCGTCGGCGAGTTCCATGAGCTGGGCGTGCTGCTCGCGCGTCGACTTGTGCCAGCTGCTGATCCGGTCGTAGGAGTCCGCGCACTCGTGTATGAACGGCCCGCCCTGGAAGCGGGACTGCCTGAGCGCTGTGCGATGCGTCTCGGGCGTCTCCAGGTAGGACTCGACGATGCCGAGGTAATGACCCTTCAGGTACTTTGCCAGCGTGAAAGGCGGGAGCAGGTACGACCAGGCGTACCATCCGGCGATGGCCGGTTCGGCGATGACATTCGGCTTAAGCGATAGAAGCGGCGACAAGTAACATCAACTCCCATTCTTCAGATGGCGCTGCCGGAGTTCGGCGATGACTGGCCGGTCGGTACCGCCTACGTGCTCGCTCCAGCCCGTTGCGCTGAGCCATTGCCGAAGGGCCGCTAGCAGGGAAGGTTCGGCGGCCTGCGACCGCGTCACCGTGGTCAGCCAGTCCTGCGGACCCGTGACCTGGTCCGTTCGCAAGTCAAGTTCGGCAAGCAGGTCGGGCAGGCCGTAAGTGCGCTGCACAAGGACAGACGCCCGGGCCGCGCCGGCCGAGTCGGCCGCGGTCAGGAGCGCGGTCACGACATCATCGACATGGCAGACCGGGACATAGCCCTGGAGCCGGGGTAGCGCGCCGTGCCGCAGCGACAGCCGCAGCAGCTGTGCGAACACGTCCTGATTGAGGAAGGCCTGCTCCCTGCTGGTATGCCCGTACACCAGCCCGGCCCGCAGCAGGTCGACGCGGCAGCGCTCGCCCGTCAGCGCCCTGGCGTATTCCTCGGCGACAAGTTTCGACTGCGAGTACGGGTCGTCCCGGAGCGCGGCCAGCGCGGCCTCGGTCAGCGGCAGGAAGCGCGGGCCGGCGGAGGCAGCGGACAGGAATACGAAACGAGGGGCGTCTCGTGCGGCGGCCGCGCGAATCAGGGTGCGAGTGGACGTGATGCTGCCATTCAGCTGGCGGGTAAGCGGCAGCAGGTGGTTGACCTCGAAACCGCAGTGCACGACCGGGCCCCAGCGGAGGTCCTGACCGTCGGCCGGGCTCCCGGCGAGCGATTCGCTGTCCTCGTAGCTGAGAAACTCGACGTCGCCGAGGTCGGCGGGGTCGCGCTCAAAACGTGCGCAGTGCGCGGCTACGAGTTCCGCCGGGTCGCTCATGGTGACCACGGTGAGGTGGCGGTGATCGTCCAGGAGCCGGTCCAGGAGATGACCGCCGATGAAGCCGCTGGCACCGGTCAGCGTGATCGCCTCGCGGCGCCCGGCCTGGCGGGCCGGAGCAGGTGCGGGCGATGGGCGCAGGGCGCTCAGTGCGGCCGGCAACCCGGCCAGCTCTGCGGAGATCGTGGCATACACGCTCGCGGGTTCGGGATCTCGCGTTTTCGCGTTGTCCTGCGCTCCGCCGCGCAGACCGGTGACGAAGCTCGTGACGCTGAAGTCGTAGTTGAGCCGGTCGAAGATGAACTGGACCGGATCCTGGCCGTAGATCTCGCTGAGCTTGACCTGGATCCGGACGAGCGCGAGGGAGTCCGCGCCGGCGTCGAAAATCGAGATAGCGGGCTCGATACCAGGGCCAAGGACATCAGCGACAACAGCCTGGACGACAGCCTCGTCGTCGTCGCCGTTATCGCCGACCGGCCCGGCTTGCTCCAGGAGTGCCCGCACGGCCGCCTTGTCCGCCTTGCCGTTGTCGGTCAGCGGCAGCTCGGGGAGCGCGAGCAGGACGTCCGGCACCTCCCAGGGCGGCAGCTGCTCGCGCAGCCGCGCCTTCAGCTCGGCCTCGGAGCGGGCGATCGCGGTGTGCGCCAGGACCAGGGAGGTCCCGTCGGGCAGGAGCATGACCGGTGCGTCCAGGAGCCTGGCTATCCTGCCGCTCAGCTCGGCTAGCTCGATCCGGTGGCCGAGCCGCTTGACCTGCTCGTCCTGTCTGCCCAGGTAGAACAGCTCACCGTCGCTAAGCTCGACGTGATCGCCGCTGTGATAGGCGGGACGGCCGTTGACGGTGGTGAATGGGCTGGCTTCACCTGCGGGCAGCGCGGGCAGCCCTTCATAGCCAAGCGCCACGCCCTGGCCGACCAGCACGCTCTCGCCGCGCCCTGAGCGGGTATAGCTGCCCTGATCGCGGTCGTAGACCCAGGCCGTGAATCCCTCGATGGGCCGGCCGATGGAGGTGGTGAAGTCCGACAACTCGGCGATGCTGAAGCACACCGTGCCCTCGGTGGGACCGTAGGCGTTCAGGACGCGGCTGTACCGGGCGGCCGCGCGGAACTCTACCTCAGACAGCGCCTCACCGGCGAAGACGACCGTGCCGATGGCCTTGCGCGCCTCGTCATCCAGCCGGGAGTAGACCGAGGGCGGCAGCGTGATGATGTCGCAGCCGTTCTTCCGCAGATATCCCCGCACGACGCCGAGCCAGGAGCCCCGATCACGAGACGGCACCACCAGCCGCGCGCCGGCGTACAGCGCAACTAGGATCTCGGCGATCGAAGCGTCGAATGACAGGGAGGAAAATTGCAGCACCCGGTCGCCCTGCTTGACCCCGAAGATCCGGGCCTGAGAACGGCAGAGATTCTCGATGCCGGCCTGGCCTACATTCACCAGCTTGGGGACCCCGGTGGATCCCGACGTGAAGATCGAGTAAGCGGTGCCGGTGCTAGCAAAAACAGCGGGCACGGTCCCGGTGTCCGCGACCGCCTCCGCCGCGTCCGCCGCGGCAGCGACCTCGTCGGCTCTGAGAACCGTGACGGCCGGGCTGAGCTGGGCCAGTGCGGCCTGCGACTCCGGCCTGCAGCGCAGGACGAGGCTGGGAGCCGCGACGCGGATTGCCGCCCGCATCCGCTCAGGCGGCAGCACGGGGTTGAGCGGGGTGTGAACTAGTCCTGAGCGCATCACCGCCAGCGCCCAGATCAGGGCCTCGGCAGTGTGATCGCCGATCAGGACGACGCGGCCGCCTTCCGGGCAGATCCGGCGCAGCTGTGCGGCCCGCCGCTGAGTTATCCGGTCGAGTTCGCGATAGGTCCAGTTTCGCGCTCCAGATTCCAGTGCCACGAGCGTGCCGCGCCGCCCCAGGCGGCCGGCGACTAAGGCAGCCAGTTCCACGGAGAATGTCCTCCCTCGATTCGGGGTACGGGCCGGTGATGGCGGCCAGCCGGACTACGGGCTAGTAGATAACCCGGTCCCGCACCGATAGCCGGCGAGAACGCGACGGCCGCAGGTTCCTGCTGATGTTCATGCGCTTGAGCCAGCGGTCCGTGCCGTCGAAGCGAGCCTTGAACGGCTTACGGCCGTGGATCGACCGCCAGTTATCGATGAACAAGACATCGCCGGGGGTGAGCGCGAAGTCCTGGATCTTCCGGTTGATCTCGGCGCACAGCCGTTGCAGGGCGCCGGCCGCTTCTTGCGTCAGCGCGGTCATGCAGTCGGGATCGACGCACAGATAGGGGTCGGCCTCATCGCCGAACAGCACTCGCTGCGGCGGCCTGCTCCGGTGCAGAGCCTCGATCCGCTCGAAGCTTTCGCGCGTGCGGGCCTGGCGGGGCTCAGGCAGGTCGGCGGAGTAGGCGTTGCGCGCTAGCGAGTGCGAGCCGCTCGGCCAGGTGGCGAAGACCGGCTGCCGCAGGATCACCCGGTCGGCGTCATCGATCTCCAGATCGGCTATGTCAGCGTAGGTGGTCGGTGCTCCGTACGGGTTGCGCAGGCACATCAGCGAGGTGTAGTCGGAGCGATAGGGGTGATACGCCTCCTCAGTGTGCCAGGCCAGCACCTCTTCTGAGCCGGAGGAGATCTGCTCCTTCTCATGGCCCTTGATCGGCACGATGTTGTGCATGAGCAGGCCATTGTGCAGGGTCGCGTAGCCGAACGGGTCACCGAGCAGCTGGGCGCACAGGGCGAAGGCCGCTTCCTCCCGGAGCGCCGGGTCTTCCGGTGCTTGCAGCCAGTGGGCCGGGGTCGGCGGGAGATCCTCGCTGATCCGGATGCCGGACAGCAGCAACCCCCCGGATGGCTCGCTCAGCCGGAACTCGGCGAATGCCTGCCGGAGATCTCGCGGAAGCTCCTGCGCGAGCACGGCCGCCTTGGCGTGGAGCCGGGCATCGTGCACGCTCGGGACGTCCCGGAGGAGCTCTGCGGCTAAGTCATCAATTTCTCGGTTCGCCTGGGCATCCAGGTGGTATTTCTCCATGTCCACGACCTCCAGCAGTCGAACTGTCGTCTCTCGCGGATACCGGTCAGTCCTGGGTATCGACCAGGGCATACGCCCGGACGGGGAAGGTGCCCATTCCGGCGATCGGGGTCGGTGCGGCGTGGAACCGGAACCTCCGGCCGACAAGCTGGTCGAGGTCGGTCAGGTGCTCAACGACTGGAATGCCAGCGGCGAGCAGGCCGGTATGCGCTGGCCGCGTCAGGTCGCCCATGTCGTCGATGTTGACCGAGTCGATGCCCACCAGGGCCGGCGAGTCACCAGCCATTCCACGGTGTCCGCCGACAGGAACGGGTGCTCGGGGTGGCCGTAGGACTCGGTCCCCCAGTGCTGGCTCCAGCCGGTCTGAACCAGCACGGCGCGGTCGGTTACTTCCAGACCCGCGAACAGCTCCGGTCCGATGCTCCGGTCCGCGCCGGCGGCGACAGCCTGGCCTTCCAGGTCAGCGAACCGGGACAGCGGCACCTGCGAAAGGTCGGCGCCCCCGTCGAAGCGGTGAAACGGAACGTCGACATAGGTTCCGGTATTGGCCACAAGAGTGATGCGCCCGATCTGGAACTCGGTCCCCGGTGAGTACCGGCTACGGGAATCGGCACGGGACATGTGGTCTTCGATCACCGGCCCTGGCAGGCCGGGATAGGTGGTCATGCCGTGCCGTATCACGTGCGACAGGTCCACGAGCTTCGTGCGTCCAGCGCTCATCGCGGATCTCCGAATCGTCTCAGGCGGCTCGATAGGGTGGCCAGGGACAGCCACGGCGCGTACGAGTACTCATGCATCGTCTCGTGGAAGCTCTTGGCGAATCGCGTGTAGTAGAGCCCGTTCGGCGAGGATACGCGGAGGACGGTGATGGCGCCCTTATGCAGGCGAAGGCACACCGTCCCGTCGAGCGGGCGATCAAGGTCGGCCAGGCATCTCGCCAGGCTCTCCCCGAGATGACTGAACCATCCGCCCTGGACGACGGTGGTGGTCCACTCCCGCGCGATGGCTCCGCGCACCGCGTGCTCCTGCGCCGTGTACACCGCGTTGGCCACTACCTGGTGCGCCTTGATGATCACGGTGGCGGCGGGCGCCTCGCGGACCTCGTGATTCTTCACCCCGAACGGCGTGTCCTCTAGCCCGGAGGAGCGGCCGACACCGTGCTCGCCGGCGAGCAGGTTCAGGCGGGTGACCAGGTCACCGAAGGCGATGGGCTGGCCGTCCAGGGCAACAGGCAGGCCGGCCTGGAACGTCAGGACGATCTCCGCTGGCTCGCCAGGTGCGTCGGCGACATCCCTGGTCCACCGAAAGACGCTCTCGTCCAGCCGGTTCTCCGGGCTTTCCAGCGACCCGCACTCGATGACCCTGGCCCAGGGATTGCTGTCAACGCTGTGGATGCCATCGGGGAAGGAGATGCCGGTGTCCCGCAGCGCCGCGAGCTTGGCCTCCCGAGGCAGGTCGGACCCCAGGAAGGGCGCGGCGATGCCGATCTCGGCGTCGAGCGCGGCGATTGACCCGCTGATCCTCATCGCGCTGTTCTGCATGTAGGTGGCAGTGTGGGCGATGACGTCGCAACCCTGCTCACGCGCCACCAGCACGGCCGTCCGCGCCATGAGCGGCCGGGTGAGCGTGGAGCCGACCGGGAACTGGTCCTGGTATAAGGCGTCCGCGTGCACCGCGGCGGGCGCGAACTCGGTGAAGAACCGCTCCGTCACGTCCAGGTCCACGAAGCGGGCACCAAGCAACCGCGCCTGCCCGGCGGCCGCGGCCGACGGCTCGGTGTCACCGATGCGGACGTTCAGCGCGGTCACCGTGGTGCCCAGCAGTCGCAGCCGCTGAAGCAGGTACGTACCGTCGAGCCCGCCGGAGTAGAGCAGAAGGAGGTGCACGGGCGGCCGCTCGGCCAGCTCTTCTAAGGTGGTCACGAACCGTTGCATGCCGGACCCCCGTTTCCGCTGGCGGCACCAGGGGCGCCTGGTGATGCGGCCAGGCCGATGTCCATCAGGGGGGCGCAGACCCGTGAACCCGGATAGCGAGCGACCCGTGAACGGCGGATGTCGGAGACTGCGAAGCAGCGCCGGAGCCAGCGATCCGTTCCGTCGAAGTGCGCGGCGAATGGCGAACGTCCGTGAACGGCGTGGCGGTTGTCAATGACGAGCAGGTCACCGATGTCCAGGACGGCGCCCCGCAGGGTGGCCAGAAATGCCGACCTCAGCTCCTCCAGGGCCGCTCGCGCATCCTCGCCGCAGGGCTCCATCGCATGGAAGTCGGCAAGCAGCTCAGGGTCGGTCGCGGCACCGGAGAGCACGGGCAAGGGCTCGGTCAGCTGGTTCTGGCAGCCTTCCCCGAACGAGCTGCTGACCCGGATGCGGAAGAGCGGTTCGCGTAGCAGCTGCCCGGCGCGCTCGGAGATCAGCGGCAGCGCCAGGCTCGTGGCTCCGAGGACCGTATGGGCTCGGCTGCCGTTGTCACTGCGCAGGCACATTAAAGTGATAAAATCCGGTTTGTGCGGATGGAATCCGTCCTCGGTGTGAAGTTCGAGGTACATTGTCCCCGAATTCTCCTGACGGTCCTCGGCGCCTTTGACCGGCACCACGTCCTGGATGATTCTGCCTGCCTTCTCATCGGCATAGGAGATGACATCTCCGACGGCAGACGTGACCGCCAGCTGTGCGAAGGTTGCCACCGGGAGCTTGCTCCAGTGCGGCAGGCATCCGCTTTCAGGAGTCGGCGGAATCGTGACATCGACCGGCATGTGCCTGATAAGGATTGCACCCGTATCATTCCCGTTCCGGCGGAACTGTCGCAGTTGTCGTAAAAGGCGACTCGGAAAGGCGTTTCCGGAGAGTTCAGCTGTCGTGAGCAGATCTTCATCATCTAGCGGGCGAGAACTCACCCCGCGGGCGGCCGCAGCCAGGTCATCCCGCGCTCCCTGACGCTCGGAGACCGTCAGGGAGATTGTCACCTCTTCTAACGACCCTAGATCGCCGCCGGCGAGCTCATCACCCAGCCGTGCGTTTATGTCCCGTACCTGAATCACTCGGCTTCCCCTGAACATGTAGACATCGTCGCAAGCAAGGAGGGAGAGGGAGAGGATTTGGTGCCGCGGCCTCACTAAGAACCACGGGGCGAGCCCCTCTCGCAATGGAGGGAGCCATTTGGGCATTCAGTGATGCCAACCATACACGGTAAGATGATATGTGGCAAGTCTCAATGTCTAATGCTGGCATATCTGGATAGAGTTCGAAATGAGCCAAGATCAGCGATCACCAGTGACGACCGCAAGCCCAGCCCGGTGCGGATCTCCTGCGAGCCTACCCGGATGGTCAGCCGGGACGGCCGCCGCGCCGCTCACGCGCACTGGCCAGCTATCGTGGGGCGGGTGGATCCGGTGATCGTGCTCAACGGAGGCTCAAGCTCCGGCAAGTCTTCCATCGCTCGCTGCCTGCAGCGACTGCTTGGCCCGACGTGGATGACGTTCGGCGTCGATGACCTCGTCCGTGCACTGCCGGGCGGCGAGGAAGTCGATGACCTGATCCGGGCGAGGCAGGACGGTGACGGGCCGGTGGGCACTGAAGGCTCCATCGAGTTCGGGCCAGATGGCTCCGTGATCGTCGGAGAGGACTTCCGCCGCGCCGAGGCGTGCTGGTACGCCGGGATCGCGGCGATGGGCCGCTGCGGGACTGGCCTTATCCTCGATGAGGTCTTTCTGGGTGGCCGGTCGTCCCAGGAACGGGTGGCGTCAGCCCTGGCCGGCCTTCCAGTTACCTGGGTCGGGGTTCGCTGTGACCCCGAGGTCGCCGCCGCTCGGGAGCATGGCCGCCCGGACCGGGTTGAAGGAATGGCTCGTCTGCAGGCCACCGCCGTACACGAGGGCGTCGTCTACGACCTGGTCGTGGACACCACCGCGGCCAGCGCCGCCGACTGCGCGGAGACCATCGCGGCCGCGCTGCCGGCTCTTCGCGGCTGATGGACATTATCTCGGTACGGTCATCGACGGATTGGTGTCAGGAAGATGAAATTTGACCTCTCCGTGCAAGAGTGCCCATTGCGAGAGTCCTTCGCGCTCTCTCACACAGTGGTCAGGAGAGTTGACGTCCTGAGCTTAAAGGCCGCGATCGATGGCATTCCTGGTGAAGCTCAAGTATCGACCGGGTCATCACGCACCGCTGAGGTGTGCGCCGCGATAGAAGTCATTATGCGGCGGATTGCCTCGGCGCCGGGGAGCGTGGCGCAGGTAAGGGAACTTCTGTATCCGTATTATGGCAAGGTACGTGATACCGCGACACTCGCGGTCGAGATGGTAATGCTGGACAGCCTGAGCCGTCGGGATCAAGCGCCGCTGTGGAGCTATCTCGGCCTGCCGGAGCCACGCGCCTTACCGACTTTCACGACCGTGGATCTGGAAACTGAGCGGTATCCATGGAGGGACACCGCTGGCCGGTACAAGGTAAAGCTCGGCGGCCCTCTCGATGCTGCGGTGATCCGCTCGTGCCGCGAATCAGACGGCTCGCTGTTCCTATTTGACGCGAACAGCGCCTGGGATCTTCCCACCTATCTAGCCCATGCCGGGGATCTGCGAGCCTGCGCACCGCTTGGCGTCGAAGATCCGGTGCGTTCCATCTCCGCCATCGAGCCGATCCGGGCCACCTGGCGTCAGCGGCGCATCTTCCTTGATGAGTCGATTTCTGATCTCGATTCAGTGGAGACTTATGCGGAATTCGCGGCCGGGATAAATATTAAGCTGCTTAAATTTGGCGGCTTGCTCCCCGCGCTTGACGGCGCGACCGCCGCCAGGGAGGCGGGCGCGCAAGTCATGCTTGGATGCTTCATCGAACCTGAGCGGTCAATCGCGTACGCGGCTCACCTGACCGGCCTGGCGGACCTCGCCGACCTTGACGGCGATCGCTGGCTCACCGGCGTCGTGCGCGATCAGGTCTGCCTCGGACCCGGAATCGGCGTCGGGGGAGTGCTCTGAGTATCAGGAAAGACACACCGGGAAAGGAGCACTATGCGTACCACGACACTGGGAGCTGGCGGACCCGCGGTCGGCCGGATCGGGCTAGGGACGATGGGGATGTCCTTCGCCTATGACCCGGGCAATCGAGACGATGAGGTCTCGGTCCGGGTGATCAGGGAGGCGCTTGAACTGGGCATGAATCTCATCGACACGGCCGACGTCTACGGGCCGTTCGCCAGCGAGGAACTGGTGGGGCGCGCTCTCGCTGGACGACGGGCGCAAGCCGTGCTCTCGACCAAGGGCGGTGTCCTGTTCGATGGTGCGGAGTTCAGCCTGAACGGCCGACCGCAGTACCTGCGGTCGGCGCTGGAGGCCAGCCTGCGCCGGCTCGGGACGGACTACGTGGACGTGTATTTCCTGCATCGAGTTGATCCGGAGGTGCCGGTCGAAGAGAGCTGGGGGGCGCTGGCTGAGCAGGTCGCGGCCGGCAAGGCCCGGAGCATCGGCCTCTCCGAGATGACGCTCGATGATGTGGTGCTGGCCGAGCGCGTGCACCCGGTGGCGGCCGTGCAGTCCGAGCTGTCGCTGTTCACGCGAGATTTCCTGACTGAGATAGTGCCTTACTGCCGGCAACAGGGAATGGCTTTCCTGTGCCACTCACCTGTCGGCGGCGGCCTGCTCAGCGGGCGCTATGGCAAGCCCTCGGACCTGACTCCCGGTGACTTCCGGGCTGAGATGCCGCGCTTCGCGCAGGATGCCCTGACCGCGAATAATCACCTGGTGAATGCCGTTCGCCGGCTGGGGGAGCGGCGCGGCGTGACGTCCGCGCAGGTCGCGCTAGCTTGGCTGCTCGCCCAGGGCGAGCACGTCATCCCGATTCCAGGAACCAAGAACCCGCGTTTCCTGAAAGAGAACGCCGCAGCCGCCGAGATTACCCTGTCGGCGGACGAGCTCGCCGAGCTAGATGCCTTGCCCGCACCGCTTGGAGCCCGCGAGTAACCGCGGCCTGCTGAGCTCCGATGCCGCGGCGAAATGAGTGATCGCACATGAATAAGTTCGTCATATTTGATCTCGACGACACGCTGGTGGACAGCACTGACGCGATCGACCGCTGGTACGTGGAGCTTCTCCGAGCAGCGGGCACTGGGGTCCGATGGACTGGCATTCCTGCGGGAAGAGCAGAAGCGGCCGGTGGCACCCGAGGAAACTTTCAGCGCCATCGTCGACCACTTTCGGTTTTCCGAGTCACCAGCCGAGCTCCGGCGCATCTTCCTGGAACGGTGGCCGCGCCTAGTCCGGCCTTTCGAGGGCACCGCTACCGGGATAAGGCAGTTGCGCTCGGCTGGCTGGCGCACCGCATTGCTTACCAACGGCAAAGCGCCGGACCAGCGCCTGAAACTGAGCGATAGCCTGCTGAGGCTCTTCGATGTCGCGTGTTATGCGGAGGACGAGGATGCGCGCAAGCCTGACCCGGCCGCTTTCCGCCTCGTCGCCGATCGGGCACGCGCTCAGCTCTCGGGAGCCTGGATGATCGGTGACTCCCTGGAGGCCGATATCGCAGGCGGCGCGAACGTCGGGATGTCGACGATCTGGATCTCCAGCGGAAGGTCGGTGCCCCCGGAGGGACCAAGTCCTGACGTGAGCATCGGAACCATCGGGGAGGCCTTCCCGTTCCTGCTGCGGGCGATAATACCGTAATCCTATTATAACATTAACTCTCTTATGATTTAGGGTATGCGAGTATTCGTGCTAGTATACTCGATATGAGCTATGCGACCATTCATGGCCTCATAACCGCACGGGCCCAGGCCAGTCCGGATCTTCCTGCGGTGCAGGATGGCACCGACTTCCTGGACTTCGCTGAGCTGGACCGCAGGTCCGACCTCGCTGCGCGGCGGTTAGGCGCCGGGGGCGTGGAGCCCGGCGTGTTCGTCGCCGTCTGCCTGGAGCGCTCCGTCGCCATGGTGGTGACCCTGCTCGGCATCCTGAAGGCCGGCGGCAGCTATGTCGCTGTGGACCCGGCGTATCCGGAAGCCAGGCTGCGCTGGATCCTCCGGGACACCGGTCCCCGTCTCGCGGTGGCCAGCAGTGCCACCAGGGCTGCGGTGCCCTGGGGCGACGTGCCGCTGATGATCGCCGAGAACCTGGCCGATCCCGCCTCGCAGGCGGCCGCAACGGCCCAGCCGTCCGGCGAGCCCAGCCGTCTTGCCTTCATCACCTACACCTCAGGGACCACCGGGCGCCCCAAGGGGGTCATGGCCATTCATGGCTCCGTCGCCTGGTTCATGGGCATGATCGCCCCGTACCTGCGCCTGGCCCCGGGAACCCGGTTCCTCCAGTTCTACCCGCTGACCTGGGAGACTCAGGCACTCGACATCTACGCTGTGCTCGCCGCCGGGGGCACTGTCGTCATCCCGCCCGCGACGGTCGAGACGGCAGGGCCGGAGCTTGTGCGTTTCCTGCGCGACGCCAGGGTTACCGCGGCGATGCTGCCACCCGCCCTGCTCGCAGAGCTGACCGAGGAGCCGGCCCTGCCCGACCTGCGCACCCTGGCCTACATCGGTGAGCGATGCCAGCCGCAGGCCGCCGAGCGCTGGGGCACGGGCCGGCGGCTGATCAACCTGTATGGTCCCACCGAGGTGACGGTCGCGGCCAGCGCCTCCGACGAGCGCCGGCCCGGAGAGGCACCTCCCATCGGCCGGCCTCTGCCCGGTCGCGAGCTGCACATCCTGGATGAGCAGATGCGGCCGGTGCGTGACGGTGAGCCCGGCGAGCTATACGTCGGCGGCCGCGGGCTGGCCGCGGGCTACTGGGGACTTCCTGAGCTCACGGAGCGGCAGTTCCCGCCTGACCCGTTCAGCGCCCGCCCCGGCGCCCGCATCTACCGCACCGGTGACCTGGTGCGGATGCTTCCCGACCGCAACCTGGATTTCCTGGGCCGGGTGGACGGGCAGCTGAAGGTCCGGGGTCACCGGGTTGAGCGCGGCGAGATTGAGGCGGTGCTGGCATCTCATCCAGGCGTACGGTCGTGCGCCGTGGTGGTCCAAGGGGACGGATCGCAGGCCAGGCTCGTCGCCTTCATTGTCGGTGAGTCCGGCATCGAGGCGGAGCTTCGCCAGCGGCTGGCCGAGCAACTGCCGCCCGCAGTGGTCCCGTCGGCCATCGTGCGGCTGGATGGCCTTCCGATCAGCCAGCACGGCAAAGTCGACCTGGCGAAACTCCGGACGCATCCGCTGCCGGACGCGAGTGCCAAGACCGCGTCGCCGGCGGTGGAACCAGGAGCGGAAGCCGATCTCGCCCGGATCTGGCAGGACGTGCTTGGCGTGGGCCAGGTTGGTGCGACTGACGGATTCCGCGCGCTGGGCGGCACGTCCTTGCAGGCGATCCGGGTGCAGTACCGGATCCGCGAGCACTTCGGCATCGCGCTGACCATGCGCGAGCTCCTGGGTGCGGACACGCTAGCGCAAACGACCCGGCTGGTGGCTTCCGGCGGCGCGGAACGGTCCGCGCTGCCGGCGCTCGCCCGGACCGCTACCGGTCGCTCTTACCCGGCCTCCCTGCACCAGCGGCGGTTGTGGACCCAGGCCCGGATGAAGCCGGCCGCGTCCGTTGCCTACAACGAGATATCCGCGCTGCACCTGACCGGAGAACTGGACGTGCGTGCGCTCCGGCGGGCCGTGCGGGATCTGGCGGACCGTCACGAAGCCTTCCGCAGCAGCCTGCACCTGGACGGTGCCGACCTGCGGGTGGACATCGCCCCGCAGGTGAGCGTGGAACTGGCGCAAGAGGACCTGACCGGCTTCCCTGACCCGCTGGATGAGGCCCGCCGGCGGGTCGCGGACTGGGGCGCGCGGGCCTTCGAGCTGGACCGGGCACCTTTGCTCAGAGCCGTCCTGCTCACCACGGGTCCGGCCGAGTGGGTGCTGGCCACCGTGACCCACCATACGGTCGCCGACGGGTTGTCGCAGGATGTCCTGGACCTCGACTTGCGGCGGTGCTATGAGGCGCGCCGGGACGGCCGTACCCCGCCCGCGCCGCCGGCGACCGCGCTGCGGCCCCGTGACCACGCGGTCTGGCAGCGCGCGATAGCCGGGCACCCCGGAATCACCGCCGGGCTGAGCCACTGGCGTGAACTGCTCGCCGGGGCGCCGACGCAGGTGGGTCGGCTCGGCGAAGTACCACGGCCGCTCTCGTTCAGCCATCTCGGCCGGCGCGTGAACCAGGGCAGTGGTGCCGGGTTGCGCCACGCGGTAGCTGAACTGGCCCAGAACGCGGGCACCACCCCGTACGCGGTCTGCCTGCTCGCTCTAGCTGTCCTGGTGTCACGGCATACCGCGCAGCGGGACGTAGTCATCGGCTCGCCCTTCGCCGGGCGGCCGAACCGCGACTCCGAGGACGTCATCGGCTTCTTCACGAATACAGTCGCGATGCGGGTGACCTTCGACGCCAACCCGGTCCCGCTGCGCCTGCTCGCGGTACTCGACGGCCAGATCCAGGAGGCACTTCAGCATCAGTACGTCGCGTTCAGCGAGGTGGTGCGGGCCGTCGGCGCCAGGGCCGGAGCCTCGGGCCAGCCTCTGGTTCAGGTGGTGCTGGCGTACCAGGGACCGTTGCGCCCGCACGCCGGGCTTGACGGCACCCGCGCCGTGCCGTGGCTGACCGATAACGGCACGGTCAAGGCCGATCTGACCATCGAGGTCTACGAGACCGGGGATGAGCTGATCGTGGTGCTGCCCTACAGCTTGGATGTCCTGGATCTGCCGGCAGCGGAACGGATGCTGACCGAGTACCTCCACATCCTGCGGGAACTGACGACCGAACCCTGGCGGCCGGTCTGCCTATCGCCGCGCACGAGCCGGTGACAACCCGAAAGGAACGTCGATGCTGTACATGTTCGCCTTCGACAAAGTAGGCGTAGTGGTGGGGGATCTGTATTTCGTCGATCCCGATCCGCTCAAGGGGCAGGAAAGCCCCGAGCACGGGGTTCGCCTGGAGTTGCGCTCGGTCGAGAAGGGCGAGCTCGTGGACTCCATCTACGCGGCCTATCCGATCGCGGTCGGCCGGCCGATGTGGCGGGTCGACTTCCTGGAGTCGGTCGACGGGAAGCCGGGTAGCTTTGACCGGACGCATCACCACCCGGTTATCACCGGATGGGACCCCGGCGAGCGGGTCTTCGTCCGCGAGCTTTCCGCTGATCCGCTGGAGTGGCTCGGGGGCAGGTTAGCGGATCTGGACGGACTGCTGAGCGCGAGCCATTTCCCCGCCGGCGCAACCGGCCCGGACGACGCGGCCGAGCTCAGAAAGGCCGCGCCCGAGATTGTGGACGCGACCCGAAGGCTGCTGGAAAGGGTACGCGCGGGTGAGCTCGGCAGACCGCCAGCGGATCAGCCGTTGTCGCCGGTGCCAGGTCCGGAGGCGGGCCAGGTGCTCGTCCGCTCCGGCTGGCTCTGACGCTCAGCCCCGGACGTAGCCGACCTCCAGGTCGATGACGTTACGCAGCGGGACTCCGGCCTGCCAGCGCCGCAGGTTGTCGGCGAAGATGCGCATCATGTCCGCCGCGAGACCCTGGTAGTGCCCGGACATGTGCGGCGATACGAGCACTCCGGGCAAGGTCCAGAGCGGCGAGCCGGCCGGGAGCGGTTCGGTCTCGAAGACGTCGAGTGCCGCCCCGGCGATCGTGCCGGAGCGCAGCGCGGCGATGAGGTCGGCCTCCACGACGGTCTGTCCGCGGCCGACATTGACGAAGAAGCCGTCCGGGCCGAGTGCGTCAAGGACCGCAGCGTTCACCAGCCCGGTGGTCTGCGTCGTCATCGGCAGCGCGCTGACAAGGATGTCCACGTCGTGAGCCACTTCCACGAGGCGGGTGCTCCCGCGCCCCGCACTCGCCTGGTCGTCCGTCCGCCCGATCAGCTCGACCTCCACGCCGAGGCTCGCGAAGCCTGAGGCGACCGCGCGGCCAATTGACCCGGTCCCGACCACCGCGGCCCGGCGCCCGCTGAGCCGCCCGGTGACCTGGTGCTCCCATTCGCCCCGCCGCTGCCGTTCCCAGGTCCCGGCCAGATTTTTGACGTGCGCCAGCACCGCCGCGAGCACCCACTCGGTGACGGAGGTATCAAACACGCCGCGGGCGTTGGTCAGTGTCTTGCCGCGGAGCTCCTCGCACAGTAGCTGGTTGACACCCACCGAGTTCACGTGCACCCAGCGCACCCGCGGTGTCGCCGTCAGCAGCGCGCCGAGGTCTTCGAGGCCGTAGTCCCACACGTAGAGAATCTCCGCTGCCGGGGGAGCCTGTGCGCCGGCCGGGACGACCTCGACCGGGCCGTCAAGCAGGCCCCACGGCGGCGGCCCGAGCTCGGGGTCTGCTGCGCTATATACCAGGACGCAAGGCTTGCTGGACAACGAGATCAGCTCCCGTCTAGTGACTGTCTCGCGGGCATTACGACGCGCGGGCGCTCGCGGCTTCGGGCCTCGACCGGACGACGAAGGGTGTGGCAAGCCCGGCAGCAAGAAAGACAAGGCCGGCCGCTGACCAGGCGGCAGGACCGCCGATGACGATGACCGCGACGATCCCGGGCCCGAAGACCTGAGGCAGCTGGCTGATCAGGCTGAAGCTGGCCAGGTAACTGCCCTGCTGGCCAGGCGGAGCAAGACCGTAGGAGATGCCCCACAAGGCCGCCGAGCTGAACAGCTCACCAGCGGTGAGCAGGACGGTTGCCGCTATGAGGATGACTGCCGCGATCAGCGGCGCGCGGCCGGTGGTAGCGAGGAATAGCGCACAGGAACCGAGAAGCGCGATCCCGGCCAGCTGGTTCGCGCGAGCCGCGCCGGACATCGTCTCGGCTCCGGCGCTGGCGCGGACCTGGAAAGTCAGCGCCAGCAGCGTGTTCAGTAGCAGTAATGTGCCAATCATCCACCGGGGGGCGCTGGTATGCTGGCTGACCTGCAGCGGAATCCCGACGTCGAGAATACTTGTATTGAGGTAGAGCACCCCGCAGATAGCGGCAGCCGCGACTAGCCTGGGCTGCCGAAGAGGATGCCGGTTCGATGCGGCGGATGCCGCCTGTTCCTGCTCTGGGGCATCTTGCGCCTTGGCCGGGACCGGCAGGCGGATCATCAGGGCGGCGGCGATAAAGAACGACGCGGCATCGGCGAACAGCGCCGTATCATAGGCGGAACGCGTGCCAACGGCGAGAGCCCCCGCACCAGCTAGTGCGCCCAGGCTTATGCCGACATTGAGGATTGCCCTGGTATACGCCGCTGCCTTAACGCGCGGCCCGCCTGCCATCAGGTCAGACACGAGCATCTGGCTCACGGGGAAGGCCGCGCTTATCGCGCACGAAATGAAGATAACGGCGACTACGAACTCTACCGGTCCGCTGATCAGCGGCAATAAAATAAACGCCACGGCCTGGATAAAGAATAGCGCTGCCAGAACCGGCTTCGCGCCGTGCAGGCCGGCGAAATGCCCGGCCGGAAGGGTCGCGACAAGGCTGACGACGGCGCCAATCGTCAGTCCGGCACCCACGAACGCGGCACTTAAATGCAGCGACCGAATAAAGAACACCACCGAGACCGTCATGTACATGCCCGTGCCGATCGACCTGATGAGAGTCACCAGCGCGAAGCTACCGAGAGCGGGGCTCGGCGGCTTCATCGACACGGCAAGCCGAGAAAGGCTGCCGCGAGCCGGATTCTGGGCGTTTTCGACGGCGAGCGGGCTCTGGTCGTGCTGATCCACAGTTCAGTCCCTCAATTCGTGATTGCGCGACATCGCTCGCTGCTGACCGCTCGCACCAGACTAGCCTTGACCACTCGCGGGGTGGCCGCCGCGTAGCCGCGCTCAGGCCTCGCCTGCACAGGGGATGACGACGCCACTGCGGATTCCGGAGAGCAAGGTGGCGACTGTGACATCCGGCCGGGCCGCCGACCGTGCGGGCCTGTCAGGATAGAGCTTGTGCGGGAGGATATGGAGCGAGCCGGCGTGGCGACGGCGTTCGCCGGGAAGGCAGGACGAGGATGACCGAGGAGCTGCAGGTCCCGCCCGCTGACTTCGAGTCCTATTACGGGCGGCCGATCCTCAAGGTCACCCGCTGGAAAGAGCCCCATCTGCCCGCCTACCTGTTCCTCGGCGAGCTCTCCGGGGCGGCGGCGGTGCTCGGGGCGGTCGCGAGTGCGACCGGGCGGCCCGGGCTGGTCAGGACCGGGCGGCTGGTCGCGGCGGCGGCGGCCCAGGCCGGGGCGGCGTTTCTGACGGCCGAGCTTGGCCGTCCTGAACGGTTCCTCAACATGCTGAGAGTGGTCAAGCCGACGTCGCCGATGAGCATGGGCTCATGGATTCTCGTCAGCCATAGCGGGCTGACCGGCGTGGCGGCGGCCAGTTCGGTGACCGGGCGGCTGGCGCGGCTCGGCACTGCGGCCGGGGCGGCCTCGGCGGTGACCGGGCCGCTGCTCGCCGCCTATCCGGGAGTGCTGCTGTCGAACACGGCAGTCCCCGCCTGGCACAGCTCCTACCGGGAAGCTCCGCTGCTGTTCGCCGGCGGTGCGCTCACGGCGGCGGCCGCCGCCGGCCTCGCGGCTGGAGCGCTGTCCGGAGATCGCGCCGACCTGGGTCCGGCCCGGCGGCTCGCGGTGATCGGCGCGGCGGTGGAAAGCGCGGCCGAGCTTCTCGCTTGAGCGGCGGCGCGACATCGCGGCCGAGCCATACCAGCGAGGCGACGGCGGGCGACTCCTGCGTTACGCCAGGCTGGCGACTATGTCGGGGGCGGCAATGGCCTTGGCCGCACGGCGAAGCCGGGTCGCCGCGCTGACGTCGGCTGCCCTGCTGGTCGGCGGCGGCGTGTGCGCCAAGGTCGCGGTGCACCGGGCCGGCGTCGATTCAGCCCGCGACCCGAAGTATGTCGTCCAGACCCAGCAGAAGACCAGATCAGGGGGCTAGCGGGGCCGGGTCTTCGGTCGCGACGGGAAGAGGGCCAGCGGCCGCGGGTTCGGGCACGATCGCCTGAACCTTCGGCACGGTCCTGGCGAGGTACTCATTGCCCGACACGCCGCCGGCGCCGGTGATCAGCGGCGAGCGGGCGAGCATGGCGACGCCGAGGCACATCACCGCGATCGCCAGCACGTCCAGGGTCACGAACAGCACGCCAGAGCGCAACTCCTCGCTGAAGGCCGTGACCCCGATCGCGATGCTGACCAGGGGATTGGCCACCACGTTCGCGGTTCGCGATGCGGTGATCGGCCCGGCGTGCAGACCGCCTTGCAGCATGAACAGGCCGGCGGCGCCGCTCACGGCCAGCAGATACGGGTCGGGCGTCACGAAAATGTGAGCCCAGCCGCTGTCACGAAGGACGGAGGTCAGGTCCTTGGTGACAGCGGCGTTGTAGGCGAACAGCACGGCCGAGGCCGCGCCGAGCGCCGCCGCCCGCCACCATCGGGGACCAGCCCGGCCGGCGGCCACGAGGATCACCGAGCCGGTGACCGTCGTGATGGAGACCAGCGTCCAGCCCAGGCTGTCCGGCCGTTCCTTGCCGACCGCAGGCGAGGCGGCGGCGAAGAACCCGGCCAGCCCGATGACAATGGCGACGATCCCGAGCACCTCGCGCCTGCCGACAGGCCGCCGGTAGATCACTACCAAGATCGCGACCAGGAAGATCAGCTCGCAGGTCAGTACGGGCTGCACCACGTCGAGCTGACCGAACCGCAACGCCGACGCCTGAAGCACGAAGTTGCCTATCATCAGGGCAAACCCGACGAGCCAGCCGCGCTTGCGCAGTGCATGCGTCATCAGTCTCGGGCTCAGGCTGTTGGCTGTCGGCGCCGACTCGAGCGCGACCCGCTGGAAGACCACTGCCAGCGCCGACAAGAACGCCGCCCCAGCCGCTAGAGCGATGGCGAGACCCATTGGCCGGTGTCCCCCTTCGGTGTGCGGCTAACAGCACGGCCGACCTGGTGAACGTTGTCAACTTAAGGTTTCTGCAGCACTATGGCTTGATGGTATCGGCACCGAGCGAACGCGGCCAGCACCGTAGCAGCTACCATCACGGCAACCTGCCTAGTGCGCTGACTGACGCCGCGACCCAGATGGCCCGCGAGGGCGGACCCGACGCTGTGGTGCTGCGCGCGGTCGCCCGCGCGACCGGGGTCTCGGCCGCTGCCGCCTACCGGCATTTCGCAGACCACGGAGAGTTGCTGCATGCCGTCAGGTACCGGGCACTGGAGGCGCTTGCCGACGCGATGCGGGCGAGCCTGGACTCCGACGAGCCGCTTGATGATCCCGCTCAGGAGTCGATCCGGCGGCTGCGCGCCCTGGGTCGCGCCTACATCACATTCGCCCTGACCGATCCCGGCCTGTTCCGGACGGCGTTCTGCCGTCTCGACCGGTCGGCCTCCGACCTGCCCGCCCGACTGGCCGAACACGGGCCGTTCGCCATCGTCAGCGGCGTCCTTGACGAGCTCGTCGAGCGCGGCGTGCTCGACCCGAGCGGCGGCCCGGTGCCGAGATCGCGGCCTGGGCAACCGTACACGGCCTGGCGATGCTGCTGCTAGACGGCCCGCTCGGCCTGCTCAGCGATGACGACCGAGCCGCCGCGATCGCCAAGACCAGCGAGTTCCTGCTGGCCGGCATCACCGCGCCGGAGACCCCGCAGCCGGTGTAGCTCAGCTCCGTTCGGCCCGCAGCCGCTGACTCGCGCTACCAAGGTTCCGTCATTTGAGGGAACCTAGATTTCTGGACTCCGGGTTTCTGGACTCCGGCTGGGCTGGCGTGTGAGGGGCGGACGGCTCTGGGGGCTGGGGCTGGCAGGGCTGGCCGGGCGGAGGGGTTGTCGGTTTCGCGGTAGGTTGCCGTGCAGAGGAACAACTGCCTTCTCGTGGCCAGTACGAGCCGCCGGAAGCTGCCCGCGCTCGTTCGGCGACTCGTCCTGACCTGCCAGTTCGACAGCGGGCCATAGCTCAGAACCCTGTTTCCTCTTATTGACTCCTGGAGCGGCTGATCACAGGGTCCGGGTGGTGGTGCTGCTCTGCTGATGTTCCGTGATCATGCGGGGGATGGTACTCACGGAACTCTGGCGGGGTGATCATGCAAGTGATGTTCCGTAACCTTGCCGTGGCTCATGATCACGGAACATAGGCCGCAGAATGGCCCCGGCCGGCTTCCGTGATCGAGATCCCGACCATGATTACTACGGAACCTGGTCCTGGTTCTGCGCGAGTTCCGTGAAGCTGGCGGTCTGATTCCGGGGTGGTGGTCCAGCCTGGGCTCCCGTCGCTGGCCTGCCGGGCCGCACCCCATCGATGTGACATAGCTGGGGCTGGAGCACCAGCGCTGCCACATCCATGGGGCCGGCCAGCGGCCAACATCACGGAATTCGCCACAGCCCGGAACATCAGCCGGGTCGGAGGCGGAGGACGAGTCGCCGAACGAGCTAGGTCGGTTGGGGCGGGGCAGGCCAGTGGGGTCAGGGCCGGCCGGGTGCGAGTCGGGCCGGGTTCGGGCTTGGTCTGGGCTTGGTTCGGGTCGGGCTGGGGCTGGGTTCGGGGCGGGTTCGGGGCGGGCTCTGGCCGGGTTTGGGAGTGCGTCCGGGCAGGTTGGAGCTATGTTGACAACGTCCACTTCGTGCGGCACTATGGAGATGTAAACGACGTACACATCGAGTCGGAGAAGGTGGCAACAATGGGCGACATGCACCTGATTAACCTGGCGCTCGCAGGCATCAGCGTCTCCGCGGGCGCGGCGATCCTGGTCGCGGTCGCGATTATCGGTTTCGCGGCACTCAGGCTGCACGGCAAGTCAAGGACGCAGCAGACCGGCAGATTGCTGAGCGAGCCGGTCAGCGTCGCAGCAGCGTCGGCCGTGACGCGCGAGCGCCGGGCGGCATGAGCCTGACAAATAGCCCGGCCATCGAGCCGGGGGACTTCAGCACAGCGTCGGCGCGAGCCAGCAGGGCATCGATCGGGGTATCGACCGGGCTTGGCGCCGGCGCGGCTGGCTTCGGCAGCCGCGGTCGCCTCCGCCAGGTCAGCCCGGCGGCCACGAGCATCCCCAGATAGACGACGCTCCCCGCCACCACGTAGAGGTTCCAGCTCAGCACCTGCCAGCCCTGCAGCTTGACAAAGATGTTCGTCGGCGTCGCGAACCAGCCGAGCAGCCCGCGTATCTGGGTAAACGCCAGGGGACCGGTATAGGTGACCGGCCAGGCGCCGAACACCGCGACCACGCCCAGGCCAGTGATGATGCACCCGATTTTGACAATGACGCGCGAGTCGAGCATCAGGCCACCGAGCATCGCGATGAGCGGCACGATCCAGACCCAGTGATGATCCCAGCTGATGGGGGAGACCAGCACGCTGGTGATGCCCACCAGCACCCAGCCAGGCACGGGCCGGCCAGTTCGGCAGAGCATCGCGCCGCCGAGCACCCCCAGGAGCGCGACGGCGATAGCCACCGGAAGCCAGGCTGGCTGAGCGGATGAGTTATTTCCGGCAATCCGCGCGAACATGCCGAGCAGTGACTGGTTGACCAGCGAGTCCACGCCGCCAGTGCGGCCCGGCCGGACGAAGTAGCCGCTGAGCCAGTACGACATGGACGGCCCGGGGAGGACGATGAACCCGATCCCTACCGTGATGCCGAAGGCAATCGAGGCTACGATCGCCTGCCTGAACTTCCCCGCGATCAGCAGATAGGGAATGAAGATCATCGGCACGAGCTTGATGCCAGCCGCGAGGCCGATCCCGGCTCCCTTCCACCGCGTCTCGTCTGGACGGCTCAGGTCCCAGACGCAGAGCAGCAGCAGCAGTGGCTCGATCTGGCCGAGAAACAGTCCCTTGGTGACCGGCTCGGTCCACAGGCAGAGCGCGCTCACCACCAGCGTTACCGAGGCCCTGGAGATTCCGCGCTTGCCCATGGCCCCGAGTGTCAGCCAGGCCGCGGCCGGGATGGCGATCAGGCTCGCGACTGTCATCAGCCAGCGCAGCGTCGCCCACTTCAGGTAGGACCCGCCCGCGAAGATGATCGCGGCGAACGGGGTGTAGGTGTACTTGATATTGAACGAGAGCTGCCAGATGTACAGATAAGAGGGAAGCTGCCGGGTAATCAGGCCCGCATCCTCATACACATTCAGGTCAAACCAGTCGAGCACCAGACCTGGATGGACAATCGCGTCGATCAGGTAGGCAGTGAGCGCCGTGAGGAAAAACAAGGCAGCCACGACCAGGGCAGAGATAGCCAGCGTCCGGCCCCACGACAGCGGCCGGCGCGGCGGTGTACTCGGGACTTCAATCCTCTCCAGCTCCGCCTGCACCAACGAGAAAATCCTCCCCAGGAAATGGCAGAGCCAAGACCGGAATTGCCAATCACGAATAGTAACGGTTACCTCAGTATAAGTGTCATCGCATTCGATCGCGGCACCAGCTCACCGATTACCGCGGCTCCGGGTACCTCTCCCGCGATGAGCAGGCCGCCCGACGTCTGAGCGTCGGCCAGCAGCAGGAGCTCATCCTCGGACAGGCCGCCGACGTCAGTGTGCGGCGCCACCCATGCCAGGTTACGCCGGCTGCCTCCCGGTATGTGACCGTTCTCGAGCGCTTCCCGTGCCCCCTCGATCAGCGGCACCAGCCGGTGGTCGATCACGGCCGTCACGCCGCTGGCCCGCGCCAGCTTGAACGCATGTCCGAGCAGCCCGAATCCGGTGACGTCAGTCGCGCACCGCAGTCCCGCCCGCAGTGCCGCCCGGCTGGCGGCCGCATTGAGAGTGGTCATCACGTCGATCGCCGGCTGGCTGACCGCTCCGGTGGCCTTGTGCATAGCGTTCAGCACGCCGGTGCCGAGTGGCTTGGTCAGGCTGAGCGGCAGGCCGGGGCGCCCGGCATCGATCCGGAGCAGGCAGTCAGGATCGGCTAGCCCAGTTACCGCCAGTCCATATTTCGGCTCAGGATCGTCAATGCTGTGACCGCCGGCCAGATGACAGCCGGCTTCCTGCGCGATCTCCAGGCCGCCAAGCAGGACCTCGGCGGCCAGGTCGGCGCTGAGCTGCTCGCGCGGCCAGCCGAGCAGGTTCAGGGCCACGAGCGGCTCGCCGCCGACCGCGTAGACATCCGACAGCGCATTCGCGGCAGCTATCCGTCCGAACGTGCGTGCGTCATCAACTACAGGGGTGAAAAAATCCGCGGTGGCTACGACCGCTCTCGTCGGGCTGATCCGGACCACGGCGGCGTCATCACCGTGTTCTATGCCGATCAGCAGGTCAGCCGAGTGATGCTCGGGGATGAGCCTGGCGACCGCCTCCTCAAGCTCGCCGGGCGGGATCTTGCAGGCGCAGCCGCCGCCTCGGGCAAACTGGGTGAGCCGTACCGGCGCCTTGGAGTCCATTGCTGAACTGTAGCGGCGGCGGCTTGCGTGCACCGATAGTGCCGTGGTGGCATATCTGCCAGGTGCAGAGGCGTAACGGAGGCGGGCAAGTGAGCAGTTCAGTTCTGGCCGACCGGGAGACGGTGCAGGCCGAGGTCGGCGATCGGACGATGTGCGACCTGCTGGCGGCGACGGTCGCCGAGTATGGTGACCTGCCCGCCTACTCCGATCGCGACGGCGACGCGCCCTGGGCCGCGCTGACCTGGAAGCAGCTCAGTGACACCGCCACCGAACTGGCCGCCGCGCTGGTCAGCCTCGGCCTGCGGCCGGGGGAGCGGGTCGCGTTCATGCTGTCGAACCGGCTTGAGCACGTGCTCGCCGACTTCGCTGTCGTGCATGCGGGCGGCGTGCCTGTCACGTTCTACGCGACCCTGGCGGCCGACCAGATCAAGTACGTGGCCAGCGATTGTGATGTCAGGATCGCCATCATTGACGGTGCCGACGAGCTGGTCAGGTGGCAGCCGCTGCTCGATGACCTGCCGGGGCTGACCAAAGTGATCGTGCGTGACGCCGCCGCCTGCCCGTCCGACGCTAAATTCCTGACCTGGGCCGGCTTCGCCGAGCTCGGCAGGCAGGCGGCCGCCGGAGCGGCCGGAGCGGAGGTTGCCAGCCGGATCGCCGCGATCAAGCCGGATGACCCGGCGACGCTCCTCTACACCTCGGGCACGACCGGCAACCCTAAGGGTGTCGTCATCACGCACCGCAGCGTGCTCTACGAGTGCACGACCGCCCGGATGTCAGGCAGCACGACGATGCACGTCCGCTGGGTCTCCTACCTGCCGCTCGCGCACATCGCCGAGCGCATGTTCACCCTGTACCTGGCGGTGTTCAGCGCCGGCCACACGTTCTTCTGCCACGCGACCACCGACCTGGTCAGGACAGTAGGCGAGGTGAAGCCGACGGCGTTCTTCGGGGTGCCGCGAGTCTGGGAGAAGATCCAGGCCGGAATCCAGGCGCTCCTGGCCGCCGAGCAGGACGAGTCGAGGAAGGCCGCCGTGGCCGCCGCGATGGACACCGGGCGGCGCTACGTGCACAGCTGCGAGTTCGGCCAGACCACCTCGGACGAGCTTGCCGACGAGTTCGCGGCGGCCGAGGCTGGTGTGCTCGGGCTGATCAAGGGGCTGCTTGGCCTTGCCGACGCGGCCATCGTGGTGAGTGCGGCGGCGCCGCTGCCGCCTGAGGTCAGCGCGTTCTTCGCCGGGCTCGGCATGAAGATCCTGGACGTCTACGGGATGACCGAGACGACCGGGGCCTTCACCACCAACACGCCGACCGCCTTCAAGCTCGGCACGGTGGGCAGGCCGGTGGCTGGTATCGAGGTCAAGATCGACGAGGACGGCGAGATCCTGACCCGGGGGCCGCTGAACACGCCTGGTTACCTGAATCTGCCGGACCAGAGCGCTGAGCTGTTCGACGAGGACGGCTGGCTGCACACCGGCGACATCGGCTCGCTCGACAAGGACGGCTTCCTGTCCGTCGTCGACCGCAAGAAGGAGCTGATCATCACCTCGGGCGGCGAGAACGTCTCACCGGCGGCGGTGGAGAACGTGCTCGTCGCCAATCCGCTCGTCGGCCAGGCGCTGGCCTTCGGTGACCGGCGCAAGTTCGTGGTGGCGCTGCTGACCCTGGACGGCGAGGTGGCTCCGGCCTGGGCTAAGGCTCGCGGGATCTCAGCCGGCTCGCTTGCTGAGCTGGCCGAGAACGAGATCGTGCTCGCGGCGGTCAGTGAGGCGGTGGAGGCGGCGAATCGGCATCTGGCCAGGGTTCAGCAGGTGAAGAGGTGGCGGCTGCTGCCGGTCGAGTGGACGGCGGAGAGCGAGGAGCTGACGCCTACGTTCAAGCTCAAGCGCCGGGTTATCCACCATAAGTACGCCGATGTGATCGACGCGCTGTACGCCGAGGCGGATGTGGACTAACGCGGGACGGCTTTCGGGTTGGTCGCTTGTGCGCTGTCTGCGGCGGGTCTGAGTGCGCTGGCGGACGGCGGCCGAGGCTGAGTGGAGCTACGCGGTCTGCGGACGGGGCGGTTAGCAGGCGGGCGGCCCGGCGGGCACCCTCAGCCAGACCGCCCTGCAGCTCGCGGCCTATCTGGAGCTGCGGCTGCCTGGCGGCTCGGGGAGGATCGGGGCCGGGGACGGCCGAGATGAGGCTAAGGTTCGGTCTGGAGGCGTCTGGGCACCTGGTGGGCCCCCCGGTCTTCAAAACCGGAGGACGGCGCGCTGCGTCGTCGGCGGGTTCGATTCCCGTCCGCCTCCGCCACCAGGTAAAACTCGGTTGGCTCGGCGGATCTCTGGCGAGCGCACCTTCCAGCGACGGACGCAAAACGGACGCACGCGGTCACGGCGTGCTCAGTTGACTGCCCGCTTCGGACTCTGCGGGTCGGTCAGCAGCGCGACTATCTTTTCCGCCGCGTCCTGGTGATGCTTACGGCGCACGTGGGTGTAGATGTCACGAGTGATCGTCTCGGTTGAGTGCCCAAGTACTTCCTGCACAACCTTGACGTCCACCTTCGCGTCGAACATGAGCGATGCGGCCGTGTGCCTGGCCGCGTGAAACTTGATCACAGGCAGTCCTGCCTGTGCCGCCAGGTCCTTGAATCGCCGGCTGAGCCAGTCAGGGTTCACCGGCGAGCCGTCCTCCGTGGTGAACATGCGGCCGGAATCCTGCCAGGCTTCGCCCGCCGCCAGGCGCTCACGCTTGCGCTGGATCCGGTGCGCCTTGGCCGCAGCCACACTGCCCTTATCGAGATCAACGACGCGCTCGCCGGCCTTGGACTTGGGTCGCCCCCACGACAGACGACCACCGACCACAAGGAGTGCGACATTGACCTTGATCGAGGTGTCGTCAGCGTCAAAGTCCTCGTCGCCCATTCCCGCCAGCTCGCCCCGGCGGAATCCGCGCAGCAGCGCGAGCCGCCACATGAAGTACAGGCGGTCATTAGAGACGTAATCGAGGAACGTGCCAACCTGCTCGGCTTCCCACACGAGTGGCGCATTGCGCGTCTCGGTCTCCAGTTCGACGGCGTACACAGGGTTGAACTGGATCTTTCGAGCTTTCTTCCACTGGTAGTTCAGGAACACTCGGAGTGCCGCGTAGATCCGGTGCTGGGTCGCGATACCAGTGTGCGCGACTCTGCCTCGTACATCGCCAGGTAGCACTGGCTCACGTTGCTCGGCCTCGGCGGCATCGATCTCTTCGTTGAACATCTCGATCCGCTCGAACACCATGGCGCACTGGTCTCCGGTCAGCCGATCGAGGGCGATGTCGGCTAGCACTGGCAGCAGCCAGCACCGGCCGATCCGAGTTAAGCTGTCGACGTAGCTCGGCCTGGCCTTTCGCCTGCCTGCTAGCCAGGCTGACCAGGCTTCCCCGAAGGTCTCGCTCCGGTTCAGCTCGCGGCCGAGCCCAAGGCGGCGCCGTACGTCCTCCACTGACGGCAGCTCGCCGCCATGCTTGGTAGCCTCGAAGATCAGGTTGCCAATACGCTGCCTGGTCCGAGCATCGTCGGCGCCGAGGCCGATCAGCTCCCACACTCTGGTCGCTGCCTTGTCCGCGGCAGTCTTGGTGTCGAAGCCGAAGCGGCGAAGCTCACGTGTGCCCTGGCTGGTCGGTATCCGGGTGTTGTAGCCGATCGTGCCGTGTCGCCGTCCAGACAGCTTCGGGCACGTACGCCCCAGATCCTTGCCAGTCACTGGATCCTTGCAATTGCAGCGCTTCGGTGCTTGATGCGTGCTAGGTCTTGAACGTGCCCCATCTGGGGACGATGCGGACCAGGCCCTCCGATTCGAGTTCCTTGAGCGCCCGGGCGACGGTTCCTCTTGCTACGTCGTACTCCTGCGATAGCTGGGCCATCGTAGGCAGCGGAGCGTCTGCTTCCCACTCGCTCGCCGCGAGCCGTCGGCGCAGGTCAGCCGCAACTCTGGCGGATGGCAGCTCGGGCATACGGGACATGCGATCCATGATCGCAAGGGCAAGCCGGTTAACGCATTCTGACTACCTTGACTTTACAGACTACCCTGTCTCTCTTGAGCTGTCGTGTCTATACTGTCTATCGTGTCTAATCATAACTTCGATCTCAACGGGGGAGCGTCATGGCAGACGTGACCGACACTGCCTGTGGGGTGGTCACGCTTAGCGCAGCCGGATCGTCAGCCGAGGAGATGGTCCGGCGGGTCGACAGTCTTGACCTGGAGCCGGTTGTCTTCAAGCTCGTTCATCCTGAGCCGGGGGACACTGGCTTGAGCGTGGCGGGCGCGGACCAGGCTGTAGCGCTTTACCGGGGCTTCCTGAAGCTGTGCGCCCTCTACCCTGGCGTGACGCTCGTGCCGACGAGGGATGTGGATCAGGTGTGGCACGCGCACATGCTTGATACCGCGAAGTACCGGGCTGACTGCGACGAGGCGTTCGGGCGGTTCATCGACCACTTTCCTTACGCGGGTCTGCGGGGGGAGCAGGACCAGCGTTTCTGGGCTGATGACTTCGCCAGGACCAGGCAGTTGTTTCTGCAGCACTTCGGAGTGGACCTCGGTGTTCAGGCAGGTGCCAGCGTGTGCCATAACCACGGTGACGGTTCGGACTGCTGCGTCGGCAGCATCAGTCGATCTGCCGACATTGCCCGGCCGCGCCTGGATCGAGGTTGAGATGCTCGCTGCGGTGACCGGCCTGACGGGAGTCGTCACGATGCTGTCGTCCGGCGGGGGCTGACTGCGGGCATGGCGGCGGGTGAGGAAGCTGGGCCGCTCGCTGAGCTGCTGAGACTGGCGGAGTGGAGTCCTCGTCAGCTGGTGATCGCGATCAACGGGCGGCTGTCGGGTCAGGGGCGGGAGCGGTTGCGGCTGGATCCGACGGCTGGGTACTCTTGGGTGCGGCGGGGGTTCAGGCCCCGGCCGCCGATACCGGATGTGACGGCTGCGGTGCTGACCGAGCGACTCGGTTTCACGGTGACGGCAGTGCAGTTGTGGCCGGGCAGGGCTCCGTGTCGGGAGCTGACGTGCAGTGCGACGAGCGGGCTTGATGAGGTCGGCGGAGTCGCTGATCTTGCCCACGCTCTGAGTGAGCTCTCGATCGTGGGGGGTACTCCTCAGTGTCCGATCACGGAGGTGTCCGGTGCAGATCTAGCCGTCGCTGTGGTCGACCAGTTGCGGGGCGTCGTCGCCGGGGCCTGCAGTCGGCTTGGTCAAGATCGGGTGCTGACCGAGCAGGTTGAGCTGATCTCGGCGCACGTCGCGGCGTTGCGGCGGCTGGACGACGTACATGGTGGCGGGGCGCTGAGCCTGCGTTATGTGAGTGCCGAGTTGCGTAGTGTCGTGGAGCTGGTTGAGTGCGCCAGTTACGACCCGGCCACAGGCAAGAGGCTGCTCACGGTGATGGCGGATCTGGCGCAGCTGCTGGGGTGGCTGAGCTTCGATTCCGGCCGGCGTGGTGCCGCTGAGCGGTACATGCTGCTGAGCCTGGGCGTGTGCCGGGCGCTCGATGCGACCGACCGGGCCGCGAACGTGATCGGGATGCTCAGTTACGTGTCGGCATTCGCTGGTCACGGCCGGGAGGCGGTGCGGCTTGCCGAGTCGGCCGCCGTCGAGTGTGCCCGGCCTGATCCAGTTCTGCGGGCGAGGCTGCTAGGCAGGGAGGCGACGGCTGCTGCGGCTGATGGCGATCTGGCGCGGTTCCGCCGCCGCTCGGATGAGGCCGCGACCGTGCTGGGTCGGTTCGCGGCGGGTGACGCGCCGTCGTTTCTGTATTACCTGTGCGGTGCGCAGCTCGCGGCCGAGGCCGGGCAGGCGCTGGTTGTCCTGGCGGGCCGGGTGACGACTGGCCGCAAGCGGCTGCTGGGCGAGGCGGTCACGTTGCTGGGTGGCGCGGTCACGGCCATGACCGCGCCGGCGCCGGGAGGGAGCAGGCCGCTCTATCCGCGTTCGGGGCTGCTGCATGCCACGTACCTGGCGCGGGCGCTCCTGCAGCAGGGTGAGCTGGAGCAGGCTGTGGTGGTGCTGCGGACGGGGGCTGGGCTGCTCGGGCAGGTGCAGTCGCCGAGGGCGCGGAGTTACCTGCACGGGTTGCGGCCGGCCCTGGCGCGGCGGTCGGGCTCGCCGGCTGTGCGGGATTTCCTGCCCGAGTTTGATGAGGCATCATCGGCTAGGTGAGCAGTGATCCGGGCGGCCGGTGATGAATGCTCCCGGTGCGGGGATCGAGATCGTGGAGCGTTCTCCTGCTCACGCTGATGCTGTGGCGATGCTCGCCGCGTTCTACGACGATCAGGTAGGCCGCTACGGGTTCGCTGAATCGGTCGGCCTGGACCTCCGCGAGTTTGTTCCTCCTGAAGGCGTTTTTGCGGTGGTGTATCGGGGCGGGGAGGCGGCTGGGTGCGGGTGCTGGCGGTGGCATGACCGGGGGACGCGGACGGTGGAGATCAAGAAGACGTATATCGTTCCGGGGCTGCGGGGGGCCGGGGCGGGGCGGGCGCTGCTGTCGTGGCTGGAGCATCATGCGGTGGCGGCGGGGGCTGAGCGGGCGATCCTGGAGACCGGGGTGCGGAACACTGCCGCGCTCGGCTTGTTCGCCAGCCAGGGATACCGGCCTGTGCCGCGCTATGTGCCCGGCCGACCGCCGGAGATCAACCGTGCCTTCGCCCGCCCGCTGACGGGCCGCTGAGGAGTCGTAGCAGGTCAGCCGGGGTTCGGCGGAAGTTCACGTAGTTCACGGTGCCCTGGAGCGTGTTCTCGCAGTTCACGACGTTCGGCAGTTCCGGGAGGACGCGTTTCCTGATCGACTGGCAGTGCCAGGGAGACAGACTGCGGCCACCATTCTGCTCGCAGCCTGGCCGGGATTGGAGGGGAATGCGATGACGACGATGGCGGAACTGCCTGGTCTCGCGGCTGCCACGGCAGGTGGTGAGGAACTGCCCGGTGATCGGGTCGCGGCTGGTGGCCGGGTCGGCGAGGGGTTGCCTGAGCGTTTCCAGCGGCTGCAGTCGCTGGATGATGCCATCCGGTACCGGCTCGCCCGCGTGGCCGCGCCGTGTGCTGCCTGCGATCGGGCTGCTGGCGGTAGGTGCGAGGATCACGGCCGCGATGTCGGCCTGATCGCGGAGTACCGGCGCACGGCCGAGCGGCTCTGCGCCGCCCAGGACGAGGCTGCATAGCTCATCCGCGCGCGATTCGCCGGGTTCTGATTCACGGCATGGAGGAGGCCCGTTCATGGGAACCAGCGCTGGCGCTGGCGTGTCTCCTCGCTTGGACGGTGTTGCTGTCCGGGCTGCGGCGGTGCCTGACGTCGTGGTGGCGGGGGTGCTGCTGCGGCGAGTGTTCGCCGGCGAGCCGAGCCAGCTCGGCCAGGTGCGCCGGTGGCTGGCGTCGTTCCTGCCTGCCGGCCCGGTCTGTGACGACGTGGTCCTGATCGCGACCGAGCTGGGGTCGAACGCGGTCCGCCACTCTGCGAGCGGCCGGGGCGGCACCTTCACCGTGGAGGTCACCTGCCAGCCGGGCACCGTGCGGGTATCGGTCAGCGACGGCGGCGGGCCTGCCGGGCCGCGCCTGATCACTGATCCGGCCGGAGAGAACGGACGTGGCCTGCTCGTGGTGCGCGGCCTCGCTGCGGACACTGGCATGACCGGGGACCATCGCGGCCGGACTGTCTGGGGAGAGGTCGCAGCCCGGTCAGCGAGCCGCTAGCTGCCGGTGCGCTCGCGGTGGCTGCATCCTGGCCAGCAGCAGGGTCGGCGCTGTCCTTCTTCCAGCTCTTCCCCGGTCCGGCGGATGCGGCGTTCCCGGGTGGTGTCCTGCCTGGCGTCCTGGACCCAGCAGATGAACTCGTTCCGGACCAGGGGCGTGATGTCGTTCCAGGCATCAAGTGCTGCCGGGCTGGCGAGCAGCGCCTCGCGCAGGTCGGCCGGGAGCTCGTGCACGACCCCGCCGGGTACTCGCCGACTGCTCACAAGACCACGGTAGCCGCCTGGGACTACCGTGTTTCACCAGCCCAGCGGCACCGGGCGCTGACTCAGCGCTGTCTGGGCCCGTGCGCCTCTCCCGGTAGTCGTCAGCCTGCGCCACGGTGTCAGTGCCCGCAACCGGCCTTTCGCTTCGCTCACCGCCGGGCGGCAGAGATCTTCTCCTGACGCGGGCCAGCAAAGGCGCGGGCGCAGCCTCATCTAGCTGCTGGCCCGCTGGAGAACATCTTGCCGCCCGGCGGCCGGCCGGTAGTGCGGGCACCGTCCACCGCAGCGCCTTGCCGCCCGACGACCGGGAGGCACCCGCCCCCGGACTACCCGCCTCCAAGGCAGGCAGACGGCGACGAAAGGACCACCCTGCGATGCACGACGTCATCGAAACCTCCACCGGCCCTGGCCCAGAACCAGAAGCAATCACCGATCCGGCCCCCTTGAACCAGCAAGACGCAGACCCCGAGCCGACACCCGCGCGGCGGATGATCCCGGTCGGTGACCTGGCCGGTCACCCGGGCAACGTCCGCGAGGACCTGAGCCTGTCGCCGGAGTTCCTCGCCTCCGTCGCCGCTGAGGGTGTCCGCATCCCGCTGCTGGTCACGGCCAGCGCTGACGGCGGGTGGCTGGTCATCGAGGGTCACCGCCGCCTGGCCGCCGCGCTCAGGGCCGGGCTGGCCGAGCTGCCGTGTGACACCGACCCCGGCCGGGCCGGTGATGAGGCCGGGCAGTATCTGGACATGCTGCTGGCCAACAGCGACAGCTACCGCGCGAACTACCGGCAGGCCGAGGAAGCGGCCGCGCTGTTCGCCGCGCACGAGGCGGGCGCGTCCCGGACCCGGCTGCGCAAGGCGACCGGCCGCACCGCCGCCCAGATCAGGACCGCGCTCAACGCAGGCGCCCTCCCTGCCGGCACCCGGGCCAGGGCGGCTGAGGCGTGCCGCGAGGTGACGCTGGAGGAACTGGCCCTGCTGGCCGAGTTCGACGGCGACCAGGACGCGACCGGTCAGCTGGTCCAGTGCCTGGAACACGGCTACCCGCTAGAGCACGCCGCCGAGAAGATCCGCCGCGACCGGGCCGAAGCCGCCCAGCACGCCCGGATCCGCGCTGACCTCGAAGCCGCCGGAATCCAGGTCACCGGCGACCTGCCCGACGGCGCGGCCTGGCTGGCCAGCCTGCTGCACGACGGCCAGGACCTCACGCCCGAGTCCCACCTGGCCTGCCCCGGACGCGGCGCGGCGTTCATGTCGTGGAACCTGCTGGAGCCCTGCCATTACTGCACCAGCCCCGCAGATCACGGCCACGCGAGCCGGCGGGATTCGCTGAGCGTGATCGGCGGCAGCGGCGGCACAGCGGCAGCCGGGACGCAGAACCAGCCGCCGGACCAGGACCGGCGGCTCGTCGTGGCCGGGAACAAGGCGTGGAAGGCCGCCGCCGAGGTCCGGCACCGGTGGCTGGCCGGCAGCCTGTTCCCGCGCCGGTCCCTGCACCGCGAGACCCAGGAATTCATCGCGGAGCAGCTGCTGACCATGCCCGGCCACCTGCACTCCGGCCTGGCCACCGCCCGGCACAAGCCGCTGTTCGCCCAGCTCACCGGCCACGACGCCAGCCAGTGGGCGACCGACTGCATTACCGCCACGACCGGGCGGCTCACGGTCATGACACTCGCGCCGCTGGTCACCGCGTACGAGCACGTCATGACCGACGGTATCTGGCGCACGGACCGCTACAGCCCTTGCCCGCGCGCCGACGCCGGCGGCTACCTCACCTTCCTGGCCAGCCTCGGTTACCCGCTCTCCGACATCGAGCAAGCCATCGCCGATGGTATTCCCTGGACCGGCGACAAGCCGCTGATCAGTGTCCTGGACCCGGCCAGCCAGGCCGACGACAGCGAGCCCGCGCCTGGCGATGCCGACAGCGCAGGATCTGCCGCCGTGCCGGAAGGCAGTCTCCGAAGTGACGAGCCGGCAAATACCGCGGCCTGACGATCGTGACCGCATTCAGGGCCGCTGGCAGCGTGCTGGCGGCCCTGAACACTTCCTGTTTCCCGTCCGCAGCCAGCAAGACCTGCAATCCGAAACGAAAGGTACCGCGATGACTGACCTCACAGAGGCCATGCTCGATCAGGCGCTCTCTTGTGCCCGCTGCGGGTGGCCGGTGTTCCCCTGCCGGCCGGGGGCCAAGGCACCGGCGACCAGGCACGGATTCCGGGACGCCACCACAGACGAGACCCAGATCCGGACCTGGTGGAGGCACCTGCCCGACGCCAACGTCGCCGTCGCGACCGGGCTGCCAGGCCCAGACGTCTTAGACGTCGACCAGCACGGCCCGGCAGGCAACGGCTTCGCCGCTTACCGCGAGCTCCTCGCAGCAGGCCTGTTTGATGACTCAGGAACGGTCGTCGCTACGCCGGGCGGCGGGCTGCATGCCTACTTCACGGGGAGTGAGCAGAGATCCGCCCGGCTGCCACGCCATCACCTCGACTTCAGATCCACGGGAGGCTACGTGCTCGTACCTCCATCGCAGGTGGGCGGCCGACGGTACCAGCTCGTCCGGCGAGGCCGGCAGCCCGTTGGACTGACCTGGTCCGTGGTGACAAGCTTGCTGGAGCCGCAGCGCGAATGGCCAGGTCAGCGTCGGTGTCCTGATGTTGCTGTGACAAGCCGGCTGCCCGGATGGGTGGAACGGCTAGAACCGGGAAACCGCCATAGCGGCCTGTTCTGGGCTGCCTGCCGTGCGGTCGAAGCGGGCCAGCAGAGTCTGCTCGACGACCTGGCCGCAGCCGCAGCGAAGGCCGGCCTGCCCGATCAGGAGATCTCCCGGACCATCGCCTCGGCCCGGCGATCCGCGCACATCCCATGAGGGCTTGCTGATCGGCGTGTGGAGCTATCTCTAGATAGATAGGATTAGCGGGTGATGCTGTCGCGAGTGACTGCCGCGACTCTTGATGTGCTTGAGGCGCTGATGGGTCCGGACGATGAGCTGTACGGCCTCCGGATCGCCCGGATCGCCGGGCGCAAGACCGGCAGTGTCTATCCCATCCTGGCCAGGCTTGAGGATGCCGGGTGGGTGGAGAGTTTCTGGGAGCGGGAGGACCGGGGTGACCGGGGCCCGCGGCGCCGCTTTTACCGGTTTAGCCCGGGCGGGCTTGGCGCGGCGCGGGCGCTGCTGACCGAGCGGCGCGGTGCTGTCCGGCAGCGAACTTCCGTGAGCAGGCCGGTGCGGCGTGCTGATCCGGTGGCTGAGTTCGGACGGCTGCGGGGGGCCGGGCGTTGACCGGCGGAACCTGGGAGCTTCTCGTCGTGCTCGTCGTGGTCCCGCTTCTGGTGAACGAGGCCGGCGACTGCGCGCCGGGCCTGGCCAGGTGGCTGCTGCGCTGGGGTGCCCGGCGGCTCGGGCAGCCTGGCCGGACCAGGCGTTATGAGGAGGAATGGCTCGCCGACCTGGACCGGATTCCCGGGAAGATAACTAAGCTCGCTCATTCCTGCGGCGTCGTGACCATGAGCGTGCCGCGGCTGCGTGCGCAGTTCCGCCGGGGACGCCACAGAGCGCCGCATTGCCGGATGCTGTCAGCCCGGAAGGCGGGCTGGACCGGCGCGGAGGTCGCCTGCAGTCAGCAGGTAGACGCCATGTTGTCGCAGGTGAGCCAGATGCTGGTGCCGCAGTTCGCTGACCACTGCTTCATCGACGTCGCGCACGGCGACACGTTTGTCCGCCGCATGCAGCGGCACGTCGATGGCTGGACGCCGCCTGCGGGCACGTGGGCGCAGACCGGCGAGCAGATTCACTTTCCCGCCGGGCACTTCTGCCGGCAGGCGATCGAACGGCTGGAGACCGTTCTTTTCGCCGACGTGACGCCAGAGGAGTTCCCTTCGCCTAGCGCGATGTCTGAGGGTCTGTCCCGGAAGATGAGGGTGGCCTCTGTCCTGGTCGCCCCGATCTACACTCGCGGGATGCTCCTGGGTGTCATCAGCGTCGCACGATCAGGACTCACCAGCAGCACCCGGCCCCGCTACACCACATCTGATCGGGACCAGTTCGCGGTCGTCGCGAGAAAGGTCTCGGCCTCGATTGACAGCATGACGCTGTCTCGGGCAATACCCGAGTCCGTGCTCACCCGGACAGGCCCGTCACCCGTCCGCGACTAGCTAGTACCATGCCGGCTAAATGCGCCTGACACTACCTGCAGCCAACTCGGCCATCCATTAGCTACTGGCGCGCCGCCGGGTTCGGGTAGACCCGCTGACCGCGGTCGGTTGCACCCTCGCAGACAAGGCGCAGACCGCCTGCGGGGCGGCCATGTCGATGCTGCCAGTGAGGTGTGTGCCGGGCGCTGGCCTTCCCTGTGAACTCCGATTCCCTGGTGCCGGGCAAGCCAGGCAGGGTGCCTGGACTGCCGGATGTCCTCCCGGCTTGGTCAGCTTGCGCCGCGCCGCCGTCTCCCGCAACCGGCCTCTCGCTGCGCTCGCCCCGGAGCGGCCAAGATCTTTCCCGATGCGGGCCAGTAGTGGTGCCGGCTTCGCCGGCTGCTGCCCCGGCTCCGCCGTTGCAGCCTTTCTTTGATGGCCCGCTGGGAAACATCTATGGCCGCTCTGGGGACGGCCGGTTGCGGGCGGCGGCGTCGTGGCGCTGGCACCTGACCGCCGGGAGGGCATCGCAGTCCCAGGCCGCCACCCAGACGGCCGGCCCTCCCGGATATCAGTCTCAGGGAGAAGCCATGAACCCGATCCACATCACTGTCACCGGCCGTCTCGGTGATGACCCCCGCCCGTTCCGCACTCGTGATGGCTCTGAGGGTGTGGAGCTCCGGCTCGCCATCGAGGTTGCCGCTCGCGGCGGCGAGTCTGTGACCCGCTGGGTCAAGGTCACCGCGTTCGGCCTGCTGGCCGTGCGCACCGCCGAGTCGGTTCGACGGGGTGACCGGCTCACCGTCACCGCTGATGACTTCATCGCGGAGGCGTGGGTCGGCGACAACGGCAACGGGGAGCCGCGCGGCCGGATCACCCTGCGGGCCCGTGATATCGCCGCGTCGATGGCGCGGGACGGCCTGCGTACCGGCTATACCGCCCGCCGGGACTCGCGGCTGGCTGCGGCTAACGGCCAGCACACCGATCTTCCCGCGCACGAGGCGGCTGAGGCGCAGGTCCTGGCCGGCGTGACCGCTTCCTGACCAGGCCCGGTGCGGGCGGGCCGCCTGGCTCGCCCGCACCAGCCTCGTGTCCTTCCCCGTCTTCTCGTGTTCTGCAAAGGAGAACTGTCATGACTGCTTCTGAGTCCGCTCCCGTGAGCATCCGGGTCCAGGTCCATGATCATGGCGCGCTGATCGCTGTCGTGCCGTACCTGCTGGGGTTCCATCCTGAGCGCAGCGTCGTCCTGGCCGGCCTGGGCGCTGGTCCGCTGGGCCGGGTCACGCTCGTGTTCCGGTACGAGCTGCCTGACCGGCCAGGCCGCTCACTTGCCGAGACCATCGCCGACCATGCCGTCGTCGTGCTGGAGCGTGAGCGGCTCAGCGCGGCAGTGGTGCTGGGCTACGGGCCCGGGGTCCTAGTCACGCCGGTCATCGACGTGATCCGCCGGGTGCTGCCAGGAGCCGGGATCGAGCTTGAGGACGTGCTCCGCGTGGAGGAAGACCGGTACTGGTCTTACCTGTGCACCGGGCCGTCCTGCTGCTCCGCCGACGGCCATCCCGTGCCAGGCAGCGATCACCCTGTGGCGGAGCAGCTCGCGGCTGCCGGGTTCACCGCTGCCGGGAGCCGGGTCGTGCTGGCCGCCACCCTCGCGCCGGCCGAAGGCCCGGAAGCCGAGGTGATGACCGGGGCCATCGGGCAGGCGGAGCGGGACCTGGCGCTGGACCTGGATGCCATCGGTCCCGAGGGCGCGCATGCCCGGAACCTGGACGCGGTGCAGGACGCGATCACCGCGTACCGGGACGGCGGGCAGGTCAGCGATCCGGCCCGGCTCGCCCGCATCCTGGTGGCGCTCAGGAGCGTCGACGTCCGCGACGACGCCTGGGCTCGGATGCTGCCCGGGCACCGCAGGGCGCACCGGCGGCTGTGGACCGATCTGACCCGGCACGCCCGGTCGGGCTACGCGGCCGCGCCGGCGTCGCTGCTGGCGTTCACGGCGTGGCAGGCCGGAGACGGCGCGCTGGCGAATCTCGCGGTCGGCCGGGCGCTGGCCGATGACCGCGGCTATCCGATGGCGCTGATGCTCCGCGACGTCCTGCACCGCCGCGCTCCCGCCCTCCGCGGCGGTGCAGGTCCTGACGCCCGAGGAGGTCGCCGCCCGCTACCAGGCCCGCCGCCAGGACCAGCAGTAACCACGCCGCCCCTGAGGGAGCGCGGGCCGGACACCACCTCCGGCCCGCGCTCCCTTTCCGCATCCCCGGACAAAGGAGAATCCCGTGACCAGTGACAACCCCCAGCTCGCCAGGATCCGTAAGCTGCTCGCTAAGGCCGAGGACGCCGGCGTGACCCCGGCCGAGGCTGAGGCCCTGACCGCGAAGGCCGCCGAGCTGATGGCCCGGTACGGCATCGACCGCGCTCTCCTCGCCGCCACCCAGCCCGCGACGGACCAGCTGACCGACAAGATCATCACTATCGCGAACCCGTGGGCGGCGGTCCGCGCTCACCTGCTGTGCGGGATCGCGCCGGCGATGCGGTGCCGGTGCGTCCAGATCAGTGTCTCGACCGGGGCGCGGGTGCATGTCTTCGGCTACGCCTCGGATGTCGAGCGGGCCGAGGTGCTCTATACCTCGGTGCTGATCCAGATGCAGCACGCCCTGATCGCGACCCCGGTGCCGGCGTGGACGCGCAGCCCGAGGGCGTGGCGGCGCAGCTGGCTCCTGGGCTTCACCACCGCCGTCACCGCCCGGGTCCGCGCCGCCGAGCAGAAAGCGGCTGCCCGGGCCGCCAGCGAGCCCGCCACCACGGGCCAGTCGACGGCGCTGGTGCTGGCCAGCCGCGAGCAGGCTGCCGCCCAGAGAGCCCGGGCCGCCTATCCGGTCACCCGCAAGGCCCGCGTCACCTACTCAGGCAGCGGCTACCGCGATGGCTACGTCAAGGGCACCCAGGCTGACATCGGCGGCACCCGGCTCACCCCGCGCTCCAGGGCCAGCATCCGGTAGCCGGGCCAGCCCCCCGCCGGTGATCACCCCTGCCGGCCGGGCGGTCACCGTGGCGTTCCTCGCGGTGGTCCCCGGTCGCGGGGCCGGCGTGTGCTGGCTCCGCAAGTCTCGCAGGCGCGGGCGGGACCGCAACCAGCCTCTCGCTTCGCTCGCGCCGGGCGGGCAAGATGTTTTCCTGCAGGCGGAGCCTGCGGGGTGGAGGAAAAGATCTTGCCCGCCCGGCGCCGGCTGGCTGCCCTCCCGCCCTTTGACGCCTGCGTGCCTTCCGGTGCCAGCACACGCCACCAGGCCCCGCCACCGGGGACCACCGCCAGGAAGGCCCACTCCATGACCACCACGCCCGTCACCCTCGACCGGACAGCCGAGTGCGGTCCCGGCTGCGTCTACCTCGACGGGGCCTGCCGCTGCTACCACGGCGAGACCGCCACCCAGCCCGAGCCCGAGTCGGTGCGCGACCTCGTCCCGCCCTTCTGACCGGACAGCAGGGGTGCCCGCCAGGCCAGCTACCTGGTGAGCACCCCTGCGGGTCAGTCCCGGCCGCCCTGGCGGCCAGGTGGCGTCACGGGGTTGCGCTGGCCTGGGCATAGACGAGGCCTGCGCCCAGGCAGGCCAGCCCGCAGGCGATCCAGAGGACTCGCCGCAGCGCCCGGCGCCAGGCCGGCCGGGCAAGACCGGCTATCAGCGCCGCGAGCGTGGCCGCGGCGAGAAGGAACTCGGCTCCGGCGATCGGGTTCAGCATGGCGTCGGTCGGCATGCAGGTGTCGAAGCACCCGAGCAAGCCCGTGAGCGCGGCGAGCAGGACGCACCAGGCGGCGACCGGCAGCGTGAGCAGGCACGGCGGGATGAGGGTCCACCATCGCGGCGGTTCCCGGCCGGCGCTGGTGCTAGTGCCATCAGGGGGCCGGCTGTTTAATGCCGTCATCGGGTTCCTGCCCTCCGGCGGCGCCGGGGAGATCCGGTGCTGTCATGCGCCGCGATCCCAGTGTCGGCCCGGCCAGCCCGGGTCGCCTGAGTACATCTACTCAGCCCGCTACTCAGCCGCGTCCAGGTGACCTGGCCAGCTCGATCACGCTAACAACCGCAAGATAGTTTTCATAATGGATCTGACCACTTGCACAATGTCATGCCAGCAATTTTCCCCGTGACCAATTCTCGATCTATTGATCTCGTAGATCAGCACACCGTTGCATTACAATGATGATGGTCAGTCGAGTACCAGAGAACGGTCTCAGGAATGCTGTCGATATTCAGCGGCTACGATCCCCGGTACCTCACCCGCGCCGTCGCCGCCGGACGCGAGAATTACTATCTCTCGGCCGTCGCCGAGCACGGCGAGCCGCCTGGGATCTGGACCGGTGCGGGCTGCCCGGAGCTGGGCCTGACGGTCGGCTCCGAGGTGGACGGCCCGGTGCTGGAGCGGCTCTATGAGCAGTTCATCGATCCGCGTGACCCCGGCCGGGCCAGGACGCTGGGCCGCGCGCCGAGCACATTCTCCGCCGGGCGGGAGAAGACCGATGAGCTAGTCGCGCGGCTGCTCGCCGCCGAGCCCGACGCGACCAGCGAGCGCCGTGACCAGCTCATCGCCCGGGCCCAGCGGGAGCGCCGCGCGACCGTGTACTTCTTCGACGCCACCTTCTCTGTCCCCAAGTCGGTCAGCCTGCTGCACGCGTCGTTCCAGGTCAGAGCCCAGCAAGCCCGCGACCAGGGACTCGATCAGGAAGCAGAAGACTGGGACCGCTGCGCCCGGGTCGTGTGGGACGCGGTCATGGCGGGGAACCAGGCCATGCTCGACTACCTGCAGCGGGAAGCCGGGTACAGCCGGGCCGGCTACCACTCCAGGAACACGGGCCGGTTCGTCGACGCGCACGACTGGGTGATCGCGTCGTTCGCGCAGCACACCAGCCGGGACAGCGACCCCCAGCTCCACGTCCACAACGCGATCCTGAACCGGGTCCTGCGCGAGGACCCGCTCGCGTCCCGGCCCGGCGACCGGGTGGCGTGGCGGACGCTGGACGGCGCGGGGCTGTTCGCCGCCAGGCCAGCCGCCGGCGCGATCGCAGAGCGGACCCTGGCCGAGCAGTTAACCGAGAACCTGGGCGTCGAAATCATTGCGCGGACGGACGGGAACGGCTGGGAACTCGCCGGGATTACCGAGGAAATCCGCGACCAGTTTTCTTCTCGCCGGAAAACGATCGAGCCGAGGCTGCAAGAGCCATCGCCGAATACAGAATCCGTCACGGAAAGGAACCGCACGCACGGGCCCTGTGGTCCATCGCGCAATTCGTCACCCTCGACTCCCGGCAGCCGAAAGCCCATTCCGCGCCATCCCGCCAAGAGTTCCTCGCCCGGTGGGAGACGCAGTCCCGGGCGAGCGAGGTCCAGGCGCTCAGCGAGATCCCGGACGCGGCGCTCGGCCGCCTCGACCCCGGCACCAGCCCCGGGCACGTGCCCTCGGCCGGCGCGGAAATCGACCGGGTCCTGCGGGCGGCAGTCGCTGACGCGCTCCGTTCCAAATCCGTCTTCACCCGGCACGAGCTGATCCGCATGATCAGCCGTCACCTGCCGCCCTACCTCGGAGGCCTGTCCGGACAGCAGGTGACGGCACTGCTAGATGAGCTGGCTGACCAGGCGCTGCGGCCGGGCGGGTGCTGCGAGGCGGTGCTGCTGACCGCGCCGGAGCTGGTGCCGGTGCCGGCCGGGTACCGGCGGGCGGACGGGCTGAGCCTGTGGCGGCGGCACGGCGCGCAGGTCTACACCACGCGCGGGCAGCTCGACACCGAGACGCGCCTGCTCCGCGCCTCGGCGCAAACGGGCGCACCCGCCCTCGCGCCAGAACGCGCCGCCGCCGCGCTCGGCGCTGACCAGGCGCGGATCGAGGCCGCGCTGTGGCGCGAGCATGCCCCGCCCGGCGCGGCCACGGAGCCCGCCGGCGCGGACGGGCCGCTGAGCAGCGCCGGGCTGACCGATGACCAGGCGCAGGCCGCCTACGGGGTGCTGACCTCCGGCCGCGCGATCGACATCCTCGTCGGCGCCGCCGGCACCGGGAAGACCCGCGTCACCGCGACCCTGGCCCGCGCCTGGCGCGACAACAGCGACGGGCGGGTGATCGGGCTGACCACCTCCACGAACGCCGCGCACGTCCTGGCCGGCGAGGGCCTGGGCGAAACCCACAACCTGGCGCAGTTCCTCGGCAAGCTGCCCGGCACCGACCGCACCAGGGGACACCTGCCCGTCCGGGCCGGTGACCTGCTCGTCATCGACGAGGCCTCAATGGTGCCCACGACGGACCTGGCCGCCGTCGAGGAGATCGCGACCCGGTGCGGCGCGAAGATCCTGCTGACCGGCGACACCGCGCAGCTGTCCGCGCTCGGCGCGGGCGGCGCGATGCGGCTGCTGGCCGAAGAGCACGGCTGCTACCAGCTCGCCACCGTGCAGCGGTTCGACTCCGAATGGGAGCGGCAGGCCTCGCTCCGGCTCCGCGCCGGGGACCGCGACGTGCTCGCGGACTACGACCAGCGCGGCCGGATCCTGGACGGCACCCGCGAGGACATGGCCGCCGCCGCGTGCCGCCGCTGGCTCGCCGACTTCCTCACCGGCCGCGACACGCTGCTCCTGGCCACCACCAACATCCAGGCCGCCGACCTCGCCCGCCGCGCCAGGGACGAGCTGACCGCGCTCGGGCTGGTCGCCCGCGATGACCTGACCGAGCTGGCCGACGGGAACGTCGCCGGCGTCGGGGACCTGATCGTGGCCCGGCAGAACGAGCGGATCACTGCCGGGGAGCGCGGCCGGATGCTCGCTAACCGGGACGTGCTCCGCATCGACGGGTGGGCAGATATAGGAGAGGAAAGAAGCGCGGTCGTACGGCGGTACCTGGGACGTGATCCCGGCCCCGGGCAGCGGCTGTGGTCCGATCCGTTCGAGCTGCCCGCGACCTACCTGGAACGGCACGTCCAGCTCGGCTACGCCGGGAACGTGCACGCTGCCGAGGGACGGACCGTCGACACGGGTCATCTCGTGGTGGACGAGACGGCGGGGCGCGAGGCGTTCTATGTCGGGATGAGCCGGGGGCGCAGGCAGAACACCGCCTACGTCGTGCACGAGCGGACCCGGATCTCCGATCCGTCGCCGGTCATCCGCCCGGCGCCGGACGTTCGCGACCCGGGCGAGGGGAAGCAGGAGCCGTGGCGGGTGCACCGGTTCGCGGTGCTCGGGGCGATCCTGGACAGGGAGCAAGGTGAGCTGGCCGCCAGCGAAGTCGTCCGGCGGGAACTGGAAGACGCGTCCAGCCTGGCCACGCTCGCGGCGGCCTGGATCGATGTCACGCGGACGTTTGCCACGCGAGGGTATGAGAGCGTGATCCGGTCGCTGCTGCCGGGAAACTCGTGGCAACTGTATGAGCAGGACGCGGAGTGGGGGACGCTGACCAGGTTGCTCCGGGCGGCTGAGCTGGCCGGGCACGATGTTGATGTGGTGCTGCGGCAGGCGATTGCCAGGCGGGGGTTCGAGGGATCGCGGAGCGTGGCGGCCGTGCTGCACGGCCGGGTCCGGCGGATCGTGGGAACTGCCGAGCCTGCGGCTAGTGCCGGCTATCTGGCGCGGACGCCGCAGATCGATGATCCTGAGGCGGCCTGGCTGGCTGCCGACCTGGCGGAGGCGATGGATGCGAGGGTCGGGGTGCTGGCGGAGCGGGCCGCACTGGACCGGCCGGCCTGGGCGCTGCGGTACCTCGGTCAGGTTCCCGGCGATGCGGTGGAGCGAGCTGAGTGGGCGCGCCGGGCAGGCGCGGCGGCCGCGTACCGGGAGGAAAGTGGCTACGACAGCGATATCGAGGCGATCGGGCCGGCACCGGAACGCGGTTCACCCGAACTGCGGGCTAGCTGGCATACCGCGTTCACGGCGCTGCATATGCCCGAACTCGACAGGGAAATCGCTACCGCGACCGAAGGAGAGTTGTTCGCCCGAAGGGCCTCTTACGAGCGGGAGGTTAAATGGGCGCCCCCGTATGTCGCTAGAGAACTGCGGGAAGCGTGCATCGCCGAGGACACCTATCGGGCGGACGCCGTTCAGGCCTGGCACCGGGTTGACGCGGCTGCCGATCAGGATGCGCAGGCCGAGGCGCATAGGGAAGCAGAGGGACTGAGCGAGCTGGCACAGGACGTCGGAGTGCAGCGGGAAAGGCTGGCCGAGATCGACCAGGCACGGCGGGCCTGGCATGCGGTGACCGAGGACAGCCGGCAGCGGGCACTGGTCGCAGACAGCGAATTGCGGCGCCGGCATTCGGGGATCGAGCTGCCATTGCTGCATCCAGACGAGGACCTAACTGCCGAACCTAGTCGGACTGTAGTGACAGCGGACGCGCACCCCGATGCTGAGCTTAATGTCGGAGGCGCTCTTGAGCTGGCCAGGCAAGTACATCAGATTATCGCCGAGCGGGAGCAGCAGGCCGATCGGGAGGCCGATCGGGAGGCCGAGCTGGACAGTGACGACCTGATGCGCCGCCGCGAGGCAGAAGCCCTGACCGAGGCTGCAGCCAGGAGCAGCGCAGTCCGGCAGAAACCCGCGCCCAGCCGCCGCTCCGAACTCGGCTACCGCCGGCAACACGAGATGGAGGCCGGTCAATGACCGGCCACGTCGCTGCCAACGACGATGCCGCGCCACCGGGCACGGCGATCGTGCGGCCCTGGCGGCATGTCAAGGCAGTACGGGAACGGCATGCGGAGCAACTCGCTGTCCGATCACCTAGTGGTGAGTCTCGCGCGGCGCTGACGTGGAGCTGGGCACTGGGCGAGAATGTCGTCGCACCGGTGACCGATCGGGTGACTGCTGTTCCGCCCAGCCTGGCGGAAATCGACGCTGAGATCACTGAAGCCGACGAGCGTCGGCTTCGCGCCGATCGGGAGAACCACGCCGACGGTGCTGCGATGGCTCGGCGGACAGGACGATCACCTGCCGATACGCGGGCCAAACCGGGGCGAGCTTGTGGACGGCTTCGGCGATGTACTCCGTTCAGAAAGTCAGATAACGGCGGTCCTGAAGTTGGAGATCGATGAACAACGATCAGCGGCCCACGCTGTCGGCAATTCCAACACGCGGTCTTATTCATCCGATCGCGAGGCTTGCCGCGACGGGGTGATCGCAACGCTAACTTGGGTGCTTGGCCACTGTATCCAGTCGCCGGTCGCTGGCATACGAGAAGGTGCTTTGACTACAAGCACGCTCAAGGCCGAGCCTGTCTGTGCAGAGGATCTCATTGGGAATGCCAGGCAGTCATCGACAGCTGACTGCCAGCCATCGCCTGCCTACGGTGGATCTGTTAAGCTCACAGTCGATTGGCTTCTCGGAGACGCGGCTACGCCACCATCTCCATAGTGTTCTGGCCTGACTTGACTATTAACCAGGCCTCTTCAGCCAGTGGGGCGGCGTTGAGGGCGGCGCGGCGGGTTCGCCAGTCGGACATTAGTGAGTCCATGAGTTTCGTGAAGCGCTCGCCGTGGCCGCGTTCAAGGAGGTGCGTCATCTCGTGGACGACGACGTACTCCAGGCAGTGCGGGTGCTTCTTGGCCAGTTCGAGGTTGAACCAGATGCGCCCGGTCTCGCGGTTGCACGATCCCCACTTGGTTTTCATCCGCCTGATGCCCCAATGGTGGACGGGGCGGCCGATGGCTGGCTCCCACTTTTCGATCAGCGGTGGCACGGTACGCCGCAGTTCGCTCGCGCTGCCAGCGTCTGGAGCACCCTGTTACGGGCCGCCTGATCCGTGCCCACCGGGCATGTACAGCAGAAGCCGGTCGCCATCGAGTTCGACGTGTGCACGGCCGGGCCGCTCGATGACCTTCAGGCGGAGGCGCTTGCCCCAGACGTAGTGGGATTCGCCGGTGACCATCTCCCGTTCCGTCTGTCGCGCGGCGTCCTGGAGCTGGTCGCGTTGCCGCTTGATCCACGGCAGGCGCTGGATGACGGCCAGCCGGACCTGGTCGTCGTCGAGCCGGTGCGGGCGCGGCGACGCGGACGCGGCCCGCCGGCGGGTAGACGCCGATGTGCAGGTTCTTGATGTCCTTGTAGACGACCTCGATCGTCGATGCCGCGACGGTCAGGTAGGCGTTAGCGGTACTCATCCCTGGCCTTCACCAGGTCGAACAGCTCGTCAAGACGTTCGAAGTCTTCGGGCAGCGTCTCGGCTGATCGCTCGCTTGACCCTTCGTCTCCTTCATCGGGTTGCCGACCCAGCTGTCGGGCTTGGTGTGCATGACGGCGTGGTCGACCTCGATCGGCGATGGCCTCGCTCGGAAAGCCGAAGTCGACGAGCGCGCGACGGGCGCCGTTGTCGGCCCAAGCTGGGTAGGCGGTGCTCGGACTCGCCCTTGCCGAGTTGCTGCGGCCAGGGCGAGCAGCTTCTCCAGGTACTCCTTGTAGTCGATGCGCCTCCTGTCGCCGCTGCTCGATCAGGTCGTCGAGCAGCTCGGACATCTTGTCGTAGTACTTCGGGTTCATGGCGTGCTCGTCGATGATCACCTTGCGCATGTTGTTGGTGATCGTCTCGGCGACTGCCTCGGGGTCTTGTCTTGATGCCCTTCGGCAGCTTGTCGATCGCGCCCGCACCGAGCTTGACGATGAGCTGGATAAGCCCGGTGTCCTCGAAGTCGGCGATGACCTCCGGAGGCGTCGGCCTGGATGTAGGTGTCGAGCAGGAGGCGCATGCCGGCCTCGTACTGCTTGAAGTCGACGTTCTCGCCGGCGCCGAGCTTGACCTCGTCGCGGACCGCCGGCGTAGTGGGCGATCTCGGCCTTGATGGCGGCAGCTTCGGCGGCGGTGTACCCGGCGGCGTCCATCTCGTTGGCGAGGTTGCCGTAGGCAGCGGATCACGGCCGCGACTGCCTTGTACAGCTCGACGCGCTTCGGCTCGTTGGCCTTGAGCTGCTCGGCGTTGCCCGGCTCGGCGGCACAGAAGTACTGCTGGTACTGCAGCGTGCCCTTCGGCGGCGCGACCGGCTCGCAGAGGGCGCGGATCGGCTCCAGCGCCTCGTCGAGATCCTCGCGTGCCTTCTCGAGGCGGTCCGTGCAGCAGGCCCTCGATGTCCTGCTTCTCGTAGCCGTCGAGCGCGCCGCCGGTGTAGTCGGTGATGGCGCTCTCCAGCGAGTTGAACAGGTCGCGGTAGTCGACGATGTAGCCGTAGTCCTTGTCGTCGCCGTCGAGCCGGTTGACGCGGCAGATGGCCTGGAACAGGCCGTGGTCCCGCATCTTCTTGTCGATGTAGAGGTAGGTGGCGGGCGGGGCGTCGAAGCCGGTCAGCAGCTTGTCGACCACGATCAGCAGCCGCATCTGGCCCGGCTGCTTGACGAACTGCTCCTTGACCTGCCTTCTCGAACTGCTCGACCTTGTGCATGGCCGTGTCGGCGGGCTCGCCGAAGTGGTCGGCAAGCATCTGCCGGTAGATGTCGTACTGCCGCAGCTTCTCGGTCAGCGCCCTCGCCCGGCGTCCTCCTTGGAGATGTCGCCGGCCTGCGGGTCGTAGCTGGTGACGATGGCGCACTTGCCCTTGAAGCCGGCCTGGCAGAACAGCTCGTAGAACTTGCACGCCTGGTAGATGCTGGAGCCGACGAGCATGGCGTTGCCGCGGCCGTCCATCAGGCGCGGCTTGGTCTCCATGTCGAGCAGGATGTCGTTGACGATCTGCCGCGACCGCGGCTCGGCGCTGACGACCTTCTGCATCGTGCCCCAGCGCTTCTTGAGCTCGGCCTTGGACAGGTCGGTCATGCCCTTGGTCTTGGCCTCGAACCACTTGTCGACCTGGGCGGGCGAGGTCAGGTGCTGGTCGATGTTGCGGGCCTCGTAGCGCAGATCGAGCACGACGCCGTCCTCGACGGCCTCGTCGAACTTGTAGGTGTGGATGAAGCTAGCCGAACGTCTCGATGCTGGTTGCCTTGTCGGCCTTGAGCAGCGGCGTGCCGGTGAAGCCGATGAACATCGCGCCCGGCAGCAGCTCCTTCATGGCCTCGTGCATCTTGCCGGACTGCGTGCGGTGCGCCTCGTCGACGAAGACGAAGAGGTTGCCCTTGGCGCGAGAAGTCCTTGGGGATCTTGGCTTGCAGCTCCTTGATGAACTCGCTATCAGCCTCGGCTTGGTCCCGCTCGTCTGTCGGAGCCGCGGAACTTGTGGATCAGCGAGCAGATCAGCCATTCGGCGGATTTGTTGAGCGTGCCGAGCAGGTCGGCGCCGCTGCTGGTGCGGTAGATCTCCTCGTTGACGCCGTTGAAGACCCTCTCGATCTGCTCGTCCAGTTCGGTGCGGTCGGTGATCAGCAGCACGCGGGCGTCCGGCTGATGCTCGCGGATCCACTTGGCCAGCCAGACCATCGTCAGCGACTTGCCCGACCCCTGGGTGTGCCAGATGATGCCGCCCTCGCGCTCGCCTGACCCGCTCCTGGGCGGCCTTGACGCCGAAGTACTGGTTGTGGCGGCAGGTCTTCTTGACGCCCGCGTCGAAGACCATGAAGTCGTGGATCAGCTCCAGCAGGCGGTCCTTCGAGCACAGCTGCGCAAGCGCCCGGTCGAGCGGGTTCTCGATCGTCGCGAGTCCTCCTTCCACGCCAGCCAGTACTTCTCCGGCGTGTCGATGACGGCGTAGCGCAGGCCCTCGACGTCGTTGCCGGCCATCACCAGCTGCACGGTCGTGAAGAACGGGCGGATGAACTCCGGCTTCTGGTTGCCGATCGTCTGCCGGATGCCCTCGGACACCGCGACCTAGGAGCGCTTCAGCTCCAGCGTCGCCAGGGCAATGCCGTTGACGTACAGGACGACATCGGGCCGCTTGGTGTGCTGACCGAGCACCGTGACTTCCTCGGCCACCGCGAAGTGGTTGGCTTCTGGAGGTTGGCCCAGTCGATCAGCCAGACGGTCTCGTACTGCTCGCCCGCACCTGGCTTGACCTTCACGCCGTAGCGCAGCAGTCCATAGACATCGCGGTTGGCCTCGTACAGGTCGCGCCCTGCACCAATCGACGCAGCCTTCTCGAGCGCGTCGATCGCCTTGTTGATCAGGTTGTCGTCGTAGCCGCGGCTGCGCAGGTTCTGGGCAAGCAGCTCGACCTCGACGTTCGAGGTTCCGACGCGGTCTTTCCAGTTGCCCAGGTATTCATAGCTCAGTTGCTGGTTCAGGAGCTTGACGACACGGTCCTGCGTCTTCCGCTCGGGCTGTCCGACCTCATTCATGAGGCAATCCCCCGAGCGGGCAGACGTGTGCGACCAGTGAGAAGCTGCTGCATTATTCCCTGCTTGATGGACTTCGCCTTGTAGAGGCGACGCTTTAGATCTGCCAATTCCCGGTCTGAATCGGCAAGCACTGAGCCAATCGCTCGCTGCTCGTCCTTCGACGGGACTATGAAAGTGAGCCGCCTAACATCCATGCTGGTGACAGCTGGATAGTTCGATCCGGCGATGATTCTGTCAACCTGTGTGCTTGTCAGATGGCTCATCAACAGATTGAAGATAAACTGGGGATCGGCTTCTTCGCTACCTCGAACAACCGCGAAGCCGGTCGATGCGATCGGATGGCTTAGTCCTCCGCCATACAGAGCGTGTGATTGAAGATTCGGCCGCACAGTTCCGAAAAGAACGTCCCGTGACCTAACGACGCGGCGCGCTCGTGACGGCGCAGTTCCGAAGGTCACCGTGGTGCAGCCGAAGATTTCGCCACGCTCCACATCCTCCAGCGATATATAGTCGATCACCATCCTTGGGTCGACCCTGCTAGTCAGAGTCTCGGGATTGACCGCAGCGATATCGCTTAGCGATGCCTCCTTCCATGGCTCGGTGAAATTGGGTAGCCGCGTTCGTCCGGTAAGCAACTGCTGCAGCACGCCCTGTTTGATTGACTGCCTCTTGATGATCAGGCATTTAAGCAACTCGATATGCCTTGAGGCATCATTCAGCACCTCGGCTATGGCGCGTTGCTCTGGAATATCCGGCAATGTGACAATGACGGTCCTCAAGTCACGTTGGCCAATATTCGCGCGAATGCCTCCCTGGCCACGTGCGATGATCTGGCTACGCACGGCGGCTGACCTGAGAGCATACTTGGAATAACCCAAGTCCAACCTATTCGTCAGAGGACGACCTCGGAGGACGAAGCCGCCAAAGACAATTGGTTGGCTTCCGAGATAGACGGACGCAAGCCCAACCTCTTCTTGAGTCTCGGACGTCCGATTGAACAGAAAATCTCCCCGTCGAACCTCATATCGAGCCAAGACCTTCCGAGGGAGATCGATGCGTCCGGGAACGTCTTTCTCTTCAACAGATTCGTTATTTATGATCTCAAGAACGTTAGCGAAAGGTACTCCCGAGCCGTAGAAAAATCTATCTGCATTGATACCATTGCTCAACTTCAGCAGCTCGCCGAGTTTGAATTCCGTCCAGGCACCTGGCTGGGCAGGTGTCGATGACGTCATAGCTTTATTCCCATCGCAGCAAGATGCCCGACTACTTTAGCGTCGTGCCTATTAAGTTCTGCCATCTGCGATGCCACTGTGTCTGAATACCGTATTCCGAGTTCCTGAATTCGGTTTACCAGCACCGCAGTGAGCTGATCGACAGTTGAAGCGATTCGGGTCGAGATCGTGTTGCTCCACTTGTCATGGAGCACGAGAGCCTTGATGTCTTGCTCAGTCAGGTTGCCGTACTTCTTGAGGGTTACGAGGTCGAGTTCTTCCTGTGCATCCTTGACGGCTCTCCTGGCGGCAGATTCGGCGTCGTAGAGTTTCAGCAGGTGTTTCAAGGCATTTACTTCGTCCTCATCGGGGCCTTCTTCCTTCGCCTCCTTTAGCCGGATACCTACAAGCGCCTTGCTGATTTTGTCGCCTTCAATGGCTGCGGCCAGGAGGCCGTCCTCCACGGCGTGCTCCTCGGTGTACTCCTCGAACCGCGTGGACGGCATCCTCTGCTGCGGCGACTAGCTCGTTGAGCTTCGTCTGCTCAGCCGCGAAGTACCGGGGATCACGAGTGGGGCGGGATGAGATCCATCTTGTACTTGGTGGCACTGCGACCGGAGCCGATTACGAGATCGGGTGCCTCGGTGAGCTTGCGGTCTTTATCTTCGATTGCTTTGCGCGGCTTGGCCGCCGTCGAGCCAGCCGTCATTCATGATCAAGAACACGTCATCGTGCATGACGTCGTCCCAGTAGGTCATGAGCTGCTCGTACACGTCGTATCCATCCAGCAGCGCCACCGGCTTGAACCTGGCAAGCAAGTCGTCGCTGATGGCGGCGATGAGGTCGTCCGGCTTGGTGTCGGCGTCGATGCTAGCTAGTCGATCGCGGTGGGTGGCGAACCAGTCCGCTGTCAGATCGCGGGCCGCAGCTGCGAACTTCTGGAACTCTGGCGAGTCGAGGATGGCCTGCTGAACCTGGCTGACTTCGATGAGTAAGGTCGCTGTAGCCAGGGCCGGTTCGGCTTGAACAACTGGCCGACGCAGCTGCGGGAACGCGTCCCAGTAGCCGGCTAAGAGCATCGAGGTCGCGGTTGGGGATGCCGCCGTGCAGGTGGGCGTCGAGATCCTGGAGGTCCTCGGGCTCGGAGGAGTCGATGTAGCGCGGGATGTTGAGGTTGTAGTCATTCTTCGGATCGGCGATCTCGGCTAGGGGCACCATGCGCGAGTAGCGCTCGATCTCGGTCTGCTTAGTTGAAGACGTCGACGATCTTGTGGATGTCCTGGTCCGCAGGCGGTTCTTTGGGCCGTCCTTCATGAAGCCCTTGGAGGCGTCGATCATGAAGACGCCGACGCGACCAGCGGCGTTCTCCTTATCCAGTACCACGATGCAGGCCGGGATGCCGGTGCCGTAGAAGAGGTTCGGGGGCAGGCCGATGATGCCTTTGATGTAGCCGCGTCTTCAGTAGCTCTCGGCGGATGTTGGCCTCGGCGTGGCCGCGGAAGAGAACACCGTGCGGCATGATGACCGCGGCCTTGCCGGTGCTCTTGAGCGACTTAAGTACATGCAGCAGGAAGGCGTAGTCGCCGTTCTTCTCCGGTGGCCGACCGAACTCAAAGCGGCCGTAGTCGTTCTCCAGGCCGTTGCTCCATGATTTCAGCGAGAACGGCGGATTCATGACCGCGAAGTCGAAGGTCCGCAGCTGGTCGCTCCTGGTGAACTGCGGGCTCGTGATCGTGTCGCCCTTCTCGATGTCGGCATCCTCGTTGCCGTGCAGGATCATGTTCATCTTGCACAGCGCCCAGGTGGCGTTGTCTTTCTCTTGGCCGTAGATGCGTCATGCCGCGCGGCGCTTCGGCCGCAGCTTTGAGCAGCAGCGAACCGGAACCGCAGGCGGGGTCGTAGACCGTCTGGTCCTGGCGGGTGCGCTGGCCGATACCGACGACCTTGGCGAGGATGCGGGACACCTCGGCCGGGGTGTAGAACTGGCCCTTGCTCTTGCCGGACTCCGTGGCGAAGTGCCGCATCAGGTACTCGTAGGCGTCACCGAGCAGGTCATCGCCCTCGGCGCGGGATGCCGCGGAAGTCCAGGTCGTTGAAGATGGTGACCAGCTTGGACAGCCGGTCCTGCATCTCCTTGCCCTTGCCGAGCTTCTCCTCGTCGTTGAAGTCGGCGAGGTCGATGACGTTGCTGCAGATCGTTGGCTTCGGCGAGCTTGGCGATGATCTTGTTGAATCGTGTCGCCGATGTCCTTGTCGCCCTTGAGCAGCGAGCATGTCGTCGAACGAGCCGCCACTGGGCACCTCGATCAGGCTGTCGAGGTCGGCCTTAGCCTTGTCCGAGACGTACTTCACGAACAGCAGCGTCAGGATGTAGTCCTTGTACTGCGAGGCGTCCATACCGCCGCGTAGCTCGTCGCAGCTCTTCCACAGCGAGCTGTATAGGTCGGACTTCTTCAACGCCATCTGCCATCGCTCCTGTCACACCACGAGTCTCGAGACCATCTGTGTCAAACTGTCGCGGGTCCGGCCGCGCGGCTGACGGGGAGGGTCGGACGTGGCAGATAGATCGACAGAGCGAGAGCTTAGCCTGAAACGCTTTCGGTTCAGGTTGCCTCGGACCGATTGAGCCAAGGAGTGAGCTTAAGCTCGGGTTGGTGAGCTATTGCAGGCCTCGACTGCAGCAGTTGGCCCGGCAATTCGCCATCACGACAGCAAGTCGGCGGAGGACGCCGGGGGTCCAGCGGTCGTGCCATTCGGCGGCGTCTCTAGAGGCAGGGCGGGTGAGGTAGGTGAGGGTCCAGAGCTGGTAGAGCCAGGTGAGCTTCCCAGAGGGCTTCGGGATGGTTTGGCCAGCAGGTTTTGATGTGGTCGGCTAGGTAGTCGGGGTATTGCTCGCGCAGGACGGTTTCGGTCCAGTCGTGGAGTTCGCTGAGCTTGGCCTCTCGTTCGTCCTCGGTCATGGTGAGCCAGAACCAGCTGCCTGGTGTTGTGTGGTTCTCGGTGTCGAGGATGGTGAGGATCTGCTGGATTTGCTCGCGGAGCTGGGTGATGTCGGTGAGGGTCTGGGCGTGGTGGTTCTGGGTGCTGGTGAGGTCTTCGAGCTTGAGGGTGAGTGAGTCGAGGTCGCGGCGGAGCTTGCTGGCCTGGATGGCGAGGGCCGCGACGGATGGTGGTTCGTCGCGGCCCTGTGGTGGTCTGGTCACGCGCCTGCCTCGGCGCTGAGGTCGGCCTGGCGGATGCGGCCTGGGCTGCGCGTGGTGGTGAGGGTGAACCAGGCTGTCTTGCCGTGCGGGCTGGTGGTGAAGCCGCTGCTGGTGGCGAGCGCTGTGACGATCTGCAGGCCTCGGCCGTGCTCGCTGTCTGGCTCGGCAGCCTGTGGCAGCGGGAGGTCGGGTGCGGGGTCGGTGATCTGGCATAGGACGCCGGGTTGTCCGCTGGGCTCGGTGTGCGGGCTGATGGTCAGTCCGATCGGGCCTCCGGCGTGTTCTGCGGCGTTGGCAACGAGCTCGGAGGTGATCAGCTCGGCGTCGCTGGCGAGGTTTCCCAGTCCCCAGGCTCTGAGCACGCTGCGGATTGTCACGCGGGCCAGTCGTGGTGCCTGCACGCTGGCGGGAAGATCGGCGTGGACCACCCGGGCGGAAGGCTTGTCGCTCACCATCTGGTCCGGCGGGACCAGTTCTGCCTGGTCGCCGGTCACCACAGGTCGTCCTGATCATCTGGCGGCTCCCAGGGTCGCCTCGGACGCTGGGGTGGCTCGCCGGTTCCGTCGTCGTCCTCGGCCGGCCAGATCGAGTCGGCTGCGGGTAGTTCGGGGGTGTCGTCTCGGCTCACCGGCCAGGGCGGTGCCGGTGTGTCTTCGCCGTCGGCTGATGCGGGGATGGTGTACTGGGGTGTGATGAGGGTCTGGCGGGTGCGGTGGTAGTCGTGGCGGCGCCAGGCCATGCGGAGTCGGATGATGACGGGTGAGAGGTTGCCTCGGATGACGAGGGCTCGCCAGTCGGGGAGGGTGCGCAGGAGGTCGGGCGGGAGGACGCGGACTGGCTGGTAGGTCCAGGTGCGGGCGCGGTTGCCGTAGTCGTCGATGGTGCGGCTGGGGGTGCGGATGTCGATGTCGCCGCACAGGACGGACAGGGCTTCGAGGGTGTCGGTGTCGGTGATGCCGCCGAGGATGATCTTGACTCCGGCGGTGTCCCAGATGGCCTGGGCGCCGTGGGTGTCCCAGCGGCCTTCGAGCTGGGCCAGGCCGTGGCAGATGGCGGTGATCATGATTCCCTTGCCGGCGCTGTCTGCCATCCACTGCGGCAGCGGTACCGGGCAAATTTGAGTGACCTCGTCGAGAGCCAGGTGCAAGGGGGGATCGAGCCTGCGGTGCGGCTGCAGTGACCCGGCGTACGCGGCGCCGTCGTGGACGTACTCTGCGAACGCGCGGAACAGCGGCGCGATCGGCGCGCCGTCGCGGCCGGTGCCGATCATGTAGAGGGTGTTCCGGCCGGTGACGAAGTCGGTGACGTCGAATCCCTCGCCCGGTCCGGGGGTGATCGCGGCCGCGACGGCGGGGTCGGACAGCCAGGCGAGAGCGGCGGTCATGGTCATGCGGATGGAGTCGGCGGTCCGGCCTGGCTTGCGCATCTCCTGGACCGGGCCGAGCCAGTTCTCGGTCGCGGCGGGGTGGGCGGTGAGGATGCGGACGGGCTGGTCGTCGCCGATGCCGTGTGCCCACCGGTAGACGTCGGTCATGGTCAGGCCGCGCAGCGCGGCGGCGTGGAGCAGGCTGGCCAGGGCTGCGGATGCCTTGCCCACCCAGAAGGCCATCTCTCGCTGGCCCTGTGACTGTGTCGCGGCGGTGAGTGCAGCTGCTCGCTGCAGCGCGACGGCGGGTTCCTCGCAGCCGGCTACCGGGTCCCACCGGAAGGTGGAAGCGAACCCGCCGATGCCCTCGGGGTTGAAGATATGGACCTGGCCGTGCCTGATCCGCAGCGGTGCCGTGTTATCCAGCAGGTCGGTCCTGGTGCTGGTGGCCACGACAGCGCCGGGGTGGTCGATGATGCGGTCGGCCAGCCACCCTGATTTCCCGGACCTGGGCTTGGCGATGGCCAGGGTCTGCTCTTCCATCGTGGCGATGACCCGGCGGCCGAGGTGAGCACGCCCGAGGCGCACCGCGTAGGTGGTGACGGGCATGATCATGCGTGCCCACATAGGCATCGACGGGCGGGAGCGGCGTCCGATCAGGACTGCCCGCAGCCGGGACCAGCGGACCATCAGCTCGATGATGTTCGCGTAGCCGGGGCCGGGGCGCAGGTAGAGGCGGATGCGCCAGCGCAGCACCCGGGTCCGCTGCCGGGCCGCGTTCGGGTTGCCGATCACGAGCCGGATCACCAGGGCGATCAGCAGCAGGATGCCGAGGCCGGTCAGCAGGAGTAAGACTTGGTGATTCATCAGGCCACCGCCTTGGTGCTCGTGTCCGTCACGGGGTGCAGGCCGGGTCCGGCTTCGAGCTGGAGCCTCTGGCGGGGTGTCAGGTTTGCGTGCGAGGTACTTGGCGAGCTCGCGGCGGGCGGTGCCGGGGTGGTAGCCGATCTGGGCTGCTAGCTCTCCGGCGAGCTGCGCGGTCTTGGCGGGGTTGCCGTGGCGGGGTCGCCGGTGGTGCCGCGTTCCTCGTAGAGGCGGATGAGTGCTTCGCGCTTGGTCTCGCCGGGCGGCTCGGCCGCTGCGCTTCCGGCAGGCAGTGCGCTGGGTGCGGTCGGCACGGTGGCGAGGACCCAGCGGCGCAGGCCGGCCAGGGTGCCGGGCGGGTCGAAGATCAGGCGCAGGACCCAGAGGGCCGCGCCGCCGACCGACTGCCACGGCGACCGTTCCCCGGTGACCTCCGTGACCGGGCTCGCGGTCCGGACCCAGCGCCGGACGACGGCGATGAGCCGGTCGGAGGCGAAGGCGTACAGGATGCTCGGCAGTACCCACACGGTGACCGACCGGGGTGAGGTCAGGTCGGCGGCGAGCAGGTTCATCGTCATCGAGCCGAGCGCGCAGGCGACGTTCAGGACGCGCTCGATCGTGCCGGACTGGCCTCGCCGGGCCAGGGACAGCGCGAGCAGGGCGAAGATGACCGCGCCGGTGTCGAGTCCGAGAGCTTCCAGGACTGACGGGACATGAGTTCGTTTCGCGTGGTCTATGAAGGTGTACTGAGCGCGGAAGCTCACGTATCCCTGCGCCGCCGCGAGCAGCAGCAGCAAGACCGCCGCCGCGACCAGGAGACCGCCGCCGGTGCCGAGCCCGATCTCGTGGCGGTCCGCGCGGTGCGCGCCGCGTGCCGGCCGTGCGGTGTCGGTTCGGGTCATGATCCCTCCTCGTCGGGTGTCGTGGTGAGCGCGGCGCCGGTGGAGATGGCGTCGCGGACGCGGATGCGCGGGACGCCGGCCCTGGCGCAGCGGGTGTCGAAGCTGCGGTTGAAGTTCCGGGGCTCGATCGCCGTGCCCCGGCGGGTGGTGAACACCAGGTCGCTGGCCGGCCACCGGTCCCCGGCCCGGGAGCGGGCGGTGTCCTGCTGGGTGCGGCGGTGCCTGAGCGCGGCGAGGCTGGCCTCGGCCAGCGAGATGAGGTTGCTGGTGCCTGGCTGCTTCTTGTGGATCAGGTTCGCGCCGGCGCGCTGGAGCTGCCAGGCGGCGTCGAGCTCGGCGCGGTCCGGGTCGATGCTCGGCCAGGTGAGCCCGAGGACCTGGCCCCTGCTGAGTCCGTGGACGGTGACCAGCACGTAGGCGGCGTACAGCGGGTCGTCGTCGTCACGGGCTGAGGTCAGGAACCGGGTCGCGTCCTCGAAGGTCCAGTTCGGGCGGGGTGTGCGGGTTCTGGGCCTCGGGGGCGGGGTGGCCAGGGCGGCGGCGTTGACTGGCAGCTCGCGGCGGGCGGTCGCGTGGCCGAGTGCTGTGCGCAGGGTGTTCCGGGCGGCCTGGACGGTGCGGGCGCTGGCCAGCTCGCGGCAGCAGCTGCCGGTGGCGCAGCAGCGGCGGCGCGTCTGGGGGCGGGCGGCGTCCTTGCCCTGGAGGCAGCACTGGCACAGGGCAGGCAGCTTGCTGAGCCAGGCCTGGACGTCGCTGGCCCGCAGCCGGTCCAGGCGCCTGGTGCCGAGCGCAGGGCTGATGTAGAGCCGGACCATCGCCTCGTAGTAGATGTAGGTGGCTGGCTCCAGGCCTGGCCGCACGACCTCGGCGAGCCAGGAGGTGAGGTACTCGCCGAGCGTCGGCATGGTGGCCGGCATGGATGCCTCCCGGGGCTGGCTCTGGAGCGCGAGCCATTTCTGGTGCACGACGTCGCGGGTCTTGCCGTAGACGTACTTGCGGGCGCGCGCCGGCCTGGGTGCTGACCCAGGCGTAGGCGGCGTAGCCGTTGCGGTACCGGTAGATCGACCCTTCGCGGTCAGCGCGGCCGCGTCCCCGGCGCTGGGCCTGACGGATTTTCGGGGTCGGGCTGCTGGCGGCGCTCACGGGCGGGCCTGCGCTTCGGATTCGAGCAGGGCGACGTACTCGTCGATCGCGTCCGCCGGGATGAGGCGGGTGGTGCCTTCCCTGACGCTGCGCAGCCGGCCGGCGCGGAGCTGGGTGTAGATGACGCTGCGGCTCAGGCTGAGCAGCCGCATCGCCTCGGGCACCCGGTACAGCATTTTCGGGCCGGCGTGCTCGGCGGTGCGGGGGGATGGGTGCGGGGTGGGATTGCCGGGGCTGGTGGTGGCGGGTTTGGCGTGCCGGGCATCGGTGGTTAAGGCCATGATGGGACTGCCTCCTTGCGAAATGGGGCTCGCGGTCCCGGCGGGTGTGCTTGGCGGCGTGTTTGCCGGGGCCGCGGTGAATGACGTGACAGGTGAGCTCAGGGTCGGGACGCGCAGTGGCGTCCCTGACAGTCCTGGTGAGTTCGCGGAGATCCAGGACCAACTTAACGCACTATGTTCAACATAGTACATATGGTTGGTTGGATGTGCTGAGTGAGCGGGGATGTGGAGGATGGGTTGGTGACCGGACCGGTCGGGCAGCCGGCGTACCAGCAGGTCGCAGCGGATCTCCGGCGGCTGATTGCTGCGGGGGGGCTGGCGGTGGGGTCGGCTATTCCGTCGACTGCGGAGCTGACGAGGCGGTACGGGGTGTCCAGCACGGTTGCTCGCGCTGCAGTCGCGCGGTTGCGGGCGGACGGGCTGGTGATCGGTCAGCCGGGCAAGGGAGTCTTCGTCCGGGCTACACCTGACGCCGTCGCCGAACGGGTGTTGAGTCTTGAGGACCTTGCTGGGCGGATAGCCAACCTGAGGGAGCTGTGGGATCAGGAACGGCGGCGGCGCGAGGATCTGGAGAGCGAGGTCGCGGATCTGCGGCGGGAGGTCGAGGTGTTCCGAGCGCAGCTTGATCCAGCGCAGCGGCCGAGCGAGTGACGTGACCTGTGGGTGTTGAGGCATACCCGCAGACTCGACGAGGGACAGTGGTGGACGGCAGAGTGACTGATGATCACCTGCGGTTCACTCCATTCCATTCGTCTTTAGCTCAAGGCGGTGTTCTCGCTCGGATTTGACGCCTCGGCACGATCTGGAGCATAGATCAGTACTTGTGGCTGTCTCCAAGGCATTCTTGATCCGGATGGCGCGGCGACCACTACGAGAACGCGGAGCCCAACGGGCCCGATACCTCGGCCGGTCGTCCGATGACGGGCACCAACGCGACCGCCGATCAATACCTGTAGTTCGCGGCCCGAGACCTCGAAGGCGAGTCGGAGCGCAATGCCGCAGGGGTGTTTCGGTGGTTCAGAACGCGGCGAGAGGACTTCGAAGATAAAGTTATCACCCTTAGCTCCTGGCCAACTGCCTCATTCAATGTTTGAAGTATGAAATTCGAATCTCGCAACTGCGGCATTGTCGCCGTCGCCGGCTACAGTGGCATCCGTAGCGATTACGGACGCTTGCGCCGCCCAGATCCCAAGCGCTCGCTGAAATCCTGATGCAGGAACTCGATGACAGTATTGGCTGTATCCCTCTCCTGATCAACTGAGGCTACCGATCCGCAGCTTCATCCTGTGAAGGTCGTTCCCGATTCCGTGTCAGATCGAGGTCTGCGCGCCGACTTCGGCCGTCGGTCGCTAAGCCTTATCGCAGGCCGGTCTTCTGGCAGGCAGTTGGCGTGTGCAACCGAAGGCCGGTTCTTTGGCTGCTTGCCGCCAGAGAGGCGGGCACGGCTGACCCAAAGCGCGAAAGGCGGCTAGTTCTGGCGAGCGATACCTTTCTGTCATGGCTGCAGCCGTCACCCGGCATGGCGACGGGGCCACTTTGCCGTGCGGGCGCCCCGACGTGGGTTTGGCTCGCTAACTCAGGCGGGCAGAACCATCGCCTTCAGCCGTGGGTATGGGATGAACTGTAGGTTCGGCCTCCAGCAGATCTCGCTCGCTCGCGGTGCCTGCCTTTGAGCGGAGCAGAGCGCCGGCCGCAGATACATTCGCCCCCAGTCCAGCGAGCTGCTTCACCGTATCCGCGAACCCGCGAGTGGCGGCCATCATCGCAGGTGTCTGCCCATCGCCTGCCCGTACATCGACCTTGGCATCGAAGGCAGCGAGCGACGCAACGATCTGCTCGCGTCGCTCATCGCCATAGAGGCTCATCGCGTAATGCATGGCGGTCATTCCGGCCTCGCACGTCCTATCCGGGTCGGCGCCCTGTCGCAGCAGCTCAGTGACTAGCTGCGGTGCCCCGGCGCTCACAGCATGTATCAATGCTGTGAGTCCCGCATGGTCTGACGCGTTCGGGTCTGCGCCGGCGACGCAAAGAAGCGCGGCTATCTCGGGGGTTAGCGCCGAGGCAACTGATGTCCGGCCAACGCCATCGGCAGCGTCGACCGCGGCGCCAGCGGCCAGTAGTTGCCGCACCACTTCCTCCTGACCGTGCGCGGCAGCGAGAATGAGGGGCGATTCGCCTGACTGGTTACATCGGTTCACATCGGCACCGCCAGCTATAAGTTGCGCGGCGAAATCAGGACTGCGGCAGGCGGCGTTCATCAGAAGCGTTGATCCATCCTCGGCAAGAGGCTCGTCAATGTTCACTCCCGCGTCGATAAGCTCGGCCAGCACCCCGCGCACGCCTGCGGAAGTAGCACCGAAGTAGTTGCTCTCATCGGGTGCCTGGACAATACCAGCGAGCGTGCCGATCCGATTGAGTCCGACGCCGATCGAATCCGCTGCTGATGCGACCGAGATACCACCAGCGAGCATAACGTGCAAGCCCACAGCATTAGCACATTTGAGGACGGCGTCCAGCGCCCGAATTTGAGTATCCACAGGAAAGGCAATCATATCCGCAGCCTGACTGGCAGCCGATAGGAATAGTGCTTCGGCTACGTCGTCACCGGGACTGGACCTATACTCGACGGTCTCGATCTCGGGGTTGAATACTCTTGCTATCAGATCTGCCTCACGTGTCACCAGCCGATCGGACGCGCGCAGGGAATCAAGCCACTGAGGAATCTCGGCTGTCGGCCCCGGCTCTGCGGTAACGAGATCATCGGCGGAGTCCGATAGGTCACTTTCTCCTGGAGTCGCGTTTCCGAGGAAGGCGAGGTGGAAGATTCCGGCAGCGGAGTACGCCGCTGTTAGATTAAAGAAGACCTGGCCGGCGAGTTGCAGACAGATCCATGCAAGAGTCGCTGCTGAAGGGAAGTCGATTGGGCCACCAGATGCGCTGATTGAGATGTGAAACAGGAGTTGATCGCTGCCCGGGATAGACCGGCCTGACCAAATGACCCTAGATCCCGACGGGAGATCCTGGGATCTATCGAACTCGCGTTTCGCATCGCCGCCATCCCGCGCCTGTTGCATGGTGATCAGGACTATCTGTCTCAGCGCCTCGACGTCCTCGTTGCCGCCGATAGCCGGTCCCACATTGAGGTCAGCGAGGTCAGAGCGGTAGAGTTCGAACAGGTAGAACACTAGACTTGCCAGTCCGTGAATATCCTGTACACATTCAATTAGATCCTGTCCGAACTCGAAGTTCGTGTTCACGGTGTCACCGGTAACAATTTTCGCGTCGCGCATGATTGCATACAGAGCACGCGACCACCGGCATGACCCGGATTCGCGGGACAAGATCGTTATGAAAAGATGGACAAGAATGGCGCGGAGCGCCTCGTCACTCAGGAACGAATGATGCCTCGTGAGCTGCCGAAATATGCGAAAGGCGGCAACGTTCTCACCCTCGTGGAGGCCTTGCGTGACCAGCGGTGGAGTCAGCAGCAGTACTCTAGGGACAAAGCCGAGGGCATAGAAGCGTGCGAGTTCAGGAATCTCGTTGGCAGTGAGCAGTTCCTCAGGCGAATCGCTCCCAAACAGCAGCTCCCAGTTCTTGAGCCGCAGCTGTCTTCCAACGACTGCCGCAAGCGCTTTCGCTGCGGCGAATTCGCCGTTGAAGGCAGCCTCGCGCAGCATTCCGACGGTGTTTCCGATTGCGACGGGGCCTAATGGCGTCATAAGCAGTCTGGCTGCCTCTTCATACGGAGTCATGATTCTCTCCCATTTCAGGTAATGTACCATGCCTGATTCCGGACTAATGTCTAAATACCTTAGAAGGTCTGACGGTTAAACCTAGCCCTGACGTCGCGTGACGGTCATGTGCATCGGACAGGTAGAGGCGTCGAGTTGAATGACCGCGAACACCCCGTTTCGTGCCACAAACTGTACTAACGATCTGAATATCACAATATGCCACTAAAACGCCATCGAACAATAACCCGGTCTTTTCTGTGAGCCTCCCAGGGAATATATTGCCTTGGGCACTCAAAATTATGGCCTATCAGTGGGATCGCTTGGTCCGCTTACATGCCTCCATGGAGATGACGCGATGGAGCGACCATGGCTTGAAGCTCACGCAATGGGGATGGACCAGCAAGGTGGCCGCTAGATCCTTACCGAGTACGAGGCCGGTCGACCGCTGGTGGATCACGAGGTGCAGCGGCAAGGTAGGAGTCTGATTACATATCAGGAGGCTTATTCAGGGAGGGGACAAACCGACTCGTTTACTGCGGCGTGTCAAAAGTAAAGACGGCTCGCTTTCCGGGAGAATTGAGTTACCACAACAACAATTCCCAGGAGCGCGAGCCGTCACATGTATCATACCACTGGATTCTCCCGGGACGGCTCTCAGATCTCTGCGTCATGGTCTGGCAGGTGGCAGCCGACGCGGGAAAGGCGACATGGCCGCCTTGCCTCGGCCTTTACAGGTCCGTTGCCGTGACACTTTCCTACCTGCGCCGCAATCGCGTTCAGGCGGAGCTCGCGGAGTCATTCGGCGTATCCCAGCCGACTGTCAGCCGCGCGATATCCGCTGTCACCCAGCTGCTGGGGGAAGCGCTGCTGGCCTCGTGCCAGCGGCTGATGAGCTGGGCCCGCAATCGCAGCTCATCGTGGACGGATCCCTGCTTCCGTGCTGGTCCTGGGCCTCCGCTCCGGGCCTGTACTCCGGGAAGCACAAGACCACGGGAATGAATGTGCAGGTCGCCTGCAATCTCGAGGGCGAGATCGCCTGGATTTCCGATCCGGTCGAAGGGAGCCGCCACGACATGCACTGCATCGCCGAATCGGGTGTTCTTTCCGGAGTGACTCCGGGCTCATGGATAGCAGATAAGGGCTATATCGGATCCGGAATGATCACGCCCATCAGGAAGCCTGCACATCGCGACCTGCTGGAGTGGGAAAAGGAATTTAACAGAGACGTTAACAGAATCCGCTATGTCGTCGAGCGGGCTATCGCGAACTTCAAGACCTGGAGGATCATGCACACTGACTACCGGAGACCCCTGGCCACCTTCGCCCAGACGATCTCAGTCGTCGTCGGACTGCATTTCTACAGAATGAGCGCTGAATAAGCCTCCAGGTACCATTAGATTTAATAGATTTGTGGGATAATTTCCCAGCCGGAGGCTTCTTAGCCAGTGAGCGGAAGGTGATACACAGCTGTCAGCCCGGATCAGGGACTTGGTGCGCAGGCGACTTTCGGCGAGACCATCCACGGCGAGATGGCGGCTAGGAGTCCCGTGGCGGTGCACGTGGTACATCATCAGAGGGCAGCTTCCTGACTGGCCGACCGCTCGAGTTTGCCCGCGGGGGAACCCACCGGAGGCGCGTGGCGACGTGCTCTTTGTCCGCCTTTCCGCCCCAAGCTTCATGACCAGCATCAAGATACCCCTGGGCCTAGCGGCAGTTCAAGACCGCTTTGCGCATGTTCGCGGTGTCGGCCTGCCAACGTTCACGAGCGTTCTCGTTCTTAGATGCGAGCGCTACGCGCTGGCCGAATGGTCCGCCGCATCGGCGTGTCAGCAGCGCCGCGCGGAGTCGTTGTCGCGCAGTATGGCGCGCCCGGCTGCGGTTGACGCATATCGCAGATGCATAAGATGGATGGGCCGATGACAGCGTATGCCGGCTAAATACGCACCCTTGGTCGATAATGACCTATATGCCGCATATGGTGCCAAGTGCAATTGAATTGCTCAACGGTCGGCCCGGGGCTTCTATGTATCTCTCGGGGAATATATGGTTCTGAGCACCTGACTACTGTTGTGCATGGGTTAGATCGCTCGATGCGCTTACGCCCCGCTGACGGAGATGACGCGATGGAGCGATTGCGGCTTGAGGCTCGTGATTGGGAAGGGCCGGCTAAATGGCGCTGGATCCTCACGGAGGATGAGACCGGCCGGCCTCTGGCGGATCACGAAGTGCGCCTTCAGTCGTCCGGACACGAATACGAGGCTTTTAGCGATTTGTACGAGTTCTTCCGTAATCGTAGATTTCGTGATATACGCGGAGAGGACGAGGCTCAGCTGACCGCCTGGATCAGCGACTGGGCGCGTCGGCGGCTTGTCGGTGAGGCCATCTGCGACGAGATCGCGGCTAGGAGTCCCGTGTCGGTGCATGTAACTACGCCGCCGGAGGGCAGCTTCGTGGCTGGCTGGCCGCTCGAACTGGCCCGCGCAGGAGAAGGCCCACTGGCCGCACGTGGGGACGTGATCTTCGTCCACGACTTTCCCAGCCGAATTCCTGGCCAACATCGCGGGAGGTCGGGCGCAGCGGCAGATCGTGGCCGCCTGCGAATGCTGGCCGTGTTCAGCTTGCCAACATCCACGAGCGTTCTCGCCCTCAGACGCGAGCGCTACGGACTGGCCCGAATCGTCCGCCGTATCGGCGCACGTCAGCAGCGTCGCGTGGACCTGACCATCGCACAGTATGGCGTGACCCGCCAGCGATTGGCGGACATCGCGGATTCAGCTGATGGGTGGGACTTGCTGCATCTGTCCGGTCACGGTGGCCCAGGCCAGTTCTTGCTTGAGCATCCTGACGGATCTCCTGATCCCGTCGATGCCGCCGCGCTGCTGGGGTTGTTGCAACCGCTACGGCGGAAGGTTTTGCTGACGGTGGTCTCCGCGTGCGAGTCCGCAGCAGCCACAACCGCTCAGACGCTGCGCTTGATGGGCCTGGATGACCGGGCAGATCTAATAGAGGCACAGGAAGCCGGCGTGTCCGCTGGCTCCGGTCGTGCGCGCATCTTCCCGGGGGTGCGGCAAGACGGCCTCGCGTGGACACTAGCCCAAGAGCTGGAATGCGCAGTAGTAGCGATGCGCTATCCCGTGACGGACGAATACTCAATTGCGCTGACGAGCGGCATATATGATCGAATGCTAGGTCGCGGCCAGCCATTGGGCACAGCACTAGCGCGCGCAATACCAGAGGCCGTTGAGTTGCAAAACTCAAAAACCGGCCGAGCCATCAGCTTGGCCACTCCCGTTCTGCTGGGCATCAACGCAGATGACCTAGTCCTCGCCGGACCGATAGGGCAACCGTATCTGGATCCGGCTTATGTCAAGATGGAGCGATTCCCTAGAGAAGCCGAATGTTTTGTCGGACGCGCCAATATTATGGCCAGGGCAAGCGTCGCGATGGCTGCCGGCAACGACATCAGCGGCGTCTTCTTTCACGGCATGGCAGGATCAGGGAAAACCGCTTGCGCCGTCGAGTTGGCATACCGGCATGAAGATGCATTCGAGGCGCTGGCCTTCTGGCGGGCTCCCGAGAACCCTGACGAGTTCACCACGGCTCTGAATAGCTTTGCGCGAACACTGGATCTCCAGCTTGGGAGATACGGCTTTACCTTATCGGAACACGTGGGAACGGCTGCAGCGCTCGATACGTTCATGCCGCGAATGACCCGCCTGCTGGAGAAAAACGGCGTCCTGATAGTGCTGGACAACCTGGAGACATTGCTGACCAACTCAGGTCAATGGAAAGATCCGATGTGGTCTCTGCTCATCTCCGCGCTGACAGGTCATCATGGCGAGTCCCGCATCGTCCTTACCAGCCGCATCTTGCCAGACAAGGTGCACGCGAACGTGCTGGCCGTGGCAGTTCACGCCCTGTCGCTGGACGAGTCTGCCGCGCTGGGCAGGGAGCTGCCAGGCTTGCGCGATCTGCTTCATGCCGACAGCGGACCCCTTCGTGAGCTGTCTACGTCAGAAATTGCAGCCGACCGCGAGCTGTTTCGTCGCGTCATAAGAGTCATGCAAGGGCACCCCAAGCTGCTAGACTCGCCGCCGCCGTTGCCGGGGATAGATCACGGCTCAGAGCCCAGCTTGCCGCCGCAGAGACGAGCGCCACCAAGTCGCAGCTCGACGCCTTCTTCCGCGACGGAGCCAGTTGCCTGGACGCGGCCCATTTCCTCGACGCTCTGTCCGCATGGACTACCAATGCCTTAGTCACGATGCCGGTCTCCGTGCGTCTAATGGCTCAGGTCATATCATGTATTGAGGATCGGGACCGCCTGCCTGGGATCGTCGAGCATGTCTGGTCCCAGCTAGCCCCCCTGCCGACCGAGTCGCCTGAGCCTAACGGAGAATCATTAACCTCAGCGCTTGCCAGCGCCGCGATACTTAACCATCAGCGAACTCCTGATCCGGAATCCCAAGTTCTCTATCAGATGCATCCGGCTGTCGCAGAAGCTGTGCGTCGCACCGCACCGCCCGCGCTCCGGACCCGCGCGGACTCCGTTCTAGCGCAGTTCTGGGAGCGCATCGTGCGCCAGTCTCTGAGCCAAACTGCTCGCGAAGACATGGTGGACCTCGCCGATCTCGCCCTGCGTGCGGCACCGTATCTGCTGCGGCTGCGTCAGTGGCAGCGGGCGGCTGTGCTGCTTACGGCCGCTGTCCAACGAGACCATTCTCCTCAGGTTGCCCGGGCCGTCACTCCCGTCTTGCGCCAGGTCGCTGAGGTCACCCGTGAGCCAAGTCATATGGCTGACTTGGCTATGAGCCTCGCGCGAGTTGATCCCATCGAGGCTGAACTTCTCCTGCGATCTCTGATTGATGACCAGTTTCTTGATACTGATCCGAGAGCTCGGTTGCTTTGTGCGATTCGTCCTCACAGAGATCTTGCGGTCGTCGGGCAGACATCGGCAAGCGCTTGGACAGCTCGCACAAATCATCGAGCTAGTCCAGCAGGGGGACCTCGATCCCTGGAAACTGCTGCAGGCAGAGTGCCTTCAGCTTGAGATCCGCGGGCAGGCCGGCGAATCTCAGTACTTCCTGGACGAGATGCCAGCATTTATGCGACGCGTAGACGAATTTGATTCTCGAATCCATCCAACCTGGATGCTTCGTGAGGGTCTCTACGTAATCGGCGCTCAGGCAGCCCAGTTCACAGAAGACTGGCAGTATGCGCTCGACCTCAACGAGTCTGCCTTGAACAGCATGAACGCGCGAAAGGCGAGCAGCTATAATGTCGTGAATATTCAGTACAACGACTACTTTCCACTAATTCGCCTCGGTAGACTAAGCGAGGCAGAGCAGCTGCTGATGACCTGCCAGCAGGTCTACGAGGAGAACAACGACCTTCCTTCGCTCGGCAAAGTTTTCACGGCCAGGGCCAGTATAGAGGACGAGCGAGGTAACCTCGCTGATGCCCTGGCTTTCCAGCGAGCTGCACTCAGGTATTCATATCAGCTCGACACGCCGTACAACATTGCTATTGGCCATGCAAACCTCGCTGACTATCTAGCCAAGTCTCATTCGGATCCTCTTGGTCACCGGGCCCACAGGCTTGCCGCCGCCCTGATTCACTATCTAGGAAATAGTCATCGTCACGTATCGGCTTCTTGCCAGGCGCTCGCGCATGAGATCAGCCAAGGTCCGAATTCTCATCTGCCGAAGTCTCTTGAGAAAGTAATTAGCGTTGCGGAGCAAACGGAAGGCGTCCGGCTGGGAGAGCTTCTTGCCAGGCTTAACCCGGATGTTGTCGGAGTCACCGCAGTTCTATATCAGATACTCGCTATCGTCAGCCCGCCGGATAGCGAGGAGAAGGCCGGGCATCTGATGAGTGCCGGTAACCGCTTCTATCAAGCCGGAGAATTCTACGGAGCGTTCGAATTGTTCAGGGAGGCTTTCGACATCTACAAGAAGCTGCCCATGTCCGAACAGGCCGTGAACTCCAATATCGTCATCACGGCTTATAATGCTTCGCTGTGCCTGATCAGGCTAGGCGAAGCCGCAGATGCTCTCGGAGTGCAGGAAATGGTTGTTCGCTTCGGCCGGACAGCAGCAGAGAGTGAGGCGGCCGGACCGCTTTCCTTTCTGGCCCTCGCGCTGAGCAACCAAGCCAGAATCCTTGCTCTCTTGGCCCAACATGACAGTGCAGTGACTTCAAGCGATGAGGCAATTGGGATCTATCAGCGGCTTCACGGCGACTATCTCGAGTCCTCCGACGAGGATCTGGCCATCGAGCTTCACGAGCAAGCGGAACGCCTACACGGGATGATGAGAGACGGGGACGCGTTCCGCTACGCTCAAAGGGCTGCAGCGGCCTTCCGTGATCTCGCGGCTCAGGACCCTGAGAAGCACGGCCGAATGCTGTCGGCTTCCCTGAGGATGCTAGCGAGTATTTCCGCGAATTTGGAGAATTTCGAGGAAAGTATAGCTGCCGCTGAAGAAGTCGTGTCGATTTACCGTGCTCTCAGCAGCGATCGACCGCAGAAGATTATGACTTCTCTCGCCATCGCTCTTTCTGAGCTGGGGAGCCATATGGTGAGAGCGAACCAAACTGGGCAGGCTTTCGAGGTGATCCAGGAGTCAGTCAGGGTTTACAGGACTCTCAGACAGCAAAGCACCGATGGTCAAGTAGAACCGGAGCTAGCTTGGTCGTTGATTAGTAGCGCTGTATCGCTAGTGGAGCTAGAACGATATGAGGATGCGACGGCAGTTTCGCAGTTGGCTGTCACTGAGCACCGTATTCTAGCTCGATCCGAAGATGCCGATATTAGTCGCCGCCGTCTCGTCATGGCTCTTATCGGTCTCGCCGATAGTCAGTGCAAGCGTGGGCAAAATGAAGATGGTCTCGCCTCTGTGACAGAAGCGACCACGCTGGCTCGAGACCTTCCTCACGATGACTCGGATCTGTCGCCTAGTCTACTCGCGAGGGCGCTGCACGGCCAGGCGTATATGCTGATTCTGCTCGGCAGGCAGGAGGAAATTCTAGCTATTGCCGAGAGCCTTCTGTCGGTTGCCGATGAACTAAGCGCCACCTCGCATAGCAGCGCGATTCGGGCAAGTATCGGCGACGTGCTCTTCAGGTCGGCTATCCAACTAGGCAATTCGAGCCTATTCGAAGAATCCCTTGGGTTTTGGGCCAGGACGGCCGCCATATATAGAGATCTCGCCGAACTCAACCCGGAGGGTTACCTGGCGTCTCTGGCAGCGTCGCTTAGCAATCAATCTTACGTCTTGGGTTATGTGAACCAAGGAGATCTAGCTATCTCGACGATGAATAAAGCAATTGATATTTATCTGCGGCTTACGGAGAGTAATCCTGAAGTCTACCAACCAATTATAGAGTCCCGGCTTCATTGGATATCCATAGTTGCGGAGAAGCCCGAGGGAAACGTAGTCGTGGCTCCTGCCGACGGTGCAATGATAACCCAGAGGAAGGCCAGCGAAGAAACCTCATTATCAGGGGGAGACCGGCAGGGGCATGCAGTGCTAGGGCACCGTGGTGACGCGGCGCTCGGTGGAGCGGCTGATACATAAGTTGGGCTCGCCGACCTGGCGACAAGGAGGAGAACGCTCCGGACGACCGTCCCGCTCTGGCGGGTCGGCCTCGTCCTCTGACCTACTGTACGTCGCAGGCGGGCCTTCCGCTCCGCTGGCACGGAAGTCGACCTCATAGTCCCGGTCCACCCCCCTGAGGCAGAGCCGGACCACGCGGATGCCCTGATGTCGCCCGCGCTCGTGGTGGTTCTCCAGGTGCAAGCCGACTGTGGCCCCGGTGGCCGAAGTCCTGGCGATTTCGAAGCCTGACGACTCGTTCTCAGTGCTCATGCGATGTCCGTCGATCGGGCCGTGGAAGCCTGGCGTCTCCGTGCGCGGACTCTGGCGCCTCGTGATCGCTCAGCAGGCCGACAGCGTCAAGAAGGTCGAGTGCCTCGGGGCCGCAGGCTGTCACGTCTGACCTGGTGCACGTGCCAACCGCCTCGCGAAGCCGCTTGTCTGATCATGCGGGACAATCGGCGCACGAGGATGTAGGAGGACAGGCGGTAGGCGCGCGTGTAGAGGGAGGTGAACCTTCCAGCGAGTTCTAGCTCGTCGGCGGTGATCGCATACAACACGCCCCTGTCGACGGTCGGGCGACCAGGCCGTAGGCAACTAGCAGCGCAAGGTTGTGCTGGAGTTGCTCCAGCCTGGTAGCGAAACGATGGGCGGGGCTCGCGTAGCTCAGGGCACGGCCGTCGAAGTCGGCCATTAGCAGGCGCGTGCGGTCCGGGTCAACCTCATCGGCGAGCATCAGCATCGGGTTCGCCACCAGGAAGTCGTAGCAGCCCAGACGCTCCAGCGAGACACCCGCCTGTCCCAGGTGTTCAGGGACGCGAGAAGCAGGAGCAACTGTGCGAGCCCGAAAATGATGGTGCCCTCTTATCGGCCGCTGAGTAGCACACGGGGCCTCATGAGATTCAGGGCTCAGCTTCGTGCTCTAGCTCCGCGACCCGCTCGCGTCCACGTCCGACGGTTCGTTCGAGCCGGCTGGCGGCTAGGCATCCGTTCTGCGATTCCCCGTGATCGGGTTGCTTCGCTGATCTCGCTGGCGAGGTCGGTGAGTTTGACGGTGTGTGCTCGTTCGATGATGAGCTGTTCGCCGGCCTGGTCGATCGCCGCCGCGCGCTTGAGTGCCTCGGGGTCTGTCTCGCCGAGCCTGGAGAGGATCTGCTCGAAGTGGCCGGGCTGGCCTGAGGGTTGCGGCCTGACCTCGCGGTCGGCTCGGTGCTCGATTTCCAGGTCACCATTCGCGCGCAGGTTCGTGCCTGGTGCGCGGGTGGCAGCGCGGGCAATGGCGAGGATTGTCGTCGGAGCTCGGGTTGCGAGGGAGTTCTCGGCCACGGAGGCAACCGTCCGGATGCTGGCCTGTCTGGCCTGCTTGTGGGCTGCTGCCACCGGAACCAGACGCAGCGGTGGCGCCGGGGTGAAGGGCTGAGGCGACCTGAGGTGGGGCAGGGAGTCGCTGGGTACGTAGAACGAATCGGTCTCGATGCCGAGGCGAATGTGCCGTTCGCTGGCGACCGCTAGCTGCGCAACTGACTCGCATGCCTGGTGCGCGGCCGCGACGATGCCCGGAATGTCTTCTGGCTCGGGGGCAAGTGATGCTGGCGGCCGGGCGGGCCGCGTGGGTCCGTCGGCGAGTGTCCACCCGGTGTCGCCGTAGGCGAGGCGGCCGGTCCAGAGCGCGAGGTCGGAGGCCCCGGCTTGGAGGGGCGAGGCGTCGGCGTGGTCTTGTGAGGCGAAGCTGTCCCAGCTCCAGGCGGCTTTCAGCCAGGCGTAGCGGGACTGCTCGGCTCGCACCGCAGATCGGGTCAGGCTTTCGCGGAGCGCAGGGTCATGCACGGCCGGATGAGCGGCGAGCGTGTGCAAGATGATGGAGCAGTGGTGACTGATCGCGGTGGCGCACGCGGCGGTCTCGCGCAGGGCGCTGGCGGTCAGGTCAGGCGGCCAGCGCTGGTCAGGCTCGCTGGTGAACGCCAGGTGGCGCACTCGCTCAGCACTGTTAACCACTCCCTGGCGCAGGTCCCCGAGATTCTCCCGGCCGTCCGGCAAGCGGCGGTCGGGCAGCTCGTTCACCGGGATGGCGTGGAGTAAGCGGATGTCCGCTGCCGACGCCGGCCGCGTGTGCTGCGCCGCGCCGATCAGCTGGTGGACCTTGCGCAGCCAGCCGGACGCGGCCTGGAGCCGGTGCTGCGCATCGAGCGGCAGGCCTGAGTCGCCGGTGCTGCGTTCTTCGGGCAGCCTGATGCTCGCTGCGTGGGTGGCGCAGATCTCGGTCAGCCGAGCCCATCGTCCGACGTCGAGCAGGAGCGCGGTGCTCGCCGACGCCGACGTGAGCACCGGTACCCATTCCGAGCAGCCGCTCCAGGCACCGTCCGGCCCGGCCCGCCAGTGTGTATTCAGCAGGTCCCGGTCCGCCGTAAGAGCGGCGGCCGCTGAGCGGAGGGAGCGACCGAGCGGGCTTTCGGGCTGCCGGGCGAGGTGAGTCGCACCACGAGAGCTGCTCAGCCCGAGCGGGCCTGAAGCCGTTTCCAGTTCCTCTCGCGCCCGCTCGCAGGCGCGATCCCAGACCTCAGGGAGGCGACGTGGCTGATCGGCTGCAGCGACGGCGCTGATGTCGTCGAGATAACGGCCGAGGACCCGGACCAGGCTGGTCACGGCGTGCTCGATCTCGCCGGAGTACGCCGTGGTCCGTCGTGCTGCCCAGCCTGTCCTGGCGGGATCGGCGAGGATGACGGCCTGGCCGAGCGCGGTGCTGGCCGCGTCCGCCAGGTCGCCGAAGGTGGTGCTGCCGGTCACTGGCCCGTGACTCCCGCGAGCAGCGCCGCGAGGCGACTGGCCTGCCGCCGCCCTTCAGCGCATGCCCGCCTGTCCGCCTCGTCGGCCGCCAGCCCGGCCGCCACGGTCAGCCGGTCTGCTATCAGGCTGCTCAGCCGGTTCAGCGCGGTCGCTGCCTCCAGCGCAGCCGGCGGATACCCGGCCCCCGCCCGACCTGCGGAGGCTGGCTGAAGGGACGGGGCGAACAGCAGGGCGTCTCGCCCGTTAGCCGCGTACGCAGCTGCCATCACGAACGCGGTGAACGCGCCTCCCGCCGGGTCCTGCTGGTCCTCGATCAGCGGGACCATGACCTCGAATGCCTGATACGCCGCACTCACAATCCCGGCAAGATCCCCCGCGTTTTCCAGTCGTGCCGTCACCGCTGCGGTCAGTTTCATCTCAGCGACCTCCCTTGTTCCGGTAACCCACGATGCAGCGACAGCGCGTCGCTTCAACTCGCCCCGGTGCGGCCTGTGGACAATTCGGCGGGACGAATTCGCCTGTGGGAAACGTCGGCGTCGGCTGCCGGGATGCCGTGCCAGCCGAGCAGTCGCCGGGTTGTGGCCGCCGCGCGGGTGGGCGGCTTCTTGCTGAGCGAGCTGCCGGTTTCCTCGCGGCTGATGCTCGTGCACACCAGGACCAAGATTCCGGTGATCGCGCCTGTCAGGAACACGACGGCGAGGATCGCTACGGTAGTCATCTGCCTGCCTCCATCCCGGCCGCTGGGCCGGCGATCGGTACCGGGCGTTGCTGCCCGTACCAGCAGGCTCTGCGAGAGGGGGCTGTGGATAATAGACTGACCAGCGGTCACATGCCATTCACTCCTTTTCCACCTGTGCACAGGACCTGTGCTGAGAGGACAGCCAAGGTGGAGTTAGAGCCCGAGGACGTGCAGCAGAACCCGGCTGTTGCCGCGTTCATCGCGGAGGTGCGTCACTGGCGTGAGGTCACCGGCAGCTCGCAGAAGAAGCTCGCCGGCCTGGTCGGCTACACGCCGTCGTACGTCGAGCAAGGTCGAGCGGGGCACGGTCCTGGCGAGCCGCGAGTTCGCTGAGGCGGCTGACCAGCATTTGCGGGCCGGGCGGGCGATCATCCGGCGGTGGAGTGACATGCACGAGGCCCTGGCCGAGCTGTCCGGCGGCGAAGGCCGCGCATCACGGCCCGGCTGAGGAGCAGCACGCCTCCGCCTGGCGCGGACCTGGTCGTGGACCACGAGATCGCCGAGCTGACCTACCGGGACGGCATGTACCGGACCCGCATCCGCCGCCAGCTCCGCAACACCGGCGCCCAGCCGGTCACCCAGTACCTGATCCGGATCGCCGTGGACCGGTACCCCGGTGATCCCGAGCGGTCGAATCAGCTGTACCGGCGAGGACCCGCTGACCTGGGAAGAGATCTCGCTCGTCGGCGACCTGCGGGGACGAGCCGATGGCGTGGCGGGTCAAGCAGGACCGGGACGCGTTCAAGGAGGTGTGGCTGCTGTTCGAGAACGCCGACGGCAGGTTCCCGCTATATCCGGGGGAGACGGCATGGATCAGCTACGAGTACAGCGTCAGCGCCCGCAAGTGGGGGCCGTGGTGGACCCGCGCCGTCCGGGTGCCGACCCGCAGGCTGAGCATGACCCTGATCCTGCCCGCCGCTCGGCCCGGTCGTCTGGGGCATCGCGACGTCGATGACGGCCGAGTCATCGCCGTTTCCGCACCCCGATCACGCGTGCAGCCGAAGGGCGACCAGGTGTGTTCAGCTGGTCGACCGAAGAGCCGCCGCTGCACGCGCGGTACCGGATCGAGTGGAAGTTCCGGGTGCCCGCAAGACGAGGAGAACACCGATGATGCCGATGCTGAGCCCGGCCGAGCGGATGCGCTCGCTGGACATCGTCCAGGAGGGCGATCCGATGCTGGCCGAGGTCGCGCGGCCGTTCGACCTGCCCGCCGAGGCCGAGGATGCCCGCCGCGTGGTCGCCCAGCTGGTCAGCTCCCTGGAGCGGGTCGGCCAGGTGCACAACTTCACCAAGGGCATGGGCCTGGCGGCGCCGCAGATCGGTATCGGCCGCGCGGCGGCGGTGATCCGTACTCCGGACGGCGAGACGATCACGCTGCTCAATCCGCGGATCTGCGACGAGTCGCAGAGACGGACGAGCAGTACGAGGGCTGCCTGAGCTTCTTCGACGTGCGCGGCAGGGTCCCGCGGCCGCTGGCCATCGAGGTCGAGCATCAGGACATCGACGGGACCACCCAGATCACGTTTTCGAACGAGGGCATGGCCCGACTGGTCTGCCACGAGGTCGATCACCTGCTCGGCCTGCTCTACCGGTCCCGGATGCGGCCCGGCGTCGGGCCCGATCCCGGTGTCGGAGTACAAGGGCACGGGCCAGCAGTGGACGTACCGGTGAACTAGGCTCCGACCGGCGGCCGCGTGCTGCGCGCTGCACGACCTGCGGTTCGTGGTGGTCGGCGCCTACGTCGTCGACTGCATCGTCCGCACCCCCGGCTGCCCGGTCTGGGGTCGAGGAGTACGAGGTCCGGTCGGTCCGCACCTCGCCCGGCGGCAAGGCACTCAACCAGGCGGTCGCCCTGGCCCGGCTCGGCGCCCAGGTGACCGCGGTCGGGCGTGGTCGGCGAGCGACGGGTTCGGGCGGGACATCCTCGGCTGCGCTCGCCGGGAGGGCATCGATATCAGCTGGCATCGAGTGCCGCGACGACGCGGCGACCGCTGTCTGCGTCTGCTTGGTCGGGGACACGGCGAGACGTCGATCCTGTGGCACATCGACGACGACGTCGCGGTCACGCCGGGAACGGTCCGCGCCGCGACGGAGCGGTCAGCGATGCGGATGCGGTGCTGGTGACGTTCGAGATGCCGGCCGAGTCCATCCGCGAGGCGATCCGCGCCGCCAGCGATCACGGCGCGCTGGTCATCGTCCAGCCAGCCCCGCCGCTCGCTGACCCGGCCGCTGCTCGCGTCGCTGCCGTGGGAGCAGGTCGATGTCGCTGGTGCCCAACGAGGACGAGGCCCGCACGCTGCTGGCAGGCGGCGAGATGGCGAGATCCTGCCCGGAAGATCTCGCCGGCGCGAACTGGCGCCGCAGTACGGCGTGCGGAACCGTCGTGGTGACGCTGGGCGCGGCTGGCTGCGTCGTGCACGGACATCGATGAGGACCGGTATTACCCGGCGCGAGAGGTCGATGCTGTCGATACGACGGGCGCGAGCGATGCGTTCACCGCGACGTTCGCCGCGCACCTGACCGCAGGTGCCGCCGACGCGGAAGCGGTGAACGCGGCCCAGGCCGCGGCGGCTGCAGGCGATCCAGCCGTGCCGGCGGCCACGAGTCGCATGCCGTCTTATTGAAATTGCTGCTGGCACATATTGCCTGAGCAGCGGTTATCTGTTCTGCTTAATGCAAAAGGTCAATTGAGGTCCGGCTATTTAGTGCATCGCTGGCTGGGCCGGGATTATGTTAGCGCTGCAAGTTGTGGCCTGGTATTCGAGTGCTGTTATGAAGAGGACTGAAAATGGCCCGTCAGGATGAGTACCGCCGGTCGGGAGTTGACTATGAAGTACTCGATGAGGTCAAGCGCCAGGCAATAGCGCTATGCCGCCGCAACGGCGCCGCTTCTCGGCTGTGTCCGGCGGGAGCGAGTTCGCTCAGTCTCGCGGATCTTCGGCTTACGTATTCGAGCTGAACGGGACCGTCCTCGCGATGGTGGTCGAGGGTCTGGGCACGAAGTCGATCATCGCGTCGGAGTATCTCGCGGCGACCGGGATCAGCCGGTACGCCGACATCGCCAAGGACGCGGTCGCGGCGATCGTGAACGACGTGATCTCGGTCGGCGCTAACCCGCTCGTCGTGACCGCCTACTTCGCGACCGGCGACGCCGCCTGGTACGGCCAGCCGTGAGCGGTCCATGGACCTGCTGACGGCTGGCGGGCCGCGTGCGAGGAAGCCGGCGCGGTCTGGGGCGGCGGCGAGTCGCCCGCGCTGCCGGGCGTCGTCACTCCGGATGCGATCGAGCTGGCGGGCAGCGCGCTGGGGCTGGTGCCTGCCGGGCGGGAGCCGGTGTTCGGTGACTGATATCGCGGCCGGGGACAAGATCGTGCTGCTGCCGAGCAGCGGCCTGCACGCGAATGGGGCGTCGCTGGCCCGCCGGGTCGCTGCGGACCTGCCGGCCGGGTGGCTGACCGAGCTGCCCAGCGGCCGGCACCTGGGCGATGCGCTGCTGGACCCGACGGTGATCTACGCGCGGTTCGTGCGAGGCTCCTGGCGTCCGCGTGGTGCCGATGTTCCTGAACGGCATCACCGGGCACGGGTTCCTGAAGATCATGCGCGCGGAGGATCGCCGTCCGGTACGAGATCACTGCGCTGCCGGAGGTTCCCGAGGTGCTGCGGTTCCTGGTGGACGCGACCGGGATGGCGCCGGCGGAGGCGTACAGCACGCTGAACATGGGTGCCGGGTACGTCGTCATCGTCCGCCCCGGCGACGCGGAGGAAACCTGCGGGTCGCGCGGGAAGCCGGGCATGGACGCGCTGGTCGCCGGTGAGGTCGTGGCGGGCAGCCGGGCCCTCGCCATTCGAGCCGCTGGGAGTGGAGTACCGCGATGACGACTACCAGCTCGCCTAGCGCCCGCGCCGCCGCGGGCGTCGCGGTCGCGCTGCCGGCGCTGCCGGCGGTGCGGAGCCTGCAGCAGTCCGCGTTAGGCATCTACGGGCGGCTCGAACCAGACCGGGCGCTGATCTGGACCCTGGAGGAGCTTGGCGAGCTGGCCCAGGCCGTCCGGCGCGGAGAAGGCCCGGCCCGGCTGGAGGAAGAGTTAGGGCAGCTGACCGCCTGGATGCTGTGCCTGGCCAACATCCTCGGCGTCGATCTCGCGACTGCCCTGGAGTCGGCGATCAGCGAGGAGATCGACCGTCAGCTCGCTAAGTACGGCAAGCTCAAGCCCTACCAGTCAGGGCAGGTGAGCCAGTGATCAAAGTCGGGCTGCCCAAAGGACGGATGGCCGCGCAGTCACGGCAGATCTGCCTGGCCCTCGGTGCCGAGATCAAGCCCGGCGTCCTTCGTTACGAAACAGCCCTGGACGGTTGCCCGGTCGGCATCTACCTGTTGAAGGCGCCGGATATCGCGCGGATGCTCAAAGACGATGTCCTGGATCTCGGGCTGACAGGTGATGAATGGCTTCTGGAGCACGACGTGCCGGCGGAGCGGTGGTGCGCCGAGGGCGGCTCGTACGACGCGTCGGTGTGCCTGCTGATGGCCGAGCGGGACCGCCGGTCGCTGCGGTGGATCCGCTCGGTCGTGACCCCGTACCCAAGGCTGGCGCGGACGCTGCTCAAGGACGTGGAGCCAGGCTGCCAGATCCTGGCGGTGACCGGAAGCAGCGAAGGGCTCGTGCCCGACATCGGAGACGCATGCCTGGACCTGGTCGAGACCGGCAGCACAGCAGCGTGCAATGGGCTGGTCGTCCGGAAAACGTTCCGGTGGGTCACCACCCACGTAGCACGCTCAGCCCGAGCCCGGCCAGAGGCCGTCGCGCTGGTGCTGGGCGCGATCGCGTCGGTTGCCGGAACCGGGTAGTAATGCAGCGGCTCGCGGTGACGTCGATCGCGCCTGACCTTCGGTTCGGCCTGACTCGGCTGTTCACCGGTCCAGACGGCTCGGGCGGGTTCGGCGGTCCGGTGATGCAGGTCAGCGGCCAGGTGGCGGCCTGCCGGAGGTCCCGGACTACCTCCGGTACGCGGACCGGGATGCCGACGTCTACGTGGTCAGCCTCGACGACGTCGATGTGGAGCGGGAGCTGGTGCGGCGGATCGGAGTGGTGGCGGAGTCCGGGCCGGTCGATGACCTGAGTCTCGCGGTGATCGCGCTGGACGCGACCGATCGCTGCTTCCGGGACTCTGGCCTGTGGCAGGGCAACATCTACCTGGCCGGCACCGGGGCGCTGTCGCGGGTGCTGGAGCTGGCCGGGATCGGGGAGGGCGGGTGTCGTGAGCCGCTGGCCGTCGTGCGGGAACTGGCGGCGCTGGAACTGGCGTACCTGTTCCCGATCGCCGGGAAGTTCAGGGCTGGGCAGTACGACGGCCAGGTGCAGTACCGGCTGAACGGCTGGGGCCGGTCACTCGCGGAACGGCTCGCGGCCGGGCGGACCGGAGCAGCGTGCACTGCGGACTTGCGCCGAGCGGTAGGCCAGAAGCTGGCGGACGAGGGAGAGCGGTACGAGGCGTTCCTGCGGAAGCTGGATGTCGCCCGGCAGGACTACGGCGACCTCCGATCTGATGGAGGCCGCGACGCTGCTGCCGATCCCGGTGCTGGTGTGAGCGCCGACCGGACTGAGCGGAGGTTCCGCCGTGATTGAGTCGCTGACCGAGCCGGGACGCATCCACTGGGGCGTCATGCTCGCCCAGGGATGGAAAGGCGAGCTCGGGTCAGCCGGGCGAGAGCTGGCGTGGCCCGTCGCGCGAGAATGGGCCACAAGGGCCGAGGAACTCGGGTTCGATGGCGTCTGGGCGTTCGATCATTTCCAGCCGTACCCGGCGCGGGACGACAGCCCGGTCCTGGAAGCGTGGACGACACTCGCGGCCCTGGCCCAGGTAACCCAGCGGGTCGTGCTCGGGACGCTGGTCACCTGCGCGGCCTACCGGCCGCCAGCTGTCACGGTGAAGATGGCGCAGAACCTGCACATGCTCAGCGGCGGACGGCTCTGCTTCGGGGTCGGCGCCGGCTGGGATGAGCCCGAGTTCGACTCGCTGGACATCCCGTTCGGGACGGCGGGAGAGCGATCAGACCGGCTAGAAGAAGTGCTACGTCTGGCGCGGACCGCCCGCAGCGCCGACCTCGTGGAGACCGTGCCTGGCCCGATGCTGCTCGTGGATGGCGAGGGAAAGAAGCGGACGCTGCCCGCAGCAGCCACGATACGCCGACCTAGTGAAACTGGCAGGTCGGACCAGACGAGTTCGCGCGCAAGAGCCGGGTGCTGAGCCGGCTCTGCGAGCAGGCCGGTCGTGATCCGGCCAGCCTCCGGCGGACCCACGCGCCCAACTTCCAGCTCTTCGACAGCGAGCGCGAGTTCACCAAGTGGCGACAGTCGGCTGACCGTGGCATGAGCGCCGCCGACGTCGACACCTACATCCGGAGCCGGGGCGCGCTCTACGGGACTGCATCAGCCATCGCAGAGACGATCTCCGAGTTCGTCAGCCATGGTTGCACTGGGTTTATCCTCTTCATTAATAGCTCCCCAGCGCTAGTGGGCCTGGAACAGCTCGCTTGGATAATGTCCCGTGGCCGGTCCGGAGTCGTCGCGCAGCAGCTAATGCCACACAAACTCGGGTGAGGAACGTCAGATCGGCGAGGAACTCTTCGCAGCGTGACCGCTAGAGCCCGGCCCTTGAGCTGGAGTGAGGCGCTTGAGGTAGTGCCTGGGCCGCCTGCAGGTCGCGCCGCAATAGAGTCCTGGGAAACCACTCTCGTACTTCACCGCGCGGGCCGCAATGTAGCCGGGCCGTTGGAGCTGGGGTGAGTTCGTCAGGATGTTGATCCCGATGTCGGCTCGTCTTGGCGCCGCAACGTAGCCCAACTCCTGGAGTTGAGTAAGACTAGCTGATAACGTGGCCGCTGACCTGCGGAGATGCCGGCAGTTGCGAGCGGCCGGGTTGAGGAGCCAGCGTGGAGTTGTCAAGTTGCGTGAAAAGGCTGCTGACCTGCAAGCGAGCGCTTCCTGACCTTTGTATTCAGCGTACCCCGAGAACGTTGTGCGCATGGAGCAACTACTATGTACTCTCCACATGGGGCCAGCTACATCATGCCCACAAGAATAGCTAAGCTCGGTCTAAGTATCTAGTCAACCACAAATCATCTGGAGCCTATCGATGTCCTATAGCGCGACTAGGCTAACTTGCTTCGCCATCATCTCGGCGCTGGAGGAGGACATGCGCGCCATAGTGGAGGAGCATCTAGGCGACTTGCCCGTTGCGGAAGTGCTGACAAACGACCGTGCGGAGCGTGCTCAACTTCGTCGACAGAAAGATGGACTAGCCCAGCCTGGTTCGCTCCCCGGCCTGCTGCCATACCTAGACTTCGGCGACAGCTATGAAGCATTGATGAGTAAGAAGGAACTCCTGCCTGACGGAATCTCGCTCAGCCTAGGAAATGCCGCGCAAAGGGTTCCGCGCACGATCGCCATTCGCAATCGTGTTGCGCATACGCGGCCAATGGAAATCGACGACTCCGCTCATCTTCTCGACACCGCCCATGTTCTCCTCGAATCGGTGCCGAGTAGGTGGGTCTCACTCTCGGAGACGATGGGACATCTTGCTCGGGATCCTTCTTTCGTCCTCGGGCTCACAATCAATCTTCCCACAGATGCCGATAAGGCTCCGCAACATAACCTACCTATACCAGATTTTGATGAGACAGGGTTTTTTGGTAGGAAGGAGCAACTACGCCGCATCAAGCGAGCGATCAAAGGAGCATATCCGGTAGTATCAGTCCTTGGGGATGGAGGGATCGGCAAGACCTCTATTGCCCTCAAGGCTGCATACGAGTTGCTCGAAGAGGCTGACCAGCAATTCGATGCACTAGTTTGGGTGACCGCCAAAGCTACTATTCTCACTACGAATGAAATCCAGCGGATAAATGGTGCTATTGAGTCGTCGCTTGGCCTGTTTGCTCAGGCCGCTGTCGAATTGGGTGGGCACGAGGCGGACGATCCTGTTCACGAAGTTCTCTCATACCTGGAACATTTCAAGATTCTGTTGATTCTTGACAATCTGAGACCGTTCTTGATAAGCGCTTGCGCGACTTTTTGCTCGATCTGCCAGTGGGCAGTAAGGTTCTAGTAACTAGCAGGATAGGTCTAGGAATTGAAAATCCTATTCAACTCGATCCGCTAAATATCGACGACTCTACCCGACTACTGAGGGCATTGGCGCGAGTTCGTGACGTGAGGCAGCTCAAAAATCTGCCGCAAGACGTCACTGAAATGCTGGCCGCTAAAATGAGCGGCCATCCGGCCTACATTCGATGGTTTGTCGCTGGAGTGCAGGCCGGCAGGCGTCCAGAGGAACTGGTTGGAAACAATGCACTACTGCTTGACTTCTGCATGTCGAATGTTTATGAGTTTCTAACAGCTGACGCCCGTGCCGTCCTCAGTTCTATGCAAGTACTCCCAGGAGACCGGAACCAAGCCGAACTCGCGTTTCTGAATGATTTTACAGCTGGGCGGATTCAATCCGCTCTGCTCGAATTGCTCACTACTAACTTCGTGGCCATGTCGAGTCAAGCATCTGGCCAGACACTTGACACGGTCTACCTACTTTCGGAGTTCGGTAAGCAATATTTGGATAAACGCCATCCAGTATCGTCCAGGGCTCGCTCAAAGTTCGCGACTCGAAGCCAGCAGTTGCGTGATTTGGGCTCTCAGCTAACTGCCGCGAGCACGACCAGCCCCTATTCGCCCGACACAATCAGCGTTAGAGGGTTCGGTGATGTTCACGTAGCGCGACTACTCCGCGAAGCGGTACGGAACGCGAGTTCAGATCCGACCCGAGCGCTCAGCCTCTGTACCGAAGCGCAAGTGCTTGCCCCAAGCTACTATGAAGCGTGGCGTGTCGAGGCGCAGGTACGGTCCGTCTTGCGGGACCATGCAGCAAGTATCACGGCCTATGAGCGCGCGTTCGAGCTAGCTCCGGACTCGGCACCTCTGTGTTTTCATTACGGAGCCTTCTTGCTTAACGAGGTGGGTGATCTGAGACACGCCTTGGAATTGCTGCAGACAGGCGCTCGCGTTGATTCTCTAAGTCCCGAGTTGGCTGGGCAAATATCTTGGGCACACTACTGCCTTGGAGACATGCTCGCTGCCATTGATGCTGCGAGACATGTTCTAGGTATGAAGAATGCTAATCAGCATGAAACGAGAGCGGCAGCTGTCGTTGCTCTTCGCGCAGCGGCGGCAGGTACTCGCGCATTTTTGGATCAGGCTGACTATGAGAGCGCTATTGAACTAGTCGAATCAACGGTTGAACTTGCTGATTCCGCACGAATCGAGGTGCTTGCTGGTGAGTCCTACGATCGACTGATTCAACTTCAAGCACTAACACGGGAAATTGCCGACAATACGGACGGATACCTCGTCAGTAAGGCGGCAGAGTTTCGCGCCCGCCTTAGGGAACGCCAGCGCTGCTCAGATCCGGATGGGTTGAGTCGCGTGACCGGAATACTGAAAACCGTGGTCAGTCAAAAGTACTTTGGGTTTGTTACCGTTGGCCAAGCTGATTATTTTTTTCATTACCGCGATCTAATTGACTACGCGGATTGGGAGCAGCTGACTGACGCTGCGGATTGCGCTTTCGATCCGATTCAGACATCACCGCGTGGGCCTCGCGCAGCTCGCGTTCGGCTGCTCGCTTGAGTAGTCGTGTTCAGACGCTAAGGCGGTGAGAGCCCAGAAGTGCGCACTGCATTCCCTCACGCGGGAAAGGCCATCGGATACTGGAAGGTGATCGGAGCAGCCGCCGCTGGGGGGCCTAGGCCGCTCGCGCGACTGATTGCCGATTGAGCACGACCGATGCGGCCGCGCGCCCTCGACCTCGCTCACTGACCGCACAGTAAACCACCGACCGGCCCGCTGCAGCCTGCTAGACATAAGATCCACGCTTTCTGTTCGGTAACACCACTAGCCAGCACCGTGATCCCCTTCCGCCGGGAACTCGCGCGCATCATGCCCGAAGCCCAGTACCTAGACGAGACAATTCCCAGGGTGCTGAATCCGGCGTTCCTGCCCGAGATGTCCGGCGAACTGCCACCTGTAGTCAGTCAGCTATGCGCGGGAAGAATCCGGCCATGACCGTTGCCGGAGACCATCACCGACCCCCAGCCCGCTCCACCGTGGATTCCTTACTAGGCACTGCGGGATTTACGGCCAGCATGAAGCTCCAGTTGACCGATTTGTGCTGCCGGCGGAGTGAACCCAACACCAGCGACTTAAGGGATAGCTGTCTGGTCCGCGCCAGCGCCGCTGCGTCCCTGACCACGCACGCTGCAGCCGCCCGCGTCCTGAGACGCCCCGCCGTAGGGCCGGCCACCACGGACGCAGTGTCCTTCACCACCACCCGGCACACTGCGATCTGCTCGATGACCCAGACCATGGTCACCGCCGCCACGTCCCTGGCCGGGCTCGCCGCCTCGCCGATGTCACCAGCCGTGCCACCTTGCACACCCTGGTCACCACCGGCCGGCAGCGCCGTTCCCGCGACAGCCTAAAGCCCGGCCCCGGTTCCCGCACACCCCGGCCACCAGGAGAACCGCCATCGGCACGCCGGAAATTACCTGGTTCAAGCCACGCTGACCCTAACGGCGGGCCAACCCGGACAGCCGTCAGGAAAGGAGCGACCCTAGCGGCCCGCCAGGGCCGCAGACCGTGGAACCGCACGACCCCCTGCGGTGTCACGCGGGCTACCGTCATGCCCGGCCCGGTATCCCGCGCAGAAATACCAGATAACAAGATCAATACGCGACTCCGGGACTGCAGCACCCCAGACAGGCACGCACGCCTAAAGTCCTTGGTGTTGCGGAGTGACCTGCGAATCCCCAACAGGCGTTGATCAGATCACGTGTGGCCAGCTATTAGATTGATGGCAGACTGGTGCGTGCTCCCCAGGACTGCGCCCAAGCGCATGGCCTGTGCTCAGACAACAACGCAGATTGAGCGTCAGTTCCGCCAGAACTGCCGGGCCCGCAGATCCGAGGGGACGCCTTGCCGCCGCAGAGGAAGAAAGTCACGCCACAGGCGATGACCGGTGAGGGCGGCGTCGCGCTGATCGCCCGCCGAGTGAACGAGATGGGTTACCTATGGCATGACCGCCGGGTGGATCACGGGATCGACGGCGAGATCGAGTTGGTCGCCGAAGACGGCAGCGCGCTCAATCTTGTCGTCATGGTGCAGAGCAAGGCCACTACCCGTCCTTTCATGCATGAGACCGAAGACAGCTTCCAGTGGACTGCGGACCCTAGCGGATCTGGACTACTGGCTCAGCGGCAACGCCCCGGTTGATCGTGGTTCTGTCACGGCCGGCCGAGGACGCTGGCATGGTGGCTCGATGTCCGAGCCGAGTTCACCGACCCCCGCCGTCGGGCCGAGCGCACCGTGACCATCGATAAGCACAAGCAGTCCTTCGACGCCTCAGCCGCCGATGCGATCATGGGCATCGGCGTGCCCCGCGGATCTGGCATTTACATAGCTGGCCCGCCGAAGCAGGAGATACTGACTACCAATCTGCTGCCGGTGGAGGACTGGCCCGCGACGCTCTCGGTGGCACCGATCGGCCATACGAGACTACGCCGAGGGCTGGCGCCGCATTGCGGTCGCGCCCGGCCGAGCGGTCGGCTGGATTCTGAACAGCGGCATGATCATCAGCTTTCGGCGACCTTGGCAGACCGCCACTAAAGGAGTTGTGCGACGGGCCAGCCGAGCAGCACGACACCGCAGAGTGGGCTGACAGCGATGACGTGGACGTAATGCATCAGTTCAGTGACCTGCTGCGCCGCACCCTAGTTAGCGACCACGCTCAGGACGTCCAGTGGCACCAGTCCCGCCGCCACCTGCACTTCCGGGCTACCCGTGACCTGCGGCCCCTGGTCGTGGGTCGCAGGAATGGTTCGCGTGGACGGACCGTGTTCAGCCCGCACTACGCTAAGGGCGACCCAGGTCAGGTGAGCTACTACCATCACGCCGCGCTCAGCCCACGATTCCGCCGAATCGACGCGAAATGGTACTGCCTGCTCGGCGTGGACTATTGCTTCACCAGGGACGGGAAAAACCGAGTCCTCGTTCGCCGACACCCTCACTGCAGGGATCAAACGCCTGGACCACCACCCGGCAGTTCGGGGCTGGACCATGATGTGGGAGGCATACCTGCAGGGCGACGTGCTGACTGACACCATGCTCGCCTTCGGCAGTCTGCTGACCTTCACCGTCGACCGCGGCATTGACGAAGCATGGTGGGGACCTGCCCCTGCGGTCATTGCCAACGAAAACGCTCCCGACGCAGCCACTGATGTCGATGCCGAGCTTCCGCGAAGCGGAGGTCGGCCCAGATGATCTCCTTCACTCCTCGACGATGAACTGCCCAGCTGTATCCCAAGCCCAGGCGCGCCGCCGGGCACCCGCACGGCCCTCGCGACTAGGCCGCCGTCAGGAGAGCAAGAGGAGCAGCTGATGGACATCGAGATCCTCGACGAGCCGGAGTTGGAGTTCGGCGGCGCCCACCGCCACGTCGACCCCCGGTTCGGCATCACTGCATACGGCCCGGCCGACCTTGGCCAAGACGGCGCCCCGGCCGTGATTCGGCTAGGCCTCGTCGGGCCTCGCGACCAGCTCGATGGCATCCGGCGGTGGATGGAGCGGTGCCGCCTCCCGATTGCCGCCAGGGAGAGCGGCTATCCGCATCTGTTCCCGGCCTTCCCTGGCTGCGATAGCGACACCGGGTTGTGCACCAAGCTCGACGATCGCCGACCGGAACTGCCGGGAGTTGCCCAGCCGGGAACTGGCCCGCGCCATCGGCCTGCCCGGCGAGCAGGCTGTCCAGGCCATGGCCGAGGTGTACATGAGCGAACTGGAGGCGCTCGCCAGGACAATCGGGTGGACGTCATCATCGTGGCGCCGCCCCGACGCTCTCGATGACGTGTCGTCTCACCTCCCGGGGGACGCTGCGGGTCGCAACGACAAGCCCGCTGGTCGCGAACTTCCACGACCTGCTCAAGGCCCGCGCACTGCGGCTGGGCATCCCCTCTGCAGATCCTGCGGCGCAGCACCTGGGACGAGATCGCCGCCGCCGCCGCCCCGGCGCAGTCGCCAGGACGAGGCCACCCGAGCGTGGAACCTGCACGTCGCCTTGTACTACAAAGCCGGCGGGGTCCCCTGGCGACTGCCGCGCGCCTCCACCGACCTGCACACCTGCTTCGTCGGTATCTCCTTCTACCGGCAACTGACGGCGGGATCCTGGAGACCGCCGTCGCGCACATCTTCAACGAACGCGGCGAGGGTGTCATCGTTCGCGGCGGGGCCGCGCACAATCAGCAGCGAGGACCGCCAGCCGCACCTCCCCGCCGACGACGCCAGCGCCCTGCTGTCCAGCGCCTTGGCCGTGTACAAGCGCGAGCACCACACCCTGCCAGCGCGCGTGATCATCCACAAGTCATCCCGCTTCACCGAAGAGGAGACCGGCGGATTCACCGTGGCTGCCGACGAGCAGGACTTGCACGCCCTCGACCTGGTCTGGGTCACCGGCAGTGAGGACACAATGATCTTCCGGCAGGGGAACGCGCCACCGCTGCGCGGGACCTTCATGACACTCAGCCCGGCGGAGCACGTGATCTACACCCGCGGAAGCGTCGACTTCTACTCCACTTACCCCGGAATGTACGTCCCCCGGCCCCTCGGCCTGCGGCCCGCCCGGCTGACCATCAGCCCCCGCGAACTCGGCACCGAGACCCTCGCCCTGAGCAAGATGAACTGGAACCAGTCCCGCCTCGACGCCCGGTACCCGATCACCCTCCAGACCACGGACCAGGCCAAGCAAATCCTGCGTTTCTGCGACCCCGCCTGGCAGATCGCCAGCCGCTACGCCGAGTACATGTAAGCCAGAGCAGTCCTACAGGGCACGGCCTCGGTGACCTCAAGTCATTGGCACACGGGTGCAGGCCAGCAAGCTCATAGGAGCGACGTGCAGCTTCAGACAGCTCGCCACGTACAGGGCGGGGCCGACTATCCACGTCCGCCCGCGAATTTCCGCCACCAAATCAGTACAGCTCATTGGCAAGCGTTGCAAGTGTCGAGGGCACAAGCAACGCCGCGACGGTCAGCGGACTTGTCCATCGCTCGGTTGCCCAGGTCAATGCCAGGACTCGCTTAGCATTCTGCCCGTCGCCCACTGTGAATAGCGCCATCGCCAGCTGGCTCATCGCTGTCGCCCGCAAGATGGGGTCAGTGATGGATTGGGCAATTGCCTCGGCCTCGCCGTATTGCCCAGCGATCGTCACGGCCCTTGCTACTTCGCCGAGCACCTGTGCCTGGTCGCCGGGATGCACCATCGAACGAGCGCTCGCCACAGCTTGCGCGGCTACCTCAACCGCTCTCGCTTCCTGCCCCACCGTCGCCAGCGTCCCCGCCGCATATGCCAGCGCCAGGGCCTGGCCGCCCGCACAATTGGCGGACCGGGCCGCGGCCTCAGCCTGATCGGCCACCTCAACCGCGCGGTCGAGTTGTCCCGCCGCCGCCAGCACGGCCGCCACATCACTGAGTGCCCAAGCTCGGTCGCCGGGATGGACCATCGACCACGCGGCAGCCTCAGCATGTATGGCCATCTCAATAGCCCGCCTGTTATGCCCATCTTCGACCAGCCCTCTCGCGGCGCAACTCAAGGCCCGTGTTCTGTCACCGCAGTCGGTGATCGAGCGCGCGGCGGCCTCGGCCCGGGCATGATTCCGAGCTGTCGCCAACGCCGCAACAACCTCCGTGAGCACCCAGCCCAGGCCGTTTCGGTCGGTGATGGACTTGGCGCTGGCTTCAGCCCACCGAGCCATCTGCACAGCCTGATCGTGCAGTCCTGCCGCCGCCAGCACCTCCGTAATCTCGCTCAATGCCAAAGCCTGCTGGGATGGAGAAGCTATGGAACGGGCGGTGGACCCAGCCTGATCGTGCTGCCCCGCAGCCGCCAACGCCACTGCCGCGTGGTGCAGTGCCCACCTCTTATCGACCGGGTCGGTCACAATCCGGGCGGTGGTCTCGGCCCGCCCGGCTATCTCACTAGCCCGCTCTGGCTGTCCCGCAGCCGCCAACGCCCTCGCCAACTGGCTCAGCGACCAAACCCGATCTACCAGGTTGGTGGCGGCCCGGGCGGCCGCCTCGGCCCGCCGGGCAGTTTCGGCGGCCCGCTCAGGCTTCCCTGCGGCCGCCAAGGCCCCCGCCACGGCACTTAGCACCGACGCCTGCCGGGCCGGGTCGGTGACGGCCCAGGCGGCCGCCTCGGCCCGCCCGGCAATTTCGGCGGCCCGCTCAGGCTTCCCTGCGGCCGCCAAGGCCCCCGCCACGGCACTTAGCACCGACGCCTGCCGGGCCGGGTCGGTGACGGCCCAGGCGGCCGCCTCGGCCCGCCCGGCAATTTCGGCGGCCCGCTCAGAATCCCCTGCCGTCGCCAACGCCTCCGCAACGCTGGCCAGCCCTTGGGCCTGGTTGACTGGGTCTGCCAGCCTCCGGCTGACGGCCTCTGCCCGGTTGTACTGCCCGGTCGCCGCCAGCGCCCCGATGGCATAACTAAGCGCTTGTGTGCGCCTGTCCGGATCGCTGACGGAACGGGCAGCCGCTACAGCCTCGTTGATCATTTTTTCGGCCTGGCGAGGGTGGCGCGCCGCCAGAGTTCTCGCGACCTCGCTCAGCGCCCATGCCTGCCAGCTTGGATCGACGGCAGAACGAGCGGCGACCGTAGCCTCGCTGATCATCTCGCTGGCTTGCTGGGGCTGCCCCGCTGCCGCCAGCGCTGCGGCCACCCCGGTCAGTGCCCGTGCCCGCAGGGCCGGATCGGTGACAGCCCGAGCGGCCACCTGAGCTCGCCCGGCGATCTCAAGTGCCCGTTCGGCCTGCCCCGCCGCCGCTAGCGCTCCCGCCACTTCGGCCAGTGCGCGTGCCCGGCCGGCTGGGTTCGTTATGGAGCGGGCGAGTGATTCTGCCCGTACTGGACGGCCGAGCGCGGCCCAGATTCCCGGCAGGCTGGCAGGAACATGGGTATTACGGTCTGTAAGCTCGTCTCGGTGAAGAGCCAGGCGGGCGATGATGGTGAGGTCAGGGTCTGGCTGAGCGAGGGTGATCGTTTGTGCAGCCGTGATCTCAGCGAAGGCTGCGGCGTCACCGCCGCTGACGTCGAGCATGCGATCGTGACGATCTCTATCGAGGGCGCAGTCGAGTAGCCCGGCGATGTCGCCAGCAGCCTGAATCATCTGAAAATAGCCACGTAGTAGGTAATCCGGCGTGTGTGGTGGCCATCCCGCTGCCTTAGAGGCGCGGGCCCATGCGCGTATCTTGTCGCGGTAAGTATCTAGACGGCGGGGTCCGAGCATTTCAGATGCTGTCGCCTGGAGTTCTTCGTGCGCGAGGACATAGGCCTCGGTTGCGTTGCCTCTCTGTCGCTCGATCAGCCGACTGGCAAACATCCGGCCAGTCACCGCCCGCAGATGCCGGTGGATGTCATAGCTGGCGGCACCGCTCAACTCGGCCAGGTCCATGGTGTTCAAGCCGCCGCCCGCTGCCGTCACGAGCCCCAGCAGGTCACGTTCCAGGCTGCTCCCATCCAGCAGCCGCCGCAGTCCTCGCTCGGCGTCCGCACGGATCATCTGGGCCAGTGGCGAGGGCGCAAGATGCCGCACGACGGAGAATTCGCGCAATGGATGCCCGTCTGGGACATCGGCCGGGATCGGGGGGTCCGGGCGGCTGGCGACAATAACCCGCATCCCGGCAGGCGGAGCGGCAGGAAGCAACGCGGCGATGCTGTAGGAGTCGTGCCCGGCGGTAACGCCGGTGTCCTCGTCCAGTCCGTCTACAACCAGGACGAGCCTCCGACCTATGTCTTGGCGTGCCGAGGCCGCCTTTCCGAGCAATGCAAGCATGTGGGCTTCCCGCGTCGCTTCGGTCAGGAATGGCGGTAGGTCCTGTCCCAGTAGCGCGGCGAGCTGCTCCAGAATCACCTCAGCGAACGCGACCCGGTCGTTCTGCCCAGCGAACCGCGCGGTCACGAAGAACGAGACAACCTCCACGCCTGCAGGCGGGCGGAGCACGAAGGATGCCATCAGGGCAGACTTCCCTGCCCATGCGGCAGCCCGCCACCATGCATACGAGTTGCCGGCTTCCCGGGCGCAGAATTCGGCCAGTTCAGACAGCTCGAGTTCCCGGCCCGTCAGTCCTTCCTGCGGGGCGATCCTGCCTACCTGTTCCAGGTATGCCGACCGGACCCGCGGGCCAGGTAGCACTTGGGTGACACTGCCGATGTAGCCTGCCGCGAAGCTACTGCGGTCGGCATTTGCCATCGGCGTCCGGCCAGGCAGCGTGGACTGCGGAATCGGTGGGAAATTGTGCGGCAGAGGTCCGGCGCCGGGTCTGGTCAGCCGCTGGCCCGGACCGGCCCCGTAGGGTCCGGCGGCCCGCCGACAGTGACGTCACCCATCACCAAGGCAGCCGCACTGCCGTGGTCGGCACGAATCTCTGCCTTCCCCCAGACTGCAGCCACTCGATCCCCAGTCGCAATCAAATTGCCACCGGGGTCTGCCTGTGCGAGCTGGACAAGAGCTGCGTCCAGTGCATCCGCGAAGGCTGTATCGTGCTCGGTCGCGTCGGCGACCGCATCTTCTACCCGCCGCCGGGTCCGGTCGGAAACATGGCCTGAGGCTGCGACTTCCTCGTTTAGCCTTACAAGCGCTGGGTCAGCGCCGAGCTTACTGACTACGGCGTCGTGCAGCCGACTCATGCCTGCATCTAGAACCTCATCGACGTCCTGGTCTAGCGTCGCGCCGACACGACGGGCCTTCCGTAGCGACCAACCGATCAGATAACCCGTGACCAGGCCCAGCTCAATCACTAAAGGTACCTCTCCGCCGATATGAGGACAGCACACACGCAGCTGATCAGACCACCACGCACACGATAACCGGTGAAGCGAAGTTGCTGAGCCAATGCGGAACGCGGAATGGATATGGATGTCATCGATGACATCCCACTCTGTCATCAATCAGGCACCTACTCGGCGTTCGGTGCTCTTATGGCGAGAAGCGGCAACGCTGCGGGCTAACACGACTCATGGACGAGGTTTTCGACCTCGCGGTCGTGGACCTGCGGATGCCTCTGGACCGCTGGGGCGGCATCTAGCTGCTACGTCAGCTTGCGGATCGTCGCCTTCTAGTCGAGACGCTCGTCCTTTCCGGCGAAGCCCGGCAGCCCGAGACGATCCAGGCCATGCACCTTGGGGCACGCGACTTCGTCGTCAAGCACGAGCCACAACCCGAGCTAGCCGATCGTGTCAGCGTGGCACTTGCCGCGGCGAAAGGATCGCTCCGCCTACGCTGCAAGCCAGCTCTCAGAACCAGTCGCTCTCCCGTACCAGCGCATGACCGCAGTACGCGATCGGGAACAGCGATTGCTGACGGCCTTCAGGGCGGCTGAAGCCGCTATGCGGTTCTGCGTATTGGCCGCGATCGCGGCCGTCCGGCCGAGCGTGTAGTTGGACCATTCACTCCTCGAATAACTGGCGCGACCGAGCATGGGCGACTTGGACTACCCCGGCCGACAACTGCAGCCGATGATTGGTGACGGTGTTCTGCCCAGGTGGATTCAGGCCACGTACGGCAAAGATGTGGGGTCGCAGACGTGCGGCACCGGAAATGAGGCCGTTCACGGCGGCGAAGTTCCCGCAGTTGGGTTGGTGCGAGCGCTGGCTAAAGTACTCAACTGGCTCGACTTCTTCGTGCTAGCCGCCCGCTCAGGCGTACCTGTCAATCTCATCGTTGCTGAAGCCATGACGCGCGCCGGGACAAGCTACTACGTTGACCTGGCAATGCTCGCCGGGAACACGCGATCGCGGACGGCGACAAACTTCGCTACGTCGACACCTCTACCGGTAACGCTTCACCTCGGACTCCTGGGAGGCTGTAACCCGCAGGACTGTGACCAGTGATCTTAGTAAGATGCAGTCGGCGGAAGTGATACGGCTACGAGAAAATCTCGTCGTTCAGCTCAGCTTTGCCCTTGCCTTCGCCGCCGACCATGGCGATCCAATGTCGCCCGCAGAGTGTGGTCTCGTCCCACCGCCTGAACCTATCGGGCTGGTCGCGGCCGTGGTGCTCCTGATTGTGTATGTCATCACCGCCCCTGCAGGCATAGACGAGCCGTTCCGCCGCGTCTATGCGCTCCTCTGCCTGATACGCAGCCGCAGGAGCGCGCCCGGCTGTCCGCATCCCGTGTACCATCCAGCCTGTACGCCCGTCCAGAACCAGCCTCCACGGAAGAGCAGCGAGTGAGGGGCTACCTGAGAGCTGGCCCGCATCGCGCCCATCAGGATGCGTCGGGCGTTCCTGGTCGGCGCGGTTCGGCGAGGATGGCGTCACGTGATCGAGTTCGCTGGATCAGATGGTCGTCCTCTGTGCAGACTCGATCACGGCATCCGCCGCCGGCGCGGTGACTGCGGGCAGCGCGCCGGGCACCGGGCGCGCCGCGCCGCGAGGCCCAGTTCGCTGATGAGCGCCGCTCATCGCAGACGCCGTCGGCAGCGATCCGGCGACGGCGAGCACGGCTACCGCGATGACCAGGTCGAAGGCACCCCCCGCACGGTGGGATCGCCGGGCACAGGCCACGGTCATCTTGTCGTCCGGCCCACGGCAGATAGCTGGCGAACCGGTTCACGATCACAAGCCCAGGCGGGTCAGGCACTCCGCCGTCGAGCTAGATGATTCTGTCCGCTTCGCTGGGAGGTTCACGGTACCCGCCCGCCCGCAGGCCGCATTGCAGTGCCTGCTGTCAGATGGCCAGCTGGCGAGGCCTAAGGATTCCAGCAGCCTGTCCAAGCACGGGAGCCCTGCTTCCTGAGGATCAGGCGCGCCAACACAAAAAGCAACGCATATCCGCGTTTTCATGCATCCAACACGCGTACAAACACGAACGAAATGGCATTCCCCAGCACGCGGCGTAAAAATAATCGGCTAATCGGCTAATCGGCTAATCGGCTAATCGGCTAATCGGTTCGCGACCTACCAGTTTGGAGAATTGACGCAACCCAGTCGGAGAGCTTGTTCGCGGATTGTCGTGAGATCGGCCGACGCTGCCGAAGTGTCTTTCAGGTCATTCACGATTCGCTGGATCTGGTCGCAGTCCCAGAACGGCTGCTGAGTGTGCCGGAGTAGATGGGCGACAAGCTTTGCGGTTATGACAGGAGCCTCCCGTATGTAGGCGGTGGTCAGCTTTGCCAGCAGGCGGGAGCGTGTGGAAATCGTTGCGGGCGCGGCAGTGGCCAGACCGACTCCTTCTTCGAAGGAGTCGGTAAGGTAGACGATCCAGGTCGTCATCGCCGAGGTTTCCTCGATGGTGGGAGTCGAGGGGATACTGTGCAGGCGATCCTGCCAGTAAGGGCGCATCCAGCTGAGCCAGTGCTGTTCGACCCTGTCGGCAGGGAGCCCTGCCAGATCCCGGCCGACCTGGCGCATCCAGGCTGTCCGGACTACTACATCGGTGGCAGCGGTGAGAGCGCGTGCCCACCCTGTAGCGGCTGGATCAGGGTTGCTGTACAGCGCGATGGCAGAGAGATGTCGGTATAGCTGTGGTTGGAGTCGGTCGGGGAACTGAGTGGCACGAGTAGCTGCCTGAACGTACTGGTTGCGCAGGCCGGCACCGAGGAGCTGATCGTCAAACTTACCCCAGGTCAGGAAGCCGTCCCAGGTCCGGCGAGCGCGGGCTGGATCGCCCCATTCGAGCAGGGGCAGCAGGTAGCGCTTGGCCCATGCAGGGTCGGCGCGGTGAAAGAAGTGGAGCTTGCTGGCGAGGATGACCTCGGCCATCATCGCGCGCTCGTCGCCTTCTGCGAGCATGACCTGAAGCTGCGTGCGAGTCACAGCTGGCAGCCCTGTCCAGGTATCGCCGGCCGCTGCCCAGTCTGAAGCGACCGCCCTTACCCAGAACTGGGCAAGCTGGCCGGCCGTGTGGTTAAGCGCCCGCGCCGCCCAGTCGTTAGCATGCAGGTCGTCCGCCTCGCCGCCCGCCACGACCCAGATCCTGGCGGCAAGATCGCGCGCACCAGGGATCTCAGACCATTTCGTTGGCCTGGCCTGATTGGTGGCGTCGGCCAGGAGTTCCGCGATCTCCCTGGAGACCGCAGGCAGGGGGCTCTCGCTGAGCCAGGCGATGATCTCTTCGGCTGTTGCGGCGTCGGGCGATCCAGCACCCCAGGCGCGGACGACCGCGCGCATGATGTCAGGCGAACTGCCGCTGTCTGCGCTGAGGAGGGCGAGTCCGTCACCTAGCTGGTCGCGGACAGTGTCGGAGATGAGGCTGAGGGCATCGCCCCAGCCTGCCCCTCCGGGGTCGGAGGTTTTCTCCCGCAGTTCACGGAGCGCGCCGGCCGCGTCGGAGGAAATGCGGGCGTGGAGTTCCTCTGGGCTAATCAGGAATCGCGGCCGTACCCAGCCCTCTTCCAGCGAGGTCGCTGGGTCCGCTGGCTGTCGCTGAGCGAATTCCGGATGGACAGACCGCATCCGGGTCAGTGCCTCGTGAGCGCTGGACAGGTTCGGTGCGGCTTTCGCGATCCACGCCAAGGTGTCATGCGCCTCAAGCTCCTTGTCTTGCGACCCGGACGGGCCCGCTTCAGCGTCCAGGACGAGAGCGTCCGCCACGGTGGTTTCGGCATCGGCGGCAGTAAGACAGATGAGACGGAGCACTTCGTTACGGAGTGAAGCCTTGAACAGCCAGTTGCTGCTTCGGAGCCATGCCAGCTTGGTGGTGGCGTCGGCACCGCGCCGGTGCGCCCAGCCGTGCACTGCGAGCCGCTGAAGTACAGGCAGGTCTGCAGCAGCCCACAACGCAAGGTACGCGGCACCCAGGTCGCTGTCCGCGTCAAGGAGGGCTTCCAGACAATCTCGCGCGGCGTCGATAAGGACATCGGCTGGTTCCCGCATGATGTCTTGCTCGTGCTTCTCGATAGCTGATCGCAAGAAGGACAGCGGATCCCAGCCCGGCCGGGCACCGCCGACCGCGGTGAGGAGAGCGTGAGCTAGCCGAAGCTGCCGGTCTGCGATAACGATCAGATCTTGGGCTGCGTCAGCAAGATTCGCGACGAATACCTTTGCCCAGACTTCATCCAGCCAGTAACGATCGCCCTGCAGTTCGATCTCCATGTGGCCAGTAGCAGGCGCAGCGAACGAAGGGCGGATCTTGACCCTGGGTTCGGTGAGCATATCGAACAACGTCAGCGCTGCTGCCCGTTCACCAGGCCAGTCTGTCTTCATCAGCGCCCACTCGACCCAGTGGGCCGCCGACGGATAGCTGTTCTGGGCGAGCAGTACTAGCCACCTGCTGAGCCACGCTGGCCGCGGTTCTTGCCGGAGGTGCAGGTGAAAGCCGATTTGCTCCCACAGGTTCGCGCTCAGCGACCCGCCCGCTCTGCTTACCATTGACCACGCCAGGCTCGATAGGTGTTCATCCATCACATAGCGGCGAGTGAACCAGTCTGCCAGTATCCGGATGCGTTCAGATGCCCCTGCGGCCGGATTGAATATGCTCTGGAAGTCCGGCAGCGTGGAAGCCCATGAGAGCCAGTCCTCGCCGGCGGCGAACTCGGTGAAGAACCCGGTCGTACTGTCGTCGGCGACGACAGCCTCAAGGTAGGACATATCCTCGGGAACCTGCGACGGCGCGGTCGCGACCAGTTGCTCGACCTGATGGCGGTGATCCAGCAGGCCCATCGAAGACCAGGATGCCCATCTGGAAATCGCGTCAGTCACAGCCTGGTGGGTCCCGTCCGAATTGGGGTACGAGACCGGGCGGATCCGCAGCCGCCGCCACCGCGCAGAGTCCGGGACATCGGTGAGGACGAACCGGACGCTGTCCGGCCGAAGACCTCGCCCCAGGTACGTCATGACCACGTCAGTGTGGCTATAGCCGATGAACAGGACCGTATACTCGCTGAACATTCTCTCCAGGAACCGGGCCGCCCACGCGTCGCGCAGATAGGCCTGGCCAAAATCGGCGTCGGTGACGATGAGATGCCGGGACGGCCGGTTAAGGTGCCCGTGCAAGTACACAACGCCTGTAAAATCGCCGCCCAGCGGTAGCCCTGGTGCGATCGAGTCATCGAAGCTGAGCCCCCGGGCGGTGAGTGCCTCGGACAGATGACGGTCATAGTTCGTCGTCACGATCCGAACCTGTGGACAGGTAGCTGCTAGCGCGGCGATCGCCTCGTGCAGGGCGTTCGGCCGCGACGTTTCCGCCCCTATCAGCGAAGCAGTCCGCTGGTGCACATCGACCCCGTGCTGGTCCTCGATATCACCCAGAAGGACATCAGGATAGTCCAGGTCCTCATCGCGGACGCTGACGCCAGAGTTCGCCACAATGATCTCGGCCAGCTGCTTGAACAGCGGTAAGCCCGACGGCGGCGCACATGACGCACCCGCCCCGACAAAGATCACAAGCCTGTCGTCCCGCTGAGCCTCGATCAGTGCCCGAGGGATGTCGACATCGCCAAAATGCACGATCACCGACACTACGCCAGTTCCGCAGCCGGACATGCCAGGGCGCGCTACAGTCCTGCTGCGAATTACGCTGAGGCTGCAGCCCGATCTCTGACGCTAGATCCGGAGCCGGAAGTCCTCAATCTTCTAGCGGACCAACTCGGCCGGGCCACCGCCGGCCGCCTTCGTCGTGATCATCTGGCGAACATCGTCGTCGTCCAGCCCGACAATCAGCTTCCTGTACTGGACCCATTGCTCCCTGCAGATCCACCTTGCTGTCTCGTCCATTCCTGTCCGACATAGGAGCAGAGCGAACAACCCCTCCCGTGCAGGTTCAGGTAGTCGGCGACCTGCATGATCTCGTTGGATCAGTTGCTGCCGCATCGGCATCCCGGCGGCAGTCCCGTAACCAAGCGTCCTGAGCGCCGGTCGACACCCCCAAGAGCGCCCGGTCGCGGCACGAGCTGGGCCGGGCGAAGACGGACGTGTCCCGGACGCACGCCGCTGGGAACGGACGTGGACTAGGGAGCACGGCACGAGACAGTGATAGTGCCGTTGACCTGCCCCGACGGAACTGCGAGGGACGGGCTCGGATCGCCGGGGACAGCCGTAACCTGCCTTCAAAACCGGAGGACGGCGCGCTGCGTCGTCGGCGGGTTCGATTCCCGTCCGCCTCCGCCAGCACGCTCAACGGGGCGCGGCCGCGAAGCCGGTCCTGGCCCCGTCTGGGGTGCTCGCCGCCGGTTCGCACGAGAGGACCCGACAGCCACGCAGCTGCCCGCCGAGGCAAACGACACCGAGCCGACCTGGGCATTCCCGGCCGGGTTCAGGGCGCCCAGGCCAGGCACCTCGATCACCCGGCTCCACACCCCGTTCCGCTCGCTCACCACGAACCCCTGCTCGTCACCGAAGCGGTCCGTGTAAAACCCGCCGGCCGCGCAGCTGCCCGGCGACCCGCACGACACCGAGACGACCTGGTCGTTCCTGCCCGTGTTCAGGGCGGTCAGGCCGGGCACCCGGGCCGCCTGGCCCCACGCCCCGTTCCGCTCGCTGACCACGAACGCCCGGCGCTCGTACTCGTAGGACCCGCCGGCCGCGCAGTTGCCCGCCGACCCGCACGACACCGAGACGACCGCGGCCTGCCCGTGCGTGTTCAGGGCGGCCAGGCCGGGTACCTCGATCGCCTGGCCCCACACCCCGTTCCGCTCGCTGACCACGAACCCCTGCGAGATGCCATGGCGGCCCGGGTAGAATCCGCCGGCCGCGCAGCTGCCCGCCGGGCCGCACGACACCGAATTAACCTGCGCGTTCCCGACCCTGCTCAGGGCGCCCAGGCCAGGTATCCCGGTCGCCTGGCCCCATACCCCGTTCCGCTCGCTGACCACGAACCCCTGCAGGTGACCGGAGTTATCCAGGTAGGACCCGCCGGCCGCGCAGTTGCCCGCCGAGCCGCACGACACCGAGACGATTTGGGCGTCCCCGTCCCCGTTCAGGGCGGCGAGGCCGGCTATCCCGGTCGCCTGGCCCCACACCCCGTCCCGCTCGGTGACTACGAATCCCCCCAGGCCGGCGGAGTACCCGCCTGCCGCGCAGCTGCCCGCCGAGGGACACGACACCGAGACGACCCGACCGACCGCGCCCGCGTCCGGGGCACCCTGGCCAGGCACCTCGATCGCCCGGCCCCACACCCCGTTCCGCTCGCTGACCACGAACACCATCGGCGCCCTGACAGTGTCAGTCAGCACCGAGTAAGTCCCGCCGGCCGCGCAGTTGCCCGCTGAGGCGCACGACACCGACGTGAGCTGAGCATCCAGGCCATTATTCAGTGCGCCCAGGCCGGGCACCTCGATCGCCCGGCCCCACACCCCGCGCCGCTCGCTGACCACGAACCCTTCCACCTCAAAGAAGGGAGCCCCGACGGCCAGGTAGAACCCGCCAGCCGCGCAGTTGCCCGGCGAAGGACACGACACCGAGCTGACCTGAGCGCTCCCGCCCACGTTCAGTGCGCCCAGGCCGGGCACCCCGGCCGCCTGGCCCCACACCCCGTTCCGCTCGCGGGCCACGAACCCCTGCACGCCGCCGAAGCCGTTCGCGTAGGACCCGCCGGCCACGCAGTTGCCCGCCGAACCGCACGACACCGAATTGACCGGAGTGTTCTGCCCGCCCAGGTCCGGAGCGCCCGGGCCGCGCACCCCGGCCGGCCCGCCCGGCGGGCTGGCGGCGCGAACCGGCCAGGCGGCCGGGCCACCCCCGGCGGCCGCCCCGCCCGCGACCGCCAGTAAAAAGGCACCCCACACCGCCACCACACCAGCCAGCCCCACCACGACCCGGCGTCCTCTCATCTGCTCCCCTCACAAACCCGGCTCAATAATCCGCCAGTACTAAGACGCGCGAGACCAGGACCGGGTTGCCCACGGCCCGGACCGCCACCACGCTCGCGCGCAACGGGGAGCGCTGAGCAGCTTCGGCACGCTGCCCGGTGACCTCGCCTCAACCTGGCACTGGGGACGCGGGCCTCGGCGTGCAGGAAAACGCCCCGTACGACGGGGCGATCGTCACCATCGGCAGCCTTGACGTCCCGCCGGCGTGGTTCGGCCAGCTCAGGCCGGAGCGGGCTGTGCACCCCGGTCGTCAAATCGCGCACCCTGGCCCTGGCCGAAGGCGACTCCATCGCCTACCTCGCCGTCCAGCGCCTTCAGGTACCAGAGCCTAGCTTCCGCATGGGTGCCATCGGGCACGGCCCGAACGGTGCCCGCCTTGCCGAGCGACTCTGCCGCCACATCGACACCTGGGGCGCCGACCGCGCGGCGAAGCCGAGTATCACCATCTACCCGGGCTCCGCGCCCAAGGCCGCAGGCCGTCAGGCGGGAGCACTGCGAGATAACGGTCGTGTACTAACCGGTACTAGTGCCGTCGACAGACGCCCGCGCCTTCACCGCCTGCGCGGCGACGCCCCGACCAGCCGCGCGACCTGCTGACGATGATCCAGCAGGCCCATCGACGACCAGGACGCCCATCCTGATATCGCGTGAGCCGCTGGTCAGGGGCCGCTGTGGATGTGGGATGCCCAGGCGGATGGTGTACGTGGCCGGACGTCGCGGATCTGGCGGGTTGCCACGTGCAGCACGGTCGCTGCGTGGTCGGTTCCTGTACCGGCTAGTTTTTGGTAGACCTCGGTGGCGAAACTGACTGCTGCGCGGTCACCGACTGGCCAGAGGGTGCCTATGACGTGGCGGTAGCCGGCGAGCTGGAAGGCTGATGCGAGGTGGATCGCCTCGTCTGCCAGGCGTTCGCCCTTGCTGGCGGCGGTGGAGCAGGCGGATAGGAAGGCGAGATCCGCGTGGTTCAGGCGCAGCCTGGCGATGTCGGCTGCGGTGAGCGGCTGCCGGAGGTGGTCGTGCAGGAGTAGGCGACTTGCCGACGGGCTAGTCGGGTCGGCTGACGCGTGGCAGGCGAAGTGCGCCCACCGGGCAGCGGCCAGTGCTGCGGTTACCGTGTCGTGGGTCGCTTCGGGGCCGGTGAAGGTGCGGGTACGCTGCGGGAAGAGGCTTGTGAGCAATGTGGACTCAGCTGCGGCGCCGTCAAGATCGGCAGCATCCGGGGTGTGCGGCATGGCGATGACCGCGATGTGGCCGGGGTCGGTTGCGGGAGCGCGCTGCGGATCGTCTGCGGCGCGGATCCGGCGGGCGTGGATAAGCGCCCGGATGGTGGGGGTATAGGAAGATATCACCCTGTCGATCACGGTTCTGGGGTGCGCGTCGGCTCGGGTGTCGTGGTGGCCTGCCGCGTGAAGCGGGAGAAAAGACAGTACTCCGGGCAGGCACCACCACAGCCTGGGCCAGTCCTGGCCCGGTGATGGCGGCCGGATGATTCCGAGACGGTCAAGGACCGGTTCGGCGATGACGTCCCAGAGCCAGCCAAGAGTGGTGGTGAGCTGGTCCTGGGCCTGCCGTGAGGCGAAGGCGCCGTCCAGCGCGCGGAGGAACCTGGCGACCTGGCCGAGCACCTGGCTGGGAGTCAGGTCATTGAGCGGCACCGGGTCGAGCAGGCCTTCGCTAGTCAGGATCAGTGCGTGCGAGCCGAAACGGGAGGCATTGACGATTACGACCGGGCCCGCGGCGGCGGCGACTGTCAGGTCATGGATCGGCGGCGGGCGCAAGAAGGCGTCGAAGTCAGGCTTCGTCCGGATGTCAGTGATTACCTGGTCGAGGAACTGCGCCAATTCCCGCTGCCGTTCAGCTGTGCGGCGGGCCCGCGTAGCGGTGCTGCCGGCAGGCTCGTCCGCGGCGCGGGCCAATTCTGATGTGCGCCAGAAGGGAGAATCGACCTGGTCCAGGTCATCTCGCAGTGCGGAGAACCGCCTGGCCAGGTCGGGGTGGCGTGCGGCAAGCTCGGTCAGATCGGTCCTGGTGTCTAGTGCCTGGCCGAGGAGGATTCCGCGACACTGCTCCAGCAACTCGACCGCGCGACCTGGCTGGCCGGCGCGAACGCAGCAGGCCGCCGCCTGGGACGCCATTCCGTCGAGTTCTTCGAGCAGATGTTCTTGGTCGGGGCGAGTCAGGCTGCGTGGTGCTACCCGCCCGAGGAGGCTTGCCGCAGCTTCGAATCCTGCTACCGATTCCGGCCATCTCTCGCCGATCCCGGCGGCCCATCCCCACCTGCGCGCTGCCGCCGCCCGCACCCGGGGAGGTGCTGTGTCGGTCTCTGCCGCATCCCGCTGGGCGGAAATCGCCGCGTTCAGGTCGGCAGGCGCTGCCGTCCGTTCGAACCGGGTCACCAGCACCGCGCCGAGATTGGAAAGCATCATCGCCCGGCTGGGCTGGTCTGCCCTCATGAGATCGATCGCCGCGCGGTCGGCAGCAATCGCCGCGTCCAGATCGGTGAGCTCGCCGACCCGGTCAGATCGGACCGCTAGCGCGGCGCCAAGGTTGGCTAGTGCCGGGCCTGTATCGGGATGGCCAGCGGGGACGGCGGCGACCGCGTCCCGCCCGGCCGTGATCGCGTCATCCAGGTCCGAAAGGCTGCCGGTCTGGGCAGACCGGACTCGCAGAATGACGCCAAGGCCTGACAGCATGGCGGATCGGTGCGGATGACCAGGCTTGGTGGCCTCCACTGCCTGCCGCGCGGCCTGAGCCCCGGCATCCAGGTCGGCCTTGACACCGGTTCGCTCATATCGCATTCCCAGGGCGAACGCAAGATTGGACAGAATAGTTGCTCGATTCGGAAAGCCGGCCGGAGCGGCGTTAATGGACGCGCGGAAGGCGGAGATCGCAGCGTCCAGGTCGGTCAGGTCGCCGTTCTGGCCGAACCTCACTGCCCAGGTGGTGGCGAGCCCGGACATGATCGCGGTCAGGGCTGGATGGCCGGCCGGGGTGGCGGTCACAGCTTCCTGCCCAGCCGCGATCGCTGCGTCCAGGTCGGGCAACTCTCCTTCATACTCGAATCGCTGCGCCAGGACACCGCTGAGGTTGGCCATGACGGCGGCCCTGCTGGGGTGACCGTCGGGCACCGTCGTCGCCGCTTCCTGCCCGGCGGCTACCGCCGCGCGCAGGTCGGCGGGGTTTCCGGCCTGCTCAAACCGGGTCCTCAGAGCAGCCGAAAGACCGGACAGCCGACCAGCCCGAGCGGGATGATCGGCCGTGGTGGCGTACACCGCCTTCTCTCCCGCGGCGATCGCATCGTCCAGGTCGGGACGCGTCCCCGTGCGATCGAACCGCTCCCTCAGCACGACGCTGAGATTGGCCAGCGTCGCGGCACGATCAGGGTGGCCGTCCGGCGCGGCAGCCACCGCACCCCGTCCGGCGGTGACGGCCGCGTCCAGGTCCGCCATCGCGCCGTTCCAGGAGAACCGCGTCGTCAGGGCGGCACTGAGGTTGGACAGAATCGCAGCGCTGTCCGGATGACTGTCGGGTACGACGGCCGCCGCCTCCCGTCCGGAGCTCACCGCCGCATCCAGGTCAGATGGGTCTCCCACATGCTCAAACCGGAGCCGCAGAGCAACGGACAGGTTGGTCAGCCACCGGCCCGGCCGGAGTGGCCGTCAGGATTGATGTCGAGCACCTGTCGCAAGAGCTCGATGCACCGGCTCAGGTCGTCCTCAGCCCCGGTACGCAGCGCGATCTTCAGCATGGCGAGCGCCTCTGCGGCCATTGCATCCGTCTCGTTCGGCGCAGCAGAAGCATTGACGTCGAAATACTGCCGCACTACGTCCGGCACGGCATCAGGGAGAGCGCAGTGCACGACCTCAAGCAGTCTCAGCGCGGTCGCGAAGTCCTCCTGGCCGCCTTCGGGTAGCAGAACCTGAAAGCGATACCAGTGCAGCCAGCCGACCGCGCGCGCCACCTCAAGATCAGCGGCCAGATCGGGTGCCGCCCGCATCAGGGCTGCCGCAAGGGACAGCACCTCGGGGTCCAGCACCGCAGCCCTATCCGCAGAGTCGGCGAAACGCTCCAGCCGGGCTATAAGCCCGGCAAGAAGAAGCTCACGCATCCGCACGCCCCCGTAGGTCAGCCCCAGGTCAGGTCTGGATCTGTGTAACTGCCTTCCACGATGAAGAAAGAATCACACGATTTACCCGCTCGGGGATAATTCTGAGAATCTATGAACCTTTGTGCGGCTTCAGCCGACTGGAAGCCGGATTTCGGCACAACGGGATATTCGTCACGCCCCGTGCATAGCCAAGGCGCTGGAGTGCCTTGTAGTCAGCCTTGGCTGGGTTAAATATGACGGTGTAGGCCATGCAGCGTCCTCGATTTCAGCCGCCGTTAGCGGCTGCTCCAGAGCTGGTATCATAGTTTGTCTGGCGCGTCTCGTCGATAGCAAAGGTCGCATCGCCGATCCGGCCAGCGATCCTTAGTGCATTCGGCCGCTCCGATTACCGATTCAGATTTACTCGGACCTCGATCGCGAGCCGCTTGTTGTCCCAAATTACTTACCGAATGGAATGTGCCTGAGACAGCAGCTGGATTTCGGCCATCCCACAAGGTCCATATCAGTGCGGCCGTACTGAATAGATGCCGAGACTCGCTGCAACAGGAAAGTCCCTGCGCTATCGGGCGTGAGTGTCACGGTCGGTTCGGGCCGTAGCTAACTGGCACACGCATCGCCATCCGCTGTCATAGCACCGGATTCAAGTCGATGACAAGAACTCCTACGCTCAGCCCGATCGCCAACGAACAGGCTATGGGTGCGACGGACAGTACCTGGTGATGTGCTGGGATCTTCAGCAGGCACAGTGCTACTCCTGGGTCCCATACCCGCACCGTCTTGTCGAAGCTACCGCTGGCCAGCAGCTCCTTGCCGTTCATCTCTACCGAGCACACCGCGTAGACCTCGGCCTGGTGACCTTCCAGCAGCGCCCGCTGCTCGCCCGTCTCCGGATCCCAGACGCGCACCGTCCCGTCGTCACCGCCGCTGGCCAGCAGCTCCCGACCACCCACCTCCACCGCGCACACTGCGTAGACCTCACCCTGGTGGCCCTCCAGCAGCGCCCGCTGCTCGCCGGTCACCAGATCCCAGACCCGCACCGTCCCGTCTACGCCGCTGCTGGCCAGCAGCTCCTGACCACCCACCGTCACCGCGCACACTGCGTAGACCTCTCCCTGGTGGCCGTTCAGCACCGCCTGCTGCTCGCCGGTCTCCGGATCCCAGACGCGCACCGTCCCGTCGTCACCTCCGCTGGCCAGCAGGTCCCGACCACCCACCGTCACCGCGCACACCGCGTAGACCGCGGCCTGGTGGCCCTCCAGCACCGCCCGCTGCTCGCCAGTCACCAGATCCCAGACCCGCACCATCTTGTCGACGCCGCTGGTCGCCAGCAGGCTACGGCCACCCACCACTACCGTGCACACCGCGTAGACCTCTCCCTGGTGGCCGTTCAGCACCGCCCGCTGCTCACCGGTCACCAGATCCCAGATCCGCACTGTCTTGTCGACGCCGCCGCTGGCCAGCAGGCCACGGCAACCTACCACCACTGCGTTGACCCCTCCGTGGTGGCCTTCCGGTACGGACCGCTGCTCATCGCTAACCGGATCCCAGACCAGCACGCTTCCATCTACGCTGCCGCTGGCCAGCAGGCCACGGCTGCCCGCCGAGCACACCGTCCGGACCAAGCCCTGATGACCTTCCAGCAGCGTCCGCTGCTCGCCGGTCACCGGGTCCCAGACCCGTACCGTCCCGTCGTCACCGCCGCTGGCCAGCAGCTCCCGACCATCCACCGTCACCGCGCACACTGCGTAGACCCCCCCCTGGTGGCCCTCCAGCAGGGCCCGCTGCTCCCCGGTCACCGGGTCCCAGACCCGCACGGTCCCGTCGTCACCGCCGCTGGCCAGCAGGCCACGGCCGCCCGCCGAGCACACCGTCCGGACCAAGCCCTGATGACCTTCCAGCAGCGTCCGCTGCTCGCCGGTCACCGGGTCCCAGACCCGTACCGTCCCGTCGTCACCGCCGCTGGCCAGCAACTCCCGACCACCCACCATCACCACGCACACTGCCCAGACCAAGCCGTGATGGCCTTTCAGCCTTGCCCGCTGCTCGCCGGTCACCGGGTCCCAGACCCGTACCGTCCCGTCGTCACCGCCGCTGGCCAGCAACTCCCGACCATCCACCACCACCGTGCACACCGCGTAGACCTCGGCCTGGTGGCCTTCCAGCAGCGTCCGCTGCTCGCCGGTCACCGGGTCCCAGACCCGTACCGTCCCGTCGTCACCGCCGCTGGCCAGGAACTCCCGACCATCCATCGCCACCGCACACACTGCCCAGACCAAGCCGTGATGACCTTCCAGCAGCGCCCGCTGCTCGCCGGTCACCGGGTCCCAGACCCGTACCGTCCCGTCGTCACCGCCGCTGGCCAGCAACTCCCGACCACCCACCGCTATCGCGCACAGTGCGTTGACCTCGGCCTGATGGCCGTCCAGCACCACGCGAGCGCCCCTGGGCTTTGCCCGAGCCCACCGAGCTTGGTACGGGATCCTTGAGCCAGCGCCGTGATATCCGCCGCGCAGCTTCTCCAGAGCCGCTGTGACGCTGAACATCGCGGCGCGCTCACTGCTGCTTCCGGCGGCAACTGCTTCTGGGGTCAGTCCCAGCAACTGGTCCCGATGCCGGGATCCGGTTGAGGCAGAGCGATCGGCAGCCAGCATCAGGCGCCGCAGGTCTGCGTACAGTAGGTAGGAGTCATCGGCGAGCAAATCGCCGGTGAGACCCGATGCCGCGGCGTGACCGGGCAGCGATCGGAGCAAGTACTCCGGGGCGTCTTCCCATCCCCTGCTGCGCCCCTGTTCGACGAAGGCAAGCGCGAGGGCGCGCTCGTCGTCCGGGCGGATAGCTATCTGAGATCTCGTGCCAAGCAGGGCGTCATTGAGTGCCTGGTGGAAGAGCCGGAACACCGTGGAAGCCCCAGCCGCGCCGGACTCTACTAGGAAATTCGCCGCCGATGAACGGGCGAACCGTGACAGCTCCGCGTCGCTGATCTCAGCACCGTAAATAGCCTGGATCGCGACACACCAGAGCTGGACCGGCATGCCCGGTGCTTCGGCGAACGCCAGGGCAGTCAATGCCTGTGTCGCCGACAGGCCAGCCGCCGGAGCGAGTGGTCTGAGGTAGTCAGCCAGCGCCGAGCCCACCGTCGCGTTATAAGTCAGCTGGTCAGGATCAGCCGCGTGGTCATCACGCATGCCGCGACCACGCGCGACTAGGCCTGCGACCAGGAAATTCCGATCGGACAGCCTGGCAATCCGGTCGGCAACAGGAACCGCGATCGTTTCATCGGCGTACGGATTACCTGAACGCTCATAGCCGACTAGTTGAAGGCAGGCCAGCGCGTAAGCCGCTAGATCTGTTTCCTCGAAGTACTCGGGCTCGTCCAGATCGATGATCGTCAGCGCGTCGCGGAAAGGGTTCAGGAGCGAGCCGTCATCATCATTGCGGCGGGTACCGATAACAACCTGGACGCCTACATCAGAGCAAGTCTCAACCAGTGGTAGCACGATGTCACGGATTATCGCCCGCGCCTGAGCGGGGCTGGCAGCCTCGTCCAGCGCATCGATGATCACGTTAAACCGCCCGCCGCTGCGCGCCTCCAGCGCCACGCGGATGGCTGGTGCCAGGTCGCCAGTTTCTTCGGGAAACGTCGCCGACACGGCGCGCGCAAGGTCAGTAGCGACCTCCAGCGCGGTCTTTGACTTGGCATGAACGGCACAGCTAACTGAACCCACGGTCGCTCGGACCGCGTTGTCGCTCGCAGGCAACTGTGCGCTAAGGGCAGCGTCAGAGGTGGTCACGATGCGGCCGAGCACTGCGGATTTCCCAACACCGGGAGAGCCGGTCACGACGAGTATTCGCCGGTCCGGTACCGCACGGTCCAGACAGAGCGCGATCTCCTTGAGAGCACGTGTCCGGCCGCGGAACCGGTGCCCTCGCTCACTGTCGACGCTCACCCCGCGGGCACGCGGCCGCCAGTGTCGAACACCTTCTGAGTCAGTGCCGAGAGTCCAGCCCCAGGCCGAGAGTGCCATCTCGCCGGCGGCCAGTGCTGACCAGTTGGCCAGATGCGAAAGCTTCTCGTCAGGCAAGCAGCGGTCCGCCTGGTACAAGGAGATCGCGCGCGCGTCACCGTTGCTGTGGGCTTGACCGACAATCGCGACCACAGCTTCATAGTCGGGTGACCACAGCCCTGCTCCGCTGAAACCGGGCCCTACTAGGTAATCCGAAGTGGTGCTGAGACGGAACCAGCCATACCCCACCACGGGCCCGACCACTCCATCGGCACAATCGCCGAACGGATCACCCATAGGGAATCCGAATGCCCACCACCGCTTGCCGACAACGTCCGACGGGTTCGGGCACCGCAGCGGTGCGGCCTCAATCCCGTTCGGAACGTCCTCATCAAGGACCAGTACGGCCAGGTCCCTGAGCGGAGGGCCAGCCACGCTCCAAGACTTCACGCGCCGCCGCAGGCAGTCCGCTCCTTCCGGCGACATGGGAAAGGAGATCCACAGCGGCTCCAAGACAGATCCGTCTGGCGCGAGAATCACGTGAGCGCACGTAAGCACCCGGCGCTCGTCAATGACGAGAGCCGTCCCCAGCGGCTCAAGATCCCGCTCTGACGAATGGACACCAGTGACCCAGGTATACGCCGGAGGGTCCAGACCGTTGTCAGACATCAAGCCTTGCCCGCACCAACCTCGGCAGCATCATGTTCCCGAAACCTAGCGGTGCCGGGGCTATCGCTCCGACGTGGAAGATTTGTCCCGAAGTTCACCCTCGAAGCGTTACCTGCGTCATACATGCCGATATAGATCGACACAGCGATCCCCTCGCATGTTCCATACTCACACGGTAATCGCCGCTATGAGGCTCAAGTCCAGAGTAAGGGTGACGACGCAGCTTCGTGCCCCTTTGGCCCGAGGTAGTCATGACACTGATCGACTGCTACGTCCGGTTCAGGCGAATGGTATGTGAGAGATTATCTCATGATCTATTTGTGCATAAACAGGTTGGCGAGTACGGGCTGATCGCGGACCCTTGCGGGGTTCCGCGGGTCCGCTCTTGCAAGGTCCTGTCAGGGTGCTGCAGCGGGGAGGGCCCGTGGCCTGTCCCGGCGGACTGCGCAACTTCGGGCGCGAATGCCGAATCCGAGGTCGTCGAAACCGTCAAGAAGCTGAGAGCCGATGCCGAGAAAACCTTTAACAGCCTTCAGATGAGAACGCAAGCGACCCGTTTGAGGCCGTCCCCGGTGCGGTACTCGGTGAACGGTACCGACTGGAACGCCGGCTCGGCGCTGGACGACTGGGATCACACGCGGCCGTCACTGGCCGGTCCGTAGAGCTGAGGAGGTCGTAGGTGCTGCCCCGCCTCCTGTGACGCGGGCTTGCGGATAACGCTCAGGAGCACCTAAACAGCAAGTACGTGGCGATGTACTGCGGAGATAGAGAGGCATTTGCTGCTTAGCACGTTGATGTGCCGTAGTCGAGGTCATGGTGGCTGAGTTGCGCCTTGATCTGCAGCGGGTTCCGTGTGCTCAGGAGCGCATCGGTGATCTAGTCATCCGGCGCGGGCATGGCGGTGTCCTTCGTGCGATGACTCGATCGCACTCGCTGTACACAGGCTAGACCTGGCTGCGTGCTCCTCAGTTGAGGCGCTGCTGACGGATACGCGAGCGCAGGCGTGGCGGCGCTCGCGGTCGGCGGCCAGTTTCTGTATCTTGCCACTGAATACTCGGGCAACCCGCCCTACGGGCTGAGCGCTTATAGCCGCGTGACCGGCCAGCTCATCCGCCGGGTCGCCGTCCCCGCGGAGCCGGCCGCCCTGCACGCCGGACCGGGCGGGTCGGTCTGGCTCACCTTCTATCCTGACCAGGGCGGCGGTCCATCAGGGACCTGGCTGCTCAGCGCTGACCTCTCGCGCCGGTCAGCCTCCGGGCTCGGGTCAACGGACGTTCTGCCCACCAGCCCGGATACGGCACTGCTCGCCTGGCAGCACGCGCTTGTCAAGCTGACGATGCCATCTCCAGGGACTCCGGGCCGGGCAGCCGGGCATTCCGACCCGGCTGACGATCTCAACGGGCATCTCGCCGTCGACACGCTCACGGCCGTCGCCGGGCGCGTCGCAGCCTTGGTAACAGACGGCTATGGCTTCCACAGTCACGTCGTCATCGCCGGGCAGCCGGGCCTGATCTTCGGCGGTGGCCCTGACCAGCTGGCCATCTCCTTCGCCGCTGAAGACAACGGGCTCTGGGTAACGACCGGCGGTAACAACAGCAACGTCGGGCCGCTAGTGCGGCTCAGCCCGACCCTCCGCGTGATCACCCCGCGCGCCCTCCGGACCAATCCGCTCCTGCAGCAGTCCGAGCAGGTCTGGTCCCAGGGTCACACGGTCTGGGTGGCGACCGTGGCGCCGCACCATGCCCTGCTCTGCTTCACCTACCGCAACGGCCTAGGGCCCATCTCGACTATCCCGCTCCGTGGCCAGCCCATCGGCCTCGCAGCCGCAGGCGGCTCCGTTTACGTCACCCTCAGCACCGGTGTCGTCGGCATCACCTCCGATGTCTTCGGCTACGCCATCCCCTCAGCCTGCCGATAGACCGTGACCTGCCCGGCCACTCAGGAACAACACGCCGTGATGAGCCGTGAAGAAGCTGAGAGCCGATGCCAGAAACATTCTTTACAGCCTTTAGAGGAGAACGCAACCGACCCGCTTGAGGCCGTCCCGGTGCGGCATTCGGTGAGCGGTACCGGCTTGGAACGCCGGCTCGGAGCTGGTGACTGGGATCACGCGCGGCAGTCCCTGGCCCCGTCGATCATCTCGGCCGAAAGACGGCCGGGCCGACAACAATCTGGTGCCGCTGGTCGCCGAGCTTCAGCCGTCGGTACAGCAGTGGCACGGAGACGTTGCGACTTCGAGGAACGGCCTCACGCGCGCTCCTAGGTACACAGCGCTGACGAGAGCGTGGATGTGACCCCACCTCCTTATGACAGGTTTGCAGATAATGCTCAGGAGTACCTAAACAGCAAGTCCGGGATGCGTACTGCAGAGATAGAGAAGCATTTGCTGTTTAGCGGGTTGATGTGCCATAGTCGAGCTCATGGTGGCTGAGTTGCGCCTTGATCTGCCCTGGATTCCGCGTGCTCCGGAACGCATCGGTGATCTAGTCGTCCGGCGCGGGCATGACGATGTCCTTTCCTACGATGACTCGATCACGCTCGCCGTCCGGAGGCTGGACCCAGCTGCGTACTCCTCAGCTGAGGCGCTGCTGACGGATGCGCGAGCGCAGGACAGGCCTGGCCATGTCGTGCTGGTCGCTGGTGCCGTGCCGGTCAGCTGGCGGGCTCGGCTGCGCGCAGCCGAGCTGAGTTTCGTCGATGTCAGCGGGGTAGTGGATATCAGCTGGCCCCGGCTCAGGGTGAGCGCCAGACGCTTCGCTCAGCCCGTCAAGCGCAGACGGTCCCCGGTTCCGCTCCAGAAGGGCCACGCCGTCGTCGTGCAGGAACTGTTGATCGCGGCTTCGAGCGCCGACCAGCCCACAATCGGCCAGTTGGCCGTCGGTGCGGGCGTGAGCCTTTCGACCGCCTCGCGGACCATCTCGCAGTTGGCTGAGCACGGCTTCGTCTCCAAGAAACGGATCGGCGAGCATGTCGCCGTCGACCTGGTTGACCGCGTTGAGGTCGCCGAGCAGTTGGCAGCTCGGACGGCATGGCCGGGAGATGAGGTGATTCACGGATATCTGTGGGGCCGGAACGTATGGGACCTCGCGGCCAGAATCTCGGAGCGTGCCCGCGACGCGGACATAACTCTTGCTGTTACCGGCCGTACCGGCGCGGCCTTTCTCGGCGTGCTTGGAACCTCATCACCACCGGAGGTCCGCTGCTGGGTTGGCGTTGGCGGACGGGCACTGCCTGCGGTGGCGGAACAACTCGGGCTTGAGCCCGCTTCGCAAGGAGCCATGAATATCGCATTGTCCGCGGATCCATGGAAGGTGGGCATCCACCGGCGCAGCGAGGCTGCCTTCGATGACTGGACAGCCACAGTGGCTCACCCTGTTCGCGTATGGTGCGATCTCCACGGCGAACCCCGTGGTGCCGACTTCGCCGCGCAGCTCTGGAGGTCAGTTAGCCATGACGGATGATCGGGCTACCGCGAGCCAGTACGACGACCCGATGAGCGATCGCATCCTCGGTATTGCGGCGGACGTCCTCCGATCGTTCGGAAGCGCTTTCGGCGGCAGGCATCTCGCCATCGTGGGCGGCGCCGTGCCCGGTCTGCTCGTCGCCAAGCTTCCGCCAGGCCTCGCGCCGCACGTCGGTACCGCAGACCTGGACTTCCACCTCTCGCTGCACCTTCTCGACGGCGAGACCGCGGACTACTACCGAGCGATCATCGACGGACTGCGCTCGCTCGGGCTTCGCCCCGATGTCCAGGATGATCGCGAGATCAGGTGGCGCTGGGTGGGACCATACCGGGGTGTTCAGCTGCGAGTTGAGTTGCTGTGCCCAGTACGCAGCCGGGCTGGTCGTCCGGAGAAACCAGCGCCGGCTACTCCGGCGGAGGCAAATATCGGACCAAGCGGCGAGATCACTGCCCTTGCCGTCGGATTCGGGCACCTAGTTCCTGAGGACACCGTCCTGATTGAGCGCCGGGTGGAAACCCATCGCGGGATGCTTGGCTACGAGTTCCCAGTCGCCGGACTTACCTCGTGGCTCTGCCTCAAGGCGGACGCAATCATGCGGCGCGACAAGCCGAAAGACGCCTACGACGTCGTGTGGCTCATCGACGCACTCGGACCAGATCAAGCAGCCGAGCTGATAGCGACCAGCCGTCTCCTTGCCAGCGAGAACGCGGCGGAAGCACTCGGACAGCTCAATCGTCTGCTCGACGACCAGTTCCAGAATGCCAATGCTGCAGGACCAGTCATGTATGCAGACTTCCTTGAGACTGAGTCAGGCGAGGCGGAGCGACAGCACGCCTACGGCTCCGCGAGGGCCTTGGCAAAGGCATTGCACAACCGCGGCATCGAGCGCGACCGCTGATCACACTACGTGCTGGCGACCGGCCCCGCACTGGTTCTGGTCCCGTGTCGTTTCCGTGATCATGAGAAAGCGCCGGGATAAACCGGCTTGGAGGAGGAGATGGAAGAGCTTTGCGCCGAAGGGCTAGCGATCCGCAGCGACCCCGAGTCATGCGTCGATGTCCCGCGAGGGCGTGGCGAAGCGCTGGCAGGGGCACGCGCAGGCCGGGCTATTGAGCCGCGAGATACGAGATCCGGGGTGCCCGCGCTGTTCTTGAAGCGGAAGGCAGCATCGCTGGCGGCGTTTTCGCGAGCCGTCAGGGGACCCCGCGCGGTCGTGGCCCGCTCGTCATCGGAAAGCGTCAATTCGGCCTTTGGCCGCCCGGTCCTTGCCATGTCAGTTACTCTACCGACATGAGCGGTCACAGTCAGTTATGATACGCGGTCACGCGATGTGACCTAACTTATTTATTGGATGGTTCAAAGACGCGGGACACTAGGTCCCAGCAGTCGCAGCAAGGCATAACGGGCAGCGGCCAGCCACAGGGTCCGACTTGTCCGGCCAAGATGGATCGCTGTGGGGGGGGGTGTCCCTATGGTTTTCGTCAAGCGGCTAGGGCATTCTGGGTGTTGTTTTTTGGTGTGGGCTGGTAGGGGCGGTGGTCGCGGAGCATGGCGTAGATGACGTCGGAGCGGCGGCGTGCGAGGCAGATGAGGGCGGCGTTGTGTTTCTTGCCCTCGGCTCGCTTGCGGTCGTAGTAGGCCCTGCTCGGCGGGTTGGACAGGGATGCGAACGCGGCGAGGAACATGGCGCGCTTGAGTGCTTTGTTTCCGCCTTTGGGCGGGTGCTCTCCGTGGATGGAGGAGCCGGAGCGGCGGGTGACGGGGGCGAGGCCGGCGTAGGCGGCGAGGTGGCCGGGGGTGGGGAAGGCTGCGATGTCTCCGATTTCGAGGAGTACGCGTGCGGCGGTCCTGATCCCGAAGCCGGGCATGGAGATCAGGACCCTGGCGAGAGGGAGCGCATCAAGGATCTCCTCTACCTGCGCGGCGACCTGTTTGCGCTGGTCCTGGACTGATGCGAGTGATCGGGCGAGGTGCGGCAGGACGGTCTCGGCGGCGGTGGTGCCGGGGACGACGACGGTCTGGGCGTCCAGCGCGGACATGATCTCCCCGGCCAGGCGTGCGGCCAGGCGGGGTGCCAGCGGCCGGGCGGTGGCCAGGAGCTGGTCGCGGCCGGCGGCGCGCAGGCCTGCCGGGCCGCCGTAGCGGGACAGGAGCTCCAGGGCAGCCGGGTGGCGCAGGCGGGGGCCCAGCGCCTTTTCCAGGGCGGGGTGGATCGTGACCAGCAGGCCGCGGATCCGGTTGGCCAGCCGGGTCGCCTCGCCGGCCAGGTCGTCGTCGAACCCGGCGAGGACTTCCAGCTCAGCGAGGGTCTCATCACCGGTGTCGACCCGCCGCAGGGTATGCGGCAGGGTACGGGCGGCGTCGGCGATGACGAAGGCATCACGGGCGTCGGTCTTGGCGTTGCCGGGATGGATGTCGGCGAGGCGCCGCATGGTCAGGCCGGGCAGGTAGGCGACCTGGCAGCCGCTGGCGCGGGCAACCGCGACCGGCAGCGCCCCGATCGAGGCCGGCTGGTCAACGACGACCAGGACGTTGCCGTGCTTGCCGAGCTGGGAGAACAGCGCCCGCAGCCGCTGCTCGTCGTTCGGCAGGGGCTTGTCATGCAGCTTCTTGCCGGAAGGGTCCAGGGCGCAGGCGTGATGCTCTCCCTTGCCGACGTCCAGGCCCAGGAAGACCGCGTACTCAGAGCTCATTCCACCTCATCGCGTCGTATACGGCCTGGTCACAGATCTGGCGACGGCTGCCGGCATCCACGTTACGGCGAGACTTTGTCCTGGTCACAGACGATGCCCTGTCCCTGTTAGCGGTCCGCCGACGCCACCAGGCCCGGTGACAACACCCCCCGGATCATTCCTGCGACAGGGGGCTTGAGTCATGCCGGGCCGGGCGACCTGGCTCCCCGCCTTGCGGCGGGGACAGGAAAAAGGTAACGGGGCGGACTCGCTGGCGCGGGCCGATTCCCGATGTGATAGGCCTCGGCTCTCACGAGGTTGCACCGGGGCCTGTCACCTGCTGCAGGCGCCCGCGCGGTATTCAGGCGGAGTGCGGAGGCTCGCCCGGCAGAGTGTTCCAGCGGATGTGAACGCGATCTGACAGTCAGCCGGACCCAGGGCGAAGCGTGACAGCCGACCGGCCGTGCTGGCTCAGCTAGCGAGGACTTGCCATGGACTGGCGGCCCGCGCCGCTACTAACCTGCCGGAACTGGAATCGGCCTTGTCTCGGCGTTCACTCGTGACGGGAACCTGTCAGGCGATCTGCCTCGTCGAGAGCCAGATGCCATGGGAAGGTGGCGACAAGGTCGCGGCCGGTGCGGGGCGGGCGGGGCTCGAATCCGCCGGTGCCGAGCAGGATCCGGACGTCTTCGCCGCGGAGCGCTTCGACGCTGCGGCGGAAGGGGACACGGCTCGCTAGCGCTGTGCTGACGAAGGGCAGCACCACGATCGGGGTTCCGAGGCCGGTCATCTCGGCTAGCACGCCGAGGGCGTAGGTGTCGCTGATGCCCTGCGCCCATTTGCAGATCGTGTTGTAGGTGGCCGGAGCGACCACGATGGCGTCTGGTACCTGTGACCTTGGTGCGCCGGGCTGGCTGTACTGGCTCTTGACTGGCCTGCCGGCCTGCTTCCCGATCGCCGCCTGGTCGAAGAAGTACAGGCAGCGGGGGTGGCGATGACCTGTCCGGGCGAGCCATAGAGGCCGCAGACCAGACGTCCCGACAAGCACGCCAAGATCGCAGCAACTGGCAGGCTCACTAGATCACACGGTCCAGCCGAACCAAAGAGCACCCTGTCAACGGCGCCCACAGTCCGGGCCGGGCAGTTGCTCGCCGACGACCTGACCTGTCCGCCACAAGACTGGTGATAGATCATCGCGTGACGGTCGGATGAAGCTGAGCTAGTGATCGCGCGAGCTACCGGCGGAGCGCCGCAGCGAGCGACTCTCCCTATTCGAGCCCTTTAACTGGCAGTTAATTGCTGGTTTCGGTGGGCTAAGTCAGAGACAGCGCTGCGGAACCATGCTCTCCAGTCCACTGGACGGGCACGCGCCACTGCTCCCGCTACCGCCTGACGAGTCCGTCGAGCACTACTGGCCGAAGTCGTGGGCAGGCTCTCACCTTTAGAGGCATAGGTTGTGGTGGCGGTTTTCAAGACCGATCACCAGACCCAGCTGACCAGATGGAACGTTACGGTCGTGGGCCGGATGCCGACATCTCGGCCGGGATCTGGTCGCCGTGCAGCAGAGCCACCACGATGGCTGATCGAGTCGGCCGTTGTTGCGGATCAGTTGCTGCCCGGCATCGGCATCCCGGCGGCAGTCCCCGTAACTAAGCGTCCTGAGCGCCGGTCGACACCCCCAAGAGCGCCCGGTCGCGGCACGAGCTGGGCCGGGCGAAGACGGACACATCTCGGACGCACGCCGCTGGGAACGGACGTGGACTAGGGAGCACGGCACGAGACGGTCATAGTGCCGCTGACCTGCCCCGACGGAACTGCGAGGGACGGGCTCGGATCGCCGGGGACAGCCGTAACCTGCCTTCAAAACCGGAGGACGGCGCGCTGCGTCGTCGGCGGGTTCGATTCCCGTCCGCCTCCGCCACCAGGCAAACTCGGGTTAGCCGAAGATCTCCGGCGAGCGCCTCTGCCAGCAGCGGACGCAAAACGGACGCACGTGGTTGGATCTGGCGGATCAAGCGAGATCCGCATATTGTTCGCCTTCGATCCCTGGCGTTCGGCGATCTTGCTGATCGCAGGCGACAAGGCGGGCAGGTGGAAGCGCTGGTACGCAGAGGCGATCCCCAGAGCCGAGCATTTGTACGAGATTTACCTCCAGGAACGGAGCGAGGAGGAGACAGGGTGATGAGCGGCTACGTCAAGTGGGACCGCCAGGCATACCTGGAGCGGGTCGGCGGGATCGAGGAAGCCGAACGCCGCCGCAAGCTGATCATGGCACGGCAGAGCGGCTACCAGCTCGCCGAGGAGCGCAAGCGGCACGGCCTGACCCAGGCCCAGCTGGCCGAGGAAATGGGCGTCAGCCCCGGCCGGGTATCCCAGGTCGAACGTGGCGAACTGGCCACAATCGAGGCCATAGCCCGGTACATCGCGGCCCTTGGCGGCCAGCTCGACCTGATCGCCAGGTTCAGCGACCACTCCCTCACCCTGGCCACCACCGACGCAGCCTGACCGACATGAGCTAACGCGGCGGGCTGTCCCCCTAGGGAATCCGCCGTTTAGGCATGCCATGGGCTGCCTGTACTCGCTGACCTCAAGGGACTCACCAGCCTTGACGCGGGCGAGCACCCTCGCGGTCTGCTGGTTCAGTTCACACACTGTCACCGAATCCACGGAAGCTATAGTGTCACTAAGTACTACTTCTCGCGAAGATCGCTGGTGTGGGGCTGGGCCCGCCGGAAATTGGCGGCAGGTTCGAGTCCTGCGAGGCATCATTCAGCATCGCCGAGATGGCGATATCGAGGGCCTCCGGGCCGCCCGCCGTTGCGGCTGCCCGCTCCAGGTGGCCAGTGTCCCGCCATCGCGTTGCGCTGCTCACAGACCTATCTCCTTACTACACCGCCAAGTAGCCGTCATAGCGTTGCTCAGCGAGCAGCGAGACCGGCGACGTCTACCAGCAAGCGCGCGCGCTCGATGGCCTGGGCCGCACCAGGGTATGACTCAGCTCGACGGCCAGTGAGCGGGCGCCCAGTCCCCGTCGGGGTCGGTGGTCTGCCCCACTTCGATCAGGTGGCCGTCGGGATCGCGGATGTAGCAGCGCTTCTCGTACGGGTGCTGTTTCGGCGGTGTCAGGAAGTGAGCGCCCCTGGCGCTCCATGCGGCGTACACGGCCTCGATGTCTTTGACCCGGATATTGAGGAAGCTGCTGACCCGGTCGGGATCACGCGGTGTCTCCAGGGTGACCGTCGGCTTGTCGTCGGTCGGGCCTCCGCCGGAATTGATGACGATCCAGCTGTTGGCCAGCGCCACATTGACCGGATTACCGGGGAAGGCCACCCTGCCGCCGAGTATTTCGGTGTAGAAGCGGCGAGAGCGCTCGACATCGTCAGAGACGATGAAGTGGGTCAGCACAATTCCCTCGGGGGGTGGCGGGAGCTCGGTCATCTGGTACCTCCACTGGTGGGGGCCTGCGGGGCGGGCGTGCTTGATAGCCAGTGAGCGGGTGACCAGTCTCCCTCCGGGTCGGTGGTCTGGCCGACTTCGATCAGGTAGCCGTCGGGATCGCGGAGGTAGCAGCGCTTCTCGAACTGGTGCTGTTTCGGCGGTGTCAGGAAGTGAGCGCCCCTGGCGCTCCATTCGGCGTACACAGCCTCGATGTCTTTGACCCGGCAGTTGAGGAAGCTGCTGACCCGGTCGGGATCGGGCGGTGTCTCCAGGGTGACCGTCGGCTTGTCGTCGGTCGGGCCTCCGCCGACATTGATGATGATCAAGGTGCCGGCCAGCTCAACGTAGGTGAGCCCGCCTGGCCCGGAGTAGACCACCCGGCCGCCGAGCACTTCGGTGTAGAAGCGCTGTGAGCGCTCGACATCGCCAGTGACGATGAAATGGGCCACCACGATCCCGTCCGGGAACGGTCCGAGCTCGGCCATCGGGTACCTCCACTGAAGCGGGCTGCTGCCTAACAGAACGATCGCACGTGACGCCCGTGATCGCCCCTGTCGAAACCCCCGGCCTGTGCCTGGTTGCCGCAATCCATGCCAGGACTTTTCACGGGGGCGAAGGACCAGGCCAGAACGTGACAATGAGCACCACTGGCGTGACTCCCTTATCCGCCAGCCGCGCCATGACCAGAAGGAGTAGCAATGTCCCACCTGACCGCCGGCACCCAGAAGATCGGCCGGACCGTCGCAGCGAAACGGCGGGCCGCCGTTGTCGGCATCGTGCTCAGCGCGGCCCTGGTGATCCCCGCCGTGGCGGAAGCCGTCCCTGAGGCGCGTCCCGCCACCCTCGGCAAGGCCGCTCCGAAGCAGTTCAGGGCATCCTCGATCAATTGGCTGTCTGGCCAGCGAGGCTGGCTGCTCGGATCAGCCCCGTGCGGCAAGCGCAGCTGCACAGACGTGCTCGCTACCAGCAACGGCGGCTCGGGCTGGAGCCTGACCGGGGTCGTCAAGACGCCGATCGGCACCCAGTCGACGCCATCCGATGTTGGCGTCGACGAGATCGCGTTCGCGACCGCCTCGGCGGGCTGGGCCTACGGGCCGGCGCTTTTCCGCACCGCTGACGGGGGCCGGTCGTGGAAAGCGATGACCATTCCCGGCAAGGGGCACCAGGTCCTGGCCCTGGCCAGCAGCAATGCCGCGACCTACGCAGTGGTCTCGCCGTGCAAGGAGTTCGCGCTCACCTGCAGCGGCAAGCTGTCCTTCTGGCGAACCTCCTCATTGACCGGCACTAAATGGACCAGCGTCCCGCTGAGTCTGCGGGGCACCGGAACTCCGGACATCGCCATCTTCGGGCGGGCGGTCTACGTCGTGATTCCCGGATTCCCTGGCTCGTTCTACTACAGCGGCAACGGACTGAGCTTCGCGACCCGGCACGTACCGTGCTCGCCGTCCCAGCCGTCCGCCCTGGTTCAGGTGGTACCCATCTCGGTCAAGGACCTGGCCCTGCTGTGCGTGGGTTCTCCCCAGATCGGCATGGCGGTCAAGACCGTCTACCGGTCGGCGAACACCGGCAAGACCGACACCTCGGCCGGGACCACGAGCGCACCCGGCCTCGACGCGGACTTGGCCGCCTCCCCGTCGGGGAACCTGCTGGTGGGTGCCTGGGCCGCCGGCTCGATCATCTACCTGAATGACAGCCACAAGACAAGATGGACAACGGCGCTGGTCCTAGCGGCCGGCCCGGACTTTAACGACTTGCGGTTCGCCAGCCCGAAGGTGGCCTGGGTGGTGTGGGAGCCGGTCTCCGGCGGCTCCAGCAGCCAGGGCAAGGTCTACCGCACGAGGGACGGCGGCCAGCACTGGTCTCAGGCCGCTATCTGAGCGAGACCTGGCCCGGTCTGCCCGGACGAGCAGACCGGGCCAGGCCCAGCAGGAAAAGACCACCAAATTTATTTTGAAAATATTTGGCGATGGTTTTAAGTCGCATCCCGAGGTTGCCCGCCACTAAGTAGCCAGAATGCGACCCCGGTGCCCGCGCCGTAGGCGAGATGACCGCTGAGGTCGATGGCCAGGGTCTTCGCGTCATACTCCCAGATCGGCTTGTAGATCCCGGCCTGCGGCAGGACGGCGTAGCCAGTGGCCCAGACCGCCGCACCGAACGGCAGGCCGTACAGAGCATGAGGCCGGCGCAGCGACCCGGCGAGCAGGCCGTACCCGGCTGCGGCGGAGGTCCCGTAACCCCAGTGCATGACGGTGCTGGTGAGAAAGGCCCAGCGGTCGGGGAGTTTACGGCCGGTGAAGCCCTCGATCACGCGCTTGGCGACCTGCCCGGGGTCGGGGGCCTTGTCCCAGCCTTCTACCGGCGCGAACTCCCACTTGAGCGGACTGTCCTTGCCGCCTGCCTGGCGGTATCTGACGTACTGGACCGCGTCCAGGCAGACGGTACCTACGGCGCCGGCCACGAGACCGGCGGCGACGGCGGCGATCGGTGTCATCGAGTGCGTCCGGGTTCGCATTGTGATCACCGGCCGGGCAGGCGGGTGGTGATCTCCTGAACCAGCCAGCCGTTGCCATCCGGGTCTTCGAACGAGACGAACGAGCCATAGCTCGCGTGGCCGGGGGCCGGGCCTCCGATCCGTTCCCGCGCCCCGGCGTGGTGGAAGATCCCGGTGGTGTCGTGGAAGATCTCGCTGACCTCGGCGACGTGCGCCGCGAGCTCAGCGCGGGCCGCGCCGATGTCGGTCGCGACCAGGTGCAGGCCCTGGGCCGAGCCGGGTGCGGCCGACGTGACCCCGGTGCCGAAGATGACAGAGCAGGCTGATCCGGGCGGAGTCAGCTGGACCACCCGGTAGTCGGCACTGGGGGAGATGTCGGCATCGAGCCGCCACCCCAGCGACTGGTAGAAATTCCTGGCCTTGTCCACGTCGGATACCGGAATTACCACGACCTCGAGCTTCATGTCCACGGGCCTTGCTCCTTAGGTGAAGATCCCGCGCGGCAACGTCATCGATACGAGCCAGTTCGGGATGTCGACGGTTTCGTTGATCTTCAGGTCGCCCGCTACGCTGCACATGGTGTACGCCTCATGCAGGCTGAGCCGCTGGTCGGTCACGAGCCAGTCGATCATGTCCCTGACCGCGTTCTTGGCGTTCTCCATTAGGTCAGGGCCCGTGCCGCAGGTCTGGTAGTAGCCGTGGCTGAGCATCTCGGCGGGCATGGCCAGCTGGGTGGGGTCGGCGGCAGGGACGATCGCGCGGGGTGCGGCGAGGATGGTGTTCTTGATCACGCTGAACCGCAGCGTGCACGCCATCAGGGTCTCGATGGCCGTCCCGGTTACCTCGCCGTCGCCTTGGGCCATGTGCCCGTCGGCGGCGCTGAACAGCGCGCCCTCCACGTAGACCGGGAGCTGGAGCCGGGCGCCCTTGGTCAGCTGCCGGATGTCGGTGTTGCCGCCGCAACCCCCGCTGACGCTGGGCGGGAAGGTGCGGTACATACCCTTGCGCAGCGGCGCCACACCGTAGATGCCCATGAACGGGGCGATCGGGATCCGCGCCTGGCGGCCGGTGTCGGTGCCGGTGAAGGTGGCGAACCCGCTGCGCTGGCCGCGCTCGAAGGTGAACAGCTGTACCCAGGGGGCGCCGCTGTTGTAAGGCTGGTCAGCCGGGATAGCGCTCGGTACCCGGCCCGGGCTGGGATCGCTGAGCTGTGAAGCCTCGGTGTACGGGGCGAGCGGTGCGAGCAGTTCGGGCCGCAGCGTGCCGAACATGCCCAGCGCCGGGCTCAGGACCACGTACCCGAAATCCACGAGCGGGGCGACGTCCAGCACTTCGACCTCCAGGATGTCGCCCGGCTCAGCCCCTTCGACGAAGACCGGGCCGGTCAGCGGGTGGACCCGGCCCAGATCGATGGTCATCGTCGCTTCCGGCGTCATCGTCCGGACGGCCGCGCCGATGTCCAGGGCATCCCGGCAGAGCAGCTGGATGACCTCACCAGGGCGCACTGTCGCCGCCGGCGGCAGATCGCGGTTAAGGCGGTTGTGCAGCACCCGGCTGAACCCGTCAAGAACCTGCGCCCCGTCCGGCGCGGCCACCACGTCCGGAGTGCCGTGCCCGACCACATCGAGCGCGCCGACGGAGGTCCCGGCGGCGACACTGGAGAACGCGGTCGCGGCGGCGGCGCCGATGGCCGCCTGCTGGACTGGCCCGGAGCCCCCGGCGTGGACAAAACACATGGTGGTCTCCCTGAGGTCAGCTACTCCAGCCTTGCCAGGCTCCACTGTCGCCCAGGCCGGCGCTCGATCGCGCCCGTGGCGGACACTGGCGGCCACCCTGGTTGAGCCAGGGACCGGGGCACCGGCCGGGGGTTTCACGGGCGCGACGGCCCCTCGCGGCGCGCGAGATTGGTACCAGCCGGCCATTCGGCCATGACACAGAGTCGGCCATGACACGGAGTCGGCCATGACACGGAGGGAGCGCGTGATGGCAACCACGGTGGCTGATGTGGTGGTGGCGACGCTGAGGGTGTCGGGGGTGCGGCGCGTCTGGGGCCTGCCCGGCGACTCGCTGAACGGATTCACCGACGCGCTGCGCCGCGACGGCACCATTGCCTGGGCCCATGTCAGGCACGAGGAAGCAGCCGCCTTCGCCGCGGCCGCGGAGGCGGCGATCACCGGGGAACTGGCCGTGTGCGCAGCCAGTTGCGGGCCAGGGAACCTGCACCTGCTGAATGGCCTGTTCGACGCGAACCGCAGCGGGGTGCCCGTGCTGGCGATCGCCGCGCATATCCCGTCGGAAGAGATCGGCGGGCAGTACTTCCAGGAAACCCATCCGCAGGACCTGTTCCGCGAAGCCAGCGTGTACTGCGAGCTGGTCAGCATCCCCGCCCAGCTACCGCGGCTGCTGCAGATCGCGATGCGGGCCGCCGTGCAGCAGCGCGGCGTCGCAGTCTTGGTCGTTCCCGGGGACGTATTCCTTGAGGACGCACCGCATGGCAGTGCGGCAGTGCCGGTGCGGGCGGCACACTTCGTGCTGCGGCCGGACGATGCGTCGCTAGCCGCAGCCGCGGCCGTGCTGAACGCGGCCGAGCGGGTGACGATCCTGGCCGGGGCTGGCTGTGCCGGCGCCCGCCAGCAGTTGCTCGCCCTGGCCGAGACGCTGCAAGCGCCGGTGGTACACGCCTTCGGCGGCAAGGAGCACGTGGAGTACGACAACCCGTACGACGTGGGGATGACGGGACTGATCGGCTTTACCTCGGGGTACCGCGCGATGGAACACTGCGACGCGCTGGTCATGCTGGGCACCGACTTTCCTTACCGGTCGTTCCTGCCGGAAGGCATCCCGATCATCCAGGTTGACGTGCGCGGCGAGCGGATCGGCCGCCGCGCCCCGGTCGCCGTTCCGCTGGTCGGCACCGTGCGGGACACGGCCGACGCGCTGCTGCCGCTGCTAGCTCCCAAGACTCACACCGCCCACCTGCACCGGATGACCGGCCACTACCGGCGAGCCCGGGCCCGGCTTGACAAGCTCGCCAGGGACCGTTCCAGCGATTCTCCGGTGGGTCGGCAAACACCGGCAGGGCGGTCTGCGGACGCCAGTCCGCAGACCGCCCTGCACCCGCAATATGTCGCCGCTACTATCGACGCGCTCGCCGACGATGATGCGATCTTCACCTTCGACACCGGCTCCCTGGCCATCTGGGCCGCCCGCTACCTGCGGATGAACGGCCGCCGGCGGCTGCTCGGCTCGCTGAGCCACGGATCGATGGCGAACGCGCTACCGCACGCCATCGGCGCCCAGGGCGCCGAGCCCGGCCGGCAGGTCGTCGCGCTGTCCGGCGATGGTGGCCTGGCCATGCTGCTCGGCGAGCTCATCACGCTTCGCCAGCTGCACCTGCCGGTCAAGGTCGTCGTGTTCAGCAACGGCGCGCTCTCGTTCGTCGAGCTTGAGATGGAGGCGGCGGGGATCGTCACGTACGGCACCGACCTGGACAACCCCGACTTCGCCGGCATCGCCAGGGCCGTCGGGCTATTCGGCGTCCGGGTGGAGAAGGCGAATGAGCTCACCGGCGCGCTGCAAGCGGCGTTCGGTCACGACGGCCCCGCCCTGGTCGACGTGCGCACCGCCCGGCACGAGCTGTCCCTGCCGCCGAAGATCAGCTTCGGCCAGCTCAAGGGCTTCACCCTGTACGCCTCCCGCACGATCTTGTCTGGCGAAGGCAGCGAGCTCATCGACCTGGCCAAGACCAACCTGCGCGAGCTTGAGATCGAATAGCGTCAGGCCGGCAGCGCCTCCCTGAGCTGCCGGCGGGAGGTAATGCCGAGTTTGACGCAGACCTTGTGCAAGTGCCATTCCACGGTGCGAGCGCTGAGGAACAGTTCGGCGCCGATCTCCCTGTTGGTCTGACCGTCGCGGGCGCGCAGGGCGATCTGTGCCTCCTGCGGAGTCAGGTCCTGGTCGGCCTGCGCCGTGCGCTTGCGGACGGTCTCGCCAGTGGCGAGCAACTCACGCCGGGCCCGCTCGGCGAAGCCAGCTATCCCCATCGCGGTTAGCATTTCGCGAGCGCGGTGAAGTTGCTCGCGGGCGTCAGCCCGGCGGTTCTCGCGGCGAAGCCACTCCCCGTAGAGCAGGTGAGCGCGAGCCAGCTCGACCTGAGTCTGGGACCGGCCAAGATGGTCGATAGCCACTTGGTAAAGGTCTTCTTCGCCGGTCAGCAGCGCACGGGAACGAGCCGCGACGCCGAGCGCCCAGTCGGTGCCGGCGGCGATGGCCATGCGCGACAGGGAACTCATGGCCGTTTCGGCGCGCCCGGACTCCCCTGACCGGACCGCCGCCTCGACCAGTTCGGCGATCGGCCAGCCGGCGACTACGGGCGAGCCGGCCTGGTCGATGGCCTCGGTGGCAGCGGACAGCGCTCGCGCGTACCGGCCGAGGCCGTTATGCAGGACGGCGGCTGCCCAGCTCGCGGCGGCGACTCCGAGTCCCTCGCCGCGCAGCGCGGCGTCCTCCTGGCTGCGGTCGATCAGCACCCTCGCCGGTTCCTCCCGACCGCGCAGGGCAGCCAGGCCGAGAGCGCCGTAGGGGATGATCCTGATGCCCACTGCGTCGGCTGTTGCCTGCGCTTGCTCGGCCAGGCAATCCGCACCGGTGAGGTCGCCGGCCACCAAACGCGTGCAGCTGAGCGCGTTGAGGGCTGATGGCAGGTCACCGAGCGCTCCCTGCTCGCGGGCCAGCCGGACGTACCGGCCGGCGAGTGCGCCGGCCGCCTGGTCATCCCACAATTGGAACGCTCCGGCGCAGGCCAGCGGCAGCAGGCTGAGTTCTGCCGCCGCGCTCAGGCCGGCCCGATGCCGGCTATCGCGCAGCGCAATCCGGACGCCCCCGCTGCGAAGTCGCCGCCGAAGTTAGCTGACAGCCCGGCCAGGAGAGCGTCACCTGGCCCGCAGGCGTCGAGATCTGGCGGCAGTTCTCGCGCGGAGCGTGCCACGTTCGCCATCGTGCCGCCAACTGCGGCTCGGCCGCCCGCGGATAGCGCGGCCCGGATCGCGTCCAGGTAGGCCGTGCGGCACTGCGCGCGATCGAATCTGGCCAGCTGTCGTGCGGCCGCGTGAAGCAGCTGCGATGAGTCGCCGCCGCCGTTCATGGCGAACGCGAGCCTGGCCACCGCATGATCAGCGCGCGCTTGGCGGTGGTCATCTCCAGGGTCGGCCTCCGTCAGGTCGAGCAGCTTCGCCGCCGCCGAGAAGTCGCCCGCACCGAGCATGGCCGAAGCGGCGGCGAGGCTTCTTTCTGCCCGTCTCGCCGCGTCCGGCGTCGCGATGGCGGCGCGTTCGAGGAAGGCGGCCATGGCGGCGAGGCCGCCGCGGCGCTGCGCCCGGCCGGCCGTGCGCTCCAGTTCGGCGGCGACGTTCTCATCCAGCTCGATCAGGGCCTGCGCCCGGTGCCAGGCGCGGCGATCAGGATCAGCGTGCGGATCAGTGGCTTGCGCCAGAGCACGATGCGCCGCTCGGCGGTCCCGCAGGCGGGCGGTCCGGTAGGCCGCCGACCGGACCGTGTGATCGCGGAAAACGACCCGGGCGCCGAAGGTAATGAAGCCGGCCTCGGCCGCGAGGACCGCGGCTTGATCGGCGATCCCGAGGTAGGCAGCCGCTCGCCACAGCAGCGCTGGATCACCAGTTGGGTCGGCCGGCCGCCAGGACAAGCAGCTGGCGGGTCTGGTCAGGAAGTTCGCCCAGCTCGGCGGATAGGACGCCTGGTGTGCCGCCGGGCAGCACGCCAGGGAGCCCGAAGCCGCCCGCCAGCTGAGCTGGCGATACCGCTCGCAGCAGGCTCAGCAGAGCCCCTGGTATCCGCCCGGTCTCAGCGAGTATCTGATCTCGTATCCGGTCATCAAGCGGGCACCGCACGGTGGCGGCCAGGAGTGCGCGGGCATCCGCCTCGCGCAGCCGGCCGAGCGTTATCGTGGGCAGGCCGTCTAGCTCGGGAACCGGCTCCGGTGTCGCGAAGAGCATCAGCAGGGATTCAGAGGTCAGCCGTCGCGCGGCGAACCCGAGAGCCTGCCTCGACTCCAGGTCCAGCCAGTGCGCTTCGTCGATGACGCAGATCAGCGGCCGGCCGCCGGGCGCCTCCGTGAGCAGGCCGAGGACGGCCAGGCCGACCAGGAATCGATCGGGTCTCGTATCCGCCCGCAGGCCGAACGCGGCCTCAAGCGCCGCACGCTGAGCGCTGGGCAGCCGGCTGAGCGGTGTTAGCCCAAACAGCCGGTGCAGTCCGCCGAAGGCCAGCTCCGACTCCGATTCCGCACCCGCTGCCCGTACTACCTGAAGATCGGTGGCCAGCCCGACCGTAAAATCTAGAAGCGCTGTCTTTCCGGTACCCGGCTCGCCGCGCACGACCAGCACGGCGCCGCTGCCGTCGCGCAGGCCGTCAGCCAGCCTGGCTAGTTTCCCGCACTCAACCTGGCGCCCGTGCAGCCCGAGGCGCTCTTCGTCTCCCGCCATGACACCCAAACTGCCTGGTGCGGGCACGGCCGCCAATCGAGGGAGCCACAGCCCGCGGCTCAGGGTGTCCGCGCCCGGATGTGGGGTTAACCCTACAAAAGTCACTAACCCGCCTGGAATGCTAGGCTGAGCTTCCTAGGCAGGAAGGCTGGCCATGATGATCCCGGCATCGCAGGACCCTAGCCTCGGATTCGCCGCTGGCGACCATGTATGCGCCTTTTACAGCGGCAGCCTGAACATACTAGACGATATTATTGTCGATTACGTCACCAAAGGGCTGGGGGCGGGAAACAAAGTATTCTGCATGGTCGATCAGCCAACTGCGGTGCAGAGCAGGATTCCTCCCGAACTCGTCACGAGAGACGGCATGCTGAATATCCTCACGGAGAATGAGGGGTACATGCCGGACGGCCATTTTTCAAAGGATACGTTTATCGGCAGCATGGAGACGATGGTCCGTGACGCGCTCGCCGACGGATACGGCAGCTTCCGGGCGGTCGGAGACGAGAGCTTCCTCATACGGAACGGCGTTGACATCCGGGAATGGTTCGCCGCGGAGTCAGAACTCAACCGGATCGTTCCTGACTATCCGCACTTCTTCTTCTGCCTCTACGATCTCGATCTGTTTGACGGCAGCACGATCATGCACGTGCTCAGGACGCATCCGCGCATGTACGTCAACGGCATTGTCATCGGCAACCCGCATTACGAGGCAGACCGGCTTCCAGGATAGCAATGGCGTCGACCGAAACCGGCGGTTCCGACGCATCTGATGTAATCCCAGACGTCAGCCGAGTGCTATCCGCAGTCAATTCTGTCTTCAGCTTGTCGCTTATCCTGGCTCAGGCATCTTCTCCCGCCCAGGCCATGCGCCTTGTGACCACGGCGGTTCCATCGATCGCCGTCTCCCATAGCGCCGTGGCCTGGCATCCAAGCAAGTCCGGGGAGTATTACGACCGGGCGCCGCCGGGCGTCGGCGATCTCCTGGCCGGGCTGACCGGGGTTGCCCGGCTTGACGCCGAAGGCTATTCGGGATGCTGGGCGTTCCCCATTTCCTCGCCGCTTACGCGCGAGCAGGTGTTCCTGATCGTTACCGGCAGCGAGAACTTGTCGGATCAGGAGACTTTCCTGCTATCGGTTCTCGCCCAGTTGTGCGGCGCGGTCATTGCTAACCAGGAGCTGATCGCGGCTGAGCGAGAGCGGCTCAGGCAGGTGGAACTGCGAGGCGAGGCTGACCGGGGGCGCGAGGTCGCGCAGGCGCGGGCGGCCACGCTCGCGGCGAGTGAGGCCCGGCAGCGCGTCATTCTCGAGACTGCTCTCGACGCCGTCATCAGCATTGACCGGGATGCCCGGGTGACCTATGTGAATAGCGCCTTCGAGCGGACCTTCGGGTACCGGGCGCAGGAGGTGCTCGGCCGCGATCTCGCGGACCTGATCGTGCCCCCGGCGCTTCGGGAGGCATGTCGGCGCGGCCTCGTCCGCCATCTGGAAACCGGGCAGGTCAGCATTCTCAACCGCCGGATCGAGACGCAAGCCATGCGCGCCGATGGCACCGAGTTTCCGGCTGAGGTGGCCGTCACCCGCACCGATCTTCCCGGCCAGCCCTCGTTCACCGCCTACGTGCGTGACATCACCGACCGCCAGCGGGCGGAAGCCGGAGCTCGTAGCGTCGCGGGTCCGCCTGGTTGCCGCATCCGACGCCGCCCGTCAGCGCATTACCAGGGACTTGCACGACGGTGCCCAGCAGCGCCTGGTCGTCGCCCTCATCAGCCTTCAGCTCGCAGAGCAGCGCTGGGAATCCGATCCGCAGCGGGCGAGGGAACTACTCAGCCAGGCCGTGACTGACATCAGGCGCGGGATCGAGGACCTGCGCGACCTCGCCGCCGGCCTGCACCCCGCGATCCTCACCCAGCGTGGCCTGGCACCGGCGATCCGTGCCCTGGCCGACCGATTTCCCATCCCCGTCGAAATCGACGTACCTGGCACCAGGCTGTCGGCCCATGTCGAGGCCAGCCTGTACTTCTGCTGCTCAGAAGCGCTCACCAACGTCGTCAAGCACGCCCGCGCCACCTGCGCCAGGATAAGGATCGAGGTCGCCGATGGCCAATGCGTCCTGGAAGTCAGCGACGACGGGATCGGCGGGGCGCGAGCCCAGTCGGAAACCAGCGGCCTCATCGGGCTAGGCGACAGAGTCGGCGCGCTCGGCGGAACGCTGGACATCATCAGCCCGCGCTCCGGCGGGACTGTGCTCAGGGCCGCTGTTCCGGTATAGCTTCATACCGTGGGTCAGGCGCAGCGGCTACGGGTCATCATCGGCGAGGATCAGTCTTTCGTTCGCGAGGGCATCATCCGCGTGCTCGATGGCGGGGAATTTGAAGTCGTCGGCACCGCCGCCGATGCGCTTGACCTTGTCCGGCTAGCTGACGCGTACCGGCCGGACGTGGTCGTCGCGGACATCCAGATGCCCCCGGAGCACACCGATGACGGGCTGCGGGCGGCGCTGGCGATCCGTGCCGCTCACCCTGAGATGGGCGTTCTGGTTCTGTCCCAGTTCCTGGAAGACGCTTATGCGCTCGCCCTGGTCGCCGACGGCGCTCAGGGCGTCGGCTACCTGCTGAAGGAGAAGGTGGCCGACTTCCGCATGTTCGCCGATGCGGTGCGCCGGGTCGCCGAAGGCGGCTCGGTGCTCGACCCCGACGTGGTCGCACGCCTGGTGGGCCGCAAGCGGATAGCGGGGCCCCTTGACAGCCTTACGCCCAGAGAGCGGCAGGTCCTGGCGCTGATCGCGCAGGGCCGCTCCAATGGAGGCATCGCGCAGGAACTCGTCGTGACGGTTGCTGCCATTGAACGGCACGTGACCGGCATCTTCGACAAGCTCGGGCTGCATACCTCGCCCGAGGTGCACCGCCGGGTGCTCGCCGTGCTTACGTACCTGAACGCCTGAACAGGTCGGCCAGGTCGGCGGTCGCGAGTTCTTGCTTGGGCACAAACGCGTGGGCGCGGCAGTCCTGGAGCGTTTCGGCAGGCACGTGCGGGACGGCGGCGGAGGTCAGCACGATCCGGGCGGACGGGCAGGCCTTCGAAATGGCCAGCGCTGTCGTGAAGCCATCTCGCCCGGGCAGGTTGATGTCAAGCAGCACCCCGTCCGGACGGTGGTCTCGCGTGGCAGCCATTGCGGCGGGAGCGTCCATGACCTTGTCGAGGACTTCAAAGCCGCGCTCAGCGAGCAGTTCGGCGGCAACACTGAGGAAGCCTTCGTCGTCATCGACGATCAGGATCCGAATTCCCATCTTGTGATGATGTCCAGGCGACCGGCCGGTGGCTGTAGGGATAACCCGAGGTTCGCCCCCGGCTAGGATCCGTGAAACCCGGCCAGGAACTGCAGGCCAGGGACTTCGACTGATGCGAGTGCCCGGCAGCGCGGGAAATGCTGCTCTGCAGCAAACACCTGCAGAGCGGAGCACTCATGACCAAGCAGGCCGTGACTGAAACGCAAACAGCGGATCCGCTGGCGCCGCTGTCCAGGTTGTTCCGTGACCTTCGAACCTCGCCGTCGGGCCTGACCAGCCGGGAGGCGGCGCGGCGGCTGGAGGCTTGGGGGCCGAACGAACTGGTCAGTCGCCGTGACCGACTCTGGCCAGGTGAGCTGGCCCAGCAGTTCACCCAGCCGCTGGCCCTGCTGCTGGCTCTGGCGGCGGTTCTGGCCTGGATCAGCGGGACGCCGAAGCTGGCGGTCGCGATCGCCACGGTCATCTTGCTGAACGCGGCCTTCTCGTTCGCGCAGGAACTCCAGGCCGAGCACGCGGTGCAGGCGCTGGCCGCATTCCTGCCGGAGCGGGCGCAGGTCCTGCGCGATGGCGCCCGGCAAGAAGTCGAGGCCCGGCTGCTCGTGCCTGGAGACGTCATGCTGCTGGACGAAGGGCAGAGCATCAGCGCGGACGGACGGCTGATCGGCGGCACGATCGAGGTGGACATGTCCACCCTCACCGGCGAGTCGGTGCCAGTGACCCGCTCGGCCGGAGAGCCGGACGGCGCGGTGCCGCTGCTGCAGGCCGCGGACGTGGTGTTCAGCGGAACCGCCTGCACCGGCGGGCAAGCGCGCGCCGTGGTGACAGCCACGGGGATGCGCACCGAACTCGGTCGCATCGCGGCGCTCAGCCAGCGGGGCGGACGGCAGGAAAGCCCACTAGAACACCAGGTCAAGCGAGCCGCGTGGCTGATCGCGTTTGTGGCGGTCGGCGCCGGGATCGCCTTCTTGCCGATCGGCCTGGCAGCCGGGCTCAGCGTGGCGGCGGCGGCAAGCTTCGCGATCGGGCTGCTGGTCGCCAACGTTCCTGAGGGGCTGCTGCCGACGATCACACTCGCGCTGGCGGTCGGAGTGCGGGAAATGGCGCGGCGGGGCGCGCTCGTCAAGCGGCTCTCCGCGGTAGAGACCCTTGGATCCACCTCGGTCATCTGCACCGACAAGACCGGGACCCTCACCCAGAACCTGATGCATGTCACCACGGTCTGGACTGCGGCGGGTGAGGTCATCGGAGAGGCTTCCGGTAGCGCTGGTTCGGCCGCCGGCGGCGGTGCGGAACAGCTCAGGCTGCTCGCCCGCATCGTGTCAGCGTGCAATACGGCGGATCCGGACGGCACTGGCTCCGGCCATCCAGCCGGTGACCCCACCGAGCTCGCTCTGCTGGAGCTGGCGGCCGCCCATGGCCTGGACGTCTCGCTGGCCGACCGGGAAAAGCACCGCCGGTTGCTGTTCCGCTTCGACCCGAGGCTGAAGCTCATGACGACCATCGACGAGCGGGACGGCAGCCTGGTGGTGAACACGAAGGGCGCGCCGGAGGAAGTACTCGCCCGGGCCACCCGGATCTACCGCGACTCGGGCGAATCGCCGATCAGCGCGGCTGACCGCGACGAAGTATCCCGGGTCATGCATGACTACGCCCAGCGTGGCCTGCGGGTTCTGGCCGCTGCCGACCGCATGCTGCCGTCCGGCTCGGCACCGCCGGCCGTGCGCGAGGATGCGGAACGGGATCTGTGCCTGGTCGGGCTGGTCGCGATGATGGACCCACCGCGCCCGGAGGTGGCGGCGGCGATCGAGCAGGCCCACCGCGCGGGCATCCGGGTGCACGTGGTCACGGGCGACAACGGGCTGACGGCAGCGGCGATTGCCCGCCAGGTCGGCATCGGCGGCACCGGGCTGCGGGTCGTCACGGGGACCGAGCTAGACGCGATGAGCGAGGCGCAGCTCGATGAGGTCCTCAGCGCCGGTACCGAGATAGTGTTCGCGCGCAGTTCCCCGGAGGCCAAGCTGCGGATCACGGACGCGCTGCGGGCGATGGGCGAAGTGGTCGCGGTGACTGGCGACGGGGTCAACGATGCCCCCGCCCTGCGGCGCGCCGACATCGGGATCGCGATGGGCCGCTCGGGGACCGACGTCGCCCGTGAGGCCGCGACCATGGTGCTCACTGACGACAACTTCGCCACAATCATCGCGGCAGTCGAGTCGGGGCGGCGGATCTATGACAACGTCCGCAAATTCATCGCGTATATCTTCGCTCACGCCGTCCCCGAGGTGGTGCCGTTCGTCATCTTCGCCCTCGCCGGCGGGGCGCTGCCGCTGCCGCTGACAGTGCTGGAGATCCTGGCCATCGACCTAGGCACCGACACGCTGCCTGCCCTGGCGCTCAGCCGGGAACCCGCCGAGCCAGGGCTCATGGACAGGCCCCCTCGCCGGCGCACCGAGGGCGTGATCACCGGCCGGATCCTCGCCCGCGCGTGGGGGTTCCTGGGCCTGATCTCCGCCGCCTTGGTCATGTCCGGATTCTTCATCACCTTGCGGCACGGAGGCTGGCAGCCAGGCGACCCCACCGGAGCCGGAACCCCGCTGAACCACCTCTACCGGCAGGCCACTTCCGTCGCCTGGATGGGCATCGTGGCCTGCCAGGTAGGCACCGCATTCGCGGTTCGCACCCAGCGCGCGTCCCTGCGTTCGGTCGGTGTGTTCACCAACCGGCTGTTGCTGGGCGCTATCGCCGTCGCGCTGGCGTTCGCCGTCCTGGTGATCTACCTGCCGGCCTTGCAGAGCTTCTTCGGCACCGCCGCGCTCGCGCCGGCTCAGCTCGCCACTGTGGCCCCCTTCCCGTTCATCGTCTGGGGAGCTGACGAGATCCGCCGGCTGGTTATCCGCCGCCACAGCGCCAGATCCGCCCGCACTCGATCGGCGGGTTCCTGACACGCACGGCCTGTCCGCCGCGAACAGGCCAGCCGTAACCGCCACATAGCCATGGTCCGCGCGAACAAGGCATGCGCCTGCCCGCTGGCTGCCGCCCCCATCTGCGAGTAGGCCAAAGACTCAGACACGCTGTCATCCTCAGGTCGCCGCTGCCTAGTCCACGGTCATTTCCCCGTCTAGCTGATCGCGCCTGTGTCCTGCCCTGGCCGGGCACCCTGGTTTCCCGGCGCACTCCCTGGTCCGCAGGGCGCGGGGTACTGACCAGGGTCTGCCCCGGGTGCGAGCAAGCCCCGCTAGGCGCGACTGTGGATGCACTATCACCTTTCGCCCCATGCGGGACGGGCCGGCTGGCCACCCCAGGAGGAGGAGTCCATGTCCAGTGCTCTGAGCGCCCGGTCACCGGGCGAGCTGGATGGGGAACCGGAGCTAACGTCGGCGAAGGACCAGCAGAAGGCCCGGACGCTGGGTCTCACGTCGGCCACCGGCCTGGTCATCGGCACCGTCGTCGGAGCCGGGGTATTTACGATGCCGGCTGTGCTCGCCGGCGCGGGCACCATCTCGCTGGTCGTGCTCGCGGTGATCGCCGTGGGCGCGATGGTGCTGGCTATTTTGTTCGGGCAGCTGACCAGGCGTATCCCGAAATCCGATGGCGGACCGTACGCCTACGCGCGGCACGAATTCGGTGACTTCGCCGGGTACCTGACGGGCTGGTGCTACTGGATCCAGGCGTGGGCTGGCAACGCGGCTATCGTCTCGTCGTGGGTCTTCTACGTGGACGCACTTTTCGGCATCAGTCCGTCTGGCCTGGGAAACTGGGGGATCGCCCTGATCGGGCTGTGGATCCCGGCGGCGGTGAACCTGGCCGGGATCAGGCAGACAGCCTGGCTGCAGAACCTCACCGTGGTTCTGAAGTACCTGCCGCTGCTCTTCGTCGGCGTGGTGGGCTGGTTCTTTGTCACCAAGGCGAACTTCGGCGCGTTCAACACCTCCGGCGGCAGCCTGTACTCAGCGATCGGGATCGCCGCCGGGGTGGCGTTGTTCTCGTTCATCGGCGTGGAAACGGCGGCCATCGTCGCCAAGCGGGTCAGCGATCCGCGCCGCAATGTCGGCCGCGCTTCCCTGCTGGGTACCGGTGCCAGCGCCATCGTGTACCTGGCGGTGTCGGCTGCGGTCATGGGCCTGGTCGCGCACCGGATGCTGGTGAACAACGGGGCACCATTTGTCACAGCCTTCCAGGCGATCTTCCCGAACGGCGCCTGGGCCGGGAAACTGGTCGCCGCGCTGGCCGCGACTTCCGGGTTCGGGGCGCTTATCGGCTGGACCCTGGTCACCGCCGAAGTGTCCCGGGCACCGGCCGAAGACGGCCTGTTCCCGCGGCCGTTCGCCTGGACCGACCGAAAGGGTACGGCCTGGTTTGGCGTCGTAGTCGCGGCGGCGCTGCCATCACTGCTGATGCTCTGGCGCTACACCACCAGCTCAGGGCTGACCGTGTTCACTTACCTGGTCGACCTGACCGTGGTCACGGTGGCGATTCCTTACCTATTCTCGGCTTGCGCGCAGCTCACTTACCTGGTGTCCCGCCGCCGGCCGCTGCAGAAATGGCTGCTGGCCCGGGATCTGTCCGTCGCCAGCGCGGCGGCGCTGTTCTCGCTCTGGGTCACCTTCGCCGCCGGATATTCGGCGGTGTACCAGGCCATGGTCGTCGTACTGGCCGGAATCATCCTGTACGCCTTCATCCAGGCCCGTCGCGAAGACCTCAGTCAGACCCCGGCACCAGCCGACCTAGTTACCGCGGAGGGACAGTCATGACGTTCAGCGTGCGATCGGAGGTTGGCCAGCTCAGGCAGGCCATCGTGCACCGGCCAGGCCTGGAGCTATCCCGGCTCACCCCGCAGAACATCGGCGGCCTGCTGTTCGACGACGTGCTGTGGGCAAGTAAGACCAAGGAAGAGCACGACGTGTTTGCCGAGATCCTCCGCGACCGCGGCGTGCGCGTGCACTACTTCGGGCAGCTGCTGGCGCAGACGCTTGATCTGCCCGAGGCCAGGTCATTCGTTCTGGACCGGGTGTGCACCCCAGAGATCCTGGGCCCGGCGCTCGTCGGCCCGCTGCGCGAGCTATTCGACGACCTCGACGGAGCGCAGCTAGCCGAGTACCTGGTCGGCGGCGTGCTCAAGGCCGACCTGCGGCCATTGGGCCGGGTCAAGAGCCTGAAATGGGACATGCTGCGGGCTGACGACTTCCTGCTCCCGCCGCTGCCCAACCACCTGTTCACCCGGGACAACTCCTGCTGGATCTACGGCGGAGTCTCGGTCAACCCGATGGCGAAGCCCGCCCGGCAGCGGGAGAGCCTGCACATGCGCGCCATCTACCGTTTCCATCCCACCTTCGCCGACGCCGGCTTCCGCACCTACTACGGCGACGACGACGCCTTTCACCTGCCAGCCAGCGTGGAAGGCGGCGACGTCCATGTCCTGGGCCACGGCGCGGTTCTTATCGGCATGGGCGAGCGGACCACGCCGATGGCGGCGGAGATCCTCTCCCGCGCCCTGTTCGATAGCGATCAGGCCCACACCGTGATCGCCATCGAGCTGCCTCAGTCCCACGCGATGATGCACCTCGACACCGTGATGACCATGATCGACCGCACGACCTTCGTGCTCTATCCCTACATCGACCGCCACCCGCGATCGTGGACCATCACCCGCGACGACGTCGGTGCTGGCCTGAAGGTCAGGCACAACCGCAGCCTGTGGGACGCCCTCGCGGAGGCGATCGGCGTGGACGCGGTCACCGTGCTAGTTACTGACGAAGACATCCGCGCCGCCGAACGCGAGCAATGGGACGACGGGACCAACTACCTGGCCGTCGCCCCTGGCGTGATCCTCGGCTACGACCGCAACAACGCCACCAACACCATGCTGCGCAAGCACGGTATCGAGGTGATCGAGGTGCCAGGGAGCGAGCTCGGCCGCGGCCGAGGTGGTCCCCGCTGCATGACCTGCCCGATCGAGCGCGATCCGGCCTGACGACGTGAGGAGTGCGCGATGGACCTGCGCGGACGCAGTCTGCTGAAGGAGACAGACCTCAACGCCGAGGAGTTTCTGTTCCTCGTCGACCTGGCCAGGCAGTTGCGGGCCGACAAGCGCCAGGGACTGGCCCGGCAACGGCTCGCTGGCCGCAGCATTGCCCTGATCTTCGAGAAGACATCCACCCGGACCCGGTGCGGCTTCGAGGTCGCCGCCCACGATGAGGGCGGGCAGGTCACCTATCTCGGCCCGGGAGAATCCCAGCTGGGACACAAGGAGTCGATTAAGGACACCGCCCGCGTGCTCGGCCGCATGTTCGACGGCATCGAGTACCGCGGATTTACCCAGGAATCAATAGAGGTCCTCGGCGAGTTCGCCGGAGTGCCAGTCTGGAACGGGCTCACCGACACCTGGCACCCCACCCAGATGCTGGCCGACATCCTGACCATGACCGACCACTCCAGCAAGCCACTCGCGGAGATGTCCTTCTGCTACCTGGGTGACGGCCGCAACAACACTGCGAACTCGCTGCTGGTAACCGCGGCGACGCTTGGCATGGATGCCCGCATCTGCGCTCCGCATGCGCTCCAGCCCGCTGCGGAGATCCGTGGCATCGCCGCTCGCCTGGCCGATACCTCAGGCGCCAGGCTCCTGGTGACCGAGGACGTGAACTCCGGTACCAGTGAGGCTGACTTCATCTACACCGACGTGTGGCTGTCCCTAGGCGAGCCCGAGGACCAGTGGGACGCCCGGATCGACCTGCTGCTTCCTTACCAGGTCAACTCCGCTGTCATGAAGGACACCGGCAACGCGGCGGTCAAGTTCATGCACTGCCTGCCCGCCCTGCACAACCGCGACACCGAAGTCGGCGAGCGGATCTACGAGAAGCGTGGCCTGGAAGCACTGGAAGTTACCGATGAGGTATTCGAGTCACCGGCCTCGGTGGTATTCGACCAGGCTGAGAACCGGATGCACACAATCAAGGCCCTCATGCTCGCCACGATTCCGGGCCGATGCGCGTCGTAGTGGCCCTGGGCGGCAACGCGCTTCTTGAACGGGGCGAACGGCCGGACGCCGTGATCCAGCGGAAGCATGTCCGGCAGGCCGCCGCGGCTCTGGCCCCGCTGGCCACCGATCACCAGCTCGTGCTGTGCCATGGCAACGGGCCGCAGGTGGGCGTTCTCGCACTGGAAAGCCAGACGGACACCAGTCTCAGCCGGCCGTATCCGCTCGACGTGCTGGTCGCCCAGACCCAGGGCATGATCGGCTACTGGCTTGTCCAGGAGCTCAGCAACGCGGGCATCGCCCAGCGGGCGGTCTGCGTCACCAGCCAGACGGTCGTCGATCCGTCCGACCCCGCATTCAGCAATCCCAGCAAATTCGTCGGAACCAGCTACGACAAGAGCGAAGCACAAACGCTGGCGGCGCGCCTGGGGTGGACCATCGCGGCTGACGGCCCGCACTGGCGGCGCGTGGTGGCCTCACCAAGGCCGCTGGCGCTGGTCGAGATCGAGACCATCCGCTCGCTGGCCGATGCAGGCATGCTCGTGGTGTGCGGCGGGGGTGGCGGCGTACCGGTGATGCGGTCGCAAGCTGGTCAGCTTACCGGCGTGGAGGCGGTCGTCGACAAGGATCTGACGGCGGCTGAGCTGGCGATCACGCTCCGAGCTGACCGCTTGCTGATACTCACCGACGTTCCAGCTGTCATCTGCGGATTCGGCACGCCTGGTGCGCGGCCAATCGATGCCATCGACGCCGACGCGCTTTCTGCCATGACGTTCCCGGCCGGGTCGATGGGACCGAAGATCGAAGCGTGCATCCGCTTCGCAAGAGCGTCCGGTCAGCCCGCCGCGATCGGCAAGCTGACCAATGCCGCCGACATCCTGGCCGGCCGGGCCGGTACCACCATCAGGCCCGCACCATGATCAAATTAACTCGCCTAAAGGCTCGGACTAAAAGGAGTGCACCATGGCTGATCTGCCCCCCAGCGGGCCTGTCTTGTTCTGTTTCGACGGTTCCGAAGGATCGGTAAGCGCTTTGCGAGCGGCCGGGGACCTGATCGACCGGCAGATCGAGGCTGTAGTGCTCACGGTATGGGAAACGATCGAGACCCAGCTGGCGCTGACCGGCGGGTTCGCGGTCGGCTACTCGATCGATAGCACACACATGGACGCGCAGGAGGAAGCCTTCGCCCGGTCGGTGGCGGACGACGGAGCGCGCCGGGCCACCGAGCACGGCTATAAGGCGACACCGATGGTCCGGCAGGCGTTCACCGGAGTGGGCCCGGCCATCTTGGAGGTGGCGGACGAGCTTTCGGCGCGCCTGATCGTGTGCGGGCAGCGTGGACGCGGCACCCTGCGGACCGCACTGCTGGGCAGCGTCTCGCATCGACTGGCCTCACACGCCCGGCGCCCGGTCCTCATCGCACCCGAGATTCGATCTGACCATCCGCTCGGTCAGTAGTCGCCGGGGCCGTGGTTCAGGCAATAGGCGTTCCGGCTTGATCAGATCAACATGCCCCGCGAGGCTCGGCCGGTGACAGCAGGGGCCCCAGCTGTTCCTATTGCGACAGCCGGGGCACCCAGCTGCGGTCAAAAGCGGTACTCGGAACGCTCCTGGCCGTGCGGGGCACTACTAGCGGGCGGGTCAGGCTGCGTTGTGGTCTGCGTCCAGGTCGATGACGATGACGGCGGTGTTGTCGCTGCCGCCGTTGTCGTTGGCGAGCTCGATGAGCCGCGCGGCTGCCTGGCCGGGTTCGGTGACGCTGGCCAGGATGTCGGCGATCTGCGGGTCATCTGCGTGGGTGGTCAGTCCGTCGGTGCACAGCAGGAGCCGTGCGGGTCCCGGTACTGCCGGCCGGAAGATGTCGGGTTCGGTGACCGGCGCCATGCCGATGGCGCGGGTGAGAAGGCTGCGGCTGGGGTGGGTGCGCGCGTCATCGCGGGTGAGTTCCCCGGCGTCGATGAGCGCCTGCACGACGCTGTGGTCGCGGGTGAGCTGATGCAGTTGCCCGCCGCTGAACACGTAGGCGCGGGAGTCGCCGATGCTGGCCACGGCGAGCTGTGCTGGTTCCCCGGTGCGCAGGACGGCCACGGCGGTGAGGGTGGTTGCCATGCCTTCCAGCGACGGGTCTGACGCGGCTCTGTCCCAGATGGCCCTGCTTGCGGCGCGTGTCGCCTCGGCCAGCCCGGCTGCGGTTGGCGGGCTGGTGATCCGTGTCTTCAGGGTGTCCAGGGCGAGGCGGCTTGCGGTCTCCCCTGCGGGGGATGCGCCGATGCCGTCGGCGACCGCGAATAGCGGGGAACTGATCAGGAGCGCGTCCTGGTTGGTGTCGCGCACCGTTCCGGTGTGACTGGCGGAGCCGGCGATGAGCGTGGTCATGGTGGTGCCTCCATCGTGTCGGGCGGAATTGAGCGGGGCTGTGGCGGGAACGCCGAGTTGACGGCGGGCCGCCGCGAGCGCCTGCCTCCGGTCGGTGACTTCCCGGTCCAGGCCGCGTTCCCAGGCTTGCAGCCGGCTTTCGTCCGGGTCCTGCAGGAAATCGCCGATCTCCCGCAGCGCGATCCCGGCCCGGCGCAGCGCTACGATCAGCCTGGCCGTGGGCAGCTGGTGCCTGGCGTAGTACCGGTACCCCGACCAGGCATCTACCGCAGCGGGGACCAGCAGCCCCTCAGCCGCGTAGGTTCGCAGGACCTTGACCGACAGTCCGCACTGGGCCGAAAACTCACCGATTGCCAGCAACTCGCTCACCGCACCACCCTGCAGCCTGACCAGCGGTCAGAGTCAAGGCCGGGATTGCCGTAGCGATCGGCGAGTGCTTCTACACCACCGTGCTTGTGTCGCTCGTCGCCGACCTAGTGCCCGCCGGCCTGCTTGGCCGTTATCAGGCGGTGATGGGATTCTCCTGGTGGATCGGCCTGACACTGGCCCCGACCATCGGCGTACTGCTGCTGAGCCTCTCGCCAGCCGCCGCGTTTCTCGCTGCCGCCGGCGTCGTGACCGGCCGCCCTCGGCTCAGCCCTCACGCTGTGCTGCCCGGCGACATCAGGCTAACTCCACGCCCGCAGGCCGCCACCCAGCCTAGTCAGGTGCCCGCGTGCCCCGCCGTCGTCACCTTGGCGATCCCTGACGCCGCCAGGTCGGCGGCCAGCCCGGCCGGATGAGCGCCACCCGTTGCCGTCACCGAGACCCGGCTGGAATCGGAGGCGAAGTGGGTGTCGTCACCGTCGTACTGCGCGAACCACCGGGCGCTGACCCCCACCTTGAACCGGCCGCTGAACCAGCCAGCGGAGTTGGTGACTGGGTTGGTCCGGTAGCCGAACAGCGTCTTGCGATAGATGAAGAGAATCAGGACCTTGCGGCCCGCATACGGCCGCCACGTTTTCGCGCGCCGCCAGAGCCTGCCCCGCACGGTGACGAATCCGTTCCTGCTGACGCTGCCCGGGCTGACGCTGAAGGACGTGACCCTGGTCAGAGCCTTCGACAGGAGCAGCGGCTTGGTGGCGGCCGGCAGGAACAGGCGCGAACCCGGGTAAACGACCCGGTAGTACGCGGATGCCAGCTTGACCGAAGTCCGGCCCGCGATCCGCAGGCCGCCAGGGCAGCTGCCGACCTCCCGGATGACCTCCAGCGACTTCCACGGTCCCGTCAATCCCGGTGAGTACTGCAGAACTGCGGGCAGGCCCTCGTGCTTGTGGTTGGCTTCGCAGACGCCAGCCTGGATTATGCCGAACGGGCTGAGCGAGGCGCTGAAATTCGTGAAGGTGACCGGGAAGGAGATCCTCAGCGGTGGCAGGCCGACCGTCGCCTGGCTGAGCAGCGCGTCAAGGAACGGCTGGTCGAGGAGACCGCCCGCGTAGAGGGTCAGGCTCAGATCGCGAAGGGCGGTGAAGGACACCGTGAACTTGCCGCCGGCCCCGGTGGTCGCGCTGCCGACCAGCCGGTCTCTGCCGTTGGCGATCCCCCAGAGTTGTACCGCAGCGCCGACCAGCGGCACGAAGGCGGACTGCGGCTGGTAGCTGACCGTACCCGTGACGGTCACTGTCCGCTGGTACGCGGCGTCAGCCTGGCTGAGCTTCGCGGTCGCCTTGACCTGATCCTGATGCACGGAGAACTGGACCGGGGTCGTCACGGTCGTTGCCGCTGCCACCGTATCTGACTGCGCAATGGTCAGCCAGTAGGCGGTATCTATTCCGGCAACGTCGAAGTCCGGCGTGATCGTTACCTGGAAAGAGCCGTCGGCTTTTGTCGTCAGCTGCTGGCTGAAGCCGCCACCGCCATCGGTCAGGGTAAGCGCCTGGTTTGCGAGCCCCTTGACTGTCCCGTCTGGGTAAAGACCATCAATCGAGCCGGAGAATGTGATCAGCTGATGGTCATAGTCGATGACGGCGGGACTTCCTGTCACCGTGATCTGCGGCTGAATCAGGTAATCAAACGGCCCGGCCTCGACCCCGGTCACCGAGGAACCGCCCATATCGGTCACGTCGACCTTGACGGTGTAGCTGCCGAGCGGCAGTTGCGCCTGCGTGATCGGGCTGGTCACGAGCCAGACATCGGCCATCGCATCGAACGCGAAGTCGGAGAGGTCGAGCTTGTCCGTCGCGCCGGACATGATATGCGCGGTAATGCTGGTAATCTGCGTAGTCGCGAAAACCTCAACGTACAGCTCGCCGACCCCGCTATCCAGGTTGCCGGCCGTCACGACCGTAATCGTGTCGACCGGAGTTGTCGCGGCAGCAGGGATGGCCGCCCCCGTGATCAGCGTGGCCACAGCGGCAAACAGAGCGCTTACAGCTAAACGACCTCGGCGCATGGGAACCTCCTGCCGAGGTAGAGCAGATCCCCGACCTGCAACCCTGCCAATTCTAGTAACTAATGTAACTATACCGCCGGATAACTGAAATGGCATCCGTTGCGGGTCAACCCGGAAGAGCGTGATCTGATCCTGAGATAGAGCTTCATCACGGAACATGAAATGTGATCACCCGACGGGATTTTCCGGGCTCTGGCGCGAATTCCGTGAGGCTGGCCACATGGATGCGGCAGCGCTGGTGTTCCAGCCCTTGCTCCAGCCCCAGCTATGTCACATCGACGGGGCTCCAGCCCCGGCTATGTCACATCGATGGGGTCGGCCCGGCGGCCGAGCGGCGGGGCAGGCCCTGGACCACCACCGCGGAACCAGACTGCCCACTTCACGGAATTCGCGCCCAGAGCCATGTTCCGTGATCAAGGTTGGCTTCATGATGGGGCGGTACCGGGTGCTCCGGGCTACGCCGGACCCGGTTGTGACAGCAGTCGGGGTCGGCGTTGCGGTCGGGGTCGGCCGCAACGGCCTGGGACGGCGTGAAACTGGACGCCGTGTAGGACTGTTTGCCGTTGCAGGAGCGTTAACCGCAAATCTGGCGGCAAACTGTCCTACAACGGCAAACTGTCCTACAGGATCTGCCCAAACCTAGCCAGGCTAGCCGCCGGTCCACTCGAAAAGGGTTGATATCCGGCAGTCTGAGGGTCCGGGTGGTGGCTCAGTCCGGTCCGAGTGGCGAGCTTGCCGAGTATCCGCCCTTTCGGGGGTGCCGGGGACCAGCCTGACTGGGGACTCAGCCGGATCGTCCTACACAATGCCTGGTTTCACCCGGTCAACGGTCCGGTGATCTTCCGTGATCATGTCCGGGATAGTGATCACGGAGCTCTGGCGGCGTGATCGCGCGGCTTATGTTCCGTGATCAAGGCGAGCGCCATGATCACGGAACCCCGGCGGCGTCAGCCAGCCCCGCCAAGCTTTCCAGCGCTGGGCCGGGGGTGCTGGGCCGGGGCGCGCCCCGGCCGGGGCGTGCTGGGCTGGGGCGTGCTGGGCTGGGGCGTGCTGGGCCGGGGCGCGCCTGGGCCGGGGGGCTGACGCTCTTCGGCTAGCGCTGGGCTGGGGGGAACTGCTGCTCTTCGGTTGGTGCCGTCATCGAGTTCGTCTGCTCCTGGCCCGGCTGGAACTGAGTCGGCGGATAGCGGGTCTGCCCTGGCGAATAGGTGACCGTGCCCGGCGAGTAGCCGCCTGGGCTGGCGCCGTACTGATCGCCGGCGTCCGGGTAGCCGCTCTGCGCGGTCGCGGTCGCCTGGTACTGCTGCTGTCCGAACGGGTCCTGGCTGGGCGGGTACTGGCTCGGGAACTGCGCCTCGCCGCCGACCACGGCCTGGGGCTGCGTTGTCGTCACGGGCGCGGCCTGAGGCGGGTACGGGTCGAAGATCGGATCGTCAGGCGAGAGCCCGACGCCGGCCAGCCCGCTGCCGGCCACGAAAGCCGGCCCCGCTCCGACGCCCGCACCGCCCTGGCTGCCGAAACTCTGGCCGCCGGGACCCTGGTCGCCGAACTTGACGTGATCCTTGTGCGCGGCGATCGACTGCCGGCCAAGCGCCAGGGCCGCGAAGAACACGATCAGCACCCCGACCCCGGCGAAACTGCCGACCTCGGACATGGTGATCCTGGCCAGCGAGTCGCCGATCGGGCTGCCAGGTGAGTAAGTCTGCGCATTGCCGGCCACCACAGTCAGCGTGAACTGCCCGAGCGCGAACCAGGCACCGCCCAGCGCGGCGATCAGCGCGCACAGGCCGCCAAACCACCGGCTCCTGGTCGTCAGTACCACCAGCCCGGTCAGCAGAACGACAACGCCGGGCAGGATCGACAGGTACAGCCGCCCCGTGCTGTAGGCCCAGGCCTTATCCGGTGAGAATCCGAACTGGAAATAAGGCCCGATGAACGGCGCCAGGCCACCCCACGCACCCAGCAGAATCAGCGCGAGCCCGGACAGACTGCCCCTGCTCCGAGACATTGGCACGGCACTGGCCATAGCAGCTCCCACTTTCTACTTATCAGCCCGTCAAGCGTGGCATACCTGCGCGGATAACGCGTGATTTGGGTTCACGTTCCGATCCGTGTCGCACCTCCGCAGCGGCGGTAAGGTCACGATCGTGGATGACGCCCGCCGGCTGGTGCCGAGGACCGATGCGGTCCTGGCTGATCCGCGCCTTGCTGCTGCCGAGCTTAGACTCGGCCGGGCACTGGTCAGGAATGCCGTCCACCAGGCACAACAGCTCGCCAGGGACGGCAAGATCGATCCCGGGCAGGTACCGGACGCCGCCGCCGCCGCCTTGCCGGCCCTCGCGGCCTCGCTGACCCCGGTGCTGAACGCGACCGGAGTCCTGCTGCACACGAACCTCGGCCGGGCCCCCCTCTCGGCCGCCGCGCGAGCCGCCGTGCTGGCCGCCGCCGGCTACACCGACCTCGAGCTCGACCTGTCGACAGGAACCAGGGGCAAGCGCGGGACCGCGATGCTCGCGGCGCTGGCCAGAGCCGTGCCTGATGCGCAGGCAGTGCACGTGGTCAACAACAATGCCGCCGCGCTCGCCCTGGTCGCGACGGCGCTGGCCGCCGGACGCGAGATCGTGCTCAGCCGGGGCGAGCTGATCGAGATCGGCGCCGGCTTCCGGCTGCCTGAGCTGCTGGCGAGCACCGGGGCGAGCCTCCGTGAGGTCGGCACCACCAACCGCACCACCGCCGCCGACTACGCCGCCGCGATCTCGGAGCGGACTGGCTTCATCCTCAAGGTGCACCCGTCCAACTACCGGATCGAGGGATTCACCGCCAGTGCCACGGTCGCCGAGCTGGCCGGCCTGGGCGTGCCCGTGGTCGGTGACCTCGGCTCAGGCCTGCTCGCGCCGCACCCAGCGCTGCCTGACGAACCCGACGCCGCGACCTGGCTGCGGGCCGGCGCCGCGCTGGTGACCGCGAGCGGCGACAAGTTGCTCGGCGGACCTCAGGCTGGCCTCCTGCTCGGCCGCGCCGACCTGATCGGCCAGCTCGCCCGGCATCCGCTGGCCCGCGCGCTGCGGGTGGACAAGCTGACTGTCGCCGCGCTTGAGGCCACCCTGGCCGGCCCCGCCCCGCCCGTACTGCAAGCGCTCTCCGCCGGTCACCAGGCTTTGAACGACCGGGTGAAATGGATCGCACGAGCACTGTCCGCCGCCGGCCTCGATGCCCGCCGCACCGACTCGCAGGCCACCGCGGGCGGCGGAGGCGCGCCAGGAGTAACGCTGGCCAGCGTCGCGGTGAGCCTGCCGGCGGCGCTGGCCGAGCCGCTGCGAGCCGGCGATCAGGTCACCTCGGGCACGCACCCGGCGGTGATCGGCCGGGTGACCGGCGGGCGGCTGCTCCTGGATCTGTACGCCATCGAGCCGGCCGACGACCACAGGCTGGCCGCCGCCGTGCTCGCCGCCGCCGGCCTGGCCTGAGCGGAGATGCAAGTCATCGCCACGGCCGGGCACGTGGATCACGGCAAGTCGGCGCTGCTGCGGGCGCTGACCGGGATGGAGCCCGACCGGTGGGCCGAAGAACGCCGCCGGGGCATGACGATCGACCTCGGCTACGTCTGGATAACGCTGCCGTCGGGGGAGCGGCTCGCGTTTGTCGACGTGCCTGGCCATGCCAGGTTCGTGCCCAACATGCTGGCCGGCGTCGGACCGGTGCCGGCCGTGCTGTTCGTGGTCGCGGCCGATGGGGGCTGGATGCCTCAGTCGGCCGAGCACCTGGCCGCGATCCACGCCCTCGGCATCACCAGGGGCCTGCTCGCGGTCACCCGCGCGGATCTGGCCGATCCGGCACCGGCCCTGGCGGAGGCCAGTGCCGTCATCGGCCGGTCGAGCCTGGGCCAGATCCCGGCCGTCGCGGTCAGTGCCGTCACAGGACAGGGGATCGCCGAGCTGATCGCCGCTCTCGGCCGGCTGGCCGGCAGCCTGCCTGACCCTGACCCGGCGGCCCCGGTCAGGATCTGGGTGGACCGGGCGTTCAGCATCACCGGCGCCGGCACCGTGCTGACCGGCACCCTGCCGGCTGGCCTGGTCAGCCGGGACGATCAGCTGCTGCTGACCCCGGCCGCGCGGCCGGTGCGGATCCGGGGCCTGCAGTCGCTCGGGCAGGACGTCACCCAGGTTGCCGGTGTCGCCAGGATCGCGGTCAACCTGCGCGGCATTGAGACCCGCGAGGCGGGGCGCGGGATGGCGCTCGTACAGCCCGGCCGGTGGACGCTGACCAGCGTGATCGACGTGCGGATCAAGGGCGGCGGCCCAGACGACGCCGGCCGGGCACGGGATCTGCCCAGGGAAGTCACGCTGCATATCGGCTCGGCCCGGACTCAGGCCAGGGTCAGGCCGCTCGGTGGCGCCCTGGTCAGGCTCACCCTGCGAGAGCCGCTGCCGCTGCGGGTGGGCGACCGGGTACTGCTGCGTGATCCCGGCGCCGCGTCGGGGGGCGGGCCGGCTGCCCGGCCTGGCTGCCGAGCCGGGGACTGGGCCGGCTGTCGCGGAGCCGGGCCAGCCGCGAACCGGCGCTGCCTGGCCGGGGCTGGCCGGGGCGGTGGTGCTCGACGTGGTGCCGCCCTCGGTCAGCAGGCGCGGGTCCGCCTCGGCCGCGGCGGCCGAGCTTCTCGTCGTGGCCAGACCAGCCGGCGGCGGCTGATCTGCTCAGGCGGCACAAGCTGATCCGGTCGGCGGACCTGCTGGCGATGGGCCTGGCCCCGGAAGCCGGTCCGGTCGTGGCCGGCTGGCATGCCGACCGGAGCTACCTCGCCGAGCTGACGTCACTGCTGGCCGGCAAGGTCGCTGCCTACCTGGCCGGGAACCCGCTGTCGGCCGGGATGCCAGTTGACGCGGCCCGTGCGGCGCTGGGGCTGCCGGACAGGGAGATCATGCGCGTACTTATCGTTCCCCCAATGCGGTTGGCAGGCGGACTGATCACGACAGCACCCGATGAAGCCGCAGCACCGGCTGCGGGGGCTGGTCCGCGAGGCGCGGAGCCGGGCACGCTGCCCGCTGCGCTAGCCGGGCCGGTCGCCGCGGTGCTCGCCGGACTGGCCGCGAGCCCGTTCAGCGCGCCAGAGGCCGGGCGGCTGCGCGAGCTTGGGCTGGACAGCCGGTCGCTGGCGGCGGCCGCGCGGCATGGCGCGCTGCTGAGAATCGCCGACCAGATCGTGCTGGCACCCGGGGCCGACGTGGCCGCGGCGGCTGTGCTGGCCGGGCTGCCGCAGCCGTTCAGCGCGGCGCAGGCGCGGGCCGCGCTCGGCACGACCAGGCGCACGCTGATCCCGCTGCTTGAGCACCTCGACCGCAAGCAGATCACCAGGCGCTTCCCTGACGACCGCCGCGAGCTGCGCTGACCGGTGACGCGGTGAGCGCTGCCGGTCAGCGGCTCCTGGCGAACCTGGTCGCGCTCCAGGCGCCGGTCTCAGGCGGCGGCCGGTCTTCTGAGATCCAGCGGGCGATCGCCATCCCGGTGGCCGGAGCGTTGAGGATGCCGGTCCTGAAATGACCCGAGGTCAGCCAGGCGTTCGTCAGGCCGGGCACCCGGTCGATCACCGGGCGGCCGTCGGGGTGCCTGGGCCGGAAGCAGCACCACTTGTGCGACACGCGGACGTCGCGCAGGCCGGGCAGGGCGGCGCGCAGGCCGGCCACGATCGCGTCGACGACCTCATCGCGCACGACCGGGCTCTCGTCGCCGTAGTCGAGCGTGCCGCCGGCCAGCAGGCGCCCGTCCTCGAGCGGAGTCGCGACGGGTACCACGGTGCAGGGCAGGTGCACGTTCGCCGGCTCGGTGACCACTAGGTGGCCCTTGACCCGGTCGGCCGGGATCTCCAGCTCAAGCCCGTCGACGACCGGCGGCTGGCCGGTGGCGAACACCACGGCACCGGGGCTGATCGGGCCAGCCGACGTGCTGACCAGCTTGATCCGGTCGCCGCGGACAGTGACCGCCGTCGCCGCGACGCCGGTGCCGACGCAGGGCAGCGAGTCGGCCAGGCCGATCAGGGCGCGCAGCGGGTTGATCCTGGCCTGATGCCTGATCAGGGTGCCGCCCAGACGCCAGGCCAGGCCAGGCACCAGGGCCGCGATCTTGGCGGCGTCCAGCCATTCCACGTTCGCAGGCTGGTGCGCGGCCTGGCCGCCGGGATCTGGCGACAGCCCGATCCAGTCGAGCTCGACCAGGCCAAGGCCGCCCGGCGTCACCTGGTCCAGGTACCGCCACCGCTGCAGGCTGGCCCGCTCCAGGTCGACGAAGGTCTCCGGGTCACTCCACTGATGCGGTTCTGGCACCAGGAGCCCGGTGGCCCCGCCAGTCGCACCCGAGCCGAGCCCGGCCTCGATGAGCTGGACCGAGCCGAGCCTCGCGTCCGTGATGGCCGCCGCCGTCGCCACGCCGAGGATGCCGCCGCCGACCACGAGCACGTCCGGCTTGCTGTCGGCGATGACGCCGGCGTCCCGGCCAAGCAGCGCGCGCTGTTCATCGGTCAGCTGCTCGCGCCAGATCGCGCCGGTCACGGTCATCGTCGCCACCTTCGATGCGGGTATGTCCAGGTCTCGCCGCCTCGGCAGGACCGTGTGAGCACTCACAATAGGCCGCCGGGGAACGAATCGGCCGCCGTGACGCTTGTTGCTAGAGCACGGAGCGTCAGCACTGCCAGTGTTGGCCTACCAAGGACCGGGCTAGGTAGCCGCATTCGTGCCGTTTGACGGGCAATGCGCGGATTGCCGCCCGAAATCATGATCGACAAGTAGGCTAGGCCAGCGTGGCGTAGCCACGATGCGGGGGACGAGGAGGTGGGGATGCTCGCCGACTCCTATGGCCGGGTTGCCACCGATCTGCGAGTCTCGCTCACTGACCGGTGCAATCTCCGCTGCAGTTACTGCATGCCGCCCGAGGGGCTCGACTGGCTGCCATCGGCCGCGCAGCTCACCGATGACGAGCTGCTCAGGCTTCTGCGGATCGCCGTCGGGCGGCTGGGGATCACGGAGGTCAGGTTCACTGGCGGTGAGCCCCTGCTCCGGCGGGGTCTGACCGAGATCGTGGCGAGAACGGCCGGGCTGACCCCGCGTCCTGAGATCTCGCTGACCACCAACGCCATCGGCCTGGCCCGGCTGGCCGAGCCGCTGCACGCGGCCGGCCTTGACCGCCTGAACGTCTCGCTTGACACCCTGGACGCTGCGACCTTCCTGCGGCTGGCCAGGCGCGACCGCCTGAAGGACGTGCTCGCGGGCCTCGCGGCTGCCTCGGCGGCCGGACTCACGCCGGTCAAGGTCAACGCCGTCCTGATGCGGGAGGTCAACGACCACGAGGCCGTCGACTTGCTGGCGTTCTGTATCGATCACGGTTACCAGCTCAGGTTCATCGAGCAGATGCCGCTCGACGCCCAGCACGGCTGGCGGCGGGAGAACATGGTCACGGCCGCTGAGATCCTCGCCGCGCTGTCGGAGAAGTTCGAGCTGACCCCGGATGATCCGGCGGCGCGGGGGGCCGCGCCTGCTGAAGCGTTCCTGGTGGACGGCGGACCGGCCAGGGTAGGCGTGATCGGCTCGGTGACCAGGCCGTTCTGCGGTGCGTGCGACAGGGTCAGGCTTACTGCCGACGGCCAGATCAGGAACTGCCTGTTTGCCAGGGACGAGAGTGACCTGCGGACGCCGCTGCGGGCCGGTGCCAGCGACGATGACCTGGCTGACCGGTGGCGGCGGGCGGTCGCCTCGAAGCTGCCAGGTCATGGCATCAACGACCCTGACTTCCTGCAGCCGGCCAGGCCGATGTCGGCCATCGGCGGGTGAGCGACTCTTCGGCCCCGTCGCCGTTGCCTTCGTCGCTGGCGCCTTCGCTGCGGCCGGTGCCGTCGGTCTCGGGCCTTGGCGTCGCGGGCGTCGTGCTGGCGGGCGGGCGGGCGCGGCGGCTCGGAGGGGCCGACAAGCCGGGGATCAAAGTGGGCGGCCGTAGCCTGGCCGGCGTCGTGACTGCCGCGGCCATCCTCGTCGGCGCCCGCCAGCTGATCATGGTCGGTCCTGACCGGCCCGAGCTCTTCGGGGAACTGGCTGAGGCGGGCGTGACTCTGGCCGGCGGAGCGGCGCTGGCCGGTAGAGCGGTGCTGGCCGGTGGAGCGGTGCTGGCCGGGGGAGCGGCGCTGGCCGGGGGAGCGGCGCAGGCGAGGATCGAGTTCACCCGCGAGCAGCCGGCCGGCGGCGGGCCGGTACCGGCGCTGCGCGCCGGGCTCGCGCTGGTGACCGAGCCCTGGCTGCTGCTGCTCGCGGCGGACCTGCCGTTCCTCACGCCCGGGCCGCTGCGTGACCTGATGACCGCAGTCGCCGGGGGCGCTGGCGGGACTGGCGGAGCGGACGGGACCGGCCAGGCTGGCCGGGCGATCAGCGGCGCCGTGCTGACTGACGATCAGGGTGCGCCGCAATGGCTGACGAGTTGCTGGCGTACCGCCGACTTGCGGACGGCGCTGGCACGATACTCGCAGAATTCGCTTCACGGCCTGCTCGGCGGCCTGCCGCACGTCCGGCTGGCGGCGGCGGCACAGCCCGGTCAGCCGCCGTGGTGGCTGGACTGTGACACCCCGTACGATGTAGCCGCCGCCAGCGAGTGGGCGCCAGGCGATTCGGCCGCAGCTGAGGTCGAGGTTGTTCAAAAGAGGTCGGTCACAGCTGAGGAGCGGTCATGACAGTGCTAGCTGACTGGATCAGCGCGGTCTGCGCCGACCTCGGCCTCGACCTGACCGCCGTGGACGAGCGGGTGATTCTCGACCTGACCCGCGATGTGGCCCGTCAGGTCGACCGCCCCGCCGCCCCGGTCACCGCATTCCTGCTCGGCCTAGCCGTCGGAGCCGGCCAGCCCCTCACCCAGACCGCCGACCGCCTGACCGCCCTGGCCGCCGCCTGGCCTTCAGCCGCCTCCAGCTAGGGAGCGCCTGGCGAAAGGGCTGGCTCGCGCCCGGCCGGACCCCGCCCCCGCCGGGCGCCGTGCACCCCGGGCACCCCGGTCCCGCCGGGCACCCCGGTCCCCCGCAACCTTCCGTGATCATGAGGCAAGCCTTGATCCCGGAACATCGGCAGCGTGATCACCCCGCCAGGATTCCGTGATCAAGACTCCGGCCATGATCACGGAACTCTGGAGGGGTGACTCACCGAGTCCAGAAACCTTGTCTTCCCATAAATCAGGGTCCGGGTCTTAGATCACGGGGTCCAGGTCTTGGATCAACGCCGTCCATGTTCCGTGATCATGAGCGGGGTCTCGATCACGGAACTCTGATGGCCGGATCGCGCGACTCATGTTCCGTGATCAAGCTCTCCCTCATGATCACGGAAGTCTGAGGGGATACCTGAGCGCCTGATCGGGATACCTGAGCGCCTGATCGGGGTGGCCGAGCGCCCCATCGGGGTGAGTGGGCGCTTCGCTGGGGTGGCCGAGCGCCTGACCGGGGTAGCCGGGCTCACTGAAATGGTGGATACCCGGCAAAACATCCAGAGTCCTTCGTGACTGGCCGGTCGCCTTCGCTGGGACTCGACCCTTGTTCCTTGCCAGCGATCAGTTAACGATATATCGTTGACGTATCGCGACAGTCAAAAGAAGGAGATAGCGATGAGAGACGAAGACACTGGAGGCCGGTGGCAGGAACATCCGCACCGGCACGGCGGAGGAGGGCGATTCAGGGCTCAGCGCCGGTTCGGAGCGACGCAGGGCTTTCCCGGCGGTCCCGGATTCGGTCCTGGCGCACCCGGTTTCGGGCCGGAGCCCGAGGATGGCGAGTTCGGCGGACCGGGCGGCCCTGAGTTCCATGACGGGCTGGAGTTCCATGGCGGCCATGGCGGCCACGGCGGGCCTGAGTTTCACGGCGGGCCCGGTGCGCCTGGTCTTCCCGGAGTGCCGGGGTTCCCGGGCATGCCAGGTATGCCCGGCATGCCTGGACGGGGAATGCCGGGGCCACGTGGAGGGCCGGGAGAGTTTGGTCCGAGGGCCCGGGCTTACCGGCGACGCGGCGGCGGCCGGGCCAAGCGCGGCGATGTGCGTGCCGCGGCCCTGGCGCTGCTAGCCGAGGAGCCGATGAACGGCTATCAGATCATCCAGCAGATCAGCGAGCGCAGCGGCGGGCTGTGGCAGCCGAGTCCGGGGTCGGTCTACCCCGCACTGGCACAGCTCGAGGACGAAGGCCTGATCGCGCTTCAGGACACCGAGAGTAACCGGCGCGCCTACGGGCTTACCGACGATGGTCGCAGCTACGTGGCCGAGCACCAGGACGAGTTGCGCGCGCCGTGGTCCGCTATGGCCGACGGCGCGGCAAGTGCCGCCGCCGACATGCGCATGCTCGTACACCAGGTTCATCTCGCGGCGTTCCAGGTGATCAGCGCCGGTACCGACGATCAGGTCAGCCAGGCGCGCAAGGTGCTCACCCAGGCCCGGCGCTCGCTCTACCGAATCCTGGCCGAGGAGGACTCGGCCGACGACGGCGAGGCGGGTGGCGACTCGTGAAACCGATGCCGTTACCGTGATCTTCGTGCCAGCCTGGCGAGTTACGCATCGCCTCGATTGTTTGCGGCGGCCAGATTCGCCGGCGTCGCCCCGCAATCCGACCCGAACCATCACCGTTGGTTAGCGATCTGCTGCGTTTAGTGAACTGTAACAGTCTGCAATTCCCGGCATTCATCGCGTTAACGCCGTTGACTCGTGCTGCCGTTGTTGTTCTCAGGCCGCTTCTCTGGCCGCGTCTGTTACCCCGGCGGGAAGAGCCCCAGGGCTCGCTGACCGTCGGATCAGGACGCTCCGCATCCTGCTGACCTGGAGGTCAGGGACTTCCGCCCAGCAGAGCAATTCAGCGACCGAACTGACACGGCAACGACCGGGGAAAGAACGATCTTTGATAAGGGCGACGCCGGGTGGCTACGGGGGCAAACCACCCGGCGTCGCGTTCATCGGCGCTCCGACGGGGGCCCGGAACGCCGGCAACGGTGCCCCGGCGGGGGACCAGAGCACCGGTAAGCATGTTACACCGAACCGCCCCCATGTGCGTCAAGAGCGGATTAGAAGCTAATCTGCGGATCGCGGCCGGCAAGTACCGGCCCGCGTTGCCGTTTTGTGCCCGACATTGGTGCCTAGCTGCTCCGTTACGGAGAAACACGCCGGTGCTGACCGGTGTGCCTGAAGGAGGAGCTGGTGATGAGTGCGGCTAGGCGCCGCCAAAAATTTATTCTTCCCGGCGCGGCTGACCGCCATCGCCGGCCTGTCCGGGCTCGTTCTCGTGCCCGGGCCCGAGATGGTGGCGCTCGGGCAGCCTCGGCTCGTAGGCCTGGAACCCGGACGAGTCGCCGGGCCGCCGGCTGTTGGCGATGACCACGGCGAAGTACGGCAGCGCGATGGCGCCGAACGCCGGGATCACGGTGAGCCAGCCCGCGTGATTGACGAACATCACCACGGTGATCACGAAGCAGACCAGCCGCAGGCCCATCATCGCCAGGTACCTGCGCTGGCGCTGGCTGATCTCGTCGGCGCGAGACTGCGGTGCCTCGGTGACCAGATATGCCTGGTCACGACGGGCGCTGTGATGACTTCGCACCCTTCCACGTTAGGCGCGAACCAGTCAGCGTCCTAATCCGCCTGCCAGGCAGCGCCGCCTTGGTAGTAGTTGTAGAGCACGCCAGCACTCCGCTGGCGCGGATCCGCCTATGGAGGCAAGTCATGACCGACCGCACTTACCGGGTCACAGAGATCGTCGGCACCTCGCCCGACAGCGTGGACGGGGCCGTGCGCAACGGCCTGCGCCGGGCCGCGCAGACCTTGCGGCACCTGGACTGGTTCGAGGTGAGCGAGATCCGCGGCCAGCTCGACGGCGGTGAGGTCGCCCACTTTCAGGTCACCATGAAGGTCGGCTTCCGGCTTGAGGACTCCTGACCTGGCTAGGGAGCGTCCCGGCGGCGAGCGGGCTCAGGTAGCTGGCATACTTGCGCGGACGAGCGATCATGATCGGCGGAGGTGAACGATGGGCCGTTCCGTCCTGGTGACCGGCGGTAACCGGGGGATCGGGTTGGCAATCGCCCAGCGGCTGTCCGCTGCAGGCGACAGTGTCACGATCACATCCCGTTCCGGCGAAGAAATTCCTGGCCTAACCGTGGCAGCGGCCGATGTCCGCGACGCTGCGGCGGTCGATGCCGCTTTCACGGCCGCCGAGGCCGCGCACGGCCCGGTCGAGGTGGTCGTCGCCAACGCGGGCACCACCAGCGACCAGCTGCTCGCCCTGATGTCAGAAGAGGCCTTCACCGGGGTCCTTGACACGAACCTGTCGGGCGCCTACCGGGTCGCCAAGCGGGCGGTCAGGCCGATGCTCAGGATGCGCAGGGGCCGGATCATCTTCATCTCATCGGTCGTCGGCATGCTCGGATCGGCGGGCCAGGCCAACTACGCGGCGTCCAAGGCCGGGCTGATCGGGATGGCCAGATCGCTCGCCAGGGAACTCGGCAGCCGCAATATCACCGTCAACGTCGTCGCTCCCGGGTTCGCTGACACGGACATGACCGCCGACCTGACCGCCGACCGCAAGCAGGCGATCCTGGCCGGCATCCCGCTCGGCCGCACCGCGTCGGCCGACGAGGTAGCCGGCGTCGTGCAGTTCCTCGCCGGGCCAGATGCCGCCTACATCACCGGAGCGGTCATCCCGGTCGACGGTGGCCTTGGCATGGGCCACTGACCGGACCGGCATGATTCACTAGATCCCTCGACTCGCCTGGCAATAAGGACATTTGGAACGGAAAGGTGTGCGATGGGTCTCCTGGACGGCAAGCAGATCTTGGTCACGGGCGTCCTCACCGACTCCTCGATCGCCTTTCACGTCGCGAGAATCGCGCAGGAGCAGGGCGCGAAGGTCATCCTGACCGGTTTCGGGCGGCTCAGCCTGGTGGAGCGGATCGCGAAGCGGCTGCCGGACCCGCCGCCCGTGCTTGAGCTCGACGTCACGAACGCCGACCAGCTCGCCTCGCTCGCCGACCGGGCGGGTGAGCATGTCGACCGCCTCGACGGCCTGGTGCACGGCATCGCGAATGCCCCGGCCAGCGCCCTCGGAGGCAATTTCCTCGACACTCCGTGGGACGACGTGTCGGCGGCGCTGCACGTGTCTACCTACTCGCTCAAGTCCCTGGCGATGGCCGCCCTGCCGCTGATGAAGGAGCACGGCGGCGCGATCGTCGGCATGGACTTCGACGCGGCTCTGGCCTGGCCCTCCTACGACTGGATGGGCGTCGCGAAGGCCGGGCTTGAGTCCTGCGCCAGGTACCTGGCTAAGTATCTGGGCCAGTACCAGATCCGGGTCAACCTGATGGCGGCCGGCCCGCTGCGGACCATGGCGGCCAAGTCGATTCCCGGCTTCGAGCAGTTCGAGTCGATGTGGGACGGCCGGGCGCCGCTCGGCTGGGACCTGAGCAACCATGAGCCGGCCGCACGCGCGTGCGTCGCGTTGCTCTCTGACTGGTTCCCGGCTACGACGGGTGAGATCGTGCACGTAGACGGCGGCGTCCACGCCGTCGGCGGCTGAGCGACTCAGCTAGTTTCCCTTGCCAGCAAGATCAATTCAGCTGCTGGCAACCGCCCGGTCAACCGGCATCGATAACAAGTTGTGACAGTTTCGGCCTAGGAACGCTACAACTTCGAATCTACGCTTCGCGTGACTCTTGATGCAGGCTCACCGGTCATCTTCGGTGCATGCTCCGCACAGGGCCACGAAAACAGGAGGCGGCGAGCGAGTTGCTCGGCTGCGGAGTATCAGGGGCGGTAGTCAGGAGCCAGGCGAGCCGGGCTCCTGCCGAACGTCACATGATCCAGGAGGATTGAAGATGACATTTGCCCGTACGGCTACGAAGATGGCGGTATTTGCCGCTGTCGGCGTGACCGCGCTGGCCGCCTGCGCTAAGAGCAGCCCGACCAGCACCAAACAGACTACGGTCAGCGGGTTCGCGGGGATTCCTGCCCCGGCCACGAAGCACACATCAGGCGGCACGGTCACCTTCGGCATGGCCGCCGGGGCAACGCCCACGTACATCTTCCCGCTTACCCCGGGCGCCAACTCGTCGGTCTACACCTCGGACTACTTCCAGAACCTGATGTGGAAGCCGCTGTGGTGGACCCCGACCGGTCACGCGCTTGACGTTGACTACGGGCTCAGCCTGGCATCGAAGCCGACCTTCAGTGACAGCAACAAGACCGTCACGATCAACATGAAGACCAACTACAAGTGGTCGAACGGCCAGCCGGTCGACGCCCAGGACCTGGTTTTCATGATCGACCTGGTCAAGGCAGCGGTGAAGATCAGCCCGGCCGACTACGGCAACTACACGCCTGGCTTCTTCCCTGACAACGTCGCGAGCGCGGTGGCGACCAGCAAGTTCACCTTGCAGATGAAGTTCACCAAGTCGTACAACCCCGGCTACCTGTACTACGACCAGCTGCTGCTGCTCAGCCCGCTGCCCAGCACGTTCTGGAACATCGACACGCCAGGTGGCAAGCCGGTTGACTACTCCACGCTGGCCGGCGCCGAGAAGATCTACAAGTTCCTGGCCGCTCAGTCGTCCAAGCTGTCGACCTACGCGACCAACCCGCTCTGGCAGGACGTAGACGGTCCGTTCAAGCTGACCGCCTTCAACCCGAGCACCGACGCCAACACCATGGTGCCGAACACCGCGTACAGCGGCACGAAGCCGACCATCAGCAAGTTCCAGGAAGTCGCCTTCACCTCGGACGACGCCGAGTACACCGCTCTTCGCTCCGGTCAGCTGACCGTCGGCCTGGTGCCGTCCACTGACTACCCGCAGATCCCGACCCTGAAGAAGCAGGGCTTCAACGTCTTCGGCTTCCCCGACCTGGGCTGGGACTACCTGCTGTTCAACTTCAAGGACAAGACCGACAACTGGAACAAGGTGATCGGCCAGCTCTACGTCAGGCAGGCGCTCGCGCACCTGGTGGACGACTCTGGCTACGTCTCCGGCGTCTTCCACGGCTACGCCGCAAGCGCTGACGGACCGGTTCCCTCGGTTCCGCAGAGCCCGTTCACCCCGGACAACGCCAAGAAGCCGGTCTACCCGTTCAGCGTCGCGGACGCCAAGTCCACGCTGGCCGCGCATGGCTGGAAGGAAGTCGGCGGCGTCCAGACCTGTGAGTCCGCTGGCACCGGCGCGTCGCAGTGTGGCGCTGGCGTCCCCAAGGGCCAGAAGCTCGCCTTCACCCTGGTCTACAACAACGGCTCACCGGCCATCACCGCTGAGGACACGGCACTCGCGTCCGACGCCAAGAGCGCCGGCATCCCGATCACCCTGGTCGGCAAGTCGTTCAACTTCATCCTGACCAACTTCTACGACCTCGCCGCGCCCGCCAACGAGAACAAGTGGGCCGCTGAGGACTTCGGCGGATTCAGCACCTCGCTGTTCCCGACCACCAACTCCATCTTCAACACCGGTGGCTCCTTCAACATCGGCGACTACAGCGACGCGAAGGCCGACAAGCTCATCAACCAGTCGGTGTTCGGGTCGAGTGCCTCAGCTGTGAAGACCGAGGCCGCCTACATCGCCACTGACCTGCCCGGGCTGTTCCAGCCGGACGCCGACCACGTGTACGCGTGGAAGACCAACCTGTCCGGCCCGCAGTCCTCGTTCTGGGCGCTCCCGCAGTTCACCCTGAACCCCGAGCTGTGGTACTTCTCCAGTAAGTAACTGGCGAAAAAGATGAGATGCCTGCCGGTGGCCTTTCCGGCCGCCGGGCAGGCATCCTGTCAGCAAGGCACTTTTACAGGTCAGAGCCCGACCGATCAGACGCGCTGATCCGGTCAGCACCGAATAGGTTCAGCAAGGAGAGCGCGGAGATGAGCACCTACCTGCTCCGCCGGGCGGCAACGTCTGTGATCATCCTCATCGGCATCTCGATCCTCGTCTTCTGGATGCTGCACGTCATCGGCGGGCCGCCGGGCCGCGCCGTTCTCGGCCTGCGGGCCTCGGTCGCATCCGTCAATGCCTGGGACCAGTCGCACGGCTTCACCCGACCACTGTTCGTCCAGTACCTGAACTACATGGGCAAGCTGCTGCACGGCAACCTTGGGCAGTCCTACAAGCAGAACCAGTCGGTCGACACCGTGCTGGCCGAGCACGCGCCGATCTCGGCCTACCTGAGCGGACTCGCGCTGCTCTTCGCGATCGCCATCGCCTTCCCCGTCGGCATCTTCCAGGCCGTCAAGCGCAACACTGTGGGCGACAACGTGCTCACGACCGCCGCGTTCGTCACCTACTCGATGCCGGTCTTCCTGCTCGGCCTCCTGCTCATCCAGATCTTCGCCATCACCCTGAACATCTTCCCGGTTGGCGCATCGGCCTCGGTCAGCCAGGACAGCTCGCTGATCGGCGCGATTACCGACCCGGTGGCGATGGTGCTTCCCGTCGCCACGCTGACGCTCGTGTCCGTCGCCGGGTACTCGAGATTCATGCGATCCTCCGCGCTTGACGCGCTCGCCCAGGACTACATCAAGGCGGCGCGGGCCAAGGGGCTGCCTGAACGGCTGGTGCTGCTCAGGCACCTGCTCAGGAATGCCTGCCTGCCAATGGTCACCCTGATCGGCCTGAGTATCCCGGCCCTGCTGGCCGGCAACCTGATCACCGAGAACGTGTTCAACTACCCCGGGCTCGGGATCATGTTCATCAACGCGCTCAACCAGGAGGACTACCCGGTCCTCATTGCCTACACCCTTATGGGCGGCGTGCTCACGGTCATCGGCAACTACGTCGCCGATATCGCGCTGACCGTTGCCGACCCGCGGATCAGGCTGGCATGACCGGCCAGGCGCAGTGCACGAGAGCACAGCACTGGCTGAAGGCTTCAGGAGGTCGCAGTGTTTAGGGAAGTCGAGACTCTACCCCCCGTAACGACAGGACCGTCACAGATAGCCGAGGGCGGTGAGGTCACTGTCATCCAGAGCGGCTGGCGGCTCGGCCTGCGTGCCTTCGCCCAGAACCGGCTCGCCGTCGTCGGCCTCGGGCTGCTGGCCTTCTTCGTGCTCTTCTGCTGGATCGGGCCGTTCTTCTACCACGGCGACGTCACCATTGCCAACATCGTCCTGTCCAACTCGCCGCCAGTGCAGGGCCACCCCATCGGCACTGACACCGAGGGATTCGACGTGCTCGGCCAGCTCATGGTGGGCGGTCAGGCGTCACTGGAGATCGGGATGCTCGCGGCCGTCATCGCGACGGTGGTGGGCACCCTCTGGGGTGCGATCGCCGGCCTGGCCGGCGGCGTCATCGACGGTCTCATGATGCGGATCGTGGACGTCTTCCTGTCGGTTCCGCTGCTGTTCGTCGTGCTGATCGTCGGTGCGAAGTGGGGCTCGAACGTACTGAGCCTGGCTATCATCATCGGTGTCTTCTCCTGGCTGGTCCCGGCGCGGCTGGTGCGCGGCGAGGTCCTGACGCTGCGCGTGCGTGACTTCGTCTCGGCCGCGCGAGCGGCTGGGTCAGGCCGTCCCCGGCTCGTGCTGCGGCACCTGATCCCGAACGCGCTCAGCGTGGTCGTGGTCAACATCACGTTCCAGGTCGCTGACGCCATCTTGCTGGTGGCCGCGCTCGGGTTCCTCGGCTTCGGGCTGAACTTCCCGACCTTCGACTGGGGCGACATGCTCGCGGGCGGCACCGCGAATCTGCTCAACGGCTACTGGTGGGAGGTCTATCCCGTCGGTATCTGCATCGTGCTCACCGTCATGGCGATGAACCTGATTGGTGACGCGCTGCGTGACGCGCTGGATGTCCGGCTCCGCCGCCGGTAATCACGCGACCGCCACTAACCCGCCAAGCCCCCTGACCAGTTACCCGAACTAGGAGCACCCGTGGCCCCTGTGCTGGAGATCAAGGATCTCTCCACTCACATCAAGCAGAGCACCACCACGATTCAGGCCGTCGGCAACATCGACATGTACCTGGATCCGGGGGAGACGCTCGGCCTGGTCGGAGAGTCCGGCTGCGGTAAGTCCATGACCGGCCTGTCGATCATGGGCCTGCTCCCGCCGGGCGGTCAGATCGTCAACGGATCCATCAAGCTGGAAGACCGAGAGCTCGTCGGACTGCCCGATCGCGAGCTGCGCAAGGTACGCGGCAACGAGATCGCGATGGTCTTCCAGGATCCGCTGACCTCGCTTGACCCGACCAAGACGATCGGCTCCCAGGTCGCCGAGCCGGTGCTGCTGCATCGCGGCGCCAGCAAGAAGGAAGCACTTGAGCGGGCCGTCGAGGTGCTCACGCTGGTCGGCCTGCCGCGTCCGAGGGAGCGGCTGACCGACTATCCGCACCAGCTCTCCGGCGGCCTGCGGCAGCGGGTCATGATCGCCATGGCGCTGTCCTGCGAGCCTAAGGTGCTCATCGCCGACGAGCCGACCACCGCGCTCGACGTCACCATCCAGGCGCAGATTCTTGACCTACTCGACGACCTCAAGACCCGGCTGCACATGGCGATGCTCCTGATCACCCACGACATGGGGGTCATCGCCGGGCACGCCGACCGGGTCAACGTGATGTACGCGGGCCGCCTGGTCGAGACCACCGAGACCGGCAACCTGTTCGCGCACATGCACCACCCCTACACCCAGGCGCTGCTGGCCTCGATCCCGCTGCTGACCCAGGACCGCAGCAGGCAGCTGCTGAACATTCCGGGCCTGCCCCCTGACCTCGGCCACCCCCCGGCCGCTGCCGGTTCGCGGCCAGGTGCGGCAAGGCGACCGACAAGTGCCGCGCCGACGAGCCGTCGCTGATCGGCGAGACCGCGGCGCACCTGTACTCCTGCTGGCACCCGGTCGACGGGCCGCTGCCGCCGGACCAGGTCGAGGCGGCCGCCAGGGCTGCCCGCGCCGCTCAGGTCGCGGCCGGGGTAGAAGTGATCGTGCCTGCGTCGCTCACCGCGGATCCGGTCGTGCTCGCCGAGGAACGGACAGCGGCGCCCGTCTCAGACGGCTCGATCCTGCTCGATGTCAAGGACCTGGTCAAGGAATTCCCCGTGACCTCCGGCATCCTGCAGCGCTCGATCGGCTCGGTCAAGGCCGTCTCCGGTGTCTCGTTCTCGGTCGCCGCCGGGGAGACCTTCGGCCTGGTGGGCGAGTCCGGCTGCGGCAAGACCACGATCGGGCGGATGATCGTCGCGCTTGAGCGGCCGACCGCCGGCGAGGTGACGCTGGACGGGACCGACATCTCCAGGCTGCACGGCAGCGAGCTGCGCAGCCGCCGGCGCGACCTGCAGCTGATGTTCCAGGACCCGTACTCCTCGCTTGACCCGAGGATGCGAGTCGGCGCGATCATCAAGGAGCCGCTCACCATCCAGAACATCGGCAGCCGCAAGGAGCAGACCGACCGGGTCTTCGAGCTGCTTGGCGAGGTCGGCCTGCCTCGGAACGCGGTCGAGCGGTTCCCGCATGAGTTCTCCGGCGGCCAGCGCCAGCGCATCGGGCTGGCGCGTGCGCTCACGCTCAACCCCAGGGTCATCGTGGCCGACGAGCCGGTGAGTGCGCTCGACGTCTCGATCAGGGCGCAGGTGCTGAACCTGATGAAGCGCCTGCAGGCGACCCACGGCCTCACCTACGTGGTGATCTCGCACGACCTCGCGGTGGTCAAGTACATGGCCGACCGGATCGGCGTCATGTATCTCGGCAAGCTGGTCGAGCTTGGCACCAGCGACGACATCTACGAGCGGCACGCGCACCCGTACACGGCCGGCCTGATCGGTGCTATTCCCGTGCCAGATCCAGTGATCGCGCGGACGCGGCGCGGCATCGGCATCACCGGCGAGCTGCCAAGCCCGATCAACCCGCCGTCGGGATGCCGGTTCCGCACCCGCTGCCCGCTTGCCCAGGACATCTGTGCCGATGAGGAGCCGGTGCTGCGGTCCTTCGGGCCCGGTCACATCGCGGCCTGCCATTTCCCCCTGCAGACAGCCCCCGGCGATCGGGCGGCCACGCCGGCACAGGATGCGGTGCCTTCCGCCAGAGCAATGCCAGGGACAAGCTGACCTAGCCCGCCAGACCACCCATCCAGGTTCCGTGATCATGTTCGGGTTCTTGATCACGGAACCTTACTGGGGTGATCACGCGGCTCGTCTTCCGTGATCAAGGTCTGTTTCATGATCACGGAAGATCGTGCGGGTACCTGGGTGCCTGGCCTTCGCCGCCAGGGGCGGGCGGGAGTTCATACAGTGCCGTCAGCGATGTGGCTTGTGCGTTTCGCGGCTTCGTTCGATACTTTTTGCTATGCGGGTGTCCAGTAACCGGCTCGCGGTCGGCCACGATGGGCTGCGGGCCTCCGACGCCGAGCGCGACGAGGCGATCGGCGAACTCCGGCACCGATTTACTGAGGGGCGTCTGTCTCAGGAGACGTTCATTTACCGGATGGACGCGGCCCTGCGAGCGAAAGGCCGGTCCGAGCTCTCGGAGCTGTTCGCTGACCTTCCGGCCGGCGACCTCGCGCGCCGCGATCGACCGGACCGCGCTACCCGGCTGGCAGAGTCGTTCCGGCGAATTGTCAGTACGGTCCGCGGACTTGCGTCCGCGGACCGTACTTCCGGTGCTAGCAATCACAAGGCGCTGCGCAGCCGCCCGCGACCGCATGGCGATGCCTGGACCTGGCGGGCCGAGCCGCTGCCGCTATGGCTGCCCCGCCAGGAAGGCCGCGGCTTCACCATCGGCCGCGCGCCGTCTTGCGACTTCACCGTCTCCGATCTGAGTGTTTCGCGCTGGCACGCCAGGCTGAAGAAAGAGGAGGAGACCTGGGTGCTCTGCGACCTTGGCTCCACCAACGGGACCAGGCTCAACGGCTGGCGAGTTACCGAGAACGTGCCCGTGCGGCCCGGAGACCAGGTGTCCTTCGGCAGCATTACCTATGTCGTGACCGATCACCCGGCCGCCTAAAAGAGGATTGACAACTGCCTCGTCGATCGTCTTGGCGACGTTATCATGGGCGATTTGCGATGTTTCGACCATTTCGACGGATCCAGGTACCCCGGCCGGGTGCTCAGGTACCCCGCGCCGACTTCCGTAGTGATCATGCGGCCAGCCGTGATCACGGAACTTGGCTCTGCTTGGGTTCCGTGATTGGGCTGGTAGCTGGTGCGCAGGGATTGCGATAGGCGTTATAAGGATATTTCGGATTGCTGGTCGGGGTGTTCTCGCCGGGCTGGTGGCTAAAGATCTAGGAGACTTTTTTCCTGTAGGAGGGTTGACTACCATATTCGCTGTTAAGTCTCCTACAGGAAAAAAGTCTCCTACAGGATCAGGCGAGCCTGGCAGCGGGTGAGCCAGATGTGACAGCTGAGTCACCAGGGACCAGCCTGGGTCCGGGCGGTGGCCCCGCCGGGCCCGCGAGGCAGCCCGATCACGGAATTCGCGCCAGAGCCCGGAACATAATTCGTATGATCACCCCATCCAGGTTCCGTGATCAAGACCCCGACCATGATCACGGAGCCCCGGTTGGCCGGTTGCCTGTCTGGCGGGGAGTCTGCCGTGCCTGCTGGGTTCGGCGTCTCGGCACTGCTGGGTACAGGCTTACCCTCCGGGGCCGTAGAGTCGGTGCGTGACACTGGTCCTTGTGGTACGGCATGGCCTCACGGCGGCAACCGGATCGGCGCTGACCGGCAGGACGCCGGGGATCTCGCTCGATGACCGAGGCCGCGCCCAGGCCGTCGCCGTCGCGGCCAGGCTCGCTGGCGTGCGGCTGGATGCGATCATCTCGAGTCCGCTTGAGCGGTGCTTCGAGACCGCCGAGACTATCGCCGGCGGCCAGGAGCCAGGCGGCCTGACTGTGCAGACCGACGACCGGCTGATCGAGGTCGGTTACGGTGACTGGACCGGCAAGTCCTTGCGCAAGCTCTCGCGCGAGCCGCTCTGGCGGGTCGTTCAGGCCCACCCAAGCGCCGTGACTTTTCCTGGCGAAGGGGGCGAGGCGCTGGCTGACGTGCAGCGCCGCGCGATTGCGGCGATCCGCGACTGGAATGCCAGGCTGGGACCCAAGGGCGCGTACCTGATCTGTTCGCACGGCGACGTGATCAAGGCGATCGTGGCCGATAGCCTTGGCCTGCACCTCGATTTGTACCAGCGGATCATCATCGATCCTTGCTCGCTGAGCGTCATCCGCTTCACGCCGCTCCGCCCTTTCGTGGAGCGCGTGAATGACACAGGCGGGAGCGTGAGAGCGCTGATGAGATCTGACGAGACCGCGGCCGGGGCCTCAGCCCTGCGGCCGGGTGATGCGCCCGTCGGCGGCGGCGCGGGAGGATAGGTTCATGCCGGTCTATACGTACGACCCGCCAGACAGGTTCGTTGCCGGAACCGTCGGTCAGCCTGGCGAGCGCGCTTTTTACCTGCAAGCCACGGGCGGCGGCAGGATGACCAGCGTTGTTCTAGAGAAAGGCCAGGTCAGCCAGCTAGCAGAACGACTGGACGAGTTGCTCGACGAAGTACTGCGGCGCACTGCCGGGGCTGTGGCTGTTCCGGCCTCAGCCCCGGCGTCCCTGACCGATGACGGGCCGCTTGAGCAGCCGCTGATGGAGGACTTCAGGGTCGGTGCCATTGCCCTGGCCTGGGATGGCGACAGCGAGCGAGTGATCATCGAGGCCCAGGAGCTCAGCGACGAGCCGATCGAGCCGCTCACCGAGGATCTGCCAGAGGACGGCCCGGCCATCCTGCGAGTCACCATCACAGCGGCCGCCGCGCGGGCCTTTGCCAAGCGGGCTCAGCAGCTTGTGGTCGCCGGGCGGCCCCCCTGCCCGCTGTGCGGACTGCCTCTCGATACTTCGGGTCACGTCTGCCCGCGCCAGAACGGACACCGGATTGGCCGCAACTGATCGCTCGCCTGACCGGCCGGAAGGACGGTCAAGGCGATCAGCCCGGCCAGTCAGGCCCGGCCGGCCAGCCTCGCCAGGTTCGCCAGGCACGGGCGGTCAAAGCGATCCTGAGGTGATCACGCAGGACGACGCGATCGAGCTGCTCACCTCCGGCGAGCTGACGATCGCCGGACGACTCGTCGAGGCGTCCAACGCCACCTTGTACTGCACCGTCGCCGACGGAAGCCGCGAGGCCGCCTGCGTCTACAAGCCGGTCGCCGGCGAGCGGCCGCTCTGGGACTTTCCGCACGGCACCCTGGCCGGGCGAGAGCTGTGCGCCTACCTCGTATCGCGAGCCTCAGGATGGGACGTCGTGCCCCCGACTGTGCACCGTGATGGCCCCTTCGGGCCCGGGATGTGCCAGCTCTGGGTCGACTCCGACCCCTCGGTGGACCTGGTCGCGCTCTCCAGGAGCACCAGCGATCCCCGGCTGCGGGGCATGGCCGTGTTCGACGCGGTCATCAACAACGCCGACAGGAAGATCGGTCACCTGCTGCCCGATCCCGGTGGTCACCTGTACGGGTGCGATCACGGAGTCTGCTTTGCCGAGGAGTACAAGCTGCGCACCGTGCTCTGGCAGTGGCGCGGCGACTCGCTGGCCGACGACGATGTGCAAGCCCTGATGCGGCTCAGCGAGCAGTTGCGCAGTGGTGACCTGCTGACCCAGCTCGGCCACTGGCTCACCGACGACGAGGTCGCCGCCACCAGCCTCCGGGTTGACCTGCTGCTTGAGCACCGAGTCCACCCGTACCCGCCCGAGGACTGGCCAGCCGTCCCCTGGCCGCCGATCTAGCAATATCGGCCGGGGCGGCGGGCAGACCGCACCGCTGGCTGCCGGCGACGGTCTATCACCGAGCCCGGCGTGGTGATCACGCGGCCGATGTTCCGCGATCATGGAACGCGGCCTGATCACGGAAACAAGACGGCGCGATCACCCGTGCGATGTTCCGTAATCAAGCTCTGCCTCATGATCACGGAGTCTGATGCGGTTCCGGGCGGGGAGGGTGGCGCCAGGTGGTTCCGGGCGGGGAGGGTGGCGCCAGGGCGCTTAGCGGGCGCCGCCGTGCTCGCCTCGGCGGCGGAGGTAGCGCTCGAACTCTCTCGCGATCGCGTCGCCGCTGGCCTCGGGCAGGTCGGTGGCGTCCTTGGCCTCCTCTAGGGCCCGGACGTAGTCAGCGACCTCGGTGTCCTGCTCGGCCAGTTCGTCGACGCCGCGCTCCCAGGCTCTCGCCTCGTCGGGGAAGCTCGCCAAGCGGCATCGGCGCGTCGAGGATGTCCTCGACCCCCCGGAGCAGCGCGAGCGTTGCCTTCGGGCTCGGCGGCTGCGCTACGTAGTGCGGCACCGCTGCCCACAGCGAGACGGCCGGGATGCCGGCGGCCAGGCACGCGTCCTGCAGCACGCCGACTATCCCGGTAGGACCTTGATAGTCGACCGGCTCGACCTGGAGCGCGACCGCCAGTTTCTCGTCTGAGGCGGCCACCGTGACCGGCACGGGCCGGGTATGCGGTGAGTCCGCGAGGAGCGCGCCTACCAGGATGACCAGCTCGGCGCCGAGCTTGGTGAATCCGTCTACCAGGTCACCGCAGAACCCTCGCCAGCGCATGTTCGGCTCTATGCCATGGACCAGGACCACGTCGCGCCCGATGCCTGCCGGGTGCGCGACCGCCAGCCTGGTGGTCGGCCAGGCCAGTCGCCTGGTCTGGCCGTCGGCTACCTCGACCACAGGCCTGGTGACCTGAAAGTCGTAGTAGTCCTCAGGATCGATCTCGCCGATCGCGGTAGCTTCCCACGTGCTGCTCAGATGGACTACGGAGGCGCTGGCCGCCTCGCCCGCGTCATTCCATCCTTCGAAGGCCGCGATGACCACCGGCGAGTTCAGTGCTGAGATGCCGTCGAACTCGATCTGAAGCCACCTCCACGACCCGTCCTGTGCGCCGTGCCCGTTGGCCGGCTCCGAAATTAGCTAACGGGCCCAAGCCTACGTGCCTAGCGATGGCCTTAGGATAGGACCATCATGTCGCGCGACGCCGATCAGCCCCGCCAGCCGCTGCGCACGGCCCTGACCGAGCGCGTCATCATCGCCGATGGCGCCATGGGCTCGATGCTGCAGGGAAGTCCCGCCACCATCGATGATTTCGATGGCCACGAGGGTTGTAACGAAATCCTCAATCTGACCAGGCCCGATGTCGTGCGCTCCATCCACGACCGGTATCTGGCCGTCGGCTGTGACTGCATCTCGACCAACACTTTCGGCGCCAACCTCAGCAATCTCGGCGAGTACGGGATTTCTGACCGCGTCTACGAGCTTTCGCGATCCGGCGCGATCCTGGCTCGCGAGGCCGCCGATGAGGCAGTGGCCAGCGATCCGGGCGGACGGCCGCGCTGGGTGCTTGGCTCGATCGGCCCCGGCACCAAGCTGCCCACGCTCGGCCATGTCTCCTTCGTCGAGCTGCGGGACGCCTACCAGGCGAACGCTGCCGGACTGCTGGCCGGCGGCGCGGACGCGCTGATCATCGAGACCAGCCAGGACCTGCTGCAGGCCAAGGCCGCCATCATCGGCGCCAGGCGGGCGATCGCGGAGCGTCCGGCCAGCGCCGGGAACGCGCCCGCCGACGTGCTGCTGATCGCCCAGGTCACGATCGAGATGACCGGCGCCATGCTGCTCGGCAGCGAGATCGGCGCCGCGCTCACCGCGCTTGAGCCGCTTGGCATCGACATGATCGGGCTGAACTGCGCCACCGGGCCGGCCGAGATGAGCGAGCACCTGCGCTACCTGGCCGCGCACTCGCGACTGCCGCTGTCCTGCATGCCCAACGCCGGCCTGCCCAGCTCACCGCCGCCGGGGCGTACTACCCGGTGACAGCGGCCGAGCTGGCCGACGCGCACGAGACCTTCGTGACGGAGTTCGGGCTGTCGCTGGTCGGCGGCTGCTGCGGTACCACGCCAGAGCACCTGGAGCAGGTGGCCGCCAGGCTGGCCGGGCGGCCGCCGCGCCGCGCAGGCCGAGGCCGGAGGCCGGGATCGCCTCGCTGTACCAGCATGTGCCATTCCGGCAGGACACCGCGTTCCTGGCGATCGGCGAGCGGACCAACGCGAACGGCTCCAAGGCGTTCAGGGAAGCGATGATCGCCGGTGACTTCGACGGCTGCGTCGAGATCGCGCGGGCGCAGACCAGGGACGGAGCCCATCTGCTCGACCTGTGCGTCGACTACGTCGGCCGGGACGGCGCGGCCGACATGGCCGAGCTGGCCAGCCGGCTCGCGACGGCCGCCACGCTGCCCCTGATGCTCGACTCGACCGAGCCCGAGGTGGTCCAGGCTGGCCTGGAGCGGCTCGGCGGCCGCGCGGTGGTCAATTCGGTCAACTATGAAGATGGCGACGGCCCCGACTCGCGGATCAGCAAGATCATGCCGATCATCCGCGAGCACGGTGCCGCCGTGGTCGCGCTCACGATCGACGAGCAGGGCCAGGCGCGGACCTCGGAGTGGAAGGCGGCCGTCGCCAGTCGCCTGATCGAGGACCTGACCGGCCGCTGGGGCATGCGCCAGTCCGACATCATCGTGGACTGCCTGACCTTCCCGATCGCGACCGGCCAGGAGGAGACCAGGCGGGACGCGATCGAGACGATCAGCGCGATCCGCGAGGTCAAGCGGCGCTACCCGGACGTGCAGACCACCCTCGGTGTCTCGAATGTCTCTTTCGGCCTCAATCCGGCCGCCAGAGCGGTGCTCAACTCGGTCTTCCTCAACGAGTGCGTGCGAGCCGGACTCGACTCGGCGATCGTGCACGCCGCCAGGATCATGCCGATCGCCCGGATCCCCGGCGAGCAGCTCCAGGTCGCGCTCGACCTGATCTACGATCGCAGGCGCGACGGCTATGACCCGCTGGCCCGGCTGCTCGACCTGTTCGAGGGCGTGGACTCGGCCTCGCTCAAGGCGAGCCGGGCCGCCGAGCTGCTCAGCCTGCCGCTGACCGAGCGGCTGAAGCGCCGCATCATCGACGGCGAGCGGATCGGCCTCGAGGCCGACCTGGACGAGGCGCTGGCGGAGCGGCCGGCCCTGGAGATCGTCAACGACATCCTGCTTGACGGCATGAAGACCGTGGGCGAGCTGTTTGGCTCCGGGCAGATGCAGCTCCCGTTCGTGCTTACCTCCGCCGAGGTGATGAAGGCAGCCGTCGGCTACCTCGAGCCGCACATGGAGCGGTCGGGCGAGGAGGGCAAGGGCAAGATCGTCCTGGCCACCGTCAAGGGCGACGTGCACGACATCGGCAAGAACCTGGTCGACATCATCGTCTCCAACAACGGCTACGACGTCGTGAACCTCGGCATCAAGCAGCCGATCTCGGCGATCGTGCAGGCCGCGATCGATCACCGCGCCGACGTGATCGGCATGTCCGGGCTGCTGGTGAAGTCGACCGTCGTCATGCGCGACAACCTGGCCGAGCTGAACTCACGCGGCCTGGCCGGCCGGTGGCCAGTTCTGCTCGGCGGCGCCGCGCTGACCAGGTCCTACGTCGAGCAGGACCTCGCGGGACTGTTCGACGGCCAGGTCAGGTACGCCAGGGACGCGTTCGAGGGCCTGCGGCTGATGGATGCCGCGATGGCGGTCAAGCGCGGCGTGCCAGGGGCCGCGCTGCCCGCGCTGCGCGAACGTCGGGTCCGGCCGGGAGCGGCGGCCAGGCTGGCTGACGCCGGGCCCGAGTCAGCCAGTGAGGCGGCAGTACCCGGTGCGTTCCATTCCAACGTAGCAATCGATGTACCCGTGCCGACAGCGCCTTTCTATGGCACCCGGGTGGTCAAGGGCATCCCGCTCACCGAGTACGCGAGCTACCTGGACGAGCGCGCCCTGTTCCTCGGGCAATGGGGGCTGAAGCCGACCAGGGGCGGCGACGGGCCGTCGCACGAGGACCTGGCCGAGGCGGAGGGCCGGCCCCGGCTGCGGATGTGGCTGGAGCGGGCGCAGACCGACGGGCTGCTTCAGGCCGCGGTGGTGCACGGGTACTTCCCGTGCGTGAGCGAGGGCGACGACCTGATCGTGCTCGACGATGATGGCGGGGAGCGCGAGCGGTTCACGTTCCCGCGCCAGCGCCGGGATCGCCGGCTCTGCCTGGCCGACTTCTTCAGGCCCGCGTCCTCCGGGCAGACCGACGTGGTGGCATTCCAGCTGGTCACGATCGGGCCCCGGGTCAGCGAGGCCACCGCCGAGCTGTTCGGCAAGCACGCCTACCGTGATTATTTGGAGCTGCACGGGCTGTCGGTGCAGCTGGCCGAGGCGCTGGCCGAGTACTGGCACGCCAGGGTCAGGGACGCCCTGCGCATCGGCGCCGCCGACCCCGCCGACCTCGACGACATCCTGAAGGTCGGGTACCAGGGCTGCAGGTACTCCTTCGGCTATCCGGCCTGCCCGGAGCTTGAGGACAGGGCCAAGGTGATGCGGCTGCTCGATGCCGAGCGGATCGGGGTGACGTTGTCGGAGGAGTTCCAGCTGGCTCCCGAGCAGTCGACCGACGCCGTGATCGTGCATCACCCAGAGGCGAAGTACTTCAGCACCTGATGGGCCAGACGGGCCAGACGCTGCAGGGCGTGCTGTTCGACCTGGACGGGCTGCTCGTCGACTCCGAGCCGCTCTGGTTCGAGGTCGAGCGGGCCGTCATGGCCAGGCTCGGCGGCGACTGGACCGAGCACGACCAGCGAGCCCTGGTCGGCGGCTCGCTGCGCAAGAGCGTCGACTACCTCATCAGTCGCGCTCGCCCGCGGCCTGGCCAGCGGGTTCCCGGTCACGACGAGGTCGCGCAGTGGCTTCTCAGCGGCATGGCGCAGACGCTCGCCTCGCGCGAGGTGAAGCCCTTGCCCGGCGCGGTCGAGCTGGTCACTGCGGTGCGGGCCGCCGGGCTGCCGTACGCGCTCGTGACGTCCTCTGAGCGGGTCATAGTGGATGCGGTGCTGCGGACGCTCGCCCGGCATGACGTGAGCTTCGAGGTGATCGTGTCAGGCGCCGACGTACGGCACCCGAAGCCGGACCCTGAGCCCTACCGGCTCGCGGCAGCGCTGCTCGGCGCCGATCCGGCCTGCTGCGTCGCGCTCGAAGACTCACCGAACGGCGTCGCGTCCGCCCGCGCCGCCGGATGCGCGACCGTGGCGGTGCCCGGCCTGGCCTCGATCCCGGACTCAGCCGGAGCGCTGGTCCTGCGCTCGCTGGCCGAGCTGGACGTGGCGGCGCTGCACGCCCTGATCGGCCTGGCGCGCTTAGGCGTTCTCCTTGATGAAGGCCCGGCTGGCCAGCCACAGGCAGACGATCGCCAGGCCTACGGCCACCGAGATGCCCTCGATCATGATCGAGCCGACGAAATGCCCGGCGAAGGCATCGCGCATGGCGCTGATGATGTAGCCGAAGGGAGTCGCCTTGGCGACCGCCCTGAGCCAGTGCGGGCCTAGCGTCATCGGCAGCATGATCCCTGACAGCAGCATCAGCGGCACGACGATCATGTTGATCAGCGGCGCGAGCGCGTCCTCGCTCTTCAGCAGCAGGCCGATCGCGTAGGACAGCGCCGACAGGCTGACGGCCACCACGGCCACGAAGCCCAGGCTGATCAGCACCCCGGCGACCGGCGCCCGCAGCCCGAACGCCAGCCCGGCCAGCACCAGCACGACCGCCTGGACGGTCAGGGTCAGCACATCGCGGAGCACCCGGCCGGCCAGCAGGGCCATCCGGCTGACCGGCGTCACCCTGAACCGCTCGATCACCCCTGCCCGCCAGTCGGCGATGATCGTGAACCCGACGAAGGCCGCTCCGAACAGGCCAAGCTGGATCAGCAGGCCAGGCACGAAGAAGCTGTACGGATTGTCCGCCGGGACGCCCAGCGCGCCGCTCTTGGCGATCGTGGAGAGCAGCGGGCCGAAGAAGGCCAGGTACAGGATCGGCTGGATCAGGCCGATGATGACCCAGGCTGGATTACGCAGCGAGAGCCGCATCTGCCTGGTGAAGATCAGCCAGGTGTCGCTGAAGAAGGCGAGCGCACCAGGTGGCTGCCCGCCGCCCGGCCCTGGCGCGCCCGGCGATCCTGGCCGCGCCGGCGACTGCCGGGCTGAGGTGGTGACCGTGGCCGTCATGTCTTAGCTCCGTCCGTGCGGCCCGCTGCGGCCGCGAGTGCGTTCTCGTCGGCGTCATCCCGCGGGCCGCTGGCCCCGTCCTCATCTGTGCTCGCGTTCGCGCCTGCCGACGGCGAGTCATCGCGCAGGGAACGTCCGGTCAGAGTCAGAAATACATCGTCCAGGGTCGGTCTGGCGAGCTGGATGGACTCAAGCGTGATGCCCTGGGCGTCGAGGGCGCGCAGCATGCCGGGAAGTGCCTCCTCGCCGTGCTCGACGGTCATCCTGATCGCCCGCCCGTCCATCGAGATCTCGCGGACGCCTGGATGCTCGCCGAGGATTGCCTTCGCGTCCGCGGGCTCGCCGCTGACCGATAGCGTGACGACGTCACCGGAGATCTGCCGCTTGAGCTCGTCGGGGACGCCCTCCGCGATGATCTTGCCGTGGTCGATGACCAGCACCCGGTCGCACAGGGCATCGGCCTCCTCCAGGTAGTGCGTGGTCAGGAAGATCGTGGCGCCGAGCTTCTCGCGCAGGTCCCTGATGTGGTCCCACAGGTTGCTGCGGCTCTGCGGGTCAAGGCCGGTGGTCGGCTCGTCGAGGAACACCACGGCCGGTGAGTGGATCAGCCCGAGCGCGACGTCCAGGCGGCGGCGCTGGCCGCCAGATAGCGTCTTGCACAGCCTGGACTCCAGGCCGGTGAGCTCTAGCTGGCTGGTCAGCATCGTCGCGCGGGCCGCGGTGTCGGCGGCAGGCAGGCGGTAGACCCGGCCCTGGATGGTGAGCTCCTCGCCGACCGTGCAGTTCGGATCCGTGCCGCCGGCGGTGACGCCGATCGCCTGCGGGACGTAGCCGATCCGGCGCCTGACGCCGGCCGGGTCGCGCAGCAGGTCTGAGCCGGCGACCGTGGCGGTGCCGGCCGTCGGCCTGAGCAGCGTGGTGAGCATCCGCAGGGTGGTCGTCTTGCCCGCGCCGTTCGGGCCGAGGAAGCCCACGATCTCGCCCTTGCCCACGGTCAGGTCCACGCCCCTGACGGCCTCGACCGAGCGGCGGCGGCTGGTAAATGTCCTGGCCAGGCCGCTGGCTTCGATGATTGACTGGTCTGCCGCCATCACGTCCTCGTCCTCGTCCCCGGTCCTGACCGTAGTCGCTACGGCCATGCTATTTAAGTACTATCTCGATCAGCTAGTCAAGTAGTATCGCGTAATATCGCACTGTGGGCGACGGCGGGAGCCGGAGCCGGGAGCGGGGCCAGAGCCGGCAGCGGCGGGGGCGTGCCGCCGAACTCGGGGCAGAGTTTCTGATGGGAGCACCAGGAGCAGAGCCGGCCGCGCCTGGGGCGCCAGTCCTGCGCCTCTCGAGCCCGTTCGATGGCTCGCCACACGGCCTCGACCTTGCGCTCGGTCGCGAGCAGGTCAGCCTCGTCGGGGGCGTACCGCATGATCTCGCCATTGCCGAGATACATGAGCTGCAGCAGCGCGGGCACGGTCCCGCGAGTCCGCCAGAGCATCAGCGCGTAGAACTTCATCTGGAACAGTGCCCGCGCCTCGAAGTCCTCGCGCGGTGCCGTGCCGGTCTTGTAGTCGACGATCCTGACGTCACCGGCCGCCGACACATCGAGCCGGTCGATGTAGCCGCGCAGCCGCAGGCCGGAGTGCAGGACCGCCTGCACCTGCAGTTCCCGGTGGGCGGGCTCCAGCCGGGTGGGATCTTCGAGCGTGAAGTAGCGGTCGAGCATCTCGCGGGCCGACGTCAGCCAGAGCAGGCGCTCATCGTCCTGCTCGAACAGGCCGCCAAGCTCGGGCTCGGCCGCCAGCAGCCGGTCCCACTCGGGCTCGATCAGCGCGGCGGCGGCGGCGGGGTCCCGCTGGGCCGCCGGAGCGTCGAACAGCCGCTCAAGGACGGCGTGGACCAGGGTGCCCCTGGCCGCCGCCTGGCTCGGCGCCTCGGGCAGCCGGTCGATCACGCGGAACCGGTACAGCAGCGGGCAGGTCATGAAGTCGGCTGCGCGCGACGGCGACAGCGACCGGCCTGCGGGCTCGGCCCGCTCGATCACGTCATCGGAGGCGTCCCTGACGATTACGGCGCCGCTGATCTCATCCACCCTTGGCAGGGTAGGGCAGAACACCGACACTCCCGGCCCAGACCGGGCAGGAGGCTGCCGTGTTTGCAGGTGCCTGCCGTGTTTGGCGGCGAGCAACCTGGCGGCAAACCACGTAGCATCGTGTCGTGGCAACAAACGCGCCCGATAGCGGCACATCCGGCCCAGGACAGGACGCGCCGGGTGGACCGCGGCGGCGTGATCCCCGGCTCGGCATCGTGGTGGCCAAGCCGTTCGGGATCCCGGTGTACCTCTCGCCTTACTGGATCATCTTCGCCGCCGTGCTGGTGGTGATGTACGCCACCGGCGTCGAGTCCAATCTCGCCAAGGTCTCCGACCGCTATATCGTCGCGACCGCCTTCGTCCTGCTGCTCTACGTCTCGGTGCTCGTGCACGAGCTGGCTCACTGCGTCGTGGCCAGGGCGTTCGGGCTGCCGGTGCGGCGCGTGCTGCTGTATCCGCTCGGCGGCTACTCAGAGATCGAGCAGGAGCCGCAGACCCCGGCGCGCGAGGCGCTGATCTCCGGCGCCGGCCCGGCGGTGTCGCTGGCGCTCGCAGCGATCGGCTACGAGCTGGCCATGGTCGTCTCCACCGGCCTGCCGCACCTGGTGATCTATCAGCTGTTCTCAGCGAACCTGATCGTCGGCATCTTCAACCTGCTGCCCGGACTCCCGCTCGACGGCGGCCGGATCTTCAGGGCGGGCGTCTGGAAGCTCACCAAGCGGCAGTACCCGGCCACGATCGCGGCGGCCTGGGCCGGGCGGGTACTCGCGATCGCGCTGGTCGGGCTGACGTTCTTCAGCCAGCAGAGCACGGGCGTCTTCAGCCTGTACTGGCTGTGGCTGCTGGTCATCGCCGGCTTCATGTGGATTCAGTCCACGCAGACCATCAAGGCGGCGAAGATCAGGGAGCGACTGCCGATGGTCAGCGCCCGGCGGCTCAGCCGGCGGGCGATCCCGATCGCGGCCAGCCTCCCGCTGGCCGAGGCCGTGCGGCGCGCCCAGGCGGCCGGCGCCAGGGCCCTGGTCATCGTCGACCACGAGAACACGCCGACGGCGCTGGTCAGCGAGACCGCGGTGCAGGCGACCCCGGACGAGCGCCGGCCCTGGATCGAGGTGGGCTCGCTGGCCAGGACGCTGGAGCCTGGCATGGTGCTCTCGGCCGACTTGTCGGGGATGGACCTGATCAAGGCGGTGCAGCAGGCACCGTCGAGTGAGTATCTGCTGGTCGAGCCGGACGGCAAGATCTTCGGCGTGCTCGCGGCGTCCGACCTCGATGTCGCCTTCGCCGGGGTCTGAGCGCGCGCGCCTGCCAGAACCGGGCTAGCCTGTGCCGGTGATCAAGCAGCGCCGAGGGCCGTTCGAGCCCGGTGACCAGGTTCAGCTGACCGATGAGAAGGGCCGCAGGCACCGGCTTGTCCTCACCAGCGGCCAGACGTTCCACACCCATCGCGGCGGCGTCGCGCACGACGACCTGATCGGCGAGCCCGAGGGCAGCGTCGTGCGGACCGGCGGCGGTACCCAGTACATCGCGCTGCGGCCGCTGCTCGCCGACTACACGGTGTCCATGGCCAGGGGCGCGACGGTCGTGTATCCGAAGGACGCCATCCAGATCGTCGGCCTGGCCGACATCTTTCCCGGAGCGCGGGTGCTCGAGGCGGGCGCCGGGTCCGGTGCGCTGAGCTGCTGGCTGCTGCGGGCCATCGGCGAGGAGGGCTCGCTGGTGTCCTACGAGCGCCGGCCCGATTTCGCGGTAATCGCCAGCCGCAATGTCGAGACTTTCTTCGGCTGCCCGCATCCGGCCTGGCGGCTCGTCGTGGCCAGCCTCCCGGGGTCGGGCGAGGGGTCGGGTGCGGAGGCGGGTGAGCCGGACGAGTCCGGCCCGGGTGACTTCGATCGCGTGGTACTCGACATGCTCTCGCCGTGGGAGCACGTCGCCGGGGTCGGTGACTGGCTCGTTCCTGGCGGGCTGGTCTGCAGCTACGTGGCGACCACCACTCAGCTGTCGCGCATGGTGGAGGAGCTGCGCGGGCACGGCGGCTTCGACGAGCCGCAGTCCTGGGAGACCATGCTGCGCAGCTGGCATGTGGAGGGACTCGCGGTCAGGCCTGACCACCGGATGGTGGGCCACACCGGATTCCTGATCACGGCCAGGCGGCTGGCCGCCGGCGTGGTCGCACCGCCCAGGCGCCGCCGCCCGGCCAAGGGCGCGCAGGAGTGAGCCCGGGTTCTCCGTGCGCATACAGTTACAGTTAGCGTGCTCCGGGTGACCGCCGGACTCGGTGCAACGCTTGCTCGCCAGCGCCCGCAGAACCGCCGAAGTCAGATATGATGTACATGACTTATAAAAGAGAAAAACGCGAAATAGGTTTAAATAAACCGAACACCCGATGTGGGAAGATTAGGCGGAACCGGCGGGCCGGATAACCTGAGCGGTCGCCTGGGGGCGAGTCAGAGCCTGGGAGATCTGATGGTATCTGCCGGGTTTCTGCCGAATCCTGGCGCAGTAGATGTACTAGCTGGCACGGATTACGTTTAACCGTGGAAACCGACGAAATGCTACTAGCTGGACCGGATCCCAGGTCGACCCGGTCCCGGTACCGTAACGATGCGATTGCGAGATCGGATCGTTCCGGCAGAAAAGACCAGACCGATGGCCTGCGCGAGGTTACGGAATGACCGGGCGTAGGTAGGGTCTAGGTAAGTCCGCTCTAAGGAGGGGGTGAGGGGCATGGCCTCTCGTGACGACAGCGCTCGCGCCGCGCGCCATGATGACGAGGTCAAGGTCAAGGTTCTGACGGACCAGATCTCCTTCCTTGAGGAGGAGGTGGCGGCGCTGCGCGGCAATCTGGCCGATTCGCCCCGCACATCTCGGCTGCTCGAGGACAGGCTCGCTCAGACCGAGGCGGCGCTGGCCAGCATGACCGGTCAGAATGAGCGACTGGCCGGCACCCTGCGCGAGGCCAGGGACCAGATCATCGCGCTGAAGGAAGAGGTCGACCGGCTGGCCCAGCCGCCGTCGGGATTCGGCATCTTCCTCCAGGCGAACTCCGACGGCACAGCCGATGTCTTCACCGGCGGCCGGAAGATGCGCGTCTCGGTCAGCCCGAGCATCGAGCTTGAGGAGGTGCGCCCCGGCCAGGAGCTCGTGCTGAACGAGGCGCTCAACGTGGTGATCGCGCTCGGCTTCGAGACGATCGGCGAGGTCGTCATGCTCAAGGAAGTCCTTGATGGCGGCGACCGGGCGCTGGTGATCTCGCATGCCGACGAGGAGCGCATCGTCAGGCTGGCCGAGCCCCTTCTCTCCGGCACGCTCAGGGTCGGCGACTCGCTCCTGCTCGAGCCCAGGTCCGGCTACGTCTACGAGCGGATACCCAAGGCCGAGGTCGAGGAACTGATCCTGGAAGAGGTCCCCGACATCACCTACGAGCAGATCGGCGGGCTCGGGCCGCAGATCGAGCAGATCAGGGACGCCATCGAGCTGCCCTATCTGCACGCCGACCTGTTCAAGGAGCACCAGCTCAGGCCGCCGAAGGGCGTGCTGCTCTACGGCCCGCCAGGGTGCGGCAAGACGCTGATCGCCAAGGCGGTCGCGAACTCGCTGGCCAAGCAGGTCGCACGCCGCACCGCCGAGCTCGCCAGCCAGGGCATCGTCGACGCGACGACCGGCCAGGCGGCCAAGGAAGGCAAGAGCTTCTTCCTCAACATCAAGGGCCCCGAGCTTCTGAATAAGTACGTCGGGGAGACTGAGCGGCACATCAGGCTGGTGTTCCAGCGGGCCAGAGAGAAGGCCAGCGAGGGAATGCCGGTGATCGTCTTCTTTGACGAGATGGACTCGATCTTCCGTACCCGCGGCTCGGGCGTGTCCAGCGATGTAGAGAACACCATCGTCCCGCAGCTCCTCAGCGAGATCGACGGCGTCGAGGGCCTTGAGAATGTCATCGTGATCGGCGCGTCCAACCGCGAGGACATGATCGACCCGGCCATCCTGCGGCCTGGCCGGCTCGACGTGAAGATCAAGATCGAGCGGCCGGACGCCGAGGCCGCCAGGGAGATCTTCTCCAAGTACATCGTCTCCGGGCTGCCGCTGCATGCCGATGACATCACCGAGCACGGCGGGTCAGCCGAGTCGACCGTCGCCGAGATGATCCAGCGGGTCGTCGAGCGGATGTACAGCGAGACCCAGGAAAACAGGTTCCTCGAAGTCACCTACGCCAACGGTGACAAGGAAGTGCTGTACTTCAAGGACTTCAACTCCGGTGCCATGATCCAGAACATCGTGGACCGGGCCAAGAAGATGGCGATCAAGGAGTTCCTGGAGACCGGCAGGAAGGGCCTGCGGGTCGCGCATCTGCTCTCCGCCTGCGTCGATGAGTTCAGCGAGAACGAGGACCTGCCCAACACCACCAACCCGGATGACTGGGCCAGGATCTCCGGCAAGAAGGGCGAGCGGATCGTCTACATCAGGACGCTAGTCTCGGGCAAGAGCGGCAACGAGGCGGGCCGCTCTATCGACACCGTGGCGAATACCGGCCAGTACCTGTGATTGCGACACGTGCCGGGTTCGTCGCTCTGAGCTACCGGCAGGATTGCCGGAGCGCACTAATGTGGGAGTCATGAGCGTTCGCCGGGTGATGGGCATCGAGACTGAGTACGGCGTGTCCGTGCCCGGCCAGCCGGGGGCCAATGCCATGGTCACGTCGTCTCAGGTGGTGAACGCGTACTACTCGGCGACAGCGGCCAGGGCCCGCAGGACGCGCTGGGACTTCGAGGAGGAGAACCCGCTGCGCGACGCACGGGGCTTCGACCTGTCCAGGGAGACCGCGGACGCGAGCCAGCTCACCGATGAGGACCTGGGGCTCGCCAACGTCATCCTGACCAACGGCGCGAGGCTCTACGTCGACCACGCGCACCCCGAGTACTCCGGGCCTGAGTGCACCGACCCGATGGCGGCAGTGCTGTGGGACAAGGCCGGCGAGCGGGTGATGGAGGAGGCGGCCGCCCACGCCGCCGCCGTGCCCGGCAGCGCCCCGATCCAGCTCTACAAGAACAACACCGACAATAAGGGCGCCTCTTACGGCTGCCACGAGAACTACCTGATGAACCGGTCGACGCCGTTCGCCGAGATCGTCAGGCACCTGACGCCGTTCTTCGTGACCAGGCAGGTAATCTGCGGCGCCGGCCGCGTCGGCCAGGGTGCTGACGGCCGCGAAGACGGCTACCAGATCAGCCAGCGCGCCGACTTCTTCGAAGTTGAGGTCGGTCTCGAGACCACGCTGAAGCGGCCGATCATCAACACCAGGGACGAGCCGCACGCCGACCCGGAGAAGTACCGCCGCCTGCACGTCATCATCGGCGACGCCAATATGAGCGAGCTGTCGACCTATCTCAAGCTCGGCTCCACCGCGCTGGTGCTCTCCATGATCGAGGACCGTTTCCTCGGCGCCGACCTAGCCATCGACGGCCCGGTGGCCGAGCTGCGCGCGGTCTCGCACGATCCGACCTGCAAGCACCTGATCCCGCTCCGCGACGGCCGGAAGCTCACCGCCGTCCAGGTCCAGCAGGAATACGCCGAGCTCGCCAGGAAGTACACGCAGAACAAGTTCGGCGCCGATGTCGACGATCTCACCTCGGACGTACTCGACCGCTGGGAGACGGTACTGGCCAAGCTGGCCGATGACCCGATGCAGCTAGCGGGCGAGCTCGACTGGGTGACCAAGCTTCAGGTGATCGACGGTTACCGCTCCAGGGACGGCCTGCCCTGGAATCATCCTCGCCTGCAGCTGGTCGACCTGCAGTACGCCGATGTGCGCTCGGACCGGGGCCTGTACAACAAGCTCGTCTCGGCCGGGCGGATGAAGCGCCTGCTGAACGAGGCGGACGTTACCCGCGCGATCACGACTCCGCCGGAGGACACTCGCGCCTATTTCCGGGGACGCTGCCTGCAGAAGTACCCGGACTCGGTGGCCGCCGCGTCGTGGGACTCGGTGATCTTCGACATCCCCGGGCGCGAGTCGCTGCAGCGGGTGCCTACGCTGGAGCCGCTGCGGGGAACTAAGGCTCATGTGGGGGCTCTTCTGGACCGGTGTGATACTGCCGCTGAGCTGGTTACTGCTCTTACTGGGAAGTGAAGTCTTAGGTCAAGACCTGGTGCGGGGCTGATGCGGGCGGCGAGTGCCCGGTGCCGGCTGCTTCGCAATGCCTGGCACCGGGCACTCGCCACCCGCATCAGGCTCACGGACGGGGTCCGGCAATCCGATCCCCCCTGCTAGCCACCACCTCCACACCACCTCCTCCACCTCCACCTCCACCTCCACCGCCGGTGGCGCCGACCGGGCTCCAGGTACTCAGGCAGGATTCCGTGATCATGAAACTGACCTTGATCACGGAGACTGAGTCGTGCGATCACCCCGTCCGGGTTCCGTGATCAAGATCCCGAACATGATCACGGAACCCGAGTGGCGTCGCTGCCAGCACCCTGAATCCGGCATTCCCGGCAAACTGACCAAGGCCCGCACGCGGCGATGTTGTCCGGCTGAATGTTGTCAGTTGGCGGTCGGGCGGCATGGACGTGATGCATAGCGTTGCGAAGCAGCTAGCATCACGTCCATGCCGCCCGACCGCCCCCGTGCAAGGGTTTGACCTTCAGGCGGTTAGCAAGCCAGCGACCGGGCGAGGATAGCTTTAGGTTCGGGCACGATTATGGAGGGTGTTGGGATGGCTACTAAGGACACCGGCGGGCAGCGGCATACGTCGAGGCGAGGCCAGGACGAAGAGGCCGAGGTCGAGCAGAGCACCGAAGAGGTCAAGGAACGGCACGAGAAGCTGACCGACGATGTTGACGCGATCCTTGACGAGATCGACGAGGTGCTTGAGGAGAATGCCGAGGAGTTTGTCAGGTCTTACGTGCAAAAGGGCGGCCAGTGACCAAGCGCGACCGGAACTGCGGAGCGCGCCTGGGTGGCAGTAGGGTCAGGTGGGTAACCGCTGCACGCATGAGGAAAGGATCGCGTTGGCTGCCGACACCAATGCCAGGCTGATGACCGGGGCTTACCTGAGCGCGGGAACGTCGTCGTTCAGCGACTTCCTGTCATCTACCGCGCCCGAGCTGCTGCCGGGCACACGCGGCCTGGCCGTGCCCGCGAATCTGTCCCAGGAGCTGCCGCACGGCACGACGATCGTGGCCGCCGCGTTCGACGGCGGGGTCGTCATGGCGGGGGACCGGCGGGCTACCTCGGGAAACATGATCTCGCTGCGGGACATCGAGAAGGTGTTCCGCAGTGACGAGTTCTCGTGTATCGGTATCGCCGGAGTGGCCGGGATCGGTATCGAGCTTGTGCGGCTATTTCAGGTCGAGCTCGAACATTATGAGAAGCTTGAGGGAAGGCTTCTGTCACTCGAAGGTAAGGCGAATCGGCTCGCGGGAATCGTCCGCGCCAATTTGAGCGGTGCCATGCAAGGTCTCGTTGTGGTACCGATTTTCGCCGGATATGACGTCGAGCAGAACTTCGGCCGGATCTTCAGCTACGACGTGGCCGGCGGGCGCTATGAGGAGCATCGCTTCCACTCGATCGGGTCAGGCTCGGTCTTCGCCCGAGGCTCGCTCAAGAAGCTCTACGCCGACGGCATGAGCAGCGACGAAGCGATCATGGCCTGCATGCAGGCGCTCTACGATGCCGCTGACGACGACTCAGCGACCGGCGGACCAGACATGACCAGGCGGATCTTCCCGATCGTGGCCACCGTCTCCGCCGATGGCTATCAGCGCCTCAGCGATGCCCAGTCGGGCGAGTACGCCGAGGCAGTGGTAACGGGCAGGATGAGCGCGCCTGACGGGCCGAGCGTGCCGCGCAACGGGGCAGCGGGTACTGCCCAGTAAGTCAGAGGCGGCCGCGACCGCGGCCGGGCGGCCCATCAGCGAACAACTCAAGTAAGGAAGCGCCAGCGGTGTCGATGCCGTTCTATGTGTCGCCTGAACAGGCGATGAAGGACAAGGCGGACTATGCGCGCAAGAACATCGCGCGCGGCCGTGACGGAGTAGTGATCCAGTACGCCGACGGCATCTTGTTCGTCGCGCCCAACCCGTCGCGGGCCTTGCACAAGATCAGCGAGATCTACGACCGGATCGCGTTCGCCGCTGTCGGCCGGTACAACGAGTACGAGATCCTGCGGAAGGCCGGCGTTCGGTACGCCGACATGACTGGCTACCAGTACGACCGCCAGGATGTCACTGCCCGCGGTCTTGCCAACTGGTACGCCCAGACTCTCGGCACCATCTTTACCGACAGCCCGAAGCCGTTTGAGGTGGAGATCGTCGTCGCCGAGGTGGGCGACACGCCCGCCGATGACCAGATCTACCGGATCACCTTCGACGGCTCGGTCAATGACGAGCAAGGCTATGTGGCCGTGGGCGGCCGGGCCGAGCGGATCGGTGCCGTGCTGAAGGAGCACTACTCCGAGGGGCTCACCCTCGCCGGCGCGCTGACCACGGCCATCGCTGGTCTCGCCGCGTCGGCCAACGGCGACCGGGTGGAGATAGCCGCCGGCCAGCTTGAGGTGGCAGTGCTCGACCGGACCAGGACGCACCGGACCTTCCGGCGGCTGACCGGCAGCAAGCTGGAGAGCCTGCTCGCTGAGGGCGCGCAAGCCGCGGCGGAGGAGGCAGCGCCGGCGTCAGATGAGGCGCCGTCGGCGGCCGAGCCAGGCGGAGACGCCGGCTCTGGTGCCGCGCCGAAGCCACCAGCAGGCAGCAACGGCCAGAAGCCAGCCGAGCCCGACGCAGACCAGGGTGAGAGCACCAGCTAGCCAGGCCGGCGGTCCAGGACCGGGCCGCCGGTGATGCCCTGGCTCGGCTTCGCCGTCGGCCTGGTGCTAGTCCTGGTCACCTGGGCCAGCGTCATCAAGACCTTCATGGTCCCGAGGGAGACCCATACCCGGCTGAACATGATGGTCGCCGGTGCCGTCTATGGCGCGTTCCGCCTGCTGACCGCGAAGATTCATGATCTAGAGCGACGAGAGCACATTCTCGCTGTCGCCGCGCCCGCGTTCCTGCTCGGGCTGCTGGCGTCCTGGCTGGTCTGCCTGTGGATCGGGTTCGCGCTGCTGTTCTGGCCGGCTGGCCGGCTTCCTGCTGGCACTTCGAGAGTCCGGGTCCTCGCTGTTCACGCTTGGCTTCGCGCTGCCTCACGGGGTCGGCGGCAACGCGATCGTCTTCGTGGCCGCAGCCTCCGGCCTGGCGGTGCTGGCGCTGCTGATCGGGTACCTGCCGTTGCTCTATGCCGCGTTCAACCGCAGGGAGACTCTGGTCGCCATGTTCGAGGCGCTGGCTGGCGCACCCCCGTGGGGACCTGAACTGCTGGCCCGGCAGGCTCTGATCGACAACCGTGAGCTGCTTCCCGGCCTCTATGGCCGGTGGACCGAATGGGCCGCCGATATCTCCGAGAGCCACGTCAACTACCGGACGCTGGTCTACTTCAGATCGCTCGACCCGGCGGGCTCGTGGCTGCTCTCCCTGCTGGCGGTGCTCGACGGCGCGGCACTGCACCTGTCGCTGAACCCCTCGTCGGCCCCGCACGAAGTCAGGCCGCTGCTCCGGGTCGGTTACCTGACGTTGCGCCATCTAGCGGCGGCGATGAATCTCCCGGTCCCAGGGGACCCGAGCCCGGCCGACCCGACCGATCTGACCAGGGCCGATTTTGACGAGGCCGTGCGGTGGCTGCACGAGGCAGGCTGGCAGACTGAGCGCCTGGCCGACGACGCCTGGCCGCATTTCCACGGCTGGCGAGTGAACTACGAACCCGCCGCCTACGCGCTGGCCTACCACCTCGACCTGCCCCCGGCCCTCTGGTCAGGCCCGCGCCGGCCAGGCAGGCAAGCCGCCAGCCCACCCTTGCGCCCAGCCGACCGCAAACCGGGTCTGGCCGCCAGTTGACCCGCCAGCGAGCCCCATGGGGACCTGACCCGCCAGCCGGCCAGCCGTCGCCACCCGCCCTGTCACCGACCCACCCCCGCACTCGGTTTCAGTGACAACGTCGGGCCGCCGCTGTCGCTATCGCAGCAGCAAAGGCACGACGTTGCTGCAAAGATCGCGCGAGGAGGGTTTAAGAACAAGTTCCCCATCAGCCCCGGGCAGTCCCGGTGGCGTCAGTAGCCACAGCCGCGCCAGCCCTCGAGTTGGCTGCCGGGATGATCGCGAAGAGTTGCCGTCATGATCCGGAAGACCTCCCGCTACCCGGAGAGTTGCCGTCATGATCCCGTAGACCTGCCGTCATCCACGGGTAGCGTTGCCGCTTCAGGTAGCGTCGACCGTCAGATACGGCGGCAACGCTACGCCGGGCGGTAACTCTCCGCGTGGATGACGGCAACTCTTCCTGATCCGGGCTCCGCTCCGGCCGCAGCGCCTGCCCGTGCCGTAACTTCCCGTTGGATCTGCTGGCGGCGCGTGGTCACATCACCGGCGCGGTGGTGTCCCACTGATGTTCCGGGCTCTGTTCCAACCCCAGCTATGTCACATCGATGGGGCTCCAGCCCCAGCTATGTCACATCGATGGGGTGCGGCCCGGCAGGCCAGCGGCAGGACAGGCCCGGGCTGGACCAGCCACCCCGGAGCCAGACGGCGAACTTCACGGAACTCGCGCCAGCCATGTTCCGTCATGCTGGGCACGCTGATCACGGAACCCTGGGGGAGCCGGGTTGCGGGATCAGGAGCCGAAGCGGGACGACGTTGGCGGCGCGCTTAGTCCGGAAACTAATTCCCCTTGATTCATGGAAACCTGGACGGGCCGCCTAGCTCTTGACCGGGCTCCGCGCTCAGGCTCTCACGGCCGCCCGGCCCCGGGCCCTCGCTCCCGGCCGGCCCGCCCCCGCCCGCCCGGCCCGGATCGCCTGGAGACTTGTCCGGTAGCTGGGTTAATGTCCGGCGGCGGAGGGCTGAGTGGCAATGCTGAAATAAGACACTGCATGCGATGCTTTGACGGCTTGCCGGCTAGGCGACAGGATATTGGGATGCACGCCAGGTAGCGGAGCAATTACTGGGTCGGCGAGGCTTTGGGGAGGGGCCGGCTTGAGCGGCATGGACATGCAGTTCCAGAGAACTAGGTCGATCATGCCCGGTGGCGGCGTGGCTCGCCGGCCGCTGCACGTGATCCTGCTCGCCGACTGCTCTGGTTCGATGCTAGGCGCCAAGATCAAGGCGCTGAACTTCGCGATTGGCGACATGATCCAGCACTTCGCGGCCTGGGAGCGCGAGCAGGAAAAGCGCATCCTGGTCCGGGCCGTTGCCTTTGCTGACGAGCCTCGCTGGCATATCAGGGAGCCGATGCCCGCCGCTACCATGAGCTGGAAGGAGCTATCGGTCGTCGAGCGGGGCCGGACGAATATGGCGCCCGCGTTCCGGCTGGTCGCGCAGGCGCTGGCCACGGATCAGGGCAGCAGGGGGTTGCGCCCGGTGCTCGTGCTGATCACCGACGGGCTGCCGACGGACGCGCCGGCCGACTTCGACGCCGGGCTCAGCGAGCTGCTCAGCGTGCCCGCGGCACGGGACGCGATGCGGATCGCCGTCGCGATCGGCAGTACCGCGCGGTCAGATGCGCTGACGAGGTTCACCGGCAATTCGAGCCTGCCGGTGCTTGTCGCCGGCGATGTCGAACAGATCGCCGATCAGCTGCATCGCGCCTCGCTGTGGGTCACCAGCCCCCAGGTCAGGTCGGCCGGCCTGGCTGACCAGGCTGATCTGCCCGCCGGGCCGGTCATTCGCGATATCTCCGATGTGGTGCTCTGACCATGGCGGACAACGGCCTCGGCGCCAGGACCACCAGGATCAGGCAGCCCGCCCGCTGGGAGAGTTTCGTGACCAGCGCGATCGGGGCCGACCATGTCAGGGCCGGCGCTCCCAACCAGGACTCGGTCGCCGCCAGCAAGCTCGAGCTCCCCGACGGCGGGCTGGTCACCGCCGTGGCCGACGGGCATGGGCACGCTCGCCATTTCCGCAGTGACCGAGGCTCCGCGATGGCGGTCGCCGCCGGGCTGGCGGCTGCCAGGGACTGGGCGGCTGGCCAGTCGCCCGCGGCTTCGGTCTCGGCCGCCAGCGCGGGGCGGCTCGTAGCCGAGGTGGTCTCCCGATGGCGCCGGCTGGTCGCCGCTGACCTGGCCGAGGATCCGGTCACCGGCAGCCAGCTCGCGGCGCTGCCACCCGGTGACCCGGCCGAGATTCCCTACGGCGCCACGCTGCTGCTGACCGTGCTCCTGCCGCAGGCGGCCGTTCTCGCGCAGATCGGCGATGGCGAGATGCTGGTGGTGCTGCCCGACGGCCGCCATCTCGAGCCAGTGCCTGCCGACGACAGGCTCGACGGGACCAGGACGACCAGCTTGTGCCAGCCCGACGCCGAGTCAGCCTTCAGGGTCGGGCTGATGAGCCTGACGAAGACGCCGGTCTACGCGGTGCTCGCCGCGACCGACGGCTACGGCAACGCCCAGGCTGACGTGCGCTGGCCGCAGGTGCTCTCCGCCGATCTCGTCCGGCTGAGCAGCGAAAACGGCCTGGCCTGGATCGGCGGCCAGCTCGGCGGCTGGGCCGCGCTCTGTGCGTCATCCCAGGGCAGCGGCGACGACACGACGGTGGCGCTCGCCCTGAACTCGGCGGTTACCCTGACTCCGCCGCCCAGGGCGCAGGCCAGGGCGGCCGAGCGCGGAGACGCCAGGCTGCCTGACGGCGGCACCGCGAGCAAGACCTTGCCCTACCGGTCGGTGCCCGACGAGGAACAGACGCTGATCTGGCCGGACCACCCGGACCACCCCGCCGTCGAGCCGGAGACCCGCCCCGTCGCCGCCGTGCGTCCGCCGCCAGTACCTGCGGCCTCGCCACCTCCGATGACTTCGCCACCTCCGATGACCTCGGTGCCGCCGGCGACCCCGCCGGAGGCGGCCTGGCCAGCACTGCCAGGATCGGAATGGCCGGCCCGGGCAGACTCGGCGGCGTGGCGGTCGGCGCTGGCTGGCCGGTCGCAGCTCTGGATAGCCGGCCTCGTCGTGGTGGTCATCGCCATCGCCGTCTCGGTATTCCTCTGGGTACGCAGTTCCCCGGCCCAGCCGGGGCCGCACCCGATCCCTGGCACCAGCGTCAGCCCCAGCAAGCCAGGCGGCCCCAGGCAGACGATCAACGCCAGTCCGACGCCCAGCGCCTCGCACTCAGGCGGTGCGACGGACTCTAGCCCGGGAGCGGCAGATGGCTGAGCTGGCACCGGGCGACACGGTCTTCATGCGGTCGGCGAGCGATCCGCTGCTGATCGGTGACCGGCTTGGCCGGGGCGGGCAGGGCACGGTCTTCCGCACCGAGCTGCACGGCAGGCCGCTAGCGGTCAAGTGGTACCGGCCTTCGGCCGACCGGTCCTTCGACCTGCGGATCCAGGCCAGCCTGGCCAAGCTGGTGGACGGCGGCCGGCCAAGGAACCATGCGTTCATCTGGCCGGTCGACCTGATCTCGAGCCCTGGCCGGGATGGTTTCGGCTACGTCATGCCGATGATGGAGAGCCGGTTCATCACGTGCTTCGAGATGCTGTCAGGGGAGAGGGCGCCGGGTTTCGACATCAAGATCAGGATCGGCCTGAATCTGGTCGATGCCTTCGCCTCGCTGCACAGTGACGGGCTCTGCTACCGGGACATCAGCTTCGGCAACCTCTATGTGGACCCGGCGACCGGCGATGTCGCGATCATCGACAACGACAATGTCGGGACGACAGGGGAAGATACCTTCATCAAAGGGACGCTGCAGTTCATGGCGCCCGAGGTGATGCTCAATGAGACCCCGCCGAGGACGGAGAGCGACCTTTACTCCCTGGCACTCTTCCTGTTCTACCTGTTCTGCCACGGGCACCCGCTGGAGGGCGCGGCCGTGGACAGGTCCTACAACTCCCGCGATGACGAGCGGCTGACCGACGAGGAAGTGCTGCTCAGGCACTTCGCCCGGATGCCGGTGTTCGTGTTCGACCCGGCCGATACGTCGAACCGGCCGGTCGCCGGTCACCCGGTCAGCAACTGGTGGCCGGTCTACCCGAGATTCTTCCAGCAGATGTTCATCGCGTCCTTCACCACCGGCCTGAAGGACCATACGCTCACCGGGCGGATCATCGAGAGTCTATGGCGCCGGGCCTTGCACCGGCTGGCCGACAGCATCTGGCGCTGTGACAACTGCCAGGCCGCGCTGCTCTTCGACACCAGCGACCCGTACCGGGCCTGCTGGAGCTGCGCGCGAGTTCCGCCCGCACCGCAGCTGGTGAAGACCACTGGCTACGACCTGGTGGTCACCGACGGTGCCGTGCTGACCAACCGCCACCTCAGGCTGCCGGGCCCGGCCGAGGAGCCGGTCGCGCTGGCCGAGCTCGACGAGCGCGTCCCAGGCGCCGTCCTGCTGCGGAACCTGACGGCGCAAGTCTGGGAGGTCGAGACCCCTGGCGAGGCGGCTCAGCAGGTCAAGCCTGGTCACAAGGTCGTGGCCAGGCCCAGGAAGATCAAGATCGGCGGGAAAATGGCCGTCATCGTCCGTGCCGTTGAATAAGTACGCACGCGAGAAGGTATGAGGAATTTTGATGGACCGGGTGTGGGATGCGGGGGGCGAGGCTAGCGCGGCGCTGGCACAGGTCGTCCAGGGCTTCGGGGCGGCCGTGCTCGGGCAGGCCGACATGCTGGAGGGCCTGCTCCGCGACGACGTGCCCGTGCTGCCCCGCGAGGTGGCGATGCTCACCGAGATCGCGCGCTACGGAGTCGCCGGGCTGCTCGCCGAGCGCATGCGGCAAGGTGACATCGCACCGGCGGCCGTGTCGGCGGTGGCAGCGGAAGTCACGTCGCGGACCGCCGTAGACGCGACCGGCGCGCTCTGGGCGACCGGGGTGTTCGCCCGTGCGATCGGCTATGAGGCAGTCAGCGCTCCGCCAGGTCAGGCTCCGGGCCAGGCCGGCGCCACCCTGCCGCCCCCAGCCGACCTCGTCCAGCCGCCAGCTACCCGGCCCGACTCCGGCTTCGTCCCGCCGGTCAGCATCCCGAGCTCGGCCGGCGACGGCACTGCGCCGCCGACTCGCCGGCTTGACGGCTGGTCAGCGGGTGACGGGAGCCTGACCCTCCGGCCAGGTGACCAGGTAGCCAGCTGGCCGCCCGACGGCCAGACCGAGCTGGCGGCGGAGCCCCCCGCAGACGCGGCAGTCCCCGCGGTCGTGGCCGCCCGGCCCGTCCAGGCCGTGGTCGCGGCCCTGGCCACGGCCGGGACTGTCATCCTGATGCTGTCCTGGGTGCTCGCCCAGGCGACGCACGCCGACGAGGCCAGGGCCTGGGTGACGATGCTGCCGCTGCTCCTGGCCGGCGGCGGGATCGCGATCTGGGCGGCGCGGGACCGGCCAGGCGGAGCCGGCTTCGCCGCGGTGCTCGGGATCGCCGCGCCCGCCGTGTCCTTCGCGATCTATGACGGCGCCATCGCCGCCGCGGTCCTCGGCGGGTCCCCGAACCGGAGCAGAGCGGTGGTGGCGGCTTCGGTTCTCGCGGTGCTGGTCGCCCTGATCGCCGTAGCGCTCTCGGTCGCTGCCCTGGTGCGCTGGCGTCAGCTCAGCAGGCAGAAACCGGGCGGCCTGGCGATCTGGCTGACCATACTCGGCGTCTGCTTCCCGCTGGCCAATATCTTCGCGCAGCTCAGGAGCCCGGACGGGGAAGTGAGCGTAAGCGTGCTCGGGCCTGGGGTGGCCGGCTGGTTCATCATCTGGGGCCTGGCGTTCCTGATCTTCTTCGCCGCGCCGCCCGTGCTGGCCATCTTCCTGCGGCCAGGCTCGCCCGCCCACCTCGCCGTGTGGTCGGGCTGGCTGCTGATGGTGGCCAGCTGGCAGATTTCCGACAGCCCGACCGACGGGCTCACGGCCGCCTATGGCCTCTACCTGACCTGGTTCCTGTGGCTCGCGGTGCTCACCGGCACCTTCACGCTGTCCCTGCGCGCCGGCGCTCAGCGGTCGCCGCAGCGTCGTTGACCTCGGCCGGGACGGCCGGGACAGGGTCTGACCGCGGCCGTTGGTAGTGTCGGGCATGCGCGACGCGAACCCGCGAGCGTGAGCACCGTGGAGGGCAATGTGGCTGCCGACCTGGCGAGCATCACCGGGATGACCGCGCCGACCGGACTGCTGATCGGCGGTCAGTGGTCGCCGGGCCGGGCCGGAGTCATCGAGGTCATCGACCCGGCTACCGAGGACCCGATCGCCGAGGTCGCCAGCGCGACGGCGGAAGACGCCATCGACGCGGTGTCCGCCGCGCACCAGGCCCTGCCGGGCTGGGCGGCCACGCCGCCGCGAGTAAGGGGCGAGTGCCTGCGCCGGGCCTATGAGCTGATGATCGCCGACGCCGGGCCGCTCGCCCGGCTGATGGTGATGGAGAACGGCAAGGCGCTGCGCGACGCCATGGCCGAGATCACCTATGCCGCCGAGTTCTTCCGCTGGTTCGCCGAAGAGGCGGTCAGGATCGACGGGATGATGACGCGTGCCCCGTCAGGAGCGAACCGGATCCTGGTCTCCCGCCAGCCGGTCGGCGTCGCCGTCCTGGTCACGCCGTGGAACTTCCCGGCCGCTATGGCGACCCGCAAGATCGGCCCGGCGCTGGCCGCAGGCTGCACCGTCGTGCTCAAGCCGGCTAAGGAGACGCCGCTGTCGGCGCTGGCCGTGGCCGCGATCCTGACCAGAGCCGGCGTGCCCGACGGCGTGGTGAACGTGCTGCCGGCCCAGAAGCCGGGACCGGTGGTCGGCGCCATGCTGGCCGATCCCAGAGTCAGGAAGCTGTCCTTCACCGGCTCGACCGAGGTCGGCCGGATGCTGCTGCACACCGCCGCCGATACGGTCACCAACTGCTCGATGGAGCTCGGCGGCAATGCGCCGTTCCTGGTGTTCGCCGACGCCGACATCGACGCGGCGATCGATGGCGCGATGATCGCCAAGATGCGCAACGGCGGCGAGGCCTGCACGGCGGCCAACCGGTTCTACGTGCACGACGCGGTCGCCGATGAGTTCAGCGCCAAGCTCGCCGCCCGGCTGAGCGCGCTCAGCGTCGGGCCAGGCCTGGACGAGGGCACCGACCTCGGTCCGCTGGTCAACGCCGACACCAGGGACAAGGTCGCGACGCTGGTGGAAGAGGCGACCAAGGACGGCAGCCGCGTGGTGACCGGCGGCAGCGCCCCTGACCGGCGCGGCTACTATTTCACGCCGACAGTGCTGGACAATGTCCCGGTCACCGCGGGCATCCTGGGCGAGGAGATCTTCGGCCCGGTCGCCCCGATCGTCAGGTTCACCGACACCGATCAGGCGATCACGATGGCGAACGGCACCGAGTACGGCCTGGTCTCCTACCTCTACACGGCCGACCTGCGCCGGGCGCTCCAGGTAGCCGAGTCACTGGAGGCCGGCATGGTCGGCATCAACCGGGGCGTCGTCAGTGACCCGGCGGCACCCTTCGGCGGAGTCAAGCAGTCCGGGCTCGGCCGGGAGGGCGGTCACGAGGGACTGCTCGAATTCACCGAGACCAAATACATCGCGGTTGACTGGTGAGCGGCTGAAGGGGAATGGTTAACGGCACTGGCAGCCGGCGGATCCTGGATTGGTGAGCTGATCATCGCGTGGACAGGCGAATCTTCGGGCTTGAGAACGAGTACGGCGTCACCTGCACCTTTCGCGGCCAGCGCAGGCTGTCGCCCGATGAGGTGGCCAGGTACCTGTTCCGGCGGGTCGTGTCGTGGGGCCGGAGCAGCAACGTGTTCCTGCGCAACGGGGCCCGCCTCTACCTGGACGTGGGCAGTCACCCCGAGTACGCCACGCCGGAGTGCGACAGCCTGATCGACCTTGTCACCCACGACAAGGCAGGCGAGCGGATCCTTGAGGGCCTGCTGGTCGACGCCGACCGCCGGCTGCGCGAGGAGGGCATCGCCGGGGACATCTACCTGTTCAAGAACAACACCGACTCGGCCGGCAACTCCTACGGCTGCCACGAGAACTACCTGGTCGCCCGGCACGGCGAGTTCGGCAGGCTGGCCGACATCCTGATCCCGTTCCTGGTCACCAGGCAGATCATCTGCGGCGCGGGCAAGGTGCTGCAGACCCCGCGCGGCGCGGTCTACTGCGTGAGCCAGCGGGCCGAGCACATCTGGGAAGGCGTCTCCTCGGCCACCACCCGGTCACGGCCGATCATCAACACCCGCGACGAGCCGCACGCCGACGCCGAGCGGTTCAGGCGGCTGCATGTCATCGTGGGCGACTCGAACATGAGCGAGACCACCATGCTGCTCAAGGTCGGCTCGACCGACCTGGTGCTGCGCATGGTCGAGGCCGGGACCGTCATGCGCGACCTGACGCTGGAGAACCCGATTCGGGCGATCAGGGACGTCAGCCACGACATGACAGGACGGCGCAAGATCAGGCTGGCCAGCGGCCGGGAGCTGAGCGCGCTTGAGATCCAGCACGAGTACCTGGCCAAGGCCCGCGCCTTCGTCGACAGCAGGGGAGGGGACAAGATCACCGAGCAGGTGCTCGAACTGTGGGAGCGCTCGGTCCGCGCGGTGGAGACGGAAGACCTGGACCTGATCGCCCGTGATATCGACTGGGTGACCAAGTACCAGCTCATCGAGCGCTACCGGGCCAAGCACGATCTGCCGCTGTCCTCGCCCCGAGTCGCTCAGCTCGACCTCGCCTACCACGACGTGCACCGGCAGCGGCCTGTACTACCTGCTGCAGAAGCGCGGCGCGGTCGAGCGGATCTGCAATGACCTGGCCATCTTCGAGGCCAAGTCGGTACCGCCGCAGACGACCAGGGCCCGGCTGCGCGGTGACTTCATCCGCCGGGCTCAGGAGCGGCGCCGGGACTTCACCGTTGACTGGGTCCACCTGAAGCTCAACGACCAGGCGCAGCGCACCGTGCTGTGCAAGGACCCGTTCAGGTCGGTCGACGAGAGGGTGGAGAAACTCATCGCCGGGATGTAACGCAAAGCTACAACACTCATCACTCACGGTGACTAGAGTCTGGTCACCGTGGTCAGCATCCCGGTACCCCAGCTCCGGCAGTGGCGGATTCCGCGCCTTCTGACCGCTGCTCGCGGCCTGGTGACCTGGGCAGCCGCCGGCGTGACCCTGTTCATCTGCTATCTGCATGTGGCGGGCAGTGCCCCGGTCACCTCAGACGGGGCGTCGAACGCGCTGCAGGCCTGGGACATGCTGCACGGCAACCTGCTGCTGCACGGCTGGCAGCTGTCGGACGTATCGTTCTACCCGACGGAACTCGCGCAGTACATGCTGGTCGAGCACCTGATCGGGCTGCGCCCCCAGGTGGTGCACGTGGCGAGCGCGATGACCTACACGGTGCTCGTGCTGCTGGCCGCCCAGCTCGCGAAGGGACGCGCTACCGGCCGCGAGGCGCTCACGCGGTGCCTGCTGGCCGCCGGCATCATGCTGGCGCCCCAGGCGGGCAACGGGGTCTACGTGCTGATGGGCTCGCCCGACCATGCGGGCAGCGCGGTGCCGGTACTCGTGACGTTCCTGATCCTCGACCGGACACGGCGGCGCTGGTACACGCCGGCCGCTGCGGGCGCCCTGCTCTGCCTGGCCCTCATCGCCGACAGCATCGTCTTGTACATCGCCGTGCTGCCCGTCGTCGCGGTCAGTGCCCTCCGGATCTACCAGGCCAGATTCCGCCTCGGGCAGCGCTGGCGCGAGGTCAGGTTCGAGCTGGCCCTGGGCTGCTCGGCGCTCGGCGCCACCTGGGTAGCGGCGGCTGCTGTCAGGGCGATCAGGAGCGAGGGCGGCTTCGCTGTCTGGCCGGTCCCGTCCGCGCTGGCCTCCCCGGCTGACCTGCCGCGCTACCTGGTCACCGCAGCACGCGGACTGCTGCTGCTCTTCGGTGCCAACTTCTTTGATCATCACGCGGGCTTCGTGGCTAGCCTGGCCGCCGCGCACCTGATCGGCCTCGGGCTGGCTGCCTGGGCGACCTGCACGGCGATCAGGGGCTTCCAAGCGGCCGACCTCACCGTCCAGCTCCTCGCCTGCGGCACCCTCGTCGTGCTGGCCGCCTACGTCCTCGGTACCAGGGCCGGCAGCCTGCTGGCGACCAGGGACATCACGGCGGTGCTGCCGTTCGGCGCGGCGCTGGCCGGGCGGCTGCTGGCGTCCAGGCTGACGCGGGCGAATCTGCTGCCGGCCCTGGGAGTGGTGCTGGCCGGTTACCTGTTCAGCCTGGGCCGGGTCGTGACGCTGCCCGCCGCGCCGCCGGCTGGCGCTGCCCTGGCGTCCTGGCTCTCGGCGCACCGGCTGAGCTACGGGCTGGCCGGCTACTGGAACGCCAATGTCATCACCCTGGACACCGGAGGGCGGATCGCGCTGCGCTCCGTGCTCACGCATGGCAGCCAGATCACTGGCGACTACTGGGAGGTGCGATCTGACTGGTATGCCCCGCGGATCTATGACGCCAATTTCATCGTGCTCGTGCCGAGCCCGCCAGGGTTCAGGCGGTATCCGACCGTCGGCTCCGTCCGGGCGACCTTCGGCCAGCCGCTGCGCATCTATTACGCGGGCAGCTACACGATCATGGTCTACGACAAGAACCTGCTCGCTACCCTGGGTAATGGCGCCCCGCTGCCGCCAAGGAAACCGCCAGCCGGGCCGCCCGCGATGCCGCTGCCGGGGCCGGGCTGACCGGGGCCGGGCGCCACCTTCGGGGAAGCTGAAGCTTTGCCGCCAGTTTCCCCCGGGGGTACGGGTAGTGCCGGTTTTAGCCGACCGGCCCGCCTGTCCCTGCCGGTAGGCTGACCGAACCGACCGCCCCAACTTCCAAGGATTCCCCATGCGACGTGTGGCCGTGGCGCTTCTGGCGCCACTTGCCGTAACCGTGGCGCTCGCCGGATGTGGCAGCTCCGCGGCCTCCGCCCAGGCGAATGTCAATACGGCGGTGAAGATCACCGGGACCGCCGGGAAGTCACCGACAGTGACGATCCCGGCGAGCAAGCCATCGACCGCCCTGGTCACCAAGACCCTGACCAAGGGCACCGGCGCCACTCTGGCGCCGACCGACTCCTATCTCGCCAATTTCGCCGTCTACCTCTGGCGCGGCAAGACCCACAAGCAGCTCTTCACCAGCTACACGGGCACGCCGGAGGTGCTGCCGGTGGCCATCGGCCTGACCGGGCTGCAGAAGGCGCTGACCGGAGCGCGGGTCGGCAGCCGGATCGAGGCCGTACTGCCGCCCAAGTTCGGTTACGGACCCAAGGGCAACTCCCAGATCGGCGTCAAGCCCACCGACACCCTGGTCTGGGTGATCGACGTGCTGCAGGCGTTCAGCCCGACGGCGAGCGCGACCGGCACGCAGGTCAGCAATGGCGGCGGCGCGCTGCCGAAGGTCACCGCTGCCGCTGGCGCCTCGCCGGTCATCACCGTTCCCAAGACGAACCCGCCGGCCAAGCTGGTCGTCAGCACCCTGATCAAGGGCACCGGCGCGCCGGTCAAGTCGGGGCAGGCGATCGTCGTCAGGTACGTGGGATCGATCTGGCGGACCGGCCAGGTGTTCAACAACAACTGGCCGTCGACCTCGTCGCCGACGGCGCCGCCGAACGTGTTCCAGCTCGGCCAGCTCATCCCGGCGTGGAACACCGGCCTCGTCGGAGTCCCGGTCGGCAGCCGGGTGATGCTCGTGGTGCCGCCTAAGGACGGCTACGGCGCTAAGGGCCAGGCCTCGGCCGGCATCAAGGGCACCGACACCCTGGTGTTCGTGATCGACGTCCTGGCTACCACCTAGGACCGAAGACTGGCCTGTCCGCTGCCCTGGTCGTCGCTCAGCCGGTGACCAGGGCAGCGGCATGCCGGCCTGCCGCCCGCCGCGAGGAAGTAGGCCGGGTCGCCGTCCAGGTCTCGGCCCATCGTCGAGAGCGGCACCGGGCAGGCCCGCAGTACCTCAAGCAGCCCGGTCACGCTGACGGTCACCAGCGCGTGCCGGTCGGCGAGCGGCTTCGCCGCCTGCGCCACCGCGGCGCCGAGCTCGCCGGGCAAGTCGGGCACCACCACGTCGGCCCTGGCCAGTGCCACCCGCCCGTAGGCGGTCAGGCTGTGATGGGAGATGCCGCGATGCCGCTGCCTCGGGTCGGCCTCGCTGATCCGCAGTGAGGCCACCGGCCGGCCGCCGAGCACCGACGCGGCATTGACCGCCTCGCCAGAGGCGACTCCGGAGAATCCCCATCTCGTCCCGGTGCCAAGGTTGCCAGGACCCTGCGCGACGACGATGAGCTCGGCACCGAGCACGTGCCTGGCGGCCAGCAGCCCGCTGTGCAGGGTGACGGCCTCCAGGTCACCGCCGAAGGACTGGCCCACCGTGATCGTCCCGGCCAGCCAGCCGGCCTCCGCCAGCATCGAGACCGTCCTGGAGAACCAGGCAGGCAGCGCGCCGCCGTCCAGCATGACGTAGCCGACCCTGGGGCCGCCCGTGCCCAGAGCCGGCTGTGAGCCGGGACTGTCCGGTGCGCCCCTTTCCGCATAATAGGCAGCGAGCACGGCGGGCAGGGCCGAGTGCAGGTCGGCGACCACCACGGGGATGCCGTCCAGGCTGTCCGCGTCCCGCAGCACCTGGTGATGGGGCGAGCCCTGCTCGTCCGCGCCGAGCACGGTCGCCTGCAGCGGCGTGTACCTGGCCTTGACCAGGTGTCCTGGCCCCTGCGGGTCAGGCGGCAGCCGGTCGGGCACCGCCACGACGAGTGCGTAGCCGCCGGTGCCGAGCCCGAGATCGAGCGCGCCCGTGTTGAGCAGTACCAGGTCACCTGGCTCGGGAAGACCGGTGAGCTCGGGGTAGGCGAGCGCGCGGACCGGGACTCCGGCGATGGCGACCTTGAGCTCGGCCGCACCGCGCCACTGCCGCCGCACCGCGAGCACCTCACCGCGACGCCATGTGATCACGCAGGCAGGTTAGCGCCTTTCCGCGTTGCCGGCGCCCGCGACGTCAGCTCGCACGGTACCGTCAGTGCGGGGACCCGGCAGTATGGGCGACAGGGGTACACGATGTCGAAGCAGAAGACCGAGCGGTTGCTGAGTCTGGTTGTCTGCCTGCTGTCCTCGCGGCGGTACCTGACGGCGGGCCAGATCAGGGAAGCGGTGCCTGGTTACCCGGAGACGTTCGAGGCGTTCAAGCGGATGTTCGAGCGCGACAAGGACGAGCTGCGCGAGCTTGGCATCCCGCTGGAGACCGGCACCAACCCGGGCACCGAGGAAGAGGTCGGCTACCGGATCTCCAGGCAGGCCTACGAGCTGCCCGAGATCATGCTGGAGCCGGACGAGGCGGCGGTGCTCGGCCTGGCCGCCAGGGTCTGGCAGCGGGCCGAGCTGGAGGGAGCCGCCGCCGGCGGCCTGCTCAAGCTGCGCGCGGCCGGCGTCGACGCGCAGGAGACTGGGCAGCCGGGGATCGAGCCCAGGCTGGCGACCCAGGAGCCGTCGTTCGGCCCGCTGTGGCGCGCGGTCAGGGATCGCAGGCCGGTGACCTTCAGCTACCTGGCCGCCGGGCGGACCACCTCCCAGCCGCGCCAGCTTGAGCCGTGGGGCGTGGTCAACCGGCACGGCCGCTGGTACGTGGCCGGCTTTGACCGGGACCGGGGCCAGGAGCGGGTGTTCCGGCTGAGCCGGATCGACGGGCCGGTCACGTTCACCGGCCCGCCGGGGACCGTCGTGGTGCCCGCCGGCGCGGACGTGCGCAAGACGGTGAGCGCGTGGGACGGCGCGCCGCCGCCGGTGCGGATCGCCGAGCTGAGGGTGCGCCGGGGCGCGGGATACGGGCTGCGCCGCCGCCAGCTGTCCGGTGAGCCGGACCAGGACGGCTGGGATCTGGTGCGGACGGAGTTCTCCGACGTCGGCTGGTATGCGGACTACCTCGCCTCGTTCGGAGCCGATGTCATCGTGCTGCAGCCGGTCGACCTGCGGGAAGCCGTGATCGGCAAGCTCAAGGGAGTACTGGCATGAAGCGGGTACTGGCGTGACGGCGTCCGACCGGCTGCAGCGGCTGCTCGCGCTGGTGCCTTATGTCGTCAGCCGGCAGGTCGTGGGCGTGGCCGAGACCGCCGAGGCCTTCGGCATCAGCGAGCGCGACCTCGTCGATGACCTGAATCTGCTGTGGTGCGTCGAGCTGCGCTCGCCCGACCCGTACTGCCCGATTGACCTGTCATATGAGGGCGGCGAGATCATGGTCACCTCGGCCGAGTCGATAGCCAGGCCGCTGCGGCTCGGCACCGATGAGGCCAGCGCGCTGCTGATCGGGCTGCGCCTGCTCGCCGACCTGCCGGGGCGCCAGCACGACCGGTCGGCGCTGCACCGGACGATCGCGAAGCTGGAGGCCGCCGCCGGCGAGGCCGCCGCGGCGAGCTCGCAGGTGACCGTGCACTGGGACGGCCGGGCCCCGGCTGATACGCAGGCGCAAGTGGCCGAGGCGCTGCGGCTGGACAAGCGGCTGCACCTGTCCTACTACGTGCCCGGCCGGGACGAGGCCACCGAGCGGGACGTGGACCCGATGCGGATGGTGTTCGACCAGGGCCGGGCCTACCTGGAAGGCTGGTGCCGCCGGGCCGAGGCGGTGCGGCTGTTCCGGCTGGACCGGGTGATCGAGGTGACCGTGCTCGACGTGCCGAGGGAGGTGCCCGATGAGGCTGAGCAAGTGGATACCGAGTCGGGGCTCTTCCGGCCCTCAGCCGGCGATGTCCGGGTCGAGCTTGAGCTGGCCCCCGCCGGGCGCTGGGTCGCCGACTACTACCCGTGCGAGCTGGTCACCGAGCTGGAGGACGGGCGGCTGGCCGTGGTGCTCCGCACCCCGGATACCCGGTGGGTCAGGCGGCTGGCCCTGCGGCTGGGCGAGGACGGGAAGGTGATCTCCCCGCCAGAACTGGCCGAACAGATAGCGAACGATGCCGCCGCGGCCCTCGCGCAGTACTCGTGACTTTGCCATGCGCATGTAGAATAAGCGTCGGGCGAAGCTGGAACTGCCTCCCAACCGTGAATGGGGACTGACATGGGAACCGACCTGTTCGCGCCGTGGCACATCGTCATCTTGCTCGTGGTGATCCTGGTGCTGTTCGGTGCGAAGCGCCTGCCCGGAGCCGCGCACTCACTGGGCAGGTCGATGCACATCTTCAAGGACTCCGTGAAGGGCCTGAACGGCGACGACATGCCGGCCGACAGCAGCGCGACCTTCACCTCGGCCACCATCGTGCCGCCGGCGCCAGCGCAGCAAGCACCCGTGCAGCCAGCGCAGCTGCCCGCTCAGCAGAGCGACCCGGCGCATGACGCCCAGATCGCCGAGATGCAGCGGCAGATCGAGGAGCTCCAGCGGCTCTCCGCTAACGGCAGCGCGTCGGCATCGGACGCACGCAACACGACGCAGTCAAGCTAGGCGGCAGGGCCGGGTGATGTCCGTCTCCGAGGACAATCCGGCGCAGAGCGCCGGTGGCAAGAAGCTCCTGCGAGCGCGTACCAAGAGAGGCTCGAATCCCGAAGCCCGGATGTCGCTCATCGATCACATCCGCGAGCTCCGCAACCGGGTACTCAAGGCCGTCCTGGCGGCCGTCCTGGGGATCATCGCCGGCTGGTTCATCCAGTCGCTGATCTGGAACGTCCTTCTCCATCCGTACTGCAGCCTGCCGGCTAAGAACCTGAAAGAGCCGGGAGCGGCCGGGCCGGCGCACTGCCAGCTCGCGATCTTCGGCCTGTTCGACGGGCTCTTCATCCACCTGAAGCTGGCCGTCGTCATCGGCCTGATCATCTCCAGCCCGCTCTGGCTCTACCAGATCTGGGCGTTCGTCGCGCCGGGCCTGCACGCACGGGAGCGGCGCTGGACCTATTTCTTCGCCGGGTCGGCCGTGCCGCTGTTCGCGCTCGGCGGCGTGTTCGCGTACTTCGCCATGGGCAAGGGCCTGCGTTTCCTGCTCAGCCTGGTGCCCGCCGACACCCACCTGTACATCAGCGTCGACAGCTACCTGAACTACACGGTCTCGATGCTGCTCATCTTCGGGCTGGCGTTCGAGCTGCCGCTGGTCATGGTGCTGCTGAACGTGGCCGGAGTGCTGACCCACGAGCGGTTCGCCAAGTGGCGCCGGATGATCATCTTCGGCGTGTTCGCGTTCGCCGCGATCGCCACCCCGAGTCCCGACCCGATCAGCATGCTGCTGCTCGCCGTCCCGTGCGTCCTGCTTGTGGAGCTGGCCGAGGTGTTCTCCTGGGCCAATGACCGGCGCCGGGCCAGGCTGACGACAGCGTTCCCCGGGCTGACCGAGGAAGAGATCATCGAGTACGGGCTCGACCAGGACCCGCTCCTGACACTCTCGGGCGACAGCTCAGAGTCGGATAGCTCTGCGAGCTGAGCTGTCGCGCCTAGCTCCAAGAGCTGAGCAACGGAGCAAACTGGCCGATAAGTCGCAGCGGCCCTGTTGCCCGTAGTCTTGATCGCATGACAACGCCGGCTGATCCTGCCGACCGGTACGCGGCGTACATGCGCAGCCGTGAGCAGGACGGCCCGGCGCTGACCTCGTTCCGGGCGATGTACGACTTCGAATTCGACGATTTCCAGCTCCGGGCGTGCCGGGCGCTCGGGGACGGCCACGGCGTGCTGGTCGCGGCGCCGACCGGCTCCGGCAAGACCGTCGTCGGCGAGTACGCCGTGCACCTGGCCGTCACCAGGGGCCGCAAGTGCTTCTACACCACGCCGATCAAGGCGCTGTCCAACCAGAAATACGGTGACCTGGTACGCCGCTACTCACCGGCTAAGGTCGGCCTGCTGACCGGCGACAACGCGGTGAACGGCGATGCCGCGGTGGTGGTGATGACCACCGAGGTGCTGCGGAACATGCTGTACGCCGGCTCGCCGGCCCTGACCGGCCTCAGCCACGTGGTTCTCGACGAGGTGCACTACCTGGCCGACCGGTTCAGGGGCGCGGTCTGGGAAGAGGTGATCATTCACCTGCCCGAGTCGGTCGCGCTCACCGCCCTGTCCGCGACGGTCAGCAACGCCGAGGAGTTCGGCGACTGGCTCACCTCGGTGCGCGGCGGCACGACGGTGATCGTCGACGAGCACCGTCCGGTACCGCTGTGGCAGCACATGCTGGTCGGCAACCGGCTCTATGACATGTTCGCCACGTCATCAGAGCCGGAGTCTGGGCCGGGGTCCGGGCCGGGCCGGGACAATGGCCGCCCGGAGGTCAATCCCGAGCTGATCAGGATCTCCCAGCGGGATTCGGTGAGATGGCGCGGCCAGAGTCGCGGGGCCTGGGACGGGCGGCGGGGAGGACGGGGCTCGCCGCCGAGGTTCGTGCCGCCGAGGCGGGCCGAGGTGATCACCAGGCTCGACCGGGCCGGGCTGCTCCCCGCGATCACGTTTATCTTCAGCCGGGCCGGCTGCGATGCCGCCGTCCAGCAGTGCCTGGCCGCGAACCTGCGGCTGACCACGCCGGCCGAGGCCAGCGAGATCGCCGCTATCGTCGCCGAGCGCACCGCTGACATCCCCGACGATGACCTGCCGGTACTCGGCTACGACGACTGGCTGGCCGGACTCGTGCGGGGAGTCGCCGCGCACCACGCGGGGCTGCTGCCGACCTTCAAGGAGGTCGTCGAGGAACTGTTCGCGGCCGGCCTGATCCGCGCGGTCTTCGCCACCGAGACGCTGGCACTGGGCATCAACATGCCCGCCAGGACGGTCGTCATCGAGCGCCAGGACAAGTGGAACGGCGAGACTCACGCCGCGCTTACGGCGGGGGAGTACACCCAGCTCACCGGCCGGGCAGGCCGTCGCGGCATCGACGTTGAGGGTCACGCCGTCGTGCTGTGGCAGCCCGGAGTGGACCCGCTGGCCGTCGCCGGGCTCGCCGGGACCAGGACCTACCCGCTGAACTCAAGCTTCCAGCCCTCGTACAACATGGCGGTGAACCTGGTCGGCCAGGTCGGCAGGGACCGGGCCGCCAAGCTGCTTGAGTCCTCGTTCGCGCAGTTCCAGGCGGACAAGGCCGTCGTCGGACTGGCCAGGAAAGCGCGCAGGCTCAGAGAGTCGGCCGCGCCCTCCACCTGCGATCGCGGCGACTTCACCGAGTACGCCAGGATGCGGGCCGAGCTGTCGCAGCGCGAGAAGGAGCAGTCCAGGGACCGGTCGGCGGGCCGCAGGATCGCCGTGCTCGACTCACTCGACGAGCTCCGCCGGGGCGACCTCATCGTCGTGCCTGGCGGCCGTCGCGCCGGGACCGCCGTGGTGCTCGATCCCGCCACCAACCCGGCCGCGCCAGCGCCGCTCGTGCTGACCGAGAACCGGCAGCTCAAGCGGCTCGCGCCGGCTGAGTGCCCGGAACCGGTATTCGCCGTACAGCGGATCGCGATCCCGGCCAGGTTCAGCCCGAGATCGCCGCAGCACCGCAAAGACCTCACTGCCACCATGCGGAACAAGCTCGCAGGCGTCGATCTCCGTCCACCAGGCCGGGCTGACCGGGGCCGTGCTGACCGGGGCGGGGCCGGGGCCATGGTCGGAGTAGGGGCTGAGATCGCCGACTTGCGGCGCAGGCTGCGGGAGCATCCCTGCCACGGCTGCAAGGACGAGCAGCTCCATGCCCGGCAGGCCGAGAAGTACCTGCGGGCCGAGCGCGAGGCCGACGCGCTCGACCGGCGGGTAGCGGGCCGGGCCCACGTGATCGCCCGCACCTTCGATCAGGTCTGCGCGGTACTCAGCCAGCTTGGCTACCTGGAGGGAGACAAGGTGACCGGCTCCGGCCGGATGCTGGCGGGCGTCTACTCCGAGCTTGACCTGCTGGTGGCGGAGTGCCTGCGCCGGGGCCTGTGGGATGAGCTGAACCCGGCCGAGCTGGCCGCGTGCGTCTCCGCGCTCACCTTCGAGGCGCGCCGGGCCGACGACGCCGGCCCGCCAAGGCTGCCGGGCAGCAAGGTGGCGGCTGTGGTCGCCGTCATGACCCGGGTCTGGGGGGAGCTGGATGGCATCGAGCACGACCACCGGCTGTCGTTCTTGCGGGAGCCGGATTTCGGCTTCGCCTGGACCTCGCACGCCTGGGCGTCCGGCCGGCCGCTTGAGCAGCTGCTCACCGACAACCTCACGGCCGGCGATTTCGTCCGGGCGGTCAAGCAGCTCATCGACCTGCTCGACCAGATCCGCGCGGCGGCCGGCGCCACCAGGCTGGCGGACACGGCAGCGGCGGCGGTCAAGTCCCTGCGCCGGGGCGTCGTCGCCTACACGTCGGTGCAGTAGCCGGTGAGCGGGTGCGGTAGCCGGTGAGCGGCGGCGGCGAGTCTTGGCCGGCGTCGGCGGGCGTCCTGGTGCGCCGGGTCAGGGCCGGCGACTGGGCGGTCTACCGCCAGGTCAGGCTGGCGGCGCTGGCCGACTCACCGGAGTCCTTCAGCTCCACCCTCGAACGGGAGCTTGCCCTCACCGAGCAGGACTGGCGCGACCGGCTCGGATCGGCCGCGACCTTCCTGGCCTGGCAGGATGGCCAGCCGGCGGGGACGGCCACCAGCCTGCCCTACAGCCCGGCCTATAAGCACGGCCGGTCCGGCGCCCGCATGCTGGTCGCCATGTGGGTCGACCCGCGAGCGCGAAGGCTCGGCGTGGGCCGGCTCCTCGTCGAGGCGGTCGCCGATCACGCCAGGGCGGCCGGTGCTCCGTCGGTCGTGCTGCGGGTATACGAGACCAATTCTCGTGCTCGCGACCTGTACCAGCGAACCGGATTCCAGGAGTCGGGGGTGCGCGTTCCCCGGCCCGGCCTGGTCGATGAGTGGGAGCTTCTGCTGGTGCGGGAGCTCGGCTAAACCGGCAAGCGGGCGCGCGGGTTCTGGCAAGATCGTCAGAATGGCTCCGCTGATGCTGCTTGACTCCGCGTCGATGTACTTCCGTGCTTTCTATGGCGTGCCCGACACCATGAAAGCGCCCGACGGCACCCCGGTGAACGCCGTCCGCGGCCTGCTCGACATGATCGCCCGACTGGTCAGGGCCAGGCGGCCAGGCGCCCTCGTCGCCTGCCTCGACGCGAGCTGGCGGCCAGCCTTCCGGGTGGCGGCGATCAGCTCGTACAAGGAGCATCGCGCCAACCCCGACGGCTCCGAGCAAGTCCCCGATGCCCTCACCATCCAGCTCCCGGTGATCATGGACGTCCTCGCCGCCGCCGGCATAGCGACGGCCGGAGCGCACGGCTATGAGGCGGACGACATCATCGGGACGCTGGCCGCGCGGGCGGCCGGCGAGGTCGAGGTCGTGACCGGCGACCGGGACCTGTTCCAGGTAGTGGACGATGCGCGCGGCGTGCGGGTGCTCTACATCGGACGCGGCCTGGCCAACCTCGAGGTGATCGACGAGGCCGCGATCACGGCGCGATATCAGATCCCCGGCCGCAGCTACGCCGCCTTCGCGGCCTTGCGCGGCGATCCGAGTGACGGGCTGCCCGGCGTGCCCGGTGTCGGGGAGAAGACAGCAGCCGCGCTGGTCAGGTCGTTCGGCACGGTCGAAGGAATGCTGGCAGCCATCGACGCCGGCCACGGCGGCTGGCCGGCCGGCAGCCGGGCCAAGCTGGTCGCGGCCCGTGATTACCTCGAAGCCTCCATGACGGTGGTCGCGGTAGCGCAGGACGCACCGGTGCCGCCCCTGAACGGCCAGCTGCCAGTCCGGCCCCCCGACCCTGCCGCGCTGGCCGAGCTAGACGCCCGCTGGGACCTGTCCAGCTCCCTAGGCCGAATGATGTCCGCCCTAGCCACCCGCCCCTCCTAACCCGGCTCGCCCGCCCCGCCAGGTTTCCGTGGTGACGGCGGGCAGCCCGCTTCCGACAGGTCCCGCCCCTGCCAGGCTTCCGTGATCCTGCGGTGGTTCGTGAAACGGAACTCTGGTGGGGTGATCATGCTGCTGATGTTCCGGGCTCTGGCGCGGGTTCCGTGACCGGGCTGGCAGCTGGTGTCGTACCTCAGCTGGTGTCAGACCTGGCAGGGGGCTGGCCGGGCGCTGGCCGGGCGGCGTGTCCTCGATGCCGGCTGCTTTGCTTGACGCTCTGCATCGAGGGCGGGCCGTTCGGCTGGGCACCGGCCACTGCGGAGGTGTCACGTGCGCCCCGGCGGAGCCCCATCGATGTGGCATAGCTGGGGCTGGAGCACCAGCGCTGTCACATCCATGGGGCCGGCCGGCGAGCGCCAGAGTCCGGGACATGGCCAGGGCGCTAGTGCCGTGACCGGGCTGGCAGCTGACGCACGGGGCTGCCCGCCGGGGTCCGCGCGCCTGCGCCAGCCCGGCCCTGTCCGCAGGCTCGTCATCAGCCGCCCGGCCAGTTCCGAGAGGTGAGCCGGGCCGCTTCCCCGCCGTGATGCCCCCAGCCCTGGCCAGGGCCAGGCTCCGCACTTAGTGCCTGCCCCGCAGCCGCATCGATGTGACAGCGGTGCTGCTGGCACCCAATGCCAGGAACTTAAGGTGGCTGGTTTGTGGTGGGTGCGGGGGTGTTGTGGCTGGTGGCAGGTGGCGGGGTGGTCGGTGTCAGGCGGGGTGATGGTGGCGGGGTGCTGGCTGTCGCGTGGTATAGGGCCGGGGTTGTCGCGACTGGAGGGGCGGGGCGGGTTTGTGCTGGTGCGGGAGAGGCTGGTCGGGGCGGGCTGGGCTGCGGCGCGCCGGGCCGACTGGTCCTTTTGCCGGGTATGCCGGGATCGGGGTGGCCGCGGCGTCGCAGCTGGGGTCCCCTGCTGTTGCGCGGACGACAGCAGGGGACCCCAGCTGTCGTCAGCCTCAGCCGCAGCCGCACCCGGACAGCCACCTTAAGTTCCTGGCATTGTGCTGGCACCGCATCCCTGTCACATCGACACGGCTCCGCCCGGGTGCGCGTGACGCATCCCGTAGTGGCCAGGGTCCAGCCGGACGGCGTGCCCTCGATGCAAGCGTCAGCGAAGCAGCCGGCATCGAGGACACGCCGCCCGGCTAACCCCCCGCCAGGTCTGACACCCAGCCGCCAGCCCGATCACGGACCTCGCGCCAGAGCCATGTTCCGTGATCAGGCGGTGCTTCATGATCACGGAACATCAGTAGAGGGTACCGACACTGCCCGAGGCCCTGCGGTCACCACCAATCCTGGGCATGGCTCAAGGGAACTTAGGTTTCTGGACTCTGAGTGCGCTGTTGCGGGGCTTGTCCTGATGGCAGTCCGGTTCCGGGCGATGTTCAGTCCGTCGGGCTGGTGGGGGCGATGCGGTCCGGGGGCTGGGAGGTGGGGGCTGGTGACAGGCATGGGCGACGGGTTGGTGGACGTTGCGTTAATGTTTGGTTCGCGGGGGACCCGGGGCGGCGCGATGCCCGATGAAGCACTTATTCTGCTGATTGATGAGCACCGCCGACTCTTCAAGCCCGTCCGCCTTCAGCCTGATTGGCAGCTCGCGGAGGCGAGGCATTGTATCCGCCATTCTCACGCTCGCGGCCGGCCTGCTGGCCGTCGCGGCACTCAGCGGCTGCGGCAGCGCCGTCGCCTCGGGTCACCCGGCCGGGGCCAGCGGCGCGATCGCTGGCACCGCCGGGACCACGATCACCTTCAACACCGCCCAGTGCGGCGGCCGCTGGCGAGCCGCGCCGGGAATGCGGACCTTCCAGGTGCGCAACGACTCAGGCTCGGCCGCCGAGGTCTATCTGGTAAGTCCGAAAAATTATGCGATCTTCGGCGCCCTCGACGGTATCGGGCCCGGCACGACCAGTCCGATGCAGGTGAATCTTGGCTCAGGTGAGTACGCGTTCCGCTGCGTGATCGATGACTTCGATCCGTTCAGCGGGCCAACCGTGCGTGTGCCTGGTCACGTCAAGGGCGAGCCGGGCATCGTGCCCGTCACCAACGACGACCTGCTGGCGCCGTCCAAGGAGTACCACGCCTACGTCACCGCTGGCCTGACAGTGCTGGCCGCTCAGACGGCGAAGCTCGCCGGGGACGTGCGCGCGGGCAGGCTCACGGCCGCCAGGGTCGCCTGGCTGACCGCGCACCTGACCTACGAGCGGCTCGGCGCGGCTTACGGCACGTTCGACGAGTTCGACGGGGAGATCGACGGCCGGGCCGACGGGCTGGCCGGGGGAGTGCGCGACCCAGACTTCACCGGGTTCTACCGGATCGAGTACGGACTTTGGCACGGTCAGAGCGCCAGCGAGCTGACCAAGCCCGCCGAACAGCTGCTCGGCTACGTCAGCGGGCTCAGGAAGGCGTTCCCCGAGATGGAGATCGACTTGCTCGACGTCGGCCTGCGGACGCACGAGATCCTGGAGAACGCGCTGCAGTTCCAGCTCACCGGCCACGATGACTACGGCAGCGGCACAACTCTCGCGACGACGGCCGCGAACATCACCGGAACGCAGGAACTGCTCACCGTCCTGCACCCGCTGCTCGTCACCAGGTACGCGGGACTGCCCGGCGTCTACACCTGGCTGAGCAAGCTGCGGACCCTGATCGACGCCCAGCGCCGCCCGGACGGGAGCTGGACTCCGGTCAGCCAGCTCAGCACATCCGCCCGCGAGCAGATCGACGCGGCGGCCAGCCAGGCCCTGCAGGAGCTCGCGCCGATCGCCGCCATCACCGAGCCGAGGAGGATCTGATGGCCAGCGACGAGCAGGACCAGCCGCCAGCCAGCCAGCCCGAGCTAGCCTCGCCCGGCACGCGGCGGGCCTTTCTCGGCGGCACAGTCGGAGCTGGCATGCTGACCGCGGCCGTCGCCGGCTACACCCTGCGCAAGCCGCATCAGTCAGCGGCGGCGACAGCGGCGGAAACCCAGCTCGCCGGCCAGCTCCCCGCCGTCCCGTTCCATGGCCGGCATCAGGCCGGCATCCTGCCCCGTTCCCAGCCGGCCACGGCCGTCGTCTCCTTCGACGTGACGGCCGGTGACCGGGCCGGGCTCACGGACCTGATGCGGACGATCACCGACCGGGCCAGGTTCCTGACCGGCGGCGGGGTCCCCGACCCGGTCGGCATCGCCGAGCCGCCGCCGGACTCAGGGGTACTCGGCCCGGTCATCGTGCCCGACGGGCTCACGATCACTCTCGGCGCCGGCGCGTCGCTCTTCGACGACCGGTTCGGGCTGAGCGACCGCCGCCCGGCGAAGCTGGCCACGATGGAGCCGTTCCCCGATGACGGCCTTGACCCGGCCCAGTGCCACGGCGACCTGAGCATGCAGCTCAGCGCCGGCCACCCGGATGTCATCATCCACGCGCTGCGCGACCTGGCCAAGAACACCAGGGGCGCCATGGCGGCCCGCTGGCGGATCGACGGATTCGTCAGCCCGCCCCGGCCGGCCGGGACCCCGCGTAACCTGCTCGGCTTCATGGACGGGATCGCCAACCCGAACACGACGAGCAAGGCCCAGATGGACAAGCTGATCTGGGTCGGTCCCGGCACCGCGGGCGAGCCCGCCTGGACCGCGAACGGCAGCTACCTGGTCATCCGCCTGATCCGGATGCTGGTCGAGTTCTGGGACCGGGTCTCGGTCGAGGAGCAGGAGAACATGATCGGCCGCCGCCGCGCCAGCGGCGCACCGCTCGACGCGAACAGCGAGCACGCGGTCCCGGACTACGCGCTCGACCCGACCGGCGCGGCGATCCCGCTCACCGCCCACATGAGGCTCGCGAACCCGCGCACGCCGCAGAGCGCCAGCAGCCGGATCCTGCGCCGGGGTCACAACTACGACCGGGGCATCGACGAGGTCGGGGACCTGGACATGGGCCTGATCTTCACCTGCTATCAGCAGGACCTGGAGCGGCAGTTCAAGGCCGTGCAGACCAGGCTGATCGGCGAGCCGCTGGTGGACTACATCAGCCCGTTCGGCGGCGGCTACTTCTTCGCGCTCCCCGGAGTCACCGATGCCAGGGACTACTTCGGCCGGGCGCTGCTGACCTGACCGGACCTGAGCGGAATTGAGCGGTTCTTAGCGCCGAGTTAACCTGAGATTAAGGTTGCCGGTGCCATTGCGCCGCAGGGATGAGTGATCGTTTCCCGGAAACGACGATTACGAGACATGAGGAGGGCAAGCATGGGCGAGGAGCAAGTAGCGAGCCAGGCCAGGAGCTGGTCTGCTCGCATGCGGCTCCGGCGCACTTCGGCCATCGTGGCCGCTGGTGCCCTGGCCGCAGCCGGGCTGACGACGGTCGCGCTGACCAGTGCGTCCGCCCGGGTAACTGCCGCAGCGCACACGATCACCTTCAAGCTCAGTGATTCGCGCACGCCGATCAAGCACCTGGTGGTGATCTTCGACGAGAACGTGTCGTTCGACCACTACTTCGGCACCTACCCGAACGCGGCTAACACCGATGGCACGCCGTTCACCGCCAAGCCGGGCACGCCGAGCGTCAACGGGCTGACCCCCGCGCTGCTCAACCACAACCCCAACACCTTCAACCCGCTGCGGCTGTCCCACAGCGAGGCACTGACCTGTGACCAGAACCACGCCTACGGACCCGAGCAAGCGGCCGACGACAACGGTCTCATGGACAAGTTCGAGCAGTTCACTGCGCACGACACCTGCACCGGGCAGCCGATCCTGTTCGGCCAGCCAGGATTGGTCATGGACTACTACGACGGCAACACCGTGACTGCCCTGTGGAACTACGCGCAGAACTACTCAATGTCGGACAACAACTACACCACGGACTACGGCCCGTCCTCGCCCGGTGCGATCAACCTGATCTCGGGTAACGATGGCGGCGGTTTCGCGGTCAATCCGACGACGATGGCCAAGGTCGCCGACCCTGGCAGCGTCAGCGCGCTCAACAGCAATGGCACCGGCACCATTTTCGGTGACATCGACCCGGCGTTCGACGACTGCTCGGACAACAGCCACACCTCGACCAACCCGCTCGGCGAGATGACCGGCAAGAACATCGGCGACCTGCTGAACGCCAAGGGCGTCACCTGGGGCTGGTTCCAGGGCGGCTTCGCGCCGACCAGCACAGCCAACGGCTTCGAGGTCTGCGGCCAGAACCACCAGAACATCGGCGGGATCCCGGTCACCGACTACGTGCCGCATCACGAGCCGTTCCAGTACTACAAGTCCACCTCCAACCCCAAGCACCTGCCGCCGTCCTCGGTTTCCATGATCGGCAAGACCGACCAGGCGAACCACCAGTACGACATCTCCGACTTCTTCACGGCGCTGCACGCGAACAACATGCCAGCGGTCAGCTTCCTGAAGCCGCCGGCGTACGAGAACGGTCACGCGGCCAACTCCGACCCGCTGGACGAGCAGAACTTCCTGGTCAACACGATCAACCAGATCGAGGAGTCCAAGGACTGGAGCTCGACGGCGATCGTCATCACCTACGACGACTCCGACGGCTGGTACGACCACCAGGCACCGCCGACCATCAACGGCTCGAACGACGGCTCCAACGACGTGGCCCCGTGCTCCACGGTCGCTTCCCTGGATCGGCGGCCCCGGCCAGCTCGACCGGTGCGGGTATGGCCTGCGGTTGCCGCTGCTCGTGATCTCGCCCTACGCGCCGGCCAACACCGTCAGCCACAACCTGACGGACCAGTCGTCGGTCATCAAGTTCATCGAGGCGAACTGGCTTCGCGGCCAGGAGCTCGGTGACGGCTCCTTCGACACGGTGGCGGAGAACCTCGACGCTCCTGGCGGCCTGTTCGATTTCAGCCAGAAGCACCGCGACCCGGTGATCCTCGACCCGGACACCGGAGCGGTCGTGCCCCCGGCGAAGCACCACCGCTAGGCGGCAGTCGCTGCTCTGATGAGCAGAGCAAACGGCCCGGTGAGCCCGCTGGCTCACCGGGCCGTTCACTTTCCCGATCCGCCAGGTGCCACACTGAACTGGTGACAACCGTGAGTATTCCGGAACTTCCGTTTCCTCTGGCCCTGGACGGTAGTCCGGAATGTCAGCATCAGCTCACCGACGGCACGCTCGTCCTTACCGGGGCGGCCGGCACCGACCTGTTCATCGACCCGGCCGGGAACGGCCCGCACCCCGACGCCTGCCGGCTGACCGGCATCCCGCCGGAGGGCGACTTCGCCTTCGGCGCCAGGGTCACCGTGGACTTCACCAGCAAGTTCGACGCCGGCGTGCTGCTGGTCCATGCCAGCGACCGGTACTGGGCCAAGCTCTGCTTCGAGCTGTCACCGCAGTTCCGGCCGACCGCGGTGACCGTGGTCACCCGGCAGGTCTCCGATGACTGCAACTCCTTCGAGGTCACCGGCCGGGCGCTGTGGCTGCGGGTGATCCGGGTGGGCCGGGCCTGGGCGTTCCACGCCTCGGCCGATGGTCAGTGGTGGCGGCTGCTCCGCTACTTCGCCCTCGGTGACACGCACCAGCATGGCGCGATGGTGCGGATCGGCTTCCTGGCCCAGTCGCCGGCCGGCGGCGGCTGCACCGCGATCTTCGATCACATAGCGTTCAGCCCGGCCGTCCCCGCCGACCTGCGGGACGGCAGCTAGGCTCGGGAGATAGGTGAAATAATGCTTCCCAGGGGATCTAGCCCGCACAGCCACGACGAGGTGGAGTGAGCATGTCGGATCAGCTGTACCCGGCGACGAGGCTCGCAGCGGCGGCCGCTGCCGCCCGGCTGGCCGGAATGGACGCCCTGCTGCTGACGCCGGGCTCTGACCTGCGCTATGTGGTCGGCTACGAGGCGCACGCGCAGGAGCGGCTCACCTGCCTGGCGGTGCCTGGCCGATGGCGATCCGTTCCTGGTCGTGCCCAGGCTCGAGCTGCCGGCGGCCAAGGCGTCCCCGGCCGGCGGGCTCGGCATCGAGCTCATCGCCTGGGACGAGACCGACGACCCGTACGCGCTGGTGGCCGCCAGGCTCGGCAGCGCGGGCCAGGTCGGCACGGTCGGGCTGGCTGACCGGATGTGGGCACTGATGGTGCTGCGGTTCCGGGCCGCGCTCCCCGATGCGCGGCAGCTGCTCGCCAGCGAGGCCCTCAGCCCGCTGCGGGCCCGCAAGTCACCGGCCGAGGTGGCCGCCCTGCGCGAGGCCGGCCAGGCGATCGACCGGGTCCACGCCCGGGTGCCTGACTGGCTGCGGGCGGGCCGTACCGAGCGGCAGGTGGCGGCCGACATCTGCGAGGCGATCCTGGCTGAAGGTCATGTCAGCGCCGACTTCGCGATCGTGGCCTCCGGACCGAACGGCGCGAGCCCGCACCACACCGCGAGCGACCGGGTGCTGCGGCCTGGCGATGCCGTGGTCGTCGACATCGGCGGGACGATGCCCACCGGCTACTGCTCCGACTGCACCAGGATGTACGTGATCGGCGAGCCGCCGGCCGACTTCACCGCCTACTACCAGGTACTCAAGGACGCCCAGGACGCGGCCTGCGCGGCGGTCAGGCCCGGCGTCAGCGCCGAGTCGATCGACGCGGCGGCGCGGGAGCCGATCACGGCGGCGGGCTACGGCGAGTACTTCGTGCACAGGACCGGGCACGGCATCGGGCTTGAGACGCACGAAGATCCGTACATCGTCGCGGGCAATACCGAGCCGCTGCGGCCAGGTCACGCCTTCTCGGTCGAGCCCGGCATCTACCCAGGGCCGCACGGCGCCAGGATCGAGGACATCGTCGCCTGCACGGACGACGGCTGCGAGCGGCTCAATCTGGCGACCCGCGATCTCGTCATCGTTGCGGCCTGACCCATGCTGAACGTCGAGCGCGAGGCCCGCGATGATGAGGCCAGGGCACTGTTCGAGCTGACCGCCGAGCTGGCCGACAAGGAGCTGAGCCCGGCCGTTGCCGCGGCCGAGCGGGACCGGAGATTCCCCCGAGACACGTTCAGGTTAATAGGCAAGGCCGGCCTGCTCGGGCTGCCGTACCCGGAGTCCCTGGGCGGCGGCGGGCAGCCTTTCGAAACCTACCTCCAGGTAGTAGAGGAGCTGGCAGGCGCCTGGCTCACAGTCGGCCTGGGAGTCAGCGTTCATGTGCTGTCCTGCTTTCCTCTTATCACGGCCGGAACCCCGCAGCAGCAGGAGCGGTATCTGCCTGCGATGCTGGGCGGCGACCTGCTGGGCGCGTACTGCCTGTCGGAGCCGAGCAGCGGCTCGGACGCCGCCGCGCTGCGGACCAGGGCGACCACGACGGAGTCCGGTTACGTCGCCGATGGCGTCAAGGCGTGGATCTCGCATGCCGGGCAGGCTGATTTCTACGCGCTGTTCGCCAGGACCAGCGGTGACCCGGACGACGCGGGCCGGGCCAGGGGGATCAGCTGCTTTCACGTGCCGGCGTCGACCAGCGGAGTCAGCGCGGGAGCGCCTGAGCACAAGATGGGCCTGCGCAGCTCGGTGACCGCGCAGATGCGTTTCGACGGGGCGGAGATCCCGGCCGGCCAGCTGATCGGGGAAGAGGGCAAGGGTTTCCCGATCGCGCTCGCCGCGCTCGACTCCGGCCGGCTCGGGATGGCGGCCTGCGCGACCGGCGTGGCCCAGGCCGCACTCGACGCCGCCGTGAAGTACGCGGGCGAGCGCCGCCAGTTCGGCCGGCCGGTCATCGAGTTCCAGGGGCTGTCGTTCATGCTCGCGGACATGGCGACCGCCGTCGAGGCCTCGCGAGCCCTGTACCTCTCGGCCGCGCGGCGCAAGGACGCCGGGCTGCCGTTCACCCGGCAGGCCGCGATGGCCAAGCTCTTCGCCAGCGACACCGCGATGAAGGTAACCACCGACGCCGTCCAGGTACTCGGCGGATACGGTTACGTCGAGGACTTCCCCGTCGAGCGGCTGATGCGCGAGGCCAAGGTGCTGCAGATCGTCGAGGGCACCAACCAGATCCAGCGGGTGGTCATAGGCCGGTCGCTGGCGAAGGGAGCGCAGGGCTAGCCGTTAATCCCAGCCGGTGAGCGGCGAGGTCGAGCCGCTCTTCCCAGTTGAACTTGTAGCTGGGACAGGGGACGTGTCCTTCGCGCCAGAGCTTCGGGCAGCTGCCGCCGCAGACCGGCAGCATCGGGCACCCGCCGCACTGCTGCTGACCATCGCCCACCTGGTCATACCAGTCGTCGAACGAGCCAGCCGGCCGCCTGCCGAGCCGGCCAGGTCGTCGAGCGTGGTCAGGATGCCGGTGTCGCGTGCGCCCGGCACGAGCGGATGCTCGGAGCAGGAGTAGATCCGGCCGCCCGGGTCGACTATCTCCGCCGAGCTCGTCGTGGCGGCGCAGGTCCTGGTCCTGGGGGCGGTCGGCAGATTGCTGAACCCGATGCCAAGCGCCTGGGCCAGGCGCAGCCACTCCGCCTCCAGCCGGGCGTACCGGCGGTTGTCAAGCTCCACTGCGGACACGTCGTTGCCCCACGAGTGCACCGGCATGGTCTGCAGGCTGATCTGCGGGCCGGTGAGGCCGAAGCAGGCCAGGTCGATGATGAGATCCGAAACCGCCTGCTCGTTTTCGCTGTCGACGTTGACCCTGATGATGATCTTCAGCTCAGGCAGCGAGCGCTCGCGCACCACGTCGGCGATCACCGCCACCGTGCGGTGGAAACTGCCGATCCCGTTGCGCTTGATCCGCCGCTTGTCGTGCAGCTCCTGCGGTCCGTCGATAGTGATCACCACCGAGCTGAGCTTGCAATCCCGGTGCAGCATGGTGAGCGCGGGCTTCGTCAGCAGGCTGCCGTTGGTCGCCATCCCGGCGCTGTAGCCCTTGCCAGCGGCGTCGGCCGCGACCACGAACCTGGCGCTGAGCTCGCGGATCACGCGCAGCGCCAGCAGCGGTTCGCCGCCGAACCAGGTGACGGCGACGCTGCTGGTAGCCGGGTCGGCAATGGTAGCCTCAACCCTGGTCGCGAGCCGGTCCACCCGCCTGGCGCTGACCGCTGACTTGAAGTGCTCCTGCCCGCAGTAGTCACAGGCCATGTTGCAGTAGGACGTAGGCATGATCGTGAAGGCGCGGACGCCAGGGTCGGCCGAGCCGGCCAGGAAATCACCGAGCACCGAGCCGAGCTCATCTTCTGAGTCGTCGACCACGGCCAGCAGATCACGCAGCCGGTCAAGTTCGGCACTGGGTATGCCGGTTACGTGGCCGTCAGCTAGCTGCGCGGCCACCTCGGGCTCAAGCGTGATGAGCCTGGCGAGCCTGGTCGCGTATCCGAGCCTGACCTCCGTGCCCGCCGGCGTCCGGTACTGCTGCCTGCCGATCAGCAGGTACCTGCTTGGCCTCAGCGTCACCATGGCTCCCCGGAGTGCCTGGCCGTGAGGTCTATTCGCAGGTCCGCCGAGGCGGCCGAGTACGCGTGCGGGGGATTGACCCGCAGCCGCGCGGTGACACCCGGATGGCAGGCGTTGACCGGACCCTGATCGGCGCTGAAGCCGGGGGTGAGCTTGCTGAGGCCTACCCTGATCGAGTACAGGCTGGCCGCGTGGTGCACGAAGATCGCCCGGTGCAGGAACTGCCGCAACTGCGGGTCCTCGCAGGCGATAGAGGTGACTGTGGCGTCCCGCACGGTCATCGTGACCGGGCGGCCGGCTAGCCGGGCATCCCAGCGCACAGGCCGGCTCACGCTGATGGCACCGTCGGCTACGAGGGTGCCGCTGGCCTGCGCGACCTCGGCGTGGACGGCGCCGGCCGGGAGCACCAGGGCGGTGCCGTTGCTCCGCGCTCCGGTGTCGGCCTGCCAGCCGTCGGCGTCGGTGCGTACGTCAAGCAGCTGGGAGCCGGCGGCGGTCGCGATGGACAGGCGGTCCGGCATCGCGAGGGCTTGTGCCCGCGTCGCCTCGGCAATGGCGGCCTGCTCCTCCCAGAGGTCGAGCGGCGGCGCTCCCGGCATCCCGGCCAGCTGGACAGTTCCAGGCGGGAGGCCAGGTCCGGCTGGGAGGTCAAGATCCAGATCGGCCAGCACGAAGATGGTCAGGCCATCTCCCGCCTCGCCGTGCAGCCGCCGGGCGAACGCGTCAGCCTGGCTGGCCAGGCCAGCCAGACTGACCTCGAGCCCGGCCGCCCTCGCGTAGGCGCAGAGCCAGGCTGCCTGCCTCGCCCAGGTCCTGACATACAAGATGAGCAGGCTGCCGCCAGCGACCAGGGCAGGCTGGCTCCACAGGAGATCCTTGATGGCCGCGCGCTGCCGGTCTGATGGCGCCGCAGCGGTCACTGAGAGTGGCATACCCACCACGTTTTTTGTTCTTCCAATGACCGCTCCGATGGCTAATGTTAAGCAGATCGGCGGGATCGAACAATCCCTCCAAACGCTCCGGTTGCCTGCTTCAGGTGTTCTTGACAGCCCTTCTGGGACATCCGATACTTCGGCCAAGAGCGCTGCTGTTTTCATTGCCGACAATGGCCGTGCTGCCCAGTCAGGCGAGGAGACCCACATGACCGACCGCGAGCCGGACGCCGAGGAACTGGCGACCGCCGAAGCCGAGGTTGAGGCTCACGAGATCCAGGACGACGAGAACGCCGGAGAACCCATCATCGTCAACGCGGGCTGCGGCGTAGGGACAAAATGACACTCGCGCAACAGGCCGTCGGCTAGGCGAGCCTTGCGCCGCCAGATTTCCGTGCCGGGAACCGCATGACGGGCGGTGACCGCGGATCGCCATAGCGGACGGCTACCCGGTGGGCCGGAATCGGTTGCGGCAGGCTAGGTTGGCGCGCGTGGAGGCGATGAACAGAAGGATCCTCTCGCTGCTGGCCGCCGACGGCAGGCTCAGCTTCACCGAGCTGGCGAGACAGACGGGCCTGTCGGTCTCGGCGGTGCAGCAACGGGTCCGCAGGCTTGAGGAGCGGGGGGTTATCCGGGGCTACTGCGCGGTCATCGATCCGCAGGCGGCGGGTCTGCCGCTCACCGCGTTCGTCTCGATCAAGCCGTTCGACCCGGCGGCGCCTGATGACACCCCAGAGCGGCTAGCCCATCTTGGCGCGATCGAGGCCTGTCACAGCGTCGCCGGCGAGGAAAACTACATACTCAAGGTCCGGGTCGCCGAGCCCGCCGCTCTTGAGGACCTGCTGCAGCAGATCCGCGCGGCCGCGAACGTGTCGACTCACACGACGATCGTGCTGAGCACGCCGTACGAAGGCCGCCCGCCCGATCTGTAGCCGCCGCCCGGATCTTGACGGCCGCTCGTGCCGCCGGTGCCGCCGGATGTTGGCTGCCGCTATCTGCCGGCCGTCAGTCCGGGTTTCGGACTGACGGCCGGCAGAGGCGACTCCCCACCGGAGCAAATCTATGGGCGCGTTAAATACAGCTCCGCGCATGTGAGCCGTGCTGAACTGAGTTGTGCTGGCGGTGCTCCTAGCCGACGGGCAGCACCCGCACTTTGCCGGGAACGATCCCGGCAGCATCGCTCGGAACGATCGCCACCGTGCCCTGGTGAGCGATCGCGGCCATAGCGACCTCCTGCTTGCGCACGGCCACGACCGTCGCCCCTCGCAGCAGCGCGCAGTCGATCAGGGTCGTATATGCCAGCCCGTCGCCGACCGGCGGCATGGCGAGCACGAGATCGTCACCCGCGATCCCGGCCGTGCGATCCGCGGCGCCGAGCGATTCCAGGTACTCGCGGTGATTCACTGCCACCGGCCGCAGCCTGCCATCCTGCCCTCGCGAGAACGGCAGCAGCGCGACGTCCTCCGGCCGGCCCCTGGACGGCCGGATCATGTCGAGCCCGAGCAGGTCGCTGAACCTCGTGGTCCCGGCCGCGTCAGCGAACGAGAACACCTGCCGTACCCAGGACCGGTCGGCGGCCGCCAGCGCGATCTCGGCGAGCGGCGGTGAGGTGATCACCATCCGCGCTCCGCTCTCTGCCAGCTGACCCGCCGTCTCCACCGCGCACAGCGCCGAGTCGACCGGAGAGGGCACACCCCCGGCCGCGCGGACCGCATGCACCGCGATGGCAAAGCTGACGGCGTCGGGGACCATGACGCCGACCACATCTCTGGACCGAAGACCACGCCAGGTCAGGCCGGCCGCCGCTGCCTGCACTGCCCTAGCGAAGTTCGCGTAGCTGTAGGACTCGCCGCCAGGCCCGCCATCGTGCCTCGCGCCGCCGACGAAGGCGATCAGGCCAGGCCGTTCTGCCGCAAGGCAGACCAGCCTCCTGGTCACCGACAGCTCGGCGGTGAGATCATCCACTTTGGACATCTCGACGTGTCCTTCCGCGGCCGTGCGTCTTCATGAGAGAACCGTATGCCGCCCGCACCAGCCCGCACATCGTCAGATATATGCAGTACAACCGGCAATTTCAGCTGGCTCCGGTATGTAGCGGGCCAGATTGTCGTATGTAGGGCGACCTGACCATGTGCACGGCCGGCGCCGCGAGTATGTAGGCCGCATCAGTCAGTATGTAGAAGACACCGCCGACCGAAGCCCGTACCACCCGGTATGTAGACATCTGTATCCGGCGTCGGCCTCCTGAGAGAGCGCGCCGCGATGATCACGGAATATGGCTGGCGCGAATTCCGTGATGCTGGCCGCTGGCGGGGTACGGTCCGGCAGGCCAGCGGCGGGACAGGCCCGGGCTGGACCAGCCACCCCGGAACCAGGTTCCTGCCGACTTCACGGAACTCGCGCTAGAGCCCGGAATACAGCGGGGCGCCGACCTACAACGGCAAACCTCCTGCAGGATCTGGCCGAACCCCGGGCCGGGCCGGCCACCAGCACCGAAAAAGGTTGATACCAGGCACACTGGTCACCCGGCCAGGCTGGCCACCGCGCGGACCCCGGACCGCCGCCAGGCACAAGCCCCCGAGTACCCGCGCAATCTTCCATGATCATGTAGTAAAGCCTGATCACGGAACATAGGCCGCGTGATCACCCGACCAGGTTTCCGTGATCAGGCTCTGCTTCATGATCATGGAAGATTGGCGGCGTGGCTGGAGTTCAGGACCCAGGCGACCACCTGGGTGCGGGAAGTGAAGCCGAGCTTGACGAAGATGTTGGCCACGTGCCTGGCGGCGGTTGTCGTGGTGATCTCCAGCTGCTCGCCGATAGCGCGATTCGACAGGCCCTGGGAGATGAGCAGCGCTACCTGGCGCTCGCGGTCGGTCAGGGGTCCTGGCCAGTGCTGCCCGGAGCTAGCGTCCCTGGCGGAGGGAGCGGACGGGGCTGGCCACCGCTCAGACGGGCCCGGCTGGCTAGCGGGCGGAGCGCTAGCGGGCGGGGCATCGGCAGCCTCAGTGCCGGCGGGCTGAGCCCCGGCGGGCTGAGCGTCGTCGTTGCCGGCGGCCCTAGCTGGCTGCCTGGTCGGCGCCTGCATGGCTAGCGCCTGGCTGGCCAGCGCCTGCATGGCCTCGACCGCGGCCTGGTGCGGGCTCAGGTCGCGGCCGCGAGCCAGCAGCTCGGCGACGGCCGGGGCGCCCAGCTTGGCGCTGGCCTCGTCGATCAGGGTGTCCAGGCGGCGATGGGACACCGCGATGGCCGCGAACAGCATCTGCGCGGTGCCGGCCAGCCGCACAGCGGCCTCCAGGTCGTCCGACGCGGCGTGCAGTGATGCGAGAGCCGCCAGGCCGCGCGCGATGGCCAGCCGCTGGCCGGTGATCAGGCTCAGCCTCATGCACTCGGTCAGCCTGGCCCTGGCGGCGTCCAGGTCGCGGCTGTCGAGGGCGAGCTGGCCAAGGCAGGCCAGGCACCTGGTCATCTGCGGCCGCGCGCCTATCTGCCGGTAGATCGTCAGCGCCTCGCCGAAATACCGCGCGGCTCCGGCTGGATCACCCGTCGCGATGGCCAGCCGGCCGAGCCCGTAACGGACGTTGGCCACGCCCCAGCCCCTGCCTTCGCCAAGCACGTCGAGCGCCTGCTGGTAGGCGAGCTTCGCGCCGGCCAGGTCACCCTGGCTCGCGACGAGGCCTGCCCTGACCGCGAGCGAGATGCCAGCCTCCCAGGCGTCGGATCGCTGCCTCGCGATCGCGACCGCCTCATCCACGCGGGCGAGCGCGTCCTGCGTCCGGCCGGCCAGCAGCGCGGTCAGCGCCAGCATGCGCTGGGCTCCGGCAGTGCTGCCGTCCGGGCTGCCGTCGGGGCTGGCCAGGCCCGGACTCAGCGCGGCCAGCGCATACCGCTCCGCGTCCTGGTACTCCTGCTGCTCGAACGCGATCTCGGCGCGCACGACGAGAGCGCGGGACGTGAGCCCGGCGGGGACCGCGGCTGTGCTGTTCAGGAACCGGTCCAGCCAGGCAGCGGCGCTCTGATCACCAGCCAGCAGCCAGGCGATGCGCATCGCGTGGCACAGCCGCAGGCCCTTTTCCGCGTCATCGTGGTCGGCGCAGTAGGCGAGGGCCAGGCGGAGGTTCGCCCAGTCCGTCATCGCCCGGTGGTAGGTAGCCACCCGCTCCTGCCACGACGGGTCGTCGCGCAGGACGGCGCTGCGCATCATGCCGTCGGCCAGCGCGAGCATGCAGTCCCGGTGCGCCGCTCGCATCCGCTCCAGCTCAGCGGGGTCCGTCACCTGCCCGATCGCGAACTGCCGCACGGTGCCGAGCAGCCGGTACCTGATCGCGCCATCGGGCTGGTACTCGACGGTTACCAGGGACTTGTCAATGAGCGCGGTGAGCAGGTCAAGCACGTCGATGGCAGGGATGGCGTCGTCCGCGCACACTTCTTCGGCCATCTCCAGGCACCAGCCGCTGAAGACCGCGAGCCTGGACAGCAGCAGCCGCTCGGGCTGGGTGAGCAGGTCGTAGCTCCAGTCCACCGTGGCACGCAGGGTCTGCTGGCGCAGTGGCGCTGTCCGGTCTCCTACCGCGAGCAGCTCGAACCGGCCGGCCAGCCTGAGCCTGATCTGGTCGGCGGACAGCGTCCTGATCCTGGCCGCCGCCAGCTCGATCGCGAGCGGCACCCCGTCGAGCGTGCGGCAGATCTCGGCAACGACGCTCGCGTTGCTGACGCTGAGCTCGAAGTCTGGCCGCGCCGCCGTGGCCCTGGCCATGAACAGCCTGACCGCCTCGCTGCTCGCGATGACCCTGGCCGGATCGGCCAGCTCCTGGCGATCGGTCTCCCGGCCTTCGACCGACGGCCCGGAGTCGAACGCGGCACCTTCGCGGGCGGGCAGGCCAAGCGGCGGCACCCGCCAGATCACCTCGCCGCGCACCCGGAGCGGCTCCCGGCTGGTCGCGATCACCCGCAGGCCAGGACAGCTGCCGAGCAGCCATTCCACGAGCTCGGCTGACTCGGCCACGAGATGCTCGCAGGTATCCAGGATGAGAAGCATCGCTCTGGGCCGCATAGCTTCGGCCAGCGTCCGGTCCAGCGGCCGGTCGGGCTCGGCCCTGATGCCGAGCGAAGCCGCCAGCAGGGGCACCAGCCGGTCGGGCGACTCAGCGTCAGCCTGATCGGCGATCCAGACACCGTCCGGGTAGCCGGCGGCCAGGTCGAGCCCGAGCCGCAGGGCGAGCCTGGTCTTGCCAATGCCGCCAGGCCCGCAGAGCGTGACCGCCCGGACGCGGTCCAGAATGCTGGTGAGATCTACCAGGTCACGCTCGCGGCCAATGAATGCATTCGACTCAGCTGGGAGGTTACCCGTCGACTCAGGGCGAGCCTCAGCTATCGCGATGTTCAAAGTCACTGGCTCAATGTCACTGGCTCAATGTCATCGGCCAGGGCGGCCGACCTTCAGGGGGCGGGACAGATGCGTCCATTATTGCACTAGCGCTGGCGTCTTTCATTGCCTCGACGCTAGTACCCAGGCGGCGACCCGGGCGCGGGAGCTGACGCTCAGCTTGAGGAAGATGTTCGCGACGTGCCTCGCCACCGTCGCCTGGGTGATGCAAAGCTGCTCGCCGACCTGCCGGTTCGACAGGCCCCGTGCGATCAGCAGGGCCACCTCCTGCTCCCGGTCGGTCAGGGACCCCGGCCAGTCACCGGCACCGCTACCGCCGGGTCCGGCCAGGCTCAGCCTCTGACGGCCCGTCCTGGCCGGCCCGAGCCGGCGCGGTCGCCAGCGCGACCGCGTGCTGCCTGCTCATCGTCCGGCCCTGCGTCGTCAGGGAGGTGGCCACGTCCGGCCCGAGCTCACGGCCAACCATCGTCACCAGCTCGTCGAGACGCCTGACCGCCGAGGCGGCCGACGCCACCCCGATCGCCTCGAAGAGCGAGCGAGCCGCCCCCGCCACCCGCACTGCCCGCTCGGCATCGCCGCTGGCGGCCCACAGCGCGGCGAGCGCGGCCAGGCCGCGCGCGACGCCGAGGCGCTGCCCGATGGCCAGGCTCAGCCTGACGCTCTCGGTCAGAGCCGATCTGGCGGTCGCCAGATCCGGCTGTGAGAGCGCGACCAGCCCGATGCCGCCCAGGCACCTGGCCATCTCGGGCCCGGCATCGATCTGGCGGTAGATGGTGAGAGCCTCGCTGAAGTAGCGCACTGCGTCCTTGGGGTCACTCCTTGCCCTGGCGAGCTGGCCGAGTCCGTAGAGGACGTTGGCCACCCCCCAGCGGTTGTTGTCCCTGAGCACCTCGAGCGCCTCCGCGTAGCCAGCCTGCGCCTGCGCCAGCTCGCCCCTGACCGCGAGCACGGCGGCGCGGGCGGCGAGCGCCACGCCCTCCTCCCAGTCATCGGCCATCTGCCTGGCCGCGGTCAGCGCGGCATCGGCATGCGCGAGCGCTTCGGTCAGCCGGCCAGTCACCAGCTGATTGAGTGCCTGCAGCCGCAGCGCCGTCGCCGGGTTGCCGTCGCCGCTCGTCCTGGACAGGTCAAGGCAGGCGGCGGCGAACTCGGCCGACCCCTGGTAGTCCTGCTGCTCGAACGCCAGCTCGCCGCGCACCGCCAGTGCCCTGGCCCGTAGCCCGGCGGGCACCTGCGCCTTGATCGCCAGCAGCTGGTCGATCCATTCCACCCCCTCGGCGATGTCACCGCTGGCCAGCCACGAGCCGCTGAGCCCATGACAGATCCGCAGCCCGGGCTCGGCCTCACCCTGCTGCACGCAGTACCCGAGTGCCAGCTGGAAGTTAGCCCGCTCGGCGAGCGCGCGGTGATACATGGCAACCCGCTCAGGCCAGGGCGGATCGCCGCGCACGAAGGCTCTCCCGGCCAGGTCGAGCACCATGTCGAGCATGCAGTCGCGGTGCGCGGCCCGGAGCGCGGGCAGCTCGCCGTCCGCGCTGGCCTGCTCGGCGGCCAGCTCCCTGACGGTGTCGAGCAGCCGGTACCGGCCGGCCTCGTTCAGCTCGGTGTCCACGCTCACCAGAGACTTATCGATCAGCGCCGTGAGCAGGTCGAGCACCTCTGAGGCCGGGATGGCCTCGTCCGAGCAGACCCGCTCGGCCATCTCCAGGCTCCACCCGTGGAAGACTGCCAGCCTGCTGAGCAGCAGCCGCTCGGGCCCAGTCAGCAGCTCGTAACTCCACTCGACGGTAGCGCGCAGGGTCTGCTGGCGCGGCGGAGCGGTCCGGTCGCCGAACGCGAGCAGCTCGAACCTGCTCGCCAGCCTGAGCCTGATCTGCTCAGCGGATAGCGTGCGGACGCGGGCGGCGGCGAGCTCGATCGCCAGCGGCACGCCGTCGAGCGTCCGGCACACCTGCACCACCGCAGCGGCATTCGCGGCGTGCAGGGCGAATCCGGGCCTGACGGCGGCGGCGCGGGCCACGAACAAGCTGACCGCCTCCGATCCCGCGACGGCGCCGGCCAGGTCCGCTCCGTCCGCGTCCTGGCCGGCCTGCGCCGCGAGCGGCAGGCCGAGCGGCGGTACGCGCCAGATCACCTCACCGCGCACCCGCAGTGCTTCCCTGCTCGTCGCGACGACGCGCAGTCCAGGGCACCCGCCGAGCAGGCGCTGCACCAGCTCGGCCGCCGGCTGCACCAGGTGCTCGCAGGTGTCGAGCACCAGCAGCATCGTTCTGGTCCGCAGCGCCTCGGCCAGGGTGGCCGCCAGCGGCCGGTCAGGTTCCTGGCGGATCCCCAGCGTGGCGGTCACCAGCGGGACGAGCCGCTCCGGTGCGTCCGTATCGGCCAGATCGACGATCCAGGCCCCGTCCGGGTAGCCGGGCGCCAGGTTCGCCGCCAGCTTCAGCGCGAGCCTGGTCTTCCCGATGCCGCCGGGGCCGCAGAGCGTCACCGCTCGCACGCGCCCGAGCATCGCGATCAGATCGGCCAGGTCGCGCTCGCGGCCGATGAAGGCGTTGGGCTCGGCCGGGAGGTTACCCGGCATCTCGAAGCGGCCTGCCGCAGCGGCGGGGTTCGGTGTCATAGGGCCGTCAAAGTATAGGGCTAATTCCAGCTATTATATCATTAACTGGAACGTGCACCGGCTCAACGCTGGGAAAGCGAATCATGCTGTCACCGTGATCCACGCCGGCTCGCTGTACCTAGCCGGCCGAAGTACATCACCTTCACAAGCGCCCACCATCGCTCGCCCGGCCTGGCGTCGGCAGGGATATCCACGCTGAACCGCATGACGGCCGCCTCGCCCGCCGGAGCCGTGAAGCCCATCGTCCACGGCGCGACCGCGAGCCAGCTCCCGTGCGCCGAGATCAGCTGGGCCTCCCCTCGCAGCTCGGACGCGGTGTGGTTGGCCAGGCTGACCGCGATTTCGGCGTGGCCACCTGGCCGCACCTCAAGGTGCGAAGTCAGGCCGGTCAGCACCGACTCGCCGTCCTCGGCCCGGCTGGCCGCCTCGATCAGCGGAGTCAGCTCGTCGAAGGTGAGATCCTGGCTCGACTGGGGCTCGCCGACGGCCACGACTACGGCATCCTCAAGCAGCTGGCCGGCATCGTCGATGATCATGGCGGTGACGAAGTGCCGGGCCAGGACAGCGGCTTCCGGCACCGCGATGACCAGGTCCCAGGCCGCGAAGCCGTGCGGTTTCAGGTGGTAGTGCAAGGGGCCGGACAGAGCCAGCCCGGCCGCCGTGACCAGGCCGGACTCCGCTCCGGCCGGCCTGACCGAGACCAGTCTCAGCCCGGCGGGGACGCTCAGGGTCACGGTGCCGGAGACCGGGGCGGGCCCGCAGGCCACGCTCAGCCTGATCGCGGTGGTCTCACCTGGCTGCGGGGTAACTATGCCCGGCGACAGGTGGACGGCGACTGGCAGGTTGCCCGGCCGGTGCCGGCCCCTTGCCATGGAGCCAGTACCTGGTGAAGACGGGCTGTGCCGGCTCCGGAGTCTGGGCTGGCTCCAGCGCCTGGACTGCCCCCGGCGCCTGGACTGATTCCGACGTCCCGGCCGGGCGGCCGGCGAGGTCACCGGGATCCACCGCGAGCGTGATCGTCCCCCGGCTCGGCACGGCCACGGTCACGGTCCCGTCGCCGTAGTCAGCGGCCGCGCTGTCGCCCTGCTCGAGCACGTCGGTCACCGAGGCGCCGGCGATGCCGGTGAACAGCCGCACCGTGGCCGCCTCATCCGCCTCGGTCAGGCTGCGGAGCCTGATCGTCACTCCGTCCCTGACGTCGGGCTGGCCCACCGGCGCGAGCGGATTGCCGCGCGGCTTCATGACCATCAGGTCAACGCCGGCCGGGGTGACGCTGGCCAGGCTCGCCGAGGCGGGAAGCGGACCGCCGTGAACGCCGGTCTCGGTCGTGAGCAGCCGGTGGCTGTACTGCTGGCCGGCCTGAGGGAAGCCGGATGCCCGCCAGTCGCCCTGTCCGGCCGTCAGCGCGTACTCGAAGGTATGGCTCCAGTGCTGCAGCGCGAAACTGCTGCCGTCGGGGACCGTGCGCTTCTCGCCATCCATCCACACACCGCACGGCCAGGCGCTGCAGGCTCGCATGAGCGAGATGCAGGCCTGCCCTGAGGGCGTCACGATGCTGCCGGGCAGTCCCCGGTTGAGCAGCGCGACGCTGTGGCCGGCCAGGCTCGGAGCGTCTTGCGGCCCGAAGCTGGCCCGAGGGCACGGCACCTCGATCTCGGCGTCGGCCAGGTCGCCGATGAGCGCCGTGATCTGGCTGTCGAGCTCGTTGCCCGCTACGACCAGCACGGGCAGGTCGGTGAGCCCGCGAACGTCGGCCCCTGGCCCGAACGCCTGCTCGGGGGTACCGCTGCCTGGCACCCAGATCCTGGCTGCCCCGGTCTGCGCGAGCTGGCGGCCGAAGTCAGCCGAGATGGCAGGATCGGCGGCGCGCAGCACCGCCGCGGTGAAGGAGTTCTCGGCCGGCCCGCCGATCGCGACCCGCACATCAGGCAGATTGGAGTCGAGCTCGATCGAGCCGTACCTGGGCCCGTCCGGCACCGAGCAGGTCGCGGTCACTCCCTGCCTGGCCAGGGCCACGAGCAGGGCGCGCACGGCTTTTCTCGCGCCCCGGCCTGCCAGCGGATCCCGGGGCGCGAACTCGTCACTGACCGGGCCAGCCGGGGCGATCACCTCGGCCACGCCGATCGCCCTGGTCCGGCGCTCGCCGTCGGCCGCGATCAGCGTGACCCGCGCGGTGGAGCCGACGCCGAACCATTCGTTGGCCGGGTTGTCCAGCGTGAACGTGTGCTCGGCGACGTCCACGTCGGTGTGGCCGAGCGGCCGCCCGATCACGGACAGGCCGGTCTGGTACACCGGGAGGCCGCCGGGGACATCCGTCCCGAACCGGACGCGCAGCAGCCGGTCCTGGCCGATGGAGCCGTCCACGTGCGTGCGGAACTCCACCAGGTCAGACCCGTCCCAGAGCAGCGTCTCCGCCGTGATGGCCTGATCGCCGAGCGCGAACTCAGCGACCAGTCTCGATCCGATCGGGCAGCGCTCCGCCCGGACCGAAGCCCGCAGGCCGGCCGAGCTGCGCGACACGCCGGTCGGGCAGAGCATCCACGGGCCCTCACCCCAGCGCGGATGCGAGGGATACTCCTCGGCGAGCACCAGCTCGTTGCCGGGGCCAGCCAGCAGCTCGGTCGCCGTGCGCAGGTCGAGCACGGAGGTCAGCACACCCCCGGCGGCCGGATCGCAGGTCAGCCTGAAGGTCTCGTTCTCGATGCTGGTGCCCTCGGCTGGCTGCCAGCCCGACCCGTCAGCCGCCCCGCCGGTCCCGGCGGGGACCGCCACGACCAGGCAGGTCAGATAGCCAACGGCCGGCACGTCGCGAGCCTGGAAGGTCAGGGTCAGCTCGGCCAGCGAGCCGTCCTGATGCCGCCGCAGGCCCTGCGCCAGGAACGGGATCGCCGTGCCGGACCCCTCGGTCAGCCGCACGTCGGCGGCGGCGCCAGGCTCGTACCGGAGCGAGATCTTCGCCAGCCCTGTCCTGCGCCAGGCCAGCGTGTTGAACACCAGCACCGGCCTGGCCGGCCCGGCCGCGACGCTCGCCGTGTCGGCGAGCCCGGCGAGGTAGCGGGCGGCCTGCGTCCGCGCCTGATCACCGCGCTCGAACGCCTCCCGCCAGCCGGCCAGCAGGTCCAGATAGACCTGGTCGCCCTCGGTGCCCGTGATCGCGTCATGATGGGCTCCGAACACCATCAGCCGCCAGGCCTTGTCCAGGCTGGCCTGCGGGTACTCAGCTCCGGCCAGCCAGGCCGCGGTGGCCAGCCGCTCGCCGTCGAGCAGCGCGATCTCGCCATCACGTTGAGCCTGCTTGGTGTCGATGTAGGTGACGTCCTTGCCGGGGTAGACCGGGTTCATGTCCCTGGTCTGCGGCATAATCCAGGCCCCAGACGCGGCTGACTCGGCGCGCACGGCCGCGAAGTACTCACTCGGCGTAGCGGTGACGAATCTCGGCCATACGTAGCGGGAGTTCCAGTCGCGGTGGATCGCCGTCGCCCAGCGAGACGGCACGACATGGTCGCCGCCGACGGGAAGCATCACGTTGCGGGTGGCGGCTACCGGCGCGAGCTGCCGGAACTGGCTGTAGGCGTCCTCCTCGGCCGTCGCCAGGTCGGCGGCGTGCTGAGTGATCCAGCCGGCCGAGTAGTGGTTCGGCATGTAGCTGGTGAGCAGGCTGTTGCCATCTGGCGACACCCACTCGAACTCGGCCGGGAACTGCATCTCCTTGTTGCCGCCGGCCGCCCGGCTCGGCCCCCACTGGTGGAACGGCCCCCTGGCCCAGGACGACTCGGACATGCCGGCCGCAGCCATCAGGCCGGGATAGGACGGGTCGAAGCCGAACGCGTCGAGCATCCAGGTCGTGCTGGGGCTGGCCCCGAGCACGTCCCGCTGATAGCCGAGCCCGTAGACGGCGTTCCTGATCGTGGACTCGGCGCAGGTCAGATTAGTGTTGGGCTCGTTGTAGCTGCCGCCGACGATCTCGATCCGGCCGGCGGCGATGAAGGCCCGCAGGTCGGCCCGGTCCTGCGGGTAGACGTCGAAGTACGGCTTGAGGTAGTCGAGCTCGGCGAGCACGAACTTGTAGTCCGGGTCCGACCTGGCCTCGGCCAGATGCAGCCTGACCAGCTCAAATACCGTCCTGACCTCAGGCATGGAGCCGTCGTCGGCCGGCAGCAGCGGCCAGGTCTGGGTGAAGCGGCCCTGCGTGTTCCACCACACCGGGTCGTAATGAAAGTGGCTGACCATCCACATCGTCCAGCCAGGCTCGGCGACCGTGATCTGGCCCGGTCCCTCCCAGCGTCCGGCCGCGCTCTGCGCGATCACCGTGACCTGGCGGACGCCGCCGGGGACGGCCGAGGCCGCGATGTCGACCGCTACCTCAGCGATTCGCTGCTCGCTATGCACGAGGCCGCCCACCTCGGCGGGCACGGGCGTCGTGATCCCGGGTCCGTGTACTGTCACCGACACGACTGCGGACGGATCGCGGATCATGCCCGGACCATCATTGACCAGGGTAACTCGGACAATCTGCAACGGCCGGCTCTGCGTACCGCAGAACAATTCGGTCGAAGCTACCTCGGTGATCCGCATGCCTCATGGTGGCACGATGGCGCTCAGCCAGCTACTGAGCCTGCCAGGTCAGCCAGTGCCCGGCCGTCCAGGCGGTGCACAGTCCACTCGGACATGGCGACCGCACCCAGCGACTGATAGAAACCGATGGCCGGCTCGTTCCAGTCGAGCACCCACCATTCGAGCCTGGGGTAGCCGCGTTCCGCGCAGATCGACGCGAGCTGAGCGAGCAGGGCCTTGCCGGCGCCCTGCCCGCGCATCGCCGGCGTCACGTACAGGTCCTCCAGGTAGATCCCGTGCCTGCCGGTCCAGGTCGAGAAGTTGAGGAACCAGAGCGCGAACCCGACAATCTCCTCGCCGGCGACGGCGACATGGCCGAACAGCGCGGGCGACGGCCCGAACAGGGCAGCGCGAAGATCGTCCGGCGTCGACCTGACCTGATCGGCTGAGCGCTCGTAGGCCGCGAGCTCCCCGATCAGCTCGTGGATTCTCGCCACGTCCGGCCGGGCAGCAGGCCTGATTAGCAGCTCACTCACAGGATGCCTCCCTGGCGGTGACGGTCCCGGTGCCAGGGCTGAACCGGTACCTGAGCCGGTATCTGTCGGCGGGTACCACTATCTCAGCCCATTCGATGACCCGGCCGCCGGCGTGGTGCGTCCGCTCGATGACCAGGACCGGAGCGCCCGGCGGGATCGCCAGCGCGCAGGCCTGCGCCCGTGCGGACAGCCGGACGGCCACTTCCTCGATCACCTCGTCCACCTCGACCCCGATGGAGCGCATCCGCTCGATCACGCCCCGGCCAGCGAGCGGCCCCTGCTCAGGCAGCGCTACCGGCGTCCCGGCGGTGACGCGGGAGGCCTCGAAGCTGGTGGCGAGCTGGACCGGCTCGCCGTCGGCGGACAGCAGGTACCTGGTCATGGTCACCAGCTCCGTGCTCGCCAGGCCCAGCCTCCTCGCGACCAGGGCCGGCGGCGGCACCTGCTCGGTCTGGTGCTCCCAGGCCAGCTTCCTGGTCACCAGCTGGCTGGCGTCGCCCTCCTGCACGCCGAACGGGGACACGGGAAACTGCGGCCGGTCGTGCTCAAGGACCCCGGCGGCCTGCGTTTTCCGCACGTAGCAGCCTGACCCTGGCCTCGCCTCGATCAGGCCTTCCGACATCAGGACCGCAAGAGCGTGCTTCGCGGCGGTCTCGCCCACCCCGTAGTTCGTGATGATCGCGTTGCGGGAAGGTATCCGCGCACCGGGCTCCAGCACGCCAGAGCGGATCCTTGAGCGCAAGTCCTCGAGCACGCGCAGATAGACAGGCTCAGTAGTGGTACCCATGACCCCGGCTCCCTGGTGAGTGTCTCAGTCCCCGGTGCCGGCGCTCGCGATCGGGCAGCCGCCGCTAGGCGCTGCCCTCCTCAAGTAGCAGGTGGTATCCGTTGGGCGTCCTGGCGTGCAGCACCCTGTACTGCCAGTCCTGGCTCGGGGTCATCAGCTCTTCACGGTAGGGCACCCCGGCGCTTTCAAACAGCTTCTTCGCCTCATCGAGGTCAGTCACGCCGAACTGCCAGGTCAGCACCCGGTCAGGTCCAGACGGCGAGAAGCCCTCATGCCACTCAATGCCAAATTCCACCGGGCCATGGCCCAGCGCAAGGAAATACGGGTACTCGGGACCCTCGTAAGTGACCCTGAACCCAAGCTGGAGGTAGAAATCCCGCTCGGCTCGCAGATCGCCAACGAAAAGAATCGGGATGATCCTCCTGAACAACACTGCCATAGCGCGACATAGTATCGACCCGCAGTCTCGCTGGCTGCATAGTGCTGGCTCGTGTCGGGCGGTTGGCCCGGCCGAGACTCGATTGAGACATTCTGGCTGTGGTGCGACAGCGGCCTAACCTGGTCTAACCGGATAAAAGGCCAGCCTGAGCCGACCTTCCCGGAGCAGCCGATGCAGCACGCGCGAACAGCTGAAGGTGTCTCGTCAGCCCGAGCACCCGCAGCCGACTTCGAGGCTTTCGTCACCGCCAGCGAGCCGAGGCTGCGCCGGGCGCTGATCGCCGCCTACGGGTTCGAGGACGGCCGGGACGCGACGGCAGAGGCGCTGGCCTACGCCTGGGAGAACTGGGACCGCCTGGCCGGGATCAAGAACCTGCCGGGTTACCTGTTCAGGGTCGGCCAGACCAGAAGCAGGCGAAGGCGCCAGCCGGTGATCTTCGCCGTGCCCGACAGCGACGAGAAACTCTTCGAGCCAGGGCTCCCCGCCGCGCTGGCGGCCCTGACCCAGCGGCAGCGGCTCGCGGTCGTGCTCGTGTACGGCTACGGCTACACCCACCGCGAGGTCGCCGAGGTCACCGGCATCAAGCAGACCTCTATCCAGAACCACGTCGAGCGCGGCCTGGCCAAGCTGCGAGCCCTGATGGGAGTCACCAATGCGGCCAACATCTGACGACCGGCCCGGACTAGACGGACAGCCCGGACTCGACGGACAACTCAGAGCCCTGATCGACAGCGGTGGCCAGGAGGTCACGTTCGAGGAAATCAAGAATCGCGCGCGGCGTCCGGCAACCGGGCGAGCACGCCTTACCGCAAGGAGATACCGCATGCCACTCTCGATCGCCGCCGGCGTCGTCGCGGCTGCCGCCGCAGCCGCGCTGACCTTGGCGGGCACCGGCCAGCCGAGTACCACCCCAGCGTCAGGGCAGGTGGTGACCACCGCCACGATGCGCCACCTGGTCAGCGCGACAGCGGCAGCGCTAGCTACCTCAGGCAAGGTCCGCAGCGTCTCCTACAACTACGGGAACGCCTCCTACCTGACCGGAAAGCCTGGGCACGAGCACAGGTTCTTCGGCGTCATCATCAGCAGCGGCACGTTGTCCTTCTCTGGCCGCGACTTCAACGGGACCTCGCTGAACAGGACTCCGCCGACGCACGGCATCCCTGGCAGCTCTGACTTCTCGATCTCGCGGCGGGTCCATGGCCAGGAGTACTTCTACGGGATCGGCCTGCCATGCCCGCACTGCGATAAGAGCAAGCACCACTGGTATCACTTCGTGGGCCCCACGACCAAGCCTGAAGGGTTCGCAGATCCGCGAGGGATCTTGCGTGAGTTCGCGCCGCGGGCGCGGTTCGTATCAGAAGGCAGCCAGCAGGTCGACGGGGTGCGCACGACCAAGCTCAAGGCAACCCGCCTGTCGGCGCTCCCGCACGTTCCCGGCATCCTGGGCAAAGGCGACAGGGTGACGATGCTCACCGTCTGGGTCGACTCTCATGGCGTGGTCCGCCAGATCAAGGTGAGCGCGCGAGAGGCCTTGTACCCCGCGGGTGGCGGAAAGCCCAGCTATCCGAAATATCTCCACTTCACCGAGCGGGTCAGCTTCTTCGACATCGGCGTCCGGCAGCACATCGTGGCACCGAGGCACTCGATCAAGCTCGTGACCAAGAACTAACCGTCAGCTGACCGAACGCGGCACAGCGCTAACCAGGCGGCACAGTGTCATCTACAGTGACACTGTGCCGCCTGCCGCTGAGCCCGCTCACCTCCCCGCCGTCCGGGTCGCCGCCTGCCAGCTCAGGCTCCACGTCGGTGATCTCGACGCCAACCGGGAGGCGGCCGCCGCCGCTATCACCGAGGCCGCCGAACGGGGCGCGCAGATCGTGATCCTGCCCGAGCTGACCCCGTCCGGCTACGTCTTCACGACCGCGCGGGAAGCGCGCTCGCTCGGCGAGCCGGCCAGCGGGCCGACGTCAGCCCAGTGGATCAGCCTCGCCGCCGAGCACGACCTCGTGATCATCGGCGGCTTCGCCGAGCTGGCCGCCGACGGCACCCTGTACAACAGCTCGATGCTGGCCGACGGCTCGGGCGTCCTGGCGATCTACCGCAAGGCGCACCTGTGGGACGCCGAGGCCGACTTCTTCGTCCCGGGCGACCAGCCCCCGCCGGTCATCGACACCAGGTACGGCCGGCTCTCGATGATGATCTGCTATGACGTCGAGTTCCCCGAGTGGGTCAGGCTGCCCGCGCTGGCCGGCGCCGAGCTGCTCGCGGTCCCCACCAACTGGCCGGCCGATCAGGTACCGGCGGGGGAGCGGCCGATGGTGACGTTCAATGTCCAGACGGCCGCGTTCGCGAACCGGATGTTCGTCGCGGCCGCCTGCCGCTGCGGTGACGAGCGCGGGGTCCGCTGGGTCGGCGGCAGCATCATCGCTGACGTGACCGGCTACCCGCTCGCCGGGCCGGCCAGCATCGACCGGCTCACTGGCGAGACCGAGCGGGCGACCGCCGAGATCCTCCTCGCCGACTGCGACCTGAGCCAGGCCAGGAGCAAGGCGACCGGCCCGCGCAACGACGCCCACGCCGACCGCCGCCCCGGCCTGTACGGCGCCGTTCCGCTACAGCTTGCGGGCCAGGGTTAGCCCGTCCCCGATCGGCAGCAGTACCAGCTCGACCCGCGCGTCCGCGATGGCATGGCCGTTGAACCGCCTGATGCCCTGCACGCTCTCATCCTGCTCGGCCAGGTCGACCACCCGGCCGTGCGACAGCGTGTTGTCGACCAGGATCAGGCCGGCGGGCCTGATCATCGGCACGATCAGATCCCAGTACGCCACGTAGCCGGCCTTGTCCGCGTCGATGAACGCCAGATCGAAGCTGGTGCCGCCGGGCAGCGCGGCCAGCGTCTCCGCCGCCGGGCCGAGCCGCAGCTCGATCCGGTCCGCCAGGCCCGCCCGCTGCCAGTACTGCCGGGCAACCGACGTCCACTCGTCACTGATGTCACAGCACAGCAGCCGGCCGTCGTCGCCTAGGCCCCTGGCCAGGCAGATGGCTGAATACCCGGTGAACGTGCCGACCTCGACCGCGGTCCGCGCGCCGGTGAGCTGAGCCAGCAAGGTCATGAACCGGCCCTGCTCGGGACCGATCTGCATGCCAGCCGACGAGCCGAACCGGCGCAGCGTCTCCTCCGCCAGGTCGCGCAGGATCTCGTCGGGCGGCGTGCTGTGCGCCACGACATACTCGTGCAGGGCCTCGCTGAGCTGCTCGCTTCTCAAAGTCACGAACTGATCCTTTCACGCACAGCCGACAAACCAGGGGCCGGGCAGTCACCGGGCGGGTCTAGTCTTCCTTGCATGGGTCCGCAATCGCAGCAGCCGCTGAGCTTCATCCCCAGTCCGTCGGTCAATGGCCTCCACCTCGGACCGCTTTTCATCCATTACTACGGGCTGATGTATGTCATCGGCATCACGCTGGCGGTGCTGATTACCCAGCGCCGGGTCAGGAACGCCGGCGGCGATGCCGCTCTCGTCGGCGACCTCGCGCTGTGGGCAGTCCCGGCCGGGATCATCGGCGGCCGGATCTACTTCGACATCACCACGCCGAATGACATCCCGCATGTCTGGTACGGCGTCTTCGCCGTCTGGTCCGGCGGCCTCGGCATCTGGGGCGGCATCGCCGCCGGCGCGCTGGTCGGCGCCTGGCGGGTGCGCCGGGCCGGCGCGAGCGTCGCCATGTTCGCCGACGCCGTGGCGCCCGCGCTGCTGGTCGCCCAGGCCATCGGCCGGATCGGCAACTACTTCAACAAGGAGCTCTTCGGCGGCCCGACCACGCTGCCGTGGGGACTGATCATCCCGTCCGCCGACCGGCCGGCCGGGTACCACCAGTTCCGCACCTTCCAGCCCACCTTCCTGTACGAGCTGATCTGGGACCTGGCCCTCGCCGCGTTCCTGGTCTGGCTCGGGCACCATCGCAAGATCAAGGCGCCTGGCCTGTTCGCGCTGTACGTGGCCGGCTACTCGGCCTTCCGCATCTTCGAGGAGACCCTGCGGATCGACTCGTCCGAGCGCTTCCTCGGCTTCCGGCTGAACTTCTACGTCGCCACCGCACTCACCATCGCGGGCCTGGTCTGGTTCGTGATCATCCAGCGCCGCAAACCCGCGGCCGAAGCCGACGCGGCCGATCCGGCGGCCGACCAGGCTCAACCCGACGCCGAGTCGCCCGATCTGGCCGAGCGCGACGAGGCCGGCCAGGAACCGGCGACCGCGGCTAACCTCGACCAGAATTAACTTCGGCAAGACGCTCACACCAGGGCGCGGCCGAGCGCGACCGAGGCTGAAGCTGTCGCCAGCGATCGAAATTAACCTCGACAAACCACCCTCACCTGGGGCAGCATTGTCCGCTCGTGAGATCTTCGAAGAGCAGGGGTAACTGCTCGCACCAGCAATCTGGCCAGCGCAGGCTAGTCAGGCTGGCGGCTAAGCTGGCACCTGACCTGGGGCCGATCCGGCATTCGAGAGACTTCAGGCTGCTGTACGCCGGTCAGGCCGCGACCTCCACCGGCTCGATCATCTGTTTCGTGGCCCTGCCGTTCCAGGCTTACGCGATCAGCCACTCCTCGCTGGTCGTCGGCCTGCTGAGCTGCGCTGAGCTGGTGCCCGTGCTGCTGGCCGGGCTGCTCGGCGGAGCGCTCGCCGACGCGCTCGAACGGCGCAGGCTGATCCTGACCACCCAGGTCGCCGCAGCCGCGTGCACGGCCGGGCTGGCCGTGAACGCGCTCACCATCCGGCAGCTCTGGCTGCTTTTCGTGCTGGCCGCGCTGCTGACCGGTGCCTACGGACTGCAACGGCCCTCGACTGAAGTGCTGGTGCCCAGGCTGGTGCCGCATGACGACCTGCCGGGAGCCGCCGCGCTGTCGGCACTGCAGGGAACCCTCGCCTTCACAGCCGGCCCGCTGATCGCCGGCCTGCTGCTGACCGGCGGGCTGCCGCTGGCGTACTTCACCGGCACTGCGGTGGTCGGGCTCGGCCTGATCCCGTTCGCCCTGATGGCGCCGAGTTCGCCGGCCCCGGACGCGGACCGGCCTAGCCTGCGGGCAGTAGCGGAGGGGTTGCGTTATGCCAGAAGCAGGAAAGATCTTCTCGGCACCTACCTGATCGACATTGGCGCCATGCTGTTCGGTGCGCCTTACGCGGTGTTCCCGCAGATCGCGGCCGGGCTCGGCGGGCCTGCCGTGCTCGGGCTGCTGTACGCGGCGCCCGGATTCGGGTCGATGGCGGTCAGCCTGACCAGCACCTGGACCAGGCACGTCTACCGGCACGGGCGGGCGATCGCACTGGCCGTCTGCGGCTGGGGGATCGCGATCGCCGCGTTCGGGTTCGCGCCTGACCTGCCGCTCGCGGTGCTGGCGCTGGCCGCCGCCGGCGGGGCCGACTCGGTCAGCGGCCTGTTCCGGATGACGATGTGGAATCAGACCATCCCGGCCCGGATCAGGGGGCGGATGGCCGGCCTGGAGATGATCAGCTACTCGACGGGGGAGCCGCTCGGCAACCTGGAGGCCGGGGCGATCGCTACGCTCACCGGGTCGGTGCGGCTCGCTGTGGTGTCCGGCGGGGTGCTGAGCCTGGCCGGGGCTGTCATCGTGTCGCTGGCGCTGCCGGCGCTGTGGCGTTATGACAGCAGGGACGCGCGTCCGGCCGCCGAGGCTGTGCCCGTGAGCTGTCCAGCTCCGCGCTGAGCCGCGCCGCGTCCGCGGTGCCGAGCCGCTGGTAGATGTCCAGCGCCTGCCGCAGGGCGCCGTCGGCGGTGCTGGCATCGCAGGTTCGCGCGGCGCACTTGCCGATTCCCTCCAGCGCGCGTGCCTCCTCCAGCCGGGCGCCCGTGGCGCGGGCGAGCTTCGAGCGCGCGCTCGTAGCAGGCGCGGGCAAGCGCCGGCTCGGCCCGGGCCAGGTGCACCGTCCCGGTCTCGTTGAGCACTTCTACTTCGCCGCCCTGATCGCCGAGGTGACGGAAGATGTCCAGTGCCCGTGCCAGCAGGCCGGTCGCGTCCGGGAAGTCGCCGGCCGCCCGCCGTACGTGGCCCAGGCCGAGCAGGGCGTAGGCCTCGCCGATCCGGTCGCCTATGTCACGGCAGATGTTCAGGGACTGCTCAAGCAGGCCGGCCGCGCCCGGAAGGTCGCCCACCGCCCGCCGCGCATGCGCCAGGTACTGAAAGGCGTAGGCCTCGCCTCGCCGGCTGCCCATACGGCGATGGATGCCCACTGCCTGTTCCAGCACGAGCGTCGCGCCTGGGTAGTCACCGGTCAGCTGGCGTACGGAACCCAGTCCGAACAGGGCATAGCCTTCGCCGATCCGGTCATCGATTGCGCGGGAGATCTCCAGGGCTTGTGTCAGCAAGCGGACTGCGTCTGGGTAATGGCCGGTCAGCTGCCATACGGCAGCCAGACCGCGCAGGGCGGCAGCCTCGCCCGGCCGGTTGCCGAGGTCGCGGAAGATGTCCAGGGACTGCTCCAGCGGGCCGGTGGCGCCCGGGTAATCGCCGCCCAGCCGCCGCACGATCCCGACGTTGCTCAGCGCGTTAGCCTCGCCGAGCCGGTCACCGATGTCACGGTAACTGCGAAGGGCCTGTTCCAGCAGGTCCATCCCACCTGGAAAGCCGCCGGCCAACTGCTGCGCTACGATTCCCAGGCTGTACAGGGCGTTGGCCTCGCCGAGCCGGTCACCGATGCGAAGGTAAATGTCGCGCGCATGCGCCAGCGACTCTGCTGCGTCCGCATTGTCGCTGGTCAGGTATTGCATGTCGCCCAGGTTGAGCAGGGCGTTGGCGTGACCGGGGTAGTCGCGGAGGTGCCGGGCGGCCCGGGCGGCGACAGCGTGCAGGGCGACCGCCCCTGGCCATTGCCCGTCGCTGCGCAGGTACGCGGCGATCGCCGCGATCAGGCCGGTCACCCTGGCGTGGTCGCCGCGCCCGATCGCATAGTCGATGCAGGCTGTCAGGTTGGCGTGCTCGGCGGCCATCCAGGCCTGGGCTCGGGTCCGGTCCGGCAGATCGGGCGCCGCAGCCGGCGCGGTGACCTCGGAGGTCGGCCGGCCGGGTGTGGCGGGCGAGATGCGAATCGGCGGCCAGCGCGGTGTGCTGGTAGTAGTCGAGCAGCCGATCGATGGCCCGCTCGGGCTCACCGCCGGAGTCGCCGGTGACCAGGCTCCGGGCATACTGACGGATCAGGTCATGCATCTGGTACCGGCCGGGAACGGGTTCCTCCAGCATTCGGTCGCCGTAGAGGCCATCGAGTTGCGAGGCGGCCTCGCCAGGCGACAGGCCAGTCAGGGCAGCGGCGGCAAAGGCGTCGATCTCGGGGCCGGGATGCAGGCCCAGGTAGCGGAGGAATCGCTGCCGCCCCGCGTCCAGGTCCTGATAGGAGGCCTCGAAGGCGGCGGTCACCGTCCGGTTCTCGGCGGTGACCGTCAGCAGCCTGGCCCGAGTCTGGCCGATCAAGTCGGCCATGGTCCAGGACCTGTGCCGGGTAAAGAGGCGGGCCAGGAGCGAGATCGCCAGCGGCAGGCGACCGCACAACTCCACCAGCTCGGCCACCTGATCCGGGTCACCCGCTGCCCTCGGAGCCAGATCCATGAACATCGCCAGGGCATCGCCGCGCGGCAGGACATCCAGCGGCACCTCAAGCGCTGCGGGAAGATCGCCAAGGAACCGGCGGCTGGTGACGATGACCAGGCATCCCGCGGTCCCTGGCAGCAAGGGTGCGACCTGGGCGCTGCCTGCGGCGTTGTCCAGGATCAGCAGGGTTCGCAGGCCGGCCATCCGGTCCCGCCACATCGCTGCCCGCCCGTCCAGGCCGGCGGGCAGGTACCGGGGATCCACCCCGTCCGGCGGTGAGCAGTGCGGCCAGGACATCGGCAGGGTCGGCGGTCTCCTGGCCGGGGGTGTGGCCGTGCAGGTCCACGAATAGCTGCCGGTCAGGGAACCGATCCGCCACCAGGTGCCCGGCTTGCACCGCCAGGGCTGTCTTCCCGACTCCCGGCATGCCGTCGATCGCCGAGATCACCACCGCCCCTGGCAGCTCCGCGCGAGCCTGGTCAGGCAGCCCGGTCAGTGCCGCCAGTTCCGCGGAACGGCCCGTGAAGTGCGCTGCGGTAGCCGGCAGCTGTCGCAGCACCGCCGGGGCGGCGGTGGTCATGGCGGGTGGTGCCGGGTCCCCGGCCAGGAGACGGAGGTGCAGTTGCTGGAGGCCTGGCCCCGGGTCGGCGCCCAGCTCTTCGGCGAGGACCTCCCGTGCCCGCGCATAGGCCTCTAGTGCCTCCGCCGGGCGGCCGCTCTGCTCCAGGGCGCGCATCAGCTGGTGCCAGAATCGCTCCCGCAGCGGATACCGGGCCGTCAGCTGGCGCAGCTCCGCTACGAGCTCTGCCGGCGCGGCCGGAGCAGATCCCGGCCTCCGCGCGTAACTCGAGGACATCCAGCCGCAGCTCATCCAGCCTGGCCACCTCCGCCGCGATCAGCGGCCCTGGCGGCACATCGGCCAGCGCCGGGCCGCGCCACAGCGCCAGCGCCTCGCCAAGCAGCTCCTCCGCCCGCTCGCCGCCGGCCTGCTCCAGCACCAGGCGTGCCTGCGCGACCAGGTGCTCGAATCGGGATATGTCCAGCTCAGCCGGGGCCACCAGCAGGCGGTATCCGGGTGCCTGGGTCACCAGTACGCGGCCATCTGGGTCACCGATCAGCTGCCGCAGCCGGCCCACGTAACCGCTGACTAGCTTGCGCGCACTCGGCGGCTGATCATGGCCCCACAGCTCGTCCGCGAGCTGTGCCGGCGGAGACAACCTGTCCGGGGCGCAGCAGCAGCACTGCCAGCAGCGCCCGCCACTTCGGCGCGCTGACCCCGGTCCAGCTGTCGCCCGCGCGAACCTCCAGGTGTCCGAGCAGCCGACAAAACATGACGCATCCTTGTGTTATCTGAAAAAGCCCATATCTACGGCTTACTCAACCACAAGTCGTCGTCTGCGACCATGCTCGGACGATGCTCGGACGGCACCCGTCACAGTCAGACGGGATTGTCGCTTTTGCCGAGTTTGCCGAGGGATGGATCAATGGGCTGGGTTCGCAGGCATGTGCGCGTGGCGGCAGCCGGAGCAGTGACGGCCGGCGTGATCGCGGTCGTCACCGGCGCGGCGCTCTGGCCGTCCGAGCACCACCAGCCGGCCGCCGGGCCGCAGGCCCGTCGCTACCTGAACGCCACTGCGTGCCTGCTCACCGATCCGGGCGGGATCACACCAGGCGCGCCGGGTGCGCCAGTCTGGCGAGCGATGCAGACCGCGTCGCTGGCCACTCACGTCATGGTCAGCTACCTGCCCGAGCCAAGCCCGGCCGCGGCGCAAGTGATGCTCGGCACCCTCATGGAGCGCCAGTGCGGCGTCATCGTCATCACGGGCACCTCTGCCGCTGAGGCAGTCAAGGCCGCGAAGGCCGACAGGCACCAGAAACTCGTACTCGTCGACGCCTCAAGTACCGCAGGCGCGGCAGGGATGTCGAACCTCGTCATCGTCTCGCCGGCCAGCATGCCCGTGCGCATTGATCAGGCCATTCGCGCACTCGCCTCACAAGCTCAGCCGTCCGGCTAGCTGCCCGTGCACCCCGCGTACCGGAGCCCGGCAGCCGCGGCGAGGCCAAGCCCGGCGTTTCCGCATGTGACTACTCATTTAGGAGCCAGCATGGCGCGCTCGCCGTTTCGGCAGGGTTCGGGGCGAGTTTGCTCTCGCAGACCGCGGCGGGTGATCGCGCTGATGACGACAGCCACCTGGTTCGTGGTCTCTTCCTCGGCACCGGCAGCCTTGGCTCTGCCCGTGATTCATGGCGCGGGCCTGCCGGCGGTCGAGATGTTCGGATACGCCAGCGGGCCTTCGCAGCATCGCGGGACCGCTGCGGGGAAGGCCCACTACGTGCCGGCGTCAGCGACCAGGGCCGCGCCGGCCCTGGCAACGCCGCGGGGCCACCGGGCGCCGAAGCCGGACCTGGCGCCGCCCTCGATGGGTACTCCCGCACTGATCCGCACCCGCTCGGCGAGAATGGCCGCCGGCCGGGACGTCGTGCGTCATGACATCGTCAGGCCGTCACGGACAGTCAGGGCCGGGACGGCGTCGCCGGCGGTCGCCGGGCCCGACAACGCCACCTACAGCGTCGCACCGACTTTCGACACCGTGGCCATGGCTGACCAGGCCGGCCGGATCGCGGTGACGATGACCAACACGGGCACCTCCACCTGGACCACCGACTACGCGCTGGTCGCGCTGGTGTTCCCCTCGTCCAACACCACCGGCACGGGCACCCCGCTCACCACCGGTCCAGCCGTGCCCATCAGCGGGAGCGTCGCCCCGGCCGGCACCGCGACGGTCGAAAGCGTCACGCCGCCTGAGAATCCCGGCTCGTACACCATCTGCTTCGACCTGGTGAACGCGTCGGGGACGTATTTCTCGGCGGAAGGCGGTGCTGAGCACTGCGCGGCCTACACGATCCAGCAGTTCGCGCCGACGATCAACGAGCAGGAGCCGCTGCCGGGTACCGACGTCGACACCCAGACGCCGTCGCTGACCGTGTCGGCCACCGTGCCAGGTGGATTCCCCGCCAATCCCACCTTCTCCTACGCCTTCGAGATCCTCAACGGACCCAGCAGCACGGCCACGGTGCTGCAGTCCTCGGGCTGGGTGGCCGGCAATGCCAGCAGCTGGACTCCGACCACGGCGCTGGCGTGGGGCACCACCTACTACTGGCGGGCCACGGTCAGCGACGCGGCCACCCTGCCGAGCCTGACCGTACCGAGCCTCATCACCTGGACGACCTCGATCTCGTTCGTGGTGGGCAACGCCCAGCCGGGCGTCTCCGCGACGCTGGGCAACTCCTACCTGGCCTCTGACGGCAACCCGATCATGACTTCCAACCTGGGCGGCAGCAACTACGAGGGCTCGGGCAAGACGGTAGACCCGAAGACCGGCAACGTGTCGCAGGCGGTCACCGATGCGGGCGTGGCGACGACCGGCCCGGCGCTGTCTATCGTCCGTACCTACAACTCACTGGACCCTCGGACGTCCCAGGCCTTCGGGGCTGGCTGGTCATCGATGCTGGACATGTCGCTGGTGCCGGACAGTGACGGCACAGGGGCACTGATCCTGACGATGGCGGACGGCCAGCAGATCCGGTTCGCCAAGAACTCAGCCGGGGGATACGCGGCGCCGCAGAACATGTACGCGGTCGTCACCGCCGTCACCGGCGGCGGGTTCACCGTCACGGACCAGACCGGCACCGCCTATACCTTCACCCAGGCCAGCGGGACGTCCTGGCTGCTCGCCAAGATCACCGACAATACCGGCAAGACCCTGACCCTGACCTACGCCTCAGGGGTGCTGGCCACGATCACCAGCACCACGTCAGGGCGGGCGCTGCACCTGACGTGGGCCACGCCCGCCGGGGCGGCATCGCCGCACGTGGCGACCGTGTCGACCGACCCCGCCACGGCCGGCCAGCCCGGCACGGCACTGACGTGGACCTATGGCTACAGCGGTGACCTGCTGACCTCGGTGTGCCCGCCGGGCACCGCCACCGCCTGCACCGCCTACGCATACAACACCAGTGCCTCGCACGCCGCGACCTCGGTGCGGAACGCCGACCCCACCAGCTACTACCGGCTCAATGACCCGGCCGGCGCGACAGCCGCCGCGAACCAGATCCCGGTGGACGACCTGACCACGATGGATCCTCCGGCGACAGAGATGAACACGACCCCGGGGGTGCCGGGCCCGATCCCGGGGGTCACCGCGACCGGCTTCAACGGGACCAGCTCCTGGATCCCGTTTGATGGCACCTGGTGCACCTCGAACCTGGCCTCGTCCTGCGTCGAGCTCGACGGCGACAGCCGGTTCCCGATGACCACCAGCCTGGCGATCAGCGTCTGGTTCAAGACCACCAGCGCGTCCGGGATCCTGCTGGGCGCGGGCACCGGCGAGCCCAGCATCAACTGCGTGGGCGACATCGAGTGCAGCGAGGCGCCGCTGCTGTGGATCGGCTCCAACGGCCACCTGGAGGGCGCGAAGACCATCACGTCCCAGACCGGCACGTCAACGACGCCCGACATCTACACCTCGGCCGCGCTGTCCTCGCCGGCGGCGGTGAACAACGGCGCCTGGCATCAGGCGGTCCTGATCCCCGGCCAGGCCCTGTATCTCGACGGGACCAAGGTCGCCAGCGGCACTTCCGCCGCCACCTTGCCCCTCAGCGACGACTACGACGTGCTCCTCGGGACCGGCCAGAGCCCGGGCTCGCTGTGCTTGGGCTGCGCGCTGGGCACCGCGACGTGGGAGTACTTCAACGGCTCGATGGCCGACCTGTCGATCTACCAGAACCAGTTGCCCAGCCCGTCGTCGGTCGCCGCCCAGTACGCCGCCGAAACCCACTCGGCCGCGGTGCTCACCACGATCACCAGCCCGGGCGGCCGGACCGAGCTGTCGGCGACCTACGACACCGTCAACGACCGGGTCGCGACGCTCACCGACGCCAACGGCGGGACGTGGACCTACGGCAACGCGGTCAGGGGCATGTCGTCGGGCGCGTACGACAGCGCGGTCATGGGATCGGTGCCGGAGGACTTCTGGCCGCTGAACGACACCGCTGGGCCACTCGCCCATGACGTGGTCGACAGTGCGGCCACCACTGCCGCTGCACGCCCCTTGGCTACCTACTCGAACGTGACCCTGGGCGCGGCGGGGCCGTCTGGGTTCCCCGACGGGACCGCGGCGACCTTTAACGGCACCAGTTCGCAGATCACCATCCCGGGCGGGTACTTCGGCGGCACCGGCGCGGAATCAGCCGAAGTGTGGTTCAAGACCACCAAGACTGGGACGCTGCTGTCCTCCGCCGCCGGGCCGACCGGCGGCGAGCCGATGGCCATCTGGATCCCCCACGGGTCGGACTGCCTGGAAGGATCAGCCGGCTCCGCGAAACTCAACGACACGCCCATCTTCGGCTGCGTAAGCGTCGCGGTCAACGACGGCAAATGGCATCAGGCCACGATCACCCTCAGCCCCGGAATCACGTCATCGGGGACCTTCACCCAGACGGCGACCCTGTACCAGGACGGCGTCTCGCTCGGCACCGCGCAGATCACCAAGTCGGCCACCGCATCCGCCACCGGCTACGTCGCCGACCTTGGCGGCGGGTCGAACGGATTCTTCAACGGCTCGATCGCCGACGTGTCGCTCTACGCCAGCGAGCTGACCTCCAGCCAGGTCGCCTCGCACTTCAGCTCCCTGGCGAACCAGCTGCCGCCGACGAACCAGACGTTCAACCCGCTCGGCGGCGTGGTGATGCCGACGCTGAACACCCAGACGATCACGGTCACCAACCCCGTCGGCAGTAACGCGCGGTACCTGTACGACTCGGCCGGGGCGCTGGTCCAGTCCACCGACTTCCGGGGCGGAACGAGTCTCTTCGGCTACGACGAAGCCCAGCGGGCCTCGACGATCACCGATCCGGACGGGAACACGACCTACGTCACCTACGACGCGCACAACAACGTGACCTCGACGACGAGCTGCGTGGCGATCAGCAACTGCCAGACCGCATACACCTCCTACTTCGAGAGCCTGTCCAACCCGCTTGACCCGCGCAACGACAAGCCGACCGACTCGCGGGACGCCCGCTCGACCTCGCCTGTGGACCCGACCTACGACACGGTCACCACCTACACGGCGACGGCGCAGATCACCTCCAAGACCACGCCGCCAACGGCGGCCTGCCCGTCCGGCTGCACCACGGCCTACGCCTATACCGCCGGCACCGAGGCGGCCACCGGCGGCGGGACGGAGCCAGCGGGCCTGCTGGCCTCGACCACCGCTCCTGGCGGCGGGCTGACCAGAATCGCTTACAGCTCGGCCGGCGACGTCATGGCGACCACCAGCCCGCTCGGACTGGTGAACAAGTACACCTACGACAACCTCGGCCGTCAGCTGACCCAGACGCAAGTCTCTGACACGTTCCCTGGCGGGCTGACGACCAGCTACACCTACGACGGCCAGGACCGGATTGTCACCGAGACCGATCCGCCGATCACCGACCGGGTGACAGGCGCCGGGCACACCGAGGTGACGACCCGCATCTACGACGCCGACGGGAACGTGCTGACCTCGACTCTCAGCGACGCGAACGGCAGGGATCCGTCGCGGACCACCACCGACACCTATAACGGCAGCGGCGAGCTGGCCAGCACCACCGACGCGCTGGGGAACACCACCGCCTACACCTACGACGGGCTCGGGGACCGTACCAGCGACACCAGCCCGGCCGGGGTCACTACCTCGTTCGCCTACGACGCATCGGGCAACCTGCTGGCTACCATCCTGGACGGCTACACCGGCAATCCGGGCAGCCCGATCGCGCCAGAGAACCTGGTCGAGGAATCGAGGGCCTACGACCCGGCCGGGCGGCTGGCGTCGGTCACCAACGTCATGGGCACGCAGACCGACTACACCTATTACGGGAACGGCCAGCTAGCGTCCAGCTACGTCGCAGCCCCCGGCAGCCCCACCGGGAAGCAGGACGTCATTACCGCCGTGTACGACGGTGCCAACAACCTCATCACCCAGACCAAGCCTGGCGGCCTGGTCATCAGCACCGCCTACAACCCCGACAACCAGGTCGTCTCGCAGACCGACGACCCGGCCGGCTCGGACCTCACCGTCACCGCCAGGTACGACCGCGACGGCAACGTGGTGTCAGAGTCACGCACCGGAGGCGGGGTTACCCAGACGCAGACGACCACCTACAACGTGGCGGACGAGGAACTCTCGCAGACCATCCACAACACCGGCGGAGTAGAGCTGACCACCACGTACGTGCGGGACGAGCGCGGCCTGGTGACCTCCGAGACCGACCCCGACGGCAACACCGCTGTCATCGCGAACGACGAGGCCGGACGGGCGGTCGTGCAGACCGACCCGGCCATCCTGAGCCAGGCCGGAAGCGGAGACACCCCGGTCATGGCCAGCCCGGTCACCATGACCGGCTTCGACACCTTCGGCGACGAGGTCGAGGACTCAGACGCCAGCGGCAATGTCACCACCGCTACGTTCGACGCCGACGGCCAGGAGACCTCCGTCACCAGCCCGGCATACACGGCGCCGGACTCGCACACGCCCCTCAGCGGCACCTCAACGTCGACCTACAACAACCTGGGTGAGGAGACTGCGACGACCGATCCGCTGGGCCACGTCACGACGATGAGCTACGACCAGCTCGGCGACCTGGCCAGCAAGACCGACCCCGGCGGCGGGACCTCGACCTACACCTACGATCCGGCCGGCGAGCAGACCAGCGTGACCGACCCCGCTGGCGCCCAGACGCAGGCCACCTATGACAACCTCGGTGAGCTGATCACCACTACCGACATCGTCCGGCAGAACGCCGCCGCCGCGTACACCACGACCTACGGCTACAACGACGCCGGCGACAGGGTCTCGCAGACCAGTCCGACCGGGGTGCAAGCCGCCGCCAACTACAACGCGCTCGGCCAGGAGGTATCCAGCACCGACGGGGCCGGGAACACCACCGCCTACGCTTACAACCTCGACGGCGACCTGGCCAGGACCACCCTGCCGGACGGCACCGCCATGGTCACGACCTTCGACCTGGCCGATCGCCCGGTCTCGGAGTCGAGCCTCAGCTCCGCCGGGACAGTGCTGCAGACCGCGTCGGTCAGCTACAACGGCAACGGGGACGTGACCTCGCAGACTGACTTCCTGGGCAATACGACGACGGCCACCTACAACGCGGTCGACCTGATGACCTCGCAGACCCAGTCCGTCTCAGCCACCAAGAGCATCACGGTGAGCTTCGGGTACGACCTGAACGGCGACCAGACGGCGCTGACTGGCGGAAACGGCAACACCACCTACACCACCTATAACTCACTCGGCCTTCCGCAGCAGGTCACCGATCCGCCGACCGCGGCTTTCAGCGACTCGACCACCACCGATAGCTACGACGCCGACGGCGACCTGGTCACCCAGCAGGAGCCCGGCGGGATACAGATCAGCAATGCCTACGACGCGAACGGCGACCTGACCGGCCAGTCCGGGTCCGGTGCGAGCGCGCCGACCGCGCCCAGGACGTTCACCTACGACGCGGACGGGCGGATCCTGACCGCGGCGACGGCAGCGGCGGGGACCGCGGGCAGTTTCGGCTACCAGCCGCCGACCTCGGAGTCGTTCAGCTACGACGACCGGGGCCTGCTGCTGGCCGCCGCTGGCTCAGCGGGCACCTCCAGCTTCACCTATAACGGCAACGGGCAGCAGGCCTCGGTCACTGACGCCGCTGGCACCTCGGCCTATACCTATGACAGCGCCGGGCGGCTGGCCACTGACGCCGATGCCGCGTCGGGGGTCACCGGTACCTACTCCTATAACAGCCTGGACCAGGTCACCCAGGTCGCCTACGGGGCGGGGAACGACACCCAGAGCTTCGGCTACGACAACCTGCACCGGCTGAACTCCGACGTGGTCACCACCGCCGCCGGGGCGCAGGTCTCCTCCATCGGCTACGGCTACGACGCCGACAGCGACGTCACCTCGATGACCACCACCGGCCTGGTCACGCCCAGCGGGACCGGAACGGTCACTAACAGCTACGGCTACGACGAGGCCGCCGGCTGCACCTCCTGGACCGCCACGCCTGGTGGCGGCTCCCCGGCGACCACCAGCTACGGCTACGACAACGACGGGAACCTGGTTAACGACAACGGCGTCACCTACGCCTTCGACGCCCGCGACGAGGTTACCTCCGACGGGAACGGCAACTCCTACGCCTACACCGCCAATGGTGACCTAGTAAGCCAGACCAGCTCCGCCGACTCCGAAGCCGACTCCACCTCCGACGCCTACGGCCAGCAGATCACCGACGGATCGGCTTCGTCGTTCGGCTGGGACGCGATGGACCGCCTGGTCAGTGCGGCGAACTCGGCCGGAGGCACCGGCATCTCCCTGACCTATGACGGCGACACCGACGATGTCGCCTCTGACCCCTCGGCGACCTATTCACGGGACCCGGCCGGGCAGATCACCGGTGTCGACGCAATCTCGGGCGGGCCGACGATCGCGCTGATTGACCAGCATGACGACCTGTCAGGAATGTTCGCGGCCGCAGGCACCTCGCTGGCGTCATCGACGACATATGACCCGTGGGGCGCCGTGCTGGCCGCCTCGGGGCCGTCGGTGCAGGTGGGCTACCAGGGGCAGTGGACCGACCCGGTGACCCAGCAGGTCAACATGGGCGCGCGGATGTACCGGACGCCAGGCGGATTCCTCAACTCCGACACCAAGCCGGATGAGAGCGGCGTCGCTGTCACCGACAACCTGCACGCGTACGCCAGCGACAACCCGGTCACCATTACTGACCCGTCCGGGCACGCTCCATCAGGCAAGGGCAGCAGCGGCGGTCCGACCGCCGCCGACGTGGCGGCCGCCAACGCGCGCGCCGCCGTTGCCACGGCCAAGGCCACCGCCGCCGAAGCGGCCTACAACGCTGCTTCCGTCGCCGCTGCCACCGCCGCTGCTGCCGCGTACGGCGCCGTAGCGCTGGCCAGAACGCTGAACTCGGCCGCCGCCAGGCTGGCGGCGGCGCGCGGCGACCGCACGGGCTGCCGCAGCCGCGTTCAGGGCCGCACAGGCCGAGCTGAAGGTAGCCGAGTCCTGGCAAGATAAGGCCAACCAGGCCTGGAGCGCGGCGGCGGCCGACGTATCCAAAGCTCGCCATGAACCGTGGCTTGAGAAGTGGAAATCCGTCGGGGACCTCTGGGACGCGGCCAAGGAAGCGGCTAAGGCCGTTCTCGACGAAGGCCACGCCGCCCTGGCGTTCGCCGACTATGCGATGCTGGATGCTGCGGCGCTCGGCCTGCAGGCGCTCGCCGACATCGAGCGCGGCGCCGCCAACATAGCCGCGCTGGTCGCCAAGGGCGCCGCCGAAGGCGCCAGACTCCTGGCCACCGCCGCCGATGCGGCCCAGGGCGCGGCTGCCGCCCTGGGCGCGACCGCAAGCCGGGACAAGGCCGCGGCCGCGAGCGCCAGGGCCGAGGCCGCATCGCTCGATGCCGCGTACACCAAAGAGCTCGCGAGCAAAGCCACGGCCGCCATCAAGGCCGCCGGCAAGAAGATCGCCAAGGCCGCGGCCACGATCGGCAAGACGGTCGCCAAGGCCGCCGTCGTCGTTGCGAAGGCCGCCTACAAGTACTCCGGCGCCCAGTCGGTCGTCTCCTGCGTCACCGATCCCCACCTGTCCAGCTGCATCCAGGCCGCCGTCACCATCGCCCTGGTCGTCGGCACCGGCGGCGGAGGCGAGATCGCCGACGTAGCCGCCGAGGGCGCCATCGACGCGGCCGAGGGCGCTGGAAGCGCGGTCGCCGAGGACGGCCTGGCACAGGCAAGAGAAGTCGCAGAGCTGGCCGCGAAGCAAACTGAATCTAAGGAGGCGATCAGCGAAGCGGCGCACGGCAGCGAGAACGTGGGCGGCGCCCTAGACGACGGTCTGGCCGCTAGCCGGCCCCCGGCGACGCTGTCTACATCCCAGCCTCCGCTGGGCAGTAATCCTGTCGCGACCGCTCAGGGTCCCACCGCAGCTGTCCATGATCCGTACTCGACCATCTTCCTGGCCGGCGCGATGATCATGAAGGCAATCGCCGTAGGCATTAAGTACTTCGTGGGTAGGGGTTAAACGTGGAATCGTATAGGGAACCGGCCAAGGCCTGGCCAAGGCCTGGCCAAGGCCCTGCTGCTGCCAGGTGCTGCCGTTCCAGCGCATGGTCAGGTCTTGCCGAACTCGAACTGCGGCCAGGCCGAGGGATTCGGGCGCGGCCACGAGTGCTGACTGTGGCGACCTAGGAGGTTGCGGCCCTCGACCGCAGTGACTGGGAGCGGATCGGCGACCAGGTCGGTACCTATGCGAGCCTGCCCTTGGGCGGCACAGACGCTTCAGTTATCGCCCAACCCAAGGCACAGGCGGGCCACCATCCCCGAACTTCAGCTGAGACGCCAGCCTGGCCCAGGCAGCTAGCACCCGGCCGGGCCTAAATCCCTTTGTCCGCACCTGCGCGCTGCGGCAGACTGGCGGCGGATTGGCTGAGGGCAAGGTGACGGGGCGGGTTATGGGCGACGCTGACATGTTCGACCCGGACGATGTCCGGCTTATGCAGGGTCTGGCGCAGGAAGTCACTGCCCTGCGGCCGGAACTGGTGAATACCTGTGCCGGCGTCGGTCAGCTTGCCTGGATCTGGGGCATGGGCCGACGCGGTGAGGACGACAACTGGCGGCGCCGGCTCTGGTATCAGGGTACTGACCTGATCGGCTGGGGGTGGGCGAACCTGCCTTACGTCGGCAGTCGCGGCGACGGGCAGTCCTACCGGGTCGACTACGCCGACCTCGCCTGGCAGGTCCATCCCGATCGACCCGAGATCCTGGACGAGATACTCGGCTGGTACGGCGACCAGGCCGGGCCAGCCGAGCATAGGACTGGAGTCAGGGCAGCCGATGCGGACGGTCAGCGTCGTCTCGCCGCTCACGGCTACCTGCCCGACGAGAATCAGACGCCTGCCACCGGCTCCTGGGAGCAGGCCAATGTACGCGACCTCGCCGAGCTAGAGGAGCCAGTCCTGCCTGACGGCTTCCGGTTCAGGACCGCCGGTGAGGTCGGTGCCGAAGCCGCCTGGCGGGCGCACGTAGACGCGTGGCATCCATCGACGCTAACCCTGAGCGGCCTGAGGGGAACTCAGGGGACCTGGCCCTACCGTCATGATCTCCACGTCCTCGCGCAGGCACCGGACGGCACCCTGGCCGCTACCGTGCACCGGGCCCGAGCGGCAGGCGCCAGCCAGATGACGGTTTCCTGCCTGGGCGCGGAGGTCCATCGGGCGGCCAAAGGCCTTTACTACAGCCTCGGATTCCGGGAGTACACTCGCGACCTACCGTACAAAAGGCCGTCGTGATGTCCAGCTGAGGGAGGGCACTGTGTGCCGCTTATTCGGCCTGACCGCAGGACACGCCCGCGTTCGGGCGACGTTCTGGCTGCTGGAAGCGCCCGATTCGCTGGAGGTGCAGGGTCTGCGCAACGTCGACGGCAGCGGCATCGGGTTCTTTGACAGCGAGGGTGCGCCGGTCCTGGACAAGCAGCCTGAGCCGGCGTTCGAGAACGAGGAATTCATCCGCCAGGCGAGGCAGGAGCGGTCATCGGCGTTTGTCGCCCACGTGCGGCAGGCGAGTACGGGCGGCCGGACGATGCGGAACACGCACCCATTCGCGATGCACGGCGCGATTATGGCGCACAACGGCGGATTCGGTGAGCTCGAGAAGCTTGATGCCCAGCTTGGCTCTTATTCCGACCTGGTGCTCGGCGATACCGACTCCGAGCGGTACTTCGCGCTGATCACCCAGCAGGCCGATGCTCACGGTGGCGACCTGGGTGCGGGCCTAGCGGCGGCGGCCCGGTGGATCGCCGCGAATCTGCCGGTCTCGTCGCTGAACACGATCGTCGCCAGACCGGGCGAGCTGTGGGCGCTGCGCTATCCGGCCCTGCATGCCCTGCACATTCTTGAGCGGCCGGCCGAGTCAGGTGAGCGCCCGGCCGCGCCTGGCCTGAGCGTTCGCAGCGCTACTTCGTCGGTGCACGTGCCCGAGCTGCGGTCGGCGCCGTCGGTGGTGGTCGCCTCGGAGCGGCTCGACGGGGAAAGCGGCTGGCGCATGCTCGCCGGGGGCGAGCTCGTCCACGTCGGGTCCGACCTGAGCGTCCGATCCGCTGTGGTGCTCCCGGACCCGCCCGCGCGGCAAATGTCCCTCTCCGGCTCGAGTCAGAACATCGACACCTGAACGCGGGCAGTCCTCCAGGATGGCAATGGCCGGGTAGCCCGCGCTCTCACGCTTCTCGTATTGCTTCGAGATAAATATGCGCCACTCGTCGTTGATCGTCGTCAGCGAGAGGCCTATCTAACTGCGCTAGATTCAGCGAATGACGGTGACCTGGGCGATCTCATCCGGCTTTTCGCTCAGCTTGAGATCGCCGCATTGCAGTCGACTCTTACCCAGCCCGCGGGGCTGACGGATCAGGTCGACGCCGCAGGCGTCGTTCGCGCATATGCGAGCCGGCTCAGGCAGATCCGTGATGCGACATCGAATGAGAAGGCGGACGGCGTGAGGCGGGTCGCCGAGGAGATCGCCGCGCGGATCACCGGCTACTTGGACCAGCAGCGACGTGATCTGCATGAGTCACTGCGCACAATCGATTCGGCTGCCTGGGCTGCGCTGCGATCCGCGTCACCACCGGATGAGATGGCCAGATGGTGGCGCAGAGAGATCATCCAGACGGCACGTGCAATCGACTTCTACACCAACCTCAGCGACGGCACCTGGTGGACGAGACTCCAGATGGAGGTACTCGGCGACCGGCTCCGGTTCTTGGCTGCCGTGCAGAAGGTCGGTCACGGAGATAGTGGCGTGCTCACGGTAACTGTCTACGCGGAGCGAGTTCATCCGGACTCTGACGAAATGTCAGCCGCCAGCGAACCCGAGGCGATCTTGGAGCTATCACCGACTGACTCGGTCAGCCTGGCCTTCAACGACGATCCGGGCGAGCGCTGGCCAGAGGTCGAAGAACTGTTGCAGCGCAAGCTACGCGAGGCTGTCGAGTACTTCGTCGCGCGACTTGGCTGATGGCTAGCCGGCAAACACCAGTGACTGACGGGTGATCCGGAGCGCCGGGACGCCAGCTGACCTGTACGGTGTGCAAATGATCAGCTATCTGGGGAGGTGCCAGCCGGTGCGCCGATCCGGGCTGGCGAGGCGTTCCGTCGCTGCCGTGGCCGTCGCGCCTGTGCTGGCGGGAGTCCTGGCGGGGATTATTTCACCATCATCGGCAGCGGTCGCGGTAGCTAAGAGCCTGCCTGCGGCTAAGGCTTCGGGTCTCAGCGTGCCCGGGTCTCTCGCGGCGGTGGCCGCTCTCTCGGCGGGGAATGCCTGGGCGGTTGGTTCGGCCGGCAGCTTCTCCAGGCCTAAGACGCTGATCCTGCACTGGAACGGCAGTTCCTGGAAGCGGACGCCGAGTCCGGGTCCCGCGAACAGCAGCCTCAACGGCGTGGCCGTCGTCTCGGCTCGCAGTGCCTGGGCGGTCGGCTGCACGAACGGCTGCGGCAGCAAGTCCAGTGCCCTGATCGAGCGGTGGAACGGCAGCACGTGGAAGCAGGTGTCGAGCCCGGCGCCGGCCCGCAGCGCCCTGCATGCCGTGGACGCGATCTCGGCGACCAGTGTCTGGGCGGTCGGAGCTACCATCAGCCGCTCGGGCTTCGGCAGCAAGACGCTGGTCCTGCACTGGAACGGCAGTAACTGGAAGAAGGTGCCGAGTCCCAGCCCGTCGCAGAGCGCCCTCTTCGGCGTGGCCGCGATCTCGGCGCGCAGCGCCTGGGCGGTGGGCGTCACCTTCAGCCCCGTGAGCCAGGGTCAGGCCCTGATCGAGCGGTGGAACGGCAAGACGTGGAAGCAGGTGCACAGCCCGGCCCCCGGCGCCGGCCTGCACAGCATCTCGGCGACCTCGGACAGTGACGTCTGGGCTTCTGGCCTCGGTGGCACTGGGGGCGGGTACCTGATCCTGCACTGGGGAGGGACCACCTGGAAGTCGGTACGGAGTCCGAAGGCGGCGGGCTTTCTCGCTTTCCCGGCCGCGGTGACGGCGACGTCCGCCCGCAATGCCTGGGTCGTCGGATCTGACAGCAACAGCCGCACTCTGATCGAGCGGTGGAACGGTAAGTCGTGGAAGCGCCAGGCTGGCCCGAACGGGAGCCTTTCCGCCGCCACTGCCATTTCCGCGAAGAACGCCTGGGCGGTCGGTTCCACCAGCAGCAGCAAGACCCTGATCCTGCACTGGGACGGCAGCTCCTGGAGGTAGGTTCCGGCGCGGCATCAGGAGCCGTCACTGCTCAGGCATGACAGCGCTCGCCGCGGCAGGGCCTTGTGTTCAGATGCCCTGACGCGGCGAGCGCTGGTATTGCTCAGATGACGCGGACGTGCTCTGCCTGCGGACCCTTCGGCCCCTGCGTGACGTCGAACTCGACGCGCTGGGCCTCGGTGAGGCTGCGGTATCCGCTCGAGTCGATCGCGGAGAAATGGACGAACACATCGGCCTCGCCGTCGTCGACGTTAATGAATCCGAAACCCTTGTCCGGGTTGAACCACTTCACAGTTCCCTGTGCCATGGGTGACTCCTTGCTGTAATACGTTCGGCAACCGCACTATGCGGGTCCCGGGCCCAGGCGGCGGCCACGCACCATCTCAGGCACAATCAGCAGCACGCCCGCGAGTGACTCCGCGAGCGTGAACATGAATCACGAGCACAGAAAAACTACGACCTGCTCACGTAACCAACGATGCCGCTGCGGTATTCCCCGCAGGGCAGAGGTTACTGACCGGCGCTGCCGGCCGTCAGCCAATGGCTCGCGAGCCACGCCAGGTGTTCCTCATCGCTGGCCCGCGCCTGCTGCTCACTGGTGAAGAGCTCGTCGGTCTTGTTCAGGACGAGCGTGTAGGGCCGGCCCTGCTTCGTGGTCAGATGGGTGACGGGCAATTCGGCGCCGTCGATCCTGGAGTGGACGTGCTGTCTGCCGTCCTTGGCGAGCGGCCATTCGAGGGTGCGCCGGGTCTTGTTACTCAGGAACGTGCGGAGCGTGTCACAAATGTGGCAGGCACAGCCGCCGGCGGGCAGCTCGACCGACCAGTCGTCCGCGTCCCGTCCGGGGCGGGAGAGCCGGGCGCGGAGCCGCGCGGCGCAGTCGCTGGCCAGAACGTCGAGGCCGATCTCGCCGTGTGCATCGGCGCTGCTGGTCGCCGCGGCAGCCCGTAGTGCCGAGAGCTCCAGGACTGCTACCGCGTCATCCTGCTGCCGGATGTATCCCGTCACCGCGTCTCGCACGCCGACCGCTTCGATCGCGGCGGCTGCCGTCAGCACTCCGGCGAGCGGCCTGCCAAGCTCGCTGAGCTGCCTGTCACGGTAGCTCGGCGTCGACACCGCGAGTGCTGCCCGGATGCCGTGGCCGATTCGATTCCACGCCAGGTCAAGCAACTGCCGCGCGGTGGCCGCACCGGCGCTTCCCATGACCCGAAGCCGCTCGCACAGGCCGGGCAGCCGATCGGTCGTCCACTGCGGCACTTCCTGCCCGCGACTGCCCATCAGCGCACCGTGATCGCCTCCGAACCAGATCCGCAGCAGGTCCGCCGTCCACTCCGGACCGTAACTGCCAGTCGCCGTGCTGTCCGCTGAGTGCGAGCGTGATCATCGCGGCGACTGACTCTTCCAGGCATGCCAGCCTAGCCGGAACGTAGCGAGCCGCCCACCGTACGGCGCGCAGCGCTGCCTCGGCGTCGTGCCGGGATGCGGTCGGCCCGGTGCGAGCGGCGGCCCAGGGCGATGGCGGCCATCCGAGGTTCGTATCGGGTCATCGCGGGTTCCTCCTGTCGATGCCTGCTGACTGGCCACGGCGTCGCGTGCCCTGACCTGGCTCTGCCGGACGGCGGCCTGGTCGCAGCCAAGCTGCCCCGCGATCTCGGCGGCGGTGAAACCCGCCAGCTGACGACTACCGCGATGACGAGTGCGGTGGCCGGGTCGAGCCAGTACCAGCGGCCTGCGCCGAGGATGTTCGCGACCACGCCGCTCTGACTCTGGCTTGATGCAACTGCTCACGCCGGACCTGGCCGCGAGCGCCGCGCCTGTCGCGGCTTAGGGGTAGTGCAGGACGAGGCGGCTGCTGGGCTTGACGATGATCTTGGCTTTGCCGCTCGTGATGCTGGGTACGGGCGTGCCGGCCGGGTAGGCGAGCAACTCGGGGTCGCGGGTGCGATCGCGGTCCCATTCGCTGATCTGGCAGAGGATGCGGGCGGCGAGCTGGTGGCCGGCGGGGCCGTGGCCGATGGCTCCGAGGTCCCAGCGCCCTGGGGTTCGGGAGCGGCGGGTGGTGAAGTATGCGAGCGAGCCGTCTTCGACCAGGGCCGGGCTGCGGGTAGCGATGGCGGGAGTGCACAGGCCTGCGTCGATGGCTTCCTGGTCGGCTGCGATGCGGACCGTCCTGTCGTCGGCGGCGGTGAGGTGCACCCAGATACGGTCAAGAGATTCCTGGCCGTGAACAATGGTTCCTGACCATGTGGTGGACTTGTCCCGGCCGAGAACGCCGTGCAGGGCGTTGATGTCGATGGCCTGGTCGATGTCGTAGTGCACGGTGACCAGGCCGCCAGGGTCGATGGCGGCAGAGTGCTCGCCAGGCTGGCCGAGCATGGGAACGAAGCCGCACAGGAATACCCAGTCCGATTGCCAGTGGTCTTCTCGCTTGATGAAGGCGACGGCGCGGGTGGTGCCCCGCCATCGCAGCGGCAGGACGAGCCGGCCGCCGGGGACGAGCTGGTCCCACCAGGCCTGGCAGATGTCCCAGGCCCCGACGGTGACGATGATGCGATCGTAGGGGCCGCGCCCCGGTGCGCCGAGCGCGCCGTCGCAGGTGATTGCGGCGACGTGCTCGAAGCCGGTGGTGTCGAGGCTGGCGCGGGCAGCGGCGGTGACGCTGGGGTTGATGTCGATGGTGGTGACCTGGCCCTGGCGGCCGGCCAGCGTGGCCAGGAGAGCGGCGTTGTAGCCGGTTCCTGCTCCGATCTCCATGATTCGCTGGCCGGCCTGGACCTGGAGGGCGTCGAGCATAGCTGCGACGATGCTCGGGCCAGAGGCGCAGCTGAGGGCGGTGCCGTCGGGGAAGGCATGGGTGATCACTGCCTTGTCCTCATATGCCTCGGCCAGTGACGCCGACGGGACGTAGTGGTGACGTTCCACTCGCCGCAGCGCGTCCTCGACGGCAGGGGTGAGCTGCTGTCCGGACAGGATTTGCTCGACCATATCTGCGCGCAGGCGCTCGGCCGACGGTTCGGTAGCGGTGTTCATCAAGGTCCTTTCGTCAGTGCTGCCTTGGCTAGCCGACCAGCAGGCAGGTATCCCAGCGGCTGCCTGACTGTGGGGCAGCGTGGTTCACGTTGCTGGCCAGCGTGATCCCGGCTGTTCCTTCCAGCAGCCCGTCATCGGCGAGCGCCTCCGGTTCGCCCGGAAGGTTGCGCAGCAGGCTGGTAGCGGTCTCGATGGCGGCGGCGAGTTCGCTGGCCGGGGAGTCAGCGCACGCGCGGCGGGCGGTGTGGAGCAGGCCGGCCGGCCGTGACACAGTCCCAGGCCGGTGAGCTGAGCGAGCTGGCGCGGGTCGTTGAGGCACCCGGCGAGGGCCTGCTCAGCGGCGCGGATCTGCTGCGGGTCGCTGAGGGCCAGGCTGGCCAGGTGGCAGGCTCGGGCTACTCCGGGTGTGCCATAACACCATGATGGCCGGTGCGGGCCGGACCGGGACACGGTGCCGCTGTCGAGTTCGTCGCGGCTGATGGCTTCCGGCCACCAGGTCCGGGAGTCATGGCCAGCCTGCCACCGGGCGAGCCAGGCACAGGCGGATCGGATGGCGCTGGCCTGCCCGCTGACGATGACCCGGCGCCGCATGGTGACGGACAGCAGCGCCAGCGGCCCGGCAAGCCCGTGAGCCATGCCGAAGCCCGCGTGGCCTCCGTTCCAGCGGGGTGACTGGCGGCGGTCCGGGCTGCCGGCTGCACACCAGCCTGGCAGGATCTGCCCCTCGGCATTGACGGGTTCGGTGAACCGGACCAGGTAGCTGAGGATGTCGCGGAGCAGCCAGTGGTCGTGATGCCGGTGCAGGAGGTAAACACCCAGGCCGGTCAGGCCATTGATCAGGTCGAATTCGCGGGCCGTGGCTACGATGCCGGCGTCGATGCGGCGATGCGCGGCGTCCAGGCGGGTTTGGATGAGGGCGTTGATGCTGTTGTCGAGCGCGGCAAGCGCGGTGCGGTAGGCGGGCTGCCCGGCTGCGTGCAGCGCGTAGGCGACGGCGGGGGCTCCGTAGAACAGGCTCGCGATCGCAGGGTTTGCCTGGATTGGCGTGCGGGTCATCGCCTGGGCGAGGTGGTGAACCGGGTCCCATCCGGTGTGGCCGGCGCGGGCACGCTCGATGTGCCGCAGCGCTATGCCGGGCGCGCCGTTGGCAAGGGACTGCCCCCAGCCGGGCCGGGTTGAGGCGTTCACGTCGGCGTCTGCGGCGCGCGGGCGTGCCGGGTCATGGCGATCTGGCGGGCCAGGCGCAGGCAGGTGGCTTCGTCGTCGCGGTCGATAAGACGGGCGCGGTTGTGGTGCATGTGCAGCAGCGCCATCAGGACGCGGTCGGTGTCGCAGTCATCGGGCAGGGCACGGCGGTACCAGGCCAGCCGGGCGTCGCGTGACTGCCATGCGGCGTCCAGTTCGGCCGGCAGCGCCGAGCCGTCTGGCAGAGTGCGGTGGGTGGCCCAGCAGCCGGCCTGCGCGGCGGTCGGGCGGCCGGCTGGAGTTCCGGTCTTGCGGGCAAGGTGCTGCTGGAGCCAGCGGTTTGCCTCCCCCGTGGTGGCGTGGAACCCCTCGGCGATGGCGGCCATGCCGATCGCCGTCAGGGCGATCGGGTCGATTGCCGCAGGCGGAAGGAGGCGGAACGCGACCGCGACGGCATGTGAGTCGGCGACGAAGACGCTTTCGGCCGCGTCCATCGCCGGTCCGCTGCCGTAACGGCCGATCTCGGGATAGTAGGTGGCGAGCGCGATCCTGGATGCCGCGCCCGCCGTTCGCAACTGCTGTCCCCACCGGCCGACTGCCATGGCCGCAGCCGCGTACTGCCCAGGGCTGGTGACTCTTATCCGGAGCCGGAGTTGGTCGGTCTCTCGCACGCTGCGGTAGCGGGCGAACCAGTAGGCCGGATCGCCGTCGAGCAGGGTCAGCAGGCCGGGCAGGTGCGCACGGATGAGGTCGTCGATCCGCTCGGGGTGGGTGAATACCTGCGCGTACAGCCACGACGTTCCCGGCGCTGCCGGACGATGGACGGGAGTGCGGCTGGTGATCAGCGGCGGCGAGCCGGTGACCAGGTTCAGTGCGGGGGCGCCGGTCCGTTTGAACGGCATGACTATTTCATGGACGTGGCCACTCATCCACATGGTGTCGCTGACGGTCTCGGTTTCGGTCAGCCTGGCCGTGCGATGCACGTCCAGGTGCTCGCGCAGCAGTTCCAGGTGCGCGCCGCAGGTGAGGTCCAGCCGCAGCGAACGGTGGCCGTCGTGCAGCTCGACTGCATCCGGGCAGTTCCGGCGCTCACGCCACCGGGCGAGCGCCGCCTCCCGCGAGTCCGCATTGGCGAAGATCGCGGTATCGGCGGCGGTCAGGTGCCATGTCGCTGGTGACAAGATCGCTTTCCGGTAACGCACCCGGGGCAGGAACGGCAGGCTGGCAGCGGATGGCCCCCAGTCAAATTCGGTGTACCGGGCCAGGAAACCCCGGGTCAGCGTGGCCAGGAACCGGGCGAGCGGTGGCGCCTGCTTCTTCAGGGCCAGGGCGTGGAATAGCTGGGGTTCGATGACCTGACGCCGGGAGATGCTGACCAGGTGCAGCCCGTCAGCCACGGCCACGATGCCGAGGTCGTCCAGTCTGATCACAGGCGGATCGGCAGCCCGCCGGTGTTCTCCGAGCGCAAGGACGTTCGGCAGGTGAGCGGGAAGCCGGGCGACGTTCTCCGCATGCGGGAACAGAGGCGGGAACGACAGCTGGACGCTGAGAGCGCCGTCAATGGCGGCTGGCGTGGCGGCGAAGACCGCGTCCAGTCCGGAGCTGGTGACTGCGGGCCCGAACCGGCTGGTAAGCGTACCGAATGCCCACGCGGGATGGACAGCGAAAGAGTAGTCGCCTGCCTGGAGCGCCTGCTCGCTGACTGCGTGCACGCGGGCCGCCAGCTCAGCGTGCGGCAGTACCCGCCGGGGATCGACCGGCGTCTCTGCGGTTATCGCCGCGATGACATCGTCGGTGAGGACTATCTCCTCGTGGCGATCCATCACCGCTTCCCAGGCCAGCCGCAGCAGCGCATCGTCGCGCGGGCTGAGGACAGGCCCGGGTTCGGTTAGCATGCTGGCCGGGAATCCGGCCGGCCACCCCAGCCCGGAGTCCGGGTGAACGGCGTCCTTGACGGGGACAACCGCGCCAGTGCCGTAGCGCTCCCAGAACTCGCGGCACCAGTCGTCCCAGGCCGGGTCTGGACGCGGCTGCCGCGTCAGCCGCACCAGCGCAGTCACGGCGTGCGCCATCTGCGTGGCCAGCTCGGCGGGCACCGTGACGTGACAGTCCAGGTGCAGGTCGCCGGCCAGCGCCGCACGTCCCGCCGGGGACAGCCGCCGCATCCGCTCGGTGACCGAGGCCCGCAGTCGTGCCGTCACGTGCCCCGCCGGATCACCTGTCACGGCATTATGCGCCCGGATGGCTTCCTGAATGCCGCGCAACTCCCCGGCCACGGAACCGGCCTGGCCCAAGGACGCGCAGGCGGGGACGGTGCCGAGCACGTCGATCACGTGGCCGAGCGGATCACCTGTCGTCATAGGTGCCCGCAGGCTGGTGATCAGCACACCTTGCCGGACTAGTTCATGAATCGTGCTGGTGATGACCGGGGACCCGACGCCAGGAAATGCCTCCGCGATCCTCGCGGCCAAAGCTGATGCCCGGACCGGCCTGGCAGCGGCGTCCAGGATCAGGCGCACGACAGCGGTATTGCGCACCGTGACCCGTCCCGGACCGCGCGGCAGCTCAATCCGGTCGCCTCGATCCACCACCAGATCGCACGCAATGACGTGCAGGCCCGGCAAGAGATCCGGGGAGGCTTCCTGCCGCTCGATAACGTTGTCAAGCCACAGCGTGTCCGCGCGCACCAGCATCCGGTGCCGCGTCCCCCATATCACCTCGGCGTGGTCGCTGACCCGTGCCGGAGCGACGCCGGCGAACAAGCCGAACGGAGTCGGCCGTCCCAGCGACCTCAGCAGGTACCGGATGGCCGACAGCGTCACCCGGCGTACCTGCCGCGCGTCTGTAACCTGCCCATTGATGACTGCTTCGACCTTGGCGGCAAAAGAGCCGCTAGCGTGCCCGACCGCATCGGCGAACCCCGGAAGATCCCACGACTCACCCAGCCACGACCGGCAGGAACCAGGATCGTCCAGCACCGGCCACGTCACCGGCGTACTGCCCAGCGGCCGGGCCGCAGCACGCAGCATCGCGCCGCCGGCATGCTGATACAGCACATCTTGATCGGCCATTCCCCGCTCTCCTCCTCGGCAGCCATGCAAAGGGCAGCTGCCGGGGCCAAGGCCAAGCCATCGCCCCGGCAGCCATCATCCGGTCAGGCGCTAGAGCACGCCGACGCGCACGTCGCGGCGCAGGTGTCGTCGGTCTGACAGGACCGCTGGGCATACCCGGCGGCCGCGCCGGTCGTTACCTGGACATCCAGCTCGAACTCGGCCAGAACATCAAGCTGAGCCAGATCGGGTGAGGCGAGGGCATCGTCGTAGAGAGCCAGAGGCACGTTGATCACTCCTTTCAGCAGACAGGGTTGGGGATGCACCGGCCCTGACCGGGCCAGACGGTCATGGCGCAGGTGCGGAGTCAAACAAATCGGACGGTCCGTAGACCTCTGCACACCTCCTTCCCAGGAGATCGACTGGCTCGCGGCCAGCGATGGCGCCACTGGCCGTTGGAGCAGTAAGGCCGGTGCCATGCGGCATCATTACCTCGTTCCGTCCGGCATGCGGCCGTTGCGCCATCACACCTCCCCCCTTATCCCGAAGAAGAACCAGGACGGGAATGGCCAATCCCCGTGAGACGGCGAATTCCATCAGCCGCGTTCCCCGCATCCCCAGCCGGAAATGACTGACCCGTCGCCAGCGCAAAAGATTCTTCACCAGATTCATCATCAGATTTCTTGCTCACGTGTACCCGCACGCGGACCAGGCCCAGCGAGCCCGCGAACACGTGCAGGGTCGGCGGCTTCAGCCCGCTCACCGCGCTCACCGGCACATACTCAGTTCGCAACCCCAGATGATGGTTCCGGGCCAGAACCGCCTGAATACCCAGGCCATCAAGCGCAACCTGCAAACCGAGCAGCAACCCGCGCTGACGCTCAGCCTCCGCATCCGCCAGAATCACATCCGTCATGGAAGCTCCCTCTCGCCGAGTACACGCGCCGGGCGTCCGCCGTAGGGTGGTTACGCCACGACGGTATGGATGGCGGCAGCGCGGCGGAAGGGAGTGTGCACGAGTTTGCAAACGAGTTAGCTGAACACGGCTAGCGCGGCGTTGATCAACGCTCGCGCCTCCCGCCCGTAAACCGCGAGCGTGCTCAGCTCGGCCAGTGCGTGCGCGTAGAGCCCGGCCTCTTGCGGGCGAGCGATGACGACACGAGCGGACAGCAGCTCCACCTGTACCGGTGCCGCGTCGAATACGGTGAAGCCTTCCAGCGTCCAGACCGTCGGCCGCTCGGTTGCGGCGGGTATGACCCCTAGACGCAAACTGGGTGCTCCCATCACGTCCAGCAGGTAGCCTAGCTGCCCTGTCATGACCTGCGGGCCGCCGATGCAGTATGTCAGCACTGCTTCCTCCAGGACGGCGGCTATCTCATGGCCCGGTGAATGCAGTACCCGCGATCTCGCCACCCTGGCGGCGGCTGCGTCGGCGGAATCATCGGGTGACCCGTGAAACGTGGCCATGGCCTTGATTAGCGCCGCAGCGTAGCCCTCGGTCTGCAACAATCCCGGCACGACATGGCTTTGGTAGCAGCCGATGCGCTGCGTGCGTTCATACAACGGGACATACGCGCTCTGAAGGTGCCGGAACCCGCCGGCTGCCAGGCGCCTCCATTCCACGTAGGCAGAATCGGCAGCATGCAACGACGCCAAGAGACCAGGTATCTCGCTTTCAGCGCCGCAAACACGACACCAGGCGCGTATATCGGCCGCTGACGGCGCTGTGCGCGTTCTCGATCCGCGAGCATTTGGATTCGTGCCAGCCTGCTGCTCGAGCTATCGCGCGTGCCGACAACCCGGCTTCGATCCTGATGTCGCGTAGCCGTTGTGCCAGCTCCTGCCGAGCCTGGCGCACGCTCGACGATGGCGAGGTGACCACAACCGTTGCAATCTATGCGAGCTGGTAATCCTCATGCGGGATAGCACGCTCCCAGACAGCCTCGAACGCTGACGCGCAGAGCCTGATCGCGGCAGGGTCGGTGCACAACTCCTCGCCTGTGATCTCACCGTTTCCCGCGAAGAAATGAAACCGGATCGTGTGGTCATCGAACAGCCAGTAGTCGTTGCCAGGCAGCGCGAGGTCTGATGCTCGCTGTCTGGGTAGCCAGCGCACATGCTCGCCGCCAGCGATGTTCGTGGAAGCCGTCACGTCGTACTCGAACCGGATGTAGTCGGTGACCGGCTCGGACACTATCCGAGCGCGGCGTACAACGACTCCTCGGCCAACGGCACCGCCGATGATGCTCCGCCAGCCTGACTCGCGCTCACTGCGGTCGAAGGGCGGGCCGCCTTTCCAGGCAATGAAGGAGGGATCGTCCGGCACGTAGGCATCGCGCATCTCCAGATGCACGGCCGTGTACGACGTGCTCGCGAACAGTTCCTCAAATGGCGGCACCGTGACTGACATCGATCGCCTCCCTGATAATGGTCCGCATCCTGGCCGGGAGCCTCACCACCGCCTCGTGCTTCGCGATCGGGCTGTGCGTCGCGATCTTTGCCAAGGTAGCCTCATCGGTGATCAGGTCGCCCTGGAACAGCAGGTCTCCAGACTCGTCGTCCACGAATACAGCTGGGCACTGACCTGTGTCGGTGTCCGGGTCGATGCCGATGAAATGTAACGTCATGGCTGTCTCCTCTGCTACCAGCGTGCACAGATTTGCGCACCGCATGTCACCTGACCGGTTTCGGCGCATGGACCGACACGCCAGGCTGGGTGCACACCAGCCAATCCGTTGCCGTACTATGCAGGGTCATATCTACTGTGAAGGTTGAAGTCGGCGAGGTCAATATGCAGGGGCATATTTCGGCGGGAGGAGCGTGCGACCATGACCGCCAGATACCGCGTCATCGCCAGTGACCTGCGGCGACGCATCACCGAAGGTGAATACCAGACTGGCGCGTCGCTACCCCCGCAGGCCATCCTCGCCGCCTCCTACAAGACAACCCGGAACGTAGTCTCCGAAGCCGTCCGCGTACTCGAAGGCGAAGGGCTGGTCCGTCCAGTTCGCCGGCGCGGCACCGTTGTCCAGTGGCCCGCAGTGCGCCGCAGGATCGATCGCGGCACGATGGTCACTCGCGACGCCCGCTATACCGCTGGCGGCATTACAGCGCCAGGCGCGGCCGGCTACAACTTCCCGGCTGCGCAGGCCGAGGCCTGGCAGGTCCACGGCCACCCGCGTGCTTCGGAGGAACCGTGCCCGGCGCGCGTAGCTGAGTTGCTGCGCGTCCCTCCATCAGCGCGCGTCATCCGCCGCCGCCGTGTAACAAGCCCGGCCGGTGAAGCACCATTCCAGCTCGTGGATTCGTGGATACACCCCGGCGGCGTCACCGACGCGCCCCGCGCCGCACAGGCTGACACCGGGCCGGGCGGCTACCTGGACAGGCTCGAAGAGGCAGGACACGGCCCGATCTCCTGGACCGAATATGTCCGAGCCAGGATGCCTGAGCCGGAAGAGGCCGACCTGCTCCAGATTGCCATCAGGGCAGTGGTCTTCGAACTCGCCCGCGTTGGCACCTCCGCGAAAACTGGGACACCACTCGAGGTCACAATGTGCGTGATTCCGGCCGACCGCGCCGAGATCATCATTCCTCTGGTCCGTGACCGCTCAGCTAGGTGGCCTCGCATCGACGGGAACGGCTAGGCATGCGCGAGCACGGGCCTCTGGTTCAGCGCGAGCGTGGCGGCCATCAGCCTGTCGAGCTGGGCCAGCATCACCTGCGGCGGCACCTCTTGACTGGGTCATAGCGGATCCGCTGACGGGCCATCCGGGGCCGCGTCCTGGCGTCAAGGGCGGAGATCTCACCCTGGTGCCCGGTAGCCCCGCCGCTCAGGATGCGGCGCCACTCCGCGTGGCGCGACTCCAGCGTGTGCAACGAAGCCAGCAGCGCATCAACCTCGCCGTCGGCGCCGCATGCCGCGCCGCATGCCGCGCACCATCCGCGGACGTCGTCATCAGAAGGGGTCTGGCGACCGTTCTCCAGCTTGGACACCTTCGACGGTGCCCATCCGAGGTGCCCGGCGACTTGCCTGCCGGTCAGACCCGAACGCCGCCGGATCTCCCGGAGCCTGCCGCCGAGCGCCCTGCGGGCATGCTGGATGGACGTCACTCCCGAACTTTTACCGCAGACCACGCGCCCGCGCGAACTCAGTCCTGGAGACTGCCCGGTCCTCCGCAGTGGTCAGCGCGGCTGCCAGCTCATTCACCTTTCCCCGGTCAGTGATGATCTCGCCGCCGAGCGGGCGGTCATCGGCATCGAAGTGGAGCCTGGCGGCACGCGAGTCGTCGAACAGCCAGTAGTCAAAGCTGGGCAAGTCCGAGGCGTCCGCGCGGTCGAGGTAGCGGATGTCCTCACCGGCCGCACTGGTGTGCCGCGCGATATCCAGGCCCCACCTGCTGTAGTCCGACAGCGGCACCGACACCACCCGTACCCGGCGGAACTGCCTGCCGCTCCCGGTCAGACGCCGGATTTGATCCAGCCACGGCGCAAACCAGGCCAGGTCGTCGGGCTGGCCGTCCAGATAGGCCCGGAGCGGTTCCCGCTCATCTTCGACGTTGTAGCGCTCGCGTACTTCCAGCCGCCGCGCGGTCGAGCTAAAGGACTCGAACAGAGCATTGAACGCATCGCCGAGCAGCAGGGTCAAACGACTCCCTCCGCCGTCTCCGGGACGCGGATCATGGCCCATCGGCTGCCCGGCGAAGCGGAGCAGTTCGCGCGGAATCTCCACCAGGGTCTCGCCCTCGGGGATGACGCCGACATCGGCCAGCCTTGCGCGCATCGGCAAACCCGATAGCCCTGAACCACTAAAGTGCCCCGGTCGGTCTCGAACATGGTCGGTGACTGGCCTCCGGTTGAGTCTATGCCGAGGAACTAGCTAGTTTCGGAAAATTTCTCCCCCAGAGGACCTCAAGTCACCCTACCGTCAAAGGACATGAACGGACTGGTGCTGGTCGGTACCTGCAGATCTGGCAGCGGGACAACTGGCTGGAGCTCCTGCACCGCTGGCCGGGACGTTGGCGGCAAGATCGGCCGCTACGAGACAAGCAGGATCACCGCTGATCGTGCCTCAATGTGCGCGGCGCTGCCCTGTCCTGAGCTGCTCCGTCCCGGCCGGCGCCCGTGTTTCAGGCCTGCCTCGACTGTGGTCCAGGTTGACGTGCGTATCGTCGACTTGTAGCCTCAGTACTCACTCAGTGTGGGACGTAGGGCCCGCTTTAACGAAAGGGCGGTCGATGACCGCCCTTTTCGCATGAGTTGGTCCGGATCATCCTGGCAGCGGCGTCCCGATCGCTGACCAGACCGGTCCTTTGCTCCTCAGGTCTATCTGCACGGCAGGAATCCGCTGTCCCGGCGCCAGCCTCTGGTCTGTAGTCAGGAGCCCCCGCGAGCCAGTGGAGTCCGTGGCAAGCGCGCCTCCTTTGTGCAGGGCCGAGACGACCCTGAGAACTCGAGGTTCGTCGGGATTGAAGGCCCGGCTCTGGCCCGAGACAAGTCGCCCTAGGACTCGCGCAGAAGCGGCGTGTACGTCTTACCACGCCAGTCACGCCTACGCTGAGATTGGCAAGCCTGGCAAGGCCTTGCCGCACCTGAGGTTCTACGTGCAGAATGCCGACGCCTCGACGGACCAGGACGAGGCCGACAAGGTGCTGGAATCCAGAGGCAGTGCAAGCCGAGCTGTCCCGGTTCGTTGCGTCGCTCGGCATCGAGGCCGAGCCAGTCACGCAGACCTACGACTCGCTTGTCCGTACGGCTCTCAGGTCCGCCTGACGGACACAGCAGAGCCAGCCCGCAGACCTGCGACTCGGTGCTGAGCTGGCCCGGGCGCTAGCCCTGATGATTCACGGTGGCAGCGGGCAGTATGAGGATGGCGGCGGAGTCGCCGGTTGCTGCTTATTTTAGGGTCTGGGTATGACAGTGGCCCGGTTGCGGCCGGGTCGCCGGGGTTCCACAGTCCCGGAGTTTAGCTCGCCGGATATTCTTGAATTCGATAATGGTGCCTTTGCTGTCATCGGCGTGGACATCACCGACCAACTTGGTCGTCAACCGTTATCAGACGCCTAGTGCGCCGATAATGCAAGCAGCTGGTTCTTCGGTGAGCCGCGCCCGCACCGTCCGGCCGCCGCCGCTTAGAGGGCGACGGCCGGGTTGATCAGGCGCTGATCGGCAGTTGCCTACGGCAACGTCCATTTCTGGTTGGACGCGCCGCTGCAGCTCCAGATCTGGAGCTGCGTCCCGTTAGTGGTGCTGCCGTTGGGATCGTCGAGGCACTTGCCGGAGGCCGGGTTGACCAGTGCTCCGTTGCTGGCTGTCCACTGCTGGTTAGCGCCGCCGTTGCAGGCCCACAGTTCGACCAGGGTGCCGTTCGCGGTGCTGGCGCCGGTGATATCCAGGCAGCCGCCGTCGATGGTGATGGTGCCGTTGGCGTTGACGGTCCAGTTCTGTGCGGGCGCGAATCCGTCGCACGCCCAGATCTGGACCTTGTTCCCGTTGGCGCCGCTGCCGTTGTTGTTGTCCATGCAGGCCGAGCTGCTGACGCCGGACACGACCGGGCCGGTAGCCCCGCCGCCTCCGCTGCCGGTGTTGTAGCCTGCGGCGACGATGTTGGCCTGGACGGCCGCCTCCGTGCTGGCCGAGGGGTACCCGGTGGTCATGACGCCCTCGTAGAAGGTCCCGGCGGCACCCTTGCTATTGTCGCCGCCGATGCCGAGGATGATGGCACCCTGCTTTTTCATCGGGTTGTAGCCCGGCGGGCGGACGCCGCTGAAGTCGGTGGCCAGGGTGCCGGACTGGGCGTTGCCGCCGAGGATGGCCCACTGGTTCGCGCCGCCCTCGATCATGGCGGTGGTGAACCGGAAGCTGGTGGTCGGGTCGTTGGAGTTGAAGCCCGCGGCGGAGCCGGAATACAGGCCGTTCTCCATGTCGGCCATGATCCATGGGCCGTTGCCGGTGCCGAAGCCCCAGACCTTGATGGTGCCGAAGTAGATGGCCTCCATGGTCCCGGCGCCGTCGTCGTCGTTGTTGGTCTCGGCGTTGCCGTAGTCGAAGCAGCAGCCGCCGTTGAAGTGGGTGCCGTCGAAGATGGCGTATTCGCCCTCGAGGTTGTTGCCGGTGACGATGTTTCTGGTGCTGTCGTCGCGGTAGCCGTCACCCGCTGCGATGTAGACCCCGTACACTGCGTGGCCGCCGACCGTCGCCGGGGCGGCGGTGGCGTTCGCGAGGCCGTCAGGGCCGCCGGCCGCGCCGCCGCCGGGCGCGTCGGTGAGGTTGTTGCCGTTGCCGGACTGGTCGTAGATCTCGGTGATGACGCACGTGGTGCCGGAGCAGAACGAATTCTGCGTGGCGGCGTTGGCGACTCCGCCGGCGCTCAGCGGGGAGATGTTAGTAGTGGCATTGTCGGAGGCGCGGCGCACTTGGTACAGCGGCCCGCTGTATGCGGCGTACAGCGCCCGGGTGGTGCTATGCGCAGCCACGCAGGGCGTGCCGGCCGCGGCGTAGATGTCGCACGGCTCCTGCGTCGCCGCCCTGGCCGGCGAAGCGGTGCTGGCTACCAGCAGTGTGCTGGCGGCCAGCGCCGCCGCAGCGCCGATGGCAAGCAGCGCTCGCCTCGCGTGCATGGCTTGTAACCTGACGGTCATTGTCGAACCTGCCTTGCTGAGAAATCGTTGACGGACTGAAATACCGCTGCGTGAGGCCGGCGGGCAGACTCACGTCGTTCCGTTAGCGATCACAACCTTTCGCACCTCTGGGGTTAAAAACCATGATGATAGGGGGTCACTTGTAGTGTGAGCGCTAACAATAACGCCGTCAAGATGGCCATGTGCTCCGCGCCCGGCCTCTCCGCCGCTTTGGTCTGGGATAGGTTGCCGGGGTGAGGATCAGGGTCACGGGAGTCGTCATCGAGGATGGCCGCATTCTGCTGCTCGACCAGGACACCGAGGCCACACGGTCGTGGTCGCTGCCTGGCGGAAAAGTCGAAGAGGGCGAGTCCTTAGCGGCAGCGCTGGTCAGGGAGATGCGGGAGGAAACCGGCCTGGAGGTTGAACCCGGCCGGCTGCTGTACGTGTGCGACCACCTGCCCGGCAGCGGCGTTCACATAGTTCATGTCACTTTCGAGGCCAGGAGGACGGGCGGGCGGCTCGGGGCCGTCATTTCGGGAGCCGATACGCGGGCAATCCGGGGGGTGAAGTTCGTAAGTCTCGATGAGTTGCCGACGCTGGGTTTCAGCGAGCGGTTCACCGCACTGGCCCGGCAGGGATTCCCCGGCGCCGGCTCCTACATGGGTGCCAAGGCCAGCATCGGGCTGTGAATCCGGAAGATCCAGCAGGGGCAGGTTTCCGTAGTAATCATGGGCAGGACCTTGATCACGGAATCTCGATGGGGTGATCGCGCAGGCAGTGTTCCGTGATCAAGATCCACTCCATGATCCCGGAAACCTGTGCGGGGTGACTCAGGCCAGGTCGGCGAGTGGTATCGCCGTCGTTGTCTGATGTGGGGGACAATGCGGGATGCGACACCTCCGGTTCAGGGTCAGGACTGCCTGCGTTGCTGCCGCCTTGTTCGGCGTCGTGGTCTGCCTCGGCGTGGCCAGCGCGGCACTCGCTGCCGACCAGGTCAGCCTGGCGCGCTCGGTCCCGGCCCGGACTGCGTCTGCGCCGGTCTTCGCGAAGGCGTTCGGGTCCGGGGCGCTCGGCCAGCCGTTCGCAGTCGCGATCGCGGGTAACGGGCGGGTGTGGGTGGCGGACAAGTCGGCTGGCGCGGTGGACGAGTTCACCTCGGCGGGCAGGCTGGTCGCGAGGTTCGGCCGGCACGGGCCGGGCACCTTGAGCGGCCCGGAAGGCATCGCCGTCGGGCCCGGTGGCGACATCTGGGTCAGCGACACGGGCAATGACCGGATCGTGGAGTTCTCACCGCACGGCACCAAGCTGAAGACGTTCGGTTCGCGCGGGTCGGCGCGGGGCAAGCTGAAAGACCCGGTTGAGCTCGCGGTCGGGGCCAGGGGCGTCTACGCGGCGGACAGCGGCAATAGCCGGGTCGACCGGTTCACCAGGTCGGGCCGGTTCGTCTCATCGATCCGGGTGGCCAGCCCGTTCGGCGTTGCCGTGACCAGGTCGGGGACGGTCTGGGTCTCGAGTCCCAGCTACGCCGACGGCAACACGGTGCAGGAGTTCTCGGCCACCGGGAGCCAGCTGGGCTCGTTCGGCACCACGCAGGCGACCTACGGCGCGCTGTCCGACCCCGGCGGCATCGCGGTCGGGCCCGGCGGCCGGGTGTACGTGGCGCAGCCTGACTACGGGTTCATCACCGTATTTCGCCAGGACGGCAGTTTCTCTGCCGAGTTCGGGCTGACGGCCGATACCTCGCTGGCCGCGCAGGAGCCGGCGTTCCCGCAGGATCTGGCGGTGACGCCGGGCGGGCGAGTGTTCGTGGCCGACAGCGGCAACGCCCGGATTGTCGAGTTCAGCCCGGCCAGGCCGGGAGCGACCGGGGCGGGGGCGGCTAGGCCGGCGCGGGCTTCGACGTGGCTGGCCGTCTTGCTCGGGCTGCTCGCGGGCTGCGCCGCATTGGCAGCCATCTGGTATTTCGCAATCAAGCGCGGCCGGCGACTCGCCCTCGCGAAGCCCGCTGTTCTGCCCGAGTGCCCAACGGTGCCGGGCGGCGGGCTGATGGTCAGCCGACGAACGCTGATCGCCGGGGCCACCGCGCTGACCGGTGCGGCGGCCGGCGCGAGCGTGCTGCCGCTCAGCCTGCGCCGGGCACTCGCAACAACGTCGGCGCGCCCGGCGACAGCGCAGCTCAGCGATATCAGGCACATCGTGATCCTGATGCAGGAGAACCGCAGCTTCGATCACTACTACGGCGCCATGCCAGGAGTACGCGGCTTCGCCGATCCGACGGCGATCAGGCTTTCCACCGGCCGGTCAGTGTTCCACCAGCCCGACTCGGCCCACCAGCAGGGCTATCTGCTGCCGTTCCGTTATGACACAAAGAAAACCAGTGCTCAGGCCACGCCAGGCACCGATCACTCCTGGGAGACCCAGCATCTGGCCTGGAATCACGGCAAGATGGATCAGTGGATCGCCGCCAAGGGCGAGTTCACTATGGGGTACTTCGGTCGCGACGACATACCTTTCCACTGGGCGCTTGCAGATGCTTTTACAATCTGTGATAACTACCATTGCTCGGTTTTCGGGCCGACCAATCCGAACCGGCTCTATATGTGGAGCGGGATGATCGATCCGAAGGGCACGCACGGCGGCCCGGTGATCGACAACACGCCGGCGTTCAACAACGTGATCCTGTCCTGGATGACCTATCCGGAACGGCTGCAGGCGGCGGGCATCAGCTGGCAGGTCTACCAGGAGGAAGACAACTTTGACGACAACGCGCTCGCCTGGTTCACCCAGTTCGGCAGCGCGCGGGCCGGATCGCCGCTGCATCAGCGCGGGATGCGCACGATGCCGGCCGGGTCGTTCGAGTACGACGCGCGGCACGATCGGCTGCCGCAGGTGTCCTGGCTGGTGGCGCCGACGGCGCAGTCCGAGCATCCGGACTTCTTCCCGGCGGCGGGCGCCGAGTACATCGCGCAGAAGCTCGATGCCATCGCGTCGAACCCGGAGGTGTGGGCCAAGACCGCGTTCATCTTGTGTTACGACGAGAACGATGGCCTGTTCGATCATGTGGTGCCGCCGACGCCGAAGCCCGGTACGGCGGGGGAGTTCGTCGGCGGCGAGCCGATCGGGCTTGGCTTCCGGACGCCGACCACCATCGTGTCGCCGTGGACCGCTGGCGGGTTCGTGTGCTCGGAGGTGTTCGACCACTCGTCACTGATCCGGTTCATCGAGGCCAGGTTCGGAGTGCACGAGCCGAACATAAGCGCCTGGCGGCGGCAGACGTGCGGCGACCTGACCAGCGCGTTCAGGTTCTCAGCCGGGACGGCTGGCTATCCAGGCGGCAATACCCGGCTGCGGCTGGCCACTGCCGGGGCGGGCCTGCTGACTGCCCAGCGGGAAGTCAGCGGCAACCCGGCTCCGGTGATCCCGGCGGTAAATCAGCCCCTGCCCGCCTAGCTATCTCGCCAGGTGGCTGTCAGGAGGTGGCGGGCAGCGCGGCTGCGAGGAAGGCCAGCACGTCCGTATCGGCGTCGATCCGCTTGGCCGTCGACTTGCCCGACCCGTGGCCTGCCGCCGTATCGACCCGGAGCAGGACCGGCTGGTCCCCGGCCTGCGCGGCCTGCAGCGTCGCCGCGAACTTGAACGAGTGCCCCGGCACGACCCGGTCGTCGTGATCGCCGGTGAGCAGCAGTGTCGCTGGGTAGCGTGTGCCCGGCCGCACGTTGTGCAGGGGCGAGTAGGCGCGCAGCCACTGGTACTCCGCAGGCTCGTCCGGGCTGCCGATCTCGAAGGTCCAGGCCCAGCCGATCGTGAACTTGTGGAATCTCAGCATGTCGTAGACCCCGACGTGGCCGACGACCGCGCCGAACAGCTCCGGATGCTGGGTCATGCAGGCGCCGACCAGCAGCCCGCCGTTCGAGCCGCCCATGATCGCGATCCGGTCGCGGCTTGACCAGCCCGAGGTCGCCAGCCAGCTCGCGCAGGCGCAGAAGTCATCGAAGCAGTTCTGCTTGCGGTCGAGCCGGCCGCCTTCGTGCCACTCGCGGCCGTACTCGCCGCCGCCGCGCAGGTTCGCCACGGCGAGCACTCCGCCGCGTTCCAGCCAGGCCGCCATGTCCGGGGAGAAACTCGGCGTGATCGAGATGTCAAAGCCACCGTAGGCGTACAGCAGCGCGGGTGCCTGCCCGTCGCGCTTCAGGTCTTTGTGCCTGGTCAGGAACATCGGCACCATGGTGCCGTCCGCCGACTCGGCGAAGACCTGCTCGGTGCGGTAGCTGTCAGGATCGATGGCGGCCGCCGAGCGCTCGACGATCTCGGTCTGGCCCGTGGAAAGCTGATGCGACCAGATCGAGCCGGGATCGGTGAACGTGGTCGTGCTGAAAAGCATCCGATCGGACTGGGCGCTTCCGGTCAGCGCCCAGTCGAGCTGCGGGTCCAGCCCGAGCGAGGCAATACCGGGCAGCGGGATGTCGCGAACGTAGCTGCCATCGAGGGCATGCACCCGCAGGACCGAGTGGGCATCCTTCAGGTAGTGGCAGACGAAGTAGCCGCCGAGGAAGCGGGCTTGCAGCAGCGTGTCGGGCGCCTCGGCGATGATCTCGCGCCAGTTCTCCCGGCCGGGCCGGTCGAGGTCCACGGCGACCAGCCGCTTGCGTGCGGCGCGGTAGTCGGTGACCAGGTAGAAGGTCGATCCCTGGCTGGTCACCACCTCATTGACCGACTCGAAGTCACCGGCCAGCGGCAGCCAGCCCGACTGCGGGTGCTGCGTCTCGTGCAGGTCCAGGACGTGCAGCTGATTCTCGAACTCCGATCCCTTGCTCAGTGCGACGATCAGGAACCTGCCGTCGTCACTGACCTGCGCGTACGGGTACCAGTCGGGCCCATCCGGCGGGCTGAAGACGAGTCGTCGCTGTCCTGCGCGGTGCCTACCCGGTGCAGGAAGATCCGGCCGGCGGCGTTGGACTCGAGGTACTCGGCGCCCGGCGTGGCTGGCCGCATGGCGGCGTAATAGAAGCCCGACCCGTCAGCGCGCCAGGCCGCCTGGCAGAACTTCGACCACCGGAGCACGTCGTCCAGGTCGGTGCCGGTCTCGACCTCGCGGATGTGCCAGGTCAGCCAGTCGGAGCCGCCGTCGCTGGTGGCATATGCCAGAAGCGAGCCGTCCTCACTGACATCAGCCGAGCTGATGGCCGTCGTGCCGGCTGACGAGAGCGTGCCGGGATCCAGCAGCGTGCGGGCCGCCCCGCCGGGCTTGTCCAGCAGGCAGAGCACCGGCTGCGCTTCCAGACCGGGATTGCGGAACTGGAACCACCGGCCGCCCCGCTCGAACGGCACCCCTAGCTTCGGGTAATCCCACATCCGCGTGACCTGCGCCCGGATCGCCTCCCGGGCCGGGACGGCCGCCAGGAAACTCTCGGCGACCTCGTTCTGCGCCGCGATCCAGCTCACCGTCTCCGGATCGGTGGTGGCCTCCAGCCACCGGTACGGGTCAGCGACCCGCTCGCCGTGGTAGTCGTCAGCGTCACTGCCCATGCGTGACTGCGGGTAGGGAAGCACCTGCATACCTCCGGGGACAGCCTGCTCACGGGTCACGATCGGTCTGAAACAACCATCAAGTGGAGGTTACTTGGGAGGTCAACTGGATTAGCTCGTGGCGCTCGTGTCGAGAATCGGCTCGCAGCGGTGACACCTGAGTGAGCGGTGCCCGCCGGGGCCGCCGGAGCGGGGAGGATGGGACTCATGAGATTCATGCTGCTGCAGAACTACGGAGAGACGGAGTCGGGCTGCGCGCCGATGACGGAGTGGAGCCCGGCCGACATCAAGGCCCACATCGAGTTTCAGGTGGCGCTCAACGCCGAGCTTGCTGAGCTGGGCGAGCTGGTGGACGCGCAGGGGCTGGCCGGTCCTGAGCAGGCCAGATTCGTGGTCAGTGACGGTCGTAGTGCTCCGGTGATCACGGACGGGCCGTATCCGGAGTCCAAGGAGCTGCTGGCCGGCTACCGGTTGGTCGATGTGGACACCGCCGGGCGGGCGATCGAGATCGCTGCGCGGGCGTCGGCGGCACCTGGCCCTGGCGGTGTCCCGATCCGGCAGCCGATCGAGGTGCGCCAGGTGATGAGCGCGCCCGACCCTGAGCTGTGACGGCTGAGCTGTGACGGCTGGGCCGTGATGCCTGGTCCGAGTGTCGAGGACCTGCTGCGTCAGCTGGCGCCGCAGGTCCTCGGGGTGGTAGTCCGCCGGTACGGAGACTTCGCCGATGCCGAGGACGCGGTCCAGGAGGCGCTGATCGCCGCCGCCGCCGCCTGGCCGCGGGACGGGCTTCCTGACAATCCGCTCGGCTGGCTGATCCGGGTCGCGTCACGGCGGCTGGCGAGCGCCTACCGTAGCGATGAGGCCAGGCGGCGACGAGAGGAACTGGCGGCCTCGTGGTCAGCGGCCAGTCCAGAGCTCGTTCCGGGGCGCGACGACACGCTGACGTTGATGTTCATGTGCTGCCATCCCGCGCTGACGCCCAGACTGGCCATCCCGCTGACCCTCCGGGCGGTCGGCGGCCTGACCACTCGCGAGATCGCGGTCGCGTTCGTGGTGCCAGAGGCGACCATGGCGCAGCGGATCAGCCGGGCGAAGGCGAAGATCAAGGCCTCTGGCGAGGCGTTCGCGCTTCCTGCGCCTGAGGGCCGGCAGCAGCGGCTGGCCCAGGTACTGCACATCCTCTACCTGATTTTTAACGAGGGCTACACAGCCAGCGGCGGCGGCGAGCTGACTCGCACGGACCTGTCGGCCGAGGCGATCAGGCTGGTCCGAGCCGTCCGGGCGGCCACGTCGCAGGAGCCCGAGGTGACCGGATTGCTGGCGCTGATGCTGCTCACCGACGCCCGGCGCCCGGCCCGGAGCGACACCATCGGCGAGCTGATCCCGCTCGCTGACCAGGATCGCCGCCGGTGGAACCGGCGCCAGATCACGGAGGGAACGCAGCTGATCACCGAGGCGCTGCGGCAGGGGACCACGGGGGAGTACCAGCTCCAGGCATCAATTGCCGCCCTGCACGACCAGGCCGCCAGGGCGCAAGACACCGACTGGGCGACTATCCTGCGCCTGTACGGGAGTGCTCGAATCGATGACCGGCAACCCGATGGCCCGCCTCAACCGGGCGGTCGCAGCCGCGATGGTCGAAGGGCCCAGCGCGGGGCTGACGCTGCTCGATGGTCTCGGCGAGCGACTCGGCGACCATCACCGGCTGCACGCGGTTCGCGCTCACCTGCTAGAGCAAGCCGGCGACCGGCAGGCCGCGCTGGCCGAGTACCGGACTGCCGCCGCCCGCACCGCCAACCTGCGCGAGCGCCACTACCTGCTGGCGAAAGCCGCGCAGCTGGCAGCTCCCGAAACTGAGCCACCGGGGTTCCGTGATCATGATCGGGGTCCTGATCACGGAACCCCGCTGGGGTGATCACACCACCAGGCTGGCCCGAGTCCCGTGATCTTGGCTGAGTCTGGTGGATGAGGAGCTCGCGGAGAAGCGCAAGGCTCGCCGCCGGATCCTGATCGGGTGATACCGGGCATCCTGCTTGGCCTGGCCGGTCACCGGCCAGCCCATCCGGCTGGCTTCGCGGAATTCGGGCCAGGACCCAGACCATCAGCTGCTGCTGAGCCCAAGCTCCCGCCGCTCCGCCCGCGCTCGGGGCACATCGATGTGACAGCGCTGTTGCTGGGACCCAATGCCAGGAACTTAAGGTGGCTGGTTTGTGGTGGTGCGGGGGTGTTGTGGCCGGTGGGAGGTGACAGGGGTGGTCGGTGTCAGGCGGGGTGATGGTGGCGGGGTGCTGGGTGTCGCGTGGTATAGGGCCGGGGTTGTCGCGCCTGGAGGGGCGGGGCGGGTTTGTGCTGGTGCGGGAGAGGCTGGTCGGGGCTGGCTGGGCTGCGGCGGCCGGCCTGGCTGGTCCTTGTGCCGGGTATGCCGGGACCGGGCTGGCCGCGGCACCGCTGCTGGGGTCCCCTGCTGTTGCGCGGACGACAGCAGGGGACCCCAGCTGTCGTCAGCCTCAGCCTCAGCCTCAGCCGCACCCGGACAGCCACCTTAAGTTCCTGGCATTGAGCCGGGACAGCATCTCTGTCACATCGATGTGGCTCCGCCGGGGAGTCGTTCCTGCGGCAGCGCCTGGGGTACACGGCACCCCGTCAGGGCAGTCGGCGACACCAGATCATCCAGCATCGGCCGCGGCGAGACGACTGAGCAGGGTCTCGCTGAGTTCCTTAAAGTCCTGGTAACACCGCTGCACGTAAGTCTGAGTACTGCCAAGCGCGCCATCGGCCGCGCGGAGATCGAACATCGGCTTTCGCGCGTCATGAGAGAGGGGCATGAGGCTCTGATAATTCCTCAGTGTCGCAATCTCATAGGCGCGGTCAAAGGGGTCGAACGAATCTTGGCCGAGTACTGCCGAATGGAATACGCCGGGTATTCTGTCCAGCCATCGAGTGTAGGCTTTAAGCGGTCTATCCAGCCGTGTTGTCGGCTGCATTATCACATAGCCTAGGGGAGTCATCGATCCGGTTGGTGCTGAAATTCCGTCCGGAATCTTCGGCAAGACGAGCTCACGCCAGTTCGATCGCCACTCACGAAGCGTCGGACCAAGGTTGCGAAGCCCTCGCAAGGAAAACAGGTCAGCAGCGAGCGGCATGACGACAGAATCCGCGGCGAGCAGCGCGGCTCGATTAATCGCTCCGAGATTTGGGCCAACATCGATAAGTACTATCTCAGCTTCAGTCATGGCGCTTGCGTGCTGAACTATTCTATGGAAAGCGGTGGTGGTTCTTATGGCTGCGAGATCGTTACCGGTAAAGCCGCGCGACCAAGCAGCGGCGAGTCGGTCTTCGAAAGCGCTCAGTTCCAGGTCACCCGGAACTAGCCAGAGACCATCACGTACCTGCACCGGATCGAACAGTTTGATGTCGCCGACGCCGTCCATAATCGGCTGTATCGCACTAGCGACTGTCCCCGCGTGCTCTGGAAGTTCCCAGGGGTTGAGCAGTTTTCCTTGTGGCTCGTTCCAAGCCGGACTCTCTGGCTCGTGCCACAGAAGTTGCAAGTAGTCCTCATCGAGAAACGCCGACGTCAGGTTGGACTGAGGGTCGAAGTCAACGGCCAGGACGCGCAGCCCAAGTCGCTGCATCATATGCGCGAGGTGGAACGCCAGGGTAGTCTTGCCGACTCCGCCTTTGTTATTGAATAGCGCAACGGAGGTCAACCGCTCCTCCTCAGTGTTACAGTCCACGACGAGTCGTCGACGATGAATTCGGCTGGCGGATTTCCGTTACGTTCGAGTGCTGACTGAATCCGGCCGATACCACGCCCGAAGCGGTTCACGTAGCCAAGAGATTTCATCGCCGCCGCAAGCGAAGGATTTCGATAATCATTGACTCGGTTGAAGTTATCGCTTCTCACTTGCCCGAACGGTCCGCCGGGATTCGATACCTCGACGCGGTCATCAAACCATGCTATCCGCACCGGCGCGTTGGAAGTCTCATAATTTCGGTGCATGATCGCATTCATCCACGCTTCTCTCAGCGCTTCGAGCGGATAATCCGGTGAAGCGGCCTCGCGGAATTCACTCACCTGTACAAGCTGCGTTCGCAAGTTCCCTCTGACCACCGCCTCAAGGCGAATCGACGCGTCAATCAGGTGAGATCGGATCTCCTGATCGTCCGTTACAGCCGCGTCCAGCTCCTGACCCTGATACCGCACGAACTGAATGTAGGCTCCCGGTATATAGCTAGCGGGATCGAAACCGACAACTAGCAGCCCTAGCGTCGTGGGCACCCCGAACAGATCAGTCAGTCGCACGGATGCCAGTTGCTGATTCAGCGGTCGTTCATTTTCCTCGATAACCGCAGGATCGACTACAGACGGCAGATATGTGGACCGGATCACTGCAAGATCCAGATCATCCAGAGAACTGCCCGCGATGGCCCTGCTGTCAAACGGGCTGTCCATCGACCGGCGACGCTCGTTGAGTATCCGCTCATCCTCCCGGCTGGCATGCCGGGTGGTCGGACCCGGACGAACCCAGACGATTCCCTTGAATCTGACCGGCGGCGTAGCCGAAGCCACCACGCGGATATGAATGACCGACTCACCGGCATAGGTAGCCACCTCAACGGTGAGGGACGGCCGGTCGAGTATCCGACCGTCATCGCGCAGTTCGGTGAGCCTCAGCAGTTCTCTGTCGCTGGTGTTTACACCCCCGGTCGGCCGGCCATCATCGCGGACCCCGATCAGTACATGTCCGCCTCCCTTGCCCGCGAGGTCATTCGCGAAGGCACAGATCACCTCTGCGATCCCGTCGCGGTTTGAGGCCGACTCCTTGAACTCCAGCGCGGTTGTCTCCTGCGTTCCGACAATCTCCGCGAGATCGGTGGTCATGGCCTGCATTCTGCCGCACCTGGACAGGTCGCGCTCAGGAGCCGCTGGCCGCGACCAGCCGAGATTTGCCCAGCCGACTACACGACCGGCACAGCAGCCGCGGCCGGGATAGCCCCGGCGACCCTGGCCCGCCACCACTCCTGACCGGCTTCCGGCAGCAGATAGATCGGGTCGTAGTACTCGAACTCCCGGTCCAGCGCCAGCTCGTCCTCCGCATCGACAGCCGTCCGGTAGTTCTTCGTCCAGTACGAGATCCCGCGCTCCGTGTCATACCGCGACACCTGATGCACCCAGCGCTTGCCGACATAGGGAACGTCGCACAGCATCCGGGGCGTCGCGAACCCGGGCAGGTACCCCATGATCTGGTGCTGGAGTTTCTGCGCCTCGCCCAGCCCGAGCCGCCAGTGCTCCGCGTTCGGGATCATGTCGCACATATAGAAGTAATACGGCATGATCTTCGCGTCATCGAGCAGCGCGAAGCACAGGTCGAGCAGTTCCTGCGACGAACTGTTCACGCCGCGCATCAGCACGCCCTGGTTGCGCACGTCCCTGATGCCGGTCGCGAGCATCGCCTTGGTCGCCTTCGCGACCAGCGGGGTGACCGACTGGGCGGCGTTCACGTGCGTGTGGATCGCGATCGACACGTCGCGCCCCAGCGCGGTAGCCGCGAGCCGCTCCATGCCCGCCCTGACCTCGTCGGTCAGCCAGTACTGCGGCAGCCCCATGAGGGCCTTGGTCGCGAGCCTGATATCGCGGATCGAGTCGATCGTCATCAGGTCGGCGACGAACGCCTCAAGCCGCGGCCACGGCAGGTTGGCCACGTCGCCGCCGGAGACCACGACGTCCCTGACGCCCGGGTTAGCCCGCAGGTAGCTGATCATCGTGCTGAGACGATCGTCGCGGGACATGCCGAACTTGAGCTTCTCGAACAGCGGCGTCGGATTGCCGACCAGGTCCATCCGGGTGCAGTGCCCGCAGTACTGCGGGCACGTGGGCAGCACCTCGGCGAGCACCTTGGTCGGGTAGCGATGGGTCAGTCCCTCGACCGCCCACATCTCGGCCTCGTGCAGCGAGTCCCTGGACGAGTACGGGTGCGATGGCCAGTCGGCCCGCCGGTCGCTGAAGACCGGGAGCATGTAGCGGCGCACCGGGTCGGCGTAGAGCGCCTCGGTGTAGCCGGGATCGGCCGGAGCGAGCGTCGGCACGATCGTGTTCAGCATCTGCGGCGGGAGCAGCATCGACATGGTGGCCCGCTCGGCCTGATCGCGTTCCAGGTCGGAATAGAACGCCTCAGCGACGCCGTCTCCCAGCACGGCGCGCAGCTGGCGGATGTTCTTGACGCAGTGCGCCCGCTGCCACTGCGCGGACTCCCACTCCTGCGGGGTGATGCCCGCCCAGCCGGGCAGCCGGTGCCAGTCAGGCTCCACGAGCTGGGTGTGCCGGTAGACATACGGCTGCTCGATCATCGAGACACCGCCTCTCACGCTCTAAACCGAACGATAGCCTGTCAGATGAGCTTGCGACGCAAGAAGCTACTGTCGGTATAGTTGAACACAGGAAATTCTACATGTTCGCCAGCATTGCCCAGTTTGCCAGTCGGCGCTGCGGGATGCTGGCCGCAGTCGTTTCCGGAAGGACTCATCGCGTTGGGTACATCAGTTCGGCCGCCCGGCTCCCCGCTGGGGCTGCACCGGGTCATCGAGCCCGCTGGCGTACTGCCGCAGGCGGCATTGCGCCTGGATGCCAGTCCCGAGATCTGGCCGGATGAAGTTCTCATCGACGTCGACCGGCTCAACCTCGACGCGGCCTCGTTCCGGCAGCTCCGGGAGGCGAACGGCGGCGACCCCGCCGCGATCCGGGCCGCCGTCCTGGCCATCGTCGCCGATCGCGGCAAGATGCAGAATCCGGTGACCGGCTCGGGCGGCATGCTGACCGGCACGGTGCGCGAGGCCGGCCCGGACTCCCCGCTCGGGCTGAAGCCGGGGGACAGGATCGCGACCCTGGTCTCGCTGAGCCTGACCCCGCTGGCGATCACCGACGGCCTCGCCGCCTGGGACGGGACCGGCGAGCAGGTGCCGTGTCAAGGTCATGCGATCTTGTTCGGCCGATCCATAGCAGCCGTCCTGCCTGATGATCTTCCCGTGCCGCTCTCGCTCGCGGTGATGGACGTGTGCGGCGCACCAGCCCTGACCCACCGGGTCGTCTCGCAGGTCGACGAGCACGGCCCGATCGTGGCGATCCTCGGCGCGGCCGGCAAGAGCGGCTCGCTGTCGGCTGCGGCGGCCAGGCGGGCAGGTGCCCGGCTGGTCATCGGCGTCGTGCCGACCGAGCACGAGGCGGCCACGCTCAAGGCGGCCCGGCTTGTCGACGAGGTCGTGATCGCGGACGCCACCGACCCGATCATGGTTTCCGAGGCCGTGCGCGCGGCTGGCGGCCCGGCCGACGTGACCGTCGTGTGCGTGGACGTTCCCGGCTGCGAAGGCGGCGCTATCCTCTCCACCGCGCAGCGCGGTACCGTCATCTTCTTCTCGATGGCCACCTCCTTCACCGCGGCCGCGCTCGGGGCCGAGGGCGTGGCGGCGGACATCACCATGCTGGTAGGCAACGGCTACTCAGCCGGCCACGCGGAACTCGCCATCGACCTGATCAGGGCCGATCCTGGCGTGCGCCAGATCTTCGACGCGAGAACGCGAGGAGAATGACGATGCAGACACGGGTTCCTAAGCTCACGATCGACCCGAGGGTGGTCGCGGAGGCAAGACGCCTCGCCAGCCAGGCGGGCCAGCCGATCGTCGAGATGGCACGGTCACACACCACGGTCTCGGTCGAGCGGGCCGTGCTGCGCCTGGCCGGGCTGTCCGGCGCCGACGCGGAGGCCATGCCCCTGGTCAACCGGCTGGTCGACGCGGTACGCGGGCAGACGGGGCTGGAGCACGGCGTGACTCTGCCCGTCTGGGACGCGCTGATCACCGGGGGATACCCCGACCTCGGCGCGCTCGCGGCCGACGTCGGCCGGGTCACGTTCCGGCTGCCAGCGGGCCAGGACGCCGACGCCGCGAAGGACCTCGCCCGCCAGGCCCTGGCCGGCGGCTTCGCGAAGATCGCCGCCAACCGGGCGACCAGGGACGCGATGATCGCCGACACGGCCGAGCCGCGCAAGCCCTGGATGTACCTGATCGTCGCGACCGGCGACATCTACGAGGACATCCCGCAGGCCCAGGCCGCCGCCAGGGAAGGCGCCGACGTCGTCGCCGTGATCAGGTCGACCGGCCAGTCGCTGCTCGACTACGTCCCCGAGGGCGCGACCAGGGAAGGCTTCGCCGGCACCTACGCGACCCAGGAGAACTTCCGGCTGATGCGCGCCGCCCTCGACGAAACCTCGCGCGAGCTCGGCCGCTACATCCGGCTCACCAACTACGCCTCCGGCCTCTGCATGCCCGAGATCGCCTCGCTGGCCGGCCTGGAACGGCTCGACATGATGCTGAACGACTCCATGTACGGCATCATCTTCCGCGACATCAATCCCCGCCGCACGCTGATCGACCAGCGCTTCTCCCGGCAGATCCACGCCAGGGCCGGGATCATCATCAACACTGGCGAGGACAACTACCTGACCACCGCCGACCCGGTCGACGGCGCGCACACGGTGATCGTCTCCCAGCTGCTCAACGAGTTCTTCGGCAAGGAGGCCGGGCTCGCCGACGAGCAGCTCGGCCTCGGCCACGCCTTCGAGATCGGCCCCGACGTGCCCGACTCGTTCCTGCTGGAGCTAGCCCACGCCCAGCTGGTCCGCGAGATCTTCCCGAACGCGCCGCTGAAGTACATGCCGCCGACCAAGCACATGACCGGCAACGTCTTCGCTGGCTATCTGCTCGACGCGTTCTTCAACCTGGTCGCCATGATGACCGAGCAGGAGATCCTGCTGATCGGAATGATGACCGAGGGGATACACACTCCATTCCTCTCCGATCGTGATCTTGCCCTGGAGAATGCGCACTACGTGCGGCTGGCAGCCGGCCGCCTAGGCGAGTCCTTCCGCCCCGAGCCCGGCGGCTTCATCGACAAGCGCGCCCACCAGGTACTCGACGAGTCGGTCGACCTGCTGCGCCGCATCTGCGACGACGGTCTGCTCAACGCGATCGCCCAGGGCACCTTCGGCATCACCAAGCGCCCCGCAGACGGCGGCCGCGGGCTTGAAGGCGTGATCACCAAGGCCGACGGCTACTTCAACCCGGCCGGCGAGATCCTGGACGGAGACGCCACCGACCAGCTCGCACCCGCCGGAGCGCTCGCAGCCAGCCAGAACGGAGCAGCACAGTGACCGCGACTCAGCAGAACGGACAGAGCGGGCATAACGATCAGCTCGCGGAGATTGTCCGCCCCTACGGCGACACCACGGGCGACGGGCGGGTGCAAGTTTCCTTCACCCTCCCGGTGCCGTTCGGCAGCCCCGACGAGCAGGCCAGAGCCGAGGGCGCCGCGCTCCAGCTCGCCACCAAGATGGGCCTCGACCCGGCTATGGTCGTCCATGCCAAGGGCATGGGCCCGAAATTCACGTTCTTCATCGTGTACGGCCGGGTCAGCCACCTGGTGGACCTCTCCCAGGTCACAGTGGCCAAGCGCGAGTTCGAAACCCTCTCACCCGCCGAGGTGAACCTCCGCATCAGGTCAGCCCTAGGCCGCAAGCTGGTCGTAGTCGGCGCGACCATCGGCACCGACGCGCACACAGTCGGCATCGACGCGATCCTGAACGTCAAGGGCCACGCGGGGGAGAAGGGCCTGGAGTACTACCGCGAGATCAAGGTCGTGAACCTCGGCTCCCAGGTCGAGATCCCCCGCCTGGTCGAGCTATCGAAGGCCGAGGGCGCGGACGCCGTCCTGGTCAGCCAGGTAGTCACCCAGCGCGACGCGCACATCAAGAACACCACGGAGTTGGCAGCGGCGTTCCGGGCCGCCGGGCCTGACCGTCCGCTGCTCGTGATCGGCGGACCGAGGTTCGACCCGGCGATGGCGGCCGAGCTCGGCGTAGACAAGATCTTCGGCCGGGGCACGACGCCCCGCGACGTGGCCAGCTACCTGGTGCACGCGCTGGCTCCCGCCGGGGATCATGCCCACGCCGTGTCGGCAGGGGCGGCACAATGAGCGACGACGGCGTGCAACGGCTCGGCCTGACGGTCACGCACCGGCGGTACGTGCCCTATAGCCACGCGCACTATGGCGGCAATCTAGTCGACGGCGCGTACGTGCTCGGCCTTTTCGGCGATGTGGCAACCGAGCTTTCGATCCGCTCCGACGCGGACGAGGGCTTGTTCGCGTCCTACTCCGACATCCAGTTCAAGGCCCCAGTCCTGGCCGGCGACGTGATCGAGGTAACGGCGACGATCACCAGAGTCGGCCGCCGCAGCCGCGAACTAACCTTCGAGGCCCGAGTCCTGTGCCGAGCCGAGCCGGAGCGAGGCCCGTCAGCTGCTCGTGTGCTGGCCGAGCCAATCGTGGCGGTGACGGCAGTCGGCACGGTCGTGGCCCCGCAGGCAAGCTGACCCGGCGTAGAAGTCCGGATGGCGGCCTCGGTCGCTCAGGTTGCCTCGCCCAGATCGGTGATGCGCTGGCGGATATGGCTCGCCAGCACCGCCGCCTGAGCATTGACCGGGTCGGCGGCGGTGAGCCGTGCGGCGATGTCCAAGGCGGCCTGGTAGGCGGTGCGGGCGTTGGTCAGGTCCCCGGCCGCGACGGCGATGTCGCCGATCTTGTTGTGGCTGATGGACAGGTCGCGCTGCCATTCGGTGTTGCCGGGGTCGGCGGCGGCGAGCCGTGCGGCGATGTCGAGGGCGGCCTGGTAGGCGGTGCGGGCGTCGGTCAGGTCCCCGGCCGCGACGGCGATGTCGCCGATCTTGTCGTGGCTGATGGACAGGTCGCGCTGCCATTCGGTGTTGCCGGGGTCGGCGGCGGCGAGCCGGACGCGGATGTCGAGGGCGGCCTGGTAGGCGGTGCGGGCGTTGGTCAGGTCCCCGGCCGCGACGGCGATGTCGCCGATCTTGTCGTGGCTGATGGACAGGTCGCGCTGCCACTGGGTGTTGCCGGGGTCGGCGGCGGCGAGCCGGACGCGGATGTCGAGGCTGGCCTGGTAGGCGGTGCGGGCGTTGGTCAGGTCCCCGGCCGCGACGGCGACGTTGCCGATCTTGTTGTGGCTGATGGACAGGTCGCGCTGCCACTGGGTGTTGCCGGGGTCGGCGGCGGCGAGCCGTGCGGCGATGTCGAGGCTGGCCTGGTAGGCGGTGCGGGCGTCGGTCAGGTCCCCGGCCGCGACGGCGACGTTGCCGATCTTGTTGTGGCTGATGGACAGGTCGCGCTGCCACTGGGTGTTGCCGGGGTCGGCGGCGGCGAGCCGTGCGGCGATGTCGAGGCTGGCCTGGTAGGCGGTGCGGGCGTTGGTCAGGTCCCCGGCCGCGACGGCGACGTTGCCGATCTTGTCGTGGCTGACGGACAGGTCGCGCTGCCATTCGGTGTTGCCGGGGTCGGCGGCGGCGAGCCGTGCGGCGATGTCGAGGGCGGCCTGGTAGGCGGTGCGGGCGGTGGTCAGGTCCCCGGCCGCGACGGCGACGTCGCCGATCTTGTCGTGGCTGACGGACAGGTCGCGCTGCCATTCGGTGTTGCCGGGGTCGGCGGCTGCCCTGGCCTGGGCTTGCTGGTGAATCGTGCGGAGTTGGCGATCGGCTGACCGCAGGTCGCCTGCGCGGAGCAGGGCATCGGTTTCCAGGAAGGCGACCACCATCCAGGCTCGCTGCTCGACTGGGATCAGAGGGCCGACCTCGGCAAGGTAGGCGACAGTGGCCAGCGTGCCTGGTAGTAGCTCCACTGCCTGTTCGGCGAGGTCGGCGACGTCGCCGTATCTGCCGAGATAAGCCAGGTGGCGCGGGATCTCCGTCAGGTCGGAGTAGTCGCCTTGCTGTCGCTCGAATCGTCGTAGCCTCATGGCTAGAGCCCGCGAGTGGCAGGCCGTCAAATCCTCGGTGGTGTTGCGGGTGATCAGCTCGGCGGTCCAGGGGTGCATCACGATGCCGGGGCCGGGTGCGAGCAGGGTCAGGTCAGTTAGCCGACCGACATCGGCAGTCGGGATGAGACTGTCTAAAGCAAGCGCGAAGGCGAGGTCATCGGGCGTCATCGGAGCGCGGGACACGGAGACCTGGGTCAGGATCGCGACCTGGTCCGCAGTGAGCAGGCTGGTCAGCTCGTCTAGCAAGATGTCGGCGCTGGCCAGAGCGAGGGCCTGATCTATGGCCTGGTCGGCGGATCGATCAGAGTTTGGGTCTATGCCGCTGGCATTGGCCAGGGCGTTGAGCTTGTCCAGGATGTGGAGGGAGTTTGCGTGGCCGCCTCGGAGCAGGGCGTCGGTGAGCTCGATCAGCCGGGGGTGACCGCCGATAACCCGTCTGACCAGACGCTGACCGGCTGGGTCCAGGTCCCGCAGGGCTGGCATCCGCAGGAACATCCGGCCTAGCTCGGCGGGTGACAACGGCGGGAGCGGGATGGCGGTGAGGTGCCGGTTCGGTCCGGGTATCGGGTACCGAGAGGTGATCAGCAGCACCCCGGTTCGCGCCGCGTTCGCTAGGCCGGACAGCAACTGATCGAATGCCGGGTCTAGGAAGGCTTCTCCGCCTCCGGTGAGATTCTGCTCGAAGTCGTCGAACACCACGAGCAGCCGGTCACTGGCCAGTGTCGCGGCGATGGCGACGAGCTTGGCTGGGTCATCGGTCGCCGGGTCGGCCAACAGATCGCGGGTCGCGCGCATTCTCACCGCATCGGAGGCAGCTAGCCGGGGCAGGACCTCGTCGAAAGCGGCGACGGTGGCGGCGATCAGGTCTATGGGACTCCATCGGCCGTCGTGCACCGCTATCGCCCAGCCGTCAGCACGGAGCCTGGTCACGATCCGCCCGGCCAGCGCGGTCTTGCCGATCCCGCCGATCCCGGTCAGGACCACGCCGTGGGAGTACCCGTACCGCTCTACCGCCCGCCGGTTCCGGCGCAGCACTCCCATGGTGGCCCGGAGTTGCGGGCGGCGGCCGATCAGCGTGCCAAGCGGCAGGTTCCGCACCGACTCATCGCCCGGTGCCTCGGTCGGTGCGGTCAGCGGCTGCCGATCGGCGGCCGGGGCGGTCAGCGGTCCGTCCTGGCCAGCGGTCAGCAGGGTCACCAGCCCGAATTCGGGTGCGAACGATCTGGTCGGCTGGTCGTGCCGGCGAGCTTCGTCGGCGAGGTACCTGGCCCGGCCTAGCGCTGTGCCGACCGGCAGCTCGGGCTGAGCGGCCAGCTCGGCGTAAAGGTTCCGGGCCAGGCTGGTGGCGTAGCCGTCAGTGACGGGGGCCAGCATCGCGACTACCCGGATTGCGCCCTGGGCGATCAGGCTCGCGGCCATTGCCTGCGACCCCGCCCCGCCCGAGCAGGACGACAGTACGATCAGCGGCACCGGATGTCCGGCATACCGCAGCGCCCGCACCAGATCCCCAGCGGTCACGGGGTCCGGGGCGCCGTCCTCGTCTTCTAGCTCGATCGACTCGGGGGAGCCGTGCGCGGACAGGTGCAGTACGTGGTAGGCGTCCTGCTTCAGCGCCTGCCTGATCGCCTCAAGCGAGGCGACCTCCAGGACCCGGACCTGGGCGCCGTTGTGCTCCTCGATGCCGGTCACCGCATCGAGGACGGCCTGCATCTCGGCCTCGACGTCCAGCGCGGCGTTCGGGGTCTTGGTCTCGTCCGGTGCCGCGACGGCCGCCAGGATCTTCAGCGGGCCGGGCTGCGGTGCGGGAGGGTGGCTGTCAGCGGGGCGGGTCGTTCCCGGCTCGCCGGGACCAGCCGGACAGCGCGACACCGCTATCCCTGGCATCAGCCCGAGCGGTCCAGCCTCCGCTCCGCTGGTCGTGGTCAGCCGGACTAGCTCCGCCGGCAGCGCGAGTGCTCCGCTGCCGGCGCATAGCAGGACCCGCAGTTCGTCGCCCGGCGGCAGGCTGAACACGAGGTCCGCCACCAGTTGACCCGCTTCGCCGAACAACAGCCGCCCCAGCCGCCGACCCGCCTCGGCCAGTCGCAGTCCGGCGTCAGCTGCCGGCAGCCTCAGGGCCGACCAAACCTTCGCTACCTCGTCCGGCACCTGTCCCTGCGACCGGCCGGCCAGCGACCCAGCCACCCAGACTGCTGACGTCAGCTGCCCGGCGGGATCGACGGTGGCCTGGATCACTACGTCGGTGCGCAGCACTGCCCGCGCGGCAGCCGGGATCGAGACGCCGCGCGCTGCCAGTACCGGGACTGGTCCGAGCGGCGGCATCAGCTGCGACGACTGACCGGTCAGTGCCCGCAGTAGCGGCTCAGCTCCCGCCACCGTGAAATCAGTCACCACGTAGCTGGTGGCCGACGCCGGCGCCAGCCAGAGCGGGATGTCCACCTCCGAGCGGCCGGGCAGCAGCACCGGCAGGATCTCCCGCAGTCCCTTGTCCTGGTCGGCGTAGAACCGGTCTCGGATCTGCCGTGCTTCCCACTGAACGCCACGGCCCTCGTCCGGTTCGGCATCGCCATCCGCCCGCACCCGGTACGACGGCGACGCCAGCACGAGCACGAAGCCGGCGTCACGCACCTCGCGGGTCATCCACTGCGCCCAGTCCCGCCGATCCTCGACGCCCGGCAGGTCCAGCCTCGCGTCTATCCCGTGCGCGCGTAAAAACAGCCAGAATTGGCGCACCTGCTCTATATGCACGACATCATCCGGCTCATGCGCATATGACACAAAGACCCGCACCGGCAACCCCGACCCGTCCGTCATGCCCCGCCCTCCCCAGTATCCAGGGCAGCATATCTACCGATACGAGCACGCAAGAATTAAGGGAGCCGGAGCACGACTCCCGGCGGCTGGCGCTGGCCGCGAGCAGGCGGTTTCTCGTTTGCGCGGTAGGTTGCCGTATTCCTGGCGGAGGACTGTCGTTTCCCGGAAGGTTGCCGTAGTCCTGGCGGAACGTTGTCGGTATTTCAGCGGTAAGTTGTCGCCTGGCGGTAAGTTTTCGGTATATACAGCGGTTAACTTACCGCCAGGCGACAACTCTCCGCGCAGAATACTACAACCTTCCGCCAGGATGACGAAAACCCTCCGGGAAACGACAGTCCTCCGCCAGGAATACGGCAACCTACCGCGCAAACGAGCGACCACTCCGCCCGACTAGCCCCAGTTGCCGCACGGCGGCTCGCCGCGTCGGTCATCAGTCATCTGAGGTCGGCGGCGAGCACGCTGCCCGGCGGCTGACCGAGGTCCGGAATGCCCGCTGGGGCTCTCTTCCCCGGCAAGGGCACCTGCTCGTCGTGGAGGGACGTACGGCGACGGGCCGACGTCCCTCCACCATTCAGCACCATGATCGGTGGCGCGATCGTAGGGAACCTGGTTTCTGGACTCGCTTCGGCTGGGTCTGACTCGGGCCGGGCCCGAGATTGAGTCGGATAAGCGCAAATTGCGAGAATCCGCGTTTTGATGAGGCGGTGCCGGGATCGGAGTGGGTGGAAGACAACGGAAAGTGATGATACGTCAGTCGCTCACCGCCACGTATTGACACTCTGATAACCAGAAACCCGGCTAACCGGACAAATTTTCAACGGAAAGTGATGATACGTCGAGGGGGCCGGACGACGTATGAACATTTTCCTGGATCTCTGCACCTCGTCCCGGAGGAAGTGCGGCCAGAGCCCGGCCGGAACGTCCCATCAGTCCCGACAGCCTCTGTCGTACCAGCCAGCAGCTAGACCAGCGACCCAGGTAGCTATACCAGCGGGCCGGGTAGCTATACCAGCGGGCCGGGTGGCTGAGCGGCGGGCCGGGTGGCTGACCGGCGCGGCCGGGCCGTGACCGGGGCGGGCCGTTGGCTTGCGGGAAGAAGGGGCCGTTTGCTGCGACGACTGGCTACGAGCTAATTTTCAGACGCCTTCTTGTTCTTGCCAGGTCACGGTCGGGCAAGTCGGTGCAGGGTACGGCATGATGTAGCGCATGCTGAACCGGGCCGAGGCGATGGCCGCCAGGCGGCGGGTTCGGAGGCACGGGCCGGACCTGGCGGCCAGGCCTCGGCCGGAGGACGATCCCGGTACTGACGGGCTGCCGCTGATCGAGCACATCGTGGTGCTGATGATGGAGAACCATTCCTATGACAACTACCTGGGAATGCTCTCCGATCGCGGCGACGGGCTCGCGCTTGGTCCCGACGGCCAGCCGGTCGCCGCCAATCCGGCCGCCGACGGTACCCAGATCCGGATGCGGAATCTTGACGGCACCAGGCAGCAGGAGCACGTGCCGACGCAGAGTTGGGCGGCCAGCCACCAGCAGTGGAACGGCGGGGCTAACGACGGGTTTGTCACCAGCACCGAGCAGGCTGAGCCGGGCGGCGACGCGACGGCGGTGATGGGTTACTGGACCGAGCGGGAGCTGCCTTTCTATTACGGCCTGGCCAGGACGTTCCCGCTGGCGACCCGCTGGTTTTCGTCCTGCCTCGGGCCCACGTTTCCCAACCGGCGATTCCTGATCGCGGGGACGGCGAACGGGCTGGTCGATGACCTGCCGTTTGGCATGGTCGACTACCCGGCGAACGGGACGATCTTCGATCTGCTGACCGCGTACGGGATCAGCTGGGCCAACTATCACCTGATCCCGGCGGCGCGGATCGGGTGGAGGCGGATCAGTCATGCGAAAGGGCTTTCGAAGCTGCGGCTGCTCGGCGGGGCGGTCGCGGCCCTGATCCCATGGGCCGCCAGAGGGCTGCTCGCCAAGCTGCAGGCCACCGCTGATCTCTATCCGCTGGGCACGCTGGGGTCGATCAATCACGTACGGCCGATGGCGAAGTTCTTCGAGGCGGCGCGGGCCGGGACGCTGCCGGCGGTGAGCATTGTCGACCCGGACTTCAAGCACGGCTCGGAGGAGAGGCCGCAGGACATTCAGGTTGGCGAGGGGTTCGCCGCTGCGGTGATCAATGCCGTACTTGCTGGCCCTGGCTGGTCCAGGACGCTGCTGATCTGGCTGTATGACGAGCACGGCGGCTACTTCGACCACGTGCCGCCACCGCAGGCGACGGCCCCCGATGACGTCGCGGCGCGAGGCTCGCTCGACCGGTTCTGGCTGTTGCGCCTGCTCAGGTACACCCGCTTCGGCAAGCGTATTGCCCTGGACGACGCGGGCCCGGACAGCTACGAGCGACTCGGCTTCCGGGTGCCTGCCGTGATCGTCTCCCCGTACGCCAGGCCAGGTTTCGTGACCGAGCAGGTCCACGACCACACCTCGGTGCTCAAGCTGATCGAGCGCAAGTGGAACCTGCCGCCGCTGACCCGCAGGGATGAGGCCGCGGCCGATCCGCTGGAGGCGCTTGACCTGGACAGCCCGCCCTCCTTCGCGGAGCCGCCCCGACTGCCTGATCCGGCGCGGCCGTGGCATCCCGATCCGATGCGCTTGTGACTGATTGTTACCTCTGAGTCGCTGCCTGTAGTATTGGGGCGATGAAGTCCATGCTGTGCCCGGAGCTGATCAGCCGTGAGGCTGAGCTTCAGCAGCTCACCGCCGCCCTCGACGAGGCTGAGCACGGGCGCGGCAGCATCGCTTTCCTGACGGGCGATCCCGGCGTCGGCAAGTCCCGGCTGGCCAGGGAGGTCATGTCGCTCGCGGCGGCTCGCGGTTTCTATGTGGTCACCGGACGCGCTGTGGAGTCGGCCACGCCGCTGCCGTTCCGGCCGGTGACCGAGGCGCTGATGAAGATCGCGCGAACCGACGGCATCCCGCACTCACCGGAGATCGCCGACTACCGGCCGGCGCTGGCGTCGCTGGTTCCGGGCTGGAGTGGTGAGGCGGCGGCCGTCCCGGCGGAGATCTCGCCGCTCATCCTCGGAGAGGCGCTGATCCGGCTGCTCTCGGTGTACGGCGGTCCCGGCACCGTGCTCGTGCTTGAGGATATCCAGTGGGCCGATCCCGACACGCTCGCCATCGTCCAGTACCTGGCCGACAACCTGGCGGGCAAGCGGGTGTTCTGCCTGGCGACGCTGCGCGCCAGCGAGCCGTCGGCCGGGCGTGAGACGGTGCAGTCCATCCACGCCAGGCGCGCGGCCCCGGTGATCGAGGTGCCCAGGCTGACCGAGCCTGAGGTCGAGCAGCTGGCCGCCTGCTGCCTGGGCGTGCAGGACGCTCCGAAGGAAGTGACCAAGAGACTGCTCGCTGACTGCGACGGCCTGCCGTTCGCCGTGGAGGAGATCCTGGCTGCCGCCGCGGCGTCGGGTGAGATCGTGCGCGAGCCGGACGGCTGGCAGGTGAACGAGGACATCACGACGGGAGTGCCGGCCTCGATCGTCGGATCGGTCCGGCGCCGGCTCACCGCGCTTGGTCCTGAGGTCGCCAGCCTGATCGTCGCCGCGGCCGTGCTGGGCAGGCAGTTCGACTGGAAGCTGCTGCCCCGGCTGACCGGGGTCACCGAGGCGGCCGCGCTGGGCGGCCTCGACCAGGCGCGTGCCATGCAGCTGATCGAGCCCTGCCCGGGGACGGACAGGTTCAGGTTCAGGCACAGCCTCACCAGGGACGCGATCGTATCTGATCTGCTGCCACCTGACCTGGCCAGCCGGTCGGCGCGAGCGGCGGCCGCGATCGAGGACGATCATCCCGGCATGCCGGGGGCCTGGTGCGAGCAGGCCGCCGAGCTGCACAGGGCGGCGGGTCACCCGGTCAGGGCGGCCGGCTTGCTGCTGGAGGCCGGGCGCCGAGCGCTGCATCAGGGCGCGGTCGGCAGCGCGGTTGAGACGCTGGAGGACGCCAGCGAGCTGGTCGCGGCGATACCGCGGGCCTCGCCTCCGGCTGAGCCGATGCTGGCCATCGCGATCGGCGAGACCCTGGCCGAGGCGCTGGAGATGTCCGGCGACCATGACCGGCTGGCACCGCTCGCCGAGCAGCTGATCGAGAACCTGGATTCGGCCGGGGCTGACCCCCGCAGGCAGGCGATGATCAGGATCAGGACTGCCCGCGCCGAGTCGGAGGACAATCCGCGTGCCGCCGCCGAGCAGCTGTCGGCAGCGCGCTCGATCGCCGACGGCCTGCAGGACCCGGCGCTGACCAGCCAGATCGATGCGGCCGCGGCCCGGTGCGCGCTCGACTCAAGTGAGCTTGACCGGGCTGAGGAGCTGGCGCACCGCTCGCTCGCCACCGCTGAGCGGGCCGGCCTGCGTGGCTGGGCGGCCGATGTGGCCTTCGAGTCGCTTGAAGTACTCGGGCGCCGGGAGCGGGTCAGGAGCCTGAGTGCGGCCCGCACGGCGTTCCAGCGCGCCTACCAGGTGGCCGGGGGCGAGGACTTCGCCATCAGGCGGATCAGGGCGCTGCAGGAGCTCGGCACCATCGACATGCTGGAGCACGGAGCGACCGGCCGGCTGACCGAGGCCAGGAAGCTGGCGCACCGGGCGGGCGCGATCTCTACGGCAACCGTCGCCGACCTGCAGCTGGCCAGCGTCTGGAGCCTGGGGTCCGACCTGGACCGGGCCCTTGCTGCCGCCCGCCAGTGCGAGCAGTCGGCCCGCCTGATCAACGCACAGAAGGTCGCCGCGCTCGCGGTCAGCGTGGAGGCGCTGATCCTGGGGATCCGGGGGGACGTGGACGCGGCGGAGGCGGCGGCCGAGCGAGCCGAGGCGATCATGCCAGGCGATCCCGAGGTCCTGTTCACCACCTGGGGTCAGGCACGGGTCACCGCGTCGCTCTTCTGCGACGACGTCGAGCGCGCGGTCGAGCATAGCGCCATGGGCCGGTTTCACGCGGGCAACGCGGCGCTCACCGCGCCCCGCCGGGCGTGGGGCTACTACGCGCTGCTGCAGGCCATCGCCGGGCTCAACGGACGCGGCGCGCTCCGGCAGGCCAGCGAAGCGGGCGCTGCCGTGGGCTGGATTCAGGGTTATCTGGCCTACGCCGAGGCGGTGCTTGAGGGCCGCGACGGCCACCCGGTTCGTGCCAGCGCCCTTGCTGAGGAGGGCAGGATCGGGATGGCGCCCTTCGCGCCCTGGTGGAATCACCTGGCCCGGCGCCTGATCGCGCCGTCAGCGCTGGCCGACGGCTGGGGCCAGCCGGCGGCCTGGCTCCGCGAGGCGACCGCTGAGTTCGAGCTGACCGGTCACGCGCGCCTCGCGTCGGCTTGCCGCGGCATCCTGCGCCGGGCCGGGGAGCGGGTGCCGCGTACCGGCCGGGGCGAGGCCCAGGTACCGGTGCAGATGCGCAGGCTCGGCATCACCAGCCGGGAGATGGACGTCTACCTGCTGGTCGCGCAGGGGTTCTCCAACGCCGACATCGCGACCCGCCTGTTCATCTCCCCGAAGACTGTGGAGACCCATGTGGCGAGCCTGGTCAACAAGACCGGCCAGGCCGGGCGCCGCGAGCTGGTCGCCTTCGCCGCGCGCTCCGCACGACGGTGATGACAGGTGAGGACACCGGCTGAGCTTTAACTAGGGAAGCGGGCACCGTTAGCTCAGGTTCGCCCCGATGCGGAGGCGTCGTACGGTCAGCGAACATTGGTGCGAAGACAAGTTGTTGCGAAGACAAGCTACAGCGTCACCGCCCCCGCGTACTGACGCAGTCGTGATCAGACCCCATGCTGATCACCGCGTGCGTCTGACTCGCTTGCCGGGGGAGTCGGCAAGGAGGATTCCCATGAGTACCTGCACCACAACGGAGATCAGGCAGGACCCGAGGCAAGACCTGAGGCAGGACAGGGCCGATCGCAACCGGGCCAGGTTCGAGGAGGAGGCGATCCCGTACATGAGACGGCTGTACCCGACGGCACTGCGGCTTACCCGCAACCACTGCGATGCCGAAGACCTCATCCAGGAGACCTTCGCCAAGGCGTACCTGGCCTTCCACCAGTTCAGCCAGGGCACCAACCTCAAGGCCTGGCTGCACCGGATCCTCGTCACCACGTTCTACAGCTCGTGCCGCAAGCGCGAGCGCGAGCCGCAGCAGGTACTGGCCGCCGACATCAGGGAGGCCCCCGCCTGCCATGACCGGCTGGCACAAGGCTCCAGGTCGGCCGAGCTCGAGGCACTCGACAACATCGCCGACTCCGGTGCGATGCGAGCACTCGGCGACCTGCCCGACTCGTTCAAGATCGCCGTCTACCTCGCCGACATCCAGGGGTACCGGTACGCCGAGATCGCCGACATCATGGGCACCCCCCTGGGCACCGTGATGTCGAGGGTCCACCGCGGCCGGCAGATGCTGCGCGCGAAGCTCACCAGTCACGCCCCCGCTGACCGGCCGAGCGCGAACCGGGCCAGGACACTTCAGCTGCCCGGGCCAGTGGCCGGGCAGCCCGAGCGTGCGGAGATGCCCCTCGCGGCCTGACTCAGCACCGCCCCGTGCGGAGGCCCTGCCGGCGAACCCCGCCGCCGGCATGGCCTCCGCTTCGCCGCACAGGCCTTACTCCACCGCTCCGTACTTCTCGATCTCCGCGCGCTCGGCCTCGGTCAGCTCGCGCGGCTGCTCGCCCTTGGCCACCTTCGCGCTCTGCACCTGACGCCTGATCGTCTCGACCACCTCGGGGTTGGCCAGCGTCGTGACGTCACCCACGTCGGTGAAGTTGGAGACGGACGCGATGACCCGGCGCATGATCTTGCCCGACCTGGTCTTCGGCATGTCGGAGACGATCCAGACGTTCTTCGGCCGGGCGATCTTGCCGATCTCGACCTCGATCGCCTTCGTGACCTTGGCCTCCATGCCCTCGCTCGGGATGCCCGGCTTCAGCGAGACGTACATCTCGACGATGCGCCCCCTGATGTCGTCCATCACGGGCACGGCGGCCGCCTCGGCGATCTCGGGCACGGTCAGCGCCGCGGACTCCAGCTCCTTGGTGCCGAGCCGGTGGCCGGCCACATTGATCACGTCGTCGACCCGGCCGAGGATCCGGATGTAGCCGTCGGCGGACTGCAGCGCGCCGTCGCCGGCGAAGTACGGCCAGTCGTGCCAGTCGGTGCTGTCGGGGTCCTTGTTGTACTTGCGGTAGTAGACATCGACGAACCGCTCGGGCTGGCCCCAGATCGTCTCCATGATGCCGGGCCACGGGTTCCTGATGCAGATGTTGCCCGCGTGCGCACTGCCCGGCGGGATCTCGTTGGCATCCTCGTCATAGATGACCGGGAAGATCCCGAGCGCGCCTGGCCCGCAGCTTCCTGGCTTCATCGCCTGCAGCGCGGGCAGGGTGCTGCCGAGGAAGCCGCCGGTCTCGGTCTGCCACCAGGTGTCGGTGATGGCCGCCTCGCTCTTGCCGACCTCGGTGTAGTACCAGCGCCACACCTCGGGCTCGATCGGCTCGCCGACCGTCGTCATGGTCTTGAAGTGGTAGTTGTACTTCTTCGGCTCGTCCGGGCCGACCTTCCGCAGCATCCGGATCGACGTCGGCGAGGTGTGGAAGATGTTCACGCCGAGCTGCTCGGCCAGCCGCCACGGCCGCCCGGCGTCCGGGTAATTCGGGACGCCCTCGTAGATCACCGTGGTCGTGCCGAGCGCGAGCGGCCCGTAGACGATGTAGGAGTGCCCGGTAATCCAGCCGATGTCGGCCATGCACCAGTACACGTCGTCCGGGTGGATGTCCTGGTAGTACTTCGAGGTGCCGGCCACGTACGACATGTAGCCGCCGGTCGAGTGCTGCGCGCCCTTCGGGCGTCCGGTCGTGCCGCTGGTGTACATCAGGAACAGCGGTGCCTCGGCGGGCATCGAGACCGGCTCGACCACGGCCCCCTGATGCTCGGCCAGCAGCTCGTCGACGAAGAAGTCCCGGCCAGGCGCCATCGGCGTCTGCGAGGCGAACTGGCCGCCGTGCCGCCGCCACACCAGCACCTTGTCGACTTCCTGGTCCTGCCGCGCGGCCTCGATGAGCGCCTCGTCGGCCTTCACCTTGTGGTCAATCAGGTCGCCAGCCCGGTAGTACCCGTCCATGGTGATCAGGACCCGGCTGCCCGAGTCGGCAATCCTCGTGCCGCAGGCGTTGCCGCTGAAGCCGCCGAACACCTGCGAGTGGACGACGCCGAGCCGGGCGCAGGCCAGCATCGTGACCGGCAGGTCCGGGACCATCGGCATGTGCAGGGTCACCCGGTCGCCAGCCTTCAGCCCGGCGAAGTCACGCAGGACGGCGGCGAACTCATTGACCCGGCGCAGCAGCTCGCCATAGCTGATGTGCTCGTGCTCGTCCGACTCCAGCTCAGGTATCCAGATAATGGCGGTCTTATCGGGATCGGCCTGGGCGTGCCGGTCGACGCAGTTGTACGACGCGTTGAGCTTGCCGCCGACAAACCACTTCCAGAATGGCGGCGTCGAGGTGTCGAGCGTCGTATGCCACCGCTCATCCCAGGTCAGGAGATCCGCGTACTCCTCGAAGCAGCCGGGGAACTTGTCCTCGGAGAACCGCTCGAAGATGGCCGGATCGGCCCCGTTCGCCTGCGCGACAAAGTCCGCGGGCGGGTCGTAGTAGTCCTCCTCGCGCCAGTGAACGGCGATCTGGGATTCGGATACCTCGGTTGATTCGGATACCGCAGCTTCAGAACTTTCTGTCATAGCCCGACCTCCAGGTGGAGATGATTGCGCACGCCGCCAAGCGCCGCCTAAATCGTAGCGCCAGGCAACAAGAGTCAACAGACCTACCGGGGCAGGACGGGTCCCGGCCAGGTCGACGACGTGCCCGGGCGGCCGCACGTACTCAAGTTCCAGGTGCCGGGAGGGCCGGCTGCCCGTCGATCCGAGCCCGTCGGCAGCACGGCCGCACCTTGCCAGTCAGTTAGCCGGTTTTAACCTGGTTTGGCTGACGCCCTGCTCGTGTGCTCTGGCCCGGCCGGAAGTGTGGAACCCGGCAAAATGTTCATAGGTCGTCGGGCCTGATCCATGTATCGCCACTTTCCGTTGAAATTTTGTCCGGGTCGCCAGCTTTCTTTCTGGCTATCAAAGTAGTGATACGTGGCGGACTGCGACTGACGTATCACTACTTCCGTTGTCACCGACCCCAGCCGCCCGCATCGACCAGGCACCTGAACCTCGCGGTGCCCAGCTGATGCTCGGCGATCATGCCGGGGCGGTGGTCACGGGGTCCGGGTGGTGGTCCCAGCCGATGGTCGGTGATCTGATCATGGTTGGCACGGGTGATCTCTGGACTGGGGTGGTGGCTGCCGCCGTGATATTCCGTGACCATGGCCGGGGCGGTAGTCACGGAACATCAGCAGCGTGATCACGCCCACCAAAGTTCCGTAGTCACCGCCTCCAGCCTGATCACGGAACTTGGCTGGCGTGAATTCCGTGATGTGAGCCGGGTCGATCGGAGGATGACGGTCCGTAACGTCGGCAGAGTGATCACCGGGCAGGGCTTGGGTGGGGTGATCACCGGGCCGGACTTGCGGGCTCTGCGGGGGTTTGCGGGGTTTGCGCCGGGGCGGTGGCTAAAAGATCTAGGAGACTTTTTTCCTGTAGGAGGGTTGACCACCATATTCGCTGTTAAGTCTCCTACAGGAAAAAAGTCTCCTACAGGATCAGGCGAGGCTGGCAGCGGGTGAGGCGGCTGTGACAGGTGAGTCACCAGGGACCAGGCCGGGTCCGGGCGGTGGTCCCGGCCTGGCCCGCGTGGCAGCCCGATCACGGAATTCGCGCCAGAGCCCGGAACATCAGCGGCATGATCCTCAATGGGCGGGGTGACGCGGGAGGTGGGCCGAGGTCGGCCGGGGCCAGCCCGGCTCCGCCCGGCTGGGCCAAGCCCGGCCTTGGCCCAGCCCGGCCTTGGCCAGTGCTGGGCAACCCGCCAGTTGACATCGCCGGCAGGGACGGTATCTTCTTGCGAGTCACGCACCCAGCAGGAGCCCGACGACCCAAGGCGGGGTCTGCGGCACCGGATGCGGCGTCTGACGTCAGGACATGGAAGGGGCACAGGCGTCCAGTAGACAACGGAAGGCTCCCGGCTGCCAGCCGGACGCCCTCCGGTCCGAAGGATGACTGAGCCCCTTCCTGGCCGACCTGACTGACCGGGCCTGGCTGACCGGGCCTGACCGACCTGGTCGCTTCCTGACTGACTCAGACGCGACCGCACCAGAACTCCCGATCGGCTAATCTAGCCGCGGTCATGTAAGTACGGGCTGGCGAGCAAATCGAGGCAGGACAGATTGACTTCACATGAGCGGCTGACCGGCCCGCTTGGCCCGGTGGCCGTCATTATCCCGACGTACAACGAGCGGGAGAACCTCGAGTCGATCGTGACGAGAGTCAGGGCCAGCGTGCCCGCCGCCGACATCATGATCGTCGACGACAACAGCCCGGACGGCACCGGCGAGATCGCCGACAAGCTCTCGGCGAGTGACACCAGGGTTCATGTCCTGCACCGGCAGGGCAAGTCCGGCCTCGGCACCGCCTACCTCGCCGGCTTCGCCTGGGCGATGGACAACGGCTACGACGTCATGGTCGAGATGGACGCCGACGGCTCGCACGACCCGTCCGACCTGCCGAAGATGCTCACCGCGCTCGAGTCGGCCGACCTGGTGATCGGCTCGCGCTACGTCCCCGGCGGCACCGTGGTGAACTGGCCGAAGTCACGGGAGGTGCTGTCGCGCGGCGCCAACGTGTACGTCCGGCTGATGCTCGGCATCTCCGTGCACGACGCGACCGGCGGATACCGCGCCTACCGGGCGCGGACCCTGCGCGGCATCGGCCTGGACAGCGTGGACTCGCAGGGCTACTGCTTCCAGATCGACCTCACCATCCGCACGATCAACGGCGGCGGCAAGGTCGACGAGGTACCGATCACGTTCACCGAGCGCGCGAAGGGCGCGAGCAAGATGAGCCGGGGCATCATCGCCGAGGCACTGTGGCGCGTCGCTCAGTGGGGCGTCGCGGCCCGCCTCGGCGGCAAGCACCGAGGCGGCCAGAGCCGAGACAGCTAGCACCGAGGCGGCCAGAGCCGAGACAGCTAGCACCGAGGCGGGCAGAGCCGAGACAGCTAGCACCCAGGCGGCACGACCTCCGGCTAGGCGCTCTTGCGCTGCCTGCCAGGTGCGGCGGCCGGGGCGGGCTCGCCCCGCTGCCCCTGATGACGGCCAGGCGCTCCGCGAGTACCTCTTCGAGATCCGCGATCGTCCGCCGTTCCATCAGCATGTCCCAGTGACTGCGGGGCGGCTTGGCCTTCGAGGCCGATGGCTCATCGCCGGTAGCCGTCACCGCGGTCGCGCCGCAGACCCGGCACTCCCACTTCGCCGGCACGTCGGCCTCGGCGGCGAAGGGCACGCTGAACCTGTGGCCCTTCGGGCAGTCGAACGCGACCTCCTGGCGAGGGGCCAGATCGGTGTTGCGGTCGTTCTCGTAACTCGTGGCGCCAAGGCGAGTGCCACGTAGTGCGCGTTCGGCCATAGATTCTTTGCCTCCGGGCGCTTGACGTTCGTCTATGTCAACGGCGAGTACGTGAACAAGATTCCCGTCCGAGCGATCTTCCAACCGCGCAGACCCCGCCAACCCGTCCGCGAGGCCCTGCGGAGTCCCGGTTAGCGCGGATGCCACTGTTCCCTGGCGACCAGCACCGCACGCAGTATTTCCGTCTGATCGGTCATGATGCCATCGACCCCGAGGTCCAGCAGCGAGGTCATGACCTGCGCCTCGTTCACCGTCCAGACATGCACGGCCAGGCCGGCGTCGTGCGCTCGCGCGATGAGCGGGCCGGTCGCGAGGCGGACCGGGAGCTGAGCGCACCGGACCGACCGCCTCGCGAAAACCGGGGCCAGCAGCTTGCCGGGCAGGCCGGATCGCAGCGCGGCGGCGCCGACGGGGGAGGTGGCCATGCAGACGGGCCGGTCGAGCAGCCGCCTGGTCGCCCGGAGCCTGGCCGTCGAGAACGACGTGACGCAGACCCGGTCCCAGGTCGCCGTCCTGCGGATCAGCGCGGCGAGCGGCGCGGCGGCGGGCGCGTCCTTCACGTCGATGTTGAACCGCACGTCGGGCCACGCGCCGAGCAGGTCCTCAAGCAGCGGGATCGGGTCGGTCCCCGCGATCCTGGCCGCCGCGACCTCGCTGGCCGGCAGGCTGGCGATCGCGCCGGTACGGTCGGTCACCCGGTCGAGCGTCTTGTCATGGAACGCCACGAGCACCCCGTCAGCCGTGGCGTGCGCGTCGGTCTCCAGGTAGCGGTAGCCGAGATCGACCGCGTACTCGAACGCCCGCAGGGAGTTCTCGGGGAAATGCGAGGCTCCGCCCCGGTGGGCGAACGCGATCGGGGTCGGATGATCAAGAAAACCGGTCGGCACGCACCCCTCCGTCACTCTGGCAGGTCAGGCTCGGCCCGCTCCCACTCCCGGCGCCGCGCCTCGGCCAGGGCGATGGCGGCCGCCGACGCTACATTAAGCGATCCGACCCGGCCGACATGCGGGATGTAGGCCACCTGGTCGGCCGCCGCCAGCAGCGCGGGCGAGCAGCCCCGGTCCTCGTGGCCGACCGCGATGCAGACATCACCGCCGATCTCGGCGCGGTGCAGCGGCACGGCAGCCTCCGCCTGCTCGATGACGACCAGCCGCAGGCCAGCCGCCCTGATCTGGGCCGCAGCCGCTGCCGTGCTCGCTGCCCGCTCGAACGTGAGGTACCGGCTGGTACCGAGCGCTGTCTTCCTGGCCGACGGATGCATCGGGTCGGCTACCTCACCGCACAGCCACACCTGCTCCACCCCGAACGCGGCCGCCGTCCTGACGATCGACCCGAGGTTGAAGGGCTGGCTCACCGACTCAAGCAGCAGGCAGAGCCTGGCCTCCGTGGTCCGCCGCCACGTCCGGTTCAGCCGCTTGACCTCGGTCTGCCCGAGCTGCCTGCTCATCTGCTCACCTTCAGCACCCGGTAGCCGGCCCTGGCCGCCGTCCGTTCCGCTGCCCATCCGGATGAGGCCAGCCAGTCCTGCAGCGAGTCCGAGCCAAGATTCCGCTGGACGACCAGGTAAGCGGCGGCCCCGGCGCGGAGCCGCCCGAGCCAGGCTGTCAGCAGCTCATGCATGGCCAGCTTGCCGATCCTGATGGGAGGGTTACACCAGATGAGGGAGAAATAATCCGGCAGGGCGTCATCGCCGGGCAGCAGGCAGCTCACATTCGCCAGGCCGGCTCGCCCGGCGTTCTCGGCGGTCAGCGCGAGCGCCCGCTGGTTGACGTCGACCGCCCAGACGTGCGCGGCGGGGGAGCGGGCACCGAGCGTGAGCGCCAGCGGCCCGTACCCGCAGCCCAGGTCGAGCAGGTCGCCGGCGGCGGGCGGGTGCGGAGCGGTGTCGAGCAGCAGCCTGGTTCCCGGATCGAGCCGCCGGGGCGAGAAGACCCCCGAGTCTGTGGCCAGCTCAAGGTGAACGTCGGGCAGGATCACGTGCACCGAGCCAGCGCGATGTGCGGCCGAAGGCTCGGCCGTGAAGTACTGCTCGCTCACGGGCTGACGGCCGCCTGCGCCGGCGTGCTCACGGGCCGCCTGGCCAGGGCCGGGTCAATGTAGCGGCGCGTGACCCAGCGCTCGACGACGAAGGTCAGCACCGGGATCGTCCCGGCCGCCAGCACGATAATCGTGCCGACGCTGGCCGTCCTCATCCGCACGACCCTGGTCATGGCGAACGCGATCACGATGTACATGATGTACAGCGCGCCGTGCGCCGTCCCGACGACCTTCGCGATGACGTCGTTGTGCGCGAATACCTGCACCGGGATCCCGATGAAGCACAAGACGATCAGCATCGTCCCGGTCACGTAGGCCATGACCCGGTACGCGCGCACGACCGTGACGCGGAGCCTGTCGGCGTCCACCTGTTCCTCCTAGCGGGCCCGGTGACCGGCCCGGCTGTCATCCCGGCTGAGCCTGGCCAGGTAGGCGTTGTACTCGGCGAGCTCGGTGGCCTGCTCCGGCGTCGGCTCGTCATCGTCGTGAGTCCGGCCGGCTCGCTGCGCACTGGCGCCCGCTGGCGTGGTCTCGCCGCCCGCCGACGACGGCAGGCTGATCTCCTCGGCCGGCTGCGGGGAAGCCGGGTGCAGCTCGTCCCTGATCGTCTTGACCCAGAAAACCGCGCCGAAGATCGCGAACACCGGCCACTCGAATGTATACCCCCAGCTAAGCGCATTTCCGCCGGTCGCACGGCGAAACTGCCAGTCGCCAAGCCACAGCATCCCGACGAAGGCCACGATGGCGAAGAGATGCCAGCCTAGCCACCGGGGGGTGAACAGCACCCGCCAGCGCGGCGCGGCGCGTGTATCGGACATGACCTGAGCCTAGCGCCGCGTGATCACTGCCGTGCTCCGGGCGCGTCACTGCCGGCAGCGGCGCGGGCGTCGGTGATAATGCAGGCTATGTCTATTGCTGACTTGCTGGCAGGCCGGCTCGGCGGGCCCGCGCGGCTCCCCGGCCAGATCGGCGACCTGCGCGGTCCGGCCAGGGGAGTGGTGATGCTGCCGATGCACCTGTCCTGGCCGGGAATGCGCGAGTGCGACGTCACCGATGACCGGACCAGGCGCAGCATGTACGGCATGCTGCTGTCGCAGGGCACGCGCAACGACATCGTCAGGTTCATCAACCCGGCCCTGCTCAGCCAGGACTGGCCGCTGCTCGCTGACTCGCTCGATCCCAGGCTCCGGCGCTGGTGCGAGCGGCAGTTCGAGCTCGGCGGCGACGCCGATCCGGCCCAGCCTGAGCCGGTAGCCTGAGCGGGTGCGCAAATTCGTCATTCTGGGTGTCCAGGGCAGCGGCAAGGGTACTCAGGCCGGATTGCTCGCGGCCGACCTCGACCTGGTCCACATCGAGTTCGGTGACATCTTCCGCTGGAACGTGCAGCACCACACCAAGCTTGGCGCCCAGGTCAGGCGCACCATGGCGGCCGGCCGCCTGATCGGCGATGACCTGGTTGAAGGCGTGGTCAGCCAGCGGCTCGGCGAGCACGACTGGAACTACGGCTTCATCATCGACGGCTTCCCGAGGAACGAGCGCCAGGCCGAGTTCTTCCTGGAGAGCTACGACATCGACGGCGTGATCCACCTGGACCTGCCCGACAGCGAGGTACGGCGGCGGGTGCTCGCGCGGCGGATGTGCTCGGGCTGCGGCATGGACTACAACCTGATCGCCAGCAGCCCGCGGGTCGCCGGCCGCTGCGACACGTGCGGCTCCAGCCTGATCACCAGGGAGGACGACACGGAGGAAGCGCTCGCGGTCCGGCTGCGCGAGTATCACGAGAAGACCAACCCGGTGCTGGAGATCTTCCGGCGCAAGGAGTACGTGGTCACCGTCGACGCGAAGCCGCCCAAGGACCTGGTGCAGCAGGAGATCAGGAAGCAGCTCGACCTGCCGCCCTACGAACCGCCAGCCTGAGGGCGGCCAGATGGAGCCAGTCATGACGGCATCGACCGCGGCTGCCGCCCCGGTATCGGCGGCCGGGCGCGAGTCGGTGGAACTGCGCAAGCGCCGCCTGACCATCGCGCGCCGCCGGGCCACGGCCCTGCTCGCCGGGGTCACGGTCGCGTTCGTGGTCGTGACCGCTGTCGGCGTCCATGGCTCGCTGCTCGGATATGCGCAGGCCGGCCTGGAGGCGGCCATGATCGGCGGGGTGGCTGACTGGTTCGCGGTGACGGCTCTGTTCCGCCGGCCCCTGGGCCTGCCCATTCCGCATACCGCGCTGATCGTCGAGCGCAAGGACCAGTTCGCCGCCACGCTCGGCCAGTTCGTGCAGGAGAACTTCCTCAACGCCGACGTCCTGGCCGAGCGGATCGGCTCCGCCCGGCTCGTTCCCCGCGTGGCCACCTGGCTGGCCGGCGAGGCCAACGCCGCCAGGGTGGCCGGTCACGCCGCCGACCTGGCGGTCACGGTGGCCGAGGCGCTCCGCGATGAGGATGTCCAGCGGGTGCTCACCGCCGAGCTGACCAGGGCGGTGGACGCGGTCGACGTGGCGCCGCTGGCCGGCCGGGCGCTGCGCGTCATCATCGCGGGCGGCCACCACGCCGAGCTGTTCGACGCCATCGTGTCCGGCGCCGATCGCTATCTCGAAGAACACCACGCGGAGCTTCGCGAGCGGTTCGAGTCCGAGGCGCCGCGCTGGGTGCCCGACCTGGCCTACCGGCGGGTGTTCGAGCGCATGTACGCCCGCCTGCGCCAGCAGCTGGCCGCGATGGCCGCCGATCCCGACGACGACATCAGGCGCCGGTTCGAGGAATGGATCGCCGAGCTCCCCGGCCGCCTGGAAACCTCGCCTGAGCTGCGCGAGCGCGGAGAGCGCCTGAAGCGCGACATCCTGGGCAGCGCCCTGCTGCGAGACTGGTCATCCTCCCTGTGGGGCACCGCCAAGCAGACCCTGCGTACCCAGGCGGCCGACCCGCGGTCCGAGCTGCGCCACCAGCTCGCCGGCCTGCTCGCGGCGGCGGGCAGGCGCCTCGGGTCGGACCGCCCGCTCCAGGAGAGCCTGGAGCGCATCGTAGAGTCGGGCGCCAGAGCACTAGCCGACCAGTTCCACGACGAGCTGGCGGACCTGGTCACCGGCACCATCCAGCGCTGGGACGCCACCGAGACCTCAAGCCAGCTTGAGCTGCTGCTCGGCCACGACCTGCAGTTCATCCGCATCAACGGCACCGTCGTCGGCGCCGCCGTAGGCCTGGCCCTGCACGCCATCACCCTGGCCCTGGCCTGATCCCTAGCCCGCCCCGGGAGATCCCCTCGCCCCGGCCCGGCGAGGTTCCGGGAACGCCAGACCCCCGGCCCCCGGCCCCCGGCCCCACGCCACCCATGTTCGGGACTCTGGCGCGAATTCCGTGATGCTGGCCAGGCAGGCCAGTGGCGGGACAGGCCAGGGCTGGACTAGCCATCCCTTGAACCCGAGCAGAGCCATAATCCGTGATCAGGTGTCGGCGGGACGCGGCCGGACTCTTGACTCCGGCGCGGCAGCCGGACTAGCCTCCGAAACAAATAGGAAACTTTCCTATTGATTTGGAGTGAGCTAACAAGGGAGCCGCGCATGAGACGACATCTGATGATCCTGACCGGTCTGGCCATGGGGATCAGCACTGCGGCCGGGTTAGTTTCCGCCCCGGCCTTTGCTGGCACCACCTCAGCCAGCGCTGCGTCCGCAAGCACAGCATCCGCCGGTACCTGGCACCGGCAGGACGGCTTGCCGAGGCGCGTCTTCGCCCCTTACTTCGAGACCTACGACACCACCGACGGCGGTCTGGCCGCGTTGTCCCGGCAGTCTGGCGCCCAGTTCCTGTCGCTGGCCTTCCTGCAGACCGCGCAGGCCGGCTCGTGCACCGCCTACTGGGACGGCAACACCAGCGAGCCCATCGCCCGGTCTAGCTTCGGCAGTGACATCGCCGCCATCCAGGCCGCCGGCGGCAACGTGATCCCGTCGTTTGGCGGATTCACCGCCGATACCACCGGCACGGAGCTTGCTGACAGCTGCACCAGCCCGGTCGACATCGCCAGCGTCTTCGAGAGCCTGATCACCACCTACCGGGTCCCGCGCATCGACCTCGACGTGGAAGGAACCTCGCTCACCAATACCGACGGGATCAACCGTCGCAACGAGGCCATCGCCCTGACCGAGCACTGGGCACGGGCGCATCACCGCAGCATCCAGTTCTCCTACACGCTGCCCACCTTCCCGACCGGACTGACCGCACCGGGCATCGCCGTCCTGCAGAACGCGATCGCGGACGGCGCCAGGATCAGCGTCGTGAACCTGCTGACCTTCGACTACTTCCTCGGCACCGAGCAGGACATGGTGGCCGACACAGAAAGCGCCGCCGCCGGCCTGTTCAGCCAACTCCAGTCCCTGCACCCGAACGCCACGCCCCGGCACCTCTGGCACATGATCGGCGTCACCGAGATGCCCGGCATCGACGACTTCGGCACCGACGAGACCTTCTCAGCCACCGCCGCGACCACCATCCTGCACTGGGCCCGAAGCCAGGGCATCGGCACTCTGTCCATGTGGGCGGTCCAGCGCGACAACGGCAACTGCCCGGGCACCAAGGGCGCGGGCAACTGCTCCGGCCTGACCCAGCCGACCTGGTTCTTCAGCCACGCCTTCGAGCATTTCACCTCAGGCCCCACCCGCCGCTAGGCACGGTCTCAGCCCGCCGGTCGGATGACGGTGCCGGTCGGCGGGCTGCGGCTGGTGCGGACCCGGCTGGCATCCGCGCTCCGCTAGCTCCAGCCCCAGAAGTGGCTAAAGGTGCAGTTGCTCACGCGGGTGAGCCGGTCCCAGGGGCCGCCGCCGCTTTCCCGGAGATCCGCCGAACTCGCCGCGAGGATGGTGAAGATCGCCGGATCGCGGCGAGTCTGCCGGGTATCGACAGTCAGGTCAGCTTCGCCTCGATGGCCTCGATGATGCGGGGCGGAGCTCGGCGGCGCGGATCACCGCGTCGACCGAGCCGACCTTCACCGCCCGCTGGATACTGTGCACCCGGTCGAACTCCGTGGCCACCTCGCCGAGTTTCTCCGCCCGCACCGATGAGCGGACCTCATCAAGCTCGGCGGTCAGCGCCGCCCGGTCCGTTCCCGAAGCCGACGCGACGCGAGCCTCGATCGTCCGCACCCGAGGATCGTTCGCCGTCCGCCCGTCGACCTCCCCGGAGAACACCACCGCGGCGGCCGGCGCCCCGCCGAGGACCGACGCGAACGAGCCTTCCAGGGCCAGCACGGTCATGCCCGGATTGAGTGCCTTCGAGAACACCACGAACGCGCCGCCGTGGTAGCGCGAGATCACGCAGAACACGATCGGGCCCCGGAAGTTGACGATCGCCCGGCCGATCTCCGCCCCGTACTCCAGCTGAAGCTCGCGCATCGACTCCGGTGATCCGTCGAAGCCGGACAGGTTCGCCAGCACCACCAGCGGCCGGCTGCCGCTGGCCGAGTTGATCGCCCGCGCGGTCTTCTTCGACGAGCGCGGGAAAAGGGTCCCCGCGGTATAGGTGTCCGGCCCGTCGGTGGGGGGGAACCCGAGGCGGGGGACCGCACGGGACTCGATGCCGACCAGGCACACCGGCAGCCCGCCGAGGTGCACGTCGGCCACCACGGCAGTGTCGGCGTCCGCCATGCCCGCCCAGCGCTCAAGCACCGGGTGGTCCTGATCGGCCACGGCCCGCATCACCGTCCGGATGTCGAACGCCTTCTTGCGGTCGGGGTTGAACTGCGCGGAGAAGATCTCGCCGACCGTGCTGAACTCGCTGTCCGCCGCCGCATGCGGGTACCCCGAGATATCCCGGTCGCACGGGTCGGACGTCATGGCGCGGCGCGGGCGCTCCTCACCCGGCGCGACGTAGCTGTGGTCGTAGTGCGCCATCAGCACGTCCCGCGCGGCCGGCGAGGTTCGGCGCCCAGTACTGGGCCTGGCCGTTCGGGCCCATCACGCGGTCATAGCCGCCGATGCCGAAGTTGTCCTCGGCCGACACGCCGCCGGAGAAGTCGAGCGACTGCTTGCCGGTCAGCACCATCGCCGAGTCCGGCGTCATGACCAGGATGCCCTTGGTGTGCATGAGCATCGTCGCCTCGGCGTTCCAGTACGGCTGCGCGCCGACGTTGATGCCGGCCACGACGATATTGATCTCGCCGCCGCCCTGGGTGAACTCGACGATCCGCTTGAGCGCGGCGGCCACCCAGTCCATGTTCTCCGTGCCGGACTCCATCGAGATCCTGGCGCCGGCCGACAGCGCGTACCACTCCAGCGGCACCCGCATCCGCTCCGCGAGGTCAAGCGCGGCGATGACCCGGCGGCATTCCGGCTCGGACAGCGCCCCGAGCGCCTTCGTCGGGTCGCCGAGCAGCACCACCCGCGTCACGCCCTCGGGATGCAGGTCGGTCACGGTGCTGACGATCCCGGCCACGATCGCCGCGCTGTTGCGCCCCTTCGGCCGGTCCGCCGGCACCAGCACGCCCGCATCGTCGAGGTCGTACTCGGTGAACGTCCCGAGCATCGGCGTCAGCTCGTACGGGTAGACGGTGTTCCGGCGACTCGCGCGCAGCACCTTCTGCCGGTACCCGTCCAGCGGCTCGATCAGGTCGGCCGACGGCTCGCCGATGATCAGCTGGGTACCGCCGGTGGCATCGGAGCCGAACCGCACCGCCACCTTGGTCAGCGCGCCGGTCGCCGCGTCCCGCTGCCGGGCGATGAACAGCAGCTCCTCAAGCCCGGCGCCGACCGTCGTCGGCATCACCCGCGCGGCGATCGCCTCGACCTCGGCACGGGTGATCCCGATCGGCGGCCAGACGTAGATGACGATCCGGTTGGTGGAGAAGCGGTTCGCCGCCGGCCGTCGCGACTGCGCGCGGCGGATCGAGTCGAGGCAGGTGGCGACGGCGTTCTCGGCCGTCGGCAGCGCGACCAGCCTGCCGTCGTGCTCTCGCAGCTCGGTCAGGTCGCGCACCTGCGCGAACGCGACCAGCCTGTCGTCGGACGGGTTGTCCCGCGCGACGCACTGGAACAGGTAGACCTCCTCGTCCGACGACGGCAGCCTGGTGAGGTCGAACTTGCTGAGCCGCTCCAGCTGCATCCGCTGCGCGATATACGGGTGCAGGCCCCGGATCAGCCGTTCCTCGCTCATCCCGGTCGCCGCCGGGCGGAACGTGAAGTGATGGTGCATGACCGCGCCGCCCCGCCCGGCGACCGTCGTGGTGAGCCGCCGCACCTGCCCGGGCAGCGGATGCGCGCTGACCACCTCATGCAGCGCGGCGGCCATCGCGTCGGAGCCCTCCGGCTGCCGCTCCCAGGCCAGGTAAACGTCGGCGTCCACGTCGTCAGGCCCGGACCCCGCGACGATCGCCAGGCCGCGCAGCGCGCCGCCGAGCTCGTCGAAGCCGACCGCGGTGGAGACCAGCCGCGAGCCCGCCCGCCCGGCGACCACGAACCGGCACCCGGCCGCGTCGACGGCGGTGACGTTGACCAGGCCCTTGTTGCCGTAGTAGCGCCTGGTCAGCACCTCAAGCATGGGCGCGTGGTCCAGGCTGGCCGTCCGGCCGAGCCGCTGGCCGAGCAGCCGCACCAGCGGCTCGGTGCTGCCGACCATCGCGGCGATCCGCTGCGCCCGGTCCGGCGCGGCCGGGTTCGCGTCGAGGTAATGCAGGTGCTTGCGGACGTCGGCGTAGACGCGGGCGCGATTGCGCCGCAGCAGCGGCTGCCCGAACCAGGCGAACACGACCCCGCGAGCCAGGTCGCACACCACAGGGAACCGCACCTGCGTCGCGGCGATCAGCCGCTCAAGCACCAGGCCGGCGGGCTCGCGCCAGGCCTCGCCTGGCGGTGCCTCGCGCAGCCACGCCCGCAGCAGGGTCACGATCACCGCCGCGTCGGAGGCCGCGCGCTGCAGCGCTAGGAAAATCCGGAACACCGCCTCTTCCAGCGCCGGGGTGCGCTCGAGTTCGGTGACGCCGTAGTGCCCGAGCGCCCGGACCAGCCGGCCCTGGAAGGTATCCGGCAGCCCGGCGCGGTCGACGTCAAGGCTCTGAAGATAGGTATGGAAAAATTCGCGGGCGCTATGGACGTGGATATCTCCGCCCGCCTCCCCGGCACCGTCGGCTTCCTCGCTCGAATGCTTGCCGCGACTGAGCTCGGACAGGTCGGCGAACACCGAGAGCAACTCCACCTCCTCGCCGAGCAGGCGCTGGCCGGCCTCGGCGAGCTCCTCGCGCGCGGTGAGGTAATCGGCGAGCACCCGGCGCTCGTCGTCGGGGTCGACGTCGAATCCCAGCAGCAGGCTGCGCAGATCCTGCCACCCGCGAGCGGCCCGCTCGGCCGCCGGCGAGCCGGACGTCTCTTCCGGCAGGTCAAGCTCCACCGCCTCGGCGGCCTCGACGGCTTCGTCATCCTCGCCGCCGAGATGCTCAAGCCGCAGCAGGGGAGCGCCGGTCTCGACCAGGCTGCCGACGGATACCGCGCACTCGGTGAGCCTGGCGCGGAACGGTGCCCGCAGTACCGTTTCCATCTTCATGCTCTCTAGCACCAGCAGCGGCGCGCCCGCCTCTACTTCGGCGCCGACGGCCAGCGGCGTCGCGACGACCAGTGCGGGTGCGGGGGAGCGCACGATGCCGCCTTCGTCCCGGCTGACCCGGTGGGTGACGCCGTCGACCTCGACCAGGTGGACGGGCTCGTGGGTGTCGGTGACCAGGCGGAACCTGGTGCCGTTGACGATGGCCTGGCCAGTGTGCCGGTCGAACCGGTCAAGGTCGACGTCGGCCGTGTGAGCCGGGGTACCCGCCCCCGAGTCGATCGTGGCCCGGAACCGGTGCGCCCCGGTGCGGGCGACCTTGACCCGGTAGCCGGCCCCGCGCAGCTTCAGGTCGAGCGGCCGGGAGCTCTGGTGCTGCACCTGCGGGCGCCCGCCGAAGGCCGTCTGCAGCAGCCGCCGCCGCTCGATCCGCTCCTGCTCCTCGTAGGCCTCGATCGCGGCCACGGCCAGGGCGACCGCGGAGTGCCGGTGCGATACCAGCCTTCCCTCGCCCCTGACCCGGTCGATCCAGCCGGTGTCGGCGCTGGCATCGATCACCTCGGGCTGGTCGAGCAGGTCAAGCACGAAGCTCTTGTTGGTCGCGCCGCCCTCGATGATGACCGTGGTCTCCGCCATCGCCCGGCGCAGCCGGCCGAGCGCCTCGGCGCGGTCCCGGCCGCAGGCGATGATCTTCGCGATCATCGAGTCGAACTCGGCCGGGATCGTGTCGCCCTCGCTGACCCCGGTGTCGACCCGGATGCCCGGCCCGGCGGGCAGGTCCAGCCGCACGATCCGGCCCGGCGAGGGAGCGAAGTCCCGGTCTGGATCCTCGGCATTGAGCCGCGCCTCGATCGCGTGCCCGCGCTCGGCGGGCTGGTCACCAGTCAGCCGGCCGCCCGCGGCGACGTGCAGCTGGAGCCGGACCAGGTCGGCGCCGGTGACCGACTCGGTGATCGGGTGCTCCACCTGGAGCCGGGTGTTGACCTCAAGGAACGCGAACAGCTGGTCGCCCGGGTGGAAGAGGAACTCGACCGTCGCCGCCCCGGCGTAATCCACGGCGACCGCGAGGCGCTCGGCGGAGGCCTTCAGCTCCAGCACCTGCGCGGAGCTGAGCACGGGCGAGGCGGACTCCTCGATCACCTTCTGATTGCGGCGCTGGATCGAGCAGTCCCTTACGCCGAGCGCCCACGCGGTGCCCTTGCCGTCCGCGATTATCTGGACCTCGACGTGCCTGGCCCCGGTGACCAGGCGCTCCAGGAAGAGCACGCCGCTGCCGAACGCCCGTGCGGCCTCCTGGCTGGTGCGCTCGTAGGCGTCGGCCAGCTCGGCCTCGCTCGCGATGACCCGGATGCCCCGCCCGCCGCCGCCGGCGGTCGCCTTCAGCATCAGCGGGTAGCCGATCTCGGCCGCCGCGCGTGCCGCCGCGTCCAGGTCCGCGACCGCGCCCCGGCTCCACGGCGCCACCGGCACCCCGACCTCCTCGGCGATCAGCTTCGCGCCGATCTTGTCGCCGAGCCTGCGCATCGCGTCGGCGCTCGGGCCGACGAACGTGACTCCGATCCGGTCGCACAGCTCGGCGAAGGCGGGGTCCTCGGCGACGAAGCCCCAGCCGACCCAGGCCGCGTCGGCGCGGGTCGAGATGAGCGCCCGTTCGAGCACGGCCAGGTCCAGGTATGGCCGGGCGGAGGCCGGCCCGAGGTCGTAGGCGAGATCGGCCTCCCGCACGAACGTGGCCGTCCGGTCGACGTCGGTATGCAGCGCGACCGTCTCGATCGGCGTCCCGGTCTCGGCGGCGAGGTCCCGGACGGCGTGGATGAGCCGCATGGCGGCCTCACCGCGGTTGACGATGGCGACACGACTGAACACCGAAGCGAGCCCTTCCTTGTAGCCGGCATACGTGCGGTACAGACTTCCAGCTACCAGCCGGTAGCGGAATGCCGCAAGAGGACAGGTCAGCTGCCCCAAGTTATAGAGAACCACCAAAACCGCCCAGTCCCTCAACGCCGGCCGGGCGACGGGGTCAGGGTAGCGGACCCCGGCCACCTGCCAGGGGCGGGTGCTCGCCTCCGATCGTTCCTGTGCGGTCAGCGAGACGGACAGATCAGCTGGCCCTAGCCTGTGGAGAACAGCCAAAATCGTCAGCACGAGATGCCGGCGGGCGAGAGCGAAGGAGAGCACGATGAGTGAGTGGGTGGTGATCGGCGTCCCCAGCAGCGCGGGTGCTCATCATGCCGGGCAGGAGCCGCGCCTGGCCGCGCTGCGCGGCACCGGGCTGGTCAGCAGGCTCGGCGCGGCCGGGGTCAGGGTAGCTGACGCCGGTGACCTGCCAGGGGCGGTGTTCGCTCCCGATCGCGACGCGCGTGCCGGGCGGAGCCTGCCAGCCGTGGCCAGGGTCGCGGCCGAGGTGGCCGACGCGGTGGCCGAGGTCGCCGGATCGGGGCGGCTGCCTCTGGTGCTCGGCGGCGACTGCACGATCACGATCGGGGCGGTAGCCGGGTTGCGGCGCGGTGAGCCCGCCGTCGGCCTCATCTACCTGGACGGCGACGCCGACCTTGACGTACCCGGTGATGGCGGGTCAGGGATCTTCGACTCGATGGGCATCACGCACCTGCTGGGAGGCGGTGCCCCAGAACTCGCCGCGCTCGGCGGAGACGCGCCGCTGCTGACCCCGGCCAGGCTCGCGATCCTCGGCTCTGACCCCAGGGAGACCAGCCAGGCGGGCCGTGACCATCTCCGCGAGCTCCAGGTGAGCTTCCAGGAAGCGCCGGCCTTCGCCGCGGACCCGGCAGCGGCAGCGCGGCGTGCCCTGGCCGCGATCGCCGGCGAGTCCAGCCGCGTGCTCGTCCATTTCGACATCGACGTGGTGGACTCGGCCGACCTCCCGCTCGGCAACTTCCCGCACTACGGCTCGGGCGTAACCCTCGACGATGCGCTGGCCGGCCTGCGAGAGCTGCGCGCGGCCCCCGCGTTCGCCGGGCTGGTGCTCACCGAGATCAACCCGACCCACGACCCGGCAGGCACCGAGCTTGACCGCCTGGTCAGCGGCCTGGTCAGCGCGCTCGCGGGCTAGCCCGGCCGGCCGAGTGCTGAAAATCACCTTCGCGTTCTGAGGCGGCGATTAGCCACATGGCAATAATCTGGCCATGTGCGGGAAATCTCGATCTTCAGCGGCTCCGCCCACCGGGATCTGGCGGCGGAGATATGCGGGCACCTCGGGGTCCCGCTCCATCCGGCCATCGTCCGCCGGTTCGCCACCGACTGCCTGGAAGTGCAGCTTCAGTCCAACTGCAGGGAACGCGATGTCTTCCTGATCCAGCCGCTGTCCGCACCGGTGCAGGAGCACCTGGTCGAGCTGCTGCTCATGCTCGACGCGGCGCGCGGAGCGTCGGCGGCGCGGGTCACCGCTGTGATTCCGCATTACGCCTATGCCAGGTCAGACAAGAAAAACATGCCCAGAGTCTCGATTGGCGGCAGGCTCGTCGCCGATCTGCTGGTCACCGCGGGCGCCAGCCGGGTGCTGACCATGACGCTGCATTCGCCGCAGGTGCACGGGTTCTTCTCGGTACCGGTGGATCACCTGCACGCGCTGCGCGAGATCGCGGCTCATTTCCGGGGGCAGGATCTGTCCAACTCCGTCGTGGTGTCACCCGACCTCGGCAATGCGAAACAGGCGGCGGCGCTGGCGCGGATGCTCGGGCTCCCGGTGGCGGCCGGGGCCAAGGAGCGGCTGAGCGATGAGAAGGTGTCGATCACCTCGATCATCGGCGACGTCGCCGGGCGGAACGTGATCGTGCTCGACGACGAGATCGCCAGGGGCACCACGATCATCGAGCTGCTCGGCAAGCTGCGCGAGCATGGTGCTCGCTCGGTGCGGATTGCCTGCACCCACGGGTTGTTCTGCGACGGGGCGCTGAAGCGCATCGAGGCCTGGCCGGAAGTTCGGCAGATCGTCTGCACCAACTCGGTGGCCATAGCTGACGCGGAACGCGACGAGAAGCTGCACGTCATCTCAGTGGCGCCAGCCCTGGCCGAGGCCATCAGGCGGATCCACGAAGGCGAGTCGGTCAGCGCCCTGTTCGACCCGCACTAGTCAGGCTATCGGGCTGCTCGGCGCGGTCGGAGCGACCGCCCGGAGTCGCGAGTAGTAGCTCAGGCTGATCGGCAGGCTCTGATGGGGGGTCACGAAGACGACAGGCTCGCGGTCGTGATCACGGCCCTCTTCGCAGGCGCTGACCAGGGCGGCGACGATCCGCCCGGCGGTCATGGTGACACTCCTTGCTTCTTTGGCGGCGGCCATAGTTATTGGAGTATTTGCTTCGGAATGATCATCAAAGTAGCATTTACTCCATGAATGCGGCACGACGATAATCCGGCTCGCCGCGAAACTCGGCCTGGAAGGTTTCGGGGACCTGCAGTCACGGGCACAGGAGGATCTCGCCGCCCGGCTGCGCCCGGCCCGGCAGCGAATCAGGGAGCCGAGCCTGGGTGACGTGCTGGCGCGGACCGTGGCCCTCGAGCTCGACAACCTGCAGGACACGCTCGGCCGCGCCGACCGGCTGGTTTTCGACGAGGCGGCCAAGCGGATGGCCGAATGCCCGGGCCGGATACTGATCATCGCCGCGGAGTGCGCGGCGGGCGTGGGAGACCTGCTCGCTGACCAGCTGGCGATGCTCAGGGACGGCGTCACCAAGGTCGGCGGGAACGACGTGCATGTCGGGAAGCTGCTGGCGTCGGCGGGGCCGGATGACACGGCGCTGGTCATCGACCAGCGCCGGTACGACCGGTGGGTGCTCAGCGCGCTGGGGCTGGTTGCCCGCTCCGGCGTGTACATCATCAGCTTTTCCGATAGCCCGCTGTCACCGCTGGCGGATAACTCGGCGGCCGCCTTTACCGTGAGCGGACGTGGCCCGGGACCGTTTGATAGTCAGGTGGCAGCCCTTGCCATGGGATACGCGCTGGTCGCGGCGGTGGCGGCTTTGCTGGCCTCGCCAGCGGCGGCCCGCCTGGACCGGCTCGAAGACAACTGGCGGGCACTGGACGCGATCGACGACACATCGTGACCCGTTCTGTGCCGCGGCGGACTCACGAATCCTAATTCCGCGGTGACCCAGCATGTTACGATCGGGGCATGATCGGGACTGAAGACGACTTACCTGATTGCTTCGATCAGCTCATAACGCCCGGCGTCCGGCCCGGCGATCTCTACGTGGCATCGTCTTCGCTGCACGGGCGAGGCGTATTCGCGGCTCGGAGCTTCAAGCCAGGAATGACGATCGAGGTCTGTCCTGTCCTTGTCATGCCGGCCGCTGAGCGCGCTGCCCTGGACACCACCCTGCTGCGTGATCGTTACTATGAATGGGAAGACGCCGCCGGGCTAGCACTCGGATTCGGAATGCTCTACAACCACTCTTACGACCCGAATGCTCATTACCTGCAGCATCTTGCGCGTAACCTGGTTGTCGTCACCGCCTTGAAAGTCATTGAGCAGGACGAAGAGATCACGATTAACTACAACGGCGATCCAGCTGATCAGAGCCCAGTCTGGCATGACACAGCGGGCCCCGCCGGCTCACTGTGACCACGAGGTCGGCTGCCGGTCCCATCTGTGCCCGCGCAACTCGGCCATGAGCCCGGCGGGAAGCGGGATGCCGTCACTCACGCCGAGGTTAGTCCGTACGTGACCGATCGTGCGCATTCCGGGGATTACTGTGGTGACGGCCGGATGCTGCAGGATGAACCGCAGCGCCAGTTCGGGCATGGTCAGGCCGGCGGGAATGACGGGCCTGAGCCGGTCGGCCCGTTCCACGCTGGCGGCGAGATTTTCCGGCACGAAATACGAAGTGCGCCAGTCGCTCTCCGGCCAGGTACTGTCCCGCCTGAGAGTGCCGGTCAGGCTGCCCTCGTCGAAGGGGACCCTGGCGATAACGCCTATGTTTTTCTCGCCGCACGTGGTGAAGAGCTCATCTTCCGGCGCCTGATCGAAGATGTTGTAGATCACCTGTACCGAGTCGACCAGGCCGGTGTCCAGCGCCTTGAGACCATTCCAGGGTTCCCAGCGATTGATGCTGATACCCACAGCCCGCACCAGTCCTTCGGCCTTCATCTTCTCTATGGGCTGACGCCAGCGGTCGTCGTCAGCCCATGAGTCCTCCCAGACGTGGTATTGCAGCAAGTCAATGCAGTCAACACCCAGATTCTCCAGGCTCTTGTGCAGGTACTCCCACACATGATCGGGAGGAAAGACGTCCATGAGGCGGGACTCCCGTGTCGATGGCCAGGCCCGGTCCATCGGCGGGATCTTGGTGGCCACGTACAGCCGGCGGCCGGAGTTCTCGCTGAGCAGGCGGCCAAGGATCTGCTCGCCAGCGCCGCGACCGTAGATCCAGGCGGTATCAAAGAAATTGCATCCGAGGTCGACGGCCTCCTGCAGTGCCTGAGCGCCGGCCGCATCGTCACCGCCGGTCCAGCCGCCGGGTCCGCCGGCGACACCCCACATGCCGTACCCGATTTCACTGAGATCCCAGCCCAGCCGCCCGAACTGCCGATACTTCATGTCACTGACCAGCCTTTACTCGGATCATTCCGGAAAATCAGTCCGTTACCTGCCAGAAGTGACCGCCTCCGCTGAATCGGGTCTGGCGCGGGGGCAGTGGCTTGCCGGCCTGACCGTACACCCCGAGGAAGGACATGTTTCCCTTATAGACCTCGACCGTCACGGTCGCGCTCGCCGGTTCCAGGATGAGGTCCGCGGCCGCACGGGCGGCGGCGACCGCGGGGTCGAAGTACCTTCCCTCGTAGACACCGCGGCCAATCAGGTCGGACAGGAAATTCAGTAGCTGCCTGGCCTCGCGCTCGATGGCGATCTCGTAGACCCGTGCGACGCAGAACCCGAGCAGCTCGAGACCTGGCGCCTCGTAGATGCCGCGGCATTTCGTCCCGTTGATGCGGTTCTCCACCACGCTGCGCAGGCCGATGCCATTCCGCCCGGCGATTAAGTTCGCGTGCTCAAGCAGCTCTCGCGGGCCAGCCGCTGATCCTCCGATTTCCACCGGCTGACCATGATCGAACCGGACCGACACCTGCTCGGCCCGATCGGGCGCTTCGTGCGGAGGCACGGTCAGGACCAGTTCCGCAGCGCTGTCCGGTGTATCCAGACTCTCCAGAATTGTGCCCTCATGCGAGAAACCAGCGAGATTGCCGTCCACTGAGTAGTGCGCGCTGGATCCGCCGGTGAGCGGGAGATTACGCTCAAGCGCGTATTTCTCCATAGTTGCCCGGTCAGGAAAACGCTGCAGCAGCTCGGGGTCCGTCCAGGGCGCGAACGGCTGCAAGTCCGGTGCGAACATCGCGCCATATCGCTCGAACCGGCGCTGATCGTTTCCGCCGCCGACACACCCGTGGGCCAGTACCGTGCAGCCAGCGCGGCGCATGGCCGCTGCCAGTCCCTCGACCAGCACCAGCCGGGCGGAGCTCGTGGTATTCCAGTACCCCCCTCGTGCCTGGCCAGGTAGCGCACGAGACTGAGGGCCAACTCCGCCATGCGGTCCCTGAGATCGACCACCACAGTAGGAATCCCGGCAGCCTCAAGCGAATGCGCCAGGCAGCGCACGTCGTCCGGAGCCGCCTGGCCGATGTCCGCCAGTAAGGCGGTCGCAGGCACCCCTTCGTCGACGAGGGACGCGGCCACCGCGAGGGAGGAAAGACCCCCTGAAACACACACTCCAGGTCGTTCGCTAGCTATCTGATTGAGTAGCATGATTACGTACCGTTAGTCCGATCTGCCGGGTAAGATAATTACTGATGCCGTTCGTCGTGATGGTAGCGAAGTACCCACCTTTGAAATACGGTAGTTCGCCTCGCTGTCGCTGTAAAGACCCATTTACATGCGTCGGTCGGGTAGCTAAACTTCCTTGCAGATTGTGGCGGATTTGCATGCCAGACCCTGACTTTTCGCTGCGGCAGGGAGCGCACGTGCTGTCTCAACTCGGTGGCCCGCTGCTCAGCAGGGCAAACGGCCGGCAGATTGCCTATCCCACTGATCGCACTGTCTTACAGTTATTCCTGGCGCAGGCCATCGCGACACCCGACCGCTGCGCTGTGACCTACGGGTCCCGGTCGCTGAGCTACCAGGAACTCGACGCGTGCGCGGTCGCCTTAGCCGGTCGGCTTCGCGAACGCGGTGTCACTAAGGGCGATTTTGTCCCGCTTGTCATGGACGGCGGTATTGTCCTCCCTGTGGCGATGATCGCCACAATGAAGATCGGCGCGCCGTTCATTCCAATTGACCGGCAATGGCCCGGAGAGCGAATCCGCGCCATTGTCGATGGACTGCGACCGAAGGTCGTGCTGATCTCCGGTCCGGCGGAGCCCTGGAGCGAGCTGGGACCGGCGGCACTGCACGTGGAGCTTGACCAGCTGCCGGCCGGTGCCAGCGCCTATGCCGGGCAGCCCGCCACCGTCTCGGACCTGATCTACGGATTCTTCACGTCCGGGTCGACCGGAACGCCGAAATGCACGGTCAACCGGCATCTCGGCCTGCTGAATAGGTTCCTCTACATGACCGCGCTGTTCGGCGGTGAGCAGATCGTGCTCCAGAACAGCCCGCATGTCTTTGACTCCTCGATCTGGCAGCTGCTCTGGCCGCTGACCAACGGCGGCCAGGTCGTGATCCCCGAGCGTGACGGAATCCTCGATCTCGTGCGCACGACTGAGGTGATCGCGCGGCACGGCGTCACCATGACCGACTTCGTGCCGTCCATCTTCAACACCCTCGTGGAGTTGCTCACCGCCGATTCCCGGCTGGTGCCGCGACTCGCCTCGCTCCGCCAGATCCTGATCGGCGGTGAAGAGGTTAACCCGGCGGCGGTGCACGCCATGAGCGGCCTGCTGCCCGGCATCCGGATCACGAACACCTACGGCCCGACCGAGGCATCCATCGGCTCGGTCTTCCACGAGATAACCCCCGCCGATGGCCAGGCGATCCCGATCGGCCTGCCGATCGACAATACCTACGCGGTGATCGTCGATGAGCAGAACGGCCTGGCGCGGCCTGGCCAGGTTGGCGAGATCCAGATTGGCGGTGACTGCCTCGGCACCGGCTATCTCGGTGATCCGGGTAAGACCGCCTCGGCCTTCGTCCCGAATCCGTTTCCTGAGATCCCTGGCACCCTGCTGTATCGCACCGGAGACCTCGGCTACCAGCGCGATGACGGCCTGTTCATGTTCGTGGGCCGCACCGACCAGCAAGTGAAGCTGGGCGGCGTGCGCATAGAGCTGTCGGAGGTCGAGTCTGTCCTGGTGACGCATCCGGCGGTTCGGGAGGCCAAGGTGATCGTCCACGGCACAGGGACAGCGCGGACGCTTGTCGGCTTCGTCACCGCACGCTCTGACGTGACGCCGGAAGACCTGAGCGAGCACGCGCGGCACCTGCTGCCCCGTCACTCCGTGCCGCGCCAGATCGTACTGCTGGATGACCTGCCGCTCACCCAGAGCGGCAAGGCTGATCGCCGCGCGCTCTCTGTCCTGGCGCGGCGCCTGGTCAGCAGGACGAACACCGGGACAGTCAGTTCCGCCGAGGCCGCCGTCAAGGAGGTGTGGCTTGACCTTCTGGCGCGTGACGAGGTGGGGGCCACGGACAGCTTTTTCGACTCCGGCGGTGACTCCCTGCTCGCGCAGCGGCTTGCTCTCGCGCTTGAGCGACGGCTCGGCGTGCGGCTGACGATCCAGGACATCGTCGGTGCCGCTACCATCCAGGCGCAGGCCGCCCTGATTCTCGGATCACCGGAGGCTGCTGGGCCAGGCGGCAGGGAGGTGGCTGACGCTCTGCGCCGTGATGTTCGCCTCGATCCCAGCGTCACGGGCGGTGGTGGTGCGGCGCCGCCGGGACTGGGCAGGGTGCTGCTCACCGGTGCTACCGGCTTCATAGGCGCGCATCTGTTAGACGAGCTGGTGACTCGGGCTAGCCGCACGGTGCACTGCCTGGTCCGGGGCGGCAGCGCGGAGCACGCGCGGGAGAGGCTGACCGCCGCTCTTGAGCACTACGCCCTTGCGCCTCAGGTCATTATGCGCGATGTCGTCGTTGTCCCCTGCGACCTCGGGCTCCCTTACTTCGGCCTCGAGCCAGGTGATTTCGCTGACCTCGCCGAGTCGGTCGATACCGTCATCCATAACGCGGCCTTAGTGAACCTGGTACTCGACTATGCCAGCCATCGCAGCGCCAACGTCATGGCGACAACGGAGATACTGCGGCTGGTCGCATCGGGGGTGCCGAAACGCCTGCACTACATCTCGACGCTGAGCGTGTTTCCTGTGACGGGCGCGGCCGACGGATCACCGGGCGGGCCGGTCGCCGGAGAACACGAGAGCTGGGATCTGGCCGCGCCCGCTGACGGCTATAGCCAGTCGAAGTGGGTGGCTGAGAAGGTCGTCGCGCTGGCCCGTGCCCGCGGCGTGCCCGCGACGATCTACCGGCTTGGCGAGGTGATGCCGCACTCGCATACCGGGATCGCCAATCCCCGGTCAGTCCTCGACAGCCTGGTGCACGCGTGCGCACGGCTCGGCCTGCGGTTCGCCACTTCGGCTGTGACCGACTGGACGCCAGTCGACAAGGTCAGTGAGTTCATTGTCGGCGTCGCGGGCAGTGACCGGGAAGTAGCCCCGTTTCTGCATGTCGTCCAGCCGCCGGGGATTCGGATAGAGCAGGTGCTCGACGCCCTCGGTGAGGTCGTGCCGTTGCGCGAGGTTACCTATGCGGAGTTCTGGGACGTGCTGGGGAAAGCTGCCGAGCTGAGTGCCGGCAGGGAGCTGGCCGGCCTGCTGAGCGTCCTGCCCGATCCTCGCGACCTGGCCCTGCCTGAGCCCCTCTCTGGCGTGTTTAGTGATGCCGCGACCTTGTTCTCCGCGGAGCAAGCGGCCTGTCTGGCGGAGGACCTGGGCATTTCCTGGTCAGGCACGGATGAGGCCGCGCTTCGCGGCTACCTGTGGCCGGGCGCGGATGGTTAGAAGGTGGCGATGCGACGGGGTCGGCAGGTGATCGGGCGATGACCTTGTTCTTCATGAAGACCCATAGCGACGGCCGCGACTATGTCGTCGTTAATCTGGCGGACACCTCAGCCACCAACGTGGCGGAGATGGCCAGCAAGCTCTGCTCGCCGCCACTCGGCGTGGGCGCCGATTGCCTCGTGGCCATCAAGCACCTGGAGCCCACCCAGTTCACTGTCCGGTGCCTTCGCCCGGACGGTACCGGACTGCCCCCGGATGAGCGGATGCTGCGCTGCTGCACCCGCGCGATCGAGATCCGGTACGGCTACAAGTCAGCATTCCTGCTGGCTGACGGGTGTGTCTATGAGTCGCGCGTTGCCGGACAGGACATCGGCATCCGCTTCCCGGCGTCCCGCGACGTGCCGCAGCGCGGCGTCTACCGGGACTGGCCGGTGGCCGGGGCCGGGGTGCGCTTTCCTGCCGGCCCTCGCGGCGCCGCTGACCTGAGAATACGTGCCACTGACCTGATGGAGGGCGTGACCGGCCGGTCCGGTCAGGTCAGCGTGCCCGCCGTTGTCGCGCTCGCGCCGGCCTTGAGCGTCCGTGATCACCGGATCGAGCTGGAGAATCGCCACGAGCCGCCGGCGTTCGGGCCGGACGGACCAGATGCGGCTGAGGATACCTGGCTGTATAGCCCGGCGTTCTTGGTGTTCAAGGGGGAGTTTCCCTGGCCGTGACCGGCCCGCCTGCTCCGCTGAAGCCGCTGGCGGTCGCAGGTCTATCCGCCGGCGTCCTGTGATCCCCGATAATAATGGTGCCACAACCAGGCCCCGATACCGCCTGCGATCGTGATTGCGGCGGCGAGAACAAAACAAGCGCGTGCTCCCGCGAATCCGAGCACGATGCTCGTGGCCAGACCGCTCGCTCCATAGCCGACCTGGCTTGCGGCGGACAAGGTCGAGAATCCCTCGGAGAGCTGGTTGACTGGCAGCAGCTTCCCGAGGATAAGGTTAAGCAGAGTGATAAGCGGCGCGAACCACACTCCGCAGATACCGACGGCGATAGCCACGAAGATAAGCGATGGCGAAACCGCGATCAGTGCTACGCCTATGCCCAGGGCAAGGATCGCGATATTCGCGCGCTGATTTAGATTTCCGGGCCGGCGATTGTCGTAAGCGGCATAGCCGACGCCGCCTACCGCGCTGGTCACCGATAGCAGCGTGATCAGGAAACCCGCAGTCGCCGGCCGCGAGCCGACGGTGGGCATCAGGGGGGCGAGCGCGATGTTGATCGTTCCCTCGGCGTATCCAAGGACGGCGCTGATGAAGTAGATGGGCAGCGCTCCCGGCATTCTCCAGGCCCCGCTGGCGCCCGCGACACGCGGGGACGGCTGCTGCCGGCCGAGCAGCCGCGATCCGCCGCATGCCGCAGAGGTAGCCAGCGCCATCAGGACGATGGCGAGCACCGGTGCGCCAAGGAATCCGGTGATCGCGACCAGGGCGGGCGCGATCATCCACTCCAGCTCCAGGAGCGTAGCGTCAAGCGCGAACGCGCGCGTGAGCAGATCCTCGGGAACAATACGCTGCAAATACGCCCTTAAGCCACCCATTGCCCCCGCTGGGGCCGCGCCGGCCAGAGCGCTCACGGCTATCAGCACCACAGCGGGCGCGCGAGCGGCTGCCAGTCCGGCCAGGGCCGCGAGAATCACCGCGCCGGCTCCCAGCGCCACGCTCACGCCCCGCCGAAGCTCCATCCGGTCGATGAGCCGGCCCGACAATGGCGCGGCGATCCCGTCGGCGAACGCGTAGGAGCTCGCCATGAGCGCGCCAATCCGAAAGGATCCCGTGGCCGCATGGCCAGCAAGCACAAGCGCGATTGGTGCCATTGCGACCGACACCCGCTGAAACGCTGTCGTGAGCGTGTACCTGCGCCATCCGGCATTGGCAGCCAGCCGCCGGTAATCCTGTCCTCCGGCGGGTGCTTCTGTCATCGCGATGTCCAGCAGGCACATTCGGGTACCATTTACAACCCTCGCAACGCTAACATTGTGCTCACGACAGGGACCTTGTCAGGACAACTCACGTTCAGGAAAGCAAGTATGCCACGTGCACAGTGAGCCCGGCGACCGCATGTCACCGAGACGGCTCTTTCTTTAATCCGCAAGACCGTCAATATCCCGCAAGAGCGTCATCATCAAGTCCCGGCGGCCTGATCGGGCAGGCAGCGCCGTACCGCTTCGGCCACCGCCGGCAGATGCGGTGACCTGAGCAAGGTGTAGTGGTTGCCGGGTACCACGTAATGCTCGAAGTCCGCCCGCGCTAGCGCCCGCCATCGTCCGACGTCATCATCGCGCTCCTGCGCGGCGGTCAGCAGCACGAGGCGGCCGTCGTAGCGGTCCGGCTGATGAGCCAGAAACGCCCGGCTGTTCTCAGCGAAGATCCTGATCCGGTTGCGCAGTTCCTGGCGGACGGCCGAGGATTCCAGGCCCGCGGCCTCCAGCGCATCAAGCACCGCGTCCACCTGCTCGCTGGCGGCGAGCTGGCGCAGGGCCGTCAGATCTATCGCCGGCGGGTCCGAGGTCGCGAGACCAGCCAGATCTCTGACGAACCACGTGAGCAGCTCAGCTTGATCCGGCTCGTACATCGTGGTCGGCAGGCCGCTGTCGAGCACGACTACCAGCGCTACCTCCTCACCGCCAGCTCGCAGCTGGCTGGCCATCTCCGCGGCTACGACGCCGCCGAATGACCAGCCGCCGAGGTGGAACGGGCCAGCAGGCTGCACCTGCCGGATGGCGCTGATGTAGCTGGCGGCCATCTCTGGTATGCGCTGGGCAGCGGTGCCACCGCGCAGGCCGGGGTGCTCCAGTCCATAGAAGGGCTGGTCGGCGCCGAGCAGCGATGCCAGCGCGCCATACGGGGTGACCGAGCCACCGACGGCGTGCACGAAGAACAGCGGAGGCCTGGTGCCGTCAGGCTTGATCGGCACCAGTGCCGAGATCTCGTCGTCCTCGTCCGGGTCGGGCTCGAGCTGGCGTAGCTGGTCAATCTGCGCGGCCAGTCGCTCAAGCACCGGGTAAAGGAACAGCTGCCGCGGGTCCAGCCTGACGTCGAATGCCTCCCTGATCTGGGCGATGAGCTGGATGGCCTGCAGCGAGCTACCGCCCTGGACGAAGAAGTTATCGTGAACGCCGATCTGGTCGGCATCCGCCTTGAGCAGCCCCCGCCACATCTGCGCGAGGCGGTGCTGGGTCGCGGTCTCCGGGGGCGCGGAGCGCACCGATAGCGGCTCGGGTGCCGGGAGTCTGGCCTCGTCGAGCTTGCCGGAAGCGGTGAGCGGCAGCTCGGCCACGCTCAGTACCGTCGGGATCATGTGCAGGGGCAGGCGGTCAGCGAGGTAGTCGCGGAGCTTGTCGCCGTCGATGCTCGAGTCCGGTTCTGACACCACGTAAGCGGCGAGATATGCCTGCGGCGTACCCGGCTCGCGTACGATCACCGCGCATTGCCGTACCCCGGGCCAGGTGTTCACGGCGTGTTCGATTTCGCCGGGTTCGATGCGCATGCCGCGGATTTTGACCTGGCGGTCGATGCGGCCGAGGAATTCGAGGTTGCCGTCGGCGCGCCAGGATGCGAGGTCGCCGGTGGCGTACATGCGGGTGCCGGGGGTGGGTGCGTAGGGGTCGGGGCGGAATTTGTCGGCGGTGAGGTCGGTGCGGCCGAGGTAGCCGTGGGCCAGGCCGGCGCTGGCCAGGTAGAGCTTCTCCGGGTATTCCGGTGGGTGCGAGGCGGAGGTGCTTGTCCAGGACGTAGGCGCGCTGGTTGGCCATGGCGCGGCCGATGGGGGGCGCGGTGGTGAGGGGCTGGTCGGGGCAGCGGTAGTCGATGCAGGTGATGGTGGCCTCGGTGGGGCCGTAGCCGTTGTGGAACTGGCGGCCGGGGCGGGCCCAGCGGTTGACGAGCTCGGGGCCGTAGGGTTCCATGCCGATGAAGAGGATCCGCAGGTCGGTGAGGGGCTCGGGGTCCAGGAGGCGGAGTATGGCGGGGGGGATGTCGCCGAAGGTGATTTTCTCGTCGCGGATGAGTGCCTGGAGGGAGTCGGGGTCGAGGAGGTCGGTGCGGGGTGCTCCGATGATGGTGGCGCCGGCGGCGAGGGTGGCGAAGAAGTCGGAGACGCTGACGTCGAAGGCGGGGTTGGCGAACTGGAGGATGCGGTCGTCGGGGGTGATGGCGAAGAGGTCGCGGAAGGCGGTGCAGAAGTTGACGGCGGCGCGGTGGGGGACCATGACGCCCTTGGGCCTGCCGGTGGAGCCGGAGGTGTAGATGACGTAGGCGGTGTCCTCGGGGTCGGCGGTGGCGGGCGGGGTGGTGTCCGGGTGGTGGCTGAGGGCGGGGGTGTCGAGGAGGACGGGGGTGGTGGTGGCGGGGAGCCGGGCGGCGAGGTCGGTGGTTGTCACGGTGAGTGCGGCGCGGGCGTCGGTGAGCTGGTAGGCGATCCGGTCGGCTGGGTACTGGGGGTCGAGCGGGAGCCAGGCGGCGCCGGCCTTGAGGATGCCGAGCTCGGCGAGGGGGAGGTGGAATCCTCGTTCGAGCAGGACGCCGACGACGTGTCCCGGGGTGATGCCGGCGCTGGCCAGGAGGTTCGCGAGCTGGTTCGAGGCCTGGTCAAGCTGGCGGTAGGTGAGCTCGGCGCCGGTGAACCGCATCGCGACCTGGTCTGGTGCCGCGGTGGCGCGGGCGGTCACCAGGTCGTGCAGGAGCCGGCCGTCACCCGGGCCCGGCACCGGATTCCAGCCCTCCACCAGCCGCACCCGCTCAGCCTCAGGGATAACCTCGCACTCGCCGATGCTCACACGGGGGTCAGTCACCATTTGTGCCATGACAACCCCGAGATGCTCAGAGAGCCGTTCCATGCGACCGGAGCCGAAAAGCTCGGTGGAGTACTCCATCGTCAGCTCAAGACTGCCGTCCGCCCCCTCGACCGCGGCCACAGCCAGGTCGAAGCGAGCGCGGTCCGTGCCGGTGCCAAGCTCGGTGACCTCCAGGCCGCCGGGGGCGAACCCGCCAGTGCTCACCCCGGCTGCCTGCAGCGTGAAACTGACCTGGAACAGCGGGTTACGGCCGGCGGCGCGTTCGGGCTTGAGCGCTTCGACGAGGAGCCCGAAAGGCACGTCCTGATGTGCTGTAGCTCCGAGCACAGTCTCGTTGCAGCGGCGGATCAGCTCGCGGAAGGTCGGATCGCCGGCCAGGCTGGTACGCAGCACCAGGGTGTTGGCGAGGAAGCCGACCAGCGGCTCGAACTCCGAGCGGGTTCGCCCGGAGAATACCGACCCGACAGCCAGGTCCTGCTGCCCGGTGTAGCGGCCAAGCACAGTCAGGAAGCCGGCTAGCAGGACCGCCAGGAAAGATGCATGCTCATGTCGCGCCAGTTCGCGCAGCGCCGCGGCCAGCTCGTCGGGCAGCCGCTGCCCGAACAGCGCCCCGGCTCCGGTGGGCTGCGCGGGGCGGGGCCGGTCGGCCGGCAAATCCAGCGTCGGCATACTATCGAGGACGTCCCGCCAGTAGCTGACCTGGTCTTGCGCCTCCGGGCCGGCGAGCCAGCGGCGCTGCCAGGCCGCATGGTCGACGGCTTGTACGGTCAGCTCGGCGAGTGCCGCTTCCGGCTTCGTGCGGATCGCGGCGTCGTACAGTTCTGACAGCTCACTGGTCAGCACCAGGAACGACCAGCCGTCGGTGACGATGTGGTGCGCCACCAGCAGCAGCACATGCTCATCGGCGTGGACGCGGGCCAGCGACGAGCGGAACAGCGGTCCGGTTCGCAGGTCAAACGGCAGATGCGTCTGGGCGTCGAGCCAGGCGGGAACGTCGCCATCGGATAGCGCCGTGATGGGCGCCGGCCAGGTCTCGGGCGGGGGAGCTATGACCTGTACCGGCGTGCCATGCTGGCTTTCGAACCTGGTCCGCAGGCTTTCGTGCCGCGTCACCAGCGCTGTCAGGGCTGCCCGCATGGCGTCAGCGTCCAGGTGGCCGCGCAGCCGCACCGCGAACGGTATCTGGTACACCGACAAAGCCGGGTCAAGCTGATGCAGGCACCACAAGCCTTCCTGCTGGTACGAGCAGGGCAGCCTGCCATCGCGCGGCACCGGGACAACCCGGTCCCGCTCGGCTGCGTCAAGCTCCGCCTGGCGCCGCTGGCTGAGTCGCAGTTCCAGCAGCGCGCGCCGCTTGGCCTCGAATCTGCTGTCCTCCGGTGCTTGCTGCACTAGTGCTTGCCGCACGGGGCCAAGCCCGGCCTCTTCGAGCAACTTGTCCAGCTCGGCCTCGGACAGCTCGGCGATCTCTGATTCCAGCTGGGCAGCTACGGCGTCCTCTGATGCCTGGAGCAGGGCATGGTCGATCTGGCTGGCGAGTTGTTCGAGCACTGGATGCGCGAATAGGTGGCGTGGTTCGAGCGTCACCTGGAATGAGTCACGGATCCGCGAGATGAGCTGGGTGACCTGAAGGGAACTGCCGCCCGCGTTGAAGAAACTGTCCAGGGCACCGATCGGGCCAGCGTCGGCGCCGATCAGCCCGTGCCAGATCTCGGCGAGGCGGTGCTGAGTGTCCGTGGTGAGCTCGACCCGGCCGGTGCTTGAGCGGGCGTCAGCATCAGGCAGTCGCGCGAGGTCGATCTTCCCGGCGTAAGTGAGCGGCATCTTGTCGAGACTCAGCAGCGCGGCCGGGACCATGTGCGACGGGAGCCGGTCGCTCGCGTATTCACGTACCTGGCCGGGATCGAGGTCCTGCCCGCCGCTGGGTACGACATAGCCGATCAGCCGGGCCCGCTGCGTGCCCGCATCCTTGACCACGACGATGGCCTGGCGCACTCCTGGATGGCTGGCCAGTACGTGTTCGATTTCGCCGGGTTCGATGCGCATGCCGCGGATTTTGACCTGGCGGTCGATGCGGCCGAGGAATTCGAGGTTGCCGTCGGCGCGCCAGGATGCGAGGTCGCCGGTGGCGTACATGCGGGTGCCGGGGGTGGGTGCGTAGGGGTCGGGGCGGAATTTGTCGGCGGTGAGGTCGGTGCGGCCGAGGTAGCCGTGGGCCAGGCCGGCGCCGGCCAGGTAGAGCTCTCCGGGTATTCCGGTGGGTGCGAGGCGGAGGTGCTTGTCCAGGACGTAGGCGCGCTGGTTGGCCATGGCGCGGCCGATGGGGGGCGCGGTGGTGAGGGGCTGGTCGGGGCAGCGGTAGTCGATGCAGGTGATGGTGGCCTCGGTGGGGCCGTAGCCGTTGTGGAACTGGCGGCCGGGGCGGGCCCAGCGGTTGACGAGCTCGGGGCCGTAGGGTTCCATGCCGATGAAGAGGATCCGCAGGTCGGTGAGGGGCTCGGGGTCCAGGAGGCGGAGTATGGCGGGGGGGATGTCGCCGAAGGTGATTTTCTCGTCGCGGATGAGTGCCTGGAGGGAGTCGGGGTCGAGGAGGTCGGTGCGGGGTGCTCCGATGATGGTGGCGCCGGCGGCGAGGGTGGCGAAGAAGTCGGAGACGCTGACGTCGAAGGCGGGGTTGGCGAACTGGAGGATGCGGTCGTCGGGGGTGATGGCGAAGAGGTCGCGGAAGGCGGTGCAGAAGTTGACGGCGGCGCGGTGGGGGACCATGACGCCCTTGGGCCTGCCGGTGGAGCCGGAGGTGTAGATGACGTAGGCGGTGTCCTCGGGGTCGGCGGTGGCGGGCGGGGTGGTGTCCGGGTGGTGGCTGAGGGCGGGGGTGTCGAGGAGGACGGGGGTGGTGGTGGCGGGGAGCCGGGCGGCGAGGTCGGTGGTTGTCACGGTGAGTGCGGCGCGGGCGTCGGTGAGCTGGTAGGCGATCCGGTCGGCTGGGTACTGGGGGTCGAGCGGGAGCCAGGCGGCGCCGGCCTTGAGGATGCCGAGCTCGGCGAGGGGGAGGTGGAATCCTCGTTCGAGCAGGACGCCGACGACGTGTCCCGGGGTGATGCCGGCGCTGGCCAGGAGGTTCGCGAGCTGGTTCGAGGCCTGGTCAAGCTGGCGGTAGGTGAGCTCGGCGCCGGTGAACCGCATCGCGACCTGGTCTGGTGCCGCGGTGGCGCGGGCGGTCACCAGGTCGTGCAGGAGCCGGCCGTCACCCGGGCCCGGCACCGGATTCCAGCCCTCCACCAGCCGCACCCGCTCAGCCTCAGGCAGCACATTCAGCGAGTCAATGCCATCGCCGGGGGCGGCCAGCGCCGAAGACAATCCGGTGGCGAGATGCCCGGCCAGGCGTTCAACGCGATCGGAGTCATACAGCTCGGTGGAGTACTCGATCCAGAGCCCAAGGCCGCCGACCTCGTCGGTGACCTGGACCGACAGGTCGAACCGCGAGGTGCGGGTCCAGACCGCCAGCTCGTCGATCTCAAGGCCGTCAAACCGGAACCGCGGTACCGTCGATGCTGGCCGCAGGGTGAAAAGGTGCTGGAACAGCGGGTTGCGGTCGGCGATACGCTCCGGCCTGAGTGCCTGCGCCAGCGTGCCGAAGGGGACATCCTGGTGTGCCATGGCGTCAAGAACGATCTCGTCGCACCGGTGCGCCAGCGCGCGGAACGTCGGATTCCCCGCGAGGTTCCCGCGCAGGACCACGGTGTTCGCGAAGAGACCGACCAGCGGTGCCAGCTCTGGCCGGGTGCGACCCGGCAGCAGGGACCCGAGGACCAGGTCCTCCTGCCCGGTGTGCCTTCCCACCACCACCTGGAACCCGGCCAGCAGGACGGCGAACAGCGATATGCCCTCGATCCTGGCGAATTCGCGCAGTGCCCGGCTGAGTTCCCCCGGCAGCGCGGACCTGAAGACTGCCCCAGCCCTGGTGGGCTGCGCCGGACGCGGCCGGTCCGTCGGAAACTCCAGGAAGTCAGCGCCGTCCAGCACTTCCCGCCAGTGGCCGATCTGACTGGCACACTCCTCGCTGAGCAGCCAGTCGCCCTGCCATGCCGCATGATCGGCCGGCTGGGTGGCCAGACCGGGCAGAGGCACTTTGGCGCCGCGATGCGCGGCCTCATACAGAGCGGCCAGCTCCTCGCTGATCCGCCGCGCTGACCACCCGTCACTGACGATGTAGTGCCACACCAGCACCAGCACATGATCGTCGGGTGCGACCCGGAGCAGGGAGAAACGGCACGCCGGCTCCTTCCCGAGATCGAATGGCACCGCCGCCGCGGCGTCAGCCCAGTCCTGAACGGATTTCTCGTCGCCGTCGGACACTGGCAGGACCCACGCCGCCGGAGCCGGGTCGATGATCTGGTAAGGCACGCCGCGGTCATCGCCGAACCGGGTGCGTAAGCTCTCGTGCCGCGCCACCAGACCGCGCACCGCTTCAGCCAGCGCGGTCACATCGAGTTCGCCCCGCAGTCGCAGTGCGTGCGGCTGGTTGTACATTGGCGATTCTGGTGCGAGCTGATAAAGGAACCAGAGATAGCGCTGCTGCGCGGAGAGGGCGAGCTTGCCGTTATCACTCCGGGCCGATAACGCCGCCATTACCGGCGCACGCTCAGGGGACGCAGGTCGGTCCACGCCGCGGCGATGTGGGAGAGGCAGTCACTCTTGACGCCCTCAATGCCGACAGGGTGCCAGCCAGCCGGGATACTCCGGCCGACCGGCCAGATTGAATACTGATCTTCATCGTTGACCACCACTGCGTACCGTGTCGTGTCCTGCTCATCAGCATCGGTCATCGCTGGTCTCCTCTGCCTGGCCACATTGCTATCAGCCTTGAGTCATGTCGAAGATCCGCTAGGTGCTGGGGCCCTTCCTCTGGATTTTGATACCGACATAAACGCCGCGCGGTACAGCATGGCATTCAGCACATTTTATGCTAGTCCGGCCGGGCAGAAGTATCAATTCCCGGCGCTGACTCGCTTCGATCTAATGAGAACTACATGTAGCAATCGGCCCGACTCGGATGTTTTGGTAGCTGTCGTCCCCGGTGTCGGTCCTGGGCGGGTGATCACGCCGATTCTGCTGCCAGTAGACTTCTCAGCTCTGCTGCACGGGAGGATATTGTGACCGAGACCGATTCAGGACCAGCCATCCTGGTCGAGGGGCTGACGAAGTCGTTCGGCGAGGTGCACGCGCTGCGCGGAATTGACCTGGCGGTGCCGCGCGGCACGGTGCTTGGCGTGCTCGGGCCGAACGGCGCGGGCAAGACCACTGCCGTGCGCATCCTGACGACTTTGCTGCGGCCAGACCGGGGAAGGGCGCTGGTGGAGGGCCGCGACGTGGTCCGGGAGGCGGCCGCGGTTCGCCGCTCGATCGGCCTGTCGGGGCAGTCGGCCGCGATCCAGGAGGAGCTGACCGGCCGGGAGAACCTGGAGATCATCGGGCGGCTCTACCACCTGAGCTGGCCGCGCGCCCGCAGCCGTGCGGCCGAGCTGCTGGAGCAGTTCGACCTGACCGACGCCGCTGACCGGCACGCCAAGAACTTCTCTGGCGGAATGCAGCGTCGCCTGGACCTGGCCGCCAGCCTGGTCGGCAAGCCGCAGGTGCTGTTCCTCGATGAGCCGACGACCGGCCTTGACCCCCGGTCGAGGCTGGGGATGTGGGACATCATCAGGTCGCTGGCGGAAAGCGGCACGACCACGCTGCTGACGACCCAGTATCTCGATGAGGCGGACGAGCTGGCTGATGACATCGTGGTCATCGACCACGGCCTGGTGATCGCCGCAGGCACGGCCGAGGAGCTCAAGAGCCGGGTCGGCGGGGATGTCCTGGAGTTCACCGTGCCAGACCGGTCCCGGATCAGCGATGCGGTATCGGCGGTCGCGAGCATCGGCGAGGGCGAGCCGCACGCGGACAAGGAGACGGGCGTGGTCAGCGCGGGCGTCGGGGGCCGAGGTTCTGACGCGCTCATCGAGGCGGTTCGCGGCCTGGACGCGGCGGGGGTGCGGACGCAGGGTCTCGCGCTGCGGCGGCCCTCGCTTGATGACGTGTTCCTGGCGCTGACCGGCCACGCCGCCGAAGAGGAGCAGCAGGAACAGGACAAGAGACGCGGGCGCCGGAAGGGCCAGAAGAGCGACCAGGAGAGGAGGACCGCATGACCACCGCGATCGCGGAGACCACCGCGCTGCCGGACGATCCCGGCCTGCTCGTCCGGGCCCGCTGGGCGGTGAGCGACACGCTCACCATTACCCGGCGCAACCTGCTGGTGTGGATGCGGGTACCTGCCTACCTGGTCTTCACCGTGATCCAGCCGGTGATGTTCGTCCTGCTGTTCCGCTACGTCTTCGGCGGCGCGATCAACGTGCCTGGCGGACTTTCCTACGTAGATTTCCTGATGCCGGGGATCCTCGCGCAGACGGCCGCGTTCGCGACGTTCGGCACGGCCATCGCGCTGGCGCAGGAACTGAAGAAAGGCGTGATCGACCGGCTGCGCTCCATGCCGATGGCGCGATCAGCGGTGCTGGCCGGCCGACTGGTCGCTGACACCGGGCGGATGCTGGTGACCATTCTCATCGTCGTCGGTGTCGGCTACCTGGTCGGCTTCAGCTTCAGGAACGGCGCTATCCCGGCGATCCTCATGATCGTGCTGGCCACCGTATTCGGGCTGGCGATCTGCGTGATCTCGGCCTTCACCGGGCTGGCCATCGGGGATGAGGAGTCGGTGCAGGCGTTCGGCCTGATCTGGCTGTTCCCGCTGACGTTCCTCAGCTCGGCGTTCGTGCCCATCTCCTCGATGCCGGGCTGGCTGCAGGCTTTCGCCAACAACCAGCCAGTCACCTACGTCATCGACACCATGCGGGCGCTCGCGCTCGGCGGCCCGATCGAGGCGAACTGGTGGAAGAGCGCCGCCTGGCTCGCCGGGATCTTCATCGTCTTCTTGCCGCTCGCCGTTCGCGCCTATAAGCGAGCCAGCTGAAGTCCAGGCCCGCCCGCGTCCACTCAGCGTGCCCGGCACGGCGAACGGGCGGCCATTAGCCGGCACCAGACCTCAGCGCCATCACACGAGAGGACCACCGATGTCTGCCGTGAGCATCCGTTACATCGTCCGCGATGTCGACGCCGCCATCGACTTCTACACTACCTGCCTGCAGTTCGAGCTGCAGATGCATCCGAATGACCTGTTCGCCATGCTCGGGCGCGGTGACCTCCGCCTGGTCCTGGTCAAGCCGACCGGCCCGCAAGGTCCCGCCGGGGGCGGCGCGGCGATGCCCGACGGCCGGATGCAGGAGCCAGGAGGCTGGAACCGGTTCAGCGTCGAGGTCCCCGACCTGGCGGCCACCGTCACAGAACTCCGCAACCGCGGCGCCCGGTTCCGCAACGACATCGTCACCGGAACAGGCGGCAAGCAGATCATCATCGAAGATCCCTCCGGCAACCCCGTCGAGCTCTTCCAGCCGATCCTTCCCGAGGCCAGGATGACCCAGCCGACGGCATGACAACTGGCGGCGCGGTGCCGACTCTGCTATCGGCCATACGACCAGCCATCGATCAGACTGAGGAACTCAGGCTCGCCCCGGAACAGCGATATGTGGTCACCGCTGTCCCGCACGACAAGCGTGGCGTCGGGCAGCCTGCGCGCCACCTCCACGGATCCGTCCGGGTGTGCCGTCGCGTCGGTCCGGCTCGTCACGACCAGAACGGGATGCTTGATGCCAGGCAGCGTCGCGGTGAGGTCGTGCTGCATGATCGCGCTGTTGAGCTGGCAGTAGCGCTGGAACAGCTGGGGCGTTACATACGGATAAAGTAGCTGAGCTGCTAGGTCAGCTGGAACGTTGCGCAGCATACTCTGGCATACGATGCTGTGAATGCTCGCGGCCTCGGACGGCGACCTCGCCGCCATGAGCATAAGAGCGAGCAGGTCCTGCTGGTGGTCGGTCTTGGGCGCCAGCCCCCCCAGGTGGAAGTCGCCGTGCCAGAGGCTGATCGAGCCGACACGGGCGGGCGCGGCGGTCGCCAGCTCCGCGGCCACAACCGCGCCGCCACACAGCCCGGCCACATGGACTCCGCTCAGGTTCAGCGCCTGAAGGACCGCGAGCGCGTCGCCGACCTGAGCTTCCACGCCGGTACCCGCGTCGAACCCGCCAATGCCGCCGAACATGCCGCGGCTCTCCCATGTCACCACGCGGGCCCCGCGGGCCAGGTGACGCATCCACGGTTCGACGAGCCGAGCCGGCATTCCGCAAGGCACGGACAGCAGGACGGGAGGGGCGGCCGGGTCGCCTGCGGCGTAGGCGAGCAGCAGGACGCCGTCGCCTGAGGTCACGGTAATCTGCTGGCAGAAGGTGCTGTAGTCGCCTGCGGTGGCGCGTATCGCCAGTGCTTCGACCTCGGGCCAGGCCGAGGGCGGTATGCGGGCGAGCTCGCCCGCGGCGTCAGCCAGCGCAAGCTGCTCGCCTATCACGGCGTGGAAGGGGACCTCGGTCCCGGCGCCGGTCGTCAGCTCCGGGTAGCCGAGGCACCCGCCGACGACGTTGGCCACGGACAGTGCGTCAGCTGCACCGGCTCCGGTCCCTACTTGCACGGGCGTGCCGAGTGCGATGGCCATCTGCCTGGTCGTGAGCATCGCCGCCGCCAGGTCCGAAATCGCCTGCCTGCCCGTCTCGGTGAGCACCGCGGCCTCAGCGCGGAACGAAGCGGTACGCCCGCGTTGTCTGCTCGGCCAGACGGTTGTGCCCGTACTCGTCGCGCCCGGCGACGAGTACCGCGCCGTAGCGGCTGAGGCCTATCTTGCCGCCGTATTCCTCGATCTCCTCGGTGTCGGGATACACCCGGACCGCGGTGGGCACGTACCGGGAGGCAAAGCCCAGCCTCATCTCGTCGGTGATGCCGCTGTGCGGCAGGGAGGCGTGCATGAGCGTGGACCAGAACATGATCGCCTCGCCGGGGCGCATGACCATCGGGACGGCTTTGGATTCGTCGGGCTGCCAGCCCGGGTCCTTCTGGAGCTGCCGGTAGTCATAGCCGAAGAACCCTCGCTGCAGGCCGCTCTTGCTGACCGAGTTGATTGACTCCGGATTGTAGTCCATCCGCTTGGTCTCGTCGTAGAACATCTCCTCGTGGGTTCCCGGGATGAACTGAAGGCAGCCGGTCTCCTCGTTCGATTCGGTGAAGGCGGTCCAGATGGTGATCGTTCCGCCGTAGCCCTTGGCCTCCTGCGGCCAGAGGATCTGCGGCGTCCCGGATGCGTTGGCGAACGTGTCGGCCTGGTGCCAGTCCGTTCCCTCGTTGCCGGGATACTTCGGGAAAAATTCGGTCCGCCAGCACAGCACGTCAGGGCCGAGGACGCTGGTGACCCGGTCTACGACCTCCGGGCGGGCAATGTGCTGGGCCAGGAACGCCATGTCGAGGTGCCGGTCGTAGTTGGCGATGTTCGTGTTGCCGGCCTTGGCCGTGTCATCGCCGTAGATGGCCTGACTCCGGTCCAGCATGTTGAGCCGCTCGCGCCTCCAGGTCTTGCGCATCTCGTCAATCTCGTAGACCTTGAACGGGCCGAAGAAGCCGTCGCGGCGGAAACCGGCCACTTCCTCAGGCGTCATCGCGAAGGTGCGCTCAGCGCTGGTTTGTGTCATGACTATCTCCTATGCGTTGCCGGGCACGGCTGACGGAGCGGTTTCGGCGACGACCTGAGCGAGCCGCTCGATCGTCGCCACGCCATCGACTTCGCTGCCATTGAGCGACAACTGATAGCGTCGGTTGATCTCGCTGATGATCCGGACGTACGCGAGAGAGGTCGCACCCTGGTCGAACAAGTCCACGTTCGGGTGCACGTGGTCCCGCCGCAGGACAGAGCTGACGATCGCGCTGATCTCTTCCACAGGCCTTCGTCCCTTTCTTCATTCACTACTCAGCGGGCTGTCCGCGCCATGCGGCCGCCACTCCGGACGAGCCGTACTCACGCAGTGCCGGAAGATCGACCTTGCCCTGCGCCGTCAGCGGAATCTGCGGCACGATCGCATATTCGGACGGGCGGAGGCTGGCTGGCAAGCAGCGGGCGGCGTGGTGACGCAGCTGGTCTTCCAGCACGCCGTCGCCATCGGCGGGGACGCCGACGGCGTTATTCCTGAGCTGGACGTAGGCGACCAGCCGGACGTCGCCATCGCCGAAGTCGCTGCTGGTGACCACGACGGCGCCGACCTGCGGGTGGCTGAGCAGCGCCGCTTCCACTTCGAACGGTTCGATCCGGTACCCGCGGACCTTGATTTGCTGGTCAATGCGCCCGCAGTGGATGAGCTCCCCATCGTCGCTCATGCCCAGGTCACCCGAGCGGTACGCGGGCACGCCATCCAGTTCGATGAAGCGCTCCGCTGTGAGCGCGGGCCGGTTCAGGTAGCCGGCGGCCACACCGCTCCCGGACACCCAGATCTCTCCCGCTGCCTGCGCCGGGACGAGGTCGCCGTCGGCGTCGTGCAGCGTCACGCGCAGGTCCGGTATCGGCACGCCGATCGGGCTGCGGTGCGGTCGTCGGAGGTCGCTGGCGCGGATGCGACGGTACGTGACATGAATCGTCGTCTCGGTAATGCCGTACATGTTGACTAGATGCGGCTGCTCGTCGCCGTGGACCGCGATCCAGTCGTGCAGGATCGCGACGTCGAGACGCTCGCCGCCGAAGATGATCACTCGGAGGCTGAGCCCGGCGACCTTGAGCGGGACGCCCGCGGCCATCAGGAGGCGGAACGCCGAAGGGGTCTGGCTCAGCACGGTGACGTGCTCCGCGGTGAGCAGGGCCAGCAGCCCGGCCGGGCTGCCGACGACCTCGGAGGGCACGATCACCAGCGTGCCGCCGTGCAGCAGCGCGCCCCAGATCTCCCACACCGAGAAGTCGAAGCACGGCGAGTGAAACATCGTCCACACGTCCGTGTCGTCGAAGCCGAACCAGTGCGCGGTACTGGCGAAGAGCCGGAGCACGTTGTGGTGCGTCACCTGAACGCCCTTGGGCGTTCCGGTCGACCCGGACGTGTAGATGACGTAGGCGATCGAATCACCGGATGCCGTCACGGCAGCTGGCACCTCGGCCGGCTGGCTGGCCACGCCCGCGATGTCGAGGACCGCGATGTCGAGAACGCCGACACTGGACGCCATGGCGGCACGCCCAGCTTTGTCAGCCAGTACCACCTGGACATCGCTATCCCGGACCAGCAGGTCGATCCGCGCGTCGGGGAAGCTGGGATCGATAGGCACGTAGACGCCGCCTGCCTTTAAGATCCCGAGCATGCCAGCGATCAGCTCGTGGCCGCGACCGCAGCACAGCCCGATCCGATCACCGGGGCGGACTCCGCGCAACCCGAGCGCGGCAGCCAGCCTGTCCGACTGCGCGTCCAGCTGACCGTAGGTGACGGCGGTGTCGCCTGCCCGGACGGCTAAGCGCCTCGGCTGTTGCCGGGCGATGGCGCTGAACTGCTCATGCAGGCTTTGAATCGGGCTCATCCCAATCCTCTCGGCAGCCGACCTTGCCGTGCGAGCCAGACTCGGCGCTAACCTGGCCCTGATGAATGACGGCAGCAGGCTCCATCCGCTCGCCGGTGTTCGCCTAAGGTCGGCTCCCAGTCCAAAGTCTGAATTCATTGAGGCGATTCGTCAATAGCACGCAGCCCAAAGCTCGACTGCCGGTAGTTTTGCCACCAAAGTGAACTATAGTCGAAATAGTGCTCAAGGAGGTGCTGTCGTGCTCTTCGTGGGCCAGTCAGGTGAATTCCTCCACTTTGGTGGTCAGATCGCCGCCGGCATCGCCCGTGTTGATGACCGTGCACGGCTCGAACAGCAACACGACGGTTTCGACATCGGCGCGCGGGCAATGCTCGACGCCGCGAGGGACAACGAACAGTTCCCGTGGTGCGAGCCTCACGTCGCGATCTCGCATCTGAATGATGAGCTGCCCGTCAAGTACCAGAAAGAACTCGTCGGTATCGGCGTGCCGGTGCCAGGTGAACTCGCCCTGAACCTTTACGATCCTGACGTCGTAGTCGTTGACCTGGGCAACCTTCTTCGGCGACCAGTGCTCGGCGAAACGCGCCAGCATCGAGTCCAGATTGACCGCTTCCACGTCTCCATCCTGGCACACATCAGAGCTTCCGGCACTGCGCTAGGTCTGGGAGTCTGACGTTTCAAGGGCGCCGCGAACTTGGTGGCCGCGAGAGAGGTGATGCCCAAGCCCAGCGGCGAGAGCGCTCGTTACCGTGATAGCCGCTGCCAGGGCGAAACACGCGCGTGCTCCGGCGAATCCCAGCACGATGCCTGTCGCGACGCCGCTCAGCCCGTAGCCGAAAGCTCCTGCGGCGGCCAGGGTTGAGAACCCCTCTGCAAGCTGGCTTTCCGGCAGCAATTTTCCCAGTATGAGATTACGCATGCCGACAATGGGCGCGAACCAGACACCGCAGATGGCTATGGCGATCGTCAGGACGATAAGTGACGGCGCGGTCGCGATCAGGACCACGCAGAGCCCGAGCGCCAGCAGCCCGGCGTTGGCTCGCTGATCTAGGTCACCAGGCCGACGGGCGACAAACGTCGCGTACCCGGCGCCACCCACCGCACTGGTTGCCGAGAGCAGCGCAATCAGGAGGCCCGCAGTAGCGGGCCGCGAGCCGACGACAATCAGCAGCGGGGCGAGCGCGATGTTGATCGTTCCGTCTGCGTAGCTTAGAACGGCATTGAGAAAGTAGACGGGTAGTGCCTTGCGGTTGCGCCAGGCGCCGCTCATGCCAGGCGGGCGCTCGGACGGCTGCTGCTCGCCAAGCAGGCGCGTTCCGCCCAGTGCCCCAAGTGTCGCCACTGCCATCAAGGCGATAGCAAGCACGGGAACTCCGAGGAATCCGGTTACCGCCACCAGGGCGGGTGCGGTCATCCATTCCAGCTCCAGCAGCGTTGAATCCAGCGCGAAGGCGCGCTCCCGGAGTTCGTCGGGGATGATTCGCAGCAGGTACGCCCTCATTCCGCCCATTACCCCGGCTGGTGCCGCGCCGGCCAGGCCGCTCAGGACTATCAGCACCAAAGCAGGCGCGTGAGAACTTGCCAGTCCGGCCAGCGCGAGGAGAATCACGGTGGCGGCGCCCAGTCCTATGCTCATGCCCCGGCGAAGCTCCACGCGGTCGATCAGCCGGCCAAGCAATGGTGAGGCGATTCCGTTGGAGAACGTGTACGTGCTTGCCATCAGCGCGCCAATACGGAAAGACCCCAATGCGGCATGGCCGGCCAGCACAAGCGCAACTGGCGCCATCGCTATCGACACGCGCTGGAACGCCGTAGTCAGGATGAACCGGCGGAATCCAGTGATTGCGAACAGCCGCCGGTATGTCCGGGTCTTGTCTGCTGCCTCGGCTTGCTCCGCTGCGGCCGGTGCCTGTTCTTCTTCAGGTTGCATGGCTCTCCTCTATGGGATGGTCAGATCACCCAGGCAGCGCCGCATGACCCCGGCCACATCTGTCACGTATGGCGGCTGCAGCACGCTGTAGTGAGTGCCGCGCACTGTATAGCACTCGAAACCTCCCGGTGCCAGCGCACGCCATTGTTCGGTGACATCGTCTGGCTCATCAATGGCGCGCAGCAGCACGAGACGACCGTCGTAGGGTTCAAGCTGATGAGCGAGATGCACCCGGTTGTTAGCCAAGAAGACCATGACCCGCTTACGCAGTTCGGCGCGGATTGCCGCCGATCCCAGGCCTGCCGACTCCAGCGCCGCGAGCGTCAGGTCGATTTGCTTGTCAGGTGCGAGTCCGGTCAAGTCCAGCGACGGCGGGGCAGCGTCGGCGAGGGCAGCTACGTCGCGGGCGAACCACGACAGCAGTTCGGCCTGATCCGGGGAATACCCGGCCGTCGGCAGGCCGCTGTCGAGCACCAGCACTATTGCGACTTCCGCACCGCGGCTCTGCAACTGCCTCGCCATCTCCACGGCTACCACACCGCCGAACGACCAGCCACCGAGATGGTACGGGCCGGCCGCCTGTACCTCCTGAACTGCCGCAAGGTAGCCGGCCGCGAGCTCGGAGACACTCCAGACCGCTGTGTCACCGCGCAGACCGGGGTGTTCCAGCCCATAGCAAGGCTGGTCGGCGCCGAGCAGCGGGGCGAGTGTCAAGTACGGGGTGACGGACCCGCCGACGGCATGCACGAGGAAGAGCGGTGCTTTTGTGCCGTCCGGCTGGAGCGGCACCAGCGCCGGGACCGGCGGCCGGGCACTGGCTGCCTGGCCGTTTGGCACGGGCTGCCTGTCGATCAGGACTGCGAGCTGCGCTAGTGAAGGGTCTTTGGACAACTCACGCGGATGCAGGGTGACCTCGAATTCCTCCCGGATCCTGGCGATGAGCAAAGCTATGCGCAGCGAGCTGCCACCGAGGGCGAGGAAGCTGTCGTGGCTGCCGATCTCAGCGGACGCGCCAGCGAGCAGTCCGCGCCAGATTCCGGCGAGCCGCCGCTCGGTATCAGTGCCGAGCGTGGCGGCACCGAGCAGGATGGGCTCGATCTTGCCGGAGTCGATCCGCGCCGGACCCGCTCCCCGCTCCCCGAGCGGCCGGGTCCGCTCGGCTTCCGCGACGACCTCGCACTGGCTGATCCTGATCCCTGGATCGACCGTGAGCTGAGCCAGGGCCGTACTGAAATGCTCCGCAAGCCGCGCGATGCGATCGGCGTCGAAGAGCTCGGCGCGATACTTCACGGCTACGTCGAGTACCTCGCCGCCGTTATCGGTGACGCTGACAGCTAGGTCGAGCGGCGGCTGATCCAAGCCGGTGCCAAGCTGCTCGGTTCGTGCCACACCAAAGCGGAATTCAGTCCGGACGGCAGCCGCTGGCATCAGGCTGAAGCCGATCTGGACGAGCGGGTTGCGGCCTTGGACGCGCTCGGGGTTGAGTGCTTCGACGACGAGCCCGAATGGCACGTCCTGATTGGCGGCCGCGCCTACCACTGTGTCGTGGCAGCGGTGTATCAGCTCGCGCAGGTCTGGGTCCCCGGCCAGGCTGGTGCGCAGCACCAGTGTTTCGGCGAAGTAGCCGACCAGCGGCTCGATCTCGGTACGGGTACGCCCCGAGAACACCGTTCCCACCGCGAGATCCTGCTGCCCGGTGTACCGGTGCAGCACCGCCAGGAAACCCGCCAGCAGTACTGCCAGGAGCGAGACCTGCTCACTTCGCGCCAGTTCCCGCACCGCCGCAACCAGCCCGCCGGGAAGCCGCCGAGCCAGCAGCGCCTCGGTGCCTGCCGAGCCCGGCGCGCGGCGCCGGTCGGCCGGGAACGCCACCTCCTCGAGGTCGCCGAGAACCGCGATCCAGTAGTCGAGCTCCCGGTCTAGGCCGCCGTCGAACGATCGCTGACGCTGCCATGCGGCATAGTCCGCCGGCTGTATCGCCAGCTCCGGCAGCGGCGCGGTGAGCCCAGACCGCGCCGCGTCATAAGCGTGCGACAGCTCGCCAGCCAGTACGGCTACCGACCAGCCATCCGCGACGATGCGATGCAGTACCAGCACCAACACATGTTCATCAGGCGCGAGGCGCAGGATCGACGAGCGGAACACCGGTCCGGTTCGCAGGTCGAACCGTCGGCTTGCTTCGGCATCCACCCAGTTAGCGACATCACCGCCAGGCGCAAGCTCCGCCACTGGCAAAGGCCAGGCATCAGCTGGGGCGTCGATCACCTGGAACGGTACGCCGGCTGGGTCGACGCTGTCGTCAATCCGGGTCCGCAAGCTCTCATGACGCGCTATCAGCGCGGCCAGCGCCTGGCTTAGAGCCGCTATGTCGAGTTCGCCGGAGATGCGGATCGCGACCGGCAGGGAATACCTCGGCGAGGCCGGGTCAAGCTGAGACAGCAGCCACAGGCCTTCTTGCTGGTACGAGCACGCTAGGTGGCCGCCGCGTGCTACAGGCGTGATGAGATCGGTTCCGTGGGCCAGCGCACTCGTCGGCTCGCCAGGCTGTTCCTTGCCCTGATTTTCCTGCGCCAGCTCGATGAGCTGGTCGATCCGGGTGGCAAGCCGGCAGACCTCGGGGTAAATGAACAGCTCACTGGGATCAAGCCGCACCTGGAAGACGTCGCGAATCTTGACGACTAGCAGGGCGATCCACAGCGAATTGCCGCCGAGGGCGAAGAAGCTGTCGTGGCTGCCGATCTGACCGGACTCCTCACCGAGCAGGCCAAGCCAGATTCCGGCGAGCAGCCGCTGGGTATCGGTGGTGAGTGCGGCGTCGCCGGCGTCCGGCTGGCTCTCGGGGTCGGGGAGCTGGGCTTGATCGATTTCGCCGTTGCTGGAGAGCGGCAGGCGAGGCAGGGTAAGGACGGCGATGGGCATCAGGTAAGCGGGCAGCTGGCTGGTGAGCCGTTCGCGCACCTGGCCTAGGTCTATGTCGTGGCCTGGCTCGGGCGCCAGGTAGCCGATGAGCCGGGCCTGGGGTGTCCCGGCCTGCTTGACGACGGCCAGTGCCTCGCGTACTGCCGCGTCGTCGCCCAGGATGTGCTCAATCTTGGCGAGGTCGATCCGCAGCCCGCGGATTTTCGCCTGGCGGTCGACCCGGCCGAGGAGTACCAGGTTGCCGTCGGCGCGCCAGCGCGCCAGGTCACCGGTGGCGTACCTGCGGCCGCCTGGCACAAGCGAGTAGGGATCGGGGAGGAACTTCTCGGCGGTAAGGTCGGGGCGGCCTGGGTAGTCCTGGGCAGTCCCGGTACTGGTCAGATACAGATGGCCGGGTATGCCGATGGGAGCAAGCAGCAGCCGCTCGTCCAGCACATAGGCCCGGTGACCGGCCAGCGGTTGCCCTTCGCCCCACTCCCCGAGCAGCCTGGCCCGCTCGGCCTCCGCGACGACCTCGCACTGGCTGATCCTGATCCCTGGATCGGCCCTGAGCTGCCCCAGGGCATTACTAAAATGATCGGCGAGTCGCGCAATGCGATCGGTGTCAAACAGCTCAGTGGAATACTCCACCGTCAGCTCGAGGCCACCGTCTGCTTGCTCCACAATCACTGCGGACAGGTCGAAGCGGGAGCGATCCGCGCTGGTGTTGACCTCGGCGACCGCTAGGCCGCCGAGGTCCAGACTCCCGCCGCCCACCGCGGTTGTCTGCAGCAGGAAGCCGACCTGGAACAGCGGGTTGCGGCCTTGGACGCGCTCGGGGTTGAGTGCTTCGACGACGAGCCCGAATGGCACGTCCTGATTGGCGGCCGCGCCTACCACTGTGTCGTGGCAGCGGTGTATCAGCTCGCGCAGGTCTGGGTCCCCGGCCAGGCTGGTGCGCAGCACCAGTGTTTCGGCGAAGTAGCCGACCAGCGGCTCGATCTCGGTACGGGTACGCCCCGAGAACACCGTTCCCACCGCGAGATCCTGCTGCCCGGTGTACCGGTGCAGCACCGCCAGGAAACCCGCCAGCAGTACTGCCAGGAGCGAGACCTGCTCACTTCGCGCCAGTTCCCGCACCGCCGCAACCAGCCCGCCGGGAAGCGGCTGCCGGAACATGGCTCCGGCGCCGGTGGGTTCCGCTGGCCAGATGCGGTCAGTGGGAAATTCCAGCGTCTGGATCTCCTCGAGGGCGTTCTGCCAGTAGCTGAGCTGCTGCTGCGCCTGTGCGCCGGCCAGCCATCGGCGCTGCCACCCAGCGTGATCCACAGCCTGTATGGTCAGCTCCGCGAGTTCCTGCCTTGGCTTTGCGCCGACCGCTGCACTGTAGAGTTCGGACACATCGCGGGTCAGCACCGACATGGACCAGCCGTCGGCGACGATGTGGTGCGCGACCAGCAGCAATATATGGTCGCCGGGCTGAACGCGAGCCAGTGACGAACGGAACAGCGGCCCGGTTCGCAGGTCGAACGGCAGGTAAGCCTGGGTCTGTGCCCAGGCTTGGACCTCGTCGTCGGACAGTTCCACGATCGGCATGGGCCAGGTCTCGGGCGCGGGATCGATGATCGCCGCGGGAGGGCCGCTGTCATCTTGGAATCTAGTTCTCAGGCTCTCGTGCCGCGCCACCAGTGCCGTTAATGCCCTCCGCAGCGCGTCGACGTCGAGATGGCCGCGCAGTCGCACCGCGAGCGCTATGTGGTACACCCTCGAGGTCGGGTCGAGCTGATGCAGGAACCACAGGCCTTCCTGCTGGTACGAGCACGGAAGCTGGCCCTGGCGGGGTATCGCGGTAATCCGGTCGTGCCCGGCTTTCTCAGCCTGCTGGCGCCGTAGTTGCAACTCGAGTAGCGCGCGCCGCTTGGCCTCGATCGCGGTGTTCATCGAGCGTCCTCGGGTGATGAGCCGGGTGCCTGCCCTATCCCGCCTTCTGCGAGCAAGCGGTCGAGCTCGGCCTCGGATAGCTCGGCGATCGATGCTTCGAGCGCGGCGACCACCGTGACGTCACGCGCCCGGAGCACGGCATTGTCGATCTGGCTGGCGAGTTGCCCGAGCACGGGATAGGCGAAGAAGTCGCGTGGTTCCATCGTCAACGAGAACGCGTCGCGGATCCGTGAGATGAGCTGAGTGATCTGGAGCGAGTTGCCGCCGACGGCGAAGAAGTTGTCTAGCGACCCGATCTGGCCGACATCGACCTCAAGCAACCGGGCCCAGATCTCGGCGAGGAGCCGCTGGGTGGACGTGCTGAGCTCGGCCCGGCCGACGGTCGTCTCCTCCGGATCGGGCAGCCGCGCCAGGTCGAGCTTGGCGGCAGCGGTAAGAGGCAGCCTATCCAGGCACAAGAGCGCAGCCGGGATCATGTGCAGCGGCAGCAGGGCGCTGGCGTGGTCACGCACCTGGCCGAGATCGACAGTGCTCTTCGGGCTGGGCACGAGATAGCCCACCAGGCGCGCCTGCGGCGTGCCCGGCTCCTTGACCACTACAGCGGCTTGCCGGACCGCGGGGTAGCTGGCCAGTACGTGCTCGATCTCACCCAGTTCGACGCGCAGGCCGCGGATCTTGACCTGGCGGTCGGTGCGGCCAAGGAATTCCAGATTGCCGTCGGAGCGCCAGCGGGCCAGGTCACCGGTGGCGTACATCCGCTCGCCTGCCCCGGGCCCGAACGGGTCTGCGAGGAACTTCTCAGCGGTGAGGCCGGGCCGGCGGAGGTAGCCGCGGGCCAGCCCGCGGCCGGCTATGTGCAGTTCTCCTGGCACGCCTACCGGAACCAGCCGCAGTTGCTTGTCCAGCACGTACGCGCGCTGGTTGGCCATGGCCCGTCCGATCGGCGGCGGTCCGGTGAGCCTTCCGTCGGGACATCGATAGTCGACACAGGTGATGGTCGCCTCGGTGGGTCCGTATCCGTTGTGGAACTCTCGACCTGGCCGGGCCCATCGATTTACCAGATCGGGGCCGAAGGGCTCCATTCCGATGAACAGTGCCCGCAAGTCCGTCAGCGGCCCAGGATCGAGTAGCCGCAGCACGGCGGGAGGGATGTCGCCGAAAGTTACTCTCTCCGCACGCATCAGCGCTTGCAGCGCGTCAGGATCGTGCAGTACCGAACGCGGCGCTCCTATCAAGGTAGCGCCGGCGGCGAACGTAGCGAAGAAATCCGAGACGCTCACGTCGAACGCGGGATTGGTGAACTGCAGAATCCGGTCCTCAGGAGTGACCGCGAACAACTCGCGGAAGGCGGCGCAGAAATTGACCGCCGCGCCGTGCGGCACCATCACGCCCTTGGGCTCGCCGGTCGACCCGGACGTGTAGATCACGTATGCGACGTCCTCCGGCACCGCCCGGCTGACCAGGACCCGGTCGCGCTGATCGTCCAGCAGGCCTGAATCCAGCAGGACAGGACTGACGCTGGCAGGCAGCCGACCGGCCAGGTCCGAAGTTGTCACCACGAGTGAGACATCCGCGTCGCGAAGCTGATACGCCAGTCGCTCGGCCGGGTACTGCGGATCCAAGGGGAGCCAGGCGCCGTCGGCTTTCAGCACGCCAAGCTCGGCGACCGGCAGGTCGAACCCGCGTTCCAGCATGACGCCCACCACTTTCCCCGGCCGCACGCCGAGCCCGGCTAGCAAGTTGGCCAGCCGATTCGACCGCAGGTTCAGCTCTCCGTAGCTGAGATCGGCACCGGCAAACCGCATAGCCGTCCGGTCTGGCGCTTCCGCCGCCCGGGCCATGAATACCTCATGCAAGAGTCGGTCGTCCCGATATGATGGCGCTGGGTTCCATTCTGTCACCAGCCGGCGGGATTCAGCGGCCGACAGCACCTCTATAGAGTCAATGCCATCGCCGGGGGCGGCCAGCGCATTCGACAGGCCAACGCATAGATGCTCGACCAGTCGCTCGATGCGGTCGCGGTCGTACAGTTCAGTCGAATACTCGATCCAGAAGCCAATGCCACCGTCCGGCCGGTCGGTCACCTGGACGGAGAGGTCGAGCCGAGAGGTTCCAGTCCTGGCCACCAGTTTTTCCACCTGGAGGCCGTCGAACTGGAACTGCGGCAGCATCGACGCTGGCATCAAGGTGAACAGGTGCTGGAACAACGGGTTACGCCCAGGAATACGGTCCGGCTTGAGCGCCTCGACCAGTGTGCCGAAGGGCACATCCTGGTTCGCCATTGCCTCGAGCAAGGCCTCATTACACTTGTGCGCGAGGGCGCGAAACGGCGGATTCCCCGCCAGGTTTCCGCGAAACACCAGCGTGTTCGCGAAAAAGCCGACCAGCGGCTCCATTTCCGGCTGGGTGCGGCCGGATAGCAAAGACCCAAGGCTTAGGTCCTGCTGTCCGGTATACCGGCTTACCAGAACCTGGAATACGGCTAGCGTGATAGCGAGCAGCGACACGCCTTCGGTCCGGGCAAATTCGCGTAACGCTCGGCAGGTATCGTCGGGCATGGCTGACGTCAGGATCGCCCCGGCTCCGGTAGGCCGCGGCCTGCCGCGGCCGGTCGGCCGGGAAGTCCAGGGGGACAGCGTCAGCCGACGGCGCCCGCCAGTAGCCGATCTGTTTCGCGGCTTCACCGCTGCCTAGCCAGCGGCGCTGCCAGGCCGCATGGTCAGCCGGCTGCACGGTCAGGATCGGAAATGCCGCAGCGGCCCCGCGGCGTGCGGACGCATACCGAGCGCTCAGCTCATCAAAGATGTGTCGCGCGGACCACCCGTCAATGACAATGTGATGCCATACCAGCATCAGCACATGATCGTCTGGGGCGACCCGGAGCAGCGAAAAACGGCACACCGGACCGTTTTCCAGATCGAATGGCGTCGACGCGGCGGCGTCAATCCAGTCCTGGACGGAGGCTTCGGTACCGTCAAGCACCGACATGGAGAACGCCCGCAGGGGAGGATCAATAATCTGGTACGGCACGCCCTCCTCATCAGCGAACCGCGTGCGCAGGCTCTCGTGCCGTTCCACTAAACCGCGAACCGCCTCGGACATCGCGACCACATCCAGCTCGCCATGCAGTCGCAGCGCGTACGGTTGATTGTAAACCGGCGACTCGGGTGCGAGCTGATGGAGGAACCAGAGATAGCGTTGCTGCTCAGAAACGGCCAGTCTGCCTTCCCGAGACACCGGAGCGATGCGGTCTCGCTCCCCAGCTTGTGTCTGATGCTGTCGCGATCTCATCTCCAGCATCTCACGTTTGATAGCGGCAAGATTACGCGCGCCCGGTGCAGCCATTTCCAGTCCCGCCATCTCCTACGCTGCGCAGAGAATTAATCGGATGTAAGTTACGTCTTCTCCTACCAGACCGGGCTTTGATCCGCTGGGTCCCCGCGATAATTGATCACAATCTCCTCGCCCTTCGCAATGGCCCGCAAGGATGTGACGATGACCAGACCGCGATCAATGTGCTGGCGGTAATGAGCATTAGGCTCATAAGAGTGGTTGTAGAGGCTTCCGAAACCAAGCGCCAGGCCGGCGCCGCCGTCCCACTCGTAGCAATAGTCATAGAGAACGGTAGTGTCAACGGCGGTACGCTGGGCGACTGGGACGACTAGGACGGGGCATATCTCTACGAGAGCATCAGAGGCAAAGTCCCGTGCTGCAAAGACCCCGCGACCGTGCTTCTCGGAAAACGCTACATAGAGATCACCAGAGTGAATCCCGGGAGTTATCAGCTGCTCAAAGTCATCAGGTAAGTCGTTATCGGTTCCGATCACACCGTGACTCTACCACACCATGGCTTTCGCGTGGCTCATTACCATCTGTCCGGATTGGGCGGAGTCCACGGGGTTTGGCATTCCGGTAGGCTTTGAGTGGCTGATGTCGCTCTCGTCGTCCGTAACCGGCGGCAAGCGGTACGGAGTCCCCCCGGGAACCAACGGCGCTATGCCGCTTCTGTGCCGACGTGGTCGGGAAAACCGCTTCAAGAAGCGATACGTCCGATTTAGAGGCGTACTACGAGCCACATCACCATCAAGCCTACTTGACACGTCCAAAGGCCAGAGCTACCGTTAGGCCAAATTGTTCGGGATCGTGCATGCGGTTTCCCTCTCTCGTACAGTGTTGTGTCTAGTCTTCCAGAATGTTGTATTGATCGAGTCCGCAGTTCCCCACGCCAAGGCGGTCTGATGGAGCAGGGCAGCTTTCCATCCATGCATTCCCAGAAAGTGAATGCGGACTTAGACCTCACCGAAAATTCGTCTGCCCCGATCCTGGAATCCACGCCGGGAGCGGAGTCCTTGGCGTGACTATGAACATGGCGAACCTGCTGCGCGACGCCGTGGCAGCCTCCCCTGACAAATGCGCGCTAGATGACGGGCGCGCCACGTTCAGCTACCAGGAGCTGGAGGGGCTGAGCGATAATTTCGCAGCGTATCTGTTGTCTGGCGGCCTGCGGCCGGCGACCGGGTTGCCTTCTGCGCGGCCAAGAGCGGGCTGCTGATCGCGGCGATGCTGGGGTGCCTGAAGGCGGGCGGAATCTACGTGCCAGTGGACGAGAACCTGCCGCGTGACCGTCTCCTGTTCGTGCTGACCGACGTGCTGCCGCGGTTCATCGTGTGCAGCCGCGAGCTGTTCGCTTCTATTCGCGGCGAGCTCGGCTTATCCGCGCGTTCGATCGATGTCGGCGACCTTGAGAAACACTGCCGATGTCGCGTCGGTGGCGCATCGCTGCCCGCGATCGATTCAGATGAGGGGGCGTACTGCCTCTACACCTCCGGCTCGACCGGCCGCCCCAAGGGCGTGCTCATCCACCACGGTGCCGTCGCCGCGTTCTTCGACGCCCTGGCCGAGGTGATGCCGATCGACACTGACTCGCGCTGCATGAACACGTCCGCGCTGTATTTCGACGTGCACGTGATGGACCTGTTCTTCCCGCTCTACCGAGGCGCCACGCTGTACCTCACATCCGGCCCGGCGGTCGGTGACACGCTTTTGCAGGCCATTGAGGACAAGCGGATCACCCACTTCACCGCCGTGGGGCCGGTGATGACGGTGATGGCCCACGCCAGGCGATTCGAGAGCTGCGACCTGTCCTCGGTCACGCGCATCATGACCGGCGCGGAGATTATCAACGTCGAGACGATGCAGAAATGGCTCCGCAAGGTGCCGGGCCTGTCAATCGTCAACGGGTACGGCCCGACCGAGACGACAGTCATCTGCGCCGCCTACATCATAGATCAGATCGAGCCAGAAAGAGACGAGTTCTACCCGATTGGCACGCCGATGCGCGACTCGCGGTTGCTGCTGCTGGAGGATGGCCGGGTGATCTCCGAGCCTGGGGTGAAGGGGGAGTTGCTGATCGGCGGCCCTCAGGTGATGAAGGGGTACTGGAACAATGACCGGCTTACCGCTGAGCGGATCACGACGATCGCGGATGAGCGGTATTACCGGTCCGGAGACATCTGTAGCTGGCTGCCGGACGGGAACCTGGCATATCACGGCAGAAACGATGAGGAGATCAAACTCTCCGGGTTCAGGATCAATCTGAACGAGATCAAGCGCGTGATGGATGCCGCGCCGAGTGTGCGGGAAGGGATTCCGATCGTAGTGGACGATACGGCCTACGGAAAGATCATTGGAGCATGCTTCACGAGCACCGAGCCCGGATCGACAGACTCCAGCCTCTTCGATCGCCTCCACAGAGTGTTCAAGGACCAGCTGCCATATTACATGGTGCCCTCGCTCTACTTTCTGTTTGATGAGTTTCCCAAGCTGCCATCGGGCAAGACCGACAAGAATCGCATCGTCACGCAAGCGAAGGATCGTCTGGGCGCCGGTGCGGTCGGCACAACCCGCTTCGTTTGCTGCGAGGCCGACCAGCAGAAGGTGGTGCCGACGTGAGTTCCACAGTGACCCAGCCCGCCGTGCGGGACGTTCAGCCGGAGTCACCTGAAAGCTGGTTTCACCGGCGCGCGACTCTGTACGTCGAAGCACAGATCCTGTTCCATCTCAACCAGGTTGGCGTCCTTGAGTTGCTGAGCAAGGGCGGCCGACACCGCGCGTCCGAGGTGGCGGCGACGCTGGCGCTCGAGCCTGGGCCGACCGACGCACTGCTGGATTACGTCTACCAGATCGACGATCTCCTGGAACGGGACGGCGACGGCCTGTACTCGCTGTCGGCGTTCGGCGAGGAGGTTCTCCGGCGCTTCTCGGGCGGCAAGGAAGCCGGGCAGGGCTCCATCAACATGTTCGACGTCCGGGTCGGCGCGTACGGGCCGGTCTGGCGGCACCTCAGCGGAATCCTCACAGGAGACAGCCGGTATGGGGAGGATATCCATCGCGAGGGACAGTATGCGGAAAGCGGTGTCTCCAAGCTGGCCATGCGATTCTGGGGCGCTCTGACCGAGCACATTGACGACCTCGGTGTCGGCAGCGTACTTGAGATCGGATTGTCTACGGGACTGCTTGAGAAGGTCGGCGGGCACTATCCGGCTCATCGGCTGTACGGGTTGGACAAGAAGCAGAGCGCGATCGACCTAAACGCGAAGAGCGCCTCAGCACACGGGCTTGAGACGATCCACTGGCTCCGCGCCGATTTCTTCGACGTGCCGCAGTGGACCGGACCGGTGGCGGCAGACGGGCGTGGCTTGATCTTTTCACTGCACTTCCACGAACTAATGGCAGCGGGAGCCGAGCGGTTTGTCACGGCACTACGCGACCTTAGGCAGGCGCTTCCGAACTGGTCGCTGGTGGCGTTCGAGCAGCCCTTACTATCACGCGAAGACAGGGCGGAGATCCCGGACACGCTCTGGCTCTATGCCCAGTCGAACGTTCTGATCCACCATCTGATCGGCAATGGCAGGATCCTCAGCCGGGAGGCGTGGATCGATCTCGGCCGCCAGGCAGGCTGCAAGAACGTCTCGGATCGATCCTGCAATTATCTAGGGTATCGCTCATTTCTATTCGAATTCTGACCTTGCCTTCCAGGAATGTCGACCTTGATTGTCCGTACAGCGTGGCCGAAGGAAGCACTACAGCCCCCTAGGAGGTGGGATGGAGCGACACACGCCGGCTCTCCTTGACCCGCAGGAGCTGGCCGTCACAGAGACCGCCGACCCTGCGGATCTGCGGCGTCTGCTTGGGCTCCTGGCGCAGGAGAACTGCGTCCACTCCTGGCGGAACTTCGGCGTCGACGGAACGCCGGACGACCTCCTGACCTGGGAGAACCGCCAACGGCCGACGAAGATCTTCTTCTTCTACAGCAGACGCGGATCCGAGTCGCGGATGGTCGGGGCCGGTGCCGTGGCCGACAGGCTGACAAGCCTGTTCCCGAGTCCAGGTTTCTGCGTCCTGAGCCGGTGCTACGTCATCCCTGAATATCGCGGCCACGGGATATACCGGCAGCTCCTGCGCTACCGGATGGAGTATTGCAGGAAGAAATTTGGTGATGCATTGAACGGAATCCACATCGGTTCAGCCGATGAGCGCGTCGCCCGGGTGCTCTTAGACCATCGATTGCCCGGGTGGTCGACGTTTGCGCACCTCGGCGAGGAGGAGCTGGGAATCTCCGGAGCAGGCACGATGGTCGGCGCCTACATGCTCCTGATGCCGCAGTACGTACAGCGGATTGAGCATGAGCTCGCCGACAGCGAAGCCCCGGAAAGCGTGGTCGAACTGCGTCGGACCCTCGCTGGGATCGGAGCCGGGCAGGTGCGCGACCTGGGACTGCTCGTTCAGCGGGCGCGTGACGACGCAAGCGCTGCAGGCTGGTTCCTCGAGCGGGGCTCAGAAGCCATCGACCAGCTGCTGCACTTCTGCCGGTCCGTACCGCTGGTCTGGCCGACGTGATCAACATGCGCGAACATCTTGAGCTGGTCGTCGAAGACGACACGGGGGACCTCAGCGCCTTCCTGGTTGTCGATGCTTCCGACCAGGAGTTCTCGTTCGGAGGCACTCGGGTCGACGTCTCAGTCACGCGCGACATGGTGGCCGAGCTGGCGGAGAACATGTCGCTGAAGCTCATGGGACACGGATCTCCCCTCGGCGGCGCGAAGGCGGGAGTGCGGGCCGCGCCTGACGATCCGCGGCTCACGGGGTTTTTGCGGCGGTTCGCCGAAGAGTGCCGCGACGTGCTGTCTACAACGACGATTCTCGGCAAGGACATGGGCGCCAAGCAGTGGATGCTGGACGAGATCTACGATGCGCTGCGCAGCATGCAACTGGGCGTCGCCCGCGCGCGATTCCGCGGGGCCGAGCTGCCGCATCGGCTGTGCGACCTTAACGGCTACGTGGACCGCATGACGGGCAAGGGCGTGTTCTGGTCGATCGAAGAAGTTCTCGGCGGCGCCCTGGACGGCGCCCGGGTGCTGATCCAGGGATTCGGTGTCGTCGGCTGCGGAGTCGCGTGGCACCTGGACCGGGCGGGCGCGAAGATCGTGGGGGTGAGCGATGCCGAGAAGGCGATCCTCCGTCCTGAAGGGCTTGGTGTCGAGATCCTCAGTGCGGCGAAGGGGGACGACGGGCTGCTCGCCAGCGAACGGCTTCCGGACAGCTGGGTGCTCTCGGCTCGCGACGACCTGCTGGCCGAGCAGGCGGACGTACTCGTGCTGGCGGCTGGCTCCTATCTCGTGAATGGCGAGATCGCGTCGTGGCTGAGCACGCCGCTGGTGGTCGAGGCGGCCAATCTCGCGGTGACGCCGGCGGCCGCCGACGTGCTGCACGCGCACGGCGTGCGAGTTGTGCCAGACGTCGTCGCGAACAGCTCGAGTGCGGCACTAGTCGCCCATCAGATCGCGGCCGGCAACCAGCGTGACCCGGCGCAGCTCTGGGAGGAGATCGAGAGCAACATCAAGCGCAACGCGGAGGCAGTCCTCAGAATGTCCCGAGAAATGGACATCACCCCGAAGGCGGCCTTTCGGCGCGTCGTTCACATGCCGTCCGGACCCGGGGGCGATGCTCGTGCAGCATGACACAGAGCGTGACACCTTCCTGGACGAATATCCTCGGCGCTCGGTCGCCGGCGCCAGTAGCGCGACGCTGGCGTGCAGCCACACTCAGCTGGATCCGAGCAAGCCGACGGTTTTGGTCGCCCTTCCTTTCGGTGCTGCCTGCCAGTGTCGCTCGGGCGGCATTCGAGACGCTCAAGAGCGCATTCAATGTCGTGACCTGGGAAAGCCGATACATCCTCGACCTGAGCCAGACGTTCTCGGGCACCGAGAAGATGGGACCTGACGAGCACGTGGAGGACATCGTCTGCATCCTGAGCGCCCTCCAGATCGACCGTTGCTACCTGGTTGGCTACTGTTCGGGTGCGGGCATTTCCCTGCTTGCTGCCGAGAGGCATCCTGAGATCTTCGCGAAACTCGTCCTGGTAAGCGGGGAGTACCAGCTCTTCCGAAAGGGACACGCGGCGACGGATTACCAGCGAAGTATCGATACCTTCTTGCCGGAAGTGGCCAAAAGCCGCGAGGAAGCAAGCTTCATATTCTCAACGATGTCCGGCCTCACAGTGGCCGGGAAGAGCGGGTCGCAATCTGATCTGGACCGGAAGATTAACCTGCCTTTCAGCAAAACCGAATATCTGTATCGTTATGCGAAGAACTATATGGCATACCGGGACTTCGACGCCCTCAGCATCGCTTCGCGGGTTTCCCAGTATGCGCTCGTTCTGGCCGGGTGCCAGGATGCGCATACCAACATGGAAAACTCCGAAGCCATCGTGGCGTGCCTCCCGCGTTCCTCAAAGTCTATGGACGAGGAGGGCGATCACTACGAGTTCTGCCGGGCAGGCTCGTCCGTGCTGGAAGAGATCCGCGCGTTCCTTGGCGCGCACGCCGGGATCGATTTGACCGAAGGGACACGCCATGGATGATCAATACGATGTCGTCGTCGTCGGAGGCGGTCCCGGTGGGAGCACCGCGGCCGGCTATCTCGCCAAACTCGGTCACCGGGTGCTCCTTCTCGAGCGCAGCGTGTTTCCCAGGCATAGGATTGGCGAGTCACTGCTCCCCAGCATGATGCCGGTCCTTGAGGATTTCGGCCTCGTCGGTGCCTGCCACGATGCGGGGTTCGTGGAGAAGACAGGGGCCACGTTCATCTGGGGAAAGTCGCGTGAACCGTGGTTCATCGAATTCAGGGATACTGAATTCCTGCCATCGTCGTTCGCCTTTCACGTCGAGCGCTCCGTTTTTGATCAGATACTGCTCGACCATGCCCGCAGCGCGGGTGCGGAAGTGCACCACAACGCCACGGCACTACGCGCGATACAGGAAGACGGGCGGATCGTCGGCGTGGTCTATCGTGACAACGACACGGGCGACACGAAACCGGTAAGAAGCCGGTTCGTGATCGACGCGAGCGGCTCGGCGTCGGTGATCGGCCGCGATGTGTCCGAGCGTCGCTATGACGATCAGATGCGCCAGCTCGCCCTGTACAGCTATTTCAGCAACGTGCGCCGGCCACAAGACTTCCGGGCCGGGCACATCATCGTCGAGAGCTGCCCGAAGGGATGGTTCTGGTACATCCCGATCGACAGCGAATCGCTCGGCGAGGTCAGTCTCGGCCTGGTGACCGGACAGGAGTTCAGGGACGAGATCAACGAGAAGGGTACGAGAGCCTTCTATGAAGAAGCGCTCGCGGAGGCCCCCTACGTTCGTGAGCGGCTCGGGCCGGACGCCAAGTGCAGCGAGCGCATTTATGGCGTGAGGGACTGGGCATACACATGCGACGAGACGGCGGGAGCGGGCTACTATCTGGTCGGCGACGCGGCTGCCTTCCTGGATCCCCTGCTCTCCACGGGCGTCTCCCTCGCGATGCTGTCGGGATACTCCGCGTCCGTGTGCATCAACTCGGTTTTCCAGGATCCGGCGATGGAAACGGAGGCGGCCAGTTTCTACACTGACAATTACCGGAAAATGTACGAAGTGACGCGCGACTTCCTGCACTACTTCTACAGCGGTAACGGTAGCGCCCACCCGGGCGAGATCTTCTGGACGGCCCGGAAGATGCTGAACTTCGACCACAACATCGCGGCTAAGCAGGCATTCACGTTCTTCATCAACACCATCCCCGGCAACCCCCATCCCGCGTTGACGAAGCAGATTCCGCTGTTTCATCAGTTCATGAAGAACATTCCTCATCCGCTCGACGAGCTTAGCGAGGCGCCGGGCGTCCAACAAGTCGCCGACAGGACAAGTGCCTTCAGGAAAGCTGATCGACTGGAGGACAAGGATGTGCCGATCGTCAACGGACGACTTGAGAGCACGTGGCGCATCGATAGGGAGAGCCACGCGCTAGCACCCCTGCACGGAGTCACCTTTGACAGGGAGCGCCCTGTGTTCTCGTCGACGAGCTCCTGGCTGCTCGGCAAAAACATCGCCCAACTGCCGGACGAGGCTTGCCGGCTGCTCGGGCTGATGGATGGCACGGCTCCGTGGGCCTCGATCGTGAACAAGTACGCCGAGGAGCAGGGTCTGACACCCAGCGAGGGTCGAGCAAGGACGTCCGAGATTGTGGCTCCCCTCCTAGCCGAGGAGTACGTGCTCCTGCGGAGCGCGGCCTAGGCAAGCCTGAGCGGGGGAGCGCGGAGGTGCGGACCGCCAAGCCGTCAGAACGGAAACAGGAGTGAGACATGGCAATAGTCGCAGGAGAATCGCGAGGCGCGGCGGTGGAATCGGGCGTGCCAGCCGAGCCGACAACGTCGGCGAGTCGTGGCGAGCCCGAGTCGGACAGCGAGAAGTATCTCGCGGCCGTCTGGTCGGAGATCATCGGGCTGGAGAAAGTGACGTTGTCCGACCGATTCCTCGATGTCGGAGGCAACTCGCTGACACTCACCATCATCTTGAATCGCATTAAGACCGAGCGGGGCGTGTTGTTGGACGGTGTGCCCTTCTTCGATCCCGAACACTCATCGCTCGCCGCACTGGCCGAGCAACTCGATGCGACCTTGGCGGTCGCGAGCCCATAAACAGATGGCAAGTTTTGCCATGACCCAGGACAAGGAGCGCAGGGATGTCGATTTCAGAGCAAGTTAGCGCGGATCAAGACAAGGAATTTTTCGACGAGAACGGCTACGTAGGACCATTCACGATCTATTCCCCCGATGAGACCGAAAGCCTGTGGAGGACAGTTAGGCCACAGCTTTTAAGCAGGGAGAACGCAGTCTACGGCGACAACCAAATGAATTACGATCGCCACCTCGACGTCAAGATTCTCAGCGATATCGTCAGCAATCCGAAGATTACGCAGAAGGTGCAAAGCCTCCTCGGCCCGGACATCCTGTGCTGGCGCACGGAGTGGTTTCCGAAGTATCCCGGAAACGTGGCGACGGCATGGCACCAGGCCGAGAGCTTCGTTGCCTTCGAGGGCGGCTCGAAATTGGTGCCGACCCAGCCGCATGAGACCTCGTGGGAACTGACTGTGTGGTTCGCGTTTACCGAGGCGTCGCGTGAGATGGGATGTCTGAAACTCATCCCGAAGACCCATCGAACCTGGTTCTTCGACGAGCACCGGAACGTCCCCTACGACCCGGATGCCCCGATGGATGGCACCGGGTCCGGCTTCTACGGCTACGATTTCGAGAAGCTGAAGATCGATCCAGACTGGAAACCGGACGAGTCGCAGGCCGCGCACTTCGAGATGGAGGCGGGACAGTCGCTCATGTTCACGTCGCGCTGTCTACACGGGTCGGAGCCCAACACCACCAAGGACCGTACTCGTATGGGACTGGCGATCCGTTACGTTCCGACAGACGTGAAAGTCTACCCGAACCACGATGGACTCTTCACGCACTTCGGCGAAATGTTTCCCCTCGACCGCTACGCGGCGATGCTGGTCGCGGGCAAGGACAACTTCGGGCACAACAAGATTACCTCGCCGTTGTAGACATCACCCGGGGAGGGCGACGCGGAGGGCGGATGTTGAGTGAATTAGAATCGCCTTCCGAGGAGGCCACCTGCCCTGCCTTCCAATGGTGGCGAGTGCCGCTAGGTCCAGCAAGCGGCTCCGAGCGAGGAGTCCGAGAGGAAACGTCGCGTAATGACGATGGTGCACCCTGACATCTTGCAGCGCATCGGCGCCACATCCCTCATGGCGTTGCGCCGAATCCCGCCGGAGAGCGGGGCGCGAATCCTGCTCAAACTCGAGAGCGAGAATCCGACGGGCAGCATGAAGGACCGCATGGCGCTCACAATAGTGGAGGCAGCCGAGGCGGATGGGCGTCTGCGACCCGGCGGTGACGTCGTAGAATACACAGCGGGCAGCACCGGCGTTTCCCTCGCCCTCGTCTGCGCCGTCAAAGGGTACCCGCTCCACATTGTGAGCTCGAATGCCTTCTCCGTGGAAAAGCTTGATCACATGAAGATCCTGGGTGCCCAGCTCCAGATCGTGGAAAGCGATGGCGGGGGCATGACGGAGAAGCTCACCCGCGACATGGTCGAAGCCGCGCACGCCATCGTACTGAGAACGGAGGGCTTCTGGACCGACCAGCTGAACAACGAGGACCAGCTCCCGGCATATCAGGAGATGGCGGAGGAGATCTGGAGCCAGGCCGACGGACGCGTGGACTGCTTCGTGCAGAGCGTCGGCACCGCTGCGTCTTTGCGAGGGAATGCCGATACCCTTCGTCGCCATAACCCTGGGATTCAAATCGTCGCTGTTGAGCCGTTCGAGTCGCCTGTGCTCTCCGGCGGCGCGACCGGCTCGCACAAGATCGACGGGGTCGGCGCGGGCTTCGTGGTGCCTCTATGGCGAGATGACATCGCCGATCGGATCGAACTCGTTTCCACTGAGGAGGCGGCCAGCATGGCAGTTAGGCTGGCGCGTGAGGAGGGCCTGTTCGGCGGTACATCAACTGGCGCCAACGTGGTCGCCGCACTCCGACTGGCCGAGGAACTCGAACCCGGCGATGTCGTCGTCACCGTAATGTGCGACAGCGGGATGAAGTACCTTAGCAACCCTCTCTTCCATGCCTCCGGCCGTCAGGCCGCAGTGTGAACATGCCATGGGCGAATCCACCGCGCACCACGGCTGACTAGGTGCGGCGCTGGGCCCAGGCGGCGATCTGGGCGCGGGAGCTCAGGCCGAGCTTGCGCAAGATGCTGTCTACGTGCCTGGCCGCCGTCGCGGTGGTGATGACGAGCTGAAGCGCGATGTCGTTGTCGCTGACGCCGGCGGCGATCAGACGAGCGATCTGGAGTTCCCTGGCGGTCAGCCCGGTCGTCGAGCGATCGGGCTGACCTGGCCCGGCGGGATCACCGACCGCAAGAGCGAGCGCGACCGCCGCGTCACTGCTCAGGGCCGAGCCCGCCGCCCACAGCTCGCCGATCACTGCGTCGCCCAGGGCGGCAGCCGGCTCCAGGATCCGGGCGAGGCGGCTGGCGTGCGCCTCGGGAAGGCCGGCCTCGCGGCGCAGGGCGGCGGCGGCCCCGGCCAGGCGCACCGCCGAACGCGGGTCGTCTAGCTCGGTGGCCAGCGTGGCGAGGGCATCAAGGCCCCTGATCACGCCGATCCTGCTGCCGGTCGAGCTGCTCAGCTCGAGGCTGTCACCGAGATGCGCTCTGGCTGACGCGAGGTCCCCCTGGCTGAGTGCCATCCGGCCGAGCCCGGCCAGGCACCGGGCGATCTCCGGCTTGGCGCTGATCTCGCGCAGGATCTCCAGGGCCTTCTGATATCGCTGCCTGGCCTGGTCCAGATGGCCGGTGAGCCTGGCAAGGTCTCCGAGCCCGAGCAGTGCCCTGGCCGCGCCCCACTGCTGATCGATCTCGCCGGCGATCTCCAGCGCTGTCTCGGCTAGCTTCTTGGCCAGGTCAAGGTCACCGCGCAAGGCAGCGGACGCGGCGAGGGTGCCTGCCGCGTAGCCTTCGTTCCACCGGTCACCTGACGGCCTGGCGACGGTGAGCGCCTCATCGGCCCTGGCGGCGGCCTCGTCAAGCTGCCCGGCGTGCAGCGCGGCCTCGGCGAGCAGGTTCAGCGCCGACGCGGCCCAGAAGCCCGACTCCGCGGACCGGCAGAGCTTCAGCCCGTCAGCGGCGAACTCCCGCGCCGCGTCCGGGTCGGTCGCCATCGCGAGCTGGGCTCGCCCGACCAGCGCCGCACCAAGCACAGGCTCGGGCACGTCAGCGCCAGCGGCACCGAGGAAGGCGTCCATCCAGCCCGCGCCCTCGGCGAACGCGCCATGAATGATCCACACCGGCCGCATCGCCCCGCAGATCCGCAGGCCGGACTCGATGGCGCCGTCGGCAAGCGCCCGGCCCAGCGCAAGGCGCAGGTTGGCGTTGTCCGCCTCGAACCTGTGGATCGCGTCCACCCGCACCGACCAGGTACCCGGTACCCGCGCCATGCCGATCGCCGACAGTTCCTCGGTCTCGGTGACCGCGTACTCCCGGAACCGCTCGTGCAACGCCTGCGACTCGCCGGCCTGGTCAAGCTGCTCGGCCCCGTACTCGCGCACCGTATCCAGCATCCGGTACCTGATCCGGCCGCGCCCGTCCGGCTCCGCGATCACCAGCGACTTGTCGGCCAGCCCGGTGAGCAGGTCGATGACCTCGGCGGCAGCTACGCCTGCACCAGGCCCCCCACCGGCCAGCACAGCACCGCCAGGGACATCACCGGCACACACGATCTCGACCATCTCCAGCGGCCAGTCGGCGAACACGCAGAGCCGGCGCAGCAGCACCTTTTCCTTCGGCGACAGCAGGTCATGGCTCCAGTCGATGGCGGCCCGCAGCGTCCGGTGCCGGGCCGGGACGTTCCGGTCCGCCGAGCTGAGCAGCCGGAAGCGGTCGGCGAGCCTGGCCGCGATCTGCTCGACGCTCAGCACCCGCACCCATGCGGCCGCCAGCTCGATCGCGAGCGGCAGCCCGTCAAGCGCCCGGCAGATCGAGGTGACCGAGGCCAGGTTGGCCCGCCGCAGCCGGAACCCCGGCATGGCCGCCGCCGCCCGGTCGGCGAACAGGCGCAGCGCGTCGGCCCAGGCCGACTCGGTACCCGCGGCCGGCAGGGACAGCGGCGGTACCTGCCAGACAGTCTCGGCCGCGACCCGCAGCGGCTCCCGGCTCGTCGTGATCACCTGCAGGCCCGCCGAGCTGGCCAGCAGCCGCTGGCATACCTGGGCGCACTCGTCGATCAGGTGCTCGCAGGTGTCCAGGCAGATCAGCATCCGGCGCCACCGCAGGGCATCGGCCAGCGTGGCGAGCAGCGGGCGGCCAGGCTCCTCGGTCACCCCGATCACCGAGGCGATCCTGGAGGCGACCAGCTCGGGCTGGCGCAGATCGGCCAGCTCCACGAACCAGGCGCCGTCCGGGTAATCGGCCGCGAGCTCGGTCACCAGCCGGAGCGCGAGCCGTGTCTTGCCGATTCCGCCCGCGCCGCACAGAGTCAGCGCGCGCGCGGAGGCGGCCAGGACACGGAGCTCGCCAAGTTCTCGGTCACGGCCGATGAAGGCGTTGAGCTCCGTGCTGGCCCCGCCGTTGATACCGGGTTCCATATCTCCGCCGCCAGGCCGCACCTGATGTGTCTTCCTCGTAGCCAAGGTAACGCGCCAGGAGCGCAATGAGGGAGTAGAAACACGGGGTTAACTCACTAAATCGGGGCGATCAGGCCAGAGTCTGCCCGCTGACCCGCTGCTCAAGTGCGAGCAGGAATCGCTTGCGGTCCAGGCCGCCGCCGTAGCCGGTCATGCTGCCGTTCGCGCCGATGACGCGGTGGCAGGGGACCACGATCGACACCGGGTTCTTGCCGTTGGCCAGCCCGACCGCCCGCGAGGCCGATGGCTGGCCGATCCGCCTGGCCAGCTCCCCGTACGAGATCGTCTCGCCGTACGGGATGTCTCGCAGGCCCGCCCAGACAGTCCGCTGGAAACCGGTGCCCTCCAGGCTCAGCGGCAGGTCGAAGCTGGTCAGCTCCCCGGCGAAGTACGCCTGGAGCTGGGCAGCGGCCGCCGCCAGTACGTCGTCGTCCGCCGCGACGACCTGCTCGCCGAACGTGGCCGGGTCGGGCAGGTGCCGCTGAAGCTGCATGTGAACCCCGGTCAGCTGGCCGTCCTCGGCGATCAGCGTCAGCGGCCCGATCGGAGCCTCCACCACGGCGTGCAGCTTGGTCGCGAGCTGAGTTCGCGCGGTCATTATTTAATCCTCTCTGCTGTTTTTACTGAAGGTGTACCTCGTCAGGCAGCTGGCAAGGTGTTGATGGCGTGATCTGAGGTGGCCCACAGATACTGCACGGCGTATCCGCGCCACGGCCGCCACGGCTCGGCGCGCCTGGTCAGGGCGGCGGGGGAGCGGGGCAGGCCGAGGGCCGCCGCCGCGTGGCGGACGCCGAGGTCGGTGACGGGGAAGGCATCGGGGTCGCCGAGGCCGCGCAGCGCGATCACCTCGATCGTCCACGGGCCGAGCCCGGGCACCGCCGCGAGCTGCTGCCTGGCCTGGTCCCAGTCCGCGCCCGCGGCCAGGTCGACTTCGCCGCCGGCGATCGCGGCGGCCAGCGCGGCGATGGTCTGCTTCCTGGCCCGCGGCATCGCGAGGCTTTCCTGGGCCTGCGCACTGGCCAGCGCGGTCATGTCGGGGAACAGCCTGGTCAGTTCGCCGCCCGCGTCCTGAACCGGCTCGCCGAGCCGCTGGGCGAGCCGGGCGGCGTGGGTGCGGGCCGCCGCCGTCGACACCTGCTGGCCGAGCACCGCCCTGATCGCGAACTCGGCGGCGTCGACCGTGCGCGGAATCCGGCGTCCCGGCGCCTTGCCGACCAGCGGGGCCAGCACCGGGTCCTCGCTGAGCTGGTCGCACATCGCGACCGGGTCGGCATCAAGGTCAAGCAGCCTCCGGCACCGGCTGATCGCCATCGCCAGGTCGCGCAGGTCGCTCAGGGCCAGCTGGCAGGCGATGTGATCGGGCTCAGGCCGCAGCGCGACGACGCCAGGCCCGTGCGGCAGCCGGAGCGTGCGGCGGTAGCTGCCGTCGCGCCATTCCTCCACGCCGGGCACGCCTGTCGCGATCAGATGGCCGAAAAGATTGTCGGGGCACATCGGGGCCCGGAAAGGCAGCCTGAGCTGGAGCTGGCCAAGGGAGCCGCTCCGGGCCTGGTGCGGGGATGCCGCTGTCTTCGCTACCACCGGCCCAGCCCGGCGGCGCAGCTCGGTCGGCGGCTGGGCGAAGACCTCGAGCACGGTGTCGTTGAACGTCCTGATCGTCGGGAACCCGGCCGCGAACGCGATGTCGCTCATCGGCAGCCTGGTCGTCTCGATCAGCAGCCTGGCCGTCTGGGCACGCTGGGCTCTGGCCAGGGCGAGCGGCCCGGCCCCGAGCTCGGCCCTGAGCTGCCGCTCGATCTGCCTGACGCTGTAGCCGAGCTTGCTGGCCAGGCCGGCCACCCCGTCGCGGTCCACGACCCCGTCGGCGATGAACCGCATCGCCCGGGCGACCAGGTCGGCCCGCTCGTTCCACAGCGGCGAGCCCGGGCTCGCGTCCGGCCGGCACCGCTTGCAGGCGCGGAAGCCGGCCTGCTGGGCGGCGGCGGCACTGGGGAAGAAGCGCATGTTCCGCGGCCTGGGCGTGTTCGCCGGGCAGCTTGGCCGGCAGTAGATGCCGGTGGTCAGCACGGCGGTGAAGAACCAGCCATCGAACCTGGCGTCCTTCGACTGAACTGCCCTGACGCAGCGTTCCGTGTCTTCATGCACCTAGCCAGCATGGCCGCTAGACCCGGCCTCGGTCTAGCGAAAATGCGACACGCAGGTGCGGCGTCGTGCTCCGCGTCGGCTCGCTATCGGATGATCTTGGCTCATGGGGTTGCGGGCTGGCGTGGTCTGGGGGACTGGCCGCCGTCGCCCCGCCAGCTCGAAACTATCCCTTTTTTGCTGAGAGTGCAAATTTGCGTGGTGGGAAAAAATTGCTAGGATTCCTGGCGTGACCGAGAGCCTGCGCGAGCGCAAGAAGCTGGCGACCAGGCACGCGCTTGGATTCGCGGCGATGCGGCTGGCCGTGGAGCGGGGCCTGGAGAATGTCGTGATCGACGACATCGCCGCGGCCGCCGGGGTGTCGTCGCGCACCTTCAACAACTACTTCGCCAGCAAGTACGAGGCGATCTGCTCGCTGGCCGCGGAGCGCGGGCGGGCGATCGGGATCGCCCTGCGGAACCGGCCGCCAGCCGAGCCCCTGCTCGACGCCATTACGGCAGCGGTGCTTGATTCCTATCAGCCCAGCGAGCAGGCGCCGGACAAGGAATGGATAGCGGGCGTCGGGCTCGTAGTGCGCTCGCCCGCACTGCGGGGTGAGTTCCTGCGCACCCAGTACTCAGCGCAGCAGGAACTCGCCGAGGCTATCGCCGACCGGATCGGCGCGGATGCGGTGACTGGAATGTACCCGGCCGTGGTCGCCGGCGCCGTCACAGCCGCCGTGCACGTCGCGCTCGAACGGTGGCTCTGCGCCGACCCGCCGGCACCGCTCGCGCCCCTGATCAGGCTCGCCCTGGCCCAGCTGCGGTGCGATCACTCCACGCCGACAGCGAATTCCCTTGCGATCAGCGCGCCTTTTGCCGATGCTGACACAGCCGCCCCCGAAAGCGAGTAACCGTGCTGATCCGACTGCTCCGAGCGCACCTGCGGCCCTACCGCAGGGAGTTGCGGCTCGTCGTGCTGCTGCAGCTTGTGCAGACGCTCGCGACGCTGTACCTGCCCACGCTGAACGCCGACATCATCGACAACGGCGTGATCACCGGTAACACGCACTACATCATCAGGACCGGCGCGTTCATGCTGCTGGTGGCGCTGGCGCAGATCGTGTGCGCGACCGGCGCGGTGTACTTCGGCGCCAGGACGGCGATGGCGCTCGGGCGGGACATGCGGCTCGCGGTGTTCAGCCGGGTGCAGGACTTCTCCGCGCGCGAGGTCAGCCAGTTCGGCACGCCCTCGCTGATCACCAGGAACACCAACGACATCCAGCAGGTCCAGATGCTGGCGCTGATGACGTTCACGCTGATGGTGTCGGCGCCGATCATGTGCGTCGGCGGCATCATCCTGGCGCTCAACCAGAACGTCGAGCTGTCGTCGCTGCTGCTGGTCTCCGTTCCGGCGCTCGGCATCATCGTGGCGCTGATCATCTCGCGGATGCGACCGCTGTTCCGGCTCATGCAGGTGCGGATCGACGAGATCAACCGGATCATGCGCGAGCAGATCACAGGGGTGCGGGTGATCAGGGCCTTTGTCAGGGACACCAGCGAGCGGGCCAGGTTCGAGGGCGCGAACGCCGGGCTGTTCGAGGTCGGGCTCGGCACCGGACGGCTGATGGCGCTGATGTTCCCCGCCGTGATGCTCGTGCTGAACTTCTCCAGCATCGCGGTGCTGTGGTTCGGCGGGCACCTGGTGGCCAGCGGTGCCATGCAGGTCGGCTCGCTCACCGCGTTCCTCACTTACCTGCTGCAGATCCTCATGTCGGTGATGATGGCGACGTTCATGTTCGTGATGGTGCCGCGCGCCGAGGTCTGCGCCGAGCGGATCGTCGAGGTGCTCGACACGACCCCCGAGGTCCTGCCGCCGGACAAGCCCGTGCGGCTCGACCCCCCGCGCGGGCGGCTCGAGCTGCGGGACGTCGAGTTCCGCTATCCGGGAGCCGCCCAGCCGGTGCTGTCCGACATCAGCCTGACCGCCGAGCCAGGGCAGGTCACCGCGATCGTCGGCGCCACCGGCAGCGGCAAGACGACCCTGATCAGCCTGATTCCCCGGCTATTCGACGTCACCGCGGGCGCCGTGCTTATCGACGGGGTCAATGTTCGCGATCTTGATCCCGGCGAGCTGTCCGGCCTGATCGGCCTGGTGCCGCAGCGGCCGTACCTCTTCACCGGGACAGTGGGGTCGAACCTGCGTTACGGCAAGTCCGACGCTACCGACGCCGAGCTCTGGCGGGCGCTGGAGATCGCTCAGGGACGGGACTTCGTCGCGCAGATGCAGGGCGCGCTGGACGCGAGCATCGCCCAGGGCGGCACGAACGTCTCTGGCGGCCAGCGGCAGCGGCTGGCGATCGCCCGCGCGATCGCGCACCAGCCGTCGATCTACCTCTTCGACGACTCGTTCTCGGCGCTGGACTACGCGACCGACGCGGCGCTCCGGTCGGCGCTGGCGCACGAGACCGCCAGCGCGACCGTCCTGATCGTCGCCCAGCGGGTCGCCACGATCAGGAACGCCGACAAGATCATCGTCCTGGAAGCCGGCCGGATCGTGGCCCAGGGTACCCACGACGAGCTGATGCGCTCGGACGAGACCTACAGGGAAATCGTCCTGTCTCAGCTCACCGAGCAGGAGGCGGCAGCGTGAGCGCCGGCGAGACGCCGCAGACGGCGAACGGGCAGGTAAACGGCCAGGCGAACGGGCAGGCGGCCGGCGAGGACGTCACGCCCAAGCGGGACCTGCGGCCGGACTCCGGGATCGGGCCCGGGGGACGCGGGCCGATGGGGTTCATGGGCGGCATGTCGACCCAGAAGGCGCTGAACTTCAGCGGGTCGAGCAAGCGGCTGCTGCGGATGCTCGCACCCGAGCGGGCACTGATCGTCGGCGGGCTGCTGCTCGGCGTGGTGAGCGTCGCGTTCTCGGTGATCGGGCCGAAGGTGCTCGGCAACGTCACCAACCTGATCTTCGACGGATACATCGGCAGCAAGATCCCGCCTCACGTGACCAAGGCGGAGTTCATCGCGCACCTGCGGGCGACCGGTCACGCGGACCAGGCCAGGCTGGTCGGGTCGCTGCATCTCACGCCGGGCGCCAGCATCGACTTCGACCAGGTCGGCCGGACGCTCCTGATCGTGGCGCTCATCTACCTGGCGTCGGCGATCTGCTCCGGGTTCCAGGGGCGGATCGTGGCCAGGCTGGTGCAGCGGGCGATCTTCACGATGCGCGAGCAGGTCGAGGCGAAGCTGTCCAGGCTGCCGCTCAGCTACTTCGACCGGCAGCCGCGCGGCGAGATCCTCAGCCGGGTCACCAACGACATCGACAACCTGGCCCAGTCGCTGCAGCAGACGATGAGCCAGGTCGTCATCTCGCTGCTGCAGATCGTCGGCGTGCTCGCAGTGATGATCTGGATCTCCTGGCTGCTGGCGCTGATCGCGCTCGTCACGGTGCCGGCCTCGGTATTCATCGTGATGCGGATCGGCAAGCGCGCGCAGCCGCAGTTCATCCGCCAGTGGTCGGTGACCGGCAAGCTGAACGGGCACATCGAGGAGAACTTCACCGGCCACTCGCTGGTCAAGGTCTTCGGCCAGTCGCGGTCCTCGATGGACACCTTTACCGAGCACAACGAGAAGCTGTTCCAGTCCAGCTTCCGGGCGCAGTTCATCTCCGGCACGATCCAGCCGGCCATGATGTTCGTCGGGAACCTGAACTACGTCCTGGTCGCGGTGGTCGGCGCGCTCCGGGTCGCGACAGGTGCGCTGTCGATCGGCGATGTGCAGGCCTTCATCCAGTACTCGCGGCAGTTCAGCCAGCCGCTGACTCAGGTGGCCAGCATGGCCAACCTGCTGCAGTCCGGCGTCGCGTCGGCCGAGCGGGTGTTCGCCCTGCTCGACGCCGGCGAGCAGGAGCCGGACCAGGCCGAGCCCGCGCGTCCTGGCCAGGTGACCGGCAAGGTGGCCTTCCATGACGTGTCATTCAGGTACTTCCCTGACGTGCCGCTGATCGAGCACCTGTCCCTGTCGGTCGAGCCCGGTCACACGGTCGCGATCGTCGGGCCGACCGGGGCGGGCAAGACGACGCTGGTGAACCTGCTGATGCGGTTCTACGAGGTCGGCAGCGGGGCGATCACTCTGGACGGGGTCAATATCGCGGAGATGAGCCGGGAGGAGCTCAGGTCGCTGACCGGCATGGTGCTCCAGGACGCGTGGCTGTTCGGCGGAACGATCGCGGACAACATCGCCTACGGCGCGGAGAATCCGAGTCGCGAGGACATTGTCGCGGCGGCGAGAGCGACCTACGTGGATCGTTTTGTTCAAACTCTGCCTGATGGTTATGAAACGGTCATCGATGAAGAGGGATCGAATGTCAGCATGGGGGAGCGGCAGCTGATCACGATCGCCCGCGCGTTCCTGGCCAGGCCCGCGATCCTGATCCTGGACGAGGCGACCTCGTCGGTGGACACCAGGACCGAGGTGCTGATCCAGCGGGCGATGAGCTCGCTGCGGCAGGGCCGGACTAGCTTCGTGATCGCGCACCGCCTGTCGACGATCCGCGACGCCGACACGATCCTGGTGATGGAGCACGGCGAGATCGTCGAGCAGGGCAGTCACGTCGAGCTGCTGGCGGCCGACGGCGCCTACGCGCGCCTGTACGCGGCGCAGTTCGCCCAGGCCACGACGGAGGTTGACCTGGCCGTCTAGGCGGCTTGCTATCCCGTGGTGCCGTCGGGGAGCAGGTCGGCCAGGTAGCCGTCCAGGTCGGGCTCGCCGGGCGCGAGGATGTGCCGGATCCAGGCGGCGCGCTCGTGCCCGAGCGGCGCCAGCTCCCAGACGCAGCCGATCCAGGGCCGGTCAAGGACAGTGAAGTGCTCAGGGTCCTCGTCTTCGCAGCCGAGGAACGGAACGCCGGCGGCCGCGCTGTGGCACTCGATGACGTTGTCCCAGACCCAGCTGTAGGCGACCAGGTAGGCGCCGCTGCCGCCGCCCCGGTGCCAGATCACGAACGAGGCGGGGGGAGTGGCGCCATCCGGCGCGGGAAGCAGCCGGGGGAGGATGTCGGCGGCGGCCTTGCGCACGCCTTCCTCGATCTCAGCGTCGGCGGCGGTGACGTGGTAGTTCTTGACCAGGCGGCCGGCTATCTCGGTGGTGCCGCGGCTGCGCAGGTAGCGCTCGGTGTATGCCATGCGGGCAATCTAGAACGTCACTGCTGACATCTATTGTCAGTGATATGCGAGCTTCCCGGCTGGTGTCCATCTTGCTGCTGCTGCAGACTCGCGGGCGGCTGACCGCCGCCGAGCTGGCCGAGCGGCTTGAGGTCTCGGTGCGGACGATCTACCGGGATGTGGAATCGCTCAGCGCGGCCGGGGTTCCGGTGTATGGCGACGCCGGCCCGGCGGGCGGGTACCAGCTGCTGGGCGGGTACCGGACCAGGCTGACCGGGCTGACGCACGGCGAGGCGGAGGCGCTGGCCCTGGCCGGCGTGCCTGGCGCGGCGGCCGAGCTTGGCCTCGGCACGGTGCTCGCGACCGCGCAGCTCAAGCTGGAGGCGGCGCTGCCGGCCGAGCTGCGCGGTCGGGCGGCCGCCTTGCGGGAGCGGTTCTACCTGGACGCGCCTGGCTGGTACTACGACGGCGATTCGCCTGCCTGCCTCGCGGCGGTCGCTGACGCGGTGTGGAACCAGCGCAGGATCGAGATCCGCTACCGGCGCTGGAAGGCGCCGACCGATGTCACGCGAGCACTGGACCCGCACGGGATCGTGCTCAAGGCGGGGAAGTGGTACCTGGTGGCGCGGAGCAGCGGCCGGGCGGAGGACGGCGGCCGGACGGGCAGGGGGATGCAGACCTACCGGATCAGTCAGGTTCTGAGCCTGACCGTCCTCGACGAGGAGTTCGCCCGCGCGGAGGGCTTCGACCTGGCGGCGCACTGGCGCGCGGGCATCACGGAATTCCGGGCCGGCCTGCGGCAGGGCGAGGCCGTGATCCGGCTGTCGCCGCAGGGTCGCGAGCGGATCGGCCAGCAGGCGGCTTCCGACGTCATCGGATCGGCGGACGCCACGGCGACGGCACCGGACGAGCGCGGCTGGGTGACCGCGCGGGTGCCGATCGAGTCACTGGAGAACGCGCAGCAGGACTTCCTGCGGCTCGGAGCCGACGTCGAGGTCATCGGTCCGCCGGAAGCCCGGGCGCGCCTGGCTGCCGTCGCCCGGTCGCTCGCGGCGATCTACCAGTCCGCCTAGCAGCCCGTTACTCCCCGGTAGCGCCGTCGGCGGACTCGCGGATCAGGTCAGCATGCCCATTGTGCCGTGCGTACTCCTCGATCATGTGGCACAAGATCCACCGCAGGCTGGGCACCTGGCCATTGCCGAGCGCGGTCGCGGACAGCTGGCCCATGCCGCCGGCCGCGAGCGCGTCAGCGACCTGCGACCTGGACCTCGCGATGGTGGCCTGCCACAGTTCCCTGAGCTGTCCGGGCGTGTCGCCGGCCGCCGAAATCCAGCCCCAGTCCTCGTCGTCCAGCGGGATCTCGGGTCCCGGGTCCAGCCCGTGCAAGACCCGGGAGAACCACCAGGCCTCGACGTAGCACATGTGCTTGAGGATTCCGCCCAGCGTCATCGACGAGGCCGCGGCCCTGATGTTCAGCCCGCCGGCATCGAGCCCGTCGGTCTTCCAGGCGAGCGTCGCCCGCTGGAAGTCGAGATAAGCCAGGACGGTGGCGGTCTCGCCGGCGGCGACAGGCGGTTCAGGGCGTCCCTGATCATCCACGATGATTTGCTCGGTCATGATCGCCAAGTGTAGGAGCCCGGTATTGCCGCGCTGGTCCTGAGTGGGCGGACGCGGCACTCCACGACGCGCCGATAATGTACATTATGTTAAGTAGCAAGGTCAGGCCCCGCTGAGAGTAGCTCCGCCTCCGGCGGCAGTCCGGTTTCAGGCGGCAGTCCGGTGTCAGGCGGCGGCAGCCGCCCCGGAGCAGGCACCCGAGACCCCTGTAACCCGTGCGGTTTCCGCGATCATGAGATAAAGCTTGATCACGGAACATGAGCCGGTTGATCACCCCCTCAGGCTTCCGTGATCAGGACCCCGGCCGTGATCACGGAACATCGGTTGGCGTGATCACCCGAGCCGGTGTCTGCGAATCAGGCTCTGGTAGTCGACTAGAACGGGATGTTTGCTGACAAAATGGATATCGGAGTTGTCGTGATGGGCGGGTCCGGCAGCATCACGCCGCCGGTACTCGGCCGCGCCGTGGAGGAACGGGGCTTTGACTCGCTGTTCTACGCCGAGCACACGCATATCCCGGTGCGCAGCGAGCGCGCCGACGGCGGTCCGGTCAGGGCCTACGCCGACACCTATGATCCTTTCATCGCGCTGGCCGGGGTCGCGGCGGTCACTACCACCCTCAAGCTCGGCACCGGGATCTGCCTGGTGACGCAGCGCGATCCGATCATTCTGGCCAAAGAGGTCGCGAGCCTGGATCAGCTGTGCGGCGGGCGGTTCCTGTTCGGGGTCGGGGCCGGCTGGAACCGGCTTGAGCTGGCCAACCACGGCACCGATCCGCGAACCAGGATGGCGCTGCTGGCAGACCGGGTGCACGCGATGCGGGAAATCTGGACAGCGCAGGAAGCCGAGTACCACAGCGAGCTGACCAGCTTCGATCCGATCTGGTCCTGGCCCAAGCCGGTGCAGCGGCCGCATCCGCCTGTGCTGGTGGGCGGGAACGGCCCCGGCACCGAGGACCGGGTGCTGGAGTTCGGCGACGGGTGGCTGCCGCAGTGCGGCCCGCTCGCGAGCGTCGAGGAGTTCCGCCGCCGCGCCGAGTCGCTGCGGCAGCGCGCGGCCGCGGCCGGACGGGGGCATCTCCCGATCACCGTGTTCGCCGCGATCCCCGAGCGCGGCCTGCTCGACGCGCTCGCGGCGGCCGGCGCTGATCGCTGCCTGCTTGCCTTGTGGAACCAGACCTCCGGCGAGACCCTGACCGCGCTGGACGACTGGACCAGGCTCCTGCGCCGCTGACTCCGCCGCCCGTCTTCCGGCGCCCGCAGCCCCTCCTCTGGACTCCCCCGGCTACCCTTTCCTTCGTAGTTAACTTGACAGCTAAATAACTAGATGGTGAAATAGGTCTCTCGGGGGCCGTCACATTCAAGAGCCTGGTCAGGCCCTCAGGGAAGCAGCCGACGGAGGGCGCGATGACTACCGTGCAGGATGAGCTTGACGCCACGTTCCTGGCACTCGCCGACCCCACCCGCCGGGCGATCGTGGCCCGGCTGGCCGGCGGCGACGCCACGGTGAGCGAGCTGGCCGCTCCGTTCGACATGTCGCTTCCCGGCATCTCCAAGCACCTCAAGGTGCTGGAGCGGTGCGGCCTGATCTCGCGGTCAAGGCAGGCGCAGTTCCGGCCGTGCCACCTGGAGCCCGCGGCACTCGATGCGGCGCAGAGCTGGATCGAGACCAGCCGCAAGCTCTGGACCGAGCGGTTCGACCAGCTCGACGCCCACCTGCGCGAGCTGCGGTCAGCTAGCGACACGATCAACAGAGAGGAAACCTGTCATGACTAACCGGACAGCCACCGACCAGCAGGCAGCGCCGCGCGAGCTCCGCCTGAGCCGGATCTTCGACGCCCCGCGCGAGCTCGTCTTCCGGTGCATGATCGAGCCTGAGCACCTGACTCACTTCTGGGGTCCGGTCGGCACCAGCACGCCGCTCGGGCAGATCAAGGTAGACGCCAGGCCCGGCGGAGCATTCGAGACCGTCATGGTCAGCGACGCCGACGCCAGTACCTACCCGACCAGGGCTGTCTACGTCGAGGTGACCGAGCCGGAGCGGCTGGTCTGGCAGGAGCCTGACAGCGGGATGACGGTGGCCGCGACCTTCGTCGACCTCGGCGACGCCCGCACCGAAGTCCAGATCACGCAGTCCAATGTGCCCGGAGCGTTCACCACCGAGGCGGCGCAGGCCGGCTTCCGCACCTCGCTGGACAAGTTCGCCGCCCACCTCAAGACGCTCACCGGATAGCGGCCTCGGCTGGCTGTTACCGCGGGCCGGGCGGCCCGGTCACGACTGCGACCACGCGGCTTCCCGGCCTGAACGCGCCCTCATCGGCGAGGGCGCAGATTCCGTACAGCATCTTGGCGACATAGACCCAGTCGAGTACCAGGTCGTGCCGGGCCTGGAAGCCGGCGATGAAATCATCCAGCACCGCGTTCCTCCTGGCGTAGCCGCCGAAATGAAACCGGCACTCCAGGCGCCAGTTGTCCCCGCGGACTCCGAAGGCGCGGACTTGCAGGTCGGCTACCTCGTGAGCGAGGAACTCGCCGCCTTTCAGGGCGGAGAAGCCGATCGCCTGCTGGCCTGGCCGCAGGCCAGCCGCGATTCCGGCCAGGGTCGCCCCGGTACCGCACGGGCAGCAGATCACGTCGAAGTCCGGCTCGATCTCAGCCGGCAGCTCCGCGCAGCCGCGGACGGCCAGCTCATTGCTGCCTCCTTCCGGCAGCAGGTAGGCCGGGCCGTACTCCCGCAGCAGCGCGGCGATCACCTCGGGCTCGTGCTTGCGCCGGTAGGACTGCCGGTCCAGGTAACCGAGCCGCATCCCCTGGCCCGTCGCGTACTCAAGCGATGGATTGAGCGGCAGGTGCGGCTCGCCGCGAACGATGCCGACCGTGGCGAAGCCGCACCGCCGGCCGGCTGCGGCCGTGGCGCGCAGGTGACCGGAGTACGCGCCGCCGAAAGTCAGCAGCTGCCGCTCCCCCGCCCCTGCGGCGGCCTCAAGGTTGTACTTGAGCTTGCGCCACTTATTGCCGGGCACGGCCGGGTGGATCAGGTCGTCTCGCTTGAGCCAGAGTTCCACCCCGCGCGAGCGCAGCCGGTCATCGCTCAGCCGCTCGACGGGCGACGGCAGCCGCAGGCCGGCCAGGCGGTGCGAGCCGGTCATCGGGTGGCGAACGCCCCGCCGTTGACGTGGATCGTCTGCCCGGTCAGGTGCCTGGCCCCCGGTGAGGCAAGGAAGACCGCGGTATCGGCGATGTCGTCGGCGCGGCCTGGCCGCTTGTCATGGGTGGCCGAGATGAGCGTGTCCCTGCGAGCGCTGGTCAGCCGGTCGCGAAAAAAGTCAGTACCCTCGATGTAGCCTGCCGAGATGACGTTGGCGGTGATGCCGCTCGGGCCAAGCTCGGCCGAGACGCCTACGTTCCAGGCGGCGAGCGCGGCCTTGGCCGCGCCGTAGGAGCCTGCGCCGCGCTCGGCACCGATCGAGCCGATGCTGATCACCGACCCGCCGGCCGGGATCAGGCTGGCCACCGCCTCCGTCGTCAGCACGGCGCTGATCAGGTTGGCGCCCAGATTCGCCTGCCAGCTCGCTGCCAGCGCCTCAAGCCCGCCCGCCGCGGGGGCGGTCGCCGGGCCGAAGTCAGTGTTACCGCCCGCGTTGTTGACTAGCACGTCAACCGCCGGGCCGAGTTCCGCGGCCAGGGCCGCGACTTGCGCCGGGATCGTGCCATCGCATCGCAGGCACCGCACCCCGAGATCGGTGGCGGCATCCTTGAGGCGCTGCTCATCGCGGCCCGTGATGATGACCCGCTCCCCCGCGTCCGCGAACCTCGCCGCTATCGCCCGCCCGATGCCGTTGCTGCCCCCGGTCACCAGCACTGTCCTGCTCACTCGAACATCCACCGCCATCAACCTCGACTACGTTTAGACCTAAATTAACTCTAGTCCAGAGGACCCTACATGGTCGACAGCTATCCGTTCGACTCGGTACCCGGTCTGCCGGCCGCCGATATCGCCTCGGCCTGGCAGCGAGAGCTGCCGGGGACCTCGGTCTCGTCCGTCGAGATCGTGACGCCGATCTGGCGCCTCGCGAAGCTGTTCGCCGACGACCGGCGACGCGTTCTCCGGGCCTGCGGCGTCGATTCGGCAACCCTTGACCTGCTCAGCGTGATCCGCCGGGCGGGCCCGCCCTACCGGCTGTCGACCCGCGATATCACCGCCCGCGCGCTGGTGACAGCCGGCGCGGTGTCGCAGCGGATCGCCAGGGCCGAGCAAGCTGGCCTGGTGGAGCGCTCCCCCGCCGCCGATGGCACCCGTGTCATCCTGGTGACCCTGACCACCGCCGGGCACGCGCTGATCGAGCGCACCGCTAGGCGCGTGCTTGACCGCGAGTCGCAGCTCGTCCAGGCCCTCGATGCCAGCCAGCGAGCGGCGCTCGCGACCGTACTCGGCGAACTCCTGGCCAGCGTGGCGAGCCAGGCAGGCCAGCCGGCGAGTCAGTCCAGTGCCTGGTCAGCTAGATAGAAGGAAAGCGCAGGTGCCGATCACGGCGAGGATCGCGACGCTGGCGCCGGCCTGGCGCAGGGTCCGGCGGCGGGCGCGGCGCATGATCACGCTGACGTCCGGCGGCTGCAGGCCTTCGAACGGGCGGGCCCGGGCGGCGAGCTGCTCGCGCTCGGCCGCGTCGGGCTCGGGGCCGAGCAGCCTGCGGGCGGTGGCCAGGCGGGCGCTGACGGCGGACACCGGCTGGACGCGCTCCCTGGCGATCTGCTCGGCCGGAAGGCCGGCGACGTAGTGCAGGGCCAGGATCTGCCGATACCGCAGCGGCAGCCGGGCCAGCGACTCCCCCAGCCTGGTGCCGGGCTCAGCCTGGCCGGGCTCAGCAGGCCGGCTGCCGGGCCTGATGAGGCGCCAGGCCCGCCGGCCTGGATCGGCGGAGATCCGCAAGGCGATCCGCCGGATCAGCTCCGGCGACATGTTGTCGCCGATCGACTTCGGCCAGCGAGTCAGCGACCGGGCGAAGGCCTGCTGAGTCACGTCCTGCGCCTCGGACTGGCTACCCAGGATAAAAGTCAGGAGCGCCACCGTGCTGCCGTAGTTAGCCTGGTAGTAGCGCTCGAAGTTCGCGGGTAGCCGCATAGCGATCACCATAGAGTCAGGAGTCCCTGCCGATGGTCAAACCCGAGATTGCCCGGCTGAATCCCCCCGAACTGCATACGCCGGTCGACAACCTCTACACCCACGTAGTCAGCGCGCCAGCCTGCCGCCTGCACAGGATCGGCGGCCAGGTCTCTGTTGACCGGTCGGGGGCGAACCTGCACGCGGGCGACATGGCCGGCCAGATCCGCGAGGTCTACGATCAGGTCACGATCGCCCTGGCGGCGGTCGGCTGCGGCTGGGCCGATGTGGTGCACATCTATACGTTCACCACGGATATGGACGCTTACCTGGCGGCTGAGCGGGAGATCGCGCCGGCCTACCTCGGGCCGGAGCCCCCGGCCTCGACGCTGGTGGAGGTCAGCCGGCTGGTCGAGCGCGACTGGCTGGTCGAGGTGCAGGTCGACGCGGTGAGCTGCCGGCTCTCAGGCCGGCCTTCGTGCCCGCTGACTTCGAGGTCCCGCTGGAGCTGACGGCTGCCGGCTTCCGGCTGGTGCCGCTTGGGCCAGAGCACAACGCCGATGACTACCGGGCCTGGACGTCGAGCATCGAGCACATCAGGCAGACGCCCGGTTTCGAGAGCGGATCGTGGCCCGAGCCCATGACGATCCAGGAGAACCTCGGCGACCTGCATGGGCATGCCGCCGACTTCGCGCGCAGGAAAGGATTCACCTACACCGTCCTTGACGCCGCGAATGGCGCGGTGATGGGCTGCGTGTACATCTATCCCTCCCGCGAGTCCGGCTACGACGCAAGCGTCCGGTCCTGGGTCCGCGCCGATCACGCGGGCCAGGACGCGGCCCTGCGCGCGGCTGTCAGAGGCTGGCTAACGGCTTGCTGGCCGTTCAAGGCTTTGCACTATGAACGCGAGCGTGAGCAGTGAAACTGGGCGATTTCGAGGCGCTGAGCTTCGACTGCTACGGCACCCTGATCGACTGGGAGGCTGGCCTGTCGGCCGTGCTCACCGGCTGGGCGCGCGAGCGCGGACTCAACCTGACCGCAGAGCAGCTGCTGACGGCCTACTCCGATCTCGAGGCCGCGACGGAAGCCAGCCAGCCGGGCAGCCTCTACCCGGACATCCTGGCGACCAGCATGCGCCTGCTCGGTGACCGCCTTGGCGCCCGGGTCACCGACGCGGATGCGACGCGGCTGGCCGGGTCGGTGCCCGGCTGGCCCGCCTTTCCTGACTCCCGGGACGCCCTGATCGCGCTCGGCCAGCGCTTCCGGCTGATCATCTTGTCCAACGTCGACCGCGAGTCTTTCGCCGCCTCACGAACCCGGCTGGGCGTCGACTTCACCAGCGTCATCACCGCGCAGGACGTCGGGTCGTACAAGCCGTCACCGCGCAATTTCGCCGCCCTCACCGGCGAGGCCGCGCGGCTGGGCATCGGGCCGGGCAGGCTGCTGCACGTAGCCCAGAGCCTGTTCCACGACCACGTGCCCGCGAAGCAGGCAGGCCTGCCGACCGCCTGGATCAACCGCCGCCACGACCAGCCAGGCTGGGGCGCGACCCCGGCGCCGCCAGCGGAAGTGCGGCCAGACTGGGAGTTCCCCTCCATGGCCGCGTTCGCCGCCGCCATGAACGCCGCCTAGGGAGGCGCGTGTCCGGGAGGTCCGGCGCCGCCAGGCTTCTGTGACTTAAGGAGAACTAGGTTTCTGGACTGCGGCGCGCGGGAGAGTGCGGGGGTGCGGAGGGTTGTCGTTGCCCGGAAGGTTGCCGTCCCCACCCGGAGTCACCCTTCCAGCCGCCATCCCAGAGAGACGAGTGGTGCCAGCGAATCGAGGCGCGTTGGAAGAAACAATGCTGCTCGATGCTTCCGATTTCACCAATTCAGGGTGTTATGCCGATGCGGCTAGCAAAAGATCCTACAGGAATAAGCCGAACCTAGGTCAGGCTACCTCTCAGCACCCGAAACGGCCGATACGATCGCGCCTGGGTACTCCCCTGGGTGCTGCCGTCAGCGTCCTCCTAGGCGCTGCCGTCGGCGAGCACTCCGCCCGTGACCAGGCTGACCATCCGCTCCGCCTGGCCCGGATCATCCGGGGACCAGGCGGCGGCCATGCTCATGCCGTGCACGAGCCTGATCAGGTCGGCTCCCCTGACGTCCGGGCGGGCCGCCCCGGCCTCCTGCGCGCGCCGCAGCAGCGTGTCCGTGGACTCACGCAGGATCGCGCCGGCCGAGGACAGCAGCTCGGAGTCCTTGTCGACGGTCTCCAGCAGGGCCGCGGTCAGGCTTCGCTTGGTGCTGCTGAACCGCACCAGGGCCAGCAGCCAGTCAGTAAGGGCCGCGCCGGGCGACTCGGCGGCCTGCAGCTCGGCGGCCAGGGCACTGAGCCCCTCGACCTGGTCCCGGTAGACGGCCTCGAGCAGCGCGTGCCTGGTCGGGAAGTGCCGGTACAGCGTGCCGATGCCCACTCCGGCCCGGCGGGCGATCTCCTCAAGCGACGCGGTGTCCGCGCCGGTCTCGCTGAACACCGCCACGGCAGCGGTGAGCAGCCGCTCGTAGTTGCGCCGCGCGTCAGCCCGCATCCCCCGCGCGGCCGTGTCCGTGCTCCCCATAGCTCATCACCAGATCCGTACTTGCCAAACGGAGGCTACCTCCGTATAGTTACCGGAGGGGCCCTCCGAATCAAGGTTAGCTCAGTCCGGCCGCTTTAGCCAGCCGGGACACCCGGGACGCCGGGACACCGTCACGCCGGACTGCCAGCAGCCATCTCATCGCAGTACCTCAGGAAGATCGCAGTACCTCAGGAAGGATGTCGTGTCTATCTCCTCGATAACACGTCCAGTCCCCGCAACTCTCCCTCCCCTTCGAACTCGTCCCGACCGGCGGACCTTCGCCCTGGCCGTCGTGCTGTGCGCTCAGCTGATGATCGTTCTCGACATGACCGTGGTCAACATCGCCCTGCCGGACATCGCCCGCGGACTCCATTTTTCCGCCGCCAGCTTGTCCTGGGTGCTCAATGCGTACGCGCTGACCTTCGGCGGCCTGCTGCTGCTCGGCGGCCGGGCCGGTGATCTGCTCGGGCGACGCCGCATGTTCCTGGCCGGCCTCGCGCTGTTCACGCTCGCGTCGCTGGCCGGCGGACTGGCGACCTCAGCCCCGCTGCTGCTCGCCGCCCGTGCCGCTCAGGGAGCCGGCGGTGCGATCGCCTCGCCGGCCGTGCTGGCCCTGATCGTGTCCAGCTTCCCCGGCGAACGCGAGCGGACCAGGGCACTCGGCCTCTTCACCGCCGTCGTCATGGGCGGCGCCTCGCTTGGCCTGGTACTCGGCGGCGTGATCACGCAGTGGGTGTCCTGGCGCTGGGTGCTCTTCATCAACGTGCCGATCGGCCTGGCCGTCCTGCTGGCCGCGCCCCGGTTCCTGGCCGAGTCGCAGCGTCAGCCCGGCCGGTTCGATGTCGCTGGCGCGGTGACCTCGACAGCCGGCATGGCGGCGCTGGTCTACGGGTTCATCCGGGCCGCCTCGGCCGGGTGGGGCGACGGCATGGCGGTGACCTCGTTCGCGGTCGCGGCCCTGCTCCTGGCCGGCTTCGTCGTCATCGAGTCCCGCAGCGCACATCCGATCACGCCGCTGCACCTGTTCACTGACGCCGGCCGGGCCGGCTCCTACCTGGCGCGGCTGCTGCTGGTCGCCGGGATGTTCGGGATGTTCTTCTTCCTCACTCAGTTCGAGCAGGAAGTACTCGGATTCAGCCCGCTCAGCGCCGGGCTTGCCTTTATCCCGATGACCGGCGCGCTGTTCGCGGTGTCCAGGCTCGCTCCTTCGCTGGTCCCCCGCTTCGGGGCCAGGCCGCTGATGATAGCCGGGCTGGTGCCGGTGATCGCAGGCATGAGCTGGCTGGCCCGGATCTCAACTGCTACCACCTACCTGAGCGGAATCCTCGGCCCGATGCTGCTGATCGGCTCGGGCATGGGCCTGGTCTTCGTGCCGCTGACGATGGCCTCGCTGAACCGGGTACGGCCGGAGGACTCAGGTGCCGCCTCCAGCATGGTGAATGTCATGCAGCAAGTCGGCGGCGCACTCGGCCTGGCGATCCTGGTCAGCGTCTACGGCCACGCCACCAGGGCCGCCGCCCGCACGGCCGGGACGGCGCACGCGGTCATCGCGCACGGGATGGCCAGCGCGTTCACCACGGCCGCGGTCTTCGATGTCTGCGCGCTGCTGGTCATCCTGCTCATGATCCGCCTTCCCCGGCGATGATCCGCCGGCCGCGTTCCCGGAGCCTGACCTTGTCGAACTTGCCGTTGGGCAGCTCCGGGAACCGGTCGAGGACCACGAAGTGCTTGGGGATCTTGTAGTTGGCCAGGCTGGCGCGCAGCTGCGACGCCAGCTCGGCCACGTCCAGGCTGGCGCCTTCGCGCGGGATCACGAAGGCCAGGCCGACCTCCTGCCAGAGCGGGTCGGGGACAGCCACCACAGCGGCCTCGCTGACGTCGGGGTGACCGCAGATCACGCCCTCGATCTCGCGCGGGTAGACGTTATAGCCGCCGGACTTGAACATCTCCTTCTTCCGGCTGATGAACTCGAACTGGCCGTCCGGCTGCTCCGCGACGATGTCGCCGGTGTGCAGCCAGCCATCCCGCAGCGTCTCCGCGGTCGCCTCGGGCCGGTTCAGGTAGCCGAGGAAGACACTGCTGTCGCGCAGCAGGAACTCCCCCGGCTCGCCCGGCGGAACGTCCTGGCCAGCGTCGTCGACCACGCGGGCCCGCACTCCTGGCAGCACCCGCCCGATGGACGTCGGGATCGCGGCCAGGTCGGCGTCGTCGTCGGTGACCGTGGCCGAGCCTCCGTGCGCCTCGGTCAGCCCGTAGCTCACCGAGAACACGGCGCTGGTCTTAGCCCGCAGCCTGGTCATGACCTCGGTGGTCGGCGGCATTCCGAAGGCGATGCGGCGCAGGCTGGTCAGGTCGCAGTCCTCGAATTCCGGCGTCTGCATGGCGAGGATCACCATAGAGGGGAACGCGAGCCACAGGTTCAGGCGCTCCTGCTCGATCAGCTTCAGCGTCGCGGCACCGTCAAATCGCTCGCGGAAATAGAGCGCCCCGCCGGCTGTGAGCACGGTGACGCACTCGCACACCAGCCAGCCCACATGATTGACCGGGTGCTGGGCGACCGTGCGGACCTCGGGCAGTCCCCCGTACCAGTGCCGCCAGGTCAGGGCCGCGCTGCGGAGCATCCCGGTCTGCGACAGCAGCGCCCCCTTCGGCGCTCCGGTCGAGCCCGAGGTGTAGACAATGGCGCAGGGCCCGGCCGGGTCAGTGGCCGGGTCTGGCGCGGCCTGCCCGGCACCGAGGAACTCGCCGAGCGCTATGACCGGGCGGCCAGCCGCCGCCGCGCTCAGGCCGATGCTGACGACGCCGCGGACGGAGCCGGTTCGCGCGAGCATCCCTCGCAGGCTGGCCGCCTGGGCGTCGGTCAGCTCATCGACCAGGACGCACAACAGCGCGGGCTGGGCATCACCGCAGATGAACTCCAGCTCGGGTCCGCTGTACTTCGGGCTGAGGCCGAGGAAGATCGCGCCGGCCCGGCAGCAGGCCAGAAACACGGCCAGGCATTCCGGCCGGGAGTTGCCGTAGACCCCGACGATGTCACCAGGCCGCACCCCGAGCGCGGCCAGGCCGCCGGCGCAGGCCTCCACGCTGCGCTGCGCGTCCTGGTAGGTCAGGCTCACGCCCGCCGCTGGGTAGGCAGACCTCGCTGACCAGGCGACGGCAGCCGGAGTAACCGCCGCGTAGTGAGCGAGGAACTCGGGCACCGTAACGAGGTCCGGCAGGCCCGCCTGGCCTACCCGGGTCATCGAGCCCCGAACTCCGTGGTGATCGCCTCGACCAGCCGGGAGACGCAGGCCTCAAGGAACCGCTTGCCAGCCTCGGCGCTGGCCTCGCTCGGCCGCATCAGCACCCCGCTGCGCGGGATGAATTCCGGCGGCGCCGGCACCACGTCCCACGCCGGATGCCGCTCGGCCTGATCATCGGCGATCAGCTCGGTGCGGACCAGGTCAGGCCTGAGCACGTACATGACCGAGGTCTCCAGGTTGGACGCGTGCTCGAACTCAAAGCCGGTGAAGCCGGAGGGAAATAGCTCGTCGAGCGCTGGCGGCGAGAACTGCGGCAGCGAGTGCTCAAGCACCAGCACCCGGATGCCGGGCCGCTGGCCGACGGCCAGATCGGCCGCCTCCCACAGGTAGGCCGCGTTCTCGTAATGCCAGTTCAGCAGGCAGAGGTTGGTGAATCCGACTTGGCCAGCCCGAGCAGCACCTCGCGGATCGTCGAGATCAGCGTGTCAGCCCGGAGCGAGACGGTGCCGGGGAACGTCTCGCCGCCGCCGCTGAGCGGCCGGGACATCGCCCCGTAGTGGATGGGCGGCGCGACGACGAGCGGGGTCAGCTTCGCCGCCTCAAGCGCGATGGCCTGCGGGATGACGGCGTCGGTGTTCAGCGGGAGATGCGGGCCGTGCTGCTCGGTCGAGCCGACCGGCACGATGACGGGCAGGCCGGCGTCCGCCGCCGCCTTCACCTCGGGCCAGGTCATGTCCTCCATCAGGTTCGGGGTCACGCTCATCTCAGGCTCCCTCGCTGGCGTCGCTGACCACGTACATCGACAGGTAGTCGGCAGTCATCGCGGCCCGGTCAGACCCGCGCACCTCCAGCAGGTGCCTGGTCGCGATGAGATAGCCGCCCGGCCGTTTCCTCGTCACCGCCTGGAGCAGCACGTGGTCACGGAACTCATGCTCGGCCGGCACCGGCCCGTGCCAGCGAGCCCGGTCCAGGCCGTAGTTAAAGGCCGCCATCAGCTCATCTGACAGGACCGGCAGCCCGAGATAGGGCAGGAAAAATGCCCGCAGCGACAGCAGGTGCAGCGGATCGACCAGGCCAGTCTCCTGGCGATCGCCCGGCCTCGGCCGTCCGAGCCGGTCGGCCGGGCTGCCGCCGGTCATTACGGCGAAGGTGTCGGCCTCCCTGTTGCTGATCGAGGTCCACGGCGAGCACCCGAGCCAGGACCCGGCCCTGGGCCTGAGCGCCTCCATGAACTGCTCGCCGTGCTGCGCCGACTCGGGCACCGGCGATCCGGCCGGGATCTCCGAGATGAGCGGGCCAGGGCCGTTGACCAGCTCGAAGATGTCCGGGTTCCGGTCCGGGACCAGCGCCGCGAGGTGGTCGGCCACCATGGTCGGGGCGAGCGGGGTCGCTGACCCAGGTGCGCAGGTTCGCGGCCAGCCGCCCGGTCTCGCCGGCCTGCTCGGCGGCGGTGAGCCCGACCTGGACCTGGACGCGCGAGCCGACCGGCAGCGGCGCGGTGAACCGCACCCGGTCAAGCCCGGTCGTGATCACCGACAGGCCCGAGCCAGGGCCGCCGGCTGCCGCACGCCCGCAGGAAATTCTCGGCGCGGGCGAGCACGTGGAAGCCCAGCAGGATCGGCCCGCCCCAGGAACGGTCGAGCTTCCAGTCCGGGTCATTGTGCATCGGGTCCCAGTCGCCGATCAGCAGGGCGAAGGCGTCTTCCTCGCCCTGGCTGACCGTGAACGGCCCGGGCTCCCCCAGGATGCCGCCGCACTTGCCCGCCAGCTCGTCCAGGCTCGCGGTCAGCTTGCTGTCTGGCATGTCCTGTCCCCCCTCATCGGCTCCCCCGTCATCGGCTCCGCACGTACTCCTCGCCGCTGACGCACAGCGACAGGGCCTCGACGATCACGTGCGGCCTTGTCCCGCAGCGCTGCGTCTCATAGGTCGCGAGGGTCTTGACCAGGTCGCGGCCAGGTTTTTTGGCCGTGATCTCGGTCACCGACATCCGCACCCGGAGCTGATCCCCGATCTGGACTGGCTCGACGAACCTGACCCGGTCGAGGCCGTAGTTGATCACGTACTCGTTCTCGGTCGCCAGGGTCGGGAATCCCGCCTCGCCGTGGAAATAGGCCATCAGCGAGAGCAGGAAGAAGCCGTGCGCGATGGTGGTACCCCAGGGCCCCTTTTCCGCTGCCCATGTCGGGTCGTTATGCATGTAGTTCCGTCGTGGGTGAGCACGGAGAACTTGTCGATGTCGTCCTGGCGGATCTCGAACCAGTCGGACACGAAGATCTCCTGGCCCACGCGCTCGCGCAGGCCCTGCACGAAGGTCATGGCGTGCCTCCCCGGAAGGCGGGTATCAGGTCGCGGGCGTAGATCCCCATCTGCTCGGCGTAATCGGGAGTCTGGCCGTAGAAGTTGACGTGCGTCACTCCCGCGTCGCGCAGTTCAGCGAGGCGCTCCAGGCAGCGCTCGCGGGGGCCGACGATGCACAGCCGCTCGATGATCTCGTCGGGCACGTAGTCCGCCTGCCCGGTGCCGGAGTGGACGTGCTGGTAGTAGTCGTAGTCAGGGCGGCCGGCGATGAAGGCCTCCAGGTCGGGCGGCAGGCTGGCGGCCCCGGTGTTGCGCATTACCTCGGCGATGTGGTTGCCGACGACGGCGCCGAACGGGCGCACGTGCTTGATCGCGAGGTCAAGATCGCCGGTCACGTAGGTCGCGGTGGAGGCGATGACCGCGAAGTCCGACAGGTCCCGGCCGGTCTCGGCCGCGCCCGCCCGGACGTGACCGAGCGCCCACGAGATGTAGGCGGGATCGGCGCATTCCATGATCAGGCCGCTGGCCGCCCGCCCGGCCGCCCGCATCACCCGTGCGCCGTACGCCGCCACGTAGACCGGCACCTCGCCGCCAGCCGCCCAGCTCATCAGAGCGGTCGCGCCGCCTTCGAGGTCCACCGCCTGGCCCGCGGTCAGCGCCCTGATCCTCGCGACGGCCGCCTCGAAGTCCGCTACCTTGGCCGGGCGCCGCTTGAGCAGGCGCACGGCGCTGTCGCCCCGGCCGATGCCGCACATCATCCGGCCGCCGCTGAGGTCCTGCAGCGTCGCGAATGCGCTCGCGACGACCAGCGGGTCCCTGGAGACCGGGTTGGTCACCATCGTGCCGAACCGCATCTGATCGTCGCGGCTGCTGGCCAGGAGCCAGCCGAGCAGGCTGTAGCACTCGTTCCAGATGACGTGCGAGTCGCACACCCAGAAGGTGTCGAAGCCCAGTTCCTCGGCCAGCCTCAGCTTGTCCAGCGCGGCGCGGGGCGGGAAGATGTGGACCATCCCGAACTTCATCGGCTAGTCAGCGATCGAGGCGGGCACCGTGACAGGCGGCGCGGCTTGCTGACTGTCCGCGTAGGACTGGCCGCTGATCCTGGCGATCGTCAGCCGGATCGCGGCGTAGCACAGGCCGGCGACCACGAAGCCGACGTAGTACGCGATGTCACCGCCGTGCAGCACGCCGCTGGATACCGGGCCGACGTAGATCGAGGTATCCATGAACGGCATCGAGGCGAGGAACCCGACGATCAGGGACACGATCGCCGGCACCCCGGTGTGCAGGTCGGAGAAGCTGAGCAGCTTGAAGACATTGACCTTGCCCTTGCGCAGCACCCAGTCCACGATCATGACGCCGGCGAAAGAGGACACCCAGTAGCCGCTGAACAGGACGACGTTGGTAAAGGTCGCCAGGGCATTTCCCTCGTGCATGTACAGGGCGACGCCGAAGCCGCCTATGCCGACGATGACGGCTGAGATGGGCCTCGGGATCTTGATGCCAGTGGACTGCAGGGACAGGGAGCCGGTGTAGTCGTCCATGGCGTCGATAGCGACCGTTCCGAGGCTGATGCCGATCATCGCGATGACGGCGAGGAAGCCACCGCCCATCAGGGTGTAGATCCCGCCTGCGGTCTGCTGGACCGCTAGCTGGCTGCCGACGAGGACGCCGACGATCTCAAGCCAGGTCGACGAGACGGTCAGCCCGAGGAATGTCCGCCACCCGCAGGCCCACGCCGAGGTGTCTTCCTTCAGGTACCGCGTGTAGTCGGCCGCGTAGGCCACGTACCCGACGGTGAAGCTCGCGGCGATCGTCACCATGAGGATGAAGGCGCCGACCGCGTCCGCGCCGTGGGTGACCTGCTTCACGTGGAAGTTCCCGACCAGGAACACCTTGACCGTCAGGATCAGGAACACGATGCCGAGGACGATCGACATCCACTTCTCGAAGGTGTGGATGAACTCGTAGCCGAAGACGGCGAGCGCGCCCTGGGCCAGGATGATGACGAGCAGGCCGAGCCAGAACGGCACGTGCAGCAGGATCTGCAGTGCCTCAGCGCCGAACAGCCCGTTGAGCCCGTCCCAGGCGATCGTTGTCGCCCAGTTCAGGATTCCCGGCAGCACGATGCTCTTGCCGAAGGCCATTCTCGACAGGGCAAGCTGGGGCATCCCCGTGCGCGGGCCCTGCACGGCGAGGATGGAGCACGGCAGCGCGCCGAGAATGTTGCCGAGCACGATCGCCGCGATCGCCCACCACAGGCTCAGGCCGATGAAGTCCGCTGTCGCGATCGCGCCGGTGAACAGCGCGGCCGGGACCAGGTTGGGCGCGAACCACACCGTGAAGATCCGGTAGTTGCGGCCGTAACGCCCGTCGGCCGGGATCGGTGCCATGCCCTGCACTTCGAGCTGGGTGTCACCCTCATGCGTCGGCCGTTCGAACTGCCCGGTCGACCAGTCGGTCTCGTGGCCAGCGGCCTGCGGATCCATCGGCGCTCCTCGGGGGGCTAGGTGGGCAGCACGCCGCTCTGGGGTCACCAGATCGGAGATATACGGTTTAGAATGTTTTATTAGTACAAAAAGCTGAACACGAACTATTCAGGGCGAGAATGCTAGGATCGTAAGATCCTGGGGTGACAAGTGTCAAGATCGAAAGGACCGCCATGGGCCAGCCAGCGAGCCGGACCGTCCTGTCCATGGCCACGGCGACGTACGAGGAAGTCGCTGAGGCGATCGGCCAGCGGAGCGTGCTCGTGCTCCCGGTGGGCTCCGTCGAGCAGCACGGCCCGCACCTGCCGCTGAACACCGACACGATCACCGCGACCCGGCTGGCGCACAGCATCGGGACCAGCCGGCCGCTGGTCGTCGCCCCGGCGTTCGAGTACGCGACCGCGTCCCAGCCGCGCAGCGGCGGCGGCCGTCAGCTGACCGGCAGTATCGGCCTGCCGGTTTCGGTGGTGGCCGGCGTCCTGTCAGCGGTGATCAGCGAGTTTCTGCGCCAGGGTTTCCCGTACATCATGGTTCTGAACGGGCATATGGAAAATATTCCGCCCATCTTCGAGGCTCTGGAGCACAATCTCGGCCCGGGCTGGCCGCTGGGCCGATCCGGGGCTCGGCCGCCGCGCCGTCCACGTGAACTGGTGGGACTTCATCACGGACGCCCACCTGCGGGACTTTGTCGGCACCACCGCGATCGACTGGGGCGCTGAGCACGCGGGAATCCTGGAGACCTCGCTGATGGAAGCGATCGCGCCGGAGCTGGTCAGGACGGAGAAGAAGGCCAGCGGCGGCGCGGCTGACCCCCGTCCCTATGACAACTGGCGGCCTGCCCGGAGACGCTCTGGCCGAATGGCATCGGCTCGACGGCGCTGCCGGCGAACGCGGAAATCGGCCTGGCGATCAAGAAGATCGTGTCCGCGGAGCTGGCAGCGGTCATTGACGCCGAGTTTCCCTAGTCAGTCAGGAGTTCCTTAGTCAGGTAGGAGACCAGGCCGCTCCCCCGCGCCGCCGCTGCCTGATGCCTGATCGCCATCGAGAAACTGAACCGGCTGCCCTGGATGACCGTCCTGGTAAACGAGACTGCCGCCTGCGCCGAGTCGCGATCGAGCGCGCTCAGGAGGAATGCCGGACTGGCCATGGGCACCTTGAGCAGCGCCGACTCGAATTCGTTCACGTGCGTCAGCTCGATGGTGACCTCGGAGACGGCGATCTCCAGCCCGTAACGGCTCGCGAGCTGGTCAATCGCGTCCGGGCCCTGCTCGGCCAGGACCGGCAGCGCCTCCTGGCCGCACTCCGCGGCCAGCTTGCGGCTCGCGGCCGGGTTCAGGTACATCTGGCTGAGAGCTACCGGCTCACCCGCCAGTTCCTGGGTGAACGTGAGCCTCGAAGACCGGGCCGGAGCTTCTCGATGCCGAGCAGGCCGCCGACGTGACCGGCGGCCGGCGCCCGCCGCACGGCGACGACCTGGCCGAGCACCAGCTTGCTCGGGGCGTCCTGACCACCGGGACCGGCCGAGCCGATCCTGGCGTCCCAGCGCGCCTTCGCCCGGGTCACCACGCTGCGCTTGCCCTTGGACCGGGAAATCTGGCCATCGGACTCAAGGACGTCCAGTGCCTTGCGCACCACGGTCCGGCTGACACCGAAATGCTGCTCTAGCTCAGCCTCGGACGGCAGTTCATCGCCCGGCTGCCAGGTTCCCCTTTCGATCTCCTCTTTCAGGATCTCCTGGAGCTGGTAGTAAAAAGGAATCGGCGTGGCCCGGTCAATCAGGCGCGTCTGGCCATCGGCCAGCTCCAGCACTTCCAGTCCCATCGGGTCATGGTAGCCGCAGGCCCGGAATCCGGGCCCGCGGCTGATCAGGCGAATCCGCTAGCCTGCCGGCGGCGTTGTGTGAATGAGCTTCTTGTTGACGAACTCGTCAATGCCGAGCGGCCCGAGCTCGCGCCCGACTCCGGATCGCTTCGTGCCGCCGAATGGCAGCTCGGGGCCCCCGCCCTCGGCCTGGTTGATCCATACCATTCCGACCTCGAGCCGGTCGGCGACCTCGAGCGCGAGCGCGTCGTCGCTGGTGAAGACCGCGCCGCCGAGGCCGTAGGAGCTGCTGTTCGCCAGCTCGACGGCCTCGTCGGCGCTGGCCACCTTGTAGACCACGGCCGCCGGGCCGAACAGCTCCTCGCGGTAGGCCCGCATGCCGGGAGTGACCCCGGACAGCACGGTCGGCTGCACGAACGCCCCCGGCCCGTCGACCCGGTGACCGCCGGTGTGCACGGTCGCGCCCTTGCCGACGGCGTCGTCGATCTGCTCCATCAGGTTGCGGGCCGCCTGCTCGGAGGAGAGCGGCCCGTAGCTCGTGGCCGGGTCGGTCGGGTCGCCGGTCACGTGCGCGGCCATCGCGGCCGTGAATTCCGTCATGAACTCGTCGTAGACGGCGTCGGTGACGATCATCCGCTTGGAGGCGTTGCAGGCCTGCCCGCCGTTCTCCATCCGGGCGGCGGCCGCGATCTTGGCGACGCCGGCGAGGTCGGTGCTGTCCAGCACGATGAAGGGATCGGAGCCGCCTAGCTCAAGCACGACCTTCTTCAGGTTCTGGCCCGCCACCGCGGCCACGGCCGAGCCGGCCCGCTCGCTGCCGGTCACCGAGACTCCGCAGATACGCGGATCGGCGATCATGGTCGCCACCTGCTCGTTGCTGGCGAAGACGTTGATGTAGGCGTCGGCCGGCAGGCCGGCGTCGAGGAAGATCTGCTCCATGGCCAGCGCCGACTCCGGGCACTGCGGCGCGTGCTTGAGCACGATCGTGTTCCCGATCATCAGGTTGGGCGCCGCGAACCTGGCCACCTGGTAGTACGGGTAGTTCCACGGCATGATCCCGAGGATCGGCCCGATCGGGGACTTCCTGACCCAGGCCGTCCCTGGCGTGTTGGACGCAAGCGGCTCGTCCTTGAGCAGGTCGGCGCCGTGATCGGCGTAGTACTGGTAGATGGCCACGGTGAACTTCAGCTCGCCCTTGGCCTCGGCGATCGTCTTGCCCATCTCCCTGGTGATGATCGCGGCCAGCTCGCCGCGGCGGTCGGCATAGAGCTGGGCGACGCGCCGCAGCAGGCCGCCGCTCGTCCTTGGAGGTCCGCTTCCACGACGAGTAGCCGCCTCGGCCCGGTCAAGCACCCCGCCGATCTCGGCGTCGGTCGCCGTCGGGTACTCCTTCTCAAGCTGTCCGGTTGCCGGATTTACTACCTGATACCTCATCTGGCCTGCTTCCATCACGCACGGCGCCGCCGGACAGTCCCGGCCCAGACAAGGCTAGATCACCCGTCCGCCCCCGGCCTGGCCGGTCGCGCTGGAGATAGAATCGTCTCGGTTCCGCCGGAAAGATCGCGGAATGGCCGGCCGATCTTTAGGGGGCCCGTGATTGAGTTCGGCGTCCTGTGCCCGCTGGCCTTCAGCCGGGACGGGCAGCCGCAGGCCGTGCCGACGAAGCTGCTCCGCCGGACGCTGGCGCTGCTGCTTTCGCGGCCAGGCGCGCAGGTGCCAGCCGACCTGATCATTGACACGGTGTGGTTCAGCCACCCGCCGCCGACAGCCAGGCGCACCCTCTCGGCCTACATGTCGCGCCTGCGGCTGCTGCTCGGCGACGACGACCGGATCGAGTCCCATCCCGGGGCGTACGCGATCTGTCCTCGTCCGGGTGAGCTTGACGCCCAGACCTTCGAGGATCTGGCCAGGCAGGCTACGCGGGAGCGGGCGCAGGGACAGCTCACGGCCGCGTCGGCGACGCTGCGGTCAGCGCTGTCGCTATGGCGCGGATCCGCTTACGCCGGACTCACGGAGATGGCACCGGTCGCGGCCGTCGCCTCCGGGCTGGAAGAGCTGCGGCTCACCCTGTCCGAGGATGGCGTGCAGCTTGACCTGGACACCGGCAGGCACGCCGAGGTCATCTCGGCCCTCCGCCAGCTGATCGCCGAGCACCCCTACCGGGAGCGGCTGCGCGGCCTGCAGATGCTCGCGCTTTACCGGTGCGGCAGGCAGGCCGATGCGCTCGGTGCCTACCAGCAGGCCTATCAGCAGCTGACCGAGGATCTCGGCGTCGAGCCGGGAGTGGACCTGCGGCGGCTGCAGCAGCGCATCCTGGCCGCCGACCCGAGCCTGGTCACCGCACCGGACCCGGCGAGCGCCGGGCTCCTCCCCCAGGCGGACGTGATCGTGCCAGCGCAGCTGCCACCTGACCCGAGCGGCTTCGCGGGCCGCGCGCTCCGTTGCCTGGCAGCTGGCTGGCGCACTGCACCTGTACTTCTGGCACACCAGGCACCTGGCCGACTGGCTCGCCGTCTCCCGGACAGGCCTGGCCGCCGCGACGGCCGCCGCCAGTCCGCTGACCCTGGCGCGAATGCGGCTCAACCTCGGAATCGTCTACGCCTGCCTGTTCCGCTACGACGAGGCGAGCGAGCTCTATGCGGCCGCCTACCAGGCTGCGACCTCGGCAGGCTGGCTGGAAGGGCAGCAGTCGTGCCTGACGAATCTCGGCAACCTGCGCATAGCGACCGGGGAGCTGAAGGCGGCCGAGTCGTTCCACCGCCGCTCGCTTGAGCTCAGGCGGGGAGAAAGCTGGCGGACCAGGGGCGTGAGCCTGTCCAACCTGAGCCTGATCGCCTACCAGTTCGGCCGGCTCGCGCAGGCGCAGGCACTCCAGCGACAGGCCCTGCGCCTGGCCCGCCGCGCCGGGAACGCCGGGCGCGAGGCTAGCGCCATGCAGTTCCTCGGGCTGTTCCGGCATGCACGGGGCGACCTCAGCGCGGCGCTCACGCTGCTGAGCCGGGCCAGGGACATCCACTACGGCAACGACAACCGGGTCGGGCTCGGGCATACGCTAATGGACCTCGCCGAGTTGCATCGCGATGCCGGCCGGTACGCCCTGGCGGCTGAGTCCGCGGACGCGGCGCTGGCGATCTTGCGCGCCACCGGAGATCTGCAGTCCGAGGCGGGCGCCCTGATCATCAGGGGCCAGATCAGGCTCCGCACGCACGGAGTCGGGGCCGCGGTGGCCGATCAGCTCGCCGCGCTTGAGGGAACCCGCCGGATCCGGGGCCGGTAGGCCGAGGCGCTGGCCGCGCTGGCGGTCGCGCTGGCGGCCGGCGGCTGCCCGGCCGAGGCGGTCACGATCGCCGGGACCGCGGTGTCACTGCACCAGGAGACCGGCCACCGGCTCGGCGAGGCGGCGGCGCTGTCCGTCCTCAGCGTGCTGCGGGCAGCCGACCCGGTCAGCGCGAGCTCAGCCCGGCACGCCGCCCGTGCCATCGTCCGCGAGTCAGGCGCGTCGCAGGAGCTGCTGACCTGGCCGGGCTGGGAATTCGCTCCTGTTCAGGCGGACTTGCGGCTCAATGTCCGCACTGATGTAATCGCACTACGATGAGCAAGAAGACAGATCCCCTGCTGCCCGTTGTTGATATCCGCCGGGCCGGCCAGCGTTTCAAGACCAGGATGTCCTGGCTGGACTCCAAGCACTCGTTCTCGTTCTCGCGTCACTACGACCCGCTGAACACCCATCACGGCCTGCTGCTGGTCAACAACGACGACACGGTCAGGCCGGGAACGGGCTTTGAGACGCACCCGCACGAGGACATGGAGATCGTGACCTGGGTGCTGCGGGGATCGCTCGTGCATCAGGACTCCACGGGCCACACCGGGGTCATCTACCCAGGCCTGGCCCAGCGGATGAGCGCCGGTACCGGCATCCTGCACTCAGAGAAGAACGACTCCTGGCGGCTGCGCGGCGAGCCGGAGCACGCCGATCCGGTGCATTTCGTGCAGATGTGGGTCGTGCCCGACGAGGGCGGCATCACCCCTGGCTATGAGCAGCTGGAGATCGACGACGAGCTCCTGCGCGGCGGCCTGGTCCCGGTAGCGTCCGGGATGGCCAGGCACGACGGCGCCGCGGCCATCCGGATCAAGAACAAGTACGCCGCCCTGCACGTGGCCCGCCTGAAGGCCGGCCAGACGGTCGAGTTGCCCGAGGCGCCGTTCATGCACCTGTTCGTGCCGCGCGGGACGGTGACTCTCGAAGGCGCGGGTTCCCTGGAGACCGGCGACGCTGTCCGGCTCACCGCGATAGGCGGGCAGCTGGTCACTGCCACCGAGCCGGCCGAGATCCTGCTCTGGGAGATGCACGCCACGATGGCCGGCTAACAGCCAAGCACGACCCACCCCAGCAAAGTTCCATGATCATGATCGGGGTTTTGATCATGGAAACCGTGTGGGGTGATCACGCGACTTACCTTCCGTGATCAAGACCGGCCTAATGATCACGGAAGCTTGCACGGGCCCCGGTTCTCGCCCAGACAGCAGGTCCGCGTCGACTTCGCCACCGGAACGACAGCTACGAGCCGGCGCTGCCGTCAGAGAACCCGGGTCACCCGGCTCATCTTCCGCGCCAGAGACCCGGACCGGGTGAAACCGGGCACTGTTGTAGGACACGCCTAAGTCCCAGGCCAGGTCAACCGTCACCCCCCGAAAGGGTTGACCAGGCGCCCCGGCTGCCGACAGCGGCAGCAGATCAGGCCGACCTGCCTGCGCTATCTCGCAGTGCGGTAAATGTCCTCAAGCGCGACCAGGGCCAGCCGGGGATCCTTGCCGGACTTCAGGTCATCGGCGAAACCCGCGGCCGAGTAGCAGGCGAGCACGCAGTCCGCGGTATCGAAGCTCGACGACAGCAGGTCACGCGCCCGGCCGAAGCTCCGCCCGGCTGTTTCCGAGTGCGACATCTTCCGAGCGGCCATGGTTTATCGTCACCCTCCAGTACGTTCTTCAAAGAATGTGCTGAGCCGACGACGGAGACTTTCGAGATATTGGTCCACCTCACGGGCAGAATAGATGGCGTAGCTGGTATGCCAGGTAGTTATGCGGTGAAGGTGAAGAACGCCGAGATAGGCCCCAAGCTCATTGAGATTGACGACCGAGGCCGTCAGGTTGCTGATCTTGGCGAGCATTTTATCAATGTCGTGAACGAAATACGCCGGCTCAGTTGCTATATATTCAAGGCGACCAAAAAATGGCATTGAAAGTTTCCAGCTGACCTCATTGAGCCGTGGGGCGGGGATGGCGCCAAGGAAGCGATTGTAGGCTGCCAGTTCGGCAGCCTTTTGCTGACGATGAAGTTCTCGCTCCTTGGCTTTTTGACTTTTCCCGGGATCAGGCATCTGGGGAGCAGCAACGGTGACGCTGCCTTGTATGACCCCCGCAGCTACCGAGCCGTTTAAAGGATTGATGTTTAGGTGCCCGCCGACGGCAACTCCACCGGCTCCCGCCGATACATTGGTGGGTGCACCCACAACATATATAAGTTCGCGCAATACGATGACGACGCGCGCACGTTCGTCGTCAGTGATGCTTTCTAGAAAAACTTCCAGTCGGGTCTGCCACGACGCTTCCTGACGAACGCGAATGTGTCCAGAGTCCGAAGCAATCGCCGCGCTAAGACTAGCGGCCGTCTGTTCCAACCGCTCCGACTCCGCACGTTCACGACACGCATCCCCTCGACCTAACAGGCAGGCCAGTCGCGTGCGGAACACAATCCACGCATCGGGCCCCGCAGCCTGTACAACCGCAGTCCCTGCCGCAGCAGCCAGCGCTGTTAAGGTCTCTTCCAGCATCTCTGGCTTGGTCCAGGTAAGGGCTGACAGCGGTCGTTCCAGCCGTCGATGAACCGGCGGATCGCGGCGGTCAGCTCCCGGACCGAGTCGAAGGAGCTGCGGCAGATGGCCTGCCGGGTGATGATGGCGAAGAAATCTCCACCAGGGTCAGCCAGGATCCTGACGTCGGCGTGAAGTGCAGGGTGATCTGCGGGTTCTTCGCCAACCGGGCCGTGACGTTGGGGTGCTCGCACGTGGCGTAGCTGTCGCACACGACATGCAGGTCACGGCGGGGGTACTCTTTCGCGACCTGCCGGGGCTAGCAGGGTCGGGGACTTTGCCGGTGGCGACTTCCAGGGCGGCGAACAGGGTGCTGGTGCCGTTGCGGACGTAGTCGCGGGTGGTTTTCTGAGGAACTTCTGCCGCACCTGTGACCAAAGTCCCTCGGCATCGTGGAAAAGGAAATCGATCAGGGCACGCTCTCCGTCACTGATCGCCTGCATCCAGTCGTTCGCGAGTGCCTGAGCGAGTTCCGCGTAGACCTCATCAGGAAGGTACTCGAATTCCTCTTCCGGCCCAGGCTCGGCCTGCGTGCTGAACCCCCGGAGAACCTCAGCGACGGCGCTGGCAAGCTCCTCCAGGGTCGTCTCCTTGCTGAGCTGATAAAGCAGATCAGACTGACCTGCCTGCGCTATCTCGCAGAGCGATAAATGTCCTGAAGCGCGACCAGGGCCAGCCGGGGATCCTTGCCGGACTTCAGGTCATCGGCGAAACCCGCGGCCGAGTAGCAGGCAAGCACGCAATCTGCGGTATCGAAGCTCGATGACAGCAGGTCACGCGCCCGGCCGAGTCGCTCAACGTGGCGCCTGCCCATCGCCTCACCCCACTTGACCTCGCCAAGCGACAGGAGCCGCCGGGGTCGTCCCGGCTCAGCCGGCGCGAGCACGGCCACGTCGATCTCGATCTGGCTCTTGCGCGCCGGGTCATTCACGACGCCAGACCCGACTTCGCCAGCGGGTCCGGCGAAGAGCTCCGCTCCCCCGGTCAGCGCGAAGGAACGGCAGATGGTCTCAAAGTGCGGACCGACGACGCGGCTGAGGAATCCCGTGTGCTGGTCTCGCCACACGGCCTCCGCCTGCCCTGATTCCAGCCTCGACCACTCGGGCCGCATGACGGCCTCATAGAAGTTGATCAGCGGCTCGATGACCCGGTAGGTGGACCGCCCTCGCCGGAAGACATCCGGCTCCCTGGTCACGAGTGCGCAGTCCTCAAGCACGTTGAGAGCGTGCGTGAGGTCCGCCGACTTCCGGCCGACGAAGGTCGCTATGCCACCGTTGGTCCGGTTGCCCGCCGCGATCGCGCCGAGCACCGAATGATAGAGCGCGGGGTCGCGGATCTCGGTCTCCTCAGCCAGCAGATACCGAGCCTCGCGGAACAGCGGTGACTGGGGATTGAGCACCGTCCGCAGCACCCAGGCATCAAAGTCGCGCAGGGTCTCCGGAACGTCGTAGGCGACGAACTCCCGCCGGTAGGCCGGGGTACCTCCAGCGATTGAGTGCAGCAGGACCGCGAGCCTTGGATCATCCGCCCCCCAGAACCTGGCCGCGTCCAGGTAGCCGAATGGCTGAAGGATCAGCTCCAGGCTGGCTCGTCCGCGCAGCGGCGCCGAGCCGGACAGCAGGCGGCCCATCACGGACATGGCGGAGCCGCACAGGAGCAAGCGCGCCACGCTGTCCTGCCCGGACCCGCCAGGGCCGAGCTCGCGCTGAATCACCGATGGCAGCGACGGACTCGCCTTGATCAGGAACGGGAACTCATCAATGACGACGACCCTGGGCTGATCCCGCACAGCGGACAGCAGCAGGCTGATCGCGTCACCCCAGTCCCGCAGCGGCCCGGGCACCGGGACTCCCTGCCGGATCAGCGCATTGCCGAACGCGCGGAGACTCACCGCCTCGGTCTCCTCGAGCGCGGGGAAGTACATCCCGCCAGTCGCTGACGTCAGTGCCTCAAGAAGAAAGCTCTTCCCCTGCCGCCGCCTTCCGCTGACCACTCCCAGGAGCGCACCTCTGTGTGCGTGGGCAGCGAGCTGACTCAGCCCGGCCCACTCGCGATCCCGATCGAAGACCTGCTCAGGCTTAGCCGCCACTGTTCCTCCGCACCGTAGGAGATCCCAGTAAAACATAACTATAGTTTTGAAAATTATGCTTCTGTAAATGTGGGAGTCACGGCGGCCTTGGCGGAATCGGCATTCCGTTTTGCTACACTCCTCGTACCGGAATGGGGATTCCGGTACGAGGAGGTACAGATGGCCGGGAAAGCGCTGCGCGGGCAGCCTTCGGTGACGTTTGGCGTCCTGGCGCTCGGGGTCGGCGCGTTCGCGCTGCTGCAGTCCCTGGTGATCCCGGTCCTCACGACCGTGCAGCATCAGCTGCATACGTCGCAGAGCGCGGTGACGTGGGTGCTGACCGCCTACCTGCTGTCGGCCTCGATCATGACGCCGATCCTCGGCCGGGTAGGCGACATGACCGGGAAGAAGCGGGTCTTCGTGGGCACGCTCGTCGCGCTCGCGGTGGGCTCGCTGCTGGCGGCGGTGGCCTCCTCGATCGCCGTGATGATCCTGGCACGGGTAATCCAGGGCTTCGCCGGCGGCATGCTGCCGGTCGCGTTCGGGATCATCCGCGATGAGTTCCCGGCCGAGCGGGTTGCCGGGGCCGTCGGGGCAATCGCGGCGCTGACCGCCGTCGGCGCGGGCCTGGGAATCGTCCTGGCCGGCCCGATTGTCGATCTTCTGGACTACCACTGGCTGTTCTGGCTGCCGCTGTTCCTGACCATCATCGCGGCGGTGTCGGCGGTGCTGGTGGTGCCCGAGTCGGCGGTGCGCAATCCTGGCCGGATCAGCTGGCTGCCGGCGATCCTGCTGTCCGGGTGGCTGGTGGCCCTGCTGGTCGCGCTGAGCGAGGCGCCGTCCTGGGGCTGGGGTCGGGCCGGGTGCTCGGGCTGCTGGCCGGGGCGGTTGTCCTGGCCGCCGCCTGGCTGCTGGCCGAGCTCCGCGCGACCACGCCGCTGATCGACCTGAAGATGATGCGCCGCACGGCCGTCTGGACCAACAACCTGGTCGGACTGCTGATCGGGGTCGGCATGTACGCGACGTTTGCTTTCCTCCCCGAATTTGTCCAGACGCCCAGTATTGCCGGGTACGGATTCGGTGCCAGCATTACCCGGTCAGGGCTGATGCTGCTGCCGTCGGCCTTCACCATGTTCATCGTCGGGATGTTCGCCGGACGGCTGGCCGGCAGGCTCGGCGGCAAGGTGCTGGTGATCGCCGGCTGCCTGTTCGGATGCGTGGCCATGCTGATTCTCGCGTTCGCGCACCAGCATGTCTGGGAGATCTACGTGTCGAGCGCGTTCATGGGCGTGGGCTTCGGGCTCGCCTTCTCGGCCATGTCGGCACTGATCGTCGCGGCCGTCCCGCCCTCGCAGACCGGGGTCGCCAGCGGCATGAACGCCAACATCCGCACCATCGGCGGCAGCATCGGCGCGGCCGTGATGGCCAGCATCGTGACCTCGCAGCTCGGGCCGTCGGGCCTGCCCAGGGAGTCGGGCTACACGACCGGATTCGCGGTGATGGCCGGCGGGCTCGTGCTGGCCGCCGTCGCCGGACTGCTCATCCCCTCGGCGCAGCGCCTGCGCGGGGCGACGGCCGAGCCGGAGCACGCAGAAGCTGCGCGATGGTCGCCGGCGGCACGGTAGTCGGCGCCGAGAGCGAGTAACATGACCGGCCAGCCATCCGCGGTAGCTCGCTGGCCAGCGCGGGCGCCCAGGCGCGATGCCGTCCGCAACCACGAGCGGATCCTTGACGCGGCGCGGGACGTGTTCGGCGAATCCGGCGCCGACGCCTGCATGGAAGAGATCGCCGCGCGGGCCGGCGTCGGGGTCGGGACCGTCTACCGGCGGTTCGCCAGCAAGGACGCGCTGATCGACGAGCTGCTGCGACTGGCTATGGACGAGCTGATCAGCGCCGCCGGGCACGCGATGGCGCGGACCGACGGTCACGGGCTCGAAGACCTGCTGTGCGCGTTCGGCCAGTCCTTCGCCGACCACGCCAGGTACGCGGACCTGCTCCTGGACCGCCAGCCCGATGCCTGCGCCGCTCGCCGGCTTAGAGAAACGATCGATGAGCTCACAGCGCGGGCCGTCACTGCCGGCACGCTAGGCGCGACCATTACCGCCGCCGATGTGATGGCCCTGGTCTCGGCTATGCGCGGCCTGGCGCGGCCGGCCGGCGACCCCGACCCGCGGGCCTGGCACCGGTTCCTCGATCTGCACCTGCGCGGCATGAGATCAGCCTGACCGCGGGCCGTCACCGGCCAGGCCGTTCTCCCGCATGGCCTTGCGGTAGGCGACCGCGACCGCGTCGAACTTCAGGTGCAGCTCGGCGGCCAGGTCGAACGGCACCCGCTCGGGCCGCTGCGACTCCACCACCAGCTGATCCTGCCCGAAGATCGTGTCCTCGAAATCCCGGATCACCTGGTCGGGCTGGTCCAGGTTGTAGTTACGGCCGATGACCACGTACCCGGTGCAGCGGTCGGCGGCAACCGGCTGGGACGCGAAGAAGTAGACCATGCCGCGCTCGCCGCCCCAGCCAAGCCGCAGGGCGATCGTGTACGGCAGGTGCAGCTCGTACCGGCTGCGGCGCTCGGGCGGTCCGGCCTGCTCGTTGCCGAACACGGGGAAGTCGCCGGAGTTCGGCGCCTCGGGCCGCACGATCGTGTAGTGCAGCACCTGACCTTCGGCGCGCACCTCATGACGCGGGACCACCGGCCGCTCAGGATCGCCGAGCAGGCCGGGATGCACCCAGGGGAAATGGCCGAAGTCGGTGAAGTTCTCGACCTGCCGCGCGGCGTCGCACTGCCAGCTATACGGCCCGGCGGTGACAACGGCCCAGCCGTCGTCCTCCAGCTCGGGCACTTCGGGCAGCGGCCACCGGGGCTCTTCAAGCGCTACCCACACCAGGCCGTACCGCTCCTGCGCGCTGAAGACGGGCACTCGTGCCTTGGCCGGCACCCTGGACGGGTCCTCAAGCTGCGGGATCGCGACACACCGGCCATCGGCGCCGTACCGCCAGCCGTGATACGCGCACACGATCTCATCGCCGCTGACCCGGCCGAGCGACAGCGCAGTACCCCGGTGCACGCACAGATCCGACATCGCGCGCGGACTGCCATCACGGCCGCGCCAGAGCACCAGCGGCTCCCCGAGCAGATCCGCGTGCACTGGCTGCCCGGCGAGTCCGGCGCTGAACGCGACCGGATGCCAGCACGCGCGCTGAGCGCGGAGGTCAGCGAAGACACCGGGCGACATGCCACCATCGTGTCACATAACCGGCATAAGTCCCGACCAGGTTTCCGTGATCATCAGCCGCGGGTCTGGCTGACCCGGAATGCCCTAGCGTGGTCGGCATGCAGAAAATGGCCGGCTCAGGCGGCGTATCCCCGCGCGATCAGGACCTCGACTGGGACCGGACTGTCTTCGCCCTGATCGGCCCGGACGCCCTGGCCCGGCATCTGGGGATCATGGTGCTTGACCGGATGGAGGCGGCCGGGTTCGTGCCGCTGAGCTGGCGGGTGCTCTGGCATCGCCCGGCCGAGCTGGATTCGTTTCACGGCCGCAACATCTCGAATGCCTGGTCGGCGTACCTGTACCGGCTGGTGGACCAGCTGTTCGCGTTCGGCCCGACGATCGCGCTGCTGCTGTCCGACGATCAGCCCCTGGACAGCCAGCGCGGGGCCGGGCTCGCCTGCCACGACCGGCTCCGCCAGGCGAAAGGCCCGAGCGACCCGGAACGGTCCGGCCCCGGCACCATCCGGGGCGACCTCCGCTCGGTCAATGGCATGCTCTCGCTAATGCACAGCGCGGACTCGGCCGCTGACTCGATGACCGAGAGCGCTGTCTTTTTCGATAAGGAAAGGTTCGCCGGCGGTACCGACGCCCGCGATCTGCGTACCATGCTCGGGCTGCTCCAGGAAACCAGTCCCGCGGAGCAGCGTGGCTACCGGCAGGTACTGGCCGGCCTGCGGGCCAGGTCGCTGGCGGCGGCGTGGGACGACCTGCCAGGGCCGGTACGCAAGACGGCGGCGGCCATGCTCGAGGCCGGGCAGTCCGAGCTCGGGTCGGCAGGCGGCGGCGGGCGGCTGGCCGGCTTGCTGCCAGGGCAGCACCCGCTCGCCGGGGTGCTCGGGCCCGATTTCACGCCGGGCTCGCCCGGCCCCGATCCGCAGCGGGTCGCGCTGACGCTGCGCATGTACGGCACTGACCTCGATCGCTGGGAGAGCCTGGTGCTCGCCACCTCACGGCGATTCTGGCCGCGCGGGGTAGCGCACCCAGCCGAGACGGGAGGCGGGGGGCGGGCCGCGCCGGTAGCATGACACGCAATCCGTTGAAATTTTCAGCGTCAGGCACACCTCCACTGGACGTGAGCGCGTGCCGCCGTGGAGTGCAGGCATGGACGGTGGCGTGGACCGGCCGGCTGCCGCAGCAGTCAGTGCGGTCGCGGGACGAATCACGGGCGGCGCTGCGCCGCTGGTCGGGCGTCAGGACGCGCTGCGCGTCTTCGGGGAGGCGCTTGACGCCTCGAGCGCGGGATCGTTCCAGTTCCTTCGCCTGATCGGCGAGCCCGGTGCGGGCAAGACCAGGCTTCTTGTCGAGCTTGCCACCGCCGCGGCGCTCCGCGGGCTGTCCGCGCTGTGGGGCCGGGCGGCCGAGTTCGAGCAGGAGCTGCCGTTCGGGGCGGTGGTGGACGCGCTCGATGATCAGGTGGAGGCGGCCCTGGGCAGGCAAACACCGGCGGGCCTGGCCGGGCGGCTGGGCGCGGAGACGTCCGGGCTGCTCGCCACCGTGCTGCCGTCCGCCCGGGCAGCGGTACCTGACCAGGACCTCGAGGCCGCGTCCGGCCCCGGCAGTGATCCGAGCAGCAGGCTCCGCGTATACCGGGCGATGCGCCGGCTGCTGGAGGAGCTGGCGGAAGGCCACGGGCTGGTGCTGATCCTTGACGACGTGCACTGGGCCGATTCCGCCTCGGTCGAGCTGCTCGACTACCTGGTCAGGCACCGGCCACGAGGCCGGGTGCTGATCGCGATCGCCTGCCGCCCGGCGCAGGCCCCGGCCCGGCTCGCGGTGCTGCTCCGCCTGGCCGCTGCCCACGGCCGGGAGGTGCCGGTCGGACCGCTGACCCTCGCCGAGGCGCAGGAGCTGCTTGGTTCCGGCATGAGCCGGACGCGCTGCCAGGCGCTGCACGAGGCCAGCGGCGGCAACCCGTTTTACCTGGAGGCGCTGGCCCGGATGGACCAGCAGCCGCAGCCAGCGGCCGGCGGCTCCGACGGCAGCGGGCTGCCGCCAGCCGTTCAGGCCGCGCTGCAGCTTGAGCTGGCCGGCCTGTCACCGGTCGCGCAGCGGGTGGCGCAGGCGGCGGCGGTGGCCGCTGACGAGTTCGAGCCGACGCTGGCGGCGGTCGCGGCGCAGGTCAGCCTGGACGAGGCACTCGCCGCGCTGAGCGACATGGCCGCGCGCGACATCGTCAGGCCTGCCGCCGCCGGGCGGCTGCGGTTCAGGCACCCGCTGGTGCGCCGCGCCACCTATGACGGCGCCGCGGCCGGCTGGCGGCTTGGCGCGCACGCGCGGATCGCCGCGCACCTCGCCGCGGTCGGCGCGCCGGCCGCGCTGCGGGCCCATCATGTCGAGAGGTCAGCGCCCTTCGGCGATCAGGGCGCGATCACCACCCTCGTGGAGGCGGCACGTGAGACGGCGGCCCAGGCACCGGCCGCTGCGGCGCACTGGCTGGAAGCGGCGCTGAAGATCATGCCCGCCGGGTCCGCTGGCCCTGACCGGCAGCCTGAGCTGCTCCTTGAGGTAGCCAGGCTCCGCGCGGTCAGCGGCCAGCTGGCCGAGGGCCGGGACGCGGCCCGCGAGGCGCTGCGGCACCTGGCGCTGAACGACCATGCCAGGCGGGCGCTGGCGGCCCGGTTCTGCGCTCTGATGGAGCGTCAGCTCGACCGTCCGCAGGAGGCCCGCGAGGTCCTGCTCAGCGAGCTGCGCCGGATCCCGGACCAGCAGTCGGCGACGGCGGTGCCGCTGCGGACCCGGCTGGTGGCCGAGAGCCTGATGCGCGGTGACATCCGTGCGGCTCAGGCGGTACTTGACCTCATCCCGGAGCGCGCCGGCGCCCTGGAGGCCAGCGTCGCCGTCGCGATCGCGGCCTTGCGGCCGCTGCCCGCCTTCGCCCTGGGCCGGATCGCCGACGCGGCCCGCTATATGGAGGTCGCGGGCCAGCTGGTGTCCGCCGCGCCCGATGACCATCTGGCCGAATGGCTCGACGCCATTGCCTGGCTCTGCTGGACCGAGACCGTGATGAGCCGGTACGGCGTGGCCCTGACCCATTTCCACCGGGTGGTCGCCATCGCCCGCTCCACCGGGCAGGGCTACATCATCAGCAACCTCCTGGCCGGCCTGGCTCAGGTCCAGACCGTGTTCGGGCTGCTGGCGCAGGCCTCGGCGGCTGCCGAGGAAGCCGCCGAAGTCGCCCGGCTGCTCGGCTCGGATCACCAGCTGGTCTTCGCGCTCGCGCAGCAGTGCCTGGTAGAAAGCTGGTCAGGCGAGGACCAGGCCGCCGTGCGGCTGGGCGAGGAGGCGGTGCGCACGGGCAACGGCAACGGGGAGTGGTCAGGCGCACATGCGCAGTACGCCCTGGCGATCGCGCTGGTCAACGCCGGCCGCCGCGAGGCCGGGCGCGAGGCCATGCTCCTGGCCTGCGGCGACCTGAAACAGACCATGCTCGACCGGCGCTGCCTGCTCTCGGCCTGCGAGGTGCTGGCCTGCGTGGAGGCTGACGGCGGCGACCAGGCGCAGGCCAGCCGCTGGGCCGATCGCGCCGCCAGGCTGGCATGCCCCGGTCAGGAGGCCACCGCAGACCTCGCCCGCGCGCACGCGCTGCGCGCCGCCGAGCCTCGCGCCGCCGCCGAGCTCGCGAGCGGGGCCGCGCGGTTCTTTGACGAGGCCGGGCTGCTCATCGACGCTGGCCGGGCCAGGATCTGCGCGGGCCTGGCCGCCGCCGCCGCTGGCGATCCCGTCCTGGCCCGCGCGGAGTTCGCCCTGGCGGCGCAGTCGTCCGACGCGTGCGGCGCACGATCGCTGCACGCGGCGCGGTTCGCCAGCAGCGCCGGCTCGGCGTCCGGATAGCCGCACCGGGCCGGGGCACCGGAGCGCACGGCCTCACCAGGCGCGAGCTGGACGTCGTGGAGCTCGTCCGCGAGGGCTGCACCAACCAGCAGATCGCCGCATCGCTGTTCGTCAGCATCCGGACGGTGGAGACTCACCTGTCGCACATCTTCACCAAGCTCGACGTGACGACGCGCACCGGAATCCTGAAGGCGATCAGCGAGCGCCCGTAGCGCCGTTACCCCCCTTGAGCTTCGGCACGATCACCCCTGCGGAACTCCGTGATCACCGCCCCAGGCATGATCCCGGAACATCAGCAGGGGCACCTCCACCGGTCCCGCCGCCCTGACCCACCGGTCCCGGCGCCTGGTCGGTACGACAGAGGCTGCTGGGGCTGATGGGACGGTTGCGGCCGCGTTCTGACCGCAGTTCCGCCGGGGCGAGAAGTGAAGGGCCAAGGAAAGTGCTGACACGTCGTCCGGCCCGCTCCACGTATCAGCCAGCCTCGCCCCACGCCAGCGCTTGTCTCGCCCCACCTGTGCCAGCCTCGGCCCCGGCTCCGCCTGACCAGCGCGTTGATCTCCTGATTTGCGGCTTATTTCCCCCATTCCTTGGCCGGGGTCCGAGCCGGTCCTTGGGCCGGAGCCCGGCGGCGACAGCCGCCGTAGCCTGCTGACGGCATGTCCGGGCGGGTTGTCACGGGCCGGGGTGGTGGCGGTGGCCCGCTGATATTCCGTGATCATGCTCGGGGCGGTGATCACGGAGGTCTGGAGGGGTGATCGCGCCACCCACGTTCCGTGATCACGGCGGACAGCATGATCACGGAACCCCAACAGCACAATCTCAGGGGAAGCCGGGTTCCCGGGATGAGGAGCAGGAACTGGACGGCCCAGCCCGCGCGACCTGTAACTCGCCGGGATTGCCCTTAAGTCAGTGTTTACCACGATGCGCGGCACCCGCCTTTGGCTGCAAGGTGTGAACCTGCCGTCTGCTCGGTGACGGCGGCGGAGCCTGGAGGACAGATGACGGGGCGCATCGCGCGGTACACGCTCGACGGGGTGACGGATGCTGACGTGTCCGTGCATCCCTTTGCCACTGAAGACGGCCTGGGCCTGAGCCTGACGCGGTTCCGGCGCGCCGACTGCGATGACGTCGTGCTGCTCGTGCACGGCCTGACGTCCTCCAGCGACCTGTTCATCATGCCCGAGCACCGCAATCTGGTCAGCCACCTGCTGGACGACGGATTCACCGATGTCTGGGCGCTGGATTTCCGGATGAGCAGCCGCTTCCCCTACGATTGCGAGACGCACAGGTACACCCTGGACGACATCGCCGACTACGACCATCCGGCGGCGCTGGCCGAACTGCGGCGGCACATCGGAGACCGCCGGGTCCATGTCATCGCCCACTGCCTGGGCTCGCTGTCCTTCATGATGAGCCTGTTCGGCGGCAGGCTGCCGGGCATTGCCAGCGTGACCTGCAACAGCGTCGCGCTCACCCCGCGAGTGCCAGCCTGGTCACGGATGAAGCTGACGTTCGGGCCCGCGCTCTTCGAATACGTCCTCGGCATCTCCTTCCTGGATCCCAGGTGCTCCGGCAGCCCGAGGCTGACCCGCGACTGGATCCTGGGGCACCTGGTCTCGCTGGCCCACCGCGAGTGCGACGTGAGCGCGTGCCACATGGTCAGCTTCATGTGGGGCAGCGGCCGCCCGGCCATGTACGAGCACGACAACCTGCTGCCGGTCACCCACGAGCGGATGGCCGACCTCTGCAGCTCCTGCGGGATCTACTACGACCGGCATGTGGCGAAGATGGTGCGGGCCGGGCACGCGGTGAAGTACCGGCGGGGTGACCACGGCGACCTGCCCGACGACTACCTGACCAGGGCGGACAAGGTCACGACTCCGATCCTGCTGCTGACCGGTGACCGCAACCGCGTGTTCACCGACTCCAATGTCGTCTGTCATCAGATGCTTTCCAGGATCGCTCCCGGCCGGGACGAGCTCGAGATCCTGCCTGGCTACGGCCACCTTGACCCGATCGTCGGCAAGAACGCCCACCTGGATGTCTTCCCGAGGATCAGCGAGTTTCTCAAGCGGCAGGCGGCCTGACGTGGCGAGCGCGCAGGCTGACCCGCCAGCCGAGCACGCGGACGTGGTCGTCGTCGGCTCGGGCTTCGGCGGCTCGGTGTCCGCCTTCCGGCTGGCTCAGGCCGGCCTGTCGGTCGTCCTGCTCGAGCGCGGGCGGTCCTACCCTCCGGACAGCTTCCCGCGTACGCCCGCCGAGATGGGCCGGGCGTTCTGGAACCCGGGTGCCGGGCTCTACGGGATGTTTGATGTCTGGCGCTTCAGCGGCTGCGATTCCGTCGTGTCGAGCGGGCTGGGCGGCGGCTCCCTGATTTACGCGAACGTCATGCTGCGCAAGGACGAGCACTGGTTTGTCCGCGACGAGCCGCTCCCCCGCGGCGGCTACGAATCCTGGCCGGTGACCCGCGCCGACCTCGACCCGCACTACGACGAGGTCGAGCGCATGCTCGGCGCGACGCCCTACCCGCTGGAGGCGCCTGGCTATGCCGGCACCCCCAAGACCCACGCGATGCGGGACGCCGCCGCCGAGCTCGGCCTGAACTGGCAGCTGCCGCCGCTCGCGGTCAGCTTCGCGCCAGCGCCCGGTGCCGAGCCCGGCCGGGGACTGCCGATCGCGGATCCGGCGTACGGCAACCTGCATGGCCGCCGCGCAGCACGTGCCGGCTGTGCGGTGAGTGTGACATCGGCTGCAACATCGGCGCCAAGAACTCCCTGGATTACAACTATCTCTCCGCCGCGAAGCACTATGGCGCCGACCTGCGGACCGGTCACGAGGTCCGGGCCATCCGGCCCGGGCCTGGCGGCGGATACGAGGTGGACTACCTCAAGCACGACCTGCGAGACGAGGACCAGCCGCCTGACCCGGCGGCGCAGCGACTGCGGACCATCGGATGCGACCGGCTCGTCCTGGCCGCCGGCACCTACGGCACCTCATACCTGCTCTTGCGCTGCCGCCCGAGCTTCCGCGGCCTCAGCCCGGCCCTCGGCAGCCGCTTCAGCAGCAACGGCGACATCCTGAGCTTCCTGGTAAACGCGAGGAACCACAACCGCGCCCGGCCGCTCGAAGCCAGCCGGGGTCCCGTGATCACCAGCGCCATCCGCCTGAGCGACACCCATGACGGATCCGGCGATACTGGCCGGGGCGGCTATATCGAGGACGGCGGCTACCCGGCCTTCGTCGACTGGCTGGTGGAGGCCGCGAACGTACCCGGCGAAGCACGGCGGCTGACCCGGTTCGCGCTCGAGCGCCTGCGCGCGGCCGTGGCCCGGACGCATGACACCGACCTGTCAGGGAGCTTCCGAGCTCATCGGCACGGATACGCTCTCGGCCAGCTCACTGCCGCTGCTCGGGATGGGCAGGGACGTTCCCGACGGTCAGCTGGGGCTGTGCGGCAGCCGTCTGGAGCTCGCCTGGACGACCGAAGCCAGCGAAGAGTACTTCGACCGGATCCGGGCGACCATGCGCCGCGTCGCGGCCGTGCTCGGAGCCCGCTACGTGGACAGCCCGATGTGGCTGGACAAGCGAATCGTCACCGTCCACCCGGTCGGCGGCGCCCCGATGGGCCAGGACCGGAGCGTGGGGGTCTGCGATTCCTACGGGGAAGTGTTCGGGCATCCGGGGCTCTACATCGCGGACGGCGCCGTGATGCCCGGCCCCGTCGGCACCAACCCGTCGCTGACGATCGCCGCGCTAGCGGACCGGATGTGCACGCGGCTGCTTGAGCAGCCGGCCAGGGTCATCACCAGCGGCGCCGACCTGGGTCCCGCTGAATCGCCGGCGCCGGCGCCGGAGCCGGAGCCGAGCCCGGAACGCACGTCGCTGTCGTTCACCGAGGAAATGAGCGGGAGGTGCGGTCCGACAGGCCGGGACGGCGTCCTGAGTCCGGCAGGCCGGGCCCAGCAGGAGCCGATAGCTTTCCGGCTCACGATCACGGCCGGCGATGTGGACCGTTTCCTGGAGGATCCCGAGCACTGGGCCCGTGCTGAGGGATGGATCGATGCCGCCAGCTTCGGGGGCCGGCGTCAGGTCCAGCAGGGCTGGTTCAACCTCTTCGTGCCCGACGGCGCACCTGGCCGGCGCCTGATGCTGTACCGGCTGCAGTTCACCGACGCCACGGGCCAGCCCCGCACCCTCAGCGGCCAGAAGGACATCTGGCACGGCATGCCAAGCCGGATCTGGCCGGACACCTCGACCTTGCATTTCCGGCTGCTCCTGGGTCATGTGGCCCCCGGCCAGGACGCGGGCGCCCGCATCCTCGGTGCCGGCACCATGCACCTGCGCCTGACCGAGTTCGCCCGGCAGCTCACCACCTTCCGCGCTGAGGGACCGCACGCCGCCGCCGCCCTGGAGCGCTTCGGCCGGTTCTTCGCCGGCCAGCTCTGGGACGTCTACGGCCCCCAGCCCGCCTAGCGGACCACACCAGGTCCGCGATCCGGCGATTCCGCCCCTCAGGTGGCTATCCTCCGGCCAGGCTGAGGGCAATCATGGGATCAGCACCCCGGTCAGCCAGGACCGGCTCGACTACAGAGTGTAGGTTTAAGCGCAGTTATCGAGGCAGGAGCCTGATGAGCGTCGGCAGTCTGGTGTACTCGGGTCCGTTGCTGCTCGCTATTCCGATCGCGGCAGCGGCGGGAGCGGTGACGTTCCTCTCCCCGTGCGTTCTGCCGCTGGTTCCTGGTTACCTGTCCTACATCACCGGCATGTCAGGTACTTCCGCCGACCCCGGCCCCGATCCTGATCCCGGCCCGGATCCTGATCCCGGCCCTGGCCCCGGTCCCGGCGGGACCATCAGCGTCGCGGCGCCGGCGGGAACGCAGGTTCTGCGCCTGGCCCGCAGGCCGAGCCGGTCGCGGGCGGTCGCCGGCGCCGCGCTGTTCGTCGCGGGATTCTCGGCGCTGTTCGCTGTCGAGGGTGTCGCGGTCGGCGGGATCGGCATCGCGCTGCGGGCGCACGAGGCCGGCCTGTCCCGGCTGCTCGGCGTGCTGCTGATCGTGCTCGGACTGCTGTTCGCCGGCGTTTTCGACCGGTTCGGCATCGCGGGGGCGATGTTCAGGCCCACGCTCAGGCCACGCGCCGGCCTGGCGAGCGCGCCGCTGATCGGAGTGCTGTTCGGTCTTGGCTGGACGCCGTGCATCGGCCCGACCCTGAGCGCGGTCCTGACTCTTGGCCTGTCGACTGGCACCGCGGGCCGGGGCGGCCTGCTTGGCTTCGTGTACGGCCTGGGCATCGGCATCCCGTTCCTGCTCGTGGCGTTCGCCTTCGACCGGGGCGTAACGTTGTTCGGCTTCGCCCGCCGCCATGCCAGGCTGATCACCAGGATCGGCGGTCTGCTGCTGATCCTGGTGGGCCTGCTCGAAGTGAGCGGTGCCTGGGCGACCGCGATGTCCTGGCTGCAGGTTCACTGGCTGGCTGGCTACAACCCGCCGATCTGACCGGCTAGGAGCTGGCGGCCTGGCGCGGCGGCAGCGCGGGCCGGCGTCGCGACGGACGGTCGGCCGTCGTCGGCGGCTGCGCCGCCGGCCGCTCCGCGAGCGCCTCAAGCGCCAGCCTGACCCCGGTCTCGAGCTGCACATCGCGCCCGGATCCCCAGTCCTGCGGCGACATCAGCACCTCAATGTCAGGGTCGACGCCGTAGTTCTCCAGCCCCCAGCCGTAGCCCTCCATCCAGAACGAGTACTTCGGCATCGTCATGTGGGTGCCGTCGACCAGCTCGTGCCAGCCGTCGATGCCGATCACCCCGCCCCAGGTGCGGGCTCCGACCACCGGCCCGATCCCCAGGACCTTGATCGCCCCGGTGACGATGTCGCCGTCAGAGCCCGACAGCTCGTCGGCGAGTGCGACCACCGGACCGCGCGGCGACTCCGTCGGATAGCTGAACGGCTTGGCGTTGCGGACCAGATCCCAGCCGATGATCTTCCTGGCCAGCTTCTCGACGATGAGCTGCGAGGTGTGCCCGCCCCGGTTGGCCCGGACATCGATGATCAGGGCCTCGTACTCAAGCTCGCTGCGAATATCGCGGTGGAAGTCGGACCAGCCCTCACTCTGCATGTCGGGAACGTGCAGGTAACCGACTCGGCCCTGGCCAAGCTCGCGCGTCAGCCGGCGCCGCTGCGCCACCCAGTCCTGGTAGCGCAGCCGGCTGTCATCGGCCAGCGGCACCACGACGGCCCGGTGCGCCTTGCCGTCGGCCGCACGGGTAACGGTCAGCTCGGCCGGCTTGCCCGCCGTGCCGATGAGCAGCGGCGCCGGCCCGGTAGCCGGGTCCACCGGCTGGCCATCCACCGCGGTGATCAGGTCTCCGGCGGCCAGCGCCGCACCGGGGGCGGCCAGCGGTGACCTGGCTCTCGGATCGGAGGACTCGGCAGGCAGGATCCGGCCGATCCGCCAGCCGTCGGCACCGGGCTCAAGATCAGCGCCGAGCAGGCCGGTCAGCTGCCCGCCGTAGCCGCGTCCGGTGCTGCCCAGCCAGCCCGCCGACCTGATGTACGCGTGCGAGCTGCCGAGCTCGCCCACGACCTCATGCAGGACGTCGGCGAAGTCATCGGAGGTGGCGATCCGGTCCAGCAGCGGCCGGTATTCGGCCAGGATGCCGTCCCAGTCGACGTCGGCCATGTCGGGGACCCAGAATTCATGCGCCATGATCCGGCCGGCCTCGGCATAGGCCGCCCGCCACAAGGCCGCGGGATCGGCCTGGAACCTTGCCCTCGACAGATCGACGCTGACCCGGTCGTCGGTGTTGTCCGAATCGGCCTTTCGACTGGCAGGTATAACGAAAACTCGATGGCCATCGCGCACCACGAGCCTGGTCCCGTCTCCGCTGGCAGTGAACCAGTCCGCCTCGTCGATCAGCTCGGTGCACTTGGCCCGCTTGATCTCGAAGTGCTCAAGAGCTGACTGCGGCTGGTCGTCATCGAGGCTGGCTCCGCCTTCGCCCAGCTCTCCGGTCAGCGGCTCCCTGAGCCAGGCGAGGCCGCCGTCGACAGCGCGCAGCGAGGCGTACTGCGAGTCGGGTACCGGCACGCGGACGATCCGGTCGCTGATGCCCTCCAGATCGATCTGCGCCGGCTTGCCGTCATCACCCGCGGCCGGCTCATCCTTGGCCGGCCCGTCCTTGCCCGGGTCGTTCTTGGCCGAGTCAGTCTTGTCGTCGTCATCCTTGGCTGACCCGGCCGGCCTGCCGTCGGTGAACGGCCCGAACGGCGACGGCGTCGAGGTCGCCAGGGTCACCAGGTACGGTCTGCTCCCGTAGGGGAAGTACAGATCGAATACGTGCGTGTCATGGACGGGGTCGAACGTCCGCTTGGACAAGAAACCCAGGTAGAGCCCGTCGCTGGTGAACGCCGGATCGGTGTCGACGAACCGGCCGTCGGTCACGTCGGTGACCTGCCGGTCGGCGAGCCGCGCGAGCTTGATGCTGGACAGCGACGCCTGCCCCGGCTGCGACCAGGCCAGCCAGCGGGAGTCCGGTGCGAACGCCAGGCCAGTGATCCGCCCGTTATCCGATCGGGCGAGCTCGCTGACCTGGCCGGACTCAAAGTCCACGAGCACCAGTCCGCCGTCATGCGCGGCGACCGCGGCGACGGTGGCGTCCGGCGCGATCGCCAGGCTGGAGACCCAGCCGATCTCGCCCCTGGCGATCCGGCGGGGCGGCTGGCCCGCGGAGCCGTCGGCCGGCGCGATCTCAAGCGCGTCCTGCCCGTCGGCATCGACCACCCAGGCCGCCTGCCCGGTGCTGCCCAGGAGCCTGGGCAGCCTCGCCATCGGGCCGGGGATCGGCGACAGAGCCCTGGCCGGCCCGTCCCTGTGGGTCAGCAGGTGCACGGTGCCGCGAACCTGCACGACACTGGCCCGGCCGGTCTGGTCGCAGCTCAGGTAATCCAGGTGGTCATCGGCGCAGACGAGCTTCGGAGCCAGGCCGCCGACGGGCGAGCCCAGGCTGATGTCGAGCCGGACGGGCTCGCTGGCCGGATCGAGATCGGTCAGCATCCAGAGGTCGCCGGCGTGCTGGTAGACAATGCGGGTGCCGTCCGTGCTCGCGTTGCGGGCGTACATCCCGTCATGATCGGTATGGCGCCGCAGGTCGGATCCGTCGAGTGCGCACGAGTACAGATTGGCGGTGCCCTCGTGGTCGCTGATCACGGCGAGCCGGCCGCCGACCAGCATCGGGCTGAAGAACTGGCCAGGAAGGCCGGCCAGCAGCTGCCGGAAGCCGGACTGCCCGGAACCGCCGGCCGGGGCGTCGGCCCCGGCGTTGTCCGCCACCCAGCAGGCCGGCCCGGCCGCCCCGGTATCGCTTCCAGAACGCGGGCTCCTCGCTGCCAGTGCCGCTCAGGAGCACGGTGTGGCCCGCGTCGATCGCGACATCGCTGACTGGCCCGAACGGCAGCCGGCGCTGGCCGGCGAACTCGGCGGTTCCCTCGCTCACCGGGATCGCGTAGGCCCAGGTGTGCCGGGCGAAGGGCTGGCAGGCTGAGGTAGTGGCGAGGATCTCGCCGCCGGGAGTCCAGCCGCGCATCACCGTCAGCCGGCTTGACCAGTAGGTGACGCGGGTGCTGTTACCCTCGCCCGTGTCGGCCAGGTAGATCTCGGCAGGCCCGTCGCGCCAGCTCGTCCAGGCGATGAGGCTGCCGTCGGGCGAAAGCCGGGGGTAGGCCGCCGCGGCCTGGTCAGCGGAGATGCGCCAGGCCCGGCCGCCGTCCGCCGGTGCTAGCCAGACGTCGTCATCGGCTATGAAGGTAAGCAGGTCGCCGCGTACATGCGGATAGCGAAGATAACGGGATGCTGTCACCGGAATATCGTAGTGCCTTGTCCTGAATCAGTGGCAGATACCCGGCGTGGCTGCGAGACTTCATGCCGTGGTGAGTGCGCGAGACGCCGATGGTCTCGATAGCGCGACGGCGCAAAGGCCGGGATCTGGGATAATTCGCGGCAGGATGGCCAGGACCGAGACCTCGGCCCGGCTGGCGGAGCCCGAGCCGATAGTGCGGCTTAGCGAGGAAGACCGGCGGCGCGTCAGGGAATCGTTCGGCCGCATGACGGCGAGCCGGCAATTCGCGATGGAATATCTGTACGCCCGCCTTTTCGTGCGGAACCCCGAACTGCGCGCCCTTTTCCCGCTCTCTATGGAGGGTACCCGCGCGACGACCTTCGACATGCTCGCCAGGCTGGTCGACAGCCTGGACGATCCGGACCAGGCTGACCGGCTGCTCGCCCGCCTGGGCCAGGATCACCGCAAGTTCGGGGTGAAGGCCGGTCACTACCAGCCCTTTTTTGACGCGCTGATCGCGACCGTCGACCAGGTGAGCGGGCCGGCCTGGACGGCCGAAGTCAGGGCGGCCTGGCGATCGGCGCTGGCGTACTTCGCGGCCGCGATGAGGTACTCGGCCGCGCAGGACGCCAGGGTCCAGCCGGCCTGGTGGATCGGCGAGATAGTGCAGCATGACCGGCGGGCAGAGGCAATCGCGGTGCTCACGATCAGGCCGGACAAGCCGCTCGCGTATCAGCCAGGCCAGTACGTCAGCGTGCAGGTGCCCAGGTGGCCCAGGCTCTGGCGCAGCTACTCGATCGCCAACGCGCCCAGAGAGAACGGCCTGCTCGACATCCACGTGCGGGCCGTGCCCGGCGGGATGGTGAGCACGGCCCTGGTCAGCCAGAGCGGCACAGGCGACCTGCTGACTCTCGCCTCGGCGCGCGGCGACCTCCGGGTACCCGCCGAGCTGGACCGTGACATCGTCTGTGTCGCCGGCGGTACCGGGCTGGCGCCGATCAAGGCCATCGTCGAGGCGGTCGTCGGCGAGATCAGGCCGGGCCGGCGGCGATCGGTGACCCTGTACGTCGGGGCCAGGCGCGGCCGGGAGCTCTATGACATGCGGGACCTGGCCACCCTGCGGCTGGCCTATCCGGCGCTCACGCTGGTCCCGGTGGCCGAGTCCGAGCCCGAGGACGCCGGCCAGACCGGCAGGCTGCCCGACATCGTCAGGACGCACCCGTCGTTCCGCAACACCGACGTGTACGTGGCGGGCCCGGCGGCAATGGTCAGCGCGACCATCAGGGCACTGGCCACCCGGGTGCCGTCAGATCGTTTCCACCATGATCCGCTGGCGGCGCTCGCGGCGGCCTACCGCCCCGTGCCGGGCGAGGGGCTCACTCGCTAGGAGTGCCAAGCTCGGCCTCGAAGAACGCGTAGATCCGGCGCCACGCATCGGCGGCGTCGGCCTCGTGGTAGCTCATCCTCGTGATCCTGGCGGCCACCGCGCCCGCGCCCGATGACCTGGTGAGGAACCGGTGCCCGGAGCCCGGATAGATCTCCACGTCGTGCTTGACGTCAAGTACGGTCAGCGCCCGCCGCAGCCGGTCGGGACCCTTGGTACCCATCAGGTCCTTGCCGCCGAAGCTGCCGACGACCGGGCAGGACCCGGCCAGCGCCGACTCAGCGTCTGCTGGCACCTCGCCGTAGTTGATCGCGGCCACGTCGAACCCTTCGCGCGGCGCGCACAGCAGCGCGAATCCGCCGCCCATGCAGAAGCCGATCACGCCGACCCTGCCGGTGCAGTCCGGCCGCCCGGCGAGCAGGGCGCGAGCCTCGTCGAGGATGCCGAAGGCCGGGCCGGAGCCCGCCTTGAGCTGGCTGAACGCCGCCCGCACGCAGCGGAGCCAGGCTCGTCCCTCGAACAGGTCAGGGGCCAGCGCCAGGTAGCCGTGCGCCGCGAGCTCCCCGGCCTTGGCCCTGATGTCGTCATTGAGCCCGAAGGCCTCGTGAATCACGACGACGCCCGGCCAGGACTGCCGCCCGGAGTCGGCGCCTGGCACAGCCAGATAGCCGGGAACGGCGCGATCACCGACGGGAATGGAGATATCTGCCACGGACATACCATCTCACGCCGGGTGGCGGCAGTGACCTAAACCTTGCGCCAGCGCGGCACCCAGGCCCCGTCGGTGACCGTATAGTCGCCGAACAGCGCCGGCGCCTCCGCTCGCATCAGCTCGGCGATCTGGCCGAACAGCAGCCTGATCTCCTCCTCGGCCCCGCGATCGGTCCTGGCCTCGATGGTGTGCCTGAGCGTGCGGATATTGGCCGACCAGAGCAGCCCGGTCGCCACCCCGTCGGGCGCGAACCTGCGCATGAACGACGTCTTGTGCTTCTTCTCCGCAAATTTGAGGCCAGGCTCATCGAGCCCGAAATGGCCGGCCATCCAGACCTGGAACTCCTCCATCTGCCCGAGCAGCGCCGTGGCCCGCTTCATCAGCTCGGGGTCATCCTCCGCCCAGCCGGGGAACCAGAACGGAATATCGGCGAGCCGGACGAACCGCAGTGACTCCTGCGAGATCGCGACCCCTGGCCGGTGCCTGACCAGTTCGTGCGTGACAACCCGGCTGACGTTATGCAGCACGAAGCTGAACATCGCGTGCTCAAGCACCGAGCCGTGCGCCTGGGCCAGGATGTTCTCCAGATAGGCCTGATGGTCATTGCGGACCTGGACGATGTTCGGGTTCAGGCCTGGCTCCCAGGCGCGGTAGCAGATCTTGCCTGCGAACTCGGCGAGATTCTGCGCGTCGTCGAGATCGCCGCGGTCCAGCCGCTCAAGCCAGCCCGCACCGCCAACCTGGCCCAGATAGGCGGCGAGCGCCTGGTAGTCGATCTGCGGACGGGATACGAGGAAGACCTCGGGGTGCACGCTCTTCATGGCGGCACCCTATCGGCGCTTGCTGACATCGGGAGCGCGCGACCGCCCCGGTCGGCCGTCACGGACATAACTGTAAGTAGTCACGCAAGTTCATATTGTGATAGCGGCCAATCGCGGTGGCATTTAGGATCGCAGCACATCGTCCTGTCGTGACCAGGGCGAATACCAGCCAGAGAAGGACGTGATCATGCGCAGGAATGCAGTGACGGCTACCCTGACAATCGGTCTTGCCGCAGCGGCAAGCGTGGCGACTGTGGTGAGCATCGCCGCGACAGCAGTCGCCGCCCCGAACGCTGGAGCCGGCACGGGCCTGTTCGCGAGCTGGCACTCAGCGCAGTCCGCGGCCGGGTTCGGGCTGCTGAGGCCGACCAAGACCTACGGCCTGGCGCAGGCGGGCAAGATCTCGGTCGCCCGGTGCGAGATCAGCAAGAAAAAGGCGGCCAGGCGGCTGGTCATCAGCCAGTACGGCCCCAAGCCCAGCGCCAACCTCACCATCAGCCAGAACAACTCGAACGGGCCCTGCACCAGGACCCGCAAGGGCAAGGCACTCGGGCAGTTCCGCGTCCTCGGCAGCAAGGCATTCCTGACCGGCGACTGCGACGCGCCGCACCTGCCGGCGTGCAGCTCGAGGAAGATCTTCCTGTTCCTGACCTGGCGCAAGAGCGGCGTCTACTACCAGGCCTCGTCCTACGGCGAGACCAGGGCCGTCCTGCTCGGCTTCGCCAAGAGCCTCGTCCGCGCCTGATCAAGCCCGCAGCCGGGGCCCCTGTTGTCGCTTCACCCATGGCAGGGGTCCCCAGCTGCACCTGCCCCGCACAAAAGAGTCAGCCCAGAACCTGGTGTCCCCGCAGATCCCGCTCCGGCAGCCGCGCGTCCGGCTGTGATCACTACGGAACATCGATCGCGTGACCCCGTCAGCTAGTTTCCGTGATCGACGGAGAAGCTGGGTTCTAGGCTCACCCTCGCGCCACAGAGGTTCCATGATCATGATCGGGGTCACGGAGCCTGGATGGGGCGATCACGCGACTCAGATTCCGTGATCAAGGTCAGGTTCATGATCACGGAAACCTCAGCGGGGCCCGGCATCAGGCGCCGCTCCGGTGGCGAGCAGGCCAGCCGAAACGCGTAGACCGGCACCGTATCTTCTGCGCTAGCAACCGGCACCCGGACAGCGGAGCGGCGCGGGGGTGGCCCCGCGCCGCTCGTCTCGGCTAGCCGGCGGGGGCTAGGTCGACCTGATCCAGGTATTGCTGAACGCGCCACCGGCGGTGATCGCGCTGGTCGAGTCCTTGTCGGCGTTGCTGCTGTTGATCATGGTGATCGACGTCGGGTTCTGGCCGCCGAGCGCCGCGCCGTTAGCTGACGAGGTGGAGTAGCTGATGGTGCCGAAGTTGGCTAGCGGCAGCACGCCGCTGCTTGAGGACGGGGCCTCGGTGATGACCTCGGCGGATGACCTGGCGAGGCCGCTCTGGTTCTTGGTGATGGTCTGCGTCCAGCCCTTGGTGTTGTCCTTGAGCACCAGGGTGTACGTGCGGGTGCCGGAGAAGGTCACAGACGCGCTCATCGAGTCGCCGTGACTGACCGGGTTCGAGAAGTTGACCGGGAAGGCCGGGTACATCTCGTACCAGCCGTAGTAGGAAGCCGTCCGGCCGACGCAGTCAGAGTCAGTTCCGGTCTGCTCGACCGAGTTGCTGGAGAAGCCGTCAAGGCCGACCCAGAAACTCGCGTACAGGTCCGAGTTTGACGTGCAGGTGGCCGTTGGCTCGGTCCAGTTCGCCGACACGCTGTGGAACGCGCCGTTCGCGCCGGTCACGGCATAGCCTGACCAGTTGGTCGAGGTAGTGGCCGCGTTGCGGATGTCGCTGGCGATGCGCGCGGCGCCGCCTGGCCTGGCCATCAGGCCGCCGGGCCGGAAGCCCTGGACCGTGATGCTATGGATGGTGGGGTGAGCCGCGGTGGGTGCGGCGGAGGCGGCGCTTGCCGCCATGATGAGCGACCCGAATGCCAGGCCGATGGTGGCGAGTGGTACGAACAGGCGTCGTGCCATAGGGAGGGGCTCCTTGCCTTTATTGGGCAGGCCAGGGCTGACCAAAGGAAATGCGAGAGAGGATGGGTCGCGGCGACTGGCGTAACTTAGCGAATTGGCCGCATAACGATGCGCTGATTGAACCTGACGTAAACGACACGGACGAGACGCACGACATAACCGAACTTGCCCTAACTGTCCTTTACTGCCCTGACTGCAACGATGGAGTCGCCTTTGACGCTATAACGGGCCCGCGCGTCAAAAAATAACGGAGAGATAACGATTGGCGGGCCGGTGGAACGCGCCGGCCCGCGTGTGCGTCCTCAGCTCTCCACCAGCACGTCGCCCTCCGCCGGCACGTCGCGGCACAGCCCGAGCACGTTCGTGATGATCCGCCGGCAGGCGTCCCCCGCCGAGGTCAGGATCGACTCGGGGTGGAACTGCACTCCCCAGCGGAGCCCGGCCGGGTCCTCGATCGCCATGACCACCTCGGCGCCGGCGACCGGGTCGCTGGTCAGCGCCGTCACCGTGAAGCCCGTCCCGACCTGATCGGCGGTCGCGTGCAGGGAGTGGTACCTGGCCGCCGTGAACAGGTCAGGCAGCCCGGCCAGCAGCTCGCCGCCGAGCACCCGCACCGCGCCTGGCTTGCCGTGCGATGGCGAACTCAGCAGGCTCAGGCGCCCTCCCGCGTGCTCGACCATGGCCTGCAGGCCCAGGCAGACCCCGAAGGCAGGCAGCCGCCGGGCATCGAGCTCGCCGAGCAGCTCGGAGCAGCCGAAGTCGGAAGGACGGCCAGGCCCTGGCGAGAGCACGACCAGGTGCGGCGCGAACTCGTCGAGCAGCGCCGGGTCGAATCCGTACCGCAGCGTCGTCACCCGCGCGCCCTGCTCGGCGAAGTAACCCCCGAGTGTGTGCACGAACGAGTCCTGATGGTCGACGAGCAGCACCCGGACGCCGGTTCCTGGCCGCTCCCCCGTGCCGGGCCGTACCGAGTGGCCGGGCGAGCTGGCACGGGCATCCCGTTTCCTATCTGGCTTGTTGTCTTTCCCGGCACCGGCCGCGCTGGCCTCGCCGAGCACTTCGAGCAGAGCCCTGGCCTTCAGCCTGGTCTCGGCCTCCTCGGCGGCCGGCTCGGAGTCAAACAGCAGGGTCGCTCCGGTGCGGACGCAGGCCAGGCCGTCTCGGATGTGCGCCGTCCTGAGCGTGAGCCCGGTGTTCATGTTGCCGTTGAAGCCGATCACGCCGACCGCTCCCCCGTACCAGCGGCGCGGGCTGGTCTCGTGGTCCTCGATGAACTGCATGGCCCAGGTCTTGGGCGCGCCGGTCACGGTCACCGCCCACATGTGGGTGAGGAACGCGTCGAGCGCGTCGAACTCGGGCCGCAGCCGCCCCTCGACATGGTCGACGGTGTGGATGACCCGGCTGTACAGCTCGATCTGGCGGCGGCCGATCACCTTGACGCTGCCGGGGACGCAGACCCTGGACTTGTCGTTGCGATCCACGTCGGTGCACATGGTGAGCTCGGACTCTTCCTTGAGCGAGGTCAGCAGCGTCCTGATGTTCTCCGCGTCGTCCAGCGGCGTCGCCCCGCGCGGCACGGTGCCGGCGATCGGGCAGGTCTCCACCCGGCGGTGCTGGCCCTCGACGGCGGTCACCCGGACGTACATCTCCGGGGACGCGCCGACCAGGTACTCGCCGTCGCCGAGGTTCAGGAAAAACTCATAAGGCGCCGGGTTGCGCCGCCGCAGCCGCTCGTAGAACGCGGCGGGCGATCCGCACCGGGCCCAGAATCCGTGACTGGGAACGACCTCGAAGAGGTCTCCGGCCGCGAAGCGTTCCCTGGCCTGCTCGACTACCTTCGCGTACTCGCCAGGCACGGGATCTGGCGGCAGGGGGGTAACGGGATCTTGCCCGCTGATCCGCTGCGTCTGGGCCGGCGCCGACCGGGGTGTCAGCCGGGGCATCCCGGCGGTCGACCGGCCGCCGGAAGCGAACTCATAGCTGTAGGCCAGTGCGGTCTCGCGCTTCCTGTCGATCACGTAGAGCTGATCGGGCAGGTGCAGCACCAGGTCGCGCTGACCGTCCTGGCCAGCCCGGCCGGGCCTCCGCCTGATCGGCTCGAACTGGAACGCCAGGTCATAGCCGAACGCCCCGAACAGGCCGAGCTGCGGGTCGGGACTGGCGAAGAGCTCGATGACCGCCCTGATCGCGCTGAATACGGTCGGCCGGCGGCTGCGCTGCTCCTCAGGGACCTGGCCGGACGGCTCGGGGATCGTCACGGTGACGCTGGCGGGGGTCTGGCTCCCGTGCCCGGTTCGCAGCACAGCGCCGGCGATCGCTGGCAGCAGCACGGCGCCGCGATCGTTCAGCGCGGCCGCGGTCGCGCCGGCAGCGGCAGGTGAGCTCGACGCACGGATCGACGTATCCGGTGTGCCAGCGGCTGTACCGGCCCGGGTACTCCATGCCGGAACTGAACGCGCCGCCCCGCCGCTCATCGATCTGCCTCGTGACCTCGGCCATCAGGCCGGGGTCGAACGGCACCACCGTCCTGGTCACGACGATGCCGCCGGCCGTGACGAACTCGGTGGTCCCGTGACCCGGCGCGGCACCGAAATCCGCGCTGTAGTCCACGCTGCTGGTCATCTCGTCTATCCTGCCTGATCAGGCCCGGAATGACGGCGGACGCGACAAAGGCGACCACCGGGATTCCGGGCGGTCGCCTTGGGTATCGGAAAGCACGAACCAGGCCCGCCTACTGGCGGCGCCACCACTGTGCGGTCTGGCTCGGGCGCGTCATGGCGGCAGCGTATCAGGAGTCGATGACGCGGGGCTCGCGGATGGCTCGAGGATCAGTCGAAGCGGATCCGGGTGCCGATGCCGGCCTCGGTCGCTGACCGGGTGGCGATGGCCGCGGCGGCCAGGTCCTCGACCGCGAGACCGAGCGACTCGAAGACGGTGATCTCCCGCTCGCCCCGGACTGTGCCCTGCTGGCCGGCTGTGCTTTCCTGGCCGGCGGCGAGGAGGTCGCCGATCTCGGCCTGGATGTGGTCGGGGCCGATGGCGCCTTCGGCGGCGGCGAGCACGTAGTCGCCCGCCTCGGCGAGCACCGACTCGCGGCTGTCGGCGAAGAGCGCCGCGTCCGCGATCGTGGCGGTGTCGAGCCGCGTACGTGCGGCAGGCAGGCGCCGACGGCGTTGATGTGCACGCCGGGAGTCAGCCAGTCCCGGCGCAAGACAGGCTCAGGCGAGCTGGTCGCGGTCACGATGATGCTGGCGCCGAGTACGGCCTCCCGCGCGCCGGCGCAGGCGATCAGCTCGGGGCCGTCCCGTACTTCTGAGGCCAGCCTGGCGACGAGCGCGGCGGCCTTGTCCGCACTGCGGCCAGCTATCCGGATCTGGGCGAGCGGCCGGGTGGCGCTGATCGCCAGCAGGTGGGCACGGGCCTGAACGCCGGTGCCGATGATCGCCAGGACGTCAGCGTCCGGCGCGGCGAGCAGCGAGGTGGCGACCGCCGAGACGGCGGCCGTCCTGATCTCGGTCACCGCCGAGGCGTTCAGCACGGCGACCGGCTCCCCGGTCCGCGAGCTGGACAGCAGCACGATGCCCTGGTGGCTGTCCAGGCCGACGGCCGGGTTGCCTGGCGTGATGCAGATCGCCTTCAGTCCGTAGCCGTCCACCTGGCCCGCCTGGTAGGCGGGCATCAGGCCCATCATGCCTGAGGCCGCTTCCGGGCGCAGGATCGAGCGCAGCGGCTGGAAGACCTCGCCGCGCGCCCGTGCGATCAGGGCGGCTCGCATCGCGTCCGCGCACTCGGCGTAGCCAAGCGCGGCTCTGACGTCCTTGCCGGACAGCACTAGCAGTGGCATCGCCGGGTTCTAGCCTTTCTGTGACTGGCTCGCGGACTCGGTCACTATCCGGGAGGGGGCGATCGCGAGCGGCTGATCCTGGCGGTGGCTGGGCACCGGCCTGCCGACGATCCGGTAGACCTCGCTGGCGTCGACCGTCTCGTGCAGGAGCAGCAGCTCGACCAGCTCGTCGAGCTGGGCCTGGTGCGAGCGGATCACGTCCATCGCGGTGCTCTCGGCCTCGCGCAGCAGCCTGGAAACCTCAGAGTCGATCAGCGCCTGGGTGGCCTCGGAGAACGGCCGGCTGGACAGGCCGCCGCCTCCCCCGCCGAGAAACACCGAGCCGCCCTCCGGGTAGCCGACCGGGCCGAGCTTGGCCGACAGGCCGAACTCCCGCACCATCTTGGTCGCGAGATCGGTGGCGGTGGACAGGTCGTTGGCCGCGCCGGTCGAGCCCTGGCCGAGCACGACGAGCTCGGCCGCCCGGCCGCCAAGCCGCCCGGCCAGCGTCTCGCGCAGGTAGTCCTCGCCGTAAAGGTGCCGCTCGATCAGCGGAAGCTGCTGGGTGACGCCGAGTGCCTGCCCGGCCGGCAGGATCGTGACCTTCGCCACCGGGTCGGCGTGCTCGGCCAGCGCGAGGACGATCGCGTGGCCGCTCTCGTGCACGGCGACGGCGTGCTTCTCCTCGGGCAGCAGCACGTTGGAGCCCTCGCGGCGGCCGAGCAGGATGCGGTCCCTGGCGTCGTCGAAGTCGGCCGCGGAGATGATCTCCCGGTTGTCCCTGACCGCGAAGATGGCCGCCTCATTGGCGAGGTTCGCGAGGTCAGCCCCGGAGAACCCTGGCGTGCCCCGCGCCACGATGGTCAGGTCCACGTCCGGCGCGAGCTGCTTGCCCCGGCAGTGCACCGCCAGGATCGCCGCGCGCTCGTCCAGGGTGGGCAGCGGGATCGTGATCTGGCGGTCGAATCTTCCTGGCCGCAGCAGGGCCGGGTCCAGTACCTCGGGGCGGTTGGTGGCGGCGAGCACCACGATGCCCTGGGTCAGGTCGAAGCCGTCCATCTCGGCCAGGAGCTGGTTCAGCGTCTGCTCACGCTCGTCGTTGGCCACGACCGCGCCCGAGCCGGCCCGGCGCTGGCCGATCGCGTCGACCTCGTCCACGAAGATGATGGCAGGCGCGCGCTTGCGGGCCTCGGCGAACAGGTCGCGCACCCGGGCGGCGCCGACGCCGACGAACATCTCCACGAAGCTTGAGCCGCTGACCGAGAAGAACGGGACCGAGGCCTCGCCGGCGACGGCCCTGGCCAGCAGGGTCTTGCCGGTGCCCGGCGGCCCGACCATCAGCACGCCGCGCGGAGCCATCGCGCCCGCTCGCTGGTAGCGGCCGGGATTGCGGAGGAAGTCGATGATCTCGCTGATCTCTTCCTTGGCGCCGGTATACCCGGCCACGTCGGAGAACTTGGTGCTCGGCCGCTCGGCGTCGAACACCTTGGCCCGCGACCGGCCCGCCCCGAGCACCCCCTGGAGCTGCCCGACACCGCCGCGCGACATCCGCCGGAACAGGTAGATCACGAAGATCAGCGGCGCGAGGATGATCAGCAGGTAGAGCAGCGTGCCGCCGAGCCCGGCGCTGGTGCCGCCGAACGACGGGGTGACGCCGCCCTTCGCGGTGATCTCGCTGACCAGGGACGGAGTGTTCGGCGGTCCGACCGTGGTGAAGTTGTCGCCGTTCTTCAGCGTGCCGGTGATCGGGGTGTTCGCGCCGTTTTCTGTGCTCCCGAAGCTCGATGGTCTTGACCAGGTGCTTGCCCAGGTCGGCCTGGAACATCGGGTACGACAGGTTCTGCGTGGCCGGATTCGTGAGGTGCGGCAGCACGAAGTACAGGGCCAGCGTCGCGATCAGGGCGATCGGCCACAGCCAGTGCCGCCAGCCCGGCGGTGGCGGCGGCGCCGTCGGGGTCGGCTTGTCACCCGGCGGCGGCGAACTCGGCTGCTTGCTCATAGGTAATTCTTACGCGTCCCTTACACCCCTTTGACCGCCGGATCAGCTACGTACCCGCACCCGTCCCCGGCCCGGCCCCGCCCGTCCCCGGCCCCGCCCGGCCCCGCCCGGCCCCGGCCCCGGCGGCCCAGCGGGCACCCGAGTACCCAGACAACCTTCCGTGATCAAGAAACTGACCTTGATCACGGAACCCTAGTCGTGTGATCACCCCACCAGGTTTCCGTAGTCAGGATCCCGGTCATGATCATCATGACCGGGATCCTGATAACGGAACATCAGCGGCGTGAATCACGCCAACAGAGTTCCGTGATCACCGCCTCCAGCCTGATCACGGAACCTGGCTGGCGAATTCTGTGATGTTAGCCGGGGCGGAGGATGACAGTCCGGAACGTCGGCGGGTGATCACCGTCCCGGGCTTGAGCGGGGTGATCGCGAGGCCGGATTTGCGGGCTCTGGGCGGGTTTGCGGGGTTTGCGCCGAGGTGGTGGCTAAAAGATCTAGGAGACTAGGCTCCTGTAGGAGGATTGACCACCATATTCGCTGTTAAGTCTCCTACAGGAAAAAAGTCTCCTACAGGATCGGGCGGGCCTGGCAGCGGGTGAGGCGGCTGTGACAGCTGAGTCACCAGGGACCAGCCCGGTTCCGGGCGGTGGCCCCGTCAGACCCGCGAGGCAGCCCGATCACGGAACTCGCGCCAGAGCCCGGAACTTCGGTGCCGTGATCACAGGGAAAGCCGGGTTCGCGGAGTCAGGCCAGGAATACGACAACCTACCGCGAGAACGGCAACCCTCCGCCTGGCGGCGCCAGCCTCCAGTGCCGCCGTACCCCCGCCGCATCCGGACGCACATCCCGCCATGCCTCGCAGCCAAAGTCCGGAAACCCGGTCTCCTAGAGGTCATGCCGGGACGGCGATCACCGGGCCTGGGCAGCGCCCGACCAGGTTGGGGGCACCGAGAGTTCCGTGATCAGGCTCTGCTTCATGATCACGGAAAGCTGCGCGGGGCGGCGCCGCCTGATACCGGGTAGTGCGACTACTCCCCGGCGGGCTCAAGCACGAAGACGGGGATCTGGCGGGTTGTCTTCTGCTGGTACTCCGCATAGGGCGGGAATGCGGCGACCGACCGCTCCCACCACTCATCCCGCTCGGCCCCGCTGACCTCGCGGGCGATCATGTCGATCCGCTTCGGGCCGTCTTGCAGCTCGACGCGGGGGTTGGCCACGAAGTTGTAGTACCAGAGCGGGTGCTTCGGCGAGCCGCCCTGGGACGCGATAGCGGCATACCGGCCCTCGTGCTCGACTCGCATCAGCGGTGTCTTGCGCACCTTGCCGCTCTTGGCGCCAAGGTTAGTGATGATCACGACCGGAAGGCCGGTCTCCCGGAGCGTCGTGCCCTCGGTCCCGCCCGAACCTTCGAACTGCTCGACCTGCTCGCGGACCCACTCGCGCGGGCTCGCCTCATATTCACCCTCAATTGGCATGCCATCCAGCCTAGCCGCCGGCGGGCGGTCAGTCCTCCAGGACGCTGGCCAGGTGCTCGGCGGCGGCGGCGAAGTCCCGGGCCATCTCGTAGATGACGTCCCTGACCGTCGTCGCCTTGTTCATCAGGCCGACGCCCTGGCCGACCCAGTAGGTGGCGAGCTCCTGAGCCCCGGGATCGCCCTGCTCGGCGAGCGCGTCGATGCGCCGCATGACCGGCTCGCTCAGCAGCGACTGCAGCGGCATCGGCAGGGTGCCCGGGCTCTTGTCGCTGTCCCAGGCGCTAGTCCAGTCCGACTTGAGCTGTCTGGACGGCTTGCCGGTCCGGCTGCGTGATCTGACGGTGTCCCTGGATGTCGCCGCGATCATCCTGCTCTTGGTATAAGGCGCGGTCTCGGCCTCCTCCGTGGTTAGCCAGACCGACCCGGTCCACGCGCCGTCGGCGCCGAGCGCGATCGCCGCAGCCATCTGCCTGCCGGTCACGATGCCGCCGGCGGCGAGCACCGGCACCTTCCTGATCGGCCTGATCGCCTCGATTACCTCGGGCACCAGCACCATCGTGGTCACCTCGCCGCAGTGCCCGCCGGCCTCGGTCCCGGCCGCGACCAGGATGTCGACCCCGGCGTTGACCTGCCTGATCGCGTGCTCCCGCGCCCCGACGAGCGCGGCGATCGGAACTCCGGCCGCGCGCGCCCGGTCGATCATGAAGGCCGGGGGCGTGCCGAGCGCGCTCGCGATGAGCTTGATCGGATGCCGGAACGCGACCTCAAGCAGCCGCTCGCCAGCGTCGTCACTGATCGTCACCGCGGTCGGCAGTCGCGACGCCCCGGCCGGTCCCTCGGCGGCGATCCCGTGCTCAGCCAGCAGCGCCGCCACGAAGTCCCGCTGCGGCTGCCCGATCAGGGCATGGATCGCGGCGGAGTCCAGCCCCTCCCCCTTGCCGGCGAACTTTTCCGGCACCAGGATGTCGGCCCCGTAAGGCCGCCCGCCGACATGGTCATCGATCCAGGCCAGCTCGTGCTCAAGCTGCTCCGGAGTGTGCATCGACGCCCCAAGCACCCCGAACCCGCCCGCATTGGTGACCGCCGCCACCACGTCCCGGCAGTGGCTGAAGGCGAGCAGCGGCAGCTCGATGCCCAGCATCTCGCAGATCGGCGTCTTCATGTCCGGACTCCTCTGGCCCTGCGGCCCTCTGGCCTGGCTACCTCACCGGCAGGCCGGTGAGAGCTCTGCCGATAATCATCCGCTGAATCTCCGACGTGCCCTCGAAAATCGTGAAGATCTTCGCGTCCCGGTGCCAGCGCTCGACCGGGTACTCCCTGGTATAGCCGTTCCCGCCGAGGATCTGGATGGCCTGCTCGGTGACCCGCACGGCCGTCTCGCCGGCGAACAGCTTGGACATGGAACCCTCGGCCCTGGTGAACTTGCGGCCGTGCCTGGCCATCCACGCCGCCCGCCAGGTCAGCAGCCTGGCAGCGTCCACGCTGGCCGCCATGTCCGCGAGCATGAAGGCGACGCCCTGATTCTGACCGATGGGCTTGCCGAACTGCACCCGCTGCGTCGCGTACTCGGTCGCGTACTCGACCGCCGCCCGTGCCACGCCCACCGCCATCGCGGCCACGGTCGGCCTGGACGCCTCGAAGGTCTTCATGGCTGACTGCTCCCCGGCCGCGCCGCCTTCGGCCAGCCGCGCGAGGCGCGCGTCCAGTTTCTCCTTGCCGCCGACCAGGCAGCGGCCTGGCACCCGGACGTCATCGAGCACCACTTCGGCCGTGTGCGAGGCGCGGATGCCGTGCTTGCGGAATTTCTGGCCCTGGGACAGGCCCCTGGTCCCCGGGCCGATGATGAAGCTGGCCTGGCCCCGGCTGCCGAACGAGGGGTCGACCGACGCGACGACCACGTGAACATCGGCGATGCCGCCGTTGGTGGCCCAGGCCTTGGTGCCGTTGAGCACCCATTCATCGGTCGCCTGCGAGTACACCGCCCTGGTCTTGATCGCGCCGACGTCGCTGCCCGCGTCCGGCTCCGACGAGCAGAACGCGCCGAGCTTGACGTCTCCCGGCCCGCCGAACATCTGCGGCAGCCACTCGCCCATCTGCTCGGGCGTGCCGTTGCTGCTCACCGCCACGGCGGCCAGGCAGCTGCCGGTCAGCGAGAGCCCGATTCCGGCGTCGCCCCAGTAGATCTCCTCAAACGCGACCGGCGTGCCGAGCCCGGTCGGCTCGAACCACTGCTGCGCGAAGAAGTCGATCGAGTACAGCCCGATCTTGGCCGCTTCCTCCAGGATCGGCCACGGCGTCTCCTCGCGCTCGTCCCACTCGGCGGCGGCCGGCCTGATCACATTGGCCGCGAAGTCGTGCACCCAGTCGCGCATCTCGCGGACGTCGTCTGACAGGTCTAGAGTGAAACCGCCGCCGGCTTGCTCTTCGTCGCTCATGAAGGGCCCCCTTGCCCGCAACTCTGGCGCGGGCAGGCCCGCGAAGCTCTAAGTTACTCCAGAGTAACATGCGGAAAGTTATCGCGCACCACTCAGCACACCCCAAGAGCCGGCGTAGCTCCGAGCCGGTCAGGAACCCGAGCCGGCGATCATCTTGCGCAGGATCTCGGCCTCAGACGGCCGGACATTCCGGTCCGCCAGCCGGTGCCCGGCAACCTCGGTGAGATAGGGCGCCGGGTCGGCGCTGACGGCTCGCTCGAAGGCGGCGATCACCGCTCCCCGCACCAGCCCGGCAACCAGCCTGACCGGCGCCGGCAGCTCGTCAACCTCGGAGATAGCCATGATGATCGTGGCCATGGCCACATCCGCGCCCGCCGGGCAGGCGCAGCCGTTCGACCAGTCGATCACGACCGGCCCGGCGGCTGTCAGCATCACGTTCCCCGGATGCAGATCCATGTGCATGACCCGGAGATCGCCGTCACCGTCGCCGAGCGGGCGGTCAAGCCAGTCCGGCGCCCGCACCTCGTGCAGCAGATCGTGCATCGCCGCCAGCGTCGCGCCGTGGCCGCGCGCCCTCCAGGGCCGCCTGGCCAGGTCGGTGAGCAGGTCGACGCCGTAGACCCGGTCCATCACCAGGTCGCTCCCGTCGGCGTCATAGACCTGCGGCACCGGGAACCCGGCGGACCGCAGGTACTCCATCAGCCGCGCCTCGCGGGCGACGATATCGGCCAGCCGCACTCCGGGGGAATCGCTGTCCTGGGTGCGGTAACGGCGGAGCACGCGGTCGCCGCCGAGCTCATACACGTCGGCCGCCCGGCCCCTGCCGATCAGCCGCCCTGGGGGCACATCGCCGGTCATGCGATCATTCCACCATGGACTACGGCAGCTACCAGCACATGCTCTTTGACCGGCACGACAACGGCGTGCTGCTGATCACGCTGAACCGGCCCGAGGTCTACAACGCGGCCGACGAGGTCATGCACGGGCAGCTGGCCAGGCTGTGGACCGACGTAGCCAGGGATGACCAGACCCGGGTAGCCGTCATCACCGGGGCAGGCAAGGCCTTCTCGGCCGGCGGCGACCTGGCCATGGTCCAGCGGATGGCGGGCAACTACGAGAAGACCGCGCACATGCTGGGCGAGATGAGCGATCTGGTCTACAACATGATCAACTGCGAGAAGCCGATCATCTCGGCGATCAACGGGGTGGCCGTGGGCGCGGGCCTGGTGCTCGCGCTCCTCGCCGACATCAGCATCTGCGCGGCCGACGCCAGGCTCGGCGACGGTCACGTCAAGCTCGGGGCGGCGGCCGGCGATCACGCGGCGATCATCTGGCCGCTGCTCTGCGGCATGGCCAAGGCCAGGTACCACCTGCTCACCGGCGAGATGGTCGACGGCGTCGAGGCCGAGCGGATCGGCCTGGTCAGCAAGGTACTCCCGCGCGATGAGGTACTCCCTGAGGCGATGCGGATCGCGGCCGGCCTCGCCACCGGATCGCAGCTCGCGATCCGGCTGACCAAGCGGACCCTGAACAGCTGGCTCCGCACGGCAGGCCCGATCTTCGACCAGTCAGCCGCCTACGAGATGCTGACATTCCTGGGGCCGGACCTGGCGGAAGGCGCAGCCGCCCTCCGGGAGAAACGGCCACCCAGATTCGCCTGACGGCCCTGGTCACCGCCGGGTCAAAAGTTAGTCAGCTGGTATCCAAGGATGCCGCCGAACCATTACCGACCCTGGCTGAATGCGCGTAACCTATTGCTTCTAAGCTAGACCGGCCGCCGAGTTGTTCGACTCTGCGGCCAGAAGCTCTCTATCAGCCACATTGATACAGGTGACAGCCATGAACGCTGCTGATGACCGCGGATCTGACCTCATTTCCGAGCTGGCCGACTTGCGCCGGGTCCCTCTCGGGGTGGTGCGGACCGACAGCAAGAGTGCGGTCAGCAACGCGCTACGCCGGGTTCTGCGAGAAGAGTCCGCCTACCAGGTGCCTGTCGCGGCATTCAACTCCTCGATCTGACCCGTCACTCCGGCATGAGTCAGCCGGTCGTACCGTTCAAGCAATTTGTATTGAAGGTCCACAGCCGCTGTGATCTGGCTTGTGATCATTGCTACGTCTATCAGTCCGTCGATCAGGGCTGGCGTCGTCAGCCAGTGCTCATGGCGCAGAACACCGCGGCGTGGGCAGCGCAGCGGATAGCCGAGCACGCCAAGACACACCAGCTTTCGAGGGTGCACGTAGTACTGCATGGCGGTGAGCCGCTGCTCGCTGGCATGGCGGGGCTCAGGCGCATCATCGAGGTGCTGTCAGGAACCCTGCGCGGGATCTGCGATCTGGATCTGCGCATCCATACCAACGGCATACGCCTCACTGAAGAATTCTGTGAGATGTTCGCCGCTCATGCGGTCAGGGTCGGCGTCTCGATTGACGGCTATCGCGACGCCAACGACCGGCATCGGCGCTACGCCAGCGGACGCAGCAGCTATGATCAGGTTGTTCGGTCAATTAACTTGCTGCGCGCCGACAAATACCGGCATCTTTACCTTGGCTTGCTTTGCACAATAGACATTCTCAATGACCCGGTCGCCACGTACGAGTCACTGCTCGCGCTTGACCCGCCGCGCATAGATTTCCTGCTGCCGCACGCCACCTGGGACCAGCCGCCGGCCAGGTCGCCAGGACTGACGACGGAGTATGCGGACTGGCTGAGGAAGATCTTCGATCGCTGGGAAGCCGGCGGTCAGCCGGTCGGGGTGCGGCTGTTCGACTCGATCATCCGCACGACCCACGGTGCCGACAGCCTGACCGAGGCGATCGGCCTGGCGCCAAGCAACCTGATCGTCATAGAGACCGACGGCAGCTACGAGCAGGTCGACTCGCTGAAGGCCAGCTATGAGGGCGCGCCGGCAACCGGGTTCAACGTCTTCGGCCACTGCCTCGACGAGGTCACCGATCATCGGGGAATCGTGGCCAGGCAGCTCGGGCTCGCCGGATTGTGCGAGAAATGCCAGGCCTGCCCGGTCGTGACCAGCTGCGGCGGCGGCCTGTACGCGCACAGGTACCGGACAGGAAGCGATTTCGCGAATCCCTCGGTCTACTGCGCTGACCTGATCGCCCTGATCAGTCACGTCCGCACCGTGACCGCGATGGCGGGCAGCGGTACGCCTGCCGCCGCCCACGCCCTGCCAGCTGTCGACTTCGACTCGCTGGCCCGAGGCTACGGCGGAGCTGGCCGCGATCGAGGCGCTGCGTCAGACGCAAGTCTCGCTGCGGCGCGCCTTGCTCTGCGGGTTCTTCGAGCTGGCTGCCGCCTGCGCCGACACGGAAGCCCTTGAGCTGTCGGCAGCCTGGGAGCTGCTCACCTGCGTTGACCGGGTAAGTCCGGCGGCGCTTGAGGCCGTGCTCAGCCATCCCTACGTGCAGGTATGGCTGGTGCGCTGCCTGGAGCGGCTACGAGCGAGAAGCGGAAATTCCGGCAGCCACGGGCCTGACCTGGACGCCGAGCTTGGTCAGCTCGCCGCGGTGGCCATCGCGGCGGCCATCAGGTCCGGCGTGAGCGGCTCCGTAGTGATTCCGGTCCGCGATGGCTCGATCTACCTGCCTACCCTAGGTCAGCTAGTCCTTCCCGGCTCACGGCAGCGGGACCTGGCCACGATCGAGACCAGCGCGGAGGACGTCGTCTCCGTCAGGCTGGGGCACAGCAGCTGGCAGGCGTTCTGGTCGGCACCCGCACTGGTATTCGAAGGCAGTCAGACGGCACGGTGGCGACCGGTCAGGCAGCTGTCGGCGGCTGGCCTGTCGGTCGCGCTCGAAGATACCGACCCATACCGTGACTGCTTTCAGTGGCCAGCCGCTCCCCGGACATCAGGCAGGCGGCTCGCCGACTGGGACCGGGCGTTCGGCTCGGCTTGGACGCTGATTCGTGACGACTACGGCGCTTACTCCCCCGGCCTCGCGGCAGGCCTGACGACCATCACCCCGCTGTCGCCGCCCGCGCCTGGCCGCGAGATCAGCGCGACGGCGAGAAACGCCTTCGGAGCGGTCGCGATCGCCCCCGTGGCTGACGGCACCAGCCTCGCGCTGCTGCTGATCCATGAGTTCCAGCACGTCAAGCTGGGGGCATTGCTTGATCTTTACGACTTGTTCGACCCGGTTGATACCCGGCTGTTCCATGCGCCCTGGCGAGAGGATCCGCGCCCGCTTGAAGGGCTCCTGCAGGGTACCTATGCGCATGTCGCTGTCACTGACTTCTGGCGGATACGCCAGCGCGCTGACGGCCCGCAGGCTCAGGCAGCAGCCTCGCTATTCGCTCGCTGGCGGGTTCACACGGCGCGCGCTATCGAGACCCTGGCCGCCTCGGGCTCGCTGACGCCGCTGGGACAGCGCCTGGTCCAGCGGATGGGCGAGACCGTCACGCCCTGGCTCGGCGAGCCGGCCTGAGCTACGGCTTCGCTATCACCAGGCGGCGGCCACCCCGGCTATAGCGAACCTCAGCTGTCATGAAATTGGCAGGTTTCTACCGGCCGAAGAGAGCCCTTCCGCTTCTCGGCAGCCATATCCTATATTGGGGAGGCTAAGAAGAAGAGGGGGCACAGTGTCCGCGGACTACGTATCTGAGCCGAGCGGCGGGCCGTATTTCTTCCTCAGTTACGCGCACACCCCGAAGCATGATCGCGACGACCCCCTCGATCCGGACAGGTGGGTTTTCCAGCTTTACAAGGACCTGTGCGAGCACATCATTAGCCTCTCGACCATCAGGCCGGAATCGGCGGGATTCATGGACAGGGAGATGCGTCCGGGGACCGACTGGCCGCGCCGGGTGTCGCAGGCCCTGGGCAACTGCCGTGTCTTCGTCCCGCTGTACTCGCCGCGCTACTTCCTTAGCGAGTCGTGCGGCAAAGAATGGTTCGCCTTCGCCAAGAGGTCGGTAGACTTCGGTACCCGCCGAGGTCAGGTCGTCGACGCTATCGTGCCCGCCCTGTGGGTAACGGTTCACCCGGAGAAGCTGCCCCGGGTGGCTAGGTCAATTCAGTTTGACCATCAGATTCTGGGCACCAGGTACAGTGAGGAAGGCTTTTACGGAATTATCAAGCTAGACCGGTACAGGGACGAGTACCAGGAAGCGGTCTACCGCCTCGCTCAGCGCATAATAGACGTAGCCAATCATACCCAGGTCGCCTCGGCGCCGCCAGGTGACTTTAAGTCACTGCAGAGCCCGTTCGGGTCGAACGACAGCGGCCGGCTGGCGGACCAGCGAATCCATATAACGGTTGCCGCCCCTGACAAGCAGAACCTGCCAGCCGGCCGCTCCGAGGGCTTCTACGGCGCGACCTCGCGTGACTGGAATCCTTATCCGGACGAGTCAGCGGAATCGATCGCGGATTACACAGCGCAGCTCACCAGGTGCCTGGGATTCGAGCCCTCGGTCCACATGCTCGCGGATCACGCCGGCGATCCGTCCGCCGCGATACCGCCGAGCGGGCCCTGCCTGCTCCTGGTCGATCCCTGGGAGAGCGCCACCATCGCGCACCAAGAACGACTTCGGATGCTGGACGAACAGGCGAAGCCGTATGTGAGCCTGATGGTGCCGTGGAGCAACAAAGACATCGAGACCATGAATGCGCACGAAAGGCTCAGGAGCACGCTGAGTCAGTCGCTGAGCAGATTGCGAAGCGAGGTGCCCTCAGACCAGAGAATTGCCGGCACCGGCATACCCACGCTTAAGATGTTCGGCAATCTCGTCCCGCCACTGGCTTGTCACGCGGGCCGAGCCTACCTTCGAGAGGCGCCCGCATACCCTCCGGCGGGTCCCCATATTGAGAAACCCCGGCTCAATGGGCCGTATTTTGGAGAGCCTGGAGACTCCTCATGAGTACCGCAAGCGGTGGTCAGATCGTCACATTCTACTCGTACAAGGGCGGTACCGGGCGCACGATGGCTCTGGCGAACGTCGCCTGGATCCTGGCCAGCAACGGTATGCGGGTCCTGGCCGTGGACTGGGATCTGGAGTCGCCTGGGCTGCACAAGTTCTTCCATCCGTTCCTCGACGAGTCGACGATCGCGGCCACTCCGGGAGTAATCGAGATTGTCTCTGAGTACGCCTGGGCGGTACTCAATCCCGAGCCCCGTCCGCCCGGCTGGTATCAGGAGTACGCGCGGGTACTACCGCATGCGGTGTCGCTGGAATGGCCTTATTTTCCTGGAGTGGGCACGCTCGACTTTATCTCGGCCGGCTGGCAGAATCGGGATTACTCATCCACAGTCGCCGCCTTCAGCTGGGACAATTTCTACGATCGCCTAGGCGGCGGTACGTTCCTCGATGCGATGCGCCGCGACATGAAGGAGAACTACGACTATATACTGATCGATAGCCGCACCGGCCTGAGTGATATAGCAGACATCTGCACCGTTCAGTTTCCGGATATCCTGGTTGACTGCTTCACGCTCAACGACCAGAACATCGACGGGGCCTCGTCGGTAGCGCAGCATATTAATGAGCGTTATCACGAGCGAAATATCCAGATCTTACCTGTGCCAATGCGCATAGACGACGGCGAGAAAGAGAAGCTGGATATCGGTCGCTCGCTCGCCCGCTCTAAATTTGAGCCTTTCCCCTCTGGCTTGTCGACGGAGAAGGCCGCGCAGTACTGGGGCTCGGTGGAGATTCCCTACAAGCCGTACTACGCCTTCGAGGAGATACTCGCCACGTTCGGCGACGAGCCGGAGTCGCCGACCTCGCTGCTTGCCGCCTTTATCCGGCTGACCAGCGCTATCACCAGCGACGAGATCACCTCGATGCCGCCGCTCGGTGAGGACCTGAGGCTCAGGTACAAGCACGCCTTTACCCGCCGTCAGCAGGCCATGCCGGCCGATGTCTTCCTGAGCTATGCGCCCGAGGACAGGATGTGGGCCGACTGGATCGAGCTGACCCTGGCCAGATCTGGTTTCCGCGTGCTCTCGCATAGCGCCTCGGCCAGCCAGGACGCCGACGCTGAGGCGGACGCGGACGCCGATCTCGCGATCGCCTCTCATGTGGTGGTGGTGCTCTCGTCGGCCTATGTGCGCTCCGCGGGCGCCGCGGCAGCCTGGGAGACGCTCTCGGCTACGGCGCAGGCGGGTGCGCACGGCAGGCTGGTCCCGATTCGAATTGACGAGGCCCGCCTCGTGGCTCCGTTCAGCGAGCACAGCCCGGTCGAACTGACCGGCCTGGACGCGGAACGGGCTATAGGGGCGATCATGCGCGCGCTCGACCGGCCGATCCGGCTGTATCAGCACCCCACCGATCCGCCAGAGGGCGGGCCGCGCTTTCCGGGGACCGCGCCGATCATCTGGAACGTGCCGACCCGCAACGCGGCCTTTACCGGCCGCAACGCGATTCTGGAGCGGCTGAGGGACCAGTTGCTTGGCGGCGGCCAGGCCGTCGTGCTCGCCCGGGCGCTCTACGGGCTAGGCGGAGTCGGGAAGACCCAGGTCGCGCTTGAGTACGCGCACCGGTTCATGGCCGACTACGACCTGGTCTGGTGGGTTCCGTCCGAGGGCAGCGACGAGATCGCCTCGTCGCTGGCTGAGCTAGCCGGCGGGCTGGGAATTCCTGTGGGCGACAACGTCGTCGAGGCGGCCAGGGCCGGACTGGAGATCCTGCGGCGCAATGACTCGGGCCGTCGCTGGCTGCTGATCTTCGATAACGCCGATGAGCCCAGGGAACTGCAGTCCTACCTGCCGTCCGGTCGCGGCCACGTGCTGATCACCTCTCGCAATCAGGCCTGGTCGCAGCTGGCCGAGCCGCTCGAAATCGACGTGTTCACCGGCGAGGAGAGCATCGCTCACCTGCTGCTGCATGTGCGCGATCTCGATCGCGCGGACGCTGAGGCGGTGGCCCAGGCCCTCGGGCACCTGCCGCTGGCGGTGGAGCAGGCCGGAGCCTGGCTGAGGGAGACCGGCATGCCGGCCGCCACCTACGTGCAGCAGATCGAAACCCAGGTCATGAGCGTCTTGTCGCAGGGCCAGCCACTGGACTATCCCGCCCCCGTGGTCGCGACCTGGAACGTGTCGCTGACGCGCCTTAACCAGAACTCGCCGGCCGCCGTCCGGCTGCTGCAGCTATGCGCGTTCTGCTCGCCAGGGCCGATTTCCATGAGCCTGCTGTACAGCGACGAGATGATCGAGGCGCTGCTGCCCTACGACCCGATGCTGGTCGAGCGCGTCGTGCTCGGCCGGGTGATCAGGGAGATCAGCAGATTCGCCCTGGTGAAGGTGGACCAGGGCAGTAACTCGATCCAGATTCACCGGCTCGTCCAGGCGGTCATCAGCTCCCAGATGCCGCCGGACGAGCAGAACCTGGCCAGGCATGAGGTCCACAAGATCCTGGTCGGGGCTCGACCACGCCGGGGAGAGGCCGATGACCCGGAGAACTGGTCCAGGTACGGACTGATCTGGCCGCATCTCCTGCCGTCGCACGCGGCGCAGTGCGAGGACGAAAGAGTCCGTCAGCTGCTCATCGACCAGGTCAGGTACCTGTGGCTGCGTAGCGAGCTCGATGCGGGCCTGAATCTCGCTGGGCAGCTGAACGAGACGTGGAGCGCGCAGCTCGGAGCCGACCACAGGCAGACCCTGCACCTGCGCTTCCACATCGCTAACCTGCTTCGTTCCCACGGTTCTTACAGCGAGGCTCGCGAGCTCGATGAGCAGGTGCTCGCCAGGCAGCGCGAGGTGCTGCCGAAAGATCATCCTCATACGCTGATGACAGCGGGCGGCCTGGCCGCCGACCTGAGAGCTCTCGGTGAGTTCCAGGAGGCGCTCGCCGCTGACCAGGATACTTACAACCGGCTCAAGGAGCAGTTTGGCGAGGACCATCCGCGTACCCTCGCGGTGGCGAACAACCTGGCGGTATCGCTCCGCCTGGTCGGCGACTGCTTCGCCGCCGGGCGGATCGACAGGGAGACTCTTGACCGGCGCAGGCTGGTGCTTAATCCCGATCATCCCTACACGCTCTACTCGGCCGCGAACCTCGCCCGCGACATGCGTGAGGCCGGGGAGTACCGCGCCTCGGTCGAGTTGCTCCGCACGACCTACGATAAGTACCGGCTGGTGCTCGGCGCCGATCTGGCGGCCACGCTCCGCACCGCGAAGAGCCTCGCGGTCTCGCTGCGCAAGAGCGGCGCGCACATCGATGCCAAGCGGCTCACTGAGGAGACCTACGAGCGGTACCTGCGTCACTACGGGGCCGATCTTCCTGACGCCCTGGCGTGCGCGCTGAACCTCGCCTGCGACCATTCGGCCGTCGAGGACAAGCGCCGGGCTCTGGAGCTGGCCACGGAGGTCAGGGACGCCTACGAAGCCGACCTGGGCCCGAGCCATCCCTATACGCTGATCGCAGCCAATAACGTAGTGACCTACCTGCGTGGCACCGAGGCCCGTGACGAGGCTCTTGAGCTGGCGGACATGACGCTGAGGATGATGCGCGAGCGACTCGGTCATGACCACCCGTACACGCTTTCGTGTGCCATCAACACAGCCAACTGCCTGGCTGATACGAGACGGCTGGCCGATGCGGAGGCACTGCTCAGGCAGACCACGCCCATGCTGGTGATCAGGCTCAGGCCGAAGCACCCGGACACCCTGGTCTGCGAGGCCAACCTCGCCGTCATCTTGCACGAGGCAGGCCAGCGCGACGAGGCGGCGATGCTTCGCGAGCGAGTGCTCCGCGACTTCGGCCAGGTGCTCGGCGAGCATCACCCGGACACCTCGCGGCTGCGAGAGTGGCGGCGCAGCAACCGCGACCTAGAGCCGCAGCCGACCTAGCCGCTCGGGCATCTTGCCGCTCACCAGCCAGCGCAGCACGTCAGGAAGCACGTTGATGGCGCCGAAGTGGGCGGCGCCCGCCTGGACGATGACCGTGGCGCCGGGGATCTGCCTGGCCAGCCACCGGGCGTGGCTCACCGGGGAGAAGACATCGTGCTCGCCATGCCATAGCAGCACGGGCACTGTGACCGAGGCTGGGTCGAAACCCCAGTGACCGCACAGTGCCATCACGTCATCGATCCACCCGTACACCGAGGTGCGCAGCGCCTCAGCGTGCGCCGCTACGATCAGCTCACGGATCCCGGCATCGGCGACTATCTTGCGATCGGATTCAGGCAGGTCGGAGTACAGGCGGGCGAGCCAGCTCGCCGGGTTGGCCCTGATCTCTTCCGCGGCTGGCATCAGCCTGGCCGCCAGAGGGTCGTGTCCAGCGGTCGCCGTGGCGAAGCTCACGACGTTTGACGCGGGCATTCCATCGAACCAGTCAAGTCCGGCCGCTCCCGGCGGTGCCAGGCTGACCAGGACGCCGGCCCGCGTGACTCGCTCTGGCAGCAGGGCCGCGCAGGCCAGTGCGTGCGGTGCGCCGCCCGACCGGCCAGCCACCGCGAAGCGCTCGATGCCGTAGGCGTCGGCGATCGCCGTCACGTCTGCCACGACGTCGGCCACCCGGCGGCCGGCCAGGCGATCAGAGTCGCCATATCCGGGACGGTCGTAGGCGATCAGCCTGATACCGAGCCGGTAGAGCAGCATCCCGCGCGGCCGCGGTCCGAGCCTGCTCCCTGGCATGCCGTGCAGGAGGAAGACAGCGTGGCCGTCAGGGTGCCCGGAGAAGTCAACGGACAGTCGCCTCCCGTCGGCTACGCGGATCGTTGCCGTCACTGGCACCTCCCACTGCCGGGCGAACATCTCACAGCCTGCCTGACCTGCGGTGCGCAGACAACCTTGTATTACGGCCTTGTCAGGCGGCGGGCTTACTCCTGTTCATGTCGTTCAAGGAAGGTGTAGATGTCGGCTTCGTCGACCCCGGGGAAGCTGCCGAACGGCAGGGCCGACAGGATGTGCGAGTGCGCGCGACCGACGGCCAGGGCATGGGCTGCGGTGCCGCGAGAAAAGCGCCAGCCTAATTTTTGGCTGATGCCGGGCGTCTCACCCGCCAGTCACTTCAGTGACACCCCCGCGTCAGCTAGGGCTAGGCTCCATATGTGAGGTCATCGGTTCACGCATTGTCAGGCTTGCTGCCGCGCTTCTCCCCCTTGGCCTTCGCTCTTTTTGCCGGCCTGGAAGGCCGTTCAGCTTTGGGAGGCCGCGGTGACGCAGGTGGTCCATGTTGCCAGTAAGCGCGATGTGACCGTCGAGATTAGTGGAGCTATATCAGGAACCCCGATTTTCCTGCTGCACGGTACTCCGGGCAGCCGCCGGGGACCGCGACCGCGTACCAGCATCCTGTATCAGCTCGGGGTCAGGCTGATCAGTTATGACCGGCCGGGATACGGCAAGTCGAGCCGGCAGAACGGCCGGGTCGTGGCGGACGCCGCCGCGGATGTGCGCGCGATCGCTGACGCTCTCGGCATCGAGAAGTTCAGCGTAGTCGGCCGGTCTGGCGGCGGCCCGCACGCGCTAGCGTGCGCGGCCCTGCTGGGCGACCGGGTACGCAGCGCGGCCGTGCTGGTCGGGCTGGCACCGTCAGATGCCAAGGATCTTGGCTGGTATGACGGCATGGCCAGAACGAACGTCAGGGAGTACAAGGCAGTAGCCTCGGGCCGGGCCGAGGTCGCGCGCAGCCTGGCAGCCCAGGCTGAAGCCGTCAGGGCCGACCCGGAGAGCTTGCTGCACACGCTGCAGCCCAACCTCACCGCGCCGGACCGGCGGGTCACCGACGACGCCGCCATCCGGAGACTGCTACTCGACACCTATACCGAGGCGCTGAGGGATAGCGCGGACGGCTGGATCGACGATGTGCTGGCACTGCGGCACCCGTGGGGTTTCGAGTTGTCCGCGATCACGCAGCCAGTCCTGCTCTGGCACGGAGAAGACGACGCGTTCTCGCCGGTAAGTCATGCCTACTGGCTGGCCGAGCGGATCTCGACGTCAGTCATCGAGGTGGCTTCAGGTACCTCGCATTTCGGTGCCGTCGAAATTCTGCCCAGGGCCCTGGCCTGGCTAAAAGACACGGGCTCAGAAGGGCTGGGAATCCAGCTCGCCATCGGGCGGCAGGACCTTGCGATTGAACATCAGTCTGGTGCGATTGCGTAATCGCTCATCTCCTGACGGCATGCTGGTGACCGCGCCCCCCGTGATATGGCCGGTGAGCCGTTCAAAAGAGGCGAGCAGAGAGGTCGGCGAGCCTGGCTGATCGCCGAACACCGCCAGCGTCTCCTCATAGGAATAGGCCGGCCGGTAAGGCACCTCGACATCGGCCCAGTACGATCGACGCTCTGCTCCGGACATCTGTGCCGGCAAGCCGGAGAAGAGCCTGATCGCCACCGCGTGACCGGCCTCGACCTTCTCTTTCTCGCCCCGGTCGACCCGCATCGGCACAGGCAGGATGCGGATGCCGCTGCCCTTCCTCTCCTGGACGTGCCTGGCTAGATCTGCCGCGCCCGCGATGCTCTGGATGCTCATCGTGAAGCAGTCAACCAGCACGTCGGGTAGCTGCATGGTGCAGATTCCGGCTATGTCACTCAGTCCGGTCCTGCTGTCAATCAGCACGTAATCGTAACGCCGTTTCATATCCGCACGCAAGGCGTCAAGGAACTCGCCGCCATTGAGGGTCTCGTAGAAGTTATCCCAGTCAAGGGCGGCCAGCGTCGCCGCGTAATCGAGATTCTGCGGCTGGCTGACAAGAATTCCAGCATTCCGCCTTCGGGGAAATGCTCCCAGCTCAGCGAGAGCGCGTGCGGCTGAATCCTGGAAAGCCTGCCGATCAGCCGCCCGGTCTCCGCCGGCCCCGCTGACCTGGCTACCGACTGCGTGTACTGCCTGATGAGGTCGATGACACCGGAGGAATACCTGACTTCTTCCTCGGCGAGGAACGGATGGAAGAACCGGTGCAGTCCAGGCGACTCCAGATCCCAGTCGGCGACGAGCACCCGGTTGCCGTTAGCGGCGAGAATCCAGGCTACATTGGCCAGCGCCATCGTCCGGCCTGTTCCGCCCTTATATGAATAGAAAGTGATGATCTGGCCGGCGCCCGGCTCGGCCGGCGCGCCAGGGCGCGGCTCAGTCATTTGCTAACATAGTGCTCATCGATTCAGCCTAAAGGATGACGGCCTGGATGTCAGCAGCAACCCTTACCGTGCTTTATCTGGCAGGTTTCCGCTTCTTTCCCGGTTACTGACAAATACCTGGCAGACGGCCGGGCCTACTCCTGCTCGTGTCGTTCAAGAAAGGTGTAGATGTCGGCTTCGTCGACCCCGGGGAAGCTGCCGAACGGCAGGGCCGACAGGATGTGCGAGTGCGCACGGGCCGACGGCCAGGCCATGCCGTCCCAGCGGGCCGCCAGCCTGGCGGGAGGGCGAAGGCAGCAGGACGGGTCCGGACAGGTTGACCTGGTGCGCCTGGTCGTGTCCCGGCCCCGGAACCAGCGGGCGTCGTCGAACTTGACGCCGAGCGTGATCGCGAAGCCGCGCTCGCTGCCAGGATCGACCGAGGCCACGCAGTAGTAGGTGCCAGACGGAGTGTCGGAGTACTGGTAGTAGGGGTTGAACCGGTCGGCGGCCGAGAAGATCTGCCGCCCGGACCAGAGCCTGCACATCCGCTGGCCTTCGATAGCGCCGGTGAGGTCGGCCGGGAAGATGACGCCATCGTTCTCGTAGGCCTTGTAGATGGTGCCGCCCGCGTCGTTCTTGACGAAGTGACAAGGCAGGCCCAGATGGTGGGTGGCGAGGTTGGTGAACCGGTGCGCGGCCATCTCGTAAGACACCGAGAAGACATCGCGCAGGTCCTCGACCGACAGGTTCCTGTTGTCCTTCGCGTGCCGCAGGAAGGTCACGGCGGCCTCCTCGGGCACCAGGACCGCGGCGGCGAAATAGTTGGCCTCGACCCGCTGGCGCAGGAAGTCGGCGAAATCGGCCGGCGTGCTGTGCCCGAGCACGAAGTGCCCGAGCGTCTGGAGCAGCACCGCGCGCGGGGTGTGCACGCCCAGTGTCTCCTGGCGCAGGTAGATCCGCCGGTTCCGCAGGTCGGTCACCGACCGCGCCGATCGCGGCAAGTCCTGAACATATCGAACGGAAAATCCGTGGTGACTGACCACGGAGAGCAGCAGTCCCTGGGAGAGGGCACCTCCTGAGTAGCTGACCGGGGCGAGCGCTCGCGCGGCGGCCTGCTCGATCTCCGCGAAGTAGTTGTCCTGATCGCGCATCATCAGGCGCAGGTCAGCGTTGGCGACCCGCGCCTCCTCCGGCGTGGCCGTGGGCTTGACCTGCTGCCTGCGCAGCTCGCCGAAGAGGGCGAGCAGATGCTCGATGACCTCGCCCGGCACGCGTGGACCCGGCCGCAGGTAGGGCAGGCCGAGGTCGCGGTACACAGGGTCGCGCTGGGCCGCGTCAAGCTCGATCTCGAGCTGGGCCCGGCGGCTGGGCGGCTCATGCCGCATCAGCTCGTCCGCCGGTACCCGGAGCGCGCTCGCCAGCGCCTCGATCAGGGACAGCTTCGGCTCCCTGCGGCCGTTCTCCAGCAGTGACAGCACCGACGGCGCGCGGCCGACTCGCTCGCCGAGCTCGGCCAGGGTCAGGCCCCGGCTGCGCCTGATGTGCCGAAGGCGCTGACCGAAGAGATTGAGGTCGAGTCGCAAGCTGGAATCCGGCAAGGATGAAGATTCTTTCTCGGAGAAAGTTGTCACAACTTGATGTTAGACGAAAATCTGTAAATCTTCACGCATGACATCTCTAGCGCCGGGTAGCTGACGGCGGAGAGCCTGGGGATAGAGACCCGGCAACGGGAGCACACCTGGAGGTCCAGTGAACGATCGTCGCCTCGACGGCAGCACCGACAGCAACGGCCGGCCGCCTATGAGCAGCATCGAGAGCCAGGCCGCGCAGCTGCAGGCCAGCTGGGCAGCCGACAAGCGCTGGGCGAGTACGGAGCGGACTTACTCGGCCGCCGACGTGATCCGCCTGCGCGGCTCCGTCACCGAGGAGCACACCCTGGCCAGGATGGGCGCCGAACGGCTCTGGTCGCTGCTGAACGGCGACGACTACGTCAACGCGCTTGGCGCGCTCACCGGCAACCAGGCCGTGCAGCAGGTCAAGGCCGGCCTCAAGGCCATCTACCTGTCGGGCTGGCAGGTCGCCGCCGACGCGAACGTCGCCGGGCAGACCTATCCGGACCAGAGCCTGTACCCGGTCAACTCCGTGCCGCAGGTCGTGCGCAGGATCAACAACGCGCTGCTCCGGGCCGACCAGATCACCTGGGCGGAATCGGGCAATGCCGGGGCGCCGTACTGGCTCGCCCCGATCGTGGCCGACGCTGAAGCGGGCTTCGGCGGCGTGCTCAACGCGTTCGAGCTCATGAAGTCCATGATCGCCGCAGGCGCGGCCGCGGTGCACTGGGAAGACCAGCTCGCGTCCGAGAAGAAGTGCGGCCACCTGGGCGGCAAGGTCCTCGTCCCGACCGGCCAGCACATCAAGACCCTGAGCGCGGCCCGCCTGGCCGCCGATGTCTGCGGCGTCCCCTCCGTCATCGTGGCGCGCACCGACGCTCAGGCGGCGACCCTGCTGACGAGCGACGTCGACGAGCGCGACCAGCCGTTCGTGACCGGCGAGCGCACGGCCGAGGGCTTCTACCGGGTGCGGGGCGGCATCGGCTCCTGCATCGCCCGCGGCCTGTCCTACGCGCCCTACTCCGACCTGCTCTGGATGGAGACCTCGACGCCTGACCTGTCGGTGGCGGCTGAGTTCGCCGACGCGATTCACTCGGTCTACCCGGACCAGATGCTCGCCTACAACTGCTCGCCGTCGTTCAACTGGCGGGCGAACCTGGACGATGCCACGATCGCGAAGTTCCAGCGGGAACTGGCCTCGATGGGGTACAAGTTCCAGTTCATCACCCTGGCCGGGTTCCACGCGCTGAACTACTCGATGTTCGACCTGGCCAGAGGCTATGCCGAGGAAGGCATGCCCGCCTACGTGCGCCTGCAGGACGCCGAGTTCGGCGCCGAGGACGCCGGCTACACGGCGACGAGGCACCAGCGCGAGGTCGGCACCGGCTACTTCGACCAGGTCACCTCCGCCATCAACCCGGACTCGTCCACGACCGCCCTGGCCGGCTCAACCGAAGCCGACCAGTTCGCGTCTGCCCGCCACTGACCCGTCCCGCCACGCCATCAGGGGACGTTAGCCTGAACCGTCCCCTGATGTTTGCCTGCGCTCGCGACGGACTCCCGCCGCTGGCGGTCTTCGCGCTATTTGGTGATCTTCGCCAGCGAGACTGTCACCGGCCTGAACCCGTCGCCGGCCAGTAGCAGGTCCAGGTCGGCTACGTCGGTGATCTTCACCGGCGAGGTGATCGTGAACTTCCCGTTCTCGATCACGCCGCGACCTAGGTACTTCGAGCCGCTCACCAGTGTGACGACTCCGCCGTTCAGGTTGCTCTGCGTCGTGGAGCCGATGACCTGACCGCCGGTCAGGTTGGTGACGATGCCGCTGAGCTGGTAGCTCAGCGGAGTGTCGCGGCGGATGACCGTGGACGGGTCGCCGAGGTCGTTGTACTCCAGCACGGTGCCGAACGCGAAATAGTTGGTAGACGGGTCGTAGGCGGCTGACATGTCAGTCTTCGCGGCGTCGAGCAGGGCGCCTAGCTCGACTACCGGAGCCCGGGTCAGCGAGCCCAGGGACAGCGGGCCTGTGTCCGCGCGGGGAAACAGCAGCGTCGCCATCCCCTCAAGCAGGTTGCCGTCGGTGACCATGGGGCTCTCCCGCGATGATCCGATGAAGCCGACCGCGCGGGTGGTCTCAAGCAGATCTGGGCCGAAGGCCAGGCCGCCCGGCGCGACATGCGAGAAGTCCGGCGAGTCGAACTTGCCGCTGTCGCAGTCCATGCTCAGGACAACGGGCAGCTCCGTGGTGTCCGACAGGCCGCTGACGTCACCACCTGTTCTGAACGGCGGTTCGTACCAGCCGCTCCCGTCGGTATAGCCGTGGTCGCTGTGCCAGACCAGGAACGAGCCGCCGGCGATGTCCTGGCCGATCTTCGAGGTCAGGTCCGAGCTCGACGAGTCGTAGGTGATCCCGGCCGTGATCGGCTGCCCGTTGTCGAAGGTGCGAGGCGTAATGGTCACCGTGTCGTAATTGCTCTCGTCGGAGGTGACCCGGCTGATCGTCTTGCCTGCCTCCTGTGCCTGCGCGGCCGCGTACTCGGAGGTGCGCAGGAAAGGCGACACGTCCTGGGTGGATGGCGTGAGCGGGGTGAGCCCGGGGAGATGCCCGCAGTTGTTCTGGACGTCGGGGCACGGCTGGAAGAAGGCTGCGGCCGTGACATGGCTGTAGAAGGCAGCCGAAGTGGGCGGAGTGTCGTCGTAACCGGTGATGGCGGTGACCTCACTGGTAGCGGTCACCAGGTCAGGCGCGGGGATCCGGCCGACGAGCACGTCCTGGTTGAGGTCAGTGATGTCGGCCATACTGGCGGCGAAGCCCTGGTGCAGGAAGCCGTATGGCATGTCGGTGGCGACCGGGTCCTCGTAGAACCTCGGGGTCGTGGTGCCCGGCTGGTCGCCAAGGGAGATCTCGAAGGTCGGCACCTGGCTCGTGTCGCCGAGCAAGGTCACGTAGGACGGCCGGATGCAGCTGGCGCTCGCGTACTCGTGGTCGATCGCCGTCCAGATAGCTCGGGGCGTGGTGCCGATGCCGGCATCACCGTCTGTGACGAAGACTTCGGTCAGCACGCCGTGCGCGGTCCGGTCGGCGGCGAATGTGTCCGCGGCGGTCTTGAGCGCCGAAGAGGTGATCACCATCATCTCCTCGCCGCAGGGCTGCCGCAGCGGCACTGGCCGCAGGTGGCTGGTCACCGTAGCCCAGTTGACGATGCTTGACTGGTACAGGTTGTCGAACGCCAGGTTCCACGGATCGACCAGGTCAGACGAGCCGAACACGCCGGTGTTGTTCGCGCCGAAGGTGATCCGGACATCGACGGAGGCAATGACCCTGAGCTGGCGGCTGGCCGGCCGGTACGTGGCGCCGGCGAGCCTGATCGTGGTCAGCCGCAGGCCGCGCATCGACCCGACCTTGCCCGCCGTGGCCAGCACGGCAGGCGAGCTGGCATCGCTGAGATAGGACTTCCGGTTCACCGCGAACGGAGGTGGCGGGTCAAGCGGCCCTCCCTTGCCGTTCCCGGCCGGCCGCGCTGCCGGAGCGGCGGCCATTGGCTGCAACGGCCAGAGCAGGGCGTCGCTCAGCAGGTAGCTAGTCGAGCGAAGTACCTTGACTGATGCGGACGCGCCTGCCGGCACGGCTACGGTTTCTCCGGTCACAGGTAGCTCAGGGTTGCCGATGGCCGAGGTTCCCTGGGTACCGAAGCCCTGCTCGAACAGCTCCGTGTACTCCCTGCCGTCGCCCTGCTTCGCCGCGAAGACCGGGGCGGGAAACGCGATGTGCAGGGTCACCTCCCTGGTGCTGGCCGAGCTGATCTTCACGACCGGGGTCGCCACAGGTGAGGTGCCGCCTGCTCCGCCGCACGATCGCGTGCCCGGCTGGGACAGGAGCTGCGCCCGCAGTCCGAGGATGTCGGCGCCGATCGTCGCGGCGAACTGCCGTACGCTAACGCGGGTCGCTCGGGTGAGCGGCGACGTCAGATCTTGCAGCCTGACCAGGCGCGCGTCGGCCGCGCACAGCTTCGCGGCCTGACCGCCTGACACCTCGCGGAGCAGTAGCTTGCCCTGGGCTCTGAGCGCTCCGAGAACGCCAGGTGCCAGCTTCAGGGAACCGCCGGCATCGATGGCCTTGAGCAACCGCTGGGCGTCAGCGCGAATCGCCGAGTCGGTCGCGGTCGTCGTCGGGTTCGCGGATCTGGCCGGTGCGGCCAGGCTGGTCGCCGTGGCCCCGATGGAGCCGGCGGTAGCCAGCGCCGCTGTCAGGGCGGCCAGGCTTAGTGCCCGGCCTCGCCAGGAGGCAAGCTTGCGGATGTGGTTCACGGTCGCTCCTTTGCGTCAGGCGCGACGCCTCGCTGCCGTCGCTGCTGAATCAACCCTGGTCAGCGACGCGGCCAGAGACCACGCGTACCGGGCACATGATCGGCACATGATTGCTGTGGGTTGCGCGGGACAGGCTGTGGAGCAGGCTCAGCCGGCCAGCAGCTTCCTCACTCGCTCCGCGTTCGGAGATCCGATCCGCTGGTAGATGGCCAGCGCCAGGAGGAGTTCCTCGATGCCATCGGCGCTCTGGTCACCAGCGATCGCGCAGCGGCCGAGGCCTTCCAGCGCGCGCGCTTCCACCAGCGGCGACGAGAGGCCGGCCGCGATGGCTCTCGCCTGCTCGTACCTGGAATGTGCTACCGCCCGGTCGGCGCGGGCGAGCGAGATCTCGGCTAGGTTGATCAATGCTTCCGCCTCGCCGGCCCGGTCGCCGAGGTCACGGTACAGCTCAAGCGCGTGGTCCTGGCTGGCGGTCGCCGACAGGTAGTCTCCCATCGCTCGCTGGATCGCACCGAGCTGGCTGACGGCGTTCGCCTTGCCGAGGCGATCACCGATCTCCTCGTACGCCTCAAGCGCTCTCGCCAGGCTGACGGCCGCCGCCTCGTAGTCCCCGGTGGCCTGCTGCACGGTAGCCAGGTCGCTCAGCGCATGCGCCTCGCCCGGCCGGTCGCCGAGATCTCGGTAAAGGCTAAGCGCCGTTTGCTGGCTCCTGGTCGCCGCGGTGTAGTCACCGGTCGCCTCCTGCACGGCGCCCAGGTCGTTCAGCGCGTGCGCCTCGCCGAGCTGGTCGGCGAGGCTACGGTACAGCTCGAGCGCCCTGATCAGCCCGGCGGTCGCTGCTGGGTAATCGCCGGTGACGAGCTGCACGCTGGCCAGGCGCTTGCGGACGTTGGCCTCCCCAAGCTGGTCCGCGCGTTCGTGGTAGAGCCGCAGCGCCTGCTCCAGGCAGGCGGCTGCCGCACGATACTCGCCGCTCAGGTACAGCACCGCGCCCTGCTCAGTGCGAGAGTGGGCCTCGCCTAGCTGGTCGTCGAGGTCCCGGTACAGCTCGGTAGCGGCCGCGAGGTCCGCTCCCGCGGCCGGGTAGTCCCTTGTGGCGAGCCTGGCGTCGCCGAGATCGGCGAGGGCGCCAGCGGCACCGTGCCGGTCGCCGGCCCGCAAGGCGGCATCGAGCGCGGCACTGTGCAAGGCGATCGCCTCGTCCCAGTGGCCATTGAAGCGCAGGAAGCCCTGCATCGCGCAGGGGATAGCGATCGCGTACTCGGATCGGCCGTGGCGAACGGCATGGTCAACGATGGCGTGCAGGTTCAGCCGCTCACGGTCCATCCAGGCCATGGCATCGCGCCGGCCGGTCAGGTCAGGCAGGACAGCCGGAGTGACGCCAGCCTGGCTGGTCGCCCTCGCGTGCGGGCGGCGTGACAGGTGCCGGTCAGCGGAGCGGGCGGCGTGCAGGTAGAAGCCGAGCAGGCGGCCGGTGGCGGCCGCGCGGTCAGCGGGAGGATCGGCGGCCGCCAGCGTGCTCGCGTGCTCGCGCATCAGGTCGTGCAGCCGGTACCGGCCTCGGGCCCTCGGCGATCAGATAGTGGTTGTACAGGGCGTCCAGGCTGCGACGAGCTTCATCGAGGTCGATCTCGTCCAGGGCAGCGCCGGCGTAGGCATCGATGTCCGTGCCTGGATGCAGGCCGAGACGTCGAAACAGGCGCTGCTGTTCCGCACTGAGATCGGCGTAGGACAGGTCGAACGCGGCCGCGACCGACAGGTTCTCGGCACGCATCAGTCCAAGCCGGTCCCGCGCTGCCGCTAGCTCGGCCGCCAGCTCCTCCGCTGACCAGGACGGATGGTGATGCAGCTGCCTGGCCAGGAGGCCGAGGGCGAGCGGCAGGCAGCCGCAGAGCCGGGCGATCTCAGCGACCGCTGCCTCGCCTCCGCGCAGGTCCGGCCGGCCAGCCAGCCGCACGAGCAGCTCAGCGGCCTCGTCTGGCGGGAGCGAATCGACGCTGATCGCCCGCACGTCTTCAAGCGCGGTCAGATGCCTGCGACTGGTAATCAGGACCAGGCAGCCGGCGGTGCCGGGCAGTAGCGGCCGCACCTGGTCGTGCCCGGCCGCGTCGTCGAGCACGAGGAGCAGGCGCTTTCCCGCCAGCCGGTCGCGCCACAGGCGGCTGCGCTCTTCCAGGCCAGGCGGGATCTGCCCGGCCGTGACTCCCGCCGTAAGCAGCAAGCTGGCCAGGGCGTCGCAAGGATCGGCTGGCCGCTGCCCTGGCGTGTGCGCGTGCAGTGGCAAGAACACCTGCCCGTCAGGGAATCGTTCCGCAAGCCGGTGCGCGGCATGCACGGCGAGCGCGGTCTTGCCCACGCCCGCCATGCCGCCAATGGCGTGAATCGCCACCACGCCGCCGGACCTGGCTGTACTCGCCGCCGAGTCCACGAGCTGTCTCAGCTCCGACTCCCGCCCGGTGAATGCGCCAATGTCGCGAGGCAGGGTCCGGGTCGCCACGGCCGGACCGCCCGGTGGGGGCTGCGGCGCTCGCCGGACAGTGCCCAGAGCTGCCGCGGCTTCGAAGTCGTCCCTGACCTGGCCAGTCAGGTCGAGTGCGGCCGCCAGCAGGCGCGCGGTCTCCCGCCTGGTGGTCAGGTTGATACCGCGCTCTAGGTCACTGATTGACCGAGGGCTGAGGCTCGCGGCCGAGGCCAGCCCGTCCTGGGTCAGCCCCGCTTGCGCCCGCAGCTCCCTGAGCAGCCCGGCGAAGGTCAGCGGTGGCGGCTCTGGCACAGGCTCCATCGTCTCCTCACCAGGCCGCGCGGAGCAAGCTCGCGAGCGGTGATATTCACCAGTCATCGGCCGGGTCAGCCGCTACAGTCGATCCCAGCTTCTGTCGGGAGAGCCCATGTTAAGAGTCAGGCAGCTACCCTGCCAGGTCGTGATCACCGCCCTGGCGGTCACCATGCTCGTGGCCTTCGCCCCGCTCGTGTCCAAGGGGATCACCTGGTCGGCCAGGAAAGGGCCAGTTCCCGGCGCGCTGACGAGCAGGGCGCCGGCCCGACTTCAGTGGCCTTCCCTGGCGGCGGCAAGACGCCGGACCCGCTGTTGTTCTGGACCGGACCCGCACCGGGACAGCACCAGGACGTCATCTCCTACCAGCGAGCGATCAGCGTGAACCACGACAAGTGGTCGCCGGCCAGGACAGTGGATGGCGGCAAGGCGGCGACCAGCCGCGCTCCGTCGGTCGCGTCGTTTACCAGCGGCTCGGCCCACTGCGTCATCGTCGCCTGGAAGGGCGGCGGCTCAGCCGGGAAAGTCTGGTACTCGATTGGCATCGCCGAGCAGGGCGGCATACTGGCGTGGGGACCAGCCCTGACCGCGCCCGGTGCTCGCACTTCCGACAGCCCGGCGGTCTTGAGCGCGCTGCACTCCCAGCTGATCCTGGTGACCTGGAAAGCGGCCGGCGGCTCGGGCATCGACTACCGGGTCGGATCTCCCGCCGGAGCGGGTCAGCTCAAATGGGGACCGGCAGGCGTTCTGCCCAAGGCGCGCACCACCAGCGGCCCGGCCGTGGCGCAGGCCAGCGCTGGCCCCGCCAAGGGCAGGATCTACGTGCTCTGGCGGATGGCCGGCGACTCGTCGGCCAGCGCCGGCCGGATCGGCTACGCCACCACCCCTGATCCGCTCTCAGCGGTCCCGCACTGGACGGCGCCGGTCTCGCTCGGGCCAGGCGTAGCCACCAGCACTACACCCGCGGCGCAGGCAGTGGGCCGCGACGCGAGCTGGCCGTTGCTTATGGTCTACCGGCACGGGCCGAGGCTGGCGGTGGTCACCATGACCGAGAGCGGCAGCCTGAGCAAGCAGCAGGCGGTGCCATCCCTGCTGACCAGCCAGGCGCCCTCACTGTTCGGGTCCATCCTTGCCGTGTCGGCCCACCTGCGTGTGTATTACGTCCGCGTCTGCTCAGGCTGCTCGCGGCGCAGCCGCTGATGGCCGACGCAGCGCCGCCCAGCGCAGCGCCGCCCGACGAGACGGCCGAGCTTGAGGCGTCTTACTGGCGGGCCTACGACGGGCGGATGGCCGCGATCGGCTTCGCGGCCATGCTGCGGCAGTTCCCCAGCCTGGTCTTCCAGGCTGTCCGGCTGGGTTACCAGGCCAGTCGCCTGGATATGGCCGGGACCATCGCCCTGAACCTGCTGGCCGGGTTCTTCAGCGGGTATGCGCTGTTAGCGACGACCGGAGTGCTCCAGGCTTTATTCGCGGCCGGGCCCACTCCTGGCCGGGTCAAGGCGGCGATCCCGTCGCTCGCCCTGGTCAGCGTTGCGGTCGCGGGAAGGTCGGGCTTGCAGGCGCTGGCGGGCTGGGCCCAGACGCGGCTTGGCCCTCAGGTCGACCGGGTAGTCGAGGTGCGCCTGTTTGACCTGACGACCCAGGTTGACCTGGCCGCCTTTGATGACCCCGACTTCCATGACGCGATGCTGCGTGTTCGTGACCGGGGTCTGTACTCGGCGCCGCAGGTGGTCACGAACGTCATCAACTGCGTCACCGGCCTGACCGGGATCGTGTCAGCGGGCGTCGTTGTCGGCGTCCTGCATCCGATCCTGCTCGTCCTGCTGGTGATCGCCGAGATTCCTGGCGGCTGGGCCGCAGTCCGCACGGCCAGGATCAGGTACGCGACGAACTTCGCCCTCGCTGACAGCCGTCGCAGGAAGTGGATGCTGACCGATCTGATGGCTGCCAGGCGCACCGCCGCCGAACTGCGTTCCTTCACGCTCAGGCAGTTTCTGCTCGAGCGAGCCAGCCGCCTGGCCGCCTATGAGCGCGATGCCCAGCTCTCCGCGGCTCGCCGTCAGACCATCACCCAGGTCATCGCCAGCGCCGCTGGCGGGCTCGCAACCCTCTGCGTCTATGTCGCACTTGGCCTGCTGCTCGCGGCTGGCGCCTTGCCGCTCGCGGTGGCAGGAACGGCGATCCTGGCGATCAGGTCAGCCCAGGGATCGCTGGCCAGCCTGCTCTACGCGGTCAATCAGTGTTATGAAGAAGGCCTGTATTTCTCCGACTTCCTGGAGTTCTGCGCGGAGGCTGCCCTGCGGATCCCCGTACCAGGCAGCGTTCCCGAGCCAGCGGGCTTCGAGGTGATCACTGCCTCGGGCGTCACTTTCAGTTATCCAGGCGGCTCCGAGCCGGTACTGAGTGAGGTGAGCGTCAGGATTGGCAAGGGCGAGGTCATCGCGCTCGTTGGCGAGAATGGATCGGGCAAGAGCACGCTGGCCAAGCTGCTGGCCGGCCTCTACCGGCCCAGCCAGGGAACCGTGCGGTGGGACGATATCGAAGTCGGCGACGTTGACGCGGACCGGCTGAGAGAGCAGATCGCGGTGATTGCCCAGGACCATGCCAACTGGCCGCTCACCGCGCGACATAACATCACGATGGGCCGCGAGTTCAACCAGGACCTGCTGACGGCCGCCGTGGCCGCGGCAGGGGCCGACAAGGTCATCGATGAGCTGCCGCTCCGGTATGACACCCTGCTCGACCGCCAGTTCAAGAACGGGGCAGAGCTGTCCGGCGGCCAGTGGCAGCGGGTTGCCGTGGCACGCGGCTTCTACCGGTCAGCGCCGCTGCTCATCATGGATGAGCCCACGGCGGCACTCGACGCGCGGGCGGAACACTCCCTGTTCTCCTCGGTCCGAGGCCAGGCGCAAGGCCGGAGCATACTGCTGATCACCCACCGCCTCGCCAGCGCCAGAAACGCCGACCGGATCTACGTGCTCCATCACGGCCGTGTGGTCGAGCAGGGGACCCACGCTGAGCTGATGACGCTCGGCGGGCAGTACGCGGAGCTGTATTCGCTGCAGGCGTCCGCATACGTCACTAGTACGGCCTAAGGCACCAGGCCCAGGGCCGCATGCACGCTGAAGTCCTCGTCATCCTCCTCGGCCTGGTCATACCGGCGCCGCCAGCGAGACGGGAGCGCCAGCGGGATGATCATCGCGGCGCCGAGCAGGGCAAGCACGCCATTGAATAGCAGGTAAGTGACACCGGCAGTGAAATGGCTGCCGGGCAGCGGCAGATACCTGACCGCGTACTTGCTGTGTATGACCACGAGAGCCGACCAGCCGAGAAGGACCAGGCCAGGCAGGCCGGTAGCGAGCGGAGAGACACCCGGCGCGGCCAGAAAAAGGCCGACCAGCAGCCCGGTACAGACGACAGCGGCCACCGCGGTCAGGCCGTTAGTACCAGTCAGGGCATGCTCAGCGCCGAGCCCGGTAACGGCACCGCGCAGCGCGATGATGCGGGCCACACCCCAGCCGGCGCCGAAGAAAAGCGCGGCCGCCAGGGCCAGTGCGAGAATGAAACCGATCAAGTGTCGCATTCGCCACATCCCTCCGGTCGAACAGCATCCGAGGACCTGGCTCCCCACGCCCGCTGACGACGAGGTCAGCCGACGGCCGCCTGTCGGCGGCACCCGCAGCCCAGTGCCAGCGCTCGATGCCTGAACGCGCGTGCATAAGGCTCAGCCATCTGGCACATTACCGACCCTCCGCACTTCGGGTGCCGGATATGCAAATAGTCGATAGGTAATTTATCGGCCAATTTTGCAAGATCTTCGTTACGCTCAGTTACCACAGCCAGGGACTAGGCCCGACCGGGCGGGTCAGCGGCCCGCCGCTGTCCGCGGTGACCGCGCCTGACCCTGCCCAGGGCGACCCGGCCGCGATTGAGGGGTTCGAGCAGTTCGTAGGTTCGGTAGGCATCATGCTTGATGAGGGCAAGCTTGAATCCCCTGGCACCCCCGGGTACCTCGTAGCCATCGGGTGCGTAGCGAGTGAAGTCCTCATGCATCCGCTCGAAGAACCGCCGGCGATCGCACCGTGGCACTAGCCCAGGCTGGCCATAGCGGCCGATTCCGAAGCCGGTCGTCTGCAGCACGGCGGCGTAGTGAGAGATCGCCCGCTCGAAGACCGCCGCCCGCACTGCCGGGGTCACGACCTGATCGCCTGCCCGCTTGCGCAGCATCGCGAAAACTTCTTCATAGGCGCTGAAAACAGCCAGGTGGTCAGTGCTGCTGGTAGCCATGAACGACCCAGTCCTTGACCTGCGATAGCAGTAGCACGCGGTGTCGAGTACGCAGAGCTGGCCGCCAAGCAGCGCGGCGCACGTCACAGGGATGTCCTCATGAATGCCGGACCGGAACGGCTCACGCAGGCCAATCAGGAATTCACGCCTGAATAGCTTGCTCCAGGCCGTCATGGTCGCGTTGATCAGCTCAGGTGCCCTCGAAAGGGGGAACGCATCGTCATGTGACCGTGCCGCCGCGCCCAGGAGTGCCTGCCCTTCGCTCGGCGCGGTGCTGCCATCGGGAAACAGGTCGAGATAGCCGATCAGGAGTACGTCGGGCTGGGTGCCGGCGAGCCTGGCGACGACGGCTCGCACCGCACCTGGCGTCAGCAGGTCATCACCGTCCACGAACCAGACGTAGTCGCCAGTCGCCCTGGCCAGGCCGAGGTTGCGCGCGTTACCTGGACCGCCGGTGTGGTTCAGGTGCAGCACGGTCAGCCGGCTGTCGCTGCTAGCTCGCTCGTCGAGCAACGCGCCGCAGTCATCGTCTGAGGCGTCGTCAACCGCGATGACCTCGATGCCAGTTCCCGTGACCTGGCCGAGCACGGAATCCAGGCACTGCGTCAGGTACTGCCTGACGCGAAAAACCGGGATGACGACGCTGATCAGCGCCGGGCCGCTGTCAGCCGACGTGGTCTGCCTGCGGCGAGATCGACTCCGGCTGGCCGGCCGGCACGTCGGGCTCGTCGATGGTGAGCTTGGACGGCCACCAGTTCCACCGGCCGAGCAGCACGACCGTGGAGGGCACGAGCAGCGTCCTGACCAGGAACGTGTCCATCAGGATGCCCAGGGCCAGGCCGATCCCGATGTCCAGGATCTGGCTGCTGCCGCCAGGGCCGGTGCCGCCTACCACGGCCAGGACCAGGAAGGTGCCGGCGAGCACCATGCCGGCCGAGGTCACCGTCGTTCCGGTAAGGCTGAGTGCCTTGGCGACCGCCTCGCGTAGCGGGAGCTTGTGAGCTTCCTCCCTGATCCTGGTCATCACCAGGATGTTGTAGTCCTCCCCGAGCGCCAGCAGGAAGATGAACATCAGGAACGGCAGGAAGAACACCAGCCCGCCCGAGTTGCCGAGCTTGATGAACAGCAGGACGGACAGGCCAAGGGCGGCGAGATACGACACGCCGACCGACGCGATCAGGTAGAGCGGCGCGACCAGGCTGCGCAGCACCAGTGCCAGCAGCAGGCCGATGACCAGGATCGCGATCGGGATGATCCGCTTAAGGTCGCTGGTGGAGATGCTGCTGATGTCATAGATCGCTGGTGCCTCGCCGACTACTCCGCTGGCGTTCGCCCCGGCGGCCTTGGCGACGGCCCCGGTCTCGGCCCGAATCGCCGGCACCGCGTTTAGCGCGGTCGTGCCGCCCGGATCTCCCGCTGCGAGGCCGACCGAGAACAGCACCGTCCGGCCGTCGGCGCTGACATAGTTGCCCGTCGCCCGGTAGAGCTGATAAGCCTCCGGCGGGATCTTCCCGCCGGTCGGCGCTGTCGGCGGCAGGGCCTTGGCCGGGCCGAGCGCGGCGTGCAGCTCGGCGAACTGAGCGGGGGTCAGCGTGATGCCGATCGGGTTGAGCGGACCGGTGACCTGGGTGAACAGCTTGCTGCCGCTAAGCTGGCTGGTCGCGCGTCCCGAGTACGGCAGGGTCGTCCCACACCGGCTGGCTGAAGCGGAAGATCAGATTCGTCGGGTTGGCGGACGACTGCGGGAAGTACCTGGTCAGCAGTGCCTGCCCGGCCGCTGAGTCACTGCCGGCCGGAGGCGCGGTACTGCCGCCGAAACCGCCTGCCACATAGCTGGTCACGCCGAAGGCCAGCGCGCCGAACACCACCAGGCCGGCCAGCAGCGTCGGGATCGGGTACCGCACGATCCGGCCGGCCACCTTGCCCCACACGCCGGGCTTGCCCGTGCCCTGCAGGTCCCACGGCAGGAGTTTCGGCCGGCCGAACATCGACTTGAACAGCGTCCGCTTCATGCCGAGCAGCGACAGCCTGATCGAGAGCAGCGCCGGCAGCAGCGTAAGCGCGGCAATCAGCGTGACCACGACGGCGATCGCGAACGGTATGCCAAGATCGGCATAGAAAGCAAAGCTGGCCAGCAGCAAGGTCAGCACAGCGGCGATGACGGTCGCGGCAGAAAAGGCGATGGACTCGCCGACTCTGGTAACGGCGGTCTCGATCGCCAGCCGGGCTGGATCCCGAGGCCGTGCCAGGTCGGCCAGCAAAGCCCGGAAGAGCCCGCCCTCGGCCGTGACGTCGCGGGGCCCGCCGTCATATTCGGCCACCCGGAGCTGTTCTCGCACCCGAAAGACGAGGAACAGCCCGTAGTCGGTGCCGGCTCCGAGCACGAGCACGATCATCAGCAGCTGGGCGATGGGAGACACCTGCAGGCCGTGATGGGCGGCCTCGGCCACCAGCGGCCCGGAGATCAGGACCGAGACGAATGCGGGGATCAGCGTCGTCAGGGCGAGGGTCAGGGACCGGAAGATCAGCACGAGCAGCAAGATGATGAAGATCGATGACAGATTCTGGATCCGGCCGCCCTGATCGCCGTTGGCCGTCTGCTGGTCAACCTGGATCGCGATGCTGCCTGCGAGGTGGACCTGCAGGCCAGCGGGCACTCCGGCCGCGGCGATCTTGGCGCGCATGCTGTTGATCAGGGCGGTGCCCGCGTTCTGATTGCCGCCGATCTGGCTGACCAGCACCAGAAGCTGATTGGCCTGCCCTGGCTTGCCCGCCTTCAGCGGCGAGGTACCTAGATCGAGTATCCGCTTGACCCCGCTGACCTGCTTCAGGTCGGCCTGCAGCCTGGCGATCGCGGCCGTGTCGGCTGACGTCAGCTGCCCGGTCGACCTGGCCGCGAGCACCGGGATCGGCAGCAGATTCGACGTGCCGAAAGGAGCGGCCAGCACGGTGGCCCGCTCGACCGGCGAGCTGGCTGGCAGGAACTTGGTGTTGTCGTTCTGGGTGACACTCGACAACGACGGCAGGTATGCCACCGCCAGGAATGCGCCCACGATCCAGATCAAAGTGGTCAGCCAGCGGAAACGAATGCTGAAGCGGCCGATGCCGCCGAAGATTGCATCGACGTTCATGCCGCGAAGCGTAGTAGACGAGGCCGGCCGCTCCGGCCACCGGCCAGGCCGGATGGCTAGCCCTTGATGGCGATCGTTCGCCTGGCTATCAGCCAGGTGCCGTCGGTGCGGATGAACTCGTCGGCGTACCGGCCGGTGACGATCGACCCGTCGGGCCCGACGAACGCGAAGTCGCTCAGCGCACTCGCCCGGAGCGAGCCGTCGTCGCTCGCGGCCGCGTCGCTGACTACGGTGTTGCAGGTGAGGTGCTTGCCGCGGTTCGCCGGCGGCATCGCCTTGGCGAGCAGCGCGATCACTGCCTCGCGTCCGTCTCTGGTCCGGCCGAAAGCCTCGATCGACGCCTCGGCGGCGAAACATCCGCCGAGGCCATCAAAGTCGCCGTCATCGATCAGGTGACAGTATCTGGCGAGGGTGCGCCTGATCTCGGCGTCGGCGATGAGCCTGGCAACCGAGTTCTCTGGCAGATCAGACATTGGGGCCTCCGGTGGCGACTCGTGGCGAACGGCCAGCGTCCGCTAGCTCATTATCTGGGTTCGGCGGACTGCGGCACGTCCGGGTGAATACTCTGCCCATCAGTGCTGGCCAAGGTCGGTGAAGGCTGGCCAAGGTCGGTGAAGGTCAGTGCTGGCCCAAAGCCGGGGGCACGCGGGCGATTCTGCGATCAGATCCGGGACTCACCGGGGATGGTGCTGGCTAGTCGGCCGATGGCCAGTCAGACTCATGGTCGGAGGTGTCCAAGCTTCGCCTGGGGCGGCGGGCAACGTAACTTCGGGTCCGCTCATGCGGATACGCCGCCAGGAGCAGCGCGAAAGGGGCGCTGATGCAGGAGCTGCGACTCGTCGCAGTCAGCGAGGACGGCAGCTACGCGGTCCTCGTGGTTCCCGGTCGTAGCGGGCGTTTTGCGCTGCCCATTGACGAGCGGCTCAGGACTGTGGCACGTGGGCAGTTCTCCAGGCTGGCTCAGTACGAGATCGAGGTGGAGAGTCCGTTGCGACCCAAGGAGATCCAGGACCGGATTCGCGCTGGCGAGACTGCCGAGGAGATCGCCGACGCCGCGGGCTTGCCAGTTGACCGAATCCGCCGGTTCGAGGGTCCGGTCCTTGCCGAGCGCGAGTTCAGGGCAGCCGAGGCTCAGCGGGCCACGGTCAGGGGCCCTGGCGAGCCTGGCCTCGGATCGCGGCTTGGCGAGGTGGTGAGCGAGCGGCTTGCGGACATCGGCGTGGCGCCCGAAGACCAGGAGTGGGATTCGCGCAAGCGGCAGGACGGCACCTGGCAGGTGCAGCTCGCCTACACCATCGGGGGCCGGATGCATGTCGCCGAGTGGGTCTACGACAGCCGGAGCAAGCACGTCACCCCTGACGATGACGAGGCGATCAGGCTCTGCCTCGACGAGGCGCAGTGGCCGGGCCCCCGGCAGGCGGCGCCGCCTGCGATCAAGGCGACCGTGACCCCGATCGGGCCAAGAGTCGCGGCAGCGGCAGCGCACCCGTCAGAGCACCGCGGCGAGGCTGACCGGCGCCGAGGCGAGGTCGACCGGCCGTCCGGCCGGAGCATGCCGCACCCGTCCCGCCAGGAGCCGGCCACGATCGCGACCGGCACCCGCCAGGCGGCGCCGCAGGTGAGCCAGGTCGATCCGGCTGAACCTGGCCCGTTCATCAGCCAGCCCGCCGCTCGTGCGCACGCGGACGTGGAAGCCGATCCGGTCATGGCCGTCGCGCCGGTGATTGTGGCAGCCGAGAACGCTCCGGCGGTCACGGGTCCTCTTCCCGCCGAGACGGAGGCTCAGCCGGCCTCCCGAGCCCGCGCCTGCCCCCGAGCCCGCCCCGGAAGCCACGCAGGACAGCGAGCCGGCCGAGTCGGCCGAGCCCCCGCAGCCGTCGGCCCGCCCGGCCAGGCGGGCGAGTGGCGGACGGTCACGGCGATCGTCAGTGCCGTCCTGGGACGAGATCATGTTGGGTAATTCCCGCCAGCCTGAGTAAGCCAGCCGCCCGGATAAGATCCGAGCGCAAGGCCGCGCTGTCCGATCAGGTTAGGGGACGATGCTTGATCCGTTACCTCAGTCACGTCCGCGCCGGATCTCGCGGCCATCGATCGAGGTGGGCGCGGCTGGCGGTGCTGACAGTGCTCGTGCCTGCGGCAAGCGGCTGCTCCATGCTGGGCGGGCTCAGCACCACCAGGGTCAGCTCACCCGAGTCGATGACCGTCTCGAGCCCGGTATTCGGGTCCGATGTTCCGCTGCCGAGCGTCTACACCTGCCACGGTGCCGGGCTGAGCCCGGCGCTGCAGTGGTCGGGAGCGACCTCGCCGGCGGCTAAGTCGTTCGCGATCGTCGTGGATGACTCGCAGGCGCCGATTACCCCGTACGTCTACTGGATCGTGTTCGATATCAGTCCGACGACCGTCGCTATTGGCCAGAATCAGCTGCCGACGGGTGCGAGGCAAGCGGAGAACAGCGCGGGCAAGGCTAGTTACGATCCGCCGTGTCCGCAGGTCAAGCATGCGTACCGATTCACCGTCTACGCGCTCAACGCCGTAATCGACTTGCCGAATGGGGCGGATCTGCGAGCCGTGTGGTCTTCTATCGCCAGCCACGTCATTGCGACCGGCCGGCTTACCGCCAGCGCCTATCCGTGATCAGCTTGTTACTCAGGGTAGACAGAGCTGGTTAAACTTCTCGAAAGTCCTGACACAGACCATACTGGTCCGACAGAATCGTCGTTTAACGATTGATCCGGAAACAGTCCAGGGTGCTCGAGGTCTCTCGCGTGCTCGCGCCGATGGCCCGGGCGCGCACGCCAGCGAGCGCCATTTCAGGCCAACACCGCGATGGATGGTGCGATGCACAAGACGGTGGTGCTGATCATTCTGGCAGCTGTCGTCGCCCTGATCGTGATCGTCGTCTTGACCGGAATGCGGTACCTGCGCGCGGACGACGAGGACAGCTTCGACGACGAGACTGCCTCAGACCGACGCCAGCCCCGCGGCAGAGGTGATCACCCGTCGCGTGATCACTTCCGCTCCCGGCACCACGACGACGACCGGCGCGGCGAGCCGGGCCGGGAGCGCGGTGACCGTGACGGCTCGTTCCGCGGCGCCGCCGGCCGAGCCGGCCGCGACAGGGACGCTGCCGTCAGGGATGGTGCCAGCCGCGCGGGCAGGGACAGCGCCAGCCGGACGGGCGCGGGCAGGCCCGACCGCGAAAGTACCGGCCGCGAAAGTACCGGCCGCGAAAGTACCGGCCGCGACAGTACCGGCCGCGACAGTGCGGGCCGGGCTGGTGCGGGCCGGAGTGGTCTCGCCGACAGCTTCGGTCGTCGCGGTCCTGGCCGCGACGATGTCGTCGGCGCCGAGCCAGGCCGCAAGTCAGCGAGCCGGGACAGTGCGAGCCGGGACAGTGCGAGCCGGGACAGTGCGAGCCGGGACAGTGCGAGCCGGGACGCCGCCGGCCGGGCCGCCGCCAGCCGCGATAGCGCAAGCTGGGATAGCACCGGCCGTGGTGGCGAGCGGCGCGGGGTGACTGCGGCTAGTCGTGAGGCAGCCGGGCGCAGCGCCGGAGGCCGCGATCCGGTTCCAGGTCCGCGTGGCGGTGCACGGGACAGCAGTGCAAGGGACAGCGGCAGTGCACGGGACAGCAGCCCCGGCCGAAGCTCCGACCGTGGCTGGGATGGCACCAGCCAGCCTGGCCGCGATGAAAGGGACAGCAGGAATTCGGGCTCGCATCGAGACCCCAGGCGCGCCGGCACTCGCGACTATGCGGACGCGGACAGCGCGGATGACCTGATCTCAGCCAGCCCCAAGTCAGGTCGTGGTGCGACCGGACGCGGAAGCCAGCGTGATGAGCTCGATGACCGGCCTGGACGTGGCTCGGGAGCCTCGCGTGAGTACCTCAGGAGCGGTCCGCCCGGAAGCGCGGTGCCCGAAGGAAGGCCCGCCGAGGGAAGAGGCACCGACGGCAGGTCGCAGGAGAGCAGGACGGCTGCCGGGGGCCGGGACGACCGGCGCGGTAACTCGGGCCAGAACGCCCGCCCGGACAGCCGCCGGGCCGCTGCGGCTCAGGGCAAGCGGGACGAGTCGCTCCCTGACGTCCGGCCCCGCCAGGGTAAGGGCAAGCGCGACGCCGACGGTGAGTGGCCGAGCACCGAGTGGGACGAGCCTCTGACGTTGACTACTGGGCTGAGCTGGCCTCGGACAAGCCGATCCCCCCGGCCGTCGTGCAGCCGGTCACGCCGCCTGTGCGGGCTGACCGGTCATCAGATGCCGACTCGGGACCGACCCGCTCTACCAGGCGTGATGCCTCAGAACGGCGTGACCGGCGTGACTCGTCCGATCGGCGCGACACCGCCGAGCGCCTGGCAGCCGAGCGCCCAGTGCCCGAACGCCCAGTGCCCGAGCGCCCAGTGCCCGAGCGCCCGGCCTTGCCCGAGCGCAGAGATCAAGGCCGGCGTGAGCAGAGCGTCCTGCCCGCCGCCGCGCGGCGGCAGACCGTAGACGCGGCGTTCGCGCCGTCGGCTGGTGACGACGAGGCGTTCGGCGGCAGGACTGAGTCGTATGGCACGACGGAGTTGCGCCGGGCGATCGCGGCCGGCGGCGAGCCGCTGCGCGCCGCGCTGCCAGGGCGGAGTCCTCAGCCTGAGGACGACGATCCGCTCACCAGCCCGTCGTTCCCTCGGGTGGCCTCCGATGACAGCCGGTCCTACCGGCGCACCCGGACCGAGACCGGAGAGGGGCAGAGCGGCCAGCGCCCGGCCTATCCGCCCGCGCCCGCGCACCCGCCGGTCAGCCCGCTCGACAGCCAGCCAGGCCGTACCCTGGCTCCGACTGCCGGGTACAGCCAGCCGGGCTCCGAGCGTGGCCGAGTACGCGGCCGCGCCGCCAGCGGTGCCGATCGCCTCGGCTGATCCTTACCACCAGCAGGAGAGCTATCCGGTAGCGGCCGGGACGGGCAGCTACCAGGCCCATTCCGCGGCGGCGGCATATCCGGCTAGTTATCTGCCGCCTGCCGGGAACGGCTATTCACCCGACTCGGTCACCGCTGCCTACTCAACTCCGGCGCCCGCTCCGGCTTCGTACCCGCCTGCGCCGTCCAGCTACCCGGGTCGTGACTCGGGCGGATACTCCTCCCCCGCCCCTGGCTACCGCAGCGATCCCGACAGCGCGCCCTACGCGACTCCGGCGCCTGCCGCCGCATACCCGGCCCTTCCCCCGGCTAGCTATCCAGTCAGCCAGCAGCCTGGTTACGCCGGCTATCCAGCGGGCGCGAGTGGCGCCCAGCCCCAGCCGGCGGACTTCAGCTATCCGCTGCCCGCCGATGCTGGCTTCGCCGGGCAGTTGCCGGCGGCGCAGCCGGCCTTCGGCTACGCCGGCTATCAGGCGACCGCCAGTTATCAGGCTCCGCCAGCCGCCGATTTCGGCTCGGCCGTCGGTCAGCCCGGCTATCCGGCCGCACCGTACGATTCAGCATCGCCATACGAAGCGGTGTCCCCGTACGACACGGTGTCCCCGTACGACACGGTGTCACCACACGGCACGGTGTCACCATATGAGTCAGCGTCATATGAGCCGACCGGCTACCCGGCCCGAGGTTACGAGGCCGACCCCGCCTATCCAGCCGATCCCTATGCCGTTGACCCGTACGGTTACCCCGGCTACGGCCCGGCGCGGTTAGCTGACCAGCCGACGACCGGCCAGCCGTGGAATAACCACCCATGGCAAGATCAGTCCTGGGACGGCCAGCCCTGGGATGACCAGCACCGAGGGTAGTAAGACGCCACAGCTAGTAACGATTTTTATTAACGGGATCGCCCGCGCGGCTCCATCGTCCGCGCAGTTGCTCTCGGTGCTTCGTGATCAGCTCGGCCTGACCGGGGCCAAGCCAGGTTGCGGAGAAGGCGCCTGCGGCGCGTGCACGGTCTTGCTCGACGGCGAGCCGGTCCGGTCCTGTCAGGTGACCGCCGGCTCCGGGGCCGGGCGTTCGGTCACCACGATCGAAGGTCTGGGCGCTGGTCCGGGCCTGCACCCGGTGCAGCTGGCGTTCGCCTCGGAGGGAGCGGCCCAGTGCGGGTACTGCTCCCCCGGCCTGATCTTGTCGTGCGCGGCTCTGCTGGCCCGCAGCGCCGATCCGGACGACGCCGAGATCGATGCCGCGCTGGCCGGTCACATCTGCCGGTGCGGAGGTTATCCGAGATTCCGCCGCGCTGTGCACCAGGCCGCCGTATACCAGAGCGCTGGGCACCAGGCCGCCGTGCTGACGTCCGGCGGGGTAGCCGGACCCGAGGCCGATCGCTGGGGTCCGCCCCAGCCCGATCGTCCGCACTTTCGGCCAGCCAGGCCCTGGGATCTGACCCCGGCCGCTGATCGTGACTGGTTCGGCGCGCTCGGCGACGGGCTCGTCGTGGTGCTCGAGCCGGACGAAAGCGGGACTACCGCTCGCGGTGCCTGGCTGCATGTCAGTCCGGCCGGGCTGGTCACCGCCTTTACCGGCAAAGTTGACGTCGGTCAGGACAACCGGACGGCGCTTCGGCTGCTGGTCGCCGAGGAACTCGGCGTGCCGCTGGCTCAGGTCCGGCTGGCGATGGGCGACACCGACGTATGCCCGTTCGATCGCGGCACCTTCGGCAGCCGGTCCATGCCGGACGCGGGCAGCGCGCTGCGCCGGACCGCGGCCTACGCGCGCGGCCTGCGTCCGGCCGGGCCGGCGGAACGGCGGATCGAGACGGTGGCGGGTGACCTCGATCTTCGCGATCCGGCCAGCTGGCGCCAGGCCGGGCAGCCGCACCTGCCACCTGGCCTCGTGGCTGCGGTCACTGGCTCGCGCCGGTTCGTTTCCGATCTGTCGTGTCCTGGAATGCTGCACGGTGCACTGCTGCGGCCGCCGGTACCCGGCGCGACCCTGCGGTCGATCGGGCAGGCCAGCGACTGGCCGGCCGGGCTGATCCGCGCTGACGGGCTGATCGGGGTGGTGTCCCCTGAGCTGGCCGCAGCCAGGGCCGCGATCGCGGAGCTGCAGGCGGTAGCGCAGTGGGACCTGCCTGACGCACCGTCGGATGCCGGGCTCGCGGCCTATCTTCGGGCTCATCCCGAGGCCGAGGGCGCCTTCAGGCAGCAGGATGGCTCGGCGGCGACCGCACTCGAGGTTGCAGCCGCCCGTGCCAGTGCGACCTACACCGCCGCCTACATCGCCCCGGCCGCGCTTGAGACCAGGGTCGCGCTGGCGATCTGGGACGCTGACGGCAGGCTGACCGTGTGGACCGGTACCCAGACGCCGTTCCCGGTGCGCGCGGAGGTAGCGGCCGCGCTGAAGGTCGGCGAGGAGCAGGTCAGGATCGTTGTGCCGCCGACGGGAGGCGCCTTCGGCGGAAAGCACGCGGCCGGGATAGCGATCGAGGCGGCCGTGCTCGCCCGGCAGGCCGGCCAGCCGGTCCGGGTGAGCTGGAGCCGGGCGGAGGAATTCACCGCGGGCACGCTGCGGCGAGCGGCGGTGATCGACGTCGCGGCGGGTGCGACCGCCGACGGGCAGCTGTCCGGCTGGACGTTCACCGACATCAACGCGGGCACAGCTGGCCTGCGCACTCCTTATCTGGTCGCCGACCAGCGACTCGAATACACGCCGGCCCGCAGCCCGCTGCTGCAGGGCTCGTACCGGGGCCTGGCGGCCACGGCGAACAATTTCGCCAGGGAGTCGACGATGGACGAGCTGGCCTGGCAGCTCGGGATCGACCCGGTGGACTTCAGGCTGCGCAATCTGGCCGACGAGCGGCTGGCCGCGGTGCTGCGCGCGGTGGCCGGGCACGTCGGCTGGGCGGACCGGGACGGGCACTGGGGTATCGCGTGCGGGGTGGAGAAGGACGGCCGGGTGGTCACGGCCGCGCGGGTGCTGGTCGGGCCGGACCGGCGGATCCGGGTGCCCAGGCTGGTCTCAGGCTACGAGTGCGGCACGATCGTCAATCCCGGCGCGGTCACCAGCCAGGTGGAGGGCGCCGCCGTGATGGCACTCGGTGGCGCGCTCTTCGAGGCGATCACGTTCACCGACGGCATGATCACCAACGCGGCGTTCTCCCGCTACCGGGTGCCCAGGCTGGCCGACGTCCCGCCAGTGGAGGTCATCCTGCTGAACCGGCCCGACCTGCCGTCGGCTGGCGCGGGCGAGACGCCGATGATCGCGGTTGCCCCGGCTATCGCGGGCGCCGTCTTCGAGGCGACCGGGCGACGGCTGCGGTCACTGCCGCTTACTCTCTAGCCGACGCGGCCGGCCGGGCCTGGCTTGCTGCCAGACCCGGCCGGCCTGGAAGGCTGCCTACACGCCGCCATCGGGTACGCAAGGTATCCCGTCGTTGTCGTTCTCCCAGCGGAAGTGCATGCGGGTGATCGGACCGTACTCGCCATCGCTGTCGACGTTGATGAAGCTCTGCACTCGCTCCAGCGCGGTCAGCGTGTTCGAGCCGAAGTCGCCGTCGACGGACAGCGGGTACACGCTGCCGAGAACGCTCTTGCCGAAGCAGACGTTCATCGCGCCTTGCAAGGATTTCACCGGCAGCTGATGCGTGTTGCCGGAGAAGGTGCCAAGCTCGCAATTGACGCTGCCGTTAAAGGTCGGCATGTCCATGTTTTCGACGACGCTTACCGTATTGCACTGCGGCGGCGACGCCGCCGACGCCGCCGTGACCGGCAGGACCGCTGTGGCTGCCGCTGCGGCAATCACGGTCGCGCCCGAGGCCAGGATGGCCTTTATCTTCATCATTCCTAGTCCTTCCTAGGTCAGGAACAGGTACGCGATAAGCGTCGCGATTACCGATACAGATCCGATGTGCTGGCGATACAGCCGCGATACGTGCGCTGCCTACGTTGAATCCGGGCCATTGATTTTGCGAGGCAGCAATGACCAGGATCGACTTCCGGGTGGTGGGGGAGTTCGAGCTGCTCGTTGGCGAGATCCGGGTGCCGCTCGGATCACCGCGGCGGCGCGCCCTGCTCGCGGTGCTGCTGGCCTGCGGCAATGAGACCATCCTCGCTTCCTCGCTGATAGCCGAGCTGTGGCCTTCTGACCCGCCCCCCAACGCCCTGGCTAACTTGCGGACCTACGCGAGCGAGTTGCGCCGCGAGATGCCCGCCGAGGTCGCGGCGCGGATCGCTACCCGTCATGGTGGCTACCAGCTCAGGGTGCAAGCGGGCGAGCTTGACGTGTGGCGACTGCGCGAGCAGTACGGACTCGCCCGGGCGGCGCTTGACCGGGGCGACGCCGCGGCCGCCATTACCGGGCTTGAGCCGCTGCAGCCGAAGCTGGCAACAGGCGAGGTGTTTCCCGGCGTGACGGCCGGATCGTTGCTCGAAGCGGCCAGGGCCGGGTTCTCGCAGGAATGCCGCATCGCCAGGGAGGCGTATTTCGAGGCCTGCATCCTGGCCGGGACGCGCCCGGACGTGGTCGGTCACCTTCGTGCGCACGTGGGCCGCCATCTGCTGGACGAGCACGGTTACGCGCTGCTCATGACGGCGCTGAGCCAGGCGGGCCAGAACGCGGCCGCTCTTGAGGTATATCAGCAGGCCAGAAGGCTGCTCATCGACGAGCTCGGGATCGAGCCCGGCACCGAGCTGGCGCACCTGCAGCAGGCGATCCTGAGCGGCGACTCCAGGCCAGGCGCCGTGCGCACCGGGGCTGTTCCTCCTGCGGTTCGCTACGACGCTGTCAGATACCGGCCGTTCCAGCTTCCGCCTGACCTCCCGGATTTCGCAGGCCGCAGCGAAGCCGTCAAGAACGTCGTCGAGTTGCTTTCCGGAGGCTCATCCGGTGCCTGGCCCGCCGTCGCCTCGATCACCGGCATGCCGGGTACGGGCAAGAGCACCGTCGCCGTGCATGTCGCTCACCGGCTACGTGGTGAGTTCGCCGACGGGCAGATCTACCTGGACCTCGGCGGAGATGATCTGGGTACGGTGGATCCGCACGACGCCCTTGGCCAGGTACTGACCGGGCTTGGCGTCAGCGCGGGCGCGATTCCCGCCACCTCGGCCGAGCGCACGGCTATGCTGCGGTCTCTGAGCGCCGACCGCAGGCTCTTGTTTGTGCTTGACAACGCCACGACCGCCGAGCACGTACTGCCGCTGTTGCCGGCTAACTCCGGCTGCGGGCTGCTGGTCACCAGCCGTAGCCGCGTCATGGGGCTGCACTCGTGGCCGCAGGTCGAGCTCGCGCCGCTTGGCCCGGGTGAGGGCGTCGAACTGCTTGCCCGCATCGTCGGCGCCGACCGGGTGCGGGCAGATACCGAGGCAGCGTCCAGAGTCGTTGACCTGTGCGCCGGGCTGCCGCTCGCCATCAGGATCGCAGGCACTCGCCTGGTGTCCCGGCCGCACCAGTCGATCGGCTGGCTAGCCGCCGGCTGGATGACGAGCGGACCAGGCTGGACGAGCTCGCCATCACAGGGGTTGCCCTGCGCAGCAGCTTCGACCTGGTCTATCGCGGTCTTGATGCCGAGCTGCAGCGCGGCTTGTGCATCCTGGCGACGCTTGACCTGCCGGACTTCGGCGCGTGGACCGCGGCTGTGGCGCTCGCCAGACTCGATTCGCGAGGCCGAGGACATTGTCGACGGGCTGGTGCAGGCGCGGCTGCTCACGGCGGCTGCCGGGCGCGCGCTTGACGTGCCGCGATTCCGCTTTCACCAGCTCGTCCGGCTCTATGTCCGCGAGGTCGCGGCAACAGTCGATCAGGCCGCGCTTATCGCTGCCGTGTCCCGCGCCTACGCCGCCTGCCTCAGCGCCGCCGCCCGGATGGACCAGCGACTGCGCGACTACGTTCCGCTCGTCACAAGTGACCGGTCCCACACCGACGCCAGCTTGCTGGCTGACCTGGCAGACCCGGCGGACTGGTTCGCGACCGAGCACGCTGCGCTTGTCGCAGCGGTTCACGGGGCTGCCGGGCGCGGCTGGCACGACCTGACCTGGGACCTCGCGCTCACGCTGCAACGGTTCTTCGAGGCACACCATCACTTCCGTGACTGGCAGGAAGTGGCTACCGTCGGGCTGCGCGCCGCGCGAGCCAGCGGCAACCGGGTGGCACAGGCGGCGCTGCTGTGCAGCCTGGGTGAGCTGCATCTGGTGCAGGACCAGCATGACCGCGCGGCGACTGAGTTTGACTCCGCGCTCGACCTGCTGCCCGGCGCTGGCCCTGGCGGGCAGCGTGCTCGCGCCAGGGCGGTGCTCGGCATGTGCATCGTGCATGCGGGGCGGGGCCAGCTCGCTGAGGTCGGCCGCCGCCGCGCGGTCGGTGATCGAGATCGTCGACCCTGACCTGGACGCCGGCATCGCCGCCGAGGCATGGATGGGACTCGGCGTCACCCAGCTCAAGCAGGGTGAGTTCGCGTCAGCGAGCACCAGCTACCGGCAGGCACTGGCCGGCTTCACCGTCACGGGCGATCAGATGAACCAGGCGATCCTGCTGGTCAACCTGGGTACCACCGCCATGGCCACTGATCACCTCGACGATGCCGAGCGCTACTTCATCCAGTCGGCGATCATCTGCGAGCAGATCGGGTTCCGCAACGGCGAGGGATTCGCCTACACGGGACTTGGCCAGATGCTGCTGCGCCGCGGCGACAGGGATGGTGCCGAGCGCACTCTCCTGGCCGCGCTGGAGATCGTGCGTGACTGCGCCGACGCCTTGACCGAGAACGTCGTCTCGACCAGCCTTGGCGAGCTCTACCAGGCCAGTGACCTGGACAGGTCCCGCGAGCATTACACCAGGGCCGTCGGACTGCTGGCTGATGGGCAGCTGCCGGTCATGCTGGCCGACGCGCTCGCTGGCCTGGGGAAGACAGAGGCACTGGCTGGGCGGGCCGGGGCCGCGCGTGCGGCGTGGACGAGGGCGATCGCGCTGGTCGAGGCCGTCGATGCCAGGCGCGCGGACGGTCTTCGCGGGCAGCTCGCCGGGCTGACCGGCTAGCAGGCTGGTGACCCGTGCCAGCAGGCACGGGTCACCAGCCCTAGCTATACCGTGATCAGCCGGTGGTCAGAGCCGTGTCGTCGAGGACGAACGACGTCTGCAGCGAGCTGTCCTCGACGCCCGAGAACTTCAGGGCGACGGAGCCAGTGATGCCAGCCAGCGAGATCGTGTGCTGCGTGTAGCCGGTGTTGTGGTTGAGGTTGGAGAACGTGGCGATGGTGACGCCGTTCTCGGTGACGGTCAGCTTGTCGAAAGCTGTCGTCGTGGTTGTCTCAGAGGTGTCGATGTGCAGCCAGAAGCTGAACGTCGAGTGGCTGCAGGCGGCCGGGATGGTGACCGTCTGGGACAGCGTGTCAGTGTGGGTGGTGCCGTAACCGTCGAGCCACGCATACCAGGTGCCGGAGTGCGAGGTCTCGCCAGCGCCGTTGGGGTTGATGACGCCGGCGGTCGAGGTCCACGGCGCGGCTGAGCCGGTCTCGAAGCCCGGGTTGCCGAGCAGCTGGCTTGAGGTGCAGCCGCCAGCGGTGCCAACCGTCCAGGTGAACGTCGCTGAGCCGTGGGCGCCCGTGGTGTCGGTTGCCGTCACGGTGACAGTGAACGTGCCTGCGGTCGACGCGGTGCCGGAGATCACGCCGGTGGTCGAGTTGATGGACAGGCCGGTCGGCAGGCCGGTGGCCGAGTAGGTCAGCGTCTGGCCGGTGGCCGAGTCCGTGGCGTGGATCGTCAGGCTGACCGCGCTGCCGGTGGTCGTGGTCTGGCTGCCCGGGTTGGTGACGGTCACCGTGTTGCCGGTGACAGTGCCCTGGGAGAAGGCCGCGATGCCGTTGGGGGTACCAAGGCCGGTCGGGCCGTCGTAGCCGACCTCAGCGGTGCAGAGGTAAGCCGGGGAGCAACTGCCGTCGGCGCCAGAGGTGACGTCGAAGAAGTTGGCCGTGTGCGCGTAGAGGTAAGAAGCGGGGTTGGTGCCGGCCGTCGGGGTACCGGCGAGCGCGTACACAGCCGCGATCATCGGCGAGGAGGCGCTGGTGCCGCCGACCTCAAGGAAGCCGCCCTCACTGAAGGTGTCGTAGACAGCGACGCCGGTGTTGGGGTCGGCGTCGGCTGACACGTCGTTGTTGGTGCGCTTGGCACAGCCGGTGTCGGTCTGCCAGGTCGGCTTGGTGCTGTCGACCGAGCAGCCAGAGCCGGTGCCCTCGCCGCCCGCGCTGCTGCCCCACACGGTCTCGGTGAAGCCGCGGGAGTTCGACGCGGTGCTGAGCGAGGTGCCGCCCACAGCGACGACGTCAGGTGACGCGGCCGGGTACTCGACGCCGAAGCCGTCGTCACCAGCCGACGCGGTTACCGCGACGCCCGGGTGGTTGTAGAAGGAGGTGTCGCTTGAGCTGTCCGAGGTGGACTCGGGACCGCCGTAGCTGTTCGAGACGTACTTGGCGCCGAGTGAAACAGCGGCGTTGACGCCGGCACCCAGGGAAGCGGTGCTTGCGCTGGTGGTCTCGACCAGGATGATGTGGCAGAGCGGGCAGATCGCCGACACCATGTCAACGTCTAGCGACTCTTCGACGTCCCAGCCGCTGGTGCCGGCGAGGCCGGCAGCGGGCTGGTGGCGCCGTTCTGGTTGACGATGCTGAAGCAGCCGGTACCACAGGCAGGCAGACCCCAGTCAGATCGGTAAGTAGCAAGGTCCGATGCCGCGTTCGGGTCGTTGAACGCGTCGACAACCGCGACGGTCTGACCCGAGCCGTTGGTGGATGACGGCAGGCCGTAAGCGGTCTGCAGGGTGGACGGGCCGTAACCGTCACCGACGGGTGCCGCGTCGGGGCCAAGCTTGGACTGGCTCACGTGCGGGACGTTGGTGCGGATCAGGGACAGACAGGCCTCGTGGCCTGCCACGACGGCAGCCCGGCAAGCCCGCTTATAGTCGACCTTGAAATGGCCAGGGGAGACTGACTGAGGTGCGGTGGGGTGGGCCGTAGCTGCGTGCGGCGTGGAGTGAGCCGGAGTCATGGGTGCTGCCTGGGCAGCGGATGCGCCAGCGAAGCTCAGAGCGCCGACCGCGAGGGCGGCGCTTGAGGCTGTGACCATCCAGGCGCGGGACAAGCCCGAGCGGGCACGCCGATGGTTTAATCCAGCGCCGCTGGCGCTAGGGGTTCTTGATCGCAACGAGACAAACCTCCTCGACCGAGGGCCTGAGGCCGCGTGAGAGCGGCCGGTTGCTTCGTCTTCGGTGACGCGAGCACAGGTCCAGGTTGACGTACCCCGATGTCGGGGTGCACCCAGAACATAAACAGGCAGAACTAACGCGTCAATAACCAAATCTGCTGGCCGCGCTGGTAGGGCAGCCCGGCGCCGCCGCAAGCGGTCACGCAGGGCGATATCGTCCTCACGGATCGGATTCGGTCGGGGCCGATAGACTCCCGCCCATGTTCCCTGATCTGTCTGACAAGCCAGACGCCGAACCGCTGGAAGTCGCTGTCCTGGACTTCTGGGACCGCAAGGACATCTTCGCCCGGCTGCGCGCGCAGACCGCCGGCGGGCCGAAGTTCAGCTTCATTGACGGGCCGGTCACGGCGAACAAGATTCTCGGGGTGCACACGGCGTGGGGCCGGACGCTGAAGGACGTCTTCCAGCGGTACAAGGCGCTGCGCGGCTACGAGCAGCGGTACCAGAACGGCTTCGACTGCCAGGGCCTGTGGATCGAGGTCGGGGTCGAGCGCGAGCTTGGCCTGAACTCCAAGCACGAGATCGAGGAGTACGGGCTGGAGGCGTTCGCGAAGAAATGCCGCGAGGTCGTCGAGCGCTACGCGGCCGAGCTCATCGCCGGCGAGATCAGGCTCGGCCAGTGGATGGCCTGGGGCAAGGACTACTACACCTTCTCCGATACCAACATCGAGTACATCTGGAAGTTCCTGCGGATAGTCAAGGACAAGGGCTGGCTGTACCTAGGCCACCGGCCGACCGAGTGGTGCCCGCGCTGCGGCACGTCCATTTCCGCGCACGAGCTGGCCGGCAGTTACGTCGACCGGTCTGACCCGTCGCTGTACGTCCGCTTTCCGCTGCCCGGCCGGCCGGGCGAGGCGCTGGTGATCTGGACCACGACGCCCTGGACGCTGCCGGCCAACGTGGCAGCGGCGGTGCGGCCGGACGCTGAGTACGGCCGCCTGGAAAACGGCGACTGGATGGCGGTTCAGCGGGCGGCCTCGGTGCCGGGCGGCGGCGAGACCTTCGCCGAGGTGCGGCCGGGTGCCGACCTGGTCGGCTGGCGGTACCAGGGGCCGTTCGATTACCTGGCGCCTGGCGCCGGGGTCGAGCACCGGGTCGTCCCCTGGGATGAGGTATCGATGGAGGAAGGCACCGGCATCGTGCACATCGCGCCCGGCTGCGGCGCGGAGGACTTCGACCTGGGCAAGACCTGCGAGCTGCCCGTTCTCACGCCGGTTGATGAGTCTGGCCGCTTCTATCCTGAGTACGGCTGGCTGGCCGGGCTCGGCACCGCCGAGGTCGCCGGCCAGGTCGTGAATGACCTGAAGCAGCGCTCGCTGCTCGTCGGCGCGGGCACGATCGAGCACCGCTACCCCGAGTGCTGGCGCTGCCATACGCCGCTGATCTTCCGGATCTCCGACGACTGGTTCATCTCGGTCGACCAGATCAGGGAGCCGATGCGGGCGGCCAACCGCACCGTCGAGTGGACCCCCGCCTATCTGGGCGCCCGGATGGACGACTGGCTCGTCAACATGTCCGACTGGAACATTTCCAGGCGCAGGTACTACGGCCTGCCGCTGCCCTTCTACCCCTGCGAGTGCGGGCACCTGAACGTGATCGGGTCGCGGGCCGAGCTTGAGGCGAGGGCGACCGAGCCGGTGACCGGCCTGAAGGAACTGCGCCGGCCCTGGATCGACGCCGTGCGGATCAGGTGCGAAGACTGCGGGCAGGAGGCCGAGCGGATCGCCGAGGTCGGTGACGTCTGGCTGGACGCGGGGATCGTCCCGTTCTCGACGCTCGGCTGGGAGAACGAGGCCTGGATCGACGAGGGCTACGCCACCGGCGCGGCCAGCGGCCTGACCACCGCTGACCTGCCCGATCACGGCTACTGGGACGAGTGGTTCCCGGCCGACTGGGTGTCGGAGATGCGCGAGCAGATCAGGCTGTGGTTCTACAGCCAGCTCTTCATGTCGGTCACGCTGACCGGGCGGGCTCCCTATCGCAAGGTGCTCGGCTACGAGAAGATGCTGGACGAGCGGGGCCGGGAGATGCACGGCTCGTGGGGCAACGCGATCAGCGCCGAGGAGGCGTTCGCCCAGATGGGCGCTGACGTCATGCGGTGGCAGTTCTGCCAGCAGCCGTCGAGCCAGAATCTGCTGTTCGGATTCGGCCCGGCCAAGGAGATCCAGCGCAAGCTGCTCACGCTGTGGAACAGCCTGTCGTTCTTCACCGGCTACGCCAACACGGCGGACTTCACTCCGGCCCTGGCTGATCTGGAAAACTGGACTGATCTGGAGAGCTTGGCTGGCCTGGAGGCGCAGCCGCTCGACCGGTGGCTGCTGGCCAGGACGGCCAGGTTCGTCGCCGACGCCACGGCCGGCTACGAGGCCTACGTCACCGCCAGCGTGCTCCGCACCTTCGAGTCCTATCTGGATGACCTGTCTAACTGGTACATCAGGCGGTCAAGGCGCCGGTTCTGGAACGGTGACCACGCGGCGCTCCGTACCCTGTGGATCGGGCTGGTGCAGGCGCTGCGGGTGATCGCCCCCGTGATGCCTTTCCTGGCCGAGCATCTCTGGCAGGCACTCGTCGCCGGGGTGTGCCCGCAGGCGCCCGATTCGGTATTCCTGGCCGGCTGGCCGGCGGCCGGGCAGATCGACGACAAGCTGGTCGCTGAGGTGGCGGCCGTGCGGCGAGTCGTGGACCTCGGCCGCAAGACCCGGGCCCAGTCCAGGCTGAAGCTGCGCCAGCCGCTGCGCCAGCTGCTGGTGGAGGGCGCGGAAGGCATCGAGACCCACCTGCCGGAGATCGCCGACGAGTCCGGGTCAAGCAGGTCAGCCTTGAGCCGGTGCGGACCAGCGGAATCCGGGTCAGGCCCAACTTCCGGGCGCTGGCCCCCCGCCTGGGCGCCGGCATGCCCGCCGTCAAGAAGGCGCTAGATGCCGGTGACTTCCTTGCCCTGGAGGACGGCCGGTTCGAGGCCGGAGGTCACGTGCTCGAGCCGGGTGAGGTGATCGTGGAGCGGCTGGAGAAGGCGGGCTGGGAGGTCGCCTCTGAGGGCGGCATCACGGTGGCGCTCGACCTCACGCTCGATGACGAGCTCCGCAGGGAGAGCCGGGTGTACGACCTCATCCACCAGGTCAACACGATGCGCAAGCAGGCCGGCCTCGGCCTGTCCGACCGGATCTCGCTGTTCCTGCCGGCCGGCGACCAGGACCTGATCGGCTACCGTGACTGGATCGCCGGCGAGGTGCTCGCCGTTTCGGTTGACGTGACCTCAGCCGGGCAGGTTGCCTTCGAGAAGGCGTGACCCCGATCCCTCCGCCCCCCCGACCCCCGACCCCCGTCCCGCCCCGAAAGGATCGCTCCGTGCCGAGCCTGTCCGCCCTGCCCAAGGTTGTCATCGCGCTGGCCCTCGCGGCCGCCGCCGGAGCCGGCGTCACCGCGATCGGCCCGGCCCTGGCGTCGAACGCGCATGCGGCGGGATCTGCCGCTGCCCAGCACCAGCTCGGCCTGGTCGCGCCGACCGCCAGGTCCGGGCGCCTCTCCCCCGCCGCGGCCGGCAAGGCCGTCTCCACCTGCGTGAATTACGCCGCCAGGGCCGGCTGGCCGGACAATGGCTACTTCGGCGGCGACCTGGTCACCGCGGCGACCATCTGCGTGGCCGAGAGCGGCGGCGACCCGAACCTGATCGTCTGCGACAACGCCAGCGGCGGGATTACCGGGCAGGGCGACTTCCCCAAGTTCACCTGCCCGAAAGGAACGTTCTCTTTCGACCGCGGCCTCTGGCAGCTCAACACGGTGGCGCTTCCGGGAGTGGGCCCCAAGTGCGCCTTCAGTCCCGTGTGCAACGCCGGCCAGGCGTACCTGCATTCTGGCCGGGGCACTAATTTCTCCCCCTGGTCCTCTTATGACAATGACACCTACGCCGGGCCGTTCCTTGACCTGGTGCAGGCCGCGGTGACGAAGCACGTGACCGGCACGGTAACCAGCGCGCTGCTCGGCGAGTGCCTGGCCCCGGCCGGCGCCAGGGTGGTCATCGCCAACTGCGGCAGCGGCGCGGTCAGCCAGCTCTGGTCAACCGCAGGCGGCAAGCTCAAGTCGGGCTCGCGCTGCGCCACGCTCGCGTCCTCGGGCCGCGCGGTGGTGCTCGGCCGGTGTGCCGGCCAGAAGGCGCAGGACTGGACCGCGTTCGGCCGGAATGAGCTGCGGAACGCCTCCGACGGCAAGTGCCTGACCGATCCGGGATCGAGCCTGGCGGCCGGCACTCAGCTAGAAGTCGCGAATTGCGCCAGCGCGAAAGCGCAGACCTGGTGGCTTCCTTAGCCGTGCGGCCTTAGCGGTGCCGTGCCCGCCTGTCATCGCGGCCATTCAGTGACTAGGGTGTCACTTGGCCAGTCAGCGACGGGATGGGGAAATTCATGCGGCGTCATCGGCGAATGCTCAGCCCGCGAATGCTCGGCGCTCCCGTGGTCGCGGCTGCCGCGCTGGCCGCCGGGGTGCTCGCGCCCGGAGTCGCGCACGGGTCAGCTCCGGCCGCCGTCCCGCACAGCGCGGTGTTCCAGCCTCGCGCGACCGGCATGCTCGACTGCAATGGCCTGAGCCCGAAGCAGCACCCGGTCAAGGACAACCTGCCGTGCGCCGACCCGCGCGGTGGCGCAGGCGGCCGCTTCCGCGAGAACGGTCACTATATTGGCCACGATGAGCCGTCGCTCAGGTTCATCTCCTCGGCCAAGGGCTCCGGCCGGAATTTCGAGATCACCGAGACGCTCCCGAAGGACCCGGTCGCGGCACCGACGGTCAAGAGCCCCGGCCATGACACGACCGACTGGTTCGAGCTCTCCGTCGCACCCTGGATGTCCACCACCGTGTGCGACCCGGACTCGGCCCCGCTGCTGCCCTGCACTCCCGGCTCCGATCAGAACGCCCCGAAGGGCAACTACCCCGGAGGCGGATCGGCTTTCGTGGAGCTGCAGTTCTACCCGCCAGGGTTCGCGCCGTTCTCCGATTCCATCAGCTGTGACAACGCTCACTGGTGCTCCGCACTCACCATCGACAGCCTGGAGTGCGCCGGCGACGGCTCTGGCCCGTGCAATAACAACTGCGTGGAGCCGGTCAACTTCGCGTTCATTCAGGCCAACGGCGTCCCGGCCGGGCCGCCGAGCTCGCAGCTCGCGGACACGGCGACGTTCGCGCCGAACTCCAAGACCCTGCTGATGAACCCGGGTGATTCCATTACCGTCCGGATGTTCGACACCGCAGTCACGGGCGGCAATGCCCTGGAGGCGGTCGAGACCGACCATACGACGGGCAAGAGCGGCTTCATGATCGCCTCGGGCGCGAACGGCTTCATGAACACGAACCCGTTCGACTGCACCGGAACCAAGTTTAACTTCCAGTCCGAGTACAACTCGGCCCGCGCGGCCAACGTCCTGCCGTGGGGCGCCGGCCCGTACATGATCAACGACGAGTACGAGATCGGCCACTTCGAGGCGTGCACCTCGGTCAGCAAGTCAGCCAAGACGACGGTCGGCAAGGTCAAGGACACCTACTTCAAGGACTGCTCGGGTCCGTACGAGAAGGCCAAGGACACCGGAGCGAAGTTCGAGCCCGACGACGCGCCCTGCTACAAGAAGGGCGACACGCACGGCGCCCTGCACGCCGCGCCCGACAAGGTGACCGGCTGCGGGGTGTTCTTCGACGCGATCGGCGACCTCGACTACGACGGCTCGCCGTATTACCCGGACTGGCCTGGCTCCACCACGGTCAGCGCGGGCGACCCGTTCCCGACGCCGTTCCTGCAGCAGCAGCCGGTTACCGGCGGGCACAAGTACCAGTCGATCCAGTTCGTCACCGACACCAGCGCGACCGAGTTCAACACCAAGTGCAACCTGGTCTCAGGCACGGGCTGCGTGATGCCGCCCCAGGGTCCAGGCAAGTTCTACCCGTACTTCACGCAGGCGAGAGTCAGCGGAATCTGCGTGTGGGAGTTCGGCGACATGACGAACGGCAACACGTTCGGCGGCTTCAGCCAGTACGGTCAGGTCGGCCCTGGCACGCTCGGCGCGTTCGCGAGCCCGGTGATGCCGAACCCGACCTGCTAGTGCGGGGCCGTCCGGTCAGGCGTTGAGCCGGCGGTACCAGGTCAGCAGGGTGAGGCCGATGCCCTCGTTGAGGCCGCTGGCGCAGCGCCACTTCGCCGGTCCCCTGGTGTAGATGTGGGTTGGGTCGGTGAGGTCCCTGGTTCTGATCAGCACGCCCTGCTTGAGCTGGAACGCGGTCAGGCCGATGCCGCGCTGCTGCAGGTACCGCAGGAACGCGGGCACGGCTCTGGGCGCGTCCGGCCAGCACTCGGTCTTGTTCGCCGCGTAGTTCGACCATTCGGCGTCCACCACCGGCGCGATGTGCCTGAACAGCACAGAGCCGAAGTCGGCGTACCACTGCGAGGCATCGTGGTCACCGCGCGGATGCTGGAACGCGTAGACGAGGTCCTTGCCCTCGATCTCGTGGCCGGGCAGCCCCGCCAGCGAGTTAGCGAAGCAGGGACCTTCGAGCCAGAGCACGTTCGTCGCGCCGTCCCTGCGAATGTCGTTGACCAGCGGCTGCATGCCCAGGTACACCGTGCCGTCGAACCGGCCGCCCCGGTGCCAGAACGTCCAGTCCTTCGAGTCGCCGCAGCTCGCCTGCATGAAGACGCGCGGCTGGTTGAACAGGTCGAAGATCACCTGCGGGTCGTGGCCGTAGACTCGGCTCAGCACCTTCCAGAAACTGGCGGTGACCCTCGTCGGGGCGAGCTGCAGGCCGTTGTCCTCGGTCTGCGCGTTGAGCACGACGACCAGCTGCGCTTTCTCGGCTGCCCTTACTTCGGTCTCGATCGCCTGGAGGAAGGGGTGACTGACCCTGGCGCCGGCCGCCCCGACCAGGTTGGCCTGGCTGATCTGGAGCCTGACCGTGTTAGCGCACCAGAACCTGGCCGTGGCGATGATCTTGGCGACGTCCAGCGGAACCAGGCCTCGATAGTCGCTGTTGCCCAGGCCTGGCACGGTAATTCCATAAGGAACGAAGAGCTTGCCGCGTGCCCCCGTCACCTTCGTGCCGGTCACGTGGAAGGGACCCGAGGCTTTGCGGCAGGCCGGACTCGACGCGACGCGGGCGGCGTGGGTCGCGGTGCTGGCCTGAGAGGTGCTGGCAGCGGTGTTGCTGAATGGCAGGCCGACGGCCAGCAGCGCGATCGCGGCCATGCCAGTCCTGGTGGTGCTGGCCGCTCTTTGACCGGCACCTGACTGCTCGGGGGTAGGTCATGGCAGGCCTTTCTGGCTCTGTCGCTCGTTGCCTTCATGGACTTTCGTTCTATTGCTCGCCATAGGGGCCTATCTCAGCTCGCCACGCTAGCGTTCAATGCCGATTCCCGTCGACACAGCCGAGGTCCCAGTTGCGTTATTTCGGAGCGAGCGCTGCGTCTGCAGTCTCGACTAGCCCAAGCGTCGCTTGTGGTCCTGATCCCGCAACCCGGCTCCCCTTCCGGGATCACGCCGCCTATGTTCCGTGATCCTGTCACCCGCCGTGATCCCGGAACATCAGCCGCATGATCGCGCCACCAGAGTTCCGTGATCGCCGTCCCCGGCATGATCATGGAACTCGGCTCTGGCGCGAGTTCCGTGATGTGAGCCGGGGTGGCGGATGACGGCCAGGAACGTCGGCCGGGGTGATCTGCGGCCGGGCTTGCGTAGGTGAGGGGGCCGGATTTGGTGGTTTCTGGGCGATCTTGGGGGCTGGTGCCGGGCTGGTGACTAAAAGATCTAGGAGACTTTTTTCCTGTAGGAGGATTGACTACCATATTCGCTGTTAAGTCTCCTACAGGAAAAAAGTCTCCTACAGGATCGGGCGAGCCTGGCAGCGGGTGAGGCGGCTGTGACAGCTGAGTCGCCGGGGACCAGTCCGGCTCCGGGCGGTAGCTCCGCCCGGGCCCGCGAGGCAGCCCGATCACGGAATTCGCGCCAGAGCCTGGAACTCTGCCGGGGCATCATCGGCGCCCGGTCGCGGGCGCACCCCCGGCGCCGGTCCGGCAACTGAGGCTCACTGCGGCCGGGAGCCGGCCGAAGCGGCGGTGGAGCCTCACTCTCAAGGTGTTACGTCTATGACCCAATCGGCTCACTAATTTCTGGATATTATGCCGGCATGGCGATCAGAGGCCGGCGGGCCACCTTCGAGGAGCGGGTGCAGGCGTGCGAGGCGATTGAGCGGGGTTCCTCGCCTGACGAGGTGGCAAAGCTTCTTGGCGTCTCGCGGACCTCGGTATTCGACTGGCAGAAGACCTACCGCAAGCAGGGGAAAGAGGCGCTGCGTACGAAGAAGACGCCTGGGCCCCGTGCCCGGCTAAGCGACGAGCAGATGTCGCAGCTGGGTCAGCTGATCGCCGGGAACGATCCGAAGCAACTGTCGTTCGAGTACGCGCTGTGGACTCGCGGAATGATCAGAGAGCTGATCATTCGCCAGTTCGGAGTGACCCTGTCCCTGGTCAGCGTGGGCCGGAACCTGGACAGGCTCGGGATCTCCTCGCAGCGACCGATCGACGTGGCTGGCGAGCACAATCCGGCGAAAGTCGCTGAATGGAAGAGCAAGACGTTCCCGCAGATCCAGGCCGAGGCGAAGAAGGCCGGAGCACTGATCTGTTTCGCGGCCGAGACTTCGCATGGTGACTATAACGTCGGTTCCGGCAAGAGCCGCCGGTCTCCATACTGTCTGCGGTGAGTCCGCGCGGAGAGTTGCGCTTCGCGATCCAGGACGAGGGAACCGGCTCTGCGGACTTTCTCGCATTCTGTCAGAAGCTCATTGATGACATCGGACGGCCTGTGGTCCTCATCCTGGACACCGATCCCGTCCACGAGGCTAAAGCCGTCAAGGCATACGCAGAGCAAAGTCAGGGTCAGCTCACCCTGCGATTCCTGCCACCCCGCTGCCCCGAGCACGATCTCGAAGCCTGAGTCGGGCAAACCGTACCTAGGCCGTCCGGCAGCCAGCCGACCCCACCTGCCTGCGTGCCTGCCGCCCGGCCTCGGCTCTGCTAGGCGAGGGGTGTGCGGATATCCAGGGTCCGCTCCCCGGAACCGTGCCCCTATTTCTCGCGCCGGGATATGGACGACGGCTAATTGTCGGTGGGTGGTGTTAGGGTTTTGGTTAGGTGCTGAGGGAGATGGCATCGCCGGGATGGCAGTGGTTGTGAGTGTGGTGGACTCCTGTGTGGCGGGAGTGTTTCCCCGGTTGAGTGGCCCTCCGTTTCTTGGGTGACTGGCGTGGCGCCGGCGTTCGTGCTTGTGCGGGCGTGTCTGTGAGCTGCGACGCGAAAGTCTGGGTCTGGTGTGGTGCCGGCGTGCGCTTTTCGAGGGAGGTGGTGTCGATGTCAGGTCTCGGCCGGCAGCCCAGTACTGCCCCCGGCCTGCCCGCACCCGACTTCCCCGCGCCCGACCCTGCCGCACCTGATTCGGCGGCGCAGGCGGTGTCGATGGTGCTGGCCGGGCTGCGGTGGCTGACCAGCGCGGACCTGGCGTCGGCCCCGCAGGTCGTGCAGGCCGAGTGCCTGCTGGGCCTGGAGCAGGCCCGGTCGGTGCACACCGCCGCGCAGGCCTCGGTCCTGTCCGCGTTCGACTACGCGGCCGGGTGTGAAGCCGACGGGCATCCCACTGCCCGGTCCTGGCTGCGGTGGCGGACCCGGGTCACGCCCGGTGCCGCGTCCGGGGCGGCCGGGTGGATGCACCGGCTCCGCGCTCACCCCGAGATCTGGGCCGCGCTGGCCGCCGGGGAGATCTCCGAGTCCTGGGCGAAGGACCTCTGCGCCTGGACCGACCTCCTGCCCGAGTCCGCACGCCGCGACGCCGACCGCATCCTGCTCGGCGCCGCCGCCGGCGGCGCGAGGCTGGCGGACCTGGCCGGCCTAGCTGAGGAAATGCGCAAGCAGCTGGCCGTCCCCGACACCGACGGAGACGATGACGGGTTCGGAGACCGGCGGGTCCGGCTGGCCACGACGCTAGGCGGGGCCGGGAAGCTGGACGGGGACCTGACCCCGGGCTGCGCCGAGGCGATGCGGGCGGTGCTGGACGCGCTGGGCAAGCGGCGCGGCCCGGAGGACCTGCGGACACCGGGACAGCGTCAGCACGACGCACTGGAAGAGGCGCTGGTCCGGCTGATCGCGGCGGGCGGGCTCCCGGACCGGGCCGGGCAGCCCACCCAGATCCAGCTCCACCTCACCCTCGACGAACTCACCCGCCGCCTGGGCGGCCAGCCCGGCCACGACGAAGACGGGCACGACGGTACCGGGGATGACAGCACACGGCAGGGCAGCGGCCGGCCGGGCGGGCAGGACCTGCTCAGCTCCCGGCTACGGCCCCGCCTGGAGCCCGACGGCAGCACCGTGCCGCCCGCCATCCCCTGGCCCGCCGCCGCACCCGGCACCGAATGCGACGCCACCATCATCCCCGTCGTCACCGGGCACCTCGACCACGACCTCCTGGACCGGCTGGCCGCCCTGCTCACCCGGGCCGTCACCGGGCCCGGCAGCGGCACCCCCGGCACCAGCGGCTGCGACCACTGCGGTACCGGATACGGCCCGGCCACCCAGGACCAGGTATTTGACCAGGTCCGTGACCTGATCACCGCGAACGCCGTCGCGCTGCTGTCCGGAAAGCACGGCCTCGCCTCATTCCTGAGAACCGGCAGGCTCGCCCGGCCCGCCGCATCAGTGAGCCTTCCCCTGGATGTCGGCACCAGCACCGACACCATCCCGGCACACCTGCGCCGCGCCGTGATCCTCCGCGACCAGCACTGCGCCGCACCCGGCTGCACCGCACCACCCTCCAGTTGCCAGGTGCACCACATCCGGCCCAGGAGCAAAGGCGGCGCCACCAGCCTCACCAATATGGTCCTTTTGTGCGGATTCCATCATCTGATCCTGATTCACCGATGGGGCTGGAGCATCGTCCTCAACCCGGACGGCACCACCACCATGACCAGCCCAGACGGTAAACGGATCTACCACAGCCACAGCCCGCCCGCACCCGCCGCCGCCTGACCGGCGGAGGTTGATTGGCGGCGACAATGCCGTTGAGTGGCAGCAGGCCGGGACTGTAGCCTCACGGACTGTGGCTGAGCAAACGGTCGGAAGCCGTCCGCCGCCACAGCAGGTGCTGGCCGAATTCGGGGTGGCCGGGATGCCGGTCGAGCTGCTGGATGGCGGGCAGGGTACCTCGTGGCTCGCTGGCGGCCTGGTCTTCAAGCCAGCCGCGGACCCGCGCCTGCTTGAGTGGCAACTGGATTTTTGCTCACGCATCGGCGGGACCGGATTCAGGTTCGCGTGTCCGCGGCGGTCTTTGAGCGGACAGGTTCGCGTCGGCGGCTGGAGTGCGGCCGGGTACCTGGCTGGTCGTCACCGTGAGCGGTGCTGGCCCGAGATCCTTGCCGCTGGTGAACGCTTCCATGCCGCTCTGGCCGGGATCGCCAGGCCTGAGTTCCTGACCGAGAGGGATGATCCGTGGGCCATCGGAGACCGGGTGGCCTGGGGTGAGCTTCCGGCGCCGCCCCAGGTGCGCAGGCTCGTCGATGCGCTTGCGCCGGTCTCGGCCGCCAGTCAGCTCATTCACGGCGATCTAACCGGGAACGTGCTGTTCCATGATGAGCTGCCACCGGCCATCATCGATCTGTCGCCTTACTGGCGGCCAGCAGGCGTTCGCCTCGGCGATTGTCATAGCCGACGCGCTGATCTGGGAGGGCGCCGACGAACGAGTGCTCAGCTCGGTCAGCCAGATCGGCGACTTCGGCCAGTACCTGGTCAGGGCACTGATCTACCGGGCCGTGACTGAGCTGCTCACGCCGCGCGATCCCGGACCCCGCGACCTCACGCCCTGGCGGCAGGCGATAGACCTCGCCTGCCGGGCTCGCAGCGGCAGGCGGGTAGCGCTACTTCAGGTAGCCGACCAGGTTATCCAGCATCTCGGCGGTACCTCCCTGGCGCAGTTCGCTCGCCTGCGGCCCGTCGATGCCATCGAGAAAGGCACCCTGCTCGGTGTAGGTGAGGGTGGTGCCCTCTCCGCTCTTCGCGAACTCGATGGTGGTAACTGACACCGAGATCCGAGCGTCATTGGCGTACATCTCGTAGCTGTAGACGATCCGCTGGTCAGGCACGATGTCGTAGTACAGCGCATCGTAACGATAGGTCGTGTCCTGCCACTTGTTGCTGAACCGCTCGCGCCCGCCGACCCGGAAGTCAAACTCGGTATCGCCGGGGGCGGCGTCGGCATCCGGTTCAGCACCCCAGGTGTTCTTCGCCTCCTCGGACGCGAATGCGGCGAATACCCTCGACGTCGCCGCCGGGTAAGTCCGCTCGATCGTGAACGTGTCATGGATAACAGAACGCGCGGTCACGAGTACTCCTTCAGTCGGTGTCTTGCTGGGACTAGTCGGTGTCTTGCCGGGCCAGATAGTCCCCGAGCCGGTCGAGGCGCTGCTCGCACAGGGTCCGCCGCTCGGAGATCCAGTGCTCGGCCGATCGGAGCGCGGCCGGGTTGATGCTGCAGGTTCGCGTCCTGCCGACCTTCCGCGACCGGACCAGGCCGCTGGCCTCGAGCACCTGAACGTGCTGAACCACCGCCGCTAGCGACATGGCCAGCGGCTTGCCGAGCTCGCTCACCGATGCCGGGCCCCGGGTAAGCCGCTCCACCATGACCCGCCTGCCCGGGTCGGCGAGCGCCTGGAAGACCCGGTCAAGGTCCAGGTCGGCTGTTTGGTTAAGCACATGCTTGAGTATCGAGTCCGAGCCGGAGATAGTCAAGCGTTTACTTAAATATAAAACGAGATGCCAGCTTGACGGCAGAGAGCCTCATGGGTACATTACTTAGGTAATGAACCATCTAACTAAGTAACCCGGAGGTGCGGGTGCCGGTGCTTGATGAGGGCGCGCCGCTGTTCGTGCAGATTGCCGAGCAGCTTGCCGACGACATCGTCGACGGCGTGCTGGCCGAGGGCGCGCGGGTGCCGTCGACCAACGAGCTGGCAGCCTTTTACCGGATCAACCCGGCCACCGCGGCCAAGGGGATCAACCGGCTGGTAGACGAGGCGGTGCTGGAGAAGCGTCGCGGGATCGGGATGTTCGTCGCCGCCGGCGCACGGGAACAGCTGATGGCCAGTCGCCGCACGCTCTTTGCCGAGCAGTTCATCGGCCCGATGCTGGCCGAGGCCAGGCGGCTGGGCATCGACAGCGACCTGCTGGACTCCCTGATCAGGGGGTCCAGCAGGCAAAACGGAGGCAAACCAATATGACCCCCACGATCTCCGCGACGGCGCTCGGCCGCCGCTATCGCGATCAGGTCGCGCTCGACGATGTCAGCCTCACGATCGAGCCGGACACCATCACCGGCTTGCTCGGGCGCAACGGCGCGGGCAAGACGACGCTGATGCGCATCATCACCGGGCTGGAGTTTCCCACCAGCGGAGTCATCCAGGTGTTCGGGCAGGTCCCGGCGGAGAACGCGGAGGTACTGCGCCGCATGATCTTCGTTCGCGAGGAGCAGGCCTATCCCGACATCCGGATAAGCCAGGCGATCCGGGCCGCATCCTGGTTCTACCCCAATTGGAACGAAGAGCTGGCCTGGCAACTCGTCGCCGACTTCAATCTCCCGGCCCGGCGGAAAATCAAGAGACTCTCACGGGGAATGCGCTCAGCCGTCGGGATCGTCATCGGGCTCGCGGCCAGGGCCGAGCTCACCTTGTTCGACGAGCCGTACGCCGGCCTCGACGTGGTCGCCCGCCAGCTGTTCTACGACAGGCTGCTGGCGGAGTACACCGGGCACCCGCGAACCATCGTGCTCTCCACCCACCTGGTCGATGAGGTGGCTGACCTGCTTGAGCAGGTGGTGATGCTGGACCGCGGCCGGGTGGCGATCAGCGGGCCGGCCGATGAGGTACGCGGCAGTGCCGTGACGGTGAGCGGCCCGGCCGCTGACGTGGACGACTTCGTGGCCGGGCGCGCGGTCTGGAACCGGCAGCGCCTTGGATCGCGCACCAGCGTTACGATCCCTGGCCCGATTGACCCGCTCGCCCGGAGCCGTGCGAGCGCGCTGCGCCTCCGCCTGGAGCCCCTGTCCTTGCAGCAGTTGCTGGCTCACGCCGCCAGCGGCTCCCCCGAAGAGAAGGTGACCGCATGAACACCCTGGTCAAGGTCGCCCGCTATCACCTAATCGACCGCTTCGCCTACCTGGCGCTGCCGTGGGGGCTGGCCGCGTTCACCCTGCTCGTGAACGTGCTCATCGCCGCGCTTGTGCCCAGGTCCCCGCATGGCTATTACACCGGGGCGTTGCTGTCGATGTATGTCATCCTGCTCGTCTGCGGGGTGCTGAGCATGACGAGGTCACTGCCGTTCGTGCTGATGCTCGGCGTCAGCCGGCGGGCCTACTACCTGGGCACTTCGCTGCTAGTGGTGCTGCTCAGCGTCGTCTACGGTCTGCTGCTGACCGGACTGCAGGTCCTGGAGCGCGCGACCTCGGGCTGGGGCCTGGCCGTGCATTACTTCCGCATACCGTGGCTGCTCGATGGCCCGTGGTACGTGACGTGGCTGACCTCGTTCGTCCTGCTCATGCTGTTCTTCTTGTACGGGATGTGGTACGGGCTGGTCTTCCGGCGCTGGAACCTGCCGGGCTTGGTCACCTTCATCGCCACCCAGATCCTGGCCTTGGTCGCAGTGGTGTTCGTGATCGCGCTGACCCATGACTGGTCGGCGGCCGGGCACTTCTTCACCTCGGTGACCGCGCTCGAACTCACCGGCGTGCTGGCCGCGGTCGCGGCGGTGATGGGACTCGGCGGACTCACCACCATCCGCCGGGTCACGGTGTAGTCCGTGGCTATGGACAAAGGCACCCGCAGCGAGTTCCTTAACCGGCTGGCCGGGCCGATCGAGTCCGTCACGACCTCGCATCCGCTGCGGGTCGCCGTCGACGGGCCTCCCGCCGCCGGGCAAGACGACGCTGGCCGACGAGCTCGCGCCGATCCTTCGCAGCCGGGGCCGGGAGGTCATCCGCGCCTCGACCGAAAGCCTTCACCTGCCCCAGGCGCAGCGCTACCGGCGCGGCGAATTCTCGCCCGAGGCCAACTACCACGATTCCTTCGACTACGACACGCCCTGCCGGGTCCTGCTCGATCCGCTGGGCCCGGACGGCGACCGCCGGCACCAGCACGCGGTCTACGACGTCGACTCGGACACCGCTATGTCCCCGCCGGTGACGACGGCCCCGCAGACGCGGCGCTGCTCCTCGATGGGGTGTTCCTCTGGAACAGCCAATACCCGACCGGAAGTTGCCGCTATCGTTATGACCACTTGCGCTGTCTCGCCTACTAAGTCAGGCGGCACAATGCCTATGGACTTCAAGGTTACTGTAGGCGCCGTTGAACCAGCAGCGGACACGGAAGCTATTGCAGCCGCGAATGGATTCGGGGCTCCCTGGACCGTGACAACCGCCTTCATGCCGACTCGCACTTGACCTGTTGCGGTGCTTGGAAGGCTGGCCACGAATTTCAAGGAGCCCGACGACAGCGTAACAATAGCTTCGCCAGGCTGAATCGACCCGACTGAAGTATTAATTGCTTCTACGGTCGCAGGCAAGCTGCGCACGAACGCGATCTCTCCGATAGGGATAAACGGCATGCTCTCCGTCACTAGAACCCGAGAGGCAAGGACAGCGGCTGAGGCAGGAGCGGAGGGAGACGCTGAAGCCGAGGGAGACGGATGAGCCGAAGGAGACGCAGGAACGGAAGGGGCGCCGGGTGTTGAATCCATCTGGTAGCCGTAGGATGCATACAGATTAGCGAGCGCGCGCTGTTAAGCTTCCGAACCTACCTGCCGGGTCTAATAAGTAGTATCCCGCCTGAATCAGACCCCGGTGGAGTTCGGCCACATCGGGACCTGCCATGACGCTTGTCAATATGGCAACTACAGGCGAGACCATGTGGCGCTGCGACGCCTGGCCCTTGTGACCTTGCTCCGGGTGGGGTTTACCAAGCCGCCGAAGTCACCTGCAGCGCTGGTGGTCTCTTACACCGCCGTTTCACCCCTTACCGCCGACCCAGCGCTTGGCCTGGATAACTACTGCTCTCGACATCAGCTATTTCCCTCTAAAACATATCTAAGGTACGTGGCATTATCCTCCAACTCGTAATAATTCGCCGAAAGCATCGGATTAAAAGAATTCCCGAGCGAATTGTACTGACTAATCGACTTAGCCATATTAATCTCAGAAATCAACGCTGCTGCCTCTCGTGCCGCCCGCTCTACTCGACTCGCTATCTCCTTCGTCGTCGCACTGGGCAGCGCAACCCGCTGAACTGCTGCCGCATATACCAAGAGCTGTCGACGGAGCATAGTACCAGCTCGAATTTCACACTCCAGAGCATCGGAAGGCTGCTTGCAGCTTCGTCGGTTGAATTTCGTTTCAGCCTTTGCGAGTTTCAGGTGTGCTGAAACCACTTGAGACAAGGCCAGTTGCGCGGAACCCGCGTCACTGCCAGATTTGTCAAATAACGTAAACACCAGAACGGCCGCCATCAGCACCACCGCCACCCCTAAGGCAGCCAAAAGGCCTCGCGATCTCCACGCGGGCACCCGCATACCAGCCGACAACCTGGAGATCATCTGCACCCTCATCCCATCCTAGACTGTCAGCGGCGAAGCGCCTCTACGGGCTCGATCGATGACGCTCGCAACGCCGGGTAAAGTCCTGCCAGTACTCCGACCAGCAGACCGATGACTGGCGCTGATGGCACGAGCCAAGACGGCAGAGCTACCGTCCAGGTCTTGTCAAACGCGACACCGACGGTCACCAGGATACCGAGACATGAGCCCGCAATGCCGCCAACAAGGCCGGTCAGCCCGCTTTCCAGGACAAACTGCAGCAATATATTCAGCCTCGTAGCGCCGACGGCTCGTCTTAGCCCAATCTCCGAGGTACGCTCAAGGACCGCGACAAGTGTCATGTTGGCAATTCCCAGGCCGCCGACCGCGAGGGCGACCGCCGCTAGTCCAAGGAAGAGTGCTGAGACATTCCCCTGTATCTGAGCCCGGAATGCTCTCGGATCAGGAGGTGCCGAAGCGACGAGCGCGGTCGGATCGATAGGATCAACGGCTGCGGCTACTTCCGCGGAGACGACTTGAGCGGCGCCAGGTCTCGTTTTTACAATCATAGACTGCGACTTAAAACCGGCTCGGTCCCATAGAATCACCGCCGCGCTTTCCGGCACTACGATAGATGCTAGTGCTGCGGGATCCGATGGCGCCCTGCTGATTAGGCCGACTATAGTGACAATGCGTCCATCGGCGAAAAGAGTAACCGGAAGATCGCTAGCATCTATTCCCATCTGCCGCGCGAGGCCGATGCCCACATCGGCGACCGGTGCCGCTGATGCCTGAAAGGCAATACCGATCGCCGTGCCCGTAACGGTAAGATTATCTGCCGTCAGGTATCCGTCGCCGGCCGCCACAAGCCGCGCTTGGAGAGGATTGAAGACCAGAGCAGCGGCGGACCTCGCCAGGCTTCCATTCTCATCGACTACGTACCAGACGCCAGCTGAGCTAACACCTGGAAGAGCGTCTACCGTCGATTCCGCATTGGATGGAAACACTGCCACGCCATTTGCCCCGCCCACTCCGACCTGAGTCGCAAGGAGAGCATTGAAGTCGTTACCGATCTGAGCGGATGCAGTAGAAGCAAGGCCAACTGTCGCGACCAGCGATGCGATCCCCACAGCTATGCCCAATGCTGTCAAAAACAGCCTGCCCGGCCGCTGCAGCATAGCCGAGAATGCCTCGGTAAGCAACTCCATGCCTGTTCCAGCTCGCATTTTAGCTAACCTCTATGCAAAAGATCCGACACTGCGCCATCAATGACAGGTACAACTCGCGGTGCACGACTAGCCACCGCCTCATCGTGGGATACGACGATTATGGTCAGGCCATCTCGATTAAGTTCCTCAAGCAAAAACATCACTTGCTCGGTGTTTTTTCGATCGAGATTTCCTGTTGGCTCATCGCACAGCAGTATGCTCGGAGTTCCTGCCACTGCCCTCGCAATTGCGACGCGCTGCGCCTCTCCGCCAGACAGGGTAGAAGGAACCGCGTGAATACGTCGGCTAAGTCCCACTCGCTCCAATGTTGAAGTTGCCCGCCGCAGGCGCTCGTTTCTCGATATTCCCTGATAGATCATTGGGAGGCAGACATTTTCGAGAACGGTACGGTAACGAAGCAAATGGAAACTCTGAAAGACAAAGCCAATCAGCTGGCCTCTCATCTTCGTTCGTGCGCTGTTGCTTAGACCAGACACATCGACGCCATCGACAAGAACGTGACCCGAGGTCGGGACGTCGATCATTCCGAGCAGGTTCAGCAGAGTAGACTTCCCTGACCCGGACGTCCCTACGATACTGACATACTCACCGGGATCAATTGACAAGTCGCACGCCAGAAGAGCGTGCACCGGGTGCAGGCCCGCGTAGGTTCGCGTCACCCCGCGCAGTTCGTAGCGGGGTCGTTTGGCCAGTGAATCGGACCTCAAACTTCACGAACCGATCGGGGTACTGGGAATTACGATCGAGGTGCCAGGCCGGACGGCCCTGGCGGTCGCCGAGATCTGAATATAACCGTCCCCGGCCTGGCCTGTCTTAATTCGAACTACAACCACCTTGGAATGGATGAGCACTCCAACAGCCGGAGCGCCATCAGGCGCAGATTGCAGTGCAGCAAGTGGGACAGCCAGCACCGGGCCGGAAGTGGACGCTATCGTGATGACCACTTGCGCTGTCTCGCCCAGCAAATCAGACGGCACTAGATTAGTGGATTTAAAGGTTATCGCGGGCGCCGATGAACCAGCAGCGGACACGGAGGCTACTTTAGCTGCGAAAGGATTCGAGGCTCCCTGGACCGTTACAACCGCCTTCATGCCGACTCGGACCTGTCCGGTTGCGGTACCTGGAGAGGCCGGCCACGAATTTCAAGGAGCCCGACGAGAGAGTAACGATAGGTTCGCCAGGCTGAACCGGCCCGACAGAAGTATTTACAGCTACTACGGTCGCAGGCAGGTTACGCGCGAACGCGATCTCCCCGACAGGGACAAATGGAGTGCTTTCCGCCGTTAGAACCCGAGAGGCAAAAACAGAGGCGGGGGCAGGCGCGGAGGGAGACGCAGAAGGAGAAACAGGAGCTGAGGGAGAAGCAGAAGGAGACGGAGAAGGAGACGGAGAAGGAGACGGAGACAAGGAAGGAGAGGCAGGAGCGGAGGGAAGCGCGGAAGGGGCAGCAGGTGTCGAATCCATCCGGTAATCATAGGATGCGTACAGGTCAGCGAGAGCGCGCGTTGTTGAGCTTCCGAACCTACCTGCTGGGTCTGATACGTAGTATCCCGCCTGAATCAGACCCCGTTGGAGTTCGGCCACATCTGGTCCTGTCATGCCCGGTGCCAAGGATCTGTACATCGGGAAACTGCCTTCAAGCAGAAAGACAGGGCGCCCGCTCACATCGGCTATCAGCGCTCCGCCGTTAACGTGCATACTCCGTCTAACGGCCACGCGCGTCACTACTGGAACTAGGTCGCCACCCAGCTGAGGTGCAGAAATCTGGATCGTCGCGCCTCCGGATACAGCGCCGGACATTGTCAGTGTCGACCGGACTACCATCTTTCGGGCACGAACGACTGTCAGAGCGCTTCGCGGAGGATTTGCGGACGCCTGAGCTTGACTTGCAGACTGAATCCGCGTCCCCGCCCACCATAACGTTCCTGCCATGACGCTTGTCAATATGGCAACTACGATTACCGTGTTTCGTCGAGATTGGAGGCGATCAGGCCGACTAGCCATTAGCCAAGTCTTTCGACGCTGCCAAAGCAGCGTGCCTTTCCATCTCGTTCCAGGCCAGGAGGGCACCTGTTTCGAGCGAAGTCATGCTCCCTGCCGCAGCTGCCATATCTTTCTCTGCTATGTAATTCATGCCGAGCTTAGCGACGCATTCAGCGTCCTGTGAGGCTACTTTGAGTTCATATCGACGCACTAGTGAGATACTCGCGCCCGGAGCCGCGTAACGGGCTGAGATATCAACTTCCGCAGCGTTCCTGTCTACATAGTGGAAGCCGTGTCTGGCCATACAGGTTTGCCAACCCTTCAAAGCTGATCGCCAGTCGCTAGCCCACGTTGCCCTTGTTCCGACGTCAGATAGTAGATTACCCGTGTAGTCTGACAACGCGGCATATTGCGTTGCGCTGCCGTACAGGAACGTTTCCGCAGCGCCATAGCAGCCGCCGGCGGCGCCATCTTGCTCTGTAGTGCCATCAGGTTGGGTCACTGTTACTGTCTTGGTACCGAAGAGAACCGCGTAGTCCTTAGCCGCCCTAGCTCGTGGTAGGGACCTGACATATATAACATCCGGGTCCGATGATACGTTCCCCTTCGGGGCGCCTGCCGATACGACCTTATATATTCCATAACCCTCAGTGCGGAATTCACTCGTGTCCGTGTACAAAGGGTCAGAGTTCGCCGGGCCGGAGATGTAGTCCCGGAGAGATAGCGGAGCGGAAGGGTATTCGAAACCGTGTTTCGCCATGCATGTGCGAATTATTTCGGCGAGCGCCGTCTGAATCTCCATCTGTTGAACCGCACTTACTGGGGGAGCGAACAGAGCCATGTTTGCTGCCGATGAATCCGTTGAATCCGAGTGACTCGAAGCGCATCCGGTCAGAGGCACGGCTACGGCTGCAGCCATCAGTCCGATCGCTAGTACGCCTTTGGTCGGTGCGAAGTAGCGTGCGACGAAGAATCTCCTCTGTCTCGCCAGAGTGCCTGAAGGACCGGCTGGTGCTGCCAATGACTTACTCGTATTCAGCATTATCGAACCTAACTGATGTGGCGAAATCTGATTGCCGGGAACGACTCGAGACAGGCAGGATTATGTGGCCTGCCCGTCTCGAGATACTCCTGACCGATTTTTAGTCGATGTGATTACAGGTCTGAGTTGTTGAGCCGGTCGGATACCAGGAATTTGAACTTGCCTGGTCGTTGAAGCCGAAGTTGGCAAAGTCTTCGGTATTGCTTGTCGCCATGTGCACTCTCAAGCATTCGTCGTAGCCGCTCCAGTTAGCATTCCGCCACAGTGCTGCGTTGTTTAGCCCGCCCCCATTGTTGTACCCGGAACTTGCCTCGTCGTTCCAGGTACCGTCCGGAAGACAGTTCAGAGGGTCATCACAGTCCTGTTTCGTGAAGTCGGCGTTAGCTCCGAAGAAGTCAGCTTGTTCGCTGCCGTAGTCGGCGTCGATCCATATACATGTAGCGCCGGCGTTGCCAGGTCCTGTGCACGTGTTGGTACCGGAAGATGCATATGCCAGGCACGCCCACAAGGAGCGTAGAGGCCGCCAAAGCTAACGCTGCTAACCCCGTCAGAAGCTTGTAATGTCGCTTGACTTGCAATTCTACATCCTTTCGGATTCTCATCGGGAGAGCAATTCTAGTGGCCAGGTTCCACGAAGTCAATTTATATTTTGCTACCGCGAACGACATTCCGTCGCGGTTTCAGTATAGTTGCCCGAATACCAGACGAATGACGGGTTTCGGCGCCCATGCGTAAACTAGCTGCTTGATGCGGCATCCCAGCACGCCGTGACCAGTCCATAAGCATTGTAGGATGGCAACGAGCGCCTCGGAGCAACATTACCGGCCACCGACGAAGCCCTGGCCGCCGCGCAGCGGTGATCACAGGACTGGATTTCTCGCAGCCCGCCATTGACCTCGCGGTTTCGCTAGCCGAGCAAAGGCGCATCCTCGGCCTCATCGGCCAGCTTCAAATGGATCCAGGGCGGACTGCGGTCACTGGCGGATGCCAGAGGGACAACCGCCACTCTCCTTTCAGCGCTCATTGCGAGCAGTCAAGGACGTCAGGCGGGGTGGCGGGCGAGCTGGCCTGTAGGCCGGGTTCTGTGCACCCGCTTTCGCGGGCCGGCGGCCATCCATCTAGGGCTGCCGTTGCCGGCAGCCTCGTGCGGTCTACCCGCGGACTCGGGCGGGCCGCCCTCAAACGCCCGCGCAGGCCCGGCGCCGCGCTGCGGCGCCTGGCCCTTGTGACCTTGCTCCGGGTGGGGTTTACCGAGCCGCCGCAGTCACCTGCGGCGCTGGTGGTCTCTTACACCACCGTTTCACCCTTACCGCCGGCTCTGGCGCAAGCCGCAGCCGGCGGCGGTCTGTTCTCTGTGGCACTTTCCCGCGGGTCACCCCGGGTCGGCGTTACCGACCACCCTGCCCTGCGGAGCCCGGACCTTCCTCGGCGATCCCTTGCGGAACCGACGCGACCGCCCGGCCAACTCACCCGCCGGGACGATTCTAGGCCATCGGCCCGGCTCGCGTCACCGGCCCCGCCGGCGCCCCAGGTGCGCGGTGTCGTTCAGCGAGCGCAGGACCGCCGACCCGTTGTCGAAGCAGTCGATGTGGCACAGCGAGGCCACGTCAAGATTCATTCGGAACATGGCCTCAGGGGGCGCAAGGAGCGCGCGGCACACCAGAGTCTTGATCGGCGTCACATGACTCACCACGACCGTGGTCTGGTGCCGGTATTCCTCAATGAGCCGGTCGAGTCCGGATAGTACCCGCTGCGCGACCATCGCGAAGCTCTCGCCCTCTGGCGGGGTCGCGTCCGGGCTGGCCATCCAGGCGGCGAGCTGGTCCGGCCACTGTTTCGCCGCCTCAGCGAAGGTCAGGCCCTGCCAGCGGCCGAAGTCAGCCTCGATCAGCTCGTCGTAGACGACGAGCGGGGCACCGGCCGCCTCGGCGACTGCCTCGGCGGTCCTGCGGGCGCGCTGAAGCGGTGAGGTGATCACGACGGCGACGTCGGAGCCGGCGAGCCGGCGGGCGGCGAGTCCGGCCTGCCTGAGTCCTTCCTTGGTCAGCGGAGTGTCGGTCCGGCCGGAGAACCGGCGCTCGCCAGACAGCTCGGTCTGACCGTGGCGCAGCAGCAAAGTCGTAGTCGGCGGGCCGGGCGGTGCCCCCCAGCCAGGAGCCCTGGCTGGGACGGACGGCGCAGCTGGCTCGGTCACAGGCCGGACTCTGGCGTCCTGACCAGGATCCGGCGGCACTCCTCGCAGCGCAGCACCTCGTCTTCCGGCGCGACCCTGATCGCGTTCAGGTCGACGGTGTTGAGCGCCAGGTTACATCCCTGGCACCGGCGCATCCGCAGCGCGGCGGCCCCGACTCCGCCTTGCTGAGCCCTCAGCTTGTCGTAGAGCGCGAGCAGTTCGGCGGTGATGGCCCCGGTGACCTGGGCTCGCCTGACGTCGGCCTTGGCGGCCTGCTCATCGAGCTCGGCCAGCGCCGCGTCCCTCGCCCCGGTGACGGTCCGCAGCTCGGCCGCGATCGAGTCACGCTCGGCGGTCCCTGAAGTCAGGTCGCTCTGGGCGGTTTCCCGCCGCTCCATCACATCGAGGACTATTTCCTCAAGATCGGACTGCCTGCGCTGCAGCGACTGGATCTCGGACTGCAGGTTCTCCAGTTCCTTCGGTGAGCTGATCAGGCCGCCGTCAAGGCGCTGCCGGTCGCGCTCGATCCGTGACCGCACCTGCTCTACGTCAGCCTCGGCCTTGTTTTGCTCGCGGGTCAGGTCGCTGCTCCGCGCGGTCAGAGCGGCGAGCGAGTCACGCAGGGCCTCGTCGCGTTCTTCGAGCCTGGTGATCTCCGCGTGCTCGGGAAGCCCGCGCCGGCGGTGGGAGATACGGCCAAGCTCGGCGTCGATTTCAGCTAGCTCAAGCAGCCGCAGCTGCGCTTCGGGCGATGCTTTCACGGTGCCACGTTAGCCGAGCGCGCGCCGGGCGCGCGCCGTTACCTAGGTGGCAGCAGGACCTTGTCGATGACGTAGATCGTGCCGTTGGCCGTCCTGATGTTGCCGCACAGGACGGTCGCCGCGTCCACGCGATAGGCGGTCCCGGCCTTGGCCAGGGCCAGTTTGCTGCCAGCCAGCGAGACGACGGTGCGCCCCCTCGATATCTGAGCCGGGGTGACGCGGGCCGGAACGATCTGCCGCCTGACCACCTTGATCAGATTGGAATGGTCGCGCAGATACTTGACCTCGGGCTTGGAGAGAGCCGCGAAGGCGCTGTTCACCGGGATAAAAAGGGTAAATCCGTGCATTTTATCCAGCTCGGCGGTGAGCGCGGCAGACTTGATCGCCGAGCTGAACACCGATAGCTGCGGGTTACTCCGCGCGGCGGCGACGGCGCGGCTGGAGCTCATCGACCCGAAGCTGCCGGCCCCGTGCACCGGGATGAAGCCGCAGGCCGAGCCGATGTGTGCCGCCGCGGCGGGCGGCGGGGCGGTCGGCACCGGCGGCGGGCCGGTGGGCGTGGCTGGCTGCGGTGGTGACGTGCCGCAGCTCGCGGTGAGCACGGCGGCGGCGGCGACCGCCAGCACGCCCGCGATGAAACGCATGGGAGGGAACTTCCCGCTGCCGCTCCGCCTGACCAGGTTCTGGCGCGAAATTGCCGAGTCATTGCCTCAGCGAGTAACTGCCTCAGCGAGTAACTGCCTCAGCCATGCGGGCTGATCGCGACGACGAGTACCGACGTCGGCAGCCTTGACCCGCTGGCCGGCTCGATGCTCAGGCCGATCGCGTCACCGGGCGACAGACCGAGTACGACCGCGGGTCCGGCCATGCCTCCAGGCTGCGGTCTCAGCATCCCGGCCGGCCGGTCGCCGTCCGGGCCCATCAGCCAGAGCTCGTAGACCTGGCCGCGCGGCAGCGGCCGCAGCCCGTGCGCGGTGAAGACCAGGCAGTGCTCCTGGTGTGACATCACCACTGTCGCTGTGCCGCCTGTCGTGACCCTGGCGGTCAGCATCGCCGCGTCCGGGGCGTTGAGCACGGCCGCGATCAGGTGATCTTGCCCTTGAGTGTGATGGAGCTGCCGCATCGCGCTGTTCGCCAGGAGGCCGAGGCTGGCTGCCGCTACCAGGACCAGCACGGTCGCGGCCAGGGCCAGCCTGGTCGGCAGCGACCAGAGCCTGCCGGCGCGCTCGCGCCACCGGGACGCGGGCGGCGCTGAAGACGCCGGGGCCGCAGGCGCGTCGCTGACCAGCGGTGCGAGCTGACTGGTCAGGAAGGCGGCCCTGATGGTCTGGTCTCTCAGCTCGGGACGGGGCCTGACCGCCGCGGCGATGCCAAGCCGGGCGGTCGCCTCCCGCATCTCGCGGACGTCGTCGCGGCACTGGGCGCAGTTGGCCAGGTGCGCGGCAAAGCGATCGCGCTCGGCGGCGGTCACCGCGTCCATGGCGTAAGGTCCGGCCAGCGTGTGCAGGTCGTGCTCGTCTGGCACCATCACGACACCCCCAGGCAGTCCCTGAGCCTGATCAGCCCGTCGCGCATCCTGGTCTTGACCGTGCCGGCCGGCACCCCGAGCAGCTCGGCGACCTCGCGGTAGGTGTAGCCGCTGTAGTAGGCCAGGCCCACGCACTCCCGCTGCAGCTCGGTGAGCGGCCAGGCAGCGCCGCACTCGCTCGCGGTCAAGGCTGGCCTCGACCGCCTCGATCACGTCGTCGTAGTCGATGAGCGCGGTCGCGGCCCGCAGTTCCCTGCTCGCGTGGCTTCGCTCGGACCTGACCCGGTCGACCGCACGGCGGTGCGCCATCGTCATGACCCAGGACGCGGCGCTGCCCTGCCGCGGGTCGAACCTGCTGGCCGTGCGCCAGATCTCCAGCAGCACTTCCTGCATGACCTCCTCGGCCTGCGCCGGGTCCCGCAGCACCTTCCTGACCACGCCGAGTACCCAGCCAGACGCCTGGTCATAGACGATCTCGTAGGCCTGCTCGTCGCCGACCGCGACGGCGATGAGCAGGGCATCGAGCTTGCGCGGCCCAGCTGAGACGACAGCGTCCCGCCGCGCCTCTCGCGGTCTGTCATCGGACATGCTCACACTTTCTATTCGTCGCCGGTCACGATTCGGCTTGGACCGCTCCAGCCGCCCAATCCAGTGTCGCGCCTGGTACGAATATCCATTGTGACTACCCTCCTGCGCACGCGCGGCGCGATCACCGGCCTGCTGGCCGGTGCCATCGGCGTCAGCGTGGGCTTCCTGGTCGCCGGGCTGACTGGCCCGGTCGGATCACCAGTCGTTGCCGTCGCTGAGTTCGCTATCGACCTGAGCCCGCCACCGGTCAAGGATTTCGCGATCAGGGAGTTCGGCAGCAACGACAAGCTGGTGCTGCAGGTCGGCGTGGTGATCGTGCTGGCCCTGTTCGCCGCCGCCATCGGGATGCTGGCGCAGCGCAGGCTGGCGAACGGGCTGATCGGGATCGGGATCTTCGGCGTCGTAGGGCTGGTCTCGGTGCAGACCAGGCCGACAGCGACTCCGGGCGACGTGGTGCCGACCCTGGTGGGCTCGGCGGTCGCGGCACTGGTCATGGTGTGGCTGACCAGGACGGCCGGCGCCAGGCCCGTGCCAGCGGCGGAGACCGGGGCTAAGCCCGCGTCCCGCCAGGGCCAGCCGCGGCCGGACTCTGGTGCCCACCGGGCGGGAAGGCCAGGGACGGCGAGCCTGTCGGTGCGGGAGCCGCCGAGGCGGCAGTTCATGAAGCAGAGCGCCACGGTCGCCGGCACTGCCGCTGTAGCCTTCCTCGGCGGGCGGCTGCTGAGCGAGCGGGCTGACGTCACGCAGGCCGAGCGCACGATGCGGCTGCCCCCGCCGGCGGTCCCGGCGCCGTCGCTGCCGGGCGGCGCCGATCTGGGGATCCCCGGGCTCAGCTCGTTCATCACGCCCAACACCAAGTTCTACCGGGTCGACACGGCCATCGTGCTCCCGCAGATCCCGCCGTCGAACTGGCAGCTGCGCATCCACGGCATGGTCAGCCGGGAGCTGACGCTGAATTTCGATCAGCTGATCAAGAGACCGCTGATCGAGGACTACATCACCTTGACGTGCGTCTCCAATCCAGTTGCCGGGCCGTACGTCGGGAATGCGAAGTGGCTAGGTGCGAGCTTGCGTTCCATACTGAATGAGGCTGGCATCAAGGCCGGAGCCGACCAGCTTTACTGCACCTCATTCGACGGCTTCACGTCCGGCACGCCGGTGGCGACCGCCATGGACGGCCGGGATGCGATGCTCGCGGTGGCGATGAACGGCCAGCCGCTGCCGGTCGCGCACGGCTTCCCGGTCCGGACCGTGGTGCCGGGACTGTACGGGTATGTGTCGGCCTGCAAGTGGATCACCGACATCGAGGTGACCACCTACAAGAAGAACGTGGCCTACTGGGCCCAGCGCGGCTGGTCAGAGACCGCGCTGATCAAGACCGAGAGCAGGATCGACATCCCGGCCGGTCAGAGTCAGCTCAAGGCCGGCCGCACCGCCATCGCGGGAGTGGCCTGGGCGCAGCACAGGGGCATCGAGGCGGTCGAGGTGCGGGTCGACCGGGGACTCTGGCAGCCGGCCACGCTGGCGGCAGTGCCTGGCATCGACACCTGGCGGCAGTGGGTGTACTACTGGGACGCCACGCCCGGCAATCACGTGATCGAGGCGAGGGCGACCGATATAGCCGGTTTCACGCAGACCGCCGTCACGGCAGCCACGGTGCCCAACGGCGCTTCCGGGTACCCGATCATCCAGGTGTCGGTCACCTGACGGGTGTTACGGTCTGGCGATGACCGCATCGATGATTCAGGCCGTCGTGTTCGATATCGGCGGGGTACTGCTCGACTGGGACCCGAGGCACCTGTATCGCCGGCTCATCGATGACGAGGCCGAGCTCGCCGCCTTCCTTGACCAGATCTGTACCAGGCAGTGGCATCTCGCGCACGATCTGGGAACCGACACCGAGCAGTCCTGCCGCGAGCTGGCCGGCCGCCACCCCGGCTACGCCGAGCTGATCATGGCGTGGTCGGACCGCAGCGAGGAGATGGTCGCCGGGGAACTGGACGGCACCGTCGAGATCCTCCGCCGAGCTCAAGGCGGCCGGGATGCCCTGCTTCGCGCTCAGCAACATGGAGCCGGACAAGTTCGCCCTGCGCCGGGCTCGGTACGGCTTCTTCGGCCTGCTCGACGGATGCGTGATCTCCGGGCTGGAGGGAGCGGCCAAACCGGATCGGAAGATCTTCGAGATCCTGCTGTCCAGGTACGGCCTTGAGCCGGCGGCCACCGTCTTCATCGATGACCTGCCGGCCAACGTCGCCGCCGCGCGCGAGCTGGGCGTGGTCGCGATCACGTTCACGACCACGGCCCGGCTCCGGCGGGACCTGCGCGATCTCGGGCTGGCCGTGGCCGCGCCCGGTTAGCGGGCCAGCTATTTCTTCTTAGGGCACGCGGTGGTCTTCACCTTCGCGACGACGAAGCCGCCGAGGCCGTTGCCGCCGACGACCGAGCCGGTGTCGGTGTAGAACATGTACAGCCGGTGGCCCCGGTAGGTGAGCTGCCTGCGGTGCCCGAGCTTCGCCGTGCCCAGGCACTTCACCCCGGTCGGGGTCGCGGTCGAGCCCTTCGCCATCTCCGCCGCGGGCCAGATGGTCAGGCAGGCGGCCGTGCAGGTGCCGCGGCATATAGTAGAGGCTGCGGCCGCTCTTGACCCTGGCCAGCATCTTGCCGAACGGGTGCCGGTCGACGACCTTGACGACTTGCCTCTTGTGCGCCGCGGCCGGGGCCGCCTGCGCGGCGGACAGGTCGGCCGTGATGGCGGTCAGGCTGCCGGCTACCACGATGGCCGTCGTCGCGCGCATCATCCAGCGCCGGCGACGACCGGTATTGGCGGTCCTGGCAAAGCTCCTGGTCAAATCGCACCCCTTTCTCGCAACGGTTGGGTGTCACCACAGACACGTGGGGGGACCCAATCCGGTTCAGCTTAGCTACGGAGCGTTACAGCAACTGGTCGCGCACCTGCCCGTACATGTAGGCGCCGAGCCAGCGGCCCATCTCGTCGAACAGCCGCCGACGCTGCGGAGCGGGGGGCGCCGATGGCATCGAGGGCGCGGCGTCGGCGCCCGCCATCGCGTCTACCTGCAGCCAGGTCACGTGCTGGCCGAGCCGGATGGACCCGCCGTCGCGCTGCCTGCGCCTGGTGTCGCGCCACTGGCCGGCCGCCGAGATCACGAGCACCGGGCAGGCGATGTCCAGCCTGGCCCGCGCTCGCCCGAAATCCGGGCTCGACAAGATGAGAGCATCGACCGGGCGGCTGACCGGGCGGGCGTCACACCACAGCGCCGCCGTGAGCGCGGTCGAGCCCTGAGCGCTGAGAATGATCGCGTCGATGCCGTCGGCCTCGCGCAGGTGCCGGCACGCCGCATCGAGCACGCCGAAGCCGGATTGCCGTGATTTCTGCTGTCCGGATTTGTGCTGCCCGCGCCGGCTGGCAGGGGCCGACCCGGTCAGGTCGACGTCGGTCAGGTAGAAATGAAAGCCGCGCTCGTTGTACCAGCGGACCAGGTCCGCCGGCGCGAGCGAGTCGGTCAGCTCGTGCAGGTGCAGCACGGCCCGCCTGCTCGGCCGAGCTGAGCGGCGGACGAACACCGCCGAGGTCAGGCTGCTCCTCGCCGGGAGAGTGACTGCCTCATACTCGTCGGCCGGTCCGCCGTGATCGCCGTCATGGTCGGTGATGAGGCCCATCCGCTCCCTCGTCGTCAGCCGCCGCTTAGGCACCACGGGCGTGCGCGGATCGTCACAAGTCAGTGTCGCACTGTAATCGAGCTGCTGCCCGGCAAACACGCGGAGCAATAGCAGAAGGCCCCTCCATGTATGAGATGGAGGGGCCTTCGCCGGCCTGGAAGCGCTCGCGAGCCGATTGCTCGGCGGCAGGTGCGCTGCCTGGCCGCCACCGGGCCTCGGGCAACCCGCCGAGACTCCCGGTCGCCCGGCCGCCCGGCGGTCCCCGGGTTTCCCCTGGGCCTGCCCGCTTCAGTGGTGAGAGCAGTTCTACTGCCAGCCCGGCGCCGGGCACAAGGCGTTCGCGAGGTAATTGCAAGATTCTTTCGCTTATCCACAGCACGGACTGCGCTTATCCACCGCGTGTGACAACCGGGCCGGACTTGTCCACAGAGGCATGCACAGGACCGGTGGACAAGACTCTGGGGCTGGCGCGGGCCGGGCCGCTTACCCTGCCAGGCCTGCCAGCCCTGCCAGCCCGCCGAGAATGGCGCCGATGTGACTCGCTACCAGGCTCAGATGGCCCTCGCCCGGCACCAGGTGCGGCCGCGCGCCGCGGAGGTGATCGGCCAGCCACTGCCCGTGCGCGAGCGGCACCATCGCGTCCTGGTCGCCCTGCCACACGGCGACGGGCCCGGCCACGTCGTCGAGCGGGAACCCCCAGTCGGCGACGAACGCCAGGTCATCGTCGCGCCAGCCCGCTATGCCGGTCGCTACGGCCGAACTGGTCGACTGAGCCAGGTGTCCGGCGAGGTCACCGGTCAGCACGGCCAGGTCAGCGGCCGTGACCAGGTCACCGAACGACGCGGCGACCTCTGCCGGAGTCACGGCCGCCAGCGCCGGCGCGGCCTGCGCCAGGACGGCTGTGAGCTCGGCTTCGCCGCCGACGGCGGCGGTGAACTCGCTGACATTCTCCGCCGCCATTCCCGCCAGCCAGTCCAGGTCATCGGCGGTGAACGGAGCGACGCCCGCGATCGTCGCCGCGGCCAGGCAGCGGTCAGGCAGCAAGGCTGCGCTGGCGAGCGCGTGCGGCCCGCCGCCCGACCAGCCTGCCGTCACGAATCGGCCGGTTCCCAGGTGATCGAGAATCGCCTCGACATCCCCGGCGGCGTCAGCGACGCGCCGTCCTGGCCGCGGCGCGGAGTTGCCGTAGCCAGGCCTTGAGTACATGATGCAGCGCAAGCCGGCCTCAGCGGCCGCCTCGGTCACCGGTGCGTAGGCGACCAGGCCTGCTGGTGTTCCGGTGTGGAATACCAGCGGGAGCCCGTCGGCCGGCCCGGACGTCAGCACCTCGACCGGCCTGCCGTCAGCTACCGTGATGATGAACCGTTCCGTCGTGTTGTCCGTCATTACCCGCTCCCCTCTGCCCAGGTCACAGCATGCCCTGATTGCCCGGATGGCGAGACGGGAAAGAACGAATTGCGCTTTGGCGCATCTGTCTGTGTGTATCTGTGCAGTACCGCGAGCAGTCAAGGAGACCTCCGTGCCCCTCTCGACCGCGACCGACCCCAATAGCTTCGCGCAAGATCTGTTCACCGCGCTTCCTGCCCGCTATGACCGGCTCGCCGAGCTGCTCTCCTTCGGGCAGAACGGGCGCTGGCGCCGCGCGATGATCGACCGGGTCCTCCCGGCGTCCGGCGGTGTCATTCTGGACGTCGCGTCAGGCACCGCCGGGGTCGCCATTCAGCTCGCCAGGCGGAGCGGCGCACGCGTGGTCGGGGTCGACCTGACGCAGCAGATGCTGGCGCAGGGCAAGCGGAACGTGGCCGCCGCCGGGCAGGCCGACCGGATCACCCTCGTGACCGGCCGGGCCGAGCAGCTGCCATTCCCGGACGCCAGCTTCGACGCGCTGACCTTCACCTACCTGCTGAGATACGTCGACGATCCGCAGGCCACGCTGGCCGAGCTCGCCCGCGTGGTCAAGCCGGGCGGCCGGGTCGCCAGCCTGGAGTTCTGCGCGCCGCCATCGGCGTTCTGGCGGGCGTCCTGGTGGCTCTACACCAGGACACTGCTGCCGGCCGGCGGGCTGGCGACCGGAGGCCGGGAGTGGTTCGAGGTGGGCAAGTTCCTCGGTCCCAACATCTCGGCCCATTACCGCAAGTACCCGGTGGACTGGACGGTGCGCGCCTGGCGCGAGGCGGGCTTCGCTGACGTGGGCACCGACCTGATGAGCCTGGGCGGCGGCCTGATCATGTGGGGAACCAGGTCAGGTGGCTGACGCACAGGCCAGGCCCGCCTACTACGCGGCCGGGCCAGGACGCTGGCGGGACTGGTGGACACTGCTGCATCCGCCGTTCACGGCCTGGCACCTGTCCTACGTCGTGCTGGGCGCGATGGTCGCGCCCGTAGTCACCCTTGACCGGCTGCTGTATCCGCTCGGCGCGTTTTTCCTCGCGGTCGGCCTGTCGGCGCACGCGCTCGATGAGCTGCACGGCCGGCCGCTGCGCACGGCCATTCCCTCCGGCGTGCTGGTCGCGGTGACGGCGGCCGGCCTGGCCGGGGCCGTGGCGCTGGGGGTCTACGGGATCGTCAGGGTCGGCTGGGTGCTGCTGCCATTCATGATCATCGGCCCGCTCCTGGTGATCGGCTACAACGCTGAGCTGTTCGGCGGCGTCATTCATACCGATCTCGGGTTCGCGGCGGCCTGGGGTGCGTTCCCGGCCCTGACCGGATACGTCGCCGAGGCGGGCAGGCTGGCGGTCGCGCCCGTCCTGGTCGCCGCCGCCGCGATGGCCCTGTCCGCTAGCCAGCGCTATCTGAGCACACCCGCCAGGCTGCTGCGGCGCCGGACGGCCGCGGTGGCCGGCACCGTCACGCTGACCAGCGGCGAGATCATCTCGCTTGACACGGCCCGGATGCTTGAACCACTAGAACGGGCACTGCGTTCCCTATCGTGGGGCGTTGTCCTGCTGGCCGCGGCGCTCGCAACCGCCCGGCTGGCCTGAACAGAGGATGCATCGTGCGAAACAGGCTTCTGACCATCGTCGGCGTGGTACTCATCATCATCGGCGGCTTCTGGGCTTTGCAGGGATTCGGGGTCATCGGGGGCGGATTCATGTCCGGCAATTCGACCTTCGAGATCATCGGCCCGGTCGTGGCCCTGGTCGGCCTGTTCCTCACGGTAGTCGGAGTTCGCGGGACTAGATCAGCCTAAGTCTGCGCACCCTGGTGTATTGGTAGCGCCTAAATAGCATCGTCGATTCCTGGATAAGCGCGGAGGAAAACGCCGTCCGCGCTGGGAAGCTAGCCCAGGTAATCGCCGACCGGTAAACTCCGGGCCATATCTAGCGCTGACAATCACCGAAGGATCGATGGGTGCCTTGCAAGCAGTAAATATCGGGTATTCGCCTAAGCACGCCGCTCCGCCTCAGCCGCCTGGACCAGTCAGCATGTCGCGCCGGCTGCGCACGATGGCCCTGTTCGTGGTCGCGTTCGCCATGCTGGCCGCCGGGACCGGCATCGCCGTCATCCGGTCGGCTCACCGGCAGGCCGGCTGTCACACGGCTGTCTGTGCGGCCGGGCTCGAGGCCCAGCGCTCGCTGCGAGTGGTGATCGACTCCGCGGCCGGGTATGGCCTGCGGGCTCCCGCGGCCATCGCCGTCGGCCGGGGCCGCCTGTGGGTCTGCGACTCCGCCGGCAATTCAGTCACCGAATTCGGCTGGAAAACGGCAAGCGTTCCGGCGGTCTGGTCAGGGACCGGATACCAGTTTACCCGGCCGACGGCTATTACGGCGGGCCGCGACCGGCTCTGGGTGGCCAGCGCGGACTCGATTACCGAAATGAGCACCGCTGACGGCAAGGTTATTCGCGTCATTTCCGACCGAGGGAGAATAAATAGACCGCGCGCGCTCACCCTGTTCGGCAGCCCGGCTCTGGGTGGCCAGCGCCGCTTCGGTGGCTGAGATCAATACGACTACGGGGAAGTTTATCGCGGTTTTCCGCGACCATCGCTACGGACTGGAAACGCCGAGCGCTCTGGCTGTCAGCAACGGACGACTGTGGATAGCCAACGCGAGCGGCGACTCGGTCACCGAGCTTGACGCGGCCACCGGGGCCTGGCAGGCGACACTGAGCGGCGGGCGGTTCAGGTTCGGTGCCCCGGTCGCGGCGGCGGCCAGCCCGTCCAGGCTGTGGGTCGCCAGCAAGACCTCGGGCGTGCTGACCGAGATCGACACCGATACCGGCAAGCTGGTGCGAGTGATCAACGACTCCTCGATCGGCATGAGCGGGCCGTCAGCCATGGCGGTGGATAGCGGCAGGCTCTGGGTGACCAGCGAGGCCAGCGACTCGGTCACCGAGCTCGACGCCGCTACGGGCGAGCTGGCGGGACACCTGGCCGGCCAGCGCTACGGGTTCGCCAGCCCGGCGGCGGTGGTCGCCTACCGAGGCCGGGCCTGGATCACGAACCAGTCCGCCGGCACCATCACCGAGCTAATCCCCCGCACCTAGCAGCCCCGTGATTTAGCTCACAGGGCGCCGCTGCGCTGGAGGAAGTGCAGGGCGGCCCAGCCGGCCGGGGCGGGCAGCCAGAACGTGAACGTGCGGAACAGCAGAACGGCCGCGATGGCCGCGCCGCCTGGCAGGCCGGCCGCGGTCAGGCCGAGCGACATGGCGGTCTCGATCGCGCCGATGCCGCCGGGGATCGGGACGATCGAGCCGACGGCGCTTGAGGTCAGGTAGACCACGGCCAGGCTGGCGATCGGCACGTTGCTGACGCCCACGGCCCTGACGGAGGCGGCCAGGCACAAGATGTAGGCGATCGAGAGCAGGAACGAGCCGCCGATCCCCTCTACGAGCTTGCGGCGCTGCGCGGCGACGTCGAGCAGGCGCGGGATCACCTGGCCGGCGATGGAGCCGATCCTGGTAAAGACCTGCCTGCGGCCAGGCCGGCACCGCGATCACGATCAGCACGATGCCGACCACGACGGCGAGCGCTACGTACTCCCACTCGTGCGGCTTGAGGGCGTTGGCCGCGTGGGACTGCCCCGTGATCGCGACGGAGGCCAGCACCAGGACGGCGTACACAATGAAGGACATCACCTGCGTGGCGCCCACGCTGGCCCCGGCGTCGGTGGCGCTCAGCCGCGCCTTGCGCAGGTAGCGCACGTTCAGCGCGACTCCGCCGACGGCGGCCGGCGTGACCAGGATCACGAACGACGCGGCTACCTGCACCAGGAAGGTCCGCGTTGTCTTCAGCGGCTCGAGCACGAAGCCTTGCAGCGACCAGGTCGCCCCGAGGTAGCTGGTCGCGGAAAGCGCGAGGGCGACGAAGCTCCAGCCGAGATTGGCGTGTGCGAGCAGTTTCGAAAATGACACGTCGGCTAGCTGGCCGGCGAGCAGGTAGGCGGCGAAGATTCCGGCCAGCAGGGTAATCAGGGTGCGCGGCCTGATTCGCTCAAGCTGGACTGGCAGCACCTCGCCGTCGGGTGCGGCCGCGATCAGGCGCTTGCGCAGCGCGGCGAGCAGGCTCTTGCGGCCGCGCAGGTCCGACCTGGTCGACCGGTAGAGCGCCACCGGCTGAAGCAGCGGCACCAGGCTGAGCAGATCCTCCTTCCGCACCTTCTCGATCGCGAGGTCGGCCGCCCGGTCGGGACCGACGATCAGGGCGGTCTGCGCGATCAGCTGGGCCAGGTCGATGCGGGCCTGCAGGTCGCTCGCCGCTACGTCGCCATTGCCCGGATCGAGCAGGACGACCTCGCTCGCCCCGTCCTCGCCTCCCCCGTCTTCCGGTGCCGCGAACATGATCCGGTCGGCCGTCAGCGCCCGGTGCGTGACCTTGTGCTTGTGCAGCCGGAGCACGGTGTCCCAGACTCGCCTGAGCTGTTCATCGGTCGTGGCCGCGCCGGAGTCCGCGAGCGTGCTGCCATCCAGGTGGTAGATCGCCAGGGCCGCCGCGTCCGGCCCGACCCTGGTCACGGCGTGCAGGCGGGGCGTGCGGACGCCCGCGTCCTCGGTCGCGTAGATCAGCAGGGCCTGGCGTTCTACCGCACCTTCCAGCGTGAGCGGCGCGCTGCGGGAGACGCTGGCCCGCACCCGGATTCTGCGGTACAGCCGGTAGAAGGCATCGGCCGCCTGCTGGTCCCGGTCAAACACGGTGACGTCGAGCTGCCGCCCGTCGGTGAGGGTCACGCTGTATCTGCGCACCTCAGACCCGCCATTGCCGACCCGTCGGATGGCGGCGACGTCAGCCTGGGCCGTGGCCAGCGCGGCCGCGATCTCGGCCGCGGTGGGCCGCCCGGAGATCGTGCCGAGGGCGTAGCGAAGGCCGGACCCGATCGCCGACCCGATCAGGACAGTCATCAGCAGGGACAGCAGTGTCGCGTCACGATCCGCGAGCGTGGCAAGTCCGTAGAGGCCGAGGCCGGCCAGGAAGGCCGGCCGCAGGTGCGCGTGGCCACGCAGGCCGACGACGGTGACGTAGGCGACGAGGCCAGCCAGGTATCCGTCGAGCGCAGGCTGGTGGCTGGTAGCCGCCGTCGCCGTGTGCAGCGCGGAGTGCAGGTGGCCCATCGTGTTCAGATTGAGCAGCAGGTTCGCGAGAGCGACGACGCCCACGGCGATCCCGCCGCTGGCTACTGCCTCGGCCAGCCGGCGGAACTGCCTGAGCAGGCAGAGCCGGATCGCCAGGGCCACCGGCAAGATGGGCAGCGCCAGGTTCCCGGCCACGCCGATCAGGTGCAGCAGGGCAGCGGGCAGCCGCTGGCTGGCGCCGACGAAGTCCACGTCGACGCCAGACGCGGTCGCGCTGGCCAGCAGCGCGAGCCCGGCGAGCAGTGCGATCTCCACCGCGGCGATCACGCAGCGGAGCAGGTCGGCCGGTATCCGGACTCTGGGTTCCAGGTGGTCTTCGACCAGCAAATGCGGCTGGACCTCCTGGGCGCCGTTATCCGCGCGGGTCAGCGCGGCCATGGCTGCGGGTCGCTCCGGCTCTCGGCGCGACCTCATGAGACGATAGTTTCACCTGCGTCCAAACGTGGGTGGCTGCGGAGCATGCTACCGGTCAGGAGTCCGTCAGCCGCAATGCCCAGTGCCCGAGTACCCCGCGAAACTTTCGGCGATCAAGATCCCGGCCAGGTCAGCGGCTCAGGAACTCGTGGTAGATCGCGGCGGTCGCCGGTTCCGGCTGGCCGTCGGCGGCGATCTCGCGGACGGCGTCGGCGCAGCGTGCCCACGCCTCGCGTACTCCGGCCAGGTTTCCGGCCGCGTGCTCGGCTCGCATCAGCAGCCGCCAGAGTTGCTCCGCCGTCCCGTCGGCTACCAGACCGATTCTGGCGGCGCGCGCGGCCGCCGTCGGGTCGCGCCTGGCTAGCGCCAGCTCGGCCAGCACGGACGCGGCGGCCACGATCTTGGCGCTCACGGCCTCGACCAGCTCGATGTCGAGCCACCAGTAGTAGCAGCCGGTGAATGGCTGGCCCCGGATCATGCCGAGGGCCGTAGCCAGCAGTCCGGCATCTCCCGCACCAATCCCCTGGTCAGTGAGGGCTTCGAACTCATGCCAGTCCAGCCTGCTGTCCTTGTGCAGCGCGTACTGACCGTGACCAAGGTGCTCGATCCATTCGTGCCCGTCACCGGCCCGCCCGAGCTGGCGACGGGTCCTGGCGATGAGCTGCCTGAGCGAATCGGCGGGCTTCGGATGGTCGCTATCGGCGCCGAGGAGCTCGCAGAGCTGGCGGTTGGGTACGCGGCCTCCAGCGCCGGCCAGGGCCAGGGCGACGATCAGCTGGGTCTGGGCGGGCAGCAGAGCGCCGGGCTGGCCGTTAATGGTGAGCTGCCCGAGCACGCCGATCCGCAGGCTGACCGCCTCGTCGCAGGCGTGGCCGGGATCCTCGTCCTGGCTGTCCAGGCTGGGCCCGGGTTCCGCGACCGGTCTGGTCACGAGCTCGGCCACCAGCCTGGCTGATGGCCCGGCGGTCCGGCTCAGCACCAGCATCGCCGTCGGACCCTGCGGCTGACCATCGGACGGCAGCTGGGCGGACGGCAGCTGGGCGGACGGCAGCAGAGCAGTTGCCCGGCCGGGCTCGTTGAGCAGGTCGATCAGCATGGACAACTCGCCAGGCGCTGGAGCGAACCTGCTGACGAGCACCGTCAGCAGCCAGTTCTGCGCCGCCGCGCCCGCCCCTGCTGCCAGCTCACGCCTGGTCAGCACCGTCCTGGCGGCGATCAGATCGAGGGCGGCAGCGAGATCATCGCAGCGTATGACCCTGTCGCCAGCCTGGCCTGAGGGCTGTTCAGAAGGCGGGCAGGCGAAGCCTGCGAGCACGAGGTCGCACGGGCCGATCGCGCCAGCGGCCAGTTCCGCCGCAGCCGTGCTCAGCAGCCGGCCGGTCAGCTCGGCTGGTCCGGTGACCAGCGTGACCCTGAAATTCTCCAGGTTCGGCAGCAGCGCGCGGACGGCGCTGATCTCGCCCGGCATCGGCACGGGATCACAGGCAGGCAGCGGTTCGGTCGTGTCAGCCGGCTCAGGATCCCCTGCCGCCTCTGGCTGCCTGGCAGGCGCGACGGCCACCGGAGCCGAGACCGGCTGTGCGAGCTGAGCCGGCCGCGGTCCTGGCTGTCCTACGGCCCGGCCTGACCCGTGCGGCCGGAGGCGCAGCCAGCCCCTTGCCAGCGCGACGGCGATCACGCCGGCGACCATGCCCAGGCCGAATACGACTGGTAACGACAGCAAGTGCCGTGGTGACTCTGGCCTGGCCGCACTGGCGAGGCCGGTGGTGAGAACGGTGGTGAGCGCGCATAACTGCATGGAATGCCGGGTTCCCGCTGATCGTGAAATGAATCAAGTAGGCGTCGAATAGCATCGCGTAGCCGACAAGCCCGCACAACCCTTTCGGCACAAAATCAGCCCGCATCACCCGCTGAGGGTGACGCGGGCCGGTCCGGATCGGGAACGCTGGCTAACTGAGCACGACCGACATCCGGGGGAAATCATGACGAGCACAGAGTCTTCGACGACTCGCATCCAGATCAGCTCCAGCAACTCCAAGGCGCTGATCGTTGGCTTCGCGCTGGTGGCGACGGGAGGCCTGATCAGCCTGTGCGGCATGGGGATCAGCGGCACGGCGGCGGTCAGCGCGATCAGGCGCTGGGTCCTGGCTCAGCAGGAGCCGCCGACCCACATCGTGAAGCGCAAGATCTCGCAGGCGAAGGCGGCGACCACGGCCGGGGCGAGCGCCTGGCAGGACGGCATGGCAACCTCGCGCGGCCGCTGACCGGCCTGACCCGCCCATCACGGCATCGCGGAGAGTGAGCGCTCCGCGATGCCGCGGCGACGCGGTACCGTCTTGGCCTGGAGGTGCGCGTGATCCGTTCAGAGCTGATCAGCTACTGCCTGACCAAGCCGGGCGCGTGGCAGGACGAGCCATGGGAAGACGACGTCGTCGCGAAGGTGGGAAGCAAGATCTTCGCGTTCTTCGGCGCCCGCGAGGCGGTAGGACTCAAGTGCGGTCCGAGCCGGGAGGCAGCGGACGAGTGGCTGCTGCGCTACCCGGAGGACGCATCGGTCATGGCCTACATCGGGCGCTCCGGCTGGAACACCCTGCGCCTCGACGGCGCCATTCCCGATGATGAGATTATTGAGGCTATTGATGCCTCATATGACGCGATTGTAGCGAAGCTGCCGAAGAAAGACCGCCCCGCATGAGGACGGCCACCTTCACCGTCAGGACCGGTGGCCAGGAGCAGGTTCTCGACATCACCCGGCGGTGCGCCGACTTCGTCAGCGACGCGGCGCGCGGTGGCGACGGCCTGCTCCATATCTTCGTGCCGCACGCTACGGCGGGCCTGGTGATCATGGAGCTCGGCTCAGGCAGCGACGGCGATCTGCTCGCGGTGCTCGCCGGCCTGCTGCCCGCCGACGACCGGTGGCGGCACTCGCACGGATCGCGCGGGCACGGACGGTCGCACGTCCTCCCGGCTTTCGCGCCGCCCTTCGCCGTGCTGCCCGTCGTGGGCGGGTCGCTGGCGCTGGGCACCTGGCAGTCGGTCGCGCTCGTGGACCTCAACGTCGACAACCCGGACAGGCAAGTCCGCCTGTCCTTCCTGAGCTAGCGCATCTCGGTCTTCGGGCGATCGGGCCGTTTGGCACAAGGTAGGGTGGGCAGCCGAGTGCCTGAGTCCCCGACTAGACCTCAGGATCAAATTCTTTATGGCGAAACATAGACGAGCGCGGACTGCCCGAGCCAGGAGCCGGTCTCGCCGGCTGGCAGTGATACTGCGGGGCGGCGGGATCGTCGGCGCTCTGGTGCTATGCGTTTTCGCCGGGGCCAGGCTGCTGTCCTTCGCGGCCGGCCCGCCGGGCCAGTCACGCGCGGCCGCGATCGGCGGCTCGGGTCACCGGTCACCGGGCACTGCCGCCGGCCTGCGGCACGCGAGCCCGCGCCGCCGGGTGCGCTCGGCACCAGCGACACCCACACCGACGCCGACCCCCACGCCGGCCGCGCTCCCCCGGGTTTCCGGCAGGTCAGTGACCGCGGTCGGAGACTCGGTCATGGTGGCCGCGACTCCCGCGCTCGACCAGGCCCTGCCTGGCATCTACATTGACGCGCAGGTCGGCAGGCAGTTCAGCACCGGCCTTGACGTCATCGATGATCTCAAGGACCAGGGACTGCTCAGGCAGATCGTCGTGGTCGGCCTGGGTACCAACGGCACGGTCACCTCGGACGAGATCAGCCAGCTGTTCGCCGAGATCGGCCCGGGCCGTCGCCTCGTCCTGGTGAACACCTACGAAGACCGCTCCTGGGAGCAGGAAGTGAACTCCACGCTGGCGGCGACCGCCGCCAGCCACCGGTCTAGCGTGGTGCTGGCCAACTGGTTCACTACCATCGAGCACCGTACCGACCTGCTGTGGCCGGACGGCATTCACCCGCAGCCCGCAGGCGGAGTGGTCTACGCCGCGATGTTCAGGAGAGCCGTCGACCGGGTCGCGGCCCTGCCGGGCTGAAGACCGGCTGCCGGGTCAGCCACTGCCAGAGGCTCCTCCGGCGCGGCCGGGCCGAGAGATGCCCGCTGCCAACCTTGCCGGATACGGAGACGTGCAGGACGACAGGGACGTCGCTGCCCCACGGCGCCCTGACCTTGACATGCCCGCTGCGAACCTGGACGTCGTCGGCGTCGACACTGATCCCAGGCCTGGTGATGATCCGCAGGTGACCGCTGCGGATCTCGGCGTCGATATTCAGCACCGGATGGGTGATCACGGCGTCGGTCAGGTCAAGCCGCACGTGACCGCTGGTCACCGCGATCTCCAGCCGCTTCGGCACGACCCAGCGGCCTTCTCGGGCGGCGTGCCCGCTGCGGCAGTCGATCCTGGCGACTTCCTTCGGCTGGACCGGCGGCACCGGCAGGGCCGGGGAAGCAGGCCTGGTCCCGGGCAGATCGGCGGTCAGGGTCGCGAGCTCTCCGTAGGTGCGGGCGTTAAACGCCAGCTCAAGTCGCTCGTCCAGCTCTTCGGCGGTGAGCCGCCCGTCCCCCGCCGCGACCCGGAGCAGCTCGATCGTCGCGTCCCTGTCCTCGTGCGACGCCCGAAGCTGACTGACCGGTGATTCTGGCCCTCGCGGTGCTAGTTCGCCCATCATGGACAAACTGTAATCCCTGGACGGGCTTGATGGCACGGCCGGCGACCGACTACGCAACTAAAGTTATTACTCGTTTACCTTGAGGGCTCCACTGTCGTGCCCGCCTTGCCGAGGAAGATGGCCTCGGCCTCATCGAGCCTGCCGATCGCCGCCTTCTTGCCGGTCGCGTCGACGAACCGGCAGGCGGCCTCGACTTTCGGCCCCATCGACCCGGCCGGCAGCCCGCCGCCCCGGAGCTGCGCGGTCGTGGCCCGCTCGATCGGCCTGGCAGCGGGCGTGCCGAACCCGTCGATCACCGCGGGCACGTCGGTGAGCAGGAGCAGCAGGTCCGCGCCGACCGCACAGGCGAGCAGCGCCGAGGTGAGATCCTTGTCCACGACCGCGTCCACGCCGCGCAGGCCCGTGTCGCCGGCGATGACCGGGATGCCGCCCCCGCCGGCGCAGACCACGAGCGCCCCGGCCTCAAGCAAGGTCAGGATCAGCGGCAGTTCGAGCAGCTCAACGGGCTCGGGCGAAGGTACGACCCGGCGCCAGCGCTGGCCGTCCGCGCGGATCGCCCAGCCGTGCGCGGCGGCCAGTGATCGCGCCTCGGGCTCGTCGTAGCCGGGGCCGACGAACTTGGTCGGGTTCGCGAAAGCGCGATCACCGGCGGCGACCAGAGTCTGGCTGATCAGGGCGCCGACCAGCACGCCTGGCAGCTGCTCGCGCAGTGCCCTGACCAGCCAGTAGCCGATCATTCCCTGCGTCTGCGCGCTCAGCACATCGAACGGATAGGGCCGGGACAGCGCATGATCCTGCTCGCTCTCCAGCGCGAGCATGCCGACCTGCGGCCCGTTGCCGTGGGTGATGATCAGGCTGTGCGCGCGGGCCAGCGGTGCGAGAACCGCCGCTGCCTGGTCTACATGCCGCTCCTGGACGTCAGCGTCCGGCTTCTCGCCTCGCTCAAGCAGCGCGTTGCCGCCGAGGGCGGCGACAATCCTCACAGGCTGAACCTTACCGCCGCAAGCGCCACCGCCTGGTGCCGGACGCTAAGGCCGGGGGCCAGACGTCATCGGGGGTACGCGGCGTCTCGTCAGGAGCCGGTGCGTCCCCGCGATCGGTGAACGACACCACGATCTGCTGTTCTTCGCGGCGCTGATCCTGCAGCGACTGCAGCGCGATAGCGGCCCGGTCGGCCTCGGTCAGCGGCGGCTGCAGCATGGACCGGGGCCAGAGCCCGCGCACTCGCACCACGTTGACCTCGGCGGCGTAGATCGTGACCTCGATCACCAGGTAGATCCACGCGAGCAGGCTGAGCACGATGGCGAAGATCCCGTAGACCGACCCGCTGTGCAGGTAGTGACCGACGATCAGGGCGCCGCCGGCCTGGAGCACGGTCCAGACCGCTCCGGCCAGCATCGCGCCGGGAACCAGGTCCCTGGTCGGCACGCCGGCCGGCGTCAGCACCCGGAAGCCGAGCACGTACATCCCCATGTTGGTGATCAGGGCGAGGGCATCCGCGGCGGCCACGAGGACCACGCTGTGGTGGCCGAACGCGCTCAGCGACGCTAGCGCCGTCGTGGTGATCACGCCGACCGCCAGGACGGCGAGGAAGAGCCCGGTGCGGCCGAGCCGCTGCAGGTAGCCGGGTCGCCGCGGGCCGGGAACGTTCCAGATCTGCTCCATCGCGTACAGGCCGGACTGGGCCAGCCCTGACGTGCCCCAGATGACGACGACGAGGCCGATGATCAGCCCGATCACGCTCGACTTATGCAGCTGCTTGACGTTGCGGCCCAGGTCCTGGCCGACCAGCGGGAATTGCTTGGTGGCGGCGCTGAGCACGTCATGACGCAGGCCAGGATTGCCGGCGGCGACCAGGCCGAGGATGGTCACCAGCACCAGGAGCAGCGGGAACAGCGAGACGAAGGCGGCGTGGGACAGGCTCGCTACCAGCTGGCCGCCGTTGTCGTCGCCGTATTTCTTCAGGACTCCGTAGGCGAAGGCACTGGGCTTGTGCCGCTGCTGCCAGGCATCGACGCGGCGGATGAGGCGCTCTGCGACGTTCATCGGCGTGATCCTCCCCGCAGTCCTGCTACCACCGGCTGGCCAGCGCAAACGCCGGCTTGCCAATTAGTGCTTGACCTGCGACTTCATGCGAACTTATCATCTACTGTTTGCCTTAATGCCACGTTGTCGGAGTCTGCCGCTGCCTTGAATCGGCGAAGGTGTTGGTGTGCGGATCGCCTATGTCACAGAGTCCTTCCCACCTGTCGTTAACGGCGTCGCGATCACGGCAATGCGGGTCGCCGAGCATTTGGTCCGGCGAGGCCATCAGCCGCTAGTCATCGCTCCTGAGCCTGCCCCGGGTTCGCCCTGGCCTGACGAGCAATTCAGCTATCCGGTGGCGCGGATGCCATCTGTGGGCCTGCCTGTCTACCCGGAATTCCGGTTCGGGGTGCCTGGCTCGCACATCCGGGCCGCGATCGCCGACCATCGTGCCGACCTGGTGCACCTGGCCGGGCCCGTTCTCTTCGGCGCCAGCGGAGGCGCGGCCGCCAGGAAGCTCGGGCTGCCCGTCGTGGCCGTCTACGCCACCGACATGGCCGCGTACGCCCGTGCGTACCATCTGGGGCGGCCCGGCGAGACGGTCTCGTGGCGGCTGACCCGCAGGACGCACAATGCCGCCGACCGTACCCTGTCCCCGTCGACCGCCACCGCCGCCGACCTCCGGTCCAGGGGCTTCGAGCGGGTGAGTGTCTGGGGCCGGGGAGTGGACACCGAGCGATTCGATCCGGCTTGGCGCAGTGCCGGGCTGCGCGCTCAGTTCGCTCCGGCCGGCGAGCTGATCGTCGGCTATGTGGGGCGGCTGGCCGCGGAGAAGCGCCTCGATCTGCTGGCCGGGGTCGCCGCGCTGCCAGGAGTGCGGCTGGTGATCGTCGGTGGCGGGCCGTCAGAGGCGCACGTGCGCCGGCTGCTGCCGACCGCCAGGTTTGTCGGGCAGAGTCAGGGCGACGAGCTGTCCAGGCTCTACGCGAGCCTCGATGTTTTTGTCCATAGCGGTCCGCATGAGACGTTCGGCAATACGCTGCAGGAGGCCGCCGCTAGCGGCCTGCCTGTCGTCGCGCCGGCGGCCGGCGGCCCGCTCGACCTTGTGGAGGATGGCGTGACTGGGTTCCTGGTCGCCCCCGGCAGTGCCCGCGCCCTGGCTGACGCCGTGTCACTGCTGGCCTCAGACTGGCAGCTGCGGACCGCGCAGGGACTCGCGGCCAGGCGCAGCATGCTCGACCGCACCTGGCCCGTCAGGGGCGACGAGCTGATCGGCCACTACGAGTCTGTGCTCGGGACGGCCGGCCTGCGGGTTGTCGGAGCGGCCGCGTGACCACGTTCACCGCCCTGGGCGACTCGATCACGCTCGGCGTCGGTGACCCGGTGCGCCCGCAGGGCCAGGAGCGCAGGGCCTGGCGGGGCTGGGTCGGCCTGCTCGCCGAGACCCTGCAGGAGCCTGAGCTGCATAACCTGGCCTCGAACGGCGCGTGCGCGGCCGAGATCGCCCGTGATCAGCTGCCGAGAGCGCTGGCCCGCCACCCCCAGGTGGCCAGCGTCGTGTTCGGCATCAATGACACGCTGCGGCCCGGCTTCGACCAGGCGAAGATCGAGGCCGCCGCCGCCCAGACGGTCGGTGCGCTGAGAGCGGCTGGTGCCGAGGTGCTCACCATGCGGCTGCCAGACTCGGGCTGGATGCTCGGGCTGCCCGAAGCCCTCTCCAGGCCGCTGGCCCGGCGAACCGAGGCGGTCAATGCCGCGATCGACGCCGTCGCGAAGCGATTCGGCACGCTGCACTTCGATGCCGCTGGCAATCCGGCCACGTACGAGAAGCGGATGTGGGCCGTCGACCGCCTGCATCCGAACGAACGCGGCCACCGCCTGATCGCCCGGTCGTTCCATGACCTGCTGACCGGGGCCGGGCTCCCGGTCGGGCCCGCCCCGACCGCCGAGCCGGAGAACCCGCCGCCGACCAGGAAGGCGGAGTTCGCGTGGATGGCCACCAAGGGCACGGCCTGGGTACTCAAGCGCTCGACCGACCTGGTGCCCTACCTGCTGGCGATGGCGGTGCGAGAGATGTGGGCCAGCCGGCACGAGGAGGCCGACGAGGACCACGCCATCGCCGCCTGACCCAGCCCAATAGCCCCCGCCGCCTCCGCAGTTTGACTCAGCCCAGCTTCCGGACTCAATGAGCACCCCTCCAGGTTCCGTGATCATGATCGGGCTCTTGATCACGGAACTCAGCTGGGGTGATCACGCGGCTCATGTTCCGTGATCAAGGCTGGCTTCATGATCACGGAAGGTTGCTGGGGTACCTACCGGCCCGACCGGGGATGCCGGACGAGGTAGCCGACACCCGGCCCGGCACGAATATCCCTGAAAGTGTAAATATCGGTCAGCCTGGGCGGCGTCCTCCTGCGTCGTGCCCGCCTTCCCCCGCTCGCAGACCCGACCCCGCAGGTCCCCCCGGGACGTGAGTGGCGTCTTGTACTGAGGGGAGAGTGGTGGCGGTGGTGGCTAGCCAGTCGCGGAGGGCGCGGGTTGCCTCGACGTCGCACTGGTTGTACTGGAGCAGCCATTGCCTTGCGGGCTCGGGGTCGGTGGCGGTGACTGCCTCGTCGTAGCGGACCAGGGCGGTGTCGCCGCCGGGATCGGGGACGCTCCAGCGGTAGCCGCACAGGGCCGCCACGTGCTTGAGCCCGGCTGACTCGCCGGTGATGAGCTGGGAGTCGAACACCTTGAGCAGGTCGGTCCACTCCCCCGAGTTAATGAGCTCGCTCACCTCGCTATCCAGGTTCAGGCTGGTCGCGATCCGCCGGAGCTGGCCATTTTCCGCGGCGCGTTGTAGCAATAGGCCCGGAACGAAAGGCCGTCGCGGTGCACCGCTTCCCTGAGCCTGGTCAGCCAGCCCCAGAACTCGCCGAATAGTTCCGCCTCGACGGCGCCGGTCATCGGCCGCCAGGTGCTGAACGCCCGGTAGCCATTCCCCCAGTCGCCAGCGGATCGGCTGGTCACTAGCACGCCCCAGAGGTAGACGCCGTTCTCGGTGTTCTCCATGTCGATGTCGACCTCGACATCACCGCGCGGCACCCGCACCCGCGTGATACCGCGCCTGCGGTAGGCCGGGGAGTCGCCGATCGCGGCCCGCGCCTGGTCGATCTGGTCGGCGAGGTCGGCCATGGGAGCATCGCAGTAGGCGGCCGTGACCGGGCAGAGCGCTCTGGCGTCGCCGAGCGTGGCGATGCCCGCGGCGGTGAGGCTGGCGAGCTGGCCAGGTTTGCGGGTGCCGATGACGTCGGCTACGGGGGTGGCGTCAGGGTGGGTACCGATGGCGGCCAGGACCGGTCGCAGGTCGACGCGCGCTGCCACCAGCGTCGCCGTGCGGTGGTCGAGTGCCGCCAGCGCTGCCCTGCTCGTGACCGCGTGGTCCCGGTGCGTGCGCCAGGCACGCCAGCCGACTCCGGGCAGCAGGCTCACGTCACCTGAGCCGGCTCGCAGGCGCTCGCCGCACCAGGACCACCACGGACACTCATCGCACTCGCTGATCCGCACCGGCACGACCAGCGGGATGACTTCAGGGTCGGCCAGGTGCATCGCGGCGACGGCGACGATGTCCAGCCTGAAGCCGAATTCGAAGTCGTAGACGGCCATCGTAGACCTGGCCTTGCGCCGGCCACTCGACGACGGCGTCTGCCAGGAGAGCGCGTCCAGGTCGAACCAGGTCACCATGCCTTCGACGCCGATGATGCCGCCGTGGCGGCCGTCATCGGCGGCTAGCCCGGCCGCTTCGAGCATCCGCTGGTAGTGCGCGAGCTGCAGCAGGTCAGCCGGGCGCTTGCGCGCGGTCATCGCCTCGGCCGGCTCGGCGGCCGATAGCCAGGGCCGGCCGAGCGGGCCGCAGTGCGCGGCCGGCTCGCGCCGCTCGCCCGCTCACCTGGCCGGACCGGCTCCGCTGACCGCACTGAGTGCACTGGCCGCAGGCTGCGGTGGTGCTTGATGTCGACGGCTCGGTAGCGCGGCTCCCCCGGGCCGGCGACTACCAGCAGGTCGGGCTCGCCGACCCGGTGCCCGGTCAGGTCAGCCGGCAGCCGGCCGCCGATGATGACCGGCACGCCCGCCCGCATCGCGCTCAGGGTCGCGGTCTCGCGCTCGGCCCGGTCAGCCCGGTCAGCACCTGCGATCACGCGGGCATCCCGATGGCAGGCGAGCAGCTCAGCCACGATCTGCCGCTCGAACTCGATCCCCCGGTCAAGCCTGCGCTGCACGGGCGGCGCCGGCGGCAGCGGCTCGGCCGGCCTGATCGTGTCCCACTGGACCCGAACCGGGCATTGCTTAGCCGGATAGCCGCCTAGCGGCGGCACAGCGGATATGTCGTAGCGATTGGCCACTGGCCGATCGTACGCAATGGCACCGTCAGGTCGCGCCCGATCCAGCCGGCGCCGCCGGCAGCACCGGCACATCTTCAAGCCTTGGCGCCGCGAGCTTGGCCAGCGGGGTGAGCTGGATCCTCGGCGCAGGCGCGACCTGCTCTGCTGGCTCTCGCACTGTCGGCGCGGGCACTGCCGGCGCGGGTACCGCCGGCTCGGGTACCGCCGGCTCGGGCACTGGTGCCTGCGCCGGGGCGCTGATGAGCACGCTGTACTTGGCCAGCCTGGCGATACCCCAGGTCGCGGCGATCACCGCGATCGCCTCGATGCCTATCCTGACCGGCCCGCCGCCGAGCCGCTCGTGATAGATGGTCAGGCCGAGCACGGAGCCGACGGCCGGATCGATCACTGCGAACGCTGGCAGGAAGGCCGCGAGAGCGGCGGCCCGGTAGCCATTCTGCTGGATCGTGTAGGTCATCATGCCCACGACGACCAGCAGGTACAGGCGGGGGTCGGCAAAGATTCCCAGCTCGCGTGAGCCAGCCAGAAAGGCCACGCTCTTCGTCAGCGCGTCGGTCACCCCGGCCGCGACTCCGCCGCCGATCCCCAGCATCAGGGCCCGGCGGACCGGTGGCAGCCTGACGGCGATCAGCGTAGCGGCGCCGGCGAAGCAGCAGGCACCGGCCGAGGCCAGCGCCAGCAGGCTGGACTCCGCGGTCGGCTGACCGCCGGTTGGCTGGGAGGCCACCAGGAAGGCAGTCAGGCCCGCGAAGGTAGCGATCGCCGCCAGCCACTCACCCGCCCGCATCCGCCGATGATCGGCCCAGGCCGACAGGGCGAGCGCGGCGAGCAGGCTGGTGGCCAGCACCGGCTCGATGATGACGAGCCGGCCCAGGCCGAGTGCTGCGGCCTGCAGCGAGATGCTGACGATGACGGCGACGAAGCCAATCAGCCAGAGCGGCTTGCGCGCGAGCGTGAGCAGCACGCCAGTGTCGAAGGCCGTCGTCGAGGGCAGCCGCGCGGCCACGCGCTGCTGGATGACGTTGGCGAACGCGAAGCAGACCGCCGCGCCAAGCGCGATGAGCACTGCGGCCGGCTGTGCCAGGAAACCCGTCACGACCCGCACGACCGGCGAGTCCGGACTGCCGGCGATCTGTTGGCCATGTCCGACATCATGACCTTCAATTGCCAGTTAAGGCTAGCCCGCCCCGCCGGCAAAGCGGTAAACCCGCTGGCGAGCTGGCCTGTCTCGACGGCAGGCCAGCTCGCGCGAGCACGACGCACTCCGGTCGCTTTACCAGTAGTGAGTGGTCGCCGAGGAGCTGTTCGATCACAGCTCCCACCAGCTCGGGCGGCTCGAACACCGACTGGATGGCTATCCGGCCGGGCCCGTGCAGCCGCAGCCACATCGACTTGGCCTGGTACCTGGCCGAGCTGAACCAGTACTGCCCCCTCGGGTACTCGAAGTGCAGCCGCATCTGCACCGTCGGGTCCTTCCAGATCAGGCCGCCCGGCTGGACGAGAATGCTCTCGCCGTGACCGAGGTCCCTGACGAAGGTGTTGCCAGGCCCGTGCAGCAGCAGCAGCCCGTGGCCGCCGTGCGCGGTGAACCTGTCCATCATCTGGCCGAGCGGGTAGTGCCACTCCTGCTCATCGCCATCCTGGGTCGTGAACCAGACGCCGGACCGCTCCCACTGATAGTTGATGTTGTTCGAGGCGAGCAGGAAACGATGCTCGACCACGTCCACCGACTGGCCCTGCTGCAGCGGAATGGCCAGCGTCTCGCCGGGGTGATCGGCACTGAACGCGATGTGGCCTGGCCCCTTGGCCGTCATCATGATCAGCGGCATTCCGGCCAGCACCCGGTTCCAGCCGCCACCCATCTTCAGTGCCTCGAGGTGCACCTTCTCGTCGGCGTGCAGGAGCACGTGGTGCGAGAAGTAGACCGAGTCCTCGCCGTCGAGGTTCATCTCGGCGACCGGCACGAAGGTACCGCTGATCTGGCAGGTCGAGCGGTTGAAGCGGATCCTGGCCATATCCTTGATCGGCGGCTGCTTGGCCCATCCGGACTTGGTGACCTTGAGCCGGATATCGACTGGCCCGCCACAGCGGCTGCAGGAGGTGCCTCCGCCGTCGCTCACATTCCGGCAGTACGGGCACGTGTAACTGCTACTCGTGCCTTCTGGGGGCATCGACATGTCGGTCCCCTACTCGCTGCCGTGGTGGACGTACATGGACTGGATGCCGACCCGGCCAGGGCCGACCATCTCAGCCAGGTACATGCCGTGCCGCATGAGTCCGGTCTTGATGTTCTGCTGGACCGTGTTCATGGCCACTGACGAGTCCTTGTACAGGAAGCCGCCCGGCTCGACGAGGATCTTCTCGCCCTGCTGCAACGTCTTCTGGAAGACGTTGCCGTACCCGTGCAGCAGCAGCAGGCCTGGCTCGTTGTGCGTGATGAACCTGTCCATGTACATGCCGCTGCCGCCGTGCAGCACGTTAGCCAGGCCCTTGATCCGCACGAACGAGTAGTTCAGCGAGTGCGTCCCGGCGAGGAAGGCGTGCTCGCGCACGTCAAGCTCCATCGACGGATGCAGCGGCAGCACGACGATCTCGCCGGTCGCGTCCCGTGAGAAGGCGATCCGGCCGGGTCCGTGCGCAACGCTGACCACGTGCGGCATGCCGCCGATGCTCCGCTTCATGCCGCCGCCGGTGTTGAGCGCCGACATCGGCACCCCCGGCTCCTTCCACAGCAACACGTGATGCTCGAAGAACACCGAGTCGCCCTGCGCGAGCGAAAGCTCGGCCACGGGGACGATCTCGCCCTCAATCTGGCAGGTGGAGTTGGAGAAGTGGAACTCCGTCATGTCCCGCAGCCGCGGAGCTTCGGTCCAGCCGGAGTCCGACACGATGTTCCGCTGGTCAAGCTGCGCTCCGCAGGTATTGCAACTTGTGCGAGACGACTCGTTCTGTGCCTTGCACCATTGGCACTCGATCCGATCCATCCGGACATGCCTTTCTACTCGAAGGTAGCTCTTAGCAGGCGAACAGCCGGTGCTAGAGGATCAGATCGTAGCTCAGGTGCAGGTCAGTGCACCTGGTAATGAGTTAGCCCGTCAGGCGGGCGGTCAGGCCGACGGCGGCGCGGTAGGCGTGCCGCACTCGGCGCAGAACTTCGCCGTGCGGGCCAGGCTCGCATTGCAGTTCGTGCAGTGCTTGGAGGTCGGCGTGCCGCACTCAGCGCAGAACTTCGCGCCGATAGCGAGCGGGTTCTGGCAGTTGCCGCATGGCACCGTCGCCGCGGGGGCGGGAGCGGCGTCGGCGACCGGGGCGGGCGGCGGTGGCGGCGGGTAGCCGGGAGCCGCACCTGGCTGAGGCGCGTAGCCGGGGGCGCCGCCGGCGAAGCCGGGAGCTGGCGGCGGCGGGTAGCCGGTGCCTGCTGCGGTACCTGCATGTTCCCGGCCAGGCCCATGCCCGCGCCGAAGAAGATCGGAGCCGTCGCGCCGCCGCCCTGGGCCAGGCCCTGGCCAGCGCCCTGCATCATCTCGGCCTGAGCTGCCTGCATGAAGCCGCCGGCCAGCCGGCTGTAGGCGGTGTCGCCCGCGAGCTTCTTCAGCCTGGCGTTGTCCTCGTCATCGAGGTTGATGTCGAGGTTGCCCAGCCTGGTGATGGCGATGCCGTAGTCGGTGAGCTCGCGGTTGGCGCCTTCCATCGCGCCGACCTCGATCTCCGGGCTGTGCATCGACAGGCCGAGGATCTGCCAGGTGCCCGACATGAGCTGGGTGGTGACCGTGGTACGGGTCGCCTTCAGCAGTTGCTGGGTGACCCAGTCGGTGACCGCGGAGTTGTTAGTCACGTCGACCGTGCCGACCAGGTTTGTGATCAGCCTGGTGGGCTCGACCACGCGAAGCGCGTACTCGCCGAACGAGCGCAGCGTGACGATCAGGCCGGTCTGCGGGTCCTGGACCTCGTCAAGCCGGCCGCCGAAGCGCAGGTTGGGGAACTCGCGGGCGCCGACGAAGAAGATCTCGGCCTTGAACGCGTTGCTGTTCGTGGCCCAGTCGACGAACAGGCCGAGGAACGGAAGCTCCTTGGCGTCAAGGGTGTGCTGTCCCGGGCCGAGCGTGCCCATGACCTGACCCTGGCTGATGAAGACGGCCTGGGCGTCCGGCTCGACGATCGCCCGCGAGAACTTGCGGATGTTGTGATCGGGCCACTTATAGACGATTTGACCCTTCGAGTTGTCTGGCGCCGCGATGAACTCACGGCGGGCCTCGTTGAGAATGCCCATCAAATCGCTCCTTCGTGCCCTCGTGCGCGCATGGCGGCGTTCTGCGCCGCGTCTAGCGGGATCATACCTACGGTTCACGGGTTCTGGGCTCGATACAAGTCCCGATTGAGTCCCGCTGAGGTCCCGATTACCTGCTGTGAGCAGCAATCGGGCCGGCCGAGCCTGGATGACCCCTGGCGCGGCAGGCCCATTCCGTGTGAGCTGTTACGAGACGGTACCGTTCCGTATTATATTTTCCTGCTCTTACTCGTCGGCGATGATCGAGCCGACCCGGTCCTTCAGGCCCGGGTCCCGCCGGTTGAGCACATAGCCGTAGGCCACCGCGAGCACCACGATCCCGAGGGCCAGATAGGGGAACCAGTCATACGGTGCCTCCTGTCCCGGCTTGACGAGGTAGTAGACGGGCACCGCGATGGCGATCATGCCGAGCACGGGCAGGATCACGTGCTTGACTACGTGGAACTCCTGCGGCCGGTACCTGCGGTAATAGAACGGCAGCGCGAGGTTGGCCAGGAAGTACACGACCAGGACCAGGATCGTGCCCATCGTGGACGACTCAAGGAAGAACGTCTCGGGGTTCATGCTTCCCCTGGCCGCGTGGTTGCCGATCAGGTGCAGGAACGCCCACACCAAGATGATCGCGCCCGCGACGCCGGTGAAGGTGAAGAGCGCGTTGACCGGGGTGCGCCTGCGGGGGTCTACCTTGCCGATGAAGCGCGGCAGCAGGCCTTCGCGGCCGGCGTTGAAGATCAGCCTGGCCTGGGAGTTGATCGCGGAGATCAGCACGCCGAGCGTCGAGGTCAGGCCGGCCAGGTAGGCGAAGAACGCGAAGGTGGCCAGGACGCCCTGGGCGACGTCGATGAACGGGAAGCCGGTGTCGGCGCCCAGCCTGGCGCCGTTGTAGCCGAAGCCGGTGATCGTGGCGTAGGCGAACAGGACATAGCTGACCACCATCAGCGCGACGGAAAGGAAAACGGCGCGCGGGACGTTGCGGCGCGGGTCGCCGGTCTCCTCGGCGAGCGCGGCCGAGTTCTCCCAGCCGATGAAGAAGTACACCGCGAGCGGGAAGCCGGCCGCGAGGCCCTGGGCGCCATTCGTGATGTGGCTCGGCTCGAACGGCGTGAGGCTCAGGTGACCGCCGTTCTTGACCAGCGCCGCGACCGACACGACGATCAGCACCAGCATCTCGAAGCCGAAGAAGAAGCCGGCCAGCTTGGTCGAGACGCCGACGCCGCGCACGGTCATGTACACGGCTGCGCCGGTGAGAAGCACCGACAGGATGATCCACGGGATGTTCCAGTGGAAGTAGTGCGCCAGCGTGTCGGCGAGGAAGCCGCCGGAGATGGCGAGCACCGAGGAGATGGCGACGATGTAGCCGACTCCGCACAGGATCGCCGTGGTGACGCCGCTGGTCCCGCCGAAGGTCTTGCCGACGAACGAGATGAAGCCGCCAGTGCTCGGATGCGCGCGGGAGAACTGGGCGAGCGTGTTGCCGAGCAGGGCGATCGCGATGCCGGCCACGATGATGGTCAGCGGCGCGGCGACGCCGGCCGTGAGCACCAGGAACCCGATGCCGAAGTAGAAGCTGTACGCGGGCCCGATGTTGGCCATCGTGGAGGCCGAGATGTCGATCAGGCGCAGGGCGCCGCGGTGCAGGCGGTCAGCCGACTCGGGCGCCTTGGTTTCGGAGAACGGCACAGGTGCCGCTTCGCTCATGTTCACTCCCGCAGGTCAGCCGCCATGAAGGCGGCGATGCCCGAATTATCCGGAAGCGCTGGGTCTGGTGGTGAACTTGCGGCGACCGGTGTAGCTGAGCCTGCCCCGGTTTCGACGCGGATGCAAGCATTGTCGGCTATGGAACGAGGCCGAGGATGGTGGCCGGTGATCAGATCAGGTCCCAGTCCGCCGACTCATAGGCCTGGGTCAGCCGGCTCATCAGCTTGGCATCTACGGGCAGCGACCGGTTGTCGACCTGGCCGACCGAGGCGATGCCGCGGGCGTTGGTGACGAACACCGCCTGGAACGAGCCTAGGTCGGACAGCCTGACCTCGGCTCGCCGCGAGGTCAGGCCGATCGCGGCGAGCCTGGAGCTGAGCACTTGCATCGTGATCCCGGCCAGGACTGGCGCACTTGGCCAGATGATCTCCGTGCCGTCGAAGCAGCCCAGGTTGGTGATCGAGCCCTCGGAGATAACGCCGTCCTGGCTGGTCAGCAGCGCCTCGTCGAAGCCGGCCGCGTGGGCCTGGCGCTGAAAATAGGCCTGGCCGAAGTCGCTCAGGTGCTTGATGTGCGCGACCGGCCGCTGGTAGGGCACAGAACGCAGCCGCCACGGGCCTGCCGGCATCAGGCCAGGCGGGCGCACCGTCACCATGATGCCGGCGTACTGGCGCACATAGACCCGAACCGAGGCGTCGGTCGCGGCAGCGGACGTCAGGGCGTGCCTGATATGGTCGATGACCTTGCCGGTGTCCAGCGCCGTGCCGAACATCTCCAGGTGGGCGGCGCTGAGCCTGGCCTGATGACGCGCCAGCCCCCTGACCCGGTGATCCCTGACCTGCATCGCGGTGAAGTGGCCGTAGCTGTCGAGCGAAATCGTGGCTAGCTGTCCAGGGGTTGGGGCGAGCCCGTCGATCTCGATCGACGATGCTTCATCGGCTGGCGCTCTAGCCATGCCGTCGGGCGAGGAAGTCGGGCAGGCCTGAGTCTCCCTGGGCCGCGATGAACGCTCCGCGGACCGACACCAGGACCTCATCGGCGTGATTCAGGCAGGCCCACGCGTCGTTACCGCCGGGATCGGCGAGCTTGACCGCTGCCTCGGATGGGCACGCGGTCCCGTTCGGCTCGCCGATCTGGCAGCGAACGGTCGTGCCGCCCAGCGCGGCAATGGTGGCCGCGGCCTCCTTGAGCAGCGAGAACCGGGAAAGAGCCTGGTCTTGCGTGATCGGCGACTGAGTGGCTGACCGTTGCGGCTGGCCGAGAAGCACGGTATTGCCATCCGGGTCGGTCAGCCTGAACTCGCCGCCGAGCGCGTGCGGAGGATTGCCGACCTGATCGGCCGGCACGCTGGCCGCGGTCAGGGCGGTCACTACCGCATCCACGTCTTCGAAGAAGAAGTAGAACAGCAGCGGCAGGCCGGGGATGCCGAGCGGCGGTGTAGTCGAGGCGAGCAGCACCTGAGTCGTGCCGTGCTCAAGAGCACACCAGGCTGACGTCGCAGCCTGGCCGGACGAGTGTTCCTGAAAGCCAAGCAGCTCGTAGAAGGCGCGGGACTTGTCGATGTCCCTGACATAGGTCGCCGCGATCATCGATTGCAGGTTGGCGCTCACCGGGACAACATACGCCCGATGGCCTCTAACGGCCGGGATTCGGTCACACTCCGGCCGGGATCAGGCCGGCAGGCTCGATCAGCTCACGCCAGCCGGCCAGCACGCTGTCGTGAATGTCGCTGCTTGCCCGGCCACCGCCGGTCGCCAGCAGCTCGCTGCCGGCGACCGCCATCTGGTGCCCGTGCTCGGTCCAGTCGTCCAGGTGGCCTTGGAGGACGACGAGCTGGGTCGCCACGACGGCGCGATCCCAGTCGTACTCGACGAGCGCGTTCTCGACTGCCGCCCGGATCGGCTGCCAGCCAGGGTAGGACTCCCAGATGCCGCGCTCCCCGGCACCGAACCCGCGCTCGGGGAAGGTGCGGGCGAGCTGCGTAGTCCGGTACGCGATCAGCTGGACCCGGCGCAGCTGGTCAGCGGTCTGGAAGGTCGCGCAGTTGGCTATATAACTAGACGGCGCGAGCTGCTGCACATACGCGGACAGCATCTGCCCGGCGTGCGCGAGATACCGGCACGGCGTGACCGCCAGCGCAAGGAAGTCGAGCGCCGGCTCGGGCAGGCTGGCGTCGTAGCCATCGGCGTCGAACCGATCGAGCAGTCCTTCGACGTACGTCTCCTGATCGTCTTGCCTGGCGACGTAGCTGCCGTAGGTCACCGCGTCCGGGTCCCTGAACGCGTTCCAGTCGGTGACGGTGAGCGCGATCGCGTCCCGGTGCGCCTTGAGCCAGGTGTTCCCGTTCACGTCCGGGCTGAGCTTCGAGCGGGGTCGGCGTCATCGTGTGGTTCAGGTCATGGGTGAGGATCTCGTACTCGGTCGGCCTGCGCCCGAGGTCGCCGAAGCTGGTCCTGAGCCCGCGACTGCGGGTCTGCCCTGCCATCAGGTCTCCTTGTCGTAGAACCAGACGTACTCATCGACCCGCGTCACGGAACCGCACGTCGAGCCACTGCAGGGGCGGCAGGCCGAGCTCGCCGAGCGTCGTGGCCGCCGGGATGGGCTCGCCGTCGAGCAGCACGTCATAACCCTTCGGAACGGCGGGGGGCGCCACCCGGCGGCCGACTGAATGGACGGCGACTTTCTCGGCGACCTGGTCCATGGTGTCGTCGGTGTCGACTGCGACCAGGTGCGGCAGAAAATCACCGATAAACCTGCCATAAATTGGGAAAAGGGGCATGGATGGTTACTCCGGCTCGCTAGCGTATTCCTTGGCCCACCGGTACTCATAAGCGTCGTCGCCCATGACCTCGGGTGTGAGCCCCATCCATTCCAGGCCGCCCGCCAGGTTCATCGGCTGAATCTGTCCTGACAGGAAGCGGTCGATCACCGTGGTGTGCCCCGCGTAGCGGTCTGGCTCGAGGTCAAAGCACCACTTGGAGATCTCAGAATCGAAGTGGTAAAGGCGGCCATTATAGACGCTGGTTGCCGGTTTCAGCTCGTGCGGCGACATCGCCGATCCGATGGGCAGCTGAGTCACGCTGCACAAGGCCGGCAGGTTTCTGGCAGCGTCAGGTCGAGCAACCCGGAATTGACATTGGCGATGACCTGATCCCACATCGGGCCCCAGGTCTCTTCCCAGGCCGGGTACTTCTCGTTCAGCCACTTCCGCTCCGCCCTGGAAACCCCGGCACTGGGTTTCCAGAACAGGGTCGGCCGCCAGAACCAGGTGCCGAGATGGCAGGCGTGGCCGGGCCGGTGAGGATCTGAAACAGCCGGGTCGCCCGCCAGAGCGCCACGTCCATGATCTGCTGGCCGCGCTCAGGATCGTGGGCCATCAGCACCTGCAGGGTGGGGAATCCCTGCCTGGCGTGCCTGGCCTCGTCGGTCTGGATCGAGGTCAGCAGGTTGGACCAGTTGAGATCGCCCGCGGCCATGGCATCAGCGGCCAGCGCGACGAACTGGAGATTGGCGAATCCGTGCTCAAGCGCGCGCCCGCTGGGCCCAGTCGAATCTCGGGTCCTGTTTTAGCAGGTCATGGGAGAACCTGAGGGCAAGCTGCGTATGCCTGGTCTCGTCCAGCATTCCGAATACGCCGAGGTTGCGCCATTTGGGTGAGGGGGCATCGAGCATCCTTCCTCCCCGCTCGGTCCCCGCGAATCGTGTCGCCCCGCATTCTAAGTTGATCACAATGGCTAGCGGACGGGCAATAACGGTCTTCAGGTCACTTGTGACCGGCCATTCCCGGACTGAACCTTCGGCGGCACTCAGGTAGTCCTGTCAGGTGAGATGTCCAAGCCGGCCGGAGGTGTCGTGAACGACGAGGCGGAGGAGTTCGCCGAGTTCGTGGAGTCGCGTCAGCGCGCGCTGCAGCGGACTGCCTGGCTGCTGACCGGCGACTGGGCCCTGGCCGAGGATCTGGTGCAGACGGCACTGGCCAGGACCTGGCCGCGCTGGAGCCGGATCACCAGGCGCGATGATCCCGAGATCTACGTGCGCCGGGTCCTGGTCAACACCTGGTCGACCTGGTCCCGCCGCCGGTGGCGCCGGGAGGACGTGACTGCGGCGGTGCCGGACTGCGCAGCGCCTGGCGACCTCGCGGCCGAGATGGCAGCCAGGGCGATCGTCAGGGACGTGCTCGGCGTCCTGACCAGCCGGCAGCGCACGATACTCGTGCTCCGGATTTTCGATGACCTGACCGAGGTGCAGGTCGCGCAGGTGCTTCAGTGCGCGGTCGGCACGGTCAAGAGCACGATGTCGCAGTCACTGGCCAAGCTGCGAGATGAGCCTGCGCTCGCTGAGCTGATGGAACGGAAGACCCGATGAATGAGATGCCCAGATGAATGAGATGGAGGAGCAGTTGAGCAGACTATTCCACTCGGCCGTCGGCGAGCCGCCGCGCCGGGTCACGATCCACGCGATCCGCCGTCAGGTACGGAGGCGCCGGATCGTCGCGGCCGCCACCGCGACGGCGGTGGTCGCCATGACCGGGAGCGTCGGCGTGGCCCTGGCGGCGAATTCGCGTGGCCAGCGGACCACCGTCGTGAGCAACGGCGTGACCCACCACCCGCCGAAGTTCTACATTGAGCAGGACGGGGGCCAGGGCCGCCTCCAGGTTCGGGCCACCGCCACCGGGGCGGTCACCGGACAGGTGCGGTGCCCGCTGTCGGACTCATTCGAGAGATCGATGGCCGCGCAGGCCAACAACCGCACCTTCGTCATGACCTGCGTGAGCACTGCCGGGCAAGGGGGCCTCCAGCCCACGGGGACCAGGATCTACCGGTTCAGGCTCGGCAACGCCGGCCAGGTCGGCGGCTACTCCCTGGTCAGAGGCGGAACGTTCAACGGCCAGATTGCTGGCGGCATCGCGACCTCGGCTGACGGGTCGGTCATTGCCGTATGGGCGGCTTCGGTCAAGCGCGGCAGCAAGGCGGTCGTCGTCGTGATCAACACCGGGACCGGACGGCACGCGGTCTGGACCAACCCGGTCGCGCCGGACGGCAAGACCTTCGGGCTCGGCGATCTGTCGCTCGCTCACGACGGCCGGGAACTGGCCGTGTTCGGCTCGGCTCGCTGCCCCAAGGGCGATAGCGCGTGCAAGTTCACTGGCCAGGAGATGCGGGCCGTCAGCCCGGCCGGCAAGGGCGGCAAGCTGTCCGACGGTCGCGTGGTCTTTACCCAGCGTCAGATCGGGCGTCTCGCTGCGACCTTCATCAACGACGCCTACCTGGCGGCCGATGGCCTGACGGTGACGCTGAGCCTGCTGGGTGACGGGCCGCAGTCGGACAGCGTCTCGGCCGTCCAGGTCTCCGCCGCTACCGGCAAGCCGCTTCGCGTGCTGTTCCGGCTCGGGACCGGGAACGGCTTCGAGTACAAGTTCGTCACTACCGATAACTCGGGCAAGTACATCCTGTTCGACGCCGGACGCACCAGCGGGACGGTGTTCGGCTGGGTCCGCAACGGCAAGCTGGTCAAGCTGAAGCAGGCCGGCCCGGGCGTCGATTCCGGCACCTGGTAAGGACCGGGGTGGCTGGCGTGCGCGGCGAGTCGTCCCGCGCACGCTAGCCTGCCGTCGGCGTGCGCTCGCCGATCGGCTTGCCGAGGGAGGTCAGGACGGCGATCAGCACGGCGGCGCAGACGATCGACGCGTCGGCGATGTTGAAGGTCCACGGGAAATGCGGCAGGTTGATCCAGTCAACCACCCGGCCTCGCAACGGCCCTGGCGACCGGAACAGCCGGTCGCTGAAGTTCCCCATCGCTCCGCCCAGCAGCAGGCCAAGCGCGATGGACCAGGCGATGCTCCCGAGGCGCCTGGCCGTGCGGATGATGAAGAAGATCACGGCGCACGCGATCAGGGCGATGACGACCGTGTAAGACGGGCCGAGGCCGAAGGCGGCGCCGGCGTTGTAGATCAGCTTGAGCGTGATCAGCCCGTCAAGCAGCCGCACCGCGGGGTGACCTGGAAGGTGGTCAAGCACCAGGGTCTTGGAGATCGTGTCGGCGGCCAGGACAAACGCGGCTACACCGAGCATGACAGCTAGCGTGCGCGGCCTGCGCGATCGCCGTCGGTCAGGCTCGGTCATCGCTGATCTCCTGGTCGGGTGGCAGTCACGATCCTCGGGCAGGTTCACGGTACTAGCCCCTGCACCCGCGAAACTCGCAAGGTGGCCCCCGGGCTTAGATCGGGGCAACGCCGATCAGGCCGTTCCTGGTCACCAGGGCTGCCAGCGCCTGCTCGTCGAGCTCGCCGGTGCCGTCAGGGCGGCGTGGCAGCACCAGGTACCGCGATTCCGCGCTGGCGTCCCAGACACTGATCGCGACGGCAGGGGCGATCGAGAAGCCGAACTCGCGCAGGACCGCCCTGGGATCCCGGACCACGGCCGAACGGTAGGCCTCGCTCTTGTACCACGTTGGCGACGGGCCGAGGAGCGCGATCGGGTAACACGAGCAGAGCGTGCAGACGATGACATTGTGCTGGTCGGCTGTGTTCTCCACAACCTTGAGCCGCTGCTCCTGCAGTCCGCCGCCCATCGAGAGCCCGAGGCTTCAGGCAGGGCGGCGTTGGCATCGGCAAGCAGCCGGGCCCGGAATCCGGGATCAAGCCACGCCCGTGCCACGATCCGGGCGCCGTTGGCCGGGGAGGCACGGCGAAGGTACGCCGCCAGGTCGAGGTCAAGTTGCGCCGCGTCGATCAGCCCGCGCTGCTCCAGCAGGCTCTCCAGTCGCCTGACCCTCGCCGCGATGGTCGCGTCTGCCCCTGCGTGGTCGCCGCTCACGGGCTTAGGCCGCCCGGCTTAGATAGCACTGCCACAGCTCAACGGTCACCGTGTGGTCTCCTTCGCCGAATAGTTCGCTGGCCGCGAAGCGAACGGTGTACACCGGCTCGGGCTCGGCCGGGAGCTGCCTGGCCCGGTTGTCGGGCAGCGGGTGAGCGCCGCAGTACTCCACGATCGTTCCGATCGCGCCACGCACGTATCGCGGCAGCCTGGTGTGGTGCGGCGGATCCGTGCGGCTGGTCCGTACGAGGTCACCGGGGCCATACGACTCAGCCACCGGCCAGCTCCTGCTCAGTCAGCACGCCTTTCTCCGCCAGCAGCGTCGTGATGGCTCGCAGCCATTTCTCGTAATACGACGAAGCGAGGTATTCCTGCGGTGGTATCCGCTCGATCGCGTCCCTGAACTCGTCGAGGTTGTACACGCCCCGGCCGATCAATGCCCGGTTCAGGGCAAAGACGTGCGCCTCCCAGTCGGCGTGGAAGGCAGGCTCCGCTTGCTCCCGCTCAAACGGGGCAAAGCCCTGCATCCCGCCGACATCGTTGATCCGGCTCACCCCCTCAGCCTACCCAGGCACGGAGCCGGTGACTCGTGCAAGGATTGAGGTGTGGCTGAGGATATTGAGATAGCTGAGGATCTGCGCGTCGAGACACCGATCGGTGCGGTGACCGTTTTCCGTGACGGCGCTCGCATTGTCCGTACCGGGATGGTGAGCGCTGGAGCGGGTGCCTCCCGGCTGGTGATCACCGGCCTGCCGGCGTCGGCCGACCCGGCGTCGGTCCGGGTAGCGGTTCGGGGCCAAGACGTCGTGCTGCTCGATATCGAGGTGGCCCGCAGGTATGGCGCCGACCCGGTGCGGGAGGAGGCCGCGCGGCTCCGCGCCGACGTGGAGACTCGCCGCGACAAGGTACAGGCGCTCGATGACGCCGACACGGCCGAGCAGGCCGCGCTTGGCTTTGCCGGCTACTTGTCCGAAGCGGCCGCCGGGGCACTCGCGAGGGCGGTGAGCTTCGGCCGGGTGGGTCACGACGAGCTTGACCTGATGGCGGCGCACCTGTCGGCGAGTACCGTTGCCGCGCTCGGGCGCCGTCGCGAGATCGCGGCGCGCAGGCGGGTCGCCCACCGGGAGCTGCAAGCAGCCGAGCAGCGCGTCGCCGACGCCGAGCGGCGTTCATCGCCCGCCGAGTTCATCGAGGTGGCAGCGATGGTCGAGGCCAGCGCCGCGACGCAGGCCGAGATCGACCTCTCGTACCACGTATCGGGCGTCTCCTGGCGGCCGCTCTATGACCTCGGGCTCACCGGCGAGGTGCTGACAGTCAGCTATCTCGCCGAGGTCACCCAGCGCACCGGCGAGGACTGGCCGGCCGTGGAGCTGGTCGTGTCGACCACCCGCCGGGGCCAGCATCAGACCCTGCCCGAGCTGCAGCCGTGGTATGTCAGCCGGGCCAGGCCCGTCGTGCCCATGAGGCCTATGGCGGCGGCACCCGCCCAGGTGATGCTGGCACGGGCAGAATCAGCGCCGGCACCTCCGCAGGCGGGCGGCGGTCAGGCCCCGGCCGTACCGCTGACTGCCGAGGTGGGCGAGTCAGGCGCCGGGCTGGTCTACCGGATCCCTAGGCCGCTTGCTATCCCGGCCGACGGCAGTCCGCATAAGACCATGATCGCCAGGCTCGATCTCGATGCGGTCCTCGATCACCTGGCCGTTCCGGTCCTGGCGGCAGAGGCCTACCTGCGCGCGACGGTGACGAACAGCTCCGCGCTGCTACTCCTGCCAGGCCCGGCTCGGGTATTTCACGACGGGCAGTTTGTCGGTGAGACCTCGCTTGAGACAGTCGCCGCCGGCGAGGAGTTCGAGCTGCAACTCGGCGTCGACGATCAGATCAGGGTCGAGCGCGAGCTGCGCCGGCGCAGCACGAGCAAGGCCGTGCTCGGCGGCAGCCGGACGATCGACATCGGCTATGAGATCACCGTCCGCAACCACCGGTCAGGTAAGGCCAGGATCAGCGTCCATGACCACATCCCGGTTTCTTCCGATGGCGACATCAAGGTCCGCCTGCGCGAGACCATCCCGGCTCCGGCCGAGCAGTCCGACCTGGGCGAGCTAACCTGGGAGGTCCGGCTGGACAGCGGCCAGAGCGCCACGATCAGGCACAGGTTCACCATCGAGCACCCAGCTCAGGTCACGATCGCCGGGGTGTGATCGCCGGGGTGTGATCGCCCAGGCCCTGGCCCGAGCACTGCAGTGTTCCGTGATCAAGAAGCCAGCCTTGATCCCGGAACCTGAGCTGCGTGATCACGCCATCAACCATCAGGCTCTGGCGCGAATCCATGATGGTGGCCGCTGGCCGGCCACATGGATGTGGCAGCGCTGGTGCTCCAGCCCCAGCTATGTCACATCGACGGGGTGTGGCCCGGCAGGCCAGCGGCGGGACAGGTGCCGCTTAGGTTAGTTTGATCATGCTGGTGACCTGGGTGCTGAGGGTTCCGCTGCTGTCGCGGCTGCGCGGGCTGGCGCGTGAGCCGCCTGGAGGTCGCCGGCGTCATGATCGCGGAGAGCTGCCGTCATCCTGGCGTAGAGTTGCCGCCTCAGGGGGACTTAGCCGTCATGTACGCGGAAGACACTACATCAGGCGGCAGCTCTACCCCAAGATGACGGCAGCTCTCCCCCAGGCTGCAATGAATCCGCGATCATGACGGCAGCTCTCCGGACTTCCGTGATCAAGAATCCGGCCATGGTGCCACGGAACCTGGGTGGGGTGACTCACCGAGTCCGGAAACCTTGTGTCCCCCTTAGATCAGGGAAGATCACGGTGCTGTGGCCTGGCTGAGGACGCTGAGGATCGCGTCCGCGATGGCGCGGGGCTGCTCCTGGTTGATGGCATGGCTGGTGTCGGCGAGCACGATGTGCTGCCCGCCGGGGACGGCCGCCGCGAGTTCTGCCTGCATCTCGGTCCACTGCTGCCTGAAGCTCATGGGCGTGCTGCTATCTGTCCTGGTCGCGCTGAGTACCACGAGCGGGACGTCGGGAAGGTCGATGGCGTCGCGGATGGCGCTGATCAGGGCTGCCGACGAGAGGAGCACCTCGCCCTCCAGCCGGACCATGGCTACCTGGGAGCGGTCGCTGTAGCTGGCCACATAGGCGTCCATGATCGCGGCCTGAAGCTGCGGGCTGTCGGTCAGCAGCCGGGCGAAATCCCCGAATACGCCGGTGACCATCGAGGCGTGCTCATCTTTGGCCCGCAACTTCTCCAGCATCGTCGCGGCCTGCCTGGCCTGAGCGTGCACTTCAGCCGGCACGGACAGCCAGTAGTTCTCGTCCGCAGGGTCGACCAGGACGAGGCCGGCGACCAGGTCTGGCCGCCGCAGCGCGACCAGCTGCGCGAGCAGCCCGCCCCAGCTGTGCCCGACCAGGACGCAGCCGCCGTCACCGGCCTGGGCCGCGAGGGCAATGAGGTCGGCTACCTCGCTGTCCACAGTCACCTGCGGAGCCGGATCGCTCGTTCCGATGCCCGCCCGGTCATACGCGATGACCCTGGCATGCTGTGCTACCTCTGGCATGACGCTCGCCCAGGCGAGCGTGCCCGGTTCGCCCAGGGCCGAGTCGAGTATGACGGTCGGCTGGCCGGTACCGGCTTCCACCCAGCGCAGCATCCGGCCATCGGTATCCAGTTCCCCCGCCACTACGCCGGGGACAAGCTCACGTAGCACCCGCAGGATCGATTCTTGCGTACTGAGACGGCTCACTATGCTCCTTCGGTGTCTGACCTAGCGTAGGTACTGGCCAGCCGCGAACCACCATCCGGCCGATGTAGCCGCCGTGCCGACGACTCCGACTGCCCACCGCCAGAACGGGAACGGTACCCGGTCGTGTGGCAGCCGGGTGACCCAGGACCTGACCCGGCGCCGGTTCAGCTTCCCGAAGAAGCCGAACACCAGCCCCGGCCCGGCGAACGCCCCCACCCCGATACCCAGGCAGTACAGGACGCCAACCGCGACCTGGCCGCCCGCGACGATTCCGAGTGCGAGCTGTCCGAAGGCGACGCCGCCCCTGGCCACCTGGCCGATGGCGATGACTCCCGTGGCGATCTGGCCTATGGCGATGACACCCGTAGCCTCCTGCCCGAAGGCGAAGATGCCGTGGGAGAACTGGCCAACGGAGAATATACCGATGGCTTGCGGGCCGATTGCTATCACGCCCGGAGAATAACTGTCAATGGCGACAAGACGCATGCCTGGCATAACGGCCGGGCAGGACCAGAAGTTCAGCGGACTCCCAGATGTTCGCGCAAGGTTAAGAGCCAGTTTGTCCGCATCGGCAACTCTGATCCTGGCCTTTGGGATTGTCCTGGATGGTCAGCATTCGACCATAGCTATGGTCCATGCCTGATCGCGAAAAATGGCTCTGGCGCGAATTCCGTGAAGTTGACAGGAACCTGGTTCCGGGTTCCGGGGTGGCTGGTCCAGCCCGGGCCCGTCCCGCCGCTGGCCTGCCGGGCCGCACCCCATCGATGTGACATAGCTGGGGCTGGAGCACCATCGATGTGACATAGCTGGGGCTGGAGCACCAGCGCTGCCACATTCCTGGGCAGGCCAGCGGCCAGCGGCACGGAATTCGCGACAGCCAGGTTCCGTGATCATGGCCGGGACGGTGATCACGGAACCTGGCGCGGTGATCAGCGGGCTGTGGTCCGGGTTCTGACCCGAATTCCGCGAAGGAGCCGGTTGACCTGGCCGGGGCCGGCCAGCTCCGACACGAGTGCCCGGTTTCACCTGATCCAGCGCGATCGCCCGGCCAGCTCTGGCGCCCGGGCCAGGTCCGGTGGTCAGGGCCTGCCCCGCAGGCGCATCGAGTGGTCAGGGCCTGCCCCGCGGGCGCATCGATGTGACAGCGGTGCTGCCGGGACCCAATGCCAGGAACTTAAGGTGGCTGGTTTGTGGTGGTGCGGGGTGTTGTGGCTGGTGGGAGGTGGCGGGGGTGGTGGTGTCAGGCGGGGTGATGGTGGCGGCGTGCTGGGTGTCGCGTGGTATAGGGCCGGGGTGGTTGTGCCTGGAGGGGCGGGGCGGGTGCGTGATGGTGCGGGAGAGGCTGGCCGGGGCCGGCCGGGCAGCGGCTCGCCGCGCCGGTCGGGGTGTTCTGCCGGGTATGCCGGTATCGGGAGGGCCGTGGCGTCGCAGCCGGGGTCCCCTGCTGTTGTGCCGGCGACAGCAGGGGACCCCAGCTGGCCTCAGCCGCAGCCGCACCCGGACAGCCACCTTAAGTTCCTGGCATTGTGCCGGGACCGTATCTCCGTCACATCGATGCGGCTCGGCGGGGCTTCACTGCGGCGCGTTCCCCGTAGCGGCCAGCCCTGAGCCGGGCGGCACGCGGCCCGGCTCAGGGCTGGCCAGGTCTGACACCAGCTACCAGCCCGGTCACGGAATTCGCGCCACAGCCCGAATCCTGGTGGCGTGATCACCCACCTGGGTTTCCGTGATCAAGACCCCGACCGGGTCGGTCGGTCGTCAGATGTGACCTACGAGGCCGGTTACCCAGACGATGATCGAGGTCATGACGAGGATCTTCAGGGCGTACGCGCTGCCGGCGATCAGCGCGGTCAGGCCGGCCAGCAGCGCTATCACCGTGATAGCGGCCGCCCCTATGCGGAGCACCTGGTGCAGGCGCTCATGGGTGCTGACGAGGGCGTCTCCCCGCACGCTGATCGCCCGGCCGCCGAGGCCGACAATGAGGATCGCGGCTGCCGCGGCCCAGGTGCTGGAGAACAGCCACAGGCCGCCGGCCAGGTATACGGCGTAAATGACCAGGATCGCGCACAGTGCCAGGCTCGAAATAGCGTCACGCCACGTCAGGTTCATCGGCAAGCACCCTCCTGGGCTGCGATGAAGTGCCCTTGCCAATCTACGTGCGCCAGGCGACCTGACTATCGCCGGCCACTCTCACCGCACCTCAGCGATCGACCCGCTCCATGGTCTGCACGTGGGTCTCCTGCACCCGCAAGATCGCGTCCTTGCCCCGGAAGAGCACGACCCAGCCGTCTTCGCGTTCCAGGTCATCGACGTTCTCGAAGGTCTCGGTGACGACCCGGCCGTCGTCTCCGTATACCAGCCGGTACGTAGCCATAAGCGACGCCCCCTAGGTCGCGGAAAGTGCAACCCCTTCCCTGCCCGGTGCCCGCCCGCCGCAATCGCCCATCGGTCAGATCGGCGTGTTCTCGCGGACCTGGCTGATCACGCTCATGATCGCGTCGGTGATCGCCTGGGGCTGCTCCTCGTTGATCGCGTGACCGGTGTCGGGGACCAGGATGTGCCTGCCGCCGGGGACGGCCGCCGCGAGCTCCGCGTGCAGCTGGGTGAAGCGCCGCCGGTAGTCCGCTGGCAGGTCACCGTCGGTCCTAGTCGCGCTGAGCACCACGAGCGGCACGTCAGGCAGGTCGATGGCGTCCCTGGCAGCGCTGATCAGCGGGATCGACGAGGTGAAGAGCTCGTTCTCCAGCCGGACCATGTCGATCTGGAAGCGACTCTGATAGCAGGCCACGAAGGCGTCGATGATCAGGGACTGAAGCTCAGGGCTGCTGGCCTGCCGGCGGGCGAAGCCCTCGAATGCCTCGGTGGTCATCGATGCCTGCTCGCCCCTGGCATACAGCTCCTCAAGCCTGGTCCAAATCTGCTCGGCCTCGGCGCGAAGCTGCGCTGGCAGGGACAGCGAGTAGGTCTCGTCCGACGGGTCGGCCAGGACGAGGCCGGACACCAGATCCGGCCGCTGCAGCGCGGCCAGCTGCACGAGCATGCCGCCCCAGCTGTGCCCGGTCAGGACGCAGCCGCCGCCGGCCTGCGCCGCCAGGGCGATCAGATCGGCGACCTGGCTGTCCAGCGTCAGCGGCGTGGCGGGATCGCTCGTTCCGATGCCTGCCCGGTCATAGGCGATCACCCGGGTGTGCCGCGCCACTTCCGGCAGCACGCTCGCCCAGACCAGCGTGCCTGGCTCGGCGAGAGCCGCGCTCAGGATCACGGCCGGCTCGCCGCTGCCCGCCTGCACCCACCGCAGCATCCGGCCATCGCACGCCAGCTCCCCCGGCTCCACGCCAGGGACGGCCGCGCAGTGCTCGCATGACCGGTGCTTGCGTCGTCAGGCCGCTCATCGTGCTCCCTCCAGCCGACTTACGATCCAGCCGAGCTAAGATCCGGTGGTCCCGTCGATGAGTTCCCTGAACAGGTCGGCATGGCCGCAATGGCGCGCGTATTCCTCGATCAGGTGGACATAGACCCAGCGCAGGCAGATCTTCTTGTTGTCGCGTTCGAGGATGAAGGTCTCGTCGAGCCCGTGACCGGCGGCGCGGCCCGGCAGAAGCTCAAGCTCGCGGTCGAAGGCGGCGAAGTCCGCCTGCGCGCCAGCGGGCACCGCGTCGTCGAAGTCGGCGTCGGGGAATTCCTCGCTGACGTAGAGCCGGCCGACCTGCTCCCCCGCGAAGCGACGCCGGAACCAGCTGCGCTCAACCTCGGCCATATGCCGCACCAGGCCGAGCAGTGAAAGGCTTGAGGAACTGACCGGCCGTTCGGCGAGCTGCTCGGCGGAAAGGCCAGCGCATTTGGCCAGCAGCGTCGACCGGTACCAGTCAAGGAAACCCTCGAGCGTGTCACGCTCTCCGGCGGCCAGCGGCTCATCAATTCGGGTAACGGCAGGCGCGGTCCAGGTCATCTCGCCATGATCGCAGCAATCTGGATAGTCTGCCCTCATGACCGTCACCATTGTCGATTCCGGGCCGCGGAAGATCAGCCGGTCCGCCGAGGTCAATGCCCCAGCGGCGGAGATCTTCGAGATTGTCGCCGATCCGGCCAGGCACGGCGAGCTTGACGGGTCAGGAACGGTGAAGAGCACCGTCTCCGGGCCGCAGCGACTCAGCCAGGGCGCCAGGTTCTCGGTGAACATGAAGCAGTACGGCGCACCGTACCGGATTACCAGCGTGGTGACCGATTTCGCGGACGGGCAGGTGGTGGAATGGCAGCACCCGCTCGGGCACCGCTGGCGATGGGAGCTGACGCCATTGTCTGATGACGTTACCCGGGTGACCGAGACCTTCGACTTCAGCCGCCTCGGCGGGGTCAAGGCCGGCGGCCTGAAATTGTCCGGCAGCCTGAAGAAGAACGCCGCCGGCATTGAGGCCACGCTGCGTCAGCTGCAGGCTAAGTACCCCGCTTCCTGACCTCCCGATCAGAGAACGGCGTGAGCCAGTCTTTACCCGCCCGCGCCCGCTCCTGAGTTTCTCCACTGATGTCACGGGTAGTAACTGTGCGACTACCTACCGTTGTGGAGGAGTACGAGAGTGCGAAGAGCAGGAAGAATAGCGAGCACCGCCCTGATCGCCGGGCTGACCGCTGGCGCGTTGGCGGCATGCTCCTCTAGCAGCACCAGCAGCAAGGCGAGCTCATCGCCGCAGGCGGCCAGCTCGGTGAAGGGCAGCATCACCGTCTTCGCGGCCGCGTCGCTGCAAGGGGCGTTCACCACGCTCGGCAAGCAGTTCATGGCGGCGCACCCGGGAACGACGGTCAAGTTCAGCTTCGGGCCGAGTTCCGGGCTCGCCGACCAGATCAAGTCGGGCTCTCCGGCCGATGTGTTCGCCTCGGCCAGCCCGCAGAACATGGACACGGTCGTCTCGGCCGGTGACGTGTCCACGCCGGTCACCTTCGCCAAGAACAAGATGGAAGTCGCGGTACCGCCGGGCAACCCGGCCCACGTGACCTCGGTCGACAACTTGTCGAAGTCGTCGGTGAAGACGGCGCTCTGCCAGCCGCAGGTGCCGTGCGGCTTCACCGCCAAGAAAGTCTTCAGCAATGCCAGGATCAGCGTCAAGCCGGTCACCCTGCAGCCGGACGTCAAGTCGGTGCTGACTCAGGTCGAGCTGAACAACGTCGACGCCGGCATGGTCTACGTCACCGACGTGAAGGCGGCAGGCAGCAAGGTCAAGGGCATCGCGATCCCTGGTGACGACAACGCCTCGACCGCGTACCCGATCGCCACGGTCAAGAAGTCCGACAATATGCCGACGGCCAAGGCCTTCGCCAGCTACGTCGCGTCCCCGTCGGGTCAGAAGGTACTCATGGCCGACGGATTCGAGAAGCCATAGCGCGTGTGCGCTCAGCCCTCCGCAACCCGGCCCTCCGCAACCCAGCCCTCCACAACCCGCCTGACGGCGCGCGATCGGCTGCGCCGGGCGGAGCGGGGCGGCGGCTCGCGATCAGCCCCGGTGTCACTGCTGGCACCGGGGCTGATCGCGGTCGCCTTCCTGGTGCTCCCGCTGATCGGGCTGGTGATCCGGGCGCCGTGGGACCGGATCGGACAGGTGCTCAGCGGCTCGGACGCCCTTCAGGCCCTGCAGCTATCGCTGTGGACGGCTACCCTGGCTACCCTCATCGCGCTGGTCATCGGCGTCCCGCTGGCCTGGCTGCTGGCCAGGACCAGCTTTCCCGGCCAGCGCCTGCTCCGCGCCCTGGTCACCCTGCCGCTGGTGCTGCCGCCAGTCGTCGGCGGCGTCGCGCTGCTGCTGGTATTCGGCCGGGACGGATTCATCGGAGTGCTGCTGAATTCCTGGTTCGGGCTGACCATCCCGTTCACCCCGATCGCGGTGGTGATGGCCGAGACCTTCGTGGCCATGCCGTTCCTGATCGTGACCGTCGAAGGGGCGCTGCGCTCGGCCGACGGGGGTTTCGAGGAGGCGGCGGCGACCATGGGAGCGTCCAAGACGACAGTGTTCCGCCGGGTCACCGTGCCGCTGATCGCGCCCTCACTTGGTGCGGGCGCCGTGCTGTGCTGGGCTCGGGCGCTCGGTGAGTTCGGCGCGACGATCACCTTCGCCGGCAGCTTCCCCGGACAGACAGAAACGATGCCGATCGCGGTCTACTACGCGCTGGAGACCGACCCGGACGCGGCGATCGCGCTCAGCCTGGTGCTGCTCGTGGTCTCGATCGTGGTGCTGGTGTCGCTGCGGGACCGGTGGCTCAGGGGCGGCTCGGCGCGGTGAGCCACGTGAACGGCCCCTGGCTGGAGGCCGGCGGCCTGTCGGTCGACGCTGAGGTCAGGCGGGGCGGCTTCGTGCTCGACGTGGCGTTCGAGGTCCAGGCCGGCCAGGTCGTCGGCGTACTCGGGCCCAACGGGGCTGGAAAATCGACCTTGCTGAAAGCACTGGCCGGGCTCATCCCGGTCGCCCGCGGCCGCATCGTGCTCGCGGGGAAGGTCATCGACGATGCCGGGACCAGGGCGTTCGCTGAGCCGGCCGAGCGGCCGGTTGGTTTCGTGTTCCAGGACTACCGGCTGTTCCCCCATCTGAGCGTGCTGGAGAATGTGGCGTTCTCCCCCAGGGCTCGAGGCCTGAGCAGGCATGCCGCCAGGTCAGCCGCCTCGCACTGGCTCGACCGGCTGAGGCTCGAGGCCCTGGCCGACCGCAAGCCGGCCGCACTGTCCGGCGGCCAGGCCCAGCGCGTGGCCCTGGCCAGGGCGCTGGCCGGGGAGCCTGAGCTGCTGCTGCTCGATGAGCCGCTTTCTGCCCTCGATGCCGGGACCAGGCTCGACGTGCAGGCCGAGCTCAGGGAGCACCTGTCGGCCTTCGGCGGCCCTTGCCTGCTGGTCACCCATGACGCGCTTGAGGCCCTGGTGCTTGCCGACCTGCTGCTGGTGCTTGAGGCCGGGCGGATCGTGCAGCAGGGCTCCCCCGCCCAGGTGGCCAGGCAGCCGGCCACCGACTACGTGGCGAGGCTGGTCGGACTCAACCTCTACGCTGGCCACGCTGACGGCGGGATCGTGGCCATCGATGGCGGCGGCGCGCTGGTCGTGCCGCACCGGGCCAGCCATGGCAGCGTGCTCGTCGCGGTCCGGCCCTCGGCGCTGGCGGTCAGCCAGCATCGCCCGCAGGAGGTCAGCCAGCGCAACATCTGGCCGGCCAAGATCACCGGGCTGACGCTGCTCGCCGACCGGGTCAGGCTCGAACTCGACGGCGAGCCGCCGGCGCTGGCCGATGTGACCACCGCCGCCGTGGCTGAGCTGGCGCTCGCACCTGGCAGCCGGGTCTGGCTCAGCGTCAAGGCCACTGACCTGGAGGTCTATCCCAGAGACAACCGCTCGGCCGCGAGCTGGCCGGCCTCAGGGGCGCCAAGCTCGGCGTAGCGCGCCATCGCCTGCCGCCAGTGCCCGCGGCCAGCCGCCGGATCGGTGGCCTGGCAGCAGCGAGCGAGCCCGAGGTGCGCCCGCGCTTGCTCGTACCGGTCGCCGATCTTGCCGGCCAGGGCCAGCGCCATGCCGTGCTGACCGCGAGCCTGCCCGAGGTCACCGGTCGCCAGCAGCGCCTCGGCCAGGCCATTGAGCGCCGCCGCCTGGCCGGCCGGGTCGCCGAGCCGCCGGAACAGGGCCAGCGCCTGCTGGTGATGCGGGATCGCCTGGTGGTGCCACCCCTGCGCCGACTCGGCCGCGCCGAGGCTGGTCAGGGCCTCGGCCTCGCCGGCCGGGTCGCCGGACTCCCGGTACAGCGCCAGGCCGTGCCGCTCATGCTCGATGGCCTGCGCAGGCCGGCCAAGGCGCAGCTCGACCAGGCCAAGATTCACCAGCGCGAGTGCCGCGGCGGTCCGGATGCCCAGCTGACCGGCTAGGTCGAGCGATCGCCGGAGCGCGGCGGCGGCTGGCTCATACTCGCCCAGGCGCAGCTCGGCGATGGCCAGGTTGACCAGGGTTCTGGCCTCCCCCAGCCGGCTTCCGCCCAGCCGGTACAGCTCAAGTGCCTGGTGCTGATGAGCGATGGCTGACCGGTAACGGCCGAGCAGGAACTCGATGATGCCGAGATTGCCGAGCACATAGGCCTGGCCGGTGCGATCACTGGATTCCGCATAGATGAGCCGGGCCTGGCGCAAGTGCGCGGCGGCCTGCTCATAGCGCCCTTGCCGCAGGTCAGCAACGCACACGCAGTTAAGGGCCTCGGCTTGAGCCTTGCGGTCTCCGCTCAGGCTGGCGGCCCGCCTGGCGTGGGCGTAGATGGTGACGATCTCCGGATAGTGGCCGGCTCCTTCGAGATAGCGGAAAATAATTCGCGCCAGGCTGGTCGTGTGATCTGGCCAGCCGTAGTCGGCGGAATAGCCGGCTATCGCCACCAGGGCCGCACGCTCGGCGTTCAGCCAGTCAAGCGCCACCGCCGGATCGGTGACCTGAGGTACCGGCGTCGAAGGCTTGACTGTCCGTGCGGTGCGGGGCTCCTCGGCCGGAAACAGCGTGTCCACGGCGATGGCGGTGCTGCCCAGGTAGTAGTCGAACAGCCGGGTCAGGGCGGCCCGGCGGGCAGGCTCAGGGTCGTGCGCGGCGGCCAGCTCGGCGGCGTAGGCGCGGAGCAGGTCATGCATGCCATAGCGGCCGTCGGCGGCAGGCGCGATGAGGTGAGCACGGGCCAGCTCGGCCAGCGTCCGGCTGGCCTGCTCCAGAGCGCCACCGGTCAGCGCGGCGGTCGCGTACGCATCGAAGTGGGCACCGGGATGCAGGCCGAGCTGGCGGAAGGCGTGGCTGCTGACGCCGTCCAGGTGCTGGTATGACCAGGAAAATACGGCCCGCATGGCGGTCTGAGGGTCGCCGCCGGCGTCGAGCAGATCCAGCCGCCGGTGCCGGTCAGCGAGCTCGCCGGCCAGATCGGCGAGCGTCGTCAGCGGGCGGGCCGAGACCAGCTCGGCGGCGATCCGCAGCGCGAGGGGCAGGCCGCCGCAGGCAACCGCGAGCGCCTCGACCGCCGGCCGGTCGGACTCGGCTCGCTCGCCGATCAGGGACCTGAGCAGGCTGACGGCATCGGCGGCGGACAGCAAATCCAGGTCCAGACGGAGCGCACCATCGCGCGCGACCAGGCCGGCCAGCGTATCCCGGCTGGTCACCAGGGCCAGGCAGCAGGCTGAGCCGGGCAGGAGCGGCCTGACCTGCTCGGCATCCCTGGCGTTGTCGAGCAGCACAAGCACCCGCCGCCCGGCCAGCCGGCTGCGGTACCTGGCAGCACGCTCGGCCTGATCAGGCGGTATGTCCGGGCCAGCCAGGCCGAGGGCGCGCAGGAAGCCGCCGAGCGCGTCGTGCGGCCGGACCGGCTGGTCAGGGTCATAGCCGCGCAGGTTGACATAGAGCTGGCCATCAGGAAACAAGCTCGCTCGCTGGTGTGCCCACCACAGCGCCAGCGCGGTCTTGCCAACTCCGGCGGTGCCGTCGATCGCCGAGATCACGGCCGTCTGAGGTCCGTGACTGACAGGCTGCTCGTGCAGCGCGGTCAGGGTGGCCAGCTCGGTTTCCCTGCCGATGAAAGGCAGGGCCGGAGCTGGCAGCTCCTGCGGTGGCCCGGCCAGGGGCCGTGCCGCGCCCGGCTGACTCAGGGCCTCGGCGATCTGGCGAAGAGTGGACAGTCTCGGCCGGCCGGTACGCCCGCATTCCAGGTCGCCGATCGCCCGGACGCTCAGCGCAGATCGCTCGGCGAGATCCTCCTGAGTCAGGCCGGCGGCCAGCCGGTCGTGGCGGAGCCGCTCGCCGAAGGTGCGACCCTCCGCTGGCTGCCCCATCCGCTCTCTCCTTTTCCGCCCGCCCGCGCTTGCAAAACTACCGGTGATCTGCCAGTCAGCTTCCTGGAGGCCGACGGGGACAGACCGGCAGCATGGCCTTTATCTGACCTTGATCAGGAAGAAGGGAGTGAATGCGATGAGAGTCATCACGATGATGGCGGACAAGCTGCTCGGCGCTGTCGTGCCCCAGATCCGGGCGTCAGCGTGCTGCGTTGGAGCCGGAGGGAAATTCACCCGGTCTTGCGGCTGCCTGAGGAATGGCGTCGGCCTCAAGCAGAACTGTGTCGTCACCTGCGACTGCACGGCCTCGTGCGGCGCGTGCTTTGCCGTTTCCGTGGCCTCCTGCCGATAGCCGGCGTTACCGCGGGCGGTACTGAGGCTGGCGGCTGACTAGTGCTGTGGCCTCGGCGCCGTCCCTGGCCACAGCACTTTTTCAAGGTGATCCTGAGTTGCTGGGAGCGACAATGACAATTCTCACGGTGGCGGTTATCGCGGTCGGCTGCCTGTGCCTGGTTGACCTGCTGCTGACCTTCGGAGTCGTGCGCAGGCTGCGCCAGCACACGGAGCTGCTCGGCGCTCGCGGTGGCGAGCAGGAGGTGCTCAGCCTCGGTCTGGGCGTCACGCCCGGCTCGTTCGAGGCGGTCACGACGGCGGACACGGCCGTGGCCGGGCCGGTCGGCGTCCGGCTGGCCGCCTTCTTCTCCCCGTCGTGCCCGGTCTGCCCTCGGCGGGTGCCGGCCTTCGCTGACTACGTCCGGACCAGCCAGCTCGCCAGCGACGCGGTGCTCGCGGTGGTGCTGGCCGGGGACGGCGAGTGGGTGCCGTACCTGGACCAGCTAACCGAGGTGGCCAGTGTCTGCGTGCAGCCAGCCGATGGCGAGCTGGCGACGGCTTTCGGGGTACTCGGCTATCCGGCCTTCTGCCTGCTCGACGCTGACGGCGCGATTCAGGCGGTCAGCTTCGACCCGGCTGAGCTGCCAGAACTCGCCATCGCATGACGCGAGAGCGGATGCCAGGGACGCTGATCGCGGCGCTCGCCCTAGCCTGGCGCTCGGGCCGGGCCGCCTTCGCCGGCCAGCTCCTGGTGGCCGGGGCGACCGGCCTGGCCCCGGTCGCCGCCGCCTGGCTGCTCCGGACCATCCTGGACCGGCTGGCCCCAGGCCACGGCCAGAGTGCGGGGACCTTGCTGCTGCTCGCGGCACTGCTCGCGGGGGCCGGCGCCGTGACCGGGCTGCTGCCGAACGTCGGCCGGTACCTCGCCGCGCAAAGCGGCCTCGTGGTGCAGCGCAATGCCACGGCGGACCTGTTCGCGGCTGTCACCGCCCTGCGCGGCCTGCGCAGGCTTGAGGACCCCGCATTCGCGGACCGGCTCCGGGTGGCCGAGCAGGGCGCCGACTCCCCCGGTCAGCTCGCGTCGGGATTCGCGACTATCCTCCAGGCGACGCTGACGCTCACCGGCTTCGTGGTAACCCTGCTGATCCTGAGCCCGGTGATCGCCGCTGCCGTGGCCGCGCCGCCGTGCCCGCCGTGGTGATCGAGCGCGGCCTGGCCCGCCAGCAGGTGGCCATGATCACCACGGTCAGTCATGGCCAGCGACGGCAGTTCTTTTACCAGCAGCTGCTCTCCAGCCTCAACGCGGCCAAGGAGATCCGGCTGTTCGGCCTCGGTCAGCATTTCCGGGGCCGGATGCTGGACGAGCTTGGTGAGGTGCAGCGGGTCACCAGGGGTGTCAACCGGCGGGTGCTGGCCAGCAACACGGGCCTGGCCTGCATCAGCGCCCTGGTGTCGGCCGGCGGGCTGATCTGGGCGATCCTCGCGGCCGGTGCGGGCACGCTGACCGTGGGCGATGTGTCGATCTTCGTCTTCGCGCTGGCCTCGGTGGCGACCGCGCTTGGCACGCTGATCAGCACCACGGCGCTGAGCTACCAGGCGCTGCTGATGTTCGCCGGCTACCTCGCGGTGCTCGCCCAGGAACCTGACCTGCCGGTGCGGGCCGATCCGGTCCAGGCCGGGCCGCTGTGCTCGGGCATCGAGGTGGACGATGTCTGGTTCCGCTACGGGCCGGCCGAGCCGTGGATCCTGCGCGGCGTCAGCTGCTTCCTTCCTCGCGGCCAGGCGGTGGCGCTGGTCGGCCACAACGGCGCGGGCAAGAGCACCCTGGTCAAGCTGCTCTGCCGGTTCTATGACCCCGATCGCGGCGCGATCAGGTGGGACGGGGTGGACCTGCGTGACCTGGACCTGGCTGAGTTTCGCGACCGGATCAGCGCGGTGTTCCAGGACTACATGACCTACGAGCTCAGCGCCGCCGAGAACATCGAGGTCGGTGACCTCCGCCGGGCCGGGCCTGAGCTGCTGACAGCGGCGGCGGAACGGGCCGGCGTGCACGACACGCTGACCGCCCTGCCCAAGGGTTACCAGACGCTGCTGACCAGGAACTACTTCGATCTGTCCGGCAACGGCGACCCGGAGGCCGGCGTGCTGCTGTCGGGCGGGCAGTGGCAGCGGGTCGCGCTGGCCCGCGCGTTCCTGCGCGGCGGCAGGGACCTGATGATTCTCGATGAGCCAAGCTCGGGCCTGGACGCCCAGGCGGAGCACGAGCTGCACGCCAGCCTGGCGGCGAGCAGGCGCGAGGCGGCCACCGTCCTGATCTCGCACCGGCTCAATACGATTCGCGACGCCGATCACATCGTGGTGCTGAGCGAGGGCGTGATCAGCGAGCGGGGCGACCACGACTCGCTGATGGCGAGCTCCGGCCGGTACGCGCGGCTGTTCTCGCTGCAGGCACAGGGATTCACGGCGGCGGCCAGCACAGACCTGGCCAGCACAGACCTGGCCAGCACAGTGCTGGCTAGGCAGAGCGGAGGTGACCGTTGACCGGGATAGTGATCGCGGCCGAGATGGTCGTGGCAGTTGTGTATGGCACGTCGGCCGTCGCCAAGCTGCGCAGCCGCACGGCCTATCTCGGGTACCGGCATGGCCTTGGCGAATCGGGGCTGGTGCGGGCCTGGCTGCTGCCGGTGACGGCGCCGGTGCTGGCCGGGGCCGAGGTCGCGGCAGCGGCGGGCGCGGCCGGAGCGGCAGGGCTGGCGCTGGTCCCTCCCCCTGGATCGCCCGTGCTCCCGGTGATCTCTGTGCTCCCGGTGATCTCTGGGCTGGCGCTTGCCTTCGCCCTAGCGCTGACCGGCGTGCTGGCGGCCGGGCTGGCCGTGCTCGTGCGCCGGGGTACGCAGGCCCGGTGCGCCTGCTTCGGGTCGGCGTCGGCTCGCCCGCTTGGCCTGGTCCACCTGGTACGCAACCTGCTCATCCTCGGCACGACCGTCGCGGGCCTCAGCCTGAGCCAGCTCGGCGCCTGGCACCTGGCCGTTCCCGGTGCTCTCGGGTCCGCTGCCGCGGGCGGGATCGCGGGGCTGCTCCTCGTTCGATCTGAAGATCTTGCTGGCCTTTTCCTGGCTATGCCGCCAGCCGCGGGCCGGTGACGGCTGGTATCGCCGCGCTCGCCGGGTTCCTGGCGCTGGCGGCCGGGCTCGGGGTGCTGCGGCGGCGGCTCGCGATTGTCGCCGTGTCCGGGCCGAGCATGCAGCCGGCGCTCAGCGCTGGTGACCGCGTGCTGGTCCGCCGGGTCAGGATCGCCGGCCTGCGGCCGGGGCAGATCGTCGTGGTCGAGAGGCCAGGCGCGGATGGCATCTGGACCACGCGGCCAGCGCGCTGGCCCGCCGATGGCCGGGAGTGGCTGATCAAGCGCGTCGCGGCGGTGCCAGGAGATGCCAGGCCGCAGGCGATCGCGCCGGGGCTTGGCGGGCCGCTGGTCCCGTCAGGGCAGCTCGTCGTGCTCGGCGACAACGCGGCGTGGAGCCTGGATTCCCGCCAGTTCGGCTACGTCCCGGCCGAACGGCTGCTCGGGGTGATGCTGCGCCCGCTCGGGCGTCCTTAGCCGTGGTCTACTGTGACGTATCTGCGCATAGGAGGCCGGGATGCCACTCGAAATCGTACTAGCCGTGATCCTGGTCGTCTTGTGCCTGTCGGGGCTGGTGATCTGGACCAGGCTGGTCGCCACTAACAGGCGCACCATTGACGTGCCCCGCAGCGAGCTTGATCAGTTTTTCTGGGGCGGCATCATGTGCCGTTACATTATTACCAGCGGCACGCTGGCCCGGCTCGAGTTCTTCGACTGGGGCATCAGGATGCGCGGGATCCCGATCAGCCGGTGGATCGTCCCGGTCTGGGAGGCCAGGTATGAAGAGCTGGCGACAGCCGAGCTGGTCGCGTTGCCGCACAGCCGGATCGCGGTGTGGTTCCGGGTGCGCGGCGAGTCCAGTGCCGGCGAGTCCAGTGCCGGCCAGCCCAGTGCTATGGCTTTCCTGTCGGAGCGGTCCTCGGAGATCCTGCCGCTGCTGGAGACCCACGGTGTGCGGATCAGCCGGTCGGTCACCCAGATCCGCCGGGTCGAGGAGCTCTATCAGTAGGCGGATTCCGGGTGACCCGGCCAGCGGGTGAGGCGGTCAGGCGGTCAGTTCGGGGATGACCTGGCTTGCGAACAGGTCGATGCTGGAACGGTCGTAGGCAGCGTCGGCGAAGTACGCGATGGTGTAGGCGACCCCCAGGTCGCCGGCCTGCTTCAGCCGCTCGGTGATCTGCTCCGGCGTCCCGACCATCGGGCCAGAGGTCAGCATCGTCAGTGAGTTCTCCAGCGACTGAGCCGAGATCAGGGGCTCGTAGTGCGCCTTGACCCAGGCGATCTTGTCGGCTACGTCCTTTTCGGTCTCGCCGATGATCACATTGAAATTGGCCGACCTGACGATCGCGCCGAAATCGGTGCCGACGTCCTTGCAGTGCGCGGCCAGGATCTCGGACTTGCGGGTGAATGCCTCGGGAGTCGAGTCGAAGTTCGTGTACTGCGCGTACTTGGCGGCGATTCGCAGGGTCTTCTTCTCGCCGCCGCCGGCGATCCACAGCGGGATGCCGCCGTCCTGCAGCGGTAGCGGCCGGCCGATGGCACCGTCGACCTGGTAGTGCTTGCCCGCCAGCGTCGCCCGGCCCGTGGTCCAGAGCTGGCGCATGATCTGCACGCCCTCGTCCAGCATGGCGAGCCGGTCGCCGGCGGTCGGGAAGCCGTAGCCGTAGGCCCGCCACTCATGCTCGTACCAGCCGGCACCGATGCCCATCTCGACCCGGCCGCCGGAGACGACATCGATGGTGGCCGCGACCTTGGCGAGATAGGCCGGGTTACGGTAGCCCATGCAGGTGCACATCTGGCCGAGCCGCACCCGGGTCGTCGAGGCCGCGAGCGCCGCCATCAGCGACCACGCCTCATAGGTGTCCTCGTCGAGGGGCTCGGGGACGGTGTGGAAGTGGTCGTAGACCCAGATTGACTCGAACGGCCCGGCATCCGCGGCCCGTGCCAGGTCACGCATGGCGGCCCACTGGTCAGCGGCGGCCACGCCGGCTAGGTCGAGACGCCACCCTTGGGGAATGAAGACTCCAAATCGCATGGCAGCATCCTATTGATCCCGGAATCGATGAGCCTGCCGGGTGGTTGATGCCGGAGGTGGCACGGGGGTGGCTGCGGGGATCGGCTGAGCTTCAGCAATCTGCGAGGTTCGGATCATCTTGCAGTTGGTGTAAAATTAGGGTCAGTGCAAGTCTTACCTGACCGCAATGTTATAGTAGATGCATCATGACACTAGATCTCGATACTGCTCACGCTGATGAGCCGCGCGCCTCACTGCGCGAGCGCAAGAAGCTGGCGACCCGGCTGGCTCTCCGCCGGATCGCGCTCGACCTGATCGCCGAGCGAGGGTACGCCCACGTCACGGTCGACGACATCGCCGAGGCGGCGGACGTCTCGCCGCGGACTTTCTTCAACTACTTCCCGACCAAGGAAGCGGTCGTGTTCGGGGCCGCGCCCGAGCGGCTTGAGGAGGTCCGCCGCCGCCTGGCCGACCGGTCCGACGGGCGGACCGCCCTTGAGGCGCTGCGGTTGGTCCTCATCGATGAGGCCCGTGCCAGTGCGCAGGAGCTGAGCGAGCTTGGCGGTGACCCGGCGGGGTGGCTGAGCCGGATCAAAGCCGCCCACGGGGATGCTCACCTGAGCGCCGCGCGGGCCGCTCACCTGGCCATGGTCGAGCGAGTCATGGCGCAGGCCCTGGCTGAGCGGCTCGGCACCGACGTTGAGCACGACGCCTACCCGGTGCTGCTCGCGGCGGAGGCGACCGGCGTCATGCGGGCGACGACGCATTTCTGGGCCAGTGCCGGAGGCGCGATCGCGCTTGACCGCCTGACCGATCTGGCCTGCCAGGCGCTCGCCGCCGGGCTGCCCGAGGACTGCGCGCTGCGCACGTTCCGCGAACTGGACGAACACTCTGAAAGGAACTCTGCCTGATGTCCCAGGACTCCACATCGGCCGCGCCCGCACTGAACGGAAGCGGCGCGGGACAAGGCAATGGCGCGCTGCCCGGTCTCAGTCACCGGGCGATCCTGGTGATCATCGGCGCGCTCATGCTCGGCATGCTGCTCGCCGCGCTTGACCAGACGATCGTCTCGACCGCGCTGCCGACCATCGTCGGCGATCTCAAGGGCGGATCGCATATCGCCTGGGTGATCACCGCCTACCTGCTGGCGGCCACGGTGTCGACGCCGCTGTGGGGCAAGCTGGGTGACCAGTACGGCCGGAAGGTTTTCTTCCAGGCGGCGATCGTGATCTTCCTGGCCGGCTCGGTCTTGTCCGGGCTCAGTCACTCGATGGTCCAGCTCATCGCGTTCCGCGCGATCCAGGGACTGGGCAGCGGCGGCCTGATGGTCGGCGCGCAGGCGATCGTCGGTGACATCGTCTCGCCCCGCGAGCGCGGTCGCTATGTGGGACTCTTCGGTGCCGTCTTCGGCATGGCGAGCATCGTGGGCCCGCTGCTCGGCGGGGTGTTCGTGGACGACCTGTCCTGGCGCTGGATCTTCTACATCAACGTGCCGATCGGCATCGTCGCGCTGGCCGTGGTCGCCAGCCAGGTACCGGGCAGGCTCGGCCGGGTGCACCACATCATCGACTACGCGGGCACAGTCGTGCTGGCCCTGGCCGCGACCGCGTTCATCCTGCTCACCAGCCTGGGCGGCACGACCTACGCCTGGAACTCCGCGCCAATCTGGATCCTCGGCATCTGCGGCGTGCTGCTGGTCGGGCTCTTCGTCATGGTGGAGCGCGGCGCCAAGGAGCCGGTGCTGCCGCTGCATCTCTTCAGGGAGCGGGCCTTCTCGGTCACCAGCATCGTCGGCTTCATCGTCGGGTTCGCGATGTTCGGCGCCATTACCTACCTGCCTGCCTTCTTCCAGGTCGTCAAGGGCATCTCGCCGACGCTGTCCGGGGTGCAGCTGCTGCCGCTGATGGCCGGCCTGCTGGTCGTGTCGATCGGGTCTGGACAGCTGATCTCCAAGACCGGCAGGTATCGCGTCTTCCCGATAGCTGGAGCCGGCGTCATGACGCTCGGCATGTTCCTGCTGTCGCGGATGGGGATCAGCACGCCCGGCATCCTTGACTCGCTCTACATGGTCATCCTCGGCATGGGCATCGGCGGCGTCATGCAGGTGCTCGTGATCATCGTGCAGAACGCGGTGCCGCACAGCGAGCTCGGTGTGGCGACCTCGGGCGCGACCTTCTTCCGCTCGATCGGCGGGTCATTCGGCACGGCGATCTTCGGAGCGATCTTCTCCAACGTGCTCGTGGGGAATCTCACCAGCCACCTGCACGGCACCCCGCTGCCGCCCGGCTTCACCGCCGCCGACGCGACGCCGGCACTGCTCGCGCACCTTCCCGCCGCCGTGCATCACGGTTTCGTGGCCGGCTATGCCCAGTCCATTCAGACCGTCTTCCTGGTAGCCGTCCCGATCGCCGCCCTGGCGTTCCTCGCTACCTGGCTCATCCCCCAGGTAGAGCTGAAGAAGTGGCCGACCGCCGACCAGGCCGCCCCTGCCCAGCCCGGGACGGCCGAGGCCATTGCCGCCCCGCCCGGGGCCGAGCAGCTGGCTGCCGAGGAACTGGCCGGCGAGGAGCAGCTGGCCGGTGGCTCCTGACGCAGGACCACATCGGGAACGGAACCTTGCGCGAGCTGCTCCCTGATGCCGGCCTGGCGGCGACCCGCCACCACACGATCATTGCCCCTAACTCACCGGCATCGCGCTTCAGGGAGAGTTGCCGTCATGATCAGGGAGAGTTGCCGTCATCTGCGGGTAGAGCCGCCGCTTCAGGTAACGTTGACCGTCAAATAGGACGGTCACTCTACGGGGAGCGCTGAGGACGACGGCAACTCTACGGTAGCCTGCCGCCCGCTCCAGGCGCCAAGATCAACCACGCTGACCAGGCAGCACGATGCCGGAGAGGAATCGTGTCCGCTAAGGTCGCGCCAGGTACCGCTATCGCGTTCGAGGAGTCATGTTCACCTCCCTTCGGCTGAAGAACTTCAAGAGCTGGGCTGATACCGGCGATATAAGACTCGCTCCTATAACGGCGTTCTTTGGTCCAAACTCATCTGGCAAGAGCAGCCTGCTGCAAAGCCTTCTGCTACTCCGGCAGACGACGGAGTCCGCCGACAGGAACCGCGTGCTGGATCTTGGCGGAGCCAATTCTCTCGTAGATCTTGGCACTTTTGATGACATTATGTTCGATCACGATGACAGTCGAACGCTATATATTGCTGTCCAATGGCAAGAGTCGTCCGACTTTCAGGTCATGGATATTCTCCAGCGAGTCTGGAAAAGGCCTGCGACACTTATCAGCAGCAATAAGTTTGGTCTTGAGGTAGCGATAGACCTTAACCAAAAAACAGCTCCCGTCGAGCAGGTAACCTACCGGCTGGGCGACGCTCAATTCTGGATGAAGAGGCAGTCAGGCGATCAGCGATATGAGCTTGGCTCGGATGACTATGATTTCGTTCGAGCACAAGGGCGAGCATGGCGCCTTCCACCGCCAACCCGGTTCTACGGATTCCCCGACCAGGTTCGCGCGTATTATCAGAACGCAGAATTTCTGGCCGACCTGGAGTTGAAGTTCGAGCAGGCGTGCGAGCGAATCCACTATCTTGGGCCGCTCCGCGAGGATCCGAAGCGGCAATATATCTTCGCCGGAGGGGCACCTAGCGACGTCGGAAGGCGCGGAGAATTCGCAATCGACGCCCTGGTCGCGTCGCAGTCAGATGGTAAGACTATCTCGCGTGGCTGGCAGGCGGGCACACGTCGACGCCATCTCCGGGCCATTCCGCTGGAACAACTCGTAGCGGAATGGCTCGCAGAACTCGGACTGATTCATTCATTCGAATTGCAGCCGCTTGATGACCGCAAAACGCTCTACCGCGTGCAAGTCCGCAAAACCGCGCGGTCAGCGCCAGTGCTACTGACTGATGTCGGATTCGGGATCAGCCAGGTCCTTCCTGTGCTAGTGCTCCTGGCTTACGCGAGTCCAGGCGAGACTGTTATTCTGGAACAGCCTGAGATCCACCTGCACCCTGCCGTTCAGTCTGGACTGGCAGATGTAATCATAGAGGCCGCCCTCGTACGCGATGTCCAGGTCATCGTTGAAAGTCACAGCGAACATCTTCTGACACGGTTGCAGCGGCGAGTCGCCGAGAAAGATCTGGCTAGAGGTCTAACCATCGGGCCTCAGCATGTCTCGAGCTATTTTTGCCAGCAGGCCGGTGATAGAAGTCGCATATCGGAGCTTGAGATGGACGACTACGGCAATATAGGCAACTGGCCGCGCGAGTTCTTTGGCAACCCGCTCGCCGACTCGGTAGCTATGGTCGAGGCGGCGGCTCGTCGGGATAGCGCATGAGAGTCGTCATCGACAGCAATGTGATCATTGCCGCGAACCGTCGGGAGACGACGGCGAGCATTCAGTGTTCGGCGGCTTGCGCGAGACGGCTATTAGATGCGATCGAGAACGATCTCATTCTCGAAGATACAGCAGACCTGATCTGGGCGGAGTACAAGCGAGCGGCTAATTTTTCAGGCCAGCCGGGAGCCGGTGATAGGTTCTTCGAATTGTTCGCCAGGAATCGCTGGACACCTTCGAGAGTGAAGCGGGTGGACATAGGAACCAACGATGAAGACGTTGCGGATCGGATTCCACCTGGGCTGCGGACGTTTGATCGTTCCGATCAGAAATGGATTGCCACTTACATTCATGGCGACGGTGACGTGCTTTACAATGCGCTTGACTCTGACTGGTCGGAGAGCGCAGAAGCCATCAGCGATGAGGGCATCAAGGTGGTCGAGCCTGCCGACAGGATCTCAGGGTGCGATCAAAATGATCTCCGTAGGCCGGCTACCTCGATCGGGTTGGGGGCGAGGGCGGCCTGAAAATACGGATGTGGAGCCGGGCGGGCGTCAATAGGATCTGGGTATGCCGCCGATCACGCTGCCAGGCCAGATTGTCCGTACGCGGCGGTTTACCTCGGGTATGCCCGGCCTCTTCGCGGTCGCGCCGGATGGATCGGTGCTCTTCCTGCGAAGCCGGGCGGGTCATGATCCGGTGGCCTGCCTGTGGGCGGCAGAGCCAGGGTCGGGCACGGAGCGGTTACTGGCCGATCCGGTCACGCTGCTCGACGGGGCCGGCCAGGGATGTGGGGCCGCGTCCGGCGCGGGGATCGGGATCGGGGGCTATGCGCTTGATTCGAGTACCGGGCTGGCCGCGTTCGCGCTCGCAGGGCGCCTGTGGACGGTGGCGCTCTCCGATGGGCTAGTCCGCGAGCTGCCTGCGGCTGGGCCGGTCGCTGATCCGCGTCCAGATCCAGCCGGCCAGCGGATCGCCTACCTCAGCGGTGCCGCGCTGCGGGTGATCGAGGCCGACGGCAGCGGCGACCGCTGCCTCGCTGAGCCAGCGGGGCCAGACCGACCAGAGGGGCCAGCGGGAGCAGAGGGGTCTGGCCGGCCGGATGTGGAGTTCGGGCTGGCCCCCTTTACCGGCAGCACCATTGCCGAGGGTCCGCGCGGACACTGGTGGGCTCCGGACGGAGTGCGGCTGCTGGTCGCGCGGACGGACTCGGCGGCGGTTGAGCAGTGGTACCTGACCGATCTGACCGACCCTGGCCGGGCACCGGAGGCGATGCGCTACCCGGCCGTCGGCACGGCCAATCCGGACGTCACGCTCTGGATCACAGGGCTGGACGGTACGCGGATCCAGGCCACCTGGGACTCGGGCGCCTTCGAGTATCTCGTGGGCGCGGGCTGGGATGGACACGGTCCTTACGCGGTCGTGCAGTCACGAGACCAGCGTGTGGTCCGGCTGCTCGGGATCGATCCTGACGACGGCCAGACCACGGTCCTGTGCGAGCAGAGCGACGACTGCTGGGTGCAGCTCATCCCTGGATTGCCTGCCCGCACCAGTTCCGGCGCCATTGTGGCGCACGCCGATCTCGCCGATACGAGGCATCTGACTGTCGATGGCGTCCCCGTCACTCCGCCAGGGCTTCAGCTCAGGGACGTGCTCAGCGTGGACGGGGACGAGGTGCTCTTCGCCGCCTCCGATGAGCCTGAAGAACTGCATCTGTGGACCTACCGGGCCGCCGATGGCATCGAGCGCCTGAGCACAGAGCCTGGCGTGTACTCGGGCGTCCTGCGGCGCGGCACCCTGGTGCAGGTCGCGCGGTCCCGGTCAGGCGCGGAGATCACCGTGCGGCGAGACGGCAGTTCGGCGGTTCCGATCGAGAACCTGACCGAGCGGCCGGTGCTCGAGGTGCACCCGAAACAGCTCGTACTCGGGCCACGGGCACTGCGCGGCAAGCTTTATTTCCCCTCCTGGTTTCAAAGCGGCAGCGGGCGGCTGCCAGTCCTGGTCGATCCGTACGGCGGGGCGTCGATGCAGGTGGTCACCGCAGCGCTGACCTGGCAGTCGGCCTTGTCGCAGTGGTTCGCTGAGCAGGGGTTCGCGGTCCTGGCCGTGGACGGGAGCGGCACGCCGGGACGCGGGCCGGCCTGGGAGCGGGAGGTGTACGGTGACCTGTTCGGCCCGGTACTTGACGACCAGGTCGCCGGGCTGGAGGAGGCCGCGCGCCTGCACGATGAGCTGGACACCGGGCGGGTCGGCATCCGGGGCTGGTCTTTCGGCGGATCGCTCGCGGCGCTGGCCGTGCTGCGCCGCCCGGATGTCTTCCATGCGGCGGTGGCGGGCGCGGGCGTGACCGATCAGCTTCTTTACAACACGCACTGGCGCGAGCGGTTCCTCGGCCATCCCGCTCAGTTTCCCGGACGGTACGAGGCGTCCTCGCTCGTGCGGGAAGCGCCGGCGCTGACCCGGCCGCTCATGCTGATTCACGGCCTGGCTGACCATAACGTGCATCCGGCTAACACGCTGCGCTTGTCCGGTGCGCTGACGGCGGCCGGCCGCCCGCATGAGGTCGTGCTCCTGCCCGGCACTGACCATCAGGTCATGGACAAGCCATTCGCCGAGCAGTTGCTCTGGAAGCAGGTGCGGTTCTTCCAGCGCCACCTTGGCGTCAGACCGGGCTGATCAGGTACTCGCTCATCGTGGAGTTACGCAGCCTGGTGAGGTCCAGGCAGGCGTTCACGCTCTCCAGCATTGAGTTGAGGTTGCGGGTGAGCAGGTCCTTATCGTCGCCGGCGTTGAAGAACAGCATCGGGTCGGCGACGTGCCTGGCCGAGGGCCAGGCCTCCTCGACGATGCCGTGGATCTCTGGCGCGTCGGCCGTGACCGGGCGGATGACCTCGTTGCGTACGTAGCGGCAGCGCGGCTGGAGGGCACCGGACAGCGGAGACTGAGTGCCGTGCCAGTGCTCGATCCAGCTCGCGTAGTCGAGCCCGGCGGGGCGGTGCACGAGCGATACCGTCAGCACGCCGGGTGACCGGGCCCCGTCGGGCCAGGTTCGCGGCGCCGCGTGCGGCGTCGTGCCATAGTCCTCGTACAGGGACTCGGTGACCAGGTAGCCGGCGAACGGCAGGCCCGCGCCGCCGATAGCCTCGTCGGCACCCGCGCGCCGGTCGTAACTGGCGAGCCAGACGCAGACCTCGGCGACGTGCGGGTCCTCCCCCGCCGGCACCGGGACCGGCGACGGGGCCAGGGCCGCCTCGCCATCATGCACATTGACCGTGATGCCGCGACCGCCGAGCTGCCGCAGCCGGGGCACCGTGTCAGCGATCAGCCTGGCGCGCAGGTCGTCACCGGTGTCCGGCGCCCCGTCCCCCCACAGCACGTAGATCAGCTTTTCCATGTCCTCCGCCTCAGTTCGCGCCCAGGTCCAGGTCCGTGAGCCAGCCGGTGCAGCTCGGCCAGCCGGTCAGGGCTCAGCTCCCTGGATACGAGATTCCGCGCGGCTTCCGGGCTCGTGCCGCGCTGCCACCAGGTGGGGCCGGACGCGCCGTCTAGCACGACGTGCCGGTCCTTGACGGCCGGGCCGCGCAGGAGCAGCGAGACCGTGCGGGAGCCGGACTCCACGCGGTGCACCATCGCGTGATGCAGCGCGTAGACACTGCCCGCTCGCTCCTCACGGACCAGCAGAGCCCTGAGCGAGGCCGGGTCCGACCGCATGACCTGCTCGACGTCGCCGTACAAGCTGTGCTTGTAACCGCCGTGCAAGATCATGCTGGCGAAGGACCAGCGGTGGTTGTGCGGCGGGTCGATGAAGCCGGGCTGGAAAATATGCAGCCGCACTCGAAGTCCGCTGGCCGGGTCGTCGTGAAGAATGATCTTGTCGAAGAGGTCGTGGTGCTCGCTCAGCCTCATCAGATCTGGCCGCTCTGGCAGCGAGAACAGCGCTTTTCTGACGATCTCAGGATCGGCGGCGAAGGCCGCGAATGCCTGCTCACCGCCGCGCTCGACAGCCTGGGCGTCATTCCAGTCGATCAGGCGCAGCGGCTCAATGACTGACTCCACTGGTCCTCCAGTTGCTCGGCCCTAGAGCGGCCGGGTGTAGCGGTGCTTGACGCCACGGGGGAAGTACTGCGGATCGCCTGCGGGCAGCAGCGTAACGCGCGGGGTCTGCTCCGCCGATGGCACGTAGTGCGCGAACTCGCTGTTGAGGCGGATCAGCTGCGCCCTGACCGACTCCGCGACCGCTGCCTGGCGGGACGGTGAGTCCGTCTCGCCGGGGGCCAGCTCGACCGTGACCCGCAGGTGCCGGTCCCGGTCGGCATCCTCGATGACCTGGAGGACGAACTTGCCGGTGACCCAGCCGCTGACTGCAGCCTGTTCCAGGCCGGCGGCGATGTTCTCCGGGTAGACGTTCGCGCCGTAAAAGGAGACGGCGAACTGGGAGCGGCCGAAGACATAGGCGAAGGGCAGTGGACTGGCCGGGCCGCCGTCGAGGCTGTCGAGGTGGGCGATGGGGTCCCAGCCCTGCTCGGCGCAGAAGGCGAGCAGGTCGTCGTGGCCGATGATGCCGCCCTCGTCCGCGATGTGATACCGGATCAGCGGCACGCCGCCGTCGGCCGTAAACAGCAGCGTGCCATCGCGGGCCTCGAAGAAGCGGCTGAGCGGGTCGTACTGCACGAGAGTCGGCAGCCGGGACTGGCCGAACAGCGCCCGCGCGGCGTCCGGGGCGGAGGCCAGGAGCCGGCGGATGGTGATGCTGAGCGGGGTCTCGTTGCCCAGGACTCCGGCGTCGGCGGTTCCGTAGAGCGCGGCCGAGTCCCGGGCTGGCCTCCGCATCCCGGCCCGCGAGCCCACCAGATCACGCCACTCCTCGGAGAACACCTCCCCGGCCAGGACGAGCTTGATGGCTATGGCCGGCCAGTCCAGGTCCCGTGCGAGGCCGGTGTCGATCACGTCCTTGAGGAACGGCGGATAGCCGAGCAGCACTGTCTGGGCGAACGCCGGGGCGAGGTCGGGCGTGACCCGCAGGATCTCCTCTTTGTCATTGCCGGGGGCGATGACCGTGATCGGGTACCCCTTGGCCGCCAGCAGGCGACAGCACGAGGTGGTGTACAGCCCGCCCACCCACGTGCCGAGCGGGAAGCACACGACGGCCAGCGTCGGCTTGCGATCAGCCTCGAAGCTGTCGCGGAAGATCTGCTCGAACCGCGCGGAGACCGTCGAGCTCGTCGGTGCGGGACCTGGGCCAGTAGGAGGGCCGGCCGGTGGAGCCGGATGAGACGGCGATCAGGTCGCAGTTCTCCAGCTGACCGCCGCGGCAGCGCTGCGCCAGCGGATACCGGCTGTGATAGTTCTCCTTGGTCATGAGCGGCAGGCGAGCGAAGTCAGCAGGCGTCCGCACCCCGGCTGGCTCCACGCCGTGGCGCACGAGGAAGTCCTGGTACGCGGGCACGGACTCGGCTACCTGGTGAAAGAGCGCCAGCGCGCTCGCGACCGCCTCATCCACCGCTCTATCATGCCCGCAATCAGCTGTAGGGCAGCAAGCAGATGCCCGAGGTCGATACGCCTCCGCAGTACTGGCTCTGGTCGAGATTGTCGCTGGCGATCCACAGCCCGGCGCTGGTCGTCATCATGAAGTCCGCGCCGAGTCCCCGGTCCTTGCTGTAGTAGCCGGCGGTGCCATCGGCGCTGAGGTACAGCGCACCGGTGGCCGGGTCCAGTCCTTCCATTCCTGACGCGGGGTAAGCGCCCGGGCCCTGCTCGTCGCAGTCGGCGGGGTTCATGGACCAGCGCTCGTGCCCGCCGAAGTAGGCGGCGCTGGCGTCGGCGGCGACCGCGTAGATGGAATCGCAGCCGGTGTAGTTGCTCCACAGGGCGTTCACCGCGGTCTGAGTGGCAGGGAAGGCCAGCGCGGCGTCGCAGGGCCCGGTGCGGGGAGTCGCGCCGACGGGCACGCCGTTCGGGTGGTAGCCGGTGGTGGCGAAGTACACGGTGGAGCCGTCCGGGCTCCAGGCCCCGGCCTGGGCGTAGAACGGCTCGACGGTCGCGCAGTTGGTGTTGAGCTCGGGCGCGTTCCAGCCGGTGACGGTCGCCGAGGTGCCGCTGACATTGAGGATGAACGCCTGCTGCCTGGCCTGCCCGCCCGCCGAGGTGAAGTCGCCTTCCACCAGGTCCAGCGTGTTATCGGGGCTGATCTGCTGGTTATAGACGTGCGTGGCGTTGGACGACACTCCGGGGAACTGATAATTACCGGAAATGCTCAGGTGCAGGAAGCCGTCGCTGCTGCCGGTCGCCGGGCTCAGGCTGACAAAGTACGGGTCGGTGGTGTCGCCGTTGATGGTGGTGAAGCGACCGCCGACCAGCAGGTGATTGCCCGCGGCTGCGATGGTCTCCACCACGCCGGCCGCGTTCGACTTGAACGCGGTGACCACGTTGCCTGTGGTCGTGCTGATCTCGGCGAGGTTCTTCACCGCCGTGCCGTTGACCGAGGTGAAGTGGCCGCCGATATAGGCATCGGCGCAGTTGCCCTTGGCGAACGCGATCGTGTTCAGCGTGTTGCTGACGTCGGACGTGGTCCCGTAGGTGCCGACGACATTCGGGGCCCAGCTGGTCACCGCGTAGGGTGCGGTGGCGCTGAAGCTGAAGATGTTGTTGCGGGTGTAGGTGGTGCTGTTGCGCCTGATCGTGGTGAAGGTGCCCACCGCGTACATCGTGCCGCCGCACTGCGCGAGCTGCCTGACCTGCTCGACCACGCTCGTGTTCGCGGGCAGGTGCGGCACGGCGCTGGGCGGCACGGGCGACACCGCGCCGGCCGGCGGTGCCTCGCCCCCCGTTCCGGCCTGCGCCGCCGGGACTGCGAATGCCAGCATCGCGACCACGGAACCGAGTACGACCAGGTACCTCTTCACTACGTCCCCCCGAAATGCCCCTGCGGTTACGATGGGTAACCGATGCGGCTAAATGTGTAATAGACGATAGCTGCTTCTGGTTCGGACCGGAAGGCTCTTGAGCAGGTGAACGGCCCGGCGCCGTTGTCGGCGCCGGGCCGCCTGGTTCCGCTGGCGCAGGCTGGTCAGGCCGGGCTAGCCGGGTTCGGGGTCAGGGCGCGGAGCTTGCTGAGCGCCGGGCCCACCATGGAGTTGCCGAGAGCGTTGGCGTAGGCGACCGCGGTGTCGTCGGTCCACAGCCCGCTTCTGGCGAGTTCCTGGGAGGCCGAGGCCAGGCCAAGCCGCCGGGCGTCGAAGCGGATCTCGCCGACCGCTACCCCGGACGCGTCGCGCAGCACGGCCGACTGGAAGGTGTGGGCGGAGTCGCTGAGGTCGGTCGGCGCCTGCGCGAAGAGCGCGGGGATGAGCGAGCCGTGGATGGTGGCGGCGAACTCAAGCTCGCTGAGACGGTCATCGGCCTTGAGGTCCACGTGCACCAGCTGGTCGAAGATGCGGTGGAAGCGGGTATTCGGGCGGCCGCGCAGATCCCACATGCCCGTGCTCTCCGAGGTAGCGCGGCCGTTGACGGTGATATTCAGCCGGACGGTCGCGTCGGCCGGGACCGGGTTGCCCGGGGTCAGCGCCAGGTCGAACACGGTGATCGCGAGTACGTTGCCGCCGAGCTCGGTGAAGGTGCGCCAGCCCAGTGCCACCGCGGCGGAGAGCCACTGGCCCAGCGCGGCCAGCAGCCCGTCGAACAGGCTCGCGACCACGGCGCCCAGCTCTGGCGGCGCGTCGGCGAGCCCGGCATACAGCCGGCTGATCCGGGTGTCGAGTGAGTCAGGAGGAGGTGGCGCACCGAAGGACGGCGTGATGGCGAGCGCCTCGGTCAGCGCGCTCTGGAACACCCCGGCGCCATACTGGTTGACCGCGTCGATGACCCACGGGTGCCAGCCCTGGCCGTCCGGTCCGCCGGACCCGAGCAGTCCTTCCATGAGCGCCACGATCGTGACCGCGGCGGGACCGGCCTGGGCGATGACCGGGTACTCGGGCGATACCAGGTAGAACGTCTCGCCGGTGCCTGCCCAGAATTCCTGACGGCCGCCTGCTCCCGGATCCAGGTGCAGGTCGTACAGATAGTCGTCCTCCGGCCCGTCGACCTCGCTCAGCCTCTTGACGGTTACTTCCACCGGAGCTACGGACGAGCCAGGGCCGCGGGACAGCAGCTGACTGCCCTGCTCCAGCTGCCCGATGCCGTCCTCCGACAGGGTCGGGACACTCGACGCGAGCAGGCCGGGGTCAACGGCGAGCAGGGTCGGGACGCCGGGGCCTGGCTCGGCGTCGTTCAGGAACGGATGGGTCGCTGTGAAGACGGGGCCGCCGTCGTTGATGACGTACAGAGCGCGCCTGTTCCGCAGCGGCATTCCGATGTAGCCGGCCTTGCCGGTGCCGTCGCGGGTCAGGATCGTGTCGCCCGGGCGCACGTCCCGCAGCGCGATCGGCCGGCCTACCCCGTCGAGCACCTGGGTGCCGCCGGTGAAGCAGGATCCGCCGCTCGGCGGCCGCCGGTACGGGCTGCCAGGCTGGCTGTTGGCGGTGAACTCATAGCTGTTCCCGTTGGGCATCTGCGCGGGCATGCCGCCGCCGGTCGGCAGGTACGTTGTCGCGGTGACACCCTGGGCGCAGGCGGTGCGGATGTCGTCGTAGTTGACATCCGGCTTGTCCCGCAGCTCCTCGGAGTAGGACAGCCAGGCACCCTGCTGGACCACGGCCGGGACCGGCAGCCCGGCCGCCCTGAGTCTCGCCGATCAGTGCGTCGACCTCGCCCGTGCTCGCGCCGAGCGCGAGGTACTTGGCGTACTGGTTGAACATCTCCCATTCGGGGCTGGTCCACATCCCCGCCTGGTACCACAGCTGGCGGTTGATCACATTGGCCAGCAGCGAGTCGTGGAACTGCTGCTTGGCGGTCGCCCGGTCCACCTGGCGGAGCAGCGTGACAAAGGGCGTGTAGGCAGCGGCCAGCACAGCCGAGTAGGCGATCGCCGAGTGCGCTCGCAGGGTGGCATTGTTCGCGGCCACGTCGCCATTGATCTTGTCGGTCAGCATCTGCCCCCGGATGTCGCTCGCCAGCTCCCTGATGGCCTGGCACAGCAGCGCGACGGAGAAATTGCGCCACCAGCCGTCGTCAAGCCCGGTGCTGCCGATCGCGGACATCAGCGGATCGGATTGCCAGCTGGGGTAGAAGATCCCCCGGAAGGCGGGCCCGGTGCCGAACATCTGGGAGTAGTTGCCGGGCAGGGCGCTCTGCAGCTTGTTGACGTAGAGGTCGTGCAGTCTCCGCCCGGCACTGTAGTCGGGCATCAGGTTGACCATCGCCTCGATGACCGGGTTGGGTTCGCTGGCCTGGGCACGAGAAGCGGCCAGCGGGATCGCGGCCGGGGACACGGAAAGTAGCACTGGGCAGCCTCTTCTGATCGAAGGAATTCCGGCCTGCCGGACCCGCCCTCACGGGCGGGTCCGGCAGGCTTACTTAGCCACGGCTTAGGCGCGAGCGAAGCTCTGCGCGACCATCGGGCCGTTGACGAACTCGGTGATCGGGTCCGGCGGCGGCTTCGGCGGGTCGATCATGTTCCAGATGAACTGGACAAGCAGCACGATCACCCCGATCGCGGCGACCGCCAGGCCGACCGGCCCGGCCCAGGCCACGCTGAGCAGCTCCAGGCCGATCAGCACCACCGACGCGAGCGCGAAGAAGGTGTTGAGCGCCTCGAAGATGATGGTGCGCACGTCGCCCGACTTGATCGCGTCGTAGAGCACGAACGCCGACAGCACCAGGCCAGCTACCGCCATGGCCGGTCCCAGCCGCCTGGCCATGAACTCGGCTGAGCTCTCGCCGAAGATGGCCACGAAGGCCTTGCCGGCCTTCCCCACCGGGACGACCTTCCCGCCCTCCTGGAACCAGGTGGCCAGGTCCCCGGCGAACTGGGCGAAGGCGCCCTGGTTGGCCGCGGAGAAGTTCTGCAGGAACCGGCCCACGCCGAGGGACATCAGCCGCTCGATGCCCTTGACCAGGATGGCAAGGGCCAGCATTCCGAGGTTGACCTCCTCAAGGATCGTCTTGGGAGTCTGCGGGTTCTTGGAGCTTTCGGCGATCTGGTAGATGAGGAAGCCGGCCGAGGCACCGTAGAACAGCATGCTCATCAGGCCGCCGATCTTGCCCTTCGTGGTGAGCTGGTTCCACGCCTCATACTGAGGGCCGGCGAGCTGCTGTCCGATCAGATGCTGCGCCGCCGGATCCAGGGCCAGCTGCTGCAGGCTCTTCTTCAGCGCGTACGCGGTGAGCGCGGCCGCGATGCCGTCGACCAGGAGCACGATCTGGTCGGTCGTCGTGACCAGGGTCTTCAGCAGCTCCTGGTTCTCCAGCGCCGCCTGGCGCTGGATCTCGTCCATGGTCGCCGGGTCGACCTTCCCGGCGATCGCGTTCTCGATCAGCGCCTGCAGGAAGGGCTTAAGATCATCGGACCACTGGGACTTCGAGTAGTTCACCCCGAGCAGGGCCGCATAGGCGATGGTCATGAAGCGCTGGCCGTAGTCCTTGTCGGGGGCCAGCACCTGAAGCTTCACGAACCACTCGTACATGCGGGTCTTGACGTTGTCGAACTCCTTGCTGGCCACCTGGATCTGCCAGGTCAGCAGGTTCGCGGTGTCGGAGAGCCAGCCGAAGTAGCCCGCGGCCCACTTCTCGGGATCGTCATCCAGGTAGGGCTGCATCTGGCTGACGCCGTCCCGGTAGCCCTGGATATACAAGTCGTTGCTGACCTTCTGGTAAGCAGGGCCGAGGGTGTCGCTCTTGCCCATGTTCTCCCAGGCGGTCTTCATCGCCGGGTCGTCGATGCGCTTGATCAGGTCCTTGTACTCGGGGACGGTGCCCAGATTGTCGTAGATCATCTGCCCGGTGCCGAGCACCGATTTGCCCTGGAAGAACGGCGTGTTGGCGTCGAACACCGTCTGCACGCCGGGGGGCAAGGTGTACTTGTGCCCGTAGATCCCCTCGTACCACTTCTTGTCCAGCCCGTTCACCAGGCATTTGTTGAAATAGCTGCCGCACGTGGTCTGGGCGAAGTCGACAGTGACCTGCTTGCCATCGGGGGTGGTGACGATCTGAATGGAGGAGATATTGTCCAGATCCTGGAATGACATGGTCGCGGTCGGGGCGGTGGCCGTCAGCAGCGACGAGCGGCTATCCTGAGCCGCCGTCAGCACCGAGGCGCGCGAGGCGGCCGCCTCGGCCGGTATCTGGCCGACCCAGACATAGTCGTTGGCGTTCTCGTCGGTGTAGGTGCCGCCGAAGGAGCGGTTACCTGACGCCAGGACGATCACGAATGCGTTCTGCGTGAACGGCGGGTTGAACTCGGGAGTCATCTCCAGGGTGGTCTCACCCTTCTGCCGGTCGACCTTGGAGACCCGGACCCGGTCGCTGACGTCCTCATCACCGAGCGTGTAGGTGATCTTGAGCTGGCCCTCGACCCAGGCCGACGCGATAGTGAAGTTGTCCCAGGGGTCCAGCGGGGCGTGCGGGTCCGACTTGAGGTGCCGCTTGGTGTGATAGACCTCCTCGAGCCCGGTGCCGCGAATCGCCTGCGGATCCGCATTGCCGGTACTCATCGTCCCGACGAACGCGCCGCCGTCCTCGGTGAGGTTGATCCGCGCCCGGAAAGTCGGGTCATCGGCCTTCCCTGTCAGCACGAGCGCATGATTCGGCTTGTGGTAGTCGATGGTGTGCACGTGCGTGCCGTTATGGGTGATCGCGTCCTCTAGCACCGCGAGCTGCCCGTGCGGTACCCACTGGTCCCCGTCGTGGAGCCTCGACGTTATAGATGCGGTCGTGCGCGGCTCGGCAGTCGCTCAGCCCATACTTGACTGGACGTGACAATGCCATGTCCTATCTCCCTGCTCATTGTGAAACGGACAAAGTCGTACGGCGCGAGCCTGAGATGCCGCGCACTACCCCCGAGGCATGCTTGCAGTTCGCGCGGTTACGTGGACGGTTCCAACAATGCCCCACCGACCGGCACTTGTGAAGCCGTAATAAGGGCCAGATTTATTTCCGGCCACAACTCAGGGTGCCAATCCTGAACGTTTGGCGTTTATCCGCCTATTAGCCGGTCGTGATGATTCGCCGGTGTCGGCTATGATTTACTGGATTTAGCAGGAGTATCATGGTGGAAATCACTCGATCGGATTTCTTTCACTAGTCGTGCCGGTAGAGGCCCGCAAATCGTGAATGTCGGTCGACGCCGGGCCGGTACGACAGAGACTGGGTGATCCACACGTGCGTGTTTCCGTGATCATCCCGCCCGCTGTGATCACGGAACATGGCTCTGGCGCGAATTCCGTGACGTTAGCCGGGGTGGCCGCTGGCCGGCCCCATGGATGTGGCAGCGCTGGTGCTCCAGCCCCAGCCATGTCACATCGATGGGGTGCGGCCCGGCAGGCCAGCGGCGGGACAGGCCCGGGCTGGACCAGCCACCCCGGAACCAGGTTCCTGCCAACTTCACGGAACTCGCGCCAGAACCCGGAACATCAGCCGCTTGATCACCCGACTAGGCTTCCGTGATCACGAGCTGTGGCATGGTCACGGACACCTGGCGGGGGCGGGATCTCACGGGCACGGGAATGTATGTGCTGCCGCCGGACATGCGCGCCATTCACCGGAGAGTAGGCCCTAGTCTTTATCGCGACCCGCCTGCCGGCCGCATTGCCGACTCTGATAGCCGACTGCGTAGCGCGGATAACCGGTAAGGAAATACATCGTGCACCGGGTCCTGAGGCGCGGAGACAGGTATTTGCCAGCGTGTTCTGGCCAGGCTTCGCCGCAGGTCAGAGCACCTATCGTCACTAGGGCGAATCCTGAACGACCGTATTTTCCATTTGGCTCGCCCGACCGGGAGCGGTCAACAGCCGGTAAATGATCGTTATGAATATCGCCTGGCCGTATCCTGCGGCCCGGTTGCCCGGCCGGCGCTGGCCTGACATCCTGATCTGAGCGACGCTGCATACCGGGGGGATGAGTTGTCTTTACGAGCAGGATTCCGGTGAGCGCTCTGAGCCCTGGCAACCCGCCGGCCGACGGATGGGTTGGCGCCATTCACGCGACCGAGAGCGATCACAGCCCGCTGGGGGCGGCTGTAGTGATCGATGCCCGGCGGGTGCTGACCTGCGCTCACGTCGTCCTGACTGCCAGCGACGAGCGGCCAGGCGCGCTGTGGGTGTCGTTTCCTAAGGCGGCGACGCGGGAGCGCCGCCGGGTCGTCTCGATCGACTCGGCCTATGAGGCACCGGTCAGGGACCTGGCCGTCCTGACCCTCGATCACGAGATACCGCCGGGGGTGGACGTCGCGCCGCTGCGCTGCCCCAAGCCCGCCGACCTCGTCGGGCTGCGCTGGTGGGCGTTCGGCTTCCCTGACCGCGATCCGCTCGGCGACAGCGCCGATGGCCAGGTCGGAGCCGCGCTCGCGCTGGGCTGGCTGAGGCTTGACACGACGTCCAGGTACCTGATCCGGCCTGGCTTCAGCGGCGGGGGGCTGTGGTCGCCTGACTATCAGGCTGTGGTCGGCCTGATCGGGCAGGCCCACGGCAACGGCGACGGCCGCGCCATCACGCTGCACGAGGCCAATCAGCTTCTGCCCGCCCACAAGCTGGAGCTGCTCGCCGACTGGTCAGCGCGAGCCGCAGGGGACCTGGCCCTGGCGGCCTGGGGCTGGTCCCTGGCCGAGGATCCCGAGGGCGTGCGGCACTGGCGGCCTCGTGCTCGCGGGGTCAGCGTCGACAGCGAGCGCGGCTACCGGTTCCGGGGCCGGGCACGGGCGCTGACCGAGATCACCGCCTGGCTGGACCGGCCGACCCCAGACCGCCAGGTACTCGTGGTCACCGGGTCACCAGGGGTCGGCAAGTCGGCCGTGCTTGGCCGCGTGGTCACCACCTCCGACCAGGCGATCCGCTCCAGGCTGCCAGCCGAGGACGACGCGATCCTGGCCAGGCCAGGCTCCGTTGCCTGCGCAGTGCACGCCAAGGGCAAGACCGCGCTTGACGTCGCGATCGAGATCGCCCGCGCGGCCTCGGCCCGGCTGCCTGCCGAGCCTGGCGACCTGGCGCCTGCGGTCAGGGAGGTGCTCGAAGGCTCGGCTGGCCGTCGCTTTAATGTCGTCATCGACGCGCTCGACGAGGCCGCCAGCCCGGCGCAGGCGCGGGCGATCATCACCAGGATCGCCCTGCCCCTCGCCGAGACCTGCTCCGATGTCGGCGCGCAGGTCGTGCTCGGCACCCGGCGCAATGATGACGCAGGCTCCGTGCTTGACCCGTTCGCCCGTGCCGTCGCTGTCATCGACCTGGACGCCGAGGAGTATTTCGCCGCGGACGACCTGGCCGCTTATGCGCGGGCCTGCCTGCGGCTGCTTGGTGACGAACGAGCAGGCAATCCGTATAACGACGAGGCGGTCGCCGAGCCGGTAGCGCGCAGAATCGCCGAGCTGGCCGCGCGAAACTTCCTGATCGCCGGGCTCATTTCCCGTGACCACGGAATGCACGACGAGACGCCGGCCAGCCCGGCTGGACTCAGTTTCGATGCCACCATCGACACTGCGCTGGACGAGTACCTGGACCGGGCGGGTCCCGTCGGCGGGCTGCCCGCGCGTGCGGCCCTGACGGCGCTGGCGTTCGCCGACGCGCCTGGCCTTCCAGCCGAGCTCTGGCACCTGGCCATCGAGGCCATCTACGGGCGCGGCGTGCCTGCCTCGGACCTCGTCAGGTTCGCGCGGTCAACCGCGGCGAACTACCTGGTGGAATCGAGCGGCGAGCGCGGCACGGCGGAGCTGACCTTCCGCCTCTTCCATCAGGCTCTCAACGACACCCTGATCCGGGCTCGGGCCCGGATCTCCGCCCAGCACGCCGACGCGGCCGCGCTGACCCGCGCTTTCATCGACACCGGACGCCGCAGCGGCTGGACGCACGTGCCTCGATACCTGCTGCGGTCGCTGCCTGGCCATGCGGCGGCCGCAGGCATGACCGACGAACTGCTGACCGACGACAGCTACCTGCTCAACGCCGACCTGCCCCGGCTCATGCTCACCGCCCACGATGCCGCCAGCGCGCAGGCGAAACGCAGCGCCCAGCTCATCGGGCTGACCCCGCAGGCGAGCGCGGCCACTCCAGACGAGCGCGCGGCGCTGTTCAGCGTCACCCAGGCCCTGGAGGGCTCGCCGATCACCTTCGACGGAGCCGGCGCCTACGTCGCCCGGTGGGCCAGCGCGCAGTCAAGGGGCGCGCTGACGGTCATGGAGGGCCATCAGTCCGCTGTCTGCGCGGTGTGCCCGGTCACTATCGACGGCCGTCAGCTGCTCGCCACCGCCAGTTCCGATTCGACGGTGCGGATCTGGGATCCGGCCACCGGCCAGCAGACCGGTGTCCTGGAAGGACACTACGGCGCGGTCAGGGCGGTGTGCCCGGTCGAGGTAGACGGCCGCCCGTTGCTGGCCACGGCCAGCGACGACCACACGGCGCGGATCTGGGATCTGGCCGGCGGCAGGCAGATCGCCGTCCTGGAAGGTCACCTGGACTGGGTCAATGCGGTGTGCCAGGTGAACGCGGAAGGCCACCATTTTCTTGTCACTGCCAGCAATGACCGGACGGTGCGGATCTGGGATCTGGATCTGGCTTTCGGCGAGCAGATCGCCGTGCTGCGTGGCCATCAGAGCGCGGTCAGGGCCTTGTGCCCGGTCATCGTGGATGGCCACCAGCTCTTCGCCAGCGCGAGCCTCGACCAGACGGTACGGATCTGGGATCCGATCGACGTCGACCTGACCGCCATCCTGGCGGGTCACCGGGGCGCGGTGAACGCGCTGTGCGAGGTGACCTCGGCCAGCCGGCATCTTCTCGCCTCTGCCAGCTCCGACCGGACGGTGCGGATCTGGGACCCGGCCACCGGTGAGCAGACCGCGATCTTGAGGGGTCACCAGGACAAGCTCAACGCGATGTGCGAGGTGGTCCTGGATGGCCGGCACCTTCTCGCCACCGCCTGTCATGATCACACGGTGCGGGTCTGGGACCCGGCCGACGGCAGCGAGGCTGCTATCCTGCTGGGCCACCAGGGCGCGGTCAGGGCGGTGTGCCTGGTCACGGCCGAAAACCGCACTCTGCTCGCGACGGCTAGCTCCGACCGGACGGTGCGGGTCTGGGAGCGCGCCACCGATCAGCAGACCGCCATTCTCGAAGGTCACCGCAGCCCGGTCAGGGCGGTGGGCCAGATCACCGCGGACGGCCGCCGGCTGCTGGCCACGGCGAGCTCGGACCGCACGATGCGGATCTGGGATCAGGTCACCGGGCAGCAGCTGGCCATCCTGCGCGGCCATGAGAGCGCGGTCAGGGCGATGTGCCCGGTCACCGCAGCCGGCCGCCAGCTCCTGGCCAGCGCGAGCAAGGACTGGACGGTGCGGATCTGGGACCCGGTCGCTGGCCAGCAGATCGCGATCCTGAAAGGTCACCTGGACTGGGTCAATGCCGTCTGCCCGGTGACGATGGCCGGCCGGGAAATGCTCGCCACAGGTGGCTCCGATGAGACGGTGCGGATCTGGGACCCGATCACCGGCGAGCAGATCGCGATTCTGAGCGGTCACCTGGACTGGGTCAATGCCGTGTGCGCGGTGACGGTGGCCGGGCGGCAGCTGCTTGCCAGTGCCAGCGACGACCGGACGGTGCGGATCTGGGACCCGGAAAGCGGACGGCAGACCGCTGTGCTGCAAGGTCACCGGGACTGGGTCAACACGGTGTGCGCGGTCACGGTAGCCGGACGGCCGCTGCTCGCTACTGCCAGCTCCGACCAGACGGTCCGGATCTGGGACCCGGAAAGCGGTCAGCAGACGGCGGTGCTTGAAGGCCACCAGAACTGGGTCAGCGACGTCTGCCCGGTCACGATCGGCGACCGCCAGCTGCTCGCGAGCGCCAGCGCCGACCAGACCGTCCGGCTCTGGGATCTGCACCCCAACGCCATCGCTGCGACCATTCCGGTTCACGACGCGGCGTTCGCCGTCGAATGGCTCGGTGACGCACTGGCGATCGGGCTGAGCGCCGGCGTGGTCGTCATCGACCTTCGCGGTGACCACATCTAGCCACCCAGATTTTGCTTCAGGCAGCACCTTTGCGGCGGACCGGGGGCCGGATTAGCCGAGATCGGGGGCACTGGCATCCTCGGACCATGAACAAGGCGCTGGGGCCCGTGCGCGACCTCACGGACTCCGATCAGAATCAGGCCGTACTCGACGTGGCAAGCGCCCTGATGGAAGGTCACGCGGCGCCGGACTCGGTCGCGGACAGCCACGGGCCTGGAGTAGCGGCCGAAGCCATCGCCTCGGCTCGCTCCCGCCGGCGGCTGGAAGGGCTGGCCGGGCCGGTCCACCTGACCGTGGTGTGGGCGATGTACGGCGAGACGGGACGCATGGTCCCCCGGTCAGAACACCCCCACGGGCAGGACTTCGTCCGGGCCAAGGTCCGCCAGCTCGACTGGCTGACCAGCGGCCTGCCCGGAGTTACCTGGAGCATCATCGCCTGCGACGACGGATGCCAGGACCGGCCGTCGAGCGCCGACCTCATGACGCGGATCGTGCGGACCGAGGGCTACCCGGCGGCAGGTCACCGCAGTGTGACTGTGCTCAGGCTGGCCGACGTGATCGCGAGCGAGATCTCGATCAGCCCCGGATTCGACCGGCTGACCTCGACCGAGCAGTCCCGCAAGGGCGGATCGATCCTGGCCGGACTGGACGCCGCGATCCGGGCCGATCCGGTGCGGGCGGCCGGCACCGGCCGGCATCTGGTCTGCTACACCGACGCGGATCTGTCCGCGAATCTGGCGCAGCTTGGCTCGCTGGCGGCACCGGTACTGACTGGTGACAGGGTATTGACTGGTGACACTGGGGCACGGGAGATCGTGGCGAGCGCGCTCGGCCAGCGTTACGGGATCGAGGGGGCGGTGCTGGTCCGGGCAGACGGACCGGTCACCGAGCCGCACAGCACCGGCGACAAGCCAGACAAGATCATCGTTTTGTTCCGTCATTTCGTCCGGGCACTGCTGATCCCGCCGCTGGCCGGGGTTCTCGACACTCAGGCCGGCTTCAAGGTGTTTGACGGGGCCGCGCTAGGCCCGGCTCTCCGGCAGATGACGTCCTTCAACGAGACCTTCGACGTCGAGTTGCTCATCTATCTCGCCCAGCTCTGCGGCTCGCGGGCACTTGCCGTCGAGCCGATCGTCTTCACCGAGGACTTCAGCGCGACGAATTTCCCCTCCGTGGATCCGGGACCGCGTCACCTGGCCATGATCCGCCAGCTCGTGGAGCTCTACGACCGGCTGGTAGCACCGGTCGCGCCAGTCACCGGCGAGGCGGCCGACCTGCTGGCCTTGCTCAGGACGCTCGATCTCGACGGCTACGTGACGCTGATCGAGCACTTGCGAGCCGAGGATCACGGCGACCCGACCCTGTTCGACCGGCGCTGGCCAGTGCGGCACCTGCGCGACATCCTTGGTGTCCCCTAGGCCCGCCCGCCGGCCCCGCCGACCGCCTGTCCCGGCAGCGCGCCGGGGAGCACGTATGATATGGGCGTAGATCAAGGCACCAGACGGGGAATGCTGGCGCGGACGGCGGGGATCTAGGATGGCAGCGGCGGCGCAGGACGATTACAGCCCACGGGCTTTTCTCGCCGCGATTGTCGCCGATCCCGACTGCGGCCCCAGATCGCTGTCCCATCCGGCGACGCTCTACAGCCTGCTCTGTGACTACCTGCCTGATTCGCCGCACGAGACAGGCCCGCTGCTCGCGGCGTCTCAGGTGGACGTCCCCAGGGTCCTGCGCGGCTACGTCGCCCGCGGCTATCCGCCTGCGACGGCGATCCAGTTCGCCGCGACCAGGCTGGCCGAGAGGACCGCCTTCTCGGATCAGGCCTGCCTGTGGGCGGCCTCCGAGTTCGCCATCGCCCTGCGCCTGGTCACGGCGGACCAGCTTCCCGGGTCACCGTCTGAGGCCGGCCCGGCGATGGCAGCGGCTGACTCCGCCGAGCCCGCGCTGACCAGCGAGGTCGACCTGCCGCTGCTCCCGTCGGGCGGAATCCCCCGCCGGCCCGCATCGTCAGACCTTAGGCCCGGACGCCGGCGTGGCCGCAGGATCTGGCTCGCCGCCATGATCACCGTTGCCGCCGGGACCTTAGCGGCAGTCATCGGGACCGCGGCGGCCATGCTATCCCCGCAGCACATTGCCGGGCGGCACCACCTGCTCCCCGCGTCCAGCCTGCGCGGCGCCGCCGGGCCCGGCCATCCCGACCCCGCCCCCGCCCCGGCCACTCACCACCCGGCCAGGTCAGGGCGCAGTCTCGATTCCGGGCCAGCCAGCTCCCATCCGGCCAGTCCGCCGCCAGCAAGCCCGAGCCCCAGCCCCAGCCCGAGTCCCAGTCCCACCAGCCCCAGCACCGTCAGCGCTCCGCCGGCCGACCCGGCTCAGGTTGCCAGGGAGTACGTCGCCGACGTCAACAACCACGACTGGTCATCGCTGTGGCAACTCGGCGGCGGCGGCGTCGTGCTGACCTATGAGCCTCACCCGGGGCCGCTGACCTACTCCCAGATGGTGGCTACTTTCGCGCACACCGTCTCGGTCACGATCACCAGTCTCACGTCAGCCGGTGACACGGTCACCATTCATGCCAGCGCGCTCGACAGTGCTGGCGTGACCCAATATTACGAAGTCCGCCTGGTCATTGGCGGTGGCCGGATCCTTTCCGGCTCGCAATACCTCTTGAAGCCCTGAGCTGAAGCTCCGGGGCATTCAGGGCTTTCTGGCGATTCCGCAATAGCAGCTCAGGCCGGAGCCACCCGCTGTCGACGGCCTCAGTCCTGGCCACTGGGCGAGCGGCGTCAGTCCAGGACCGGTCAGGTCCATGCCGTCGAAGAAGCCGGCCACCGTCGCCCGGTCCCGCGGCGTGATCGTCAGCGCTGAGGTGGCGTTGTAGCTATGGGCCATCGCTGCGGCCGTCGCGGGCTCGATGTCGCTGGCGGCATGCCCGATGACCAGGTAACTTCCGGGAGCGAGATCGGCCACCATCCGGGAGATCAGCTGGTGCGGGTCCTCGGCATCGAGGATGAAATGCAGCACGGCGATCAGCAGCACGGCGATCGGTCGGCTGAAGTCCAGCGTCTGCTGTGCTCCGGCGAAGATCGTCTCCCAGTCCCGCAGGTCGGCCTGGATATAGTCCGTCATTCCGGCGGGGCTGCTGGTGAGCAGAGCCCTGGCGTGGCTGATCACCACCGGGTCATGATCCACGTAGACGATCCGTGAGTCGGGCGCCGCTCGCTGCGCTACCTCATGAGTATTCTCAGCGGTGGGCAGCCCGGTCCCGATGTCCAGAAACTGGCGGACACCAGCGGCCGTGAGCTCGTCCACTGCGGTGATCAGGAAGCGCCGCAGGCTCCGGGCGACGAGCGGCAGCGCTGGCATCGCCGCCAGCACCTGGTCCCCGGCCACCCGGTCGGCGCCAAAGTTGTCCTTGCCGCCAATCCAGTAGTTCCACATGCGCGCCGCGTTAGCGACGTTCGCGTCAAATCCCGGAAGACTGCCGCTGCCGCTGCCCATCGTGGCCCCCGGTGAGTTCTGTGTCACGGTACGCTCCCTCAGCGCTGCACCGCGGGCGCTGGCCATGTCCGTATGTGTCCCGGATAGCTTAGCTTGCCCCCCCGATGCCCACCGGCTCCCCCCGGCCGGAGCGGGCACCGGCAGGTTTGCCGGGAATGCCGGGGTCGTGGTGGTTCCTTACCTCTGAGATCACGCCGCAGATGTTCCGTGATCAAAGCCAGGCTCTTGATCACGGAATCCTGGTGGGGTGATCGCGCGGCTCAGGTTCCGGGATCAAGGTTTGCTTCATGATCACGGAATGCTGCTCGGGTACTCGGGCGAGGCTGTTACGAGCCGCAGGCCTTCGTTCGCCGGAGGATCGTGTCACCGTAGGCGTCAGTGTCGATCGTCTGGAAGCACTGCTTCATGTAGCTTGCCAGCGCCGGGGTGACGGGGATGCGGCGAGTGTATTCCGCGGTCAGCCACAGGTACTGGGCATGGCCGATTGCCTGGCGCCACACGCTCGTGACGGCCGGGACGGCTCCGGCGCCAGTCTCGGGGGTCAGTCCGTGCGAGAGCGCGAGGTCTGTGCCCAGCCCGTCGACCATGACGGTGCATCCAGGCGCGCTGGAGGAGAACCGGTCAGCGAGCAGCAGCAGCGTGGCGGTGTCACTGACCACGCATGACCCGGGCGGGATAAGCCGCTGTGCTTGCGTGATCACCTGCGAGGGCAAGGACGGCGCAACCCCGCTCTCATCCTTGGCCTGGTACGTCGAGAAGAGCACGATCACCAGCGCGACCGTGGCTATGGCCCAGTTACCGCGGAGCCAGCCGACTGGACTGAGCGGCTCGCTTGCTGGCTTGCTGACTGGCTCAGCGTCGGACTCGGGCTCGGGCTCGGCGGTGTCAGGCTGGGCGAGACGGGCGAGAGGCAGCGCGATGGCCGGGGCGAGGAAGGGCACCATGAACGCCGCGAAGTGGTAATAGAACTCGCTCGGCCACATGAACATAGCGAGGACCAGCCCGGTGCTGGCCAGCGCGTACCACTCAAGCGGGGTGGGGTAGTGGCGACGGGAGATCATCAGCCACGCGGGTATGCCCACCACAATCGGGATCAGGATCAGGATGACGAGCACTATCAGCACTTTGAGCGGCACGGCTAGGTGGAACAGGAAGCTGAAGTGCGCGTCCTGGCCCGAGACATGCAGATCGCCCAGCCCGGCTAGTTTGTAGAGGCGATCAGACAGCCCGACCCTGGGAACCGTGAGCTTGTGGTGGCCTATCTGAGCGGACTGAGCCAGGAAGATGCTCTCGTAGAACTTTGTTGGCGCGGTCAGGGCCAGCGGTGCCACCGGCACCAGGAAGCCGGCGGCCATGCCGCCAGCGACCGTCAGTGTCCGCTTCCATCGTGAGAGATCGGCCGACCCAGCCGGAGCTAGCAGGCAGATCCCGAGCAGGACGGCGGCGGGAATGATGGCATATACCTCAACCGCGCCGGCGAATCCGATCGCCACGCCCGCGAAAATGAGCCGTCTGCGTCTGGCTGTCAGCTGATCGCCGTCGAACAGCAGGACCGCGCCAAGCACGGTGAACAGCACCAGCCATGGCTCAAGCAGCACTGTGTGCGAGGCTGCGATGGCTTCCGGATAGACGGCCATCAGCCCGCACGCGATGACGGTCGCCAGGAGCCCCCGGTGACGCACCAGCAGGCCGGTCAGCGGGATGCTTGCCGTGCCCGCCAGCGCTTCCAGAACGCGGCCGCTGACCAGGCCGCCGCTCGTGCCGATCACCTTGGCCAGCAGTGCCGAAGGCACCATCAGCAGCGTGATGCCAGGCGGGTGCACAAGGAAAAAGTCCCGGTAGGGCAGTATCCCGTGGGTGAGGCGGACGGCGCTGCCGAAGTAGGCGCCGTCGTCGTACTCGGTCACCTCTGTCACGAATCCGCTGTGCAGCACGTAGATCAATCGGAGCACCAGACCTAGCAGCGTGAGCACCGCGATCGCCAGTACCAGCGGATCTCGGGTGACGACCGCTAGCCGCCGCCGCTCGCGCTGCAGCCCAACCGGCAGGTCCATCGTGGTCCCCAGCATTCTCAGGCCTTCCTCTGCTCGGCGTGAGCGGTCTGTCGTTCCACCCACACTCCACGCAAGACGCCGAACTAGTACGAAACGTTTACGTCCTTGGCCGGAAATTTCGGGGGACGGCCACACAGGCGCGGGAGGCGCGAACCTCAGCCATGGCGCCAAGAGTACTTCGGCCATGCGGGGCGATGCGGACTATTATCGATCATAAGTGGTCGTCTTCTGACGGTGGTGCAGGGATGGTGCGTCTTAGTACCCCTGGGACTAGGGAATATAACAAGTGCATATCAGCCCAGGTAGCCATTGCCCGGGCTGGCGCCCTAGCCGGGCAGCGCTGACCCGGGAAAAACTTGACTCTGCCGCTGCGTGAGGGGTGCAAGCTCATCTCATGCTCAGCATCGGAGAGTTTGCCCGGCTCGGCACGGTATCGGTGCGCACGCTCAGGCACTACGACGAGGTCGGCTTGCTGCGCCCGGCTCAGGTTGATCCGCAGACCGGCTACCGCACCTACTCGGCCGGGCAGCTGGGTCAGCTGCACCGGATCGTCGCGCTGAAGGGACTCGGACTCTCCCTGTCACAGGCCAGGCAGCTCATCGACGGCATCAGCGTCGATGAGCTGCGCGGCATGCTGCTGCTCCGGCGGGCTCAGCTCGCCCAGCAGCTTCAGGAGAATCACAGGCAGCTTGCCGGGGTCGAGGCCCGGCTGCGCTATATCGAAAGTGAGGGTGCCATGCCAGCCGACGACATCACCGTGAAGCAGGTCCCCGCCCTGGGCGTCGTGACGATCTCCGCGATCTCACCGACCTTCGGCACCGGGGACATCGTCCCCGCCGTGAACCAGTCACGGATCTTGTTCGACGAGCTCGGGATCAGGAAGCTGGTCAGCGCGCAGGGTCCTTTCATGATCTTCTTCGAGCACGAGGAGGGCGACGACGTCATCGTCCACGTCGCCCTGGAGGTCGAGCGGAGCCGGCCGAGCTGCCGGCCCCGCCACCTACCGGGTGCTGCCCGAAATAGAGGCAGCGGTCGCGGTGCGCAATGGCCCGGCGGCCGGCATCTTCCCCGATGTCATCAATGACCTGTTCCGCTGGATAACGGAGAACGGCTACCAGCCTTGCGGGATGAGTCGCAACATCTGGGTGCATGAGGTCGATGACATCGACCACGTCAGCGAGCAGGTATTCGAGATCCAGATGCCTTTCACCCGCTCGCAATTTAGCTAGCCGGGGACACGACAATGCCGGCGATGTGATCGGGTTCCTGCTGGGAGGCCGGCAAGGTGGCGGCGTCGGCGATCGCTCGCTCAAAGTCGGCGAGGCTGACGCGTCGCGCTCCGTCGCCGTCGGCTGGGTCGTCAATCAGGACCTCGGCACCACTCGGGCCTGCGCCGAATCCCGCTACCACGAGCCACAGCCCCGTCGAATCCGGACTCCCGGTGCCTGGAGCGGGCAGGTCGTTCCCGTCGGCGAACGCGACCACCGCCGAGTCGTCCTTGACGGCGATGCCCATCGCGGTGACCTGTGCAGCGGGGAGGTTAGGTCCATCGAGCGAGATCTGCGAGATAGCCGCGTCGGGAACGCCGAACTGCTCTAGAGCCTGTTCCAGGGCCAGCCCTGGCGCTGGCCCGGCCGGCCGGCGCTCTCGGTGACCCGCGACTGCGCCGACCAGGAAATCGTGAACGCCGCCGAGGCCAGGACTGGCCGGAGAACGTGACTTCAGAACCATGGCTACGCAGGCTGCCCCGTCATACACAGGCTGCAGGCGAAGCCGAGCGGGCAGCGCCAGCTCCGGTACGCGGAGCAGCTTCCAGCCTTTGACCTGGAAGCTTCCGTACTGGCCGGCGTGATCAGCCGCGTTGCGGCTATCCCCGACATCGGCTTGCTCTGAATAGGTACCGGGAAGCGCGTCGCCGGGCACGACTGTGCGCGGCGAATAGATTGTCACCTGGCCGGGCGGGATCGTTGCCTGGAACAAGATGTCATAGATGTTGACCGGCGGCTGATCGATAGTCCCCCAGTAGGCGTCGAAGCGAACGCCCGCGCTGATCGTCGCGCCAGTGGAGTTGTCGACCCGGAATGCGTACCGGACCGGGCTGCCCGCCGTGACCACCTGCTCCTTGCCGCTACCGCTGCCCGGCGCCGTCCAGGGCGATCCCAGCACAGCCAGGCCATCCTGCGCCGGCGGGAGGATGCCGTCGCCGCGATGGGCAGCCAGCACCGTCAGCGTGACGACCAGCCCGGCAGCGACCGCCGTCACGACAGCGGCCGTCCTGGCTCGTCTCGGCCACCGGGGCTTGGCCAGCAGCGGGCCGGCGCCGGGGTCAACGTCACCGGCCTGCGGCCGGTCGGCCTCGCGAATGGCGCGGATCAGGCCCGCCAGTTGCTCAGTGCGCTGGTCGCCGAATAGGTCCACGCCCCGCAGCGACGTCAGCGTCCGGCCCGCGCCGATATTCCACAGGGGTACCGGGCTGTCGTCGAGGCGAACCGGGATCAACCACGGCACCCGAGGGCTGCGCAGCCGGAGTTCCTCGATCGCGAGGACCAGTTCCTCGCGCTGACGTGATCGGCGCCGGGCCAGGCCAGCCCGCGAGAAGCACGCCAGGAACACGATCGCGGAATCAGAAATGGCATCCCGAATCTCGGTCTGCCGGTCCTGGCCTGGCAGCAAATCAGAGGTATCGCGCCAGACCCGGATGCCGGCCGCTTCCAGGGCTGCCTGCATTTCGTCAACGGCGACGGCATCTTCTCGGACATAGCTAATGAAGACATGCCGCATCCCGCCCGGCCGATCCATAACCTGAGCATACGGAGCCGCCGCGCGACAAGCTGGCCGGCGAGCATCGTCGATGATGATAAAGCGGGTGACCCGGAGGCGCCGATGGACCAGCAGGGTGTTCCAGCAGTCGCGGGAGCGCTGGACCAGGGAGGCTGGGCCGAGCGACCGGTCCAGCTCTACCGCGACGAGTGGGGCATCCCCCATGTTCGCGCGCGGTCAGCGCACGACGTGTTTGTCGGCCAGGGCTACGCGCACGCCATGGACCGCTTCTGGCAGATGGACGCTAGCCGGAAGCAGATGGAAGGCCGGTGGGCCGAATGGGTGGGGGCGCCAGGGGTGCCCGCCGACCGGCTCGCGCGACGGCTGCGCGCTCGAGCCGCCTCCATCCGCGACTATCAGGGGCTCGGCTCTGAGGCCAGGGAGATGGTGGATGCGTACACGACCGGGGTCAACGCGTGGCTGCGGAGTCATCCGGCGCCCCCCGAATATGAGCTGCTGGCCTGCACGCCGGAGCCGTGGGAGGGCTGGCATTGCATCGCCGCGATGCGGCAGCGCGGCTACCTGATGGGCTCGGTCTGGTTCAAGCTGTGGCGGGCGGCCGCGCTCAGCGTCGTCGGCGCGGAGGCCGTGGTCAACCTGCGCTACGACGACGGCGGGGCCGACCGGCTCTGCATTCCGCCCGGTGCCGACGCGAGCCGGTGGACCGCGAGCCTGGCCGAGCTGGCCGAGCCGATCCGCGCGCTGAGCCTGCTGGCCGCGAGCGCGGAGACCGGCGGCGGGAGCAATAACTGGGCGCTGTCGCCCAGCCGCACCGCCTCCGGCAGGCCGCTCCTCGCCGGCGACCCGCATCGCGCCTTCGAGCTACCTGGCATGTACGCGCAGATGCATCTGGGCTGCGATCAGTTCGACACCATCGGCCTCACCATTCCGGGCGTGCCGGCTTTCCCGCATTTCGGGCACAACGCGAACGTCGCCTGGGGCGTGACGCATGCGTCCGCCGACATTCACGACCTTTATATTGAAGAATTCGACCGGGCTGATCCCTCCCGCTACCGGCACAAGGGCGGCTGGCTTCAGGCCGTGACGACGATCGAGGACATCAAGGTACGCGGCGAAGATCCCGCGCAGGTCGACCTCACCGAGACCATTCACGGGCCGGTCGTCGCCGGAGATCCGGCGAAGGGCCACGCCCTGACGCTCAAGTCGGTTCAGTTCTTCGAGCTCGACCGGTCCTTTGACTGCCTCCTGCCGATGCTGCACGCCAGCTCGGTGGACTCGCTGTTCCAGGCCGTGCGGGGCTGGGGGCTGATCGACCACAACCTGGTCGCCGCCGACACGGGCGGTCACATCGGCCACCTGGTGCGAGCGCTGATCCCGCGCCGCCGGCCGTCAATGGCTGGCTGCCCGTGCCGGGGTGGACCGGCGAATTCGAGTGGGACGGCATGATTCCCGCCGAGCAGATGCCGCGCGCCGATGATCCGGCCCGCGGCTACCTCGTGACCGCGAACAACCGGGTGGTCACCGCCATCCCGGAGACCGGCGACTACTTCTGCACCGACGCCCATCCGTCGTACCGGGCCAGGAGAATCGAAGAGCTCATCGCCGGCCTCGGACCCGCGTCAGCCGGGGATATGGCGATGATTCACCGCGACGACCGCTGCGAGCCCGCCCAGCTTTTCCGCACGGCTCTCGCCGCCCTCAGTCCCGCCAGCGCGAGCGCCCGTGCCGTCCGGGACACCGTGCTCGGCTGGGACGGGCGCATGTCACCCGACTCCACCGGAGCGACCTGCTACTCGCGGCTGCGCTGGGCTCTGGCCAGGATCGTCGGCAGCCGATCCGGCCTCGCCGAGACCGCGCACGACGAGCTGATGCAACTGCCGGGCGGCGCTGGCGCTGTCAGTCATCTCTGGTGGACACTGCCCGCCCTGCTGCGATCGGAGGACCTGACGCTGACCGGCGGCAGCACCTGGCCTGAGCTGCTGGCCGAGGCACTCGAAGTCGTCGCGGCCGAGCCCCCGGCCGAGCCGTGGCAGCACCTGCACCTCGCCGCGCTGACTCATCCGCTGACGCTGGCCCTTCCGGACGCGCCGGAGGCGCTGAGCCCGGCAGGCGCCGGCGTGGGCGGCGACAACGACACCGTCTGGGCCACCGGCTGCCGAGCGGAATCCGGTATGTCGGCGGTCTACGGGGCGGTGGCCCGGTATGTGTTCGACGTCGGCAACTGGGATAACTGCAGCTGGATCGTCGTCGGCGGCGCCTCAGGAGATCCCGCCAGCCCGCATTACCTCGATCAGCACGAGGCCTGGTCCAGATGCGAGCCATCCCGATGAGATATGACTGGGACCTGATCGCCGCCGCGGGCCCGCCGCTGACGCTCCAGCCAGGTCCTGGCCCTTCGACTCGGGAAACCTGACTACATGGCGAGCGTGAGCAGCGGAGTCTCTCCCGAGGACCGGCGTGCCTTCATCGCGGAGCGGCGCCGGGTCAGCGTGCGGCGCTTCGACCCGCTGCTCAGTCAGGACTACGACGAGAGCCGGGGTGCGTGGACGCACTTGAGTACATCGCGCCGGAAGACTGGCCTGGCGTGGCACTCGGCGGAACCACGCCTCGCTTCTCAGACCCGGCTGGTATTCGGGCAACTCTGGCCGGCGGGCAAGGTGTAGGTGCCCCCCTTCGCGAAGAGGTCGCCCTTGGTCATGCACTCGTTCGGGAGGCTCGCGACGAAGGGCGGATTTGACTGCTTGTAGAGGCTGCAGTTCGAATCAGTGCCTGTGCAGGTCCGGACGAAGATGTTCGGGACGACAGCGCTCTGCGCCGGAGTGACGACTAGCCAGGCGCCAGCAGCCAGGCCTAGAGCCGCCGTGATCTGGACTGTCCGAGCGATACTGGCACGCAGAGCGGGGGTGAGTTGGTTGCGCATGGCCATTCCTTTCGTGCTCAGCCCCATAGGGCCTGGAGATCTGACTGCCCACTCGCGTCCGCGAGCCAGGAGGATTCCCAAGGGGCGCGCTTCACAGGAGACCACGAGACGCAGTCATCGGAAAGAAGCCGACGACTATGCCGGACAATCCCGTACGGAGATGACGTTTTCCGGGAAATATTGAGCGCACCGCCGGACAATCTGGCTCAGGATCCATTGCCGTTTAGCTCAAGTTGATCAAGCTCGTGACCTGCGGTTTTACGAGCGGCATCAACGTCTCTGGACGTGCGTCGTCGCGTCGGCTCTGGCATCTCCGCGCTAGTCAGAAGCGCCCCGAGCGATCAGCCGCCTTCCATGATCAGCCGAAGCAGGCGCCAGGGGCCACCGCCCTTCTCGCGGAGAGTTGTCGGTGTTCTGGTGGAGGGTTGTCGTTTCGTGGAGATTTTTCGGTAAATAGCGCGGCTGGTGTGCGTCGAACGTGAGGGGGCTGCTCGATGTGGTGAGTGGCTGAGTTGCGGTGCTGTGCGGGAGATGGAGGTTTTGCGGCCCTCCGGAGCCGCCCTTCGGGGGGTGGCTTCAAGCCGCTCCTGGCTGCGTTAGCTGAAGACTGTCGTGGTGAGCGCGTGGGGGAAAGGCGCCCGGGTGAGGGTGTCAGGCAGGGACCAGGAAGGCGTTGCGCTGAAAGCCCCGGATCTGTCCGGGGTTCGCCGTTGAGGTGTCGAGAGCTATAGATGGCATCAGAACCGGGCTGCTGGCTGAGGGCTCGGGATGAGCCTGGCGGAAGCCCGGATTGCTGGCCAGGTGGTGCCCGGCGTATAGGTGGCGCGAGCCTGGTCTGCGGCTGTCGCACGGAACGGCGGAGAGCGCGCCCGGCTCTGGGTTCCGGTGCCGGGCGCGCGGTCGGACCGGCTCGTAGTGGCGGTGATGTTCCTGCTTAGCGCGGTGGGGGCGGAGCGAAGGGGCCGGCTTGCTCGCGGTTCGTTTATCTCGTCAGCCGGAGTGCCCGGGAGGAGCGTCATGGACGGGCAGAGATCGCCTGGAAAGCCGTTTGCCATCGAGGAGACGGAGGTGCGGCGGGCGTGGGAGAAGGTGCGCGCCGATAAGGGCGCGCCGGGAGCGGACCGGGTGTCGCTGGAGGAGCTCGGGGCTGATCTGGAGAACAATCTGTACCGGATCTGGAACCGGATGTCGTCGGGGTCGGATTTCCCGCCGCCCGTGCGGGCGGCGGAGATCCCGAAGGCCGATGGCGGCATCAGGGTGCCGGGGGTGCCGGCGATCGCGGACCGGGTCGCGCAGACCGTGGTCGCGGCCCGGATCGAGGCTGTCGCGGAGCCTGTGTTCCACGATGACTCCTGCGGGTACCGGCCCGGCCGCAGGGCCGGGGACGCGGTCGGCAGGTGCCGGGAGCGCTGCTGGGGCTATGACTGGGTCGTGGACCTGGACGTGGCCGCGTTTTTCGGCAGCGTGCCCTGGGACCTGGTGATTAAGGCGGTGGAGAAGCACCTGAGCCTGCATTACGCGTTCGACGCGCGGATGGTCCGGGAGTTCCCGGACTGCCCGTTCGAGAGGTACGCCGACGACGCCGTGGCGCACTGCCGGAACCAGGCCCGCGCCCGCCAGGTGCCGGCCGCCCCGCGGGAAAGAACGGGACAGGCCGGCCTGCGGCTGCACCCGGACAAGACCAGGATCGCGTACCGCAAGGACGGCAGCCGGCGCGCCCCCTGGGACGGGCCGGTGTCATTGACCTTCCTTAGCTGCACTTTCCGCGCCCGGAGCCTGAAGAACAGGCACGGCAGGGTCTTCACCGGGTTCACCCCGGCAGCCAGCGACAAGGCGACCGCCAGGATGAGCCAGGAAATCACCTCCTGGCACCTGCGCCGCAAGAACGCCCTGTCCTGGAAGGACCTGACCCGGTGGCTCGGGCCAGTCATCCGCGGCTGGGTGAGCCGTGCGGAAAGCACGGACACGGGTCACAACCCAGTACCCGAACGCCTTCCCGCACTGGAAATGGGTCACCGGCGCCTGGTGGTGAGAGCAAGAAAAGCCCGGTGACGGGAGACTGTCACGCCGGGATCTGAGGGAGCCCGGGGGTGAAATTCCCCCGGGCCACCCGACACTCCCCACCAGACGACAACTCTCCACGAGAAACGTCGAGCCTGACGCCCAGGGAAGCCGAGGTGCTGGCCCTCATCGCGGCTGGCCTGTCCAACAGCGAGATCGCCGCGCAGCTCATCATCAGCGAGGGCACCGTCAAGAGTCACATCAACCACCTGCTCGCCAAGATTGATGCCCGCGACCGCGCCCAGGCGGTCGCCTACGCCTACCAGCAAGGACTCGTCCGCCCGCCAGTCAGCCCGGCCGGCGGGTAGCGACGGCATATCCCTGTTTCGGGGCGCGGGCAATTCGCTCGGCTGGTGACGGCGAAGGGCTTCCGGCTATCGGGGGGTCAGGCGTACCGCCCGGGCTGCCGGACGGTGCCGGATTGCCGGGGGGACTCTGGCTCGGCGCTGGAGACGGGGTGCCGGTAGGGCGCGGGCTCGGCGAGACCGTCGGCCCTGGCGAAGGCGAGCCGGCTTTCGGGCTGTGGCCTGGCCTGGTGGTCGGCCCGCCATGATGCGCAGGCCGTCCTTGGTGACGGTGATTTCGCGCTGGGTGGCCGGGCTTCACGCGGCCGGAAGCTCCGGCCGGCCGCGACCCGAGCACCGTCACGATGCTCCCGAGCGGCAGCCGGCTGGCTGGCGAGACCTCAATCACCTCGCCGGCCGGCACTGTGGCCGACGGGCGCCACCTGGTGCGCACCGCGAAGCCCAGCCGGCGCAGCCTTCTGTCCGCCACGCTGACTTGCACGTTCCTGAAAGCCGCGCCGTCCACCCAGGCGGTCGAGCGTCCGGCGTGGATCGCGTTCTCAGCCGGGAGGCCGTCCCGATCGAAGCGACCGGCCAGCAGCACGGCCGACACGACTACCGCAACGGCCGCGACCGGGATAAGCACGAGGCGTCCCCGTGAGGATCGCCGTGCGGGTACCTGGCCAGCCGGAACCTTGCCGCCCCAGGCACTGGAGACGGGGACCGGGACCGCCTGAGGCGGGGGCGGCGTGGCCGGCACCACAGGGATCGGCCGGGTCACTGGCGGCGCGAACTGCTCGCGGAGGGCTGCTGCCCGCCTGGCGACGGCCGCGGCGCTCTCGGGCCTGCTGGCCAGATCATTGTCGGTCAGTTCCCTGATCAGCGCGGCGACCGGCAACGGGGTAGCAGCCGGCAACGGCGCCGGCGTCCCGGTGACAGACGGCTCTCCGCTCAGGCACTCATGCGCCAGCACGCCCAGCGCGTACAGGTCGACGGCCGAAGTCCCGCGCTCCCCCGTGCCGACGCCCAGGTCAGTGACCTTGACCGTGCCGTCGTCGGAGGAAAGCAGGACGTTCGCCGACCTGAGGTCAAGGTGGGACAGCCCGGCTTCGTGCGCCGCCGCTATCCCGGCGGCAACCTGGGCCACGACGCTCAGCGCGGCAGGCACCGCCAGCGGCCCGGCGGCCAGCAGGTCAGGTACTGACTGGCCGTCCACAAGCTCCGACACCAGGAATGGCGGCTGCCCGGCTGCCGCGTCGTTGTAGTCGAAGATCCGCGCGATGTTCTCGTGGACAACCGAGCTCGCCCGCCTGGCGTCCACCCTGAACCTGGCCAGCGCTTCCGGGTCAGCAGCGCGATCGGCGGGCAGCATCTTGACCGCGACCGGCCGGCCAAGCACGACGTCGGTAGCCCGCCACACCTCGCCGAATCCGCTGGACTCCACCAGGTGCTCCAGCCGATACCGGCCATCCAGAACCCAGCCAGCAGCCGCAATTGCCATGAAGCGGCTGCTTCCCGGAAATTCGCGACCTAGTCACGGTGCCATCGCCGGTCCAGATCAGGCCCGCTCGGCGAGGGCGGCCAGGTTCCTGGCAGTCCGCGAGGTGCGGGAAGCCCGCTCGGGGTTCGCAGCGGCAGCCGGAGCAGCGCGGCGGTGAGATCGTGCGCCAGCGGCGGGCTGGCGCGATGCTCGATCCTCGCCACCAGGACTCCGGGATCGACCCAGCCCCCGGCGCCGCAGCGGAATCGGGCCGATCGAGGACTGGGCCGCGGCGCGCACGATCGAGCCGGCTCGCTTACGTCCTCGAGCAGCGCGGCGAGCCGCTCCGCCAGGTCGGCCACTGTCACCGGCCGGACTGAGACATCAAGAACTTCTGAACCATCGGAATAATGGAGCGCGGCGGCCAGGCTTCGCGCATCGGCGACTCTGAAGCCAGCGCGAACAGGCGAAGATCCGGTGCGTATTTGTACATGAGGATTTCGATGAAACCGATGGCTCCTATGAGGAGTTCCTGGACAGCACAGCGGATTGCCGTACGAGCTTGTGAGACAACCTTGAATCTGCGGCGGCAGAGCGCTCGCATGACGCCTGCCGACCTGAGCCGACGATGCCGCCGGCGGCCTGAGGCAGAGCTCGGCGGCCCGCCTCCTGCCATTGATGAGCACAATCCTCGGGATTAGGGACAACGCGCGCGGGCAGCAAGGTCGTTTACAGGAGTGAGGGACGCAACCACAGCCGAGCTGACATGGAGGAGCCTCGTGTTCGACGGCCGCAACGGCAGGCACTTGCGAGCGAGGGCGAGAGGCGGGCGCCGCCGCGCTCAGGCCGGGCTCGCCGCAATGATCTTCTCGGTCATGGCACTTGTCGCGGCGGCCGGGTGGCTGGCGGGCTCTTCCAGCGCGACGGCTACCGCGCCTGATCGCATCGCAGGGGCCGGCCGCGCATCTGGCGGACGGAGCACCGCGGCGACCATCCGGACGGCGAGAAGCCCGAACCCGACGCCATCGCCTGCGGCCCCGCGACCACCACGCACGACCAGCCACAGCGGCCTGGCGCTGAGTCATCGTGCGCGTCGTCCCTGCCCCGCAGCGGCGCGCGCCTGCGTCGACCTGGCTGACCACGTGACCTGGCTGCAGTCCGACGGCCGGATCACCTTCGGCCCGGTGCGCATGAAGCCAGGCGGACCCGGCGATCCGACGCCGCGCGGTATCTTCCACGTCGCCTGGAAGGCCGGGGCCCACTACATCAGCACGAGCTTCGGCGTTCCGATCCCGTACGCCGTGTTCTTCGCTCCCGGGGGGATCGCCTTCCACGCGGGCAGCCTTGCCAAGTCGTCCCACGGCTGCGTGCACCTCACGCTGCGTAGCGCGCGCTACTACCACAACCACCTCGGGATCGGTGCCGAGGTAGCCGTCTACTAGGCCGCTCGGCTCACGTCGCTCTTGGCCGGGTCGGATAGCCCTCGCGCCAGGCGGCGTACTCAGGGCAGAGCGGCCGCCCGGTTCCCGGCCGGCTGATCCACAGGCGCAGCAAGTGCCGCTGCCGCTCCGGATTCTCGGGGTCATCGACGAATGCCGACCGGTTGTGCACGGTGGCGAAGTTGCTGACGAACTGCAGGTCCCCCGTCTGAAGCCGCATGCCGACAGCGACGCCCGGCCTTTGTGCCAGCGAGTCGAAATACGTGAAGCAGGCATCCTCGTCCGCAGTCAGCCTGGGCACCTCGGCGAAGCGCAAAGCTGACCGTGCCCGGCCGGTCCGCACCGTCGCCGACAGCACTCCCCCGAAGTAACTGTAGAGCGGCTCCAGGTACCAGCCCGGCGCTCCGGGCGGTTCCTCGTTCCGCCAGTCGGTCGGGAAGTTCTTAGCCAGGATCGGCAGATACTCGGGGTGCTCAGCAACCACGAAGTTGTAGAGCAGCCCGGAACTGGCGACGAAACTCTCCCCGCCCCGCAACGACGGCCGCAGGCACATCAGCCCCACGAAGTCTGTCGAGTCGGTGTGGAATCCCAGATCCTCGTTCGTCGCGTACGCACGGTCGTGCGGCCCGCGCCGGCCGAGGTCCTTGATCTGGCCGATCAGCTCGCCCTTGCGGTTCTGCGGCACGAGATTCCCCAGATGCCGGCCGATCGCCCAGTAAATAATGGCCGCCTCGTCCGCACTGAACCGGTCGTAGACAGGCAGCCCGCGCAGCAAGACGAATCCCAGGCCACGTTCGAGCCGGTCTACGATGTCCTGAATCCGCTCCTGGAAACGCGGAAGCGGAAAATCCTCGGCCCGGATCTCAGTGATGTCGCCCAAGCCCCTGGCAGCAACCCGGGCGAGCGCCTGCTCGAAGTCAGCGAAGTCTTCTTCGACGAAATGAGCAGTCCACCGACTGGCGTCATCGAGCTCGTCGCCTCGCCACACGCCCGGACCCGATACCGGCTCAGTCAGGATCTCAGACACCGGCCGCCCCCTCAGCCCCGCGCCTCATCTGGCGAGCCTGTCCCCCGCCGGGTGAGCTGCCCGGCCAGCTCGCCGAAGAAGGGCAGCTCAGACCAGGCAGCGAAGTCACCGATCACATACAGCCGGTACCGGGCCCGGCTCACCGCCACGTTCACGAGGTTGGGACGCTGCGAGGCCCATCTCCTAGTGCCGGGCTTGCCCGGATTGCCGCCGAGGATGAAGATCACGATATCGGCCTCCTTGCCCTGCGCGGTATGGACCGTGCCGCCGCGCAGGCCCGCCAGCTCGTCCTGAAACCGCTGGATCTGGCTAGCCCCGTCGCGAAACGGCGACAGCACGAAGATCCGGCCCGGATCGACACCATACCTCTGCGTCAGCGCCGACAAGATCCTGCGCGCCTGCTGACCCTCCCTCGGTACCCAGTTTCCCTCCGAAGGGGCGTTAGGGACATCGATCCACGCGCTCTCCGGTGCCACGAGCCGCAGGTGCGGGAGCTGCTCGGGGGTGCCATAGACCATCAGCCCGTCGTAGGCGATCACGTTCGAGATCGTGAACATGGGGTCCAGGCACCGTCGATGCGCCCGCAGCGGAGCGCCAACCCAGACAGTGTCATCGCCTGAGGGCAAGCACGTGCCGTAGCTGTTCGCGGCGTCAGCCAGCCGCTGCGCGGACGTCCGGCTGGGCAGCCACCACTGCGAGATCGCGAAATGCTCGCGCAGCGCCTGCTGAGCCGTGAATGGCAGCGAGACGACGGGCTCAAGCTGCATCGGATCGCCGACGGCCACGACGCGCTTGCACCGCCAGATCGCCCCGGCCGCTGCCTGCGGCGTGGCCTGGCCCGCTTCATCGATGAACAGCCAGCCCAGCGACTCGCGGCCAAGATGAGAGAAGACCCGCGCGAACGACGCGAACGTCGTGGAGAAGACCGGCACGACAAAGAACAGGCTCTGCCACGCGGCCTGCACCGCTGCCACCGGCACGTCGCCGCCGACGGTCCCCGTGACCACATCCATCGCGGCGTGCAGGCTCTTGCGCATCCTGACCGGCTCGGCCGCCAGGAACGCCTGGTGCAGTTGGAGGGCGGCGAGAAACAGCCGGCTCCGCGCGGCATTCCACTGCGGGTCGGTCCAGGCGCCCGCTAGCTCTCGCTCGCGCGGATCGGGCAGCCAGTCCCCGTGCGGCACGCTGTCGCCCCAGCGACTCCTCGCCGCCGCGATGTCCTGCTGCAAGGACTTGAGCCGGGCGCCGAGAGCGTCCAGCCGGACCTGGCACTCCAGCGCTCCGTCGGCGGCCTCCTGCTGAGCGGCCCTGAGCTCAGACTCCCGTGCGCGCGCATCCCGAGATCTCCGCTCCGCATCGGCCATGACCTCGGCAAGCTCACGGTCCCTGGCCCGCCACTGACGCGCCGACTTGCCCAGCCAGAGCGCCCTGACGAGGAACCCTGGCCGAAACCGCCGGTGCGACTCCCTGGCCTGGAGCGCGACCTGCTCCTCATGCCCCGCCTGCGCCGTGGCGACCGCCGCGCCGGCCGCGTCCCGCCCGACCCGCTCAAGCACCCGGCTGGCCGTTCGCAGCCTGGCCCGAACCTGCTCGACGGTGGCCCGGACGCGCGGTAGCTCGGCCAGGCTGGCGAAGACCTCGGCCCGTTCAGCCCGCCGCGAATCCACTTCACGCAAGGCCGCCCGAAAGAGGTGCACAGCGGCAGGCCAGTCGGCGGCCTGCTGCTCGTACCCCTTGAGGATCTCCTGAAAGCCCGCCACGCCCGCGTCTCGCTCCCCGAACCAGAAGGTGCCCGCGAAATTCATCCGGTTCGACTTTCGGCCCAGCAAGCCAGCCACCAGGCCCCAGGCAGCCGGAGCAGGCTCGCTGCCATTGGCGCGCCCGCCGTTCTCGGCGCTCCTGAGCAGGGCCGTGGCCAGCTCGCCGTAATAGTCGGCCGTGGCGGACCATTCATCGGCGTCAATGGCTCGCACGCCGGGAATCTCCAGCGAGATGTTTTCCACGGCCCCGTTGTTAGACGAGGCCACGACAATCTCGAACCCGGTCAGATCCTCGCGCCAGGCACTGACCGTGCGGGTATATTCCCCTGTTTTCCAGCGGAACTCGCGAGTGAACGCATCACCCGGCTGCCGGAGGTCAGCGAGCCTGCGGGCCCGCTCCACGACGATCGCCGCGATCAGCTCGCGCAGCATGGTCGTCTTGCCCGTCCCCGGCGGCCCGTTGACGGCGAACAGCCCAGGGCCGCCGGTCAGCTCCCGCATGATCGTGTTAGCGGCGAATTGCTGGCTGAGCGCCAGGCGCTGACCGGTCTGAGCTGGCCAGCGACCTGCAGGCGTGTACCGCGGCGCCACCCCGTCATCGACTGCGGCAGGCTGCCTCAGGACGTCGACCCTGCCCTTAGCCCGGCCAGGACCACGCAAGTAGGCGGCAAGCCCCGCGCCGAGCTCACCTGCCTCAACCGCCCCGGCGACCCGCGCCAGGTCGGCGACGAAGAAGCTGTTGAGCAGCTCGCCGCCGTCGAACACGAACTCCTTGCTTCTGGGTATCCGGGCACTCGCGACCCGGATGCCCGCAGGCGCCAGCGCCTCCGCGACAGAAAACTCACCGGCCACCGCAGCGGCCAGGTCAAGCAGATCGCTGACGCTGACCCGGCGCCCCACCCCGAATCCCCGCGCCCTCAGCTCGGCGGCTCGCTTGTCGTCAGCATCGGGTGCCACTATCTTCCCGAACGCGCAGGAGCAGTTCCCGCAGGTCGCCTCGAAGCCCGTCAGCCAGCCTGGATCACGCGGCCCCGGGTGCAAGAGCCGCCCGGCGGCCCAGCCACAGCTAGCAAACTCTTCGCTGCCTAAGAATGGCCGTCCCTCGTCGGTCACCGTCAGCGCCAGCAGCGCGCTCTGACCCGGCGGCCAGCCCGTCAAAGCTCTCGGCGTCGGCACCGAACTCATCCTCAAGCAGGTCAGCCATCCGCCGCACATCGAAGATCCCCGCATAGACGGTATGCCGCCAGACCTGATCCTTCTTCAGCTCGACCCGGCGCAACGGGTGCCCAGAGTCCCACGGCAGCGGCCCGCCGCCGGTGATCTCATAGATGTTCCTGCGCGCATTCGACGCCGGGATGACCTGGGGACTGAAGATCTCCACCGCCCGCCAGAACTCCACGACCCTGGCCCGCTCCCCGTCGGCACCGATCCCCTTCACACCCCGTCCCTGAGCCCCAGTGCCCACGTCCGCCATCGCCCATCTCCGATTTCAAGCGTCAATCCGCACTCGGCCAGAAGTCACTCTAGAGAACAGGTGTGACACGGCCGGTCCCCGATCCGGCCGGATGCTCGCGCTACCGCCGCCCGCGAGGAGGAACTGCCGAACCATCCGGAAATAGTGCGCTCGTAGCTAGCCCCGGCACTAAGCCGCCGGCCGTCCCCGCAACTGCGTTTCCAGCCGACCGGGCGCGCGACGCCCTTTGGCATTAACGGCGCAACTACCCGCATTGACGGGCCTGATCTCAGCTTCTGGTGCGAGAGGTTCATATAGGGTTGACGTGGCTTGAGCAATGGCGAATGGAGAGCCGAGCAGCTTCCTATTATGACGGAATCGGGGCGGTTGTGGGCTTTCCGCAGGCGGCGGGTAGTTTCGTGGCGGGCTCGCGAGTCGGCGGGTATCTGCTCGAAGAGCAGATCGGCCAGGGCGGCATGGCGGTCGTGTTCCGCGCGCTTGACGAACGGCTGGGACGCCAGGTCGCGCTGAAGATCCTCGCCCCTGCGCTGGCCGCGGACGAGGCGTTCCGGCAGCGGTTCATCAGGGAATCGCGGGCGGCAGCCGCGGTCGACGACCCGCACATCATCCCGGTGTTTGAAGCGGGCGAGGCCGACGGGGCGCTGTTCATCGCGATGCGGTACATACGAGGCGGTGACGTGCGGTCACTGCTTCACCGCGAAGGAGCGCTCGACGCCGAGCGAGTCGCCGCCATCTTGTCGCCAGTCGCCTTGGCCCTGGATGCCGCGCACGCGGCCGGCCTGGTGCACAGGGATGTCAAGCCGGCCAACATGCTGCTTGACGTGCGGCCAGGGCGCCCTGATCACTTGTACCTGTCGGACTTCGGCCTGAGCAAGGAGGCGCTCGGCGCTACCGCACTGACCGGGACTGGCCAGTTCCTGGGAACCGTCGACTACGCGGCTCCGGAACAGCTCAGCGGGAAGCGGGCCGGCGGGCAGGCCGACCAGTACGCGCTCGGCTGCACGGCCTTCGAGATGCTCTGCGGCGAACCGCCGTTCCGGCGTGATCAGGGCCTGGCGGTGCTGTACGCGCACTTGACCGAGCCGCCGCCCTCGATCACCTCCCGGCGGCAGGATCTGCCCGAAGCCCTGGATCCCGTGTTCATCCGAGTACTGGCCAAGTCACCGCGGGACCGCTACTCAAGCTGCTCGGAGTTCACCAGTGCGCTGCGCCAGGCTGCCGGGCTCGCGGCCTATGACGTCAGTCCCCGGGCAAGCCACCCAGGCACGCAAGTCGCTCAGCCCGCAGCCGCAGCAGGCGGGGTCATCGCCGGAGCCGCCACCGAGGTCGCTGCCAGCGCTGGCGGCGGAGACCGCTCGTCACCACCCCCGCCGGCCGAGTCGCGGCCCGCTCACTGGCAGCCGAACGACCCGCCCTACATTCCGGGTCTTTACCCGCCGCCCACGTTCGGCCAGGCCGGGGTCAACCCGCCTTACGCTCCCTACGGGCAGGCGAACAGCGCGCGGCGGCGGCGCTGGCCGCTAGCGGTCGCGGTCGGTGCGGCGATCGGCGCCGTGGCGGCGGGTGCCATCGGCTACATCATCGTCCTGGCGAACGGCAGCCAGGGCACAAGCCCGCCGGATCACCCTCCGGCAGCGGCTGCCTCCCCCGGCACGTCAGCTGCCACATCCTTGCCCGCCCAGACCCCGCCCGCCACGACCCCCGGCCTGCCCGCTGCCAGCGCACCAGCAGGCGCCGGCTGGACGGCCTACCAGGACTCCAGCGGGTTCTCCGTCAAGCTGCCTCCCGGCTGGGTCGAGAGTTCCGCCACCCGCACAGGGACTTACCCGGGGGTCAACTTCACGGGACCCTCCGCCGGGTTCGACCTATTCATCTCCTGGAGCAAGATCACAGGCCCGAGTGCGCTCGGATCGTGGCAGCAGCTAGATGCCCTGCACGCCAAAGATGATCCGACATATCAGCGGATCGACCTCCACCAGGTGACGTACCGAGGTTACGACGCCGCTGCCTGGGAATTCACCGACATCCACGATGGCGTGCTCACCCACGTCCTGGACTGGGGTTTCGTTGTCAACCCCGGCGTACTGGGCTACGCGATCGAGCTCTACGGACCGCAAGCCGACTGGCCGGACGTGTACGACAGCATCTGGAACAAGATCCTGGCAAGCTTCGTGCCAGCTCATAGCTGATCTGCATGACTGCCCGTCACCGGATCAGCGTGGGGAAGGGAGCAACGGTCAGCATCTCATCGAGATTGCTGACGGAGAAGACCCGGCCATCACAGTCTCGAACGACGGGACCAAGGGTGTCGTTAACGCGGGTCCAGCCGAGGCCTCCCAGCACTGCCATCAGCGGTACGCCGCCAAGTCGCATTGATTCATCGCGCAGTCTTTCGAATCGGAGTGCCTTGTCACGAGCCGTTCCACCGTCGTTGGCTCCCTTACATTCAAGCAAGGCCCGCAGGTTTCCCGCCTCATCAAAGACCACGAAATCGGGCGCAGGCTGCACTCTCACCTCGAACCGTGCGGCGATCTCTGCCTGATTATGCGAGCCGGTGCGGATAAAGTTGATGCCGTGGTCAGTGAACAGGACCCAGCCTGAGGCGCTGACGACGCGCATGACCGTTTCCGCAATGCTAGGCATAACAGAGCAGATTACCGGGCGAGCTCGATCACAACGGGCACATTGTCGGTCTCGCCTAGCCTGAGTCGTTCTTGTGCTGCGGTGACAAAGGCTTCGTGGATCTCAAGTCCTCCAGCCCGTCGGCCAAGACGACGCGCCACAAGCGCCGTCGTCCCGGATCCCGCGAACGGATCTACGACAACGCCATCCGGCGGCGAGCACGCCTTGACAAAGAACTCGGCAAGACCCTCGGGCATCGCCGCCGTGTGTCCCCCGGCTCCCCGATACTGGTTGTAGGTCTGGGGCACCGGCACGACATTACCCGGATCGGCGCCGCCGTTCAGGTAGGTCTTGGTCCGATCTCGCCCGAAGCCCGCCTCAGTGGTCCGGCGCCCGAGCTTGTCCAGTTTGCGGCGCTCGATCTCCTCGGCGCTCGCCCGGTACGGAACGCGGACAGCATCGAGGTTGAAGTACGGCCTGAAGCCCTTCGCGAACGTGTACACGTACTCGAAGCTATCCTTCGTCCGCGGACCAAAGCGCCCGGGCACCGCATTGGGCTTGGACCAGATGTAGGTCTCCACCCACCGCCACCCCTGCTCTTGGAGGGCGATGACAAGCTGATAAACATACGGATGCCGCTGACCGCGGAGCGCACCGCTGCTGGCGACCCGGTTCTTGATGTTGAGGACCAGCCAGCCAGTGTCCTTCGTAGCCTCCAGCATCTCCTTGCCGAAAGGCAGGAACCACTCAACATAGCGATCCGGATGTATCCGGCTGTAGGCACGAGCGTCGGCGTACGGCGGGCTGGTAAACCACAGGTCAACAGACTCTGCCGGAAGAACGCGCAGCCACTCACTGCTGTCACCCCAGATGACCCCCCATCAAGCAGGACGCCGAGAGCAGGCTCGCCACCAACCCATGGAACAGGCGGTACCTGCGGGAGTGAATCTGTCGCCACTCTCAGGATCGTAGCGACTGCCAACGACATTCCAGTCTCGCACCTCCAAGTTGCTCGCCACGTCCGCCGACCCTGGACATGGCAGCGTCAGTTCGGCCACGTTGCACGGGTTGTCAGCGTACGTTCGCCAGCGACGACGAAGACCTTGTCACCCCGATCGGCCTCACGCTGATCCGATCAGGCCATGATCGGCTCTCGGACTTTCCGCTGACCTCCGAAGCTCTCCTTGGCACCATACGCCCGCGTAGTCGGGCAGCTAGCCAGACAGGACGGTGGGTTCCTGAAACGGCACGGTGAGCGAGAGCGCTATCTCGCGGAGGTCACGGCCTATCGTCAGTGGGTCTCGGCTCTGGGTGGCAGGGCACCGCGTCTGCACGCAGCCGATGACGAGTTGCAAGCCATCATCATCTCTGCCGTGCCAGGCGAACCAGATCCATGGCCCGCGCCTGTACCGACCGGGAAACCCTATGTCGAGCAGGTGGCCGATGCGGTGGTGCACCATGACGCGGGAGCGCTGTTGCGCCGCATCCACGAGGCTCAGCCCGTCGGTTCACGTCCACGGGAGTGGTGTATGGGGTACCTGAGCCGTCGTGACCGTTTTGTTTGGTCTGGGCGGGTCGGCGTGACGTGAGGCGGCCACCTCGCGATCCCTCGAATTGCGTATGAGAGACGAAGGAGAACGAGATGGCCGTGCGTGACATTGTGCCTGTTCCGGGCGCGGGTTTCGAAGAGATGCTGACATCGGCGAGCCCGGACCTGCTGCAGGAGATGATCCGGGGATTCGCGCAGCGGATGATGGACGCCGAGGCGGGACCCTGTGCGGGGCGGGATATGGCGAGGTCAGCCCGGAGCGGGTGAACTCCCGGAACGGGTACCGGACCCGGGAATGGACACCAGGGCCGGGACGGTCGAGCTCGCGATCCCGAAGCTGCGGCACGGGACCTATTCCCCGGGGTTCCCGGAGCACCGGCGGCGGGCGGAGCGGGCGCTGGCCCCCGTCGTGGCGACCAGCTACCTGCTGGGGGTCCCGGCCCGGCGGGCGGAGAAGCTGGCGGAGTCCCTCGGGGTGACGAAGCTGAGCAAGTCGCAGGTCAGCGTCATGGCCGGCGAGCTGGACGAGATGGTGGCCGGGTTCCGGAACCGCCGGCTCGACGGCGCCCCTTACACGTTCGCCTGGACTGACGCGCTGACCCAGAAGGTCCGCGAGGGCGGCCGGACGGTGAACGTGCACGCCCTGCTCGCGACCGGGGTGAACGCGAATGGGAATCGGGAGCTGATCCCGAATACGACGGATTTGACGGAATTACCGATATTGTCGATCAGATATCGGTGCTTCTGCCCGATTGGCTAGACGCCGTACTAAGCGAAAATACTAATGACGCGCAAATGGAAGCGACGATGAACCAATCGCTCGGACAAATAGAGAAGCTTAGAGCAAGAAATGCACCAGCTTCCGCTATCCTTGCCACGCAAATACGTATGGCCAAGGAAACGCTGCCAATAGTGGAACGCGGTATAAGAGATGCAAGAACATATTCGAGCAAGAGTATTGAGCTGGATCCTCTTGTGACTGGGCTCGCCAGGCTGATAGGCGAATATCCGGATCAGTATTCACTGGTAATTTCAATTAGAGAAGCCATCGATGAAGCTATGGCCGTAATACGCGCAAGTGAGCAGAAGACAGCATTGCCCAATTTTCTGAGCATTAAAAGTATTTTTGGAGACCTCGGTCACCTCGGTCGCATGTTCTTGTAAAGAAAGATTCAGATGGCTAAGGAAGGGAATGATATTGTCGAACGATGGGATATTGAGCTACGGATACAATAAATCGCTGTTCACGTAAACGTTTATCGCACGAGAATTGATCCAGACCTGACACTGGCCCGGCCGCTCGGGCTGCGAGCGGCCGGGCCAGTCCGCTGCCTGCTAGTGGGAGGAGGCGTAGGTGATCAGCGAGAAAGCTTTCCGGCGGGCGCCGGCCGCGTTGTAGCAGACGACGTCCCTGACCGATACCCCGGCGGCTCCGGGCGCGGTGGCCCAGGTCGTGAGCAGGTTGCAGAATCCCGCGCCGAGCTTGAACGGGGTGACCAGGACGGTGTTGGCGAAGAGGCCGACTCTCGGGAAGTGGACGAGGCTGATGCCGCCGCCGTTTTGTATCGTGTTGACGGCGGCCTGGGAGTTGAAGTTCACGGGCGCTGGCACCGGCACGTAGGGTCCGGGGGTAGCCGGGTGAACGTTGAACGTGTAGGCGAACTCCTTGGGCCGGGCGCCGTAGATTGCCCGGTTTAGCTGGTAGCTCAGCGTCCAGCCGGTCTTGAGCGGCGTCGTGCCGCCGTTGAAACAGCGAACGAGGATTCGCTGCCCGCCGGTGCCGGGGCCGGAGCCCCAGCCCTCGATGTCGCACTTGGCTGGGCCAGTCTGGTCCACGGCTGTTACCTGGATGTTGCCTCCGCCGGTCGCCGGGCCGAGACCGTGCAGCCTGACCAGCCACTGACCGGTCGGGCCGGGAGTGACGGTGTTCGTGCCGCCGGCCGAGTTGAAGCTGCCCACGACCCCGCCCGCAGGCTGGAAATGCACGTACCCGTAGGCGGCGCCGGCCGGGAACGGGGCCTTGCTGCTAGTGGTGTACAGCACGGTGAACGGGGCGAAGATCGGTACGCCGCCGACCTTGTAGCACCGGACGGCCACGATCTCGTTCAGCCCGGACGGCGCCCATTTCTCGGCCTGGCACCAGACGGCGGCCGGGCCTGCCGGCGGGCTTATGGCCGTCACGTGGACGACGCCGTTCTTGGAGGCCAGCCTCGGGAAGAGTACGAGCACCCGGCCGGTGATCCCCGGAGTCGTGTGCACGTGCAGCGGCGACGGCCAGCTTCCCGCCTGATGGCTCAGGCCAGGCATGCCAGCCACGGCCGGCTTGCTGACCAGGGCGAAGCCCCACTTGTTGGGCACGTTGGCCTGAGCGACGCCCGCCGTCGCGGTCGCGAGCCCCGCAGCCAGGCCGATGGCGCCGGCTGCGGCTGCCAGCCTTGGAACAAAGCCGCGACGAGAGCGAATGCGATGAGTCAGGCTGCGATGGGTCAGGCTGGGAGACGTACTCATGGACGCCCTCTCTGGGCCGTGATCGCGACCTGGCCCCGGTGCTCACGCGTGAGGCGCTGGGATCAGGCTAACCGGCCAAATCGGATCGCGCACTACCAGAAGGGCATCGATCGCGGGAAACGGTCAGGGCCGCGTCGAGCAGGATGGTCGCTGCGGCGCGAGCCGCGCTGGCTGCTGCGGGGTCGTGGTCCAGCCGCGCGGACAGTCCGCCGCCGTCAAAGAGCAGGTGGAGCTGGCGAGCTAGCTCCTGCGGCACAGGAACGCCGGCCTGCTCGGCTAGCTCGGTGAGCAGCGTCCGCACCCAGCGGCGATAGGCCTCGGTGGCCTGCTCGACCAGGTCGCCGGGATGGGATTCCGCACTGGCCCGTGCGAACGCGCAGCCCCGGTAATTCCCGCTGGCGAACAGCTCTCCCTGGCCTTCGAAGACGGCCAGCAGGCGCTCGCGCGGGGTGTCATAGCGTTCCACAGCCCGCGTGATGCGCTCGGCGACGCTGGCATGGCGGGTCTCCAGGTAGGCACGGACCAGTTCGTCCTTGCTGCCGAAGGTGTTGTACAGCGAGGCCTTCGCTACGCCGGCCTGCTCGATGATGCGGTCAATGCCGACTGTGTGCACGCCCTCGTTGTAGAAGAGCTCGTTGGCCGCCGCCAGCAGTCGCTCGCGAGCCGGCAGCCGGATCGCGCTTGATTCCATATCCGCCATGACGAAAGCCACCCCCTAGACTGACTTATCTATCTTATGTCCCAGTGGCAGGGCTGCGGCGGGCTCGGCGGCGCGGCCGGGCCGGTTCCTCAGCAAGCCGACCAGGGCCAGCGCGGCTAGCGCGATGACTGCCTCGCCGTAGTAGCGGGTGGTGCCGATCAGCCCGCCGCCGTGGACGATGCCGAACCCCGCCAGCACGGCGGGCACGCCAAGGCCGAGGTAGGACACCACGTAGAGCAGCGAGACCAGGCCGGCCCGCTCGTGCGCCGCGGCCAGCGGAACGACCAGGCGGATGCCGCCCTGGAAGCCGCTGCCGAACCCGGCGCCGGCGATCACCGAGCCAGTGAAGAAGACCGCCGCCGACCCAAGGCTCAGGGCCAGGATCGTGACGGCCACGCCGGTGATCAGGGCGAGGATGCCGAATGCCATCACCATCCGCGCCGAGGCCCGGCGCAGCAAGATCGTCGCGATGACGGCCGAGGCGGCGAGGACGAACAGGCTGAGGCCGCCAAGCACCACGTTGTCTGAGCCGGTCAGCGCGCGCACCAGTGCCGGGCCGAGCGCGCCGTATAGCCCGCCAAGCGCCCACACCGCGATCAGCACAGGGACTGCGGTGAGCACCGGCGCCCGCAGCGCCGGCGGCAGGGCGATCTCTGGTCGCAGGCTGGCCAGCGCGCCTGGCGTCCGCGTGACTGTCTCGCGCATCGTGGCGATGGCGGTTGCCTGCAGCGCGAGCACGCCGATCAGGGCCAGGTAGATGAGGTGGGTGGGGTCAGGCAGGAAGCGGACCGCCAGGGCCGACAAGATCGCGCCGGTCGCGCTGCCCATGGCCGGCGTGACCGCGTTGGCGAAGGTGCCTAGCTCGCGGTCAAGGTCCAGCATCGCCGCGCCGATGGCGCCAAGAGCCGCTCCGGTAGACAGACCCTGGACCACCCTGGCGGCGAGCAGGGCAGGCACCCCGGTGGCAGTCGCGAAGATCACCAGCGAGCCGATGTGCACGGCGATCGCCGTCAGCAGCACGGGCCGGCGTCCGACATAGTCGGAAAGCCTGCCCAGGGTCAGCAGCGCGGCTAGCACGGCTATCGCGTACACGCCGAACACGATCGTGGTGGTGATCGGGGTGAACTGCCACTTGGCCTGGTAGATCGCGTACAGCGGGGTCGGGGCGGCGGAGGAGGCCAGAAGCGCCACGATCAGCGAGGCGAGCACGAAGACCGCCGGCCGTCCGCCCAGCCGCCGCCGCGATGCGGACGGATCGGCGGGCCGTTCCGCTGCGGGCTCGCCGACCGGGCGCCGGGCCGGCAGGGCCCGGGATTGCGTCGTCATGTCCGAGTACCGCCCTAACTGAGTAGACAGGTCTGTACAACTGAGATTAGACAGACAGGTCTAGTCGGTCAAGGGCTTTACGGATAGCGGCCTGCCGGATCTGCTGTCAGGCGTCCCTGGTCATCATTCGCCACGCGCCGAGGACGGTCCAGGCCGCTAGCCAGGCGATGATGACGCAGGCGGCCCCGACGGCCGAGTCGGGCATCCCTGCTTGCGCGGAGCCGGGGCCGCCGACTCCCCGGTGATGCCAGGCAGCGAGGCTGCGAACGGCAGTCCGGAAGGCGCCAGTCGCGCTAGGGCCAGCCCGATGACCGAGCGCTGCAGATCCTGCAGGTGAGGGAGCGCGGAAATGATGGGGGTCAGGATGAACTGGAGCACGATGAGCAAGATCACGGGGCCAGTTCGCTGCCCCATGAGCGACGCGAGCCCGAGGGCGATGATGAAGGCGACGGTCACCTGAAGCTCGATCCACAGCCCGGTCTCGGCCATCACCGAGATCGACGGGCCAAGGAGGGTGCTGGTGTAGCCGTGATAGTCGCGGCCGGCGATTCTGGCGGCCAGGGCTTCCAGTTCGGGCGGCGCGGGCTGAGCCGGCGTGATGGCCGACTTCGACCAGGCGGGCGGGCCGTCGCACGCGGCGATCGCCGGAATGTGCCCGCTGTAGGGGAGCGAGCAGATGACGGGCCTGGCGCGATCCCTGGCCCAGTTCCCGAAGCCCGTGCGGGACAGGCCGGGCGGTACGTTCAGGTTCCAGTCGTCGATGAAGGTGGGCGCGGCGAAGGCGGAGACGGCGCAGATGACCGTGTAGCCAATCGCGACCGCCGGCGCGACAATCGCCAGCCCGGCGGGGATTCTGACCAGGTAGAGCGCCAGCCGGGACCGGCCGGTCACGACCAGGTGCCTGAACATGCCTTCGGTACGGTCGCGCGACCCCGCCGTGCAGCCCACCATGATGGCCGTGATGTAGCCGAAGGTAGGCAGGAAGCCGGCGGCCAGGACCAGGAAAATCAGCTCGCCGCCGGCGGGCGGGCTGGTGCGCGGCGCGAACACGTGCAGGATCAGCCGGATGAGCAGGAACAGCGCGGGGAGCCCGATGTCCACCACGGCGACGGCGATCATGAGGCCGCGCCGTCGGCGTAGCTCCAGGAATCTGGTCGCGATCACTGTGGGTCCCCCAGCCTGCTCGTCACTTGCAGGAACCAGGCCTCAAGCGGTCGAGCTGCACCTCGGATACGAGCCTGACTGCACGCGGCTGACGGTCGAGGATTTCGCGCTAGGCACCGACCCCGCGCGCGTGACCTGCGACGGCGCCGGCTACGGCCTGACCGGAATGCGCGAGCGGGCCGAGCTGCTCGGCGGCGAGCTCGCCGCGGCGATAACCCAGGGTGGCTTCCGGGTGGAACTGCGGGTGCCGGCGTGAGCCAGCCGATTCGGGTCCTCATCGCTGACGATCAGCGAGTGATCCGCGAAGGACTGGCGATGGTGCTTGGCCTCATGCCTGACGTCGAGGTCGTGGGCGCCGCCTCCGATGGCGACGAGGCCGTCGCCCTGGCCGCTGAGCTGCTCCCCGACATCGTCCTCATGGACCTGCGGATGCCGCGCCGCGACGGCATCGAGGCCATCCGCCTGCTGCGGGAGCGCGTGCCGCAGACCAGGGTCGTCGTGCTCACCACCTACGCCGATGACCGATCCGTCATCAGCGCCCTGCGGGCTGGCGCACGCGGCTACCTGACCAAGGACGCGAGCGGGGCCGAGATCCGGCAGGCCCTCAGGCAGGTTCTCGACAACCAGGCGGCCATCGACCCAGCCGTCCAGCATCACGTGGTGGACGCTATCGCCACCGGATCACCGGACCAGCACCGGCGCCTTCCCGCAGGCCTGACGCCCAGGGAAGCCGAGGTGCTGTCCCTCATCGCCGCTGGCCTGTCCAACAGCGAGATCGCCGCCCTGCTCGTCATCAGCGAGGGCACGGTCAAGAGCCACATCAACCACCTGCTCGCCAAGATTGACGCCCGCGACCGCGCCCAGGCTGTCACTTATGCCTACCAGCAAGGACTTATCCGCGCGCCAGCCAGCCCGACCGACGGATAGTCACGCGATGGCCTGAGTTCGGGACGCGGGCTATTCGCTCGGCCGGGATACTTCGGAATCTCGCCACGATATTTAACGGGACGCTGAGGCCAGTCGCACTCATAGCGCTGGTCACGTACGTGTTCGTCAGGAATGGCTCGCCTGGGACACGATCACTGCTCAGTCGGGCCGCCCAGCCCGGACATCACCACAGGCTCATCCTGGGACGGACAGGGCAGATTTGAGCTGCCGGGCGGCTTTACAGGGATCGGCGGCAGCGACGGGAAGGTCGCCCTGACCGAGATGCAGGACATCCACCCCGGCTGCCAGAGCGATATCGGCCCGGTCATTTACCGGTCACCGGCTGGCTGCGGCACTGAGGCGGTCGAGTTCCGCCTCGGCTCGCTCAGCGCGTGCACGGAGGTCGGCGCGGGCGTCGTCGAGTGCCTGGATCCGGGCATCATCCCCGGCTCGCAGTTCCTCGCGCTCGCGGGCAGCCTCTTCCCGGATGGTCAGCACCTGCGCTTGGGCGTCGGCCCGCGCGAGGTCACCCCGGGAATCGGCAGCGTCGGCGCGGCGCTCGGCGGCCGCGGCCTGATCTTGATAGCGGATTGTCTCCTGCCGGGCCTGCTCGGCAAGCGCCTGGGCGGCCTGCACTTGCGCTTCGGTGTCGGATCGGACCTGCTCGACAGTCCGGACGGTTTCGGCCCAGGTCGCCTCCGCGCGGTTGTCCGCCGCGTCGGCGCGGCGGTCGGCTGCGACGGCCTGAGCCTGGTAGCGGGCGGCATCATGGCGGGCCTCGCCCGCCTGGGCTCGCGCCGCCTCAACCTGGGCGGCAGCCTTAGCCCGGGACGCCTCGATGGCGCCGGCCGCATCCTGCTCGGCAGCCCGGGCGCGGGTATCGGCTGCGGCGATGGCTAGATCGGCCTCGGCCTGAGCCTGCTGGAGGGCCTGGTCGTGCTGCGCCTGAAGGCACGCCATCCGGTCGGCTGCCTCCTCGCCCGCGCGAGCGAGCTCGGCGTCGTGGGCGGCGATCGCCTCGGCTAGCCGCTGGCTGGCCCTGTCGGCGAAGCTGCGCACAGCGTCCAGCTGCTCAGCCAACTCGTCGGCGGCATCGTCGGCTGCTGCTCGCAGACGGTTTGCGGCGTCCGCCCGGTGCTCAGCCTCGGCGCGGGCAGCTCCGGCCTCGGCCGAGCGGTGTTCGGCCGAGGCGCGGATCGCCTCGATCTCGACCTCGGCGGCGATCGGGTCTCCCGCGACTGCGATCACCTGATGCAACTGGGCGACCATACCCGACAGCCGGTCAGCCGTGGCAGTGACGTCGCGGAGAAGCTGGGTGCCGACCACCCTCGCCATGGTGACGGGCTGAGCAGGGTCGGCGTTGGTGGTAAGCAGCCCGGACTGCCCGGCATCGAGCCGACGCCGCTCGCGCCAGGCGCTGACGCGAGCGTGGCCGGAATCGGCACAATACTCAGGCGGCCGACCCGGCTTGCCGGTAGGCCGCTCGGGTGGATCCTCGCAGCCTGGGTACTTGCAGGTCGCTGTCGCCGTCGGCTGCTCGGTCACGTCCTCATCCTCATCCGCCTTGTCCTGGCGCTGTTCTCAGCTTAATAGTTTCATTACATTGGTAGAACGAAATGTTATACGTAATTGAATAATCCGGTGGGACGACGACGACGTCAAGTGACGTAGGATAATTACGGTTATACTTCAGGCATGCCCGCCGCCGAGATCGCGATCATCACCCAGGAGCGGTTCGCGCTCGCGTGGCCCGAGGAGCAGGCCCGTTCGCGCGCTCTCACCGAGATCTGGATCGCCTCGTTCAGATCCCAGCACACCCGCACCTGCTATCGGCGCGACCTCAACCGCTGGCTCGACTGGTGCATCGAATGCGACACCAGGCCCGACGAGGCGCGGAAGGCTCACACCGATCTGTGGATCGAGAAACAGAGGCGCGAGGGCGCGGCTGAGGCGAGCATTGCCCGCCGGGTGTCCGCCGTCGCCAGCTGGTACGACTACCTGATCGACAACACCTGTGACACAGCATCGCCGCTGGCGGTCCGCAACCCGGCAAAGACTCGCGCACGGCCCAAGATCGATCCGGACTACTCCCCCACGGTGGGCTTGTCGCGCGCTGAGGCTGACCGCCTGATCGAGGCGGCCGACAAGGACGGCTTTACCACCTCCGCACTGATGCGACTGCTCCTAGTCAACGGCCTGCGGGTCGGATCTGCCATTGACGCCAGGATCGAGAAGCTAGGGCATGACCGCGGGCACCGCGTCCTGGACCTCACGCGGAAAGGCGGATACCCGGACCGTGTCGCCATACCGCCCGCTGTCGGCGAGCCGATTGACGCGATGCTCGCCTGGCGCGGCTCACCGGCCGATGGGTGGCTGTTCGTGCTTCGCAACGGGCGCCAGGTCTACGAGGTGTGGGTGTGGCGGCTTGTCCGCGCGCTCGCGGCACGCGCCGCCATCCCTCAGGCAGCCGTCCTTTCGCCGCACTCCCTGCGCGCGACCGCGATCACCGAGTACCTGAACGCTGGTGCATCGCTGGCGCAGGCTCAGGATTTCGCCCGGCACAAGGATCCGCGCACGACGCAGCGGTACAACAAGAACCGGCACAACCTGGACAACCATGGCGCGTACATACTCGCCGGGAGATACGGGGGACGTTCCGATTGACTGCGGACGCGGGCCCTCTCGATCCGGGCGTTCACGCACGTCTCGTGTGAGCTTGGCGGACGACGGAGACTCTGCGGACGGTCAGCTGCCAGCGGCCGAGCATCAGTCTCCGAATGCGTTCTCCAGCACGAGCCTGGCCCGCTCCGATACCACCTCGTCCGGGAAGATCTCGGCGCGCAACTGCAGCGCCTCGCTGCCCTGCCCTGCCCTGCCCTGGGCGCCGTGCCGTTCGCACCCCGAGTCCGTCCGGGTCGACCCGAGGAATCGCGAGCATCTGCTCTTCGTCGCTGACCAGGCAGCGACTTTCGCCGCCGCAGGCACCACGCTAGCGGGGCGGCACGCCGACCCCGAGCAGCTCTTCGGGCGGCAGAACCTGATGAGCAACCTGCACCGCGTCGCCGCCGAGTTGCTCACGATGGCGCTGATCGTCGCCAGAAGCGACGCGGCCGACGTCCTTGCGTTGTGGTGTCCTCAAGCCTGCACTGCGCGTTCCCGATCCCGATGGTAATAATGGTTTCCTTAACCACAACCGACCGGGGCTTGCCACACCACGTCGCCGTCAACTCGGCTTCATCCGGCGTCAGATCACCCAGTTGGGCTCGCACCGATGACGTCCGAGCCATCTCGGAGCAGGGCTTCACCTCAGGCCGGCCACTCGGCGTTCTATCCGACGAGGAACGCGAGGCGGCACGAGCCCATCTGTGGCTGATTCGACCTTAGATAGTCCTTAATCTCCACTTTTAGCCCAAAATCTCAACTCTCTCGGGGCCTCAAGCCACACACTGGGCACATCCCAAGGACCCTTACCCGCTACCTCAGTGACCAACTGGCTCCTTGTTCTGATAATGTAAGATCGCATCTACGTTAGATGAGGTCTACGCATAGGAGCCGGATGAAATTCGTTGGTCGGGCTGGCGACCTTGAACTGCTGGCCAGGGCGCTGCACGAGGTCACTGCCGGGACGGCCGGCACTCGCCGGCCGCGCGCTGATCGTGACTGGCAGACGCCGGGTCGGCAAGTCGCGCCTAGTGCAAGAGTTCTGCGATCGAGCCGGATTGCCGTATGTCGTCTTCCAGGCCACGCGGGGCCGCAATCCCGTGAGTGAGCGGGGCGATTTCACCGACACTCTGGCCCAATCGAGCCTGGCCAATTCTGACTCGGTCGCCGGCCTGCGGGCTGCCGACTGGAATCAGGCTCTTCGGGCGCTCGCTATCGCGCTGCCCGAAAGCAGCCCGGCCATCGTCGTACTTGACGAGGTGCCGTGGCTGACCGAGCAGGACGCGGAGTTCGAGGGTGCCTTGCAGACAGTCTGGGACCGGTATCTGAGTGCCAAGCCAGTGCTCCTTGTCCTCGTCGGCAGCGACCTGTCGGTCATGGAAGCACTTCAATCTCACGGCCGTCCATTCTTCGGCCGCGCCGCCAAGATGACAGTCCAGCCACTGGATCTCGCCGACGTTCACGCGATGACCGGGCTGAATGCGGCCGAGGCTGTCGATGCGCTGCTGATCACCGGCGGTTTCCCTGAGATTGTGCAGGCCTGGCGCGTGGAGATGACGCGAAGGGACTTCCTGCTCCATGAACTGAGCAATCCCCTCTCGCCACTGCTGCTGGCCGGCGAACTGTCGCTACTGGGCGAGTTTCCGGATGCTACTCGCACCCGCGCGGTGCTGGAAGCCATCGGCACTGGCGAGCGGACCTTCTCCGCGATCGCCAGCGAGGCAGGCGGCGCTATGCCCCTGGCCTCCGGCACTCTGTCCCCTATTCTCCACACCCTCTTGCTTAAGCGGGTAATAGCCGCAGACAGCCCGGTATCGACAAAGGCAGACACTAAGAACAAGCGGTACCGGATCGCCGATCCGTACCTTCGATTCTGGCTGGCCTTCCTGGAGCGCGGCCTTCCCATAGTCGAGCGCGGCCGGGGCGACTTGCTGCTTGAGCGGATTGAACGGTCCTGGGCGAGCTGGCGCGCAGCGCCGTCGAGCCAATCGTCCGCGAGTCGCTTCTCCGGCTGATGCCAGACGAGCGCTGGCCCGGAGCCGAAGCTATTGGCGGCTGGTGGAACAGGCAGAATAACCCCGAAATCGACCTCGTCGGAGCGGATCGTGAGCCTGTCGCCAGGAACATTTACTTCCTCGGCTCGATTAAGTGGCTCGAGAACCGACCCTTCGACCGCCACGATTACGACGGCCTTGCCCGAGGCGTGCTCGCAGTTCCTGGCGTAGGCCATCAGACGCCGCTTGTCGTGGTGTCCCGCAGCGGCCTCACCGAAGACCTGCCGCTGGCAGCGCACTGGGGACCTGACGAGCTGATGCGCGCCTGGCAACGCTGAGAACCCCGCTCGGAGCACAACCGTTGCACCGCATCCACACTGTCCGTCGGGCTGCCTGTCGAGCTCTCTTGGCGGCGGGACGGCAGTCACCAGCCGCACCAGGCACTGCTGTAGTACGATATGCCCGATCAGCGCTCCGCGCGACCAGCGCGTGAGCATCGCCAAGCGCGGAGATGACAGCGCTCAACTCATCATGGAGCGCATCGACGAGCACCACCCCGGCCGGATTTTCGGGACAGCGGCGGCATACACACGTCGCGGCTTCCATGTCCTGAACTCCCGCGCGGCTGCTAGCAGAAGGCGACTCTTGCCGCTCTGGCCGGAGCCTGCTCTCTGAAGGCCTCAAACCCGGCGTGCCCGGTCTTGGCACTTGACGTCGTGGTTCCAAGTCCCGTCCAGGCACCGCATGCGCAGCGGCTGATCAGCATGTTTCCGTAGCCAATGTTGCCATCGTGCGGCTGTGGGTATGAATCTGCCCCAGATTGTGCCGCATCGTGGAGAGCTGCGTAGTTGCAGGATTCCCGGCAGGTGCTGGGGAGAGTACACGTCAACAATGCTGATCAATCGCGCCAATGTCGCAGCCGGTAATTCTCGGATCAGCGCCGTCTCGCACTCCGAACGCTGGGGGCACGACATCACGTGCAGGCTTGGAGTGCCCGCCTGGCAAATCGCGGCTGAGGAGTGCCGCTAACCCCAGGGCTACGACGGTGCCCGCGATGATGAGCTATCGGCGGCGAGGCCAGCGAAGGTTTTAGCGCACTCCGGTCACGGATGATAAATGTCCCTGACCGCCAGAACTCTTTTCGATCCGCGCGTATGTCGCGTCAATCTGACGATCCGCGATGCAGGCGTGATCGCAGTGCCTCCCGCAGCCGCTACTGCTTGGCAGGCGGCATCAGCCCTGCCGCCCACTCCATCAGCCGCGAGTTACCTGTCAGCCGAGTCGCTCGACGAAATACTCAACGGCCTCGCGCAGCTTGCGCTGCAGCAACTCTTCGACCTCTGGCCAGCGCTCGCTGGGTTCGTCATTGAAAGCGAGGCTGACTGAGTCAGTCGGGGATAGTTCCAGGATCGCCTCGGGCTCACTGCTGGTCGTCATCTCGTCCGAGTCTGGGTGTACTCGCTCGGCGTAGACGGTCACCGCGAGCACGCCACTGTCTCCGTGACCGACTTTCTGTACAGCGGCCAAGAAACGCAGCCGATCGCCTAGTGCTTCCATCTGGAGCCTGGCCCACCAGGTGCCGTCGCCGAGGTTCGTGTAGAAGTCTATGGCACGGGCGGTCTGGATTATTTGCCTGCGCCACCACCTAGCCTTCTCATCCGGTGGTGCTGCGGACCCTACGGCCGCCCAGGCATCTGAGTCGATTGTGCGTAGCGACTCGTGCAATTCCTGTCGCTGTTGTTCCAGGTAATTGACGATCCGTGCGGCGATCTCATCGGCGACGCGTTTCACGCCGTCTGCCTTCTCGTGCGATGCTGCTTCGCGGATTTGCCTGAGTCTGGCCGCATAGGCGCGAACGACGCTAGCAGCGTCAAGCTGGTCCGTCAGTCCCACCGGCTGGGTCAGTGTCGACTGCAGTGCGGCGATCTCTAGCCGCGCGAAAAGCCGGATGAGATCGCCCAGATCTCCGTCATTCGCTGAATCAAGGGATGCTATGTAAGTCTCTCGCTGGCGACGGTCAACAACCAGCGGCGCATACTTATCTCGGAGCAGTACAAGAAGCGTGAGCGCGCGCGCCACTCGGCCATTGCCATCTTCGAAAGGGTGGATTTGAATGAAACGATGGTGCAGCCATGCGCTCCGCGTTAGGGGATGCGCGCTTCCCCCTTCCCGATAAAGGAGTATCAGTCTTTCCATCTCGGATTGCACGTGCACGGGAGGGCAATACTCAAGCGTTGATCCATCTGGTCTTACAACATGATTTTCGTGATTCTTCCATTCTCCGTGCCTCAGCTGAGCTTTAAATATTCTCCCGAACTGGTCACGGGCCTCATAAGTAGCCTGATGTCGCGTAATTATCATGTGCAGTTCACGGATAACCCGGATGCTAAGGCCGCTTCCCTGCTGTGCAAGTTCAGCCAGGTATTCCAGCGCTTCATACTGGGAGCGGATGATTAGCAAAGTGTCTTCTTGAATACCACCTGCCCGGTTGGCCACTTCGCTGGTGAGACCCTCAGCGACGAGGGCTTCCGTCGTACCCCAGTCCACTTCGTACAGGCGCTCGATGATGCCAGTCTCGACAGCGTGACGACGGAGGCGCCGGTTGCGTGCCTCTGTTAGCTCTTCGGGAGAGGAGTACTGGAGCGCGTCCTCCCAAGCTGACCGCAATGAGTCAACGGTCTTGAGGAGCGGTTCGAGCGTGCCATTGACTTGTGGCAGCGAAGTGATCGGCTGCCACCGGACACGCTGATCATCGGTCATGCCGAGAGCCTAGCGATTCAGTAGGCGTTCAGCGCCGACCGCGTGCCGGATCAGTCGCTGGTGCTGCCCGTCCAGCTGAAACGGAGCGGCCGAGTCTCCGCGAAATCACCCCACGCAAGTTCCGCGATCATGCCGCACGCCGTGATCACGGACTATCAGGTGCACGATCACCCCGGTAGAGCTCCGTGATCACCGGCTCCGGCATGTTCACGGAACATGAGCGGTGCCTCCCGCATGGCCTTGGCCCGGTGGGCACCCGTCCCCCCGGCATGATCGGACCGGCGGCCGGCAGCTCGCGCTGACCGCGAGAAGGCGTGCTCCTTTGCATGGAAGACTGCCGCCATCCTGGCGGAAGGTTCCCGTTTCCCGGAAGGCTGCCGTAGTCCTGGCGGAACGTTGTCGGAGTTTCGGCGGAAGGTTGTCGCCTGGCGGTAAGTTTTCGGTATATACGGCGGTTAAGTTACCGTCAAGCGACAACTCTCCGCGCAGAATACGATAACCTTCCGCCAGGATGGCGGCGACCCTTCCAGGAAACGACAGCCATCCGCCACGAATACGGCAACCTGCCGCGAAAGCGACAACCCGTCCCCCAGCCCGCGCCGGGCCGCGAAAAGGGCTGCGGTGAAAGGCCATCATCGATCCGCATGCGGCTCATCCGGGGGCAGACAGGGCAGACAGGGCGGATTTGAGCTGCCGGGCGGCTTCACAGGGATCGGCGGCGGCGGTGATGGCGCGGACCACGGCGACCCGCCGCGCGCCGGCCTCGATGACCTCGGGAAGCCTGGCGAGGTCTACTCCCCCGATTGCGAACCACGGCCTGTCGCTGGTGCGGCTGGCAGCGGCACGCACCAGGTCAAGGCCTGCCGCCGGGCGTCCGCGCTTGGTTGGCGTTGGCCAGCACGGGCCGACAGCGAAGTAGTCGGCTCCCGGTTCAGCCGCCGCGGCGGCGGCCTGGCCGGGATCATGGGTGGAGCACCCGACGACAATCCGGTCACCGAGGATCTTGCGGGCATAGCGGACGGGAAGGTCGTCCTGGCCGAGATGGAGGACATCCGCTCCGGCCGCCAGAGCGATATCGGCCCGGTCATTTACCGCCAATAACGCACCATAGCGCCGGCAGGCGATCCGCAGTATTGCCAGTGCCTCTATCTGCTGCCGTGCTTCCAGAGGACCGAAGTGCCGTTCTCCGGGCGAGTCCTTATCGCGAAGCTGGATAACATCGACTCCGCCGGCCAGCGCCGCGTCAGCGAATTGGGCTAGATCATCGGCCTCCCGGCGAGCGTCGGTGCACAAATATAACGTCGCCGCCGCCAGGCGCTCCCTGGGGTCCACTCTTACCACGTTATCGGCCTATGCCTAAACTGAGAAAGGTTCATCCTAATATTTTCGTAAGGAGGGCAGGTGCACGCTCGCGGGGCTCGGATACTGTCCGTCGTCGGGGCCGGGGTGGTCGGGCTCTCGATTGCGTGGCGGGCCGCGTCGGCGGGCTGGACCGTCACCCTGCATGATCCGGCGCCGGCCAGGGGCAGTTCCTGGGTGGCCGGCGGCATGCTGGCCCCGCTCTCCGAGGGGTGGCCCGGCGAAGAGCGCGCGCTGGAACTGGGAATCGCGTCGTTACAGTGCTGGCCCTCCTTCGCGGAGCGGCTGACGGCCGACACTGGCATGCCGCCAGGGCTGAGCACCGAGGGCACCGTCATGGTCGCGATTGACTCGGCGGATGCCGGGGAACTGCGCACGCTGGCTCAGTGGCTGGCCGCCCGCGGCAAGGACGTGGACGTCATCCCCCGGCGGGAACTGCGGCGGCTGGAGCCGGCTCTGGCGCAGGATGTGCGCCTGGCACTGGCGATGCCAGGCGATCTGTCGGTCGACAACCGGCAGCTGCTTGCCGCGTTATCGGCAGCGTGCGTCGCGGCGGGCGTGCGGTTCGCGCAAGAGCGGGTCGCGGATCTGGCGGCGCTGCGGGCGGACCAGGTAGTCCTGGCCGCCGGCATTGGCTCGGCCGCCCTGCACCCGCTGGCACGGGTCCGCCCGGTCAAAGGGGAAATCCTCCGGCTGCGGACCCGGCGGGGAGCCCTGCCGCCGCCGCGCAGAACCGTGCGCGGGGTGGTCCACGGCCGGCACATCTACCTGGTGCCGAGGGACGACGGCATGGTGGTGGGCGCCACCCAGCTTGAGGTGGGCAACGACAGCGAGGTCACGGTCGCCGGGATACGTGACCTCATCGCCGATGCCGAGCGCATCGTGCCTTCCGTCGCCGAGTTCGGCCTCATCTCCGCCGACGCGGGACTGCGGCCGATGACCGCGGACGGTCTGCCCCTGATCGGCAGGGTAGACAGCGACACCGTGATCGCGACCGGCCACGGGCGCAACGGGCTGCTGCTCGCACCGCTGACCGCCGCCGCCGTCCTCGCGGAGCTCGACGGCAAACCGCTGGCCGCAGCCGCGGCCGCAGACCCGAGGAGGTCACCACTATGAACCTGATAGTCAACGGACGCCCGCGGATCGTGCCCGACGGGTGCACCGCCGCCCTGCTCATCGAGCACTTACAGATCCCCGGGCAGGGGGTGGCAGTCGCGGTCGACGGCAGCGTGCTCCCCCGCTCGCAGTGGGATGCGAAGCTCACCGAGAACGCGACGGTCGAAGTGCTCGCGGCGGTGCAAGGTGGGTGAATCGCTGAAGATCGGGGAGCGCACCTTCGCCTCAAGGCTGATCATGGGCACCGGTGGTGCTTCGAACCTGGCGGTTCTGGAACGCGCGCTGGTCGCTTCGGGTACGGAACTGACCACGGTGGCGCTGCGGCGCATTGATGCGGGGGGCGGCAGCGGAGTGCTCGAACTGCTGCGGCGCCTGAACATCGCGGTTCTGCCGAACACGGCCGGCTGCCGCGGCGCGGCGGAAGCCGTGCTCACGGCCCGGCTGGCCAGGGAGGCACTCGAAACCAACTGGATTAAGCTGGAGGTGGTGGCCGACGAGCGGACCCTGCTGCCGGACGTGTCCGAGCTGGTGGACGCCGCTGAGGAGCTGGTAGCTGACGGCTTTGTGGTCCTTCCCTACACCACCGACGATCCCATCGTCGCGCGGCGGCTTGAGGCGGTGGGCTGCGCGGCCGTGATGCCGCTTGGCTCGCCGATCGGTACTGGCCGCGGGATCGCGAACCCGCACAACCTGGAGATGATCGTGGCAGACGCGGGAGTTCCTGTGGTACTCGATGCGGGGATCGGGACGGCGAGCGACGCCGCCCTGGCGATGGAACTGGGCTGCAGCGCCGTTCTTCTGGCCAGTGCTGTCACCCGGGCGAGCGATCCAGAGCTGATGGCCAGGGCGATGGCGCTAGCCGTGGAGGCCGGCCTCAGTGCCCGGCTGGCTGGCCGGATGCCCCGGCGGTTCTGGGCTCAGGCATCTTCTCCAGAACTTCCCGCGGACTCCGCGTGATCCCCACCGTTCTCAGCATCGCTGGCAGTGACCCGAGCGGCGGGGCCGGGATCCAGGCCGACCTTAAGGTGTTCTCGGCCCTGGGCGCCTACGGGGCCGCCGTCCTCACCGCTCTCACCGCCCAGAACACTCACGGCGTGCGGGCGGTGCACACACCGCCCCCCGAGTTTCTTACCGCCCAGCTGGATGCGATCTTCGAGGATCTTCAGGTCGACTCCGTGAAGATCGGGATGCTGGCCGACTCCCCCAGTGTCATGGCGGTCGCGGACGCGGTGCGCCGTTACCGTCCCGCCATCCTGGTGCTTGACCCGGTCATGGTGGCCCAGAGCGGCGACCGGCTGCTGTCGGCCGACGCGGTGACGGCGCTGCGAACGCAGCTGCTGCCGCTGGCCGATCTGATTACGCCGAACGTACCGGAAGCGGCGGCCCTGCTTGGCGAGGAAGACGCCCGCGACGAGGCGCAGATGCGTGATCAGCTGCTCCGGCTCGGCGAGCTGTGCCCGCGCGTGCTCATCAAAGGCGGGCACCTCGACGGTCCCGTATGTACCGATCTCTTGCTCGAAGACGGCGAGGTGACCACGCTCAGCGCCGCGCGGGTGCGGACGCGCAACACCCACGGGACCGGCTGCGCCCTATCCTCGGCCATCGCGGTGCTGCGCACCCAGCGACCCGACTGGCGCGCCGCCGTCTCCGATGCCAAGGACTACCTCACCCAGGCCCTGATCTCCGCTGACCTGCTGAAAGTGGGATCGGGGCACGGACCGCCGCACCATCTCCATCCCTGGTGGCCAGCGGCAGCGGACCGCTCATGAGCGACAGCGTTCCGCGCCTCAGGTTCATCGACCTGGACGGCTGCTTCAACTTCCGTGATCTGGGCGGTTACCGGACCGGCGACGGCGGCACCGTGGCCTGGGGCAGGCTCTACCGGTCCGACAGCCTGCACAGGCTCACGGAAACCGGCCAGGCCGCCTTCGCCAGGCTCGGCATCGCCACCGTCCTGGACCTGCGGGCGCACAGCGAGGTGCGGGAGCACACCTGGGCGGCACCGCCGCAGTGGCGCGGGCTGGCGCGGCACGTGCCCTTGCAGGATGAGCTCTCGCAGTGGTCCGACGTGGATCCCGCCGAGCTTGAGCACCCCGGCTTCGCCGCGCGCCATTACTTGCAGATCGCCACGTCGGGAATGGCCGCACTGCGGGCAGCCATGGAGACGCTGGCCGCCCCCGCGGCACTGCCAGCGGTCTTCCACTGCGCCGCGGGCAAGGACCGCACAGGGGTGCTGGCCGCCCTGGTGCTCCGGCTGCTGGGCGTTCCGGCCGGCCTGGTCGCCGATGAGTACGCGCTGAGCGAGCTCGGCACGGCCAGGTGGGAGGCATCGCTGGCGGCCGGCAACCCCGACGACACCCAGACCACCTGGGGCTTTATCCCGCCCGCCATGCTGACCGCTCACAAGGACACGATGCTGGCCTTCTTGCGGCAGATCGACGCCGAGTACGGGTCAGCTGATGGTTTCGCCCGCCAGGCCGGGATCAGCGCGGAGACGCTCGGCCGCCTCCGGGCCGGGCTCCTCACCGGCACCCCGCGGCAACAGGGAGGATGATGCACGTGGAATTCGAGACGTTTCACCACGCTTATCCCGTCATGCTCCGGGCGCTCGCCGAGGAACCGGCGTACAGGATTGTCCCGCGCGGCTTTCCGAGCGTCGAGCGGATCGGGGTCCAGTTCCGGCTCCGCGATGCCAGCCAGCGAGTCCCTTTTATACCTGGCAGGCGGCTTAACATCGTTTTCAACTTCGCCGAGGCGCTCTGGTACTTATCGGGGCGTGACGACCTCAGCTTCATCGCATACTACGCGCCGAGCATGCGGAAGTATTCGGCCGACAATGTACGGCTGACCGGTACGGCCTACGGTCGTGCCATCTTCGGCCAGGACGGGTCCCCCGGCCAGTGGGGCACGGTACTCGGAGAGCTGCGCCGCGACCCAGACAGCAAGCGAGCGGTCTTACAGATCTTCCGGGCCGCGGAGCTGACCGTGGACGGCAACCCGGACGTCTCCTGCACCCTGGGCCTGCAGTTCCTGGTCAGGAGCCAGGCGCTGCACGCCATCGGATTCATGCGCGCGAACGACGCCTACCGCGGAATGACCAGCGACGTGTTTTCTTTCACAATGCTCCAGGAGGTACTGGCGCGGCAGCTTGGCGTGCGGCTCGGGGAGTACGTCCACACGGTCGGATCATTGCATGTGTATGACACCGATAAGGCGGCAGTGAGCGCGGTGCTGTCCGACACCGCCGCCTGGCGCGATCCTCCCGTGCGTTTTCCCGCCATGCCGGACGGGGACAACTGGCCTTATATCCGGGAAGTGCTGGCCCTCGAAGAAGCGCTGCGCGAAAACCGGCACCGCATCAGGCCCGACCTGACCGGCATGCCCGATTACTGGATTCAGGTGCTGTTACTATTCGAGATATACCGCAGTTTGCACTTACAGGAGAGTCCTAGCGGGGACATCGTCGAACGGCTCTGGCCTGTCTACCGTACGCTCGTCGGGTACCGCTGGCCCCGAGTACTGGCAGCCGGAGCCTGAGTGGAGAGAAAGGCCGGCCCCGTGGGCACCGACTGGAAGGACTCACCAGATGTGGCGGCCGGATTTGACGCTTACGATGACCTGCCGGAGCGGTCCATCGGGTACCCGGCCGTCTTCAGGTCGCTTCGGTTAAACCCGGCCGCCAGAGTGCTCGACTACGGGTGCGGGCCGGGGAAGGTGGCGCTCCGCGTAGCGGAAGAGCTCGGCGCGGACGTGACCGCCGTGGACATCTCCAGGTCCATGCTGGAGATCGCCAGGCAGCGGCGGCCCCACCAGCGGATCAGCTATCACCAGGTGGAGTCCGGCCGGCTGGGATTTCTCGCCGACGCCTCTTTCGACGCGGCGATGTCCTGCTATGTATTCATCAACATCGGCGACGTCGCCGATCTGCGGGGCATCGCGGCTGAGGTGTTCCGGGTCTTACTGCCAGGCGGGCGGTACACCGTGCTTGACACGAATCCCGCGACGACCGGTATCCAGTTCTCGACGTTCCTCAGCGGCGAGCCGGGGCGCGACTACGCGGCGGGAGCGCAGCGCCCGGTGATCCTGAGCAGGCCGGACGGCACGAGCCTGACGCTGACTGACTACCACTGGCCCAGGCAGACCTACCTGGAGGTTTTCCGCGACGCCGGCTTTCACGACATCACGTGCGCCGAGCCGCTGCACGCCGGAGGCAACGAGGCTCTGGCGGCGGAGGCCGCTCGCCCGCCCTTCCTCATCGTGACAGGGGTGAAGTGAGGTGGCGCGGGACCCGGTCAGGAAGGTATTCCTTGGCGGCCCTTTTAAGTCGGTCATAGATCCCCGTACAGGACAGATGTACGCGCGTGAGCGGGAGCTGATCGGCGCGCTTATCCGGCGGCTGGAGGACGACGGCTGCGAGGTCCACAACGCGCACCGGCGGGAGGAGTGGGGATCGGCGTTCATGACCCCGCAGGAGTGCACCGAGCTGGATTTCAGGGAGATCTCGCGCTGCGACGTCTTCGTCGCGTTTCCCGGGCACCCCGCCTCTCCCGGCACGCACGTGGAGATTGGCTGGGCCTCGGCCCTGGGCAAGCCGGTCATCTTGCTCCTGGAGGACGGCCGCGAGTACGCCTTCCTGGTCAGGGGGCTTCACACCGTCGCCAGGGTCACCTATCTGACCTTCACCGGCGACACGGACCTCGGCGCGGAGGTCTCGGCTGCGGTGCTTGGTCTGGTCAACGAGGGGAGCAGGCAATGAGCAAGATCATCATCTCCGGCGGCACTGTCCTGCCAGTCAGCGACGCCGACGACATCTACCCTGGCGGCCATGTCGTGCTCGACGGCGACAGGATCGCCGCCGTCGGCGCCGGACCGTACCGGGGCGAGACAGCCGCCGAGGACAAGCTCATCGACGCGGCGGGCATGGTCGTCATGCCGGGCCTCGTCGACCTCCACTACCACACGGCCATCGCCAAGGGATTCAACGACCATCTCCCGCTCTGGGAGTACCTTGACGCCTGCTGGTACCCGTTCATCCGGGCGCTGGATGCCGACGCCGCGTACTGGGCCGCCGCCGCCAGTTACCTGGAGTCGGTGAAATGCGGCGTGACGACCGTGAACGACATGTACCGCCGGGTGCCGGACCTCGGGCGGGCCGCACTCGACATCGGGATCCGGGCGGTACTGTCGAACGACGTGGCACTGCCCGAGCATAATCTGGACACTTTGCAGGACAGCAAAGACGCCCACAGCGCGGTGCACGGGCTCGGCGACGGCCGCATCGAGGTGTATGTCGGGATCGAATGGCTGCCGCTGGCCTCACCTGAACTGCTGCGTGATGCCCGCGCGCTCGCCGATGAGCTGGGCACCGGAATCCACATCCACCTCAACGAGTCCCTTTCCGAGGTGGAGAACAGCAAGAAACGATTTGGCCGCAGGCCGACCGAAGTAGCTTACGATGCCGGGCTGCTCGGCCCCGACTGCGTCGCGGCCCACTGCGTATGGCTGTCTGACACCGAAATCGCGCTCATGCGGGAGACGGGCACGCAGATATCACACAACCCTACGTCCAATGCGAAATTGGGCAACGGCATCGCCCGGCTTCCTGAGATGCTCGCGGCCGGGCTGAACGTAGGACTCGGGCACGACGCGGCCGAGTGCAACAACAGCCGCGACCCGTTTGAGGTGATGAAATTCGCCTCGCTGGTGCACCGCGCGTCGCGCGTGGACGCGAGCCTGCTCCAGGCGCCTGACATCGTCCGGATGGCCACCCGCAACGGGTCGGCGGCGCTCCGGCACGACACCGGCGAGCTTGCCGTCGGCAAGAAGGCGGACGTCATCCTGGTCGACACCCGCAGCGCGATGTTTACCCCGCTGCGACCGGGCGACAAGGCGCATCTCTATTCCCATCTGGTATTCGCCGCCAACGGAAGCGCGGTGGACACGACGATCGTGGACGGGAAAATCCTGATGGCCGGACGGCAGCTGCTGTCGATGGACGAACGGCAGATTCTGGCCGAGGCGAACGCCGCGTTCGAGCGCACGCTGGCCAGGATCGGCTAGCCGCTAGTTCTTAGGCAGCAGGGATGTGTCGACCACGTCCGCCGCGTTTACCGACTTGGTGATCAGCCCCTTGGCCTTCATCCAGTTGGCGAAGCTCTGCCAGGCGCTGACGCTCATGAACCCGGCACCCTGCGAGTTCTTCAGCAGCGGCGCGGTCGCGTACACCATCTGCTTGAGCACGGCATGGCTGTAACCCTTGGCGACCGGCGTGAGCGCGGCCAGGTCCGCGGCTGGATTCCCTTGCGCGGCCGTAATTCCCTTGACCATGCCCGCCAGGAACTTCCGTACTAGCGCGCGGTAGGCCGGATCGCTTGCGAGCTTCTGCTTGTTGGCGATGACGACCAGCTCGTCGTAGTTCGGCACGCCCTGCGTGTTCACCGGGTAGACGTGGGGCTCCACGCCGAGGGAGGCGAGCTGGATGCCCTCGACGTTGCGGTAGCCGCTGATGATGGCCGACACCTTGCCCGACACCATGGCGGGGACAAGCCCTTCGTTCACCGCGACCAGCCTGGTCTTGGACAGGCTGAGGTGGTACTTGCTGAGCACGACCTTGAAGATGGCGGCTGACACCGGGTCCCCGTCGGTGCCCACGGTCTTGCCGCTGAGCTGGCCCGGGCTGGTGATACCGCTCTTTCCCGAGATGATCAGCGAGTTGAGCGGGGTAGGTATGAGCGCGGCGACGGCCGCGATGTCCAGGTTCTGCGATACGGCGGTGATCGTCTCTGGCTCGTAAGAAATCGCCAGCGGAATCTGGCCGAGGCTTACCAGCTTGAGCGCGTCCGTGGCGTTCGACGGCGCCTGGAATGTCACATCCAGGCCTTGCGCGGCGAAATCGCCATCTTTCTGAGCCAGATACAGGGCGATATGGTCCGGATTCGGAAACCAGTCAAGCAATACCGTGGTCTTGATAGGCGCGCTGCCATCGGGCGTCGTGGCACCCGAAGAGGAGCCGCAGGCCACGACCGCCGCCATCACGGCGGCCACTCCCGCCAGGAGCGCGCCCCGCCTGCGCATGCCTTTTCCTAACATCATGGAGGTCACTATTTCCCCTTTCTTGCCCAAGGGCAGACGAGCCGCTCCAGAAGCGAAATCGCAATAAACAACACTACCGCCTCGCCAGTGAGAATGAAGATCGCGGCGAAGACAAGTGCCGTCTCCAGTTGCGGAATTGCCTGGATCATCACGTAGCCGAGGCCGTTCTGAGATCCCGCGTACTCCCCGAAGACCGCCCCGATCGGCGCGTAGGTCGCGGCTATGCGCAGCCCAGAGAACGTCGATGGAAGGGCCGCCGGCGCCTCGATCCGCAGGAGAGTAGCCCAGCGCCCGCCGTCCAGAGTGCGCATGACGCGCAGTAATTCGGGATCCACCGACCCGAGGCCGTCGACCGTATTGACCACAATCGGGAAGAAACAGATCACAGCGACCACAAGCAGCTTCGGCGTGATGGTGTACCCGAATATGATCGCCAGAACCGGAGCGATTACCACGATCGGGACAGCTTGCGAACCGATCAGCAGAGGGTAAATGGCATCGCGGAGCACGCGGGAGCTGTGCAGCGAGAACGCGGTCACTAGCGCCACCACGACGGACAGCAGGAAACCCAGCAGCACTTCCAGCGTCGTCACCCCGGTCGCGCTGGCGAGCGTGCCCGGCCACTGGCTGATCGCGGTGGACCAGATGCTGGTCAGGGAGGGCAGGATGTAGGCGGGCACGCCCAGCCACAGGCTCGCGGCCTCCCAGGCGCACCCGATGGCGGCGAGGATGCCGGCGGCGGGCAGCAGCTGCCTGACCGAGAGGGCCACGCGGTGCCCGACTGCCGTGTTCTCGGCGGCCCGCTCCGCCGGGCGTGCCGGTGCGGCGGTCACGCGGCCGCCTCGAGCAGCGACAGGATCTCATCGCGCAGCTCGGCGAACGCGGGATGCCGGATGAGCTCGCGGCGGCTGCGGACCGACGGCAGCTCCACGGCGAACTCCCCCACGATGCGGCCCGGCCGCGCCGACATCACCGCCACCCGCTTGCCGATCAGGAGAGCCTCCTCAACGTCGTGCGTGACCAGCACCGTCGTCCGGGGTTCGGAGTCGAGGGCATCGCGCAGCCAGCGCTGCATCTCCGCGCGGGTGATCGAGTCGAGCGCGCCAAACGGCTCGTCAAGCAGCAGAACCTCCTTGCCGGCGACCAGGGTGCGCAGGAAGGAGACCCGCTGCCGCATGCCGCCGGATAGCTGGTAGGGCAGGTGCTGTTCGAAACCGGCCAGGCCGAACCGCCCGACCAGGTGCGCGACCCGCTCCCTGGCGGCACGACGGCCGACGCCCTGATTCTCCAGTGCCAGCGCGGCATTGCCGAGGACGTCACGCCACGGAAGCAGGAGATCGCTCTGCGGCATCCACGCGCACCGGCGTAACCGCTCTGCGGCGGTCTGGCCGCCGAGCACGCTGATCGTGCCTTCGCCAGGCTCGTCCAGCCCGCAGATCAGCGCCAGCAGCGTGGACTTCCCGCACCCGCTCGGGCCGACGACGGCAAGGCGGCCGTTCAGGGGGATCTCCAGGTCCACCTGCGAGACCGCGACCGTCTGCCCGAACGTCCTGGCCACCCCGGCCAGGCGGATCGCCGCCCGGCCGGCCTGGCGGTCCCTTCCGATGGAGCCAGGCCGCTGGCGGGCAGGGGCGCACCGGATTCCCTGGCGCGACGGCTCGCGGCGGTCATCAGCTCCTCAATCACGGCGTTTAGGGCAGTAGCGCCTCCAGTCAACCACTCAGGCTAGCTGGCCGCACAATGAGCGATGTATTAGTTTTATCAGGCAATCAGACCGGCCACTCCTCGCGGCGCCAGGCAGCGTCCCAGAACATCCACTCATAACGCGCAGCCATTGCGAAATGGGTACGAGCCGCCCTTTCGCTGCCGCTCGACAGGTCACTGCCTACTTCGTCGGCCAGGTCGAGTACCGCTATCACGTCACCGTGGTAAATGGGGTTGCCGTAGGCGCTGATCCAGTCCTGATAGACGGGATCGGGCGAGCCGAGGGCGCCAAGATGGCGCCCGACCTCGGCATAGAGCCAGTAACAAGGCAAGGCGGCGGCGAGCCCCGCGGCGAAGTCCGCCCTGAACACGGTGGCGAGCACGAAACTCAGGTACGCGCGGGTCGTCGGAGACGCCTGCGCCCGCGTCAGGCCGGCTGGCTCCTCGCCGATAGCGGCCGCAAGGTGCCGGTGCAGCTCAAGTTCGGCATCCTGCGATTCGGCGGCGTGCTTCGCGAGCATTGCTCCCGCCGCTGCGGTCGGTGCCTTAGAGCCAAGCAGGCTGATTGCCCTCGGTGTCTCGCTGACATAGCAGTGGTCCTGGCAGAGAAAGTGATAGAACGTGTCTCGTTCCAGAGTTCCCGAAGTGAGCCCGCAAATGAAAGGGTGCGCGAGTATCGCCTGGAACATCCCCTCAATCTCTGCCCACAGCATCCGGGTCCAGCCGGACCGCGCCGACGGCTGGGTAGCGGGTGTCGTCATGGTGATCCTCCCGGAGCTGGCGGCTGGCACTGTCAGAACGTGCTGGGCCTGGTGTCGACCGAGCCGCCGAGCGCGTCGCCGATCAGGTTGAACGCCAGGACGGTGAGCATGATCAGGAGTCCCGCCGGATAGACCTCCCACCAGTAGCCGTCCAGCAGATACGTGGTGCCCTGGGAAAGCATCCCGCCCCAGGTGGCAGCCGGCGGCGGCAGCGCCAGGCCCAGATAGCTGAGCGTCGCCAGCATGATGATGGCGTCGGCGACCTGGAAGGTGGCGCTTACGGCGATCGTGTGGAAGGTGTTCGGGGTGAGGTGGCGCACCATGACCCGGATCCGGCCGCCGCCCATCGCAGTGACAGCTTCCACGAACGGGCGGGTACGCAGGCTGAGCGTCTCACCGCGGACAAGCCGGGCGGGAACGAGCCACGAGAGCACCGACAGGACGCCGATCAGCAGCATGACGGTGGGCCGGAACACCGAGGACAGGTAGATGAGCACGAAGATGGCGGGGATCGCCAGCACGATGTCGACAGTCCGCATCATGATCGCGTCGGTGATGCCCCCGGTGTAGCCGGACAGGGCGCCCCAGGCGACGCCGAAGGCCGTTGCCAGCACGGCGACGGCGACGCCGATCTCCAGGGTGCTCTGGCCGCCCTTCATGAGCCGGCCGAGAATGTCGTAGCCATTGCTGTCGGTGCCGAGAGGGTGGCCGCGTCCGGGAGGGAAGCTCGTCAGCGCGATGTTCACCTGCACCTGGTTGGTGTGGTAGAGCAAGGGGCCGAGGAAGCAGAAGGCGGCCAGGGCGGTGACCATGCCGAGGCCGCCGACGCCGCCGAAGCCGCGATGGGCTGTCCGCAAGCGGTCACGCATACCGGATCCGGGGGTCGAGCGCCGCGTACATGAGGTCGGCGAGCAGGCTGCCGAGCGCGGTGGCGATCCCGACGAGGACGGTGATGCCGAGCTCGACGGGATAATCGGCATTCACCGCCGCGGTGTAGTAGGTCAGGCCGACCCCGGGGATATTGAAGGCGTACTCGACGATGAGGCCGCTGGTCAGGACGGCGGGCATGGACAGGCCGAGGATGGTGGTGACCGGGATGAGCGAGTTGCGGAGCAGGTGCCGGGCGAGCACCAGCCTGACCGGCAGCCCCTTGGCCCTGGCCACCCGCACGTAGTCCTCGGCCAGCGTCGAGATAGCGGAGGCCCGCATGTACCGGCTGAACAGGGCGACGTTCACGAGGGTCAGCGTGAGCACCGGCAGGACCAGCGCACGCGGATCCGCGAGCAGCCCGCCTAGCCCTGCCGCCTGCGGGCCTTCCGGGGGAAGCCGCGGACCGCGATCGACAGCGCGGCTACGAGCAGGAGCGCCAGCCAGTAGGCGGGCATCGAGTACAGCGTGAACACCGCCGACGTGGCGGCATGGTCGAGCACCCGGTCCCGGTGCATGGCCTGGACGATGCCGAGCGGAATGGCGATCAGCAGGGCCAGCGCGAGCGAGACGCCGACGACCACGAGGTCGTTGGGCAGCTGATGCAGCACGAGCGAGTCCACGCTCTGATTGAGCCGGTAGGAATAACCGAGGTTGCCCTGGGCGAGGCGGCGCAGGAAAATCAGGTACTGCTCGATGAGCGGGCGGTCGAGGCCGTTGACGCGATCAAAGAACGCGATCTCGGCGGCGCTCGCGCGCGGGCCGAGGATTGCCCGGGCCAGGCTGCCGGGAATGAGCTGTTCGAGCAGAAAAGTGACGGCCGTGACTCCCAGCACCACGACGACGGCCTGAATACCCCGGCGGATCAGGTATCCGGCCATGTCAGCCCGGTGCTTTCGTGAAATACCACTCCTCGGGGTTGATGAAGCCGTAAGCGTTGGGCGTGAACCCGCGGAGATTGGCCTGGACGGACTGCAGGGTGCCGGGGCTTGGCTGCCAGAAATCCGGCAGCTGCAGCCTGACCAGGTCGGCGTAGGCATTGAGCGCCGCCTGGGTATCGCCGGACGGGCCGGACCTAGTCGCCGCGATGAGCTTGTCAACGGCCGGGCTGGAATAGTTATTGACGTTGCCGAGCGCGCCTGTCTGGAAGATCTCGTCGCCGCTGGGGTAGTGGTCGGGCTGGAAAAGCCAGGCGGCGCCGTACTGCCCCAGCTGCCACGAGCAGCTAGGGCTGGTGGACGCGCAGGGCTCGATCGTCTGGGCAATGGTGGCGGAGGTCACCATGTCCAGGGAGATCTGGATGCCGACCTGCCGGGCCACCGACTGCAGATCCACCATGGAGCCATCGGTGTAGAGGAGCCCGCTGGGATACATGAGGGTGAACTTGAGCGGCTGGCCAGCCTTGATGCCCGTGCCGCACCGAGCCGCCCCAGTCCCCGGCCTGGCACACGTGCTCACTCCCCCGCTGACGACCCGCCAGCCATGGGCGACGAGCAGCGCCCTCGCCGCTGGCACGCTAAAGGGGTAAGGATTCACCGACGCCCTGGCATCGGCGTACGGATTGGCCGGCTGGGCCGGCACCGGGCTGTAGGTGGGCACGCCGAGACCTTCGTAATAGGCCCGAATCCACCCGGTCTGGTCGACCAGATGCTGGAATGCCTGACGGAAATAGAGCTGGCGCAGGATCGGCCCGACCACCGGGTTATTGAAGTTGGGCTCGAAATAGTCGAAGCCGAACGGGATCGCCCTGACCAGCTGGTAGCCCTGGGCACGCAGGACCGGCTGCTGGGGCACATCATTGTCCGGCACGTAACCGACCGAGAGCTGCTCGCCGGAGGTCCCCTGGCCGCCGATGGCACTCCCGGCCCTCAGCACGGAGAACTCGGCGGCCGCCGAGGTGAAGGGAAGCTCGACGAACTTCGCCAGATGCGGCTTCAGCGGGCCGTCGTATTTGCGGTTGGGCACGAACGTGGCGGTTCCGTCGCTGGTCAGGCTGGTCAGCCGCCATGGGGCGTCGACCACGCTCCAGATCGGGCTCGACGCGTAACCCGAGACCTTCGTGGCCTGGCCGTTCAGGAAGGCGAACACAGCCCGGGCTCCCGCCGGCGTCGTGTCCGGCAGACTCGCCGCCGAGGATGACGGGGCTGGCTGGCTGAGCGAGGTCCGGTCCCACGCGATGGGGAGCGGGGTTATCTGGGACAGCTCGTTGTAGGTGAACCAGAACGGGTTATAGCCCGAGTTCAGGCGGAGCCGGATCGTGGCGGGGCCTACTGCCTGCCAGGACACCACGTTGTCGGGAAACCCGCCAGGAACGTAGTTCGCCCAGTGGGCCTTGCTGGCCTTGAGCAGGTTGATCCAGAACCCGACGTCGCGGGCGCTCACAGCCTCGCCATCGGACCACAGGTAGTGCTTCAGCGTGATCGTGACTACCCGGTTACCGTCGCTGTAGACCGGCGGATTGCCAATCGACAGCCGGTAGTCAATCGAGGTGCTCCGGCCGTCCCCGTACCAGTACAAGGGCAGGTACAGCAACGTCTGGAACTCGCTGGTATTGGCCCCGGTGTAATACTGGCCGGAGATCAGCGGGAAAATATAGGTGGGAGTGGTCAGCGGCTGTTCGGCGAAATACGCCGTCCCGCCCTGGACCGGAGCGCCGCCTTCTTTCCTGGCGGCTCCCCCGCTCGGGGCACACCCGGCAAATCCAACACTCGCGACGATGATCAGCGCCAGTGCCTTATACGCAGTCCGGCGGCGCTTTAATAAGCGTAACATTGCCATTGACCATACCACCCCGTCGCCGCCTTAGGGCGATGCTAGGCCTGGCGTGACCGATGTGCGGGAGCGTGCCGAACTGCCCGGCTAGTACTTCGGAAACTCGCCACGATATTTAACGGGACGCCGAGGCCAGTCGTGCTCAGGCTGCTGCTCGTGTGCATGGCTCGTGGTTCGCCGGCGAGATCCGATTGCTGCCGTGGAATGATCGAGCTCGGCCATGTCGGCGCTGCAATGGACCGACGACAACATGTTCGACCTGGGAGCCCGCGCGCACGGACCCGATGCCATAGCGGCGGCAGCCCGGCTGGCCGGCCAGATGCAGAGCGGCCACACCACCAGCACTGACGACAATTGCGCGAGTACGGAGCGGACGAAGGTCTCCAAGATCGAGCATGCCACCAGGTCGCCGTCTGCGGATGCCATCCGCACCTGGTGCCGGCTGTGCGGTGCCGAAAGCGAGATCCCGGACCTCATCGCGTCGCTGCGCGCGGCAGAAGGAATGTGGATCGAGTGGCGGCGGATGGAACGCTCGGGGCTAAGGCACGCCCAGGAAACGCGGCTGCCGCTGTACGAGCGGACCCGGCACTTCCGTGCCCACAGTTCCTGGAAGGTCCCAGGTCTGATCCAGACCGGGGACTACACCCGCGCGGTCCTGCGTGCCTACCAGCAGCGTCGCGGGCTCCGCGACGACGTCGAATCTGTCGTGGCAGCGCGCATGAAACGGCAGAAGATCCTGCGGCGCAATGGCCGCACGGCCGCATTCCTGGTCGAAGAATCCGTGCTGTGCAACGGATTCGGTGGCCCAGCCGTCATGAACGCCCAGCTGGCGCACCTCGCCCAGGCCACAATGTGGCCCTCAGTATCACTGGGCATCATCCCTGCCTCCACCGACCGCGGTGTAGCCGGACCAGCCGAGGACTTCCGGATCTTCGACGGCGAGCAGGTGAACGTCGAACTGATCTCCGGATACCTGACAATCACCCAGCCAGGCGAGATCGCCATGTACGCGCAGATATTCGCCCATCTGAGCGAAAACGCGGTATTCGGAAGACGTGCCCGCGAACTCATTGTCTCGATCGAAGAAAGTAGTTGGCGTGCCACATCCGGGCACACTCCTGGCCCTCTGTGAGGAGGCGCATCTACCTTAAACCACGAATGACAACAGTAAGTGTCAAGGCAGATCGATGTTATCAGCGGTGAACTGAGCGGTATGAGCGGCAAAGCTAGGCCAGATAACGCGTCGAAGTACACCGGGCTGAGCCAGCTGAAGCCTGCTGTCATGACCCGCCCCACTGACCGGTTACCAGGTCGAAGACCGGCTGGAGACGAAGGAAATCTACGATCCCGGCGACCTGGACGGCTTCGCCTACGTGCTAGCACACAGGCTGGTAACTGCCGGAGACGATGGCCTGCTCGCGTGCCTGGCTGCCGTTGGTGACGAGCCCGCGCAGGCGCAGGTGGTCGGCGACCTCGGCAGGAGCACAGTGCCAACGGCAGGCGCCATGCTTGAAGCCATCGGCCGGAGCCACCCGGCGAAGCCCGTCGCCAAGGCCGCGCGCAAGGCGCTATTCATCAGCCGATCCCGGGCCGCGAACTAGGCTTAGCGGGCGGCGGCGCCCGCATCCAAGCCTGGTTACTTGTAAGTGAATCTCCCGGTCGTGATGCCGTGGCCGGCGTTGTCCGGTTGCCGGGAAGCGAAGTGGCCGCGGTCCCGGTAGCACTACCTGGACCCGGAGCCGGCGAACTTGACCCGCTCCCGCCGCTGCCACCACTCAAAAATGACTTCATTCCCGGGCAGTATTCCTGGTAGACCTGCCTGGCCGGACTACACGACTGCAGGGATTGCGATGCAGGCACCGAAGTTGCATGCTCATGAGATCGACATCTCCGCTGATCTGGTTCCCAGGCTGATACCCGGGCAGTTCCCGTCTTCGACGGGCCTGCCTATACGCCCGGTCTCATCAGCGCGGCTCATCGGTGAGGGGAGGCCCACGGCGCAGTACCCGGTCTCGCGGGCGTGCTGCGCTTGCTTGACGGCGATGCTCCCGTCGAAGGTCACCTGGACCAGCCCGCCCTCCCCGCAGCGGAGCTGGCCTGATCCCTCAGGGCACTATGGAAGGTCGATCCATCAGCGCCGGCCTCAGCCGGCAGGCGCGGTGGCCCGCTCACCGGCCAGCATCAGCTCACTATCGACGCCATCGAGCAACTGCGCGGGGTTGATCGGCATCGCCGCCGCCCCGCAATCTATTCGGCGACTCCGGACGGCGTCCACCACGAGCCACAGCCCCGTGGCGTCTGGACGCCTGGTACCTGGAGCGGGCAGATCACTGCCGTCAACGAACGCGATAACCGCCGAGTCGTTCCTGACAGCGATTGCCATGGCGGTTACCTGGGCCTCGGGACAGCCGGGCGCACTTAGCGAGATCTGCGAGATCGCCGCCTCAGGGACGCCGAACTGCTCAAGGGCTTCTTCAAGCGCGACCCCCGGCACCGGCCCCGCGGGATCGGATCTCCTGCGGCGCTGCGTGACGCCGACGATGAAATCGTCAATACTGCCGAGGCTAGCTCGGGCCGAAGATCGCGACTTCAGCACCATCGCCACCGAGTCCGCCCCGTCATACAGGCCCTGCGGGCGAAACCGGACGGGCAGCACCAGGAAGGGCACACTGAGCACTTTCCAGCCCGCGACCTGAAAGGTTCCGTACTGACCAACGTGATCGGCCGGATCGCTGAGATCCTCGATATCCGCCTGCTCTGTGTAAGCACCGGGAAGTGCGTCACGGGGCACGATTGTGCGCGGTGAGTAAACCGTCCTCAGGCCAGGCTGGACAGTTACCTGGAACAAGAGATTGAAGATATTGACCGGCGGCTGATCGCTTGTTCCCCAGTAGGCGTCGAATCGAACGCTCGCGCTGATCGCCACGCCAGTGGAGTTGTAGACGCGGAACCCAAACGCTGAGCAAATTTGAAAAGCTCATCGACCGCCGTCTCCGCGGACGAACGCAGTCTCCAGGGGTTACCGTGCTGGATTGGGAGGATGGTGCGGAACGTTGGCCCGCAGCTCGCGGAAGGCTGGCGGACCGTCACCGGCTTTCCGCACCGCCTTTTTCCAGTGATGGCCGTGCACGTCCTGATCCAGCATCCGCAGCTCACGCACGATCATCCTGCGCGTACTATCACCCACGCCGTCCAGGGTGCCGAGCATCGCCACCACGTCGATGGCGAGGTCGCACAGCCAGACGTCCTCATCGGTGAACAGCCGCAGGTGCTCCTCGTAGCCATCACGCCCCGGCGCGAGTCACGCACCCGGACGCCAGCGGCGCCCACAGACATACTCAGCGCCCGGATCACTTCCCTGGCATCCGGCCCGGTACTGGTGTACTGCTTCACGACCGGATCGTGAGCGACAAGGTCCAGCAAGGTAAGCGTCAGACGTGACGGCATCTGAGCGAGATGCTCGACGCGATCGGCCGGTTAGAGCGGCAGTGCGGGGGCAGCGGTACTGAGCACGCGGACGAGCAACCCTGGAAGTGGTGAAGTGGAAATCATGGTGGCGTTGTCCCTGCCCAGGGACGTAGCAAGCGTTCCGGTTAGCAGGCAGGTGCTGGACAGCTGCCTGGAAACTCTAGGTGTTACCCCGGACACGCGCAACGACATCGCGCTCGCGCTGACTGAGGCCTGCGCCAATGTGATCTTGCACGCCGGCCCGGGTGATGACTACGCCGTCACCGCGGCCACCCGGCGTGGCCGGTGCGTCATTGAGGTCGTCGACAACGGTCAGCAGGCCGGTACAGGCGGCTCAGGGCTGCGACCGCGCGGTCAGGCCGGCGCGCTCGCCGAGAACGGCCGGGGTCTGCGGATCATCGACGCGGTCGTCGACGATCTCACCCTGTCTGACGACGTTGACAGCGGAACCACAGTTCACTTCGAGAAGGAACTGGCCTGGCTGCCGGGAGCGGCTGCCCAGGAGCTGCTAGCCGCAGACTAACGGTTAGCAGCTGCCGTTACCTGACTGCGGTGGTCGGTGCGCCCGGCACGAACAACGGTGCCGGAGCCGCCTATGCCTATGTGCGTTCCGGGCGAGCTGGCAGCTGCGAACTAACCTGGCCGACCCGGGTAACGTCTCCTCCGACTCATTCCGCTGGGCGGCCATTTCCGGCCCGACCATTCTCCGGGTGATCCGGCTGATGAAGAGGTGAGTCGTCTTGTGGGTGACTGGCTGGTCGAGCAGGTCTTCGCCGCTCAGCTGGAATCAGTTGTGATCGACGATCGGCAGCACAGACGGCAAGTTCTACGCACTGGACGCGGCCACCGGAGACATCCAGTGGTCATACGCCACCGGGGGCGCCATCCAGCGCGGCCCGGCGGTGGCAGGCGGCATGGTCTACATCGGCAGCGAAGATGGCACTATCTATGCCTTCAGCACAGCCCCGGCATCGTGACCACCGCAGCCCGGCGAACGCTGGTGGCAGGCACGCCCGAAAGCATGTGACTGTTCATGATCATCTGGAACGCCGCCTGGCTCGCCCTGCTCACCAGCGGGAACGCCACAGGCCAGCCAGCCCGTGATCGCTCATGATCGCCGGGGTCCGGCAATCCCTCACCGAAGATTGCCCTGATCGCACTGACCAGGCGCGCCTGGTTGCCGCGTCTGCACCACATGCCCCAGTCATGGTAGGACGCTTGGTGGTGGCGCGGAGAAAGCCGCGATCCAGCTCGGCGTAGCGACCCGCGTTAGCCCCGCATCGGGCCCCAGTACTTCGAGTATGCCGACACCACCGGCCGATCGGCCGGATGCTCGGCGTCTTCGCCGAGTTCGAGCGCGAGACCATCATCGAGCCGGGTGATCAGCGGCATGGCAGCCAAGGCCGCCAAAGGCAAACGGGTCGGCGGACCCGCCCGCTTACGGCCTCCAGGTCGACCGCCAGACGTGGAAACTGCACCCCGAGCCCGCCGCGGCCCCCCTGGCTGGCCGAGATCTTCCGCATGTACACCCGGGAGCGGCACGGTACCCGGAACATCGCCGCCGAGCTGAACCGGCGCGGCGCCCGCACCAGCACAGGCAAGTCCTGGTCCGCCTACCGGATCGCCGCGGCGGCCAACCGCTGCTGCTCCGGTGACCAGCAATGTAGGTCATAGACGTGAGAATAGACACATGCCATCCTCTATGTCAGCCTTGGGTTTTTAGTCATCACTAGTCAAATCGAGCCTGGCCGGCGATCATCGGCGCAGCCCGCTCCGCCGTGAATAGGAATGCGTGACATGGACTTCGGAGTCACCCCCTTCGACGGACTGCCTCTGCCGACGAGCGTCACGATCTGCGAGGTCGGGCCACGAGACGGCCTGCAGAACGAGTCCACCGTTCTCCCGGCCAGCATCAAGGCCGAGTTCGTCGAGCGACTCGTCGACGCAGGCAACACCGTCGTCGAGACCACAAGCTTCGTGCACCCGGAGCGGGTGCCACAGCTTGCCGACGCCGAGGAGGTGCTGCGGAAGGTGGCCCGTGTTCCCGGCGTGCGCTACCCGGTGCTGGTACCCAACCAGCGCGGTCTGGACCGAGCAATCGACCTCGGTGTGTCCGACATCGCGGTCTTCGGCAGCGTGACCGAGACCTTCGCACGGCTGAACCTGAATCGAACCGTCGACGAGTCGCTGGAGATATTCGCGCCTGTCGTCGCGCAGGCACGCGAGGCGGGCATGCAGGTGCGCGGCTACCTATCGATGTGCTTCGGTGACCCGTGGGAGGGCAAGGTCTCGGTGCTGCGCGTCCTCGACGTCGCGACCCGGATGATGGCTCTGGGTTGCACCGAGCTCAGCATCGGCGACAGCATCGGCGTCGCCACCCCCGGTCAGGTCACCGCCGTGCTCGACGCGCTGATCGCATCCGGCATTCCGGTCGATTCGATCGCCGTGCACTTCCACGACACCTACGGTCAGGCCCTGGCCAACGCATTCACCGCGCTGCGCCGCGGGATCACGACATTCGACACCTCCGCCGGCGGCCTGGGCGGCTGTCCCTACGCCGGCAGCGCCACAGGCAACCTCGCCACCGAGGACCTGCTCTGGCAGTTGCACGGCCTGGGCGTCGTGACCGGCATCGACCTGCAGAAGATGGTCGACACAAGCGTTTGGCTGGCGATGCAGCTTGGTCGCCCCAGCCCGTCCAGAACCGTCACCGCGCTCGCGGGCTGACGCGCTCGGAGAAGAAGGACTGACATGGACAAAGTGCTCACCGCCGAGCAGGCAATGAGCGGCATCGGCGACGGCGCGACCCTCGCGGTCGGTGGTTTCGGGCTCTGCGGCATCCCTTCCACCCTCATCGACACCCTGCACCGTTCGGGTGCGACCGACCTGAGAGTCGTGTCGAACAACTGCGGGGTAGACGACTGGGGGCTGGGTGTCCTGCTGTCCGATCGGCGGATCAGCCGCGTTACCGGCTCCTACGTTGGCGAGAACAAGGAGTTCGCCCGGCAGTACCTCTCCGGTGAGCTTGAGGTCGAGCTGTGCCCTCAAGGCACCCTCGCTGAGCGGCTGCGGGCCGGTGGCTGCGGAATCCCGGCCTTCTTCACTCCCGCCGGGGTGGGCAGCCAGATTGCCGACGGCGGCCTGCCCTGGCGCTATGCGCCGGATGGAGTCGTGGCCGTCGCTTCCCCTGCGAAGGAGGTCCGCGAGTTCGGTGGAGTCGTGCACGTCCTGGAGGAAGCTATCGTCACAGACTTCGCTCTCGTCGCCGCGGCCAAGGGTGACCGGCACGGCAACCTCGTGTTCGACAAGAGCGCCCAGAACTTCAACCCACTGTGCGCCATGGCTGGCCGCATCACCATCGTCGAGGTCGCCGAACTGGTCGAACCCGGGGAGCTTGACCCGGCTCAGGTGCACTTGCCCGGCGTCTTCGTCCAGTACGTCGTGCACGCCCCCGACGTGCAGAAACGCATCGAGAAAATCACTGTCACCGCCCCGCCCGCGGAGGTGGCCCGATGAGCCTGTCCCGTCAGCAGATGGCCGCCCGCGCCGCCGCCGAACTGCACGACGGCGAGTACGTCAACCTTGGCATCGGCCTGCCGACACTGATCCCGGGCTTTCTGCCCGGTGACGTGGACGTGGTGCTGCACAGCGAGAACGGGATCCTCGGCACCGGCCCTTACCCCGCACCGGACGCCGTTGACCCGGACCTGATCAACGCGGGCAAGGAGACCGTTACGGTCCGCCCAGGAGCGTCGTTCTTCGACTCCGCCCTGTCGTTCGGGATCATCCGCGGCGGCCATCTCGATGTTGCGGTACTCGGCGCGATGCAGGTCTCCGAACGTGGCGATCTCTCGAACTGGGCCGTGCCCGGCAAGATGGTCAAGGGAATGGGCGGGGCGATGGACCTAGTTCACGGAGCCCGGCGCGTGATCGTGCTCATGGAGCACACCGCGAAGGACGGATCCCCCAAGATCCTGCGCGAGAACACCCTGCCCTACACCGGGCTGCGGGTGGTCAACCGCATCATCACCGACCTCGCCGTTATCGACGTGACCGCCGACGGGCTCGTCCTCGTCGAGACGGCCCCCGGGGTCAGCGAGGACCAGGTCCGGGCCGCTACCGGCGCACCGCTAAAGATAGGGACGATGGGAACGAGCACGATCTAAGATGGGAGAGGCGGCGACGGCTGATCAGGACGAATTCGCCGCCGAGCGTCCGGCGGGGGATCGACTAGACGTCGCCGGGGTTGCGCCTGTTCGGTGCCCGTGGGTGTGGCGCCGCCCGCCGTAGCGGCGGTTCGTGGTGACATCGCGCATCCCGGCCCGTACTTGGGCTGCTCGGAACGGTTACGTCCTGGCGGGCGGGTCCGTGCGCTCGTCGCGGTGTGTGGCTCGCGGTCGCGCGGCTGCTGGTCGCAAGCGGTCGGTCGCGTACTGATTCGGGCACGGCGTTGGGCTTGTGCCTGACCGAAGTCGCGGCCACCCACGAATCCACCGGCGGACAGGCCACAACCTCCGACACCACATCCTTCACCGCAATCGGAACAGCCACCGGCTACCGCACCTCAACCGAGTGCCGGACGCTTGACCAGGTCAGCCCCGCCATCGAGTCAATGACCAGCACCAGGGCCCGCACCTGTGCGTCATCCGCACCCGCCCCCGAACCGGCCAGATGCCCCCGCGAGCAACCAACGCCCTATCCGCCGAGCAACTACGAGACCGGTTCAGCGACACCCTCCGCACATAAGCGATCCACCCGCCGAAATCCGCACAATCCCCTCGCCTGCCGTCCTAGCGAAGACGCGTGGCATGTGGTGCGGCGAGCTGGTGGCTTCGCGGGCGAGGTCGATGACTGCGCGGATGGCGGCGTGACTCAGAGCGGCCTGGGCATCCTGGTCTCCTAGCTGCTCGGCGTGCTTGTCGATGATGGCAGCGACTGGCGGGGGAGTAAAGTGCCAGCCCGCCGAGGGTGCTGAGCCACCACGGTGAGCCGGGAGTTGCGCAGCGTCCTGTTAAAAATAAGCGCTTCGAAGTACACCGGGCTTAGCCAGCTGATGCCTGCCGGGGCAGGTCGTCCTCGGGCAGCCAGAATCGCGGCACCTTGAATGGCGCGAGCCGGGACCGGCAGTACCGCGCCAGTTCGGCCGGGGCGGCGCCGGGCCCGACGTAGCAGGTCTTGACCTCCTCGCCGCGCTAGTCGGCATCGCTTCCCGTCGCGGGCTCGGCGGCGCCTGAGGCTCCGGGGCCACAGTCAGCGCGGCCGCGACCTGCTCGTGCTGGCCGGCCGCCGTGACCCGGTTGACTAGTCGCAGCTCCAGGGCACGGGCCGCGTCGAAACGGTCGCCGAGCAGCAGCAACTCCTTGGCCAGGACCGGGCCGACCAGCAGTGGTAGCAGGCGGGAGATCCCCCCGGTCACGCTGAGGCCGACCGATACCTCCGGGAACCCGAAGACGGCGTCCTGCTCGGCTACTACTGCGGGGCAGTCCCGGATTCGCACCGGGTTCCCTCTTACGACGCCCCGAGCCAGGTGACCTGGGGCGAACTTCGCAACCTGAGTAAAGAAGGTCGACGTTGAGCGGCACTGTTACGAGTACTGTTCGGCGAGCATCTGCCCGGTTGAATTGGCATCGATGTACTGGCCGGTGGCCAGGCAGGCGATCGCTGAGTTGCAGGACACCCTGGTCAGGACGCTGGACTTCGCCCCGGCCGGGATGCCGGCGGGGTGCGGGACCCATCTCTTGCCGGTCCAGCTCTCCGCGATGGCGCTGGGGCCGGTGGCGAGGCTCTCGATGCCGACGGCGGCGCAGGCGCTGCCTGAGTTGCACGACACGCCGGTCAGCTGGCTTCCGAGCACGCCGCCCGGCGTCGCCGCCTTCTGCGGCGACCATTTCCGGCCGTTCCAGTGCTCGGCCAGCGGGACGAACTTAGAGTTCCGGAACGTTCTGCCGACCGCGAGGCAGTCGCCCGCCGACGGGCATGACACGCCGGCGAGCTGGCTGTGGACGGAGTTCTGCGGGTTCGGCACGGTGCTGGTCGCTTTCCACGACTTGCCGTTCCAGACCTGAGCGAAGGTGCCCTCGACCACGGTGCCGACCGCGACGCACGAGCTCGCCGACGGGCAGGAGACCGAGTTCAGCTCGATCTCCTGCTGACCGGATGGATTCGGGGTCGCGGTGATCTGCCAGATCTTGCCGTTCCAGCGCTCCGCCAGGGTCCGCTGCTGGCCCGAAGCATTGGTCCGGAGCCCCACGGCGAAACAGGATGTCTTAGCCGGGCAGAAGATGCTGAACAGGAAATTGCGGGCAGCGCCCTTGGGCGCCGGCGGCTTCTGGAGCGTCCAGCTGACGCCGTTCCAGTGCTCGGCCATCGGCCGCCGGGCGCTGGTTCCCATGGCGATCGAGCCCACGGCCACGCAGTCGCTAGCCGCGGGACACGCCACAGCGGCGGCTGAGGTGATCTTGGGCTTGGCGAGCAGCCGGGGGGCCGTCCAGCTCGTGCCGTCCCAGCTTTCCGAGAAGGACTCGAATCCGCTGCTGGTCTGGAACGTGCCGACCGCCAGGCAGGCACGGGGAGAGGCGCACGACACGCCGTTAATGTTCGTCGGGCGCACGCCGTTGAACGGCATCGGCGACACGTCCTGCCAGCGGATCGAGAAGTCCTGCGCCAGGGCCCGGTCGCCCAGGGCCGGGTCATCGTAGAAACCCGCCGCCGTGCAGTTGGTCGCTGTGGTGCAGGAGACCCCGTTCAGCAGGCTTGAGTCGGCAGAGGCCGTGAGCGCGACCGGCTGCACCGACCATTTCGAGCCGTTCCACAGCTCGGCGACCGAGCTGTCGGCGCTCTGGACGAAGTTGCCGCCGACCGCGTAGCAGGGACCGGCCCTGGCGCACGACACTCCGAGCAGGTCGGGCGTGGTGCCCCTCGGCCTGGCGATCTTCACCACCGACCAGCTCCTGCCGTTCCACTGCTCGGCCAGGCCTGAGCCGACCGCCATGCACGAGCTGGCCGACCGGCAGGAGACGGCATTGAGTGAGTCGCTCCTGGCCGGGCTCGGCGTCTTCCGGATCTGCCACTTCGAGCCGTTCCAGACTTCGGCGAGTGTCCTGAAGATGTCGTTCGTCTCCGACGACCCGACCGCGACGCACCTGGTGGCCGACGGGCAGGAGATGCCGCTCAGACCGCTCGCCGCCTGGCCGGACGGCTTCGGCGGGCGCTTGATCTTCCAGCCCGAGCCGTTCCACACCTCAGCCAGCGGCACCTGCTTGCCGCCGGCCTGCGTGTCGCCGACGGCCAGGCACCTGGCCGCGGATGTGCAGGAGACGGCATTGAGCTGGCTGAAGGTCGCACCAGCCGGGGTCGGTGCGGCCAGGATCGTCCAGACGCTGCCATTCCAGCGCTCGGCCAGCGGACCGCTCCCGCCGCCAGCCGGCGTGTCGCCAACCGCGATGCACAGCGACGCCCTCACGCACGAGACGCCAAGCAGCAGGCTCCCGTTCTGCGGTTCGGGGACCGGCTGGACCGTCCAGCCCGACGGGGTGCGGGTTTCCGACAGCAGCTGGCTCGGCCCGGCGGACAGGAAGCCGACCGCCATGCAGCCGTTCGGCGAGGTGCACGAGACGGCAGTGAACTCCCAGGCGTTCGCGCCTCCGACGTCCGGCGTCGGCTGCTGAAGCCAGCTCGCGAGAGCGGCAGTGGCCGGCGCGGCGACGAGCACACCTGAGGCAAGCACGGCGACCAGAGCTGACCGGCCGATCCGGCGGCGAGCTGGCATCACGATCAACTCCAGCGATGAATCAAACCGGAAGACCGGTACCTACGCGGACACAAATGGTCCTATCACGATCGAGGCGCGCTGCCCAGGCTTGCACCACTAAGAAAAAGCCAGGCTGCATCCGCGCCACGGTGCGGGCCGGGCCGGTACCGAGATCATGTCTGCCAGCTGACACCGCCTCAGTGGCCATCTCTCATCTCAATCTGACACACATCCCCGGTGTCGCGAGGAGGAAGCTATCGCCCTGTTCCTCAGGGTAAGCCTGGTTCATCCGGCTGAGTCAGCCGCTGCGATGTGCGGAAGTTCACTGGGAGAGGTGTAGATCCGGCCTGCTGGAAATGGTGAGGGGTAGCTGGTTGTGCTGTAGCCAAGTGGAGGGAGGGGTCACCGTGAATTCCGATGCTAATAGCCGGGCCGCCAGGCGCGTCGAGTCCAATCACGCGAGCCAAGCCACACCGGGCCGCGCGTCGAGCGACAAGCCGGATGTTTTCCTGCACGTGCCCGAGTTGCACGTCGGCGAAATTCATCTTGATGTCGAGAGCTTGGACGCGCATTTGTCGCTGCAGGCAAGGTTGGCGAACCTGGTGGAGCTGACTGCCGGGGTCCATGTGCACGTGGGGAAGGTTGCCCTGGACATCAAGGACGTTGAGGCAAAGGCAGTACTGAAGGTGCGGCTGGAAAATCTCTACGGCATCCTTGACAGGGCGCTGACGACGGTCGAGCGCAACCCCGAGATCCTCCAGGGTTTGCTCAACACTGCCGGAACAGCAGTCGACAGTATCGGCCAGACAGCCCAGCAGGCGGTTCAGCCTGGTGGTGCGGTCAGCAGCCTGACCGATGAGGTAGCAGCAGTCGGTCAGGAGGCGCTCGGGCCCGGCGGTGCCGCGACTGAGGCGGTCGGCAGTGCGGGCGTCGTCGCCCAGGAGGCCGTCCGGCCTGGAGGTGCGGCAGCTAGGGCGGCTCAGGGCGTGACAGACACGACGTCGCACGCAGCGCAGCCCGGCGGCGCTGCCAGTGAGGCTGCGGGAGCGACAGACCGTGTCACCGAGGATGGCGGCGACGCCGCGCCCGAGGCCGCTCCGCGCGTGCGCCGAGCGCCCGAGGCCGCTCCGCGCGTGCGCCGCGACGTGCGCGACACCAGACACGCCACTGCCGGATCTCGTCAACCTGGCAGGCCTGGATCTTCTGGTCGGATCAGGCGCCAGGGGCGGCACCAAGGTGAGGGGGAAGCCGATGACGGGCGCTGAGCGGAGGCAGCCCGCGGTGGAGCTCAAAGTATCGGCTGCGGCAGGGGAAATGCGCTTCCGGGAGCTTAGCGATGCGTGCACGCAGGCAGAGGGCGTGACGCACGTGACTCGTGACTCGCGGCGTGGGAGGTTCCCTTCGCCAGCGCGTCCGGGCGTGTGCTACTCCGACGTGCGAATATTGTTTCGCATCGCGGCCTGGCTAGACGAAGCGGGCGAGCCCGGCGAGGCCTGAGGAAGCTCGCCTACACGCTTTCGATCACAAACTGAGGACGACCTTCCGGGCAGCAGAGGCGCGCTGACCGTTTGCGGTCACGACCGCGCCCTGTTCCGCGGCCTGCGGCCAGATTCGTTTTCGTCCGCACTCGCCGGCTCGTCCTCCTCCGCGTCCCTGTCCTCGTCCTCGGCCTCGTCGTAAGCGCCGTCGTCTTCGTTGGTATCCGCGGCGTAGTCCTCACCGCTCTCATCGCCGGCCTTGTCGTCGGTGTACTCCTCGTCCATGATCGCGCTTTCGTGATCCTGGACTACCTCGCCGTCCTGGATGACGCCCCGCCAGCCCTCGATCTCCTCTGGATGCAGCACGGCTTGGGTCATGGCGTGCCGCTGGAAGTGCTTGAGCTCCAGGCGCGCCCGCCTGCCCTGCGCACGCCAGATGTTCCCGATGTGCTCGAAGCCTCCCTGCGGGTAGTACTCAAGAACGAGCATGATCTTGGTCAGTTCTGGTGCGAGCTCGTGAAAAGTGATCGCGCCGTCGACATGCCCTTTCTGGCCTTCTGACGTCCAGATGATCTTGCTGTCTGGTTCCTGAGCCAAGATTGTCGACTCCCATTCGCGGTGTGACCACAGGATCTGCGCTCGCCACTTGAGCCGCTCCTCGGCCTCTTGCTCCACGCTCTCGACCTTCTTCATGAAGCTGGGGAAGTCGCCGAACTGGGTCCACAGGTCATAGGCCAGGCTGACCGGGACACCGACATCGATTGACTCAACGATGTTGGTGACCTTCAGGTTCTTGCCCCGGCCGTCTCCTCCGCCGCCTTTTCCGCCCACCAGGCTCGACACCCCCTTGGCCGCAGTCGCGCCGGCCTTCAACGTCCCCAGGACACCAGGCCCGTTACCGGCATCTTTCTCCCCTTTGCCGGTCAGCGCGGACAGCAAGCCCGAGCCCGAGCCGTTGGCGTTGAAGTCAAGCAGCCGACTCGCCGCCCCCTCGACTTTCTCGCTCACACCGGTCACAGCCCGCTCGCCGACAGCACCGGCGAGATTCCTGGCTTCTTGCCTGAGCCTGTCGAGCGGGGCGGCAGAAGAGCCCCTCTCCTCGCTCCCGATTTCCTGACGAGACTGCTGGCTGGCCTGCTCGGTCATGGCTATCGCCTCCCTGTGCGGCGGGCCTGGCTCTCACGCTCCCCACGCCGTGGCGGAGGCGGGCCAGCGTCCCGTGCCGACCCAGCGCGGCCTGCGTTGCCGCTTCCAGGGCTCCGGCTAGGCCGCGCTGAGGATCGCTGGTCAGGCGCTGGCTCGTCAGGGCCAGCTTCGCTGTCGCTCTCCTCCGGCTCGTCAGAAGTTTCGCTTCGCGGTGCGCGCACCGCCTCCGCCTTGGCGTGTAGGGAATCTGTCAAGGCATCAACCCGGCCGGTCACCGCGGCCTTCGCGGCCGCCTTGCCCGCATCGGCCAGGTCGCCTTTGACGGTGCCGGCGAGCTTGCCCAGCTCAGGCGACACCTTAGCGAGGGCATCGGATGATCCGATCAGCTTCCCGCCTTGTTTCATGAGTCGGCCGGGCAGACCACCCGTCGTCGCGGCAGCAGCGAACAACAGGGCCACGCGCAGCTTGTGACGCCTTCCCAGCACATAGCCGACGCCGACGGCCAGCGCGGCACTAGAGGACTTCTTCATCGTGAACTCCCCCCGGAGGTCCCCGCGAGCTTCTCCCAGATCCGATGCCCTGCCAGGCCCGGCTCAAACAAGCTGGACGTTTGCCGAGGGCCTAGCGGAACTAGACGACCGGGTCGCCGCTCTTGGCGTCCTCGGGAGCAGTCCTCTCAGGAGACGACGGCATCAAGGGTCTTCTTCAGGGCGCTTGGCTGGCTGGGCCTTGTCGGAGCCTTCTGCCGCGCTTGTACCAGCTTGGCCCCGATCTCCTGAAGCTGCTTGCGGCTGAGCCCGGCCCGCACTTTAGGAAACCAGTCCCGCTCCTCGTTCTCGATGTGATGACGGACGTTCTCGATCAGCACCATGGTCTTCGGGTCGAAGCGCTCGGAGCCAGCGGGCATGGCGGCCAGTTCCGTGCACAGGACGTCGGCGACGTGATGCTCCTCATAGGACTCAAGTACCTCCTGCTCCAGGTCCGGCAGCAGGGCTCGGACTTCGGGGTACATCACCTCATCTTCGATGTAGGTGTGCATCGTGAGCAGCCCGATGATCCGGTCGACGAGCCGCGCCTTCGTCTTGACCGCGTTGACACCCGCGGCCTGGAACTCCCGGAACAGCCGACGGATCTCCTTGTGGTCAGCCTTCAGCAATACGATCGCGTCACTAGTCATCGAGTTCTCCCCGGTGGTAGGCGGCTGGCAGCTCGCCACCGACTCGTACCCAAACGGCGGCACCTGAGCACGCTCCTCGATCTGCGACTCCGCGTCCGGGACTTATCTGATCCGCTGCGGCAAGGCGAAATGAGATCGCTGATGGCGCTGTGCCGTTGCTCAGCGGCGGCTTCTGCGCACCACTCTGATCTGGCCCTGCCCCTGGCATCCGGGGACCACCGGTGCGGGGTGCCGTCGTGTCCAACGAACCAGTTATACTTGAACCACTCGTTTTTTTGAAGATATCAAGATTGAAGTAGATTCGTTCCGATGGGCACGGTATACGACGCCATTCATGCGCTGACGTCCACTGCGCGGTCGGCCGGGCGCCCTGCCTGGCCGCGTCCGATAGGCACGGCTTGCCGACCGACGAGGCCGCTGTCATCTACCGGCCCCCTGCCCCACCTGTTCCGACCGCCGCAGTTCCTGGGCACCGTAATCCGCCCCTAGTCCGGAAGGATTCCCATGACCGAGAACCATGATCCAGTAGTCACCGAGGACGCGACCCCGGAGAGCGGGGGATGCCCCGTCGCGCACGGAGGCCTGACGCACCCCACCATGGGTGATGCCAACCGGGGCTGGTGGCCAGGCAGGCTCAACCTGAAGATCCTTGCCAAGAACCCCGCGGAGGCCAACCCCCTCGGCGAGAAGTTCAGCTATGCAGAGGCGTTCAAGACCCTCGACCTCGCGACGGTGAAGCGCGACATCGCGGACGTGCTGACGACCTCGCAGGACTGGTGGCCAGCTGACTTCGGCCATTACGGCCCGCTCATGATCCGGATGGCGTGGCACAGCGCGGGCACCTACCGGATCAGCGACGGCCGCGGCGGCGCTGGATCTGGCCAGCAGCGCTTCGCGCCGCTCAATAGCTGGCCGGATAATGTCAGCCTCGACAAGGCTCGCCGGCTGTTGTGGCCGGTCAAGAGGAAGTACGGCCAGAAGATCTCGTGGGCCGACCTCATCGTCCTCACCGGCAACGTCGCCCTGGAGTCGATGGGCTTCAAGACCTTCGGCTTCGGCGGTGGCCGCGCGGACGTCTGGGAGCCGGACGAGGACGTCTACTGGGGTCCCGAGACCACCTGGCTCGGCGACGAGCGCTACACGGGCGACCGGGAAGCTCGATGAGCCTCTCGGCGCGGTCCAGATGGGTCTCATCTACGTTAACCCGGAGGGCCCGAACGGGATCCCGGATCCGCTTGCCGCAGCCAGGGACATCCGCGAGACGTTCCGCCGCATGGCAATGAATGACGAGGAGACCGTCGCCCTGATCGCCGGCGGTCACACGTTCGGCAAGACCCACGGCGCGGGCCCGGCGGACAACGTCGGCCCCGACCCCGAGGCTGCCCCGCTCGAGCAGCAGGGCCTGGGCTGGAAGAGTACCTACCGCACCGGCAAGGGCGGCGACACCATCACCAGCGGTCTTGAGGTGACGTGGACGAGTACACCTGTGACGTGGGACAACAACTTCCTCAAGACCTTGTACGGCTATGAGTGGGAGCCCGCCAGGAGCCCTGCGGGCGCGCACCAGTGGAAGCCGAAGGACAGCGCAGGCGCGGGCACAGTTCCCGACGCACACGACCCGTCCAAGAGCCACACCCCGACAATGCTGACGACCGACCTCTCGCTCCGCGCGGACCCTGTCTACGAGCAGATCTCGCGGCGCTTCCTCGACAACCCCGACGAGTTCGCTGACGCCTTCGCCAGGGCGTGGTTCAAGCTGACCCACCGCGACATGGGCCCGGTTGTACGTTACCTCGGCCCGGAGGTCCCGGCCGAGACGCTGCTATGGCAGGACCCTGTGCCCGTGGTGAGGCACGAGCTCATCGACGCTGCGGACGCCATTTCCCTCAAGGGCCAGATCCTCGCCTCGGACCTGCCGCTGCCCCTCTTCGTGTCCACCGCGTGGGCTGCGGCCTCGTCCTTCCGCGGCAGTGACAAGCGCGGCGGCGCCAACGGCGCGCGTATCCGGCTCGAGCCGCAGAGCGGATGGGAGGCCAACGACCCCAGCCAGCTAGCGACGGTGCTCCGCGCCCTGGACGGGATCCGGGTGGCCTTCAACGCAGCCCAGACCGGCGGCAAGCAGGTCTCGCTCGCCGACCTGATCGTGCTCGCTGGCGGCGCAGCCGTCGAGGAGGCCGCCAGAAACGCCGGCTTCGACGTGGAGATACCTTTCACTCCAGGCCGCGCGGACGCATCCCAGGAACAGACCGATGTCGAGTCGTTCGCCGCGCTCGAGCCGGCTGCGGACGGCTTCCGCAACTACCTCGGGAAGGGTAGCCAGCTGCCAGCTGAGTACCTGCTGATCGACCGGGCGAACCTGCTGACCCTGAGCGCCCCCGAGATGACGGTCCTCGTCGGCGGCCTCCGCGTCCTAGGCGCGAACTACCAGCAGTCGCGCCTCGGAGTCTTCACCGCGACCCCAGGGTCTTTGACCAACGACTTCTTCGTCAACCTGCTCGATATGGGTACCACGTGGAAGGCAACGTCGCAGGACGCACTCACGTTCGAAGGCCACGACACCGCGACCGGCGAAGTCAAGTGGACCGGCAGCCGCGCCGACCTGGTCTTCGGATCGAACTCGGAGTTGCGCGCGCTCGCCGAGGTCTACGCGAGCGATGACGCACAAGAGAAGTTCGTGCATGACTTCGTTGCTGCATGGGACAAAGTAATGAACCTGGACCGGTTCGACCTCCCCTGACCAATGGCGTCCAGGCCAGCCACCCGGCCGGCCTGGACCTCAGGTCGCTGGAGTGCCCGTCCCAGGGCTGATACCGCTGGTCACGCTTCGGTCATGCGTCCGTGCTGTTGACCGGGACCGGCGACTGTCGCAGCGGAGTCAGCGCAGTTCGAGCAGGTTCCCCAGTACGTCACCTCGGCTTCGGTGGCCGTGAATCCGCTGGGCAGCGCGCTGGGCGTGAGGCAGGGCGCCTCGCCAGTCGCGCAGTCGATGTCGATGGTCCGGCCGCATGCGCGGCAGATGAAATGGTGATGGTTGTCGCCGACCCTGGCCTCGAAGCGGGCCGGGTGGCCTGGCGTCTCCAGGCAGCGGATAAGCCCGGCGGCGGTAAGCGCGCCGAGGATGTCGTAGACGGCCTGAACGGACACGCTGCCCAGCCGCGCCAGCGCTGCCTGCCTGACCTGCTCGGCCGTGATATGCCCGCTGGCATTATCGAGCGCCTCCAGCACGGCAATCCTGGGTGAGGTGACCCGCAGGCCCGCGTCGCGAAGCCGCTGCTGGTTATCAGGACGACTAAGCACCACATGATCTTATCACAATATTGGAATCAATCAATAAACCGATATCTTCCAGATGACCGCTGTGCCGGTGAGGAGATGCCGGGCCAGCGTCACGATCCGGACCTCTTCCGGCGCACCGGACCGATCAACTGAACGGCGATCTCAGCGCGATTCACCTGAGCACACGGACCCGGGTTGGCGAGGCCTGCCCTTGTGCCGCAGATCACAGCGTCAAGCGACATTTCCAGAAGTGGGCGCAGATGGGTTCGAACCATCGGCCCCTCGCTTGTAAGGCGAGTGCTCTACCGCTGAGCTATGCACCCAAAGTCGCGACGAACGACCGGCCTAAGCGTACCGTGCGTTCCGCTCAGGCCGCCCCTTCAAGTATCGGCGAACCGAACCGGCGGACCAGTCTGCCGCAGCACCCGGGCCAGCGCCTGCTCGACTTCCTCCGCCAGCCCCGGCGGTGCCGCTCCGGCCACGCCGTCAGTAGCCACCACCGCCACCGCCACCCTGGCGCCCACAGCCCCGCAGTCCCTGCACTCGACCTCGCCGAGCCGCCTGACCAGATGAATGCTCGCGCAGAGCGAGCACCGGTCCAGATCAGTGACCCACTCAGGCCCGGCCTGGCAGCCCGGACAGATCAGCACCTGGCGGTCGGCCCTGACCCCGCGCAGCCATGGACTGCTGCCGCGATCAGGATCGACCTGCCTGGTACCACAGCGATAACAGGGCATCTGCCGCCTGTTCCGATTCTTAGCCGGGCTGCCAGCCGCGCTAGCTCAGCTCGGCGAGCGCCTTGGAGTACTCGGCCAGCTCGCGAGCCTGCGGTATCGCGTTGACGACCTTCCACCGGATCACGCCGGTCTTGTCGATGATGAAGGTTCCCCTGGTGGCGATCCCCCGCTCATCGTCGAAGACACCGTACGCCCTGGAGACCTCACCGTGCGGCCAGAAATCGGACAGCAGCCCGAACTCGTAACCCTCCGTCTCCGCCCACGTCTTGTGCACGAACACGGAGTCGACCGAGACCGTCAGGACCTCGACGTCCTCCCGCTCAGCCTCGGGGAACGAGTCCCGCATCTCGCACAGCTCTCCGCTGCAGACCCCGCTGAACGCCAGCGGGTAGAACACGAGCACCACGTTCTTCGAGCCGCGCAGCCCGGACAGCTTCACCGCCGTGCCGTGCTGGTCCTTGAGCTCAAAGTCTGGTGCCACATCGCCGATCTCAACCGCCATTCGAGGTCCTTTCAGCGGATGCCGTGCGGCGGCCAGAGCGGCACCGCAGGGGATTTCTGGCGTACAGGCCACGAGCATCGTGGCGCCGCACGCGCTGGATAACCCGAGTCTGCCACGACCGCGCCCCCAGTACCGCATCGCGTCACGTTTATCCACTGCCTAGCGGCCCACCCGAGGCCTGCCTCGCCCGCCGCCGGCTCCCGGCAGCGACAGCTGGGGTCCCCAGCTGCTGCACTGGCGACAGCCGGGGTCCCCGGCTGTCGCCAGAACCCGCCCGGCCAGAGCGTGCAGCCCAAACCCAGACCGCGGCTCACCACGTCAGCCGCAAGCCCCCGGCCGCTAGACCTCAGCGCCTCGCCTTAGGCGCGACGAGGCGGCTCGCCGACCAGTTCTTCCCCGCGCTCACGGTGGACGTCTGCGACAGTCCGGCGGTCGGCGCGGCCTCCCCGATCTCGCTCGGCTCGACGTGGCCTTCCCGGCCGGCCTTAGGGGTCAGCAGCACGATGTAGCCACCGTCCGCAAGGGGTGTCAGGGCGTCGACAAGGGCATCGACGAGGTCTCCATCGTCGTCCCGCCACCAGAGCAGCACCCCGTCCACGACATCGTCGTAGTCCTCATCGACCAGTTCGACGCCCTCCCCTGAGGCAACCATGTCACGCAGTTGCTCATCGCAGTCGTCGTCGTAGCCAATCTCCTGGACTACATGGCCCGGCTTGATGCCGAGCCGCTCGGCCAGGTCATGCTGATCCTGCGCCTGGCCAGCGGTCGCGCTCACTAACGTCCTCCCTGTCCCAGCCGCGCGCCCGACCGGGCCTGGCGACGGCCACCGGATGGTGGCTCTGCATCAGGCCGACGACGGTCTTGCCGACGCGTCTGTACCTCTTGCTGGGACAGTTCACACTGGGCAGCCGTCTTGCGCAAGTCACAATTCGTGCAGAGCGAGTTAACCAAGGTCATCATTTGATCTTCCCCCGTCTGCCTGTCGCTTACTCCGTGCGGACTTACTGCGGGTTTCAGCCGGTTATGCCCCGATTGATAACCCTGTGAACCCGCGTCGAAACCATCTCGACGGCGGGGCCGTGGATGCGGAACTCCTCCGCGCGTATGAGGATGGGACTGTAAACCATCACCAGAACTCTCCCGGCGGCACCCGCGCCGCCGGGCGTGCGAGACCGGCGGTGTCAGCAAAAGGCACTCCGCCGCGGAAGGCGAGGATCAACCCGTGGCCTCAGGACGCCAGCGCTTCTCGATCATCACCGATGGCCTGCCCAACCAGCTTCCCGACATAGACGCAGACGAGACCAGAGAGTGGCTCGAGTCGTTCGACAGCGTGGTTCGGACTCGGGGCCGGGCCCGCGCCAGGTACGTGATGCTCAGGCTGCTCGAACGCGCTCGCGAGCAGCAGGTCGGCGTCCCCGGCCTGCGCAGCACCGACTACATCAACACGATCCCGCCTGAGCGGGAGCCCTGGTTCCCCGGCGATGAGTATGTCGAGCGCCGGATCAGGGCCTACATCAGGTGGAACGCCGCCGTCATGGTGTCGCGAGCTAACCGCAAGGGCCTCGGCGTGGGCGGCCACATCGCGACTTACGCGTCAGCGGCGAGTCTGTACGAAGTCGGGTTCAACCACTTCTTCCGCGGCAAGGATCACGGCGAGTCCGGCGACCAGGTCTTCATCCAGGGCCACGCGGCCCCCGGCATCTACGCCCGCGCGTTCCTTGAAGGCCGGCTGACCGAGGATCAGTTGAACGGCTTCCGCCAGGAACTGTCGTCCGCGAGCGGCGGCCTGCCCTCCTACCCGCATCCCAGGCTGATGCAGGACTTCTGGGAGTTCCCGACTGTCTCGATGGGCCTGGGCGCGATCAACGCCGTCTACCAGGCCAGGTTCAACCGGTACCTGCTGGCCAGGCAGCTCAAGGACACCAGCAGGTCGCGAGTATGGGCGTTCCTCGGCGACGGCGAGACCGACGAGCCCGAGGTGCTCGGCTCCATCGGCCTGGCCGCCCGAGAGGAGCTCGACAACCTGATCTTCGTGATCAACTGCAACCTGCAGCGCCTGGACGGGCCGGTGCGCGGCAACGGCAAGATCATCCAGGAGCTTCGAGTCGTTCTTCCGTCGGCGCTGGCTGGAATGTGATCAAGGTGATCTGGGGCCGCGACTGGGACCCGCTGCTGGCCCAGGACGTCGACGGCGTGCTTGTCAACCAGATGAACGCCACCCCTGACGGCCAGTTCCAGACCTACGCGGTCGAGTCCGGCGCCTACACCAGGGAGCACTTCTTCGGCGGTGACCCCAGGCTGCGGTCGATCGTCTCGCATCTGTCCGACACTCAGGTGCGCAACCTCTCGCGCGGCGGTCACGACTACCGCAAGGTCTACGCGGCGTTCAAGTCCGCCACCGAGCACGTCGGGCAGCCGACAGTGATCCTGGCCCACACGATCAAGGGCTGGACCCTCGGCCCGGACTTCGAGGCCAGGAACGCCACCCACCAGATGAAGAAGCTGACGGTGGCCGAGCTCAAGGAGTTCAGGGACCGGCTCTACCTCGACATCCCCGACTCGGCGCTTGAGGCCGACCTGCCGCCCTACTACCACCCGGGCGAGCAGTCAGAAGAGATCTCCTACATGAAGGAACGCCGCCAGGCGCTCGGCGGTTACCTGCCGAGGCGGGTGACCAGGTCAAGGCCGCTGCGCCAGCCGGCCGAGGCAGCCTTCGACGAGATGCGAGCCGGCTCAGGCAAGCAGGCGGTCGCGACCACGATGGCGTTCGTCAGGCTGCTCAAGGACCTGATGAAGGATCCCGAGATCGGCGACAGGTTCGTGCCGATCATCCCGGACGAGGCTCGCACTTTCGGCATGGACTCGCTGTTCCCCACGGCCAAGATCTACAGCCCGCACGGCCAGGCCTACGAGGCGGTCGACCGCGCGCTGCTGCTCTCCTACAAGGAGTCCGAGCAGGGCCAGATCCTGCATGAGGGCATCAACGAGTCCGGCGCGATGGCCTCGACGATCGCGGCCGGCACCAGCTACGCCACCCACGGCACGCCGATGATTCCGATCTACATCTTCTACTCGATGTTCGGCTTCCAGCGCACCGGCGACCAGATGTGGGCGTTCGGCGACCAGCTCGGCCGGGGCTTCCTGATCGGCGCCACGGCCGGCCGCACCACGCTGACCGGTGAGGGCCTGCAGCACAATGACGGCCACTCGGTACTGCTCGCCTCGGTAAGCCCGGCCTGCGTCGCCTACGACGCCGCCTGGGCCTACGAGCTCGCCGCCGTCATCAAGGACGGCCTGCGCCGGATGTACGGGTCATCGCCGGATCACCCGCACGGCGAGGATCTCTTCTACTACCTGACGGTCTACAACGAGCCTTATGTCCAGCCAGCCCAGCCGGATTACCCTGGCGGCCCGCAGGCCCTGGAGCAGGCCATCCTGCGCGGCCTTTACCGGTACGCCAGCCCAGAGTCCGCGGCCGGCCTGCAGGACAAGATCACAAGCCAGAATGGAAACGGCCTGGGTGGGCAAACACCGGAAGTGCGGTCAGCGGACGCCAGTCCGCAGACCGCACTTCCGGGGGCGAGAATCCTGGCCTCTGGGGTAGCCATGCGCTGGGCACTCGACGCGCAGCGCCTGCTGGCGGAAGACTGGGGCGTCGGAGCCGAAGTGTGGTCGGCGACCTCCTGGACAGAGTTGCGCCGCGATGGCCTGTCCTGCGAAGAGTGGAACCTGCTCCACCCAGACGAGCCCGCTCGTGTCCCCTACGTCACTGCGGCGCTAGGCGACCACTGTCCCCCGGTCGTCGCCGTCAGCGACTGGATCAAGGCCGTCCCCGACCAGATCGCCCGCTGGGTCCCCGCCCCCTACAGCTCGCTAGGTACCGACGGCTTCGGCTTCTCTGACACCAGAGCCGCCGCCCGCAGGTTCTTCCACGTAGACGCTCCGTCGATCACCCTTGCCGTCCTGGCCGAGCTAGTCAGGACCGGCGAGCTCAAACACGAAGTCCTATCCGAAGCCATCACCAAATACGGCCTGAACCTAGACGTAAGCCAGCTCTGACCCCGAGCAAGCGTCCGCCCCTGATGTTCCGTGATCATGCTCAGAACGGTGATCACGGAGCTCCGGCGGTGCGATCACGCGGCTAGTGTTCCGTGATCAAGGTTCGCGGGCGTGGTGGGCCGCCCGCGTCTTTAGGGGATGGCCAGCATGCCATCGGTGTTGCCGTGGGCGTCGGTGTAGAAGCCGACCAGCTCGCCTGAGTTGTTGACGCCGTTGATGATGGTGCTGCCGCGGCCGCCGGGGTCGCTGACCGTGCGGAAGCCCCGGCCTTGCTGCCAGGTGTAGCCGAATGTCCGGTTGCCGATCGTGTAGGCGCCGACGACCTCGCCTGACCTGTTCACTCCCAGTGCCTCGGTCAGGTCAGCACCGGGTTTGCCGAAGGTGACGACCTGACCGTTGCTGTGCCGCATGAAGGAGATCACCGTGCCGCCGGCGTTGGCGAAGAAGCCGACCACGCTGCCGCCGGCGTTGATAGCGGTGACGGTCACGTTCGCCGCGCCGCTGACGGTGATCTTCGCGAATTTGTGAGTGGCGATGTTGTAGCGGAAGCCGTGCAGGTTGCCGAGGGTGTCCCGGTAGTCGCCGACAGCCATTCCGGCGTTGTTGACTCCGAGCAGCTCATCGAACTGCGGGCTGGAGCTGTCCGCGGCGGGGAAGACGACCTTGTGGTACTTGCCGTTCTTCACGTAGAAGCCGGCGAAGGCGTTGAGGAACGCGTTCGGCTTGTTCGTTCTCGAGTACATCCCGACCGTGACGCCGACGTCGTTCAGGCCGGTGACCTCGGTCTGCGCCGACCGGGGGAAGTTCTCAGACCTGTACCTTGACTGACCGAAGGGCGGGACGAGCTGGTAGCCCTTGCTCGGATGGCCGTGCGCGCCCGAGCCGAAGTAGCCGGCGATCCTGCCGCGGTTGTTGATCCCGAGAAGCTGGTTGAAGGTCGGGTCGCTGTTGTTGTTGAGCTTCTTGAACTCGTAACTCACGGCGCGCGAGTGTGCGACGGCTGGAACGGCGGCAGCCGTCAGCCCGGCGGCGATGGCGGCGAGTGCCACGGCAGTCTGCCAGATCCGCTGGGGCTGGCGGGTCCTGGTCATTGTGAAGTGTCCTCTCTGTTGCGGGTGCCGAATCTGTTGCGGGTGCCGAACTCCCAGGTCGGCGGCTTCCACACACTGTGCGGCATACCGCTGCCAGATACAACGGCCCGGAAGGGCGCGCGCCGGGCGCGTGACCCGGCATGACACCCTGATCACGTGAGCATGAAGGCAACTCAGAGCGCCGGGCCGGGCGGCCGGGCGAGGGGCCGGGTCCGGGCTGACACAGTCGCCAGGCTTGAGCAGTCCATGAGTTCCCTCGGCACCGCGGCCATGACGTCGATGGAGCGGCGGCTGCCCTGGTTCAGGGCGCTGTCCGCGGAGAACAGGTCCTGGCTCGGGCTGGTGGCCCAGGCGGGGGTCGCGGCCTTCGTTGACTGGGTGAAGCATCCCGAGCGAAGCCGGCGAGCGGTGGCCGGGGAGGTGTTCGGCACGGCGCCTCGCGAGCTGGCCAGGGCGGTGAGCCTGCAGCAGGCCGTCGAGATGGTGCGCATCATCGTCGATGTCGTGGAGAGCAAGGTCGACGAGCTGGCGGCGCCTGGCGGGGAGTCCGAGCTGCGCGAGGCGGTGCTCAGGTACACCAGGGAGGTGGCGTTCGCCGCCGCCGGGGTCTACGCCCGGTCAGCCGAGGCCCGCGGTGCCTGGGATGCCAGGCTTGAGGCGCTGGTGGTCGATTCGCTGGTCCGGGGTGAGATCGACGAGAGCCTGCCGTCCTGGGCCTCCGCGCTGAACTGGCCGCCGACGCCGGTCACCGTTCTGGCCGGGCACGCGGACGGCAATGAGCCAGAGGGCCTGATCGACGAGCTGCGCATGCTCGCCCGCCGGGCGAAGTTTGACCTGCTGGCCGGCGTGCACGGGCACCGGCTCGTGGTCGTGCTCGGCGGGCCCGGCGATCCGATGCCGGTGGCCAGGCAGCTTGCCTCGAGATTCGGCCCAGGGCCGGTCGTGGTCGGTCCGGCCGCCAGCAACCTCGAGACGGCGGCGGGGTCTGCTCGGGCGGCCCTCGCCGGGCTGCGGTCAGCTCCGGCCTGGCCGGACGCGCCCCGGCCAGTGCTCGCCTCGAATCTGCTGCCCGAGCGAGCGCTTGACGGCGATGAGAGCGCCCGCGCCGAGCTGATCGAGCACATCTACGAGCCGCTGCATCGTGGCGGCGTCGCGCTCCTCGACACGGTGACGACCTACCTGGAGCAAGGTCACTCTCTGGAGGCGACGGCGCGGATGCTGTTCGTTCATCCCAATACTGTGCGCTACCGGCTGCGCCGGGCGACTGTGCTAACTGGCTTCAATCCGGGCGACGGGCGGGGAGGATTCGCCCTGTGGCTGGCCGTGGTGTACGGGCGGCTCGCACACAAGCGGACCTAGTTTTGTAGGATGTCTACATCCGTAATGGCGGTAAGTTCGTAGACTTTTCTATTCGTATGGCGGACTCCTACAGTGCAAGGTTAGAAGATGCTCGTGATTGCTGCGCCAGGACAGGGTGCCCAGACTCCTGGCTTCCTCTCCCCCTGGCTGGAATTCCCCGGTGTCGCCGAGCGAATCGGCGCCTGGTCGGAGCTGGCCGGCTGCGACCTGATCAAGTTCGGCACGGCCGGTGACGCCGACGAGATCAGGGACACCTCGGTCGCCCAGCCGCTGCTGGTCGCCGCCGCGCTGGCAGCGGCCGGCGTACTCGGCGTCGCCGACGGCGTTCACGGGGGCATCGTCACCGGCCACAGCGTAGGCGAGATCGGAGCCGGCGCGATCGGCGGGATCGTCACCGCCGACGACGCGATGCGGCTGGTCGGGGTCCGGGGCCGGGCGATGGCGGCAGCCGCGGCGGCCGAGCCGACCTCGATGACCGCCGTGCTCAGCGGCGATGAGGCCGAGGTGCTCGCCAGCCTGGAGAAACACGGGCTGACGCCGGCGAACATGAACGCCGCCGGCCAGATCGTCGCGGCCGGCACGCTCGCCCAGCTCGCCGAGTTCGCCGCCGACCCGCCGCCGGGGGTTAAGCTGCGCCCGCTTCAGGTCGCCGGAGCGTTTCACACCGTGCACATGCGGCCCGCCGTGGACGCGCTCGCGGCCGTGGCGGCTACGGTGGTGGTACGCGACCCGGTGATGATCGTGCTCTCCAACCGCGACGGAGCGCAGGTCACCTCCGGCGGCGACTGGCTTGACCGCATCGTGACTCAGGTCAGCGCTCCGGTCAGGTGGGATCGGTGCATGGAGTCGATGCGGGAGCTGCGGGCCACGGCGTTCCTTGAGCTGCCGCCGGCCGGCACGCTGACCGGGCTGGCCCGGCGGGCGCTGCCAGGAGTGGAGCGGCTCGCGCTGAAGACACCGGCCGAGCTTGACTCGGCCCGCGCCCTGCTCGCCAGTCATGCCGGCAGCGGCGCGGGCAGCCAGGCTCCCGGCCATTGATCAGTCGCAGCGCCGCGACGCCCCAGGCAGCAACAAGCGAAAGGCAGTGACACCGATGCGAACCCACCAGGGCACCTCGGGCGCACGAGTGCTGGCGTTCGGCGGCTATCAGCCCGCCAGGATCGTGACCAACGACGACCTCGCGGCGACCGTCGACACCAACGATGAGTGGATCCGCAGCCGGGTCGGGATCGTCAGCCGCCGGATCGCGGGGCCCGACGAGACCGTCGCTGACATGGCGCTGGCGGCCGCCGGCAAGGCACTGGCCGGCAGCGGGCTCTCCCCCGCCGACATCGACCTGGTGATCGTCGCTACCTGCACGCCCGAGGTGATGATCCCGAATACCGCCGCCGTGGTGGCCCGGCGGCTCGGCATCAGCGCGCCAGGCGCCTACGACCTGAACGCGGCCTGCGCCGGCTTCTGCTACGCGCTCGCCAACGCCAGCGACGCCGTCCGCTCGGGCTCGGCCAGGTACGTGCTGGTGATCGGCGCCGAGAAGCTGTCCCAGTGGGTGGACTGGACCGACCGGTCAACCTGCATCATCTTCGCCGACGGAGCGGGCGCGGCCGTGGTCGGCCGGCCGGCGATGACGCGGCTGACGACGAGGGGCCAGGTGTCGGCCCGGTTGTCTGGGGCAGTGACGGCGACATGGCGGACAAGATCTACGTCAAGGACCGCAATTCTTTCATCTTCCAGGAAGGTCAGGCAGTTTTCCGGTGGGCCACCACCGCGCTGCACCCGGTCGCGCTGCGGGCCTGCGCTGACGCGGGCGTTGACCCGGCCGAGCTGACAGTCTTCGTGCCGCACCAGGCGAACCTGCGGATCATCGAGGCGCTGGCCCGCAAGATCGGCGCGCCTCAGGCCAAGGTGGCGACGGACATCGTGACCGCGGGAAACACCTCGTCGGCGTCGATCCCGCTGGCGCTGTCCCGCATGATCGAGCGCGGCGAGCTCGCCACCGGCGACAAGGCGCTGCTGATCGGATTCGGCGCCGGGGTGTGTTATGCGGCTCAGGTCATCACGATACCCTGACCAGCGCCTTGACTCAGGACGATGTCACCACGACAGTAACTACACAGATAAGGGAGAAATCGGAAATGGCCATGACTCAGGAAGAGATCCTCACCGGCCTCGGCGAGATCATCGACGAAATCGCGGGCGTCCCCGCGGACGAGGTGACGCCGGACAAGACGTTCGTCGATGACCTCGACATCGACAGCCTGTCGATGGTGGAGATCGCCGTCGCCGCCCAGGACAAGTTCGGCGTGGAGATCCCGGACGACCAGCTCAAGGACCTGAAGACGGTGCAGGACGTCATCGACTACGTCGCGCGCTCGGCGGTCTCGGCCTGACACCCGTGCCCGCCTGATCGCGTGGGGGTTTACCAACATCGAAGGAGCTCTGCAAAGTGGCCAACGCATCGACCCGGGTCGTCATCACCGGTATTGGCGCGATCACGCCAGTCGGTGCTGACGCCCCGGCCACCTGGCAGTCCATGCTGGCCGGCCGAAGCGGCGTGCGGGCACTGACCGATGACTGGGCGCAGCGGCTGCCGTGCCAGATCGCGGCGCCCGCTGCCGTCGAGCCGGCCACGATCATCGACCGGGTTCAGGCCAGGAAGCTCGACCGATGCGAGATGTTCGCGCTGATCGCCGCCCGCGAGGCGTGGGCGGACGCGGGAAAGCCAGACGTAGACCCGCTGAAGCTCGGCGTTGTCGTCGCGAGCGGCATCGGCGGGATCAGCTCGACTCTGACCGCCTACGACACGCTGCGGGAACGCGGCTGGCAGCGGCTGTCGCCGTTCACCGTGCCGATGCTGATGCCGAACGGCTCGGCCGGGTGGATCAGCATCGAGCTCGGGGCCAGGGCCGGCGTGCACACGCCGGTCAGCGCGTGCGCTTCTGGTGCCGAGGCGATCAGCTACGGCATCGACATGATCCGGCTGGGCCGCGCCGAGGTGGTCGTGGCTGGCGGCACCGAGGCCGCCATCATCGAGCTGAACATCGCGGCGTTCGCGGCCATGCGGGCGCTGTCGCTGCGCAACGATGAGCCAGAGCGGGCGTCCCGGCCGTTCGACCGGGGCCGGGACGGCTTCGTGCTCGGCGAGGGTGCCGGGATCGTGGTGCTGGAGTCCGAGCGCCACGCGGAAGCGCGAGGTGCGCGGGTCTACGCGGTCGCGGCCGGGGCTGGCTACTCGTGCGACGCGCACCATATCGCGCAGCCCGATCCCGCGGGCGGCGGCGCGGTGCTCGCGATCACGCGGGCGCTGGAGAACGCCGGGGTCGCGGCGCGTCAGCTCACGCACGTGAACGCGCACGCGACCTCGACCCCGGCCGGGGACGTGCTCGAAGCGAGGGCGATCGCGCGGGCACTAGGCGAAGCCGCTGATGGCGTGGTCGTGTCGTCCACCAAGTCGATGACAGGCCACCTGCTGGGCGGCGCCGGAGCGGTCGAGTCGGTCGCGGCGATCCTGGCCCTGCGCGACCGGATGGCGCCTCCCACCATCAACCTGGACGACCCGGAAGAGGACCTCGGCGTCGAGATCGCGGTCAAGCCGACCGAGTTGCAGCAGCACGGCAGCGAGCCAATGGCCGTGCTCAACAACTCGTTCGGTTTCGGCGGCTCGAACGTGGCCGTCGTCTTCACCGACGCCTGACAGCGGCATGACAGGCGCCACTGGAGTCAAACGTCCGTTAGCGATCTGCGTGACCGGGCCGCCTGGAGTCGGAAAGTCGACGCTGACAACGGCGTTGGGATTGCGTCTCAATGTTTGCACATTCGACACTGGGAAGGTTCTGCGACGCATCGCTCGTGCATCCAAGGACGTCGCTATGAGCGAGGAGGTAGCGCAGCTGCTAGCGGCCGGCCGGACCATTCCAGTCGACCTGTTCTGCATGATAATACGGGACTCTATAGGAGTCTCCGCGCAACAAGGCCTTATCATTGACGGATATCCTCGGAGTGTCGAGCAAGCTCGCAGTCTTCAGGACGTACTCGCGGCAATCGACCTGGCAGCGGGGCGAGTAGTCGGACTGATGCTACGCGCACCCGCGGACCTGGCCCTCAATCGAACTACCGCGAGATACGTGTGCACAGCATGTTATTCCAGCATTGAGCATGGCATCAGATGCTGTGCAGACATGAGAGCCGTGAGACGAAACGATGACGAAAATAGCTTCTCGCGAGAACGCTACGACTCGTTTCAGCGGGAAGCGAAGAACATCTCGGCCGAGTTCCGTGCCCGTTGGCCGATGTACGAAATCGACACAGATTGCCCAGCGGATCAAACAATAAGCGATGCGATGCGCGCGCTGCGAAAATCGGCTCCGCTGGCTCAGTAACTCGTCATTCCTCGCTCAGTTGAATCGCGCTCAAATGTTGGGCATAGGCGGCGCGCTCATGAGCCAGCGCATTTAGGTTTGACGGCTTGCTGGCGACCCGGAGACATGGTGAGTCGTTGAGATGCCACAATTCTGCCTCAATCCAGCATAGCTGGCGGTATTTCTCCGGCGCCATAGCCTGAGATCCGAAGTCCCAACCTACTGCCGAGACCGGGCGCCCGCCGAATTGCTCAGACGCTCGTTGCTTGTAGCCGTCTCTTGCAACCGTATCAGGATGTAAGAAGGCTAGGTCGAATCCGTTGTCCCCCAAGCCGAACACAGCCAGGCCATAGAGAAATGTGCAGCGGATTGATCGATCCACGCAAAACCGCGTGATTCGCCGTGCGCCAATTTCGGTGCCGGCATAAGAAAGCACAAAGAGCCGCTCGATAGAATGCAGTCTTGTATAAGACTCAAGTGCCGCTACTACAGTCGCACCGGACGCCACGGTATCCCCTATCAGGACAGTTTGAGCGGGAGCTTCGATTTGAGAGTAAGTTACCGCAACGCGTGCCGAGTCCCCTGTGACGGCCACGCGTGACGTCGCGACAAGGTTCGTCGGAAGATTCTGCCCAAATTCTAGCCGGACAGCCTCGGACAGCTGATAAATTAATCCCTTGCTCAGAATGACCAGTTCAGCGCAGTCTTCTCCTTGAAGTTCGTCTGCGATATGCCGCACATAGTGTCTGCTTGAAGCGAGACACACTTCGCGGAACTCGGCACCCAGGAGGTTGCGGTTGAACAGAAGTAATTCGAGACTAGCATTGTGCAGAAGATAGATCTCAGCACCCTGGGTCTCGTGGAGTTCAGCCTGGCTATTTCCGGCCTGAAGAATCACTTGTGCCCCGGTCCCTAGCGGCTCGTCAGCCGAGCAAGTGCCTCTATCATCGGAGCATCGCAGTCAAGTACGTTATTGACGTACTCTTTAATAGCCCTATTCAGCCACTGAGGTACCTCGTCGCCATGGGTTGGGCTGGGCCGACAAGGCAGTCGGGACAGCGCCTCGCCTGCTGCGATGAAGTCATCGACGACGGACGCTGCCAAAGCATCAATGTGCGGATGAACGTAGTTGCTCACCACCGTGCCTCGATACTCGAGCTGGTCAGAGCGGTATTTGGAGTTACGTGGCGCAACGACTATGACCGGAGTACCGAAGGTCGCTGCGGCGGCTATCTCGACACCGACGCCAAGTCCGCGTCTCTCCCGTGCGTCGACGATGACCGCTGTGCAGACCATTACCTGATACATATCTCGACCGAATTGGCCGAGGGTATTCGACGGATCCGTAATCGGATCGTCTGGGTTGAGGTATACGACTTCACCGGGAGATGCGCCCTTGCTAACTTCGGAGCGCTCCGAGTCGCTCCAGCAGAGCTTCCGTTCGTCGGATATTCCCTTCATTATCGAGCCAGAGCAGTACACTGAGCGAGTCATCTTGTGCCTCCTTTGTAGTCTATCTCAGGAATAAGTCAGATATGGGGCCATCTGATCTGAAATCTTATCCGCCACCAGTGCCATATTAGCCATTGCCTGCGGGTAGGTTCGAGCCGATTGAAAAAGACCGGATCTTCTAGAGGCAAGAACAGCCAATGTAAAAGCCAGCGTATAGTCACCCTGAAAAGTGGACGCAATGACCTTGAACTCGGCCGAGGACCTGATTTCGATCAACTCGTCCCAGGTCGCCACGTTGTGAATATAAGCGTGAACACGGAGCCAACGAAGGCAGTCATCTAGTTGCCGGGCGGAAAGCAGCCTGTCCGCCAGGTTGGGGAATCGCCTCCTGAAACCGCATGACAGGTCAGCAATCGGGAAGTCTGCGAGCATGACCGCGTCGAGATCGGCGACATAGCTCTCCAAGTAAGCGGCAGAGAGAAAGAATGCAAGGCTTCTCGAATGCTCATTTGGTATCGTCGTGGCCAGAGTCTGTTCTACGAATCTTCTTATGAATGCCTGGCCATCAAGCCGTTCTGGCGTCTTGAGCAAGAAATTTTCGGTACGCCCATAGGTGCGGTGACGTTGAATGGCGACGCTCCGGACGAGCCCGTGCAGATCGCCGCCAGGTGCGAGAGCGATTCGCCACTGCGCGCCAATGTCTGTCGCTGTGGACTGCCCCGGACGGGGAGCCCAGATCAGCTGACGATGCGCAGACAGTCGACTCTCGTCATAAGCGAGATAAGGATTGGCGCTTTCCTTACGGTATTCGAGAACCTTAATCTCCCGGTACTCGGCTAGCCCGGCAACCGGGGCAGTATATCTTATGTGACCAGCTCCTACGAGCGGTCGAGCCAGTCGAAGATAGTGGTCAAACCATTTTACCTCGAAAATGTACGAGGATGGAAAGATGAGATGTCGATCGGTCGCCAGCAATGCGAGACGCGTGGCCAAGAGCGCATTGCGAAGGATAGCTCCAGAGTGTGAGCCGTTGATTTCTAGACCGTAGCAGGCGAAGATTTCTGGGTTAAAATATTGCACGAATACAGGCCGACCTCGGTCGAATCGGCTGGCATCAATCCGGCCGCTGGGCATGGCGCCGAGCGCGACGGTGAGGTACAGGTCACGCGCAGCGACGAAGGCATCCCGGCGAGCGAGAACGATCTGGTCGGTTCCGGGAGTTGCCTCAGGATCGATGGTTGTCATCGTCTCGACGGTTGATGCTGATGTGCAGGTCGCGAGCGGCGGTGTACGCGTCGCGCTGAGCTGTTACTCGCTGGATTGTCGGGCTTTGCGGAGAGTAGTGCCTTGTGAGTAAGTCCAGTATGCTGGAGAGCGCGCTCGTAAACGATTCATCAGTTTCGAGAACATGATTAATACGCTGGATCCAGCCTTCAATTTCTGCTAGTGCGACTCCTTCGCGGGTTTCCAGCTCAGCACTAGCGTCAAGCGCCGTCCGAGACGCACCTAACTGCGCTTCGAATTGCTGTTCGGTCGCTTTGTCGCCCCGGCCAAACAGGGCGGCTATGCGAGTATGCATGCCTTCCCAGGCATCGGTTGTCATGGCACCGACAAGGGCTGAGCCGACCGTCGCTGCCAGCGCGGACAGGGCAGCAGGTTCCACTGGTGCTCCTTGGTCATCGGCCGAGCGCGTCACTTCTCTTGGTTAGTGCAAGTGTATATTGACTAAATGTCTTCCCCCGTCTAAGGCGGCCTCAACGATCCTGATGCCCAGGCCGCCGCTGCCATCCAGGACGTAGCCGGATCTGGTCGTTGTCGCCGGTTCTGGCAGGATGTGGGCATGGCGACGGAACGGATTGAGGTACAGCGCACCATCGAGGCCCCGGCATCGGAGATCTTCCGGGTGCTGTGCGATCCGCAGGGTCACGTGGCGATCGACGGCTCGGGGATGCTGATGTCGGCCGACGGAGAGCCGGCCGGAGCGGTCGGGGACAGTTTCGTGGTGCACATGGACCGCGAGGCGCTGAACGACTACCCGCTAGGCCGTTACGATGTGACCGTGCGGATCTCCGCGTTCGAGGCTGACCGGGAGATCGCCTGGACCATCCTCGGCCAGATCCGCCCGCAGATAGGTCACGTCTACGGTTACCGGCTTGAGCCAGCCGAGACGGGGACCCTGGTCACCTCCTACTACGACTGGTCTGACATCGCGCCGACCTGGCGCGAGGCCGGGATCTTCCCTGTCATCTCCGAGAACGCGCTCAGGGCGACCCTCGGCATCCTGGACCGCACCGTGCGCCGGGGCTACCCCGGCCAGGCGGCCTAGGGGTGACGACCGCGTTCGTGCTCGGCGGCGGCGGGCTGCTCGGCGCTCACGAGGTCGGCATGCTGATGGCACTCTCTGAGGCCGGCATCAGGCCCGACCTGATCGTCGGCACCTCCATCGGCGCGATCAACGGCGTATTCGTGGCGGCCGATCCGGCCGGATCGGCGCAGCGGCTCAGCGAGCTCTGGCAAGGCGAGGCGCTGCAGCAGGCGTTCAGCGAGCGGCTCTGGAGCCGTGCCGTGCGGCTAGCGAGCTCCGGCACCCACCTGCACGCGATCGAGCCGCTCGCCGAGCTGCTCCGCAGTAGCCTGCCTGCCCGCGAGTTCAGTGACCTGGCCCTGCCATTCCACTGCGTCGCCGCGAGCATCGAACGGGCGACGGCGGCCTGGTTTTCCACCGGATCGCTGGTGCAGGCGGTGCTGGCGTCGTGCGCGGTGCCTGGCCTGCTGCCGCCGGTCGAGATCGACGGCGAGCACTTTTTCGATGGCGGGCTCGTCGACTCCATCCCGGTCGGCCGGGCCGTCGCGCTCGGCGCCAGCACCGTCTACGTGCTTCACGTCGGCCGGATCGAGACCGCGCTCAAGCCGCCGAAACGCCCCTGGGAAGTCGGTCTGGTCGCGTTCGAGATAGCCCGCAGGCACAGATTCCACGAGGAGATCTCGGCGCTGCCCGGCGGCATCACCGTGCACGTGCTGCCCACCGGCGGAAACCGGCGCGCGCCCGATCTGTCGCAACTGCGCTACCGGGACAAGGCTATGGTGCAGGAGAGCATAGAACGCGCCCGCGAGGCGTCAGCTAGCTATCTCGCCACCGCCCGCGAGGGCTGACCGAGTCTGCGGCTGGCCGGGACAACGAGGAGTCGGCCATGCTGCCACCAAGGCTGATCCGCCGGATGGTGCTGGCACCGCTGGCTGTCGTCGTCGCGCTCGCCGTAGTGGTGCTCTTTCCGCTGCTCGCCGCGGTCACCCTGATCTTCGGCTGGCTCAGCCGGACGCGGCGCAGCCGCACCCGCGCCCTGCGGCTGCTGTTCTTCGCGCTGATCTGGCTGTTCGCCGAGACCAGCGCGCTGTTCATGTGCCTGGGCCTGTGGGTCGCCAGCGGCTTCGGCGGCCGGCTGCGCACCGAGCCGTTCCAGGTCAGGCACTACGCGGTGATGCGATGGTTCCTCGACTCGATCTACAACGCCGCGAGGCGCTCGTTTGGCCTGCGGATCGACGTGGACGAGCCGGAGCTGACCCCGGACGAGGCCGCGGCGCGGCTGGCCCGCCCGATCATCGTGCTCAGCCGCCACGCCGGCCCTGGCGACTCCTTCCTGCTGGTCCGGCAGCTGCTCAGCTCGTACCAGCGCCGGCCGAGGGTGGTCATGAAGGCGACCATGCAGCTCGACCCCGGCGTCGACGTGGTCGCTAACCGGCTGCCGAACGTCTTCATCAACCACGCCAGGACCGGCGACAAGATCTTCGTGGAGCAGATCGAGCGGCTCGCCAGCGGGCTCGACCAGAAGGGCGCGCTGGTGATCTTCCCAGAGGGCGGCAACTGGACTCCTGGCCGCTGGCAGCGCGGCATAGGCAGGCTAGAGCAGCTCGGCCGGGACGACCTGGCGGAGCGGGCGAGGCAGATGCCCAACCTGCTCGCGCCCCGCAGCGGCGGCGCCTTCGCGGCCATCATGGCCTGCCCCGACGCTGACGTGATCTTCGTCGCCCACGCCGGCCTCGATCGCCTGGTCACCGCCGGCGACATCTGGCGCCACCTGGCCGTCGGTCAGGTCATCAAGGCGAAATGGTGGCGGGTGCCGGTCGACCAGGTACCGCGTGACCTCGATCACGAGGCCCAGCTCCAGTGGCTGTACTCCTGGTGGGAGCGGATCGACACCTGGATCTCAGAGAACCGCCCGGAAGACCAGACCCCGGTTCCCCCCGCCGGCGACTAGCCCGTGGCGTGCAGCCAGCGGACCGGGGCGCCGGCTGAGGCGTGCCTGAAGGGCTCAAGCTCGGCGTCCCAGGGCTCCCCGAGCAGCAGCTTCAGCTCGGCCTCCAGCGAACCGCCCAGCGCCGGATGACGCCGGCCGTGCAGCTCGCGCAGCCCGCTCAGCTGCTCACCGGAGCCTGAGCCGGCCGCTAGCGTCATCACGGCCCTGATCCTGTTCTCACTGATCATGATGTCGCCGTTGGCGCTGGTCGCGGCGCTGAACATGCCCAGTTCCGGCGTGCAGCTATAGCGCATCGCATCGCACCCCTGGCTCGCCTCTTCGGTGACCTCGAAGCGCAGCAGGTTCCAGGTCACGAGCGATGAGGCGATGTTGCCGGACAAGCCCGGCCGGCCCTGCCAGGCGAGCTCGGTCCTGACGGCACCGGGAGCGGCCGGCTGCTCGATCCAGTGCAGCTTGACCGGAACGCCGAATATCCCGGCTACCGCCCACTCGATATGCGGGCTGAGCGCCGGGGGCGCAGAGTGAATCTGCAGCACACCGTGAACGGTCACCAAACCTCCCTGCCAGCCGGATGAGGTGCGTCTTCCCCAACGAACCTCAGGCGAGCGGGCAGAGACTGTCGCAGGCGAGCGTCGCCAGTTGCTGCTGATACTCTTCGGGACATTGTGCAGTACGCAGCCTTCCAGCGCCAGCACCGGGTGTCCTCCGCGTGCCGATCCCCGTTCCGGGCCGGCAATGGCGGCGAGCCGTGATGAGATTGGCGTGTGATCGGGGCAGCTGGAGCATCGGGATTAAGCCCGCAAGGCGCGGACCTTGAGGCCGCCGGGCTGATCTTCACGGGCGAGATGTACGGCGTCCAGCTTGACCAGCTCGCTCTCGCACTTGGCGTGACGCACCGGCGCGTCGTCTCGCTGGCCGCCAGGTGGAGCTCGGCCGGAGTAGCGGAGTCCGACCGGCTCGGCCCCGGGCCGCGCTGGGTCTGGCTGACTAAGGCCGGGCTGGTGCGCTGCGGCCTGCCGTACACGGCGGCCGTTCCCGCGCTGTCGCGGCTGGCGCATCTGCGGGCGGTGACAGCGGTCAGGCTGGCCCTGTCCGGCGTCCCGCAGTACAGCTCTGGTCAGGCGTTCTGGCGCAGCGAGCGCCGGCTCCGGGCAAGGTTCGGCCGCAAGATCGGGCTCCGCGAGCACGTGCCAGACGGGGAAGTTCTGTGGCCGGACACCGGAACACTCGGCTGGGCCGGCGAGTCCTGGGCGATCGAGGCCGAGCTGACTCCCAAGTCGGTCGGCAGGACGACAGCGATCATGCGCGAGATCCTGACCCGCACGGCCGACTACGGTGACCCGCACGACTCGCCAGCCGCTGGCCAGCCGCGACTGCCCAGGCACGCGCGGGCGATCTACCTCTGCTCCCCCGCCGCCCGCCCGGTCGTGACCAGGGCGCGCGACGCCCTTGGCGCTCTCGCGGAGCGCGTCGAGATCCGGCTGCTGCCCTCGGATGCGCAGTGGCCATCGCGGGCTGCCGGTCACCCAGGCCGGAATAGCGAGGCGGGAGTCCGCCCGGCGCTTATCGTTCCGGATGATGCTCGATGATCAGGCGGTGGCTGGGGCTGCTCATCGCGCAGGCCATCCTGCGGGCCCTGGTGCGCGCAGCGGCAGTACTGGCCTGCGCGGCAATCGCCGTGGCGGTCGCGCCGGCTTCGCTGGTCGCCGGCGGAGCGTTCGCGGTCGCGTGGTGGCGCGGCTGGCAGCCAGGACGACTGTTCATCGCCGCCGCCTGGTGCGGGCCGATGGTCGCGGTCTGGCTCGCGGCCACTGGCACCGCGGCTGGCCTGCGAGCCGTGCCGGCCGCGCCCTATGAGACGTGGCTGGCCTTCTGGCGGCTCGCTGAGGCCGGGGCCATCCCGCGCGCCGCGGCGACGGCAGCCCCGGCCGCGATCCCGCTTGGCCTGATCCTGGGCGGCCTGGCCTGGGCCTACCGGACCGGCTCGGTCCGATCGGGGGCCGGCGGCCGGTCACCAGCCGCGGCCGTCACCTTCGATCAGCGGCAATGGCGCCACCAGGTGCGCACAGCCAGAGCGAGGATCTCCGCGCCCGGATCGGTCCCTCTTATTATGCGTAAGGATCGGCTTGCGGCTGGTGCCGTTATCCGGAGCGTCGGTCACCGCAGCGGGCCGGTCGCCGCCATCGGCTACCAGCGGATGCGCTCCCATCAGGTCGTCGTCGGCACGACCGGGACGGGCAAGACCACACTCCTGCTCAGGCTCTGGACCGGGTTCATGGCAATCGGCCTGCGACGGCACGCTGCCGGTCTGTGCAGCCCGCCCCTGCTCGTCGTGCTCGACTGCAAGGGCGGTTCCGACGCGCGCCGGATCGCCGACCGGGTCAGGCGGGTGCTGCGCGAGGCCGGGGCGCGGTCCACGGCGATCTGGCCGGACGAGGCAAGCCTGTCCCTGTGGACACTGCCGCCGCGCCAGCTCACGACGACGCTGGTCGACCTCATCGAGCACGGGACGGGTGCGGCCGCGTACTACGCCGACGTCATGGAAGCGCTGATCGGACTGGCCGTCGAAGCACCGGGCGGGCCGCCGGCCAGCAGCCAGGATCTGCTCACCCGGCTGGAGCCTGGCTGGCTGTCCCTGGCCTACGCGGGCGCGGGCACGCAGGCCGATCACGTGCTGATCAAGTCGGCTTCCCGGCACCTGGCCGACGTGGCGCTGCGCTTCCGCACTCTGTTTCGCCGGCTCGGTCCTGGCCTGGACGGGCCGGGCGGCTTCGGTGATGCCGATGCCTGGTACTGCATCATCGAAGGTACCGACCAGATCTCGGTGGCCGAAGGTCAGGCCAGGGCGCTGGTGGACCTGCTGGCCAGCTTCGCCGTGCGCGGGCCGGTCAGGCGGGAGATCCTGCTGGCCGTCGATGAGTTCAGCGCCGTGTCGCGGCGGCTGCCGATCTGGCAGCTTTATGAGCGAGCCCGGTCACTCGGGCTCGCCGTGCAGGTGTCGGCCCAGTCCTGGCAGGGACTCGGCGAGTCACAGGACGAGCGGCTGCGGATCGCCGCCTCGGCCGAAGGCGGGATCTGGCTGCTGCGGACCCCGGAGCCGGAACCGATCACGGCGCTGGCCGGTACCCGCAAGGTACTCGAGACGACGCGGCGGCTGCGGCGGTTCCCGTTCTGGGCGCATGAGGGGTCGTCACGGCTGCAGGAGGTCCCGGTCGCTGACCCGAGCCTGATCCGGTCGCTCGACGTCGGCCAGGCCGCTTACCTCTACCGGGGCGGGGTTACCTACGTGCAGGTCAAGCGACTTGTCGGGGCTCCGGCAGCGGTTGATCAGGTGAGCCGGGTCGAGCCAGCTGGTGCCGGGGCCAGCAGTGCCGGGGCCAGTGGTGCCGGGGCCAGCGGTGCGGGCGGGCGGCTGGCCAGCGTCGGAACCTTTCTCGACGCCGCGTTCGGGTCGGAGCCGCCGGCATGAGCGGGTGGCGTCGGTCGCGCGAGGTGGCGGGCGAGCAGCGGACCGATCCGTTCGCCGAGCTCGGACTGACCGCGAGGGGCGAGCTGACCGATGACGACGTCAGGGCGGCCTGGCGCCGGATCGCGGCGGCCACCCATCCGGATCGCGCCGACGGAGGCGACCCCGATCGGTTCGCCCGTGCTGCCGCCGCCTACACCGAGCTGCGCACCGCCTTTGGCCGCAATGAGGCCAGGGCCGCGCTGCCCGAGGTTGCCCTTCTCGCTCGTCAGCGGTCCGGTGTGGTCCGGGCGAGGCAGCTGGTGTCCTGGAGCCGACCGGGCCGGCGGGTGCGGCTGCTGCTCAGAGCAGCGGTCGCGATCGTGGCTGCCGTGCTCGGCGCGCTAGCGGCCGGTCACTCTCCGGCGGCCCCGGCACTCGCCACGGGCGCCCTAACGTGGCTGCTCCTCACAACCCGCCAGGACTTGCGCCACTAACCCCTCGCCCCAGTTCCAGACCGCGTCGATGTGCTGATTCTGCAACAGCCCGTGGAACATGGCTGGAACTACATCTCTGCCACATCGACGCAGCTTCTGGGGCGAGATAGCCAGGAGGGCAATGCGGAAGTGTCCGCTGACTCCGCCAGGGTTCCGTGATCATGGACGGGGCCTTGAACACGGAACCCTGATGGGGTAATCACGCGGCCCATGTTCCGTGATCAAGCTCTACTTCATGATCACGGAAGGCTGCGCGGGTACTTTGGGCACCTGACCGGGGGCGGCCGCACTAACCGAAAGGAAAATATCCGGCAAATCGCCCGGATCACGCCGCAAGCCGGCCAAGGAGCCAGTTTCGCCAACTCCTCTTGGGGTGAGAGGCCCGGCTAGCCGGGGTCGGGGCCGGTGGCTACTGGTCTGGAGCGGCTGGCGGACCAGGCGGACCAGGAGCCTACGTAGAGCGCGGCCGGGCGGCCGGTCAGCTCCAGCGCGAGTACCTGGTGCGCGGCCGTTACTCCTGAGCCGCAGTACGCGCCGATCACCGGCGCGCTGGGCTGGCCGTCGCCCGGCCTGGTCGTCGGGTCGGGCACGCCGAGCGAGTCGAACCTGCGGGTCAGCTCGGCCGGATCGAGGAACAGCCCGTCCGGTGCCACGTTGTCCTTCGTCGGTGCGCTGATCGCACCGGGGATGTGACCGCCGACCCGGTCGACCGGCTCAACCTCGCCCCGGTACCTGGCGCCGGCGCGCGCGTCGAGCAGGATGCCGGACCTGGCCAGCTCGCCGGCCTGCGCGTCGCTGAGTACGGGCATGTCACCAACGGTGGTGACGACGAAGTCGCCGGGCTCGGGCCGTTTGACCACCCGGCTGAGCGGCAGGCCCGCCGTGGCCCAGGCCCTGAAGCCGCCGTTCAGCACCGCGGCCTGCCGGTGGCCGTAGTACCTGAGCATCCACCACAGCCTGGCCGCGACCGTCGAGTCCCCGTCGTCATAGGCAACGGCGAGCTGCCCGGCGTGCAGGCCAGCTGTCCGCATGGCCACCTGGAAGACGGCTGGGTCGGGCAGCGGGTGCCGGCCAGCCAGGCCCGCCTGGCCCGACAGGTCCTTATCCAGGTCGATGAAGCCCGCGCCGGGAAGGTGCCCGTCCAGGTAGCTCTCGATCCCTGGCGGTCCGCCGAGCCGCCACCTGACGTCGAGTATGACCGGAGGCCGGGCCGACCCGGGCTGGGCCGACCTGAGCAGGGCACTCAGCTCAGCGACGCCAACGACCGGATAGGCCGGCGTGTCCTCGGCAGAATCCGGCGCTGCCTCGCCCGGTGGACGGCTATTCACTGTGGATAACCTCCTGGGTTCTGTGGATAACCGGCTCGATAGCGGTGCGGTTCCCCTCGCTGCCTGTGGACAAACGTCACCCGCCGAGGCGCGTTCCATTAGCCGGCGGTGATGGTGAGCAGCGGCACTAGCTGGTCGGACTGGGTCACCGAGCCATGCATGCCGACCAGCGCGGACTCACCGGGCTCCGACTTCGTCGCCACGATCGCCGACGGCCCGGAGGGTGCCACGATGACATCCCCGATCCGGGGCAGGAACTCGTCGATCACCGGGCCGAACCAGCCATCGGCGACCGCCTGCTCCCTGGTGAGCACCCACGCGCTGTCACCGAGCACAGCTCCCCAGGCGGCCGCCACGTCACCGGCCGCGCCCGGCTCGCAGTAGAGCTGGCGGGCCCGGGCCTCGCCGCCCAGCAGCACCACCCCGGCCCGCAGCTCAGGCTCGGCGTCGACGTCGACCCGGTCGGCCGGCGCGATATCGACCATTCCGTGATCGGCGGTCACGTGCAGCACAGTGCCATGCGGAAGAGCCGACGCGAGCTGCTCGGCGAGCTTGTCTACGTGGGCGAGCTGATAGAGCCAGGCATCGGAGGTGCAGCCGAGGGTGTGCCCGGTCGAGTCGAGATCTCCGAAGTACACCGATGCGAACGCCGGACCCGGCTCCGCGAGCGCGGCGCAGGAACGCGAGACCAGCGCGCCGAGGGTATCCGCCGCGAGGTACTCGGCGCCGCGCATCGACGCGATGGACAGGCCCGAGCCCTTCAGCTTTCCTAGAGCGACCCGATAGGACCTGACCCCCGCTCGCGCTGCCCGCTCGAAGATCGTCGATCCTGGCTGCCAGGCCACCGGATCGATGCCGCGATCCCAGCGCAGCGCGTTCAGCAGCTTAGGCGTGCCGGGAATCCGTACCTGGTAGCCGAGGATCCCGTGCTGACCTGGCGGCCGGCCGGTGCCAAGCGAGCCGAGGCTGGTCGCGGTGGTCGCGGGAAAGCCCGCGGTCAGCGGCGCGGCGGTCATCGCGATCTCGGACAGGAACGGAGCCGCGGCCGGGTGCGCTCTCAGCAGCTCCCAGCCGAGCCCGTCGATCAGCAGCAGGCACACCCGGTCAGCGGCGGCGAGCCGGAGCGGATTCGGCTCGTCCGGCACGCCGAGCGACGCCAGGATCGACGTCGCGAGCGCGTCAAGCGAGGCGACCGCGTACTTCGGGAGTGCTGGCTCGATCGTCTGCGTAGTCACGACTACATTGTGGCTGCCGAGAGAGCGTGCGCGAAGGCCAGGACCTGCACAACCGCTTCGGCACCGTCGGCGGCCTCGCTGATCCGCATGGTCACGTCGTCTGACGTCATCGCGCCGGTGTAACCGTGGTCGGCCTCGCAGCTCTCGTCGCCGCAGTGCGCGGGCTCGACTCCAGGTGCCGCAGCGAGTTCCAGCCGATCGTCAGCACGACCTCGGACGGCATGGTCACGCCGCGCTGATAGCGGGCCGGGTCGGGGATGACTCTGGTCAGCGCGACGGATGAGACCCTGGAGCAGCGAATGGCCTCGGTTGAGGTCTCCGCCTGGGGCCGCGAGTCCGGCACATTCTCATCGGCCGGATATTCGTCGGTATGCGAATAGACGAGCCTGGTCGGGGTAAGCGCCAGGACCGTCATATGCCTGCGCACCTCCATGCCAGGGTCGAAGTGGGCGTCATGATGGACGAAGTAGGAGACGACTGACTCGGCGCCGATCGCCGAGAACATCGCGTCGGCGACAATCCCGGGGTAATAGCCGCTCCGCTCGATCGCCGACAGCATCTCGTCGGCTGAGGCTGTGGTACTCATGCTCCCATCCTGCACCGCCCTGAGCCCTGGCTTGTGCAGCGGCCATAGATCAGGAACGGATTAATGTGGCCAGCCGGTTCGTAGCCAAACACCGGCTGTACGATCTGCGAACGCTAGTTCGCAGATCGTACAGCGCTGCCGACCGCCTCGGCCTGGGTGACGTCGAAGACACGCTGGTCAGCGGGCTCGGGCAGCTCCATCGCACCCGCTCCGGCGGTCGGCCTGGGCCGTTTTGGCTGGCGCGCTCCCGATCCGCCTCCCCGGCCCCGGTAGACGAGCAGGCCGTACGAGGGGTCGGGCACGCCGTCGAGTGCGGCCTGGACCGCGCCAAGCCCCCGGAAGGCTTCCCACTTCGACTCGTCAGCGAAGCAGACCTCAAAGACAACCCCGGCCTTGTGCTCGATCCAGCTCCAGTCGATCGCCCCGGCGGTGATCGCCGCCTCGACAAGCTGAGTGCGATAGGAATCCTTCCATCGCAGGGCTGCCTGAATTTCTGAATCGAAGACCTCGATAGACCACCATTCAGCCATGCAAACCAGCGTAACCCCGCCGGGATCACCTGAGGTTTCGCCGTTGGCATAATCCTCCCCAAGGTCACGTCAGGCCGACGGCGCACCGGACGGCGCACCGAGCTGCCGCCGGATCCGGCTCGCGTAGTCCTGCGCCTCATCCTCGCCGGCGTACCGCGTTCTCGGCCAGAAGAAGCCGCGCAGCCCGTCCCCCTTGGTCCTGGGCACCACGTGCGAGTGCAGATGCGGCACGCTCTGGCTGACGACGTTGTTCAGGCCGATGAAGGTGCCCTGGGCCCCGAGCGCGGCCGGCACCGCCTCGCTGAGCCGCCTGACCGTGCCGAAGAACGGCCCGATCAGGTCGTCCGGCAGCTCGGGCAGCGTGACGACGTGCTGCCTGGGCACGACCAGCACGTGCCCCTTGAACACCGGCCTGGTGTCGAGGAACGCGACCACTAGTTCCTCGTCGAGCACAAAGTGCCCGGGGGTGGAACCGGCGGCGATGTCACAGAACGTGCATTCGGTCACCGTGGCACGGTAGCGTGTCCCGGTGGCAGCGGACGGACGACGACACGTGCTCGCTATCGGCGGCACCCACTCACCGGCGGACATCGGGGCGAAGGCGCACGGCAAGCCCGTGTTCATCGACTACGCGAGCCGGCTGTCCGGCAGCAGTACGCCAAGGATCTGCATAGTTAACACAGCGACCGGCGATGATCCCGCTAGCTACCTGAGCACGTACGGCGGGCTCCGTGCGATCCCCAGCAGGGTCAGTCACCTGCAGCTGTTCCCGATGCCGAACGTGGCGGACCCGGCCGATCTGCTCCTGAGCCAGGACGTCATCTTCGTCGGCGGCGGGAGCGTGGCCAATGCCCTGGCCGTGTGGCGGGTCCACGGGCTTGACGCGATCCTGGCGCAGGCCTGGGCCGCCGGCATCATCTTGTCCGGCGTAAGCGCCGGCGCGATCTGCTGGTTCGCCGGCGGTACCACGGACTCGTTCGGCCCCGCGCTCCGGCCGTTCACCGCCGGACTGGGCCTGCTACCTGGAAGTTACTGCCCGCACTACGACTCCGAGCCAGGCCGGCGACCGCTCTTCCAGGCCCTAGTGGCCGACGGGGCGCTCGATGCGGGCATCGCCTGCGACGACGGGGCTGCCGCTCACTTCATCGACGACTCCCTGGCCGAGATCGTCGCCGACCGGCCCGGCGCGCACGGCTACCTCGTCGAGCGCGCGGGCGACGGAACCGCGACCGAGACGGTGATCAAGACCCGGCTGCTGACCGAGGACTGAGGGCGGCTGACCGGGAGCTGACGGTCCGGCTGCCCGGTTTTGGCCCACGTCACGCCACTTGCCGGGTTGTCGAGTCAGCAAGTGATTCCGCAGAGTAAGCTCCGTCTTGGCCAAGTGGTTGTTCGGCCGCGATGTACTTTGTGCGGTCGTGATTTCTCGGAGATCATCCTCGTGCTTACTGTCCACAACTTCTCCTATGGCTTGCTGACGCCGGCCCTGTCCTATCTGATGTCGTTCGTCGGCTGCTTTCTCGGCCTGCGCTGCACCAGCCGGGCGCGAGCGAGCACTGGCTCGGCCCGCCGGGGCTGGCTTCTGGTCGCCGCCATCTCGATCGGCGTCACCGGCATCTGGGTGATGCACTTCATCGCGATGCTCGGCTTCTCGATCCCCGGTGAGACCGTCTCCTTCAACGTGCCGATCACGCTCGGCAGCATGGTGATCGCCGTCGCCTTTGTCTCCCTCGGACTGATGATCATCGGCTTCGGCCCCGCCACTAACTGGGCGCTGGCGCTCGCTGGCGTCGTCACTGGCCTCGGCGTCGCTGCCATGCACTACACCGGCATGGCAGCGATGGAAGCACCCATGCGCATGACTTATAACCCGTGGTTGTTCCTGCTTTCCGTGGTGATCGCCATCGTCGCGGCGACAGCGGCGCTCTGGTTCGCGCTGCGGACCAGTACGGTCGGCTCTACGGTGGGCGCGGCCGCGATCATGGGCGTGGCGGTCTGCGGGATGCACTACATGGGCGTTGCCGCCATGCACATCTACCCGGGCACGATGGCCATGAGCGGGGCCAACGCCACGGCCTTCCTGCTTCCGCTGATCGTCGGCGTCAGCGTGCTGACGTTCGTGCTCACGGCGACGATCGCGCTGTCGCCCACCGAGGCGGAGATCTCGGAGGATGCTGAGCTGATGCGCAGGATCGAGGACATCAGGGCGCAGTCGCCGGCCCATGCGGCGCCACTGGCCATGTCTCCGGCCAAGCGCGAGCGGAGATGGCGCCCCCCGGCACCACCGGAGTTAACTACCGCCCGCCGTGGTCCTGGCGGAAGGTTCCCGTTTCCAGGAGGGCTGCCGCCATCCTGGCGGAGGGTTTTCGTTTCGCGGTAAGTTCTCGGTAAATACGGCGGTGAGTGTGCGGCGAACGCAGGGGGTCGCTTGATGTGGTGAGTGGCTGATTTGCGGTGCTGTGCGGGAGATGGAGGTTTCGTGGCCCTCCGGAGCCGCCCTTCGGGGGGTGGCTTCAAGCCGCCCCTGGCTGCGTTAGCTGAAGACTGTCGTGGTGAGCGCGTGGGGGAAAGCGCCCCGGTGAGGGTGTCAAGCGGGGATCAGGAAGGCGTTGCGCTGAAAGCCCCGGATCTAGCGGGGTTCACCGTTGAGGCGTCGTGAAGTAAAGGTGGCACCAGAACCGGGCTGCTGATCTGGGCCCGGGATGAGCCTGGCGGATGCCCGGGATTGCTGGCCAGGTGGTGTCCGGCGTACAGGTGGCGCGAGCCTGGTCTGCGGCTCTCGCACGGAACGGCGGAGAGCCCGCCCGGATAATGTCCCCCGCAGTCTGGGCGGGGGGCGAGAGGGAAGCCTGCAAGCGCATGAAACGCGAGGGGCGAAACCATGGCCGGGCGGGCAGTCGGACCGGCTCGTAGTAGCGGTGATGTTCCTGCTTAGCGCGCCGGGAGCGGACCGGGTGTCGCTGGAGGAGTTCGGCGGGGATCTGGAGAATAATCTGTACCGGATCTGGAACCGGATGTCGTCGGGGAGTTACTTTCCGCCGCCCGTGCGGGCGGCGGAGATCCCGAAGGCTGATGGCGGCATCAGGGTGCTGGGGGTGCCGACGATCGCGGACCGGGTCGCGCAGACCGTGGTCGCGTCCCGGATCGAGGCTGTCGCGGAGCCGGTGTTCCACGATGACTCCTACGGGTACCGGCCCGGCCGCAGGGCCGGGGACGTGATCGGGGCGTGCCGGGAGCGCTGCTGGAAGTACGACTGGGTCGTGGACCTGGACGTGGCCGCGTTCTTCGACAGCGTGCGCTGGGACCTGGTCGTCAGGGCGGTGGAGAAGCACCTGAGGCTGCCGTGGGTGATCTTGTACGTGAGGCGGTGGCTTGCCGCTCCCGTGCGGATGCCTGACGGCAGCCTGGCGGCACGGGACCGGGGAACCCCGCAGGGCGGGGTCCGCCGTCTCGCCCGTGCTGGCTAACTTGTTCCTGCATTACGCGTTCGACGCGTGGATGGTCCGGGAGTTCCCGGACTGCCCGTTCGAGAGGTACGCCGACGACGCCGTGGTGCACTGCCGGACCCGGGCCCGCGCCCGCCAGGTGCTGGCCGCGCTGGAACGGCGGATGGAGCAGGTCGGCCTGCGGCTGCACCCGGACAAGACCCGGATCGTGTACTGCAAGGACGATAGCCGGCGCGCCCCGCGGGACGGGCCGGTGTCATTTACCTTCCTCGGATACACCTGCCGCGCCCGGAACCTGAAGAACAGGCACGGGCAGGTCTTCACCGGGTTCACCCCCGCAGCCAGCGACAAGGCGACCGCCAGGATGAGCCAGGAAATCACCGGCTGGCACCTGCGCCGCAAGAACGCACTGTCCTGGAAGGACCTGATCCGCTGGCTCGGGCCGGTCATCCGCGGCTGGATGAGCTACTACGGGCAGTTTCACCGCTCGGAGCTGTATCCGCTGCTGTCCCGCGTCAACCACCACCTCGTGAAATGGCTCCGCGCCAAGTACAAGCGGCTCCGGTCGCACAGAGCCCTGTGGAGGGCATGGAAACGGGTCACAACCCAGTACCCGGACGCCTTCCCGCACTGGAAATGGGTCACCAGCGCCTGGCGGTGAGAGCAAGAAGAGCCCGGTGACGGGAGACTGTCACGCCGGGATCTGAGGGAGCCCGGGGGTGAAATTCCCCCGGGCCACCCGACACTTACCGCCAGGCGACAACTCTCCGCGAAGAATACGACGACCTTCCGCCAGGATGACGACAACGCTCCAGGAAACGACAGCCCTCCGCCAGGAACACGGCAATCTACCGCGAAACGACACCACCCGGTTCTTACAGCAGCAAAGGGCCGGCGCTGCCCTCCCAGCGACAGCTAAGGGTCGGCGCTGCGGTCGGGGTTCGCCGCAAGCCCCGCGATGGCGGGTCCTGCGTCCAGAAACCTGGTCCCCATCTAGCATGGCCTCGCCGAACTGAGAGAATGACCGAGTGACGGCGACAGGCCCGGACGGCGGCTGGCTTCTGCTGGTCTACCGGATTCCCTCCGAGCCCACGAGGCTCAGGGCCGCAGTCTGGCGACGGCTCAAGAGCCTCGGTGCGATCTACCTGCAGAACTCGGCCGCCGCGCTGCCGGCCAGCACGGCCTCTGAGCGGGCGCTGCGCAAGCTGCGGAGCGAGATCCTCGACATGTCAGGCACGGCCACGCTGCTGTCCTGCGCGGTACTCGTCGGCGAGCAGGAGATCAGGGCCGCATTCCAGGCCGCGCGCAACGACGAGTACGAGGAGATCGCCGACAAGTGCGACGACTTCCAGGGCCAGGTACGCAAGGAGTACGTCGCGAGCCACTTCACCTACGCCGAGCTTGAGGAGAACGAGGTCGACCTGGTGAAGCTGCGCAACTGGTTCGCCAAGGTAGCCGACCGGGATGTCTTCGGCGCGACCGGCCGCGCCGCCACCGAGCAGGCCATCGCCGCCTGCGAGCAGACCCTGGAGGATTACGCCGCCAGGGTCTACGCCGAGGAAGCCGAGAGCCGCTAGCGCCGGCGGGCTAGCGCAGTTGCCTGAGGTACGGGTCGCGTGGGGTAGCGCGGACGATGCGAACGCGAGCGTCAGCGGCGAGGCAGCCGTGCTCTGTGGCGATGACGGGGTTGAGGTCGAGCTCGGCTACTTCTGGCAGGTCGTCAGCGAGACGGGAGACCCGCAGCAGGACGTCGGCCAGCGCCCGTCCGTCGGCCGGGGGCTGGCCTCGGTAGCCGTTGAGCAGCCGTGCTGCCCTGACGCCGCTGACCAGCTCGCGTGCGTCGAGGTCGGTCAGTGGCGTGAGCCTGGCGGCATAGTCGCCGAGGATCTCGGTTGCTGTTCCTCCGGCACCGAAGACGACCAGCGGTCCGAACACGGGTTCCTGGGTGACTCCGATCAGGGTCTCGACTCCCCAGTGCAGCATGGGCTGCACCAGGACGCCAGTCAGGGCATCGCCCAACTGGGCCGTGAGCTGCCGGTACGCGGCGCAGACGTCAGCCGGGCCGCGCAGGTCGAGCTTCACCGCGCCAGCATCTGTCTTGTGCACCAGGCCCGCCGCCTCTGCTTTCAGCACCACAGATCCAGCTAGGCCGGCGGCGATTGTCAGCGCCTCGGCCTCGTTCCTGGCGAGCATGGTGGCGACTTGAGGGATCCGGAAGCAGGCGAGGAGCTCGCGGACTGACTCCGACGGCAGCCAGCCGCCGTCAGGGTTGCGCCGCAGGAACCTGGCGATGAGCGCCCTGGCCTCGTCGTCGCGCAGGCCCGGCAGCTCGGGCACGGTACCGGAGGGCCTGGCCAGCCAGTGACCGTAGCGCGCCGCGTGACCTAGCGCCTTCGCCGCCGCCTCCGGGTAGGCGTAGCACGGTAAGGCGCCGGTCAGCTTGCGGCCCGCCACCTTGCCGTCGGCGGGGCCGGCGAGCAGGCGCACCCCGTCGGACTGGTCAAGGACTGCCGCGCAGACCGGCTTCGCGGTCACCTCCGCGGCCGTGACCGCGGGCGTCAGGTCAGCCATCGCCGTGGGCACGGTCACGCTGAGCAGCGCGTCGACGCCTTCATCCGCTGCGACGGCTTCCAGGCAGGCGCGGAACGAGTCCGCGGAAACCGCGGCCGTGGTGTCGACCGGATTGGCGACCATCGCGCCCGCCGGCAGGATCTCGGCCAGTCGCCGCAAGGTCTCCCGGGTCAACGACGCCAGCCGCAGCCCGGCGTCAGCGCACGCATCAGCGGCCAGCACTCCGGCGGCGCCGGCGTTCGAGATCACCGCGACTCTGTCCCCGGCCGGGCACGGCTGGCAGGACAGAAAGGCCGCTGTCTCGACCAGCTCGCCGAGGCTGCCGGCCACAATGACGCCAGCCTGGGCGAAGAGGGCCTCCCTGGTCGCGGCAGGCGTGGCAGCCGCCGCGGTGTGCGACCGGGCCGCCCGCTGCCCGGCGGCTGACCGCCCGCCGATGACCGTGAGCACGGGCATTCGCAGGCCGACCCGCCTGGCGGTGTGCGCGAACTTGCGCGGGTTGCCGAACGACTCCAGGTACAAGATCGCCATCGCGGTCTCGTCATCTTGCTCCCACCACGTCAGCAGATCATTGCCGGAGACGTCCCGCTTGTCTCCCAGCGAGACGAACGACGAGACGCCGATGCCGAGTCTGGACAGGTGCCCGGTCAGCACGATCCCGATGCCGCCTGACTGGACGGCTACGCCGGCGATACCGGGCAGCGAGCGGTCGCGGCCGAACGTGGCGTCCAGGCCCAGCCGGGGCACGGCGACGCCAAAGCAGTTCGGTCCGACAAGCCGCATGCCGTGCCTGCGGCAGGTTTCGAGCAGTTCGACGCGGGTGTCGCCCAGTCCCGAGGTGAGAACCACCAGACATCGGACGCCGCGCTGGCCGCACTGCTCGGCGACCTCCAGGACGGCCGCCGCCGGTACGGCAACGACTGCGATATCCACGACCTCGGGCAGGTCACCAGCCGCCTTGACGCACGTCAGGCCGGCCAGGACCTCTGCGTGCGGATTGACCGGATATGCCCGTCCGGTGAATCCGCCCGCGAGAATGTTGTGCAGAACTCGCGAGCCTGCCGAATCCGCACGTCGGCTGGCGCCGACAACCGCTATCGACTGAGGTCTCATCAGGTGGCTGAGGCTGGCCACCTCGGAGCTGCTTTCCCTGGCAGACACCCGATCCAGATAGTCGGGCAAGGCCGCGTCCGCGTCGGTCACCGGAAGCGGAACGACCAGGTCCACCACGCCGCTTCCCCGATACCGCCGAACCGGCAGCCCCGCATCGGCAAAGACGCCGAGCATCGGCGAGTTGCCGGCCAGCACCTCGGCGGTGAAGGCACTGATGTGACGCTGCCGCGCGATGGACACCAGATGCTCAAGCAGCAGCGTGGCGACGCCCCGGCCGTGCATGGCATCGGCCACCGCGAAGGCGACTTCTGCCTTACTCTCGCCCGTCACCTCGTAGCTGCCGACCCCGACCACAGTTCCGCCGAGCAAGGCGAGAATGGCGACATGGCTGGCGTCAGCAGGACGGCAGACGCGCCGGGTCTCGCTGTCCGCGCTGGCCGGGCTCATGCTGAAGAAACGCAGGTACATGTTGTCAGCGGACATGGCGGCATGCATCGCACGGACAGCATCGGCGTCGCCGGGAGCTGCCTGCCGGATCTGCACCGTGCTGCCATCCGTCAGCAAGGCATAGGACGCAGAGGTGAGTTCGGCTGACGCTGATGCCCGGACAGTGCTCATACCTCGATCCTGCCCGAGCAGGATAAGGCTGGTCGTGAGGCTACCGTCCCATCCCCTGAGGACCTTCGGCCTGATTTCCGGCCTGGCATCCGCCAGATGGCTCTGGCTGGGTCGAAGGTCCCTGGCAGCGGGGTCTCACGCCCCTGCGCTCTGACCGCGATGACGTCAATACTGAACTTAGATCTCATGGCGTGACCTGCGTGCAGGCAGGCTGAGCAATGCGGCGGCCTTAAGCGGAGAGGAGTGGTCGAGATGAAGGCTCGGGTGGGCGACAAGCTGGTCGTGGAAGGCGACTCGGAGCGAACCGCGCTGATCATCGCGCTCCCGCACGAGGACGGCACACCGCCGTACGTGGTCAAGTGGCTGAAGGACGGCCATATATCGATGGTCTTCCCGAGCCAGTACAGCCGCATTCTCGCCTCAGGCTAGCGGCACCCGCCAGTCCAGCTCGGTCCCGCCGTCCTGGGCCGGCCCGATCCGGAAGGTGCCTCCGAGCTTGACGGCCCGCTGCTCAAGGTTGGCCAGGCCACTACGCCGGCCCTGATCCGTCATCCCCGATCCGTTGTCGCGGACAGTGAGCGAGAGTCGGTCCCGGCGCTTACCGTCACGGCGACGCTACTGGCACCGGAGTGCCTGGCGGCATTGGACAGCGCCTCGCGCAGCGCGCTCAGCAGGTGCTCGCCTGCGTCCTCGCGCACGTTATCGTCCAGCCGTCCCTCGAACCGCAGATCCGGCGGGAATCCAAGAAGCGCGGTCATCTCATCGACGACCGCGAGGATCCGGGTGCGGAGCCCGGCGGGCCTCGAACTGTGCCTGATCTGCAGGGCGAAGATCGACGAGCGGATTTCCCTGATCGTCTCGTCGAGGGAATCCACAGCGCGGCTCACCCGGTCCGCCGCCTCAGGCGAGGTGATGAGCGACATGCTGCCCTGCAGCGACATGCCGGTCGCGTAGATCCGCTGGATCACCAGGTCGTGCAGATCACGAGCGATCCGGTCCCGGTCCTCGAACACGGCGACCTGCTCAGCCTGGCGGCGATGCTCGGCCAACTCAAGCGCGATGCCCGCCTGCGCAGCGAAGGTGGCGAGCATCTCCGCTGCCTGCGGGGTGATCGGCATCGCGCCTTCACGGCGGCCGGCGGTCAGCACGCCGCGGACGTCGCCGGCCGAGCCGAGCGACACGATGATCGCGGGCCCCAGGTTCATGTGCTCCCTGGCCACGGCGGCGACCCGGTCATCATGACTGAAGTCATCCAGAATCAGGCGCTCCCCCGAAGCCAGCACCAGACCGGAGGCCGAGCCCTGAGCCGGCAGCACCAGTCCGAGCGCCTCTGGCGCACCGTCCCCGGCTGCGTGCTCGATCTGCAGGCGGCTCCGATCCGGAGTGGGAAGTGCGAGTACCACCAGGTCAGCGCCGGACATCCGCAGCGCGCTGGCAGTGATCAGCTCTAGGACGTCGGTCACGTCAGCACCGGACAGCAGCGTCCTGGTGACCTCTGAGTTCGCGGAGAGCCAGCGCTGCTGCCGGCGAGCCTCGTCATACAGCCGCGCGTTCTCGATGGCAACGCCCGCAGCGGCTAGCGCGACGAGAACGGCCTCATCCGCCTCGTCGAACCCGGCGCCCCCGTGCTTTTCCGTCAGGTACAGGTTCCCGTAGACCTCGTCCCGGATCCGGATCGGGACTCCCAGGAACGACCTCATCGGCGGATGCCCTTCAGGGAATCCCGATGACAAGTCATGACTGCCCAGGTCGGCGATCCGAAGCGGCTCCGGATCGGAGATCAGCACGCCGAGCAGCCCGCGGCCCTCAGGCCAGTGGTGGATCCTCGTGATCTGTTCCTCGGACAGGCCGACCGGGATGAACTCGGCCAGCCGGCCTCCCTCGCCGATGACCCCGATCGCCCCGTAGCTGGCGTCCACCAGAGTCACGGCCGCCTCGACGATGCCCCTCAGCACCACCTCGATATCCAGATTGGTGCCCACCGCGACTACAGCCTCGAACAAGGCATTGACGCGGTCCCGCGCGGCCACCACGGCCTGCAGCCTGACCTGAAGCTCATCGAGCAGCTCATCGAGCATCAGGTTGGGCAGCAGCTGCGGTACCTTACCGGTTCCTGGCACGCTCAGCTCCAGCCTGTTGACCCGCGGAACGCTGCGATCATATGCCGGCACCAGCCTGACAGCCAGCCGGAGCCCATCGCCAGCTACTCAGGCGAGCTTGAATCCGAGGCTACGGCCGGCTTCTTCTCCAGCGGACCTCTCGATGACTCAGCCGCCCAGGGCGACCTACCACCGGTCAAGGAGTTGAAGCCCTGATGGAGCGCACGGGAGCACTCGGCCACATGACCTTCGGCGGTCGCCTCTCCCCCTACGCCACCGGATTCCCGGCCAGCTCCATGGCCAAGACCAGGGCGGGCGACTGGTGCGACTCGACGCGAGTACGCCAGTGGGCCAGGGCCATTGCCGCGCAACTGCGCAGCGATGCCCGGCAAAGCGTCTAGCCAGCCGGAGGCAAAGAGAAAGTGGATGCTGATATGGAAGACAACACGCGGCAGCGCCTGCTCATCGGCGTTGACGGGTCAGCGGTATCGCTGACCGCTTTGCGGTGGGCCGCTGATGAGGCCAGGCTGCGCCGGTCCGGCCTGCACATCGTGTGCGCGTGGGATCCTGCCGCGCACATCGCCTCCTATGCTGACGTCGGCGGCCCGGTGACGTCAGCCGACCGGGAGATCGGTGCCCGCGATGCGCTCTCGGCGGCCATGCGAGCTGTGTTCGGCCCGCGGTTGCCGGACGGCGTGACGGCTGAGCTCACCGCGGGAGCGCCCGAGCGCGTACTTCTGGCCCGCTCGGCCGACGCCGGCCTGCTGGTACTCGGAGCGACCAGCCGGCCTTGGCCCGCGGGATGGTTCGCTGGTCCGGTCATCCGCGCCTGCCTGGCCCACGCTCGCTGCCCCGTGGTCGTCATCGGGGCGGACGCGGGAGCTTGCCTGCCACCCGGACCCGGCCAGGATCTGACCAGTGCGGACCTGGCGCTGGCACCTGCCAGCGCTTAGGCGGTTACGTCCGCGCCGGGTGGCGGAAGAAGCGGGATGCGCGGCGCTGGATCCGCCGTTCCAGCCGCTGCGCGTGCGTTGACTCGGTCTCCCTGTCCCTGCCGCTGCCGCGTTCACTGCGGTAAAACAGCGTCTTCGCGACCTCGACGAGCAGCAGGTAGACGACGACCATGCCGGTCAGGAGCAGGAAGAAGGCGAACGGCAACGGCGTGAAGCCCAGCAGGCCCGCCAGGGGCGTGTGGGGAAGGACCGCGCCGACCAGCGCCGCACCCGTCGGCACTAGCAGCATCGGCGTGCTTGGCCTGCTCTTGATGAATGGCACTCGCCTGGTCCTGATGAGGTAGACGACAAGCGTCTAGGTGGCGATGGACTCGACGAACCAGCCGGTTCTGAATTCGGCGTGGCCCGCGTGCAGAATCCAGAACATGACCCCCAAAGGTGGCGAAATCGAAAACCGAGCTGACCGGTCCGAACACAGCCATGAATCTCCTGATGAACTTGATGTCCCAGGCGGCGGGCCTGGCCAGGGTCTCAGGGTCGACCCGGTCCGTCGGGAACACTAGCTGCCCGGCGTTATAGAGCAGGTTATTGAGAAGAATCTGCGAGGGCAGCATCGGCAGGAAGGACAAGAACACCGATGCACCGGCCGCGCTGAACATGTTCCCGAAGTTAGACGACGTGGCCATCAGTACGTATTTCATCGTGTTGGCAAAGATCCTGCGGCCCTCCATGACCCCTTCGGCCAGCACTCCGAGATCCTTGGCGAGCAGCACGACGTCGGCGGCCTCCTTGGCCACGTCGGTCCCTGAGTCCACCGAGATCCCTACGTCGGCGTGGTGCAGCGCGACCGCGTCGTTAACCCCGTCGCCCAGGAAAGCCACGTCTTTGCCGGCGCGACGGGCGACCTTGATGATCCGCGACTCCTGATCGGGCCCGATCCTGGCGAACACCGTCGTAGCCATGCCTGCCGGTCAGCAGGTAGCCTTCCAGCCAGCCCTGGCAAGTGTGCTCGGACAGCATCTCGACCACGCGCCCGGTCGCGGGCCAGGTGCTCGTCAACGTCCGTCAGCCGCTCCTGCCAGTCCTTGCCCGTTACCTCAAGGACGGCTCCCAGCAGGTTCGACTCGGTCTCGTCCGGGCCGAAGATCCGGAAGTTCTGCTGCGGCTCGTTCAGCCGCATCACGTCCCGCAGCAGGCCGCCGAGCACTCTGGTCGGCTCCGACATGGCCGCCCCCGGCACCCGCACCGGCACGGCGTAGTCGCGGAAATCCGGCAGCACCAGGTCACGCAGCAGGACTCCGCCGTTCGCATGCGGGCTGGCACCCAGCCGCCGGTCATCGGCCGGCACGAACGCCAGCAGCTCCGGCCGGGGCCTGCCAGCGGCGTCGAACAGGTCCTCCGGCCGGTAAGACCGCATCCACTCCTCAAGCTGACGCAGGTGCCCCGGATTGGTCCTGACCTCAGCGAGCGGCACCTGGTGCGCCCGCCAGGTGCCCTCCACCGGCAGGCCATCCACCACCGCCGGCCCGGTCCATCCCTTCGGCGTCCGCATCACGATCATCGGCCACCCGCATCTCGCGCGGCCCGGCGCCAGCACCGGCCGGGCCAGGGCCGGACCGGGCCTCCTCCCAGATGGCCCGGATCCGCGCGACGGCCAGGTCCAGCGTGGCCGCCATCTCCTGATGCAGGACCGCGGGATCATCGCACGCCACGTACAGCGGCTCGTAGCCGTAACCGCGCAGCAGAGCGTCGAGCCGGTCTCAGCCTCCCCGTCACCCACGACGCAGGCAACGATCAGGCCAGGATTGTCGAACGCGGCGCCATGCGCATGCGACAGCGAGTAGCCCAGCTCACCGCCCTCGTGAATCGAGCCAGGCGTCTCCGGGGAGACATGACTCGGCACCCCGCCGGGAAACGAGAACTGGCGGAACAGCCGCGCCAGGCCGGCCTCGTCCTGCGGCACTCCCGGGTACACCTCGCTGTAGCTGCCCTCCAGCCAGGTATTCGCCAGCGCGGCAGGACCGCCGTGACCGGGCCCGATCACGCACATCATCGACTGGTCATGGACCGTGATCACCCGGTTCAGGTGCGCCCAGATGAAATTCAGCCCCAGGCTCGTGCCCCAGTGACCGAGCAGTCGCGGCTTGATGTGCTCCGCCAGCAGCGGCTCGGTCAGCATCGGATTCGCCATCAGGTAGATCTGGCCTACCGCCAGGTAATTGGCGGCGCGCCAGTACCGGTCGAGCGCACTGACCTCGTTCTCTGTCAGCGGCTGCCGTGTGATCGCCGTCATCGCGCTCCTGTCCTAGCGGTCGGGGCACGTTTCGTGCCATTGGGACCAGGCAAACAGGACCTTCGGCCCTGCGGATGAACCGGGTGCGGCCACGAAGATGAAGGTGAGCTTAAAAGGAAGCAGCTGCCACTGGCGGCCCGAGATAAAAGGAAGCGCATTGCGATGACAAACCCTGTTGCGGCACTCATAGGCGACCCGGCCGAGCGCCCCACTGCGAGGGCATGGGACTGGGTCAAGGAATCGAAGATCCTGGCCATCGGCTGGACGGCCATGCGGATCTGGCTCGGGATCATGTGGATCCAGGCCGGCGCGACCAAGCTCTGGGGCTCCGAGAGCGCTGGCTTCATCCACAACAACGGCGCCGGGGTAGCCGGCTTCGCCGCCCACGGCACCCCCGCCTACACCTGGTGGGGCACCTTCCTGCACAGCTTCGTCGTCCCGAACTCCGGCTGGATCGGCGTCCTCATCGCGGTCGCCGAATTCGCCATCGGTATCGCCCTGGTCGCCGGCCTGTTCACCCGCCTCGCCGCGCTCGGCAGCCTCGCCCTGCTCTTCACCTACGTGATGTCGGGTACCGCCAGCGTGTGCGCGTTCTACGCCCTCTTCGCCATCGTGATCCTCACCATGTGGCGTACCTCAAGCTGGCTCGGCCTCGACGGGATGCTGGCCAGCTACCGGCAGCACCACGCCGGCCGCCACCACCTCCACTTGCACCGGACCCACGCCAGGACACCACAGCCGGCCAAGGCCACCGCCTGACATGCCCCGCCTCAGGGCGGTCGCCAGACCGATGCGGCGCGCACCAGCGGGCCGCATCGGCGTTGTGCCGTTCTCTTCTGGCCAGTCGGATGACTTTAAGGGACCTAAGTCCCATTAAACGGGACCGTACTGCCCTGCAATGGAAAGCGGTGGCGAACTACTCTCAAATGGAGGTCAGTCCGTTGCCTGGTCGCTATTTCCTAGTGAAGCACCCGGGAGTTCAATAATGTCTTCGTACGCTGCTGGCCAGGTTGTGCCGCAAGCGATCAACCTGAATCAGCCGAGTCATATCCTGAGCTGGTCGTTCATCGATATTACTTTGGCTAACCTGATCGTCGTCGCGGTGATGGTCGTGATCTTTGGCGCGGCGCTGCTCGTCCGATTCCCGCGCACAGCCAGCTTGCCCCCGGCGGATGCTGGCGAGGAGCCGGCCGGCGCTGCGAGCGCGCCCGAGCCAGGTGATGCCGATATGTGGACGGCGAAGCTCCGCACCACGGCGGCGCGGATGCTGCCCCCGAAAAAACTGCTGCCTGATCGGCAGCCCGCCTACGTAGCTTCCTGGATCTACACCTTCGGCGTCGCCTCGCTCGCGGCGCTCGGCATCGTCATCGCCTCCGGGTTCGCGCTGGCGCTCGGCGGCTCGGACTGGTGGCATACCAACCCGGTCGGCCATTTCTTCAACAGCCTGCACCTGTGGTCGGTGGAGATCTTCATGGCGCTGCTGGTGATCCACCTGTGGGGTAAGTTCTGGATGGCCGCCTGGCGCGGCCGGCGGGCACTGACCTGGATCACCGGCGTGATCGCGTTCGGGGCCTCGGTCGTCACCGCGTTCACCGGATACCTGTCCCAGCAGAACTTCGACTCCCAGTGGATCTCGACCAGCGCCAAGGACGCGTTCAACGGAGCTGGCGTCGGTGCGTTCTTCAACCCGATGAACTTCGGCCAGATGTTCATGTGGCACATCGTGCTGATGCCGCTCATCCTGGTCGTGATCATCGGCGCGCACGTCCTGCTGGTCCGGGTCCGAGGTGTCAGCCACCCGCTGCCGGTCAAGCGGGTCAGGGGCCGCGCGGCGCGCAAGGCCGCCGCGGCCGCCGGGCCGTGGCGCGGGCCAACCCGTCGCTACGACATCATCAAGGAAGGCGTCGCGGCCACCCTCATCGTCGGCGCACTGACCGTGATCCTGGCCGGGGTGCTTTCATCCCCTGACATTCCCGCCGTCACCGTCCAGGCCTGGGCCCAGCACGACCAGCTCGGATTCGTGAACACCGCGGCCACGGAGCTGGACGGGTCAAGCGAAACCTCCAGCTACGGGCCGCCCTACAACAACGGCACCGGATCCGTGCAGCAACTCGGGCCGATCAGCTGGCAGAAACTGTCCGGCATCACGCAGCGGATCGACGCCGCCCAGACCTTCGTCATCGGGCCGCTCCGCTCGCTAGCCCCCAGCACCCCTGCGCTGGCCGCCGCCCTGGCCAGCTACACCAGCGCCCCTGCCGCCCAGCAGACCAGCTGGGCCTCCGCCTACGCCTCAGCGACAGCTGGAGCCACCACCAAGATGCCGTTTAACCACGGCGACCTGAACCTGCCAGCCGCCGGACCGGTCCCGGTGGTCATGTCCTACGAGCTGACCATGGCCAGGAGCGGGGCACTCGATACCGACCTGCTCTCCCAGCGCCAGTTCTACGGTACTGACTTCACCAGGCCACTGCTGTTCCTCGAAGATGGCGCCTACTTCGGGAACCTGGCAACCGCACAGCACCTGCAGGGCGACCAGTGGGGCGTGATGAACGAGACCGGCAACTACCCCGGCCAGCCCTGGCTCTGGCTCTACCAGCTCTGGTACCAGATCCCGCCCGGCAGCACCTCCTGGTCCGCGAACGCGGACGTGTGGGCCGTCGTTGCCACCGGGATCTGCACCCTGCTGCTGCTGCTCGTTCCCTTCATTCCTGGCGTGCGCGACATCCCGGAGCTCATCCCGGTCCACCGGCTCATCTGGAAATCCTGGAACCGTTCCCAATCCCAGCACGGAGCCACTGAACCGGATAGCCAGAGCTAGCCCGTCAGTTCTCCCGTCCGCCGGTACCTCCCTTGAGAACGCCAGGGACCAAAGGCCCTGTGATCCGGGCCTGAGTGCCCTGCCATTCGCCGCCTGCCGGGGCGATATTGCCGATAGGCGAGCAGCCGGCTGTGGCCGACGCATCACGACTGAGGGGACAGAACGGCATGAGTGAGGCACCCGCGCCGGGCGAGATCGGGGTATTCCTGCTTGATGACCACGAGATCGTCCGGCGCGGAGTACGGGGGCTGCTTGAGGCCGAGCACGATATCGCTGTCGTGGGCGAGGCATCGAGCGCGGAGTCGGCGCTCGCCCTCATTCCGTTGCTGCGACCCAACGTGGCGGTCCTGGACCTGCGGCTGCCCGGCGGCCACGAGGTCTGCGTGTGCCGCGAGATCCGGTCACAGTCTCCCGAGGTGGCGTGCCTGATGCTGACGTCGTTCGGTGACGACGAGGCGCTGTTCGACGCCATCATGGCCGGCGCGGCCGGGTACGTGCTGAAGCAGATCCGCAGCACCGACCTGGTCGGCGCGGTGCGCACGGTCGCCTCCGGTGCCTGCCTGCTGGACCCGGAAGCCACCGGCCAGGTCATGCGCCGCAGGCGCGATCAGGCCGGGCGCGCCGGTCCGCTGGCCGGGCTGACCGCTGGGGAGCAGCGGATTCTGGAGCTGATCGGAGCAGGCCTCACCAACCGGCAGATCGGCGAGCGGCTGTTCCTGGCCGAGAGGACCGTCAAGAACCAGGTGTCCGCGCTACTCGCCAAGCTCGGCGGGCGAACGGCGCCCGCAGGCAGCCGCTGACCGTTGCCTTAGCACCTGGCAAGCCGGCCGAGCCGCAGCGGGCTAGTGTTTGCGGATCGCGCGCCAGAGGCTGGCCGGGAGCAGGACGACGATCACCGCCGGCACCAGCCACCAGGCGGAGATGCTGGCGGCGTGACTCAGGCCGTAGATAGCCGCCAGCGCGATGACTACGCCGGCCGCGACCAGCCAGTCGTCCCCGATGACGAAGTCGTAGGCGAACGCGCCGAACGCGCCGAGCTTGCCCATCAAGGTCAGCTCACCTCCGCTGCCGCGTAGCCGGGTCTCGCCTCGCCGCTATCGCTCCCGGTCCCGCTGGCTCCGCTCCCCCGGCCCTGGCCGCTTCGCCGCAGCATGGCCACGAGCACCAGCGCGAAGATCGCGATCGCGGGCGCGATCACGAGCAAGGCCGCGTCTCCGCCCGGCCACCGTGCGCCGGCACCCTCGGTGCCCCAGAACGTGCCGAAGGCGGTCAGCATGATCCCCACCACGAACTTCATCGTGTTCTCAGGGACGCGCGCCAGCGGAGCCCGGACGGCCAGGCCGGCGAGGGCGACCAGCACCACGGCGAGCGTCGCGGCGAGCGCGGCCAGCGGGATGTCGTGACCGTTCCCGCCGAACGTCAGCGCGATGAAGATCACTTCAAGCCCCTCAAGCAGCACGCCCTTGAACGAAAGGGTGAATGCGTATCCGTCGGGCACCAGCCGTGACCTGGCCTGCTGTTGGGGCGCGGCCTGCGCCGCCGTGAGCTGCTTGCGGTAGATGGCGTCCTCGTCGTGCAGGTCTTTGTGGCCGCTGGCCCGCAGGATCGCCTTGCGCAGCCACTGCAAGCCGAAGATAAGCAGCAGCGCGCCGACGAAGAGCCGCAGGGCCGGCAGCGGCAGGCTGGTCACCGCCGGGCCGAGCGCGGCCGTGATCACCGCGAGCACGGCCAGTCCCGCGATCACGCCGGAGACCGCCGAGCGCCAGTCCCTGGCTGTCCCCGCCGCCAGCACGATCGTCGTCGCCTCCACGGCCTCGACCGCGCAGGCCAGGAAGACCGAAATGAACAGGACGACCCCGGCTCCCAAATCCAGCCTCCAGCATCCGGCCTGACACTCCGAGCATGACTGCCCGCAATTCTAACAGCCGTCAGAATTTTGTCATCACAGCGGTTAGATTCGACCTGCTGAGCAGATGGTCCTGGAATGCGGCCTCTAGCTAAGTTGCGCAGTTAGGCTTAGCATGCCGGTCGTGACGGGGCTATTCGGAACGGCCAAGCGGCTGCTCGTCGGGCGACCGATGCAGAGCGACAATCTGGGGCATACGCTGCTTCCCAAGAAGATCGCGCTGCCGGTCTTCGCCAGCGACGCGCTGTCCTCGGTCGCCTACGCTACCGAGGAGATCCTGCTCGTTCTCTCGGTCGGCGGGCTGGCGCTCTTGCACTACACGCCGTACATCGGCGCTGGCGGTGGCGGTGCTGATGCTGGTGGTGGTGGCGTCCTACCGGCAGAACGTGCACGCGTATCCCTCGGGCGGCGGCGACTACGAGGTCGCCACGACTAACCTCGGCCCGAGGGTGGGCCTCGCGGTCGCGAGCGCGCTGATGGTGGACTACACGCTGACCGTGGCGGTGTCGGTGTCGGCGGGCGTGGCGAATCTGGCCTCGGCGTTCCCGGCGCTGCAATCACACGTCACGCTGATCGCCGTGGTCATCGTGGCGGTGATCGCCGTCCTGAACCTGCGGGGCGTTCGCGAGTCGGGCACGATGTTCGCCGTACCGACCTATGTGTTCATCGGCGTGGTCGTCCTCATGATCGTCTGGGGCCTGTCGAAGGTGGCGCTCGGCCATCCGCTGCAAGCCGAGAGCGCGCACCTGCACGTCCCGGCGCAAGGCTCGTACAGCGGCTTCCTGCTGATCTGGGTGCTGCTCCGCGCGTTCTCCTCCGGCTGCACGGCGCTAACCGGGGTCGAGGCGATCAGCAACGGCGTTCCCGCGTTCCGGCCGCCGAAGAGCAAGAACGCCGCGACGACGCTGGCGCTGCTCGGCATCATCGCGGTGGCCATGTTCGCCGGGGTCACCGCGCTCGCGCTGATCAGCCACGTGCACGTGCTGCCCGGTCACACCGAGAAGACCGTGATCGCCCAGGTCGGCCTGGCCGTCTTCGGTGCTGGCTCGCCGCTGTTCTATATCTTGTCGTTCGTCACGGCGCTCATCCTCGTGCTGGCCGCCAACACGGCCTTCAACGGCTTCCCCGTGCTGGCCTCGATCTTGTCCAGGGACGGCAACCTGCCGAGACAGCTGCATAACCGGGGCGACCGGCTGGCGTTCAGCAACGGGATCCTGCTGCTGTCCGGCTTCGCGATCTTGCTGATCATCGTGTTCCAGGCCTCGCCGACCCGGCTGATCCAGCTCTACATCATCGGCGTCTTCGTCTCGTTTGTCTGCAGCCAGACGGGCATGATCAGGCACTGGAACGGCCTTCTGCGGACCGTCACGGATCAGGTCGCACGCCGCCAGATGATGCGCAAGCGCGTGATCAACACGGTCGGCGCCTGCTTCACCGCCGTGGTCCTGGTCATCGTGCTGGTCACCAAGTTCGCCAGCGGCGCCTGGATCGTGGTGGTCGCGATGCCCGCGATCTGGCTCACGATGCGCGGCATCAGCCGCCACTACGCGAGCGTCGCGGTCGAGCTCACGCCGCCTGACACCGAGGTCGTCACCCTGCCGGCCAGCAATCGCGCCATCGTCCTGGTCTCCAAGCTGCATCTGCCCACGCTCCGGGCGGTGGCCTACGCCAGGGCGACCCAGCCCAGCCACATCGAGGCGGTCACTGTCTGTGTCGACGTCGCTGAGACTGACCGGCTCAAGGCCGAGTGGGAACGGGCTGACATCCCCGTGCCGCTGACGGTCGTAGCCTCGCCCTACCGCGACATCACCGGCCCGGTCGTGTCCTACGTGAGCAGGCTGCGCCGGGAGAGCCCGCGCGACGTGGTCACGGTCTTCATCCCCGAGTACGTGCTCGGGCACTGGTGGGAGCAGGTGCTGCACAACCAGAGCGCGCTTCGCCTGAAGGCCAGGCTGCTGCTGCTTCCCGGCGTTATCGTGGCCAGCGTGCCGTACCAGCTAAGGTCAGCGGCCAGTCTCCCGGCGAACCCGCAGGCCAGGGGGCTTGGCCTGCCGAGCGAACGAGAGCCTGCAGGCCGCCGAGCTGCAAGCCGACGTCGTCAGCGTCAAGGCGACGCCGATCGCCGAGGCCGAGTCCCGCACGGTCGCCGTTGTGGCAGGAACGCTCAGGGCTGTCACGGCGCGCCCGCGCGGCAACAGCCCGGCGGTGCAGGCCGACTTGTGGGACGGCTCGGGCAGTGTCACGCTGGTCTGGCTCGGCCGTCGCGAGATTCCTGGCATCGAGCCCGGCCGCCGGATGGTGGTCAGGGGCCGGATCGCGACGATCAGGGGCGCCAGCACGATCTTCAACCCGGACTACGAGCTCAAGCCTCCCGGCGGGGACGTTACCGATTCATTGCCAGTGAAACGGTAACCGATCCCTGGCTCTGTCCTCAGGTAGCGCGGTCTCGACGGGTCTGGCTCGAGCTTCCTGCGCAGGTGGGCCATGTAGACGCGGAGATAGTTACCTTCGGTCTGGTACTCGGGCCCCCATACCTCGGCGAGCAGCTGTTTCTGGGTGACCAGTTTCTCGCGGTGCCGGACCAGCACTTCGAGCAGCTGCCACTCGGTGGGGGTCAGCCGCACGTCGGCGCCATCGCGCTGGACGCGCTTGGCGGCGAGGTCGACGGTGAAATCCTCGCTGACGATCACCGGCTCATCGGGTGCGGGAGAAGCACGGCGCACCGCTACCCGAAGCCGGGCGAGCAACTCCCCCATGCCAAACGGCTTCGTCACGTAGTCGTCGGCGCCGGCGTCGAGCGCGGCCACCTTCTGGCTCTCCTGACCCCAGGCCGACAGCACGATGATGGGCATCGAGGTCCAGCCGCGCACGCCGCTGATCACGTCGGTGCCATCCATGTCAGGCAAGCCAAGATCGAGGATCAGCACGTCGGGCCGGTCCCTGGCGACAGCCGCCAGGCCCGACTTACCGTCGGACGCGGTGCTCACCTCGTACTTGTGCGCGGTGAGGTTGATCCGCAGCGCGCGCAGGATCGGCTCCTCATCGTCAATGACGAGCACCCTGGTCACGAGCCGGGCCGCTGGCTGACTGCCAGAACCTGGCTGGACGGCGCGGTGGCGACCGGCAGCCGCAACCGCATGGTGAGGCCGCCGCCCGGCGTATCGACCGCCTCGATCACACCGCCCATCGCGGCCATGAAGCCCTTGGCGACGGCCAGTCCCAGACCGACTCCGGTCCCGGTGTTGCGCTCGCCAAGCCGCTCGAACGGCTCGAAGATCCGCGACTTAAGCTCGTCCGGCACGCCCGGCCCGTGATCGATCACGTCAAGCACGACGGCCTGGCCGTCCTGCCGGGCGGTCATGACCGGAGGCTGACCGGCCGGGGAGTGCGCGATCGCGTTGGCGAAGAGGTTTGCGAGCACCCGTTCCAGCAGGCCAGGGTCGGTTCGCACGAGCGGGAGATCGTCGGGGACGACCAGCCGGACGGTCATCGGCGCGTCGGGATCTGGATGGGCCAGCGGGGCCACCTCGTCACTGAAGGCCGGCCGCAGGAACGGCTCGAGCGAGCCTGTGCTCAGCCTGCTCATGTCGAGCAGGTTGCCGATCAGGCCGTTCAGCCGGTCGGCCGACTGCTCGATGGTCGCGAGCAGCGCCGACTCGTCCTCGTCAGCCAGCTCGACCTCGGGCTGGCGCAGCGTGCTGACGCTCGCCTTGATCGACGCCAGCGGCGTCCGCAGGTCGTGACTGACCGCCGCGAGCAGCGCGGTTCGCATCCGGTTCCCCTCGGCCAGCGCCTCAGCCTGAGCCGCCTGAGTCCGCAGCCGGTCGCGATCCAGGGCCGCCGCCGCCTGCGCCGCGAAGCCGTCGAGCAGCCTCGGCGTGATCTGCTTGTCCTGCCCGGCCACAGTCAGCGCGAGATCGTCGCCGGCCCTGATCCTGATCGGCTCGGCCGCGGCGGCCGGCAACGGCGGCCAGCCCCGACCGGCACAGTGCCTGCCGCAGCGACCCTGACCCACTGACCGCCAGTCAGCTCGGCGAGCTCGGCCCGTCCGCCCCAGGTGGCGGTCAGATGGCCAAGGATGGCGGCCGGGGTGTCCGAGCCGCCGAGTACGGTCTGCGCCAGGGCCAGCAGGGCCGCCGCGTCCTGCGTGCTGCGGCTCGCCTGCACGGCACGCCGCGCGGCCAGGTGCACCACGCTGCTCACCGACACGGCGACGGTGATGAAGAGCAGCAGCGCCAGCATGTTCTGCGGATCGGCGATCGTAAAGGTATGCACCGGCGGCGTGAAGTACCAGTTCAGGAGCAGGCTCGCCGTGACGGCCGCGAGCACGGCGGGCCAGAACCCGCCGACCACCGCGACCCCGACGACGCAGACCAGGAAGATCAGCAGGTCGTCGGAGAGGCTCAGAGTGTGTGCGTGCCTGGCGGGCAGCAGGACCGCGGTCAGTACGGGCAGCAGCAGGACCAGCAGCACACCGGTCACCTGCCGGCGGCGATCGATCCCGCCGCCCCGGCCAAGCGCCAGGTTCTTGCCGAGCGTCCGCCACCAGGAGGCGTGCCGCCAGGCGGGCTGGCTGTCGTCAGAGGCGTCAGGCAGCAAGGCGGCGGAAGACGATGTCACGCAGGCGGCCTGGGCTGGCGCGGTCTGAGGTCGGTCAGCCTGGACTGGCTCAGCCTGGACTGGCTCGGCCTGTGCTGGCTCCAGCAGCGGCACGGTCCAGCCTCCGGGCGCGGCGGACTCAAGCCAGGCCTCAGCCTGTGCCTCAGCCTCGATCGCGCGATCCCTGTCTGATCCGTCCACTATCCATAGTGTGAACGATGATGACAGCCTGCGCACTCCCCGGCCGACCCCGAATCCGGCCAGGGCGCAGCCGGCCAGCAGCCCGGCGGCCCGTACTCCGGCCAGCGGGGTCACCTGGAGCTGCGCGTAGGGAGGGGCGGAGAAACCCGCGGTCGTCAGCCAGCCGGCCATCGCCACGAACAGCGCCGCCGACGGCTCGGCGATCGCGGCGGGGCGGTCACGACCACCATGGCCAGCGCCAGCACCCAGCCGGCCGAGACCAGGCCGTGGGTGCCCGCCGCGACAGCGCCGATCGTCAGCAGCGCGGCGCATCCGGCAGGCAGAGCATACGGGGCCGCAATGCCACGCCGCCGTGCCCGCTGCGCTGCCTGGCCTGGCTGGCCTGGCTGGGACGGCTGGCCTGGCAGGAATTGCTGGCCTGACTGGGATTGCTGGGGCGGCTGGCACAGTTGCGAGACCGCCTGGACGCTGTGGCTGGCCGGCCTGCGGCCCTGATCGCTTGTCATCTCGCTGACCAGTCCACACCCAGACTGGGCGGTTCCCGATGATCTTGACGCGGTCTTAACACGGACAGGCCGAGTATTGACGCGGTCTTAGCGGAGCGGCCTTGCTGGCAGGTGTTCCATGAGCGCGTGATGCCTGCACTAGGCTCAGACGCGTGACAGTTACTCTTGCGACGACTAGCCTGGCGGCCCGCGACGTCCTGGCTGACGCTATCGTGATCGCGGTCATGGAGGGCAAGGACGGCCCTGTGCTCGCTGATGGCGCCGATGACATCGACGCCGCGCTTGGCGGCACCCTCGCTCAGACGCTCGTCGCGCTCGGCGCGACCGGCAAGGCCGAGGAACTGACCAGGACTCTTTCACGCGGCAGCCTGGCGACTCCCCTCATCGCGGCCGTGGGCATCGGCAAGAAACTCGACGCCGAGACACTGCGGCGCGGTGCCGGCGCGGCGGTTCGGGCGCTGACCTCAGCGAAGGTGACCAGCATCGCGTTCGCGCTGCCGTCAGGCGACGCCGCCACCGCCGAGGCGGTCGGGCTCGGGGCGCTGCTCGGCAGCTACTACTTCGGCCGGTACCGCAGCAACGGTCATGTCGTCACCGACCTCACGGTGATCGGCGCTGGCGCCCACCTCGCCGGCGCGGTTGAGCGGGCGCAGGTGATCGGCGAGGCCGTGACCCTGGTCAGGGACCTGGTGAATACCAGCCCGTCGCACCTGTACCCGGAGACCCTCGCCGCTGAGGCTGCCAAGATCGCCGGCAGGGCGGGCCTGGGCGTGGAGATCCTCGACGAGACCGAGCTCAGGGAGGGCGGCTACGGCGGCATCTCCGGCGTGGGCCAGGGATCGGTGCACCCGCCGCGCCTGGTCAGGCTGAGCTACAGCCATCCCGAGGCCACCAAGACGGTCGTGTTCGCCGGCAAGGGGATCACCTTCGACTCCGGCGGCCTGTCACTCAAGACGCCGGGCGGCATGGAGACGATGAAGTCAGACATGGGCGGCTCGGCCGCCGTGCTGGCGGCGCTCCAGGCCATCGCGGCGCTCAAGCCGGCGGTCAACGTCGTCGGATACCTGGCGATCGCCGAGAACATGCCCGGCGGGCATGCTCAGCGGCCATCGGACGTGATCACCATCTATGGCGGCCGTACCGTCGAGGTGCTGAACACCGACGCCGAGGGCAGGCTGGTGCTCGCCGATACGCTCGCCCGGTCAGCCGAAGACTCCCCCCATCTGCTAGTTGACGTCGCCACGCTGACTGGCGCCCAGGTAGTCGCCCTCGGCTACCGGGTGGCCGCCGTCATGGCGAACGACGATGACGTGCGCGACGGCGTGGTCAGGGCGGCCGGAAAGGCCGGCGAGGCCATGTGGCCGATGCCGCTGCCTGAGGAACTGCGAAAGGGCCTGGACTCCAAGGTCGCCGACCTGGCCAATGTGGCAGCCGAGCGCGATGGTGGCATGCTGGTCGCCGGCCTGTTCCTGCGCGAGTTCGTGCCGGACGGCGTCAGATGGGCTCACCTGGACATAGCCGGGCCGTCATTCAACACCGGCGAGGCGTACGGCTATACCCCCAGGGGCGGCACGGGCAGCGCCGCTCGTACCCTGATCCAGATCGCCGAGGATGTCGCGGACGGACTGCTCTAGGCGAGGACTGCCCGCGCGGGGTGACAGATGCGGATCGACGTAGATCAAGGAGTTATGCGTGACCCAGACCGGTAGCTACGACCTCGTCATACTCGGCGGCGGGAGCGGCGGGTACGCCTGCGCGCTCCGGGCCGCCGAGCTCGGCAGCCGGGTCGTGCTCATCGAGAAGGACAAGGTTGGCGGTACCTGCCTGCATAAGGGCTGCATCCCGACCAAGGCGCTGCTGCACGCCGCCGAGGTGGCTGACCTCACCAGGGAGGCCGCCAGCTTCGGCGTCGTGGCCAGCTTCGAGGCCATCAATATGGCAGGCGTCAACGTCTACAAGGACAAGGTTGTCGACCGGCTGTGGAAGGGCCTGCAGGGCCTGCTGGCCGGCCGTAAGGTCGAGATCGTCCACGGCGATGGCCGGCTGATCTCGCCGACCCAGGTCGCGGTAGGCGATGACGTGTACGAGGGCGCGCACGTGGTGCTGGCGACCGGCTCCGAGCCGCGCAGCCTGCCTGGCCTGGCCATCGACGGGGTCAAGGTGATCACCAGCGACCATGCTCTTGTCCTTGACCGGGTGCCGTCGTCCGCGGTGATTCTCGGCGGCGGCGTGATCGGCGTCGAGTTCGCGAGTGTCTGGCGCTCGTTCGGAGCTGAGGTCACGATCGTCGAGATGCTGCCCAGGCTGCTGCCGCCCGAGGATGAGTCAAGCTCGAAGCAGCTCGAGCGCGCGTTCCGCAGGCGCGGCATCAATTCTCACCTCGGGGTCAGGTTCTCGCAGGTCAAGGACACCGAGAACGGCGTGCTCGTCACGCTCGAGAACGGCAAGACGATCGAGGCCGAACTGCTGCTGGTCGCCGTGGGCCGGGGCCCGGTATCGGCGGGCCTGGGCTACGAGGAAGCCGGCGTGGCGATGGAGCGCGGCTTCGTGCTGGTCGATGAGCTGTGGCGGACCAGCGTCCCGACAATCTCCGCCGTCGGCGATCTGACCCCTGGCCCGCAGCTCGCTCACGTCGGGTTCGCCGAAGGCATCGGCGTGGCCGAGCGGCTGGCCGGATTGCCGGTCACGCCGATCGACTACGACGGAGTCCCCCGCGTCACCTACTGCGACCCGGAGGTCGCCTCGGTCGGCATCACGTCGGCCACGGCCGCCGAGCGCGGCATCGAGACCGAGGAAGTCACCTACAACCTCGGCGGCAACGGCAAGAGCGTCATCCTGCAGACCCAGGGCAGCGCCAAGGTGATCGCCGTGGCTGGCGGCGGGCCTGTGCTCGGCATTCACCTCGTGGGTGCCAGGGCAGGCGAGCTCATCGCCGAGGGTCAGCTCATCTACAACTGGGAAGCGTTCCCTGCCGATGTCGCCAAGCTCATTCATCCGCACCCGACCCAGTCGGAGGCGATCGGCGAAGCGCACCTGGCGCTAGCCGGAAAGCCGCTGCACTTCCATTCCTAACGAACGACAACGAAGGGTCAGCCGAAGCCATGTCGGTCTCCGTATCCATGCCCCAGCTTGGCGAGAGCGTCACCGAGGGCACCGTTACCCGGTGGCTGAAGCGCGAGGGTGAGCACGTCTCAGCCGACGAGCCGTTGCTGGAGGTGTCGACCGACAAGGTTGACACCGAGATCCCCTCGCCAGTCTCTGGCGTGCTCAGGGGCATCACCGTCGCCGAGGACGAGACCGTCGCCGTCGGGGCCGAGCTCGCCGTGATTGACAGAGGACGGCGCCGCCGGGGCCAGCCCGGCCGGCTCGCGCCGCCGCCAGTTCAGGGAACTGGGGTACAGCGCCGTCCGAGCCTGCGCCCGCGTATCAGCAGCCCGAGTACCAGCGGCCCGAGTACCAGCAGCCGGAATATCAGCAGCCGGCGTATCAGGCACCAGAGCCAGCTCAGCCGAGTCAGGCCGGGCATTTCCAGTTCAGTGAGCCAGAGCCGCATGTCTATGACGCGACCAGGCACTCGGACTATGGCTCGGCCGCTCAGGCACAGCCGGCCTACCAGCAGCCCGAGTACCAGGCGCCCGCGCAGGAGTACACCGGGCATCACTCCGCTGCCCAGGAACATGCCGGGCCGCAGGCCTACCAGGGTGAGCACGCGGCGCCAGCCGAGCTAGCACCGGTCCAGCCTGAGCCGGTCCAGCATGAGACACCTCAGCCTGAGCCGGTCCAGCACGAGACACCTCAGCCTGAGCCGGTCCAGCACGAGACGGCTGGCGAGGAAGCTTTCGCAGCGGCCGATGGTGCTGAGAGCGCCTACGTCACGCCTCTGGTCAGGAAGCTCGCCGCCGAGCACGACATCGACCTCGCCGCGATCGCCGGGACCGGCGTGGGCGGACGGATCCGCAAGCAAGACGTGCTCGATGCCGCCCGCACCAAGCGCGGCGACGAGCCGCCCGGCTTTGCCCAGCCCGCCGCGCCCGCCCAGCCCGCCGCGCACGCCCAGGTGCCAGTCCAGGCCGAGGCACCCGTGCGGGCAGACGCACCCGCGCCCGCCGAGGTGCCCGCGCAGGCCGAGCCAGCCGCCGAGGCCGCTCCCCCCGCCGCACGGCCTGAGCCGGTCGCTGCGGCCTCCGCCCCCGCCGGGGCGGCTCCAGCCGGCCAGCCTGCCGTTCAGCCCGTGCAGGCCAGTACGGTCCCGGCCAGCGCGGGTCCAGCCAGCACAGGCCCGGCTGGTACCGCCTCAGCGGGCACGGCGCCAGCCAGGCGGGCTCAGGCGGGAGCACCGGAGCAGGCGGGAGTCACGCCGTCGGCGAAGCGCGGGACGACCGAGCGGCTCTCCCGTGCTCGCCAGGTGATAGCGCAGCGGATGCTCGAGTCGCTGCAGACCTCGGCTCAGCTCACGACCGTGGTCGAGGCGGACGTGACCGCGATCGCGAGACTACGCGACCGGACAAAGGTCGCCTTCGAGGCCAGAGAGGGTGTCAAGCTTTCTTTCCTCCCCTTCTTTGCTCTTGCGGCGATCGAGGCGCTCAAGGTCCATCCACGGCTGAATGCCGTCATCGATACGGCGAACGGAACAGTGACCTACCACGACGCCGAGCATCTCGGTGTCGCGGTTGACACCGATCGCGGCCTCATGGTGCCGGTCATCAGGAACGCTGGCGATCTCAACATCGGCGGGCTGGCCCGCAAGATCGCCGACCTCGCCCAGCGGACCAGAGCCGGCCAGGTGAACCCCGATGACCTGAGCGGCGGGACGTTCACGCTGACCAACACCGGCAGCCGGGGTGCTCTCTTTGACACGCCGATCATCAACCAGCCGCAGGTGGGCATACTAGGCACCGGCACGGTCAACAAGCGGGCCGTCGTGGTCGACGACGCTGACCTCGGCGAGGTGATCACTGTGCGGTCGATCGTCTACCTGTCGCTCACTTACGATCACCGGCTAGTGGACGGTGCTGACGCCGCGAGGTTCCTGGTCACGATCAAGAGCGGCTGGAAGGAGGAGCGTTCGAGTCCGAGCTCGGGCGTTAGCCGGCGATGAAGGTCGCGATCTCGGGCAGTTCTGGCCTGATCGGCTCGGCACTCGCAGCCGGGCTGACGGCCGACGACGTCGAGGTCGTCAGGCTCGTGCGCAGGCCGCCCCTGACGGCTGGCGAGATCCGGTGGGATCCGCAGGCGGTCAGCGGCGGCCTTGACCCGCAGGCGCTGACCGGCGTGGACGCCGTCGTGCACCTGTCTGGTGCGCCCGTTGCCCCGAAGCGGTGGACAGCCGCCCGCAAGGCCGAGTTGCGGGCCAGCCGGATCGGGTCAACGCGGACGCTGGTGGCGGCTATGGTCGCTGCCAGCCCGGTCCCGGCGGTCCTGGTGTGCGGATCGGCCGTCGGGTACTACGGCCAGACTGGCGACCGGGAGGCTGACGAGAGCGCGCAGGCCGGGACCGGCTTCCTGGCCGAGCTGACCACCGACTGGGAGGCGGCGAGCGAGCCAGCGGCGCGGCCGGAATCAGGGTGGTGAACATCCGCAGCGGTATCGTGCTCAGCCGGGCCGGCGGCATGCTCGGCTCGCTGCTGCTGCCATTCCGGCTCGGTCTCGGCGCCAGGATCGGCTCCGGCACCCAGTACCTGAGCTGGATCAGCCTGACTGACGAGGTTTCTGCGATCAGGTTCCTGCTCGATCACGACGAGCTCAGCGGGCCGGTCAACCTGACGGCACCAGAGCCGGTCACCAACGCCGACTTCACCAGGGCACTAGCAAGATCACTGCACAGGCCGGCCCTGTTCATGCTGCCCGCGCCGCTGCTCCAGGCCGGGCTGGGCGAGGTCGCCATCGAGTTGCTCGGCAGTACCCGCGCGGTGCCCGCCAGGCTGACCGACGCCGGCTTTGATTTCCGGTACCCGGACATCGACTCCGCCCTCGCAGCAGCTATCGCCGCCCCGCCGCGCTAGCACCGTTTCCGCGGCATCTAGCCGCCGTTCGCGCTGGTCTTATAGGGCGCTGCTGGGGGCGAGTCGGGACCAACGGCCGGGACCGAGGGAAATGAGCATACGTCGGACCGCCGGCTCCACGTATCATCAGTTTCCGTTGAAATTTTGCCTGCTTTGCCGGTTATCGACCCATCAAAACGTTAAGAGGTCACCGGCCGCGAACGACGTATCATCACTTTCCGTTGTTCGACCCCCCAGCCAGGCGCTCAGACACCCGCACAGACTTCCGTGATCATGAGGCAAGTCTTGATCACGGAAGTCTGTGCGGGTGATCACCCCGGTAGAGTTCCGTGATCAAGACCCCGACCATGATCACGGAAACGATGCGGGGCGGCCGGTCGCCGCTGCGGGGGCGGGTCACTGGTGCGGGGCGGGTCGCTGCTGCGGGGGCGGGTCGCTGCTGCGGGGGCGGGTCACTGCTGCGGGGCGGGTGACCGGATCTTAAGTCGGGGGGTCCGGAGGGTCTTCGGGCCAGACGGGGTCTGCCGGGTCATCGTGATCGCGCGGTGCTGATTCCTGGTCTGGTGGTACCTCCGCCTTGGCGGCCCTGAAGAGTCGTTCTAGCGGGGTACCGTTGCCCTCGGGGCCGAAAAGCGGGATCTTCCACAGCGGAGGTACTGGTCCGCTGCCGCCTTCGTACTTGATTACCTGGCCTATCGTCAGCCGCAGCAGCCGCCGGGCGACGAACATGGCCAGGGCCGCGATCGGCACTTCCACCAGCAAGGCCGAGATCAGGCTTCCGGCGAAGCCGGCGGTTCGCGCGTCGAGTACGACATCGAACCACGCGTCGCACAGCAGCAGGGTCGCCAGCACGATCAGGCAGAGGATCAGGATCTGGCGCCGGCGCCAGGCGGCCCATCCGGTAGCGGCGAAGGCGGCGAGCTCCGCGATGTCGAATCCGACCCATGCGCCCCGCCAGCTGCCTGCCCGGTAAAAGGCCGGGAGGCTGACGGCCAGGTAGCCGATCCACGCGGCGAGCAGGACGCAGGCGCCGATGATCAGCACCAGCAGCAGGTCCCATTTCCAGCTTGTACCCGGTCGGTCCGGCTCGTGCTGCTCGGTGGCGACAAGCTCGCGCAGAAGCTGTCTTCGCTCGTCATGCGACAGCGTCTGCAAAGCGTCCGCATCAAACTTGTCGTTCATTCTCCGCAAGAGCGTAGCTGACTAGACAGGCCTGCTCGAAGGGGCGTAAGCCGTTCTGCGTCGGCCGGCTCTCCTGGCCTGGCCAGACCAGGCATACGCTTAGCGCGTGGATGGCGAGCTTGTCTTTATTCGTGCCGGGTTCGGGGCAGCTGCGCTGGACTATGAGCGGGCGCTTGACCTGCAGCGCGAGCTGCATCAGCGGCGGGCCGATGACGAGATCCCCGACTGCTGCCTGCTGCTTGAGCACCAGCCGGTCTACACGGCCGGGCGGCGCACCAGCCCGCTCGACCGGCCAGTCGGTGATCCGGGCGCCCCGGTCATCGAGGTTGACCGGGGCGGCAAGATCACCTGGCACGGGCCAGGGCAGCTTGTCGGCTACCCGATTGTCAGGCTCAGCGACCCCATCGATGTGCTCGCCTACGTCAGGACGGTCGAGGAGGCGATGATCCGCTGCTGCGCTGGCTTCGGCCTGGCCGCCTCCCGGATCGACGGGCGCAGCGGCGCCTGGGTCACCGCACCCCGGACCGGCACGCCCACGACCGGCGCGGGCGACCGCAAGGTGGCCGCGATCGGCATCCGGGTCGCACGGGGAGTCACCATGCACGGCTTCGCGCTGAACTGCGAGAACGACCTGAGCTGGTTTGACCGCATCGTGCCATGCGGGATCAGCGATGCCACGGTCACCTCGATCACGGCCGAGCTGGGACGCCTGGTCACGGTCGCCGACGCCATCGGGCCGACTGAGCGGCACCTGGCCGGCGCACTCGGAGCGACCGCCGTCCCGGCACACGAGCGGCCAGCCTTCGCCGACCTGCTGGCCCGCCTGGGCCTGGTCACCAGCCCCGATCTCGTGACCAGCCAGCACGGCTAGCCTAGAGTCAGGTGCTCAAGTACCCACGCAGACTTCCGTGATCATGAGATAAGACCTCAATACGGAACATGAGGCGTGTGATCACCCCATCTGAGTTCCGTGATCAAGACGCCGACCATGATCGCGGAACCACGGGGGCGTGCGGCCAGAGCTTCCTCCGGGCCTCCGGGCCTTCTAGCCCGGCTCGACGTCGTGCGGCAGGAACACGGTCGTTCCCGAGGCGCGGGCTCGCATTGCCCCGGTGATCCTGACCAGCCCGTGCGGCGGCAGGTGAGCCGCCAGCTCATCCGGCGCGCTGAACCGGAAGCCGTCCAGCTCGTCCTCCTGCAGGACAATGCGCCCGCCGCCCTCGACACTGCCTCCGTCAAAGACGAAGTGCATGATCGGCCTGGCCTGCTTGCCATACGGCCTGGACCAGTCAATCGCGAGCAGCCGGCCGGGAACGACGTCAAGGCCGGTCTCCTCCGCGACCTCCCGGACACAGCCAGCCTGCGGCGCCTCCCCGAACTCGCAGATGCCGCCGGGCAGAGACCAGAGCTCGCGGTAGTTCGGCTTGACCAGCAGCACCCGGCCGTGCGGGTCGGTGATCAGCGCCCCGGCGGCGATGACGACCCCGGGCAGGCTGGCGAACCAGACCTCGGCGTCGACGAAGCCGCTCTCAGGCATCGGCCGCTGCCACACCGAGATCCGCGCCGGGATCCGCACCAAGATCGGCGGCGGACTGCGCACCGAGATGCGCGGCGACCTCGCCCAGGGCCACCGCCACCTGCTCGCCGCTGACCAGGTCCCTGACGGTGACCGTACCCGCCTCCCGCTCGGCGTGGCCGTAGATGAGGCACCAGCGCGCGCCGCTGTCAGAAGCCCACTTGAGCTGCTTGCTCAGCTTGCCGGACGCGCCCAGGTACACACTCGCCCGCAGCCCGGCCGAGCGAGCGGCGCCGGCCAGCGCGAACGACTGCGCGGCCAGCTCCTGGTCAAGCACGGGAACGGCCACATCGACCCGGCTGCGCGGCGAGCCAGCGTCGTCGGGCAGCAGCATCAGGATCCTCTCGATGCCGAGCGAGCTGCCGGTGCCCGCGACGTCCGGCCCGCCCAGCGTCGCGATCAGGTGGTCGTAGCGGCCGCCCGAGCCGATCGAGCCGGGCACCCCGGCCGCCGCCAGCTCCCAGATCGGCCCGGTGTAGTAGCTCAGCCCGCGCACCATCCGGGGCGTGAACGCGATCCGCTCCGCCGGGATCTGGCCGCCGACCAGCTCAAGTACCTGATCCACCTGGTCGAGCCCGGCCACGCCCAGGTCGCTGCCTTTCAGCACGGTCCTGATCCGGTCGGTCGCCTCGTCCGACGTCATGGTGCCGACCAGCTCGGACGCGGTGTCCGGGGCGATTCCCCGGCCCGCGAGCTCCTCGATGACCGCCGCCGGGCTCAGCTTGTCGAGCTTGTCCAGCGCGGTCAGGGCGCTCTCTCCCAGATCCCCCGGCACCGAGAACACCTCAAGGAGCCCGAATAGCACCTGCCTTGCGTTCAGCAAAATAGTGAAGTCGGTCACACCGAGCGCGACCATGGAGTCGTGGTGGGCACAGAGCACCTCGGCATCGGCCAGCGGGGAGCCGCTGCCGAGAATGTCAAGATCGCACTGCACGAATTCGCGGAACCGGCCCTTGCCCGGCCGGTCAGCCCGCCAGACCGGCCCCATCGCGTAGCGCTTGTACGGCATCGGCAGCCGGCTGCCGTAAGCGGCCGCCACTCGCGCGAGCGGCACGGTCATGTCATAGCGCAGCGCCAGGTCAGCCTCGCCCGAGGCCTCGTGCTCGCCCCGGCGCAAGATCTTGAACACCAGCTTGTCGGCCTCGTCGCCGTACTTGCCGAGCAGCACGTCGATGCGCTCGTAGGCCGGGGTCTGCAGCGGCTCGAAGCCGTAGCTGGCGAACACAGAGCGCAGCACGCCGAAGGCCCACTCGCGCTTCTCGTACTCCGCCGCGAGGAAGTCACGGGTGCCCGACGGCGGATCAAACTGGGTTGGCATGCCATCCATAATCCCCGAAGCCCGGAGTCCCCGTCACCTTGCCTGGCCGGCCAGCGCATAACCTAGGGGCGTGGCCATCGCACCAGGAGAACGCCGGCTGCTTCGGATCGAGGCACGCAACAGCCAGGTCCCGATCGAGCGCAAGCCCGAGTGGATCAAGACCAGGCTGCGCACCGGCCCCGAGTACACCAAGCTCCGCGAGCTGGTCAGGCGCGAGGGCCTGCACACCGTGTGCCAGGAGGCGGGCTGCCCCAACATCTTCGAGTGCTGGGAAGACCGCGAGGCCACCTTCCTGATCGGCGGTGACCAGTGCACCCGCCGGTGCGACTTCTGCCAGATCGCGACCGGCAAGCCGGGCCCGCTCGACACCGGCGAGCCGCGCCGGGTCGCCGAGTCCGTCGCCTCGATGGGCCTGGCGTACGCGACCGTGACCGGCGTCGCGCGCGATGACCTGGCCGATGGCGGCGCCTGGCTGTACGCGCAGACCTGCGTGGAGATTCACGCTGCCGTGCCCGGCTGCGGAGTCGAGCTGCTCATCCCGGACTTCAATGCGGTGCCTGAGCTGCTGGCGCGAGTGTTCGCCGCCGGGCCGCAGGTACTGGCGCACAACATCGAGACGGTCCCCAGGATCTTCCGGCAGATCAGGCCCGGCTTCCGGTACGACCGCTCGCTCGAGGTGCTCGCCGCGGCCAAGGCCGCCGGGCTGATCACCAAGTCCAACCTGATCCTCGGGATGGGCGAGGAGCGGGCCGAGGTCAGCGCCGCGATGGCAGACCTCAGGTCGGCCGGGTGCGACCTGCTCACGATCACCCAGTACCTGCGCCCGTCGTCGCTGCATCACCCGGTCACGCGGTGGGTAACGCCGGACGAATTCACTGAGCTGAAAGGGGCAGCGGCAGAACTCGGGTTCGCCGGCGTGATGTCAGGTCCGCTGGTCAGATCGTCCTACCGGGCCGGACGCTTGTACCGGCAGGCGATGGAGGCGCAGGTCAGCCTCGTGAGCGAGGCGGTGGCCGACCCCGTCGCAGGCGCGACGGCCTGACCGCGTTTCGCACCTGGTACCCAGTGCTCGTATCCTCACTGCCATGGTAAAGATCCCCCGGCGCTCCGCCGCTGCCCCTACGGCGCCGGCATCGGCACCGACCAAGACGACGAGCACCGCCGCCGCCGGCCAGCCGCCAGCCGGCCGGCTCAAGCAGATCGGCATGGTCGCCGGAATCATCCGCAAGTCCGATCCGAAGGCGCTGCCCATCGTGATCGGCAGCGGTGTCGGCATCATCGTGGTGTTCGTGCTGGTCGGGCTGCTGACCGGGCTGGCCGGGTTCCTGATCCCGCTGGGCATCCTGGCCGGATTCGCGACCACGATGATCCTGTTCGGGCGGTACGCGCAGTCGGCCCAGTACGCGGCGATCGCCGGGCAGCCGGGTGCGGCGGCGGCGATCGTGCAGTCGATGCGGGGCAACTGGACCGTCACGCCCGCCATCGCCGGGAACCGGAACATGGACATCGTGCACCGGGTGGTCGGCAGGCCGGGCGTGATCCTGATCGGCGAGGGCTCCCCCGCCGGGCTCGCGAGCCTGATCACCACCGAGAAAAAGAAGATCAGCCGGGTCGCCTACGGCGTCCCGATCACCGACCTGCAGGTTGGCGATGAGACCGGCCAGGTGCCGATCAGGCAACTGCAGCGCAAGCTGATGCGGCTGCCCCGTGAGCTCAAGCCCGGTGCCGTCACCGACCTGAACAACCGGCTCAAGGCGCTGCCGTCGTCGCTGCAGGCCCCCAGGGGCCCGATGCCGCGCCAGGGCCGGATGCCCAAGCCGCCCAGGCCGAAGGTCCGCTGAGCCGCGCCGGGCCGCGCTGGGACCGCTGAGCCCCGCCGGGGCCGCAGAGCCGCGCTGAGCCGGAGTTCAGATCCGCACTACGGCCGTGTCGGAGGCGCGGTCGTGGAGGCCGCGCAGGTCGCGGTTGACCAGCAGCGGCAGCACAGCGGTAAGCAGCAGCACGGTGCGCAGCAGCCCCCAGGCCGGGCCGACCAGCTTGCCGTCCAGCCTGATGACCCTGATCCGCAGCAGCCGCTTGCCGATGGTGAAGCCGGTCAGCGCGGTCAGCAGGAAGTCCTGCCCGGCGAAGACGATCAGCGTCCAGACCCCCACGTCGCCCTGGACCGGCCTGATCAGCGCCACGACGATGAAGGTGCAGAGCAGCCAGTCGATGAACAGGGCACCGACCCGGCGGGACATGCTGGAAATCGAGCCGGGGCCGGTCTCCGGCAGGCCAAGATCCTGGCCCGGGTAACCTGGACCATCATGGGAGCCGACGCTGGCTCGGGACTGCTGAGTCACGAATTCACAGTACCGATACTGTGCGGCTGACCCGAACCGGGTAGGCACGCCACGGGGGCGACCCAGGTGGCGACGCGATGCCGTAACGCGGCCGAAACACAGGGGACACGGACAGGAAACGGCTTGCGGCTACCGTCGCTACGACTCGGCCGAGCAAGGGAGATCGGATGTTCACAACCGGTGATGAGGTACTGCGGTACCTCGCGGACAACGAGGTTAAGTTCGTCGATGTCAGGTTCTGTGACCTGCCAGGCACGATGCAGCACTTCACTGTTCCCGTCCGGTCGTTCGACGAGAAGGTCTTCACCGACGGGCTCATGTTCGACGGCTCCTCGATCCGGGGGTTCCAGGAGATCCACGAGTCCGACATGCTGCTGCTGCCCGACCCGACGACGGCGGTGCTCGACCCGTTCCGCACGCACCGGACGCTGAACCTGACGTTCTTCGTGCACGACCCGCTGACCGGGGAACCATACAGCCGGGACCCGCGCAACATCGCCAAGAAGGCCGAGGAGTACCTGCGCGGCAGCGGCATCGCCGACACGGCCTACTTCGGGCCCGAGGCCGAGTTCTACATCTTCGACTCGGCCAGGTTCCAGACCTCGGGCAACGCCGGCTTCTACTACCTGGACTCGGTCGAGGGCGCCTGGAACACCGGGCGCGAGGAGCCTGGCGGCAATCTGGCCTACAAGCCGAGGTTCAAGGGCGGATACTTCCCGGTCACCCCGGCTGACCACTTCGCCGACCTGCGGGCGGAGATGTCGACGATGCTGGAGGCCTGCGGGATCACGGTCGAGATGCAGCACCACGAGGTCGGCACCGGCGGCCAGTCCGAGATCAACATCAGGTTCAGCAGCCTGCTGCACATGGCCGACAACCTGATGACCTTCAAGTACGTGATCAAGAACGTCGCCAGGGCGGCCGGCAAGACGGTGACGTTCATGCCCAAGCCGCTGTTCGGCGACAACGGGTCAGGCATGCACTGCCATCAGAGCCTGTGGAAGAACGGCGAGCCGCTCTTCTACGACGAGGTCGGCTACGCGGGCCTGTCCGACATGGCCAGGTACTACATCGGCGGCCTGCTGCGGCACGCGCCGTCACTGCTCGCCTTCACCAACCCGACGGTGAACTCCTACCACCGGCTGGTGCCCGGCTTCGAGGCACCGGTCAACCTGGTCTACAGCCAGCGGAACCGGTCAGCCTGCGTCCGCATCCCGATCACCGGGCCGAGCCCGAAGGCCAAGCGAATCGAGTTCCGGGTTCCCGACCCGTCAAGCAACCCGTACATCGCGTTCGCCGCGATGCTGATGGCCGGCCTGGACGGGATCAAGAACAAGATAGAGCCGCCGGAGCCGATCGACAAGGACCTCTACGAGCTGCCGCCGGACGAGGCCCTGTCGATCCCGCAGGTGCCCGGCTCGCTCGACAAGGTGCTGGAGAGCCTGGCCGCCGACCACGATTACCTGCTCGACGGCGGCGTCTTCACCCCTGACCTGATCGACACCTGGGTGGAGTACAAGCAGACCCACGAGATCGACCCGATCAGGCTGCGCCCGCACCCCCACGAGTTCGAGATGTACTTCGACTGCTAACCCACGACCGGTCCGCGGTACAGGGACCGCCGGGGCTCGGGTGCGGTAGCTAGCCCACCCGCGCATGTTCCGTGATCATGGAGCACGGCCTGATCGCGGAACATCGGCAGCACGATCACCCAACCACGTCTCCGTGATACACCGTTCCCGACGTGATCGTGGAATATCAGCGGGGCTCTCTCTCCGCTTCGACCCGTGATCATCCGTCCCTGGCATGATGCGGGTCGGCTCCAGGCGGCTCGCATCGGCCGCGAGAAGGGGGCTACTCCTTTATGCGGCAGGCTGCCAGTATTCCTGGCGGGAGATTCCCGTTTCCCGGAATGGCGCCGTCGTCCTGGCGGAAGGTTGTCGCCTGGCGGTAAGTTTTCGGTAAATACAGCGGTTAACTTACCGGTAGGCGACAACTCTCCGCACAGAATACGACAGCCTTCCGCCAGGATGACGACAACTCTCCGGGAAACGACAGTCGTCCGCCAGGAATACGGCAACTTACCGCGAAAACGACAGCCCTCGCCCAGCCGGGCCTCGGACACCAGAGTCGTCCCGGAGAAGCTACCGGCACTGACTTCGTGGGCGACTTTAGTGCCGTATCTACGACGACTCTCCTATTAAAGGCTCAGTAGTATCTCAGAATAGCCCGTGCCGACAAGGTGATTCAAAACTCTTCCGGCTGGGGCTGTCATTGTTGGCCAACGGCGGTAATCGCAGGCGGCGGTTGCCGCAGAATGGCCTCATGACGAGGATTCGGCCGGGAGAGCCTGGCCATGGGGGTACTACTGCCTGCCTGCGGCTGCGGCCCGTGCGAATTGTCAATGGACTGGCTCAGGGGGGCTGGACGGACAAGTGGGAGATTATCTGCCCAGCCTGCGGCGATGATTATAACCTGGACTTTTCCACTATCAGTCCGTATTTGCAGCGCGTACGCGGACCCTATGCCACAGAAAAAGCGGGAATCGAGGCGCTCCGCAGGCATCGCGGGCTGCCTGCGCCTCCGGCGGCGCCGATTCCGTCCGCAGGGAGCGGACTAGACGCTGAGCCTACGACGATTACGGTGATTCCGGTCAAGGCCAGCGCCGCAGCCGATGCTGGAGTTTCGGCTGTGGCGGAAGTTACGGCTGGGGCGGCACCACCCGCTGCCGGCACTTCCGCCACCGCCTCCACGGTCTCCGCGGGCGCTACTGGCGCTCATGGAGCCCGAGACTGAGGAGTCAGGCGCTGGTGAGCGAGTCCAGCGGCGTACCCGGATCTTCCAGTGCGGCCGGGTCGACCGGCTTGCCGGAGCGGACCAGTTCGGCCAGGGTGTCGTTCACGTCCCAGATGTTGACGTTCATGCCTGCCAGTACCCGGTTGTCGGCGCTCAGCCAGAACGCGATGAACTCGCGGCCTGCGACATCACCGCGGAACACGACTCGCTCATATCCGTCGGGCTCGACGTAACCGGCGTATTCCATGCCCAGGTCGTACTGGTCGGTGAAGAAGTACGGCACCCGGTCGTAGCTGACGTCCTGGCCGAGCATGGCCCTGGCGGCCGCGCGGGGCTGGTGCCTGGCGTTGGACCAGTGCTCGACCCGCACGTGCTTGCCGTAGCTCGGGTGGAACGCGTTCGCGACATCGCCGGCAGCGAAGATGTCCGGGTCTGAGGTCTGCATCCGGGCATCGACTTCGATGCCGTTGGCGATGGTCAGCCCGGCGTCGGCGGCCAGCCCGACGTTCGGCGTGATCCCGACCCCGACAATGACCGCGTCGGCGGCGATGTGCCTGCCGTCGGTGAGCCTGATGCCGTCGGCCTTGCCGTCGGTCACGGTGATTTCCGCGACCTGCACGCTGGCGACCAGTTCCGTGCCGTTGGCCGCATGCAGGTCGGCGAAGACCTGGGCGACCTCCCGGCCGAGAACCCGCAGCAGCGGCAGTTCGGCGACCTCGACGACGGTGACCTCGACGCCAGCCGACCGAGCCGCCGACGCGGCCTCAAGACCGATCCAGCCGGCGCCGATCACGGCGATCCTGGAGGACGAGTCGATAGCGGCCTTGATCTGGTCACTGTCCTGGATCCGGCGCAGGTAGTGGACGCCGTCGGCGTCGGCGCCCGGCACGGTCAGCCGGCGCGGTGCCGACCCCGTCGTCAGGAGCAGCTTGGTGTAAGGCACCTTGCCGCCGCTGGCCAGGCTGATCTCGTGTGCTGCCCGATCGACGCCGATGACGGTCTCGCCCAGGCGCAGCTCGACATTGTTGTCGGCGTACCACTGCTCGGGCAGCGCGTAGAGCTTCTCCTTTCCTGCCTTGCCCATCAGGTAATCCTTGGACAGCGGCGGGCGCTCGTAGGGCAGCTCCCGCTCATCCCCGATCAGCACGATCTGGCCGTCGAAACCCTCATCGCGCAGCGCCTGCGCTGCGTTCGCCCCGGCGAGGCTCGCGCCGACAATTACGAACGCGTCGTCCTTAGCCATCACAGCTCCTCATCGATTGGTATGGTCAGGCCGCCACGCCGGCCAGTGCGAAGAACTCAGCTCGCGACCGCGGATCCGCGCGCAAGCTACCCAGCAGTGCGGACGTGACTGTCGTGGATCCGACCGCCCGCACGCCGCGCAGCGTCATGCAGGTGTGCTCGGCCTCGAGCACGACACCTGCCCCACGCGCGCGGACGCACTCGAACAGGTAATCGGCCACCTGCTTGGTGAGCCTTTCCTGCGTCTGTGGCCTGGCGGCGAAGTACTCCACGAGCCTGGCCAGCTTGGACAGCCCGAGAATACGCTCGCCAGGCAGATACCCGACATGCGCCACCCCAGAGAAGGGCAGCAGGTGATGCTCGCAGACCGTGCGGAACGGAACAGAGCGCGCTATCACCAGCTCGTCGTAGCCCCCGGTGTTGGGGAATGTCGTCAGCCGCATGGGCTTGACCTCGAAGAGCTCAGCGTAGGCGCGGGCCATCCGGCCCGGAGTCTGCGCCAGGCCCTCCTCGTCAAGCTCGACGCCGAGCGCGGCCAGGAACTCGGCGGCGGCACGCTCGGCCGCCGCCAGGTCGGCGATCCGGCCGTCCGCCGCGAGCAGCTCAGCAGGCAAGACGAGATCGGCCGAGTCGAGAGTCAGTTCCTGTGTCATGACGCTCCAGTCCGTGAGGGGTGCGGGTCGTCCGCCGATCCGCTGGTCCTGATCACGACGCAGCACCGGCCGGGCTGCGGATCCAGCGCGGGCTCCAGGCCGGCCAGGCCTAGTCCGTCGACCAGGCCGTTGATCAGGGCCAGGTTCATGCCGCAGACGAGCTCGGTGTACTGGGCGGCGAGGTGGTGGAACGGGCAGTTTGCCAAGTTGACCGTGCCATCGGTATCTCGCCACGGCTCGAACCCGTGATGCGCGAGCGCGATCTCCGCGCCGCGAACCTGGTCTTGGGCCCCCGAAGGCGGGACCTGACTGCATCGGCCCAGGTCAGTACCGAGCCGACGGGCAGCCCGCCCGAGCTCGGCCCGCGCCGCTCCGCTCTCGTCAGCCGTCACCGCCTGGGCCAGCAGCCGGGCGGCCAGCTCATACTCCCTCGGCGGCACGCTGACCGAGAACTCGCGGCCGGACCGGGCATAGAGCTTCGCCGGCCGCCCCGCCCCCGGCCCACGCCGCCCTGCGGGACGGGAGTAGGACGCGATGAGCAGACCAAGGCTCACCAGCTTGTCGAGATGATAGGCGGCCAGCGGGCGGCCGATTCCTACGGCGGCGGCGGCCTCGTCCCGGCCTACCGCCTGAGCCTGGCCGGCTACGAACGCGTAGAGGTGACGGCGCACCGGGTCATCAAGCCCGCCAACCGCCGCAATGCCCTCGTCTTCAGCGTCGAACCGCATCCCGACACTGTAACACTAATCTTCATTAGTTAAAGTCCGGGACCACCACGAGCGCGGATGTCAGCGACCGCGCAGGTGATCAAGCACTTCGGCCGCCGGACCGGTCCTTGCGAGGCGATAGCCCTCCCCCGCCCACAGGCTCATCCGGTGCAGGTCGCTAGCCGCCGCTGCCGCTGCCCGCAGCGGCCTGGTCGCGTTGTTGATCTCCGGGTAGGCAGCCGGGGCATCGCGATGAGCACGCATGAAGTCATTGACCAGGCCGCGGGCGAGCCGGCCGCTGAACGCGCGGGTCAGCTCCGTGCGGTCGAACCCGGGATCGGCCAGCGCGGCCTTGTGCGCCGGGTGCGCTCCGCTCTCCTCGCAGCGCAGGAACGCCGTGCCGCACTGCACCCCGGCCGCACCGCCGGCCAGCGCCGCCGCGACGTCATCGGCCGACATAATGCCGCCAGCCGCGACCAGCGGAACGCTGCTGACCCGCCGCACAGCGGCGATCAGGTCCAGGGTGCCGATCTCGCTGACCGCCCCGTTGCCGAAAGTGCCCCGGTGTGCCCCGGCCTGCGAGCCCTGCACGACCAGGCAGTCGGCACCGGCGCCGGCCGCGAGCACAGCCTCTCGGGCGTCGGTCACCGTCACCCACACACTGCTGCCCGCTTCTCGCAGCGCCCGCACCAGGTCGGCCTCCGGGCAGCCGAAGGTGAAGCTGACGATGGGCACCGGGCGCGCGACCAGGTCGGCGACCTTGGCAGGCCAGTCATCATCGTCCCAGGTCGCCTGGCCCGCAGCGGTACCGAGCGCGGCGGCATCGCCCGCAAGGTCCCCGACGTAGCTGGCCAGCGCCTCGGGGTCCGCCGCAGGCGCTCCCGGCAAGAACACATTGACCCCAAACGGCCCGGCTGCTTCCCGCTCGACGGCGTCGATCTCGCCGCGCATCGCCGCGACCAGTTTGTAACCAGCAGCCAGGAAGGCGACGGCTCCGGCCCGCCCGGCCGCGATCACCAGCCCGGCAGTGGAGACACCGCCCGCCATCGGTGCCACGACAACGGGCTGAAGCAGGCTCAGGAATTCCACGCTGCGCCGCACGGTCGGGGGCTTCACGGTCATGGTGACAGGGAACCACGCCAGCACGCCCGGTCTTCCCCGCAGGCGTAACCTCGGCCAGGTGATCGTTTCCCAGTCTCCCCCGGCCCCGGCCCAGGCTGATGCTGCCGAGCTCGAGCAGGTGCTCCGCCAGCTCGGCACGCCAGAACGAGCTGCCAGCGCGAAGGCCTACCTGAAGAGCGACCTGGAATTCGCCGGAGTGCCGGTGCCGGCCATGCGCTCGGCGGTGGCGGCCTGGTGCCGGGGCTGCGGCGGCCTGACCTCAGGCAGGCTGACCGCGATGACGCGGGCGCTGTGGGACAGCTCGCTCTATGAGTCCAGGCAGGCTGCCGTCATCCTGCTCGAACGAAACACCCGCCTGCTCGCCCTCGCCGACGCTGACGTGCTCGAGTACCTGCTCAGGAACTCCGGCACCTGGGCCCTCGTGGACGGCCTGGCCACCAACGTCGCCGGCGAGCTGGCGGAGCGGTTCGCCGGCGAGGCCGAACTGACCGGCAGGCTAGACCGGTGGGCCGCCGATCCCGATTTCTGGATCAGGCGATCGGCGCTGCTCGCCCTGCTCAGGCCGCTCCGCCTGGGCGAAGGAGACTTCGAGCGGTTCGCCAGGTACGCCGACTCGATGCTGGAGGAAAAGGAGTTCTTCATCCGCAAGGCGATCGGCTGGGTGCTGCGCGAGACGGCCAAGCGCCGGCCAGAACTAGTCGCGCACTGGCTAGGTCCAAGGCTGGACCGGGCCTCGGGCATCACCGTCCGCGAGGCCGTCAAGCCGCTGCCCGCACCCACCCGCGAGCTCTTCCTGGCGGCATACCGAGATAAACGCCCCATCTACCTGACCTGACTCACCCCACTGGGTATTCCATGATCATGGTCGCGACCTTGATCACGGAACCCAGCTAGCGTGATCATGCGACCGATGTTCCGCGATCAAGATTCGTTTCATGATCACGGAAGGTTGCGCGGTGAACCCAGGCGCCTGACCGGGAGCCGGGTCGAGGCCGGGTCTGGGCCGGGCCCCAGCACCAACCCAGGCAACACTTTTGTGACCAATGGCAGCAACGGGACGAGAGTGACTCGCAGCCGCACGCACGCCATGTTCCGTGATCATGAAGCAGAACTTGATCACGGAACATGACTCGCCGTGATCGGGCTGGTTTCTGGACTCAGGATGCGCTGTTCCAGGCTCGCGCCTGATTCCGGGCGGTGGTTCAGCCCTCCCGCGTGGCGAGTCTGCCGGGTATCGGCCCTTTCGGGGTACGGGCGGCTGGCCTTGTCCGGAGAGCTTCCCGGCTCCGGCGAATTTTCATGGTTCTCGTGGAGTGCAACCCTCCACGACGCTGGCGAAGAGCCGGGGATGGTGATCACGGGAATCCTGGTCGCGTGATCACGCGAGTTCCCGCCCCGGCCGCCGGCCCGGACCAGACGCCCCGGATCAGGCACCCACGGACCAGGCACCGGACGCCCGCTCGGACCAAGCGCCGGGCACCTGCTCGGACCAAACCCTAGCCCTGAGCAATGTTTACAGTGCTAAGATTAGATGCTCTGGCTAGTGGCGCGGCGGATGGTCCGGGATCGCGGACGGTGGGGCGGGGAATCGTGACCAGCGAGAGCGGCTTTGACGGAGTGATCGGGGCGACCGTCGCGGACTCGGTGCCGTCGTGGCCGGTCAGGCCGCATCCAGGTACGGACGCGCCCAACGTCGTCGTGATTCTGCTTGACGATGCCGGGTTCGCCCAGCTGGGCTGCTTCGGCGGGGCGATGAGCACGCCCAATATCGACCGGCTGGCGGGCGGCGGGCTGCGCTATACCAACTTTCACGTGACGCCGCTGTGCTCGCCGACCAGGGCGGCGCTGCTGACCGGCCGGAACCATCACGAGGTCGGCATGCGCTCGCTCGCCAACTTCAGCACCGGCTTTCCTAACATGCGCGGCAGCATCTCGCACCAGGCCGCGACCATGGCCGAGGTGCTCCGCGATGAGGGATACGCGACCTTCGCAGTCGGCAAATGGCACCTGTGCCACCTGGAGGACACCTCCGCCGCCGGACCGTACGACCAGTGGCCATGCCAGCGCGGATTCGACCGGTACTACGGCTTTCTCGACGGCGAGACCGACCAGTTCCATCCCGAGCTCACCTACGACAATCACCGGGTCGATCCGCCGGCGGTCGAGGGCTACCACCTGACGGAGGATCTGGTCGACCACGCGATCGGCTTCCTGCATGACTCGAAGTCGATCCGGCCGGACCGCCCGTTCCTGCTGTACTTCGCCCTCGGTGCGATGCACGCGCCGCACCAGGCACCCGCCGAGTACCTCGCCAAGTACAGGGGCGCCTTCGATGATGGCTGGGATGCAGCGAGGGACGCATGGTTCGGCAGGCAGCAGGAGATGGGCCTCTTTCCTGAAGGAACGAAGCTCGCGCCGCGTAATCCCGGCGTGCGGGCCTGGACCGACCTGCCGCTCAATCACAGACTGCTGGCGGCCAGGCTGCAGGAGGCCTTCGCCGGCTTCCTCGACCACACCGACGCGCAGATCGGCCGGCTCGTGGCCGCTCTTGAGCACCTGGGCGAGCTAGACAACACCATTATCGTGCTGCTCTCCGACAACGGCGCCAGCCAGGAGGGCGGCGAGTTCGGCGTGCTGCACGAATGGAAGTACTTCAACTTCGTGGCTGAGTCACCCGATGACGCGGTGACCAGGCTCGATGACATCGGTGGCGAGCACAGCCACACCAATTACCCCTGGGGATGGGCACAGGCCGGGAACACCCCTTTCAAATGGTATAAACAAAACACTCATGAAGGCGGCGTGCACGTGCCGCTGATCGTGCACTGGCCAGCCGGGATCGCCCCGGCCGGCCGGGGCAGCCTGCGGGACCAGTTTCACCATGTCAACGATGTCGCGCCCACCATCTACGACCTGCTCGGGGTGACGCCGCCCTCGGTCTACCGCGGTTATCCGCAGCTGCCGGTGACTGGGGTCTCGATGCGGTACACGCTGGCCGATGCGGCGGCGCCGTCGCGCAAGCCGGTGCAGTACTTCGAGATGATGGGTCACCGGGCGATCTACAGCGACGGCTGGAAGGCCGTGACCAGGCACACTTCCGGCGTCTCCTATGACGATGACGACTGGGAGCTCTACCACGTGGCCGCCGACCGGTCTGAGTGCGAGAACCTGGCCGCCGCCGAGCCTGACCGGCTGGCCGCGCTGGTGGAGCTGTGGTGGCAGCAGGCGCGCGAGCACGGCGTGCTGCCGCTCGATGACCGGACGATCGAGCTCTTTGGCGGGCGGCAGCGGGCGGTGGCCAGGCAGGTCAGCCAGGGCCTGGCCGGGCTCGCTCAGGGCCAGGCCGGCTTCTCGCCGCACCCGGCAAGCGGGCACTACATCTACCGGCCGCCGATGTCGCCGATCCCTGTCCAGGCTGGCCCTCGGATCGGCGGCCGCAGCTGGGATCTGGACGCGGTCATCGACCGCCCGGCCGGAGCCGGCGGCGTGCTCTATGCCACCGGGAACCAGAACTCGGGTCTGAGCCTGTTCGTCCAGCAGGACCGGCTCATCTTCGATTACAACTGCTTCGGCGAGCATCAGATCGCGGAGTCAGACGTGCGGGTGCCGGCCGGGCCGTCCGTCGTCGGCGTCAGGTTCCGGTGCGGCCCGGTCAGGACCGGACACGTGACGCTGATCATCGACGGAGCCGAGTGCGGCGGGGTCGACCTCCCCTTCGTCATGCTGATCATCTCCAGCATCGGCCCGAGCGTAGGTTTCGATCATGGCTCGCCGGTGAGCGAACGCTACTCGGGTCCTTTCCCATTCGAGGGCACACTCGACCGGGTCGACATCCAGATCGTCTCAGCCCGCGCCCCCGCCGCAGACGAAGCGCAGGCGCGGGAGTCAATGTCGCGCCAGTAGAGCCCCGGCTTGGTGCACGGCCCAGTCCCGCAGCATTCCGTGATCATGAAACGGACCTTGATCACGGAATCTGAGGCGCGTGACCACACCAGCAGCATTCCGTGATCAAGATCCAGATCATGATCACGGAAGATCGGCGGCGTGAGACCTGAGTCCAGAAATCCAGATTCTCCTTTACTACGGAGACCTGGCAGGGGCGGAACCTCACGGGAAGGCTGGGTAGGGCGGGAGGGGCGGGGGGTTCCAGGACTGGGTCGCGGTGAGCAGGTCACGCAGCAGCGCGGTGAGGGCAGGCAGCTCGCCTGCGCTCTCCAGCTCTCCGGCCAGCCACTTCCACCGGTAGTGCAGGAGCTGCCTGGCGGTGGGTGCGGCGGTCGCCAGCGGGTTGAGCGAGCCGTCGGCCAGGACGGACGGGCGGAGCAGGTAGGTCAGGGCGTGCAGGGTCCAGGCGGCGCCGGCTCGCCGTACGCCCGGCAGCCAGATCTCATCGGCGGCCAGATCCGGGTACTTGCGCGCGACTAGCTCCCGGTAGGTGGCCTGGGCAGCGCCGGCCAGGTCCGCTGGCAGCCGGAACACGCACCAGCAGCTGCTGAAGGGCATCCGCAGGTACGCGGCGTCAAGGAACACCGAATGGAACTCGGCGCTCTCGAAGTCGATGAACCTGACTCCCCCGCTGGTCAGCAGGTTGTTGTCCGGGCACTGGTCACCCGGCGAGAACACCCGGTAGTCCTGCGCTGTCAGCAGCGAGGTCACGGCGGCGAGATCACCGGCAAGCCCGGCCGGCGGCTCGACCCGCAGCTCAGGCGACAGCCCGGCGAGCAGGCCGGGCACCTGCCAGATCCTGCGTTCCAGCCAGTGCGCCGGCGGCCCGGCTGGCCCAGCCGCCGTCAGTCCAGCCTCCGCCGGACCAGCCTCCGCAGTGCTGCTTGTCGCCGCCTGATAAGCGGCCAGCAGCACCTCGAACTCCTGCTCGCGGCCCGCCGTACCGGCTGCTAGCTCGCCGCAGGCGCGCGCCCAGTCAAGCAGCGCCTGGCGTGCCCGCGCGGGCGGCTGCTCCCGCGACGGCCTGAGCAGCACGTCAGCCAGGCTCGGGGCAGCTCCGAGATCGCGCATCACGACGACCCTGTGCACCGGGTCGGTGGCCAGCAGGTCAGGCGCGACGCCAGAGCCGGTAATGAACTCGAGCCCGGCCGCCTCGGCGCAGAATCCAGCCCGGCCTTCCTCGGTGGCCGGATACGACTTCACGATGACCGTGCCGCCTGCGGCCGACTCGCAGCGCAGGACAGCCGACCGGTCGCTGCCCGGGAGCGCGCGCGGCTCGGAGAGCGCGACGCCGAGCGCCGCCGACGCGGCGGCCACCAGATCCGTCACGACCAGTAACCTAATCAGCCCATCCTGGCCTACGCAACCGGCCAGAAAATTGCCATAATAAGATGACTCAGCCAGCCAGCCCCGAGGACAGGCAACTGGCCCGAAGGTCGCATAGACCGGCCGGCTGAGTCGCGTGACACTGTCGGCAAGGCCAGGGCTGCCGCGTGCAATTACGGTATACCGTGATGTAGCGCGCCGGGATTGTGCCTGGCCATTTCGGGAGGCTAGCTCAGTGGATCTTTTGCGAACACGGGACCTACTGGGCACCGGTCTACCAGCAGGCACGGGGCTACTAGCAAGCACGGGGCTACCAGCAGGCACCGGACACAACATGTCAGGCGCGGAGCACTTCTCCGGCGCCGGAGATCGGTTTGGCGCGGGATGATGACGTGCACAGCCTGCCACGCCCCGATGGGCGATGACAGCCGATTCTGCCCGATGTGCGGCTCGCCGACCACCGCGCCGGCAGCCGCGAGAGAGTCGCGGAAGAACGTCGCGATCTTGTTCATGGACCTGGTCGGGTCGACAACGCTCGGCGAGATGCTGGATCCTGAGCCGCTGCGGCAGATCATGGATCGCTACTTCGCCGTTGCCTCTGAGTCGATCGCCGCTCATGGCGGGGCGGTGGAGAAGTTCATCGGCGACGCGGTCATGGCCGTCTTCGGCGCTACTGTCAGTCACGAAGATGACGCTCTCCGCGCCGTGCGCGCCGCGATGGAGGCGGTACAGAAAGTCAGCGACCTCAGCGCCGGCCTGGTGGCTACGCACAAGGTGACGCTTGAGGTCCGGTGCGGCATCTGCTCCGGCGAGGTCATGGCGATCACGTCGGGCGGTGACTTCCGGGTCATCGGCGACCCGGTCAACACGGCGGCCAGGCTGCAGACAGCGGCGCAGCCCGGCGAGATCCTGGTCGATGCCGCGAGCGCGAGTATGGTCAGGACAGCTGTCGGGCTCGACCCGGTCGCTCCGCTGACCCTGAAGGGAAAGGCGCAGCCCGTCCCGGCCTGGCGGGTCACGGGCAGCGAGCTGCCAGGAGATGCGATCGCGAGCCTGCCGACTACCCCGCTGATCGGCAGGGAAGACGAGCTCGACGAGCTGAGCTCGGCCTACCGCCGGGTGACCAAGCGGAATCAGCTCTGCCTGGTGACGGTCCTCGGCGCGCCGGGAATCGGCAAGTCCCGCCTGGTGCGGGACTTTGTGGGCTCGTTCCCCGCTTCGGACGTGACCGTGCTGACCGGCAAGTGCTCGGCCTACGGCCGCGGCATCACCTACAAGCCGCTCACCGAGATGCTGAATACGTTCGCCGGCGGCTGGGCCGAGCAGCTCAAGGTCCTGCAGGCAGGCAGCGACGAGGCGCGGCGCGCGGCCGACTGCCTGTCGGGGATCGTGCTCGACAAGGCCAGCACGCGGGCCGAGCCGACCGGTACCGAGGAGATCTCCTGGGCGGTCAGGTACCTGCTCAGCGGGCTCGGCAAGACTAAGCCAGTGATCATGGTCTGGGAGGACCTGCACTGGGCCGAGTCCACCCTGCTTGACATGATCGACGACGTCGTGAGCTGGCTGACTGACGTGCCGGTCCTGCTGCTGTGCGTGGCCCGGATGGAGCTGCTCGACAGCAGGCCGTCCTGGGGCGGCGGCAAGCCCTGCGCGATGACCGTCGACGTCGGGCCGCTCAGTCCGGCGCAGAGCACCGCGCTGGTCGCCGAGATCGCGCTGCGCGAGGAGTTGCGCGAGGAAGTGTGCGCGCACAGCGCGGACCTGCTCTGCGAGCGGGTCGCTGAGCAATGTGAAGGTAATCCGCTCTTCGCCGAGCTGATGCTCGACGTCTTCGCCGACACCGCCCCTGGCAGCAAGCTGCCGCCGACGATCTCGGCGCTGCTGACGGCGCGGCTCGATCAGCTGCCCCAGGACGAACGGCAGCTGCTCGAGGTCGCCTCGGCTATCGGCCGGGATTTCCCGTGGACCGTGCTGCGCGCCATGCTGGCCGCCGAGGATATCGGCAGCAGTCAGGCTCAGGAGATTGTCTCCCGGCTGATCAAGCGCCGGATCATAACCAGGGTCGATTCTGATGGCTTCAGGTTCGGCCAGGCGCTGATGCGTGACACCGCCTACGCGCTTTCGTCCAAGACCAGGCGCGAACGCTGGCACCTGCTTCTCGCTGATCAGCTCGCGCAGATGACTGACGAGAGCACGGCGGCCAGCTCACTTGACGCGCAGATGGCGCTTGCCTGCCACGTGGAAGCGGCGAGCCTGCTGCGGATCGAGCTCCGGCCAGGCGACACGGACCTGCCAGGGCACGCGCCGAGGGCGGCCGGGATTCTCATCAGCGAGGGCATGAAGGCGCTCCAGCGCAAGGACCTGCCTGGTGCGACCGGGCTGCTTGAGCGCGGGCGCTGCCTGCTGCCAGCCGACCATGAGCAGCAGGTACCGCTCATGCTCTATATCTCCGATGCCTGGATGGAGATGAATGACGCCGACCGCGCCCTGGCGACCGTAGCGTCCGGGCCTGGCACGGCGGAGTCAGACCCAAGACGCGACCTCATCTGCCGGATTCAGCGCAGCCTCATCGAAGCTCAGGCTGCGGCTGACCGGACCGGAGCGGATCACGGCCAGGGCCGATCAGCTTGCCGCCGAGCTGCGGCAGTCAGAGGCGCTGCGCAGGCCGGACGATCGCGCGTGGTGCAGGCTGCACCAGCTGCAGGCGTATGTGCACCTGGAGTCGGAGCAGACTGCGAAGGCCGAGGCCGAGCTGCGCCTGGCCCTGGACCGGGCCAGGGCTCTGCAGGATGCCTATGAGACCGACCGGATGCTCGGCGGGGTCTGCGAGCTGGCGCAATGGGCGCCGACTACGGTCACCGCCGGCCTGCGGCTGTGTGCCGAGCTGTCCGAGCGATTCGCGACCAACCGCGCCGTCCTCGTGCCCGTGCTGCTGACCAAGGCACGCCTGGCTGCCCTTGGTGGCGACCTGAACGGGGCGAAGGCCGCTCTGGTCACCGCCAGGACGCATACCAGCGATCTGCACCTTGACGTGGCCGATGCGGTGATCATGGACGTCACCGGGCTGGTCGACTCGCTGGCCGGCGATCACCGGCTCGCGGAGTCCAGTTACCGCCAGTGTCAGGAACTGCTGCTTGAACTGGGCCGGCCGAAGGATGCCAGCTTCTATGAGGCGTGCGCGGCCCGCGAACTGTTCGAGCAGGGCAAGGTCGCCGAGGCCGAGGCGGCGCTTGACCGGCTGACCGCCACCGCCCCCGAGATGGACCTGCGCACCAGGGTCATCGCAGGTGCGCTCCGCGCCCGGATCGCCGCCGTGACTAGCCGGCCTGATCAGGCATTTGAGACCGCCACGGCCACGGCCAGGCTGAGCGAGCAGACCGACGATCTCTGCCTGCAAGGCGACTGCTACGCCGACCTGGCGATCGTCGCCGCTCAGGGCGGTCAGCAGACGCTGGCCGCCGAGTCCGCGGCCACCGCACTCGACCGGTACCGCGCGAAGGGCGCGACCAGGCTCATCATGCGTGCGCAGCGGCTACTCGGCGGGGTCGGCGATCGCCAGGACCTCGAGCGGGGCGTGTCTTGACCGGCACGCAAGAAACCAGCGGTGATCCTGAGCAACCACCCTGGCGTCGCCCGCAGCGGCATCATTTCCCCGGCATCCCAGCCTGGGGCGCACCCACGGCCAGCCTGCGCGAGGAAGAATTCGGGATCAGCCCGATGGAGCAGGTCACGCCCGAATGGGCGTGGGGCGGCTCGGACGGGTCGGGGGCACGCGTAGCCGTACTCGACAGCGGGGTGGACGGCTCGCATCCGCTGATCTCGCGGCTCGACCGCTCGGTCGGCATCGTGGCCGGCGAAGACGGCGAATTCACCGTCGAGGACTGCGAGCCAACCGACGGCGCCGGTCACGGCACCGCGTGCGCCAGCCTCATCAGCTCGATCGCTCCCGGCGCCTCGCTGACCTCCGTCCGGGTACTCACCAACGGCAAGCACGGCACGGGGCCGGCCTGATCGCCGGCCTCAGCTGGGCTATCGACGAGGGCTACGACGTCATCAACATGAGCCTGTCCACCGGCAAGCCCCAGTTCGTCCTTGCCTTGCATGAACTGGCCGACCGGGCCTACTTCCGGCGCTGCGTGCTCGTCGCCTCGGCGCACAATATGCCGGTGCGCAGTTATCCCTGGCCGTTCTCCTCGGTGATCTCGGTCGCCAGTCATGATGAGCAGGATCCGGACATCTATTACTACAATCCATCGCCGCCAGTTGACTTCTTCGCCCGCGGCCTGCGGGTAGAGGTGGCCTGGCCGGGCGGGGCGAAAATCCGGAGTACTGGCAACAGTTTCGCCACACCGCACATCACCGGTATCTGCGCACGTATTCTCAGCAAGCATCCGATGCTGACGCCTTTCCAGTTGAAGTCCGTGCTCTACCTGGCCGCCAGCAATGTCTCTAAGCCCTCCGGAGGCGAACATGCCAGCCAGTAACGCATCACGCCCAGGCGAGGCCGATATCACCGAGCGCAGCCTGCTGCAGTCCATTGTCGAAGTAGCCCGCACTGTCTTCGGCGCCGCAGCGGCCTCGGTATTCCTGCTGGACGAGGAAACCGACGAACTGGTGTTCGAGGCCGTGGCTGGCGAGGGCGAGGAAGACCTGGTGGGCCTCAGGTTCCCCAGCGGCACGGGCCTGGCCGGCTGGGTCGTGATGTCGGGGCAGTCCATGCTCGTCGATGACGTCAACCAGAACCCGCAGTTCGCGCGGGACGCCGCCGAGTCAACCGGCTACGTGCCGACCAGCATCATGGCCGCCCCGCTGATCAGGAACGGTGAGTGCATCGGAGTCCTTGAGGTGCTCGATCGCGGCACCAGGCTGCGCGGCGACCTGAGCGATGTGGACCTGATCGGCATGCTGGCGACCGAGGTCGCGCTCGGGCTTGAGTTGCTGGTCAGGCTGCGCTGGCAGTCCGGGCATTCCGGGCAGGCGGGCACGCCCGCCGACGGCAGTGACAGCGACACGGCCACGCTGCGGCGGATCGCCGCGCGGCTGCCCGCTGCCAGCGGGCCGGTGGCCTCGACGGTAAGCAGGCTGCTGGCAACCGTCGATGACCTGCTGAACGCGGAGGGTGCCGGCAACGGCGCGGCCGGTGCCCGGTTCTGAGACCCACCCATTCATCTGGCAGCTAGCTGGCGGCGGCTATGTACTCGACCTCCGCCCGCCGCCCCAGCCCCCCGACCCGCCCCGGCCTGACCAGCTTGCCCAGCCTGCCGAGCCGTGCGTCCTGCTGGTGACCAGGACAGCCGACGCCGAGCTCGATCACGTCGGCCGCCTGCTGCGCGCGGCTGGCGTGCCAGTCACCCGGCTGAATTCCGATGCCGGCGCACCGGCGGGCCCGGCAGGGCCGGGTGGCCTGGTCATCGACCTCGACCGCCGCGCCGTGCGGATCGCGGGCCGGTGGATCTCGCCGACCGTCACCTGGCTCAGGCATTTCTCCGTCCGCTCGATGCCCGGAGGGCGCGGAGCACTGGGTCGGGCCTTCGCGGCTGACTCGTGGCAGGCTCTGGCCGACCAGCTCGGCACGGTCTCCGCCGCGATGGTCAACCCGCGTGATCCGGGCCTCCTCACTTCTCTCACTGTCGCGAAATCCCTGCGGATCGCTACCCCGGCAACGGTGGTCAGCACCGATCCGGCAGCGGCGAAGGACCTGCTCGGCAGCGACCGGGTCATCATCAAGGCGCTGCACCAGCACTTCGTCGAGGCGGCACCAGGCCTGCTGAGCGGTGTCTTCCCCGAGATCATCGACCGCGCCGCGCTTGATCAGCCCGGACGGACAGCACGGACTGGGCGCGGCGGCTCGCCGGTCGTGATCCAGGAATATGTCGACCACGACGCCGAGACTCGCGTCTACTTCGTGCACGGCGTCATTGCCGCTGCCTTCGCGATCAGCAAGTCAGGTCCTGCCCAGCCCTGGCTCAGCCCCGACGACGTCACGGCCACCGCCATCGACCCGCCGCCGGCGATCACCGCCGCCACAGTGGCGCTGGCCGGGGCGCTCTCGCTGAGCTATGGCGCGTTTGACTTCCTCAGCGTGGCCGGAGTTCCTGTCTTCCTTGAGGTGAACGTGACGGGAGACTGGCGCTGGCTTGAGGCCAGGACCGGCACGACGCCGGTCACCATGGCCGTCGCGGCGATGCTGGGGAAGCTGCACAGGGCAAGCGGCGCAAGCGGGGCAAGGGGCGGGCCGGGGACCGGCAGCCGCGTCGGCTTGCTCTCGTTCTTGTCCGGCGGCCTCCCGGCCGGCTCCGACCCAGTTGACCCCGGCCCTGGTTGACAGGGGGCGAACCCTCGTTGTACGACAAATAGTGCAGGCTATGGCGACTACCTCCTGAGGCGCTGGTGTCGGATCGAGTCGCGGGCGACCGCACGTTACCAACGCCAGCCCGGACCCATGCTGGCGAGCCAGCCTGTCCGTACTGCGGCGACCAGGGCGGTCAGGGACAGGCGGCTCGCGACCTCGTGCTCCGGGCTACGCTGCCGCAGCACATCGCGGCGGCGCTGGTGCGCACCAGGGACCTGTCGCCGCGGGAGCTATCAGTCTTCGAGTTACTCGGCCTTGGCTACGACAACCGGTCGCTAGCGCGAATGCTCCAGGTCAGCGAGCGAACAACCAAACGGCACGTCACCGCCATCCTGGCCAAGCTCGGTCTTGAATCGCGGCTGCAGGCTGGCCTGGTCGCGCTCCTGACGGCCGCGCTGCTGCCTAGAACTGCCAATGGCCCTAAAGTCGCATGGACCGGTATTACCACGACAGATGACACTGAGCTAGGAACCCGCTCGGACCCGGCCTCGGTCGGCCAGGCCGCTGACGGGGGACCCGTTCGAGGGAGAGTTATCATGGCGTTCGACTCACTGGCCGCGCTGCGTGCCGCCGGCAATCCCGTTGACCTGCTGTCCGAGGAGCAGCAGGCGGTGTTCGCATCGCTGAACGAGGATGAGGTCGCGCTGCTGAACTCGATCAAGCTGCGTCTTGACAATGCGGAGGAAGCCGACGTCATCCCGCATGTCATCAAGATCGTGTGATTGATCGTCAGCCGTAGAACACCCGTTCCATAACTGCCCGAGCCCGCCTGGCCGTCTTCCGCCAGTCCTCCACGAGCTGGCGGGACTCGCCGGGCGGGTACCGGAGCAGCCTGGCTGTCGCCGCCAGGTCGGGCTGAGCGGTCGGCAGCAGGTCGCAGGCGCGGCCGGTCGCCAGCATCACCGCATTCCTGATCCTGGCGGCCAGCAGCCAGGACGCGCGCAGCGCCGCCTCGTCGCCCGGCTCGAGCAGGCCAGCGTCCCGTGCCGCCGCGAGCGCGGTCAGCGTCCGCGTGGTCCGCAGCGCGGGCTCAGCGCCAGCATGACGAAGCTGCAGCAGCTGAGCGACCCACTCGGTGTCGCTGAGCCCGCCTGGACCGAGCTTGACCTGGAGTGCCTGGTCGACGCCCCGTGGCATTCGTTCCGCTTCCATTCTGGCTTTGATTCTTTTTATTTCTCTAACGGAAAGCTCCCCGGCACCCCCGGCTGGATAGCGGACCTCGTCGGCGAGGGCGGTGAACTCGGCGCCGAGACCGGCGTCGCCAGCCACCGGCGCGGCGCGGAGCAGCGCCTGGACCTCCCAGGGAGCGGCCCAGCGGCTGTAGTAGCTCCGGTACGCCTGCAGCGTCCTGACCAGCGGGCCCTGCCTGCCCTCCGGCCGGAGGTCGGTGTCGAGCAGCAGAGAAGGGTCGGGCCCTGGCCGGCCGAGCAGGCGGCGCAGCCCGTCGGCGACCGCGTGCGCTGCCCGCGCGGCAGCCTCCTCGCCGGCGCCTGGCAGCGGCTGGTACACGAAGATCACGTCGGCGTCGCTGCCGTAGCCCTGCTCCCGACCGCCGAGCCGGCCCATCGCGATCACGCAGATCCTGGCCGGCAGCTCGCCTGCCGCGCGCTCGGCCTCGCGGCAGGCCACCTGGAGCGCCCCGGCGATGGTCACGGCCGTGATCAGGCTGAGCGCCTCAGCGACCTCATCGTGGCCGGCCCGGTCGAGCACGTCGGCTGCGGCGGTGCGGAACAGCTCGGCCCGGCGCATCGCGAGCAGGCCGGCGATCGCCTGGGCCGGTTCCTCGTCGTGATACCTATGGAGCACGGCGCCGGCCTCGGCGTGCAGGCTGGCCGCCGCCCTCGGCGCGAGCTGCTCATCGTCGGCCAGCATGCCCACGGCGGCGGGCGCCCGCATCAGCAGGTCGGCGGGATACCGGCCGGACGCGAGCAAGGTGGCCATCCGCCAGGCCACGTTGGTGTCATCGCGGAGCAGCCGCAGGTACCAGGGCGAACTCCCGAGCGCCTCGCTGACCTGCCGGAACGCCAGCAGGCCCGCGTCGGGTCTTGGCGCGTCGGCGAACCAGCCGAGCAACGCGGGCAGCAGGGTCCGCTGGATCGCCGCCTTTCTGCTCACCCCGGTGGTGAGCGCTTCGATATGCCTGAGCGCGCCGGCCGGATCGAGATAGCCGAGCGCCTCAAGCCGGTCGGCGGCCGACCGCGACGTCAGCCTGATCGCCTCTCCTGGCAGCCGGGCCACGGCGTCGAGCAGCGGGCGGTAGAACAGTTTCTCGTGCAGCGTCCTGGCCACGGTCGCGTGCCGCCGCCACTGCGCGATCAGCTCGGCCGCCGGGTCGGCGTGCTCGGCCGCGTCCAGGTAACGCAGGGTGCGGAGCGCCCGGCCGAGCTGACGCAGCACGGCCGGGTCGGTCGGCAGCGAATGCGTCCGGCGGAGCTGGCGCAGCTGCAGCAGATGCTCGACTGCCCGCAGGAACCGGTAGGCCTGCGCCAGGTCCGCCGCGTCCTGCCTGCCCACATAGCCGCCGGCCGCCAGCGCCGTCAGGGCCGGCAGCGTGGCCCGGTCCCGCAGCGTCTCATCGGCCCGGCCGTGGACCAGTTGCAGGAGCTGCACGGCGAACTCGATGTCGCGCAGGCCGCCTGGACCGAGCTTGATCTCCCGGCCGGCGTCCCTGGCCGGGAGGGAGTCGATCACCCGGCGGCGCATCGCCTGGACATCGGCCACGAAATCTTCTCGCTGGGCGGCCTGCCAGACAAGCGGGGTGACGGCGTCCAGGTAGTCCTGGCCTAGTCCGGGGTCCCCGGCGATCAGCCTCGCCTTGAGCAGGGCCTGGAATTCCCAGGTCTTGGCCCACCGCTCGTAGTAGGCACGATGGCTGGCGACCGTCCTGACCAGAGGTCCGACCCGGCCCTCAGGACGGAGATTCGGATCGACGGGGAAAATGGTGCCGGCGGCCGAGCTGTCCGAGCAGATCCTGATCATCGCGCTGGCCAGCTGAGTCGCCGTCCGCATGGCCGCCGTCTCGCTGGTGCCAGCTGGCGCATCGGCCACGAAAATCACGTCAACGTCGCTTGAGTAGTTGCAGCTCGCGGGCGCCGCATTTACCCATCGCGATGACCGCGAGCCTGGCCGGCGCGAGGTCAGGCGGAAGCTGCGAGCTGGCGATCGCGAGGGCGGCCTGGATCGTCATGGTGGCCAGGTCGGCCAGCTCGGCCATGACCTCGTCCAGCGACATGGCGCCGGTCAGGTCCCTGGCGGCCAGCGTGAGCAGGCTCCGGTGGTAGGCGACGCGGAGCCCGTCAGGATCGGTCGTGGCGAGCAGGTCAGCCGGCTTGGCCGGGCCAGGCACGGGTCCGGCCAGCAGCCGCCAGTCGGCGCCGTGCCTGCGCAGGTGCTCGGCCAGGGCCGAGCTGGCGCCAAGCACGGCAAACAGCCTGGTCCGCAGCTCGGGGTCGGATCGCAGGCCAGCCCGGAGATCATCGCCGGGCTGAAGCGCGGTCAGGCCCGCGAGAGCCAGGTCAGGGTCGGAGGCGGCGGCCAGCGCGGTCACCAGGCCGGCGTCCTGGCCGCCGACGTCGAAACGCAGCTCCCTGGTGAGCAGCTGCTCGGCGGCCCCGGTGTCGGTGAAGCCGAGAGCGGCGAGCCTTCCGGCGAGCGTCGCTTCCCTTGGCATCATCACTCAAGCACGTTAGCGCGGGCGCCGCCACCAGGGCCGGCGCTCGCCGGCCCTGGTGGCGGCCGGGACCTGCGACTGGCGCCAGGACCGGAAGCCGTCCGGACGTGATGCCTGCGGGCCGGCCGCCGGGCTGGCGGGGTCCTCGCTGCCGGGGGTGCGCTGGGCTGGGACGCGCTCCGCTTCGGCTGGCCGGGGCGGTGCCTGCGGGCCCGGCGACGCCGGCGTCAGCCTGGTGACAAGCAGCTCGCCGACCTCGCCGCTGCGCGGATCTGGCCACCAGTCCGAGTGCCTGTGCACCGGTGGCGGCGTCAGGTCCTCGTCAGGGACCAGCACCGCCGGGTCCCAGCAGGGCTGGTCGATCTGCTCATCGAGCCAGCGCTCGCGGTCGTAGCCGGGATCGTTGAGGTGGTCGAGCGGGTCGCCGAAGATCCACGATCCGATGTAGTCGCTCCGGCGCACGACGTTGCGCCACCGGTAGCCGTGCTGCCTGCCGCCGCCCGCGGGCACGGTGCCCGCCTGGCCCGGGCAGGCCAGCATCCCGCTGAGCCGGGCGAGCTGCTGCGGACCGAAGTAGGCGGGAAACGAGCGGCCGTACAGTCGCCTGGCCGGGCAGGCCAGCGTCAGCAGCGCGATCTTGTCCCTGGCCTCCCTGGGCAGCTGAGCCACGACGGCGACGGCGATGATCGAGCCCTGGCTGTAGCCGGTGAGCAGCACCGGCCCGGCCGGCACCGTCAGCCCTGGTGAGCTCGGCAGGTCAGGCTGCTCGGCGCGGCGCAGAATCCGCACCGGGTCATGCGGGCCAAGGTCAGCGCAGCCGGTGACCAGCCTGATCCGGTCCACGACCTCAGGGACCGCGCGCTCGGCGTAGCACGGGGGCGCCAGCGGATGGACGGCGCGCGGCCAGAAGGTCGCCACGTCCCACAGCGCGCCGATGACGCGCCGGTCCGAGGCCTTGGTGTAGGCGGAGCGCAGCACGATGACGAAGGCCACCGCTGCCAGCGTCCCCGCGAGAGCCACCAGCGAGACGGCGCCATGCAGCCAGCCGGCACCGGTCAGCAGGTAGGGCCGGGCGGTGGTGCCGGCGAGCCGGTAGATCACGATCTCGCCCGCGACGATCGCGGCCGCCCACCAGCCCACCAGGAGCAGCACCGCCCCGGCCAGGTTGTCGGCAAGCTGGCCGATCGCCCAGACGCCCGCGATCTTGCGCCGGCCGCCCCGGCTGAGATCCGCGCCGCCCCGGCCGGCGTAGGCGTCCGCGATCGAGATGCCGCTAGTCTGGCCGGCGGCGATCCGGCGCACGAGCCGCAGGTAGACGACGGCGATCAGGATCGCGGCCAGCAGGGCGCCTGCGACCAGGCCGAACGCTCCCGCGCCGGCCGCGAAGACCGGCCAGGGCACGGCGAACACCCTGGGCGAGGCGGAGTCGAGTCTGAATCCGCCGGGCATGGGAGTACCGAGCAGCCTGGCGACACCCGCATCGAGTACCGCCGTCAGCAGCCAGCCGAGGCAGAACGCCAGCGCGGCGAAGACTACCGCGAGCCCGCCGCCGAGAAACGGCGTGAACGGCCGGCCGGGCGGCCCGGCGTGGCCGCGCCTGGCCATCGCGCGGTCCTTGACAGCCAGCCAGGTCACGGTCAGCGCGAGCGCCGCCAGCAGCGCGAGCTGGATGACGATCAGGGCCAGGCTGAAGCCGGTGAGGCCGGGCAGCGGCCCGAGCCTGCGACCCTCGACCCGGTCACCGAAGCCGGCCACCAGGGCGCTGAGCACGATGGCCGCGCCAGCTCCGGCCACGGCCAGGTGACAGATCAGGTCGGCCCGCTCGAGTTCGGCCGGCCCGGTCTTCCTGGTTACCTGCCTGCCCTCGGGCCCGGACCAGGGCGTGCCTGTCCGCCATCGGCGACGTCAGCAGGATGCCTGCTGCCGCCAGGATGGCGGCGGCCAGGATGATGGCAACGGTCCTTGCTGCGGCGAGCCGCTCGGCGGGAAGCGCCACGATCAGGGCGGCAGCGGCACCGCCCGCAGCGACGTGCAGTGATCGCTGCCTGCGTACCAGCTGGTCGCCATGCCAGAAACCCGGCGCCGTCAGCGGCCAGGAGCTGCCTGGCTCTGGCCTCGCGGCTGTGGTCCTGCGCTCGTATTTGGTCGCGGTGGTCACGCTGATCCACCACAGCACGGCAATCACCACCGCGACGGCCACCAGGGCGATCGCCATCCGCACGCCGGTCGGACGATCCGCGTACCAGGCCATCCAGTCAGGCAGCAGCCGCTTGCGCCCGGCCTGCCAGGCGGCGGTGCTGATCATGACCGTCGTGACACCCACGACGAACTGGACGGTCGCGGCAACGGCGAGCAGCCGCAGCAGGGCCTGAGCGGCCCAGTGGCCGGCCCCGCGCCTGAATGCCCCGGCGGCCGTTTGCGGCGCGGCCACGGCCGCGTGCCTGATGTGCCGGGGCGGCAGCATGAAATAGGCGACGTTGTACATCATGAAGGGAGCAAGCAGCAGCCAGGACGCCGAGGCCAGCGGCGGCTCGGTCAGTCCGCCCCAGGAGTAGGCCTCCAGCTTCCACCGCACGCTCGGCCGTCCTGGTCCGCCGGCCGGGCTCCACCGGCGGAAGAACCCGGCCACCTTGTCCCCGCCGACCTGGAGTGCGTCAGGGTGCTCAAGCATGGCCGGCCCGTTCGAGCCAGATACCCCGTGGATTCGCAGCTCAGTGACGGGCTGGCCGGTCAGCGCGACATCGACGAGCGCCTGCGCCGCCGCCGCCCTGGCCGGGCTGGTCCGATCGAGCGGCGAGAACCCCCAGGCCGCCTCAAGCCCGAGCGGCACCCGGCCAGGCTCGTCTGGCCCCCCGGAGCCGGCGGGTACTGTGTTACTGGCAGGCATGGTGCCTCCCCCGTCATCGGGGCGTCGAGTTTCTCGCGGCTCACTACCGCCATTTGATGGCCTCAATCATCGCGGAAAAACCCAGCGGTAAACACCCAGTTGACCGGGTACGACATCCGAGTTAATTCACGGCGATCTCGCAACCCGGTCCCGGCAAACTAACTGGCACTACCAAGCGCCGGATTTCGGGATCACGTCAGCAGGAGGACGGCGTAGGCGGCTAGCCAGTGCTCGACCATGTAGTGGTCGCCGACGACGTGCGGCAGCGCGGCGGCGGCATGACTCGCGGCAGCGGCGGAAGCTGGCTCGATTCTCGGGTCGCCGGCCGGGAGGCTCGCGGCGATCCGGCGCCAGCACCAGGCGCGGCTGGCGTTCAGTCCGTGCAGGTGGGCGATGTGGCCATCGCTTGAGTCGGAGACGATCGCCGGGGTGAAGATCGCCGCCGGCGAGCCAGCGGCGATCCCTGGCAGGAAGCCGGACAGCCAGCTCGCGAACTCCCCGGCTGGCAGCAGCAAAGCCATCAGCTCAGCCTCGGTCAGCGCTGCTGACAGGAAGTCGGAGCCTGATGGCTCCCAGCCTGCCGGGTAGTCCTGATCAGCACCGAACCAGCGCCGCGCGGCGTCCGTGATCGCGTCGGCCAATCTCCCGTCGCCGGCCAGGGCTCGGTCCCGCGCGTAAGGCAGCGCCCGGCCCAGCCCGAACGCGCTGTTCTGGTGCACCCCATAGCGGACCGGATAAGTGGCCTTGGGCAGCCAGTCAAGAAAACAGCCGGTCAGCGCATCGGCCAGCGGAATCAGCGCCCGAGACCAGCCCTGCGCCCCGGCGGCGCTAAGGCTCTGCTCGCGCGCCAGCACGTTCACCTCCTGGACCAGCGCCAGCGCCCAGCCCCAGCCGTACGGCCGCTGCCCGCGACCATCGGGACCGGAGATGAAAGCGGCCTCGGCGGCCAGTCCCCCGGCGGTGAGCTGCAGGCCGAGCGTCTCCTCGATCTCGGAGACCGGCACCGAGCCAGGCACCGTCCGCAGCAGGCGGACCAGCAGCCAGTGCATCTCGACGCAGGAGTGCCAGTCGAAACTTCCGTAGAAGACTGGCGTGCTGTCCCTCGGCCGGCTCGGGAAGTCACCAGGCCCGCTGACCGTCCGGTAGAGCCCGGAAGGGAACTCCCGGCCGATGTTGTCGATAGCGACCCGCGCGTACGAGGCCGCGTTCTGCCCGAGAATCTCGTCCCACTCCATCACAACCCCGACGCTAGCGGACAAGTCGTCCTGCGCCGAGATCGAACCGTAAATAACGATCGGACATCCTCTGCCAACCGAAAGTCCTCGCCGGGACTCTTAGAAGTAGCGGGAAATGCAGCTGCCGGCGACAGAATCTGGAAGGGACCTGCGTTGTACCAGCTCACCGAGAGGCCAACGTCCGCTCCCACGCACCGGACGTACCTGGAGGCAGCGCCCACCCCGGACGCGGTCCCCCGGGCCAGGCGCCACGCCAGAGCTGCCCTCGCCGACTGGGGACTCGGCAGGATCGCCAGCGAGGCGGAGTTAGTCACCAGCGAGCTGATCACCAACGCGATCACCGCTAGCGCCGCGCTGCCCTACCACGCACCGGTCAGCTTGTATCTCGCCGCCTATCCCGGCCGAGTCCTGGTCGTGGTGGGCGATGCCAGCCCCGGTACCCCGGTGCCCCGTCCGCGCGACGACTGCGCCGTTACGGGCCGGGGGCTGCAGATCATCACCGCACTGAGCCTTGGCTGGGGCTATCGCGCCTGCGACCTCGGCAAGATCGTCTGGGCTTCGCTCGCCCTTGACCGCTAACAATCCAGATATTTAACGGGCTGACCTCAGCCAATGCCGTCCCCCGCCGACTCGCCGTTGCAACCAGTCATTCTTAGACCTGGCTCGGGGTTGGATCGGGCGGCGGTCATCCGCTGCCGGCTGCTGCGCAACGCCCGGCACCAGACGACCGCCGCCCGATCCAAGACCCACCCACGGGTGCCCGCGAGTCTTTCCGTGATCATGAAACTCGGAACGATCACGGAAACAAGACAGCACGATCACCCACGAGATCTTCCGTGATCAAGAGCCGCCCCGTGATCACGGAAACTCTGCGGGTGCCGCCGGAGGCCAGGGCCCGGCTCCGCCCAGGCTGAATGAGACGCGTCCCCCGTCGTAGCCAGGCTCCAGCCGGACGGCGTGCCCTCGATGCAGAGCGTTAGCGAAGCAGCCGGCATCGGGGGCACGCCGCCCGGCTAACCCCCAGCCAGGTCTAACCCGACCCACCGTCACAACATCAGGGCGCTCTGGGCGGGGACACTACCTGGTGCACCGGATTGACCCGCTGGTGCAGCAGGTGCCGCACGATGTCTTCCACCTTGCCGCTGTCGACCAGGCCGGCTGCTCATGTCCGCCGACCGACACGTCATAGGAGAAGCACCCGACAGCCCCGACGGTGGCCGCGTCGTGCCCCTTGGTCGGCAGGAAATGCAGCGTGAAGACCTCACGCTCGGCCGGGCAGCTGACCAGCCCGCCAGGAGAAGCCTGCTCGTCATTCAGCACCCGAGTCAGCTTGTCGATGATGGCCCGCTGCCTGAAGGTGTGGCGGACGCGCCTGACGTGCGTGCCGTAGATCAGCTCGCTGACCCGCAGGGCCCGGACGTGACTCGCGGTCAGGTGCTCGGCGGGTGATCTGGCCGGATACCAGGTGACCTGCAGATCAGCGCGGGTCAGGGCGTGACCGTGGTGACCGGGCACGACCTCGACCTCCAGGTCGATCGAGGCGAATTCCGGGCCGATTCGCTTCGGGGCGTAGCTGACATCATCCTCGATCAGGACTCGCTTGCCGTGATCACGCACGCTCGACCACCCTGTGCCGGTCTGGGACCAGCGGGCTGGCGGATGCACCTTCAGGAAGGCAAAGGTGCGGCGCATCGACCGCGTCTCGGTGAAGACCTGGTGCACGTCGACCAGGTGCGCCGACATCGAGACGTCGGCGGGGTGACGCAGGTCGGCTGGCAGCTTGCGGCCAAGGAACCGGCGGGTGCCGGGCGGCAGCACGACCTTCGCCAGCAGCCGCCTGGCCAGCCGCAGGGACTCGGCCCTGGTGCCCGAGGGCGGCTCGCCCTGGCGATCCAGCCTGGCGGCTGCCGACGTCAGCCTGACGGCACCGGCCTGGGGTGCCACCCGGGCGGCGGTGACCATGGCCACCGTGGCGAGTCCGGCGATCGCGACTCCGCTCAGCGCGACGCAGGCCAGCCTGCGCGGCTGATGAAACGAATTATCGGTCATGTGCTTTGGACGTGACAGAGACCGCGATGGTTCCAGCACGAGCGCACCAGATCGGCACGGGAACGGACCTAAAGAACGGACAGGTACCTGTCCAGCTCAAACTCGGTCACCTGGCGCCGGTACTCCTGCCATTCCTCACGCTTGTTGCGCAGGAAGAAGTCGAACACGTGCTCGCCGAGCGTCTCGGCCACGAGCTCGCTGGTCTGCATCACGTTGCAGGCGTCGCCCAGGCTCTGCGGCAGCGGCGCGATGCCGAGCGCCCGGCGCTCGGCCGGCGTCAGCGCCCATACGTCGTCCTCCGCTCCCGGCGCCAGCTCGTAGTCCTCCTCGATCCCCTTCAGCCCGGCCGCCAGGATCACCGCGAAGGCCAGGTACGGGTTGCACGCCGGGTCAAGCGAGCGGAACTCGATCCTGGTCGCGTTGCCCTTCTTCGGCTTGTACATGGGCACCCGAATTAGCGCTGACCTGTTGTTGTGGCCCCAGCAGATGTACGCGGGGGCCTCGCCGCCCGCTCCGGCGATCCGCTCGGTGCCGCCCCAGAGCCGCTTGTAGGAATTCACCCACTGGTTGCAGACTGCGGTGATCTCGGCGGCGTGGGCCAGCAGGCCGGCGATGAACGACCGGCCGACCTTGGAGAGCTGGAAGTCACCGCCGGGGTCGTGGAACACGTTCTTGTCGCCCTCGAACAGCGACATGTGGGTGTGCATGCCAGAGCCGGGGTACTCGGTGAACGGCTTGGGCATGAAGGTCGCGTACACGCCCTGCTCAAGCGCCACTTCCTTCATCGCCAGCCGGAACGACATGATGTTGTCGGCGGTGCTGAGCGCGTCGGCGTAGCGCAGGTCGATCTCCTGCTGCCCTGGCGCGCCCTCATGGTGGCTGAACTCGACCGAGATCCCCGTGCTTTCCAGCATCGCGATGGACGCCTTGCGGAAGTCGTGGGCGATGCTGTGCGGCGTGTGGTCGAAATAGCCGCCCTGGTCGATCGGCCGAGGCTTGGCGCCAGGCTCGGGACGCTCCCTGAGCAGGAAGAACTCGATCTCCGGGTGAGTGTAGAAGGTGAAGCCGAGATTGGCCGCCTTCGCCAGCGCGCGCTTGAGCACGTATCTCGGATCGGCGTGCGACGGCGTCCCGTCCGGCAGCAGGATGTCGCAGAACATCCGGCCCACCCCGGCCGGATCATTGCGCATCGGCATGAGCTGGAACGTCGACGGGTCCGGCTTGGCGATCATGTCCGCCTCGTAGACCCGGGCGAAGCCCTCGACCGCCGAGCCGTCGAAGCCGATGCCCTCGGCGAACGCTCCCTCAAGCTCGGCCGGGGCCACAGCGACCGACTTCAGGTAACCGAGCACGTCGGTAAACCAGAGCCGGACGAACCGGATGTTTCGCTCCTCGAGCGTATGCAGTACGAACTCTTCCTGCCTGTCCACGTGGCCAGTCTGCCTGGTCCGTGTTTCCTTGGGGTAACGCGACCCGCCGGCTGGCTGGGCTGGTCCTTGCTGGCCCGTCGGGCTGACCGGCCTGGCTGGACCCGATCGGCCGCTGCGAGCCCGTTACGCCTGGTTCTTCTAAGCTGTGGGGGTGTCTCAGCTTCGGATCGCGCTAGCTCAGGTAGATTCCACCGTCGGCGACCTGGACGGCAACAGTGCTGCCGTCATCGACTGGACGCGGAAGGCGGCGGGCGCCGGGGCCAGGGTGGTGGTGTTCCCCGAGATGATGCTGACCGGGTATCCGGTGGAGGATCTGGCGCTGCGAGCCTCGTTCGTGGACGCGTCGATCGCGGCGCTGGAGCGGACAGCGGCCCGGCTCGGCGACGCCGGACTCGGCGAGATCGCGGTGGTGGTCGGGTACCTGGACCGGATGGCCGGGATGGCGCCGAGGGTCGGGCTGCCCACCGGGGCACCGCTTGACGCGGCGCGGTGCTGTACGGCGGAGCGGTCGTGGTCAGGTCGGCCAAGCATCACCTGCCGAACTACGGGGTGTTCGACGAGTTCAGGTACTTCGTGCCCGGCGATGTAGTGCCGGTGTTCCGGCTCGACGCCAGCCCCGGCGAGCCAGTCGACGTGGCCGTCGCGGTGTGCGAGGACCTGTGGCAGGACGGCGGGCCGGTCGCGGTGGCCAGGCAGGCGGGCGCCGCGCTGCTCGTCGTGCCCAACGCCTCGCCGTATGAGCAAGGCAAGGGCACCGAGCGGGTCGAGCTCTGCCTGCGCAGGGCCGCCGAGGCCGGGACCGCGCTCGCCTATGTCAACCTGGTCGGCGGGCAGGACGAGCTGGTGTTCGACGGGGACTCGATCGTGGTCGACGCGGCCGGAGCGGTGGTCGCGCGCGGGCCGCAGTTCGAAGAGGCGCTGATCGTGGTCGACCTGGAGTTGCCCGCCGCCGATCCTGACGTCACCGACGGCGACACGACCGCCGACGCCCGCGACGGCACCTCCATGATCATCCGGCGGGTCACGCTGCCCGCCACCGGGGCGCGGCCACAGACGCCAGCACCAGCCGAGGCGCAGGCTGAGGTCCGGGCGCTCTGGCCGAGGCTGGACAAGGTCGCGGAGGTATATGCCGCACTGGTACTCGGAGTACGGGACTACATAGGAAAGAATGGATTCTCCTCGGCGATCCTCGCGCTCTCTGGGGGAATCGACTCAGCACTGACCGCCACCATCGCCGCCGATGCGATCGGGGCCGAGCGGGTGCACGTCGTCCTGATGCCGAGCAAGTATTCCTCGGCGCACTCGGTCACCGATGCGGAAGACCTGGTCAAGCGGCAGGGTGTGCAGGCGCGGACAGTGCCGATCGCCGCGCTGGTCGCCGCGTTCGACGACGAACTGCACCTGGCTGGCCTGGCCGAGGAGAATCTGCAGGCACGGGTGCGCGGCCTGGTGCTGATGTCGCTGTCCAATGCCGAGGGGCATCTGGTGCTGACCACGGGCAATAAGAGTGAGCTGGCGACCGGTTACTCAACCCTCTACGGCGACTCGGCAGGCGGCTATGCCCCGATCAAGGACGTGCCGAAGACCGGAGTCTGGGAACTGGCCAGGTGGCGCAATCAGCAGGCCGGGCTGGCGGGTGAGGCTCCGCCGATTCCTGAGAACTCGATCACGAAGCCGCCCAGTGCAGAGCTGCGGCCCGGGCAGCTTGACAGCGACTCGCTGCCCGATTACCAGGTGCTCGACGCGATCCTCGACGACTACGTCGAGCAGGATCTGGGCGCGGCCGGGCTGATTGCGGCCGGTCATGATCCGGCTCTCGTCGAGCGGGTGATCGCGCTGGTCGACCGGGCCGAGTACAAGCGGCGGCAGTACCCGCCAGGACCTAAGATCTCGGCCAAGAACTTCGGCCGCGACCGGCGGCTGCCGATCACGAACCGCTGGCGTGAGCCGTTCGCTCCCTGAACCGGGGTCAGGCCGCTCCCCGGCGAGCCCGCCCTCCGCTCCCCCGGCGAGCTTCCGAGTTGACAGCAGGCGGTCAGCAAGCCAGATACTTGGACCGTCCTTGTGACTATTCAAGAATCCGACAATCCGGCGCCCTCCATCGCGACAACTGCGTGTGCTGACGCCGAGCGGGGACATTACGCGGAGGCGGGCAAGTGAGCGGCGAGATACCTCCGGCGATCGGCGATTTCCCCGTCGGCTCGCGGATCGCCAACTATCAGATCGACCAGCTGATCGGCCGGGGCGGCATGGCAGTCGTCTACCGGGCCACGGACGTGCGGCTCGACCGGGCGGTGGCGCTGAAGGTTCTCAGCTCCGAGCTTGGCCGGAATGATGCCTTCAGGCAGCGGTTCGTCCGGGAGTCGAGAGCCGGGGCGGCGGTAGATCATCCGCACATCATCCCGGTCTTCAAGGCCGGCGACGCCGATGGCGTTCTGTTCATCGCCATGCGGTACGTGGTCGGCAGCGATGTCCGAGCGCTGATCGACCGCGAAGGCAGGCTGACCGCCGCCCGGACGGCGGAGATCGTCGCCCAGGTGGCTTCCGCGCTGGACGCGGCGCACGCGAGCGGGCTGGTGCACAGAGACGTCAAGCCGGCCAACATGCTGCTCGCCGCCGTCAGCGACGGGAACTCGGCTGACCATATCTACCTGTCTGACTTCGGGCTCAGCAAGCAGTCGATCTCCTCGCCCAGCCTGACCGGGACCGGGCAGTTCCTCGGCACGCTTGACTACATGTCGCCGGAGCAGATCGGCGCCCGCCCGATCGACGGGCGGACCGACCAGTACGCGCTCGCTTGCGCCGCCTTCGAGATGCTGGCCGGTGATCCGCCGTTCCGCCGGGACGCGAACCTGGCCGTGATGTGGGCTCAGGTCTCCGCCCAGCCGCCGTCGATCGGTCAGTGGCGCCCGGACTTGCCGGCGGCGGTGGACGCGGTCATCGCTAAGGCTCTGGCCAAGATGCCGGACGACCGATACGAGAGCTGCACTGACTTCGCGATCGCGCTGCGCAGCGCCTGCGTGATCCGGCCAGGAGCTGGTGCGGTGGGAGCGGCGGCTGCCGCAGCCGGGTATGACCCGACTGTCGGCGTGGCTATGCCGCCGGTCGGGCCGGCTACCGAGCTGGCCTACGGTCAGCCCTTCGGCGGAGGGGCCGAGGCCACCAGATCCAGAACCCCGGAAACCGGCGCGACTCCAGCGGGTGCGGGTGAGCAGGTACCGGCGGGAGGTTCTGGGGACCAGGGCGGTTCTGGGTATCAGGGCGGGTCCGGGTATCAGGGCGGGTCCGGGTATCAGGGCGGGTCCGGGTACCAGGGTGAGCCAGGGCCGGGGAGCGCCGGGCCGACCGGACCTGGGTACGGTCCTGACGGCACCCACTATGGTCCGGGCGCGCCATCGCATGGGATGAGCGGGCAGCAGTCGCCATACGGGGCCAGCGGGCCTGGCGGGCCTGGCGGATTCGGCTTTCAGCCGGCGACGCTCGGAACCCCGCCGCGACGACGCGGCAAGGCCCTGCCGGTTCTGGCCGGCCTGGTCGTCGTCGTGGCGCTGGCCGGGGCTGCCATTCTTGTCCTGCACCTGCGCGGCAGCGGCAGCCCGCAGGCAAACCACGGACGGCATGTCACAGTTCGCTCGCATGGTCCGGCCTCGGGAACCCCGGTGGCCAGCTCGAGCAGTACCCCGACCACATCGACGTCGGAGGGATCAGCTGGACTCGCCGGCCCGAAGGCGGTCGTCGAGGCATTCTTCGCCGCCGTGAACAACCACAACTACGCTAGGGCCTGGCAGCTCGACACGGCCGCGCACAGCCTCAGCTCATTCGAGGAATTCAAGCAGGGCTACGACGAGACGGCCCACGACACTGTGACAATCAACAGCGTGTCAGGCGACGTCGTGTCGATCAACCTCACCGGCCGCCCAGACGGATGGCTCAACGAAGTATTTCCAGGGCAGCTATACCGTACAAAACGGGAAGATCGTCTCAGGGACCATCGAGCAGGTCGGCTGAGCCCAGCTTCCCCGCGCAAGTCTCCGAGGCGAAACCTGATTCCTGGACTCGGGTCACGTTGCTGCGGAGGCATCTCGCACCGGGTCGGTAAAGGACGGTGCGGCTGCTCGCGCGGGTGAGCTTTCCAGGGCCTCCGCCAGCTGCCGGAGAGTTGCCCGGTCAGCGGCAAGGCCGACAAGAATATGCCGGAACCAGGCTTCGCCGACGCGATTCGAGCTTGAGATCACGCCGATGATCACGGAAGTCCAGCGCGGTCGGTGGCCCGGCCGAGGGCTAGAGGTCGGTGCTGGTGCCTGGTTCGAGGCGGGCGTAGGTGCCGGCGTCGGCCAGGAGACCGGCGGCGATCATCTCGATCAGGCCGAGGCCCTTGTCGTTCAGCAACTCGTCGTGGATCGCGTAGCTGACCCGCGGGTGCACCGCCCTGGCGAAGTCAATCATCTCCGAGGCCTTGAGCCACGGGCCGCTGATCGGCAGCAGCAAGGTGGTGACCGGCTCATCGGGAATCGTGAAGGCGTCGCCAGGATGGAACACGTTACCGTCTGCCGAGAAGCCGATGTTGGGTACGGCGGGCATGTCGGGGTGGACCTTCGCATGATCGTGGCCGTGCACGTGCACGTCGAATCCGGCCGCGGTGAAGGCGTCTCCATGGCCGACGGCGTGAACCCGCGCTCCGAAACCGGAGAACTGGGCGGCCACGGCCGGCACAGTCCACAGTTGCAAGCCCGCGTCGCGGTCAAGTGCGGACTGCACGACGCCGGAGTCGATGTGATCAGCGTGCTCGTGGGTGATCAGCACCGCACTCGCGCCCGCGAGCGCATCAGTCCCGCTCCAGATGCCCGGGTCTATGACCAGGCCCAGGCCGTCCTTTTCCAGGCGGACGCAGGAGTGGCCGAGTTTCGTCAACCGCATTGTCGCTCCAGTCTGTCCAGATGTGCCGTGCCGGGCCGACACCAGCGCCAGCGCGGCCAGTCAGAAACCTATCGCGACGCGAGCCCGGTCAGCAGCTCGTCCACGACGCGACGGGCGTATCCGCGGTCGGCGCGGTCCCGGCCAGTCCTCGGCCGGTCAGCACCGCGCCGGTCAGCATGTCGACGGCCGCCTCGACGTTCGTCTCCTCACGCAGCTCACCGGTAGCCATGCCGCGGCGCAGCACCGTCCGCACGACCTCGCGCCGTGGTTCGACGACCGTCTCGACATACCGTTCAAGCAGCCTCGGATAGGAAGCGCCCTCGCCTAGAAGCAGGGCGAACTGGCGGATCTGGCGCGGATCGGCAGCCTCTTTCCCCATCGCATCAAGCAGCGCGGCGAGATCCTCCCTGACCGACTCCCCCTTGGGCTTCGGCAACTCCGACTTCATCGTCGCGATCGCGTCCAGCAGCAGGTCTTCCTTGCCGGGCCAGCGCCGGTAGATCGTGGCCTTGCCGACACCCGCCTTAGCCGCGACCTTCTCGATGCACAAGCCCTCCGCGCCCGACTCGGCGAAGAGGTCGAGAGCGGCATCGATGATCGCTCGCTCGGCCTGCATGCTGCGCGGGCGGCCCCGCCTGCTCCCGTTCTGCGGGGCGTGAGTCGCTGTCATCGCCTGATCTGCTCCTCCCCGAGCGCGGGCTCGGGCGTGACACCGGCGTGCTGATCGGCACCGGCCTCGCTCACCTGGCGCAGTGGCTGACCTTCCCCGCGTCCTCCCGCTGCCGCCGTCGCCCCGCGACCTGGCATCCAGGCGCCGATCAGCACCGCACCGCCCACCGCGATGGCTATCGAGAACACGGTCGTGACCTGCATGGCGTGCACGAACGACCGATCGGCTGCGGCAAGCAGGGCCGCCCGGCCATGAGCTAGCTGGCTGGCTGCTGACTGCGTCGCAGCGATCGACTGCGCCGCCGCTGACCTGACTGAGGCGGGAAGCGAAGCCAGCGCAGGCAGCAGTCCCCGCCGGTACGACTGCGCCAGGATCGAGCCGAGCACGGCAACCCCGAGCGCCACAGCGACCTGGCGTGAGGTGTTCGTGATCGCAGAGCCGGCGCCGCCGCGTTCGCGCGGCACTACGGACATCACGGACTCTGTGGCTGTGGGCATGACAATGCCCATTCCGGTTCCTTGCAGCAAGAAGATCAGCTCTAGTGCGACAACTGGAGTTTTCAGGCTGAGCGAGTGATACCCGATCAGGGCACCAGTGAGCAATAGCAAGCCGCCGCAGGTGACGATCCTCGCCCCGAGCCACCGGACAAGACGGGCACTGCGGCCCGCCGAGACCAATTGACCTATCGCCACCGGAATTGTCAGCAATCCGGCATGCAGTGGACTATATCCGCGAACGTTCTGCAGATAGAAGCTCATGAAGAAATACACGCCCGACATCGCGAAGAAGTTCAGTCCGATCGCTGCCGAGGCCGAGGAGAGCCTGGGATCGCGGAATAGCCGCACGTCCAGCGACGGATGCTCGATCCTGGCCTCGTACAGGCAGAAGACCGTGAGGATCGCCAGGCCGCCCGCGATCGGGCCGAGCACGCCGAGCTCGGTCCAGGAACCGGCATCGCCGCCGCTGATGATGCCGTAGACGAGCAGCACGAGCCCGGCGATGGAGAGCAGGACGCCAGGGTAGTCGATCCGGCCAGGGGACGGGCTCCTGGATTCCGGCACGAGCAGCACGATGGCCGCGACACCGACAGCGGTGAGCGGTACGTTGATCAGGAAAACCGAGCCCCACCAGAAGTGATCGAGCAGGAGCCCGCCGGCGACCGGGCCGATGGCGATCGCGACGCCGACTGCCGATGCCCAGATCCCGATCGCCCGCGGTCGTTCCCTCGGATCAAAGATGTTGGTGATGATCGACAGCGTCTGCGGCATGACGGCGGCGCCGCCGAGGCCCATCGCCGCCCTGGCCCAGATCAGCTCATCGGGAGTCTGGGCGTAAGACGACACGAGCGACGCGGCTCCGAACAGGATCATGCCGATCATGAGCATCCGCCTGCGGCCGATCCGGTCGCCGATCACGCCGAAGGTGAACAGCAGGCCAGCGAATACCAGCGTGTAGGAATTGATCGCCCACTCAAGCTGGCTCTGGCTCGCGCCGAGCCCGGCCCGCGGCTCCGAGATCGTCTTGAGCGCGATGTTCAGCACCGTGTTGTCCAGTACGACCGCGAGCAGGCTGATGATCAGGACGCCCAGGACGATCCACTTGCGACGGTCAGTCATCGCGGGTCAGTCGTCACTGCGGAATTTCACCAATCCGGTTCCGGCGGCCCGGAGGCCTGATGGGGGTGATCACGATCGTCTGGGCTGATGACAGCCGCGACAGCCGACTTATATCGATACGGAACGAGATCGTAACGTAATGCCGGCTTGGCTGACAACTGGGTCAGGGGGCTTGAGCCCTTCCCTCTGATCAGGCCGCCATGTCATCATCAAAGCGTCCGGGGACGCCATCCTGGCGCCACGAGACGTGGAGGACGATCATGCTGTCAGATCAGCAGAACCAGCAGAATCAGCCCGAGCCACAGGCCGCATCCGAACCACAGGCCGCATCCGAACCACGGGCCGCATCCGCGCCGCAGGCGCTCTACGGCGGTGTGCGCAGCCGCCGGGTCACCATCCGGGATCTCGCCGCAGCCAAGGCCCGAGGCGAGAAGTGGCCGATGCTCACCGCCTATGACGCGCTCACCGCCAGGGTCTTCGACGAGGCCGGCATCCCCGTGCTGCTCGTGGGCGATTCGGCCGCGATGGTGGTCTACGGCCACGAAACGACGATCCCGGTGACGGTCGATGAGCTCATCCCGCTGACCGCCGCGGTCGTTCGCGGCTCCAGCCGGGCGCTCGTGGTCGCTGATCTGCCGTTCGGCTCCTACCAGGCGTCAGTCCAGACCGCCGTCGAGACGGCGATCAGGTTCCTGAAGGAGACCGGCGCCCACGCGGTCAAGCTGGAAGGCGGGCACCGGGTATTGCGCAGCGTCGAGGAGCTCGTGACCGCCGGCATCCCGGTGATGGCTCACCTTGGCCTCACGCCTCAGTCCGTGCACGCGATCGGCGGGTACCGGGTCCAGGGGCGCGGCGAGGACGCTGCCAGCCTGATGCGCGATGCTAAGTCACTTCAGGCGGCCGGCGCGTTCGCGGTGGTGCTTGAATGCGTGCCGGCCGACCTCGCGGCGCAGGTAACGGCGGCGCTGACGATCCCCACCATCGGGATCGGGGCCGGGCCGGATTGTGACGCCCAGGTGCTGGTCTGGCAGGACATGGCCGGCCTGACTCCGAGCGTGGCCAGGTTCGCCAAGCGCTATGCCGACGTAGGCGGCGTACTCAGGCGAGCCGCCCAGGCGTTCGCCGATGAGGTGGCGGGCGGGAGTTACCCGTCGCCTGAGTACAGCTACCGCTAGCCGTCAGCCGTCGCTGTCAGCTGGTCAGCTTCGGCAGGACCTCGCGTCCGAAGGCCTCGATCCACTCGGTCTGGTTCCTGCCGACGTTGTGCAGGTAGATCCGGTCGATACCGAGATCCAGGTAGCGCTGGATGTCGGCACGGTGGGCATCGAGGTCTGAGGTAATCAGCATCCGCCCGGCGAAGTCTTCCGGGCGGACCAGCTTGGCCATCTGCTCGAAATCAAACGGCGACTTGATGTCCTGCTTGGGAAATTTCATCCCGCCGTTCGGCCATTCCCTGACCGCGTTGTCCAGCGCCTTGTCGTCCGTTTCGTCCCACGACAAATGCAGCTGAACGATCTTGACCTGCGCCGAGGTGTCGCGATCAGACTCCTTCGCCCCGGCGTCGAACCGGTCAAGCAGCGCCGAGATTTTCTCGGCGGGAGCGCCGGGGGTGATGATGCCGTCGGTCACGCGGCCGGCCCGCTTGGCGGTCACCGGACCAGCGGTCGCGATGTAGATCGGCGGCGGGGTGTCGGGCAGCGTCCAGAGCCGGCAGGTTTCCATCCGGAAATGAGTGCCGCGGTGCTTGACGTCCTTGCCGCTGAAGAGCTTCTGGATCACCTCGATCGCTTCCCACATCCGCTCAAGCCGCTCGGGCGCCTCAGGCCAGTACCCGCCGACGACATGCTCGTTGAGCGCCTCACCGGAGCCAAGCCCGAGCCAGTGCCGGCCGGGGTACATCGCGGCCAGGGTCGCCGAGGCCTGCGCCACGATCGCCGGATGGAACCGGAACGACGGGCAGGTCACGCCGGGGCCGAGGTCGCCTGTGGTGCGCTCGCCCATGGCCGTGAGCACGTTCCAGACGAACGGTGCCTGGCCCTGGCTGGGCACCCAGGGCTGGAAATGGTCGGCGGCCATCACGCCAGTGAAGCCCGCCGCTTCCGCGGCGACCGTGTACTGCGTGACCTCGATCGGCCCGAACTGTTCAAGCATCGCGGCATAGCCAACGTGTGCACGGCCCATCCCAAGCCTCCGGTATCGGCGTTTCAGCGGATTCTGGCCGGGGCGCTCCCCCGGCAAGTCACTAGACTCGCACAGGCCGTCGCCGCGCTTCACACTGAGTTGACCTGACACTGAGTTGACCTGTCGTACTGCGATTGGCGAGGGTTTCGGGCAGCATGGAGCTATGCACACGGCTCAGGTGGAGACGCTGCGCGCGCTGCTCGCACCGACCGGCTGGCTGGAGCGGACGAAAGAGTTCGCCGTCGCGCTGCGCCGGCGGGCGACAACTCCCGAGGGGCTGCTGATCGTGGGGACCCCGACCACGGAACCGTGGCACATGACCGCCCACCTCGCCGACGAGAGCCGCCTCGCCGGACTGCCCGAGCTCATGCCCACTCTGGTCAGGTGGGCACCGCCGGCCGGTGCGCCGCCGCATTTGTCCGTGGGCCTCGAACGACTGGAGCGGGCAGGCCGAGCCGAGACCCTGCTCATCGTCAGCCCGGAGGCTGTCCCCGCCTCCCTGCTTGACCGGGTGGCCGACGCGAAGAAGGCGGGCTCAGCGATCTTCGCGCTCGATCAGGGCGACCCGGAGCTGGAAAGCCTGGTCCATGAGTCGCTCACCGTCAGCCAGATGCAGGCCCCGGTATCCTTCGACGTCGCCCAGCACCTGGTGAGCTTCTCCGTGGCCGAGCCGCTCCGGTCACAACGTCAGCAGCGTGGTCCGCTGCGCGGCAGGCTTGGCCGGCTGCTCGATACGATCAGCGGCCCCGAGCCCGACTGACTCCCCAGCACACCCGCCGGGTCCGCCCGGCGTCTAGGCCTGGGGCGTGCCGCTGACCACGAAGGTGCCGCGACCGTGCCTGGTGATGATCAGGCCCCGCTCGCGCAGGATTCCCATCGCGTGGCGCAGTGTCTGGTAGGCCACGCCGTACTCCTCGGCCAGCGCACGCTCGGCTGGCAGCCTGGTGCTGAACTCCCCTAGCTCGATCCGGCCCGCGAGGTGATTGGCCACCTGGACATAGGTGTAGTCAGGGCCATGGATCGGATCGATCAGGGACACGTGATCAACCTAGGCATATCCTGAGCTGCATAAACCTAAGCTAGCTCCCAATGCTCTCAGTGCTCTACAATGTGATCATGGACGCGGAGCCGCCGGAGGCAGATGCAGACGGAGACGGAGACGCGGAGTCCCGGCGAGCCGTGCGACCGCACCGATGGGATCTGCGGGTCGAGAGGGATGGCAGCCTGACCGCGTTCGTCCTCGATGCCGATCCGCCCATCACCGTATCTGGCGACAGTCTCGCCAGCCTGCACAAGCAAGCGAGGGTCATGATGCGCCCGCCGATCCGCGCCAGCCCCAGCAACCACCTGCGTCACTAGAACGCACCGCCGCAGGGCACTATCCATAAATGAGGCAAGTCGGCATAATCGCCAGATCCCGTCCCCCGCTCAATCATGGAAATTCCCCTACCCAGATGTGGTCCGGGCTGGGGAGGCCGATGACGGCGGGGGCTGTGTGGCTAGTGGGATCGGAGAGTCTGGCGACAAGGCTCGCTCACGCTGCGGAGCTTCCGATCTAAGGGGGATCAGGTTTCCGGACTCAGTGACTCACGCTGCAGATCTCCGTGATCATGCCGCAATGCCGCTTAGCTTAGGTTGATCATGAAATTTCCCCCGGGCGGTGATTCCGGCCCGGGCTGCGTGGCGAGTTTGCCGGGTATCAGGGCTTTCGGGGTTACTGGTGGCTGGCCTGGCCAGGGTTCGGCCGGTTCCTGTAGGAGACTTTTTTCCTGTAGGAGACTTAACAGCAAATATGATGGTCAACCCTCCTACAGGAGTAAAGTCTCCTAGATCTTTTAGCCATCGCCCGGCGCAAACCCCCGCAAACCTGGCCCTGGGAGCCGCTGGCGTAGCAGCCGAAGGACCATCAGCGGCAGTGGATCATGGTCGGGAGGGTTGATCACGGAAGTTCGAATGGGTGATCACGCCACTGACGTTCCGTGATCAAGCTCTATCTCATGATCACGGAAGTCTGCGTGGGGGACCTGGGCACCTAGCCGGGGCTGGCCCGGACTGGGCTGGTCGAGGCCGGGCGGCAGGGCCTGGCCGGGCACGGTCGGGTCTGACCGGACCTGGTCGGGGTCGGGGTCGGGGGGCGACTAGAGTCAGCCTCGCGAGTCGCGCTGGGCTAGGCGTCCAGGCTGAGGACCATGGTCGGGCGCTCGATCACGTGGTCGTCGCGCAGCGGCCTGACGGCCGTCCCGATCGCGAAGAACTCGGTGGTGTGCCCGCCCCAGGTGTGCGAATGCTGCCTGAGCTGGACTCCGACGATGCCCTCCGCGTGCAGTTCCTCGGCCTCGGCCTGCATCCTGGACATGGCCAGCTCGCGGGCGTCGTACAGCGCCTGAGTGAACTGCTCGATCTCGACATTGCGTCCGATGTTGCCGATCACGCTGCCAAGGCGCTGATGCGCGATGTGGTAGACGCAGCTGCCCATGACCAGGCCGAGCGGCGCGTAGCCGGCCCTGATCAGAGTCCAGAAGTCCTGGCCGGACAGGTCGGAGGTGAACGGGAGGTCCTTGTTGTTGCGCCAGTTGGTCACTCCCCCGCCGCCAGCGTCAGGCTCGGCCTTGACCGCCGTGCCGACAGCGATGAACTCGGCGATATCCGCGCCGAACTCCTTCATCTCGACCTCAAGCCTGACCCCGACTATCCCGTCGGCGCCGAGGGTCTTGGCCTCGACCTCCATCCGGCTCATGGCCAGCTCCCTGGCGTGATACATCGCCTGGGAGAGCACGTTGAGCTCCTGATTCTGGCTCCACTTGGCCCGCTGCAGCCCGACGTGGTAGATCGAGGTGCCGAGCACCAGGCCAAGCGGACGGAAACCCGCCTCCCTGACCAGGAGGAACTCATTGACCGTGAGGTCGGAGGTGAAGATCGACCCTGGCTTGCCCGGCTGCAGCTCAGCCAGCCGACGCATCGCGTCCTGCGGGACCCCAGTCACATCAGCGGACGTCATTGCTGCTCCTGCTCTCCATTGTGAGACTCCTCTTGCTTATCATGCTCTCCGAGCGCCAGTGCGCTCAGGCTCGGGCCAGATCCCGCGTTGCCAGGGCCGACCCTGGAAACGCGGCGACGCTCCGGGTCAACGGAGAGCACCGCCAGGCTGGGACGCTCCGCGACCCGGCGTTCGCCGGCGAACGCGGTGATCGCGGTGCCGAGCATGGTCACCTCGGCCCGGTAGTCGCGGGCATGCTCCAGACCCCGGCATTCCTGCTCGCTGATGTGCAGCTCGGTGCGCTGGATCACGACCCCGTCACCGGACACCCGGCCGACGTCGAGCTGCAGCTCGTTCCTGGCATCCCGGCGGGTCCGGTTCAGCAGCTCGGTGTAGGCCTCTACCTCCACGTTGCCGACGCTCCTGCGCTTCTGGCCCCTCATCAGCCAGTCGTCGTGACGTACCCCGATCGAGATGCCGAGCACCAGCGAGACCGGAACGGCGCCGGCCATGATCAGCTTCGCGAACTCCTGGCCGGTGACGGCCGAGGTGAACGAGGCGTCGAGCTCAACCCCGCCAGGGGCCCTGATCGCGGTGCCGATGGCCTTGAACTCGATCGCCCCGCCGGGAAACCGCCCGATGGTCAGCGACACGCCGACGATGCCGTGCCCGCCAAGCGCCCGGCACTCGGCGGACATCCGCGCGATCGCCTGTCTCCGCGCCGCGTACAGCGTGTTCACCAGCGGACCGTAAGCAGCCGACGCTCCCGAGCCCGACACGTGCGTGAAGGACATGGGCGCGCCGTATCCTCTGTCCCTGCTGAACTCCAGGATGGCGTCACCGCCCCCGGCGCCATAGGTCGGGCAGCTGTATCCGCCGGCGAAACCGACGTTGTAGACGGCGGCGCCGAGTACCTGCCCGACCGGGATGAATCCGACCGACCTGATCGCGGTGAACTCGGCCGAGGACAGCGCCGAGTCCCAGGTGCCGCTCGCCGCGATCCCGGCCAGCCTGCGGCTAGTTTGTAATGCCACGGCGCCTGGCCGCCTGCCGGCGTTCCGGGTCGAGCGAGAGCATCGCCAGGCTCGGCCCCTCGTTCGCGCGCCTGGACTTGGCGAAGTGCACTATCGCGGTGCCGATGATCGTCGCCTCGGCGACGTGATCGCGGGCGCCTTCCTGCGCCCGGCACTCGTGCTCGCCGATCCGCAGCTCCATCCGCTGCACGACGACGCCGTCGGCCCCCATTCGCTGCACGTCGTGATGCAGCTCGTTCCTGGCGTCGTGCCTGGTCATGTTCACCAGCTCGGTATAGCCGCCGACCTCGGTGTTTCCCGCGGTCCAGCTCGTCTGGCTCCTGGTCATCCAGTCGTCGTGCCTGGCGCCGATCGAGATGCCGAGCGCGAGACCGACCGGGACGACCCCGTCGGCGATCAGCTTGGCGAAATCCTGACCGGTCAGGTCGGAGGTAAAGGGCTTGCCCAGCGGCACCGCCCCCGGTGCCCGGACCGCAGTGCCGATGGCGTGGAACTCAAGCCCGCCCGCCGGGAACCGCCCGATCGTCAGCCGCACCCCGACGACGCCGTGCCCGCCGAGCCTGGCGCACTCCTCGGTCATCCGGCTGATCGCCTTGCGCCGCGCCGCGTACATGGTCTGCACCAGCGGCCCGTACATCGCGGACCCGCCCGAGCTCGACAGCGACGTGATCCCCGGCTGCCATCTCGGCTGGATCCGGTTGTAGCTGCCGAAGACCATGCCGCTCGGGCAGCCGTAGCCGCCGCGATAGCCCAGGTTGTAGACGGCGGCACCGAGCACCTGGCCGACCGGGTCGAACCCGGCCGACTTGATCGCCGCGAACTCGGCGGTGGTGAGCGCGGAGCCCCAGGTGCCGCTCTCCCTGATCCCGTCCAGCCTGGCCGCCGCCAGCGGCGGGAGACCCTTGCCCGTCCACTGCGCGTCAGCCGTTGCCATCGGCCGCATCCCAATCCTTGTTGCGTTCCCGTACGGTCTCAAGCGCCCGCGCGGCGGCTTCCCTCGTCGGATACGGGCCGAGCGTGTCCTTGGCCGGGCAGACCGTGTCCGACTCCACCGTGTGGTGCTTGAGGCAAAACCACCAGTGCTGCTCAGTGTCCATGGCAACTACACTCTCAGATCATGGTAACGACGTTGCGACCCGGCCGCATTTCCCCGCAGCGCCCGGTTCCCGCGCAGATCAGGCGACCCGAGTATGTCGGCAGGCCGCGCCCCAGAATCGGCGAGCCGAATGTCAAGGATGCCCAGACGATCGAGCTGATGCGAGTGGCCGGGCGGATCGCGGCGCAGGCGCTGGCCGAGGTGGGCGACCACGTCCAGCCAGGGATCACCACCGACGAGCTTGACCGGGTCGGGCATGAGTTCCTCTGCGATCATGGCGCGTACCCGAGCACGCTCGGGTACCGGGGTTATCCGAAGTCGCTCTGTTCATCTATCAATGAAGTGATCTGTCACGGCATTCCCGATGACACGGTGGTAGCTGACGGCGACATCGTCAATATCGACATCACAGCGTTCATCGGCGGCGTGCACGGTGATACCAACGCGACTTTTCTGGCCGGCGACGTCGACGAGGAGTCCAGGCTGCTGGTCGAGCGCACCCGAGAGGCCACCATGCGCGGCATCAAGGCGGTGGCGCCCGGCCGGGCGCTCAACGTCATCGGGCGGGTGATCGAGTCCTACGCCCGCCGGTTCGGTTACGGCGTGGTCAGGGACTTCACCGGGCACGGGATCGGCACCACGTTCCATTCCGGGCTGATCGTCCCGCACTTCGATGACCCGGACGTGGACGTCACGATTGAGCCGGGGATGACCTTCACCATCGAGCCGATGCTGACGCTCGGCACGATCGCCTACGACATGTGGCCAGACGGCTGGACGGCGGTGACCAGGGACCGCAAGCGCACTGCCCAGTTCGAGCACACCGTGCTGGTCACCTCCGACAGTTACGAGATCCTCACTCTCGCCTAGCCGCTACCCGGCCATCACCGACGGCAGCCAGCGCAGCCACCGGGGCAGGTACCAGCTCCGCTCGCCGAGCAGGACCAGGGCGGCGGGCACGCAGATCCCCCTGACCACGGTGGCGTCGACGAAGACCGCGAACGCCAGGCCCACCCCGATCATCTTCAGGTCAATCGTCGACAGCGACGCGAAGATCGAGAACACGGCGACCATGATCACCGCCGCACTGGTGACCACGCCGGCGCCGGTCGAGATCCCGCCGATCACCGCGTCCTTCGTAGACCCGCCGGAGCCGTCGGTGTCGCCCCGCAGGCGCAGTTCCTTGATCCGGCTCAGGATGAACACGTGGTAGTCCATGCTCAGCCCGAACAGGAACACGAACATGAACAGCGGTACCCAGTCCATGATCCCGCCGAACGGCGTGAATCCGATCAGGCCCTCCAGATGTCCCTGCTGGAAGATGATCGTGATCAGGCCGTAGGACGCCCCCACGGAGAGAAGGTTGAGGCCGATCGAGACCAGCGGGATCGTCAGCGACCTGAACGCCACCAGGAGCAGCACGAATGCCAGCGCCGCGACCAGGCCGAACACCAGCGGCGCGGCCGAGCGCAAGGTAGTCAGGTAGTCATAGCTGTTGGCGACATCGCCGGTCACCGCGTAGCTGATGCCGCGTACCTGGCCCAGGGTCGCTGGCAGGACGCGACCGCGCAGCGCGAGCATCGCGTGAGTGGCCCTGCTCCCGCTGCCTGAGCCGTCACCAGCCCCGGCTAGCGGCACGGAGATGAGCTCGCCCCGCCCGGCCCCGACCGGCAGCGCCGTCACCGGCCCGCGAATCGCCGCGCCCGGCCCCGTCGCCTCCGCCTTCAGCTCACCGAGCGCCCGGCTCATGGCCGGGCTGTGCACGCCAGGACCGGTCACCACCACCTGCGCCGGGGCCGGCCCGCCGGGGAAATCTCGCTGGATCATCGCCAGGGTCCGCACCACGGGCAGGTTCGACGGCAGGTCGATGCCGGGGCTGCCGAGCCGCATCCCGAGCGCGGGGAACGCCAGCGCCCCGAGCACGACCACGGCCAGCCCGCCCCAGATCACCGGCCGCCGCACCACCCTGGTGACCAGTGCCGTCCACAGCCTGGAGCGGTCGCCGCGCGTCCTCGCCCGGCCGAGCACCGGAATCCGGCCGCGGTCAGCCCACGGGCCGAGCAGCGAGAGCAGCGCGGGAAGCGCGGTCAGCGAGCCGGCCACGGCCACTCCCACCACGGTGATCGTGCCAATCGCGAACCCGGTGAACATGTCGATCCCGGTGAAGAGCAGCCCGGCCATCGAGACCATGACGGTCAGGCCGGACACCACGATCGCCCGGCCGGACGTCGCGGCCGCCGTCCTGAGCGCGTCGTGGAAGCTCGCGCCCGCCGCCCGTTCTTCGCGCTCCCGGCGCAGGTAGAACAGCGTGTAGTCGATCCCCACCGCCATCCCGATGATCAGGACCACCTCAGAGGTCCCCTGCCCGATCGGAAGCCACCGGCTCGGGATGGTCAGCAGCGACACTGCCGTCATGACCGCCGTCCCGGCCAGGATCACCGGGATGCTCGCGGCGATCAGCGCCCCGAACACCAGCAGCAAGAGCAGCAGCGTCAGCGGCACCGAGGTTCGCTCGGCCGAATGGAAGTCCTGGCCGAGCATGGCGGTCGCGGCCCGGTCGACGCTGGCGTCCCCCGCCTCGGCGACCACCAGGTCCGGGTACCTGGCCTGGACCCTGGCCACAGCGTGCAGCGCCCGGAGCACGGTCGTGTCGGCGCTGTGATTGGGCCCGGCGACCCGGAAGGTGATCAGGACCCCGCCGCCGCCCGGCGTGATCAGCTCCTTGCCCTCCCGGCCGAACGGTGACTGGATGCGGGCCGCCGTGGCGGGCAGGTCCTGCAGCGCGGTCACCACCTGGCGGGCGGCGAGCCGCAGCGGCGGGTAGGCCTCGAAGGTGCGCTCGGGGCCGGGGACCCGAGACTGGATCAGCACGCTTTCCGACGGCGGCGTGACCACGTGCAGCCGGTCGAGCATCCGCTCGGCCACGCCGGACTGGCCGGGGTCGTATTGCGGCTGGCTCGCCGTCCCGTACAGGTGCCCGGCCAGCAGCGCCCCGCCGACCACCAGCAGCCACGCCCCGAGTGCGAGCTTGCGGTGCCTGGCACTCCAGCACGCGATTCGCTCGACGATCGGCCGGCGGGTGCTCTGCTGCATAGACGAAACCTTCCAGGCGTTCGGGCTGACCCCGCCGGCGCCGGGGCGAGGGCATATGTCCAGGTCACGAGGATTACGCGGTCCTGACGGAGACTACCCGCGACATCGGGCTTGACGGTCAATCCGGGAAAAACTCCCCCGAACCGTCGGAACGGGCCGTGCCTGTGCTCACGCGGCCGAAGCCGGCCAGTGCTGGCGCTTTAGTGAGGTAGATCACGCCTGGTGCCGTCCCGGATGGGAGAGGATGGCCCGCATGGGTGAGCTGATACTGATCAGACATGGCGAAACGGGCTGGAGCCGGGTACTCAGGCACACTGGGCGCACCGACCTTCCGCTGACCCAGGCCGGCGAGGCCTCGGCTAGAGCACTGGCAGGTACGCTGGCCGCCCGGCCAGTGATCGCCGTGTTCGTCAGCCCGGCGCGGCGCGCCATCCGGACGGCCCAGCTAGCAGGCCTGACCGGCTTGCGCACGGACCCTGACCTGTGGGAGTGGGACTACGGCGGCTACGAGGGCAAGACCACCGACCAGATCCAGGCCGAGTGCCCCGGCTGGTACCTGTGGCGCGACGGGATCATCCCAGGGGACGCCGAGCACCCGGGCGAGACCGTTGATCAGGTCGGCTGCCGCGCGGACAGGGTGCTCGACCGGGCCGGGCCGCTGCTGGCCGATGGCGATGTGGCCCTGGTCGCGCACGGGCACCTGCTGCGCGTACTCACTGCCCGCTGGCTGCGACTCCCCGCGGCGAGCGGACGGCTATTCCGGCTGGACACCGGCACGCTGTCGGCGCTGGGCAGCGAGCACGACGAGCCGGTGATCAGCACCTGGAACCTGCGCCCAGCCAGCGAGCAGCGCCCAGCCAGCTAGCAACGCCCAGCCAGCTAGCAGAGGTCCCGCCAGCCGACAGTGATCCGGTCAGCCGATAGCGGTCCCGGCTAAGCCAGACCCCGGCACCCCCCGAATACCAGACCCGGCACCCCGAACCCCAGGCCCGGCACCCCGAACCCCAGGCCCGGCGACGCCGACCGGGCACCCGAGTACCCAGGCAATCTTCCGTGATCATCAACCTGACCTTGATCACGGAAACTGAGTCGCGTGATCACGACATCCAGGTTCCGTGATCAAGACCCCGATCATGATTACGGAGCCTCGATGGGGTGGGCCAGAGGCCGGAAACCTGGCTCCTCATTGATCACGGGGCTCAGGCGGGGTGATCGCGCAGCTGACGTTCCGCGACCTAAGGGAGACTAGGTTTCTGGACTCTGGCCGCAGGGGCGCGTGCTGGGCGTGCGTCCGAGCGGGCCGACTCGGGGCGGTTCTGAGGCTAGGGCTGGCTGGGCGGAGGGGTTGCCGTCTTCGCGGTAGGTTGCCGTATTCCTGGCGGAGGACCAGGCGGCCTTCCCGGAGACGACAGCCTTCCGCCAGGATGACGCCAGACTGGCTGCCGGGTGTCTGCTGCCTCGTGCCGGCTGCTCCATGCTGGATACCCCACGTCGGCTGCCACGTGCCCGGCTGCCGTGGGCTAGCTGGTGTGGGGATTCGCCACCCAGGCGAGCATCAGGGGCTCGCCGGTCAGCGTGTCCTCGATGATCATCAGGTACGGCCGGTCGAACTGAAGGGCGCTCGGTGCGCGGGCATCGGTCGGGGTGACTCCGACCGCGGTGGCCGCGCTGGCCACCGTGCCCTTCTCGCCGACCGACAGCGTGGCGGCATGCTGAACGAAGCCGATGCAGCAGGCCTGGTCCGAGATCCCGGAAAAGTTGGCGTTCGCGGCGAAGGCCTGGCCCATGCCGAGCTTAGTCAGGGCAGCTTGCAGCGATCCGCTCCAGGCTAGCTTGACCTTGGGCAGCGCGATCGAGGTCCGCGTGTGGCTAGCGGCCAGTTTCGTGGTCAGCGCCGCGAGCTTGCCCGGCTCGGGCAGTTCGCAGCCGCCAGGCAGCGTGGCCCCGGCCGGCCTCCTGTCGAGTGGCGGAAGCAGCGCGAGCAGGGCGAGGCGCTTGCCCTGGTACGGCAGCGACGCCGCTGTCCAGCCGCCGGCGCTCGCTGCGGTGATCCCGCCACCATTCAGGTACGACGCCAGCACGGTGCCGCCTGCGGTGCGGAACGACGCCGGCCTGGTCAGCGACTTGTCGAAGGGATGAGCCCAGGCGGCTTTCAGGTACAGGGCGTTGGTCAGCACCCAGCCGATGTCGTTCAGTGACCCGCTGGGCAGGAGACTGGGAATGTGCCCTCTGGTGTCCTGCGCGATGGCCTTGTTGATCCGCTGCCTGGCCTGCTCGGGGTCGGACAGCAGCGGCAGGCGAGTCAGGCTCGCCTGGTAGGCGCTCCTGAGATCCCTGAGGTAGGCCGCCTTGGTAGCAAGCGAGGGGTCGGCCCAGATCCTGTTACTCTGCGCGAAGTTGATGCCCGGCCTGCGGAGCGAGCCGAGCAGGTCGGACCGGTCACGCTCGCCGGCGATCAGGCTTGACTGCGTCCCGGCGGGCAGGTGCATCACGCGGGCCATCGCGGCGGCCGTGGCTCCGCGAGCGCCGAGCCGGGCAAGGCCGAGCCCGCTGGCCACGCTGACCGGGGACATGACGATGTTGCCCGTCGGCTGGGCGGCACAGATCGCGCCGAGCAGGCCGAGGCCGAAGGCGGTGTCGGCGCTGCCGTAGGTGCGCAGGCTCGCGACCTGACGGGAGCTCAGGACGACCGGGCGAGCGGGCCTGCCGGGCGCCGGGGCCGGCCTGGTCGCGGCGCAGCCGCTGGCGGCGAAGGCGGTGACAATGGCGGCAGCGGCGAGCAGCGCGCCAGCCTGGCGGGATTTTCTCATGCGGATTGGACGCGAGAACGGCGGCCAGGGTTCCGGTGCCGGAACGGCGCGGCCGGGCTCATCAGGCACAGCTATCGCCGGGCGGTTTCCTCGGCGATCCAGTCCAGGTAGCTAGGCGAGCCGGCCACTATCGGGGTCGCGATGATCTCGGGCTCGTCGTAGCTGTGCCGTTCGGTCAGGAAATCGGCCAGCTCGGAGTAACGCTCGGCGGGCAGCTTCAGCATGACGACCCACTCCTCGGATCGCTCGATACCGTCTTCCCACCAGTACGTGCTCGCGACCGGACCAGCGACCTGCGCGCAGGCGGCCAGCCTGGCCTCGACCGCGTCCTGGGCCAGTTCCATCGCCTCGGCACGGGAGTCGGTCGTGGTCTGCACCTGCAGGAACCTCGCCTGCCCGCCAGCTCCCGTGCGCTCGCCCGCCATACCAGAAGATAGTACGCCGCATCAGCGGTACCCTTTGCGTTCCCGGCAATAGCGTTCCCGGCAATAGCGGAGGTTCGCGTGCATCGTCCCCTGTGTCTGATCGTGAACCCGCAGGCGGGTCATGGCCGGGCCCGCGCGCTGCTGCCGCAGGTCACTGAGGTCCTCGCCGGGGCGGGCGTGCCGCATCAGGTGACTGAGTCGGCCAGTCTCCCGCACGCCAGGGAGCTAGCCGCGCAGGCGGCCGGGCGGGGCGAGGTCGTCGTAGCGGTCGGCGGGGACGGCATGGCTGGCGCGCTGGCGGGCGCGGCGGCCGCGGCCGGGGCCAGGTACGGGCTGATCCCGGCCGGCCGCGGCAACGATCTGGCCCGCGTGCTCGGCATCCCAGGCGATCCGGCTAGCGCTGCGCGGACGCTGGCCGGCGGGGAGGTCAGGCGGATCGACCTGATCGAGGTGAGCACGGAGGATCAGGCTCCGGTGATCGTGGCTGGCAGTGTCTACGCCGGCCTGCCGGCGGTGGCCGGGCAGGTAGCGAACTCGACGAGGCTGCTCGGCGGGTCCCTGGTGTACCCGCTCGCCGCTCTGCGGGTACTCGCGCGCTGGCGCCCGGTGACCTTCCGCGTCGCCATCAGCGGGCAGCCGGACGCGCACGAGTTCCCTGGCTACGCCGTGGTGGTGGCCAACTCGGAGTTCTTCGGCGCTGGCATGCGGGTCGCACCGCCCGCACTGATCGATGACGGAGTGCTTGACCTGGTCCTGATGCGGCACGCACCCAAGCTGACCTTTGTCCGCGCATTGCTCAAGATCAAGGACGGGTCGCACGTCACCCTGCCGCAGATCGACCTTGACCGCGGCGCCGAGATCACCATCACGATGAGCCGGGACTTGCCTGCCGCGGCCGACGGCGAGCCGCTGCCGTGCGCCTCGCCGCTGCCGGCCCGCCGCCCGCTGACCATCCGCGTGCTGCCGGCCGCGCTTGAGGTGATCGGCCCGGCCGGTGGTCAGTAGCCGCGGGTCCTCGCTTGCCTACCGGACCGATGTTGCTTACTGGGCCGACATCCGCTCGCAGAGCCAGGCAAGCGCCAGCGGATAGCGGTAATCGATGGCCGCGTGAGTCCCGTCGAAGATCTCGAACCTGATCACCTCGTCCTGCACGCCGATCCCGGCCAGGGCCTCCCTGAACGCCTGGGCTCCGAGGTCCAGGTAGAAATCATCGGCATTTCCCGCGTCGATCCAGATCGAGTGCAGTGATCCGAGCGCGCTGGCGTACCCCGGCACCATCCTGACCGGATCCCAGGCGAGCCACCGCTGCCAGACCTCCTCGCGGATGACCCCGGTCCTGGGGTCGAACGGCAGTTCTGGCCTGCCGTCCTGGCCGGCCGAGAAGCAGGCGGCCACCCCCAGGGTCCCGAGCAGCGTCTGGTCAGCCTTCTGCGCGAACGCCGTCCGCGAGCAGAAGTCGTCCCACCAGAGCCAGATGTCGCCGTCGTACTCGCGCAGCAGCCGCACGCAGTCGGCGAACTCAGGTATGTAGCACAGCTCATAGAGCGCATCGCCGGCATGGGTGGCGAGCGCGCCGAACAGGTCGGGCCGCAGCATCGGCGTGATCATCGCGCCGAAGCCGCCGCTCGACTTGCCGGAGATCGCGCGGTGCGCCCGGTCGGCCAGCGTGCGGTAGTGGCTGTCGACCCACGGCACGATCTCGTCGCACAGGTAGGAGTGGTACCTGCCGGTACCTGGCGAGTCCACGTACTGGCTGCCGCCGTACCTGGTCCACGCATCGACGTAGACGACCACGGCAGGCGGCGCGGCACCGGCGGCGAACACCTGATCAGCGGTCTCGATGAAGGGCTGCCGGAACGGCGTGCGGTTCCGCCACATGCTGACATGACCGCCATAGCCCATGATCACGTACACCACCGGATACCGGCGGGCAGGCTCGTCGTCGTATCCGGGCGGCAGGTACACGAGCACAGGCCGCTCGAACGGATCGCCGAGCGGATTATCGCGCAGCAGCTCACTCGTCATGACCCGCTCGTCGATGCGGCCGGCGAGCTCCCCTGACCACGGCAACATGCTGCCTCCCCCGGTACGGCCCCGCGACCATCACACCATACGCACCCGGGGTCACCGCGCGCACTCTCCGTTCAGGCACGCCACGCCGGCGCGATATCCCGAAATGACCCGCCGCGACTGCGAGAACCGGCATAGTGTGCTCTGTTCCCGTGCCGGAGGCTATCCACTGCCCGCTGACCGCAGGCCAGCTCCAGGAGGATTGACATGTCGGAAGATCGGTACGCCGAAGACCGGTACGGCGTCGCCGGCCGGATCACCAGGCGCCGGATCAGGCTCGCGGCAAAGCTCAACAAGCGCAACCGGCGCCTGCTGACAATGGCCGGGGTACCGCTGATGGCCATCGCGGGCGCCATTCCGCTGATCATCCACCACGAGTCGGCGCACTCGGCGGCGAACAGGCCGTCGCTCACGCTGTGCACGGGCTGGGCCAGGTGCACGGCACACGGCTACTCGTCCTACCGCTACGGGGCTCGCGGCTCGCGGTCCTACTGGCGGATGTCGGCGGGTGACCAGTGCACGAACTACACCGCCTATGTCGAGTCCACCGTGTACCACGTGCGCCAGCCCAGCTATCTGCTGGGCAATGGCGGTCAGTGGGCGCAGACCGCTGCCGCGCACGGAGTGCTGGTCAACCACATTCCGTCGGTCGGCGCGGTGGCTGAGTGGAACGGCGGCAGCTTCGGGATCGGCTCGGCCGGGCACGTGGCCGTCGTCGAGGCGGTCGGGCCGCACGACAGCTACATCATCATCTCCCAGCAGCACATCAGCGCCGAGCGTGACGACTACGACTGGACCAGGATCAAGGCGCACTATCCGTCCGACGAGTGGCAGGAGTGGCCGAGCAACTTCATCCACTTTCAGATCCCGCGCCGGGCGGACATCGGCTACTTCAACCCGCACTCCGGCAAGGTCAGCATGCGCGACTCGCAGACCGCCGGGCCCGCCAACGCCAGGCCTAGGATCGGCCGGGGTCCCAAAGCCCATCTGGTGCCGCTCGTCGGGGTCTGGCGCCGGGGCGGCAAGGTCAGGCTCGGCTACTACAACCCCAGGTACGGCACCTTCCGCCTGCTCGGGCCGGCCGGCGGCACGGGAGCAAGGTGTTCAGGTTCGGCCCGCCGCACATGCTGCCGGTTGTCGGCGACTGGACCGGCGCGGGTCATGACGGCGTGGGCTATTACAACCCGAAGACGGCGACCTTCTACCTGCGGGAGAAGCTGGGCGCCGGGCCGGCGCTGCGGAAGTTCAGGTTCGGCCCGCACGGCATGCGGCCGCTGGCTGGCGCCTGGACCGGCGGCCGGCGCGACGGCGTGGGTTACTACAATCCGAAGACCGGCATGTTCGCCCTGCGAAGGCACCTGTCGGCCGGGCCGGCCTTCCGCAGGTTCAGGTTCGGCCCCGCCCACATGACACCGCTGGTCGGGAACTGGGCCGGCGGCCGGCGTGACGGCATCGGCTACTACAACCGCTGGCGCGGCACCTTCCACCTGCGGGCCAGGCTCAGCCCGGGACGAGCCTCGGTCGTCGTGAAGTACGGGCCGCCCCGGATGGTCCCGGTAACCGGAGACTGGTTCAGCGGCTAGAATCCTGGCCGCTATCTTGGCGACATGAGCGGTCCTGACCAGGACGCCGGCCTGGCTGACCGGCACCTTACCGACGCGATCCTCGCGCTGCCCGAGCCGGCCAGCCCGGCCGGGCCGCGCGGGCCAGACGACCCGGTCAGGCCCGGCAGCGGGCTGACCGTCGGCCAGTGCCTGTGCCTCTTCGAGGCCCAGATCGCCAGCCGTCACCTGGACGAGGCCGGGCGCTGGCTGCGCGCCCGCGGCACCGGCTACTACACGATCGGCTCGTCGGGCCACGAGGCCAACGCGGCCGTGGCCGCGGCCGTCCGGCTCACCGACCCCGCCCTGCTCCACTACAGATCTGGCGCTTTCTACCTGGCCAGGGCCGACCAGGCCGGGCCAGGGCGGCTGACCGAGGGCATCAGCGATGTCCTGCTCGGCATGACGGCCTCGGCGAGCGAGCCGATCGCCGGCGGCAGGCACAAGGTCTTCGGTCACCCGCGGCTCCACGTCATCCCGCAGACGTCGACGATAGCCTCGCACCTGCCGAGGGCCGTCGGCCTGGCCTTCGCGCTGTCCCGCGCGATCCGGCTTGACGTCACGACGCCCTGGCCGGCCGATGCGATCGTGGTGGCCAGCATCGGCGACGCGTCGGTCAACCACTCCACCTCAGCCGGAGCGCTGAACACCGCCGCCTACATCGCCTACCAGGGCCTGCCGGTGCCGCTGCTGCTGGTCTGCGAGGACAACGGGCTGGGGATCAGCGTGCGCACTCCGCCGGGCTGGGTGCGCGCCGCGCTGGCCGGCCGGCCCGGCTGGCGGTACGCCCACGTCGACGGAACGAATCTGGCCCAGGTCTACGACGAAGCGAGCGCGGCAGCTAGCTACGTCAGGGAACGGCGCGCTCCGGCCATCCTGCACCTGACTACCGTCAGGATCGGCGGGCACGCGGGCTCGGACGCGGAAACCGCCTACCGGCCGGCCGCCGAGATAGCCGCCGACCTGAGCCGGGACCCGCTGCTTGGCACGGCCGCCCTGCTCGTCAGCGCAGGCGTGCTCACCCGCGACGAGATCGTGCGCAGGCTCGCTCAGTCTCGGGAGACGGTGCTCAGCCTCGCGGCCCGTGCCGAGACTGAGCCGGGTCTCTCGTCGGCGGAGGCGGTGATGGCACCGCTGGCGCCCCGCCGTCCGGCCGCGGTCGCGGCGGCGATCTGGCCGGCTAGCAGGCGGCGCCGGCTGCGAGCCTTCGGCGGGAAACTGCCGGAGGAAGAGGGACCGCTGACGCTCGCGCAGACGATCAACCGCACTCTGCACGACGAGCTCGCGGCGCACGCCGAGGTGATCGTGTTCGGCGAGGACGTCGCGCGCAAGGGCGGCGTCTACGGCGTCACCAAGGGCCTGCTCGGTGCCTTCGGGGCCGCGCGGGTGTTCGACTCGCTGCTCGACGAGCAGTCAATCCTGGGCCTGGCCCTGGGCGCCGGGCTCGCCGGGCTGCTGCCGGTGCCCGAGATCCAGTACCTGGCCTACCTGCACAACGCCGCCGACCAGCTCAGGGGCGAGGCGGCCACGCTGTCCTTCTTCAGCCAGGGCCAGTACCGCAACCCGATGGTGCTGCGCATCGCCGGCCTTGCCTACCAGCAGGGATTCGGCGGCCACTTCCATAACGACAACGCGGTCGGCGCACTGCGCGACATCCCTGGCCTGATCATCGCGTGCCCGGCCAGGCCCGGCGACGCGGCCGGGATGCTTCGTACCTGCCTGGCCAGCGCCCGCGCGGACGGCAGCGTGTGCGTCTTCCTCGAGCCCATAGCGCTGTACCACCAGCGCGACCTGTACTCCAGCGGCGACGGTGGCTGGCTGGCCGGGTACGACGCTCCCTGGCTGTGGACGCCCGGGCACTGTCCGGTCGGCCAGGGCCGGGTCTACGGCGACGGCACCGACTTGCTGATCGTGACGTTCGGCAACGGACTGCGCATGAGCTTGCGGGCCGCCGCCAGCCTCGCGGCCCTCGGCATTGACTGCCGGGTGCTCGACCTCAGGTGGCTCGCGCCGCTCCCGGTCCAGGACCTGATCCGTGAGGCGTCGGTGACTGGCGCCGTGCTGATCGCGGACGAGACGAGGCGATCGGGGGGTGTCGGCGAGGGCATCGTGACGGCGTTGATCGAGGCCGGCTTCGCGGGCCGGATCAGCAGGGTCAGCAGCGAGGACAGCTTCATACCGCTCGGCGATGCCGCTCACGCCGTCCTGCTCGGGCAGGACACTATCGAGGCCGCGGCGCGCGATCTGATCCGCTGATCGCCGGCGGCTGGCGGCACACTGCCGTGTGCCGCCGGCCCGCCGCTAAGTGCTTGCTAGGAGGATCACGATCCGGCGGCGCTCGCTCCGGCGAGTCGCTGCCGGTCGACTAGTGCCGTCCGCATGGGCGGCCGCTCAAGGAGCAACTCGGCGTACTCCTCCAGTTGCACGCCCTGGGCAGCGGCTACCGCGTGCAGGTAGGAGCCTGACTCGGACTCGGTCCAGCAGTCCGAGGTCGGATCCTCCCCGATCAGCTTGCGCTGAGTCGCCCTGGTCAGCACGGCCCGCAGCACCGCGTAGCCCATCCTGCTCAGGTTGCCCAGATCCTGATGCCTGTTCTTGCGCATGCCCGCGTCGACCTGCGCCATAGCGGACAGCCCGCAGATGTCGAGTACGTCGATGAGCATGCCCACTTCGACCGCGTAGCCGCTGAAGAACGGCACCGAGTAGAGCAGGTCACGCGACCCGCCGAACTCGCCGGCCAGCGGCTGCACGAACCCAGCCAGCTCAGGGAAGAGCAGGTTGAGCGCGGGCTTGGCGGTCAGCTCGGTAACCCGGCCGCCGCCATCGGGCACAGACAACGTGGCCTGCGTGTAAGGCCGCCGGTAGGCGGCCTTGACGAAGCTGATGTCGGGCCGGGCAACCAGGCACCCGACCACGCCGGTGACTAGCTGTCCGCAGAAGTTACCCGTGTCGGTGTCAGCGAAGGCGACGACGTCGCCAGTGGCTACTGACAGGCCACGCCACATGGCGTCGCCCTTGCCGTGGGCAGGACCGTACTCCGGCATCAGGGCGTTCTCCGAGTACACCTCGGCGTCATAGCCCTGAGCGATCTCCGCCGTGCCATCCGTCGAATCCGCGTCGACGACGATGACCTGATCGATAAGACCGATATCCGGATGTCGGAGATTATTAACCTCGTCGAGTACCGAAGTTATGGTTTCGGCCACATTGCGAGTTGGCAGGATCAGGGAGACGGACAGGTCTCTGTCTCGCTTGATCCGGCCCAGCTCGCTGGCGTTGCCGAAGTCAGAGTAGTGGAAGCTGTGCGACCGAAACCAATCATGTGTTCGCATGAGGTCCTCCTCGACATCCGGGGCGGGCCATTCCTGCACCACATACCAAATTTTCGACGATGCAAACAACTATGCCGATCCGCTACCACGAACACCCCGGTGCGACGATAAGTCCGAATGTGCCCGGTAAACTGGATCAACCAGATACTACAGACTCGGCGGCCACTTAGGACCATCATGCCGATTCCCGTAACCACCGCCCGATCCGGGCGCCTGACGACGGGTCCGTGAGGCTGAGTGGGTTCAGGGGACTGGGTGACACTTGTCGCGTTGTTGTTAACCGTCCGTGACCTCCTGCATGTGATCGCATGTCCTACCCCAATGCGAGCCCGCTAAGCGATCCTGGCGGCCGGCCCTACATCGCCTCCTGTGTCCGGTCTATCCTCGGCCTATGAGCCTGCACTCTACCGTCGGCGGTCCCGCTCTCGCACAGCAGCGGCACCTGGTCACCGAGATTCCCGGCCCGGTCTCCCGCGAGCTGCTCGAGCGCCGGCAGCGCAGCGTTGCCCGCGGCCTGAGTCACGTGCTCCCTGTGTTCGTGACCGCCGCCGGCGGCGGCGTTCTCATTGACGCCGACGGCAACTCGCTGATCGACTTCAGCTCAGGCATCGCGGTGACCTCCGTGGGAAGCAGCGCCGAGCTCGTGGTCAGCCGGGTGACCGAGCAGGTCGCGCACTTCACCCACTCTTGCTTCATGGTGGTCCCCTACGAGGGGTACGTGGAGGTGTGCGAGGAGCTCAACCGGCTCACGCCCGGCCGCCACGACAAGCGCTCGGCGCTGTTCAACTCCGGCGCGGAGGCGATCGAGAACGCGGTGAAGATCGCCAGGCACGCCACCGGACGCGAGGCGGTCGTGGTCTTCGATCACGCTTACCACGGCCGGACGAACCTGACGATGGCGATGACCGCTAAGAACATGCCGTACAAGGACGGTTTCGGGCCTTTCGCCGGCGAGGTGTACCGGATGCCGATGGCCTACCCGTTCCGCTGGCCGGGCGGGCCAGACAAGTGCGCGGCCGAGGCACTCGACGTAGTGACCGGGCTGATCCACGCTCAGGTCGGCGAGAGCCGGGTCGCCGCGATCGTGATCGAGCCCATCCAGGGCGAGGGCGGGTTCATCGTTCCGCCCGACGGCTTCCTGCCGGGCCTGGCGGACTTCTGCCGAGAGCACGGCATCGTGTTTATCGCCGACGAGATCCAGTCCGGCTTCTGCCGCACCGGCGACTGGTTCGCCTGCGACCATGAGGGCGTCGTACCCGACCTGGTCACCACGGCCAAGGGCATCGCCGGCGGCCTGCCGCTGGCCGGCGTGACCGGACGGACCGAGATCATGGACTCGGTGCACGCGGGCGGTCTCGGCGGCACCTACGGCGGCAACCCGGTCGCCTGCGCCGCCGCGCTCGGCGCGATCGAGACCATGACCAGGGAAGACCTGCCCGCCGCCGCCCGGCGAGTCGGCGAGATCCTGTTTACCCGGCTGCACAAGCTAGCCGAGCAGCATCCGGTAATCGGCGACGTCAGGGGCCGCGGCGCCATGGTGGCGATCGAGCTGGTCAAAGCCGGCACGCTCGAGCCAGACGCGGCCGCCACGGCCAAAGTCGCCAGCGCCTGCCACTCGGCCGGCCTGATCGTCTTGACCTGCGGCACCTTCGGCAACGTGCTGCGCTTCCTGCCGCCGCTGGTGATCAGCCCCGAGCTACTCAACGAGGGCCTGGACATCCTGGAAGACGCCTTCACCCAGCTCTGACCCGGCCGCGTCTGCTCCGCCCTTCCCCTGCCACCCACCTCAGCCCCGCTCCAGCCACCCACCCGGCCGCCCTCCGGCCCTCCCAATCGCCCCACGCGAGCCGCAGCACCCAGCCCCCAGCTGATGTTCCGTGATCACGCCAGGGACGGGTGCCTACGGTGTCCGGGTGGCGACAGGCGTCCCGCTGATGTTCCGTGATCATGCCGGGGACGGTGATCACGGGCTTCTGCCGGGCGGATCACGCGACTGATGTTCCGTGATCACTCGTTGCTGCGACGGCCCCACCGCATGCCATCTTGGCGAGGTTCCGGCAAGAGGACGAAGTCGTGGTCGAGCCCGGGCTGCTTACCAACGTCCAGGAGCTTGGGCAATTGCCCCGCTTCACGCTGCCACGCTTGGCACCGTTCTAGTTCATGGAGATCTGCCGATGACCGACCACCAACCCGATAGCCGTACCTTGAACTTCGCTGGTGATGTTGACGAACACGAACGGCGTCGCCTCAACACGTCTTCTTTCCCGCAGCGACGGTCATCGCGAGTTCGTCTTTGGTCACATAGCTGACCGATGAGTTGTGGTAGTAGAGCAGCATGCCCTGCGAGGTCGCCGTGCCCACGCTGGTTCCTGCCACGCCGAGCACCATGGTGAACGTCTTGCCCGAGGCCAGGCGGAAGCCGTGAACCGGCTGGCGATGCTTCCATGCCGGCGGTATGCCGGCATAATGCGGCGGCCAGGAGTCTGCCACGCCGATCGGTACATACCCTGGCACCGCGTAGGAGCCGACAAGGCGCTCGTGGTGCGGATGCCACAGGGTGACGCGGTCCAGTATCACCAGCGCCCGGCCGTGGTTCGTGAACTGCTCAAGGCCGAACGTCAGCGCGTGGCCGACGCGAGCAGTTGCGCAGGCTTCTGCGTGCGTCGGGTCGCCGCCGCTGCCGAGCGGCCCGTCCGTGGCCGGGCTGCCGTGCCCGCTGTTGCACCCGCTGAGGACCGACACCAGCAGTACTGCCGCCGCAGCTAATGGCAGCGGTTTCATGCGTATCGTTCGCGCCAGCATGCTCCACCTTCTCCTTGACCTTCTATGGCGTCGGCTGAATTAGGCCGAGCCCAGACTGTACTGGAGCACTGAGAGCTTTCTGACCTCTGTGAAGCATCTATGCTTTGTCAGTTTTCCGCCAGGCGGCTCGACCGAGAGGTCGGGCGGCTCCGGGCGGTGACGTCACATGCACGCTGACGTTGCCTTGCCGGTCGGCCAACCACTACCGATGTCAGCAATTGACCTGGTAGGTGGCTGATGTTACGAATCAGTAGTAAGGGTCATTGCGAAGTCGCCCCGCACCTAGGAGCACCCAGTGAGATTACGAGTCAGCCGCCGCTCACGCCTGTCCGCACTCACGATCACCATCGGCGTAGCTGGACTCACCGCCCTCGCCGGCGGCGGAGCCGCCAGCGCCGCCAGCTCGGTCCGCTATGTCGCGCTCGGCGACTCGTACTCATCCGGCCTCGGGTCGGGTAGCACCGCGGACGGTTCCTGCGATCAGAGCAGCGGCGCCTACGGCGTGCTGTGGGCCAGCGCCAATGCGCCGGCCAGCTTCGCGAACGAGACCTGCGCCGGCGCGACGACCAGCTCGGTGATCAGCACCCAGCTCGGCGCGCTGAGCAGCGCGACCACGCTGGTCTCCATTACCGTCGGCGGCAACGACGTCGGGTTCTCCAGCGTGCTCGAGACCTGCGTGCTCGACTCCACCAGCACCTGCGTGAACGCCGTTAACTCGGCCGAGTCGAAGGCGAACTCCACGCTGCCGGCCGCGCTCAATGCCGTCCTGTCGGACATCAGGGCCGACGCGCCGAACGCCAAGGTCGTCGTGCTCGACTACCCGCAGTTCTACGACCTGTCCAAGTCATCGACCTGCATCGGACTGAGCACCACCGACCGGACCGCGATCAACGGCGGCGCCAGCCTGCTCGACAGCCTGATCAAGGCTGCCGCCGCCCGGGCTGGCGACCCGTTCGCGGATGTGAACCCGTACTTCGCCGGGCACCAGATCTGCGATTCGAATAGCTACCTGCACTCCACGAACTTCCTCGACCTCGACGAGTCCTACCACCCGACGGCCGCAGGCCAGGCCGACGCCTACCTCCCGGCCTTCACTTCAGCCGCCGGCTAGCCCCGCCGGCCATCCCCGGTTAGCCCGTGTAGTAGGAATCGGCGACGGACAGGGCCTCGTCGAGGATGGCGAGGCCTTCCTTCGCCTGCTCGGCGGTGATGACGCACGGCGGTACCACGTGCAGCCGGTTGTAGTTGATGAACGTCAGCAGGCCCCGTGACTTGCAGGCGGCCGCGAGCGCGTTCATCGCTTCGGAGCTGCCGCCGTAAGGTGCCAGCATGGCGCGAGTCGCCCGGTCGGACACCAGGTCAAGGGCCCAGAACACGCCGAGCCCGCGAACCTCGCCGATCACCGGATGCCGGCTGGCTAGTTCCGCCAGACCAGGTCCGAGCACCCTCGTTCCAATATCCGCGGCATTTTCGACAATTCGCTCATCGTGCATCGCGTCTATCGTGGCGACGATCGACGCGCTGGCGATCGGATGCCCGGAGTAGGTCAGGCCGCCAGGGAACACCCGCTCGTCGAAGGTCGCCGCGATCTCGTCCGAGATGATCACGCCGCCCGCCGGGATGTAGCCGGAGTTCGATCCCTTCGCGAACGTGATCAGGTCGGGCACGGCGTCGTAGTGCTCGAAGGCGAACCACTTCCCGGCCCGGCCGAAGCCGCACATCACCTCGTCGGCGATCCAGATGATGCCGTACTTGTCGGCGAGCGCGCGCACCCCGGCCACATAGCCGGGCGGCGGCACGAGCACGCCGGCGGTGCCGACGATGGTCTCGATCAGGATCGCCGCGATGCTGGCCGGGCCCTCGAACAAGATGACCTGCTCCAGGTGCTCAAGCGCGCGCTGGCTCTCCTCCTCCGGGGTGCTGGCCCAGAACGAAGAGCGATAGAGATAGGGGCCGAAAAAATGCACATGGCCGGTGGCATACTCATTGGGCCAGCGCCGGGGGTCGCCGGTCGAGGAGATCGCCGCCCCGGTGTTGCCGTGGTAGGAGCGGTAGAAGCTGAGCACCTTGTCCCGGCCGGTGTGGACGCGGGCCATCCGGATCGCGTTCTCGTTGGCGTCGGCGCCGCCGTTGGTGAAAAACACCTTGCTCAGCCCGTCCGGCGCCAGCGCGGTCAGTCGTTCCGCCGCCTGGCCCCTGGCCTCGTTGGCGTGCTGCGGTGCGACCGTGGCCAGCCTGACCGCCTGGGCGGCGATGGCGGCGGTCACCCTCGGGTGCTGGTGGCCGATGTTGGTGTTCACGAGCTGGCTGGAGAAGTCCAGGTAGCGGTTGCCGTCGAAGTCCCAGACGTGGCAGCCCTGCCCGCCTGCGATCGCCAGCGGGGCCAGCGCCTTCTGCGCCGACCAGGAGTGGAAGACGTGCGCCCGGTCGGCGGCCAGTACCTGGGCGCCTCGGGCTGGGTCGGCTTGATAGGGCTCGGACGGGAGGCCTGACATGATCGGCTCGCTTTCGCCGGGGACGCGGGGGTGCGGGTCTAGCTGCTGACCGGGAAGCCCAGATTGATGCCACCGTGGCTCGGGTCGAGCCAGCGCGAGGTCACAGCTTTGCCCCTGGTGTAGAAGTGCACGCCCTCGGTACCGTGCACGTGGGTGTCGCCGAACAGCGAGGACTTCCAGCCGCCGAAGCTGTAGAAGGCCATCGGTACCGGGATCGGCACGTTAATGCCGACCATACCGACCTGGACTTCATGAGTGAACTTCCGGGCCGCTCCCCCGTCGTTGGTGAAGATCGCTGTGCCGTTGCCGTACGGGCTGCCGTTGACCACGGCGAGCGCCTCTTCGTAGGAGCCGGCCCTGACCACGCTGAGCACGGGGCCGAAGATCTCGTCGGTGTAGCAGCTCATCTTCGGAGTCACCTGGTCGAGCACGCTCGGGCCCAGCCAGAATCCGTCGGCGGCGCCGCTCGGCACCGGGTGCTCCCGCCCGTCCACGACCAGCTTGGCGCCAGCGGCCAGCTCCGGCGTCCAGGTAGGACGCCACTTTGTCCCGGTGCGCCCTGGTGACCAGGGGACCCATCTCGGAATCGGGCTGGTCTCCGGGGCCGACCCTGAGGTTCGCGACCCGTTCGCTGATCTTGGCGACCAGCTCGTCGCCGATCGGGTCGACCGCGACCAGGACCGAGATCGCCATGCAGCGCTCGCCGGCCGAGCCGAAGCCCGCAGACACGGCCGCGTCGGCGGCCAGGTCGAGGTTAGCGTCGGGCAGCACGATCATGTGGTTCTTCGCCCCGCCCAGCGCCTGGACTCTCTTGCCGGCCTCGGTGCCGGTCCGGGACACGTAGCGGGCGATGGGGGTCGAGCCGACGAAGCTGATCGCCTGGACTTCCGGGTGGGTCAGCAGGGCGTCGACCGCTTCCTTGCCGCCGTGCACGACGTTGAACACTCCGTCTGGCAGCCCGGCCTCCGACAGCAGCTCGGCGAGCCTGACGGCGGTGGAGGGATCCTTTTCCGAAGGCTTGAGCACGAAGGCGTTGCCGGCCGTGATCGCGATCGGGAACATCCACATCGGGACCATCGCCGGGAAGTTGAACGGCGTGATGCCGGCCACCACGCCGAGCGGCTGGCGGATCGAGTAGGCATCGACGCCGGTCGAGACGTTCTCAGAGAACCCGCCCTTGAGCAGGTGCGGCATGCCGCAGGCGAACTCGACGACCTCAAGGCCGCGCGCGACTTCCCCGGCCGCGTCCGAGATGACCTTGCCATGCTCGGAGCTGATCAGCTCGGCCAGCTCGGCGGCGTGCTGCCTGACCAGCTCCCGGAAGGCGAACATCACCGCCGCTCGCCTGACCAGGGAGGTCTGGCTCCAGGTGGCGAACGCCGCGGCCGCAGACCGCACCGCCACGTCAACTTCGGTCGCGGATGCGAAGTCGACTGTGCCGCTGACCTGGCCGGTCGCCGGGTTGAAGATGTCGCCGCGCTGGGCTGGATCACCCGAAACCGGGCGGGCCCAGGGCTTGCCGTCGATCCAGTGTGTGCAGTGCCTGGTCATTATTCGCCTCCGGATCGCCGGCCGCCGCTGCCCCCAGTCTGCTCTGGCCGGTGAATCCGGCCAAGTTACGCGACGTAAGCTTGCAGGGAGTTTGCCTGACAAGTTGCAAGGTCTTGGTCGAGTGGCAAGGTCTTGGTTGAGCCGAGGTGCAGCAGAGTGCTCCCTACAGTCGCGGACGTGCTGGCGCTTGAGCCCGGCCAGGCGGGGGGCTCCTCGGGTGCTCGCCGCGGCTGACCGGCTGGACACGCTGGTTCGCTGGGTGCACGTGATCGAGCTGGCCGAGGCTGGCCGGCTGCTGCGCGGCGGCGAGCTTCGTGCTGTCGACCGGCATCGCGCTGCCGCCCGACGCTGATGGCCTGCGCCGGTATGTCGGCGGGCTGGCGGCGGCAGGGGTCAGCGCACTGGCGGTCGAGCTTGGCTCCCGCTACGTGCGGGCCCTGCCGGCGGCCCTGGTCGACGCGGCGGCCGGGCACCGGGTGCCGCTGATCGTGTTCGAGCGGGAGACCCAGTTCATCGCGATCACCGAGGCGGTGCACGCACGGATCCTGGCATCTCAGGTCGCCGAGCTGTCAGCGGCCGAGCGGCTGTATCAGGTCTTCACCGACCTGGTGCTGGCCGGGGCGAGCGAGCAGGAGGTCGTCGAGCAGGCCAGTGCCCTGGCCGGGGCGCCGGTCCTGCTGGCCGACCTGGCTCACCGCGTTCTGGCCTGCGCGCAGGCCGGCCAGCAGGTGCCCGCGCTGCTGGCCGGTTTCGCCGGCCGCTCGCGGGCGGTGCCGGTCACCGGGCGGACCGCCTACGACGCGACGAGCGGCTGGCTGGTGGCCCCGGTGCGGAGCGATGAGGAGTGGGGACGGCTGATCTTCGTACTGCCAGCCGCTCCCGGCCCGGCGCAGGTGGCGCTGGCCGAGCGCGCCGCGACGACAGTAGCGCTGGCCAGGAAGGCGGGTGGCAGGCAAGGTGGCCGGCTGGATCGCGTTCCTGAGCGGCCCGAGCAAACCGCGCAGCGCGGCCTGCTCGCGGTGCTCACCGGCTCGGGCTACGCCGACCCGGTGAGCCTGCAGGCCAAGGTCACGGCGGTCGGCGTGCCCCTGACCGGCCGCCTGCTGCCGGTCATGATCAGGCTGGCGTCCGGCGCCGACGCGGAGGTCCCTGAGGAGGTGGCGGCGGTGACGGCGGAGGCGGAGGCCGTGCTCGCGGCGGGCTGCGCGGCGGCTGGGGTGCCAGCGCTCTGCGGGGTGCTTGATGGGTGCCGGGTCGCCGGGCTGCTTGCCCTGCCAGCGGGAGCCGATGCCGATCGCGTCCTGCGTGGCCTAGCGGAAGCGCTGGCCGCCGTCGGCAGGCCGGCCGCTGCCCTGGCCATCGGGACAGCGTGGCCGGTGCCGACCCTGGCCCAGGCCAGAACCGCTATCCGGGAGGCGGACGAGGCCGCTGCCGCCGCGCTGCGCTGCGGTGACCGGCGGCCGTTCGTGCGACTCTGTGATCTCGGCCTCGCCGGGCTGCTCTATCACCTCCGCGACGACCGCGCGGTGGTCGCCTTCGCCGAACGGCAGCTCGGCCCGCTGCTGCGGCACGACGATTCGGCCGGCACCGACCTGACCCGGATCCTCGCCATCTACCTGGGAGCCGGTGCCAGCAAGGCGGTGGCGGCGCAGCAGGCCGGCCTGGCCAGGCCAACGCTCTACCAGCGACTGCGCCAGATCGAGCAGGTGCTCGGCCGCAGCCTTGACTCCCCGGCCACGCGCCTTGACCTGCAGGCGGCCCTGCTGGCGCGGACGTGCTGAGCTAGCTGGCGGCTGATCGCCGCCTGCACCAGGAGCACCACGACGATGATCACCGCCGATGCGATCCCGTCGAGCCAGTAGTGATTGGCGGTCACGACCACGACCACCGACGTCAGCAGCGGATAGATTACAGCGAGCCAGCGCCACCTGGTCCTCGCCGTGCCGATGATCCCGATCGCCACCAGGATCGCCCAGCCTACGTGCACCGACGGCATCGCCGAGAACTGGTTGGCCTCGAATCCGGCTCGCGGAGCGTAGACAGACTGGCCGTAACGCAGTGCCGTGTCGACCATCGAGGTCTCTGGCAGCAGCCTGGGCGGGGCGACCGGGATGAGCTGGATCAGCAGGCAGACGCCGGTGAAGGCAGCCAGGGTGGTCCTGAACCTCGGGTAGCGGTCTCGGTGCCAGACAAACAGCCAGACCATGACGCCAATCAGAGCCGGGAAGTGCAGGATGTCGTAGTACAGGTTGCCGATCCAGACGATGAGCGGATGCGCCAGGAACGCTGCCTGCAGGCTGGCCTCGTCCGGCAAGTGCAGCGCCCGCTCCGCCTGCCAGAGCCAGCGCCCCCGTGCGAAGGCGCCGTCGTGTCCGAACAGGGTCGCCGAGCCCGCGAACTGCCACAAGGTAAAGAGCGCGCAGATCAGCGCCGCTTCCCTGACAACACCAGCGGCGATGCCGAGCCGCCGCCGCTGGGCCGACCCGGCTTTGTGGCGCAGCCAGGCAGCACTCGCCGCCAGGCCACCCGTCAGGAACGCGGCCTGCTGCCAGGTCAAGTTAACGTTGATCACATCTAGTGATTAGTCCTGGAATCATCGATTGGCTTTCTGACCAGGCCATTCGTCGTACCCGCCGACGCTAGCGTCAACCAGCCTGCGGCGCGGCGTCACAGGACAGCACGCCGCACCCCGGCCCGGCGACATTCGCCGCAAACCGGGCATCCCCCGGCTGGACTCAAGCCTCAGCCACGTGGGTTCCGTGATCATGACCGGGCTCTTGATCACGGAGTCTGGATGGGGTGATCACGCCACTCAGGTTCCGGGCTCTGGCGCGAGTTCCGTGGTCGGGCTGCCTCGCGGGCCTGGCGGGGTCACCGCCCGGACCCGGCTGGTCCCTGGTGACTCAGCTGTCACATCCGGCTCACCCGCTGCCAGGATCGCCGTCTCCTAGATCTTTTAGCCACCGTCCCGGCACCAGCCCCCGCAAACGTTCCGGACCATCATCATCCGCCCGGCCAACATCACCGAATTCGCGTCAGAGCCAGGTTCCGTGATCAAGGTCAGGTTCTTGATCACGAAACCTGAGTGGGTATCTGGGTGGCCGGTCGGTGCCGCCGTGCCTGCGGGGGACACTGGTTGCATGACGTCCAGGCTGAGCGAGGCGGTTGCCGAGTTGTACGCCGGCGACGCCGAGGTCTTTACGTCCCGCCGGAAGGAACTCGCCGCGCAGGCCCGTGCCGCCGACGACAAGACGGCCGCCAAGGAGATCGCCGCCCTCGGCAAGCCAACCAGGTCAGCCTCGCTGATCAACCAGCTGGTCTGGGCGGATCCGACCGTCCCGGCCAGGCTTGCCGAGCTCGGTGACCAGCTCAGGGCCGGCGACGCCGCGCCAGATGGCCCGACGATCAGGAAGCTGTCGGCGGCCAGACGGGACCTGGTCGAGGCACTGGTGCGCCAGGCGACCGCGCGGTCAGCGCCGCCGGCGTCGGCCGCGGTACGCGAGGAGATCGCCGATACCTTCAACGCCGCTCTCGCCGACCCCCTGGTGGCCAGTGACCTCGCCGCAGGCAGGCTGCTGCGCGCGGCCAGGTGGGCCGGCTTCGGGCTGGGCATCGGCACCGGGACCGCGCCTGGCTTCGCACCAGGACCACCGCCGAAGACCGAGCCTCGCCAGGGCGGTCGCAAGCCCGGCCCGGCTGACCCTGGCCAGTCTGGCGCCAGGTCCCCCGCCGAACGGCGCGAGCGGCAGCGAGCCGAGGCTGAGCGAGCCGTGGCCGATGCCAGTCTCGCGGCGGACGCGGCGGCCGCCGCCGAGCGCGAGCAGCAGCAGGCCGTCAAGCTCACGGTGGACAGCCAGGCCGCCGACCGGCAGGCCCTCACTCAGGCGGAACAGCAGGTCGCCGTCGCGCAGCACGATCTCGTGCAAGCTCAGCGGGCCCTGGCTGACGCGCAGGCGGTCAGGGCACGGGCCGAGCAGCGCCAGGCCAGCTCACGCACCACCCTGGCCAGGGAACGAGACCGGCTCGCGGAAGCCGGCACCGCGGCCAGGCAGGCGGCGAGAAAACTGCGAACCGCGCAGCAGGTACTCGACCGGCTCCCCGCTCAGCCTTAGCGCGCTGGTACCGGCTCGAAGGCTCGCGTTACCCACGTCAGGTGCATCGGCACCGCTTCCGGGTCGTCGGTGATCGCCTCGGTCAGCCAGGTCAGCGTCAGCGTCCTGACTCGCCAGCTCAGCCTGCTCCAGAACGAGTCGCCGAGCGGCAGGTCGTAAGCATCGACCACCGCCGCGATGAAGTCATAGCCGCCGACGCCGATCAGGCCAGTGAAGTCGAGCACCGGGTCACCGACCAGCGCGTCGGTGAAGTCGATCAGCCCGGTCAGCCTGCCAGTCACCGCATCGACCAGCAGGTGATCAGGGCAGATGTCATCGTGGATAAGCCGGGCCGGGCCGTCCTGCGCGGGGAGGGCAGCCAGGCCGCTCAGGTAGGGCTCGGCCCTGGCGAGCAGCGCGGCATCGAGCACCGCCGCCTCAAGCACCGCCGCCTCAAGCACCGGGCGGGCGAGGTGGGCGGCCGAGGTCAGCTCGTCGCGCACGCCGCTCAGCGGCTCCTTCTCCCAGTTGTCCGGGGTGGGCGGGATGTGATCAGCGGGCACTCCGTGCAGCGCAGCTAGCACGCGGCCAAGATCGCCCGCCAGGCCAGCCGCCACAGGCACCTGGTCCGCGCCGACCCCCGGCAGTCGCCGGTAGCCGACAAACGGGTAACCGTAGGTCGCGCTCGGCTCACCCGCCAGCTCGAACGCGGGTACCAGCGGCCCGAGCACCGGGAGGACGGCCGCCAGGATCACTTGCTCACGGAGCAGCCAGGGCACCCGCTCGGCCCGCTTGGGGAATCTCAGTATCCACTGCTCACCCACGCTGAACAGCTCATGATCCCACCCGGCGCCGAATCGGCTGACCGGCTCCCCGGCCAGATCGGGGAACTGCGCGGCGACCAGCTCGCCGACGATTATTTCATCTAGATCGTGGTCTGACTGATCGTGCCGCACCGGCCAATCGTAGTGCTCAGCCGAGGTAGCTCATCACGTGCTTAACCCTGGTGTAGTCGTCGAATCCGTAGATCGACAGGTCCTTGCCGTAGCCGGAGTGCTTGAAGCCGCCATGCGGCATTTCGGACACGAACGGGATGTGGGTGTTGATCCAGACCGCGCCGAAGTCGAGTTCCCTGGCTGCTCGCATGGCCCGGCCGTGATCGCGGGTCCAGACGCTGGCGGCGAGTCCGTACCTGACCCCGTTGGCCCAGCGGATCGCCTGCGCCTCGTCCTCGAATCGCTGGACGGTGACGACGGGGCCGAAGATCTCGTCCTGGATCATCTCGTCGTCCTGGCGCAGGCCGGCCACGACGGTCGGCGCGTAGAAGTAGCCCCGGTCACCGAGCTGCCGTCCGCCGGCCTTGATCTGCGCGTGGTCTGGGGCCCGGTCGATGAAGCCGGCGACCCGCGCGAGCTGCGCCGGATTGTTCAGCGGGCCGTAGTACGCGTCGGTCTCGTCCGGCCCGGCGGTCTTGAGCGCGGCCGCCCGCTCGGCGATCGCGTCGGCCAGATCGGCGGCGACCCGAGGTCCGGCTACCACTCGGGTCGCGGCCGTGCAGTCCTGGCCGGCGTTGTAGTAGCCGGCCTCGGTGACCGTCTGGGCCACCCGTTCGAGGTCGGCGTCGTCGAACACGACGACCGGGGCCTTCCCGCCGAGCTCCAGGTGCACCCGTTTCAGCCCGGCGGCCGCCGCCTGCGCCACCTCGGTCCCCGCCCGCACGGACCCGGTGATCGAGACGAGCTGGGGGATCTCATGTGCGACCAGGGCTCGCCCGGTGTCCCGGTCGCCGCAGATGACGTTGAAAACACCAGGCGGCAGAATGTCGGCAGCAAGCTCGGCCAGCAGCAGGGTAGACACCGGAGTCGTGTCCGACGGCTTGAGCACGACGGTATTGCCGGCCGCCAGCGCGGGCGCGAACTTCCAGACCGCCATCATCATCGGGTAGTTCCACGGCGTGACCTGGGCGCAGACGCCGATGGGCTCGCGCCTGATCATCGAGGTGTGGTCGCGCAGGTACTCCCCCGCCGACCTGCCTTCGAGCATCCGGGCGGCGCCGGCGAAGAACCTGAGCTCGTCGGCCAGCGGCGGCACCTCATCGGTCCTGGTCAGCTCGACCGGCTTGCCGGTATTGCGGCTCTCGGCCGCGACCAGATCCTCAGCCCTGGCCTCGATCGCATCGGCGAACCTCAGCAGCGCTAGGCTGCGCTCGGCCGGGGTGGTGTCGCGCCAGGCCGGGAACGCCCGCGCGGCGGCCCGCAGCGCCACCTCGACGTCGGCGGCGTCCGACACCGGCGCCTTCGCGTAAGGCTCGCCGGTGCTCGGATCGACTACGTCGCTGACGACACCAGCGGCCGTGCCGGTGAACTGGCCTGCCACGAAGTTCCGCAGTGACCGCAAAGCTGATCCTCCCCCGCTCGGTAGCTAGCACCACGTAGCTCCACTAACGACTTTGACATGTATTTGCCGCTTAGACAAGTGATTCAGCGTTTCAGATGCCAGATCACAACGAAATCAGTTGACAGCTGGCTGTCGCGTGACAACATGGAAAGAACAAGGAGGAACCTCGATGGCACCTTCGCCGGTCGTGCTCGATGCGGTGTCCAGGCACATCATCGATCAGCTGCAGCAGGACGGACGAAGGTCCTACGCGGCGATCGGCAAGGCCGTCGGACTGAGCGAGGCGGCGGTCAGGCAGCGCGTCCAGCGGCTGCTCGATCTCGGCGTCATGCAGATCGTGGCGGTCACCGACCCGATGTCGCTCGGTTTCAGGCGGCAGGCCATGATCGGCGTCCGCTGCAACGGCGACCTGCAGCGGGTAGCCGACCTTCTCGCGGGTATGGAAGCGATCGACTATGTGGTCATAACGGCGGGTTCGTTTGACCTGCTGGTCGAGGTTGTCTGCGAGGACGACGACCAGCTGCTCGAAATACTCGGCCAGGTGCGCTCGCTGCCGAGCGTGACGACAACGGAGACTCTCGTGTACCTGAAGCTGCAGAAGCAGACCTATCACTGGGGGACCAGATGAACGGCAGACCAGAACTCGACTACGCTGCGCTGCAGGAAGCCGCCAAGCGGAACATGTGGCTGCACTTCACCAGGCACTCGTCCTATGAGCACGCCGACGTGCCGATCATCGTGCGCGGCGAGGGCCAGTATGTCTTTGACCAGCAGGGCAAGCGGTACCTGGACGGCCTGGCCGGCCTGTTCGTCAGCCAGATCGGGCACGGCAACCGCGAGGTCGCCGAGGCGGCGGCCCGGCAGGCGTCCGAGCTCGCCTATTTCCCGCTGTGGTCCTACGCGCATCCGCGCGCGATCGAGCTCGCCGAGCGGCTCGCCAGCTACGCGCCGGGCGACCTGAACCGGGTGTTTTTTACTACCAGCGGCTCTGAGGCGGTCGAGTCAGCCTGGAAGATGGCCAAGCAGTACTTCAAGCTGATCGGGCAGCCGAGCCGGTACAAGGTGCTGAGCCGGTCCATCGCCTATCACGGCACCACGCACGGTGCGCTGGCCATCACCGGGCTGCCGGACATCAAGTACCCGTTCGAGCCGCTGCGCCGGCGGGGTCCGGGTGCCGAACACCAACTTCTACCGGGCGCCGGCGTTCGTCGCCGACGACAAGGTGGCGTTCGGCCAGTGGGCGGCGGACGAGATCGAGCGCGCCATCCTGCGCGAGGGGCCAGAGTCGGTGGCCGCCGTCTACCTGGAGCCGGTGCAGAATTCCGGCGGCTGCTTCCCGCCGCCGCCCGGGTACTTCCAGCGGGTGCGGGAGATCTGCGACCAGTACGGCGTGCTCCTGGTCTCCGACGAGGTAATCTGCGCGTTCGGGCGGCTCGGCCATTACTTCGGCTCCGAGCGGTACGGCTACCAGCCCGACGTGATCACCTTCGCCAAGGGCGTCACCTCGGGCTACTCACCGCTCGGCGGCATGATCGTGCGGGACCACCTGATGGAGCCCTACCTGAAGGCCGAGAACTCGTTCCTGCACGGCGTCACCTTCGCGGGGCACCCGGTCTCGTGCGCTGTGGCCCTGGCCAATCTCGATGTCTTTGAGAAAGAGGACCTGCTCGGCAACGTCCGCGCCAACGAGGGCGCGTTCCGCGCGACGCTGGAGAAGCTCAACGACCTGCCGATCGTGGGCGACATCAGGGGCGACGGCTACTTCTATGGCATCGAGCTGGTCAAGGACAAGGGTACCCGCGAGACGTTCAGCGACGACGAGTCCGAGCGGCTGCTCCGGGGCTTCCTGTCGCACGCGCTCTTCGACGCGGGCCTGATCTGCCGGGCCGATGACCGGGGCGACCCCGTCATTCAGCTCTCCCCGCCGCTCACCTGCACTCAGGAGCATTTCGACGAGATCGAGCAGATCCTGCGCAGCGTCCTGCGCGAAGCCTGGACTCGCTTGTAACCGAATGGCCGGGTCGAACGTCACAGTGAATGTCCTGCGCATGGGCAACCGCGTTGCGCGGGCATTTACTGTGACATCGGTCCGGGAGGACACACGTGCTGAAGAACAGAACCTCGGTCATTGCCGCAGCGGCCGCTATCGCAGCGATGGCGGGCGGGGGAAGCCTGCTGACGATGGCGGCAAGCAGCGCCAGTGCCTCCGCCAGGCCCGCCGTGACGGCGTCCTGGCGCGTCGCCAGGACGGTCACGGGACGGAACTTTCCTGAGTTCACCGCGGTCACGGCGGCCAGCGCCAGCAGCGCCTGGGCGTTTGAGTCGGGCTCGGGCAATGCCAGGCCGCGCGCCTACGAGCTGCGAAATGGCAGCTGGCAGCTGGCGTCGTTCCCGGGCCAGGCCGGGGAGGAGGTCCTGTCAGCCTCATCCTCATCGAGCGGCAACGTCTGGGTAATCACCGCGAACACTCACAATTCACATGACCGGGCTCTGCGCTTCAATGGCCACGGCTGGACTCAGGTGCGGTCATTCCCTCAGACCATCGGCTCGCTTCTGGCGCTGAGCAGCACCAATGTCTGGGTGTTCAACGCCGACCTTGTCGGGCCGACGCAGGCCTTTCACTACAACGGCCGCACCTGGACCAGGTCAGGCGGAAGCCGGGGGCTGTTCGGCGGCAGCGCGCTGTCAGCGAGCAGCATCTGGGCTTACGGCGATACCAATGTGTCGCACTACAACGGCCGAAACTGGAGCAGCACTTCGGTCAGGAAGCTATTGCCGAAGAACACCGAGCTGTGCGGCTCGCGCCTGACCGGCATCGATGCCATCACAGCTAAGAACATCTTCGCTATCGGCACCGGCGGGTGCCAGGATCAGCTCGGCCCGTTCGTGCTGCTGCACTACAACGGCAGTAAGTGGAGCCGGATCGCACTCAGGCCCAGTCTCGGTGCCCCGTCAGCGATCTCGGGCGACGGAAGCGGCGGCGTATGGATCCCTGTCGGCACCGGCTCCCCGCCCGCGGGCAGCATGGAGCACTACGGCAACGGCAAGCTAACCAGCGTCAGGCTGCCGTTCACCCCGGCTCATCTCTCCCTGAGCGGCGTCGCGAGCGGCCCCCGCTCCACGAGGGCGTTCGCCCTCGGCATCACCCGTAAGTCGTTCTCGGCGAGGACGACGACCGCAGTGCTCCTGCAATTCGGCTGAGCCGTTAAGTCAGCTGGGCACAGATCGCCCAAAACCCGCACCGAGTCGGCACAATGGACGTTGGCGTCGCTAGCGCCCATCGTGCCGCCGGTCGGGGAGGATCACATGAGCAGGATCAGATCGCGTGTCACCGCCACGCTGGCTGCCATCACCGGCATCTCGGCCAGCGTCCTGACCGCCGGGCTCACGCTGGCTCCGCCTGCCGGAGCCACACCAAAGCCCGCGGCGACCTGGCATCTGTCACTTCGGGTATCGGCAGCTGACTTCCCTGAGTTCAGCGCGGTGACATCCTGGAGCGCGGACCGGGCCTGGGCCTTCATCGACGGCAACAGCGACACCAGGCCGGTCGCTTACGAGCTCACCGGCGGCTCCTGGCACCGGGAGTCCTTCCCCGGCTCCGTAGGTGAGCAGGTCTGGTCAGCGACTTCCTCCTCGGCCAGCAACGTCTGGGCCTTCACCGTCACCGCCCACTCGAAGGAACGCGTGCTGCGCTTCGACGGCCGCACCTGGTCGGCCGTGCCGACCTCGGGCAAGCTCATCAGCAGCGGACTGGCCCTCAGCAGCAAGGACGTCTGGATCTTCGGCTCGAAGTTCGGCTTCTCGACCGGGACGGTGCACTTCGACGGCAAGAAGTTCACGCACTTTGCCTCCGAGGCCGGCCTCTTCGGCGGCAGCGCTCTGTCGCCGTCGAACATCTGGGCCTACGGAGTCGACAAGGTCGCGCACTGGAACGGGCACACCTGGAAGTCAACCCGGATGACCCTCCTGTCCACGGCCTGCGGCCACCCCGGTTTCCTTGAGGGGATCCTCGCGATCTCCAGCACTGATGTCCTCGCGGTCGGGTCAGGCGGCTGCACGGACAACCGGGGTCCGCTCGTCCTGCTCCGCTTCAACGGCAGCAGCTGGCACCGGCTCACCTTCAGCAAGCCGATCGATGCCTTTCCGCTGACCATCATCGGCGACGGCTCGGGCGGTGCCTGGATCCCGGTCAATGTCGACACCGCCAACCCGGTCAGCTCCCTCTACCACTTCACCGGCCACACCATCGGCAAGGCGAAGCTGCCAGCCGGCTCCAAGGGCCTCGAGCTCAACGGCGCCACGATCGCCGGCGGGACAGGCAAGGCACTCGCCTTCGGGCTGACCCGCAACCGGACCAACACCCGCTGGAAGGCGGTAGTCCTCCGCTTCGAGTCGTGATCCCCAGTTATGGGGCGTAACGGAGCGTGTCCGGGCGAGTAGTAGCGAAGAGTTGCCATCTCGTTACACAGGATTTACGACGTAAGTCACCTCCAGCGCGTCTGTATTAATGACGGCGCAACTCGGCACTGGGGCTTGGCACTGGGGCACTGCGCCGCTGACGCGGTCAGTCATCGCGGGAGGCACCATGTCAGGCGAGGGCAAAATGGACAAGGGCAACTCAGACAACGGTAAGCGCTGGGCCGCGCTCGACAGCAGGAACGAGCGCCTGGTGGACATCACCGATCGGCTGCTGGTCGAAGCCGATCGCAAGGACGGCGAGCGCGAGCTCAAGGTCGCCAGCTAACTGGGACACCAGCCAGACGTGCGGTCCTGCGGCTTGCCGCAGGACCGCACGTCGCCCGGCGTGAAGGCCGGCTAGCGGCCGGCCAGGCCGCGAAGATGGGCGACAGCTTCGCCGACCGGCGCTCGCACCTTCTCGCCGGTCGCCCTGCTCGTGATCTCGAAGACGCCGTCGGCCAGGTCACGGGCTCCGACGCTGACCCGGAACGGGATGCCGGTCAGCTCGGCGTCGGCATACTTGACGCCGGGCCGGACATCTCGGTCGTCGATCAGCGCATCGACCCCGGCCTCGGTCAGGCTCGAGTACAGCGTCTCCGCCGCCGCTCTCGCCTCCGCGTCCTTGACGCTCAGCAGCAGCACGGTGACCTCGGCAGGCGCGACCTGGACCGGCCAGGTCAGGCCCGCGTCGTCGTGGTAGACCTCGGCGAGGGCCGCGATCGCCCGCTCGACGCCGATGCCGTAGCTGCCCATGATCGGCACGATCGTGCCGCCTTCCGGGCCGGTGACGGTGACGCCTAGCACGGTCGTGTACTTGCGGCCGAGCTTGAAGATGTGGCCAATCTCGATCGCCTGCACGAACTTCAGCGCCGTGCCGCACTTGGGGCAGGGCTCGCCTTCGGTGACCTCGCGCAGGTCAGCCCAGGTCCCGACGGCGATATCACGCTCGACGTCGACGCCGGTCAGGTGCACGTCGTCGGTGTTAGCACCGGTCGCCAGGTCCCGCCGGCCGCGCAGCGCCTCGTCGGCGATGATCGGCAGGTCAGTGACGCCGACCGCGCCGAGGCTGCCTGGCAGCGCGCCCAGGGCCGACCTGATCTCGTCGGGCTGGGCCGGGCGGAGGTTCACCGCGCCGGTCACGTCGATCAGCTTCTGCTCGGCCAGCGGGTGGTCGCCCCGCAGCAGCACCAGGGTGAGCTGCCCGTCGATGACCTGCACCAGCGTCTTGACCTGCCGGTCGGCCGCCAGGCCGTACCCGGTAGCCAGGTCCTCGATGGTGCGGACCCCCGGCGTGTCGAGCCTGGCGGGCGCGGCGGGCGCCTGGTCGGCACCTGGATCGGTGACCGGGGCCAGCCCTGAGGTCGCCTTCTCGAGATTCGCCGCATAGTCGCAATTCGGGCAGGTCGCGACCAGATCCTCGCCCGCCGCCGACGGGCACATGAACTCGACCGAGTCTGACCCGCCCATGTTGCCGCTCGAGGCCTCCACCGCGATCGCCGGCAGCCCGAGCCGCGCGAAGATCCGCTGGTAAGCCTCGCGATGCGCCTCAAACGAGGCATCGAGCCCGGCCTCGTCGATGTCGAAGCTGTAGCTGTCCTTCATGGTGAACTCGCGCACCCGGATCAGCCCGCTCTTCGCCCGCGGCTCATCCCTGAACTTGGTCTGGAAGTGATACCAGAACTGCGGCAGCTCCCGGTAGGAGGCGAACTCGGTCGCCAGGGTGGTGAAGATCTCCTCGTGCGTGAAGCCGAGCACGATCTCGGCGCCGCGCCGGTCGCGAAGCTTGAACATCTCCTCGCCGATCGTGGCCAGCCGCCCGGACTTCTCCCAGATCTGGGCCGGCTGCATGCACGGCAGCAGGAACTCCTGCGCGCCGATCCTGTTCATCTCCTCGCGGATGATCGCCATCACCTTGGTGCGGACCCTGATCCCGAGCGGCAGCATGCAGTAGTGGCCGGCCATGAGCTGGCGGATGTAGCCGGCTCGCAGCAGCAGCCGGTGGCTGGCCGCGTCCGCGTCAGCGGGATCTTCGCGGAGGGTCGGGATGTGCAACTGTGACCAGCGCATGAGTCGGTGCCTTCACAAGTAGTGGTTGGTGGAGCCGAAACCCAAAGTCTAGGCGGTCAGCGTTCTGAGCCGACCTGATTTTGTCGCCCCCCGGCAGCCGCTGCCGGGGGGCGACAATGGCTAGCCGCCTATTTCGAGGCCGTCGTCAGGGCTCATCTGACCGTGACTCACCCGCACGACTCCGCCAGCGAACGTCCTGACAGTACCTGCGCCCGGAGCGTGCGCGACGGCAGGAGCCGACAGGGCCGCCGCGAACGCGAGAACTCCGCCAGCGATCATCACAGCTACCCTCAGCCGCACAGCTACCCTCGGCCGCCTTCGCCCGCCCATCCGGCTCTGGGTCTCGTATACTGACTTTTGCCTATTATTCGATATATTCATAACGTCCAAGATTGCCATGGCTGTCAACCGATTTAGCTCTGCGGCTGCCAGGCGATCGCGCAGATCCCAAAGGATCAGCAACTCCTAACTCAACAGTCACAGCAACCTCCCCAGCCCCATCAGTCTCATCATCCGAGTCCTCTCATTGTTCCGTGATCATGGCTGGTGCCTTGATCACGGAAATCTGAGTGGGTGATCACGCGACTGATGCTCCGTGATCAAGGTCGGCTTCTTGATCACGGAGCATCAGCGGGTGGGGTGCCGGGGCCCGGGCCAGTGCCGGGGCCCGGGGCCGGGCTGGTGCCGGGGCCGTGGCTGGTGCCGGGACCGGGGCGGAGTAGGGCTGGTCGCGGGAGACGGGCTATTGACAGATCGTGGTGTTTCGGCTTCACTCCGCAGGTCGCCCCCGTCGCGAGAGGAGCCGGCACCGGCAATGGCCGTGACGACATCCGACGGCTACCTGAGCCTGAGCCGCCGCCGCGAGACTGGCCTGTCCAGTGCCAGATCGCTGCTCCTGACCGTGCTTGGCGAGTTCGTGCTCCCCCAGGGCGAGCCCGCCTGGACCGCGGCGATCATCGCGGCGCTCGGGCCGCTCGATGTGGCGGAGAAGGCGGCCCGCCAGGCCCTGGCGCGCACGGCCGCCGAAGGCTGGATCCTCGCCCGCCGCCACGGCCGGCTGGCCCAGTGGGACCTGACCGAGGCTGGACGGCGGCTGCTGAGCGACGGCGCCCGCCGGATCTACTCTTTCGGAACCGACCGGCCCAGCTGGGACGGGCGCTGGCTGGTCTTGCTGGTGAGCGGTAGCAGCAGCAGCGGCCCGGACCCCAGGCCCGAACTGCGCCGGCTGCTTCGAACCCGGCTGACCTGGGCCGGCTTCGGCGCGCTGCCATCGGGAGCCTGGGTCTGCCCGGACCCGGCACGGGAAGCCGAGGCCGGCCGGATTCTGACCGAGCTTGGACTGGCGGCCACCTCGATGTCCTTCGTCGCCCGCTACGGCGAGATCGGCTCCGAGTCCGGCATCGTCGACCTGGCCTGGGACCTCAGCGCCGTCGAGCAGCACTATCGGCAGTTCATCGACGCGTTCGAGCCGCGAGCCGCGCTGAGCGACGCCGAGATGCTGACCGCTCAGACGCTGCTAGTGCACGAGTGGCGCCGGTCCCCTTTCCTCGATCCGCGACTCCCCCGCGACCTCCTGCCCGCGAACTGGCCCGGCGCCGACGCGGCCGCGCTCTTCCACGCCAGGCACGCCGCCTGGCGAGACGGTGCCGCCCGGCACTGGCAGGCCCTAGGGCAAGGCACCCCTTGAACTCAGTGCCCGCCAGCGGAGCGGCCTGAGCGTAGGATTGTCTACAGAACATTGCTTCTTGCGGAGGTTCGTGTAGCACGTCAGGATGGAGCCGTGACTGCCGAGATAAGCTTCACCACCGAGCCAGCCAGCTACCGGCACTGGCGGCTGGCCGTCGACGGCGCCGTCGCCACGCTAACCCTGGCCGTGGACCCCGATGGCGGTGTCGTACCCGGCTACGAGCTGAAAAAGAACAGCTACGACCTCGGCGTCTACGTCGAGCTCAACGACGCGGTGCAACGGCTGCGCTTCACTCACCCGAGTGTCCGGGTCGTGATCTTGACCAGCGGACTCGACCGGATGTTCTGCGCGGGGGCCAACATCGGCATGCTGGCGCAGTCCGAGCACTCTTTTAAGGTCAACTTCTGTAAATATTGTAACGAAACGCTTGCCGCGATCGAGGACGCGACTGGCGAGTCTGGCCAGGTCTACCTCGCGGCCCTGAACGGGACGGCGGCCGGCGGCGGCTACGAGCTCGCCCTGGCCTGCGACCAGATCCTGCTGACCGACGACGGCTCGTCGACCGTCGGGCTGCCCGAGGTGCCGCTGCTCGGGGTGCTGCCGGGAACGGGCGGGCTGACCAGGCTGACCGACAAGCGCGGTGTCCGCCGCGACCTCGCTGACGTGTTCGCCACCACAGCGGAGGGGGTCAGGGGGCAGCGGGCGGTTGACTGGCGCCTGGTCGACGAGATCGCGAAGCCAACGGAATTCGAGGGGGCCGTTGCCCGCATGGTCCAGGCTGCGATTGACCGGACGCCGGCGACCAGCCAGGACGCCCCCAGCTCGACCGGCCTGGCTGGAGTTGAGCTGACTCCGCTGGTCTATTTCCGAAATGAAGGCAGTCTTCGTTACGAGCATGTGCTCGTCGAGTTCGACCGGCCTGCTGGCGCGGCGACCTTCACGATCTCGGGACCGGCCGCCGCGCCGGGAAGCCTGGCCGAGTTGCATGAGGCGGGCGCGGCCGGGTGGCCGCTCGCGGCCGCGCGTGAGCTTGACGACGCCATCAGCCGGCTGCGGTTCGGCGAGCCCGAGCTTGGCACCTGGCTGCTCAAGACCAGCGGCGACCCGGCCGCGGTGCTCGCCACCGACGAGTTGCTTGCCGGTTCCGGTGACTGGCTGGCGCGGGAGATCACCGGGCTGTGGCGGCGCACGCTGCGACGGCTCGATGCCACGAGCCGGTCGCTGATCGCCCTGATCGAACCGGGGAGTTGCTTCGCCGGGACGCTGCTAGAACTGGCACTCGCCGCCGACCGGCAGTACCTGCTCGACGGGGTATTCGAAGGCGATCAGGACGCGACGCCGGCCTCGCTGACTCTCGGGACGATGAATGCCGGGCTGCTGGCGGCGGCGAGCGGGGTCAGCCGGCTAGAGATCAGGTACGGTCCGGCGGCTGATCAGCTGGCCGCCGCCCTCGCGACCTCGGGCAAGGAAGTGCTCGCGGCGCAGGCCGTCGAGCTGGGGCTGGTCACCGCCGCGCCTGACGATCTGGACTGGGACGACGAGATCAGGCTGGTCGTGAGCGAGCGGGCAGGCTTCTCCCCCGACGCGCTGACCGGGCTTGAGGCGAGCCTGCGATTCGCTGGGCCGGAGTCGACTAGCACCAAGATCTTCGGCCGTCTGGCGGCCTGGCAGAACTGGATCTTCCTGCGGCCGAACGCCTCTGGCCGTACCGGCGCCCTGCGCCGGTACGGCACCGGGCAGCGGGCCGAATTCGACCGGAAGCGGGTCTGAGCATGACTAATGGGGACAGCATGACTGACGGGGACAGCATGACTGACAGTGACATGATCGGGGCGGCGCCGGCGCCGGACGGGCCGGTGAGCGTGATCGATTACAGCGAGCGGATTCCCAACAACGTCGGCCTGGCCACCGACCGGAAGCTGCAGCGGGCGCTGGAGTCGTGGCAGCCGAGGTTCCTCGACTGGTGGAGTGCGCTCGGGCCGTCGCTGCCGACCAGGGACGTCTATCTGCGCACCGCGGTCGCGATCGGCCGGGACGGCTGGGCGAGCTGGGACCGGGTGCCGATGGAGCAGTACCGGTGGGGCATCTTCCTGTCCGAGCGCGGCGGCGAGCCCAGGGAGATCGGGTTCGGCCAGCATAAGGGCGAGCCGGCCTGGCTTGAGGTGCCCGGCGAGTACCGCAGCGAGCTGCGGCGGCTGATCGTGGTGCAGGGCGACACCGAGCCCGCGTCGGTCGAGCAGCAGCGGCACCTGGGTACGACCGCGCCGTCGCTCTACGACCTGCGCAATCTCTTCCAGGTCAACGTCGAGGAGGGCAGGCACCTGTGGGCGATGGTGTACCTGCTGCACGCCTACTTCGGCCGGGACGGGCGCGAGGAGGCCGAGCAGTTGCTGCGGCGGCATTCGGGGCACCCGGACAGTCCCCGGATCCTGGGCGCGTTCAACGAGGCGACCACCGACTGGCTGGCGTTCTTCATGTTCACCTATTTCACCGACCGGGACGGGAAGTACCAGCTCGGCACGCTCAAGGAGTCAGGCTTCGACCCGCTGTCGCGCACGTGCGAATTCATGCTGCGCGAGGAGGCTCATCACATGTTCGTCGGCACGACCGGGGTGCAGCGGGTGGTGCAGCGGACGGCCGCGCTGATGGCGGAGCACGACACCGATGACCTCTGGCGGTACGGCGGCATTCCGCTTTCGGTCATCCAGAAGTACCTCAATCAGCATTACTCGCTCTCGCTTGACCTGTTTGGCTCGGAGACCTCATCCAATGCGGCGGCGTATTTCACCGCCGGGCTCAAGGGCCGCTGGATGGAGACCAGGCGGCACGATGATCATCAGCTTCAGGAGGCGACGTCGCAGGTGCCGGTCGTGATCGACGGCGTGCTGGCGCACCGGTCGGTGCCGGCCCTGACCGCGCTCAACCTGGACCTGCGCGATGAGTACGTAGCGGACTGCGAGCGCGGGCTGCGTAAATGGAATGGCGAACTGGAGAAGGCCGGCGTTGATGTGCGGCTGACGGTGCCGCATCCAGGGTTCAACCGGGGCGTGGGTGCCTTTGCCGGGCATCATTTCAGCCCGGATGGCGAATTGCTTGACGTCGCTGAGTGGGATCGCCGGTTGACGGGGTGGCTGCCGACAGCCGATGACCTGGGTCGGGTGGCAGGGCTCATGGTGGCCCATCACCAGCCGGGCGAGTTCGCCGGATGGCTGGCGGCCCCGTCGACCGGCATTAACGATTTGCCGGTCGAATACGACTATGTGCGGTTCTGATTCGGCTCGCATTTGCCCTATCCCCCTTTTTTTGGCGTGGCTGGGGCGGTTTTCGTGACGGAATGAGTCGCGAGATGTAATCTCCTGCCAGACAGGAGGGCGGCAATGAACGATCTCCCCGCCGTTATTAGTGAGCTGGCACATAAGGCGGCCGATTTGGCCAAGCCTGCCGATGATGATCAGGCCGGCGAGGCGAAGCCCGGGCACAAGCCAGTCGCGCCGAAACCGGGCCATCAGCCAGCCGCGCCGAAGACCACCGATCCGGCCGTGCCGGTCGCACTCGACCTGGGCTGGACGATGGCGCTGCTCTTCCGGCTGGCCGGCCGGTCCCAGACCGCAGCCGCGCGGAGCGACCGGCTGCCGACCGAGCACGAGCTTCCGGCTGGACAGCGATCCGAGCTTCGAGCTTGGGCGGGTCAACTCGCTGATCGTCCGGCTCGGCGCGCTGCTGCCCTGGCCTGCCGGGCAAGCGCCAGAGCCTTCGCCCGCGAGCCTGGGTAGGCAAACACCGGCGATGCGGGCTGCGGACGTCAGTCCGCAGCCCGCGCTGCCGGACGACACCGCCCAGACGCTCACGGACGGCAATCTCAGGATCCTGAAGTGGCTGGCCTGCGCCGGACGCGAGTACAGCCTGGCCTACCAGCTTGGCCGCTCGCTCCGGGACACCGCTGATCCGCCGATTCGACCGGGCGATCCCGACGACGCCGGAGATCCCGCCAAAGAGACTCCTTCGGTCGAGGCGGTTACCCACCAGCTGTCCCGGTCCAGAGTGACCAAGCTGCAGGAATGGCTCGCGACGCTGGGACCGCGCCTGCCCGACGACGCCGCGGCCATCGTGAGCGCATCGATGGGACGGTGGTGTGATCTCGTGACAATGATCTACGACGACAACGCCCCCGGATCGCTGCGCGGGGACGGCACGGTCGGATCGACCCTGACCGGCAGCCTCCGGACCTATCCCACGAAGTCGCAGGTAGCGGACGAGCTCCTGGCTGGCCTGCTGCCGCAGGGCGACACCTGGCTGAATCTGCTCGTCGGCGCCGAGTCCACCGATGGCCTGCTGACGCCAGAGGCATATCTGGCAGCTGGCGAAGCTGCCCTGAGCCGCACCGGGCGGATCATCAGGAAGATCATCCGCCATTACTGGATCGCGCTGGTGGTGCTTGCGCTGCTCGTGGGCGTTGTCGTGTATTTCGCTGCCAGTGACCTGACCGGCGCCGGCAAGCTCTGGACGCAGATCGCCGCCGTGGCAGGCGCGCTCGGCGTGACGGCCAAAGGGATCGGCAGCGCCATGGCCAGCCTTTCCAGGAGCGCGGAGAAGCCGATCTTCGGGGCGGAGAAGATCGATGCCATGGCCTGGGCAACGACTTCCATCCCGGCGGACCTGAAGCTGACCGGCACGGGGGTCAGAGCCCTCCGCCGCAGCGGAATCCGGCCATCGAATCCACTGGGCCGGGCCTGACGTGCCGCTAGCCGGTGACCAGGTCGGTGACCGAGCCTGTAGCTCCCGCGTTAGTCACCCACATCTGCGAGCCGTCGAAGGCGATCCCGGCGGGCTTGCTGAAGCCGAACGGGGCGCCAGCGAGAGTCCTGATCCAGGAACCGTCGGTCGCGCTCAGCTCGGTGACCGAGTTACCGCCGCTGTTGGTGACCCATATGTGCGAGCCGTCGACGGCGACACTGGCGGGCGTGCTGAAACCGTACGATCCGCCGGAGAAGGTGTTGTCCCACTGACCGTTCTCGTTCAGCTCGCTGACCGAGTTGCCGGCGCTGTTCGCGATCCAGACGTGCGTTCCGTCGACCGCGACCCCGGCCGGAGCATCGAAGCCGAAGGCGTGCCCGAGCTGGCCGGTCATGGTGTTGTCCGAGGGATTCAGCTCGACGATCGCGTTGCTGCCCTGGTTGGTGACCCACAGGTGAGTGCCGTCGAAGGCGATCCCGGCCGGCTCGTCCAGCTGGAAGGCGACCCCGGAGTCGAGATGCGCCAGCGAGCCATCGGACGCGTTCAGCTCGGTCGCCGAGTTGCCGCCGAAGTTGACGATCCACAGGTGCGTGCCGTCGAACGCGATGCCCTCCGGCTGGCTGAAACCGTCGGCGGGTGCGCTGAAGTTGCCGGCCAGCGACCCGTCAGAGGCGTTCAGCTCGGTCACGGAGTTGTTGCCGGGGTTGGTGATCCACAGGTGCGTGCCGTCGAAGGCGATACCATCGGGCTGGCTGAAGTCGTCGGCTGCGGCGCTGAAGGTGCCGGCCAGCGATCCGTCAGAGGCGTTCAGCTCAGTCACCGAGTTGTTGCCGGAGTTCGTGATCCACAGGTGCGTGCCGTCGAAGGCAATGCCGGTGGCCGCGCTGAAGTCGTCGGCCGGAGCACTGTAGTTGCCGCCCCACCAGTTCAGGGTCGCGACCAGAGACTGGCTGAGCCCGCCCGCGCCGCCAGCTGGGCCCTGAGGACCCTGCGAACCCGCCTTTCCCGCCATACCCGGCGGACCCGCCACACCTTGCGGACCCGTCTGGCTCCAGGTGATGGCGGTATAGCCGGTCGGGCACTTCGTGGTCTTGCCGGTGTTCACGAACAGTCCGTGCGGCGTTCCCTTGGTCTTGTAGCAGCCGTGAATCGCCGAGGCAGTGACCGCCGGCGCGGCGAGCGCCATCCCGGCGGCCATGATCATCGCCGTGGCAGCCGCTCCGGCCAGAGCCGCGCCAGTCCTCGTCCTCGGCACCAGCATGCTGGCGCGGATCCCGCTCATCCTGATGTATCCCCGCTCCCCGTCCCGCTCCCTGAGAAATACCGATTCCGCAGCCTAGTGGCAGCGTCGCCCGATTCGTGTCGGCTTCGCCGAACCTATCGGCACTGGCTCAGCCGACCCGGGATTAACTAGGCCGGTGGACCCGCTTCCCGCTCAGCTGACGAGTCACTGGCGGCAGCGACCAGGGCGCCTGCCAGGCCGTGAGCTCTATCACTGGCACCTGCTCTTCCATGACCAGCCCGAGTTTCGTCAGCTGGTGGCGACGGCTCAGGCGAGCCTCGCTGACCGGCCAGAAGTCGACGTGGTGCCGGTGCGGTGGCTGCACCTGACCACTCTGATCGTCGGCTTCGCCGACGAGGTGCCGCTGGCTCAGGTCAGCGCGATGGCGCACGAGACGAGTCACCGGCTCGCGAGCATTGCCCCGATACCGATCAGGCTCGGATTCCTCTACTACGACCCGGAAGCCGTAGTGCTGCCGGTGGAGTCCTTCGGGGCACTTGATCCGGTTCGCGAGGCGCTAGTCTCAGCCGCCGCGGCCGCCGGGTGCCCGGTGCACAGCGACACCGACCCGTGGCTGCCGCACATCTCGATCGCCTACAGCAACACGGCCGCCCCGGCCGCCCCGGTCATGGCCGCGCTTGGCCGGTCGCTCCCGCCGATCGAGATCTCCATCCGGTCGGCCAGCCTGGTCGCCCAGACCCAGGTCGGCCGATCCTGGCAATGGCGCCCGATCGCCGAGGTCCGCCTGCGCGGTTAGCCGCCCGCAGCGAGCAGGGATGACGTCAGATCCTTGGACGAGTCGACGACCAGGCAGATCAGCGCGCGCTGCCCGTCTGTCCAGGCGTCCGATTCCGGGTAGATGAAACGAAGCTGCATGGTGCTGGTGATCTTCGACTTATCCAGGCCCGCCGCCGCCTTTGCCTCGCAGCCATGGGCGGCCTCCTTGCCGAGCGCGGCGGCCCCCGGATAGCTCGCGTCGGTCGCGCTGAACTTCGCGAAGACCTGCGCGTTGTGCAACGTCGTGCAGGGCACCGCCGTCACGTCATTGAGCTTGATCGGCGCCTTCCCGGCCGGCGGATTCTGGAAGCAGTCCCCGACGCGCAGCGAGAACGCGGCCAGCGTGACCCGACTTGGTGATCGTGCCTGTCGCCGACCGGTGCGCCTGCGAGGTCGCATTGACCGCGAGGACGGCCACGATGCCGGCGATCCAGACCCCCGTCAGCGCGAGGCCGGCAATGGCCAGCCCTCTGCCTCGCTGGGGCCGCTTCCCGATCTGGACCAGCCCGACGATGCACAAGATCGCGCCGACCAGCACCCCGCCGATCAGGCTCACGATAAAGCCGGCCAGCGCTGCGCCATTGACACCGGGTTTCTCCGGCACGACGGCCTGCGCGTAGACCTGGTGCGGCTGGAGACCGGAGGGATCGGCCGGCGGGCCGAAGGGATCGGCCGGCGGGCCGAAGGGATTCCCCGGCGGGCCGAAGCCGAAGCCTTGAGCGGGGTCAGGACCGGGTCCCGGTCCTGGCATGGTGTCATCGTTGACCCACAGCTCCCACCCGAGCGGCGCGGCCGGCCAGCCCGGATCCGGCAGCCAGCCGGGCGGCGGCGTGAATCCCGCCGGAACCGGCCACTGCGGCGGCGGGTTAAACCGGAGTCCCATGAAACCACGTCCTCTCAGGCCAGGCCATTCCTAAGACGCCCGAAGCCGTCCAACGGAGCACATTACCTGGAGATTGGCTCACGCCGGGACGGGTGCCGCTGGCGATCGGCCAGCTACCGTGCTGGCAAGCTGAGGTCTGTGATTGATGACGTGCTGCTCGTAGACGCCCACGTGCACGTGGCCAGGCTGCCGACGCTCTCTGCTGACTGGCAGGACTGGGCCGCGACCTTCGGCTCGGGCACTCCGATGGACAAACTTTTCGATAGTGAAGGCACTCCCATCCCGGGCGCGCTCGACCAGCACTTTGCCGAGCAGGGCGCCGACCACGTGCTGCTGTTCTCCGAGTACAGCCCGAAGGCGACCGGGATGCAGCCGATCGAGGATGTGCTGCCGGTGGTCGCGGCGAATCCGGGCCGGTTCCATCCGGTCGCGAGCATCAACCCGCACCTGCACTACCCGCCGGCACGTGAGCTGGCGCGGCAGGCCGGGCTCGGCGCGGTTGCGGTGAAGATTCACCCGGTGCACGGCGGCTTCGAGGCGAGCGACCGGATGCTGTATCCGGTCTATGCCTGGGCCGAGCAGCATCGCCTGCCGGTGATCGTGCACTGCGGGACCTCCACCTTTGCCGGGTCGGTGAATTCCTATGCCGATCCGGTGCTGCTCGACCCGGTGTTCCGTGACTTTCCTGACCTGGTCGTGGTGCTCGCGCACGGCGGGCGAGGCTGGTGGTACGCCCGCGCCGCGTTCCTGGCCCTGATGAACCCCAATATCTGGCTTGAGGTGTCCGGGCTGCCGCCACAGCGACTGCCCGACTATTACGGGTCGTCGCTGCGGCGGCTCGCGGACAAGATGATCTTCGGCACCGACTGGCCCGGCGTGCCGAGCGTGCGGCGCAACGCCACGACCCTGGCCACGACGCTCACCACCGCCGGCTGCACGCCGGACCAGGTTGCCGCCGCTCTGGGCGGCAACGCTGCCCGCGTGTTCGGGCTGGCTTAGCTCGGGCTGGCTTACACGGTCGGCGCTGACCTCGTGTCCTGCTTGATCGAGAGCTTGCCGCCCCGCATGACCGCGATCCGCTGGGCCCGGCGGGCGACCGGCGAGTCGTGCGTGACCAGCACCATCGTCAGCCGGTTCCCTTTCCAGAGCTTTTCGAGCAGCCCGATGATGTCGTCCCTGGTCTCCTCATCCAGGTTGCCGGTGGGCTCGTCGGCGAGCAGCACGGCCGGGTCCTTGACCAGCGCCCTGGCGATGGCCACCCGCTGCTGCTGACCGCCGGATAGCTGTGACGGCAGGTGCCTGAGCCGGTCCTCCAGGCCCACATCGGCGAGCGCGGCCGCAGCCCGCGCCCGCCGCTCCACGGCGCCGACGCCGAGCGGGACGAGCGCGGTCTCCACGTTCTCCTGCGCGCTGAGCGTCGGGATCAGGTTGAAGGTCTGGAAGATGAAACCAAACGACCTGGCCCTGATCTGGCAGACTTCGGTCTCGCGCAGCTCGGCGAGGTCCTTCCCGTCGAACTCGACCGAGCCGGAGGTGGGCCGGTCAAGCGCGCCCAGCATCTGCAGCAGAGTCGTCTTGCCATGCCCGGTCGGGCCCTGGATGGCGAGCCATTCACCGTCGGTGATGGTCAGGTCCACGCCCTGAAGCGCGCCGATCGCGTTACGGCCGTTCTGGTAGGTCTTGACGACCTTGGTCAGCTTGTACATCGTCGCAGTCTCCTTATGCGCCAGGGCTCGTCACGCGACCCGTGCCAGGGCAGCGGCGGGACGCAGCCGCGCCGCCCGCCAGCTGCCGAATCCGCCCGCGATCAGTCCGCCGACAATGGCGAGCAGTACCGCCGCTCCGATGATCGACAAGGTCACCGGTGCGGTCAGGTGAACGGTGACCGTCGGGTTGCTCGCGAGCCGCCCGAATCCGCCACGCCCGAACCTGCCGCCCCCGCCACTGCCGCCGAAGCCCCCGCCACCGCCGAAGCCACCGCCCCCTCCGCCGAAGCCACCTCGGCCGGTGCCGCCGCCCGGGGCGAAGACGCGGCCGCCGCCGGGCGTGGCCGATCCGGTGGTCTGGCCGATCGCCGCGGTCAGGGCCGGCGAGAAATGGCCGACCAGTTTCGAGCCCAGATAGCCGAGCCCTACCCCGATCACGCCGCCGGCCAGGCCGATCACCAGCGCCTCCCCCATCACCTGGCCGACGACGCGCTTGCTGCGCCAGCCCAGCGCCTTCAGCGTGCCGAATTCGCGTACCCGACGTCCGACCGCCGACATCGTCAGCAGCACCGCGAGCGCGAACGCCGCGACCAGCACCGCGATGGCCAGCCACTTGCCCAGGCTGTTCGCCAGGCTGGAAGCACTGGCCAGCGAGCCGGTCACCTCGCTGGCCAGCGAGCTCGCCGACGTCACCGTGGCCTTCGGCATCAGCTTGCTGATCGACTTCTGCACGCTGGCGATCTGCGTGGAGTTGGCGGCCGCCACGTAGACGGTGTTGACCTTCCCGGCCTGGGCGGCGAGGGCCTGCGCTCGGGCGAGCGGGACGTAGACGTCCGAGCCCGTGCCCGAGGGCGTGCTGACAATGCCGACCACGGAGAAGTTCGTCCCCTTGCCCGCCGAGTTGCCGATCGCGATCACCGAGCCGACCTTCAGCTTGCTCTGCTTCGCGTAGTTGGAGTCGACGACGGCCAGGTTAGAGCTGCCGTCGGAGGTGGTGAAGGTCCGGCCGGTCACGAGCCTGGCCGAGGCCAGCGGGCCGAGCGCGCCTCGGGCAAGATCCACCCCGGACACGCTGAAGGTCACCGGGGGCTTGAAGTTGGCCCGGCCACCGCCCCCGCCGCCACCACCGAAGCCGCCCCCGCCCCCGCCGCTGCCGATGGTCAGCGAGATCTTCAGATCATTGAGCGTGAGCGCGCCAGATGCGGCGGCGACATCGCTCAGCTTGCCAATTGAGGTCACGGCGGTCGTGCTGATCGGGCCGAACTGACCGGTCGATACCCGGTTCACGTTGAGCTTGGTGCCCGCCGCTGGCCGGCTGCCGGTGGCGCCGCGCCCGCCGAACCCGAAGCCGAACCCCCCGAAACCGCCCGACCCGGCCGTCGGCGCCTGGGTCACCGTAATGTCAGTGCCGACTCCGTACAGCGAGTGAAGCACCGCGGCCTGCGCGTTCTTCACGCCCGATGAGGCGGCGGTTACCGTGATGACCAGTCCCACGCCGAGTGCCAGGCCGAGCGCGATCAAGATCGCCTGTCTGGCCCTGCGGCGCAGTTCGCGCTGCAGATAGGTAAAGAACATCGACGCTCCAAGTTCGCGTTAGCTGTGCCGCTTCGCCGCTGTGCCACTTCACCGCTATGCCGCTTCACCGCTGTGCCGCTTCACCGCCTGGCGACTCTCACGGCGCGGCTCAGCACCCAGTCCGATAGCCCGGCCGAGCCGAAACTGATCATGTACGGCGTGCCTGAAGGGATCCTGAAGATTGTCTTGAGATTGGCAATGGCCAGCGCCGTGCGCCGTCGGCGCCAGCTCGATCCCGAGCCGGCTGGCAGACAGTCGTGCCTGCTTGTGCGGCATTGTCCGCCTGATTCGCCGCAAGGCCGTATCCTCGCAGTCACCTACTTTCAGGAGGCAGCACCATGTTCCCGACGTCGCAGGCCTTCGGCCCGGTCACCCGCCCGGTCGCCCGCCGCTCCGGAGCAGTCTCGCTGGCTGCCATGGTGCTCGTGGTTTCCGGGCTCAGCGGCTGCTCGGCAATCAGGACGATCAACAATGTCAGGCATGCGGTGGACAGCAACCGGTCCACGATCCAGGCCTTCACCTCCGGCCTGAAGTCCAGCGAGGCGACGCCGTTCGCCGCCACCTACGTGACCACGGGGGGATCGCCGGTCACCGTGACCTACGCGGTGCAGCCGCCCAAGGAGGTGGCCTTCATGCAGACCTCGGCCGGGAGCAGCAGCAGCGGCACCGCCGATCTTGACCTGGTAAGTAATGACAACGGGGAGTACTCCTGCACGTCAGGCGGCGGCACCTCGAGCTGGTCATGCCAGAAACTCAACAAGGCCGAGGCCATCGCCCAGAACGAGATCGTCGGCCTGTACACCCCGTCGCACTGGGTCACGTTCCTGGAGACTTTCTCCATTGCCGCGGGCTTCGCGGGCGACAAGGTGACCAATTCGACGATGACCGTCAACGGCTTCGCAATGAAATGCGTCGACTTCAACGCTAAGGGCGTCAAGGGCACCAGCACGATCTGCACCACCCCGCAGAACATCCTGGGTTACGTGAAGGTGGCGGGCACCCCGACCAGTTTCGCGCTGAAGAGCTACACCGCCTCGCCAGCGGCGTCGCTCTTCCAGCTCCCGGCCGGGGCCAAGGTGACGTCGAACTAGCGCGCGGCGTCCAGAGCTTCCCCGAAGACCTCCACGATCCGGCCGATCTCGGCCTCGGTAATCACGAACGGCGGCGAGATCTGCAGCGCCACGCCGCGCAGCAGCCGGGTGATCACCCCGCGCTCGCGGATGGCGAGCACGAGCCGCGCGCCGAGTCCTGGATCTGCGGCTCGTGCTCCCTCGGCGATCTCGACGGCGGCCAGCAGGCCGGTGCCTGCCCGGACCGCGCCGACCAGTTCGTGCCCGGCCAGCGGCGCGACGGCGCTGGCGAGCACCGGCTCAAGCTCGGCCACCCGGCTGATGAGCTGCTCCCGCTCGATCAGGTCCAGGTTGGCAAGGGCGACCGCCGCCGCCGGGTGCCCTGAATAGGTGTAGCCGTGCCTGAACACCTCGCTGGACCCGGCCCGCCAGAATGGCTCAGCCACCCGCTGCGAGACGATGACCGCGCCGATGGGCAGATAGCCCGAGCTGAGGCCCTTGGCCGTAGTGATCAGATCGGGATCCAGATTGAACCGGCCGCTGGCGAACCACTCCCCGACCCGGCCGAATCCGGTGATCACCTCGTCGGCCACGAACAGCACGTCATTGCGCCGGCAGATGTCCCTGACCTCGGCGAGGTAGCCAGGCGGCGGCGGGTAGACGCCCCCGGCGCCGATCACCGGCTCGCAGAAGAACGCGGCGACCTGCGACTTGCCGACCAGCTCGATGGTCTTCTCCAGCGCGGTCGGGTCATCCCACGGCACCTGCTCGACCTGGCCGACCAGCGGCGCGTACGGCTCGGTGAGCAGCGGGATGCCGCCGAGCGAGGTGCCGTAGGCGTTCATGCCGTGGTAGGCGTGCGAGCGGGAGATGATGACCTGCCGGGTCGGCTCGCCCATCGCGCGCCAGTAGGCACGGGCCAGCTTGCCAGCCGTGTCAATGGCGTCAGATCCGCCGCCGGGAGTCAGGAATACCTTGGCCTCGGGGATCGGCGCCAGCTCGGCGACCCGGCGGCACAGCGCCTCGGCCGGCGGATTGGTGAAGAACTCAAAGGTCTGATAGGCAGCGAGGTCCCGCATCTGCGCGGCGGCGGCCTCGGCCAGCTCGGTGCGACCGTAGCCGACGTTGCAGTACCAGAGGCTGGCGAGCGCGTCGAGATACGACCGTCCCTGGTCGTCATGGATCGTCGACCCGCTCGCGCCCACGATGTTGATGGCATTCCCGGCAAGCGTCGCCATGTTGGCGAACGGGTTCCACAGGTACTGACCGTTATCACTCATGTAAATGTCCCCTCCGTCCGCACTAACCTACTGGTGAGGTCGCCATCACCGTCGCGAGGGAGGTCACCTGGATGACTGCGCAGGCGCAGGCGCCAGGTCCGCTAGCACCTAGACCGCTAGCCCCTGGTCCGCTGGCCCCGGGTCCGCTAGCCGGAGTCCGGGTTCTCGATCTCACCGCGGTGGTCATGGGACCGCTCGCGACCCAGATCCTCGGTGACCTAGGCGCTGACGTGATCACGGTAGAGAACAGGGCCGGGGATATCAACCGCACCATGACCAGGGGCCCGGTCCGGGGCCTGTCCGGCGTGTCGCTGAACCTGCTGCGCAACAAACGGAACCTCGCGCTCGACGTGGCGCATCCCGACGGACGCGCCGCGCTGCTGCGGATCGCGGCGGGCTGCGATGTCTTCGTCACCAACCTGCGCCCGGCCTCGCTTGACCGGCTGCGGCTCAGTTACGCCGAGGTCGCCGGGGTCACTCCCGCGATTATTTACTGCCAGGCGAACGGGTTCCCTTCCGACACTCCCCAGGCCAATGAGCCAGCGTTCGACGACATCATCCAGGCGACCACCGCCGTGCCCGACGTGCTGGCAATGGCCGGGCTGGCTCCGGGGCTGATGCCGACGCTCCTCGCCGACAAGGTGTCCGGGCTCGTCATCGTCTACGCGATCATCGCCGCGCTGTTCCACCGGGAGCGGACCGGCCGGGGCCAGTTCGTCGAGGTGCCGATGACCGATGCGCTGCGCGCGTTCCTGCTCGTGGAACACGGCGGCGCGGCGATCTGCGACCGCGGCCCGGCCGGTTACCCGAGGATTCTCACGGCCAATCGCGGCCCGGTTCGCACGGCCGACGGGTGGATCGCCGTGCAGCCGCACCGGGACGAGGACTGGGCGGCGCTGGCCGCGGCGGCCGGACTCGAGGACCTGGCGGACGACAGCCGGCTGCACCAACCGGGGCCTGTGGCGCGAGCCTTCGTTCGGTTACGAGACGCTCGGCCGGATCATGATCACCAGGACCACGGCGGAGTGGCTGGCGTTCTGCTCGGAGCACGGGATTCCCGCCGCCGAGTCGGCCCGGCTTGACGACGTCATCGCGGCGCTGCCCGACGCGGAGCACCCGGCGGGTCCCTACAAGCTGATCCCGCCGCCGACCAGGTTTTCTGACAGCCCGGCGTCGGTGCGGCGGCCGGCACCGCTGCCAGGCGAGCACAACCGCGAGGTGCTAGCCGAGGCCGGCCTGACCGACGCGGAGATCACCGCACTCGAAGAAGCAGGCGTACTCCGCTGAGCCGCCTGGCCGGCTGACCAGGCTGGGCAGCAGGCGCGGCCGGCGCTGGGTTAGCGTTCGGTTATGCGTGCGATGTCGTTTGGTGCGGTCGCTGAGGAGTACAACCGGCTGCGGCCCGATCCGCCGGACAGCGCGATCGACTGGCTGCTGCCCGCCAGGCGAGAGCAGCTCGTCGACCTGGCCGCCGGGACCGGCAAGCTGTCCCGTGCCCTGGCTCGCAAGGCCGGGCGGGTCGTCGCGGTCGAGCCCGATCCGCGGATGGGCGCCGTGCTGCGAGCCCATTCCCCGGACGTACAAGTCGTGGCCGGAGTTGGCGAGGCGATCCCGTTGCGCACGGCCAGCGCCGACGGCCTGTTCATCTCATCGGCCTGGCACTGGATGGACCCCGCCATAGCCGCGCCCGAGATCGCGCGGGTACTCAGGGACGGCGGCAGATTCGGCCTGATCTGGACGAGCCGCGATCGGGAGGCCGACTGGGTGCGGCGTCTCGACAGCCTGCGCGAGTCTTACTCCGCGCCACAGCCGGACAACGCGACTCCCCGGCGACGCGGGCACCGCGAGATGCTGCTGCCCGATCCCAGCCCGTTCACCGACATCCAGGGTGAGTCATTCACCTACACCAGGGTCATGCCCGCCGGCGACGTTGTCGAGATGATGGGCACCTACAGCAGGTACCTTGTCGCGAGCGCCGAGGACCGGGCCGCCACCCTGGCCAGCGTGCGCGCCGCCCTCGAAGACCAGTTCCCCGGCGCGACCCAGATCAGCGTCCCGATCCGCGCCGTCTGCTGGCGCGCCACCCGCGTCCCCCGCAGCTAGCCGAGCCGGCTGAGGAAGGCGAGTAGCTGCTTGTTGAATTCGGCGGGCTCGTCGACGTTGGACAGGTGACCCGCGCCCTCGATCACGATCTGCGTAGCACCGGGAATCTTCGCGGCCAGGTAGCTCGCGGCACCGAGGAACGCCGTGTCCCGCGAGCCCACGAGGATCAGCGTCGGCACGGTGATCGACGGCAGCGACTCGATCACGCTCCCATCTTGCTGCGTCAGGATGCCGCGAGCGGCCCGGGCGACGCCCGCCGCAGACAGGTGCTGCGCATTATCACGGCCAAGGGCCGCGAGTCCGGCCGAGTCCAGCCGGCCTGGGCCATCGCCCGGTCATTCCACTCCTGGCGGGCCTGATCATTGCGGAATCCGGGACCGGTATCGCACAGCACGAGCGCCGCCACCCGGTCGGGATGCGCCTGGCAGAACGCGAGCGACAGGTAACCGCCGAGCGACAGTCCGCAGAGGATCGCCCGCTCCGCCCCGGCCTGGTCAAGCAGCGCGGCCATGTCAGCCACCGAGGCGGCCCGCGTGTACAGATCCTGCTGCTCCGGGCTGTCCGACTGACCGTGGCCGCGCAGATCCCAGGTGATCACCTGACGAGTCGCCGCGAGCGCGTCAAGATTGGATGCCCACATCAGCGATGACTCGCCGAATCCGTGGCTCAGCAGGATCGGCGGCCGCGAACGATCGGCCGGGCCTGACTCCTCGTAGTAGATACGGACGCCATCGGAATCCAGGTAGGCCATCGAGTCTCCTTAGCGCGGTATCTCGCGAAACGGCACGTCCCGGCTGACGTCTGGCTCCCTGGGCAGGCCGAGTATCCGCTCGCCAATGATCGTGTGCTGAATCTCGTCGGTGCCCCCGGCGATCGAGATGCCGGGCACGGAGACCAGGATCTCGGCAATCGTGCCGCCGAGCGGAGCTTCCGGCCCGGCCAGCAGGCCCGACGCTCCGGCGATCGACCCGTGCACCCTGGCGGCCTGCCTGGCGATGTCGCTGCTGGCCAGCTTGCCGATCGATCCTTCCGGGCCGGGCTTCCGGCCCGCCGCGCGGTTCTCAGCGGCCTGTTCGGCAGTCCAGCGGGCCGACCTGGTCGCCTCGTGCAGCCTGGCTATCTGCTGGCGCACGACCGGGTCGGCGGCCGCGCCGGCCGCCTGGGCCTGCGGGATCACCAGATCGGGCCGGCCCGCTGGGGGTACCACTTGTGCGGCTCGGCGACCGCGGTCCGCTCGGCGATCGCCTCCTGCCAGGCCCGGCCAGTCGCATCCGGCGGCACTCGCGCGGGCCTGGACGCCGCCAGCCGGCGCTCGTGCGCGAGGGTCGTCAGCGCCACCGCCCAGCCGCCGCCGGGCTCGCCGATGACGTGCTCGACCCTGGCCCCGTCGAAGAACACCTCATTGAACGAGCTGTGCCCGTTCATCTGACGCAGCGGCCTGACCTCGACGCCGGGCTGGCGCATCGGCAGCACGAAGGCGGTGATACCGCGATGCTTGGGTACGTCAGGGTCGGTCCTGGCGAGCAGCAGCCCGAAGTCCGCGGTCGCCGCCCCGGTCGACCAGACCTTCTGCCCGGTGACCAGCCACCCGTCGCCGTCTCGCACCGCCCGGCTGGCCAGCCCGGCCAGGTCAGACCCGGCGCCGGGTTCGCTAAAGAGCTGGCACCAGGTGATCTCGCCGGTGACCGCGGGCCGGATGTACCGGGTCTTGAGATCCTCACTGCCGTGCTCAAGAATGACCGGCGCCACCAGGGACACGCCGACTCCCTCCGGCGCTCCTGGCACGCCTGCCGCGGCTAGCTCAGCCGCAGCGAGCCGCCGCGAGGCTGCCCGGCAGAGCACGGCCGCACCAGCGCTCCGGCCACGCCGGGCAGGCCCAGCCCGAGTCGGCCAGCAGCGCCCGCCAGTGCGGGAGGCTCAGCTCAGGATCCCAGTGCGAGGCAACCCATTGCCTGACCTCAGCCCGCACATCGGCGGCCATCACGTCGGCATTCACTCGGCTCAGCGGCCTTCGAACCGAGGGGTCCTGCGCTGCGCTGAGGCCGCGACCCCTTCGGCGAAGTCGGCGGTCGGCCAGAGTTTCTGCTGCTCGGCGAGTTCATGCGCCGTGGCGGCCCTGACGTCCTCGGCCAGGTCTGCCCGCATCGTGGCCCTGATCGCGCGAACCGCCAGCGGGGCCGACTCGGCTAGCTGCGCGGCCAGCTCGTGCGCGGCGGCTCGCAAGGTCTCCGGCTCGGCGAGCCGGTCGGCCAGGCCGATCGCGGCTGCCTCCGCGCCACCTACCCGGCGCCCGGTATAGAGCAAGTCCCACGCCCGCTGCTGGCCAAGGATCGCCGGCAAGGTCACGCTCAGCCCGAAGCCCTGATGCAGCCCGAGCCGCGCGAAGTTCGCGCAGAACCTGGCCTGCGGGCTAGCCACCCGGAAGTCGGCCGAGCAGGCCAGCCCGAGACCGCCGCCGACGGCCGCCCCCTGCACCGCGGCCACCACCGGGAGCGGCGAGTCGAACAGCCTGACCGCCTCGGCATACAGCCGTGCGGCGCCGGTGGCCCTGCTCGGACCGGCACCGGCGCCTGCACTGGCGTCAGTGGCACTGGCGTCAGTGGCACTGGCGTCAGTGGCACCGATGTCGACCTGCCCAGCAGCTGACCGCCCGGTGAAGTCGGCGCCCGCACAGAAGTGCTTGCCCTCCGAGCACAGCACGACGGCGCGGGCACCGGCCTGCGCCGCCCAGTGGTAAGCATCGGCCAGGGCAGCGATGAGGTCGGCGTCGAAGAAGTTGTCCGGCGGCCGGCGGATCTCCGCCGTGGCGACTAGATCGGCTTCGAGCTGGACGCTGATGTCACCGAATGTCTTGGCCTGCATGCCCGGATTATCTCAGCAATGCCGCTCTCAGCAATGCCCTCTCAGCAATGCCCTCTCAGCAATGCACAGCGATCGGGAGCCGGGCCGACGACATCACGAACGCGTCCCCGGCCAGCCACGCTGTCGAGCACCTGCCGCCGCCGCCGATCGCGTTGAACTCGTAGCTCAGGTGCGAGCCGAGCGGATCCCGGCTCCGGGCCGTCGTCCACGTCTTGCCGTTCGAGCTGAGGATCAGGGTGCTGAGCTTGCCGTTTCCCTGGAGGCCGCCGACGGCCAGAACCCGGCCAGCTGTGGCCGCCACTCCGTTGAGGAACTCGGCCGAGTCGGCCGGGAGGGGGACGCTGATCCGACGCCAGGCGTGCCCGTTCCAGTGCTCGATCAGCGCCGGCTCCGTGGTAGCCGTCTCCACGTCACCGACCGCCCAGGCATCGTCCTTGGACACCGCGCTGATCCCGAGCACGAAACCGCTGTCGGTGCCCGGCAGGACTGGGCTGGCGACCGGCTGCCAGTTGCTGCCGTTCAGGCGGAAGAACGCCGGCTTGCAGACCTCGCCCGACGGGCAGAAGTCGCCTGCGGCCCAGACCTGCGAGCCTGAGCTGCCACCGACCGCGTTCAGATAGGTCCCGTTGGTCGTCGGCTTAGTGTTCGGCTTGGTGATAGCGGTCCACTTCGTGCCATTCCAGTGCTCGATCAGCGCGCGGGTAATGCCGCTCTGCACGAACCCGACGGCCCAGATTTCCCTGGCCGACGCGGCCCAGATGCCGTTCAGCAGGTTCGCGCCAGTTTTGCCCGCCGGATCGGGACTGGCCACTACCCGCCATTTGTGACCGTTCCAGTGCTCGATCAGAGTACTCTCAAATACTCCGTTAGCGACATATCCGGCCGCCCAGATGTTGCTGCCGGAAACGACCGTGACGCCCGTCAGCTGATCGTCCCGCCCTGCGGGGTTAGGTGACGCGACCCGGATCCAGCGAGTGCCGTTCCAGTGCTCGATCAGGGTCCGGATCCCCGGGCTGGTGCCGGTCGAGCCGACCGCCCAGACGCTGCAGGGCGACACGACTCCGATCCCCGACAGCGTGCTGCTCGTGCCCACCGAGGTCGGCTGCGCCCCGTGCGCGCATTGCTTGCCTGCTGGAGCAGCCGCGGCTACAGGAGCAGCTACGGCCACGGGAGCGGCGACGACCATCGCTACAGCAACGGCGAAAATGGTAAGCATCGGGCGTGATGAGTGCATAGCTGAGTGTCGCACGCTACCGGAAGTCACGGCTGCGGGCAGCGGCCACGACGCGGAGCTTGCGCATGCTGGTGGCGAGCATGCTGACCGCGCCGTCGAGCCGTTCCACCCGGCCGGAGATCAGCAGGGCGCTGGCGGTCACGCCGATTCTCCGGTGCCGCTGCCAGACATCGGGCGGGCAGATCACGTTGGCCATGCCCGTCTCGTCCTCCAGGCTGAGGAAGACCACCCCGCGCGCCGTCCCCGGCTGCTGCCGGTGCGTGACCAGCCCGCCAACGCTCACCATCGAGCCATCGACCGCCGTCCGCAGGTCAGCCGCCGGCATCACGCCCCGCTCGGCCAGCAGGCCCCGGATGTGCTCGATCGGATGAACGGCGCCGTAGGTACCGGTCGCCCACATGTCGGCGAACGTCACCTCGGCCGCTGTCATATCGGTCAGCCGGGGCGTGGTCAGCGAACTGGTGCCGGCCAGCTGCCCCGGCCTGATCGCCGCCGCCGCTCCCGCCGCCCACAGTGCCTCGCGCCGGGACAGCCCGAAGCAGCCGAACGCGCCGGCGGTGGCCAGTGCCTCAAGCGCCGGACGTGGCAGCGCGGTCCGCCGGGCGAAGTCCTCAAGATCGGCGTACGGCTGGCCGGCCACGATGACAGCCGCCTTGGACTTGAGGTTGCGCACCTGCGACAGCCCGACGCGGATGGCGGGCTGACCGGGGGCTGGCCTTCCCCCGGAGGGGATTACTCCCTGCTGACCAGCCTTGGGGCGGGCGACCGGCGGGTGCGTACCGTTATCACTAAAGCTTGTTGGTTTTTCGGGGTTTTCGGGGTTTTCGAGTATGGCGAGCTCGCCGCTGGCGTTGACATCGACGCCGCGTACTTCGACTCCGTGCCTGCGCACGTCGCTGATCAGGCTGGCCGGTGAATAGAACCCCATTGGCTGGGCGCGGAGCAGCGCGGCGGTAAACGCCGCCGGATAATAGCATTTAAGCCAGGCGCTAGCGTAGACCAGATAGGCGAAACTAATCGCGTGCGATTCGGGAAATCCGTAGCTGGAGAACGCCAGGATCTTCTCGTAAATATCCTCCGCGACGCCGGCCGGTATCCCCCGCTCGCCCATTCCGCCGATGAGCCTGGAATGCAGTTCCTCGATTCGCTCGGGAGCGCGCTTGGAGCTCATCGCCTGGCGCAGCCGGTCGGCCTCGCTTGGCGTGAAGCCCGCGCAGTCGATCGCGATCTGCATCATCTGCTCCTGGAACAGCGGCACCCCGAGCGTCTTGCCGAGTGCCTGCTCCATCAGCGGATGCGGCAGGTAGGGCGGTTCGTCGCCGTGGCGGCGGCGCATGTAGGGGTGCACCGAGCCGCCCTGGATCGGGCCCGGCCTGATCAGCGCGACCTCAACCACCAGGTCATAGAACTGCCGGGGCCGCAGCCTCGGCAGCGTCGCCATCTGGGCCCGCGACTCGACCTGGAACACCCCGACCGTGTCGGCCTCGCACAGCATGTCGTAGACGCCGCTGTCCTCCTGCGGGATCGAATGCAGGTCCCAGCGGGCGCCATGATGCTGAGCCACGGCTCGAAGCAGTCCCGGAGCGCGGTCAGCATGCCGAGCCCGAGCAGGTCGAACTTGACCAGCCCCGCGTACGCGCAATCGTCCTTGTCCCACTGCAGCACGCTCCGGTTCGGCATCCGCGCCCACTCGACCGGGCAGACCTCTGCGACCGGCCGGTCGCAGATCACCATGCCGCCCGAGTGGATGCCGAGGTGGCGAGGCAGTCGCTGCATGCGTCCGGCCAGCGTGATGACCTGCTCTGGCACGCCGGCGTCCGGGGGCACCGGCTGCCCGGCCGCGTACTGCCGGGGCCCGACCTGCTTGGACCAGGCGTTCTGCTGCTCGGGCGAGTAACCGAGTGCCCGTCCGGCGTCACGGATCGCCATCCTCGGCCGGTAGGCGATCACGTTGGCTACCTGCGCGGCCCGCTGCCGCCCGTATCTTTCATAAACGTACTGGATAACCTTTTCCCGCCGATGGTGCTCGATATCCAGGTCAATGTCGGGCGGACCATCCCGCCCCGCGGACAGAAAACGCTCAAACAACAATCCATGCTGAACAGGATCGACGCTGGTAATCCCGATTGCATAGCAGACCGCCGAATTGGCGGCTGAACCGCGCCCCTGGCAGGCTATTCCCTCGTTATTACAGAACTCTACGATGTCGTGCACGATCAGGAAGTATCCGGCGAACCCTAGCTGGTCGATGACGCCAAGCTCATGGCCAATCTGACGATAAGCGCCGGGAATGCGCTCGGCCGCCGGATCACCGTATCGCCCTGGGGCTTTACGCTCGACCAGCTTGCGCAGGTAACCCATCTCGGACTCGTTTTCCGGCACCGGGAAATCGGGCAGCCTGGGCGCGATCACCTTGAAGTCGAACGCGCACTGCCCGGCCAGCTCGATCGTCCGCTCCAGTACTCCCGGATACCGGCGCAGCACCCGCGCCATCTCCTCCCCCGACCGGAGGTAGGCACCACCGGACGCGGCCAGCCAGCCATCCATCTCGTCCAGGCTGCTGCGGGCCCGGACCGCGGCCAGCACCTGGGCCAGCCTGGCGTCGGCCGGGGTCGCGTAGTGCACATTGTTCGTCGCGATCACGCCGACGCCTGCGCGGCCGGCGAGCTCGAACAGCGCGTCGTTCCGCTCATCGTCCGTCGGCTGATCGTGGTTGATCAGCTCGACCATGACATTGTCGCGGCCGAACATGTCGATCAGCGTGCCCAGCTCCGCATAGGCCCCAGCCGGCCCGGCACTCACCCCCGCACCCACTCCGGCACTCACCCCCGCGCCCACTCCGGCACTCACCCCCGCGACCACTCCGGTGCCCGCCCCCGCACTCGACTCCTGCCCCAGCTCCCGCGCGAGCGCGGCGGGGACCGCGCCCTTGCGGCAGCCGGTGAGGATGACCCAGTGCCCGTCGTGCGCGGCGGCGAGCTTCTCAAGGTCGTAGTCCGGCCGGCCCTTTTCGCCCCCAGCGAGATGAGCATCGCTGATCACCCGGCACAACCGCCGGTACCCCTCCGGATCACGGGCCAGGACAAGCAGGTGATTACCAGCCGGATCCGGCACCCCGGCCCGGCCGAGTCCCCTGGTCAGCCCGAGTTCGGCCCCAAACACGGTCGCTACCCCACTGCTCTCACCCCCGCCGTTCCCGCCCCCGCTACTCTCACCCCCGCAGTTCCCGCCCCCGCTACTCTCACCCCCGCTGCTCTCACTCTCGCCGCTCTCACCCCCGCCGAGGCGGCGCGCGGATGCGAGCAGCTGCCTGGGCGAACTGCGGTACTCCGTACATGCCGTCATGATCGGTAATCGCGATCGCGCTGAGGCCAAGCTCTGTGGCTGCGGTGATCAGCTTCTCCGGGTCAGAAGCACCATCAAGGAAGCTGTACGACGAATGGCAGTGCAACTCTGCCCACGGCACAATCCGCCGAGCCCGCGAAGCCAGAACCGCGACCGGTGCCCCCGCCTCGCCCTCCTTCCCGGTCTCGGCTCCCCCTGCCCCGGCTTCCTTCCCATTCCTGACTTCCCCGGCCTCGCCCTCATACCCGGCCCCGGCCGTGGCCTCAGCTTCGGTCCCGGCCTCGCCCTGCACGCCTTCGCTTTCCTGTCGCCAGGACAAGCGCCGCTCGAACTCTCGCCACGGCACCGGAGGGTTGTTCCAGCCCATTGCCTTTTCCTATGCGGCGTGAGAGTCGGGCACCGTGATGTAGGTGCGCCCAGCTGGCGTCATCCAGGCGAAGGTACCTGGAGTCGGCTGGAACAGACTCCAGCGGCGATGCTGCTTGAGCTGATGGTGGAACCGGCACAGCCCGCCAAGGTTGCAGGCACAGGTCCGGCCACCCTGATCATGAGGCTTGGTGTGGTCAAGGTCGCATCGCCAGGCAGGCTGCCGGCAGGTAGGGAATCTGCAAGTCAGATCCCGTGCGGTGACGAACTCCCACAACCGTTTCGGCGGCCGGTAAGCGGGGGTGGCCTCGGCATGAGCGCAACCATCTGGCGCCGCCGCATTGGCCGCTGCTCTGCTGGCGGCACGGTCGGCTGCGCGCTCCGCAGCTGTCAGCACCCGAGCCAGCACCGCCGACAGGCCAGCTCCCGCCGCTTCCGATCCCGCCGCTTCCGATCCCGCCGGCAAGCCAGTCTCAGACCCCAGCCGACCAAGACGATCTTGCGGAATCGTGACGGTGACACGCTTGACTAGGCTCGCACCTTCGTCAGCCGGCTCAGGCCCAGCACGAGCCGGCCCAGCACGAGCCGATTTACGCGGAACATGAGCGACAATCACCGCCCGTCCATCGGCGTCGATCACAATTACCCGCCAGTTGACCGCAGAGTCGCAGGACGCCACATCAGCCAGATACTTGGCTTGCGACGGCGTAATCGGGCCCAGCCTCCCCAGATACCCAGGCTCCCCCGACTCCCCGAGCAGAGTTGCCCATGGCAGTCTCAGATCGAGCAATCCTCCGCCGACAGGGCACAACCCGTCCATCGCAGCAGGTCCAGGCGGCAAGAAGGCCAGTATCTCCGGCCAGGTCGGCGGTGGCTGGACTATGGGGCCCCGGCCACCATCGCCCTGATCATCGATCTTCCCGTCGCGACCGCTGTCCGGCCTCTGCTCACCCCGGCTCTGCTCACCCCGGCTCTGCTCACCCCGGCTCTGCTCACTGGAGCCCTGCCCGCCGGGGCCCTGCCCGCCGGGGCCCTGGCTATCGCGGCCCCGGCCACCATCGCTGGGGCAGTCGGCAGGCGCTCTTCTGCGGTCCGTACCCCCTTGAGGCGGGCTCTCTCCAGACGGTCCGTCATCAGGCGGGGGATCGTCAGGTGGGCTATCGGGTCCGGGCGGGATATACGGCAACGTACCGAGCAGCAGGCCAAGAAGCACCTGAGCCCGGAGCAGATCTATGCCGCCGTCAGCTCCTGAGGCCTTGAGCGCGCGAGCCAGCGCGCTGATGCGAGCCATCGCCGCGGTTGCTCCTATGCCTGGCAGGCTCGATCCCACCAGCGACGCCGTCCCTTCCGCATCGGGATACAACGTCACTTTCGCCCGCCGCTCAGCTTCCTCCCGCCGTCGCTCCGCACCTTGCGGGTCGGCCACGATCACCGCCCGCCGCAGCGCAGCACGCAATTGACCCATGGTCTTGTCACCAGCTGTCGGGAGCACGCGCCCCTCGACTAGCCGTGCGGTCTCCTCATCGAGCAGCGCTGTGGCCTCGGCAATCGCCCGCGCTCGCCCAAGATCGATCAGCCCGGACCGGAGCGCCTCGCCGGTCTTCGGCAACCGCCACCTCAGCACGATCGCCAGATCGGTCCACCAAGACGCGCCGCTCTGGGACATCGTCAGCGCCAGCGAAACCTGCCCGCATGCGTCCTCAGACATTCGCGCCGGGCGCCCTTGCTCGTCGGTACCGATCCGATCATCGGCAGCGGCGGACCTTGAGGCCAACTCCGCTACCACCGCCAGTTCTCCGGCCTGCGCCCAGGACGCCACCCGCCGAAAAGAAGCAGCCATCCCGGCCAGCGCCCCGTCTTCTAGATCACCAGCGGGGCTGGTCGCTAGCCACCCGGCCAGATCAGGACCTGTCGGCAGCGACTCAGCTACCCGCCCCGCAACGGCCGTAAGCGGGACCACCTTGGACCGGCCCGCATCGACCGCATCCAGATACTCAGCAAGCTCAGCCTCAGCAAGCTCAGCCTCAGCAGTAATGGTCTGGACAGAGGATTCGGTTGCGGAGCAAGCAGGGCGATTCCACCGTGCGGGCTCACTTACCGCGGCAAGCAGCGCCGTAGGGTCCAGCTCCCACGACCAGGACAGCCCGTCCTGCGACGGGGTACCCGAGTGTGATGCCTCCACGCGAGTCGCTCCCGAATGCGCTGCCTCCGAATGCGGTGCCTCCAGATACGGTGCTCCAGACGCCTCGCTATCGTCCCTGGTCATGATCACCTCCTAGCCGCTCACCCGCCGAGATCCTGACCGATCACCCGGCTTGATCTCTATCGACCACTGTAGCGAGAGCCACCGACAAAACCTCCTCACAGTCGAACCTCAATTCGATTTAATTCGGACAAATGGTCATCAAACTATTTCTCAGATCGCAGATCAGCTGGTGTATCGCAACGCGCCGACCCCAAGCCGGCTTGGCGAAGGACTGGCTCACGCCACTGGGGTTCCGAAATCATGGTCGGGGTCTTGATCACGGAACCTGGATGGGGTGATCACACAACTCACGTTCCGTGATCAAGCTCTCTCCCATGATCGCGGAAGTCTGCTCGGGGCCGGAGCTGAGGTACTTGAGTTCCCTGACCAGGGCGGCTGGACTTGCCGAGGCCGCACCCAGCCGACACGCCGCACTCAGCCGACACGCCGCGCTCAGCCGGCAGCCGCCTTGCTGGCGCGCACCTGCCGCAACGGGCCATGATTGAGCTGTGCTGCCTCTACCTGGATGCCCGCCATCGTCCCGAGCCCGCCAAGTGCCCGTATCCGGGGAGAACGGAACGTGAGCCAGGGGCCGCTGGCGCTGGTGGGGAGCGGTGAGTACCTGCCGGTCATGACCGAAATGGAAGGCTTGCTCCTTGAGGGACGCGCTCCCAGGTACGTGCAGCTTCCCACGGCGGCAGCTCCCGAAGGCGAGCAGAGCCTCAGGCACTGGCTCGATCTCGGTGCCGCTCAGGCGAAACGCCTCGGGGTCGAACAGGTTCCGGTAGTAGTCCGCGACCGCGACGAGGCGAACTCGCCGGACCTGGCGGCCATGATCCACGGTGCCGGGCTGGTCTACCTCTCCGGCGGCAGCCCGATGTACCTGGCCCAGACCCTGCGGGATACCCGGGTCTGGGACGCCATCCTGACCGCCTGGCAGTCGGGGGCGGCGCTGGCCGGCTGTTCGGCTGGCGCCATGGCGCTGACCGGGTGGGTGCCTTCGATGCGGGCGCTGCAGCGCGATCCTGATCCCGGGCTTGGCGTCCTGCCCCGCCTGCGGGTGCTGCCGCACTTCGACAAGATGCTCGGCTGGGTGCCCGACCTGCTGACCCGCGCGCTGCTCCGGCCGCCCGCTGGCACGACGGTGCTCGGAATCGACGAAGACACGGCCCTGGTCGACCTGACCGGCACCGGGCACACCTGGCAGGTGCATGGCCGCCAGCAGGTATGGCTGCTCGCCGACGGCCCGCGCCGCCCCTACCCGGCGGGCGCGACCCTGACCACCCCGCAGGCGCCAGCCTCAAAGAGCCAAAGCGCTAAAGAGCCCAGGAGCTAAAGATCAGTCGTAGCTGGCCTCGATCAGCCAGCCGCCGTCCCTGACCACGGCGAGCCAGGCGCTGCCGTCGACAGTGACCAGCTGGAACCTGGCCTTCCTGCAGGCCTGCTCCGGATCCCACCAGCGCTCGGTGAGCGGCCAGGGCCCGGTCCAGGCGGTGATGTCCAGCGGCGGCTCGCCGGCTACCGACAGCCACGCCGGGTCAGCGGATACCTGCCCGCGCCCGGTCACGGTCACCAGCCTTCCCGAGCTGTCGGTCACCGTCGCCGGACGTGGCGCCGGATAGACGGTGGCCGGTGCCGGCGCGGGGATCTGCCCGGGCCAGGGCAGGCCGACGGAGCGCGGGAGTACCCGCTCCTCGCCGAAGGGGACGAGCAGCGCCTGCTCGGCCGGGCCGCGGCCGCCCTTCAGCACCGGATGCCGCACGGCATCGTGGCCGAGCATCGCCTGGACCCGGATGGCCGCCCGCGCGACCCGGTCGCTGACTACCTCGTCGCCCCACAGCCCAAGCTGACGGCCCCGGTGCCTGACCAGCTGATCGGGGATCAGCCGCAGCTCGCGGATCCCGCCGCGCCTGAACCCCCTCATCGTCAGCTGCGGCACGGCCCGCACGCCAGCCATCAAGCTGCCAGCGCACCCGCTCGGCCACGGCGAGCTCGGAAAGAAACCCGTCGTGCCGCCACCATCTGGTGATCTCGGTGCCGTCATCGCAGATCACCTGGACCTGCAGGCGGACGCAGGCCATTCCTTTCGCGGCAAGGTCTGCGTGCAACTGGGCCGCGAGCGATTTAGCGGCGAAAATAACCCGCTCAGAACTCTCGGCTGGAGGATCGAACTCCATCAGGACGGACAGGTCAGCCGCCGGCGGGCGAGCGGCCAGCGGGCGAGGGTCAAGCCCTTGCGCCAGCCGGTGCGCGAAGAGCCCCTGCGGCCCGAACCTGTTCCCGGCATCGACGGCCGGCAGCGCAGCGAACTCCCCCAGTGTCCTGATCCCCAGCTGGACGAGCAGATCGGCTAGATCGGGCTCGCCGAGTACGGTAACCGCGCGCGGCGCGAGGAAGGCCGGCGTAGTACCGGGTGGCACGATCACCGCCGTGCGGGGATCAGCGGTCAGCGCGTCACGGGAGGCAAGCAGCGCGGCGAACATCCCGTCGGCGACCCCTATCCCGCAGTCGAACCCGAGCCTGGTGACGGTCTCGGTGACCTTGCCCGCGAGCTCAGCCTCGCCGCCGAAGTACCTGGCCGGACCCTTGGTGCCGAAGGCGCAGATCCCCGGCCGCAGTACCTCAAGGCGCGGTGAGTAATCCGCCTGCAGTGCGTTAACTATCTGCTCGAAGGCTTGTGCGTCCAGCCCCGGTGGTTGCCTACCCAGTGGCCAGGCTGGGCAGCGTACGGCTAGTACCCGTCCGGGACGTCTCCGGTCGCCGGTCATCCGGTGCTCACCGCCGGGTCGCCGGTCATCGCCAGCTCATCGGGGGCGGCGGTCACGGTGCCATCGGGGCCGGGCAGCCACAGCCAGCATGCCTTCGAGCGCGCCAGCCCGCCCCGGCCGTCCGCCACCACCTGAACCCGGCGCCCGCGCAGCCGCCCGTGCCCAGCACCGATCCCGGTCCAGACCTGACTGACGATCCGCAGCCTGACCTGGGCTCCTTCCCAGGCTCCCGCCACGAGCAGCACGCCGCCGTGGCGCCGGGCCGCCGCTTCCAGCTTGCGCCGGGTCGAGGCCGACGGCTGGTCGGGCGGCCGCAGCAGGACCAGGTCACAGCCGTCGAGCAGGGAGGCGACCGCCTGCGGCCAGTTCGGGCCCAGGTCGGGGATCAGCAGCAGCCGGGCCGGGTCAAGCCCGGCATCAGCCGCCGCGACAACGCCGAGCCCCGCTATCCCGGCCGCCGCGCACCAGGCACCCGAGGCCACCGGCCCCGCCGCCAGCGCCAGGCAGAGCATGCTCCAGCTACCCGCCGCCACGACCGAGCCGCGCTGGAGCGCACCTCTCGGCAAGAACTCGGCCAGGGCGGGCAGCACAGGAAGCAGACCCGCATCGGGCAGGACCCCGCTGCCTGGCCCGAGATCGCGGCCAGAGCGTACGGCGCCGTCGGCGAGCAGAGCAACCAGGCCCGGTGCCTCCGGCAGCCCCTGCGCCCCCGGAAGCGACCTGACCTCTGCGACCGGGGTTCCCATAAGAACAACTATCGAACAAGCATTCGACTAAATCAAGTCTGCCAGGCGGATCGAGGCAGGTTCTTCGCGACGACGGCGCCCCGTTCGGCCTGGCTCCGGCCGGGACCCCGGCACCGGCCCCGGCGGACTTAGCCCGCCGTCTGGTCGTCTAGCTCAGCGTCCGCGGCGTTCTTCTTTACCGACTCGATGCCGTTGAGTGCCGCGGCCTTGCTCTCATACGTTTCCGAGGTGGCGATGATCTGGCCATTTGTGGCGTGCAGATTAAAGTGAAACTTCCCGCTTGAACCCTTTTTGAGAACGAACTTAGCTGCCACCGCTGGTCCTTTCGCTCGCTTGACTGTGCCTTGGCTCGACTGTGCCTCGCCGAGCCTATCGGCACTGGCCCGCGCTAGCCGGTGACTGCGCCGATCTCGAAGACCGGGTAACCAGGCGCGATCTCAAGCAGCCTGGCCTCGGGAGCAGTTGCGGTAACCCCGTCGAAGAACACGCCGACCTCCATCTTCCAGCGCTTCAGGTAGGCGCGCAGAATCTCGGGCTTCTGCTCGTCGGCGAGCTCCGTCGCGGTGAAGCGCTCGACCTTGCTGCCTACCCGAAGCTCGCCGCCGCCGGCCACCCGCAGGTTCCTGACCCACTGAGTCTGGCCGCGCGGCGCGACCAGGTACCGCTGGCCGTCATGAGTGAGCACGTTCACCGGATTCGAGCGCCACTCACCGGACGTCCGGCCGCGCACGTAGAGCACGCGGCTGCCCCAGACGCTCACCCCGCGCCTGGTCAGAGCCGCCACTGTCGCGTTGAACATCCCGTTGACCCGCTTGCCCATCGGCGAAGTAGGCATGACATACCTTGACGCGTGGTCCGCTGGCACCTGAGGCCTCCTCAAGCTCGCTGTGCGAGCACCGCTCTCCATACAGATCAGTGTGCACGAATACTCAACTCACGTCAAGAGCACTGCTCACATTTGAGATCAGTGATTCGCCAGGGCTCCGGCCACAGGCAAAGTTCCGTGATCATGTGCCGGACCTTGATCACGGAACCTTGATAGCGGGATCACGCCTGCATCTTTCCGTGATCAATCCGCGTTGCATTACTACGGAACCGGGCCGGGGCCGGGGCCGGGGGCGGCGGGCGGGGCGGGCGGCGGGCCAGGGCTGGCGGCGGCCGGTGTCTGGCAGCGGGAAGTGCTGGCCCGCTGCCAGACAGCCCGACTTAGCGCCGGCGACCCGAGCCGGGCTGGCCCTGCCCCGACCGACCCTGGCCCTGGCCCTGGCCCTGGCCAGACTGGCCACCGGCCTGACCCGAGCCGCTGGCGGCGCTGTCGATCTCGATCCGCTCCTTGCGAATCTCGCCGCCGACCTGCTTCTCTTCCTCGACCCTGCGGACGGACAGCCTGACCCGCTCGACTGGGACGGATTCCTTGGTGACGACAGCCTGGGCCTCGTGCAGGATGATCTCCTGCTCGACCTCGGCCAGGTCACCGCTAATCTGGTCGGCCGAGGTGACCGGGACCCGCTCGATCTCGTACTCCTCGCGGTACACCCGAACCGTCTGCGCGATCTGCTCGGTATCGACGTACTTGTGCAGCTTGATCCGCCCGGTTTCCCTGGTTTCGAGATTAACCGCGATCCGCTCTTCTGACCTGATCAGCCACTCCTGGCCGGCGTTGCCGCCCGGCGACTGCCTGACCTCCTGCGTACGGGCCGACGCTGGCTGCGCTGGCTGGTCCGGCTGGGCCGGCCGCGCAAGATCCGGCTTTGTCCGGCCGGTCCCGGCGGTCTCGGCGGCCGGCATCGTCTCGGTCTCGGCTGGCGGTGCCTGGGCAGGCACGCTGAGGCCGAAGTACCTGCGCAGATCCTCCTCCTGCTCGACCGACATATGCCGGTCCACGCTGAAGTCGGGCTCGGTCAGGATCTTCTGTGAGTCGAAAGGAACGCTCAGGCCACCCCCGCTCGTCAGAGTGCTATTCGCGAGCGGCACGAAATGGAGCCCCTTGCTCGACCGGATCCGCGCCCAGCTAGGCGTCCCGTCTACGTCATCGCGGAACACCTGCTCCACGGTGCCGACCGCGAGACCGTCCGAGTCGGTTACCGGGGCACCCACGAGTTGGTCGGCGTGCATCGTCATAGTGATTTCCCCCCGTGTAGCTAGCGCCGTGTAGCTAGCGCTGGGTTAGCTCAGCTGGCACTTATCACCGATTGTAATCAGAGTGCCGCTCTAAGTAATAGAGCGGGATGAGCTGAACCTTGATCCAGTTCAACTTGAAATGAAAACGGTTTTCATAGTAGGTTGCCGAAACAAGCGACGGGCCAGCGAGGATTACGGCGAAGCGAGGACCACGGTGAGACGACACGGCATGCGCACAGGCCTGACGGTTACGCTGGCGGGGCTCGCCGCGGCGACACCGGCCCTGACCGGGTGCAGCGTCGCGAACGGGACCGTGCAGGCCGGCGGAAGCGCCCGCGTGATCCAGGTCGTCGCCGCTGAGAACTTCTGGGGCAGCATCGCCCGGCAACTCGGCGGCAGGCACGTACAGGTCACGAGCGTGATCACCAACCCGAACACCGACCCGCACAGCTACGAGCCGACCGCCGCGGACGCGAGAGAGATCGCCGGAGCTCGGCTCGTCATCGAGAACGGGATCGGGTATGACCCGTGGGCGGCCAAGCTGCTCGCCGCCGACGACGGCACCCAGACCGTGCTCAGCGTCGGGCAGTTGCTCGGCATCGGCGACGGGGGCAACCCGCACCGCTGGTACAACCCGGCCGACGTCCAGGCCGTGGCCCGGCGGCTCACGGCCGACTACGGCAAGCTCGACCCGGCCGACAAGGCGTACTTCGCCCGGCAGCGGAGCAGGTTCGACAGCGCCGGGCTGCGGCAGTACGACTCACTGATAACGGCGATAAGAAGTAAATATGCCGGTACCCCAGTCGGTGCGTCTGAGTCGATCTTCGCGATGCTGGCTCCGGCCCTGCACCTGCGGCTGATCACGCCCAGCTCATTCCTCAAGGCGATCAGCGAGGGCAGCGAGGTGTCGGCCGCCGACAAGCAGACAATCGACAGGCAGATCAGCCGCCACCTGATCAAGATCTACGTGTACAACAGCCAGAATGTCACCCCTGACGTGCAGGCGCAGCTCCAGGCGGCCAGGGCGGCGCACATCCCGGTCGCGACGATTACCGAGACGCTAGCGCCGCCGCAGGACAGTTACCAGGCCTGGCAGGTCAGGCAGCTTCGCGGAATCGAGGCCGCGCTCGCGGCGGCGGCGAGCAGCCGGCCATGATGCCGACGGCGGTGCGGTTCGATCAGGCGGCGGTTCAGATCGGCGGCCGGACGATCTGGTCCGACGTCAATCTCGAGGTCGCGCAGGGTGAGTTCCTTGCCGTGCTCGGACCTAACGGCGTGGGCAAATCGACGCTGGTCAAGTCGGCGCTCGGACTGGTCGCGCTGGCCGCGGGCTCGGTCACCGTGCTCGGCCGGCCCGGCCAGGCTGGCCGCCAGATCGGCTACCTGCCGCAGCGCCGCAACTTCGACGCCGGCCTGCGGGTACGCGGCATCGACATAGTCGGCCTCGGCAGCGACGGCGAACGCTGGGGCCTGCCACTGCCGTTCGGCAGCCGGTTCCTGCCGTCCAGGCGAGCCGGCGCCCAGCGAGTGGCCGAGGTGATCGAGCTGGTCGGCGCGACCGCGTTCGCCGGGCGGCCGATCGGCCAGGTCTCCGGCGGCGAGCAGCAGCGGCTGCTGATCGCCCAGGCGCTGGTCAAGCGTCCCCGGCTGCTCGTACTCGACGAGCCGCTCGACAGTCTGGACCTGCCGAGCCAGGCCTCGGTCGCCGCGCTGATCTCCAGGATCTGCCGCGAGCACCTGGTCACCGTCATGCTGGTCGCCCACGACGTGAATCCGATCCTGCCCTACCTGGACCGGGTCGCCTACGTCGCGCGCGGCGGGGCGGTCTGCGGTACCCCGGACAAGGTGATCAGGTCCGAGATCCTGACCGAGCTGTACCGGACTCCGGTCGAGGTGCTCAGGGCCAGCGACGGCAGACTGGTCGTCGTCGGCGAGCCCGAGGCCCCGGCCAGGCACACCGACCGGCACACCGACGCGCCCAGCGTCCCGGCCCAGCCATGGTGAGCCCAGCCGCCATGAGCCCGGCCGGCATGAGCACAGTGCAGTGAGCACAGTGCAGTGAGCCAGATCTTCGCCTACCAGTTCATGGTCAACGCGTTCCGCGCGGGCACCATCGTGGCCGTGACAGCCGGCGCGCTCGGCTGGTACATGGTGCTGCGCAGGCAGTCGTTCGCTGGGCACACGCTGGCGATCGTGTCGTTTCCCGGTGCCGCCGCCGCGATCCTGCTCGGCGTCAGCGCTACCACCGGGTACTTCGCCGCCGCCATCGCGGCCGCCGTCGTCATCGCCGCCGTGCCCCGCTCGCTCGGCGGCCAGGCTCGCAGCAGCGAGTCCGCCGTGATCGGCACGATCCAGGCGTTCGCGCTCGCCAGCGGCGCGCTGTTTGTCAGCTTGTACGGCGGCTTCCTGAACGGGATCACCAGCCTGCTGTTCGGCTCCTTTCTCGGGATCTCGGGCAGCCAGGTGACCGCGCTGCTCGTGGTCGCGGCCGTCGCGCTGGCCATGCTGGCGCTGATCGCCAGGCCGCTCTTCTTCGCGACGGTGGACCCCGATGTCGCGGCCGCGCGGGGCGTCCCGGTCCGGCTGCTCGGGACGATCTTCCTGGTCCTGCTCGGCTGCGCGGCCGCCGAGGTGAGCCAGATCACGGGTGCGCTGCTGGTCTTCGCCCTGCTCGTGATGCCGGCCGCGACCGCGCAGCAGCTCACCGCGCGACCAGTCATCAGCTTCTGCCTGACGATCGCGCTCGGCCTGCTGATCGTCTGGCTCGGGCTGGCCGTCGCCTATTTCTCGGTCTATCCGGTCGGCTTCTACATCACGACCTTCGGGTTCGCCTGCTACGTGCTCGCCGCAGCGGGCCGCGCTGGCCTCCGCAGGCTCGTGCCCGTACGGGTGGCGACATGATCACCGGGCTGCTGCACATCGCCGGCCAGCCGTTCCTGCGCTACGCCTTCCTGGCGGGCGCGGCCATCGCGGCGCCTCCGGCCTGGTCGGCTACTTCGTCGTGCTGCGGTCGCAGGTCTTCACCGGCGACGCGCTCAGTCACGTGGCCTTCACCGGAGCGCTGGCCGCGCTGGCCGCCGGCGCCGACCTGCTCATCGGTCTCTACGCGGCGTGCATCCTGGTCGCGCTCGCGATGGCCGCGCTCGGCCGCCGGGGTCAGGCAGATGACACCGTCATCGGCAGTGTCTTCGCGTGGATCCTCGGCCTCGGCGCCCTATTTCTGACGATCTACACGACTTCGCCAACCGGGACTAACGGTACGTCGGGCGTCAGCGTCTTGTTCGGCACGATCTTCGGCCTTTCGGCCGGCCAGGCGATCACCGACGCGGTCGTGTCGCTCGCGGTCTGCCTGGTGATCATCGTGATCGGCAGGCCGCTGCTCTTCGCCAGCGTCGACGCGGCGGTGGCCAGTGCTCGCCGGGTACCGGTACGCACGCTCGGCTTCGTGTTCCTCGGGCTGGTCGGCGTGACCGCGGCGGCGGCGACTCAGGCGGTCGGGGCGCTGCTGCTGCTTGGCCTGATCGCCGCGCCGGCCGGGGCGGCCCAGCGGCTGACGGCCCGGCCCTTCCTCGGGCTCTGGCTGTCCGCCGCCATCGCGATCGGCTCGGTCTGGACTGGTTTGCTCATCGCCTACTCGGTACCGAAAATGCCGCCGAGCTTCGGCATCCTCGGCATCGCGACCCTGGTCTACCTCATCGCCTTCGCGCTGACGAGGAAGCCAGCGGAGACCGGGCGTCGCGGCTAGGAGTGCGTGGCACGAGGGTCAGCTGTTCACGCCGACTCTCTTCCCCCAGCAGACTCTCTCCCCCTCTCCCCCCGCAGACTTCCGTGATCATGAGGCAAGCCTTGATCACGGAAGTTGGGCTCCTGGACTCTGGCGCGAATTCCGTGGTCGGGCTGCCACGCGGGCCCGGCGGAGCCACCTCCCGGACCCCGGGGCTGGTCCCAGGGGACTCAGCTTTCACAGCCGCATCGCCCGCCGCCAGGCTCCCCTGATCCTGTAGGAGACTTTTTTCCTGTAGGAGACTTAACAGCGAATATGGTGGTTAACCCTCCTACAGGAGTAAAGTCTCCTAGATCTTTAGCCACCGACCCGGCGCAAACCCTGCAAATCAGCCCAGAGCCCGCAAACCCGGCCCGGTGCTCACCTCACCCAAGCCGGCCCGGTGATCACTCTGCCGACGTTCCGGACCGTCGTCCTCAGCCCCGGCTAACATCACGGAATTCGCGCCAGAACCCGGAAGTTCAGCCGCGCGATCACCCGCCAGGGCTCCGTGATCAAGATCCCGGTCATGATCACGGAAACAGGGATGGGCGGCCGGGGACGACCGAAAGGGCCAATATCCGCCAAATTTGTGCAGCGTCAGATCACTCAGCCGACAAGGAGACAGCCGACAAGGAGACAGTCTTGCGATCTTCCTAGCTGACGGCCAGGGCGTCGATGCGGTCGGCTAGCTCGGCGGCGGTGTTCGGGCGGGCCGCCGGGTCCGGGTTGATCGCGCTGGCGATGACGTCCCTGATCTCCGGAGCCAGCTGGTCTGAGATCGCGGCGGGATGGCCGAGCACCCGCCGCATCGCCACCATGGTGTTGTCTGTCGGCAGGTCGCCGTAGAAGGCCCTGGCCCGGTCAGCACCCGGTGCAGACTCGCGCCGAGCGCGTAGATGTCGGTGGCACGGGAGGGCACTTCGCCGCGGATGATGGCGGGATCGAGGAACTCGACCGATCCGGCCGGCCCGAGCCCGGTGATGGTCAGGCCGGGACTCAGCAGCTGACTGAGTCCGAGATCGCTGAGCTTGGCGCCGCTCGCGTGCAGCATGATGTTGCGTGGCTTGATGTCGTTGTGCGCTATGCCCGCCTCGTGCAGGGCGTCGGCGGCGCGGGCGGCGTCGGCGACCGCTGCCAGCGCCTGCCCGGCAGGCAGCGACCCGGCCGCGTCGGCCAGCGACCCGTCCGGCAGGTACTCCATCGAGTAGTACAGGTCATCGCCCTGCTGGCCCGCGTCATAGAGGGTGACCAGGTAAGGCGATCTGACCGCGGCGAACGCGGCAAGCTCGCGGGTAGCGCGGCGGAAGGTGTCCTGGCTGTTGGAACCCGACAGCACCTTGACCGCGACCAGGTCGGCGTCAGCCCTCAGCCGGTCCGGGCGGCTAGCCAGGTAGAAAACGCCGTGATTGCCGGTGCCGAGCACCCGGAGAAAGTGGTAATCGGCAATGCCAGCCCGGTCGACCGCGAGACCCGAGTCACTACCATTCACTGCTGCCTGCTTTCCCGCTGCTTGTGTCCGTCCAGCGCCTCTACCCACTGGTCCATGTCGTCACTGGCTTCATTGCTACCTGAGACCACGGCGATGTGCACAATTCCGTTCGCCGTGCTGTCAGTGGGCGCTACTACCAGGCTGCCGGTCGGCTCGTCCCCGGCGGTGGCCTGCACGCCGCGCCTGATCAGGTCGGAGACGCGGCTGCTGCTTGCCTTTCCTGCCGGGGTGAGGATCAGGTCAATCCCGTCGGCAAGCGCGAGCTGCGCGGCCACCTGCACGGCCGCGTCGGTGTCCGGGCCCTTGGCCATCCGGGCCGCTGCCGCCGCCGGCGAGCCTGGCAGCGGCTGCATCAAGATCACGAGCTGGGCCCTGCCGTCGTTGGTCAGCCCGGCCAGCGGCGCCGCGTCCCGGTGCAGCACCACGGTGTCCGGGTCGGCGGCGGTGATGTAGCCGGGCAGTTCAGCGGTCACGTCGTCGCTGAACCTTGACTGCACGACAGCGGTCACGCCGCGCTGCTCGGCCGCGCGGCAAGCTGATGAAGCGTGTCCATCGTCTCCGTCATAGCCAGCAGCTCACCGCCGAGTCCGCCGCCGACCTCTAGCCGCCCAGCCGGCTGGTGCGCCACCAGATGAGAAATCACGACCTCGCTGTTCGACCGGGTCGAGGCCAGGCGCGCGGCCAGGTCGACCAGCGGCCCGGCTGTCCGCGGATCGTCGACGAGCACCACGACCCGGTGGGCACCGGCCCGGCCGAGCGCTGACCGGTCGGCCTCGGTGATGTCCCGCTCCATGATCCGGTTCGGGTAGATGACCTTGAGCAGCGGGCCCGCCATCGCCGTGGTAACGATCGCCATGACCACCATCAGCGAGTACAGCGACTTGTTCAGGATGCCGAGGTTCAGGCCGACGGTCAGGATGACCAGTTCGGTCAGGCCGCGCGTGTTCATCAGCGCGGCCAGCGCGCCGGCCTGCCTGCTACGCACGCCGGTCAGTCTCGCGCCATAGTAGGCACCGCCGAACTTGCCGATCACCGCGACCACCATGATCAGGCCCAGGTCGGCGAGCCCGGACAGCCCGAGCCGAGGACAGATTGACCGACAGGCCCGCGATCACGAAGAACACCGGGAGCAGCACGATCACGCTGACCTGCTCCAGGCGCTCGAGTATGGCCTCGCGGAGCGCCGGGACGTTCCTCGGCATGATGATGCCGAAGATGAACGCGCCGAAGATGAACTTGATGCCCATCCAGTCGGTGGCGTAGCCGGAGAGCAGCAGCAGGGCGAGCACTGTGGCCAGCACGGTCGGCGTGAGCCTGCCCTGCTTCTGATACACCCCGGCCAGCCAGCGCAGGCCAGGGCGCACCACGAAGATGATCAGCGCGGCGTAGACGGGGGCCAGGATCAGCCTGGCCGTGTTCCCGCTGCACCGGCCACCGCGACCACGACGGCGAGCAGCGTCCAGGCGAGCACGTCGTCGACCGACGCGGCGGCGAGCGCCAGCCCGCCGATCCGAGTCCGGTGCAGGCCGCGATCGGTGAGGATACGCGCGAGCACCGGAAACGCTGTGATCGACATGGCGATGGCGAAGAACAGCACGAAGGTCAGCTTGTCGTGCACGTCAGGGCGGCGCGAGGATAGAGCGCCGAGCGCGAGGCCGAGGATCAGCGGCAGGAAGATCGAGCCGATCGCGACTCCAGCCGCGACCTTTTCCCTGCCCTTGACCAGGCGAAGGTCGACCTCATAGCCGACCACGAACATGAAGAGCACAAGCCCGATGTCGGCCAGCGCCGTGAGCGGCGCGATCAGGGGGGGCGGCAGGCGGGAAGAGGTCGACGTGAACTTGCCGCCAAAGAGCGTCGGCCCGAGCAGCAGCCCGGCCACGATCTCGCCGAGCACCGGTGGCTGCCCGATCCGCTTCGCTGCCGCCCCGAGCAGCCGGGCCAGGATGATGATTAGCGCCAGATCGGCCAGCAGCAGCTGGACTTGCTGATCGGTCATCTCGTCGTCCTTGCCTGGCTCGGGCGGGCGGGGATGGCGTTGTCCGCACTGGCGCAGGTCGGACAGGCGTGACTCGCGTCGCGGTCATCGTCCACGGTGCGACTCGTATCGGAACCCGCGACCGCCGAGATCGATCTGGCTGCCGGTGGCGAGGACCAGCGGTGCGTGCGGCTGCAGCTGAGTGTCGGCGGGCTGGCTCGGCAGCTTCACCCTGGTGCCGTTGGCCGATCCGAGGTCGGTCAGCAGCACCCGCCAGCCATCGAGCGCGATCCTGGCGTGGACCCGCGAGACGATCCCCGAGTCATCGGCGATCCGCAGCGGCCTTGACCGGCCCGAGGCGACTGAGGCGTCGAGCCCGGGCTCGCGGCCCACGATGTAGTCCCGGTCAAGCTGGAACACCGAGCCGTCGTCGACCAGCAGCACGCCTAGCGGTGGCCTTGGCCCCGGCCTCGGGACCAGAGTCTGCTGGTTCATCGAGATCCCGCACACCGCGCAGAACAGCGCCTCGGGGTCATCGAAGTGCCCGTTCTTGCAGTACACGCCCTGAATGATCGGGGCGTCAGCGCCGTAGCTGCTGGTTCCGGCCGGAAGGTCCCTGGCCTTGGCCAGCGGCTCGCGGCGCACTACCTCCAGGTCACCGCGGCTGCCGGCGAGCCGAATTCGACCGACTCGAACGGCTCCGATGAGACGGGCGCGATGGTGACCCCTCGTGACGGGGGCGGCGGATCGACCGGCGGCGCCTGCCAGGCAGCTCGGTGCCGATCTGCTCCTGCTGGTCCGCTGGCGCGGGCTCAGGCACAGCGGGCTCGGGAACAGATGGCTCGGGCAGGGCTGGCTCGGGAACGACCGGCTCTGGCCGGGCTGGCTCAGGAACGACCGGCTCTGGCAGGGCTGGCTCAGGAACGACCGGCTCTGGCAGGGCTGGCTCAGGCAGAGCGGGCTCAGGCAGAGCGGGCTCGGGCAGGGCAGGCTCTGGTACGACTGGCTCAGGAACCGGCTCGCGCCTGACCGGCTCGGGCGCGGCGGTCGGTCGCGGCGCCGCGACGGCACTGGGCGCGGCACCGCCGGAGAAGAAGCTGAGGCCGCCGGCCCGCACCGTGCCAGCGTCCAGCCTGGAGAACCGGTCGGTACGGGCCTGGCCGTTGTCCGCCGCGCCAAGTCCGCCGCGAACCGCGCTCACCGGCGAGCGCACCAGGCAGCGCAGCAGCATCCCCGGCTGGCCAGCCTCGATCCGCTGGGTGCCGTACGAGGTCGTCACGTCGGCCCACGCACCGCCGCTGACAATGACCGCCAGCCCGGCCCCGGCCGCGCCGAACGCGAGCACGGATGACCCTGGCTCGGCGTCGTCGCCCTCAAGGGCGGCACCGACCTGGTCAGCGAACTGCCGGCCGTCGCCGCCCGCCGCGGCGATCTGCTCAAGGAGGTCAAGAAGCACATCAACGAACTGCCCGGACTCCAGGCTGGACAGCAGCATCAAAGTCCCGTGCCTGGCCAGCACACCGTCGCCCGGGACCGGCCAGAGGCCCGGCGGGTGGCTGCTTCCAGCAGACCCTGACTCGCTCACACTAGTCTCCCGCCGTGGAACCGCCACCTGATGTTGATCACTCGCATCGGTCCGTTAGCCCACAGCCAGACCGCTACCCAGACGAGCACGAAATCAATAGCGAACGCCCTCGTTGGCACCCGGCCCACAATGCCGGGAATCGCGTCGGCCCGCAGCAGCGCGAACACGAGCAATCCCTCAGGCACGGCGGTGACCAGACCGAACAGCGTAGGCCAGTCCTTCTCCCAGCGCCACTGCATCAGGAAGTGGTACAGGCACTCCCAGGCGACCCCGAGCACGGCGACGGTCACCAGGATCAGGAAGGTATCGCGATACGCGGTACCCAGCGGCGCGTTCACCGGCAGCACCGGGGTAATGATGAGCGTGACCAGACCGCCGATCACGGCGAGCAGTACCAGCCGGGTCTGGATCCGGCCGCCCAGCGTGGGTAGCACTTTCAGGCCTCCTGTTTGTGACGCGGGGAATTCGGGGCAGGCTGCCGGTTACGGCTGCTTGTTCTGAGCCCAGCGGAGCCACTGCGAGATAGAGCGGAACGTGCCGATCTTCGGGCAGAACCCGCGCCTGGCCAGATCGTCCGCGATCTCCTGCGCCGCGACCTGAAGTCCGAGGAAGGTATCCACGCCAGGGAAGTAGCCCCCGAGCGTGGTCGCCCCCGAGGCGTAGATGACACCGGGTCCGCTTCCGGTCCCGCGCAGCTCGAAGGTGCGCTCGACGTCCATCCGGCCAACCGGATTGCGTCCCACCCCGGAGTGCTCAAGCAGGTCGGCCAGCACCCGGTGCTCGGAGATGTCAGCCTCTAGCCCGGTGCAGTCGATCACGAAGTCGGCGGGCACCGCGACCGTGCCGTTCGCCGTATTGACCATGCTGACGATCTTGCCGCCGTCCAGCCGCATGTCGTCGACGGTGCCCTTCATCGTGCGGTACCAGCCCTCGTTGCGGCCCTGCGCCATCTGCGCCTGCCAGCGCCGCCGCCAGGGCGTGTTGGTGCCGCCCATCTGCTTGTACTTCTTGGCCCGCTCCTCGCCTTCCAGCCGCCGCATCTCCGACTTGAGCTGGCCGCCCCACACCGACTTGGGATAGTTGAAGCCCTGGTAGGCGAATCCGTAGCTGCCCTTGCGCCTGCTCCAGGCGTGCGGGCCATGAGACCCCTCGATGTAGGTACGGAAGAGATGCACGATCTGGGTCCGCAGGCCGTACTTCTCGCGATCGTCCATCAGCCGGGCGAGCACGCGGGACGCGACGATGCCGCCGCCGCGCAGCATGACAGTGATCTCCTTGGTCCGCGCGGCCTCGTAGATGTGCTCGTGCTCTTCATAGGCACTGACCACGTGGTGGAAGTCCTGGTGATCGGTGCGGAATTTCTGCAACTCGGACAGGAACCGCAGGCCCGGATAGCCGACGGCCAGGTGCACGTACTCGGCCCGGTAGGCGACCCGCTTGGTCGGCGTGGCACCAGCCTTCGGGGTCAATATGACGAAATAGCCGCCGCCCTGACGCTTCCTGACCATCCTGACCTGGCCCTTGACGAGCATCTGGTCCCAGCCGATCCGCTTGGACTCCCGCTCGAGTCCTGCGAACACCCGGCCGGCCTTTGGCGTGTAGAAGTCGGCCCACATCGGCTCGACCAGCACATGCCAGAGCTCCGTGACCGACTTGTCGCTGATCGCCTCGGCCAGCGCATAGGAAGGAAAGCCCCACAGGTTGTCAGGCCTTGAGGCCGAGTCCGACCTGATCCGCTCCGACCTCGGGATCTGCGATACCCGGGTCAGGTACTCATAGGTCTGCCAGGGAAAATCGAGATTGGACAGCACGATCATCCGGTTCGTCGGCACGCCGGCGACTCGCAGGTAGTCAACGGTCACAAAAGACCCGATACCGCCGCCGACGCTGACGAACGGAATGTCAGCTACCGGAATGCCGGCGGAGGCCAGCATCGCGTCGGTCCACTGATCAGAGCGCAGCAGTTCCTCGGTCAGGTCGCCGGAGCCAGCCGGCGCCCCCTGCTCGGCGGGCGCGCCGCCGCCGCTGGCCGGTCGCGCATGATCGTGGCCGGCTGCGATGGATCTATCGAGTCAGGCAGCTCGGTTGGCCCGTCGGTCATTCCCCGCCCCAATTCGCCCGTAGTTCGTGTCCAGAAAGTACCGATTTGAGCAACAGCATCGCTGGCGCTTCGTCCGCCGATTGGCGACCGCATCGATAAACACTGAGAGTGTCGCATGCGCCACGGAAACCGACAAGACGGTCGGATACATCGGCGCGGCGGGGTTCAGGATCAGCCCGTTGAACCTGGCCCGTAGCGATAGACAACCCACACCTGACCTCGGGCAAACGGCATGGGCTGACCATCGGGCTGGGTAAAAGCTGTTCCGCCATCGGCGCGAGGCCGCGACCATCGTGCCTGGTAGGCCCGCCCATTCCGGAGCACTACAGCCGATCCGCTGCCGACCGTGTTCGCGTAGGGCGGCTTGATCCCGAGTCGCGATAGTGCGACGCTCCCACATTCACCGACTGAATCACCACGGTCCGCCCGCCGAGCTGCCCGCCGCCCGCAGCGTCGGCCGGCCTGCCATCCATGAAGGACAGCCACCGCTGCTGGGCCGCCGACCAGCGGAAGGTGAAAGCCGCTGACGGGTAGGAGACGCTGTAGGCGCTGGTCCTTGTGCCGCCGGCGGAGGCGCCCCGAACCTGAAGCCGATGTCCTTCGCCCGGCTCGCTCCCCTGGCCTCCGCCAGCAGCTGGCTGGACCTGGCATACAGGTTATAAGGCGCGACCCGGCTGTCATCGCGGTAGTAGCCGCCGACGATCCCCGAGTAGAGATCGACGATCCGCGCGCGCTCGACCACCGGCAGCAGCTCAGGCTGCGCTCCCGAGAAGGCGAACGCGGGCCGGCCGAACTGCCTGAGCAGCTCGATATCCTCGGCGCGCGAGCTGCGCACCGGGCCGACGACCGGAGGGACGTGACTGGAGAAGACGGCAAATATCCGGCTCAGCCCGCCCTCCACCGGAAGCAGATACACGATGTCGGCTTTCGCCAGTCCGGTTGCCGGCCTGGCCTGCGCGACATTGTCGATCTTAAATATCAGCTCTGGTCCAAGCGACTTAACCGGCTCGCCGGTAAAAGGCGAGAACAGCCTGGCCGGCGCGGATCTGGCCGGCTTAGCGGCCGTGGCCGGCCTGGCCGCTGGCTTCCCGCCAGTGAGCAGGAAAAAACCGACGATCAGGATGAGCAACGCACTCGCGGAGCTGATTCCCGCGATCAGCGCCCGGCGACTTACCCGCATGGACATGCACCCCCGTGCAGGCTAGCAAACCCCAGGTGGTAAATCCGCGCCCAGCGAGATGCGGCGGCGCGACTGACCAGCACGGCAGGTGACCAGCGCGACAAGGTGCACAACTAGCCCCGGTAACTCCCGAGACCGGGATTCCCGCGGGAACTCATAATCGCGCTGGCAAAGCCTGCTTCCAGCGTGTTCTCGCCGGACTTGCATCGCCCCGGAGATTGTCACCATTCTCCCGGAGAGTTGTCGTTCTGAAAACTCTCCGGGAAACCGGCGGATGCCCCATGTCCAGGACAGTGACCGCTATTCCGGTGCTGAAAGGACACCGTCGTCTAGGCGGAGGGTTCGGTCGGCCAGCTCGATGAGGACCGGGTCGTGCGTGGCTACCAGGGCTGTGATGCCCTCGGCTCGTACTACCGTCTTCAGCAGCCGCATGATCTGGCGGCCGGTCTGCGAGTCGAGCTGGCCGGTAGGCTCGTCGGCGATCAGCAGGTCGGGGCGGCCGGCCAGGGCTCTGGCGATCGCGACTCGCTGCTGCTGCCCGCCCGACAGTTCGTTCGGCCGCTGCCTGGCGTGATCGGCCAGGCCGACCAGGCTGAGCATGAGCTTGACTCGCTCCTCCCGCTCTCTGACCGGCGTCCCGACGATGCGCAGCGGCACGCCTGCGTTCTCGGCGGCGGACAAGATCGGGATCAGGCCGAACGACTGGAAGATGAAGGCAACCTTGCTCCGGCGGAACAGCATCCGCTCCCGGTCACTCATCGCGGTGACGTTCTCCCCCGCGACGTGCACCGTTCCCGTCGTCGGCCGGTCGAGGCCGCCGATCACGTTGAGCAAGGTGGTCTTGCCCGAGCCCGAGCGCCCGATCAGGGCGGTGAGCTCGCCCCGCCTGATCGTGGCCGTGACCTCGCGGAGCGCCCGCACGGAGGTGTGGCCGCCGCCGAAGGTGCGGCTGACCTCCTTGACCTCGACTAGCGCCGGTGCCTGCGTGGTCATCGCGACTCCCTTAGCTCGCCGGCCGGCGTCTGCCCGGCATCCGGCCAGACGCCGATATGGTCCGCCTGCGCCTCTAGCCTGACCCGGTCCCGCATGCCGAGCGGCTCCATCATGTCCAGCGGCAGCTGCGACCGGCCGGCCCGGTCGAGCACCGCGTACTCGACCGCGTGCTCGGTGGCCGAGCGGCGCAGCGTCTCGGTGCTCGTCCTCCCGTCGGCGATCGCCACGGTCCGGCGCACCTGATTGGATACGGCCGGGTCGTGGGTGACGACGAGCACGGTGGCGCCAAGCTCGGAGTTGGCCGTCTGCAGGGCGGTGAAGACATCCATGGCGGTCGCGCTGTCGAGCTCGCCGGTGGGCTCGTCGGCGAGCAGCAGGCTCGGCCGGTTCGCGAGCGCGGTCGCGATCGCCGTCCGCTGCTGCTCACCGCCGGACATCTGATCGGGCCTGCGGTCAGCACAGTGCGCCACGCCCAGCGTCCCCAGCAGCTCGGCGGCCCGGCCGGCGCGTGCCTTGCGCCCGAGGCCGCTGAATCGCATCGGCATGATCACGTTCTGGCTGGCGGTCAGGTACGGGAGCAGGTTGCGCGAGGTCTGCTGCCAGATGAACCCGACGACCTCGCGCCGGTAGCTCAGCCGGTCGCGGGCTGACATGACGGCCAGGTCATGACCGGCGACCCTGATCGTGCCGGCGGTCGGCGCGTCGAGCCCGGCGAGTATGTTCATCAGCGTCGACTTGCCGCTGCCGGACGCACCGACCATGGCCGTCAGCTCGCCTTCGTCGATCAGCAGGTCAAGGCCCTGCAGGGCCTGTACCTCGATGCCTTCGGCGGCGTAGATCCTGACCAGCCGGTCGCAGACGACCAGGGCCCGGTCGCCGTAGGACACCTGAGCGCGGTCGACCTCCTCGGCGAGCTCTCCGATCCCCGATGCGGCCGTGATCCGCTCGGCCGATGCCGTCATCGCACCTTCCTTCCCACCCGCGCCACCCTTTCCACCCGCGCCACCCTTTCCTACTCCCCTACCCGAAGCGCCCGTGACACGCCCCGCAAGCGCGTCGCGGCCGCCTGGGCGAACAAGATCAGCAGCGCCAGTGCCACCAGGCCTGCCGCCAGGTACCCGATCACCGCGAAGTCCGCCCGTACCGGCACCCGCGCGGCCGAGCCCGTAAATGGTGACAGGTCAATGCCGGGCCCGAGCAACGGCACAAGCACCCACGCGCAGACCGCCCCGCCGCCAGCCGCCGCCACGATCGCGGGCAAGGCCTCGGCCGCCACCACCAGCCGGGCCTGACCACGCGACAGTCCCATCGTGAACAACCGTGCCAGCGTCAGTTCCCTGGAGCGCGCTCCGAGAGCGAGCATGATCACCATGATCACCGCACCGAACCCAGCCGCCGCTCCCGCCGACTCGGCGAACGTCACATACGCTCCCCGCTGCAGATCAGCCCCCGTCAGCCCGGCCAGCACCGCTGACCGGTAGCTCACCGACGTTCCGCCGGGAAGTACGCGATGCACGGCTGCACGCAGCCTGCCGTGGTCGACCTGGCCCACCAGCAGCATCAGGTCCGGCGCCGGCGCATCAGCGCCCAGCGCCCGGCTGGCCGCCGAGTACGGCAGGACGACGAAGGGCCCGGACGCGGGCACTCCCGCGATGGCCCGCACTGAGCCGGCTATCCGGATGGGCACGGCCCTGATCCCGACCAGCAGGCGGCCGTGTGCCAGCGCCGGCCGCCGCGCCCGGCGAGGCCAGCACCGGCACGCCGCCAGCCCCCGATCCGGCTGGCCCGGCCAGCTCGTCAGCGGGGAACCGCTGCCCGGGCGTCAGCGCGACCAGTGCGGCGTATTTCGCTGGGTCAAGCACCACCACGCCAAGCGTGGTCCCATCTGCCGCCGTGCCAGAAGCCAGGCTCAGCGTCGCCGCCGCGCGTACCCCGGGCACGCGGGCGATGGCCTGCTGGGCTGCCGGGCTGAGCGGCGCATTCGAACTGGAGGCGTCGATGACGACATCGGCGCCGACCTGGCGCCAGGACTGCGCCACATCGCCAGCGGCTACCGCCGTCCGCAGCATCGCGCCAAACGCGATCACCCCCAGCGCCAGCACCAGGGCGAACGCCGGCAACACGGCTGACACCGAGCCCCGTGACGCCCGCGCCAGCCCCACGAACACCGTCAGCCCCTGACCCCGCCCCGCCACCCGCACCAGCCAGCCCAGCACCACCGGGTACACCCGCACCACCGCCACGGCCAGCGGAACAGCCACCAGGACCGGCGCCGCGCTCGTAAACCAGTCAGTACCGCCATCCGGCGGCTGCCCCTGCAACCGCAGCACCGCCAGGCCGGCCACGGCCGCGAGCACCGCCGTACAGTCCAGCACCAGCAGCCTGACCCGCAGGCGCGCGGGCACGGCCGCATCGGCCCGCGCCTCCACCAGCCGCGCCTGCCGCAGCGACAGCCACGGAATCCCGGCCAGCGCCACCACGCACGTGACCCCGGCCAGCCACCACGCCAGCGGCTCCCCCTGTCCCGGAGTCACTGCCACGCCAAGCAGCCCGCCCGCCAGAGCAGCGGGCACCACGACGACCAGAGCGGCCCTGGCCGTCACCAGGGCCAGCTGCCGCCGCGCCGCGCCCCTGGCCAGGATGAGCCCGAATTCCCGCGCCCGCCGCTCAGCCAGCAGCCTGGCTCCCAGCAGCAGTACCACGAGCCCGACCACCGTCAGGCTCACATACAGCAGCGCCAGCAAGGTCCCGATCTCGCCCTCGGTCTGCACGAAGTCGATCAGCCCGCCGCTCAGCGCCGCCGACAGCGAGATCGTCAGCGGGGTCCCGACGCTCCTCGTCAGCACGCCGGCGCTCGCCAGGTCAGGGCCGACCTCGCTGCTGAGCTTCGCCGCCTGATCGGCGCTCACCTGGCTGAGCGCCAGGGGGAACTCCCAGGTCACCCGCATGTCCTGGACGGAGAGCGCGACCTCGAGATCGTTGAGCTCAGAGTCGGCCACGATCATCGCGCCGAGCCAGTAGCCACCGGACGATGTCTTGTTGAAACTCGGGCGCAGAGCGTCGGGATCGGCCGTCCAGAAGGCCGACCCGCGCAGCAGCGGCTGAAAGATCCCGGTGACCTTCAGCGCAAGCGTGCTGACCGAGCCCTCCTCGCTGTCGGACAGCCGCACGACCGAGCCGACCCGCAGGCTGAACTTCGCCGCTGTCGCTGGCGTCACCATCACGTCGAAGCGCGCCGACGTCTGGGCGAGAGAATCGGCCTTCGGCAGCCGCCCCGCGATCAGCTTGCCGAACCGGCGCAGATCCGACCGGTCGATCAGCTCTACCGACGGCGGCGTGCTGCCGTTATAGGCACTCCTGGCCGCTCCGGGGGCCGGAAGGAAGCTCGCCGCGACGCCCCACCAGCTAGCATCTCGCTGCAGCGGCAGACCCTTCGCGGTCAGGTGCGAGGCGAGTTCCGCGCCGATCGGCCCGAACTGCACTCCGTCCATGCCGGCTGAGGCTGGCTGGTCGGGCGGCCCGAGCCCGACGCCAAGCGTCGGCAGGTCGATTGTCCCGGTCACCGCCCGGCCATTAGCCGGTGTCGTCGCGAAGATCTGCTGAAGCGCTTTCGTCCGGTACGCGAGACTGGCTCGCGGCGTCGCCACCGCCACGAAGACGCTGACGATCACCAGCAGCGCGAGCACCGCACTGGCCCCGGCCCCTGTCCCCGTGACCGTGCTCGATGCTAGCCTCCGCCAGGTCATGCGGCCTCGGCTGCGCGCAGCTGGGCGGCTGGATCCGGGCGGTAAATCGCCGAGGCAGCGGCGGCAAGGACCGGGATCGCCGTGACGACGAGCGCGATGGTCATGGCCGCCCCCACCGGGACCTTGACCAGGACTGGCACGACCGGAGCGGCCGCAGTGGAGGTGAGCGTGATCGAGGGAACGAGCAGGTGCGCGAGTACCGCGCCGAGCAGCAGCCCGGTGACGGCCGCTGGCAAGCTGAGCGCCAGCGCCTCGATGCTGAGCAGGCGCGCCTGAGCCCGGCCTGGCACGCCGAGCGCGGCGAGCAGCGCGGTCTGGGACCGCCGTTCTCGCACGCTCCCCGCGACACTGACCGAGAATCCGAGGATGGCGAGCAGCGCGGCGGCGATCGCCGTCGCCTGAATCGCCTGCTGGGGTATCACCGACATCGGATCGCTGAGCAGCACGCCGGCCATCCTGGCCCTGACGGTCAGCGCGGTACCCGCGGGAAGCCCTCGCGGCACCCCGCCCGAACGGGTGGCCAGCCACCACTGCGTCACCGCGATCGGCGGCTGCCCCTGCGCCGCCAGCGCCTCCTGCACGGCGGCCTGGTCGACAATCAGGCCGCCGGCCACATTCGTGATCGTGGGGAAGGACTTCACCGCCGCTACGATCCGCGCGGTCACCGCGGTCTGGGCGGCCGCGAGCTGCAGCGGGGCGCCGACCGTCAGGTGCTGGCTGTGCAGGAAGGCGGTGGTCGCGATGACCGGGATGATCCGATGTGGCAGGACGGCCGCGACCGTGACCTGACCGCCGAGCGACGACGTCGCCGAATCGAAGAGGCCCACGACCTCGCCATCGCCGGGGTGGAAGCTGACTGGCCCGGACCCGCTGCCGGCGACGGAGACTAGCGCCGGCGGACGGCCGGTGCCCGACTCGGCCAGGTCGGGCGCTGACACCCGCGGCACCCACCTGGCCAGCAGCCTCGGTGCCGCGAGCTGATCGCCGACGGGGCCGGTCAGGCTGGCCGAAGTCGCCAGGCCGGTGACCGAAAAGGTCGCGACCCGGCTGGCGGCGGCGGCCCGGCCTGCCCGGCCAGGGACTGGCGGCAGGGTGAAGTCAGCCGTGATCGCGATCAGCCTGAGCGGGTAGATGGCCTGCCCGGAGGAGGTCAGCGTGACGACGAGGCCATGAGCGCGACCGTCGGCCGACAGCGCGCCAGCCGGGACAGCGTAAATGATCCCGGCGGCGTCCTGGACCGAGACCGTCAGCGAGACCGGGCCGACGCTGGGACCCCGGCCCGGCGAGAGGCTGGCGGTGACCCGCAGCCTGGCTGGGCGGCCTGGCAGTGTGATCAGCCCGGACGCCTTCGGCGGCGCGAGCCGCTGCCACAGGCCTGGCACCGACTCATCGCCGCGCAGCAGGACGGCCGACGGGCCGAGCCGCGAGTCGAGCGCGATCACCTGCCCGGCGCCAGGCGCGGCCACCACCGTGCTGACCGGCATCGCGGCGGTGACGCCGGCCGCATGGGCGATGGTGCCCGAGGTGCCGAGCGTGGCCGGGAGCAGCGTGTCGGCCCGCACGTCGGCACCGGCCACGAAGGCGGACTGATCAAGTGCCGACTGGCGCCAGCTCTGGTGCTGGGCCAGCGCCAGAGTGCTCGTGCCGACCGCCAGCACCACGAGGAGCATGGGAGCGCTCTGCCTGGTAGCGCGCCTGCTGAGCTCCCAGCTCGTCATGGCGCTGCCGAACTGCCTGGTGCGGGCGGCCAGCCGGTCGCCGGCCCTCGCGAGCAGAGGCAGCAGCCGCAGCGGCAGCACGGTGCCGGCCGCGAGCGCGATCGCCGGGGCCAGCGCCAGCACCGGATCGACGCCGAGGCCAGCGGAGGTCCGGCCGAGCACGGAGAACTCGCGCAGCTGCCAGCCGGCGAGACCGGCCAGGGCGATGAGCGCCACATCCGCCCCGGCCGACGCGGCCATCAGTGCCGTACCCCGCCGTCCCCGGCGCACCCGCGCCTGCCCTGGCGAGACCGAGCGCAGTGCCGGCCAGATCAGGATGGCAGTGCAGAGCAGCAGCACCACGCCGACGGTCCGCCAGTCATCGGCCGGGATGCCGCTGAGCTTCAGCCCGACCGCGCGCAGTGCCCCGACCCTGGCTAGCAGTCCGGTCAGCCAGCTGCCCAGCCAGGCCCCGGCGGCGGCAGCGAGCATGGTGATCAGCAGTGCCTCGCTGAGCGCCATCGCGACCAGTTGCCGCCGCCCCGCACCGCGCGCGCTGAGCGTCGCCGATTCATCCTCGCGCTGACTGGCCAGGGTGCGGGCAGTGAGCGTAAGCGCGGCGCCCGCGAGCAGCAGCAGCTCGAAGCTCGCCGACCAGGAGCAGCGACCTGGCCACCACGAGCTTGGTCGCGACCGAGTTGAGCAGCGCGGGCAGGCCGCTGGCTGTCTGCAGGCCGCCCAGGTCAGCGGACCTGGCCAGGAAGCCGAGCGCGTGGGTGACCCTGGCCGCCAGCGGCCTGAGCTGCGCCGCCGCCAGCTCGGTGGTCCCGAGCCCGTACAGCCAGGTAGCGCCGCCAATGGCGACCCCGCCGCCGCGAGCAAAGGCGCCTGGCGCCACGACCAGCGGGCCGTAGGTGACGAAGCCAGGCTGGGTGCTGACCCCGGCCGGCGAGATCAGGTCAAGACCCCAGTACGCAGCGGCCCGGTTGAGCGGCTGGTAGAGGCCGGTGATCAGAAACCTGACCCTGGCCCCGGTCTGCCGGTCCCTGGTAGGCACGTACTGGCCGACCTTCAGCCCGAGCGTGACGGCGACGCTGGCCGGAATCGCCGCCGGCACGTTGCTGGCCCGACCGGCGCCAGTCCGACCCGTGCCGGCCTGACCCGTGCTGGACGGCCAGCGCCCTGCCGTCAGCCTGGCCTGGCTCTTTATCCCGCCCATCACGGCCGCCTGCACCAGCGGGATCGTCTTGGCCCCTCGCGGCGCCGGCAGCCCGAGCGGGTCCGACCACACGGCGTCAGCCGAGGTGGCGGGGACGCCTGCGAACGCGTGACCGATCGCGGCGCGCACCGCCTGGCGATCGGTCAGGAGCTGCGCAGCGTCGATCGCGCCGCTGATGGTGATCGACCGGGCCGACGAGCTGACCAGCTCGCTGCTCACCGCCTGCGGCAGAGCAGCGGCAGCGAATCCGGCGAAGGCCGCGACCAGCGACGATGCGATCAGCGTGCTCAGCAGGACGCTCAGCAGCAACGGCCAGACCGACCGCATCCTCGGCCACAGGACCGAGCGTCGCGCTGTCATGCCAGCTCCCCACGCAGACGGACTCAGACGCAGGCGGCAGCCAGCTACAAACTGGCTGCTCTGATATCTGGAGATTAGGTGCGCAAAGTACAGCGGCCTCAGTCTGGAATCAGACCGTTAGTCAATCGTTGCCGGTAGTGACCATAAGGAGGCTCCGGGTTTCCGGACTCAGGGGCGCGCCGTCGCGAGGCCTAGGCCTGGCGGCAGTCCGGTGCGTGGCGGTGGTTAGTTCAGCCCGGCCCGCGTGGCGAGCCTGCCAGGTATGCGCCCTGTCGGGACTACCGGCGGCTGGCCTGGCCGGGGTCCGGCCGGTGAGTCCGGCATCGCCTGCCCCCGGTACCGCCGCTGATGTTCCGTGATCACGCCGGAGCCGGTGATCACGGAGCTCTGCCAGGGTGATCACGCGGCAGATGTTCCGGGATCACGGCGGGCGACGTGATCCCGGAACATCGGTCGCCTGATCTCAGGGGGCAATAGCGGGGATCGCCGATCTGGAGCATGAGCGGGACGACATACCCCGCAGACTGGCTGCCGTTAATGAGGATCGCGGAGACTTGCGGTCATGATCCGGAAGACCTGCCGCTGCCCGGAGAGTTGCCGTCGTGATCGCGGAGACCTGCCGTCATCCACGGGAAGAGTTACCGCCTCAGGAAGCCCTGACCGTCAAATACGGCGGCAACGCTACGCCAGGCGGTAACTCTCCCCGATCATGACGGCAGGTCTCCCTGATCCGGGATCGGCCGTCCAGAACGCGGACTGCGGATGCCTGGCGCTCACCTGGAGCACGATCGTGCTGACGGCGCCGCTCGCGCGCGGGGCGGCGACCGGCACGAAGACGCTGGCCATTGCCGGGCGAAATATGATGTCAGACCGTTAAGCAATCGTTGCCGATAGTTACCGGCCCATCCGGATATCCGTTCGAGGTCAGGTCGCTGGCACGGTAATCTGGGCGAGGTGACAATCGCACCGCATCCCCGCTCTGACATCCGGGTCAGGTTCGCGCCATCGCCGACCGGGATGTTCCATGTCGGATCGGCCAGGTCCGCCCTGTTCAACTGGGCATTCGCCAAGCAGCAGGGCGGCTCGTTCGTGCTGCGCATCGAGGACACCGATGCCTCGCGCAACCGGCCGGAGTGGACCGAGGGCATCATCAGCGCGATGGCCTGGCTCGGCATGGAAGGCAGCGGCTACGAGGGCCCTGTGCTGCAGTCAGCGAACACCGACAAGCACCAGGCCGCCGCCGAGCAGCTCGCCGCTAAGGGGCACGCGTACTACTGCGCGTGCATCCGCGAGGAGATCGTGGCCAGGACCGGCGATCAGCATCGCGGCTACGACGGATTCTGCCGGGACCTGGGGCTGGGGCCAGGACCGGGCCGGGCGCTGCGGTTCCGCACTCCCGATACCGGAAGCACGCTGGTCGACGACGTCGTGCGCGGCCAGGTGGTATTCGAGAACGCCACGCTCGATGACTTTCCTGTGGTCAGGGCCGACGGGTCGGTGCTGTTCCTGCTCGCCAACGTGGTCGATGACATCGACATGGCGATCAGCCACGTCATCCGGGCCGAGGAGCACCTGTCCAACACCCCGAAGCAGCAGCTGATCTGGGACGCGCTCGGGCACGAGCCGCCGGTGTGGGCGCACCTGCCGCTGATCGTCAACGAGAAGCGGCAGAAGCTGTCCAAGCGCAGGGACAAGGTAGCTCTTGAGGACTACCGGGCCGAGGGATACCTGGCCGAGGCGATGCGCAACTACCTGATGCTGCTCGGCTGGGCACCATCGGGCGACCGGGAGATCCTGCCCTGGCCAGTGCTCGCTGATGAGTTCAGGCTCGACCAGGTTAATCTGTCGCCCGCGTTCTTTGATGTGAAGAAGCTCCGTGCGATCAACGGCGACTATATTCGCGAGCTGCCCGTCGAGGAGTTCATCGCCCGCAGCGAGCCGTGGCTGACCCCGCCGGCGGCGCCGTGGCGGCCGGAGGCGTTCAGCGCCGAGGTCTACGCGCAGGTGGCGCCGCTGGTGCAGACCAGGGTCGCGATCATGTCCGAGCTGACGGCCAACGTCGACTTCCTGTTCCTCGACGAGCCCGCCATGGACGAGGCCGCCTGGACGAAGACCATGACCGGACCGGCCGCGCCGGTCGCGGCCGGCTTGCTCGACGCGGTGATCGCCGGCCTGCCAGGCACCGGCTGGGACCCGGACTCGATCAGGGCCTGCGTCGAGCAGGCCGGCGGCCAGTTCGACCTCAAGCTCGGCAAGGCGCAGGCCCCGGTCAGAGTCGCCGTTACGGGCCGCACTACCGGGCTGCCCCTATTCGAATCCATGCATGTTCTCGGTTTTGACCTGACGATCGCCCGGCTGCGGGCCGCGCGGGCCAGGCTCTGATCATCCCGCCGGTCCCGAGGCGAGCCGAAGGGTAGCGGTGTGCGACTGGCCTGACTGGTCCGTCCAGTCGATGCTGACCTTGTCGCCCGGGTGGTGTCCCTGCAGGGTGGTCTGAAGGGTGAGGGCGGAAGTGACGTGCTGGCCGTCGACCGAGGTGATCACGTCACCTTGCCCGAGGCCTGACTCGTTCGCTGGCGATCCTGCGATGACACCCTCGATCAGAGCGCCCGAGCCGGCCGGGACGCCGTTCGCGGCCGCGTTGCTGTCCGATGACACCTGCAGGCCAGCGAACCCGGTGGCGCCGATGTGCACGGTGTCCGAGGCCTTGCCGGCGACGATCTGGTCGGCGATCGCCTCCGCCTCGTCGATCGGGATGGAGAAGGCCTGGGTCTGGCTTGTGCCGCCCTGGATCTGGAAGTCGGACGAGGACGCCGCCGTGTCCATGCCGATCACCTCGCCGGAGGTATCGGCCAGCGGCCCGCCCGAGTCACCTGGCTGAATCGGCGCGTTGTGCCTGATCAGGCCGGTCAGCTTCTCAGAAGTGCCTGCCGACTCGTCCGAGGCCGTGATCGAGGCGTCCAGGCTGATGATCTGACCGGTGGCGACCGATGGCGTCCCGCCCTTGCCCTCGGCGTTCCCGAGCGCGACCACCTTCTGGCCCGGCGTGGCACTCGATGACCGGCCGAGCGTAACGGTCTGCAGCCCTGAGGCATTGATCAGCCTGATCACCGCGACGTCGTGGCTGCGGTCGTATCCGACCACTTTGGCCTTGTAGGTACGGCCGTTCCCGATGTCGGTCGCGGTGATCTGGGTAGCGCCCTCGATCACGTGGTTGTTGGTCAGTATCTCGCCGGACGAGGTCAGCACCATCCCGGTACCCGCCGCCCGCGCCTGCTGATACCCGAGCGTCGTGTCGATGTCGACCAGGCCGGGATCGACCTTGCTGGCGACCTGGGCCGTGGTCAGCACGGTACCGCCCGTCAGCCCGTCCGTGCCGTTCAGGCCGAGGAACGTGCTGCCCGCACCGACCGCCGCCGCGACCACCGCGACGACGAAGCCGCGGCGAAGGCGGTTCGGAGGCTTACGCCCGCCGCCAGGTCCGCCCGGTCCCCGCATGCCGTACCCGCCGGGCGGGCTCCCGGTATAGCCGCCGTAGCCGCCATAGCCGCCGCCTCCGCTGTGGCCGCCGTAGTCTCCGGGGGGCGGGCCGAAGTTTCCTGGCGCCCCGCCGTAGCCGCCGTAGCCGCCGGGGTCGCTCTGACCGCCGGGTCCTGACCATGATGGCGGTGGCGGCGGCGGAGCTGGCTGGGGCTGAGGAGGCTGGGGCTGGCCGGAGTCCGTCGCCCAGGCCGGCGGGTCGTAGTTACCACTCATCGCAGTCGGCTCCCTCGTCGTCTTGCTTCCTCTCTATGGTTCTCCACGGACCTGAGAGACTCCTGAAGGCCCGCTGACCCCCGGCTAGGTTTTTGCCCTGTCGCCGATCGCGCGCACTACTGGAGGTTCCGTTTCTTCCGGGTTCAGTCCTATGTCGGACAAATGTCGGCCGATTGTTTGATTTCTGCAATGTCGTCACGCCATTGTGGAACCTCGGCTGTGGAACACCCGGCCGCACCCGCACCCGGCTCGGCGGCAGCCGGCCAGGCGTCTACGTCGCCTACCGCACTGGCGCGCTGGCCCAGCACGTCGAGCTCTACCCGATCGGCGGCTCCACGCTCACCGCTGACCCCGCCGGACGGCTGCGGGTCGCCTGGTTCCGCCTGATCAACAACCGTCCCTCGCTCACGATTCCGGCGCGCCAAGTCGGAGGCGAGCCAGTTCGGCCAGGCCAAGGTCGTGCCGCTGCCCAAGGGAACCGCCAACGTCTGGAAGGTGTACCTCCGCGCTCAGGCGAACAAGGTCGATGTGCTGGCGCTGCTGACGCTGCACGGCAAGACCGCTTACTGGACGACTCAGGTACTGCCGCCCGGGCAGTAGCCCTTGTGTCTCTGGCGGAGGTAAACTACTGGCGGTCTTCTGGCGTCCTTGCGGTAAGCAGCTGGCCGATGGGCTCGCTCGCCTCCTCGGAAGGCACCGGAGAGGGGCAATGGATGAAGCGCGAGGCTTACCCGGTTCGCGCGAGCGCTGCGCTGTCCTTAGCTGTCCTCTCATGACGCTGGCTGGCCAGCGTGCGGTATCGGCACGCCGCGGTCGCCGCAAGGCCGTCTTCGTGGCGGTCAGTGTCGTGTTCGCGCTGACGCCCTGGCTGTCGCTGGGATACGGTACGCCGGTCGTCTTCCTGATCGCGGCGATAGTGTTCAGCCACCAGCGCCGGGCCCACGCCCTTGTCCTGTGGATCTCCGCCGAGTGCTACGCGGCCGTTGTCGCGGTCGGCGTGATTCTTTCGACGGTCCACCATCCGCAGTACGGCGGCAGCGTTCTCCTCATTGGCACCGTCGGTGGCACAGTGCAGGCACTGTTCACAATCTGGGGCGCCTGGAGGCTCGGAGACTGGCTCGGCCCTTCAGTCCATGCGTCGTCGGCGTGCGCCACAGGTCAAGCCTGAGTGGCCGGCGACTGGCCGCCCTGGTCCATGGGCATTGATCATCGCGATCCTCGCCACGGCCAGCCTGGCCGGCGGCCTGCTGTACTTGATTGACTTGAGCAACTTCGCCGCCCACTACCAGACCACAACCGGCACAGTCACAGCTGTCAGCAAGTTCCCGTTTGAGTGCCTCGACGTTTGCACCGCAGCCAGCTACGACATCACGATCCAGTACACCCAGGCCGACGGCAGGCCGGTGACATTCATCGCAAGAGATAACAACAGATCACTGCCGATCGGAAGGCACGTTCGCGTCTACTACCTTCCAGCCGCCACAGGAGTTGGGTACACCAGCCTTGACACTCCGTTACTCAAGCAGCGTGAAGGCATCTTCTTTGTCGCCGTAGGCCTGCTGGGGCTCTTCCTCGTCAGTCTCCGCGTGATCACTACCCCGCCTGTACTGGAAGGCTAATCGCCGGGAGCAAGGCCATCGACCTTGTCGGGTTCCGTATTCATGGGCGACCCGCCCTGCCGGGTCCCGGAATTGACGATGCGGTTTGCGTGCCTGCCTGTTATGCTCACACTGAGATGTTCTCAGATAGAGAAAGATCTTGAGTGAGAATAGGACGCCCCGCGTGACCGAACCGGTGAGCGAAGAGCAGTATCTCGCTGACTACGATCCCCGTGCCTATGACCCGGTGGCCGTCACCGTCGACGTCGTCGCACTGACAATCAAGGACGGCACGCTGCATGTGCTGCTCGTGCAGCGAGGCGGGCCGCCCTTCGCCGGGCAGTGGGCACTTCCCGGCGGCTTCGTCAGGGCTGGCGTCAGCTCCCCGGCCTCCCCCGGTGAAAACCTCGCCGACGCGGCGATCAGGAAGCTATCCGAGGAGACCGGCCAGGACCTGAGCGAGGCCTACCTTGAGCAGCTGGGCACCTACGGCACACCAGGCCGCGACCCGCGCATGCGCGTCATCTCGGTGGCCTACCTGGCCTTCGCGCCTGAGCTGCCCGAGCCACGTCCTGGCGGCGACGCCAGGGCAGCGGCCTGGGTACCGGTCGACTCGCTCGGCCTGGCGGAAGGGACTGCGCGCCAGAGGCGGGGAACAACCAGGAAGCTGGCGTTCGATCACGCCGAGATTCTTGCCGACGGGCTGGAGCGCGCTCGGTCCAAGCTGGAGTACACGCCGCTGGCCACCAAGTTCGTCCTTGAGCCATTCACCGTCTCCGAACTGCGGATCGTGTACGAGACGGTCTGGGGTGAAGCCCTCCACGCCGGCAACTTCCACCGCAAGGTGCTGTCGGTGCCAGGGTTCGTTGAGTCCACGGGCGAGACGACCCAGGCAGGCGGCCCGCGCGGCGGCCCCCGCGCCCGGCTGTACCGGCGCGGAGACGCGCGGCTGCTGCATCCCGCCTTGCTTCGCCCAGGCCGCGAGGAGTCGGTGCGCTGAGATGACAGGCCAAGATGACTGGCCGGGAATGACGGGCCGGGATGACTGCTGAGTCGTCAGAGGCCGGACCACTACGGGAGACGGGGCGCGAGATGGGACAGAACATGGACGAGGCATTTGCCGCAGCCTGGTTCCTGGCAATCGGCAAGCGCGGATTCGATGATGCCGGCGTCGCGGCAGCAGCTGTGACCAGGGCGGGCGGCGCTACGGCAGCGGGCGCGAGCGCGGCGGAGCCGCCGCCGATCGACCGGCCTCACGTCATCATCACAGTGTCGCTGGATGACCTGGAAGGCCCGGCCGCGGGCTGCTGATGTGATCGCAGGCCGGGAGTCCTGCCGATGTTCCGTGATCACGGCGGGGGCGGTGATCACGGAACATCGGCGGCATGATCACCCGGCCGGGTTTCCGGGATCATGGTCGGGGTCTTGATCAAGGAACCTGGTTCTGACGCGAATTTTCGTGAAGTTAGCCGGGTGGCCTGGCCGGGGGCGGTCAGCTCCTGCAGGATGCCCGGTTTCACCCGGTCAGGGCCCGGTGACCTGTCCGGCGGCGTGTTCCCTGACCGCACCGCCGGCCCTCAGCTGTCGCCAGGACGGCACCGCCGGCCCCTCAGCTGTCGCCAGGACGGCACCGCCGGCCCCCAGTTGCTGTCAGGACCAGGCCCGGCCTGGCCGGCGCCGCCCGGTACCGCCGCTGATAGTCCGTGATCATGGCCGGGACGGTGATCACGGAACCCTGGCGGCGTGATCACGCACCTGATCGTCCGTGATCACGCCCCGGACGGTGATCACGGAACCCTGGCGCGGTGATCAGCCGGCTGATGGCCGGGGAATTCGCGCCAGAGCCCGGAGTTCTGGCGGCGTGATTCATCCGCGCGATGTTGTTCCGGGCTCTGGCGCGAATTCCGTGCTGCTGGCCGCTGGCCGGCCCCATGGATGTGGCAGCGCTGGTGCTCCAGCCCCAGCTATGTCACATCGATGGGGTACGGCCCGGCAGGCCAGCGGCGGGACAGGCCCGGGCTGGACCAGCCGCCCCGGAGCCAGACTGCCAACTTCACGGAATTCGGGCCAGAGTCCGGAACCTGGAGGGGGCGATCACCCCGTTCAGGTTCGGTGATCAAGCGCTGCTTCATGATCACGGAACTCTGCGCGGGGTACTGGGGTGCCTGGCCGGGGTGGCTGGAGTGGCTGGAGTGGTAAAAGGGTGAATACCCGGCAAACCGTCGGTCTCTCCTCGCCGGCGGTTGTCGTCTGCCAGACGTGCGCGGGCGCATCGGCCAGGTAGCAGGTGCCCTAGCCCACGTAGGTGTCCAGGAAGTCGTTGCGGAACTTGCCGGCCGGGTCGTAGCGTCGCATCAGCGCCCGGAAATCGGGCAGCCGCTCGTACCGGCCGGCGCTGGTGAACAGCTTGCCCCAGTGCGGCCTCGGGTCGAAGGGTGCCAGCGCTTCTTCGACGGCCGCCAGAGCTGGCGAGACTGCCCGCAGGTCATCGATCCAGGTGAAATGGATTCCGACGGTGTCTCGCTGGTAGCTCGGGCTGAGCCAGAGGTCGTCGGCGGCGACGGTCCTGAACTCCGAGATCTGTACTACCGGAGCCACCAGCTTGCGGACCTGGCTGATCGCCTGGATCGCGTCGACCGCGACCTCGCGAGGCAGCAGGAACTCGGACTGCAGCTCCCGCCCGGCGCTCGGCGTGTGGTCGAGCTGGAAATGCGGCAGCCGCTTGTGCCACGGGCCAGGGACGCCGAGCTGCGGGGTGCAGTGCGCTGGGGACAGGCCGGGTACCGGATGCCTCGGGCCGTCCGCGAGCTGGGCGCCGTGCCAGTCCGGGCGCGGATCGGGAGCGGGCACGCGCTCTTTCAGCCAGATCTGATTGATCAGCGGACCCCGCCAGTCGGTGAACAGGCTCACGCTGTACCCGCTGGCGAAGATCTCGCTGAGATGTTCCTCAAGCTGGTCCGCCGGCAGCTTCTCGTAGACCTGCTGACTGATGTAGTAGGTCGGCTCGACGGCGAGGGTCAGGCTGACGATGACGCCGAGCGACCCGAGCGCCACGACCGCGCCGTTGAAGTGGGGCTGGCCTTTCTCGATCCGGGTCAGGTCGCCATCGGCCGTGATCATGTCAATGGCGGTGACGGCGGTCGCGAGATTGCCCAGCGTGTTGCCAGAGCCGTGGGTGCCGGTCGCGCACGCGCCCACGACGGAAATGTGCGGCAGCGAGCCAAGGTTCGGCAGGGCGTAGCCGACGCTGTGCAGGTGCGGCGCCAGCTCTCCGTAAGTCACCCCGGCGCTCACCGTCACCCGAGCCTGCTCGGCGTCGACGGCGATGATGTCGGGCAGCCGGGCCAGCGAGATCAGGTCGCCGGTGGTGTCGGCCACCAGGTTGAACGAGTGGCCGGTGCCCAGGGCTCGCACGCGCTCGGCCTCCGCCACCAGGCGCTGCAAATCGGAGACCGAGCCTGGCTGATGAAACCGAGCCGCGCTGAACGAGACGTTGCCTGCCCAGTTGGTCACCACCTCGGTGTCACTCCTTCCTGGTTGAGGGATCCTCACCTCTTAGACGCATTTCATGCGGCTGTGGTGGCGGCGGGCGGCCGTGACTATGCAAGAGGCGGGTGCCATCGGGGTTGCTTGCCTCATGCTGGCCGATTTCCTGGCTTCCAGGCTGGTCCTGCAGACTTGGCTAGTGGACAGGCTAGCGCCCCAGCCCGGGCCTGAAGGCTGGCCGCATCCGGACGTTAGCGAGTCTGGCATTCCTGATATGCCAGGATAGACGGCATGCCTGCCGTTCCCGAGAGTTCTGCCGCGCCCGCCGACGCCGATCAGGCGACGGAAAACGACTACGACAGCTTCGCCGAGGCCTATACAGAAGAGAACGAGACCAGCCTCGTCAACCGGTACTACTGCCGGCCCGCGATCCTGGAGCTGGCCGGGGACGTGGCCGGCCGGCGGATCCTCGACGCCGGCTGCGGTTCTGGTCCCATATCCGCGGGCTGCCGAGACCGGGGCGCCACCGTGACCGGCTTCGACCGGAGCGCCAAGATGGTGGAGCTGGCCAGGCGGCGGCTCGGCGCCGATGCCGACCTGCGGGTCGCTGATCTGAGCCGCCCGCTGCCCTATCCCGACGGCGCGTTCGACGACGTGATCGCGTCCCTGGTGCTGCACTATCTGGAGGACTGGACGGCACCGCTGGCCGAGTTGCGGCGGGTGCTGAGGCCAGGCGGCCGGCTGATCCTGGCCGTCAATCATCCCCTCGTCTTCCCTGTCGTCAGTCCGGGCGCAGACTACTTCGCGATCCGCAAATGGTCCGACGAATACACCTTCGCCGGCCAGAATGCCGTGCTGACCTACTGGCACCGGCCGCTGCACGCGATGAGCGACGCCTTTACGGCGGCCGGCTTCCGGATCTCCGTGATCAGCGAACCGCCTCCCGCGCCGGATACGCCCCGTGAACTGATCCCCGCTAAGTTCGCGGACAGGCCATCGGGAGCCTTCGTGTGCTTCCTGTTCTTCGTTCTGGAAGCCGGCTAGGCACCAATCGTCACACGAGTGTGCAGAGCTGGCGGAGTTCGGTCAGCTGCGCACCGAGTTCGCTGTCCGGCGTACCGGTCCAGGGCCCGTCGAGTTCCGGGCGGTGCCGGGCAACGTGGATGGTGAACGCGGCTAGCTGATCGCGCGCGTTCTCGTCCCAGCTGACCTTCTCGCCGATCGCAGTGCGGGCGGCGTAGCACAGGTCGATGCGTTCCTGGAGCCAGTGCGGGGCGAGCCGAGCGCGCCGCGCGGCGGCGGCGGAGTCAGCGCCGGCTACGGCAGCGATCCAGGCTGCGAGTTCCCGCTGATCGTGGCGGTCGGCCAGATGCTCGAACCGGGTCCACTCCCGGCCCATGGAGCCGAGTCGTTCTCCCCATTGCTCGATGAGGACCAGGCGCAGGGCGCGAGCCGATTCGCGCAGCAGATAGGTGGATTTCGCGGGATCGCTGAGCTCGAGGCTGGCCGCGCCGGTCAGGGCTTGCGCGGCCTGCCGGCGCCATTCGCTGATGCGGGCGGTGACGACTGCCGGGTGAAAGCGCATGGTGGTGATCCAGGCGGCGAACTTGCTGGTCAGCTCATCGCCGGGGCTGGCGGCGTGCCCGCCGTATGCCTTGTCCAGGCCGTGGAACCAGCGCAGGTCTGCCATCTGGGCGGCGGCCCGAGCGGGACCCGCGTCGAGTACCTCGCCGATCTCGGCGGTGGTGAACGCCAGCCAGCCCACGTCGAGAGTCTGGGCGCGGCCGGATGCGGCCCACCAGTCGACAAGCTCCGCGCGGCGTTGCTCGACGCCGGCGGCGGCCTCGGCCGAGGTATAGACCGGCAGCAGATCGATGTCGGACATGGGCCAGGGCTCTCCGCGCCCGAGGCTGCCGGCGACGATGAAGCCCCGCACACCGGGGGCCTGCCCGAGCACAGTTATCGCCTCGTGCAGGCGTTCGTCGAGGAGTTGCCGCCACCGGCCTGTTGGTTTCAAGGTCTTCCGCCTCCCGGGTGATCCGCCGCCGAAGCCGCTGCCTGGCGAGGGGGCGTCAGGGCATCGTAGCCAGGGCATCGGTGAGTGCGTTGATCCCGGTTAGCCTGGCTGCCAAATCCGGATCCAGCTGATACCGATCGGCGAGGATCTGCGGCGAGACATAGCTGATCTTCGTCTGGCCGGCGTCATCCCAGATCAGCACCTTGAGCGGCAAGTCGAGCGCGGCGAGCGGGGATGCGATCATGACCGGGGTGCCGCCAGCCGGGCTGCCGAAGATCACCAGGGTGGTCTCGCGCAGTTCAAGCCCGACCTGGCTGGCTTCGGCACGCTGATCGATCACCGCGAACAGCCGCATGCCCTTGCCCTCGATCATCGTGACCAGCCGCCTGACCGTGTCAGGCACCGGCTGCGGACTCAGTTTGGTCACGATCTCAGCGGTCACCAATAGCCCCTCTCGCTCGGCGCGCCCCGCCCGCACGCTACCTGCCCGGCGGTCTGTCGGCTAGCGTCTCGCTATGGCACCGCAAGTGGAGTTCGAGGTTGGCGAGCGCACGATCCGGATCTCCAACCCAGACCGGGTGTACTTTCCCGCGCGCGGCGAGACCAAGCTGGACCTCGCCCGCTACTACATCTCGGTTGGTGACGGCATCGTTCGCGCGCTGCGTGACCGGCCCTGCATGATGCATAGATTTCCGGCCGGCGTCGCCGGGGACAAGGTGCACCAGAAGCGGGTGCCGGCTGGTGCGCCGCCGTGGCTGGAGACGGTGCGGGTCCATTTCCCGCGCTATGACAGGCACGCGGATGAATTGTGCGTCACTGAGCTTGCCAGTGTCGTGTGGTCCGTGCAGATGTCGACCGTTGAATTCCACCCGTGGAACTCTCGCCGGGCGGATACCGAGCGTCCCGACGAATGGCGCATCGACCTTGACCCGATGCCGGAATGCGGATTCGACACTGTGCGCCGGGTAGCCGCTGTCTGCCGCGAGGTGCTCGACGACCTGGGGGCGACCGGCTGGCCTAAGACCTCAGGCGGCAACGGCCTGCACATCTACGTCCGGATCGAGCCGCGATGGGGATTCGCCGACCTGCGCCGCGCCGCGCACGCCTTCGCTCGGGAGGTCGAGCGGCGAGCTCCGCAGGAGGCGACAACGACCTGGTGGCGCAAGGACCGTGACCCGCGCAAGCTGTTCGTCGACTACAACCAGAATGCCAGGGACCACACCATCGCCAGCGCTTACTCGGTGCGCGGGGTGCCGGAAGCCACCGTGTCCACCCCGATCGGCTGGGAAGAGATCGCCGAGGTCGATCCGCGCGAGTTCACGATCGCCACGGTGCCCGCTCGCTTCGCCCGCCTCGGCGATCTGCACGCGGCCATCGACGACACCGTCTACTCCCTGGACACCCTGCTCGAATGGGCAGACCGCGATGGCCTCTGAGCACGCTGGCTGGGTACCGCCACTGCCCTGGGTCCTGTGATTGAAAGAGGACCGGGTTCGAAAATGCCAACAATTCTCTGTGAAACGACCCGCAAGTTCCGGGATCATCCCAGCCGGCCATCTCAGCCCGTGATTCCAGAAGCCAGAGTGATCCGGTGGCAAGCCAACCCGGAGCGCAGGCCCGCCTGCGGCCCGAGCACCGGAAGCGGCGCGCACGATCTCTCCGCCGGACAGACAGACAGTCACATTCCGCGATGACCTGGCCGCACGCCGCAGCACATGAACACGGAAACCTGGCGGGGCGGGACCAGGACCGGGGCCGGGACCAGGCCCGGGGCGGGACCAGGCCGGGGGTGAGCTAGCCTTTTCGCCGAGCCCGCCTAGCTGTCACGGCGGCTAGATCGACACCTCAGCCAGGCCGGCTAGCTTCCCTGCGGCATGCCGGTCAACTCGGGCGCCGGTCCCGCCGACCGCCGCAGTGGACGAGGCCCCGACGGCACAGCCAAGCGCGACAGCCTGCGTCAGGTCGAGCCCGTCGAGCAGGCCGGCGATAAACCCCGCGTTGAAGCAGTCACCAGCGCCGGTCGTGTCGACCGGCGTCACCGGAGGGAGGCAAACGCGGGAAAGTGCCCCGCCCCGGCAGCACAGCGCACCCCGGGCACCCAGCTTGACGACGACAGTCCCGCTGAGCCTGGCCAGGGACGTCGCGGCGCTATCAGCGTCAGGTTCCCCGCTGATCCCGAGTGCCTCGGTCTCGTTCGGCAGGAAGTAGTCGGTGACCGCGAGCGCCGTCCGCAGCCGTTCATCGCCCCACCGGCAAGCCGGGTCGTAGTTTGTGTCAACCGAGGTCGTCATCTCGAGCCCGCGCGCGGCCCCGAGCAAGTCAGCCAGCCCCGGCCCAAGCGACTCTTCGAGCAGGAAGTACGAACTCACATGCAGATGCCGCGCCGGCCTGAGCGGCACCGGCGCCGATAGCGCCGGCCCGAGCGAGGTCAGGATCGCCCGGTCACTGCCGGTCGACAGCACCGTGGTGAACCCGGTCGGCTCCGGCCGGATCAGCACGCCGCTGACGTCGACGCCTTCCCGGTCCAGCAGCGACAGCATCAGCTCGCCGGCGAGATCATCGCCAACCGCGGCGACCAGCGCCACCCGCAGCCCGAGCCGCGCCGCCGCGACGGCCGTGATCGCGGCCGAGCCGCCGATCATCAGCGCCATTCCGTCGACCAGCGTTTCCACCTGCCCGAACACCGGGACTCCCCCGGAGACGATCAGGTCGGGGTTGCAGTCACCGACCACGAGCAGATCAGGCACGAGCGGATCAGGCGAGGACAACCTGGACTCCCGCCTCGGTGAGCTGAGCGACCTGGGCCGGATCGATGCCGCTGTCGGTCACCAGGACATCCACGTCCGAGGCAGCGCAGATCCTGGCGAAGGCCCGCCGTCCGGCCTTCGAGCTATCCGCGGTCACGATCACCCGAGCCGCGCGGCTGGTCATCAGCCGGTTGATGCTGGCCTCGCCCTCGTGGTGGGCGGTGGCGCCGACCTCGGCATCGATGCCGTCGACGCCGAGGATCGCCACGTCGAGCACGACCTGCTCAAGTACCCCGGTCGCGAGCGGCCCGGTCAGCTCGTAGGACTGCGGCCGGGCGACGCCGCCCGTCGCGACGATCTTGATGCTCTGCCGGACGGCGAGCTCGGTCGCGATGTTCAGCGCGTTGGTCACCAGCGTGATCGCGGGCGACAGCGGACCGCCCGCCTGCAGGTCGGCGCGGACCGCGAGCGCCCGCGCTACCTCCGTGGTCGTGGTGCCGCCATTGATCCCGGCGATCTGGCCAGGCCTGATCATCGCGGCGGCCACGGCGCCGATCCGCTGCTTCTCGGTCGGATGCCGCTCGCTCTTGTAGCGCAACGGCAGGTCATAGGTCACCGCCTGGGCCACCGCGCCGCCCCTGATCCTGGTGAGCATCTGCTGCGCGGCGAGATCGTCCAGGTCACGCCGGACCGTCGCGGCCGAGACCCCCAGTTCGGTCGCCGCCTTCTCGACAGTGACCTGACCGTCGGCCGCCAGCAGCTCTAGCAGATCGTTCCAGCGCCGGTACCTGCTCACAGCCCACCCGCCAGCCTCGCCACCTCAGCTGCGACCGCGTTCCGGCCCGCCGCGCCATACTTCCTGGGATCGACCAGGCTTCCGTCGGCCGCCAGTACCTCCCGCACCGCGGCGGTGAACGCCTGGTTCAGCGCGGTCGCGATGTTGATCTTGGTCATGCCGGCCCTGACGGCATCGGCCAGCCTAGCCACGCCGGAGGACCCGTGCAGCACCAGCGGCACCGGCACCCGCGCGGCGATCGCCTTGATCAGGTCAAGGTCAAGCTCGGCGTCCCGGCTCAGCATCGCGTGCGAGCTGCCGACCGCCACCGCGAGCGCGTCGACCCCGGTCGCGGCGACGTAGCTGGCCGCCTCGGCCGGACTGGTGCGGGCACCAGGAGCGTGCACGCCGTCCTTGCCGCCAATCTCGCCGAGCTCGGCCTCGACCCAGATACCGCGCTCGTGGCACCACGCGACCACCTCGGCCGTTGCCACCACGTTAGCCGTGTAACTGAGCGCGGACGCATCGAACATCACCGAGCTGACCCCGGCCGCGACCGCCGATCGCACCAGGTCAGCGCTCGTCGCATGGTCGAGGTGGACGGCAGCGGGCACCGACGCCGCCGACGCGATCGCCAGCGCCGCCGCCGCGATCGGCTCGACCGCGCCGTGATAGGTCACGCAGTTCTCGCTGATCTGCAAGATCACCGGAGCGCCGGCCGCCTGCCCGCCAGCCACGATCGCCTCGGCGTGCTCCATCCCGATTATGTTGAACGCGAGGGCACCGCGCCCGGCGGCCCGCGCCGCGCCGACGAGGTCGCCCGTCGCAGCCAGCCCCATCAGCGGCTCCCCTGTCTGACCGGCACCGTTACCTGCACCGTGACCTGCGCCAGGTGCCGGCGATAGTCCTGCTCGGCGAACACCCCCGCCGTCGGCGCAGCCACAGCCGCCGCTCCGAGCGCGACCGAGTGCCGCAGCAGCGCAGGCCAGTCCAGGCCGCGCGCCAGGCCATCCGCGAGGCCAGCCACCAGCGCGTCGCCGGCGCCGGTCGGGTTCCCGGTGACCCGCTCCCCCGGCCTGGCCCGCCAGGTGCGTTCACCATCAATGGCGAGCACCCCGTCCGGCCCGAGCGAGACAACCACGGCCGGCGCACCGAGCCCGCGAGCCACCCGCTCGATCCCGGCCTCAGTCGCCGCAGCCGGACTGGCTGGGGGTGCGGATAGGGGCTGGCCCTCCGTCCCCGCCGGACTGGCGGGGCGTGCGGATAGGGGCTGGCCAGCCGTCCCGGCATCGCCCGCCAAGTCAGTCAGCTCAGCCAGATTTGGCTTCACCAGGGCCGGGCCGGCCGCCGCTCCCAGCGCCAGCGCCGGCCCGCTCGTATCCAGGATCACCGGCACTCCTGGCACCGCCGCTATCAGCTCAGCGTACGCACCGGCACCGACACCACAGGGAAGGCTGCCGGTAAGGACGATCACCGAGCAGTCGGCGGCTGCCTTTTGATAGTGAAAGAAAAACTCCCGGTACTCGCCCTCGCTGACCAGCGGCCCCGGCTCGTTAAACAACGCCGCCTGGTCGCGGCCGGTGTCGACTACGGTCACCGTCCGCCTGGTCTCACCCCTGATCTGGGTCAGCGCCAGCTCGAGCCCGCAGTCGCCAAGCCTGCCGGTCAGCTCCGAGCCGCCCGCCAGGCCAAGCAGCCGAACCTGCGCCCCCAGCAGCCGCAGCGTCCTGGCGACGTTGACCCCCTTGCCGCCGGCCCGGACGTGGACCGCGTGCGGCCGGTTCACGCCGGCCCAGTCGGCTCGGTCCACCTCGTAGGTAATGTCGATCGCCGGGTTGAGCGTGACGACGCCGATCACCCGAGAATCACCGACCTGGTCAGGTTGCGGGGCCGGTCCGGGTCCAGCCCGGCCGCACGCGCCATCGCGACCGCCACCCGGTGCACCAGCACCAGTTCGGCCAGCGGATGCCCGGCCGACTCCCTGACCGCACCGCCGGCCGAGGCCACCTCGGCGGCCAGCCCGTCAGGTCCGGTCCCGAGCAGCCACACCAGGCTGCCGGGCCCGGTCACCGCGATCGGGCCGTGCCTGAACTCCATCGCCGGATACGACTCGGCCCACAGCCCGGCCGACTCGCGGAGCTTCAGTGCCGCCTCGCTGGCCAGCCCGCAGGTCCAGCCGGTGCCGAGGAAGGTGAACTGCCTGGCGCTCGTCAGCCCGGCGGGCAGCGGGGCGGCCAGGACGCGCTCGGCCGCGACGGCGACCGGCTCGATCTCGGTGCCCAGGTGTGCCAGCAGCAGCGCCAGCTCGGTGGTGGCGAATCTGGTCTGGACCACCGACTCCTCGTCGGCGAAGTCCAGCGCGATCAGCGCGTCAGCCGCCGAGGCGACCGGCGTGTCCGGGTCGGCGGTGATCGCCACGGTCGGCAGCGTGGTCGCCGCGAGCAGCCGCAGCACCTCGGTCGTGGTGCCTGACCGGGTGAGGGCGAGCACCCGGTCATAGCGCCTGCCGGTCGGCATCTCCGAGGCGGCGAACGCGTCGGTCTCACCCTGCCCGGCCGACTCGCGGGCGACCGCGTAGGACTGGGCGATGAACCACGAGGTGCCGCAGCCGACGACGGCGACCCGCTCGCCGGGCGCCGGCAGCAGGCTGGCCACGGACGGGACCAGCGCGGCGGCGCGGCGCCAGCAGCCTGGCTGGCTGGCTATCTCGGATTCGGTGCGGCCAGCGCCGGCCTGCTGCATGTCAGTACCCCCGTGGGATTGCTTAAATATCATGGTCTAGGTTCCGGTGAGTCCCGTCGCGGCGACCGACCTGACGAAATAGCGCTGCGCGAGCAGGAAGACGATCATCATCGGCGCCAGGCTCATCACGTTGCCGGCCATCAGCAGCGTCCACTCGGTGGAATGCCCGCCCTGAAAGGTGGCCAGGCCAAGCGGCAGCGTCATCGCGCCGGGTGAGTCGATCGCGATCAGCGGCCACAGGAAGTTGTTCCAGGAGTCGAGGAAGGTCAGCGCGGCGAGGGTGGCCAGCGCGGGCGCGGAGAGCGGCAGCACTATCCGCCAGAGTACGGCGATCCGGCTCGCGCCGTCGACCCGAGCGGCTTCCTCGTATTCGATCGGCAGCGTGCGGAAGAACTGGCGCAGGAAGAACACGCCGAACGCGGTCGCGGCATTCGGCACTATCAGCGCGCCGATGTGATTGATCCCGGCACCGGCCAGCAGGTTCACGCCGATCCAGTTGGTGATGATGAACTGCGGAATCATCGTCACCTGGAATGGCACCATCAGGGTCGCCATCATCACGATGAACAGCGCCGTCCGGCCGAGGAACCTGAACCGGGCGAACGCGTAGCCGGCCGCCGCGCACAGCACCAGGTTCAGCGCCACCGTCGACACCGCCACGATCGCGCTGTTCAGGAAGAACCGGCCGAACGGCGCGGCGGCCAGCGCGTCGGGAAAGTTCCGCAGCCTGATCACGTGCGGCGTCAGGATCGGCGGGAAATGCAGTGCCTCGGCTGGCGTCTCCACGGAGGTCACAATCAGCCAGATGAAAGGAAACAGCAGCACGAGTGTCGCCGGGATCAGGACGAGGTGCCACGGGCTGAATGGCGGCCTGCGCCGGCTCGTCAGGCGCCGGCCGCTCGTCAGTGCCGTCATGACCGGTAGTAGGTGAATCGCCGGCCGACCCTGAACTGGATCGCGGTGACCACCAGGATCACGAGGAACAGCAGGTAGGCGACGGCCGAGGCGTAGCCGTAGTTGAAGTTATGGAACGCCTGCTCATACAGGTAATAGACGAGCACCGTGGTCGCGTTGAGCGGGCCGCCCTGAGTGGACAGGTAGACCTCGTCAAAGAGCTGTAGCGAGTTGATCGTCAGCCACACGGCGAGGAACAGCGACGCCGGGGACAGCAGCGGCAGCGTGATCCGGCGGAAGCTGGTCCAGCGGGTGCAGCCGTCGATCGCCGCCGCCTCGGTCAGGTCCTGCGGGATTCCCTGCAGCGCGGCCAGGTAGATCACGACAGCGAACCCGCTCCAGCCCCAGATCGTCATCACCACGATCACGTAGAGCGCCTCGGCCGGGGAGTTGAGGAACTGCTGCTGCGGGATGCCGGCCAGGCTGAAGAGGTAGTTCACGATCCCGTAGGACGGGTCGAACAGCCAGATGAAGACCAGCGCCTCGCTGATCGTGGAGATGGCCATCGTGGCGTAGGCGGCCGTCCGGTACACCCACATGAAGCGGAGCTTCCTGTTCATCGCTACCGCGAGAAACAGGCCGACCAGCATGGTCCCCGGCACGAACAGCGCGGTGTAGACCAGGGTGTGCTCGATGGCCTGCGGGATCACCGGGTCATGCAGGATGGCCCGGTAGTTGCGCAGGCCGACGAAGGGCGTGGCCGCCGACAGGCCGTTGTCGCCGGTGAAGGACAGGGCCAGGGACCAGATGATCGGCGCGGCGCCGAACACCCCGATGATCACGGTCGCCGGGGTGACGAACGCCCAGCCTGCGAGGGATTCGCCGCGGCGCATCAGCCCGAGCCGGCCAGGATCTGGTTGACCTGCGCGGCGGCGGCGGTCAGCGCCTGCTGCGGCTGGGCCTTGTTCAGCAGCACCGAGATCACCATGTTGGCGAGGACGGTGGAGATCTGCGGGTAGGTCGCGAGCTGCGGCCGGGCCTGGCGGACGTTGGCCAGATTGGCGGTGAAGGTGCTGACGCCGGGCAGCGCGGTGTTCATCGCGGTGCTGAAGCCGGCGGCGTTCGCGACCGACTGCCTGGTCGGCAGGTCACCGGTCTTCAGCGAGAAGTACTTGACCTGCGCGGGGGCCGTCAGCCAGAGCACGAAGTCCTCGGCGGTCTTCACCCGCTCCGAGCCGTTGTTGAATACCACCCAGTTGTCTGGTCCCGAGATCGTCTGGTGGCCGCCGTCCGTGCCGGGGAACGAGGGCATGACCTGCACGCCGTACTTGACATTCGGGAAGCCGGACAGATCCCAGGGGCCGGTGACCAGCATGCCGAGCTTGCCGGAGTTGAACAGGTTGGCGTAGGCGGAGTCGGTCGGGTCCAGGTACATCGAGTGGTCGGTGACCGCCATCGTGCGCAGCGTGTTCAGCGAGAGCAGGCCGGCCTTGGAGTCGAACGCGGCCTTGGTGCTGGCCGGGTTCAGCAGCTGCCCGCCGGCCGCCCAGAGCAGCGCCTCCCAGTGCCACACCGCGTCCTCGCTCTCCGGGGTGACGTAGGCGGTGCCGAACTGCTTGACCGAGGAGTCGGTGAGCTTCTGCGCGTCGGACACGAACTGCGGCCAGGTCCAGTTCGCGGCCGGCAGCGGCAGGTGCGCCTTGGCGAACAGGGTCTTGTTGTAGACCACGGCCAGGTTGTCGACCAGCGCCGGGATGCCGATCACCCGGCCGTTGACCGTGGCCACGTCGCGCTCGCCGGTCCAGAAGTCGTTCCAGTTCACGCTGGGCTTGCTGACCAGCTTGGTGAGCGTGACCACCTGCGGGATCTTGGCGACGTTGGGCGCCCAGGAGCCGTAGAGATAGGCGATGTCCGGGGCGGCGCTGCCGCGCACGGCGGCCTGCACCTTGGTCAGCGTGTTGTCGTTGTTGACGAACAGCGGCTGCACGGTGACGCCGGGGTGGGTCTTGTCGTACTCGGCGACCAGGTGGGCGAAGGTCTTCGCCTCCGCGCCGGTGAAGCCTTCCCAGATCTGGATCGTCTTGCCGTTGCCGGCGGCGGTGCTGCCTGAGCCGCAGCCTGCCAGGCCGATGGCGGTCAGCACGCACGCGAGGGAGGTCGCGGCGGCCCTGGCGGTGATCCGGTAAGTGCCCATCAATACCTCTTAACACCGAAGTTGCTGGCATATCTACCGGCTGCTGGCTGGGCCTGTCAACCCCCGCTTCGCGCAGGATTTACGCAGCTGACTGTCGCGATGTTGCGCACTCTTGCGCGGAACTGCGCTGAATGGAACACTTTCGAGCTGTGATCAAAGTCGCGTTCATCGGTGCGGGCAGCATCGAGTTCACCCGGAACGTCGTCACTGACCTGTGCGGATACGGGCTGCCGCTGCACCTGTCGCTGCACGACATCAGCGCCGGGCGGCTGGAGTTCGCCCGCAGGCTCGTGACCCAGCTGGTCGCTCAGACCGGCGCGGACGCCGTGATTACCGCGTCGGCCGACCGGCGCGAGGCGATCGGCGGCGCCCGGTACGTGATCAACGAGGTCCAGGTCGGCGGGTACGACCACACCCGGTTCGACTTCGACATCCCGGCTCGGTACGGGGTGCGGCAGACCATTGCCGACACGATCGGGATCGGCGGCATCTTCCGGGGCCTGCGGACCATCCCGGTCGCCGTCGGTCTTGCCCGCGACATGCTCGACTGCTGCCCGGACGCCTACCTGCTCAACTACAGCAACCCGATGGCGATGCTGCCGTGGGCGATCTATGCGGGCACCGGGTTCGAGCGGGTGTACGGGCTATGCCACTCGGTGCGGGACACGCACGCGTTCCTGGCCGGGCTGGTCGGGCTCGAGGTCTCCGACGTCAGCTTTACCACGGCGGGGTTCAACCATCAGGCGTTCGTGCTGCGGTTCGAGCACGCCGGGGAGTCGCTGTACCCGAGGCTGCGCGAGGTGATCGACGCCGATCCGGCTGACCTCGGCCGGCGTGTCCGGGTGGAGCTGTTCCGCCGGTTCGGGTACTTCCCGACCGAGTCGAGCGAGCACTCGGCCGAGTATGTGCCGTGGTTCATGCGGCACGACTCGCAGGTGGAGCAGTACCGGATCTTCGTCGGGGACTACCTATCGCGATCTGAGGAGAATCTCGCCGAGCTGGACGAGCTGACCAGGCAGCTTGACGCGGGCGACGAGCTGGAGCTTGAGGGCGCCGATGAGCTCGCCTCGCAGTTCATCCGCTCGCTGGAGACCGGGGCCGAGCAGGAGATCTACGTGAACATCCGCAATGACGGGCGGATCTCGAACCTGCCGGCCGACGCCTGCGTGGAGGTGCCGTGCGCGCTCGGGGCGGGCGGGCCTGTGCCCCAGTCGGTGGGCGCGCTGCCGGTGCAGCTCGCCGCGCTGAACCGGACGTTCCTCAACGTGGTCGAGCTGACCGTCCAGGCCGCGCTCACCGGCAACCGTGACCACGTCTACCAGGCGGCCCTGCTCGACCCGAACACGGCGGCCACCCTGACGACTTCCCGGACCGTCGCCATGTGCGACGAGCTGCTCGAAGCCCACGCGGCGCTGCTGCCGTCCTTCGCGAGGTGACGCAATGCACACCAGATATCTCATCGCCGTCGCTGCCGCAGCGGGGCTTGCCTGCCTCGGCTACGGATCGGCCGCCGCCGCCGCGGTCACCCAGCCCGCCCCTCCGGTGTCGGCCAGTTCCTTCCCGGTCGAGCCCGCCGGAACTGCCCCGGCCGACGGAGACGGGCTGATCCCCAACCCGGCCACCCCGACCGGGGCCGTGATTACGCCGCCGTCGTCCTGCGCGGTGACGTTCGTGTCCTCGGCCGGCGCGACCTCGGCGACGGTCAACGCCTGGATCGCCAGCAACGAGAACTCGATCACCAGGACAACCGTGCTGTGCCTTGCCGGGACATTCACCGGACCGATCCAGGTCTGGAGTAAGTCCAGTACGGCGCTGCTGGAGATCGCGCCAGCGCCAGAATCGGTGGCGACGCTCAGCCTGAGCACCGTGATCGCCGCCGACACCAACCCGAATCAGTTCTGGGCCGACTCGGGCGGAGTCAGCATCGTCGACTCCCGCAGCGTCGAAATCTACGGCCTGACCGTGCAGAACTACACCTGGAACGGCACCGGGCACAGCCCGGCTGGCATCTACGTGACCGTGCGCAGCGACACCGCCAGCACGAACCAGTCGACTGTGCCGCACCTGTCGGCATGTTTCCTAAATGGCGGCTCGTGCAGCGACATCTACCTGATCGACAACACAGTCTCAGGGATCAGCAACACCGCGGACGAGAACTACACCACCAAGTCGGTATGCGGTAACTCCAACATCGACGCCTACGGCATCGCGGTCATCGCGGCCGGCAGCACCGACCCGCTGCAGCACCTGGTGATCGAGGGCAACACGGTGACCGGAACCCGGACCGGCCAGAGCGAAACGGTCACGATCAATGGCAACGTCACCGACTTCCTCGCGGCGGACAACGTGATCCACGATGACGACAACATCGGGCTGGACACGATCGGCTGGGAGACCGGTTCCAATCAGGCGAACCACGGCCTGATCCAGGGCAACACGGTCTACAACATCGACACCTGGTCGAACGCCGCCTACGGCAAGTGGACTAGCGGCGTGTGTGTCGCTCAGCCGGAGAACGCCGCAGGCATCTATGACGACGGTGCGGCCTATATCGCGATCGTTGACAACACCGTGTGGAATACCGATCAGGGCATCAACCTGGACGTGGAGACCGCGAACAAGGAGACCGACCACCTGCTGGTTTCCGGCAATACCGTCTACGCCGATCCGGGCACCTCGGCATCCGACCCGAGCACCGGCACCAATCCCCCGGGTCAGCCGGGCAGCTCCAGCGTCGCCGGGCACGACGCCTTCGCCCTGTACATCGACGCGTTCGGCAAGAATGCCTCCATCACCGACGTCTACGTGCATGACAACACGCTGCAGAACCAGAGCCAGTTCTACCTCAAGCCCGCCTTCGGGATGCCGGTCATGGATCTCGGCGGGATCTGGTCGAACGTGCAACTCTGGCACAACACGATTAGCGGGCTCGGTGCCTCCGATAGGTACAACCCGCTATTCGAGGTTGACAAACAGCCGGCTGCCGGCACCAGCACGGTGGACTGCAACAATTACCAGAATCTGTCCACAGCGACTAATACGGTGAACGGAAACTTTGCGCTGCCATCGAGCGACTGGCTGACTCTGGCTGACTGGCAATCACATAACAAGCACGGGTGGGACGCCGACAGCGAAGTCGGTGCCTTCTCACCGAGCTGCCCGGCGGTGTCGATCCCATGACGACGAGAGTGCGCTGGCTGACAGCGCTCGCCGCGATCACCGCCACAGCCGCCGCCTGCGGGGCTACGACAGCGGCCGGCCCCGCTGCCAGCGCCGCCCCGCGTGCGAGCCGGCCCATCGCGCCGCCGCGGCCGATCGGGACCCTGCGGGTCACCGGGGCGCTGCGTGATGGCGGCGCGGTCCGAGCGACCGGGCTGTCCTGGAAGCCAGGACGGCTACCGCGCGGGGACCGTCTGCTGAGCTTCGCGGTCGCCTATCAGTGGTTCTCCTGCCGGGCGGACAACGTCTGCAAGGCGGCGGCCGACACGACGGCCACGCCCTTCGCCGCGTCAAGGTACGTCATCGGTCATGCCGACGTCGGTCACCGGCTGAAGCTCACCGAGACGGCGACCGAGACCGTGGAGACCAGTCCGGCGACCTTCACGTTCGTCGTCAGCAGGTTCTCGGCGACGCGGATGCTGACGACCGCGGCCCGCGGCTACCGGACCGGGCAGGCACCGCGGACCGAGTTCGTGAACGGGCTGCCGGAGAAGCGGACCGGGTCCAACTCGGAGTTCTTCAGCGTCGACCCCCCGCACTTCGCGGCGTCAGCGGGGAAGCCGGTGCTGAGCTACCGGATCGACGGCGGGCGCTGGCGGGCGATGCCGCCCAAGCTCGCCTTCAACACCGGACTGCTCCGGATCGGACGACACGCGATCTCGGTGCGCACTTCGGACCGGGCCGGCGCTACTGAGCTGCACTACCGCTGGCAGGTCACGCGGTTGCCGGCACCCCTGGCATGCCACCGGCCGTCCTCTCCGTGCTGGCTGCCGCCGCACCTGAGCTCGGCAGGTAAGCCAATGCGCTGGGACTGGCAGATCGGGCGGGTCGCGCCGCTGGAGCGGACGGGCGCGAGTGCGGTCGACATCTACGACCTCGACGGGTTCCTGACCACGAAGGCCCAGGTCCACACGATCCGCGCCTTGTGGCAGGCGGCGACGCTGCCGCATCCCAAGACGGTCTGCTACCTGGACCTGGCCTGGGAGGACTACCGGCCGGACGGCAGCCCCGGGCAGCGGGCAGGCTTCCCGACCGCGACGCTCGGCAACGTGTACTTCGGCTTCCCGCAGGAGCGCTTCGTCGACTTCAGGCAGCTCAACGAGCTGAAGCCAATGATCAACGCCCGGCTCGCGATGTGCGCGCACAAGGGCTTCGATGCCGTTGAGCTTGATGACATCGACACCTTCGACCCGCCTTCGACGACCGGATTCCACCTGACTCCCGGAGACGCGCAGAACCTGCTCGCATACGCCTTCAACGAGATCCACCGGCTCGGGATGACCGGGCTCTGGAAGAACTCCCCGCTGCTGAGCTGGTGGGGACGCCGGTACTCCGACGGCGCGATAGTCGAGGAATGTTACGCGTTCAGCCAGTGCTTCGCCTCCTCGCTGCGCGGCAGCAGCCAGTACGGCCTCACCTGCACCGCCCTGGCTGGCCGCACGCCGTGCGGCTGGGACGACTTCAGCACCGACAAGACGGCAGCGCAGCCGACCGGGAAGTGGGTCGGCGAGGTCGAGTACGGAGCGGACCACTTCGTGTGCGACCCGGGAATCAAGTGCAAGGGACCGCACAGGTTCGCTAACTTCTGCCGCACTGTCTACGCGCCGAGCTATGGTTTCTCCGCCATGAAACTCGATGTTGACCTGGACGGCGCCCAGTTCCTGCCCTGCCCAGCCGGAAAGTGAGTAGGCACCGCGCCGCCTGGGGAAGGTAAGAGCAGGGGAAACCGGGGGGAAGGTGCGGCCTCATGTCAACGACGGCGTGGCGGTTCAGGAATACGGAAGCGGCCGACGACGCGGTGCTGCGGCTGAAGCAGCTCGACGCGCAGGATCTCATTGACGTCCAGGACGTCGCGGTGCTGAGATGGCCGCAGTACGCGAGCAATCCGACGATGCATGAGCACGTGACCGCCGAGGGCAATAAGGTCGCGCCGCTGGTCGCCAGGCTCAAGGGCAGCACGAGGATCGACACCGAGATGCTCGACTCGGTCAAGGCCGAGATGGTGCCGGGCACGTCGGCGCTGGTGCTGAAAGCTCGGGGGCGGTGGTCGAGCTTGTCGCGAAGGCGTTCAGGGATCAGCCGATGGAGCTGATCAGGTCTGATCTGTCAGTACCGGACCAGGACCGGCTGCGCTCGGTGTTTGAGGGACCTGGCGGTTCGGCGCCTCCTGCCTGACGATCCAGAAGGTGCCGCCTCAGGTCCCGCCTCTGCTCAGCGCACTGCCTGGGCGCGGCGGGCAGGTACGCCGCTGCGCCGGTTCGTCAGCACGGAGACCGGCAGCGCCGCGATCCTGCTGGCCGCCGCGATCGCGGCGCTGATCTGGGCCAATCTCGGCCCAGGCTCGTATGAGAAGTTCTGGGAGACCGAGCTGTCCGTGCGGGCCGGGTCGAGCGAGTCGGCACCGACCTGCGCGAGTGGGTGAACTCCGGGCTGATGGCGTTCTTCTTCCTGGTGGCCGGGCTTGAGGCGCGGCGCGAGTTCGACATGGGCGAGCTGCGCGAGCGGCTGCGGCTCACGCTGCCCGTGGTCGTCGGGCTCGGCGGCATGATCGTGCCGGTCGGGATCTACCTGGCCATCAATGCCGGCCAGCCGACGGCCGAGGGCTGGGGCACGGCGATGTCGACCGACACCGCGTTCGCGCTCGGCATGCTCGCACTGGTCGGTCCCGGCGTGCCCGACCGGGTCCGCACATACCTGCTGACCTTCGTGATCGTCGATGACGTGGCCGGGATCGTGGTCATCGCCGTGGCGTACAGCGGCCAGATCGACCTGACCGCACTGGCGGTCGGCCTCGCGGTGCTCGGCCTGGTCGGCCTGGCCAGGGCCTGGGACGTCCGCCGGGGCGCCGTCTACGTGCTGCTCGGCGTGGTGGCCTGGGCGGCGTTCTTCAAGTCCGGCATCGACCCGGTGGTGGTCGGGCTGGTAGTGGGGCTGCTGGCGATCGCCTACCCGGCCAGCCGGTCTGACCTGGAGCGGGCAGCGGCGGGTTTCCGCTCGTTCCGGGAGCAGCCAACGGCCGAGCTGGCCAGCTCGGCGCAGGAAGGGGTCCGCACCGCGATCTCGCCGAACGACCGGCTTCAGCAGCTCTTCCACCCGTGGACCAGTTACCTGATCGTGCCGGTGTTCGCGCTGGCCAACGCTGGCATCCCGGTGAGCGCCAGCTTCCTGGCCCGCGCGTACACGGCGCCGGTCACGCTCGGGATCATGCTCGGCTACCTGATCGGCAAGCCGGCCGGCACGATCAGCACCGCGTGGCTGCTCACCAAGGTCAGCGGAGGCCGGATCCGCCCGCCGGTCGGCTGGGCCGCCGTCACCGGGGCCGGCGCGATCGCCGGGATCGGCTTCACGGTGTCGCTGCTGATCGCCTCGCTCGCGTTCAGCGGCGAGCTGCTGGCCGACGCCAAGGTCGGCATCCTGACGGGCGCGCTCCTGGCCTCCGCGCTGACCTGGATCGTCTTTCGGCTCACCGCGCTGCTGCCGAGGCTCACCAGGCTCCAGGCCCTGCACGGCTCGGCCGGCGTCATCATTGACCTGGCCGTGCCGGTGGACCGGCGGCGCGACCATGTACGCGGCCCGGCCAGCGCCGAGGTCACGATCGTGGAGTATGGCGACTTCGAGTGCCCCTACTGCGGCCTGTCCGAGCGGGCGGTCAGGGAACTGCTGGCTGGCCACGGCGAGATCAGGTACGTGTGGCGGCATCTGCCGCTGACCGACGTTCACCCGCATGCCCAGCTCGCGGCCCAGGGCGCCGAGGCCGCAGCCCGGCAGGGCCGCTTCTGGGAGATGCACGACCTGCTGCTCGCCCACCAGGGTGCGCTGCGGCGCAGCGACCTGCTCGGCTACGCGGGCGAGCTCGGCCTGAACACGGAGCGGTTCGCCGCCGACCTATCCGCCGGCGTGGGCGATGCCAGGATTGCCGAGGATGAGGATTCAGCCGACCTGAGCGGGGTGTCGGGCACGCCCACGTTCTTCGTGAACGGCGTCCGCCACCAGGGCGCCTACGATCTGGCCGCCCTGACCGACGCCGTCAGGACCGCGAGGGCACGGGCCGTCCTGGCCAGATCAGGCTGAATTTGTTCTGGACGATTTCCGTGACGTTGGCTGGGTTCGCGGACGACCTTAAGCCGCCACCAGCCGGACGGTGCCGGCCCGACGGACGGTGCCGGCCCGACGGACGGTGCCAGCCCGACGGACGGTGTCGGCCCGACGGGCAGTGTCGGCCCGACGGGCAGTGCCAGGCCCGACGGACTCGCACCCTGTAGCTTTCCGTGATCAAGAGCATGACCTTGATCAGGGAACATCAGCCGTGTGATCACGCCGCCAGAACTCCATGATCACCGTCAACGGCCTGATCACGGAACATGGCTGGCGCGAATTCCGTGACCGGGCTGCCGCGCGGGCCTGGCTGGAGCCGCCGCCCGGACCCGGACTAGTCCCCGGTGACTCACCTGTCACATCCGGCTCACCCGCTGCCAGGCTCACCTGATCCTGCAGGAGGCTTTTTTCCTGTAGGAGACTTAACAGCGAATATGATCATCAACCCTCCTACAGGAAAAAAGCCTCCTAGATCTTTTAGCCGTCACCCGCACAAACCTCTCGCAAGCCCGGCCTCTCACACCACGCCACCAGCCCCGGCCCGATCCCCCTCCGCCCGGCCCACATCGCGGAATTCGCGCCAGAACGGGCTGAATCCGAAGATGTGGGTGGTGAGGTCTTGACGGCGATCCGGGGAAGAGTTCAAGAAAGAGAGTAGGCGGTAATGAGACTCGCACCCGATACACCAGGGATCAGCCGTGAACGGTCATATTGACGCAGCTACGGAGGCAGTCAGCGAGCATATCGGGGCCTGGGCACCGGAGAACGCCGTTGACCTGGACTCGTTCTTGCTCGGCTTGCCGATGTTATTCGAGGCAGTGGCCGCCGCCGTGGCCAGCATCGCCGAACGGCTCGGAGCGGAGTTTCCGGTCCATCCGTCGGTGCCTGAGCATCTGCAGGAAATCGCGGCGACCGTCGCGGGCATGGGTGAGTATGCCGCCGAGGCGCACGCGATCCACCGGACGGCGCACGCGGCCGAGATGGAGCGGATCGAGAATCCGCGCCCGAACGAGGAGCTCTGGGATGTCGCCGGGAACCGCTGAAAGCCTGCTGCCGGCGCCCGCCCCCCGCGAGCGGCCGCGGCCCTTCGGCTCAGCGCAGGGCCTTCACTCGCAGGGCCTTCACGCGCGGCCCGCTGATCACCGCGACCTTATACGGCGCGGCCGCGTTAGCCGGGCTGATCGGGCGGCCTGCGGTGCTGATCCTGGCCGGGGCCGTGCTCTGCGCTCTGCCCGTCCTGGCTGCCTCGCTTATCGGCAGAAGCGGACTGGTGGTGGCGTACATCTGCACGTGCGGTGTCGTCGCGGCCGGCTGGCTGGCCAGCACGGCCGTGATCAGCGTATGGTCGGCGGCCGCGGTCGTGGCGCTGCTCGTGCCCGCGGCTGTGCTGATGGCGGCGTACCCCGTCGTCAGAGGGCGCCAGGAACGAGCCGCCGACCTGGCGAGGCTTGCCCTGGAGGCGGCGGCGGCTGAGGCCGCCGCCGCGCAGAGTCAGCGCAAGTGGCCAGATCTGCTCGCGCGGATCGGGTATCCGAACATCGACTTCGCGGGCCAGGAGGACACGCCGGGCCGGCTATCTGGTGCACCTGCGCCTGCCAGGTTCTGGCCGGGTTACCTTCCAGACACTGGCGGGAGCGGCCGACCGGCTGGAGATCGCGGCCAGGCTGCGGCATGGCTCCCTCCGCTTCGAGCGCGGCAGGCAAGCGCACCAGGTGATCCTGCACGTCGCCGAGCGGGACGTGCTGGCCAGGACGGTGCTGCTGCCCGACATGCAGACGCCGCTGAGCATCACCAGGCCCATTCCGCTCGGGCTGTACCAGGACGGCAGGACCTGCGCCGTCACGCTGCGCGAGATCGCCACCCTGATCGTCGGCCTGCGCGGCTCAGGCAAGTCGAACCTGCTGAACGTGCTGCTCGCTCAGCTCGCCCGCTGCCCCGACGTGCTGATCTTCGCTATCGACCTCAAGGGCGGCCGGATGGCCGCGCCGTGGATCCAGCCGTGGCTCGCCCAGCGCGCGGCGGCGCCCGTCATCGACTGGCTGGCCACCGATCGCGAGGAAGCCGAGCTGATGCTGCGTGCGCTGGTGCGGGCCGTCGACGCCAGGGCCAGGTCGTGCAGCGGCGGAGAGAAGATCACGCCATCCGTCCGGCAGCCCGCGATCCTGCTGGTCTGCGACGAGGTCGCCGTCATCCTGGGCATCGGGACCGGCGGCCCGCGCCTGTCCGAAGGCGGCGTCACCAATGTCACCCTGGCCGGCCTGGCGACGCGGCTGGTAATGACCGGCAGGTCCGAGGCGATCGACCTGGTGATGGCGACTCAGCGGGGCACGGTCACGATGACCGGGTCCGCCGACCTCAAGTCGCAGTGCGCGCTGCGCATCGGCCTCGGAGTGGCTCGGAAGCCGACGCCAGGCTGATCATTCCCGACGATATGCGGGTCGCCGCGGATCTGGCACAGCTTCGGCACCCGGGTACCGGCATCGTGCATGAGGGCAAGAGCAGCCGGGTGCTGCCGGTGAAGTTCTACCGGATCGAGCACGAGATGATCGGGCCGATCGCGGAGCGGTTCGGCGGCCTGCGACCCGAGCCAGACTCAATCGTGGCCGAAGCACTGGGCGTCGACTACCTCACGCGCTGGACCCGCTACCGGGCCGACGGCCGGACGCCGCTCGCCGCTGCGGCGGTTCCGCGTGCCATCGAGGCGCCGGCGATCAGGGAACTGACCGCCGAGCCGGCGGAGCTGGCCGAGCCAGGTCGTCGGCAGGCGATCACCATGCTGAGGTCGGCCGGGGTCAGGGGAATGACCGTGCGGGGAATCGCCGAGCGCCTGGCCACCGAGGGCCAGGAAGTCGCGCACCAGACGCTCCACCGGTGGCTGACCGAGGAGGCAGCGGCCGGCCGGGTGCAGGACGCGCCCTATGGCCGCTGGAAATGGAAGCCTCCCGGCGACGGTGACAACGACGGCGCGGCGTGATGAACTGGGGCGTGCGGCCTTCTCGATTTGCCCCGATCCTGGTCGCTGCCGGACTGGCAGCGGCCGCGTGCCAGGCAACCGGGCCAGTCGGCTCTGGCGGACCGGGCACCGCACCGGGATCAGCCCAGCCGGGGCAAGCGGGACAGTCGGCACTGGCGGCGGTCTCGCTTCGGGTGCCGGCAGGTGCGGCCAGCGGTCCATTTTCGACCATAAGGAAGTTGCGGCTGCCGCCGGGCTGGACGGCAAGCCTCTGGGCCCGGGTGCCTGATGCCCGGATGGAGGCCTGGACGCCACAGGGCGCTCTGCTGGTCAGCGAGCCTGACCTCGGCCGCGTCGTAGAGCTCAGCCCGCGCGCGTCGGCGGCCGCCGCGTCGCGCACCCTGCTCACGGGCCTGACCTCGCCTCAGGGCCTTGCCTTCGGGCGCTTCGGCGGGCACCTGGTGCTCTATGTGGCGGGGTCCAGTCAGGTCGACAGGTACAGGTGGGGGGCGCACGGTGTCGCCGGACGGCGGGTTGTCATCGCGGGAAGCCTGCCTGACCTGAAGCCGGCTGGCGACGACATCCACCGCGAGAAGGACGTCGCCGTTGTCCCCGGCGGCGCCGTGTACTTCACCATCGGCAGCTCGTCCAACGCCAGCCCGGCCGACCGCCGCTACTCGCCGCAGCGAGCGGTCATCATGTCCGTGCGACCCGACGGGAGCGGACTGCGGGTGGCCGAACGCGGCGTCAGGAACGGCGAGGGCCTGGCGGTCGCGCCGGACGGCTCGGTCTGGACGGCGGTCAACAACCGCGACAACATCCCGTACCCGTTCCATTCGTCCTACGGCGGCGTCAGGAACGCGTTCGGCAAGGTTATCCAGGCCTACGTCAATAACCACCCGCCGGACAAGGTCGTGCCGGTCACCGCCGGCCGTGACCTGGGCTGGCCGTACTGCAACCCGCAGCCAACCAAGTCGATGGCCAGCCTGCCGTTCGTGCCCGACGCCATCACTAACCCGGGCGGCAAGCACCTGAACTGCGCCCGGCTGACCCCGGTCCAGGTCGGGCTTCCGGCGCACAGCGCGCCGCTGGGGATGTCGTTCCTCGAAGGCAGCCGGATTCCCGCGCCCTGGTCGCGCGGCGCCATCATCGCCGTGCACGGGTCGTGGAACCGGCAGCCGCCCCGCTCCCCCGCAGTCCTGTGGCTGAGGTGGAACGCGGCCCGCCACACGCTGGAGCCTGCCGTTACGATGGTGACCGGCTTCCAGAACCCCGATGGCAGCCGCTGGGGCCGGCCGGTGGACGCGGTCGCGGGACCAGACGGCGCCCTCTACGTCACCGATGACCTGGCCGGCGCCATCTACCGACTGGCGCCACCCGCCCACGCTGCCGGATAAGGCCAGTCGCACCCCGCTTGTTTCCGTGGGCATGAAGCTCACCTTGATCACGGAACGTTGGCCGCGTGATCACCCCACTACTGTTCCCTGATCAAGACCCAGCTCATGATCAGGGAAGATCAGCGGGGTGCGTCGCTACCGCCGAGGTCGCCGTGAGATGGGACGATGGACGCGTTGCGGGATAAAAGGAAGGAGGCGCCCGTGAGTGACGACTGGGATGGGGTCAGCCAGGGCGCGTACTGGGACAGCGTGACGGCCTACCGGTCTCCGGAAGACAGGATCCAGACCGCCGTCAAGTGGCGCTCGTCCGACCTTGACTTGCACGGGCAATACCTGGAGGAGATCCCCGACCAGGTGTGGTCCATGACCCACCTCACCGAGCTGCACCTGTACTACAACAAGCTCGCCGTGCTGCCGCCCGAGATCGGCCAGCTCACAGCACTGACCTGGCTAAGCCTCGGCAACAACGAGCTGACCACGCTGCCCGAAAGCATCGGCCAGCTTCGCAGGCTTACCCGGCTGGACCTCGAGCACAACCAGCTCACCGAGCTGCCCGCAGGCCTAGCCGGGCTCAGCGAGCTGACCACGCTGAACCTGATGGACAACAATCTGCGGTCCCTGCCAGGCTGGCTCGCCGACCTGCCCGCGCTGACTGATCTGCATGTCGCCCGCAACCCGCTGGAAGATGTCCCCCAGGTCGTCGCCGAGCGATATCGCCTCAGCTAGCCGGCGCGGTGCCCCGTTACCTTTTTCCTGTCCCCGCCGCAAGGCGGGGAGCCAGGTCGCCCGGCCCGGCATGACTCAAGCCCCCTGTCGCAGGAATGATCCGGGGGGTGCTGTCACCGGGCCTGGTGGCGTCGGCGGACCGCTAACAGGGACAGGGCATCGTCTGTGACCAGGACAAAGTCTCGCCGTAACGTGGATGCCGGCAGCCGTCGCCAGATCTGTGACCAGGCCGTATACGACGCGATGAGGTGGAATGAGCTCTGAGTACGCGGTCTTCCTGGGCCTGGACGTCGGCAAGGGAGAGCATCACGCCTGCGCCCTGGACCCTTCCGGCAAGAAGCTGCATGACAAGCCCCTGCCGAACGACGAGCAGCGGCTGCGGGCGCTGTTCTCCCAGCTCGGCAAGCACGGCAACGTCCTGGTCGTCGTTGACCAGCCGGCCTCGATCGGGGCGCTGCCGGTCGCGGTTGCCCGCGCCAGCGGCTGCCAGGTCGCCTACCTGCCCGGCCTGACCATGCGGCGCCTCGCCGACATCCATCCCGGCAACGCCAAGACCGACGCCCGTGATGCCTTCGTCATCGCCGACGCCGCCCGTACCCTGCCGCATACCCCGCGGCGGGTCGACACCGGTGATGAGACCCTCGCTGAGCTGGAAGTCCTCGCCGGGTTCGACGACGACCTGGCCGGCGAGGCGACCCGGCTGGCCAACCGGATCCGCGGCCTGCTGGTCACGATCCACCCCGCCCCGGAAAAGGCGCTGGGCCCCCGCCTGCGCCACCCGGCTGCCCTGGAGCTCCTGTCCCGCTACGGCGGCCCGGCAGGCCTGCGCGCCGCCGGCCGCGACCAGCTCCTGGCCACCGCCCGGCCGCTGGCACCCCCGCCTGGCCGCACGCCTGGCCGGGGAGATCATGTCCGCGCTGGACGCCCAGACCGTCGTCGTCCCCGGCACCACCGCCGCCGAGACCGTCCTGCCGCACCTCGCCCGATCACTCGCATCAGTCCAGGACCAGCGCAAACAGGTCGCCGCGCAGGTAGAGGAGATCCTTGATGCGCTCCCTCTCGCCAGGGTCCTGATCTCCATGCCCGGCTTCGGGATCAGGACCGCCGCACGCGTACTCCTCGAAATCGGAGACATCGCAGCCTTCCCCACCCCCGGCCACCTCGCCGCCTACGCCGGCCTCGCCCCCGTCACCCGCCGCTCCGGCTCCTCCATCCACGGAGAGCACCCGCCCAAAGGCGGAAACAAAGCACTCAAGCGCGCCATGTTCCTCGCCGCGTTCGCATCCCTGTCCAACCCGCCGAGCAGGGCCTACTACGACCGCAAGCGAGCCGAGGGCAAGAAACACAACGCCGCCCTCATCTGCCTCGCACGCCGCCGCTCCGACGTCATCTACGCCATGCTCCGCGACCACCGCCCCTACCAGCCCACACCAAAAAACAACACCCAGAATGCCCTAGCCGCTTGACGAAAACCATAGGGACACCCCCCTAGGCGGGCGGACCTGGCGGGATGATCGGTGTGAACACGACTGTGGTGCCGGTGGTCCGCGCGCGACATGGGCCGGGCGGGTGGATGGAGATGATCGCCAGGTTCGGCAGAACTAGCCGGGCACGTGATCCTGACGGCGTGAGGAACGTGTCGATGTCGACCTCAATGCCGCCTGTCGTGATGCTCGTGCGCGCGTACCCGGGTAGACCCGGAGGGCCGGGCCGGATGGCGAACGGGACCCCGATCACCAGGTTGCCGGTGGTTGCGGCCGGTGCGGGAGTAGCTGAGGTTGTCATGCCGCGAAGCTATGAGCCGCAGGGACGGCTCCGCGACGGGAGAACTACGTAACTTTGCCTAAAGGGCCCCGGCACCGGGCAAACTGCCGCCCGTGCCGGGGATTGTGCTTGCGTCGTTACTTGCTCGGCTGAGGTGCCTGGCAGGCGATCTTCGGGTTCACGCCGACGTAGTTGAGCGGGCCGGCGACGATCGTGAGGGCGATCGTGCCGATCTTGTTGCAGCCGGCGGGACCTCCGGAGAAGTCGTGGCGCTGGCCGGCGGCAACGGCCCCGACGATCAGCCAGACGATCAGCAGGATGGATCCGATTCTCATTGCTGCCTCCCGGCAAGTAGGTGGGGGTGGGTCGAGTCAGGGACCAGCGCGGCGGCCAGGGCTAACGGCGGGCTGTCCGGCGGCCGGTGCGACCAGTCGCGAGGTGGAAGAGGAGGAGCAGGACGGCTGCGCCGGCGATGGCGGTGAGCCAGGTCGAGGCGTTGAAGAAGCCCTGCAGGGCGTGGTGCAGGTGGAAGATCTTGGTCGCGGCCCAGCCGCCGAGCAGGGCTCCGGCGATGCCGATCAGGCAGGTGAGGAAGAGTCCCTGCGATCTGCGGCCGGGGATGATCATGTTGGCGAGCAGGCCTGCGCCGAGCCCGAGGACGATCCAGGCGATGATGCCCATGGTGATTCCTTTAGTTGCCGTGCGTGGATATTGCGATGAAGGGTTTGCCGGGTTAGCTGGCGCGGGGATCGCGCCGGTCGCGGCGGATGACTCGGCGGAGCTGGGTGATCCGCGCGGTTCCGGCTGCGGCCATCAGCAGGGCGCCGACGATGCTGGCGAGCAGCAGCGCCACGGCGAGAGACAGTCGCAGGTGGGCACCGAGGAAGCTGATGTTGACGGCTCTGGCGTTCTGGATGATGAAGATCATCATGACGATCAGGCCGGCGGTGCCAGCGATCAGCGTGGTGTGCATGCCGCTGATCCGGGTGTGCAGCCGGCGCCGGGGTTTGGGCTGTGGCTGGAGATGGGGCTCCGGCTGAAGTCCCGGCTGGGGTGCGGAGCCGTTGGCTGAGGTTGACAGCAAGGTGCTGGTCGTGTCCGGAGATTCTGTCATGGCGCTTCTTCCAGTGGGAGCGGGCTGGTCAGGCTCCTCGCGCACCAGGCTCCGAGCCGCCTTCGGCCGCTGTTTCCCGGTGTCTGTTCTCCATATTACCCGGAACGGAGAAACTAGCAATGAGTTTCTAGAATATTGATGATAGATTAACTGTCATGGAGAGCTGGAGCTTCCTGACCAATCACGCGCGGGTCCTGCTGGCCATCGCGCAGGATCCGGGGGCTCGGCTGCGCGACATCGCCGCCGCCCTGGGCATCACCTAGCGCAGCGCATACGGCATCGTCACGGACCTGACCGCAGTGGGGTACGTCATCAAGCACAAGGACGGCCGCCGCAACCGCTACCAGATCCAGGCCCACCGCCCGCTGCCCGAACCCGCCAGCCAGGCACCCGCCATCGGCGACGTCCTCGCCGTCCTGCTCGGCAGCGGCACCGGGTAGTAATCTGCCCAGGCAGTACGTCGACGCCACTACCCGCCGCCCGGACGTCACGCCACCGATGTTCCGCGATAGTGGCATCCGCCCTGACTAAGGAAGATAGCTCTGGCGCGAATTCCGTGACGTTTGCTCGGTGGCCTGGCCGGGGTAGGCCGTCTCCTGCGCAATGCCCGGTTTCACCTGATCAGGGTCCGGCGGCCTGTCCGGATGAGCCGCATACCGGGAGAATCCGCGTGCTGGCCGGGTGATGGCGGGTAGTAGTGGGCGCGCGGGGGTGCCGCGCAACGGAAAGTGGTGATACGTCAGCCGCTGGCCGCCACGTATTGACACTTTGACAACCAGAAACCCTGCCAACCGGGCAAATTTTCAGCGGAAAGTGATGATACGTGAGTCAGGCCGGACGACGTATCAACACTTTCCGGGGCCCTCGTCCCTCGCCCCGGAGAACTGCGGTCACAGCCCCTGCCGCAACCGCCACATCAGTCCCAGCAGTCTCGCTCGTACCGACCTGGGCCTCCGGGCGTACCCTGACGTTGTTTGCGCGCCAATCAGGCTGAGGAGATTGCCGTGAAAAAGATCGTTCTGGCCGCCGGATTAGCGGCCGGCCTGACGCTACTCGCCTGCGGCCCGGCTAACGGCGTGCTCCGTTCCCTGCGGACTGCGACCGGCAGCACAACCCGCACCGGGCTGGGCATTGTCGTGCCGGCCTACTGGTATCAGGGTGCGGCGTCCTGGAAGGTCCTCGCGACCATGCATAATCCGCCCGGTGGCCGGGCGGCAAGTCCCCGGACACGGTGAGCGAGGCGATCTTCAATCCCTGCTCCCCGAAAGGGATGCCCTGCTCCCCCGGAAATGCGGTGAACCCGGCTGCGCGCAAGGATATGCGGGCTGCTCAGGCGAACGGCGTGACCTTCTACGGTTACATCTGGACCGGAGGCGGACAAGTATCGACCTCGAAAGTGGAGCAAAAAGTCCGGGAGTACGCGTCGTGGTACGGCTTGCATGACATCTTCTTCGACGGCGCATCCACAAACTGCGCCAAGGAGAGCGGCTACTACCTGGCGCTTTTCTCCTACGTTCACTCGCGTCACGGCAAGGTCATCCTGAATCCGGGAACGCAGCCACCAGCGTGCTACATGCGGGCCTCCGACCAGATCAGCGTTTTCGAGGGCCTCGGCTCCCAGTTGGCGGCATATTCTCCGGCACACTGGATGGCCGGCTACTCAGCCGCGAGGTTCATCATCATCGTCCACACCACCGCCGGGCGCCAGGCGATGATGAGCGTGGTCGCGCGGGCAGCGCAGCACGACCACGTCGGGAATGTCTATGCCACCAGCCTGCGCTTGCCCAATCCGTACTCGGGCCTGCCCGGCTACTGGCGTGAGGAAGTGACCAAGGTCAGCACGACGTTCACCAGGTGAGTCAGTTCGGACATCCGGTCGAATCGGAGGAACGGACAACCCTGACAGGCGCCCATGGGCCGGGCGGGTGGATGGAGGTGATAACCAGGTTCGGCGGACTGCCGGGCCAGCGATCCTGGCGGCGCGAGGAACGTGTCTCTGTGACGCTGCGATGGCGGTCAGCACGCCAGTGGTCAAGCTGACTGCCAGTGACCAGGCAGGCCCATTCACCGACCGATTCCATCTCAGCCTGCAATCGCCCGACCAGGATGCGCGGCTGGGTGAGCGGGGGGTGTCTCTGCGCGCTCGCGGCCGGGGCAGAGGAAAATAGAGGACGTGTCAGCGCCACGGGTAGACGACTATGACCCGGACGACCCGGTCGAGATTCTTCGGGTCCTGCCCGCGCAGTTCCTGGCTGAGTATGGTGCAGCCGTAGCCGGAGCCCAGCGACCGGAGCACTATCGGCACTTGCGTGAACTGCTGAGGCTGTGGCGGCTGAGCGCGGTGGCGTTTGCTGATCCAGGCTATGGCCAGGCGCGAGGCCGTGGACAATGCGGTGCGTGCAGGAGCGCGAGGTATTCCGATCGAAGCCGCCATCCCGAACTGGGACGAGCGACTTGCGGCTTCCAGGCGTCGGCGCACAGGCGGGTGGGTCAGCTGACTTCACCAGGCAAAGACATCAGGACGCGACACGGGCCTGGCGAAGGATGGACAACCAGTCGGCCAGGCCTGCGGTGTCGCGACCGATCTCGCGCGCTGTGCTACGCGAAGGTCAGGACGTGCCCGGCTCGACGAGCATCACTATGGTCTCCGGGCGGACCCCGTCTGAGCGCATGGCCTGCGCGGCCTCCTCGGACTGGAGCGCCCGCAGGAAGGTGTCCATTTCGGGGGCGTCCACGATCAGCCCGACCTTGTTCGTCTTGCCTGGGTCAGTGAACGGGCGGGCCGTAATGCCGAGTGGACCGAAGAATTCCTCCCGTACCGGCGAGGCCAGCCAGTGGTCCACATCATCGACCTCGTGAAACAACATCAGTGTCGCCATCGTCATATCCCCCGTAATAGCGCTGATCGCCTCGAGCCGCTCACTTCAGGCAGAGGTGGCTCCCAGCTTTGTCTAGACCTGCAGCGAAGTCGCTAGCTGAGAATATAGCTGCTCGAAGTCCGTACCTCGATGGATCTCCGGTGTGAGCGTGTTCATGTCGGCGAGCATGCTCATGAGCCGACCGATTGTGTTCCGTATGTCCTCGTAAAGGTCGAGATCCTCTCTGATGCCGTCGAGGTGTTCCTGGCCGATCTCCTTCATCGCCGCGTCGAGTTCCGCCCTTCGGAGATCTGTGAGTACCCGGATCTCCTCGGGCACCGCTGTTAGGTTCGACCTAGATAGCGAGATTGCCGTCGAGCGTCCGCCCGAAACGTCATCGATCTGCTGTTGAAGGTCGGGGGGCAGCTTCGGCTTCCCCGCATTCTTCTTCCTGAGCACGTTTCGAGAGTACAGAACTGCATCACCTTCTCGTACCAATAGCGCTTGATATGCATCACGATCTCGGGATCTTTCGCCTGGACCTTCCCCGCGATCAGCGGCTCCCATTAGCACCCGCTGTGCCACGATGTGAGTCATGGGATCACAGAGCTTCCGCGCCGTCATCGCTCCCGGTCCAGGGGACAGCGCGGTCATCGCGATGCCGTTCGATCCGGATGAGTTGTGGGGCGCCAAGGCCGACCATCCCGTTGGCGGGACGATCGGCGACTGCCGGGTCCGGGCCAGGCTTGTGCGCGCCGGCAGCGACTGGGTACTGACGCTGGCTCCGAAGCGCCTGCTCGGCCTGGGGCTGGCGATCGGCGACGAGGTGGCAGTCGAGCTGGCCCCGGAAGGTCCGCAACGCGGCGAGCTCGCCGACGACATCGCGACGGCGCTGGCGGCTAGTCCGGCTGCGGCCGCCTTCTTCGACACGCTCGCGCAGTTCTATCGCAAGGCCTACCTCCGGTACATCGACGCGACCACCCGCCGGCCGGAGGTCCGCGTGGCGCGGATCACAGAGGTCGTGGCCCTGCTCGCCGAAGGGATCAAGGAGCGACCACGGACTTAAGGGGTAAGTCCGCCCATATAACAGCGACGCGGGGCGGCGGGGTCGGGCAGCAGGGTCGTCTGAGTGGCTGGGGTCGTGACCGGAGGCCCGTCTAGGTTCCGTGATCATCTTCGGACTCGTGATCACGGAACTTCGAGCGGATGATCACGCCGCTGGGCTTCCGTGATCAAGGCTTGCTTCATGATCACGGAAACACGCACGGGCTGGTCGGCCCCACGGGGGTACTGGGAGCGGGCGGTTGAGTCCGGGGGACTGTCAGCGGGGTGGGTTACTGTGACGAGATGCTCGACTCGTTCCATCCGGCCATCCGCGATTGGTTCGCGCGGCGGTTTCCGGCTGGGCCGACCGAGCCGCAGGGTCGGGGCTGGGCGGAGATCGCGGCTGGCCGGCACACGCTGATTGCCGCGCCGACCGGCTCGGGCAAGACGCTAGCGGCGTTCCTGGTGTGCGTCGACCGGCTGTACCGCGCACACGAGGCAGCGCTGGCAAAGCCGGAGCCGGACGAGGCCAGGCTAGGCGATCCAGCCAGGCTGGACGGTTCAGACGGACGGGGTGGGCGGGGCGGTCCAGCCAGGCTGGAGGGTCCAGACGGACGGGGTGGGCGGGGCAGTCCAACCGGGCCGGACGGGCTAGGCGAGCCAGCCGGGCCGGATGGGCCGCAGGTGGTGTATGTGTCACCGCTGAAGGCGCTTGCGGTGGATATCTGGCAGAACCTGCAGCAGCCGCTCGCGGAGATCGCGCAGGTCGCGGCTGAGCTGGGGCTGAGCGCGCCGCAGATCAGAGTCGCGGTGCGGACCGGGGACACGGCGGCATCTGAGCGGGCGGCGATGCTGAAGCGGCCGCCTGACTTCCTGATCACCACGCCTGAGTCGCTGTACCTGCTGGTGACGGCGGAGCGGAGCCGGGGGGTGCTGGCGGCGGTCCGGACCGTGATCGTGGACGAGATCCACGCGGTCGCGGGGAACAAGCGCGGGTCGCACCTGGCGCTGACCCTGGAGCGGCTGACTCATCTGGCCGGGCGGCCGGTGCAGCGGATCGGGCTGTCAGCCACCCAGCATCCGATCGAGGCGGTGGCCAGGCTCCTGGTTGGCGCCGGGCCCGGCCGGTCGGAGCCGGACGGGTCACCCCGCTGCTCGATCATTGACACCGGTCACCGCCGCCAACTCGACCTGGGGCTCGACCTGCCCGCCGATGAGCTTGGCGCGGTGGCGAGCGCCGAGCAGATGGAGGAGATACTCGACCTGATCGCCGGGCACGTCGGGCAGCACCGGACAACGCTGGTATTCGTCAACACCAGGCGGCTGGCCGAGCGGGTCGCGCATCAGCTCGGCGAGCGACTCGGCGATGGTCAGGTGGCCGCGCATCATGGCAGCCTTTCCAAGGACCGGCGGCAGCGCATAGAGGCGCGGCTGCGCAGCGGTGACCTGCGGGCGCTGGTCGCTACCGCGTCGCTCGAGCTCGGCATCGATGTCGGCCCGGTGGAACTGGTGTGCCAGATCGGCTCGCCGCGCAGCTTCGCCACCTTCCTGCAGCGGGTCGGCCGGTCCAATCACAGCCGGGACGGAGTGCCAGCAGGCCGGCTGTATCCGACGACGCGCGATGAGCTGGTGGAGTGCGCGGCGCTGCTGCGCGGCGCGCGCTCGGGACGACTTGACCGGCTCGTCATGCCGGCGGCCCCGCTGGACATCCTGGCCCAGCAGGTGGTGGCCGAGTGCTCGGCGGCCGAGTGGTCAGAGGCGGATCTGCTGAACCTGGTGCGCGGGGCGGCGCCGTTCGCTGACGTCTCGGCGGAAGACTTCAGCGAGGTCGCCGGGCTGATGTCGGACGGCATCCGCACCGGTCGCGGCCGCCGGGCCGCGTACCTGCACAGAGACCAGGTCAGCGGGAAGCTGCGCGGCCGGCGCGGGGCCAGGCTCGCGGCGCTCACCTCGGGCGGCGCGATTCCCGAGCTTGGCGACTACCGGGTGATCGCCGAGCCGGACGAGGCGCTGGTCGGCACGGTCAACGAGGACTGGGCGATCGAGAGCATGGCCGGCGACGTGTTCCTGCTCGGTACCACGTCGTGGCGGATCCGGCGGGTGGAGCCCGGCGTGGTCCGGGTGACTGACGCCGGGGGCGCGCCGCCGTCCGTGCCGTTCTGGCTGGGCGAGGCGCCTGGCCGCACGGTCGAGCTGTCACAGGAGATCTGCGAGGTCCGGGCCGCCGTCGCCGAGTTGCTTGGGGTCGGTGCTGGCGGGGAGCGGGCCGACGAGACTCCTGATGAGCGAACGGCTGCCGCGATCGGCTGGCTGATGACCGAGTGCGGCGTCGGCGAGGCGGCGGCCGAGACTATAGCCGCGTACCTGGGCACGGCGCTCGCTCAGCTCGGGGTCATGCCCACGATGGACACGATCGTGCTTGAGCGGTTCTTCGACAAGGCCGGCGGCATGCAGCTCGTCGGGCACTCCCCCTACGGGGCGCGGCTCAACCGGGCGTTCGGCCTGGCGCTGCGCAAGCGATTCTGCGTGACGTTCGACTTTGAGCTGCAGGCGGCGGCCAGCGATGACGCGATCTTGCTGTCGCTCGGGCCGCAGCACAGCTTCCCGCTTGACCGGGTGCCGAAGTTCCTGGCCTCGGGGACGGTCGAGCAGGTGGTGCGGCAGGCAGTGCTCACCGCGCCGATGTTCGCCGTGCGGTGGCGGTGGAACCTGAACACCTCGCTGACCGTGCTCCGGATGCGCGGCGGCAAGAAGAATCCACCCGCCATCCAGCGCATGGAGGCCGACGACCTGATGGCGGCTATCTTCCCGGTGCTGGCCGCCTGCCAGGAGAACGTGGCGCCAGGTCCGATGGAGATCCCCGATCACGTCCTGGTCAGGCAGACTCTCACCGACTGCCTGACCGAGGCGATGGATATCGACGGGCTCAGGGAGCTGATCAGGGCCATCGAGCTTGGCCAGGTAACCGTCATGGTGCGAGACACCACGGAACCCTCGGTCCTGGCGCACGAGATCCTGAATGGCCGGCCCTTCACCTATCTGGACGACGCGCCGCTTGAGGAGCGGCGCAGCCGGGCCGTGCCGCTGCGGCGCGGCCTCCCGGTCGAGCCGCACGAGCTGGCGGCTCTCGACCCGGCCGCGATCGAGCGAGTCAGCGAGCAGGTCAGGCCGGACCCGCGCGACGCCGACGAGCTGCACGACGTACTGCACGGCCTGATCGTGGCGCATCCCGTCGAGCAGTGGCAGATCTGGTTCGACGAGCTCGTCGCCGCCCGCCGCGCGGTCACCGTGCACCCCGGCCCCGCGGATACCGGACCCGCACGATTCTGGGCGGTCGTCGAACGTCGGCCGGCGATTGAGCTGCTCTTCCCAGACGGGGCCTGCGTGCCTGATCACCCGTGCCCGGCCGGGGTGAGCCGCCCCGATGATGAAGACGCCGCCGCTGCCGCCTTGCTGCGGGGGCACCTGGATACCCGAGGTCCCTCGACGGTGACCGAGCTGGCGAGGGCGACCGGGCTGAGAGAACCTTTCATCTTGCGCGGGGTTGCCCTTCTCGAACAGCAGGGGTTCGCGATTCGCGGCCGGTTCACCGGGCCCGGCGCCGACGAGGAATTTTGCGCCCGGCGGCTGCTCGCCCGCATTCACGGCTACTCACGCGATCAGCGGCGGCGCGCGGTCGAGCCAGTGAACACGCGTGACTTCATGCGGTTCCTGCTGCGGTGGCAGCATGTCGCGACGGGGACGAGGCGGGAGGGCAGGCTCGGGGTCCTGGCCGCGATCGAGCAGTTGCAGGGGTATGAACTGGCGGCGGCGGCGTGGGAGCGGTCGGTGCTGGCCGCGCGCGTGCAGGACTATCGCCGGGAGTGGCTCGATGATCTGTGCCTGTCCGGGCAGGTCTGCTGGGGACGGCTGTCCCTGCGCGAGGCAGGGGCCACCGGGGTCGCCGGGGCAACCGCGCCCGCCCGGATACCGTCCAGGGCGGCGCCCATCACCCTGGCCATCCGCGATGATCTGCCCTGGCTGCTTCGCGCGGCGCGGGGTGAGCTGGTCCCGGGTCTGCCAGGGCCTGGGCGCAGCCTGGAGGTCCTTGACGCGCTCCGTCGCGACGGAGCGTTGTTCCGGCATGACCTCACGGCCGCTACCGGGCTGACCGCACGTGAGGTCGACGAGGCACTGTGGGATGGCGTCGCGCGCGGGCTGATCACGGCCGACGGGTTCCGCGCGGTCAGGTCGCTGCTGCGCCGGGGTGACCGGCAGCGGGTCGCGGCACCGCGCGGGCTGCGGCGGGGTGCGGGCGGCGTGCCGACCGGCTCGGCCGGGCGCTGGTCGCTGCTGCCAGGCCCGCTGGCCGGGGCGGACCGGGACGAGCTGGCCGAGGCCGTCGCCGAGCAGCTCGCGGTCAGGTGGGGCGTGGTGTTCAGGGATCTCGCGATCAGGGAGAGCCTGGCCGTGAGCTGGCGTGATCTGCTGTGGGCGTTCCGGCGGATGGAGGCCAGGGGGACGATCAGGGGCGGCCGGTTCGTGTCTGGGTTCAGCGGCGAGCAGTACGCCCATCCCGACGCCATCGACGTGCTCAGGTCGGTACGCAAGCAGCCGCGCGACGGCGAGCTCGTACGGATCAGCGCTGCCGACCCCCTTAATCTCACCGGCGTCGTGCTGCCTGGCCCGAGGATTCCGGCGGTCGGCGCCCATACGGTCTGTTACACCGACGGCATGGTGGCACCGGCCGAAGCCAGCGCCACCGTCGCGTAAGGGCACCTTTGATGCGCCCGGTGCCCACCGCGAAGCTTCTGTGATCTAAGGCGACGTCGGGCTCTGGCGCGAATTCCGTGATCGGGCTGCCACGCGGGCCTGGCGGAGCCACCGCCCGGACCCGGACTGGTCCCCAGGTGACTCATCTTTCACAGCCGTCTCAACCGCTGCCAGACTCGCCTGATCCTGTAGGAGACATTTTTTCTATAGGAGACTTAACAGCGAATATGGTTGTCAATCCTCCTACAGGAAAAAAGTCTCCTAGATCTTTCAGCCACCACCGGGCACAAAGCCCCCCAAACCCTTGGGAACTCGTAAACCCGGCCCCTCACCCGCGCAAGTCCGGCCCGGTGATCACCCTGCCGAGGTTCCGGACCGTCATCCCCACCCGGCTCACATCACGGAATTCGCGCCCAGAGCCGATGTTCCGTGATCATGAAGCGAGACTTGATCACGGAACATCGGCTGAGTGATCACCCAGCGAGGGTTCCGTGATCAAGACCCCGACCTTGATCACGGAACCCCGGTGGCGTGAGCCAGCCCTTGCGGCAAGCCGCCCTGCCCGGCAAGCCGCCCTTATCTCAGGGCGTCCTGCAGTTCGGGATGGCTGGCCTCCTGCCCGGACCCGGACCCGGACCCGGTCTCAAGGCCAGGCATGGCCGGCGTGGCGGCTATGTCCTCGCGCTTCAGGGTGATCGTGATCAGCACGATCACCAGGGCGAGGGCCGAGATTCCCGAGGCCACGATGAAGCCGCGCGAGATACCCGTCGCCAGAGCCTGGTGCAGGATCGCGGCCGGCACGCTCGCGCCCGGCTTGGGCGCCGGCAGTGGCGTGCCCGCCCTGGCAGCGGCGGCTGCGGCCGAGGCGGCCTGGTGCTTGATGCTGCTGGCCACCGCGCTCCAGGTGACCGTGCCGAGCGCGGCCAGGCCGATCGCGCCGCCGACCTGCTGGCCGGTGTTCAGCAGGCTGGAAGCCACGCCGGCGTCGTCGGGCGCCACCTTGGTCAGCGCGACCAGCGAAAGCGGCACGAACAGCATGCCCAGACCGCTAGCCGTGACCAGCATCGGGCCGAGCAAGCCGCCGACATAGCTGGTGTGCACGCCGATGAACGAGAACCAGTACATGCCGCCCGCGGTGATCGCCGCGCCCGCGATCATCAGCGGCCTCGGGCCAGTGCGGGCGACGACTCTGGACACGATGCCGGAGAGGATGACGATCGTCCCGGCGAAGGGCAGGAACGCGAGACCTGATCGCAGCGCGCTGTAGCCGAGCACCTCCTGCACGAAGATCGTCAGGAAGAAGAAGATCCCGAACATGGCGGTGGCCAGGCAGAGCATCACCAGGTAGGCCCCGGTCCGGCTGCGGTTGGCCAGGATTCTGGTCGGCATCAGGGCGTGTCTGCTCCTCGCTTCGATGAAGCCGAAGGCGGCCAGCAGCACGACGGAGGCGACCAGGGAGACGATGACCTTCAGGTCGCCCCAGTGCGAGACGCCGGCCTGATCGGTGCTCGCGTTGGAGAGCCCGTAGACGAGCAGTGCGACCCCGGCGGTCACGGTGATCGCGCCCGGCAGGTCGAACCGGCCGATGCGACGGGTGGAGTCGGCGATCACGTAACGGGCGAGCAGGGCGGTCACGATGCCGATCGGCACGTTGACGAACAGCACCCACCGCCAGGACAGGTAGGTCGTGAGCAGGCCGCCGGCGACGAGGCCAACGGCCGCACCGCCGCCGCTCATGGCGGCGTAGACGCCGAAGGCCCTGTTCCGCTGCGGACCCTGCGGGAACGTGGTGGTGATCAGGGCCAGCGCGGTCGGCGCGATCATCGCACCGCCTACGCCCTGGATAGCCCGCGCGGCCAGCAGCCATGCCTCGGACTGAGCGAATCCGCCGAACAGCGATGCTGCGGAAAACAACAGCAATCCGTAAATAAAGATACGGCGGCGGCCAAGCAGGTCCCCTGAGCGGCCTCCGAGCAGCAGTAGCCCGCCGAAGGTCACGGCGTAGGCGGTCACCACCCACTCCAGGCCGGTGCCGCTGAACCCGAGTGCGTGCTGAATATGCGGCAGCGCGACGTTCACGATGGCCGCGTCAAGCACGACCATCAGCTGAGCTGTGGCGATGACCACGAGGGCCAGGCCAAGGTGGCGCTGCGGCGCGCCTTCAGCCCGAGTCGGTGCCGGTTGTGCCGACGTCGTCGATGACACAGTCGATGACACAGCGGTCTCCTCACCTTTCATTTGGGCGTGCTTATCCGGCACCGTGACCAGCAGCGGGTCACGGCGTCATGGAGTTACTGACGAGCAGATTTGACTGGTAGAGATCCCCCGATTAGCGCCGGCGGATGCCAGGGCTCACCCCCGTGAGCGGCACGATCCGCCGGTCAGGAAACAGCCGGCATAGCGGTGCTGGTGCTGGTAGCCACCTCCTCCGGCGCTGAGTCTGTCGCGGTAACGGCCCGCGAGACGGCCAGCGACTCGTTCATCTTGCGTACGAGCCCGAGGAACTGCTCTCGCTCCTCCACGCTGAGGGCATGAGCCCACGGCATCAGGCCCAGCGATTCCTGCTCGATGGTCGCCTTGACCTCCAGGCCACGCGGCGTGAGCACGAGGTTCTTGATCCGCCGGTCAGCCGTGCCCGGCTCGCGCCTGGCCAGGCCGCGCTGCTCGAGCGCGTCGGCGATCATCGTGACGAACGACGGGTCACAGTGCAGTTGCTGCCCGAGCGCCTTCATCGAGACCGAATCATCGACCCGGCGCAGTGCCTTCATGCAGGACACCGGCACGCCGAACCGCTCGGCCAGCCGCTCACCGCGCTGCATGAGCGAGGAGATCAGCTCGGTGACGGCGTCAAAGATCTCCTGGTCGACTCGCGCACCACCTGGACACCAGCTCACTGTCACCTCCTGACGCTCACGAACCTTGATACCAAAACCCTTGAGTACCTCAACCATATCCAGATTGCTTGAGACTGTCAAAGGTTATCTGGCTCAACTAGTACTCCCCCGATCCGCCGCGTCCGGGTTCGGCACGGTGACCATGCTCGGGGCGGATAACCCGGCCAGCAGCCCCATCGATGTGACATCGCTGGGGCTCCAGGCCCAGCTATGTCACATTGATGGGGCTCCCCGGGGTGCACGTGACGCGCCCCGCGATCAGCCCTTCCGGGCGACGCCCACCATGGTTCCGAAGTGGGACAGGTCGGCGGGTACGTCGGCGGGCGAATCTGGCCGCCAGCAGGGGGCGAGTACCAGGCCGGGCTCGACCACCTCGAATCCCGTGAACATCCGCAGGATCTCGGCCTTGGAGCGCAGCTGGATGTGAGTCGCGACGTTGCGGTTGTAGAGCTTCTCGGTCGCCTGCCCGGAAGCCGCGAGGCCCTCGTACGTGGCGTGGCCAAGTACCAGGTAGCTGCCCGGTGCGAGAGCGTCACGCAGCGTGGACATGATTCGCCAGGGGTCCTCGGCATCGGAGATGAAATGCTGCACGACCATGAGGATCAGGCCGGTCGGCCTGGCCGGGTCGATCAGCCTGCCGACCACGTCGTGGGCCAGGATCTTTTCCGGGTCGCGCAGGTCACCCTCGATCACGGCGGCATTCTGGTTGCCGGCGAGTATGACCTTGCTGTGCGCGATGGCGACCGGATCGATCTCCACGTAGATGACCCGCGCACTCGGATCGGCCTCCTGGGCGATTTCGTGGACGTTGCCCTCGGTCGGTATCCCTGAGCCGATGTCGAGGAACTGGTCAATGCCGGCCGTGCTGAGAAACCGCACCGCGCGCCGCAGGAACGCCCGGTTCGTCCGGGCGATCGCCCGCATGTTCGGCTCTACCGCGACGAGGGCGCGGCCGAGGTCCTGGTCGGCCAGGAAATTGTGCGTACCGCCAAGCCAGTAGTCGTAGACCCTGGCCACGTTCGCGCGCTTGGTATCCACGCCAGGCGGCACCCAGTCCGGCACGGCCTCGTCGGCCATCGTCCCTCCAGTTCCAGTGGAAGTTCCCGCGGACGTTCCCGCGAACCCGCTCACGACCGGCCCGCTCACGACCCGGCCCATTCACGACCCGGCGAAAGAGGTCAGGACGCCCGTGATGCGATACATTTTGCTGATCGCACGATATTGTAGGCACCCAGCTCAGGGCCTGGTCGTCAGGAATGGTGCTAAGGCAGTGGTGGCGTCAAGGCTAGTCGAGGACGATGGGTCGCTCCGACGGCACTGGCAGGGCCCGGATCTCAGCGGGCTGGCCGTGCTCACCCTGGACCCGTCCGGGCAGGTGACCTCCTGGTCAGTCACTGCCGCCCGGCTGTTCGGTCATCCGGCTGATCAGGTCACCGGACGCGACATCTGCGACGTGCTGCTGACCGGCCCCGGCCAGCGCCGGCTGATCGGTCAGGCACTGGCCGAGGTGGCGGACGGCCGAGTCTGGACGGCGATCCTGCCGATGACCACGGCGAGCGGGAACTGCCAGGTCACCATCCACTGCGAGCCGCTCGCGGGATCTGGTGGTGATGTGCTGATCATTGCCAGGCGCGCTACCCCGCAGCCTGGCCAGCATCTGCTCACCGATGCCGCCACCCAGATCGGCACCACGCTTGACCTGACGAGAACGGCGCGCGAGGCGGCCGACGTGGCCGTGCCCGCATTTGCCGACGCCGCGGCCATCTTCGTCGCGGAGCGGCTGCTCGCCGCCGACGAGCTCGGCCCTTATACCGGCGGCTCGGCCGTGGTGGTCCGCCGCCTCGTCGCCAGGCTCTCCGGCCAGCCGGCCACCATCACCGACAACCTGCTCCGTCCCGGCGAGGTGCTGGTCTTCGGCACCGGCTCCCCCAGCTACCGGGCCATGCGCGCGCGCACCTCCGTCCGCTTCGACCAGCTTGACGACGAGTCCGCCGAGCGGATCGCCCGGCGGCCCGGCGGGCGCGAGGCCTTCGCCGCGTACACCTCATTCCTGGCCGTGCCGCTGGTGGCACGGGGCCTGGTGCTCGGCTGCGCGACGTTCGCCCGGTCTTCGGCCTGGCCCGAGTTCACCGCGGCCGAGGTCGCGCTGGCCGAGGAGCTGGCCTCGCGGGCGGCCGTCTCGATCGACAATGCCAGGCTCTATGACCGGGAACGGCGTACCGCCTCCGCGCTGCAGCAGGGCCTGCTGCCGGTCGAGCCGAGCGTCCCGGCCGGGATGGCCATCGCGCACAGGTACCTCGCCGTCGGCGCCAGCATCGTCGGCGGCGACTGGCACGATATCGTCCCGTTAACGCGGGGCCGGGCGGCTCTGATCGTCGGAGACGCGATGGGGCACGGGCCAGAAGCGGCGGCCGTGATGGTGCAGCTGCGCACCGCCGCCCACATCCTGGCCGACCTTGAGCTGCCGCCAGAAGAGATCCTGAGCAGGCTGGACCGGATGGCGACCAGCATGCCCGCTACCCCGTTCGCCACCTGCATCGCCGCCGTGATCGACCCGGCCCAGGGCAGCTGCGTGATCGCCAAGGCCGGGCACCTGCCGCCGGTACTGACGCTCGCTGACGGGACCGCCCGGATGCTTGACCTGCCGGCCGGCCTGCCTATTGGCCTTGGCGCCAGCTCCTTTGAGTCAGCCAGGATCCCGTTCCCTCCTGGCGCCACCCTCGCGCTCTACACCGACGGGCTGGTGGAGAGCCGCACCAGGTCACTCGACGATGGACTTGCCGCCCTGAGCGACGCGCTGAGCATCGCGCTCACCCGGCCGGGGCACACGCTCGCCGGCAGCTGCGCGGAGGTCACCGACGCCCTGGACGTGCGCGGCGAGGACGACATCACGCTGGTGCTCGCCCGCGTGCTCGACCAGGGCTAGAAGGCCGGAAGGGCGGCGCGAGCCGTCCTCGCGCCGCCCCTGGTCAGGATGCCATGATCAGGACTGCGTGATCAGCGCCGACATCTTCGGCGTGCCGATCCCGGTGGCCTCGTCGTAGCCCGGCGTGACCGGGAAGAGACCGTTGTTGGTAGCTGCCTGCTGGGCCGCGCCGATCCCGGTGATGTCATGGAAGAACCTGCCGGCGTTAGCGTTGAAGAGGCTGTATAGCAGCGGGTTGAGGTTGCCAGTGCGACCGCCGTTGAAGCTGTCGATGTCGGCGGCGATGCCCGACCACAACGGCGACGACAGGCTCGTGCCGCCGATGCCGAACCAGCCGGGAGCGGGCTCGTCAGCGCTGAAGGTACCGCAGACGCTGTTCAAGGCATTGGTAGTGGCGTTGCCGGTGCAGAACTCCGCGTACGGCGTCCACTCGTCGGCGTCGGCCGAGATGTCGGGGACCTCCCGGCACGGCGTGCTCGGGGCGGCGAACGCGCACCCGCGAGTGGTGAACTGGCTGTTCACACCGGGTCCGTGCTGATAGGAGGGCCGTCCCCAGAACTCACTTGAGCCGCCGCCGCCGGCCCCGGGACCGTTGCACCAGAAGAAGCCGGTCGATCCATTTTCGCTGGCATCGGAGTTGCACAGGTTGTCGACGTTCCATACCGTCTCGACGCCGGCCGGGTAGGACGGGTGCTGGCTCATGCCAGGGTTGTCGCTCTCCAGCGAGGTGCCGCCGACGCTGGTCACCCAGGGCTGGGCCTCCGGGTCATCCACGTTGACGACGCTGGTGCCGTCGGTGTCCAGGCAGTCGAACGCGCCGTCGTCGCCCGATGACGCGAACATGCTCTGCCCCTGCGCCGCCATCTGCTCGAAGGCCAGGTTCTCCGCCTGCGCCAGCGCGGTGCCCAGGTCGTTCTCGCACTCGCCCCAGCTTGAGCTGATCGCGTCGGCGGTGTCGTCGCTTGCCATCCGGTTGTACTCATCGAGCGTGGTCTGCCCGGTCTCGTCGTTTGGCGCGTTGTAGACGATGATGCGCTGCGCGGCCGGCGCGATGGTGAGCTGGGTCTCGATGTCGGCGTCGACCTCGATGTCGCCGGCGTAGCCCTCGAACTCGGCCGGGCAGGTGTCGCCGGTCGGGCACCGCGGGTTCAGCGTGCCGCCGTCCACGTTCTCGTTGCGCAGCGGCGGGCTGAAACCAGGTCCGTAGACGGTGTGCGCCCAGGTGCGGATATCGGACCGCAGATAAGCGGACAGCTCGAAGACGGCCAGCGTCACGCCGGCGCCCTGGGCCGCCTGGCCCCCGCTCGGGGCACCGTAGATGGAGTTGGTCTGCGGCGGGGTCAGGCCGCTGCAGCCTGGCCCGGCACCGTAGCCAGCCGGGAAACCGACGCCATTGAGGTACAGCCCGGCGATCTGCGCGGGGGTCGGATACGGGTCCTCCTCGCAGCTCACCGCCGACTTCGCTGCCCTCTTGGCCGCCTTGGCCGGCCGCTGCGACGGCACGATCATGTCGTGCTCGCGCACCATATTGGTCAGCCCGATCACGCCGAGCACTCCGCTCGCCAGCGTGCTCGGCAGCCGCACCGCCGCCGAGTTGGCGAAGAACCGCTGCCCCCGGCTGGTCTTATAGGTGCTTAGCGTCGTCCTGAACGCGGCCGAGACGCGCTGGCTGCTGCCGCTGGCCCGGACCAGGAACGGCGAAGAGGAGGACGTGACGGTCAGCCCGCTCGCTGACAGGTAGCGGGCAACCGCCGCGCGGGCGGACGCGGACGGCGCGAAGCGAGCGTCGAACTGCCCCCTGGCTAGCCAGGCGTGATACCGGCCGCTGTCCTTGCGGTACTGGGCACCGAGCAGGGTAGCCAGCTGATGGGCGTGCCGCGGCGCCAGCGCCACCTCGACCGACATCCGCTGACTGCTGTACCCGCCAGTACTGGCATCGTGGACGGGAGTCACGCTCCCGCTGAGAGCGACGTAACGCGGCGCGGCCGCTGGCGCTGACGCCATCGCTGACGTCGCAAGCGCGCCGGTCATCGCGGTCATCGCCAATCCCAGAATGGCGACCGCTCCGGCGCGCACCGGACGGTGGATCAAGCGCATGCAAGCCCTCCTTGGCTTCATGACGGTTTCCTGCCCAGCAAGCGTCATTCAGTCCCCACGCCAAGTCAAGGCATGTTCGAATGCCGTCAGCTAACGGTGCCTGCGTACAGTGACGGTTCAGCTACACTCGGAGTTATGACCAGAAGTGGTCAAAGGAATAAAGGTCAGAGTGCTACGTCCTTCTAGAACGGCGGGAGCGGCCCGAGTACTTGCTCGAGACCAGAAAAAATAAAAGCAGCCTTGTCGCCTCCCCCGATGGCCTGCTCAATATGCCTCAGCATCACCTCATCCAGACTTGGCAGCGCATCCATCGAGTACCATCCAACGTCGATTGACTCCGAATCTCCGACCTGCGCTTTCCCTCCGACCGCGAGGCATCGAAAAGCGAATTCAAGGTATTGCACCTGATCTCCGTTGCTATACACGATGGGCTTGGAGATACTAACGCCAGTCAGCGCATCCGGTATCGCGATAACACCGGTCTCCTCGTATATCTCGCGAACGGCAGTGTCAGCGGGATGCTCGGCTGGATCAATTATTCCGCCCGGAAGTGCCCAGGCACCCGTATCGGCTCTGCGACCAAGCAAGACCCGGCCTTCGGCATCTATAACAGCGCCCATTGCCGTGGTAAGCCACAGCATCTCGTGCCCGACTTTTTCACGCAGGTTTATGATGAATTCTGGCGTAGCCATTCGTATTAGCCTTTCGTCAGCGTTCCATCATCAGCACCCGCTCCGGGGGCGCGCGGCTAGCCGATCTGGCGGTAGCGGCGGACGGCCAGCGGGGCGAAGACGGCCGTGATCGCGATGCTCCAAAGGATCGCGTGCCAGGCCGGGGTTGCTACCGGGCCGCCGAGTGCCAGGCCCCGGCTGGCTTCGGTCAGCGAGGTCAGCGGGTTGACCTTGACCCAGGCCTGCAGCCAGCCTGGCAGTGTCGTGGTCTTGACGAACACGTTGCTGCCGAAGGTCAGCGGGAAGATCACGATGAAGCCGAACCCCTGCAGGCTCTGCGGTGACTTCACGAACAGCCCGAGCAGCACCCAGATCCAGCCGACCGCGAATCCGAAGATGAACATCAGCCCGACCGCGCCCAGTGCCGAGACCGGATTCGTGGCAATGCGGAAACCGAGCAGCGAGCCGTAGGCGAACACCATCGAGATGGAGACGACGTAACGGACGAAGTCCCCCATGATCGTTCCGGTCAGCGGTGCCGACCGCGAGATCGGCAGGCTCTTGAACCGGTCGAAGATGCCCTTGGTGACATCGGTATTGAGTCCGATGCCGGTGCCCATGCTGGCGAACACCACGGTCATCGCCATGATGCCGGGCAGCACGTACTCCAGGTAGGTGTGCCGGTTCGCGCCCTTGATCGAGCCGCCGAACAAGAACACGAACAAGGTGACGAAGACGATCGGCTGCAAGGTCACGTCGAGCAGCTGCTCCGGGTTGCGCCTGATCCGCACCAGCGCCCGCCAGGCCAGGGTCAGCGCGTGCCGCAGCGCGCGGTCGGGCGTCATGCTCCTGGCCCGGCCCGGTGCCAGCGTCGCCGGCTCAGTCGCCGTCGTCATCAGGAATCCTCCTGCGCAGAATGGCCGGTCAGGGCCAGGAACACCTCGTCCAGGCTGGCCAGCCGCAGCGCGAGCTCGGTGACCTCGATCTGCTCGGCCGCAGCCGGCTGACGACGCCGGGCAGGTGACCGGCGTCATCCACCGGCACCGACAGCAGCCCCGGATCCTCGGCGGACAGCGCGGGCGCCACCCCGACGACCGCCAGGACAACCTCGGCGGTCTTCGGCAGGTCGGCCGGGTCGGCCGGGCGCACATCCAGCGTCTGCCTGCCGACCTTGGCCTTCAGCTCGGCGGCCGTCCCGGTCGCGATCACCTTGCCGCGGTCGATCACCGCGATCTCGCTGGCCAGCCGGTCGGCCTCGTCGAGGTACTGGGTGGTCAGCAGCACCGTCGTGCCCTCGGCGACCAGTTCCCTGATCATCGCCCAGACCTCACCCCGGCTGCGCGGATCGAGTCCGGTAGTCGGCTCGTCAAGGAACAGCACCTGCGGCCGCTGGACCAGGCTCGCCGCCAGGTCGAGCCGGCGCCGCATGCCGCCCGAGTAGGTCTTGACCGACCGGCCGCCCGCGTCGGCCAGGTCGAACCGCTCAAGCAGCTCGGCCGAGCGCTTCTTCGCCCGCACCCTGGGAATCTCCAGGAGCCGCCCGATCAGCAGCAGGTTCTCAAAGCCGGTCAGGTCCTCATCGACCGCCGCGTACTGCCCGGTCAGGCCGATCAGCTCCCGAACCCGGTCGGCCTGCCTGACCACGTCGGCGCCGCAGACCCGCGCGTAGCCGGAGTCCGGCCGCAGCAAGGTGGCCAGCATCCGGACCACCGTGGTCTTGCCCGCGCCATTCGGCCCGAGCAGGCCAAGCACCGTGCCATCCCGGACGGCCAGATCGACGCCGTCCACCGCCAGCGTCTTGCCGAACCGCCTGACCAGGCCGCCGGCCTCGATCGCGTACGTCATGCCCTGCAACCTACCGTGCGGCCAGATCGCCCGAACCGAATTAATCCGGCGGCACCGGCCAGGTGTGCACGGGCTCGTTGGAATGCATCAGCTCGATGTAGCTCTGCGTCATCAGCCGCAGCGCCTCCAGGCGGTCCACGCCAGCCCGCCGCGACAGCGCACCGACCGTGGCGAGCTGCCACGAGGCGCCCGTCTGGCCGCTGAGGCAGCGCTGCTCGATGACGCCGAGCAGCCGGTCGGCATCGGCGTCATCGACACCCCAGCGGGCGAGCCCGTCCCTGGCCATCGGCAGCAGCCTGCGCACCACAAGCTCGGCTGCGGGAGCCTCGCCAAGCCCCGGCCAGTACAAGTGCGCCTCCAGGCCGTGCCGCGCGGCGGCGTGCAGGTTTTCCTCGGCGGTCGCGAACGACAGCTGACTCCAGATCGGCCGGTCAGCCTCCGCGAGCGTGCGCACGAGCCCGTAGTAAAACGCCGAGTTGGCCATGATGTCGACGACCGAAGGCCCGGCCGGCAGCACGCGATTCTCGACCCGAAGATGCGGCTTGCCGTCGACGGCCGCGTAGACGGGCCTGTTCCACCTGTAGATCGTCCCGTTGTGCAGGGACATCTCGGCCAGCTCAGGACAGCCGCCGCTGTCGAACGCCACCTGCGGGTCCTCGTCCTCGCAAATCGGCAGCAGCGCGGGGAAAAACTGGATGTTCTCCTCGAACAGGTCGAACACCGAGGTGATCCAGCGCTCGCCGAACCAGACCCGCGGCCGCACTCCCTGCAGCTTGAGCTCTTCCGGCCGGGTGTCGGTCGCCTGCTCGAACAGCGTGATCCTGGTCTCGTGCCAGAGCTGGCTGCCGAACAGGAACGGTGAGTTGGCGGCGAGCGCGACCTGGACGCCGGCGATCGCCTGCGCGGCGTTCCAGTACCGGGCGAAGGCCTCAGGACTGACCTGAGTGTGCAGCTGCACGCTGGTGCAGGCGGCCTCGGGCGTGATGCTGTCCGCGTGCGTGAGCAGCGGCTCGGGCCCGTCGATCGAGATCCGCATGTCCTCGCCCCTGGCGGCGAAGATCTGCTCGTTCAGCACCCTGTACCTGGCGTTCGCCGACATGGCGCCTTCGTGCACGTCTTCCTTCTGCAGCGTCGGCAAGATGCCGACCATGACCAGGCGGCTGCCCGCCCCGCGCGCCTTCGCGTCGGCCGCGTTGAGGCTCCCCCTGATCTCGTGCTCAAGCTGGCTCAGCGCGTCGCCTTCGAGTTGCCGGGGCGGCACGTTGATCTCCAGGTTGAACTGCCCGACCTCGGTGGCCCAGGCCGGATCGGCGATGGCGTCGAGCACGGCCGCGTTCCGCATCGACGGCGCCCCGTCGGCATCGACGAGGTTGAGCTCGATCTCCTGGCCGACCATGGACGACCCGGCCTCGAAGGCCCGCTCCCTGAGCATCTGGGCGAACACATCCAGCGAGCGCCGGACCTTGTCGCGGTACTTGCGCCTGTCTTCCCCGCCGAATGTCATTGCCTGAATATCACGGCCCATGCTGCCCTCCCGGCTACGAGGGTCGCACGTCACGGCACCAAGCGCCAGCGCACGGCGAAACCGGCGGGTTAGCATAATCGCGACCAGCCCGTGCGCTATGGGTGGTGGGTGGGGCGTAAGCGGGAGGGGGTGCGAGTGAGTGCCGAGCCTGGTGTGGTCAGCTTCCTGGTGCCCGATCCGGGGCGCGAGCTGACCGGCGTGCGGCTGGTCCAGGACGCCAGGATTCCCGGCGACCGGCTCGGCTTCAGCTACTCCGGAGATCACTGGGAGCTGACCATCGGCCAGCCGCCGGTGAGCCGGATGGAGTACCTGCTGGAACTGCACCACGCCGACGGCAGCGTCCAGACCATCCCTGACGCCGGCAACCCGGAGTCGGCCCCCGGCGCGTTCGGCACAAAGAGCGTACGCGAGTTCGCCTCCTACACCCGGCCCGCCTGGCTGAGTGCCCCGGCCGAACCGGGCACCACGCAGGACCTCGAACTGCCGGCCCGCCAGCTCGGCGCCGCCATCAGCGCCAGGATCTGGTCCCCGGCCGACGCCACGGACGAGGAGCCGCTGCCGCTGCTGATCGCGCACGACGGACCCGAGTTCGACGCCCTGGCCGGCCTGACCGGCTACCTGGCCGCCGGGGTCACCGGTGCCTGGCTGCCCCGGATGCGGGCCGCCCTGCTCGGCCCCGGCGCACGGGACCACTGGTACTCGGCCAATGCCGGCTATGCCCGCGCGCTGCGCCAGGTCGTGATCCCGGCCCTGACCGGGCGGGTGGCGACGAAAGTCCGGGTCGGGATGGGCGCCAGCCTCGGCGGCCTGGCGATGCTGCACGCGCATTACTTTTATCCCGATGCTTTTGATGCCCTTTTCCTTCAGTCGGGCAGCTTCTTCACGCCCAGCCTCGACGGGCACGAGCGGCGCTTCCCCTACTACCGGCGGATCACCGCATTCGTCGCCGGGGTGCACGCGGGACGGCTGCCTGGCCGCCCCGTGCCCGTGGTCCTGACCTGCGGCGTGATCGAGGAGAACCTGGCGAACAACCGGCTGATGGCCGCCACCTTGACCGACCATGGCTACCCGGCGAGCCTGCGTGAAGTACCTGACATGCACAACTACACGGCCTGGCGGGACGCGCTCGACCCGCATCTCACCGGGCTCCTGAGGCAGGTGAGCGAGTGAACCGCGAGAGCACGCAGCTGTGGAGCGACGCTATCGGCGCCGCCGGGACGGTGATCAGGTTCGGGCACTGGGGCCGGCCGGTTCTCGCATTCCCCTCAGAACAAGGAAAAGCTTTTGATTTCGAGAATAATGGCATGGTCGGAGCTGTCGCGGAATTGCTCGACGCCGGCCGGCTGAAGCTCTACTGCGTCGATAGCTACGACGCGGCCTCGTGGTCGGACACCAGCGTCGACCTGGAGGAACGAGCCCGGCGGCACGGTGACTACGAATCCTGGATCACCGATCAGGTGGTGCCGTGGATCCGGCAGGACTGCGGCGGTGACGGCGGCGAGATCGCGACGGTGGGGTGCAGCCTCGGGGCGTTCCACGCGGCTAACTTCGCGCTCAGGCGGGCCGACCTGTTCCCGCTGGCGATCTGCCTGTCCGGCAACTATGACCCGTCGTCCTGGGACGGCTGGGGCGAGCGCGGAACGGCCGCCTACTTCACCAACCCGATCGACTATGTCGGTCACCTGCACGGCGAGCATCTCGACTGGCTGCGGGAGCGGGTCAGCCTGCTGCTGGTCTGCGGGCAGGGCGCCTGGGAAGATACCACCGGGTCATTGCCGAGCACGAAACTGTTTGCGTCGCTGCTGGCCGGCAAGCAGATCAGGCATGAGCTTGATCTGCGGGGCCACGACGTGCCGCACGACTGGCCGTCCTGGCGCGCTCAGCTCGCCCATCACCTGCCTCGATTCTGCTGACTCCACGGAAAGGCCGGCCGATGACGACCTCGCACCTGATCGGGCTGCTGCTCGGCACCGAGGAGGACTGGCCCAGGGCGTTCGGTGAAGTCCTGCGCCGTCTCGGCCCGGTCGCCGGGTCCGGCGGGACCAAGCATGAGTTCGCGTGCGAGCGGATCACGATCGAGCCGTTCGACCTGCGCGACCGCCCGCGCTATGACCTGGTGATCGATCGCCTCGCCTACTGGTACTACCACCCGAGGGAGTGGCTCAAGAAGGTCGCGCTGATGGACAGCGTCTACCTGCTCAACAGCCCGTTCACCTTCCAGTCCATGGAGAAGCACGCGGCGTACTGCGCGATGATCAGGCTGGGCCTGCACGTGCCGGAGACCGTGCTCGTCCCCTACAAGAACCCGCTGGACAACTCCAGGTACGCCTACACGGCGGCTAAGTACAACAAGTCCTTCGACCTGGACGCCGTCGCCGAGCGGATCGGCTACCCGCTGTTCATGAAGCCGTATGACGGCGGCGCCTGGCGCGGGGTGTCGCGGATCGGCAACCCGGCTGAGCTGCACGCGGCGTACGACGCCAGCGGCGAGATGCTGATGCACCTGCAGAAGTCGGTCGAGGACTACGACGTCTTCGCCCGGTCACTGTCGATCGGCGCCGAGACGATGGTGATGCGATTCCAGCCCGAACAGCCCATGCACCAGCGGTACGCGGTCGATCACGACTTCCTGAGCCCGGCGGCCGGTGCCGAGGTGCTGACGATCGGGCGGCTGGTCAACGCGTTTTTCCGGTGGGAGTTCAACTCGTGCGAGACCCTGGTCAAGGACGGGCAGGTTTACCCGATCGACTATGCCAACGCCTGCCCTGACGTGGCGCTGACCAGCCTGCACTACTACTTCCCCTGGGCCATGAAGGCGCTGGTGAAGTGGGCGGTGTTCGTCCTGGTGACCCGGCGGCGCAGCGGCTTGACCTGAACACCGACAGCTATTTCTCGATCGCCGACAACCCGGATATGTCGTACGAGGAGAAGCTGGCCGCGTACGGGGCGCTCGCCGATGCCTACTTTGACACCGAGCGCTATCAGGACTTCTGCGCGACCAGCCTGGCCAGGATCGATGAGGTGGTGCTCGACTGGGTCGCCGGACCGGAGTTCGACGACCTGCTCGTGCAGACGGTGCGGTCGGTCTACCCCGCCGCCGAGCACGACCAGTTCATCGCCCACCTGCGCGGGCTGACCAGCCTGTGGGTACGCCACGAGACCGGCGGCTAGCCGGCTACCCAGCGGGCGGGATGTTCTGGTTCAGGCGGAACAGGTTGCCCGGGTCATAGGTGCGCTTGACGTCGGCGAGGCGGGAGTAGTGGCCGAGGTAGTTGTCGGGCACCTTGGCGCTGTCGTCGTCGGACATGAAGTTGACGTAACCGCCCGACTCCGTGTATGGCGACGTCGCCTCGTGGTAGTCGCGGACCCAGCGGATGTGATCGGCGTCCTGCTCGGGATCGGCCCAGGCGGCGACGATCACCTGGGCGTACGTCGCGTCCCGGTAGGCGAACGCGGTCTCGTCGGCTCCGACCCGGTGGCAGGCGCCGTTGATCGGATACAGGTGCATGGTCGCGCTGAACCCGGGGACCTGTGATCCGTGCAGCACGTGCTGCTCGATCGCGGCGTCGGTCAGCTCGGTCGCGAAGCTGCCCTTCCAGTAGCTGCGGATGCCCTTGGGGAAGAGCGCGTCGAACGCGGTGTTCAGCGCCGGGTACGGCATCGGCCCGGACATCTCGGCCACGACCGGCGCGATCTCGCGGAAGGGCGCCATCGCCTGCTCGCCCTTGTCGACCGGCCCGGCCCAGTGCACGATGGCCGCGATGAACGTGTCGCCGACTCGGTCTTCCGGGATGAAGGGAAGCGGCGGCGCCATCTGGTAAGCCGGAAACGCGCCGTATTCCTCGGGCGCGTCCGGGATGAACGAGCTGAAGAAGCTCATCACGTCGGCCGCGTGCTCAAGCTCGTAGAAAAAGATCCCGGCGTAGACGTCGTTCACCGGATGCAGGTCGAACTCGAACGAGGTGACCACGCCGAAGTTGCCGCCGCCACCGCGCAGCGCCCAGAAGAGGTCGGCGTTCTCATCCTTGCTAGCCCGCACCACCTTGCCATCGGCGGTCACGACCTCGGCCGAGCTCAGGCTGTCGATGGACAGGCCGTACGGCAGGCACAGGTAGCCGATGCCGCCGCCGAGGGTCAGGCCGCCGACTCCGGTCGTCGAGATGATGCCGCCGGTCGTCGCGAGCCCGAAGGCGTGCGCAGCGTAATTGAAGTCGCCCCAGGTCGCGCCGCCCGCCACCCTGGCCTTGGCCTTCTCCGGGTCCACGTACACCGTCCGCATGCCGGACAGGTCGATGACCAGGCCGCCGTCGGTGGTGCCGAATCCGGGTGCGCTGTGCCCGCCGCCACGTACTGCCAGCTCAAGGCCGCCTTCCCTGGCGAAGTTGACCCCGGCGAGCACGTCGGCGACCTGCCCGGCGCGCATCACCGCCTTCGGGCGCTTATCGAACATGCCGTTGTGCACGGCACGGGCCTCGTCGTAGCTGGCGTCATCTGGTGTGATGACCTCGGCCCTGACCTGCTCGCGAAGTTGGTCGATCCCCGGCCCGCTCATTCGCGCCCCCTATGTCGGCTTTGAGTCAGCGCATCACGCTCAGGTGGCAGCCGTCTTCTGAGCCTGTGGAGGTCGTGTGAAGATAGGCCTTATGTACTCCGTGCCAGACCAGTCGAACAAGCTCGTCGTCATCACCGGCGCCAACAGCGGCACGGGCAAGGAGGCCGCCACGCGGCTCGCCGCAGCCGGAGCGCGCGTCGTCCTCGCGGTGCGCACGCCCGCCAAGGGCCAGGCAGCCATGGCAGAGATCCGCGAGCAGCACCCGGCCGCCCAGCTGGAGGTGCGCCGCATTGACCTGGCCGACCTCGGCTCGGTCAAGGAGTTCGCCGAGAGCCTGATCGCCGACGGCACGCCCGTCGACGTCCTGATCAACAACGCCGGAGTGATGGCGCCGCCGACCCGGATGGTCACCGCCGACGGCTTCGAGCTTCAGTTCGGCAGCAATTTCCTCGGGCCGTTCGCGCTGACCCTGCACCTGCTGCCGCTGCTGCTGACCGTGCCAGCGACCGCGCCGGCCCCCCGAGTGGTCACGATGAGCAGCGGGGTGGCGAACTACGGCCGGATTCACTTCGATGACCTGCAGTGGGAACGACTTCGCTACCGCCCGATGTTCTGCTACGCCCAGTCCAAGCTGGCCGACCTGATGCTGAGCCTGCACCTGTCCGACCTCGCCGCCGACCGGGGCTGGCACCTGGTGAGCACGGCCGCCCATCCGGGATTCACCCGGACAAACCTGCAGACAGCCGGCCCGAATCTGGGCCGCGACAAGCCCAAGCGGATGACGCTCGGCAGCGCCGGCTTCATCGCATCCCAGGAGGTCGGGCCAGGGACCGAGCCGCTGCTCTACGCCGCGACCAGCCCGGACGCGGTCAGCGGCGGCTACTACGGCCCCAGCGGCCGGCTCGGCCTGACCGGCCCGACAACAGCCGTCCGCCCCCCGCGCCGAGCGGGCGACGCCACCACCGCCGCCCGCCTCTGGACCGAATCAGAACGCCTAACCGGCCTCACACTCCCCTGACCTAACCCCGCCCCGCCCCCGCCCCTCGGCAGGCCCCGGCCAGACTCCCGCCCCAAGCCAGACTCCCACCCCGGCCAGACTCCGGCCCCGGCCAGGTTTCCGTGATCATGGGCCAACCCCTGATCACGGAACATCGAGTGGGTGATCACACCCCTTAGTCTCCGTGGTCAAGCCGCGATCGATGATTACGGAAACTCATAGGGGCGGTTCTCGTCGGCTTTGCCCCGATCCGGAGATACTCGCCATTTTCGCGGAGAGTTTTCAGTGTTCTCGTGGAGAGTTGTCGTCTGGTGGAGAGTTAGCCGCGCTATTCGCTGAAAAGTCTCCATGAAACGACAACTCTCTACGAGAACACTGAAAACTCTCCATCAAGACGACGACAACTCTCCGGGAGAACGAAACGCACCGGGAAACTGGTTAGGAATGGGTCGTGCTGCGGGTACGAGCATGGTGGGGACGGCGGGCAGGGCAACGGCGGGGGCAATGGTGGGGCAGGTCGGCGGGGCGAGGCTGCGGCAGCGTGCTTAGCTATGTACTGGCCTTCTTTGCCGGGCTGGTGAATGCCACCGGTAACGTGCTCAACCGGAAAGCCGCGCGAGATGAGCCCGATCAGGCCGAATTCAGGCTTCGGCTGATTACCGACCTGATGCACAGGAAAGTATGGCTCGCCGCCGTCGGGATGATGATCATCTCGTTCGCGCTCGCGACAGCCGCACTCGGCACCGGGCAGCTTGCCTCGGTTCAGCTTGTCGTGGTGCTTGAGCTCCCGATGACCATCATCGGCGGCGCACTGCTCCTGAGGACTCCTCTTGACCGGCGCGAATGGGTCGCCATCGGCATCTTGACCGCCGGCGTCATCGGACTGCTCGCCTTGCTCGATCCCCAGGCCGGGCAGGCGAAACCGATCCCGGCCATCTTGTGGATCGCCATGTCAGCCGCCAATGCCGGCGCCCTGGTGACGCTAGTGCTCATCGCCAGGACGCATCCCAGGCCAGCCGTGCGGGCGAGCCTGCTCGGAATCGCGACCGGTCTCGGGTACGGCCTGACCGCCGCTTATACCAAGGGCTTCGCCGATCAGTTCAGCAAGGGAGGAGTATCCGCAGTACTCGAGCTCCTGGCCGTTCTATGCGTGCGTCACGGCGGGAGTGGTCTCGGCGTTCCTGCTGGAGAACGCGTATCAGGCGGGACCGCTGACGGCATCCCAGCCAGGAATCACCCTGGTGGATCCGCTTATCTCCACCATCTGGGGCATCGTCGTTTTCGGCGAGACCACCAGTCGCGGTGCCCTGCTCGGGCTAACCGCCTTGCCGGCGATAGCGGTGGCCGCAGGAGTACTCCTGCTCAGCCGGTCCCAAGTGCTGCGAGCCACGCAAACCGGCGAGGCTGCCCCGGGAACGGCTACCGCCGACGCCAATCCCACCCGATCGTGACTCAAGGGGTCGGGGTTTCTGGACCCAGGCGCAAGTTTGCGGGACCTGCGCCTGGGCGGCGGCGCTCTCCTGACCGCAACGTTGTCCCTTAACTGCTGCTGCGACGGCAACGTTGTCCCGTAGCTGCTGCTGGGACGGGGGCGGAGCCCGCCAATGTTCCGTGATCTCATGGCGGGGGCGGAGCTACGCGGTGGCCTGCCGGGCCGCAGCCCATCGATATGACATAGCTGGGGCTGGAGCACCAGCGCTGCCACATCCATGGGGCCGACCAGAGGCCAGCACGGAACATGGGTGGGGTGATCACGGAACCTGGATGGGGATCACGGAACCTGGATGGGGTGATCTCGGAGCGGTGACGGGACTGCGGGGAGACGTGACCGGGCCGGATCGACGTATCTCCGCTTTCCGTTGAACATTTGCCTGGTTCGGATCTGCTCGCCCGGTTTCCCGGTGATCAAAACGGTGATACGTGCGGACGAGTCGATGACGATCATCACTTTCCGTTGTCTGGCAACGTGTCCTGATCGTTGCCTGTAAATGGTGGACTGCCGATTTGCCTTCGCGGAAGCTGGAATCGGGAGGCACGATGAGCAGAGCAGGCTGGCGCGGCGGACTGATCGGGTTAGGCACGGTGCTGGCGGCGCCCATGCTGATGGCACTCGGCCCGGCGCCGACGTTCGCCGCCCCGGCCGGGCACATTGTGGCCGGGCACATAGTCCCCGGCCACATAGTCTCCGGGCAAATTACAGCCGGGCACACTACCGGCGGGCACACTACCGGCGGGCACATTGCCGCCGCGCCGCTGACGTCGGCCAGCCCGCCGAAGAGCGAGCGCATCAAGATCCTGAGCGCCGCGCTGAACCGGATGACCAGGAACTATAAGAAAGACAAATTCTTTGAGTTCGCCGTCGGTCCCCCGGACATTCTCGACTACCAGGTCGGTGATCTGTGGCGTAAGGGAATAGACGGGACCGGGACCACCGTCGCGGTCATCGAGGGCTGGAACGACCCGTCCATCAGGAAATTCATCGCGGGCGCGGACAAGATCCTCCACCTGCCTAACCCGAGGATTACCACGATCTACCCGACCGGCAAGCACCGGCTGCCGGACAAGTGCCCGCCTGGCATGGTCAAGCTCGGCGACTACGGCTCCTGCAATGGCTGGAAGGGCGAGCGAAGCTCGACGTGCTGTCCGTGCACCTGATGGCCCCGTACGCGAAGATCCTGATCACGGTGGCGCCGGCCGACAGCGAGATCACTGATGACGCCGCCAGCCAGGTCGCCCCGCCAGAGATGATGCAGGCGGTCGAGTACGTCAGCTCCATCATCTGGCCGATGTGATCTCGATCAGCGACGGCACGGGCGAGCGTACGTACAGTCACGGGGCACGGGAGATCTACGCGCAGGACGCTGGCGAGCTGACCAACGGCCGCGAACGGCGTTCCCCTTGTGGTCGCTACCGGCGACTGCGATGCGGTCCAGCACCTGGCCGTTGGTCCTGGCAACTGTGACCCGGACCTGACCACCAAGGGGCGGGCCACCGCCAGCTGGGACGACTCGCCGTGGGTCACTGCCGTGGGCGGCACGACCCAGAACCTGAGCAAGACCGGCAAGCGCCTCGGCTCCGACCCGGTCTGGAACCTGGGCCAGTTCGGCTTCCCGTTCGGCGAGGGGCCGGCTTCTCAGCCGTGTTCGCCGGCCCGCGTACCAGAACGGCGTCAGATCCATCACCGCGTCTAGCCGACGGTCGGTGCCGGACATCGCCATGGACGCCTCGGACGGGACCTCGGAGGCCGCACCCTTGCTCGCCGGGGTGCTCGCCCTGGCGACCCAGCTCAACCACGGCCAAGACGTCGGGCCGATCAACAACGTCCTGTACCACGTGCTCGGCCCGCACGGTCGCAAGGACGGCATCGCCGACGTCGTCTCCGGCAACAACTCGGTGATCAGGAAGGGCAAGGTCGTGGTGACGGGGTTCACGGCGGCCAAGGGCTTCGACGTCGCGAGCGGCTGGGGCACCATCCGGGCGAACATCTTCGCCCCCGCGCTGGCCGCTGCCACGGCGGCCGATCACCAGGATCGCGCCGTGCGCGGCACCGACGGCCGCGGCGCTGACCAAGCTGGAGCACCGGGCCTCGCTGCGCCGGCTCAGGGTTGCCGCCGACGGCGCTACCTTGCTAAAGGCGTCCGGCTTCCTGCCCGGGCACCCGGTGCGCTTGCTCATCGACGGCATCCGGATCATCACGCTGCACGCCGGCACCCGGGGCCGAGTGCATTACCTGATCAGGCCAGGCGGCCAGCCACCTGCGGCCGGGACGGCATGTCATTGAGCTAGTCAGCATGCTCATCACTGTCACGGGCGCCTTCCACGTCAGGTAGGCCGCATGGACATCAACGGCACTGCGGGACGGCACGACGAGGTCCTGGCCGATGACCGGACTAAGCAGATCAAGGCCGCGCTGCCGCACGACCTTGATCTGGCTGTACCAGCCGCTTACTTAAAAGGACTCATGCTCCAGTTCGCCGGATTCGACCCGAGCACCCGGAGGTGATGGGCGAAGACGGAGACGGCATCCGGCCGGGAATGACCGTCGATGGTGAGGGACACCATGAGCCCTCTGTCGTCGGGCGCGCAGACCTCCTGAGTGACCTGACTGGTCTTCACGGTGCTGACAATCACCTTGATGCCGTTGATCGTCCTGCGCACCGAATCGCCGTGCGGATAGACGTAACACGTGACGTGCGCGGTGCCGGAGCTGGTAGCCGGGGCTATTTCCACTACGGGAGCACCCGGTGCGTCGACGCTCGTGGCCACAGAGTAGACGCTGGCTCGCGGCAGGCCAGAGTCCTCCACGTAGTCCATCCAGACAACCCGCCGGGCCGCTGGCAGGCCGGTCAGCTGGATCGGGAACTCGATCGTGGGCCTGGTCGAGACGTCGAACCGGGCATGGTCAGCGACCTTCACTACCTCAGCGACCGGGGGGTGACCAAGGGGGATGTTCAGCCCGGCCCAGCTCCCGCGCGCATACTCCCAGACCAGCGCGGTCTTCCCCTTGACCCAGAAAGCCCTGTGCCCGTTGATCGCCGGTGCCACGCCGACCACCTGCCCAAGAGCCGGCTTCCTGCCGCAGGTCAGATTGGGCGTCTGGTGATGCCTGAGCTGCCTGAGCAACTGCTGCGGAGTACCGTCGCACTGACCAGCCGCGTAGGCCGCCAGGTCCCGGACGACATTTCCTCCGGTGACCAGTGAGGTAAAGGTGGGGGTGATCTCGCCGTAGCGGACGGACTGACCGTGCGGCAGCCACCGCAGGGCCAGGTACGGGATCAGCGGGTTGAACCGCCGCGGCGGAGCCACCTTGCCCGGCCCTGACGCAGTGGCCGGGTTTCCGGCGGGATGCTGATCAGGTACCGCTGGCGAGGTCACGCCGATGGCCAGGGCGATGACCGCGACGGCGGCTAGCGCCGGGGTGCCGGCCTGGCCGGCCCGCCGCCTGCGCAGTCTGGCCCGCCCCCTTCTCAGCGCCAGTCCCACGTCCACCCTGGCCCGGGGCAGCTGCGAAGTTGCCGCCTCCTGCATCACGTCACGTATCCGTGCCTCATCCATAGGGGCCTCCTATTTCCGAATCGTGGTTGTTCGCTGTCACGCGAGGACAGGCCGGCAGGCTCCAGCGCTCGCTGCAGGGGAGCTCAGGCCTTTCGCCGTCTGGCTCTTGACCGTCCCTGCCGTGCAGCCGAGTACTCGTGCCGACTCCTCGACACTGAGGTCGCAGTAGAACCGGAGCACCAGCGTCGCCCGCTGCCCGGGCGGCAGCCCGGCCAGCGCCGACCGCACGTCGAGCGCGGCGTCGCGGTCAGTCACCGGCTCCGAGATGTCCGGCACGGGCGTGCCGACGGTGACCCGCCGGGCCCAGCCGGACCGCCGCTCGCTGAGGAATTCCCGCACGACGATCGCCCGTGCGTAGGCGTCGGCGTGGCCGTCGGCCCGTGCCCGGCCCCAGTGCACGTAAAGCTTGGTGATCGCGCTCTGCACGAGGTCATCGGCCCGGTCCCAGTCCTGGCACAGCAGGTAGGCGACTCGCCGCAGCGACGTCAGCCTTGTCGCTATGTACTCGGTAAACTCCGCGTCCCGGCGCGCGACCATCACGCGCCTCCCGGTCTCATTGGCTGCTTCACGACTCTTTAAGGGACGCGGCCCCGCGTTTGGTTGCCTTCGGTCACGGACCTTCCCGCGCTGGGAGCAGCGGCAGCAGGCCACCGAGTGAGGTGATGCGGGGGCCAGGCCACGACGGGTCGCTGTCGGCGTGCTCTGTCGTCCGGTAGACGGTCATGCCGAGCGCCTGCGCGCCGGCCAGTTCCTGATCAGCCCCGTCGCCCACGTAGACGCAGGCGGCAGGCTCGGCGCCGAGCCTGGTCGTGGCCGCCAGGTAGATCCGGCTGTCGGGCTTCGCGGCACCGACGTCGCACGAAAAGATGGCGACGTCGAAGTAGCTCGCCAGGTCGGAGTCTGGCCACGCTTCTGACGCGTCCGCGGTCGCGTTGCTGACCAGGCCAAGCTTGTACTCGGCGGCGCGCAACGCCCGGAGCACCTCGATCGTGGCGGCACTGACGGTCGCGAGAGCCCTGTGACCGAAGGCCCGGCGGAGCGCGCCTGCCTGCGTGACCTGGCCGGGCGATGGTGAGCCGCCCGCCCGTCTGGCCAGGATTCCGACCGTCTGCTCGATGCTCCACTCGGTCTGGCGCTGTCGCCAGGTGGAGTTGTAGGCATCGATCAGCGCGGCCGGCTCGACGCCGACTAGCGCGGCCATCTCCTCGGCGACGCGCAGCCGGCCAAGGTCTCCGCCGCCGACGAGCGTGTTGAACAGGTCGAAGATCACAAATCGGGCCACGGCCGCAGATTAGCAGGGCCGTTCCGCACGGTAGGTTACGCGTCGATGCTCAAGCTAGGACAGGAGACCGGCATGCCAGGTCAGGACCCGTTCCGATTTCACCGGCACTATCAGGACCCTGCGCCAGGAGCATCTCCCTACGCCGGGGGCAGCAGCTTCATGGAACGCGTGTCAGAGGCTGTTGCCAGCGGCATGGGCACCGTCACGTTTCTGGTCGTCAGCTCGACGATCATACTCGGCTGGGTATTCGTCAATCATCTGACCGAGTTCCTGAGCAATTCCTGGCACGGCCTGCTGGACGGCGCGGGCTTCGATCCGGCGCCGTTTATCCTGCTGAACCTGATGTTCTCCGCGGTCGCGTTTTATACCGGCGCGCTGGTCATCATCGCTCAGAAAGCCCAGACTCGGACCGACAAGGCCAATCAGGGTGCGGCGGCTACGCACCGTGATGAGCTGGCCGAGTACCAGAACTACTTGCTCGCGAAGCATGCCGATCTCACCGAGCAGATTCACGGGCTCGCCAGGCAGCTCACGACGCTCACCGAGGAAATCCACCAGGCCACCTGCCCTGGCGGCCCCAGTTCGCCCTAACCTGCGACGAGCCGGGCAAAGCCCGCATTTATTCATTGAACATCGCTCGCCGCACCATATCCGGCAGCTCAGCAGCGGCTCCGGTCACGAACAGCAAATTTTCCCGGTCTGACCGTGAGCATCTGCGTCACCAGGCAACGTGTGCCGAATAGACCTGATACGGGCGGCCAGAAATAACCTGATATAGCAGAAGATCATATTCCTAGGCCAATGTCAATACCTCATTGCCTCTGGTTTTCCTCGCTTTCACGAATTAACATTTCTTTCGAGCGACCGGCCTTGCGGAAAACCCCGAAATACCGAGGGTTTTGCCGCCATGCCGCTGTCAGGTAAACCCTCCGCCGTACCACCCAAACGAAAGGGAAATACGGATGTCTATTGACGCGGCAGCTGCCGTATCCGACGACGCCGAGCGCCAGCAGAGCCTGAGTACCGCGGCGGCGCGGAACCTGGCGACCACCACCAAGACGCCGCCCCAGATGCAGGGCATCACCTCGCGCTGGCTGCTGCGGATGCTGCCGTGGGTTGAGGTGTCCGGCGGCACCTACCGGGTCAACCGGCGGCTGAACTACCAGGTGGGTGGCGGGCAGCTGTCCTTCGCCCAGACCGGCGACCAGGCACGGGTCGTCCCGCCCTGCCTGCGCGAGATCCCGCTGCTGAACGGCATCGACGACGACGCGCTGCTTGAGACCCTGGCGGACAGGTTCACCCAGCGCGAGTTCGACGCCGGCCAGGCGATCGTCACCGCGGGCCAGCCCGCCGAGGCGCTCTTCCTGATCGCGCACGGCAAGGTCACCAGGCGCGGGGAGGGCAAGTTCGGCGGCGACACCGTACTCGGCGTGCTAGCCGACGGCGATCACTTCGGCGAGCAGGCGCTGACCAGCACCGACGGCACCTGGGACTACACCGCCACGGCGGCCACCGCCTGCACAGTACTCGAACTGCCGCGGGCGGCCTTCCAGACGATCGCCGACGGGTCACCGCAGCTCCAGGCCCAGGTCGAGGCCTACGACGCCAGAGCCGCCGCCAGCAAGACCAAGCACGGCGAAGCGCCCATCGAGATCGCCTCAGGTCACGAGGGCGAGCCCGCCCTGCCCACCACGTTCGCCGACTACGAGACCTCGCCGCGGGAGTACGAGCTGCAGCGTCGCGCAAACCGTGCTCCGCGTCCACAGCCGCGTGGCCGACCTGTACAACCAGCCGATGAACCAGATCGAGCAGCAGCTCAAGCTGACCGTCGAGGAACTCCGCGAGCAGCAGGAGCACGAGCATGATCAACAACCCGAGCTTCGGGCTGCTGCACAACGTCGACTACCGGCAGCGAATCCAGGCCCACGACGGCCCGCCCACTCCCGACGACATGGACGAACTGCTCAGCATGCGGCGCAGCACCAGGCTGTTCCTGGCCCACCCGAAGGCGATCGCGGCCTTCGGCCGGGAATGCACTCGCCGCGGCATCTACCCGGACAGCGTGATCGTGCACGACAGCCAGGTACCGGCCTGGCGCGGCGTGCCGATCTTCCCCTGCAGCAAGATCCCGATCTCCGGCGCGCAAACCACCTCGATCCTGGCGCTGCGCACCGGCGAGGAGGACCAGGGCGTGGTCGGGCTGCATCAGACTGGCATTCCCGACGAGCACAGCCGAGCCTCAACGTCCGCTTCATGGGCATCAACGAAAAAGCCATCATCTCCTATCTGGTCAGCGCGTATTACTCCCTCGCGGTCCTGGTCCCGACGCTCTCGGCATGCTCGAGAATGCGGAAGTGTCCCGGCCACGCGACTAAACAGGTCCCACCCCCAGCCCCTCCCTATTCCCCGAATCCGCGCACTCGGACAGCTGGAGCACGACCATGCCACCATTCAGCCTGCCTGACTTCTACCTGCCATATCCGGCCCGGCTCAATCCAAATCTGGAACGCACCCGTGTGCACAGCACGGCCTGGGCGGCGCGAATGGGCATGCTGGACGCGGCGAAACCCGGTGGCGGCGTCGTCTGGGACGAGGCCGACCTGGCCGCCATGGACTATGCGCTGCTGTGCGCGTACACCCACCCGGACTGCGACGGCCCGACGCTGGACCTGGTCACCGACTGGTACGTCTGGGTGTTCTTCTTCGACGACCATTTCCTCGACATCTTCAAGACCGCGCGACCTGGCCGGGGCGAAGGCGTACCTGGACCGGCTGCCGCGTTCATGCCGCCAGACCCGGCCCGACCGGCCGACCAACCCGGTCGAGGCGGGCCTGGCCGACCTGTGGGCGCGCACCGTGCCCGGCATGTCCGGCGGCTGGCGGCGCCGGTTCACGAGAGCACCCACAACCTGCTGGACGAGTCGCTGTGGGAGCTGGCCAACATCAACGACCGGCCGGATCGCCAACCCGATCGAGTACATCGAGATGCGCCGCAAGGTCGGCGGCGCGCCGTGGTCGGCGAACCTGGTCGAGCACGCCGTCGCAGGCCGAGGTCCCCGACGAGTCTGGCCGGGACCCGGCCGATGCGGGTGCTGACGGGACACCTTCGCCGACGCCGTGCACCTGCGCAACGACCTGTTCTCCTACCAGCGCGAGGTCGAGGAGGAGGGCGAGAACTGCCAACGCCGTCCTGGTGTTCGAGCGGTTCCTCGACTGCGCCGACGCAGCAGGCCGCCGACCGGGTCAACGACCTGCTGACCTCCCGGCTGCAGCAGTTCGAGCACACCGCGCTGACCGAGGTGCCGGCGCTGCTCGCCGAGTGCGCGCCGTGCCCGCGGCACGAGCAGGTCGGGGTCGCTCGCTTACGTCAAGGGCCTGCAGGACTGGCAGGCCGGCGGCCACGAGTGGCACGCGCGGTCCAGCCGGTACATGAACGACGAGCGCGGCCGCGAGCGGCACCGGCGGTGCTCGCGGCGGGCCGACCGGGCTCGGCACCTCGGCCGCGCAGGCTCCTGGCGCTCCTGCGCTCGGCCGCGACCTGGGCCGCAGCGGCGGGCCCAGCCGCACGTGCCACACCTCGCCGTCCGGCCGGTCGGGCACCTGCCGCTGCCCGAGTTCGAGATGCCCTACCCGATTCGGGCTCAGCCCGCACCTGGACGCCGCGCGGCGGCACGTGGTCGAGTGGGCGCCGCGCAGATGGGCATGCTTCGACTCGGTGCCTGGGATCGAGTCGCCGGGCTGTGGGACGAGCGGGCAGCTGGCCGGGTACGACTTCGCGCTGTGCGCCGCGGGCATCCACCCGGACGCGACCCGGAGCAGCTGGACCTGACGACGGACTGGCTGGCCTGGGGCACCTACGGCGACGACTACTTACCCGATCGTCTTCGGCCGCGCACTCGGACATGCGTGGCCGCCGCGAAGGTCGCCACCGAGCGGCTGCCCGCTGTTCATGCCGCTGGACGCGGGACGCCACCCCGGTGCCGCTGACCGCGCTCGAGCGCGGCCTGGCCGACCTGTGGCGGCGCACCGCGGGCCCGATGGACCGCTGGCCGACCGGCAGCGGTTCCGCACGTCGATCGAGGACATGATCGAGAGCTGGCTGTGGGAGCTGGCCAACCAGGCGCAGAACCGCATCCCCGACCCGGTCGACTACATCGAGATGCGCCGCAAGACCTTCGGCTCGCGACCTGACCATGAGCCTGTCGCCGGCTCGGCCACGGCGACGCGTGCCCGCAGGAGATCTCCGCTCCGGACCCGGTCCATGCGCGAGCTGGAGACGGCCGCCGCAGGACTACGCCTGCCTTCATCAACGACGTGTTCTCGTACCAGAAGGAGATCGAGTTCGAGGGCGAGATCCACAACGTCGTGCTGGTCGTCGAGAACTTCCTCGGGACTGCGAGAACCGCGGCGGCGATGGACGTCGTCGGCGACCTGATGGACGGCGCGGATGGACAGTTCGAGCACATCGTCGGCCACTGCAACTGCCCGCTGCTGTTCGACGAGTTCGGCCTCGACGAGGCCGGCCGCGCACGGTGATCGCTCGGCTACGCGCAGGAGCTGCAAGGACTGGATGGCGGGCATCCTGGAATGGCACCGCCGGACCAGCCGGTACACCGAGGTCGAGCTCCCGGCGGCGGTTGCCTGCCGTACCCGGTCTCGGCATGTCGGCGATGCGGATCGCCGACTTCATCGGCTCCCGAATAGGCGCCTGAGCCAGTCCGGCACCGATCCGCCCCCAAGCCCGCTCCAGCCCAGTCCCCCCGACCCACTCCAGCCCAGTCCCCCCGACCCACCCCAGCCCAGTCCCCGCGACCCACCCCAGCCCGCCCCACCCCAGCAGAGTTCCGTGATCATGGTCGGGGTCCTGATCACGGAACTCTGCTGGGGTGATCACACGACTAGTCTTCCGTGATCAAGCTTCGATTCATGATCACGGAAGTCTGCGCGGGTACTCGGGCGCCTGGTCGGGCCCGCTGAATGGCGGCTGACCCGCAGCGGGTGCGGCTGATACTTGAGGGGCTGAGGTGACTTGGGTACTGCTCCCTCCGAGGTGAAGATGCCCCGCCTGACGTCGGCTGCGCCGCAAGCGAAGTCGCTGCGGTGGCACGGCATGATGTTGCGGGCCAGGGAAGTTGGGAACCTCAGGCCAGGCGACCTCCGCCCACACCGTCCGGCTACGCCGATCGCCGCGGACACCAGTCCTGACGGCGAGCGCGCACACGACTCGCAGCCCGCGACCGCTCTCGCTGTCCGGCTCATCGACTAGCCGCGGCCCGCTAAGTGCGCCTTCATCGGTGACCGCGATCTGAACCGCGCACGGCTGACAGCTGACTTCCACCGCGAACATGCCGCCGTTGCCGCTGCCGGTGTGGCGGATCGCGTTGCTTGATAGTTCGGTCGCGATGATGACGAGATCGTCGCGGGCATCACATTCTGGGAGACAGGACTCGATCCACCGGCGGACGGCGGCGAGTTGCCGGCTCTCGCCGGGAAATACCCGCCACCGCCGCAGCAAATGCCCGGCCGGAGCTTCATCCTGTGTTGTCTGGGTCGCCACACAGCCGACGCTGACGCCCGCGGCTAGCGGACTCAAGCCCGCCCGCTCTAACAATGCCGAACTGTTCCCCGGCCAGTAAATAGCACCGCCCCACCCGCCCCAGCGCCCTCACCCGCCAGCACATCGCGACCGGTCCCGCACCAGCTACCTGCCCATCCAGGTTCCGTGATCATGATCGGGGTCTTGATCACGGAACCTGGATGGGGTGGTCACCCGACTCAGGTTCCGTGACCAAGGTTTGTTTCTTGATCACGGAAGGTTTCCTGGGTGCCCAGCCGGCGCCGCTGAGCCTCCTGACCGCAGTCCTCAGGCGCACCCGGCATTTGTTGAGGGGACTGAGGGCCGCGTAGAGCCAGTAGTGATTCCCGGCGATCAGCCGGAACTTCAGTCCGCGAGGCCCCAGGTCGCACTGGTAGCCAGCCGGTGCGAAGCGATCAAAATCCTCGTGCATGAGACCGAAGAACTGCTGCCGGTCACCTAGCGCCACATAACCGTCTGTCCCGATCGGGCCGATGCCCCAGCCCTTGTCAAGCAAAGTCGAATAGTGACCAATCGCGCGCTCAAAAAGCGCTCTGTACACGTAGTCGGGCACAAGCGGGTCGCCTGTCTGGGCGCGTTTACGAGCATCTTCAAGTAGCGGGCGCCAAGCACCGAAGATCTTGAAGTGGCGCCTCGGATCGCCCGAAGCCATGGCCGAGCCAGGGGTATCTTTGGTATAGCGATAGCACAACTGTTCCAGGAAGCTCAGCCTCTGCGCCTCATGAAGCAGCAGCCAGGACACCGGCACATCTTCGTGCGGCCAGTCCGAGGCAAAGGCCGCGCCCTTACGTGAAAAGAACTCCCGGCGCACGATCTTGTTCCACGACGCCATGCTGATGCTGAGCGCCTGCGGACAGTCGGCGAGAGTGAAAGTAGTCTGCGCGGTCCCGGCCTGCAATGCGGCCACCGGCCCGGCCTCCACTCCCCCGCTTCGCAGGACGCTCTCGTAGCCGACGAGCAGGACATCGGGTGACGCGACCTTCAGTGATTGCGCGATCTCCGGCAGGCACTCATCGGCGACGACGTCGTCGGCGTCCACGAACCACAAATATTCGCCGGTAGCTTTCGCCGCACCCAGGTTTCTGGCGTTACCAGGGCCGATCCTGCCCTGGTGCAGCACGGTCAGCCGCCGCTCAGATCGCATCCGCTCGTCCAGGATGCACTCGGAGCCATCCTTGGACCCGCCATCAACCGCGATGATCTCTATGTCCCTGAAGGTCTGCGCGGTGATTGAGTCCAGGCAAGCGGGCAGGAACGGCGCGGCGTTATACACCGGCAGCACGATGCTGATGAGCGGAACTGACTGGCTGGGTCGCGACCGGTCGCCGCTGCTTACGCGATGCATACCATCTCGCTAGTCAATCGGATTAGGTTCTGTGCGGTGGCAGCTAAGACGGTGCGGTCTTCCTGGCTATCAATTTGATATGACTGTGCGAATGATCAGGCATATCGGAATGCGCCGTTTCAGTCTTATCCCGCTCAAAATAACATAGTTTCATGATCCAGCTCCGGTACATCCCGGCGACTATACCATCTTCGTCGTCACAGAATACCGGCACCCTGTTATGGTACTCGGGCACCGGCGTATACGTACTCCAGAGCGAGACTACATTGAGTCCACCGGGCGAGGTCGCCCGCTGCATTCGATCTATGATCGTCTTCTTATCAGAAATATAATGAAGAACGCCGTTACAGATAATCAGGTCGAACTCGCCGTCCGGACGGTACTCGGCGATATCCGATACCTGCACATTCACGACGGCACCAGCTTCACTAGCGAACTTCATGATTTTCTCGGCGCCGACGTTGCTGATTTCGACGGCCGTGACCTCACATCCGAGGCGCGCGAGCCGGATGGCGTCAGCGCCTTCCCCGGCGCCGAGGTCCAGTACCCTGGCCGGCAACCGGTCCTGGATGAGGCGCAGCGTCAGCTGAGTCAGCAATGAGTGCGGGAAGGAGTCAGGATCGGTGGCGTAGCGACTCTCCTGGCGCCACCAGTAGCGCGGCACTTTACTGTAAAGGTCGTCGAAGTAGGCCGATACGACGGGCCTCGTCTTGTCGTTGTCGGATCCAGGCAGCATTCATCAACGCCTAACAGGTGAGCCCACATGCGGGCGCGACGGCCAGGGTGACGGCCGATCGCACTCGGAAACCGCATGAAGATCCCAGTTTGGCACACGAACGCGGGTGATCCGCGGGAATCCAGGGCTGGACACGCAAGGGCCAATCGCGATCTCACAGTTCCATTGGCATATGGTCCATTAGATCCTCATTTTGGTAGAGTTCATGGAGCCGCACGATGGCAGCGCTCTTGCGGCTATCGGCCTCCATACTGCGCAGCAGCTCAGCCGCGCCATAGACGCCGATCCGCTTGTAGAGCGGCAGCAGGACCGAGAAGAACTCCCGGTACTGCCAGCCTGCCAGCCCCATGAGCTGCACCTCATTTTCGGCCAGCGCCCAGCTCGGGCTCGCTTGCTCGGTGACGAACCTGCTGAGATGAGCGGCCAGCCCAGCGCGCTCGTCGGCCTGCTTGTCCGGCCAGGGCAAGCAGCCTGTCACCAAGGTCAGCGTGATCATGCAGCGCCAGGTTGAGCGCGAGTACATCGGCGGCCAGCTTTCCAGACTCGATCCGAGATGCCCGAAGTCCGGCACAGTCGCACCGCTGAGCGCAGTGCCTGATTCGCCCGGATAGCGAGCAACTCAGGCAGCGGGAACGAGTGCAGCCCGGCGGGCCTGGGAAAGGTCGCCGTCTCTGGCAGCTCAAGGGAGAAGACGAAGAAGAACAGGTGCTCCTTGTCGGGGTACAAGTACCCGCCCGTCGTCACCGGCCGCAGCCCGACGGCCGGATCGATGGCGGTCACCTCGCCCACCAGCCTGGCCGCCGCGAACTCCGGGATCTCGTCGGTGAGCCCGAAAAACCAGTGCCCAGTGAGCTGATGCCCGGCCTGCCGGTCGCAGTCTTCCTGGAGGATATGACCGCCCAGGTGCGATAGCCGGTTCAGCTCCCTGGCTGAGTTGTCGGCGGTGCGGATCTGCAAGATCGGCTCGACCTGGCCGCCACGTCGCCGAACCATGACCACAAGCACCATCGGCAGCCAGCCGGTCGCGCGAGAACCGTCCTTGAGCACGTTGGAGTGCAGGCGACGCCCGGTGCACTGAAACACGCCCTTGGAGGGGACGCCGACCGGGACGTTGTAGTTGCTGGCGCTGTACTTGACTATGTCCTCGAACGCGTCACTGAACCGCTCCGCGTGGTCTTCGAGCTGAATGTAGAGATTCTCGGCCGCGGGCCGTCGCGCTCGCCTGACCAGCAGATGCACGATCTTGGTGTGGTCGGCGAACTCGACCAGCGATCCGGTGACAGCGGGCAGGTAGGGGCATTTGTAGAGGGACCAGTGGGAGGAACTGGTTCGCTTGAGATAGGCACCGATCGACTTATAGGCCCAGAAAGACTCCTGGCTCCGCTGCCTGAGCGCCTCGTGCGGATCGTTGATATCTTCCCGCTCGTCGCTGATGTCCGCGAGCAGTGCGATCCCGAGAAAGACGATCCGCAGCGATTCCCAGAAGGCGTCCTGGCGTCCCTTTTCTCGCTTCCGGCGAAGGGCCTCCTGCAACATCGGCAGCAGGTTCTCGTTGGTGATTCCGACTATAGTTACCTTAACGGCATCAGCCAGGATCTGCGTAAAGCGTTCTTTATCGTCGGCATATCCGGTGTAAACCTGCTGAAGATATACGCGGGAGTCATCGTCCGCTGGATCGGCCGGCTCAGCCGACGCCGGGCCGGTGATCCCGACGAGAAACTTGGCAAAGGACAACATGGCGCTAGATCGCCGGTGCCGGAACTTGACCTCGGTCTCGCCGTACTTGGCCCGCGCGTTCCTGAGCAGCACGCCGGGTGCCTTGATGGCACCATCCATCGACTCGCCGAAAAACAGATCGCGAACCAAGATGGCCTCGGCCGCATTGCCCTGGGAGGTGAATTGCTCGATCCCGTGCCTTAGCAGGAGCTTGATCTGATCAACGCGGCCGGCGGCCACTAGCCGTCTGGCCGCGATGTAGTCCTTGGCCAGCTGCTCAAGCGCGGCGGCGCGCACCGGCGTCTGATTGGCCGCACTGTGATCGAGCCAATCGAGTCCTCGCTGACGGCACTCAGCTAGATCCTGGGCGATGCTGGCCGCATCGTTGCGTTCCGGCATATATTTAGTTTGCCATGCTGCGCAGGACTTATTCTCGATTGCGACAAGGGCAAGCGCGGCGGCAGGCCGTTCGTCCGTCCGTCCGGTCACCATGCGCTCCCCGGAGTGATGATCAGGACGACGCGGCGATCGAGTGGCTGCCCGCCCGGCCCGTTTCCGGCGATCGGGTCGGCGGAGCCATCGCCTACGGCCTGGAGCCTGTCGGCGGCCACGCCATGAGCAACGAGCCAGCGGAGCACGGCCCTGGCGCGGAGCCAGGACAGCCTGAGGTTGCCGCCAGGGACCGCGACCGGGTCGGTATAGCCATTGACAGACGCGCTCGCCGTCGGGTACCTGACCAGGAGCAGGTGCAGCGCTTGCCGAAGTGCCGGGCGGGCCGAGCGCGGCAGCTTGTACTGCGCTGAGCGGTAGCGGATTCTCGCGAGCTGGACGGCGATGCCGGCCTGGCCGTCCAGCGCCGCGCTGACGGCACCGGGCAGGCTGCTGTCGGTGACGGCGGTAAATGAGTCAGCGCCACGGGCTCCGGCCGCCGCGAATCCCGCCTGCCAGGCTGCGTCCGCCACTGCGCTGCGGACATCGGCCACGACAATGGTCAGGCCGGTCAGGCTGATCCGCAGGTGCGGCGGGGCAGCGCCTTCACCGCCGATAATGGCCAGTACCTCACGGGAGCCGAAGTCCCCGCCAGTCTGCTCCAGCGCTGACCCATCGGCTGCGGCCTCGGTGATGGCCGATGCGAGCCCGCCATTCCTGCTCGCCGACCGGACGGCGGACAGCGCGGCGGCTACAGCTCCAGTTGCCCAGGAGGTCAGCTGACGGTGCTGCTCGACGTGCAGCCTGGCCAGGTCATGCCGGCTGGCGACCCGAGCACGGGCCAGGTTTTTGCGGTAAGTAGCCCGCACGAAGCTGGTGACGTGACCGGATGGTGGCGTCGGGAAGACCGGGCCGGTCATGCTCGGTGGCGGCGGAGAGGCAGAAACCCTAAGCGTGGCGTCATCGACTGCGCTGATCACGACCAGGTGCTCGTCGGGCCGAGCCGTGCCGACGACCAGGCTTCGGAAGTTGGCCCGCGCTCGCGCCGAACGCGCGTCGAGTATCACGATAAGCGCGGCTGGCTTCGCGTCAGGTGCCGCGAGGCGGCTGCCAGCCTGGCGTGCTACAGGGAGGAGCTGGCAGCCGCTGATCGCGAATATGGCGAGGATGACAGTGGCAAGCGCCAGGGCCGGTCGGCAGGTGCGGCGGGTCATGACTGGTCCTGACTGGTCAGGTGCGCGAGCACAGCCTGCTCAAGCTGCGGCAGCTGGCCGGCCGAGCAGTTCTTGATCAGGCGCGTCCTGATCCGGCCTAGGTAGGCGCCCGCGAGACGATCACACCGAAGCTTCAGCCGCTCGACCCTGCGGTGCGCCGCCTCGGCCGTTTTGCGGCACGTCCGCACCTGGCGCCGCGCCCGCCACGCCTGGCTGGTCTCGGCCGCTCGCAATGCCCGATAGCCGATCACCACGAACCCGGCCGTGGCCATGGTGAACAAGAACGCCCCGGCGACCGCGGTGACCAGACCCTCAGAGCCGACAGCGGCAAGGAACCAGAACCGGAGCACCCCGAGCAGCCCGACGAAGACCCCGAGTGCCGCGGCGGTCCAGCGCCACAGCACCGGGTGAGTGTCCCTGTACAGATCGAGCGTGAATTCCCCGGCGCCCAGCAGTGCCAGGAATAGCAGTGCCCACAGGAGCGTCTGCGCCGGACTGCCGCCGAGCGGCTCAGCTGCGAAGTAGCAGGCCACCGCGTCAAGAGCCAAAGCGCCTGCCGCGATGATCCACTGTCGCGGACGGGATGCCGAGCGCTCCGGGTACTCGGCCGCAAGCGACTTATGGCTCAGATCCGCGTTAGCCCACTTGGTGTCTGCCTGCCGCGCGGCAAGCTCGGCGCGACCAACTTGGTCGGTTGCCTGGCGAGTGCGCGACCACAGATCCTCGTGCGCGTCGTTCTCGCTGTTAAAGCTGATGATCTCGGCCATCACGTCCGGCATCGGCTGGCCGGACCGCTGTGCCCGCGTGGCGGCCGGGCTGTCTGGCGCCGGACTCTGCGGCTGTGCTTGTGTACTCATCTGCGGTGCTCCTTAGTCGCTGTTGCCGCTGGCTGAACACCTTCAGACTGGCTTTTCGACGGCGACAAAAACGAGCCGCAATAGCTAGCGAATCTCCGCCAAAATCCGCTGACTAGGCGCTAAAAGTGCACGTGAGAGCGTTGTCAGTGCCTCGAAGTAGGCTCCGGTGCATGGCTACCTTCGCGTTGACTCTGGTCCACGGCCCTGGCTGGGATGGCTCGCTGCCAATCCGGGAGCAGCGTGGCTGGCGGGAGCATGCGGCGTTCATGGACGGGCTCGTCGATGATGGGTTCCTCGTCATCGGAGGTCCGCTGAGCAAGGGCGACCGGACTCTGCATCTAGTCGAGGCCAGGGATGAGATCGAGATCCGGTCGCGGCTGCTGCTTGATCCCTGGGCAGCAGCCGATCTGCTCCAGGTCGGCTCGATCGAACCCTGGGCACTCTGGCTGGACGGGCGCCGCTAGCGGGCCGCTGGTGCCGTCCGTCCAGTAGCTCTGCAGTCGGGCAAGTCAAGCTCGTATTAGTGGTTATGAAATAAGCTAGGTCGCACTGCGGCCCGACGAGCTTCCTGGTCTCTGTGCGCTTGCGCCTGAGCCGGACATGCTCCTACCCGCGCGATATTTTCGTGCTGCGCGGGAGCCGGTCCGTTGGCGTTGATCCGTCGCTCGGCCGCAGCCCTGGCGGCGCTCGCCGACCAGGGCAGTGTCGCTGAGCTGATGTTCGAGCAGTCCTTGTACGGGTTCGGCCCCCGGCCATCACCAAGTGAGACCCGCTCCTGGCAGCGCAGCGTCCCGGTGCTGGCACGGGATCTTCTTGAGGCTGGCCTGGGTGGCGTCGAAGTCCTGCTAGAGCATCGGCTGCCGCTCAGCAGCCGCCGTATCGACGCCATCCTGGCTGGCTGCAATCCAAGGAATGGGGAGCCATCATATGTCGTCGTCGAGCTTAAGCAGTGGAGCGGCGCTGACCTGTATGAGGACGACCCGTCCCTGGTAACGGTCGATGGCTTCGGCGGCAGACCTCGGCTGCATCCCCTAGAGCAGGTGCGCGGATACTGCGAGTACCTCATCGACTTCATGCCAGCGCTGCATGGCGAAGCTGACACTGTCCACGGAGTCGCCTACCTGCACAATGCCACTGAGTACGGCGTGGCATCGCTGCGAAAGCATGCGGAGTCAAGTCAGGCCAGGATGTTCACCGGGGAACGGCGCGGTGATTTTCTCGACTTCCTGCGATCCCGGCTGGCGAGCTCGGTGTCTGGTGCGCCATACGCCGATGCGTTTCTCAGCTCGGCGGCAGCTCCAAGCCGGCAATTGCTGACAGTCGCGGCGGCTGAGATCCGCGAGCGAGAGCAGTTTGTCCTGCTCGACCAGCAGAAGCTAGCTTTCAACCTGGTCTTGCATGCCACCGAGGCGGCCAGGGCCGGCGATTCGAAGACCGTCGTGATCGTCACGGGCGGTCCGGGCAGCGGCAAGAGCGTTATCGCGCTGTCGCTGCTCGGCGAGCTTGCCCGGCGAGGTCGGACGGTATTGCACGCGACCGGGTCCCGGTCATTTACCCAGACTCTGCGAAAGGTAGCCGGAAAGGGATCACCACGCACCCAGAGCCTGTTCAAGTACTTCAACAGCTTTATGGAGGCCGAACGCAATGGCCTGGAAGTACTCATACTCGACGAAGCCCACCGGATCCGCGAGAGCCTCTGCCAACCGTTATACCTCCGCCAGGCTCCGCACCGATCGCAGGCAGGTTGACGAGCTGATCGCCGCGGCGCGCGTACCGGTGTTCCTGCTCGACGAGCATCAGGTCGTGCGCCCGGGTGAGATGGGCACTGCAGGCGACATCGAGGCGCACGCGCGGCAGGCCGGACTGAAGGTCGAGAAGATCTCGCTGGACGCCCAGTTCCGGTGCGGCGGCAGCGAGGAATACATGCAGTGGGTGCTCAGGCTGCTTGGCCTGGAGCCGGGCGGACCGGTCGCCTGGCCTGGCGATCCGGCGTTCAGCGTGGAGGTCGCGGATACGCCCGCGCAACTGGAATACCTGCTGCGAGGAAAACTTGATGCGGGCTACGGGGCGAGGATCGCGGCCGGGTACTGCTGGCCGTGGAGCGATCCCCGGCCGGACGGCTCGCTCGAAGCCGATGTGGTGATCGGGAACTGGTCAAGGCCATGGAACCTGAAAGGCGATCGCGCCGCCGGCGGTGCCCCGCCCGCTGCGCTGTGGGCTACCGATCCCGCTGGATTCGGCCAGGTGGGCTGCGTCTATACCGCTCAGGGCTTCGAGTACGACTGGAACGGCGTCATCATCGGGCCCGACTTCGTCTGGCGAGATGGCGCCTGGGCAGAGATCCGGTCGGCCAACAAGGACCCTGACTTCCGGAACCGGGCCAAGATCACAGACCTCGAATTCGCGCGCCTCATCCGCAACGTCTACAAGGTCCTGCTCACCCGAGGCATGATCGGCACCATCATCTACTCACCCGATCCGGAGACGAGGCAGTTCTTGCACGCCCTGACCAGTACGGCCGCCGCCAATAACACTCCGGGATCAATTAGCTCGATCTTGAGATAAAACAGATTCGCGACAACGCGGGCCTTGATCTGCTGCCGCACCTGCGCGAACAGGGCAGCTGCCTCGCGACGGTACTCATCGAGGGGCGACTGGCCGACGGTCGCGCGCAGCCCGATACCGTCCCGCAGGGCATCCATCTCCCGCAGGTGGTCATGCCATGCGGCGTCCGTGACATCGAGAAGCACCCTGCGCTCGACGTCGCGCAGGACCGGTCGGCCCAGCGTGACCTCTCTCAGTGCGTAGCTGCCCTGCGCATCGGCCGCCACCAGGTCAGGCAGCGAGCCGACGGCGCCGCGCGTCTCCAGCTGGGACGGCTTCAGGCTCGTCGGGTACAGCTCGCCGAGGGCGGCATGAAGCTGGCTGCCGCTCAGGTGAGCCGTCACCGACCTGGCAACCCGCTCTCTGACCACCTCATCGATAACCTCGCGAATCCAGCCAGCGTCGTCGGGCCGGTCCAGGACCTGGCGGCGCTCAGCATAGATCTCATGCTGCTGCCCGGTCAGTACCGTGTCGTATTCCGCTAGCTCCGCGAGCCGGGTCGTCTGTCTCAGGGCGTGATCACCCTGAGCGCTGTCAATCTCCGCCGACAGCTTATGAAAGGCGGCTCCCGTGGACGGCGTCGCTCTCGTCGCCCTTGACCTGACCCTCGGCGACACTGTCGCCTTCACCAGGTCGTCGTCGAAGGACAGATAGAACTTCGACTCGCCAGGCTCGCCCTGGCGGCCAGCCCGGCCGCGCAGGTGCGATTCAAGGCGCCGATCCGCAGATCGCTCGCTGCCCAGCACGCACAGTCCGCCGGCGTCGCGGACGGCATCACGCTCAGCACCCTCCGCTCCGCCAAGGATGATGTCCACCCCCCGGCCGGCCGTCGGCGCGACGACAGTCAGCGCACCCGCCAGTGCCGCCTGCGCCATGGCCGGTGCCTCGCTCTCATGATTGAGGGCAGTCAGCACCTGGTGGTCGATCCCGCGAGCTGTGAGCAATCGCGAGATCTCTGTGCGCTCCTCGATCGACGCCACGCCGATCAGGACCGGCTGGCCGACGGCATGCCTCCCCGCTGCGTCACCGGCCAGCGCGCGCAGCTTGGCCTGCCGGCCGGGGAAGAAAACATCGGGATGATCCACCCGGATCATCGGCCGGTTCGCCGGGATCGGCACGACGTCACGATGATAGAACCGGCCGTATTTCCCCAGATCGGCCACAGCGGTGCCGGTCATCCCCGCCATTCGCTCATACAGGCTGAGGTAGTCCCGCATTGTTGTCCTGGCCAGTGTCTGATTCCCGGCACTGATCCTTAGACTTTCCTTGGCCTCGATGGCCTGATGAATGCCGTCGCCGAACCGGCGGCCCGCATTAGGCCGGCCCGACCCGGCATCAATCGGCACGATCGCGCCGCCATCTACGACGTACTCCCGGTCTCGATGGTAGAAATCCCTTGCGGCCAGCGCATCGAGGATCTGCCGGAGCAGGAGCTGGCCCGCCTGACCGTCCTGATCCTCGACACCGAGCGCTGCCTCCAGGTAGCGGGCGCCTTCGTTGGTTGGCGTGACAATGCGGGCTCGCCCGTCTGCCTCATAGTGGACGCTGGGAGTCATTCCCGCCACGATCCTGGCGCAGTCGGAGATCCGAGAATCAGGCTGACTCCCTGGACCTGATATGAACAGCGGTGTGCGCATCTCGTCAATCAGGACCAGGTCCGCGTCATCGACAAGGCCGTAACGCAGATCGCGCTGAACTCGCTCAGTTGCCGACCAGGCCATGTTGTCGCGCAGGTAATCAAAGCCGAACTCGCTCCACAGACCGTAAGTCACATCCGCGGCGTACGCCACGGCGCGCGCGTCCGGCTCCGCGCGTGCCACGTCCAGCAGCCCGGTCTCCAGCCCGAGGAACCGGAAGACCGGCGTCATCCACTCCCAGTCCCGCCTGGCCAGATACTCATTGGCCGTCAGGATGTGGACGCCGGCACCAGGCAGCGCATTCAGGTAAGCCGCCAGCGTGCCAGCCAGGGTCTTGCCCTCGCCGGCAAGCAGCTCGGCGATCAGGCCGCGATGCAGCACGGCCGCGCCCATCACCTGCACATCGAACGGCCGCTGCCCCAGCGCCCGCGACGAAGCCTCCCGGGCGGCGGCGAAAGCCTCAGTCAGCAGCGCGTCCAGCTCTTCACCGCAGGCCAGCCGGGCCCGGAATGAGCCGGTCAGGCCGCGAAGCTCGCCGTCAGATCGAGCTGTCATTTCCGGCTCCAGTGCACTGACCTGCGACACGACCGCATCGCACCAGCGCAGGACTTCCTTGTCAGCCGACGGTCCCCGCCCGGCCGAAGGACCGGCACCGCTGGGGCCGGCCTTTCTTGGTCGACGCATACCGCCACCTCCGGCTCGACTCGCTGCGAATCATTATATATCCGGCAACGTCACCCCGAAGATCGCTGGCGTGAGATGCGGGAGCACTCGCACTGCTCAGCGTTTGACCTTTGCTATCTGTCCGGAAGAGGTACACAATTCCTGCATGCGCGGCTACGTCGGTGTCACTGACAGCGACTGGCACCGCTTCCTCGCCGCCAGGCCATACCTTGATGAGGTCAACTTCTGGCGGCCAAACGGCAGTCGTGCTTTCCACTCGCTGACGATCGGCGAGCCCTTCTTCTTCAAGACGCACCATCCTCACAACCGGGTAGTCGGCGGGGGCTTCTTCAGCAGATTCGTCGCGCTGCGGCTGTCAGAGGCCTGGGAACTGTTCGGCGAGGCGAACGGAGCGGCAAGCCTCGATCAGATGCGAGCCCGCATCGCGCATTACCGGCGAGTCCCGGTCAGCGAACTCGAAGACCCGGAAATCGGCTGCGTCTTCGTTCGTGACGTTCGGTTCTTCGCCCCCGATGAGCAGGCTGCGGCTCCCCCGGAGTTCGCGCCCAACATCGTGCAGGGCAAGCGCTATGAGCTAGCCGAACCGAAGGTGGAGACTTATTTCGCGGACCTGATGAATATGCTGCTTGGCGGAGCGGTTGACCTGGACCTGAGCATCCCGTGGCACCGGGACGGGCCGGTCTTCGGTGACCCGCGCCTGTCGGCGCGGCGCCTAGGACAACGCTCCTTCCAGGCCGTCGTGCTGAGCGCGTATCACCGACGCTGCGCTGTTACCGGCACCAGGATCTCGCCGGTGCTGCAGGCCGCCCATATCCGCCCGGTGAGCGACGGCGGCGAACACCGCCTGGACAATGGACTGCTGCTCAGATCTGACGTCCACACCATGTTCGATCGCGGTTACCTGGCCGTAGATCCCGATCACAAGCTCCGGGTCAGCTCACGGCTCAGGACAGACTTCGGCAACGGCGAGCAGTACTACGCCAGGGCCGGCCAGCCCATCGAACTCCCCGACCGCCGCGCCGATCAACCTGGCCGCGAGTTCCTCGAATGGCATCTGGACGAGGTCTTCAAGGCCTGACCGACACCGTCGGACCCCAAGGCGTTGACCGGGTTATCCGGTCAGGCGAGCGATCTTGGCTGCCAGGCGACTGGGATGCAGCGATGACCAGCGCTGCCATACGTAGCCGCTCACCTCTTCGAGTTGCAGTAGTACCGGCGGGTCTGAAGCGAAGAACGCGAAGCGGAAGTCGGCGTGCCAGTGCGCGGGCTCATCCTTGGCCGGATTCGCAGGGATCCGGTGCAGGTCGATATCGAATGGCTGATGATCGAAGCCAGGCGCGCTGACCGCCTGCTGCCAGGAGATTCCGGTTTCCTCTACGAGCTTCGCGCTGTGCTCCGGCGAGGAGGTCCTGGTCGGCGGGATCGAGGTGCCCGCCGGGCAGGAGCCATCGGTCGAGCACGTTGTGGTGGATCATCAGGACCCGACCGGTGCTGTCAATAACCGCCACGCTGCAGGTCACGTGCCCAGGTGCGGTCCGGCGGGAGGTGATCTCAGCATCGTTGGCGAGGCTAGACATCAGCTCAGCCAGGCTGTCGTTCTCGCCGGGGTGACGAGCCAGGTAGCGGCTGAGCGTACGGGAGATCTCTCGGTTGGTGACGGTCATGGTGCTCTATTGAAGACCTCAAGCCAGGTGCTCGCGATGAACTTGCGAGTGTCGTCATCGCACTGATGCAACCCAGCCTCATAGAAGCGGTGCCCGCTGATGGCATATCAGGCGATGTGACCATCGGCCGGGTTGCGCTCTGGCAGCCAGGTTTGGCGTAGTCGAATTCGCTCGTCGAAAGTTAGTTCGCCAAGATTAAAGAGGCGATCGATCAAAGACGAGCCACTGACCCTCAATTGCGTACTGACCGCTCTGATTGCCTCCGGGTTATCCGCAGGCAACGCAGTAGCATTGAGAGACACGCGAAGAAGCCATGTCGGCATCAAGAACGCAGCGGCAAAGGCGTTCGCGCGTTGTTCGATCGCAACCGGAGCCCATGGCCCCGTAGCGACAGCCAGCTCATCTCCGTGATCCCTATCCAGGAGCAGGTGGGACAATTCGTGGGCAAGCGTGAACCGCTCCACTTCCAGACTGTCGCCCCATCGAGTTTTCCGATTACAGTAAACGTGCGGAGGCTGCGTAGGCCCGAATACTGATATGGCACGAACTTCCTCATCGGAAAGATCGATCTTGGTAGCTTTTATATCTAGCCTCTGCAACACAGAGTGGATGTCAACCCAGGAGCCAACATCACCATTCAGGATTTCGCAGGCCTGCTCACCAAGGTAGCTTCCCTGCGCTCCCGGCGTCAACTGACTCACATCTGAGGTGTCCAGGGAAATGTCCAATCGCGACAACCACGTTGTCGCGTCAGGAACGTAGTTCTCGACAATGAGTCTCGTCACGCTGACAACATCCGCAAGCGTTGTCGCCGGGCTTATAGCGCCATATAGCAACCTGGCATACGCACTACCGGTGATAAATAGGTTTGATGAACGCGCGCTGCCGGTAAGATTCTCACGTATTGTGGGAGATACCGACTCAAGTACCTGATCTACGCTGCGAGCGACCTCGAGGTACTTATCCATCTCGTCGCCAAACCCCGCCATCCACGCCATGCGAGATTCTTCGCGCTCAGGCGAATCCAGATCAGCCGCCCTTGAGATGAGAGCCGCAATGCGATCCGATCCAGGAAGGCGTCGACGCAACTCCTGAATAGCGGCATCCAAGACACCGAAAAAAATCTGAGCGACGCTAGCAGGATCTGCATAGTACTTTCTATTGGGAGAGAGGAAGACATAGTCATCCGGTACTCCGGGGAGCGACTCTGCTCCAGTGGAGATCTCCGTCCGATCTCGGTGCCGTCGTAGATAAAGATCCGGGAAGATGCCCCCTTCCCTGCTCGACCTGAAGCAGTGCCTACTCCACCATGCCGTCCAGATATCAAGCCACTCGAATTCATCTATCTTTTTGAGCGAGACAGGCGGCCTGCGTGAGATACTGAGAGCCTCAGCGGCGGACAATCCGACATTCGAAAGCGGTAGGCGTTCCTCATGCAGCAGCGGATCCCAGTTATGAATTAGCCATTCGATCATGGGGAGCATGTACCAATGCACAGCGTCAAGTACTTCGGCCTGCTCGATATGCGCGCAGAGATTTTCTCCATTTACCCAAACCGAGAACGAGCCCCACGACTCCCGTTCTTCAAGCGTGGCACGATCATCTTCACCATGAGGATTACGCAAGAAAGCAAGTCTGAAGGCGAAGACAGCGGGGTCACCCGCCTGCATCTCCCAGCCGCCAAGAACCATGACAGTCACCAGTTGTCTCTTATATTCCGCCTGCTTACGCGTTCATCCGCGAGCCACGCGTTGCGAATCTTCGCTGGGACCTTCCTCCACTCAACCGGAAATCCGTGCCAGCTCCCCAGTGGGTTGCACGTAGCCTAGCCAGAGGGTTCGGCCCCGGAGCGGCTTCCAGGTCGCGTCGGCCGGATCATTCACGAACCAGCGCAACAGTCTCGATCAGATGAAGCCTGGCGCGGCCCTCTCCAGCAGGTCCCTTCCGCTGACCGCTGAGTCTCTCTGACGGTTAGCTGCCGTCCGTGCAGTAACTCCGCAGCCGGGCGGCGGCCTCGTCCCTGGTCATCGTCGCTACTTCAGCGTCGGTCAGCCCTGCTGCTTGGCGGAGCGGTTGACCTGGACCTGAGCATCCCGTGGCACCGGGACGGGCCGGTCTTCGGTGACCCGCGCCTGTCGGCGCGGCGCCTAGGACAACGCTCCTTCCAGGCCGTCGTGCTGAGCGCGTATCACCGACGCTGCGCTGTTACCGGCACCAGGATCTCGCCGGTGCTGCAGGCCGCCCATATCCGCCCGGTGAGCGACGGCGGCGAACACCGCCTGGACAATGGACTGCTGCTCAGATCTGACGTCCACACCATGTTCGATCGCGGTTACCTGGCCGTAGATCCCGATCACAAGCTCCGGGTCAGCTCACGGCTCAGGACAGACTTCGGCAACGGCGAGCAGTACTACGCCAGGGCCGGCCAGCCCATCGAACTCCCCGACCGCCGCGCCGATCAACCTGGCCGCGAGTTCCTCGAATGGCATCTGGACGAGGTCTTCAAGGCCTGACCGACACCGTCGGACCCCAAGGCGTTGACCGGGTTATCCGGTCAGGCGAGCGATCTTGGCTGCCAGGCGACTGGGATGCAGCGATGACCAGCGCTGCCATACGTAGCCGCTCACCTCTTCGAGTTGCAGTAGTACCGGCGGGTCTGAAGCGAAGAACGCGAAGCGGAAGTCGGCGTGCCAGTGCGCGGGCTCATCCTTGGCCGGATTCGCAGGGATCCGGTGCAGGTCGATATCGAATGGCTGATGATCGAAGCCAGGCGCGCTGACCGCCTGCTGCCAGGAGATTCCGGTTTCCTCTACGAGCTCGCGCTGTGCTCCGGCGAGGAGGTCCTGGTCGGCGGGATCGAGGTGCCCGCCGGGCAGGAGCCATCGGTCGAGCACGTTGTGGTGGATCATCAGGACCCGACCGGTGCTGTCAATAACCGCCACGCTGCAGGTCACGTGCCCAGGTGCGGTCCGGCGGGAGGTGATCTCAGCATCGTTGGCGAGGCTAGACATCAGCTCAGCCAGGCTGTCGTTCTCGCCGGGGTGACGAGCCAGGTAGCGGCTGAGCGTACGGGAGATCTCTCGGTCGGTGACGATCGGCATCGACCAGCCCGACACGCGGGATCAGCAGGTGCACCAGCTCAGGCGGGCAGGACTCCGGCAGGAGGCTGCGGTGCCCCGCGGTGAGGTCGAGCACTTACGTCAGCACGAGCCCAGAACTCGGCGTCATTTGACCTGAAGCTGGATACCGCGCCGACGTCGGTCCGCTCATCCCTGGACTATTTCCTCGATCGCGGTATCGAAGGTCGGTCCATCAGCAGCAACCGGCAGGCCGGGGATGAGTACCGACCAGCCGCCTCCCTCAGCCACGACTACGGCACGGGACGGCACCACCGACGCGAGAAAATACCGGAGCCGTCCTGCATCCAGCACGACCGCGCTGGCCGAGTCGCGACGTACGGTCGCGACCCATCCACGCTGGGCCGCGTCAAGCAGACCCTTCAGATGCGTAGGTGGCGAGCCTCAATGGAGCCCGCTCTTGGTGAGCGGGATGACGCCTGCATCACCCCGCCCGGCTCAGCGCCGTTGATGCCTCAATGGAGCCCGCTCTCGGTGAGCGGGATGACCGGACGATGACGGTCACCCTCGACCCGCCCGAGTTGCCTCAATGGAGCCCGCTCTTGGTGAGCGGGATGACTGCTCATGGCAGATGTTGTCCACGGCCCGATTCTGGCCTCAATGGAGCCCGCTCTTGGTGAGCGGGATGACTGCTCATGGCAGATGTTGTCCACGGCCCGATTCTGGCCTCAATGGAGCCCGCTCTTGGTGAGCGGGATGACCCCCACCTGACTGGCCCCGTTGCTATCCGAGCACGTGCCTCAATGGAGCCCGCTCTTGGTGAGCGGGATGACGGCGCGAACTTCGCCGGCTATGTCCTCGTACGAACTGCCTCAATGGAGCCCGCTCTTGGTGAGCGGGATGACCGATTGCCCGAGATATTCAGTCGATGCTGGTGGATCTGCCTCAATGGAGCCCGCTCTTGGTGAGCGGGATGACCCCTACAGGGGTGGTCTACCTGGCCTAGGCGAGCGTGCCTCAATGGAGCCCGCTCTTGGTGAGCGGGATGACGGTCACGGGCCAGGGCCTGGTGGGCCTTTTCGTCATGCCTCAATGGAGCCCGCTCTTGGTGAGCGGGATGACGAAGGCGAGAAAGCCTTCATCGCATGGAAAGAGAAGTGCCTCAATGGAGCCCGCTCTTGGTGAGCGGGATGACCTGGCCGGGGCCGTGGGTACCGTCCTGGTCGATGCGGTGCCTCAATGGAGCCCGCTCTTGGTGAGCGGGATGACGAGCAGCCGGAAGGTCAGCACCGAATACAGGAACCGGCCTCAATGGAGCCCGCTCTTGGTGAACGGGATGACGATGACCGGCTCGCGCCCATTCCGGGGTGGCCATGCTGCCTCAATGGAGCCCGCTCTTGGTGAGCGGGATGACGGTAGCAGGCGGCCCGGACATGCTGGAAAGACACCGGCCTCAATGGAGCCCGCTCTTGGTGAGCGGGATGACGTTCATCACGGAATACCGGCAAGACTCCCAGGTCACGGCCTCAATGGAGCCCGCTCTTGGTGAGCGGGATGACGAGGTACTCGGCCTTACCTGGGAACTGACCGACATGGCCTCAATGGAGCCCGCTCTTGGTGAGCGGGATGACGTCGCCCGTGAACGCGGCGTGCCCCCTGCCACAAGGGCCTCAATGGAGCCCGCTCTTGGTGAGCGGGATGACGTCAACCTTCGCGCAATGGCAGGCCTGGGCCAACTCGCCTCAATGGAGCCCGCTCTTGGTGAGCGGGATGACGTACATAAGGGAATCCGGGAATGGCACGGCTGAAACTGCCTCAATGGAGCCCGCTCTTGGTGAGCGGGATGACCAGATCCACCAGGCAGCGTAAACTCAGGTACTACGCGCCTCAATGGAGCCCGCTCTTGGTGAGCGGGATGACGCGGCATAGGCGGAGACGCCCTGAGGCACCGGCCCCCGGCCTCAATGGAGCCCGCTCTTGGTGAGCGGGATGACCGGCGGTGACCCGTGGCTGACCGCCCTGTTGACCTGGGCCTCAATGGAGCCCGCTCTTGGTGAGCGGGATGACATCGGCAAGGGCGACCCGCTTCCTGCTCCGGTGCCGAGCCTCAATGGAGCCCGCTCTTGGTGAGCGGGATGACGGGTAGTCGAATACCGCTGCGTAGCCGGTGAAGCTGCCTCAATGGAGCCCGCTCTTGGTGAGCGGGATGACGCGTCAAAGCTCGCCGAGCCGGGATCGTTCTTCTGGCCTCAATGGAGCCCGCTCTTGGTGAGCGGGATGACGGAGCACCAGTGTCACGCCGGCGGCGCACACGACCGGCCTCAATGGAGCCCGCTCTTGGTGAGCGGGATGACGCGCGTCCTTCCAGTCCTTCCGTGCCGTCGAGTCGCTGATCTGCCTCAATGGAGCCCGCTCTTGGTGAGCGGGATGACGCGGTGCTGCGCCAACCGCTTCTTACGCGGACAACATGCCTCAATGGAGCCCGCTCTTGGTGAGCGGGATGACAGGCCAAGAGTTGCTTCCCTAAAAGGTGTAGACACGCCTCAATGGAGCCCGCTCTTGGTGAGCGGGATGACCCAGACGGTCGAGCCGGTTCGCTGGCTTGGCCAGATGCCTCAATGGAGCCCGCTCTTGGTGAGCGGGATGACCTGACCAGCCAGCTCGCCGACCCGAACGACTACCTGCCTCAATGGAGCCCGCTCTTGGTGAGCGGGATGACGCTCATCCTGCGAGTCGGCGAACAGGTGCGACCACTTCGCCTCAATGGAGCCCGCTCTTGGTGAGCGGGATGACCCGGCTATGGGCAGGCAATCCGTAGTGCGGCTAAAGAGCCTCAATGGAGCCCGCTCTTGGTGAGCGGGATGACCAGTCTCGGTGATCTGCAATTGGTCGCCAGGGCACTGCCTCAATGGAGCCCGCTCTTGGTGAGCGGGATGACAGGAACCGCTCGCGGTACGGAACAGGACGATGGTGGCCTCAATGGAGCCCGCTCTTGGTGAGCGGGATGACGGCGGCATCCGGAGGGCGCAGGGAAGTGTTTTCCAGGCCTCAATGGAGCCCGCTCTTGGTGAGCGGGATGACGACCAGAAAACCGCGCCGCCCCGGTCCTGGGTGATCGAGCCTCAATGGAGCCCGCTCTTGGTGAGCGGGATGACGCGGATCTCGTCAGTCATCGCTGAATCCCTGGTCGTGCCTCAATGGAGCCCGCTCTTGGTGAGCGGGATGACGCTGCTCACCACGGCGGCGGCGATGCAGGCCAGCGGGCCTCAATGGAGCCCGCTCTTGGTGAGCGGGATGACGGCTCGCGAAAAACGAGCCTGCTGACCTGCGGAAACACGACCGCTTGCGAGCGGTCCCCGAAACAGGACCTCGCCGCGAACCTCTGTGCACTTGTCAAGCAGCAAATATAGCCCCTGACCTGCATGCGAGCGCTCCCCAGGGTTCGACCCTCTACCTCAGCGCTCGCAACCTCAGACGATGACAGCATCCTCTCATTGTGCCCGAGAACAGGAACCTACTCGCAATCCCCAGCCCGCCCCAGGTCAATGATCATCACACTGTCCTCAGACCGCCGGATCCGGACCTCGTTCACGTCCGCAGGAGTGGTGTAGGGGGTGCCTGAGTCGTCGTGACCGTTTTGTTCGGTTGGGGCGTGTCGGCGTGACGTGAGGAGGCCATCTCGCGATCCTTCGAGTTTGCTTGCCGGAGACGAGGGAGGGACGAGATGGCCGTGCGTGACATCGTGCCTGTTCCGGGTGCGGGTTTCGGGGAGATGCTGATATCGGCGAGCCCGGGGCTGCTGCGGGAGATGATCCGGGGGCTCGCCCGGCTGATGATGGGCGCCGAGGCCTGGACCCTGTGCGGCGCAAGGCGCGAGGGCCGGGACGGTCGGGCTGGCGATCCCGGGGCTGCGGCACGGGACCTGTTTCCCGGGGTTCCCAGGGCGTCGGCGGCGGGCCGGGCGGGTGCTGGCCCCGGTGGTCGCCGCGTCGTGCCCGCTGGGCGCCTCGACCCGGCGGGTGCAGAGGGCGCAGGAGTTTCTCGGTCAGAAGCCCGAACCAGCGCTCCACCTGGTTCAGCCAGGATGAGCTGGTCGGCGTGAAATGCATATGGAATCGCGGGTTAGCTGCCGTCCGTCCAGTAACTCTGCAGCCGGGCGACGGCCGCGTCTCTGGTCATCGCCGCTACTTCGGTATCGGTCAGTCCGACACGCGAGATCAGCAAATGCACCAGCTCGGCGGGCAGGGCAGCGGCAGGAGGCTGCGGTACCCCGCGGCCAGGGCGAGCACCATCGTTAACGCAAGCCCAGAACTCGGCCCCGGTGACCTGAAGCTGGTCACGCAGAATGTGGCTCCATAGGCCCGGCCCGTAGTCAGTCCGGTCAGCTGGGTGCGAGATTCGTGTCCGCAGGATCCCGCCGTCGGGCAAGTCAAGCTCATAAGTGACGTGGTGCGTGCCAGTCCGGCCCCGCGCGTCTCGCACCCGTATCCAGCCCTCGGCCTCGCAGAACGCTTCGTGATCCTTCCGCGTCGGTGCCGGCCCGCTCATCACGAGGCTCCGGTCACCCAGTCACGGAGCTGGGTGTCGTCGCTCAAGGTGATCAGGTGCACCAGACCCCAGTTGCCCCGGTGGTTGGGTGCGTCGAGTAGCCGGTCGTGCCAGTCCTCCGCGTACTCGCGCAGTGCCTGGACCATTTCCTCGATCGCGGTATCGAAAGTCGGTCCATCAGCAGCAACCGGCAGCCCGGGGATGAATACCGACCAGCCGCCTCCCTCAGCCACGACTACGGCATGGGACGGCACCACGGACGCGAGGAAATGCCGGAGCCGCTCCGCATCCAGTACGGCTGCGCTGGTCGAGTCGCGGCGTACGGTCGCGACCCACCCACGCTCGGCCGCATCAAGCAGATCCTTCAGATGCACCCGAGCTTCGCTGTAGCTGTCGTAGTGAACCGCCGACACCGGCTACCTCCCCCATCCGTCACCTCATTGTGTCGGCGGGCGCTACGTACGTCAAGTACGTAACGTACTCGATGTACGTCTTAAGTCGGACTGCTCGAACACGACACCCCGCCGTCCACGCCATGCGAGTTTCTTCGCGCTCTGACTTGGGTGACGTGGCGCTTGCAGTCGGGTTCCTGACCGGGGCTCTCCGGGGCGGCCAGCGGCTGACGTATCACCACTTTCCGTTGCCCGGCACACCCGCCCGCCCACTGCGGACCCCGGTATCACCCGGCCAGCACGCGGATTCTCCTGGCCTGCGGCTTACCCAGACAGGCCACCGGACCCTGATCAGGGTGAAACCGGGCACTGCATAGGAGATGGCCGACCCCCGGCCAGGCCACCCAAGCTAACCTCACGGAGTTCGCGCCAGCCATGTTCCGTGATCAGGCCGGGGACGGTGATCACGGAACCCCGGTGGTGAGATCACACAGCTGACGTTCCATGATCATGCCGGAGACCGTGAGCGCGGAACTCCGGTGGCGTGATTTCGCCGGGAGCCAGGATCCTGGCGGCGCAGACTACCTAACCGGTCATGGCGGCGGCGCGGAGGGCGCGGTAGAGGAGTTGCTGGTCGCCCAGGCGGTGCTTGAGCTGGGCTTCCAGGCCGCCGATCGGGATCAGGTTCTGGGGGGCGCGCGGGTCTTTGTGCGGGAAACTGGCGAAGGGCGGCAGGACGACCGCCGTCAGGTTCGCGAGCTTGGTCACCTCGTCGGGCGGCAGGTCGGGTGAGCACTCCAGGCGGACCACGCCCGACCACGGCACTCCGGCCGTACCGGGAAGCTGCACGTACCACGAGGCTCGCTGCCAGGAGGTGCCCATCATGAACGCCGGCGTCCGCTGGCCGGGGCGCAGGGCGCCGACTACGGCGGCCTGCTCGGGGGGCAGGTACGAGGCATGATGGGTCTTGATGTAGCCGACGGTCCGGTCCAGGTGCGTGCGCCCGCGCAGCGGCCCGTCCACAACCAGCAGGTCACGGCCCGCTGAGCCCTTACCGCGGAACGACACCGCCAGGTCGACCTCCGCCTGGGCGAGCCGCTGCTGCAGCGCCAGCGACAGCCGGTCCGGGCCGACCCCGCCGGCCCCGCGGACTCAGCAGCCGGCCTGACTTTGTATCGTCCCGAGCGCGTCACCAGGTCACCGGTAACGGCCGCCGCGGTGAACAGGCCGCGCTCCACCGCGACGTCAGCCACCCGGGCCACCCGGGCCACGGTGTCGCACGCCACCAGGCCGGCCGCCAGTGACGCGGCGATCCCCGGCATCGGGCGAGGTCCGTCGCCCCGCAGCCACACCCGCGCGTCGATCCGGCGCACGCCGTCGAGGAACAGCACCGTGTCTGGCACTGCCACCCCCGGTGGCGGATCGATCGGCTGCCACGAGCCGGCCGCTACCTCCAGGTCCAGTTCCAGCTTCGCGGTCGACTTCTCCAGTGCGCCGTCGCCGAGTTCCTCGCTGGCGGCCTGCCCGTAACCCGGGTCCCACGGATCAACCGTGAACGACCCGGCAAGTGCGGGTGTCTGCCTGCCCAGAGCCACGGGCGCCGCGGTCGTCATGACACGCTCTCCCTGCGACGCAAGGTCGACGTCATCCCCACGCGCGACACCTCGAACTGCACCGGCGCCCGCTCGGCGAGCGCCTGGACGTGGGTGATGATCCCGATCATGCGATCGGAGTCGGCCGACAGCCGCTCCAGCGTCGATCCGACCACCGTGAGCGTGTCGTCGTCCAGCGTCCCGAAGCCCTCGTCCAGGAACATCGAGTTCAGGTCGCGCATCCCCCCGGACAGCCCGATCACCTGACGTGACAGTGCCAGGGCCAGGGCCAGCGAGGCCTGGAACGTCTCGCCGCCCGACAGCGTATGCACCGGACGCCGCGCCCCGGCGTCGGCGTAGTCGATGACGATCAGGTCGTTGCGGTCATCCCGGTCGAGCTGGTACTGGCCGCCGGACAGCTCCATCAGGGTCTCCGACGCCTCGGCGACCAGGGAGTCAAGTGCCTCACCGCACAGCCAGCGCTCGAACGAGATCGCCCGCAGCAGCTTCCCGAGCATCGAGGCCACCTGCTCATCCTCGGTATGCACCCGGAGCCGCGCGTCCAGCTCGGCCGCCCGTTCCAGGTCCAGCCGGATCGCGGCCAGCCGGTGCACAGCCCGCTCCCGGTGGGCGGCCACCGCTGCCCCGGCCCGGTCAAGGTCCGCGATCCCGGCGACACCGTGCGCGGCCATCAGCTCGGCAAGCTCCGACTCGGCCTTGCTGACCTCGAGCCTGGCGGCACTGACCGCCGCCTCCACTTCCAGCAGGCGCCGGCGCCGCTCCCCTGCTTCGGCTGCCGCCCAGGCGGTCAGCGTCTCCCAGGCGGCGGCCAGGTCTGCGTCGTCGGCCGGCGGGGCACCGAGCTGGACCACCGAGTCCCTGGTGCGGTGCAGAGCTACCCGCGCGCCGCGTTCTTCCGCATCCAGGCTGGCCCGGTCACGCTCGGCCGACGACACTGCTTCCCGGCCGGCCCGAGCCGAGACTCGCGCCCTGGCCAGGCGCTCATCAGCCACGACAATGGCCTCAAGCAGTCCCCTGACCTCGGACTCGGCAGCGGAACCGGCCAGTACCTCCGCGATCCTTTCTGCCTGCCTGGAAGTGTTCTCGGCATTGCCGGCCGCGACAGCCGCTGCCTTATTCGCCTGGTCAAGCGCCGACCGCGCTTGCCTGACCGCCTTCCCGGCCCAGTCCAGGGCGGTTCTGGATTCGACGAGGTCGGCGGGCACCGGATGATGCGGCAGCTCGGTGACCGGCCGCAGGCAGACCGGGCAGTCGGCGCCGACCGTCAGATCCTGGGCGACGGCGACGGCCGCGTGCGTCCGTTCGGCCGCTGACAGCGCGGCCTGGGCCTGGTCGGCCTTGGCCTCGGCGGCTCCGAGTGCCTTCTCGGCCGCGTCGGCCCCGGCGCGGCGATCCGCCAGGGTCTTTTCCAGGCGGGCGAGCAGCGCGGTCAGGTCGCGCTGCTCGCCGTAGGAGTCCCTGCTGCGTTCGAGGCGCGACTTGTCCGGCAGCGCCTCGCGGGCACGGGCGGCCTCCTGCTCGGCCTGATCGCTGCGGTCCCGTTCGGTCCGCCGCCTGGTGACCAGCTCGTCGGCGGCGCCAATTCGCCTGGCCAGTCCTGGCACCTCGGCCGGCGCCCGGACGCCGCCGAGCAGGCCGGCCTCGATCCGGACGGCGCTGGCCCGCATCGAGGCCTGCGAATCCTGCTCGGTCAGCTGACGCAAGGTGGTCAGGCGGAGATCAACCTCGCTGCCCAGCTCGGTCAGTGCCTGCACTGTCGCGGCCGCGGCGGCTTCCGTCTCCTGCGTGGCGCTGGTCAGGCCGGCGCGGGCGTTCTTGACCTGCTGGGCTAGCTCGGCGGCGAGCTTGGCCCGCTCCCGCGCCTTCTGGCCGACGGTGTTGTACACGCCGAACGCCAGCAGCTCGACCAGCAGGTCCTGCCGATCCGCGGCCTTGGCGTGCAGGAACTCAGAGAACTTGCCCTGCGGCAGCAGCACGGACTGGGTGAAGTGCTCGTAGCTGAGCCCGAGTATCTCCTGGATGTGAGCCTTGACCTGCTCGGGGCCTTCCGCGATGGACTCGATCGTGGCCTCAAGCAGCTCGCTCAGCGGCGCGTCCGGCGGCACGGCCGGATCAAGCCGCTCAAGCCTGGCCTCCTTGGTACTGACCTGGCCCCGGCTGCTGCGCGCCAGCGCCCTGACTACGCCATACCGCTTGCCCATCGCCTCGAACACGAGGCAGACCCGGCACGCGTTCGCCGCCGGGGCGAGGGCCTGGGCGATCACGTTCTCCTTGCCCCAGCGGGGTACCGTGCCGTAAAGCGCGAAGCAGAGTCCGTCGATCACCGTGCTCTTGCCCGACCCGGTCGGCCCGACCAGCGCGAAGAAGTCGACGCCGGTGAAGTCGGCCTCGGCCGGCTCCCGGTAGGAGCCGAAGCCGTCGAGCAGCAGTCGCAATGGCCGCATCACGCACCTCCGTCAGACACGCTGGTCACTTCATCGAGCAGCTGCGCGAACATGGCCGTGACCCGCTCGTCAGCGACCCCTTCCTCGGCCAGGTACTCGGCGAACAGCTCGACCGGCCCGCGCCCGACCCGGCTAGGCCGGTCACCGCTCCGCGATCCTGGCCGCTGCCGGTGGGCGTCGTCGAGCAGCACCTCCAGGGTGTTCGGCAGCTTCTCCCTGACCTCGTCACCCAGGCCAGCGCGGGCAGGCTCGGCCAGCACGACCTTCAGGTACGCGTCGCCCGCCTGCTCCCCCTCCGCGACGACCTGGTCAAGGCTGCCGCGCAAGGTCCGCAGCCGCCGCCCGCCGGTGACCGGGACCGGCCTCGGATCAGCGCGAACGCCCGGCCTGGCCTCGACGATCAGCACCGCGGGCTCGTTCGCCTCCTCGCCGAAGTCGACCGGCAGCGGAGCTCCCGAGTAGAAGATCGGGCACGGGCCGGGAATCTCCTGCTGGCGGTGCAGGTGCCCGAGCGCGACGTAATGCGCGCTGGCCGGGAACATGCTGGCCGACAGCTCATAGTCCAGGCTGGTCTGCACATCTCGCTCGCCGCCGCCGCGCGGGCCGCCGAGCAGGGTGGCGTGGGCCATCACCACGTTGACCGCGTCGTCGGTGAACTCGCTGGTGAGCCGGCTGACGATGTCGCTCATTTGCCTGCTGTAGTCGAGCGTGTGCTCAGCGAAGTCTTGCATCACGATCTCGGCGGCCCGGACGGCGAAGCGGTGCGAGACGAAGGGCAGTGCCGCGACCCTGACCAGTTCTTCAGTTCTCAGGCGGAACGAGATGGTGCCGCCGGACTCCGAGCGTCTAGGCAGGCCAAGCACATGCAGCCCGAGCTGTCCGAGTACCGGCCGGTACACGGATTCGAGCAGGCTGGCGTTGTCGTGGTTACCCGCGATGACGACGACGTGGCGGCCGTCCTCGCGCAGCGCCAGCAGGGTCCGCATGACCAGGCCCTGCGACTTCGCCGTCGGCGCTACGGTCTCGAACAGGTCGCCGGCGACGAGCACGAGGTCCGCGTCTTCGTCGCGGGCGGTCCTGACAATGCTGCGCAGGACCGCGTCGTGCTCGTCGTACCGGTCCCGGCCCTTGAGCACCTTTCCGACGTGCCAGTCACTGGTGTGCAGGATCTTCATTGACTCGGGGGCTCCGTGGGCTAGAAGGGGGGCGGGTCGTCTTCTGGGCCGGTCATGCCGGCGAACGGGTCGGCCGGGCGGGCGGGGGCGGTGTCGTGGCCGGCCCTTCCCCCTTCTCGCTCGGCCTGGTGGCCCAGGCCGGGAACGGGAAGTCGACGGCAAGCGGCACCGGGATGTCCGGCTGGGCGATGAACATCGTGCCCGGCTTGGCCAGCGTCGCCCGCTGGCGCTGGGCGGGCGGCAGGTAGCCGTACTCGGGCCGCTGGGCCTCGGCGGCGTCGAGCCGGCCGGCCACCCGGATCGCGCAGTTCGCCAGGATGCGCCGCTCGACCTCGCTCGCGGTCTGCTGGGCCCCGATCAGGATCACGCCGAGCGACCGGCCGCGCTCGGCCAGGTCGAGCAGGATCTGCTTGATCGGGCTGTCGCCGTCGCGCGGGGCGTACTTGTTCAGCTCGTCGAGCATGACGAACATCAGCGGCCGGGCGGTGCCCTGCTTCTCCTTGCGGGCGAACTCGGTGCGCAGCGTCACGCCGACCACGAACCGCTGCGCCCGGTCAGGCAGGTTGTGCAGGTCGATCACGGTGATCTGGGCCCGCGATGTCGAGATCGAGCGCTCGCCCCGGTGGGCCAGGTCGCCCCTGACGAGCACGCTGAGCGGAACGGCCGCTGACCTGAGCCGGCGGAGCAGTGCGTTCACGCTGCCGGTCATCGTGCTGCCGGCTACCCAGCTGCTTCGGGTCCCGTCGTCGCCGAGCTCGGCTTCGAGCAGGTCGACCAGGTCGCCGAAGGTGCGCAAGATCTTGTCGTTCGCCGCGTCGGTGCCGTTGATCCGCACGGCGCCGTCGGCCCCCGCCGGGACGGCGTCGCGCCGCAGCCGGGCGGCGACCTGGGCGATCAGCATCGTGTACTGGGCGCGCTCGTCCTCGGCGTCGGCGAAGACGAAGGGCAGCAGTTCCTGCTGGCAGAACTCGGCCAGGGTCCAGTAGAACGGGCTGACCGCCCGGTCCCTGGCGTGCACGTCAGGGGTGCCCGAGGTGTCGCCCTTGCGCGGCGGCGCGAACACCCGGACGTTGCCGAACGGGGCGGCCGGGAGGCCGAGCTTGCTGTACCTGGCGGCCTGGGCCGGGGTCAGCCTGCTGTTCGCGTAGTCGAGGAAGAGCAGGTCCTCGCCCTTGACGCTGAAGACGAGGGCCTTCGTGTTGTGGGCCTCGCCGGCGAGCACGCCGCAGTTCGTGATCGAGTGCAGCAGGAACATGGCGAACGAGGTCTTCGTCGCGATTCCCGACACCCCGGAGATTGACACGTGCGCGCCCCTGGTGCCGTCGATGAACTCGAAGTTGACGAACACCGGCTGCCCGTCCCGGCCGAAGCCGACCGGGACCTTGGAGCTGCCCATCTCATCGAAGTACAGCGCGGAATCACGGGCCGCGCCCACCGCCCGCATCACGATCGAGCCAGGCAGCGGCGGCACGTACATCTCGGGCTCGACCCTGGTCACGGTCACCTCGGCGACCTCGCAGATCTCAGCGGGCAGCGCACCCTGCTCGATCAGGAACACGTCGGAAGCGAACCTCGCTCCCTCGTGCACCGCCTCCACGTTCGTGACGACGCCCGCGATCTGCACTGCCTCTATGTCGGTGCCCGGCATCGCCCGTTTCGTCACCACCACGTCATCGAGCTGCGCGTACTGACCGGGGGCCAGCCCGACCGAGAACATCAGCGGGGTGGCCGGAACGGTGCCCACCACCAGGCCAAGCTCGTCACCCTTCACTCGCTCACCAGATCCCTGCTCATTCCCTAGGCACCTGCTCTTAGGCGCTGCGACTGCACGGGAGCCTACGCCGGGGTACCGACTGTCAGTGCCCGATAGCCGGCGAGTCTCCGTGCTGGGCTTGGTGTTAGACCTGGCTTGGGGTTAGCCGGGCGGTGTGCCCTCAATGCCGGCTGCTTCGCTTAACGCTCTGCATCGAGGGCACGCCGTCCGGCCTAAGACTGGCCACTACAGGGGGTCGGCGCGACCAGCGCCTAGCGGAGGGCGGCCCTGGCGGAGGGCGTCACCTGCACCCCGGCGGAGGCGCATCGATGTGGCAGAGGTGCTGCTGCGACTGCACCGGTGTCACATCGATGCGGCTGTCACGTCGATGTTTGCTCCGGCGGGATGAGCTTCCGTGGTCAGGCCGGGAGGGGCCTCCGCCGTTTCCTGGAGGGCTGCCGGCATTGTTGTGGAGGGCTGCCGCGATTGTCTCCGGGAGAACATATGACAATTCTTCGAGGACGGCGAAACTCTCCGGACAGGACCGGCTGACGGTGCCCCGAAAGGGCCGATACCGGCAGGCTCGCCACGCGGGCCGGGCTGAACTATCCCCGGAACCGGACTGCCGCCAGGAACAAGCCGTAACAGCGAACTTCCCGATGGTCATCCCTTGCTCAGTGTCGCTGCGTGGGCCGGGTGGGGCGGCGTTCGGCAGCAACTACGCCCGCCGGTACCTCGACGGGGTCGGGTCCTGGGAGGTCACCGCCGGCTCGTTCATCTGCGGCGGGCTGCTGACCCTGCCGCTGATCATCTTAGTCCCGGTGCCGACGGTGCCGACGGCCGGCGATTTCGGATACCTGCTGCTGCTGGCCTCGATGATGAGCGCCCTGGCGTACGTGCTGTACTTCCGGCTGATCGCCGATCTGGGCGCGACGAAAGCGATCAGCGTCGAGTTCTTCGTCACGGCGGTCGCTGTCCTGATCGGCGCTGTGATCCAGCACGAACACCTCTCGGCATTTCAGCTGATCGGCGGGCTCGTGATCATCACTGGCTGCTCGCTGGTACTCGGCCTCATGCCCGCGATGAGGCCGGACTGGCAGCGGGCGGATTGGCGGGCTGAGTTACGCGTCCGCCCGCCAGACCGGTTCGCTAGCTGGCCCTGCTTATGGTCAGGCTGAGGTTGTCGGCGCTGCCGTCGTTGTATTCCCCTGCCTCCCGGATCATTCGCAAGGTGAAGAGGGCCTGGCGCGCGCCTGCCGGGACGCGGCCGGCCTTGGAGCGAAACAGCTCTCCCGAAATGCCCTTGCGCTGCGCCTCGGTAACCGGGCCCAGGGTGACGTGGCCTAGCGCGGCCCCCGAGGCGGATTCCCAGGTCACGGTCAGCGTCGCGTGATCACCTTGGGTAGCAAAGCCACCTAGCCAGCCAGACAACTTGAACTCCGCGAGGCCAGATCGAATCAGGCGCGTGTAGTGCGTCAGAGAATCGAGCTGGGTGGCGCCAGAGGTGGCGCCGAAATTGCCGCCGGAGAAGTAGTTCTTGCCGCGGTTCTTAGGCCCTGGCGAGCTCTTGCCCGGGGATCCATTCCCCCACGCGACAGCCGTGAACTGGCTGCCTTTGACGCGGCTCCAGCCTGGGGTGGGGACCTTGTCGGTCGCGGTGTCAGGCTTGGCCTGCTCGAGGCCAGGGTCCCTGATCAGGTTGACGGCCGCGCTGGCGTGCGGGTGAGTGCCGGCGGCGATACTGGCCGCCGGCACGGAAAACACCGTCGCCGCGGCTACTGCCGCCATGACCGTCGCGACAGCCGTTAGTCGCCTATCTTTTATCATTTCGGACCCTTCAGAGTGGTCTTGATCGCAGTTGTCACTATTACATACTCGCGCGGAAATGCGATCGGCGATTTGCTGGCGCAGTCTGGAGGATCGCCCGTTCGGTCCGAGGCGCGGGCGCCCCGGAGCCGGCATGGTCGCCCGCCTGAGCTGATCGGCATGCCGCGGCCGGGCGAATCACCGCCATCTCACCGCCCTCCGGCTCGCTGGCGGGCACGTGATCATCACTGGCTGCTCGCTGGTACTCGGGCTCATACCCGCGATAAGGCCGGCCTGGTGGCGGGCGGATTGGCGGGCTGAGTTAAGTTAAAATATATTGGCCCTGTTTTATACGGAGATGTTTCGCTGTGACCGACGACTTTTCCGCGCCTGGCCTGGCATCGTCCCCGGAGATAGACACTTCGGTGTCACATTCGGCGCGGGTCTGGGACTACTGGCTGGGCGGCAAGGACAACTATCCCGTCGACCGGGAGGTCGGTGAGCGGATCGCGAGCATGCTGCCTGACATCGTCAGGCACGCCCGCGCCGACCGGATGTTTCTCGGCCGGGCCGTGCGGTTCCTGACCGGGGAGGCCGGGATACGCCAGTTCCTGGACATCGGCGCCGGGCTGCCGACGGTGGACAACACCCATGAGGTCGCGCAGCGCGTCGCGCCCGACTGCCGGATCGTGTATGTCGACAATGACCCGCTCGTGCTGGTGCACGCGAGAGCGCTGCTCGCCAGCACGCCTGAGGGCGCCGCCGGCTACGTTCACGCCGACCTGCGCGATCCTGGCGACGTGCTCGCGGGCGCGGCCAGGACGCTGAGGCTGACCGAGCCGGTGGCCGTGATGATGCTCGGGGTGCTCTGGCACATCCTGGCCGATGACCAGGCGCGCCAGATCATCGGCAGGCTGATGGGCGCGCTGCCGTCGGGCAGCTACCTGGCGATCGCCCATCCGACCATCGAGGTGACGGGCGACAAGATGGCCTCGGCGATCAGGTACTGGAACGAGCACGGCACGCCGCCTGGCCGGCACCGCACGCCGGCCGAGCTCGCCGGGCTGCTCGACGGCCTCGACCTGATCGATCCCGGCGTCGTGTCGAGCACCCGGTGGCGGCCGGAGGCCACGCCATTCGGCGAGCCTGAGGAAATCGACCAGTACTGCGCAGTAGCCAGGAAACCATGACACAGCTCAGCCGATACTAATTCGAACTGCGGGTTGTTCTGACTAATACCCCGTCTACATATTGCCCTCAGAGTCTCAAGGCGCTAGAACACTGGACATGAAGGAGCCGTCCTGGCCATCGGCGAGAGCAGGCACTGCGACCGATGGCCAGCCCGCTGACAGCGATCATCGGGCGAGCGCCACGGTGGCTCGGATGGTACTCGGAGCGACGCTGCGCAGGCACCGTGAAAAGGCGGGCCTGAGCACTGCGGACGCGAGCGACGCGGTCGCGCTGCCGACCCCGCACATCACCGACATGGAGCTAGGCCAGACGGCGCTCCGGCTGCGGCACGTGGCCGGGCTGTGCGCGGTATACGGGGTCAGCGATCAGTCCGAGCGGGCTACCTTGCTCGGACTCGCCCGCAGGGGAAGCACCCCGGAGTGGTGGCATAGCTATCTGGACCTGATACCCGAGTGGTTTGAGTGCTATCTCGGACTGGAGCAGGCCGCCAGCCTGATCCGCAGCTATACGGCGCAGGTGGTGCCCGAGCTGCTGCAGACCGCCGACTATGCGAGGGCGATCATCGCCCTCGCGCAGGGCATCCTTCCCTCGGCGGAGCTGCGCAGGAGGGTTGAGCTTCCGGATGCGGCGCCAGCAGATGCTGGCGACCAGGCAGCCACCCAGGCTGTGGGCCCTGATTGACGAAGCGGCGTTGCGCAGGCGAGCTGGCACGCGGACGGCGATGCGCGCGCAGCTGCGCCACCTGATCGGCGCCTGCGACCTGCCGAACGTCGTCATCCGGGTTCTCCCCTTTGGCCTGGGAGGGCACCCGGCTACCGGCGGGCCGCTCACCGTACTCCGGCTGCCTGACCGGCAGCTGCCCGACATCGCCTACCTGGAGCAGCTCGCCTCCGGGCAGTACTACCGCCGCCCGGCGCAGGTCGACTACTACCGGCACATCCTGAACCAGCTGGCCATCTCGGCCGAGTCGGCTGGCCCGCCGCAGCAGATCCTGACGCGGATTCTGCGGGACACCTGATCGGGCCTCCGCAGTGTCACACCTATTGTCACAGTCAATAACCGCAGCGTATCGACTTGATCGGTGATCAAGGACAATTCAGAACGGACGCGTGGTTAACGGTTCGCTCAAACCGCGTGCAGACCAGCCCCGGCCGTGTCATAACGGTTGCCATGAATCGACCTCCGAGCCAGCCCGAACCGGGCAGCGACCCTTCCCGTGGAAACGCACGGGAGGATGCAATTGCATACGATCATGCGTTTTCCGATGCAGAGCAGGCTGAAGCCGCGAAGAAAATGATCATCGCGCTTCTGCACGCATTCCGTCTGAAGTGCGGTGGGTCGTCATTTGACGCGATAGTCAGCACCTCGGAGAGACTGGGAGAACTCTACCCGGCACAAGGCGAGGTGCCAGTCAAGCTCGAAGTGCTGTCCAAGACGGCGGTCTCGGAGATTCTCGGCGGCAAGCGTAAGGGTCCGCCCCGGTTCGACTGGATCGCGAGTTTCGTCCTGTCTTGTCAGAGGCTGGCCTCCGAGAAAGGGGTCATCAGCCGCGACCCCGGCATCGCGATCCTGCCCGAGTGGGCCAGGAAGCTGGCGGTGCTCAGCGCGGACAGGAGAACGCCGCGCCTGAGCGACAGTGCCGATGCGACTCGCGATCGCCGGGCGGCTGCCAGCCTGATGCCGGAAGCCAGCACGATGCCAGAAGCCGCGACTGCGGGCGAGCGCGGTCTGGCGAGCGGGCCGCTCACGCAGGAGCAGCGCGACTTCATCACCAGCCACGGCCGGTATGGCCTGGTCCTGCTCGCTGAGGTCGGTCAGGGTAGCGCAGAGGCCCTGTACCGGGTGGCGCTCCTGCTGGCCGCCGATCCAGCCCACACGGAGCAGGCGGGCTCGCTGCTGATCACCGCCGCAGCGGCCCTGGCCGCGTACCTCCCGGCCTGCGATCTGCTCGACGCTCGCGACGAGCTGCTCTGCCGCGAAGCCGCGGGGAGAGCACACGAACTCGCCCAGGCCGCGCAGGCCGGGGACCGGGCGGATGAGGCCGCCGCCTTCTACCTGGCCGCAGCCCGCGGCGGCATAGGCGATGCCGCTATCGAGCACATCCAGGTGTTTCTCACCGAGCACGGCAACCCGGAAGCCGCACGCTGGCTCGCGGCTCTCACGACCCAGCCAAGTTCCGGAAGACACCGAACGCAGAGCTAGTCCAGAAACTACTCCGGAGGCTGCTCATCGGAGATATTGACTAGCCACGAGACGCCGAACTGGTCGACGCACATGCCGAACTCGTCGCCCCAGACCTGCATGGCCAGCGGCATCGTCGTGGTCCCCTTGGCCGACAGCTTGTCCCAGTAGCCGCGCAGCGTATCGCCGTCATCACCGCTGAGACTGATCGAGAAGCCCGCCACCGGGTGGTACTCCATGTCACTGGTGACGTCGGCACCCATGATCGTGTATCCAGCCTCCGTCTCCAGCATGCCGTGCATGATCCGGTCGGCGTCGGGCGTGCCCGCCGCACCGTACTCGGCGAACGTATTCAGGCTGAGGGTGCCGCCGAACACTTCCTCGTAGAACTCCATCGCCTGGCGGGCGTTGCCGTTGAAGTTGAGATACGGGTTCAGCTGGGACTTCATGGTTCTTCTCCTTCAGCCGTCTGTGTTCATCAGCGTTCATCGAGGTTCATCAGCGTTCATCGAGCTGGGTCGACGCTATCCCTAACCGGGACCGGCTCGGTGAAACAACCCGCGACCGCATCGACCGCATCAACGGGGTCGGGGCGGCGGTTGATCACGCCCTCGACTGTGATCACGGAGCTCTGGCGGGGTGATCACGCCACCCGTGTTTCGGGCTCTGGCGCGAATTCCGTGATGCTGGCCGCTGGCCGGCCACATGGATGTGGCAGCGCTGGGGCTCCAGCCGAGTGCCAGCCCCAGCTATGTCACATCGATGGGGCTCCAGCCCCAGCTATGTCACATCGATGGGGTGCGGCCTGGCAAGCCAGCGGCGGGACAGGCCCGGGCTGGACCAGCTACCCCGGAACCAGACGGCCAACCTCACGGAATTCGCGCCAGAGTCATGTTCCGATCACGGCGGACAGCATGACTGCGGAACATGGGTGGCGTGATCAGCAAGGGAAGCCGGGCTGGGTATGCGGGATCAGGAGCACGGGTGGGATCGATCCTCGCGAACAATCTCCAGTCCGAGCTAGCTAATGCGGTCGCGCTGGCTGAGGGAGTCGGTGATTCTGCCGATTCCTTCTAGCAGTACCGGGAGGTCGGTCGCCAGGGAGAGGCGGACGAAGCCTGCGCCGTTCGCGCCGAAGGCGGAGCCGGGCGCTACCGCCACCTTCGCCTGCTTGAGCAGCGAGACCGCGAACTCAAAGTCGTCGGCCGCCCAGGGCGACACATCGACCCAGAGATAGAAGGCCCCGGCCGGGACGCTCACGTCGACGCCTCCCGCGCGCAGTGCCGCCACGGCGGCGTCTCGCCTGGTCAGGTAGGCGGACCTCATCTCGGTCACGACCTGCTGACTCCCGCTGAGCGCGGCCACCGCCGCTGCCTGGGCCGGAGCGTTGACGCAGGAGACGACTGGCTCCTGGAGCTTGGCCAGGGTGTCACGGGCCACCCGGTTCGTGGTCACGGCGTAGCCGACCCGCCAGCCGGTCATCGCGTAGGTCTTCGACAGGCTGTAGCACGAGATCAGGTAGTCAGCCGGGCCGAGCGCGCCCGCGCTGATAAAGGTGTCATCGAAGACGATCTCGTCATAGCACTCATCCGAGACGACCCAGATGCCGCGTTCGGCCGCCCAGGCCATGATCTGCGCGACCCTGGCCGCCGAGGTCACCGAGCCCAGCGGATTGGAGGGCGAGTTCAGGATCAGTGCCCTGGTCGAGCTGGTCGCGACCGCTTCGAGATCATCGATGCACGGCTGGTATCGCTCCCCCGCGCGAAGCCGGTACGGCTGGACGAGCCCGGACAGGAGAGTCGTGATCATCGCGAAGTTCGGCCAGCCAGGATCGGGGATCAGCACGCCGTCGCCCGGCTCGATGAGCGCGAGCAGCGATACTTGCAGGGCCTGCACGCCTCCGGCGGTCACCACGACGTCGTCGCTGCTGACCGGGTAACCGTTGCGGGAGCCTAGCTTGGCCGCGATGGCCTCGCGGAGCTCAGGGACCCCTGTGTTGGACACGTACTTGGTCTGACCCGCGCGGGCGGCGCGGTCGGCGGCCTCGACGACGTGCGGCGGCGTGGGGAAATTGGGCTCGCCGACCTCCAGGTGAATGACGTCGCCTGCCGCCCAGGCCAGGTCCATGATGGCCCGGATACCCGATCTGGGCATGCGAGCCGCCGACGCCCTCGGCGCGGCTGCCGTCATAGCGGGACCTGCTTTCTGATCTCAAGAACCCGTTGCGCGAGCGACTCCGCCGGGTCCGCCGGGTCTGCCGGGTCGTCCCGGCCCGTCAGGCAGGAGCCGAGGCCGACCGCGACCGCACCCGCCCTGAACCAGCCGGCCACGTCGGTCAGCTCGATGCCGCCGGTTGGCACGAATCCGATCGAGGGAAACGGGCCGCGCAGAGCGCTGAGGAACCGCGGGCCTAGTCCCCCGCACGGGAACAGTTTGAGCAGCGATAGTCCCAGCCGGCTCGCGGTCACGATCTCGGTCGGGGTGAGCACCCCGGGGATCGCGAGCAACCCCGCGTCCTGGCACGCGGTGACCACAGCCGGGTCAAGGTTAGGGGCCACGCAAAAATCGGCGCCAGCAGCCGGCCGCTCTCCGGACGGTGCCAGGGTCGAGCACCGTTCCGACCCCTAGCAGCACGCGGCCGCCAAGCTCGGCTCTGATCGCGGCTACTGAGTCCAGCGCGTGAGAGCTGTCCGCGGTGATCTCGATGACGGTCAGGCCCTGCTCGGCGAGCGCGCGGCAGGTGGCCATCGCCCTTACAGCATCAGGCATGCGCAGAATCGCGATGACTTTCTCGCGGCTGATCCACTCCTGCGCCCCCGCCGGGCCGGTCACCGGCGGATCCTTCCGAGCCTGGCCTTCTCCGTGTCGAAGTCGTCCGGTGGCCGCAGCCAGGTATCGCCGGGGATCGTGTACATGTAGGCGCAGGCACGGGCGGCGGCATCGGCAGCCTGCTCCAGCGGCGCCCTGGCCAGCCACCGGGCCAGGAAGGCGGCGACCGCCGCGTCGCCGGCCCCGAAAGCGTCAAGCACGCTGGCCCGCGCCGTCCCCGTGACGACCGGATGGTCACCGAACGCCGCCACGTGGACCTCAAGCACCCCCGAGCTGACCTCGCTCTGGGTCCGCACGATGACCTGCGAGATGCCGAAAGTCCGCCGCAGTTCCTGAGCGCGATCCGCGTCCGGCCCTGGTCCGGCGATCAGCTCCAGGTCGAACGGGGAGGCGAACAGGAGGTCCACCTGCGGCAGTACCCGCCGCAGCGCGTCCGCCGCGGTCTGCGGAGACCAGAGCTTACTGCGGTAGTTCAGGTCGAATGACGTCACGACGCCCGCGCCGGCCGCCAGCTCAAACGCCTCGACGACCGCCTTCTCCGCCAGCGGGCTGAGCGCGCAGGTGATGCCGGTGCAGTGCAGCACCGCCGCCGAGCGCAGGATCCGCGTCCAGTCGAACATGCCAGGCTCGATCAGGCTGGCGGCCGAGCCGGCGCGGTCGTACAGCACCTGCGCGGGCCTGGGATACACGCCCTCCTCCACGAAATACAGCCCCGACCTGGCGCCGGCGTCCCAGTCAATGTCGGCTTCGACGCCATGCCGGCGGGCATGGCCCAGGATCTGCCGGCCAAGCGGGTTCTGCGGCAGCCGGCTGACCCAGCGAGTGCGACAGCCCAGCTGGGCGAGCGCGACCAGCACATTCAGCTCGGCCCCGCCGATATCCACGGTCAGGCCGGTGGCGTACTCAAGCGGAACCCGGTCCCTGGCAGTGAGCCTGACCAGCGCCTCGCCGAACCCGACCACGAGCGGCCCGTCAGCCCCGTCAGCCCCGCTAATCCCGTCAGCATCCAGCAGGCCATCGCCGCCCACCTGGCCCCGTCCCTCCGACTGTCAGTTCAAAATGGACACTAAGTCCACAAGCACTATAAGGACGGCGTCATCGCACCGTCAACAACCCCCGAGGCTAGACCTCTCTTACGTCGGCAAGACCAAATCCCAGGCGGGCGGAGATCTCCTGGGCAGCGTTGATCAGCGGCTCGGTGAGCTGCTCGATGCGCTCCCAGGTCATCCGCATGGTCGGCCCGGCGAGACTGATGCTGCCGACCGGATCGCCGTTGTGGTCGAAGACCGGGGCGCTGATGCAGCGCACCCCCACCTCGTTCTCGACGTCATCGATCGCATAGCCCCGGTCGCGGATCCGCTGCAGCTCGGCCCTGAGCACCTCGGGCGCCACGATCGTGTTCGCCGTGCGGCGCTCAAGCGGCCGCGAGCAGAACTCGTCCAGTTCGTCCGCCGGGAGGAAGGCCAGCATCGCCTTGCCCAGGCTGGTGCAGTGCAGCGGGTTCCTGCCGCCTACTCGCGACACCATGCGCAGCGAGTGCTGGCTCTCCACCTTGTCGATGTAGAGGACCGCGTCCCCGTCCCTGACCCCGAGATGGCAGGTCTCGCGGCCAACTTCCACCAGGCGGGTCATCACGTCCGAGGCAACTTCGCGGAGCTCAAGCGCGGACAGGAAGTCGGCCCCCCAGACGGCACACTGCGGACCTAGCCGGTACCTGCCATCCGGCGAGTGCCTGACCAGGTGCGCATCGATCAGCACGCCGAGCAGCCTGACCACCGTGCCGCGCGGCAGGTCTATCTGGGCCACCAGGTCGGTGAGCCGCATGCCGTCCTTGTGACCGGCCAGCAGGCTGATGATGGCGATGCCCTTCACCAGCGCCTTAGCGGAGCCGGTGGTGTCACTAACTGTCATCGACCTGCCAGCCATGTCGGGAAAATGTCATGTAATGAAGTACCAAGGCACAGAAGCGAAATTTACGGCAACCGCCGTTAAGCCTACGTGCAGCCGCCTACCCCGTCCACCGACCAGAACACAGCAGTCAGAAACCGGCCAGCCACTCCTAGGTAGCCGACCCCCACCGGAACCGCCGGAACCCGCCGGAACCCGCCGCGACCCGCAGGCACCAAAGGCGACTAACCTCGCTTAGCGCGCAGCAGACCATATTAACCACTCCAGGATTACCCTGATTTTATTTCAGCGTGATTGCTGCCGGCGGATTCGGGCATCAGTCCGGACATGATCAGCTCAAGGCTATTCGCATTTCAGGCGCATAGCGTCGTTGGGAGCATCGCAGCCATCTAAGTGACGGGAGCACGCAAGCCAGGTCGACAGCATCTCGGATCGGGGGACCAGATGAGCAGCATGCCTGACAAGGGCGCGACAGGCGACCAGGGAAGAACTCAGCAGACCGCCCGGCCGGATGTCCAGGCCCAGCCAGGGGCACCGCAGCAGCCACCACCGCAGCAGCCCTACGCCGGCCAGCCAGGCCAGCACTACGCCGACGATCAGCACGCAGGCCAGCCCTACCCTGGCCAGGCCTATCCGGGCCAGCCGGGCGCGCCGATGATCGTGACGCAGACCGAGACCAGGGTTACCGGCCGGCGCGTGGTCCAGTACATCATCGACTACATACTCGCCGGGATCATCCCTGGCCTGGCCTACTGGCTATTCGACCGGTCCACGGGATCAGCGCACAGCTTCGGCTGGCTCATCGCGACGGTGATCGCGCTGGCAGCTTATTTCCTCTACTGGGTTGTATTGCCGTACGGGCACCGCGGCCAGACCTTCGGAATGCGGCTGCTTCGCCTGCGCGTGCTCAGCAAGGATGGCACCCGGGCAAGCATGATGCAGCTGTTCATCCGGGGCATCCTGCTCATCATCGACACCCTGGTGTTCGGCCTCGTCGGTTTCATCACGATGCTGTGCTCCAAGTACCGCCAGCGGATCGGTGACCACGCTGCCGGGACGGTCGTCGTGCCCGCCAGGTACGGGCCGAAGGTCTAGCCAGGCCGCAACAGGCGCGGGTCCCGCCAGCCAGCTCTCTCAGAGCAAGACCGGCGGCGGCCCGCGCCGTCCTGATTCCCGGCTGTCAAGCTCGCGTTCCAGCTGCGCCACGAGGTCCGGATGCCGGCTCAGCCGCCGCAGCAAGTCCGGCGGGAGTCCGAGCTGCCGGCTCGCCTCGTCCACGGCCGGCTGGCTCATTCCCAGCGCCTGCGCGACCACGGCATCCCTGGCGAAGGTCGGCGGCAGGTCAGCGAGACTCAGCTCGGCGGGCCGCATGAAGGTACCGTCAGCCGAGGGCAGCCAGGCCGCCTGAGTCGCCAGCGTGCCGATCACCGACAGCGCGGCCTGCCTGCGCCCGTCGGCGAACTCCAGCCGGGGCGAGCTCTCCACCACGCCGGCGATGAGCTGCCTGCCGGGTACGAGCAGCACGTTCCACACGAACTCCGACCGGGCCGGGCTCGGATGACCAAGCGCGTACTCCAGGCCGTCGAGGCTGGCATCGGGGTCGAACCCGGCGATCCCCCGCTCGTGCCTGGCGAACTCGTCGGCGATCGCGACGTACCCGAGGTCATCGGGTTCCCGTGCCCGCAGCCTGACCGAGTCCCGCACTCCCATGCCACGGAGCTGGGCCAGCCACGGCCCGTAAGCGTCGGCCGCGAACCAGATCGCCGGATTTCCGCCGAAGTAGACCTCAAGCGCGCGGGTCCGCTGATACAGCTCACCAGGACACGTCAGCCGGCTCTCGCCCGTCCCCGCGTTCTCCCCGATCAGGAACGGAGTCTGCCGCAGCTGGTCGAGCAGCCGTTCCCGCCCGGCGGCTGGCGCCTCATCCAGGGCCGTGGCGACCAGCTCAAGGTCGGCCTCGTGCCTGGCCGCGTCCAGCTCGCCGACCTCGAGCTCGAGATACCCGGGCAGCACCTGATCCAGCACCTGGGCCAGCAGGTCAGGCTCGGCATAGCCGAGCGCCGCGAGGAACCGGCGGCCAGCCGGATCCTCCGCGATGACCCGGCGCACCGTCGGGAAGCTCGGTCCTGACCGGTCCCGGCAGGTAGGCGGCCGGGCGGCCGCGGCCGTCGAACGGCACGATGTGAGATCCGTCCCGCAGCCTGATGATCGGCTTCGCTCGGGCCGGGCCAGGCCCGTCGCCGGCCGCCGGCTCGCGCCAGAGCGACGGGTGCCGGTCAAGGAACCCGTACAGCCTGGCGATCCACTGATCGGGCTGCGCCGTGAGGAACTCGCTGGTGAGGGCGGCCACCACGGTCTGCGGGGTCACCTGCGCCACGCCGGCCTCGTCGCGCAGGTAACGCCAGAGCCGCGGCGTCTCGTCCTCGCTGACGGACTCGTGCACGAACCTGACCGGCCCGGCCTGGCCATCCGGGCCGGCCTGGCCGCACAGCTCGCCAAGCTGGTCCGGCGTCAGCAGCTCGCGAAGACCAGTCTCGCGAGCCAGCCGCATCCCGGCCGGATCGCCGTACCCGCCCTCGGCGTCGGGAATGAACTGCCCGTGCCCGATCGCCGCCCGCACCGCCTCGAATAGCGGCCGGAACATGCCGCCGGCCGGGAACGCCGCGGCCTCAAGCGGCAGCGCCCGCAGGACGTCAGCCGTAAGCAGCCCGTCGTCGCGCAGGTCAGTCAGCACGTCGCCGAGGAGGCTGGCGGTCTGCCGCACCAGGGACTGATTCCACGGGTCGTGCTCGGGAACGTTGTCCCTGGCCGGCGTGGTCCGGTAAGGACCCTGGATCACAAACCCGAGGAATGTCTCTTTCTGGGTTGGGAAAAAGGCGACTAGCGGCTCATGATCGCGACTGGCCAGACGCCGGCCGTCGAGCTCGGTGACCATGCTGAACGCGATCTCGACGTCAAGCGATGCGTCGCCGAGCTCCCCGGACTCCCCCAGCTTCCTGGACCACACCAGCCACTCCGCGCGGTCCGCGCGCTGGTCTCGCCGGGTGGACACGATGATCCGGCGGCCCTGCCCTGGCCCGGGCTCGGCGCCCGCGCGCTCCAGGATCGCGTCGGGCAGCCCGGTCCCGCAGGTACGAATCCGCTCGATGCCGCGCAGGAAGAGCAGGATCTGCGCGTCGAGCCCCCGGAGGGCGGCGGAGATCTCGGCGCTCGCGATCCCGGCGGGAACCTGCGGCCGGTCAAAGGGGAAGACAAAGATCGTCTCCGCCGGGGAGCCGGCCAGCGGGTCGTGGGCGTGCGGCCTGACGTAGTTCTCGATCCGGAAGTTCTCGGTGCCGCTGGAGATCCTCGGGGTATTCGTATACGCGTAGACCGACTTGAATCCGATGCCGAACTTGCCGATCTGCGTGACGTCGTCGGCCTTGGTGCCCTGGCTCACGCCGCAGATGCCGCGCACATCGGCCTCGGTAAACGGGCGGCCATCGTGCCGCACCTCGAGCCGGTCGCCGAACAGCTCGAAGGTAAGCTCGGTCGCCCCTGCGTCCTCGGCGTTCTGGATCAGCTCGAAGATGAAGTGCGTGCGGTCGCTGTAGAGCTGGCCGAGCATCTCAAGCACGGCCGTGTCCCAGCCGTAGCGCGAGATGTTCTCGGCGCGGATCTGGTCATAGTCCGATGGCATCAGGGCCCTATCAGGAAGCTCAGGCCGAGGGCCCGGTGCACGGCGGCGTCGGCCAGGCTGCCGGCCACCAGGTCAGCGGTCAGCTCGACGCCGGGAACCGACGGGATCCCGATCACCCTCAGCCCGGCCGCCTTCGCCGCGGCCACTCCCGGCCCCGAGTCCTCCAGGGCCACGGCGTCGCCCGGCGCGACCCGCAGACCCAGGCAGGCCTGAAGGTACAAGTCCGGCGCGGGCTTGGGGTCGCGGACATCGTCAACTCCGAGCACGACGTCGAAGGCATCCTGCAGCCGGACTCGCCGCAGCCCGGCCAGCAGATGCCGGCGCGGCGAGTTAGACGCTACGGCCAGCGGGATGCCTGCCGCCCGAAGCAGCTCCACCAGCTCCGCCGCCCCTGGCCGGGGGGTCGCACCGATCCTGATCTCGTCCAGGGCCAGAGCGTACAGGCGGTCGCTGAGCTGCTGCCCCGCGCCCGGCCGGCCCAGCAGCTCTTCCAGGATCGGAGCCGACGTCCTGGGCGACGTACCGACCAGCGCCCGCTTGGCCACCAGATCAAAGGCAAGCCCGTTGGCCCGGAATAGCGCCTCTTCGGCAATCGTCCAGCACGGCTCGGTATCCAGCAGCAGCCCGTCATTATCGAACACGACGGCCAGGGGCTTGATCAGCTCTTCGTCCACCCGGCCGACCCTATCCGCCCCGCCCCCCGACCAGCATCGCCGGGGATCGACGCGCCGCCCGGCCAGCTGCCACCCAGATTCAGCCCGCCGGTCCAAGATCACGGAATCCCATGGGGCCGGGATGGGAACGGACAGCGAGTCTCAGCCGCCGGCCGCAGGACGGCTGATAAGGTTTGCGCTGTTACGACGCCGAATCAGGCCAATGTCCGTCTGGCCGCCTAGCCAGCGCCCGGACTCTGGCCACGAAAGTCAGAACGGCCTGGCCTAGGCCCGCACTGCGGCCGGAGAGCGAAATGAGCATGAGGCCTGCGATGGGCGTCGATCCCGAGGACGAGCCGGGCGCCGAGGATGCCAAGCCAGGCTCCGCGATCGCCCGGATCATGCTGGGCAGTCAGCTCAGGCAGCTTCGCGAGGCGGCCGGGGTCACGGTGGACCAGGCGGCCTGGCTGCTCCGCTCCTCGCGCTCCAAGGTCAGCCGGATGGAGACCGGGCGGGTCGGCTTCAAGGTCCGCGACGTCTCCGACCTGCTCGAGCCTCTACGGCGTCCCCGACCAGCAGCTCAAGGCCGGGCTGCTGGAACTCGCCACCCAGGCCAACACCGGTGTCTGGTGGGTCAGGTACCGTGACGTCCTGCCGCCCTGGTTCGAGCCCTATCTGGGCCTTGAGTCGTCCGCCCGGCTGATCAGGACCTTCGACCTTCAGTTCATCCACGGACTCTGCCAGACGCCGGACTACGCGCGCGCCGTCACCGCGATCGGGCTGAGGAACGTCGAGGCGAGCGAGATCGACCGGCTCGTCGCGATCCGGATGAAACGTCAGGAACTGCTCACCGCGGCGAATCCCCCGCGCATCTGGGCCATTGTCGACGAGGCCGCGCTCCGGCGGCCGGTGGGCGGCCGGAACGTGATGCGCGAGCAGCTGCGCCATCTCATCGAGCTGGCTCACCTGCCGGGACTCACCCTTCAGGTCGTGCCCTTTAGCGTCGGCGCGCACGATGGCGCGGGCGGCTCATTCACGATCCTGCGCTTCGGCGAGCAGGACGTCCCCGACATCGTGTATATCGAGCAGCTCACCGGGGCCCAGTACCTGGAGAAACGCGCCGACTCCGACCATTACCTCGACGTGGTGAACAGGCTCAGCGCGACGTCGCTCGACCCGGAGCAGACCATCACGTTCCTCGCCGAGATCATCGGCGACCTGTAAGCCCAGAAAAGACCAGAAGCCAGAGAGGACTCCAGTTCAGTGACGAGCCAGGGCACCGCAGCGGACGACAGCGACGCGGCGAACGCGGAACCGCCGTCGTTCGATACGACGACCGCTCATTCCGCCCGCGTGTACGACTACTGGCTTGGCGGCAAGGACAATTACGAAGCCGACCGGGAGGCCGGCGACGAGGTCATCGCGATCAATCCTGGCATCCTGCACGCGGTGCGGGCCAATCGCGCGTTCCTGCGGCGGGCGGTGGAGTATCTCGCCGCGCAGGGAGTCAGGCAGTTCCTGGACGTCGGGACCGGCCTGCCCACCGCGGAGAACACGCACGAAGTGGCGCAGCGCGTCGCGCCCGACTCCAGGATCGTGTACGTCGACAACGACCCGATCGTCCTCGCGCACGCCAGGGCCCTGCTCACCAGCACGGCGGCCGGGGCCACGGCGTACATAGCCGCCGATGCCCGCGATCCGGAAAAGATTCTCGGCCAGGCCGCCAGAACGCTCGACTTCAGCAAGCCAGTGGCCGTCATCTTGCTGGCGGTGACCCATTTCATCCCGGACTCCGACGACCCGCACCGGATCGTTTCCGGGCTCGTGGACCCGCTGTCCTCGGGCAGTTACCTGACGATCTCGGCCGCCACCAGGGACATCGCGACCGACCGGATGACCGGGGCAGCAGCGAAATATAATGCGCGCCGGGTAGCGGCTCAGTTCATCCCGCGCACCCGAGCCGAGATCACCCGGTTCTTCGACGGCCTTGACCTTATTGAGCCAGGGCTGGTGCAGCCGCAGCAATGGCGCAACGCCGATGTGGATCCGGACGAAGTGATCTCCGGCTACGCGGGAGTCGGCCGCAAACTCTGACCGGGACCGGCGCCGGCAGCGCCCTGCCGGCCCCCGGCGGCACCCCCGCCGTTGACTCTCAGCAGGTCTTGAGCCTAGTTTGCAGCTTATGAGCACTTCGACCAGTGAGCCGGTATCCGTCCGCATCGTCCCTGGTACCAACGACCGCACCGCCGACGAGGCGGTCTTCGCGACCGCCCGCGAGCGCTTCAGCTCGCTGCGCGGCGACTTCGTCTATCTCGACGCTCCGGGGGGCACGCAGACCCCCGACAAGGTGGCCACCGCCACTGCCCGGGTGTTCATCGAATCCAGCGGAAACCTGGGCGCCCCCTACGGCACCAGCCGCCGGCTTGAGGCTCTGGTCGAGGAGGCCAGGGGCGCCTCGGCCCGCTTCCTTGGCTGCACCCCCGACGAGATCATCTTCGGCGCCAACATGACCTCGCTCAATTTCACCCTTTCCCGCACCCTCGGACGCCAGCTGAGGTCGGGCGACGAGATCGTCGTGACCAGGCTCGACCACGACGGCAACGTAGCGCCGTGGCTCGACCTGGCCAGCGACCTGGGGCTGGTGGTCCGCCACGCCGATGTGCACGCGGACACGACCCTGGACCTGTCCGACCTGGAGCGCCAGCTCACCCCGCGCACCAAGGTGGTCGCCTTCCCGTGGGCGGCTAACTCCACGGGCACGATCACGGACGCTCGCGCCATCAGCGATCTGGCCCACTCCGTCGGCGCGCTGGCCTGGGTGGACGCGGTTCAGTACGCGGCGCATCAGCCCATGAACGTGGCGGCCATCGACGCGGACGTCGTGATGTGCTCGGCCTACAAGTTCTGCGGGCCGCATCTCGGCATCGCCTTCGGGCGCCGCGAGCTGCTTGAGTCCCTGCAGGCGTACAAGGCCAGGCCGGTATCGTTCGAGCCAGTTGGCCACCGCTTCGAGACCGGCACCTTGCCGTATGAGCTGCTCGGCGGTTTGCTTTCCTCCTTCGCCTACCTGGACAGCCTCGGCGGGATGACTCAGATAGCGGCCTGGGAGCGCCAGCTCGGCGAGCGCCTCCTGGCCGGGCTCCCGCAAAGCACCAGGCTCTACGGCCTGCCGACCATGGACGGCCGGGTACCGACCTTCCTGATCAACTTCCCCGGCACCTCGTCAGCGCAGCTCAGCGCGGAGCTAGCCGACCTCGGATTCGGGGTCTGGAGTCATGACAGCTACTACGCCCTTGGCTTGCACGAGCGAATCGGCTGGGGTGAGGCGCTCCGCGTCGGCCTGGCGCACTACAACACCCTGGAGGAAATAGAGCGCTTCAACGCGGTCCTGGCGCTAAAGGCTGGTCACTGAAGTTCATTTGCCGGGAAATACCCCGAGAGCGGGATTCTCCCCCATACAGCCCTGACTCCGAACCAGGAACGCTCGCTGCAAGAGCACGCTAGGATGGGAAATGCAAAAGAATTGGCATTCCTGGGGGTGCGCGAATATGAGACATCCTGCCTGCGGCTTCGCCCGGCCGCACCCCTGACCACGTGCCGCTCACCATCGGAGAGGTCCACACCGGCCTCCTGCTGACGTCCGCCGCCGTGTCAGCTGACACGGCGGCGGCGCTGCTGGCTACCCTGCCTGGTGACTCGGTCAGGACGCGGGAGCGTCCGGTGCGGCATGCCTGGTCACCGGAAGTGCTCACCGGAGTCGACTGCCTCGCGCCCCTGGCGGGCTGCCGCGAGGTCCGGCTCGTCGGGACCCCGGCGACCTGGGTGTCGCTGACGGACGGCCATATCGTCCAGGCCTGCACTTACGCCGGGATGAGGCAGGATCCCGCCGGGCGCCGCCGGCCCTGGGCCCACTACCTGGCCCAGCCTGGAGTGCTCGAAGTGCTCGGGACCGTATCCGATGACCAGCTGATGACCGGCTTTCTCGATAGTCACCCCGACTTCCGGTTCCTCGACCTCGGCGCGATCAATATCCGCGCGCTGGCGCCCGTGCAGCGGAACCGGCAACTGGACCACAACCCGCCGTTTCGCAGTCGCCGTACCCGGCTGCGCTGGTCAGCGGAGGCGACGGGATCACGGCCGGAGATGATCTTCACCCTGGGCGCCGACGGGCTGCGCACGATGCGCCTGCGCACCGCGATCCCTGACCCGCGCGCGCTCGCCGATTTCTGTGCCGATGTCGCACTGCACGACTGGCTGCTCTCGGCGCTGCTCGACCTGGTGAACCGGGCCGTGGCCCGCAAGCGCCCAGCGGCGGAGCTGATCGGCCTGCTCCGGCCGGGCATCGACCATCTCGTCCACGCCTGGATGCCGGCCGCGCATGTCGACCGGACGCTGATCGCGATCTGGCAGGAGTTCGACCTCAGGTCCGGATTCTCATTGCAATGGCAGAAAACGGTCCAGCGCATACGGGATCAGTTCTCTGTGGGCATTATGGAGGCGCTGCAGTTGCTCACCGAGCCGAGGAGATCGGAGTCCACATGACCGCGGACGGAAGACGCCGGAGTCTAGTCCTGGGCCTGCGATCAAAGATCGGCATTCCCCTGGTGCTCGGATTAGTCACGGTCGCGTCCGCGATCGCCGACGGATTGTCGGTCCGCAACGCCCTGGCCCTGACCGGGCTGGTCACTCTCGGATTCATGCTCGTGCTCCTCGTCATCGACTCCGAGACTCGGCTCACCGAATTGGACGATCGCGTCGCCGACGGCTTCGCGAAGATCAACAAGTCCGGGGAGCTGCTTGACCTGATGGAGCGGTCAGTACTTGACACCACGCTGCTCTCCGACTTCCTGGAGACCGCGGCCGGCGTAAATTCGGGCGTCAGCCCGCTACTGCAGCGCCTGACCAGGCGGGAGATCGAGCGGCTGACCCGGTTCATGCGACAGCTGCCAGTCTGCAGCGAGATCGCCTACGACGGAGAGGACAGGGAGTGGCTGCTCGGGCTCACAGAGGAGGCCAGGCAATCCATCAACGCGATCTCCCTGTCGACCGTCGACGCCGGGCTGCGCGGCTTCGACGGCGGGTTGTGGACCAGCGACCTGGGTACCCGGTACCTGGAGCTGCAACGCGACGCGATCAGCCGGCAGGTCTCGATCCGGCGCATCTTCGTCTTCGAGAACGAGCACCTGGCCAGGGACGAGACTTTCCTCAAGATCACCCAGATGCAGCGTGATGTCGGCGTCAACGTGCGGATGCTCGACCATCAGCTCATCCCTGAGTGGCTTCGGGCGATGATCTTTGACTTCATCATCTTTGACGGCGCCCTCAGCTATGAGATGACGCCAGCGACCACCTTCAATGCCGGACAGACCAGGCCTGCCATCGTGCGGACCCTGCTGGCCCCGATGGCACCTCGGGTCCGCGATCTTGAGAGCCAGTTCGAGCAATTGTGGGAGGCCGCCGATCCCGAGCGCCAGATCGGCGGGTAGGTCACCGGGGCCGGCCGCGTGGCGGCCGGGTCAGGCTGGGTCGGTCTCGCCCGGGATCGCGAAGACGTACCTGATCCGGTCTATCAGTTCGGCGGGCAGCTGCATTCCGTCCCGCGCTGCCCTTTTTCCTGACTCGGCGAGGACCGAGGCGTCGGCTGCGAACTGCCCGAGTATGGTGCGGACCGCGAGCTCGACCGGCAGGAAGCGCGGCGACAGCACCGAGAAGGTCGTGTAGGCGGTAAAGGCCGCGGCGTTGTGGTTCAGCCGGGTAACCGGCGGCAGGTCGGCCCAGCTATCTGGCCACGGGTCCGTCCAGGGCACTGGCTTCAGCACTGGCCGGCCCTGGTCACGGAGCAGGCCGAGCCTGATGAGCTGCCAGACGGCGGCAAGCATCGGACAAGACCAGGTCCTGCGACCGTCCTGCTCGTCCCAGAGCTCGACATCGACGAAGATCGAGTGGCGTCGGCGGGCGCTCTCCGCCGGCGGCTGCCAGGAACTGCGCTTGGCCATCGCCTCGCCGCGCGAGGTGCTCGGAGATCGCTGGCCGTTTGTCAGCCAGCCGGTCTCGGTGAGCGGCGGACGCGCCCCGGTCGTCCCTGGCACAGGCTCGGTCACCAGCCGGGCGAGAACGAGATCCGCCGGTCTGCTGTCGCTCGTGTTCGCGCAGGCGGACTCCCTGGCGAGATAGTCAATCCGCAGGCCCTCGCTCTGCGCCGCCGCCACCACCATCGGGATGACCTCGGCCGGCGATGAGAAGGTGCTGAAATAGTCATCGATCAGGAAGCAGGTGCTCAGCCGCACTGATCGCTTGCCGCAGCCGATCGCACTCGGATTCTCCGCCGCCCTGACCCAGGGCGCCACCGAGGCAAAGGTCTTCCTGACGGCGGTCTCGCCGGCGGCGAGATCTTCCATGTAGAGGTGACCGACCTCGACCGAGACGTGCGCCAGCGGAAGCGAGTCCACCTTGAGCTCGGCACTGCTCTCCAGGAACTCGGTCCTGACCTCGGTCACAGCTGTTCCCAGGCCCGCTCGTCTACCATGCTCTTGGCGATTGACTCAAATGACTCGACGGTGGCCTGGTTGGCTATGTGCCTGGCCCAGACATCGCTGTCGGTGATCAGCTGCTCGCGCCACTGCAGGACCGGGTCAAGGGGCACCCCGCCGAGCATGGCCGACCGGCCTACGTTGAGCTCGGCGGCCAGCCTCTGCAGGTCCCGGTTGGCCTCGCGCAGCCAGGCGAGCTGCGGCGGCCGCAGGCCCGCGAGGTCCGGGGCGTTGGGATCCACCAGCGCGGTGCGGACGAAGCGAATGTCCTCGGTGAACTGCGTCCGGTCGCGACCGTGCGACTCACCGATGTCGAGCAGGCCGCGCTCGCCGTAGACCAGCCCGGCGGCCGCCTGGATATGCTGCCTGGTCCAGCGGTGGAAGACCAGCCACCGGGTGACCACGCCGACCAGGTCAGGGGTCGAGGTGGCGGCGATCACAATCTCCGCAGCGTACGAGCGTCCCGCGCTCAGGTCGACGAGCACCACCTCGAACTCGCCGTGTAGCCGGAGGAAAAGATCGATGCAGCGCTCGACCATGTCGTCGTCGAAGGAGAACTCCCCGCCGCCGGCGTCACCCGGCACCAGGACGAGCCTGCCCGTGCCTGGTGGCCGCTGCCGCAGGCTGGTGCGATCCGAGTGCTGCCAGACGTCCCAGACCTCTTCAACCGGCGACCGGCCCTGCAGGTAGGAGTGCGTGCCGCAGCCCGTGATGGTTCCTCGCGACAACCCGCTGATTCCGAAGACCGCACCCGCAGTCGGCGATCCGAAGTCAAAATCCACGTAGCAGACATCGCCGCCCTGCAGAGCTCGCCGGTAGGCCACGTTGCTCCCGGTCACAGAGCGGCCGGTGCCACCCTTATCCGAGGTCGCGATGAGCAGCATCGCTAGGTCATCCTGACCGTGTCCTGGCGAGCGGCGTCTATCACATCGAGTTCCCGAAGCACGTCCTGCGCCAGCGCGAGCGCGGTGCCTGGCCTGTCTCTGAGCAGTTCCCTGGCCCGCCGGAGCTTGGCCCCCACCACCTGGAAGCTCTCCCGCATCTGCTCCCCGGTATCGCTCGTGCCCCGCAGCCGCTCCTGGTCGAACAGGTGCTCGGCCTCGGCCAGGAGCTGCTGCGCGAGTCCGGTCAGGTCCGACGTCGCAGCCGGCAGGGACTGGGTGACGTTGGCCGCCGCGACCAGAACCTCCATCACTCGCTCGGTGTGGTGCCAGGACGGCAGGACGTGAACGGGGAGCGGAGCGCCCTTGAACACCTGAGCCGGCTCATCCCAGAGTCCGCGTGCCGTCGGCACGTCGATCCGGCGGCGCTCCAGGTGGGTCCAGATCTGGTCAGCGAGGTCGAGGAAGCGAATCCTGGACGCGGTGTCGTCAAGCAGCTCGGCCACCCGGAGCAGTCGCTTCAGCAGCAGCAGCGTGTAGCTGGACACGGTCCACAGCAGCCGCGAGCCCTCCGCGATCTTCTCTGAGCCGACCAGCTGCAGCTGCATGCCCGGTATGTGCAGGCCGACGGCCGGATCGGTCTCCATCGGCCTGCGGGTGATCCGGCCCCGGTTGGCCAGTTCCTCCAGCAGCCGCCCGATCCGCTCGACGTCGATGGCGGCGACCCGGTCGCTGCCGGTTCCCTCGACGACGATCGAGGTCAGCAGCACCGAGTAGTAGTCGGACTCCTGGCCGTCAGAGGTCACCCAGGGCAGATCCTCAAGCGGCCACTTGCCGCTGCCGAAGGTAGCCACCTTGGCCCAGAACTGCCTGGTCAGGTCCCAGCGCAGCTGAAGCGCGCGGGACAGCCGCTGCTGGTCCTCGTTCAGCAGGCCGAGGATCCTGGTTCGCTCGCTGAAGAGATCCTGGATGCCGTCGAGCGCGACCACCGTGAAGTACATGTAGGGGCGCGCGTCGGCCACGCCGACCGGCTGGTGGCCGATGCCACTCGCGATGGTGATCTCCGGCGAGCCGTCGACAACACCCCAGGACCATCCGCACTCGAACATGCGACCGCGATTGTCTAGCTCGTCGGCGACCTGGCCGCTTCCGATGAAGAGCTCCTGGCGCAGGCCTGCCCGAACCTCGTCCAGCTCGTCCAGCAGGTACCGCACCAGGATCTCGTTGGCGGCGCCGGTCTGATTGATCATCCGGCACATCGTCTGACCAGGCTCGTCGGTCAGGTCGAAGGTGTTGACCGTGAAGCTGCGCAGCATTCCCACCATGGCGGCGGTCAGCCGCTGCGAGGAGAGTGCCTCAAGCTCGTCGACCTCGGCGAGCATGCGCTGGCTCCGCAAGCTCTGCCGGTAGACCCGGAGGAAGCCAAGGGTCGCCAGGCACAAGGTGATGGACATCGAGTAGGAGTCGACCACGGGCAGGCTTCGCTGCTCGTCCTTGATCTCAGACGGGTCGCCGTTCGCGGTGTCGAAATAGGAGCCGCCGGAGAAGTCCGGCGTCCCGTCAATCGTATAAGTCCGCATGAATTCGCTGATGAAGGTGACCAGCTTCCTCGGGATGTCCATCGTGTTCCCGAGCACGCGGAGATACTCCAAAACGTCATCAGCGGTCTGGTCGACAACGTCGACCTTCAGCGACGGGACCGAGGTGGCGGGGTACAGGATCGTCAGCAACTGCTCGGCATCGCTAATAGAATTCCGGCCACTCCGCCCGCCCCAGTTCCATTTCCCGTTCTTGTAGGAATAGTCAATGGTCGCACGCCAGATCTCGAGGATCTGCCGGCGCGTCTGGATTTCCATGGTCCCCCGACCCCGTCAGCAATCCCCGGCCAGGCCGGTGGTCACGAGCATCCCCGAGTAGCCCGGCCGCACCCGGTGGGGGGTCGCAGGCAGTTCCACCCGGACGTCGCTCGCGCCCAGCTCGGTGAAGACGCTCATCACGTCGTCCCTGGTGATCTTCAGCGCGGGGAAGCGAGTTTCGCCGACCGCATAGCCATCCGACTCGGCCATGAAGGCCGCCGCGAACGGAGCACCGGGCCGCAGGGCGCCGACGAAGCAGCCAACGGCCTCGCGGAACTCCGCCGGATCCTCGGTGATGGACTCGGCGACAAAGAACATCGTGCCGAGCTCCCACTGCGCCCGAGGCAGGTCAAAGACGCTGCGCTGCTCGATTCCGGCCCGCGACGGCGGGCCGGCGCAGGCCTCGCGCAGGTGCTTGCGCGGCTCGCCGATCCGGCTGTAGCCTTCCCGCTCGCGCAGCTCCCGCCAGAAAGGATGCCAGGTCCACGTCGCGTCCTCGCCGGCCGGGCTCTCGACGTGATCACGCAGCCAGGCGACATTGCTCGGGGAATAGTCCGTGAGCAGGATCTGCTCGGTCCACGGCAGCATCAGCAGCGCCGGATAGAGATTCGTCCCCGAGCCTACGTCGATCGCGTGGCGGGCCCGGCGTCGGCCGTCGAAGGCCTCCACCAGGAAAAGGCTGACCTGCCGGATGATTTCTCGATCTTCCGGCTCCACCTGCTGGTAGTTATCGCTCCAGTAATCGTCCGGCGAGAACTCGCTCCACGGTGCCTGGGCGTTGCGCACGAGCGCGGTGGTATCAACCATGGACCGCAAGAGTAGTGCATCCGCCGGGCACGAATGGCATGATCGGACATCCTCGGTCACTTGGCCCGAACGGCGGCGCAGCGAAGGATGTATCATCCTGACCTCGGATCTGCGAGTTCGCATAATCCGCCTGTGTATATTGCCTGCTCAGTTTAACTCTGCCAGGAGCAAACCGATAGCCTAGTTAAGCGGCTTCCGATCCGGGTCCGAGCAGACACTGGGCTATTCGAGCCGGTCTGAGCCCCGATGCCCGACATGCGCCACGTATCCGGTCACCAGAAGCATCGCGTCGTAACCCGGCCGCAGCCGGCGAACGGAACTATCGGTCTGCAGGACATTGGTGCCGGTAACAGGAAGGCTGAGGAGAAGCCCTTTCAGCGAATCAAGGGTAACCCTGACCGCCGGGAACATGACGCCGCTCACCTCATAGCCGGATGAGCTTTCCATGAAGGCCATCAGGAAGGGCGCCCCGTCGTTGAGCGCGCCGAGGAACTTGCGCACCGCGCGCTCGAACTCCGCCAGATCAGAGGTGATGCCATCAGCCACGAAGAACATGCTGCCCAGGTCCCAGGTACGGGCGGGCAGGTCAAAGACGCTGAGCTGGCTGATCTCGTGCCCGGTGGCAAGCTGGTGCCTGGGATCCTCGACCTCGCGGTAGCCTGGCCGGTCTGCCATCAGGTCCCAGAAGGGCCGCCACGCCCACTCGCCAGGCGCGTCGGCCAGGTTCCCGGTGAGCCAGTCGATATTGGTCGCCGCGTAGTCAGTTAACACCAGCCGCCTGGTCCAGGGCAGCATCAGCAGCGCCGGGTAGAGATTCGTCCCCGCGCCGACGTCCACGGCTGCCTCGATCGGCGGCCGGTCACCGCAGGCCTGAACTAGGAAGTTGCTGGCGAATCTTATTATCTGGGCATCTTCCGGGAAGACCGCAGCATAATTAATCTTCCAATAGCCATCGGCGTCGAATTCTGACCAGGGCACCGCGTCATTGCGCGTCTTGGACTCACGATCCGGCATGGGCATTAATCTACCAGCGCTAGCCTTCGATAGATATATCTGAAGCTCTGCCGCGAGAAGGCACGACAACGGATAATGGCTCACGAAGAGCTGAAGATGGAGTGATGCGCGGTGCCTGACGGGCAGTACCACCGACCCTGGTCCCATAGTCAGGTCCGGGTGGGTGACTCCTGGCCAAGCCGCCGGGACCAGCCGGTCAGTGTCGCATTGTCGCCGACGGCCGGGCACCTGGCATTGTCGGTGGGCCAGCGACTCACCATTTCGGTGATCTCAGATCCGCCGCCCGATGAGCCGATGCTGCAACTGGCCTGCGCGCTTACACCAGGGCTTACCTGGTCGCCTGACGGTGGCCGGGCTGGCCTTCCGCGACGAGGACGGCAATGGCGTGGTACTCAGGCTGTCCGGCCAGATTTCCCCGGCGGCCGGAGAGGCTGAGTTGGAGACGCTCGGGAAGACGAGCGCGCTGGCGTTCGCTCCCCAAGGGGAGCGGCTCGCTGCCCTGGAGCCCTCGTTACCCGGCCGCATGAAGCTGGCCCTGCTCGGCCCTGGCCCGCAGGTCGTCTGGGAGTGCGTGCTGACCAGGAACCGGATGTCGGGCAACGCGGACGGGATGAACCTCGCCTGGTCACCAGACGGAAGGTTCCTGGCCTGCACCACGGGGACCTCAACCATCTGGCTGATCGACGCCGCCGATGGCCGGGAGGTCGGGCAGTTCGACTGCCATTCGCTGACCGTCACCGGGCTGAGCTGGATCGACAACGACTGGATTCTCTCGGCCTCCCAGGACGCGACTCTGCGACTATGGCGTCCGGACGGGGCCGCGCCATCGACGGTTGTCGAGACCATACCGGCGGCCGGGATGGTATTCGTCCGTGAGCAGGGCATCGCGCTCATCTGGTCGGCCGACGGCGGGCTCTTCGCCTGGGCGGTGGCTGATGCCCCGACCCAGCTATGGTTCAGGGAGCCGCCATCGCGCAGCGTCGCCGCGCACTTCACCAGGCTGTCGGTCAGCGCGGTGAACGGGCTCCTGGCGCTGGTCGACGCGGGGGCTACCGAGCTGGTACTGGTCAGCGACTGGGACCGGGCTGCTGCCGCTCCCGCTGCCACCACGAGCTACGCGAACGCGAAGGTCCTGCTCCTTGGCGATACCGGGGTCGGCAAGTCCGGGCTCGCGATGGTGCTCGCTGGTGAGGTGTTCGGCACCACGGAGTCGACCCACGGGCGCCGGATCTGGCGGCTGCCGGCGACGGAGGAGCCCGACTTCGACAATGGTGACCGGGAGGTGCTGCTCTGGGACCTGGCCGGCCAGCCGGGATACAGGATCGTGCATCAGCTGCACCTGGGCGGCGCGGCGCTGGCGCTGATCCTCTTCGACTCAAGGAGCGAGACCGCGCCGCTGGCCGGCGTGCAGCACTGGGCACGGGCGGTCAGGCATGCCCATCCGGTGACGGCCGGCGGTCTGCCCACCTTCCTGGTCGCCGCCAGGATGGACCGGGGCGGCATCACGATCTCGTTCGACCGAGTCCGGCAGGTGATGACGGACTTCGCGATCGATGAGTACTTCGAGACCAGCGCCAGGGAGTCAATGGGCACCGACCGGCTGCGCGCCAAGCTGCTGGCGGCCATTGACTGGGAGCGGATCCCCCAGATCGCCTCGACGGCGCTGTTTGCCGCCGTGAAGCAGTTCGTCGTCGACCAGAAGTCGGCCGGCAACCTGCTGACCCCCCTTGATGACCTCAGCCGGGCCTTCCAGGCCGCGGTGCCCAGCGGCCTGGAGCTGCTCAACTCAGAAGATGACGACGCGAGTCCGGCCGAAGCCAGCGTGCAGCCGCCGCCGCCGGCGGGACTGACCGCCGTCTTCGAGGGATGCGTCGCGCGGCTGGAGTCAGCGGGCCTGGTGAAGCGGCTCAAGTTCGGCGACTATGTCCTGCTGCAGCCCGAGTTGCTCGACGCCTATGCCAGCGCCATTGTCAATGCGGCGCGGGAGGAGCCGGACGGACTCGGCAGCATCCTGGAGACCCAGGTCATCGGCCTTGACTTCACGGTCCCCGCCGCCGAGCGAGTGCCAGGCCACCGGCAGGAGCAGCTGCTGGTCTTCGCGACCCTCGAGGAGCTCATCCAGCATGAGCTCGTCCTGCGCGAGTCCCTGGACGACAGCGTCCAGCTGGTGTTCCCCTCGGCCTTCCGGCGCGATCTGCCCGCATCGCAGGCACCAAAGGGCGACGGCGTCGTGTTCAGCTTCGAGGGGCCGATCGCCAATATCTACGCCACCCTGATTGTCCGGCTGACCCGCAGCAACCGGTTCACCAGGAAGAACACCTGGCAGTCGGCGGCGCTGTTCGCGGCCGATGTCGGAGAGTGCACGGTCTACCTGAAATCCGACGGCGAAGGCCAAGCCGAGCTTCTGGGTCGACTACGAAGGCGTTCCTGACCTGCTCCGCCGGCAGTTCGAGCGGTTCATTCACGCCCATCTAGACCGCCGGGCCATGCAGGGCACGGTGACCAGGGAGCGCCGGTACATCTGCCCGGATGATCAGACTGCATTCACCTCTGAGCAGGTGCAGCAGGTCCGCAACCGGGGCCGGGACTCTATTCTCTGTCCCGTCTGCGAGGGCCGGGTCTCGCTGAGCGACAGTTACGAGCTGAAAGGTGACACCGATCAGTCCACCGCGGCCATGGACGCCTCAGCTGACGCGGGCCGCGAGATCGAGGCCGCGTCAACGGTGCTGCTCGGCAAGGAAGCGGTCGCGGAGTTCGACGTCTTCCTGTGCCATTACTGGGAAGACAAGCCCGCCGTCCGCGACCTCGCGAGGCGACTGCGGCAGCGCGGCCTGCGGCCCTGGCTTGACGAGAACGAGCTGCGGCCGGGGCTTCCGTGGCAGCGGGCGCTTGAGAAGCAGATCGAGAACATCCCGGCGGCGATGGTCATCGTCGGGCCTAAGGTAGGCCCCTGGCAGGATCAGGAACTCGAGGCATTCATCAGGCAATTCGTCCGGCGCAACTGCCCGGTGATCCCCGTGCTGCTGCCCGGCGCCGAGCGCCCCCCGCTGCCGATCTTCCTCGAGGCCATGACCTGGGTGGATCTGGCCTCGACCGAGCGTGACCCGATCGACCTGATCGAGTGGGGGGTGACCGGCCGACGTCCTGAGCGGTAGGAGGCCGTGACGATGTACTTGCCGGCCAGGATGGCGCTTCCGGCGGACGGGGAGCAAGATCCTCCCCTTGACCAGGACGGCGGTGTCCCTGAGGCGACGTTACTGATAGGCACGGGCCTGGATGCGGTAGAGCTCCGCGTACCGTCCGGCCCGTGCCATCAGCTCGTCGTGAGTCCCGACCTCGGCCACCCGCGCGCCGTCGAGCACCACGATCAGGTCGGCCATGCGGACGGTGCTGAATCGATGCGACACCAAGATAGTCAGGCCGCCGCTCTGCCTGCCCTCCCTGGCCCGGCTGGCGTAACGCTCGAATAGCTGATGCTCGGTCTCGGCGTCGAGCGCGGCGGTCGGCTCGTCGAGTGCCACGAGCAGCGGCTCGTCGCGCATGAAGCCGCGGGCCAGCGCCAGCTTCTGCCACTGGCCGAAGGAGACGTCGACGCCCTCGTGCCAGGTCGGCCCGAGCTGCGTGCGCAACCCGGCGGGCAGGGCATCGGCCAGGTCCCTGGCCCCGGCTCTGTCCAGGGCCGCGAGCAGCGCGGGCTCCTGGCCGGCGCGCGGCAGGTCGCCAATACCGATCGCCTGGCCAGCCAGGAACTCAAAGCGGAAGAAGTCCTGGAACGTCCCCGCGAGCCGCTGCCGCCACTGCTCCGGCTCGATCCTGGCCAGGTCGACACCATCGACCAGGATGCGGCCCGAGTCAGGGACGTACAACTTGGCCAGGAGCTTGACCAGCGTCGACTTGCCCGCCCCGTTCTCGCCGACGATGGCGACCACCGCGCCGGCCGGGAGCACCAGGTCCACGCCCTCAAGCGCGGGCCGGTCCGAGCCCGGATAGCCGAACGTGACGCGCTCAAGCCTGATGCCCTCGCGCAGGCGATCAGGCGCGGGCAGGTCCGCGTTGTGGCGCACCGCGCTCGCGTAGTCCTCGAGCCAGGCCAGCCGCCTGGCGCCGTCCATCCAGATGCCGCGCAAGAAGCCGATCTCGCTCACGGTAGCGCCGATATAGGCGGACAGCCTCGCTCCGGCGGTCAGCACCAGGATGGCCGACGCCGGGGCGGCGTGTTTCCCTGTGGCCACCAGCACGATCGCGCCCACGTATGCCAGCGCGAAGATCGCCCAGCCCACGGCGTACCAGGCTGACGAGCGGGTCCTCGCCGCCGCCACCGGGCCGTACCACTGCTCCCAGGACGCCCGCCGGCGCTGGGCCAGCGCATCGCCGATGCCGAGCACGCGCAGTTCCTTGCCCGGCGGGGCGCTGGTGGCCAGCCTGAACAGGTGCCTGGCCAGCCGGTCAGCCTGGGCGCCGCGTTCCTGCGCGGCGCGCTCGACCACCGGACGCCAGGACGTAGCCGCCACCGTCGGGATCGCGAAGAGGACCAGCAGCACCAGCACCGGATTGACGGTCGCCAGCAGCACGACCGTGACGGCCAGCCGCAGCAGCCAGCCGGCAGTGGAGAAGACCGACATGTACATGTGATCGAGGGTGAAGATCTGCTCGCGCAGCACCGACAGCCGGTCGAGATACTCGGGCCGCTCCTGGTGCGCGATCGTCGAGATAGTGGCCTGAAGCCTGGCCACATGGGACTCAAGCGCGATGGTGACCTTGTCCCTGAACCGGCGCTGCAGCCGGGTGGACACGACCTGCAGCAGCCAGGTGGCCACGGCCGACACGGCCAGCGCCGCGACGGCGAATCGCAGCAGCCCGGGCCTGTGGTCGAGCAGTCCCTCGCCGAGCATCCTGAACCAGACCGCCAGCAGCGCGTCCGGCAGCGCCGAGGCCAGGGCCAGCACGAAGGCGATGCCCATCAGCGCGGGCTCGTAACTGAAGCCCAGCTTGCACAGCCGCCACATGGAGGACAGCGCCGGCGGTAGCTGGTCGTCATCAGCCAAGGACATCGAAGACCACCTCCTCCTCGCCTTCCTCCTGGCCGCCGGCCGCGAACCGGCTCGCCTGCAAGGTAAACATCGTCCAGTAGCGACCGCGCCTGGCGATCAGCTCATCGTGGCTGCCGAGCTCGGTCACCGCGCCATCCTCCACGACGGCGATCCGGTCGACCTGCCGCACGGTGGAGAACCGGTGCGAGATCAGGATCGTCGTGCAGGACCGGGTCGCCGCGAGCACCCGCTCGAAGATCTCCGCCTCCCCCCGCACGTCGAGCTGAGCCGTCGGCTCGTCGAGCAGCACCAGGCCAGCGCCGAGCCTGACGGCGGCCAGTGCCCGCGCCAGGGCGACCCGCTGCCACTGCCCGCCCGACAGATCCGTGCCGCCCGTGTATCCCTTGGCCAGTACCGTGTCGAGGCTCGCCAGCCCGCCTGCTCCGGCCGCTTCGAGCGCGGCCGACACGGTCTGATCCAGTGCCGGCGCACCGCCGCCGCCAAAGGATTCCCGAGGGGAGACGTTCTCGCGCAGCGTGAGCTCGAAGCGCACGAAGTCCTGGAATACCGCCGTGACCTGGCGCCGCCACTCCCGCAGGTCGAGGTCCTTCAGGTCGGTGCCGTCTACCTCGATGACGCCGGACTGCGGGTCATACAGCCGGCACAGCAGCTTGGCCAGGGTCGTCTTCCCCGCGCCGTTCTGGCCGACAATGGCCAGCGAGCTCCCCGGCCGGGATGTCCAGATCGAAGCCGCGGAGCACAGGGCGGTCCGGCGCGGCCGGATAGGCGAACGTCACGTCCCTGAAGCTGATCTGCCTGGCCGGCATCCCGGTGGCTGGCCGGTCGCCCGAGGTGACCGTGCCAGCGGCATCCATCGCGGACACGAGCCTGCCGACCGCCGCCGCCGGTGCCGGCCGCGCCATCAAGTGCCCAGTTGAGGCCGCCGAAGGCGATCATGGCGGTACCGACGGCCGCCGAAGCGTAGGCGATCAGCGCGCCGAGGCCAAGACGGTGACCGAGCGCGGCCGAGCCGAGCATCCACAGTACGAGCGCGTTCGCGGCGAGTACCACGATGAGGCTGACGATCACCGAGCGCTCTCGCATCCTGGTCGCCTCGTACTGAAGCTGATGCAGCCGCCGCCGGGTGACGAGGAACCGGTCCAGTACCCAGTCGGGCAGGCCGAAGATCCGCAGCTCCTTGGCGGCAGGCGGGTCGACCGCCAGCCGGTAGGCGTAGTCGGCGTCCCGCTGTGCCTGGCGAACCTCGTCGGTGTTCCTGTCCTTCCAGATTCCGCTCTCGCGCAGCAGCCAGTGCGTCGTGAGCCACGCGCCCGCGAGCACCGGCGCCGCCCAGAGGGCAAAGCCGAACAGCACGCAGGCCTGGGCGAGCCCGGCCAGCAGGCTGACCAGGCCCCCGGCGATGAAGTCCATCGACAGGGACAGCGGCGGGCCGGTCATGCCCTGATCGAAGTCCCTGGCCACCTGCAGGTCGGCGGCCAGCTCGGGATCTTCGAGCTGGCCGATGCCGGGGACCGCGACGCAGGCGCCGGTCAGCTCGTCATACAGCCAGGCCGCCGTGCGGTCACCGAGGTTCGCGCTGAGCGAGGTGTGCAGCGGGCCAAGAACCTGCAGCAGCATGAACAGGACGCCAACGGCGACCAGCGGGCCGGTCAGGCTGCCGCTGCTCTGGATCGCGCCGACCAGCACGCCCGTGGCAACGGAGAACCCGGCCGGCAGCAGCCCCCTGAGCACGAGCAGCGACCACCATCCGGCCGCCATGGGCCGATCGGCCTGCCAGAGCGCGACCGCGAGCCGCCACTCCTGCCGGGCCCGCAGCCGCGCCCGCGCCCGAGCACCCAGCCATGCCCGCATCGCCGGCTACTTCCGCACGGTGAGGGTCGCCGCGCCGGACCTCGAGCCCAGCAGGTTGCCGGTGTAGGACGCTGTGACCGGGTACTTGCCGGCCGGGGCGGCGTTTCCGGCCGCCGGGGAGCAAGACCCCTTTCCCTTGGCCAGACTGACCGTGCACAAAATTTTCTTCCCGTCGGAGATCTTGACCTTGCCTGTGGGGTGTCCGCTGAAGACAGCACGCACCGTGACGGAGAACCTCAGCGACTTCTCGTGGCCGACGGTGACGGTCGAGGCCGAGAGCTTCAGCGACGTCCTGGTCTCGTGCCCGCCGGTCTGACTCGGCTTGAACGTGTAGGGGCTCATCGGGCTGAAGGCCCCGCCGGTGTCGACCTCGGCGCAGGTGAAGCCGATCACGTTCGGCCCCTGGCACACCGCTAGCACGAACGTCCCGTTCGACGGCGCCCGGAGATCGATTACGGATTTGCCGGAGAAGTTCGAGGTTACCGATGACACGGCCTTGGCGGCCGGGAAGTTCGTGTCGTTCGTGCTGCCCTTGTACAGCGCGAATACGTACGTCGAACCGCTCGGCGTGGTCGCGGAGAACTGGACGACGTCACCGCCGCGCAGAGCGACCTTCCAGAAGTCGACCGGGCCGCCGCCGCCGGCCTCAAGGTTTCCCAGGCCAAGCTTGCGGGCGCCCTTGATCGTCGGGCTGGCCTTGGTCTCCCTGGCGGCAGTCTTGGCGGAAATGCCACCGCCCACGAACGACGTGGTGAATGTGTAGGGGTTCATCGGGGTCTGGGCGCCGCCGGTGTCGACTTCTGAGCAGTTGAAGTTGATCACATTCGGCCCCTGGCACACCGCGAGGACGAAGGTCCCGTTGTAGGGGGCCTGCAGGTCGAGCACGGATTTGCCGGAGAAGTTCGTGGTCACGGACGAGAAGGACGCCGCGGCCGGAAAGTTGGTGTCGTTAGTCCCCGGAGCGAAGAGCGCGAACACGTAGGTGGAGCTGCCCGGCGTGGTGACGGCGAACTGGACAACGTCGCCGCCGTTCAGCGGCACCTTCCAGAAATCGGCAGGGCCGCCGCCGCCTGCCTCGAAGTTCCCGATGCCCATGGCCGGAGCGCTCTTGATGGTCGGGCTGGCCTTGGTCTCCTTCACCGCGACCTTGGACGACACGCCGCCGCCGACGAACGAGGTCTTGAACGAGTAGGCATCCATCGGGTCAGTGCCGCCGCCGCTGACCGCCTGGCTGCACTTGAAGCCGACCACATTGGGCCCCTGGCACACTGCGAGGATGAACGTGCCGTTATACGGCGCCTGCAGATCGAGCACGGAGGCGCCGGAGAAGTTCGTGGTCACGGACGAGAAGGACGCCGCCGCCGGGAAGGTCGTGTCATTGATGCCCGGCGCGAAGAGCGCGAAGACGTACGTCGAGCTGCTCGGGGTGGTCGCGTTGAACTGGACGACGTCGCCGCCGTTCAGTGCGACCTTCCAGAAGTCGATCTTGCCGCCACCACCGCCGGCGTTCCCGCCGATCGTCAGCGTGCCCGCGGTCGCGATCGTGTGACCAGGCGCCGTCGACGCCGAGGCGATCCCGGTGCCGGCTGCCGCGACGAGCACAAGGCCAGGGATCAGCAGCCCGAGGGTCGCGACCAGCCGCCTGACCCGGAGGCTGGCTTCCCGGTTCGCGGCGCCGGACCCGGGCCTGTGACCCGGCCGCCCATGATCCGTCCCGTGCGTGAATGAGCGCATCTCCCCCACCCTCGAATGTCGCCTGTCCGGCATCGCATCCATCTCAACGCAATCCGGATGACATCCTACGATTGGCCTCTGACATCACCCCGGCTGCCCGCGCAGCCGCCCTGTACTCACTCCCGGATCGCATCGATGCGTCTTCTGGGCGCGGGCTGCCCGTGCGGGCTTCTAGCGTCGGCTCAGGGCTACGTTGTAGTCGGCCAGGCGGCGGCGGAGTGACCGGCGTCCTCGCGGAGTGTCGAAGACGGCCTCGTCGCCAGCCGGCAGGCTAGGGTCGGAGGCGACGGCAATGCCGCCCGCCGGGATCCGGTCGCCGAACAGCACGAAGGCCGACTGGGCCTGGCTCGCGCCTGCTCATCCAGCGGTATCCGGCGGCTTCTGGCGCGTGCGAGCGGATCCAGTGCGCCCAGTGCCGGGACTGGGCGTAGCTCCGCTGATCGCAGGTAGTCAGCCAGGTGTCCTGACCGACCGCCCCGAGCTCCCGTGCGCTGCACAAACTCACCAGCTTCAGATCGGCAGTGGTCGCTATGGCGCTGATCCGGCGGCCGCGCACCTTGGCCGAAGGGAGTTGCAGCACGCCGAGGTCATCCGGAGGCAGGTCACGCAGAAGGGTCTCGGCAATGGCGACCCCGATGGACTCACCCGCGTACAAGAACGGGTAGCGGTCGTCCTCGGTTGAGTCGAACCGTCCGCCGCCGTAATAGCGATGGGTAAGCTCCGGGCTGAATTCATCCGGCAGGAACTCGACCGGGTGGACGCGGAACAGGATGCTGCCCGCAGGAAGCACCACGATCTCCGGACGGCCAGCGAAGACTCGCGGTGGCCTGACGTTAGCCATTCGGTTACCAGCTGTCGTTAGCTAGCTGATCGGCGGCAAACCTGATCTCGGCTTCCCGCGAGCTTCCCAGCAGGTCGGCGGGCCGCGCCGACAGCCACGGATTGGGAGTGAGCCACCAGGACACGGCACCGGCGGGGTCGGTGTCCGCTGCGAGCCGGGGACCTAGCTCAGCGACGATCTCGTGCTGACGGTAGGGGCTCACCGAGGCGAACTGGAACAGCGGGTAGTACCTGCGCGAGCCCTGCGCCAGGACAAGGAGGTCATCGTTGCCGAGCCCCTGATCTTCAGCCGCCACCGTACCGAAGGCTAGCAAGTCGGACAGGCAGGCCCGGGCCAGGGCGTCGGCCCGTGCGTCCGCCGCTATCAACGGATCATCAAGCGCCCGTATGGCCCTGCGGACGAGATCCAGATCCGCCGGGATCGCCGGGACCTCGCCGAGGTTCGGGATGTAACGCATCCGGGGCAGCTCGTAGGCGGACCAGGCCGGGTGATCCGGCGGAAGGACCCCGGCGACAATGGAGAAGACCGCCAGCCATCTCTGCGCACTGGCAGCATTGTCCGTCCAGGCGCCGGCCTGGTCGGCGACGCCAGCCAGGTCGGCCAGGGCGCGCAGCGCGCCGACCGGCATCAGCGGCTCTATGTCCGCCCAGCTCTCTGCAATGACCAGCAGCGCATCCTCGACCGCCATCAGAACCGCCAGACCAGCCAGTTACGAATGTCCGCGCCAATACGGGCTCTGCCATCGACGTATTCAGCAAGATTGACGTGCTGCCCAATACCGGCTCGGACACCGGCATAGGCGGTGATGACGTCATGGTCGAGCTTCAGCCACCCGATCAGGAAGCTAGCCACGGAGCAAATAAAGAATGTCCTCACCAGCTGCCCCGGCCCCGGATTGCTGCGGCTGTAAAACGCGATGCTAACGCCGATGGCCGAGGCGAAGAGACCAGCCGCCACGATCAGGCAGCTGACGACGAGAGCCCACCAGTCACCGGTGCCCAGTGCCGGGGGAGTTCGCAGATCTGACATGACCAGGCCGACCCCGCTGCCGACTACGACCGCGAGCAGCACCATGAGAAGCAGCGTGGTACACCAGCTACCAATGTAATCTCGTCGATTGGCTCGCGGCCCGGCCTTTCTCCACCTTCTTACCAGCAGATCGGGTACGCCAAGCGCATCAAGCATGAGCAGCGTACTGGCGAAATCATCCTTAGTCCAGGAATGGTAGTCGCTATAAGATCCGAGAAAGCTACTGGCAGTACTGCGGCTGACCAGCCGGCCAGTCAGCCGCTCGACCTCCTCATGGCTTGGGGCACCGGCCCTGTTCCACGTCCTGCGCAGTACTGTCTTATAGTCCTTGATGTTCTTGATCGAGTCGGGATTCGGCCAGGCCTTGCGGCTCGCCGCACTGCCGGCCGAGTTGGCGATCGCTGCTGGCGGACGCGCTCGTACGTTGTGTCGCTCACCGCTGAGGCCAGCAGGGAGAGATGTTTCTAGTGCGCTCAGCAGCCGGCCGAAATCGGAGCCGAAACGCGCAGGGGTGAGCTTCGAGCGCATTTCGATGTGAAAGTTTCTTCAGGCCAGACGGCAGGTCGGTAGCGCTAGGCATGCGGGCGCCGCCGCCCATCCGGGCCGGTTGCTGTCAGCCAGTTGCCGCCGATCACAGCCAGCAGAACCGAGCACGACCTGACGGCCGACTGAATCTTCTCGGCGAAATCCTCACCAGGCCCGATCGAGTCCACATCCTTGAATATCTGGCCTGCCCCGAACTGATCCACTATCCGATCGAACAGCCAGCCGGCCCGATAGGTGGTGTCATCACGCCGGTAGCTGACAAAAATACGATTGGACGTCGGCTCCCTGCCGCTCACGAGATGCCCCCCTGCCGTTCTGTGTCACGACCCGGCCGGCCCTCCCTGGCCGCCAGACCAGCTACCCATTATGCAACCTCGTATGATGCCTTGCCGCAGAGTGTGCATCGATGTGACAGAGATGCACCTCCAGCAACACCTCTGCCACATCGATGCGGTCCGGGAGCCGCCCTCGCGCGTGGGATGATCCGATTCGTGAGCACGGAATCCGGCGTAGCCCCTGACCAGCCGATCACCATCAGGTTCGGCCCCGGTAGTCAGACTCTCGCCTGCGTAGATGCCAGCGATGCGCAGGAAGCTGTCTCGCTGCTGGGTCCGGCTCTCAGCACGGCGGCCAAGGCAGCTAGCGCGGCATTGGTCGACGGCGGTACTGCTTCGGGGGTCATGCGGATCGCCGGGCAGGCACGGCCCAGCATCCCGGCTCGATCCAGTTCCTGGTCGGGTCGCACCAGCTGGGCAGGTCAGCTACCCGGGCGGGCCTGAAGGCGACGAGCTGGCGCCGCTCCAGGAGGACCACTCGCACTTTGTCCTGGCCGCGGGCGCGACATGGGGCGACGAGACCGCGCTGATGATGGCCACCGCAGCGGCGATCGCGGGTGGATCACCGGTCGTGATGGCGCTGGCCGGCCGGGGGCCGGCCAGCGCCTGCCCTAGGTCACCGGGTCATGCGCCTCAGGGCATCGGGTCGGTGGCTAGGCGGCCGTGGACGTGCTCGTCGTGGCGGACGCCGAGGTTGTCCAGGTAGCCCGAGCGCAGAGTGCCTTCGAGCAGGAACCCGGCCTTCGTCGCGATCCGGCAGGAGCCTGGGTTGGCCACGGCGTGCTCTAGCTGGAGCCGGGCTAGCCCGAGCTCGGCGAAGGACCAGGCAGCGACGGCCAGGACGACTTCGGTGCCTGCTCCTCGCCGCCGGTGCCACGGCGCTACCCGGTAGCCGATCTTGGCGGTCGAGTGCTCATGGTCGATCGCGAAGACTGAGCAGTTCGCCACCAGCCGCCCGGACGAGCGGTCCACCGCATGCCAGGTGGCGTGCGTCCGGTCGCTCCAGTCCGCGCCGCGCAGGCACCACGCCTGTGCGGCGGCCAGGTCGATCACGTCGTCAGCCGGGTTCCAGCGTCTCACTTCGGGATCACGCAGCATTGCCAGGGCATCCTGCGCATCATCCGTACTCGGCATGCGGAGCACGAGACTGGGGGTCATCAGCTCCGCGCTAGGCACACTAGGCACGCTGTTCAAGGCCGGGTCACAGCAGTTGCCGCAGGACGCCGGGGTCGAGGTTGCCGCCGCTGACGACGCAGACGACCGCGGCACCGGCCGCCGGACGGACCTTGCCTGACAGCAGGGCGGCGAGGCTGGCGGCGCCGGAGGGTTCCGCGGCGAGCTTGCACCGCTGGATCAGGACCCGGACCGCGCCGGCGATTTCCTGGTCGGTCACCCGGACGATCTCATCGGCGAATTGCTGGACGTGCCGCAGAGTGTGCTCGCCGGCGAAAGGAGGAGCCAGGCCGTCGGCGATGGTGTCTACCTTGTCCAGGTGAGCGGGCGTGCCCTGGTCAAGGCTGCGGCTCATCGCATCCGCGCCCTCTGGCTCGACTCCCACCACGCGAATGGACGGGTGCCGCAGCTTGACTGCTGCGGCGACGCCGGAGATGAGGCCACCGCCGCCGACCGGAACCACCACCAGGCCGACCTCAGGGACCTGTTCGAGCAGCTCGAGTCCCACCGTCCCCTGGCCGGCCATTACCGCCAGGTCATCGAACGGGTGGACCAGGGTGAGGCTACGCTCTCGCTGCAGGGCCAGGCACGTGTCGAGCAGGCTGCCGTCGGTCTGGACGACCTCGCCGCCATAACGCCTGGTCGCCTCGACCTTGGAGGGCATCGCAGTGGCCGGCATCACGATCGTGGCCGTCACTCCCACGGCGGTGGCGCCGTAGGCCAGGGCGGCCGCGTGATTCCCCGCCGACAACGACACCAGCCCGCGCGCCCGGTCAGCCGGGTCCATCGACAGCAGCTTGTTGAAGACCCCGCGAGGCTTGAACGAGCCCGTCTTCTGGAACAACTCGGCCTTCAGGTACAGCCGCACTCCCAGCTCATCCCCGACGGTCGCGGACGACATCACCGGCGTGACGTGCACCCGCTCCCCGATCCTGGCCCGCGCGCGCTCGATATCCGCGAGCTCAAGCAGCATGCCGACTCTCCCGCCTCGCCTGCGAGGTGACGGCTGGTGAACTCCAGGCCCGGATCGCAGAGAGAGACACGGTATCAGCCGGCTGGACCAGCTATGCCGTGAGCTGGCCGAGGCTGACGATCTGGCTCGCGGGCGGCGGCACGGGAATCCGTACCGCATTCCACTGCGAGAGACTCGCGACGTCGGCGCTCGACTGAGATCCGATGATCTCGAGAAGGTATGGCGTGCCGTGCGATGCGACGTACACCAGGTCTCCGCGGGAATCCAGCAGGAGCCAGGCTGGTTCGCCGCTAACCGTCCCGGTTCCCGCGTAGCTGACGGGGGGAACGACAGTGCCTGTCAACGAGGACATCAGGCTCTTCATGTTCAGGCCCTTGCGTTCTGTCTGCGCCTGCCCGGCCGGAAGCTCCACGTAGTTCCCGCAGACCTGGACGCACGCGCTGGCCGGAAGGTGCGAGAGTTTCAGGAAAGCCGCGTTGAGCTTGAGGTACACCAGACCGTGCGCGACCCGGATGGTGACCAGTGCTCCGCCCTCTGACACCTCCCCCGATGCCGCGCCAGCGCGGGTCACGCTAAGGTCCACGCCCACTGTCTTGCCGCCCTGAAGGACGGTGCCGCTGATGTGAACGCTCCTGGCCGAGGCCAGCGCGGCGTTCATCTTCTGGAGCAGGGCGGCCGCATCCGGCCGGGAAGCGCTGGCCATTCCCGGCTGGCAGGACAGTGCGAGGTAGCTGGGAAGAGCAGAGATCGACAGTCCCGTGATCGCCCAGTGCCCGCCACGCCTGACCATCCGCCACGCTTCGGAAAGGTAATTCTCCTGCGGCATGGGCTGGAAGCTAGTGTCGACTTTGCCGGTGCGCGGGTTCTCCTGCTTGAACCTGCTGGCGTCGTCACAGGTAGTCACTGTCGCGCTGGTGCCGGCGGCTGCTGTAACGCGAGTCATGAAGAGACGGTCAACCCCGGCGGGGACATAGTCGTGTGCCTTTCCGCCGCTCATGGCTCTGGTGAGGTCGGTGAGCGCCTGGCCGGTGACATAGTCGCGCACCGAGGGCACCAGGTGCCAGTCGCTCAGTGACTTGTTCCACAGGACCTGGCCCTGCCTGAAGTCTTCCACGATGCGGGCCCGGACCGGACTAGCTGGCAGCGGACCAGCGAACATCTGGGTGAAACGACCGATCTGAACCGAGGCCGGCGTACCGGGCCCGGTACCAGCCGGTGACTTGCCCGAGCTGCACGCCGACAGCATCAGTAATCCGCAGGCGAACAGCGCCGGAAGTGACCTGTGCCGGATCATGCTGACCACCAGACCTTTCCTTTGTCTGGGCGCGGATCGCTGGGTGGCCGTTCGGCTGTCGCCTCGACGTCGTTCCCGCCATTAATTAGACGCACAGATTCGCCGCATCGTTGCCTGGCTCCCTGGCCGGCCTGAATCAGTCAGCCGATGCGACAGCCGTCGGTGCGGAGTGAGCTGGCGGGAGGTTTATTTAAATATCTGCAGTGAGTTGAGGCTGGTCCCCTACTGGCTGCCGAGGCCGAATGCCTTGGCCACCGCCGTAATTCCCTCGGTGTCGGCGAAGGCGAAGCTGAAGATCACCTCGTCAGCACCGGCCGCTATGTGGCCTGCGACCAGGTCGGGAATCTCGTGGGGCTGACCGACGGTGAATCCGGCGGTCTCCTCCGCAGGCGCGGACGCCGCCAGCATCTCGTGCACCTCGGCCGTGTTCTGGCTGGACGTGGTGAGGATGAGCGGGCTCATCCAGGTCACGCTGATCTCGGCCGGATCCCGCCCGACCTCGGCGCAGTGGCGGTGCAGCACCCCGACCTTGCGGGCGAACGTCGCGGCATCACCTGTGATGTTGCACATGTCCGCGTAGCGGGCCACCAGCCGCAGCGTCCGCTTCTCCCCGCCGCCGCCGATCATGATCTTCGGGCCGCCTTGCTGTACTGGCCGCGGCAGGTTGCGAGCGTGGTCGAGCCGGTAGTGGGTGCCGGTGTAGCTCACGTCGTCGCCGGTGAACATGGCCCGGCAGATCTGAACCGCTTCCTCCAGCATGTCCAGCCGCACGCGGTCGGCCGGATAGTCGACGCCCAGGCCCCGATGCTCCGCCTCGTACCAGGCGCCCCCGATCCCGAGGACGGCGCGTCCGCGCGAGATCACGTCCAGGGTTGTGACCATCTTGGCGAGGACGCCGGGGTTGCGATACGTCACGCCGGTGACCAGCGTGCCGAGCTGCACCCGGCTGGTGCGCGCCGCCAGGGCGCCGAGCAGGGTATACGCCTCCATCATCGGCTGATCCGGGCCGCCAAGCGGCGGGAGCTGGAAAAAGTGATCCATCGTCCAGACCGAGTCGTACCCGGCGGACTCCGCTGTCGTAGCCAGGCTGGCTACGTGCTCGAACAGGTCGGCCGGATCAATTCCGGAGAAGTTAGGCAGTTGCACGCCAAATTTCGTCATACCGCCACAGTACCGACCACCCGTGACAGCCGGCCCGCAGAGCGAGGGTCAGCAGTGCCGCTCGATCAGGGTCCGGGGACCGGCGGCTCCGACCGCCCAGAACCCGCCGTTCCCCGGCACAGCCGCCGCGCCGAAGAGCCAGTCGTCCCCTCGGCCTGGACTCGGGGAAGGCGCCTGCGTGAAGGTCTTGCCGTTCCAGCGCTCGATCAGCGTGCGGAACGCGCTCCCTGGCGTGGCCCGGCGCGCTCCGACGGCCCAGCCGTACGTGCTGCTCCTGGCCGTGACTGCCTGAAGCGAGTTGTAGTCGGCCCCCGGGCTGGCGGCCGGCACCATCACCCAGGCCGATCCCGTCCATAGCTGCGCCAGCGCCCTGGTCCGGCTGCCGCTCAGATAGCTGCCCACCGCGAGAGCCTGAGTCGCCGACGATGCCGTGACCGCTTGCAGGAAACGGTCGCCGTCTCCCGGATTCGCTGTCGTGACCGTCGACCACCTGACGCCATTCCACCTGATCGCCAGGGTCTGGCCGAAGGACGGAGATTCGGTTCCCACCGTCCAGGCGCGCCGCGCCGATATTGCCGCAACCCCGAACAGCAGGCTCTCGCTGCGCGCGGAACCTGGCTGCGGGCTCGCCACTATCCGCCACCTGGAGCCATTCCAGTGCTCGATCAGGGTCTTGCGCGCGCCGGGAACGTGATGGTAGCCCACCGCCCAGATATCCGACTCCGATACTGCTGAGGCGGCACTGAGCGTGTTCTCCCCCGAGCCGGAGTTCGGGCTCGGCACGACTGACCACGATGAGCCGTTCCAGTGCTCGATCAGGGTACGGAAGCTCGTTCCGGCCTTCTCGTAGAAGCCAAACGCCCAGGCGTTGGATCTGGAGATCGCAACGACCCCGCCGAGCGTGTTGGTCCGGCCCTGACCGGGAGCAGGATCCGGGCTCGGCGCCACCTTCCATGTCTCGCCGTTCCAGTGCTCGATCAGGGTACGGAAACCCGAGCCGGTGTCATAGTTGCCGACCGCCCAGGCGTCCTTTCGCGAGGTAGCGGCTACCGCGTTGAGCATGGCGGAGCCCTGGCTAGGACTAGCCACCACGTGCCACGCGCATCCAGCCTGGCCCGTGTGGCCCTGGCCCGGCGCTACGGCAGGCCGCGCGGCTCCGGTCAGCGCGAGAACGAGGAACCCTGTCACCGCGAGTGACGTCAGCGCCTTCATTGTCCCACCACAGCCCATCCGCCAGATCAAAGATCAGGCCAAACCACATCGTCCCAGTTCAAGACCTCAAACAGTACCTGAACCGGTCCCTGGCGGCACCCCTTCACCCGAGGGGGCTCCTGCCCGGTTTCTACCTCAGGCGCCGGCCTGAACGTAGGCCGCCCAGCAGAAAGGCTCACGGCGATGGGTATCCCGGAGATCGCGAACTGCCTGATGCAAGGCTCGGGCGCTCACGGTCGTGTCTAGAACGCCAGTATCGGCAAGCAGATAGTCATAGAAAGATTCGGCCACGTGGGCTGCGATGCCATCGTAGATTCCCCACAAAGTGCCGATCACATGCGGATAGCCGACTAGCTGGAATGCGGCGGTGAGATGTATTGGATCGCCCCGGCAATTTTGGAGGCCCTTGCTTGCCGAATAAGACTATGCTACCAGCGTTTCTTGCCGTGCGTAATAGTTTTCCTCGAATTCTCTCGGGGGAATGTAGCCGCAGCTTGAGTGCAGCCGCTGGTTGTTGTACCAGGCCACCCAATCCACGGTGGCGAGGGTGACATCCCTGACGCCGGCCCACGGCCCGTCCCGGTCAATGAGCTCTTTCTTGTAAAGACTATTCACCGACTCCGCAGCCGCGTTATCGTAAGAATCACCTTTACTTCCCACCGAGCGGACCGCGCCGATTTCACCCAGCCGCTCGGCATACCGGATCGACGTGTACTGCACGCCCCGGTCGGAATGATGGATCAGCCTACCTCCGATGAGCTTGTCACCCACTGACCAGATAGCCATTTCCAGCGCATCGAGGGCGAGTTCCGCCCGCAGCGAGTCCGACACCTGCCAGCCGACAATCCTGCGGGAAAACAAATCAGTCACGAACGAGGTATAGACGAAACCGCAGGCCGTTTCCACATACGTGATATCGGCGACCCACCGGCTGGCCGGCGAAGCGGCGGTGAAATCGCGTTCGAGCAGGTCAGACGGACGCGGCGTTCCGGCTGGGGCCGGGACGGTCGTCAGCGGCTTCTTCTTCCTGGGCGCTGCGCCCGCGATGCCCAGCTCGCGCATCAGCCGCTCCACCGTGCAGCGGGCTACCACGATGCCTTCCCGCCCCAGCTGCCGCCACACTTTCCTCGCGCCGTACACGCGGCGGCCGGTCTTCTTATCTGTCCACACTCGCGTGATTTCCTTCTTCAGCCAGTCATCCCGCTTGTCGCGGGCCGACGCCTCACGCTCGCGTTTCTTCGCCGCGTAATAGGTCGACGGCGGTATTTCCAGCACCGCGCACGCCGGCTCGACACCGAACCGGTCACGATGTGAGTCAATGAACTCGACTAGCGCGGATACCTGGGGTCGAGTTCCCTCGCGAAATAAGCACTCGCCGCCTTCAAAATCTCATTAGCGCGGCGCAGCTCACGGACTTCTCGTTCCAGTTCCGCGATCCTTTTCTTATCCTCGCTGCTGGTACCGGGCCGCTGACCGGAATCAACTTCAGCCTTATTCACCCAGTTACGGAGAGTCTCGGTATTGATGCCGAGCTGGCGGCCGACCCTTGCGATCGACCCGCGTTCGTTTCCTGTCTCCGCACGAACTTCGAAGACCAGCTTCACTGCCCGTTCCCGCAGCTCATCGGGATGCGCTTTCCTTGATACCATGAGCCCCAACCTTCCCAGAGGTCACAGCCTCCAAGGAAGCCGGGGCAGTCCATATTGCCTCATCAAGCAGCTCGATCTTGGTGTTCCTGAACGTCTCGCACGCCGACAGGTAGGCGAGCTGCGCGTAGTCGAGCCGGATCCTGGCCAGGCTGGTCACCGTCAGCGGGTCATCTGCATAGTCGTGCAAGACCAGTTCGCTGGCGAAGGGATCGGCCGGGTCACATCTGGCATGGCAGATGAAATGGGCCACGGCACTGCCGACTAGCTGGGTCAGGACCGTGTCCCTCGTCGGGACGCCCAGGCTGGCAGCCGAGCCCTTCATCAGCAGTACCGGCTCGGGCAGCCTTGTCATCAGCGACTGGGCCTCTCTTGAGGCGTTTGGCAGCTGTGAGACCGGGCCAGGGGTCGTGGGCATGGCGACGATCAGGCTCCGCCGGGGAGGCTCGGTGCTCGCCCGGCCGCGGGCGTAGACCAGCGCCCGCACTGTTGGCGTATAGGACGACACCACCCGGTCAAGTACCGTGCGGCCGCTGGCTTCGCGGTGATAGCCGGCGGCGTGGATGGGGAGCATGCCCAGGAGGCCACCGGGAATCCACCACACCCTAGGCTCGGCCCCGACGGCGGTGACGGCCGTTGTCCTGGCCGTGCCTGCGTATCCGAGCTGACGCAGCACAGGCTCGGCGGCCGAATCCCACAGCCATTCGAGAATGTCGCTGATCTCGTCCTCGGCGTCTGCTCGCTGCTGGCCGGTCGCCTCGGGACTTGTCATTACCTCCAGGCAGTAGTCGAAGGCATCGATCCTGGTCGTCAGCTCGTCGATCGTGAGGGCCGGCAATGGCACCCGGCTGACGGACTCTGTCGTGACGACTATCGCGTCGCTGCCGTAATGGCTGGCGTTGAACGCCACGATCGGTCCCTGAGCAGCATGGCTCGTCAGGCTCTCCGGCTCGGGCGGCAGCAGGAAGGTGGTGAACCCGTCCCGGCCCCTGATCTCGTCAAGCAGCGCGGTGAGTTCCGTCGCGGCGCGATGCCTGTCGGGGCCCCGCCGCGGTGAGGCGATCGCGTTTAGCTGGGCCGCGGCGGCCCAGTCGACCGTATGATCCGGTGGATCGAGCTCGTAGCGCAGCTGAAGGAAGCGCGCGGCCAGGTCAGGGAAGCGCCGATGCAGTTCCGCCACGTCGCCGCGAGTATCGAGAGCCTGCCCGTAGAGCACTCCCCGGCCGAGTTCCAGCAGGCCAAGGGCCTTCGCCGCAGAGTCTGGCTGCCCAAGCCGCAGGGTCAGCGCGGCGGCGTCGCTGGTCAGGAAGCTGTAGTCGCTGAGCTGATGCTGCTGGTCAGCCTGACTGAGCTGACGGGGCACCACTTGCGGTAGCAGCCGCACCGCCGTGTCGTGCAGCCGGGCGGCGCCCTCCAGGTCGGACTCGGCAATTAGCCTCGACCCGAGGATCGCGGCGTTGATGCGCGTCGACGGGGTCGCCGTGACCGTCGCTACGACGCCGGTGAACAACTCCACAGCCTCAGCCAGGTCTCCGGGATTTGTGGTGCTCTCGTGCCGCTGGCGGAGCGCAGCCGCGAGGCTGACCTGATAGACGGCCCGCTCGGCACGTCCGCGCGGAGCCGCGAGCACAGCCTGGCGGCCGGCCGCGATCGCCTCGTCCAGGCTGGCCGGGTCCTCTGTGCGCTCGAAGACAGTGAACAGGGCGTGACTGAGCCCGGCCAGGGGCAGCGCAAGAGACGGACCCTCACCTTGCACTGCCTCGGCGGCCTCTCGCAGAATGCCGGCCGCCTGGGTCAGGTCGGCTAGCTCCGCTGCGAGCCTCCGCCCTGGTGAGCAGGGTAAATCCGAGTGCGGTGAGGTGGGCGGCCCTGGCCGCCTGGCCGGCCGGCGTGCCCTCGACGAGCTCGCGCCCTATGCCAATGGCCTCGTCGAGATCTGCGCGCACGCCCAGCCGGTCAAATCTGGCCCACAGCGAGAAGGCAAGGGCTGCCGATTCCGCCGCCCGCTGCGGGTGACCTTCCGGCAGCCGCTGAACGACCTGACGCTGGGCCGCGACAGCCTCAGTTAGGTCACTGAGGTCACCGATCCGGGCGAACCTGCGTTGCAGCGCGTTACCGAGGATGGCGAGAATGGAGGCCTGATCGGCGTGACCATCCGTTGTGAGCCGCAGCGCCTCGCGACCGATCGCGATCGCCTCGTCCAGGTCGGCGAGGCTCTCAGAAGAATCGAACCTGGCCTGCAAGACGCTGGCCAGGTTGGCCAGAATAGTCGCCCGGAAGAAATGACCCTCAGCGCAGAGACCGACCGCCTTCTGGCTCAGAGCAATGGCCTCGTCAAGATCAGCCAGGTTGCCGGTGCGAGCAAACCGCTCCCGCAGGGCGTTGCCGATATTGAGCAGGCGGACGGGGTCGTAGTAGTGTCCGTCAGGAATGACGGACTCAGTACGGCGGCCTGCCTCAATCGCCCGGTCAAGGCAGGCGAGGTCTTCTGTCACCACGAACCGGCTCGTTAGCATCATGACCAGATTGGTCAGAGATATCCCCTGGTGCAGATGCCCATCTGGCAGAATCGAGATGCTCTGCTCGATGGTGGCCATGGCTTCGTCCAGATACTTCACGTCCCCGGTGATCTGGTATCTGGCGTGCAGTCCGTTAGCCAGGTTTATCAGCAGCATCCCGCGAAGAGGACTCCCCTCCTGAATGAGCCGCACCGCCTGCCGGCCAGTCGTGATGGCCTCATCGAGATCCGCCGGGCGGCCGGCTAGGTGGAAGCGCGCATAGACGGAGCTGGCGAGATCGCTGAGGCACATTGCCTGGTTCAGGGAGCCGGGCGGGGCAAGCAGAACGGCCTGACGGCCGGCCTCAACTGCTTCCTCAAGGTCAGGGAGGTCGCCATTGCGAACGAACCGGGATCGCAGCGCGCCGCCGTAGGTCAGCAGCCACAAGGACTTGTTGGGGTGACCCTGAGCGGCGAGCCTCACCGCGCGGCGGCTGGCGGATATCGCCTTGTCCAGATCTTCTCGCCCGGTGCCAAGCTCAGCGCGCTGTAGCAGCGCGGACGCTAGAACGCCCAGGTACATCGTCAGGTCAGGATGGCCGTCTTCGGCCAGCGCCACGGCCTTGCGCGACGCGCTGATAGCGGTATCAAGATCTTCTGGATCCCCGACCTGAGTGAATCTCACCGTGAGCGCGCTCGCGAGGCCGTTAAGGTACTGCGCGCAGTCCGGGTCACTCGCCTGCGTAGCCCCGACGGATCGGTGCGCACAGTCAACGGCTTCGTCCAGTTCGCTCAGTTCCCCCGTGCCGCTGAACCGGGCCAGCAGGACAGTACAGAGACTGGCCAGACCGTCAGCGTAAAGCGGATCACCGACGGCGGTCCGCGCGACTTGATCGCGCATGATAGCCACCGCCTCATCCACGTCGCTAAGCCGACCTGACCACTGGTAACTGTCATGCAAGGTGATGGCCAGCAGACTCTGAAGCGGTGGCCGCTCGTCGGGGGCGGCGACCTCGACCGCCTGGCGGCCGACGCTGACGGCCTCATCAAGGTCCGCCGGATCGCCCGCCAGCGCGAATCGTACGCGCAGCATCCGGCCCAGGAGGCTCAGGCGGCTCGCCAGAGCGGGATGGCTCTCCGGCGTGACGTCCACCGCGTCACGGCTCGCCGAAATGGTCGCGTCCAGATCAGGGACCCGGCCAGTCAGGAAAAATTTAGCCTCCCAGACGACTGCCAGGGCCCATCGGCGAAATCCCAGTTCAGGCGCATCAGAGGCAGTGACCGAGACGACCCGCCGCCAGAGCCGGAGCGCGACTGAGACGACGTCCGGGTCGGGAGCATCGATGACCTGATCCAGCAGCTCATCCGCGTATTCCTCGGCCGCATCGGCCAGCAGGGGCTCGAGTCTTCCGGGAACCGGCAGATCCTCGATGAAGCCCGGGGTGAAGGCGGAGATGGCGGCATCCACTTCCTCGCGGCGTGAATCAGGCGAGGCCTGATAGCGGAACCACCGAATCCAGCCCACCGTGCTCCAGGCCGAGGCATCCTCGCCGGGCCTGAGCAGCGCGGTAGCGGCTGACAAAGTCGCGAGTACCGAGGGTTCCAGTGTCGCGGAGTAGTTGCGCGATTCAAGAATCCGGTCGACCAGGATCGACAACTGCCCGAGCAGGTCCTCGCGCCGGTCTCCCCCGGCTCCGGCTCCGGCTGGCTCTGACCGAGCATCGCCCAGGCCAGATCTCAGCTCCAGCGCGGCGCCGAGATCGGACAGGTAGCCAGAGCGCTCGTCGTGGTCGGCGGTGGCCTCGACCGCGCGGCGCAAGCTGACAATGGCCTCATCGAGGTCGGACCGCTGCCCGGTTCGCTCGAACAGCAGCCTGGCTGCCTGGCCGAGCCTGGACAGGTGCATGGCCTGGAACGGATGGCCGTCCGGTACGGTCTGCGCCGCCTGCCGCATTACTGCTATGGCGGATTCGAGATCGGCCGGATCATCACTATGCTCAAACAAGGCCTGGTAGCAGTCGGCGAGGCCAGCCAGATACGCAGGCCGATGCGGGCTTGCCGGGGTTGTCATCTCGACCGCGCGCCGAGCGACAACAATGGCCTCAGCCAGGCTGTTCGGGTCCCTTCGCTGCTTATAGGCCTCCAGCAGCGTGTCGCTCAGGCTATAGAGATACAGGCCGAGATCGGCATGGTGCTCAGTACCCGAGGCAACGGCCGCGCGGCCGATGGTGATCGCCTCATCCAGATCTGCTAGCTGGGCTGTCTCACCGAAGCGCATATGCAGGGCGCTGGCCAGGTTGGAGAGCAGCATCGGCCGGTGCGGATAGTCCTCGCCGCAGGCCCCGATTGCCTGACGTGTGGCATCGAGACCCGCGTCCAGATCTTCCCGGCTCTCGGTAATGGCGAAACGCGCAAGGAGAGCTCCGCCGAAATTGCCGAAATACATCGCCAGGTTCGGGTCGCGGGCTGCGGCCACGAGAGTTGCCCGCCTGCCCGCATCTACTGCCTGATCAAGATCAGCAACATCGGCTGTCTGGCCAAACCGAGTGCGCAGGGCGGCGCTGAGGTTGGACAGCCGCATGGCCTGACCTGGCCGCTCATCATGGGTCGGCAGTGTGGCCTGGCCAGCGATCTCGATCGCCTCATCCAGGTCGGATAGCCGGCCCGTCGAATTGAACCGAGCTTGCAAGGCAGCGCCCAGGTTCGACAGCTGCATCGCACGCCAGGGATCGGTGTCAGCGCTCGCGGCCAGTGCCTGGCGGCTCACGATGACCGCCTCGTCGACGGCAGTCGCGTCGCCGAGCCGTTCGTACCGAATTCGCAGCACATCTCCGAGGTTCGCCAGATACGTCGCGCGCTCGGACTGGCTGTCTGCCGCTGCCCCAGCCGCTTCACGCCAGGCCTTGATGGCCTCGTCCAGATCGCTCCGCTCGCCGCTGCGGTCAAAGCGCGCATTCAGGACCACGCCGAGGGTAGCCAGGCAGGCCGCGCGGGCCGGGTCATCGGCGGGGATCTCCGCCGCCGCCTGGCGGCTGATGGCGACCGCCTCGGCCAGATCGGCGTCATCTCGGGTCTGGAGGAACTTGTCCCGCAGGATCAGGCCGAGGTTGGAAAGGCGCGCTGTCTCTATCGAGCAGCCATCGGGCGCGGCGTCAAGAACGCGCCGCCACAATCCGATCGCGGCCGAGATGTCGTCAGCGGCGTGCGAGGTCTCCGCCCGCCGCTGCCACTGAACAGCGGTCGGCACGCAAGCCTCGGCAACCTGGCTCAGCAGTTGCTCAGGCACCTCGCAGCCGGTCAGGAAGCAGCTTGTGAAGGCGTTGACTGCCGCATCGAAGTCGGCAGAGTCCTGGCCGCCGTTGTACCGGTACAGGTAAAACCAGCCAAGCACGTGCCAGCCGTTGAGGCAGTCGTCCTCGGCGCTGAGGTCTGTGCACAGAGATCCGGCTAGCAGTCGTGCGTTCTGAAGAGCGTCGGTCTCAAGCGCGAGGGACAGGTCACGGGTCTGCGCGATGCGATCAAGCCTGGCCGACATCGCGGCTATCAGATTCTCTGCCATCAGCCCCCTCCCCCGAGCTCTGGGCCAGTACCTGACCGCCAACCCCGGCTCAAGGCGACCATTCGGGATGCTTCCACAGGCCGACAGCGCAGGCAATAGCCCGGTTCGTGAAGAATTTACCTTGAAATGACATTTACCTGACGCGCAGTTAGCTCAGGCTGAGGGAACGCTGCTTGACATCGGCTGCGGCGGGACCCGATCAAGGTGCGGGCGACAGGATCAGGCAGCTTGCCAGCAGGTCATCCTCGGGGCTGTTCGGCGAATACAGCACGCTGCCACCCTTCGCGCGAGGCCTGCGCCGTCGACTGAGAAGAAAGACCTCTTCACAGCCGCCTAGCGTGAACTGGCGGGCTCTCGCCGGGTAAAAGCGATGTTGTGATTCAGCGTTCTATCCGGCGGGGCTGTCCGTCCGGCATTTGACCTGTCAGTCTGCGGGTAGTTCTGTTACCCGAAAACAGCCGCGATACTAGCCTGCAACTCGGCATCGTCAGCGGCGTCAGCCCACTTGACAAGCAGAATTCTAGATATACTTCTGACAGTTGCCGACTCGGAGTTAGGCGAGATACCAGTCTTTGAGACGATCATCAAGTTAACCCCTAGGCGGCCACTTCTCGAACCTTGGTACGAAAGGGCAATGCGTTGTACATCTTTGGAAGAAAGGGGCCGCGAGAAAGACTTGGCAACGATGAACAACGCCTGCGATCCGTCGTCCATGACGAAGTCGAAGTCAAAAGCGTTGGTGACCGTGACCCTTGAGGACCGCCTCAACACCACGTTGTCAGGTTGGCCGCGCTGTAGTGCGGCCAGAAGATCTCCCTCGTAGCGAAGGGAGTCGATTTTGTAGGCATAGCCAGTATCGACAGGAGCGCCCGCTATTTCAGCACCGCCGAGTGGTACCTCGACAACGTCAGTAGTGGCCCTTGCGGCAAATTCCCTCAGTGTGCCGATTAGCGGTTCATTGTCAGCAACAATTGCAACTCTGCCGAGTTCAAGGCGCAACTCGAGGGCTATAAGGGCCTCTTGTATGGCCTTATAAATCTCCCTAGGGGATGCAGGCTGAAGCCGTGAGACAGCTAGAATGAGTCGCCAGATGCCTAGGGCCGCATCATGAGCCCAGAACGCTGAGGTCAGACCCAGGTCATATGAATCTAGTTTCTCGATGAGCAGCGCACCTTCGTATGCGTCCTGCCCTACCAGTGTTGTCTCGTCCACCGCAGGACCCCGTTAGTTCGATGCGTAATTGCTTTGTACAGATCGCGCGCTTCACCCTCAGTCCACATAGAGAGGCTTATTCAGGGCAGGGACAAACCGACTGGTAGCAACGGCGTGTCAAAGTTAAAGACGACCCGCTTTCCGGGAGAATTGAGTTACCACACGCAATTCTCAAGAAGGCGGGCCATCACATGTATCATACCACTGGCTTCTCCAGGGACGAGATCGCAGAACTCTGCGTCATGATCTGGCAAGCGGCAGCCGAAACGGGAAAGGCAGTCTGGCCGCCTTGCCTCGGCCTTTACAAATCCGTTGTCGTGACACTCTCCTACCTGCGCCGCAACCATGTTCAGTCGGAGATCGCAGAGTCCTTCGGCGTATCCCAGCCGACGATCAGCCGCGTGATATCAGCTATCACCCCGCTCCTGGAGAAAACCCTCGCAGGCATCGTGCCCACGGCTGATGAGCTTGGCCCGAATTCCCAGCTCATCGTGGACGGAACCCTGCTGCCGTGCTGGTCCTGGGCCTCAACTCCGAGCCTTTACTCCGGGAAGCACAAGACCACGGGAATGAATGTGCAGGTCGCCTGCACTCTCGAAGGCGAGGTCGCCTGGATTTCCGATCCGATCGAAGGGAGCCGCCACGACATGCATTGCATCGGCGAGTCAGGCGTCCTTTCCGGGGTGATTCCCGGCAGATGGATAGGAGACAAAGGCTATATCGGGAGCGGAATGATCACGCCTATCAGGAAGCCCGCCCATCGCGACCTGCTGGACTGGGAAAAGGAATTCAACACAGCCGTTAACAGGATACGCTATGTCGTCGAACGGGCTATCGCGAACTTCAAGACCTGGAGGGTCATGCACACTGACTACCGGCGACCCCTGAGCACCTTCGCCCAGACCATCTCAGTCGTTGTCGGACTGCACTTCTACGGAATGAGTGCTGAATAAGCCTCAGAGTATCGGCTACTCTCAGTCCAGTCCTTGGCGGTCCTCCAGTTTAGCTCAAAATCTTTATTTGCCTGCAATTCGAGAGTAAGCTGAGGCCTAAGATTTGCAACGTTTACCAGCTCTTCGAGCCTATGCGTATAAATACTCTTTATTATTTGCGGATCCGGTACACGGTATTTCCCGAACGAACGAGTGGCGCACGCTTTCAATGAGCATTCCGCCGCATATCCACTTAGATAATATGCCCCGGACCACTCCGCAGCGTCGAGCAAGACTTTCGCCTCGCGAACTCTGATCGCAACGAGCGACCTCAAGTCTGCTGCCGATGACAGGTTCTTCTCCTAAGCGGCTAGATGTCATGACAAGTCTACTGCGCGACTTGTTGGCCACCGACATACGCCGCGCCGGGCGATCCTCGAAGAAGGCAAGCACGGCGATGGGGCAGGGAAGATTCGCGGCGGAGATGTGGCGATATCTGTCTGATCATGTCCGGCTGGGGGCGGATGAAGCGGCTGGACGCGCTGTGCGGGCGGCCCGGCGTGATCGATGAGATCGCCCCGGACACCGACCCTGAACGGAAATAAGGGGGACCTGCTGCGAGTGATGATGCCCGCACTGGCGATCCGGTTCGTACTGCTGATGACCCTGATGCCGGCGGGCTACGCGGCGGTGATCGCTACCCTGGCCGGGACCTGGCGGCCGCGCCGCGGCGGGGCGCAGTGAGCTCGGCAGCGTGCGGGGTTGGCTGTGGACCTTCTTCGCGTTATTGAACGCCAGTGTGTTGTCGATCACCGGCCGCCGTGCGTGCCCTTCGGGTCGATCATCCCGGTCCATCTGTAGAGGCGGTTCGGATGGCAGCCCGAAGACCGAGCAACAATGTGACTTAGGCCAGGCGGAAGCGCAACCGGGGTGACAGGCTAGCTCAGGATCGGGTGGTGCGGATGCGGCGACCGGACTGAGGCCGGGCAGCGAGTTGCCGCTGCAGCCCGAGGTGCCGGAACTGGTAGACAGCGCCGGCTTGGCGAAGCACATCTTTTGGTGCGCGTCGGCGAGAAAGCTCATTAGCGACCAGGGCAGCCGGCGGCGCAGTGCCAGCCACGCCCGAGCGAGCAGGTAGGACGGCAGACTGTCACGCTGGCGCTCCAGGTTAGCCCGGTCACGAGCCCGATGAGTGTCCGGCCGTCAACCCCGGCTTGAGCCCGTGCGTGACCCCGAACAGCGCCGTGCAGGCGAGCCCGGACACCAGGCCGACGACTAAGACGGACCCAGGCACGAGCAGCAACGCGGCCCGCCGGTCCCGCACGTACACGGCCCGAGGGCTTGGGGCCGCGCTGAGGTCGCCAGGCACGTCCTGGACGAATGTGGTCCCATACCCTAGAACCTGGAGTCCCGCCGCCTGCTGGCCAAGCACCAGCGGGCGGGGCTCACGGTCTTCAACTCATCGGGCGGCTGCCCGGAGTGCTCGGGCGCGGTCCCGCCGCTGGGCCACACGGCTAAGACCAAACGGCTCCGGGATGATGGTGCGGGCTTTCCCGCTTCGGTCTGGCTAGCCGGACGAGCAGCGCGAGCATCGGAAGAGTCGCCACTGGCTCGAGTCCGCGCCAGGCTGCCGGGAGTATCAGCGACAAGATGATCGCTGGCAGCAAGGCGCCGGTGATCACCGCGAGCGTCTGCCGGTGTCCCCAGCCTGAGCGCCCGGTCCAGTTGCGGCCAGTCGCAACGATCAGGCCGAATAGCGAGCACATCGCCAGTACCAGCCCGGCCTGCCAGGGGACGAGATCCGCCGAACTTGCCAGGGACCCGGCGATCCCGGGAAGGATCGCGAACACGGCAAAGAACGCCACCATCGCCGCCATCCCGGCGAGCAGCAGCCTGGTGGCACCAGGCGGGTTCCGCGCTGAGATCTGCCGGGGCACCGCGGCCGGCAGGGCCAAGGCCACAGCCACCGCGATGATGACTCCGAGCAGGACGACGGCCTTCATGCCCCGGTGCGCTGCCTGCACGAATCCGGTCACCGTGACCAGGATCAGCAGCACCGAACATGTCGTCACTCCCCTGCGCCCCAGCCAGCGGCGGTCGGCAATCGCCGGGAATATCAGGTCGGCCAGCAAGATAGGCAAGCACCGTGCTGACGAGCGCGTGGAAGACGGTCAGGCCGACGGCCACGGCCGGGTCCACTCCGCCGATCAGTACATATCCCTTGTACTTGGCCTCATACCACGTTCCGGCGATGATGCCTTCATTGATAGCCCCTGCTGCCATGCCCAGCAGCAAGATGCTTGTCCACCGGACCGGCCGTCGGTGCCTGAATTCACGTACCAGCAGGGCTACGGAGCCGTAGAACGCGCTGAGGAAAAGCAGGTCCCACGGTCTGATCAGCAGCAGCAGCGGCGGTGAGTTGTAGGTGGCCACCGTTTCCGGAATCAGCGCGGCGAGAAAAACAGTGTCAGGGCGGCGGCCCAGGTCCGCGTCGTTCGGCTCACCGCGGTCTGCGTCACTATTCCGTCCAGTTGACTTGTTCGTCCAGTCTGTCGTGGCCCAGATCTGGTCCCGCAAGTTCAGTCTGTACAACGGACGTCGATCCGGCGTCAGCCACAGGTCTGAGCCGCGTCCACCCGCAGGATGATCCGCCAGCGTTCTATTTCCGAAAAATCGCGCTGACCCGCCAACCTGTGCTCGCCAACCCGCCTGCTAGCTGACCCGTGACCTCGGCTAGCGCGGTGCAATGACACCGCAATGACGCAAAGATTGGACCGTAGGGTCGACGTGCTGAAATGGCATTGAAGCATGACGGACAGCCAGGTGGAGGCAGATCATTCCCCGCCCCGTCTCATCACCGCGCGACTAAGCGGGCCGATGGCTGGCGCGGCCACCGACCCGAACTCAGCCTGCCGCCACGTTCTACCGGATCTCTACCGGCGTTTGCGCGAGGGCCAGGGCCACATTGTCTGCCGAGTACCGTGCACAGATTTCCGTGATCATGGAGCAAACCTTGATCACGGAACATGGCTCTGGCGCGAGCTGCGCATGGACGGCTGTACCGGGCGCTGCGGGCCATGCCGGACCCGGTTGCGGCAGCGGGCGCGGGCGGGTGTTGCGGCCGGGGCCTATCGCCGCTTCGGCCGTCGGGCCCGCAGCGCTCCGGGGCGGGGGCAATGACCCGGGAAAGTGTTGATACGTCGTGGGGCCCGACCCACGTATCATCACTTTCCGTTGAAAATTTGCCCGGTTAGCCGGGTTTGTGGTTATCAAAGTGTTCATACGTGGCGGCCATCGGCTGACGTATCATCACTTTCCGTTGCCCGGCACTCCCGCCCGCCCGCCACGGACCCCGGCATCACCCGGCCGGCACGCGGATTCTCCTGGCCTGCGGCTTATCCGGACCGGCCACCGGACCCTGATCGGGTGAAACCGGGCATCGTGTAGGAGACGGCCGACCCCCGACCAGGCCACCCAGCTAACTTCACGGAACCCTGGTGGCGTGAATCAGGCAGGCGCATGCCCCCTCAGGCCGCCTGCTAGCTGACCCGCGACCCGACCGTCGCTATCATCTTCGTCGCGTCACTGACCATCGCGGAGATGACCTCGGCGACAGACACGACCGAGTCGACCAGGCCGACGCCCTGCCCGGCGAGCATCGGCATCTCGTCGAAGTCGCCGGTCGTGGACGCGATCGGCACGAAGCTCGAGAACTTATGCAGGTCGAGCTCCAGGCCCGGCAGGCTGACGTGGCCGACCACCGGCCCGGCGTTAAGGTCGGCAGGAATCTGGTCCACCCGCTCCTGCCACTGGTCGGTGACCTGATTGCGGAGCACCCGCATCGGGTTGAACTCCGGCAGGTCCGGCCCGAACACGCCGGTCAGCACCGTGTCAGCGGCCTGCGCGCGCACAAGTCTCTCCTTGTACTCAAGGTGCGCGCCTGACTCCGCCGTAGCGACCAGCCGGGTGCCGACCCACACTCCGTCCGCGCCGAGCATCAGCGCGGCGGCCAGCCCGCGGCCATCGGCGATGCCGCCGGCGCCGAGCACGAGGGCGGGCGCGGCCGCGTCCGCGACGAGCGGGAGCAGCGCCATCGCGGGCAGCGTGCCGAGGTTGTGCCCGCCAGCCTCGCTGCTCTGCGCGATCACCAGGTCGACTCCGTCGTCGACCGCGCGCTTGGCCGCGTCGGGCGACCCGACCTGCTCCCAGACCCTGGAGCCAGCCCCGTGCAGCTCGTCGATCCAGGACCGCGGCGGATGTCCCCAGTGGAACGAGGCCACGGGTACCCCTTCGTTGCAGGCGACCTCGATCTGCGCCATTTCGGTGAGATTGGTGAGGAAATTAACATTGAACGGCCGTCTGGTTCCTGAGCGAACCGCGTCAATAGTGATCTTCAGCGCCGGCGGGGGCATCAGCCCTACGCCGATGGAGCCCAGGCCGCCGGCGGCGCAGACGGCAAGCGCGAGATCGGGGGTCATGCCGACGAAGGCCATTCCAGCCTGTGCGATCGGGTGAGTAATTCCGTAGGCGTCGGTAAAGCGGGTAGATATCATTACTCCAGATTGCCTGTACGCCGTAAGAGCAAGATTGCTGACAGCGCAGAATAAACTGGCTGTGCGCGCAGGCTCGCGTGAACGAGGTATGGTGCGATGCCCACCTGGTCAACGGCGCAGGTTGTCCCGCGCCGCCAGTTCGGCTACTGGCGGGAAATGATCTGCGAGGCGTTTCTCGACCTGACGCCCGAATCGCGGCTTCGTGACGGCTTCCATGGCCGCGTCACGCAGCAGTCGCTTGAGCGGCTCGACCTGGCGCGCATCGAGTCGCAGGCCCAGCGGGTGCGCCGCACCGAGGCCGATATCGAGCGGTCCCCGCAATCTGGCTACTACGCCAACCTCCAGCTCCGGGGCACCGGCATGACGACGCAGGATGGGCGGGTCGCGGTCACCCAGCCTGGTGACCTCACGCTGATCGACACGGCCAGGCCGTTCTCGTTCGAGTTCGGCGCCGATTTCCGGCAACTCTCCCTGCATATTCCCGAGGACCTGCTGCTTGCCCAGGCGGAGCGGCAAGTGCCGACCGCGACCAGAGTCAGCACGGCTACCGGTCTCGGCGCGGCCGTCCGCCACGCGCTGACCGTTATCGACGGAGGCGAGCTCGCGCCGGGCTCGGCGGCCCGGCTCGCACTCCATACCTCTGGCCTGCTCGCCGTCGCACTTGAGCAGTCCGAGCCGCCGGGCGCCACCGGCAAGCATCACCGGGGACTGCTCCTAGCCGCGCTCGGCGACATTGATGAGCATGTCGGTGACGCCGACCTGTCCCCCGCCCGGACGGCGGCCAGGATCGGCATCTCCGTGCGGCTGCTCCACCAGGTCTTCGCCGGGCACGACCACAGCTTTGCCGCTACTGTCCGCGCCCGCCGCCTCGATCTGGCCCGGCGAGACCTCGCCGATCCCGCCCGCGCGGCGCTGCGGATCATCGATATCGCCGCTGACAACGGCTTCGCCGACGTGACTCATTTCCACCGGGTATTCCGGCAGGCCTACGGATACACACCCGCCCAGGCCCGGCGAGCCGGGACCGCGCACTGAGCGTGGGCGCCGATCCTGAGCAGGTACCCGCGAGATTCCTGGCAAGGGTGACCAGGACCGCGGTGCCGGCCTATCCCGGTTCCGATAGCGGCCGTTACGAGGCCATTTTTATATAAATGGGCGGCTCGCCGGATAGACTTACGGAGATCAGCTGATCGACAGGCCCCAACGCGTCAGGGAGCCAGCCCGATGACTGTGACTGACGAGCTAGCCGCGTCGGGTGCGCCGCTGAGCGAGCTGCTCACGGTCGCGGTCTGCTGCACGGATGTCCTGCGGCGCCGGGCGCTGATCGGCGCGATCTTCGGCGATCCGGGCATCGGTGACCTGCGCGTCGCCAGGTCAGGGTCATGGGACGGGATACCTCCCTGCCATGTTTTCGTAATCGACCATGATCTTGATCGTGACCCGATCGGCCTCCGGGAGCTTGAGCACCTTGCGATCCGGCATCCGGTTCTCGGAACGGCACCAGCCTCGCTGAGGCACGATGCGTGGCTGTTTCGCAGCAGCGGAGCACGCGGTTTCCTCGCCAATCCGAGCGACCAGGCTGAGGCGCGGGCTGCGATCAAGACGATCGCCGCCGGCGGCGAGCACTGGCCGGACGGCCTCGGAGAGGAGCCGTCCTGGCTGGCTCAGCCGTTCAGGCAGCGCATCTGCGGCTTCGTCAGGAGCCGGGAGCAAGCCAAGCTGACCAGGCTGATGAACGACAGGGTGCTGCGCGCGCTCGATGGTCTCGCCGTCTCGGTCGACACCGGCTCGACCGCGCAGCGCGTGCTGACGCAGGAGGCGGCCAGGCTGCGAGCGCTTGCGGATAGCGGCTTCTCCTCTCCCCCGAGCAGGGCAGCGATCTCGGCCGCGCGCTAGCGGCCCTGATGGCGGGCTATCGCGCCGAGTCGCTGGAAGTCAGCCTGAGTATCGCCGGCCGCGGCGCCCCGGTGCTCCGCGCGGAGGTGACGAGGGCCTTCATCAGCGCGGCCAACGAGGCGCTGCGCAACGTCGTCAAGCATTCCGGCGCTGATCACGCCCGGATTGTCATTGCAAGCGATGAGGAATCGCTGACCTTCACCATCTCCGATGAGGGCAGGGGATTCAGCGTCGCGTCATCGGTGCCAGGTTTCGGGCTCAGGGAGTCCATTCACGAGCGAATGCGCTCGGTGGGCGGAATGGCCGAGATCCGCAGCTATCCGGGGGTCGGCACGACCGTGATCCTCAGATCCGCAGTAGATCCGCAGTGCTGACCTGAGTACGGCGCGACGCTAGGACAGGACCGGCCCGCCGACGACCGGCTGCAAGGCGGCCCTGGTCAGCTCGGCCTTATTTCCGATTTTCCGCTTCGTCCGGACTCTTTTGACGTAAGTATCCACCGTGTGCTTGCTGATGCCGAGCCGCGTGGCGATCTGATCGTGGGTCAGCCCTCGGGAGATCAGGGTCAGCACCGTCCGCTCGCGCGGCGACAGCGTCAGGTCCGCCGCGACTCTGCCGTCAGGCACCGGCACGCTCTCCCCGGCCGCCACGGCCAGAACGGTCTGAACGAACTGCGCCGCGGGACTCGCCTTGGAGACGAACGCCTTGGCCCCGCTATTCAGGCTGTCCGACATGTCGGTCTGCAGGGTAGACGACGACATGACGATCACCTTGGTCCTGGCGGCCAGGCTGGCGACAGACGAGATGCACGCGAGGTCACTGCCCAGGTACAGATCCAGGAGTACGACGTCCAGGCCCGCGACGTCCAGCTCGCCCGGCTGAGCGCACGTCGCCACGACCGCGATCTCCTGGCTGGTCTCCAGGGCGCTGCGCACGCCCCACAAGGTCACCGGGTGGTCGTCAACAATCCCGACGCGGACTATATCGGCCATAACCGCACCTCTACGTATAATTCATATTGCCATAATGTCATAGAATCATACTTATCTTCGCGAGCATACCATCTGTCGCCAAGGGTGAGAACGTCCCGTTTTCCGGGTACTACGCCGGGGGAACCGGCCATGCTTCGCTCGGGCCATAATGCGAACTGAACCAGCAGAAACTCTTGGGACGCGAATCCGGGCCATTCGCGTGCGGCGCGGCCTGAGCCAGGCCGAGCTGGGCGTGGAGCTGGTGTCCGCGAGCTATGTCTCTCTCATCGAGACCGGCAAGCGGGCACCTGACGGACCGCTGCTCCAGCAGCTTGCCCGCCGCCTGGGCACCAGCGCGGAGTACCTGAGAACCGGATATGAGGCACCAGCTATCGCTAGCAAGCGGCTGTCGGCCAGCCACGCCGAGCTCGCGCTGGCCTCGGGAGAAGCTCGACGAGGCTTCCCGGCTGTTTCATGACCTTCTGAGCGACAGTCCTCCCGAGGTGCGGTCGCAAGCCCGGTGGGGCCTGGCCAGGGCGCTGGAAGCGCGCGGTGACCTGAGCGGGGCGATCACGGCCGTAGAGTCACTGATCGCCGACGCTCGCTCCGGCTTCGGGCACCGGCCCGGCAGATCCTCCTTCAGGAGGTCATGGAGCAGGCCGGGGTGCACGGATCGCGGCAGGCGCGGGAGGCGCTGTACCGGAACGCGAGCCTGGTCGCCGAGGGCCTGGGACAGCTCAGCCTGGCCGCCGACCTGGCTGAGCGCGCGGTCACGCTGCTGACCGAGGCGGGCGGCGACCTCAGCCTCGCGCGGCTGCGGGCCGCGCTCGCGTGGATGCTGCTCCGGGCGACGCCGCCTGGCACCGAGCGCGCCGAGCGGCTGCTGCTCCAGTCGCACGAGATCGTGTCACGACGCGGCGCCGAGCGCGAGACCGCCCGGTGCGAGACGCACCTCGCGATCGTCAGGCTCCTCCAGGTGGCCCAGGCACAAGTGAAGAGAGACTAGGCCTCCGGACTCGGTGAGTCACCCCCCACGCTCCGTGATCATGGTCGGTGTCTTGATCACGGAACCCTGGCGGCATGATCATGCACCCGATAGTCCGGGCTCTGGCGCGAATTCCGTGAAGTTTGGCAGGAACCTGGTTCCGGGATGGCTGGTCCAGCCCGTGCCCGTCCCGCCGCTGGCCCGCCGGGCCGCACCCCATCGATGTGACATAGCTGGGGCTGGAGCACCATCGATGTGACATAGCTGGGGCTGGAGCACCAGCGCTGCCACATCCAATGGGGCCGGCCAGCGGCTCAGCGACCTGACGCAGGCACTAGCCGACCTGCCACCAGAGCCATCCGAGCCTCAGACGGTTAGTCACTGGCCACCGACATCGGCTTCGAACGGTGCCTGACACCGCTGGCATTACCCCCTGCGCGCGGCGTCAAGACGCAAGACCACCTCGACGACAGCACCCTCCCCGATCGCCTCCGCTCGCTGGACCGCCGCCTTGACGGGCACCAGGTAGCAGCCGCTCCTGGGGAAGAGCGCCGTAGTGAATTCCGAATCACCGATAGTGACGCGGACAGGCACCTGACCCCAGTAGATCAGGCCGCGGGCTTGCTCCTTGAGATCCTCGCTGTCCTCCGGCGTCATGGCCACGAAAAGATACGGCGCCGGCCCGCGCCACTCGATCACCTCACCAGTGAAGGTCCACTCCATGCCCCCATCATCGGGGATGCGGTGTCGTAGGTGCCGTCTAGGGTCGGTCGCATGGAGATCATCGAAGAGGTCGCGATCGTTGTTCTCACTGACTTGGCCGGGCGAGTGCTGATGCAGCATCGCAGTCACGATGCGGACCCGGAACCAGGCAGGTGGGCACCTCCGGGCGGACGGCTGGAACCCAGGGAAGACGCCGTAACTGCCGCCCACCGCGAACTGCTTGAGGAGACCGGGCTGACCGCTGTCCTTGAGCTTGACCGGGTGGTGGAACAGGTCGGTGCTGACGGGTCTGGGGTCCGCTTCCACGTGTTCACCGGCCGCACCGACGCCTGCCAGGAAGATGTCATCCTGGGCGAGGGGCAGGCAATGCGGTTCCTCACCCCCGACGAGATCGCCACGAAGGAACTGGTCAGCAACGCCCGCATGCTTTTTTTGAGCCTGGTACGACCACACCACCACATGACGACATAGCGAAGGGCGTCATTGCCTGCGTGTGACAGCTAACATCGAAACCCTTCTGATCGCACTCTACGTGTTCTGCGTGTTCTGCGACGATCCGCTACGCCCGCAAGAACCTGCGCCACCTGTTTCCCTGCATCCCGGACCGATCCGGGTACGGCAAACGACTACGTGCGGCGGGTCCGCTGTCGCCACAGTGATCCGCAAACTGGCCGAGGTCACCTAGACCGGCGTGCCGATCCTGCGGCTGATCGACTCGACCCCAGTGCCGTGCGGCATGTCGCAGGAGACTGTGAGGCGTTCGGATCTGGCCGGTGACGCCGAATATGGCTGTTGCGCGTCCCATTCCCGGTACTTCTGGGGCTATGCGCGTTCCTCGACCACCTGGGCGTGCATCTGGTCCGGCCCGCACGCAGCAACACCTCAGGCCCCACGCCCAGCCAGGCCGAACGCCGCCTGCTGGCGAGCGGTGAATGCGGTTATCCACCTGGCTGCGCAGAGACACTTCTCCCAGACACTGGGCTTGTAGAATACGGTCCGGTCGCTAAGTCCATACCGACCAATGTCTATAGCGGTCTGCTAACTACAGCTTCCGGTAGTCGTCAGCGACACGCTTGAGCACTGCTCGGGCTGCGTCTCCGGTGGAAGCGACTTCTTCCAGGCGAGTGAACAGTTGCTCGTAGTCGGCTATGTCCGCGCTGTCGGTGATCGTTGCTGTGCCGGTCTCTGTTCCGATGATCACGGCGTCGGAGTCGTACAGGTGAAAACCGTGCCGGGGAAAAACTGCTACCGGCGTCGAATAGGGAATGATCCCGACTTTGGCATTGGGAAGCTCGGTCGCTGCGGCGATGGCGCTGAGTTGCTCGATCATTACCTGCGGGCTGCCTGCCTGCCATCTGAGCGCGCCTTCGGTCATGAGCAGAATCGCCTGCGGCACGTGGTTCCGCAGCGCCGTCTGACGCGCCAGCCGGTCGGCCACTGCCTGGTCTGTGTCAGCGCTGGAGGAGCTGACGCCGAACACGAGGCGAGCATAGGCCTCGGTCTGCAGAAGCCCGATGATCATGCACGGCTGAAACGAGCGCAGCAGCAAGGCTGAGGCTTCTAGCCTGCGTATTCGCTGCTGCATGTTCTGCGCGCCACGGCTCAGGGTCACTCGCCTGGGCTCGACCGTCTCGCTACGCAGCGAGGCCGCCAGCTGCGCAAGGTTCTTGCTCTTCTCCGGGGGGGTGCCATAGACCCGGCACAGAGCGCGGACATCCTCAGGAGAAGGGCGTAGCACCTGGTTCTCGATCTTGCTGATCTTCGACTGGCTGATGCCAGCGCGACGGCCGGTTTCGATGCCGCCCAGCCCTGCGGCGGCACGCAGCTCCCGCAGCTCGGCTGCCAGCCGGGCCTGGTCGCCGTCGCTCGCCCTGCTCACGCTGCCGTGTTCGGCCGGTGGTACTCCGGATGACGGCACCAGTAACTGCTGAAAGGCTCAGCCGCGTCTAGCGCTGCGTCCCGAGCCTCCCGGTAGCGGGGCCGTTCCGCGTCGGCCAGGATCTCAGCGCCCTGGAACCGCCCTGTGTCGTCATAGTGCATCCGTACTACGACCTGGTCATCGAGCAGCCAGAAATCATGATCAATGTCAGCGGCTGGCGGACGAGGCCGCTCGGCCAGGTCGAGTATCCGCACGTCTTCGCCGGCCGTGACGTTCGGCAGGTATCCCCACTCGCACTCGTAGCGGAGGTAGCCCGACAGCGGACTGCGCAGCACGTGTACCCGCTGGCGTACCTTTCCCGCAGCCAGCTCCGCGCGCAGCCGGGCCAGCCATGCTCCCTTGCGCTCCGGATCTGGCTCAGGCTCGCCTCGCAGGTAGCGGGAAACATCGCCGCCGTCGTCACCCACCTCATAGGCATCCAGGGTCTCCAGCCGGAACGCATGACGGGTGAACTGGGATCGGATAAGTTCCCCGAGCTGCGCCGCGTCGAGCATCACGGCTCCTCCCACAAGGTATCGGGTACCTCCACCGCTATTTCCCCGACAGGAAGGTTCAGCTGACGCAGTATCTCGGGGTCGGTTACGGGAGCGCCCTGGACGATGCGCGTCCCGCGCTCCGTCCTCCAGAGTGTCGGGCATGTATCGCCATCGGGGCATCCCCCGTCAGCTCCGATGCTCTTGATCTTCGTGATCTTGCTGCTCATGGCTAAGACGATCCCTTCAGGCGATCCCGCTGAACGCTCCTAGCCTCTGCCGGTCCGGCCATCCTAGTCAACGCCCAGCGTGGAATAACCCCATCGAAACCTTGTATTCCAGACTGGAGGTGGAATACTTCCAGGTAGAGCGTTCTCGCTCTTTGCCAGCCCGGTAATGGAACTGGCCGCGTGCCCGTCCGCCGCCACGTTCCCAGCCTTCGCGCAGACGGGCGGCCAGGAGGGATTCGCCTTCCTGCACCAGCGCATGAAGGCGGGCCGCGACGACGGCCCGATCCTGGTCACCGTCGAAGACGACCAGATCGTCGGAGCGCTCGGCCCTCTCGCAGTCCTCCGGGACCGCAACGGCGCCCGGTACCAGGCACCGCAGTACTTCTCCGTCATCCCCGCCCGCAGAGGCCGCGGCCACGGCCACTCGCTCTGGAACGCATCCATATCCTGGGGACAAGCCAACGGCGCCGCCTACAAGATCCTGCAAGCCCCCACCGGAAGCCCGGCTGAGCAGCTCTACCTCTCCGAAGGACTCCAGACCCTCGGCTTCATCTGCACCGCCTGACATGCGACTCCGGCCCCGTTTCACCAATCGTGGACGCAGCTCAGGACGCTAGCGGGCCGGATTCTGCATTCAGAAAAAGGCTGACCTGCGACCCGTGTATACCGGTGATTCGCAGGATGAGATGACCTGTTAGGTTCTCTGCCGGACAGAAAGCACCCTCAGGACTGGCTGATGCCAGATTCCTGAGGGTGCCCGCAGAGTGCTTCCAGGAAGCTAGAAAGCAGCCCCCGGAGGCGTCTGACGATTAGCGAACATCGCGACTACCTCCTTCCTGATACAGAGGACAGATCTTGCCGCGGCGAGCCCAATGTAAGCCGGCACGCCGGTTTGCGGCAACGCATTTACAGGCAGCCATGATCCTCACGTGCCCGCCGGTCAGGCAGGTTACCCGGTCCGGTCCCGCTCGTATCGGCCGTCGTCTATAGCTACCAGGGCGGCGCCATGCCTTACGTGAAGGTGCTGGACACTAAGCGCACGGATCTTCGTGAGCGCCTTCGCCGCGACGAGCCCGAAGAACGCGGACCCCGCAGCGCGAGGTCGCGGCCACCGCACACCAGGCCCGGAGCCGGGCGCGGGTAGGTCTGCCTAGCTCCACTTGACACTTCACGGGTGAGCTTCAGCTGATCCTTGCGCGCCTTGAAGATCTTCGAAGTCTGTAAGACTGCAGCTACGTGGCCTGAATCAAGCCTGCTCCTGGAGGGCTTGGAAGGTGGACAGGCAGAACGGATGGCCAGCCGGATCGGCATAGACGCGGCAGTGGTCATTGGGCTGGACGTCGCACTTCGTGGCGCCAGCGGCTAGAACCCTGATCTCCGTTGAGTCCAGGTCATCGACGTCGAAGTCCAGGTGCATCTGCATCGACGACGCCGCATCGGGCCAGGTCGGCGGCCTATAGGCAGGGGCGGCCTGGAAGCAGATGTCCGAGCCTCCAGGACAGGTCACCATGGCCCACGAATCACCCGGGACGGCGACCTTGCCGCCAGTGATCTCCGCATAGAACGCGGCTAGCTCACCCGCGTGCGGGCAGTCGAGCGTAACCCCGCCGAACTTGATCGAGTCAGACACAAAGATGCTCCTCCGCGCTTTGCGCAACATGGGCTGGGCCAGAGCCTAGCCACCGACAGTGCCCGACAAACCTGGCTATTGGCGGCGTATGCCTTGTAGCGATGGATCGACTGCTGGCGTGCGGGGCCGCGTAGTCCTCGGAGCCGGCTCCGGTCCTCGGACGGGACGGGCAGGGCGGCGTTCCGCACCAGAACCCCGTCGTGGCTTATGGCTGTGATCTGGGTACCTTCAGCGACACGAAACGCTGCCAGGCCGTCACCTCGTCGGCGTCCCCAGCGTCGCCAGCCCGGAGCACCTATCGGAATCCTGCGCGCCGCGCGACACCCTCCGGAATCAGCCAGCAGCCACGGCAGCGGCAGCGCGCAGGTCTGCGTGATCCCGAGAACCGACATGGTCTACAACGGGCGCCTGCGCTACCGTCACCGCCGAGAACAAGCCCACGTCCCTGCAAGATCACGGCATCGCTCCGGGTCGAGCCGTGAATCCGCCGCCCTCCGGTGGCGTGGCGCCGCAGTACGGCCCTCAACCAGATGTACGGGCGGACCGAGAGCACCGGCGCCCTGGCCGAGGCTGTAGAGATCATGGGAGATGCGGTGACCTCTAGGACCGGCGGGTACCGCGCGTTAGTGCCTAACTGACCGGAAGCAGGCGCATCCGAGGAGCAGGCAAGGCAGGTCAGTCGGCTGGTAGCAGCGTGAGCCGCTCCCCCTTCCGCAGGTGCCGGGGAGCGACAACGAGGAAGTCGCGCCGATGTAGGGCTGCGACCTCGCGAACGTCAAGCCGCTCGGCGAGGGCGATCACGCAGGAGTCAAAACTACCTGCAGGCGCAGTGAGGCGTAAGTCGTCAGCAACTCGGATCTTGACAGGTGAACCGGGCTGGGAACAGGAATCTTCTGCTGGGTCCTGGTCATGTGTCGGCCATGATGTACTGCACGACGATGACGACCTGCTTGTCCCGGTTCGCCGTGATGGTATACCAGATGTTCAGACCGTAGGACGGGAGATGGAGACGGTAGGCGCCCGGCAGCGGATCCGTTTCGGGAAGTGGTTCGGCGAGCACCGGGACTAGCTCTTAGAGCAGGTGAAAGATCGCCGCGTGGGCCACGTCCCGAGGCGGCTGCGGCAGTCCTTCAAGCTCGCCCCAGGCTCTGTCGGGGAACCGGATGACCCGGTCACTCACTAATTCCCTACGCCTCCGCCAGTTGCTCGCGGGTGAATGTCCGGTCTTCCCCGGAGTCCGACCGGATGCGCCGCACCTGAGGGTATCGGGCGTTCATTCCTGCGCCGTTGCCTCCTCATCCGCCATCGGCATTCGATGCGCAATTGGCCACTGTGCTGGCCAGGGCGGGTATGGCTCTCGGGAAGCTGGACCGGGTTGCGGTGAACTGCCGAACCCGGAGTTGATCGTGACGATGTACGTGCGCCGTCATCCACATATCTGAGGAACATCTCTCGTTAGCCATCTCCAACGAGCTCTTCGAGCATCTTGCGCATCGGGGCAGCGTCGCCGTGCATGACGGCGACTGACGCCGCGATGTTGCGGTCGGCGTCGAGGTGCTGCCAGCTGAGCGTGTAGCCGGCGTCCCTTGCTAGCTGCTCGAAGATGGCGCGTTGCGCCCGGCCGTTTCCTTCGCGAAACGGGTGGATGGCGTTGACCTCGCCGAGGTAGTACGTCAGCCGTTCGAGGAACTCCTCACGTCGCAGGCTCCGCAGGAAGTTCTCCTTGCGGAGCTGGTCGAAGATCTCGGCAGCGAAGGGCTCGATGTACCGGGGAAGGCAGAAAAGGCTTCCCTTGGAGATGACGACCGTGCGGATCTGCCCGGCCCAGTCGTAGATGTCGCCGAAGATCCTGCGATGGATCGCCCGCAGGTGAAGCAGGTCATGGCTGGGCGGTACCGGTGCTTCCCGCAGCAGGATCAGCGCGGCGTGGGTGATCTCCCGCTCCGCAGTCTCAAGGTCGGGAGTGGTGGTCAGGCCGAGCTTGTTGCGCAGGACTCCGGTCGCAGGGTCGGTGTACGGATCGTCCTGCACTTACTGCCGCCGGTAGCGGGCGACCGTCCGGCGGTATAGTTCCTCCGCGTCGATCTCCCGGTTCACGTAGCCCGAGACCTCGCGGTCATGCTCCTGGCTGAACGGCCCCGGCAGCTCGACCTGCACCGACTGCGCCGCCGACAGTGCCCAGTCAAGACGCTCGCGCTGCCGTGCCAGCGCCTCATACCGCTCGTAGAGCGCGTACGGCAGGAGAATCGCCTCCGGCTTGCGATGCGACCCGAAAGCCACAGGCTCCGCCGCCGCTCCCTCCCGGCGGAAGCGCGCGAGAATCCCTGACAGCCGCGCCCTGACATCCGACAGGGGGTGAACCTGAATCACCGCAGGACCAGCCACAGTCCCAGTGTACCAAAACTTGTACAGAATTCGCCGGCCGGTGAGCAGCGCTCATGTCCCGGCTACTGCGCCGCCTGCGATTACCGGCAGACTCTATGACGACGTGCTAGGCGGCGACAATTGCGCTGCCTCAGGAAAGCCGTCCGGCATGACCTCCCGGAGGTTCTCGCCATGGCTCTGGCGAACCGGGCATTCGTGCAGCGGCGGTGCCATTCCTGTGCCGCGCCATCCTGCCGGAGGCGGCCGGGACCGTGCTCAGTCCAACAGCCACTTCATCGACGTCGGCGGGACGTCGCTGCACGCCGCTCGCCTGAGCAATCGGCGGCCGCGCCAGCGTTATCGTCACCTTCGCCGACGGCCACGAGAAAACCCTCGACTTCTCACAACTCACGTAGCGTCCTCAATGAGGGCGTCCCGCTACCGATCGCCCGTCATGAGGCCAGCCCTGCTATCAGGGCCGGCTCGCTCAGGAGCGCTTGGAGGCCGAGGTGCTCCTGAGCTATCTTCTCGCTCGATGCCAGAAGTTCTCCAGCCTGCAGGCGAAGAGCCGGGGGCAGCCAGGCGCAGGAGTCCGCGTAATCCGGCTGGCCGGCGCGGATGCTGTCGTCGGGCCGCCGCCAGCGCCGGGGTCCTTCCAGCAGGAACCGGTAGCAGGCATTGGCGGGGAGTACCGGCGTAGTGCTGGCCGGAGTGGATGACCCGCCCGGCGGGGCCGAGCAGGCGGATCCGGGGCGCCAGCTTGATGTGCTCTGGGCGGGTGCCGAGGACGACCGCGATGCTGCGGGGGGCTAGCCCGGTCACCGGCTCACCAGAGCAGGTACTGGCGGTCGCCGCTCAGGTACCGGCGGGCGGCGACGAACAGGCGCAGGTAGAGGCGGTCAGTCGCGAGGTAGCCGGGGACCAGGTCGGCCGTGGTGAGGATGCCTTGCGTGACTGTGCGGGCGTGGCCGTCGCGGGTGAGGTACACGGCGTCAGCCTGCTGCCGGTCCCCGGCAGCGAGCGCGAGCGCGTCGTCCAGTCCGATCTCGACCAGGCCGCTGACCTCGGCGTCGTCAAGGGGGATGCCGTCAAACGGGCTGTCATAGGGCAGGAGGTGCCAGTGCTGGAACTCCCGCTCTATCCGGTCGGGGGCGAGGGTGACGGCGGTCTGCCGGATGCCGAGCGGGAAGAAGTCGGCGTAGTCCAGGTCGTGCAGGCCGAGTTCCTCGCGGGCCCCGCGGACGCCGTCGGGGATGGCCTCGCCGGCGTGGTAGTGGCCGCCGACGGTGAAGTCGGCGTAGTCGGGGCGGTCGAACCCGGCCCGGCCGGGTGCCTTCTTCTGCAGTGTGACGGTCCTGGCAGCGGGGTTGACGAGCAGGGCGGAGAAGGTACGGTGCCACAGGCCCTGGGCGTGAGCGTCCTTCTTCTCGGCCGTGCCCGCGTGCTCGTAGCGGTCGCTGAAGATGTCGATCAGCATGCGGTCTCCTCGGGATGGTGCGGGCGCTGCGGGTGGCTGCTCCAGTAGCGGGTGAGGGCGTCGTGGTAGCGGCGGGGGTCGCCCACGGTGACCCAGTCTGCCGTGATGCGGCGCACCCGGACGTCAGCTTCGCGGGCGTGCTCGCCGACGGCGGTGCCGAGGTCGACCTCGCCGCGTGCCTCGGCCCTGGGGACCAGGAGGTCAAGGACGGAAGGGCGCAGGACCAGCCTGGACACGACGGCCAGCGGCTCGGTGACGGTGGCCGGGTCCGGGCACTGGCGGATGCCGCGCACGCGCGTCCCGCCCGGCTCGGTGACGTCGATGACTCCGAACGAGCGGGTGTCCGCCGGGTTGACCAGCTGTCCCGCGATGACCGCGCTGGCCCCGCACTCGGCTGCCTGCCGCATCACGGCCAGGTCCGCGCCGGGGGCGGGGCCACCGAGGAGGACGTCGCCCCCGAACGCGACGATGAACGTCTCGCATGCTTGCAGGACAGGGCGCAGGGTGAGCAGCGGGGCGGCGTTCCCGTACCCGAAGGACAGATCCTCCGGGACGCACACGGCCGGGCAGCCGTCTTCCTGCAGCAGCCGGACGTAGGCAGGGATGACGAGGTCGCCGGGCCGGGTGACCACGTAAACGCGCACATCCCGTCGCTGGCGCCCTGGATCACATCGTCGAACTGGCCGCGATCCGGGCACGGATACTAGGCCCCGAACATCCGACAACGTTGATCGACAGGGCGAACCTGGCCCGCGCCGCCGGTCAAGCCGGTGATCCCGCGTCGGCCCGCGATCAGTTCGCCGCACTGCTGCCAGTCCGTGTTCGAGTTCTCGGGCCCGAGCACCCGAACACGCTGACCACCCGCGGCAATCTCGCCCTCATGACCGGTCAGGCGGGCGGCCCGGTGGATGCACGCTACCAGTTCGCGGCGCTGCTACCGGACCAGGCCCGGGTGCTCGGCGCCGAGCATCCCGATACCCTCGCGACCCGAAGCAATCTCGCTCACATGACCGGCCTGGCGGGGGACCCAGTCAGCGCCAGCGAACAGCTAACCTCCTAATCCCCATCGATGAGCGAGTGCTCGGTCCAGATCATCCGCGAACCGTCACCGACCGCGAGAACCTCGCTCGCTGGTCGGCGGAAAGCCGCTAACGGCTCTATTCCTGCGTCAGGTCACCACCTGCATCGGAGGCGATCACGGACTGCCGCCGCAAGGCGAAACCCCGCCGGATGACTGCACCGTGCGCCTGCCGTCCAGGCAGGACGGGCGGTGCAGCCTGTGCGGGGAGAAACCTGCTGGTGCCAGATCAGCCGCCCCAGACCCCGGAGGGCTGGGAACGCTGGTTCCTGCGGGTCACCAAGAAGGCGACCGAGGCGGACTACCTGGTACGCCACGGCACGCCCCGTGCAGCACGGAGCAAGCGAACGCACCTCGTGCACGCCACCTGCAGCCGGAGCAAGCCACCGCCCCGGCTGACGGGCATCACCGTGACGCAGCAGACGACCTGAACCGCCCGAGCGGCTTGCCCGGGCCGCATGCGCGGGCAACGCGCATGCGCGGTCCTGAGGGGGCCTCGGCGCAGCAATGGGCGGGCGCTACCGGCGCAGGCTGAGCCGACGGTTTTACAGGCATCTCCCTAACATGTCCTGACCTGCGGTTATGTTTTGGCTCCGACGATTTCTCCGCCTATTCTCCGTAGCATCCGGGCGTCAGGCTGACCGGCGCTCGGCCGAAGGCAGGCTGACGTTCAGGGTCAGGCCGAGCGCGGTCGCGAGGCGTTCCAGCAGCGGCAGCGTGGGGGTAGTGCCGCCGGCCTGACTTGGCTCAAGATTCCGGATTCACGGTCGGCTCGTTGCGCTGGCCTGCGACTTCTCGGATATGCGACGCATGACTGGCATTTGCGCTTGAGTCTGTGCGCGATGCCGCCGATGAGAAGTCGGCACTCCTACGCATGATCGCGGGATATGACGAAAGCCCGTGGCTCGGCCGGGAACTGTGGCAGAGCGACTAGGACGAACCAAGCCCGCTCACCCCGCGCCTAACATCACGTGCACCGCGGCAACGTGCCCGGCGGCACCGAGGCGGTGACCGTGACCCTCTGCCCGGCGACCCCAGCCGCAGCTTCCGCGAAGCGCTAGCCGCTTCGGCTGGTAGCCAGTTCGCACAGTAGTTAAATGTTAAGTCCTTCTCTTGTAATCCTCGGGCACCTTCTACGCGTCGTAACAGGAAAGGCGGTTCTTTCGGCAGGATTCGATCAGTTCATGGCTGGCTCCGACGATAGCATCGGGAAGGAAATTGACATGCAAGCGAAAGTTAGAGGCGAACTAGCGGTCAAACGGCGCTATCAGGGCACTTTTCGGTCCGGGATAGCCGGGCAAGCGCTCAAGGGCAGCCTTCCGCATAAACTACTCTCATCGGTCGGCGTCGTCGCTGTGCTGGCTGGCGCCGTTACTGTAAAAACGCATGACGACACCGTTCCGTTCGCGGTTGCGCAGGAGGCTATCACGGGCGCGAGCATCGGGGTGCCACAGATCTATCCCGGGCAGGTAGCCTTACACGCGCGCGGAGATACGTGGTACGACACGTGGGGCAGCAGGACCCGCAATGGCGACATATTTGCCACCAGCGATGACTCGACTGGATTTGGCGGTAAATGCAATAGCAATGTTGTCGTCAATGAACTAGCTGGCGCCACACCCGGCGCTCTCTCCCTTGCCTACGAAAACTGCATGACCAGTTTCGGGGCCAAGGCCGCGAAGGGCGACTACGGGGATGGGCGCAGCTGGAAAACGGACGGCATCATCTCGGTCAACGGCACGCTTTATCTGTTCGTAGCTCGCCAGCGAGATGGAAGCGGCGGCTGGCCGAACGGATTTCAGCCTACTAGCAACGCCAGCATCATTTCCTCATCCGATGGTGGCCGTACCTGGTCTAATGGCTTTGGCGTGCACGACGCCGCCGACGGTGCAGCGCCGCGACTAGTAAAGCGTCCCGATGGCACCCACGCTATTCAGGCTACGTTCAGCGGGAACCCATTTGCCGCCGCGCAGTTTATTAACTATGGTCAAAACGATGACCCTGCCAGTACTGCTGACGGCGGGAACAAGTACGTGTACGCGATTTCGAATGATGGCTACGCTTATGACGGAAGCTCCATGATCTTAGGCCGTGTCCCTCGTTCTGAGATCGGAAAGCTCGCTGGTGCGGACTGGCAGTTCTATACCGGCCAGCCCGACGGTGATGGAAAGAACCCGGAGGACTGGTCGGGCAATGTAGACGACGCGCAGCCGATCCTGACGGCCACTCATCAGCTTAGCGCGAGTTCCGCGCAGTATATCCCCGGGCTGAAGCAGTACGTCATGACAGACTCTTACTACCCGTTTGTGCGAAGCTGGGGTTATTCGAGCAACGGAGGAGGGGCCTCCCAGACGACCTGGCTGTTCTATGAGGCACCGCATCCCTGGGGCCCTTGGACGAAGTTCTTCTCGGCACCAGCTACTGAGTGTTATGTCACTTGTACTCCGGGAACTTCGGAGCAACTCGGGCTCTATGATCCAGCCCTGGTGTCAAAGTTCATAGGCATGGGCGGTCTCAGCGGAGTTATCTTCACCTCCGGCGACTTCTCCGCCCATAATCAGTCCCGCCCAAATGACCAGCTGCTGTACATGCTCCACGCTTTCCCGATTACTTTTGATACAAGCGGTGAGACCATAGTGGATGACGCTGCCGCACTTCCCGCCGGCTCGACTGACTGGCAGGTTAGATACGGCGCGGACGGCTACTTTGACAACACGGCGCATCGCAGCGATGTCCCTGGCGACTCGGTTTCATACACCTTCACGGGCACGTCGATATCCTGGGTCGGCTCAGAGAACAGCGATCAGGGCATAGCCGAGGTCTCAATTGATGGAGGAACTCCCCGGCCAGTGGACACTTACAATCGGCTTCAGCTAACGGAGCGGGTGCTGTTTACTGCCAGCGGCCTTGCTGACGGGCAGCATACAATTACTATCGGGGTCACAGCAGGCAAGAGCGCTTCGTCGTCAGGCACCTACCAGGATATTGACGCCTTCATAGTAGGCGACTAGTACCGCCCGGCCGCGTCGACGATGCGCGCGATGGCGCGGGGGGTCGGGCTGTCGAACAGGTCGGTGAGCAGCACCGCGACGCCGAGCTCGCGCCCGATGCCGCTGCCGATCCTGGCGAACGCCAGCGAATCGCAGCCCCGGTCGAAGAGGTCGTCGTCAGGTCCGACCTCCGGCTGCCCGAGCACCCGGCGGACGATAGCCAGCACCAGCTCCGTGCTCATGCCAGGACCCGCGACTCGCCGGCCGGGTCGCTGAACAGGTCGCCCGCCGCCCGCAGGTCCACCGGCACGCCCGCGACCCAGGCCCGGCCGAAGGTCATGAGCAGCGCGGCTACCTGGGCCGCCGCCGGCTGGCCAGGTCCTGGCAGGGCCGAGATCAGCTGGCAGCCCGCCGGCCGGGAAGGATGCGCGGACGCCAGGGAGCCGAGCATCCGCCCCGGCCCGGCCTCCACGACCAGCGAAGGACCCTCGGCCATCAGCGCGTCGATATTTTCATCGAAACGGACCGGCTGGCTCATGTGCCTGGCCCAGTAGCCGGGGTCAACGGCGTCAGCGCCATCGAGCCAGCCACCGGTGAGGTTGGACAGCATGGCAATCCGGGGCTCAGCGAGCTCGAATTCACTCATCACCTCAAGCAGCCTGTCCTGCGCCACTGCGAGCAGCGGCGAGTGGAACGCCTGCCGGGCGGGCAGCCGCCGGGTGGCGACTCCGTCCTGCGTCAGCAGCCGCTGTACCTCGTCGATGGCCGCCAGCGGGCCGGAGAGCACGCACATCCCGTCGCTGTCGAACACGCCGACGACCACGCCAGGGAGGCCGGCCTCGGCCAGGTAGCTGGTGACCGCCCGCGGACCGCGCAGCACCACGAGCATCCCGCCCGGCGGCGTCGCCTCGATGAGCTCGGCCCGCCTGACGATCACGGTGATCATGTCCCGCAGCGGCAGCACCCCGGCGACCACGGCGGCGACGTACTCGCCGACGCTGTAGCCGAGCAGGATGCCGGGCTCGATCCCGGCCGCGCGCAGCAGGCACGCGAGCGCGTACCCGACAACGAAGACAGCAGGCTGCGCGAACCGCGGCTGGTCAAGCCACGGCGGCCGCTCTGGCGGTGACATCAGCGCCGCGAGGTCAATTCCCGGTGCCGGCCCGTCCGCCGGGGACCGCCGTCCCGGCGCGGAGATCAGGGCCCGCAGGTCCGCTCCGCCCGCCTGCCTGACCAGGTCCGCGCACTCGTCGAAAATCTCGCGGAATCGCCGGCTGGCCAGGTACAGGCCTGCGGCCAGGCCAGGGCAGTGATCGCCGACGCCGGGAAACAGGAACGTCACGGGCCCCCGGTGCAGGCCGGCCGACTCCGGTCGCGACGTCCTGGCTTGCGCCGTCGAGCAGGATGCTCGCCGCCTGGGCCGCGCTCGCCGCGGTGAACGCCAGCCGGCAGGGCCGCCGGCCTGGCCATCAGCGATGCCGCCAGGTCGGTCACCGGCAGCTGAGGCGACTCGGCGATGACCCCGCCTAGCTGCCCGGCCAGTGTCGCGAGCGCACGGGCGTCGGCGGCCGACGCCACCATCAGGCGCGGCAGCCGCAGCGGCTCAGAGCCGGTGTCCATGCTCAAGAAACTAGGGGCTGACGGCCAGGACGGCAGGCCACGTGAACAGGTGACGCGGCCCGGCGTCACGTCAACACGCGACGTGCCTGGCCGGCGGGAGTTCTCCACGATGGCAGTTGAGGCCGTTGGGAGATGAGAAGCGTCGATGGACTTCGTCACCACGCCTGAGCAGGACGAGCTCGTGAGCCGCGTCGTGACCTTCGCTCGGGCCCAGCTCTGCGATCGCGCCGCGGACAATGACCGCGACGCTACCTTCGACACCATCGGCTGGAAGGCCTGCGCGGAGTTCGGGGTGCTTGGCTGGCCGGTTCCCGCCGAGTTCGGCGGCAGCGGGCTTGATCCTGTGACCTGCGTGCTAGCGCTTGAGGCGCTCGGCTATGGCTGCACCGACAACGGGCTGCTGTTCTGCGTGAACAATCACCTGTGGGCCTGTACCAGCTACCTGCTGCAGGCCGGCTCGCGGCAGCAGCGCCAGCGCTGGCTGCCGGGGCTGTGCGACGGCACCACGATCGGCGCCCACGCCATGACGGAAACCGAGGCGGGCAGCGACGTCCTGGCCGGGCAAACGACCGCCCGCCGGGACGGTGATCATTACGTGCTCAACGGCACCAAGACCTTTATCAGCAACGCGCCGGTCGCCGGCCTGTTCGTCGTCTTCGCCAGGACCGATCCGAGGCAGCCGCCGCAGCGCGGCCTGTCGGCCTTCCTGGTGCCGCGTGACGCTCCCGGCCTGACCGCCAGCCGGACCTGGCCGAAGTCAGGACTGCGCGGCTGCCCCATGGGCGAAGTGAGGTTCTGCGACGTCATCGTGCCCGAGACCGACCGGCTCGGGGCCGAGGGCGCTGGCTACCAGACCTTCACGGCGGCGGCCGAGTGGGAACGGGCTGCCTGATCGCGAGCCAGGTGGGCACCATGCGCAGGCTCCTGGAGACGAGCATTGACTACGCCAGCGACCGGGAGCAGTTCGGCCGGTCAGTCAGCTCGTTTCAGGCGGTCTCCCACCGCCTGGCCGAGCTGCGGGTGAACCTGGAGCTCGCCCGCCTGATGCTGTACAAGTTCGCGTGGCTCAAGCAGCAGGGCCGGCTGGCGCTGCTCGAGTCCTCGATGCTCAAGCTCTTCGTGAGCGAGAGCGTGACCGGCGCCGCGCTCGCCGCCCAGCGCATCCACGGCGTCCGGGGCTACCTCGGGGACCTGCCGATCGAGCGGGAGGTACGCGACGCACTGGCCACGACTACGTACGCCGGCACCTCCGACATCCACCGCTCCGTGATCGCCCGGCTCTCGGGAGTGCGCGGCGATGGCTGACCCGCGAGTCGCTGCCGCCTGCAGCACCACGATCACCCTGGACGCCCCGGTGCCTAGGGAGCTGGCTGACGAGCTGTCACGGCGCATCTACTTCGCCAGCCCGGAGATAGCCGGCTTCGAGCTGGGCTGGAGCAAGGACGCCGTCACCGAGATCGGGCTGCGGCTCACCGGGCCGGCCGATCAGGCCAGGCTGCACAGGAAGCTGAACCTGATCGCCAGCACCGAGGTGCTGGCCCAGTACCGGCCGAACCCGCAGGTGATCTGGACCTCGGCCAGCTCAGCGCGCCCGGCGCAGGCCGCCTACGGCGAGCTCGCGGCCAGAGGCATCGCCCAGCGGACCGGGGCAGGCCTGGTCTGCCTGGCTGAGCCGATGCTGACGCTGATCGACCGGCTTGACGACCTGCTGCAGAACCTGGCGGTCGGCGCGTTCGGCGCGGTCAGGATGCGGTACCCGACGCTCATCCCGACGGCCGTCCTGACCCGCTGCGGTTACCTGGCCTCGTTCCCGCAGAACGTCATCTTCGCGACCAGGCTGCACGCCGACCTCGACGCCTATCGGGAGTTCCAGGCCGAGGTGGCCGCCGGCAAGCCGGCCGGGGACGCCGCCCTCAGGCACGGCCACCCGGCTGACCTGTGCCTGCCGCCGACGATGTGCTACCACACCTTTCACCAGCTGGCCGGTCAGGTGCTCAACGGCCCCGTCGTCATCACCGCGCGCGGTGCCTCGTTCCGGCACGAGGGCCGGTATGAGGCCAATCTGGAGCGGCTCTGGGACTTCACCATCCGCGAGGTCGTGTTCATCGGCCCGCCGCACGAAGTGGCCGATGCCCGTCAGCGGTTCCACGACCTGGCCACCAGCCTGCTCGACGAGCTCGGGCTCTGCGGCTACAGCGAGGTCGCCAGCGACCCGTTCTTCGGCGGCGCCGCCGCGCAGGCCAGCTCGGCTCAGCTCATGCTGTCACTCAAGTACGAGGCCAGGCTCTTCGTAGCGCCGGAGCGCACGATCGCCGCGGGCTCCTTCAACGTGCACGACCGGCTCTTCACCGGCGCCTTTGACATCGGCCTCGCCGGCCAGGCCACGGCCGCGAGCGCCTGCGCCGGCTTCGGGCTTGAGCGGCTCGCCTATGCGGTGGTCTGCCAGCACGGCCTCGATGAGGGCCGCTGGCCGGCCCTCCTGCGAACTGGAGCAGCCAGATGACTGAAGTCGGCGATCCCTCGCGCGGGCCGGTCGGCGTGGTCGGAGCGGGCACGATGGGCCGGGGCGTGTCGCACGCGTTCGCCGCCGCCGGCTACGACGTCGTGCTGGTGGACCTCAGCGACCAGGTACTCGCCGGCGCCATCGCGGCGATCTCCGCCGACGTCAGGATGCGGGCCATGTACGGCCTGCCCGCTGCCGGTGACGTCGTCGCGCGGATCACGGCGACCACCAGGCTCGAAGCCCTGGCGCCGGCGCAGTACCTCGTCGAGAACATCACCGAAGTCCTCCCGGCCAAGGAGCGGCTGTACCGGTCCCTTGCCGAGATCTGCGACCCCGAGTGCGTCTTCGGCGTCAATACGTCAGCCATCCCGATCACGCGGCTGGCCTCGGTCACCAGCTCGCCCGGCCGGTTCGTCGGCAATCACTTCATGAACCCGGCCTTCGCGATGCCCGTGGTCGAGATCGTCCGCGGCCTGCACACCGGCGAGGCCACGATCGACCGGGCACGGGCCGTGCTCGCCTCGATCGGCAAGGACTCCATCGTCGTCGCGGACTCCCCCGGATTTGTCACCAATCGCGTGGCGATGCTCTCGGTCAACGAGGCGGTCAGCCTGCTCGCGGAGGGCGTCTGCGACGCACGCGGCATCGACCGGCTGTTCCGCCAGTGCCTCGGGCACCGGATGGGGCCGCTGGAGACGGCTGACCTGATCGGACTTGACACCGTGCTGCTCTCACTTGAGGTCCTGCGGGACGAGTTCGGTGACCAGAAGTTCAGCCCGTCCCCGGTGCTGCGCAGGTACGTCAAGGCCGGCTGGACCGGGCGCAAGGCGGGCCGGGGATTTCATGCCTACGCCGAACCCACCTCCGAAAGGCGACTGGAAAGTGAGCACGGATACCACGAGGAAGCTGACCAGGATCTTTGAGCGCGTCCTGGAGGTCGGCGGGGTCGGAGACCAGGATGACTTCTTCATTCTCGGCGGCAATTCGCTCACCGCTATCTCGCTGCTCGACGAGATAGCCAGCGAGTTCGCCGTTCACGTGCCCGTCGGGCAGTTCTACCGGGCGACCAGGGTGACCGAGCTCGCCGAGGCCATCGACGCTATTCCACCCGACCTGCGGAAGGACCTGCCATGAAGATCTCCGTACCGCCCTTCGCCCCGGAGGTCATCCAGGACCCCGACCTGCTGAGGTCCGGGTACTACGCCGCCGGCGACCCGCACGCCCTCTGGGCGGCCCTGCGCGACAAGGACCCGGTGCATTACTGCGACCCTGGCGGTGCTCGCGAGCCATTCTGGATGGTGACCAGGCACGCGGACTCCTCGCGGGTGCTGCGCGACTACGAGAGCTTCACCTCCCGCCGGGGGACGATGCTGTGCATCATCGACCTGAGCATGCCCGACATCGCCTCGGACCAGATGATGCCGGACACCGACCCGCCCAGGCACCGCCAGCTCAGGGATCCCCTGCACCGGGCCCTGACCTGGCGATCGGTCGAGTCGCAGGAGGGCTCCATCCGCCAGGTCGTCAGGGACATGCTGATCCCGGCTCTCGACGGCGAGATCTTTGACCTCGCGCGGGCGGCGCTGATGTTCCCGATGGCGTTCACCGGCTCGCTGATGGGCATGCCCCGCGAGCACTGGCCCCGCATGTCCGAGCTGACGACGATGACAGTCGCTTATGACGATCCGGACTTCAGCACGGGAAATCCGAAGAAGACGATCCACCAGGCTCACCACGAGCTTTTCGCGTACTTCCAGGACAAGGTGTCCAGGCGCGATCCGCTCAGCCCCGGCGATGACCTCATCGGCATCCTGCGCTCGATGGAAATCGAGGAGGGCCCGCTCACCACCGAGCAGATCGTGCTCAACTGCTATGCGCTGCTGCTCGGAGCCAACGTCACGACGCCGCATGTCGTCTGCACGATCGCGGCCACCATGGCCAGCTTCCCTGACCAGTATCGCGACATCGCAGGCGCTCTGGAGCAGAGCTGCGTTGAGGAGGCGCTGCGCTGGGCCTCGCCGATCAACCACTTCATGCGCTATGCCGCGCGGGATTAGCCTGCTCGATTTTCGCGAATACCCGGCCAGGGAAATCAGGAAAGCATCGCTCAAGCTCGACGAGCGGAGTCTCGCCGATAGTGCTCAGCATTCCTGTCAGCGGCCGGACAGAAATCTCGGGTATCGGTCTCAGCCGCCCTTCGCAGCGGTCTCTGCCATCGCCAGGCGCAGGCTGAGGGGCCGCATGTCGGTCCAGACTTCATCGATATGAGCCAGGCACTCGCTCTTCAGGCCCACCATCCCGGTCGCGCGCCACCCGGCGGGCAGGTCACGGCCATGCGGCCAGATCGAGTACTGCTCCTCATCGTTCATGACCACCGAATAGATGCCATTCTCGTCATCGAACACGCACGCGACTCCTTTCGTGCTGTCTTTCCTGTGTAATCCTCGCGATCGGGCTAGCTCGCGCGGCAGTCCCAGATATCAGCGACGTACGGCAGGTCCTCCTGGCCCCGCAGGTCGCAGGTCCGCCACTGCTCAATGAGCAGCCGCAGGCGCGCGCCCTCGTCGACGAGGAGCTGCCTGGCGGCCGCATCGACTTCCGGTGACACGGCCAGGCCTTCCAGGCTCTGCAGCACGTGGTCGTGAATGAGGCGGGCGAACTTCGCTCGCTCCCGGCTGCGGATGAAACTGCAGATCCGGCTCGGGAGCGGCTCAGCCACCCAGCTCGGCGCGGGGCCGAGTCCGGCCGGCCAGCGCTCGCGCCCGGCCAGGACCGCCCGGACGCCGGCGCTGAGCCCGGCGGTATCCGCCTCGAAGCCGCTGGCGCCGCAGCTACGGAGCATCCAGATGTCGACCCGCAGGGCAGAGCGGGACGTGGCGAGGACGGGACGGATCCGAGCGAGCCGTTCGAGGCCGTCGAGGCCAGCAGGGTCTTCTTCAAGATCATGGTCAGCGACGACAACATCACAGGCCCGGGTGAGCAGGTCTGGCGGCCTGGGCGCGACCCCCACCAGGTGAATGTCCTCATCCTGCTCCAGGCATGCCTGCGCCGCGTCGCGACGGCGGCTGCTCGCCATCACCAGCACCACCCGGCAGCTGCCGGGCTGAAAGCCAGCCTTGAGGAGGCCGCGATCCTTGGCACGGCCGCGGAAGCGATCCGGATTGCTCTCTCGAAATACCCGCGTCGTCATTTCGCCACAACCTCGCCATCCCGTCACACCGCCAGAGTCCGACCCGTGATCGCCCTACTTCGTAGACCAGTGAGGAGTTCCGGATCGTTTACAGATCTGTGTCAAGATTTTGCAACGACCTTGTTGCAGTAATCTTGCGGGCGGGTTGCAGGGTCGGGCGATCGGGGGTAGCTGGCCCGGCGGCTTTGCCGCAGGGGCGGAACGAGACTGGCTATCGGCTAAGCGCGAACAATCGCGTGGCCTGCTCGGCCACTGCTGCCACGTGACTGGGATCTGGAATCAGCCCGGCAGTGAACATGGCCATTTGCAGAGCTGGCCCATGGCCGAACTCGGAGATCTGCTGACGCGTGATCGGCTGAACTACGTAGTGAAGATGCGAAGGAAAGCCGCCCGCATGAGACCACAGGCAGTTATAGACCTGCTCCGCGTCTACCAGCTGGCCAGCGACCTGCGAAGCCCGCAGCAGCAGCGGCCCGAGCTCGGAGGCCTCAGCGGGAGAAAGGTGAGCTACGGCGGTCACGTGCCTTTCAGGCTTGACTATGAGCGTCCCAAGGCCAAGGGGACCAACGCAGTGCTCGACGAGCCATGATCTGGTGCGGTAGATAGGGCCGCCCGGCAGTGGCCTGCGTCCTGTTGCGAGGTCGCAGGCAAGACAGGGATACTTCACGATCCTCCTAAGAGGGAGCCCACCAGGAGGTCAACATTGGCGCTGGTCACGGCCTCCGCCAGCGCTCTGATGATCGGCCGCAGGCGGCGGCAACGGCCTCGATCTCGACGAGCTGATCCTGGTAGCCGAGGACGGCGACGCCGAGCAGCGTGCTGGGCACGTCATGCTCGCCGAACACGGCGCTCACCTCATTCCAGGCGGCGAGCAGATCCTGGCGGTCGCTGGTGGCGACATAGATCGTGGTCTTCAGGACGTCGGTGATCTCCAGTCCCGACTCGGCCAGGACAGTCCGCAGGTTGGCCAGCGCCTGCCGCATCTGCGCGGCGACGTCACCGGGCGCGATGACCACCCCGTGCTCATCCAGCGGGCACGCGCCTGCCGTGAAGAGCAGGCCTGTCTCATCGACGGTGGCGGCGTAGGCGTACGGGGCGCCGGGGAACAGCCGGCTGCTGCGAATCAGCCTGACAGTCATGGCCCGCATTATGCCAGCGCGACAGCAGGCCAGGCGACGCCAAGCGACGGCCACGAACGCGAGACTCGCTCGTGCCGCACTCTTCCAGGTGCGCCACCACCGCACAACGGACTAACCGGTCCTAGCAAGCGGGCCACCGCTTCACCGCCCCTGCCGCATGCCGTCACATGACCTAGCTACTGAGGTATCTTGCCGAGCCCGGTGTGCAGGTCGTCGTTGAAGGCTAGCCAGGATGGGACACCCGCAATAGGGCCGGCCGGGTCGATCCGCTCCAGAAGTTGCTGCCGGTGGTACGGGAAACGTTTCCGCAGCTTCTCCAGTTTCCGCCCGCTCAGGCCGGAGGCGACAGCGAGTACGTTTCGAAGAACTTCTTTCGGGTCCGGAACAGCCTCAACGTCCCTTGCCCTAGGCAATGCCAGCTGCATCTTGGAATTCGGGTTGCCGGCAACCTTCCGGATCGCTGACTCGTCGAGCAGCAACCAGGCCTCGGTCATGCGGATCGGAATCACCGGCACCCAGGGCACGCCTGTCATGACTTGCTCCGCAGCTGCGCTGATCTCCATCAACCGGGCGCCCCGGCCGTCTCGGTCAGCGTCCCGGTGAATCACTACCAGCTCGTACTCCCCACCCAGATCCCTGACAGCCTCGAGCTTCGCTCCCACAGTCCGGCGCCGCGAAGAGGGAAGACGATCAATCAAGGGATCAGTAATCACTACATCAAAGCCACGATTAGTGGCGATCCGGCGAACATGACTGGACAGGCCGCTATCACTGCTGCCTTCCCCGAGAAACAGAATCCGGATAGTCACGCAATGTCCAGTGTGAGCTGGGCTCCCGGCGGAGTTGTCAGATAGGGGAGAATATCAGCTCTCGTCACAGCAGGAACGCTGTCCGGCGAACTGGCACGCCAAGTGCCCGCGAGCGGGCGCAGCTGGAGCGACGGCGCCAGCGAGCCATCAGGGGCACGCCGCATTGACGTGTCGGCGAACAGCAGGTCCTGCTGCTCCACGAGCTGGACGACATACGGCGAATGAGTGTTGATCATCACCTGTCGGAATGGATTGTCGGCCCCGGGCGCGTCCTGGGCATCCACTGCCAGATCACGTACCACATCCACCATTGACCCGATGTTCGCCGGATGAATCCCGTTTTCCGGCTCCTCCATGCACAGCAGCCCGCTCACCGACGGGTCCTCAAGCAACACGCACAGGGCAAGGAAACGCAGCGTCCCCTCCGACAAGCTCCGGGCCGGAAGGGTCAGCCCGCCCGACTCCGTCAGCTGCACGGTGAGAACCTCGCGGACGTCATCCTCTTCCACCGACAGCTCACGGACATCTACCCCTGACAGTTCCGCCAGGCGACCGGCAACTCGCGCATACACGCGATCCGCATCGCCGTCGTCATAGGCAATACGCCGCAGGGCGGCGGGCAAATGGAGCCCGGTAGCATCCATCACTCGCGGGTCGAAATAGCGATCCGACGTGCGAAGCGCAGATGGCTCCAGAGCCAGCCTCCGCCACGACTGCATCTCGCGACGCGCCGCCAGAATCGTCGGGTCGTCACTGCTCGTCACAGTACTGACCACCGTCGCGGGCGCCCGAGCAGCGGCAGCCGGCTTCGGCTGCCCCCGGCTCCCGCCGTCTTGATGAATGCTCACGATCGGCTGACCGTCTTCGAACGATGTCGAGATAAACGCCGTACCGCTGCGGTGCCCCCTTAGGACAGCCTGGCGGAACCTAGCCGCACTATGCGGAAACCGCAGTCGGCCGGCCGCGTCACCCAGCTTTATATGCCGCAGATTCTCCGAGAGCAGGCTCAGCCGACCGATCTTTTCCGAGCCAGACGGAGGCAGGTACCCAAGCTCGACCTCATAACGCAGATATGAGATCGTTGGCCTCGCAGGCCGGCCGAAATCATCCTCGACTTCCTGCGGAACAATCATCTCCGCAGCCAGCCTGATCCTGTGATCGCCTACCGCGTAACCATTCCAGAACAGATCACGAGGATCACCCAGACGATTCCCGAGCCCGGCCCCGCGAACTTCCAGCGCAGCGTCGAGCAACGACCTGCTGGACAGCAGACTCAAGAACTGGACAGCGTCAAACACGTTCGACTTGCCCACCCCGTTAACACCGGCGATGCAGGTGAACGGCGCCAGATCCACCCGCAGATCAAGCAGGTTCTTAAACCCGCCGACTTCAAGCCTCGTGAGCATGCCATCCCCTCCACCCGGCTCGGAGCCTCGAACGCTGGCGAAAGCTAGGCTATCGGATCAGTCCTGGTCATGCCGGCAAGCGCTGATCAGCCCCACTAGCCGTAGAACCTGAGAACCGGCAACCCACACCCCGCGAGACGGCGTCCTACCCTGGCCGTGATCTGGCTCCCGTCCGCCAGCAGATGCGGCACGTCTTTACCACGATCTCACGGCCACCTCCTGTCCGCCCCGGCCCAGAAGGCGACGAAAGATCGAGGTGGCAACTTCATCCTTGCCTCGCCCCGGCCCCCGACCAACCCGCTTTCTGTTCCATGATCATGCCTCGGACGTTGATCGCGGAAGGCTGCTGGTGCGATCATCCCGCCAAGTCTCCGTGATCAAGACGTAAATCATGATCACGGAAACCGGTGGGCGGGTAGCCAGGGCAGGGCGGGGCACGGCGCGCCTGGTCTCCCGTGATCAAGCCGCGCTCACTCGGTGTGCCGCCTTTGTACGGTGGTCAGCAGGTGAAGGGGATGGTCCCGGCAGTGACGTAGTAAGTGGCTCCCGGGGCAGGGGTGTTGTTGATATCGAGCCCCAGAGTGTGCGATCCGCTCGCGAGGCCGGAGACGACAAAACTGCCGGCCCCGTTGCCGGAACCGTCAGTAGTGAAGATCACGCCGGTGGAGACCGGGCCGTTTTTGTCCAGCAGGTAATAGATCAGGAAGCCGGCGTTCGGCTGATTAGTCTGGTTAAAGTTGACGTGGACGGTGACCACGGACCCGGCACAGGTCAGCGAGGCGTAGCTAGCGGCGCTGTTGATAGTCTGCCCGACCTGGTTGCCGGAGTAGACCTGGAGCGGCTGAGTGCTGGCGCCGGCGCCGGCCGGGCCTGCGAGCACGGTCAGCAGGGCGTAGCCACCGTTGCCTGTGCTGCCGACAGCGCCGGGCGCCATCGGTGAGGCCGGGCCGAAACCGCTGGCCCCGATCGCCGGAACGTACCCGGTCCCGCCAGCGCCTCCGGTGTTGGGCGAGGCCGGCAGGCCGCCGCCGCTGCTGATGAATGGCCCGGCCGCTCCACCCGGGCAGCGGCTTTCGCCTGTGCTCCCGTACCCGGCCCCGGCGCCACCGGAACCGGGCGTCCTGGTATAGCCGCTCGCCGCCGGGAAAGTGCCCGCAGCCCCGCCCGCGCCGCCCGCTCCCCCGTGAGTGACCCCCGAGGCCTGGCTGCCGTATACCCCGCCGTTTCCACCAGACCCGCCCAGAGCAGACAGGAGGACTGGGCCGCCGTTGGATACCGAGGTCGTGCCGCCGGCCCCGCCGGTCCCGCCGCTGGTATTCAAGGTGCCAGCCGGAACGCCGCTGCCGCCGCTGCCGCCCGCGCCGACCACGATGGACAAGGTGCCGTTAGCCGGATCGGCAGTGATCACCCCGCGGGTGTAGCCGCCCGCGCCACCCGCGCCACCTCCGGCACCGTAATCACCGTAGGAGCTGGTGCCGCCTCCGCCGCCGCCGCCCCCGCCAGCTCCCCAGGCTTCCACCAGCACAGTCGAGCCCGGCGGCACGCTGACAGTGAAGGTACCCGGAGTGGTGAATTCTTGCAGATTCACGCAAACGCCCTTTCCATTGCTTCCCCCGCCGCCGCAGCGGACCCGGACGGGTCCATGCCGATCCGCGACGGCACGGCCATACAGACGAAGCAGGCCGCAGAACACGGCCAGCGTCAGGAAATGGCCCGGCGCCGCATGACTGCCGGGCGGATCCAGACCCGGTCAATCATGACGGACGGCCTATCCGTCCATTTACGTCGTCGTTACTGACGATTACACGCCTGCCCGGATATGGCAAGAAACTAATTCTCTGCCGTCAATTCCGGCGGAATCGGGCACTTTATCTGACGTCGAGGCATCCAGTGCCATAAACCGCCCGAAACCCGGCATGGCGTTATAGGCAGCCCGGCTAATGTTCCATGATCATGCCGCGGCCGGTGATCACGGCGTTCTGGTGCGTGATCACGCCGCTGATGTTCCGTGCGGGCCACGCCGGGCCGGTTCTGGCCGCAGCCACGCCCCAGGCCAGGTGGGCTACGTACTCGAACAAGTCGGCCGGAGGGACCGGTTTGGCTGGCTGCCAGGCTAGGGCTGGCTGATCTGGATCGGGTTGGTCGGCGAGCCGGTCACCGTCTCGCCGCCTGTGCCGCTGCTGATTGTGATGACGTCGTTTACTTTGATGATGCCCTCGCAGGCTCCGACCGCGCTCGTCACCTTCAGGCTGTCGCCAGCAGTGGTGAATTTCAGCAAGTCGCTCGAATTGGTGTACGTGAAGCCGGCGGTTCCCTTGATCTCGGCCGTGCACGCTCCCAGGACCGTTGTGATTGCCAGGATCTCGTCGATACCGGTGATAACGCCGGTCGTCACCCCGGCGGCGGACGTCGTCGCGGTGATCGTTGCGGTGGTACCGGATTTCTGGGTCTTGGTGACAGTGGAGCCCAGCGGGCCGGTGCAGTGGGTGAAGGTAAAGCCGGTGAAGGTGCCGACCGAGGTGACTGTGCCCATCGTCTCATCGACGACGGTTCCCCTGGCGGTGGCCAGGGTGCAGGTGAAACTCACGCCCGAGGTGACGTCCCGCTGAGTGAAAGTCGTGCCGGCCGCCTGCGTCGCGGTGTAACTGGGTCCTCCGGTGACGGTCCAGGTGCCCGCGGCCATGGCGGCCGGGGATGACAAGGTCATCGCCACAGCGATCGCCCCGGCCGCTAAGAAGGTACTGATGAGTTGCCTGCGCATTTCGCGGTCCTTTCAGGATTGCGAGCCAGCTATGGCACAAGACTAACCTCGGTCCGTTTCGGTAGCCTTCCGGGAGACCCGGAATCGGCGCTTTCGCCGCGATCTTGATGTGGCTAGCGGACGGCATGGAGTCCAGCGATTAATTCAGGCTGATCTATGAACTCGGATAGCTCGATGACCAGCATGAGGATCAGTACGAGATGATCACGGAAGGTTTCAGCTCTGGGGCAGGTGCACTGGTTTCCAGGTCTGGCCCGCGTTGGTGGTGCGCAGCAGCCTGGACGTCAGTCCCTCGCCAGCGAAGCTCTCCACGATGAAGCCGGTGGAGGCGCTGACAAAGGACAGCGAGTTCCAGGTCCCGATGCCGAGCGCCTTGAACGCGCGCCAGGTGCGGCCGCCATTGACCGAGCGGCCCACGGCACCGATCGCGTTCGCCGGAGCGGCGAACGTGATCACGCGGGTATTGCCCGGTGCCATGGCCAGGACGCCGCCGCTGCCGACGACGGTGGCGACCCAGCGCCCGACCAGGTGCGCCGTCCGTCCGCCGTCGGCCGACACGAGCACTCGCACCCCCTCGCTGCTCATATCGAATTCAGCCGTGCTGGTGCAGAGGTAGGCGATCTGGGATCTGCTGGCCGCCGCGATGCTGCTCAGTCCGTAGAACTTGCCTGGACAGGTGAACGCCTGCTTGTGCCACCGGCCGTCGGCTACCCGGGTCCAGATGGAGGTCTGCCCGCCGCCTGGAGTCGCGGTGGCGGCGTACCAGAGCGTGTCACCCTGACTCGCCAGCACGGCGAACGAGCCGGTCACCCCCGGCACCAGCGACCAGGAACTGTGGCTGACGGGGCTGGAATACAGGCCTGCGGGCTGCTTGCTGTGCCGCAAAGGCGTGAGCACCGCGTAGACCCTCGGCCCCGCAAGGGCCATCGCCAGCACCCCCATGCCCGGCTGCCTGCGCTGCCAGTGCCGCCCGCCGTCCCTGGTCGCCAGCAACTCGCCGCTGCCGTACATCCAGCCGATGCGCGGGCTGACGAACAGCACCTGCCCGGTCGCGTCGAGCGTGACGCCGCGTACCGAGGTCAGCCGCCAGTGCACGCCGCCATCGGTGGTCGAGGCCAGCTTTGCCGGACACGAAAGCCCGGGCTTGCAGTTCACGCCGCCAAGAACGTAGCCGGTCGAAGCCGAGAGAAAACTCGCGGAGTTCGCCCGGAATCCTCCGGTCTTCGTCTGCGGCCGACCCGCGATCGCGCTAGCGGCCCGCGCGCTGACTGAGTGACTAGTTGCCGCTAAAGCAGCGCCGGCGCTGGTAATAGCGACGGTCGCGACCACCGCGATAGTCGCCTGACGGTAGGAGAGCCGCATGATGCCCCCAAGTCGGTAACGCCGCTACGCCGCTAGGCTGCGGCGTGAATTCCCGGCAATATGATGACGCCCGGCTGGACTGCCAGGTTTACTCAGCGTGCCCGACAATCTCACATACTTCTACGCTGAGGAACGTGGCCGGCGCCTCGGGCAGGTCGCGAAGCTGGTTGAAAGTCACCTCCGCTGCTCTGGCGTTCTGCTCTGTTTCGAAGAGCCAGAACGAATGCTGGACAATTTCATCCCCCGTGCCGCGCGCCCAGTAGCCACCCGCCGAGCCATCCATCCCCTGCAGCATCGGAACACCATATTTGCTCATCATCGCGAGCGCATCGGCTGCCCGTCCCGGCTTGATCTTGACCCTTCCTATGACTGCGTGCATCGACCTCCTCCCAGCTGGTGCTTGTGCGCCTTGGTTACGGAGGCCACGATCCCAGCCGGCGGCGGCCGGAGCATCGGTGAACTCACCTATGTCTGGCGAGCTCTCCAGCGACCGCCCCGAGCCGACAGCGCGGCGGCTTCGGCCCGCCCGCGCAGGCCGAGCTTCGAGAGGACTCGCGCCATGTGATGCTCAACTGTCTTGCGCGAGAGAAATAGACGCCCGGCGATCTCTGGGTTGGAGAGCCCTTCGCCGAGCAGGGCAAGAACCTCACGCTCGCGCTTGGTGAGCTGCCCGAGGTTCTTCGGGCCGGTCCTTGCCGCCTTCACGCCGAGGCCGCGCAGCAGGGCCGCGGCGGCATCCGCGTCACCGCCGGCTCTCAGATCCTCACATGCCGACAGCGCGGCTCGGGCCTCTGCCTCCGCACTGCGTCGCCCGCTCGAGATCGAAACAGCTGCCGCACACGACCATGGTCATACAGCTCAGCTGCGCCACCGCCAGCGGATCTCCGCCCGCACCTCCGATCACGCCGGCCATGGCCTCATCCAGCAGCGACATGCCTTCCTCGATCCGGCCCTGCTGCACCAGAGCCTGCCCGATGGCATGCATCGCCATCAGCTCGGCAACGCACCAAGTACGCCACCAGGATTCCATGATCATGGTCAGGTCTTGATCACGGAATCCTGACGGGGTGATCACGCGGCTCATGATCCGTGATCAAGGCTTGCTTCATAATCGCGGAAGGCTGCACAGGGTATTCAGGCCTTGTCGCCCCCATCTTTGCCTGTTCAACCTTGAATAGCGTGATTGCGATCGAATTTAACCCGAATGCGATCCTCGAACGAGAACATTAATTGTGGTTATCACCGGCGGAACTGGTGATCATCTATGTTTGGGATCGCTTTCTGGCCGGATCGGAGCACAGCCCGTGGCGCAGCGCAGGAGCAGGACGCAAGTCCCGACGACCCGCTTGCCTGTCCATGGCTTGGCTTGACGGTGGCAAGGCATGATCTAAGCCGTTACGTGCATATGGCGTTCAATCTGACCTCTGTAGCTGGCTCGATCACCAAGACGGTCGTCGCGGTACTTACGCTGCTAGCTGCCCTGCTTGTCGTGGTGGGGCTTGGCCGCGCGTGGGCGGACCGGCGGCGGCTCCAAGTTGTCGTCGAGGATGTACCGTCCGTCAAGAGAATTCGCGGTCCGGCCTCATCTGCCCTGTCACCGGAACTGCGGCAGGCAGTAAAGCAGGCGCTGGAAGACGCGAAAAAGGAAGCAGCCCGCTCAGTATTCAACACGCTCGACGAAGACGCTAAAAGCGGACTGCTGCAAAGGCACGGACGCCTACGAATAATGACGATGACATCAGGACTGCGTTCAGCAACCGACGACTCTCTGAAGACACTGTCCGCCGGGATCCGCGGGGTTGCTCCTAAACAGGCCGATGGATTGCTTGCGGTACTGGCTGCGACCTTGCCTGAACAGCGCGGCTGGGTAGTACGTGCCTTCCCCGCATTCCGTGGCTCGGAACCGGACGCAACAGTCGGCCTAGTACTGGAGCTAGCGCCACTCGGGCATCCGCCGGACGCGGCGACCTCGTTCTACGCTGGCTCAGCTGATCCACGGTGGGCGAGGACGGACGCGACGCCCGCAGCTGTGCCGCTTGAGTTGCTGAATCGGCTGCTCAATCCGGCTGCGGCGTGGATCGCCATACAACTGGTCTCGCGGCAGCTCGCAGCGTCAGATGTTCTGGCGTGGTGGCGACTGCTGCGGAGACAGAAACTCAAGAACGAACTGACCGGTCTGCAGAAGCAGCTGGCCGGCCAGATGTCGCTACACACGATGGAACATCAGAAAAATTTCGACCGCGGATTCGCCAGACAAGCGCTGGATGATCTGAACATATCAGCCCAGTATTTGCCGGGATATTTTCGCCCGCATTGGACAATGGCCCAAGTTCGCGGGCGACTAGCCCGATCCTACCAGCGCACCGGAGACGCACAGCGGGCTGAGACCGAGTTCACGGAAGCCGTCCGCAGCTGTGACGAGGCAATTCTCATATTGTCAGCGAACATACACGAAGGTCAGGTACGGCCTACCGCGATGCTTGACCGAGTCTGCGCGGCGCGCACGAGATATCGACTATTGAGCGGCGACCGCGCCCAACTCTTGCTCGCTGAACCTGAACTGGTCATGCTAAGCCGCATAGACTGGACTACAACGCTGGACTTGTACAACGCCTCGTGCCTGTTCGCGGTCGCTCTGGACTGTCCGAACCTATCGTCGCAGGCTAGATCGCAGTACTCGCGGCACGCCTGGAGGTTGCTTGGTCACGCATTGCTCGAAGATGGCACCAATGGCCCGTGGACTCAGACGCTGACTGACCCTGATCTAAAGGCCATGAATGTGCAGCACCGCATACGCTTCAGCACCGAGATAAGGATCCAGCATCCCTCGATGACCCCGCTCAGCGGCGAAGCAGCTGCGCAAGTTATCAAAGAGGCCATGAAGGCCATTACTATCGATTTGTCAATTAATGAGACCGGATCTAACAGCGATGAAATAAATCGCTCGGCGCAGGGGACGCGCCCTCTCCTAACGTCTCTTTGGTGAATCTGACCCTTCTTAACCCGGCCGGCACGTGCCGGAATGCCGGCCCGGAACAGACGGTTTACACCACCGCACCGCCTCTTCGCGCCAGACATCGCGCATTTCGCGCGCGGAGCCAACTCAAGCTGCCATGGGCGAGGTAGAAGATCTAGTGCAGGTGAGCGGCGGCCCAGCAGGTTACTCCGGAATGACAATTCTCTAGCGCCGCCAGCGCCTTCTTCAGCGAGGCAGGGACGCCAGTCGCCGCGATGTTGTCGAGTTCCAGCGGATCGCGGGCAGTGTCGTAGTACTCCTGCTCTCCGCTGGCGTATACAACGTAGAGCGCGTTCGCTGTGCGGACCGCCTCATACGATGGCGGGTTGGCACTGGGCGCAGCCTGCCGGTCGGGGTCTCCCTTATCGTCGTCGGGGCCGTGGTGCTCGATGAGAATGGACTTTCGCCAGTTCGCGGGCTGCTGTCCGTGCCACAGGCCGGCCAGGCTGTGGCCGTCGACGTTTGAGGGCACGCTGAGCCCGGCCAGCGTTTCGAACGTCGGGCACAGGTCAATGTTGGACGCTAGCTTGCTGATCATCTGCCCGGCCGGGACGCCGGGGCCGCTGACGATCAGCGGCACGTGAACATCGGTGTCGAAAGCGGTCTGCTTACCCGGCAGGAGCTGGTATTCACCCATGTGGTAGCCATTGTCGGAGCTGAAGACGAAGTACGTGTTGCGGGCCACCCCGGTGGCACGGAGCCGGGCTTCGAGGTGGCCGATCATGTCATCGACGGAAAGGTCGGCCTCGACCCGCATGCGATAGGAAACGGTAATCTGGTGTTTCTGGGCGGCCGTGAGAGGTGACCGGCTCGCCAGCCACGACGGCGGGTTTTCCGGCAGCCGGTCGTAGGCCGCGGTCTTGGGATAGGTGACCGTGCCGCCGCATCCGCGTAGCGCGGCGCCGGAGTGTACGGGGAGTGCGGCGCGAACGTGGCGACCTCGAGCATGAATGGCCTGCCTGACGCGGCGGCTGAGTCTATGAACGAGCCAGCTTTCGCCGAGAGCACATCGGTAAGATAGCTTTTCGCGTTATCGCCATAATGCCGTTGCGTACCATTCTCGTTCAGGGTGTAGTTGAATTCATGATACCCGTCACCCGTTACATCCCACGTGTCCCAGCCAGGCGGTATCCCATCAGCGGGCAGGTAGCCGTTCAGGTACTTGCCCATCATGGCAGTGAGGTAGCCAGATTTCTGCAGCGCGACCGCGAATGACTTCTCGGGATCTAGGTTCTTATTGTAGGCGGCGTATCCGCCCTCGCGGCCTTTGTTGGTGAAGACGCCGTCATCATGGGGATATTCACCGGTGAATATGGCGGCACGAGAGGGGCAGCACAGGGAGTCCACCACGTAGTACCGGGACATCGTGGCACCAGCGTTTTCCAGAGCCAGCACGTGCGGCATGTGGCTGACTAGATTCCAGGCCAGATCATCCGTCAGGACAAAGACGAAATTGGGCCGCGAGTCTGGCTGCTGCCTGGTCGTCGCCGCACGCGGATGCCTTGGAGCCGGGAGGTGGCTGCAACCAGCTATAGCCAGGATGACCGACGTGACGGCGATAAGCCAGGGAATAGTTTTCTTGATCACGAACTCCTGCTCCGGTACCTTATAACGGTATTTGTGCCGCATCGCCCTCTACCGCGTCAACGAGAACGCGCACCGTCAAGTTCCACTCCATCTGGCCGAGCACCGTCAGGAGTGCCCGTGGCCGAGTCACCGCCGGCCGTGTCGCGAGTACTGTCGTCAACGTAACGGTCGATGCGTCACCTGGCGTATCATCCGAGACATGGATGAGAAGGAGGCTACGAGCGTCCTGGGCTTCACCTGGGGTTCTGCCGCCGTACCGGAACTGCCGGTACATGGCATCAGGAGGGCGCTCTGGCGGTTCACGCGCATGCTCCCCGCGTACGTGTGGGACGCGGCGGTGCTGGAAGGCAACCCGTTCACCTACCCCGAGGTGCAGACCCTTCTGGAGGGCGTCACAGTCGGCGGCCGGCGCCTCAGCGATGAGCGGCAGATCCTCAGCCTGTCGGAGTCAGCGACCGATCTGCATGATCTAGTGGAATCAGGCCGGTTCACTCTCAGCAAAGGGCCATCTGACCAGCTCAACCACCTGATAGCCCGCTATGAGGCCGCAGAGGCAGGCCACTTCCGGGGTGCGGGGCACGAACTGGCCAAAGCCAGCGTCTCCCAGCGCGAGCACGGCACGCACCATCCCCCGCCAGCCGAGCCCGGCGGGGAGAACCTGCGCCGCATCTACGACCGCGGTTCCGCGTTCATCACGACCGAGGTCCCTGGCGTGTTCGAGCAGGCCGGCGCTTACTTTCTCTTCGGTGCATTTATGCAGTTCTACTTCGACGGAAATAAACGGACCGCGCGGTACATGATGAACGGCTGGCTGATGTCCCACGGCATCGACGCGATCAGCGTCCCGGCCGCGCGAAAGCAGGAGTTCAACGAGAAAATGATCGACTTCTACCGGAGCGCGGACGGGACCGGGATGCTCATGTTCCTGGCGTCCTGCCACGCGGAGGCAGAGTAGCCGTGGCGAAGACCGAGAACCGCGAGGCGCTGCGGGACGCACTCCGCTCCTGGGGCGAGACTCAGCGCGCCCAGGCAGCCAGCCGCGATGGCCTCGTGCTGGCCTGCCTGGAGAGCGGCCTGTTCACGAAGGAGGAGATCCATATGCTCACGGGGCTAGGACGCACCACCATCGACCGGATCGAAAAGTCAAAGCACCGCGACCCCGCCCGTTAGCCTTGCTGATTCCGCGACGCCGGGCTGATGACCTGGGTGGCCATGGCGCCTGACCGGGCCGGTCGGCGCAAGCTGCCGCGCAGTACGCGCAGCATGCGGTCCGGGCGCAGGAGCCCTGCTGGCCAGCTTTTGAGGCCGATGACCTTGATCATCGACAGGGCGAGCTCGCCGTCATCGACCGCTGCCGCGTGCAGCCTTGGCAGGTAGGCGTTGACGAACCGGACTTTCGCCGACCGCGAGCCGGGCACCTGAGGGAACGCCAGGTCAGCACCTACGGCGATATCCCAGGGGTTGTCGATGACCGCGGCGATGTCCTTGAAGAAGCGCGACGGCGTGTCCGCGATGCTCGCGGCGATGTACCGGCGCAGCGCCAGTGCCTGCATCGCGGCCACGGTCATGCCCTGCCCGTAGATCGGGTTGAACGAGCATACGGCGTCACCGATCACCAGCAGTCCGGCGGGGAACTCGCGCAACCGCTCGTAGCGGTTCCTCGTGCTGACAGGGAACCGGAACTGCACCGGCTCGTCGAGCGGCTCGGCTCCGGCGACCGCCGCGGCGATGTCGCCGGTCGGGAGGGTTGAGACGAAGTCCGCGAAGCCTTCGGGATCGGTCGGCGGGTAATCCGCGCAGATCCCGCCGAGAGTGAGAACGTGGCGGTCGCCCTCGATCGCCGCCAGCGCCCCGAAACGCGGGTGGGCCAGCGTGCCGATGGTCAGGATCAGGCGGTCGCCGTCCATCGCGTCCGGTCGGAGGCGGTACGTCCTGGTGGCGTAGCCGAGGCCAATCTCCACTCGGTCTTGGGCCGGCGTCTGGTAGCCGAGTTCGCTGAGCCACCGGGGGGCGCGGGAGCCGCGGCCGCTCGCGTCTACCACCAGGTCGGCCTCGATCACATCGGGCCTGCCCTCGGCGTCGCTCACCCGCGCGCCGCTGATCCTGTGTCCTTCCCGCGCTGACACCAGGCCGGAAGCGGAGTGGCCATCGAGCACGCGGACGTTCGGCAGGCGGAAGACGCGCTCGCGCACGTGACCCTCAAGGAACGGCCGGCTCGCGAGCAGCGCGGGCAGGCCGGCGTGGCGCTGCATGAGCTGATGGCCGGACAGCTGCCACCGCCCGTCAGCAAGCACATCGCAGCACACGGCCCCCGCAGCGGTTACCTCGGCAGTGAAGTCAGGGAATAGCTCATCGAGTATCTCCCTGCCCCTGGGGTGCAGGCCATGCAGATGACGGCCGTGGGGCACTCCCCTGCGGTGCTGCCCGGCCGGCGGCAGCACGTCCCGCTCCACCACCGTAACCTGCCTGTAGTGATCCGCCAGAACGCGTGCGGTCAGTAATCCGGCCATGCTCGCGCCGAGAACGATCGCGTGATCACGGACCTCGCCCATTCAACACTCCCTAGTCGGCCAGCGCCGCAGGGCGGCGCCCGCCCTGAGAAGGCGCATCCAATCTGCCCGGGTCCGAACGCTGCGCTCAACTCGGTGCTTGCCATTGTGCGGGGTCAGCAGCCAGGAATGTCTCCCGGAGCGGGAACTATGCTCCTGTCTATGGCGACGCTGACCCGTGATGGCCTCGATCTCCATTACGAAGTGACCGGATCGGGACCAGCTCTGCTGCTGCCGAAATTCAACTACTCCCGCTGGGACCGATACCAGTGTCGGGCGGTTTCCCGATCGCCGGCGATTACTCGCCGCAATATCCGGACGTCCAGGCCCGGCTGGAGGCGGCCAGGTCTGACCCGGCCGCCTGGTCGGAACTAACAACACTCTTTGACAACCGCGCCGCGCTCAGCTTCTACAGGGAGTTGTCGGAGCTGCCGCCTGACTTCCTGGTCGACAGCCTGCCGTGCCCATTGTTCGCGTTCTGGGGTGAGGACGACGAGGAGATCGCCTTGGGCGGCGGCGTGCGGCTACTCGCCTCCGGGGGGGCGATTATGAGTCGAAGAGGCGGAGAATCGCGTGCGATAGGTCGTCGCGCTCAACCCGTAGTGGGCCTTGAAACGGCGCGCGAAATTGTTCTGATCCGGCCAGCCGACGACCCGCCCGATGCTGGTGATGCTGTCATCGGAGTGCATGAGCAGCACGGCGGCCTGCTCGGCGCGAAGTTGCGCGAGATAAGCGATCGGAGGCAGGCCCGTGGCCGTCTTGAATAGCCGCACGAGGTAATTCGGGGCAAGATGCAACTCGGCAGCGAGGCCGGTCAGCGTCCAGCTGCGGGCGATGTCTGTTTCGAACATTCCGATCGCCCGCACGACGCAGGGATGGGCCGGCGATGGCTCTCGGGGTAGCGCACCGCCAGGCTGCGCGATTGACTGGCCCAGCTGGCCGAAGAGCAGCGACAAGCGGCCCACCGTTTCGGCCCGGTGCAGGGCTCTCGGCCGGTGCCGCAATGCGGCCAGTGCGTCGAGGTGGGTGACGCATTCCTGGAAGGCTCCTGGATGAAGACTGGCCATCAGGACGCCTCGGCCCGGAGACGAGTACGGGCCTGCCCAGAGGAGGTAGCCAAGCAGCGGATCCTCGCGGGTCCAGGACAGTTCGCGACGCAGCAGCTCGCTGCTGAAGCAGCAGTTGTATACCTCGAGCTCGCGACAGTTCTCGTACCCGTGCCAGACGCCAGGCCGGAGCAAGATGACGTCACCGGTTCCGAGTTCGCGTGGCCCGGCCAGGGAAAGGTGCGTGCCGGCGCCGCCGACCGCGAAGGCGATCTCTACGAAACTATGGGTGTGCAGCGGGCTGTCCCATTTGTGAAGGTAGCAGCCGGCGTAGGCAAGCTCACCTTCGGTGAAGTGGAACAGGCCCTTGCTAGTCCCCACCGGCGGGTCATCGTCGTGCACGGTCATGCTGCCGTCCCGAACTGCCAAGGTTAATTCTGGCCGAGTAGCGGTGCATTCTACTCTAGCGTGACCAGCGCATATGGCGAATGATCATGGTACTGGTCGTTAGTTAGCTATGACACCATCCGGCGTGGCGCACGTCTGCGGGAGGACGGTCCGATGCCTGATCCGACGGAGATCCTGGGCAGCCTGTCGTTGCAGGAGAAGGCGGCTCTTTGCTGCGGGGCGGACTTCTGGCATACGGTCGCGATACCGCGCCTGGGCGTCGAGTCGATCATGGTCTCGGATGGCCCGCACGGGCTGCGGGTGCAGCTCAGCGCCGCCGATCATTGCGGCTCTCACACTAGTCTCCCGGCTACTTGCTTTCCCACGGCGGCGGCGCTGGCCTCATCCTGGAATCCTGACCTGATCGGCCGGGTCGGGGCAGCCTTGGCGCAGGAAGCGCTGGCGCAGGGAATCGCCGTGATTCTGGGACCCGGAGTGAACATCAAGCGCAGCCCGCTGTGCGGGCGCAACTTCGAGTACTTCTCCGAGGATCCCTTTCTCTCGGGCACGGCCGCTACTGCCTTCGTCGCCGGCGTTCAGTCGCGCGGGGTCGGGGCTGCGCTGAAGCATTTCGCGGTGAACAACCAGGAGACTGACCGGCTCCGAGTCAGTGCGGAAGTCCGGGAGCGTGCCTTGCGCGAGATCTACCTGGCTGCCTTCGAGCAGTGCGTCAAGCAAGCACAGCCGTGGACGGTCATGTGCGCCTATAACCGTCTCAACGGGATCCCGGCGTCGGAGCATCACTGGCTGCTGACCGAGGTGCTCAGGCGGGAGTGGGGATTCTCCGGCCTGGTGATGTCGGACTGGGGGGCGGTGCGCGACCGGGTCGCGGCGCTGGCCGCCGGTCTCGATCTCGAAATGCCGCCTGATCTGGAGCGTTCGCCAGCGGCTCTGGTGGCGGCAGTGGAGTCAGGCAGCCTGGCTGAGGCGACCTTGGACCAGGCCGCCAGCCGAGTCGTCGAGCTGGTCAGCCGAGCACCTCGTCCGCGCCCGCGCCCTTCCGCCGATTTCGCTGCCCATCACGACCTGGCTCGCAAAGCAGCCGCTGAGGGTGCGGTACTGCTCAAGAATGCTGCCCGCACTTTGCCGCTAGTGCTATCACCCGGTGCAGCGGTCGCCGTCATCGGCCAATTCGCGCGAACGCCCAGATATCAGGGAGCGGGCAGCTCGCGGGTAAATCCAACCCAGGTCGAAAATTTTCTCGACGAATTCACGTCCCGAGTAGGTGCTGACGTCGCGGTGAATTTCGCACCAGGATTCCCGCTCACAGCCGACGTGGCTGACAGCGAGGCCGCTGATATGGCCGTGAAGGTAGCCGCCGAGGCCGACTGCCTCATCGTTCTTCTCGGACTGCCTGACCACGCTGAATCCGAGGGCTTCGACCGCGACCACATCAGCTTGCCAGCGAATCAGACCGCCCTGCTTGGCCGGCTGCGCGCCCTTGCCAAGCCGATCGTCGTCGTTCTGTCGAACGGCGGCGTGGTAGATGTCGCGAGCTGGGACAACGACGCCGACGCGATACTCGAATGCTGGCTGGGCGGCCAGGCTGGCGCTTCGGCAGCAGCGGAGCTGCTGCTCGGCCAAGCCGAGCCGGGCGGACGACTTGCCGAGACCATCCCGCAGCGACTTGCGGACTCGCCGGCCTTCCTCGACTTTCCCGGCGAGGATGGCGAGGTTCACTACGGTGAAGGCGTCTTCGTCGGCTACCGCTACTACGACGCTCGTTCGATCGAGGTCACCTATCCTTTCGGGTTCGGCCTGTCGTATACGACCTTCGGCTACGACGACTTCACCACAGCGCTGTCCGGATCGGCGGAGGCCGGAGACCTCGAGGTTCGCGTCGGCTGCCGGGTGACCAACACTGGCGCGAGGCGAGGCAGCGAGGTCGCCCAGTTGTACGTCGGTCAGGTCGCCCCGGTCATTGCCCGGCCAGTGCGGGAAGCTTAGGGGATTCGCCAAGATCGATCTGGAGCCGGACGCCTCACAGGTCGCCTGGTTCACGCTCAGCAGCCGTGACTTCGCGCATTGGTCCACCGCCAGGTCCGGCTGGCTCGTCATGCCCGGGCGATATCAGCTCTCGGTCGGATCTTCATCGCGGGACCTCCGCGCCAGCACGACCATGGAACTGGCCGGCACGACCGCAGCCCAGCCGCCGCTGACCGACGCAGCGACGCTGGCCGAGTGGCTGGCAGATCCTCGCGGCCGTAACGCGCTGGTCGGCGCGCTCGGTCGCGGCAGCGACGGCAGGCCGAACGGGATCATCTCAGATGCGGATCGCATCCGCGTTGTCGGAAACTTCCCGCTCCGCGCCCTCGTCGTCTTTCCCGGATCTGGCCTGACCCACGACATCGTCGATGCGGTCTGTGCTGCCCTGGACTAGACAGAGTCCTCAGTGAGATCGAGCCGGCCAAGTCCGGGTGCCGAACCTCCTGGCCAGTACCTCGTCGCGCGCGGTCATCGTTGCTTCTCGCGGCGCCACCATTGCCGGAAGGTCTCGCGCGGCGGTGCGGGCGCGTCACGCGACTGGGTCCATCCGCTCAGGGGCGGCGGCAGACGCCTGAAGCACAAGATGAAACCGTTGCGGCCCGTCGCCCGGCGTCACGCCAGTCCACATCGAGGTGTACGGGTTCATCCGCTCACCGGTCGACGAGCGCGGAAGCAGCTGGAGGAAGACCTCAAGGTCGCCCCAGGCCGGAATCACCTTCTCGATTCCCATCACGGCAATCAGGGTGCCGGGCAGGGTCAGGCAAATCCGGCCATTGCCCTGACCAGCTCGGTAACGATCCGGTTCGCCTCGTTCGCGTCTCGCGCCCAGTGCACGGTCCCGCCCCGGGCGGTGATCTGCTCCTCAAGTTGCTCTAGGTAATGGTCAAGATGGGCCAGGGTACGGGCTTTGATCACCCGGCCGGCTTCCCTAAGTTCTTCCCAGTCGGGCAGTTCGGCTACAACCCTGGCCCGTTTGGCCCTGATCGTGCTGGTCGCCTTGGCCAGGTTGCGACGCAGCTGAGTGTCACCGGCAGGGCGTCGCGCTGGTAGCCGGTATTGACGTGCATCTGGCCGCAGCAGGTCTGGGCGGCAGGGAAGACGACCTCGTGGCCGAGCCGCTCAAGCAGCCTGACCGTGGCCTTGGCCGCCTGCACATAGAGCGTGTCGGCAAGGCACGTCACGAACAGCGCGATCCGCATCTCAGCGCACTGCCGGTTTCGAACTCGACTCTCGCACGACCAGCTCAGGCTCGAAGATGACCTGCCGGTGCTGGTGACCGCCATCGTCAAGTGCTTCCTCAAGCAGAAGCTGCGCGGCCGCGCGGCCAAGCTGGTGCCTGGGCTGGCGCACCGAGGTCAGTGGTACGGCAGCCGCAGCAGCGAAGTCGATGTCGTCATAGCCTACGATCGCGATGCTGTCGGGTACCCCCAGCCGGCGGGAGGTCATTTCCTGAAGCGCGCCGAGCGCGAGCAGGTCGTTCGCGCAGAACATGGCGGTCGGCCGGCCTGGCCCGGTCAGCTCGGCGACTTGGGCTCCGGCCCACCGGCCGGACGCCACGTTAAGCCCGGTTGTCTCCACGACATGCAGGTCGGCCGCGCTGAGACCGGAGCTTTCCAGCGCCCGGAGCGCGCCGTCCCGGCGATCCGCGACCTGGCGCAAGTTTAGCGGTCCGCCCACGAACGCGATCTTGGTGTGGCCCTGCGCGATGAGGTGAGCGATTGCCAGCTCGCCGCCGAGCACGTCGTCCACCGAGACCGAACACTGACCGCGCGACAGTGACCGGCTGTCTACCAGCACCACCGGAGTTCCGCGCCGCTGCAGCCGTGCGACATGCTCGTCGGCAGCGGCGACCGGCGTGATCAGGATGCCTTGCACCCGGTGTTCCTCAAGTAGTTCCAGGTACCGGCGTTCCTTGGCGAGCTGGTCATCTGAGTTGCACAAGATGACGGCGAGTCCTGACTCGTTGGCCTCGTCTTCAACGCCACGGGCCAGGTCGGTGAAGAACGGGTTGGCGACATCGAGCACCAGGAGACCGATCGTGCGGCTCTTGCCGGCTCGCAGCTGCCGGGCAGACTCGTTCCGCACGAAACCAAGTTCCTTGATCGCAGCCTGCACGCGCTTGCGAGTGGGCACAGCGACGATGTCCGGCCGGTTCAGCACGTTGGATACGGTGCCCAGGGACACGCCGGCCCGGGTAGCGACCTCCCTGATGCTTACGGGCGTCTCCGGCAACGCGTCCCTCCCTCTGAGGCAAAGTCTGGGTTCAACCTTGTAACGTGTCAAACCGGGCGCACATCGACGGTTGCTAGCTCAGGTAGGGGCTCTCCGGCAGTGCCGGTCCGCTGAACTTGTGGTTGCCGGGACCGGCCTCGAAGACGGCCTCCTGAGCACCCAGCGCCCCGGGGAAGTCACTGACGCGGACGGGTCCGCGCCCATTGTCATCTGAGAATCGACCGGGAGCGGCTCCTGGGAGATGAACGCTGGCCGATACGCCGGGTGGCAATTCGATCTGATATGAAAAAATCCCCTCCTCGACTCGCCAGCCGGCCGTGATTCGCCCGCGCACCGATTCAAAGGAGCCTCGCGCCCAGGTGAGCTCGCCTCCGGGGTGCGGCCGCATTTCCAGGCGGTCAAAGCCGGCCGCGCCCGGAGCAAGCTCGAGGCCCAGGACGAAGCGGTAGAGCCATTCACCGACCGAGCCGAGCGCGTAGTGGTTAAACGAGTTCATCCAGGCGGACTGGAAGCCGCGCTCGGCCGACCAGCCATCCCAGCGCTCCCAGATCGTGGTCGCACCGTGGTCGATCATGTACCGCCAGGACGGCAGCGCGTCCTGGCCGAGCAGCCGGTAGGCGACCTCGGTGTAGCCAGTCGAGCTGAGCACCGGCAGCAGGTAGCCGACGCCGGCGAAGCCGGTCGTGAGGCGCCAGTCCTCCTTCTCGATCGCGGTGACCAGGTGCCGGGCGGCCGCCGTCCTAAGATCAGCCGGCACCAGGTTCATGTGCAGGCCGAGCACGTAGGAGGTCTGCGTGCCGGATTTGACCGACCCGTCGGCGTCCACGAAAGCGTCCGCGAAAGCCGCCTCGATCTTGCCGCGAACGGCCCGGTAGGCGACCGCGTCCTCGGCTCGGCCGAGCACCTGGGCGATCTGCGCCATCAGGGCCGCGTCGTAGGCCCAGTAGGCGGTGGCGAGCAGTTCAGGCGGGGTCAGGTCGTCGCCGGGGGCCAGCCAGTCGTTGTAGCTGTTGCCGAGCTCCCGGCTGCGGACGAAGTCGGGGTTGCCGCGCTCGATGAAGTCCATCCAGGCGGTCATCGCGCCGTAGTGCCGTTCGAGGCTGCCGCGGTCGGCGAACATCCGGTGCAGCGTCCACGGGATGATGACGCCGGCGTCGCCCCAGCCGGGTGCACCTCCCCAGTCCAGGTTGATCCGCGGTGCGATGTCAGGGAACGCGCCGGACGGCAGCTGGCCGTCGGCGACGTCATCGAGCCACTTGGCGAAGAACGCGGCCACGTCACGGTTGTAGCTGGCGGTGCGCGCGAAGATCTGGGCGTCACCGAGCCAGCCAAGCCGCTCATCACGCTGCGGGCAGTCAGTCGGCACGCTGATGAAGTTGCCCCGCTGCCCCCAGCTGATGTTCGCGAACAGCTGGTCCAGCCAGGGCAGCGACGATGCGAACGAGCCGGTCTCCGGCACGTCGGAGTGCACGACCCTGGCAGTCAGCGCCGCCGGGTCGAGCGGGCCCGGCCAGCCCGAGATCTCGGCGTAGCGGAAGCCGTGCAAGGTGAAGCGCGGCTCAAGAATCACGGGCCCGCCGGGCGTCAGGTACTCGTCGGTCTGCCGGGCGCTGCGCAGGTTGTCGGTGTACAGGCTCCCATCGGGGTTCAGCACCTCGGCGTGCCTGATCGTGAGCTGGGCGGGCTCCGGTCCCGGGTAGCTGATCCGCACCCAGCCGGACAGGTTCTGCCCGAAGTCGACTACGTAGCGACCGTCAGCATCGGCCGTGACGCTCCTGGCTGGCAACTCCTGCACTGCCCTGACCTGCGGTCCGGGATCGGCGACGAGTTTCACTCCGTCGCGGGGCCGGCAGCGGACGGCTGCCCAGCCGCTGGAGTCGAAGCCGGGCGCGTCCCAGCCTGGCCGCATCAGCCAGGTCGTGCCGTTCGCCCATCAGCAGGTCACCGTGCCTGATAGCGCCGAAGGATGACCGCCAGCGCCCGTCAGTCGCCACGACCTGCCGCGAGCCGTCGGCCAGGGTGATGACCAGCTGGGCCAGAAATTCGGGCGCGGCCCCGTACATCGCCCCGGCCCGCTTAGCGTCGAAGCCGATGAAGCCGCTGTACCAGCCGTCAGCGATCATCGCGCCCAGGACGTTCGCGCCGTCCCTGATCAGGTCGGTCACGTCGTAGGTCTGATACTGGATGCGCTGGTGATAGTCCGTCCAGCCCGGGGTGAGCACCCCGTCACCGACCCGCCGGCCGTTCAGCCTGGCCTCATACAGGCCGAGCGCGGTGACGTAAAGCCGGGCCGAGCTGACCGGCGTGGCTACGTCGAACTCGCGGCGCAAATAGGGCACCGGCGCGAGCGCCTTCCCCACACCGTCGCACGGACCATCCGCGCTTGGCGGCTTCACCTCGGTCCTGACCCGGCCGAGCCCGATCCAGGCCGCCTGCCAGCCGTCCGCCTGGTTCAGTTCCACCTCGAACCAGGCCGGCTCGCTCCACGGCGACGATTCGCCGTCATCGGAGTCGTCCCAGACGCGGACCGCCCAGGCGTAGCGTGCTCCTGGCTCCACCGGGCTGCCGCAATAGGGAATGTCGGCACACTCGCGTGACTCCACTCGCCCGCTGTCCCAGCAGAGTCTGTCCCCGCTGGCCAGCTCGCGTTCGCCGGACGCGACGCGGAGCTGATAGGCATGCTGCTTCAGCCCGGCCTGCCAGCTCAGGCGCAGCCGGTCCGGCGCTACCCCCAGCGGATTCACCTGGTAAGCACAGCGCAGCTTGGCCGGCGGCAGCAGCGGAGCGGTCACAGTTTCAGTGCCCCTTCGGTAAGTCCGGAAATGAAATAGCGCATAGTGACGCCGACCAGGACGAACATCGGGACGGTAGCGATCACGTAAGCCGCGAAGACCGACCCGCCGTAACTCAAGTTCAGCCCGAAGCTGCCGACGAATTCCTGCACGCCAGCCGAGATCGTTGTGTGCTGCGGGTCGGTGATGACGATCGACGGCCAGAGGTAGTCGCCCCAGACATTGATGGTCACCAGAATCGCGCCGGTCAGCAGCACCGGCTTAGTCAGCGGTGCCACGATCCGCATCAGCACCCGGTACTCTGAGGCGCCGTCGACCCTGGCGCTCTCCAGCAGCTGCGGCGGGATCTGGTCGAAGAAGCCGCGGAAGATCAGCACGAGCAACGGCTGCGCCGACGCCGCATACGGCAAGATCAGCGCCCACCAGGTGTTGAACAGGTGCAGCTTCTGGACGGTCAGGAAAAGCGGGATCAGCGTCAGCGTCCACGGCACCATCAGCAGGCCGATGTACGCGAGGAACAGCAGTCCTTTGCCGCGGAACCTAAGCTGGCTGAACGCGTACGCGCCCAGAATGGCCGCCCCGACGCCAATCACGATCGACAAGGCCGCGACGATCACCGTGTTCAAGAGCTGCGGCGCGATCCCCGACCAGGCGCGTGCGTAATTTTCAATATCAAATTGGGTGAAAAGCGAGAAGACACCGCTGGTGAAGATGTTATTGCCGGTCTTCAGCGAGTTGGACACGACAAAAATAATGGGGAAATAGGTCATGAGGACGATCAGTGCGCCGCCTAGACCCGCCAGCCAGCGGTAACGGCGTCGTTGTCGTCGCACCGGGCCTGCGCCCGGCCGCCGCCCGGCAACTGCCGGACGACGGCCAGACGTGGCGCTGATCTCGGTCACTGAACTCATCTGATCAGTACTTGCTGAGGTCGACGTGGTTCTGGGCGGCCCAGGCCTGGGCTGAACTGGTCAGCAGCGATTGCCACTGGCTGGAGAAGGCAGAGAAGGACAGCGACCCGTCCAGGTAGCTCTGCACTAGCCGCAGGGCGGAGTTGGTCGGCGCGGTCCCGAGCACGTCGTCGAGCAGCACGTCGACGACCGTGGTGACCTTGCCTGAGGGCACCAGGGTCTTGATTCCGGGCAGGTTGAGCGTGGGTGCTGCCGTCTCGGTCGGGATCTCGCCGCCCGCCTCCTGGATGTTGATCCAGGAGCCCAGGTGCGCCGGAGTGAACATCCAGGCGAGGAAATTCATCACGACTTTGGTCTTGGCCGGGGTCATCGAGCTGTCAGCGCGCTCGGAGGTGACGCCCCACTGCCCGTTTCCGTTCGGGCCGCCAATGAGGCCGACGGTCGAGGTACCGGTCGCCAGCGAAGCCGAGGTGGTGGTGATCGGCGGCTCAGGGAAGACGCCGAACTTCCCGGTGAACCCGGCCGAGTTCAGCTGCGGGATGTACCAGCTACCGCCCCACAAAACGCCGACCTTGCCCTGGATCAGCAGCGACTCGGTCGGCAGCGGTGCGGTGGTCTGGGTCGGCGATGAGCACGCGTCGTAGCCGCTCTGGCCGCTGGCCGAGAACTTCTCCAGCTGACCGAGTAGCTTCCACACATCCGCGTAACGCGGGTTGGTCATGCTGATGATGCCCTTCTTGATGCCAACCGCGACATCAAGGCCAGTGGTGACCTGGGCGTGGTTCACATCGAACTGGCTCACCTGGCTGGACAGCAGTGACGAGGTCGCCAGCCGCTCGAACCAGGACGGGTTGCAAAGTCCGCCATCGGAGAACATGAACGGCGTGACCCCGGCCGCCTTCAGCTTGCCCAGGTCCGTGATGAAGTCGGCCCAGGTGGCTGGCGCCGACGTGATGTGGGCCTTGGCGAACGCGGCAGTGCTGTAGAACATGCCGGTCTCGACGTTGGAGCCCAAGATGATGTCGATGTCGCCGTCCGGCGACGTCATGTAAGGAATCGTGGACGGGGAGAAGAGCGACAGCCAGCTGGTGTTTCCCGGCACATAGGGGTTGGGCTTGGTCAGGTAGGGCTTGATGTTCTGGAGCAGGCCAGCGGGCAGCGCGCCCGAGGTGACCGGGCCGTACTGCTCCCAGACCAGGTCAGGGGCAGCGCCGCCGGAAGCCTGCGTCTCCACCGCGGCGTTCGACGACGTAATGCTCGCCGTGTTGTTGGGCAGCCAGTCGACCGTCACGTTCTTGTGCGCGGCCTCGTACTCCTGGGTCAGCTTCAGCATGCCCTTGTTGTCCGCGGCAGTAATGGCGCCGGTATTGGGCGGCAGCGCTGCCTTGATGACCACGCTGCCGCCGCTGCTGCCGCTCCCCGATGAACTCGCCGAGCAGCCGGCCGCGGTAGCTGCGGCGAGAAGCAGAGCGGCGATGACCGCGAGAGGTGCTTTGCGGGTCTTGATGGGAACAGTAAGCACTTCCCACCTCCTGAAGGGGGTGAATTGTTCGGTAAAGGACTGGTTGAAAGGTTTCAAGAATGCCGTGCCCTAGCCGGTCCGCGGCCGCAAGGCGCGCATCGCGGTTATGGTGAAGGCGAGCATCACGACGAAGAGCAAGGTCCCGATGGCCATGCCGTAGCCGTACTCGCTGCTCTGGAACGCCGACTGGTACATGTCCAGGCCGGGCACTAGCGTCGAGGTTCCCGGACCCCCGTTGGTCAGCAGCAGGATCGGCACGAAGTTCTGCACCGCATAGATCCCCGACAAGATGATGACGGTCCTAAATTGCGGTAGCAGCAGCGGTATGTCGATGAAGAAAACCCGGCGGAGCGCGCTGATACCGTCCAGCTGGCTGGCGTCGAGCACGTCTTTCGGCAGATTCTGCAGGCCGCCGAGGAAGATCAGGAATCCGAGGTTGGAGATCCAGGGGAAGCCGATCAGCAAGATCCCCGCGAGTGCCAGGTGAGGATCGCTGAGCCAGGTCGGCTGAGGGAGGCCGATCGCACCGAGTATCCGGTCGACCAGGCCATAGCTTGGCTGAAGAAGGTAATCCCACACCTCGATCAGCACCAGCGGCGGAAGGACGATGGGCAGGACAAGGACGTACCGCGCGATGGTGCTCCACCTGGCGGGCATGTGGGTGACGATCTCGGCGGCGGTGAACTGGGAGATCAGTGTGATGAGGATGCCGCCGACGAGCAGGATCGCCAGGTTCTTGAGCTCCTGCCCGAAGGTCGGTGACCCCAGGTACTGCCGGAACTCAGAAACCCCGGCGAAGGTTGGCGGGGTAAATCCGTTCCATTGGTAGAAACCGCCCACCAGGCTGCGCAAAGCCGGGTAGTAGCTGAAAACCCCGATGAGCAGCAGGCTAGGCAGCAGCAGAGCAGCCAGCGTCGGCCTGAGCTGATAGCGCCTTAGTGCTCGGATCATCGCTGATACCTGGACTTCCTCGGGTGTACAAGCTGAGGGCTTGGGGCGATCCTTCGCTGTTTGTGCTGGCCAGGCTAGGCCACAATGAACGGCTAGTAGCACAAAATTAACTTCTGGGCAATCTGAGCGGTACGGTACCGACGTGGCCGACTATGACATGCCGCTGGACACCAGCCATGACTTGTTCCACTTCACCGAGGGTGCGCTGGCCTACGCAGGGCAGCATTTTCACGACGAGCACAACCCGCTGCATTCGCACAGCTTTGTCGAGATCGCCTTCGTACTGGCCGGTCATGCGACGCATCAGTCGTTGTCCGGCTCGCAGCCGCTGACGGCCGGCGACGTCGTACTGCTGCGCCCCGGCGCCTGGCATGGCTACGACGACTGCTCCGGCCTGGTGCTCTACAACTGCTGCTTCAGCGTCGAGTTGCTGCGACGGGAGCTGGCCTGGACCCGGCAGGACCAACTGCTCGGCTACCTGCTGTGGACCGGCCCCTACTCGACGAACGGGCACGGCATGCTGATGACGCGGCTCGATGAAGGCGCTCGCGGCGAGTGCGAAATGCACCTGGCCGCTCTCGATTCCCTGAGGCGGCATCCGGTGGCCAGCTACCGCAGCGACATCGTGGGCCGGCTGTCGCTGATCTTCGGCTGGCTCGGCCGTGCCCTTGCCCAAAGCCACGAAACCCAGCTCGGTCAGGTCGGCCCGGCCCATCCCGCCGTTGGCCGGGCCATGCGGCTGCTCGAGAGCCAGCTCGCCTACCACTGGACCCTGACCGAGCTCGCCGAGGGCCTGCATCTGGCGCCCGGCTATCTGGTGCGCCTGTTCAAAGCGGCCACTGGCCTGCCGCCAATGGCCTACCTCGCCAGGCTGCGGGCCGAGCACGCCGCCACCTTGCTACTGCAATCCGATCAGCCAGTGACGTGCATCGGCCAGGCCGTTGGCTGGCCCGATCAGAACTACTTTGCCCGCCGCTTTAAGGCACACTACGGACTATCCGCCACCACTTACCGAGCCCGGTTCGCCGAAAGAGCGGTCAATCTCCAGCCCCGGTCGGCGCCGGTCCCTGAGCATCTTCAAGCGTGGGCACCGGCGAGTGCGGCGAAGGTATGCGCTCCGGTCACGTCAGAGAAGACGACAGCCTCGACGGAATGACGCTCCTTGGCAGCCGTCGCTCGGCTGCCTCCCAGTGGTGCTCCTGGCCCGACGGCTGGTAATGCCGCAGCGGCTGCGTTGTGCGCACGAGTTCTCGCAGGCCGGCAAGCTCAGTCGGCACCGCTCCCATGGACCTTGCCTGAACAAGGATGTTGCCGAGCGCGGCCGCCTCGACCGGGCCCGCCACCACCGTCAGCCCGCAAGCATCGGCCGTCAGCTGACACAGCAAGGCGTTGCGGGCTCCCCCGCCGACGATGTGCACGACATCCACTCCGCGCCCGGACAGTTCCTGCACCTCGCGGATCGCGCGCCGGTAGGCCAGAGCCAGGCTGTCGAGAATGCACCGCACGACCTCGGCCTGGCCCTGAGGCGCCGACTGACCGGTCTTTCTGCACGTCTCAGCAATGCGCGCAGGCATGTCGCCCGGCGGCAGAAACTGAGGATCATCCGGATCGATCACCGCTCGGAGCGGAGGGACACGAGCCGCTTCAGCTAGCAGCGTCCCCAGTCCTGTCGGCTGACCGTCAGCTGACCAGCCGCGAATCGACTCCTGGAGCAGCCACAGGCCCATGACATTGCGCAGGTACCTGATCGTCCCGTCGATTCCCGTCTCGTTCGTGAAATTGGCCTTCTGGCTAGCTTGGGTCAGCACGGGCTGATCAAGTTCCACGCCAACCAGCGACCATGTACCGCACGAGATATAGGCGAAGCTCGCGCTGCCGGCCGGCACTGCCACCACGGCAGACGCCGTGTCGTGGGAGCCCACAGCAACCACCTGCGCGGGTGCGCTAAGGCCAATACGGGCAGCTACGTCAGGAAGAAAGTCACCGATGAAGGCCCCCGGCTGCCTGAGGGCGGGGAATAGGTCGGGAGCGATACCAAGACGCCGCATCAGCCACGTCGCCCAGGAGCCGGTACGAAGATCGTAGAGCTGAGTGGTCGACGCGTTGGTCACCTCGGCGCCGATCTCGCCTGTGAGCCAGTACGAAAGCAGATCCGGGACAAGCAGCAACGTCCTGGCAGCGGCCAGCGCTGGCGTTCCAGCCGCGGCGGCGAGCTGGTAGATCGTATTGATCGGCAATTGCTGCACGCCTGTTGCCTTATACATCTCCCACGCACCGATGGACTGATTTACTTGTGGCACGATGTCCGCGGTCCGGCGATCGCGGTAATGGACCGGATTGCCGATTAGCGCGCCATCAGCACCGATGAGGCCATAGTCCACCCCCCAGGAGTCGATAGCCACGCTGGCCGGCCCGTACTTCGCGGCGATTCGCAAGCCGTCGAGGACTTCGGAATAAAGGCGCAGAATATCCCAGTGCAAGGTCCCGCATAGGTTCACCGGGACGTTCGGGAACCGATGCACCTCATGCAGGCCAAACTCGGCGTCGCCGGCCACTCCCACCATGACCCGGCCGCTTGAGGCACCAAGGTCCACGGCGGCTACGGCACATGAAGTCACAGCAGTCCCCGCGCGAGCACCCTAAGTAGTTGCACTTCTTCGCGGGAAAGCAACACTAGAGTGGTATTGGATTCGGCACCTTCCATCGCGCGTACCTCCACATAGGACGAATCGTGGCCAAAGCTGTGGTTGCAGCGGTCAGCGGAGGAAGCCGGCGGCTACCCCGGCATCGACCGGGATATGCAATCCGGTGGTCAGCGCGAGGTCACCTGAAGTTAGCGCGAACACCGCAGCAGCGACGTGCTCAGGCAGAACCTCACGCTTCAGCAGGGTCCGCTGCGCATAGAACGCGCCGAGATCCTCCTCTGCCACGCCGTACACGGCCGCCCGCTCGGCGCCCCACCCGCTGGCGAAGATGCCGGAGCCCCGGACTACGCCGTCCGGATTAATTCCGTTCACCCGGATCCTGTGTTCACCGAGCTCAGCAGCCAGGAGGCGCACTTGATGCGCCTGGTCAGCCTTGGCCGCGCCATAGGCCAGATTGCTCGGGCCAGCGACAACGGAGTTCTTGCTGCAGATATAGATAATGTCCCCGCCAACACGCTGCGCGAGCATCACTCTGGCCGCCTCGCGCGAGACGAGGAACGAGCCTTTCGCCATTACGCTGTGCTGCAAATCCCAATCTTCGGCAGTCGTCTCCAGCAAGGGCCGGGAGATCGATAGCCCCGCGTTGTTGACAACCAGGTCGACGCCCCCGAAAGCGAGCGAAGCCACCTCGAACGCCGCGGCGACCTCCGCCTCGCTGGTCACATCCGAGGCCACGGCCACCGCGACATCGGCGGAGCCGATCCCCTCGGCCGCAGCCGTGGCGGCAGACCCGTCCCGGTCAGCGACAACGACGCAAGCGCCCTCGGCCGCTAGTCGCTCAGCTATGGCGCGTCCGATTCCCGAACCGCCTCCGGTCACGAGCGCGACCCTAGAGGCCAGCGGCCTCGGGCTGGGGCGACGCCGAAGCTTAGCCTCCTCCAGATCCCAGTACTCGACTCGGAATTTCTCCCGCTCCGGGATTGGCGCGTAGCTTGAGACCGCCTCGGCGCCTCGCATGACATTTATCGCATTGAGGTAAAATTCGCTGGCGACTCGCGCCGTCTGTTTATCGGCACCGAAACTGAACATCCCGACGCCGGGTACGAGCACGATCGCCGGGTCGGCACCACGCATCGGCGGTGACGATGACGATGCGTGCCGCTGATAGTAGGCGCTGTAGCCCGCGCGGTAGACGTCGTGCAGTTCGCCGAGCCGGGTGCGCACTGCCGACAGCTGACTCGATGCCGGCACGTCTACCACCAGAGGCGCGACCTTGGTGCGCAGGAAGTGATCCGGACAGGAGGTACCGAGCGCGGCAAGCGCGGGATGGCGACTTCGCGCTAGGAAGTCGAGCACAACTGAGTCGTCAGTGAAGTGCCCGACCTGCAACTGGTCTGTACTCGCCAGGCCGCGAAGGACTGGCGCAAGCTCAGCGGCACGGGCACGGCGCTCCGCCGTGGGCAGCGGCTCGTAACCGGGAACGACCGGGCCGAAAGGATCCGGGCGACCGTGCTCGCGCAAGTAGCTTGCCGCGGTGACGATGATCTCCAGGGAGTTCGCTTCGCATTCTTCGCTAGTCGAACCCCAGGCAGTAATTCCGTGGCCGCCGAGTACGACGCCGATCGTATTCGGGCGCTCCCGCGCTATCTCGGCGATATCTAGTCCCAGCTGAAATCCTGGCCTCCGCCAGGGCACCCACGCCACACGATCGCCAAAGCAGGCGCTGGTCAGTTCCGCACCGTCAGCGGCCGTCGCGAAGGCGATCCCGGAGTCAGGATGCAAGTGGTCCACGTGGGCTGCTTCGACGAGCCCGTGCATGGCGGTGTCGATGGATGGCGCGGCGCCGCCCTTGCCGTACAGACAGAAGTCGAAGGCGGCCATCATCTCGTCCTCGTGTTCGACGCCGCGATAAATATGCGACAGCGCACGGACTTGGTCGAGCCGCAGGACGGCGAGCCCAGCTGCCGTCAGCGTGGCCAGGTCACCACCTGACCCCTTCACCCAGAGCAACTCGACCGCGCGCCCCGAGACCCGGTCGGCTGCCAGGCCTTTAGCCGAGGTATTGCCACCGGCGAAATTGGTGTTACGCGGGTCAGCTCCGAGCCGGTTGCTGCGTTCCAGCAGCGCTGCTACGTCCGGCATTACCTGCGGGATCATGCGTCAAGCTCCCTGTCTCATTCGGACTTCTCATCCCGACGGTCAGCGCGGAAATCAGCTTCCCCAGCTCGCTGGCGAATTACCAGCCCGCTCCGCGACAATTCGCTCCTGGTAACCGGAGCGGAGGTAGGCCGCGATCGGCTCGGGGTCTAGGCCCATGTCCTCGCGAAGCCCGGCAAGCAGCGGGCGAACGTCAGTGTTGTAGGCGTCCATCAGCACGGCGTTCGCGCCGAGCACGTCGCCCGACTGCTGCGCGGCTGCCAGTGCGTCGGCGTCGACAAGCAACGCCTTGGCCGTCGCCTCCTGGACATTCATCACCGATCGGATCTGGGCCGGGATCTTGGGCTCGATGTTGTGGCACTGATCGAGCATGAACGCGACCCCGCCATCCGGGGCAAGCGCGCCTGCCGAGACCACCTCGTGCATGATGCGAAAGAGCTGGAACGGGTCGGCTGCGCCCACCATGAGGTCATCGTCGGCGTAAAAGCGGCTGTTGAAGTCGAACCCGCCGAGTCTGCCAGCCCTCAGCAACAGCGCGACGATGAACTCGATGTTCGTCCCTGGTGCGTGATGACCGGTGTCGACCACAACTGCCGCCTGAGGCCCGAGGGTCAGGCAGTGCAAGAGCGAGGTGCCCCAGTCGGGCACATCGGTGGTATAGAAAGACGGCTCGAACAGCTTGTACTCGAGGAGCATCCGCTGAGTCGGTGCGAGTCGGTCATAGACGGCCTGCAGGGCGTCCGCCAAGCGGTCCTGGCGGGCGCGGATGTTGTCCTGCCCTGGATAATTGGTGCCGTCCGCGAACCACAGCTTCAGGTCTCGTGACCCGGTCGCGTCCATGATGTCGACGCATTCGAGCAAGTGGGCCAGTGCCTTGGCGCGAATCCGAGGCTCCGGGTTCGCCACGCTGCCAAGCCGGTAGTCATCATCCTGGAAGACATTAGAGTTGACCGTGCCGATAGTGATTGCCCGATCCGCGGCATAGCTGGTCAGCGCTGAATAGTCGCTGACCTTGTCCCAAGGGATATGCACGGCCATAGCGGGCGCTACTCCAGTGTACTTATGCACCTGCGCCGCGTCGTTGATCTTTTCCTGTGGAGTGCTCGGCACCCCAGGCTGGGCGAACACCTTAAACCGGGTCCCTGTATTGACGAACGCCCAGGAAGGCAACTCGATTCGCTGCGCCATCAGGGCGTTCCGCACCACAGTCAGGTCAGGCATTTAGGTCATCTCCAGGAAGCTGTAGCCGACGGGAACTCCCGCGGCAACCGAAAGTTGCGTACAGTTCGGCGAACCAGCCCAGTCCTGGATGGCGACCACCTCAGACCGGGCAACACGATGCCGCGAACGGCACGCCCCAGGCCGGCTCCTCTCGGATCTCCGAGCAGGATCGTCGAGTCGGAGCCGACGGTGAACTTGCCGAGCTTGCCCGCGGTCAATGACTGGCCAGCCGCATTGGTGATCTTGCCCGAGGCCAGTTCCACCGCGGCGTACGCCGCGAGGTAGCCGAGGTTCGCCGGATTCCACAGCACGAAGCTTGCGACAGTGCCGTCATGAACGAACTTCTTCATTGAGTCCGGCGTGCCGAGCCCGGTGACCGCGATCTTGCCTCGGTATTTGGAGGAGTCGATGACCTGAGCCACCGAGACAATACCTACGGATGTCGGCGAGATGATGCCCAGCAACGCATGAGCTCCGCCGCCATAGAGATCGAGTGACCCGTCGACCACCGCTTGCACCGCGCCGAAAGCCTTGGCCGCATGGCGAAGAGACAGCAACGGCGCGTCAGCCGATCCCACGGTTCGGCCTCCTTCCAGGCGGAAATCTCAGTGCCGGCAACTCCCCAGACCCCGTCGTAGCTTCGGAGCGGTGTAACGTTTCAAATGAGTAACAGAAGTGTCAGGTCGGTGTTACGTGTCTGTCAATAGCCGTTTTCGACGATATTGAATCGTTACATGGAGGTGAACCTGGGCCGCTGGGTCCTCGCGGACGCAAGCCTCTCCTTCACCTGGCGAGTGATGAAACCTGTTATTTGACACGTTCTAAGGCCTGGACAGCGGACACCGTCCAAGCGAGGAGACACGCCAGCGCTGGTTCCCATGCACGGGCCTCCTCCATTCCGTAAATCAGAACCCGGCGAATCGCGCCGGATGAACTATGCAGCCGCGTCCCGGGCGGCGCAGGGCCGCTCGGCCGTGCGCCGGTACTCCGCGATCAGGCCGACATCGCGACCGTGATCCTCGCACCTCCCGCCAGCGGCCCGATCGCAGCCGGCACACGGCGCGGCCACGCGGGCGAGCCGGTACCGGATGGCATCATCCAGGGACTGCAGCCGCTGGAAATACTCACGCAAACCCTCGCCGACCCGGCCACCGGCCGGGACCCGATCACCGGGCAGTTCCTCAGCACCAGCCGTGGTAGCCACGAGACCAGTGGCTGTCGATTATTAACACGTAGTTTTCGTGGTGAGGTGACCTGGGAGTGCTAGGGCGGCGGTGATGGCGCACGTGACGAGGTCGCTGCTGGTGCTCGGGCTCCGCCCCGGTGACTCGCGCCGCCGGGTATCCGTGATCATGACCGGGGTCCTGATCACGGAACCCGGGCGGGGTGATCGCGCGGATTATGTTCCGTGATCAGGCTTTCCTTCATGATCACGGAAAGTTGCACGGGCACTCGCCTCGACCCCGTACCACACCACCAGGCCCAGATCCAGGAAACTACGTGTTGATTCAAGACGCGCGCCAGGCAGTTCCGCCATCGTCGTCATCGCGTTCCTCTCCAGTCAACGACCAAGTTGCGAACATGCATAAATCGTCATGTCTAGTACCAATGCGGGTGAGCTAGACCAGAGCTGCCGGCCAGGCGCGTGTCAGGCTCACGAGCGGGAACTGGCGCTGGAAGGTGGTTCGCGGTCCGTCTTCCCGGCGCTGCCAGTCGATCAGGAAACACGTCCTGCTGGAATTCCGCCAACCGCAGCAGCTCAGCGAGCGACCCAGCTTCCTCAGCCGGCGCCATGTCCGCAGTCAGCTCCGCTTCACGACCACCTCAACCTCGCTCCAGACGCGGCCGGATCAAGCCGGCCGATCGCCCGATGCTGCCCACGCAGCAGTCCGATCCGTCACCGTGGTTGCGGCACACGCTGGCTGCCCTCTCAGCGCCTATGTCTGTCCCAAAATTCTCCTGGAAGAGCCGTCTCGTCTGAGCGAAGTCTTCCGCCCAGGCACGCTGGTCCTGCTCTCCGCACAAGCCTGCATACGGGAAGTGATCGACGAAGCGTCCGAACACCCAGAAGCAATCAGCGCGGTACTTCGCATTGTCCAGCAGATGCGTGTGCCACACATGATCGAGCTGCCTCGTCGGAACGAGGCTCACGTCCGGATAGAGCACGCACAGCTTCAGGAAACCTCGGTACAGCGTGACGGCATGGTCCGCACCCGCCAGACTCAGGCCGACATCCACGCCGTCGCGCAGGCCCTCGCCGCCGGGCGGGACGGCGACCGCGACGAGCTGCATGGCCTGCACCGCCAACTACCGCATCACCAGCGATATGTACATCGGCATCACCGTCGGCATTCTCGAACGCGCCCGCCAAGCCACCCAATAAAAAAGTGCGCGCCCCATAGGAGGGCTCACTTGCGCCCCGGCTCCGAGTTGCCCTGGTCAGGAGAGTTGCGGTCGGGTCACCTGGTGAACTCGCGCGCTGCCCGAGCCGCCGCGCAGGGAGCGCACAGCGGCACGTCGATATCGCCCAGCAGGTCCGAGCGGTACTGACCGGTGATCACCGCGTCGAACGCCTCGCAGATGCCCCCGTCAGCCGGGTGAGCACGCAAGCACAGGCAACAACACGGCCTGCACCGCCGCATGATCATCTCAGCGCGGCCGATGACCGTTCGGATCTCGGGACGGTTCGCTGCCTCCCTGAGCGCATCGAAGACCGGGCGCATACGCTCAAGCGCATCAGTGATCGCCTGCCCAGCTCTCCGGCCGGCCTCGGCAAGGCTGTCAGCGAGCTTGGTGTCCCTGTCATCACTCACAATCGCATCTTGTCACTGACAAAGACCTAGAGCCAGGCCATGTTCACGCACTTCAGCCACGTCGGCGGTAGCCGCCAGCCACAGCGGCAGATGCTCTGGTCAGCCCGGCAGCCTGTATGTCGTTGCCTAGCGTCAGGATGAGCCGGTAGCGCAGGATCGATCGCGGCACCCTGCGTCTCACCAGGACGCGTGCACAGTCCGCCGTCACCGGCATGCCTGCCCGAAACGCTGCGCCAGGCACTGCCACCAGCCAGGCTGCCCCGCCGACTGCACCACCCGCGGCCACACTTGCCCGCAGGTCAAACGACCGTGCCCGGCCAGCTGCCAAGGCCACTCCCGCGAGTGCCCGCATCGCACCGGAGGCGACTGGCGATTCACCCGCCGTAAAGGCGTCAAAGCGGGCCGGGGCAAAGCGAAGCTCGTGCTTGCCCTGCCTGCCCCGCTCATCCTGCAGCTCCGCGCCCGCCGACGTATCCAGGCCGCAGAGCGCCTCGCTGCGGGAGCAGCCTGGCAGGACCGTGATCTGGTCTTCTGCACGTCGATCGGCGCGCCGATCGACTCTCGCGATGACTGGGAAGACTGGCGGTCGCTGCTCCAAGAAGCCGGCATAAGAACCGCCCGCGTCCACGACGCCCGGCACACCGCCGCGACCCTCCTGCTTGAGCAAGGCATCGGCATCCGCGTCGTCCAGCAGATCCTCGGCCACTCCCAGCTCAGCCAGACCGAGCGCTACACCCACGTCACGGCCGCGCTCAGCCAGGACGCCGCCAACCGCATGTCCCAGGCGCTCTGGGGCTCGCCACGGTCGGCCGCGCCCGTGCCGCCTGACAACACGCCCGCAGGCTCAACTGCAACTAGAACTGCAACTAGTAACGATCATGAAAACCGTGGTCCGCGCAAAACCCCAGGTCAGCAGCGCAGTTTCGAGTGGGGCGGGTGGGGCTCGAACCCACGACCGGCGGATTATGAGTCCGCTGCTCTGACCAGCTGAGCTACCGCCCCAGGCACGGTGAACATTATCGCAGTCGCGCCTAGCCGAGCCGCCTGCCCGAGCCAGCAGCCGGTCTCCTCACGCGACGAACGCCACCAACGGCACGAAGCGACAGCGACCTGCTCATCGTAGAGGAAGCCGGGGAAACTCGCTCAGGTCGTACGCCTCTCGTCTCGTTTGCTGCTGTCCCGCCGCTGTACGCAGCAGGAGCGTGGCCCGGCGCTAGGGTAGGTGGTGCAGACTGGCCGGATGACGCCATGCGGAGGACCTGATGGAGCGAGGGCAGCCGTTCATCAGTCGCGTCCGCCTGAGCAACTACAAGAGTATCGATCGTTGCGATGTCCGCCTTGGCCCGCTGACGGTGCTGATCGGCCCGAACGGCAGCGGCAAAAGTAACTTTCTTGATGCCCTGGCGTTCCTAGCCCGGGCGGTGGAAACGACTCCAGATCAGGCGATCGATGAGCGTGGCGGGATGGACGCGATCCTGCGGGCAGTTCCTGTCCCCGCTGATAGCTTCAGGGTCGAGGTCGACGTTGAACTGCCATGGCGGGACGGCTCAGCACGCTGGGCACGGGGGACATACGGCTTCGAGGTCAGGCGCGGGGAGCGCGACGGGAAACGTCCTTTCACGATCCAGAGCGAAACTTGCCGGCTGGTCAGCCCGCTGGGGTCGGTGCGCTTTGAAGTTCGCCAGGGCGTGGTCCAGGACTTCTCGCGCGACACTCCCCTGTCTGAGGAAGCGCTGGAATCCGACCAGCTGTATCTCCGGGTAGCTGGTACGCGGAAAGGCTACCCTCCCCTGGCCCGGCACCTACGCGAGATGCATTTCTACAGTTTCGGCTACGATGCCCTACGGGGAGCTGATCCGCCCTCTAACCGGGCGATCCTCGGTGCCCGGGGTGAGCAACTGGCCAGCGTGCTGGGCACTATCGAGAGGCATAATCCAGGCTATAAGCAGCGCCTGGATGCATACCTTCAGGCGATAGTGCCGGGGATAATCGGTATCGACGAGTGGGTCGCCGGCCCGTATGTCACTGTCAAGTTGAGGGCCTTCTCCGGCAACGGCGGTCGCGAGGCTGAATTCGGTCCCAACGGGATGTCAGACGGGACTATTCGCGCGGCCGGCGTCCTTGCCGCGCTGTTCCAGCCTGCGGTTCTAGACGGCAGGATACCGGTCATCGGGATCGAGGAACCCGAGATAGCGTTGCATCCTGCGGCGGCCGGCGTGCTCTTCGACGCACTCACTGAGGCAAGCGAACGGGTCCAGGTGATAGCGACGAGCCAGAGCCCGGACCTGCTGGACCGCGACGACCTGGACGTGAGCACTGTCCGGGCGGTAGCCATGGACCACGGGCTGACGAGAATCGGGGAGATTGATGAAGCCAGCCGGATCATCGTCAGGGAGAAGCTATACACCCTCGGCGAGTTGATGCGCGGCAACCAGATCTCGCCTGGAGCTACACCCGACGACCAGTCCGGGGGGTAGAAGTGCCGCCTGTCACGATCGCCTGCGTCGTCGAGGGACACGGGGAAGTGACCGCACTCCCAAAGCTGATCTACAGGATCGCTCACCAGTTCTCAGTTTGGGATCTGCGGGTGCCGAACCCATACCGGATTCCCCGCGGGAGCCTGATAGCCGCCGGGGGAATCGAGCGTGCGGTCGCCGCGGAAGCCTGCCGGGTTGACGCCTCTGGGGGCGTGCTTGTGCTTTTGGACGCCGACGACGATTGTCCTGCCAGTCTCGGACCGTCACTTCTGGCGCGGGCCAGGGCAGCCCGGCCCGACACGCTGATCTCAGTTGTACTGCCGAACAGGGAATTCGAGGCCTGGTTCATCGCAGCCGCCGCTTCACTCGCCGGAGTGTGCGGCCTTCCTGCAAATCTCGTGATTCCCGGAGATCCAGAAGCGATACGCGATGCAAAGGGGTGGCTGACGACCCGCAGGACTGACGGCTTCCACTACAAGGAGACCCTCGATCAGGCCACGCTCGGCTCAGCCTTCGACATGGATCAGGCGCGGAAAACCGCACCTTCCTTCGACAAGTTCTGCCGTGAAGTCGAGTTTCTGCTCGGTGTAGCCCTAGAAGCATGACTCATTTGGACAAAGCGAGCTGAACCCACGACCGGGCGGATCAGAGACAACGACCTGCCTATCCGTTAGAGGAAGCTGGAGAAACTCGCTCAGGTCGCAGGCGCAGCCTCGTGCACCTTCCCGCGTTATATCAGCGCGATGGTGAGATTGAACCCTTACGCTAGTGCCGTCACAGTGCCATATCTCGCCAGTCCTCCGGTAGTGCCGAAACCCGGCAAGTCCGCCACGCAGGGCGGGCTGAGTCATCGCCCGGACCCAGGCTTGTTCCCCTCCGACTCATCTTTCACAGCAGACTCACCCGTTACCGGGCTCGCCTGATCCTGTAGGAGGATTTTTTCCTGTAGGAGGTTTAACAGCGAATATGATGGTAAATCCTCCTACAGGAGTAAAGTCTCCTAGATCTTTTAGCCGCGGCACCGGCACCGCACCGGCGCCCCCAGAACCCAACACTGCGGTGTGGCTCACCGAGGCTAGAAACCCGGCGTTCCCTTAAGCAGAGCAGGACGGCCAGATAGCGCGGGACGAGCGCAGCCACATGCCACCCCCAGGCTCGCTGGGCCAGCTGACCCTGTGCGTGCTACCTGACGCTGAGCTGCATCGCCATGGCGTGCTCCACCAGGGCGATCAGCACCTCCTTGGTCGAGCTCCGCCCGCGCGCGTCGCACTGCACGATCGGCACGTTGCGCCCGAGTGACATGGCCTCTCGCACATCGTCGACCGCGTGCGGGAAGTCGCCGTAGAACCCGTTGATCGCCACGATGAACGGCAGGCTGGCGGCTTCGAAGTAGTCCACGGCAGGGAACGAGTCGGCGAGCCGGCGGGTGTCGACCAGCACGACAGCGCCGATCGCGCCCTGGATCAGGTCATCCCACATGAACCAGAACCGGTGCTGCCCTGGCGTGCCGAACAGGTAGAGCACCAATCCGGCATCCAGCGTGACCCGGCCGAAGTCCATCGCCACAGTGGTCGTGGTCTTATCGGGGGTATGCGACAGGTCGTCGACGCCGTCGCTGACCGCCGTCATCACTGCCTCGGTCGTCAGCGGCGTGATCTCGGAAACTGAGCCGACGAACGTGGTCTTGCCAGCGCCGAAGCCGCCGGCCACCACGATCTTCACAGACGTGACAGCCGTGTCTGTGTCGGGGCCTGGAGCGGCCTTAGAGCTTGCGAAGTCCACTAAGCACCCTTTCAAGGAGGTTGAGATCTGGTCGGCCCTGGCCCTGGGAAAGGTCCGCCTGGTGAACGCGGACCAGGCCTTCCACGGCCATGTCCCCGATCAGGACGCGTGCTACGCCAAGCGGCATCCGCAGCACTGCCGAGATCTCAGCAACCGATCGCCAATCACGGCAGTAGCCGAGGATTGACTGGCATTCCGGACTCAATGACGACAGATCGCGGGCCTCATAGTGTGATGCCGACACCATCGCTTCGATCTGCAGCTGGTAACTAGGTTTGGTCCGCCCCCCGGTAACCGCATAGGGGCGTACCAGTGAACTTCCTTTATCTGGCAACGTAAATGGCGACGCGGCGTCGGACACGCCAAAATCATTCGGCGCGAACAACCCCCCCTCGCGTCTTTCGCCTGACACGGGGAGACGGCTATCCGCATCGGGCTCGGATAGGCCACCTTCCGCCAACCACTCATCATGGCGGGGAACAGACACCGCTCGCTCCTGCCGTTAGCCGCTGGCGCCAGGCCAGCTAGGTGGAATCGAACCGCGCATCTCAGGTGTCAGGGCACTTCCTACCCGTTCCACCATCAAGGCCATCTCATATGCAACCAGACCCATGTCACAATCGGCCGCGGCAAGCACGGCCAGGCTGGAGCCGTCGCTGATCGCCATGACGATCAGCAGGCCCCGCTGCATCTCCACAACGGTCTGAGAGACCGCTCCGCCCTCAAATACACGGGACGCACCTTGCGTGAGGCTCGTAAGACCTGAAGTCACGGCCGCTAGCTGATCCACGCGATCAGCAGGGAAGCCCTGAGAATAGGCCATTGGCAAGCCATCAGATGACACGACGATGGCATGCGCCACTGAGGGCACCCGCTCAACAAAGTTTGTTACCAGCCAGTTGAGATCCTGGGCTGGACGGGTTAGCGGACTCATCGGCGCTCCTTCCTGTCGTGACGGGTTCTCGGCTCATCCGCGCGGCGGTACTTTAGCGCAGACGGCCGGACTTCTGACGATGTCGTGGGAGTATGCAGACCTAGCATGACTGTGTCAGTGTCCTCATGTCACCCATCACCTGGAACTTCGCCTGTACCTTCAGTCCGGTCAATCCCGGTAGCCGCACGGCCTTCTCGAATTCCTCGCTGGAGGCTCGCGAAGCGCTCTCTGGTCGCGGCGGCTGATCGCACTGGTACCGGAGTGGCCGGTGTCTCAGTCGCTGTGCCAGGGATCAGGTTGGCCTGCGGAACCCGGCGTGGCAGGCCAGCAACTGTAGTCCCGCCTGACGCGGGTGCGACAGCCACCTCGGCGGCCCGCCAGCCGTCATCGGCTGGCTTGGACCAGGCTCCGGCCGGGGCCGGCACGCGCTCTTCCTGACTGCCAGAGCTGCCGGTACCGCCAGAACCGCCAGGCCACTCCACGGACGGCCGACCTCGGCGGAACCAGTCTGACTCGACGGCTTCGAAGATAGGCAGCCTGTTCTCCTCTCCCAGCGACGCTGGAGGAGGCACGATCACCCCGCCAGCGGCCGTTCCGAACTGGGACTCCTGGGTCCGGAATGTACCGCTGAGAGGTGTCGATCTGGCGATAGGCGCGCCGAAAACCGCCTGGGTATGCTGATCAGTCCGGTCTCCGCGCCACTGCTGACGCTCTTGCGTGGACTGCTCCTCCGCCCAGCCAGCGGACGGGGACGGGGACGGGGCTGCGCCGAGCTGCTGGCCAGCGTTGATCTCTGGCTGGCGCCCGGCGGCAGGGAACCACACCGGGTGGTCGACCGCAGGGCGCGGACCGGTGTCGATCGCAGGGATAGGCCCGGTCGTGACCCGCCCCGGATGGGGGCCGGCACCCGGAATGCGATGCGGGCCAAGGTCGATGTTGCCGCTGTCGGTCACCGATCGATCGCCCGGCCCAGCACTACCAGGACCAGCGAACTCTGCGCTGGTGAGATCACGGTCGCCAAATCGGCGGTCGCCGAAGCCCGGTCCGCTCAGCGACCTCTCGCCAGTACCCCGGTCCCCGGCCGGCTGACCGCCGATACCGGGCTGACTGCCGAAACCAGACTGATCACCGAAACCGGGCTGACTGCCAAAGCCGGGCTGACTGGCGAAACCAGGCTGGCTCTCATACCCGGGCTGACTGCCATATCCAGACCTGCCGCCGTCGCCGTTACCATTGCCATCGGCCGCCAGCGGGGAGAATCTGTTCCGCGCGGCGGTGACCTCGTCGTAGGCCGACGGCGGCGCCGGCTCAGCCCAGCCACCCGAGCCTGCCGAGTCACGCCCGGCCATCCCCGGCGGCTCGATAGCCACTCTGGGAGGCCGCTCGGGCAGGCGCCCGGGCGCGGTCGAGCCGTTGGCGCCCTCGTGCACGATGACCTCATCGGGCAGCCAGACCAGCGCGGTCAGCCCGTTGCCGTTGGCCGAGCGGAGCCGTACCCGGATGCCGTGCCTGGCCGCCAGCCGCGCGACCACGAACAGGCCCATTCGCCGGGAGACGGCGACGTCCACCACCGGCGGATTGTCGAGCCGCCAGTTCGCGTGGGCCATTTCCTCGCTGCCCATCCCGACACCCTCGTCGGTGATGTCCAGCAGCACGCCTCCGCTGCCCAGCAGGTGCCCGGACACGCTTACCGGAGTATCGGCCGACGAGAACGAGGTGGCGTTCTCCGCCAGCTCGGCGATCAGGTGCACCACGTCGTTGACCGCGGGACCGCGAGCCGCGATGCCCGGCTGGACGTTGAGCATCACCCGCTCGTACTGCTCGATCTCCGAGATCGCCGCCCTGAGCACATCGACCAGGGGCACCGGCTGGTTCCAGCGTCTCGACGACTCGTGTCCGGCGAGCACCAGGAGGTTCTCTGAGTTGCGGCGCATGCGGGTCGCGAGGTGGTCCATCTGGAACAGGCTGCTCAGCCGCTCCGAGTCCTGCTCGCCCTGCTCAAGCTCGTCGATCAGCCTGATCTGGCGCTCGACCAGCGACTGGGAGCGACGGGAAAGGTTCACGAACATCGCGTTGACGTTGCCTCGCAGGGCGGCCTCGGTGGCGGCCAGCCTGAGCGCCTCGCGGTGGACCTGGTCGAACGCCCTCGCTACCTCGCCGATCTCGTCGGAGGACTCCACGTCGATCGGCTCGACCTCGACCGGGACGCTCTCGCCGTCCGACTCGTTCATCCGGCGGACCGTTTCTGGCAGCTTGATGCCGGCGACCTCAAGAGCGCCCGCCCGCAGCCGCCGCAGCGGCCTGACCATCGACCGGCCGACGAAGACCGTGAAGAGCAGGGAGAGGATCAGGACCAGCAGGATCACGCCGCCGACCGCGATGGCCGAGATGATCGCGCGCTGACGCAGGTCCTTGGCCCGGTTGACCGCCGCGGTGGCCAGCGACTCCTCGAAGTCGTGGACACGGGAGATGGCGTCGCTCATGGCGCCGTACCAGTCCTGCGGAACGATCGCCACGTTCTGCAGCGCGTTAGGGGTACCGGTCACCGTCAGCTCGTCGGCGTTGACGCGGTCATCGAGCGACTGCGCCATCGCGTTCTGGAACAGCGAATTCTGGCCGGTCGTCGCGAAGTTGTTGAAGTCGACCAGGTCGGCGGCCTCATCGGCCTTCGAGGCCGTGAGGATGCCTAGCAGGTTCGAGCCGATACTGCCCGAGACGAGGCCGTACATCACGATGGCGCGCTGTACGGAGTCCTCGTCCTCAGCGCGGGAGATCGCGCCGAGCGCTCGGGCCGTCGACGCGAGCTGCGGGTCGCTGCTGCTCAGGGCGACCTGATCATCGAACGCCAGCAGCACGTCGACAAGGCTGTCGTACTCGCGGATGACCTCGTTCGCCGCCACCTGATTGGTAAGCGACTGCTTGCGCAGGCTCGCGAGGCTCGCGAGCTGCGAGGCCACGGCGCCCGCGTTCGCCTGCACGGCGGCCGGGTAACCGGACCCGATGGCATCGACACCGGCGATCACGATCTTGGCCCAGGGCGCGGTGTAGGTGAATTGCTGCTTGGCGAACTGGAGCTGGTCGAAGGACGCCGTCTTCTCGGCGTCGTTCTGGTTACCGCTGAGGTGGCCAGCCCGGCCGCTGGTCCCGGCGGCGATATACCAGACGATAGCGTCGCGCTCGGCCTCGATCTGGAACGCGAGCTGGGTCACCTTCGTGCTCAGGCTGGCCAGGACCTCGGTGCGCTGGTAGGCGACCGCGCTGCGCCAGGACCCGACGATGCTGGTACCGCCCAGGGCAACCGCGGTGGCCGTCGGGATCGCGATCAGCAGCACCAGCCTGGACCGCACTCGCCAGTTGCGCAGCAGGCGGCCACGCCGGCGGCAGGCCGGCGGCGCGTCACCGGCCGCGGCCGTCCCGGGGTCTGACGGAGCGCCCTCGGCGTCGGTCGCCGAGCTCAGCGCCCCGCTGGCTGGCCCGGCGAACGGTGCGGAGCTGGCGGCGAAGCCATTCCCCTGATGCCCGGCGGCACCGGCCGCTGGCTGCCCGTATCCGGGTGCCGCGACATCGGCCCGAGCATTATCGGCTGAGCCGGCCGAGGCATCTCGGCTCTTCTTGGTTCGGGACGGCACAGTTGGTGTACCTCTCACCTGGTCGGCAGGGGGCGGACATGACCGGCCCGGATCGCCGGAACTCGCATAACCAACCCTCCTGGGAGACGAACCTGTGGCAAAGCGCATCGTTGCGTAACCAAGGGTGACTCTATCCCTGACCTGTCCGACATGCCGCTATAACAGGCCCTAACCGGTAAACGGCGGTAGTTCAGAGTTCGCCCTGCCACCCGACATGGCTAGGGTACTCTCTGCCGCATCGTCCTTGTTCTGAAATCAGTCCGGATCACTCGGTATCTCTCGTACCAGGGTGGTGCTGGTGTCACAGGGACATCACGGTTCATAAGGAGGGTCATGAGGCTATCGGCTGCCAGCGTTCTGGCGCCCGGGTTGGCCAACACCGGCAGGGCGGTCAGCGGACGTCAGTCCGCAGACCGCACTGTGCAAAGGCGGCTGGTCAGGCGTCTGCGCCCCGTCGCTGTCGTCCTCGCCGGCCTTGTGCCGCTCCTGGTTGTCACGGGCTGTAACCCGCTGTCGCATCTGTCGTCGACGGCATCCGGTCAGCCGATCACGGTCGGAGCGGTGCCAGGGATCGAGAACGCCAACCTGTACCTGGCAGTACACGGCGGCTACTTCTCCAGGGCCGGCGTCAACGTCAAGATCGTTCATTACACTTCCGTCACCAAGGAGATCGCGGCGCTCAACGGCGGCAACGTCGACGTGATCGCGGCTGACTACGGCGACATGTTCTATACAGAGACAGTCACGCCGCATCCGATCTTCCGGATCCTGGCCGACGGCTATGACGCGGCACCCGGCGTGATCGAGATCGTCACCATGCCGAACTCCAAGATCAGGGGCCCCGGTGACCTGGCGGGCCTGCAGATCCCTGTCCCCAACGATGAGCAGGTGGCCGCGCCTGCCGGCGACCCGAACACGCTCGCGGTGGCGTCGGTCACCTCGGTGCTGCAGAGCGACGGCGTCAACCTGGCCGGAGTGACCTTTGATCCCATGCCGCAGTCGCAGGAGATCAAGGAACTGATCAAGGGCCAGGTGCCCGCCGTCCTGCTGACCGGGCTCAACATCTACCTCGCCCAGCAGCAGGGCGCGGTCGAGCTCATCGACGCGTGCAGCGGCCCGACCTCGGGCATCCCGCTCGACGGCTTCTTCTCGACCGGCGGCCGCGCTGGCTGGGTCACCAGCAATCCCTCGCAGGCGAAGGCGTTCGAGCAGGGCCTGTACGCGGCCGACGCGGCGGCTGCCCTGCCCGGCCCGATCCAGAACGTGCTGCCCGCTTACGCCCGGCTGTCAACGGAAGAGGCCCACCTGGTCACGACCGGCACCTATCCGCTGTCCACGATCGCGCTCAGCGTGCAGCGCACCGCGGACATGATGCAGTTGCTGAGCATGACCAAGTTCGCTCCCAACGTCGAGGCGATGATCGCTAAGTGAGGCGGTCCGGTTAAGAATCCGCTTTCATTCCGAGTTCCCGCGCGATGATCATGCGCTGCACCTCCGAGGTGCCCTCGCCGATCTCCAGTACCTTCGCATCACGGTAGAACCGGGCGACGGGGAACTCGTTCATGTAGCCGTATCCGCCGAAGATCTGAGTCGCGTCCCGTGCGTTGTCCATCGCCGCGTTGGAGGCGGTGAGCTTGGCGATCGCCGCCTCGGCCTTGACCGGCTGGCCGGCTACCAGCCGGGCGGCCGCGTCGTACCAGGCCAGCCTGGCCGTCACGGCCCGCGCCTGCATGTCGGCGATCTTGAACTGGATCGACTGGTAATGACTGAGCTGGTGGCCGAAGGCCGAGCGCTGGCCGACGTACCGCAGGCACTCATCGACGCAGCCCTGCGCGAGCCCGGCCGACAGGGCCGCGATGGCCACCCTGCCCTCGTCCAGGATGCGCAGGAACTGGGCATAACCCCGGCCGCGCTCACCGAGCAGGTTCGCCGCCGGCACGCTGACGTCGCTGAACGACAGCTCCCTGGTATCCGAGGCGCACCAGCCGACCTTGGAGTACTCCGGGCCGACGGTCAGCCCGGCCGTTCCGGCCGGCACCATGATCGACGAGATCTCCGGCCGCCCGCCGCCCGCGCCGTCCCCGTCCGGCCGGCCCGTGATGGCGAGCACGGTGATCACCGACGTGATCGAGGTACCCGAGTTCGTGATGAACGATTTGCTCCCGTTGATCACCCAGGTGTCGCCATCAAGCGCGGCCGTGGTCCGCATGCCGCCGGGGATGTCAGAGCCTCCGCCCGGCTCGGTCAGGCCGAACGCGGCCAGCCGCTCCCCCTGGCACAGCGCTGGCAGCCACCGCGCGCGCTGCTCGTCAGTGCCGTAGCGATAGATCGGCATGGCGCCGAGCGCGACGCCGGCCTCCAGCGTGATGGCGACCGAGGAGTCGACCCTGGCGAGCTCGTGCAGGGCCAGGCAGAGGGCGAAGAAGTCACCGCCCATGCCGCCGTACTCTTCCGGGAAAGGCAGCCCGAATAGGCCGAGCTTGCCCATCTTCGAAACGATCTCGTACGGGAACTCGCCCCGCTCATAGAATCTGCCGATGACAGGAGCAACAGCATCCCTGGCGAACTCCATCACAGTCCGGCGGAGTGCCTCATGCTCTTCGTTGAGACTGAAGCTGATCACGCTAGTGATGTTACCGGCCGCCAGTGCCAGCAGCGCTAGGCTGAGATCATGGTGTCGGTTGGGACGTTATCCGCACATCCACACATCCGAAAGGAGGGTGCCCGATATGGCCACCCTGACCTGCCCGGCGTGCGCTGCCCAGGTCGGCCTGACCGACCTGATCTGCTTTACCTGCGGCGCCAACCTGCCCAAGGTCCGGCTGGCCCCAGATGCCGAGGACTCGATTCCGGTGACCGTCGCGCAGAAGACGATCCCGCCGGAACTGGCGAGATCCATCTCGTCGTCGGTGCTGCAGATCAGCTTCCCGGCCGGGAACGTGGAGGTACCCGCCGGTACCTCGATCCTGCTCGGCCGCGATCCGGCTGAGTCCCTGGTAGCAGCGGCCTTCGACGGCTGCGAGAACGTGTCGAGACGGCACGCGCTCGTGATGGTCGACGATGTCGGGCATGCCACGATCAGGGACGAGGGCTCGACCAACGGCACGTTCGTGAACGGCGACCGCCTGCTCCCTGGCGTCGACGTCCGCCTAGTCGACGGCGACACAGTCAGGCTAGCCGCCGACGTGACCGGCAAGGTCACGCTGCCCAGCCAGGACGACCCGTCCGCCTTCAGCTAGATTGCCCGCCACCTCCCCAGGTCGACTCGCTCCCCGGCGACAGTGCGCCCGGAAAGCAACGCCGTGCCGCTACTGCCACTGCTCTAGCCACATGACGGCAACTACCCCGGTCAGGCACCCCCCTCAACCTTCCGTGATCATGAAGAAAACCTTGATCACGGAACATCTGTCGCGTGATCACGCCACCAGGGTTCCGTAATCAAGGCCCCGACCATGATCACGGAACCTGGGATGGGTGAGTCATGGGGAGCAGAGGTCTGGAGTCATGGGCACTGGGGCCTGAGTGATGGGGGCGGAGGCCTGAGTCATGGGGCGGAGGCCTGAGTCCAGAAACCTGGCTCCCCTTAGTCGGCCTCACTCGATGAACCAGGGCGCGCCGAGCTCGCCATCGGTGAACCACGGCCGGTACGGCTCGGCCGCGCCTGGTAGCCCGATCCGCAGCGGCGGCAACTCGCCAGCCACCCGATCCGAGCTGGCATACTCCGGGCCGGGCTGCTCGGGGCCGGGCTGCTCGGGGCCGGAGTCATCCGGGCTGGGTTGCTCCGGGCCAGGCTGCTCCGGGCCGGGCTGCTCCGGGGTCGACTGCTCAGCATGGTGCTCGCTACCTTCCGGCGAGCTGGTGTGCCTCCCCCGGTCCTGGTCACCGGCCCGCTTGTTGCCCCGGCCGCCGTCCTTGACCTCGGCATCGTCAGCCACCACAGCCTCCGCCAGCTCCGGCACCGCCGACTCACGGTCAGCCGCCGCCCCGTCAGCCGGCTCGCGGTCAGCCGGCTCGCGGTCAGCCGGCTCGCGGTCAGTCCGGCGGTAGGACGACGGGTGGCTGGCATCCAGCCTCGCCAGTCGCTCCCTGAGCTGGTCAAGCAGCTCGCCCGGCTGGCGCGCGCCACCCTCGCCGAACGCCTGATCAACCCCGGCTAACCCGCGCTCGCGCGGCCGGTCCATCGATGCCACGCCCTACTCCGGCGGCCGGGCCAGGCCGAGCCGCTGCCAGTCGGCCACCAGGACCGTCGCCAGCCGCCGTACCGCGAACTGCCAGCTCTCCGGGGCGTCCCGCCAGTCGAACCGGCCGGTCGCCAGCCTGGTCGCCGCGACCACGTCGTCGGGCACCACGACCAGGCCCCGCGCGGCTGGCAGGTACCGGCTCAGCCTGGTCACGTCCAGCTTGGCTCCCCTGGCCGGCATCCGGTTCACCACGACGGTGATCGGCCTGCCCCACTGATGCAGCAGCTCGGTCGACTCGGCCACCAGGCTCGCTGTGGCCGGCTGAGCGTCGGTCAGCAGCACCACCTGATCGGCGGCGGCGATCGCGGCGGCCAGGGCCGGGTCCTGCAGCCCGGTGCCGCAGTCGAGCAGGATCAGGCTGAAGAAGTCCTTGAGCCTGGTGACCACCCGCCTATACGCGTTCTCGTCCAGCGCCCGCATCCGGTCGGGGTCAGTCGGCGCGGGAACCACGAGCAGCCCGTGCACGGCCCGCCCGAGCAGCGAATCCAGGCTGGTCAGCGACAGCTCGTCATCGTCAAGCACCAGCCGTGCCAGGTCATCGACATACCAGGACTGATCCGGCGTCAGCACCCGCCCGAGCGACCCGAAGTCCGGGTTGGTGTCCACCGCGACGATCGGGTCCCGCCGCAGCAGTGAGAACAGCGTCCCCAGCAGCGCAGTCACAGTCGTTTTGCCGACTCCCCCCTTGGGCGAGACGATCGCGATCGTGGCGCAGTGCTGCAGCCGGGGCTCGGTGATCCGGGCGTCGAGCCGGCTGAGATTGTCCAGCTCCCGCCACGACACCCGAGCCTCGCTCCAGCCGCGAAGGCGCCGCCTCGATTGTCAGGTCGGCCGGACGGTACCTGTGCCTGCCCGGCGGCCTCGGCGCATCCGCCTGCCCGGCACCTCGGCCCCGGAGCGGAACTGCCGCCGGCGGTGGGGCCGCCGAACCGGAACCACCTTCGGATCTAACGGGTTGTCCCTGCCGCTCCCCGATCGGAATAGCTGACGAGCCGTTCCGGGCGTGGCTTCCGGAGTCCGCCTGGCCACCTGACTGCCGGCCAGGATCGGACTGCCGGTTCCCGGCTAGGGCCTGAGCTTGCGACCAGGGACTCTGCATCAGCCCGACCGGCATGTCCGGTGCGGCCTCCGCCGTACGCCCGGAGACCGCGGTCGACCCGCCGGACGACGGAGCCGGCCCGGCTGGCGGGAGCGGTGCGTTCAGGAACGCGCTGCTCGCCGCCAGCATGCGGCTGCCCCTGCCAATCCAGGCCGGCAGCACGGCCTCGGCTCGCTGCAGCGGGGTCAGGTTGTCATCGGGCGGCGGCGTCGACGCGGCGGTGCGCGGCAGATGCCGGGAGACGGCTCCCTTATCTCGCAGGACGCCGACCCCGGCGCGCGGCTCGCTCTCGCCGCCGGCGGGGCTCCGCTGGGTACCGGGCTCGGGCTGCTCCCGGCGGCGGAGCTGAAGCACCGCGCCCGGCGCTACCTGGTGCGCGGCCAGCGTGCCCTGCGGCTCGATCGACTGGCCCGCCGTGTCGGTCAGGTGCCAGCCGTCGGCCGCGAGCTGGGCCGGGCTCTGCTGCACGCCAGCCATGGAGAGCAGGTCAGGCAGGAAGCCGGACACCGGCGAGTCGACGGGAAGGTCTATCTCGTGCTGGCCGAACGGACTGACCACGGTGACGCGCACGAGGTGATGCTTGGCGGGGATCATGGAGGTGTTGTCACCCTTCGGGCCTTACGTGTGGCTGGATCGCTTGGTGGGACTTGGCTTGGGCCGGTTACCGTGGCCGGCGGATGCCGGCGTCGGTTTCGGCGACGACGTCACGGCCGGAGCCGGCACCGAGCTGGTGGCGACCAGGCTGACCTCGCCGCGCGCGGCGAAGCCCGCCAGCAGGGTCGCCCGCCCGGACGGGACGATGACGGTCGCGTCCTGGTCGCCGGCGGAGTCCGGCGGCTCCAGGTCCCAGACCGTCGTGCTGAGCAGCGACTCCGGGGCGAGCGGTACCCCTTGCGAGCTGACCGGCAGCAGCACCACGAGTACTCGCTGGCCGACCGCCAGTCCGCCCGCTGGCAGCTGGCCTGGCTTGAGCGAGAGCCCGACCAGCGCCTGCGAGGCGTCGGGCAGTCCGCCGGAAGGTGACAGCATCGACCGGGTGAGGAACGTCCCGGCCGGGATCGCGTTCCTGGCCACCAGGCCGACCGCGGTCACCGCCGCCGCCGGGGTCAGCAGCCCGGCCGGCCTCGACCTGGCCTGCACGGTGACCACCCGCAGATCGTTCGCCGCTAGCCTGGCGCCGGCCGGCAGCGGAACGGCGGTCATGACCAGGCTGACCGCGTGGGCCGGCTTAGGCGCGATGACGTAACGGCCGAGCGCATAGCTACCGCCGGCCACCAGCATGGCCACGACCAGGGCGGTCACCCGCCAGGGCGTGATCAGGCGCCGGCGTCCGCCCCGGTCGGGCGCGGTGACCAGGTCGCCGATCGAGGTTCGCTCGGCCCTGATGCCAGGGGTCGCCGCGCCGAACCGGCCGTCGCGGGAACGACCGTCAGTGCCGGTCGTCTGGCTCATCTGACTCAGCTCCTCGCTCTCGTCCCATCCTGAAGATGATCATGTCGCCGTCGGCTACCCCGCTATCGGCCAGTGACGCCAGCGGGGGCAGCCGAGTCTTGGTACCCTGCGGCGCACCTGGCCGGGGCGGAGCATGATGCTCAGCCGCCGATCCGCCCGGCCCGGCGCCGATTACCCCGACGCCGATCACGCTGCCGAGCGCGTCGGCCAGGTCGGCCGGCGTCGCGTCGGACCGCACGCCGACATCGACCTGTCCGCCGGGACCCGAGGCCGTGATCAGCACGACACGGGCGGCGCTCACCTGACCGCTCCGACGGCGGCCTCGAGACAGCACTGGAGCAGCTGCGGCCGAGACCGGCCGGACACCAGCACGCCCCGGCCAGGTGGCCACTGCCGCGCCGGGACCCCGCCGGCCAGCGGACCCTCATCGGGCTGCCCGGACAAGATCAGGGCGGCGTCGGCGACTTCGCGCAGCCGCTGGCTGAACGGCTCGTAGGAGGTCCGCTGGCTGCCGGCGACCCGCCGGGCGAGCACGATGCCGAAGCCGATGTCGGCACCCTGGGCGAGCAGGTCGGTCAGCGCGGTGAAGGGGCCGCCGAGCTGGCCGAGCAGCAGGTCGTAGTCATCGACGATGAGGACGTAGGAAGGACCCGACCACCAGCGTCCCCCACGCAGCTCGGCGATTCCGGCATCCTCGGGCGCCACCCTCGGCCGCAGCTCTTCGGCGAGCTTGCCCGCTAGCCGCTCGGCGGCACTGCTGCTGGCGGCGTAGCCGAGCACGTCGGGACCGTCGGCGAGATCGAGCAGCCCCCTGGCCGGGTCGACGATGCCGAGCACAATCTCGCCGCCCGCACCATCGCCACCGCCCTGGCAGCGCAGGTGGGAGGTGACCCGGCGGAGCAGCGTGGTGCGCCCCGAGCCGCTGTCACCGTAGATCAGCAGCCGGGCTGCCCGGCCTGGCCAGGTCGAGCTCGACCGGCCTGCTGCGGAACTCGCTCACGCCGAGCAGGAACCGGCCGTCCCCGGCCGGCGGCAGCGACCCGGCGATCAGGGCGAGCCTGCCCGCCTCCGAGGTTCCGATCTCCAGCGGCAGCGCGGCGATCGCCGGGGCCCGGCGCTGGCCGGCCGACTCGGCGATCAGCGCCACGGCCTCCGCCAGCCCGCCCGGCGACGGCTCGGCTGACCACGCGGGCAGCGCCGCCTGGAACAGGTGCCCGTCCCTGGTCAGGCCCCGCCCCGGCAGGTCGGCGGGGACGCGGGCGGCGGCCTGACGCCCGGACAGCGAGTCGGCCGGGTCGGCCAGCCGCAGCTCCCACCGGGTGCCGAGCGCGTCAAGCAGCTGCGGTCTGACGTCCAGCCAGCGGTTCGCCGACAACAGCACGTGCAGGCCGAACGGCAGGCCGGAGGTAGCCAGCTCGACGAGCTCTGGCTCCAGATCGGGCGCCGACTGGCGGAGCTGGCCGACGTTGTCCACGACCAGGAACACCTGGGGCCAGGCCGACTCCCCTGCCCGGTCCCTGCTCGCCTGCCTGGCGCTGGCCCGCTCGTCGAGGAGCGCCCTCAGCTCTCGGAACAGCCGCGCCGTCGCCTCAGTCTCGCCGCGCCCGATGACCGCGCCAACATGCGGAAGCCCGTCCAGCTCAAAGAGGCTGCCGCCGCCCAGGTCCAGGCAGTAGAACTGGCGTCGGTCAGGGCCGGCCGCGCCCGCCAGGGCGAGCACCAGCGTCTGCAGCAACGTCGACTTGCCGGTGCGGGGAGCGCCGGCGATGCCGAGGTTCCCGCCCGAGCCTCGGGGGCTGTATCGCACGGCCTGCTTAGCCTGGCGCTCCGGCCAGTCGGCCACGCCCACGCCGACGCCGGCCTCTTCGCCGCCCGGCTGGCCCGCGAGCATTATTTCCAGCCCTCCGATTGTCACGGCGGCTGGCAGCGGCGGCGTCCAGATCTGGCGAGCTACACTCGCCGCCGCCTCGCCCGCGAGTCCCACCAGGACCTGCAGGTCATCGGCGCGCGACCGGAACGCGCTGGCCTGGCCGTCAGGCGCGGTCGTGCCGCCGAGGCTGAGCGGCCGCAGCAGCGAGCCCGATCCTGGCAGGCCGCGCGACTCGGCGGCTGAGTCGGCGAACTGCTGGGCCGGGCGGGCCGACCCGCAGATCGCCGCCTTGAACCTGGACTGCTCCCGGTCGACCCGCAGGTAGCCCATTCCCGGCAGCGACGGCAGCTCGAAGGCGTCCGCGCTGGACAGCACGGCGCGCGACTCCTCGGCGGTGAACGTGCGCAGGCAGAGCCGGTACCGGAGGTGCGGCTCAAGGCCCCGGATCCGGCCCTCGTCCAGCCGCTGGGTCGCGAGCAGCAGGTGCACGCCGAGCGACCGGCCGAGCCTGGCCAGGGTCAGGAAGGTGTCCTGGAAGTCGGGCTTGGCGACCAGCAGCTCGCCGAACTCATCGACGACCACGACCAGGTAGGGCAGCGGGTCGAGCGGGACGCCCCGTGCTCTGGCGGCCTGATAATCGGCGATCGAGCCGAGGTTGCCGGCCAGCCGCAGCTGCTCCTGGCGCCTGGCCAGCTCGCCGGTCAGCGCGAGCCGCATCCGGTCCACCAGGCTGAGATCATCGGCCAGGTTCGTCACCAGCCCGGCGACGTGCGGCAGGCCCGCCAGGTCGGCGAACGCCGCGCCGCCCTTGAAGTCGATCAGCAGCAGATTCAGCAGCGACGGGTCATGCCGGGCCGCCAGGGCCGCGGTCAGCGAGCGGAGCAGCTCGCTCTTGCCTGACCCGGTGGCGCCGACCAGCATGCCGTGCGGCCCCATGCCGCCGGCCGCCGCTTCCTTGAAGTCAAGCATCAGGGGGGCGCCGCTGTCCTTGCGCCCGATCGGCACCGCGAGGAACTCAGGCGGGATGCCGCCCGCCAGCGAGGGCAGGCCGAGCCAGCCCGCCGGCAGGTCGAGTTGCTCGGCCTCGTCGACTCCGAGCAGCTCGACCAGCCGCACCGGGTCGGCCAGGTCGGCACCGGTCTCGCCGGAGCGCAGGCCGAGCGGGGCGAGCGTCCGCGCGAGCTGGGTGGCCACGCCCAGGTCGAGATTGTCGGGCACGACACCCGCCTCGACCCGGCCGCGCGGGCCGGACGCGACGTACCTGATCGTGCCCGGCGTCATCCAGTCCACCCTGGCGCCGCAGCTCGCCGGGACCTGCGCCAGGTCGCGGACCAGGACGATGATCGTCAGGGCGATCGAGGCGGCGACGGCCATCACGGCGTCGAGCGACGGCGGTCCCTCGCCGGGCCGGTAGCCGTCGACGACGACGATGACGTGCGCGCTCTCCGCGTCCGGGCGGCGTTCTGCCCGGCCGCCAGATCCTGGCGGCCGGTCAGGCCGCCCGCCGCCTCCATCCGGCGGCGCAGGCTGTCCAGGCGGCGCTGCGCGAGCGTCTCGAACTGCGCGGCGAAGGCCACCGGATCGGCGGTCATCGCCCGGCTGACCCGGCCAAGGCCTTCCCCCGCCTCGGGGTCCCTGGTATGCGGCAGCCACTTAAGCCAGCCCCAGGGCCGGACCGAATCCAGCGGCACCAGGCCCATGATCCGCAGCTCGGCCGGGGCGTGGAAGGTCGCCAGGCTGGCGAGCCAGGCGCCGGCCAGCGCGCGGGACTTGTCCGGCTCGCCGACGATGGCCACGCAGCCGGCCTCGCGCAGCGGGACGACGACGGGCGCGGCTGGCAGCGTGGCGGTGTCGGCCATCAGGCGCTCCGCCTCGGCGGCGAGGTCGGGATCGGCCTCGGCGAGGGGGCCCTCGTCCCTGGCCATCCGGACCGGCCGGTCCGCCGGCACCCGCCCGCGCCCGAGCCGGACGGCCGCGAAATCCTGGTGCCCCGGCCTGCGCTCCCACAGGCCGTCACCGCGTGCCGCGACCGCGCACAGCGCCTGCGGATCGGGGAAGCAAGCCTGGGCCGCGTCGCGCTGGGCCAGCGCAGCGCGGCTGCCTCCGCCCGGACGGAGCGCAGGTGCGCGGCGTAGCGCTGCCTGGTGCGGGCCCACCGCCTGGCCCGGTTCCTGCGCTGGCTGATGCTGGCGGCCAGTCCGCCGCCTACCATCGCGAGCACCATTCCGCCGATCACGACCAGATAGACCAGCGAATGAATCAGGAAGGCCAGCCCGACCATTGCCAGGCTGCCGAGCATGGGGAGCAGCGAAGCCATCCGGCCGGTGCCGCCGTCAGGCTGGACGGGCGGCGCGGTCAGCTCGATGGGGGCAGGCTCGGGCGAGTGGGGCCAGGCCCGCTCCGGCCGGTGCACGCGGAACGAGTCGGACCAGCCGGCGTCGCCCGCGAAGTGCTCTCCCGTCACATGCCTCCCTTGAGACTCAGATCCGGCAGACCGGCCAGACAATCATATGCCCGGCGAAACGCGCGGATTTGCGGCTATCGCCAATTGTTACAGAGGCTTGCGAGGTTCTGGCGGAATTGAGTATATAATCGGTCTCCGAATGCCACGCCTGTGGCAACAGTCGATCATTACCGACGTGATAGGTCACGAATGGTGAGGAGGAGCGATGGCAGGCGTGATTAGGGTGACCCCGGAGCAGCTCTCCGGAGTGTCAGCTCAGCTCACCGGCGGTGCCGGCTCGATCGAGGCGACCCTGTCGCAGCTCGCGTCCCAGGTGGCGCCCCTCGGCTCGGACTGGCCGGCGTCGGGCAGGCCAGGTTCCTCGCGCTGTGGCAGCAGTGGCAGACCTCGTCCCGGCAGCTGCACCAGGCACTCTCCGACATCAGCATCCTGATGCGGCAGGCTTCGGTCGCCTACGAGACTAATGACGCCCAGGTGGGCGCCAGCTTCGGCAGCTAGCGGCGCCGATGGCGACGACCGGCGGAGGCGGCTCCATCTCGGTGGAGCCAGCCTCCCTTGAATCCCTGTCCGCCCAGATCAAGGGCGTGGCGGGCGGTACCTCATCGGCTCGCGGTGAGCTGGACCGGGCGGCGAACGCGGCCGCTGGCTGTCAGGGGCCAGCCGCTCACTCGTTCGTGCGGCTGCAGACCCTGCTCAATGGCGGCATGAAAGTGCTTGACGACTGCTCACTGGCGCTGGCCCAGGCCGTGTCGCAGGCCGCGACCGCGTACGAGATCACCGATGTCACCCAGATGGCAGGCGGTCGGTGACCGGCCTGCTCTAAGGCCCTAGGCAGATCGGCAATTCACCATGCTTCCAGCCGACGGCGCAGACGGCGGACTGTTCCTTACTCCCATCCCCGAGCCGCCAGGGGATCCGGGAGCGCTGGCTGCGCGGCCGGTACCTACGCCGCGGCCCAAGGCGAGATCGAGCGAAACCGGGCCGCGCTGGCCAGGGTCGCTGGCAATGCCGACGACGCGTCGTGGATCGGCGTCGGGGCGCTGACCTTCTCGACCGTGACCAGTGATCTGACCCAGGCTTACGCGCTGACGGCTCAGGCGCTCGCGCAGGGGGCGGCCGCGCTGCGCGCGTACGCCGCGGCCCTGACGACCGCGAAGGCCACGGCCAGGAGCGCCAATTCCGAGATCGCCCTCACGAACTCGACGGCGAGCGCGCTGCTGACCGCGCAGGCCAGTGCCCGCTCCTCGGCGATCGCGGCGCAGGAGGCGAGCCAGGCGTCCACCACGGCCAGCGCGCACGCCACGTCGAGTCCGCACTCACCGGCGGCCGCGACCGCCGCTGACAACGCGCAGCGCGAGGCGACCGACGCCCAGAACGCGGCGAACAGCGACGCGAGCACGGTCAGCTCCCTGCAGGCCAGGTACGACAGCGAGCGAGCCCAGGCGCTGCGGCTCATCGCGCTGGCGAAGCAGCAGGCCACGACGGCGGCGAACAACGCGGCGACGGCGTTCGACAGCGCGTCCCTTGGCTTCCTTGACAACAAGCTCTCCCCCGCTCGCGGCGGCGCCAAGGGTGTCGAGGGCAGCCCGTGGGAGGGACTGACCGAGGTCATCGAGAAGTCGCACACGAGCCTGGGCTTCGTCGGCGCCGACGGGATCTTGTGGGCCCTCGGCAAGGGAGCCGAGCAGGCCGAAGACTTCATGAAGGAACTGCCCAAGGTAGAAGCGGAGTGGCTGCACGAGGCGCTGCCCTGGGGCAAGGGCGCCTCCCAGGACGAGTGGGACGCGGCGGTCCGCCGCTGGTGGGCCAAGTCTGACGCGGCCGAGGCCTTTGGCGAGGACTTCGTGCAGGACACGCGGCTGCTCGGCCAGCTCTCCAGGGTTGGCCGGGTGGGCGGAGGCGTCATCGCCATCGCCGGCGACGTGATCACGATCGTCGACCCGCCGCAGGCCGGGGTCATGGGCAACGTGGACCGGGGCGTGGCTGTCGTCAATGGCGCGCTGGTCGGCGCCGATACGGTCGGTGCGATCGGGGCGCTGGCCGGCATCGACGCGATCTCGTTCAGCATCCCGCCAGTGGGGGTCGCGGTAGCTGTCGGCACCGGCCTCTACCTGGCAGGCGCCTATGCTTACAAGCACTGGGCCTGGTTCCGCGATGACTTCGCCAATCCGATCGGCCACGGCGCCGTCAGTGTCGTCAAGGGCATTGGCCATGGCCTGTCCGACCTCGGTCATGATCTCGGGCTGTGACGCCGATTCCGGACGGAAGGGGGCCTGTGACTGATCCGCGCGCGGGCGACGTAGCGCAGGCCGAGCGGCTCCTGGCCGTCGCCGCTGACGACGGCGTCGCGAAGCTGCCGGTGCTCAGCGCGGCCGAGCTGTGGGTCCTGTGCGGCGACCGGCAGGTCCTGGCCGACGAGGCCGAGCAGCGCTGGTGGAACTCGATGACCGACGCCGATCGCGAGAAGTACAGCGTGAAGATGGTCAGTTTCCTCCTGGAGCGCAAGCTGATCCGCCAGCCGGAGCCCGGCTCAGCGGAACTGCCGATGACTCCCGAGCTGGGCCTGGTGGTCGCGGCTCGCCAGTTCCCTGCCGTGGTCGCGGTCTGCACGCTCGCCAGCGGCTCGGCGGATAAGTCACCCAGGCTCTACGGCCTGGCCGACGGCAACCAGCCGCCAAGGGTCCTGGTCGGCGAGGTCACCTTTCCCGCATCCCAGCCAGCCTTCGGCCCGATGCATCATTTCTCGCTGCTCTCGCCTGACCGGGCCGGCCTGGTGCTGGCGGACTGGGCGGTCGCGCAGACCAGGGGCGGGCTGCTGACCAGAAAGTCCAGAGGCGGCCCGAGGACCGTCGACCTGTACAGGAACAGGCCAGGAGACCAGCTCACCAGGGACCGGGTGACGGTCGCGCTCGGCGAGGCCGGCTGATTCCAGGTCGCCAGGCAGGGGCCGGACGGCTCGGCTGGCCCGGCCGTCACCATGGCACCGGCCGAGGTCACCGCGCTGCTCACCGGCATGCTCGCCGGGGAAGCGGTATGAGGAGCCGCGGTGTTCAGAGCGGTAGTGTCCAGGGCCGCGAGGTCCAGAGTTCCTATGCCGAGGATCGCTGCGCCCTGACCTGGCCTTTGCTGACGGCGGGGCTGTACGGGCCGGTCCTGGCGATTGCGCTCTTCGTGGTCGCGCTTGCGGTCCGGGTGCCTGTCTTCTACTGGACCGCGCTGGCGCTCCTGGGCCTGGCCGTGACGGCCTGGGTCACCGGCGGTGGCTCCTTTCTGCAGTATTTCTGGCCGCTGGGCATCCGGCTCGATCAGGACGGCGTGCGGATCGGCGGGGTTCGCTGGGCAGAGCGGCATCCCGGCCAGGTGCGCACCGGAACGGCGATCGTGCCGAAGCAGTACTCCCAGGTCTTCAGCGTTCCGTGGGACGGAGTGCTGAGCATTGGCCTGACGTCCGAACGGGATCTCCTGAAGATCATGAGGCGGCGCGCCTATCGCGGCAGGAAACTCACGCCGCTCGGCAACCTCGCCACTCCCTTCATGCGGGCGGCGCTGGTGATCTGGGCTGATGAGGCAAAGGCCCAGATGCCGAAGATCCGCCCGGCTACTGGCGCCTTGTGGTTCAGCTTCCCTGAGCCTGGCTATCACCAGCCAGTCTGGGTCGTGCCCACCAGGCACCCGGCCCGGCTCGCGACCGCGCTCTCCGTGCTTCCGCTGCCGTCAGGCCTGGTCCGTGATCCCCGTGAGCCTCTTCGCGCGCGACTCCCCCGGCTCCGCCATAGCGGACTGGGCAAACGTTTGACCGCAATCACTTTGTGACCATAACTGCCCGGTAACCGGGTTTTTGGCCTGTTGTCGGCCCACATGTCTATGACATGATCTGGCCCAACGTCCCACCAGTCACGGAGGCAACGGTGGCCGATACAGGCCTGCGGTCCGATGCGATCGGCCTGCGCGAAGTCTTGTTCCAGAGCATCACCGACATGGCACCCGGCGCCGCAATCGCCGCGTCGATCCCGGCCGGTGCCGCGCTCGCCGGCGGCGCACTGCCGCTGGCCGTGGTGTTCGCCCTGATCGCGTGCCTGTTCTCGGCCTGGAGCATCGGCCAGCTCGCCAAGGAACTGCCGTCATCGGGCTCGATGGCCACCTACGCGGCGCGCGGCCTGCATCCCGCCGTCGGGTTCCTGGTCGCCTGGGCCTACGCGATGGTCGGCTGGCTGATCCCGCCGCTCGTCCTGCTCCAGCTTGGCTTCACGACGGCCGCGACCCTGAACGCGGAGATCCATGGCTACCCGGCGAACCTGTGGTGGCCATGGTCGATCGCCGGCCTGCTCATCATCCTCGCGGCCGGCTACTTCGGCGTCAGGACCTCGGCGCGATTCGGCACCATACTCGGAATCTTCGAGATCGCCGTGTTCCTGATCATGGCGATCCTGCTGATCTTCCACGCGGGCGGGCACAACACGCTGTCGGTGTTCACCACGAAGTTCACTCCGCCTGGCTTCCACGGCCTCAACGGCGTCATCGCCGGGTCGGTCTTTACCGTGCTGGCCTTCGGCGGCTTCGAGGGCGCCGCGCCGCTGGCCGAGGAAGCCCGCAACCCCCGCCGCACGATCCAGCTCGCCGTCCTGCTCGCGACCTTGTCGATCGGCGTGCTGTATGTCTTCACCACATATGCGGCCGATGTCGCGTTCGGGCCGGGACGGTTCAGCACCTTCACGACCGGCACCGGAGCGGCCTCGTGGGAGGGCATGGCCAGGGCTTTCTACGGGGTCTTCTGGATCCTGGTCTTCCTGGCCATCGTGAACTCCACGCTGGCCAACTCCAACGCGGGCGTGAACGTCTCAAGCCGGATGTCGTTCGCGATGGGCCGGATCGGCGCCTTCCCCACAGTGCTCGCCTCGATCAGCCCCCGGCACCGCTCCCCCTTGAACGCCATCGCGCTCGGCGGGATCATCTCCCTGGTGGTCATGCTCGCGCTTGGCCTGAAGTACGGGCCGACGACGGCTTTCGCCATGGTGGGCACCGGACTCGTGATCATGATCGTCGGGGTGTACATCCTGATGAACCTGTCGTGCATCGGCTTCTTCAGCCGTAGCAGCAGCCATTCACTCAATGTGCTGTCGCACGTGGTCGCCCCGGTACTCGGAATCGTCGCGTTCGTTCCCGCGTGGTGTGCCGGAGCGGGCATCAGGATTCCCGGCTTCAGCTTCATCACCCCGCTGCCGGCCCCGCTGTCCTACATGGGCCCTGCGGTCGCCGTCTGGATGGTCCTCGGCGGTGCGTACCTGATCTACCTGTACCTGACTAACCCGCAGCGCGTGATCGACGTCGGCCTGGTCCACCTCGACGACGCGTAACGACTCGCCTCTGCCTGCCTCCGCCCGCCTCTGCCCGCCCCTGCCCGCCGCGAAAGTAGGGTGGTCCCATGAGTGACCTTGAGGTAGTCAGCTTCCGTCCCGAGCGAGACCAGTACGCCTGGACGTTCGGCGGCGCCGCTCCCGTGCGGCGGATCAGGACGCCGGTCGTGCTCGACGTCTTCACCGAGGACGCCTTCTTCGGCCGGGTCCGCAGCGAGAACGACCTCGTGTCGGAGGTCTGCGAGTTCCCGTTCGTGAACCCGCAGACCGGTCCCTTCTACATCGAGGGCGCCGAGCCCGGCGACACGGTAGCGGTGCATTTCGTGTCCATTACCCCGGCCAGAGACTGGGGCGCGTCCACGACGATCCCGCTGTTCGGCGCACTGACCTCGACGCACCTGACCGCCCTGCTTAACGCGCCCCTGCCCGAGCTGGTGTGGATGTGGCAGTTCGACGCCGCGGCGAACACCTGCCAGTTCAAGGCCAAGCACGGCGACTTCACCGTCGACATGCCGATGAACCCCATGCACGGCACCGTCGGCGTCGCGCCGGCCAGCCTGGAGGTACGCAGTGCGCTCGTGCCCGACGCCTTCGGCGGCAACATGGACACCCCGGAGATGCGAGCAGGAACGACCTGTTACCTAGGGGTCAACGTGGAAGGCGCGCTGCTCTCACTCGGCGACGGCCACGCCCGTCAGGGCGAGGGCGAAACCTGCGGAGTAGCCGTCGAGACAGCCATGAACACCGTCATGATCGTCGACCTCATCAAGGCGACGCCGTGCCCGTGGCCCCGGCTTGAGAACGACGACTACATCATGGTGGCCGGCTCAGCCAGACCGCTGGAAGACGCCTTCCGGATCGCGCAGACCGAGCTGATCCTGTGGATGGCGAGCCAGTTCGGCCTGGACACGATGGACGCCTACCAGCTCGTCACCCAGGGCGTCGAGGCCCCGCTAGCGAACGTCGTGGACGTCAACTACACCAGCATCGCCAAAATGCCCAAGCGCTACCTGCCCAAGGGCACCGTCATGGCCGGCACCCACGCCAACCTCCGCAACCTAGCCACCGCCCTGTCCCTCTAGGAGACCTCCGCCCCGCTGGCCTCCGCCTCCGCTGGCCTCCACCCCGCCCCCGCTGGCCTGCACCCCGCCCCCGCTGGCCTGCACCCCGCCCCCGCTGGCCTCCACCCCGCTCGGGTTCCGTGATCATGGTCCGGGGCTTGATCACGGAACCCCGGCAGTGTGATCTCGCAGCTAATGTTCCGTGATCAAGGTTCATTTCATGATCACGGAAATTTGCGGCGTGGAGAACCGGGTGCCTGGCCGGGTTACCGCCCATTGCTGGCGTGCGGCCAATGGCAATACTTCGTAAACCGGCCAGTATCGGGCACGCTGCCCTCACCGGGTCACCAACCAGTCCCGTCGGCACGACAGCAGGGGTCCCCAGCTGCTGAGATCACGACAGCAGGGGTCCCCAGCTGTCGGTCAGGCGAGCGCGCGAAGCGGGCTGGGTCCGGAAAGTGGCAGGTTAGCCGGCGGCGGCGGCACCGGCGCCGGCGGCGGTGGAGTCGGCGGCGGCTACTGCTCGCTGGACAGCCGAGGCGGCCCAGTGGGTCTTCGCTAGCTGGTGCATGCGCTTGCGGACGCCCCGGTTGTCCCAGCCACGGTAGAGCTGCGCGGCCAGGCCGACGGCGGACACCAAGGCCGCGTAGGCCTGCTGCTCGGAATCGGCTGGGCCGGCATCAAGCGCGACGGCGTCGACCCTGGACCTGAGCGAGGCAGACCTGGCCATGTCGATGACTGTGTACCTGACCAGCAGGCGGTTGCTCCGTTCAATCGCGCCGGCCTCGACCAGCCTGGTCAGGTAGGTCTTCGTGGCACGGCCGCGCGACTTGCCTATCCAGCCTCGCGCCTTGGGCGGCCGCCGGGCTGCCCCGAGGCTGGCGAGAGTGGCATCCAGGTCAGGATCGCCGGTACTCGCGGCCAGGCCGGTCACGATGATCTTGTCGTCGGCCAGGTCGATGTGGCCGGCCTCGGCGAGTGCGACCAGTTCGGCGCCCGCTATGCCGTAATGCAAATGGCCGTAGGAGTGGACCACGCCATTGCCCGGGTCAATCGCGAGCAGGACCAGATCTTCCGCCAGTGAATCCATACCACCGACCGTATGCGAAGAGAGGGCTAACCGTAGCCCGCCCCCCGTGCCCAAGTGCATTGATGCGGTCAGGGAGCTGGGCGTAGCCTCGCCCATTTCACGTCGTCAGGGCTTGATGACCAGCAGGCCGACACCGAACTCGACCTTAATGGGGGTGCCCACCTTGCCGGTGGCGATCGTGATCGGGGTCAGCTCGTCTTTCTTGTAGTCCGAGACGTAGGCGGTCTTGCCGTCCGGCGTCATCGCGATCGCCACTGCCTCGCCTGCCCGGGCGTAGCCCCGACCTGGATGGGCTTGCCTGCTCGGTGAGTGGCGATGTTAACTGGGGTCACGCTGTGCGAGCCGGCGTTCGCGATATAGGCGGTTTTCCCGTCCGGGGTGATCGCGATCGCGTCCGGCTCCCCGCCAAGGATGATCGCCTGGCCTGCTGTGCGGGTGGCCGGGTAGACGGGCGTCACGGCGCCCGTGCCGAGCACGTAGGCGACAGGCCCGCTACCGTGGCCCGGCGAGGCGGGCGGCTGACCGAGGTTCGTAGCTGCGACGGGAACGACCAGGGCCACCACGGCCGCGATGGCCAGTCCGCCAGCCGCGTTGTGCAGACGGCGGCGCCGGCGGAGCCTGATCCGGCGCCAGGAGACAAAGACCTTGGCCAGCGCCGATTGCGTCAGATCCTCCGCGCCATGCCAGTCCCCGCACAGCAGCATCGCCGCCCGGCGCAGGCGCCCCGTCGACGCCTCGGCGAACTCGGCGAATTCCTCCTCGATCGTCACAACCGGGCAGCTCTCTCCTCGACGCGGACGTTGCGCCGGTCCCCAGCCCGGTCCGGGCTAGGGAGCCGACATCCGAACAGATGCGGAAGCATGCGGCTTCGGTTGCATTCACCACGCGGACCGGGCTGACGCTGTCGGGGGGAGCCGTACGCGAGTCAGCCCGCGGCGGCCGAATCGACTGCACGTCGCACCGTGTCGGCGACCCTGTGGCTCATCGCGACTTCGAGCAGGCGACCGCGTGCGGCTCGGTTTTCCTTGCCTCGGTAGAGGTGTTCGGCTAGCCCGACCGCGGCTACCAGTGCCCCGTAGGTCTGCTCGACCGAGTCGGCCGGTCCGGCGCCTAGGGCGACAGAGTCCAGCCGGGCGCGGAGCAACGCTGCCCTGGCCGTGTCGATGACCTGATACCTGGTCAGCACACCACGTTTCCGCTCAATCGCGCCAGCCTGAGCGAGTCTCGTCAGGTATTTCCTTACAGTACGTCTGCGCAATCGGCCGACCCACCTTTTCAGCTTTGGCACCCGCCGCGCCGCCGCGAGAGCGGCCAGGGTGATATCGAGGTCAGGATCGCCGGTGACCGCAGCCGGACTGGTAACGACGATCTGGTCGCCGGACACGTCGATATGGCCAGCCTCGGCGAGCACGACGAGCTCAGCGCCCGTTATCCCGTAGTGCAGATATTCATATCTGCGGATACGGCCATTGCGAAGGTCAATCGCGATCAGCACCAGATCTTCTGCCAGTGAATCCATGCCGCAAACGGTACGCGAGTTCGGCGACACCGCGCCGTTATCTAAATCTCGCGGGGGCCTCCGCTAGACGCCAGAGTACCGGTTACCGTAGTTTCCCGTTCCAGAGCGCACCGCACCGCAGGCGAAGGGACTGATCGTGGACTTCGAAATCCCGGCCGAGCTGACCGGCTACCTCGCCGAGCTCGACGACTTCATCGAGCGCGAGATCAAGCCGCTGGAACGACAGGACGACAACCTCAGGTTCTTCGACTACCGGCGGGAGGACGCGCGGACCGACTGGGATCGCGGTGGCCTGCCGAGCCCGGCGTGGGAGGCACTGCTGCGCGAGGCGGTCAGCCGGGCCGACGCCGCCGGGCACTACCGGTACGCGTTCCCCGCCGAGTACGGCGGCAGGGACGGCACGAACCTCGGCATGGCTATCATCAGGGAGCACCTCGCGAGCAAGGGCCTCGGCCTGCATTGCGACCTGCAGAACGAGCACATGATCGTCGGCAACAATGTCGGCCTGCTGCTCATGCTGGAGTACGGCACGGCCGAGCAGCGCGCGGAATGGGTCGAGCCCCTGGCCGCCGGCCGCAAAGGCTTCGCGTTCGGCATCACCGAGCCAGCGCACGGCTCGGACGCCACTTTCATGGAGACCACGGCGGTACGCGACGGCGCCGGGTGGGTGATCAACGGCGAGAAGACCTGGAATACCGGCGTGCACGCGGCCTCGCACGACCTGATCTTCGCCCGCACCAGCGGCCAGCCAGGCGAGGCCGACGGGATCACAGCGTTCCTCACCCCGATCGCCTCCCCCGGCTTCGTGATCGAGGAATACCTGTGGACCTTCAACATGCCCACCGACCACGCCAGGGTCAGCTTCCACGACATCCGCGTTCCGGCCAGCGCCGTATTTGGCGGGGAGGGACGCGGGCTGGGCGTCGTACAGCACTTTTTTAATGAAAATAGGATCAGGCAGGCGGCCTCGTCCCTCGGAGCGGCGCAGTACTGCGTCAATGAATCGGTGGCCTACGCTCGGGAGCGGGCGCCATTCGGCAAGCCACTCGCCACCAATCAGGCAATTCAGTTCCCGCTGGTGGAGTTGCAGACCCAGTGTGAGATGCTGCGCGCCTTTATTCATAAAACTGCCTGGCAGATGGATAAGGACGGCGCGTTCTCTGCCTCCGACAAGGTGTCGATGTGCAATTACTGGGCGAACCGGCTGTGCTGCGAGGCAGCTGACCGGGCGATGCAGGTGCACGGCGGTCTCGGCTACTCCCGGCATAAACCATTCGAGCACATCTACCGGCACCATCGCCGGTACCGGATCACCGAGGGCACCGAGGAGATTCAGATGCGGCGGGTGGCCGGGTACCTGTTCGGCTTCATGCGGCAGCGGGCGCCCAAGGGAGTTGCGGAAGCGTGACAGCGGCGGACGCCGGGGCAGCCGGCACTCCGCTGGTGGATCCCGAGGGGCTGGCTGCCGCGCTGCGGGACTGCCTCGGTGACGTCGCGATCGATGGCCTGACGCCGATGTCCGGCGGCGCGTCGCGGCAGACGTGGGCCTTTGACGCGGTGGCGGCCGACGGCTCGCGCACCGAGCTGGTCCTGCGGCGCGACCCGCCTGGCCGGCCGGGCGAGCCCGGCGCCATGGGCCGGGAGGCGCAGGCGATCGCGGCGGCGCAGGCGGCTGGTCTCGCCGTGCCGCAAGTCCTGGTGAGCAGCGACGAGGCTGAGCTGCTCGGGTCGGCCGGGCTGGTGATGCGGCGCGTCCCCGGCGAGACGATCGCCAGGCGGATCTTGCGTGACGACCAGTTCGAGCCGGCCAGGACGGCGCTGACCGGGCAGCTCGCCGAGTTCGCGGCCGGCCTGCACTCGCTGCCCCTGCTGGCCGGGTTGCCCGCACCTGACCCGCTGAGCGACCTTCGGGCCACGCTGGCCGAGTTCGCCGCGCTCGGGCAGGTCAGCGAGGTCTTCGAGCTGGCGCTGCGGACGCTGGCCAGCGACCCGCCGTCCTCGCGCGCGCCAGTGATCGTGCACGGCGATCTGCGGCTCGGCAACCTGATCGTCGGGCCTTTGGGCCTGAGCGCGGTGATCGACTGGGAGCTGGTGCACGCCGGCAATCCGGCCGAGGACCTCGGCTGGCTGTGCGTCCGGGCCTGGCGATTCGGCGGTGCCGGGGCCGCTGCCGGGGTGGGCAGCCGGGAGCAGCTGCTCGCCGCGTACCTGGCTGCCGGAGGCGCCGAGATCAGTCTTGATGAGCTGCGCTGGTGGGAGCTGCTCGGGACGCTGCGCTGGGGAGTCATCTGCCTGACCCAGGCCTGGGCGCACCTGTCCGGCGCCTACCGCTCGGTCGAGCTGGCCGCGATCGGCCGGCGGGTCTGCGAGCAGGAGTGGGACCTGCTGCAACTGCTCGACCCCGAAGCCACCGCGCTCGCTGCCTGCCGCCGGCCGCGCCTCTCCGCCGACCCGCGTCCCGAGCCGGCTCCGCACGGACGGCCGACCGCCAGCGAGCTGCTTGACGCGGTGCGCGGCTTCCTGACCGACCAGGTCATGCCGGCGACCGGCGGACAGCTCGCCTTCCACGCGCGGGTCGCCGCCAACGTGCTCGCGATCGTCGCCCGCGAGCTAGATCTCGACGCCACCCGTGCCCTGACCCCGGCCGCCACCACCCCGGCCGCTGTCACCCCGGCCGCTGTCACCCCGGCCGCTGTCACCCCGGCCGCTGTCACCCCGGCCGACCACGCCACCCTGGCTGACATCGTCGCGGCCAGGCTGGCGGTCTCCAATCCCCGGTACTTCGACCTGCCCGGCTAGCCGAGCCCCCGCAGATTTCCGCGACCTCAGGAGGGAGCAGACTCCTGGACTACGTCGGCGGGGTGATCACCGGGCCGGGCTTGCGTAGGGTGAGGAGGGCCGGATTTGGGGGGTTTCTGGGTGATCTTGCGGGGTTGGTGCCGGGCTGGTTGACTAAAGATCTAGGAGACTTTTTTCCTGTAGGAGGGTTGACCACCATATTCGCTGTTAAGTCTCCTACAGGAAAAAAGTCTCCTACAGGATCGGGCGAGCCTGGCAGCGGGTGAGGCGGCTGTGACAGCTGAGTCGCCGGGGATCAGTGCGGGCCCGGGCGGTGGCCCCGCCGGGCCCGCGAGGCAGCCCGATCACGGAATTCGCGCCAGAGCCCGGAACGTCAGCTGCGTGATCGCGCAAGCTAGTTTCCGTGATCACCACCCCGACCATGATCGCGGGAAACGCAAGGGTGCTTGGTCGCCTGCAGGGGGCACCGTCCAGCGCTTGACCGACGGGCGTCGTGGAGCCCGGCGCTGGCCGCACCGGGGTTCTGGCCGACGGCATACCTCGCAAACCGGGCATTGTGTACGGAAAGTGTCCTACAGGAACGGGCGAGGGCTCCTAGTGGATGCCCTCGGGGCGGAACTGGACGCTGATCCTCGGTCCGGCCGCCTTCGTACTCTTCGGAATGGCGTGCTGCCAGGTGCGCTGGCAGGTGCCGCCCATCACAAGGAGGTCGCCGTGGCCAAGCAAGAAGCGCAGCGTGCCGGCGTGCCCAGCGGCACCAGCGCTGCTGGGGGCACCAGCGCTGCCGAAGCTTCCCAGCGCCGTCCGAGCCGCCACCGCCCGCCTGAGCCGGCCGGGGACGCAGCGTCAGTGCGCGCGGGTTGCCGAGCGACACGATCGCCACGACGGTCTGCCGCACTCGCCGGCCTGAGTTGTCTCCGTGCCAGGCGACGCTGTCCCTGCCGTCGCGATACAGGCAGAGGCCGGCCGTGCAGAGCGGGCCGCCGGCCTGCGCGCGGTACCGGGCATCAAGCTCGGTCATGGCCTGCTCCAGCGCCGGATCAGGCAGGCGCTGGCCCTTCCCGTACCAGCTCAGCAGCCTGGGCACGTCGACGACCCGGTCATACATCGGACGGCGCTCGGCCCGCCAGGGCACCACCTCAGCGAGCCGCTCGAACAGCTCATCCGCGCCGCTCATCCACCCTGGCAGCACCTCGACCCAGGCACCGCGGCTCAGCGTCGTCCTGGTCAGCCCGCCAAGGTCACCAAGCCCGAAGCCCTGGCCGACGTCCAGCAGCGAACCCTGGAAAGCAGCAGTCACACCACCACCATACAACACATACGAACACTCGTTCGATAAATAACCTGTCACTCCAGCGACGGTGCTCGGTAGACGGACTCGCCTTCGACGTAGGTCGCCAGCACCCGCGTCGAGCCGACTTCGGCGGCCGGACCCGCGATCGCGTCACGGTCGAGCACGATCAGGTCGGCTAGCTTGCCTGGCTCGATCGAGCCAGTGACGTCGTCCAGGTGGTTCACGAACGCCGAGCCGATGGTGTAGGCGGCGAACGCCTGCTCCGGCGTCAGGTGCTGCTCCGGCAGCAGCGGCTCCGCCTCGGCGCCGGTCGAGCCCTGCAGCGACCGGTTGACCGCGACGTGGATGGCGCGCAGCGGGTTGGCGCTGCTGACGGCCCAGTCACTGCCGGCCGCGAGCCTGGCGCCCGAGCGCAGCAGGTCGCCGAAGAGGTACTGCCGCGCCGACCGCTCAGGACCGAGGAAGGGGATGGTCAGCTCGTCCATCTGCGGCTCATGCGCCGCCCACAACGCCTGCATGTTCCCGGTCACGCCGAGCGCGGCGAACCTCGGCACATCGTCTGGATGCACGACCTGCAGGTGAGCGAGGTGGTGCCGGTGATCATTGGCGCCGTTGGCCACCCGCGCGGCGGTCACGGCGTCCAGGCACTCGCGCACGGCCCGGTCACCGATCGCGTGAAAATGCACCTGGAACCCCAGGGCGTCAAGCGCGGTGACGTGCGCCCCGAGCTCCTCCGGTTCGACATGAGACAGGCCGCGGCCGCTGGTCTGGCAGCCGCAGGCATCCAGATAGGGCTCAAGCATCCCGGCCGTGAAGTTCTCCGCCACGCCGTCTTGCATGATCTTCACCGTGCCCGCCGTGAACCGGCCCGCCTGGCCAGACTCCCGCCTTCCCGCGATCTCCTCGATCTGGCCGGCTCCCCTGGCCCTGTCCCACCACAGCGCGCCGCGCACCCGCGCGGTGAGCTGCCCGGACCTGGCCGCCGCCAGGTAGACCGGCAGCGGGTCCTGCGAGCCCAGGTACTCCCCGATGATCGCGTCCTGCCAGGCCGTGACCCCTCGCTCGTGCAGATGCCGCTGCGCGAGCAGCAGCCCGGCCAGCCGGTCATCGAATGTCGGCTTCGGCACGAACGCTCCGACCAGGTCGGCCGCGCCCTCGTGCACGGTGCCCTGCGGCGACCCGTCGGGCTCCCGCTCGAACCGGCCGTCAGCCGGGTCGGGAGTCCGGGCGTCGAACCCGGCTAGCTCTAGCGCACGGGAGTTCGCCCAGCCGCCGTGCCCGTCTCGATTGAGGAGGAAAGAAGGCCGGGACCCGGTCACCTGATCAAGCTGACTCCGGCTCGGGGTACCTCGCTCGAACCACTCCATCCGCCAGCCGCCGCCCGCGATCCACTCCTGCTCAGGATGCGCGGCGGCATAGGCCCTGATCCGGTCGAGCGCCTCGGCCAAAGTGGAGGCGCCGATCAGATTGCACCCCATCATCGTCACCCCGGCGAACGCCGGATGCACGTGCGCGTCCTGGAACCCCGGCAGCAGCGCCCGCCCGCCCAGGCTGACCCTCTCGGTGCGGGGACCCGTCAGATCCCGCAGGACGGAGTCACCGGCAGCGGCGACGACCGCGATCTTGCCGTCGGCCACGGCCACGGAGTCGGCCGGCCTTCCGTCAGCGCCGCTTGCCAGGACCAGCCTCCGGCCGGTCGAGTCAGCCGTGTAGATCGCGCCGCCGCCGAAGATCAGATCCGCGTAACCCGACACATGTCCTCCCGGACGCATTTCCCCAGCTTCATCACGTTCGCCCGTCCCGTCAGCCGCCATCCAATCATCGTCCAGACCACCCCGCCACAAGACCTGGCTGGGGCGGCCGGCCGGGCGACCCGGTACGCGGGGGGTGAACAACGGAAAGTGGTGATACGTCGTTCATAGCCGCTGACGTATTGACGTTTTCATGGGTCGGGAACCGGCAAAGCGGGCAAAGTTTCGACGAAAAGCGGTGATACGTGGAGCTGGCGGGCCGACGTATCACGTTTACCGTCGGTCCATGCCGCCCGACTCGCCCCCAACGGCGTCCTTGAGGGGCCGGCTCACGCCGACAGAGTTCCGTGATCATGAAGCAAACCTTGATCACGGAGCATGAGTCGTGTGATCACCCCATCAAGGTTCCATGATCAAGACCCCGGCCATGATCACGGAATTCTGGGGCTGGAGTCATGGGGGCAGGGGCTGGAGTCATGGGGGCGAGAGGCTGGAGTCACTGACGGGGACGGGCAGGTGACCGGTGGCAGGCAGGTGACCCGGAGGGTCGGGGTGTGGCAGAGTTTGGTCATGGAACCAGTGGTTGAGACCAGGTATGGGGCGGTTCGCGGCGAGATCAGGGACGGGATCGCCAGGTATCTCGGCATCCCGTACGCGGCGAGTCCCACCGGCAAGCTCCGCTTCGCGCCGCCGGTTCCGCCGGCCCCGTGGGACGTCGCACGAGACGGGACAGCCTTCGGGCCGACGCCGCCCAAGCCGGACTACCCGGCACCGTTCGACACGCTGCTGGCCGAGCCGAACATCGCGGGCGACGACTGGCTGAACCTGAATGTCTGGACCCCGCAGAGCGCCGCACCGTCTAGCGACCTGCCGGTCATGGTCTGGATTCACGGCGGTGCGTTCGCCAACGGGAACTCCGCGGTCGAGTGGTACGACGGGCAGGCGTTCGCCCGGCGCGACGTCGTGCTTGTCACGATCAACTACCGGCTCGGCGTCGATGGCTTCGCGCTGATCCCCGACGCTCCGGCCCCGGCCAACCGGGGTCTGCTCGACCAGGTCGCCGCGCTCGAATGGGTGCGCGACAACATCACCGCGTTCGGCGGCGATCCGGCGAACGTCACGATCTTCGGCGAGTCAGCCGGCGGGATGAGCGTCATCACGCTGCTGTCGATGCCGCGAGCGGCCGGGCTGTTCGCCAAGGCGATCGCGCAGAGCGGCGCCGTGCAGGCGGCGGCCGATCCCGCCGACGCCGCCCTGGTCACCGCCGAGCTCGGCCAGGCGCTCGCGACGGCACAGGCCGACGCGGGAGCCGGGCCAGGGCCAGGCACGGGGACCGGCGCGGCCGGTGCCGCCGACGCGGTCAGTGCCGCCGCGCTGGCCGGCGTCGGGCTCGACTCGCTTCTCGCGGCTCAGGCAGCGGTTCGCGACGCCCTGGCGGCTGACCCTAACCCGGCCCGGTTCGGCGCGAGCATCGTGGCGAGTTCCATGGCGTTCATCCCCGTCGTCGACGGGGAGGTGCTGCCGGTGCATCCGATGGCGGCGATCTCGGCTGGGGCCGGATCGGCGGTCCCGCTGCTGATCGGCACCAACACCGAGGAGTTCCGGCTGTTCCTCGTCCCGGCCGGCACCATCGACCTGATCACGGCCGAGGCGCTGCCCCTGGTCGCCGGAGCGATCGGTGCCACCCAGGAGGTCATCGACCTGTATCAGGCAAACCGGCCCGACGGGACTGCGGGAGACGTGTTCGCCGCGCTGCTAACCGACCGGTTCTTCCGGCTGCCCGCGCTAGCCGTCGCGCAGGCGCGGTCCGGCGAGTCCGCCGCGACCTATGTCTATGAGTTCGGCTGGGGCATCCCGCCGCTCGGCGCGGCGCACAGCGTCGAGATCCCTTTCGTCTTCGACAATCTTTCGGCGGCGGCGGACGACCCGGTACTCGGGGACGACCCGCCGCAGGACCTGGCCGACGACATGCAGTCGGCCTGGGTCAGGTTCGCGTCCGGCGCCGACCCCGGCTGGCCGGCGTTCGACGAGAGCCGCCCGGTCCGGATATTTGACACGGGCGGCGGCTCAGTCGAACTCGATCCGCGCGGCGACGAGCGTGCGATCTGGCCGGCCGGGTAGGCCGTCACGGGCCGCACGGCTAGGCCGCGCACTCCCGGCAGATCAGCTCACCACCGCGAGACTCAGCGAGCTGGCTCCTGTGGTGCACAAGGAAGCAGCTTGAGCAAGTGAACTCGTCCGCCTGCCTCGGGATTACCCTGAACGAGAGCTCCTCGTTCGACAGGTCTGCCCCGGGCAGCTCAAGCGACTCGGCAACGTCGTCCGGGTCAAGGTCGATCGCGGTCGACGACTTGTCCATCCGGCGTGCCTGCAGCTCCTGCAAGCTGTCCTCAGTCAGCTCCTCGTCAGTCTTCCTCGGGCTGTCATAGTCAGTAGCCATAGCGGCTCTACCTCCGTCGTTAAACGTCGTCGCGCGGGTGCAACGCTTTAGCGGGCTCGGTTGTGCCCGAATCCGGCGGGGAATTCTGACACGCTCACCCGCACCAAGTACACGTAACCCGCCCCCACCGCGGTTCGTGTCGCGTCAGCATTCCGGCAGATCAGTGCTAACTGCTACAACAAGGCGGCGTGATGGGCGGACAGTAGTCCGCCCATCACCCCGCGCATGTCTGCTCTACAGTGCGGGTCAGGCGTCATGCTCAGGATCCAGGCTCAACAACAGGTCGTGCAACTCGGCGAAGAGCCCTGGCCCGCCGCCGACCGTCAGCTCCGGCCCGGCTGGCTTTCCGGCCAGACCGGTCACGGTTGCTCCCGCCTCGCGGGCGATCAGGCTACCCGCTGCGATATCCCAGTACTGCACGCCACGCTCGTAATACCCGTCCACATTGCCGGCGGCTAGCGAGCACAGATCGACCGCAGCCGCCCCGTTTCGCCTAATATCCCGAACTCTGGGCAGTACGGCACTGACCACCTGGCCCTGCACCAGCCGCCGGCCGGGCTCATATCCGAATCCGGTGGCGACTAGCGCGCGGGCGAGCGGCACGCCGCTGGTGCAGGCGAGCCGCTCGGCACCAGGGCACGGTACCCGAATCGGGCAGGCCGCGCGCAGCCGCCAGGCCTACTCGCCAGGCGCCGCCGCCCAGCAGCCCGAAGTACATCGCGTCCCGCCGGGGTACGCAGACCGCTCCGGCCACTACCTGCCCGCGGACTTCGGCGGCGACGCTGACCGCCCAGTCGGGCAGGTCATATAGATAGTTAACGGTCCCGTCCAGCGGATCGACGATCCATCTGACCAGCGCTCCGGCGCCGGTCTGGCCGCCTTCCTCGCCGAGGATCGAGTCGTCAGGCCGCTGTGCCGCGATCCGCTCCCTGATCAGCCGCTCGGCGGCCTGATCCATCTCGGTCACCACGTCGGTGGGGCTCGACTTGGTGCTCACCACGACCGCCCGGCCGGTGCCCTGGGCGAGCAGTTCGCCCGCCTCTACCGCAACCTCGCAGGCCAGGACGAGCAGGTCCGCCGGGCTCGGCTCAGGCACCGGCGGCTGACCTGATCGCGGCCGGCCCGGTCAGCGCCGCCGAGCGGTCCTGGCCCGAGCCGCAGCAGAGCTCCCGGCAGAACGACACGACGCCGGACCCGAGCGCGGCCACCGCCTCGCCAGCTACGCCAGCGGCGTACTCCCTGACCAGAGCCGAGATCATCGCGACGAACCGGGGGGAGGTACCCGGCGTGGCCGCCCTGGCCATCGGCAGGCCGAGCTCCCGTGCGGTTCGCGCCGCCTCGACGTCCAGGTCGAAGATGACCTCCATGTGATCACTGACGAAGCCGATCGGCACGATCACCACGGCTGGCGCGCCGGCCTGCGCCGCCGCCGCGATGCAGTCGCTGACGTCGGGCCCGAGCCAGGGCACCGACGGCGGCCCGCTCCGGCTCTGATAGCCAAGCCTCCAGCTAGCCCGCCCGAGCCCCGCCGTCACCAGCGCCGCCACCTCGGCGAGCTGCGCCGGATAGGCACCGCCCCCTGACCCGGCCGGACCACTCGACGCGGCCATGGACTCCGGGATGCTGTGCGCGGTGAAGATCAGCTCGGCGGCACCGCTCAGCGCCGCCGGCAGCGAGTCGATGGCGTGCCTGGCGGACTCGATGAACGATCCGATGAACGCGGGATGACGGTAATAGGGCGGGACCTTGATCACCGCCGGAGCGGCGTCACCGATCACGGCCCTGGCCCGGTCCAGGTCATCAAGGTACTGCCGGCAGCTGGAGAACGAGCTGTAGGCGGACGTCGCGAACGCGATCGCGGTCTTGATCCCGTCAGCGGCCATCGTCGCCATCGTGTCGGCGAGCAGCGGCGTCCAGTTCCGGTTGCCCCAGTACAGCGGCAGGTCGATGCCGCCGGCCGAGAAGTCCTTGCCGAGCGCGTCGAGCAGGTCACGGCAGTGCGCGTTAATCGGGCTGACCCCGCCGAACTGGTAGTAGTGCTCGGCGACGCTGGCGAGCCTGGCATCGGGCACGCCGCGCCCGGTGGTCACATTCCGCAGGAAGGGCATGACGTCATCAGGGCCTTCCGGCCCGCCGAAAGAGACTAGGAGGAACGCAGAATCCCTGGGCATAGTGCCAATCCAACCAGGCCTCGGCCGCGGCCGGCTCAGCGATACTCGGCGGCGTACTGCCCGGCGAGGGCAAGCACCTCGTTCACGTACCAGTCCGCGTGGTTGTAGGCGAAGATCGCCTGCCTGAGCCCGGCCTGCGTACCCGCTGAGGCGCCGTCGGCGCAGAGCATCCTGGCCGCCGAGGGGACTGCGTCGAACGGATTCATCACGTCGGGCGGGCCGGCCGGGCCGAATCCGTCGATGCCCCACTCACCCCAGGTGGCCGGCTCGAACTGCATCGGCCCCAGGGCGCCGGCGCTCGACGGCCCGACGTTCTGGCCGTCGGCGCTCTCGATCTGGCCGATCGCCGCGAGCACTGTCCAGGACAGGGCCGGGCAGTACTTGACCGCCGAGGCCTGGAAGAGCTGCAGGTAGTTGGTGATGTGGCTCGGTGCCGGCGGGTTGGCCTGCTGATGACCGCGCAGGTCAAGCAGGCTCGCTCCGGTCCCGAGCACCCTGGTGACCCTGGCGGTCAGGCTGGCGATGGTCTGGCCGGGCGCGCTGATCAGGGCGGCGACCTGATGGACCAGGCCAAGCTTGCGGGAGACGGCCTGATTGACGACCAGGTCGACCCCCGCGACGCCGAGCAGCGCGCCCCCGCCGAACCGGACGCTGACGCCCGAAGTGCCGGTCAGCTGATAGCTGGCGCCGGCCTTCAGCGCGAGCCTGGCGGCCGAGGAGTGCGCCGCGATGAAGTCGCCTGCCTCAAGCGCGGCCCAGAGCCGCTGATCTGAGGCTGTACGCAGCGGCACCCACGACCTGAACTGACTGGGGCTGACCCCGATCACGCTGGCTGGCTGGCCGGCCACGGTGATCTGCGCGCCGTCGAAGGAGATCAGCTTGCGCACCCCGGCAATCGCGCGCATCCGGGTGAGCTCGGCTTTCGTCAGTCCTTGCGGCAAGACGATCAGCAGGTCAGGCAGGGCAATGCTGCTGAACGGCGACCGGGCGGCCGTTGTGCCCGCCGGCGTCGTCGCGCCGACGCCGGGGCCGCTGAGCTGGCCGCCGTCCTGGCTCGTCTCGGCTGGCCTGCCCGCCAGGCTCCAGCCGGCGACCGCGACGACCACGGCGCACCCCGCGAGAACGGCCGATGCCCGCACTACGGCCGTTGACCGCATTACGGCCGTTGATCGGGCTATCCGCAGCGGTGATCTCATGACAGTCACACTGTAACCGGCAACTGGCCGAATTAGGAGTAGCCCGGCCGGATGGTCAAACCCGGCCCTGGTGGACAAACCGCATCGAGGGTCCAGATACGGTCAGCCTTTGGGGAGGTCAGGCCAATGACTGGGGTGGACGAACGGTGCGGCGAGCTCGACCGGGCCAGGCAGGCCGAGCCGAGCCGGAATCCGTATCTGGCGCTGCTGCGGATGCCCGGCGCGCTCGCGTTCTCGGCGACCGGTTTCGTGGGCCGGATGTCGATGTCGATGTACGGGCTCGGCACCGTGCTGCTGATCGCCTCGCTGACCGGGAAGTACGGCGCGGCCGGGACGGTCGCGGCCGCCGGCGGAATCGGCTACGCGGCCTTCAGCCCCTGGGTCGCCCAGCTAGCTGACCGGTTCGGGCAGCACCGGGTGCTGCTCACCCAGGTCACGATCTTCGCGCTGGCGGCGTCGGCCTTCATCGCCTGTGCCGAACTGCGGGCGCCGCTGCCCGTGCTGCTGGCAACCGGCGCCTTCGCCGGCGCCTGCATGCCGTCGACCAGCAGCATGGTGCGGTCCCGGTGGAGCGGAATCTTCAGCTCCGATCCGCGTCGCCTGCACTCGGCCTTCGCGCTCGAGTCGGTGAATGACGAGCTGATCTTCGTGATCGGCCCGGCCCTGGTCACGGTGCTCGCCACGCAGGTGTTCCCCGCCGCCGGCGTCGGAACGGCCAGCGTGCTCGCCTTCGCCGGCACGGTCCTGTTCGCGTTCCAGCGGCGCACTGAGCCACCCGCGAGGCCGCGCCCGCCCCGCGCCGTGCCGGAGACTCAGCCATCGCCCGATGGCCTGGTGCGGCGGGTCAGGGGGCTGCGGAGGCCGAGCGTTCCGGCGCCCGCGCTGGTGATGCTGGCGCCCGCACTGCTGATGCTCGGCGCGATGTTCGCCACGATCGACCTGAGCACGGTCGCCCGCGCTACCGAGCTAGGGCACCGCCCGCTCGCCGGGCTCATTCTCGGCACGTATGCGCTGGGCAGCGCGATCGGCGGCCTGTGGTACGGCTCCCGGCAGTGGCGCTCGCCGCTCGGGCGCCGTTTCCTCATCACGGCGGTACTGGCGGTCTGCGGGGCCTCGACGTTCTGGGCGACTCCCAATCTGCTCACGCTTGACCTGGCCTGCCTGGTCTGCGGGCTGGCGATCGCGCCGACACTGATCGGCGGATATGCGATCCTTGAGCGGCAGGCGCTGCCGCACCGCAGGACGGAAGCCATGGCCTGGCTCGGCTCCACGGCCTCGGTCGGCGTCGCGCTCGGCTCCGCTGTCGCCGGGCATGTCATCGACGCCTACGGCGCCAGGGTCGGCTACGGATTCGCGGCCTGCTGCGGCGCCGTCGCCGTGCTGATCTGCCTGGCCGGCCGGCGAACCCTGGCGACCGACGACGACCACCTGGCCGAGCCGGTCGCCGCGCCGCCTGAGCTAACCGGGCAGCCGCATCCACCGGAGCTGGGAGGCACCACATGACCTGGCAGAACTGGGCCGGCAATGTGAGCGCGACCCCGGTCAGGGTCGCCACTCCCCGGTCGGCCAAGGAGGTGGCCGATGAGGTGGTCAGGGCCGGTTCTGACGGCCTGACGATCAGGATGACCGGGACTGGGCACTCGTTTACCCCGGCGGCGGCCACCGATGGCGTGCTGCTCCGCCCGGACGGGCTCACCGCGATCAGGTCGGTCGATGCCGGCGCCGGGCTCGTCACCGTCGAGGCCGGGTGCCCGCTGCGGCGCCTCAACGAGGAGCTGACCGCCTGCGGCCTGTCGCTCACCAATATGGGCGACATTCAGGTGCAGACCGCAGCCGGGGCGACTCAGACCGGTACGCACGGCACCGGCCGGGCCAGCGCCGGCATGGCCGCCCAGGTCGCCGGCCTGGAGCTGGTCCTGGCTAACGGCAGAATCGTGACGTGCTCGGCCGGGCAGCCGGCTGGCTCTGCCGGGCAGCCGGACGGCCAGGACGGCCAGCCGGCCGGTCTCTTCGCGGCCGCGCAGGTCGGGCTCGGGGCGCTTGGCGTGGTGACGGCGGTGACATTCCGGGTGGAGCCGACGTTCCTGCTGCACGCGCAGGAGGAGCCGATGCGGTGGTCCGAGGTGATCTCCCGGCTGCCCGAGCTCACTAGCGACAATGAGCACTTCGAATTCTTCTGGTTCCCCCACTCTGAAGGCTGCCTGACCAAGCGCAACAATCGCTCCGAGGGCCCGGCCGCACCCCTGTCGAGGTGGCGGCGCTGGCGCGACGATGAGTTCTTGTCGAACTCGGTGTTCGGGGGTACCTGCAGGCTGGGCTACCTGGCGCCGGGGGCGATCCCGAGGGTCAACGCGGCGGCCAGCAAGGCGCTGAGCGCCCGCGGCTACACCGACGCGCCTTACCGGGTCTTCACCAGCCCGCGCCGGGTGCGGTTCAAGGAGCAGGAGTACGCGATCCCGGCCGGGCACCTGGCGGCTGTGCTTGGCGAGGTGCGCGGCCTGTTCGAGCGCCGGGACTGGCGGATCAGCTTCCCGATCGAGGTCAGGGTCGCTCCAGGCGATGATCCCTGGCTGTCGACGGCGCATGGCCGGGACAGCGCGTACATCGCGATCCACGTCTTTCACGCGTCGCCGCATGCCGAGTACTTCCGCGACGTCGAGTCGATCATGACCGCCGTCGGCGGGCGGCCGCACTGGGGCAAGATGCACACGCGGGATGCCGGCTATCTGCGGGACGTGTATCCCAGGTTCGACGATTTCGCCGCTGTGCGCGATGCCGTGGACCCGGATCGCCGGTTCGGAAACGAGTACCTGCGGCAGGTGCTGGGGTCCTGAGCCGGTCGGCCTGGCGTGGAATGGTCCGCGGACAGGGCACAATCGGCTACGTGCGATTCCTTACTGCGCCCGCGCATGACCTGACCTACAGTGATGTCTTCCTGGTGCCCAGCCGGTCCGCCGTCGGCTCACGGAATGACGTCGACCTCACCTGCACCGACGGCAGCGGCACGACGATCCCGATCGTGGTCGCCAACATGACCGCGGTCGCCGGCCGGCGGATGGCCGAGACGGTCGGCAGGCGCGGCGGCATGGTCATCCTGCCGCAGGACATCCCGGTCGACGTGGTGGCCGACGTCATCTCCTGGGTGAAGAACCGCGACCTGGTCTACGACACCCCGCTCACCCTCGGCCCCGACGCGACCACCGGGCACGCGCTCAGCCTGCTGCCCAAGCGCGCGCACGGCGGCATCGTGGTCATCGCCCATGGCAGGCCGGTGGGTGTCGTCACCGAGGCCGACTGCACGGGCGTCGACCGGTTCACCCAGCTCAGCCAGGTCATGACAGCCGAGCCGCTGACCCTGCCTGCCGGGGTGGACCCGGAGCGCGCCTTCGGCCTGCTGCAGGCCGGCCGGCACAAGCTCGCCCCAGTCGTCGACCACGCGGGCCGGTGCGTCGGCATCCTGACCCGCACCGGGGCGCTGCGGTCCACGATCTACTCCCCCGCGCTCGACCAGTCCGGCCGGCTCCTGGTCGGTGCCGCGCTCGGCATCAACGGCGATGTCGCCGCCCGGACCAAGGAACTGCTCGGCGCCGGGGCCGATCTGCTCGTCGTGGATACCGCGCACGGCCACCAGGAGAAGATGACCTCGGCACTTGAGGCAGTACGGTCGGTATCACCGGCGGTACCCGTGGTCGCGGGCAATGTCGTGACGGCTGAGGGGACCGCCGACCTGATCGAAGCGGGCGCGGACATCGTGAAGGTCGGGGTTGGCCCCGGCGCCATGTGCACGACGAGGATGCGGACGGGAGTCGGGCGGCCGCAGTTCAGCGCCGTGCTCGAGTGCGCCTCGGAGGCGCGCAGGCTGGGCAGGCATGTCTGGGCGGACGGCGGGATCAGGTATCCAAGGGATGTCGCGCTCGCACTCGCGGCCGGCGCGTCCAGTGTCATGATCGGCTCCTGGTTCGCCGGGACCTGCGAGTCGCCAGGCGACGTCTTCAGGGACCCAGAGGGCCGCTCTACAAGGAGAGCTTCGGGATGGCGTCGGCCAGGGCAGTCCGGCTGCGCACCGCTGCCGACTCGCCATTCGAGCGGGCCCGCAAGGAGCTATTCGAAGAGGGGATCTCCAGCTCGCGGATGTATCTGGACCCGGCGCGGCCCGGGGTTGAGGACCTGATCGACGCGATCATCTCGGGCCTGCGCAGCGCCTGCAGCTATGCGGGCGCGACCAGTCTGGCCGGGCTGCATGCAGCTCGCCGTGATCGGCACCCAGAGCGCGGCCGGCTACACCGAGGGCATGCCACTGCCAGCCGGCTGGTGAGGACCGGCTAGCCGGACCGCGCGCGGCGGGACCGAGCCCGGCGGGAGCGGGTTGCCGCTCTTGACGGGAAGTGTCAGGCTTTAGCGGGCGCCTAGTCGATCGCCGATCCGCCAGCCTTTGGAGTGCCGTTGCCAGGACGTGGAAGGACGCGCAGGTCGCGGGCCGCTGCTGCCGTGAGTTCTTTCGTCTCGGCGTTGTCGCTTACCCTCACGTTCGCCGCGATCCCGGCGGCAGCCGCCAGCCAGGCTCGCCCCGCCGCGCCGCGCCTCCTGCCCGCGATCAGCGCCGTAGCGGGTGAGCTGGTCAATCCCGCTTCCGGCAGGGACATCTGGGGACGCGAGCAGGCCATTGAGCGCCCCATCGCCAGCCTGACCAAGGTCATGACCGCGCTGGTCGTGATCAGGGCCGGCGACCTGCGCAGGCGGATCAGGATCACCGACGCCGAGGTCGACTACGTGGCCGAGTTCCACGCCTCCAGCGCCGGCCTGCACCCGGGCGACATCCTGTCGGCCAGAAACTTGCTCTACGCCATGCTGCTGCCCTCCGGCGCCGATGCCGCGCTGGCGCTGGCGGAAAGTTACGGACCCGGCATCACCGCCTTCGTGCGCAAGATGAACTCCCTGGCGGGCAAGCTCCGCCTGACCACGACGCACTTCACCAATTTCGACGGCCTGCTGTCCTCGGACGTCTCCACCCCGGCCAATCTGGTAAAACTCGGCGAGGCCGCGATGCGGACGGCCACATTCCGCAACGTAGTGAAGCGGAAATGGTTCACGCTGAAGGCGTGGCCGCACCGGCATCACTATTTCTGGCGGAACTCGAATCTGCTGCTGAGACGCTACCCCGGCGTCATCGGCATTAAGACCGGCTGGACCCCGGTAGCCGGCGAATGCCTGCTGTTCGAAGCCAGATACAAAAAGAAGACCCTGATCGGCGTGGTCATGGACAGCTCGCCGACCAACTCTGGCGTCACCTTCGTCGACGCCGCCAAGCTCCTGAACTGGGCATTCGGCCTGCACAAGCCAGTTCCCCCGCCAACCCCACCGCCCGCCACCCCCAGCCTCAGCCTCGGCGGCTAACCAGCGGCTCCCAGTCAGCGTTCTCGTGGAGAGTTGTCGTTTCCCGGAGAGTTTTCGACCTTTTCCCGGAGAGTTTTCAGTAAATAGCGCGGCTAACTCTCCACGAGACGACAACCCTCCACGAGAACACTGAAAACTCTCCAAAAGAATGGCGACACACTCCGGGGCGCGGCGAAGCCGGCGAGAAGTCATGCCGGAACTAGGTCTCTCCGCATGTTCTGGGGGTGAGGGATGAGCGGAACTGTCTCCTTGATCACCTGATGATCTCACCCTGGACGATCTGACGGGTATTGACCATTTCGGTGGGGTCCAGCCACTCCGGTCAATCGCTTGGGTGCCCCGCGCAGACTTCCTGTGCTGCAGCACCAGGCCGAGGCCCAGGCCGACTACAGGAACGCCCGAGACCAGCCATTGACAGATCCCGAAGCATCGGATACACGGCAAATCGCCCATGTCGCGTCGAGAAGTCAACGGCCCCTGAGCCCAGAAACCTAGTATCCCCTTGAATCAAGGAATATAGGCGGCGTGGACCTCCAAGGGGAGCCCGACCTCCGGCGTCACGGCACGATCAGCACAGTTCGCGACTCCGTATAGAACGCCCGCGCCGCCTGCCCCTGCTCTCGAGGCCCGTAGCTGGACTCCTTGGAGCCGCCGAAGGGCGCGTTGAAATCGACACCCGACGTCGGCGCGTTAACCCGGACCATGCCAGCCTCCACCCTGCGACTCAGCCGCAGCGCGTGGCCAAGGTCGCTGGTGAACACCGACGCCACCAGCCCGTACCGCACCGCGTTGCCGATCGAGATAGCCTCGTCGGCCGAGCCGGCCCTGAGCAGCGCGGCGACCGGCGCGAACACCTCCTGGCTCGCCAGCGGCCCGGTCGGCCCGTCGAGCTCCACGAGCGTAGGCGCGAGGTAGTAGCCGGGAGCATCGACTAGCCGTCCCCCGGTCAGCACCCGGCCGCCAGACCCGGCGATGGCCGCCAGCGCGGCCGCCCTGGCCCCCTCATCGATCACCGGGCCGACCAGAGTCGCCGGGTCAGCGGGATCCAGCACGCGCAGCGCCTCGATTGCCCCCGTCAGCGCGTCGCGGAATTTCCCGTAGACCTCGTCGACCACGATCACCCGGCTGGTCGCCGTGCACTTCTGGCCTGCGTATCCCATCGCCGCGTACGCGATCGCGGCAGCGGCCCGCTCCAGGTCGGCGTCGGCGAGCACGATGGACGGGTTCTGCCCGCCCATCTCGGCCTGCACCCGGCAGCCTCGCGCCGCAGCCCGTGCGCTGATGTCCTTGCCGACGGCTGACGAGCCGGTGAACGACACGGCGGCCACCCCGGTGTGGTCGATCAGCGCCCTTGCCGTCCGCGCTCCGCCGAGCACGACCTGGAACACCCCGTCAGGCAGGACAGAGCCAAGGATCTCGGCCAGCAGCAGGCCAGTGGCCGTCGCCGCGCTCGATGGCTTCAGTATCGTCGCATTGCCGTAGGCCAGGCTCGGCGCGGCCTTCCACAGCGGGATCGCGACCGGGAAGTTCCAGGGCGTCAGCAGGGCCGCAACGCCCACCGGCAGATATCTCGCCATCAGAAGCTGGTCGGGGTCAGCGGCCGGCAGGGTCTCGCCGTCGGGAGCCAGCGCGGCCTGGGCGTAGTAGCGCAGGATCGCGACCGCCCGCGCCACCTCGCCGCGCGCCTCGGTGACCGGCTTGCCCACCTCGCGCACCACGAGCTCGGTGACCTCGCCGCCGCGCCGCTCCAGCGCCGACGCCGCCTCGCTCAGCGCCATCGCCCGCCCGGCGCCCGGGGTGTCCCGCCAGACCCGCGCGGCCTGGCCTGCCCGCTCCACTGCGGCGGCGGTGTCGTCCTGCCCCGCGGCTTCCCACTCGCCGATCACTTCGGCCGGATCGTGCGGGTTGACGCTCGTGAAGGTCATGGTCATGATGCCTTTCCGCGGATCTGGAGCGTTACCTGACCTGGAGCAGTACCTTGCCGCGCGGCTCAGCGCCGCCGCCGCGCAGCGTCGCGACCGCCTGCTCCCAGTCGCTCAGCGGATATCTGTGCGTGATCAGGCCGCCTGGCCTGAACTGGCCGGAGTTGAGCAATGCGAGCACTCCTCGCCAGGACGCCGGGGTGTGGCTGAAGCTGCCGAGCAGGCTCAGCTCGTTATTGACCAGGTCATCGGCGGCGAGCGGAAGTGTCTCACCATGCGGTGGCAGCCCGATCAGCAGCACGGTGCCGCCGCGCCTGACCATCGTGATCGCGGCCCGCACGGCCGAGGTCGAGCCAGCCGCCTCCACGACCAGGTCGAACCCCTCCGGACCACCACCTGCCGCCGGATCACCCGCCTGCGAGCCAGCCAGGCCGAAGCTAGTCGCCCCGGCCCGCGCCGCGAGCTCAGCCTGCTCGTTTCTGCGTCCGAGCATGGCGAGCTGTGCGGGAGACCAAAGCCGGGCAAGCATAAGGGTCAGCAGCGCGATAGTGCCGTCCCCCAGCACGAGCACGCGCGAGCCCGGTCTGACCGGTGCCTTCGTCAGTGCCTGGTAGACAACGGCAGCCGGCTCGGCCAGCACCGCGTCCTCCGGCCTGACCCCGGCGTCGACCGGGTACACCAGCGACTGCGGCACCACGATCTCGCCGGCCGCCGCGCCGTCCCTGGTGAAGCCGATCTCATCGTAGGTCTCGCACAAGTTGACCCGGCCCGCGTCGCATCGAAGGCAGTGACCGCAGCCGATGATGCCGTGCACGATGACCCGCCGGCCAGCAAGCGGATGCCCGCCGGCCACGATGCCAGTCCACTCATGTCCGAGCACGAGCGGGTAGCGAAGGTAGGCGGGATCGAGCGTGCCGTCGATGATCTCCAGGTCCGTGCCGCACAGGCCGACCAGGTCGGGCAGCACGATCAGCTCACCTGGACCCGGCGGGCGCAGCCGGTCCCGCTGGTCAAGCCGCACGTCACCGGGACCGAACGCGGTGAGCGCCAGCATCACGCCGAGGCCCGGCCCGCCACGTTCCAGTCCGTGTAGCTGTCGCCGCCCAGCTGCAGGGAGACCTGGTCAGCGGTGCGGCGCACGGTGCGGCCCAGTTCGTTGACCTTCCAGGCGGGCAGATCGTTCTTGATGCCGGTGACACTGACCGCCCCCGCGCAGACCCCGCCGTGCGAGAAGAACGCCGCCCCCACGCAGAAGATCCCCTCCGCGTCCTCCTCGTCGTCGACCGCGAACCCGTTGGCCCGCACGGTCACCAGGCTGGCCAGCAGCCGGTCGAGATCGGTGATGGTACGGGCGGTCCTGGCCACGAGGCCGGTCTCCTCGCAGATCGCCCTGACCTGGTCCTGCCCCATCGTCGCCAGGATCGCCTTGCCGGCCGCCGACGAGTGCGGCAGCTCACGCTGGCCGAGCGGGGTGTAGAAGCGCACGCTGCCAGGACCGTCCACGCGCTCGATGAATACGGGATGCCCGGCATCGTAGATCGCGACCCTGGACGTCATCTTGGTGAGATCGGCGAGCTCGGCGAGCATCGGCAGGCAGATCTCGCCCAGCGGGAGCTGGTTCCTGGTGATGTCGCCGAGCCTGATCAGGGCCGTGCCCAGCCAGTACCTGGGTCCGGGCCGCGACTCTCTGAGCAGGCCAGAGGTGATCAGCGTACGGGCGAGCGCGAGCGTGGTGCTCTTGGACGCTCCCAGGCCCCTGGCCAGCTCGCTCAGCGACAGGCCCTCACCCGCCCCGGCGGCCACCAGCTCGATCAGCCTGATGGCACGGGCGACGCTGCGGACCGTATAGCGGCCTGCCAGGTCGTCGCTGTCGTACGCCGCTGTCACCAGCACACCTCCGTCGCACCTGTTCGGCATTACCGAACGCACTGTATGAAACGACAACGACCCTTGACATGATAGTCAAAGACTAGTTTCGTTACTGCTGCAATTCTATATTACACAACTTCGTTCGGTATACCCGAACAGTTGTCTTCGCTAGCACCCGCACCGCAAACCGGTCACCAGTACTGGAGGTCGGCCCGTGCCAGACAGAACGCACGACTATCCGCAGGCTGGTGCCGCCGCCCTCGCGAGCTGCGGGCTGGTCCCCGAGCCAGCCGCGCCGCCCAGTGAGGTCAGATTCCCCGACGGCGCCCATTTCAGGATCGAGATCCCCAGCGTCGAGGGGCCGGGGGTGCTCAGGGCAGCGGTCGACGCGGCGCAGCGGCAGGGCGTGATAATCAACCGGGTTTCCCAGGGTAGCGGGGCCATGCTGCTATCCGGTGCCGAGCTGGCCGACATGGCCAGGATCGGCGCTGATACCGGGATCGAGGTGTCGCTATTCGTCGGCCCGAGGGAGGAATGGGACATCGGCCGGGCGGCAGGCTCGGCCGACGGCCACGGACTGGCCGGCCAGCTGCGCGGCACCAGACAGCTGCGCTACGCGGTCGATGACATCGTCAGGGCGGCGAAGCTCGGGATCAGGGGCTTCCTGATCGCCGACACTGGCCTGCTGCAGCTCGTATCCGAGATGCAAGCCCGCTGCCAGCTCCCGGCGGCCATTGTCTGGAAGGTGTCAGCCGTGCTCGCGCCGTCCAATCCGCTGACCTTCCGGCAGCTGGAGAAGCTGGGCGGATCGACGATCAACGTCCCGTCTGACCTCACGCTCGGGCAGCTCGCCGAGATGCGCGCGGCCAGCCAGCTTCCGATCGACCTGTACGTGGAGACGACCGACGCGATGGGCGGCGTGGTGCGCGGTCACGAGGCGGCCGAGCTGATCCGCGCCGCCGCGCCGATGTACGCCAAGTTCGGGCTGCGGAACTCCAGGCCGCTCTATCCGAGCGGCGGCCATCTAGCGGCCGACGCGGCCGCCATCGCCGCCGAGAAAGTGCACCGGGCCGCCGTCGCGCTTGAGTGGATCGCCCGCAGCGGCCTTGACCTGACGCAGTCACAGCCAGGCGCCAAGGGCCTCGGCCTGCCCGAGCCACCGCGATGATAGAGCTGTCAGCTACCCGCAGACCTGCGAACAGGAGGGGCCGTGAGGCGATGGAAGATGACGCTTACGGCGGCGGTCACCGCCACCGCGCTGGCCGCCATGGCCGGCTGCGCGAGCGGCGGAGGCAGCCAGGGGACGGCATCGGACCCGGTCACGATCACCATCTGGCACAACTACGGCACCGAGCAGAACGCGACGGCGCTGGCAGGCCTGGCCAGAGCCTTCGAGAAGACCCACCCGGCCATCAGGGTCCAGATCGTCAGCCAGGACGCGAGCAACTACTTCGCCCAGCTCCAGGCGGCGGCGATCGCCAGGAACGGCCCCGACCTGGCCGTGATGTGGACGGGGCTGTTCACCTTGCAGTACAAGAGTTACCTGACGAATCTCAAGGACGAGATCCCGTCCGCCGACCTGCGCCGGGTCGACCACGAAGCGCTCAAGTGGACCTCGGACAGCTTCGACGCCTCGAACGGGCCTTACGTGATCCCGCTGGAAAGCCAGTTCTACATCGGCTTCTATAACAAGGCCGACTTCGCTCGGGCCGGGATCACCGCGGTACCCACAGACTGGAGCCAGCTCTACGCCGCCTGCGCCAGGCTCAAGAAGGCCGGCTATACCCCGATGGTCTACGGCAATGGCGGGCAGCCGCTCGGCGCCACGTTTTACCCGTGGTACGACATGAGCTACCTGATGATCGGCGCGTACTCCGTCGCGGACTGGCGCGGTCTGTACAGCGGGCGGATTCCCTGGACGACACCCGCGATCAGGTCGCAGCTCACCAGCTGGACCAGGCTGCACAGCTCCGGCTGCACCAATTCCGACGTGGTCACCAACACCGGCAACCTGGCTCAGTTCGAGAGCGGCAAGGCCGCGATGATGATCGACGGCACCTGGGACACCCAGAAATTCACCAGCGCGCTCGGAACGAAGGTCGCCGCCTTCATCCCGCCCTTCTCGGCCGCTCCGATCAAGGGCGTCGTCGATTTCGCCGGCGACGGCATCTCCCAGATGGCCTACAGCCAGCACGCGGCGCAGGATGCCAAGTTCCTCGATTTCATGACCACGCCGCGGGCCGCGCGGATCATCGACGCGGCCGGCCTGATTCCGGCTATCGGCGGCACCTCGCCAAGCAATCCGGTAAACCAGCAGATGCTGGACTTCGTCCGGCAGGATCATATGACCGTGTACCCCATGCTCGACAACGTGGTCCAGGGGGACATCGTCAGCACTGGCCAGAAGTTCCTGCCATCGGTGCTCGGCGGCCGGGTGACGATCTCATCCGCGCTGAAAGCCATGGCGACCACCCTTGACCAGCTTCCGGCCAGCCAGCGCGGAGACACGTTCCCCTAGCAGGAGTAACTCAGATGAGCCTGGCCAGACAGCGCCGGAGGGCCGGGCTCATCTTGTCGGCCCCCGCCGTCGTGCTGGTAGTCGCGCTGCTCGGGGTGCCGGCCGGCCAGGCCGTCTACTACTCGATGACCGACTGGAACGGCGTCACGGCGACCTGGATCGGGCCGGGCACCTACGCCGCCGCGCTCACCAGCCCGATCTTCTGGCGGGTACTGGAGAACAACGGGCTGCTGCTGCTCGCCGTGCCACTCGCGATCGGCCTCCCGCTCGGCATCGCCGCGCTGCTGCACGAGCGCGTGCCGGGCTGGCGGTTCTTCCGGTCGGTCTACTTCCTGCCGACGGCGATCTCCTGGGTCGTGATCGGCATGTTCGCGCTGCGCTTCTTCTCGGCGGACGGCGTGCTCAACGAACTGCTCGGCCACGTCGGCTTCGGCTCCTCGGCGACCGACCTGCTCGCCGGGCAGGCCAGCGCTCTCGCGGCGCTCGCGATCACCTTCACCTGGTCGATGGTCGGCACGAACACCATCATCTTCCTGACCGGCCTGGCGACCCTGGACCCGACCCTGATCGAGGCGGCCAGGGTCGATGGCCTGTCCGGCTGGCAGATCTTCCGCCGGGTCACGCTTCCCCTGCTCACCCGGTTCATCCAGTTCTCGTTCGTGATCACGGTGATCAGCGCGTTCTCGGCGCTGTTCAGCCTGATCTTCGTGATGACCGGCGGCGGGCCTGGCTTCGGCACCACGACACTGGAGTTCTTCGTCTACCAGGCCGGCTTCCAGCAGGTCCGCTTCGGCACCGGCGCGCTATACGGGATCATCCTGTTCGTGATCATGGCCGTGGTCGGCCTGGTCCAGCTCAGGCTGATCAAGCCGGGCGACGACCGGGGCCGGTGAGCATGACCGCCCGGCCCCCCGCCGGCAGCCGCCCCCGCAGGAAGAGCGAGCCCGCCACCCCGCCCCCCGCCGGCAGCCGCCCCCGCAGGAAGAGCCCCGGTGGGTTCTATTCATGCTCATGGCGGTTATTGCCGTGGTGATGGCCTACCCGTTCTGGTACATCCTGGACAATGCTTTCCGTAGTGCCGGGCAATTCGACCGGCGGGCCGGGCACTCGCTCGACGGCTGGCGCCAGCTGCTCGCGAACTTGCCCGTGGGCAGCGAGCTGCTCAATTCCACCCTGGTGTGCGCGGCCGCGATCGTGATTATCGTGGCGGTGTCGGCCTCGGCCGGGTTCGCGTTCGCCAAGCTCAGGTACCGGGGCAGCGGCGCGGTCTTCCTGCTCGTGGTCTCCGCGCTGATGGTGCCGCTGCAGTCGATCATCATTCCCGAATACGTCAACCTGGCCAGGTACGGCCTGACCAGCTCCTACGTCGGCGCGGTTCTGGTATACGCGGCGCTGGGCACGCCGTTCGCCACGTTCTTGCTCGCGACCTACTACCGGGGGCTCCCCGACGAGCTGATCGAGGCGGCCGTGATCGACGGGCTGAGCTACGAGCGAGCGTTCCTGCGGGTCGCGCTGCCGCTCTCGCTGCCCGCGATCGCGACCGTGATCGTGCTGCAGTTCATCCAGATCTGGGATGACCTGCTGGTCGGGCTGCTCTTCCTGCCCGCGAGCCAGCGGACGATTACCGCCGGCCTGGCCACGCTGTCAGCCGGGCGGACGACAAGCATCCCGGCGCTCCTCGCCGGCTCGCTGATCAGCTCGATCCCGCCGATCGTGGTGTACCTGATCTTCCAGCGCCACCTGATCCGCGGCCTGACCCTAGGCATGGGCAAGTGACCGCTCAGCCCGCGCAGGTTTCCGTGATCATGGATCGGGGTGTGATCACGGAAATCACGGGGTGTGATCAGGCACGCGAAGTTCCGTGTTCTGGCGCCCTGACCGCACCGCCGGCCCTCAGCTGTCGCCAGGACGGCACCGCCGGCCCTCAGCTGCTGTCAGGACCAGGCCCGGCCCGGCCACCGCCGCCCGGCCCGCCGCTGATAGTCCGTGATCATGGCCGGGACGGTGATCACGGAACCATGGCGGGGTGAATCACGCACCTGATCGTCCGTGATCACGCCCCGGACGGTGATCACGGAACCCTAGCGGGGTGATCAGCCAGCTGATGGTCCGGGGAATTCTCGCCAGAGCCCGGAACCCTCGCGAGCACGATCGCCCGGCCAGCTCTGGCGCCCCGGGCCATGTCCGGTGTCCGGGGCCCGCCCCGCAGGCGCCCGGCTAGCCCCAGCCAGATCTCCATCAGCCGCCAGCCCGGTCACGGGAGCCGCGCCAGAACCCGGAGTTCTGGCGGTGTGATCATCCGACCGTTGTTCCGGGCTCTGGCGCGAATTCCGTGCTGCTGGCCGCTGGCCGGCCCCATGGATGTGGCAGCGCTGGTGCTCCAGCCCCAGCTATGTCACATCGTTGGGGTGCGGCCCGGCGGGACGGGCTCGGGCTGAACCCAAGCAGAGCCATGTTCCGTGATCACGGGCTGGCCCACGATCCGGAAAGCCGGCGGGGTGAGACCTCCCGGGAACGGGCTGCCAGCCGTGATTCAAGGAGAAGCGCTGAAGGGCTGGGCTGGCTGGGCGGAGAGATCGCCGTTTCGCGGTAAGTCGCCTTGGAGTCACGGAACCTGGCGGGAGCGGGAACAATCCGGCGCGGGCTGCCGAGTCCTGATGCCGGCCGGTCTAGCGCTCAGGGGTCCTGATGATTTCCGGGGTTATCCAGAATTCCTCCAGCGCGTCGTTCCGCACTCATTCGCGGTGCAAGACTGGCTTTGCCACCAGCACATACGACTCGGGGCAAAGCGGGGGAAACGCCCTTAATGATTCCGCGAACTTTGCGCAGCTGGCCTAGCAAATGGTCAGTGAGTTGATCAGCGCCGGCCCAGCATGGTGAATAGGAGTTTCACGTGGTATTGGAAGCCGATCCAGTCCTGACCAAGGTCGCCGTCATGAAGGCTGACAACATCCGGTTCGTGACCCGGGGACTCGGCTGCCACGCTGCCAGGGAGTTCGGCGAGATCTCATCGGAAGAACCGTCGACGCGCAAGCCAGGCTAACCGGTGCGGCCATACCCCAAGCCTGATCCTGGCGACGCGCGAGCCCTGGCCCGGCTCGGCCTTCAGGCCATGCGACAGTACTTCCAGGCGCCAGCCGGGCCGGCGGGAGCGGCGGAGCGGGCAGCAAAAGCGGCCAGGCTCGCCGAGGCTGAGCGCTGCCTCGGGGCCGCGCTAGACGGGCTCCCGACCGATGAGCCGCTGCGGGCCGAGGTGTCCTTTGCCCTCGGCGGCCTGCGCCTGGCGGATCACGAGTCAAGGTGCACTGAGCCCTGCCCGTCGCCCGGGGAGCTGAGGCCGGTCGCCGCACTGCTCGAGCCCGGTGCCAGCAGGCCAGGTGCGCCGGTCGATCATCTCCTCGGCTATGCCCTGGCGCTCGAAGAGGCTGCACAGCCACACCAGAGAGCCGGCCGACGCGGACCTGGCGATCCGCTGGCTGCGCCAGGCGGCCGGCCATCGCGCGATCTCGCCGCCGGACCTCAGGCTGGCCCGGATCGCCCTGGCCAGTCAGTATCTCATCCGGGGCGAGGCACTGGCGACAAGCCTGGGAGGACAGGCGGGACCAGGCAGTGAGAGCTGGCTCGCCTTCCAGTCCGCGATCGAGCTATTTGAAGAGGTGCTGGCTGCGCCCGCCCGCCTGAGACCGCGCCGCGATCAGAGCCGGGACGAGCAGTTGCTGAGCGCACGGGTCGGGCTGATGCGTGCCTACACCCAGCGCTGGGGCGACAGGAGCGTGCCCGACGCTGACGTGGAGACCGTTGTCGGGCTCGGCCGGCAGGTAGCCGCCGCGATGATCCCCGACCACTGGCTGCGCGCCCAGGGGCTTGGCATCTTCGGCACGTTCCTGCTGCTGCGCGTTGCCCGGCGGCTGGAAGGCCGCTGGGACTCCGCCGTCAACGCTCAGGTAGCCCGGCCGTCACGCCGGAGCGACAACTCGCACATCCAGACGCTGGCCCTTCCTGGCATGGCCGACGATCTCGACGCGGCCATCGAGGCTTTCGCCGAGGCGGCCGGGTTCGGGGACCCGGCCGACTTCAGGCAGCCGATCTACCTGGTCGGATGGTGCACTGGGCTGGTGCTGCGGTATGCCACCCGAGGTGACGCCGCTGATGTCAGCGAACTCGCCCGGCTCGCCCCGATCGTGCTCGGCCATCCGACGCTGGCGCCGGACTACCGGCAGCAGTGCGTCGCGTACCTGGCGCTCGCGCTCTTGCGGCGGCTGGCCGCTGCCGATATCCCTATCGACCACTTGTCTGGGCTGACGACAATGCTGGCGCCCTCAGCCCAGGCCGATCTCAGCACGCTGATCGCCATGACCAGGCGTATGGCCTCCGATGAGAGCGATCAAAGTCCAGAGCTGTCCATGCTGGACGCGGCGCTGTCGACGATCCGTGCCGACGCCGACCTGACCGACGCCGACCTGACGGCCAGCTACGCGCGGTATCGCGCGGCCCTGCCCGGCCTCGCGCGAATGCCGGCGCTTCAGGCTGTGGTGCTGCACCTGACCGCGACTACCGGGGCTGAGCTAGTGCGCCGCGGCCGGGCGGGGCCAGCCGTGGCCCTGGAGGTCACGGCGGCTTACCAGCAGGCTCTGCGCCAGCTCCCGGCCGGGCACCCGAACCGCCGGCAGATCAGTGCTGACGCGGCCGAGTTCGACCGGCGGCAGCAACTCCAGCCGGCCCGGCCAGCCCAGCAGGCCCTGCCAGCCGAACAAGACACGCCGGGTCTCGCTCCCCGGTACCGTCTGCCAGCGGACGCGGAGCCGTTCGACCCGCTGGCCGTGCCCCTGCTCGGCGCGGTCAGTCACGGACGGCTCGCTGCGCCGGCCGGGCGCGTCATCGAGCTGGCCGGGCTCGCGCTGGCCAAGGCGCCGAAGGATGAGGTCCAGCGCGCCTGCATCAGGTCCGTGCTCGCCCTCGCGCTACATCAGCGATGGCTGCGCGAACGCGGCGACAGTCACCTCGCCGAGGCCATCAGTCACGCCCGCGCCGCCATCGGCCAGCTCCCGCCTGATCATCCGCTCGCCCGCCGGCTATCCCAGCTGCTGGCCGGCCTCCTGATTGACCGCTGCCAGGTCAGCGGCGATCACGCCGACGCTCGCGCCGCCGCCGGCCTCCTGACCACGCTCAGCCAGCAAATCGCACTCGGCCGGGAAATCGCTGACGTGCCGGTGCCGGATCTGAATGAGCTGCTGCTGACCCTGGTCAGCCTGCCGGCGCGCCGGGGCGCCGACCCAGCCGCCCTCTGCCAGCTTCTCCTGCCCGCGCCCGCCGGAGCGGGCGCCGCCGACGCGTTCGAGGCCGAGCTAGCCGCCGACACCGGCGCGGCGCTGCTGCACTGCGCTCTGCTCAGCGGCCGGGCCGGCGATCACGCCGGCCGCCACCGCGAAACTGGAAGAAGCCGCCAGGGACCTGCCGGGCGACAACCCGCGCTGGCCGGACGCGCTCAGCAACCTCAGCCTGGCCCTGCTGGTCCAGGCGCAGGCCGACGGCGACGCGGCCAGGGTCCAGGCGCAGGCCGTCGCCATGCTCGATGCTGTGGATGCCTGCCAGCCAGGGCACCCGCGCCGGACGGCGCTGCTGGTCCGCGCCGCCGGGGCGCTGGCCGCCGGCGGGCCTGCCTATCAGCCCGAGGCGAGCGACAGGGGCATCATCCTGCTCGGCGAGGCGCTGCCAGCCGCCGGCCACCTGATCTTCGGGGAGCGGTCACGCTGCCTGCACGCCCTCGGCCGGGCGCTCGTCATCCGGTTCGACCGCATGGGCGCCGCGGCCGATCTCGAGCTGGCCATCTCCAGCCTTGAGCAGGCGCGGACCAGTCTTGAGCAGACGCTCGGCGACCCGCTGGTCGTCCCGCTGCTGCGCACTCTGGCCCTGGCTTACCGGCTGGCGAGCCAGGGCCAGCCAGGATCACCGCGACGGGACTCCCGCGCCGCGGCCAGATCGGTGCTGCACGCGCACGCCCGTGCCGTCCTGCTGCAGAGCACGCCAGCGGAGGGCCTGTCGGCGGCCCGCCGCATCGGTGCCGACACCCTGCGCCTGGCCGCCTGGTGCCTGGCCGACGGCCTGCCCGACTCGGCCGTCGAGGCCCTCGAGCTAGGCCGCGGCCTAGTCCTGCACGCCGCTACCGTGACCGCCGACGTGCCGGCCCTGCTGACCGAAGCCGGACACCAGGACCTGGCCAGGGCCTGGATCTCGGCCACGACCGCGGACCCAGCCACGACCGCGGGCTCGACCGGGCACGTGAGCCCGGGTCCGGCCGAGGTTCCCGCGAATCTTCGGCACCGGGTGCTGAGCGCGCTGAGCGGCGGCGCGGCCGAGCGGCGCCTGTTCTCGGCACCACAGGTGAGCCAGATCGCCGCGACGCTGCGGGCAGGAGCCATGGACGCCCTGGTCTATCTCGTGCCTGAGTCGGGCGAGCTGACGGGCCGGGCGCTGATCGTCTCGAGCACCGGCACGGTCAGCGACTGTGCGCTGCCTGAATTGTCGGCCGGCCCTGGCAGCGCGATCGCCAGGTACGCCGCTGCCCGCCTCGAGCTCGGGGAGCGACCTGCCGATCTCAACGGCGCCATTGGCGAGCTCTGCGAGTGGGCCTGGGCCTCGGCGATCGGTCCGGTCCTGCGGCGGCTGGGCACCGAGACGCTGCTGAAGCCTGACCTCCCCCGGCTCGCCATCGCCCCGATCGGAGCGCTTGGAGTCGTCCCCTGGCATGCCGCCCACCAGCGAGGACCGGCTGACACGTTTAGTTATGCCTGCCGCTTTGCGATCTTTTCCACCTGCGCGAGCGCCAGGCAGCTGATCGACACCACCGCGCGAACGCCAGTACCAGCGAACGGACCTGTCGTTCTCGTCGCCGGCCTGGGCAAGGGCCTGCGGTGGTCGCGGCTTGAGGCCGACGCCCTCTGCACGGCCTTCTACCCCCGCGCCGTTTACCTCGGCACGTCCTTCCAGACGGAGGTCCAGGGATCAGGAACCGCCGCCGAGGTCCTGGCCTGGCTTCCTGGCGGCCGGCCTGCCGCCGTGCTGCAGCTGGGCTGCCATGCCCGCACCGGCGAGTCTCCCGAGCAGAGCGCACTCTACCTCGCCAGCCGGGACGGCAGGCCTGAGCAGCTGTCAGCGAGCCGCATCCTGGCCCGCTCGCCGGGCGCGGGAGCACCTGGCGGTCTCGTCGTACTCGCCGCCTGTGCCAGCGACCTCAGCGAGGCCGACCACGATGAGGCGCTGACTCTCGCGACGGCCTTCCTCGCCGCGGGTGCCAGGAACGTGGTCGGCTCCCGCTGGGCGGTCGGCGACCGGTGCACCGCCCTGCTGATGTTCATGCTGCACTACCACCTGGTCAGGCACCCCGCCGACGGCGTCGCCGTCGCCCTGCGCGCGGCTCAGCTCTGGATGCTCGATCCCCAGCGCCGGCCGCCGCCGGAGATGCCCCCGAGGCTGGCCAGGGAGACCAGCGAGGCCGAGCTGGCCGACGTGTCGGTCTGGGCAGCCTTCACGCACGCCGGCGGCTAGGACGGCGCTGGCTAGAACGGGAAGCCGTGGGCCTGGTCGCGGATGGTGACCCAGCGCCACTGGGTGAACTCGTCCCAGCTGCTCTGCGAGCCGAACCTGGCGCCATTGCCGGACGCTCGGGTGCCGCCGAACGGCGCGTAGGCGTCATTGTTCAGCGTCTGGTCGTTCACGTGCACGATCCCGGTGTCCAGCTGGTCGGCCATGGCCCGGCCCCGGTCACGCGAGCCGGTCTGGATCGCGGCGACCAGGCCGTACTCGGTGTCGTTCGCGACCGCGATGGCCTCAGCGTCGTCCTTCACCACGGTGACCGGCGCGACCGGGCCGAAGATCTCCTCGCGGAAGGCCGGCATCGACTGGGTGACGCCGGCCAGCACGGTCGGGGCATAGAACAGCCGGTCGTGGGTGCCGCCGGCCCGGATCTCGGCCCCGGCCGCCACCGTCGAGGTGACGATCCGGTCGACGTTGGCGAGCTGGCGCTGGCTGATCAGCGGGCCAAGCGCCACCTGCTCGGAGCTGGGGTCACCAACGGGGAGCTTGGACGCCCGGTCGGCCAGCCGCTCCAGGTACTGATCGGCCACGGACTCGAGCACGATGTGCCGGCCCGCGGTCATGCAGACCTGGCCCTGATGCAGAAAGGCGCTCCAGGCTCCAGAGGAGGCGGCGATGTCCAGGTCAGCGTCGTCGAGCACGATCAGCGCGTTGTTGCCGCCCAGCTCAAGCGAGACCCGCTTGAGGGTACGGCCGGCCGCCGCGCCGACTTCGCGGCCGACGGCGGTGGAGCCGGTGAACGAGATCATCGCCACATTCGGGTCGGTCGCGAGCGCGGAGCCCGCTTCCGCGGCGCCGGGAAGGACGTGCAGCAGGCCAGCGGGCAGTCCGGCCTCCTCGAACAGCCTGGCGACCAGGACCCCGCCCGACACGCAGGTGTGCACGTCCGGCTTGAGTATCACCGCGTTGCCGAGGGCCAGCGCCGGCGCGACGGCCCGTACCGACAGGATCTGCGGGAAGTTCCACGGGCTGATCACCCCGACCACGCCGAGCGGCAGCCGCTGGGCGATGGACTCGCGGCCGGGCTCAGCCGTCGGCAGCAGGTGCCCCCACGGCTGCGTCGGCAGTGCCGCTGCCTCCCACAACTCCCCGAGTACCAGGCTGACCTCGAACCCCGCCTTGCCAGGGATCGCCCCGCCCTCGCGGACCAGCCAGCTCTCGAATTCGGCCCGGTTGTCCTCGAGCACCCGCGCCGCCTGCCTCATCAGCGCCGCGCGCTCGTGCCCAGGCGTGGCGGCCCAGGCCGGCTGGGCCGCCCGTGCCCGCTCCGCCGCCGCCGCCACATCGGCGCGGTTCGCCAGCCCGACCTCCGCCAGGGTGGCTCCGGTCGCCGGCTCAGTGCTCGAGACCGTGCCGCCGCTGGCGGGCACCCATCCGCCGCTGAAGATCTTGCCAGCCCAGTCCGCAGTGTCCAGCAAGCCCATGTCAGTGTTCCTCTCAGCGGATCTCATCGTGTGCCCGGCCGCACCGCGCGGCTTACTCAGGCCCGCGGCCAGCGTGACACCTATCCTTACCAGCCGCTATGCGCCGGCGATTGTCGAGAACTGCCACCAGGCTTGTCGATGACTGCCAACTGCGGGAACCTGGTCAGTGAGTACCGCCGGGTATCACTTCGGCGCGAAGGGAGGCTCGCCCGTGCGCCAGGGACCTGACCTGCTCAGCGACGACGAATGGCGGGACGCCCTCGCCACCAACTTCAACGGCCTCATCCCTGACCACCGGGCAATGCCGGCCGAAGCTGGCGCGGCCGGCTGGCTTTCGGCCGCGCGACTCGGCAACGTGGCCGCGTTCCACGTCGCTGGCCGCCCTCAGGTGCTGGGACGCTCGCCAGCCATGGCCAGGCGGATACCTTCCGACCTGCTGAAGGTCTGCATCCAGCGGTCAGGATCGGCAACGATCAGGCAGGGCGACCGGGAGGTGACGCTCCGCCCCGGCTCGATGGCCATCTATGACATCGACCGGCCGTACTCGATCCGGCTGGAAGGCGACTGGCGGTGCGCGGTCATCGCCTTCCCCCGCACCGCCCTGATCGCGTCGCGGCTTTTCCTCGACGCGATGATCTGCCAGGCCCGCCTCCATCGCCGACGGACCTGGATCAGTTCTCGTCCCGCTGATCGCATCGGCCGTCTCGCGCGCGGGGCAAGGCGGTCCGGGAGCGGACGTGTCGGACGCCCTCATGGGCCGGGCGAGCCTGGACCTGCTGAAGGCGGCCCTTGCCGAGCAGTGGCTGCCTGACCGCCCGGACGCCGTCCGGCTCCAGATCGATACCTACATTCAGGCCCATCTCGCCGACGTCGGCCTCAGCCACGGCAGGGTAGCCGCTGCCCATCACATGTCCGGGCGAACGCTGCATCGGCTGTTCGATGAGTCCGGGCAGAGCGTCACCGAGCTCATCAGGTCCTACCGGCTTGACGGCATCCTGGCCGATCTGCGCTCGCCAGGATCAGCGCAGGACACGATCAGCAGGATCGCGGCGCGCTGGGGCTTGCATGACATGCCGCACTTCACCAGGGCGTTCCGGGCCAGGTACGGGATGTCTCCTTCGCAGGCCCGGCAGGGAGCCGGCCTTGGTGCCTGAAGTGCCGTGCCTTTTCCCGCATTATCCGAAGTTTATCTACTTGCTGGCTTACAGGTGCCGGCCAGTGCCAGGATAATAGCATTCAGAAATGAGCACGCACGCATGCGAACTGGTGACCGCGGGAATCCATCACCTTCCCGCGATCACCAGCCACGTGTGAAGCTGACGGGCATCTAGGCCTGTCAGCTGGCCTCAGCTAGTCTCAGCCACCCAGGCCGAGCAGCGCAAGAATGGCCTGGAAGATATCGTTCGGCTGCATTGAATTACCGTCCCCTGCTTGTGATCCTTATGCGGCCTTTCTGGCCGCTGAGATCATTCAAGCTCGGGTCACGTCTATTTAAGTGGCTGAATTCCGGGCGATTCCTGGTCACATTATGCCCAGAATTCAGCCAGGATCTGGCCGGCCTTCGCTGACGACCAGCCCGTCGGCGGCGAGCCTGGCGATCATGATTTCCGCCTGGGCCTGCTCGCGGCTGAAGAAGTGGAGTTCCCAGGGGTCCTCGGCACTGATCTCGGCACTGATCTCGGCACTGACCTCCCTGGCCAGCGCCGACCACAGCCACTCGAAGCTGGTACCAGGATCAAGTCCGCCCCGGCCGGCCCCGAGCAGCGGGAAGGCAATGGAGCGCAGCGGCGGACTGAACAGCGTGCGCTCGACGCGGCCGGCTTCGAGTATGTTGCGTACCCCGGCCGCGATCGCCGACGGCTCGACCACGTACTCATTGCTAAACGGCTTCGGGCTGACGACAGCGACGTGGTAGAGCCTGCGGATCCCCTGCCTGAGCAGCTCGCCTGAGGAAGTGGGCGCCACCGTTCCCGGTGCTACCGGCAGTCCTGGCCTGGCGTACTTGCTCAGCCACGAGGTCAGCTCGTCGGCCACTACGTCGATGACCACCTGACCGTCGGCGTTCTTAACCGCGGCCATTCGCCTGATCGCCGCCGACACCGATGACTTGAAGGACTGGGGCAGCTCCAGGTAGGAGTTGGTCGGCACGACGACGATGTCGACCCCGCTCAGCAGCTCGACTGGCTGGACGTGAACGGTCACCCGCAGGTCCAGGCCCGCCAGCTGGCCGGAGACGACAACGCGCGTGCCCGGCGCCGGCCTCCGTGACCTCGGCGCACTCGCGGCCAGCGATGCCAGCGCCTCCATCGCCAGCTTGAGCAGCTCCTCGGCGACCTGCTCAAGCACGATCCGCTCGTGATGCTTGCGGAATCGCTCGACACTGACGCCGTAAATCAGCGCCGCCCGCCGCCGCCGGTCCTGGGCGGCCCGGTCCCGCATCCCGCGATCCAGGCCAAACGTCGCCTGCGCCGCCCGGCCAAGCTCACTGTCACCCAGACTCCGCACCGCCGCGCCCAGCACCTCCTCAATGCCGCCAGCACTAGAGGCCGGGTCCGCGGACCCCGCAGGCCCGATTCGCTGAGCAATCTCCCGCAAATTCGGCAAATCGGAATGACGCAATCGAACCAGGCCCCGCTCCCTGAGTACGCGCAAGTCCGAGACCAGTTCGTCGATCGTCGGAAGCTGCTGGCTAGCGGGCATAGCCATAGCGTCTCGCCTATTCACGGCTCAGACGAGCAAAATCAGGACCGATATTCAGAAAGAATGCGCCCAGGGGATGCCCGCTCCCTGAGGCTGGCCGGAGCAGCCACAGCCGCACCAGCCCGCCGACCGGCTGCCGTCATGATCCCGGCGATGCCAGCGCTGCCGGCGGGTCGTCGTCTAGCCAGCAGATCCCGTAGCCGAATCCGACCTGCAGGTCACGGAACGCTACATGGATCTCGCCGAACCTGTCGGGAGTGAGAGTCTCGCTGGGCGGAGTGCGCTCGTAGATGACCGTATTCGGCACGCCGCTCACCTGCCACACGGCGGACGGCAGGTGACCCCGCTTGAAGCGCACGTGAAGCTCGAACGCGTCACTGCGCCGGAACGGGACATGGACATAGTGCGTCGCCAGCTGCTGGCCGGGCGGCAGCCAGACTCGCAGCGCGTACTCGTGCCGGTCGCCAGCGCGCAGTGGTTTCGGAAGGGCAATGACGTTGCGGAAGAACGTCTCGAACGGGTGCTCCCGCAAGACCAGCGACCCGCCGTGCAGCAGTTCAGCGTCGAGCTCGTGGGACCCGCCCGTGTCATCGTGGTGACGCGGGACGCAGATCGAGGTCGAAAGTTCGTCTAGTCCGTCGGCAGTCGCCACGATCGTGCGCTGCTCGATGGCCTCGACCGGTTCGACATCCAGCCGGAGCAGGGCCTTAAAGCTCTCGACATACCAGCCGTCCGCGGTCGCCGCGCCCGAGGCGGCCGCGCTGGGGGGAACCGGCGGCACCGCCGCACCGGTCGCCTGCGCCGGGCTGACGGGCTCGCTGGCGGAGATCCAGGGGGGTGTTACTGACATCGAGGCGCTGCTCGGGACGTCAGGATCCAGGATCCGCCGAAGCTGAGTCCAGTAGCTGTGCCATTCGGCAACATCGCCGTCGCACGCCTCAACGAACGCCAGGACCACCTTGAGGGTCGGCAAACGTTCACCAGAGGTTGCGGCTTGAAGAGTGCTCGTACCGTAGTGCGTTGCCTTCGCTACCTGGTCGTAAGTCAGACCCGAGCGATTTCGAAGATCACGCAGCCAGAAAGCGAATTCGCGGACAGGCGTGCCGTCCCGTTCCAGGTGTGCTTGCGGTCGTCCCATGACCGATATATTCCTTATTAAGTTGGCTGACTGGTATCAGGGACTTTCCCTGGGAAAATGGTCAGACGCCACCTCAGCGGCAGACCGATGACCTAACAGAGCATCCAGCCGGCGCACGGGTGGCTCAGCGCCTAGCCGGCACTACCCGCGCTCTCCGGAATGCCGGCGGCCAGCCGGGCGGAATATCTGACACCAGTTAAGAACCTGAGCTGACCAGGTGCCCGGCATCTCCGCCTGGACATCATGATCACCTCGCCTTGATGCCTGCACATAGCTGACATCACCCTCCCCCCATCCAGCTCAATCCAGCCTCCATCGGACGGCGAACCCAGCCCCCCACAGGCTGCTGACCACACCCTGCCCGCCACCTTGGCCGCGGGCACATAGGACGTACGGTAACCAAGATAATCAACAGGTCACGATTCGACAATGGCCAGACCTAGCTAGTCGCCGATCCTGCCCAGCCAGGGCTATCGCCGGCCGCTGGGGGCCAGGCCGCGAGACCAGCGGCCAGGGCGCTATCTCGTCGCCCCGAAATCCGGAGTTCGCCGGACTTGACCCGGAAGCACGTACTTCGCTTGCCGAATTCCAGGCACCAGCGTAGACAGGCTTGCAGCGGGGGGAGAGCCGATGAAGGGACGTTCCAGTGCGCAACGAGCGGTTAGCAAAGTGCAGGCCAACAGAACCTGGTCAGATCGTCCTGCCTTTCTACCTGGTCTGCGAGCTATCCTCGTCAATGCGCGATGACTTGCAGGATCTCGACCAGGGCGTCCGTCGCCTGCGCACGGCAATTCTGGCTGACCCGATCGTGGACGATGTGGCCCAGCTCTGCATTCTGTCGTTTTCCGACGACGCGAAAATACTGATGCCCCTGGGGCAGCTCAGCGGGGCCGTCCTGCCGGATCTCCGGGCTGGCGGCGGCACGAACTACGGAGCGGCCTTCCGCGAGCTTGCCCGTGCGATCGAACAGGACCAGGCCAGCCTCGCCGGCCAGGGACTGCGGATGCATCGGCCGTGCGCCTTCTTTCTCACCGGCGCGGAGCCGGCCGACTCCACCTGGCATCAGACCTTCACCAGCGCCCTGACGTTTGACCAGGAGACCGGTCTCGGGCTCAGGACGCATCCGGTCTTCATGCCCTTCGGCTTCAGGGCCGCCAGGGAGGCGGTGCTTCAGCAGCTCGCCTACCCCGCGGCCCAGAGCACGTGGTATCACGCCAGGTCAGAGCCGGCCGGGCAGGCGCTGAGCGCGATCTTGCGCCTCGTGACCCAGACCGTGCTGACGAACAGCCGGCATGCCAGGACCAGCCACCCCGCAGGCGTCAGCGCCTAGCCGACTCCGGTGGCCGGCCCTGGCCCCGATCACCTGGCCGGCACTGTCAGCTCGGGAAGCGGGTCGGTCAGCTCCGGAAGATCGGGCAGATCGCCGCGCTCGGCCTGGGCCTCCTCCGGCGCGTAAGCGACCTCGCCGTGCACCAGCCGGTCACCGGATTCCAGCTCAGGCTCCGACATCCGCAGCTTCATGAACAGCCTGATGCCGCGCAGAATCAGGAAGGTGACCAGGCCATCCCACACGATCACGGTAAGCGCGGCGCCTGCCTGGGTCAGCAACTGCCCTGGATGCCCGTAGAACAGGCCGGCGGTCGTCACGTCCGGCGTCTTGCCCACTCCTAGGTAGACGACCATCTTGGGGTCGGCGAGCAGGCCGACCATCAGCCCGCCGATCAGGCCGGCGAAGCCGTGCGTATACACCACCCCGAGCGCGTCATCGACCTTGTTGAAGGGCCAGACCTTACGGGGCAGGTAGGCGAAGAGCACCCAGACCAGGGCCGCGTCGGCCAGGCCGATGAGCATCGCGCCGACCCCGCTGACATAGCCGGCCGCCGGGGTGATGCCGACCAGGCCGCAGATCATGCCGTTGACGCCGCCGAGGAAGGTCGGCCTGCGGTCCTTGCCCCAGGCCATGTCCATCACCACCCAGGTCATCATCGCGACCGCCGCCGCCAGGTTGGTGTTTAGCACGGCGGCCGCCGCGTCCGCGCCGGCGAAGTATGGGTCGCCGCCGTTGAAGCCATTCCAGCCCAGCCAGAGCAGGCCGGCGCCGACAGCGACGAAGACCAGGTTGTTCGGCTTAGCCTGATCCCGGTCTCGCTGCAGTCGGGGGCCGACCACGGCCGCGGCCACGAAGCCGGACACTCCGGCCGCCAGGTGGATGACGTAACCGCCGCTGTAGTCGAGCGCACCCTGGCCCGACCAGAAGCCGCCGCCCCACAGCAGGAAGGCGTTGACCGCGTAGGCGAAGGTGATCCACAGCGGCACGAAGATCAGCCAGACCTTGAACCTGATCCGGCCAAGCACGCTGCCGATAAACAAGATCGGCGTGATCGCCGCGAACACGAACTGGAAGTAGACCAGCGAGCTTTCCGGGAACCTGAGCCTGGGCATCACGCCGTTGAGCAGCGGGATGCTCGCCTGCGCCTGCTCGCTGGCCTGACCGACCACCGGGCCAGGCCGGCCGAGCAGGGTGCCGATCCAGGGCGAGCCGAAGCCCATCCTGAACGCCCAGAGCATCCAGACAATCAGCGTGAGCGCGAACGCGCTGAACACCATCATCATCGTGTTGACGGCCCATTTCCGCTGCACGATCCCCCCGTAGAGGACTGCGAGAGCCGGAACGCTCATCAGGCCGACCAGCGTGGCCGCCGTCAGCTGCCAGGCATTGTCGCCCGGACTGAGCCAGTGCGGGTAGGGAATCACTCCTCGCCTCCAAGTGGCTGGAGCGAAGGGTGCCGGACGGCCAGGCGACGCTGACTAGCATCGGCCCGCCACCGCTTCGGTATCTATCGGTACCGAACATTTTTGTCATGACCGGGTTTCACTGGCGTTTCCCGGCAGTTACGGGGATTTAGCGATAGTTACTGCATTGTTTCCGCGGTATTGCGAGAGCCCTCGTCGAGGTCGACCGTGGCCCGGATCCAGGTGCCGATCCGCTTCATCAGCTGCGGGCCGGCCCCGGACTCAGCGTGGCCGAAACCAGGCACGATCCACAGTTCCTTAGGCTCCCTGGCCGCGTCATAGATCCGCTGGCCATGATCGACGGGGAAGTAGTCGTCTTTGTCGCCGTGCACGACCAGCAGCGGAATCGGCGAGATCAGCGCGGCGGCGTCGGCCGGCGGCAACGGCACCGGATTCCAGCGCCCGCTGCCGATCCTGGTCTTCAGCATGGCCTTGGTGATCAGGCGTCCGGCCCGGTACTCGATCGCCAGGTGCACCAGCCGCATCGGCCTGGTGCCCCGGTAATACCACCGCCCCGGGCTGCTCACCGACACGACGGCGTCCACGCCCCCGACCAGGCCGGCATGGCGCAGCACGATCGAGCCTCCCATCGAGAACCCGACCGTCACGATCCGCTTATAGCCAAGCTCCCTGGCATAGCCGACGGCGACGGCGACGTCCTTGATCTCCTTGTCGCCCACCGTGGACACCCCGCCCGACCGGCCGTGGCCCCGGAAGTCGAACGTGACCACGCCGCCGAACTCGCTGAGCCTGGTCGCCGCCCGCCAGACCGCCGGCCGCTGCCAGTTCAGCGTGAAGCCGTGCGCGAGCACGATCCCCAGCTCAGGGTCGCCGGGCAGATGCGCGGCATCGATCGGCACACCGTCCTCGGTGACGATCGTCCTGGCGTAAGGTACGGGCTTGGCCATAGCTACATTCTGCGCGAGTCGCGAATGTGGTCTGAGACCTCAGAGGAGGACAAGACGTTGCCGACGCCGGTGATCGCGGTATGCCAGCAGGCGAGCCGGGCCGCGACGGTGCTCCGCGAACTGCCCGCGAGCGCCAAGGATCGCGCGCTCGCACTGTTCGCGCAGTCCTTGGATGCCTCCAGGGAACTGCTCAAGGCCGCGAACTCCCGTGATATTGACCAGGCGACCGGTGCCGGTGTCACGAGCACCATGATCGACCGGCTCACTCTCACGGACAACCGAATAACTGCCATGGTGAACGCGATCAGCACGGTAATCGGGCTCCCAGACCCGGTCGGGCAGGTGGTCAGTGGCGCCGTTCGCCCCAGCGGGCTGATGATCGAGCGAATTCGCGAGCCGCTGGGCGTGGTTGCCGTCATCTACGAGGCCAGGCCCAATGTCACCGCGGATGTGGCGGCACTGTGCCTGAAGTCGGGCAACGCCGCCGTGCTGCGCGGCTCATCCATCGCGGCGCACACCAACAGCGCAATCGCCGACGTGATCGCGTCGGCGCTCGGCCGCCAGGACGAGGTACCCGAGCACGCGGTTCAGCTCATTCGCGATCATTCGCGGGAGGCAGTGATCGAGCTGCTGACTGCCAGTGAATGGGTCGACCTCCTGGTGCCGCGCGGCGGGCCAGGCCTGCTGGCGACCGTGCGCGAGCACGCGACGGTCCCTGTGGTCATCGACGGCGACGGCAACTGCCACATCTACGTAGATGCCTCGGCCGACCTCCCGATCGCCACCAGCATCGTGGTGAACGCCAAGACGTCTCGGCCGAGTGTCTGCAACGCGGCCGAGACGCTGCTCGTGCACGCCGCCATCGCGGATTCCTGGCTTCCCGACGTGCTCGGCGAACTGGCTGAGCGCGGCGTGCGGCTGCGCGCCGACGAGCGCGCACGGTCGATCTGGCCGGACGCCGAGCCCGCCGACGATAGCGACTGGGCTACCGAGTACCTCGACCTGATCCTGGCGGTGCGAGTGGTCGACGACCTGGACGCGGCACTCGCTCACATCGCGCGCTGGGGCACCCGCAACTCAGAGGCGATCGTGACCAGGGACCTGGACGTGGCGAGGCGATTCGCACGGGCGGTCGACTCGGGCAGCGTATTCGTGAACGCGTCGACGAGGTTTTCCGACGGCGGCGAGTTCGGCTACGGCCTGGAAATCGGAGTTTCCACCCAGAAGCTGCACGCCAGGGGCCCGATGGGCCTAGAGGCCCTGACCTGCGTCAAGAATGTCACCTGGGGTACCGGCCAGATCAGGCACTGACCCACCCCCAGCCCAGCGAATCCCCAGCCCACCCGCAGCCCCGGCCCCACCCGCAGCCCCGGCCCCACCCGCAGCCCCGGCCCCACCGCAGCCCAGCCTCACCTGCAGCCCCACCGGAGCCCAGCCTCAGCCCCAGCCTGACCCCCAGCCTCACACGAACTCCAGTTCCAGCCCCGGCCCCAGCAGAGTCACCCCCGGCCAGCGTCACCGGTATGCCGGGTATCGCCCCTTTCGGAGGCTGATCGTCGGCCTGATCCAGGGTTTCGCCGATTCCTGTAGGACAGTTTGCCGTTGCAGGACCGTTAGCCGCAGATCCGGCGGTAAACGGTCCTGCAACGGCAAACTGTCCTAGATCTTTTAACGAGCCGCGCCAACATAACCTCCGAAGCACATGAAACCCGGCGCATACCAGGGCCGCTCCTCCCGACCCGTCCCGATTCATTGCGCGGATCGTGATCACGAAGACCGATTCTGGCTGGCTCAGCCCGGCTCGCGTGACATGCCTGCCCGGTATCCACCCTTTCGGGATACTGGCGGGCGACCTGACCGGAGGCTCTGCCTGATCCTGCAGGCGTCTTAACAACACGCGGTCTCCTGAATTTGAGCATCGTGGCGTGATAGCGGCGACGTGGCCTCGCACGGCTTTCCGTGATCATGAAGTAAGGCCTGATCACGGAACATGAGCTGCATGATCACGCCACTGGGGTTCCGGGCTCTGGCGCGAATTCCGTGAAAGTTGGCAGGAACCTGGTTCCGGGGTGGCTGGCCCAGCCCGGGCCTGTCCCGCCGCTGGCCTGCCGGGCCGTACCCCATCGATGTGACATAGCTGGGGCTCCAGCCCCATCGATGTGACATAGCTGGGGTACGGCCAGCGGCCAGCATCACGGAATCCGCCAGCTTGGGTTCCGTGATCATGAGCTCGGCTCTCATCACGGAACTCCGCTGGCGTCAGCAACCGGGACGAGACCCGCGCGCCCTCGGCAACCTCGTCACCCGCACCTTCACAGTCGACTTAGCAGGGCCCGGCCACCAAAACGCGAAAATAGGGTGTTGATTATCTGCAACGACTATTCGCCGTAAGTCTCCTACAGGAAAATCCTCCTAACACAACGCCCGGTTTCGCCCAATCAAGACCCGGCAGCGAGCCGCGACCTCTCCGCAAGCTCCTCATCGCCACTCCAGCTAACATCACCGAATTCGCGCCAGAGCGCGGGCGCTGTGTCGCGCGCGGCCGGAACTGTGTCGCACGCGGCCGGAGCTGTGTCGCGCGCGGCCGGAGCTGTGTCGCGGACGGCCGGAGCTGTGTCGCGGACGGCCGAGCGCTAACTCGCTTCTGGGTTGAGCTAGTCGCTGGCGAACACCACTAGTGAGTCGCGGTGGATCGCGTGCAGGTCCCGGACTGACCGGCGGGCGGCGGGGTCCGAGATGATCTTGCCCGTGGCGAAGGTTCCGGCGGATAGCAGGGCGGCGCAGGCGCGCGGCTGGGACTGCAGCAGGGCGTCGGCCAGGTTCCTGGCCCGCTCCTGGCTGGCCGCGCCAAGCTCACTGAGTACCTGGGCGGCCGCTTGCGACTTGCGGCTGGTGAGATCCCGGACATCGTCGAACCGGTCAGGATCGAGCAGTCCGCCCTGATCCGCCCGGTGCTGATCCGCCACCTGGTGCTGATCTGCCCGGTGCTGATCCGCCACCTGTGGCTGATCTGCCCGGTGCTGATCTGCGCCGTGGCGCAGGCGCAGCAGAATGGACATGACGTCGGCCACCTCATCCGGCGACAGTGCCCTGAGCAGCCGCAGCACGGGCGAGGGCATCGCGACGGAGCCCCGGCCGATCAGCCGTTCCGGGTGCCGGACATCGACAAGTTCCACGACCGACCCCGGCTCGAACTCACCGTCGACCCGCTTGACCCCGGACAGGAACAGCGTGCTGCCGGCCCGGAGGCTGCGCTCGGCTTCCCGGTTGATGCCGATCGAGCCCATCGGATAGGCGATCCCGCCCACCCACCGCTGCGCCGGGGCGAGCTGCCCGGCCGCCGCCCTGACCACGGTCCCGAGCCTGGCGCGCGGGCGCAGGCTCCGCGCCACCACATCAGCGTCGCGCGCCGAGCCGATAGTGGCCTCGACGCCGCAGTAGGCCGCCCTGGCTGCCGCGTTCAGCTTGGACTTGATGCCGCCCCGGCCCTCGCCGGCGGCTGCGCTCCTGATCGCCCTGGCCTCCCGCGGGGTCAGCCGGGAGACCAGGTCCCGCATCTGGTCATCGGCGTAGACGCCCCTGACGTTGGTCAGGAACGTCAGCCTCGACGCCTGCGCGGCCACCGCCACGGCGACGGCTATCTGATCGTTGTCCAGCTCGGCCCTGGGATCGGTGGTGTCGTTGCCGTTCACGATCGGCAGCAGCCCCTGGTGCAGAGCCGAGGTCAGCACCGTCCCGACGTCCCGCATCGCCTGCGCCGAGGCTCAGGTCGCTCTTGGACAGCAGAATCTGGCAGACCTCGATGCCCACGGCCGCCGCGAGCTGCCGGTAAAGCGTCATCAGGGCAGGCTGGCCAACCGAGGCGGCGAGCGCCACCGCGAGCGGGCCAGTCAGTTCTGGTCCCGTGCGCGCGGTCGCCCCCTCGAACGCGAGCAGCCGCCGGCCGAGCCGCGCGGCGCCCGAGGTCACCAGGATCACCTCGTGCCCGGCTCGCTGCGCCGCCGCGATCTGGGTGACCAGATCGGCGATCACGTCAAGGGCCAGGCCCTCACCGCTCGCGATCGAGCTTGAGCCGAGCTTGATGACTAGCCTGGTGGGCATTGCCGCACTCTAACTGGTCCGGAACAAGCTGGCATGATCTGCGGATGTGCAGTGTGCCAGCGATACTCCCCGACTTCCAGCCCGCGCCCAATCAGGGGCGCAGGCCAGACCTGTATGAACTGGAAAACCGGGCCATCGACCCAGACGATCTCGTGCTGGACGCGATGCGCGCGCTGGCGCCCTGGGCCGGGCTTACCCTAGTCGACCTCGGCTGCGGCACCGGCTTCTGGCTGATTAGGTACGTGCGGGGAGGCCGGCCAGGTGATCGGGATCGAGCCCGATCCGTCGCTGATTCCGCTGGCGCAGGCCAGAGACCCGGCGGCTCTGGTGCTGCACGGATCGGCCGAGCATCTCCCGCTGCCGGACGAGAGCGCCGACGTGGTGCACGCCAGGTTCGCCTATTTCTGGCCGCCGTCCTGCGCGGCCGGGCTCGCCGAGGTCATGCGGGTGCTGCGGCCGGGCGGAGCTCTGGTCGTCGTCGACAACGATCAGCGGCACGGCGAGTTCGCCGGCCTGCTGCGCGCGGCCGGCTATACCGCGCAGGGGCGGCCGGATCAGACCGATGCCTGGTGGGCCGGGCGGGGCGCGAAGCGGGTGGAGGTGGCCAGCCGCTGGCAGTTCGGCTCCAGGGCCGACTTCGAGGCCGTGCTCCGGCTGGAGTTCCCCGAGGCGGTCGCGCGGGCCTGGCTGGCCGGGCACCCGGACGCACTGGGCCTGAGCTACGGCTACGTCCTTTTCGCGGCCAGCAAGCCGAGCCAGTGAACGCGGGCGAGCGGCTGATCGGCGCGCACGCCCCGGCTGGGGGCGGACTGGCCAGGACCAGCCTGCGCTATGCAGGGGCGGTCGGCGCTGAGGTGATTCAGGTGTTCATGGCCAATCCCAGAGCGCGGACACCGGCCGCCGCCGACGGGCGCGAGCTCACCGCGCTGCGTGAGCATGTCGCGGCGACGGGGCTGCCGGTGTCCGTTCATGCCCCCTACCTGATCAACCTGGGGTCACCCGATGCGGAGGTGCGATTTCGTTCCGCCTCCTTGCCTGGGTTGTGCGTGCGGAGAGGCGCTTCCAGCTCAGCCAGACTTCGATGCCGGGCACGACCTGGCTGCCGAGGGGGCGTCGCCGCATCATCCGGCTACCGACGGGGTGCCGTTCGTGGTCGAGACACCAGGAGCTGAGGCTGGTCAGGCCAGGGACATCGGCACGCTGAAACGCCTGCGAGGCAGGGCGCCAGCGTAGCTAGCTGTCTGTCTGCTTTAGCAAATCGTGTCCATTGTTACTGAGCCTATCCTGCGCAACCGGCGTGATTCATGTTAGGCAGTGTCCTACTGGGATTGAGGTAGCTGAAGGGGGCGATCTTGTTCAGGAGTCTCAGCCGCTCAGTGCGAGCAAACACAGCGCTTGTGTTTGCCAGCCGAAGGACGACCTGGCTGGCCGTCATGCTCAGCGTCACGGTCATGATCGCGGGGGCCACGGTCGCAGGGGCCGCTGTCATCGCCAGGAAACCGCGCAAGCCGCCTAAGCCGGCCATCCTGTGCAAGCCCTACGCCCGCCGGACGGTCATACGCGCGGGGGTCTCGTACATCATCAGGAACGATGTGTTCGCCGCTGAGCGGGAGTGCCTGCGGGTGCACCCGAAGGGGGTCGGCTTCACCGTCGTCAAGTCCGGTGCCGACAGTCACGTCGGCGAGACCGACGCGTTCCCCGAGGTTCTCTACGGATGCGCGTTCGGGCTGTGCACGCCGGGTACCCAGCTGCCCCGGAAGGTGTACCGGTTCGCCAGGCTCGATACCTCCTGGTCAACCAGCTGGCGGCGGGCGCCAGGACATTTCGACGTCGCCTACGATATCTGGTTCGGCCCGCACCGCACGATCTACGGCCATGTCAAGGGCGCGGAGCTGATGATCTGGCTCGGCACTAAGCGCTTCGGCATACCGTTCGAGGATCCGATCGTCAGGATCGACGGGCAGCGCTGGTATTACGCCAGGCACAGGGCCTGCAACGAGGACGGCTGCTGGAATTTCGTGCTGTTCCGCCGGGTGGTGCCGACCGCGCACGTGCACAGGCTCAGGCTGCTCCCGTTCATCCACGCGGCCGAGAAGCGCGGGCAGATCAGCTTCCGCTGGTACCTCAAGTCGATCGACGGCGGGTTCGAGATCTGGAACCAGGGCCAGGGCCTGGCGGTGCACAACTACGGGGTTCGGGTCCAGCTCAAGAAGATCAGGCACAAGAAAAAGAAGAAGCGGCACTAGCGGAAGCGGGCCTGGGCATCGGGTGATAACTGGTTGGATGTCTGCGTGCGCATAGCGACCTGGAACGTGAACTCGGTGCTGGCCCGGCTGCCAAGGCTGACGGAATGGCTTGAGCAGGCCAGCCCGGACGTGGTGTGCCTGCAGGAGACGAAGGTCGGAGCCGGGGCTTTCCCCGACGACGCGGTCAAGCCGCTCGGCTACCAGGTGGAGCACCACGGCGAGGGCCGGTGGAATGGTGTCGCCATCTTGTCCAGAGTCGGGTTCGACGACGTGGTGCGTGGCCTGCCCGACGACCCCGGCTTCCCCGATCCTGGCACGCTGGAGGCGAGGACGCTCGCCGCTACCTGCGGGCCGGTCCGGGTGAGGTCGGTGTACGTGCCCAACGGACGTACGCCTGACGACCCGCATTACGCCTACAAACTGCGCTGGCTGGCCGCGCTGCGGGCCGCTGTGGCGAGCGAGGCCGCCGGGAGCCTGCCGTTCGCCGTGCTGGGCGACTTCAACATCGCGCCGACCGACGCCGATGTGTGGGATCCGGCGGAGTTCATTGGCTCAACTCACGTCACCGAGGCTGAGCGGGCGGAACTCGCCGGCCTGCGGGCGGACGGGCTGACCGACGTCGTCCCGCGCATCGCCAAGGGACCCCATCCGTATACGTACTGGGACTACCGGGGCGGGGCGTTCCATAAGGGGATGGGCATGCGTATCGACCTGGTGTACGCGAACGCGGCACTGGCCGAGCAGGTCAGCGACGCCTGGGTCGACCGCGAGGCGCGCAAGGGCAAGGGGCCAAGCGATCACGCTCCCGTGATCGTCGACCTCAGGCTCTGACGTCGCTAGTCGCTAGGCCGAGGGCTAGTCGGTGGCCGGGGGCTGGTCGCGCTGCCACGTCGGCGGCCGCTTCTCCAGGAACGCACGCATTCCCTCGCGCGCGTCTGGCAGCTGACTCGTGGCGGCCATGACCTCGATCGCGTAGCTGTAGGCCCGGTGCTGGTCCAGGTCGATCTGGGCGTAGAGCGCCTGCTTGCCCAGGCCCTTGCTCTGCGCCGAGCCCCTGGTAACTCGCCCGAGCAGTTCCAGGACGGCGGCGTCGAGCTGACTGGCCGGGACCACCCGGTTCACCAGGCCCCAGTCGAGCGCTGTCGCCGCGTCGATGGCATCGCCTGACAGCGCCAGCTCGGCCGCCCGCTTCCGCCCGATATTTCGGGCTATCGCGACCATGGGAGTGTGACAGAACCAGCCGCCCTTGCCACCCGGCGCGGCGAATCCCGCGTCCTCGCTCGCCACCGCGAGGTCGGCGGACGCGACGAGCTGGCAGCCGGCGGCGGTCGCCAGGCCATGCACCCGAGCCACGACGGGCTGCGGTACCTGCTGGATCAGGGTCATCAGGTCAGTGCAGGTCCTGAGCAGCGAGCGAACGGCCTGCAAGTCAGCCTCAGCGACATCGGCGAAGTCGTGTCCGGCGCTGAACACCGGGCCGTTGCCTGCCAGCACGATGCCAGTCGCATCGCTGTCGCCTGCCTGCCTGAACGCTTCGATCAGCTCCCGCATGTGCGTCAGGGACAGGGCGTTGCGGCGCTGCGGTCTATTCATCGTGATGGTGATGAAGTCGCCTGATCGATCAACGCAGACATGCTCGAAGTCCACGGGCTGCCCTCCTTCTCCGCTTCGTACCGGCAGCATACGTCGGCCCGGCGCGCGATCCGGTGGAGGCCGTCCCGGCCGGGTTGGCCGGCTTAGCCAGTACGGTTCCGTGATCATGAAACGCACCTTGATCACGGAACCGTGCCGGCGTGATCACCCATCCAAAGTTCCGAAACAACAGTCCCGAGCATGATCACGGAATATTCGCAGCGTGAGCCACTGGCCCATGGGGTTCGGGCAACACCTCCCGAGCATGATCGTGGAACATTGGCGGCGTGAGTCACTCGCGCGAGGTTGTCGCGCCGCTGAGGCAAGGTCCGTGACCCCTTGGGCTGGCAGGAAATGTCACGTTCAGGTAACAAGATGGGCGCAATTCACAGGTTTCGACAGCGGGTGAGGTTGTCCACAGGCCCAGTCAGCGAATGGCGTACGTGGTCTGAGCCGGGCAGCCTGAAGAGGTGCCATTCCAGATACCTGAACAGTGCCAAGAACTTATCCGGACTCAATGCGACGTCCTATCACGCAGGCAGGCGATTGATGGCGGGCTGTCGCCCGACGCGATCGACTGGCGTCTGCGTAGCGGACGATGGCAGAAGCTAGGCAATGGCGTGTACTCCGTGGTGACAGGCGAGCCCTCCCGGCAGGCCGCGCTCTGGGCCGCTGTGCTCGCCAGCGGACCTGATGCCGCGCTCAGCCACCAGAGCGCAGCAGAGTTGTTCAAGCTGACCGACGAGCCCGGCTCGCTGATCCACATCTCGATTCCCCAGCACCGGCGAGTAAGCCCTGCCGCCGGCATCGTCGTGCATCGTTCCAGCCGCCTAGCCGAGGCAGTCCATCCGAACCTGCTGCCCCGCCGGACCCGGATCGAGGAGACCGTGCTCGATCTGGTGGCGCAGGCAGCGGACTTCGACTCGGCATTCGGCATCGTCTGCACCGCCTGCCAGCACAGGACTACCACCGTTGAGCACATCGTCCAGGCCATGTCTAGGCGGAAAAAGCTCAGATGGCGAGCCGAACTCGCCGCCGCCCTTGGCCAGGTTCGCGACGGCGTCAATTCGCTGCTCGAGTACCGCTACGTCCAGCTCGTCGAGCGCCCGCACCGGCTTCCTGCCGCCATCCGCCAGGCCAGGATTGTCGCCGGCAGCCGAACTAGATACCTCGATAACCTCTACCGGGACTACGCCCTGTGCGTGGAGCTTGACGGACTGCAGGCCCACCCCGATGAGCATCGCTGGCAAGACCTGCGGCGCATGAATTCCATCACAGCGGAGGGCATCACGGTCCTCAGATACAGCTGGACCGATATCAACAAGCATCCATGCTCTTCCGCCGCTCAAGTCGCAGCCGTCCTGCGCAGTCGCGGCTGGAAAGGAGCATTCCGCCGCTGCGCCCCCGGCTGCGCCGCCGGGTCTCCGTGATCAAGCTGTGCGCCTTGATCACGGAGATCTGGTGGCGCGATCACCCCATCTGGGTTCCGTGACTAGGTTTCGCTTCATGATCACGGAGGCCTGATCGGGTTGGGTCCGCCGGCGGCGGCGGCAGTCACGCACCGTGTCCTGTAACAACCCTTGTTATATACCGAGCAACGGTATATAACAAGGATATGACACGACAGGCGATACAGGAGCCCACGTTCCTGATCCTGACAGCGCTGGCGGCTGGGCCACAGCATGGTTACGGGATCATGACTGACGTAGCGCGGATCTCGCAGGACCGGGTCAAGCTGCGGGCCGGCACCCTCTACGCCGCGCTCGACCGGCTGCGCGGTGACGGCGCCATCGATGTTGATCGCGAGGAGGTAGTCGACAGCAGGCTGCGCCGGTATTACAAGCTGACCCCGTCGGGTATCGCGGTCCTGGAGGCTGAGGCCGCCAGGATGCAGTCGCATGCCAGGGTGGCCGTCAGCCGGCTGAAGACGCTCGCGGCAGGTGCGTCATGACCACCGCCGACCTGGAGCAGAGCTACCGGCGGCTGCTCTCGTGCTACCCAGCCGAGCATCGCGGCACCTACGGTGAGGAAATGATCGGCGTGCTGCTCGCGTCGGCCCGGCCTGATCAGCGCCGGCCAGGCTTCGCCGAAACCCTCGATCTCTTCGGCGGCGGCGCGAAAGTCAGGCTGCGCGCCCTGCTCACCGGCGCTCCTGACCCAGGGTGGCGGAACGCTCTCGCGCTCACCACGCTGATCACGCCGATCCTGCTAGCGATCCTGGCGCGCGACACCGTGCCGTGGTTCGCGCCGCTGAGCTGGCACTCGGATAGCACAGCCGCAGCTCTGGTGGGCGCGGCTATCTTGCTCGTCCCGTGCGCTCTTGGCCTGGCCGGGCTGGGCCGGTCGCAGCTCTGGCAGCGGCCGCCACTGCGATCTGGCTCATCGGCATCGCGGCCGGGACCGGGCAGCTAGGCGTCCCGACGGTAGCCGGCTACGCCGTCCTGCTGACCGTCCAGGCCGTTGCGCTCTCCCTCTCACCAGGTCCGGGGCACGCCTTGAAGCTGGTGACGCGCAAGGGCGTGCTCGTCACCCTCCCCTGGCTGCTCGCCTTCGCCTATATGGCGAGCCTGATACCCGGGCACTACCCCGTCCCGCTGCCCGTGGCCGAGCTTGGCATAGCGGTCATTGCGCTGGCTGGCCTGGCCGGGCTGACGACGGCGAGCGGCCGACGGCTGTTCGTACTGGTAGTCGCGACTCCGCTGTCTGGATTGTCGATGACAATCCTGACCTTTGCCCACGTCAACTTTGACGCGATGGACCCGGTCGCTCAGCTGGTCGCGCTGTATCTGCCGCCGGTGCTGCTGTCGGCGCTTACCTTCCTCGCGGTCAGACGGTCAGGCGAGCGAGCCGCGCCTCCCGACCCCGGCGTCGCCGGCTGACCGGCCCAGACCAGCTGACCTTGGCGGACGCACATGACTGAGCCGTCCAGGCTCGAACGCCAGTACCGCTGGATGCTGGCCTGGTTTCCTGCCACCCACCGGCAGGTCTACGGAGAGAAGATGATTGGCGTGCTGCTCGCATCGGCAGATGATGGCCAGCGCCAGCCCAGGCCGACTGACCCGGCTGACCTGGCATTCGGAGGCCTTCGGATCAGGCTGCGAGGACTGTTCAGAACCGCACACCCCGACCAGGACTGGCGCGACGCGCTGGCCGCTTTCAGCGTCGCCGCCCCGGTGCTGATGCTCTTTCTCGAAGCGAGTCAGCTCTACAATGTCTTTGCCTTCGGGGGGGCTTCTCCGACCCGAAGGTCCCGGCTGAAAGAGCAAGCCAGCTGGGCACCATGGTCTTCTTCGTAGTGGAAGTCATTGCCCTGGCCATCTCGCACGACCCAGAGCGCGGCTGGCGGGTTCTGGGTCGCAAGAGCCTGATCGTCGCGGCCATCGCCGCTCTCTTCGCCGTATTTGAGACGGTAGCAGTTCAGTCTTTCGCCGGCTCTTCATCGACCGCGCACCCACGCAGCTCGCGCTCCGGCCGCGATCAAGCGCATGCTTGCCCTGCTGGCGATACCTGGCTATCCGATCCTGGCCTCCGGCGCGGTGTACAGCCTGCTCTATCTCGACAGCCGCAACGGCCGGGGTGACCTTGACGTGCTCGACCTGCCGACGCTCGTGATCGCCGTCCTGGTCGGGCTGGCCATCTGGCACTCAAGCCGCCAGCTCGACGACAGGCAGGTTAGGACCGCCAACTGAGCCACCACCGCAGGCTCAAGGGCCGCAGTGCTCAGGCGGTGTCTTCCTCCAGCCACTGCTGCAGCTTGTTCATGCCCTTAAGCCACCGGTCAGGCTCAGCGGCCCGGCCAGCGTACATCTCGCCCGCCTGGGGATGCGGCAGGATCAGGAACCTTCCGTCCGCGATCGCCTCCATCACCACGTCGGCCACATCCTCAGGCAGCAGGGCGTCCGGGCCGAGCAGTTTCTCGGTCCTCGGGTCGCTGCCGTCGAACATTCCGGTTCGGACGCCCATCGGGCAGATGGCCTGCACGGTCAGCCCGCGATGCCGGTGAGTCAGTGACAGCCACTCGGCGAAACCGAGCGCGGCGTGCTTGGTCACCGAGTAGGGAGCGGCCCCCGGCGTCGCGAGCAGGCCGGCCGCCGACACGGTGCAGATCAGGTGGCCGCTCCCCCGCTCCAGCCACGGGCCGAGCAGCAGCCGGGCGGCCCGGACGTGCGCCATCACGTTGACCTGCCAGGAATCGGCCCAGGCCGTCTCGTCGGCCTCGGGCCCGCCGCTGCGCGCGATGCCCGCGTTCGCGCAGTACAAGTCGATCTCGCCCAGCTCGGCCCGCGCCGCCGCGATCAGCGCGGCAACCCCGTCCTCCGTCGACGCGTCGCCGGGCACCGCGATGGCGTGCCCGCCGCCAGAGGTGTCGCAGGACTGGGCCACCGCAAGGGCCTTCTCGCCATCCAGGTCATTGACCACGACTCTGGCACCCTCAGCCGCGAACCTGCGGGCCAGCGCGGCCCCGATACCGCTGCCACCGCCAGTCACCACCACGCCAGCACCGGCCACCGAGTCCATCATTGACCTCCTGAACGCCCCGGGCCTGGCCGCGCGACGCGGAACTGGATCCCACTTTGGTCTTGCGCTGGCCTCTGCAACTAACTGCACTAAACGTGCGACTTAGCTTAGGGGCAAGTCGTACCGGCACACCAGTATGGGTGGTCGCCGCCGAGCTGTCCGATTCGCCGGGAGGGATGCTGAGCGTCCGGTTGCCAGGTCAGATCATGCGAGACGCAAGCTACCGGGCTAGGCGGCTTCCCAGGCCGGGTCTGGCTGAGGCAGGCTGTACACCGTCAGATTTGTTACGCAAGCGACCGGAGGTTCCTGGCATGCCAGTACTTGACGCTCTACTCGCCGGGCTGCGGCAGGGCTCGATCGAAGTCATCGACCTCACCGCGCCGCTGCGCTCGGACACGCCGATCATCCAGCTGCCTCCGCCGTTCGGCAACACGATCAACTTCTCACTGCAGGAGATCAGCCGGTATGACGAGCGCGGTCCGGCCTGGTACTGGAACAACTTCTCCACAGGCGAGCACACCGGCACGCACTTCGACGCCCCGGTGCACTGGGCGACCGGCCGGGATGGCGAGGACGTCGCGCAGGTGCCGGCCAGCAGGCTGATCGCCCCGGCTGTGGTGCTCGACTTCAGCGCGCAGGCGGCGGCCGATCCTGACTTCCTGCTTGAGGTCGACGACATCAAGAGCTGGGAAGCTGAGCACGGGCCGCTGCCCGAGGGCGGCTGGCTGCTCTTCCGCACCGGATGGGACACGCGCTCGGCCAGCCAGCAGGAGTTCCTGAACGCGAACGAGACCGGCCCGCACACGCCAGGTGCCTCAGTGGAGTGCGCTAAGTGGCTGGCGGAGGAGTCGCCGCTGATTGGCTACGGGACTGAGACGGTCGGCACCGACGCCGGGACTGCGCACTCATTCGATCCGCCGTTCCCCTGCCACGCGTCGCTGCTGGGAGCAGGTAAGTACGGGCTCACCCAGTTGCAGAACCTTGCCAGGCTGCCAGTCACGGGCGCCGTCGTCATCGCGGGACCGCTGCCGATCGTCGGCGGATCTGGCAGCCCGTGCCGGGCGCTCGCGCTGGTGGAGCACGCCTGATGCTAGTCAGCGACGCCGTCGCGAACGTGCTGGCCGACCTGGGCGCCGACACCGTGTTCGGACTGGTCGGCAGCGGCAACTTCCATGTCACCAACGCCCTGATCGGACGTGGTGCCAGGTTCATCGCCGCGCGGCACGAATGCGGTGCCGCCAGCATGGCCGACGGGTGGGCCAGGATGACCGGCCGTCCCGGGATCGTCTCGGTCCATCAGGGTCCCGGGCTGACCAACGCCGTCACCGCCATCACGGAGGCGGCCAAGAGCCGGACGCCGATGGTGGTGCTCGCCGCTGACGCGGCGGCGAGCGCGAAGCAGTCCAACTTCCGCATCGACGTGGCCGGGCTCGCTCGCAGCATCGGTGCCGTCTCGGTCCGGCTTCAGGCTCCCGGATTCGCCGTCGACGACACGGTCAGGGCGTATCAGCTTGCGGCGGAGGAACGGCGCACCGTGATCCTCGCGCTGCCACTGGACATCCAGGCGGCCGAGTGTGAGGGGACGGCGGGCCGGCCGCTGCGGGCATCGCTGCCGACCTGGGCGCAGTCCTCGGCGGCCGCTCCGGACGACAAGTCGGTCGAACGGCTGGCCGCCGTGATCCGGCGAGCGCGGCGACCGGTCTTCATCGCGGGTCGCGGTGCCCGGCAGGCGGGTGCCCGTGCTGGGCTGGAACTAGTTGCCGATCGCTGCGGTGCCCTAGTCGCTACGTCGGCTGCCGCCAAGGGCCTATTTAAAAATAATGCCTGGGATCTTGACGTCAGCGGCGGATTCGCATCGCCGCTCGCTGCCGAGCTGATCAGGGACGCCGATCTGGTCGTCGGGTGGGGCTGCTCGCTCAACATGTGGACGCTGCGGCACGGCGCGCTCATCGGCCCTGACACCGTCGTGGTGCAGGTCGACAACGAGCGCGGCGCGATCGGAACGCACCGGCCGGTCGACCTCGGGGTCGTCGGGGACGTAGGGCTGACCGCCGCCGCTGTCGCGGAGGCGCTCGGCGACGGCGGCGATCAGGTCGGCTACCGGTCGGCTGAGCTGCGGGAGCGGATCGCCAGCGGGATCAGGTGGCGGGACGTCCCCTACGACGACGAGGGTGACGGGTCGACCATCGATCCTCGGACACTCACCATCGCGCTCGATGACCTGCTGCCGGCCGAGCGCGTCGTGGCCGTCGACTCAGGCAACTTCATGGGCTATCCGTCGATGTTCATGTCCGTGCCTGACGCTGATGGGTTCTGCTTCACGCAGGCTTACCAGTCGGTTGGCCTCGGGCTCGGGTCAGCCATCGGGTCGGCCATCGCCCGGCCCGACCGGCTGATCGTGGCCGCGCTCGGCGACGGCGGCGCGCTGATGGGGGCCAGCGAGCTGGAGACCGCCGTCCGGCTCAGGCTGCCAATGGTCATCGTGGTCTACAACGACGACGCGTACGGCGCTGAGGTGCATCATTTCGGGCCGGACGGGTTCCCGGTTGATACGGTGCGGTTCGCGCCGGTCGACATCGCCCAGATCGGCCGGGGTTACGGCTGCGCGGCGGCGAGAGTACGGCAGCGCGGCGACCTGGCTCCGGTGCGGGAGTGGCTGGACGGACCGCGCGACCGTCCGCTGCTAATCGACGCCAAGGTCACCTCCAAGCGGGGCTCGTGGTGGCTGGAGGAGGCCTTCCGGGGCCACTGACCGGCCCAGTACCCGCGCGATGTTCCGTGATCGTGATCGGGGCACTGGCGGTCGACTTGCCCAGGGGAGCTCGCCGTCCTCGTGGAGAGTTCTCAGTGACAAGTCTGCGGCAGCGCGGCCTGAGTCCAGAAACCTCGTCTCCGCTTAGACCATCACGGAGACTTTCCGCGCGACGAAAGGGATTCGACGTGCTGGCTGGCGAGCTTGGCTGGTGCGCACGCCAGCCAGCCATCGATCAGGGCCTCGCGTAGCTCTGGCGCGGAGACGCGAGCACGGCTTCCTTCTCGCCAAGATCCTCGACCACCACGGCGAGGATCGGCCCGGCTGGCGGAGTCTCGCTGCCGAATCGCTTCAGATCAGGCGCCCGCGATCTCGCCCGCGCAGCGGTAGCCTGTGCGCAGCGCGCCCTCCATGTAGCCCTGGAAGTCAGCCGAGGTGTGCTCGCCGGCGACATGCAGGTTTCCGTGCCGCCGGCCCTGGATTCCGTTGAAGCCGGTGTACTGGCCGACTTTGAGGTAGGAGTAGGCGCCGCCGATGTGCGGGTCCCCAGCGGACCACGCGTAGTAGGCCTTGCCGCTGTACGCGGCCGATACTCCGGGAAAGCTGGTCTCGAAGCACTGGAGGAAATCCCGTGCCATAGCCGCCGGGGCCGGCCCATGTGAGGCGCTGAGTCCGTACCGGCGGCCCAGATTCGCGCCGACCTCGCCGCCCGGCAGAGCGACCAGGATGCCGTCAGGGCCAGGCTGATCGATCGTCGTCTCCCAGCCGCCCTGGGCGATCTCATCGGTGTACAGGTTGCCGGTCCAGTGGTCGGCGTTCCAGACCCGGCGGGAGAACTGGAGCTGGATCTTGGCGTTGGTACTGAGCGGTTCCTGCCTGATCGCGCGGCGCTGCAGCCCCGGCAGGCCGATTCCGGTCAGCTCGACCTCGCGGAGCCTGGTGAACGGCAGCGCCAGGACGACGTGGTCGGCACGCACCTCGCGGGTGCGCGGGCCGCTCGCGAACGTGCAGGCATAGGTGCCGTTACTCAGCCCGCGCAAGGCCACCAGGCGCTCGCCGAGGTGCACAGACCCGCGCGGCAGGCGGTCATGCAGGCCGCGGATGATCTGGTCATTGCCGTGCCGGATATGCCATTTCTCATCTGAGCCGGAGAGCTCGGGAGCTGACTTGGGCTGCAATCCGCTCGGCGCACTGGCATAGCTGCCGAGCAGGTAGATCAGGTTCAGGGCTGACTGCTCCTCGACCGGCCCGCCGTACTCGTCAAGCGCGACCGCCACGCACAGCCGGCCGAAGTCAGAGCGCAGGCCGCCAGGAATGTTCCGCTCGACCCACTCGGCGACGGACAGCTGATCCCAGCGCCGGCCCCAGCGCGTGTAATGATCATGCTGGGTCGGCCAGGGCGCCTTAACGTTGGCCGCTTCCAGGAACAGCGCCCGCGCCCACTCATGCCAGGCGCGGTCCAGCTCCTCCTGGGACCAGAACCGGCCGCCGAACCGCATCCGGCTATCGAGCGGCCTGGTTTCCGGCGGATAGCTGATGACGTTGTCCAGCTTCAGCCCGAAGCCGGCCGCGAGCGCCCGCATCTGAGTGTGCTCGCTGGAGATGAACTCACCGTGCTGCTCGGTGTACTGGCCGCCGTCGAAGAAGCCCCTGAGGGTCTGCACCCGGCCGCCGGCCCGCTCGGCGTTGTACTCGTAGATCTCGCTGCGCAGGCCGTGCTTGCGCCACAGCTTGTAGGCGCGGCCCAGGCCGGCCAGTCCCGACCCGATGATCACTATCCGCTGGTCGCGGGACCCGGCGATGGACCCAGCACCGGACTCGGCACTGGCGCTCGCCGGTCTCGCCTTAGCCAGCGGGATCGCCGCGGCCAGCAGCGCGGCTCCGCCGCCGCCGAGAACTCGCCGGCGCGAAAGGTCGCTGCCCTGATCTTCCTGCGCCTGGCTGGCCACCACTTCCGTGGCCTCAGCTATCCCGCACCCAGTGCGACGAGCGCAGGCATCAGCGGTTCTAGCCCGCGCGAACATCTCCGCCGTTATCCCGCGAGCCATGTCCCTACCTCCCGCAGCCAGGGGTCTTCCCAGCTGAATCATCCCAGCATCGTTCTCCGATTGCTGCGAGACTTCGGGCGGGAACTTCGGCCGTGAACTTCGGGCGGGCTACACGCTGACCGGGAGCTAGCCGCCGGCGCAATCCAGCGAGCCTGGCGAGCCCGGCGTCCGATCGCACATGCTGGGCGGCGGCAGACTTGCTGCGGGAGACCCAGAGCGCGACGTCAAGAATCCGCAGCAAGCTGGCGCCGGCCGCGATCGGCGGACGGAGCGCCTCAACCTCGGCCCTGGCCGCCGGGTCCTGCAGCAGGCAGCGCAGCACGTCCCAGGTCCGGCCGGGCACGTCGACCGCCTTGATCACGAGACTGTCGCTTATCGGGCAGAGCCGAGGGCGCTTGCGCGCCAGCAGCTTGGTCGCGCTCGCCGTGCCGATCCCCTCGATCGAGATCAGGGCGTCCCACATCACGTCGATCTGCCGCAGGACCGAGTCGGAGGCTTCCCACAGATCCACCGCCTGCGGCAGGCTGCCGAGCATCGCGGAGAGCTGCAGCTTCTGGGTCATCAGCAGGACCCGGACCACGTGCGGACGCCACGTGATGTCGAGCAGGGATACCGCGAGCAGGTCGTCAGCGACGATCTCGCGCGCCGGGTTGGAGCCAAGATCGCTAAAGGTCATTCCCGCGAAATCTGGCTGGTAGAAGTAGGCTGCGACGGCGCGGCGCAGGCCAGGCGTCGCCAGGCTCGCCCGCAGGCGGTGAGCAGCGGAATGGACGTCTTGATCATTCGGTAAGGAGAGCATGAGACAGTATGCGACATCTCCGCGACCGGCCGGGCCGAGAATCAGCAGAGTCCCGGACCACATCGATGTGACAGCGCTGTTGCTGGAACAACAGCGCTGTCACATCGATATGCCCAGCGGCAAGGGCCAGCCCGGCGCGCGCTAGCCGGGCGGCGCCGGCAGGTTGACCAGCCCCGCGAGCGAGGCCCGGTGCCGATCGGCGGTGCCAAGCGCCAGCGATGAGCTCTTGGCGCGCTTGAGGTACAGGTGCGCCGGATGCTCCCAGGTAAAGCCGATGCCGCCGTGCAGCTGGATCATCTCCTGCCCGGCCAGCACCGCCGTATCGGAGCAGACCGTTTTCGCCAGGGCGACCGCGACCTCGGTGTCGGGATCATCGCTGGCCAGGCAGGCAGCGGCATACCTCGCGGCGGCACGAGCCTGCGTCACCGCCACCCACCAGTCGGCGAACCGGTGCTTGAGCGCCTGGAACGAGCCGACCGGCCGGGCGAACTGGTACCGCTGCTTGACGTACGCCAGCGTGATGTCGAGCGCCCGCTCGGCCAGGCCAAGCTGCTCGGACGCCAGCATGCCTGCCCCGGCCCGCAGCGCGTCAGCCAGCGCGGACACAGCGGCCGGCCCGCCGAGCACCCGCCTGGCCTGGACATCAGACAGCGTGAGGTCGCACAACTGCCTGGTCATGTCCAGCGAGACCACCGGCGTCCTGGTCACCCCGGCGGCATCGGCACGAACCGCGTACAGCCCGAACGGCACCCCGTCGGCCGGCACGATCAGCACGTCGGCCGGCAGCCCGTCCGCGATGCCCGACACCGAGCCGGACAGCCGGTATGTACCGTCAGGGTCGCCATCGACTGGCGCCCCGATCCGCACCGAGGACGCGAGCGAACCTCCCGGCATCGAGTCGAAGGGCACGGCCAGCGCGGCCGTTGTCGTCCCGGCCGCCAGCGCCGTCAGCAGTGACTCATCCGATGCCGCGAGCAGCACGACCGTGGCGAGCACCGCACTGCCAAGGAACGGGACCGGCGCTACCGACCGGCCGATCTCCTCAGCCACCACCGCTACCTCACGGAACGAGGCACCCGCGCCGCCGTAGCTCTCCGGGATCAGCAGCCCGGCACAGCCGACCTCGGCCGCCAGCGTGTGCCACAGCCCTGTGTCATAGGTCTGCGCGGTCTCGGTCCTGGCCAGCACGTCCGGCGCCGCTGCCTTCTCCTCAAGCACGGACCTGACAGCGGAGCGCAACTCGCTCTCCTGCTCGGTATAGGTCATGTCAGGCAGCCGCGACCCGCCGCTGCCACCGGCCGGCGGCGCTGCGGCCTTCTCCGTTTGCTGGCTCACCTGGGCAGGTCCTTCCATGGCTTGTCCTTGTCCAGCCGGATCTCCTGCGGCAGCCCGAGTACCCGCTCGGCGACGACGTTGCGCAAGATCTCCGACGTCCCGCCCTCGATCGAGTTGCCCTTGGAACGCAGGTACCGGTACCCGGCGTCGCGCCCGTAGAAGTCGGCACCGTCCGGCCGGTGCATCGTCCAGTCGCTGTACCGCATGCCCTCGGCGCCCAGCAGCTCAAGCTGGAAGTCCGCGATCTCCTGGTTCAGCCTGGCGTACACCAGCTTGGCACCAGAACCCTCAGGCCCTGGCTGACCGGCGGCCAGCTGCTGCCGCAGCCGCTCCCCGCCGAGCCTGGACACCTCGGCCCCGACCCAGAGCCGCAGCAGCCGGTCGTGCAGCCCTGGCGTACGCCGCTCAGGATGATCCCGCCAGGTACCGGCGGAGAACCCGATCATGCCGCCCTCTCGCGGCAGCGTGAACGCGCCGAGCGCCACCCGCTCGTTCATCAGCGTCGCCATCGAGACCTGCCAGCCCTGACCGGCCTCGCCGATCCGATCCGAGTCTGGTATCACCACGTCAGTCAGGAACACCTCGTTGAACTCGGCCTCCCCCGTCGCCTGCCGCAGCGGCCTGACCTCGACTCCTGGCGAGGTCATGTCCACGCCGAAGTACGTCAGTCCCTTGTGCTTGGGCAGATCGGGATCGGTCCTGGTGACCAGCATGGCCCGCTTGGCGATGTGCGCCGATGACGTCCACACCTTCTGGCCGTTGACCGTCCACCGGTCGCCGTCCCGTACCGCGCGAGTCGCCAGGTTAGCCAGGTCAGAGCCCGCTCCCGGCTCGCTGAACAGCTGGCACCAGACCTCCTCGCCAGTCCACAGCGACCGCAGCCAGCGGTCTTTCTGCTCATCGGATCCGTAGGCGAGTATCGTCGGCGCGGCCATGCCCAGGCCGATGCCGTTGCGCTCCGGCCGGTTGGTCGGTGAGTTCGCGGCGGCGAACTCGACGTCCACCACCTTCTGCAGCGTCCGCGGCAGTCCCTGCCCGCCAAGCCCGGCCGGGTAATGCACCCAGGCGAGCCCTGCGTCGAACCTGGCCCTGACGAACTCAAGCCGCTCGGTCGTCGCCGGGTCATGCGCGGCGAGAAACTCCCTGACCTGCTCCCGCAAGCCGTCCGCATCCACCTGATGCCCGTTTTCCGTTAGCACAGGGGGCCGCCAGATACGTAGATCACCTGACCGGACACGAAGCCGGCTCCCTCGCTCGCCAGGAACGAGGCCACATGCGCGACATCCTCCGGCTGCCCGACCCGCCGCACCGGGATGCTGGCGGCCGCCCCGGCCTGGAACGCCTCAAAGTCCACGCCCACCCGTGCCGCCGTCGCCGCCGTCATGTCGGTCACGATGAACCCTGGCGCGATCGCGTTGGCCGTGACCCCGAACTGGCCGAGCTCCTTGGCAAACGTCTTCGTCATGCCCTGCAGCCCGGCCTTGGCCGTGGCGTAGTTGGTCTGGCCCCGGTTCCCGAGCGCCGAGCTCGACGACAGGCAGATGATCCGGCCGTACTTCTGCTCGACCATGTACTTCTGGCAGGCCCGCGTCATCAGGAACGCGCCGCGCAGGTGCACCCCGATCACCGTGTCGAAGTCGTCGTCGGTCATCTTGAACAGCAGGTTGTCGCGCAGCACGCCCGCGTTGTTGACCAGCACGACCGGGGGCCCGAGCTCGGCCGCGATGGCGTCGACAGCCGCCGCGACCTGCGCCGCGTCGCTGACATCGGCGCCAGCCGCGAACGCCCGGCCGCCGGCCGCCCTGATCGCGTCGACAGTCGCGCCGCAGTCACCCTCCTTCAGGTCGATCACGCCGACCGCCAGGCCGTCAGCACCCAGACGACGCGAGATGGCCGCCCCGATACCGCGTGCGCCTCCAGTGACGACCGCCACACGCTGTTCTATTTCCGCCATAAAAATCTTTCCTTCCTGAACTAACGCTTCAGAACTAACTCTTAAGATTTTGCATAAATAAAGCCACCCGCGTGGTCTTAGCTGCGGTACTTATGCAGTTCCCTGCGGGCCATCGAGCGCTTGTGCACCTCGTCTGGCCCGTCGGCGAAGCGCAGGCTCCTGGCGCCGGCCCAGGCGTGGGCGAGCGGGAAGTCCTGGCTGACCCCGCCGGCGCCGTGGGTCTGGATCGCCTTATCGATCACCCACTCGGCCATCGCCGGCACCGCGATCTTGATCGCCTGGATCTCGGTGTGGGCGCCCTTGTTGCCGACCGTGTCCATCAGCCAGGCGGTCTTGAGCACCAGCAGCCTGGCCTGCTCGATCCGCACTCGCGACTCGGCGATCCAGTCCTGCACGACGCCCTGGTCGGCGATCGGCTTGCCGAACGCGACCCGGCTGGTGGCCCGGCGGCACAGCGCCTCAAGCGCGCGCTCGGCCGAGCCGATCAGCCGCATGCAGTGGTGGATCCGGCCGGGACCGAGCCTGGCCTGCGCGATGGCGAAGCCGGCGCCCTCATCGGCGATCAGGTTCGCGGCCGGCACCCGCACATCGCGGAATTCGATCTCCGCGTGCCCGCCGTGCGTCGAGTCGGTGAAGCCGAAAACGCGCATGCCGCGCTTGATGTGCACGCCGGGGGTGTCTGGCGGGACGCAGATCATGGACTGCTGGCGGTGCCGGTCAGCGTCAGGGTTGGTCTTGCCCATGACAATCAGCAGCCTGCAGCGCGGGTCCATCGCGCCCGATGACCACCATTTGCGGCCGTTGATCACGTACTGGTCCCCGTCGCGCACGATGGACGTCGCGATGTTGCTGGCGTCAGAGGAGGCCACGTCCGGCTCGGTCATGCAGAACGTCGACCTGATCTCGCCTTCGAGCAAGGGCTTCAGCCACCGGTCGATCTGCTCGGCACTGCCGAACTCGGCGAGCAGCTCCATGTTGCCGGTGTCGGGGGCGGCGCAGTTCAGCGCCTCGGGGGCGATCGCGCCGCTGCGGCCGGTGATCTCGGCGAGCGGGGCGTACTGCAGGTTGGTCAGGCCGGCGCCGTGCTTCGCCGCGATCTCGGCTGCCTGGTCCTGGTGCTTGCGCACGGTCAGGAACAGGTTCCACAGGCCCTGGCCGCGCGCCTGCACCTTGAGCTCGTCGATCACGGGCGGCCGCTGCCAGATGTCACCGCTCGCGGCGGCGCTGGCGACCTGGTCGGCGAAGACCGCCTCCGCCGGGTAGACGTGGCTGTCCATGAAGGCCAGCAGCTTGCCTTGCAGTTCCTCGGTCCTTGCGTCGAACCCGAAATCCATCTGCTGCCTCCCGAGACGTCCGGATAAGCGTACCTACCGCCCAGTAGGCGGCGGTTGCCCTGGGGCGGCCCCCGAACCCCGCCGAGGCAAACGTTACGGTCTGCACATGGCGCTGGTCGAGACGGTACGAGGCCCAGTTGATGTCGCGAGCCTGGGAACGACGCTGATGCACGAGCACGTGTTCGTGCTCAACGAGGAGATCCGGCAGAACTATCCGGCCGGCTGGGACGAGGAAGTGCGGGTCGCGCACGCGGTCAGGCAGCTTGAGGCCGCGGTGGCACGGGGCATCACGACGATCGCCGACCCGACCGTGATCGGGCTCGGCCGTGACATCGGGCGGATCCAGCGAGTCGCGGCACTGACGTCGATGAACATCATCGTCGCGACCGGGCTGTACACGTTCAATGACGTCCCGTTCTACTTCCGGTACCGCAGCAGCCGGATGACTGCCAGCGGCGAGGACGCCATGACCGAGCTCTTCACCGGCGACATCACCGAGGGCATCGCCGGGACCGGAGTCAAGGCGGCGTTCCTGAAGTGCGCGGTCGACGAGCCCGGGCTGACCAGGGGCGTCGAGCGCGTGCTCCGCGCGGTCGCCAGGACGCACGTGCTGACCGGCGCCCCGATCACCGTGCACACCCGTCCGGCGAGCCGGAACGGGCTCGACGTGGTGCGGGTGCTCCGCGAGGAAGGCGCCGACCTCCGGCAGGTAGTGATCGGCCACAGCGGCGACAGCCGGGACCCCGATTACCTGGCTGAGCTGGCCGACGCGGGCTGCCTGCTGGGGATGGACAGGTTCGGCATCGGCATGTCCCCGTCGCTGGAACGGCGCGCCGGCATCATCGCTGAGCTGTGCCAGCGCGGCTACGCCGGGTCGATCGTGCTGTCGCACGACGCGGCCTGCTATATCGACTGGTATCCGCACGATGAGACCAAGGCGGGGAACTACACCTACATCCACGATCAGGTGCTGCCCGCGCTGACCGAGCGGGGGGTCAGCGCCGCTCAGCTCGACACAATGCTGATCGATAACCCACGTCGCTACTTCTCGCCCCCAGTTGGCGTATCTTCCCCTGTATGAGCGCTGTTGACGAGATCGCCGAGCGGTTTGTATCAGATTTTGCGGAGATTAATCCGATAATTGCTACATCTTTAGGTATTGCGGGCTATGACCATCGGATGACCGATCTGAGTCCCTCAGGCTTCGATGCTCAGGCCGAGCTCACCAGTCGCACGCTCACCAGGATCGGCCAGGCCAGGGCCAGCAGCGACCGGGAGAAGATCGTCAAGGAGGCGATGATCGAGCGGCTGACTGTCGCCCGCGATCTGCAGTCCTCAGGGGCGGTCACCAGCGACCTGAATGTCATCAGTTCCCCCCTCCAGGAAGTGCGGCAGGTCTTCGACCAGATGCCGCTGGACGGCGAGGAAGCACAGCGCAACCTCGTCTCGCGGCTGCGCGAGGTGCGGGCCGCCTACACCGGGCTCCGCCAGACCTATCTGGAATCGGCCGGCCAGGGGCAGGTTGCCCCGCGCCGCCAGGTCGCGGCGTGCGCGAAGCAGTGCTCGGAGTGGGCAGCCCCGGCGACCGGGTACTACCAGGGTCTCGCCGGGCGGGTGCAGGCGTCGGGAACGCTGCGCGCCGAGCTCGACCAGGCGGCGCAGGCCGCGAGCGCGGCCACGGCCGAGTTCGGCCAGTTCCTTGAGTCCGAGCTGCTGCCGCTCGCGCCGGAGCCCGACGCGGCCGGGCGGGAACGTTTCGCTCTCGCCTCCCGGCTCTTTCTCGGTGCCACGATCGACGCCGACGAGGCCTACGCCTGGGCCTGGGCCGAGGTGCAGCGGATCGAGCAGGAGATGCGGCTGGTCGCGGCCGAGATCGTCAGCGGCGGATCGGTGGCCGACGCCGTGACCAGCCTCGACTCCGACCCCAGCCGCAGGATCGCCGGGCGTGAGGCCCTGCGGGAGTGGATGCAGGGCGTCGCCGACAGCACGATCACCCAGCTGGACGGCACTCATTTCGACATCCCCGAGCCCGCCAGGCGGATCGAGTGCAAGATCGCCCCGACCGGAGATGGCGGGATCTACTACACGGGCCCGAGCGAGGACTGGAGCCGGCCGGGCCGGATGTGGTGGTCACTGCCAGAAGGCGTGGACGACTTCTCCACCTGGAAGGAGCTGACCACCGTCTACCACGAGGGAGTGCCAGGGCATCACCTGCAGATCGCGCAGGCCGTGTTCCTGCGGGACGAGCTCAACCGCTGGCAGCGGCTGCTTGGCTGGGTCTCCGGGCACGGCGAGGGCTGGGCACTGTATGCCGAGCGGCTGATGGACGAGCTCGGCTACCTCTCCGACCGAGGTGACAAGCTGGGCATGCTCGACGCCCAGCTGCTGCGGGCGGCCAGGGTGGTCATTGATCTCGGCGTGCACCTGGAGCTTGCCGTGCCCGCCGACTCGCCCTGGCACCCGGGCGAGACCTGGAACGCCGGGCTGGCCTGGGACTTCCTGCGGTCTCGCGTGCAGATGGACGAGCCGTCGCTGCGCTTTGAGCTTGACCGGTATCTCGGCTGGCCGGGCCAGGCGTCGTCGTACAAGCTCGGCGAGCGAATCTGGCTGGCAGCCCGCGAGGATGCCCGCGCCAGAAAGGGAGCGAGCTTCGACCTGAAGCAATTCCACAGCCAGGCACTCGCACTCGGCCCGATCGGCCTGGGACCGCTGAGGAGCGTCCTGGCCCGGCTGTAGAGGAGGCTGTTCAGGCGAGCGCCGGGCGCTGCGCTCAGGCGGGCGCCGGGCGCTGTTCGGGCGGCCGCACCCGCCTTGGCCCTCTCCGCCCCCGGCGCTGGCTTCCCCCGGCGCTGGCTTCCCCCGGCGCTGTCCTTCCCCCGGCGCTGTCCTCCCCCGCACTGGCCTCCCCGGCGCTGATCTCTCCCCCACACCGTTTCCTGGATCATTGTCGGAGTCTTGATCACGGAAACTTGATGGGGCGATCACGCGATTCATGTTCCGTGATCAAGGCTTGCTTCATGATCACGGAAGTTGGACGGGTACCCGACTCGTACTCAAGGCCGGAGTTGATCCCCCTTTTGACCTCGGTGCCCGACGGTCCGGTGGCAGCGGCGGCAGCGGCCGGAGCACGGCCCCACCCGGCCAAAACCCTTGGTCCCCTGCGACTCATCTTTCACAGCCGACTCACCCGTTGCCGGGCTCACTCGATCCTGTAGGAGACTTATTTCCTGTAGGAGACTTAACAGCAAATACGATTGTAAATCCTCCTACAGGAAAAAAGTCTCCTAGATCTTTAGCTACCGGGCGCACTTGCAGACCAGCCGGAGCGATCAGCAATCAGACAGCGAGAATCACCGCGCCGACGGGCAGCTCGCCGAAACGGGTGCATCAAGGACCGCGGCCTGACGCTTACGGAAGATCAGCGCGGCCGGCCGGGGCTGGGCCGAGCGAAGGCTGGGCTAGCGGGGTCGAGGGCGGGACAGCGGAGCCGATTCGCCGGTCGGGCTGTCGTTACTTGAGGAGCAGGTGCTGGATCCGCCGGCCGGCGATGAGCAGGCCGGCAGTGCCGAGCACAGTCAGGTAGGCCACATTCCATAGCAGGTCAGGTCCGACGACGCCGAGCGTAAGGCCGCGCAGCAGCATCACGCCCTGATACAGCGGCGTGCACTCGACCACGATCTGCAGCGCTCGCGGATAGACGCTGAGGGGGTAGAACGTCGTGGAGAAGAGGAACATCGGCAGGGTAGCCAGCGTGATGAACTCAAAGTGCTGCCAGCTGCTCATGTAGGTCGTCGCGGCCATGCCAGCGCCCGCGAAGGCGAAGCCGATCAGCAGCGCGGCCGGGACAGCGGCGACCGCCCAGACTGAGTGCACCAGGCCCAGCGCCAGCATGACCACCATGAACGCGATCGCATACAGGCCGCCGCGCAGCAGGGCCCAGCCGATCTCGCCCAGCGCGATCTCGTCGGCCCGCATGGGCGTGGCCAGCGCCGCGTCGTAGAACTTGGCGTACTTGAGCCGGAAGAAGACGTTGAAGGTGGAGTCCAGGATCGCGCCGTTCATCGCCGAGGTGGCGAGCAGGGCGGGTGCCACGAAGCTGCTGAAGCCGACCGGATGGCCGCCAGGTCCGGTCACTGTGCCGACTAGCTTGCCGAGGCCGACGCCGATCGACAGCAGGTAGAACAGGGGCTCGAGGATCCCTGAGGCCAGGACGCCCCAGGTATGGCGGTAGACCCGGGCGTGCCGCTCGATCAGATGGCCGCTGCCCTTGCCGCCGAGCCCGAGCCGGCCAGCCCGCAGCATCGGAGCCGGCAGGACCCGCAGTGCGGCCCGCAGACTGCCGTCCGCGGGCCGCACTGCCGATGCTTGCTTAGACAGTGGCAGAGCCTGGGTCAGCTCAGGCATAGAGCCTCCTGCGGTAGGTCCTCTTCCCGGCGTAGACGCCGATCACGGTGACCGCGATCAGGTAGGCGACATGCCCGGCCGATGCGGCTGGCTGCGCGGTCCCGAGGCTCAGTGAGCGGCAGAGCGCCACCCCGTGCCAGAGCGGGGTGAGGTAGGCCAGCAGCAGCACCACGGCGGGCAGCTGGGTCACCGGGAAGAACGTGCCTGAGAACAGGAAGAGCGGGATAATGCCGAACCTGAACAGCATCGCGAACGAGGTGTCCTTGGCGCAGACGATCGCGAAAGCCTCGATCGGAGCGGCGAAGGCCACCCCGGTCAGCACGGCAGCAGGCAGGGCAGCGACCGCCCACAGCGAGTGGATCGCACCGAAGGCCGCCATCACGATCATGAATACCGTCGAGTTCATGATCAGCCGGAGCGTCGTGAAGAGGAGATGGCCGTAAAACAAGTCAGCCGGCCGCAGCGGCGTCGCGATGGCGGCCTGGTAGGTCTTGAGCCATTTCACCGAGCCGAACACCGGGTAGGTCGACTCGCCCATCGCCATCTGCATGGCCGCCGCGGCCAGCAGGCCAGGAGCCAGGAAGGCCAGGTAACTGACCCCGCCCAGGCTGGCGGTGCCCCTGGCGTCCACCAGCGTGCCCAGGCCGAGGCCCATCGCCCCTAGATAGAGCACAGGGTTGAGCACACCGGAGTAGATCGAGCCCTGCCAGGTCCTGCGGTAGTTGGTCAGCCAGAACCTGAACTGCCTGATCGCCAGCTCATGCGGCCGGCCGACGGCGAGCACCCCCGGCGGCCTGGAATCGAGCGCGCTCGCCATCAGTCCTCCAGCCGCCGGCCGGTCAGCCGCAGGAAGACATCCTCAAGCGTGCTGCGGCGCACCAGCGACGTGACCGGCTCAAGACCGCGAGCCCGGACGGCGGCTAGCGTCGCGTCGCCATCGTCGGTGTACAGCAGGATCCGGTCGGCCAGAACCTCGATCCGCGCGGCCGGAACGTCGGCGAGCTTCTCCGATGCCTGCTCCTGCTCGTCGAGCTCGAATCGCAACTCAAGCACTTCGGGCGTCGAGTAGCCGCGGATCAGCTCGCGCGGAGATCCCTGCGCGGCGATCTTCCCGCCATCCATCACCACGAGCCGGTCGCACAACTGCTCGGCCTCGTCCATGTAGTGCGTGGTCAGCACCAGCGTGACGCCCTGCTGCTTCAGCCGGTACAGCCGGTCCCAGACGACATGCCTTGCCTGCGGGTCGAGCCCGGTGGTCGGCTCATCGAGCAGCAGGATCTCCGGCTCGCTGATCAGCGATCTGGCTATAGTCAGGCGGCGCTTCATTCCGCCGGACAGCGGCTCCACCTCATCGTCTGCCCGCTCCGTCAGCTGCACGAACTCAAGCAGCCTGGCGGTGCGCTCCCTGATCACATCCCGGCGCAGGCCGAAATAACGACCGTAGATCAGCAGGTTCTCGCGAACCGTGAGCTCGACGTCCAGCGTGTCTTCCTGCGGCACGACGCCGAGCCTGGCCCTGATCGCCGGGCCATCCCTGACTGGGTCCAGGCCGAGAATTGTCAGCTCGCCTCCCGAAGGCGGCGACACGCAGCCGATCATGCGCATCGTCGAGGACTTCCCCGCGCCATTCGGCCCGAGAAAACCGAACACTTCTCCCCGGCCCAGCTCGAAGTCGATCCCGTCGACGGCGGTGAAGCTGCCGAACTTCTTGGTCAGTCCCCTCGCACGGATGAGGATGTCAGGATGAGCCACGTCCGCGACCCTACTCCGCGGGTCTGACAGCGCCGAACGGGTTTCCGGCGCTCTGCCTGACCCGCGGCCTGACCCCGCAACAGGGTACTGACCACACATCGCCGTCAATCAGCTACGATAGGTGACGTAACTCTTTTGCCCCGCAACTTCAGCATGCGCGAATCACCGGCCTAGACCCCGTATCCTCGCTCGCGCGGTAATCTTGCGGTCGGTGCTTTGATGCCTGGCTAGGCGGGTAGCACCGCGAGATGATGCAATCGATCGGAGGCCGCCTCGGTGGATAGTGCCAGAAGACTGTATGAGCGCTTCAGGCAACTCATCCACGAAGGTGCGAAGTTCGGAGTCGTCGGGATCATCGGCTTCATCATCACCGATGGCGGCACCAACGTTCTCCGGTCGCACTACAAGATCGGCTGGCTGACAGCGAACGTCATCGCCACGATAGTCGCCACCAGCTTCGCTTATGTGGCCAGCCGGTACTGGACCTTCCGGCATCGTGAGCGCACCACAGTACGCAAGGAAGGCGTCCTGTTCTTCGTGCTGAACGGGATGGGCCTGCTCATCCAGCTGGCATGCCTCGGCTTTACCGTTCACGTCCTCGGCCTCGACGGAAAGTTCCCCGCGAACGTCGCCCTGATCGTCGGCATCATCATCGGCACGCTCTTCAGGTTCTGGTCGTACCGAAGGTGGGTGTGGACCGACAAGCAGCAGGCCGTACCAGCCGGGCATGAGGCACTTGAGCCAGTGCTCGCACCCGCCGCAGGTCACTCCACGACAGATAGCCAGGCCGGAAAGTCACCTTGAGCGGTGACCGTGCCGCCGACCGGGCTGGCCCGGCGGTGCGATCCCTGACGGATGCGTACCAGCAGTTTCGCCAGCAGATTCACGAAGGCGCGAAATTCCTGGTGGTCGGCGGTATCGGGCTGGTCATTGTCCTGGCGGGTTCTGACGCGCTCCATTTTGACCTGGGACTTGGCAAGTTCACCGCTGTCACTGTAGCCACGGTCATCGCGACCGTCGGGACTCTGCTCGGCAACCGTTACTGGAGTTTCAGAGACCGCCAGGGCGCGGGTGCCCGCCACGAGACGATCATGTTCTTCGTACTCAACGGAGTGGGCCTGCTGATCCAGTACGCCTGCATCGGACTGGTCAACGACGTAGCCGGCCTGTCCGGCCGATTCTGGTACACAGCGGCCAACCTCGTCGGCGTCGGTATCGGCACGCTGTTCAGGTTCTGGTCCTACCGCAAGTGGATCTGGGTACCCCCGGAAGTACACCAGGCCAGACTCCGCCAGGGCCGCCACCGCAAAGGCCGCCCGCTACCGCTCGCTGAGGCTGCCCGGGCCGCACCCGCCCCGACCATGCCTGCTGCCGTCGCTCCTGGCTCCCTCGTCGCCGCACAGTCAGCACCCAGATGGGCCACGTCGAGCATCCCGCTTACCGCTGGCCCAGCTCAGCCCGAACTGCCATAGCCCAGCCGCGCGCGAGACTGGCCTTGGACGCGCACCGCCGGCCCGAAGATCAGGCGCGGCAGCCTCCGGCACTGGCGGTCAGCCTGGCGATCGAGACTGCGCCCGCTACCGCGCCCTGGTGCCTGGTCAGCGTCTTGGTCGCGACCAGGCGCCTGATCACGTGCAGTTCGCGCGAGCGAGTCAGCTTGGGGAACTCAAGCGGATCGTATGCTGACGGCGCCTGGACCAGCCCGGCGAGCACGGCCGCTTCCGGCCAGGTCAGGCGGCTCGGCGGGATGCCGAAGTATCCGCAGCTCGCCGCATCGAGTCCGTAGAAGCCATGGCCGAAATAGACCACCGCCGCATACATGTGCAGGATCTGAGCGTCGGTGTAGCTGTACTTGAGCTTGATCGCCAGCGCGATCTGCTTGATCTCCGTCGGGATGCCACCCTGCTCCGGCGTGTAGAGGACCTTCGCTAGCTGCTGGTACAGGGTCGCGCCGCCCTGATCACCGCCACCGGTCAGACCGGAGAGCAGCACCCGGCCGATCGCGAACGGATCGACTCCCGGCTCGGATCCGAACCTGTGGTCCTCAGTGGCGATCAGCGCCGCGGAGAACTTACGCGGAGCCGGCGGCCCGGGGAACACCGCATGATGGGACTTCGCCTCCGCCCGCGCGATCGACCATGCGCCGCCGACCGAAGGAGTAATCACCATGATCACTCCAGCCGTGACCAGAACTGCGCTGATCACGACGCAGATCGTCAGGACGATGCGCCGCGGCCACCGACGACCGCGCGTGCGCCCCGGCGACGTGTGAGCTGTCTGGGTCGCCGTTCGCTGCCCGTTGCCATAGCCGTTCCGCTGGGGCTGACCCAATCCTTGCGTCCTCATCGCTTAGGGCAACGTACCGCGCTCGCGCATAGTGCCCACCCAGCCGGGGCCCGCCCGGCACCGCTAACTCGGCGGGCCGGTACCGCTCACTCAAACAGTCGGGACGCCGGGATTTGAACCCGGGATCTCTGGTCCCCCAGACCAGCGCCTTAACCAAGCTGGGCCACGTCCCGTCGCCCTGTCGGACGGACAGAATCATAGCGTAGTAACCAGGCTCGCGATGACGCGCCGGCCGCTAGGCACCCGGCTGGCTAAAGCACGGGGTCAGGCTGCTGCGGTAAAGTAGCTCCAACGCGCTGACGGAGACGAGTAGCGCCCGGTCTTGCGAGCAGAGAGAGCCGCCGGCAGCTGGGAAGGCGGAGTCGCTACCGGGCGGCGAAGACCCTCCCGAGTGCGGGGAGGAACGGCTGCCGCCACCAGCGGCTGGCCCGATGCCCCGCCGGCTAGCCCCCGTGACCGGGCCACGAGGCCGTGCTCTAGCGCGGCGAAGGTGTGGTGGCACCGCGAGTTCCCTTCTCGCCCGCACTCCCAAGGGGCACGACGACCCAGGGAGTGCCTCATGACTTCTATCCGAGTTCTGGCCGGTGAGCTAGGCACGCAGATCGGCCGGCAAGTGACCATCTCCGGCTGGCTGCACCGCAAGCGCGAGCTCAAGTCGGTCACCTTCCTCATCATCAGGGACCGCAGCGGCCTCGCCCAGGTCGTACTGGCTGGCCAGGGGCCGGCCACGAGCTAGCTGGCGCCGCCAGTCAGCTCACCGAGGAAACCGCCCTCCAGGTCAGCGGCACTGTCGCGGCCTCCGGCCAGGCACCGGGCGGCGCCGAGATCACCGGATCAGGAGTGACGGTGACAGCGCTGAGCGAGCCGGCCGAGCCGCCGCCGTTCGACCTGTACCGGCCGGCCGTGACCGCCGGGCTGCCGACGATCCTTGATCACGCGCCGACCACGCTCCGGCATCCGAGCCTGCGCGCTGGCCTGCGGATAGCGGCCGCGAGCGAGGCAGGCTTCCGGGCCGTGCTCAGCGCCAGGGGGTTCACCGAGATTCACACCCCGAAGATCGTCGCCTCGGCTACGGAGTCGGGCGCCAACGTCTTCGCGATCGACTACTTCGGCCAGCCGGCCTACCTGGCCCAGTCGCCTCAGTTCTACAAGCAGGCGATGGTCGGCGTCTTCGAGCGGGTGTACGAGACCGGGCCCGTCTTCCGGGCCGAGCCGCACGACACCGCCAGGCACCTGGCTCAGTACACCAGCCTGGACGCCGAGTTCGGCTTCATCACCGACCACCAGGACGTGATGGCGATGCTCAGGGACACGATCGCCGGCATGGCGGCCGCCGTCGCCGAGCTGGCCGCCCCGGCCGTCGAACTGCTGGGCCTCAAGCTGCCCGAGGTGCCGCAGCCGATTCCGCAGCTCGACTTCACCGCGGCCCAGGGAGCTCATCGCCAGCCAGGCGGGCTGGGACCCGCGCGGCGAGCCTGACCTGTCCCCAGCCGACGAGCGGTGGCTGTGCGAGTGGGCACTACAAGAGCACGGGTCCGAGTTCCTCTTCGTACCTGGATTCCCGCTGGCGAAGCGACCGTTCTACACTCACCACGACCCGGAGCGGCCGGACCGTACCCGCAGTTTCGACCTGCTTTTCCGAGGACTCGAGCTGGTGACCGGCGGCCAGCGCCTGCACAACTACAGCGACTACCTGGCGGCTCTGGCCAGGCGAGGCGAGGACCCGAGGCAGTACGCCAGTTACCTGCAGGTTTTCCGGCACGGAATGCCCCCGCACGGCGGATTCGCCATCGGCCTCGAACGCTGGACGGCCAGGCTCACCGGAGCCGCCAACGTCCGCCAGGTCACCGCGTTCCCGAGGGACCTGCACCGGCTGACGCCCTGAGTGGCGACCGTCCACGGAGTGTCACGAGAGATTGCCGGTGCTTGCCGTCATCATTGGTTGTCTCGGCCCTCCGCTTGGTGTTTGCGAGCGCCGTTCGCCGCCAAGAATGAATCGGGATAGGACTGAATCCGCATGTTCGTGCTCGGGGAAGGCAATGACGGGACAACCTGGCTCGCCGCGCCGACTTCGCGCCTGCTCAGCCAGGGCCGCTGGGCGACGGCGAGGTGCGACGCGGTAATGCGAGCGCCGTCCTGGCGCCTGGCCGGCCCGCTGCTGGCGATCAGCACGGCGCTGCTCGTCACCGTGGCACTGACGCTGAATTCGGCCCTGAGCGCGGTGACGGCGGCGGACAGGCCCGCCACGGGCGCGGCCGGCCATCCGGGCGCGCCTGCCGGGCAGGGCATCCGGTCCGCGGTCGCGGCGCCGGCCGTCCGGCATCCCGCGGCCGGCTCCCCCGGCGCCGCGAGGCAGGCCGACCCGGTCGGGGCACTGTTCACCCGCGACAACGGCCAGCTTGGCTCGCATTTCTGTACCGCCAGCGTGGTGACCAGCCCCGGCGGGGATCTGCTGATCACGGCCGCGCATTGCGTGACCGGCGTGAGCCTGTCGCCGCCGGGCAGCCTGGTGTTCGCGCCAGGCTACGCCGGCGGCAGCAGACTGCCCGCCCTCTGGGCCGTGACCAGGATTTTTTTGAATGGGCCGTGGCTAGCTGATCAGGATCCCAATGATGACGTCGCCTTCCTGGCGGTCAGGAGACTCGGCGGGGCGAGCCGCGGTACCCGGGTGCCGGCCGGCCAGACCGAACCCGCCGGCTCCTTGCAGCGCGCCACCGGGGCTGAGCGGATCAGGTTCGGCGCGCGGCTGCCGGCCCAGATCCGGGCCATCGGGTATCCGGACGGCAGCAGCCATCCGGTCGCGTGCTCGGCGACTGCCGTCGCGTTCCGGGCTGGCCCGCTCGATCAGGTCAAGTTCTACTGCCCGGGGTTCACCGACGGGACCAGCGGCGGCCCGATGCTGAGCGACTTCAGCCCGGCCATCGGCACCGGCGCGATCATCGGCGTGATCGGCGGCTACCAGCAGGGCGGCGACTCGCCCAGCATCTCCTATTCAGCCGCGTTTACCGCCAGCGTCAGGGCCCTGTACCAGCACGCGCTGCGGGCGAGCCGGCCTAGGTCAGCCAGCTAGGCCGAGGGTGATCGCGTCGATCTCGGCGACCTCCTGTGCGGACGGCGTCCAGTCCGCAGTGGCGGCGTTGCCCTTGACCTGCTCGGGCGACATCGCGCCTGCGATGACGCTCGCGCAGCCTGGCTGGGCCATCAGGCCGGAGATCGCGATCGCCAGCAGCGAGACGTTGTGGTCCTTGCCCCACCGCGCCAGCCCTTCGACGACGTCCAGCTTGGCCTCGGTGATGTAACTGTCCCTGCCTGCCAGCCTGCTGCCCTCCGGCGCCGGCTGCCCGCGCAGGACCTTGCCGGTGAGCAGGCCGTTCGCCAGCGGGAAGTACGGCAGCACGCCAAGCCCGAAATGCCGCGAGGCGGGTACGACCTCGGCCTCGGCCGCGCGCTCAAGCAGCGACCAGTGGTTTTGCGCCGAGACGAACGGTGCCCAGCCATGCCGGTCAGCGACGGCGGCGGCCTCGGCGATCTGCCATCCGGTGAAGTTCGAATGACCGAGATACCGGACCTTGCCCTCGGTGACGAGTTCGTTGAGCGCGCCCAGCGTCTCCGCGATGGGAGTATGCGGGTCGGGCGTGTGGATCTGGTACAGGTCGATGTAGTCGGTACGCAGCCGTCGCAGCGAGTGCTCGACGGCCCTCCTGATGTAACTACGCCCGCCCTTGGCACCGGCCGCGGTCCCGTAGCCCATGTCCGCCGACTGGTGCCCGAACTTGGTCGCGAGCACTACCTGGTCGCGCAGGCCGGCCAGCACCTCACCGAGCAGTTCCTCGGACCCGCCGCCACTGCCGTAAATGTCAGCGGTATCAAATAGCGTGATCCCCGACTCGATCGCGGCGTCGACGACGGCGCGAGTGCCCTCCAGGTCAAGCCGGCCGCCGAAGTTGTTGCAGCCAAGACCGACAACCGAGACGAGCAGCCCGGAGTGTCCCAGTGACCCGTAACGCATTTATTCCGCCTTCGTTCGCCGTTCTTTGCTGAAGTGCGGCCCAGTGCTGGCCACACCACACACCAGGCCGCACCACGCACCGCCACGCCGATCGTACCGACCGGAACTGGGACAGCTCCGCCGGGCTCGGCTGCCTGGCGACGCGCTACCGGCCAGCGCTAGCGTCGCGGCCAAGGCAGGCGAGCAGCCGCTCGAATGCGGATGCGCCCGGCTGGGCCTGCTGCGCCGAGGCGAACGGCTTGCGGTCTTGCGGCAGCTTGGCCAGCGCCGCCAGGCTGAAGGCGATTTCCGGCTCAGCCAGCTCGTCAGGGACCGCGATGACCTGACCAGTGGCCGTGGCGAGGTCCCAGCCGTGGGTCAGAGTCTCGATGACGCGCAGGTGCAAGGCCGCGCTGCCGGGGATCTCGCCGATGGGCGAGCTCACGATCTGGTCGAGCACGCCTGGCTGGCTGAACGCCGCGACTAGCGCCGCGCTCGCGTCGCGGTAGGCGCCGGGCAGGTCAGTAGCCGCGGGCGCGACGTCCGGGGTGGCCGGACGCGGCTTGCCGCTGACGATGGCCGCGAACCCGATGTTGCCGACCACCAGGTGGGTGACCAGGGCGGCGGCGTTCCAGTCCGGGCAGGGCGTCGGGCTAGTCCACTGGTCCGCGCTGACCCCGGCGATCACCTGACCGGTGATCTCGATGGCCTGCGACAGGCGGCTGATTGGCTCGGCTGACATCGTTCTCCTTGATGAGCTTGTCGGGGTCCGCCGCTGGCCGGCCGGAGCGCTCGCTGACAGCCAATTGGGTCGACCAGGTGATGCGGACTGCCCTACCTTAGACCGGTGCTTGCTCCTCCCGATGGCCTGCGGCCAGACCTGCTGATCTCGGCGCTCACTTCAGGCTGGGGCGTGAACCCCGACTCGGTGGTCTACCTGCCGGTCGGGTTCGGCAGCCACCACTGGGAGGTCTGCGAGACCGACGGCACCCGGTGGTTCGTCACGGCGGATGACCTCGATGCCAGGCGATGGTCACGGTCTGAGCCGTTTGACTCGGTGTTCGCCCGGCTGCGCGCCTCGCTCAGCGCGGCAGCCGCGCTGTCCGGCCTTGGCCTGCGATTCGTGCTCGGGCCGGTGCCGGACAGGGCTGGCGAGCCGCTGCTGCGGCTGGCCGGCCAGTTCAGCCTGTCGCTGTATCCGTTCGTGCTCGGCCAGAGCTTCGAATGGGGAGAATTCCCGACGCCAGAGCACCGGCAGGCGACGCTCGACCTCCTGGTCGCCATCCACACCTCACCCGAGTCCGCCTGGCGCGGCGCGCAGGCCGATGACCTCGCGATCCAGTGCCGCGACGAGCTCGAGGCCAGCCTGGACCCGGCGAACCCGGCGGGCCCGGCGGACCCGGCCGGCGCAGCGGACCCAGTCGGCACGACGGACGCGGCCGGCTCGGTCAGCGGGGCGGATGTGGCTGACCTGGCCGAGCTCGGCCCTTACGCCCACCGAACGCGCGAGCTAGTCGCGGCCTGCCAGGTACCGATCCGCCAGTCGCTAGCCCACTACGACGCGCTCGCTGCCGAGGTCCGAGCCGGGTCGACCCCTATGGTGCTGACCCACGGCGAGCCGCATCCGGGCAACACCATGCTGACCTCGGCCGGCTGGCTGCTGATCGACTGGGACACGGCGCTGATCGCGCCGCCGGAACGTGACCTGTGCAACCTCGATCCTGGCGATGGCTCCCTGCTCGCCGCCTACGAGCAGGCAACGGGAGTCAGGCCCCGGCCGGCGGCCCTTGAGCTATACCGGCTGCGCTGGAAGCTGACCGACATCGCGATGTTCGTCAGCCAGTTCAGGGCACCGCACCCCGGCGACGCCAACGACCAGGAGTCCTTCGACCTCCTGTGCGCGCTGCTTGACCAGCTCGCCAACGAGCCGCACGAGGCGTGATCCCGGAATATCAGCCGCGTGATCACACCGTCGTTCTTCTCGTGGAGAGTTGTCGTTTCGTGGAGACTTTTCAGTAAATAGCGCGGCTAACTCTCCACGAGAATGGCGAGAATCTCCGGGCAGGCCGATTGCCGGTACCCCGAAAGGGCGGATACCCGGCAAACTGGTCACCGGACCGGGGCAGAAAAATCGCACAGAACCGGACTGCTGCCAGGCACAAGCCCCCGCAGCAGCGCAGCCTGAGTCCAGAAACCCGATCGCCCTTAGAATCAGGAAACTCGGGGCCCAGGGCAACCCGTGCGAGTTTCCGTGATCATGGATCGCGGCCTGATCACGGAGACTTAGGGGCGCGATCGCCCGCGCGAGATTCCGTGATCAAGGCCTGCTCCATGACCACGGAAACCTGGCGGGGCCGCCGGGGTACTGAGGCCGGCCGACCGGGGGCCGCTCCCGGTGATCACGGGCTGCTCCATGAGCACGGACACTGGCGGGGGCTCATCGGTTAGCTGCGGCGGCTGCTTCTTGCTCCTGCTGGTGCCGATCGTTTCTCGCGCAGTCGCATGGAGACGTGGACCGGGGTGCCCTCGAAACCGAACTCCTCGCGCAGGCGCCGCTCGATGAAACGCCGGTACCCGGCCTGCAGGAAGCCAGAGGTGAACAGCACGAAATGCGGTGGCTGGATGCCGGCCTGGGTGGCGAACATGATCTTCGGCTGCTTGCCGCCGCGAACTGGCGGCGGGGTCGCCGCGACCAGGGCGTTCAGCCAGCCATTCAGCCTGGCCGTCGGAACCCGCGTCTCCCAGCCGGCGATCGCCGTCTCCAGCGCCTGCACCAGCCGGTCCACGTGCCAGCCGGTCGCCGCCGAGATGTTGATCCGGGGCGCCCACCTCGCCGTGTGCAGCTGACGGTCGATCTCGCGGTCGATGAAGTACCTGCGGTCCTCATCCACGAGATCCCACTTGTTGTAGGCGATCACCAGGGCCCGTCCGGCGTCGATGACCATGGCGATGATCCGCAGGTCCTGCTCAGCCAGCGGCTCGCTCGCGTCCACGAGCACCACCGCCACTTCGGCCCGCTCTAGTGCGCGCTCGGTCCGCAGCGACGAGAAGTAGTCGGCGCCCTGCGTGTGGCTCACCCGGCGCCTGATCCCGGCCGTATCGACGAAGTTCCAGGTCTTGCCGCCCAGCTCGATCAGCTCGTCGACGGGGTCACGGGTCGTCCCGGCAGTAGCGTCGACCAGTACCCGGTCGTGCCCGGCCAGCTTGTTGAGCAGGCTCGACTTCCCGACGTTGGGCCGCCCGATCAGGGCGATCCGCCTCGGGCCGCTCACGACGTCCAGGCGCTCAGGCGGGGCCTGCGGCAGCGCGTCGAGTATCACGTCGAGCAGGTCGCCGCTGCCCCTGCCGTGCAGCGCGCTGACCGCGAACGGCTCGCCTAGCCCTAGTGACCACAGCGAGTGCGCTCCAGCCTCGGCCGGCGCGTCATCGACCTTGTTGGCGGTGAGCACCACCGGCTTGCCCGACCGTCGCAGGACGGCAGCCACGGCCTCGTCGGCGTCGGTCACGCCGACCCGCGCATCGGTGACGAAGAGCACCGCGTCGGCGGCGTCGACGGCCAGCCTGGCCTGCGCGGCCACCTTGGCGAGGAGCTGCCCAGAGCCTTCTACCGACGGCTCCCAGCCACCGGTGTCCACCAGGATGAAGGACCGGCCGCGCCAGGTCGCGTCGTAGGCTACCCGGTCCCTGGTGACTCCCGGAGTATCCTCGACCACCGCCTGCCTGCTGCCCAGAATCCGGTTGACTAGTGTCGACTTACCGACGTTGGGGCGCCCGACGACGGCCAGCACGGGGACGGCCAGCACGGGGACGGCGGCGTCGGCCAGGACGTCGGCTGCCAGGCCGGCGGACTCGGGATCGGCATCGTTGATCATGGATTTTCTCGTTTCGATCTGGCCAGGCCGACGATCTGGGCAATGACATCGCCTGGGCCAAGCTCGGTGGCGTCGATCTCGATAGCATCGGCGGCCCGCTGGGTCTGCGGCGCGTCAAGCCGGTCGCGCTGCGCCTGCTCGCGACGAGTGAGGTCAGCGCCAGAGGCACCAGAGGCACCAGACGCCCCGGGCGCACCAGATGCGCCAGGGGCGACCGCCGGCTGGCGGCCAGCCAGCTCAGCCGCCCTGCGCTCGGCCCTCGCCTGCTCACTTGCCGTCAGGAACACCTTGACGTCAGCTCCCGGAGCGACCACGGTGCCGATGTCCCGGCCTTCAGCCACGATACCGCCGGCCTCGCTCGCGGCCTGCTCGATGATCTGCTGCTGCAGGGCGATCAGGTGGCTGCGGATCCGCGGGATCGCGGCGACTACGCTGACCGCGTTCGATACTTCTCTGCGCCTGATCGGCGCGGTCACGTCGGCGCCGTCGATCCGCACCTGCTGGTCACCGGGATCGGTGCCGATCTCCAGCCGGAGCCTGATCCCGTGCTTGATCACCGAGTCGGCATCGGTCAGGTCGATGTTGTGCTCAAGCATCCACCAGGTGAGCGCGCGGTACATCGCTCCGGTATCCAGGTAACGCAGGCCAAGGGCGGAGGCCGCACCGCGCGCCGCGGTCGACTTCCCTGACCCAGACGGTCCGTCGACGGCAATAACTAGATCTCTCACGGAGGCGATGCTACCGGCCAGCCGCCCGCGGCCAGAGCCGCCGAGAGCTGTTCGGCGGCTTCCGGCCGTACCGAAAGCTCGGCCACGCCCACCGGCAGGCCCGGTGAGTGCTCGATCCTGACATCCTCGACATTGATCCCGGCCGCCCCGGCAGCGACGAACAGCCGGGCCAGCTCGCCAGGCTGGTCACCGATCACGACCTGCACGGCCGCGTACGCAGGCGCCGGGCCGCCCTGCTTGCCGGGGATCCTGGCCACGCCATCGCGTCCGCTCTCCAGGATCGCCGTGAGTCGCTTGACCGAATCGTCCCGGCCAGCCGAAATCTCTCCGAGCGCCTCGGAGGCGGCCGTGAGCTGGCCGGCAACCGCGACCAGCGCCTCTCGCACCCCGGTCGCGTTCGCGGAGAGGATCTCGGTCCACAGGCTCGCGTCACCCGCCGCGATCCTGGTCACATCCCGAAGCCCGGGGCCGGCGAGCGCGAGCCAGCCGGTGTCCGCCTCGGCGCACTGCGAGGCCAGAGCCGCGGCCACCAGATGCGGCACGTGCGAGATCAGCGCCACGCACCGGTCGTGCTCCTGGGCTGACATCTGCGCGAGGTGGGCACCGCAGGCGCTGACCAGGCTGACCGCCATCGCCACGCACTCGGCAGCGGTCTCGCTGACCGGGCAGAGAACCCAGGGACGGCCGACAAACAGGTCGGCCCTCGCCGCCGCCGGTCCCGACCGTTCCCGGCCCGACATCGGGTGGCCGGGTACGTACGTGCTCAGATCGCAGCCCAGCTCGGCGGCAGCCCGCAGCGGCAGCTCCTTCACGCTGGCCACGTCGGTATAGCACCTGGCCAGGCCCCGGCGCTGTGCCTGCGCGAGCGAAGGCGCGACCATCACCGGCGGCATCGCCAGCACGGCGACGTCGGCAGGCTCGGCCAGATAGCCATCGGCAGGCAGCAGGCGACCGGCCCCGAGATCAGCCGCCAGCTGAGCCGAGCCCTGATCGGTGTCGCTCAGCCAGACTTCCGTGCCGCGACCGCGCAGGGCGAGCGCGATCGAGGTTCCGATCAGCCCGGTTCCGATCACCACGGCTGAGCGCGTGATCACTGGGCGATGTCCAGCCGCAGCGCAGCGGCACCGCGCAGGTAGACGTGCTGGATCTGAGCCCGCATAAGGCTGGTCTCGACATGCATCAGCAGCCTGACCACGCGGGGCATCGCACCGGGCACGGCGATCTCAGCGCAGCACAGCAGCGGCACCTCCTGGAAGCCGAGCGAGCGCGCCGCGAGCGCCGGGAACTCCGACGTGAGATCGGGAGTCGCCGAGAAGATCACGCTGATCACATCGTCGGGGCTGAGCATGTTCCTGCTCATCACGGTGGCGACGAGCTCAGCCGTGCCATCCATGATCTCCTGCCGGCCGTCAGCGTCGACCTGGACAGCACCCCTAATGGCTCTGACCTTCACGGCCTCTCCCTCTTGAGAACTTATGCGTGGTGTGCGTACTGCGAGTGCTGCGGGGCTTATGCGGGCGTAGCACCCGTTGTGCCCCGAGATAGGCAACGGCCCGGAGTTACCGGCCGTTCAAACCTACGGTCTGGAACAGGGGAATACCCCGCGAGCGGTCACTCCCTCACTCACCTGCCGGCAGCCTCACATGCCGACAGCGGCGTACAGGTCACCGACCTCGGCCGTGGTCAGCCGGCGGGTGGTCGCCGGGCGGAGCGAGCCCAGGCTGACCGGCCCGACCTGGGTCCTGACCAGACGGTCCACTGGGTGACCGACCGTAGCGAGCATCCTTCGCACGACGTGCTTGCGCCCTTCGTGCAGGGTGAGCTCCACGAGCGCGCGTGACCCAGCCTGATCCAGCACCCGGAACCGGTCGGCGACCACAGAACCGTCATCAAGCTCGACCCCGGTCGTCAGCCTCCGGCCGAGATCCCTGGGAATCGGCCCTGGCACGTCAGCCAGGTAGGTCTTGAGCACGCCGAATCTCGGGTGCGCGAGCCGGTGCGCCAGCTCCCCGTCATTGGTCAGCAAGATCAGGCCCTCGGTGTCGTAGTCGAGGCGGCCCACGTGGAACAGCCGCTCGTTCCGGTCACCGAGCAGGTCAGCGATCGTACGCCGGCCCCGGTCGTCGGACATCGTGCTCACGACTCCCGCTGGCTTGTTCAGCGCCAGGTACACCAGGGCGGCGCTGGCCGGGATCCGCCTGCCGTCCACCCGGATGATCTGGGTCTCCGGGTCAACTCGCGCCCCGAACCGGCGGACGATCTCACCGTCGACCTCGACCCGGCCGGCCCCGATCAGCTCCTCGCAGCTCCGGCGGCTGGCGACGCCAGCGGCCGCCAGCACCTTCTGCAGCCGCACCCCGCCAGGCACGTCGATCAGGGAATCGCGCTCCCCCGGGTCGCCCCAGTCGTCATCGTCGTCGTCACGCCTGCTACGTTCCTGCACGGCCATGCCCCGCATCCGGTTCGTCATCGAGCTGATCTGGCAGGAACGGGGCGAGCTCAGGAAGCTGGTCAATGCTTGCCAGGCCTAGCCGTTCAAGGAAATACGCGGTGGTGCGGAACAAGATCGCGCCGGTCTCGTGGTCGGTCCCTGCCTCCTCCACCAGGCCCCGGAGCGACAGAGTCCGCATCACGCCGTCGCAGTTGACACCGCGGACGGCCGATACCTGAGCCCGGCCGACCGGCTGCCGGTAGGCCACCACGGCCAGCGTCTCCAGCGCGGCCTGAGTCAGCCGCACCTCCTGGCCGTCGCGCACGAACTTCTCCACCACGGGCGCGAACTCCGCCCTGGTGTAATAGCGCCACCCGCCGGCCACCTCGCGCAGGTCGAAGCCGCAGCCCTGCTCGGTGTAGAGCGCGGCCAGTTCGTGCAGCGCCCTGGTGACCGTCTCGAGCGGCAGCTCGAGCACCTGGGCCAGCAGATTCTGCGGCACTGGCTCGTCGGCTACGAGCAGGATCGCCTCCAGGCTCGGCTTGAGATCACCGAGCGCGAAGAGCATCTGCCTGCCCGGCGCCGGCGGCGCCTCGCCCGCACCCGGTCGCGCTTGCTCGTTCATGTCTGCCTGTCACTATCGCTATCGGTCAGGGCGGCCTGGTCGGCCTGCGCATCAGAGGCATCATCGTCGGCCACCCAGCTGATGTACAAATCGCCGAGCGGAGCCACCTGCTCGAAGGCCAGGCACTTGTCGCGGTACAGCTCCAGCACGGCGAGGAACCTGGCAACCACCTCGTACGTGCCGTCGCAGTCGGCCGACAGCTCGCGGAACGAGGCCCGGCCCAGCCGGCGGAGCTTAACCGCGAGGATAGCGGCCTGCTCCCTGACCGAGGTCTTCGGCATGTGCAGGTGCGCCGTGGAGACCACGGGCGCCTTGCGCGGCGCCAGCACCGCCGCGGCGATCGCCGCGAACTGCTCCGGGCTCAGCACCAGCAGCACCTCGGGCAGCAGCGCGGCGAACGCCGGCTCCATCGGCACCCGTCTCGGGAACCGGCGGCTCTGCGCCGCCATCTGCCCGGACAGGACCGCGGCTACCTCCTTGTAGGCCCGGTACTGCAGCAGCCGGGCGAACAGCAGGTCCCTGGCCTCAAGCAGCGCCAGGTCCTCTTCGTCATCGACCTCTCCTGAGGGCAGCAGCCTGGCGGCCTTGAGATCAAGCAAGGTGGCGGCCACGACCAGGAAGTGGCTCACCTGGTCGAGGTCCCACCGGTCGGTCAGCGCGCCGATGTAGCTGATGAACTCGTCGGTCACCTCCGAGAGCGCTATCTCGGTAATGTCGAGCTTGTGCTTGCCGATCAGGGCAAGCAGCAGATCGAATGGCCCCTCGAAGACGTCAAGATGCACCTCGAACTGGCGCTTGCCTGGCTTGCGAGGCTCCTCGGGCCGTGCGTCCTCGCCGGGCCCGCCCATCAGCATTGTGGTCAATGTCCCTCGCGTAGCCGGCCCCGGTCGGGAAACTCTACCCGGCACCGACCTTAACTAGCACCGACCTTAACTAGCACCGACTTTAACTAGCACCGGCCTGATTCGCGAGATCGGTCCTGTGCCACCGGTCTAGCACCTCCCTGGCGAGGTCGCGGTAGGCGGCCGCGCCGTTGGACGCCGGATCGAAGACCGTGATCGGCTCTCCGGCGACCGAGGCGTCAGGGAATCGCACCGTGCGGCTGATCACGGTGTGAAAGACCTTGTCGCCGAACCCGGCCACGACTCCGGCCAGCACTTCCCGTGTATGCAGCGTACGCGAGTCATACATGGTCGCGAGCAGCCCGTCCATGGTCAGCTTCGGGCTGAGCCGGCTGGAGACCTTATCGATCGTCTCCATCAGCAGGGCCACGCCGCGCATCGCGAAATACTCGCACTCAAGCGGCACCAGCACTCCGTCCGCGCAGGTCAGCGCGTTGACCGTCAGTAGCCCGAGCGAAGGCTGGCAGTCGATCATCACGATGTCGTAGTCGGGAAGCACCGGGGCAAGCACCCTGCCGAGTATGAACTCCCTGCCGACCTCGTGCACGAGCTGGACCTCGGCACCAGAGAGGTCGATGTTGCTGGGCAGCAGGTCCATGCCTTCAACCTTGGTGGGAAATAGGACGTCCCTGGCTGAGCACCCTGCTTCCATGAGCACGTTGTACACGGTGGCATCGAGCTCATGCGGCTGGAAGCCAAGGCCGACGGAGAGCGCGCCCTGCGGATCGAAATCTACGAGAAGGACACGCCGCCCGACCTCGGCCAGCGCTGCCCCGAGGCTGATCGTCGTCGTAGTCTTGCCAACCCCGCCCTTCTGGTTGCAGACCGCGACGACTCGGGCCGGCCCGTGCCGCAGCAGCGGCTCCGGCTCAGGAAATACCGGATACGGGCGACCAGTCGGGCCGAGCGTGCCGGTGGATACCTCCGAGAGCACTGACGCTGCCACGGCTACCGCACCTCCCCGGCAGCCCCGCACGCTGCTGGCTGCTGCCTTTTCCGGACTCTAAGGCCTGGCTGAGGTCGCGGCAAGCCGACTCACCGTTTGCCTGCAATTGGCAGGCAACACCGGGCCAACGGCTGGGCAGCGGCGAGCCGCTCCGCTCCCGCCCATGGCACATCGATGTGACAGCGCTGGGGCTGGGACCCAACGCCAGGAACTTAAGGTGGCTGGTTTGTCGTGGGACGGGGTGTTGTGGCTGGCAGGAGGTGGCGGGGGTGGTTGTGTCAGGCGGGGTGATGGTGGCGGTGTGCTGGGTGTCGCGTGGTATTGGGGCCGGGGTTGTTGCGTCTGGGGGGCGGGGCGGGTGTGTGGTGGTGCGGGAGAGGCTGGTCGGGACCGGCTGGGCTGCGGCTCTCCGGGCGGGCCGGTCTTTTTGCCGGGTATGCCGGGATCGGGATGGCCGCGGCGCCGCAGCTGGGGTCCCCTGCTGTTGCGCGGAGGGCCCCGGCTGTCGTCCGCCCGAGCCGCACCCGCACCCGGACAGCCACCTTAAGTTCCTGGGATTGGGCTGGGACCCCAGCTATGTCACATCGATGGGGCTGGGACCCCAGCTATGTCACATCGATGGGGCTCCGCCTGAGTCCGCCCGGCTAGCCCCGGCCAGGTCTAACACCACACCCCAGCAACAGCCCGTCCTCCTGGCAGCAACGACCCCTTGAACTCGCCCCCGAACAGCTTCCGCGATCCAGACCCTGAACACGGAGGCTGCCAGGTTGATCGCGGCTGAGGTTCCGCGATCAAGGTTTGCTTCCGCCCGCCGCCGGACGGGCGCGGGTGTTGGACGTCATGTTGCCCTAGCCGAGTGCGCGCGGATGGGCGGTCGCATAGACCTCGCGCAGCTTGTCCACCGTGACCAGCGTGTACACCTGCGTAGTGGAAACCGAGGCGTGACCGAGCAGTTCCTGCACGACCCTGACATCCGCGCCGCCGTCCAGCAGGTGGGTGGCGAACGAGTGCCTGAGCACATGCGGCGAGATCTCCGCCAGGCCGGCCTTAGCGGCGGCCGAGCGCAGGGCACCCCAGGCGCCCTGCCTGGTCAGCCTGCCGCCCCTGGCATTCAGGAACACGGCCGGGCTGGCCAGCCCGGTGCGCGCGGCCTCGGCCAGGGCCTGCCCTGCACCAGGTAGGCGTCGAGCGCCCGGCAGGCGTAGCTGCCGATGGGAACGATCCGCTGCTTGCCGCCCTTGCCCGCGAGGCGGACGGTAGCGACCACGCCATCGGGGCCGCGCTGGCCGGTCAGGTCAAGATCATCGACGTCCAGGCCGAGTGCCTCGGAGATCCGCGCGCCGGTGCCGTAGAGCAGCTCAAGCAGCGCGCGGTCACGCCGCTGCGCCGGCGCGTCGCCGGCGATCTGCAGCAGCCTGGCCACCTCGGGGACCGAGATCGCGTGCGGCAGCCTGCGCGGCGGTACCGGCGGCCGCACGTTCCTGGCCGGGTCGGCCCCGGTCAGTCCCTCGGCCAGGGCGAAGGCGTGCAGTCCGCGCACGGCCACCACGGCCCGCCCGGCCGAGCTGGCGGCGAGCGGCACGTGTTCCTGGTCGCCCGCGCGCAGGCCCGCCACGTAGCCGGCGACGTCAGCGGCGCTCACCTCGGCCAGGTCGGTGCGCCCGGCCTCGGTGAGCACGCTGGCGTACCGGTTGAGGTCCCGCTGGTACGCCTCAAGGGTGTGGGCGGCCAGACCGCGCTCGACGGCGAGATGATCCAGGTACCGGCGGACCGCCGCGGCCACTGGAGTCAGCTCAGCACCTCGGCCAGCGCCGTCGCCTTGACCCCGTGCGCCTCCGCCACGGGAGCGCAGGTGATCGCGCCATCGTGGGTATTCAGGCCGGGCGCGAGCGACGGGTCCTTGCGCAGGGCATCCCGCCAGCCGTAATTCGCGATCTCCATCATGTAGGGCAGCGTGACATTGGTCAGCGCGTAGGTCGACGTATGCGGCACGGCGCCCGGCATGTTGGCGACGCAGTAGAAGACGGACTCATGCACTTTGTAGGTCGGGTTGGCGTGCGTCGTCGGCCTGGAGTCCTCGAAGCATCCGCCCTGATCAATGGAGATATCCACGAGCACGGAGCCCGGCTTCATCCTGGATACGAGCTCGTTGCTGATCAGCATCGGCGCCTTGGCCCCTGGCACGAGCACGGCGCCGATCACCAGGTCGGCGTCGAGCGCCGCACGCTCGATCTCATAGGTGTTGGAGGCGATCGTCTGCAGATGACCCTGGTAGATGGCATCGGCCGAGCGCAGCCTGGCCACGTTCTTGTCGACCAGCAGCACCTCGGCCTGCATCCCGAGCGCGATGGCAGCGGCGTTCATGCCGGAGACCCCGGCCCCGAGCACGACGACCTTCGCCGCGTAGACGCCGGAGACGCCGCCCATCAGGACTCCGCGTCCGCCGCCGTCACGCTGCAGGTGGTGCGCCCCGACCTGCGGCGCCATCCGCCCGGCCACCTCGGACATGGGCGCGAGCAGCGGCAGCGAGCCGTCTGGCAGCTGCACTGTCTCGTAGGCGATCGCCGTGATCCCGGCCGAGATCAGCGCGTCGGTGCAGGGCTTAGAGGCCGCCAGGTGAAGGTAGGTGAACAGCACCTGATCCCGGCGCATCCGGTGATACTCCTCCTCGACTGGCTCCTTGACCTTGAGAATGAGGTCACCAGCTTGCCAGACATCATCGGCGGAAGGCAGGATGGCGGCGCCGGCCTCGACGAAGTCCGCATCAGGGATCGATGATCCGGCGCCGGCGTCCTTTTCAACGAAAACCTCATGTCCTGACCTGGCGAGCTCGTGCACCCCGGCGGGAGTGATAGCAACGCGGTACTCGTGGTTCTTGACTTCCCTGGGAATGCCAACCTTCATCGCCCTGCGTCCTTCCCTAGCGTTCCGGCGCCTGCGTCCCCCGCAGCTCCGCGAATCCGTCTGGCCGCGCCGCGTAGGCCGCGAGCACGCCGACAGCCGTCACTCCGTTATGCAGCTCCCCGGCGAGGAAGCGCGACACCACGACGTCGAGCGGCGCCCACTCGATCATCAGATGCGCCTCCTCGTGCGTAGGAATGTAATCGCGCTCGGCATCGGGCACTTTCGTCAGGTCCGTAGCCAGGAAGACTCTGAGTCGCTCGCTGCTGATCCCTGGCGAGGTATAGATGTCGGCGAGCACCTGCCAGTCTGCTGCCAGGTAGCCGGCTTCCTCAAGTAGTTCCCGCTGTGCGGTCTTTTCCAGCGGCTCGCCCGGCACGTCCCGCAAACCCGCCGGGATCTCCCACAGCAGCCTGCCGACCGGATGCCGGTACTGCCGGATGAGCAGCACCTGTCCTGAGTCATCCATCGCGAGTACCGCGACCGCGCCGGGGTGCTCGACGACGTCACGAGTCGCGGTCTGCCCGTCGGGCATGCGCACGGCGTCCCGCCTGAGCGTCACGATGGTGCTGGTCGCCAGCAGGTCGCTGGTCACCACCGGCCAGTCCTCCGCCGAGTCAGCTAGCCAGGAACTGGCGCTCATGCGCTTGCGACCGAGCGGCCGCCGGTGCCTGCCGCCAGCGCCTGACCAGCCGGCTTGACCCTTGACCGCTCAAGCGCCGCCGCGATCAGCCCGCTGAAGAGCGGATGCGGCCGCGTCGGCCTGGACAGGAACTCGGGATGCGCCTGAGTCGCCACGAAGAACGGATGATCGGACTCCGGCAGCTCGACAAACTCCACCAGCCTGCCATCAGGCGACAATCCCGAGCAGATCAGGCCGGCGGCCTCGAGCCTGGCCCGGTAGGCATTGTTGACCTCGTACCTGTGCCGGTGCCGCTCGTGCACGATCTCGGCGCCGTAGAGCCGCCTGACGAGGCTGCCGTCGGCGAGCACCGCCGGGTAGAGGCCAAGCCGCATGGTGCCGCCCATGTCGCGTTCGCCCGCGACCACATCCTCTTGGTCGGCCATGGTCGCGACCACGGGGAACGGCGTCTGCGGGTCAAACTCGGCGCTGTTGGCTCCGTCAAGCCCCGCCCGGTCCCTGCCGACCTCGATCGCCATGCACTGCAGGCCGAGGCAGAGGCCGAGGATGGGAATCTTGTGCAGCCGGGCGTGCCTGACCGCGCCGATCTTGCCCTCGATGCCCCGGACACCGAACCCGCCAGGGATCAGGATGCCGTCCGCGCCGTCCAGGTGCCGCGCGGCCCCCTCAGGGGTCTGGCAGTCGTCGCTCGGCACCCACCGGATGTCGACCTTGGCGTCATTGCCGAATCCGCCAGCCCGCAGCGCCTCGGCAGGCGACAGGTACGCATCCGGCAGGTCCACGTACTTGCCGACCAGGGCGATCGTCACGCTGCGGGCCGGGCGGTGCACCCGGCCGAGCAACTCGTTCCAGTCGCTCCAGTCCACATCGCGGAAGGGCAGGCCTAGCCTGCGCACGGCATACGCGTCCAGGCCCTCGGAGTGCAGGATCTTCGGGATGTCGTAGATCGACGGCGCGTCGGGAGTCGAGACCACCGCCTCCTCATCCACGTCGCACATGAGGCTGATCTTCCGCTTCAGCCCGCCGCTGATCGGGCGGTCGGACCGGCAGACGATCGCGTCGGGCTGGATGCCGATGCTGCGCAGCGCGGCGACGGAGTGCTGGGTCGGCTTGGTCTTCAGCTCACCGGACGGCCCGATGTAGGGCAGCAGAGACACATGCAGGAAGAAGCACCTGTCCCTGCCGATCTCGTGCCTGATCTGCCTGATCGCCTCAAGGAAGGGCAGCGACTCGATGTCGCCGACCGTGCCGCCGACCTCGGTGATAACCACGTCGGTCTGCGGGCCGCCCATGTTGATGATCCGGCTCTTGATCTCGTTCGTGATGTGCGGGATCACCTGCACGGTGTCCCCCAGGTAGTCACCGCGGCGTTCCTTGGCGATCACGGCGGAGTAGATCTGCCCGGTGGTCACGTTCGATGAGCCGGGCAGCCTGGTATCGAGAAAACGCTCGTAGTGGCCGACGTCAAGGTCGGTCTCCGTGCCATCGTCGGTGACGAAGACCTCACCGTGCTGGAACGGGTTCATCGTGCCCGGATCCACGTTGAGATAAGGATCGAGCTTCTGCATGCTCACCCGGAGCCCGCGCATCTTGAGCAGGCGACCGAGGCTGGAAGCGGTGAGTCCCTTGCCGAGGCTCGAGGCCACGCCCCCGGTCACGAAGACGTGCGTGGTCAAGACTGATCGTGCGGAATGCGCTGGCGTCGCCAAGTCGGCTCCCGTGGTCCGTGCCGGCAGTGCTGACCCCGCCAGCCCACGGGGTATCAGAATATCAGGAAGGTGTCGCTTTGACCTGCACCGACGTTGCCGAAGGCGGTGAGTCGCCCGATTCAGGCTGGCGTCTGGTGCGCCGATTGCCTGATGAGACCCGTTAAATATAGTAAGTCAGTAATGCCCTAGCAGTCGGCCGGGCGTGGCGCGAGCCCGCCGTGAACGGAGCGCTCCGGGTGAACGAATCGTCGCGTGAGGCCGTGATCGCCGGGCTCGGCCTGACCAGGCTGGGCCGGGTCTTCGGCAGCAGCCAGCGACGGCTCGCGGCTTCTGCGGTGCGCCTGGCCGCGGCCGACGCCGGGCTCAGCCTGTCAGACCTGGACGGGCTGCTGATCTGCCCTGGTATCACGGGCGGCCTGGATGTCGGGCTGGCCCAGGTGCTTGGCCTGCGTGATCTCGCGCTGCTCGCCACGGTCAGCAGCTACGGTGCCTCCGCCGTGATGGCCGTGCAGACCGCGGCGCTGGCCGTGCGCAGCGGCTCGGCGCGAGCCGTCGCGTGCGTCTTTGCCGACACTCCGCTCCGGGAGGGCGCTCGGGCGGGCAGCGCCTTCGGCGGCGGTTCGGGGGGATCGGCAGCGGCACCGCGCGTCGGCTTCGGCGGCCTGGCCGGAGGCTACGGATTCCGCAGCGTCACCGTGCACTACGCGCTGGCCGCTCGGGCGCACATGCAGCGATTCGGCACCACGAGCGAGCAGTTCGGCGCGGTCGCGGTCGCCCAGCGGCAGTGGGCGGCAGGGAACCCGCTGGCCCAGTACCAGGAGCCGATCACCATCGCTGATCATCAGCAGTCGCGCTGGGTCGCCGAGCCACTGCATCTGCTCGACTGCTCGCTCGTCTCCAACGGCGCGATCGCCGTGATCGTCACCTCGGCTGACCTCGCCGCAGCGTCCGGGCCGAAGCCGCCGGTGCGGATCTGGGGCTGGGGACAGGGCCATCCAGGCCAGCCGATGGCTCGGGGAAGCGAGTTCGGGCTGGTCACGGGGGCGGCGCAGGCCGGGCGGGCGGCGATGGACATGGCCGGGGTTACCGCGGCGAACGAGGTCACGATGGCCCAGATCTATGACTGCTACACCTATACGGTGCTGGTGACGCTTGAGGACTACGGCTTCTGCCGGAAGGGCGAGGGCGGGCCGTTCGCGGCCAGCGGGGCACTGGCGCCGGGCGGGGCACTGCCGGTGAATACTGGCGGCGGGCAGCTCTCTGGCTATTACATGTGGGGATTCACACCGTTGTCTGAGGCGATCATTCAGGCTAGGGGCGAGGGCGGCGCGCGCCAGGCCCCGGCGCCGGCCACTGACCTGATCCTGGTCAGCGGCAACGGCGGAATCCTCGACCACCACGGGACGCTGATCCTCAGCCCGCACTCCCGGACGGCTGCTCCGCGCAGGAGCCGCGCGGCACGGACGCCCGAGCCGGAGCCGAGGCTGGGTCCGGCTGCGGGCCCGGCGCATGGGCTCGCGGCGGGCTGGGCCGGCGGCGCCGAGAGCGTCGGCGTCATCCAGGCCGATGCGAGGAGCGCGCCGTTCTTCGCTGGCGCGGGCAGAAACGAGCTAGTGATCAAGCGCTGCGAACGCTGCGACACCTGGCTGCCGCCCTCCGCGACCAGCTGCCCGGGCTGCGGCGACGAGGACGACAGCAGCGGCAGCGACGGCAGCGACGGCGGGAGCGGCGGCGGGCTGAGCTGGGCGGCGGCGTCTGGTCTTGGCAGGCTCGTGAGCTGGGCGGTGGTTCATCCCAGGGCGGCTGGTGAGTCACTGGCCATCCCGGCTCTGGTCGAGCTCGATGAAGGACCGTGGCTCGCCACCGGCCTGCGCCTAGCCGACCTCACCACCCTGGCCACGCTTCGAGCCGGCCTACCGGTCATCGCCGAGTTCGTGCACCCGCCGGACGGAGACAGCTACCCCGCGTTCCGTCCAGTCACCCAGAGTGACCGTTCAGAAGGCATGCCCGGCCAGCAGACCATCCTGTAGGACAGTTTGCCGTTGCAGGACACTTGCCGCCAGATTTGCGGTTAACGCTCCTACAACGGCAAACAGTCCTACAGGAATCAGCCGGACCCCGGATTCGGCCGACGACCAAGAACCCGAAACGGCGAATACCCGGCTAACTGGACCTATTGGATTTGGGCCGCGCCCGTCCTTCGGTTCCGGCAAGGAGGGCTTGGCGACGGGCTGGCTCACGCCGCTCAGGGTTCCGTGACTGGGCTTCTGGACTCAGTGAGTCACGCCGCGAAAGGCGCCACCGGGGTTCCGCGATCATGGCCGAGGTCATGATCACGGAATCTAGATGGGGTGACCACACGACTCATGTTCCGTGATCAAGCTTTGTTTCATGATCACGGAAGTCTGTGCGGGGTGCTGGAGCGCCTGGCCGGGGTGCCCCGGCTTACCGAAATGGTGAATACCCGGCAAATCATCCAGTATCAGATTGCCTATCCGAGCCATTCGGACCGGCCGGGCCGACCGAACCGGCTGGGCGGCTCGCTGGCTCGTCAAGGTAACTCGAACGTGGCGAGCCGTACCGTCGGTCCCGGCCGGCGGTGCGGCTCAGCTCGGCGTTGCGGCTCAGGTTGCCCGAGCTGACCCGGCCATTCGAGTTACCCAAGCCTGACAGCCCTGCCTCGCTACCCGACCCTGCCTCGCTACCCGACCTGGCCTCGCCACCCGACCTGGCCTCGCCACCCGACCTGGCTGGTCCGCCCGCGACGACCGCGCCGATCGATGCGACCGTGCCGGTTAGCTCAGGCAACCGCACCGGCCCGGCTCCCGCCTGCGCCGTCCCGTAGGCCCCGGCCGGCGCCGCCTCATATCGTCGCTCCTGCGCACTCTTCTCTACTCCGGCCTCGCCGAACCTCGCTAGAGCGATAGCGCTGATCAGCGCCAGGATGAACCCGGCGATCGCTGGTCCGGCCAGGCCCGGCCTAGTGGTGTCGCCAAGGAATAGCACCCCGATCAGCGCCGGCGGCACGGTCTCGAGAAGGATGACAGCTGCCGTCGCCACCGTGACGCTCCCGCTCTCCAGCGCGGATGCGTAGAGCATGAACGAGATGATGCCGGCAGCCGCGAGCGTATACGCCGCCGGTGACCTGATCAGGATGCCTGGCGTGAAGCCGGGCAGGATTCTGGCGCAGATGGCCAGCACCCCGTAGCCGAGGCCCGCGACCGCGCCGAGAGCCGGTGTCCGGTACTGGTTCGGCAGTCTGGCGACAGCAACTCCGGCAACGGCGATCGCCACGAGCGCGGCGATCAGAGCGAGGTGGAAATCGATGCCAACGGTCGCCGCGCCCTCCGCGCCAGCCGATGACCCGAGCAGTCCGACGCCCACGACTACCGCGATGACAGCGGCCCACTCCCGGATACTCAGCACCGTGTGCATCAGCCAGGACGCGAACACGGCCGTCACCGCCAGGTTAGCGGCGATGATGACCTGAACCTCGAAGATGGGCAGCCGTCTCAGCGCGATGAGCTGGCAAACGAACCCCGCGAAGTCAATAACCAGGCTGACCACGAAGGGCCACTGCCGGAACATCCTGATGACCAGGCCAGGATCAACCCGGCCAGTTACGCCCGCTGCGGCGAGCACGGGACGCCGTGATGCGGCCCGGACCGCGATGGCTTGCATCACCGCGCCGACGCCGTAGCAGAACGCCGCAGCTAGAGCCGCAGCCAGGCTCAAAAACACGAGTATGACCTTACGCCGCTACAGTGTGCCGCGACTGTGCGGTGCCGAACTAAACGACTACTCCGAGTAACATCACGCTCTGTGCCAGTCCGGCCAGGTCTCTTAGGAAATGCCTCAGACGCCCGCCGCCTGCATGCCGCGAAGTTCCTGCTTCAGCTCCCTGATCTCGTCCCTGAACCTCGCGGCCAGCTCGAACTGCAACTCGGCGGCAGCGGCGTGCATCTGATCGGTGAGGGCAGTGATCAGCGCGATCAGGTCATCCCGCGCTGGGCCGCCTCGTCCGGCCTCGCCTTCGGCGTTCCACACGCCACCGGAGGCCGCCGCCGCTCGCGCCCGCGCGGCCATGCCGGGCACCGGAGCCTTGCCCCGGCTCTGCCGCCGCCCCGAGCCGCCGAGCAGCTTCTCGGTGTCGGCATCCTCGCGAGCGAGCTGATCGGTGATATCGGCGATCCGCTTCCGCAGCGGCTGCGGGTCCACGCCCTTGGCCAGGTTGTAGGCGATCTGCTTGTCCCGGCGCCTGGTGGTCTCGTCGATCGCCTTGGCCATCGACGGCGTCACCTTGTCGGCGTACATGTGCACCTGCCCGGAGACGTTGCGGGCAGCGCGGCCGATCGTCTGGATCAGCGAGGTACCCGAGCGCAGGAAGCCCTCCTTGTCAGCGTCGAGGATCGCGACCAGCGACACCTCGGGCAGGTCAAGGCCCTCGCGCAGCAGGTTGATCCCGACCAGCACGTCATACTCGCCGAGCCGCAGCTCCCTGAGCAGCTCCACGCGCCGCAGCGTGTCGACCTCACTATGCAGGTACCGGGCCCTGATGCCCAGCTCAAGCAGGTAGTCGGTGAGATCCTCCGACATCTTCTTGGTCAGCGTGGTGACCAGCACCCGCTCGGATCGCTCCGCCCGCAGCCTGATCTCATGCACGAGGTCGTCGATCTGACCCTTCGTCGGCTTAATGATGACCTCGGGATCGATCAGCCCGGTCGGCCTGATCACCTGCTCGACCACGTCTCCCGCCACCCGCTGCAGCTCATACGGCCCCGGGGTGGCCGACAGATACAGCGTCTGCCCGATGCGATCGCAGAACTCCTCCCAGGTCAGCGGCCGATTATCGATCGCGCTCGGCAGCCGGAAACCGTGATCGACCAGCATCCGCTTGCGTGACACGTCACCCTCATACATCGCCCCGATCTGGGGCACCGTGACGTGCGACTCATCGACGACCAGGAGGAAGTCCTCTGGGAAGTAGTCGAGCAGGGTATTGGGCGCGCTGCCCGCCGACCGGCCGTCAATGTGCCTGGAGTAGTTCTCGATACCCGAGCAGCTGCCGACCTGGCGCATCATCTCCACGTCATAGGTCGTCCGCATCCGCAGCCGCTGGGCCTCAAGCAGCTTCCCCGCCTGCTCAAGCTCAACGAGCCGCTCGGCGAGCTCCGCTTCGATCCCGGCGATCGCCCGCTCCATCCGCTCGGGACCGGCGACGTAGTGCGAGGCGGGGAAGACATACAGCTCATCGTCCGTAGTGATCACCTCACCGGTCAGCGGATGCAAGGTCATCAGGCGCTCGACCTCGTCGCCGAACATCTCGATCCGGACGGCATGCTCCTCATAGACCGGGATCACCTCAATGGTGTCGCCCCTGACCCGGAACGTGCCCCTGGTGAAAGACATGTCGTTGCGCAGGTACTGCATGCCGACCAGCCGCCGCAGCAGCTGATCCCGCTCGATCGTGTCGCCGATCTTGAGCCTGACCATCCGGTCCACGTACTCCTGCGGCGTGCCCAGGCCGTAAATGCAGGAGACCGAGGCAACGACGATCGAGTCCCGCCTGGTCAGCAGCGAGTTCGTCGCCGAGTGCCGCAGCCGCTCGACCTCGTCGTTGATCGAGGAGTCTTTCTCTATATAGGTATCCGTCTGAGGCACGTACGCCTCGGGCTGGTAGTAGTCGTAGTACGACACGAAGTACTCGACCGCGTTATTGGGCAGCATCTCCCTAAGCTCGTTGGCGAACTGAGCCGCCAGCGTCTTGTTGGGCAGCATGACCAGCGTAGGCCGCTGCAGCCGCTCGGCCAGCCACGCCACGGTCGCGGTCTTGCCCGTGCCGGTCGCGCCGAGCAGTACCGTGGCGCGCGTCTGCGCCCTGATCCGCTTCTCAAGCTCGGCGATCGCGGCCGGCTGGTCGCCCGCCTGCACCATGTCAGTCACGACCTCAAAGGGCGCGACTCGTCGCTGCAGATCAGTCACCGGGCGCATGAACTCTCCTTACAAAACACAACTCCCACTGTAGGCCGGCCCTCCGACAGCCGGGCCGCAGCGGCGCGAAGGGGCGGCGCGCGCCGCCGGGCGGTCAGGCGTCTCTGGTCCGCAGCAGCCATCCGGCCGCTGCGAGCAGCACCAGCGTCCACAGGCAGAAGACGCCGAACCCCTGCCAGGGCGACAGCAGCTGACCGAGCCTGGGATGCGCGCCGTAAATCAGCGACCCGGCCTGCTGGGGCAGGTAAGCATCAATGTGCGCGCCCCAGCTTCCCGGCAGCAGACCTGAAAGAATAGGCAGAACGAGGACCACCCCGATAACTGTCGCTATCGAGCCCGCTGTGTGCCTGATCAGTCCGCCGATCGCCAGCGCGAAGATGCCGAGTACCGTCAGGTAGAGCGCGGCACCGACTACTGCCCTGGTCACGCCGGGATCGCTGAGCGAGTCGGGAACCTTGCTGTGCAGCAGCGCCGAGCTGATAAAGAACGACCCGAAGACGACAATCGCGGATAGCACGACGAGCAGCAGGAGGAACACCAGGACCTTGGCGACCAGCATCGGGATTCGCCTGGGCACCGCCAGCACGGACGCCCGGATCACGCCGGTTGAGTACTCCGTAGTGATCAGCAGCGCGCCAAGGACGCAGATCGTGAGCTGCCCGAGGAAGATGCCGGTGCCCAGGATGAAGGCGGTCGGATCGAGAACGATCTGCGGGTGCCCGCTCGGCGCTCCAGGCCGGTGCGTATTCCAGGTGGCAACTGTCAGCGCCGTGATGCCGGCGGACACGCCGATAGTCAGCACGACAAACAAGATCAGCGTCCAGAGCGTCGAGCGTACCGAGCGGATCTTGGTCCACTCGGCGAGCATCAGGCCACCGAATCTGGCCGCTGCGGAGCGCCTGGCCGGCGCCAGAGCCGGCAGGCTTCCGGCGGTCGCGGGCGATGCGGTCCTCACCGGGCTGTCTCCTTCAGCTGCGCGCCAGGCTGCGCGCCGATCCCGTCGGCGCTCGGTACGCCGAACTCCAGGCTTCCCGAGGTGAGCTCCATGAACGCCTCCTCCAGCGAGGCAAGCTGAGGCGTCAGCTCGTAGAGCACAATCGAGCTCGACGCGGCGAGCTCACCGATCCGCCTGGCGTCCAGCTCCGTGACGGTGAGCAGATCGCCGGCGGCACCGCCGCCGGTTTCGGTGCCCGGAGTTACCTTTCCGCCGTTAGCGGTAATCAGGTCAGTCAGCCCGGCCCCGTCAGGCGTCAGCACCCGCACGGACTTCTGAGTACCGCTGGCGATCACGTCCGCCGTGCTCGAGTCGGCGATGAGGCGGCCCTTCCCGATCACGATCAGGTGATCGGCGGTGACCGCCATCTCGTTCATCAGGTGACTGGAGACCAGGATCGTGCGGCCCTCCCCAGCCAGGTGCTTCATCAGGTTCCTGACCCACAGGACGCCCTCCGGGTCAAGCCCGTTCACCGGCTCGTCAAGCAGCAGCACGCGAGGATCACCAAGCAGCGCGGCGGCGATGCCCAGCCGCTGGCTCATTCCCAGCGAGAAGCTGCCCGCGCGCTTGCCGGCCACCGCGGCGAGCCCGACTAGCTCAAGCAGCTCCGGTACCCTGCTGGCGGGCACTCCCTGGCTCTGCGCGAGGAAGAGCAAGTGGTTGCGCGCGCTGCGCCCGGTATGCACGGACTTCGCCTCAAGCAGCGCGCCCACGGTACGCAGCGGATCCCGCAGATCGCTGTAGCGCTTGCCGCCGATGGTCGCGGATCCGTTCTGCGGCCGGTCAAGACCGAGAATGATGCGCATCGTGGTGGACTTGCCCGCGCCATTCGGCCCGAGGAAGCCGGTCACCCGGCCCGGCTCGACCGTGAAGCTGAGATCGTCCACGGCGACCTTGCCGCCGAAGCGCTTGGTCAGGTCGCGCACTTCGATAAGTGCGGTCTGCGGACTGCCGTCCGCAGATCGCACTTCCTGTGTTTGCCTGTACAAAGCGCCGCCTCCTCGCCGGTCGCGCCCGTCCAGATTTGGTCAGCCCTCACTGTACACAGACCAACGCGATATAGCTTAATCGGAGCCCGGTCGGCGGCTGAAACGCGACCGGCGGCTGAGCTCGGACCAGAGATCGCCAACCTGGCGGTCGAGCTCAGCCAGCGAGCCCGAGTTATCGACGACGAAGTCAGCGATCGCCAGCCGCTGCTCCCTGCTCGCCTGGGCATCCATCCTGGCCTGCGCCTGAACCTCGGTCATGCCCCGCTGCCTGGTCAGCCGGTCGAGCTGCAGCGAGGCGGCAGCATCCACCACGACTACCAGGTCATAGCCGGCCTGCAGACCGTTCTCGGCGATCAGCGGCACGTCATGGACGACGATCGCGTCGGCCGGCGCGGAACTCTCCAGCTCGGCCATGCGCTGACCGACGAGCGGGTGGACGATCGCGTTGAGCTGCTTCAGCCTGGCCGGCTCGGCGAACACGATCTCGCCAAGCCGCTCCCGGTCCAGCGTGCCGTCAGCCCGCAGGAGCTGGCCGCCGAAGGCCTCGACCACCTCGGCCAGGCCAGGCGTCCCGGCGGCCACGACCTCCCTGGCGATGGCGTCGGCGTCGATCAGGATGGCACCCTGGGTCACCAGGCGCCCGGAGACCTCGCTCTTGCCTGCGCCAATCCCGCCGGTCAGGCCAACCCTGAGCATGCGGAACCCACTTCCGTGCACATGAATCGTGGCGGGCCCCCGCGTCGCAAGACGCGAGATAAGCCCGCCACGATTACTGATTGCGGTTTACGCGGCTAGTTACGGCCGCCAGACAGCTTCTCGCGCAGAGCGGCAAGCGCCTCATCGGAAGCGAGCGCGCCGCCACCCGACTCGCCGCTGTCCGGTGACCCTGACGTGTGCGAGCTCGCGTTCGACCCGTCGTCGCCGTCCTCGCCCTCGGCCTTGCTGCGAGCCTCGGCTACCTGCCGCTGGTGTGCCTCGAACCTGGCGCGAGCCTCGGCGTACTGCCGCTCCCACTCCTCCCGCTGTGCCTCGAAGCCTTCGAGCCACTCGCCAGACTCCGGATCGAATCCGTCCGGATAGACGTAGTTGCCCTGCTCGTCGTAAGTAGCCGGCATGCCGTACAGCGTCGGGTCGAAGTCGTCGCCGGTGATCTCGCCGCTCGCGCCCTCATTGGCCTGCTTCAGCGAGAGGCTGATCCGGCGCCGGTCAAGGTCGATGTCGATGATCTTGACGAAGATCTCGTCGCCAACCTGGACGACCTGCTCCGGGATCTCCACGTGCCGGTCAGCGAGCTCGGAGATGTGCACCAGGCCCTCGATGCCCTCCTCGACTCGCACGAACGCGCCGAACGGCACCAGCTTGGTGACCCGGCCAGGCACGACCTGCCCGATCTGGTGCATCCGCGCGAACTGCTGCCACGGGTCCTCCTGCGTGGACTTGAGCGACAGCGAGACCCGCTCGCGGTCCATGTCCACGTCCAGGACCTCGACCGTGACCTCCTGGCCCACCTCGACTACCTCGCCCGGGTGATCGATGTGCTTCCAGGACAGCTCGGACACGTGCACGAGGCCGTCCACGCCGCCCAGGTCCACGAAGGCGCCGAAGTTCACGATCGAGCTCACGACGCCCTTGCGGATCTGGCCCTTCTGGAGCGTGTTGAGGAAGTTCTGGCGTACCTCGGACTGCGTCTGCTCCAGCCACGCCCGGCGGGACAGCACCACGTTGTTGCGGTTCTTGTCCAGCTCGATGATCTTGGCCTCGATCTCCTTGCCGACATACGGCTGCAGATCGCGGACCCGGCGCATCTCCACCAGCGACGCGGGCAGGAACCCGCGCAGCCCGATGTCCAGGATGAGACCACCCTTGACGACCTCGATGACAGTGCCGGTGACGACGCCGTCCTCGTCCTTGATCTTCTCGATCGTGCCCCAGGCCCGCTCGTACTGAGCGCGCTTCTTGGACAGGATCAGCCGACCTTCCTTGTCCTCCTTTTGCAGGACAAGGGCCTCGATGTGATCGCCGGTCTTCACGACGTCATTGGGATCTACGTCATGCTTGATCGACAGTTCCCGCGACGGGATGACTCCCTCGGTCTTGTAACCGATGTCGAGCAGGACTTCGTCCCGGTCGACCTTGACGACTGTCCCGTCGACAATGTCGCCGTCGTTGAAGTACTTGATGGTCTCGTCGATCGCGGCGAGGAAGGCTTCCTCCGAACCGATGTCATTAACGGCAACCTGGGGTGTCGAGGTGGCCTGCGTGCTGCTGGTCGTCATGTGTGAGTGGGCTCCGGATACGGACAGGATTGGGTTCTGGGCGCGCATTGCGCAGCGCGTCCGACATAAAGGCTGGAGTGCCTGGTCAGCACAACCGGCCTGCTACAGGCTGCCCGCGGGCTGCCTGACCATGGCGGACTGCGAAAGTTCACAACGCACCGATCAGCATATGAGAGCCTGGGCGGACGGTCAATCGCGATGCCGGTTCCCGGCGGGCCGGCCGCGGCGCGGGTAGCCCGGTTGACAAGCCGAGACACGTGTACAACCCTCGCTTTGTGGGAATTCTCGCCGCCGCGGTACCGGCTGACAGCATCTTCACCACGCTGATCAGATTCGTCGAAGGCTGGTGGTGGCTGGCCTTCGTGTTCGGCGGCGTCGGCAGCGGGATCGCCGCGTCGGTGCGCCGCGCGATCGGCAGGCGTCACGACCGCAGGCTGGCGATCATCGAGGCGAAGACCAGGCTGCGCGGCGCGATGACGGCCGAGCTCGCCGACCCGCAGCCGGTCTGCGGCTGCTCCCATCACCTGAGCTTCCACAACCCGAGAACCTCGACCTGCGCCGTCGATGACTGCCAGTGCCAGCAGTACATCGGCCCCGAGCCACTCGGCCACGTCATCGCCCTCCCCCTGATCGACCCCGGAGACCTAACGGCGCCTTGATCACGGAACTCTGTGCGGGGGCAGACCGGCCCGTGGGGGCAGATCTCGGTTAGTGGGCGGCGTCGGCCCAGCTGCGGCCGGTGCCAACCGACACCTCGAGCGGCACCGTCATCTCGAACGCCCCGCACATCGCCGTCGTGACCAGTTCCCTCAGCGGCTCAAGCTCCCCGGCCGCGACCTCGAACAACAGCTCGTCATGGACCTGCAGCAGCATCCGCGAGGCCAGCCCGGCGGCGCCGATCGCGTGGCTTACGGACAGCATCGCGACCTTGATGATGTCCGCCGCCGAGCCCTGGATCGGCGCGTTCAGTGCCATCCGCTCGGCCATCTCCCGGCGCTGCCGGTTGTCCGAGGTCAGGTCGGGCAGGTACCGGCGCCGGCCGAGGATCGTCTGGGTGTACCCGTCCTGACGAGCCTGCGCCACCACGGCCTGCAGGTAGTCACGCACTCCGCCGAACACAGAGAAATACTCGTCCATGTACCCCCGCGCCTCGGCCGCGGCCACATTCAGCTGCTGAGACAGCCCGTACACCGAAAGCCCGTAGGCCAGCCCGTAGTTCATCGCCTTGATCTTGCTGCGCAGATCACCGGTCACCTCGTCGGCCGGCACTCCGAACACCCGCGAAGCAGTCGCCGCATGGAAGTCGTGCCCCGAGCCGAACGTGGCGATCAGCGCCTCATCACCCGACAGGTGCGCCATGATCCGCAGCTCAATCTGGCTGTAGTCGGCGGTCAGCAGGCACTCGTAGCCGGAACCGACGATAAAGCCCCGCCGGATGCGCGGCCCTCCTCGGTCCTGATCGGGATGTTCTGCAGGTTCGGGTCGGTCGAGCTGAGCCGGCCGGTAGCCGCGATCATCTGGTTGTAAGTCGTGTGGATCCGGCCATCGTGACCAGCCATCGGGATCAGCGAGTCCACGATGCTCTTCAGCTTGGCGACATCGCGGTGCCTGAGCAGGTGCTCAAGTACAGGATGCTCGGTCTGCGCCAGCAGGCCGGTCAGGGCCTCGGAGTCGGTGGTGTAGCCGGTCTTGATCCGCTTGGTCTTAGGCAGCCCGAGCTCGGTGAAGAGCACTTCCTGAAGCTGTTTAGGCGAGCCCAGGTTGAACTCGTGCCCGGTCGCCGCGAAAGCACCCTGCTCGGCGGACTTGACCTCGCCGCCGAGGGTCGCCGACATCTCGGCGAAATGCTCGATATCGGCGGCTATCCCGGCGTTCTCCATCGTGGCCAGGACAGTCACCAGCGGCAGCTCGACGTCGGCAAGCAGCTCGGTGGCACCGCGCCGGCCCAGGTCTGCATCGAGCGCGTCGGCCAGCTCGGCAGTCGCCAGCGCCCGCTGGGCCAGCGCAACCGCCAGCTCTTCCTCGCCGTCCGCGAGGTCGAGCGTGAGCTGGCCCGACGGCGCCGCGGGCTGGTCGTCAAGCTCGTGTCCCGTGTACCGCATCGCCAGGTCGGCCAGGTCAAAGGAGCGCTGCCCCGGTAGCGCGAGATATGCCGCGAGCGCCGTGTCGCTGGTCAGCCCGCGCAGCGCCCAGCCTCTCGCCGCGAGCGCGTGCATCGGCCCCTTGGCGTCATGCATGGCCTTCGGCGCTGACTCGTCGCCCAGCCAGTCCGCCAGCGCCCGCTCGTCAGCCTCGTTCAGCGCGACCGGGTCCAGATAGGCGGCAGCGGCCGGAGCGGCGGCCGAGGCCGGCGGGGCTGCCTGCGCTGCGTCGACCGCGTCAGCTGTCTCGACCGCCTCAGCTGTCTCGACCGCCTCGGTCGCCTCAGCCGCCCTGGCCGCCTCAGCCCGCGCCGCGAGCCCGGTCGCCGCCGTCAGCGCCAGCCCCGTCAGGTCGCCAGTCCCCCGCCCCCACGTCCCGCTGGGAGCCAGTCCGATGCGCCGCCCGTCCCTGGCATGCTCCGACAGCCAGTCGCCGACCTCGCCGGGACCAAGCCGCCGCACGTCCACCTCGAATCCGCCCCGGGCCTTCACCGGGGCGGTGAGGGCGAGTTGTCCGGCGATCCCATTTGGCAAAGTCGCATAGAGCCGGTCCCGCAGCACCCTGAACTGAAGCGTGTCAAAGAGCTGGTGGATCTTATCCCGGTCCCAGGTGACGGGCAGCAGGTCAGGCGGCCCGACTTCGAGCGGCACGTCCCGTGACAACTCGGTCAGCCTGCGGTTCCGCAGCACGCTGTCCAGGTGCTCGCGCAGGTTGTCGCCGGCCCGGCCCTTGACCTCGTCCACCCGGTCGACCAGGGCCGCCAGGGACCCGAACTCGGCGACCCACTTGGTGGCGGTCTTCTCCCCCACGCCGGGGATGCCGGGCAGGTTGTCACTCGGGTCGCCGCGCAGGGCCGCGAAATCCGGGTACTGAGCCGGGGTCAGCCCGTACTTGGCCGTGACCGCCTCCGGCGTATACCTGGCCATCTCGCTGATGCCGCGCACCGTGTAGAGCACCGTCACATCGTCGCTGACGAGCTGGAACGCGTCGCGGTCCCCGGTCACGATCAGCACGCGCATTCCCTGCGCCGCCCCCTGGGTCGCCAGCGTGGCGATCAGGTCATCGGCCTCCCAGCCAGCGGAGGACAGCCAGCGGATCCCGAGCGCGTCGAGCACCTCGAAGATGAGGCTGAGCTGGCTCCTGAAGTCGGCCGGGGTTTCCTTGCGGGTGGCCTTGTACTCGACGAACTGCTCGTGCCTGAAGGTGGGCTCACTCCGGTCGAAAGCGACGGCGACGTGGCTGGGTTTCTCATCCCGCAGCACGTTGATCAGCATCGCGGTGAACCCGTAGACGGCGTTCGTCGGCTGACCGGTCGTCGTGGAGAAGTTCTCCGCCGGCAGGGCGAAGAACGCTCGGTACGCGAGTGAGTGCCCGTCGAGCAGGAGCAGCAGGTCGCGCCCGTCGGCGCCGTTCGCTTGCCTGGCATCTGGGGTCGGTTTCTTGGGAGCCACCCGGTAATCCTAGGCTGCGACAAGCGCTGGTAGGCAAAGACCGCACTGACCAGGTGCCAGCGACGAACTCGGAGGTGGCGGTAGTGACGGCAGGCGAGACTGAAGCAGCGAGATCTGAGCAGCCCGACTGGAGCGACACGAACCTCGCTCACGCGGACACGCTGGTCGAGCGCATGGGCATCAAGATCACCGAGGCTTCGCCGACGCGCGTGGTGGGGACCATGCCAGTCGCGGGAAACATCCAGCCGTACGGGCTGCTGCACGGCGGGGCGTCCTGCGTGCTGGCCGAGACGCTTGGCTCGGTTGGCTCCGCGCTGCATGCGGGACCTGACAAGTTCACCGTGGGAATCGAGATCAGTGCCACCCATCACCGGGCCGCCTCCGCGGGCTATGTGACCGGCGTGGCCACCCAGGTGCACGGCGGCCAGACCCTCGCCACCTACGAGATCGTGATCAGCGATGACCACGGGCGGCGCGTCTGCACGGCCAGGCTGAGCTGCCTGCTGCGCCAGGCCATTCCCGGCTCGGCTCCGCGCGCCGCCGGATGATCACCGGCCGCCCGCCGGCCCGCGCCGGCCCTGGCCGCTCGCTGAACGGATGTTTGGCCCATACCGGCCGGGTAATGGCAGTGTCCACGCGCGACGTGGCGCCGCTCGCTACGGTGTTCCCCGGAGCCTGATGATTTCGAGTAGAGAACGTGCCAGTCCGGGGAAGGCTGACACGGCACCAAAGGATCTTCTGGCTCCGTACCGTCGTCGCTGAGGCGGCAGGCGGCAGCAAGCGAGCGGGTGCCGGGTCTGCACGGGGGTAAGGGCCTGGCCCCGCTCGCTTGCCCAAAAACAACCCGCGCGTCAGCCAGGACCGCCCGGCTCAGCAGCGCTGTCAGGCGCAGCGGACGGGTCGCCGGCCGGGCTGGCAGCGGGACTGCCGGGCTGAGCGGCGCGCTGATGCTCGTCGAGAACCTCCTGCGCCAGCGCCCGCATGGTCATCCGCCGGTCCATGGACGTCTTCTGGATCCACCTGAACGCCTCTGGCTCGCTCATCCCCCGAGCCGACTGGAGCACGCCCTTGGCCCGGTCGAGCAGCTTGCGCATCTCCAGTCGCTCGCGCAGGTCCCCGACCTCAGCCTGGAGGGCACTGACTTCGGCGAACCGCGTCACGGCGATCTCGATAGCCGGGATCAGGTCCGCCTTGGTGAACGGCTTCACCAGGTACGCCATCGCTCCAGCGCTACTCGCCCGCCGGACCAGGTCCGCTTGCGAGAAGGCGGTGAGGATGACCACGGGGGCCAGGCGACGCGCGCTGATCTGCTCGGCGGCCGAGATGCCGTCAAGCACGGGCATCTTGACATCCATGATCACCAGATCTGGCCGCAGGTCGGCGGCCAGCTTGACGGCAGTATCACCGTCGGATGCTTCGCCAACGACGACGTAGGCGTCCTGACCTGGCTCTTCAAGCATTTCCTTGAGATCCAGGCGGATCAGTGCCTCGTCTTCGGCGATAACGACACGGTACGGAGTCCGGCTCACCCACTGAAGCCTATCCATAGCCGCTACATTGAACAGATGCACGGCACGCTCCTGGCACAGTCATGCCCGAGTTTGTCAGGCCCCGGTAGACCAACGGCAGAGTCAATGGCCTCAAAATCCATCAAGTGTGGGTTCGAATCCCACCCGGGGCACCGAAAATCTCTTAAAATACTTAAATCGGGCATAATTAAGCGCGGCGGTGCATCTAGCTCGACAGCTTGTCCGGCGTGCGCGGCTCACCGGTTCCCTGGTCAGCGAGCAGCTGCCGGGGCGGATCGCCGGCGATGCGCGTGGCATTCGGGCTCGGCTGCGAGCGGCCCTCGGCGGCGAGGCTGGCCGCTGAGCCAGGAAACCGCCGGCGCGCCGGCGAGAGCGTGAGCGGCTCGGGACCAAGCCTCGCCCTGGTCGCGTAGAGATACCAGGCGGCGCCCGCCACCACCGCCACGGCGACAAGCTGCTTGATGAGCAGGTCCGATCGCTGCTGCGCCCCGGCGAGTACGAACGACTCCGCCCCGAGCATCCCGAACGTGTAACCGCCCACGCAGGCGGTCAGCGCCCGGTCGCCGGTCAGGTTCAGGCGACTGACCAGGTAGATGAGCGCCAGCCCGACGGCGAGATCCCAGATCGCCGTGTAAAGGAACAGCGGCTGGAACGTGCCGAAGTCCTGATAGCCGGCCAGCCGGTTCCCTGGTGAGATCTGCACCGCCCACGGCACCGTCGATGGCGGGCCGTACAGGCTCTGATCAAACCAGTTCCCGAGCAGGCTGATCGCCGCCCCGATCGCGACGGCCGGCGCGGCAGCGGCCAGCACCGGCCCGAGGGCCACATCGTGCCTGCGGCACCACAGGTAGGCGGCGGCCAGTCCGCCGACAGCGGCACCGGGCAATCCGAGGCCGCCATCCCAGATCCGCAGGATTCCCACCCAGTCATGACCTCGCCCGAAGTACCGCTGATGATCAACGGCGATCCGGTAGCACCTGGCCCCCACGAGCGCAGCGGGAACCGCCACCGTCGCGATGTCGACGATCAGCCAGGCCGGTCCCCCAGCCGCCCGGTACCTGCGCTCGCTCAGCCAGAGCACGAAGAGCACGCCAAGGACTACGAACACGGCATATCCATGCATCGCCACCGGCCCGAGACGCCAGACATCGCTCACCGGTCCTGGCAGCGAGGCAAGCAGCATGTCTCGTGACGCTACCGCCGCCCCCGCACTTTAGCCACGCCGTTACCAAACCCCGCGCCTAGCTCCAAGCCCCGCCGACCCCCGCCGACCCCCGCCGGGAACTGACGGCCGGCCTGCCGGGAGAGCTTCTCGACTCTCCGCGAGAGTCACCCGTCTCGCTGGGCTAGAGGACGTTGCGGGGGCAAGGCGTGCCGGGACCGACGGCCGGGACCAAGGGAAATGAGCATATGTCGGCCCGCCAGCTCCACGTATCATCACTTTCTGTTGAAATTTTGCCTGCTTTGCCGGCTATCGACCCATCAAAACGTCAAGACGTCACCGGCCACGAACGACGTATCACCACTTTCCGTTGTTCGCCCCCGGCCAGGCACCCGCGCAGAGTTCCGCAATCATGAGCAAGCCTTGATCAGGGAACATGAGCCGCGTGATTCTCAGAGAGACAAGGTTCGAGACTCGGCGAGCCCCCCAACCCCAACCCCCCAACCCCCAACCAGGTTCCGTGATCATGGTCGGGGCCTTGATCACGGAACTCTGGCAGGATGATCACACGGCTCATGTTCCGTGATCAAGGCCTGCCTCATGATCACGGAAGTCTGGGGGTACCCGGTCTCCTTAGCGCCGCTGGCCAGGAACACCGCGCAGACGTCGCCGCCGGAACAACAGCTCTGAAATCTCGCTGGGCACATCGATGTGGCAGCGGTGCGGTAGCAGCAGCACCGCTGTCACATCGATGCAAGTGCGGGGCGCTCAGGCGCGGAGCGGGGCGGCTGAGGCGGGGATCGCCACGGGGAGGCTGGTGTGGCCGGATAGGTAACGGTCGGCGGCGGCGGCGGCCGAGCGGCCCTCGGCGATCGCCCAGACGATCAGCGACTGGCCCCGGCCCATGTCGCCGGCCACGAAGACGCCGGGCACTGAGGTCGAGTACTCATCATCGCGCGGTACCCGGCCGCGCTCATCGAGATCCAGGCCGAGACCGGCCAGCAACCCGCTTCCCCCGGCACTGGTGAATCCCATCGCAAGCAGGACCAGATCGCAGGCCAGCTCCCGGTTTGTACCTGGTCGCGGCACCGCCCGTCCGTCAGCGAAGTCGATCTCGGTCAGCCGCAGGGCCCGGACCCGGCCGGCGTCGTCGGCCAGGAACTCCTGGGTGGAGACCGCATAGACGCGTTCGCCGCCCTCCTCATGAGCGGCCGAGGTCCGGAAGATCATCGGGTAGGTCGGCCACGGCTGGCTGGTCGCCCGCTGCTCGGGCGGCCTGGGCATGATCTCCAGCTGAGTCACCGATCTGGCGCCCTGCCGATGCGCGGTCCCGAGGCAGTCGGCGCCTGTATCACCGCCGCCGATGATCACCACGTGCCGGCCGCGCGCCGAGACGGCAGGCTCTACGACCGCGCCAGAGTCACCCGGAGAGCCAGAGTCACCCGGAGAGCCAGAGCCAGCCGGCAGACCAGCCGGGCCAGCCGGGCCAGCGGCAGCCGCCAGGCCAGCGGCAGCGACCGCGCGGTTGGCCTGGGTCAGGTAGTCCATGGCCTGATGGATGCCGTCCAGCCCGGCACCCGGCACGGGCAGATCACGCGGCACCCTCGCCCCGCACGCCAGGATCAGCGCCTGATACCCGCCGAGCAGTTCGGCCGCCGTCACGTCCGCCCCGGCGTCCACGCCGCACTCGAAGACGGTCCCCTCGTCCCTGAGCTGGTCGAGCCGCCGGTCGAGCAGTCGCTTCTCCAGCTTGAACTCGGGGATCCCGTGCCTCAGCAGCCCGCCAGGCGCCTCCGCCTGCTCGAAGACGGTCACCGCGTGCCCGGCCCTGGTCAGCTGCTGTGCCGCCGCGAGCCCGGCTGGTCCCGAGCCCACCACCGCGACCCGCTGCCCCGCAGCCCGGGCGGCCCGTCCCGGCGGCTCAGCCTCGACCCACCCTTCCGCGAACGCCCGGTCGATGATCTCGACTTCCACCTGCTTGATCGCCACGGGTTCTGAGTTAATTCCGAGTACGCAGGCGGCCTCGCACGGTGCCGGGCACAGCCGCCCGGTGAACTCGGGAAAGTTATTGGTGGCATGCAGCCGCCGCGCGGCTTCCAGCCAGTGCTGGCGCAGGACGAGCTCGTTCCATTCGGGGATCAGGTTGCCAAGCGGGCAGCCATGGTGGCAGAACGGTATGCCGCAGTCCAGGCAGCGCCCCGCCTGCTGCTCAAGCTCAGCCGCGCCGACCCGGGCGTAGACCTCGCGCCAGTCCGAGATCCTGACATCGACCGGCCGGCGGCGAGCGGTCCGCCTCGGCGTGGACCTGAACCGGCCGGGGCCTCCAGTGCTGCCAGGGCCGCCGGGGCCGCCCGGGCCGCCTGCACCGGCCGCGGTCATGACCGCACCGCCGCCATGACCGCCTGCGCCACGTCGGTGCCGTCCCGCTCCGCTCGCTTCGTGGCCGCGAGCACTCGCTTGTAGTCCCTCGGCATCACTCGCCGCAGCCTGGTCACGGCCCCCGGCCAGTCGTCGAGCAGTCCGGCCGCCACCTCGGAGAAGGTGCTCGCGTGGTACCGCCCGATCAGGTCACGCAGGTAGCCAGCGTCGGAGTCACTGAGCGGCTCAAGATCAGCCGTCGAGGTGTTGATCAGGTGCGGGTCAGGATCGAGCAGGTAGGCGACACCGCCGGACATCCCGGCGGCGAAGTTCCGGCCGACCGGCCCGAGCACGAGCACCCGGCCGCCGGTCATGTACTCGCAGCCGTGATCCCCGACCCCCTCGGCGACGGCGACGGCACCGGAATTCCTGACGCAGAACCGCTCCCCGACAACACCGCGCAGGAACAGCTCCCCGCTGGTGGCACCGTAGCCGATGACATTGCCCGCGATGATCTGCTCGTGAGCGGCGAAGGTCGCCGACGGATCGGGGATGACCACGATCCGGCCGCCCGACAGCCCCTTGCCGACGTAGTCGTTGGCGTCACCGCTGAGCCTGATCGTGATGCCGCGGGGCAGGAACGCGCCGAGCGACTGGCCCGCCGACCCGGTCAGCCTGATCACGATCGTGTTGTCGGGCAGTCCCTCGCCGCCCCACCGCCTGGTGACCTCATAGCCCAGCATCGTGCCGACTGTCCGGTTGACATTCCGCACGGGCAGGTCGAGCCGCACCAGCCGGCCTTCCTCAAGCGCGCCCTCAGCGAGCTGAATCAGGGTCTTGTCCAGCGCCAGTTCCAGGCCGTGCTGCTGGCTGATCATCCGCCGCCGCGCGGCATCGGGCGGCAGCGGCGGCACGGCCAGCAGCGGCGCCAGGTCCAGGGCGCAGGCCCCGGCGGAGGCCAGGCTCAAGCAGCTCAGCCCGGCCGATCACCTCGTCCAGGCTGCGGTAACCGAGTTTCGCCAGGTACTCGCGGACCTCGCAGGCGATGAACTCGAAGAAGTTGACCACGAAGTTGGGCTGCCCAGCGAACTTCGAGCGCAGCTCAGGATCTTGCGTGGCGACCCCGACCGGGCAGGTGTCCTGATGGCACGCTCGCATCATCACGCAGCCGGAGACCACAAGCGGCGCCGTCGCGAAGCCGAACTCCTCAGCCCCGAGCAGCGCCGCGATGATGACGTCCCTGCCGGTCTTGAGCTGCCCGTCGACCTGGAGCACGACCCGGTCGCGCAGCCCGTTGCGCAGCAGCGTCTGCTGGGTCTCGGCCAGCCCGAGCTCCCAGGGCGCTCCCGCGTGCTTGATGCTGGTGAGCGGCGCCGCGCCGGTGCCGCCATCGTGCCCGGAGATCAGGATCACGTCGCTGTGGGCCTTGGCCACCCCGGCCGCGATCGTGCCGACTCCGACCTCGGCGACGAGCTTGACGCTGATCCGGGCGGCCGGGCTGGCGTTCTTCAGGTCGTAGATGAGCTGGGCCAGATCCTCGATCGAGTAGATGTCGTGATGCGGCGGCGGCGAGATCAGGCCGACTCCCGGCGTGGAGTGCCTGGTCTTGGCGATCCACGGGTACACCTTGTTGGCCGGCAGCTGACCGCCCTCACCTGGCTTGGCCCCCTGCGACATCTTGATCTGCAGATCATCGGCGTTGACCAGGTACTCGCTGGTCACCCCGAACCGGCCGCTGGCCACCTGCTTGATGGCTGATCGCCGCGAGTCCCCGCTGGCGTCGCTGGCATACCGGTCGGCGTCCTCGCCGCCCTCCCCTGAGTTCGACCGGCCGCCGAGCCGGTTCATCGCGATGGCCAGGGTCTCGTGCGCCTCGGCGGACAGCGAGCCGTACGACATCGCGCCCGTGCAGAACCGCCGCACGATAGCCGCTACCGGCTCGACCTCCTCCACCGGCAGAGGCGGCCGCGGCCCGCCAGGCTCGTCCACCCCCCGGATCGAGAGCAGTCCGCGCAAGGTCATCCGCCGGGCCGACTGATCGTCAATCTCCTTGCTGTACTGGCTGAAGATGGCCCGCTGGCCCGACCTTGTCGCGTGCTGAAGCCGGAACACAGCCTCGGGAGTGAAAAGGTGCGGCGCCCCATCCCGCCGCCAGAAGTACTCGCCACCGGACTCAAGTACCAGCCCGGCCCCCGGCGGCCGATCCGCGCAGGCGGCCGCCACCCGCGCGGCAAGGCCGTCAGCCAGCTCATCGAACCCGATCCCGCCCAGCCGCGACGACGTCCCGGCGAAACACTCCCCGATCACCTCATCGCCCAGGCCGAGCGCCTCAAAGATCTGCGCTCCCGTATAGGACGCCACCGTCGACACGCCCATCTTCGACATGATCTTCATCAGGCCCTTGCCAAGCGCCTTGATCAGGTTGGCCGCCGCCTTCCGGCCGCTCACCCCGTCCAGCAGCCCGGACCGGGCCAGGTCCCGCACCGTCTCGATGGCCAGGTACGGGCAGACCGCCGCGGCCCCGTAGCCGATCAGCAGCGCGACGTGGTGCGTCTCCCGCACATCGCCGGCCTCGACGACCAGGCCGACCCTGGTCCGGCTCCGCTCGGCGATCAGGTGGTGGTGGACCGCGCCGGTCAGCAGCAGCGAGGGAATCGGTGCCTGCTGGCCATCGGCCGCGCCCCGGTCGGACAGCACGATGATCTTGGCCCCGGCCCCGATCGCCTCGGTGACTTCGGCCCGGATCTGAGCCAGCCGGTCCCGCAGGGCCTGGCCGCCGCCGGCGGCCCGATATCTCCCGTCCACCACGTGCGCCGCGAATCCGGGCAGATCCCGGTCTTCATTTATATGAATGATCTTGGCTAGGTCACTGTCGCTGAGAATCGGGTAAGGCAGCACAATCTGCCGGCAGGACGCCGGGCCGGGCGCCAGGATGTCGTGCTCAGGCCCGGTCGCCGCCGCCAGGGACGTGACAACCTCTTCCCTGACCGCGTCCAGCGGCGGATTGGTCACCTGCGCGAACTGCTGCGCGAAGTAGTCAAAGAGCAGCGCCGGCCGCTCAGCCAGCGCCGCGAGCTGGGTGTCGTCGCCCATCGAGCCGATCGGCTCGGCCGCGGTCTCCGCCATCGGGGCGAGCACGACCCTGAGCTCTTCCTGGGTGTAGCCGAACAGCCGCTGCTGCGCGGCGAGCTCGGCGCTGTCCGGCAGCTCGCGGTCACGGTCGGGCAGGTCGTCCAGGTGCATCAGGCCGGCGTGCAGCCAGTCGTCGTACGGGTGCTCGGCCGCGAGCTGAGCCTTGATCTCCTCGTCCTCCACGATCCGGCCAGCCGCCGTGTCCACCAGGAAGATCTTCCCCGGCTGAAGCCGTCCCTTCCGCACGATCCTGGCGGGGTCCAGGTCGAGCACCCCGACCTCGCTGGCCAGCACCACCAGGCCGTCATCGGTCACCCAGTACCGGCCAGGACGCAGCCCGTTCCGGTCAAGCACGGCCCCGGCCAGCGTGCCGTCGGTGAAGGCGATCAGCGCCGGCCCGTCCCACGGCTCCATCAGGCAAGCGTGGAACCGGTAGAACGCCCGCAGGTCCGGCCGCATCCGCTCATCGTTCTCCCAGGCCTGCGGGATCATCATCAGCACCGCGTGCGGCAGCGACCGCCCGGCCAGGCAGAGCAGCTCCAGGCACGCGTCGAAGCTCGCGGAGTCGCTCTGCGCGCCGTCGATGACCGGCAGCAGCCGCTCGATCCCCCGGCCGTCGGCGCCCGGCGGGAGCACGCTCTGCGTCAGCATCGCCTCGCGAGCCCGCCACCAGTTCCGGTTCCCCCTGATCGTATTGATCTCACCGTTGTGCGCGATGTACCTGAACGGATGGGCGAGCGGCCAGGAAGGAAACGTGTTGGTCGAGAACCTGGAGTGGGCGAGCGCGAGCGCCGACTCGTACCTGGAATCCGTCAGATCCGGATAGAACCGGTCAAGCTGGGTCGCGGTGAGCATCCCCTTGTACCCGATCGTGGCGCTGGACAACGTCACGAAGTCCGCGCCCGCCTCGTGCTCAGCCCGCTTGCGCAGGCAGTAAGCCCGCCGGTCAAGTTCCCTGCCCTGCTCGCCAGCCGCCGAAGCCACGAACAACTGCACAATCGCCGGAAGCACTGCCCTCGCGCCAGTGCCGCACGCTGCCGGGTCATGCGGGACGGCTCGCCAGCCGAGTACTACCAGCCCTTCCTGCCCGGCCAGCTCCTCGATCCGCTTCATCAGCTCGTCGGTGGCCAGATGGCCGGCTGGCAGGAAGACAGTGCCTGCGGCGTAATACCGGGGCGGCGGCAGCTCGAAGCCGCAGACGGACCTGAAGAACGCATCAGGGATCTGAGTCAGGATCCCGGCACCGTCGCCCGTCTCGGGGTCGCTGCCCTTGGCTCCCCTGTGCTCCAGGTTGGCCAGGACGGTGAGCGCCCTGGCGACAGTCCTGTGTCCTGGCCGCCCGTTCAGGTCAGCGACGAGTCCGACTCCGCAGGCGTCATGCTCATATCGCGGGTCATAGAGCCCGCCGTGCCCGTCTTCAAGACCACTATCCGGATTTAGGGTATGGGCCATCCGCGCTCCAGTCGTCTCATCCGCACTGCACTTGCGAAAAAGCGGAGGGACGACTTTGGCCCGCCTACCGGCTCAGCTAACTCGCTGGTCAGGTGAGCGCTACCAGCCCATCATACCTGGTCAGGGATTTTAGTTACCTGCCGGTAAATTCTATGTTTCGCATCCGGGCACAAAAGCCCCCCACACTCAACCCGTCCCCGCCCCGCCGAAACCAGCCCCCTACCCCATCAGCCACTCCCCCTACCAGGTCTCCCCCGCGCGGATTCCGTGATCATGAAATAGAGCTTGATCCCGGAATATCAGCCGCATGATCGCCCCGCCAGAACTCCGTGATCACCGTCCCCGACTTGATCACGGAACATCGACGGGGCTCCGTCACCGGCCCGGCCCGGCCCCGCCCCGGCAATACAAGGGGGACCGGGTCTCTGCTCCGGCCTCCGCGCCGGTGATCACCCACCAGGTTCCGTGGACACGACTGAGATCTTGATCCCGGAGCCCTAGCCGGGTGATCACGCAGCTCAAGTTCCGGGCTGTGGCGCGAATTCGTGAAGTTGGCAGGAACCTGGTTCCGGGGTGGCTGGTCCAGCCCCGGCCTGTCCCGCCGCTGGCCTGCCGGGCCGCACCCCATCGATGTGACATAGCTGGGGCTCCAGCCCCATCGATGTGACATAGCTGGGGCTGGATCACCAGCGCTGCCACATCCAAGGGGTCGGCCAGCGGTCACCCCGGCTAACGTCACGGAATTCGCGCCAGAGCCAAGTTCCGTTTCATGATCACGGAACTGCGCGGGCATCCCGGACATGATCGCCAGGCTCAAGCCCCGTCACTGCGCACCAGTGCCCTTGCGCAGAAGATGCATCGATGTGGGCAGAGGTGTTGCTGGAACAGCACCGCTGCCACATCGATGCGGTTCCGGAGCGCTCTCGGCGGGGGCGGGGCTCGGCGCGGCGGGGCTAGACGGGGGTGCGGGTTCGGACGCCGGCGGCCAGGTCGGCGGCTAGCTCGGCGACGGCTCGGACGCCGGCGGCCGGGTCGGGGGCGTCTAGCAGTCGCTTGACGAAAGCCGAGCCTACGATGACGCCGTCGGCGAAGCTGGCGACCTGCTGGGCTTGCGCGCTAGTGCTGACGCCCAGGCCGACGGCGACGGGCAGCGTCGTGTGCTTTCTCGTCGCGGCTACCAGCCCCTCGGCCGCGCTGCTGACAGTCGTCCTGGCGCCGGTGATCCCCATGACAGAGGCCGCGTAGACGAAGCCCGCACAGACCGAGGTGATCAGGCTGATCCGCTCGGGCGATGAGCTCGGTGCCACGAGGAAGACCGAGTCAAGGTCCAGCGCCCGCGCGACCTCGATCCAGCCCGCTGCCTCTTCTGGCGGCAGGTCGGGAGTGATCAGGCCGCTGCCGCCGGCGCTGGCCAGGTCACGGGCGAAGGATTCCACGCCGTAGTGGTCAACCGGGTTCCAGTAGGTCATGACCAGGACCGGCACGCCGTCGGCTGCTATGGCCTCCACCGTGCGCAAGACGTCCTTCACCTGGACCCCGGACACGAGCGCCCGGTGCACGGCCTCCTGAATCACCGGTCCGTCGATCATCGGGTCGGAGTACGGCAGGCCGAGCTCGATCACGTCGGCACCGGCCTGAGCCATCGCCTTGGCCGCCTCGATGGCGCCGCTGACCGAGGGGAAGCCGGCAGGCAGATAGCCGACCAGCGCGGCTCGCTGCTCGGCCGCCGCCCGGCTGAACGCCTTCGTTACCTTGCTGGCGCCCCGCGCGCTGCTCGCGATCCGCGCGTCGGTGTGGGTCACTGACCAGCCTCCGGGTCCAGGTGGCCGAACCACCGTGCCGCGATGTCCACGTCCTTGTCGCCGCGCCCGGACAGGCAGACGATGAGCACCGCGTCCTGGCCCAGCTCGCGACCGACTTGGAGCGCGCCGGCCAGCGCGTGCGATGACTCGATCGCCGGGATGATCCCCTCAGTCCGGCAGAGCAGCGAGAACGCGGCCATCGCCTCGGCGTCGGTGATCGCGCGGTAGCTGGCCCGGCCGGTCTCGTGCAGCCAGGAGTGCTCTGGCCCGACGCCCGGGTAGTCAAGGCCGGCCGAGATCGAGTGAGTCGGCAGCGTCTGGCCGTCACTGTCCTGCATCAGGTAGGTGCGCATGCCGTGAATCCAGCCGGGCGATCCGCCCGTGATCGTGGCCGCGTGCCTGCCGGTCGCGACTCCGTCACCGCCGGCCTCGCAGCCGATCAGCGCCACGCTCTCGTCCTCAATGAAGGCGTGGAACGCGCCGATCGCGTTGGAGCCGCCGCCGACGCACGCGATGACAGCGTCGGGCAGCGCACCAGCCTGCGCGATCACCTGCTCCCTGGCCTCGACGCCGATCACCCGCTGGAAGTCGCGCACCATCGTCGGGAACGGGTGCGGGCCCATCACCGAGCCGATGCAGTAGTGCGTGTTCTCGACGCTGGCGACCCAGTCGCGGAATGTCTCGTTGATCGCGTCCTTCAGGGTCTGGCTGCCGATCGAGACCGGGATCACCTCGGCGCCGAGCATCTCCATCCTGGCCACGTTGAGCGCCTGCCTGCGGGTGTCCTCAAGCCCCATGTAGACCACGCAGTCCAGGCCGAGCAGCGCGGCGGCGGTCGCGGTCGCCACCCCGTGCTGGCCGGCGCCGGTCTCGGCGATAATGCGGGTCTTGCCCATGCGCCTGGTCAGCAGCGCCTGGCCGAGCACGTTGTTGATCTTGTGCGAGCCGGTGTGGGTGAGATCCTCGCGCTTGGCGTAGATCCGGCAGCCGCCCGCGTGCCCGGCGAACCTGCGCAGCTCGGTCAGCAGCGTCGGACGGGCCGCGTAGCCGCTCCGCAGCGCGGCAAGCTCGGCCTGAAATCCAGGATCGGCCCTGGCCGTCTCATACGCGGTGGTGAGCTCGTCGAGCGCGGACATCAGTGCCTCGGGCGCCAGCCGGCCGCCGAAAGGGCCGAAATGGCCGGGCGCGTCGGGCATGGCCAGGCCGCCGGGCGGCCCCGATTCCGCGGCCGTCCGCGCTGGCAGCGTGGTCAAGAACTTCCTCCTCGGTCTCCGCGCAGCGCCGGGTGCGAGCCGGCCGCCACCAGATCAGCGACGGCCGACCTAGGGTCCCGGCCGACCACGAGGCTCTCGCCGACCAGCACGGCGTCAGCCCCGGCGGCCGCATAGGCCAGCAGGTCATGCGGGCCTCGCACGCCTGACTCAGCGATCTTGATCACCTCGTCGGGGATGCGGGGAGCCAGCCGCGTGAAGACCGACCTGTCGACCTTCAGCGTGGCTAGGTTCCGCGCGTTCACCCCGATCACGTCGGCCCCGGCCTCGATCGCGCGATCGAGCTCGGCCTCATCGTGCACCTCGACCAGCGGTGCGAGGCCAATCGAGCGCGCCCGCTCCACGAGCGAGATCAGCGCGTTCTGCTTGAGGGCGGCCACGATGAGCAAGACCATGTCCGCGCCGTAGGCCCTGGCCTCCCAGAGCTGGTACGAGCTGACCACGAAGTCCTTGCGGAGCACCGGCACCGACACGACATCGCGAACTGCGGCGAGGTCATCGAGGCTGCCGCCGAACCTGCGGCCCTCGGTCAGCACGCTGATCACCCGCGCGCCGCCCGCCTCGTAGTCGGTAGCCAGCGCGGCTGGATCGGCGATGGCCGCCAGCGCCCCTTTGGACGGGCTCGCCCGCTTGACCTCAGCGATCACGGCGACGCCATCGGTGCGCAAGGCGGCGATCACATCGCGGGGAGATGGTGCCCGGCCAGCCGCTTCCTTCACCTGGTCAAGCGGCGCGGTCTGCTGCCGTGCCGCCAGGTCGGTGCGCACGTCCACGAGAATGTCATCGAGCACGCTCACGCGGTCTGCTGCCCCCTCGGGGTGGGATGCTTGCGCCCCCGATCGTACCGAGGCCAGTTTCGCTCCCAGCCGCCGCCCCTGTGCGGACGGTCGCTGAGCGGCACGATCTGGCTCCGCAGCGTGCGTTGCGAGAGTCAGCTTCCTTCGTCTTCTGGCCCTGCGGTGGGGTCCGCGCCGGCTGTCAGCGATTCCCACATGCTCGCGGCCTGGGTGCGCCCGCCACCCGACCGCGCCATCCGGGCCGCGGGCAGCCGACTCCCGGTCGCGCCATCCGGATCAGCCTGCCCGGATTTCCGGCCTCCGCCAGGCCTGACCTGGGTGGAGCGGTCATAGCGGCTCGACATCACGGGCAGCCGGGTCGCCCGCACCAGGAACGCCAGCCCGGCAAGCACGATCACGACCGCGCCGGCCAGGATCAGCACCCGCCACTGCGACCCGGCGAACACCACGTGGGCAGGAAATCCGGTCAGCGAGCCTGCCGCCTGCCCGGTGTCGGTTCCCGCTGTGGTCGACCCCGGCGCGGTACCGCCGCCGGCCCCGCTGGCCGGGGAGATATTCGCACGCCCCGCGGCCGCAAGGGCAGACGCGACGGAGATCCGCCCGGCGGCCTCGACCGCGATGCCGGCGCCTAGCGCAGCCGTGACCAGGCCGGTGATCCGGCGCAGCAGACCCCGCGTGGCCAGCACGGCCGCCAGGCTCGCCAGCCCCGCTACCGCCAGCGCGGTCACGGCCGGCCGCAGGTCCTGTCCGCTGAGCGAGGTCGTCGTGGCCGGCAGCGGGTGCGGCGGCGTCACTACCACCCGCGCGAACTGCTGCCTGGCTGCCAGCAGCACCATCCCGGCACCGGCGGCTCCGCCGAGCAGGAGCACGGCAAGCTCGCGCCTCCGCCCGGCACCGGCCGCCGGCACCGCCGGGGCAGCCGTTTTCTCGCTAGTCATCGTCCTCCTGCCAGCCAGCGCGGCGATTTGCCCAGTCGAACGCTACCGGGCGAAACAACCAGCCTCATCCAGCCGGGTCCGCCGCTTAACGCGACTCGCGGCACCGGTCCGCGCGAGCACCGGCCTTTGGCCTACTATCGGCTAGTGACTTATGCCCGAGATGAGCGCCTAGCTTTGTGCGCGCTGCTCGACAAGAGCGGCCCGGACGCTCCGACGCTGTGCACGGGCTGGCGAACGGCCGATCTCGCCGCGCACCTCGTACTTCGTGAGCACCGGCCAGATGCCGCGGTCGGAATTGTCGGCGGTCCGCTAGCCAATTACACGGCCCGCGCTCAGCGCAAGCTATCGAGCAAGACGCCTTATGCGATGCTAGTCGAGACGATCAGGACCGGACCGCCCCGGTTTTCTCTCTTCGGAATTCCTGGCGTCGACGCTAAGGCCAATTTCACCGAGTATTTCGTCCATCATGAAGACGTCAGGCGCGCGCAGCAGCACTGGACGCCGCGCGAGCTCGACGACGTGCTGACCGATGCGATCTGGAGCCAGCTCTCGCAGGCCAAGCTCATGCTGCGCAAGGTCCCGGTGGGAATCGAGTTCGCCAGGGACGACACCGGCCAGCGCGACGACGACCAGCGCGCGGTCCGGATGACGGTCCGGCCGAGGACACCAGTGGTGACCGTCATCGGCGCCCCGGCCGAGTTGCTGATGTGGGCATTCGGCCGCACCACCGCGGCGGAGATCAAGCTGGACGGCGCCGGGGCTGACGTCGCCGCGCTCAAGCAGGCACACTGGGGCGTCTGACCGAGCTCACCACAAGAAGCGGAAACGGGAAACGTCATGGCAGATGTGCTGGGAATCGACATCGGCGGCACCGGCATCAAGGCTGCCCCGGTTGACGTCACCACAGGGAAGCTGACCAAGGATCGGGTGAAGCTGGCTACGCCGCACCCGCCGGAGCCGGACGCCGTGGCAAAGGTCATCACCGACCTGGTCGGTCAGTTCAGCTGGACCGGGAAGGTCGGCATTACCTTCCCCGGCGTCGTCTCCCGCGGCACGATCAGGACTGCGCACAACCTGGATCCCGGCTGGGTCGGCGTCAGTGCCACCGAGTTCCTCGGCAAGGCGGCGGGCCTGGAGGTCGTCGTTCTCAACGACGCCGACGCGGCCGGCATCGCCGAGATGAAGTTCGGCGCAGGGCAGGGTAAGGGCGGCACGGTGCTCCTGCTCACCCTCGGCACTGGCATCGGCAGCGCGCTGTTCTACGAGGGCGTGCTGATCCCCAATACGGAGTTCGGGCATATCGAGATCCACGGCGAGGACGCGGAGAAGCGCGCCTCTGAGCATGCCCGCGAGGAAGGCGACCTGAGCTGGTCCAAGTGGGCCGGGCGGGTAGACGCCTACCTGGACAAGATGGAAGAGCTGCTCTCACCTGACCTGATCATCATCGGCGGCGGCATCAGCAAGAAGTCCGACAAGTTCCTGCCCCGCCTGTCGCTGCGAGCCCCCATCGTCCCGGCCACCCTGCTCAACGACGCAGGCATCGTCGGCGCCGCCATGACCGCCGCCGCGCCCAGGCGTAGCCCCGCCCCAGATGCATCGAGGTGGCAGCGATGCAGTTGGAGCAGCACCTCTGCCACCTCGATGTGGCCAGCGAGCCGGAGGCCGATAACTGTGTGGCTGGTGGAGTCCGGGGACTATCGCCGAGATGGGTTATCACGGCGCAGGGCGGTGACGGTGCCCCGCTGATGTTCCGTGATCATGGCCGGGACGCACCCAGGTACCCCCGACAACCTCCGTGATCATGAAACAATCCTTGATCACGGAACATGAACCGCGTGATCACCCCGGCAGAATTCCGTGATCAAGACCACGATCATGATCACGGAAACGAGCCTGCCCCGCAAGCGCTCCGCCGGGGTATAAGTGACGCACGCCGCCCGGCTAGCCCCCGCCAGGTCTGGCACCAGCCACCAGCGCGGCCACGGAACTCGCGCCAGAGCCATTGCTCGCAGGCGGCCTGGCATCGCCTCAGTCGGCTGACCAGCATAGGCCCAGCGCCGGGCCACACAGAGCGGTCATCTTCCGTGACCATTGCGGACTAGTACCCGTCGCCCAGTATTCGCCTCACGGGCCTTCAGCCTTAATCCACTGGCACGCGCCAGGTAACCGGGCGAACAGCATGCATTCATGCGGCACGGCCACGATGGCTGACGATTGCTGACGAACATGGGTTCAACATGGCCGGAGGGGAATAGTGCGGAGCAAGAAGACTTACGCCGTCACAGCGCTAGCGCTGAGCGGCGCCCTGCTCGCGGCGGGCTGCGGCAGCAGCTCATCGAGCACGAGCAGCAGTGGCGGCAAGACCGTCGACTGGGCGACCGTATCGTCAGTGGCCGCCGGCGGCGGCATGAGCGCGCTGATCGCGGCAGCCAAGAAGGAAGGGCAGCTCAACGTCATCACGCTGCCGACCAACTGGGCCAACTACGGCACCATCATGAAGGACTTCACCGGCCAAGTACGGCATCAAGATCAACGATGCCAACCCTGAAGGCTCAAGCCAGGATGAGATCAACGCGATGGTCGCGCTGAAGGGCCAGAGCCGCGCGCCTGACGTGCTCGACATGGGCACGGCTTTCGCCATCAAGGCCGACCAGATGGGCCTGCTGGCTCCTTACAAGGTCACCAGCTGTCGACAACATCCCGGCCAGCGCCAAGGCGAGCGACGGAACCTGGTACGGGGACTACGGCGGCTACGTCGCCATCGGCTACAACCCGGCCAAGGTGAAGGTGCCGCCGACGTCGTTCAAGGACCTGCTGAGGCCGATCTACAAGAACCAGATCGCGATCAACAACAACCCGACCGAGGCCAGCGCCGCGTTCGCCGCGGTGTGGGCGGCCGCCCTGGCCAATGGCGGCTCGTTCGACAACATCCAGCCGGGCATCGACTACTTCGCCAAGCTGCACAAGGTAGGCAACTTCGTGCCGGTCGTCGGCGGGCCGACCACCGTGCAGAACGGCAGCACCCCGATCCTGATCTGGTGGGACTACCTGCTGGCCTCCGAGGTGAAGTCGTAGATCCCCGGCTTCAAGATCGTCATCCCGTCCGACGCGAGCTTCGCCGCCTACTACGACCAGGCGATCAACAAGACCGCTCCGGACCCGGCCGCCGCGCGGCTGTGGGAGGAGTACCTGTACACGTCACCGGCCAGAACCTGTGGCTGCAGGGCGCCGCCCGCCCGATCGAGCTGCCCACGCTGGTCAGCGGCCGGCACGGTCAACAAGTCCGCCCTGGCCGCGCTGCCGCCGGCGCCATCGGCCACGCTGAACTTCCCGAGCGACGCGCAGTACACCACGGCGGAGAATCTGGTTGCTCAGGAGTGGGCCAAGCAGGTACTCGGCTAGCCGTGGCCGACCACTACCGACTGTGGCCGCGCCCCGCGTGCCCGGAACGGATGCCGGGGCGCGGCCCGGCGGCTGCTCCGCACCATTGCCCGGACTGGCGCTGCGGCTGGCCGGTGTCGTGCCGTTCTCCGTCTACGTCCTGCCGGGCTGATCCTGCCGACGGCCGCTATCGCCGTCGGCGCGTTCCAGGACTCGGTGACCGGCATCTCACGTTCAGCAACCTCTACACCGCCAGCCACGGGGTGTACCTGACCGGTTTCCGCACCGGCCTCGAGCTTCCGTGCTGGCCGCGATCATCCCCGGCATCGTGGGCTTTCTCATCGCCTACGCGATCCACACGGCGAAGCGCGGCTCGGTGCTGCGCCGGGTGTCGATCACCGCGTCCGGCGTCTTCGCCAACTTCGGCGGGGTGCCGCTGGCGTTCCTCTTCATCGCGTCGCTCGGCACGACCGGGATCGTCACCGGCTGGCTCAATGACCTGGGCATCAACATCTACGCGGGCAAGTTCTCGCTGTTCACCGTGACCGGCGTGCTGCTGGCCTATATGTACTTCCAGATCCCGCTCATGGTGCTGGTCATCCTGCCCGCGCTTGAGGGACTGCGGCCCGCCTGGCGGGAGGCCGCGAGCAATCTGGGCGCGGGCAGCTGGCACTACTGGCGCTACATCGGCGGCCCGGTCCTGGCCCCGGCCTTCCTCGGCTGCGTGCTGCTGCTGTTCGGGAGCTCGTTCTCCGCCTACGCCACCGCTGAGGCGCTGACCGCTGGGGCGCTGCCGCTCACGGCGATCCAGATCGGCTCATTCCTGAACGGCAACGTGATCGCCGGCCAGCAGAACGTGGGCAAGGCGCTTGGCCTCGGCATGGTCCTGATCATCGCGATCGTCATGATCATCTATACCCTCCTGCAGCGAAGGGCGGCGAGATGGCTGCGATAACCGCCACCGAGCCTGGCCGCGCGGCAGCCCCGGCTCCGGTCACGCCAGGCAAGAAGCAGCGCAGCTATCCGGTCTGGCGCTGGACGATCCTGACGCTCGCGGGACTGTATTTCCTGGTCCCGCTCTACGCGGCGCTCAAATTCGCCGGATTCAAGGCGTTCCCCGACGTCGTCCACCAGACCGGCTTCACGGCGGCGCTCGCCCTGTCGCTGCGACTTGCCGTGATCACAACCTTTCTCACCCTGATTTTGATGGTGCCTACGACCGTCTACGTGCACCTGAGCCTGCCGAGACTGCGCCGGATGCTCGAAGTGGTGACCATCCTGCCGATCGTCATCCCGCCGGTCGTGCTGATCATCGGGGTGCTGCAGATCGCGCCGGCCGGCCTGAAGGGCACGCCCGACCTTCTCGGCCTGGAGTACGTCGTGCTGGCCATGCCATTCGCCTACCGGTCGATCGACGCCGGGCTGCGGGCGCTTGACCTCAAGACGCTATTTGAGGCGTCGAGCTCGCTGGGCGCGGGCTGGCTGACCACGCTCTGGCGGGTGGTGCTGCCCAACCTGCGCACCGCGCTGCTGTCCGCCGTCGTGCTCACCGTCGCGCTGGTGCTCGGCGAGTTCACGATGGCCAGCCTCGACCTTTACCAGACGTTCCCGGTGTGGATCGTGAACTTCGAGCAGAGCAGCGGGCCGGTGTCGACCGCCGCGTCGCTGCTCGCGCTGTTCGTGACCTGGCTGTTCCTGATGGGGATTGTCACAATGGCAAGCAGGCGGGCCCGCCGGCGCGGCGGAGCCGAGGTCGCGCTGTTCACCGTGGGACGGCAAGAAGCTGGAGACCCTAGATGACCACGAACACCACGGCCGGAAGCGACACGGCCCTGGGGCAGGCAGCCAGCGGCAGCACCGGAAGCGGTAGCCCCGGCCTGTCCGTCTCCCTGACGGACCTGCACCGGGCCTTCGGCCCGACCCGCGCGCTTGACGGCCTGTCGCTCGACATCGCTCCCGGCGAATTCGTCGCGCTGCTCGGGCCGTCCGGCTGCGGCAAGACCACCGCACTGCGCATTGTCGCCGGATTTGACAATGCTGACGCCGGGTCGGTCTACGTGGACGGCAAGGACGTGTCGGCGATCCCGGCGGCCAGGCGGGACATGGGCATGGTCTTCCAGAGCTACAGCCTGTTCCCGAACATGTCGGCCCTGGACAACGTCGGGTTCGGACTGCGGCTGCGCAAGCTGCGTGCCGCCGACCGTCACCGCCGCGCGGCCGAGCTGCTGGAGATGGTCGGGCTGACCGGGCAGGCCAGACAGTACCCGCACCAGCTCTCCGGCGGTCAGCAGCAGCGGGTCGCACTGGCCAGGGCGCTGGCGATCGAGCCCCAGGTGCTGCTGCTCGACGAGCCGCTGTCGGCCCTCGACGCCAAGGTACGGCTGCAGCTGCGCGAGCAGATCAGGTCGCTGCAGCAGCGGCTCGGCATCACCACGCTGTTCGTCACGCACGACCAGGAAGAGGCGCTGTCGATGGCCGACCGGGTCGGCGTGATGCGAAACGGCAGGTTCGAGCAGGTCGCCGCACCTGACCAGCTCTATGCCCACCCGGCGACCCCGTTCGTGGCCGAATTCGTCGGCACCATGAACAGGCTGCCCGGCCAGCTCGCGAACGGCGGCCAGGTGCGGGTGCTTGATACTGTTGTCGCGATCCAGCCGGGCAGCGATGAGCTGACCGGAGAGGTCGACGTGCTCGTGCGGCCGGAGGGCCTGCGGATCGAGGCCGTGCCGGGTGGCAACGGGATCGTGACCGACCGGGCGTTCCTCGGGTCGGTGAGCAGGATAGGAGTGCGATTGTCGGGCGATGTGACCGTGAAGGTCGACCATCCGAGCACGCACGCGGCTGACTTCGTGGCCGGGGCATCGGTCCAGATCAGCTTGCCGCAGGCGGACGCGGTGCTCGTCGCCGCGCGGCAGTGACGACAGCGAGTTCCCGGCTCGTCCCCGGCGAGCCAGGCGCCGGCGGTTACCGGCCGCTCGTCCCCGGTGACGGGGAGCCGCACCAGGTCAGGTCCGAGCTGGCCGCCGCCAGCCTGGCCCCGGACTGGCGGCGCACGGCGCGGCCGCTGCTGGTGCTGGCGCACCTGTCGGACACACATCTGATGGATCACCAGTCCCCCGGCCGGGCCGAGCTGTTCGACCGGTTCTCCGATCCGGACTCACCGCTGCGCTCGGCCGTCGGGATCATCGGCTGCTACCGGGCTCAGGAGCTCTTCACCTACCAGGTGGCCGACGCGATGGTCAGGGCCGTCCGCGAGGTGACGAGCGCGCCCGTCAGCGGGGCACCGGTCGACTTCACCATCGTGACCGGCGACGCCACCGACAACTGCCAGCGAAACGAGCTGCGCGCCTACATCGACCTGCTCGACGGGCAGCGCGTCCGGCCGGACTCCGGCGACCTGGACCGCTACGAGGGGGTCGCGAGCCCCGAGGTCGAGGACGAGCGGTACTGGCATCCTGAAGGCGGCGTCGAGGACCTGCCGCGTACCCGGTTCGGCTTCCCGTCCGTGCCCGGACTGCTCGCCGCCGCCCGGCGGCCCTTCCAGGCGGCCGGGCTCGGGATGCCGTGGTTCGCCGTGCACGGCAATCACGACAACATGATGCAGGGCACGGTGCCCGCGACCGGCTGGCTCGGGGAGTTCCTGTCGGGCAGCGTCAAATTCGTGTCTCCGCCCGATGACCTCGACGCCGCCCAGGCGCTCGCCGGATTCACCTCCGCGAACGCCGACGCGCTGCTTGAGCTGAGCCGGGGCCGCCGGCTGACCATCACCGCCGACCCTGGCCGGGCCCCGGTGACCAGGGACGTCCACGTACGCGAGCACTTCGCGACATCGGGCACGCCGGCCGGGCACGGCTACTCCCAGCGCAACGCCGATGAGGGGATCGCCTACTACGCCTTCGACCACGGCGTCGTCCGGTGCGTCGTCCTCGACACGGTAAACCCGCATGGCGGCTGGCAGGGATCACTCGACGCGACTCAGCTCGGGTGGCTCGAAGGCGAGCTGGCGCGGTGCGCCAGCCGTCCGGTGCTGCTCTTCAGCCATCATCCGATCGAGACCATGATTAACGACACCTGCCCGGCCGGTGCCGACCGCCGGGTACTCGGCGACGAGCTTCGGGCCGTGCTCCTGGCCCACCCGTGCGTGGTGGCCTGGATCAACGGCCACACGCACATTCATGCCGTGACCCCCGTTCGCGCCGAAGGCGAGCCCGGCGGATTCTGGCAGGTGACCACGGCGTCGCACATCGACTGGCCGCAGCAGGCTCGGATCATCGAGCTAGTCGAGACGGCTACAGGCCTGGCCCTGTGCTGCACGGTGCTCGACAGCGCGGCGCCGGCCAGTTACAGCGGCACCCAGACGCCGGGCGATCTCGCGGCGCTCGGCCGGGAGCTGGCGGCCAACGACTGGCAGCTGAGCTTCCTGATCAATGCCGAGGGCGGCGCGGGCGCCGGTACCTCAGCCGACCGGAACGTGATCCTCCCGATCGAGTGGCCCAGGCGCCCGCCTCCCGGCCCTGGCATCTGAGCCCTGCGGCCGGGTAACTGGCCGTTGGGGGATTCTGGTCACCGACCTGGCTAGGGCCGGCCGGTTTCATCACGTTCCGCGACTCGGCACGCGGTATCGCAATGGCCGACGCCCGTGTAGAAGTGAGTCCGGACGGCGTCACGTGTTTCGTCGCCGCCGTTGAGCGCGCTCAGATCGGCGGCGAGGTTGCGGGCGGAGCGGCGGGTATCGGGGTGGTCCTCGCCCAGGACACGACGGCGGCGATCCAGGGTGTCCTGGTACAGGTCGCGGGCCACCCGCACCTCACCCAGCGCCCGCAGGCAGAGGGCGAGGTTACTGGCGGAGACCAGGGTCTGCGGGTGGCCCGGAAGTGACAAGACGAGCCCTCGCCAGTGACCAGTCTTCGCCGACGAGAGCCGGGGTCGAGCGCGAGACAGTTTTGACCGGTCTATGCGAGTTTGGAACCTAGTCCCGGTTTGCCTTTCTGATCGGCCTCCTCGGTCTGGCTTCCGCTAGTCCGTGCTGACCATTTACCGACTGCCAAACCGGGTCAAATCTCCGGTCCTGTAGGACACTTTTCCGTAGTAGGAGCGTTAACCGCGAATAAGCCGGTCAATGGTCCTACTACGGAAAAGTGTCCTAGATCTTTGGCGAACCGGGTGGACCGGGGCTACCAGTATCCCCCGAAACGGACGAAACCGGGCAGGCCAGTCAGTGCCGGGCCAAGTCGGGGGCGGGTCACGGCCGACAGGTCAGCGGCTCAGGCCGAGGAGCGGGAGGAGGTCGGTTATTGAGTCGATGATGTGGGGGGCGCCGGCCTGCTCGAACTCCTCGCGGGTGCCGGTGCCGGTCAGGACGCCGGCGACGACGCCGGCGCCGGCTCGCAGGCCGGACTCGATGTCGCTGGCAGTGTCGCCGGCGACGGCTAGCTCGGCTACCGAGCCGCCGCCCAGCCGGAGCAGGGCGGTCAGCGGCAGGTCCGGCCACGGCCTGCCTCGGCCGGCGTCAGCGGGCGAGAGCGCGAGGTCGATCAGGGGGCGCCAGCATAGCGAGTCGAGTAGCGCGTCTCTGGTCGCCGGGGAGAAGCCGGTTGCCAGGCAGACCTTGATGCCCGCCGAGCGCAGCGCGATCAGGGTCTCGGGCGCGCCAGGCAGCGGGGCTACGGAGCCGGACCGGACGGCGGCGGCGTAGTTCAGCTCGAAGAGGCTGTTCGCCTCCTGGGCGTCGGTCTCGTGGTCGAGTATGCGCCGGAATACCTCGATCTTGGACTGGCCCATCGTCTCGTGCACGATCCGGCTGGCCTGCTCGTAGCCGGGTGCGCCAGGCCGCAGGCCGAACCGCTCCATCGCGGCGGTAAACGCGGCCATGACGCTGCCCTCGTCGGCGACGGTGGTGCCGGCCATGTCCAGGCAGGCGATGCGGATCGTGGTCATCGGTTGCGTCTCCTTGCTAGGCCAGCTCGAAGGTTTCCTGCGCTATCGCTGGCGAGCAGGTCATTCCCCGGCCGCCGGGGCCGGTCACGAGGACGATCCCCGGCCCCACCTGCGATCTGTGGTAGAGGTCTGTCCCGGTGACCTGGCTGTACACGCCCGCCCAGCGCAGCCGGGTCGGCGGCAGCTCGGGCCCGAGCAGCTGCTCTGCCCGGTCGCGCAGGTGATCGTAGGCGGCCTCGGCCACGTCGAAGGGGAACGGCTCGTCGTAGCTGTGTGTGTCCCCGATCGTGAGCGTCCCGTCGAGTCGCTGCACCAGAAGCAGCTGAGCGGCGGCAGCGGCAGCCACCGGGACCTGGGGCGGCAGGTCGCTCCGCGCAGGCAGATCGTATGCCGGGTAGTAGCGCAATGAGTCACCGTCGGCCAGCGAGGTGGTGAGCTTGCGCTCGAAGGGGCCGGTCTGCAGCATCTGGAGTCGCACTCGCCGCACGGGCGGCACGTCATAGGCCGCGAGGTGCGGGCCGGCGATGCCGGTATGTGCCGCACCGGGACAGAGCACAACAAGATCACCGCCGTGCCAGGTCCCCGTGTGGTCGCGAACCGCGCTCTGGCCGAGCGCTCACCGCCTCGCGGCGGGGCAGCCAGGTGTATCCGTGGCCGGCGGACGCGGGACCGGCGGAGGCGAAGCCACCGGAGAGCAGGTGAGTCCGGATCGCCTCCGGTACCAGGCGCGGCTCGACGATCGCGTCCAGGCCGCCGAGCAGCGCCCCAGCGAACTCACCACGCAGAGCTGGATTGAGCTGACGAGCCGCGTCCGGATCGAGGAGCTCAAAGCCTCGCCGGTCGGCGTCGGGCAAGGCGGCGGCCTCGCGGAGCAGCGCCAGCTCGGCATCGTTGGCGGCCAGAGTCAGCGACGGGTGCGGCCGGAACCCGGTGCCAGGCACCTCAGCCGAGATCTCCGCCCACCGCTGCCTGGCGCGCAGGGCCAGGTCAAGCTCCGGTCCTGCCGCCCGTCCGCTCACCCAGACCAGGCCGAAATTGCGGACACTCGCTCCGCGCGTGCCCGCTTCCCGCTCCAAGTGCACGACCTCGCAGCCAAGGCGCCGGGCCTCCACCGCGTGCATCAGCCCGAGAATTCCGCCGCCGACCACGATCACACGGTCCATCAGCGCATCTCCCCGCATTCCTGGCGCTCGGGCAGGTCCCCGCGAGACGCTTCAGCCAATCGCGGCGAGATGACACCATCGTGAACATCGGCTGTTCGCCGGGCGAACTCAGGGCGATCGTAGAACCGTCACTGCTGCTGCGCCCTATTCACGCCCGGCCGGTCGCGCAGCGCCGCCAGCAGCACGAGCGCGGCGGGGATCAGGCATGCGGCCAGTGGCCAGAACGCGATCGCGGGCCACAAGATCGTCGCGCTGTCGGCGCCGAGCACCGGCGGGGCATGCAGGAGCGCGCCCTGATGGCTGCTCGCCAGCTCGGCGTTGAACTTGGCCAGGCCCAGATTCTGGCCGACGAAGCGGGCCAGCAGACCGGCGACCACACTGCCGAGCAGCACCCCGGCCATGGGCGCGGGACCGTACCTGCGAATCGCCAGGCGGTAGACGGCCGCCCCGATGAGCAGGCCGCCGATCACGGCGATGAGGCAGAACCAGGCGTCATCCGCGATAAACGCCGTCGTCTCCGCATTGACGACATCCGCCGAGCCCCGGCTGACCACGACGTAGACCGCCTTCGGCGCGACCACGCTCCAGATCAGCCCGCCAAGCAGCCCGATGACAGCACTGCCAAGCAGCGCTCCGCCGGCCGCGACCAGCGCCCGGCCAGCCGACGGCGCGGGCGTGCCCGTAGCAGCCGGCATCACGCCACCCTGCGGGTAAGAGCCGGGCTGGTACGGGGGGTCGGTCCGGTCCTGGGGGCCGGCCTTGCGCGGAGGACCTGGCTGGTATGGGGTGCCGGGCTGGTCCGGGAGATCCGCCTGGTACGGGCCGGGCTGGTCCGGGCGGTTCGCCTGGTACTGACCGGGCTGGTACTGACCGGGCTGGTACTGGCCAGACTGGTGCGGGCCAGGCTGGGACGGATCCGGCCGCCGGGGATCCGGGTTCTCACTTGTCTTCGACATAACGCCGAACAGCGTACGCGACCGAGCTGAACGCCGGGTGGGCGGGCACTGCGCCCCTACGGGAGTCCCATGACCATGAGCGGGACCTTGATCACGGAATCCTGATGAGCTGATCACGCAACTCAGTTTCCGGGCTCTGGCGCGAATTCCGTGATGTGAGCCGGGGCGGAGGATGACGGTCCGGAGCATCGGCAGGGTGATCACCGGGCCGCGCTTGCGTGGGGTGAGGGGGCCAGGTTTGCCTTCTCTGGATCAGTTTACGGGGGTCTGCGCCGGGCGGTGGCTAAAAGATCTAGGAGACTTTACTCCTGTAGGAGGGTTGACCACCATATTCGCTGTTAAGTCTCCTAGAGGAAAAAAGACTCCTACAGGATCAGTCGAGCCTGACAGCGGGTGTGGCGGTTGTGGCAGCTGAGTCACCGGGGACCAGTCCGGGTCGGGTCCGGGCGGCGGCTCCGCCAGGCCCGCGAGGCAGCCCGATCACGGAATTCGCGCCAGCCAGAGCCAGTTCCGTGATCAAGGTGAGCTTCATGATCACGGAAGGTCCGACCAGACGGCGCAGCCCGTCCGCCGCCCGGCTAGCCACCAATCAGGTCTATCAGCCCCAAAGCCGACACCGATCCTCGTGGTCACCCCAGCTAGTTTCGTGATCAATGGAGAAGCCGGGTTTCTGGACCCAGACTCGCGTCACGAACGTTCCGTGATCATGACCGGAGCATTGATCACGGAAACCTGATGGGTCGATCACACGACTAGGGTTCCGTGATCAAGGTCAGTTTCTTGATCACGGAAGTTTGCCTGGGTACTCCGGGAGGGCGCGGTTGCCCCGGGGGTGGGTGCGGCGCGGCGGAAGTGAGTGCGGCGCGGCGGAAGTGAGTGCGGCGCGGCCGGGGTGGGTGCGACCGCGATCAGCACGGCAGCCAGTCATGACAGCGCGGGCTCGTCCAGGTCGGCGCTGGCGCTCTGGGCATCGAGCACGCCCTGATAGGCACGCTGGCAATCGGCCAGGTCAGCCGGCTCGTCGACCGAGGCGGCCGCCAGGCGCATGACCATGGCGGCCTGGTCGCCCAGGAACGTGCGCTCCGGCGCCGTCGCCCGCTGCATAATCTTCGCGAGCGCGTCAAGCTGGCGGATCAGGATCGCCGGCATGCCAGCCGATGCCTGCCTGACCTTTTCGAACGACCGCTGCACCAGCCGCTCATAGGTCGGCTCCGTGGTGATCACCCTGACCTTGCCGGTCTCCTCGCGGTAGACGTGCTTGGGCTGCCAGTTGCCCGTCACCTTGTACAAGCTGTCGCCGATCCAGTCAACGCAGGTCATCGCGGTGAACGTGTCGTTGACGGCCGGTGATAGCGCCCGCAGCCCGATCTCCACGAGCTGGTCAAGGCCGAACGACACGTCCTGCGCCAGCGTCCGGTACGGCCCGGTGACGTGCGACCGGCCGAGCGCGCGGGCCACCACCTCGGCCTTGTCGGCCGGCCAGACGCTGGCGTAGGGATGGCCTTGCACCAGGAAATGCCCCGGCCGCTGCATCATGTGGATCACGACATTGGCCCGCGAGGCGATCCTGACCAGCGTCCGCCGGTCGATGTACTGCAGGTAACCACTGCCCGGCGCCGCGACCAGCCCGCCGCCGCCCCCGAGCGCCGCTAGCGTGGCCGTCGCACCCGGCGCGGCCTTAGTGGCGGCCACATTCCCGGCCTGAGTCTCGATCGCCTTGGCCAGGTCCCCGGCGATGCTGGCGATGACCTGGGGTAGCTGGATCTGGGTCGCGATGTGATGGATGAAATAGATCAGCACCCCGAGATCGACGACCAGCAGGACCAGCGTCACCGTGATCGAGATGTGGGGTACGAAGTTGCCCCGGCTCTCCTGCCCGATCGACCCGAGCGCCAGGATCGCGTACACGAAGGTCCCGACGAACGTCCCGAGGGTGAGCTGAGTCCCCGGGTCCCGGATGAAGTTGCGCAGCATCCGGGGGCCGAACTGAGTCGAGGTCAGCGTCAGCGCCACGATCACGATCGAGAAGACGACGCCCACGACCGTGATGATGGCGGCCGCGACCGTGGTGAGAGTCTGCCTGGCGGCGTCGGGCGAGCCGCTCAGCGCCCAGGACGGAAGCCCGAACCGGCCGTCAAACGCCGCCCGGTCAAGGGCATAGGTGATCACGAACAAGATCAGCGCCGCGACAACTTCGAGCAGCGGCACGAGCCACAGGTTGGTGCGCAGTTCCTCGCGCAAGGACGCCGAGTCGAGCACTCGCCAAGCTCGCATGCTCTGCCCCCCCTCGCCGCGCCCGCCGACCAGGACTCCCCAGGTCAGGCTGTTCGGCTCAGCCTACGCAGGCCGGCCCGAGCAGCTGCTTGAGGTCGGCGACCAGCGAAGGCGACGGCCGCACCCGCAGCTTGTCGTCCAGCTTCAGCACCTTCGTCCTGGCCCCGCTCTGCAGCCGCAGGTGCACCTCAAGCGGCCCGGCATGAGTCTTGAGCACCTCTCTGAGCCGGTCGACGACCGGGGCGATGCAGCGGGACTCAAGGATCGACACGACGAAAGGGCCCGCGCCGTCGGCTGGCAGGTCAGCCGGCTTCACCTCCATGGCGACCAGCTTGGGCACATCCTCGCGCCGGTCAAGGCGCCCCTTCACGATCACGATCCCGTCCTCGACGACCAGGTGCATGCACGCGGCATAAGTCGCGGGGAAGAAAAGCACCTCGATCGCCCCTTCGAGGTCTTCCAGAGTCGCCGCCGCCCACGGCGAGCCCTGCCTGGTGACCTTGCGCTGAACACCGGACAGGATTCCCCCGAGGGTGACTACCTGAGTGTCGGCACGGTCGCCGCGCGAATTTCGTTCCGGCTCCTCAGCGGTACTCAGCAGTTGCGCGACCGAGCAGTCGGTCTCGGCGGCCAGAGCGTGCTCTAGCCCGAGCAGCGGGTGATCGGAAACGTACAGGCCGAGCATCTCCCGCTCGAAGGCGAGCAGCGTGGACTTCTCCCACTCGCCGTCTGGCACCGGGATGTCGAACGCGATGTCGTCCTGCCCGTCATCGCCGAACAGCGAGTCCTGCCCGCGCTCCTCGTTCCGCTTGACGTCGATCACCGCGTCGACGGCCTGCTCGTGGATCATGATCAGGCCCCGGCGCGCGTTGCCGAGGGTGTCGAACGCGCCGGCCTTGACCAGCGACTCGATCACGCGCTTGTTGCAGACGTTGACCGGCACCTTGCGCAGGAAATCGGAGAAGCTGGTGAAGCTGCCCTTAGCCGTCCGCGCGGCCACGATCGACTCGACCACGGCCGTGCCCACGTTGCGCACCGCCGCCATGCCGAACCTGATGTCGGGGCCGACCGGGGTGAACAGCGCCGTCGACGAGTTCACGTCCGGCGGCAGGACCTTGATCCCCATCCGGCGGCACTCGCTCAGGTACAGCGCTGACTTGTCCTTGTCGCCGGCGACCGAGGTGAGCAGCGCGGCCATGTACTCGGTGGGGAACTGTGCCTTCAGGTACGCCGTCCAGTAGGCGACCAGGCCGTAGCTGGCGGTATGCGCCTTGTTGAAGGCGTAATCGGAGAAGGGGACGAGGATGTCCCAGACCGCCCTGATCGCCCCGTCGGAGTAGCCGTTGGCCTTCATGCCGCCGGAGAACGGCTCGAACTCCTTGTCCAGGATCTCCTTCTTCTTCTTGCCCATCGCCTTGCGCAGCAGGTCCGCCTTGCCGACCGAGTAGCCGGCCAGCTTCTGCGCGATGAGCAGCACCTGCTCCTGGTAGACGATCAGGCCGTAGGTGTCATCCAGGATGTCGGCCAGCGGCTCGGCCAGCTCGGGGTGGATCGGCACGACCGGCTTGCGCCCCATCTTGCGGTCCGCGTAGTCGTTGTGCGCGTTGGCGCCCATAGGGCCTGGCCGGTACAGCGCGTTGACGGCCGAGATGTGCTCGAACCGGTCGGGATGCATGGACCGCAGCAGCGCCCGCATCGGGCCGCCCTCAAGCTGGAACACTCCGAGCGTGTCGCCTCGGGCGAGCAGGTCGTACGTGGCCTTGTCCTCCAGGCCGAGGGTCTCCAGGTCGACGGTGATTCCCCGGTTGGACTCGATCCCGGCCAGCGCGTCGTCGAGCACGGTGAGGTTGCGCAGGCCGAGGAAGTCCATCTTGAGCAGGCCGAGGTCTTCGCAGCTCGGGTAGTCGAACTGGGTGATGATCGCGCCGTCGGCCTGCCGCTTCCAGATCGGGATGTGGTCAAGCAGCGGCTCGCTGCTCATGATCACCCCGGCCGCGTGCACGCCCGCCTGCCTGATCAGGCCCTCAAGCCCGCGCGCGGTGTCGAGCACCGCCTTGACCTCGGCCTCGCCCTCGTACAGCGCCCGGATCTCGCCCGCCTCGCCGTACCTCGGGTTGTCCTGATCGAAGATGCAGGACAGCGGGATGTCCTTGCCGAGCACCATCGGCGGGAACGCCTTGGTGATCCGGTCCCCGAGCGCGTAGGGGAAGCCGAGCACGCGGGCCGAGTCCTTGACCGCGGCCTTGGCCTTGATCGTGCCATAGGTGATGATCTGGGCAACCCGGTCATCGCCGTACTTCTCGGTCACGTACCTGATCACATCGCCGCGCCGGCGTTCGTCGAAGTCGATGTCAATGTCGGGCATCGAGATGCGCTCGGGATTCAGGAACCGCTCGAACATCAGGCCGAACGCGATCGGATCGAGGTCAGTGATGCCCATCGCGTACGAGACGATGGAGCCGGCCGCCGATCCCCGGCCTGGGCCGACCCGGATTCCGTTGCGCTTGGACCACATGATGAAGTCGGCCACGACGAGGAAGTACGCGCAGAACCCCATCTGCTCGATGATGCCCATCTCGTACTCGACCCGCTGCGCGCGCGCTTCGTCGTAGCCGCCGGGGAAGCGCCGGTCCATCCCGGCCTGGACTTCCCTGCGGAACCAGGAGACGTCAGTCTCCCCCTCGGGGAGGGGGTAGTTGGGCATCAGGTTGGTCTTGGTGAACTCGACGTTCGCCCGCTCGGCGATCAGCAGCGTGTTGTCACACCCGGCCTGCCAGTCGTCATCGGCGCTGACCGCCCGCATCTCGGCCGGGCTCTTGACGTAGTAGCCGTTGCCCTCAAGCTTGAACCGGGTCGGGTCGGCCATGTTCGTGCCGGTCTGCACGCACAGCAGCACCTCGTGGGCCTTGGCGTCCTCTGGCGTGGTGTAGTGCAGGTCATTGGTGGCCAGGAACGGCAGTGCCAGGTCCTTGGCGACCCGGCGGAGGCCATCGGCGGCCCGGCGCTCGATCTCGAGCCCGTGGATCATCAGCTCTGCATAAAAATTATCGCGGCCGAAAATGTCGCGCAGCCGGGCCGCTGCCGCCACGGCCTGGTCATACTGGCCGAGCCTGAGCCTGGTCTGCACCGCACCGCTCGGGCAGCCGGTGGTAGCGATGATCCCCTTGCTGTACTTCTCCAGGAGCTCGTAGTCCATCCTCGGCTGGCGCAGATAGCCCTCAAGCGAGGCCAGCGAGGACAGCCTGAACAGGTTGTACATGCCCTCCGTGGTCTCGGCGAGCATGGTCAGGTGGGTGTAGGAGCCCGCGCCGGAGACGTCATCGTCTCGCTGGGCCGGGGTGCCCCAGCGCACCGCCTGCTTATGGGCCCGGTGCTCGGGTGCGACGTAGGCCTCGATGCCGATGATCGGCTTAACTCCGGCGGCCTTGGCCTTCTTGTAGAAGTCGTAGGCGCCGTAGAGGTTGCCGTGATCGGTCATCGCGATCGCCGACATGCCGGTTCGCTGGCAGGCGGCGAACAGGTCGTTCAGCCTCGCCGCGCCGTCCAGCATCGAGTACTCAGTGTGCACGTGCAAGTGCGCGAAGCCACGGTCCGCGTTGCCAGTATTCGCCATGAAGTACCGCCTCCTTCAGGCATGCCGCAACCGCAGCGCGTTTTGTTGGAGCTTCGACCCTAATCCAGATCCGGCCGGGACACGGCCATGACGTGCCGGCGACTACGACTCAGAGGCGAGCAATTTCAGGCTGTCAGAAAGATCGGCCGGGTAGTCGCTGGTGAGCTCCACCCAGTGGCCGTCGTCTGGGTGGGCGAATCCGAGCTGCCTGGCGTGCAGCCACTGCCTGCTCATGCCCAGGCGGGCGGCCAGCACCGGGTCGGCGCCGTAGAGCCGGTCGGCCACGCAGGGGTGCCGCACGGCCGACATGTGCACCCGGATCTGGTGCGTGCGCCCGGTCTCCAGCTTGACCTCGATCAGGCTCGCGGCCCTGAACGCCTCGATGGTGTCATAGTGCGTGACCGACTCCCGGCCATCTGCGACCACGGCGAACCTGCCGTCGCCAGCGGGATGCCGGGCAATCGGGGCGTCGATGGTGCCCCGCAGCGGATCGGGGTGACCCTGCACGAGCGCGTGGTAGCGCTTGTCGACCTCGCGGTCCCTGAACGCCTGCTTGAGCACGCTGTAGGCATGCTCGCTCTTGGCCACCACCATCAGGCCGGTGGTGTTGGCGTCGAGCCGGTGCACGATCCCCTGCCGCTCGGCCGCGCCGCTGGTCGCGATCTGGTGCCCGGCCGCGAGCAGGCCCTGCAGCACCGTGGGCCCGGTCCAGCCAGGCGTCGGGTGAGCGGCCACTCCGGCCGGCTTGTCGACCACCAGCAGATCGGAGTCCTCGTACCGCACGATGAGCCCGGGTACCGCGACCGGCACGGGCTGGGCGGGCTGGAGGGCCGGCAGCGTCACGTCCAGCCATTCGCCGGCCGGCACCCGGTCAGACTTGCCTGCCGGACGGCCGCCGACCAGCACGGCGCCGTCGCTGATCAGCTCGGCCGCCTTGGCCCGCGACAGGCCGAACATCCGGGCCAGGGCGGCGTCGAGGCGCTCACCGTCCAGGCCGTCGGGCACAGGTACGCGACGCTCGCCGGAGGCGGTCATGGCTTCACGCCGTCGATACGGACGCCGCGCGTCGCGAGCAGCACGGCCAGGATGCCGCCGCAGACGATGCAGGAGTCGGCCAGGTTGAAGACCGGCCAGTGCGGCAGCCAGATCCAGTCGACGACGTAGCCGCGCAGCGGGCCGGGGAACCTGAAGAGCCGGTCGGTCAGGTTCCCGGTCGCGCCGCCCAGCAGCAGGCCGAGCGAGATCGCCCACGACAGGCTCCTGATCCGGCGCGACGTGCGCAGGATGAAGGTGATGACACCGACCGCGATCGCGGTGAACACCACCGTCAGCGACGGCCCGATGCTGAAGGCCGCCCCGGGATTCCTCGACACGGTGAGCTTCAGGAAACCGCCGAGCAGCCTGACCGGCGGCCGGTCAGACAGCGACGCGACCACGATCGTCTTGCTCACCAGATCGGCGGCGAGCACGGTCAGCGCGACCGCGAGCAGGATGAGCACGCGAGGCCGGCCCGCTGTGCTGACCTCAGGGCTGGCTGCCGGGCTCGGTTCCTGGCTCGGTTCCTGACTCGGTTCCTGGCTAGATTCCTGACTGGCTCCCTGTCTCGCTGCCGTGGTGTCAGGCACAACTTCCTCCCCGGTCAGCGGCGTTCTTCCCGCTGCTTGCACCGCACGCACAGGACCGCCCTCGGATACGCCCGGAGGCGGGCCTTGCCGATCGGCTCGCCACATGACTCGCACGATCCATAGATACCAGTCTCTATCTGGGCCAGAGCCCGCTCGGTCTGCGTGATGAGCTCTCGCGCGTTGTAGGTCATCGCCAGCTCATGCTCGCGCTCGTAGGCTTTGGCACCGATATCGGCCTGGTCATCGCCGGCATCACTGACAGCATCGCCCAGCCGGTCGGCGATGTCGGACTCGGCCTTCTCGATCTCGTCCCGCAGGTCGGCTACCTCGGCGGTCAGCCGGCTGGTCAGCTCGGCGATCTCGGCATCGGTCCAATCCCGCTCACCTTGCCTGACCGGAAAGCTAGCAGCATCCGATTGCGCGGCTGCCGTCATCCCCGCCTCCCTTTGCGTGCGGTCTGACGATGATCATGGTTGACAGGCGTCAAGGGAGGATAAGTGGTTACCGGGGCGATTCGCAAACACGCCAGTGCGGCGAGGGGGCGGCAAGGGGGCTGAGAGTGCTGGGAGCAGAGAATCCGGTGCCTGACCTGCCCGCTCTGGAGCGGGAGATGTCGGCCCGGTGGACGCGATCCAAAGTGCTCTCCAGATCACTCAAGCGGGGAGCGAACGGCGAGCAGTGGTCGTGCGTGGCCCAGCCGCTCGCGGCCTCGGGCGTAGCCGGGCCCGGTCATCTCCAGGCCTGGACCTTCGCTGATCTCTATTCGCGCTTCCGGACCATGCGGGGTTTCCGCGTGCGGCGAAGCAGCGGCTGGGACTGTCACGGCCTTGACGTCGAGATCGCGGTGGCGAGAAGCTCGGCCTGGCCACCAGGTCCGACATCGAGGACTATGGCATCGCGCCTTTCATCGCCAGGTGCAAGGAGTCCGCTCTGCGCCACGTGAGCGCTCTTGCCTCGATTGCCGACCGGATGGGATGCACGGCAGGCGAGTCGGAGACTTACCGGACAATGGACGCTGGCTCCATCGAGGCGGCCTGGTCCGCGTTGCGCCGGATCTTCGACGCCGGCCTGCTGGTCAGGCAGTACCGGGCCGGGCCGTACTGCCCGAGTTGCCAGACCACCCTGGCCGAGCATGAGCTCCGCAGGCCGTTCTCGTTCAGAAAAATTGCCGGTCGCACGGTGACTGTGCGACTGCCGCTAGCCGAACTGCCTGCGGCCACCGCCGCCTGTCCGCGGCTTCGCGGCGCCGATCTGCTCGTCTCCACGCAGGCACCATGGACTCTGGTGACGAGCGCCCGGGTCGCTGTCAATCCGGGCGAGACTTATGCGGTGGCCAGACGAGCGGGCCACGGCGACCGAGTCGTGCTGGCCGAGGCGCGATTCGCACGGGTACTTGGCGATGGCTGGCATATCGCTGCCAGGTTCAGCGGGTCGGAACTCGCCGGGGCCACTTACCAGCGGGCGTTTAACCCGGCAGACGCGGTCGCGCCCGGCCAGATCATCGCCGACGACTCGGTCGAGGCGAGCCAGGGAACCGGGATTGCCTTGTGGTCGCGCGGACCTAACGACCCCATCGGCCAGGACGGGCACTTCGACGCTAGCCTGCGAGCGGTCGCCGGCCTCTTCTTCGCCGAGGCCGGCCCCGCGATCGAGTCAGACCTGTCCGATCGCGGCCTGCTCTTCGCCGCCGAACCGCACTGCGGCAGCCGCCCGCATTGCTGGCGGTGCGGCACGATGCTGCTCTACCGGGCCGCGCCGGGCTGGTACCTCCGGGTCTCGGCGGTCGCAGAGCGGCTGCTCGGCGAGGCCGGGCGGATCAGCTGGCTGCCCTGGCCCTATGCCGGCCAGCACGGGCTGCCGGGCGGCACGGCCGACTGGGCGTTGTCGCGTACCAGGTACTGGGGCGTGCCGCTGCCGCTCTGGGAATGCGAGCACGGCCATATCACCTGCATAGGCTCGATCAGCGAACTCTCCGGGCTGACCGGGCGGGATCTGGGCGAGCTCGACCCGCACCGGCCTGCCATTGATGACCTCGAATTTCCCTGCCGGGAGTGCCGGGCACCGGCGCACCGGGTGCCGGAGACCATCGACTCAGCCTTCGACGCTGGCTCGATGCCGTTCGCCGGGCGGCCGGCACAGCTCGCCGTCGCGGGAGCGGAGTATGCCAGGAGCTGGTTCTACGCCCTGCTGACTGTCGGGACTCTGGTCAATGGCAGTTCCCCAGTCCAGGCCGCGATCTGCCATCGCAGCCTGCTCGGCGCTGACCTGCGCACGATGACCGGAAGACTGGGCAATCTCACCGAGCCGCGTGCGCTGATCGAGCGGTACGGCGCCGATGCCGTCAGGTGGTACTTCGCCGCCAGGTCAGGGCAGGCTCCGGCCACGGTGTCCGACTCGGCAATCAGCCGGGTCGTCAGGCAAGTCCTGCTGACCTACCTGAACCTGGTGAGGTTCTACCTGAAGTGGGAGCACTTCCCCGGGGACGCAGCGACGTCGACGACGACCCGGCAGCTAGCCATGGCCGGCAGCCTCCCCGCGCCAGCGCGGCCGGTCCTTGACCGCTGGCTGCTCAGCGAGCTGTACTCCGTGGTGGCTGACGTGACAGCGGCACTTGAATCGCACAGGTCCGATCAGGCTACTGCTCGTATCACGGGCTTTATCGGTCACTTGTCCGGCTGGTACCTGCGACTGGCCAGGCCCAGGCTCGCTGACATCTCCGAGCCCTGCCTCCGGGCGTCCGCGCTGGCGACCCTGCACGAAGGCCTCACGGTCCTGGCCACGCTGATGGCCCCCATCTCGCCGTTTCTGAGCGACTACGCCTGGAGCCTGATCCGCAGGCCGGACGCACCAGATTCGGTGCATCTCGCGTCCTGGCCCGCGACCCTGGACCTTCTCATCGATGACCAGCTGAACAACCAGATGGCTCAGGTCCGCCGGCTTGCCGGTATCGGCGCGGCAGTACGGGCAGCCGGGTCCGCCCGAGCGGGGTCCGCCCGAGCGGGGCAACTGCTGGCTGAGGCGAGAGTGACGGCCCCAGGGCTCGCTGAGCTCAGCCCCGAGTTGCTCGCCATCGCGGCGGGCGAGCTGAAGGTCAGCGCGGTCACGGTGATCGCGGATCCATCCGAGGTAGCCATCCCCGGCTGGACAACCGCCACCAAGTCCAACTGCACCGTAGCCCTGGACCTGAGGACCATCCCCGAGCTGACTGGCGTGACGGAAGTGGCCGGGGTGACTGAGCGGGCCGGGGTGACAGAGGCGGCCGGGGTGATAGAGGCGGCCGGGGTGATAGAGGCGGCCGGGGTGATAGAGGCGGCCGGGGTGATAGAGGTGGCCGGGGTGACAGAGGTGGCGTACCCGGCAGGTCCCGCCGCACCAACTCTCCGTGACTAATAGGGAGACCGGGTTTCTGGGCTCAGGCGTCCGCCCCCGACGACTCACCCCTCTGTCGCCGCCGACTCACCCCCCAGGTTTCCGTGATCATGGTGGAGGTCTTGATCACGGAAATCTGGTGGGGTGATCACCCAGCTCATGTTCCGTGATCAAGCTCTGTGTCATGATCGCGGAACCCCGGTGGGGTGAGTCACCCGCTGCCAGGAACATAAGGGGATTGCTGGGTGCTGCGGGGCCCCTAGACAGCAGTTGGGGTCCCTGCTGTCGCCGGACGCAATGCCTGGAACTTAACGCGGATCTCCGGGCGCGGTGCGGCTGAGGCTGACAACAGCTGGGGTCCCCTGCTGTCGCCAGCGCAACAGCAGGGGACCCCAGCTGCGACACCGCGACCACCCTGATCCCGGCATACCCGGCAAACTCACCGGCACCTGCAAGCCGGCCAGCCCCCACAAGCCGCGCACCCAGCCAACTCCGACAACGCCACCCGCCACGGCTCATGATTCTGTCGGACACCAGGTTTCCGGACTATGAATGCCGATCCCCGGCGCCATTCCGGGCGTCATCCCCGCATAGCAGCCCCGGCAGACCCAGCCGCACTCGCTGGGAGCGGGCTGCCGCTCATGATCCCGGAGAGATGCCGCTTCCCGGAGACCTGCCGTCCTGAATCACGAAGACTTACCGTCACCTGCCCGCAGAGTTACCGCCTGACGAAGACTTAACCGTCAAATACGACGGTAACTCTTCCCCACGCGGCAGCTCTCCCTGACAGCAACGGCAACTCTCCCCGAGCCGCCAGCTCGAGGGGCGGCCGCACGCAGCCGTGCCTTGCCGGCCGATGGTCAGTTCAGCTCCAGGGCTGCGGTCAGGTCATCGCTGAGGGTGACCGTATACGACGGGAACTCTTCTCACACGAGTCTGAACGACGGAGTCGCCGCTAGAAGGAGGTCTCACCTAGCTACTGCGGCTGGTCTGGCTTGCAGGCCTTGCAGGCTACGTATCCTTCGGTCGTGGCCTTCTGGAAACTCATGATCTCAAGATCATCTGCCGCCAGGAATCTGATCAGGATGCATTGCTCCCGGTGATACCTGGTAATGCCAGGCACCACTCGCACGAGGGTTGCCGCAGCGACGCCTGCCGGTGCTGAATCGCCCCCCGCCGGAGGCTTGGCGCTCGGCACCGACTCGGTGATGTGCACGGCGGCGGGGAGGTCAGCAGGTTTGTCATTCTGGCCGGAACCCGGTGTGGCCTGCCGAGCGCCGCTGCCCGAAGCCACCCCAGAACCAGAGGCCGGCCCAGAACCAGAGGCCGGCGCAGGACTGGTCGCTTTCAGAGGACTGGGTGCCGGCGCAGCACTCGATGAGAGTGACGGACTCGACGTCGGCGCAGAACTGACTGGCCGCATAGGACCAGATGCCGGCACTGTGCTGGTTGCCGACGGAGTGCTGGCTGACGGCGGGGTGCTCGCTGCCGACGGGGTGCTCGCTGCCGACGGGGTGCTGGCTGACGGCGGGGTGCTGGCTGACGGCGGGGTGCTGGCTGCCGACGGGGTGCTGGCTGGCGACGAGGTGCTGGCTGCCGGGGCAGGGCTGGTCACCCGCGGGGTGCTGGTCGCAGGCGCGGGGCTGGTTGCCGGCACGGAGCCGGATACGCCAGTAGCGCCGGGCGACGACGTGGGTCTGGTCGCTGGCGGGCTGGGTGGCGCGGGATCTGCTCGCCTGGGTTCGCCGGCTGGCTTCATCACATCGGCGTGGCCGGGTCCAGAACCAGAAGGCGACCGGGGTGTCGATGCGGAGCTTGGCGACTTGGAGTCGGAAGCAGCCGGGCGCTGAGCGCTCGAAGCCGACTGTGACTCAGCCGCTGCTGACGGCGTCGGTCGTGTAGCTGGCTCTTGCGGCGATGGCGGCCGGAACGCGGACGGCCGCGACGTTGGCCGCGATGCTGGTGGCCGCGCCGGGTCGGCTGTGGCGTCGGTTCGTGGCGGGCTTGGTCTCAAGGATTCCGGGCGCGGCGCTGCTGAGGCTGAATCCCGGGAAACGGGCCGGTCTGAGCGGGTCGGCAGCGGATCGCCGGCTTTGCGTCCGACAACGAACGGGTCTGCGGTGAGCGGATCGGGCCTGAGCGGATCGGGCGATCGAGAACTCGTCGGCGACGCACCCCGAGCCGAGGAACTCTCCGCCGGAGTAGCCGCAGATCCCGAAGCTGCCGGGCCGGTGCCGGCTCCACTGCCGGCTGGCGGAGCACTTGCGGTGCCAGAACCTCTCGCGGCTGCGCTAGTCCCGCCTCCGCCAGCGGCGGCCGAGCGCGAGCTGGCTTCTGGAGCGTCGGCCGAGGCAGTATTGCTAGCTGAGGAGATCTTCGCCGCAGCAGGGCGGGCTGCGCTGGGTTGAGACCCAGCCTGACCGCTGCTGGTCGCAGTCGCGGGCGTCGAGCTCGGACGTGCCTGAGGCTGGGCTGGCGACGTACCACCAGTCGGTCTGGCCCCCTCGGAGGCGCGCTCACCAGCTCGTTCGCTGCGGACACTGACCCGGTCAGCGGGCCGCTGACGATCTGTTCTGCTGGTTCCAAGGGGGTCGGACCGGAGTAGCTCGGCGGCCGCCAGGTGGTCAGCGGCACGATCGGAGCCTGGACGTCCGGAACCGACTCGTTCTTGCCCGACACGTTCTGGTCCGCGTCGTTCGGAGTCGGCACGCTCGGCTGGCTTCGCCTGGGCCGGCTTGACCTCGGTCGGCTTCACATCGGCCGGTTTGGCGGCGGCCGGCTTGGCGTCAGCTGACTTCGCATCAGCCGGCGTGGCGACGGCTGGCTTGAGGTCGGACTGCTTGCTGGCGTCGGCCTGAGTCACGCTTGATTCCGCGGCGGCGAGTTCTCGCCTGCCGGCCTCGCTCGATTCCGGATCGTCTTGATGGTCGGGCGTGCTCGGCCTGCCCCGGCGAGCGGCACGACCCTTGTCAGATGACCGGACGCCGGCTCCCGGCTTGGCCGGCCCTGCAGCGTGACTGTGCCTTGCGCCGCGATCGCCGCTCGCGGCGGCCACATACGAAACCGGGATTCTGGCCGGAGCCGCCTCGGCCGGCCGGTCGAGAACGTCGACCTGCCCGTCGCTGGCGCTGGCGGCTGCTGCCGGTGCTCTCTCAGCCGCAGATCCTGCGGAGGAAGGCACTGCCCCGGAAACCGAGACCGCAGCCGAGACCGAGGCCAGGGCCGGGATCTTGACCGCCTGCCCGTCGGCTAGCTCCACGACCGGGCCCTGAACGACGGCGCTCTGAACTCCGAAGATCTCGTGCCGCCAGATCACGGCCACCAGAAGCAGCATGATCGCGGCGAGTGCTGCCACGGCGATCGAGATCACGACAAGCAACAGGCTGCCGGCGACGACACCCGCCGCCAGCAGCCCAATTGCGATCAGTACGACCGAGAGGACGATACCGAACCGGAACACGAGCGAACTCCACTCGCCAGATTAGGTCGATTGTCTCCTCTAGCGGCGATCGTGCTGGCCGGTGTCGGCCGGGTGGTATCCGCCGTTGTGCACGACCGGCTCAGACATGGCCGCGAAGGAACCAGTCGGGGTGGAGACACCGCCACGCATGTCCATCCTGGCGCCCATGCCAACCGGGACGGCCGGCTGCGGGCCGGTAGCAGCGATCGCCGGGAACACCCCGCTGTCAGCGGCTCCGGCCTCCAGGTCACGTAGCTGGCCTTCGAGGTAAGCCTTGAGCCTGCTCCGGTACTCACGCTCGAACGCGCGCAGATCGTCAACCCGGCGCTCAAGCTCCTCGCGGGACTGGACGAGCGAGCCCATGGCCTGACGGTGGCGCTCCTGGGCGTCGCGCTCCAGGCTCTCCGCCCGTGCCCTGGCGTCGCTGGTGATCTGCTCGGACTGCCTGCGAGCCTTGGTCAGCAGGTCATCAGCCTCGCGCCGGGCGCGGCTCAGCGTCTCGTCCGCCTCGCGCCGCGCGTCAGCGATCGCCTGGTCGGCGGTCTGCTGGGCCAGCGCGAGCACTCGAGCCGCCGTATCCATGTTGTCCTCGGCCGAGGACTTCATGCCTGGCATCGGCATCGGCTCAGGCCGCCGCTCGGGCTCGACCCGCAGCGGCTCATTTTGCATGTGGTCAGGGCCGTCCATATGCGGCGAGTTCAGCGGGCTTGCCATCTTGCCGCCTCGGAGCACCTCAGCGAGCTTGGCGCGCAACTCCTCGTTCTCCTGGATCAGGCGGTCAAGCTCAGCCTCGACCTCGTCCAGGAAAGCGTCCACCTCTTCCTCGTCGTAACCAGGACGCAGCCTGGTCGTGCTGAACTGCTTGTTCCGCACATCCGCGGGCGTCAGTGGCATGTCAATGTCTCCTTGGCGCTTGGATCCCCTGGGCAGGCTACCTTGGTCACACGTTAGCTACGACCGATAGCAACACGATGATCACCAGGAACAACAGTGTGTAGCTGAGGTCTAGAGCAACACTACCTAGCCGCACCGGCCGAATGTAGCGCCTTAGCAATCTCAGTGGCGGATCAGTTGCCGTGAAGATGACCTCGGCGACCTTGGCCAGGACTCCTGACGGGCTCCAGGAGCGGCTGTAGTTCTGCAGGACATCAATGATCAGGCGCCCGATGAGCAGCAGCAGGTAGAGCGCGAGTATGTAGTAGAGCACGACCCTGACGATGGTCACCTATCTGCCCCGCCCCTGCCTAACTCTGGTTGAAGAAGTCCCGCTCAGCGATCCTGGCCTTGTCCTCCGCCGTCACCTCGACGTTCGCCGGCGAGAGCAGGAACACCTTGTTCGTCACCCGCTCGATCGAGCCGCGGAGTCCGAAGATGAGCCCGGCTGAGAAGTCAACGAGGCGCTTAGCGTCGCTATCGACCATCTCAGTGAGGTTCATGATAACCGGTGTGCCCTCGCGGAAGTGCTCACCGATGGTGCGGGCCTCGTTGTAGGTACGCGGATGCAACGTCGTGATCCTGGCCAGGTCGGTGGCCTGCATCACCTCAGGTGCACGGCGCTCTGCCCGGACCCGGGTGTCGCCGCCGGTCTCGCCGACGTAGGCCGTCGCCTGCCCTTCGTGCGGATCGGCTGGCTCCGTGTACTCAGCTACGTAATCCGCGTATTCGTCGCTGTCGCCATACTCGCCTGGGTAGGCATCGTCGTATCGATGGTCGTCCTCAACCAGGCCTAGATAGACTGCCATCTTGCGCATCGCGCTGGCCATCGTCAGTCCTCCGTCATGCAGCTATGCAGCAACGCCGTGCAGCAAACGTCGTCGGTGCGGCAAACACCGTGCAGCAAACACCGTGCGGCAAATCCGAGCAGCCCAGCTTGCGCCGCGTGCTACGCGTCGGACATTACCTGACGAAGAGCGGCCGGCCGCCGAGCAACGCCGTACCAACACGCACGTGTGTCGCGCCTTCTGCGATGGCCTCGTCCAGGTCACCACTCATGCCCGCGGAAATCATCATTGCGCCGGGATGCGCCGCTCGCACAACTTCGGCCACGAGCCTGAGCCTGCCGAAGGCCGGGCGAGGCGCCGCACCCAGCGGCGCGACGGCCATCACGCCGCCAAGCACCAGCCCATCCTGGCTGGCCACCGCGTCAGCCAGCGCCGGAACCGCCTCGGGCAGCGCTCCGCCGCGACCGGCCGCATCCGGACCGGTTCCGCCCGCCGCACCGGCCCGCTGACCGGCGGTCTCCTCCAGGCTGACCTGGATCAGGCAGGTGAGCTGACGCCCGGCGGCGACGGCCTGGGTGCCAAGAGCACGCACCAGCCTCGGCCGGTCGACCGAGTGCACCACGTCGGCATAACTGGCGACGCTCGCAGCCTTATTCACCTGGAGCTGGCCAACGAAATGCCAGTGCGCCCGCACGCCGAGGGCGGCGCTCTGTGCTGCCTTCGGCGCTGCCTCCTGGTCCCGGTTCTCTCCGAAGTCGGTCAGCCCGAGCGAGGCGAGCAGCGCTACGTCAGCGGCGGGGAAGGTCTTGGTCACCGCGATCAGGGCGACGTCGCCCGCCGGCCGTCCCGCGGCCTCGCATGCGGCGGTGATCCTGGCCCGCACCGCCGCGAGGTTCTCGGCGAGCTCGGCCCGGCGGCCGGGCAGATCCGCAGCTCCGCTGCTCACGAGCTCATCATGGCGTCAGCCAGATCAGTCCGGCAAAACGCCCGGTCTTGCCATCTCGCCGGTACGAGTAGAGATCACCGCACTCAGCCGTGCACCTGGCGTCGTCGGCCACCTCGCCGATCCCGACGCTGGCGAGCTGCCCGTGCAGGCCGGTCCGCAGGTCGAGGCCAGGCGTGCCGGCCGAGGTCACGCAGGCCGAGCCGGGCACGGCCGCCGACACCTCGTCGCGCAGCTGGGCTGGCACCTCATAGCACCGGCCGCAGATGGCCGGCCCGATCAGCGCCCGCATCCGTCCGGGATCGGCACCCCTGTCCGTCATCGCCGCGACGAGCGCAGGCACCACTCCGGCCGCCATGCCCGGCCTGCCCGCATGGGCGGCCCCGACTAGTCCGGCCGCCGGGTCGGCCAGCAGCACCGGAGCACAGTCGGCGACCTGGACGACGAGCGCGACCGCCGGCGAGTCCGTGAAGATCCCATCCACCTGCGGATTCACCGGCGGACTCACGGGCGGCGAGGCCTGCGCCGGCGCGTCACCGCTGACATAGGCCACAGCCGAGCCATGCACCTGCCACATCCACGCCAGCCGCTTCGGACCGGCACCGGCACTAGCCGCGCCCCGTACGATCTCCCTGTTGGCAGTGACCGCGGCCGGATCGTCGCCGACCGAGTAGCCCAGATTCAGGCTGTCATAGGCCCCCGCACTCCGGCCGCCGTGCCGGGCGGTGAACAGCGCGCGCACTCCCTCGCATAGCTCGGTCTGCCGCATCCCTGGCGTGACCGAAGCCGACCAGGACAGCAGCTCCGGCATGGCCGAACGATCCCTCACTTCAGGAAGTCGGGCACGTCGAGCTCGTCGTCTTCCTCGAACACCACTGATCTGCGCCTGGTGCCGGGCCCCTCAACGCGGATCGGCGGGCTGAGGCTGTCCCGCTCCGCCGGACCGCCACTTGGCTCGTACTCGGGCCTCGGCGCGACATTCTCAGCCGGCCTCGGCGCTGGCGCTGCCTCGGCGACCGGCTCAGGCGCTTGCGCCGGCCGCGAGGAGGCTTCGCTGTCCCAGCCGCCCCCGGACGAGTCGCCGCCCGCACCGCTCTCAGGCGCGGCGCCGGCCCCAGGTGAACCCGGGTAACCATCGCCATCCCCCCGGCCGGCCACGGACCCGGGCGACCCATGCGACCCAGCCGGTCCAGCGGGCTCCTTGATCGACGGCAGCGTGACCGGGCGCCACGGAGCGCCGAACGCGTCCGAGCTCTGCGAAGCCTGATAGGCAGCGGCCGGGCTATCAGCACGCGACCCGCTCGTCTGAGTCTCATCGAAGCCGGCCGCGATCACCGTGACCCGCACCTCGTCCCCGAGTGCGTCGTCGATGACCGCGCCGAAGATGATATTCGCGTCTGGCGCCGCCGAGTTGGCCACCAGCTGCGCGGCCTCGTTAATCTCGAACAGGCCAAGGTCAGACCCGCCCTGAATGGACAGCAGCACGCCATGTGCGCCGTCGATGCTCGCCTCAAGGAGCGGACTGGAGATCGCCATCTCCGCGGCCGCGACCGCGCGGTCATCACCACGCGACGAGCCGATCCCCATCAGCGCCGACCCCGCGCCCGACATCACCGACTTGACGTCGGCGAAGTCCAGGTTGATCAGGCCAGGAGTGGTGATCAGGTCAGTGATCCCCTGGACACCGGAGAGCAGCACCTGATCGGCGGCCTTGAACGCGTCGAGCACGCTGACATGCCGATCCGAGATCGACAGCAGCCGGTCGTTCGGGATCACGATCAGCGTGTCGACCTCGCTGCGCAGCCGCTCGATCCCCGCGTCCGCCTGCGCCGCCCTGCGCTTGCCCTCGAACCCGAACGGCCTGGTCACGACGCCAATAGTCAGCGCACCCAGCGATCTGGCCACCTGGGCGACGACAGGCGCCCCGCCGGTCCCGGTCCCGCCACCCTCGCCGGCGGTGACGAACACCATGTCGGCACCCTTGAGCACCTCCTCGATCTCCTCGCGGTGATCTTCGGCCGCCCTGGCGCCGACATCAGGATTGGCACCGGCCCCCAGGCCTCTGGTGAGCTCCCGGCCGACGTCGAGCTTGACGTCGGCATCGCTCATCAGCAGAGCCTGCGCGTCGGTGTTGATCGCGATGAACTCAACACCCTTGAGGCCCTCTTCGATCATTCGGTTGACGGCATTGACACCGCCGCCGCCAATGCCGACGACCTTGATGACCGCGAGATAGTTCTGCGGTGCTGCCACGGAGGGACCTTCCCGTTCGGTTGCCTGTCGCGGATCTAGCTGGACGCGTGAGCGGCCGGTCTCCCGGCCAGCCCCGGTATGCCAGCGATGCGGTTCACGCAGACACCCCCTAGCGAAACTTGGCACGGCTGGTGCCGCGATTCTGCACGTCCAATCTCACCTTTCAGGTCTCACCCTCAGGTTGAGATTTAGAGTTATGTCAAGCTGTCAATTGATACGGACAGTAGAGTTGCCTGGCATGGCCGGTCAACTAACCTCGCCGTGGCCCTCCTAACCTGTTGCCTTAAGTAATTCACAAATCACGCCTAGTGCTGTCACCCGGTCGTGGCCGATACCGGGTCGCTGACGTCGTACCTGGTCGCCTTGGTGGGCAGCAAGACGGCGAGCTCAGCGGCTTTCTGCGGGGTCTTGGCCGCGCTGCCCCAGACCACCGTGATCCCGTGCCTCAGCTTCAGGACAACTCGCGTGGCGTCCTGTGCCCGCACCTCCGCGACCCGGTGCCGTAGCCAGGCGGGCAGTTCGCGCACGATGGCCCCGGCCGCCAGGACTGCGGCATTTCCGCGCAGTGTCGTCACCTGCCGGTCAGGTGGTTTCAGGAGAACGAGATCGGCAGGCCAGCTGCCGGCTCGATGGAGGATCACGCCATAGGAGTCCATCACCGCGTAGTCCCGGCCGGTGCGTACCGCGAAGGTAGCCGTGCGCAGCACTATCGAGATCCCCAGCCCATCTGGCCAGGATCGCCGTACTCGCGCCGACTGAACCAGGGTAATCCGGTCGACCTCGCGGGCTACCTCGCTGGTGTCCACCCGGATCAGCGGAGTCCCCAGCCTGATCCCGGCGGCGGCGAGCACCCGCTGCCTGGGGATCGGCCCGGCGCCGCTGACCTGGATCGATCGCACGACGAGCAGGCTCGACCCGAGCAGCGCCCAGGCCAGGCCCGCGATCAGCGCCACCACGGCAATGACGAAGAACGCGGCCTTCCACGGATCGCGCCGGCCGGTCCCGGGCGAGGCTGCCTTGCCCGGCTGAGCCTGCTGGCCCGGCTGAGCCTGCTGGCCCGGCTGAGCCTGCTGGCCCGGCTGAGCCTGCTGGCCCGGCTGAGCAGACTGGGTCGCCGTGCTCACAAGGCATCACCGAGCCCATCCTGGGCATCCTGGGTATCCTGCGCGTCCTTGTCCCGCAGGGCGGCCACGATCTGTGGCCCGAGCCTGGTCACGTCACCGGCGCCCATGGTGAGCACCACGTCGCCCGGCTTGGCGATTCCCGCGATTGTCGCGGGCAGCCCGGCCAGGTCCGGCCAGAACTCAGCGCGCCCGCCTGCCACCGCCTCAGAGATCAGTGCCCCGGTCACGCCCGGCTCGGGATCCTCGCGAGCCGCGTAGACGTCCAGGACAAAGACCTCGTCCGCCTGGTCGAGCGCGGCGGCGAACTGGTCGGCGAAGATCCTGGTGCGGCTGTAGAGATGGGGCTGGAAGATAGCGATGACCCGGCCGCCTGCGGCGATGTCCCAGGCGGCGGCCAGATCGACGGCGAGCTCAGTCGGATGGTGCGCGTAGCTGTCCACCACCCGCGTCCCGCGCACCTCGCCCTTCAGCTCCATCCGCCGCATGGCGCCGCCGTAGCTGGCCAGGCCGGCCGCGACCGCCGCGGGCGCGTAGCCGAGCTCGACCGCCAGGGCATAGGCGGCGGCGGCGTTCCTGGCATTGTGCCGCCCTGGCACGCCAGTCGTGAGATCGACTGTCCCGCGCCGGTCCGTTATCGCGAATTCTGTGGTCATGCCGACGGCGGTGACGGCGGTCAGCTGGTAGTCCGCGCCGGCCGACTCGCCGTAGCTGACCAGCCGCAGCGGCAGTCCGGTCAGGCTCGCGGCCAGCTTGCGCGCGCCGGGGTCATCCGCGTCGGTCACCAGCAGCCCGCCAGGGGTGATCCGGGCGGCGAACGCCTCGAACGTCTCCTCGATGTGGGCGAGGTCACGGTAGTTGTCGAGATGATCAGCCTCGACGCAGGTCACGATCGCCGCGTCGGGCGCCAGCATCAGGAAGGAACCGTCGCTCTCGTCGGCTTCGGCCACGAACGCCGATCCGGTACCGTCGGCGGCGCCCACGCCGGTCTGCGCCAGTACCCCGCCTATGACGTAGGCCGGATCGGCGCCGCACTGCCGAAGCACCGTCGTGACCATCGAGGTCGTCGTCGTCTTGCCATGGGTTCCCGCGACCGCGATCGCCTGCCGGCCGAGCATGAGGCAGGCCAGGGCGGCCGCCCGGTGCAGCACCCTGATCCCGCTGGCCCTGGCCGCGACCAGCTCCGGGTTGTCGGCCCTGATCGCGGAGGACACGACCAGCGTGTCCACGCCGGCCAGGTGCCCGGCGCTGTGACCGACCGCCACCTGCGCGCCCAGCGCGGCCAGTTCGTCAAGCTGCGCCGAGGCCGCTGAGTCGCAGCCGGACACGGCTACTCCCCTGGCCAGCATGATGCGCGCGATGCCGGACATCCCCGCGCCGCCGATCGCCGCGAAATGCACCCGCCCCAGGTCGGACAGCGGTACCGGCTCGACCGGCGTCACCAGGCCCATCATCGCCCCCGATGTGAGCCGCGGGAACCGTGCGATCCCCGCTGCGCGGTCGTCCTGGCGGCCGCGGGAACTGACGGCTCCGCCCTGGTCCGGCGGCGGGACTGGCCAGAGTCGGCGAGCTCGAGAACACGGGCGGCCAGCGCCTGGTCGGCGTTCGGGTGGCCGATGCTGGCCGCTGCCCGCGACATCGAGGCGACAAGCTCATGGTCGAGCAGCACCCGCAGCAGCACGTTGCGAATCCAGTCCGGGCTCAGCGCGGCGTCGTCCACGATCAGGCCGCCTCCGGCGCGCTCGACCGGCAGCGCGTTGAGGCGCTGCTCGCCGTTGCCGTGCGGCAGCGGGACGTACGCGGCCGGCATGCCGACGGCGGTCAGCTCGGCGCAGGTCATGGCCCCGGCCCGGCACAGCGCGAAGTCGGCGGCCGCGTAGCCGAGGTCCATCCGGTCCAGGTACTCGATCACGACGTACGGCACGTCGCCCGCCGGCAGGCTCGGCACCTGCCCCGACCTCGGCCCGACGATGTGCAGTACCTGCACCCCGACGGCGAGGATCGACTGGGCCGCCCCGATCATCGCCCGGTTCAGCGAGGCGGCACCCTGAGAGCCGCCGGTCACGAGCAGGACCGGCAGGTCGGGGCGCAGGCCGAACTGGGCCCTGGCCTTGTCGCTGAGCGCCAGCCGGTCCAGGCTCGCGATCTCCCGCCTGATCGGAATGCCGATCAGGGTGGAATGCGGCAGCCTGGCACCCTTCTGGCCGATGAAGACATGCGGGGTCAGCCGGGCCCCGATCCGGTTGGCCAGCCCGGCTCTCGGGTTGGCCTCGTGCACGACGATGGGCAGCCTGCGCCGTTTCGCGGCCAGGTAGCCGGGCGTGGCCACGTAGCCGCCGAAGCCCACCAGCACATCGGCCCCGGCCCGGTCGAGCACGGCCACCGCGCCGTTGACCGCCTCAAGCATGCGGCCAGGGACCGAGAGCAGCTCCTTAGTGAGCTTGCGGGGCAGCGGCACGGCCGGGATCAGGTCGAGCTGATAGCCGCGAGCCGGGATAACCCTGGTCTCCAGGCCGCGCTCGGTGCCCAGGCAGGTGATCCTGATCTCCGGATCGGCCCGGCGAGCTCGTCAGCGAGGGCCATGGCCGGCTCGATGTGACCGCCGGTACCGCCGCCGGCGATGACTACGCTGCGCATCATCACACCTCACCCAGGTCTGCGCCCGCGCCCGCGTCCGCACTCGCCGGAGCGGGGCGCCGGGCGACCGGGGCTGGCCCCGCCCGTCGTGACCGCACTGGCTGGCGCTGCTGCGCAGGCGCGCCGCGCTGCTGCGCGGGCGCGCCGCGCAGCTCAGCCAGCCTAGAGGGCGAGGGAGCCGGCGACCGGGCCGGCACCCGCCCTGGCGGCCCGAGCGGCCTCAGCGACGCGGACTGTACCTGCGGCCGTACCTGCCGCCGCGACCGCCCGCCCGCCCGGCGAGCGGCGGCCAGGGCCTCGCTGGCCCCTGGCTCGCGCCTGGCCAGCGACAGCAGGATCCCGATCGCCGCCATCGTCACGAAGAGCGAGGAGAGCCCTTGCGACATCAGCGGCAGCGGCACTCCGGTGATGGGCAGCAGCCCGACCACCGCGCAGATGTTGACCATGGCCTGGACGACAATCCAGACCGTGATTCCGGCGGCGACCAGCCTGGTGAACGGATCGGCCATCCGGCGAGCTACCCGCAGCCCGGCGTACGTAAGCCCGCCATACAGGAACACCACGCAGACCGTGCCGATCAGGCCAAGCTCCTCGCCGAGGATCGCGAAGATGAAGTCACTGCTCGCGTTGGGCACCCAGCCCCATTTCTGGGTGCTCTCACCGAGCCCGACACCGAAGAACCCGCCGGAGCCGATCGCCATCTTCCCCTGAATTGCCTGCATATTCGGCCCGGTAGGACCGCCCGACGGGTTGAGGTAACCGGTGAGCCTGCTCTTCCGGTACGGCTCGATCAAGATCAGGATGATCAGCGCGAACATGATCAGACCGAGCGTGCAGGCGAAGAGCCTGCCCGGAGTACCGATCACCCACAGCAGCGTGAGCAAGATGATGAGCAGCAGGAACGTCGTGCCCAGGTCGTCGCCGAGCATGACGAGCAGCGCAAGCACGGCCGCGCCAGGCAGCAGCGGCATCAGCAGCGTGCGCCAGTCGTTGAGCTGCTTGAACTGGTCCTTGCGGGCCAGCAGGTCTGCGCCCCAGAGCAGCAGCGCCAGCTTGGCGAACTCAGAGGGCTGGACCTGAATGCCGACGACAGAGATCCAGCGCTCGGCCCCGTTCGCGCTCTTCCCGAACATCAGCACCAGCGCGAGTCCGATGATCGCGGCGGCGAGCAGCGGCCGCCCCACCGCACGGAAGAGCCGAGGCGGCGTTCTCGACAGCACCCAGACCATCGGCAGCCCGAGCAGGGCGCCAAGCAACTGCTTGCCGAAGATGCTGTAGGGCGACGCGCCGAGGTTGAGCTGACTCGCCGATGACGTGGACAGCACCATGGCCAGCCCGATCGCCAGCAGCAGTCCCGCGCTCCCGATGATCAGGTGGTAGGAGGTAAGCGGCCGGTCGAACACCGCCAGCCCTGGCAGCGGCTGGCGCCGGGGCTCAGGGGCGCCCGCCGCTCCCCCGCCCTGGTTTTCGGCCCGCCCGGCCCGCCCGGCCCGCCCGGCTAGGTCGGCAGCCATTGCAGCCACTCGATGTAGAACAGCCCGAGACCGAGGCCGACGAATAGCCCGGCGATCAGCCAGAACCTGATCACGATGGTCGTATCGGCCCAGCCGAGCAGCTCGAAATGATGCTGCAGCGGCGCCATCTTGAACACCCGCTTTCCGGTCAGCTTGAACGACCCGACCTGGATGATCACCGAGGCGGCGATGATCACGAACAGGCCGCCGAGTATCACGAGCAGCAGCTGCGTCTCCGTGCATACAGCCAGGCCGGCCAGCACGCCGCCCAGCGCGAGCGATCCGGTGTCGCCCATGAAGATCTTGGCCGGCGGCGCGTTCCACCACAGGAAGCCGAAGCAGGCGCCGAGCACCGCGGCCGAGACGACGGCCAGGTCAAGCGGGTCCCTGACCAGATAGCAGTTCGGGCTCAGCAGCACCGTGCAGTCGTTGCGGAGCTGCCAGTTCGCGATCAGCACGTAGGAGGCAAGCACCAGGATGGCGGCGCCGGTTGCCAGTCCGTCCAGGCCGTCAGTCAGATTCACCGCATTGGAGGTCCCCGCGATCATGATCACGATCCAGATCACGAAGGGAAGCACGCCGAGCGTCGGGCCGAAGTCGCGCAGGAACGACAGCTGCGGGTCGGCCGGCGTCAGCCCGAAGCCGTCCGCGTGCTTGAGCACCTCGACGGCGAAGATCGCGCCGACCACCGCCTGGCCGGCCAGCTTGGCGCCGCTGCGCAGGCCCAGGCTGGTCTGGCGGAAGACCTTGATGAAGTCGTCGATGAAGCCGACCAGCCCGAGCCCCGCCATCAGCCCGAGCACGAGCAGCCCGGAGATGGACATCCGCTGCCTGGTGATCAGGTCGGCGACAAAGTAGCCGACGAGCGTGGCGATCACGATGACCGTTCCGCCCATGGTCGGGGTGCCGCGCTTGGTCTGGTGCGCGGCCGGCCTTCTTCCCTGATCGGCTGGCCGTAACCTCGGCTGCGGAAGAACCTGATCGCCAGCGGCGTGCCGAACAGCGACAAGATCATCGCCACCCCCGCCGCCACGATGATGGTCTTCACGGGGTGGCCTCCTGCTGGGTCTGCTCGGTCAGTGCTAGCGAAGACAGTGCCAGGGCCACGGTCTGCAGCCCGGCGGCACGCGATGCCTTGACAAGCACCACGTCGCCTGGTCGTAGCCGTTCGGTGATGGCGGCGATGGCGGACTGGTCATCGGGCACAGCCACCAGCTCCCCGGTGAACCCGGCCTCGGACTTGGCCCCGGTCAGGATCGGCGCCGCCTCGTCTCCGACGGCGATGATCCCGGCCAGGCCAGTCTTTGCCGCGATCACACCCGCCTGCTCGTGGAATTCCCGTGACCGCTCGCCTAGCTCGGCCATCCGGCCAAGCACAGCATAGGCACGCCGGCCTGCCGCTATGACGCCAATTGCCGCGAGCGCGGCGGTCATTGCCTCCGGGCTTGAGTTGTAGGCGTCGTTGACGACGATGACCCCGTCGGCCCGTTCCGTCACCTCCATCCGCCACTTACTCTCGGCGACCGCCTGCGTCAGGCCGGCGGCGATCGACTCCGGGCTCATTCCGAGCTCGCCCGGCGAGGGCGGCGGCCGCGAGCGCGTTGCTGACGTTGTGCGCACCGGACAGGGTCAGCCGTACCGGGGCGGAGCCGCCTGGCATCGACAGCGTGAACCCCGGCCGCCCGAGCCGGTCGGCGGTGATGCCGGTGGCCCGCACGTCGGCCCCGGCACCGGTGCCGAACGTCACCACCCGTGCCGGGGTCTGCCTGGCCATCGCGGCCACCAGCGGATCGTCGGCATTGAGCAAGGCGACCCCGTCGGCGGGCAGCGCGGCGGGCAGCTCGGACTTGGCCCGCGCGATCTGCTCCATGCTCCCGAACTCGCCCGCGTGCGCGTTCCCGATGCAGAGCACGACCCCGAACCTGGGCGGCGCGATCTCGCATAGCGCGGCAATGTGCCCGGCACCGCGCGCCGATAGCTCAGCGATCAGGTACCTGGTGTCCTGATCGGCTCGCAGCACCGTCAGAGGGTGACCAATCTCATTATTGAACGAATTGCGCGGCGCCACTGCCGGTCCCAGGCGCGCGACTAGCTGCGCGGCCAGGTCCTTAGTCGTCGTCTTCCCGGCCGAGCCCGTGATGCCGGCGATGATCAGGTCGGGCAGCCGGTCCACGAGTGCCCTGGCGAGCCTGCCGAGCGCGGCGGGAACGTCGGGCACGAGCAGCGCCGGCACCCCGACCGGCCTGGTGCCGAGCACCACGGCCGCGCCAGCCGCGACCGCCCCGGCCGCGAAGTCGTGTCCGTCGGCCCGCTCCCCCGGCAGCGCGGCGAACATCGCGCCTGGCGCGACCTGGCGCGAGTCGATGACCACCGGCCCGGTCACCATCGCGCGGGGATCGGCGACGCAGTCAGTAATGGCGCCGGCGATCCTGGCGATCTCCTCGATCGAGAACGGGATCACGCGCGGCCTCCCTGCTCAAGCTCAGCCCGCCCGAAGGCGGACCTGGCCCGCTCGGCCCGCGCTACCGCTGCCAGCACCCCGGTGGCCACCTCCCGGTCGTCGAACGGGGTGACCTGCCCGGCCACGTACTGGCCGCTCTCATGTCCCTTCCCCGCGATCAGCACGACGTCGCCCTTGTCGGCCCCGGCGATCGCCAGCTCGATAGCGGCGGCCCGGTCCGGCTCGATGATGACGTGAGCCCGGTCCTGCTCGGGCACGGTGAGCACGCCGCCGAGCATCTCGGACAGGATCTCAAGAGCGTCCTCTGACCGCGGGTTGTCGCTGGTCAAGATCGCCACGTCGGCGAGCTCGGCGGCAGCGGCGCCCATCAGCGGCCGCTTGGCCTTGTCCCGGTCACCGCCGCAGCCGAGAACGATCCGCAGCGACCCGGCGGTCACCGGCCGCAGCGCTTCGAGCACCGCCCGCACCGCCCCTGGCTTATGTGAGTAATCCACCAGCACGGTGAGGTCCTGGCCTGACTCGACCCGCTCCAGGCGGCCGGGGACACCGGGGCAGGCGGCGACCCCCGCGACGGCGGTGCCGAGCCCGATGCCGACCTCGACCAGGGCGACGATCGCGCCAAGCGCGTTGGCCACGTTGAACGGCCCCGGCAGCGCGGTCGACCCGTCGGCCTGCACCCCGCCGGGACCCACCACCTGGAACGTCGAGCCGTCGGCGCCGCACCTGACGTCAACAGCGCGCCAGTCGGCGTCCGACCGGCCGGTCGCCGAGAACGTAGTGACCGGGATCGACGCCAGGGTGACCAGGCGCTGCCCGTGCTCATCATCGATGTTCACCACGCCCGACCTGGCGTAGCGCGGAGTGAACAGCTCGCACTTGGCGGCGAAGTAGGTCTCCAGGTCCGGGTGGAAGTCCAGGTGATCCTGCGACAGGTTGGTGAAGACCGCCACCTCGAAGGAGGTGCGGGCGGCCCGGTGCAGAGCGAGAGCGTGGCTGGAGACCTCCATGACGGCGGCCGTGACCCGCTGCTCGGCCATCACCGCGAGAATGGCCTGCAGGTCGGTCGCCTCTGGCGTGGTCATCGTGCTGGGCACCGCCTGCCCGGCGACTCTGTTCTCCACCCCGCCGATCAGCCCGGTCAGATGGCCGGCCTGGCGGAGCCCGGACTCGATCAGGTACGTGCTCGTGGTCTTGCCGCTGGTGCCGGTCACCCCGATCAGCAGCAGCCGTACCGACGGGTTGCCGTAGATCCAGGCGGAAATCTCGCCCAGCCTGGTCCGGGGGTCGGCGACCACGAAGACGGGCAGGTCACTGAGGATCGCCCGGTCGCGGCCCGCCGGATCGGTGAGCACGGCCACAGCGCCGGAGGCGGCAGCCTGCGCGCAGTAGTCCGAACCGTGGCGCGTACGGCCGGTCAGAGCGACGTACAGGTCACCGGGCTGCACGAGCGTCGAGTCGTGGCTGATCCCGGTAACCCCGCGGAGTTCATTATGAATGAATGAAGGATCTTGCCCCGATCCGTCTGGCCGACGCAGGCCAAGCAGGGAGGCAAGCCCGGTGAGCGAGCGCACCGGAACATATCGAGGGCGAAGAGCCGCTGGCACGGGCAGAGATTACCTCTCTTCACGGTACCGTGAGTGGGACGTTCGGGACATGGCCGTGGTCAGGCGAGATCTTCATCGTGGCCAGCGCGAAATTCATGACGGCGTTGAACACCGGGCCGGCCACCTCGATGCCGAAGTAACTGCCGTTCCTTGGGTCCTGCAGGTTGACGGCGACGACCAGCGCGTCCTTGCTCGATGCTGGCGCGATGCCGATGAAACTCGAGCCATAAGTATTGTCAGGCTCCTGGGCGGTGCCGGTCTTGGCCGCCACCGTGTAGCCGGGAATGATTCCCCAGGGCTCGCCACCCCGGTTGTAGACCAGCGGCACCTGGTCGAGCGCCGAGATCAGCTGGGAAGCGGTCCTGGCGGGAATCACGCGCCGGCGCGCCGGGCGTTTCGCCGGGATGTATCTGCCCGAGCTAGTAGTATGGCCGGCCACGATCGTCGGGGTCACCCGCACGCCGCCATTCGCGATGGTCGCGTAGACGCTGGCCATCTGAATGGCGGTGACCCCGACGCTCTGGCCGAAGGAGATCTGGTAGCGCTCATTACGGTAATCGCCGGTCCACTGCGAGGCCGGCCGCAGCAGCCCGGGGCTCTCGCCCGGCAGCCCGAGGCCGGAGTAGGAGCCAAGCCCGAATGCCCGGAACTCGTTGTACTGCTCCTGCGGCGTGATGTGGTCAGCCACCTGGACCATGCCGTCGTTCAGCGAGTGGGCGATGATGCCGGCGATCGTGTAGTGCAGCGCCGGATGCGGCTCGGCGTCGCGGTACCAGGCCCCGTGCCAGTGGATCGAGTCGGGCACGAGATAGCTGGTGCGCGGCGTCTGGCCAGCGTACTGGAAGGCGGCGGCCGCGGTGATCACCTTGGCCGTGCTGCCCGGCGCGAACACCTCGGAGAGCGGCAGATCGCGGGTCTGCGCGAGGCTCCCGATCCGTCCGCCAGGGTTGAACGTCGGATACTGAGCCATAGCCAGGATCTTGCCGGTCCTTGCCTGCATCACGATGACCGAGCAGTTCCTCGCCCTGGTCGCCTTGACCTGGAGCGCGCACTCTCGCTGCGCCTCCCATTGCAGGTCGGCCTGGATGGTGAGCTTCAGGCTGCTTGCGGGTACGGCCTTCCTGACCAGCGACTCGGTACCGGGAATCGGGCCATCTGGCCCGATCTCCTCGTCCTGCGCGCCGTCCCGGCCGGCCAGCAGCGAGTTGTCCGCCTCCTCAAGCCCGGCCTCGCCGGTCATGACGTCAGTCTCCTGGCTGGTGTTCACGAAACCGAGCAGCCCGGCCGCGAGGTTGCCGCCCGGGTAGGCCCTGGCGTAGCTGGGCACCAGCGTGAGGCCGGCGATGCCAAGCTTGGTGATGGAGTCGGCCGTCTTCACGTCCACCGCCTGCTTCAGGCTGACGTACTGCGGCGAGCTTGGATGCCTGAGCAGCCTGAGAACCTTTGATCTGTTCATCCGCAGCAGGCCGGCCAGCTCACGGGCGGCCAGCGCGAGCGGATGGGCCGCCTTGACGCCCGCCCTGATCTCGGGCGGATCGGCGGTGACCTGGTCGGTCTGGATGGTCATCGCGAGCACGGTGCCATCGCTGCTGGTGATCGAGCCGCGCAGGGCGGGAATCGGGATCGACTGAATGTTCTGGTGCTCGCTGAGCGTGCGGTAGTGAGCGGAATCCACGCCCTGAAGCTGGATGAGCCGGCCGACGATCAGCGAGATCGCGAAGGCGACCGAGATCAGGGCGGCGTTCAGGCGGCGAATCGAGCTGGTGCGGCGCAGCGGCCGGGCCGGGCGGCGCCCGCGGTGAGCTGGACGGCTTGCCTGGCCGCCGGCTGGCCTGCTCGGGGGCCTTGAGCCAGCACCGGCCCCACGACCTGTGCCAGCAGTGCGGCCCGCGCCGCCGCTGCGGGCTGTGCCAGCCCTGCGGCCTGTGCCAGCCGCGCGGCCTGTGCCAGCCGTACGGTCTGTACTGGCGCTGCGCCTGGCGGCCGGGCTGGGAGCGGAGCGGGCGGCAGGGCCGGTACCGCGCCCGGCGGCCGGGCGGGGCTGGCCCTGGCCGCGCGGCTGAGCTGGCGGTGGCGCCGGTGATCCGGCCGGGCGTGCCCGGCTCGCGGCCTGGCCTCCGGCTGACGGAGTCGGCGGAAGCGGTGGCGGTGGTGATGGCGGCGGTGTCCGGCGCGGCTCGCGCGCGGGCGGATGCGGTGGCTCGCCTGGCCTGCGCCCGCCCGGCCGGCGCTGCCCGCCTGACGGTGGGCGAGCACCGGGCTGCGGGCCCCGGCCGCCCCGGCGCCGCGACCGGTCACCGCCGTTCCCGGGTCCGCCGTTCCCCGGCCCTGTGGTCACTGCCCTTGCCCGCCCGTCGCCGGCCCGGCGCCGGTGCCGGGCGAGCCAGTGCCGGGCGAGCCAGTGCCGGGCGAGCCAGTGCCGGGCGAGCCAGTGCCCGCCGAATGCCCGCGCGCGGTTCTCGCGGCGCGGACTTCCGGTCGGCCACCCTGGTCGTGGCTGATCTGGCCGCCGCCGCGGCCGCCGCGACGGCTGCGCCCGACGGTGCCTGGATCGAGCGAGTGCGCAAGTTGACGAACATCGGCGCCCGGTCCGGGCGCAGGCCAAGCCGCCTGGCCTCTTTCTCGATCTGCGCCGCGGAACGGGCCACCGCCACCTGCTGCTGCAGCTCCTGCACCTGCTGCGTGCCGGTGGTGTTTGCCTGCTCCAGGTTGGTGATCCTGATGGAGTTAGCCGCCAGCGTGGTGTTGACCACGAGCAGGCAGACCAGGCCACCGCCGAGCAGCCCGAGCAGCAGCAGCACGAACGAGGTACGGCGGACCTGGCTGACCTGGCCAGTCCGGCCGGTGCTCCGCGCGAGTCGCGCACCAGGCGCCTGCCCGGTCGCTGCCTGCGGGTCAGCGCCCGGCTCGGCACCGCTGGGCCTGACCGGGCGGCCAGACCGGCCGGGACCCGGCGGGCGGACCGGGCTGGCGGGCCGCACCGGGCTCTTCGCCGGCTGCGCTGGCCAGCCTGGCCTCGGCCGCCTGCCAGGCCGGGCGGGCCGGCGGGTCACTAGCGGTGGCAGGTCACGGGTGTCCGGGCGAGGACCACGCGAGCCAGGAACCGCGCCGCTTCCGGCCTCGCGCGTTCCTGGCCTGCCCGGAGTCAAGACGTCGCTTTTCATCGCTGGCCATCCGTCCTGTCTGTCATGCCGCCGCCCGCACCCGCTCGGCGGCCCTGAGCCTGGCCGAAGCGGCACGCGGATTTACCGCGAGCTCGGCTTCCGCGGGCCGTTGCGCACCCGAGGTCAGCAGCCTGAACTGCGGCCTCGCCGACTCAAGCGACACTGGCAGGCCATGCGGCGTGCTGTCGGTCGTCCGGCCGGCCAGCTCCCTTTTGACGATCCGGTCCTCAAGTGAGTGGTAGGCGAGCACGACGACCCGGCCGCCCGTGGCGACCGCGTCGAGCGCTGCGGGCACGGCCCGCCGCAGACTGCCGAGCTCGTCGTTGACCTCGATGCGCAGTGCCTGGAAGGTCCGCTTGGCTGGGTTACCGCCGGTGCGCCTGGCCGGGGCCGGGATCGACTCCTTGACGATCTCGGCGAGCCTCGACGTCGAATTGAGCGGCGCCCGCTCACGCTCGCGCACGACAGCTTCGGCAATCCGGCGGGCAAACCTTTCCTCTCCGTACTCACGCAGGACGCGCGCGAGCTGAGCGGCCGGATAGGTGTTGACCACCTGCGCCGCGGTCAGATCGCCCCCGCGATCCATCCGCATGTCGAGCGGCGCGTCCTGAGCGTAGGAGAAACCCCGGCCAGGATCGTCGAGCTGGGGCGATGACACCCCGAGGTCAAAGAGCACGCCCTGCACGCGCTGCAGCCCGAGGCCGGACAGCACCGCGGGGATCTGGTCATAGACGGCCCGCACCAGGGTCACCCGGCTCACGTCGGGGCCCAGCAGCCGCCGCGACTCATCGATCGCGGCCTGGTCGGCATCGATGCCGACGATCGCGAGACCAGGATGGTCGCGCAGCAGCGCGATGGTGTGACCGGCCCGGCCGAGAGTGGCATCGACAAGGACCGCGCCAGCGACCGCGAGCGCCGGGGCGAATAGCTCCCGCACCCGGTCGACCATCACCGGGACATGCCCGGCCGCGACCGCATTCATCGAGCCCCCTCACATGCGTAAACGTGCCAGCTAAGCGCGCGTTCTGACGGATCGCGCAGGCGATTCCGCCCTGCTTGCTCGTGGTGCCCGGCCAGGTCGCCATCCGCGCCATCGACCGGTCCGCACTCGCCTGGCGCCGGGGAAGTGACGTCAGCCGGATGGGCCGTCGGCGCGGGTGGAGACCTCGCCGGGCACTGGGCGCGGGTCGCGCCCCGATCAAAGAACTCCTGGCAGCACCTCCTGCGATGCGTCGGAGAAAGCGTCTTCCTGTTCCTGCAAGTAGGCATCCCAGGCGACGGCGTCCCAGATCTCCAGGCGGGTGTTCGCGCCGATCACGACGCAGTCGCGCTGTAGTGCCGCGTACTCGCGGAGCGCCTGCGGGATCGTGATCCTGCCCTGCTTGTCTGGCACCTCGTCTGAGGCGCTGGCAAAGAAAACCCGGCTGTAATCACGGACTGCCTTGGCCGTCACGGGCGCGGTGCGCAGCGCCTCGGTGATCCGGCCGAACTCCGCCTGCGGGAAGACGTAGAGGCAGCGCTCCTGACCTTTTGTCAGCACCAGCCCCTCCGCCAGTTCGTCGCGGTACTTCGCCGGGAGGAACAGCCTGCCCTTGTCATCAAGGCGCGGCGTATGAGTGCCAAGAAACACTGGCCCTCACCTCCACTGTCCCCCACCCAAGTGAGCAGTGGGGCTACTTCTCTCCCCACCGCGCACCACTGTACTCCACAATCCACCACCGTCAATGATCCAGCGCGCCAAGAATGAGCAATGCGCTCCACAAAGCCTGAGGTCAGGGCGGGTGGAGCGAAGTGGAGCGGCAGAACGCGCCGGCGGCGATAGGCCAAGCTCCCCGGCGCCAGTGAACCTGGTCTGCGAAAATCACGTACCACCCAGTGCGAGCCGGCGCCCTCCGGGTCGCTCGCGCTGCCTGCTCGGCTGCTCAGGCGGGACTAGCACGGCTGCCTGAGGGGGAAGCTTGTTATGCAGTGATTTCCATTCTGTTGTGACTTCGACGCATGACGCCACGTACTGTCAAGGCGCACGGAATGGTCATCGCTGTGCGTCGCGGCTACGCAGTCACCGTGACCACCACCCGCATTCGCTTAGAACATCGCCCGGCGGCCCTGGCGCCGGGCGCAAGGAGGACGAGTGTCAGCTCATACGGGGCACGCCGAACGCACGCTTGACCAGCTGATTCCGATTGCCCACCGGATCAGCGAGGCGATCAACTCGGTGATCGTCGGCAAGCCGCACACGGTCAGGCTCGCCATGACGGTACTGCTCGCCGAGGGCCATGCGCTGATCGAGGACGTCCCCGGCGTAGGCAAGACGCTGATGGCCAAGGCGATGGCACGGTCGATCGACTGCACTGTACGGCGCATCCAGTTCACTCCTGACCTGCTGCCAAGCGATATCACCGGAGTCAGCGCGTACAACCAGGAGCTGCGCGAGTTCGAATTCAAGCCCGGCCCGATCTTCTCGAACCTGGTGCTCGGCGACGAGATCAACCGGGCTTCGCCCAAGACCCAGTCCGCCTTGCTCGAGTCCATGGAAGAGCACCAGGTCACCGTGGACGGAGTGACCTACCAGCTTGAGCTTCCCTTCATGGTGATCGCCACGCAGAACCCGGTCGAGATGGAAGGCACCTATCCGCTGCCCGAGGCTCAGCGGGACCGGTTCACCGCCAGGATCGCCCTCGGCTACCCCGACCCGCGCGCCGAGCTTGCGATGCTCGACTCGCACGGTTCGCATTCCCCGCTTGATGACCTCAAGCCGGCCGCGCACGCGAGCGACGTGCGTGCGCTGATCGCGGCCGTCCGCGAGGTGCACGTCGCCGATCAGGTCAGGCAGTACATCATCGACCTGGTCAGCGCCACCCGCACGGCCAGCGCGCTCCGGCTCGGGGCCTCGCCTCGGGCCTCGCTGCACCTGCTGCGGGCCAGCCGGGCCTATGCGGCGCTCGAGGACAGGAACTTCGTGATCCCCGACGATGTGCAGGCGCTGGCCATTCCTGTGCTGGCGCACCGGCTGCTGCCGACGGCCGAGGCAATGGTCGGCCGGGACCTGCCAGAGACGGTGCTCGCCAAGATCGTGGAGCGACTGCCGCTGCCTGGCCGGTCGCCGGCTGGCCGTGCTGTGCTGGCCGTGCCGTGAATGACGACATACATTGGCAGAGCAAGATTAGGAGGCGGCGATGCGGTCGGTTCTCGCCTGGTTCACCGTCCGCGGTGCGTCGTTCCTGACTGCCGGCATAGTGGGGCTGCTCGCCGCTCTCGTGCTGGGCAGCGACGCCATGATCAGCGTCGGCGCGCTGCTCATCTGCCTTCCGCTGTTCTCCGCGGTCACTGCCAGGAGAGCGCGCTACCAGCTCCGCTGCGCGCGCTCGATCGTCCCGATCAGAGTGTCGCCCGGCCAGCCCGCCAAGGTCGCCGTGCGGCTCGAGAACGTCAGCCGGATCTCCACCGGGCTGCTCCTGGCCGAGGAGACCATCCCTTACTCGCTCGGAGCGCGTCCGCGCTATGTAATCAATGGCATCGAGCGCAGCGGCGCGCGCGAGGTCACCTATCAGCTCAGGTCCGACGTCCGGGGCAAGTTCCAGATCGGGCCGATGCGGATCAGGATCGCCGACGTCTTCGGCCTGGTCGAGCTGACCGCCAACTTCGCCAGCCAGAACACCCTGACCGTGACGCCGAAGGTCGTGCCGCTGACCAGCGAGTCGGTCAACGGCAGCTGGTCAAGCGACGGCGACGGCCGGACCAGGATGACCGCGGCGGCCGGTGATGACGACGTGATCCCGCGCGCCTACCGGAATGGCGACGAGCTGCGCCGGGTGCACTGGCGCTCGACGGCCAGGTACGGCGAGCTCATGGTGCGCAGGGAAGAGCAGCGCTGGCAGGACCGCGCCGTCCTGATCCTCGATACCAGGCGCACGGCCCACACTGGCTCCGGCCCGAGTCCTCGTTCGAGTTCGCTGTCAGCGCCGTGGCATCGATCGGCGTTCACCTGGCCAGGTCCGGACTCGACGGTCATCTGCTCACCGACTCCGGCCCGCTGGCCGGCTCGTCCATGTTCGAGGATGTGCTGCTCGACGCGCTGTCCGTGGTCAGTCAGTCGCGCAACCATGACTTCGCCAGGACCACTGCGGCGCTGAGCACCATCGAGGGCGGGCTGCTCGTGCTCGTCGCCGGGCGGCTCTCGGTCGAGGCGGCCAGGGAGATAGCAATGTCCCGCCGGGAAGGGCGCCAGGGCATCGCGCTGCTGCTGGCCGTGTCCACCTGGGCGGGCCAGGAAGGACAGTCCGCGCCCGCCGGTCAGCCGGCGCACGCGGCCAGGAACGGTCACGGCGATCCTGATCACAGCGATCCGGATGGCCAGGGAGATCCAGACGCGGCGGCGAAGCCGGCCGCGCAGGCTCAGTCAGCTCATGCCATGGCCTACGCGGAGACGGCCAGGGCGGAGGCGGTGCTGCGCGCCGCGGGCTGGCGAGTCACCACGGTCGACGCGACCACTCCGCTTGCCGTTGCGTGGCAGCACCTGCCACGAGCAGGCTCCTTCTCCGCCGTCGGCGGCGAGCTGCCTAGTCTGGGGGTAGTGACCTGATGAACCACAGGCTGACCATCGCGGCCGCTGTCGCGGTCATCGCCGCCTCGGCGTCTGAGTGGGTGCTGATCCAGGGCGCCGGCTGGCTGAGCACCTCCATCGGTGCCGTCATCGTGATAGCGCTGGCCGGGACGCTGACCAGGCTGGTTCCTGTCCGCGCGGCGATCGGGGCGACCCTGCTCACCGCCGCCGCCTGCGCTCCCTTGCTCGCTGACCGCTCGATCTACGTCAAGCTGGCAGGCCTTTTCCTCATCGCGTGCTGCGCCGCCAGTGCGTCAAGGGCGCGCTTCCTGCGCCCGGGCGCTGACCTGCTGACCTACCTCTCGGCCTGGCTGCTCTACTTCAACCTGACGCTCTCCCACGCCAGGTCCTACGCGGCGCTGATCCCGACAACTCGGTCCCTGCACCACCTGGTGACCCTGGCCAGCAGGGGCATGGGCGCCGCCAAGCTGCCGCCCCCGGTGGCAAGCACCTCAGGAGTGATCCTGCTCGCCGCGGCCAGCATCGGGCTCGCCGCGATCGTGGTAGACATCATCGCCGTCCGGCTGCACCGGCCGGCGATCGCCGGCCTGCCGCTGCTGGTCATCTACATGGCGCCGATCGCCACCGCGGCCAAGACGAGCGGCATCAGCAACATCATCACGTTCCTGCTCGCGGCCAGTGGCTACCTGGCGCTGCTGGCATCCGACGGCCGGAGCCGGCTGCGCGGATGGGGCAGGATCATCACCGTCTGGCACTACGCGGGCGAGGACGACCGGCTTGGCGGCGCCGATATCCGCGGCCTGGCCGCTACCGGCCGGCGCATCGGCCTGGCGGCCGTGTGCGCGGCCATCGTCGCACCGCTGCTGCTGCCGAGCCTGAACTTGCACCGGCTGTTCGGCAATCATTCCGGTGGCACCAACATAGTCGCCGCGGGCCTGCCGCTGCCGCTGGACCAGCTGCATAACCTGCTCACCAGCACTTCCAACGCACCTGTGCTCTCCTATCAGTCGGGCGGCTCGGATCCAGGTGAGTACCTGCAGGTCTACGTGCTCAACTACAACTCGGCTAAGGGCGTCTGGACACTGGTACCGCCGAGCCCGAGCATCGGGATAGGCACCACGCCGCTTCACCCGCCGCAGGGCCTGTCGTCGAAGGTAACGGTGAGCGATACCACGACGCAGTTCAAGCTTGATCACGTGACTGGCTCGGCTGGCTTCACGTTCCCGGTCTTCTTCCTGCCCGTGCCGTACTGGCCCGAGCGGCTCAGCCTGGGCGGTTCCTGGAGCGTGGCCAACAACACCGACATGATCTTCTCTGGCAACGCCAGCCACGCGGGCATGTCGTACACGGTGACCAGCGGCCAGCCCGAGATCACCCCGGCCGAAGAGGCCGACGCGGCACCGGTGCCCGCCGCCATCGCCAGGCAGTACCTGGGGTTCAAATCGTCAGTGACCTCACAGCTCACCAGCATCGCCCAGCAGGTCACCGCGGGCGCGAGCACCCCGTTCGCCAAGGCGAAGGCCCTGGAAGAATATTTCCAGAGCGGCGGATTCACCTATACCCTCAAGGCCGCCGATCTTCCCAACACGCCGCAAGGCCTGCTGACCTTCCTGACCACGGACAAGCAGGGCTTCTGCGAGCAGTTCGCCTTCGCTATGGCCGTGCTGGCCCGCCTGGAGGGCATCCCGTCCAGGATCGCGATCGGCTACACCCCCGGCGTCAAGGCCGCCAATGGCACCTGGCAGGTGAAGTCCGCCGACGCGCACGCGTGGCCTGAGCTCTACTTCACCGGCCTGGGCTGGACCAGGTTCGAGCCAACTCCCGGCGGCCCGCACGGTCAGGGCACCGCGCAGCAGCCGTCATACGCGATCGCCGCCGGATCGGGCAAGACCGGTCCGAGCGGCCCCGTGATCAAGATCAAGCCGGGTAAGTCGCCGCTGTCCAGGACGGGAATCTCCACCCACGTCCGGCCCCCAGGCACAGGCTCTGACAAGGTCGGTCCTGTCGGCTCCCTGTCGCTGCCCAAGGTGAGCACGCCGCTGCCGACCGAGCAGATAGTGCTGAGCCTGCTCGCTCTGCTGATCCTGGCGGGCACGGTGCCAGGAGTAGCCCGCCTGATCGTCAGGCGCAGGCGGTGGCGTTCGGCCGTGGACGACTCGTCCCTGGCCAGCGCGGCGTGGGAGGAGATCTGCGCAGACCTGGACGACTTCGGCTATGCCCGCCGGGCAAGCGAGTCACCGCGGGCCACAGCCACGCGCATCAGCGCCGACGCCGAGATCGACGAGTCCGCCAGACTGGCCATCGGCCGCGTCGCGATCGTCGTGGAACGCTGCCGCTACGCACCGGAACCCGCTCCCGCCGACGGCATCAAGGCGGACGTGACCCAGGTACGCCGCTCAATCGCGCGCAGCACGAGCCGGCGCAGACGGCTGCGAGCCCGGCTGCTTCCGGCATCGACGATCGTGCCATTCGCCAGCGCGGTCCGGCAGAGCCTGGGCCAGGTAACCGGCTGGGTTCCGTCACTCAGCGAGAGCTAAGTCCCTTCATCTCCCTGACGCTCCGCGGCCCTGGCCGGTACTGGCCGGGCTGCGGGTGCCGGCGAGTTTGCCGGGAATGTCGGGGTCGGAGTCGGGGTGGCTGCGGCGCGGTGGTGTCTCGCAGCTGGGGTCCCCTACTGCTGTTCCTGCGACACCAGGGGACCCTAGCTGCTGCCTGAGCCGCACCGGGACGGCCGCTTACGTTCGGCGATCATGTGCGGAACGGTGATCACAGAACTCGGCTCTGGCGCGAATTCCGTGATCGGGCTGCCTCGCGGGCCTGGCGAAGCCACCGCCCGGGCCTGGGGTGGTCCCTGATGACTCAGCTGTCACGGCCGCCTCACCCGCTGCCCGGCTCCCCTGATCCTGTAGGAGACTTTTTTCCTGTAGGAGACTTAACAGCGAATATGGTGGTTAACCCTCCTACAGGAGTAAAGTCTCCTAGATCTTTTAGCCACCGCCCCGGCACAAACCCCGCAAGGCCCCAGGAACTCACAAACCCGGCCCTACACCCACCCAAGCCCGGCCCGGTGATCACCCCGCCGACGTTCCGGACCGTCGTCCTATGCCCCGGCCAGCATCAGGGAATTCGCACCAGAGCCAACAAGTGCCGGGCGACCGGCGACGTACCCCGCCACCGCGCAACGGTCAGTTGCCTCTGCCCTCCTGACGCCGGCGCCAGCGCTCTTCTAGCCGCTCGCCGAGGCCGGAGCCAGAACGTTTGCTGGTCTTGGCTTCCCGGCGTCTCGGCCCGCGTTCCTTGATCGATACCCGGCCTGCTGGTATGCCGTTCATCCGCCGGTAGCTGATGGCGGCCCAGTAGCAGGAGCCGAGCATGATGACGAAGCCGAGAACGCTGACCGCGATGTAGGCGGTCGAAACGCCCACAGGCAGTAGTGCTAGGCCGATCGCGAAACCCACGATCGCGTAGACGACCCGACGCCGGTAGTGCACCTGCGGATCAGCCGCGCGCACCGCCTTGGCGAACCGCGGGTGCTCGGCGTATAGCGCCTGCTCGATCTGCTCGAGCTGACGCTGCTCGTGCTCGGAAAGCGGCACGGTGCCTCCCAATAACTCGCGCCGGCCGGAACTGATGACGGAGCCTGCGGCCTGGCTCTCTCCAGAATACGAGTGCCAGCGTGTTCTGTGGAAGGGGACGCCATAGCGGACGATGGACATCGGTGTGTGATCAGACGCGGAAGTCACCACAGGCACACTATCAACTCCAGTTCCGCGCCCGTCCGCCGACCAGCGACTGCTCCAGTCGTCCCCGGAATTTCTCCAGCTCAGGGCAGCGCCGACTCAGGGCAGTGCCAGCTCAGGGCAGTGCCAGCCCAGGACAGTGCCGGTGCGTGAGAGGCTGCGATCTTGCAGTCCGCGCTGGTCAGAGCATCTCGGCCGGACGGGGAAGTTTCATGATCAGCTGAAGCTGCGCGGCCTTGGGCATAGTCGAGGAACTTCAGAGGTGGTGCCGGGGTGCTGGGGCGATGCCGGACCTGGTTCTGGCGGCAGCCGGGGCCGGCGTCCTGGCCGTACGGGTCACCGGGCCCGGACCGGGCGGAACAGGGCATTCCTGTAGGAGGATATTTTCCTGTAGGAGACTTAACAACCATATCCGCTGTTAACCCTCCTACAGGAAATAAGTCTCCTACAGGATCTGGCCGAATCACGGGTCAGGCCAGCCGCCAGTACCCCGAAAGGACTGATACCCGGCAGGTCACGCCACGAAGCCCTGACTGGAACCCGGACTGCCGCCGTTCACGGGCCAACCCGTGAGCGTCCATGAGCCAGTACCGCCCAGACAATCTTGATCATGCTCGTGACCTGCAAGCCCACGGCCGGGACCCATCGTCCCGGCAGCTGTCCGGACTCCCGGCCGGCCGCAAAGTCCGCGCTGGCCAGAAACAGCCAAGGCCGGATGTGGATATTTCAAGATCAACTCAAGCTAGGCGGCATTGGACCATGGATAAGACCGTGACTTGAGGAGGCCGGATTTCTGGACTCAATGATCACCCCATCCAGCATCCGTGATCATGGCCGGGATCTTGATCACGGAACCCCGGTGGGGGGATCACACGGCTCATATTCCGTGATCAAGACCTGCTTCATGATCACGGAAGGTTGCGCGGGGAACCAGGCGCCTGGCCAGGACCGCCGGACCAGGCTGCCGGCTTCCGCAGGACCCGGCCTACCGCGCTATCACTGAATGAGCCAATATCGGTCAGTCTGCCGGAGACCCTCCGGCCAGCCCCCGGTCTCACCCGCTCCCGGGCCCAGCGCCCGGCCCCGCAGCGTCCCCGGACAGCAACGTCGTGGCTCCCCGCTGCCGGAACGACAGCTCCGGCCGACACCGCCCCCAGAACAACAGCTCCCGGCCGACACCGCCCCCAGAACAACAGTTCCGGGCCGACACCGCCCCCAGAACAACAGTTCCGGGCCGGCGCTGCTGCCGGAACCAGGGTCATAGCCGGGCTGGACTGGCGCTGGACCGGGGCCGAGGGCATCACGGGGTATTCACCCGGGCTCCTATTCCGCAGTAAGGCATACCTCATGATCGCGGAAGATAGCCAGCCAGCGTGCCTATGACCGGGAGTGTCTATGGCCGGGAGTGTCTATGGCCGGGCGTCTGGCTCGCGGTCGGCTGGTGCTATCAGCGTCCCCGGGCCTACTGCTCCCGTGCCGAACCGGCGCGAGATCGCCTCCATCGCGGTCTCGGCCTCGCGCCAGGAATCCTGCCGCTGGTCAAGCACGAGCTGGGTGCCCGTGCTCGTGGCCCGCACTAGCCCGGTGGCCCGAACGCCCACCAGACGCAGCAGAACGCCGGAGTCAAGACCAGAGGCCGCGTAGAGCTCGCACGCCGTGGCATAGATGCGCTGGGCCACGTCGGTCGGCTCGCTCAGGGTGCGGGCTCGGGTGATCGTCGTGAAATCTGCCCGCCTGAGCTTGACGGAGATAGTGCGGGCGACCCAGCCGGACGAACGCAGTGCCCGCGCGGTCCGGCCGGATAGCCGCAGCAGCTCGCGCCTGATCATCTCGGGGTCGCCGATATCCGTCGCGAAGGTCTCCTCGGCGCCAACGCTCTTGTCTCGCGTTTCCGGAGTCACCTTGCGGTCGTCCCTGCCCCATGCGAGGGCAGCCAGGTGAGCGGCCGCCGCCTTGCCAAGCTCCCGCTCAAGCGCACCGGCGGGAGCATGCGCCAGCTCGCCGACGGTCCTCAGCCCCAGTTTGGCGAGCAGCTTGCCCGTACGCTCGCCAACTCCCCACAAGGCAGACACAGGCAGCGGGTGCAGGAAGGCAAGCACTCCGTCAGCCGGGACTACCAGCAGGCCATCCGGCTTACAGTGCACCGACGCCAGCTTGGCCACGAACTTGCTCGTCGCGACGCCGACCGAGCACGTGATGCCGAGCTGCTCGGCGACCTGGCTCCTGATCAGCTGGCCGATGTGCGAGGGCGGCCCCAGCCGGCGCAGCGCCCCGGCCACGTCAAGGAACGCCTCATCCAGCGATAGTGGCTCAACCTCGGGCGTCACGGCCTGAAAGATAGCCATGACTTCCTTCGAGACGGCGCTGTAGACGTGATGCCTGGGGCTGACGAAAACGGCCTGCGGGCACAGCCGCTGAGCCCGGCTGGCGGGCATCGCCGAGCGAACGCCGAATGCCCTGGCCAGATAGTTGGCCGACAAGACGACACCGCGGCCTTCGGTATGAGCCACGATGACGGGCCTGCTCACGATCTCCGGACGATCCCTGATCTCGACGCTCGCGTAGAACGCGTCCATGTCGATGTGCAGGATGTGACAGCCAGTGTCGTCTGCCGACTCGCCAGTCTGCCTGTCCACTGCCGCCACCTATCCGATCGTGGCTGGTCCTGCGCCCGCCTCACTGTGCGGGCGCTCGCTCACGACTGTAACGGCGGCCACCGACACTCTCCCTAGCTGTCCGCGTCCTCCGCAGCCCGGACCGGCCCGACCGGCTCGCCCCCTTCGACCGGCTCAACATGCTCAGCCGGCTCAGCGGTCTCCTGCACCACCTGCGGCTTGATCTCCAGCAGCCGAGCGAGCAGGCCGTTGACGAACGCAGGCGACGCGTCGGTCGACAGGTCCTGTGCCAGCAGCACCGCCTCGCTGATCGCGACGGCCGGGGGAATGTCCGGACCCCAGAGCAGCTCGTAAGCGCCTACCCGCAGGATATTCCGGTCGACGGCAGGCATCCGGTCAAGCGCCCAGCCGTGCGAGTGCTCGCCGAGGAGCTCGTCGATCTGGTCACGATGCGCCTGGACACCCCGGACCAGCTCGGCGGCGTAGCTAGAGACCGGCGGATCCGCCTGGATCGTCCTGGTCTCCAGGATGCTCAGCGGCGAATCCCGCCTCTGCTCTGACTCGAACAGGATGTCAAGCGCGCGCTTGCGTGCCTTGCTACGCGCCGACACCGCAGCCTCCGGTCAGGCGGGCCTGGCTCACGCCCGGCCGAGGTAGTCGCCCGTGCGGGTGTCTACCTTGATTTTCTCGCCAGTGGTGATAAACAGCGGGACCTGGATCTGCGCACCGGTCTGCAGCGTGGCCGGCTTGGTACCGCCGGTGGAGCGGTCGCCCTGCAGGCCAGGGTCGGTCTGGCTGACCGTCAGCTCGACGGCGGGCGGAAGCTCGACGTAGAGCGCCACCCCGTCGTTGAACGCGATCGTCACCGTCTGCTCTTCGAGCAGGTAGTCGGCCGAGCCGCCGACCGTCTCGCCAGGAATCCTCGGCTGGTCGTAGTCCTGCGTGTCCATGAAGACGAACTCGTCGCCCTCCCGGTACAAGTACTGCATCTCGCGCCGGTCCACGTTGGCGACCTCGACCCTGACGCCAGCGTTGAAGGTCCGGTCGACTACCTTGCCAGACATCACGTTCTTGAGCTTGGTACGCACGAACGCGCCACCCTTGCCCGGCTTGACGTGCTGGAACTCAACGACGTTCCAGAGCTGTCCATCGATGTTCAGGGTCATGCCGTTCTTAAGGTCGTTCGTGGTGGCCACGTTGGTGCTTTCTCCTGCATGCGGGGCGGGACCGCAGCGCCCCATGCCCTGGCGGGCTCACGGGCCGCGCCTAAAGGACGAGCAGTTCCCTGGTGATGGTAGTGAGTGACTGAGCCGATCCCGCCGACCCGGTACCCGCGCGGGCCACGAGCGTATCCTCAATCCGGACACCGCCCGCACCAGGCAGGTAGATCCCGGGTTCGACAGTGAAAGGGACCCGGTCCAGTAGTGTACCGGTCTTGCCATGACCCAGCCACGGTGCCTCATGGATCTCCAGCCCCACGCCATGCCCGAGCCCGTGCGTGAAGTTCGCGCCGTAGCCTTCCCCTTCGATCAGGTCGCGGGCCACGGCGTCGATGCCGCCCACGTCGGCTCCGGCCCGGGCGGCGGCTACCCCGGCGGCCTGGGCGCGGGCCACAAGCTCGTAGATCTCCCGCTGCCAGCCGGGCTCGCCGATTGCCACCGTCCTGGTCATGTCCGCGTGATATCCGCCGAACTTCGCGCCGCAGTCGACCGTCACGAGGTCACCAGCCTCGAATCTCCGGTCGCCGGGGACATGGTGCGGGATCGCGCCATTGGGGCCAGACGCCACGATGGAGTCAAACGCTAGGCCCTGCGCGCCCAGATCGACCATCGCGCGTTCCAGGCCGACCGCGAACTCACGTTCGCTCACTCCGGTACGCAAGCTCCCGAGTACGGCGGTGAACGCCTCCCCGGTGATCTCGCAGGCCCTGGCGAGCAGCTCAAGCTCTCCGTCGTCCTTGATCACCCGGAAGCTCATCGAACAGCCCGCCGACACCAGTGAGCACAAGCGACCTGCCGGCCGTCTCCTCCCGGGCACCAGCCTCTGCCAGCGCGCGGTGGCGCAGCACGGTCATTTCCCTGTCTTCAAAACCGATCGCGCGCATCCCGCCGGCCAGCGCTCGTCCGATCAGTGCTTCCTCGACCGACCGCTCGATCAGCAGTTCCACATCCGGGCACTCGCGCTCGGCCGTGCCCTCATACCGTGAGTCGGTGCACAGCACAGGCCGTCCGCAGGAAGCAGCAGGGCCGCGTTGGAGCTGACCAGTCCGGTCAGGTACCTGACGTTGACGCCGCTGGTGACCAGCGCCGCGTCCGCGCCGGAGGCAGCGATCTGGGCCGCGGCGCGGGTCCGGCGGATTTCGTGTATCTCGGGCATGAAAGAACTGTAAGGCGGCGGCGAGGCCCAGCGCGATCGACCCAGGGACCGCGTTCGGTAAGGTGACACTGGCCCCGCGAGAGGTGATGCTGTGCCTGACCCGGTGCGACTGCTCTACCGCGCGGACTGGACGCGCTGGTCCCTGTCAGCGGAGATCGTGCAGCGGCACAACCACACCGTCGCCGCGCAGCTTGAGGCCAGGCTCGCGGCCGATCTGCGCCGCCATCCCGGTCCGATCGCGGCCCTGGTCGCGGGCGGTCTAGCAGCCAGACGGCGAATTCTGCTGGGAGATCAGCAAACACAGCGGGGCGCAAGCCGAGCGGTCGGTCGCTGACCCGCTGCGGACAGCGATCAATGAGGTCGTCAGGCCAGCCTGGCTGGTCCGCCAGCTGCGGCTCAGCACGACCGGGACCACGCAGGTGGCCGGTCGCCGCGCCTACCAGGTGACAGGGACACCCCGGCTGGCCGCCGACCTGTCGGCATGGCCCACCGCGAAGCTCGACCGGGTTGACCTCCTGATCGATGCCGAGCTTGGGCTAGTGCTGCGGCGCGAGCTGTTCTTTGAGGGGCAGTCGGGATCGACGCTGGAGCTGATCGACCTCGAATTCGACTCTGACGTCGCAGCCGACTCTGAAAGCTTCAGACCAGGCGAGGATATAAAAATAGATCCAGACGATCTCGGCTGGGCAAGGTCGGACCAGCACTGGCAGCGCTACTGGGATCCTGATCCGGAGGCCAGGCAGCCCGGCAAAGGCGACGTGGCCCGCACCCTGGCCAGGGGCGCGACGTACCTGGCCGTCAGGGGACTCGCGCGGCCAGCGCCGACCAGGGACAAGGCAGCCGATAGCCAGGACAAGGATCACGAGGCCGAGATGCCTGCCGCCAGTTCGCCAGCTCTCGACCGGCCGGCTCTGACTCGCTCAGACCGATCTCTGACTCGGTGCTTGACCTGATCGCCCACGTTGGCCTGCCCCCGCCGGCCCTGACCGCCACAGTGCACTACTGGCTCGACACCCTGGCGGCCAGGCGGTGCATGCCCGCGCTGGCCGCGGGCTCCGCACAGGATGACATGCTGAGTAGTACGGGGTTCATCGGCCTGGACGACTTCACCGCCTTGCCTGTGCTTAACGTGCACCGGGTGGCCAGGCTCACCGCAGAGCTGCCAGACCGCTACCGGATCGAGTTCCTGCGCGACAAGCGGCCTCGACGTCCCCAGATCCTGGCCAGCGATGGCGTCCGGCTCCGCAAGATCTACCACAACCGGGTAGTCGCCAGTCCGCCGCTGCCGCTGCCCTCCAGCTACGTCAGGCTGGTCGATCCGGCCTGGCTGCTGGGTGACTGGCGGCTCAGCGAGGACGGCGAGCACGCCGTGGCCGGCCGCACCGCCATCCGGCTGGTGGCCGAGCTGCCGCAGCCGCCAGCGCTTAGCGAGTCCCGCTGGTCGGCCGACTCCGGACAGATCGTCTCCATGGAGCTGATGATCGACACGACGCTCGGAGTCATCCTCCGGCAGGTGTCTTTCTGCGGCGATCAGCCGGTAGCCCGGTTCGAGCTGCGCGAGGTGACCACCCAGGAGGCCAGTGACCTGGCGGAGTTCGGCGCTGGGATCGCGCCTGACCTGCCAGTGCACGACACCGACAGCGGGCCGGCGGGCGATCTCGACCTGCCGGACGCCGCCAGGACGGTCAGCGGGGTACTGAACCGCCTGATCAGGCGCGGCTGATCAGGCGGTGCTTGTCAGGCCGGCGTTTCCTTCTCATCGTCCTCATCGCCGATGATGACCCCGCCGCCCCGGCTCCAGGTCAGGTACCGCCAGGACAGGTTGACCAGGGCCGAGATCCTGTTCCTGTTGCCCAGCAGGAACGTCAGGTGCAGGCCGAGCCAGGCCAGCCAGGCCGCGGTGCCGCGCACCCGAATCCGGCTCGGCAGGTCAACGACGGCCGACCGATGGCCGATCGTCGCCATGATGCCCTTGTCCTTATAGCGGAACGACTCGGTTGACCGGCCTGCCTCAAGCCGCCTGATCTGATCGGCGACGTGACGTCCCTGCTGAATCGCCGGCTGAGCGAGCTGAGGCAGCGGCTTCCCGTCAATGATCCCGATATCACCGGCGGCGAAGATCACGTCCTGCCCGGCCACCCGCAGGTCGGGTCCGGTGAGAAGGCGTCCGCCCCGGCCGGTCGGCAGCCCGAGCTTGCCAACCCACTCGGGCCCGGCGATCCCGGCGGCCCACACCGTCAGGTCGCTGGTCAGCTCAGACCCGTCCGAGAGCAGCACGTGGCCGCGTTCCACCCGCTCGATCTTCGTGCCGAGCCTGACGTCAACGCCGCGATCGAGCAGTTCCTTCTTGGCGTAGTCACGCAGATGCTCGCTGAACGGGGCGAGCAGGGCCGGTCCAAGCTCGATCAGGGTGACGCAGATCTGCTCGGGCCTGATCTGCGGGAACGAAGCCGGCAGGGCGATATTCCGCAGCTCGGCCAGCGTTCCGGCCAGCTCGACCCCGGTCGCGCCGCCGCCCACGATGGCAACGCCGAGCTGGCTGTCGCGGCCGGCGAGGCTAAGTTTCTCCAGCTCGGCCATCAGGTGATTGCGCAAGGCGATGGCGTCTGCCCTGGTGTACAGGCTGAAACTGTGCTCGGCCGCGCCGGGGACTCCGAAGAAGGCCGCGCTCACGCCCGTCGCCAGGACCAGGTAGTCGTAACCCAGCACCTCGCCGTCGCCCAGCGTGACCTGCCGGGACTCGGCGTCGATGCCGGTGACCTCGCCCCTGCGGAACCGCGAGTGCGTCTTGTGCACGGCCGTCCAGGTGGGGTAAGCGACGTCCGCCGAGGTAAGGCCAGCCGTCGCCACCTGGTAAAGCAGCGGCTGGAACGTACTGTAGGAATGCCGGTCAACCAGGGTCACGTCAAGCCCTGACCTGGCCAGCCGGTTCAGCGCCGTCAGCCCGGCAAACCCAGCCCCCACGATGACAACTCGCGGCTTCCGCCGGACCTCAGCCGCCTTGTCAGCCACCTTGTCCGAGCGCCCATCACGCCCAAGGCCCATACCCTCACCCTACCCAGCACCCCGCACCCCAGCCCACCCGCCGCCGCCCACCTGAGCATGGACCACACGCATCAAATTTCCGTAGCTGAAGGGGAAGCTGGGATTCTGGACTCAGGTCGCCGGTTCCGCGACGTCTCTCTGGTCACCTCAGTCGCGACGCATCAGCCGGACGGCTCGCGGTGCCCGGTTCCACTCGCTCTCAGACCCAATGCCCGGTCCCTCCGGCAGCGTTTCCGCGTCAGCGCTACTGCCCGAACGACAGCTAAGGGACAACGTTGCCGCCCCAGCGACAGCTAAGGGACAACGTTGCTGCGGCCGTACAGGATGTCGTCGCGGGGCGGAGTGGGGGTGGGCGCTGCGGTGGGGGCGCTGAACTGGTGCGGGGGCGCGGTTAGGTGGCTAGGTCTTTGATCTGCTCGATCAGGGAGACGCGGTCGGCGTGGGTGGCGGCGATCGGCTGGACGTTCAGGGTTGTCACGCCTGACTCGCGGAGCGCGGCGATTCGCTCGGCTACGTGGGCTCTGGTGCCGATCAGGGAGATCCCCTCAAGCAGCGACCTCGGCACCAGCGCGGCCGCCTCGTCCTTGCGGCCGTCGAGGTAGGCATCCTGGATCGCGATCGCCTCGGCCGGGTAACCGTAGTCCGACGCCAGCTTCGTGTAGAAATTCTGCCCGCGAGCGCCCATCCCGCCGATGTACAGCGCCATCACTGGCCGGCCGAACTCGACCAGGTCGGCGACGTCGTCTCCGATCGCCAGGGTGGCCTGGGCGATCACGTCGAGGGAGCCGAGCTCCGGGTCGCGCCTGGCCTGGCCGGCCGCAAGCGCGCTGCCCCAGATTCCGGCCGCCTTCTCAGGGAAGTAGAAGATCGGCTGCCAGCCCTCGGCCAGCTGGGCCGCCATCTCGGTGTTCTTCGGCCCGACCGCCGCGACGAAGATCGGGATCCGGTCCCTGACCGGGTGGTTGATCAGCTTGAGTGGCTTGCCCAGGCCGGTGCCCTGACCGGCGGGCAGGGGGATCTGGTAGTTCTTGCCCTCGTGGACCAGCCGCTCGCGGCGCCAGACGGCGCGGCAGATCTCGATGGTCTCGCGGGTCCGGCCGACCGGCGCGTCGTAGGGCACCCCGTGCCACCCCTCGATCACCTGCGGCCCCGACACCCCGATCCCCAGGTTGAACCGCCCGTTGGATACGTAGTCAAGTCCGGCCGCCGTCATCGCGGTCAGCGTCGGAGTCCTGGTGTAGAGCTGCATGATCCCGGAGGCGAGCTGCAGCCGCTCGGTCTTCGCCGCCACGTAGCCGAGCTGGCTGACGGCGTCATAGCTGTAGGCCTCTGGCACGAACACGATGTCCAGGCCGGCCTTCTCGTAATCGGCAAGCTCGACGACGGTCTCGGCGAATCCGCCCGAGTAGTTCAGTGACATCCCGATGCGCAACGTGACCTCAAATCCCTGGCCAGTAACAGCCCCTGCCGGCAAGCAGCCGTGCCTGACCTCGCGTAGTCATGCGGACGACTGCATCGTAACCGGGATCAGGCCTCAGCCGTCGGTGCGGTGTTTGCTTACCCAGCCGCGAGCAGGCTCGCCACGGCACGCAGCGCGAGCTGGTAGGAGGCGAGTCCGAAGCCGGCGATGGTCCCGTCAGCGACCCCGGCCACGACCGAGGTATGCCGGAACTCCTCCCGCGCGGCCGGGTTGGACAGGTGCACCTCCACCAGCGGCGCCGTCCGCATGGCCAGGGCGTCGCGCAGCGCATACGAGTAGTGGGTGAACGCGGCGGGATTCAGCACGATCGGCATTTGCTTGTCGATGGCCTCATGTACCCACGCGATTATTTCAGCCTCATCGTTTGTCTGGCGGAAATCGGCAGCCAGGTCCAGCTCGGCCGCCGTCGACTCGCAGGCTCTGGCGAGCTCGTCCAGCGTCGCGCTGCCATAGACCTCAGGCTCGCGGGAGCCGAGCCTGGACAGGTTCGGGCCGTTGAGCACCAGCACGGTCCGCATCCTCATGCCTCCTGGTAGGCCCGGTCGAGCAGCTCCTCGGGCGGGCCGGCCAGGATGCCGGGGCGGGCGAGCCCGTCGAGCACCACCAGCCGCAGCACGCTGCCCCTGGTCTTCTTGTCTACCGCCATCGCGGCCCTGAGCCTGGACCAGGGCGCGCCGGCGTAGCTGACGGGCAGGCCGACCGAGGCCAGGATCTCGCCGTGCCGCTTCGCCGTCGCCTCGTCCAGCCTGCCCGCGAGCCGGCCGACCGCAGCGGCGAACATCATCCCGACCGACACCGCCTCGCCATGCGGGATCTGGTAGTCCTCGGCGAGCTCGATCGCGTGGGCGAGCGTGTGCCCGTAGTTGAGCGTCTCCCGCCGGCCCGCGTCAGCCTCGCGCAGGTCGGCCGAGACCACGCCGGCCTTCATCGCGATAGCCCGCTCGATCAGCTCGCGCTCGTGCTGGCCGCCTGGCGCCGCCGCGCCAGCCGGATCGCTCTCGATCAGGTCGAGGATCAACGGGTCCGCGATGAACCCTGCCTTGATCACCTCCGCCAGTCCGCTGACGTACTCCCGGCGCGGCAGCGTGGTGAGCGCGGTCAGGTCGGCCAGGACGCCGGCTGGCGGGTAGAACGCGCCGACCAGATTCTTGCCGGCCGGAGTGTTGATCCCGGTCTTGCCTCCGATCGCCGCATCCACGATCCCGAGCAGCGTCGTCGGCACGAGCACCACCCGGACCCCGCGCAGCCAGGTCGAGGCCACGAATCCGGATAGGTCGGTCACCGCTCCCCCGCCCAATCCGACAATCGCATCAGAACGGGAGGTCCGGTGTGCTGCGAGCCGCGACCAGAGTGACGTCGCTACGGTGATGTCCTTGGCCGCCTCCCCGGCCGGCACCGCTTCGAGATGCACCGTATACCCGGCTGCCGACAGTGCCGCCCTGGCTGGCTCGGCGAGCCGGTCAAGGCCTTGCGCGTGGATTAGCACGACCGTCCTGGCCCGTTCGCCGACCAGCGCGGGCAGCTCGGCGGCGAGGTCATGGCCGACAACGACGTCGTAGGGCCGTTCGCCGCCGACGGGGATCCTGGTCGCGCTCACCGGGCCGCCGCCAGCCGGGTGGCGATTTCAGCGGCGACCTGCTCGGCGTCCTGGTCGTCGGTGGCGACGGTAATCCAGGCCAGCCCGGTGTAGATCGGCAGCCGCTGGTCGAGCAGCTGCTTCAGGGTGCCGCGCGGGTTGCTGAGCAGCAGCGGGCGGGCCTGGCCGAGGCCGACCCGCTTGGCCGCCTCGGCGAAACCGGTCTCCAGGTAGACGACCGGGCGGCCAGCCAGCCACTCCTGGGTCTGGGCGTCGAGCACCGCCCCGCCGCCAACCGCGACCACGCCGTCGCTGTGTTCGAGCGCACGGGCGACAGCGGCGCGCTCCAGGGCACGGAAGACCGGCTCGCCGTCCTCGACGAAGATGTCGCTGACCGGCTTGCCGGCGGATAGCTCGATCTCGGCATCGGTGTCGGTGAAGCTGACGCCGAGCCTGGCCGCGAGCAGCGCTCCGACCGTCGACTTCCCGGCCCCGGGCGGGCCGATCAGGATCACTACCGGGGCTGGGGCCTGGCTGGGCTGGGCGGGCTGATCGGGCGGGGCGGTCATCGGATTACCAGGTCCTCCAGGTAGCTGCTCAGGTTCGCGCGAGTCTGCGCCACGCTATCGCCGCCGAGCTTCTCGAGCGCGGCGTCCGCGATCACCAGCGCGGCCATTGCCTCGGCGACGACACCCGCTGCCGGGACGGCCGTCACGTCGCTGCGCTGGTTGATGGCCCTGGCCGGCTCGCCGGTGCGGACATCGATGGTCGCCAGCGCGCGGGGAACGGTGGAAATCGGCTTCATCGCCACCCTGACCCTGACCGGCTCGCCCGTGCTCATCCCGCCTTCGATCCCGCCGGCCCGGTTGGTCAGCCTGCGCAGCCCGGCCGGGCCAAGCTCGATCTCGTCGTGGGCGACCGAGCCGCGTCTGGCCGCCGTCTCGAAACCGTCGCCGATCTCGACGCCCTTCATCGCGTGGATGCTCATCATCGCCCCGGCAAGCCTGCCGTCGAGCCGCCTGTCCCAGTGCACGTGGCTGCCGAGCCCGGGCGGCAGTCCGTACACGACGACCTCGACTACGCCGCCGAGGGTATCGCCTTCCCTGCGAGCCGCCTCGATCTCGGCGATCATCGCGGCACTGGTCGCCGGGTCGAGGCAGCGAACCGGATCGGCGTCGATGGCCGCGAGGTCGGCGGGGCCCGGCAGCGAGTCAGCGGGGGCGCGCACGGCGCCGATCGAGACGACGTGACTGAGGACCTCGGCACCGAGTGCCTGGCTCAGGAACCTCCTGGCCAGCTCACCGAGCGCGACCCTGGCCGCTGTCTCCCGCGCGCTGGCTCGTTCCAGGATGGGGCGGGCGTCGTCGAAGCCGTATTTCTGCATGCCGACGAGATCGGCGTGGCCCGGCCTCGGCCTGGTCAGCGGCTCGTTCCTGGCCTGCCCGGCTAGCTCGTCGGCCGGGACCGGGTCGGCCGACATGACGGTGGTCCACTTGGGCCACTCGGAGTTGGCGACCCGGATCGCGACCGGGCCGCCGAGCGTCTTGCCGTGCCGGACTCCCCCGGTGCAGCTCGGCCGCGTCCTGCTCGAACTTCATCCTGGCGCCCCGGCCGTACCCGGCTCGGCGCCTGGTCAGCGCGGCGGCGATGTCGGCCGTGGTGATCTCGACTCCGGCGGGCAGTCCCTCGCAGATGGCCACCAGGGCCTGGCCGTGCGACTCCCCGGCGGTCAACCAGCGCAGCATGGTGCAGATCCTAGACCGGCACGGCACGCGTCCTAGACCGGCACGGCACGCGGCACCCGACCGCGTTTCCGTGATCATGAATCTCACCTTGATCACGGAACATTGAGCGCGCGATCCCCCATCCAGATTTCCGTGATCAAGGCTCATCGCGTGATCACGGAAACGGGGTGGGGTTGCTCAGCCGATGGCTGAGGCGCTTGGGGCGCTTGGGGCAAGCCAGATGGTGACGCCGCGCTTGAACCGAGCGCCGAGGCGGGCCATGACCGCATCAGCCACGTGAGCGCCGAGCTGGCCCACGTCGAGCTGGCCGGAGCCGACCCGCGTCTCAGCCTGCGCTGTCAGTGTCAGGACAATCGCGACGTCGCGCAACTCGTCCGCTGGCTCAAGCTCGAACGACGCGATGTCGAGCTGGTTGGCGAGCACATCGGTCACGATCTCGTGCACGTCGGGATCGGTGAACGGCAGCAGCGGCGGCTCACCTCTGGCCAGAGCGGCCAGCCTGGCCCCTTCGATGGCGAACGGCACAGGTCCGGCCACGTCAACCACGACGGCCGCCGAGTCCGAGCATGCCGCCTGCCATACCGCCCGCGCGGCGGCCGGAACCGGACGCGCCTGCGCCTGCCAGCTCTTCAGCGAATCAAGCGAGGTAAACGCAGGGACGGCCCTGCGCCCATCCAGCCCGATCAGCGTCGGAACCGCCATGTCGGTAGCCTTCTCGCTCCGATCGGCAGGCCGGAGCGGCGGCTCGGGGCCAGCGCCGCCCGGCAGATCCACCGCAGGTGCGATCAGCTGCTGCGGGACAGCGGGGGCGGCAGCGAACGGCGGATCGGCGAGCACAGCTACGACGGGGACAAGCAGACGGCTCCCGGCCAGCGCCGTCATGACCGCGTGCTCACTGCCCTGCCCGGCTGCGAAATCGGTCAGTGCGGCGACCACGTCAGGATGCGCCGAACCGTCGTCCTGGCGGAACGACGGGTCACCCCCGCTGATGCCAAGCACATGGCCCACTGTAGTGACCAAACCATCGGGGCACTCCAGGCAGGAGGGCCGTGTGGCCGCTTTCCGGCATCTTAATCTAGTCACTACGGCCTGGACGTAACCGACACTAGTACTCTGGCGCCCGACGCACGGTGCTGGCCGGCGCTGATTCCGGCAGGAAGCAGTGCCGCCTCTCACTGGAAGTTAAGTACACAACTTGCGTTTTGAGAGTTTCATAGAACTGGTAGGCACGCACCAGCTGTGCTGCCGCAGTCCGATCACAGGGGAGCGCGTGCGGAACATCCCTCAGGCACCGCCGATCGTCCAAGCGGGAACGATGCTGCAGAAGCCGATCCCGCCGCGTCTCGTCGAGCCGTACCTGACTGGCCGCCGCGCCGTTATCGCAGGGTTTGTCTATAGAATAGCGGATTGTCCCTTTACTGGCCCGGCCGACTTCTACAACGCGCTCGACCTGGGCTACGACGGCTCGGAGTTCCGCCCGGATATGGCGGAGGTTTACGTGCTGCGCTGGACAGCCGCAGCCCCGGAAGCCTACAAAGTCCCATACTCTGTTGAGCGTGGCGGAGACTGGACCGGAAAGCCGCCGTTCACCGGCACCGGCTATACCTCGTGGCCGAGCCGCCCGATCCCTGAGTTCTACGTCGACCTGATGCCGATCCCGGTCGGGACCGAGATCTACCGAATCATCGCCGGTAACGAGGACTTCATCGCCCGGTACGACGGACAGGTGTGGCTGCGGCCTGCGGAGGGGAGCTGAGGATGCGATATCGAATCCTGGCCAGTTTTCAGGGGGCGCCCTACGAGGCCGGAGTCGGTCCTGATGAGTCTGACATCGTGCTCTTCGCTGCCTGCCCGCCGCCGGAAGAGCTCAGGTTCGAGCCGGCTACCGGCCACTGGCGCAAGCACGTCAACCGGGCTCAGGTCCAGATGCTGTACGAGTCCCGCCCGATCGGCATGTTCCGCGGCGAGCGCTGCATCGTGCTTGACGACCTCACCGACCGGCTGCATATCTTCTACCTGGGCCATGACGCACTCCGCGCCGCACAGCTGGGCTACTGGGAGGTCGACCGCGGCGTCTTCGAGCTGATCACGCCGAGGCAGGAAGTCACCGACATCGTGGAGCAGCGGCTGTCGCTGCCGTTGCGCGACGACAGCGGCCCGCATGACCGGCCGCTCCCCGGCTTCCCTGGCCCTGATCGGGGAAGTTCCGGTCAGTCCGAGCCGGAGGGATTCGGATTCGCGGGCGGATCGCCCCTCTTTGACGACCTGACGCGCGCTGAACGCGCTGAGGCACCATCCGGATACTTCTCCAGCGATACCAGCTCTCTGTCTCCGGTCGAGCCCCCGGTCTACGCACCGGAGCCGCCCGCCTATCTGGCCGGCCCGCCGGTCTATTCGTCGGCTGATCCGCTGATCGGCCTCAGCCGCCCTGACCTTGGCCGCTCAGACCTCGGCCGCTCAGACCTCGGCCGCTCAGACCCGAGCCGTTCAGACCCCGGCCGCCCTGACCTCGGCCGCTCAGACCCGAATCCGCTGATGGCGGCCGAGCAGACGGGCATCGCGATCCCGGCCGTCGACGCACCGCCGCTGCCGCTTGAGGCTGAGGCGCTCCGCGCGGCCACGACCGCCGCACGCCGGGGCCAGAAGGGTCAGCAGTCCCGGCCCGCTCCCGAAGCGAGGACCACCCGCCGGGCGCAGCCAGCCGAGCAAGCCCAGCCCGCACCAGTTCCGCTGGCCCCAGCCCAGCAGGCACCCCCACCGGCCCAGCAGGCACCCCCACCAGCCCAGCAGGCACCGGCCCAGCAGGCACCGGCCCAGCAGGCACCGGCGCAGTTCGTTCCGCAGCAAAGCACAGCACCGCCCGGCCCCGTACCCGCTCCCGTGACGACCCGGCGAAGTCCCGGATCAGGTCGCGCCCCGGTCAGTAACCCGGCAGCCGCGGCGCCCGCCGGCCAGCTCCCGGCCATGCCTGGCACACCGGCCGTCCCCCAGGTTCAGCCTGGTCAGGGCCCCACGCAGGCCCCTCCGGTGCTCAGCCAGCCGCCTGTCCTCCTTGCCCAGCCGCCAGCATCTGATCACGACGATCGCTCACACTCAGCTGTTATAACTGACCAGAGTCCAGCCGCAGCCGTCCAGCCGCCAGTCACAGCACCGCACGGAACACCGCCACCGGCCATGTCGCCGGAGCAGATCTCCGCGCCACTCCAGCAGATCTCCGCGCCACCCCAGCAGATCTCGATGCCGGCCCAGCAGATCTCTGTCCCAGCCCAGCAGACCATCCCGCCGCCGCAGTCACAGGCAGCTCTGCAGGTACAGGCGCAGGCAGCTCCTCCGATCCAGCCAGCCGCGCCAGCCACGCAGAACTCGAGTCAGCCGGCCGCAGTTCATGAGCGGCAGGACCAGCGGGTCGAGCCGACCGCGCGACCCGCACCAACGACGGGGCCGGTCAGCCCTGCTATGGATCTGTCAGTCCCGGCGCCTGCGCCGGTCCCACTGACCAGGCAGGCAGCGGAGCCCGCCACTGCGCCGAACCCGGTGCCGCAGCCGAACCCGGTGCCGCAGCCCAGCCAGGCACCACCGCTAGCCGAGACAAGCGTGCCCGCACCGCCGATGGCACAGGCTCAAGCGCCGGCTCCCGTAGAGACTGCCGTGAGTGGACCGGCGGCTGATCTCGCAAGTGCCTCGGCAGTCGTCGATCTCAGCACCCCGGCCATCGCACCGGTCGCGCACCCACCGTCGCCTGCCCAGGCATTCCCGCCCCCCCAGGCCTCCCCATCCGCACAGTTCTCCTCGCCAGCGCGTCCGCCGCTCCCGTCGGCCCAAGCATCCGGGCTCAGCCAGCCGTCCGCGCCAGGACAGGCCCCTGCCCCCGCTGCCACTTCTCGCCTCGACGCCATGCCTGAAGACCAGCCAGCGACCCAGGCGCCCCCGTCACCCCAGGTGTCCTCAGTGCACCAGTCGTCTCCCGGGCTCGCAGCACCCCCGGGCCCCGGAGCGTCAGCTGGCATCTCAGATCCGCCGAACGCGACCCAGTCTGGAATGGCCGTCTCGGCAGCCGTTCCTTCATGGGTTCCGCAGAATCCCGTTCACCCGCACACGCCGGCTCACCCGGCCGCGTCAGGTGAGCCGGTCATCGAGGATCACCCGGAGCGCCAGTCCCCAGCCGTCGCCCAGCCACCCCAGGCAGATCCCGCGGCCGACGCCGCCGAAATCCTTCCGCCAGCCCAACCTGCCCAGCCAGCCCAGCCCACCCCGTCGGCCCAGCCCGCCCCGCAGGCCCAGGCCGAACAGCACGCAAGCCAGCCGCCCCTGTCACAACCAGCACCGACTCCCGTTCACGACCCCGCTTTCCAGGTTCAGCCTCAGCCGGAACCCGTGGCACCCGCCTCTCAGACCCCCGAGGAACCTGCCAAGCAGCCAGAAACACCAGCGGCAGCCTCGACCACCGGACCAGCGCATCCAGCCGCCTTCCCGCCGTATATCCCAGATGGCACCATGCCTCATAACGGCGCCACACCACTAAACGGGACATCGACCCTGAATGGGACCTCACTAGCGCCCATCACCATCGCGCCTTTCCCCGAGCAGCCTGACCAGCCCCGGCCAAGCCTTGACCAGCACCACCCGAGCCTTGACCAGCACGGCCCGATCATGCCCGGCCCGCAGCCCGAACCCCATTCGCAAGCCGACCATTACATCCAGGCCGACCCCCACGACCATGCGGACCATCACGGCCAGGTCAGCCACCACGACCAGGCAGACCAGGCAACCCCACCCCGCCGTCGCCGGGCCACGAAACGCCGACTCCCGACCCAGAAGATCTTCTCCGACCTGGCCACTCAGGCCGCCATTCCGGCTGCTGCCTACGCGATCGGCGAGGACGTCGACGGTGCGATGTGCCTGGTTCGAACCGATGAGGGTTTCGAGGTATTCAACGCAGCCGGTGGTGCACGCCACGAAGTGCGGCTATTCCAGGATGAGGAATCGGCCTACTTCTACCTCTTCGGCGTTCTGGTTGCCGACGCCGTGCGAACCGGAGCACTAGCCCCCGCGCGACTAGAGGGCTAGATGTTTCCGGCATGTTTCTCGCCGGTCTTGCCGCACCCGGAGATTATCGCCATTCTCCTGGAGAGTTTTCAGCGTTCTCGTGGAGGGTTGTCGTCTCGTGGAGAGTTGTCGTCTCGTGGAGTGAATGGCGCCGACCGCCGGGTATGCCAGACACCACCGCGACTGATGTGACTCCTGAGACTGAACGCCACCCAGCAGGAAACCACAGACCCAGCTAAACGCGCGAATCTTGCGTCAACCCTGAAGCAAGACCAGCCCACCCGGCCACCAATCCACCCGGCGGGCTCAAACGCCCGACGACGACCCCGGCGACCACCCCGCCGACCCTCGAAACGCCGGCCGCAGATCGCCATCTAGGCGGCCAGGCTGGCCAGTTGCCGCGATGATTGGACCCATGAACAAGCCGAACGCGATCCCTCTCACCGGAGCCCAGTACGAGATCCAGGCCGGCGGCTATCAGGCCACCGTGACCGAGCTTGGCGCCGGACTCCGCACGTTCAGCCACGCCGGCCAGGCCCTGATCACTGAGTTCGCCGACAATGAGCTGCCACCCGGCGGCGCGGGCCAGCTACTCGCCCCCTGGCCGAACAGGATCGACGGCGGTCGCTACGAGTTCGGCGGAGCGACGTTCCAGCTTGAGCTCAGCGAAGCCGCCCATGGCAACGCGATCCACGGCCTGACCAGGTGGACCAACTGGACGCCTGTCGCGCACCTGGCCAGCGAGATCACCATGACGCACACCCTGCTCGGCCGCCCGGGATACCCGTTCTGCCTGGAGCTGTCGGTCCACTACGAGCTCGACGCTACCGACGGCCTCACAGTCTCTGTCACGGCGACGAACGCAGGCTCCCAGCCAGCCCCGTACGGCACCGGATGCCACCCCTATCTGAGCACAGGGGCTCCGCTCGTCGACACCTGCCAGCTTCAGCTCCCCCGCCTCCCAGTGGCTGCCAGCCGATGGTCGCGGCATTCCGTCCGGGCCGCCCAGGGACGTGACCGGGTCCCCATTCGACTTCCGCTCGTCGCGGCCAATCGCCGACACCACGCTCGATCATGCCCTGACCGGCCTCACCAGGGACGAAAGCGGGCGGGCCTGGGCCTACCTGGCCGACGACGCGACTCGCCTGGGCCTGTGGGCCGGTCCTGGCTATGACTGGCTGCAGGTGTTCACCTCGGACCCGCTCGCGCCACCACACCGCCGGCGCGCCCTCGCCATCGAGCCGATGACCTGCCCGCCCAACTCGTTCGTCACCGGAGAAGACCGGCTGACGCTGGCGCCCGCCGATAGCGTGACGCACTCCTGGGGACTCGCAGTTCTTCAATCCTGATATTTAACGGGCCGTTCCCGCTCCATCAGGCTGGAGATCCGGCTCAGGTCCTCGGCAGTGTCCAGATCGTCAGGCAGGCCGATGTCGCCGCACTCGACCGGCGTGATCAGGTCCTGATGCTCTCGCAGGAACCCGCGCGCCCCGAGGTCGGCCTGCGCCGCTGCGGCCACTCCGGCCCAGTGGCGCCGGCCGATCAGCACGGGATTACGCCGCTGCCCGGCATAACACGCGACAGCCAGGTCAGCGCCCTCGTGAAAGGCCACAATCAGCCGCCGGACCGTCTGCGGACCGATCAGCGGCTGATCGACTAGCGCGACGACGACTGCCTCGCTGTCGGCGGGCAGCGTGGCCAGCCCGGTGCGCAGCGAGGAACCCATGCCGGTGCTCCAGTCCGGGTTGTGCACGGTAATCACGCCGGGCAGGCTGACGTCGACCGCGCCGGTCACGACGATCACCGGGTCAGCGCCGCCCGCTCGCAGCAGGGCGACCCCGCGCTCGGCCAGGCTCTGGCCTCCCAGCTCGACCAGGGCCTTCGGCCGTCCCAGTCGCCGCCCAGCGCCGGCCGCGAGCAGCAGCCCGGCTACGCCAGAGTGCTCATGACCGCGGCCAGGAGTCCCCGGCGGCTCGACTGGGCCAGACTGGCCTCCGCCGGTCTGGCCAGAGTTGGACTCCACCTGCGCAGCGTACCGATGAACGGCCCGGTCTTGTGGCCCGTGGTCAGGAGCTGGCGCTGGCATGGTCCAGGGTGAGCCGGCTTAAACTGTGGTGAATCCGGCCGTTGGTCAGCGTCAGTGGCTGCCCTGACCCGCCCCATCGGAGCTGAATCAGCTCGGCGGCGATCGCTACGGCGGTCTCCTCAGGGGTCCTGGCACCCAGATCGAGCCCTACCGGCGATCGGAGCCGGGCCAGCTCGTGCTCGGACATGCCGACCTCACGGAGCCGGTCGAGCCGGTCCAGATGCGTCCGCCTGCTGCCCATCGCGCCGATGTAGGCGGCTGGCACCCGCAGCGCGACCTCAAGCACAGGGACGTCGAACTTGGGGTCGTGGGTGAGCACGCAGATGACCGTCCGCTCGTCCGTGCTCACTCCGGTCAGGTACCGGTGCGGCCACTCGGTCACGACCTCATCCGCGTCCGGGAATCTGGCACTGGTCGCGAAGACCGGCCTGGCGTCGCAGACGGTCACCCGGTAGCCGAGGAACTTGCCGATCCTGGCCACGGCAGCAGCGAAGTCAATCGCCCCGAACACCAGCATCCTCGGCGCCGGCGCGAACGACTGAACGAAAACCGACAGATCATCGAGCCGGCGCTGGCCGTCAGGACCGTATCTGCGCACCGCGGTCAGCCCCTGCGCGAGCATCCCCCTGGCATCGTCATCGACCGCCTGGTCGAGCCGGTCACCCGCGCCAAGCGACCCCGACGACTGCGGCTCATGGTCGGTGGGCCAGATGATCCGGCGCGCGCCGACCTGGCCAGGCCCGGCGATGACCGTGGCCACGGCCACCGGCTGCGCCACCCGCACCGCCTCGGCGATCTCGGCGAACTGCGGATAGCTGTCCTTGTTCACCGGCTCGACAAAGATGTCGATGATCCCGCCGCAGGTCAGGCCGACGCTGAAGGCCGTGTCATCACTGATGCCATACCGCTGGAGCACGGCCTGCCCGCTCTCGGATACCTGGCCGGAGAGCTCATATACGGCGCCTTCTACACAGCCACCCGACACGCTGCCCACGACCTCGCCATCAGAGGCAACGGCAAGCGCGGCCCCCGGCTCTCTCGGTGCGCTGCTGAACGTCTGAACGACAGTAGCCAGCCCGAACGGGTCCCCGGCATCCCACCACTTGCCGATCTGGTCAAGGATGTCACGCACGTCCGGTCTCCTCAGGCCCTCGTACCTCGCGATAGTCATCACAGTACGGCTTCGCGAGCTGCCCTGATACGCGCGGATAACGGATGACTTAATCGCGTCGACTGAAGTTTCGCGGGCACACGCCCAGCTACCCCGGCCACATAAGCCTAGCTCTCCCGCGAGAACCCCCTTACCCAGCCAGGCCAAGCCGTACCCCGTGGCGACTTGAACCTGGCCGGGCCGGGGCCGGGCGGCAGTCGGTGCGCGATGCCCGGACTATGCGCGATGCCGGACGATAGGGAGCTGCGAGCGCCGGGACTGACAGCCCGGGTTCCATGGTCGAGGCCGGGCCGTTCCCCATCGATGTGACAGCGCTGGGGCTGGAGCCCCATCGATGTGACATAGCTGGGGCTGGACTGGCTGTTGCAGAATCACTTTGAGCCCGAAAATGATCTCCACTTCGGGCCTGGATTGAGAGCTTTCGCGACCTTGGCGCTCCACAGAGGCATGAAAAAGCGGGCTCTCCAGAGCCCCCGGCCAGACTTCCGTGATCACGAACCGCGCGATGATCTACGGATATACAAGGTTTCTGGCCTGGTGAGCCACTCCTGCCGGGGCGCATGACGCGTTCTCCGTAGTGGCCAGCCTTAAGCCGGATGGCGTGCCCTCGACGCAGAGCGTTAGCGAAGCAGCCGGCATCGAGGGGGCCAGGTACCCCGCGCAGCTTCCGGGATCATGACGCAGACCCCGATCACGGAACATCAGCCGCGTAATCACCCTGTCAGGATTCCGCGATCAAGGCTCTGACCATGATCACGGCAACGGGGCGGGGCTGGTCGGGCCGGGGCAGCCGGGCTGGGCAGGCAACCGGGACTGGTCGGGCGCCGGGCTGGGCCTGGCCGGGACTGGTCGGGGTGCCAAGCCTGGCCGGGTGTCGCTTGTGGCCGGGGTCGGCGACCGGAGAGGTGTACCGGGAGACCGGGCCGGCTTCACAAGTTAGGTTAGCCTAAGCTAAGTTACCTCCAGATCGCCAAGACCGCCTACGCCCTCAGGACGCAACGAATGACCATTCAGCCCAGACCACAGCGGCCCGGACCACAGCAGCCCGGATCAGTGCAGCCCGGACGACAGCAGCCCAGATCACTGCGGTCCGGACCACCGCGTCTTCGACTCCGCGTCGTTGCTGTGCTCGCCTGTGCGGGACTGGCGAGCACGCTGCTTGCCGCCTGCGCTAGCTCGTCCGCCGATCCGTCGTCGTCGCCAGGCTCGATCACGCTCTACAACGGCCAGCATGAGCAGACCACCAACGAGCTGGTGGCCGGCTTCGAGAAGGCCACCGGCATCAAGGTGAACGTCCGCAACGAGGACAAGGATGCGGCGGCCAACCAGATCGCCCTGCAGGGAGCTAACGCACCTGGCGATGTCATCTTCACCGAGAACTCCCCCGCGCTGGCTTTTCTGCAGAATAAGGGCCTGCTGGCACCGGTAGCTAGATCCACGCTGGCCCAGACGCCGGCCAGGTTCAGCTCGCCTCAGGGCGACTGGCTTGGCGTGTCGGCACGGGTCAGCGTGATTATTTATAACCCGAAGTTGATCTCGGCCGGGCAGCTGCCGACCTCGGTGCTGCAACTCGCGGACCCGAAGTACAAGGGCAAGCTGGCCTTCGCCGCCGGCGAGACCGACTTCCAGCCGATCGTGACCTCTATGCTGCACACTTATGGCCAGGCTAAGACCCTGACGTGGCTGACCAGCATCAAGGCGAATGCCGCCGGTCATTTCGTCCCCGACAATGAGACGATCGCGTCGGATGTGAATCGCGGGCTGGTGGCGTTCGGCGTCATCAATCAGTACTACTGGTACCGGATGCGGTCCGAGCTTGGCGCGGCCGCGATGCACTCGCTGATCACCCACTTCGCGCCGCGTGATCCCGGTTACGTGATCGACGTGTCCGGCGCGGCGGTGCTCAAGTCAAGTAAGAACCCGGCCGGCGCGCAGCGTTTCCTTGCCTTCCTGGTGAGCAAGAAGGGTCAGGAGATCATCGCTCACTCGCAGAGCTTTGAGTATCCGCTGCTGGCCGGCGTCAGCCCGCAGGCGGCCGAGACACCATTCGGCCAGCTTCAGCCCAACTCGATAACAATAAGCCAGCTTGGGGATGGAGCGGCGGCTATCGCACTGTTGCAGAAGGCGGGCCTGCTCTGAGGAACAGTGCCCGAGTCACCGCCCGCGATCTGGAGTCGATGATGACCTCGCCGAGCGCAATCGCCACCGGCACGCGCGGCACGCCAGGCACCCCGGCACCGCCTGGCCCGGCACCAGCAGGCCGGGCCAGGCACGCCTGGGCACCAGGACGAGCCCGGCGGCCGGTCGTGCTGGCGACCACCGCGACCCTCATCGCCGTAGCGCTCGCCCTGCCCCTGGTCTTCCTGCTGATCGAAGCCAGGGGCGTCGGGGTGCACGCGGTGCTGCAGCTCATCTTCCGCCCGCTCACCGGTGAGCTGCTGTGGAACACCGTCCGGCTGACGGCCGCCGTGACCGTGCTGTCGGCCATCATCGGCACGGCCGCCGCCTGGTGCGTCGAGCGCACCGATCTGCCAGGCCGGCGGATCTGGGCGGTACTCGTCGTGGTGCCGCTTGCCATTCCCGACTTCGTGGTCAGCTTCGGCTGGTTCTCGCTGTGGAGCTGGGTGCAGGGCTTCCGGGGCGCGGTCATCGTGCTCACGCTGGCCGTCTACCCGCTGGTCTACCTGCCGGTCGCGGCCAGCCTGCGCTCCGCCGACCCCGGTCAGGAGGAGGTCTCGCGCAGCCTGGGGCCGGCCGGATCGCCACCTTCGTCCGGATCACACTCAGTCAGGCCCGCGGCGCCATCCTCGGCGGCTGCCTGCTCGTCGCCCTGGTCCTGCTCGCCGAGTACGGGGCCTTCGAGATTCTCGGCTACCAGACCTTCACCACCGAGATCTTCACCGAGTTTCACGCGTACAGCTTCGCCGCCGCCTGCGCACTCTCCCTGGTGCTCGTCCTGCTGAGCCTGCTCGTGCTGGCCGGGGAAGGCCTGCTCAGAGGCCGGGAACGAGGCCGGACGAGCCGGTCTGGGCCGCTCGCCCAGCGCAAGGTGCCGCCGCATCGGCTCGGCCGGGCCCGCTGGCCCGTATCTGGCGGGTTCACGGCGCTGGTCCTGCTGGCCCTGGGCGTCCCTGTCTACGCGAGCGGGTACTGGATGTTCAGCGGCCAGGCCGACGGGATCACCGACGGGGTCTCACTGCTGACCGCCGCCTGGCACACCGCCCTGTACGGCGGGCTGGCCGGGGCGCTGGCCACCGCGCTAGCCCTGCCGGTCGCGATGCTGGCGGTCAGGCACAGCGGCCGGGCCCGGCTGTTCCTGGAGCGAAGCACGTACCTGGTGCTCGCGATGCCGGGGATCGTGATCGCGTTCGCGCTGACATACTTCGTTGACATCTATGCTCAGAGCTTCGGGTACGGCACGGCGCCGCTGCTGATCATCTGCTACGCGATCATGTTCTTCCCGCTGGCCCTGGTCGGGGTCAAGGCATCGCTGGCCAGGGCTCCGGTCAAGCTGGATGAGATCGCCAGGTCCCTTGGCCAGCGCAAGCTGGCAGTGCTGTGGCGGGTGACCCTGCAGCTCGCCGGGCCTGGCCTGATGGCTGCTTTCTGCCTGGTATTCTTGTCGGTCGTTACTGAGCTCACCGCGACGCTTATGCTCATCCCGACCGGCGTGCAGACGCTCGCGACCCAGTTCTGGGAGTACGAGTCAAATCTCTCCTACGGTCAGGCCGCGCCGTTCGCGCTGGTCATGATCGCCGTGGCGGCCGTGCCAAGCTACCTGCTCGGCCGGTTCTTCGACCGCTCCTCGCACGCCGCCGGTGACCAGATGAAGCAACTGGTGATCACAGGGCTGCGCAAGTCGTTCGGGCCGCAGCCGGTACTCGCCGACCTCGAGCTCGAGGTGCCCGCAGGATCGCTGACCGCCATCCTCGGCCCGTCGGGCAGCGGCAAGACCACCCTGCTGCGGATCCTGGCCGGGTTCGAGCGCGCCGACGCCGGCGCCGTGACCATCGGCGACACGGTCGTCGACAGCGATGCCGTGCACGTGACACCGGAAAAGCGCAAGATCGGCTATGTGCCGCAGGAAGGCAGCCTCTTCCCGCACCTGACCGTCGCGGCCAACGTCGGATTCGGCCTGCCCGCGCGGGAGCGGCGGGGCGACCGCACCAAGGCGCTGCTGGAGACCGTCGGGCTGGCCGGGCTGGCCAGGCGCTACCCGCACCAGCTCTCCGGCGGCCAGCAGCAGCGGGTCGCGCTGGCACGGGCGCTGGCGATCGAGCCGGCGGTCGTGCTGCTCGACGAGCCGTTCGCGTCGCTCGACACCCAGCTCAGGGCCAGCATCCGGGCCGACGTGCAGCAGATCTTCCGCGACGCCGGCACGACGGCGATCCTGGTCACCCACGATCAGGACGAGGCGCTGGCGATCGCCGACCGGGTGGCCGTGCTGCGCGGCGGCCGGATCGCCCAGTATTCGCCGCCGCAGGAGCTGTATTCACGGCCGGCGGATTCTGGGCTGGCCCGGTTCATCGGGGACGCGAATCTGCTCGACGGCGTGTGCCAGGCCGGGGTGGTGGAGACGGTGCTCGGCCGGATCCCGGTCGAGCTGGCCGGGGCGGCCGTGGCGACCGGGGAGATGAACGGCGACGGGCTGGACGAGCCTCAGCTGGTCACCGTGCTGATCAGGCCGGAGCATATCGAGTTGCTGCCAGTGACAACCGTCACCGCCGACCTGGACTCTGGCACCGGCACCAGCTCTGGCACCGCCGGGCGGGTGGTCGAGTCGGAGTACTACGGGCATGACGCCGTGCTGCGGGTGCGGCTTGACCGCGACGGCGAGTCAAACCCGATCGTCGTCCGCACCTCGGGCGACCACCAGTTCGCACCGGGCTCGCTGGTGTCCCTGCGCGCACGGGGGCCGGTCCGCACCTACCCCCGCTAGCGCCCGGCTAGCCCTGCCCTCAGCTAACCGCCAGCTCCCCGCACGCCCCGGAGCACGAGCGCGGTGTCCAGGGCGGCGATGACCGCTTCCCAGCCCTTGTCTTCCCTGCTGCCTGGCCCGCCGCTTCGCTCGACGGCCTGCTCGATCGTGTCGCAGGTCAGCACGCCATTGCCGACCGGAGTGCCGGTATCGAGCGCGACCCTGGTCAGGCCATAGGTCACCGCATCGCAGACGTACTCGAAGTGCGGCGTACCGCCCCTGATCACGGTGCCAAGGCAGGCCACCGCGTCATGCTTCGCGGCCAGCGCGGCGGCCACCACGGGGAACTCCACGGCGCCGGCCACCCGCAGCATCGTCGGGGAGTCCACCCCGCACGCCTTTGCCGCCGCCACCGCGCGACCAACCAGTTCGTCGGTGATCTGCGCGTTCCACCTGGTCGCGACGATCGCCAGCCGCAGGCCGGCCGCGTCCACCGGCTCCGCGTCCGGCCTGCCCGTGCCGCTCACCGGCCACTCACCTGCCGCTCGCGGCCGGCTCGGCCAGCTCGATCAGGTGACCGAGCCGGTCTCGCTTGGCGATCAGGTAACGCAGGTTGTGCGGCGTCGCGGTGGCCGGCAGCGAAACCGTGCCGGTCACTTTCAGGCCGAAGTCAGCGAGACCCTTGACCTTGGCCGGATTGTTGGTCAGCAGCCGCAGCGAGCTGACGCCCAGGTCGACGAGGATCTGCGCGCCGGTCGAATACTCCCGCGCGTCGACCGGGAACCCAAGCTCGGTGTTCGCGTCGACCGTGTCAGCTCCGCCGTCCTGCAGCTGATAGGCCCGCAGCTTGCTGAGCAGCCCGATGCCGCGGCCCTCATGCCCGCGCAGGTAGATCACGACGCCTCGGCCCTCGGCCGCGATCTCCGCCATCGCCGCGTTGAGCTGAGTGCCGCAGTCACACCGCTCCGAGCCGAACACGTCACCGGTCAGGCACTCAGAATGCATCCGGACCAGCACGTCAGGCACCGCCTGCGCGCCGAGGTCGCCTAGCACCAGGGCCAGGTGCTCGGTCCCGTCCATCGAGTTGAGATAGCCGAACGCCTGCCACTGACCGTACTGATTCGGCACGGTCGTCTCCACGACCCTGGTCACCATCTGCTCGAAGTGCCTGCGGTACTCGATGAGCTGCGCGATGGAGATGAGCGCCAGACCGTGCTCATCGGCGAACGCCCGCAGCCCCGGCAGCCTGGTCATCGTCCCGTCATCGTTGACCACCTCAGCCAGCACCCCGGCAGGAGCGAGCCCGGCCAGCCTGACCAGGTCGACCGCAGCCTCGGTATGCCCTGGCCTGCGCAGCACGCCGCCGGGGGTGTACCGCAACGGGAACACATGCCCTGGCCGTACCAGCTCATAGGGCTCGGTCGCGGAGTCCACCAGCCGCCGCACCGTCCTGGCCCGGTCGGCCGCCGAGATCCCCGTGGTCACGCCGTCCCGCGCATCCACGCTCACGGTGAAAGCGGTTCGCATCCGCTCGTTATTCTGCGTCGTCATCAGCGGCAGCTGGAGCCGGTCGAGCTCATCCCCGAGCATCGGCACGCAGATCACGCCGCTGGTATGCCTGATCGTGAAGGCCAGCAGGGCCGGCGTCGCCTTGCTGGCGGCGAAGATGATGTCGCCCTCGTTCTCACGGTCGGCGTCATCCACCACCACCACGGCCTTGCCTGCGGCGATGTCCGCGATAGCGCTTTCCACGTCATCAAGCACGACACCGTCTCTCATCGCGCACCGCCGGCGAGCAGTCGCTCCACGTACTTCGCTATCACGTCGACCTCGAGATTGACCAGGTCGCCGATCTTGCTCAGGCCGAGCGTGGTCCTGGTGAGCGTCTCAGGGATCAGGCTCACCTCGAACCAGCCCTCCGCCGCGCTGGTCCCCGGATCGGTCGGTGCGGGCTGCGGACTGGCGTCCGCAGCCCGCCCTTCCGGTGTTTGCCTACGCAGCGGGCTAAGGTCGGACACGGTCAGGCTGACGCCGTCGACCGCCACCGAGCCTTTTTTCGCTATATAACGCAATAGCTCGGGGGGAATCGAGATTCGCAGGACGTGCCAGTTATCGGCCGGCCTGCTTTCCAGGATGACGCCGGTGCCGTCCACGTGTCCCTGCACCATGTGGCCGTCAAGACGGCCGTCGGGCCGCACCGGGCGCTCCAGGTTCACCGGCCCGCCAGCGGCCAGGACACCCAGGCTGGTCCTGGCCAGCGTCTCGCCCATCACATCGGCGGTGAACTGCCCGCTGCCCGCACTCGTCACGGTCACGCACACGCCATTGACCGCGATCGAGCTGCCGAGCCCTGCCGCCTCCGTGACGAGCGGACCATGAACGGTCAGCCTGGCCGAGTCCGCGCCTCGGTCCAGCGCGGTGACCTTGCCGAGTTCCTCAACGATTCCGGTGAACATCTGCGCCTCTCCTGTCGCCCAGCCCGTCGTTCGTCAGGCTCCGGGGGGCGTCGAAAGACGCTTCAGCACGGTCATCGCGCCGCATGGACGCTGACCGCGCGCGTGCTGCCTCCCATCCGGACTTTCACCGTCGGTCCCGGAATTTCACCGGATCAACCGGCCGATGGCCTCGGCCGGGTCGCGGACTATCACCGCCGGTTCGGAGTTACACCGACCCCGGAGCACGCTTAACAACGCAAACCAGTATGCCACGCACCCTATTCCGCCAGCCAGCCCCGCCCGGTGCCAGCCCCGCCCAGCCGGGGTTAGGTCGGGCGGGGGGCGCCTCGGCGCGACAGGACATCGACGCCCGCGGCCGCGAGCAGGACCGCGGCGACCACGACGTCAATCCACTGGCTCTGCACGCTGAGCAGGTAGAGGCCGTTGTAGATGCCGCCGATGACGAGGCCGCCCAGGATGCCGTGGATGGTCTTGCCCCGGCCGCCGAAGAGGCTGGTGCCGCCGATGACGGCGGCGGCGATCGCGAGCAGCACGTAGCTGTTGGCGGTCTTGATGATGTTGGTGGTCAGCGAGACCTGCCACGAGGCGAACAGCACTCCGGCGATCCCGGACGTCAGGGCGGCAAGGACGAAGCCCCAGGTCCGGATGGCGGGCAGGCTGACCCCGGCCCGCCGGGCCGCCTCGGGGTTGCCGCCGATGGCGTACACATAGCGGCCGAAGCGGGTTCGCTGGAGCAGGACCGTCCAGGCACCGAGCACGACAAGGACGATCACGATGATGTAGGGAACTCCCTCGATCGTCCCGGAGTGGGCTCGGTTGACGTTGCAGATGGCTACGAGCACGATTCCCGCCGCCGCCAGGAGGACGATCTTCATCGCGGTCAGGCTGCGCGGCGGAGTTTCCAGGCCGTTGCGGCGCTTGCGGACGTCCCGCAGCCAGAGCCAGGTGCCAGCGGCCGCGACCAGTACCGCCAGCAAGATCCAGCTGACCGCCGGGCCGATCGATCCCCAGAAGATGTCGTAGAGGACGACCTCGTTGGTAAACCGGGAGTTGCCGATGCCGACGAGCGTCCCGCCGAGGACGAGGATTCCCACGCCCTCCAGGATCAGCAGCCCGCCGAGAGTGACGATGAATGAGGGCATCCTCAGCCGGGCCACGAGTGTTCCCTGGATGAGGCCCCACAGGGAGCACGCGAGCAGCGCCGCTATTATTGCTGCCCACCATGGCCAGTCCGGGCCGGTCGGCTGCACAAGCTCGGCGGTCACGACGCTGCCAAGTACCATGACCAGGCCGACGGAGAGGTCAACCTCCGCGAGGAGCAGCGCGAAGATCTCGGCCATAGCCAGCACCATGTACACGGTGCTCTGCTCGAAGAGGTTGACCAGGTTCTGCGGCGACAGGAACTTGCCGTTCGCGATCTGGAAGCTGATGGCGACCACCACGATGGCCATGACTACGGGCAGGACGCCGCTGTCGCCACCGCGGACCCGGAGCCACCAGGCTTTCGCGTACTGGCCGAGCGACTCGGCGATGAGCTCGGGCGGGACGTCGGCCACGACGACCTCAGGGGCGGCGGCGGTGAGGTCAGACACGGGTCACGCTCCCACTCCCGCGCCGGGACAGCACGTCAATCATGACTGCTCCCAGGAGCACACCGCCCGGCACGATGTATTCCAGCGGCGTGGCCAGGTCACCCAGACTAAGCAGGGACACGCCGTAGGCGATGCCGCCGATGAGCAGCCCGCCAAGAACTCCATGGATTGCCTTGCCCCGGCCACCGAACAGGCTGACGCCGCCGATGACAGCGGCGGCCACCGCGTACAGGACGAGCTGGCCGGGGTCTGCCGTATTGGTGCTGTACTCACCGAAGAAGAAGGAACCGAGCAGTATCCCGCCGAGGCCGGCGGTCGCCGAGCACAACGCGAAGGCCCAGGTGCGGATGCCGGCGAGGCTGACGCCGGCGCGGCGAGCCGATTCTGGATTGCCGCCGATGGCATAGAGATAGCGACCGAAGCGGGTCCGCTGCAGCACGAGCGTCCAGGCGCCGAGGACGACGAGGACGATCGGAATCACCCAGGGAACCCCCACCACCTTCACCAGGGCAGTTCCGCGGTTGACCGTGCAGACCAGCACCACAGCTACCCCGACCAGCGCCACCAGGGCGATTCTGATGACGGTCAGGCCGACCGGCGGAGCCGCCAGGCCGTGGCGTCGCCTCGCGGCCGCGCGCAGCCAGAGCAGCGTGCCAGCGATTCCGACCACCACCCCCAGGCCCACCCAGCCGGCAACGGGGGCGATCATCCCCTGGACCATGTCATAGATGACGCGCTGGTTGGGTGCCGTAGAACTGACGCTCACCGTGCCATCGGCGCCGCCGAGTATGACGATGAGAATTCCCGAGAACAGGAGAAATCCGCCCAGGGTCACGACGAAAGACGGGATCTTGAGCCGGGCGGTCAGCGTGCCCTGGAGGGCGCCGACCACGCCGCAGCACCCGAGCGACGCGAGCACCGCTGCCCACCACGGCCAGCCCGGGCCGGGCTGCTGGACCAGCTTGAAGGCGATCACCCCGCCGAGCAGCGCTACCGCGCCCACCGAGAGGTCGATCTCTCCGAGGAGCAGTACTACCGTTTCAGCTATCGCCAGCACCATGTACACGGTGCTCAGCCCGAAGATATAGACGAGGTTGCTCGGCCGCAGGAAGGCGTGCTCGGGGGTGATGATCTCGAAGACGATCGGCGACGAGCACCATGGCCAGGACCACGGGCAGGACACCGCTGTTGCCGCCGCGGATGGGGATCCACCAGGCCCGCAGCGTACTGGCCGAGCGGCTGAGATCCAGGCTCGGGCGGGACCTTGGCCGCCGGGGCCGAGCTGGTGGCGGTGTCGGCCAGCATCGTGGCGTCGGCCGGCCCGGCCGGGGTCTCGGCGGAGTCCGCGGTCACCGGGCGTTCCCGGTCAAGGCCATGGGGTCAGCCCTCGCCACTGGCGGAGCCGGCGGGCTCGAACGGCCGGCCGCTGAAGCTGCCGGTCGTCATGTACTCCACCACGCTCTGCCGGTCGAAGTCGGCAGCCGGGCCTTGTGCCACCATCCGCCCCAGGTACAGCACCGCGATCCGGTCTGCGATCTCGAAGACATCGTTGAGGTTGTGGGAGATCACCATCACCGCAAGCCCGCGGTCCCGGAGCCGTTTGACCAGGTCAAGCACTGTCCGGGTCTGAACCACGCCAAGGGCGGCGGTGGGCTCGTCAAGCAGCACCAGCTTGGAGTTCCACATGACCGCCTTGGCCACCGCCACCGCCTGCCGCTGACCTCCCGAGAGCGAGGCCACCGGCTGCCGGATCGAGCGGACCGTGGTCACCTGGAGCGTGCTCAGGGTCTCGGCCGCCTTCCCCTCCATCGAGTCCTCGTCGAGCAGGCCGCGCCGCAGACGCTCCCGGCCGAGGAACATGTTCTGGACGATGTCCAGGTTGTCGGCCAGAGCCAGATCCTGGTAGACGGTCTCGATTCCCAGCGCGGCGGCGTCCCTGGTGCTCCGGATGTGTACCGGTTGCCCCTCGAAGTAGATCTGGCCATGGTCCGGCTGGTGCACGCCCGGCGATGGTGCGGGTGAGCACCGACTTCCCGGCGCCGTTGTCCCCGCACAGGCCGGTCACCTGGCCTGCGGGCAGGTCCAGGTTCACCCCGTAGAGCGCCTGCACCGGCCCGAAGTGCTTGTCGATGCCCCGCAGCTTCAGCAGGGGCTCCGTCGCGTCCCCGCCGCGACCGTCGCGATCGGGGGCCTCGTACATCTCAGTCATCGTGAAGACCCGTCAATAGCCTTGCCAGATTGGGCGCCCGTAGCTCCGGCACCCCGGCACCGCAGAGCATAGCCGTGCTTCTCCATTCCCGCCTTCCAGCCTTCCAGCCAGTCCAGAACCAAGCCTGCCGTACCGGCCGGGCTGGCGGACCCCATGCTTGGGGTCCGCCAGCCCGGCTGCGGGCGTGCGGTCGATGAGAACCCGTCGAGGTTACTCAGGTCAGATGATCACTGGATCCCATCTTTGGTGCACAGGCTCGCGCCCGCGATCGCGCAGATGGCCGATGCGGGGTCGAAGCCGTCCTTGACCACCGTCGACTCCATGTTGGCCTGGTTCACCCACACCGGGGTCAGCAGGGACGCCGGCTCGGTGATGCTCGAGTCGGCCGGGTCGGTGGTCGTGCCGTTCAGCAGGCCAGTCGGCGGCTTGTCGCCGGCCAGCAGGATCGTGGCCAGGGCCACGGCGTCCTGGGCCTCCTTGTAGACGGCCTTGTACACCGAACCGCACTGGTAGCCCTCAAGGATCCAGGCCATGCCCTGGGCCGTGGCGTCCTGGCCGGTGGTCGGCACCTTGTTGGGCTTGACTCCGTCACCCTTGAGGTCGGTGATCACCGCATTGGCGAGCCCGTCATTGGCCTCGATAGTGGCGTTGATCTACTTGTGAGCGGTGAACTCCTGCTGGAAGATGGTGCCGCCCTTGGTGTTGTCCCAGCCGGGAGCGAAGTTCTCGCCTACCAGCTTGGTGCCGGTGCTGCTGGTCGCGCCCGCGCTGACCGTCTTGGCCGCCTGGCCCCAGACCACCTTGTTGTAACCCTCAGCAAAGGAGATGGCGTTGGGGTCGGTGTCCTCGCCGCCATTCAGGACGAAGACCTGAGGCTTGGCGACCTTCCATGACGTAAGGCAGGAGTTGAAGCCCTGGCCGATCAGCTCGCCCACCAGCTCGTTGTCGAAGCTGACGTAGTAGGTGTTCGAACCCTGGAAGGTGGCGCGGTCATAGCTGATCAGGGTGACGCCCTTGGACTCGGCCAGCTTCGCGATCGCCACGCCGGTCGGGCCATCGAGCGGGGTCATGAGAAGGATCTTGGCGCCCAGGTTGATGTCAGCGGTGGCATCGTCAAGCTCGGTCGCGTCGCTTCCCTGCGCGTTGTCGATCCGGTACTGCGCCTGGGCATACCCGGCGTCAGCGAAGGCGTCGTTCAGGTACGGCGCGTCGAAGTCAACCCACCGCGTTGACGACGTCGTGTCCGGCAGGATCACCCCCACCTGCAGCGAGTCGGCTCCCTTGGTCGCGAACTGCGTTAGCGGCTTGAACTTGGCCATCGTCGACGCGATGTCAACGGTGAACGAGCTGATGCTCAGCCCTGCCGGAATCTTGTTCGAACCGCTTGACGCCGTTCCTGTCGACGTGGTCGACGACGACGAGCACGCAGCCGCTACCAGGCTGACGACCGCAGCCAGACCTACCCAGCCCACTGCGCGGAAGCGACGAGGCGTGCCGTGGCCTTGCGAACGGGAGGACTGACCTCCCTCACTTCTCTTACTGTGTCCCATCTGATCACCTCATTAACTTGCTTGACCAGCGCAGCCCGTGTCTGCCGAAGGCCAAGCGCTCACCTGCTTGGCACCCAAACCATAGATCTTTGGGCAGAAACACGGCGTTAACGTTTGCCGGGCCTCGTTAATAAACCGTTAACGCTAGTCAGATGCCAGCCGGTAGCCAGCTGCTGCGGCTGAGTCAGGATCAGCGGCGGGCCGCCGTCATCTTCGAGCTTGGCGCGCAGCCTTCGCACGTAGACGCGAACGTACTCGGTCTCCGTCTCGTACCCGTGACCCCACACCCGGCGCAGCAGATGCGCGTGGGTCAGAAGCTTGCCCCGGTTCGTGACCAGCTCCCGCAGCAGCGCGAACTCCGTCGGCGTCAGGTGCACTCGATCGTCTTGCCGGAACACTTCCTCCTTGGCCAGGTCGATCCGCAGCTCACCGATCACGATCAGCTGCGGCACCAGGTCGCCAGGCGCCTGCGGCCTGGTGCGGCGCAGAGTGGCGGTGATCCTGGCAAGCAGCTCTTCGATGCTGAACGGCTTGGTCATATAGTCGTCCGCGCCCATATTGAGCGCCGTTACCTTGTCGCGCTCGCCGCCACGTGCCGACACGACGATGATCGCGACGCCCGACCGCTCGCGCATCTGCCTGCACAGCTCGAAACCGTCGACCTCGGGCAGCATCAAGTCGAGCAGCACGATGTCGGGCGCTTCGGTGTCGAGCAGTTGCAGCGCGCGCGATCCGTCGGCGGACACCACCGTGTCGAATCCGCGCACGGCCAGATTGGACCTTATGAGGTCGACGATGTTCAGATCGTCTTCGATCACGAGCGCGCGTGTCCTAGCGATGTGCTCGGCCACGCCCGACCGCCTCCTTCCGTGCCCACTGCCCGGAGTCCGAGCCGCCCTGACCGGTGCGAGCGCGCGGCTCGCCGCCCGCCAGTCCGTCCTCGATCGGAAGCGTGACCCCGAAGCTGGCTCCAGCGGCCGATGGCTTCACCTCGAGTCTGCCACCGTGGGCCGTCACAATACCCCGCGTGATCGACAAGCCGAGACCTGCGCCCCCGGTCTTGCTGCTGCGCAGCCGCCTCGGCTCGAACGGCGCGATGGCGACATCGGCCGGCAAGCCGATGCCCTCGTCAGCGACTGTGATCGATACCTGCGCATGGTGGAGAGGCTCGGCCCGCACGGCGACCGCCGTGCCAGGCGGGTTGTGCCCGATCGCGTTCGCCAGCAGATTGACGAACACCTGCTCAAGCCGGTCGTGGTCGGCCCAGATCACTGGCAGGTCAGGCGCGCAGTCGATGTGCACCATGTGCCTTCCGTCGGGCGGCAGGCACGCCACCGCCGCTTCGAGTACAAGTTTGATGTCGCACCAGTCGGGCTGCAGCCGCAAGATGCCGAGCTCGATCGCGGAGAAATCGAGCAGGTCGTCAACGAGGCGGCCAAGACGGGCCGACTCGGCTGCGATCCTGGTCAGGAAGCGCTCCTGCGACTCGGCGTCCCAGGTGACATCGGGCTGCAGCAGGCTAGAGGCGTAGCCGCGGATCGCCGTCAGCGGCGTCCGCAGCTCGTGGCTCAGCTTGGAAAGGAATTCGCGCTGCAGTTCCTGCGACCTGCGCAACGCGGCCGCCTCCTGCTGAGCGAGCCCCGCCTGCTCGCGCTCGAGCGCGAGCCTGAGCGAGTGTGCCGCGTCTTCGAGCAGGACAGTTGCCCCAGCGGTCGGCGGTTCGGATTGCCAGCAGGCGAGCAGCACGCTGCGCCCGCCAGGCGCGGTGAACTTCACGGCGAGATTCCGCTGACAGTCGTCACAGCTGACCCACTGAGCCACGCCGCGCCGCGCCCCGTCTGTCGCCTGCGGCGAGATCAGCCGGGCCGCACAGCGTTCTGCCGCATCCGCCCGGCCTGGACCGGCCGGCGAAGCGCTGCCGCGGCACTGCGGCTCACCTCCGTCCGGGCAGGTCATCAACGTCACCTCGGCGGCCTGCAGGCCGCGGCACAGTGACTCGAGCGCAAGCGGGATCCCCTCGCTGACCGGGATCGGGCCGGCCAGCGTCTCAAGCACCTCCCTGATCGTCTCCAGTACTCTGTTGCGCTCAGTCACCTCATTGAGCAGCTGGTCTCGCTCGATGGCGCTCGCCGCGTAGCCGGCATAGACGGTCACCAGCTCAAGCTGATGGCGTTCTGGCCGGCCCGGGCGGTCTCCGAACCCGGTGATGACGCCGGCCAGCCCGTCCCTCGCCAGCACGGGTACCGACCAGGAGCTTGCGATCCCGGCGGCGGACGCGAGCCCGTTGATCAGCTTCCAGTCGGCCTGAGCGTTCTCGGCGATCACGGTCCGCTCGGTGGCGGCGGACATGCCAGCAGGGCCGCCGCTCGCGCCGATCGGCAGTCTCTCCAGCCGGTCGAGCAGCGCGTCGGGTAGTCCAAGCGATGCCACACAGGCCAGTTCGCCTCCGGCGGCAAGGTGCATGCACAGCCGCTCGGACCCGAGCGCCGCGCCCAGAGCCGACAAGATCAGTGACAGGCTGGACGACGCGTCGGCCGCCACCAGCCTTCCCGTCAGTCCGTGCAGCCTGGTGAGCTGGCGTCGGGCAGAGGAGTCAACTTCCTGACCCGATAGCAGCGCGATGACCTCGTCCGGATGAACGGCCGCCGGGTTGACCTCGGCCACGATCCGGCCGTGCCTGAGCACCACTATCCGGGTCGCCAGCCGGAACATCAGATCAAGATCATGACACGCGATCACTACCGTCGTCTGGTGCCGTACCGCTGCGATGAGTTCCTCGAACTGAGCCGCGGACTTTATGCTGAGCGACTTCGTCGGCTCGTCGAGCAACAGCAGCGGCGGCTTGTCGGCCATTGCCCTGGCGATCGCCACGAGCTGGCGCTGTCCGCCGGACAGTGACCGGATGCTGCGCGTGGTGTCGGTCAGCGGTATTCCGAGCCCGGACAGCACGGCGGCCGCATCGGCGTGCATCTTGATCTCGGAGAGCAGCTGGCGGCGGCGTTCCCTGCCGAGCATCAGGTTCGAAGCGATGTCGAGGTTGTCGCAGAGCGACAGGTCCTGCCAGACCACGCCGACGCCGCACCTGGCGACGGCGAGCGGATCAGCGGGCAGCGGCCGGCCGCGAAAGAGGATCTCGCCGCGCGAGGGCTTGATATCGCCGCCGAGCGTACGCAGGAGAGTTGTCTTGCCCGCGCCGCTCTCCCCCGCCAGCGCGGTGATCTCGCCCGGCATGATCGATAGGTCGATGCCGTCGAGCGCCCGTACCGGCCCGAACGTGACAGTCAGCCCAGACACCGAGATCACCGGCCTAGCGCCCTGCATGGCAGCACGGCCGGCATCCGGTGCAGCGACCATCGCGATACTAGGCAACGCAGTCATGTCTCAGCCTTCCGCCCGCCGACTGGACACCGGCGTCATAGCACCATTGTGCTACCTACGGGCGGATTGCTGGCCTTGCGATAGCCAGGCTGACCAGGTCAGGGCAACTTCCAGTCGACCTCGGTGCCACCAGCCCGCTCAAGCGCGGCGCTGGCCCGGCTGAATGGCCGCGAGCCGAAGAAGCCAGAATCAGCGGACAGCGGACTCGGGTGCGCCGACTCGATCCGCGGGATATCGCCAAGCAGCGGCGCGAGGTTGCGGGCGTCCCGGCCCCACAAGATCGCCACCAGCGGGCACGGGCGGGCCACCAGCGTCTTGATCGCCTGCTCGGTCACCGCTTCCCAGCCCTTGCCCCGGTGCGATCCAGACTTGCCTGGCTGCACGGTCAGCACCCGGTTGAGCAGCAGCACGCCGCGCTCGGTCCACGGCGTCAGGTCGCCGTTCGACGGTGTCGGATGGCCGAGGTCGGCGGTGTACTCGCGGAAGATGTTCTGCAGGCTGCGCGGAATCGGCTTCACGGTCGGCGCGACCGAGAAGCTCAGCCCGACCGGATGGCCCGGCGTCGGATACGGGTCCTGGCCGACGATCAGGACCCTGACCTCGTCAAAAGGCTGCTTGAAGGCGCGCAGCACATTCTCGCCCGACGGCAGGTAGGCCCGGCCGGCCGCGATCTCGGCGCGCAGGAAATCGCCTGCCTCGGTGATCTTGCCCGCCACCGGCTCAAGCGCTTGCGCCCAGCCTGGATCGATGACTTCTTCGAGCGGGCGTCGGGTCACAGCAGGTCCAGTCACGGCAAAATACTGTAGTGCTAACCGGAGACTTCCGCGATCCGGCGGCTGAGGAACGCTCGCTCGGCGGGATTCTCTGTCAGGTCAAGCGCCGACCGGTAAGCGTGCTCTGCCTCGGCGCGACGTCCTAGCCGTCGTAGCAGATCGGCCTTGGTGGCAGGCAGATAGCGGTAACCGTCGAGCCGGCCGTCGGCCTCGATCCTGGCCACGTCATCGAGCGCCGCCGCCGGGCCGCCGACCATGGCCGCCACCACCGCCCGGTTCAGCTCGACCACCGGGGACGGCCAGGCCGCCAGCAGCCGGTCATACAGCACAAGAAGCTGCGGCCAGTCAGTCAGGTCATAGCTCGGGGCCTCGCCGTGCACGGCCGCGATCGCCGCCTGGAGCGCGAACCGGCCTGGCCGGCCCCTGCGTAGTGCCTCGACGACCAGCGCCGCTCCCCCGCAGATCTTGTCCGCGTCCCACCTGGACCTGTCCTGCTGGTCCAGGAGCAGCAGGTTGCCGGCCGCGTCGGTCCTGGTGAGCCGGCGGGCATCGGTGATCAGCAGCAGCCCGAGCAGCCCGGCCGCCTCAGGCTCATCGGGCATGAGCTTGCGCAGCAGCCGCGCCAGGTCTATGGCGCGGTCCACCAGATCCGCGCGGACCAGGTCGGGACCGTCGGGCGCGGTGTGCCCGGTGGTGAAGACCAGGTGCACGACGGTCAGCACGGCATCGAGCCGGTCGGGCAGCTCGGCGGCCTCGGGTACCCGGTAGGCGATCCTCGCTGCCGAGATCTTCTTCTTCGCCCTGGTGACCCTCGCCGCCATGGTGGTCTCGGAGACCAGGAAAGCCTGCGCGATCTGTCCGGTGCTCAGCCCGCAGACCAGCCGCAGGGTGAGCGCGACCTGTGCCTCCCTGGCCAGCGCGGGATGACAGCAAGTGAAGATAAGCCGCAGCCGGTCATCGCCGATAGCGTCGTCGTTATCGCTAGCACAGGTCACGGGCTCGTCCGGCTGATCACTGATGATCAGCGGCAGCTTCGCGCGGAAGGTCCGGTCCCTGCGGAGCGCGTCGAGTGCCCGGTTCCTGGCGGCAGTAGTCAGCCAGGCACCGGGATTGCGCGGCACGCCCTGCCTGGCCCAGACATCGAGCGCGGCGACGTATGCGTCTTGCACGCATTCCTCGGCCGCGTCGAGATCACGGGTCACCCGTGCGGTAGCGGCGAGCACGAATGCCCACTCGCGACGGTGCGCCTCGGCGACGGCGGCCCTGATCGCATCGTGATCACGGGCCGCCGCCGCCTCGCCAGACTCAGTCACCTGACACCAGTCACATGCCTGAGGTATCCATCACCGGGCGGACCTCCACGCCTCCGAAAGGAGCCGGGCAGAGCTTCGCGATCTCGATCGCGTGATCAAGATCACGCGCCTCGACCAGGTAGAAGCCGCCAAGCGCCTCCTTGGTCTCCGCGAACGGCCCGTCGGTCACGACATCGGACCTGATCGAGGTGGCGGTAGCGGTCGGCTGAAGGGCCTCGCCGCCGAGGATCTTGCCGCCCTTCTCGCCGACCTGCCCGGCGAAGCGGCCGTGGGCCTCGCCTGCCTGCTTCCAGGCCTCCTCGCCACCGCTGGCGTAGCCGCTCTCGGCCTCGTAGATAAGGATCGCGTACTGAGCCATCATTTTCTCCTTGAACTCTGTCGGGTCCCCCCATGCCAGTTCCGACGAACGGGCCGGCCACGATTCGACATCCAGGAGCCCTAAATTTTCTGCTCGTCGTCCCCGCCTCTGCCTGCCCGTGCGAGCTCGCGCAGGTGCCGCACCGCGGCTGCCCGGTCGTGAGCCTCGAAGACAGCCGTACCAGCGACGAAGACGTCCGCCCCAGCCTCCGCGCACCGTCCTATTGTCTCTTCGCTCACTCCGCCGTCGACCTGCAGCCAGATCTGGCCGCCGTGCCTGGCGATAAGGTCCCTGGCCCTGGTGATCTTGGGCAGTACCAGGTCGAGAAAGTGCTGCCCGCCGAATCCTGGCTCGACTGTCATCACCAGCAGCATGTCGACCTCAGGGAGCAGATCAGCGTAAGGCTCGACCGCCGTACCCGGGTTGAAGGCGAGTCCAGCCCTCGCCCCGGCTGACCTGATCGCCCGCAGCGTCCTGACCGGCGACCGCGCGGCCTCCGCGTGAATAGTGACATTCCGAGCACCCGCGACCGCGTACTCCGGTGCCCAGCGCTCGGGATCTGCGATCATCAGATGACAGTCGAGTGGCAGTCCCGTGTGCTTGAGCAGCGCTTCGACGACGGGCAGCCCTACCGTCAGATTCGGAACGAAATGTCCGTCCATGACATCGATATGCAGCCAGTCCGCCGCCCCGGCCACTGCCGCTGCCTCGTCGGCGAGCCGGGCGAAGTCCGCGGCAAGCACGCTGGGCGATATCTGCATGGTCATGGAACCGCAGTGTACGAGCCGGACCGCCAGCCGGCACACTGTCATACCCCTCCGCTAGTTTCGTCCTGGAGTTCGGACGCCGATTCAAGGAGGTTGCGTGCTACTGACCGATGCACCTGAACGACTGCTTGACCGGGTACGCAAGCTGCTGGCCCAGGCGGAGGATGACGCGGTCACCCCGGCGGAGGCGCAGGCCTTCACCGCCAAGGCAGCCGAGCTTATGGCCAAGTACGGCATCGACCGGGCGCTGCTCGCCGCCGAGCGGCCTGAGACCGATCAGGCCGCCAACCGGATACTCGACATCGACAATCCGTGGGCCAGGGAGAAGGCTCACCTGCTGTGCGGCCTCGCGTCAGCACTGCGCTGCCAGTGCATCCTGCTCGGCGGCAGCCGCCCGGGCAGCCGGGTCCATATCTTCGGGTACGGCTCGGACATCGATCGCACTGATGTCCTGTACACCTCGGTACTGATCCAGATGGCACACGGGCTGGCCGGCGCGCGAGTACCTGAGTGGAGCAGCAGTCCCCGTGCCTGGCGGCGCAGCTGGCTGCTCGGCTTCGCCACGGCCGTGGTCGCGCGAGTGCGGCAGGCGGAGCACGGAGCAGTGCTGGCAGCCACAGCACGCCAGAGTCCGGGATCTGACCGGACCGCGCTCGTACTGGCCGACCGCTCGCTAGTGATCCGCAAGCACGTCGAGCAGGCCTATCCGGTCACCCGCAAGGCGCGGGTCACTTACAGCGGCAGCGGCTACCGCGACGGCTTTGCCCGCGGCGAGCGTGCCGACCTCGGCGCCGGCCGGGTGGCTACACCCAGTGGCAGGTCACTCACCCGCTAGCAGCGCCTGCGAAACGGCGGGAGCCCTGCGAAACGGCGGGCCTACGCCGCCCGAGGGTGCCGCGCTATAGGTGGCTGGCTCGCGGGTGCCGGGAATGTCGGACTCGAAGTGACTATGGGAGGCAGGCGACTTCGCAGCTGGGGTCCCCTGCTGCTGTTCCGGCGACAGCAGGGGACCCCAGCTGCGGCCTACCCAGACCAAGGAGACTGCTCGCTAGCTCGCGGCGGCGCTGCCATCGACTCAGTCCCGCGCTATTGACACCGTCCGTTGTGATGATGCCGGAGACGGTGATCACAGGCCGGGCGGCGACGGAGCCCTGCCAATGTTCCGTGATCATGCCCGGGACGGTGATCACGGAACCCTGATGGGGTGATCACGCGCCCGATGTTCCGTGATCAGGTTTTGTTTCATGATCACGGAAGTCTGCACGGGGTACTGGAGCGCCTGGCCGGGTGACCGGACTCAACTGAAATGGTGAATACCCGGCAAATCATCCGGCACCGGGCGGGCGGGAAGAACAACGAGACAGTTTCGCCAATCCCCGCTAGCGCCCAAAGGAGCTAGCCCTGTCCCCTATCGGTAATCCGCAGTAGTGCGACGAAGATCGCATCTGTGCCGTGCCGGTGCGGCCAGAATTGCGCGTATCGCGAATAGGGGTCAGGGCATCGCAGGTCTGGTACCTCGGAGAGGATCGCTGGCGCGTCCAGCACCTCGATCTGCGCGTGGGCGGCGATGACATCCGCGAGCACCTGCCTGGTCTCGGCCAGGTGCGGTGAGCACGTCACATAACCGACTATTCCCCCGGGTCCCGCCGAGTGGACAGCCGCGTCGAGCAGGCCGCGCTGCAATCGGCCGAGCGCGGCGAGATCGCCAGGACCGCGCCGCCAGCGCACCTCCGGCCTGCGCCGCAGGCTGCCGAGCCCGGAGCAGGGGACGTCCGCCAGCACCAGGTCGAAGGAGCCGGGCCGCCAGGATGGCTCAAGTCCGTCTGCGGCTACCACGCGGGCGGCGCTGATCCTCCTGACCGCACTGGCCGTCAGCCCCGCGCGGTGCTCGTGCAGGTCGGCCGCGAGCAGTCGCGCACCCTGTGCCCCGGCCAGTCCGGCCAGCAGGCGCGCCTTCCCGCCGGGACCAGCGCACAGGTCGAGCCAGCGCTGTCCGGCCCCGGCCGGCACAGCCTCCGTCCGGTCAGCATCCGTCAGCACCGCCTCGGTCAGCACAGCCTCAGTCAACGCCGCATCCGTCAACGCCGCATCCGTCAGCCCCGCCCCGGTGAGCCCCGCCCGAGTCGGCACCGCCTGGGCAAGCCCCGCCCTGGTCAGCGCTAGCGCGGCAAGCTGGCTTGCCTCATCCTGAACCCCTGCCCGGTGCTGGGCCACGACGTCGATCGCGCCGGGGTCTCCCTGGCCCGCGTACGCGCCGAACGGAGACCAGCGGGCGGCCGTAGCACCCGCTGAGCTCAGGTCGGCCTGGGTCGCCAGCCCGGGAATGGCGGCAAGGTGCACTGAGGGGCGGGCATTGTCGGCGGCGAGCGCGGCCTCGGTCTGCGTGAGCCCGCTGCCCGGCTGCTCGCCGAGGGCCTCGGCGAACGCGGACACGATCCAGCGCGGATGGCTGTACCTGACCGACAGGTGCCCGACGAGATCGGCGGCCCGGTCGGGAGCGGCGATGCCAAGCCAGGTTTCGTGGTCGCGCGGTGCGATCCGGCGCAGCACGGCGTTGACGAAGCCCGCAGGGCGGCGGCCAGCCACCTCGACGGCGAGGTCGACTGTCGTCGCCACGGCAGCATGGGGCTTGGTGCGCATTCCGAGCAGCTGATGGGTGCCGACCCTGAGCACTTCAAGCACCGCGGGGTCGATCTTGCCGAGATCACGGTCAGCGCACAGGCCGATGATCGCGTCGTAGCTGCCGCGATGTCGCAGCGTTCCGTAGACCAGCTCAGTAGCGAACGCGGCGTCCTGGGTCCGGAGGCCGGCTTCCCGCAGCGATGCGCCCAGCAGCAGGTTGGCGTAGGCATCCCTGGTCGTGACCGCCATCAGCACGTCATACGCGACGCGCCTGGCGGGATCGGTGCCCGGCTTGCCGCCACGTCCCCGGACAGCCACGGCTGTGGCGGCCGATCCCGATCCGGCCGGCCGCCGGTTCTCGCTGCCCATCTAGCTCAGCGTCAGGGCGCTGGCGGTGTTCGCCAGGCCCCGGATCAGGTCGGCCGCCGGCATCCGGCGCTTGCCCTCGAGCTGGACGTCGCCCAGCTCGACCGGCGTCGTTCCGGTTCCGGCCTGTACTCGCTGGCCGGTCACCCGCAGCTCGCCAGGGCCAAGTCCCGCCCCAGATTCCGCCCCAGCGCGATCACTGACCGGCCAGATCTTGAGATTGCTGCCGTTGAGCGTGCTCCAGGCCCCGGGGCCGGCGTGCAGGCCCGGATCAGGCGGCCGATCGCCAGCGCCGGCCGGGCCCAGTCCACCCGCGCGTCGGCTCTCACCAGCTTGGGCGCGAGCGACACGCCATCCGGCGGCTGCTCGCGCGCCTCAAGCTCACCTGACTCGATTCCGTCGAGAGTGGCAAGCAGCAGGTCAGCTCCGCTGACGCTCAGCCGGTCCAGCAGGTCACCGGCCGTGTCGCAGTCCTTGACCGGCTCGGTGAGCACGCCGAAGACCGGGCCGGCGTCGAGCTCGGCGACGAGCCTGAAGGTCGTCGCGCCGGTGATCTCATCGCCGTGCAGGATCGAGTGCTGCACCGGCGCCGCACCCCGCCACGCGGGCAGCAAGGAAAAATGCAGGTTCACCCAGCCGTGCGGCGGGATCGCGAGCGCACGGCCGGGGATCAGCGCCCCGTAGGCCGTGACCGGGCAGCAGTCAGGCCCGATCTCCGCGAGCCTGGCAAGGAACTCAGGATCGGACGGCCTGACCGGGCGCAGCACCTCGACTCCGGCCTCGGCGGCTCGCAGCGCGACCGGGCTGGCAGTGACCCGCCTGCCGCGTCCTGCTGGAGCATCCGGCCTGGTCACCACGGCAGCCACGGTGTGCCTTGAGCCAAGCAGGGCCGTCAGCGACGGCACTGCCGCCTGCGGGGTGCCCGCGAAGACCAGCCGCATCGGCTACAGGGCCTTGCCGTGCAACAGGTGCGGGGACACCTTCACCGCCGGTACAGGCTCGCCCCACCACTCGGCGGCCCTGATCTCCTTCATCGCCAGCTTGCGCTGGTCGGCGTCGAGCCGGTCGATGAACAAGATGCCATCCAGGTGATCGGTCTCATGCTGAACGCAGCGGGCCAGCAGGCCGCTGCCCTGCAAGGTGACCGGCTCGCCGTGCATATCGAAGCCCTTCGCGACAATGCCGAAGGACCGCGCCGTCGGGAACGCGAGGCCGGGGAACGACAGGCAGCCCTCGTCATCGGTCTCGGTGTCCGCTGACAGGTCGAGGTCAGGATTGATCAGGTGACCGACCTCGTCATCGATGAAGTAGGTGAAGACGCGCAGGCCGACCCCGATCTGCGGAGCCGCGAGCCCGACGCCGGGAGCGTCCTGCATCGTCTCGGTGAGGTCGGCGACGAGCTTGCGAAGCCTCTGCGTCGAAGACAGTGACCGGCTCAGCGGGCGTGCGCAGAACCGGATCTCCGAACAGGCGGATCGGCTTGATACTCAATGACATTTCCTCCAGGCGCTTGATCCCCGGCACGCAGCGCCGGCGGGGACGGCATCCAGTCTACGGAGCCCGCGCGGGGCTTTCAGTCCTAGCTTTCAGTCCTTGCTGGCCGCCGGCGAGCGGGCCTTGAACGCGGCTTTCCTTGCCGCCCTGGCCACGGCCGGGTCGGGATGGTGATCGCTGAGTGCCGTCAGCAGGTCAGTCACTCCAGGATGGCTGACCTGCCACAGGCCGGCCACGATCTCAGCCTGGTCCGGCGCGGGCAGGCTGGGCAGCAGCTCGGCGACGACATCCTGCGGATTGGCCTCCTCCAGCAGGCCCGCGCCCAGATCGACGAGCAGCCAGGTGCGGTCCCGCGGGTCAAGGCGCACGTCCTCGCCGTGCTCAAGCAGCCACACGGCCGCGTGCGCACGGAGCAGCGGGCGGTCAAGCGCTGCCCGAACCTCTTCAAGCGCCACGAGGCCGATCCGGTCAAGCACAGCGAACGCAGCACCCCGCTGACCGGGCGAGCCCTGGGCCGCGGCCTCGATCAGCTCGGTGGCGGCCGCGGCAGTGTCCCTGGCCGTCAGCCAGGTCGTGATCTCGGCCTCACCGTCCTCGGCGTCGCAGCTCGCCAGCGCCGCGAGCAAGCCGAGCGCGTTGTACTTGGCGGCCGCTCCGAGCACCGGCACATGCCAGCCCTGGGCGCGAAGCCGCCGGTGCACTCCCCAGGTGCCGAGCGGCGACAGGGCGACAGTCAGGCTGCCATCTGACTCCTCGGTCCCGAGCTCGACTACCGCCAGGTCGGCGAGGGTCTCAAGCGCGATCGAGAGGGCAGCTCCGTGATCCGGCATCGGGGTGCCGGACCCGGGATCGCCCGGCCTGCCCGCTGCCGCCGCCGACCTGGACTGCCTGCTCGGTCCGGCGGCGGACGCATAGGCATCGAAGAGCCCGTCAATGCCCACCGGCCCGCCAACCGTGTAGAGCGCGGTGGCGATGCCGTCGAGTTCCTCGGAAGCGAGGATCACAGCCAGGGCCGTGTCCCAGACGCTCAGCACCGCCTCGGTGGAACCGCTGCCGAGCACCGCCTGCAGGCCAGCGGCCCCTGGATCTGGCCTGGTGACCCTGGTCGGGCCCGGTCCGCCCGTCGCGGCCGCAGCCGCTTGCCGATCTTCCGCCCAGCAGCACCGGCCCGGCCGGCAGCACCGGCCCGGCCAGCGGAACCGGTCCGTGCGGCGGGGGCGGGGGCGGGCGCGGCTGCGACAGTCTTGGTGGCGATGACAACCCGCCAGGCCGCCGTGACCTCACGCGGCGCCAGATCGAGCGCAGAAGCGGCCAGCTCAGTGACGGCTGGCTCTAGCTCAGGCCCGGCCACGAGGCCGTCCTTGGCGCTGACCCACCGGTCGAGGTCCCGTGCGGCCCGCAGCAACGGCGCGACCCGAGCCAGGCTGGCCAGGTCGTCACGCGGCGCCAGCCGCACCGACGGTAGCTTCCTGGCCCGTTCGGCGGCTCGGCCGGCCTCCCAGCCGATCAGCTCGGCCGACCGGACCTTAGCCGTGCCGTCGGCCTGCCTGCTGGCGCTTCCTCCGGAGGCACCGTGCGGTCCGCCAGCACCGTGCTGCCCGTCAGCACCGCGCGGCGTCCCTGGCCTCTGCGTTGAACTTGCCACTCAAGCACCCTATGGCCTGGGCGGCACTACATCAGATCAGCTCGGCCGGGTCGAGCTGAAGTCGCACCGGTCCTGGCTCCTTGCGCGCGGCCCGGTCGGCCAGGCCAGCCCGGAGCGCCACGGCCAGCGCTGTACCCTCTGACCAGGGCGTTCTGACCAGGAAGCGCATTGCTGCCTGGTCCGCGCCATCCGTGCCCTGACCCGCCTGCTCCACAGGAACGGGACCTAGTACCTGCGCGCCGGCGGGCAGCGAAACCGCGGCGAGCAGGCCGGTGATCGCCTCCTGCGGCCCGGTCAGCGCAGCCATCCTGACGGCCGGCGGGAAGCCAAGCTCGGCCCGCTCGGCCAGCTCCCGCCCGGCGTACCCGGCCGGATCCCAGCGGATCAGTGCCTGCACGGCAGGAACTTCCTGATCAGCCAGGATGACCACCTTGCCGCCGGCCGGGCCAGGCCGCACCAGCGCCGCCGCGTTCATCCAGCGGCGCAGCGCCTCCTCCCCCGCCCGCAGGCTCGGCCGGCCGAGCAGTGCCCAGCCGTCGAGCAGGATCGCCGCCGAGTAACCATCAGCGGCTGGCGGCTCCGCCCCTGGAGTCGCGATGACGAGCACCGCGTCAGCGGACACCGCGCTGAGCACGCTCGGCCCGCTCGACGTCAGCACCTGCGTACCGGGGAACGCACGACTAAGCTCCTCGGCCGTCCGCCTCGCTCCCGTCACCAGCGCCCGGAGGCCTCTGCTTTCCCGCAGATCTGGCAGTTCTGGGCATTGCCCTTGCCGCACCAGCCGCAGATCAGCGGCTGACCCGCCCCGGCGAGGGTCACCGGGCCGGCGCAGGCGGCGCACCTGATCCGCGTACCGCACCGCCCGCACGCCACCGAGGCCAGGTAGCCGCGTCGCGGCACCTGGACCAGCACCGGCCCGCTGGCCAGGCCCTCTCTGGCGGTCCGCAGCGCGAGACCAGGGATCCTGGCCGTGCGCGCGGCCTCGTCCCTGGCCAGCTCGGCATCATCGCCAGCGGTCCTGACCACCGGCGCGTGCTGCCTGACCTGCTGCCGGTCGGCCGCCAGCGACCGGGCCCAGCCACTGCGCACGAGCTGCGCGGCCTCCGCTGTCCGCGCGAACCCTCCGATCAGCGCCGCCGCGCCCCGGCGATGGGCCCGCAGCAGCAGCACGTCCCTGGCGTGCGGATACGGCGCCCGAGGCTCGGCATGCGAGTCGTCGCCGTCGTCCCAGATGACGGCCAGGCCCAGGTCAGCCACCGGCGCCAGCATCGCTGACCGGGTGCCGACCACGATCGTGACCTGCCGCCGCAGGACAGCCAGCCACCGGCGGTACCGCTCGGCCGGGCCGAGCTGGGCCGACAGGCTGACGAACGCGCCCTCGCCGACTTCGCCCGACATCGCCTGGCCGAGCAGTTCCAGGTCACGTGCGTCCGGCACGATGGCGAGAACACCGCGACCCGACGCGTGCGCCGCCGCTGCGGCGCGGGCGATCTCGGCCGGCCACCGCTGACCCGGCAGGGCCGTCCAGACCGCTCTCGGTGCACGGCCGTCAGCGAGTGCGGTAAGGAAAGAGGGCCCGGCGGAGTACCTATCCCACGGCCCTGGTCCCGGTGCCTGGCCGGAGTAGCCGCAGGCGCCGTCCGCGCGGGTGCCGCCTGGAGCCGCCTCGCGCCCTGGTGCCGCCTCGGCGGCGGCGTGCCTCGGCGGGATGGCCAGCCGCAGCACGTCGGCCATCGTGCCGCCGTACCGGTCGGCCACGGCCCTGGCGAGCGCGGCGACCTCGCCGGTCAGCACCGGCTCGGCCGACACCACGCGGTGCAGGAAGGCGAGGCTGCCCGCGTGCTCGCTGACGGCGGCCCGTTCTACCAGGTAACCGGCGGTCAGCCGGCCGGAGAACCTGACCTTGACCCGGCAGCCAGGCACGGCCAGCTCGGCCAGGGGCTCAGGCACGAGATAGTCGAACAGCCGGTCAAGATGCGGCAGCGCGACGTCCACGGCCACCCGGGCGACCGGCAGGTGCCGGGCGGGCACCTGCGCGGCCTGAGGCTTGCGCGGGGTGCCCGCCAGGCCCGCACGCGGTCGCTCAGCGAGCCTCGGGGTCACAGTCCGGCGGCCGCCACAAGCGCGTCCGTCTTCGAAGTGCGCTCCCACGGGAAGTCGAGATCCTCGCGGCCGAAATGCCCGAAGCTCGCGGTCTGCGCGTAGATCGGCCTGAGCAGGTCGAGGTCGCGGATGATGGCGGCCGGCCGCAGGTCGAACACCTCAAGCACGGCGTCCTGGATCCGCTCGACCGGGATCTGCTCGGTGCCGAAGCACTCGACGAACAGGCCGACCGGCTTGGCCTTGCCGATGGCGTAGGCAACCTGGGTCTCGCAGCGATCGGCGAGGCCGGCGGCGACGACATTCTTCGCCACCCACCGCATCGCGTAGGCGGCACTGCGGTCGACCTTGGACGGGTCCTTGCCGGAGAACGCGCCGCCGCCGTGCCTGGCCATCCCGCCGTAAGTGTCGATGATGATCTTGCGGCCGGTCAGCCCGGCATCACCCATCGGGCCGCCAACCTCGAACCGGCCGGTCGGGTTGACGAGCAGGCGGTAATTGGCGCAGTCCAGGTCAAGCTCGGCAACGACCGGCTTGACCACCCGCTCCATGACGTCCGGCATCAGCATCGCCTTCAGGTCGATGGCCGGAGCGTGCTGGCTGGAGACCACGATCGTGTCGAGCCGCACAGGCTCGTTGCCGACGTACTCGATGGTGACCTGGGTCTTGCCATCTGGCCTGATGTAGGGAATCTCGCCATTCCTGCGGACCTCGGACAGGCGCCGGGCCAGTCGATGGGCCAGCGTGATCGGCAAGGGCATCAGCTCCGGGGTGTCCCGGCACGCGTACCCGAACATCAGGCCCTGATCGCCAGCCCCCTGACGGTCGAGCTCGTCGTCGCCTTCGCCTTCCCTGTGCTCGTAGGCGTGAGTGACGCCCTGAGCGATGTCCGGCGACTGCGATCCGATCGACACCGAGACGCCGCAGGATGCCCCGTCGAAGCCCTTGGCCGACGAGTCATATCCGATCTCCAGGATCGTGTCCCTGATCAGGCCGGGGATATCCACATAGGTCTCGGTCGTCACCTCGCCGGCGACATGCACCTGACCTGTGGTGATCAGCGTCTCGACGGCTACCCGGCTCCGGGGATCTCCCTTGAGCATCGCGTCGAGGATGGCGTCACTGATCTGATCGGCCATCTTGTCCGGATGACCTTCAGTGACCGACTCAGATGTGAACAGGCGACGAGCCACGTGGCACCTTTCCTCGCATGGGGATCTGGCCGAAGTTTAGCCGGGCCCCTCTGACAGCGCGGTCTGCGGACTGCCGTCCGCTGACCGCACTGCCGGTGTTTTCTGAACCACAGCGGGGGGCGCGGCCGGTCGGCATGACAGCTGGCAGCAGGCCAGGGCACTCATCCGAGGCGGTCAGCCACCAGGTCCCAGATAACCTCAGCGAGCACCTCCTTGGGCCCTCGGGGCACGGACATCCGCTGCCCGTCTGCCGCCAGAATTTCAGCCTGATTGTCCGTAGTTCCGAACGCAAGGCCATTCCCTACCTTATTCATGACGATCAGGTCGCAGCCTTTGGCGGCGAGCTTGAGCTGACCATTGGCGAGCAGGTCTCCGGTCTCCGCGCCGAAGCCGACAATCACCTGGCCCGGCCGGCGCCGCATCCCGGATAGCTCCCGCAGGATGTCCGGGTTCTCAGTCAGCTCGATCGGGCCCGGAGCTTCCCCGGTCTTCTTCAGCTTCGTCTCGCTTCTGAGCACCGGCCGGTAGTCGGCCACGGCGGCGGCCATGACGACCGCGTCGGCGTCCAGCGCCGCGCTGAGCATAGCGTCCCGCAGCTGGCTCGCCGACTGCACCGGGATGACGTGGGCTCCGGCCGGGTCAGCGAGCCCGGTGTTCGCGGCGACCAGGGTGACATCGGCGCCGCGAGCCGCCGCGGCCACCGCGAGGGCGTAGCCCTGCCGTCCCGATGACCAGTTCCCGATGAAGCGGACCGGGTCAAGTTCCTCCCTGGTGCCGCCGGCCGAGACCACGACCCGCCGGCCTGCCAGGTCGGGCAGCAGGCTGGCTGAGCCCCGGCTCAGGACCCGCTGAGCGAAGCGGAACAGCTCCGCCGGCTCGGGCAGGCGGCCGGGGCCGGTGTCGGCGCCGGTCAGCCGTCCCGAGGCCGGCTCGATCACGATCGCGCTCCTGGCCCGCAGCGTCGCGACATTGGCGACGGTCGCCGGATGCTGCCACATCTCCGTATGCATGGCTGGCGCGTAGATGACCGGGCACCTGGCGGTCAGCAAGATGTTGCCGAGCAGATCGGGTGCCAGCCCGGCCGCCGCCTGAGCGAGCAGGTCGGCGGTAGCTGGCGCGACCAGCACCAGATTCGCCTGCTGCCCGAGCCTGACGTGCGGAACGTCCTGCGCATCGTCCCACGGGCTGGTGCTCACCGGCTGCCCGGACAGCGCCTGCCAGGTCGCGGAACCGACAAACCGCAGCGAGTCCTGCGTCGGAACGACGCGTACCTCATGTCCTGACTCGGTGAGGAGCCTGAGCAGCTCGCAGACCTTGTAGGCCGCGATGCCGGCCCCTACTCCGAGAACGATGCGCATTCGGGATCTGCCGGATTAGCCGGGCGCGATCAGGTCGTCAGCTCGTCAGGGTCGTCAGGTCGCCGGGAACTCCACTCGGCTCCGCGTGCAGCATGCCCTCGCTGATCTCGCGCAGCGCGATCGACAGCGGCTTCTCCTGAACCCGCGTCTCCACCAGCGGTCCTACGTACTCAAGCAGGCCCTCGCCGAGCTGAGCGTAGTAGGCGTTGATCTGCCTGGCCCGCTTCGACGCCATGATCACCAGGCCGTACTTGCTGTCCACCACGTCGAGCAGCTCGTCGATGGGCGGATTGATAATTCCCTCAGAAGCCGGAGAGCCTGCCACAGTCTGCCTTCCTAATCGCACGCCGGTAGCTTCGGCCGGCTTGGCTGTCATCAAGGCTACCAGCTGTGCGCAGACATCCTTGACCGATGTATTGACAAGCGTGATGTCGAACTCCTTCTCGGCGAGCAGCTCGTCCTTGGCGGCCTCAAGCCGCTGGCCGATCACCTCGGCCGATTCCGTGCCGCGGGCCGTGAGCCGCCGGACGAGCTCCTCCCAGGACGGCGGGGCCAGGAATACGAGCAGCGCTCCCGGCACTGCCGCCCGCACCTGCCGTGCCCCGATCACGTCAACCTCAAGCAGGCCAGGCACGCCGAGCGCAAGGCGCTCAGCGACTGGCTCGCGAGGGGTTCCGTAGAAATTGCCGGCATATCGCGCCCATTCGAGCAGTTCGCCAGCCGCGGCCATTTGATGGAACTCAGGCTCGCTCACGAAAAAATACTCGCGGCCATGTACTTCGCCCGGCCTTGGTGCGCGGGTGGTAACTGAGACAGAAAGCCAGACCTCGGGACTATGCCGCCTGATCGTCTCGACTACCGTGCTTTTCCCGACAGCCGATGGCCCGGACAGGACGGTCAGCCTGGCGACATCTCGCTGTGACTGCCTGCGGGGGCAGGCATCCGGCAGTCCAAGTACTGCCGGTCAGTCGGCTCAGTCAAGACTGTGACTCCTCCGTCCCCGCGCGGTGGGTTGCCCGCAGGATTCAAACCTCGCGGAACTCGTTCTCAAGCGCCATCCGCTGGTTGGCGCCGAGCCCGCGAACCCGCCGCGACTCAGCGATGCCGAGCCGCTCCATAATCTGCTTGGCGCGGACCTTGCCGACACCAGGCATGGACTCGAGCAGTGCTGACACCTTCATTTTGCCAACGACATCATCCGTCTGGCCCTCTTTGAGGACCTGAGGCAAGGTAGTCGACGCGTGCTTGAGCCTGTTCTTGATCTCAGCACGCTCCTTGCGAGCCTTAGCCGCCTTCTCGAGAGCAGCTGCTCTCTGCTCAGCGGTCAGGGGAGGAAGAGCCACGCGTGGTCACCTCGGGTTTCGTATCGAAAAACTCTGTTCGCGAGGGGAAACTAGCGAGTTCGGCTCGCCGGGACAACACAAACCTCCGTTTGTCACGTCACAATTTATCCAATATTACCTAGCGAACACGGTTAGGTACTTACCGTAAGTCTTCCTTGTAAGTCGCTATGTGAAAAAACCACCCACCGCACCACCAGCCACATGGACCCCAACCACCGCAAACAGCACTCACGTCCCACCTGCCTCATGAGCACCCTAGCCGACGGCGACCCTGGCACGGCCAGAACCGGCCTGCGGCCAGACCCGGCCAGACCCAGTCAGCGCCCCGGCCTGTCCCGTGCCCGTCTCCGGCTACCGCCTGACTCCTCCCCCTGGCGCCACCTCACCAGCGCACATCTCCGGTCGTTTCACCGCCTGGACACACCATCGCGACCCGCCCGACACCCGCCAGTTTCACCGGACCCGATCCGCTAGAGCGCGGCCCGGCCGGCTTTCCGGCACCACGCCAGCGTCACGGTGGGACCCTGCCGCCGCCTCGGGCCGGCGGCAGTCGCGCCGGCGACTGCCGCGTCCGGAAGAGCCGGCCACCGGAGCGCAGCGGTCCGCCTGGACAGCGAGCCGAGGCGGCGAAACAGGCAGGCTTAGCCAGGCCGCCCTTGCCGCGAGGCACCCGCTGAACAGCGACTTAACCGCCTGTTCGCCAAGCAGGCAGCCGGAGCGACTCCTGGTCGCTGGCGGCCCGATCCGGTCGCCAGGCGCCTGTTCGCCGAGTACCAGTTCGCCGGAGACCAGGGACCAGTCCCGGCCGAGTACGGCGACTCCGACAAGCGCGCGAACCGGGGTTTCTCAGCTGTCACCCGAACAACATCAGCACCTAGAAAACCGGCTCGGGCCAGCCAGATATAGGTTTTAACTCGTCAAAGCCGATCGATTAGCCGCCGTGCCCAGAATATCTCCGATCCGCTCCAGGAAACCGACGCCGAGCATCATTTCCTGGCGTCATTGTCCTGGCTGTTCCTGGAATTTACGGATGGATACTGCCGCAATTGACTGACATGACGGCTATACGGGCGGCGGTGACGATTCCGCTGCTCAGCGCCGATGACCGGGATGCCACAACGACCTCACCTGGCACTGCAGTCACAGATACCGAGCGCCCGGCTCGCCAATCAGCACACCCGCGCCCAACCTGATTTCCGTGATCATGCCGCAGAGCTCGATCACGGAAATGGGCTCTGGCGCGAATTTCGTGATGTGAGCCGGGGCGGGGATGACGGTCCTGAACGTCGGCAGGGTGATCACCGGCCCGGGCTTGAGCGGGGCGAAAGGCCGGGTTTGGGGGTTCTCTGAAGGTTTGAGAGGGTTTGCGCCGGGGCGGTAGCTAAAAGATCTAGGAGACTTTACTCCTGTAGGAGGATTGACCACCATATTTGCTGTTAAGTCTCCTACAGGAAAAAAGTCTCCTACAGGATCAGGCGAACCTGACAGTGGGTGAGGCGGCTGTGACAGTGGGTGAGGCGGCTGTGGCAGTGGGTGAGGCGGCTGTGACAGCTGAGTCGCCGGAGACCAGTCCGGGTCCGGGCGGTGGCTCCGCCAGGCCCGCGAGGCAGCCCGTGAAGTGAGCTGGGGGATGGGTCGCGCGCCTGCGGAAAGGCCCGGGCTGGCGCGGCCGCGCGGGCGCGGCACTGGCGCCATGATTCCCTGCCGGGGCTGGCCCCGCAGGCGCATCGATGTGACAGCGGTGCTGCTCAGACCGCACCCCTGTCACATCGATGCGGCTCCGCCAGGGGTGCGCGTGACGTCAGGGCTCGTGACCAGTCCCCAGCCGGGGGGCCGGGGCTAGGCGTCCTCGGTGGCGACGTCGTTGATGACGGCCGGGCGGCGGAGGTCGGCGGCGACAGCGGCGGCGGCGGCGCCCGGGTCGGCGGCCCTGGTGATCGGGCGGCCGATCACCAGCAGGTCGGCGCCTGCGCGCAGGGCCTGCTGCGGAGTCATGACTCTAGCCTGGTCGTCGTTGCTCTGGCCCGCTGGCCTGATCCCTGGGGTCACCAGGACCACCTCGGGACCGACGACGGCGCGGACGGCCGCCACTTCCCTCGCGGAGCAGACCAGCCCGCGGGCGCCGGCCGCGACCGCTAGCTCGGCCAGCCGGCACGCTGCCTCACTGACCGAGCCGCACAGGCCAATCCGGCTCAGGTCGGCCGCGTCCAGTGAGGTCAGTATCGTCACCCCGATGATCTTGCAGTCTGGCAGCGCCTGAACCGCCGACTTGATGGCAGCGGGACCAGCCGCCGCGTGAACGGTCAGCAGATCGGGCCGGAGCTTGGCCAGTGAGCGAGCGGCACCGCCGACGGTCGCCGGGATGTCGTGCAGCTTGAGGTCGAGGAAGACATCGACCCCGCGAGCGCCGCGCACGGAGGCCACGACGTCCGGCCCGTACCGCAGGTACAGCTCAAGCCCGATCTTCAGGGTGCTGACGTGCGGCGTGACCTGGGCAGCCCATTCGGCCGCCGTGTCGAGGTCCGGGGCGTCGAGCGCGACGGCAATCGGGGCACGATCAGTCATATTCGCTCCATGCTCGGTTTGTGCTTGCCCTGACGCCCGGACCCTGGCCGGGGCTAGACGGAACGGGCTAGACGGCACGGGCGCCGCGGATCTCGTGGGCGGCGCCTACCACCTCGGAGATTCGGCCAACGCCCCGCCTGGCGAACTCCTCCTCCAGCTCGCGCAGGATCCGGGCGCAGGCCGAGGGGTCGTGGAAGTTAGCCGTGCCCACGCTGACCATGGTCGCCCCGGCCAGCATCAGCTCCAGGGCGTCTCTGCCCGTCATGACGCCGCCCATGCCGATGATCGGGACATCAGGCAGCGCCGCCCTTACCTGCCAGATGCACCGCACGGCCACCGGCTTGATGGCCGGGCCTGACAGGCCGCCGGTCAGGCCGGCCAGCACCGGGCGCCTGGTGTCCAGGTCGATCACCATGCCGAGCAGGGTGTTGATCATGGACAGTCCGTCCGCGCCCGCCGAGACGCAGGAACGGGCGATCGCCACGATGTCGGTGACGTCGGGCGACAGTTTCGCGAAAACCGGCAGATCACGCCGGGACCGGGCGCGGACCGCCTCGATCACGGCCCCGGCGGCACCGGCGTCGCAGGCGAACACCTGGCCCCGGTGCTCGACGTTCGGGCAGGAGATGTTGACCTCGAGCGCGGTCACGCCGGCCGCGTCCGACAGCAGGCCGGCCAGCTCCGCGTACTCGTCCACCGTGCTGCCGGCGATCGAGACCACGGCCCGCGCGCCCCGCGACAGCAGCCACGGCAGATCCCGCTGCAAGAAAGCGTCGATCCCCGGACCCTGCAGCCCGATCGAGTTCAGCATCCCGCTGCTCGTCTCGGCCATCCTGGGCGTCGGCCGGCCCGCGCGGGGCGCGAGCATCACCGACTTGGTCACGACCGCGCCGATCTTGGAGACGTCGATGAACTGCGCCAGCTCCCGCCCGGAGCTCGCGCAGCCTGACGCGGTCAGGATCGGGTTGGGCAGCTCGGTGTTTCCCAGCCGGGTCCGCAGGTCAGGTGCCATGCCGCTGCCTCCGCCCTGCCGCCCCGCCCGGCGAGCTGGCCGCCGCCCCGGCCCCAGCCGGCCAGCCGGGGCCCGCCGCATCTTCGGCTCCCAGCCCGGCGCTCCGAACGCGTCGAACGGGATCGTCCCGACCTCGTCCCAGCGCACCTGCTCGCCCCGGAATACCGGCCCGTCCACGCACGACCTGACCATCCGGGTAATCCCGTCGCTGCCGACCACCGGCAGCACGCACGTCATGCAGACCCCGACCCCGCAGGCCATGGCCTCCTCGACGGCGACCTGAACCGGCAGGTCATAACGCCGGGCCAGCGCCGTGACCTGGCGCAGCATCGGCATCGGGCCGCACGCGTAGATCACGTCGGTCCTGGCCTCATGAATGACCTGACCCAGCATGTCGGTCACGATCCCGCGCACGCCGAGCGACCCGTCCACGGTCGTGACCGTCGCCGACCGCCCGGTCCGCCTGGCCGTCAGCGCGCCGAACACCTTGTCACCGCTGGCCGCCCCGAGCAGGAAGTCGACCGAGCAGCGCCGCTCCCGCAGCCGGTCGGCCAGCGCGAATAGCGGCGCGCTGCCGTATCCCCCGCCGACGAGCAGGCAGCTCACCGGGTCACGCGGCACCGGGAACGGCCGCCCGAGCGGGCCGGTCACGTCGAGCATGTCCCTGGCCCGGCGCGCGGCCAGCCAGCGAGTGCCCCGCCCGGAGTCGGCGAAGACGAACTCGACCGTGCCGCCGTGGTCAGGCCGCACGTCGTAGATCGAGAACGCCCGCCTCAGCAGCATCGAGGTGTCAGGCCCGCCCACGGCTACGGCGACGAACTGCCCCGGCTTGAACCGGGCCGCGACCCCCGGCGCCACGATCGTGATCGCGTGATAGGCGTCGATCTGGCGCACCGTCAGCACCGTGCCCCTGACCTGGACCGGCCCGGACTCAGACTCGTGCTCGCTCGCTGTCATGACGACTCAGCTCCGCGAAGCTTCGCCGCGTGCTGCTGCAATGACCGCACGCCCACCTCGTTCCTCATGATGGCCTCGATTCCCTGCACGACCGCGGCCAGCCCGGCCATCGTCGTCACGCAGGGCAGGCCCCGGCGCACGGCCGCCGTCCTGATCTCGTAGCCGTCCCGGCGCGGACCCGGCTGACCGGGCCAGCCGAACGGCGTGTTGATCACGAGGTCGACCTGCCCGTCCAGGATCCGCTCCACGATCGTCGGCTCGCCGGCAGGCCCGCGACCGTCACTATGCTTGCGCACGATCGTCGCAGGTACGCCGTTACGGCGCAGAACCTCGGCCGTGCCCCGCGTCGCCCAGATCTCGAACCCGAGGTCGGCCAGCCGCTTGACCGGGAAGATCATGGCCCGCTTGTCCTTGCTGGCGACCGAGACGAACGCCCGCCCCTTGACCGGCAGCGCGCCGTACGCCGCCGCCTGAGACTTCGCGTACGCCGTGCCGAACAGCTCGTCGATGCCCATCACCTCGCCCGTCGACCGCATCTCGGGACCGAGCAGCGTATCGACGCCGGCCCCGGACGGCTCGGCGAACCGGTTGAACGGCAGCACCGCTTCCTTCACCGCGATCGGCGCGTCAAGCGGAAGGGTCCCGCCATCGCCGCCGGCCACCAGCATCCCCTCGGCCCGCAGCTCAGCGATGGTCGCCCCGAGCATGATCCTGGTCGCGGCCTTGGCCAGCGGCACCGCGGTGGCCTTGGACACGAACGGCACCGTGCGGGACGCGCGCGGATTGGCCTCAAGCACGTAGAGAAGCCCGGCCGCGAGCGCGTACTGCACGTTGAGCAGCCCGCGCACGCCTACGCCGCGCGCGATCGCCTCGGTGGACGCGCGCACCGCGTCGATGTACTCGTGCCCGAGCGTGATCGGCGGCAGGGCGCAGGCCGAGTCGCCTGAGTGGATTCCGGCCTCCTCGATGTGCTCCATCACGCCGCCAAGATAAAGATCACTTCCGTCGAATAGAGCGTCCACATCAATCTCGATGGCATCATCGAGAAATCTGTCGATCAGTACTGGGTGTTCCGGGCTGGCCTCCGTTGCCCGTTTCATATAGCCGTGCAGTGTCGGCTCGTCGTACACGATTTCCATGCCACGGCCGCCCAGTACGTAGGAGGGCCTGACCAGCACCGGGTAACCGATCTCGGTCGCGATCGCGGCGGCGTCCCGCACCGACCTGGCCGTGCCGTGCCGAGGTGCCAGCAGCCCGGCGGCCGCGAGCACCGCGCTGAACTCGGCCCGGTCCTCGGCCAGGTGAATCGCCTCAGGCGACGTCCCCAGGATCTGCACCCCGTGCGCCGCCAGCGGACGGGCCAGCCCCAGCGGCGTCTGCCCGCCGAGCGAGACGATCACCCCGGCGACCGTCCCTGACGCCTGCTCGGCGGCGACCACCTCAAGCACGTCCTCCAGGGTGAGCGGCTCGAAGTACAGCCGGTCCGAGGTGTCGTAATCGGTGGAGACGGTCTCGGGGTTGCAGTTCACCATCACGGTCTCGAAGCCGGCCTGCGAAGCGGCGAAGCAGGCGTGCACGCAGGCATAGTCGAACTCGATCCCCTGGCCGATCCGGTTCGGCCCGCTGCCCAGGATGATCACCTTGGGCCTGCTCGAGGGCGGGACCTCGGTCCCCTCGTCGTAGCTTGAGTACAGGTACGGCGTCGTGGCGGCGAACTCGGCGGCGCACGTATCCACCATGTGGTAGGCCGGCCGCACGCCGAGCTCCTGCCGGCGAAGCCGGACCTGCGCCTGGGTCAGCCCGGTCAGCTGGGCGAGCTGCGCGTCGGAGAATCCCATTGACTTCGCCGCCCGCAGGTCGGCCTGATCGAGCGACGAGCCGGCCTTGACAACCCGTTGCGAATGAAGCTCGATGCTTTTGATCTGCTCGATGAACCAGGGGTCGATGCCGGATGCCGACGATAGCTCGGCCACCGAGGCGCCGGCGCGCAGCGCCTGATGCAGCGTCGAGATCCGGCCATCGTGCGGGACGGCGCAGCGGGCGATCAGGGTAGCCCGGTCGGCGGGCGGCTCGCCCCAGTGCAGCGGAGCGCCGGGCTGCTCAAGGGAGCGCAGCGCCTTCTGCAGCGCCTCGGGGAAGGACCGGCCGATCGCCATCGCCTCGCCGACCGACTTCATGTGGGTGGTGAGGACCGGATCAGCGCCAGGGAACTTCTCGAACGCGAACCTGGGGACCTTGACGACCACGTAGTCCAGGGCCGGCTCGAAGCTGGCCGGGGTCACGCCGGTGATGTCATTGCGGATCTCGTCCAGGGTGTAGCCGATGGCGAGCCTGGCCGCGATCTTGGCGATCGGGAAGCCGGTGGCCTTGGAGGCGAGGGCGCTTGACCGGGAGACGCGCGGGTTCAGCTCGATGACGACCAGGCGGCCGGTCTGGGGGTGCACGGCGAACTGGATGTTGCAGCCGCCGGTGTCGACGCCGACCGCGCGCAGTACCTCGATCGCCAGGTCGCGCATCCGCTGGTACTCGCGGTCGGTGAGCGTCATCGCCGGGGCAACCGTGACTGAGTCGCCGGTGTGCACGCCCATCGGGTCCACGTTCTCGATCGAGCAGATCACCACGACGTTGTCGTTGCGGTCGCGCATCAGCTCGAAGCTCGTACTCCTTCCAGCCCAGGATCGACTCTTCGAGCAGCACCTCGGTGACCGGGCTGGCATCCAGCCCGGCCCCCGCCATCCGGCGCAGGCTGGCCGCGTCCCTGGCGATCCCGGAGCCGGAGCCGCCGAGCGTGAACGACGGGCGGACCACGACAGGGAAGCCGAGATCGGCGGCCGCCGCCTCGCAGTCAGCGAGCGAGTGGCAGATCGCGCTGCGCGGCACCTCGCCGCCGAGGCCGGTCACGAGTTCCTTGAACAGCCTGCGGTCCTCGCCTGCCCTGATCGCCTCGATGTCGGCGCCGATCAGCTCGACCCCGTAGCGGGCCAGGATGCCTGCGTCGTGCAGGGCGACGGCGGCGTTGAGCGCGGTCTGGCCGCCGAGCGTCGGCAGCAGCGCGTCCGGGCGCTCGGCGGCGATCACCTTCTCCAGGATCTCGGTCGTGATCGGCTCGACGTAGGTCGCATCGGCGAACTCGGGATCGGTCATGATCGTGGCCGGGTTGGAGTTGACCAGGCTGACCCTGATCCCCTCATCGCGCAGCACCCGGCAGGCCTGGGTGCCCGAGTAGTCGAACTCGCAGGCCTGGCCGATCACGATCGGTCCTGAGCCGATGACGAGCACGGAGTTCAGGTCGGGGCGCCTGGGCATCAGGACTCCCGTTCCATCAGAGCGCAGAACTCAGCGAACAGGCCGCTCGCGTCATGCGGTCCTGGCGCCGCCTCGGGGTGGTACTGGACGGCGAACGCGGGCTGATCGATCAGGGCGAGTCCTTCGACTACGCCGTCGTTCAGGTTGACGTGGGTGATCTCGGCCGGGCCGAAGCTGGTCTCGAACCCGGTCCCGGCCGCGGGGCTGGTCCCTGGCCCGGCTGCGGCTTGCGGGCCGGCGACGGCGAAGCCGTGGTTGTGGCTGGTGATGTGGACGCGGCCGGTGCGCAGGTCCTTGACCGGCTGGTTGACGCCGCGATGGCCGAACCGCAGCTTGTAGGTGTCCAGACCCAGCGCCCGGCCCAGGAGCTGGCTGCCCAGGCAGATGCCGAAGAGCGGCAGCCGCTCCCTGAGCACGCCGCTGAGAGCCTCGACGGCGTAGCCGCAGGCAGCGGGGTCGCCGGGGCCGTTGGAGAAGAAGACTCCGTCGCAGCCGGTCGCCAGGATGTCCCTGGTCGTGCTGGCCGCCGGGAGCACGTGGACGCGGCAGCCGAGCCTGGCCAGCGCGAGCGGGGTGGCGGCCTTGATGCCGAGATCGACTGCCGCGACTACGTGCCTGACCGGGGTGCCCGCTGGCGGCTCGACGGTGTACGGCTCGGGCGTGCTGACCACGCGGGCGAGGTCGGCGCCGATCATGGCGGGGCTCTGCCCGACCCGCTGTGCCAGCTCATCCGGGTCGGCCGTAGTGGTACTGATCGCCGCTCGCATGGCGCCGCGCTCGCGCAGGTGCAAGGTGAGCGCCCGGGTGCCGGAGATCGCGATCGCGGTGATGCCCCTGGCCCTGAGCTCGTCGTCCAGAGTGCGGGCCGACCGCCAGTTCGAGGCGACCGGGGAGGCTTCCCTGATCACGAAGCCGCTGACCCAGATGTCACGCGACTCGTTGTCCTCGTCGTTGATGCCGGTATTGCCGATGTGCGGCGCGGTCATGGCGACGATCTGGCGGCAGTAGGAGGGGTCGGTCAGGGTCTCCTGGTAGCCGGTCATGCCGGTGTTGAACACCGCCTCGCCGAACGTCTCGCCTTCGGCGCCGTAGCTGGTGCCCCGAAAGGCCGTGCCGTCCTCGAGGACGAGCAGGGCCGGGACCGGGACCGGGACGGCGGTCACCGGGTCAGCCTGCCGTCGAGCACGGTCGGGCGGCCGCGCAGGAAGGTCGCGACGATCTGGCCGGGCAGCTTCATTCCGGCGAAGGGAGTGTTCCTGCTGCGGGACGCGTGCGCGGCCGGGTCGATCACGCTGACGGCGGCCGGGTCGTAGAGCACGAGATTGGCCGGCGATCCTGGCACGATCGGGCAGCCGTGCCGCAGGTCTTCACTGTCGCTGCTGCCGCTGTCGCCGGGCGGCCTGGCGCTGAGCCTGCCGATGGCGGCCGGGCGGGCCGACATCCGGTCGGCCACCTGAGACCAGTCGAGCAGGCCGGTGCTGACCATGGCCTCATGGACCACCCGGACTGCCGTTTCCAGCCCCGTCATGCCGAAAGAAGCTATCGACCACTCGGTTTCCTTCGACTCGCTGGGGTGCGGGGCATGGTCGGTGGCCACGCAGTCGATGGTCCCGTCAGCCAGCCCTTCGCGCAGGGCGGCGACGTCTGCGGCCGTGCGGAGCGGCGGGTTCACCTTGTAGACCGGGTCATAGCCGGCCGCGAGCTCGTCGGTGAGCAGCAGGTGATGCGGGGTCACCTCGGCGGTTACCCGCCAGCCCTTGGACTTGGCCCACCGGATGATCTCGACCGAGCCGGCCGTCGACACATGGCAGACATGGAGCGCCGAGCCCACGTGCGCGGCGAGCAGGCAGTCCCGGGCGATGATCGCCTCCTCGGCGACTGCCGGCCAGCCGGTCAGGCCCAGCCTGGCCGACATCTCACCTTCGTTGACCTGGGCTCCCTCGGTGAGCCTGGGCTCCTGCGCGTGCTGCGCGATCACGCCGTCGAACGCCTTGACGTACTCAAGGGCGCGGCGCATCAGCGTCGCATCGTAGACGCACTGCCCGTCATCGGAAAACACCCTGACCGCCGCCGCCGAGTCCGCCATCGCGCCGAGCTCGGCGAGCTGGGTACCGCGCAGGCCGGTAGTCACCGCACCGACAGGCTGGACGTCGCAGCGCCCCGCCTCCCGGCCAAGCCGCCAGACCTGCTCGACCACCCCGGCGGTGTCTGCGACCGGCTCGGTGTTGGCCATCGCGTGCACCACGGTGTAGCCGCCGAGCGCGGCGGCCGCCGTGCCGCTCGCCACGGTCTCGGCGTCCTCCCGGCCGGGCTCGCGCAGGTGGGTGTGCAGGTCGACCAGGCCAGGCAGCGCGATCAGGCCGCCGGCGTCCAGCACGCTGGCCTTGCTGGCGCTGCGGCCGGCCTTGGCGCTGCCGTGACTGGTCTGGCCCGGCTGGGCCACCTCGGTGATGCGGCCGGCCTCTAGCACCAGGTCGGCGGGCTCGCCGCCGAGCACCAGGGCGCCCCTGATCAGCCACGTCATAGCGCCACCTCCGCCCGGTCGGCCCGGTCCGCCGGAGCGGCCGCCGCTGAACCCGAGCCCGAGCCGGAGCCGGAGCCTCCGAGCAGCAGGTAGAGCACCGCCATCCGGACCGATACGCCGTTCGCGACCTGCTCCACTATGGTCGACCGCTGCGAGTCGGCTACCTCGGCCGCGATCTCGACTCCCCGGTTCATCGGGCCGGGATGCATCACGATCGCGTGGTCAGGCAGCAGCGCCATCCGATCGCAGTCCAGCCCGTACCGCCGGCTGTACTCGCGCACGCTGGGGAAATAGGCCTGACTCATCCGCTCGTGCTGCACCCGCAGCATCATCACGACATCGCAGGCCGGCAGCACGGCGGACAGGTCATAGCCCACCGAGCAGGGCCAGGCCCCGACCGCGACGGGCAGCAAGGTCGGCGGCGCGACCAGCGTGACCGACGCGCCGAGCGTCCGCAGCAGCCAGACGTTCGACCTGGCGACCCGGCTATGCAGGATGTCCCCGACGATAGCGACCCGCAGGCCGTCAAGCCGCCCGAGCCGCCGCCTGATCGTGAAGGCGTCAAGCAGCGCCTGCGTCGGATGCTCGTGGGTGCCGTCGCCCGCGTTGATCACGCTGCCCCTGACCCACTCAGCCAGCCGGTGCGGGGCCCCGGAGGCGTTATGCCTGATCACCACCGCGTCCGCGCCCATAGCCTGAAGCGTAAGAGCGGTGTCCTTCAGGCTCTCGCCCTTCGCGACGCTTGAGCCCTTCGCGGAGAAATTGATGACGTCGGCCGACAGCCGCTTAGCCGCTGCCTCGAACGAGATCCGCGTCCTGGTCGAGTCTTCGTAGAACAGGTTGACCACGGTGCGCCCGCGAAGCGTCGGCAGCTTCGGGATCTGCCGTTCGGCCAGCCGGGCGAGCTCTTCAGCGGTGTCGAGTATGGCCACCGCATCGTCGAAGGTGAGGTCGGCCGCCGAGATCAGGTGCCGGTTCACCGGCTCACCTCCGCCGTGGCCGCCGTGGCCGGGGTGGCCGGCATCTCCTGGAGTGTGACCGAGTCCTTGCCATCCGTCTCGGTCAGCGTCACCTTGACCGCCTCGCGCTTCGAGGTCGGCAGGTTCTTGCCCACGTAGTCGGGCCTGATCGGCAACTCGCGATGACCCCGGTCCACCAGCACCGCAAGCTGGACCGCCCGAGGCCGTCCCAGATCGCCAAGCGCATCAAGGGCCGCCCGCACCGTCCGGCCCGAGTACAGGACGTCATCGACCAGGATGACGATCTTCCCGTCGATGCCAGACGCCGGCACCTCGGTGCGGCCTAGCGTCCGGGCCGGCCGCAGCCGCAGATCATCCCGGTACAAGGTGATATCGAGCGACCCGACCGGGACGTCAACCCCCTCGGTCTGCGCAAGTCGCGCCGCCAGCCTCCGCGCCAGCGGAACACCCCTGGTCGGAATCCCCAGCAGCACAACCTCGCCGGCACCGTCGGTGCGCTCAAGAATCTCATGCCCGATCCGGCTCAGCGCCCGCCGGATCTCCTCCGCCCCGAGCACCGACTTCCCCGCCCGAGACGCACTTCCCGCCGGCGAAGCGGTCCCAGGTTCCCGGGCCCCAGCCCCCCGAGCCCCAGATTCCTGCGTCATCCCAGCCATCTATGGACCTCCTTCCCCGCCTCACGGGACGGGCCTTAAAGGACGTCGAACGCGCTCAATCTACCAGGACCACCCCCCGCCAGGCAGACCCGAACCGCCGTCCAGGATGCCGGTTCCGTCACATGTCTCGGGCACGATCCGGGCCGCCAGCTCAGGAATCAGCCCCGGCAGCCCCCGGTGATGTCAGTAGCCACCGCCACACCGGCCTGGGGCTGACTGCCGTCATGATCGCGAAGACCTGCCGTCATGATCGCGAAGACCTGCCGTCATCCACGGGTAGAGATACCTCCTCAGGTAGTGTTAACCGTCATATACGGCGGTAGCGCTACGCCAGGCGGTAACTCTCCCCGATCATGACGGCAAGTCTCCCTGATCCGGGTTCCGCTATGGCCGCAGCGCCCCGCCCCTGCCGCGTCAGTCCAGAAACCCAGCTCCCCCTTGAGCGCCTGACTGGGGCCGGAGACCGAGCCAGGGCCAATGTTCCGTGATCATGCGGGGGCCGGTGATCACGGAACACCAGTGGGATGATCACCCGGCTAGTGTTCCGAGATCACGCCATCTGCCGGGATCACGGAACATCGGCGGCGTGATCTCACAGGGGAAGCACGGGCTCGCGGGAGCCCGAGCAGGATCACGAGCGGGATCACGAGCGGGACAACGCCGCCAGCGCGGCCCCGAGTCCAGAAACCCAGCTTCCTCTTGTATCACAAAGCCGGAAACGGGTGCCCGCTGACCTGCCGGTACAAGCACGAGCCAACCGCACGGGACCTTAGTTACATTTATTCCGTTAAACCAGGCGCCGGCCGGACCGGCGTCACACCATCGCCGGCGACCGCGCAGGCAAGCGCAACACCCACGGCGCCTGCAGTGACCGCTGAGGCACTCGGTAGGCTGTCTCCCCTGTTGCCATAGCACGCGTAAGTTGAACCAGTTTTTGCCGTTCGGCTTGACCTTGTCGTGCTCTCGGCCTACCGTCACTGTCCGTAACCATCTCTAAACTTCCATCGTGTAAGGCCAGGGAACCGGATCATGCCATCTGATTACGCGAAGACTCTCGGCGCCCGGCTGCGCGCCATCCGCACCCAGCAAGGCCTGTCCTTGCATGGGGTGGAAGAGAAATCCCGCGGCCGTTGGAAGGCGGTAGTGGTGGGTTCATACGAGCGTGGTGACCGGTCCGTGACCGTGCAGAAGCTTGCCGAGCTGGCCGACTTCTATGGAGTCCCCGTCTCTGAGCTGCTGCCGGGAGACGCCGCGCCGGGGCTGCTGGCTCCCACGCCGAAGCTAGTCATCGACCTGGAGCGGATGGCTCAGCTCCCCAGGGAACAGGCTGGCCCGCTCGCCCGCTATGTCGCCACCATTCAGAGCCAGCGCGGCGACTACAACGGACGAGTCCTGTCCATCCGCCAGGAAGACCTTCGCTCGCTTGCAGTCATCTATGACAAGACCCCCAATGACCTCACTGAAGAACTGATTAGCTGGGGCATTCTGGACTCAGCCGCACGCGGCAACATCGAGCCAGCCTGAGCGGAAGAAGCAGCCTGATCCGGCAGGCGGGCAAGCCAGGTCCCATCACACAGCGGGCTGCAGCGGCAGCAGGGACTGGGCGGGAACCCCCAGGGCGCTCTCGGCCAGTGACACGAACGTAGCGGCGTCACGCAGAAGCTCATCCGCTTCCCGGCTAGACACGGCGCGCGGCAGGCCAGCTTCCGCAGCGGCGCGCTTGCCAGCTCCGGCGGCGAAGAAGGCTGCCCATTCGCTGAGCGTCGGATCAACCTTCGGAAGCAGCTCCCACACGCTCTGCGGGCGCTTCTTCCGGGGTGGCGCCGGCTCTGCGCGCGCCGCCACGATCGCCGCCGCGGCGCGCAGCGCAGCCAGATGCGCCCCGACATACCGTCCGCCAGCCGAGGGGTCAGACTCTGCCCCGGCCAGACCCTGCCGGGCCGACTCAAGCATTGCCAGCGCGGAAGGCGCGATCCGGCACCGAAATCGCTCCGGGCGAATCTGAGTGCTCGTGCTCATGGTCAGTCCTCCAATTCGGCTGCGGGCCGGCCAGGCGGGACGCTTCCCCACGTCACACCTGGCCGGAACCCGGTAGCCAGAGGGGTGAGGCTACCGAGGCTTTCCCACAGCCATATTCGAACATAGATTCGGTCTAGTGTCCAACTGTTTGCCGTTGCGTTCGAAGGTATCGAATGGGTCTGACAGTCTGGGGCCAACCGCTACAGGCCAAGCGTTCAGGCTGCTTCAGCTAGGCTGGATGTGATGTCTACCGGCACCGTTCTGAGCGAGCTCACCAGCCGGCAGTTCCTCGGCGAGATCCCAGCGTCACTCGCGATCTACGCGGACGCGATGGAAGCCGATCCGGCACTGCTGCCCAGCCGAGCTGAGCTGATGCGCAGGCACGCCAGATATCCCCAGTTCCGCGCGCTGCAGGCCTGTGCGAGCCCCGACGGCGAGGTCAAGGGCTTCGCCTACGGGTTCCACGGCCAGGGCGGCCAGTGGTGGTACGACGCCGTGTGGAGCGCCCTGACCCGCGCCTTCGGCATCGGCGTCGGCGCTACCTGGCTGGCCGACTGCCTCGAAGTCGCCGAGGTCCACGTATACAAGCGACATCAGCGATCCGGGATCGGCACCAGGATGCTCCTGGCCCTGACGGCCGGCCTGCCGGAGCGAACCGCCGTCCTGTCCACGCCAGATCGCGACACCACAGCACGCCGCCTCTACCGGAGCATGGGCTTCTCCGAGCTCCTGACCGGCTACAGCTTCCCCGGCGGCAGCCCGCCCTACATCCTGATGGGAGCCGAACTGCCGCTGCGCGACCCCAGAGTGCCGCCAGCCCGGTCCATCTCGGCCAGCCCGAGCATCTCGTAGATCTCTCTCGTAGCACGGGAGCCGTTGAGAGTGTAGAAGTGCAGTCCGGGAACACCCTCGTCGAGCAGGCGCTGGCACATGCCCGCCGCGTACTCAACGCCGATCTTGCGGACCGAGGCCCGGTCATCAGCGTGGCTGTGCAGCTGGTCAGCGAGGTCGGCGGGAAATCGGGCTCCGGACAGCATGATTGCCCGGTCGATCATAGGAACGCTAATGATCGGCATAATCCCGGCAATGATCGGAACTGTGCAGCCCCGGCGGGCTACCTCAGCCGCGAACCGCAGGTAGTCCTCGACAAAGAAGAACATCTGGGTGACAGCGAAGTCTGCGCCCTCGGCGCATTTCCTGATGAAGAAGTCGATGTCAGAGTCCAGGCTCGGGGAGCGGCTGTGCCCTTCGGGAAAGGCGCCCACGCCCACGCAGAACTCACCGGAGTCCCTGACCAGGCGGACCAGCTCGGAGGCATGCCGCAGACCGTCAGGATGCTGAACCCACTCCGCCGTCGGATCGCCGGGCGGGTCACCGCGCAGCGCGAGCAAGTTCTGCACGCCGACCGCCGCATAGGAGCCGATGACGTGCCTCAGCTCGGCGATGGAGTGGCTGACGGCGGTCAGGTGACCTACCGGTGTCAGCGTCGTTTCCTCGGCGATCCGGCCGGTGATCCTGACGGTCCTGTCCCTGGTCGTGCCGCCCGCCCCGTAGGTCACCGACACGAACGTGGGCATGAGCGGCTCAAGCCGCCTGATCGCCAGCCAGAGTTGCTGTTCGTCGGCATCAGTCTTGGGCGGCCCGAACTCAAACGAGAATGACCTCTCGCCAGAAGCGAGCAAGTCCCTGATCAGTGGCGCGTGACGCGGATTAGTCGAGCCCATAGGCCAAGAATAAACCCGGAGCCTGCCGCCAGCCGGAGTCTGTCATCCGCCAGCCCGAGCAAAAGCGCAGGTAGCAGCCCGGATAGCAGGCTCAGATATTCGCCAGCCTGGCCGCGATCCGAGCTGCGGCGGCACCGGGGTCGTCGGCCTGAGTGATCGCGCGGACCACGACAACCCGCCGGGCGCCGGCCTCGATCACGTCACCGAGCCTGGCTTCGTCAATGCCGCCGATCGCGAACCACGGCCTGGTCGCGGCAAGCCCGGCGACATAGCTGATCAGCCCGAGCCCCGTAGCCGGCTGGCCGGGCTTAGTCGGCGTGGCCCAGGTCGGCCCGGCGCAGAAGTAATCCGCATTGGCGTCGGCCGCTCCCGCATCGGCCTGCTGCTGCGAGTGGGTAGACAGGCCGATCACCGGGCCAGCACCGAGGATCCGCCTCGCGGTCGCGGGAGCCAGATCATCCTGCCCGAGGTGCAGCACATCCGCGCCCGCGGCATAAGCGACGTCCGCCCGGTCATTGACGGCGAGCAGCGCCCCGTGCCGGTCAGCGGCGGCCCGGAAGACCTCGAGCAGCGCAAGCTCGGCTCCGGCCTCCAGGCCCTTCTGCCTGAGCTGCACGACGTCCACACCCGCGCCAAGCACCTTGTCGAGGAAGCCGGCCAGGTCACCCTGCCGCTCCCGCGCATCGGTGCACAGATACAGGCGGGCCGAGGCCAGCCGGGTCCGCAGGGCCGCACCGTCGCGTGCGTCATCGCCGGTCGTCTCCATGCCGCCATCTTGCCATCAGCACGCGCGCATGCACGAGCGTGCCCGGACGGACGGCCTGTTCGGCCGGGCCGGCTCGCCGCGACACTGAGGCGCGGCCCGCCCGATCAGATAGCGAGCGCCTGCGCCCGCCGGTTGACCTCGCTGCACCGGTGCGCCGCGATCGCCTCGATCGGGCTTCCAGGCAGTGAGTCATCCGAGGTAAACAGCCACCGCAGCGCCTCGGCGTCGCTGAAGCCGCAGTCGTCGAGCAGGACGAGCGTGCCGTGCAGGCCACGAACCACCTGATCGCCGTCCAGGAACGCGGCCGGCACGCCAAACGAGCCGTCGGGCCGCTGCACCCCGAGCAACTTACGGTCGCGCAGCAACTGCTTGACTCGGCTAGCGGGCAGAGACAGCCGCTCAGCGACTTCGGGTACGGTGAGCCATTCGCCGACTATCGAGTCGGCAGGGGGGTCGATCTGTGCCACGTCAACATCCTTTCCCCACCGGGACTAGCAGCCAAACCAGAGATGAACCGCAGTTCACCCGACCCGCCTGACCAGGGATAGCTCACACTGCCGCCGAGCGCAGGGGCACGGCGGGATCGGCGATGCGGCCGACATCGACCTCGGCCCCCGACTCGATCAGCCTCCGGCCCTGCGTCAGGTCCTTCGGCCGGTTGACAGTCAGCACCGCGACGAGCCGGTCACCGGCCAGCCAGCACGCGCCCCAGCCCGGCTCGCCCGCATCCCCCCGCCACACCAGGCGATCCGCGGCCGCGTGGTGACCCGCGTACTGCAGCATCCGGCCGAACTGCTCCGACCAGAAGTACGGTACCGGGTCATACCGCTCACTCCCGCCAAGCAGGTTCGCCGCGAGCACCGCTGGTGCCCGCAGCGCGCCGTCCCAGTGCTCAGTGCGCAGCCTGCGGCCGAACCTGGCCGACCAGAACGCGGCGCAGTCACCAACGGCATAAACCTTAGATATAGAGGAAAGGAGCGCCTCATCGACTGCCACCCCATTGTCCAGGACGATTCCCGACGACTCAAGCCAGCCGGTCTCCGGCCGGACCCCGACGGCGGTCACGATCTCGTCCGCGGCCAGCCATCCTCCCCCGTGCAGGCGCAGCCCGCCGTCCTGCACCGACTCAACGGCATGCCCGAGCAAGAGCTCGACCCCGGCCTGCTCGTACCAGGCCGAGGTCAGCGCTCCGACCTCTGACCCGATAGCCGAGGCCAGCGGCGCGCTGCCCGCCTCGACGACGGTCACCCGGCATCCCTTGCCCGCAGCGGCCGTAGCCAGCTCGGCACCGATCCACCCGGCCCCGATGATCACGAGCCTGACCCCTGGAGCGAGTGCATCGCGGAGCGAGAGCGCATCGTCCGCCGATCGCAGGAACCGCTGCCGCCCCGGTCCCGGCAGCACGATCGGCCGCGCTCCGGTCGCGACCACGAGCCTGTCGTACTCATGCTCGCCCCGGTCTGTCCGCACCACACCCTCGCCAAGCTGCTCGGCCCGCTCCCCGAGCAGGATCCGCGCCTCAAGCGACTCAAGCTCCTCGCGCAGCGTGGTGTCGTCGACCAGACCTGTCATCAGCTGCTTGGACAGCGGCGGCCGGTCATAGGGCGGCCTGCTCTCCGCACCGATCAGGACCAGCTCCCCCGCATAGCCCGCCGACCGCAACTCCTCCAGCGTGCGCAAGCCGGCCAGACCGCCCCCGACCACCACGACCCGCTCCCTAGCCACCCGCGCCCTTCCGCCAGCCTCCAGATTCGCAGCATCGTATCCGCCCTCAACGAGGAACCGGGTTGCTGGCCTATGGGTCGCGCTGTCGCCGAGGCAGCTCATACCCGGCCGGCAAAGATGGCCGGCGAAGATGGCCGGCAAAGATGGCCGGCAAAGATGGCCGGCACAGAACGGTCCGCAACTGGCGCCGTCATTCCCCGCGAGAACACTGACAACCTTTCACGAGAACACTGAAGCGCTCGGGGACACTGACGAACCTCTCCCGACGTGCCAGACAGGCCGCCGGTGCCCCGAAAAGGTGGATACCCGGCAAACTCACAACGCGGGCCCGGGCCGAACCTCCGCTGGGAAACGGACCGCCACCAGGCACAAGCCCAGCAACAGCGCACCTTGAGTGCAGAACCCCGATTCCCCTTAGATCGCGACTGGGACAGGTGATCACGAGACCGAGGCAGCGGCAGTGCCCAGGAGATGTTCCGTGATCTGGGCGGGCGGCGTGATCCCGGAACGCTGGTGGCGTGATCACGGGGAACCGCCAGTCGGTTGCCACGGGAACCTACACGGGTCACCGGTCACCACACCAGCTGTCCCGGCGACCTCGCCACCTCGGTACCGCGCCCCGGCCGGGATTCGCTATATCCAGCTAAGCTAGGGATCACTGACGCGCGGGAGTCCGGTGCCGACCGGGCTGAGAGGGCGGCTACTGAGCCGCCGACCGCAGAACCTGATCCGGGTCATGCCGGCGAAGGGAGCGCACGACCACGTGAAAGACCAGACTGGTACAGGCGGGGCGGACGCGGATGTCCTGATCATCGGCGGCGGTGTGATTGGCCTGGCGATCGGCTGGCGTGTCGCCCAGCAAGGTCAGCGGGTGGTACTGGCCGATCCCGATCCCGGCGCTGGCGCCTCGCACGCCGCCGCGGGGATGCTCACCCCGGTTGCCGAGGCCGCTTACGCCGAGCGCGAGCTGTTCGAGCTTGGCAGCACGTCCCTGCGCAGGTATCCCGGCTTCGTCGCCGAGCTGATCGAGTCGACCGGGCTCGGCGTCGGCTTCAGGCAATCAGGAACGCTGCTAGTCGGCTACGACGCGGACGACATGGCCATGATCGCCGAGCATGCCCGCCTGCGCGAGTCGTTCGGCGTGACCAGCCAGCGCCTGTCCGGCCGGGAGTGCCGTCAGGCTGAGCCGCTGCTGGGACCCGCGATCGGCGGCGGCCTGCTCATCGACGACGACGCTTCGGTTGACCCGAGGCAGCTCACCCGGGCGCTGCTCGCCGCCACCGCCAAGGCCGGCGCCATCCACCTCCCCGAGCGCGCCACCAGACTCCTGACCGCAGGGGACGTCGCGGGAGCTGGTGCCACAGGCGCTGGCGCCGCGGGCGGCGGCAGCAGGGGCGGGGACGATACAGGCAGGGACGATACGGGCGGGGATGGCTGGCGCGTTACCGGTGCGGAGTTCGCGGACGGCAGCAGGGTCAGGGCCGCATGGGTCGTGCTCGCCGCCGGGTGGGCGTCGTCGTCGCTGGCCGGGCTTCCGGCGGCGGCCGTGCCGCCGCTCCGGCCGGTGAAAGGGCAGATCGTGCGGCTGAGGCCCACGCCAGCGACGCTGGCCGCAGGGCTGCCGCCGGCACTGGTCAGCCGGACGGTACGCGGGCTCGTGCAGGGGTCGTCTGTATACCTGGTGCCGCGCGAAGACGGCGAGCTGGTGCTAGGCGCCACCCAGGAGGAACTGGGTGCCGATACGACCGTGACCGCCGGCGGGGTCTGGCAGCTCCTGCGGGACGCGCGGGCGATCGTGCCAGGTATCACCGAGCTTGAGCTGGCCGAGGCGGTCGCCGGGCTGAGGCCGGGCACGCCCGACAACGCGCCGGTGCTCGGGCCGACCTGCGTGGCCGGCCTGGTGCTTGCCACTGGTCACTTCCGCAGCGGCGTCCTGCTCGCCCCGGTGACCGCCGACCTGATCGCCGGATTTGTGCTGACCGGGACTCTGCCAGACGCCGCGACGGCCTTCCGCCCGACCCGCTTCAAGCCAGCCCCGGTCGGGCCAGCCCCGGTCAAGCCAGCCCAGGTCAAGCCAGCAGAGAGCGAAGTCTCATGGACATAGTGATCAACGGAAAGCCGCAGCAGCTCGCTGACGGTGCCCGGCTCCTGCGAGCCATTGAACTCATCTCGGCCAGTACCACGGGGATCGCGGTCGCGGTCAACGGCGAGGTGGTGCGCCGGGCCTCCTGGCCGTCGGTCCAGCTCGCGGCAGGAGATGAGATCGAAGTGCTGACCGCGGTGCAGGGAGGTTAGGCATGAGCGAGCCGACGACATCCGATGCACTGCTCATCGGCGGGGAAAAGTTCGGCTCCCGGCTGATCATGGGCACCGGCGGCGCGCCGAGCCTGGACGTGCTCGGCCGGGCACTCGCCGCTTCAGGCACCGAGCTCACCACCGTGGCCATGCGCCGCGTCGATCCGGGCTCAGGCGGATCGGTGCTCGATCTGCTCGCGAGCCAGGGCATCCGGGTGCTCCCGAACACGGCCGGCTGCTTCACGGCGTCCGAGGCCGTCAGGACGGCCAGGCTGGCGCGGGAAGCACTGGACACGAGCTGGGTCAAGCTTGAGGTCATCGCCGACGAGGTGACGCTGCTACCCGACCCGATCGAGCTGCTCGACGCCGCCGAGCAACTGGTGGCGGCCGGCTTCACGGTGCTGCCTTACACCAATGACGACCCGGTGCTGGCCCGGCGGCTTGAGCAGGCTGGCTGCGCGGCGGTCATGCCGCTCGGCGCCCCGATCGGCTCGGGCCTTGGCATCAGGAACCCGCACAATATCGAGCTGATGGTGCAAGCGGCGAGCGTGCCGGTGATCCTGGACGCGGGGATCGGCACGGCCAGCGATGCGGCGCTGGCGATGGAACTCGGCTGCGCGGCCGTGCTGCTCGCGACGGCGGTCACCAGGGCGCGCGATCCCGAGCTGATGGCGGCGGCCATGCGGTCGGCGGTCATCGCCGGGCGACTGGCCCACCGAGCCGGGCGGATACCGCGGCGGCGGTACGCCAGCCCGTCGTCGCCGCCCGTGGGCAGCTAGTTCGCCAATCAGTAACCGGTTCAGGCGAGGGGCCCTGGCCCTACACTGTTGCCGATGGATACCGCCCTTTCGCCACCTGTGGGCCAGCTGCTCGGCGGCCGGTACCACGTTGGATCACGGATTGCGCGCGGTGGCATGGCTACGGTGTACCTCGGCACCGATACCCGGCTCGACCGCGTCGTCGCGCTGAAGATCGCCCATCCTGAGCTGTCGGACGACGCTGAGTTCGTGCGCAGGTTTATCGGCGAGGCGCGCTCGGCCGCGCGGTTGTCGAGCCCGAACGTGGTCGGAGTCTACGACCATGGCTCCGACCGCGGGCTGCACTACATCGCCATGGAGTACGTGGCCGGGCGCACACTGCGCCAGCTCCTGACCGAACGCGGCAGGCTGAGCGCCCGTGAGGCGCTCGACATCATGACTGGCGTGCTCAGCGGCCTGGCCGCCGCGCATCATGCCGGTCTCGCGCACCGTGACGTGAAGCCAGAGAACGTGCTGCTGGCCACCTCGGGTGAGCTGAAGGTCGCCGACTTCGGGCTGGCCAGGTCCGTCGCCGGCGCGGTGCAGACCAAGGGCGGGATGATCATCGGCACCGCCGGCTACCTGGCGCCAGAACAGGTCTCAGGCGGCCTCTCCGACGCCAGGACCGATGTCTACGCGGCCGGCGTCATGCTGTTCGAGCTGCTGACCGGCAGGCAGCCGCATACTGGCGAGAGTCCGCTGGCGGTCGCCTACAAGCACGTGAACGAGGTGGTTCCGGCGCCGTCGAGCGTCCTGCCCGGCCTCGCTCCCGCGCTCGACGCCCTGGTGGCCATGGCCACGAGCCGTGACCCTGAACTGCGGCCGCCGAACGCCGGGCAGTTCCTGCGGGCGATCGACGAGGTGAGAAACAGCCAGGGCGCTGCCGGGACGGCGCCGTATCAGGCCGCGCACCGGGCCGTCCACCGCTTCCAGGACGAGGCGGACCCCGGGCCTTACCCCGGCGGCCAGTTCGGCCCCGATTCTGGCGGATACCAGCGCCCTGAATATCGCCCGGCCGCGGAGACCGGGACTTCCGGTGCCGGGGCCGTCGGCGCGTCAGCGCTGCCGTCCCTGCCGGCGCTGAGCCACGAGCCGGACTCGATCATCCCGGCTCCGCTGCCCGACGCCTCGGCGGGAGTCAACCACACCCTCGTGGTCCCTGCCGGGGCCCTCGCCGACTATCACGACGGCGCGATCGGCCGCAACGGCTACGGTGCGGCCAGCTATCCCTACGACGGTGCTGGCTATAGCGGGGCTGCCTACAACGGTGCTGGCTACGACAACTCCCACTACGACAGCCTCTACCGGGGCCACCGGGCGCTCGGCAAGCGATCCGAGCCCTGGCTGCAGCGAGTGCTGTTCGGGAAACGATTCTGGTTCCTGCTCGGCGGCGTGGCCGTCGTCGTGGTCGTTGGCCTGCTGACCTGGTGGCTGAACGCCGGCCAGTACACCAAGGTGCCGGCACTGCGCGGTCTCACCGAGAGCGCGGCCAAGAACAACCTGACCACCCTCGGCCTGCACATGCGGCTCGGCCACGCCGAGCACAGCCCGCTGCCCAAGGGCGAGGTGATCGCGACAACCCCCGTCCCCGGTGCCAAGGTGACCAGCGGATCGGCGATCACCGTCACGATGTCGCTCGGGCCGCAGATCCTCCAGGTCCCTGATGTGACGGGGCAGCCGCTGGCTCAGGCCCAGCAGGCGCTGCAGGCCGCCCACCTGACCCCGGGGACCGTCCGCAAGGCCGTGTCAAGCTCGGTCCCCGTCGGCGACGTGATCAGCACAACCCCGCCGGCCTACACCAACTGGCCGCAGACCAAGCCGGTCGGGCTCACCATCAGCGTCGGACCCGGCCTGGCCAATTTCGTCGGCCAGCCCGTGGACGCGGCCCAGTCGGCGGCCCAGTCCGGCGGATTCACGATCCAGGTCGTGCCTGACGCCAGCAGCACCCAGCCGGCCGGCACGGTGACCAGCCAGTCGCCGCCCGCTAACACCCCGATCAAGCCTGGCGAGGTCGTCACCGTGCACGTCTCGCAAGGCCCGCCGGTCGTGGCCGTGCCCGATGTTCAGGGCTGGCCGCTTGAGCAGGCGATCAAGGCGATGGAGCAGGCCGGCTTCCAGGTGACGGTGAACCAGCAGGGCCCGGGCAACCGCGTGGGCAGCTACTCCCCCAATACGCCATCACCCAAGGGCACAACCATCACCTTGAACGTAGGCTTCCTCAGCGGACTGTGATCCGATCCTGCCAGTGCCCCAGGCTGGGAGTGCTTGGCTCACGCCGCCGGCTTCCGTGATCATGGCCCAAGGCTGCTCTGCTTAAGTTGATCCTGAAATATCCCCGTCCGACCGGGCCACTTCTGACCAGCGCGGACTTCGCAGCGACCGGAATCCGGGCAGCTGCCGGGACAATGGTCCCGGCCATGAGCTTGCGGTTCACGAGCATGATCAAACTGGCCTGGGCGGTACCGTATCATGGGCGTTCACCGACCAGCCCGTGATCGCCGGCAGTCCGGCTTCCGGGCAGCGGCTTCCGGGCAGCGGCTTCCGGCCCGGAGTTCGTGGCGCGCCAGCCGGGTATCCGCCTGGTCCGGGGGGCCGGTGGCCGGGTCATGCGGTTCCTGTAGGAGTCTTTTTTCCTGTAGGAGGGTTAACAGCGAATATGGTTGTTAACCCTCCTACAGGAAAATATCCTCCTACACAATGCCCGGTTTCACCCGATCCTGACCTCTCGGCCCATCCGTTGAGCGGCGAGCCCGGCCGCGACGCCGACCCTGGCTGCTGCCAGAACAATTGGATCATGGTCTATATCTTGATCACGGAACATGGTGAGAAAAGCCTGGCTGGCCTGAACCGGGGTTGGCTGGCGGGTGCCGGCGAGTTTGCCGGGAATGTCGGGATGAGGGTGGCGGTGGCGGTGCGCTGCCTGGCAGCTGGGGTCCCCTGCTGCTGTTCCTGCGACAGCAGGGGACCCCAGCTGCTGCCTTAGCGGCAAAGCTGGCTGCCCCCGGCCAGCCGGAGCATGGCCAGCTCGCCTGCCAGTGCCGGTTTCGCCCGATTCGGGTCCGGCGGCCGTGCGGCGGCAGGTCCCGGACCGCACCGCACCGCCGACCCCGACCCGCGACCCGGACCGCACCGCCGACCACGACCCGCCACCCGGACCGCACCGCCGACCACGACCCGCCACCCGGACCGCACCGCCGACCCCGACCCGCCACCCGGACCGCACCGCCGGCCCCGACCCGCCACCCGGACCGCACCGCCGGCCCCGAGCTGCTGTCGGGGACCGGGTCCGGCATAGCCTGCGGCACCGGTACCACCGCTGATGTTCCGTGATCATGCTGGGAACGGTGATCACGGAACTCGGGCGGGGTGATCACGCCGCTGATGCTCCGGGATCAAGCTCCATTTCATGATCACGGAAGTCTGCCAGGGGTATCTCAGGGCCGGCCGGGACCACTTAACCCCGCCGAACAGGTGGATACCCGGCAAACCGTCCAGCACCAGCTCGGCAGCAGTCAAGGAGCGGTTTCGCCGGTGCCTCTCCGACCAAGGGCTGTTCGCCGGTCCCTCGCTAGAGTGCTGGGCCGTCGCCTGGCTGCTCCTGGTAAGAGTAGCGCTGCTCTTGCCACGGGTCGGCGTTGTTGTGGTAGCCGCGCTCCTCCCAGAAGCCGCGCCGGTCAGACTCCAGGTACTCGATCGCGCGCACCCACTTGACGCTCTTCCAGCCGTACCTTGACGGCACGACCAGCCTGACCGGGTACCCCTGCTCGGGGCTGAGCACCCGGCCCTCGCGATGGGTGGCGAGCATCGTGTCAGACGCGTCCAGGACCTCAAGGGGCAGGTTGGCACCGTAGCCGAAGTTGGCCCACACCATCACGTGAGTAGCGGCCGGCGCGGGAGGCGCGAGTCGCATCAGCTCGGCCGCCGCCACGCCGGCCCAGGTGACTCCCAGAATGGTGAATTTCGTGACGCAGTGAAAGTCGGCGAGGATCTCTCGCCTTGGCAGAGCCCGGAAGCACTCCAGGCCCCAGCTGTGCGCCTGGCCCGAGGCGGTGGCTCCGTACACCTGCAGGTCCCAGGTCACCGGGTCGCACGACGGCACCCGCCCGTAGTGCAGCACCGGCATGGTGGCCTGCACGTGCTGCCCTGGTGGCAGCCTGCGGCTCTCGTCATCGGCCTGATCGCCTGTCCAGTCGCCGGCACCGGAACGCGGGGCGGGGACGCCAGCTGCGTCGTACCCGCGCGGAGCGGCGTCGGGCTGCCTCATATCCGGCTGACCTCTCCTTTCCCCTCGGCGGCACCAGACTGGATCGGCAACACCCGCCGTGCGGCCTGCGGACATCCGTCCGCAGGCCGCACCGGAGTGCCGATGGCCAGCGCCTGGCCCGTATTCTGACCAGCCATCTTGTCACTGCACGGAAACGCATCGATCAGCGACCGGTCATCAAAGCGCCACGTGAGTGCGCTAGGCTACCCACCGTGGGTCACGCGCGCTGGTTCTTTTATGGCTATTCACCCGGTACCGGGGAGGTAGCCCGCTAAGCGCTGCACACACGCACAAGCGGCATGAACTCCAAGCCCCCGGCCATTCCGGCCGGGGGCTTTCGTCATTATTGAAAGGAACGAGGAGGACGAGATGGTGATCGTGATGGCTCCCGAGGCGACCCGGGCCGATATCGATTCTGTCGTTGATCTAGTCAGGGCCGCCGGCGGTGAGGCGTTCGTCAGCCGGGGCGTATCGAGGACAATCATCGGGCTGGTGGGCGATGTTGATCATTTCGGCTCGCTGAACCTGCGCAGCCGGGCTGGCGTCAGCGAGGTGATGCGCATTTCGGTTCCTTACAAGCTGGTCAGCCGCGAGCACCATAGCGATCGATCGGTGATCTGGGTCGCTGGCGTGCCGATCGGCCCTGGCACGATGACCCTGATCGCCGGGCCGTGCAGCGTGGAGACCCTGGAGCAGACGCTGGCCGCTGCCCAGATGGCTAAGGCGGCCGGGGCCTCCTTGCTGCGCGGCGGCGCGTTTAAGCCTCGGACCTCGCCGTATGCGTTTCAGGGTCTGGGCGAGGCCGGGCTGCGGATTCTCGCCGAGGTCAGGGCGGAGGTCGGGCTGCCGATCGTCACCGAGGTGGTCGATCCCGCCGACGTCGACCTGGTCTGCGCCCACGCTGACATGCTGCAGGTCGGGACCCGCAACATGGCCAACTTCGCCTTGCTCCAGGCGGTCGGGTCGGCGGGCAAGCCGGTCATGCTCAAGCGCGGCATGAACGCCACGATCGAGGAGTGGCTGATGGCGGCCGAGTACATCGCCCAGCGAGGCAATCTCGACATCGTGTTGTGCGAGCGCGGCATCCGCACGTTCGAGACCGCGACTCGCAACACTCTCGACATCAGCGCGGTCCCGGTTGCCCAGCGGCTGTCCCATCTGCCGGTGATCGTCGATCCGTCCCACTCGGGCGGGCGCCGGGACCTGGTGCTCCCGCTGAGCCGGGCCGCCATCGCGGTCGGCGCGGACGGGATCATCGTGGACGTGCACCCGGAGCCGGCCAAGGCGCTCTGCGACGGCGACCAGGCACTGACCGGCGGCGACATCGCCGAGCTTGCCGGCCTGGTCCGCACCATGTCGACCCTGGCCGGCCGCGAGCTGGCCGAGGTGCCAGAGCCGGTCTCAGCCTGCGCGAGCTGAGCTGACCTCCGCGCCGACGGCAGCGTGACTGTCCAGGCCCAGAGCCGGGCCGGGTAGGTCAGCGACCCGGCTGACTGGACAGTCCGCTGCCGGAGGCGACTAGCTGGCAGGCATTTCGTTACGCATAAATGAGGCAGTCAGCCGGGGCGGTACTCCTGGGCGGCGGCGGCTAGCTCGTCGGCGAGCTCATCGATGTCCAGCCGAGCCTCGATCTTGTGCAGGTCCGCGATCTTGGCCCTGGTCTCGACCTGCCGGGGTACCAGCAGCGAGCAGCAGTCCTCGTCGGGCAGGCTGGACAGGTCCAGGGTGGCGATCCGGCGCGCTTCGGCGATGATCTCGGTCTTGTCGAAGCCGATCAGCGGCAGCAGGATCGGCAGCGTCACCGCCTCGTCAAGCGCGGTGATGTTGGTCAGCGTCTGGCTGCTCACCTGTCCGAGCGAGTCGCCGGTGACCAGCGCGGTGGCCCGCACCCGCCGCGCCATGGCCTGCGCAGTCTTCAGCATCAGCCGCCGCTGCGCGACAATCTGCAGCCGCCCGGAGCCCGATGAGGCGAGCCGCTGCTGCGCCTTGCCGAACGCGATCACGAAAAGCTTGGAGCCGTGCTGGTACCGGTCGAGCTGGCGGACCAGGCCGTAAGCCTTGTACACCGACTCGGGGCCGGTCAGCGGCATGCCGCTGAAATGCAGGAAGCTGCAGTAAAGGCCGCGGCGCATCATCCGGTACCGGCCACGGGAGAGTCGATGCCGCCCGACATCAGCACCAGGCCGCGACCGCTCATCCCGACCGGCAGCCCGCCCTGGCCCGCCCATCCGTCGGTATAGATGAATACCTCGGACTGGTCGACCTCCACGAAGATGGTGAAGTCGGGATGACGCAGGTCAACCGGGTTGCCGTAGAGCTGCCTGACCCGGTTCCCGATCGCGATCGCGAGCTCGGCCGAGGTGACGGGAAATCGCTTGTCGCGCCGCCTCGCCCGCACGGCGAACGAGCCGGCCCTGTTCCTGGCCAGGTCGGCCGCCGCCTCGATCGCCGCCTGCGGCTCCTTGCTGATCCGCGCCGCGCGGCAGACGCGGACGACGCCCATGACGGTGAGCATGCGTTCGGCGATCAGATCGGCTGCCCTTCCCGCCGAGATGGCCGGGGTAGCGGGAGTGGCTAGCGGTAGCTCCTGTGCTGGCAGGACCGGCGCGAGCACGACGACTCCATCGCGCTGCCAGAGCCGGAGGCCGACGCCGAGATCCGCCACAGCGAGCCTGATGTTGTTCTGCAGGAGCCGCTCGAAGTGCTGCCTGTTCTTGCCCTTCAGCACGATCTCGCCCAGCTTGAGCAGGACGCACGGCTCGCTGAGGCCGGCCTGATCAGGTTCGTTGCTGGCGGTGAGGGGCAAAGCGGTCATGGGATGAGTCTGACAGGTCTTGTGTTTGCTAGCACCGGCAGCCAAACGGCGTGGACTAGCCGTCGGCCGGGTCGAAGTCGGTTCCGATCCTGGCTCGCATCGCGGGCAGGACGACGGCCAGCGCGTCGGTGAGTACCTGGACATCGTGCTCAGGCAGATCGGCGAGCAGCTCAGCGATGAGGTCGGCATTGCGCTGCCGGCGAGCGACAAGTGCCGCATGGCCAGCCTCGGTGACGCTCACCAGCGCGGCCCGCCCGTCAGCCGGATCGGCCACCCTCGTGACCAGCCCGCGCTGGGCAAGCCGCTGCACCAGCTGAGTCATCGATGGCTGCGACACTCCCTGAGCCGCCGCCAGGGCGGTCACCCGCTGCGCGCCGGCCCGGTCAAGGGAGCCAAGCGTGGCCACGGAGGTCAGGCTCAGATCCCGGTTCCCTGACACGCCCCGGATCACGAGCACCACTAGGTCGAGCAAGTCACTCGCGGGCCGGCGCAGATCCATCTCCCCTTTATATAACCGCCGGCCCACCCGCCCCGCCGCGCCGCCCGCCACCCCGGGTTAGCGGACGGCGCAGAGGAGGCGGTTGTCGCCGCGCTGCCATAGGGTGCCTAGCTCGGTGAAACCGGCCGCGCGCAGGGCATTCACATGCACGGCTAGCTGACCGGAGGGCGAACCGTGGTGCTCGGACTTCACCATTCGGCTCTCGCGGTCCGCTACCAGAGCGGTCAGGTCGGGATCTAGCTTGACGGCCGCCCACCAGCTCGCCCAGTCTTCGGCACGGGTGCCGGGCGGCTGACGACGTGCTTCGCGCTCGTTGAGTACCCGGCCCAGGCGGTACAAGGTGGGGGCCGTCGTCTGATCCTCGGCGAGATGGTCGCCGTTCAGCAGCAGCCCGCCGGGGCGCAGCATGGTCGCGACCTCCGCGTACATGGCGGTCAGTTCCGCTGGCCACAGCCAGTGCAGCGCCGTCGTGCTGACGACAGCGTCTGCCTGCCGGTCCAGGCCGAGCCGGGCCGACCAGCCCGGCTCGCGCAGGTCAAGCTCAAGGAACCGGAGCCGGCTGTCGGCCGCGTAAGCGGCCTCGGCGAGGCCGAGCAGCAATGGATCGGCATCGACGGCCACGACCGCGGCCTTCGGCAGCTGATCAAGCAGCCGGACCGACAGTGATCCTGGTCCGCAGCCGAGATCGGCCACGAGCGGGTCATCCCGGCCGGCCGACTCGGCTACGGCGTCGATGAGAGCAGTGAAGCGGTTTTCCCGGTCGGGCAGGTAGACCTCCTGCTGAGCGTCCCACCGCTCGATCCAGGACCTGGCGATCGACTCGCTGATGGCTCCTGTCATCGCGACCATCCTCCGCTGCCGTTCGTGACTGACTATTATCAGTTAGACAGTCATACGGTAGAGAGAAGGGCGTCACTGGTCAAGTGAACTTCAGTAGTCACATGGACGCTGTGGTGACCGTCGCGGCTGAGCTGGTCAACGCGCTCACGCCGGGCGAGGCTCGCGGCCGCGACTACCTGCCTCCGGACGGCGTCGAGCTGGCGGCCCTGGCCACCGCCGCGCTCCGGGCGGGCCGCGCCGACACCAGGGAGGTCTCACTCGCGGAGGCAGTCGAGCTGAGCGATCTCGCCTGGGCTCTGCGGCTGATCATCGACGACGTGGCCGCCGGGCGGCTGGATCAGGCGGCCGGTCAGGTCAACGAGTTGCTCGGCCAGACCGGGGCCAGACCGCGGCTGGACAAGCACGATGACGAGCCCTGGCACCTGCACTTTCACGGCGCGACTGACTCGCTTACGACCGGCTGGGCCGCAGGCTGCGCGACCGGCCTGGCGATCGTGCTCGGCAGCGAACTGCATGGCAGGCTCGGAGTCTGCACCGCCGGCCGTTGCGACCGCGTCTACGTCGACATCTCGAAGAACGGCACCAGGCGCTTCTGCTCCACCGCCTGCCAGAGCCGGATCAAGGCGGCGGCCTTCCGCGCCCGGCGGACCTGACCAGCGCCGGACCCGGCTCGCCTCGGAGCGGGCGAGCCGGGCTGCGATCTCGTTAGATATCGAAGGCAGTTTCCGGGTTCTGGTGCGGCGTGATCTAGCCGAAGAAGACCTCGGCTTCGGCGTAGCGTTCCGGCGGGACGAGCTTGAGCTCGCTGACGGCCTCGGCGATGGGGACCCGGACGATCTCGGTGCCGCGCAGGGCGACCATGATCCCTGATGCGCCGTCGGCTACCGCGCGGATGGCGTGAATGCCGAATCTGGTGGCCAGCACCCGGTCGAACGCGGTGGGCGTGCCGCCGCGCTGGATGTGGCCGAGTACCGTCGCGCGGGCTTCCTTGCCGGTGCGGCTCTCGATCTCCTGCGCGAGCAACTGCCCGATCCCGCCGTACCTGGCGTGCCCGAAGGAGTCGAGCTCCTGAGCCTCCACGATGCCCGAGGTCTTCTGGTGCGCGCCTTCGGCTACCACCACGATCGGCGCGTACCGCTCCTCGAATCGCTGCTGCACGTAATCGCAGACCTCTTCGATATCGAACGGGTGCTCGGGGATAAGAATCACGTTCGCACCGCCGGCCATGCCAGCGTGCAGCGCTATCCAGCCTGCGTTGCGGCCCATGACCTCGACGATGAGCGCCCGGTGGTGGCTCTCGGCCGTTGTGTGCAGCCGGTCAATCGCCTCCATGGCGATGTTCACGGCGGTGTCGAAACCGAAGGTGTAGTCCGTGGCGCCGAGGTCGTTGTCGATGGTCTTGGGCACCCCGACCACCGTGACGCCGGCCTCCGCTAGCTTGCTGGCCACGCCGAGCGTGTCTTCGCCGCCGATCGCGATGAGAGCGCCGACGCCCAGGCTGGACAGGTTCTCGGTGATCCGCTCCAGACCGGACTTGCCGTTCAGGGTCGCTGAGTCGGCGAGCGGATTGGTCCGGGACGATCCGAGTATCGTGCCGCCGCGCGGGAGAATGCCCCGGACGGCCTGGACGTCGAGCGGCTGCGTGTCGGCCTCAAGCGGGCCGCGCCAGCCGTCTCTGAACCCGATGAACTCGCAGCCGTGGTCGGACGTTCCGGTGCGGACGATCGCCCGGATCACCGCGTTCAGTCCGGGGCAGTCTCCACCGCCGGTCAGGACTCCGACTCGCATCCGGGCTCCTTCCGTCTGGCTGTGCCAGTTCCGTCTAGCTGTGCCAGTCTCGACAATGTGACGCTTGCTCGCCCGTCAGACTAGTCCTATGAGCGTCCTCGCGATCGACGCCGGGACTACCGGGGTCACAGCACTTATCGTCGCCGCCGATGGCACCGTGGTGAGCCGCGGTTACTCTGAGTTCAGCCAGTATTTCCCTGAGCCAGGGTGGGTCGAGCAGGTACCTGAGGACATCTGGGACGCGACGCTGGCAGCGTGCCAGCAGGCACTGGCGGATGCGGCTGGCGGGCCGGATCCGGTGAGCTGCGTCGGGATCACCAACCAGCGGGAGACCGCCGTGCTGTGGGACCGGGTCACGCTGGTCGCACCGCGCAAGGCGATCGTCTGGCAGGACAGGAGGACGGCCAGGATCTGCGCTGACCTCGCGGACGCGGGTCACGAGGTTCTGGTCAGCGACCTCACCGGGCTGCGGCTCGATCCCTATTTCACGGCGACGAAACTGACCTGGCTGGCGCGGAACGCACCCGAGCTGTGGGCCGGGGTGACCGGCGGCTCAGTCGCGGTCGGGACCGTGGACTCCTATCTGATCGCCCGGCTGACCGGCGGCAGGCGTCATGTGACCGACGCCTCCAACGCGTCCAGGACGCTGCTCTTTGACATCGCTGCGGGGCGCTGGTCTGCGATCCTCTGTGAGTTGTTCGGCGTGCCGGCCGGGGCGCTGCCCGAGGTCGTTCCGTCGACCGGGGTGATCGGGTCGACGGACCCGGATGCCTTCCTCGGCCTGTCCCTGCCGGTTGCCGGGGTGGCCGGTGACCAGCAGGCCGCCCTGTTCGGTCAGGCTTGCTTCGCGCCCGGCTCGTCGAAATGCACATACGGCACCGGCTCTTTCGTGCTGACGAACACCGGCCCTCAGATCGTGCGATCATCGGCCGGGCTGCTGTCGACCGTCGCCTGGATGGACGGCGGCGGTGCGCTGACCTATGCGCTCGAAGGCTCGGTCTTCGTGACCGGCGCGGCGATCCAGTGGCTCAGGGATGGCCTTGGCCTGATCGACAGCGCCAGTGACAGCGAGGCACTCGCGGGTTCGGTGCCGGACTCGGCTGGAGTGGTGTTCGTGCCTGCGCTGACTGGCCTTGGCGCACCGGACTGGGATCCCGGCGCACGCGGGGCGATCTTCGGGCTGACTCGCGGCGTGACACGCGCGCACCTGGCCCGCGCGACGCTTGAGGCGATCGCCTTCGAGGTGCGAGATGTGGTCGATGTCATGACTGCGGAGGCCGGGGCGGGGGCCAGGGCCGGGGCCGGGGCCGGGGTGCCGTTGCGGGTTGATGGCGGGGCGGCCGCCAACAACCTGCTCATGCAGATCCAGGCGGACCAGCTCGGTCAGCCGGTCGAGCGGCCGGCGGTCGCCGAGACGACTGGACTCGGCGCCGCTTTCCTGGCCGGACTTGCTACCGGCGTGTGGTCATCGGCCGGGGAACTCGCCTCGACCTGGCAGCTCGACCGCCGGTTCGACCCTAGCTCGGACTCCAGGGACGACAAGGCTCACAAGCGCTGGCGCGAGGCCGTGCGGCGTTCGCTGCGCTGGGCCGATAACGAGGAAGACCGGGCGGGCGGGTCGGGCTGAGCCCCGGCGGGCGGCGAGCCCGGCGAGCTTGGGTGACTACGGCTGAGCGTCGGCCAGACTGCCAGGTATCCGCCCTTTCGGGGGTTGTGTCGGCCCAGCCCGCCAAAAGATCTAGGAGACTTTTTTCCTGTAGGAGGATTGACCACCATATTCGCTGCTAAGTCTCCTACAGGAAAAAAGTCTCCTACAGGATCTGGCCGACCGCCCGCCAAGCCGGTCACCAATACGCCCGGGACGAGGCTGGCGGCGCGGCCTGAGTCCAGAAATCAGGTCCCAATTGGGTCACGCGGCCCAGGCGCGACCCCAGGGTGGAGTCCGGCGCCGCCGGAAGCTAGCGATCCAAGAATGAGTTTGTTTTTCCGGACAACAGCAGCCGCATCGGTGGAACCAACCGCATCTCCGGCCCGCTTGCCCCGCCCAGCAGAACCCTCTCCGGCCTCACCCGGCCCGCCAGCGCCACCCGACCCATCCGACCCATCCGCCACGCTCGACCCGCCGCCGACCCCGTCGCCGACAGCGCCCCCGCTCGCCTGAGTGCGCGTCTTGTGCCGCTGGGCGTACTCGTCGACATATTCCTGGCCGGATAGCTTCATGATCTCGTAGATGATCTCGTCGGTCACGGCCCTCAGCACGATCCTGTCCGTCTCCAGGCCGTAGTACCTGGAGAAGTCGAGCGGCTCGCCGAACCGGACGCCCGGCCGGATCCGCAGCCTTGGCGTGATCCGCCCTGGCGGCTGGAATTCGAATCCCCCGATCATCGCGCACGGAATGACCGGGACCCGCGCCTCAAGCGCCAGCCTGGCCACTCCGGTCTTGCCGCGAAACAGCCGCCCGTCGGGAGTGCGAGTGCCCTCGGGGTAGATGCCGAGCAGATTGCCGCTCGCGAGCACCCGCAGGCCGGTGGCCAGAGCCCGCTCGCTCGCCTCGCCGCCGGCCCGGTCGACGGGGATCTGCCCGACTCCGCTGAAGAATGCCCGGCTGAACAAGCCCTTGATGCCGCGGCCAGTGAAGTACTCCGACTTCGCCAGGAAGACGACCTTGCGCGGCAGCGGGAGCGGCGCGAAGAAATGATCGGAGAACGAGAGGTGGTTACTCGCGATGATCGCCGGGCCGGTCCGGGGCACGAGCTGGGTACCTTCTGCCCAGGGCCGGAACACGAGCCTCAGAATCGGGGCCAGGATCGCCTTGACCAGCCAGTAGAACATCGTTCCATGATTCCATGCCGAAGTCCCCGAGCGCACCGCCCGAGCCGGGCAATCCCGCGGCAGCCGCCCCGCAGCCAGCCCGCAGCCAGCCCGCAGCCAGCCCTCAGCCACCCATCAGCCCGGCTGACCGCACAAACGTGCCGCCCAGCCTCGGCAGAACCCTCGCCGACGTGCGACGATTCGGGAATACAGTGTCCAGCCCGCCCGGAAGGAACAGATCATGTCAGTGCTGCCAGGCGCGGAAGCCTATCGCCACGATGGTGGCTCAGCTGGTGTGCTGCTCTGCCACGGGTTCACCGGCTCTCCGCAGTCGCTGCGCCCCTGGGCGGAATACCTGGCCGCCGCCGGGCTGACCGTCAGCCTGCCGAGGCTGCCAGGACACGGCACCACCTGGCAGGAGATGGCCAGGACCCGCTGGGAAGACTGGTACGCCGAAGTGGACCGCGCGTTCGACGAGTTGCGCTCGGCGGCCAGCGAGATCTTTGTCATGGGCCTGTCCATGGGCGGCTGCCTCGCGCTCCGCCTCGCCGAGCTGCGCGGGCCGGACGTCGCCGGGCTGGTCCTGGTAAACCCATCATTGACAGCAGAAACAAAGCTTTTCCTGCTAGCGCCCGTTCTGAAGCTGGTCGTGCCATCGCTGAAGGGTGTGGTCAGTGACATCAAGAAGGAGGGCAGCATCGAGCTCGGCTACGACCGCGTGCCGACCAAGGCCGCCGCGACACTGCCCGGGCTCTGGGGAGTCACGACGAAGCACCTCAGCCAGGTCAGCCAGCCGGTGCTGGTGTACCGGAGCACGACCGATCACGTTGTCGGACCCGCGAACGTGGACATACTCAAGAAGGCGCTTCCGGCCAGCCAGCTCGAGGTCAGGGAGTGCCCTGATAGCTACCACGTCGCAACGCTAGACAACGATGCGGACGCGATTTTCGCGGGAAGCCTGGATTTCGTTCGTTCTCACAGTCATGCGGGAAAGGAATGACAGGATGGGCGAGGATGGAAAAACGCCGCAGCCAGGACTATGCACGGATCGGGCAACGATGCGGGGGGCACCGTGGGTCGCGATGTAGGCAGGGATGAGGGTGATCAAGCCGTCTGGCGCGACCTGGTTGCCCGGCTGGAGATTCCGTCCGCGATAGATCCGGCGGAAGCACCATGGCCGGAGCGAGAGAACCTGCGCACGAAGACATCACCGAGCACGACCAGGCCAGATGAGGCCGGCTGCAGCGGACCCAGCCGACTCCGCGAGCCAACCGGACCCAGCGGATCCAGCGGATCCAGCCGGCGCGGCCAGCACGGCACGTCCGGCCGCCGAGGTAGCGACGGATCAGGCCGATGGCGAGGGCGGCGACGGCCGCCAGAGCAGCACCGCAGCAGGCGACACAGCCAGCACCAGCGAAGCCGCCGACCTCAGCGAGCCCGTCGCCGCTGGCAGCGACGCCGGCGAGGACCAGAACTCGCCAGGTGAGCGCTCCCGGGCCGGTCCCGGCCGGATCATCAGGCCCGCCGGGTTCATGCGCCTGCGCCGGTCTGCCGGGGAGCCGGCACCGGAGCAAGACGATGACACGCCCGGGGACCGGCTCGACGGTGTTCCGGTGCCAGGACCGCGGGACTACTCGCCGGACGAAGCCAGGGACGAGGATCTGGACGCGGAATACGGCGGCCGCTACATCCCGCCGCCAGTACCGCCGCAGCCCAGGCTCGACCCAGTAGCCAAGGCAGCGTGGATGGCCCTGTTCGGCGGGCAGGCCTACCTGCTCTTCGCATCCCTGATCGGCTGGCAGATAGCCGGCTGGCAGGCACTAGCCTGCGTCGTGGCGTTCGTCAGCGGGTTCGTGATCCTCGTGATCAGGCTCGGCGATGGCCCGTCCAAGCGAGACGGGCCCGATCAGGGAGCGGTCGTCTAGCCAGCGCCCGGCTACCCAGAGCCACGCCCCGGTTCACCTGAGCCTGGCCAGGTCGGCGGCGCCGATCAGGCCGGCTTCCGGTCCGAGCTCAGCCAGCACGATCGCGGCGTGCGGCCTGAACTGGCGGCCGGTGAGGCCGTGATCGTAAGCCGCCCGCACCCGGTCAAGGAAGAGGTCGCCCGCGTCGGACACGCCGCCGCCAAGCACGAAACAGCCTGGATCAAGGATCGCCGCCAGGTCGGCCATCCCCTCACCGAGCCAGTGGCCAATGATCTCAAAGCAGCGCAGCGCTCCCGCGTCACCCTCTCGGGCGGCGGCCGTGACCTCAGGCCCGGTAATGCCCTCTGGCTTTCCGCCCGCGAGCTGCAGCAGCCGCACCGCCGCTCCTGGCGACCGCCGGGCGAACTCCCTGGCCTCGGCAACCAGTGCGCTGCCGCTGGCGTACTGCTCCCAGCAGCCTCGGTTGCCGCAGCCGCAGAGCCTGCCATCTGGCACCACCCGGTAGTGCCCAGGCTCGCCGGCCATCCCCCACCGGCCTCGGTAAAGCTCGCCGTTCAGCACGATCCCGGCGCCGATGCCCGTGCCGATCGTGATCAGGATCACGTGGTCATGACCTCGGCCCGCGCCCAGCCTGGTCTCGGCCCACGCCGCGGCGTTGGCGTCGTTCTCCACGATGACCGGCTTGCCGGTGCGCTCCTCGACCTGCCGCGCTACCTGCTCCTCCCGCCAGGCGAGGTTAGGCGCGAACATCACGGCGGACCGGCTCTCCTCGACAAAGCCGGCCGCGCCTATCCCGACCGCCTCGACGTCGTGCCTGCCGAGCAGTTCGCGGACCGCGTCGCTCAGCACGTCAATCGTCGCGGCGGCGTTAGCGGCCGGGGTCGGCCGCTTCGTCATCTCTACTATCGAGCCCTTCTCATCGACAACGCCGGCGGCGATCTTCGTGCCGCCAACATCAACTCCGATGGTCAGGCTCATCATCAGGCTCTTTCGGTGGGCTGCTGCTTGTGCCATTGGCCGATCTGGCCGAGCTGGCGTCTCCCGGCCGGTAGGACAGTATCGCGTCCAGGCCGACCAGCGCATCGCGCGCGGTCCCGACGATGATATTGACCGCGCCAGCGGCGGCGGCCCGGGGATCGGTACCGGCGCTCGGGCTCGGGCTCGCCGTCGCGGTGCCGCTACTCGCAGCGCCTCCGCTCGCGGCCTGGGCCTGAGACTGAGCCATCCGCCGCGCGGCCCGGCAGATCGGGCACCACGCACATTCAGGCGGCTGCTCCGACGCATCGGGCGGCTCGGTCGTCGCGGTGGCCCAGACGTCCTCCGGCTCGCGCTTCTCACCGCGAAACGCTTTCTTGACCTGACCGCCGAGCTCGTCTCGCATGCTCTTCGCGCCCGACCTGATCAGGCGCCGCTGCAGGTCAGTGGCCAGATCGCTGGCCAGGCCCGCCGCCCGCTGCTCCCACGAATCGCCTGACCCGCCCGTGCCCTGTCTTCCCTGGCCCTGGCCGGACCTGCCCTGACCTGGCCTCTGCTCAGAAGGCTCACTCATCTGCCATCACCCGCATTCTCAACCCGGCTTCTCAGTCCCTTGAGCGCCGTGTCAATAATTGTCTTCTCGGCTCGCCGTTTCATCATCCCGATCATCGGGACCGCGAGCCCGACCGCGAGCTCGTAGGTGACGCTGGTGGTCCCTGAGTCGCCGGCGAGCAGATAGGCACCTGACAGATCGGAGATCATGCTGCCGCGCTCGACGAGCTCCCACCTGACCTCGTCATCGCCGCGCCAGGTGTAGCCGAGCACGTACTTGTCCTTGATGAGGCCGGCGTCCAGCGTGAACCGCACCTGATCGGGCAGGCCATCAGCATCGGATCGCTCTACCCGGGCCGCCCGCACGCCCGACGCCCACTGCGGATAAGCGGCGAAATCCGCGATCACAGCCATGATGACCGACTTCGGCGCGTCGATCGTCATCGTCGAACTAGTCTTGTCGGCCATGACACGGAGCGTACCTCCCGCCGCCGGCAGACCACGCCGGCCACGCGCCAGCGCTACCACTCCAGGACGTAAGGAGTACCGCTGGCCTTAAAGTGACCGACGTTGACGCACCGGGTCCGGCCGATCTCGACGCTGGCGACGAGCGGCTGGTGCACATGCCCGAAGAGCAGGTAGCGCGGCTGCGTCCGGCGCACGGCGTCGAGCAGCGCCCCGCTGCCACGCTCCATCCGCTCGGCCACGGTGTCGAAGAGCAGCTCAGGCAGGTCGGGCGGGATATGGGCGCACAGCACGTCGACCGCGCCGACCGCCTCGACCTTGGCCGCGAACGCCTCGTCGTCGATCTCATTCGGAGTCCGGTACACGGTACGCAGGCCGCCGCCGACGAACCCGAACGTGAGCCCGCCGATCTCCGCCCGCTCACCGTCAAGCACCTGATGCCCGGCCCGCAGGTGGTCGGCCCACATCCGGGGAATGTCCACGTTGCCGTAGGTCAGGAACGCTGGCGTGGGCATCGCGTCGAACAGTTCCGCGTACTGGGCAGTCACCGCCTCATTGATCCTGGTCGCCGGATCGGCGCCGATGGAGGCCCACAGCCGTGACGACAGCTCGCGGGCGTCGTCGAACCGCTGCTCCGTGCGCAGCGCGATGAACTCGGCCGCCGCCTCCGCGCCGAACATGTCGGCGAAAATGCCCTGGGAATGGTCGGCATAGTCGAGGAACAACAGCAGGTCGCCCAGGCAGATCAGCGCGTCAGCGCCGTCACCCGCCCGCCTCAGCGCGTCGCTCCTGCCGTGCACATCGCTGACCACGTGGATCCGCATTGACCAACAGTATGCAGATCATCAGGCGGCATCCACACCACCCGCTGCGCTCTTTCAGCGCCGATCGGGGGTACCTTCCAGTCAGAGCACTCAACGTTCAACCGCGATGTCGCGCCCGCAGGCGGCGGCAGGCCGGCCGAAGGAGGCCCAGTTGCGCGAGTTCAGCATCCCCGCGCTGGCGGAGGTACCGGACACGGCGACGCTCACCGACGTCGTCTTCGGCACTGCGGCCAGCGCGCCTGACCAGGTCACGATGCGCCGCCAGGAAGACGACGGCGCCTGGTCGCAGGTGTCAGCCAGGCAGCTCGCAGCCGAGGTCCGCGCCCTCGCGAAGGGCCTGATCGCGGCGGGCATCGAGCCGGGTGACCGGGTCGCGATCATGTCCCGCACGAGCAGCGCCTGGACGATCACCGACTACGCCATCTGGACCGTCGGCGGGGTCACGGTACCGGTTTACGAGACGTCCTCGGCCGAGCAGGTCGAGTGGATCCTGTCCGACTCGGGCGCGAAAGCAGTCTTCGCCGAGACCGCCGCCCATGCGGCCATCATCTCCGACCTCAGGCAGGCTCTGCCCGATCTCGGCATCATCGCGATGATCGGCGAGACCGCCGAGCCTCATCGGCACCGGCGAGCTGGTCAGCGACGAGCAGTTCGCCGCGGCTGGCAGGCCGGTCCGCCAGCGACCTGGCGACCATCATCTATACCTCAGGCACCACCGGGCGCCCGAAGGGCTGCGAGCTCACCCACCGCAACCTGCTGTCCGGCGCCAGGAACGCGGTCCAGGGCGCACTCACCGAGATCTTCGACATCTCCGGCAGCTCGACTCTGCTGTTCCTGCCGCTGGCCCACTCGTTCGCCCGGATCATCCAGGTCGGCTGCCTGGAGTCCGGCGCCATCCTCATGCACTGGCCGGACTCTTCGACGCTAGCCAAGGGCCTGCCGCAGACCAGCCCTTCCTTCCTGCTCGCCGTCCCGAGAGTTTTCGAGAAGGTCTACAACTCAGCCCAGCAGCAGGCCTCGGCCAGCGGGGTGAAGGCCAGGATCTTCAAGGCGGCCGCCGACACGGCCATCGCCTACAGCCGAGGTCAGTCCGCCAGCTCCGAGGCGCCGGGTACCAGTCCGGGTCCTGCGCTCGCGATCCGGCACTCGCTGTTCGAGCGGCTCGTCTACGGCAAGCTGCGCGCCGCCGTCGGCGGGCAGGTTAGGTACGCCGTCTCCGGCGGGGCCCCGCTCGGAGACCGGCTCGGGCACTTCTTCAGGGGTGCGGGCATTACCGTGCTTGAGGGCTACGGCCTTACCGAGACCTCAGCCGCCGCGTGCGTGAACCGGCCTGCCCGCAACAAGATCGGCACGGTCGGCCAGCCGCTGCCCGGAGTCAGCGTCCGGATCGCCGATGACGGCGAGATCCTGATCGCGGGCCCGATCGTGTTCCGCGGCTACTGGCGCAACCCGAGCGCCACCGCCGAGGTGCTCGACGCCGATGGCTGGCTGCACACCGGCGACATCGGAGCGCTGGATGACGCTGGCTTCCTGAGCGTGACAGGAAGGAAGAAGGAGCTGATCGTGACGGCGGGCGGCAAGAACGTCGCGCCGGCCGTACTCGAAGACCGGCTCCGCGCCCACCCTCTGATCAGCCAGACCATGGTGGTCGGCGACAACCGGCCGTTCATCGCCTGCCTGGTCACGCTCGATCCCGAGGCACTCGATCACTGGAAGCAGCAGCACGGCAAGCCCGCCGGCGCCACCGCGGCCGACCTGGCCAGGGACCCCGAGCTGATCGCCGAGGTGCAGGCCGCCGTCGACGACGCCAACAAGGCCGTCTCCAGGGCCGAGTCGATCCGCAAGTTCACGATCTTGCCCGCCGACTTCACCGAGGCGAGCGGGCATCTGACCCCGTCGCTCAAGGTGAAGCGGAACGTCGTGGCCAAGGACTACGCCGCCGAGATCGACGCGCTCTACACAGCGGGCTAGCTCGCCAGAATGCCGGCCAGCCGCCGGGAGACCAGGTCCCAGCGCCATTCCTGATCGATCCAGGCCAGGCCCTTGTCGCCCATGGCCGCCGCCGCGTCAGGATCGCTGAGCAGCTGGACCACCCGCTCGGCCAGGCCAGCCACGTCGCCTCCGGTCACCACGTACCCGGTCTCCCCCGGCAGGACCGCGTCTGGCGCCCCGCCCGAGTCACCGCTGATGACGGGCAGGCCGGTCGCGGACGCTTCCAGGTAGACGATGCCAAGCCCTTCGACATCAAGACCAGCGCGCCTGGTGCGGCAGGGCATGGCGAAGATGGTGCCGGCGTCGAAATAGGCGGGCAGCTCATCCCAGGACACCGACCCGGCGAAGACGACCGAGTCAGCTACGCCGAGCCGCCGCGCGAGCCGCCGGAGCCGTCTGGCATCGGGCCCGCCCCCCACGATCAGCAGCGCCGGTCCTGGCCGTACCGGTCCTGGCCGTTCCGGCTTTGGCCGGGCTCTGGCCCCGACCCGCGTCGCAGCCCGGCCAGAACGCGGGGCCAGGCCCGGATCAGGGTGTCCTGCCCCTTCCTGGCCACCAGCCGCGACACGCAGATCACCACGGGCACCCCGGCCGCGATCCCCAGCCGCTCCCGGACCGCCGCTCCGCCGGCACCAGGCCGGAACGTCTCGTTATCGACCCCTGGCGCGAGCCTGACCATCCTCGCCGCCGCGGCCGGCGAAAGCGCACGAGCGAGCCTGATCCGGAAGTACTCCCCCAGATACGTGACGACATCAGCTGACTCGCCTATTTTTCTCAACAAAACTCTCGCGCCAGGCAGCGCAGCCCAGCCCGCCTCGTGCCCATGAGTCAGCGCGACGATCTTCCTGGCACCCGCCCGGCGCAAGCCCGGCGCCAGCAGGCCGAGCGGCGCCGCCGCGCCGAACAGCACGGTGTCGCAGCCATGAGTGACCAGGATCTCCCGTGCGCGCCTGGCCACGCCCGGCACCGGCAGCATGAGCGAGGTCGGGTGCCTGACCACCGGGAATGGCTGTTTCGCGTCAAACTCCGCTGCCCCTGGCCAGGCCGGCGCGTACACGACGACCTCGCCGTCAGGCAGCCCGGTCGCGAGCGAGTGCACGAACGACTGAATCCCGCCGCTGCGCGGCGGGAAGTCGTTGGTGACGATCAGGACCTTCGCCATATCGCTCGTTACCTTACCCACCCGCCGGCCGTCAAGGTCAGCGACGGCCAGCGAGCGGGACGAACGGCTGGGACTACGGCCGGACCGCGCCGTCGAGCTCCTCCAGGTACCAGCCGGTCAGCGACACCTTCTCCACGTTCTGACCCGGCTGCGGCGCGTCGATCAGGTAGCCGCCGCCGACATACATGCCGACGTGCGAGTTGCTGGCGAACCCGAGGATGTCGCCCGGCTCGAGGTTGGCCGTGGTAAACGCGCCCGACGCGGTGTGCAGCGAGACCGGCGGCAGGGAGCCCATCTGGTCGTAGCTCACCCTGGGGATCGAGATGCCGGCCGAGGCCCACGACTGCATCATCAGGCCCGAGCAGTCAAAGCCTGAATCGCACGGGCCGGTGGCACCGTAGACGTACGGGCAGCCGAGCTGCTTGTAGGCGAACGCAACCGCCGCGTCCGCCTGCGAGCCGGTCGGCCCCGTGTACTTGCCGCCACCGCCGGTCCCGCCCGTACCGCCTCCCGGCGAGACGCCCACCCGCTGGACGGGAGTCAGGCTGGTGAGCAGTGTCGCCTCCTGGGCCTGCAGCACCTTCAGCTTCGACAATCGCTTGCCGAGCGAGTGCTTGAGCGCCAGGATGCCGGTCCTGGTCCGGCTCGCTGCCTGCTGCGCGTTCAGCAGCTGATGGCTGGCGGCCAGGTACTGAGTGATCTGGGCGCTGTCCACGGCTGACAGCTCGCTGAGGATCGATGACTGATCAAGCACCTGCTGCGGCGAGCTCGACGTGAGCAGCTGGAGCGGCGAATTAACCCCGCCCTGCTCGAAGGCGACCGCCGCGATCCTGTCGATCTGCGACCGCATCGCGTCAAAGGTGACCCGGTACCGCTTCGTCTCGCGGTTCAGCAGGCTGAGTCGCTGGTTGGCCAGCGAGAGCTGCTGAAGCACCTCGTCATACTGCTGACCAAGCACGCTCGCCTTGGCGTTCAGCACGGCGATCTCGTGCTGAACCTCAGCCACTGTGGGCTGCGGAACTGCCGCGGCGGTCCCGCCCATGCTGATCAGGGCACCGGTAAGGGCAAGACTGGCGGCAATCATCGTGCCGCGGGTGATGACTCTGTGAGCTGACAGCGGCCTGCGCACGCGCCAGACACTCTCCTTCTCCCACGCTAGCCTGCCGAGTCGGTACGCAGGGACCGGTGCTGTGGCAGCGACCGTCGGCTCTGGCGTTCAGCCAGTCCGATGCCCTCGGCTTAGCACTCGCCCACACCCGTAGTTACAAAGGTGCGCGACTGCCCGCCCAGGGCTCCCTGTTCACCTGCTGACCCGTGACTTCGGAGTCAGGAACTCGGTAGTGACCAATCACTGCCGCGATCGATGCGGCTGCCGAGCGATCGGCTCGATCCCCGACATTAGTAAAGCTCGGGCTGAACATTCAACCACTTCGCGAACTCTCGCAGCATACTTATGCCGTCGCGACGACCCGCTCGGACCGCTCGGGCTACTGTGACGGCTGGCCAGCCAGGGAAACAGCCGGGGAAGCGGCACGGGAAACGGCGGGCTGTCGGCACCTGGCCGTACCGTGGCGACGTGAGCATTCAGCTAAGACGGCGCCGGGCGATATCCGCTCTGTGGCCGACTCGCCGCGCCTGCCGGACCCGGTCAGCCAAGACCGCGGCGGCGGCCGAGGCGGGGCCGGGCGAGGCGGGGCCGGGCGACGTTGGTCGGCTGCCGGCGGGACTCATCACCGGCGCCGACCTGGTGGTCGTGGATGTGGAGACGACGGGCTGGCTGGCCGACTCCGCCCGCATTACTGAGATCGGCGCGGTCCGGCTGGCCTGCGACCAGCCGGTCAGGGAGTTCTCCGCCCTGGTCAATCCCGGAACGCCGATCCCGCCTGACATCACCAAGCTCACCGGCATCAGCGACGAGCTCGTCCGGGAGGCCCCTGCCATTGGCGAGGTGCTGCCCGGCTTCCTTGAGTTCGCACGCGGCAGCGTCATCGTGGCGCATAACGCGCCATTCGACATCGGCTTCCTGACCTCGGCCTGCGCCGACACCGGCATCGCCTGGCCGCCAAGCGCGGTCATCGATACGGCGGTGCTGGCCCGCCTGATCCTCCGCCCGGGCGAAGTGCCCGATCACAAGCTCACGACCCTCGCGACTCACTTCGGCACCAGCACCGGCCCCTGCCACCGCGCGCTCGCCGACGCCAAGGCCACGGCAGGCGTGCTGACCAGCCTGCTGTCGCTGGTGGAACCCGGCCGAACGTGGGTGGCCGCCGGCCCCCCGCAGTCGAGCCGCTACGATTACGCGGCAGCCGGAGCGCGGGCTCCAGTAACCCAGGAGGCGGCCATGGTCACCGCGATTGTTCTGATCAAGTCCGACGTGGCAAGCATCCCAGAGACCGCGCAGGCCATTGCCCAGATCCCGGAGGTCAGCGAGGTCTACTCGGTCACGGGCGAGTTCGACCTGGTAGCGATGGTCCGGGTTCGCTCCCACGACGAACTGGCCGACGTCATCCCCGGCATGATCAACCGCGTGCCAGGCGTCACCCACACCGAGACCCACATCGCTTTCCGCGCCTACTCCCGGCACGACCTAGACGCCGCGTTCTCCGTCGGCTACCCCGAGTCCTGATCCCGCCGTCCTGATCCCGCCCCGGCACCCGCCACCTGGCTAGGCCCCGCCGTCCCGCCCAGACCCGCCCGACCGGCCCGGTATCAGGACCTGATGACTCGTCCAGGTTTCCGCGATCAGATGCCCCGCCAGGCTTCCGTGACCGGGCGCTCGAGTACCCAGGCATCCTTCCGTGATCAAGAAACTGACCTTGATCACGGAATCTGAGTCGCGTGATCACACCATCCAGCTTCCGCGATCAAGACCCAGATCATGATCACGGAGCAGCCGGTGATCACGTAACCCTGAGCGGGTGATCAGATCGCTAATCTCCGGGCTCTGGCGCGAATTCCGTGATGCTGGCCGCTGGCCTGCCCCATGGATGTGGCGGGGCTGACGCGAGGCTTCTTCTGAGCTGGCACCCCGCCCGGTGCCCGGCCCAGGTTCCGTGATCATGGACCAGCCCGTGATCACGGAACCTTGAGTGCGCGATCACACTCATGAATTTCCGTGATCACGCCACGATCCATGATCACGGAACCCACACGAACACCCGTGGGCGTTTTCTATTCATATTGTCCGCTATATCGCCATGTCCGCATCTCACGGGGGCGGGGCGGGGTGACTAGGTGCTGGGTTTGAGGCGCTGGCTGGCTTTGATCCAGCGGTCTAGGAGGGCTAGGGCGGCGCCGGAGTCGACTACACCGGCGGCCGTGGCGTAGGCGCCGGCGAGGGCTTGCGGCAGTTTTCCCGGCTCGGGTACGCCTGCCTCGGCGACCAGCGCGGCGGCTGCGTTAAGCAATACGGTTTCTCTGACCGGGCCGGGGACGCCGGCGAGTACTGAGCGGACCACGCCAGCATTGTGCTGTGGATCCCCGCCGCGCAGATCGTCCGGCTGGCAGCGGCTGATCCCGAGCTCAGCGGGGTCAAACCTGATCGATTCGACTCCGCCGTCACGGACTATCCAGACCGTTGACGGGCCCGTGGTGGTCAGTTCGTCGAGTCCGTCATCGCCGTGGAACACCAGCGCCGAGCAACCGCGCGCGGCCAGGACCCCTGCCAGGATCGGGCCGCTCCTGGCGTCGGCTACCCCAACCGCCTGGGCCTTCGGCCTGGCCGGGTTGGCCACCGGTCCCAGAAGGTTGAACACCGTTGGCACGCCAAGCTCGCGGCGCGGCACCGACGTGTGCCGCAGCGCGGGGTGGTACAGCGGCGCGAACAGGAAGACGATGCCGGTCTCCTGGGCAAGCTGCTCCGTCGCGGCCGGCGGAAGGTCGATCACCACGCCGAGCGCCTCAAGCACGTCCGCCGTTCCGCAGGCCGACGAGGCCGCCCGGTTACCGTGCTTGGCCATCTTGGCGCCGGCGGCCGCGGCCACGATCGTGCCCATCGTCGAGATGTTCACGGTGCGGGCCCGGTCACCGCCGGTGCCGACCAGGTCGACGATCCGGCCAGGAATGCTCAGCGGGGCTGCCCGGCTCAGCAGCGCCAGCGCCATGGCGTCGACTTCGGCCGGGGTCTCGCCCTTCATCCGCATCGCGACGCCGAAGCCCGCGATCTGGACCGGGGTGGCCGCGCCTTCCATGATCTCGTTCATCGCCCAGGCAGCGGCATCAGCTGTCAGCGGCTCGCCCTTGATCAGCTGTCCGATCAGTCCAGGCCACGACGGGGTCATTTCCATAGCGTCCTTCTCAGGCTGATGCCGCTGCGGTATCGCCAGCGCGCTGGCGCATCAGGCCGGCCAGCGCCTGGGCTAGCGCGGCCGGGTCAATCGGATGGCTGACGACGGCGTCGGCTCGCGACCAGGTCGCCAGCCAGCCATCGTCGGCCCGGCCGATGATGAGCAGAACAGGCGGGCAGTCGAAGACCTCGTCCTTGGCCTGGCGGCAGACTCCCATGCCGCCGGAGGGCTGGGCCTCGCCGTCGAGCACCATCACATCGGCCCCGCCTGCGTCTAGCAGCCGGATCAGCGCCGGATGAGTAGCGACCTCGATCAGCTCAGCTTCTGGCACATCGGGCGCGGGGCGCTTGCCGATCGCCAGTCTTACCCGTGCGCGCGTGTCCGCGTCATGGCTATAAACGACAACTTTCATAACTGGATGCTACCGACCTAGGGGGTCGCGGCGCGTACGCCTACCGAGTGTCGTAATAATGGGGCCGTGACGACAGCAGCAGACGCGAGCGTGATACCGCGCACGCCCGCGAGCAGGCCCAACCTGGTCAGCGTCGGGACAATCGTGTGGTTGTCCTCGGAGCTGATGTTCTTCGCGGCCCTGTTCGCGATGTACTTCACCATCAAATCGGTCGATACCGGGCTTCATCTGCCGTGGCCGGGTGCGCATCTGGACTATCCCCTGGCCACCACGAACACAATCGTGCTGATCTTGTCCAGCGTGACCTGCCAGCTCGGCGTGTTCGCCGTCGAGCGAGGCCAGATCAGGCGCCTCGGGTCGATCTGGAACGTGCGCCAGTGGGGATTGCGCGAGTGGTACGTCCTGTCCTTCCTGATGGGCCTGTACTTCGTGTCAGGGCAGGGCTATGAGTACCTCGACCTGATCTACAAGCAGCATCTGACGCTGTCGTCGAGTGCCTACGGCTCGGTGTTCTTCCTCACCACCGGCTTCCACGGGCTCCACGTCTCCGGTGGCCTCGTGGCCTTCCTCTTCCTGCTCGGACGCACCTACGCGGCCAAGCGGTTCACTCACGAGCAGCAGGTCAGCGCCATTGTCGTGTCGTATTACTGGCACTTCGTCGATGTCGTCTGGATCGGCCTGTTCACCACTATCTACCTGCTACCGCTGACCGGAAAATAAAGGATCGCCGTGACACCGATGACCGCGAGACGACGGCACCCGGCAGCCGGCTACGCCGTCGTGCTGCTCGGGCTGATGATCGCTGGCGCTGGCTACGCAGTCGTGAGCGAGGCAGGCAGCGCGTCGGCCTCGTCCCCCAGCATCGCCGCGTCGCAACAGCAGACTCAGGGCAAGGCGATCTTCCTTCAGGAATGCTCAAGCTGCCACGGCGACTTCGGCCAGGGGATCGCGGGGGTCGGGCCAAGCCTGATCGGCGTCGGCTCGGCCGCTGTCAACTTCCAGGTGAGCACTGGCCGGATGCCAGCTAAGGAGCCTGGCCCCGAGAATGACCGCAAGCCGCCGGAGCTTAACCCGCAGCAGACGAGCGCCGTCGCCGCTTACATCGCCTCGCTGGGCGGCGGCCCGGCCATTCCGACCAGCGCCCAGGTAAGCCAGACCGGCGCCAACCCCGGATTCGGCCAGCAGTTGTTCGTCGCCGACTGCGCACAGTGCCATGGGTTCGTCGGACAAGGCGGCGCGCTGACCTATGGCAAGTACGCACCACCGCTGACCAAGTCAACGCCGACCCAGATCTTTGAAGCCATGCTGACCGGGCCTGAGGCGATGCCGGTCTTCAACAACACCACCATCACCCCGAAGCAGAAGCGGGACATTATCGCGTATATCGTGCAGACCCGCGACGAGCCGAACCCGGGCGGGTTCAGCCTCGGCCGGGTCGGGCCCGTCACCGAGGGGCTTGTGGTGTTCCTCGGGTTGCTGCTCTTCATGGTGTTCGCCGCCATGTGGATCACTGCGAAGCACAGGAAGACTCCAGATGAGTGACTCGACCGCCGGGCACGGCCCCGGCGACAGCGAACCAGAGAACCTGCCGTCGCACTCCGCTGGCGCAGGTGGCGCCGAGCCAGAGCCAGAGACCGCCCGCAGGCGGGTGATCGGGACTCCATCACCAGCGCAGTCCCGGATGCTGCTGGCCGAGACGGCAGCCGGCGCAGCTGCGGGCCTGCCTCAGGTCAAGAAGCCTGAGCTGCCAGTAGACCCGGAGGACCTGGACGGCGCCAAGCGGGCCGAGAAGATCGTGGCCGCCTGCTTCATCCTGGCGATGCTGGCCGGCTTCGGGTTCATCGCCAGCTACCTGATCTTCAACGTGCACGACATCACCAGGGTCTGGCACTCGAACCTGGCGCTCGGGCTGAGCATGGGCCTGGCGTTCCTCTTCCTCGCCATCGGCGCCACCGTCTGGGTCCGGCGGCTGATGCCCGATGTCGAGGTGACCGAGATGCGGCACCCGCTCCGGTCAGACGAGGCTGACCGGCAGGCCTTCGCCGACACATTCGCCGAGGGCGCGGCCGCGAGCCAGTTCGTCAAGCGCCCGATCCTTCGCCGCACCCTGATCGCCGCGACCGTGCCGGTCGCCGTTGCCCCTGTCCTGCTGCTGCGCGACCTTGGCCCGCTGCCAGGAACCGACCTCGACCACACGGTCTGGCGCAAGGGCCTGCGGCTGCTGACCTACGGCGCCAACGAGCCGATCAGGCCGGGCGATTTCAGCTCGGCCGGCGGCATGATCACTGTCGTCCCCGACGGTTACCAGGACGATTTCAACCAGCTCGCCAAGGCCGCCGTCATCATCATCAAGTTCGCGCCCGGCCAGGTCGAGTACACCACCGCCGCACATCCGGTTCCTGGCAAGACCGTGCAGAACTGGACAGTCGACAACATCGTCGCCTACTCCAAGATCTGCACCCATGTGGGCTGCCCGGCCGCGCTATACGAGCAGACCACGCATCACATCTTGTGCCCGTGCCACCAGTCCACCTTCGACGCCACCAAGGGCGCGCAGGTGATCTTCGGCCCGGCCACGAGACCGCTGCCACAGCTGCCCATGACTGTGGACGCGGAAGGCTTCCTGGCGGCCAGGAGTGACTTCACCGAACCAGTGGGCCCGAGTTTCTGGGAGCGGGGAAATACGTCATGAGTATCGACAAGGCGCTGTCCGGCACAGGTAGCTGGCTGGATGACAGGTTCCACGGCGCCAAGGGAGTGCGGACCCTGTTCCGCAAGGTCTTCCCTGACCACTGGACCTTCCTGCTCGGCGAGATCGCGCTTTATTCGTTCATCATCTTGCTGCTGACCGGCACGTTCCTGGCGTTTTTCTTCCAGCCGAGCATGACCGACGTCGTCTATCACGGCTCTTACCTCAAGCTCGACGGCGTGCACATGAGCCAGGCGTACGCCTCGACGCTCGACATCAGCTTCGACGTGCGCGGCGGCCTGCTCATGCGGCAGATCCACCACTGGGCCGCCGACCTGTTCGTCGCCGCGATCATGGCGCACATGATCCGGATCTTCTTCACCGGCGCTTACCGCAAGCCGAGGGAAGTCAACTGGCTGATCGGCATCGTACTGTTCACGCTCAGCCTGCTTGAGGGACTCTTCGGCTACTCGCTGCCCGACGACCTGCTGTCGGGCGCGGGACTCCGGATCACTCAGGGCGTGCTGCAGTCCATCCCGATCGTCGGCACCTACCTGTCGTTCTTCCTGTTCGGCGGGCAGTATCCGGGTACCGACATCATCCCGAGGATGTACATCCTGCATGTGCTGCTGATCCCCGGGCTGTTCGCTGCCCTGATCGGCGCGCACCTGTTCATCATGTTCCACCAGAAGCACACCCAGATGCCAGGCAAGGGCCGTACCGACGAGAACGTGGTCGGCGCGCCTACCTATCCGTATTTCATGGCCAAGACCGGCGCGTTCTTCTTCTTCACCTTCGCGATCCTCGCCCTGGCGGCAACGTTCGCGCAGATCAACCCGATCTGGATCTACGGGCCCTATAACCCGGTGGCGATCTCATCCGGCTCGCAGCCCGACTTCTACATGGGCTTCCTCGAAGGCTCGCTGCGCATCATGCCCGCCTGGCAGACGGTGGTATTCGGGCATACGTTCGCCTGGAACGTGGTCATCCCTGCCCTGGTGCCGCTGGGCATCGTGATGACCGCGGCAGCGCTCTGGCCGTTCCTTGAACAGTGGATCACCGGGGACAGACGTGAGCACCACGTCAACGACCGGCCGAGGAACGCGCCCACCAGGACAGCGCTCGGCATAGCGATGATCTCCTTCTACGGCGTGCTGTGGCTGGAGGGGTCGAACGACATCCTCGCCGACCACTTCGACGTGCCGCTCTACACGATCACCTGGATCGCGAGATTCGCGATCTTCTTGGTCCCGGTCATCGCCTACATCCTCACGAAGCGGATCTGCCTCGGCCTGCAGCGCAAGGACGTGCACCTGCTGGAGCACGGTGTCGAGACCGGCATCATCAGGCAGCTTCCGAACGGTGAGTTCATCGAGGAGACCCGGCCGCTCGACGAGGAGATGTACGCGAAGATCGCCAGGCCGGAGCCACTGGCCCTGCCAGCCGCCGAGAGCGACGCGGAATCCGACGTGCCGGCACCAGGCATGCGCGGTGGCCTCGGCCGGGTCAAGGCCCGCCTGAACAAGATCGTCACCGAGAACGTCCCGCTGAACGGCCACGGTCCCAATGGCCACGGCGCTAACGGGCACGGGGCAGTCGGCGAGGACAAGCACGCAGCCATCGGCTCCGGCTCCAGTTCCGAGCAGGACGGCCCCGCCGACCACTAAAAACGATCGCTCCACGGAAACGCGCTTTGCCCGCCGCCACGGGCAGGGCGCGTTTCTCTTTTACGTCGTCGGAGTGAGTTCCCGAACAAGTCCAGCCGGGTAGCTATCGTCCCGCGGCTGGCTGTCGAGATCGACTCAGGGGAGAGTTACCGCCTCACGACGATGCCGGTGTGACCTAGGGCAGGCGTTAGCCGCAGTCGGTCACTTCTGCCGGGCTGACCTGGCCCAGGCAAGCGGAAACCCGAGCACGGAGCCCGAGCACGGCCTAGGCGAGCCGCGCAGATTTCCGTGATCATGAACCAGCCCGTGATCACGGAACATGGCTGGCGCGAGTTCCGTGATCGGGCTGCCGCGCGGGTCCTGGCGGGGCCGCCGCCAGAACCCAGGCTGGTCCCCCGTGACTCAGCTGCCACACCCGCTGCCAGGCTTGCCAGACCCTGTAGGAGACTTTTTTCCTATAGGAGACTTAAGAGCGAATATGGTGGTCAATCCTCCTACAGGAAAAAAGTCTCCTAGATCTTTTAGCCACCGCCCGGGAACAAACCCCCGCAAGCCCGCCCAGAACACGCAACCAGGCCGTGATCACCGTCCCGGGCGTGATCACGGACTATCAGGTGCATGATCACGGCACCGGGACGGAGGCGGCGCCAACCTGATGATCCGTGATCATGCTAGGGATCGTGATCATGGAACTCAGGCGGGGTGATCACACGGCTGATGTTCCGTGATCACGTTGGGTAGCTGGATCACGGAACATGGACAGCGTGACTCTAGGGGAGAAGCCGGGTTCACGGGATCAGGAGCATCAGCGGGGCAGCACGGCCGGAATCCAGCAACTTAGATTCCGTCAAGTCACGGAAACCCGCACGGGTCACCAGACCCGAGTCGAGTCGGCCAGCCGGCCAGCGCTACCCGGCGCGACCAGTGTCACCAGGTTCAGTGAGCGGCAGTCGGCGTCCGCTAGGCGCGGGCCGCGCGGCTAGGGGTCAGCTGGCGGGGGCCTCGCCTGGCCATAGTGGCTCGGGAATGCTCAGGCCTAGGTCGTTGCCCCACGAATTGCGGTAGGCCACCTCGTGGACCGGGCGCCTGACCGCGGTCCCCCACCGGCCCGTCGGGTAGCCAAACGAGACACAGCACGCCATCTGCCAGCCACGATCCTGCGGCACGCCGAGAATGCTCAGCGTCTCGGCGTTCTTGAACGCCCCGAGTATCGTCGTCAGAGCGCTCCCGACGCCTTCGGCTCTGGCAGCGAGCTGAGCGCTCCAGACCGCCGGAAAGATCGAGCCGCCGCTCGGATCATTCCTGGTGAAGGCGATGAGGTAAAGCGGAACTATTTCAAAATGGTCGGCGAGATGCTGTGCCGACCGCTGCACCTTCAGCATAGAAATGCTGGCCGGGTCATCCGGGTTAGCCGTTGCCTGCTCAAGCCGCTCGCGGTAACCAGTGGCCCACAGCAGCGCCGCACACTCCCGGTAGAGCGGCCCGAGCTGCGCTTTCACCTCAGGGTCGTCGACCAGCATAAAGCGCCAGTTCTGCGTGTTGCCGCCGCTCGGCGCCCTGATCGCCGCATCCAGGATCTTGGCCTGGACCGGCTCGGGGATCGGGTCGGCCTTGACTCTGCGCATGGCCCTAGTCGTGTAAAGCGCTTCGTAGATGTCCACATCGGCCGCCCTATTGTTTTATATTTGGAACGAAAACGGCATCAGTGAGCGTAGTTACCCCGGTAATACTCGAATACGAAGCCAATCACGCTCAGCAGTATGGCGAGCAGCCCGATCAGGAACAGCCACCAGCCGATCGCGACTCCGACCGCGGCGAGGGCGGCTGACAGTCCGACGAACAGCGGCCACCAGCTATGCGGACTGAAGAAACCGAGTTCCCCTGTGCCCTGCTCGATCTCGCCATGTGCGTCGTCCTCAGGACGCCGTGGCAGCCGCCGGCCGGTAAACAGGACGTAGAACCCGATCAGGAACGCCAGGCCGACGGCCAGTGCCAGAGCCGTGCTGCCGGTCGGATCGTGCGACAGCGTCCAGTAGAAAACATCGGCGACGCCGAGGAAAATGGCGCAGCCAAGGAAAAGCCAGCCTTCGACCCTCATGCCGGTATCCCTGCCATTCCTAGAGTCATCAGTGTCCTGCCCCGATCGCCTTGCGCTCCACCGGGTCACGGCCCGCCCTGATGTGCGGGTGGTGCAGGTCAAACGCTGGCCGCTCCGACCTGATGCGCGGGATCGAGGTGAAGTTGTGCCGGGGCGGCGGGCAGGACGTGGCCCATTCAAGTGAGTTACTGAAGCCCCACGGATCGTCGACCTCGACCTTCTCGCCGTGCTTCCACGTCTTGTAGACGTTGTAGAAGAAGAACAGATTCGAGACTCCGAGAATGAACGCCCCGGCCGTGGAGATCTGATTCAGCGTCGTGGCGAGATGCGGCAGGTACGCGTAATTGGCTGTTCGTCGCGGCTGGCCCATGAGACCCAGCCAGTGCTGCACCAGGAAGGTCATGTTGAAGCCGATGAAGACGAACCAGAAGTGCCAGACTCCGAGCCGATTGTCCAGCATCTTGCCGGTCCACTTCGGCCACCAGAAATAGAACCCGCCGAACATGCAGAACACCACCGTGCCAAACAGCACGTAGTGGAAATGCGCGACCACGAAATAGGTGTCGCTGACCGCGAAGTCGAGCGGTGGCGACGCGAGAATGACCCCGGTCAGTCCGCCGAACAAGAAGACGATCATGAAGCCGAGAATGAACAGCATGGGCGTCTCAAGCGTGATCTGCCCTCGCCAGATCGTGCCCAGCCAGTTAAAGAACTTCACGCCGGTCGGGATGGCGATCAGGTAGGTCATGAAGGAGAAGAACGGCAGCAGCACAGCGCCCGTGGTGAACATGTGGTGCGCCCACACCGTCATCGACAGGCCGGCGATCGCGATCGTGGCGGCGACCAGGCCCTTGTAGCCGAACAGCGGCTTGCGGGCGAAGACCGGCAGGATCTCGGTGGCGATGCCGAAGAACGGCAGCGCCACGATATAGACCTCGGGATGGCCAAAGAACCAGAACAAGTGCTGCCAGAGAATGGCGCCGCCGCTGGTGGAGTTGAACACCTGGGCACCGAACTTGCGGTCGATCTCCAGCACGAGCAGCGCGGCGGCGAGCACCGGGAAGGCAAGCAGCACCAGGATCGAGGTGAGCAGCGCGTTCCAGGTGAAGATCGGCATCCGGAACATGGTCATGCCGGGCGCCCGCATGCAGAAGATGGTCGTGACGAAGTTAACCCCGGACAAGATGGTGCCAAGGCCCGACAGCGTCAGGCCCATGATCCACATGTCGGCGCCCAGGCCCGGCGAGAAGACCGGGCTGGTCAGCGGTGAGTACGCGTACCAGCCGAACGAGGCCGCGCCGCCCGGGGTCAGGAAGCTGAGCAGCAGGATGAGCCCGCCGAACGCGAACATGTAGTAGCTCAGCAGGTTCAGCCTGGGGAACGCCACGTCGGGCGCACCGATCTGCAGCGGCATGATCTCGTTGGCGAAGCCGACGAACAGCGGCGTGGCGAACAGCAGCAGCATGATCGTGCCGTGCATGGTGAACAGCTCGTTGTACTGCTGGTCGGTGAGCAGGTGATTGTTCGGCTCGACGAGCTGGCTCCGGATGAGCAGCGCCATCACGCCGCCGACCAGGAAGAAGAAGAACGAGGTGATCAGGTACAGGTGACCGATGATCTTGTGGTCGGTCGACGACAGCCAGTCGGCGAGGATCGATCCCTTCTGGTAGCCGGCTGGCGCGGCGACCTGACCCTGGCCGGATAGGTCCCGGTCAGTCACTGCGGTCACTGAGCACCCCCAGAAGAACTTTGCAGCGCCTGCTGCGCGTGGATCCATGTCTGGAACTGGGCAGGTGTGACGATCTTGATCCTGAAGAGCATGCGGCTGTGGAACACGCCGCAAAGCTCGGTACACCGCCCGATGAACTGACCGGTCTTAGTCGCCGTGATCGCGAAATGATTCGCGAATCCTGGCACGACGTCGCGCTTGAACTCGAACGGGACGACCCAGAACGCGTGGATCACATCGACCGAGGTCAGGTTGAACTTCACGGTCTCGTGCTCGGGGATCTCAAGCAGCGGCAGGTGCTGGACGCTCGCATCCGGGTTCCACATCGCGCCGGTCTCGGTGACCAGCGACGTAGAGCCGTTGGGTCCCGGCACCTTGAAGTCCTTGTACTGAAACTCCCAGGTCCACTGGGAGCCGATGACGTTCACGACCACCTGGGAATGCTTCGGGACCTTGTCGATGTAGTTCTCATCGCGCGCGGTGAAGTAGAACAGCACGCCGACCATGATGAAAGGCAGCACCGTGTACAGGATCTCGATCGGCAGGTTATAGCGCACCTGCTGCGGCAGCGGGCCACCGCGCTTGCGATGGAAGGCTATGGCCCACAAGATGCCGCCCCAGACGACAATCCCGACGGCCCAGGCCGCGATCCACGACCCCTGCCACATCGTCAGCACTACCGCGCCCTGCTTGGTGTCAGGCACCGGCAGGCCCATCCTGGTGAACGCGTTAGACGTGCATCCGGTGGTGACCATGGCCAGGCCGACAAGCAGCACGGCCAGCGGCAGCTTGCGCCGTGGCCGTCGTACGCTTCCCCGGCGGCCCTGGCTCGCGTTCCGGCCCTGGCGCGGGGTATTGCGGATGGAACTCACAGATTGCCTTCCCAGCGGCGGTCTGCCGACTTCCTCACCCGGTAAAAGTTTCGCCTGTCCTACAGGCTGTCGTGCAAACAGTACAACGCCGCCAGGCGTGACCGCCCGGTACCCCCGCCAGAATTACACCATCACTGCGATCGCGGGCTGCTTTGGGGTCACCGCGGCCCGCTACGGGGCTGCTTTGGGGTCACCTGCGGGGCCGTGGTCATCGGCTCGTCGTATGGTCGGAGCTATGGCGTACTTCGATTCCGCCTCGGCCGAGCCGGTCCGGCCTGCCGCGAAGGCAGCCCTGCTCGGCGCCCTCGATGACGGCTGGGCTGATCCGGCCAGGCTGCACCGCGAGGGCCGGCGGGCCAGGCTCTTGCTCGATCAGGCCAGAGAGCAGGTAGCTGGCATCCTGCGCTGCCGTGCCGACGAGCTGTCCTTTACCGGATCTGGCACGTCGGCCGTGCACCTAGCCGTGCTCGGAGCCGTGCGAGCGCGGATGCGTCCGTCGGCTGCGCGCGGGCCAGGCCAGATCGTGGTCAGCGCGGTCGAGCATTCGAGTGTGCTCAACGCGGCTTCCGCCGCGGCCGAGGCGGGCAGCGAGGTCACGATCGCCGGAGTAGGGCCAGACGGCCGGGTCGATGCGGCCGCCTTCGCCGAGGCCGTGCGGACAGACAGGACGGTGCTGGCCTGCCTGCAGTCGGCGAACCAGGAGGTCGGCACCATCCAGCCGGTGCCGGAGGTCGCGGAAGCGTGCCAGGCCGCCGCGGTGCCGCTCCTGGTGGACGCCTGCGCGTCGGCGGGGCGGATGCTGGTGCCAGACGGGTGGGGTCTGCTGGCCGCGAGCGGGCACAAGTGGGGCGGACCGCCCGGCGTCGGCGTGCTTGGCGTCCGCAAGACCGTGCGCTGGAAGGCGCCGCTGCCGGCTGACAGCCGCGAAGGGCAGCGCGTGCCGGGGTTCCCCAATCTCCCGGCTATCATCGCGGCGGCGGCCGCGCTTGAGGATTTCGCCGCCGGACAGCTGGCGGCGGGGGCGGCGCTTGGCCGGCTCACCGGGCTGATCAGAGACCGGGTGCCGGCACTCGTGCCCGACTGCGTGGTTCATGGCGACGCATCGAATTCGCTGCCGCACATCGTGACGTTCTCGTGCCTGTATCTCGACGGCGAGGCCATGGTGATCGAGCTGGACAAGGCCGGGTTCTCGGTCTCCTCAGGCAGCGCGTGCGCCTCGGATACCGAGCAGCCCAGCCATGTCCTGGCGGCGATGGGTGCGCTTACGCACGGAAACGTCAGGGTTTCGCTGCCGAGGGACACGACACAAGAGTCAGTCGAGGCTTTCCTGGTCGTGCTGCCCGATATCGTGAGCCGGTTGCGAGGTACTGTCGGCCGCGTGACGCAGGCCTGACGCCGTCGGCACCGTCTGTCCGTACCGTCCGTCCCGTCCGGAGGTGAGAGGTGAGATCCCCGCGAGATGCGGAGCCAGCCCGCGCGGCACAGGCAGCCCAGGCGCCCGCGCTCAGGATCGACGCGCTCGGCAGGAAGTGCCCGCTGCCGATCATCATGCTGGCCGAGCGGATCGGCGAGATCCCGATCGGGGAACTTGTCGAGGTGCTCGCCGACGATCCGGCGACCAAGACAGACATCCCGGCCTGGTGCGGCCTGAAGTCACACGAGTTCATCGACGCGGCCGAGCTAGCGCCGACGCCGGGCTGGTCCTTCCTGGTGCGGCGCAGCTACTAGTAGGAGGCTGGCGAGCAGGTCGGCTCACGCCGGGCCGGCTCACGCCCGCAGGGTTCCGTGATCATGATCGGAGTCTTGATCACGGAACTCCGATGGGGTGATCACCCGACTCATCTTCCGTGATCCAGCTCTATCTCATGATCACGGAAGTCCGCGTGGGGTACTAGGGTGCTCGCCGGCGGGATCGACTGGCGCGAACCGGCTCGCGAACCTGGGATCGTTCTCCCACCAGGGTCGCGGCCCGCCAGCTTGGTCCCGCCGCCCGCCAGCTGGCTCACTGTCAGCTCCGGCTAGCGCCCCGGCAACCTCATCGCCCTCCCCTGCCTCTTCCCTCTCCCGCGCCCCATCAGCCTCGACCGCCCCAGCAGCCCAGGCAGCCGATTCGACCGCCGCGACCGCCCCGGCTGCCTCCTCAGCGTCGAGCTGTGCGTCTATAGAGCGGGCCTGCGACTCGTCCTCCCTGATCATCGCGAACAGCAGCGCGGCAAGAAACGGCAGGCCGATGATATCGCCGAGTACCCACAGCGTGCCGCCGCCCAGCACCTGATCCGCTGCCAGCGATGGCCCCCACGGCCTGGCGATGCCGTGGTAGTAGGCACCGGCGATCAGGCTGCGATCCGCGATCACCGACAGCCCGAGCGCGGCGTCACCTACCACTTCCGCTGCCGTGACCCAGAGTGCCACCAGATACGGGTACTCCCTCGGGACCGGGTCGACCCTCAGCAGCGTCCAGAAGAACACGAGTCCCGGAAGCAGCAGCGCCAGATACGTCAGCTCCCGGACAGCGAGACTATGAAACCCAGCCGCGAACCACGGCGAGAAATACAGCACGAACGGCGTGACCACCAGCACGAACGCCGTGATCGCCGGGAACGTCAGTATCCGCGCGACCCGGCCAGTCACCACTGACTCGATTCGCGGGCCACGCCCAGGCAAGGCCGCGATCGCGAGCGAAAGAGGCCGACCGAGCATCACGAACAGCGGCACGCCGAGCAGGAGCAGCACGGTCTGGAACGCCCGCACGTAGAAGAGGACCGGCCAGTACACCGCGAGAAAGGAACTAGTCGCGATGAAGGCCAGTCCGGCCCCGCCAAGGCAGAACGCGATGACCCGTCCCGTCGGCCACTCCTGACCAGTCCTGCGTACCCGGCGAACGCCGGCCAGGTACACCCCGCACCCGGCAACGAGCACAACGAGCGCGAACGGATCGACGGCCCACTCGGTCAGCCCCCTGATCACGGTCAGCTCCGGCGGACCGTGATAACCGCCAGCCAGCGGACCGAGACGACTCAAGCCCAGCACGGCAAGCGGCTCCAAGGCCATCGCGGGGGTCATGCCGCCACGCTACCAACTCCCTTGGAAGCAGCACCGGCTCCGGCACCCCCGCCGCAGTTGCCCAAGCTTTGGCACTATGGACTCATGACAGCAGGCAATGAGTACAAGGTCGCCGGGTTGCACCACGTCCAGCTCGCCATCCCGGCCGGCGAGGAGGAGGCCTGCCGCCGATTCTGGGGTGAGCTGCTCGGGATGACCGAGATCACCAAGCCGCCAGGACTCGTGGCCAGGGGCGGATGCTGGTTCCGGGGCGGCCAGCTTGAGGTGCATCTCGGAGTCGAGGCCGACTTCAGCCCGGCACGCAAGGCGCATCCGGGCATCCTGGTCGACGGACTGACCGACCTGGCCGCCCGCTTTGAGGCAGCCGGCCTGACCGTGACCTGGGATGAGCAGCTGACCGGCTACGACCGCTTCCACGCGTTCGACCCGTTCGGCAACCGCCTGGAGTTCCTCCAGCAATCCCCGCTGGCTACTTAGAGGCAGGGCCGCCGGACCAGCCGCAGGTCAGGCGTAGTGGCGGCCGATCTCGGCGGCGGCCTCATCGCCATAGGCAGCGGCGAACCTCGTCCTCAGCGCCCCCGGCTCCATCAGGTACTCCTGCGTTCCCGTGGTCTCCAGCGCATGGACCGCGACAATGTTCCCCAGCTGAGCCGAGCGCTCCAGGCCAAGACCCCAGGAGATCGCCGCGAGGAACCCGGAGCGGAACGCGTCGCCGGCGCCGGTCGGCTCTCTCGGCTCGACGTCGGGCACGGCCGGGACCAGGATCGGCGGCTGCCCGGCCTGGTCCACCCGCGCGCCATGCCCGCCAAGCGTCGTGATCTGGACACCCACGTGCTCGGTCAGCTCCGCCGCGCTCCACCCGGTCTTGTGCGTGGTCATCTCCGCCTCGTACTCGTTGCAGAACAAGTACTCGGCACCGGTCACGAGCGACCTGACCTGCTCCCCGTCCATCCGGGCGAGCTGCCACGAGATATCGGCGGCGAACGGGATCTGATTCGCCACGCACTGCTTGGTAAACGCTGCCATGGCGTCCGGGTCGCTGGCTCCGATCAGCACGAGATCGACCTGACCGGCGAGCTCGCCGAGGTCGATGTTCCTGTCCTCAGTCATCGCGCCCGGATAGAACGACGCGATCTGGTTCAGGTCGATATCGGTGGTGCCGACGAACCTCGCGGTGTGCTGATGCGCGGACTCGCGTACCCCGCTGGTGTCGACGCCGTGCCGCTCCAGCCAGTCGCGGTATTCAGCGAAGTCACTGCCGGCCGTGCCGACTAGCAGCGGGCGAAGGCCGAGGCAGCCGAGCCCGAAGACGATGTTCGCGGCGACACCACCGCGTCTGATGTCCAGGGTATCGACCAGGAAGGACAGCGCTACCTTGTCGAGCTTGTCCGGCATCAGCTGATCGACGAACTTGCCGGGGAAGGTCATCAGGTGGTCGGTCGCGATCGACCCGGTCACTGCTATGCGCACGGCGGTCCTTCTGACGAAACGGAACCGCTAGTGAGCGAGGGCGCTAGTGGCCTGCCTGCTATCTGGCGGTATAAGAGCTCGCGGCACGAGGGCACGGGGAAAGCCTAGATCACGCTCCAGCCACAGCCAAGCCGCACCCCCGCCGCCGTCCGCCAGACAGCCCGCCACCAGCGCCTAACCCCGACGCCCCGGTAGCCGCTAGTGGAACGAGTCCCCGCAAGCGCAGGAGCCGACCGCATTCGGGTTGTCGATCGTGAACCCCTGCTTCTCGATGGTGTCGACGAAGTCGATGGTCGCGCCACTGAGATAGGGCCCGCTCATCTTGTCGGTCACCACTTCGACAGCACCGAAGCTGCTGACGATGTCGCCGTCCATCTGACGCTCGTCGAAGTACAACTGATATCGCAGGCCAGAACAGCCGCCCGGCTGGACGGCGATCCGCAGCCGGAGGTCGTCCCGCCCCTCCTGGGTCAGGAGGTTGCTGACCTTGGTAGCGGCCACCTCGGTCAGGGAGATGCCCTGAGCCGTCACATCGTCCTGAACTGTCATCTGGTTAGCTCCCGCAGGTAGGCGTCCGCGCACCGCACGGCTCTCTCCGTCCTAACAACGATATGCCCACCGTCCTCATTCCGCGCGCACGAGCCCGGCCGAACGTATCCTGCCGGTATCGTCAAACCGACGATAAGTATGCTATCGTCAAACCGACGATAAGAACTTCGGGTGAAGTTTCGGGGAAGCGAGGCTCAGATGTCACTCCTGCAGAGCGAGGACCGGCTGACCGCCGAGTCCGGCCGGCAACTCCCGCTGCTCGTGCTCGGCGCCGGAGCTGACCCTGATTCCGAGCGCGGCGTCTCCTGCACGGGCGAGCTGCCCGCCCCGTCTGACCCAGCCCTGGTGCAGCGAGCCGAGCAGGCGCGGGCCGCCCTCGGCGACCGCGCGTTCGTGCTCGGGCATCACTACCAGCGCGACGAGGTCATCAGGTTCGCCGACGTGACCGGCGACTCCTTCAAGCTGGCCAAAGACGCCGCGGCCAGGCCAGGCGCCGAGTTCGTGATCTTCTGCGGCGTGCATTTCATGGCCGAGTCGGCCGACATCCTGACCTCAGCCGAGCAGCGGGTCGTCCTGCCCGACCTGGCCGCCGGCTGCTCGATGGCCGACATGGCGACCTTCAACCAGGTCGAAGAGTGCTGGGAGACCCTGGAGGACCTGGGCATCGCCGACGAGGTCGTCCCGGTCACCTACATGAACTCCTCAGCCGACATCAAGGCCTTCACCGGCCGCCACGGCGGCACCGTCTGCACGTCCTCCAACGCCAGGCGCGCGCTGACCTGGGCGCTGAGCAAGGGCAGCAAGGTCCTGTTCCTGCCCGACCAGCATCTCGGCCGGAACACTGCCGTCCTCGATCTCGGCCTGACCCTCGACGACTGCGTCGTGTGGGACCCGCACCGGCCCTATGGGGGCGTCGAGCCTGAGGCGCTCCGCCGGGCCACGATGATCTTGTGGAAGGGGCACTGCTCGGTGCACGGCCGCTTCCGCGCCTCGAACGTCGCCGACGTCAGGCGCCGGGTGCCGGGCGTGAACGTGATCGTCCACCCCGAGTGCGTCCACGACGTGGTACTCGCCGCCGACTACATCGGATCGACCGAGAAGATCATCGAGACGATCGAGCAGGCCCCCGCCGGGTCCGCCTGGGCCATCGGCACCGAGCTCAACCTGGTGCAGCGCCTGGCCCAGAACCATCCGGACAAGCGGATCGCCTTCCTCGACAAGACGGTGTGCTTCTGCTCGACGATGAACAGGATTGACCTGCCGCACCTGGTCTGGGCGATGGAGTCGCTCACCCAGGGCCGCGTGGTCAACCAGATCACCGTCGACCCGCAGACCGCCGCCCAGGCGAAGTCAGCCCTGGATCAGATGCTGGCCCTGCCTTAAAACCAACAGCAACAAGCACCTTTGTAAATTAACGAGTACGGCGATGTGCCTGGCGGGCGGAGGCCGGCTGCGGCGACCTCCTGAATCAGAGCCCCGGCGCACCCCAGAGCGGGAACCACCGGCCAAGCTCAGGCTCGATCTTCAGGTCCTCGCCGAGCACGCCCCTGATCCGCAGCTCGGTCGCGCTGTCCCGGTGCTCACCGCCCTGCGGGGCGAACGGGTAGAAGGTGCCGCGCTTATACAGGTAGACCAGGCCCAGCCGGCTGGACCCCGAGTCACGGAAGCCGACGATCGTGCAGAGCAGCTGAGGTCCGAAGCCGCCGAGTTCAAGTGAGGAGTTCACCGCGTGCAGGTCGGTGACCAGTCCTTCGAGGTCATCGGCCGCGTGCGTCGCCACGATCCAGGTGTAGTCGTAGGAGTCTTCACTGATCTTGATCGGGGTCTTGTTCTCCCCCATGTTCAGCAGGTCGGTGACGTCCTTCTCGATGTCAGAGAACGCCTTGCCCTCGGCCGCGCGAAAGCAGACCGACCCGATGCCGGTAGGCACGAAGTCCGTGGACGCCTGCAGCGTGATCGCCGCTGACGGCAGGGCGAAGAGCGAGTCGAGGTTCGGCGGCGGCGGCTTCGTCCGGCCGAGCAGCGTGTCAAGTAGTCCCACTGGCGACCGCCCCTCTACCGGCTGCTGAGCTGCTTGGAGATCTCGTCAAGTGCGTGCAGCCGCTTGTCGAGGCTTGGGTGCGTCGAGAAGATGTTCGACAGGCTCAGCTCGCCCCGCCTGGTAGACAGAGCGGGCGCGAAGTAGAACGCGTTCAGCGGCTCGGCCGCGCGCAGGTCCCTGGTCGGGATCCGCGACATCTCCCCGCTGACCTTGACCAGGGCGCTGGCCAGCGCGGATGGCTGGCCGGTGAGCAGCGCCCCCGACCTGTCCGCCGACAGCTCCCGGTACCTGGAGAGCAGCCGGATCAGCAGGAAACTGATTGCGTAGACGACCACGCCTACCACCAGCACGGCGAGCACGACGGGGAACGCGTTCTGATCACCGCCGCCGCCACCCCGGCCCCGATCCCGGCCGCCGCCGCCGAAAAGCTCGGAATAGAAGGCGAACCGCACCAGCAGGCCAGCCACGATCCCGATCACCGACGCGATCGTCATGACCGCGACATCCTTGTGTGCCACATGGGACATCTCATGCGCGAGCACGCCTTCGAGCTCGTTCCTGTCCAGCCGCCGCAGCAGTCCCCGAGTGACGCATACGACCGCGACCTTGCTGCTGCGGCCGGTCGCGAAAGCATTGGGCATATCGGCGGGCGCGATCGCCACCCGAGGCTTGGGCATGTCGGCGAGCGCGCACAGCCGGTCTATGACCCCGTGCAGCTCAGGCTCCTGCTCCGGGGTCACGAGCTGCGCGCCCGAGGTACTCAGCGCGATCTTGTCCGACCAGTAGTAGCCGCCGAACGAGATTCCGACGCCGAACAGGATCGCGATGAAGATGATCCCGCCGTTGCCGACCGTGGTGAACCGGGTCAGCAGCAAGACGATCACGAGGATGAACGCGGTGAAGACCAGGCCGAGCAGGAACATCGTCGCGCCCATCCGCGCGATCAGGCCCCGGTCGGTCGCATAGCGGGTTCTAGCCATCGGTGCCGCCTCCGTTTCGCTCCAGCAGCCTCAAGAACCTACTTACTTCATTACATCTCAGGTGAGGCAGTGCTTTGCTCGACGGTGGCGCACTCATATCCTGACAACTGATCACCGAACCCCCGAAGTTCCAGCCGGATCATAAGTTCCCGGCTCACTCCCCGTACCCGAGTCCCCCGACTCGACCCGCTCCCCGCAGCCTCGGGTCGCGGGCAGTGCGGTCTGGCGTCCGCAGACCGCACTGCCCGCGACCCGTCGGGTCACCCAGGGATCAGCCCGCCATCGGCGAGCAGATCGTGCACTTCCTCAATCGTCGCACCCTCACGCGGAAGGATCAGGTCCGAGGGCTCGATCGCATCAGCGGGCAGCGCCTCGCCGAGCGACCGCGCCTTCTCCAGCAGGGCGTGCAGCGCTGCGGCGAAGGCGGTCTCGTCGTGCTTCTCGACGGCGGCCTCAAGATCGGCGTCGAGATGATTAAGCTCGTCAGCCGCTTCCTGGGACAGCCGCAGCTGGCCTTCGCCCATGATCCGGATGATCACTGGCCCTCCCCCGCAGTCGGCTGCTCCGCCGGGAAGCTCGTGGCCCCGCCGGGGACGGCATCGTTCACCTGACCGCCGCTCGGCAGCTGCTTCGGGGCGCTGCCGCCGGCCAGCTCGGCCTTCATCCGGGCAAGCTCGGCGTCGATGCCGGTGCCCGCGCCCATCCGGTCAAGCTCGGCCTGGATGTCGTCTGGCGGTGGTCCGCCCAGCGCGTCAGACAGTGCACCCGAGGCCATCAGCTCGTCGATCGCACCCGCGCGCGCCTGCATCTGGGCGGTCTTGTCCTCGGCTCGCTGGATCGCGAGGCCGACATCGCTCATCTCTTCCGAGATGCCGGTGAAGACCTCGTTGATCCTGGTCGTGGCCTCGGCAGCGGTGTAGGTGGCCTTGATGGTCTCCTTCTTCACCCGGAAGGCGTCCACCTTGGCCTGCAGCCGCTGGCTGGCCGCGGTCAGCTTCTCCTCTTCGCCCTGCAACGAGGAGTACTGGGTCTGCAAGTCATTCAGCTGGGCCTGGACTCCGGACTTGCGGGACAGCGCCTCGCGGGCCAGGTCCTCGCGGCCGGCCGCGAGCGCGTCGCGCGCCTGGCGGTCAAGCTTGTCCGCTGACTGCTGCACCTGATTCATCTGCAGCTCGACCCGCTTGCGGGACGTGGCGACGTCCGCGACACCGCGACGCACCTTTTGCAGCAGCTCAAGCTGGGTTGTGTAGGAATAATCCAGGGTTTCCCTCGGATCTTCGTACTTGTCAAGCGCCTTATTGGCCTTGGCCCTGAAGATCGTAGAAACCCGCTTCATCACGCCCATAAGCGCGGCCCATCCCCTCGTCCAGTCCAACCGCTCTAGCACCGAACGAGGCGCCGTCAGCGACCGCTAGGTGCAGCAACGGAGATCTTCCGCAGATGCCGGATTCCCAGCCTATGACCTACTGGCGAGCCCGTCATCCTGGCCGCCCGACAATGACGCTACCCGCCGCGATCAAGCCCCCGGTCCCGCCCACCGCCAGCCCCCACCACCCCTCGCCACACCATCGCCACTACCCCCTCGCCACACCATCGCCACCACCCCTCGCCACAGCCGCCGCCACCCCCCGCCACAGCCGCCACCACCCCTCGCCACACCCGCCACCACCCCTCGCCACACCGCCGAAGTTCCGCAATCATGTCCGGGCAGGGTGATCACGACACCAGGGCCGGCGGCGCCTCATGTTCCGTGACTTGAGGGGAGTTCAGGTTTCTGGACTCAGGCCGGCGGTTCCGTGACGTGTCTCAGGGCACCGTCGGGCTGTCAGCTCAGGAGCAAGCAAGCCTCACATCAGTCCCAGCAGTCCCGGCGGCGTCAGCTGTCGCAGCCGCACCAACCCGCAAACTGGCTGCCGTCATGATCCCGAAGGGTTGCCGTCGTGATCCCGAAGAGTTCCCTCTGCCCGGAGAGTTACCGTCATGGTCAGGGAGAGTGGCTCTGGCGCGAATTCCGTGATGCTGGCCGCTGGCCGTACCCCATCGATGTGACATAGCTGGGGCTGGAGCACCAGCTATGTCACATCGATGGGGTACGGCCCGGCAAGCCAGCGGCGGGACAGGCCCGGGCTGGACCAGCCACCCGGAACCAGGTTCCTGCCAACTTTCACGGAACTCGCGCAGAGCCGGGAGAGTTGCCGTCAAGCACCCCGCCGTACCGCGTTAGTCCAGAAACCTGCCTCGCCTTAGATCACGCCGGGACAGGTGATCACGGGACGGGCGGAGGCGGATGTTCCGGGATCAGGCGGGACGGTGATCACGGGGTCCGGGGCGGTGGCGGAGCCAAGCTGATGATCCGTCGTCACGCCCGGGCTGGTGACCACGAGGTCCGGGGCAGTGGCGGTGCCCGGCTGAATGTTCCGTCGTCACGCCCGGGCTGGTGATCATTGAGTCGGGGTGGCGTGATCATGCGGCTGATGTTCCGGGATCAGGGCGGGGGTGTGATCACGGACCGTTGGTGGTGTGATCTCGGCGGGAGAGCCTGCGGGATCTGGGGGCGAGCGGGACGGGAGCTGCACCTGGCGCCGGGCTGGAACTGGTGTTCTGGGTGGTTCGTCCGGCCGTGCCGGTAGGCTGGCACAGTGTTGCGACGACGTACCGGTGGCGCTACCGCCACGCCGGAGAGTAACGAGGTGACCCCGGCCACCGACCAGCAGGCCAAGTCGGCCGGCAAGGGCAGGCCGACCCCGAAGCGGAGCGAGGTCGAGCGCCAGCGGCGCCAGCCTTATACGCCGCCTCCGGCCGACCGCAAGGCCGCTGCCGCGCAGCAGCGCGAGCGCAGGCGCGCGGACCAGAAGCGCAAGATGGACGCGATGAAGCGCGGCGAGGAATGGGCGCTCCCTGCCAGGGACCGGGGTCCGGTGCGGGCGCTGGCCAGGGACTATGTCGACTCGCGCAAGTTCATCCTGAGCGAGTACATCCTGTTCGGGGTGTTCATCCTGATTTTCATTATCTTCGCGCTCGGGTCGAGCAAGCACTCCCTGCTCGTCCTGTACATCGAGGTCGGAATCGTGGCCATCATCGCGGTGGAGAGCCTCTATCACGCCTCGCGGGTCATGCGGCTGGTGAGGCGGCGCCTGCCCGACGAGAGCACCAGAGGGATGACCTGGTACGTAGCGAAGCGCAGCCTGCGGCTGCGCGCTAGCCGGATCCCTCCGGCGAGAGTGGCTCGCGGCGAGGCCATCTGACTCGCCTGCGCAGCACGCTGGCCCAGACGCAACGGCCCGACCGGGGACATAGCGTTACAAATAAAATAAAGGTGGATCAATGGAGTTCCGTCACCTGGGCCGCAGTGGCCTGAAGATCAGCGAGATCGCATTCGGCAACTGGCTGACCCACGGCTCGCAGGTAGCCGAGGAAGCGGCGAAGGCCTGCGTGGCGGCTGCGCTCGACGAGGGAATTACCACATTCGACACCGCCGACGTCTACGCGGCCACGGCCGCCGAGTCGGTGCTCGGCCGGGCGCTGCACGGCGTCAGGCGCGAGTCGGTCGAGATCTTCACCAAGGTGTACTGGCCGACCGGGGCCGGCGTGAACGACCGCGGGCTGTCGCGCAAGCACATCATGGAGTCGGCGCACGCGTCGCTGCGGCGGCTGGGTACCGACTACGTGGACCTGTACCAGGCGCACAGGTTCGACGTGGCCACCCCGCTTGAGGAGACCATGCGGGCGTTCGATGATCTGGTGCGCCAGGGCAAGGTGCTCTACATCGGCGTCTCTGAGTGGCGGGCCGAAGAGATCGCCTCGGCGCTGGCCATCGCCGAGCAGCTCGGCCTGGACCGGATCATCTCCAACCAGCCGCAGTACAACATGATCTGGCGGGTCATCGAGTCTGAGGTGATTCCGCTCTGCGAACGCGAGGGCATCGGCCAGATCGTCTGGTCCCCGATCGCTCAGGGTGTCCTGACCGGCAAGTACCTGCCTGGCGCCGAGCCGCCGCCTGGATCGCGGGCCACTGACGCTCGCGGGGCGGCCTTCATCGCCGACTTCCTGACCAGCGAGGTGCTCACTGCGGTGCAGGCGCTGCGCCCTGTCGCCGACGAGGCCGGGCTCACCCTGTCGCAGCTCGCTGTCGCCTGGACGCTGCAGAATCCCGGAGTCAGCGCGGCGATCGTCGGGGCGACGAAGCCTGAGCACGTCCGCGAGAACGTCAAGGCCGCTGGCGTCAAGCTCGATCCCGCGATCATGAGCAGGATCGATGAGATCATCGGCCCGCAGGCGGTTACCGACCCGGCCCAGACCAGGAGCCCGTCCAGGCGGCCCTGACCAGGCTGCTGCTCGCCCCGGCTACTGCCCGGCCTCGTGCAGGCTCATCGGGCCGTACTCGCGCCTGCTGTCTTCCAGCAGGCTTACCTGATCGACCCCGGAGTCGAGCAGGCTGCGCCAGTGCTCGCCCAGCCATGTCTCCGCGTCGCCCTGGCTGCCGAAACTCTCCTTCGGCAGTCCTCGGGCCGCGGCCAGGGTTCCGTCTGCCTTCTCGTACTGCCAGGTCCAGGTCATGGCTGAACATTATGGCCGACGCGGTCATGGGACGGCGAGGCGCGCTGCCCCCGGGCCGCGCAGGCCCGGTCGGCCAGCCATCGGACCAGGCTGGGCGGGCATGACTTGACCGTATTTCGGCTTTGATCGAGGTTCACGATGCGATCATGGCCAGGTGACGCAGTGAAACTGTTAAGTTCTAATCTCCAGGACTCGTTCGGCGGATGCCCCACGTCCGCCAGGATCAGACCAGCAGATCAAGGTGGTGGACGACATTGGCGCGCGTTGTCGTCATAGGTGACCTCATGACGGACACCGTCGCTCACGCGATGCTGCCACTAGCCAAGGCCAGCGACACGCCCGCGACGGTGACCATGCACGGTGGTGGTTCCGGCGCGAACATCGCGGCGTGGCTGGCGGTTGATGGCACCGAGGTCGCGTTCGTGGGACGGCGCGGCGCCGACATCGCCGGCCGCAACCGGGACATGGAGCTCATGGGCTACGGTGTCGACGCCCGGCTCGTGATGGACCCGGAGCGGCCGACCGGCACCTGTGTCGTGATGGTCACCCACAAGGGCGATCAGACGATGATGTCCGACCCTGGCGCCAACGCCGCGCTCTCGCCCGACGATCTGCCGAAGGACCTCTTCACGCCGGGATGCCATCTGCATGTCTCCGGCTACACCCTGCTCAACACCGGGTCCCGGCAGGCCACCCTGGCCGCGATCGCGCTGGCCAGGCGGGCCGGGATGACCATCTCGGTGGACGGAGCGTCGTCCGCGCCGCTTGAGCGGGCAGGCGCCGAGCCCTTCCTGCAGATGACTAACGGCGCGACGCTGCTGTTCGTCAACGCTGAGCAGGGCCGGGTGCTGACCGGGCGCACCGAGCCCGAGCAGGCGGCGCGGGTGCTGAACGCCTGGTATCCCCACGTCGTCATGAAACTGGCCGCTCAGGGTGCGCTGTTCTACGCCAACGGCAGGCCAGATCCGGTGCGGGTGCCGGCCTCCCCGATCGAGCGGATCGTGGACCGGACCGGGGCTGGCGATGCCTTCTGCGCCGGCTTCCTGCCGTCCTGGCTGGACAAGAAGCCACCCGGCGAGGCCCTGACCAGCGGATGCCGGCTGGCAGCCATGGCCATGGGCCTGGTCGGCGCGCTGCCGCTGCTCTAGCGGTGGCTGATTATCTGGAGCGGCTGTTCTCACTCGATGGCCGGGTCGCGCTGGTAACTGGCGGCAGTTCCGGGATCGGCCTGGGCATGGCCCGTGCGCTGGCTGGCGCGGGCGCGCAGGTCGTGCTGCTTGCCCGGCACGCGGCAGCGCTTGATGAAGCCGTGACCGCTCTCCGGTCGACCGGCGGCGAGTCCGGCCGGGTTTGCGCGGACCTGGCTGAGCTGGCCGGGCGGGCTGGGCTCGGGCAAGTCGCCAGTCAGATTTCCGAGATCTTCGGCGAGCCTGACATCCTCGTCAATGCCGCCGGGGTCAACCCCAGGCCGCCGCTTCCTGAGCTCACCATGGAAGACTGGGATCGCTGCCTGGCAGTGAACCTGACTGCCCCCTTCCTGCTCGGCCAGCAGTTCGGGCCGGGGATGGCCACCAGGGGCTGGGGCCGCATCATCAACGTGGCGTCGCAGCAGGCCTTCAGGGCGTTCGGCCACAGCGGCGGCTACGGCGCGTCCAAGGGCGGCCTGATGTCGCTGACCAGATCCCAGGCCGAGGAGTGGTCCCGCTCAGGCGTGTGCTGCAACGCGGTCGTGCCGGGTTTCGTCCCCACACCGATGACCTGGGAGGCGGCCTCGGATCCAGTCCGGTCGGCCGCGCTCGCCGCCCGCACCATGATCGGCCGCAACGGGCAGGCGTCGGACTTCGAGGGGGCGGCTGTCTTCCTGGCCAGCAACGCCAGCGCCTATGTGACCGGCCAGGCCATCTTCGTAGACGGCGGCTTCTCCGCCACCTAACCCCCGCCGACCCTGACCCCAACTTCGCCCTGGCCCCGGCGCGGCCCCGGCCCCTTGGCCCCTCCCGGTTTCCGTAGTCATGGTGGGGATCTTGATCACGGAAGATGGCTCTGGCGCGAATTTCGTGATGTTAGCCGGGGTGGATGATGATCCGAAACGTCGGCAGGGTGATCACCGGGCCGGGCTTGGGCGGGGCGCGGGGCCGTGTTTGCGAGTTTCGGGGGGCTTGCGGGGGTTTGTGCTGGGCGGTGGCTAAAAGATCTAGGAGGATTTACTCCTGTAGGAGGGTTGACCATCATATTCGCTGTTAAGTCTCCTACAGGAAAAAAGTCTCCTACAGGATCAGGTGAGCCTGGCAGCGGGTGAGCCGCCCGTGAAAGCTGAGTCACTCTGAGGTCACTCCTTCATCTTGAGTCACCCTCGTACCACTGTCAGCGGGTGGAGCCGGTCTTTAGTCTCCGGTTCTCGCTCATTCCGGGTAACTGGCCGCTGTCGGGCGCGACGCCGGTTCGAGGGACAACGGAAAACGTCAATACGTCGCCGGCCGGCTCCCACGTATCATCACTTTCGACGCCGCAAATGGGATTAACCGGGCATAACTTCAACGGAAAGTGGTGATACGTCAGCCCAGCCCGGCGACCTCTCCCCTTTCCCCATCCCGGGCACAGCCCCGAGGGACTAGTAGCCCACATTCGAATGGAAGTGACCGGCGCCGACGCCGATCAAGATGGCTAGCGCCGCTCCCCCGACCACGCCGAGGCCGCCGAGCAAAATCCCCGTGAGGGCCATGCCCCGCCCAACCTCGCCGCGACGCCTGATCTGGCCAAGAGCCACCACGCCAAGCACCAGGCCAAGCAGGGCCGCGATAAAGCCGGGCACGAGCAAGAAGAACCAGAGCAGAAACTGAGCCAGCCCGCAGACCAGCGAGGCAACCGAGATCCCGTTGATCCTGCCGACGGGCGCGCCCCCTGGGTAACCCATCCCCGGATACCCGCCGCCCGGATACCCGCCGCCCGGATACCCGCCGCCCGGAAACCCGCCACCGCCACCGGGAAACCCGCCGCCCGGCTGATCCGGGTAACCGCCCGGATAGTCCTGCCCCGGGTAAGGCTCCGGCTGCTTCGGATAGCCAGCCTCCTGGCGAGGAGTACCCGGCCGCTCGCCGGCCTCTCCCGGCTGGCCCGGCTGGCCCGGCTGGCCCGGCTGGCCCGGCCCGGATGGCTGGCCCGGCTGGCCCGGCTGGCCCGGCTGATCAGCACTCTCAGGCGACCCCATCGCTCCCCCTCCCCCGGCGGTGACGAATCGTAGCTATACCCGTACCCATCGCAGTCAGCGGCGAACCCGGCGCGCCGGACCCGCCTGGCGCGCATGCAACCCCGCCGTCACGGCAGAATGACCGCATGGCACGACGCACTACGACAACTCAGCCTCCAGAAGACTTTGAAGAGAACATCGTCGACATCGACGTCACCGAGGAGATGCGCGGCAGCTACCTCGAGTACGCCTACTCGGTGATCTATCAGCGAGCCCTGCCCGACGCGCGCGACGGCCTGAAGCCGGTCCAGCGCCGCATCCTCTACCAGATGGCGGAGATGGGGCTTCGCCCGGACCGGGCCCACGTCAAGTGCGCCCGCGTGGTCGGCGAGGTGATGGGCCGACTGCATCCGCACGGGAACGACGCGATCTACGACGCCCTCGTCCGCCTGGCCCAGCCTTTCGCCATGCGGCTCCCGCTGATCGACGGCCACGGCAACTTCGGCTCCCTCGGCGGCGACGACGCCCCGGCCGCGATGCGGTACACCGAGGCCCGGCTGGCCCCGCCCGCCCTTGAGATGACCGCCTCGCTCGACGAGGACACCGTCAACTTCATCCCCAACTACGACGCTACCGAGACTCAGCCCGAGGTACTCCCAGCCGGCTTCCCGAACCTGCTGGTCAACGGCGCGTCAGGGATCGCGGTCGGCATGGCGACGAACATGGCGCCGCACAATCTCAACGAGGTCGTCACCGCCGCGAGGCACCTGATCGCCAACCCGGACGCCACCCTGGACGAGCTGATGCGGTTCGTCCCTGGCCCCGACCTGCCGACCGGAGGCAAGATCGTCGGCCTGGACGGGATCAGGGATGCCTACGAGACCGGCCGGGGCATCTTCCGCACCAGGGCGGCGGCCAGGATCGAGCAGATCACCCCGCGCCGCAGCGGCATCGTGGTCACCGAGCTGCCCTACGGCGTCGGCCCGGAGAAGGTCGTGGCCAGGATCAAGGATCTCGTCCAGGCCAAGAAGCTGAACGGGATCTCGGACCTGAAGGATCTCACCGACCGGCATCAGGGGCTGCGGCTGGTGATCGAGGTGCGCAGCGGCTTCCATCCCGAGGCAGTGCTCGAAGAGCTGTACCGGCTGACTCCGATGGAAGACACGTTCGGCATCAACAACGTCGCGCTAGTGGACGGCCAGCCCCGCGTGCTGGGCCTGCGGCAGATGCTGCAGATCTACGTCGACCACCGGCTCAATGTGGTGCGGCGCCGGACCGAGTTCCGCCGCACCAAGCGCCTTGACCGGCTGCACCTGGTCGACGGCCTGATCATCGCCCTGCTCAGCATCGACGAAGTCATCCAGGTGATCAGGCAGAGCGACGATGCCGCCGCCGCCAAGGAACGCCTGATGAGCATCTTCGACCTGTCGGTGATCCAGGCCCAGTACATACTCGACACCCCGCTGCGCCGGCTGACCAGGTACGACAAGCTCGAACTCGAGCGCGAGCAGGAGACGCTGAAGGCCGAGATCGCCGAGCTGACCGCGATCCTCGACTCCGACCAGAAGCTGCGTGACCTGGTCTCCTCCGAACTGGCCGCCGTCGCCGAGAAGTTCGGCACCCCCCGCCGCACCGTGCTTCTGGAGGCCAGCGGCACCGCCAGGACCGCCTCCGTCCCGCTGGAAGTCGCCGATGATCCCTGCACCGTGCTGCTGTCCTCAGCCGGCCTGCTCGCCAGGACTGCCGTCCGCAAGCCAGCCGCCGGTCAGGCTGAGCTCACCGAGGAAGACCCAGAGGCTGAAATAAAGCCACCAGCGGCTGCCGGCAAGGCAAGCTCAGCCCGCGCGGCCGGCCGGTCAGCCGATCCAAGGTCGGCGCACGACGTGATCGTCTCGGCGGTGCACTCGACCGCGCGCGGAACGATCGGCGTGGTGACGTCACACGGCCGCCTCATCAGGCTCGGGGTACTCGAGCTGCCCGCGCTGCCCCCCACCGCGCACGCCCCCGGCCTGTCGGGCGGCGCGCCGGTCAGCGAGTTCGTCGCTACCGGGCGAGACGAGACCGTGATCGCGATCGTGGCCGCCGACGCGGCCGGTGCCGGACTCGCCGTCGGCACGGCCCAGGGCGTCGTCAAGCGCGTCACCCCGGACTACCCGCAGAACTCAGCCGACTTCGATGTGATCACGCTGAAGGACGGCGACCGGGTCGTGGGAGCCGTCCAGCTAGAGAGCGAGGAGCAGGATCTGGTGTTCATCACCAGCGATGCCCAGCTGCTGAGGTTCGCTGCCTCGGCCGTCCGGCCACAGGGCCGCGCGGCCGGCGGGATGGCGGGCGTCAGGCTGTCCCCGCGCGCCTACGTCACCTGGTTCGGCGCCGTCACAGCCGATGCCGGGACGACGGAGACCGGAGCGGGCGAAAGCAGGGAGATCGAGGGCAATGAGCCGGTCGTGGTCACCGTCGCCGGGAATGGCGGGGCGCTGCCGGGCACCGCAGCGGCCAGCGTCAAGGTCACGCCGTACGCGGAGTACCCCCCGAAGGGCCGGGCTACCGGCGGCGTGCGCTGTCACCGGTTCCTCAAGGGCGAGGACGTGCTCGTGCTGGCCTGGGCAGGCCTGGACCCGCGCGCGGGGCGACCGCCGCCGGCACCCCAGTGCCACTCCCGGCCGCGACCGGCCGCCGGGACGGCTCTGGTGAGCGAGTGCCCGAGTCGCTCGCAGCGATTGGCGCCGCCGGTGCGTCCAGTTAATCCTGGTCTTTCAGCTCTTTACCAGCCGCGCTTGCGCTGATCTCAAGCTAGCTCGCCGATCCTCAAAGCGGCGGGCCCACCAGGGCCCGCCGCCAATGTCTGACGGCCGGCCCAAACGCCCACGTCGCCTCTCGCCAGAAAGGCCACCCCGCATTCTCCTCCCTTCTCCTCCACGGAGGGAGGGGAATGCGGGTCTAGGCCGGGGCGGCGAGGCGGTCGGTGATGAGGGCGGCGAAGCGGTCTAGGCCCGTGTCGATCTCCTCGCTGGTGAGCTGGCTGCAGGCGAGCCTGGCCTGATGCGATCCACCCTCTCCGGCGTAGAAATGACTCATCGGCGTCCACAGCACGCCGTGCTTGCGGGCCGAGTACTCCATCAGCTCGTCGTCGGCCGGGAACGGCAGCGTGACCACGGCGAAGAACCCGCCGGTCGGGGAGTTCCAGCTCACGCCCGAGTCTGGCCGCAGGCGGCTGTCAAGGCCGGCCAGCAGGCGGCGCATGTTGGCCAGGTAGGTCGCGGTCTCCCGCTCGTTGGCACGGGCCAGGCTGAAGTCGCTGCGCAGCAGCTTGCCCCCGATGACGGCCTGGGCGACCGCTGAGGTGTTGACGGTGATCATGCTCTTGATCATGGACAGGTAGTCGGCGAAGAGGCCCGTGCCGCCGCTCTCGTCCGCGACCCGCTGATCGGCGATCGCGAACCCGACTCGCGCCCCGGGAAACCCGACCTTGGCGAACGAGCCCAGGTAGATGACCTGCCTGCCCCGGTCGAGCGCCTTCAGGGTCGGCAGGTGGCGGGCCGGCGTGGAAGGTGCCGTACGGGTTGTCCTCGATGAGCAGCAGGCCCTCGCTGGCCGCGACCTCGAGCAGTCGCTCGCGCAGGGGCACGGTCATGCTCACGCCCGAGGGGTTCGCGAAGTCCGGCATCACGTAACAGGCCCTGGCCCGGTGCCCGGTCTGCCTGGCCCGGCTGGCCTGCTCGGCCAGGTCCGCCAGGTCGATCCCGTCCGGTCCGCTCCTGACCGGCCAGACCGGGAGGTCGGCCAGCCGGGCCGCGCCGGTCAGGCCCACGTAGCTGGGCGAGACCGCGAGCAGGACGTCGCGCTCATCGGCCCGCAGCGCCCTGGCCACGGCGAACATCGCTTCCTGGTAGCCGACGGTGACCACGATCGCCTCGGGATCGACCGTGATGCCCTCGTCGGTCGTCAGGTACTTCGCGATCAGCTCGTGGATGATCCCCTTGGTCCGGCCGTACTGGAAGATCACCTGATTCAGCCTGGCCTGGCTGTACCCAAGCTCGCCGGTCAGGTAGGCACAGAACGCGTCCAGGTAGTCGTGGACGAGCGCGACGTCGAAGAACTCCTCGCACGGCCGCCCGGAGGCGAACGAGATCGCGTCCGGGTACCTGCTGGCGATCTCGTTCAGGAAGTTCATCGACTCCAGAGCCGGGTCGAGCAGCGATCCGTGCAGCTCAGAGGCGACAAGCTCGGCCGCCTGCCGAGCGCCAGCGGTGGTCATCGGCGAAGGTCCCCTCTGGCGGCCACGTCGCCTCCCGGGCGTGACGCAGGTCAGTAACGATGTCCTTGCGGGACTGGATCCCATTCTTTCTGTTACGGCATAGGTTTCGCAATATTGCGCCCTGTACGGGTCATCGTGTTCCGCTTACAGTGTCGAATGGCACCTCAGCAGGTCGAATGGCACCTGAGCAGGGCCAATGCAACTCAACAGCGCAGTCACCACAGAGAGGCACCTCTATGTCGCGCTATGAATGGGGAGAAGCGAATCCAGGGGTCGAGCGGCTGAAGCAGGCCGTCGCCCCAGCTCGCAACACCGTCATCAGCCACCCCATGTACCGCAGGCTCGATGGCCTGGAGGCCGTTCAGACGTTCATGAACCACCACGTCTTCGCGGTCTGGGATTTCATGTCCCTGCTCAAGTCGCTGCAGCGCCAGCTCACCTGCGTGACCGTTCCCTGGGTACCGACCGGGCCGACCGGCAGCCGCCGCCTGATCAACGACATCGTGCTCGTGGAGGAGAGCGACGAGCTGGGCGCTGGCTTTATCAGCCATTTCGAGCTCTACCTTGAGGGCATGACCCAGGCGGGCGCCGACCGCGCTCCGATCGATGCCTTCATCAAGCTGCTACGTGACGGCAGGCCAGTACTCGACTCACTGAAGGAGGCGGGAGTCCCCGAGACCTCCGCTGAGTTCACCACCACGACCTGGGGCTTCATCGAGAGCCTGCCCATCCATAGCCAGGCGGCGGCGTTCGCCTTCGGCCGGGAAGACCTGATTCCTGACATGTTCGACCAGGTGGTCGAGGTCAACAGGGACCTCGGTAACCAGCTGTCGACGTTCGTCGACTACCTGCGGCGCCACATTCAGGTAGACGCCGAAGAGCACACCCCGATGGCCATGCAGATGCTGGCCGACCTGTGTGGCGACGATGATGACAAATGGCGCGAGTGCGAGGAGACCGTGAACGCGGCCCTCGCGGCCAGATGCAGGCTGTGGGACGGCATCGTCGCCGCCATCGACGACACCGCGAAGTGACCTAGCCCGCCTGCCGGGCTAGCGGGATCTGGCCTTTCCTATTGGCTATATCCTTGTAGCTAATAGGAAAGGCCGCCCGCGCCCGGTCACCCGCTGACAGGCGCGAACGCGGCGGAAAGGCGGTCGGCGGCGGTTCCGACTGCTTCCCTGGCGGCATCCAGGACGCCGAGCATGGTGAAGAAGCCGTGCATCATGCCGTCGTAGCGGATGATCTCGGCGGGCACTCCGGCTTCCGCCAGCCTCTTGCCGTACAGCTCGGCCTCATCGCGCAGCGGGTCGAGCTCGGCGGTGATCACAGTCGCGGCCGGCAGGCCGGACAGGTCAGCGGCGCGCAGCGGCGAGGCGAGCGGATTCTCCCCGTCCCGCGGACTCGCGAGATACATCCCCCAGTACCAGGCAATGCTCTTGGAGTTGAAAAAATACTCGTCGTCAATGTCGCGCACTGAGTCGGTGGCGCCCGCGTAATCGGTGTTGGGGTACACGAGCAGCTGGTGCACCAGGCTGGGACCGCCGCGCTCGCGGGCCAGCAGGGCGACGGCGGCGGCCAGGTTGCCACCCGAGCTGTCGCCCCCGACCGCCAGCCTGCTCGCGTCGATCCCGAGCTCGGCCGCGTGCGCCGCCGCCCAGGCCGTGCCCGCGTAGCAGTCCTCGACGGCGGCCGGGAACTTGTTCTCTGGCGCCAGCCGGTAGCTCACCGCGATGCTGGCGCACCCCGCCCGGTTGGTGATCGCCCGGCAGACCGCGTCGGAGGTATCCAGGGTGCCCAGGCTCCAGCCGCCGCCGTAGAAGTAGACCAGGGCAGGCAGCTCACTTGTCCCGTCCGCGTGGTAGATCCTGGCCGCGAGGTCACCCGCTTGCCCAGGGATGACAAAGTCGCGCACCAGCGCCACCGGCTCGACCTGCCCGGCAGTGGTGATCGCGCCTTTCACGTCCCTTTCCCGCGCCTCCTCGATCGAGAGCGTGTACAGACCGGGGACCTGGCTGACCGCTAGCTGATCCCTGATCGCCTGCACCTGGGGGTGAAACGGCATTGTCGCTCCTATCCGGGCCCGTTGGCTGCTGCCCATACTGTGCCAAAACCGCGATGGTGACCAGAGCCGGTTGTAGATCATCAACTGATAACAGCTCAGTACCGTCGTACTCGCCCATCACTTCAGTCCCAGCAGCCTCACTGGTGCTGGATACCTCGGGGCTGCATCTTGACCTCATGCGCCGATTGTGGAACTCTCACGGCAAAAGCACCTCTCTTCCGTTGAAAATGGCCCTCCAAGGGGTGATGCATGCCTGAGTCGCGCTGGGCTGGTCCGCAAGGTGAGCTCGATCACCAGCCGGCCAGCACATCCGCTGGCTGGGTAGACGCCGAACTGCTCGCCGGCCCTGACGACGAGCCGTGCCTGCATCTGGGCACCCCTTTAACTCGGGCGGAACTGCGGCGGCTCGTCGATGCGCAGGAGCAGGCGCTGGCGCAGGCCGGCCTGCGTCCCGGCGGGACGGTGACTCTGCACCTGCCTCCGTCGGCCGCCTACGTGGCGTCCCTGCTGGCCGCGTGGCGGATCGGCGCTCAGGTGAGCCTGCTGGATCACCGGCTCTCGCGGGCCGAGGTCGACAAGGCGCTCGACCGGCTGGCGCCGCAGATCGTGGTCGAGGCACGGGACGTGGTCAGCCAGCCGATGAGTGGCTACGCGACCCTGACCGCCTCGCCAGTATCTCGGCCGGGCGGGATGCCCGCCACGACCCCGCACGCGCTGATCCAGCTCAGCTCCGGATCGACCGGGCCTTCCAAGGTCATCGCGCGCACCTCCGGCGATCTGCTCGATGAGCTTGGCCGGTACGCGAAGCTCAGCGACTATCCCGGCACCGGCACGCGCATCGTGCTGCTGGCCTCGATCGTGCACGTGCTCGGCCTCGTCGGCGGCCTGCTGCACAGCCTGCACGCGGGGGTCGAGCTCGTCTTCCCCGACCGGCTCACGGCCGACGGCATCCGCGCCGCCGTGGCGCTGCGGGACAGGCCGACAATGATCCTGGGCGTGCCTTTCCACGCTGAGCTGCTCACCGCCGACGGCCGGCCGATGCCCGGCCTGACCCGCATGGTCGTAGCCGGCGAGCTGACCAGGCCGTGGGTACCGACGGCGTTCACGGCCGGATACGGCGTGCCGCTTGGCAGTATGTACGGCATGACCGAGCTTGGCGTGATCGCCACCGATCTGTCCGGCGAGCTTGCTCCGTCGGTCACCCCGGCGCCTGGCATCCGGCTGCGAGTCGCCGACGGCGAGCTGTTCGTCGCGATGGCGGCCTCGCCGTACATCGGGCTCGTCGATGAGACCAGGTGGGTCGACGGCTGGCTGCGGACCAGGGACGCCGCCGCCATGGACGAGCAGACCGGGCTGGTGACCATCCTCGGCCGGCTCGACTCTCAGGTCTCGATCGGCGGGCTGAAGGTCGACCTGACCGAGGTAGAGCAGACCCTGGGCGCGCTGCCCGGCGTAGCCGCCTGCGTGGTGAGCTTCGACGGGGCCATCGAGGCCTACCTGGCGCTGCGCCCCGGCTCGGCGCTCGCTGAGGTGCAGGCCGCGATCGCCGACCAGCTCGCGTCCTTCAAGCGACCGCGTCGTCTGCACGTGCTCCCTGAGCTTCCCCGCACGGCCACTGGCAAGAATGTCAGGGATCGCGCCGTACTGAAAGCCGCCGCGGCGAAGGCCAGCGCGGCCCAAGACTCTTGAGGACAGGAATATGAGCGAGGCGCAGGCACCTGACCGCGCGGATGTCATCGAGATGCTGGCCTCCTTCGGCCAGCGCGCGCCCGAAGACGTAGCCGAGCAGATCGGCTCGCTTGAGCTCACCTGGCTGATCACCAAGGTGGAGCTGCGCTATGGAGTGACCCTCGACCTGAGCGACGAGACGCTTGAGCAAATGTCGACGGTGTCAAGCGCGGTGACCGCGCTCCGTGATGTTCTCACCGGTGCGGAGCATGTCTAGGGGTCAGCCGGCCGGGGGGTCAGTACAGATCGTGATCTCCGGCATGGGCGTCATGTCAGCGTTCGGCCGGGGCACCGGCTCGCTGCTCGATGGCGTGCTGTCCGGTCGCCCGGCCTTCAGGCCGGTCACCAGATTCGACACCACGCGGTGCCGGGCCGGGGTCGCCGCGGAACTGCCGGGTGAGCCGAAGCTGGCGGTAGAACTCGGCGCGGTCATCGAGCAGGCCTGCCAGGACGCTGCCCTCGGCGAAGCCGACCGGTCGGCGGCCAGCCTGTTCCTGGCGCTGCACACCGATATGGACGCGGCCAGGGACCCGGCCGCCAGCGATGTCATCGGCGGCACGCCCGCCGAGGTGAGCGCGGCCACCGGGCTCAGCTACCCGGCCAGGATCTATACCACCGCGTGCGTCGCGGCGAGCACGGCGATCGCGGACGCTGCCATCCTGATCGGATCGGGCCGGCTGGCACGGGTGATCGTGGCGGCCGGCTACCTGGTCGATGCCGATAGTTTCGCCCTGTTTGACGCGGGCCGTACGCTCGCTAAGGACGGTCAGGTGCGGCCGTTCAGCCAAGGCAGGAAGGGGCTGCTGCTCGGTGACGGAGTCGCGGCGGTGGTAGTCGAGAGCGCCGGGTCCGCCCGCCAGCGCGGAGCCAGGCCGCTGGCCAGGCTGGCCGGCTGGGGCAGGTCAGGCGACGCGTACCACGTATGCCAGCCACGCCCCGACGGTACCGGGCTGGCCAGGGCGATCAGGACGGCGCTTGACCGTGCCGGGATCGGCCAGGAAGAGCTCGGCTACCTTAACGCCAATGCCACCGGCACGGCGTATGCCGACGCGTCTGAGGCCGCCGCCATTCACCTGGCGTTCGGCGAGCGGGCCGCCGCGATCCCGGTCAGCTCGACTAAGTCGGCGCACGGGCACGCGCTTGAGGCGTCCGCGCTGCTTGAATTCATCGTGACGGTGCTCACGCTGCGCGCCGGGCTGCTGCCAGTCAACGCTGGCTTCCTGAGCCCCGATCCCGACTGCGACCTTAACCTGGTGCTCGACCAGGCCCGCCCGACCGGCGCAAGGTACGCCCTGAGCCTGAATGCCGCCTTCGGTGGCGCTAACACGGCGCTGCTCCTGGAGGCCGTGTGAGCACGTCTTTAGACCCTTCGGGTATTCACCTGACCAAGCTCGGGCTGACTGAGTTCGAACTCGCCGGGCTCGGGCTGGCGGTGCTGGCGACGGCACACTGGCCGAGCCGCGAGCCCGGCGGGCTCCCGCCCGTAGCGGGCTTCGTGACGTCCGCCTTCAGCCCGCTCGTGGCCACGGTGGCCGATCTGTGCCTGCTCCCCTGCTTCGGCCCGCCGCCGGCCGCCCCGGCTTACGGCGACCGCACCGCGATCGTCCTGGCCAGCTCGACCGGCGACCTGGCCACCGCTGCGGCCGTAGCCAGTGCCGTGCAGGCGGGCCGGAGAGTGCCGCCGCTGCTCTTCTACCAGTCCAACCTGAACGCGGTCGTCGGCCACGTAGCCGCACGCTGGCAGCTGTCAGGACCTGTGATCTGCGCCATGCCAGGCCGCCCGGCCAGCGCGCTGGCTCCGGCGAGCGCGCTGGAAGCTGTCATGACCGATGCACTCGCCAGCGCGATGCTGCTGGTGGAAGGTGGCGACGCAGGCGCTGCGCTCGTCATCGCTGCCAATGCCTACCTCGACGACACCGTTGAGTGCCAGGCAATCCTGATCGGCCCGGCATCCTGGCCGACAACCGCCCAGCCCGCCGCCACCGAGTCACTAAGCACCGGGCCACTCAGCACCGGGCCACTCACGTCGGCACCGTCCTTGCTAGAAAGCCAGGGAGCTAGCTAATGCACCCGACTGGGGTGCCAGTCATAAGGCCGCGGGGTCATCGGATCAGGCTGCAGCCCACGGCATCGAAAGGTAAGCGATGAAGATCCACGGATTCGATCATGTCGAGTATTACGTCGGCGACCTGCCGGCTATGTCAGCCTCGCTGTGCGAGACCTATGGCTTCAGGATCGCCGGACGATCGGCCGCGTCCAGCCCGCAACACTCGGTGCTGCTGCGGCAGGGACGGATCAGGCTCCTGCTCACTACTCCTACGGCCGACGGCGACGAGGCGTCGAACTACCTCGCCAGGCACGGCGACGGAATAGGCGTGATCGCGTTCGGCACCGACGACGTCAGGCAGGATTACGCCGACGTCATCGCTGCCGGCGCGACGCCGATCTCCAGCCCGGTCTTCCTGGCATCGGGCGACGGGCCCGGCGGCCGGGTCGGCTCTGGAGTCGTGGCCGGCTTCGGCGACGTGCTGCACAAGCTGGTTGAGCGCAGCGACCCCGACGGCGAGTTCGCACCGGGCGTGATCGAGATGGCGCCAGGCGAGCTCGGCCGGGCGGGCGACGATGACGCGCTGCTCGACCTGCTTGACCACGTCGCGGTGTGCCTGCCCGCGGGCGAGCTCGATTCGACCGTGCGGTTCTACCGTGACGTCTTCGGGCTGGCCCAGATCTATGACGAGCGGATCGAGGTCGGCACTCAGGCGATGCTCTCCAAGGTCGTGCAGGACCACGAGGCCGCGGTGACCTTCACCCTGATCGAGCCTGACGTGCGGCTCGAGCCCGGTCAGATCGATGAGTTCCTCCAGGCCCATGGCGGCGCCGGCGTCCAGCACCTCGCCTTCAGGACCTCGGACATCAGCACCGCTGTCCGCACCATTTCCGCCCGCGGCGTCGAGTTCCTCATCGCGCCGGCGGGCTACTACCAGGCGCTGGAGGCGCGACTCGGGCGACTGGCCATTCCGCTGGATGAGCTGCGCGAGCTGAATGTCCTCGCCGACCGGGACCGATGGGGGCAGATGTTCCAGATTTTCGCCAGATCAACCCATGCACGGCACACTCTCTTCCTGGAACTGATCGAGCGGAAGGGCGCGCTGACCTTCGGCAGCAGCAATATCAGGGCGCTCTACGAAGCCCTCGAAGACGAGCATGCAGGCATGACTCATTAAGGTTGATACCGCGACAGATCGGAGCAGCAATGACCATGAGCCAATTCACTAAAGACCCGCTCAAGGCGGGTCAGTTCACTCTGTCTGAGGCCGAGCTTGACTTGCTTCCCACCGACGAAGAGGTCGAGCAGTACGAGCAGCATGGCTGGTACCTGACCCGCAAGCTGTTCAGCGACGAGGAGATCGATGCCCTGGTCGAGGCGAGCGATCAGTTCTATGACGGACACCGCGATCGACTGCTGCCCGTCAGGCCGCCGACCCTGGCTTACTGGGAGCCGTCGCACGGACCCATTCAGCGTCACAACGACTACGTCCACTATGAGTCCGACGCGATCGCCTCGATCCTGCGCAAGCCACTGGTCGGCGCCGTAGCGGCCAGGCTGGCCAGCACGGCACAGATCAGGGTTTTCCAGTCGACCATGATCTACAAGCCCCCCAACAAGGATGAGATCACCAACCTGGTGCCCTGGCACGCTGACCGGCACTACTGGCAGACCTGCACTTCTGAGCGCATGCTGACGGCCTTCATCCCCTTCCACGACTGCGGCGAGGAGATGGGCACGATCACGATGATCGACGGCAGCCATCTGTGGAAAGACATCCCCGGCGACGACTCGACCAGGCACTTCGCTCAGCGCGACCGTAGTGAGCTTGAAGAACTGCTGCAGAAGACGGCTGAGTTCAATGGGTCACAGGTCAGCATGGTCCCGATGGTGATCCCCAAGGGCCACATGAGCTTCCACCACTGCCGGATCTACCACGGCAGCAGCCATAACCGCAGCACGTCGCCCAGGCGCGCGATCTCGCTGCATCTGCAAGACGAAGCCAACCAGTGGCGCCACTACGCCAAGGCCGATGGCAGCCGGGTCGTCTACAACAACGATCTTCTAGTGCGCTCCACCGCTGAGGGAACGCCAGATTACGCCGATCCCGATTTCTGCCCGGCACTGTGGCAGAGCTAGCCCGACGCTAGCTACGTCGTCCCCGGCCGGGGCCGGTACCTGGAGCACCGCTTGCTCAGGTATCGATCCTGGCCGGGTCAAGCTCGGTCGCGCCGCTGACGATGAAGTCCCGGCGGGGAGCGACCTCGCTGCCCATCAGCAGGTCGAAGATCTCCGTGGCCGCCAGGGCGTCGGAGATCCTGATTCGGCGCAGCGTCCGCCGGCGCGGGTCCATCGTCGTCTCGGCTAGCTGAGACGCGTCCATCTCACCGAGGCCCTTGTACCGCTGCGGCTGGTCCTTCCAGCGCTGGCCCTTGCGCTCAAGCTCAAGCAGCGTGCGATTCAGCTCTGCGTCGGAGTAGGTGTAGATATAGCGCTCCGCGCCCTTGCGGGGATTGCTCAGCTCCACCCGGTGCAGCGGCGGGACGGCAGCGAATACCCGGCCCGCGTCCACCAGCGGGCGCATATAGCGATGAAAAAGGGTCAGCAGCAGGCACCTGATGTGCGCACCGTCGACGTCGGCGTCGCTCATCAAGATCACCCGCTGGTACCTGGCCGCCTCCAGATCGAACGCGTTACCTGAGCCGGCGCCAAGCACCTGGATGATGGCAGCGCACTCGGCGTTTTTCAGCATGTCCGACAGCGAGGCCTTCTGCACGTTCAGGATCTTGCCCCGGATCGGCAGCAGTGCCTGGAACTCCGAGTCGCGCGCCAGCTTGGCCGTGCCGAGCGCTGAGTCGCCCTCTACGATGAAAAGCTCGCTCCGGTCATCGGCCAGCCTGCAGTCCACGAGCTTGGCCGGGAGCGCCGAGCTGGCCAGCGCCGACTTGCGGCGCTGATTTTCCCGGTGCTCGCGGGCCGCGATCCTGGTCTTGGCCGCGGTCGCGATCTTCTCGAGCACGGCCTTGGCCTGCAGCCTGCTGCCGCGCGCCCGGCCTTCGAGGAACCCGGCGAGCTCGGCGCTGATGACCTGGCCGACGATGCGGGAGGCCGCCGGGGTACCGAGCACTTCCTTGGTCTGGCCCTCGAACTGCGGCTCGGGCAGCCGCACCGAGATCACCGCGGTCAGGCCCTCGAGCACGTCCTCCTTGGTCACGGCCTCATCGCCGGACTTCATCAGCCGGGTGGCCTTGAGCTGGTCGTTAATGGTCTTGACCAGCGCTCGCTCAAAGCCGCTGACGTGCGTCCCGCCTTTAGGGGTAGCGATCACGTTGACGAACGAGCGGGTCACGGTCTCGTAGCCGCTATCCCAGCGCAGCGCCACGTCAACGGCGAGGTCGCGCTCAACCTCGGTCGGGGTCAGGTGGCCCACCTCATCCAGCACCGGCACGGTCTCGGTGAACTGCCCGGAACCGGTCAGCCTGAGCACGTCGGTGACCGCCGTCCCCCGGCTCAGGTGCGCGCAGAACTCGCTGATCCCGCCCACGAAACTGAACTCGACGGCGCCGGCCTTGCCATCAGGACCGGGCTCCTGCGGCCCGCCGTCCTCCGCCGTGCGCTCGTCAGTGATCGAGATCGCGAGGCCGGGCACGAGGTAAGCGGTCTGCCTGGCCCGCTCGATCAGCGGCTCGTATTCCATCCGGGCGCCTGGCACGAAGATCTGCCGGTCCGGCCAGAACCTGATCCGCGTGCCAGTCCTGGTCTTCGGCATCCGCCGCAGCTTGCGCAGTCCCGAGCCCGGCGTGAATCCCGACTCGGGATCATCGCCGTCGTACTCGCCGGGGACGCCGCGCCTGAAGCTGCCGAGCCACTCATAACCTTCACGATCCACCCGGACGTCGAGCCGGCCGGACAGCGCGTTGACCACTGAGGCACCCACGCCGTGCAAGCCACCGGACGCGGTGTACGAGCTGCCGCCGAACTTCCCGCCAGCGTGCAGCCTGGTCATCACCAGCTCGACGCCGTTCAGGCCAGTCTTGGGCTCGATGTCGACCGGGATCCCCCGGCCGTTGTCCCGCACCTCGGCCGACTGATCGGCATGCAGGATGACCTCGATCCTGGTGCAGCTGGCGTTCAGTGCCTCGTCAACGGCGTTGTCGATGATCTCCCACAGGCAGTGCAGCAGGCCCCGGCCATCGGTCGACCCGATGTACATGCCAGGACGCTTGCGCACCGCCTCCAGCCCCTCAAGCACAGTCAGATGACGCGCCGAGTAACCATCGACCAGGCTGGCCGACAGCGGCGTCTCACGCAGAGCGGCAGTCACGGCGCTAGGTCTCCATCAGTCGGTGCTATCAGTCAGTGCGAGCGGCTCGCGGCCCTGAACGGGGCCAGGCGCCGGAAAATTTTTCCTACCCGAAGAATATCGACCCATGCTGACACCGCGAGCCAACGCGCCGGTCACATACCCGGCTACCTGCGACAACTTGCTCTTTGGTGGCTAGTCGTATAAAGATCGAGCCAGCAGTCCGTAATGTGTTCGCCCACGGCGTACGCTGGGCCGGCATGGGATGACACGAGACTGGCTAGGTGTTGTGATGCGTAGAGAACGCAGGTTGTAAAACCGCCGGCAAACCTGTCGGAGGGAAAAGGGCAAGGGAGGCGGACATGACCGGAGCGATGATGGCCCCTACAAAGCCGCTGAACGCCAACGACCTGTGCGACCGGTGCGGTGCCCCCGCCTACGTGCGGGTCATCCTCCCCGGCTCAGCCGAGCTGCTGTTCTGTGCGCATCACAACCGCCAGCACGCACCAGCCCTGGCCAAGGTAGCGGTCGAGATCCAGGACGAGACGGCGCGGCTCACGGCCAAGCCAACCGAGGATCCCGCCACCAGCCGCTAATCGCCCCCTCGTAGCCTTCAGCACTCAACCCGGCGGGCCCGCCACTCAGTCCGAGCTGGCGGGCCCGCCGCATGGTCTCCGCAGCCCAGGATCTCCCGACCAGCATCCAGCGCGGCTGGACTAGAGACCCAGCAGGCCCTTGAACCACGCCCCGGCAAGCTCCCGCATCCCGCACCAGCGACCGACGCCACCAGGGTTCCGTGATCACGTCCAGGGCCTTGATCACGGAACCTGGATGGGGTGATCACGCCGCTCAGGTTCCGTGATCAGGGTTAGTTTCATGATCACGGAGAGTTGCGGGGACTCGGCCTCCGGGGCCGATGTGGCGTCAGGGGTTTTCCGAGGCTGATGTGGCCTGAGGTTTTTAGGGGCAGGCGACGCGGGTCCGGAAACGCGGTTCCCCGTAGATCCCTGGCCGAGGTGGCGCCCGAGCCCGCGCTGATGTTCCGGGCTCTGGCGCGAATTCGGTGATGCTGACCGCTGGCCGGCCCCATGGATGTGGCAGCGCTGGTGCTCCAGCCCCAGCTATGTCACATCGATGGGGTACGGCCCGGCAGGCCAGCGGCAGGACAGGCCCGGGCTGGACCAGCCACCCCGGAAACCAGACCGCCAACTTCACGGAATTCGCGCCAGCCATGTTCCGTGATCATGCCCGGGATGGTGATCATGGAGTCCTGATGGCGTGACTACGCAGCTGATGTTCCGTGATCAGCCCGTGTTCCATGATCACGGAAACCGCCCAGCTTGATCACGGAATATTGGTGGCGCGGGACCGGGCCGAGGCCGAGGCCAGGGCCGGGTGCGATGCGGTGCGGTGCGGTGCGGAAATGCAAGTCGGGACGAGACTGGCCCGCCACCCAGAACTCGGGTGGCGGGCCAGCTATTCGCTGTCGCTCAGGCTTAGTCGAGGTAGTCGCGCAGGACCTGGGATCTAGACGGGTGGCGCAGCTTCGACATCGTCTTGGACTCGATCTGCCTGATCCGCTCCCTGGTGACGCCGTAGACCTTGCCGATCTCGTCGAGCGTCTTGGGCTGGCCGTCGGTCAGGCCGAACCGCATCGAGACGACCCCGGCCTCGCGCTCGGAGAGCGTGTCGAGCACCGAGTGCAACTGCTCCTGCAGCAAGGTGAAGCTGACCGCCTCACCCGGCTGGATCGCCTCTGAGTCCTCGATCAGGTCACCGAACTCGCTGTCGCCGTCCTCACCGAGCGGCGTGTGCAGCGAGATCGGCTCCCGGCCGTATTTCTGAACTTCTATGACCTTCTCAGGGGTCATGTCGAGCTCAGCTGCCAGTTCCTCGGGCGTCGGCTCCCGGCCCAGGTCCTGCAGCATCTGCCGCTGCACCCGAGCCAGCTTGTTGATCACCTCAACCATGTGCACGGGGATCCTGATCGTGCGGGCCTGGTCGGCCATCGCCCGGGTGATCGCCTGCCTGATCCACCAGGTGGCATACGTGGAGAACTTGTAGCCCTTGGTGTAGTCGAACTTCTCCACTGCCCTGATCAGGCCGAGGTTGCCCTCCTGGATCAGGTCGAGGAAGAGCATGCCGCGACCGGTGTAACGCTTGGCCAGTGATACGACCAGCCGCAAGTTGGCTTCGAGCAGGTGGTTCTTCGCCCGGCGGCCGTCCTCGGCGATCCAGTCCAGGTCGCCGCGCACATCCGGCGGGAGCGACCGGCCGCCGTCGGCCAGCTTCTCCTCGGCGAACAGGCCGGCCTTCGATCCGCTTCGCCAGCTCGACCTCTTGCTCGGCGTTGAGCAGCGGCACCTTGCCGATCTGCTTGAGGTAGTCCTTGACCGGGTCAGAGGTGGCGCCGGCCACCGCTACCTGAGCAGCGGGCAGGTCATCGTCATCGTCACCATAGACGAATGCCTCGTCGTCGGTCTCCTCGGTGGCGGTAGCCGCGACCGCGACCCCGACTGCCACCACGCCGGCGGCCGGCTTCGGCTTGCCTTTGGCGTCGGGCTCGGCCTCGTCGTCACCGTCATCGGACTCATCGTCTGTGCCAGTACCCGCGATCGGCTCATCGCCGTCCAGGCCGGACAGGTCATCAAGATCAACTTCTAGATCCGCTACGTCGGCGAGATCAGGCTCGCCCTCCAGATCCCCCACCTCAGCGAGATCCGGCTCACCGTCCAGGTCGGTCATCCCGCCAGGATCGGAGTCAACGTCAAGATCAGTCGCTTCCGCCAGGTTCACGTCACCTTCCAGATCACGCAGGCCAACCGGACCGCTCTCGCTGCCCGGGCCAGATCCCTTGCCATGAGCGCCATTCGACCCCGCACTGGGCGCGCCTCGATCAGCGCGCGAGTTCGCGCGTGACCGGCGAGTGCCAGCCGCTGGGCTCACTGACGCAGGAATGGCTTGATCCACTACAGTATCCGCTCCACCAGAGCCGACCGTCCCTGCTGCTCGGTCCTTGCTGACTGTCCCGCGCCGCTGTGATCTGCGCGAGCCAGCCGCCGACCGCCCGGCGGCAGCCTGCCCGTCCGCTGCCGCTCCGTCCGCTGCGGCCTTGTCAGCCGCCACTAGCGTGACCGCGGCGTCGGCATGGGCGGCACCAGAAGAATCTGGCTCGACCCGGGATTGCTGCGGAACGCGAGCGCCTGCGCCTGCCGGCGTTGGCCGCCTCCGCGCCGCGGAGCTTGCAGTGCCTGCCACCGCGGTCACCCCTTCCTTCGCTGGCCGATAAAGACGCCGTATCCCAGTCGGCGCGAGCCTGACTGAGCTAGCAGGCGCTACCGACTCTCTCCTGCGATCAACTGACAGCGAATAGACGCTACCGGCAGGTCAGTGCTTACTTGACCATCGGCGAAGTCCCCGCTCCGCCGCAGCTGGCAGCCAGCCCGACCTATTCCGCTCCCGTCCCCCACCTTAGGCGGAGTTGGGAGGTAGTCCTGCCACTCCCGACTCCAACTCCCCCGATCGGATCGATCCCGATGACCACTTGCTGGGAAAGCGTACCCACAACTGGCGCGAATCGATCTCCCTCGCCTGCGATTAGCCCCGCTGACGCCCACGCCTGCCCCCGCGCGCGACCGTATCGCCATCTCTGCCCTGCATCTGGAGCACGAGCACGGTGACGTCATCGTCCTGCTCGTAGCCGGCCAGCATTCGCTCGACGAGGTAGTCAATCAGCTTGTCCGCGTCGTGCGCCACTCCGGCGGGCGCCTGCGCCGCGACCGAGACCAGCTCGTCAAGACCGGAGTCAAGACCGCGCTTGCGGTTCTCCACCAGGCCATCGGAGTAGAGCACCGCGGTATGTCCGCGCGGCAGCCGGAACGGATACTGCTGCCTCGGACTCGCCCAGCCCAGCGGAGTCCCCGCCTCGGCCTGATCGAGCCTGGGCACCATCCCTGGGCCGAGCAGCAGCGGGGGCAGGTGACCGGCATTGCCGGCCACACCCTCGCCGGTCTCCGGATCTACCACGAGATAGCAGACCGTCGTCACCTGCTCATCGAGCTCTGTCGCCATAAACAGCCGGTCAAGGCCAGCGAGCACGGCGGCCGGCCTCGGGTCGGTCAGGGCGAGCGCACGCAGCGCGTTCCTGACCCGGCCCATCCCGGCCGCTGCTGTCAGTCCCTTGCCCATGACGTCGCCAGCGGCCACCGCCAGCTTGCCGTCAGGCAGCCTGAAGGCGTCATACCAGTCACCGCCCACCTCGATGGACAGCGGCTTGTAACACGCCCGCAGAGTGATCCCCTGGACCTCGGGCAGGGTGTCAGGCAGCAGGCTGCGCTGCAGCGTCTCGGCCGTCGTGTGCTCACGCTCGTAGAGCATCGCTCGCTCAAGCGCCAGCGCGCACTGACCGGCCAGCGCCTCAAGGAACACTCGCTCCTCATCGGTGATCTGCCGCCGGCCGGTAAAGGAGAACTGGAGCGCGCCGAGCGGCGTGCCCGACGTCGTGAGCGGCAGGCCAACCCAGGCCTGCTCGTCGCTGTGCCGGAGGAAGAACTCCACGCTGGCGTCGGTCTCGAAGTGCTTGCGCAGGCTCTCCGGACTGTCCAGGATGAGCGGGCGCCGCAGCGCGACCGCCGCGGTCATCACGCTCGGAACGTCAAGCGGCACCTCACCGCTCAGCTCGCCGGGGCCAGCACCCGCCGCGTCCGAGCTGATGATCCTGAGCCTGAGCCGCTCGGAGTCGACGAGGGCGATCGCTGACCGGTCGGCGCCGATCGCCGACCGGCCCACCTCCGTGATGACGCTCACGACTTCCTGCACCGAAAGCGCCTCGGCAAGCAGCGACGTCGCCTGCTGCAGCCGGGACGTGCGCAGCGCGGCCGCTGAGAGCTGCTCGGTCAGCCGGCCGCGCATCTCGTCGGCCTCGCGCTGGCTGGTGACGTCGGTACTCGCGCCCATCCACTCAACGATCGCGCCGTCCCGCTCGATCGGCACCGCCCGGACGTCATAGTGGCGGTAGGAGCCGGTCTTGGCCCGGACGCGGTAACTGCCGTCAAAGACCGTGCCGGTCTTCACGCAGCCCAGCCAGTCCCGCTCGACGCGCTCCCGGTCATCGGGGTGAATCGCCGCGAGCCAGCCGCCTGACAGGTACTCATCGACTGACTGGCCAGTGATCCAGCGCCACTCGGGCGAGTCTTCGCTCACCTGGCCGACCGGATCGGTGACCCAGACCACCTGATTGCCGGCCTGCACCAGCGACCGGTAGCGCTCGTTCGTCCTCCTGACCGCCTCGGCGGCGTCGGCGTCGCCAGTGACGTCGATGGCGATCATCGTGACGCCGGTCGTCTCCCCCGCTGTACCGTGCGCTGGATAGCACGACAGCGCGAGCCGCCTGGCCGCCGGCGCCGTCGGCCAGGCCGTTGCCGCCCGGCGCGATCGCGTCGGCCGCTGCCGCCCGCCTGGGCACCGGGATCCGGTCACCGCCAGCCGCGCCCTCGGTGCTCGTCCCTGGCTCGGGGACTTCAGCGTCCTGCGTCGTGATCCGGTTCAGCACCGGCTGCCCGGACGCCAGCACGCTGCGGACGGCCGACTCGGCGGTGGCCGCCATCGCCGGCGGCCAGGCGCTCCGCAGGGCGTGCCCCAGCTGCCCGGCGAGCGACCCGCCGGTCATCTCGGCCAGGGAACTGCTCACTTTCCGCAGCCGAAGATCAGCATCGATGAACGCGAATCCGACCTGTGCCTGGCCGAGCAGCGCCTCAAGCATCGCGGAATCAAAGGCGTCCGCACCCGAGCGCGGCCATCCAGCTTGCGGCACGGACGTCGAGGCGCTCATCGCGGCCACCTCGCATCCCAGCAAGCGTTCACGGCACGATCCCCTCCCTGCGGCATCCAACCCAAGAAGGCTAGCGGCACCAGGCTGGTCAGGCCTGACGTCCGCAGCGAGAAGTCGGATGGCTTCGCACCTGGCGGCCAGCTAGGGCACCCGGCTCCGCCCGTAAGCAGCTCGCACCGCTCTGTAGTGCTGCGATGATGCCTTCGGCTGATGGACGGCTGACAGGTCACGCCTAGCGCCACCCAGACTAGCGCCAACGCCATTTTAGCCTGGTCAGGGCTTAGCTAGGGGACGTTACCCAGCATCCGCGCCGTGAGCTTGGGCAGTCCGGGCCGCCTGGCTAGTAGGTTGGCCCGAACCGGTCAAGCCGGTCGCGCAGGGCGTCGCCGAGCAAGTTAAAGCTGATCACGACCGCTATGATCGCGATCCCAGCGGGGTAGATCTCCCACCAGTAGCCCAGTGAGATCGTTTGCACGCCGGACGCGATCATGTCGCCCCAGTCCGCCGAAGGCGGCTGTACGCCGAGCCCTAGATAACTGAGGGTAGCGAGCACGACAACAGCGTCGGCGATCTGGAAGGACACGTTAACCGTGATCGTTCCGAGCGCGTTAGGAGCGACATGACGAAATATGGCCCTGCGCCTAGTGCCGCCCATCGCCCGGACCGCCTGCACGAACTCCCTGCTGCGCAGCGTCAGCGCGGCACCGCGAACCAGCCTGGCCGTGCTCAGCCAGGACGTGGCTGCGATGACGAGCACCAGGATCGTCGCCGACGGCGGGTAGATCGAGGTCAGCAGCAGCAGCAAGATGATCGTCGGAATCGCGATCCCGGCATCGACCAGCCGCATCATGACCGCGTCGACGGCACCGCCGAGGTAGCCGGCCACCGCACCCCACAGCGACCCGAGAAATGCGGCAAGCAGCCCGGCGACGACTCCCACCTCGAGCGAGAGCTGTCCCCCGGTCATCAGCCTGCCAAGCACGTCGATGCCGTCGGCATCGGTCCCGAGCAAGTGCCGATGACCCGGCGGGAGGTTACTCAGCTCCAGGTTCACGTGCACCAGATCCGGCCGGTAGAACAGCGGCCCGGCGAAGCAGAACGCCGCTATCGCCGCGATGATGATCAGCCCGGTCAGCCCCATCGGCCCGAGGCCCGCCCGCAGCGCCAGCGGCCATGTCGGCCAGCTGGTGCCGGTCGCGCCGGCCAGCCGCCTGCGTCCTAGCCGCCTGGCTGGCGCGGCGTGACGTCCCCTTCCCCTCACCGCCGGTCATACCTGACTCGCGGGTCGGCGATCAGGTAGCCGAGATCCGCGAGCAGCGATCCGGTCACCGCGGCGACTCCGACAACCAGGATGAATCCGAGCAGCACCGGAAAATCCTGCTTAACCGCGGCCTGCCACAGGTGCCAGCCGATGCCCTCGATATTGAACAGGCTCTCCACGATCAGGGCGCCGCCGAAGACCTGCGGCAGGCTGATCCCGGCTAGCGTGATCACCGGGATCAGCGAGTTCCTCAGCACGTGCCTGGTCACCACCCGGGCCTGCCCGGCCCCCGCCGCCCTGGCCGTCCTGATGTAGTCGCTGGCCAGGCTCTCGATCGCCGCGCCTCGGGCATATCTGGCGAAGACCGCGGCCGTGAAGGTCGCCAGCGTCAGCACGGGCAGCGTCAGGGCACGCCAGTCGGTGAGCACCCCGGCGATCCCCACCTCCTGCGGTCCTTCCGCGCCGAACCAGTGCAGGCGGATCGCGAACACCAGAATGAGCACGGAGCCCAGGAAGAACGGCGGCATCCCGTAGCCGAGGTAAGAAAGCCCGCGCAGCGCCCGGTCGGCCACTGACTCACGCCGGACGGCCTGCAGCAGCCCGGCCGGGAGCCCGACGGCGACCGCCAGCACCAGCGCGGTCACCGTCAGAGCGAGGGTTCTCGGCAGGCTGGCCGCGAGCAGCGCGCCGACGCTTCTGCCCTGCTCGAACGAGTAGCCAAGATTGCCGTGCAGTAGCTGGCCGAGCCACGCCAGGTACTCAAGCGCGGCCGGCCCGCCGAAACCGTAGGCCCGGCGCAGCCCGGCCGCCGACGGGCCGGCACCGGACGGACCAGCACCCGACGGACCAGCACCGAGCAGAGCATGCTGCGCTCCGCCTGGCAGCAGCCAGCGAAAGCCGAACACCACCAGGCTCACCAGCACAAGCACGACAAGCGCCTGGAATACTCGCCTGATCAGGTAGGTGATCACCGGTTCGGATCACCGGAGCAGGGCGGCCGGTGCCGGCCGCCTGCTCCGCTAAGTGTTTGCCTACCCGATGCCCAGCTTGGTGCCCAGCTCATCAATGCACGAAATACCAGTCTTCCGGCGTGAGGGCCAGCGTCGGGCTCTGCGGCCCGATGCGCAGATTGTTAATGCTCTCCAGCAGATAGGCGGGTGCCGTTGGCTGCAGCACGACGGGCAGCTGCTGGGTGAGGTAGTCCTCCCACTTGTACATGGCGCCCAGGTTCGACGTCTGCACGGTCTTGACGATGAGCTGGTCGTTGGTCGGGTTGCTGTACTCACCGAGGTTGCCTGCGGAGTTGGTGCCGAACAGCTCGTCGCCGGTGGGCAGGTAGTCGGGCACGTAGCTCCAGCCCTCTCCCCAGTCGGCCAGCTCCCAGGGACAGGGCTTAGGCGTCGTCGCGGTGCCGCAGCCGTTCTCCACCACCGCGAGCACGCCGTCGAAGGACTTGGGTATGAGGTTGACCTCAATGCCGACGCGGCCTGCGTTGGACTTGAGCTGCAGCACCGCCGCCTGCACCCAGGCGTTGCCCGTGGCGTACAGCAGGTTCAGGTTGAGCTTGGTACCTGACTTGATGCCCGCGCCGCACTGGCCGCTGCCGGAACCGGGGCTCGTGCAGGTGGTGCCGGTCAGCGGCGAGATGTGCCAGCCGTGCTGGCGCAGCAGGCTCTCCGCCCTGGGCAGGTTAAAGGGGAACGGGTCACCCTCACGCGCCTTCGGCGACAGGTACTTGGTCTTCGGCGAGTCACCGACCGGCCCCGTGGAAATCTTGCCGTAGCCGTGCAGCGCGCCCTGGATGATCGCCGCCTGGTTGACCAGAAGCTGGAACGCCTGCCTGAAGTACAGCTGATTGAAGACCCCGACCAGCGGATCGGCGGGATTGAAGTTGTAGGGCATGTAGCTGAGGCCCCAGGTGTAGACCGGCTGCAGCGTGTAGCCGGACAGCGGGTTCTGGCCCACATTCTGCCCGGGAGACGGCACCGGAGCATCCACCGTCGGCAGGTAGCCCACGTCTAGCGGGCTGTCACCGCCGGCCTGCAGAACGTTGAACTCTGCCTCTTCCGAGGTGAACGGCTCCTCCTGGAAGACGTCAATGTGATCCTTGGGCACCGGGATCGAGTACTTGTCGTTCCTGGTGAACGTCAGTACTCCCTGCGAGGTGTACTGAGTCAGCCGCCATGGACCGTCGACGACCTTCCAGATCGGCGAGGTCACCCAGGCCGGCGAGGCACCCGCCTGTGAGTCGAGGTACTTATACACCGCCGCGCAGTCGCTCGGCTTGTCGGCGCAGTCGCTCGTGCTGGTAGCGCTGGTCTTGTCCCAGGCTAGCGGGAGCGGAGTGATCTGGCTCAGCTCGTTGTCGGTGAACCACAACGGCGAGTACTTGCCGATGATCGTCATCTTCACTTCGTAGTCGCCGACGGCGTGGATATCCTTGACGTCATCAGGCAGGCCGCCAGGCACGTAGCCGCCATAGTCCGAGTGCCCAAGCGCTACCATCATGTTCATCCAGAACATGATGTCCTTGGAGTTGATCGGCGAGCCGTCCGACCACTTGAGGCCCTGCTTCAGCTTGATCGTGACGACCTGGCCGCTGTAAGTCGGCTCATTCGCCAGGCTGAGCGGCTTGTTCAGGTACGGCAGGCCGTTGTTACCCCACCAGTAGAGCGGCCGGTACAGGAAGTACTGCAGGTTGTCCAGGTTCACGATGGTGAAGTGCTCACCCGATGAGAACGGGAAAATATAGTCCGGCGTCACGTTGGCCGGCAGCGCGTAGGTCACCTCGCCGCCGTTCATGGGCGTGTTGCCGGTGTGCGGCTTGGTATTGGTACCGCAGCCTGCCGCCATGACCGAGAGGGCCAGCAGCCCCGCGCAGCCGAGTGTGAGACGCCTTCTGACCTGACCTGCCTGACCCATCTGACCAGCTCGCTGGCTGGCCGAGCTGGTGTGCCATCTTCGAGCACGCCGCATAGCCGCCGCTCCTTCGCAGTTCCGCCGCCTTCAACTGCCTGGCGCGATCGCCCGGCATGCTCCCCTGATTGTGAATTATGTCTTATCGGCCGAATGACCGCTGGCGGTTCACCAGGCCCGGTTCCGCCGGGCTGCCCGCCGGGGTGACCCGGGCAGCCATTCGAGAGCATACTGGCCGGTTCGCGCGGTTCCCCCCGCCCGCGCCCGGTCCAGCCCAGGATCCGGACGGACGCCCCCGCCAGGTTTCCCGACCTGAGCGTGACCGGCCCGGATCCAGGACGGGCGCCGGTGTGCGTACCCGCCGGTCCCGGTGCACGGTGCCCGAGCTCGGGCGGATGACCCGCGCATGTTCCCGTGATCATGGAGCACCCCTGATCACGGAACATGGTCTGCGCGAATTCCGTGATCGGGCTGCCGCGCTGGCCTGGCGGAAACACCGCCCGGACCGGGCTGGTCCCCGGTGACTCAGCTGCCACAGCCGCCTCACCCGCTGCCAGGCTCGCCTGATCCTGTAGGAGACTTTTTTCCTGTAGGAGACTTAACAGCGAATATGATGGTCAATCCTCCTACAGGAAAAAAGTCTCCTAGATCTTTTAGACACAGCTCCTGCACCAGCCCCGCAAGCCCCCCAGGAACTCGCAAACCCGGCTGTCACCCCGCCCACACCCGGCCAGGTGATCACCCCGTCGGCGTTCCGGACCATCATCCGCCTCCCCGGCCAACATCACGGAATTCGCGCCAGAACTCGGAACCATCGGCAGCATGATCACCCGACCAGGCTCCGTGATCACGAACTCAGATGCCCGACCAGCGCCACTCGTCTCCGGGGATCGCGGCCGGAAGGAGCTTCGGGTTCCTGGACTCGGGCTGCCGGTTCCCCGCCAGCCGCCACACATTCCCGGCACAGGACTCATCCCGTACCTCACACCACAAAAGCCACAGTCGCAGAACACTGCTGGTGTCCGTCGCCTGACCCCCGAGATCACGGAACATTGCTGGCGTACGTCGCCAACCCGGAGCACGGCTCAAGGCGAGACCGGGTGGGTTCGCAATCCTGTCGGAACGTTGTCGGAGTTTCAGCGAAGATTGTCGCCTGACGGTAAGTATTTCGGTAAATACGGCGGTTAACTGACCGCCAGGCGACAACTCTCCGCGCAGAATACGACAACCTTCCGCCACGATGACGACAACCTTCCGGGAAACGACAACCCTCCGCCAGAAATACGGCAACCTACCGCGAAACCGACAACCCCCTCCGCCCGGCCTGTGCCACCCCCAACTGCGCCCCCAGAGCCGCCCCGCCTGGACGCACTCCCCGAACACTCACACGCAGCCGCAGTCCAGAAACCCAGCTTCCTTAAATCACGAAAACCTGGCGGGGACCTGGCCTCCCGGACACAGGCCGCCGACCACGATCACGAACATCTGGCGGGTGCCGGACTTCCCGAGTGCGGGCCGCCGCCGAGATCAGCTGCTCGCCGCGTCAAAGGAGAAGATCGGTTTCTGGACTAAACCTTGCGCCACAGGGGTTCCGTGATCATGATCGGGATCTTGATCACGGAATCTGGATGGGGTGATCACGCGCCTCAGGTCCCGTGATCAAGGTCAGGTTCATGATCACGGAAGGTTGCTGGGGTACTCGGGCGCCCGGTCGGCGCCGCATGGCCTCCGGGGCGGTGGCTGAAGATGGGAATCGGGCTGCTGGACCCGGGTTGCCGGTTTCTGTCGTTTGCTCAGGTCAGCCTCCGCCCCGACCTGAGTCCAGAAACTCAGCTTCGCCATGGATCACGGAAACCAGGCGGGGGCGGGACCGGGGGAACAACGGAAAGTGGTGATACGTCGATGGCCGTCGGCCACGTATTGACACTTTCCGTGCCGCAAAAGGGACCAAAGCCGCAAAATTTCAACGGAAAGCGATGATACGTCGATCCGTCCCGGCGACCGTTCCCCATTTCCCGTTGCCCGGCCCTCGACCTCCGCCAGACGACTGTGACCCGTGATCCCAGCGGGACGCCAGGGACTCAGTTGCCGGCCAGGTCGCGTGATCTCGTGCGAACCCGAACCTCGGCGCAGGTCGGCGCGGCCCTGGCGTGGTCAGCGGGTAAGCGCCGTCGGCGGTCGGCGGGCCGGCTCGAGTCCGCCGGGTCGGCGCGAGTCCGCCGGGTCAGCGCGAGTCCGCCGGGTCAGCGCGAGTCCGAGAGGCGGCGAGGGGCGGCGAGGTCAGCGCCGTCGGCGGGGTCGGCGCGGCACGGCGCGGTCCGCGCTGTCGGTGGCGGCAGGTAATCTCTGACTGCGCCGCCATTCCTGGCGGCGCGCCGGGGTTAAGCATGGCATCGCAGGATGCGGATCTGAAAAGCTAGGAATGTGAGCCAGCCGAGCCGACACGCCGAGTCCTCAGGGGGATCACGCCGTCCCGGCTCAGCCGGGCGACCGGGTCGCGCTGCGCCGGCTAACGCTCTCTTCGCGGAGATGCTGCGGGCCGCGCGGGAGCTACTGGCCGTGCGCAGCCCGCTCGATGCTGAGCTGATGGTCAGCGAGCTGCTCGGCACCTGGTGGCGCCAGCCCGCGACCCCGCAGGGGCGGGCGGGGCGAGTCCGCCCCCGGCGCCGGGCCGAGGTCGAGGAGCTGGTCGGCGAGGGCCTGGTGGAGTACGCGGCCGATCAGGGCAGCCCGGCCGCCCTGGCACTGCTGTCGGGGATCGCCTGCCTTGGCACGTCCCGGCAGGCGGTCAAGGCGGAGCACGCGGCGCTTGCCCTGATGGAGCAAGGAGTGGCCAGGCCAGGCTGGGCCGAGCGGGCGGGCGCCGTCGGGGCCGGAGAGTGCTACGTCAAGTCGGACGCCTACTGGGACACCGACGAAGTCATCTGCCTGTTCAGCTACGCCGGCTCCGAGCGGCATGCGCTCGTCGTCGTGGTCGACTACAACGCGGGCGGGATGCTGCGGGACGGCTGGGTCACGTCCCAGGTCGACACTCTGCTGGACAGATGCAGGGCCCTGGCGGAGGCGGACGACGGACCGGCGCAGGCCTCCTTTCGCAGTGCCTCGTGCGCCACCGCGAGGCGGCTGCTCGAGCCGGCGCTGCTGGTCACCGAGAAGCATGCCGATCCGCCGGTCAGCAAATCGTTCCCCTCCTACCATGCTTTTATCAGGGCCCGGATTCGCACTCTGCCGCCCGCCGAGGCGAAAGGTGCGCCAGCAGCGCCGAACGAGCCGGTGGTGCTGGCCAGCCGCCGGCCGGGGTGGCGGTCCGACCGCCGGGCGATGCTCGCTGCCGAGTTCCTCGCCTCTGACGATGCCGAGGATCTGTCGGATCTTGAGGCGGCCAGCCGGTGCGTCGACCACATCCTCAGCTACGGCTGCGATCAGGATTTCGGCCGGCCGCTGCGGGTCAGCCCGGCGAAGCTGGAGACCTTCCTGCTTGACTGGCTGCCGCGCAAGGTCATGCTGACCAGGTCAGAGCAGCACGCCATGCCGCACGTGCTGCTCGCGTGGGCGCGCTGGGCCGGCGCGAAGTCGGGCCTGCGCCCCGAGGCGATCAGCAAGACGCTCGACGCGGTGTTCGACAGCATGTCGGCCTTCAGCAAGGTCTACCGCGACCCGGCGTCGTTCGGCCTCAAGCCCGGCCTCGTCGCCCGGCTGCTGCCGGACCGGGACCTGGAGGCACTCCCCCGTCGCGTGTTCGCTTTCGGCGTGCTTGAGGGCACGTACAACGGCACGAACCTCGGCGTTCTTGACCCTGCGCACGAGGAAGACAGGCGCATCCTGCTCGAAGCCGATCACGACGGCCGGTCGGGCAAGCACGCCAGCCCCGACCACCTCAACGAGCACCTGGCCCTCGCGGACAGGCTGTGGCGCGGCGACCCGCCGGAGCTGTGGGAGGCCGCTCAGCGGCTGCTTGACCTAGGCCTGGACCGGCACGACGTGGTTCACGCGCTGATGGACGCGATCGAGACCGCCGGAAAGGACGCCAAGGTCATCGCGGCCGCACTCGGTGACCTGCCGCCAGAGCCCACGGTCTGACGGTGCCGGATTCCGTCAGCCCGCCCGTGGCCGTGACCGACCTGAACGCCGATCTCGGAGAGTCGTTCGGTACCTGGAAGCTCGGCGATGACCAGGCCCTGATGCAGATCATTACCAGCGCCAACATCGCCTGCGGATTCCACGCGGGCGATCCGCTCACGCTGCGGCAGGCCTGCGCCGGAGCTGCGGCGGCCGGCGTGACGATCGGCGCCCAGGTCTCCTATCGCGACCTGGCCGGGTTCGGCCGCAGGGAAATGGACGTGCCGCCGGACGAGCTGACGGCGGAGCTGATCTACCAGATCGCCGCCCTGGACGGGATCGCCAGGACCGAGGGCTCGCAGGTTCGCTACGTCAAGCCGCACGGCGCGCTCTATCACCGGGTCAGGAAGGACGAGTCGCAGGCGGCGGCGCTGGTCGCGGCGATCATCGCCTACAACCCGGCGCTTCCGCTGCTCACCCAGAGCCACGGCCGGGTCGCTGAGGTCGCGGCCGCCGCCGGGCTCACCGTGGTCGCCGAGGCTTTCGCCGACCGGGGTTACCGCCTGGACGGCTCGCTGGTCCCGCGCGGCCAGCCCGGCGCCGTGCGCACCGATCCGGCCGAGGTTGCCAGGCGGGCCGCGAACATAGTGACGTACGGCATGATCGCGTCAGAAGACGGTCCCGAGGTGCCGGTCCAGGCCAGGTCGCTGTGCATTCACGGGGACACTCCCGGCGCGGTCGCGCTGGCCAGGGCAGTACGCCAGGCGCTTGAGCAGGCGGGCGTGCGACTCGCGTCGTTCGCATGATCAAGGCGACAGCGGCCGGCGACACCGGCCTGCTGATCGACACCGATCTTCCGCCGGCCTCACTGGCCGCCGCGATCAGCCGGGCGGGCCTGCCAGGGATAGCCGAGATCATCCCCGGCGCGCGCACGGTGCTCGTCATCACCGAGCCGGACGGCGGCCCGTCACTCGACTGGCTCACCGCCAGGATCGCCGCGCTCAGCCCGGACGAGGCGGCCAGCGCGGCCGAGCCGGCGATCGAGATCCCGGTCAGCTACGACGGACCCGACCTGGCTGAGGTGGCCAGTCTCACCGGAATGCCGGTCGCCGACGTGATCGAAGCGCACGCCGACGGCCTGTATACCGTCGGCTGGCTCGGGTTCGCGCCGGGCTTTGGCTACCTCACCGGGCTCGACCAGCGGCTCAGCGGTATCGGACGGCTGGAGACTCCGAGGCTGGCCGTGCCCGCCGGGTCAGTGGCGATCGCCGCCGGGCTCACCGCCGTCTATCCGTCGGTCTCGCCGGGCGGCTGGCGGCTGCTCGGCCGGACGCCGGCCCGGATGTGGGACCCAGACCGCGAGCCTGCCGCGCTGCTCGCCCCCGGACGGCAGGTCAGGTTCAGGCCGATGAGCGCCGGCGAGGCCATCGAGACAGCCTCGCCGACCACGCACCCCGCCCGCCAGGACAGCCCGGCCGGCCCCGCACGATCTCTAGAAGTCATCAGGCCGGGGCCGCTGGCGACTGTGCAAGACCTAGGCCGGCGGGGACTCGGCGCTAGCGGCGTGCCGCCGTCGGGGGCCGCGGACCAGGTCAGCCTCGGCGTCGCCAACCGGCTGGCCGGAAACCAGGCCGGCGCTGCCGGAATCGAGCTGACCCTGGGTCGTGCTTCCTTCCGGTGCTGTGGAGATCTCACGCTGGCCGTGGCGGGAGCACCCGCCGAGGTGACAGTCACCGCCGGGCCGGATCGGGCCGCCAGGCCGGTCGCGTTCGGCACCAGCTTTTCCGTGCCCGATGGCGGCGTGGTCAGCATCGGCGCTCCGCGCGCGGGGCTGCGCAGTTACCTCGCGGTGAGCGGCGGCCTCGCGGTGCCGGCCCAGCTCGGCAGCCGGTCAGCCGACCTGCTTTCCGGCCTCGGCGGCGGTCCGCTGCGAGCCGGGATGATCCTGCCCGTAGGCGCGGACGAGGCGGACCTCGCCGGGCTGGAAGACACGGCCGGTGAGAGCACGGTCAGGGAGCGCGGCGCCGTCGTCCGGCTGCGCGTGATCGGCGGGCCCAGGCTCGGCTGGTTCGAGGCCGGCGCGCTCGAACGCCTGTGCGGCTCGCTCTACTCGGTCACCCCGGCGAGCAACCGGACCGGGCTGCGGCTGGCCGGGCCGCCGCTGCGCCGGGCGACCGACGGCGAGCTCCCGAGTGAGGGAATGGTCACCGGCTCACTTGAAGTACCGCCCGACGGGCTGCCGATCCTGCTGCTGGCCGACCACCCGACCACCGGCGGCTACCCGGTCATCGCCGTCGTGGCGAGCACCGACCTCGGCCTGGCCGCGCAGCTGCGGCCAGGCGATCAGATCAGCTTCGCCGGCTAGCCCCCGACACCGCGGTAGGCGGCCTCCACATCGGCCGCCGCGATGGTCGTCAGATCCGCCGCGCTCGCGACCTCGCCGAGGTGGGCGACCCGCAGGTCACGAGAAGCACAAGCGCGTTCATAAAGGGACCTCGCGTACCTGCCGTTGCCAAGCTCATCGATGCGGCCGTTCTCGCAGGCCTGGGTCAGGATCTCGGTCAGCACCGGCAGGCACTCGGGTGCGAACGTGTCACCGGCCTGGCCGGCGAAGATCATCAGTATCCTGACCAGCTCTTCTGGCGAGTAACTCGGGAACGCGATCCTGGTGCTGAACCTGGAGGCCAGGCCAGGGTTGGTGCGCAGGAATCTGCTCATGTCGTCGGTGTAGCCGGCTAGCACGATGACCAGGCGCTCCCGGTCATCCTCGGCCCGCTTCAGCAAGGTGGCAACGGCCTCGGAGCCGAACGCGTCGCCCCCCGAGTAGCCGTCGTTATAGAGCGAGTAGGCCTCGTCGATGAAGAGGACGCCGCCCAGCGCCGAGTCGATCAGCTTGTTCGTCTTGATCGCGGTCGATCCCAGATGATCGCCGACGAGATCGGCCCGGTGCGCCTCCACCACGCCGGGGCGCACGAGCAGCCCGAGGGCCGCGAAGATCCTGGCCAGGATGCGCGCGACCGTCGTCTTGCCCGTGCCCGGCGGACCGGTGAACACGAAGTGCCTGACTGGCGGCTGGCTGGTCAGGCCGTGGGCGTCGCGCAGCCGGGCGACCCTGAGCTGCGCGGCGATCTCGTGTACCTGCCGCTTCACCGGGTCAAGGCCGACCAGGTCATCGAGCTCCGCGAGCGCGCTCTCCAGGGTCGGGGTTTCGTCGTAGCCGCGATAGCGCGAGGTCAGCTCGGTATACGCACGCTCGAAGTCACTGCCCCGCAGGGTAATCAGGTCCGCTGGGTCCGGCTCGCCGTCGCCGCCCATGACCCGGACGTCTCTGGCCTGGCCAGCTCGTTCGAGCAGGGAGCGGACGAACCTGCCGTTGCCGAGCTCGTCGCCGAGCCTGCGCCTGCCGACCTCTTCGAACATGCGCCACAGCACCGAGCGCGCCTGGGTGTCTATCTGCTCACCGCGCCGCATGACCGCGAGGTCAGCGAGCTGGAGGAGTTCGGCCGGCGAGTAGCCGCCGAACTTGACCCGGACGGCGAATCGCGAGGTCAGGCCCGGGTTGCTGGCCAGGAACGTCTCCATCTGCCGTTCGTAGCCGGCCAGGATGATGACCAGCCGGTCCCTGTCGTCCTCGGCTCGCTTCAGCAGCACCTGGACGGCCTCATTGCCGAATCGGTCGTTCTGCCCGTCGCCCTCGTTGACCAGGCTGTAGGCCTCGTCGATGAACAGGACCCCGCCAAGCGCCGAGTCGATCAGCTCATTGGTCTTGATCGCCGTCGCACCCAGGTACTCACCGACCAGGTCAGAGCGCTGCGCCTCCACCATCGTGGGCACGTCGAGCAGGCCGAAGGCGTAGAAGACCTTGGCGATGATCCTCGCGACGGCCGTCTTGCCTGTGCCCGGCGGCCCGAGGAACACGAAGTGCTGCATCGGCTTGTCCGCGCCGATCCCGGCCAGCGCCCGCCTGCGCGCCGCCTCGATCGACGCTGAGATCGACTTGACCTGGTCCTTGACCGCGTCCAGGCCGATCATCGAATCGAGCTCGGCCATCGCCTCGTCGACGGTGATGACCGGATGGTCAGCGGCGCGGTCGTAGCGGCCGGCCCCCGCCTGTCCCTGGCCGGGCTGGCCGGGCTGGCCGGCCCGCGCGGCGGTCATGATCCGGCCGGCCTGATCACCGGGCGGGCGGCCGTTCGCCGCTGGCGTGCCGCCCGCGCCCTGGCCCGCGTACCTCGCGCCGCCGGGAAGGCCGCCGGCGGCGCCACCGCCGGCCTGACCGGGGCCGAACGGCTGGCCGGGGCGGCTGCCTGGCTGACCCGGCTGACCAGGACCGGGGGTCCAGCCCGCCGGAGGCATCGGGCCTACGCGTGCCTGGGCGGGGCTGCCGGCCTGCCTGCTGTCCTGCCACGCCTTGGCTAGCCGCCAGCCGAGCACGACCAGCGCGACCAGCCAGGCCAGGCCAGGCCCGATGAACGATTTACCCGAGTTGAGCAGCGCGAACAGCACGATGCCTGGCAGCAGCGCCAGCAGCAGCGTCCAGGCGAGAGTGCGGCAAGGGACGTACCAGCGGCCGAGAGCTCCGGCGTGCGTGGCGAAGGCCGCCGCGAGCGGCAGCAGGAACAGCGCGATCTTCGGGCCGGCATGACCATACTGGGTCGTTTCCGAAACGAGCGCCACGCCGACAATCGCGACCGTGCCGGTCGCCCACATCGAACGGCTGCCGGAAATGACGGCATAAGGGGCGGCCACCAGCGCGAACGGGAACCCGACCACACAGCACACCATGACCAGGAGGACCTTGAGCGGCGCCGGCATGCGATCGTACGTGCTGCGGAGACGGTCAAGCCTGTCCCGCACCGGCCCTCGGCCAGAAGCGGACAATGACCCGTCCGTTGGCGGCATCTCACTCCCTTGCACCGCTTACTTGTATAGCGCATTCATCAGCGCATCCAGCGATACACAATCAGATGAGACGTCAAATCTGGCACCGCCAGGTCTATTCTCGCCTACGGCCAGCGCTCTGGCATCAGGACACGGCTGTTTTCTGTGCTCCGGTTCCGCCGTCCGTCTCAGGGGATACGGGGCTGATGTCCCGTCTTCCGGGTGGCTGACCCGGTTCGCTAGAGTTTCAGGGCGGTTCGCGCCGGCCGGGCCGAGGCCGCCCCCGCGAGGAGGACGTCATGGAACGCATCGAGGCTGAGCTGCTGATTCCCGGGATCGGCGAGCCGGTGAGCGACGGCGTGGTAATACTCGACGGGCCAGTGATCAGCTACGCCGGCCCCGCACGGGAGGCCCCGGTCACCCCGGCGGCCCGGGTGCACCGGACACCTGCGGTCATGCCCGGCATGTGGGACTGTCACGGCCATTTCATGGGATCGCGTGCCATGGACCTGAGCAAGCTGCCGCTTGAGCCCGTGCCGCTGAGGGCCGCGCGCAGCGCTCACGACCTGGCCAATGCCCTGGACGCGGGCATCACCTCGGTTCGCGAGGTGGGCGGTCTCGGCGTCTACCTGGCCAGAGCAGTCTCCGAGGGGATCCTGGACGGGCCGGCCATCTATGCGGCGGGCTCCATCCTCAGCACGACCGGCGGCCACGCCGATCTGCATTCCTATCCGCTGGCCTGGGTCAGCGATTTCGGCCAGCACTGCGGCGAGCTCCGGCTGGCCGACGGGCCGGCCGAATGCATGCGGGCCGTGCGGGAGCAACTGCGCCTCAACGCCAAGGTGATCAAGGTCTGCGCCTCGGGCGGGGTCATGTCGGAGATCGATGACCCGATCCACCAGCAGTTCACCGGTGAGGAACTGCGGGTGATCGTCGAGATAGCCGGGCTCGCGGATCGCGTCGTGGCGGCCCACTGCCACGGCAAGCCGGGCATGATGGCCGCGATCGAGGCCGGAGTCCGGACTATCGAGCACGGCACCTACGCCGATGACGAGGTGTGCCAGGCCATGAAGGAGACCGGCACGATCATGGTGCCGACCCGGACCATCGTCGAGGACATCCTCGCCAACATCGACGCCGTACCTGACTACGCGGCCGCCAAGCTGACCGCCCTCGCCCAGACTCATGCCGAAGCCGTCACCAGGGCCATCGAGCAAGGCGTCACGATCGCGATGGGCACCGACATCGGCCTGACCGGACGGGATCTGCCGAACTCGTGGGGCAGCAACGGCGCCGAGCCCGCGCACCTGGTCAGGCTCGGGATGACGCCGCTGCAGGCGATCGAGGCCGCGACGGCAGCGGCCCCGGCGACGCTCGGACCGCAGGCTCCGCGCAGCGGCAGGCTCGAGGCCGGGTACGACGCCGACGTGATCACGATAGGAGCGAGCCCGCTGTCGGACATCGGGGTACTTGCCCGCCCAGAGCACATCACTGGCGTCTGGACAGGCGGCCGGCGAGTAAAAGGCTAGACCGCTTTACCTAAAAGTCACGGCCTTATGCGGCAACACCATTGCCGTGCGCTAGCGTTTGCGCCCGCCTTAGTCAACAATTGCCGAGGTAACAAGGTACTGCGCGGCAATGTGACAGTCTCGGCAAAGGGGGCAACCGAAATGATCAGGGTGCTTAGCGCGCGGCGACGGCTTACCCCGGTCGTGACCGGCCCGCTCGCGGCCGTAGCGGCCGCTCTCATGCTGACAAGCTCGGCCTCGGCGGCGATGCCCGCTGGTGACCAGGCCCCGGCGAATGGCCGCGGCATGCAGATCCTGTTCAGCATGGTCAGGGTCTACGCGACGCCCAGCATGCACGCCGCGGTCCAAGGCAAGCTGGCAACGGCTGGCAGTGCGGTCAGCGTCGCCTGCTGGACCAGTGGCATGGACTACAAGAACGTCGCTATCTGGTACCAGCTCTCGGCGCCGGTAGCCGGCTGATGTGCCCGCATTCAATCTAGCCGCGCATTTCTCGCCGGCCGCGGGAGTGCCACACTGCCTGGTGCCCTCATTCCGCGCCCAGTACTACGCGCTTGAGGCGAACCTGCGCATCCGCACGACGCCCTCGATCTCGGCCACCATTTCCGGCCATCTCGTCAGCGTCGGCAGCAAGGTCGTCGTCAACTGCTACGTCTCTGGCTCGCCCATCTTCGGCGACCCCGTCTGGTACCACGCCCAGTCCCCCGCCGTCGGCTACGTAGCCGGCCGCCTACTCAACACCGGCGGCGACCCCGCCCCCAGCGTCCCCCACTGCTAAGCCGCCGCCCCACACCACCCGGCCCCTCGCGGCTGGGGCACCCCGCAGGTCCCGCAACCACCACCCGTCCCGCAGTCACCGCAGGCCCCAGCCAAGCCGCCAGAGTCGGATCTCCACCCCGATGACTCACGCCAACTGGGATTCCGTGATCATGGTCGAGGCCGTGATCACGGAATCAAGCTGGCGCGATCACACGACACATGTTCCGTGATCAAGCTTTACTTCATGATCACGGAAGGTTGCGCGGCGTACACGGGCGCTTGACCGGGGCGGCTAGGTCCCGAACCACAGGTTATTTGTAAGGATCGACCAATTCAGGAGGCGTAGCGCCCCCACGGCGGCGGTGCCGAACACCGCGATAGACAAGTAACTCGCTAAACTACCTAAACGTAGATCCGTTTAGCATGTTTAGCAAGTTAACTTAGTAGGTTCGGCGGTGACCCCGTCCCAGCGTCCCCACTGCTGATCGCTGCTGAAGCGGTCAGGCGTCGCGGAGCCTGAGCAGGATCCAGCCGGCCAGCAGGGCGAGCCCGGACCAGGCGGCGAGCACGCCGAGTCCTTCCCACGGTCCGATCGGCAGTGCGGCCAGGTCCCTGGTTGCCTGGATCGCCAGCCCGGCGCTGGCGGGTGCGTAGCGCTCGAACCGGCGCTCCCAGTGCGGGTCAAGGATGAGCCCGCCTAGGACCGGCACAACGTAGATCAGGCCGAGGGTCACCGTGATCGCGACCCCGGAATCTCGTGCCGCCGCGGCGATGCCGAGACTGAGCAAAGAGATCAGCCCGAGGTAGAGCACCGAGCCGGCCGCGGCCCGCAGCGTCGGGCCGTGGTAGAGCGACAGAAGCACGAACCCTCGGGTCGGCGTGTACCCGTTGGCGGCCAGCAGCCACCGGCTCGCGAGCAGCGAGCCGAGCACGGCGAACGCGCCCGCTGCCAGCACCACGCAGGCCAGCACGATCGCCTTGGCCGCAAGCAGGAACGATCGCCGGGGCATCGCCAGCATCGTCAGCCCGATCATCCCGGTGCTGTACTCACCGCTCATGACCAGCACGGATAGCACCGCGACCGTGGCCTGACCAAGCATTATCCCGGTCAGGCCGACCTTCGTGGTGTCCGCGCCGCACGAGGCCGGACATCTGACGATCGAGGCCGTCAGCGCGCTGACCGCGATGGTCAGCCCGGCCGAGCAGGCCAGCAGCCAGCCGGTGCTCCGCACCGTGCGCAGCTTGGTCCACTCGGCCCGCAGCGCGTCCCGCAGGTCCGGCCAGCCCGCGTTCACGCGTCCCTCCTGTGCACGACGTAGCTGGCCACGCCGAGTGCTACGGCCGCCCAGGCGCACAGCACGGCGAACCCGGCCCACGGCAGCAGCGGGTAGCAGCCGTTGTACGGCAGGCAGGCATGGCTCACCTGCGAGTACTGCGGACTGTCTTGCTGCAGGCCGAACGCGGCAGCCGGGGTGAGCCGCAGCAGCCATTGCGCCGGAGTCTGCGGCAGCAGGGTCGCTAGCACCAGCGGGAAGATCATCACGGCTACGCTGGCGGCGATAGCGCCCGCGCTATGCCGCAGCAGCGCTCCGGCCGCCAGCGCCAGCACCGCGCTGACCGCGAGCAGCGCGGCCGTGCCGACCACCAGCTGCAGCCCGATGCCGCTGGTGAGCGCCCGGATCGGATAGATAGAAGTGAGCCAGCCGTTCGCGCGAACCTTCGCCTCGACGATCGGAAAGGCGATCGCCGCTCCGATCAGCCCGGCGAGGAAGGTCACCGAGCCGAGCACGATTGCCTTGGCCAGGAGTACCCGGCCCCGCCTCGGGCTCGCGGTGAAGGTGGTGCGGATCAGGCCTCGCCGGTACTCCGAGGTCATGAACAGCGCTCCAAGTGCGATCATCACGATGAGCCCGGCCAGCGAGCCCTTGAAGCTGAGCCCGACCGGATCCACGATCGGCACGTACGGCGCGATGTCACCTGACCCGGTCAGCGTGAGCGAGGCACCGGCGCTCCGAAAGGCGCCCGGCTGCGTCTGGCCGTGCTTTCCAGAGCAAGCCGAGCTGGCCGGATTCCCGCAAGCCCGCCCAACAGGCGGGGCCTGACCATCCGGCCCGGCAGAAGCCCCCACCTGCGCGCCATGCCAGGTAGCGCCGGGCACGCCGCCGCCGACAGCCACCTGATCGACGGCGGCCGTCGCCTGGGTGTCGTAGGCGAATCCGTCATTGCTCGCGAACTCCTGCCTGGTGACGTCGTCGGGCGGCGATGCGATGAACAGCCCGGCGCTCGACTGAGCTGGCAGCCCGGCGAGCCGCACCGAGCCGACGCTGATCCAGTGCCTGCCATCGGCGGAGTCATAGCCGGTGATCACGTCACCCGAGCGGGTCAGCCGGAGCCAGCGCGGCGCCGATGACGACACGCCCCCTGGCAGGCCGGCGATGTCACCGGTGAAGTTGTACTGCAGCCGGACCCCATGCGCCGGGGTCACCATCATCGCCGCGTACGCCGATCCCGGCCGGCTGCTCGCGGTAATGACGATTCCGGCCTTTGCCCACGGCTGAGCCTCGGCGTGACCGGGCGGCAGCGGCGCACCGGGGAACCGCGGCAGTACCTTCCCTGTGAGCGACGTGACCCGTGCGGTGACGCTGCCGTGCGTGCCCAGTGGCTGAGATACGAAGTAGAAAGAATCAGTGACCGCCTGGCCGCCCGGACCTGTAGCCAGCGTCGGCACCGAGTTGTTGTCCTTCGCCGTGCCCGCCAGCGCCACGGTCGCGAGCACGACCAGCGCACCGGCCGCCACCAGGGCGATGACCCAGCCGCGAACCGTCCTGAACTTAGTCCACTCGGCCAGCAGCAGCTGCGCGAATCCGTCTCGCGCCGGAGTCTGGCTCGACTGGTACCGCGTGATCGCGGGCGCGCTCATTTCGCGACCTCCGGCGCGACCCCGGCGGCCGGAACGGCGCGGAACTCGACCGCCTCCCTGGTGAGCTCCATGTAGGCCTCTTCGAGCGTCGCGCGGTGCGCCGATACTTCGGCGAACGGCACCGAGCCCGAGCTGAGCAGGGCCACCACCTGGTCTGACCGCAGTCCGGACACCGTGAGGGTGTCCGAGCCGGTGACCGCTACCGTCCCGCCAGCGCGGGCCAGCACGGTGAGCGCCTCCGACCTCGCGGTGGTACGCAGCCTGACCCGGTCACCGGACGCGGCGGCAAGCAGTTCCCGCACGGGGGTATCGGCGATGACTTTGCCGCGTCCGATCACGATCAGCTGGTCAGCCGTATCTTGCAGTTCGCTCATCAGGTGGCTGGACACCAGCACGGCGCGGCCTTGCCTGGCAAGCGAGGCGAGCTGGCCTCGCATCCAGACGATGCCCTCAGGGTCAAGCCCGTTGAATGGCTCGTCGAGAATCAGCACCGGCGGATCGGCCAGCATTGCCACCGCGACCCCGAGTCGCTGCCGCATGCCGAGGGAGTAACCGCCGGCTTTCCTTTTAGCCGCTTTCTCGAGTCCGGCCTGTTCAATGACCTCGTCGACCCGCCTGGCACCAAGGCCCTGCGAATGGGCCAGCCACAGCAGATGATTGCGCCCGGTCCGGCCGGGCTGCAGCGCGGAGGCATCAAGCAAGGCACCGACGTGACTCATCGGGTGCCGCAGCCCCCGGTAGGGCTGACCGCCGATCAGAGCCCGGCCGGAGTCGGCCGAGTCCAGTCCGAGTATCACCCGCATGGTCGTTGACTTCCCCGCGCCGTTCGGGCCGACGAATCCGGTTACCTGTCCTGGCATCACGCCGAACGACACTCCGTCTAGCGCTACCGTCAGGCCGAAACTCTTGCGCAGCTCGGTGACTTCGATACTTGTTTCCATTCCAGGCAGGCTAGGCAACGACGGCGGCCTGCGTCGTCCCGCTCCGGTGGTGTCTTTTCCCTCGCTCGGCTCAGCGAGACCGGCTCCGCGTCTATCCCCCGCAGGGGTGACGCGGGATAGCTCGGCTGGGGGTAGTGAGCCCGTTGACGAGCAGGGACAATGGCTTAACGTGGGCCGCGTGAATCTCCGGCGGAGCGATCTGGAGCAGGCAGCAAGGCGAACTCGCCGGCCTCCCGCATGTTCCGGTGACGGCCGGGGCGCTATTCGGCGTGCTCGGCGCGGCCGGGACCCTCGTCTGGGCCAAGAGCAACCCGGCGACGAGCGGCCAGCTCTACAGCGGAGAACTGCAGATCGCGCTGATGTTGCTGAGCCTGGTCAGCACCCTGCCGCTTGGGCTGCTCTGGGCTCAGCCCGCCGCAGCGGCGGTCATCGTGTCCGCCGCCTGCCTGCTGTCGCTCGCGCTACTGCACACGCTGACGATCGCCGGGCTGGCCGTACAGCTGATCGTGCTCTACCGGCTCGGCAGGCGGGGCTCACCGCAGCTGCTCGCGGCTGGCCTGGCCATGCTGTTCTGTGTACTAGCCCTGACCGGGCCGGCCAGTTCAGCCGAGCAGATCCGCGCGGTGCTGCTGGCCGCGCTCGCGCCCGTCGCGGCCTGGTCAGGAATCGCGCACCGGGCTCGCAGCGAAGCCGCTGAGCGTCATGCGGCGGAGCAGATCATCGCGGGCTCGCTGCTAGAGCACACCGCTCGCGGCGAGCGGGCCCGCATCTCGCGCGAGCTGCACGATGTCGTGGCTCACCACATCTCGATGATCGCCGTACAGGCCGAGACGGCCAGGCTCACTACAGCGGACCTGCCAGCGGCCGGAGCGCAGCGACTGTCAGCGATCGGCGATACCGCCCGTGCCGCCCTCACCGAGATGCGGCGCCTGCTTGGCGTGCTCCGCGAGGATACCGAAGCCAGTCCAGCCGACCTGCGTCCCCAGCCTGGCTTGCGGCAGCTCACCGAACTGCTGGATCAGGCCAGGGACGCCTGCACCAGCAGCACCCGGCTGATAGTCAAGGGCGCGCCGGCCAGCCTGGACCCCGGCGTCGAGCTTGCCGGGTATCGCATCGTTCAGGAGGCTCTCACCAATTCGCGCAGGCATGCTCCTGGCGCGGCTGTGGACGTCGAGCTGCAGTTCACGCCTCAGACCCTGCGGGTCAGGATTCGGGACAACGGCCCTGGCCCGCCCCCCGAGCCAGTACCGGCAAGACCGGAGGGAGCCGCAGCAGGGCACGGACTGCTCGGCATGCGCGAGCGAGCGGCGGCGGTCGGCGGCTCTCTGCGCACCGGCCTGGCCGACAACGGCGGCTTCATGGTCGAGGCGATTCTCCCGGCCGTCGCGTCAGCGGAGCCAGCCCCGATCCCAGAACTGACCCCTGCCCGGGTAGCCCGATGATCTCGGACCCGCCAATCCGGATCGTCGTGGCTGACGATCACGAAGTGGTGCGCACCGGGTTCGCTGCGCTGCTCAGCACTCAGCCGGACTTCACAGTTGTCGGCATGGCCCCCGATGGCGCCGAGGCCGTGCGGATCTGTGCCGAGCAGCGCCCCGACGTCATCCTCATGGACGTCCGCATGCCCGGCGTCGACGGCATAGCGGCAACCAGGCAGGTGGCGGCTTCAGGTGCCGGTGCGCCCCGCATTCTCATCCTCACGACCTTCGACCTGGACGAGTATGTGTACGACGCGCTGCTGGCCGGGGCGAGCGGCTTCCTGCTCAAGGACGTCACCGCTGAACGGCTCTTTGACGCGGTCCGGATCGTCGCGGCCGGCGATGCCTTGCTTGCCCCGGCCGTGACCCGTCGCCTGATCAGCGAGTTCGCGCGACTGCGCACAGCCCCGAGCGCCCGTGACAACCCTGGCCTCGCAACTCTCACCCCCCGTGAGACCGAAGTGCTCAAGCTCGTCGCCGAAGGCCTGTCCAACCCCGAGCTAGCGGCCCGCCTGGTCGTCACAGAAGAGACCGTGAAGTCACACGTGAGCCGCATCCTCAGCAAGCTAGGCCTGCGCGACCGCACCCAGGCCGTAGTCACCGCCTACGAGTCCGGCCTGGTAATCCCCCGCTCCCGCCCCGATCCGCCACTACGCGCCAATTGACCCTGCGCTGCCCCAGCTGGCATTGCCTGAGCACCCATCGAAAGCTCCGTGATCACCGTCCTGGGCGCGATCACAGACTATGGCTCTGGCGCGAATTCCGTGCTGCTGGCCGCTGGCCGGCCCCATGGATGTGACAGCGCTGGGGCTCCAGCCCCAGCTATGTCACATCGACGGGGGCGGGCCGCTCGGCTGGCGCGACGGCGGCCCGCCAGGGGGTTAGCTGCAGCCGCTGGTGGAGCCGCAGCCTTCGCAGACGTAACAGCTGCCGGCCGGGCGCATCTTAGTTCCGCAGGTGAGACAGAGCGGAGCGTCGGCGATCCGGCCCTGCTGGGACTCGATCAGCTCCGTCGAACTGCCGGGTACTGAGGGCGAGCCAGCACTGCGATTTCGTTCCCCCTCATGGTGTTGAGCTTTTCCGGCCGTCCGCCCGGCGACTGGCTGCTCTCGCGGCGCCGACTGGGCTAGTGCCACTGGGTCGACTTCCTCGGGCGCGACCGCGGCTTCGGCCCCGTCGAGGGCGGCGGTGCGTTCGGCCACGGACAGGATGCCGAGATCGGCTCGCTGGTCGTGCGGCAGGTAGTCGAGCGCGAGCCGGCGGAAGATGTAGTCCATCACCGAGCTGACCATCCTGATGTCCGGGTCGTCGGTGATGCCGGCCGGCTCGAACCGCATGTTGGTGAACTTCGCGACGTAGGACTCCAGCGGGATGCCGTACTGCAGGCCGACCGAGATCGCGACCGAGAAGGCGTCCATCACGCCGGCCAGGGTCGAGCCCTGCTTGCCGAGCTTGAGGAACACCTCGCCGACGCCGTCGTCCGGGTAGGTGGAGGCGGTCATGTAGCCCTCGGACCCGGCGACCGCGAATCTCGTGACCGTGGCCGAGCGCTTGCGCGGGAGCCGGCGGCGCACCGGCCGGTGATCCTGGACCGGAGCCGCCGCCGCTGCCACCGCCTGCGCCGGCTCTGCGGCCGCTGCCTCGGGCTTGCGCTTGGACGCGGACAGGGGCTGGCCGACCTTGCAGTTGTCCCGGTAGATGGCGAGTGCCTTGAGGCCGAGCTTCCAGCCCTCCAGGTAGATCTTCTCGATGTCCTCGATCGTCGCGGTCTCGGGGAGGTTCACTGTCTTGCTGATCGCGCCGCTGAGCGCGGGCTGGACGGCGGCCATCATCCGGACGTGGCCCATCGGGCTGATCGCGCGCTCGCCCATCGCGCAGTCGAACACCTCGTAGTGCTCGGGCCGCAGGCCAGGCGCGCCGATCACATTGCCATGCTCGGCGATGTACTCGACGATCGCCTCGGCCTGCTCGCGGACTGTAGCCGAGGTTCGCCAGGGCGCGCGGCACGGTCTGGTTGACGATCTGCATCGAGCCGCCGCCGACCAGCTTCTTGAACTTGACCAGCGCCAGGTCGGGCTCCACGCCGGTGGTGTCGCAGTCCATCATCAGGCCGATGGTGCCGGTCGGAGCCAGCAGGCTGGCCTGGGCATTCCGGTAACCGTTGGCCTCGCCGAGCCGCAGGCACTCGTCCCAGGCGCGGTTGGCGGCGGTCAGGATCTCGGCATCGCGCCCGGCCGGCGCGACCATCTCGCGGCTGGCGGCGGCATGCTTGGCCATCACGCGCTTGTGCGCGGTCGCGTTCCGCGCGTACCCCTCATACGGCCCGACTACCGCGGCGAGCTCGGCCGAGCGCCGGTAGGCGGTACCGGTCATCAGCGAGGTGATCGCGGCCGCGATCGCCCGGCCGCCGTCGGAGTCGTAGGCATGACCGGTCGCCATCAGCAGCGCGCCGAGGTTGGCGTAGCCGATGCCAAGCTGCCGGAAAGCCCGGGTGGTCACCGTGATCTTCTCGGTCGGGAAGTCGGCGAAGCAGATCGAGATGTCCATCGCGGTAATGATCAGCTCGGCGATCCGCTCGAACCGCTCGACATCGAACGTGTCGTCATCACGCAGGAACTTCAGCAGGTTAATGCTCGCCAGGTTGCACGAGGAATTGTCTAGGTGCACGTACTCAGAGCACGGGTTGCTCGCGGTAATGCGACCGGATTCCGGGCAGGTATGCCAGCCATTGATCGTGTCGTCGTACTGGATGCCGGGGTCGGCACACGCCCAGGCGGCCTGGTCGCCATCTGCCGGAACAGGTCCTTCGCCCGCACCTTCTTCATTACCGCGCCGGTCTGCCGGGCGAGCAATTCGAAATCGCCGTCCCGCTCCACCGCCCGCATGAACTCGTCGGAGACCCTGACCGAGTTGTTGGCGTTCTGATACTGGACGCTGACAATGTCCTTGCCACCGAGATCCATGTCAAAGCCTGCGTCGCGCAGCACCCGCACCTTGGCCTCTTCGTTGGCCTTGGTCTCGATGAATTCCTCGACGTCAGGGTGATCGACGTCGATGACGACCATCTTCGCGGCTCGCCTGGTCGCGCCGCCCGACTTGATCGTCCCGGCCGAGGCGTCGGCACCGCGCATGAACGAGACCGGGCCGCTAGCCGTGCCACCGGAGGCGAGCAGTTCCTTGCTTGAGCGGATTCGCGACAGGTTGACGCCGGCCCCTGATCCGCCCTTGAAGATCAGGCCTTCCTCGCGATACCAGTCGAGAATGGATTCCATCGTGTCGTCGACGGCCAGGATGAAGCACGCGGAAACCTGCCACGGCGATGACGTCCCGACATTGAACCAGACGGGGGAATTAAAACTAAAGATTTGATGAACGAGAGCGTAGGAGAGCTCGTGCTCGAAGATCTCGGCGTCGTTCTCGGTAGCGAAATAGCCGTGCTTGCGGCCGGCCTCGCCATAGGTGGTGACGACCCGGTCGACGAGCTGCTTCAGGCTCCACTCGCGCTGCGGGCTGCCGACCGCTCCCCTGAAGTATTTCGTGGTGACAATGTTAGCGGCGTTCACCGACCAGGAATCAGGGAATTCCACTCCGCGCTGCTCGAAGTTGACCGAGCCGTCGCGCCAGTTTGTCATGACGACATCGCGGCGCTCCCAGCTCACCTCGTCATAGGGATGAACTCCCTCACGGGTGTAGACGCGGCGGATCTCAAGGCCCTTGCGGCCGTCCTTGTTCTTTTGCTTCGATGATCCGCTTGCCGTCTCGGTCATGTCATTCCCCCTTCGGAATCACCACGGATTCCATCAGGAGCCGCTTGCTTTCGGCTCTGCCATCTGAATGCTTTTCACTGCTGCCGACCGGTGGGGACCGGCGGCTAAGTTCCGTTGACGCCGCGTGACGCCCAGCTAGTCAGCACGGGTCCGTCGGCGGCCAGCCAGCCGGCACTGTCGGGGTCGGCGCCGTTGGAGTCGGTGCCGTTGGAGTCGGCGCCGTCGGTCGCCTGGCCGGACACCTCACCCGGCCCGTCGCAGGCCGAGCCGGCCCTGGCCGCGCGGAGGGCGGTGATCTCCGCCTCGAAGTCGGCCAGGGACTCAAAGCTCCGGTACACCGAGGCGAACCTGAGGTAAGCGACCTCGTCGAGCGCGCGGAGCGGGCCGAGGATCGCCAGGCCGACCTCGTGCGAGGGCACCTCGCCCAGGCCGCGTGACCTGATCACTTCCTCGACCCGCTGAGCCAGCACAGCGAGCTGGTCATCGGTGACCGGCCGGCCCTGGCAGGCACGGCGGACGCCGCGGACGATCTTCTCCCGGTTGAACGGCTCGGTGACGCCGCTGCGCTTGGCCACCATGAGGATGACGGTCTCCTGGGTGGTGAACCGGCGACCGCACTCCGAGCATGACCTGCGGCGCCGGATCGCGGCACCGTCCTCGGCAGTGCGGCTGTCGATCACGCGACTATCTGAGTACCGGCAATATGGGCAGTACACGCGATCACCCCCTGCGAAGAGTCCGTACCCAAGTGTAGTTGATCACAACCTGTGGATGAACTACAGCGGTGTAAGTACTAGATATTGTGGTCCAACGATCCGCCGTGCGCAAGTCGTTCGGCGCAGCAGCTAGCCGGCCGCAGCGGTCAAAAGCCGCGATCGGGACTGCGCCCCAGCTAGCGCGCTCGCTCGCCGGGCGGCCGGGGGCAGTTCGGCTAGCCGTCGCCGGCGTGTCGCGCTGTCGCTCACTCGATCGAGAACTCACCCGGCGCGAAAGCTGAAGAGGCTTCCCTGCGGGAGAGAAGCGTGGCCGACCTGGTCAGGGTGGCGAAGCCGGCTGACTCCGACGCCGACCATCGGGCCGGTGTCAAGGGCATCGAAGGCGACCTCGCCGAAGCCGCTGTCCGCGAACCAGCCCCTGATGCTGGCGGTCAGGTCAGGTGGCCGACGGTGCCTGGTCCAGATAACCGTCGCACCCGGCGCGCACAGCCCGGCGGTTAGTTTCACCATCCGCTCGATCTCGGTGTCGCTGATATTGCCGAAGATGCCGCAGAGCATCAGGACGTCGGCAGGCAGCGCGTCGGCGAAGGTGGCCACCAGGCTCGCGTCCGCCTGGCGGACCTGCACCTGCGACAGCCCAGCCTCGACGGCCCGGCGGCTGGCCAGACCCGCGTTCACCGAGTCAGACTCCACCAGCACCGCGCGCACATCATCGCGACGCCGGTGTCCGGGCAGCACGCCGAGCACGTCATGCCCCTGACCGGCGCATAGGCTCACCAGGCTGACCGGCCCCGCAGGGGCATCATCAACCGCCTGCCGCAGATGACGCCTGACGCAGGCGAGCCGCCCGCTCAGCGCCGACGACGGATCATCGTAAGCAAGATGCCAGTCCACCCAGTCCCGCACTTTTCCTATCCTGCCCGTCATCAGCCCGCGCCGCGCGCTACCTCCCGAACCCCGGTGACTCAGACCCCAGATGTTCCGGGCTCCGGCGCGAATTCCGTGGTGGGGCTGCCTCGCGGGCCTGGCGGGACCACCGCCCGGACCCGGCGTGGTCCCTGGTGACTCAGCTGTCACAGCCGCCTCACCCGCTGCCAGGCTCGCGCGATCCTGTAGGAGACTTTTTTCCTGTAGGAGACTTGACAGCGAATATGGTGGTCAATCCTCCTACAGGAAAAAAGTCTCCTAGATCTTTCAGCCACCGCCCCGGCGCAAACCCCGGCAGACCCGCCCAGAGCCCGCAAGACTCAGTCCGGCCGCGTGGCGTTCTTCCGGATATCCGCCCCCTCGGGGGGAGTCTCCCTCTCGTCGGCGAGTTTCTCATCCGCCACCCCGGCTGACCTCACGAGATTCGGGCCAGAACCATGCTCCGTGATCACGCTCGGCGCCGGCTCACGACGCGACCAATGTTCCATGATCACATTCCAAGTCGTGATCACGGAACATTGGTAGTGGGATCACAAAACCGGATTTCCGTGATCAAGGTGCACCTCTTGACCACGGAATCCCGTAGGGGTGACGCGCGTCGGGCGTGGCGTGGCGGCGGCTCGACCACAGTGGCCAGTGGGGCAAGTAGAACTGGTGTGACTGGAGAGACGACTCAGGCGTCGAGCTCGACGCCGAATCGGGCTGCGGCCGGCGGCCGTCGGCGGAAGGACCCGGCGGGCCGCTAGTGAACATGGAGAAATGACGTGGGTCATCCGCTGCTCTCTCCGCCAGTCGTCGCTGTCATCGAGGCTGCGGCGTCGGTTCATCGCGGACGGGCCTGGAAGTGTTACGGGTTCACCAGCCTCGATGATCGAGCAGCGCATCCGTGCGGCGTGCTGCGGGGCGAGCCATTCTCCGTTTTCGCCAAGCTGAGCCGCGCCAGTGACAGCCGGGCGCAGTTCGAGGCCGAGCTCCTGGGGCTGGAGCTGATCTCCCGGCTAGCGCCAGTCCGCACGCCAGCCCCGATATCTGCCGGGATCATCGCGGCAGGTGAAGCGCTACTGCTACTACTCGAAGCACTGCCTGAGCGGGCGGGGGCGGCTCGCTCCGAACCCGACTTTCGTGCGATCGGGCGCACTCTGGCGGCGCTTCATGAGGTTCGCGGAAGGCAGTTCGGGCTCGCGGCGTTCGACGGGTTCTTCGGGCCGCTGGCCCAGGACAACAGGCCGGTGCCATCCGGCCGCTGGGCCGACTTCTATGGCGAGCGACGCGTCCTGCCCCTTCTGCGGCTGGCCGTCGACTCGGGAAATCTGCCCGCTGAGCTGGCCGTAGGCACTGGTCGCCTGATCGGGCGGCTGCCTGGGCTGTGCGGCGAAGAACCGCGGCCCGCGCTGCTGCATGGCGACGCGCAGCAGAACAACTTCCTCTGCCTGCCGGACGGCGCGGCCGTGATCGACGCAGCCCCGTACTTCGGCCACCCGGAGATCGATCTGGCCCTCATCGACTACTTCGAGCCCGTGCCGAGCCAGGTCTTCGACGGCTACCGCGAAGTCAGGCCGATCGACGAAGGCTTCGCCGGGCGCCGCGAGCTGTGGCGAATCTTCGGTTACCTGGCCGTGATCGCGGTGGACGGCCAGAACCCGTTCGGGCGCGCCTTCATCACCAGACTCGCTGACGCGCTCCGCCGGTATCGCTAACCCTTACGCGAACTGGATCACGCGACCGGGTTCCGTGATCATGGTCGGGGTCTTGATCACGGAAGCTGGATGGGGTGATCACACAACTCAGGTTCCGTGATCAGTCTCTGCTTCATGATCACGGGAGATTGCCCTAGCCGACCTGGATCGTCAGCTGCGCGGACACGGCCTGCTGCCCGCTCGCGGTGCTGACGCCGTTGCCGGCCGTCACGGTCAGGTGGTAGGTGTGACCGCGCGCCGACCTCGCCGGGGTGCCGCTGATCAGCACCGTCCCGGAACCGAGTTGCAGTCGCATCCCCGCTGGCAGCCCCCCGTGGACCGCGACCACCGGGACCGGGAATCCGCTAGCGCGCACCAGGAATCGCGCCGCCCGGCCCGCGTGCAGCCTGACCTTCGATGCGGAAGTGATCACCGGGCTGCCGTAGGAGTACTCGGTCACCGTGCCGCTGTAGTTATTGACGATCCAGGCCGAGCCGGTCCGCGAGTCGACTGCCACCGCGACCGGCTCGTCGCCGGCTGGGAGGTTCCTGGCGACCGAGCGTCCGTTCTCGCTGATCAGCGTGACCGCGTTCGCGCCGTTCTCGGCGACCCAGATGGTCTTGGTGGCCGGGTCTATGGCGATACCATCGGCGACGTTCGCGTACTGGCCCTGGTTCGGGACCGGGACTCGGGCGACGACCTTCCTGGCGTGCGGGTTGATCGCGGAGGCCAGGCCCGAGTAGACGCTGCCGCCGCCGTACCGATCGCTCGCGACCCAGACCTCGTCGGTGAGCGGGTCAACGGCAATGGCGTTCACTGTGGCCGCCCCGGCGCCGGCACCGGACCCGGCATCGATGTGGCTGAAGACTGACCTCGAGACCTCATCGATCTCCTCGATCGCCGCACCGAGCCTGGTGACCCAGACTCCCCCGGTGTCCGGATCGACGGTAACGGCAACCGGCTCCGCGTCTTTCCCTGTGCCGATAGTGGCAGTCACCCGGCCACTGGCCTCGCTGATCTCAGAGACAGAGTAGGAGGCGGTATCGGCGACCCAGACCGTGCCGGTGCGCTGATCGGCGGCGATCCCGAACGGCGCCGCGCCCACCTTGATGGTCGCGACAACCTTCCCGCTGGCCTCGCTGATCTCGGACACGGTGTTGTCAGCGGCCGGATCGCCAAACGGACCAAGGCAGGTGACCCAGACGGTCCCGGTCTTCTGATCGGCAGCCAGGTCAATCGGGCTGACGCAGACGCTGATCGTCGCCACGACCGCACGCCTGGCCTCGCTGATCTCCGAGACTGTATTGTCGCGGCTGTTGACCACCCAGACCGTGCCGCTGGCCTGGTCCACGGCGACCGCGCTCGGCAGCCCGCCCACGGCGATCGTCGCCATGGGGCCGGCCTGGCTCACCGATCGAGTGGCTGACCAGGACACGGCCCCGCGCGTGGCGGCGAGCGCCGGAGTGAGTCCGGCCCAGACGCCAAGCAGCGTGATCACGGCAATCGCGCCCACGCGGGATCGACCTATGCGCATGGACCTCACAATAGCCGTGACCGGCGGGCGGCAGGCTAGCTCTTCGGCACCCAGAGCACCTGGCCTGCCCTAATGGCCGTGTCCGGCAGTGAGTTAATGTCCATGATCTGCGGAATTATGGCCCTGGGATCGGTCGACGGATCGGCGTGCACGGCGATCGACCACAGGCTCTCCCCCGGCCTCACCAGAACTCTCAGCATGGAGTCGCGCGCCGGAGTGCCCGGCCCGGCGTAACCAGAGGCCTGGGCCTGGCCGGAGATCGCCAGCCAGATCAGGCTCGCCACCGCGGCCGTGCCGATCACGGCTATCGTGCCGACGACGATCCGGCCGCGCCTGGTGAGCCGAACTGGAGTTCGCCTGGTCACGGCTGGCGCCTCCGGTGCCCGTGGCACCGGGGCCACCGCTTCCGGCTGCCCGGCGGCGTCTGTCGTGGCGGGCGAGGACCGCCTCGGATAGGGGGTGCGAGCACGCAACGCAGTGATCTCGGGTCTGATCCTGGCATCGAGTTTTGCTTCGGCAGCGCTTGTCATGGCCATCGCTTGCCTCCTCCTAGCGAACGACTGTTCGATCGTAGCTCTGTTCTATCGTAGGAACGTTCGATCGAACGAAGGTACGAGAGACGTTATACCGCAGGGGTCCGACACTTTCGACAACTGTCGAACAGATGTTTGATGTGGTCGGCACGAAGCGCTAGCGTCGGCAATGACACAGCCATCGACCGGAGGCAGCATGAGCAGCGACGCAGAAAATGGAGGGCCACACAGTGGAGGGGCACACAGTGCTGGTGCACGCAGTGCTGGCACACCCAGTGCTGGGACACCCAGGGCACGGGCGCTGGGGAGCCCCGCGGTGATCGGTGAACCTCCTGGCGACACCAACTCCGAGCGGATGGGCGATGACCCGCCAAGGAACAGGCCGGGCAGGAAGCCGAGAGGAAGTATGCCGGTTCCCGTTCCAGATCTGCCTGACCAGCCTGACCCTGATCACGTGCTCACCTGGCGGCAGCGCAAGGTGCTGCAAGTCATCCGCGAGTCCGTGCAGCGGCGTGGCTATCCGCCTTCGATGCGCGAGATCGGCGAGGCAGTCGGCCTGACGAGCACGTCCAGCGTGTCGTACCAGCTGTCGACCCTGCAGAACAAGGGCTATCTGCGCCGCGACGCCGGACGCCCGCGCACCGTCGAGGTCAGGCTGCCAGGACACCCAGCCGTCCGCCCGGATCGCGGCTTCGACGACGACGTCCCGATGGACATCACGTCACAGGAGGCGGCCTACGTCCCGGTTGTCGGCCGGATTGCCGCCGGCGGGCCGATCCTGGCCGAGGAGTCGATCGAGGACATCTTCCCGCTGCCAAGGGCGCTGGTCGGCGAGGGCACCTTGTTCCTGCTCAAGGTGGTCGGCGACTCGATGGTGAACGCGGGCATCGTGGACGGCGACTGGGTCGTGATCAGGCAGCAGCCGGTGGCGGAGAATGGCGACATCATCGCCGCGATGATCGACGGCGAGGCAACGGTCAAGACCTTCAAGCGCTCGGCCCAGCACGTCTGGCTGATGCCGCACAACCCGGCCTATACCCCGATACCCGGCGATGAGGCTGAGATTCTCGGCAAGGTCGTGGCCGTCCTGCGGCGAGTCTGAAAGCTCTGACCGCCTAAGGATCCGAAACGGGCCGCACGAGGTGCAGCTCGCTTCGGATCCTTAGGCATCTACTCAGGAACTGGAACCACATTCACCAGCTTCGGCGGACGGACGATCACTACCTTGATCGGGCGCCCGGCCAGCAGCTTGACAATTCCGGGGGCGGCCAGCGCCCGCTCGCGCAGCTCGTCCTCGCCGATCGACGGTGCCACCTGCAGCCGGTCTCGCACCTTGCCGTTGATCTGGATGACGCAGGTGACCTCCGCCTGGACCAGCAGCGCCGGGTCAGCCGCGGGCCAGCCGGCCAGGGCCACCGTCGGCTGATGGCCCAGCTTGTACCAGCATTCCTCGGCGGTGTAGGGCGCGAACAGCGACAGGAAGATGGTCAGGGTCTCGGCCGCTTCCCGCACCGCCGGATCGCCCGCGCCAGGGCCCGAGTCGATCGCGCGGCGGGCGGCGGTGGCCAGCTCCATCAGCCTGGCTACCGCCACATTCAGCCTGGTGCCCTCGACCAGCCTGGTGACTTCATCGATGGTCCGGTGCGTCACCCGGCGCAGCTCAACGTCACCGTCCAGCGGCGCTCCCCCGGCCGGGCTGGCCAGTCCTGCCTCGGTCGCGATCCGCATTACCCGGCCCAGGAACTTGACCGACGCCTCGGGCCGCACGTCGGCCCAGTCGATGTCGTCCTCTGGCGGGCTCGCGAACAGCATGGTCAGCCGGATCGCGTCGACGCCGTGCGCCTCTAGCTGCTGGCCCAGGTCCACGCCGTTGCCCAGCGACTTGGACATGGCCTTGCCCCGGTTGATCACCTGGCCCTGATTGAGCAGGGCCAGGAACGGCTCGGCGAAGTCGACCATGCCCATGTCGAACAGCACCTTGGTGAAGAACCTGCTGTACAGCAGGTGCAGGATCGCGTGCTCGACCCCGCCCACGTACAGATCGACCGGGCTCCACCGGCGCACGGCGTCGACCTCGAACGGGCCGAATTCATAGTCTGGCGAGCAGTACCGCAGGAAGTACCACGACGAGTCGACGAACGTATCCATCGTGTCGGTGTCGCGCCTGGCCGGGCCGGCGCACTTGGGACACTGAGTGTTCACCCAGTCGGTCGCCGCCGCCAGCGGGGAGATGCCCTTGGGAGCCAGGTCCTCGCCGCGCAGGTCAGGCAGCCGCACCGGCAGCTGATCGTCGGGTACAGGCACCTCGCCGCACCCGTCGCAGTACACGATCGGGATCGGCGCACCCCAGAAGCGCTGCCTGGACACCAGCCAGTCGCGCAGCCGGTAGTTCACCGCCGCCCGGCCCCGGCCCTGACCGGCCAGGATCTCGGTAATCGCGGCGATCGCCTCGGTCTTGCTCAGGCCGTCAAGCGGGCCGGAGTTGATCAGCGTGCCGTCCCCGGGCGTGGCCTGGCCGGTCACCGCCGGGTCCGGCAGGTCGGTCTGCACGACGATCCGCACCGGCAGGCCGAACTGCCGGGCGAAGTCCAGGTCGCGCTGGTCGTGAGCGGGCACGGCCATGATCGCGCCGGTGCCGTAGTCGGGCAGCACGTAATCGGCCGCCCAGACCGGGATCAGCTCGTCATTGACCGGGTTGATCGCGTGCCGGCCCAGGAAGACTCCCGTCTTCGGGCGCTCGACCGACTGCCGCTCGATGTCGGTCAGCTTGCTGACCTGCTGCCGGTACCGGTCCAGGTCGGCGCGATGCTCGGGCAGGCACAGCTCGGCGGCCAGCGACGAGTCGGCCGCCACGACAAAGAAGGTCGCGCCATACAGCGTGTCTGGCCTGGTGGTAAACACGGTGACCGGCTCGTCAAGACCCTCGATCGCGAATCCGACCTCGGCACCCTCGCTGCGGCCGATCCAGTTGCGCTGCATCAGCAGCACCCGGTCGGGCCAGCGATCCTGGATCGGCTCCATATCGGCCAGCAGCCGGTCGGCGTACTCGGTGATCTTGAAGTACCACTGGGTCAGCACCCGCCTGACCACCTCGGCGCCGCACCGCTCGCAGTGGCCGTCGATCACCTGCTCGTTGGCCAGCACGGTCTGGTCGACCGGGCACCAGTTCACGTACCCGTCGCCCCGGTAGGCCAGCCCGCGCTCGTACAGTCGCAGGAACAGCCACTGCGTCCAGCGGTAGTACTCCGGATCGCAGGTGTGCAGCCGCCTGGTCCAGTCGAACGACAGTGCGTACCGGTGGAACGAGGCGGCCTGGGTCTCGATGTTCTTGTAGGTCCAGTCGGCCGGGTGCGAGTTGCCGCGAATCGCGGCGTTCTCGGCGGGCAGGCCGAACGCGTCCCACCCGATCGGGTGCACGACGTTGTAACCCCGCTGGAAGTAATAGCGCGCCATCGCGTCGGCCACCGCGTAGGCCTCGGCGTGGCCCATGTGCAGGTCACCCGACGGGTAGGGGAACATGTCAAGCACGTACTGGCGCGGACGGGGGTCGTCCGGATCGTCGCTGGCCTCGAATGGCCGCAGCGCATCCCAGGTCGCCAGCCACTTCTCCTGAACCGACCTCGGGTCCCACTTCTCCTGCTGCTGATTGTCCTGCTGGCGGTCTTCCTGCTGGCGGTCAGCTACAGCTGTCTGCGGCTGGCCGACGCTGGCCAGGCCCGCATCCTCAACGGCTGTCATTGGTTCCTCGCCTAGTCTCCGGCTGGGGGGAGCACCACCCAGCAACCTGTAACCCCAAACAAAAAGCCCCTCGATCCACGAGGGGCAGCCGCGCCAACGAAATACTGGTCGGCGCGGCTAAGTAAGGAGCAGGTTGCTTCTACGCACCAATCCAGGCTATCGCACGTCGCGTACTAGCGCCATCCGGTTCCCAGCGCCGGCCGCCGCAGCCCACCCGGCCCTGCCGGTCTGCCCTCCGCCCGATCGTCGCGATGTTACCTAGCTCCGACCGCTTTCTCGATTTGAGACAGCCTGCCCTCTAAGCGCTAACTCCGTACTCGCTCCCCCGGGCCGCCGCCTGACCTCCCTGGCCGCCGCCTGACCTCCCGGCTGACCCTCGTTCCTTCGCCGGGCTAAAGATCTAGGACAGTTTGCCGTTGTAGGAGCGTTTACCGCCAGATTTGCGGCTAACTGTCCTACAACGGCAAACTGTCCTGCAGGATGAGCGGGCAGTGAGCTGGCTGGGGCCAGAGCGGCGCTTGGGACGGGAGTGACGGCGAGGTAAGGGGATCGCGCCGGTCCAGGGCTTCCCAGCACCCAGGGGCAACTCGCGATGGCGGGCAACTCGGTCTTGCGGGTCCGGCGTTAGCCCGGCCGAGGCAATGGTGTCTCGATCAGCCGCCAGGGTATTCGCTTCTTTCGGCCTCTCACTCGCTGCGGCTATGCCAGCCTGTGCAAGCGGGCTTAGCTCTGGCCTGCACGAACACGACGGGCGAGCATGCAAGGCCACATTCGGGGGAATGATGGATATTCGACGGTCAGGCAACTCTCGCACGGGCGCTGAGCCTTCTTCTGAACGGCGTCGGCGCCGCAGCGCGAGAACTCGTCGCGCAGGAACGACCTTTAACGCCGATTCATCCGGCGACGTTAGCCGCGGCCGCGAATTCTCCGGTCCTAGCGAGAGTGTCAGAATAATCGACCCCGCCGACCCTCGCGGTGCCGGCGGCGAACTGCCCGCTCCCGCCGATGCCAGTCGCGACGACAGCGGCCCGGCGGACCAGGAGCGGGTCTCGATCGCGATCATCGGCCTGGCCTGCCGTTATCCGGATGCCGATGATCCGGAGGCTTTGCTGGGCGCTGTCACGGCCGGGCGGCGCGCGTTTCGCCGTATTCCTCCGTGCCGGGTTGACCTTGCCGATTACTACAGCTCCAACCCCGCCACACCGGATGCGACCTATAGCACCAGGGCTGCGCTGATCGAGGGCTGGCGGTTCGACCGGGCGGCGTTCGGCATCTCCCAGTCGACCTACAGCAGCACGGACCCGGCCCACTGGCTGGCGCTGGAGACCGCGACCCGTGCGCTGGCCTGCGCCGGCTTCCCCGGCGGAGCCGGCTTGCCAAGAGAACGCACCGGGGCCTACATCGGCAACACGCTAGCCGGCGACGTGTCGCGAGCTGCCGCACTGCGGCTGCGGTGGCCATACTCGCGGCAGGTGCTGGCCGATGCCTTGTTCTCAGCTGGCGTGCCGGCCGAGAAAGCCGACCAGGTACTTTGGGCGGCGGCCAGCCGGTACCTGGCGCCGCTCCCCCCGGTCACCGCCGAGACCCTGGCAGGCAGCACCTCTGGCTCGATCGCGGCCGCCGTCTGCGGGCAGCTCGGCTTGCAGGGCGGCGGCTTCGCCATCGACGCCGGAGGCGCGTCCTCGCTGGCGGCAGTCGCCTCCGCCTGCCTGGCCCTGGGCAGCCGCGAGCTCGACTTCGCCCTCGCCGGCGGCGTCGATGTCAGCCTGGACCCCCTTGACCTGGTCGGGCTGGCGAAGTCTGGCCTGCTAGCCGCTGGTGACATGCGGATCTATGACCAGAACCCGACCGGCTTTCTTCCCGGCGAGGGCTGCGGCATGGTCCTGCTGATGCGGGCGTCGCAGGCAAGGGCCGCCGGCCTGCCGGTCTATGCGGAGATTCTCGGCTGGGGCATGGCGTCGGGCGGTCCGCAGCGCCGGGCCAGCGCCGATCCTGGCAGCATGCTGCTGGCTATGCGCCGGGCCTACGAACGAGCCGGGGTCGACCCGGCTGACGTGCAGCTCATCGAGGGCTGCGGCACCGGGGTAGCTTCAGCAGACGAAGCCGAGCTGACCGCGCTAGCCATGCTGCGATCGGGTGCCAGGACGCGGGCCGCGCTCGGCTCGGTCACCGCCAACATCGGCAACACCAGGGCAGCAGCCGGCATCGCCGGCCTGATCAAGGCGGTGCTCGCTGTCGCCGATGGAGTCTTGCCGCCTTCGACTGGCATTGCGACGCCGCATCAGATCCTCAGAGACGGCAGCGCGAGCCTGCGGCTGCCGGACACGGCCGAGGCCTGGCCCGACGGCATCAGGCTGGCCGGGGTCAGCTCGCGCAGCACCGACGGAGTCGGCGTCCACGTGGCCATCCAGCACCTGCCCGGCCAGCACCTGCCCGTTCCGCGCCCCGGCCAGCGCCCGCCCGGCCAGCGCCCGCCGGCTCAGGTGCCTGGGCCCGGCGGGCCCGGCCTCCTCCGGCTTGGATCACCCGTCGGCCTTCCTGGTGCACGCCGCCGACCGGGCCGCGCTCACGATCATGCTGGCCAGGATCGCCGAGGTGGCACCGTGGCTGTCCGACGCCGAACTGCACGACCTGGCCTGTCAGCTCGCCATCGAGGCCGCCGATCAGGGCCCGGCGCGAGTCGCGATCATCGCGACCAGGCAGGAGCAGCTCGCACGGCTGGCCAGCGAGGCCATCACGATGCTGCCGAAATTGACCGGCCGCCTGGTGAGCACCAGGCCAGGGATCTTCGCCGCCGACAACGCCGACGGCCGGGTCACCCTGCTCCTGTCCGGTCAGCCTCAGAACCAGCCCGAGCCGCACGGGCAGCGCGAGCCGCACGGCCAACGCGAGCCGCACGGGCAGCAGCTCAGCCGGAACCTTGCCGTCATCCGGCGGCTGCACGAGCTCGGAGTCCAGCCAGCAACGGCAGTCGGGCACGGACCGGGCGAGCTGGCCAGCCTCGTCTGGGCCGGGTGCCTCAGCCCGGCCGACGCGAGCGCTCTATTCGCGGCGCGGGCGGCGGCTCTGGCTGGTCCGGGGGCTGCCGCCCCCGGAAGCCTGCGCCATGCGCTTGATCAGTTCGCTGCCTTCGAGTTCAGGGCGCCGAGGTGCCGGCTGATCTCCGGATGCACCGGCGACGAGCTGACCAGGGCCGATCAGGTCGCCGAACTGCTCAGCTCCGAATTGCTTGACGCCAGGTCCGCGACCGCGCCCAGCCAGGCCCGAGTCCCCGCCGATCAGCGGCTCGCCGCTGCGGTGAGAGCCGGCGTCATCGGCGCGAGCCTGCTGCTGCAGTCCGGCCAGGACACCGACCTGACCCGGGCGATCGGGCAGCTCAGCGCCGAGCACTCCGGGGCCGGACTGCGGCGCAAGGTAGCCGTGGTCAGCATCGAGGGCGATCCGGCCGATGACCGGTGCATCTCGCGGGCGGCCGCTGCCCTCTTCGCCGCCGGCGCCCTGACCAGGCCCGAGCTGCTGTACTCGGGCAGGCTGACCAGGCCGGTAGACATCTGGCGCGAGCAGATCTTCATCACCCACCCCTGCCAGGTCCGCCCGCCGCTGCCCGGTACCGCACCAGCCCGGGCCCGCCAGGCCCCAGCGCGCCCAGCCCCGATTCGCCCGGCCCCGGTCCTAGCCCCGGCACCGGTCGCACTCCCGGCACCCGCACCCGCCAAGGCCCTCACAGCACCCCCGGCCCCAGCAGCGCCAGCCGAGCAGCAGGTCGCCGGGCTCAGACCCTGGGCCTGCTGCTATCTGGAGCGAACGCAGCACCCAGCCGAGCCCGTCATCGCTCCTGGTGACGGGCCGTGGCGCGTGCACACCAGCGGCTGCACCGAACTGGGATCGGCGATCGCGGACCTCTACCGGCATGAGCCCCTGGCCACGCGCACGGTCGCGATCCTGGGACGCCTGCATGACCCGAGGACCGCAGAGGCGGCACTGCTCGCCGCGCGCGACGCCATGACCACAGAAACGCTGGTCGCGATCAGTCCCGACCCCGGCCTCGCCGGCTTGTGGGCCAGCCTGCACGCCGAGCATCCGTCCGTTGGCATCACGGTGGTCCGGGCTCCGCTTACTCCGGCCGGGCTGCGCACCGCGAGCAAGATCTCGGCCGCTCCCGGCCAGTACCGCGAGCTTGCGGTCGAACCCCGCGAGACGATCCGCGAGCCGGTCATGGTGCCGGTCAGGCTTGAGCGTGGCGACGGGTTCCCGCTCGGCCCGGCCGACGTTGTCCTGATCAGCCGGGGCTCTGGCGCGGCCGGGCTGGCCCTCGCTCAGGTACTGGCCTGCTCGGGTACCGCGGTCGCGATCATCGGCCGCGACCATCCGCCGCACGACGAGGAGGTCATCGCCTCCCTTGAGCAACTCCGGCAGGCGGGAGCAACGATCGCGTACGAGATCGTCAGCCCGGACAGTACGGCGGCCCTCATGGCGGCCATGCGCCGGATCGAACTGCGGCTCGGCCGGGTGACCGCCGTCGCCCACGCTGTCACCTCCGTGCCGCGACGGGCCGTCGGCGAGCTGACAGCAGCCGAATTGCGCGCCCACGTGACCGGTCAGATCAAGGTGCTCGATCAGCTAGTCGCCGCGGTCCGCGCGACGGACGGGATCAGGCGGACGCCAGCCGATCAGCTCAAGCTGATCGCGACCTTCGGATCGGTGGCCGGGCGCTACGGCCTGGCGCGGGAGAGCATGCTTGCTCTCGCTTCAGGCACAGTCGCCGATTATGCGGAAATACTCGCCGAGGGAAGTCCCGGCTGCAGGTCACTCCATGTGGAGTGGCCGGCCTGGTCGGGAGCCGGTCTCGGCGAGCGACCCGATCTAGCCAGCCGGATGCACCAGGCCGGGTACGCCGCCATGCCGCTCGAAGCCGGGTCCCGGCTGCTGCTGCGGCAATTCGCCGCCAGGGACCTGCCCGGCAGGCTGGCCATCCACGGCCGGGTCGGCCAGCAGGCGCCCGCCCCGATCGCCCGCGCCACGATAGCCGTCAGTCACCCAGGGAACGGCAGGCACTCAGGTGGCCGGCGGGCGATCGAACCTGGCCGGTTCGCCGAGCGAGTGCTCGTCCACTATCAGGGAGTCGAGCTGATCACCCAGGCCGTGATCAGCCCGGCGACCGACCCCTACCTAGCGGACTACGTCACCGACGGAGTCGGGCTGCTCCCGCCGATGATGGCAGTCGAGGCCATGGCGCAGGCCGCGTCCCTGCTCACTGGCATGCAGATCCGAGCAGCGACGGCAGTGTCGATGACCGCGCCCGTCGTGCTCACCGGCGGACGGGACCCGGTGACGATCAGGGTCTGCGCCCTGCGCACCGACGATGTCGTGGAGGTAGTGATCCGGTGCGACAGCACCGGATACGCGGTCGATCACTTCCGCTCGACGTTCGCGTGCACGCCTGCCAGGGCCAAGACGCAGGCCGCCGTTCCGGCCGGCCCTGCCGCGGACGGCCGGCCAGAAGCCGCGCTCAGGCGCCGCCGGGCGAGCCGGGCCGATGCCGCTGCCGATGTCCTTGACTCGCCCGACCTCTACGGGCCTATCTGCTTCCAGACGGGACGATTCAGGCGGCTAGCCTCGGTCCAGCTCACCGGGTCGCGAGCGGCGGCCGGCCTCGCGACCGGATCCGATGAGCGGGCGTGGTTCGACGCGGCCCGGTCAGGAGACGCACTGCTGCTCGGCGACCCTGGCATCTGCGACACGACCCTGCAGGTGGTTCAGGCGTGCGTCCCGCACCGGCGCCTGTCCTTCGCCGGCTGTGACTTCGCCACCTTCAGCGGCAGAATCGCGGCCGGCGTCATCACGATCCATGCCACTCAGATCGAGGGCGGTGCCGGCCCCTCGCTCGTGCCAAGACCACGAACCGCCGCTGGCGCCGAGGGTGCGAGCCTCGCGACTCAGGGCCAGCCAGAGACCGTCTGGAATGTCGAGGCCACCGACTCAGCCGGCCGCTCCGTGCTGAGCGTCCTCGGCCTGCGGATGCGCGACGCCGGCCCGCTGGCCAGAACCAGCCCCTGGCCGGTCCAGCTCGCCGGCGGTTTCCTTGAGCGGGCCGCGACGGAACTCGGCCTCGCCCCTGACCTTCAGGTCCGAGTCGGGCCGCGAACCGGAACCCCGCCGCACACAGACCGGGACGGCTGGGTACGAGCCGCAGCCGCCGACTCTGGCCTGGCCGGACTGATCTTGCGCGTACGGGCTGACGGACAGGCTGCCTGCGGGTGGCGCACGACGAAGCCCGCCAGAAGGGGCGGCCCGACCGAACGCGCGGACGGCTGGATGACTGCCCTGGCCGACGAGCGGCTGGGCCTGGCCGATCCGGACGCCCGCCGCGCGCTGGCCCGCGCGATCGGCTCGTGCACCGGCCGAGTCGCGCCAGCGGACAGCCTGACGGTCGAGATCAGGCAGCTGGCCGGGGCGAACTGGCTCTTGCTGCGCGCAGGCAAGGCCCACCTCGCCTGCGCGCTGCTCCCCCTGGCGGGCATCAGTCACCAGGTAGCCGTAGCGATCATGACCGGAACCCTCGAAGTGACCAGCCCCAGACGCCGCCCCCGCCGCGAGCCCCAGCCGACCACTCGCTGACTTAGACCTGGCTGGGGGGCGGGCGGGCGGCATGTCCTTGATGCCGGCTGCTGCGCAACGCCTGGCATCAAGGTCATGCCGTCCGCCCGCTGGCTCAAAGACCAAACGGGTAAAGCCCGGCTCGGGGCAAGTCCGGGCGGTCGGGCAACTCGGTGCGCCGGAGGCTGGAACAACGGAAAGTGGTGATACGTCGAGCTGGCGGGCCGACGTATGCTCATTTGCCGTTGGTCTTGGCCGTCGGTCCCGACCCGCCCCCGCAGCGCCCTAAGACTCCAGGTAACTCGGAGCACCGGCGGCCTCGCGGATCGCGGATTCGGCGATCGGGCCGGCTCGCAGCACCTCGAGGTCAGCGCCGGAGAGCCGGACGAGCGTGGATCCGGCTCCATAGCTGATCGCGTCATCATCCTGAACGATGTAGATCGTCTCATCCGCTGGCCAGTTCAGGCTCGGAAGCTCAAGGCCGGCGACCGGCAGCGGCGCGGAACCGCTCACGTTCAGGCTCGTGGCCGTCAGCGGAGTGCCCGCGGCGGCGATGATCTGGAGCGTGGCCGGGTGATCGGGAACCCGGATCCCTACAGTTCCGTTGACCGTGACCAGCTTGTCGGGCAGGACCGGTGTCTTGCTGACAATGACCGAGACCGGTCCCGGAGTAAGCTCGCCAAGCAGCCGCAGCGCCTGCGGAGTTAGCTCGCCAATGTCCGCCGCCATTGCCAGTGACGCGCAGGCGACGTGCATCACCTGTGCCCGGTCTCGCGATTTCACCGCAAAGGCCCGCTCAATAGCGCTCAATGAGGTGGCGTCGGCCGCCAGCATATATCCGGTCTCGGTAGGCAGCACGGCCAGTGAACCGCGCCGCAGGCTATCGGCGACTCTGGCCACGTCGGACAGCGTCAGCATTCCGCTACCTGAATGCGGCCTGATGAATTCAAACTGCGTCATTAGTTCCTCCGTCCGGCCGGGACCGCACCGGGACCCGGGCGGGGTGCGCTACGAGGCGTCATGCTAGCGTGACCGCCTGGAGCATGACACCGGGATGCCCGCGATGGGAGACGCGCCGTGCAGGTCTTCGACTGCCTCAGTGAGGACGGACGATCTCAGGGCATTGCCGCGGCCGTTTCCGCCATCTTCAGCCAGAGCCTCATCGTAATGCCAACCGACACCTCTTACGCTTTGGCTGGCTATGCATTCGGAGAATCGCCGGCCCAGGGAATACGGTCAGCAAAAGGAGTGGATGAGACTACTCCCCTGCAGATCCTGATAAGCAACAAGCAAGTGCTCGACGGAATATCCATGCAAGCACCTGAGCACGCCCGGCTGCTGGCCGAGGCATTCTGGCCGGGGCCGCTGACCCTGATCGTGCCGGCCTCTCCGTCGCTGCGCTGGCACGTCGGCGGCGACGAGCGGTTCGTCCAGGTCAGGGTGCCAGATCAGGAAGTGGCGATCGAGATCCTGAGCAAGACCGGCCCCCTGCTCGCTTCGGCCGCGCGAGCGGCGATCAGCGGCATGGTGGAGGGCAAGGACTCGATCGGCGATCTGGAGGAGCACACCTCGGTCTTCCTGGACTGCGGGTCGATTCAGCCAGCCGTGCTGTCCACGGTGGTGGACTGCACCGGCGTCGAAGCGAGCATCCTCCGCAAGGGCAAGATCACCGTCGGCCAGATCGTGGACGTGCTTGGCTATATGCCGGGAGTCGTTGCCTAGCTCGGGAGTCCCTGCCTGGTACGTACGTGAGTCACTGCCTGGCAAGAGGGCCTGCCACCGCGCGGGATTGTCTGTCACCATAGGGACTGAATCGGTCTGACCCGAAAGGCGGCCTCCTGTGACCACGCCTGCAGCACCCCCGACGCCGGTCACCGGTGCACTCGATCTATCGCAGAACGATTTCTGGGGGCTCTCGCTCGCCGAGCGGCACGCCGCCTTCGCGGCCTTGCGCGAACTCGACTCACTCCCGTACTTCGCTGACCCGGAGACGCCGTTCACGACGGAGGGCGGCGGGTATTACGCCCTGGTCAAGCACGCGGACGTGGTCGAGGCCAGCCGTCATCCCGAGATCTTCTCCTCGGCCAGAGGGTCGACCAGCCTGGTCGACCTGCCGCCCGAGTTCAACGAGTATTTCGGCTCCATGATCAACATGGACGACCCCAGGCACGCACGGCTGCGGCGGATCGTCTCCCGCGCGTTCACTCCGAAGATGATCAAGAAATTCGAGGAGGACGTGCAGCTCACTGCCGCCGCGATCGTCGATGACCTGATCGAGCAGGGGCCTGGCGACTTCGTGCAGCAGGTCTCGGCCAGGCTGCCGCTCAAGATCATCTGCCAGATGATGGGGATCAGCGACGACCACTACGACATGGTGCTGCGGAACACCAACGTGATCCTGGCCGGAGGCGACCCCGAGTTCCTCAGCGGCGACATGGACGAGGCGATCGGGCAGATCCTGACCGCCGGCTCCGATCTGGCCAGCCTGGTCACCGAGCTCGCCGCCGCCCGGCAGGCCGGCCAGGGGGAAGACCTGATCTCAGCACTCGCCACCGCTAACGTCGATGGAGAGCAGCTGACCACCGCCGAGCTTGCTTCATTCTTTATCCTGCTCGTCGTAGCGGGGAACGAGACTACCCGCACCGCCATCTCGCACGCCCTCATGCTCCTCACCGAGCACCCGGATCAGCGCGAGCTCCTGCTGGCCGATTTCGAGGGACGGATCACCGGCGCGGTCGAGGAGATCGTCAGGTACGTCTCGCCGGTGATCTGGATGCGGCGCTCGCTCACCCGTGACGCCGTGGTCAATGGTCATCAGTTCCGAGAGGGCGACAAGACCGCACTGGTCTACTGGTCGGCCAACCGCGACGAGTCGGTCTTCACCGACCCGCTTCGGTTTGACATCACCCGATCGCCTAATCCGCACGTCGGATTCGGCGGCGCTGGCCCGCATTTCTGCCTGGGCGCTCATCTGGCCAGGCGCGAGATCACGGTCATGCTGCGCGAGCTGCTGCTGCGACTCCCCGCGATCAGGGCCGCCGGAGAGCCAGACCGGCTGCTCTCCAGCTTCATCAATGGCATCAAGCACCTGCCCTGCGAGCTCGGCTAGCCCAGGGTCCCGGTTCCAGCGCGGTCGCACAATGGCCGCTGTCACGCTTTCAGGTCACTATTGACGGCTTGATTGCGTCACTGACAGCAACCATTTTTGTAACTGCCCGTAGTCTTGCCTGTACAGAGTGTATAACTGGAGTCTCAGGCGGCGCGCTTCCCGCTCCTGCGGTACTGGGAAGCGAGTCGTCTCGGGGGGAAAGCCGCAAAGTCGCGGAGGGGGGCCTTCGTCCGGGGGACGCGGTGCCGTCCTGGCTCGCCGGCCAGGACCTGGCACGCGCCAATGACGGGGCCGCGACGCGCGGCAGGGTCATTGTCCTGCGGATGGTGCCGTACGGGGGCGCGAATCCGTCCGCAGGACAAGATCCGACCCCGACGCGGGCCGTGCGGGTTTCAGTGATTGAGCGAGGGACCGGGTCTCTGGGCTCACAGTGCGCTGCGACGGACCTTGACCTGACAATTAAGCCCGGTTTCACCCGATCCGCACCTTGCGACCCAGGCGGCGGCTAGGCCCCTGACGACAACGCCGGCCCTTAGCTGTCGCTGGAACGACAACGCCGGCCCTTAGCTGTCGCTGGAATAGCTACGGGCGGGCACTGGCTGCTGGCCGACGGGGGCTGGGGCAGCACCCGGTACTGCGCTGATGTCATGCCTGGGTGGGTGGTCACGGTGTTCGGGGCGGCAGCGGTGCCCGGCTGAGGTTCCGAGATCAGGGCGGGAACGGTGATCACGGAGGCTCTGCCGGGGTGATCATGCGGCTGATGTTCCGGGATCACGGCGGGTGGCGTGATCCCGGAACATCGGTGGCGTGATCTCGCAGGGTGACCGGGGCTCGCGGGATCAGGAGCACAAGCGGGACGACTCTGCCAGCGCGGCCGGAGTCCTTGAACCCAAGCCCCCTCGAATCACGGAAACTCGCACGGACAGTCTGACCAACCCCGGCGGGTTGGCTTGGTCAGGGGGCGGTGAGGATTACCGGGCCTTCTGTGGTTACGGCAATTGTGTGCTCGACGTGGGCGGCGCGGCTTCCGTCAGCGGAACGGATGGTCCAGCCGTCCCGGTCGATCACGTAGTTGTCATTGCCGCCGGCCAGGAACCAGGGCTCTATGGCGATCACCAGTCCAGGTGCGAGGGATAGTCCGCGCCCGGCCCGGCCCTCGTTGGGGACGGACGGGGCCTCGTGCATCTCCCGGCCCACGCCATGCCCGCCGAAGTCGGTGCTGATCCCGTAGCCGCCCGCTCGTCCGACCGCGCTGATCGCGGCCGATATGTCACCGATCCGCGCGCCGCAGACCGCCGCTCTTATCCCGGCGTGCAGGGCGGCGGTCGCGGTTTTGATCAGCCGGGCGTCAGCGGGACTCGGCTGGCCGACGGTGACCGACACCGCCGCGTCGGCTACCCAGCCGTCGAGGGTCGCGCCGCAGTCGATGCTGAGCAGGTCGCCCTGAACCAGCCGACGCCGGCCGGGGATTCCGTGCAGGGCAGCGTCGTTGACCGAGGCACAGATGACGGCGGGGAACGGCGACGACGCGAAGTTCGGCTGATAGCCGAGGAACGGCGACTTCGCACCGGCCAGGACGAGCACCGAGCGCGCCACCTCATCGAGCTCGACCAGGCGTACCCCGGCTGCGGCGTGCGCGGACACCGCGGCCAGCGCTTCAGCGACGACTCGCCCGGCAGCGCGGATCGCGTCGATCTCCCCCTGGGTCTTGATCTCCACCACGCCAGTCAGGGTAGCGGCCAGCCGGGGAAGCGGCCAGTCAGGGCAGCGCGCTGATCTGGCCTGCCAGCGCGAAGTCGGCGCCGGTCAGGCCGCCCGCCGAGTGCGTCGACAGGGTCAGGGTGACCTTGTTCCAGGAGATCGCGATGTCCGGATGATGGTTCGCGGCCTGCGCCAGGTGAGCCACGGCGCCAACGTAGAGCATCGCGTCGCGGAAGTCACCGAGCGTGACCGTTCGGGTAATCGAGTCGCCGGCGCGTTCCCAGCCAGCGGACTGACCGAGTGCGGCGGCGATCTCAGATTCGGTAAGCAGACTCATGCCTCAATCCTCGCAGGCCCGATTCATGGCCGGCTCGCGCGGGGACCAGTGCGACCCTGCCAGTCTCGCCCGGCGGTCAGGCGACCTCAGCGATAGGCTGGGCCAGCGTTGCCGATAGCGGTACGACAACCCGATTACTTCCGACGTCCGGCATTCCTTCCTGTTGCCCCTGGAGTCGTAGATGCCCGATTCGAAGTCCGCGGCGCTCCGGCGCACCCCGCTGGCGGAGGTGCACGAGCACCTCGGGGCCACTATGACCGATTTCGCCGGCTGGCAGATGCCGCTGCGGTATCGCAGCGAGCTCGCAGAGCACAACGCGGTGCGGGCCGGGGCCGGCCTGTTCGACCTGTCGCACATGGGCGAATTGCTGGTGACCGGGCCGGAGGCGGCGCAAGCGCTCGATTACGCGCTGGTCAGCGAGATCTCCGCAGTTCGTCCAGGACGCGCGAAGTACACGATGATCACCGCGGCCGACGGGGGTGTCATCGATGACCTGATCGTCTACCGGCTGGCCGAGCATGAGTTCCTGGTGGTCGCCAATGCCTCCAACGCGGCCGTCGTCGCCAGCGAGCTCACCGAGCGCGCCAGCGGCCGCGCGGCTAAGGTCGAGGACAGGACAGAGGACTATGCGCTGATCGCTATCCAGGGTCCGCGCTCGCCCTCCATTCTGGCTACCCTGACCGACACCGAGCTGGCCAGCCTGCGGTATTACGCCAGCTACCCGGTGACGGTGGCCGGCCGGGAAGTGCTGCTCGCCAGAACCGGCTACACGGGCGAGGATGGCTTCGAGATCTTCGCCGCGCCGGCCGACGCGACCATGCTGTGGGCCGCGCTCTCCGAGGCGGGTCAGGACTCCGGCCTGATCCCTGCCGGGCTGGCCGCGCGGGACTCTCTGCGCCTCGAGGCCGGAATGCCGCTCTATGGCAACGAGCTCACCAGGGAAACCACGCCATTCGACGCTGGTCTTGGCCGGGTCGTCAAGCTGGACCGGGCCGGCGACTTCGTTGGCCGGGCGGTACTCGCGGAGCGGGCTCAGCAGGCACCGGAGCGGCAGCTGGTAGGCCTGGTCGGGCTGACCAGGCGGGTGCCAAGGCACGGATATCCCGTGCTGTGGGACGGCAAGCCGAGCGGCGTGGTGACCAGCGGCACCCACTCCCCCACGCTCGGCAAGCCAATCGCCCTGGCCTACCTCAGCGCCGAGGCCGCCAGCCAGGCCGGCGAATCCGGCGACGACCGCCGGCTCGCCATCGACATCAGGGGCAGCGCCGAGCCCGCCGCCCTGGTTCCGCTCCCGTTCTACCGGCGGGAATCTCGGGACTGATCACGAAACCAAGACCGCTGAAAGCCTGAGAAAAGGATGGGACGATGAGCGTTCCCGAGGAGCTGCACTACACCGCCGAGCACGAGTGGATCGCGATCGCCGACTCCACGGCCCGAGTGGGCATCACCGACTACGCACAGCGCGCGCTCGGGGACGTCGTCTACGTGTCCGCGCCGGCGCCAGGCTCGCGAGTGACGGCCGGCGACCCCTGTGGCGAAGTTGAGTCGACCAAATCGGTCAGCGACCTGTACTGCCCGGCCGACGGTGAGGTGACCGAGGTCAACCCGGAGGTCGATGATGATCCCGGTCTGGTCAACTCCGACCCGTACGGCGCCGGCTGGCTCTTCAAGATCAGGCTCGACTCCGATGAGGAGCCGCCAGGCCTGCTGTCCGCTGCCGAGTACACCGCGCTGATCGGCAACCAGGAGCAGTGATCACGCGGCCGATGTTCCGGGCTCTGGCGCGAGTTCCGTGATGTGAGCCGGGGTGGCGGATGACGGCCCGGAACTCGGCGGGATGATCAGCGGCCGGGCTGGCGTAGGGTGAGGGGCCGGATTTGGGGGTTTCTGGGCCATCTTGCGGGGCTGGTGCCGGGCTGGTGGTTAAAAGATCTAGGAGACTTTTTTCCTGTAGGCGGATTGACTACCATATTCGCTGTTAAGTCTCCTACAGGAAAAAAGTCTCCTACAGGATCAGGCGATCCTGGCAGCGGGTGAGGCGGCAGTGACAGCTGATTCAGCGGGGACCAGCCGGGGTCCGGACGGTAGCTCCGCCAGGCCCGCGAGGCAGCCCGATCACGGAATTCGCGCCAGAGCCAGGCTCCGTGATCAAGGTCGGGTTCATGATCACGGAACCTCGGCGGCGTGATCTCAGGGCAAGCCGGGTTGCGGAGTCCGGAACACGAGCGAAACGGCGCTGCCAGCCCGGCCGGGGTCGGGCCGGACGCCGGAGCGGGAGCCGGGAACGGGAACGGGAGCCGGGAGCCAGAGCCGGGAGCCGGAGCCGGGCCTGGGGTCGGGGGTGGCTCTACACGGTCTGGAGGGCGCGGACGGCGGCCTCGTAGAGGCCAACTAGGCCGGCGCCTAGGGCCTGCGCGTGGAACATCGGGCTCCAGGAGAGCTCAGCCACCGAATCGCTGATCGTGAATGCGGAGGCCACCCGGAGACCGAGGCGCTCGCCGACCGCGAATAGCGCCGCCGCCTCCATCTCGACGCACAGCACGCCGTCGGCCTGATACTGGCGCACCTCGGCGACTGTCTCCCGGTACGGGGTGTCGATGGTCCAGGAGGTCCCGAGCCGGTACTTGAGACCCGCGCTCGTCATGGCCTCGGCGAGGGCTGCGGTCAGCGCCGGGGACGCCGCCACTGTCCTGGCCGGCGGCAGGTAGTGGTGGGACACGCCCTCGTCCCTGATCGCCGCCTCGCACAGCACGAGGTCACCGGCGCTCAGGTCGCGCTGCACGCCGCCGGCGGTGCCAACAGAGATGAACGCCTCGGTGCCAGCCGCGGCCAGTTCTTCCATGACGGCCGCTGCCGCCGGCGCGCCGATTCCGAACTGCCCGAGTATTCCTACTTTCCCCTCAGTACTTGGCAGCAGCCGCAGGGACCTGAGCGAGCCGCCGAAGGGCTGCGGGTCGAGTCCTTCCGCCGCGATCACGTGGTCATAGAGCCTGCGCTGATAGCAGAGGACCACCCCGGCCGTCGGCCGCTGATAGTCGGAGAGATGCCCGACTTCCTTGAGATAGCGGACAAACTCGGCAGCGGTGAAGACCGGCTCCTCCGCGTGCTTGCCGGCGAAGTTCGGAAAACTGGAACCTGGCATAAGGCCTGATTGTAGGAGATGCCGCACCGGCCGGCGGGTACCTCAGGTGCGGCGCCGGCCCCAGATGCGGTAGATCAGGATGCCGGCGGTGGCAAGCACGATAGCCGCCGCGGCGAGCTGGACCTCCGGCTTGCGGAACTCCTCTGCGCCCCGTTCCCGCAGCCGCCTGGCGTTACCTGCCGGGCTGACCCGGTCGGCGAGGGAGTCAATCGTGCGGGCCAGATTCTGCCGGGTGCGCTCGATCTCGGCGACTATGTCCTCGGAGTCCCGCTTCGAGACCTTGCCGTTGGTCATCACTGTCCCGGTCACCGCGCCGTTCGCGGCGACCTTACCGTTCGCGGCACTCGCGCCGTGAAGCCGTGCCTGGCTGTCCGGATCGGCCATCAGATTCATCCCTTCTGGCCAGCTGCCATCGCGCCGCCTAGCCTGCGACCTAGTCTCCCAGGAATACAAGGTGCACCGCAGGCCTACCCCGTCAGTTCGCCGCTAGTCGGCCAGCAATGCGGCGGGCGGTGAAACCGCCCGCCGCATTCTCGACAGTTAGCCAGTGCTCTCCATCAGCCGGTGCGCACGGTGGATGATCTTCAGGCAGCTGACGATGTCCTCGTCCACGTGCCTGATCCGCCGGCGGCTGAACTCGGCCCGGTTCAGCTCGTCCTTGATCGTGATGGCGAGGCCGTCCCTGGCGACCTCAAGACCCTTGAGCGCTTGGACCACGCTCAGGTAGGTGGCATCGCCAGCGCTGGTGCTCTCCATCGCCGCCGTGTCAGCGGCCAGGGTGTCAGCGCCGAACCGGCCGACGCTGGAGTTGAGCTGCTTGTAGCACTCGCCAAGCAAGGTGACATCTGGTGCGCTCAGCGCGCGGTTCGGGTTCGACAGAACCTGAGTGATGACGCGGCCGTCCTGGATGTAGGGGTCCTTGAGGCCGGCCAGGTAGAGCATGGTCGGCCTGATATCGGTCTCGTCGGTCCACGGTCCCTTGAGGTGAGTCTGGACGACCTCGATCTGGCCGCTGTCCGGGCCGGCCGAGCTCGGGCCGTCACCCGGGGCGTTGCCGTCCAGGCCCAGGTGCCTGACACCAGGACCGGCCAGGCCGATGTAGTTGGTGTCGATCTCGGCCGCGTAGTCGCCGTGGTCCCAGGCGAAGCCGGTGTTCTGGCATTCGTTGACCCCCTTGCAGGAGCCGGTCAGCGGCGCCGACTGCAGGAAGTAGTCGGGCTTGGCGAACATGGCCAGCGTGGGGGTCCTGGCCGGGTCCGCGTCCGCGATGTGCAGGATGCCCATCTCGGTCGGGTCAGCGAGGAAGTTGGTGATCTTTTCTGTCGGACTGCCGGAGTACGGATTGTCCGCCGTCAGGCCAGCCACATCGTGTTCGAAGGTTCGGACGGTCGGCGCGTCAGGCCCGGGATCGCCGGTCAGGTAGAACTCGGGTGCCGTGTCATTCTCCATGCTGAACGGCGTCGTGTCAGCGGCCTGCGCCGACAGCAGCCCGGTCGCATTGATGCTGAGCTCGCCGAAGGTGCCCGTCAGCGCGGTAGGCGAGCCGGTCGGATAGGTGCACAGGACATCAGGCGTGACGGTGTCGCCGCTTACGGTGGCACCATCGCAGCCAGCCGGGGTCGGCGAGATGGCTCGGCCAACATTGGCTCCTACTTCATGGTCGCCCTCATCCGAGCTGATCACGAAGAGCGTGTTGCCAGCGGTGATCCCGTCCGAGGCCAGGCGCTGGAAGAACGTGCCCCAGGCCTGGTTGTAGTACTGCGCCTGAGCGATATAGCAGGCGCTGCCGCTGCCGAGCGCGGCCGACGCGCCCGCGCAAGGCCCGCCCGGTCCGCTCAGACTCGGGATGAACTCGTTGCCGTGCAGGTCAGCCATGTAGATATTGGTGACCTGAACGCCGTTCTCCAGCATGTCGGCGGCGTAGGCCAGTGACTGCGAGGCGTTGATGTTGCCGAAGCCAGGGAACCCCGGGTGGGCGGTCAGGAAGGCACCGTCGATCTCATTGCCGTTCAGGTCGACCAGGTTTCCTGCCGCATTAGTGACGCCGAACCCGTTATGCGAGAGGTTTGGGGTTCCTCCGCCAAGCGCCGGGGCGATGTACTTGGAGCCGAAGAGTGCCTGGAAGCCGCTGTAGCCGCCGGGCTGGTCCGGCAGCACGTCAGCCACCGCGGAAGGCGACGGGCTGGCCTGGCCGAACTTGACGGCACGCGCGTCAGCGCACAGAGCGGCGTTCCTGGCGCAATGCACGGCCAGGCCGACGTAGTCGGCGGTCTCCGGGTCCTTGAACGAGTCCGGGTCGGCGTTGAGCTGCGCGACCTCAGGTGAGCTCGCGCCGAACACCTCAGCGAGGTCAGGCGACGGGTTCTCAAGCACCTGGTTTACCGTCGAGATCTCGCCCACATTGCAGCCGGCCTCGGTGTAAGGAACCCACGGCGCCGGGGCCACGGTGTTAGGCGTCGTCGGCGGGTTCGCGGTCGCTGGCGGCACCGGTGAGTAGACCAGGTTCGGGTTCGTGTCGTGACCGGCGTTCGGATGCGACGCGGTGTCGGCGATCGGGTCGTTCCAGTAGGCGAACGTGGTTGCCGGGTCTGTCGTCCCGTCGGCGTTGTACGTCTGGTAAGTGTTGGCGATACCGTTGCCGTGCCGGTCACCGTACAGGCCGGTGGCAGTAGTCAGCAGGTCGTCGCCGGTGTGCGCGATCAGCGGCGTGTGGCTATTGGTGAGCATGGTGCCGTTGCCCTCGATGAAGTTCAGGAGGTTCGGCATCATTTCGAGGTCGGACGGGACGTTCGGGTTGTCACGGTAGTAGTGGATATTGTCGAAGCCGATCTGGACGATGTGCTTGATGCCGTTGCCCAGCCGGCATCTATTGGAACTGTGATGCCGCGTCGCGTGCGCTGATCCTGCCGCGGCCGTTGCTGTCCTGGCCGCGTAGGCAGTGCCTGACACCGCCCCGGACAAGGCCAGCGAGCTGGCGATCATCGCGCCCGCGGCGCCGGTAGCCAAAGTGGCCCCGATCAGTCCGCGACCGCTATGGAGCAGCTTTCGCATCCGATCCTCCTCGTGTGCCGCATCCCGGCCGGCGCCGGAGCGTCCGGCTGGTCACGTTAAGTGCCGGAACCAAACTCAGAACAACAGCGCGGCAACTGGCAAGCCAATCCTGTGCGCCTTATCACTCGGCACTTTTGACACTGGCATCCTTGCCCCGGCAGGGCCCGGCAATCCTCCTTTCCGGTGATTCTTCCGGTGAAGCTCTGACCAGGCACGATGCGCATGGTTGCGGGCCTTGAGGTGAGGATCGGGCTAGGATCGGGTGATGACGTCGATCGAGGCAGTGATCTTCGACTGGGGCGGCACGCTGACGCCGTGGCACACGATCGATCACGTGGCGCTCTGGCAGGCGGTCTGCGCGCCGCACTTTCCCGGCGATCCTGACCTGGCCGCCGCTATCTGTGCGGCTGAGCTGCAGGCCTGGGAGCTGGTGAAGACCCAGCAGCTCAGCTCCACGATCTTCGAGGTCCTGGCCGCGGTCGACGTCGAGCCGACCGATCAGTTCCTCGCCAGCTATCTGGAGCACTGGGCGCCGCACACCTTCACCGACCCGGCGGCCGGGCCGGTGCTCAGGCACCTGCGCGCCCTCGGCATCAAGACCGGGCTGCTGTCCAATACGCTCTGGCCTCGCAGCTGGCACGACGACATCTTCCGCCGGGACGGCGTGCTTGACCTGCTCGACGGCGCCGTCTACAGCAGCGAGATCGAGTGGGCCAAGCCGCACCCCGAGGCGTTCACGGCGGCGATGACGGCGATCGGGGTCACCGATCCCGGCCGCTGCGTGTTCGTCGGCGACCGGCCCTGGGATGACATCCACGGAGCGAAGAGCCTGGGCATGCGGGGCGTGCTCGTGCCGCACTCGCAGGTTCCGGCCTTCAGCGAGGTCAGCCCGGACGCGGTGATCAGCGACCTGTCCGAGCTTCCTGCCCTCATCGCGTCCTGGTAAAAGGCCGGTAGAGGGTCAGTTTGAATTCCTGACTGACGACCCTGCTGGTCAAGCAGAGCAGCGGCAGCGTCAGGTCATGCTGACTGCGCGAGTGAATCCAGACGAAGAGCGCCGCATCCGAGATGCTGCCACGGCGCGCGGAATGTCGGTGGCGAGCCTGATCCGCACGGCGGTGCTTGCTGCAGCCGACAAAAAGTGATGCGCGTTCCGGTAGGGCACGGATGATCGCGGCTAGCGCTTCCTTGTGGAGGGTGCGCAGCTTCTGCGCGCTCGGTGCGGCTCCGAACGTCCAGCCCTTCCGTGACCAGGCCCGCAGCACCCGCCGTACTTCGGGGATGTCAGGCAGCTCGTTCCGGCGCAGCATCCACCGCCCGCGCCAGTCCGGCAGCCGGCAGCGGATCAACCTGACTTCCCGTCTAGCCAGGACGCCACGTACGTCCCCCTCCCGTGGATGCTGACGATCAGGCCGCGCTGGCGCAGGATCGCCATGCCGTGCCGAACCGTCCCGTGGGATACGGCAAATTCCACGGCTAGATCATGCTCGCTGGGCAGCCTGACGCTGTACTGACCAGCTTCGATACGTGCGGCGATGGCAGCGGCAACTTGCTCGTAGGCGTGCCTGATGCTGTTGCGGGCTATCACGGTGCCGTCGCTCATGCGGGTCCGCCCGCGATGAAGTCGCCGCGCTCGGAAGCGTTGAGGTTGTTCCTGAGCTTGTCGAGGTCGGCTGCCCAGACGAAGCGGTGCCGCCCGTCTACGCACAGCACGGCTACCCATTCGGTGCTGAGCCCGACCTTCTCGATCTCCCAGCGCTTGCCGAAGTCCTGGATGAACATGGCCAGGCTCGGCGTCCTGCCGTGGCTGCTACCGAAGACCATGACGCCTCCGGTCCAGCGCGAGCGCGTCCATCAGTTCCCCGAGGTCCGCCGTGATGATCGTGTGCAGTCCGGGGTCGCGCACTCTGACGCGCTCCGCGATCCAGCGTGCACCGCGCCAGCCGACCGGCGCATGGGAGAAGCGGAAGGCCGGGTACTTGGCAATGAGTACGCCGAGCGCTGCCGCGATGGCATCGGGCTCGGTCAGGGCGGTTAAGTTCGCGCTGAGATCAATCACGCAGCCGACGCTATGACCAGGGCGGATGCCGCTGCCATGACACTCGGCAGCGGCGCGCAGCAGAGACACCAGACAGTGTCACGCTGGTGTTACCCGATGGTACTTGCCGGGCACGGCTGCGAAAGTGCCAGCGAGATCAGGCTGCCAGGTGCAGGAAGTCGGCCATCTCCCGCATCTCGGGACTGAGCATGCGGCGGTGCCGGATGATCCTGGCCAGGGTGTCGGCTGCGTACCGCTGGCAGGCCAGCCATTCCGGCACCGTCTCCCGCAGTTGCACGAGCACCTGCATCGCCTCGGGGAACTGGCGCAGCGTCGCGTGCGCGCAGGCCACGTCCAGCCGGTGCCTGACGTAGTGTCCCGCGACGCCGCGGCGTTCAAGCCGAGCCCCGATCGCCAGCGTCGTCGCCGGCTGGCCGGTCACGATCGCGTTCTCGGCCTGTGCCAGCGCGACCATCGTCGGGCCGGTCAGGTGCCACGGCGTGTACTCCGGGATGAAGTCCCCGTTCGTGCCCGCAGCCGCCATCCTGGCCAGCCGGATCGACTCGGCAGCCACGTCCGGCATGTTGTCCCGCGCGGCAGCGGTAGACGCCCACACCATCAGCCCGGCCCACGCCGCAAGCTCGTCCCGGCTCGCCCGCGTCAGTCTCGGCTCGGTGTCATCAGTCCACCGCAGTGCCAGGTCACGCGCCTCAGCGAGCCGTCCCTGACGCACCAGCGAAAAGCACATCTGGCTCGCCACCGCGACCTGCCCCAGCATGCCGGGCGCGTCATCCATCGCGCCTGCCAGCGTCCGCCACGCCGTGCCGAACTCACGCGCCTGGATCATCAGCGACGCCGCGACCAGCCGCACCCGAGACCGCGCCCCACGCGCCTGCGCCAGCTCGCCGCCACAGGACACGGCGACCAGCACGTCAGCATCCCGCAGCAGCGCCGGAAGCGTGACGCCCATCTCCGCGAGCCGGCTATCCCGGTACAGCCCATCCACGACCGCCGCGCCCGCTCGCACGCCATCCAGCGTCGGCGCGTCGGCAGGCTCGCCGCGCCGCTCTCCGTCAAGCACGCGCCGCACCGCCTCCCACTGCGGGGCGTTCTCGCGATCGGGGGCCGGCGCGTCACCGCCGACCGCAAGCGCCGAGGTCTGGACCCTGAGCGCTATCGCGAGCTTGTGCACGGTCTCCAGCCGGATGCCACCGTACTCGCCCTGCTCCAGCTTGCGCACCAGCGACACCGAAAGGCCCGACAGGCGGGCGAGTTCCTTCTGCGTTAACCCGCGCAGCTTGCGAGCATCGCGGACCCGCGACCCGATCGCGCTCGTGTCAGTCAACAGTCCCGCCTCCCGGTGCCTATCCGGCCAAGTAGTCGCAGGATACGCGCATCACGGCAACCCGGCAGCAGCCAGACCCAGACGATCCGCAGCCGCCAGGAACACCACTGACATACCCTTGGGATCACGCAAGGCGAGGCAGGACGTGGCGAGGCTGGGCGTGACGCGACGTGTCACGGCATGGCTCGGCCCAGCAGGGCGAGGCACTGAAAGCAAAACCGGATGACCAAATCAAGATCATCCGGCACTGCGCGTTTCGCCAAGGCTTTCGCCAATCCCTCCTAGCTGAGGCAGAAGCGGCAGGAAACGTGCTCGACGCCGCATCTGCCGTGATCACGCGCTGCTGGCTGATGCTCGGAGAGCGCCGACTCGATGACGTTCGCGTGATGGCGGGACTGTGGGCTGACAGGGTTGAGCCGAAGCTGTCAGCGGCGAGCCGCGCTGAGATCTCGGCGTGGGGCTGGCTGCTGCTACGCGGGTCGGCCCGGACTCGCGCTCGACCTCGCGGCGAAGGTTCCGCTCGGCCTGCGCGCTACCTCCGACAACCGGAACCGTCACCTGCTCGACGTGGCCACGGCGCACCTAGACCTACGCCAGTACGCCGCCGCTTCCGATGTCCTGCACCGGCTGTCCGTGCAAGCGCCGGCGTGGCTGACCTCGCAGCCTGCCGCAGCGAGCCTGATGAAGCAGATCATCACCCGGCGCCGGCTGCTCACCCCGCAGATGCGCGACCTGGCCGGAACGATGCGCCTGCCCCTCTGACCTGCGCTCCCGGGACAACCGGAAGCGCCTCCCGTGAGTGCCATAGCAGCGCATCCGCCCTGGTCATAGCGTCGGCAGCGTGATCCACCTCAGCTCGAACTTGACCGCCCTGACCGAGCCTGATGCCATCGCGGCAGCGCTCGGCGTCCTGGTCGCCAAGTACCCGGCGTTCCGGTTCTTCCATGCCCCCCATCGGCCGACGCGTGCGGCGGATACTGCGCTGGCACCAGCTGCCAGACATCCCCGAAGTACGGCGGCTGCGGGCCGCGTGGCGGAAGAGCTGGACGTTCGGAGCCGCACCGAGCGCGCAGGAGTTGCGCGCCCTTCACCAGGAAGCGCTAGCCGCGATCATCCGTGCCCTGCCAGACGAGCCAGCCGGAGATTCAAACTAACCCACTACCAAAAGGCCGCTGGGCCGACCGGATGCGACCCGGCCGGCCCAGCGGCACAGCTACTGCCAGAAAGACAGGGACCTCAGGCGCTCATCGACGCGAGCTCCGCCTCGACCATCGCCTCATGCTCCGCCTCGTCCTTGCGGGCGTCGGAGGTCCGCCAGCGACCCCGCAGCAGCGGGATGCTGAGCATGAAGAAGATGATTCCGCCGAAGCAGATCCAGTACCAGTTCTTCCACTGGCCAGAGGTGTCCGCCGCCGCCTTCTGCACATCGGCCGCGTGGGCCGACATGAAGGCGAGTACCGGCGCCGGCACCTTGGAGTACGCGGTCAGCGTCTTGGTGTAGGGCCCGAGCTTCGCCAGGTCGGGTGCCGCGTTCTGGAGCACCGTCAGCTGCGAGGCGAACGGCGCGATCTTCTGCAGGTCAGGAGCGACTGCGATGACGCCGGTGATCGCCGGTCCGTTGGCTGAGATGGTATTGAGGATTCCCAGCCCGGTCGCGCCTCCGCCCGCCGCCTTGATCGCCTGATTGACCAGCGCCGGCGGAATGGACGCCGGGTTCTTGTAGGTGGCCAGCTTGGTGAACAGCACCGGGTTGGCCTGGATCACCTTCAGCTCGGGCGCGAACTTGACCGCGTTGCCGAGCTGCACCGAGTCCTTCTGTGCCAGCGCGACGATGTCCGCGTGGGTCTGGGCGAACTTGATGATGGCCGAGTCCCTGGTCGCGATGGCGGCAATATTCGCGGGCGGCGGCGGCAGCGCGAACGCTGGGTACTTCGCCGCGTCGGCCTGCACCGTTCCGCCGTAGGTGACCAGTGGCGTCACCGACGTCACCACGTGCGGGAGGATCAGGAACGCCACGAAAATGACGACCCGGATGATCCAGCCCCAGATGGCCAGCCCGGTCGCGGTCAGGGCCGGATTACGGGCCTCGACCGTCTCGGTGAAGCTTGCCATCCACGGGGTGTAGGCGACACCGAGCCCGAACGACAGCAGGGCCAGGATGATCGCCACGGTGTAGTAGCTGGGGTGATGGCCGGCCTGCTCCAGATAGACCACGACCATCGCCGCACCGAGGATGCCGCCGATCACCATGAACGGCTTCCTTACCCTGAACCGGTCGGAGATGACGCCGATCAGGATCACCCCGATGACGTTGAAGCCCCAGTTCCAGTTGCCGAGCCCGTTGGCATCCTTGATCGAGAACCCGAAGACCGAGTTCAGGTAGATGACAGCGAAGCCAACCGAGGTGTAGTAGATCAGCAGCATGACCGACACGGCCAGGGCCGAGATGACGATGTCGGCCTTGAGCAGCTGGCGGAACGGGTGCTTCAGCGCGGCCGAGATATCGATGCCCTTGGCCCTGATCTCGATCAGGGCGCGGTCGCGCATCGTGACCATCAGCTGATCGCGCAGCTGCGGTGACAGTTCCCGCAGGCCGATCAGGGCGACCACGAACACGACGATGCCGGCGATGCCGCAGATGCGGTACTCGTGCGTCCAGAACCGGGGATCGGTCACGATAGCCGGGACTGTGGCGCTGCCAACGACCGCGACAATCAGGCTGCCGAGCACCGGGCCGCTGGTCCAGAATCCCATCGCCGTGGCCCGGCCGACCTGCGGGGAGAAGTCGCGGATCAGCGCTGGCGTCGCCACCAGGCAGATGCCCTCGACAACGCCGACCACAAAGCCCTCAATCGTGTAGGTCCACTTGGTGGTCGCGGCAGGCAGGATGAAGGCCACGAAGATCGCGGTGAAGAACAGCCCGAAGACCACCAGGTTGGCGCGGCCAAGCCGGTCGGTAAGCCCGGCGAACAGCGAGCCGAAGGCCCCGATCAGGTTCCCGAAGGCCAGGGTCGTGACGAAGAACGTAAAGCTCATGTGCAGATTGGTCAAGATCAGCGTCGAGACTGATCCGCCGACGTACAGCTCGTAGTACAGCATCACGGTGGCCAGGACCGTGATCGCGAGGTAGGTGACACGAGCACGTGTCTCCGGGTACGAGTTGAGCTGGCGGCGGTACAGGAACGACCCCCCGCCACGCTGGCTAGAGACCAATTCTTCCGCGGTCGCACTCATGCGGACCTCACCATTTGTCGATACAGTGACACGCCAGGCAGACCCTAGGCGTGAGGTCAAGATATCTGCACTATCTGTGCAAGTTCAATAGCCTGCGACCACGCGGTTCAGAGCGCGAGCTGGAACCCGGCCTGGGAGAACAGCGCGGCGAACGTGTTGCGGAGCAGCTCACGGGCGCGCAGCGGGCTCAGCCCGAGATCGGATCGCAGCGACTCCCAGAACGCCCAGATGCTGATCGCGTGCAGCGACTCCACGAGCTGATCACGCTGCTTGCCGGCGAGCTGGCTGAGCTCGGGCTCGAAGACGATCTCAAGCTCGGCCCGGCCTGCGGCCGTCTTCTTGCTCCGGTCAGAGCGCAGCTCCACCGAGGACGGCTCGTGGATGCGGGCGGCCCGCCAGGTCGGGGTCATCTCCTCAAGAATCTGCGCCCGCTGGCTGACGAACGTATCGACCCGGTCGGCCAGCGGCTGGCCAGGCTCGATCTTGCGCACCAGGGACTTGAGGATCTCGCTGTCGCGCTTGACCGCCTCGACCAGAAGAGCCTCCATGTCGGCGAACTGCTGCCAGACGGTGCGCAGCGACACCCCGGCCCGCTCGGCGATCCTGGGCGCGGTCGGCCGCAGCTCCCCCTCGGAGTGCAGCGCCCGCATCGCGTTGATGATCGCCCGCCTGGTGCGGTGCGATCTGGCCGCCCGGCCGTCCGTGGGCTCGGACGCCTCGGCTTCGCTTGTCAGCAGATCCAGGTAACGACGAGAATGCTCAGCCGCCCCGGCCCCCATGCGCAGTACCGACTCTTCCAACAACGCGCTCTCCGAGTGCTCTCACCGAGGCGCAGCCTCGCTCTACGGACGCGGTCACGCCGACCGCGGACCAGGTCCGCTCCGACGTGTACGAGGTCATACTAATGCCGGCTGCCAAATGACCTGCCAGTTAGCCTGCGGCCGACCCCGGCCGGGCGAGCCGGCCAGCCCCACTGGCAAGCCCTCGTTACTCCTGCCGCACCCCGCCTTCCGCCTCGAAACCTCCCCGGTGCCCCAGCATCACCCCAGCGTCACCTCGGCGCCGCCAAAGCTAGACCAGCCGTTCATGCCAGTGCTCATAATGGTTCTCATGCTTACACGCCGAACTTTCATGCAGCTAATGGGCGCATCGGGCGTCGCGCTCACCGCCTCTGAGCTCCTGTCCCAGACCGTGGCCAACGCCGCCCCCGCCAAGACCCCGCGCGGCTCGAACGGCCTGCAGCACGTGGTCATCCTGATGCTGGAGAACCGCTCGTTCGACCACTTCCTTGGGTGGCTGCCGGGCGCCGACGGCCGCACCGACCTGACCTTCATGGCCCCCGACGGCAACATCTATCCCAACTACCCGCTGGCGCCGGACTTCCAGGGCTGCGGCTACAGCGACCCCGACCACAGCTGGGAGGGGTTCCTGATCCAGAACAACTTCGGCAAGATGGACGGCTTCCTGATGGACCCGACCGGCCCCGCCGATAACCCTGGCGTGACGCTGGCCAAGGCCAACACCTTCCCGATCGGCTACTACACCAACCATCACAAGGAAGGCAAGCACAAGACCACGCCCGACCTGCCAGTCACCGGCGCCCTGGCGCAGAACTACACGGTGCTCGACCGGTACTTCTGCTCGTTCGCCGGCGAGACCTTCCCGAACCGCTTCTACCAGCACTCAGCTCAGACCGACCGGGATCACAACAGCGCGACGACCAGCACGCTGCCGACGATCTGGGACATGCTCTCCCCGATCCCGAACAACCATGGCGTGCCGACCGGCGGCTACTTCTTCCGCGACCTGCCGTTCCTTGGCCTGTGGGGCACCAAATACCTGCCGTTCTGGCATGGCTTCTACGACGGCGAGCCGAACGCGCTCGGCTTCCCGCTGCAGACCAAGACGTTCATGGACACCGTGGCGGCCGGCGAACTGCCGAACGTTAGCTTCATCGACCCGGCGTTCGACACCGAGGGCAACGGCACCTCGGCCGACAACCACCCGCTAGCCGACATCCGGCTCGGCGAGAAGTTCATCGCTGACGCCTACCACGCCCTGGCCAGCGCCGGCTACCTCGACAACACGGTCTTCGTCGTCACCTACGACGAGTGGGGCGGCTTCTACGACCACGTGCCGCCGCCGCACGTGATCGACCACACCAACCCGGCCAGCGTCGACCACACCGGCGACAGCACCACGCCGACCGACGGCCAGCTGATCCCCGACTACACCCAGCTCGGCTTCCGCGTCCCGACGATCGTGGTGTCGAATCTGGCCCACCGCAACGTCGTGCACGACGGCCCGTACGAGCACGGCTCCTCGCTCGCCATGATCGAGTCCACCTTCGGCCTCCAGCCGCTGACCGCCAGGGACGCCAACGCCAGGAACCTGCGCGAGGTACTTGAGCACAGGCCCCGCCACCGGGTCGACCCGAGCGCCATCCCCACCAGCGCCCAGGTCGGCGGCCCGGCCAACGGAGCGGCCGCCGTGTGCGGCATCAACAGCGTCCAGTCGGTCGCACCCCAGCCAGTCGGCCAGCACGACGGCGACCACTCCGACCTCGTGCACCCGCTGGCCCGCTCGGGCTGGCCGACCGGCTCGGGAATGGTCGGCTTCGGCAAGGAGCTGAAGAAGCGCAAGCTCTAGTCCGCCTCTAGTCCGGACGAGATCCGCTATGGTCCGGTGCAACTGCTGGGAAACAACACACTGCGAAAGGAACCCCGGTGCACTCCTCCCCTGAACTCGACCCAGAGCTCGCCGCGCTGATGGACCTGGAAGCAGCCGAACGTGCCGAGTCCATGTCCCCGGCCTGGCCCGTCGGCGGCTCAGCCGAGCTAGACCCGGAGCTAGCCCAGCTCATGGCCCTCGAAGAAGCCGAGCGAACCGGGCGCGACCCTAACCAGACCTGATCGCCGCCACTGCCGGAGGCGGGCCCGCCGGATGCGGGCCCGCCGACCGGGGCAGGGTCGCCCAGGCCAGGACCGCCGCGACCAGAATCGGCGCCAGCGCCAGATCGGCCATCGCGGCGATGCCGATTGTCCCAGCCAGGACCCCGCCAAGCGCACCGCCGGCCAGGCTGGCCGCCATCTGGACCGCGGCCATCGCCGAGCTTGTGCGCCCGAGAATCGCGTCGGGCGTGTGCCGCCTGACCTGGACTCCGATGACCGGCAGCAGAGTCCCGCCGCAGACGCCGGCCAGCGCGATGCTGACCAGCGCGACCGGCATGACGCTGGCGTTAAACAGCCCGGCGAAGGCGAGCGCGACCCCGGCCAGGCAGGCGGTGACCGGCAGCCGCAGCCACCCGCGGGCCGACGCACGCCGGCCAAGCCAGGCGCCCGCCAGGTAGCCGGCCCCGAGCGCGGCCATCAGCAGGCCCACGTCGCGCGAGCCGCCGTGCAGCACCTGCACAGTGAGCGGCACGATGACGACGTTCAGCGCCCCGTTGGCGAAGAGGAACAGCGCCGACACGACCAGCAGACCGCGAAGAACCGCCTGCCTGGACAAGAATCTGACGCCGGCGAGAAGTTCATTCAAAAATTTGGGATTAACGTAATCGCGCCCGGCCGGTCTGCGCGCACGAAGCGAGACCACGAGCAGAGCGGACAAAAGATAGGTCCCGGCGTCCGCGAGCACCAGCCCGTGAAAGCCAATCAGGGCGTAGAGAAATCCGCCGAGCGGTCCCCCGGCCAGCCGGACTATTCCTGTCGAGGCCGCCGACCACGCGGTGGCCTCGACCAGGTCGTCGCCCCGGCCCACGATCGCCGGGACAATCGCGTAATAGGCAGGGTCAAAGAACTGCGCGAAGGTATTCTCGGCGAAGACCGCGACGTAGACCAGCCAGATCTGGCCGCGCCCTGCCACGAGCAGCATGCTCAGCACGCACAGCGCCCGCAGGGCATCGGAGCAGGCCATGATCAGGCGCCGGTCCAGGCGGTCGGCGAGCAGCCCGGCGAACGGCGCGAACACCAGCGCCGGCGCCGTCTCGGCCACGAAGGCCAGCCCGGTGCCGACTGGTGACCTGGTCACCTGGAACACGTAGACGGGGACCGCGACGACCAGCAGCCAGGTACCGAGATCTGACTGCAGCTGACTGACCCAGAGCCGGCCGAAGCCCCCGGTGCGGAGTATCCTGACGCGAGACATTACGCCGAGGCTATTTTACCAAAACACAAAAGGCAAGCTGTCTGTCGTGGAGATACGTGAACTAGGAGCTCGGCTGAGAGCCAGGCGAACGGCGGCCGGCGAGACGATCGCGTCGGTCGCGATGCGCGCCGGGCTCTCGGTGCCCTACATCGCCAATCTGGAGAACGGGCGCGGCAACCCGACGCTGGCCGCGCTGTCCGCTCTGGCCCGCGCGCTCGGGACCGAGCTTGCCGTGGAGCTGGCCGACCCGGACGGGACGCTGGCAGCCGAGCCGCCAGCGCAGCCGGCTTCGCTGGCCAGGTTCGCGCGGACGCCGCGATTCACGGCCGAGGCAGATCGCCTGGCCCGGCGGGCCGGCCGGACGCCGTCGGCACAGCGAGAGCTGCTGCTGGCCGCGATGACGGCGGCAGCGGCCGCGTCCGGTCGCGCGCCGGGCGAGCTCGACTGGCACCGGGTGCTTGACGCGATCATCCTGATCTCCGGCGCCGCCTGGACCGGCGAGACGTGACCGGCCCGCCCGGCGGACCCGCTGCCGGGGCGATCGCGCGGTTCGGCGAGCGATTCGGCACCGCGCCCGCCGGGGTCTGGCAGGCTCCTGGCCGGGTGAACCTGATCGGCGAGCACACCGACTACAACGACGGGTTCGCGCTTCCTTTCGCCATTGACGCCGTGGTCACCGTGGCGGCCGGCCGCCGGCCTGACGGGCTGCTGGCCATGACGTCGTGCCAGGAGGACGATGACGCCGTCGTTCCGGTACAGGACCTGCGGCCTGGCCTGCTGACTGGCTGGCCGGCCTATCCGGCCGGTGTCGTCTGGGCGCTGCGCGACGCCGGCTATCCCGTCGCCGGGCTCAGCCTGGCCGTCGATGCCGATCTCCGGCCGGGGGCCGGGCTGGCCTCGTCGGCGGCGCTGGAGTGCGCGGTGGCACTGGCCGCGGCCGACCTGTTCGCGATCAGCATGCCAAGAGCCAGGCTCGCGGCACTGGCCCGGCGGGCCGAGAATGAGTTCGCAGGCGTTCCGACCGGGATCCTCGATCAGCTCGCGGTGCTGACCAGCCGTGCGGGTTACGCGCTGATGCTCGACTGCCGGAGCGGCGAGGGCACCGCCGTCCCGTTTGACCTGGCGGCGGCCGGGCTGACCTTGCTGATCATCAACACCCTGGCCAGGCACGCGCTGAGCGACGGCGGGTACGCGTCGCGACGGCAGGCCTGCGAGGTGGCGGCCGCGCGGCTCGGCGTGCCAGGCGCTCCGCGATCTCGGCGAGGTCCGCGAGCTTGGCCCGCTCACCGATGAGCTGCTGCTGCGCCGGGCCAGGCACGTGATCACGGAGAACCGGCGGGTGCTGCGAACCGCCGAGCTGCTGCGGGCCGGGCGGCTGGCTGACGTCGGCCCGCTGCTCACCGCCTCGCACGCCTCGCTGCGCGATGACTTCGAGGTGTCCTGGCCCGAGGCGGAAGTCGCGGTGCGGGCCGCGATCGGGGCCAGGGCTCATGGAGCGCGGATGACCGGCGGCGGCTTCGGCGGCTCGGTGATCGCGCTGACGCGCCGGCCTGGCCGGGACCGTCAGCACCGCCGTGACGCGCGAGTTCGCCGCGAACGGCTGGCCAGCACCGGAAATCGCTCCGGCGGTACCCTCACCAGGGGCGGGCCGGGTCTGGTAGCGGTCGCCTCAGAGTTCGCGCAGGCGCTGGGCGGCCGCCTCGGGGGCGATGTCGTTGGCGAACGCCCCCATCTGCGCTTCCGAGCCGGCCAGGTACTTGAGCCTGGCCGGGGCTCGCCGCAGCGTGAACAGTTCCAGGTGCAGCGCGAAGTCATCCCGGCCGTGCCTGACCGGTGCCTGGTGCCAGCCCGAGATATACGGCGCCGGGGTGCCGAACAGCCGGTCGAGCCGGCGCAGCAGCTCAAGGTAGAGATCACCGAACTCGGCCCTGGCCCGCGCCGGCAGCGATGGCAGGTCAGGGACCCGGCGACGCGGATACAGGTGGATTTCGTAGGGCCAGCGCGCCGCATAAGGCACGAACGCGGTCCAGTGCGAGCCCTCGATCACGACTCTGGTCCGCTGCTCGCGCTCGGCCCGCACGACGTCATCGAACAGATTCCGGCCAGTGGCCTGCCGATGACTGGCGACCGTCGCCAGCATCCGTGCGGTGCGGGGCGTGACGAACGGATAGGCGTAGATCTGCCCGTGCGGATGGGACAAGGTGGCCCCGATCTCGCTGCCCCGGTTCTCGAAGCAGAAGACCTGCTCCACGCCGGGCAGCCGCGCGAGCTCGGCGCTGCGATCGACCCAGGCCGCCATCACCGTCGCGGCCTGGGTCTGGGTCAGGTCGGCGAACGAGGCCGAGTGATCCTGGCTGAAGCAGATCACCTCGCACCTTCCGGCGGCCGGCCGGTGATCGAACGCCGCGAAACCTGCCCCGCCCAGCTCGGTGCCGTCGGCTTCCGGCAGCCCCCCGAAGGCGGGAAAGCGGTTCTCGAACACCACGACGTCGTATTCGGGCGCCGGAATCTCCGTCAGGCTGCCGGCCGTCGAGGGGCAGAGCGGGCACTGATCATCGGCGGGCTGAAACGTGCGGTCCTGGCGGTGGGTCGCCATGACCACCCACTCCCCGAGCAGCTGATCACGGCGTGCTTGCGACCTGGAGATCACCTGGGCAAGCACGCGCCGGTCAGGATAGTCCTCAGGCCGGTCTGGAATCGCGCCGAAATACCTGAGCGCGCGACCATCGGCCAGCGTCACGGTCCTGCTGCGAACGCGATGATCCTCGGCTGGCACGGGCCCGAGCGTAGTCCGAGTCCGCCTCTTCCCACCAGGCCAGGCCATCTGAGCCGGCCGATCACGGATTTCGCGATTACTATTTGTCCGAGGAGTATCACTCTTTGAGTCGACCCGGAATGGCCAGTGATTATCTCGGATTCGGATGATATGGCTGACGACTTCACCGTGTCGTTCGCCAGCACGCTGAAGCAGCTCCGCGCCGAGACGGGGCTGACCCAGGAAGAGCTGGCCACGGCAGCTGGCGTGAGCACGCGATCCGTCAGCGACCTTGAACGAGGAGTTCACCCTACTGCTCGCAAGGACACAGCCAGGCTGCTGGCCACAGCGCTCGGCCTTGACGGTCAGGCCCGCGCGGAGTTCGAGGCGGCGGCGAGGGGCAGGACCAGGCCAGGCCGCCATCAGCACGGCCGGGGGCACTGCGGCCGAGGCCAGCGTGGCGGCCGGCACCGTGGCTGCGGCCACCAGGACGCTGCCGCGCGACGTGGTGAACTTCACCGGCCGGATCGCCGAGTTCAGGAAGCTTACTGACGCCGTCGCGGGCCAGGGTTCGCCTGGAGGCATCTGCGCGATAGGCGGAATGGCAGGGGTCGGAAAGACTGCGCTCGCCATTCACATGGCGCACGAGCTGGCACCACAGTTTCCTGATGGCCAGATTTACCTGCTGCTGCACGGTCACACGCCGGGCAAGCAGCCGGTGGACCCGGCGGACGCTCTCGCGAGCCTGCTACTGACGGCCGGTGTCGCCGCCGCGCAGATCCCGCCAGGCCTGGAAGCCAGGTCCAGCCTGTGGCGTGATCATCTGGCCGGAATGCGGCTGCTGCTCGTACTCGATGACGCGGCCGGCCATGAGCAGATCCGCCCGCTGCTTCCTGGTACTGCCGGAAGCCTGGTGCTCGTCACCAGTCGCCGGCACCTGACCGCGCTGGAAGACACGGTCGCGATCAGCCTCGACACGCTGCCTCCCGACGACGCGTCTGAGCTGCTGATCAAGCTGGCCGCCAGGCAGGACATGGACCCAGCCGACTCCTCCGTCAAGGAGATCACCCGACTGTGCGGCTATCTGCCGCTCGCGGTCGGGATGCTAGCCCGTCAGCTGCACCATCATCCAGCCTGGAGCTGCTCAAGGCTGGCCGCCGACCTTGCCGCGACGCGCGACCGGCTGGCGTTCATGCACGCGGAGAACCTGTCCGTCGCCGCGGCCTTCGACCTGTCCTATCAGGATCTGGATGCCGCCCAGCAGCGGATGTTCCGCCGGCTTGGCCTGCACCCCGGCACCGACATCGACGCCTACTCAGCGGCCGCTCTTGACAACTCCGATCCCGCCACAGCCAGCCAGCGGCTTCAGGCACTCTACGACCAGCACCTGGTCACCGAGCCGACGTACGGCCGCTATGGCCTGCACGACCTGCTCCGTGAGCACTCAAGGAGCCTGGCCGCCCAGGATCCGGCTACCGACAACGAGCACGCCCTGGCCAGGCTGCTCGACTACTACCTGCACACCGTCATCGCAGCCAGCGCTCACCTGAGCAGGAAGAGTCCCGGCAACGCTCCAGCGGCCTGGGAAGTGACCCCGGCGGGCGCTCCAGGCCTGCTGACCTACGCGGACGCGGTCACCTGGCTAGACACCGAGCGACTCAGCCTGCACGCAGCCGCTAGCCAGGCCTCGCCCGAGGCCAGGCACGCCTTCACCATCGCGACGGCAATGCATGCCTTCCTTCGCAACCAGGGCCACTGGGACCAGGCCCACAACCTGCACCAGTTCGCCTTGCAGGCGGCCAGAGATGCTGGCGACCGGGCCGCCGAGGCTGTCGCCCTCACCGATCTGGGCGAGATCCAGCAGCTCACCGGGGAATACTCGCTGGCGGCCGCGAGCCTGACCGAGGCGTTAGAAATTTTCCGGCTGCTTGGCGATCAGCTCGGGCAGGCCTGCGCGCTCAACGAGCTCGGAGTCGTCCAGCTGGCCGTCAACGACCATCCCGCCGCCACCGCCAGCCATGAGCAGGCGCTGCGGCTCTACCGCGACCTGGGCAACCGGGCCGGCGAGGCGAGCGCGCTCAACGAGCTTGGCCTCGTGCAGCGAGCCATGGGCGACTACGGAGCCGCGCTTGCCAGTCATGAGCTGGCCTTGCGGCTCTACCGCGAGGCCGGCAGCCTGATCGGGGAAGCGAGCGCGCTCAACCGTCTCGCCCAGATGCAGCGCAGCACAGGTAACTACCAGGCAGCTGCCGCCAACCATGAGCGGGCGCTGACGTTGCACCGGGACCAGGGCAACCGAATCGGAGAGTCAACCGCACTGTACGGGCTTGGCATCCTGCGCCAGGCCAGCGGTGATTATCAGGGCGCGATCAGCAGCCATGAGCGGGCGCTGCAGCTTTACCGCAGCCTGGGCTATCGGTTCGGCCAGGCCACGGCACTCAACGGGCTCGGCACCGCGCAGCTCGCGGCCGGGGATCAGGTGGCGGCGGCTCAGAGCTATGCACTTGCCCTGGCACTGAACCGCGACCTTGGAAATCGGACCGGGCAGGTCGCCGCGCTCAACGGGCTCGGCGCGGCGCTGCGCGCCGCCGGGAATTATCAGGGCGCCATCGCCAGCCTCACTCAAGCGCTGCGGCTGTGTCACGACACTGGTCACAAGCCAGGCGAGGCTGAAGCGCACTACTGGCTTGGCCTGGTGCAGCTAGCGGTCGGAGACCAGTCCTCGGCGGCCGTCAGCCTCCGCCAGGCACTAGAGCTGTACCGGGCGGTCGGTAGCCGAAGCGGCGAAGCGGAAGCCCTGAACGCCATCGGCGAACTGCTGCTCGCCTCGGCGGACTACGCCCGTGCGATGGCTCATCATCACGAAGCGCTCGAAATCGCGAGCAGCATCTCATTGCGCGCCGAGCAGGCAAGGGCGCTGGAAGGTATTGACCGCTGCCACGCACGCGCCTGATCGGACCCCGGTCACCGGCCGGCGTGCTCCGCTAGCCGAAGTCCGAGATTGCCTGCCAGCCTGGCATGCCAGGCAGACAGCCTCGGCAGCGCGATCCTGGCCTGCTCCAGCAGGTCGGCGGCCCGAGCGACGTCCGGAACTCGTTCGTAGACGAGAGACTCCAAGTTCCTCCGTAGCCGACTGTTACCCCTTATGATGAAAATACATCAATCCAGGATTCGTCTGGCCTTGATATCGATATACCTCTTGAAACCGCTAACTCGTGAACTTTTGGTCAGCCGGGCGTCAGCGGTCAGGGGGCGGACGCGGCGCCGAATCTCGGTTCGCGCTTGGCGACGAAGGCTGTCACCGCTTCCCTGTGATCGTCGGTGATGCCGCACTCCTTGTGCAGCGCCACCTCGACCTCCATCGCCTCGTCCAGGCTGACGCGCCCCGCCAGCAGCAGGTTATGCTTCATGCTGGCCAGGGCCAAGCGCGGGCCATGCGCCAGACGCGAGGCCAGGTCAGCGGCCCTGGCCGGCAGCTCATCCTCGGGGACTAGCCAGTTAAGCAGGCCTAGGCGCAGACAGGTGTCCGCGTCGACCCGATCGCCGAGGAACATCAGCTCGGCAGCCCGCGCGTGGCCGATCAGCTGCCGCAGGAACCACGCCGTCCCGTAGTCGCCGGACAGTCCGACCCTGGCGAACGCAGTAGCGATCACGGTACGCGGGCATCCGATTCGCAGGTCAGCGGCGAGCGCGAGACCAAGGCCCGCCCCGGCCGCAGCCCCGGGCAGCACTGCGATGACCGGCTTGGCAAAGGCGTGCAGCCGCCCGACAGTCGCGCGCTGCATCTCCACTTGTGCGGCGACCTGTCCAGGGTCGACCTCGGCAGATCCGCCGCCTTCGCCGCCGCGCTCGCTGAACCCCTTGACGTCCCCGCCCGCGCAGAACGCCGGACCGCTGCCAGTGATCACGAGCGCACCGACCTCATCGGCGCTTTCCAGCCGCCCGAGTACCTCCGCCAGGGCGACGAGCATCTGGGCCGACAGCGCGTTCCGCCGGTCGGGCCGATTCAGCGTGATGGTGGCTACGCCGTCGCTGACCGCCGCGAGCAGATCGCCGGTTCCGGTATCCATCCTGCGATACAAGCACGAGTTGCCCGGCCACGCCAGCCTGGATTGACCGCACTGGTCGCGCTGGTCAGCCGTAGTGCCGCAGCCGCGGCCACAGCTTGCTCCAGCTGGCAGCCGGACCTGTGCACACGCCGATGGCGATGCCGGTCCAGTCGTTTCTTACCTGGTACGGAGGGTTGACGACGGCCAGGCGATGACAGCTCGCGAAGTAGGGACGTAGCTGGCCAAGCGCGTCGACCGCGAGGACGGTCTGGTCGCTGGCCTGACCCGGCCCCCACATCCAGTAGGCATTGTGCCCGGACAGTACCGGCGGCAGGTGATCCCCTCCGCCGAGCACGTCGAGCGCGCCGGACTCGGCGTAGTACCCGGTGAAGATCGACGTGGGCGGGGTCCCGGCCCGCTTCAGCGCCGCGTCCTGCGCGGCGATCGCCCGGACGAGCCGCGGCCAGCCGACGGTGTTGCCGATCTGGGCGCTCTGCTGAGCGGAAAGGGGCAGCGAGTGCACGTCACCGACCGGCAGCACAGGCAGAGTCTGCACCGCGATCAAGGCCGCGCCCAGCAGCGGAGCCGTCACGAGCATCGTCCGGAACAGCCTGGACCAGCGGGTTCTGCTGATCCACCGCTCGGCGGCCGCCGATCCCGCCCCCAGTACCGCTGGCGCCAGGCCTGAGCTGTAGTACGCCTTGCCCGGCACCCAGGCCGCCACATAGAGCACGACGAGCCCGGCTGCGATGGCGATGAACCGGAGCTCGGGCTCCCGCCAGAGCCGGACGAACCCGGCGATGACCAGCGGCGCGATCAGCAGTCCCAGGTAGATCAGCTGGGCCGGAAGTCCGCCCGCATAGTCGGCGGCGGTGGTGTTCTGCTGATGCAGGGCCGAGGCCATCGCGAGCTGCGGCCAGCCGTGCGTGGCCTGCCAGATCAGGTTCGGCGCCCAGATCACGACCGCGATGGCCGCGCCAAGCCAGGGCCACCTCGTCAGCAGTACCTGACGATGGGCCGACGAGGCGGCGAGGCCGACCGCCAGGCAGACGATTAGCAAGGTCACCAGATTGTCGTTCTCCAGCCCCACCCCAGCCGCGGCGCCGGCCCAGAGCCACCAGGCCGGCCGGTGCCGCAGGAGAGCCGTGGTGACGCACACCAGCACGACCGACCAGGCCGCCAGGTCGATCGGGGTGGTGTTCGCCAGATGCGACGCACCGAGCAAGACCGGAGCGCACGCCATGGTCAGTGCCGCGAGCACCCGCCCGAACCGGCCCGCCCCGAACAGCGCCGCCATCCTCGCCGCCGCCACCACGACCAGCCCGCCTGCCAGCGCCGGGACGATCCTGATCGCCGTCGGACTCACCCCGATCAGATCGGTGACCCTGGTCAGCAGCGGGCTGAGCGGAGGCTGGTCCACGTACCCGAACGCGAGATGCCGCCCGGCTTCCACGAAGTACAACTCGTCCTGCATGAAGCCATACCGCCCGCTCACCGCGATCTCCACCACCACGAACGCGGTCGCGATCACCCAGACGGCCAGCGGCAGCCGGTCCCCGAGCCCCGCCCCTGTCCGCCGACCCTCAGTAGCGTGGCCGACAGCACTCCCCCGGTCTGTGGCCAGCTCGATCTCGCTCATCTCAGGGATACCTCCCGCAGTCCTCTGCCAGGATTGCCTTAAACAGATATCACTATGATAGCTCTCCGATACCTCCCTGCCTACCCCCGCCGATCCTCCAGGACGCCGCAGGATCGGGTGAGCGTGGCAGCGGGTGAGGCGGCCGTGAAAGCTGAGTCACCAGGGACCCGTCCGAGTCCGAGTCCGGGCGGCGGCCACGCCGGGCACGCGTAGCAGCCCGATCACGGAATTCGCCCAGAGCCGGATTCCGTGATCACCCCCGTCTGCCGTGATCCCGGAATACCAGCCGCGTGATCCCCCCGCCAGAGCTCCCTGATCACCGCCGTGGGCGTGATCACGGAACATCACCAGGGCGGCGCTGCAAGGACCGGGCTGGAGCATGCGCCCGGATTGGGTGGTGTGTCACTATCGGAGCGGAAAGACGGAAGTTCCTGGGCCGTCGGAATCGGCGCCAGCTCCCAAGACGCTGATCCTGGGCTGGAACGGCAGAAACTGGAGCATTAATTTGAAAATTATGCGGCGGCCGAGTGCGCACCTCTAGGCCGGCGCTCCTGGCACTGCTCACTGTAGCCGTGCTCGGGCCGCTCCCGGCCGCGAGCGCGCAGGCCAGACCCCCGGTCCAGATCCCGGCCGCCCCGGTCAGCGGCACGCTGCTCGGCGTGGCCGCCGCGTCGGCCAGCCGGGCCTGGGCCGTCGGCTATACGGGCCTGGCCGGCCCGTCCGCCAGGACCCTGATCCTGGCCTGGAACGGCACCTCCTGGAAGCGGATGCCGAGCCCGAGCCCCGTAGGCGGTGCCAGCCTGACCGCCGTGGCCGCCACCTCCGCTCGCAGCGCGCTGGCCGTCGGCCAGACCTTCGGCTCGGGCCGGACGCTGATCTTGCGGTGGAACGGCAAGGCCTGGACCCGGGTCACCAGCCCGGCGGCGGGCCGGGGCTACCTGGAGAGCGTGGCGGCTACCTCCGGGCGAGGCGCCTGGGCGGTCGGCGGCACCAGCGCCTTCACGACCCTCGCCGAGCGCTGGAACGGCACGATGTGGAAGCGCGAGCCAAGCCCGACCCCGGCGCTCGGCGCGGCTCTGGCCGGCGTCGGGGAAGTCTCGGGGAGCAGCGCCTGGGCCGTCGGTTACGTGGGCCAGAACGAGCCGAAGTCCCTGATCGAGCGCTGGAACGGCGTTGCCTGGACCCGCGTGCCGAGCCCGAGCCCCACCGGCGACGCGACCCTCCTCGCGGTGGCCGCCGCCTCAGCCAGGGATGCCTGGGCGGTCGGCAACACCGGATTCGTGTTCGACAGGCCCAGAACTCTGATCCTGCGCTGGAACGGCTCGAAGTGGGAGCGCGTGCCAGACCCGGCCACCAGAACCGGCAGCATCCTGCGGTCGGTAGCCGATACCTCGGCCGGGAACGCCTGGGCGGTCGGTGGTACAGGGCGGCCGCTGATCTACTGGTGGCATGGCGGCACCTGGACTCCGCTGGCCAATCCGCACGGGGCTGGCACCGGGACCTTGTACGGAGTGAGCGCCGTCTCGGCCAGCGACGCGTGGGCGGTCGGCGGCACCGGCGGGCCACACCCGAAGACCCTGATCCTGCACTGGAACGGCACCGCCTGGAAAGCCTAGCGAGTTCCGCTATCCTGCCCTTACTACCGCACAAGAGCGCGAGGGAGGGCTAATGCCCGAGCACTCGTCGTACCGGGTCATAGTGATCGGCGCCGGGTTTGGCGGGATTGGCATGGCCCTGGCGCTGAAGCGGGCGGGGATCGAGGACTTCGTCGTCGTCGATGTCGGCGACGAGCTCGGCGGGACCTGGCGGGACAACACCTATCCGGGCGCGGCCTGCGATGTGCCGTCGAGCCTGTACTCGTACTCGTTCCGGCCGCAGCGCTGGAGCCGCAAGTTCCCGTCCCAGCAGGAGACCCTTGAGTACCTGCGCGAGGTCTCGGCGGAGAGCGGGCTCGACGCGCATCTGCGCTTGCGCTCGCGCGTCGTCACCGCCGAGTTCGACGAGCCGGCGGCGCGCTGGACCGTGACTCTCGATAGCGGGGACACGCTGCAGGCATCGGCGGTCGTCTCGGCCGTCGGCCAGCTCAACCGGCCCGCCCTGCCCGACCTGGCCGGCCGCGAGGACTTCGCCGGGCCGTCGTGGCATTCGGCCCGCTGGGATCACGGGGTCGACCTCGCCAACCGGCGGGTCGCGGTCGTGGGCACCGGAGCGAGCGCGATCCAGTTCGTACCCGAGATCGCCAGGGTCGCGGCTCACGTCGATGTCTACCAGCGCAGCGCCCCGTACGTCCTGCCCAAGCCAGACCGGCTCTACGGCGACACCGTCCACCAGATCTTCGATCGGTTCCCGGTCGTCCGCAAGGCCGAGCGGCTCCGTACCTTTCTCTACGGCGAGGTACTGACCAGCGGCTTCGTGCTATCTCCCAGACTGCTGGCCGCGCCGATGCAGCTATGGCGCCGTCAGCTCCAGTCGCAGATCACCGACCAGGAACTGCGCGAGAAGTGCGTGCCTGACTATGTGATGGGCTGCAAGCGGGTGGTGTTCTCCAACGACTGGTATCCCGCGCTGGCCCGGCCGAACGTGAGCCTTATCACCGACCCGATCGATCGCGTCGACGCCGATGGGCTGGTCGCCGGAGGCACCGCGCGGCCGGCGGACGTTATTGTGTACGGCACCGGCTTCAAGACGATCGACTTCCTGGCGCCCATGTCGGTTACCGGCCTGGCCGGCCGGTCGCTGCACGAGACCTGGAGCGACGGTGCCCGCGCGTACCTGGGGATCACGGTGTCGGGGTTCCCGAACTTCTTCATGCTCTACGGGCCCAACACCAATCTCGGCGGCAACTCGATCATCTACATGCTGGAAGGCCAGATCCGCTACGTGGCCGACGCGATCCTGGCCCTGGACCGGGAGCGCCTGGACTGGCTCGATGTACGCTCCGACGTGCAGAGCGCGTTCAACTCCTGGGTGGACCGGGCAAGCCGCACCTCGGTCTGGGAAAGCGGCTGCCAGAGCTGGTACACCACGGCCGCCGGCCGCAACAGCAACAACTGGCCCGACCACACGTTCTTCTACCGCTACCGGCTCCGCCGTTTCAACCTTGACCGGTACCGTGTCATGCCGAGACGGGCGGCATCATGACCGGCCTTGGCCTGCCGCCGGCCGCGATGCGCCCGATGATCAGGCAGCTGCGCCGCCGGGTACTCAACCCGGCGCTCCCCTGGGATGTACAGCGCAGCCGCCTCGACGGCTTCCTGCGGACCGCGCCGGCCCCGAGGGGGACGACGATCTCCGAGCGCGAGCTGAACGGAGTCCGGGCCGAGGTCATCGGCGATGCGCCCGGCCGGCCCGTCGTCGTCCACTTCCACGGCGGCGGCTACTGCGTCGGTTCGGCCCGGATGGCACGGGACTGGGCGGCGACGCTGACCTCCAGGATCGGCTGTCAGGTCATCCTGCCCGAGTACCGGCTCGCGCCCGAGCACCCCTATCCCGCCGCGCTCGATGATGCCCGCGAGGTCATGAACGCGCTGCTGCGCGAGGTCAGCCCGGCGTCGGTCATCCTGTCGGGTGACTCGGCCGGCGGCGGACTCGCCCTGGCCCTGCTCCTGTCCCTGCGCGACGCGGGCCAGGATCTTCCGGCCGGCTGCGTCCTGCTGTCACCCTGGCTCGACCTGGCCAGGGATCGCACCGGCAACCCCGAGCTAGTCCGCAAGGACCTGCTGCTCAGCCCGGCCTGGCTCGAGGCCTGCGCCGCTGCCTACGCCGGCTGCCGCACTGACCCGCTGGTCTCGCCGCTGCTGCACACGCACGACGGCCTGCCGCCGCTGCTGATCCAGGCCGGGTCCGACGAGCTGCTCGCCTACGACGCCGAGCATCTCGCCGCCAGCGCCAGCGCCGCCGGCACGGACGTCACCTACACCAGATGGCCCCGGATGTGGCACGACTTCGCCCTGCAGCCCGGCCTGCTAGCCGCCGCCGACAGCGCAGTGTCCCAGGCCGCCTGGTTCGTCCGCCGAGTCACCGGCTGACCGGATCATGGCCAGAACGGTGATCATGGAACGCCGCCGGGGTGATCACACGGCTGATGTTCCGTGCTGACGCATCACGGCACTGCGGGCACTGAGGCGACTCATGTGGCTGCGCTCTGGCTGCGGTCTCCCGGAGCAAGGAGCCTCCGTTGAAACTTTGCCCAGATAGCCGGGTTTGTGGTTATCAAAGTGTCAATACGTGGCGGTCAGCGACTGACATATCTCCACTTCCCGTTGTCCCACCCCCACCCATCCCCGCCCGCCTCCCGGCATCGCCCGACCAGACCGGCGGTGACGGAACGCTGGCCGGCCCAGGAGATATGCTCCCGCAGGCAGCGTTCGCCGTGCGGCCGGGTCAGGCGGCGGCGGGTGCGGGCGGGCTGTGGCTGTGGTAGATGCGGCTGCCATCGGGGCTGCGCATGGTCGTCGTGCCGTCGGCGTTGAGGACGATGCTCCAGCCCCACCGGTGAACCAAAATAAGATGATGAAAACTACACAAAAGGATCATGTTGGTGAGGCTGGTGGTGCCGCCTTTGCTGCGGGGGCGGATGTGGTGCACTTGGCAGCCGCTGGGTGGTGTGGTGCAGCCGGGTGCGGCGCAGTGCTGGTCGCGGAGGATGACGGCGCGGCGCAGGTGGGCGGGGATGGTGTCGGTGCTGGTGCCGACGTCCAGGGGCAGGCTGACTGACGCGGCGGGTCTGGCGAGCCTGCCGGTGCGCAGGAATGAGGCGAGTCCGTGCTTCCCGGACAGGAGCGCGACGGCGTTGGCGATGAGCAGGTCGCGGACCTGGTCGTAGACCTGGTCCTGGGTGGCCGGCCCGTATCCGGTGCCGCAGTGGTCGCAGCCGCTGCTGCCGGGGGTGCCGCTGCCGGGCCCGGTGAACCGCCGGGTGAGCAGGGCGGCCAGCTTGTCCAGCAGGTCGTGGTCCAGGTGCCCGGTCACGACCGGGATGATCGTCGCGTCGCATTCGGTGCCGGGCGCGGCGGCCGGCCAGGGCAGGGCGGGAGGCACAGCGCTGCCGTCGGGCTGGAGCCTTGGCCTGAGCCGGGAGCTGAGCAGGTCCGGCCCGCCCTGCCCGGTGCCACCCTGCCCGGTGCCGCCGGTCCCGGTGCCGTCGGTCCCGGTGCCGTCGCTTCCGGGAGCGTCATCGCTCAGGCTGCCGTGCCCGTGATCGCCGTCGGCGGGCTCTCCGCCTAGGCGGCGGGTGAGTTCTTCGAGGCTGAGGTGAAGCTGGATCTGGGTGGACTGGCCGGCCCGGTCCGGGAGGCCGCCGGCCGCGATCAGCCGGTGCAGGGCCTCTTCGAGTGCGTCGTGCTGGCGCTGTCCCGGCGTCCGCAGGTCCTCCGGGCCGCGCCGCTTGCCCAGCGCGTCCAGGACCGCGCGCATCGCCTCGGCGCAGCCGGGGGTCAGGTCCCCGTCGAGTTTCCCGGCGCCGCCCAGGGTGGTGGCGAGGCGGACCCGGCGGTCGGCGAATCCGTCGTCGTCGCCGTCGGTGTCGGGGACGGCGAGGCGCTTGCGCATTTCCTCGGCCAGGCCGGCCAGGTCTGTGAGCCGGGCGCCGCCGGCGGCGGCGGCGAGGAGGATGCGGTCGGCGTCGCGGCGGGCGGACTCGGGGAGGAGGTCGGTCCAGGTGCAGATGTCCCTGGCCCAGGACTCGGAGATGTCCCCGGCGGTGAGGGCGGCATGGATGTCGGGGTGGGCGCGGAGCCGCCGCATCCAGCCGACGTCCCCGGACGCGGCGATGCCGGTGACGCGGGTGTGCCAGCGGAGCCAGGACCGGGTGGTCCGGTGCCCGTCGGCCTCGACCCCGTCGCCGTAGTCGAACGCGGACAGCACGGAGGCGTGGGCGGCGGTGCGGACCGACCGGAGCCGCTCCAGGCCCCGCAGGCAGTCCGCCTGGATCGCGGCGGGTACCGACGCCAGGTCGGCGCTGGCCAGCCAGCGCAGCCCGGTCAGCGCCATCGACAGCGCCTGCGCCGCCGAGTCCGGGCCTCCGGCCTCCTGGCCAGGCCCGGCAGAGCCGGCCCAGGCCGAGGCAGGTGCGGGGAAGCCGGGTGCGGGGAAGCCGGGTGCGGGCAGGCCGGGTGCGGGCAGGCCGGGTGCGGGCAGGGCGGGTGCGGGCAGGGCGGAGGCAGCGGCGGGCTGCTGGACTTGACCGGACATCAGGCACCACCTCCCTCGGGCACGCGCACGCCGACGAACATCACGGGGCAACTGGCCGGAGTCCGCGTGCCGCCGCCAGGACACGCCCGCACCAACGACGGGCGCCGACGCGGCACCAGAACTCACCAGGGGAAACAGGAGGGCCACTCAGCCGGGACACACACCCCGAAAAACGGAGTCCATATCACCTGGAACCAAGACCACAATCGTCCCGGCGATGCCATCTCTCTAAGTACTTACAACCTAACATGACCCACCGACAAAAACCCCTGACTGCTAGCGGACACGGGTAACTCCCGGCGGACGGACACCAAGCCAGTGATCACCCAAAGTGGCGAAGGGACGCGCCAGCGGGTCTCGGGTCTCTCGTGACAATCACAGCCGACCACCTCAGCCTGTGACACCAGAAGCCAGGGGTCATCCGCTGGCAAGCCGACCCTGAGCACAGGGCAGCTCGCATCCCGAACACCGGAAGCGGGCGCCAGCACCAGCTGACTGATGCCCGGTCCGCATGCCGAGCATGCCGAGCATGCCGAGCATTCGCCCTTCCGGGGTTCGGTCCAGACCGCCCGGCCGGCCGGGGCGACAGAACGCGCGGCCCCGACTCCCGGGCCGCGCGTTCTCGTCTTGCGGTCAGAAGAGCAGCCGCAGGGTGTTCACGGCATCGTCGACGTAGTAGACACCGCGCCCGAACGGGGCCACGGCCAGGCCGAACAGCGCCCCGGCCCCCGGCGGGCTGCCAGAGGTGTCGATGAACTTGGCGGCTACCTGGGCTCCGAATGGCGTGGTCTCGACGATCTGGCCGTCTGCGCCATTGACCGTGAGAATATTGCCGTTCGGGGCGATAGCCAGGCCAAGCGGCGCGTTGAGGAAGCCGCCCGAGCTGACCAGGACGCCACGGCCTGATGACGTTGGCCTGGTCAGGGCATTGTTGATCTTGGAGATCTGGCTGTTGACCGTATCGGCGACGTAGAGTATGCCGCCCCGGCCCACTCCGACGCCGGTCGGCCCGACCACGAATGCGTCCGGGTCGGTCCGCTCGGAGAAGCCAGACCCGACGATGGTGAAGCCGGTGAGCTGCGGCAGGTGACCGGGCTCAGGGAAGAACCTGAGCGAGTACCGGACGATCGTGCCCCGGTTGACGACATTGCCGTTCGCCGCGACGGTGCCGTTGAGCACGTTCGTGACGAAGAGCAGGGAACGCCAGCCTTGCGTGACGGCAGTAGCGTCCCAGGGCCCGTTAATCCCATGACCGAAGATCGTTTCCCTGACCCTGCCGCTGCTGTCGAGTATGAGCAGGCACCCCGCCCTGGCCGTGGCAGCCGTCCCGTCGGCCGATGGCGTGCTGCCGACGATCACCCAGCCGTGGATGATAACCAGCGCGGTTGACAAGCCGATCCCGCCAGGGCACAGGCCGGGCAGGCCGCGGCTGGAGATCTGGGCGAACAGGCTCACCTGCCCCCTCGGGCTGATCTGCACGATCGTGGACCCGGTGCCCTGGAGATTGCCTGAGTTGTTGAAATTGCTCACGAGAATGTTGCCTCGGCGCAGCCGGCCGGCACTGTGCCTGATGACCGCGACGCCGTACGGATTGACGTCGCCATTGGCGGGGACGGTCGAGGCGATCTGCTTGGTGAAATGGAATTGCCCGAGGAAAGTCGGCGGCACGTGCTGCGAGGCCAGGGCCGGGCCCGACGCCGTCAGTCCGGCCCCGGCAACGGCAGCCACCCCGGCTGCCGCCAGGGTCAGGCGGCGAATCAATCGCATCGTCTCTACTCCTTCTCGATCGAACCGGTGAGGAATCAGCTACACCCTGTCACGACTGACCACTCTCCGTGGTCATCGTTGATCGAGAGGGATTCGTGTTATGACGATTACAGCGACCTGATGCTCAAAACTCCGCGCGATCGCAGAGCCGCCCGGCGGCGGGACCTTCCGGGTGCGGGCTATCCGATGCGGGAAGGGCCTCGACCCTGGCCCTGAGCTGATCACCATCGTGGTGGCCAAGCTCCTCCAGGATGGTCAGCGCTTCCTGCCAGGAGCAGCGGCGGCTGGCAGTTCGCTCAGCGCCTGACTGGCGTAGCCGAGGTCGGCCGCCCAAACCACATTCTTTCCAACCCTTCATCCCATCCGCCCCCAGCCCGCACTGCCACCGTGACGCCACGTGCGTGCCACGGCCGGGCCCAACACTTGAACGCAATGGCCGCGCGAAACCGACCGCTGGCCCCAAAGAAAGGAACGCAGATATGACTGCATTGCTGAACCTGGAGCCGCGCGAGGCTGGCACCGAGGTCCTCGAGCCCGAGGCCGACTTCGGCGCGGCCCAGTGGGTCGACCTGCACGACCGCGCCCGGTGCATCATCAGCATCAAGACCAAGACCCGCGTCTGCGCGGACTAGCGACTAGCGATTAGCGACTAGAGACGCCGGGAGCCAGCGCGATGCTCGAACCGAAGGATCCGATCGAACGGCTCGTCCGGCAGGGTGTTGCCGCTGGTGCCAGAGTGCTGGACGGGCCGGTCTGGCTGACCGTCATGCCGGACCGGCCCGTCCAGCGCATCGCGCACGGCTGGAAGCTCCACATCTCCTCCAGCGCGAGCAATTTCCCCGCCCTCGTCGAGGCAGTGCTGCCCGTGCTGGCCGCCGAGGGATGCGAGTTCAAGCTGGCCCGCTCCCAGCACGTGCTCAGCGATCTCAATGACGGCGCCACCGCGCCGGCTGCCGTCGGCAAGGCCGTCACCGTCTACCCCGATCAGCACAGCATCAGAGCACTAGGAGAAAGGCTGGCGGACGTGCTAGCCGGCCACGAGGGCCCGCGGATTCTCAGCGACCGCCGGGTACGTGATTCGGCGCCGGTGTATTACCGGTACGGCCCGTTCGTGGCCAGCCCGGTCGCCAATGCCAGGGGCGAGGTGGCGAGCTGGCTGCACGGGCCCGATGGCCAGGCCTTCGAAGCCGTCGCGACCCTGCGCTACGAACAGCCGCCCTGGGCCATCGACCCCTTTACCAGGCAGGCAGGAGACATCCCCCGTGCGGCCCAGCCGCTGGCCCGCTGGCCGCTATCAGATAACGGCCGGCGTCCGGGAGTCGGCCCGCGGCAACGTCTTCCGCGCGATCGACCGGCACGACGGCGCCACCGTCATCGTCAAGCAGGCCCGTGCGCTGGTGTCGCAGGACGTCGACCAGGTCGACACCCGGCTCCGGCTGCGCAACGAGCGGCGGATCTGCCTGGTGCTCGACGGGGTGCCCGGCGTCCCGGTGTTCATCGACCATTTCCGGCACGGCGACGATGAATTCCTGGTCACCAGCGACCGCGGCGACCGGACGCTCGCCGAGGATGTGGTGCGGCGCGGGCCGTACGGTCCTGGCCTGGCCCGGCTCGCCGGTCAGCTCGCCCGGATCGTCTGCGACACTCACGATCGCGGCGTCATCATCCGCGATCTCGCCCCGACCAACGTCGTGCTCCGGGGAGATGAGGCGAGCGTGGTCGACTTCGGCCTCGCCGGATACGACGGGCTGCACCTCGGCGGCGGCACGCCAGGCTACTCCCCCGCCCGGCAGCTGCGCGACGAGCCGCCGGAGCCGGACGACGACCTGTACGCGCTCGGGATGACACTGCTGTTCGCCGCCACCAGGCTGCATCCCGTCACGCTCGGCGACGACGAGAACCTTCCGCTGACCCGGGCGCTGCAGACCATCAGCGCCCGCTACGGCCCGAGTCCCGGCGGAGTCATCGCGGCAGTTGTCAGGCTGCTCGATGGCGGCGAGTCAGCCAGGAACGCGCTGCGTGACCTGGCCGCGGGGCGGGCGGCCGGGCCCGTCGGCCGGCCGCTGCCTGCCGTCCCCCCCATCAGGCTCACGCCCGAGCTCGTGCCCCAGATCAGGGACAGCCTGAGGTCAGATCTCGTGACCGCTGCGACCCGGATCCTGCGCGCGACCGACGACTCCCACGAGGCCCACGATGGCAGTCTCTACACCGGATCAGCAGGCATCGGCCTGGAGCTGCTCAACCACGCCGGGCACCCCGGCGTAACCGAGTGCCTGACGGGCCTGGTGTCCTTCACCGAGCGCACGGTGCGCCGGGTTCGCCTGCCAGCCGGCCTGTACACCGGCCGCACCGGAGCCGACCTCTTCGTGGCGCGGGCGCGCAAGCTCGGTATCGACACCCCGGCGCAGTGGGACCCTGAGGTGCCGCCTGAGGACTTCCGGCCGGAGGGTGATGACCTCATCGTCGGCGCCGCTGGCATCGGGCTCGGCCAGCTCCTGCTCTTCCGCGCCAACGGCGATCGGCGGCATCTGGATGCGGCGGGCCGGTGCGTGTCGCGGCTTCTGAGCCAGGCCACGCCGGAGTCAAGCTTCGGCCGCAACCCCGAACCTGAGAACGCGACCGAGCCGGCGGCTGGCCGCGCCCACGGACTGGCCGGCACCACCGAGCTGCTGATCAGCTTCACCGGCCAGACGCGCGACCCGTCCGCCCGCACGGCCGCGCAGGCCGGCTCTCGCCGCCTGGCGGACCACGCGAGTGACCTGATCCGCAGATCGCGCGGCGCGCAGGCGTCGCCGCTCGCGGCGTCCTGGTGCCAGGGCCTGGCGGGCATCGGCGAGACGCTCCTGCACGCGAGCACGGTCATACCCGATCCTGCCTTCCTTGATCTGGCCCGCCAGTCAGCGGAGGCGTGCCTGGCGCTGCTGCCGAGGATGAGCGCACTCGGCCAGTGCTGCGGCGCCGCGGGCATCGGCAATTTCCTGCTCGATCTCGCGATTGTGGATGAACAAGATCGTTACCTGGCAGCTGCCTGCGAGGTAGCCGACCACCTGCTGCGGCGCAGCGCTGGCCCGCCGGAACGGCCGGTCTTCACCGAAACCGGCCCGGATAGCTTCGCGGCCTCCTGGGCCACCGGAGTCACCGGCATCCTGACCTACTTCAGGAGACTCGCAGCCCAGCTGGAGCGAGCCCCGTCCAGGCTGGCCCAGCCCGAGCTAGCCCAGGCTCAGCCGGCACAGTGCTGAGGCTCCTCGTCGGTTACGGGTCCTTCATGCTCGGTAACGCGATGATGCCGGTCGCGGTCAGCTTCGCGCTGCTCGACTCGGGCCGGTCGGCTGGCCAGCTCGGCGAGGTGCTGGCGGCGTATGGCCTCGCCGCCGCGCTGTCGCTGCTGGCTGGCGGGATGGCAGCGGATCGAGTCGGCCGGCGGAAGGTGATGGCGGCCGGCAACCTGGCGGGCGCGGCCGGCCAGGTAATCCTGGCTGTCCTCGTGCTAGAGGGCCGGGCGGCGATCTGGGCCTACCTGGCGCTGATGGCCGTCAATGGCTGCGGCCAGGCTCTGTACGGCCCGGCCATGGCCGGGCTGATCCCCGAGCTAGCGGGCAGGGCCGACCTGCAGCGGGCCAACGCCAGGATCGGGCTGGTGTCGTCGGGCGGCGCCATCGCCGGCCCCGCGCTGGCCGGAGCGGCAGCGGCGACCATCGGCCCCGGCTGGGCGATCCTGGCCGGCGGGCTTGGCTGCGTGGTCAGCGCCGTCTCGCTGACCGGCCTGCCGGCCGGGGGCCCGGCCGCACCCAGGGAACCCTTGCTCCGTCAGCTCCGCACCGGGTGGCAGATCTTCCTCGGCCTGGACTGGCTCTGGCCGGTCAGCGTGTACGACGCGCTCGGCAGCGTGCTGATCTACGCTCCGTACACCGTCCTTGGCGCCGTGGTTGCCAGGGTCAGCCTGGGGGGCGCCGGGGCCTGGGGCGCCATCCTGGCCGGCGAGGGCGCGGGCGCGGTCCTCGGCGGTCTCCTCAGCCTGCGGATTCGCCCCCGCAGGCCACTCATCGCTGCCATGGCCGGGCGGATCGCGCTGCTGGCCCCGCTGCTCCTGCTGATCCTGCGTGCGCCCGTGCCGGTCATCGTGACAGGCGGCTGCCTGGCTGGTGCGGGCTTCGAACTCGCCGGGACGCTCTGGGGCACCACCATGCAGCGCCTGGTCCCCGCCGAGAGACTGTCAGAGGTGATCGCCCTGGACTGGGTCTGCGTCCTGGCGCTGGCACCGGCCGGCTACGCCCTGACCGGGCTGCTCGCGGCGGGCCTCGGCGTCACCGGGACCCTGTGGCTGGCCTCCTGCACGCTGGCCGTCCTGACCAGCATGGTCGCCTGCCTGCCGGCGATAAGGGCAGTGCGCGCTTCCTGAGTTAGCACTATATTGTCAGCACGGCAGAGCTTTATTTAAGCAAATCCAGGCGAGTTCGGGGGAACGCTGATGTCTGCTGGCAAATGGCTTCGGCTCACCTGACCGTGGCTTTAAGGGGGACCGGGCTCTGGACTCGGGGTGCGCCCCTCTCCGGGAAAACACTGACAACTCTCCGGGAAACTGGCGCCGGCCCCGGAAACCGGCTCATCCGCGCGCGGCCGCGTCGTTCGTCACCGGCCCGGCCTGAAACGCCCCTGCGGCAGCGGGGCTAGGGCTTGCGGCCTACGGCGACGAAACCGAGATTCGCGACGAAGAACGTGCCTGCCTGAGCTGCCTGTTCCAGGGCAAGCCACCACGCGGCAACCTCGCTGGCGGTTAGCCCGGCCTCGATGGCCCGGTCCACCGTTCCCCGGTTGAGCTGCTGATACAGGGCGAACCCTGGCGCACCGGTGAAGCAGATGACGTGCGGGATGACACGCACGTCGGCGAGGCCGGCCTGGTGGAACAGGCCGAAGAGCTGGCGGCCGATCCACGGGTGGGGCACCGCCGCGTCCAGTACCGTCGCGACTCGCCGCGCCAGTACCGAGTCGGCCAGGTCGACGATGGTCGAGTCCGAGTCAAAGTCGAAGACGAGCACGCTCCCGGCCGGCCGCGTGACCCGGATCATCTCCGCTAAGACGACCGCGGGCTGGTCCACGTAGCGCAAGACCCGCTCGGTCCGGCACAGGTCGAAGGTGCGGTCAGGAAATTCGAGCCGGTGGGCGTCGCCGACCTCAAAGGCGACCGGGAACTCCCCGGCCTGGCGGCTAGCCCCCGCCTGGCGGCAAGCCCCGGCCTGGCGGCTAGCCTCAGCCCTGCGGCTGGCCTCAGCGATCATTCCGGCGTTGGCGTCGATCCCGGCGACCCGTCCCCGCGGCCCGACGAGCTGGCCGAGCCGGCGCACCTCGTGCCCCAGGCCGCAGCCCACATCCAGCACCTGATCGCCCGCCCCGACCGGCGAGATTTCCAGCATCGCCCGCTTGAGTCCCTGGATGAGCGGGTGCCCGTCGGCACCGTCCAGCCAGCGGAAGACAGCCTGCGGGTCGTCCTGCCCGGCCTCCTGCCCTGCCTCCTGAAAACCCTGATGCAGACTGCCCATGTGCCGCACCTCACTGGTGAGATCAACCTGCGCCCCACTCAAGCACAGTCCCCCGGTGTCTGCACATGTCCATCTGGGGAAGGAGGGGAGGGATGAATTCCGAGCGACAGGGGGAGTCGTGTTGTATGCCCGGTATTGCCTGATCACCGCGGCTCCGACTCGACTGTGCGACTGGGCCAAGCTCGTCGAGGCCGATGCTCTCCCCGCCGTGGAAAGCGTTCCGGGAAGTCTGGGTATGTCCCTGTACGCGGACCGGAAACTCGGCGTGGCGATCCTGGGGTCGTTCTGGGAATCGCGCGATGCGGTGCTCCGTAGTGAGCAGGTAGTCCCGGCTGGCCGCCACTCCGCCTCGCAGCGCGCGGCGGTGACGGCCACTTCCGACCGGTGCCAGATGCCGGTGTTCGAGCTGCATCAGCCGCTTGGCACCACGGCCGGCATGCGGGTCACTCAGATCGGCATCGAGCCGGACCGGGCGCCAGACGCCGTCGCCGCCTACCGGGACATCGCGGTCCCCTGGCTGGCCGAGTCCGAGGGATTCTGCGGGGCGCTGCTGCTGGTCATCCAGGACACAGGCACCCTGATCAGCCTCACGATATTCCGGGAGCCAGAAACTCTCGCGGCCAGCCGGAGCATCGCCGCGGCGGCCAGGGTTGACCTGGCCGCCTCGACCGGCTCAACGATCCGGGCCGTCAGCGAGTTCAACCTCGTCTTCAGCTCCGCGCGCATGCCCGGCCGTTGAGCAGGGCCGAGCCGAGAGTGGTGAGAGCGTGCGCCACCGACCGGCCCGTTCGCTGGGTGGTGATCAGGCCGGCTCTCCTGAGCACGGCAGCATGCTGGCTGGCAGCGGCCGGCGAGATCCGGACGCGCCTGGCCAGCTCGCCGGTACCGCAGCCGTCGGCGATGGCTTCGAGCACCGCGCCCCTGGTCGGGCCGAGCAGCCTGGCCAGCGCCCGCCGGTCACCCGGACTGGTCCACAGCTCGCAGGCCTGGCCGAGGTCCCGGATGGCCGGGTATACCAGCCGTGGCGAGTATCCCGAGCCGCCGGGATCGATCAGGAGGACGGGTGCCGGACTGAGGAAGGCGGATGAGGCGAACGTCAGGCCGGAGCCGCCGAGGTCCACCTCACGCTCTGCCGCTACGGCGTCCCAGATAGTCAGCACGGGCGGGTCCCACTGGACTAGCGGCGGGCAGAGTCCCGAGAGGAAGGCGTCGAGGCCGGCGGTACCCAGCCGCTCGACCTGGCCGACCCGCTCGGCCTGCAGGTAACCCCGGATCCGCGGCCAGTAAGGTCCGACCGCCGCGGCGTGAAACCTGGCGATCGCCGAGCCCAGCTCCCGGCGCAGCTCAAGCTCGGTATCGAGCCTTGTCCACGGCCAGTCGACTGGCGGCTGAAACCCGCACAGCCAGTCGATCTCCGCGCGCACCCGCTGCCTGCGAGCCGAGAGCAGCGCGTCAATACCCGCGTCGACCGCGTCCGCTGGACTGGCTAGACCGGCTGAGCCGACTGCCGTGCCCACGATCGATGACAGGTCTAGCCCCGGAAGCCCAACCGGATGGATCGCCGCCAGCGGCCGCAGTTCCGGGCCAAGGCGGCCGGCCAGGCTTTGCCGCCACGAGCTGAACAGCGGGCTCGGCCGTGCCTCCCTGAGCTGCTCGGCCGCCGCCAGCGTCTCCTCGAACGGATTTTGCGTCTCCGCGATCCGGATGCGCCTGAGGTCCTCCTGACCGAGCCGGATCCGAATCACGTGTCCTCCCGCGCCTCCTGCTTCCGGCGAATCATAGGCATCCGCTCGCGACGTTCTGATGCGACCGCAGTCACGCTTAAGTCACAGCGAAAAGGATTGCGCGGGCCTGATCCCGGCCCGGATCATCGGCTGGCCGGAGCGCATCACCCGGTCCCAGACCCGGTGCCAGGTCGGAGGCGAGGTCAGCATGAATTACCCGGTCGACATCCAGCTGCTCGGATCGGTTCAGGTCGTGGCCGCAGAGCAGGCGCTTGCCCTGCCCGGTCTCCGGCTTCAGCGGCTGCTCGCCGCGCTCGCGCTCGACGTGACCAGGGTCATCAGCATCGACCGGCTCATTGACGTAGTCTGGCCCGCCGACACCGACACCGACGTTCCGGTCACGGCCAGGAGGCAGATCCAGGATCTGGTCAGCCGCCTGCGCAAGTGCCTGGTGACAGCGGGCTGCCCGGCCCCGGTCGTGGTCACCCGCGGCGGAGGCTATGCCCTGCGCCTTCCGGCGGAGGCCGTCGACGCCTCGCGATTCAGGCACCGGGTCAGCGCGGGCCGGGCGATCCGGGCGACGGACCCGGCTGGCGCCGTCGCGGAGTTCCGGTCGGCGCTACGGCAGTGGCGCGGCGACGCCCTCGCCGGCCTGAACTGCCGCTGCCTGGACGCCGATCGCGCCAGCCTGTCCGAGCTGCGGCTGACGACCTGGGAGCAGGTCATCGAGATCGAGCTTGGCCTGGGGCGCCACGAGGAAGTCCTCAGTGAGCTGGCCGCCATGGTCGAGTCGCACACCACCGGGGAGCGGCTCGTCTGGCTGCAGATGCACGCGCTCTACCGGGCCGGCCGGACAGCCGACGCGCTGCGCTCCTACCACCGGCTGCGCCACCGCCTCGCGACCGAGCTCGGCATTGATCCGGCGCCGGCGCTGCAGCGGATCCACGAGTCGATCCTCAGGGGCGACCTGCTGCGCCGCTGCGCGAGCCCGGTGCCGCCGGGCACCGCGGCGTCGGGCACCACAGGGATCGGGCCGGATCCACTTGTGGTCATAGCGCCCGGCGAACGCCGTGATGAAACGGCTGATGGCCGGGCGATCGACGCCATGCAGCCGTTCCAGCCGCCCCCAGGCCGCGAGGGCGATGCCGTGGCGGATGCGAGGGTAAGGGGTGAGCACGACGTCCTCCGGGTCGGCCTTGGCAATCGCCTTGAGCGCGCCGACCTCGGCCGGGGCCGCTCGCAGCGGATACACGATGACGATGTGGCCATGCTCTTCCGCGTGCACGAATTCACTCGGCGGCAGCGGCGAATCGTAGATCCCCGGCGCCGGCGGGATCGCGAAATGCGGTCCCGAGGTCGGCGGGACGGAGTTGTAGTGCACCCGCCGCAGGGCGGCGACCGACAGATGCGGGCTGGCCAGGATCGGGATAGCCCGGCCCGGCAGGCAGGGTGCGGCCTCACTCGGCGCCCAGGAGCCCAGCAGAGACCCTTTGAGCTGGGGATACTGCTGCACGGCCGCCACGGTGCCGATGGTGACGACGACGCCGGCGGTGGCAAGCCACCACAGGACCCTGATCAGGACAACCCTCATGACAGGCTCCCGTCGCGCCGCAGCCGGCGTTCCCTGATCGCCAGCGGAATCGGCGCGAGGACTCCGGCGGCGGTGATCGCGGCGACGGCGGCCGACTCCCAGAAGGCGGGCTGGCCTAGGGTCAGCCCAGCCAGGTTCTTGATCATCCAGAAGATGACGCCGGCCGCGCCAGGCAGCACGACGTACAGCATGAAGGCGAAAACTCCGAGAATCCCGGCCAGGTAGAGCACGCTGAACAGTGCGGCTGCCGACCGGTCGCGGCTGCTGGCCGACCTCAGCTCCCCGGCCTGCTCCGGCGACAGTGGCAGCAGCCGGGCCTTCAGGCTCAGCCAGCTGACCCGGTACAGGTTCTCGCAGTTCAGCGCGCAGGCCAGGACCGCGTACAGATCGGTCCGCAAGAACACGGCGCACTGGCTGACCAGGTTGACGACGGTCACCAGGACCAGGGCGCCGAGCAGCCTGGCTGTCGTATCACCGACCGGCGCCCCGGCGTCGAAGTAGGCCCATCGCAGCGCGAGCGCGATGGCCAGTACCGACACATCGAACGCGGGCCCGGCGAGCAGCGGCCCGAAACGGCGGCGCCTGGGTACCGTGAGCAGGAGGGTCAGGTCGGTCTCGGCGACGACGAACGCGCCCCGGTAGGACAGGCGGAACGTGGCCGGCACGCCTTCGGCCCGCGCCGCGAGCCAGTGCCAGCCCTCGTGCAGCACCATGATCGCCAGCCCGAACGCGTACAGCACCAGGATCGCGACCAGCGGGTCCGGCAGGAACATGTAGTCCTCGAACGACGGCCGCAGCGCCGGCCGGGCGATGAACGCGATAACCGTGAAGACCAGCGCCGCTGAATACCAGGTCCAGGCGACCCGGCCGAACAGCGGCTTCGCGACCCGCTGCGGCACCGCGCCGATCCACCGGACCTGCCGCCGCTCCTGCTCCGCGACGTCGTACACGAGGACGCCCGCCTGCTCAAGCGCGGCGAGGAAGTCCGGCACATCGACCTCGGCGCCCGCGCGGGCACTGGCCGCCGCGGTGGCCTCGGAGATGCTCGCGCCGCCGGCGAGCGCGGTCAGGATCAGCCCGCCCACCTCGGGCACCGCGACGAACGCGCCCGTGGCCGGGTTGCCCACGGTGACGTCATCACCGTCTGGCACCAGGGACAGCCTGGCGGCGGCGGCCTGCAAGGCGGTGGCGCCTGCCACATCGGTACTCATCGGCTTCTTTCGTAAATAACGCGCAGGGCTGGATCGGGCAGGTAGCCGGGTACGCGCGGGGGTGACCCGCGCGTACCCGGCAGGCGTGACTAGGCGTCGCGATGACTAGCTGTCGCAGATGTTGCCGACAACCGTCGTGCAGAAGAGCGTCGCGCGGATGCGCTCGACCTTGCGGACCTCGATCTTCACGGGATTCACCTCCTTCCGGCCAGCTGGAGTTCCTCCTGCGCCGCCCGGCTGCCGGTGCCGCACACCTGGCAGACCGGGTTGCGATCGGCCCTGGTGACGGTCAGGCCGCAGTCGGTGGCAAGGTCGATCGAGGCCACGGCGCCCGCGTAGGCAGGCGGCGCGAATCCGGTGAGGAACCGGACGAGCTCGAAGGCGACCAGGCTGCCGAGCTGAGTCGCCACCGGGCCGATGCCGCGATTGATCCTCGGCGCCGCCGTCTGGTGCAGAGCGGCCAGTTCGGCGGTCCGGGCGGCCGGCCCGGCGTCGACGCAGGCCAGGCAGGCGCTCTGGCCGGGTTCGACCGACCAGACGATGCCCTCGGTCACCGCCATGCCGGCCCGGCAGAACGGTACCCCGGCCGCGACGCAGGCGGCGTTGACCCAGGTGTCGATCTCGCTGGGCTGATCGACACCGGCCGACACCGCGTCCGGCCTGACCGACTCCACGAGCTTCCTGACGTCATCGGCGCAGGCAAGATCGGTGCGGATCGCTCGTACCTCGATGGCCGGATCGAACTCCCGCACCCACTCGGCGGCCCGTTCGACCTTGTCCCGGCCGAGGTCACAGGCTCGGTAGACGAACTGACGGGCGAAGTTCCTCGCCTCCACCTGATCGCGGTCGACCAGGGTCAGGCGGCCGACCCCGAGCCCGCAGAGATTCTGGAGCACGTTCGAGCCGAGGCCGCCGACTCCGAGTACCAGCACGTGCGAAGCCCGGAGCGCCCGGATCAGATCCTCGGCGCTGACGTCCAGGCTGGCGAAGGTACGGAAGAAGGCCAGGCTCGAAAAGTGCCGCTGACGCTCGGACTCGGTCAGGCCGCCCGTCCGCCGCTCATCCTCCAGCAGGCGCAGGGCATCCAGCGCCTCGATCGCCGTCTCGACCTCGGGCCCGGTGCTCCGCGGGTGGGTCAGTGCCAGCGCGCTCAGCAGCTCGGGAAGCGGCAGGCCGCCCTCGGCGAGCAGCTCAAGCAGCCTCGCGACGGCGCCGTCAGCGTCCGCGATCTCCACCGACTCGCGCGGATCGCGCACAATCGCGACGCCGTCGCCGGCCCTCTCCCAGCCCACCTGCTTCAGCTTGGGGATCATCGGTCCGCCCTTCGTTGAGCACCCTGCTGGCCACAGTGCTCGGGGCGATCCTCGTTACGTCCTCATGTCGTCCTTTTCTTTGCCTTTCTCTTAGCCCGGCTGGAAGCTGCCTGTCAGCTAGTCAGGATGACGAGCTGCTGGGTTGCCCTGGTCATCGCGACATAACGGTCGACCGCTCCTTCGACGCCGGGGCCGAACTCCTCCGGGTCGATGAGGACAACCAGGTCGAATTCGAGCCCTTTCGACAGCTCCGGGGTCAGCGACCGGACGCGGGGCGTCGCCTCGAAGGCGGGATCGCCGATGACGGCGGCGATCCCGTCGGCGTGCCCGGCGAGCCAGGTGCGCAGGATCGAGGCCAGTTCCGACACCGATCCGTGCCGGACGGGGAGGCCGCTGCCGCGAATTGACGCCGGCACGTTGACGTCGGGGAGCACCGCGCGGATGACCGGCTCGGCTTCGGCCATGACCTCGGACGGCGTCCGGTAGTTGATGCGCAGGGAGGCCAGGCTGATCCGGTTGAGCCCGACCCGCTCAAGGCGTTCCCGCCACGACTCGGTGAATCCGTGCCTGGCCTGAGCCCGGTCCCCGGCAATCGTGAAGCTGCGGGACGGGCAGCGGAGCAGCAGCATCTGCCACTGGGCGTCGGTCAGCTCCTGCGCCTCGTCCACGACAATGTGCGCGAACGGACCGGCCAGCCGGTCAGGATCGATGCCGGGCACCGCGCTCTGGTCGACCAGTGCGTCCTCGAAATCCGCACCGCGCAGCATGTTCACCAGGCCCTCGCCGTACGCGTCGCCGCCGGCCGCGATCAGGTTGTCAAGGACCTGGCCCATCTGCTCGCGCTGGGCGGCGATCACCGCGTCCTGCCCGACCTTGCGGCGTGACGCCTCCGGATCGCCGAGCCGGTATCTGGCCGCGTCCAGCAGCGGCAGGTCAGACAGCGTCCAGGCCTGGGGGTTCTCCCGCTGCAGCGCCTTGACCTCGTCCGGGCTGAGCCAGGGAGCGCACTTGTGCAGGTAGGCGGGCACCGACCACAGGTCAGCCACGAGGTCAGTCGCCCAGAGCAGCGGCCACGCCCGGTTGACGACCGCGCGCAGCTCCTCGTTCTGCAGCAGTGACTTCCTGAGCAGGCCAGGCGGGACGTCGCTGTCATGGGAGTCCGTCAGGATCGTGAGCAGCTCATCCCAGATCTGGCCGCGTGCCTCATTGTGCGGAGTGCCGGGGGCGGGCGCGTCGAACGCCTGCGCCAAGTCGCCGGGGCTCAGCCAGATGTCGGACCAGTGGGTTTTCACCTTCATCCCCTCGGTCGGCGGTCGCTGGTAGAACCGGACCGCCACCTCGATCGCCCGCACCAGGTCAGCCGACGACTTCAGGCGGGCCACGGCCGGGTCGGCCTCGATGGCGGCGGCGGCTCCCTCGGCCACGAGGTCACGCAGGGTGCAGGTCTGCACGCCTTCCTCGCCGAGACTGGGCAGGATGTCGGCGACGTAGGCCAGGTAAGGCTGGTGCGGTCCGACGAACAGCACGCCGTTCCTGTGCTTGCGCAGCCGGGGGTCGGAGTACAGCAGGTAGGCCGAGCGGTGCAGGGCGACGACCGTCTTGCCGGTGCCGGGGCCGCCGTCGACCACGAGGGCGCCGCGTGACCCCGCGCGGATGATCGCGTCCTGGTCGGCGGCGATGGTGGCGAGCACGTCACGCATCCGGGCCGACCGGCTGCTGCCCAGGCTGGCGATGAAGGCGGACTGATCATCGAGCGCGGCGTGCCCTTCCAGCCCTTCGGGGGTGAACACCTCGTCCCAGTAGTCGCTGATCAGGCCGCGCGACCAGCGATACCGGCGGCGGCTCGCCAGGCCCATCGGACTGCCGTGAGTCGCCCCGAAGAACGGCTCAGCCGCAGGCGAGCGCCAGTCGAGCAGCAGCCGCCGGCCCGCCCTGTCGGTGAGCCCAAGCCGGCCGATGTAGACGGGCTCCGGATTATCCGCTCTGACGATGCGCCCGAGACACAAGTCAAGGCCGAAGCGGAGCAGGACGCGCAGGCGAGCGGTCAGCCGGTGGATTTCCAGGTCCCGGTCCATCGCCTCCTGACCGATGCCGCCTGGTGCCAGCCGCTCGGCCTCGATGCGCCCGGTCAGCTCGGCGATCGACTCCTCCAGCCTCGCGGCGATGGCCGCGAAATGCCTCTCGTCACCGGCGATCAGCGCAGGGCTGTTTTTTTCGGCAAGATGGTCGGGAAGGTCAAAAACGTGCATTCACGACTCCAATTTCCGCAGGTTCTGGCCTCGGCCGGCGATGTTACGCCACGACCCGGGTCTTGCCGCAAGCCCCGGGGTGCGTTATATATTTAATGTGGAGGGGAATGCGTAATCTCTGCGCGACTCCCTGGTCGGGCAGACCGGCCCACGCTGGCGACGTCGTCCGCCCGTGCTCTGGCTCCCGTTCCGCCCGGCTTCCGCCAGTGATCACGTCACCGATGCTCCGGGATCATGCCGTCAGTCGTGATCACGGAATATGGCTCTGGGTGCGAATTCCGTGATCGGGCGGCCTGGCGGGCCTGGCGGGCCTGGCGGGGTCACCGCCCGGACCCGGGCTGGTCGGCCTGGCGGGCCTCGCGGGGTTACCGCCCGGACCCGGGCTGGTCCCCGGTGACTCAGCTGTCACAGCCGCCACACCCGCTGCCGGCTCGCCTGATCCTGTAGGAGTCTTTTTTCCTGTAGGAGACTTAACAGCGAATATGATGGTCAACCCTCCTACAGGAGTAAAGTCTCCTAGATCTTTTAGCCACCGCCCCGGCACCAACCCCCCGCAAGTCCCCCAGAACACGCAAACCCGGCCCTTTCATACTACGCAAGCCCGGCCCAGTGATCATCCTGCCGACGTTCCGGACCGTCATCCTCTGCCCCGGCTCACCTCACGGAACTCGCGTCAGAGCCCGGAACATCAGCCGCATGATCACGCCACCAGAGCCCGGGATCACCGCCCCAGCCATGATCACGGAGCTCCGGTGGGGTGATCACGCCACGCACGTTCCGTCATCAACGGTTGTTTCATGATTACTACGGAAGGCCGCTCCCCCGGCGGTCGGCCGGGACGACTGGGCCGGCCGAGGCACCGGGGACTGGCGCGGCTCTCGCGCAGGTGGCTCGTGATCGAGCGCTGGCTGGTATCTGGGTTCAGGCGGCTAGCCGTTCGGGCTGGTCCCGGAGGTGACTGAGATCGAGCTCGATCCGGTGGCCGTGGACGATTACGACGATGGCGGCGCTGTCGGCACCGGTGGCCATCAGGTAGTCGTGCAGGGTGGACAGCAGCCCGGCGGGGGAGCGGCCTTATGTCGTCGCGGTGTTCCAGGCGGGAGACCACGCCCTGGCCGACGCCGAGCTTGCGGGCGACCTCAGCCTGGGTCATCTGCGCCGCTTTGCGGATCATGGCCAGATTCCTGGCGTAGATCCGGTCCGTCTCCTCGGCGTCAGCGTGGGCTGCGGCGACCTCGGCAGCGATTTCCGAGTCGGCTAGCAGATCGTCGATGCGGGCGTTGCCGCGGACGAAACCCGGCTGGCCGGGAGCTGCGGACTCGTGCTCGCTCATGGCTCCTCCTGTGGTGGTTTGTCCTCGTAGCCGGTCTCGCGTTTCCACTGGTCGATCAGCGGGTCGGCGCGTGCGGCTACGCCGTCGCAGAACACGTCTCCGAGCCGTGCCTTGTCGGCGGCGAACAGTGCGACGACCACCGCTCCGGCGCCTGGCGGGAACCAGCAGATCAGCCTGACTGCCACCTGCGGGTGGTAGGGACCATCTGTTCTGACATGTGGTGGGGCCGGTGGGATTCGAACCCACACTGGCAGGATCCTAAATCCTGTGCCTCTGCCATTGGGCTACGGCCCCGGAACGTACGCGCCCGGTCAGGCTCCCAGCACCCGCTCAGGCTCCCAGCACCCGCTCAGGCGCCCAGCACCCGCTCAGGCTTCCGGTGCCCGGTCAGGCGCCCAGGTCCCTGCGGAGCCTGGCCACGTGGCCGGTCGCCTTGACCGCGTAGTAGGCCCGCTCGATCTTCCCGTCCGCGTCGATCACGAACGTGGACCTGATCACGCCGATCGAGGTCTTCCCGTACAGCATCTTCTCGCCATACGCGCCGTAGGCCTTGAGCGTGCCGCGATCGGGATCTGATAGTAGCGGGAACGTGAGGCCGTCGTGATCCCGGAACTTCGCCAGCTTGGCCTGGCTGTCCGGCGAGATGCCGAGGACCGTGTAGCCAGCGTCGGACAGGTCGCGCTTGCTGTCGCGGAAGTCGCAGGCCTGCTTCGTGCAGCCGGGGGTCATCGCGGCCGGGTAGAAGTAGATGATCACTCGCTGGCCGCGCAGCGACGACAGGGAGACCTCGTGGCCGTCCGCGTCGGGCAGGGTGAAGTCGGGGGCGGCGTCGCCAGGCTCGAGGCGCGTATCGGTCACGGGGCAGGTCCTTTCCGGTCGCCACCACCGTACCGGGTACGGCGCGGCGGGCACCGGTCAACCACAGATCGGGCCGGCAGGCAGTCACGGGGCAACCAATTTCATTAGCGATCAATTGGGCACGATATCGAGTCTTCGCATTCACGATTAACTACTTCAGGATGGCGGCAATACTGCTAGCATTCCCTCATGATTTCACCTTCTGCCTATTCGGCAATTCATCGCAATTGCGCACCCCGCCGCCCATCTAGGGTCAACGCTCTCGCCGCGATCATCGTCGTGAGCACTGCGGTCGCAGCCGTGACCGCCGGATGTTCCTCCGCGTCCAATGGCAAAGGTACTGGCAAGGGCACGGATACGGCCACCACCGAGTCCAAGGCGGCAAGCAGGGCGCTCGAACTGCTCGCCAGCCAGTCAGCGAGGGTGACCTCGGTGACGGCGCACATTAGCGCTCACACCAACGGCACCGGGGCCGGCGATCTTTCCGGCACGGTCGTCATGCGGCTTAAGCCGACGACTATCACCAAAGCAGTATTTAATGTCCCTAAAACAAAGTCGTCTCCCGCGATACAGCTCGACGAGATCCTGACCGCGAAAGCCATCTATTTCAAGGATCCCGCATTCACCAAGGCGACCGGGAAGCCCTGGGTCGAGGCGGATATCTCCGAACTGTCGGCCAAGGTAGGGGTCAGCCTGGGCTCGCTCCTGCAGAACCTGGAGAGCAGCAACCCGCTCGACCAGACGAAGCTCTTCACCGCGTCAAAGAACGCGCGAGTGGTCGGCCGGGCGAAGGTCAGCGGGGTCCAGACCGTGGAGTACGCAGGCACCTACGCGCCGAAGGACGCCCTCGCGCAGCTGACCCCCGAGCTGCGCAAGCTGATGGGGCCGGCACTGAAGTCAATCGGGCCGAACCAAGTCCAGTTCGAGGTGTGGATCGACGCGCAGCACCAGATCAGGAAGGCGCGGGACACCGACAACGTGCACGGCCAGGTTGTCACCACGAACCTCGACGTGACCTCGGTCAACAAGCCCGTTCACATCGCCCTGCCCGCCACCGGCGAGGTCGCGCCGCTCCCCCAGATCTAGACGACCTGCTCGGCGATCACCGGCACCAGGCCAGCGAACGCCCGGCCGCGGTGGCTGATCGCGTCCTTCTCGGCCGCGCTCAGCTCCGCTGTGGTGCGGGACTCGCCATCGGGGACGAAAATCGGGTCATAGCCGAACCCGCTGGTACCTCTCGGCTCGCGGATCAGCCGGCCTTGCACCCGCCCCTCGCTGACGAACTGCTGGCCAGCGGGCAGGGCGAGCGCGGCCGAGCACGCGAAATGGGCACTCCGCCGCTCGTCAGGCACGTCGGTGAGCTGGTCGATCAGCAGCCGCAGGTTCGCCGCGTCGTCGCCATGCCGGCCCGACCACCGAGCCGACAGCACGCCAGGCATCCCGCTGAGCGCGTCCGCGCAGATGCCGGAGTCATCGGCCACCGAGGGCAGCCCGGTAAAGGCCGCGATGGCCACCGCCTTCAGCAGCGCGTTCTCGGCAAAGGTCGCACCGGTCTCGGCCACGTCAGGCGCGCCAGGAAACTGATCAAGACCGACGAGCTCGACCGGGACGTCGCTGGCGGCCAGGATTCTGGTCAGCTCGACAAGCTTGTGCGGGTTGGCCGTCGCGAGCACCAGCCTCGGCGCCCCGGTCACGACGCCGCGAGCGCCTTGTGCTGCAGCGCGGTCAGCTCGGCGCAGCCGGCCACCGCGAGATCAAGCAGCTGGTCAAGCAGCGCCCGGTCGAACGGCTCCCGCTCGGCGGTCCCCTGCACCTCCACGAACTTGCCGTCGCCGGTGCAGACCACGTTCATGTCGGTCTCGGCGGCGACGTCCTCGGTGTAGCAGAGGTCGAGCCTGGGCTCCCCGTCGATGATGCCGACGCTCACGGCCGCGACCGAGGTCGGCAGCGGGCTGCCCTTCAGCCGTTTCCTGGCGGCCAGCCAGGAGATCGCGTCGGCGAGCGCCACGTAACCGCCGGTGACCGCGGCCGTCCTGGTGCCGCCGTCGGCCTGGAGCACGTCGCAGTCGATCATGATCGAGTTCTCGCCGAGCGCCTTGAGGTCGATGCAGGCCCGCAGGGACCGGCCGACCAGCCGGGAGATCTCGTGGGTCCGGCCGCCGACCCGGCCCTTCACCGACTCCCGGTCACCGCGCGTGTTCGTCGCTCTCGGCAGCATCGCGTACTCGGCCGTAATCCAGCCGAGTCCGCTCCCCCGCCGCCATCGGGGCACGTCGTCGAGCACGCTGGCCGCGCACAGCACTCGCGTGGCGCCGAACTCGACGAGCACGGAGCCCTCGGCGTGATCGAGCCAGCCCCTGGTGATCTTTATCTCGCGCAGCTGATCCGCGCGACGGCCGTCAGGTCGGGTCATGCCGGCAAGCGTAGCGGTCGCCGCCCGCTATCAGGCCGCGGCCCGGTCCGGCGTCCCGGCCCTGATCCAGTCGCAGACCGAGCGGACCCCGTCCGCCAGCGTCGTCCTGGGGCTCCACCCCAGGTCACGCGAGGCTCGCTCGACCGCGAGCGCACTGCGCTGCAACTCGCCGGGCCTCGGCGCGGCCAGCACGGGCTCGGCGGGCTGACCGGTGACCTCGCCGACCACCCTGGCCAGCTCCAGGATGGAGACCTCGTGGCCGGTGCCGACATTCCAGGTGCCGGGCCGGTGCTGGTCGGCAGCCGCGAGGAACGCGGCGACCGCGTCTCCGACATAGACCAGGTCGCGGGTCTGCGTGCCATCGCCGAAGATGGTCGGGCGGACTCCGCTCAGGACATTGGAGCAGAAAATAGGCACCACGCCAGACTCGCCGGTAGGGTCCTGCCTTGGCCCGTAGACATTAGCCAGCCGCAGGACCGAGTGCGAGCACTGATGCAGCCGGTTGTACAGGCCGACGTACTGCTCGGCGCAGTGCTTGCCGATGCCGTACGGCGACTCGGGCAGCGGGAGCACGTCCTCAAGCGAAGGGATCGGCGCGTCCCGGCCGTAGAGCGCTCCGCCCGTGGAGCAGAACAGCACCCGCGCGCCGCTCACCCGCGCCGCCTCCAGCACGTTGACGGTGCCGATCACATTCGTCCGCGCGTCGGCGGCAGGCCGCAGGACCGAGGTCCGCACGTCGATCTGCGCGGCGAGATGGCAGATCAGCTCGGGCCTGATCGAGCTGACGACCTCGGTCAGGGCGCTGGCGTCGGTCACGCTCACCTTGTGCAGCGTGACCCGGTCGTCAAGCCTGGCCAGCCGGCCGGCGGACAGATCGTCCACCACGGTCAGCTCGTCACCCCGGGCGAGAAAGGCGTCGGTCAGATGCGATCCGATGAAGCCGGCTCCGCCGGTGACGATTACCCGCATGTCTCGGCAGTCTATTCCGGGCAGTCGCCGGGCGGCCGGATTGACGGCTCGCGCGTTACGGCGTCGCCGTGACTACCGCACCGGGCCTGGCCAGCGAGATCTGGCCTTGATAGGCGGTGGCGGCGTCGGTCAGCGCGTCATCGTTGCTGGTCCACGGCACGAGGTGGGTCAGGATCAGCTCCCCGGCCTGCGCCCTGGCCGCGTGCTCCCCTGCCTGGCGCGCGGTCAGGTGCAGGTCAGGAGGCAGCCCGTCAAGGTCGGGGAACGACGCCTCGCAGAGCAGCACATCGGCCCCGGCCGCCAGCCGCACAAGCTCGTCACAGATCCCGGTATCCGCCGAGTAAGCGATGGCCCGCCCGCCGTGCTCAATCCGGAAGCCGTAGGTCTCGACCGGATGATTCATCCGGCCAGTGGCAACGGTGAACGGCCCGATCTCGAAGGTCCCGGCGGTCAGGTCGGTGAACCCGAAGATGGTGGCCATCGGCTGGGCCGACTCCTGGGCGGTCGCCAGGTCAAGCCTGCTGGCCGCCCCGGCCGGCGCGTACACCGGGATCGGGGGCAGCTGACCGGCTGGATTGTAGGTACGGAACACCTGGTAGGAGCACATGTCGAGACAGTGATCCGCGTGCAGGTGACTGAGGCAGATCGCATCGATCTGGTCGAGGGCGGCATGCCGCTGGAGCGGGCCGAGCGCGCCGTTGCCAAGGTCGAGCAGCATCCGGAAGCCTTCGGCCTCGACCAGATAGCACGACGCGGCACTATCCGGGCCGGGGAAACTGCCGGAGCATCCCACGATCGTCAGGTCCATGGCCTATAAGGTACGCCGCGGATATCAGGCTGAAAGCACGGGCTGACTTCGAGATTGCCCGCCGCGCCACTACCCAGAACGTTAAAAAGGCGGCATGATCCCTGCAAAGGCCGGAAGGCGCGGCGGCGTCGCCATGGCGACGACATGGCGACGCGACCGAATACGGCGGGGCAGGGCGGGAGGCTTCTTTGGCGGAGCAGGCGACGCGATCGCCGCATCTGATTCCTCGCGCGCTCGCCGAGCCCACCGAGCCTGTCACCAAAACCTGGATCGGCACGCTCGGCCTGGCCAGCCTGGCGATGTGGATGGCCTCACTCACGCCGCTGCAGGTGCTGATCCCCGAGCAGCTGCAGAACATCGATCCGCATGGCAAGATCCTGGCGCTCGGCCTGGTGTCGGCTTTCGGCGCGGTCTCCTCCCTGCTTGCCACCCCGATCGCGGGCGCGCTCTCCGACCGGACCACGCATTCCTTCGGATTCGTGCACCTGCGCGGCCGGCGGCACCGGTGGACGCTGGTCATGGCCGTGCTCGCCGCGATCTGCCTCGCGCTGACCGCCGGCCAGCACACCGTCCTGGGGGTCGGTGTCCTCTGGGTCCTGTTCAGCGCCTTCCAGAACGGTGAATACGCGAGCCTGTCCGCGGCCGTGCCCGATCACGTCCCGGTTAACCAGCGGGCCACCGTGGCCGGCTGGGTCGGCATGCCGCAGGCACTCGGCCTGGTGCTCGGCACAGGTCTCGTGGTCTATGTATTCAAGAGCCTGACCGGCGGCTATCTGGTGATGGCCATCCCGCTGGTGCTGCTGACGCTTCCGTTCGTGCTCTGGACTCCCGATTACCCGCTAGATCCCGAGCACCGGGCGCCGATGTCGGCTCGCACCCTGCTCGGCTCGTACTGGGTGAACCCGAAGCGGCACCCGGACTTCGCCTGGGCCTTCATCACCAGGTTTCTCGCGTCGCTGGCCATCGGCATGGGCACCTTGTACCTGCTGTACTTCCTGCGCGACCAGGTGCACTACAAGCACCCGGCCCAGGGCCTGTTCGTCCTGATCGCGATCTACACCGTGCTTGTCGTCATCACGGCGATCGCCGGCGGCATAGTCTCCGACCGGATCGGCAAGCGCAAGATGATCGTGACGGTCTCCGGTGCGCTGATGGGCTGCGCGGCACTGGTGCTCACCTTCGTGGAAACCTGGGATGCCGCGCTGATCGCGGCCGTCCTGTTCGGGGCCGGCTTCGGAGCCTACCTGGCGGTCGACCAGGCGCTGATCACGCAGGTACTGCCGGCCGCCAAGGACCGGGCCAAGGATCTCGGCATCATCAACATCGCGATCGTCGGCCCGGCGGCCGTGGCTGGTGCCCTGTCGGCGGTGCTGGTCTCGGTCGGCGGCTATCCGACCCTGTTCGCCGCGACGGCCATCGTCGCAGCGGCGGGCTCCGTCTTCGTGTGGCGGATCAAAAGCGTCCCTTAGACATCACCGGAGGATCCATGGCCGAGCAGGCCACCGAGCCAGTCGCGCCGGCAAGCGCGCTGGATGAGCCGAGCGTCCCGGTCACGAAGGGCTGGATCGCGCTACTCGGACTCGGCACGATGGGGCTGTGGATGGCCTCGGGCACGCCGCTGCAGATCCTGCTGCCCAAGCAGGTGCAGCAGTACGCACCCCATGAGAAGTTCCTCGTGATCGGCCTGGTCCACGCGCTCGGCGCGATCGCCGCGATCGTCTCGACGCCCATCATCGGCGCGATGTCCGACCGGACCACCGACGCCAGGCCGTTCGGCTGGCTGCGCGGCCGCAGGCACCGCTGGACGCTGGGCATGGGCATCCTCGCGGCGATCTGCCTCGCGCTGATCTCGGTCCAGACCACGGTGATCGGCATCCTTGGCCTGTGGGCACTGTTCAGCCTGTTCAACAACGGCCAGTTCGCCAGCCTGAGCGCCTCGATCCCTGACCGCGTGCCGGTCAGGCAGCGAGCCACGGTGGCCGGCTGGGTCGGCTTCCCCCAGGCGATCGGCCTGGTACTGGGCGTCGAACTCGTCTCCAAGGTCTTCAAGGGCTTCCCGGCCGGCTACACCTTCCTGGCGATCGCCATGGTCATCTTCATCTTGCCGTTCGTGCTCACCACGCCCGACCACGCACTCGACCAGTCGCAGCGCGAGCCCTTCTCCGCCCGCCAGCTCTTCGAGGCGTTCAGGGTCGACCTGCGGGCCTATCCCGACTTCGGCTGGGCCTGGCTCACCCGCTTCCTCGCCTCGCTGTCGATCTCGATGGGCACGCTGTACCTGTACTACTTCCTGCGCGACGCCGTCCGCTACCCGCACCCCACCGCCGGCCTGGTCACGCTGATCCTCATCTACACGGTCTGCGTCGTCATCACCGCGATCGTCGGCGGCCGGATCTCGGACCGGCTTGGCAAGCGCAAGATGATCGTGACAGCCTCAGGCGCGTTCATGGGCCTGGCCGCGCTGCTCCTGGTCTTCATCGAGACCTGGACGTCCGCCCGGATCGCCGCCGTCCTCTTCGGGGCCGGCTTCGGCGCCTACCTCGCCGTCGACCAGGCCCTGATCACCCAGGTCCTGCCCAGCGCGATCAGCCGGGGCAAGGACCTGGGCCTGATCAACATCGCCATCGCCGGCCCGGCCGCGGTCGGCGGCCTGCTAGCCGCGCTCCTGGTCACCGTCGGCAGCTACCCGACCCTGTTCGCCAGCACCACCATCTCAGCCGCCCTAGGCGCCACCCTAGTCTGGCGAATCAAGAGTGTCCGCTAGCCGCCAGCCCCCCGGCCACCAGCCCCCGGCCGCCACATTCATGTGCTTTCCTCGGCTCAGCCAGCCCGCGAGCTGGACCTAAGGAACCCCCGCAAACTTCCGTGATCATGAAACAGACCTTGATTTGAGGAGAGGCCAGATCTCTGGACCGGTGAGTCACGCAACCCAGGTTCCGTGATCATGGTCGGGGTCTTGATCACGGAACCCTGGTGGGGCGATCACGCCGCTCATGTTCCGTGATCAAGGCTCGCTTCATGATCCCGGAATGTTGCCTGGGTACGTGGGTACCTGACGTGCCTCCCGGACCCAGTTCCAGCTTCGCCCCCCGGCCACCGACACCACCCCGTGCGGGGACCCTCTATCCAGCGCCCCGTTTCACCCGCTCTCAGCCCCAGCACCCGATCCCCGCACCGCCCCCGAACGACAGCTAAGGGCCAACGTTGCTGCCGGAACGACAGCTAAGGGCCAACGTTGCGGCCAGAACCGGGGCGGGCCAGCGGGGGGCGGGGCCAGCGGGGGGCGGGGCCAGCGGGGGGCGGGGCCAGCGGGGGGTGCGGGGCTAGCGGGGGGCGGGGCTAGCGGGGGGCGGGGCTAGCGGGGGGCGGGGCGGACTTGGCCGCGGCCTACTCGGGCTAGCTGGCGGCTCTGGGCTACCAGGTGGCCGGCTGAATCCCAGACCTCGGCTTCCTCGTCGAACCAGCCACCGCTGACATGCCGGCATCTGGCCTGGACCGCCAGCAGGCCAGGTGCCGGGACCATGCGCAAGTGCATGGTCAGCTCGACGGTCGGCGCCCAGCCCATGGCGCCGAGCCCGAAGACCACCGGCGGCAAGGCGTCTACCGCCAGCGCGAGCATCAGCACGTCGGGCTCGCGCTCGTCGCGCAGACTGAAGTAGCCGCGCATCTCGGGGACGCCGGACGGCTCGCCGGATCGCCAGCCGGTCACGGCCGGGTCGAGCAGCATCCTGACCTGTCCGGCGTAGCCCGCCGTCCCGTCCGGGGCGACAGTGCCCGGCCAGGGGCCGAGGTCGACGCACTCCTCTACCGGCGGCAGCACCGGCGCCGCCCCGGTCCAGCTCAGCCCCCCGTCCGCCCCGGCGCCAGGCCCCGCCGAGTCAGGCACCGTCCCCGTAGTCACCGTCGCCTCCAGTACGGCCTCTTCGTCCTGCATCAGCGTCGCCCTGGCCGTGGACGCGGTGCGCCCGGTCTTGAGCCAGGTGACCTCGATCGTGGCCGGGGCCAGCCTGGGCACGCGCAGGAAGTGCGCGCTGGTCGCGACCGGGTGCGGCAGCGGCGAGCGATCGAGCACAGCCCGCAGCACCGTCGCTAGCAGCACGCCGCCATTGACCGCCGACGTCGCCGAGGTCTCCCGGCTGCCCGGCGCGACCAGTGCGAACCGCTGATCCGGATGGGCGTCGTACAGCCCGTCCCCGCGTCGCGTGACCGCCGTGGCTTCGTCAAAGATCGTCATCGGGCTCCTCGGGCATGATCAACAGGCCGGCCAAGACATGCCGGCCAAGACACGCCGGCTAACGACATACCGGCCAATTATGCCCAGAGCTCGCCTTCCAGCCGCGACTCGGCCTCATCGAGCGTGCCGCCGTAGGCGCCGGTCGACAGGTACTTCCAGCCGGCGTCGGCGATCAGCAGCACGATGTCGGCCCGCTCCCCCGCCTCGTGCGCCCGGCCCGCCAGCGCCAGCCCGGCGTGCAGCACGCAGCCGGCCGAGATCCCGGCGAAGATGCCCTCGGCCGACACCAGCAGCCTGGTCCTGGCCAGAGCATCCGCCGCCGCCACCGAGAACCGCGACGTCAGCACGGAGTCGTCATAGAGCTCGGGCACGAACCCTTCGTCCATGTTCCGCAGCCCGTAGACCAGCTCGCCGTAGCGCGGCTCAGCGGCCACGATCTTGACGTCAGGCACGTGCTCGCGCAGGAACCGGCCGGTCCCCATCAGTGTCCCCGTGGTACCGAGGCCGGCCACGAAGTGGGTGATCTCCGGCAGGTCAGCCAGGATCTCCGGGCCGGTCGTCTGGTAGTGCGCGCCGGCGTTGGCCTCGTTGCCGTACTGGTAGAGCATCACCCAGGCCGGGTTCTCCGCCGAGAGTTGCTTGGCCACCCGGACGGCCTCGTTGGAGCCGCCGGCGGCCGGGGAGTAGACGATCGAGGCGCCGTACATCTGGAGCAGCTGGGTCCGCTCGGCCGAGGTGTTCTCCGGCATCACGCAGATCAGCTTGTATCCCCGCAGCTGGCAGATCATGGCCAGGGAGATGCCGGTATTGCCTGAGGTCGGCTCGAGCACGGTTGCGCCGGCCCGAGCCGGCCATCACGCTCGGCGGCCAGCACCATCGCCAGCGCGATCCGGTCCTTGACCGACCCGGTCGGGTTCTTGTCCTCAAGCTTGGCCCACAGCCGGGCCGCCGGGCCAGGCGACAATCGCGGCAGGCCGACCAGCGGCGTGCCGCCGATCGTGTCAAGCAGGGAGTCGTAGCGCATGCGCCGCTTCGCCGTTAGCCGCGGGCACCGTCAGCCGCGAGCAGGCGGCTCAGCGCCTGCCCCCGGCGACCGCGGGCAGCACGGTGACCTTGTCCCCGTCCTTGACCGGCGCGGTCAGCCCGCCGATGAACCGTACGTCCTCGTCGTTGAGGTACACATTGACGAACCGGCGCAGGCCGCTGTCGTCGACCAGGCGGCCGCGGAGCCCCGGATGCCGGGACTCGAGGTCGGCGAGCAGCGCGTCGAGCGTGTCGCCCGAGCCTTCAACCGCCTTCGCGCCGTCGGTAAGCGGGCGCAGGATCGTCGGAATCCGCACTTCGATGGCCATCAGTTACCTCTCCAGACTTCGCGGGCGCCAGACTTGCGGCGGCTGAGATTCCGCCAAGGGAGAACCCAGCCCGGCCCCCGATCATTCCGCCCCGCCAGTGGTGTTTGCTAACCGCTAGTGATCACGACCTCCTCCTCGCTCACCTCTCCGTCGATGATGCGGAAGGAGCGGACCGGCGCGTCCTGCGGGTCGGCCGTCGAAACCAGCACATAGTGAGCGTCCGGCTCGCTCGCGATCGAGATGTCCGTCCTGGACGGATACGCCTCCGTGGAGGTATGCGAGTGGTAGATCACCACCGGCTCCTCGTCGCGGTCGTCCATCTCGTTCCAGACCGCCAGCTGCTCCATCGAGTCGAACCGGTAGAACGTCGGCGACCGCTCAGAATTGACCATCGCGATGAACCGCTCAGGACGATCGCTCCCGGCCGGCCCCGCGATGATGCCGCAGGCCTCGTCCGGATGATCGGCCCTGGCATGCGCGATCACCTGGTCGATGAGCGCTCGCGAAATCGTCAGCATGGCCGCGATCGTAACCCGCCGCTCAGGACAGTGCCGCGACCAGGCTGCCCTGGATATAGGCCAGCCACTGGTAGACCTGCACATAGGCATAACGGGGATCTTCCGGCTCGACATCCTCGCCGAGCGCGTCGAAGTCATCGGTGACTCCAAGCCGGACCCCGAGCGCCAGCCGGACATCGTTGAGCGAGCGCAGCCACGCCTCGGCCTGCTCCGCGCTCAGCCTGACCTTCCCGCCGCCCGGCGGGAGCGTGCCGAGCAAGGTCTGGGCGGATTCCACCTTGGCCGACCTGAGCCCGGACTCGGTGAACCGGCGGAACTCATGCGCGGCATCGGGATCATCGCGGTACGCGTCAGGAAGCAGCCTGGCGAGCACGGGATCATCGGGTACCTGCGCATCGGTCATGAAGTCGTGCATCCCGACCAGCTCGGCGAGCTCATCGGCCTGCTCGGGTGACACCAGCGGCTCCACCAGCTCGACCACCTGCTCGACCAGGTCCCTGATGACAGCCGCCTCGGGCTTGGCGAAACGGGCCGTCACGCCATCGGCGGTCCGCCGGAATCCGGCCATCGACTCCTCCGGGTCCTCACGTATCGTGGCTCACCGTCGCCCACAGACCAAAGCCGTGCAGGGTCTCAGCGTTGCGCTCCATCGCTTCCCTGGCCCCCGCCGCGACCACGGCCCTCCCCTTGTGGTGCACATCGAGCATCAGCTTCTCGGCCTTGGGCTTGGCATACCCGAAAACCCGCTGGAACACGTACGTCACGTAGTCCATGAGGTTCACCGGATCGTTCCAGACGATGGTCAGCCAGGGCTGATCAACGGACGCCCGCTCATAGGTCTCTGGTCTGGCGAGTTCCGCTGGTGCGACGCTCACTCGATGCCACCTCCCGTCTCCCCTAGTTTCCCACTGTCGGGAACGGAAACGGGACCCCGACCGGGCCGAGTCAGGCGATGCCCTCAGGCAGCGACTCGTAGATCTTCTTGCACTCCGGGCAGACAGGGAACCGCTTGGGATCCCGGTTCGGCACCCAGACCTTGCCGCACAGCGCTACCACCGGCGTTCCGTTCACGGCGCTGTCCATGATCTTGTCCTTCAGGACGTAGTGGGCGAACCGCTCGTGGTCGCCATCGCCTGTCGACAGATCGGGCCTGATGTCAGGTACTACCTCGGTCACGCCAGATAGCTTACGCCCCCGGCGGACGGTCTAGTTCAGCACCGGGTCATCGGGATAGGTCGCGAGCAGCGCCAGGTCACCGCCCTGCCGGCGCAGCACGGACGCGTAGAGCCGGTCAGGATCGGCGGCGAACGCGTCCTCGGGCAGCCCGTCGAGCACCAGCCAGGCCCCGACCTCGATCTCCGCCTCAAGCTGGCCCACGCCCCAGCCCGCGTACCCGGCGAACACTCGCAGCGAGCTGATCCCGCCGGCCAGCAGCTGCGGCGGGGCCCCGAGATCGACCAGGCCGATCCGGCTCATCAGCTTCGACCCGGTCAGCGAGCGCCAGCCGATCGGCTCGTCGCCCCCGTTCGGCAGTGCCAGTGCCAGCGCGCTGTCCGGCGAGACCGGCCCGCCCTGGAACAGCACAGAGGGGCCGGTCACCAGATCGGTCCAGGACTCAAGCACCTGCCGGACCGGGATGTCGCTCGGCCTATTCAGCACCACGCCGAGAGTGCCCTCAGCCGGGTCGTCCTCCACGATCAGGACGATCGTGCGCCTGAAGTTAGCGTCCCCTAGCATCGGAGTGGCAGCTAGCAGCTGGCCCGTGCGGGATTCCTCCTGCATAACTCAATGATGCGCCCTCAGAACAGCAGGCTCGACAGCCGGCCCCTGGCCTTTGCCACTCGCGGGTCCCTGGGCGGCAGGATCTCGAACAAGCCGATCAGGTGCAGCCTCGCCTTGTCCCGGTCGGCGCCGGTGATCCGGCCGATCAGGCCGAGCATCCGGTCGAAGCACGCCTCCACCTGTCCGCCGGCCAGCTCCAGGTCGGCGGCACTGGCCTGCGCGTCCGGGTCGTCGGGCCGCTCGGCCGCCGCCCGGCGCACCTTCGCCGGGTCGTAGGAATTCACCCGGCGCAGCAGCTCGACCTGCGCCAGCCAGGCCTTAGCCACCGGATGCCCAGGCGCGTCATCGAGCACCTGCTCAAGCGCGTTGGCCGCGCCGTTCAGGTCACCGGTGTCCATGGCGTCCTGCGCGGCCTTGAACCGGGGATCGCTGAGCAGCTCCTCCTCGGGGCTCAGCGGACCGGACCGCATCCCGGCAGCGTCGGCGGCGTCGGCGGCCTCTCCCTCGGCTCCCGGCGGCACCTGCATCCCAACCTGCGCCGCCACCTGCATGAGCTGGGCGATGTAGGCCTTGATCTGCGCCTCTGGCAGCACGCCGGCGAATCCCGGCACGAGCTGCCCGTCGATGACCGCGACCACCATCGGGATCGACTGCACCTGAAGCGCGGCCCCGAGCTGGGGGTTGGCGTCCACATCCACCTTGGCCAGCACCCAGGCGCCGTTCGCCTGCCTGGCCAGCCGTTCGAGCACAGGGCTGAGCTGCTTGCAGGGCTCGCACCAGTCGGCCCACAGGTCGATGATCACCGGCACGCTCTGCGACCTGGCCACGACGTCCGTGTTAAACGTCGCGTCAGTGACATCAATCACATACGGCGACGCGCCCTCAGGCGACTCGGCCGCCTGCTGCTTCCGCTTCGCAGCGGTCTGCCGAGCCCCAAGATCAACGGCACCATGCATAGAGAAATTACGCGGCTGTTGCATGCACCCATCGTATTGGCTCGCATGGCTGCCGGAGGCGCGGTGCCGTCTGGACTGACGACCGACTGAGCGCTAGCGAAGGAGCGAGGACGGAAGACGGCACTTAAAAGCGCCGAAGGCCCCCGCCAAAGGGAGCGCAGCGACCGGCGGCGGCAAGCAAACACAGCGCGGGACTGACCACCCTAAAACGCCGGGGACTCGAAGTAGGTGCCCCATTCAGCCTTGAGCGCATCGCAGATCTCGCCGAGCGTGGCCTCGGCAAGGGCGGCGTCGATCATGGGCGGGATCATATTGGCGTCCGACCTGGCGGCGGTGATCAGGGCGGCCAGGGCAGCGTCGACGGCGGGCTGGTCCCGGTTTGACCGGCGTTCCGCTAGATCGCGTACCTGGTCGACCTCGACCTCATGGCTGACTCGCAGGATCTCTATCGGCTTCTCGACGGAATCTGCGTGGCAGTTAACGCCGACGATCCTTTTATCCCCCTTCTCCAGCTGCCGCTGATACGTGAAGGAGGCCTCTGCTATCTCAGCCATGAACCAGCCTTCCTCGATTCCCCGCAGGATGCCGCTGGTCATCGACCCGTCCGAGCTCAGGGAGCGGATCTTGGCGAAGATCTCCTCGGCGCTGGCCTCCAGGCGGTCGGTCAGCGCCTCGACGTACCAGGAGCCGCCGAGCGGGTCAGCGACGTTGACGACGCCGGTCTCCTCCATCAGGACCTGCTGAGTCCGCAGCGCGATCTCGGCCGCCTTCTCGCTCGGCAGCGCTAGCACCTCGTCGAGTGCGTTCGTGTGCAGCGAGTTGGTGCCGCCCAGCACGGCGGCGAGTGCCTCGATCGCGGTCCTGACGACGTTGTTGTCCGGCTGCTGGGCGGTGAGCGACACGCCAGCCGTCTGGGTGTGGAACCGCAGCCACTGCGCCCGCTCGGTCTTGGCGCCGTAGACATCCCGCATCCACCTGGCCCAGATCCGCCGGGCCGCGCGGAACTTCGCGATCTCCTCGAAGAAGTCAATGTGCGCGTCGAAGAAAAACGACAGTCCTGGCGCGAACACGTCGATATCAAGACCCCGGCTCAGGCCGAGCTCGGCATAACCGAAACCATCGGCAAGAGTGAAAGCAAGCTCCTGTGCTGCTGTCGATCCTGCTTCCCTGATGTGGTACCCGGACACTGACAGCGGCTTGTAGTCGGGAATCTCGGCCGCGCAGTACTCCATCAGGTCACCGATCAGCCGCAGGTGCGGCTGCGGCGGGAACAGCCACTCTTTCTGCGCGATGTACTCCTTGAAGATGTCAGTCTGCAGCGTGCCGTTGAGCTTGCCGAGGTCGGCGCCCTGGCGCTGCGCGGCCGCCAGGTACATGCAGAAGACCGGCACGGCCGGGCCGCTGATCGTCATCGACGTCGTGATGTCGGCCAGCGGGATGCCGCCGAACAGCACATCCATATCGGCGGCCGAGTCGATCGCGACCCCGCAGTGGCCGACCTCGCCGAGCGCCTTCGGGTCATCGGAGTCGCGACCCATCAGCGTCGGCATGTCGAACGCCACCGACAGCCCGCCCCGCCGGCCTTGAGCAGCATCTTGTAGCGCTCATTGGTCTGCACGGCGTTGCCGAAGCCAGAGAACTGCCTGATCGTCCACGTCCGGCCCCGGTATCCGGCCGGATACAGGCCTCTGGTGAACGGGTACTCCCCCGGCCAGCCGATCCGCTCGAAATCGGGCACTATGGCGCCGTCCGGCGGGCCGTAGACCGGGTCGACGGTCAGCCCGGACAAGGTGGTGAAGTCGGCGTCACGGACCCGGGACTTGTCATACCGCTGCTGCCAGCGGGCCCGGCCATAGTCTTCGGCGTTCATGGGTGACCCTCCGGCGTCGATGGCGGCGGCGTGCTTCCAGTGTATGCCGGCTGTCCTGGCCTGCCCGGCGCGCGATCTGGACGAGTTCCAACCATCTGGCCGCCCGGTCCGTCTTAGAGAGGAGTCCCTACACGCGACTTGGCCTGGCCCGAGGCGAAATGTGTGGTAAAACGAATGCTGAATCTCACCAGCGACGCTGGCTGTCTCCTGACGGCCGGCGAGGTGGCAACCTTTCACCCGTCGTGGGCCATGCCGTCACCCCCGGTGGTACCGGCGGCCCCGGCGGCCAGGCAAGGGACATCAGTGGCCAGGCTGCGAACTGGCGACCGGGAGGCCGCCGAGGAGCTGTTCAACGCGTGCTACCCCAGGCTCGCCGGCTGGTGCAGGCGCCTGGTCGATGACGACGAGACCGCCCACGAGATCGCTTCTGAGGCCTTCACCCGGCTGCTGTCCCGGTGGTCATCCCTGGAGAATCCGCAGAGCTACCTGTACATGATCGCCACCAACCTGATCAGGGACCACTGGCGCAAGACGAGCAGAGAACGGCGCGCCATGAAGACATTCACGGCCGCGGTCCCGGCCGAGCCGTCCTGGCATCAGGCCCAGGACGTCGATGTCCGGGCGCTGATCGAGAGCCTGCCGCCGAGGTTGCGCAGCGCGTTCCTGCTGCACTACTACGCGGGATTCGGAGTCAAGGAGGTCGCGACCATGCTCGGGCGGCCCGAAGGGACTGTGAAGGCCGACCTGCACCACGCGCGGGCCAAGCTCAAGGCAGCGGTAGGTGAGGCATCGTGACCGGCGAATTCGATCCGATCGAGGACTGGCTGAGTACCGACGTCGAGCTGATGCCGCCCCGGCCCGGCTCCTACCAGCGGATCCACAGCCGGGCCAGGAGGCGCAAGGGCCTCGTCGCGATGAGCGCGGCCGCCGGGGTCGCCGTGGTGATCGCCGCCGCCGTCACGCTGCCTCAGGTCGCGTCTGGCCTGCTGCCCGGTCATGGCGGCGGCGGGCCGGACCAGATCGGCCAGTCGACCTCGACCTCGGCCTCCCCCGCCCCGTCGGGGCCGCGGCCGACCTCGACGGGCAGGCCTTCGCCGTCGTCCAGCGCGCAGGCCGGGGCCCCGTCGGCCGGCCTGTCGATCACAGGGTCAAGCGCGGCGCCGGCACCTGGATTCGCACCGGCCTCGGTGACGTTCGTCAATCAGTCCGTCGGCGCCGTGCTCGGCTACACGACCGACTCTTGTCCTGGCGGTTCGTGCGCGACGGTGGCTGGCACTTCCGACTACGGCCAGTCCTGGAACGGGGCTGACGCACCGCCGGCCGGACCGCCAGACGGCGGATCGGGAGTCAGCCAGATCAGGTTCCTTGACCCCGAGAACGGCTGGGCGTTCGGGCCGGCGCTCTACGCCACCCACGACGGCGGCGCGACCTGGACATCGATTACCGGCCTGCCTGGCCGGGTGATCGACCTCGCGACCGTCGACGGCTCGGCCTTCGCCGTCGTGGCCTCCTGCACCGGGTCTGGCCAGGACTACGCCTCAGGCTGCACCAGGTTCAGGCTCTACTCCACGCCGTACGCTGCTGATAACTGGCAGCCGGTCCCCGGCGCGGCCGCCAGCCTGCCGGTCGTGCCCGGAGGCCTGCAGCTAACCACTTCGTCTGGCTACCTGCTGGCCGGCTCGAAGCTCTTCACCGGATCACCGTCCGGCGGCGCCTGGCACGAGGTTAGCGTCAACTCGGGACCGGTGCCAGCCTGCCTGCGCGGCCAGTCCGGCCAGCCCGGCACGCCCGCTGCTCTCGGAGCACCTGGTGCTCCGAGTGCTCCAGGTGCTCTGGGGAGTGAGGCCGGGCTGATCGCGCCGGGAGCTTCGGGCAGCTTGTACCTGCTGTGCCAGGCGGCTGGCCGGTCGCCGGCTCTGTACCAGTCGGCCGACGGCGGCCAGACCTGGCAGCTGGAGGGCCAGGCCGGCTTGCAAGGGCAGGCCACCTCGCTGGCGGTCGCGCCAGGCAGCGGCACCATCGTCGTCGCCACAAGCACTGCCCTCTATTACTCCCCCGACGCCCGGACCTGGCATCGGGCCAGCCTGAGCGGCCAGGCGCCAGCGGGCGGGTTCGGCTTCGTCGGCATGACGACCACGGGCCAGGGCGTAGCGGTCCCAGCCGACGTCCAGCTCCAGGAGATCTACCTGACCACCGACGGCGGCACCACCTGGCACCCCCAGAAGATCTAGCCCCAAGGGGCAAGCCCTTGGCCCCAGAATCTGCATCGATGTGGCAGAGATGCAGCTCCAGCAACACCTCTGCCACATCGACGCGGTCCGGGTTCGGAGCGGCGGCGGCGCCCTGTCGTGTTCCGTGATCATGCCGAGGCCAGTGGTCACGGAACTCTGGTGGGGTGATCACGCAGCTGATGTTCCGGGATCAAGTTGCTCGCCGTGATCACGGAACATCACGCGGGTTATCGCCTCTGTCTTGTTCCGTGATCAGGTCTCGCGCTGGCGTTCGCCCTGGCCGGCCGCTCAAGGTGCCGGCGCTGGCCTACGGGACTCGCCGCCATTGGCAGGCTAGGATTCAGGGCCGGGGATCAGATAAGCAAAGTAACGGGGATGACTGCGGGCCGGCAAAGCCCTGAGCAGTGTTTGCGCCAGCGGCAGTGTTTGCCATGAGCAGTGTTTTCGCCAATGCCAGCGGCGCAATTCAGGCGTGGAACGGCAAAGCTGGGTTCCCTGCTTTGGGTAGCACGTGACCGAGGCAAGATCGAGGGGGCGATATGCGGTCCGGTCACGCCGTGACGGCTATTACCCCGGTCCTGTCCTGCGGTGTCGGCGCCAGGGAAGCGACCAGGTATGCGCTCAGGCTGGCTAGCTTCCAGCTCCAGTCGACCGATCTAGGCCGGACCGCGCTGGGGATCGTGACACCGAGATCGGCGGCGTCCGCGGTTCTCGTCGGCCTGCTGTCCGGCCGGATCGCACCAGCCTACGGTCAGTTGCGGGTGCTTGACCATGACCTGAGCTCGGCGGCCGGGCGAGCGGCGGTGCGGTCAGAAGTCGGGATCGCCTCGCGCACCGCGCGGGTCTGGCCGACGTTCACGATCCGTCGCCTGGTCGAGCGCGCCGCCAGGCGATCGGGACAGCCGGGCTCTGACCGCAGGCTGCTGGTCGCGGCTATCCTGGACCGGCTGGCGCTGATGCCGTGGGCAGAGGTGCCGCTGCGGGCGGCGCCCGACCTGGTGGCGCGCCGGGCACGACTGGCGGCGGCGTGCGTGCACGAGCCGAGGCTGCTGATCATCGACGGACTGTTTGACTATCTCGGGCCGCGCGACCGGACCGTGCTCGCCGACATCGTGAAGGAATTCAAGCGCGATACCTCGGTCGTCGCCATCGGAGCCGACGCCGACACCCTGCTGCTCTTCTGCGACCAGATACTCATGCTGGCCAACGGCATCGTGATCGGCCGCCAGCCAGCCAGTCAGCCGCCAGCCAGCCAGGTCAGCACCGGCCCCGATGGGCCAAGTCGGCAAGATCCCGGCAGGCTGGCCCGGTTACCGTAGGCTGCTGGGCATGGATTGGAATCTGTACCGCTGCGGTCGTATCGGGCATACGACCTACGCTCCCGACGAGCCAGCGCTCAGGGAATACCTGCACGCCACGGCGCCCGGCGGCGAACTCTGGCGGTGCCTGCGCTGCGGGTCCTTCGTGACCGGTGAGCCGACTGGCACCGGCCCGGCGACGCACGCGCCTGTCATCAAGCGCGGCAAGGAGATCAGGAGCGAGCTGATCCTGCGCGTGTTCGCGATCGAGCGCTTCATCAGATTCCTGCTCTTCGGCGGCGTCGCCTTCGCCATCTGGCAGTTCGGCCACTCCAAGCTCACCATCCAGCAGGCCTTCCAGCGTGACCTCCCGATCGTCCGCAGCACGTTCAACCAGCTTGGCTTCAACATCGACCATTCCAAGCTGCTGCTCGAGTTCCGCAAGGCGCTGCACATCAGTCAGGGCACGCTGATCCTGATCGCGATCGGGGTGGCGCTGTTTGCCCTGGTCGAGCTGATCGAGGGCATTGGCCTGTGGCAGTCCAAGCGCTGGGGCGAGTACTTCGCGATGATCGTGACTTCCCTCGGCCTTCCTTACGAAATCTATGACCTGACTCTCACCGTGAGCTGGACGAAGGTCGTCCTGTTCGTCATCAACCTGGCGCTGGTCGCCTACCTGGTGGTTACCAAGCGGCTGTTCGGGGCGCGGGGCGGCGCGAAGGCGTTCGAGGAGCGGCTGCGCAGCGACTCGGTGTTCGACGAGGCGGCGAGGGAGGCCGGGGCGGACCACGACGAGGAGGCCGAGGCGGAGGCCGACGCCGCCGCCGAGGCCGAAGCTAAGGCCCAGACCTCAGCGAGCTAGCACGGTCAGCCAGCCCGACCAGCTAGCGTGCGAGTGCGAAGTCACCGATCCGCCGCCGGCTCAGCACAGCCCGGTCAGCACAGCCGGATCAGCACAGCCGGATCAGCACAGCACAGCTAGGAGGTCTTCCATGGCATTGCCGGTCCCTTGCGCCTGGCTCGGGATTCCTGATGGTCACCCGTTCGGGCTGCGGACGCTGCCTTACGGGTCGTTCAGCCACAAGCACCATCCGGCGCGGCGCCGGGTCGGGGTGGCGATCGGCGACCGGGTACTCGACCTGAGCACGGCGATCGAGCGGCTGGTACCGGGGCGGACAGAGGACTTCAGCTCGGGCAATCTCGACCGGTTCCTCGCCGCAGGCGACGCGGCATGGGTGCAGGTCAGGGCCGACCTGACCGCCTGGCTGAGCCAGGAGCACTACCGCAGCGCGATCGAGGACCTGCTTCATCCGGCCGCCGGCGTGGCGATGCATCTGCCGTTCACCGTGGCCGACTACGTCGACTTCTATACCTCGGAGCAGCACGCGACGAACGTCGGCGCTATGTTCAGGCCGGACGAGGACGCTCTGCATCCCAACTGGCATCATCTCCCGGTCGGCTACCACGGCCGGGCCGGCACCGTCGTAGTCTCCGGCACTCCGATCAGGCGCCCGTGCGGGCAGTCAAGGCCGGCCTCGGCGCCCGGCCCGGTCTTCGGCCCGAGCCGCAGGCTGGACTTCGAGGCCGAGGTTGGCTTCGTCGTCGGCGTCGAGTCCGTCACCGGCGAGCGAGTGCCTGCCAGCCGCTTCGGTGAGCACGTCTTCGGCGTCTGCCTGGTGAACGACTGGTCGGCACGCGACATTCAAGGCTGGGAGTCGACCCCGCTCGGGCCATTCCTAGGAAAATCCTTTGGCACAACGATCTCTCCCTGGATAGTGCCGCTCGCAGCGCTGGCCCACGCACGGGTCAGGCCACCGAGCCTCGACACCGAGCTGGTGGAGTACCTCGCCGACTCGGGCGACTGGGGATTCGAGATTGACCTCGAGGTCAAGATCAACGGGCAGGTGGTGAGCCGGCCGCCGTACTCGACGATGCACTGGAGCCCGGCGCAGATGCTGGCCCACCTGACCGTCAACGGAGCATCGCTGCGTACCGGCGACCTATTTGCCTCGGGCACGGTCAGCGGACCGCGACCCGATCAGTTCGGATCGCTGATCGAGCTCGGCTGGGCCGGGCGCAAGCCGCTCACGCTGCCGGACGGCACCAGCCGGAGCTGGCTGGAAGACGGTGACGAGGTCGTGATCACCGCGACGGCGCCGGGCCCCGACGGAAGCAGAGTCGGGTTCGGTGACGCCCACGGGCAGATCATGCCAGCCTGGCTGCCCGAGCCCGGCCTGCCCTAGAGGGGGACGAAGCCGGGCAGGCCGCAGCTGGGGCCCCCTGGTGTCGTCGGAACAGCAGCAGGGGACCCCAGCCGCGAGGCCGCGTGCCGGCGGCGTGAGCCAGCCCTTTAGCCGAGCGCTCCGAGATCGGCCCGTCGCCAACAGATCGAAGACTACGATGACGACTACGCTGATTTTCGGGGAGAAGGCGCTATGTCAGGGCAGCAGGAGCAGTGGCACGAGCTGGATCGGTTTGACCAGCTCGATCCACTCGACAGCACCCTGGACCTGTCCGGACTCGTCGAACGACTGCAGCATCGGCTGCGGGCCGAGGACGGCGCTGACCGCAACGGAAACGGCGTCGACCCCAACGCGGGAGCGGGCCGGGATCGAGTCAGTCGCGGGACGCATGCGGCGGCCAGCGGCGGTCCCCCAGCCAACGGCGGTCCCCCAGCCAACGGTGCGCACGCGGCCAGTGGAGCTCATGCGGCCAGCCACGCCAGGCCGGAGTACGCACCGGGCGACCCGCGCGAGCGGCTAGAACCGCGCGAGCAGCCGGACCGCGAGCAGCCGGACCCGCGCGAGCAGCCGGACCGGCGCGAGAGGTACGAACCGGGCGGGCGGGCGGAGCCACGGGAACTGCTTGAGCCTCGCGGACTATCCGAGCCTCGCGGACTATCCGAGCCTCGGGGACTGTTCGAGCCGCGCGGAGTGTCCGAGCCTCGCGGACTGTTCGAGCCGCTCGGAGTGTCCGAGCCTCGCGGGCTGTCCGAGCCTCGCGGGCTGTCCGAGCCTCGCGGGCTGTCCGAACCTCGCGAGCCGAGCAGACCGGGCGCCGCGAACGGCCACCACGGCCGGACCGCACCTCGTCATGCGCAGCCTCAGGCCTACACGCCGGCCAAGAACGGGTCAAGCGAACCATGGCCGAGCGCGCCCCGGTCCAGCCCGTCCCGACCCGTTGCCGCCGGTCCGCACGATTCCTGGCCAGGCGAGACCACCCGCACTGAGCAGGCCATCAACGAGTTCCCTACCGCTCCCGCGACTGCCGCCCCGCCAGCCGCCCCGGCACCGGTCGCTCCGCAACCCATGGCCCAATCCCTCCCCCAGCCGACGCTCCCCCAGCCAACGCTCCCCCAGCCGACCCCCTCGCGGCCGGCACTTTCCCAGCCGACGCTCCCCCAGCCGACGTCCGCCCAGCAAACGCACTTCCAGCCGGCGACTGACCAGACGGCCTTGGCCCAGTCGATCGTTGCAGAGCCGATGGGTACGCAGTCAGTCCTGGCCCAGCCGATCGCCGCACGGCCTGTCCTGGCTCCGTCGGCGGCCGGGCAACTCGTTCCGGTCTTGCCGGCCGTTCCGGCCCTGCCGGCCGACGCGCCAACCGTCGTGCGTCCAGCCGCTAGCGGCCCGACTGCCGTCCCGCCGACCGCCGCCCTGGCGACCGCCGTCCCGCCGACCGCCGCCCTGCCGACCGCCGCAGCACCGGCTCTACCTGCGGCAGAAGCTGAGTCCGCCGTCCTCGCGCAGCCATTTGCTGTCTTGCCCGCAGCAACTGGGCCAGCCACCACTCAGGTCAGCGATCCCGGTCCCGTCATGGCGCCACCTCCGACGATCGTTTTGCCCGTCGAGCCAGACGCCGACATCCAGCCAGCCGGTGCCTGGGCCGGCCACGCGCGGGGCAAGGGCACACTGGCCGAGGCCCAGCCTGTCGTCGGGGTGCCTGCGGTCACCTCGGCGCCCCTAGTTAATCCCATCGAGCCTTCGCCGGTCGCCGCTCCATCCGCGGTGCCGCCTATCCCAGCCATCGCGACACCCTCGCCCGACGGAGCACCGGTCGGGGCAGCACGCGTCGCGGTAGCAGAGCCCGAGATAGCGCGGCCGGTTGTGGTCGCTGATGCTGGACCTCCGGTGAAGCCCGAGCCGGGCTCCCTGGCTGATCTGCGGCAGCGGCTGGAACGGCTGCCATTCGGCCACCCTTCGTCGCCTTATCACGTCGACGGCGAGCGCAAGCCGGCACCGCCGAGGCTCAAGCATCTGGAGCTCGCGCCGCCGACGCCGAGCAGGTTCGCCTCCCTGTCGAGCACGCTTAGCGCGGCGGGGCCAGGCGCTGCGGCGGAATCCTTGACGGGCGCCGCGAACTGGCCGATCGTGACCGCGGCCGATGACGAAGGCTGGCCTGGCGCTGACTGGCAGCGCGGGCTCGCTCACCGAGCCTGACGACGACGTCGATGATGAACTACCCGTCGGCACCGTGACCGAGCACGCTGGCGTGACGCAGCCGCAGCCGCAGCCGCCAGCGGGCGCCGCCCGGCCGGAGCCGAGCGTCGCACTCGACGGGTCATGGAGCTGGGGACCGGTCACGCTAACCCCTGATCAGGTGCGGGTCGCGGACGACGCTTACGACAGGTTCCGTGCCGCGGAGGGACGGGATCTGTTCGGCGGCTACAGCGGCACCGGGCTGACGACCATGATGCGGGACATCGCGGACGGCCTGGAATATGGCCTGCTCCCGCCGGAGAGCGAGCAGGACCCGCTGCTGGGGCTGGATACCTTCAGGGCCAGATTCGCGGACTTGATCAGGCGTTATCCCGATCGGACCGCGGAGCTGCTCGCCCGGCGGGTGCCGGCGGCGATCTCCTACTCGCTGATCTTCGACGGCGAGCACTATTCGGCCGGGATCTGGATGGTTCAGGATGCACTGACCGCCGCGGGATTTCAGCTGCTCGCCCGCCGGAACGACTGGAATAGCACAACGAATCGCTGCGTCGCCACCATGTGGCAGGACCATGCGAACGACCTGCCGTTCGAGGTCCAGTTCCACACGACGGCGAGTCTTGAGGCGCAGCAACTCGCCAGGAGCTCGGCGACCTTGATCAACGATCCGCGTGTCCCGGCCGACGCGGCCACCAGTCTGAGATCAGACCTCGCAGCGGCCTGGGCCGCACTTCCGGCCCCTCCAGGAAACCGGCAAATCAGTGATTATCGGCGGGAAAATGGTTCCGCGACTCCCGGCGGCAAAGGCGAGCCCTGAAGGGGGCAGCGGTCGCCGGGTTCTTGCCCGATCGACCCGTGGTGCACAGACGTTGTGGTCTGGCGCCGGATTCGATCGGCTTTAGCTGGGCGCCGGGCTGTCTGGGCCCCGGCCGAAGTATTCCCTGATCAGCTGCCTCTGGCGTTCGCTCACTTGCTGGAAGTGCCGCTCTAGTGCGTCCTCGCCGATGGCTTCGGCGGTCAGGTACAGGTCCTTGATCTGGTCCATCTTGGCTCCGCCCGGCTCCAAGGGCTGGCTGCCGGGAGATGGCACGATCCGTTCCTGATCCGGACTCAGATCCGGCATCGCGGCCGCTGCTGGTGCACCTGGTGCTCGCGCGATCGGCTCGAACGGGTCACGTACCCGGCGTGGCTGGGCGGCTGACGGGGGCGCGTCGTCGAGCACGATCGCCGGCATCGGGGCCGTGTCGTCGTCAGGTCTTATCGAGTCGTTGCTATCGGTGCCCGGGCGGGTGATGACATTGAAGTTGTCTGGCCCGGACACGACCCACGGCGAGTTGTCCGGCGGCGGCTGGACTGAGGGGAAGGCGTCAGCCTCGGCAGCGGTCGGCGGCAGATCGGCGGCCGATAGCGGGTCGACGGCTGGCAGCGGCAGGGACGGCGGTTGCGCCGTCGATACTGGCTGCAGTGCCGGCGGCGGCTTGACCGCACCGGAAGGACTGGCGACCTCCCTGGCCAGCTGCCCGGCGGCCGACGTGGCAGTCGGGCTTTCGGGCTGGGTCGCGGTCGCGGGCTGGCTAGCGGTCGCTGGCTGGGCTGCGGCTTCGGGCTGGGATGCGGTCGCGGACTGGGCGGCGGCCGAGTTCGCGGACTCGGCGGTAGTCGAGTCTGCGGGCTGGGCGGTATCGGGGGCAGCGGGCTGGGCACCAGGCGAACTTGCGGACTGGGCGGCGCTCGCGTCCTCGGGCTGGGTGGCGCTTGGGCCTGGAGGCAGGGCGACGGGCTGGCCTAGGGAGCGAGGGCGCGGTGGCGCGGCTGACCTGTCGGCCGGTCCTGGGCTGGCCGCACGGGGGTCCGCCGGATAAGGCACGTCGCGATCGTCGTACCAGGGTGCGCCGTTGTCTGGGTAACCATCGGGCGTCCAGGCCCTGCCATCGTTCCCGTACCCGTGCGGCTGTGACTCACGGAACGGCTGACCCGGCCCCTGATAGCCAGGGGGATAGCCGTCCTGCCGGTAATCATCGTGCGGGTATCCGCCCTGAACGGGTGCGCCTTGCTGGTAACCCGGTCGGGGATGGTCGCCTCGCGGGTACTGCGGGTGGCCCTGACGCGCGTAGCCATCACCCGGATAACCGTCCGGCGGATATCTGCCGTCTGGGTAGCCACCTGGCGGGAAGTTCCCCTGCGCGAAATTCACCGGTGGATAGGCGCCCGGCGGGTACTGGCCAGGCGGGTACTGGCCAGGCGGGTAAGCACCTGGCGGATAGTCCGGTGGCCCGTACCTGTAGTCGGGGCCGTTCGGCGGAGCGGACTGACGGTAGTCCGACTGGGGCCAGCGGGTGCCAGGCGGGTAGTCCCGGGGACCAGGTGGCCGCCCGCCGTCCCATCCAGGGCCATTCCAGCCCGGCGGTACGCCATCGGGGCCGTGGCCGCGCCCGGTCGGACGCCCGTGATCATCGGCCTGGGGCTGCGGATATCCGGCCCTGGCGTCAGGCCTGGTCCGGCGGTGACCGCTAGGCGGCGTGAAGGCATCGCGCTCGCCGCTCGGCTGGTGATCACCAGGCCGGTAATCCGCTCGGGGGCCGTACCCGCGCTCGCCGGCCTCCCGAGGGCCACCTGGACCCTGGGCCGGGTAGCCGTACCTGGCATCTCCCCCCGGGCCGCGAGCTGGTCCGTACCTGTCCGCCGGACCGTAGCCCTCTGACTGACCGTAACCGCCTGGCCCATAACCATTCGCCGGGCCTGGCCCGCGGCCGGGAGCATGCCCGTTGCCATTGGCCTGGGGATAGCCATTACCGGGTCTCGGAGCGCCGCCGTGGCCTTCGGCACCGCCGTGGCCCTGTGCGCCGCCGTGATCTTGGGCACCGCCGGGGCCATAGCCGTTGCCCGGCAGATGTCCGTTGCCTGGATAACCAGACTGACCGTAGGCCGGGCCCTGGCCGGGTCCTGCGGCAGGGCCGTAACCGCCCTGGGGCGGGTAGTCCCCGGCACGGTAGACCCCATCAGGCCCGCGCTGGTCCTGGCTCCCGTACCCGGCCTCCGGACCATAACCGCCGTCGGCCGGCCTGACCCCGCCTAGATCGGGCTCGCCTGGCCGGTACCCGTCCGGCCGGCGGTAGTCGTCGGCATGGCCGTAGCCTTCAGGCGGGCGAGGTCCCGTCCCGCGCTGAGATCCCGCGCCGGGCGGCGGGTAGCGGCCGTCTCCCGGCGGGTAGCGATCAGCACCGGGAGCATGCCGATCGCCACCAGGCCGGTATCCCTCGCCCGGCGTCTGGTATCCAGGCGGGGGGCGACCGGGCGGCGGAACCGGGCGGCCGATGACCGGGTCCGCTGAGCGCAAGAGCCGCCGCCGATCATCGGGGCGAATCTCCGGGTGCCAGCCACGCCGTTCTGGCCCGAACTCGGGAAGCGGCTCAGGACCAGACCAGACCCGGTGCACCTGGATTTCCTCAGGCGCGAGTTGCTCACCGCCACGATCCTGCGGCCCGTGCACCTGCCCTGAGTCCTGCCACACCGTGCGGGCCCCGGACTCACCGGCAGCTGGTTCGTGCCATGTCTGCTGAGGCTGCGGTTCGCGCGTTGCCTGCGCGGGCCACGGCTCCTGGCGTGCCCGCTGACCTTGCTGCTCCCGCCCCTGCTGCTGGTGAGACGGGGGTTGCTGGTGAGACGGGGGTTGCTGGTGGGGCGAGGGTTGCGGGTAAGGCGGCGGTTGCTGGTAAGGCGGGGGTTGCTGATAGTGCTGCGGTTGCTGATGGGGCTGAGGCTGCGGGTAAGGAGGAGGCTGCTGGCGGGACTGAGATTGCGGGTGGGGGTGAGCCTCGGGGTCAGGACGCCGTTGCTGAGGCGGCGGAGCCTGATGCTCCTGAGGCCGTTGCTGCTGGCGCTGCGGATCCGGCCAGCCCTGCTGGGGCGGCGGAGCCTGAGGTTCTGACCAGCCCTGCTGAGGTTCTGACCAGCCCTGCTGTGGCTGAGGCGGGGTCTGCGGAGGGTGCGGTCCCGGCCAGATCTGCTGGGCTCGGGGCTCCGACCAGCCCTGCTGGGCCTGGGGCGCGGACTGGCCCTGCTGTGGGTGCGGCGCAGGCCGGGACCGTCGCGGCAGGGGCTGCTGAGATTGCTGGGGCTGGGGTTGCTGCTGCGGCGGCCGGCCCTGCTGAGGCTGAGGCTGCTGCGACCGGGCCTGCGGGGACTGAGCCTGCGGGGACTGAGCCTGCGGGAACTGAGGCTGCTGCGACCGCGTCGGCTGGGGCTGAGGGTCGGGCCAGACTGACTGGCCGGGTGCGCTGTTGAGCGCGGGGTCGGGGGTACCGCCGGCGGAGCCAGTTTCTGGACGAGGCCCGCGCTGGGGCATGACCGGGCGCACCGATTGCACCGCGCGGAACGGGGTTAGCCATTGATCGGTATCGACACCGGTATTGTCGTCGTCGGAACGGGATAGCCCTCGTCCCGAGCGAGAGCGCCGGCCCTCGTCGGGTGCCTGACCGTCATTAGCCGGCTCATCCTGGCCTGGCTTACGCCGACTCTTGCGTGCCCCGGCCATACCTAGACGAACCCCCCGTGCGCAGAACAGCCCGACCACACCGGCAAGGCCGCCCGCACAGACAAGACCAGTACCTCCGCTTAGCTGGCACCTGTCGCAGCCCCGCACGACATCGCCGCAAGCAACGAGTCTGGGCCGCCTGGCCGACCTTGGCAGGCTAGCCGACCAGCCTGAGTTAACCGTCTAACGATGTCACGCGCTCCAGGCTGCCGCAACCGATCCGGCCTAGGGCAATCACACCGTGATCAGAGTGCATCATTGAGGATGTAGTGACGGCAGTGACCAGCAGAACAATATCAACCGAATCGGCCGGACCTGCGGTACCGTGGTCGGCTAACGTGGTCGGCATAAAACGAGCCAGCGCCGCCGATAATTCGGTCAGACCGACCAAGCGGGCATAACTGGTTAACCGAGTCAATTTCTGGGGGTAACCATGACGAACCAGGTTAAGTACGTCCTCCAGGAGTCGGAGCTGCCGCGCGAGTGGTACAACATCATTCCCGACCTGCCTTCGCCGCCGCCTCCGCCGCTGCATCCCGGCACCAAGGAGCCCATCGGGCCTGACGCGCTGGCGCCACTTTTCCCGATGGCGCTGATCATGCAGGAAGTCTCCGGGGACCGGCACATCGCGATCCCGGAGCCGGTGCTCGATGTCTACCGGCTCTGGCGGCCGACCCCGCTGTACCGGGCCCGGCGCCTGGAGAAGGACCTGGGCACCCCGGCGAAGATCTACTACAAGTACGAGGGCGTGAGCCCGGCCGGCTCGCACAAGCCCAACACCGCCGTGCCGCAGGCGTACTACAACGCCCAGGAAGGCATCAGGAAGCTGACCACCGAGACCGGCGCCGGGCAGTGGGGCACGGCGCTGTCGTTCGCCTGCGCGCTCTTCGGCATCGACCTCGAAGTCTGGATGGTGCGGTCGTCTTACGACCAGAAGCCGTATCGCAAGATCCTGATGGAGACCTACGGCGCGACCGTGCACGCGAGCCCGTCCGACGTGACCTCGGCAGGCCGGGCGGTGCTCGCGGCGAACCCGGACTCCACCGGCAGCCTCGGGATCGCGATCAGCGAGGCCGTCGAGATCGCGGGCAGCAACGACGACACCAGGTACTCCCTCGGCAGCGTGCTCAACCACGTACTGATGCACCAGACGGTCATCGGCGAGGAGGCGATCAAGCAGCTCGCCGAGGCCGGCGATACGCCGGACGTGATCGTGGGCTGCACCGGCGGCGGATCGAACTTCGGCGGCCTTGCCTTCCCGTTCCTGCGGGAAAAGCTGGCCGGCCGGATGAACCCGGTCATCCGCGCGGTCGAGCCGGCCGCGTGCCCGTCTCTTACTCGCGGGCGCTATGCGTATGACTTCGGTGACACGGCGGGATTCACCCCGTTGCTGAAAATGCACACGCTGGGACATGACTTTATTCCGGACCCGATTCATGCGGGTGGATTGCGTTATCACGGAATGTCGCCCTTGCTCTCACATATCTACGAGCTTGGTCTCATCGAAGCCGTGGCCAAGCCGCAGTCAGAATGCTTCGCGGCCGGCCTGCGGTTCGCGCGCACCGAGGGCATCGTGCCGGCGCCGGAGCCGACGCATGCCGTAGCCGCCTGCATCGAGGAGGCGCTGCGCTGCAAGGAGACCGGCGAGGAGAAGGTCATCCTGACCGCGCTGTGCGGGCACGGCTTCCTCGACCTGCAGGCGTACAGCGACTACATGTCCGGCGAGATGACCGACCTGGCGCTGTCCGACGCGGCGCTGGCCGAGGCCCTCGCAGGCCTGCCGGCGGGGGTGTAGCCGTGAGCACGGGGCTGGTGCCCGAGGGCACTGACGGCTGCTCGACGTCGGCGCCGTTCATCTACCTGATCATGGCGTGCCTGGGGTCAAGCCTGAACACGGAGCAGGCTGTGCTCGCGTACGTGGGGTCGTATCCGGACTTCCACGCGCACATACGCGAGCTGAGCCGGGCGGTGAGTAACGCCGGGGTGCGAGTCCGCGACGAGGGTCAGCTGCGCAGCGACTTCGACGACAGTCTGCGGATCTACTCACCGGACGAGATCTGGCTGTTCGACCTGGCCGTCGACGTGATCGCGATGCTCGGCTCGATAGACGGGCTGTCGAATGAGAGCCTGGCCAGGTATAAGAGCGACGTGCGCACGCTGGACGACGAAGTCCACACTCATACGTGGAAGAAGGGCGTCAAGAAGGCGGGAGCGGGGCCGGTCCAGTTCCAGGACCTGCGACATCGGGTGCCACGTCACGTGGTCAACCCGATGCGCTACTAACCGCGGCTACTCAGGCGGGTGAGCCGGGCCAGGCTTGGTCGCTGAGTACCCCCGCGCGTTTCCGTGATCATGGATCGCAGCCTGAGCACGGAACCCGTGTGGGCGCTTCCCGCAACCCGGCTGAGGTCGTTAACGGTCGCTCAGCAGCGCGCTCGCGATCATGGCCGCGATGGGGGCACCGGTCTGCTCTTCCAGCCAGGCCCATGGGGCGCTCGGTCCGGCGTTGAGGAAATACCAGCCATCGGGGGTCACGCAGAAGTCAAACACGGCCAGTTGCAGGCTCATCGCGTGGAGGTAACGGCGGCAGCCGCGGATAACTTCGTCGGGTGTTGTGATGAGCTCGTATCCGGGCCGAGTTTCATGACCCGTGGCTGGGTCATCGCGGCGGACAGCGACGGCGTGCTGGCCGATGCGAGTGGCGACAACACAGGCATCAAACAGCTTGCGGTGCGCGAGGTTGGCCTGGACCTGACTCATTGTCACCGCGACCCGTTCGCCGATGCCATCGGAATCGGCATCGCTGCTCCTGTGCTGCCCGTCGCTGGTAGCGACCTGATCCATGAGAGTCTTGTGCAGGACTCCACCTGGCTGCGCCATCGCGAAGCCCCGGATCGACTCCGGGCAGTTCCCCAGCGCGGTCGCCGGGACGAGCAGCCCGCAGCGCGCGGCAGAAGCGAGCTGCACGGCCCTGTACTCGGCATCGGCCACCTTGCGCGGAGTGCCTGGCACCCAGCGTGCTTGCAGCGAAGCCAGCAGCCCGCCGAGCCCGAAGCGGGCCTCAGCAGCGGCGAACTGCCGCTCGCTCGCGGAAAGCCTGGCCGGGAAGGTGAATGGCTGGGATTGGCGGTAAAGCACCGCGGACACGGCGGCCAGGTCGATCGTCGCCGCAGCGGTGACAATCTCGCCGATCCATCCCTGGCCGGTCATTACGGCCGAGACGGTGACCCGGCTGGGAAAGTCGGCCGTGTCAAGCCAGGCGGTTGCGACGCCTCGTGCCCGGAGCTGGCTGGCGACCCTGGCAGCTTCGCCGTCGTCGCTGACCGCCAGGATCAAGACGATCCCTGACGTGTTAATAGCTACCCGTCTGCCGGTGGCCGCAGTCGTCTGGGACCTCGTTGACGTCATCGGAGCGGTCGCGAACGACACACGTGATTGAGCCGGAACCGGATCGTGGAACGGGTCAGCGTCGCAGGCGCCGATGCCGCGTCCACAGCGGAGTCACCTCGCTGAGCGAGACTTTCAATAGCACTTCAAAGTAACACCGCCAGTCGGGCAGGCAATGTATCGAGATGGCTACAGTCATAACCTGCTGACATGGTGAAGACCACGGTGTACCGGCCAGATGCCGACATGCAGGCGCTCAAAGCCGCCGCGCGGCGGAGGCATCAATCCGAGACCGAGCTCATCCGCGAGGGCATCTGAGGTCCTGGCCGAGGTGACCGTGCCCGTCTCCCCAGCCTTCGGGATCCTGGACGGCGACCCGGTCTCCGCAGCCGAGATCGATGCAGCTCTGGCCGCAGGGCTGGGCGCCGACGGGATCGAGCGGTGATCATCGCCGACACCAGCAGGCTGTACACCATCTTCAACCGCCGCCAGCCCGAGCACCAGGCCGCACGCGCCGCAGTTGAACGCGACGGCGGACCGCTGATCCTGTCGGCACTAGTCCTGGCAGAGCTGGACTATTTCGTCCTGGCCAGGCTCGGTGCGCAAGCCGAGAAACCGTGCTGGCCGAGCTGAGTTCCCGGCTACCAGCTGGCCGGGGAACAAGCACGGATTGGGAAAGGTACAGCGCCGCGCTCATGCCGCCCGCTGACCGGATCACCCTGCGGTGGGACCTGGATGATCACTCGGCTCGGGCTGACCCAGTCGCCAGCGCCAACGATGTTCCGTGATCACGCTCCGAGCCTCTATCACGGAACATCGGCCGCGTGATCACGCCACCAAAATTCCGTGATCACCGCCTCCAACATAAGCTGGGCGACGTGGCGGAGCAGTTGACGGTAGCCGTTGGACGACGTGCGGCGCGGGCGATTTTGATCGACGACTGTGGCCAGCTTGTGCTGATCAAGCGGACCAAGCCGGGGCAGACGCCCTACTGGACGGCACCGGGTGGTGGCGTGGACGACACCGACGCGTCGGTGGAGGCCGCACTGCACCGGGAGTTGGCGGAGGAGTTGGGTGCCAGGGCCTCGGATGCCTCACAGGTATTCTTGTTCAGCTCGCCGTCGGATGCCGGGGTCGCGGTGCAGCACTTCTTCGTCGCACGGCTGACCAGCCTGGATGAGTCGGCCCGTAGCGGCCCGGAGTTCAATGATCCGTCGCGCGGCGGGTACGAACTGGACCGGGTTGACCTGAGCGGCGACGACCTGGCGTCGGTCGACTTGAAGCCGACCGAGTTGAAGGAGTTCATCCTGGCCAACCGGGAAGCTCTGCTGGTCGAGGCGACCACAGTCGCCTGATCCGGCTACAGATGCTTGAGGCAGAGGAGTAGCACCCGTGACGCTGGCCTTCCGCAATCTGACGATTACACCTGACACCCGTTTCGCAGTGGCCGGCAGAAGCGGTGCAGACTGCCCTCGAACGAGGCGACCTAGATGACTGGCGCCGAATCGAGCGTGCTGCGGTCGCCGCTGAGATCGGCGAAGCGGTCAGTCGTTCGGGCCTGAGCCGGGCTGACTGACGCGCCCGGGCTGGTGGCTGACCCTCCCCGGTAGTTCTCGGTGGGGCGGGTCAGGGCAGGATCTCGACGTAGCCTTCGGCGCCGTGCACGCGGATCCGCTGGCCGTCCCGGATCAGGCGGGTCGCCTGCTCCACGCCCACGACGGCCGGCAAACCGTATTCCCGCGCGATCACCGCGCCGTGCGTCATCGCGCCGCCCACCTCAGTCACCAGGCCCGCGATCGCGACGAACAGGGGCGACCAGCTGGGATCTGTGCAGGCCGTGACCAGGATGTCGCCCGCCTCTAGATCGGCCTCAGCCATGTCCAGGATGACGCGAGCCCGCCCCTCGATGGTCCCGGCGGAAACCGGCACGCCGATCAGGGCACCGGCCGGGACGTCGTCGCGCCGGTACGCCCCGGCAATGCCCTCGCCATCGGAGGTGAGCACTCGCGGCGGGGTGAGCGCCTGGTACGACCTGAACGCGTCCTTGCGCTGCTGGAGGAGCTCGCCATCCACCTGACTGGTACGCGCGACGTCGTGGAACTCGGCGAACGTGAGGTAGAAGATGTCCTCCCGGTCGGCGAGCACCTGAGCCCGCACGAGGCGTTCGGCCTCCTTCAGCATGGCCTGCTTATAGACGAAGTAGCGGCTGATGATGCCGTACTTCGGGTATTCCCGGTACCCGATGAAGGTCCTGACCCGGTCGATCATCGCCTTGGTCTCGGCGGCTTTCCGCTCCCCGTCCGGCAGTACCCGCAGGCGCGACAGCACGTCCTGCTCTTTTTTATGCGCCTCCTGCCGTCCTTGCTCGAACCGCCGCTGCGCCGCACCCGGCTCGAAGAGCTTGATGTTGTCGAGGATCAGGGGCACGAGGATGACGGGCCGCTCGCTCCAGCGCGGCCTGGTGATGTCGATCTCGCCGACGCAGCGCATCCCGTACCGGTCGAGGTAGGACTCGATGGCGGCGCGCGCTTCGGCTCCGCCCGCGAGCTTCGGCAGCTCGTCCAGGAAGCCCTCGTCCTCGACACTGCGCAGGAAAGCCACCACCTGCGGATGCGGGCGGATCACGTCCGCGACGTCGAGCAGCGCCAGCCCCATCTCCGACGTGATATTGCCGGGGGCCGACAGCGTGAGTGTGTCAGCCGCGTTCTTCTCGCCCAGCCACTCCCCCAGCTTGTCGTTGAGCCACCACGTGGCCTCCATCCCCGCCATGATCGCCGGAAGGTTCAGCGGATCGCCGAGCACCCGCTTGTGCTCCTGAAAGGCCTCAAGCAGGTAGTCGAACAGCGCCGGCCCGGTCTTCGTCGCGATGTCGCGCCGCAGGGCGGCGATGGACTCCTGGTTGCGCTCGATCAGCCCGGTGACGATGGCGGGATCGGTCTCGATCGAGGCCGACGCGCCGATGAGCGGCGGCCTGCCGGAACCCGGGTCCGGGAGCGTCGGGACGAAGTCGCCTCGGTCGATCACCGTCTCCAGCGCGTCCCTGATCAGCGGATCGCCCCTCCCCAGGACCTCCAGGAGGCCGGCCTGGCTCGCGGGCGAGGCGAGCTGCCGGGTGACGTCGACGAACAGCCTCCCGCCTGCCTCGTGCATCGGCGCCATGGCCGTCAGCCGCCACACCGAAAGCCCCAGGGGCTTCATGGCGTCGGTCATCATCTGCCCGTGACCGACCGAGACGTAGACGTGATTCTCCTGATCGCCAGCCTCGGGGACGGGGAACAGCGTGGTGATCGGCCGGCTCTGAACGATCTGGAAGTCATCATCGGCCAGGCACCATTCGAGGTCCTGCGGACGGCCGAAGTGCGCCTCGATCCGCCGCCCGAGCCGCACGAGCCGCACGACCTGCGCGTCGGTCAGCGCCGGCAGTTCCTGCCGCTGCGGGTCTATCGGCAGCTCCTGCGTCCCGCCAGCCGGCGACGCCTGGATGGCTCGCTCCTTGGCGGCAATGGCCTTGGCGACGATCTCCCCCTCGCGCACCTTGTAGACGTCCGGGTTCACCAGGCCGGAGACCAGGGCCTCGCCGAGGCCGAAGCTGGCGTCCACGGTGGCGACCTTCCGGTTGCCCGTGACGGGGTCGGCCGTGAACATGATGCCGGCCGCCTGCGGGAAGACCATCCGCTGTACGACCACGGCCATGCCGACCTTCCGGTGGTCGAAGCCGTTCCGCAGGCGGTAGGTGACGGCCCGCTCGGTGAACAGCGACGCCCAGCACCGGCCGACGTGCTGAAGAATCGCCGTCGGACCCGCGACGTTCAGGTAGGTGTCCTGCTGGCCGGCGAAGGAGGCAGTCGGCAGGTCCTCCGCCGTCGCACTGGATCGCACGGCGTAAGCGGCCTGCTCGCCGAGCTCCGCGAGCGCGCCGGTAATCGCCGCCGCGAGATCGTCAGGGATGGCGATCCCTTCGATGACCTGGCGCACCTCCGCGCTCAGCGTGCGGATCGCCTCCCGGTCCTCCCGGTCCTCCGGGCTCAGGCGCGACAGCTGATCGAGCCGGTCGCCGATCGACGCCGCCGCGTCCGCCAGGATCCGCCGGAAGGCGTCCGTCGTCACGCAGAAACCAGCCGGCACCCGGATGCCTTCGATCCGCGACAACTCCCCCAGGTTCGCGCCCTTGCCGCCAGCGACCGCGACCTGCGTCCCGTCAATCTCTTGAAGATCCAGTACGTACCGCTCGATCATTGCGACACCTCCGAGGCAGCCGTTCTCCGCCGGACCGCAAGTCCAGCCTCATGCGCCCATAAAGGATCTATGCTCGGCTCGTGCAGGTACGCGAGACCAATCTGAAGCAGCTGATCCAGGGCGAGAAACAATTCCGGGTGCCATTGTGGCAGCGCCAGTACACCTGGCGAGCACCCGATCACCAGCTCCTGTGGCGGGACATCCTGGAGCAGTACTCGCGATTGTCCGGCAGCCCCGGAGCCAGCACCGACGTCAGCCAGCCAGGCCACTTCCTCGGCAGCATCGTCCTGTCGCCCCTGCCAAAGGCCGCGAGCGACGTCGCCTCGTACCTGGTAGTCGACGGCCAGCAGCGCCTGACCACGCTGATGCTACTACTGGCCGCGATCCGGGACGCGGCGGCCGGCACCGACCAGCAGGCCGTCGAGCGCTACAACGAGCTGTACCTCATCAACAAGTTCGAGCAGGGCGAGCAGCGCTTCCGGCTGGTCCCCACCCAGGCTGACCAGACCTCGTTCTTCGCGTACATCGAGCGCCCAGCCGGAGCCAGCCCCGAAGCCGGACCCCAGGACCCGATCGGCCAGGCCTACCGTTTCTTCCGCAGCCGCCTCGAGCTCCCCGGCCCCGCAGACGAGCCACTCGACCTCAGCAGGCTCACCACCGTCGTCGTCGAACGCCTGGCCGTCGTCGACATCACCACAGGACCGGGAGACAACGCGCACCGGATCTTCCAGTCCCTCAATGCGACCGGTGTCAGCCTGACCCAGGCAGACCTGCTGCGCAACCTGATCTTCATGCTGCTCCCGACCCGCGGCACCGAGGTCTACGCCAAGGTCTGGCGGCCGATGGAGCAAATGATCGGCTTCGCGAACCTGGAAGGCCTGGCCCGCGTCGAACTGCAGCGCCAGGGCCTGGATGTCGCGGTCGATGACGTGTATCGCGTTCATCAGGACCGGCTGGAGCGCCTGACCGGGGGCGGTGAGCAGCCGGTCGAGGACGCCGTCCGTGACCTCGCCCGTCGAGCCGCGCACTACAAGCGGATCATCGACCCCGCCTACGAAGAAGACCCGCAGGCACGGGCCGGCCTGCTGCGGCTGCGCCGGTGGGGCGCCCAGACCAGCCACCCGGTCCTGATGGCCGCCTACGACCTGCGCGAACGGGGCCTGCTGCCCGTCGATGGTCTGCGCGAAGTCATCTCCTACCTGGAATCGTTCCTGGTCAGGCGCCAGCTCGCGGGCATCTCGACCAACGCGCTCAACCGCCTCTTTGTCCAGATCATCGAGCACCTCCCGGCGGATGAGACGTTCCCGGCGTCGCTGCGGGCCGAGCTTCTCCCAGCTCCGCCGCTACTGGCCAGGCGACGAGCAGCTCCGCGAGGCCATCAGGACCCGTCCCTTCTACCTCAGCGGGCGCGGCCAGCAGCGCACCCTCATCCTCGAACAGCTAGAACGCAGTTTCGGGCACCCAGAGCACATCGACTTCGCGACCGCCAGCCTGACGATCGAGCACATCCTGCCGCAGACCCTAAGCCAGGAATGGCGCGATCACCTCGCGGACCTGGGCCAGGACCCGGACGAGATCCACCAGAGCCTGGTGCACACCCTGGGCAACCTCACCCTGACCGCGTTCAACGGCACGCTCAGCAACCACCCGTTCGAGCGCAAGCAGCAGATCTTCAGCGGCAGCCACCTCGAGCTCAACCGCGCACTCGCCGGGCACGACACCTGGGGACGCGACGAGATCCTCCGGCGCGCCGACGACCTCGCCGACCGCGCCATCGCCGTCTGGCCAAGCCCGCTGCCCAGCGCGGCCACTCCCCCAGCGGCCGCCTTCGACTGGAGCCAGATCAACGCCGCCATCGCCACGATCCCGCCCGGCCGCTGGACGACCTACGGCGACCTGGCCCAGCTCGGCGGCACCACAGCCATGGCGGTCAGCCAGCACGTCACCAGCCACCCCGCCCTGCGCAACTCCGACGACACCGCCGAGCCGGCCCAGCGGATGAGCGCGGCCGAGCTGGCCGCGCTGATCGAGCCCCTCGACGACGTGTCGCTCGCAGCAGGAGACAGCGGTCCGACCGGGCTGGCCGGGGAACAAGCCTGGGATTGGGAAAGGTACAGCGCCGGGCTCATGCTGCCCGCTGACCGGATCACCCTGGGACAGGACCTAGTAAGCCAGCTCGGCGAGATCTTTGCCGACAGGCAGCTGCCCTGGCTGCCTGTATTCCGAAAGGGCTATATCGCCTTTCAGCGCAGCAGCGGCTACAACACCATGATCCTTGACCTCTACTCGCGGCGGGTGCCGCGCCTGGCGGTGAAACTTCCCGCCGACCCGGCCGCGCTCGGCCTCGTCAGCCCGTATCCAGGCCTGGAGGAATCCTGGTACGAGGACCAGCGCGAGTGGGGCTGGACCCTACATCCCCTCGGCAGCCTGCCCGACCTGCGCCTGGCCGTCGCGATCGCCGAGCGCTTCCAGCCTACGACCGGGCCGCACATGGATGGCATTGACCGCGAGCTCGTCCGGGCAGCTCCGCGCCGGCAAGACGCCGCAGCAGATCTTCGAGGCCGGCGGCGAGAAACGCGTGCACTGGCTGACTGCCATCGAGGAGGAGGCCAGGCTCGAATCCGAGCTGGCGGCGTTCCCGCCCACGCCGGACGCGGTCGCTGCGCTGCGTGATGACCGCCGGCTGCGCTGGGAACGGATCGCGGCCCGCATCTACGGCGACGCCAGCCGGGTCAGGGACGTCCGCAGGCTCTACGACCAGGCCCGCGGGCCAGACGCGTCCGCGCGCTCCTACATGGGCCGCGCCGCCGCTTCCCGGAAATGGATCCGCTGAGCTAACCGGGGCAGACAGCCCGCATGCGGAGAGCGGGCCTGAAATTCCTGGATCAGCTCTTGCCGCTCAAGGAACCCGCCTGCGCGAAAGGGCTGACTCACCCCGCCGGGATTCCGTGGTCATGACCCAGGCCTTGATCACGGAACCTGGATGGTGTGATCACGCGACTCATATTCCGTGATCAAGCTTTATCCAAGATCGCGGAACTCTACACGGGGTACTTGAAACGTCCGACCGGGGTGACGGACTCGCTGAAATACGGGAGCGATGATGTTCCCGAAAGTAGTTTCTGGCCACATAGGTACCCGAGGCGTCGTGGTAGCAGAGCAGCATGCCCTGGGAGGTAGCCCGGCCGGAGGTGGTGGCTACTATGCCGAGGACCATGTTGAACGACTTGCCGGAGGCTAGCCGGAAACCATGGACGGGCTGACGGTGCTTCCAGGTCGCCGGCATGCCGGGATACCTGGGCGGCCAGTCGCCCGAAGCGCCAATGAGCAAGTCTCCCGGCACGGCGTAAGAACCGATCAGGCGCTGGTGGCTGGAATGCAGCAGGACCACACGGTCGAGAGTCACTGTCGTATTGCCGAAGTTGGTGAATAGCTCGTCGCCGAAAGTCTGAGGCCCGCCGCCCGGTACGCACTGCGAACCATTGGGGATCGTGCCGTGCCTGCTGCTGGAGCTGCTGACCGGACCGTCCGCCGATGGGCTGCCGCCGCTCGTGCACCCTGTCAGAGCAGATGCAAGAGCCACCGCAGTTAACAGCAGCAGTTTCACGCGTATCGTTCGCGCCCGCATCTTTACCCTCTCGTATCTGGACTGCCGAGAACCGCCGTCCAGATTAGCTTCTGGCCCGTCGCTGCTGGCGGATACCGTCAGGCCGCCGTCCCATGTTTCGCTGTGTTCTGCCATGACAGGCTTCTTTCAGCGGGGTAATTCCCTGAGCAGCCCTGCCCGTTCGGCGTACAGCAGGGCGAGCATGCTCGGCTGGGCGGAGATCAGGCCACCGGACATCAAGCTGAACAGCTCGCCGACCGGCACCCAGTACAGGGCCGTCGACTCGTGAGCGTCGGCAGGCTCAAGAACATCGATCCCCGTCGCTGTCCCAAATACGAACCAGAACCGTTTGTCCGCCTGCCCCGGCAGGACATCGGCCGACCCCATCAGCCTGGCGTCCTGGAGCTTGCACCCGGTCTCCTCGAAGACCTCGCGGGACCCGGCATCCACGGGATGCTCGCCAGGCTCGATCCCGCCGGCGGGCAGCGCCAGGCCGGCGCGGGAGATGATGAACCGGTGCCGGTAGAGCATGAGCACACCGCGTCCCTGGCAATGCACCACGGCAGCGACAGACTCCGATGCGAACCGGATCACCTGGTGCGGGAAGGGGTTCCCGGTACCAGTGCTCACCTGTACTTCCTCTACCGAGATGCGCCGGTCCCGGTAGAGCTGCCTGGGCGCAGACGCGGACCATTTCCGCACAGGAGGCAGGGCGTCCGGCCCGGGCCAGCTGAGAATCGCCATGCGCTCATTCCTACCGCGCGCCGCCTCGGCCGGCACGAACATCAGTCCGTGCCGTGCGCCTGCCGGAGTGTCACGGCGTATCCGGCGTGGGCACCTCCGCGCTGGCAAGACGCCGCAGCAGATCTTCGAGGCCGGCGGCGAGAAACGCGTGCACTGGCTATCGCGGCCCGCATCTACGGCGACGCCAGCCGGGTCCGAGACGTCCGCAGGCTCTACGACCAGGCCCGCGGGCCTGACGCGTCCGCGCGCTCTTACACTAGCCGCAGCCGCCGCTTCCCGAACATGGATCCGCCGCCGACCTGACTCTGGACCCTGAAACGGCGAAGACCGGGCAAACCTGACGCTATGCGTCCGCCAACTGTCAGGACGGCAAGGCCGTGCGGATGGCGCTCTCCGCTATGGGGGAAAACGGCTATATGGCCGGGAATCTGGCCAAGACATCCCATCTCTCGCTACGTTCGCCGATGTCGCACAGATCCAAGGTTCGGGAACGCGTCTTGACGGCGGCGCTCAAGGCTCGCTGGCCGATAACGGTGGCCTCAGCCTGGTCACTGCGATCGACCTTGGCCAAGGAGAAGTGCGGCGCGAACAAATCGCGGATGCGAAAGCTGCCGGCGGGATCGTCGTCGAGGCCATCGCGTGCCTGAGCGGCGGCCCTCAGGACTTCCTCATGGAGACCCATTAGCGCGTCGGTACGCTCGGCGCTGAGCATCACGTAGCCACTGCTGGAGGGTTCTACCTTGAGCGGGTTGATGTCGGGAAGCCCGGCTGCGACGAGCGATTCGATCGTGATGGTTAGCTGACCGACCGTACTGCGAGGGACGGTACAGATATGCAGGCTCAGATGCGGCGGGAAGGTGGTGTCGTCGATGACGTTCTGGTTGTAGTAGAACTCGTCGGTGATTGCCTGACTGGCGCTGATGACGTCGTCGAACAGCGGGTTGTCTGGTATCAGGGCGAAATCGACCCGGACGAGATCCACGCTTTCCACCTTCCGATTGCTTAGGTGATTCGGTTGCTTTGCTCCAGCAGATTGTCGAAGTCCTGCCGGATGAAGGAGAGCAGACTCCCCTCGGAGGCTAGTAGGGCGGGCGTGGGGATGCGCTTACCGCACAGTGCGTACATGGCCAGGATCGCCTGGTGAGTGAACAGGTAGATGGCGTGCCGGAGGACACCGGTGGTCAAGTAGACCTCGATGTGCCGTCTGGGTTCCATCGCGCGGAAGTCCTCAATCGCCTCGCTCACCTTGCGTTGGAAATCTTCGGGTGTCATGGCCAGCGTATGCGCGTATGCCTGTGTAAGCGGGCAGCTAAGCGACGGCTCAGGTAGTACCACCCGAATCCGGCCATCGGGGCGGCGAGCCAGGGCGCTCCCGGGTTGTCGGCTACCGGGTGTGGCGCGCTGGCAATGCCCGCTGTCCCCAGTGGTGCCAGATTCAGGGCGCAGATGACGTCGGCCAGATCACGCAGCAGCCCCTTTTCATGGTGAACCCGCCAGCCATCACCTGATAACAGGCCCATAGCCTGGGCTGCGGCAGTTCTTCTAGTTTTAGATTTGACCCGTTCGGAGCCCGGACGTAACGCCAGCGCAACGCGGAGGCGTCGGCTGCCGACAGCGCCCCGCGTGCCGCCGCAGCCTCCACGACCGCCATAGCGGGCAGCACCACCAGGCTGGTACGAGGAGACCGAAGCCCAGGATAGATGAGCTTGGCTAGATCGGCTGCGACCAGGTCAGGGCTGGGGTGATTCATTTCCGCTCATCTCGCTCGGAAATGGTACGGATTCGGCACAGTTTTTGCTGTCGCGGTCGATCAGGTGGCCGGGCAACACTATTCCTGTGAGTCACCAAACATCTCCGGTAATAGCACAGTTCTTCGTTCAGAGTATTCCCCTCTGGCCAGCCGCCGAGATACCCGTCCGAACCAAGGAGCCGCTGTGATGGATCCGACTACCTCTGCGGGCGTGGATGAGGCAGCGTGCCTCGCCGCTCAACTGCTGACCTCCCTCGGCATTGACCTATCTTCCCCGGATCTGGCAGCCACCCCGGCGCGGATGGCGCGTGCCTTGCGGGAAATGACAACTCCGTCGACGTTCGTGCCAACCGACTTCGAGGCGACCGCCGACCCGGGACAACTCATGCTGGTACGGGACATCCGATTCGTGTCCGTATGCGAGCACCATGTCCTGCCGTTCGCGGGCGTCGCTCACGTCGGTTACGTGCCACGGAAGCGGATACTTGGCCTGAGCAAGGTCGCCAGGGTCGTCCACCATTGTGCGCGCCGCCTGCAGGTCCAGGAGAGGCTGACGAGGCAGATCGCCGACTGGCTGGTCGAGTACCTCGACCCGGCGGGAGTCGGCGTGCTGATGAGTGCCGAGCACACGTGCATGACGCTGCGCGGAGTCGGCGCCGTAGGGTCACGTACCACCACGTCAGCGCTGAGGGGAGTGCTGCTGGATGACCCGGCAGCCCGCGCTGAATTCATGTCCCTGGCAATGGCATGACTGGCATCCGGGCAAACGCGCTCCCGATGGTCGCGGCGCGAGTCGGCGGACCGGGCTGGGACTTCAACGCCGCGCATGCTGGTCTGCATGGTGGGGTATTCGAGCCTCTGCACGGCCACACCTACCAGGTGACCCTTGCTGCATACGGACAGCCCGACGAGGCAGGCATGGTGGTCGACTTCGGCGTACTCAAGCAGTTGCTGCGTGAAGTGCTCGCTCCGCTCAAGCGCCGTACTCTCATCGCGGCCCGCACACCAGGTGTCACTATCGAAAGGCCCGACGGAAATCGGGTTCGCGTGCGCGGATGCGGAGCGGACTTCAGCCTTCCTGGCTCCTGGGTGCAGTTGCTGCCGATCGCCGGCACGAGCACGGAGGCCCTCGCCACTTACCTTGTCGTAGAGCTTGAACGGCTGACCACGTCGGCATGTCCTGCCATAGACCGTCTGGAACTGACGCTCGCGGAGTCGGCAGAATGCGCTGCCACTGTCCTGGCGGTGCTGCGATGACCGCCCCCGCACGGGCCCCGGGTGCTGGCCGGGGTGTACTGGCGGCCATCCTGGGCCTAGCGCTGGACGCCGAACTGTCCGGCCGCTCGGCTCGCCTGCCCGATCTCCGGCACCCGTGGGACGCCTGGTGGGTTGCCGTGCGCTCGGGTGGCCGTGCACGTCTTGCTATCGGAACCTGCGGGGCCTGCTCGGCCTGCGTACGCCGAGCTAGGTCGGCGATGAGACCGGAGATTCCCGTGCATCCGGGACACGAGGAACAAGTATGCGGATGTCACCAGGTATGGGCCAAGGCAATGCGCTCTGGACTTCCGCTGAACCATCTGCCGACGCCACCGCAGCGGCTGACCGTGGCCCTCCTCAAACCCGGTGCCCCGCGCGCGGCTATCCGCTCTCGACTGCGGGGATTGCTGGAAGAGGTCCATACGGTGGAGCGGGAGCTCTCGGCCAGTGATTGCGATCTGCTGTATCCGGACGCCTACGGGGCCAGCTTCGTCGCCCAGCGCACCGAATACCTAACCGCCGGTAGCATCCTGGTCGTGGCCCTGGCGGGAGGCCCTGACGCTGTGGCTTGCGGTGTTTCCTTGAAGCAAACAATACGCGCCGACCTGGGTACCGACGTGCTGCATAACCACCTGCACATGCCTGACAACCCGGCCGAAGCGCTGGCGGACATCGCGTTGTTAGCAGGCTGGGACGTGCTCCACGATCTGTACCAGCGATGGGAGGGTAGGGATGACCGGCTCCTTGCCACGCGCCTGGAGGGTTACCGGGCTCATCTGGTCCGATGGGCAGGCTCTGCTGGAGTGGTCGGCGCCCGGCGGCCGCCCATCCCGGTCGAGCAAGTTGCCGGTCAGGGCTGAGGTGGCGTTCACCTGCCAGGCAGGCCGACAATGCACTGGCATCTGGCGAGCAGGCCATCGCATCTGCTGTCCTTATGGCGCGTCGGTCGAACCTGGCACCATCAGGGCGCGGTGCAGCTCATGCGACGCGCTGGATCGCTCCAGCTCGATCGCTGCCGATACCCGCCTGGACGATCCGCGCACTTTCGTGGTCTATCTCGCCCATCACGGCACCGCGATCAAGGTCGGCATCACGGCCGCCGAGCGCGGTGCGTCCCGACTGCTGGAGCAGGGCGCGCTTGCCTCGGTCATCATTTCCGCCGGTCGGCTGGCGTCCGCTCGCCGCGCCGAGCATCTGCTAGCTACCGCCATGGGCCTGCCCGATCGCATCACGACCAAGGCCAAGCGAGCTGCCCGAGCCCGCCCTGGCTCCCAGGACATGCGGGCGGCCGACCTAGTCGCAGCTGCCGCACAGGCCCAGCAACTGCCCTGGCCTGAGGGTCAGGCTCGCCGCGAGCCGGAGGTCAAGGAGCATACGGTCGGCTACGGCCTGCCCGAAGATGGACTGCGGCCCGTCGTTGAGGTGCTACCGCTGAGACCGGGATGCACCATCAGCGGAACGGTGATCTGCCGGATCGGCACCGATCTGTATCTGGGGGCGGCTGCGGGGCTGGTGCTGCTGGACACTCGGCTGCTCGCCGGATGGGCGCTGAGCCGCGCCGATCCTGGCGCCGCGTTCACTGCTCCGCTACGGCCGGCAAGCAGCGGGGAGGGGATCGAGCATGATGCTCTCTTCTGACTCGGCGGCTATCGTGGTGGAGGGCATGCCGGGCGCCGGCAAGACAACCGTGCTCGCTGCCCTGGCCCTCGCAGGGCACACGGTGCTCGGCGAGTACACGACAGAAGCCGGCACGGTCCTACGCCAGCACCCACCTCACGACGAGGACGTCGCTCACCTGGCGAACTGGCTGCGTAAGAACTCCCAGTTGTCCCTGTATGCGGGGTCGGTATGGGTAGACCGGGACTGGCTGACCGCCCTGGCGTGGTCCGCGAGCACCAGCGGCCTGGCCGAACGCTCGACCTGGGTCCATGACAACCTTGTGGAGGGTCGCCTGGCCTTACCGCAGCGATGGATCATTCTCGACGTGCCGCCGGACGTGAGCCTGCAGCGCCGCGCCCCGCGCTTGCAGGCCGAGCACCCGTGGTCGCAAGCTGCCATCCTCGAGCGCCTGCGCAGGTTCTACCTCGATCCGGTTGCCACGCTCGGGCACGCCCATCCCCGGCTGGCCGAGCTGGTCGCCAGAGTCCCCCGAGTGCTTGTGGATGCCACCGCAGAGCCATGTGGACTAGCACGCGCAGTTGAGGACGCAGGCGCGCGATGAGCCCTTCCGTGGTCGCAATCGCCCTCCATGACGGCTACTACAGCACCGGATCCGGCGCTGGGCGCAGCAATCGTGCTCTGATAAGCGCCGTTGCTGCCATCCTTTCCCATGACGTCCGCCTCGTACTTCTGCCCGTGACGCTGGACCCTGCCAGCCCTGAATATGATCGCGCCCGTCATGAGGCCGCCCGGCAACGGCTCGCCGAGGTTGACCACCATATTGTCCCTCTGGACAACGGCACCGGCGGGATGCGGCGCTTTGGCGGCCTGACGGCGTTCCAGCATCTGGATCACCACGCTGCGGCCGTCATCAATACGCTGATGGCCAGCCATGACCGCGGACTGCTTGTCGCCATCGACCAGCCGTTCGCAGGACTCGGCCCTCTCCTCGATGCACCCGCAGGCTGGCGGCTCCTGTACCTGCCGCGATCCATTGCCGCAGATCACGGCGATGCCAGGGCCTCGGCCTGGGAACAGCGCGGCCTGGCGGGATGGGTAGGCGCACCAGCCCTGATAGGCGCTATCAGCGCTCACATGCGAGCCCGCCTGACCGGCATGGGCATTCCGGAAGTGCAGATCCTCGACATACCAGGCGGTCTGACGGCCGATGACCGCATCCCGCTATCCCAAGCCCCGCCGCTGCCGACACCGGCGGAACGGAACGGCTTCCTGCTCGCCATGGGTCGAGCTCAGCCCTACAAAGGGTTCGACGATCTGCTCGATGCCCTCATTCTGCTGGCCGACAGAAAGGTACAGCTGCCGCACGTGCTGCTGGCGGCCGTAACCGACGGAGAGCCAACCGCGTACCAGGACCATCTCCGCAAGCGTCTCCACGCGCTTCCGACCGGGGCCACATTGTGGACACGCTTCGACCCGTGCCTGCCGGGCCTACTGCACCACCCCCAGCTACGAGCTGTAGTGGTGCCCTCGCGCATTGAGCCGCTGGGCCGCATTCCGCTGGAAGCCTTCGCTGCAGGCGCGGCCCCGGTAGTAGCGACCACCACCGGCGGTCTCGCCGAGACCGTCATCGACGGTGTCTCTGGCTTCACAGCACCTCCAGCCGACGCTCGCGCCCTAGCCAGCGCCATCCACCGCGCGCTGGCCGCTCCGCCAGAGCAAGTCGAGCGGCTGCGAGCCGCCGGGTCCGCGCTGGCTGCCACCCGTGATTACACGAGTTGTATCGCTGACACCCTCGCCGTTCTGGCACCCTGGGCTACCGCTGCCAGGGCGGCGAAACCATAGGCCTCGCAAGCGACCCGCGCGGCCGCAGCGGCCTGAGCACGACCGGGTTCTCCCCAGGCAAGCAAGTCAGCGGCCTGGCCGAGCGGCACCCACACCCTGGGATAAATCAGGCCGCTATCCGGGTCGGGCGTCGGCTCCCGCCACACGTCAACCCGGGCTGCGACCCGTAGCTGAGCATACGGCTCGGCATCGTCAGACCTGACCTCCTGGTAACCGAGAGGCACAACGTCACGCAGCGTGATATCAGCCTCCTCCAAGAACTCCCGGCGCAGCGTCGCCTCCCAACCGATGTCATGCGATTCGGGAGTACCGCCGGGAAGATTCCATCCGTGGGGCATTTTAATTAGCAGGACACACCCTTCCTCATTCACAACCCACCCGTAGACCTGACGAACGAGCAAGGCCTCTGGATGAGGCCAGGAGCAGTGCCAAGAGAAACTCACGGTCATGCCAACCCACAATAGCCATCTCGACCGAACCAAGCGGGCACTTGTCACTAATGCGCCATTCCTGTGGAAAATCAAGGGTTCCCGTGTCCGGGAAGGACTTGGGCGGCATTTTCGAAGATGCTCTGTCGAGAAGTCAAGATGGTCAGCGTCATTGACGGCGGCAGAGGCGGGCGGGCGAGTGTGAGCGCGGTTCCGAGGCTGCGCGCCGGTGGGTCGGCTGGGGCGGTCTCGCTGAGGGCGGCGATGATCGCGGAGCTTCGCGGTGAGAAAGCGATCCAGTCTGAGGCTGTCGCTGCCGGGATTGCTGCGGTGCCCAGGCACCTGTTCGCACCCAGGGAAGCCGGTATGAACGGGCGCCTGTCTACTATATCTGTCCAGATCCGCAGCACTTCGTACACGCCCTATATTGAATCTTGCTGTAACTGACTCCAAGCGTAGTGTGCTGGTGTTGGCCTGTCATCCCAGCGAACGGAAACATAGGACGACAAAGATTATCAAATTGCAGCAAGCCCGGCGTCTGCACCTACCTCTCCCCGCCCCGCACCTAACATTGGTTCTGCTACGTTGACACAGGCCCTGGACTGCTTGCCATTATCAGTAGTTAGTGCTTCTCAGTGGTGAGTCATTGGGATCACTTCGCCCAGAGCGCACCATCGGCCTATGCGATCGCGGATGGCCAAGGCCTGGACGACCCGGTATCCGTCCTTGAGGCCACGTCGCGGCGGGCGGCACAAGAGGTTGCAATACGGATTTACAACTTCGTCACGAAAGGGTCATCGTGGTCATTGCCGCCACCGCCGATTCGGCCGATTCTGTCGCTTTGCGAAGGGCACTTGCTGAGGAACTGCTGTCCTCGGGCTGCATTGCCTCAGCCGAGGTCGAGGCCGCGTTCCGCGCCGTGCCGCGCCATCTGTTCGCCCCGGAGGCGTCGCTCGCGGAGGCGTATGCGAATGAGATCGTGCGCACAAAGCGGGACAGTCAGGGCATGACTACCAGCTCTGTGTCCGCGCCCTGGCTTCAGGCGGTGATGCTGGAGCAGGCCGGGCTCCGTCCGGGGATGCGATGCCTGGAGATCGGATCGGGCGGCTACAACGCGGCCCTGATGGCTGAGGTGGTCGGGCCGCACGGCGAGGTCACCACCGTCGACATCGACGCGGATGTGACTGAGCGGGCCCGGCGGTGCCTCACCGCGGCCGGATACGAGCGGGTAAACATCGTTCTGGCTGATGCCGAGACCGGCGTGCTGGCGCACGCGCCCTATGACCGGATCATCGTGACAGCCGGTATCTGGGACGTGCCGCCAGCCTGGTCGGATCAGCTGGCGGCCGGTGGCCGGATCGTCGCGCCGCTGCGGATGCGAGGGCTGAGCCGGTCAGTGGCGCTGGTCCCCGAGGGTGATCACCTGGTCAGCGCCGGGCACGTGATGGCCGGGTTCGTCGCGGTACAGGGGATCGGTGCGCACGCCGAGCGGCTGGTGACGTTGCACGGCGAGGATGTGGGCCTGCGGCTCGACGACAACCAGCCGATCGATGCCGAGGCGCTTCGCGCCGCGCTGCGCCAGCCACGCGCCGAGGCCTGGACCGGCGTCACGGTCTCCGACCAGGAGCCGTTCGACGGGCTGTTCCTGTGGCTGGCCACCAGCCTTGACCAGTTCTGCCTGCTCAGCCGGGCAAGGACCAACACCGCCCGTGAACTCGCCGACCCAGCATCACCGACGGCCACGCCCACCCTGCTAAGTCGGGACAGCTTCGCCTACCTCGCCTGCCGTGAGGTCGATCCCATGAGCCGGCGCTTCGAGTTCGGTGCCTACGCGCACGGGCCTCAAGCCGGTGATCTCGCCAGCACAATGGCAACGCGGATCCGGCAGTGGGATGAGCAGCACCGCAACGGTCCCGGAGCACGGATCAGCGTTCATCCGCGCTCGGTACCGGGAAGCCAGCTCCCCGACGGACGACAGATCCTTAAGCGGCACACGACCGTCACGATCTCCTGGCCCGGCCACTCATGACCACACGACCCGCCGAGCCCCAGATCCGCGTTCATGAGATGGGCATCTACAAGCGCTACTTCGACCTCATCGCCTCCGGCAGCAAGACCACCGAGATCCGGGTCAACGACTCAAGCCGCAAGAAGATCAAGACCGGCTCGCTGATCCGGTTCCGCTGTCAGGACGACGAAGTCCTGACCCGCGTCACCCGCATCACCCGGTACGCCACCTTCGAGGAGATGCTCGATCACGAAGAACTCGCCTCGGTCAACCCGCTGGCCACCCGCGAGGAGCAACTGGCCAGCATCCGCCAGATCTATCCCCCTGAACGCGAAGCCCTCGGCGTCCTCGCCATCGGCATCGAGCTGATCGAGTCGGCTGAGGCGGTCTCGCTGAGGGCAGCGATGGTCGCGGAGCTTCGCAGTGAGGATGCGATCCGGTCTGAGGCTGTCGCTGCCGCGATGGCTGCGGTGCCAAGGCATCTGTTCGCACCGGAAGTGGATCTGAGGGCGGCATATGCGGCCCATGGCACCGTTGAGGCCAAGCGCGGCCCGGACGGGCTCCTGCTGAGCGTGATGTCGGCTCCGCATCTCCAGGCCGTGATGCTGGAGCAGGCGGCTATCGAGCCGGGCATGCGGGTGCTAGAGGTCGGGTCCGGCGGTTACAACGCGGCGCTGATCCAGGAACTCGTGGGCGAGCACGGCCAGGTGACGACGGTTGACATCGATGCTGACATCACCGACCGCGCGCGCGGCTGCCTGCGGTCCGCTGGATATGGCCGGGTGGACGTGATACTTGCCGACGCTGAGCTCGGCATTCCCGATCGCGGGCCCTTCGATCGCATCATCGTCACCGCCGGCTCGTGGGATATCCCGCCAGCCTGGATCTCGCAGCTGGCGGCCGGACAGGGCAGGCTCGTGGTGCCGCTGCGGCTGCGGGGCCTGACCCGGTCCGTCGCCTTCGAGCTGGATGGGCAGGACCTGATCAGCCGGGACTACTGCCTGGCCAGGTTCGTGCCGATGCGAGGCGACGGAGCTTACGACGAGCAGAAGATACAGCTGAGCGACGGGGTCACGATGCAGACCGACGACCCGGGCGTGCGGCTGGATGCTGACGCACTGAGCCGGGCTCTCAGCTCGCCTGGCCGGGAGTTCTGGTCCGGCGCGGCCTGGGACCTGCCAGACGAACTGGAGCTGTTCCTCACGGCTAGCCTGCCGGGCGTCGTCCGGCTGCATGCGAGCCACGAAGCTATCGGGCAAGGTGTCATCGCCCAGTCGGCCTGCTCGGGGGTGACTGCTGTCACCGCTGGTGACAGCTTCGCCTACCGGGTGAGCCGGGAAAACGAGACCACCGGCGGGTACGAGAGCGGAGTCATCGCCCACGGGCCGCAGGCCGCGCCCCTGGCCGAGAGCTTCATCAGCTCGCTGCGGCACTGGGCGCTTCACCATCGTCGCCGAGGTACCGCCACCTTCAGGTACCTGCCAGGAAAGACCGGGCCGATGCCGGCCCCGCCGAGTTCGATAGCCAAGCGGCATGGCTTGCTGGCCATTTCCTGGGAAGCGCACTAAAGCCAGGTCACAATGCTGGTATCGACTGGCCATCTCGCGCTCCGGGTGCTGCGGACTGCAGGTAAGAAGGACTGCCCGAACAAGAGGTTGGGCCAAGCCCGTAGACACCGACGTCAGTTGCTGTCGTACCGGTTCGTCCGAAGGGAGGCTAGATGGGAGCTTGCTTCCTCGCCGAACGCCGCCGCCTGCGACATGATCGCGAAGAGCCGCAGGTAGGTGGCAATGTCGCTCGGGTCGGTCACGGTGACGACGGCATGCTCCAGCTCGATTCTGACCAGCCTCTCGTCGAGGATCTGGTATCCATGCAGCGGGATATCCGCCACGGGCGCACCGAGCCAGATCACTCCGATCTCAACGTTAGGCAGAGCGGCGAGACGGGCGATGCGCCTGGCCTGTTCCGTCATGACCGGGCCGGGGCAGAACCCCCAGCGCAGGGCAGCCTCGGTGATGACGAAGGTGAAGCTCTTGGTGCTGTCATCGAGGATTTCCTGGCGCTTCCGCCTGGCCGCGACTGTGCGCGCAACGTCGGCGTCAGTCAGTTCAAGGGAGAACACGCGCTCCATATACTCGGCTGTCTGGAGCAGTCCAGGAAGCACGACCGGCGAGAAGTACCGCAGGCTCGTCGCTTCGTGTTCAAGCTCGCTCAGCTTGGCCTGCCTATACGCTGCCCCGCGCCGCAAGATGGTGCGGTTGCTCTCGAAGGTGGCGTGCAATCGGCCCGCTATCTCCAGTAGCTCCTGGCGAGCGGCCGGCGCTGCCCGGTACAGGACGAGCAGAACCTGCAGGTCCTCGAGCGATGGCAGCAAGCGGCCGGTTTCCAGCTTGGAGATCTTGGGCTGCGACATGCCTGCCCGGCGGGCGGCCTCCACTCCGGTCAGACGTGCGCTTTGGCGCAGCTCCCGCAGTGCGGCAGCGAGCCGCTCGCGATCAATGACGTAACGTTCTGGGTCCATTCACCCCGGATTCTAGAGCCGCCTGTGATTATGTCCGCGTGCGCAGCCAGTTCTCGCGCCAGTACTGCGGGTGGGTGGCCCAGTACTGCGGGAACGGGATAGCTGCGGCCAGGGCCGCATCGCGGTAGCGCTGGTGCTCCGCTACCTCGCGGAGGCCATCGAGAGCGTCCGCTCCGACGAAGGCGCCCCTGCTGTCGTAGTGAAAGCGCAGTACCACCTCCTCGTCTAGCATCCACCAGTCATAGCCCGGCAGCTGCGGCGGATGCGCGACCTCGGACAGGTCAAGGACAAAGGTGGGATATCCCAGTTCCTCGTTGACGCTGTAGCCCCACTCGCATTCCCAGCGCTCGTAATCTGTCAGCGGTCCGCGGACTACCCGGACTCGGTGCCACTTGATGCCTGCTTCTACCTGGCTGCGCACATAGTCCTTGAACGCCTGCCCCGCCTCGCTCTTCTGGTAAGGCTCGCCAGCCAGATAGGCACGCAAGCCCGCCGACTCCGACGACACGGCATAAGCAGGAAGCCCCTCAAGCCGGAACGCCTCGCCGTGAACGGCGTCGAAATAGGGATCGAGGTCGGCTTCAGTCAGCATGCCCGGAGCACCTCGGCAAGCAGGCCGGCAGGCACCTCCACCGCCCGTTCATCCGCCGGCAAGCGCAGCTGCCGCAGCGCTTCGGGATCATCCACTGCCTCGCCAGGGACAATCAGCGTGCCGTGACCGGTCTGGCGCAGGGCCGGCCAGGTATCCAGCGCCTCCGCCAGCAGACCGGCGGGCACCTCGACCGCCTCGGTACCGGCGGGCAGGTCCATCTGGACGAGCAACTCGGAATCCAGCACGGCCCATCCCTGTACCACCACAGTGTCCCGATCCGTCCGATGTAGTGCCGGACACGTTTTGCCGTCGTCGCAGACGCTGCGTACGAGCTCTAAGAGCATGACAGTCCTCCGCCTGATAGTTTTCCTGTATTATTCCTCTCTAACATGAATAGCATAGCCGGACAAGAACCCGACAGGCGGCCGCGTGTCGACGTGGGCCGATCTCAGGCCAGCGCCCACGCACATGATCACCCTCATGGCCAGGGCTCCGAATTCGGTACAGGACGGTTCGCCTCAATGACCCGAGCGTCGAACCGTGATGAGCTCGGCGAGCTGTGCCGCGGTATCCAGAGTTCATTCCTGCACCTGGAGACACGAGACGCATACGGCACCGAGACCGAACTGCCGCACCTGGCTAAATGGCGGCACGGCGAGCCTGACGACTACGAATGGCTGCAATGGTGGCTGCAGATGCTCCGCAGTCACCGCGCGGCCGGACGGACCTGCCGTCGCGCTCGCGTGGTATCCGAACCGCTGAGCGCGTATCAGCAGTGGGTGCTGAGCCATGCGCAGCTTTTCGTCGACGCAGGGGAGGACATCCGCTACCTCCCCCGCCCGCGCCTGACGTCGGTTCTGCTACCGGGCAGCGGGGACTTCTACCTATTCGATAACGAGACGGCACTCTTCCTGCACTATGCCGGCAACGGCCTCAACGTCTCTTTCGAGGTCTCGCAGGATCCGGACATCGCGAGCACCTGCCGCCAGGCGTTTGAGAGCGTCTGGGAACTGGCCACGCCCTTTGGCGAGTACAGCACCGCGTAGCCAGATACGCAGAGCAGCCGGCCAGCCTCGGCGGCACCTGACTAACGGCCAGCAGCAGCTCAGGATTTCGAAACTACGCGGCAGGGCGGCTGCCCGCTTAGCCATACGCACCATCCGGGGGTGATGGGCACGTAGGTCTGGACGTTGCCATAATCAGGCTTTGCCGGACCGCACGAATTGGCCTGATACAGATGGCCACGGGTGACCTGAACTCTTACTCCGTATATCCCATTCGCGGTCGCGCCTGCCGGGACATTGACGGTGACAGAATTACCGACAACGGTGCTCGCTATCCTGGTGACAGAGGCATTCACTTGCGCGTGGACCGAGGCGAAGACGACTCCCAGGATAGCGGCGACGTGCGCAGACACGTTAACGCTAAGGCTCGCGGTCACAGTTGTCGCCGAGGTAGAAGTGAATCGGATGGTGACCGGGCGCTGAGTAGCGTTCTGGTCCGCTTGCTGCTTGACGACCTCCCAGGCCTGCCCATCATTTGCGAGGCCGTTATATGCGAACTTTGGCGAGCAGATCTGGGGCGTGCCGACGCCTATGGCGTGCTCACCGGGGCCGAGGCAGCCGTCGTGGGTCTTGCACAGGTACGTCTTGCCATTGAGGGAAAGATGATCATAGTAAGGGCCAGTCGTATTCTCGCAGAAATTCAGAATGCCGACATGACAGGCTTTGGCGGTCCCGTTACTTATAAAGTAATAACAATTACCTTCTTTATCCGTGCACGGATAACCATTAGGAGTGGTAGAAGGTGAAGTGCAGCCGACGGTAACCAGCGCAAGAATAAGAGCCACCAGGACCAGGCCGGCTTTAACCCGCACGTGATCTCCCCCTCGTAAGACGGCCAGTATCCCACGATAAAGGCAGGATTGCCAGTCGTTCAAGTCTCGGCAGCCTGACACATTAATCTTGATCTGACAGAAAGAGGTCAGCGACTCCGGTGACATGTGCGCCTGGCGAGATCTGCCTCGCCAGGCACCCGGCGACGTACCGCCGAGCTGGCTTACCAGCCGAGATAACGAGGGCAGCGAACCACCTGGTGCCTTTCTTCTGGGTGAGCCTGGCTCCAGCGTTAGGCGTGTCCTCGTCGAACCGCAGAGCGACATGGCCGCCGCTGGCATCTGGAAGCTGGAACGTCCGCTCCGCCCTGGCTCCCCTCATCGGCACGAAGCCCCACGTCTCGGCCGACGCGCTGATCAGGCGATCCTGCCGGCCTGGGCGATCATCCTCGCCTGCAACCACGGGCGCTGACCCCGGCAGGAACACCGCCGTCGATCCCTCGCGACCAACAGTCTCGCCGGAGACCGCATGACCACCCCCCGAAATGGCCTGGCGAAACTCCAAGATCATTTAAAGTGCCAGTTTGACCTGCGATCTCTCCGCGTATCGTGCCTTAAGGCCAATGGTGCGGGAGGTCGCGATGGCTTCGGTTGCCGATATCGGGAGAGCGGTGCGCGAGGCGCGGAAGCGTCGCGGCTTAACTCAGCAGGAACTTGCTCGCCTGTCGGGCTTGTCGGTGTCGCTGGTGCGCAAGCTGGAGCAGGACGACTACGACAACGGCCTGCGGCTGGAGAGCGTTCACCGGCTCGCGGTCGCGCTGGAAGTGACCACCTCGTTCCTGGTCGGCGGTCGCGGCGATGCGGTCGAGTCTGACGGCTCCGGGGCGTGGGATCTGGTGGCGCGGGCGGTGCGCGGTGAGCACGCCGACCAGCCTGAGGATGAGCCTGAGGTCGGAGGGATGCGGGACGCGCTGGCTGACGCCGCTGGCGTGTTCCTGGCCAAGGGGTTCAGCGAGTTGCGCGAGATCCTGCCGCTGCTGCTGCGCGATGCCGACGCGCTGGTAAGCGCGTCCGGGGGCGGGCGCGAGCGCCGGGCGCGGCAGGTGCGGTCCGAGGCCCGGCAGCTTGCGGCATCGATGCTGGCGCAGGTCGGCCAGTTCGCTCCGGCCGGCGAGGCGATCGCGCTGGCTGCGGAGGATGCTGATGATGAGCTGACGGCGCTGGCGGCGGCGGACGGGCAGTGCTTCATTCTGCTGCGGCAGGGACGGCTAGATGAATGCGCGCGGACAGCGGCTGACTATGCGGGCCAGTGCGAGCCAGCTATTACTGCCGGTCCGGAAGAACTAGCCGCGTGGGGGCGGCTGATGCTGAAATCGGCAGGCGCGGCGGTCCGGGACAACCGGCCCGATGACGTGCGGGAGGCGCTGCGGCTGGCCAGGATGGCGGCGGCGGGGGTAGGCCGGGAGGTCAGCCCGGTCTGCCCGTGGCTGGTGTTCGGGCCCGTCACCGTGGCGATGATGCGCGCCGAGGTCGCCGCCATCCAGGGACGTCCCGATCTCGTGCTGGCAATCGGCTCGCAGATCACGGGCCGTGCGTACCCGGTGCCGGGTAACTACCTGCGGCACCGGCTGGACATCGCGCACGCGCACGTCCAGCTGCGCCGGCATGCCGAGGCGGCCGGCGTCCTTGCCCAGGTCCGGTCAGCCGCCCCGGAATGGATCGCCCACCAACGATACGCCCGCGACATCCTCGGCACCGTCATCGACCGCTCGCGCCGCCTGACCAGCCAGGCACGCGACCTGGCCGACTTCATGAACCTGCCGATGTAACGCTGTTATGCGGGTCGAAGCCGACCGCGAGGCAAGCAGCCGGAACTCCTCGGTCAATAGTCCGTGGCATAAAAAAGTCAGGCAGCTGGTCGCATCAGCAGGCGAACGCCGGTTCCGCAACCCAGAAAACATCGGACCCGGCGCTGTGCACTATCCGCTGACCTGCTGTGATCAGGGGTAGGCTGCGAGAGTGAACGTTACCGCGATGGTCGGCGCGCGGGTGCGGGATGCCCGCAAGCGGATCGGGTTAACACAGCAGGAGCTTGCGCGTTCCGCTGCGGTGTCGGTGTCGCTGGTGCGCAAGCTGGAGCAGGGCGAGTACGGGAACGGGCTGCGGCTGGAGACGCTGCACCGTCTCGCGGTCGCGCTGGACGTGACGACCGCGGCGCTGATGAGCGAGCCGGACGCCGGCACTGACGGGGCGATGGCCGAGTGGGAGCTGGTGCGCCGCGCGGTCCGCTCAGATTACGACGGCGAGCCGGGCTATGAGCCGACCATCGCCGGGGTGCGGGATGCCTTCAATGACGTCGTGGACGCCTTTAACGGCGATCAGTATGCGAGCCTGAGCCGGGTGCTGCCCGTGCTGCTGCGTGACGCGGAAGCACTGGCCAGTGCCGCACCGCCAGGCGCCGGGCGGGACCGCGCCCTTCAGCTCCGGTCACAGGCGCTGGCGTTCACGGCGCACGTGCTGTCCATGGTCTGGCAGTTCGACGCGGCGGCCGACGCGGTCAGGCTGGCCATGGACGAGCCGGGCGATGAGCTGACCATGATGGCGGCGGTGGACGCCAGGTGCTTCCTGCTGCTGCGCCAGGGCCTGCTGGCCGACGTGTCGGCCCTGGCCTGGCGGTGGGCTGACGCGGCCGAGCCGCGCAGGATCTCCCGTGCGACGCGGGATGACCTGGCGGTATGGGGACGAGTGCTGATGTATGCGTCGAACGCGGCGGTGCGGGACAACCGTCCCGACGACGCGCGGGAGGCGCTCAGGCTCGCGCGCGTCGCGGCTCAGGCCGTGAGCCGGGACTTCATCACGGCGGCCGTGCCGTGGGCGGTGTTCGGGCCGTCCGCGATGGCGATGGTCGGCGCGGAGCACGCGGTCATCCAGGGCCGGCCGGATGTCACGCTCAGGGTAGGTGCCCAGGTCACGGGCCGTGGCCTCCCGGCGGTCCGGCACTACCACCGGCACCGCCTCGACGTGGCGAGCGCGTACGCGGCCACTCGCAAGTTCGATGAGGCGGTCGGCGTGCTGACCGAGATACGGGCGGCCGCGCCGGAATGGCTCGCGCAGCAGCGGTACGCCCGCGACATCCTGACCACGATCATCGCCAGGCGCAGGCGCCTGTCCGACGAGACGCGCGACCTCGCCAGCTTCCCGCGCACGCCAGCCTGACAGCGACCTCCGCGAGCGCCGCCAGGATCACGAGATCAACGTCAGCGCGGCACGGGGCAGGCCGCGAACTCTCAGCTGGAGCGTGCCCCACTGGTGCTTCAGGATGCCGAACTAGCGCTTGACCGCGCCACGCTGGCTGTAGTACCCACGGAACCGGTCGGTCCTGTGCGGCACCAGCACGTGCAGCCTTGACGCCTTGACCCAGCTCGACTTCGGGTCGCGCTGGCCGGTCGGGCAGCGCCACTTGCTCGCGCCGCGCCTGGCGTCGCCTCAATAGAGTCCGCCCTTGCCGAGCGGGATGACCACAGGACACCTGCAGCACAGTCGACGGATAGCCGGGCCTCAATGGAGCCCGCCCCTGACGAGCGGATGACGCGGCTGGCGCTGGACGACTTCATGACCGACAACGGCCTCAATGGAGCCGCCTCAATGGAGCCCGTTCCTATCGAACGGGATGACCGCCAATATAGCACATATGCGCGTGCAAATAGATAGCCTCAATGGAGCCCGTTCCTATCGAACGGGATGACCGCCAATATAGCACATATGCGCGTGCAAATAGATAGCCTCAATGGAGCCCGTTCCTATCGAACGGGATGACGCCGCTTCCGCTCGGGCCGGGCTGCCTGCGCGTGGCCCTGCCTCAATGGAGCCCGTTCCTATCGAACGGGATGACGCGGGCGACGGCCACGCTCCCGCAGACGGCGGCTCAGCCTCAATGGAGCCCGTTCCTATCGAACGGGATGACGCGAACGGCGTGCCGCCGGCCGAGGTGATGTTGCCGTGCCTCAATGGAGCCCGTTCCTATCGAACGGGATGACCGCCCGGTTCTACGGCGACCCGCAATACCAGGCCAACAAGCCTCAATGGAGCCCGTTCCTATCGAACGGGATGACGCGGTGCCGAATGTGCCTGCTATGGCACAGGAGTACCAGGCCTCAATGGAGCCCGTTCCTATCGAACGGGATGACGTCGTTAAGTCGCCGGCCAAGTCGCCGGCGGTTGCGGTGCCTCAATGGAGCCCGTTCCTATCGAACGGGATGACAAGCTCTTCGCAATCACGGCATTCGCCTCGCGAACGGCGCCTCAATGGAGCCCGTTCCTATCGAACGGGATGACGAGCTACAGCAAACGAGGGAAGGCCGGACGGCCCAAGCCTCAATGGAGCCCGTTCCTATCGAACGGGATGACGCTCGATCGACTAGGCCAAGCCTCTGCCATTCGCCATGCCTCAATGGAGCCCGTTCCTATCGAACGGGATGACCGTTACGCGAAGCTTCTCGCCTGGGCTAAGTGTCTTGCCTCAATGGAGCCCGTTCCTATCGAACGGGATGACGGCTGACTTCCCCGGGCTCATCTGGCAGCAGATGTGGCCGCCTCAATGGAGCCCGTTCCTATCGAACGGGATGACGATGCCGACCAACCCGGAGCACATCTCCGTGTTCGCGCCTCAATGGAGCCCGTTCCTATCGAACGGGATGACGCAGCAGATCCCGCCGGACCGCAGGCCGGTCACGCTGCCTCAATGGAGCCCGTTCCTATCGAACGGGATGACGCAAGTTGACTGGCACCCCCTGTGGTGAGTGCGGCCGCCTCAATGGAGCCCGTTCCTATCGAACGGGATGACGTGCAGGAGGCCGCGGCCCGGAGGTGGGCGCCGGTGCGCTGCCTCAATGGAGCCCGTTCCTATCGAACGGGATGACCCGCTACGTGGCTCCGGGCCCGTTACCGCCGCGTGGGCCTCAATGGAGCCCGTTCCTATCGAACGGGATGACGGACGCGGACAAGAAGGATCTTCCGGACTACGACCAGCCTCAATGGAGCCCGTTCCTATCGAACGGGATGACCTGCGGACCAGTGCCGCCCGGGTGCGCTGGGCCTCGTGGCCTCAATGGAGCCCGTTCCTATCGAACGGGATGACGGTGTGCAGCTTGGACGCGCCCCTGATGTGGGAGTCCATGCCTCAATGGAGCCCGTTCCTATCGAACGGGATGACGGCGCATCCTCGGTCGCGCCCGTTGCTACCTGAACTTGCCTCAATGGAGCCCGTTCCTATCGAACGGGATGACGCTCATAACTCGCCGCTAGCGGCCTCTCCGTACTTATCCTGCCTCAATGGAGCCCGTTCCTATCGAACGGGATGACGGCGGCACCTGATGAACACCCTGGCTACGCGGCTGAGGGCCTCAATGGAGCCCGTTCCTATCGAACGGGATGACGTCCCGGCGACGGGTGATCCGAACTCGATGGTCGGCAGGTCGCCTCAATGGAGCCCGTTCCTATCGAACGGGATGACCCCCGCTGCACGGTGGCCTTCGCGTCAGCCGGCCTTGCCTCAATGGAGCCCGTTCCTATCGAACGGGATGACGCTGGTCGACTACACCAACGTGACCACGATGACCGGGCCTCAATGGAGCCCGTTCCTATCGAACGGGATGACGGCTCGTTCGCCACCCGGGCGGACGCGCAGGCTTAGCCTCAATGGAGCCCGTTCCTATCGAACGGGATGACTTGCCGGGCTGCCGTGTATACTGCACGGTGAATGGCAGCCTCAATGGAGCCCGTTCCTATCGAACGGGATGACAGCGGGATGGCCGGGTATTCTTCCCCGATGGACCAGCCTCAATGGAGCCCGTTCCTATCGAACGGGATGACGGGCGGGTGAGACGACAGCGCAACGGCTGTCACCATGCCTCAATGGAGCCCGTTCCTATCGAACGGGATGACGGTAGGATCTGCTATTCGCAAGGGCGGATTCGTGCGCCTCAATGGAGCCCGTTCCTATCGAACGGGATGACCTGCGGATGCGCAAGACGGAGCAGTGGCTGACCTGGACGCCTCAATGGAGCCCGTTCCTATCGAACGGGATGACGGCACCTGAGGGAAGGTCGCCGTCATGCCGCGCTCCCGCCTCAATGGAGCCCGTTCCTATCGAACGGGATGACCCGATAGCTGGCTGACATCCCTGATGGAGGGGACTCTGCCTCAATGGAGCCCGTTCCTATCGAACGGGATGACTGGCCAGCGATGGAACCGGATCGACCGCGAGTCGTCGCCTCAATGGAGCCCGTTCCTATCGAACGGGATGACGCGGAGAACGCGACGCGGCTCGCTCAGGATCAGTTCGCCTCAATGGAGCCCATTCCTATCGAACGGGATGACGGGCTGAGCAATATCGTCATGACCGGCGGCACGTAGCCTCAATGGAGCCCGTTCCTATCGAACGGGATGACAGGCACGGTACGGGGCTGGCACTGAGCCGCCAGCGTGCCTCAATGGAGCCCGTTCCTATCGAACGGGATGACTTCGGATGCGCCGACGCGAAGCGGCGGATGGAAGATGCCTCAATGGAGCCCGTTCCTATCGAACGGGATGACCGTCGCCGGCTGGATCGTCCACCTCGGGACCGTCAACGAGGCCTCAATGGAGCCCGTTCCTATCGAACGGGATGACGACGGCCTTCGACCTCAGGTTCGCGCGGGTCTTCCTGCCTCAATGGAGCCCGTTCCTATCGAACGGGATGACGCGGCGAACGGGGCGAGGATGAGCTCGCTGCACTCGCCTCAATGGAGCCCGTTCCTATCGAACGGGATGACGTCCGAAACTCCCGCCGAGCCGGAAACCCCAGCCGGCCAGCCTCAATGGAGCCCGTTCCTATCGAACGGGATGACCAGTGCGGCGCTAGCCACAAGCCCGCTGCTGGCTCAGATGCCTCAATGGAGCCCGTTCCTATCGAACGGGATGACCCAGCGGGGTGACACCGGGGATGTAGCCGAAGCAGAGGTGCCTCAATGGAGCCCGTTCCTATCGAACGGGATGACGCAAGCGCGGCCAGGCTCTCGTTGAGCACAAGGACGTGCCTCAATGGAGCCCGTTCCTATCGAACGGGATGACGTGAAGGCCTCGGCGGTCAGTTCCTTGAGCGCGGTCTGCCTCAATGGAGCCCGTTCCTATCGAACGGGATGACGCTAGGGGAGTGGCGGGCGACAGCATCAACTACGGCAGCAGCCTCAATGGAGCCCGTTCCTATCGAACGGGATGACATGCTCGGCGTGTACTCATATTGGGATGAAAACGGTGCCTCAATGGAGCCCGTTCCTATCGAACGGGATGACGGTTCCCCCGATGTTCACCGGCTCGGTGCCAGATGTGGCCTCAATGGAGCCCGTTCCTATCGAACGGGATGACGCGCGGTCAGCGCAGACTCGTTGATGGCCGGCATCAGGCTGCCTCAATGGAGCCCGTTCCTATCGAACGGGATGACGATCTGGAGACATGACGTTCTCTCTTTCCTTTGCCGGGCCTCAATGGAGCCCGTTCCTATCGAACGGGATGACGCGTGAGGCGGTCAGATTCATCCTGCTAGAGCAGGCTGCCTCAATGGAGCCCGTTCCTATCGAACGGGATGACGAGCGGTCGGCGACTTCCTCGCGTCCTCGGCGGCGGCGCCTCAATGGAGCCCGTTCCTATCGAACGGGATGACGACTGACCACAGTGCCGAGCGTATCATCGATCGTTAGGCCTCAATGGAGCCCGTTCCTATCGAACGGGATGACGACTTCTTCTCCCGCCTCGGCCAGGCCAGCACCTGGGCCTCAATGGAGCCCGTTCCTATCGAACGGGATGACGCCGCGTCGACGGGGGCGGCGGCCGCCATCAGCGGGGCCTCAATGGAGCCCGTTCCTATCGAACGGGATGACCTCCGGGCCGTCTAGATCCACATCCGCACTAAACGGCCTCAATGGAGCCCGTTCCTATCGAACGGGATGACCAGCACGGCGAGCAGGGCTTGTGCCTGCAGGGTCAGGGCCTCAATGGAGCCCGTTCCTATCGAACGGGATGACGGTGCTGCCCCCTGGGACTGCTCGTCATGCACTAATGAGCCTCAATGGAGCCCGTTCCTATCGAACGGGATGACCTCGCCGGCGCGTGGACCGACATCACGGGTTACGTGCCTCAATGGAGCCCGTTCCTATCGAACGGGATGACGGCTCGCAAAAAACGAGCCTGCTGACCTGCGAAAACACGACCGCTTGCGAGCGGTCCCCGAAACAGGACCCCGCCGCGAACCTCTGTGCACTTGTCAAGCAGCAAATACAGCCTCTGACCTGCATGCGAGCACTCCCCAGGGTTCGACCCTCCACCTCAGCGCTCGCAATCTCAGACAATGACAGCATCCTTCGACGGCAGCCTCTCATGATGTCCGAGAAACAGGAACCTGCTCGCATCCCCGGCCCGCCCCAGGTCAATGATCATCACACTGTCCTCAGACTTCCGGATCCGGACCTCAAGATCACCCCGAAGCGACACAGCCTCCTCATCAGACAGATCACAGACAAAAACCGAATACTGAATCCTCTCACCATAGCCCTCGACGCACGCCGCCACCGCGCGCAGCCGACGATCATCCCGGATGTCATACGCCACCAGATACCGACGCCGAGCCATCGCCGCCTACCTGGTCACCAGCGGCTCATACCGCTCAAGCTCGCCAGTCAGATGTGCCGCCAGGATACGCGCCTGCAACTCCACCGCCCGCCGGTAACTGACCGAATACCCGAACACCGGATGCCGCAGCTCAGTAGTCATCCGCCGTTCCCACGCCCGGATCACAGCCTTCCGGCCGTCAGCAGTCAGCGACACAGCACCCGCCCGCACCAGAAAATCCGTACCTCCGACCTCACCGTTATTTACCGCGGTGAGTACCGTCGAATCGGCCAGCAGCGGCCTGAACTCCTCCGCCAGATCCAGCGCCAGAGCCGGCCGCCCGAATCGCGGCCGGTGCAACAGCCCGATATACGGGTCGAAGCCAACCGCGAGGCAAGCTGCCAGCACCTCCTTGGTCAGCAGTCCGTAGCAGAAAGAAAGCAGGCAGTTAATCGCGTCAGCAGGCGGACGCCGATTACGCAACCCAGTGAATGCCGGACCCGGCAGCTCATCCGCCTTGCTGACAAGTCCCGGAAACGCCTGGAAATACAGCCTGGCCGCAGCTCCCTCGATTCCCAGCAGCTCTGCCGCGGCTTCAGCTTCCTCGGCCCGGCGAGCCAGTTCGGCGAGCTGCCCGACTACACGAGCAACCGACTCGCCGCCATTTCGCCGAAGCAGCACCCGGCAGTTCCTGATCTTCCCGGCGATCATGAGACGCGGGGCGTCAAGCTGCCCGCGCGCAGCGGCGGTGGTCTGCCTGATCCGCAGCATCACGTTCTTGCTGGGCAGACCAGTGCTCAAGCCGACGAGCCAGCCACCATACGAGAAATGGAACACATCGATGTCCCGCTCGAAAAGGCCGCGCATGGCCTGCGCGCTCACCTGGACGTTGCCATACGCGGCCACGTGCAGCACATCGATCAGCCTGACGCTCGCCAGTGGCTCCCGTCGCTTAGAGACCACCAGCCGGCCACCGTCGATCCCGACCATCGATCCCGGCTCGGTGACATAGAGCGGCACCGCGTCCGGGTCCGCCGCTATTAGGCGCCGAGGCTTCCCGTCGTTCCGCCTCGCCAGCAGGTTGGTCTCGTCCGGCAGGCAGATTCCCACCAGCGAGCACCGAGGACACTTGGGGCTATCTTTCAAGGGCGGCGGCGGCGCTAGCCGGGCAGCGGCCGCTCGCGCCTCGCCGACGATCGCCAGGGTTCGCTCGACCAGCTCCGGCGTCGGCTCGACCACGACCCGCTGCCGGGTCTGAGCGTAGAAGAGCTCACCGCGCTCGCACGCATACCCGTGCTCCCGCAGCAACAGCACCTGCGCGCAGACCTGCACCGCATCGGCCTCCCAGGGCTTGCCTTCCTTCGTCGGGTGCCCCTTCTTGAAGTCGACCGGCACGACTCCGCCGTCGAAACCCTCCAGCAGGTCGAGCTTGGCGGTAATGCCAAGCCGCTCGCTTGACAGCTCAACCGAGCGCGCCGCCTTCAGCTCTCCTTCCTCAGGCAACGGCGCGGCCCCTCCCCCGCTGTCCACCCGCCGATGCCGCCGGTTCCCCTCGGCGACATCGGCGTTCGACGCCCAGAGCGAATCCACCCACTCCAGGAAGAACAGCCTCGGGCAGTACGCATACTCATTCAGCATCCGTGCCGGCACCAGCTCCGGCAGCTCGGTAATGGTCATTCCGGCTCCGGTATGAAGATTCCGTAACCGAAATGACTAAGCTGCCCGAGTAGCAACGGTCCCTGGATCGCCTCGGTAAATTCCAGCCGCAGACCCAGCCCTGGCCGGGATCTGTCCAGGTGCTCGGCCAGCCGGTACCGGCGGAATTCCCTCGCCCACCGGTCTGGCAGACCACCATCAGCCTCTACCTGCTCAACTACAGGAACCGGCAGGTTCCTGAACTCCTCCCGGTAGCTCAGCTCGACCCCGATATCGGCTGTCAGGTAGTCAGTCAGCGAGCCGCGCTTCCGGTGCCGTACCGGCAGATACGGCGTGAGACTTCGCCAGCGCCGAGCCGGACCGCGCAGTTCCGGCACCACATGCTCAGCTGATCCCGCCGCCTGAAATAGCAGCTGAACTTCGGGGAATCCTCGAAGTTCGTACCCGTCGCTCTGCTTGGGTCCAAGCTTGCCTGAAAAAGACTTAAGCCCGATGAGCGCCGCTACCTCGCTGGCGCGGAGTTTGCCTGGTACCCACACGACCAGCGACTTGACCGAGGCACCACGCTCATCATCCTCGGCAACGGGAATCCAGTGCGCGTGCCGGTGACCAGACAGTGCCCCGTCCGTGCCGAGCAGTACTCGTCGTCGCTCGTTATCGATGTGCGCCATCTTCTTACCTGCGATCCGGTGCGCTTCGTCGGCCAGCAGGACGCCATTAGTCGAGCGCAGCGGAGCTTTGTCGACATTGACGACAGCAAACCTGATCGCCTCAACGCTAGCCAGCTCCTGTTTCGGCGCACGTTGGGTGATCCGCCGATCATTTGCCGCATAACTGATCAAAGCGCTTCCCAGCGGCAGCTTCCGCCGACTGCGGCGGACCTCCACCGTCGACATTTCCAGTGCGGGCCTGCTGACCGGGCGAGTGGGTCCCAGCAGCCGCGCCTGCCGGGACCCGGCAGCGCCCGGTCGCCACCACGTGTCATCCGGCTCAGGCTGGCATTCCAGCAGCCGCGCCTCGCAGATCGAGTCCGCCCGACCGAGATAGGGCACAAGCTCTACGAGCTTGGCCAGCACCTCTCGCTGATCGCCAGGCAACTCAGCGTCCCACCTGACCAGCAACTCTTCCGATCTAGATACCGACAAGAACGGATCGAGGGTCAGATCAGTGCCGCCCGGCTCCCCCCTCTTGTGGTCCAGGTCCGGCAGGTAGTGGCGAGTATGCCCCGGCTGAGCAGGCGGCGTCCGATACGACGGCGGGTCGCCCAGCCCATCCAGCAGGGCGTCGAGTTCTGGGGCCGGCAAATCCGGCCAGCGCGTGTACCAGGTGGCCACGAGTGCGCGCAGCAGCCTCCATGGTGACGGCGGCCACTCCGTGGCGCCCTCGTTCACACTGCGATCCCAGGCAGTGGCGTGATACCGCCCGAGCGGGAACCGGATCGCTACGGTAACTGCCATCTCACTTGGCCTTGGCGACGCGGCCGGCCCAGATGACCTCCGTTACCCCGCCTAGCTCAGCCGAGCACTCAACGGCGAGCTTGGCGATCCGGTCAGCCGCCTCGTCTAGATCTGGCTGCTTTCCCCGCACATCGTGTACGGCCAGGTCGCACGCCGTACGCAGCCTCAGTCCTCCACTGAGCACGGAGGCGATCTCGAAGTCGGCGAGCGCTCCGAGGAGCGCGGTCGCGGGCTCAGACAGCCCGTAAGAGCGGAACTGCTGGTGATCAACGGTGAAGTATGCGGTGATCAGCCCGGCGGTGTACTCCACTCGGTGAAATGGCACCATCCCATAGCCTTCGGAGGTAGCGCCATCCTTGCCCTCATTGTTGACTGAGTCACGCTTGACGCCGCCACTGACCGCAGGGATGACCTGGTAGGCCTCGATGAAGCTAGTAAGAGCACGGGCAATCTTCGGCTGCCACGGCCATTCTTTCCTGGCGAAGAAGACACCGTGCACCAGAGATACCGGGTCGATGGCGAAGCACGCACGGGCGACGGCCCGGTAATCGAGCGGCCGGCCCTTGACCAGGCCCAGCTTGGCCAGCATCCACGCGCTGCCGTCCTGGTCACCCACTTTGCCCTGCATGATGTAAGCGGACGCGAGCCGGTGAGCCTCAAGCCGACTGGAGGTCAGGAAGTCGCGCTCAGGGCTGAGGATGCGGACATAGGGCAGCACCGAGAGCGGATCTGCCTGTTCGTCCCTGGCCTCGTCCCAGGTAGTGGCCTCAAGCCGGTTGGCCATGCTCTGGGCCGACTCGACGATCAGCGCCTTGCTGCCGTCGGCAGCGTCGAATTCGGCAGCCCCCAGGTCGGGAAACCCGGTCGGCTGGAACCGGCTGCCAGCTAGCGGCTTCAGGTCAACTTCTAGGACGGTGCGTGGTGCGTTCATGACTGCTCCTCTACTTCTTCGGGGGTTTCGGAATCTTCTTGAGTTTCGGTACTTTTCACCGGGTCCGCATCATCGGCCTTGAGCTTCACTGCGAACCGCTCCAGGACGCGTTTGCCGCCTCGGCAGCGCGGAACGAGCGCTGCGGCCATCGCAGTGCCTACGCCCACGCGGTCAGGCAGCGCGGATCTGCGAGCGCTCGCCGGAATCGGCGGTACTCCGTCCCAGCCCACCTGCCTGAGCCGGCGTACCGCGTCAGTGTGGACGTCATCGACCTTCCCGGCCGCGAGCCGGACCGCCCAGTCGGGTCCGAGGGCCAGTCGCTGGGCCGAGGCATCCTTGTCTTCCTCATCCGCCGCGAGACCTCCCGCAAGCGGATGCAGCAGGGCAAGCGCTGGTATCAGCTTCTGCCACCTAGGGACTGCGGCCCAGTGGTGCCTTCCTTTGCGTGACCAGTCCAGTGCCAGACACGCACGAAGCCAGGCGTCCAGGGACTTCTCATCCAGTTGCGCCTCAGCCAAGTTGCGCGGATCGACTGCGAAGGCGTGCAAGTCGCCAGCAGGCACGGGAATGCCCTGGCAGAAGGTCGGGATGCCGCGAAATGCCGCCGCGCCAGATTCGCCGGAAGCGATCTCATCGGAAGCGGTGCGGCTGCGCCAGGCCAGGACGTCAGCCAGCACCTGCCGCAACGGCCTGATCCCGAACCCAGGAACGACCGGGGCGACTCGCCAGCGCCCGTCCCGATGAGCCCGGTCATCTGGATCGGGTGAGTCGATGGGCAGCAGAAGCTGCCGCATGCTCCTGGTGCCCGTGCGCCTGCTCCCGGCTATGCAAGACGCGATTCCCACCGCGATCCGCAGTTCAGGAGTCTCAAGACCGGGGTCTCCCGTCAGAACGCCGAGGAAATCCTCAGCAGCCGGCGGGCGGCGGACCGGCATCTGCTCGCGCAGTCGCCCGCTGCGACCGACTACCTGCTCAAGAGTGGTCAGCGAGGCCAGCAGATCCCGCAGTGCCAGGGGATCGGTGTCACGGGCATACCTCAGGTGCGCGGCCTCGAACTGCCTGAGCGCCGTGCGAACTGCCCTTGATGCCTCGCCGCGCGAGATCCAGGACGGCCAGTCTTCGAGCTTGGCGGCCAGCCGGACCTCCGGCCTGTCCACGACCTCGACACGATCTAGCGGCACCGCGACGAAGGCGAGCCCGTTGCGCTGCTGCAGCCCGTAGCGCCAGAACGCGCTCACTCCGCGAGCGACGCCAAGGGATCTGGTCGCCGCGTAGAAATCGACGGCCCGGCGAGCCGGCCGGCCGCGCCAGGCGGCACGAGCCTCCCCGAACAACTGCCTGACCTCAGCAAGGGTCCAGAGAGCAGACCATTCCGGCACCCAGATCTCGCCGCGCGACTCTTCGTCGGCCACGCCGCTGTCCGAGCCGTCCGGTGAGTAGGCCACGGTGAACGGCATCGCTGCCCGGCCCACATCATGCTGGTGCCGCCGGGACGTACCCGACGCGAAGAGCAGTGCACCTTCGACTAGGAGCACGTACTCCCACGGATTTACAAGCGACGCCGCCGCGCCGAAGGGCGACGAGCCCGGCCCTCCGGTCCCGGCCGGGTTGAACTGCCCGACTGGCGCCGCAGCCAGCCGCTCGGTCGCCGTGCCCGCCAGCAAGTCGCGCGCCGAGGCCAGGGACCGCGCTTGGCCATCAGCCGATGAGTCGAGCACCGCCAGCAACTGCTCGTGGAAATTGGTCGAAAAATCAAGGCGTCCGTCATTGCCGCCGGTACCGAGCAACGGCGGGAACAGCGCCTTGTCAGCGGACAGCACGACGCAGGCATCGATCCACGGCAAAAGCTCCTCGGGGCAGCGGTTGCGGAACTCTAGAACGAGCCGCTGCTTGTCGCCCTTGCCGTCATCGGTGATCCAGCCCGCAAAACGGGCATGCCGGAGCGCTATGTTCGCTGCCTCGACCGCAGCCCTGAAACCTTCGAACCGGAGGGACGGATTGCCCGTCAGCCGGTCCAGCCGGTGCTTTGGCTCGACGTCCTTCGCGCCGAAGCCGCTTCCGCCGTTCCACGGGCTGAGCACGGGCGTAGGCACATAGTCATCGACGAGCCACTGCGCGATGTCCGCTATCGATGAGTCAGCCGCCAGCCCATCGGGAGTCCATCTGAAGGTCGCGCCAGGGTCGGCCTGACCGATCAGCCGCACTAGCCCGAGACCGGCCAGGTAATTGGCTAGCGGCTCTGGCCGCAATCCAGTGAAAGTCTGGAGTGTCATGTCACCGGCTCCGATCCGGCACTAGCACGCCAGTCAGCGATCCGCACCAGCGTTTCCAAGTAAGCCAGGACGAACGGCCCGTATTTATCCCGCAGCCCCAGCGCCGTCCTCGTCCAGGAGCGATCACCGCCGAGACCAAACTGCTCAAGCTCCACGGTCACGTCAGCCCCAGGCTGACCGAGCAGCGGGGGCATGGAAAAGACCACGCCATTCTGAAGCCCGAGCAGCGTCCCCGAGCTGAGCTGAACCGGGTCACGAACCTGCACTCGCAGCTTCCCGTGATGGGCCAGCACCAGGTATCGGACGAGGTCCGCGTCAGCGGCACCATCGATCAGCCCGCTGAGCGGCCCGTCAACCAGCAGGAGCGATGCCAGCTCGTGCCTGAACGCGACTCCGCCACCAAACCGGAGCCGGCCCTTGCCGCCCGACTTAGCCCAGGGCCGGCCAGCATCAATTCTTTCCCGCTCGTCCGCAGCGGCCAGATCGCACAGGGCGTCTTGCCAGATCTTGTGCGCCTTCCCGACGTCGTGCAGGTAGGCGGCGCAGGCCACTGCCCGCATAGCTGCCTCAGGCAAGCACGGCCTGATCTTGCTGAGCAAGGACTTCGCCTGCTCGCGGGTCTCGTCGCTGTGCTGCTCCAACGAAACCCAGCTGGGCTGGTCCACGCTCGCCGAGTCGGCCTGGAACATGTCCTCAGCCCCTGCGGCAAGCTCCCCTACCGGATCAAGGGTCGGGCAGGGCGCTACCGCTGCGCGTCCCAAAGGATCAAAGCCAGTCGCGGGATCGTAGCCGCCGTCGGCTGCCGCCACCAGCAGCACCTCGCCAGGCCGGGCGCGCTCCTGCGGCATGACTCGCTTCCACCGGCCCAGCGCCTGGTCCATCCGCCACACCGAGACTCGCTTCGCCAGCGCGGCGACCTCGCCCAGAGGCGCCCGGCAGCGCCACTCGCCCGCTGGCGCCTTGGCATCGGCGGGCGGCTGGCCATCTCTGGCGGGCTGGCCGTCCACTAGCTCAGGAGTCCAGATCGCCCAGACGAGCTGAACATCCAGCTCGTCTGTGTCGCGAACGTAGGGAGCCACATCCAGGTCAGCGCCACTCAGGTCGGGGGCCGTGTCAAACAGTCCGATCAGGTCGGGCCGACGAAGCACCGCGATCAGCGGCTCGGTGACGGCCACGTTGCGCAGCAGCAGTTCCTCACCAGTGACACGGCTGCCTTCCAGAGCCTCAAGCTCCGCGACCGACGCGGCGATGTCGCGGTCTTCATAGGGCGGGTTCTTAGCGGGTGGGACCCACCAGAAGCTCCGCATCATCGATCCGGCCAGTCCGATTGCAGCGGCCGGCTCGCTGCACCACGCTCGGCCAGGGTGCGGCCTCAGTCACCAGCAAGGCCGCGTTCAGGTCGAGGCCAGCCTCGACAACCTGTGTGGCCACGACAATGTGCCCGCTGACGCCAGGCTTACTGGCCACCCAGCTCGCCAGGGCTGCCCGCTCGTGACCACGAAACCGCGAGTGAATGAGCGTCCGCTCAGCGTCCCCAGCCGGCAAGGCCGCATAGACCCGGCGTGCCGCATCCACGGTGTTCAGCACGACAAGCGTGAGCGTGCCAGGACGATGACGCTCGGCGACGAAGGCCGCGATCTCCTTGTAGCCGCCCGGCTGAGCGGCGAGCCGCCGTACCATCCGGCTGGCGTCAAGCCGCACCGCCAGCTCACCGACTCGTTCCTCGGGCGCGATCGTCACGACGTCGTCCGCCGTCAGCCGCGGATTATCGACGGTACGGATCAGCGACTCGGGCACCGTAGCCGACATGCACGTCAGCCCGAACGGCTCAGCCGTCCCCAGCGACTGCGCGAATGCCGCCAGCTGGCGCAACGTGGTAGTCGACTCCGGGCAGAGCTGAATCTCGTCAATAACCCAGTGCGCACCATTGGTGACCAGAGCGAAGTCGATCGGATAGGTAGCCCGGCCGATCCCGTACCCCCGATTCAGCGCCTTGCTCACCAGCGAATCGATGGTCCCGATCACAATGGCCGCCTGATGCATATCCTGCCGCCACTGCCACTGGGTACTGGCGTCACCGCCCATGACCAGATGGAGCGATACATCGCGCTGTAGCCCGAGCCGATCCAGCCAGTTCCTCACCTCAGCCGACACCTGCTCGACCAGGCTCCGCTGCGGCAGGGCATAAATCAGCCTCCTTGGCGTCCCTTCAGGATCTGGCCCGTGAAACCGCTGCCACAGCCAGGCCAGCACGATCCCCGTTTTGCCAGTCCCAGTCGCCGCCTGGACCACTGGTGGCAACCCGTCCTGAGCGAGCCGAGTCTGATACCCATGCGGTGAGTATCCTGTGGCGTCAAGAAAGAAATTCTCAAATATCTTCATCTTTGTCTTTGTCCTCTGCGCGGATTACACCTAAATTGGCTAAGTTGGTTTGGAGAAAACTCCTACAGGTGGGCGAAAAACGACGTAAGGAACGCAGGTATGTGGCCGATCACGGCAGGATGGCATACGACTTCGAGCAGGAGTCCAGCGCGAAATGTCATACGCCAGTCCCCGAGCACGGTCTGCGCGAGATCGAACCACGACTCGCAGCGGTCTCCTCTCGCGACTGCACGTCGATGTCCGGCATGACGTCCGCGTCCTCTCACTCGCCTGAGGGTACACCAGATCTGAGTCCAGCACTCGTATACCTGATCTAAAGCCACCACGATGACCCGCCGTCAGGTTCGATGCTTTAAGATCTTGAGCACAGGTGGCGGGCTCCATTGAGGCAGATCCGGCATCCGTGTATCGAACGGGTGATCCAATAAATTCTGCGGCCTCGGCCGCAGCCCCGCTGCCGCTCGGGGCCAGCCACCGGCTGGCCCCGAGCACCTCAAGCCCAACCGCCCAGCCCCAGCCAAAGCGGCTCACGGCGCACGCACCCGGTACCGCGCCAGGTGCGCGAGCATCGTCTGATTCGCCGCCCACCCATCCGGAAACTTGGCTGGCACGTTCAGATGCACCGGCTCCGTAGCCGGATGCGCATCCAGCAGCTCAGCGATCCCGGCCCGCGCCACCACCACGCACGCCTGCCGATGCCGCGAACACAAAACACACAGCCGCCCCGCCTCCAGATGAAACGACGTAGCATCCCGCCGCCCCGACAGCGGATGCAGCACGATCACCAGGTCGTACTCCCGCCCCTGAAGCCGGTTAGCCGTATCAACCACGACCCCGCCCAACCCGAGCGGCCCCAGCACTGACCGAATAGCCGCGGCCTGGTCCCGGTGCGCAACCCCGATCGCGATCCGCCCCGGCACCACGATCTCCCCGCCCGGCGCGCGCTCCGAGTAGCAGACCATCCCCCGCTGCAGCACTCGCTCGGCCAGCTCCGCGCACGCCCTGACGGCTTCCCCGTCCGTCCGGATCGTGTGCCTGGCGGGCAGCTCATAGAGCGCCCAGCCAGTACCGGCGGCAACATCAATCGCCTCGTCCACCGGACCAGCCCGCAAGACCTGGGTCGAGAACGAGACCCGCCGTTCGCCGGCCGCAGTCCCGGCCACAAACCCGGAGAACGGGTAGAACGCCTCCCCCACCACCCCCGCCGCCGACACCGGCAGCCGCCACGACACCGGCAGCGACAGCACCGGCACGTCCGGGTTGTTCCGCAGCAGTACAGCGACCGCGCTCTGCATCGGGTCCCAGGCCAGCCCCATCCACCGGTCCGTCTCCACCGTAGAAAAAGGGTCAAGCTGCCCCGGATCACCCACGAACAGCCCCCGCCGGAACCGCCCGGCGATCCGCAGCAGCGTGTCCGACCGCATCTGGTAGGCCTCATCCACGATCCCCCACCTCCAGAGCCCGTCAGTGACCGTCGCCCACTTAGCCGCCGTCCCGACCACCACCAGGCAGCCGCCAAGCGCGCGGACCTGCTGCTCCACGAGGACCGCAGGCAGATGCCGGGCCACCTGCGGCGCGACCGCATACCCCTGCCCCGACAGCCGCCCGATCGCCAGCCCGGGCGCCGCGACCGCGAGCCGGTCGACCAGGTCATCCACCTGGCCGTTGGTCTGCGCCACCACCATGACCGGCTCCCCCGGCCGGGCCAGCTCCAGCGCCGCCCCGACCACCAGCGTCGACTTCCCCGCACCAGGCGGCGAGTCGACCACGACACCCCGGTGTTTCCCGCCAGTCAGCGCCGCGAGCACGTCGGCCACCACCCCGGCCGCCAGTTCCGCCGGGGCCGTCATGACCACTCCTCAGCGACGTCCTCGCGCACCGGAACGTAGACCGGCGGCGGCCCGCCGTGCGTCCACGGCGTGGCCTCGCGCTCAGGAAACGCCCCGCGCACCTGAAAGGCGTCGGTCAGCGTCGTATAAGAGAGGTACTCCCCCACCGCCGGAACGCTTCCCGGCGCCGGCGTGAGCGACTTGCCCATCCCGCTCGTCAGCTCCAGCACCACAGTCGCCCGCGCATCCATCGAATGGGACACCGACAGCACCGTCCCCGACTGCTTAGGCCGCGCAGGCGAGACCACCGTCGCCCCGACCTCGACCCGCACCGGTTCCTCGGTGAAGACGGTGATCAGCGGCCGCAGCTTCCGCCGAGGGCCTGACGCGTCCAGACGATCCGGCTCGGCGGCGGAGACAAAGCCCCCGAACGCCTCGCCGCTCAGCCGGTACTCGGCCATCACCAGCGGATCGTCGAAAGCCCGCTGAGCGGCGTAGCTGGCCTGGGTCCGCTCCAGCGCGCTCAGCCGCTTGGCCGCCGCGACCGCCGAATCCCGACGCGCCTGGGGCAGGCCGCTATCCCGCAGGTACTCGCCATACCCGACGAACGCCTCCCGGTCCAGCTCCCACCGCCCCGCCACCCTCTTCCCAGCGGGCATGGACCGCAGCAGCTCCACCGCCCGCCACATGAGTCTCCAGGTGGGGGCGAGCTGCCCGGCGATTTCTTTCTCCAATGCCTGCACAGCCACCCGCCGCTGCCCAGAGCTCAGGTCAGGCCGGCCGCACGCCCGGATGAGGGGCGCGAGCACCTCGTTGTCGAACGTCGGGTCGGTGGCCGGGCCTGCCGGCGGGCAGGTCAGCGGGTCCTCAGCCGCGGCAGCCGCCTCGCGGCCTGTCCGGCCGGCCGGCGGATCGATCCAGCCCATCAGCGTGGCCAGGTTGCGGTCCTCGACCGCGCTCTGCCCGCTGGCCCAGTGCAGCGCGAGCGCGTCGGTCGCCGCCAGCAGCAGGCACGAGCCGGGCACCTCGGCCTGCTCCGCGAGGAACGTCAGCCACCGCCCGAGCACCGGCACGGCTGGATCGACCGGGTACTCCCCATCGGACCGCCGGAATCTGGTCGACCGGCCTAGCAGCCGCAGGAATCCGATCGTGGCCTGGTTGGGCACGAGGAACTGCGGCATTTTTTGTAACGGCTCGCCGTGCTCACTGTCGTCCCCGGCAGCATCTGTCCGCACGGCCAGTCCGCACGCGTCGATGTAGCCGACAAGGACCTCTGCCAGTTCGGTCGCGAACGCGAACCGTTCGTCACGGTTGCGCGGCTGGCTGACGACTAGCAGCCGGCCGGACCCGGGATCGTCGCCCACCATCGCGGCCAGCGGCGCGTTCGCCTCGCCGGCCAGGGTCAGGGCGACCAGGACGAGCGGTCGCTCGGCGATCTGGACATGGCGTACTGTCGCGACCGGCTGGGCAATACCGTTCGCCACCGCCTGGGCCCTGGCGAAGGCACGAAGGGTACTCATGCGACGCCTTGCAGGCACTCGCGGCGGAGCCGGGCGGCCGTCCTGAGCATCGCGGCCGCCTCGATCTGCTCGTCACCGGGAATGAGCGTGCCGTCGGCCAGGCCGAGCACCGCCGCCACCGAGTCAATCGCGCCCAGCTCGTCGCGGACCTCGCGGCCGAGGGCCTCGGTGCGGCCGTGCGCCTCGTCCCGGCAGAAGAAGCACAGCTCGCAGCTCGCCAGGCACTCGGGCGCGTACCTGGCCTCGACCGATCGCATGGCCCGCGCCAGCTCGGCGGGCGGGCGGCCCGGCACCCCGTCGGCGTCGAGCGTCAGGTCGAAGGTCAGGCCGGGTGGCAGCGCGTCGAGCAGCGACTCGATCGCGGCCAGCCTGGAGAGCTGCCGCCGCAGCACGGTGAGCTGCTTGCGGACGTCGAGCAGGGCGGCGGCCGGCTGGTTGGCGAAGTTCTCCGGGCAGACCAGCACGACGGTGTCGGCGACCGCGTCGGGGCCGATCCCGAACCCGGCCAGCAACTCGCGGAGAGCCAGCACGTAGACGGCCGACTGGATGACGGCGGCGGCCACCTTGTCGGCGTCGGCCTGACCGTCGATGATGGCGAACGACTTGATCTCGACGACATGGAACCGCCCGCTGAGCTGGAACGCGATGAGGTCCGGCTCCAGGTACACCGGCCGGCCGCCGACCTGGAGCTGAAGCAGCGGATGGTCGAACATGGTGCCCGCGTCAGAGGCCTCGGCCGAGGTGACCGCCCGTGACAGCAGCGACCTGGTCCTGGCGTGCCTGACGGTCAGGCTGGTGTTGCCGCCGACATCGTCCAGGTTGTCGTAGGACGCCTGCTCGATCGGCAGCCCGAGGTGCTCGCGCAGCAGGCGGAGCAATTCGGCACAGCCGTTGGCCTTGACCTGGGCCTCGAAGGCGTTGCCACGGGTGAGCGCGAATTGCGACTGCCCGAACGGCGCGGGGAATCCCGCATAGGACGCCAGCCGCTGTTTATCGACCCCGGCGGCATCCATGACCGCGCGGCGCGCACAGCCAGGATTGCTAGTCAGCGCGGCAATAGTGCGCGCATTGTGGCTTTTCGGGGCAATGGTGCCGCGAATGCGGTCCAGCCGTGCCTCAACTGCGTTCATGGTGTTCCTGCGTTTCTTACTGCTGGCGTGGTGCGAGGTCAGCCGCTGCTGTGGCGGCTGAGCTGCAAGCCGGTCCCGAAAAGCTGGGCGATGTCGTCGAGCTGATCACGGGCTCGCCGGGCAGCGGCCGTCCTCAGCTCGGAATCCGCCAGTTCATGAACTGCTAGCTCGGCTTGGGCGGCCTTGACGATTTCGCCAGGATTCATTGTGCTGATATTCGCTGCCGCGCGGGGGATGTTCGCGGCAAATCGCCACAGCAATCGACGGGCATTGGCGCTAACGTCGGAAAAATCCTGAATCCCCTGAAAGCGCTGCGCTACGCGAATTGCGGCATTCAGGAAATCAACACGCGGACTTAGCGGCCCAATCACTCTCCGGTCCAGAGACCAGGTCGAAATGGCGAGCAGCCCTCGCGCCGGCGCGAGCAGGTCAGCGGTCAGTGCCGCGCACAGATAGTACGGCCGGGCGTACGGCGCCGACCGGAACGACCGTTCTTCGTCCCGGCGCAAGCTGGTCAGCCGGGCCCCGTGCAGGCTTCCGGCATAGAAAGCGTCGTGCACCTCGACGATGAGCCTCGGCGCGGCCGGCCCGCCGAGCAGGGTCAGCGCCTGATGCACCTGCTCCCGAGCCGGCAACAACGCCCCGCCACCACCGCCACTACCCCTGCCACCACCGCCACTACCCCTGCCACTGGCCCCAGGTCCAGCGGCCCGCCCGGCACCACTCGACCCGTCAGCCACCTCTGCACCGCTCGGCCTGCCGGCCGCCCCTGCACCGGTCGGCGCGGCGGCCTGGTCCGCCTCCAGGAGGTCGAGCGACTTGTCCCACTCGCGCTCCGACGCGCGCAACTCCGCTCGCAGCCCCCGAGCCCGGTCGCGATCCCCGCCCGCGACAGCCCGGCGCACCTCGGCACGCAGTTTCTCAATACGGCGCTCAAGCGCCTCCAGCTCCTGGGTCACGAGAGCCACCGTACAACGCCCAGCGTTTTCCGGCAAATTCCAGTGTTCCCCAGTCAACAAGGAAGGCTGACGCCGGCGATGTTCCGGGCTCTGACGCGAATCCCGTGAAGTGGGCAGCCTGGTTCCGGGGTGGTGGTCCAACTCGGTTTCACGTGCCGGATATACCGGGTATCAGCCGTTTCGGGGTACTGGCTGGCGGCCGAACCTGCCCATGGCCTGGCCAACTCCTGCGGGAGTCTTCCCCAGCTATGTCACATCGATGGGACTGGAGCCCCAGCTATGTCACATCGATGGGGCCGGACAGCGCCGCGGCGTCATCCCCTGACCCCCGCTGCGCCGATGCCTTCGCCGACAGCCCGCGCCAGCCCAGCCCGATTCGGCAGCCCCGGCCGTCCAGCTACCCCGAGAAACCTTCCCTGATCATGGAGCGGACCTTGATCACGGAACATCCGCAGCGGGATCAGGCCATCAGAACTCCGTGATCAACCTACCCGGCGTGATCACGGAACATCGGCAGGGTCCCCTGTCGGCCCGGTTCAGTATCCCGAACAGCTAATACCGGATAAATCACTCAAGAAAGCGTTGGCCTGATTGCCAGCTGGCTGGGCGGGCCTGGTCGGCGTACTAATCCTTGGACATCGGCTGGGAACTGCGTAACGATAAGGTTATGAAGATCCCGATTTCTCCGAAAACCGCACTTACCAGGATCGCCGTCGTCGCGCTCGCGGGCGGCTCACTCGCCGCAGCCCAGGTCCCGGCCCTCGCGGCACCGAGCGCCGGACCGGCGGTCACCATCGCGGCCTCGTCCAACGAGCCGAAGGTCACCGGGTTCACCTGGGTCCTCTTCATCCCCGGCAAGTTCGGCGCCGCGCAGCTCAAGGGCACCGTCACCGGCGGCGGCTCCCCCGACGTGCTCAGGCTGTTCGCCCAGCAGTTCCCGTTCCATAAGCAGCCGGTCGAGGCCGGCGCTCCGGTCAGTGCCTCGGCCCGCTACAGCTTCACCGTGCGACCGCAGCTGGCCACGCAATACAAGGTGGAGCTGTTCGCCAGCAGCACGGCCAAGACCCCGCTAGCTAGCTCGCCGACCACCATCGTCTACCTGGCCGGGGTCACCCGTTACTCGGGGATCCGCAAGTGCAAGCGGCCGGTCTGCCATCAGACGCTGATCCTGCGGACGACCGTCCCTGCGAGCACGCTCAGGGCGCAGCGGGCCGAGCGCTGGATCGGATATCTCGGCCTGAAGCTGAAGCCAAGGAAGGCACCCAGCGTGCCGACGTCCATGCGCCGAGGGGAAGGCGACCCGAAGTTCAGCAGGGGGACCCGGCTCTCAGCGACCAGGTACCAGGTCAAGCTGAGCATCACGTTCCGTATCAACAATGACGGATACAACTTCATTGTCCTGGGCTGCCAGCCCGACATTGAGGCCAAAGACGGCCTCAACCTGCCCGGTCACCACGGCTGCGGCAAGAAGGTAATCAGCGCCCGCTTCAACTACATCGGCTGACGCCGCCCGCCAGCCTGGGCCCGGCCGTTTTCGCACCGGGACCCAGGCTGGCCATGGGAAGATTCCCCGATGAATCGTAAGGAACTCATCGAGCCGGTGCGCGCGCTGCGGCATCAGGGTCAGACCCCTAAGCAGATCGCCCGCGCTCTCAGCCTGCCCCTCGCCACGGTCACCCCGCTGATCAGGGCAATCGCCGCCGAGGACGAGGCGAACCCACCCGCGAGCGAGATCATCGGATGCTGGGTGAGCTCCGGGTGGAGCACCGGGCTCACGGTCGAGGGCAACTTCGACTGGCCAGAGGTGAACGGCAGCGGCCCTGCTGGGTCAGGCCTGGTGAACGTCATGGCAGCGCGCTCCGGGCGGCGCGGCAAGGTCTCGGTCCGCGGCTATCTCGTCGACGTCTACTGCCTGGGTGTCAAGGACATCGTCGGCCCGATGACGATGGATGACTACGTACTGCCCGTGTTCACCGAGCGATATTTCTCTCCGGGCCAGCTCAAGCCGCTGGAGGCGCCGATCGAGCTAGCGCGCCAGCTCGTATTCGGAGCCGTCGACTACGCCCGGACTCTGGGCTTCGAGCCGCCCGAGCAGTTCGCGGAGGCCGGCGATTTCCTCGGAGAATGGACCGGGCCGAGCGCGATCACGTTCGGCCATGAAGGCAAGCCTCTCTATATTCAAGGTCCATACGACGACGCCGCCCAAATTGCGAAGACCCTTGAGCGCTCAGCCGGCCAGCTGAGTAGCCGCGCCGTCATTGTCGAGTAGGCAAACTCAGGCAGGCCCGACGGCGCGGCGGCACGCTGGTGCTATGAAGAACACCCTTTCACCACGGGCGGCGCTCAGCAGGGTCGCCGTCATCGCTCTCACTGGCGGCTTACTCGCCGCCGCTCCGATCCCGGCGCTCGCCGCACCGCGCACGGGACCCACAGTCACCATTGCCGCCTCGTCCCAGTTTCCCGAGGTCAGCGGGGACACGTTTGTCTTCTTCTTCAACGGCAAGGCGAACTTCGCGCAGCTCAAGGGCACCTCAAGCGAAAGCGGAACCCCCACGGTCCTCGAAGTGTTCGCCCAGCAGTTCCCCTACAACAAGCCGCCGGTCGAGGTCGGGAACCCCGTGACCACCAAGGCTCACTACAAGTTCTTCGTGCAGCCGAAGCTGGCGACGCGGTACAAGGTCGAACTGTTCGCCACCGACACGGCGACGACTCCGCTGGCGATCTCCCCGACCGTGACTGTCTACCTGGTCGCGCCCACTCGCCTGATCTTCCGCAAGTGCGGGAGGCCGGTCTGCCACGAGACGGTGACCTTGCTGGCCTCCGTTCCGGCCAGCACCCTCAAGACGGAGCGGGCCAAGGCCTGGTTCGAGTACTTCGGCCTGACTCTGCGCCGGACGCGAGCGCCAAGGCCGCCCACGACGCTTCATCTGGGGGCAGGCAGCCCGCATTTCGGAAAGCCAGCCAAGATCTCGGCCTTCGACTACGAGGTCAAGCTCAAGCTCACCTTCACCGTGAATAACGACGGATACGACTTCGCCGTCGTTCCCTGCCAGCGCGATACCGAGGCCAAAGACGGCCTCAACCTGCCCGGCCACCACGGCTGCGGCACGCAGAAGATAGTCACCAGCCACACCCGCTACCTCGGCTGACCCCGTAACCCACCGTGGGCGTGATCACGCCACCGGAAGCTCCGTGATCAGGCTCAATCTCATGATCACGGAAGTCTGCGAGCGCGACCGCCACTCGCTCGGCCCAGTCGGGGACCACTTCCTCGATCGGCGTCCCATCGCTGACCTCTGCGCCGTCACTGAGACCTGCCGCTCTTGACCAGACGGGCATCAATGGATCAAGATCAGGCAACAACGGGCAAGAACGGTTAACAGGGGCGAGGAGCGCTCATGCTGCCCAGCCAGCGCCGGCAGGCGATCCTCGCCGAGATCCGCGCCCGCCACGCGGTCTCGGCCGAAGCGCTTGCCCGGCGGTACGGGGTCTCGGTGGAGACGATCCGGCGAGACCTGCGCTCGCTGCAGCGTCAGGGCCTGCTCGAACGGGTCTACGGCGGCGCCACCACGCCGTCGGTCCGGTCGAGTGAGGGCAGCTTCACCGCCAGGTGCACGCGCAACCTCGAGCGCAAGCAGGCGATCGCCGCGCTGGCGGCCGGCCTGATCGAGCCGGACGAGACGCTGATCCTGGACGTTGGCACCAGCGCTCTCGCGGTCGCCCGTGCGCTGCCGGCGACGTTCAGAGGCAGGGTCCTGACCAGCTCGGTACCAGTCGCGATGGAACTGTCCGCCCGTGACGGCATCGAGTTGCTGCTCTGCGGCGGCCAGGTCCGGGCGGGCGACGCGGCCTGCTCGGGCGCGCACGCCGAGGCGTTCTTCGCCGAGTTCTACGCCGACCGGGCGTTCCTCGGGTCGGGCGGCGTGCATCTGGAGGCCGGGCTTACCGACTACTACCCGGCCGAGGTCATCATCCGCCGCACGATCATCGCGCACTCCGCCGCCAGCTACGTGCTGGCCGATTCAAGCAAGCTCGGCGTGATCGCCGTGCACCGGGTTTGCCCGCTCGACCGGGTCACGGCGATCATCACCAACGCCGGCGAGAACGCCATTGAGTACGCGGCGCTTGAGGCGGCCGGGGTTGCCCTGATCAGAGCCAGCAGTTCCGCGCGACCGCTCCTGAAGGATGTGAACAACGACAGTGGCTACTCTCACGCCGACCGATGATGATGCGCTGCTCCCCCGCTTTGGCTACCGGCAGCAGTTTGTCAGGTCCCTGCGTCACTTCGAGTCATTCGCCGTGGCGTTTTCTTTCATCTCCATCACCACTGGCATCTTCACAACCTACGGCTTCGCGCTGGCGACCGGCGGCCCGCGCTCGATCTGGATCTGGCTGATCGTCACGGGCGGGCAGGCGCTGGTCGCCCTGGTCTACGGCTCGCTGGCGGCGCGGGTGCCGCTGTCCGGGTACTCCTATCAGTGGGCGTCCCGGCTGGCCAATGTGCACATCGGCTGGTGGCTGGGCTGGATGTCGTTCGCGTTCCTGTCGATCGTGACGGTGTCGGTCGATTACGGGCTGGTCCAGGTGGCGTTCCAGCCGCTGATCGGCGAGGCCTACACCCCGACCAGCGCCGCGCTGGAAACGCTCGTGGTGCTGGCTCTGCAGGCCGGCCTCATCATCTGGTCCACGCGAATGACGACGAGGGTGAACAACACCGCGGTGGCGACTGAGGTCATCGGCATACTCGGGCTCACGGTGCTGCTTTTTATCGTCGCGGCGGTGCGCGGTCTCGGGCACTGGTCGAATCTGGGCTCATCGGGAGTCGTGCCGCACGCGGGCTACTTCGCCTGGCTCGGGCCGTTCATGCTGGCGACCTTGCTGGGGGCCTACACGATCGTCGGCTTTGAGGCGGCGAGCAACCTGGCCGAGGAGACCGAGCAGCCGCACAAGGTCATCCCCAGAGCGATGATCAGGGCGGTGCTGCTGTCAGGGGCCGTCGGCATGGTGTTCCTGATCGCGCTGAGCTACGCGACCAGCTCGGTCAAAGCCACGTCGGCCAGCGCCGCGCCGGTCGCGCTGATCGTGCACGATGTACTGGGCGGGGTTGTTTCCAAACTGTTCCTGATCTTTGTCTGTGTCTCGATCTTCGCCTGCGGGCTGGTGATCATGGTCACCAACGGACGGCTGATCTGGTCGATGGCCAGGGACCGCAGGCTGCCCGGCTATCAGCTCTGGCAGCAGGTGCCCAGGGCGACCGGCGGGCCGTCGTGGGCGACGTTGCTGGCCGCCGTCATCGGCGCGCTGATCACGCTGGTGCTGCGGACGCACACGGCCGCGCTGGTCACGCTGTTCACCGCGTCGACGATCATGCCGGCGATCTTGTACGCGAGCACCGTGGTGCTTTACGTCTATGCTCGCCGGCGTCACGGCGGCGGCCCGGGGCAGGTCGCGCTGGGTCGCTGGGAGGTGCCGGTGGTCGTCGGCGCGCTGGTCTGGCTGGCGTATGAGCTGATCGTGCTGATCGGGCCGGCCGAGTTCAGGGACGCGCAGTACTACGTGCTCGGCGCGCTCGGGGTCGGGCTGGTCTTCTATATCGTGCAGCGGGTACTCGAACCGGACGCGATGCGCTCGCAGGAAGGTGCGCACGGCGCGGACGCGCTCGCCGGGCTCACCGACGAGCCCGCGGCCTCGGGCGGCGCGGCCTAGCCAGGTGAACGTCCTCGCTATCGATCAGGGCACGTCAGCGACGAAGGCGATCCTCACCGGTCCCGGGCATGAGGTACTCGGGACTGGCGAGGTGCCGGTCAGCGTGGCGACCATCGGGCCTGATGGCGTCGAGACCGATCCTGGTGAGCTGCTCGGCTCGGTGATCGAGGCCGGCGCAGGCGGTCGCGGCGGCGCGGGCGCCGGCCGATGCGGTCGCGCTGGCCAACCAGGGTGAGACCGTGCTCGCCTGGGACCGGCGGACCGGGCGGCCGCTGACTCAGGCGATCGGGTGGCAGGACGGGCGGTCGGCCAGTGTGTGCGAGCGGCTGCGGCGCGGCGATTCTGGCTCGACGGCGGCGAGGCTGGCCGAGATCACCGGACTGCCGCTCAGCCCGTATTTCGCCGCGCCGAAGATGACCTGGCTGCGGGAGAACGTGACCGGGGCGGGCGTCGTGACGACCACCGACAGCTGGCTGCTGGCCAGGCTCGGCGGCGGCTACGTCACCGACGCGGCGACGGCGTCCAGGACGATGCTGCTCGACCTGGACTCGACCGAGTGGTCGGCGCAGGCGTGCGCGGCGTTCGGGCTCGATCCCGGTGAGCTGCCGCAGGTCACCGACTGTGCGGGCGTGGTCGGGGAGACCACCGCGTTCGGCCGGGCCGCGCCGATCGCCGGGCTGATCGTGGACCAGCAGGCGGCGCTGCTCGCGCAGGACTGCCTGGACGCCGGGCAGGCGAAATGCACGTACGGCACGGGGGCGTTCCTGCTGGCGGCGACCGGCGGGGCAGCGGTGCGCTCGGCCGCCGGGCTGTCGGCTTCTGTGGCGTGGCGGCTGGCCGGGCGACCGGGCTACTGCCTGGACGGGCAGGTCTACACCGCTGGCGCGGCGGTGCGATGGCTGACCGAGGTCGGGCTGCTGAGCGGGGCGGCCGACCTCGATGATGTGGGTGGCTCGGTGCCCGATAGCGGCGGCGTCGTGTTTGTCCCGGCGCTCGCCGGGCTGGGCGCGCCGCACTGGCAGTCGGCCGCCAGGGGCTCGTTTACCGGGGTGGGTCTGGGTACCACCCGGGCGCAGCTGGTGCGGGCGGTGATGGACGGGGTGGCGGGGATGGTCGCCCTGCTCGCCCGCTCGGTCGCCAGCGATCTCGGGCAGCCGCTGACCGTGCTGCGCGCCGACGGCGGGCTGACCAGGTCGCGGCTGCTGATGCAGACCCAGGCTGATCTGCTCCAGCTCCCGGTGCAGGTGTGCCGCACCCCGGACGCCACCGCGCTCGGTGCCGCCGCGCTGGCCCGGCTCGGGATGGGGCAGGCTGACGACGTGCGAGCTGCCATCGGCCCGCGGCTGTGGAGTTGGTGCTTGAGCCCCGGATCAGTGCCGGTCAGGCTGCTGAGCGGCTGGCGGCTCTTGATGCCGCGCTGACAGCGACGCCGGCGTCGTGCGACCGTGTCGTGAGTGCTGAGGCAGCCGGGGAGCCGCGGATGTCGTGATTGTCGGCGCCGGCGTCGTCGGTACCGCGATCGCGCGTGAGCTGCCGGCTACCAGCTCTCGGTCGTGCTGCTGGACGCGGCGAACGACCTCGGCACCGGCACGACGAAGGCCAACACCGCGATCTTGCACACCGGGTTCGACGCGGTGCCCGGCAGCCTGGAAAGCCGGCTGCTGCGGCGCGGCAGCACGCTGCTGCTCGACTACGCCGCGCGGGCGGGCATCGCGGTCGAGCGGACCGGGGCCCTGCTCGTGGCCTGGACGCCGGAGCAGGAGCGGGAGTTGCCGGGGATTGCCGGGAAGGCCAGGCAGAACGGCTATACCTCGATCCGTCCGGTGAGTGCCGCGAGCCTGTATGAACGTGAGCCGCATCTTGGTCCCGGTGCGCTGGCCGCGCTGGAGATCCCGGACGAGTCGATCATCTGCCCGTGGACCCCGCCGCTCGCCTACGCGACCGAGGCGGTGCGGGCCGGGGTAGGCTGCGGCTGAGCTCCCGGGTGACTGCCGTCGGGCGAGCGGCGATGGCCGGCACCTGGTGTCGACCGCCGGGGTCCGGTGCGGTGCCGGTGGCTGGTCAATGCGGCGGGCCTGGGCAGCGACGAGGTCGACTCGATGCTGGGGCGGCGGCGGCTTCACGATCACGCCGCGGCGGGGCGAGCTGATCGTGTTCGACAAGCTGGCCAGGCCGCTGGTCGGATCGATCCTGCTGCCGGTGCCGACGGCCCGCACCAAGGGCGTGCTGATCGCGCCGACAGTGTACGGAAACGTGCTGCTCGGGCCGACCGCGCAGGATCTCGACCGACCGGGGGGATAGGGGCGACCACCGCGGCCGGGCTGGCCGGGCTGCTCGACGCCGGGCCGTTGATCATGCCCGCCCTGATCGCCGAGGAGGTCACCGCGACCTACGCCGGGCTGCGAGCGGCCACCGAGCACGGGATTACCGGATCCGGGTGGACGCGGCCAGCGGTACGCGTGCGTCGCCGGGATCAGGTCGACGGGGCTGTCGGCTTCGCTCGGGATCGCCGAGTACGTGGTCGATCAGCTCGGCGGGGCTGGCCTGGATCTGGAACGGCGGACCGGGCCGGGACCGGAGTCCAGGCTGTGATGCCGTACCTCGGCGAGGCGGGTCCCGGCCGTACCGGATGAGGCCGGATCGCCGCCGACTCCGCCTACGGCCAGATCGTCTGCCACTGCGAGCGGGTCACCGCAGGTGAGATCCGCGATGCGCTGGCAGCCTCATCCCGCCGTCCGATGCCGATGGACTGCGTCGGAGGACCAGGGCGCTGAACGGCCGGTGCCAGGGGTTCTACTGCGGCGCCAGTGTCGCCCGGCTGCTGACCTCCGCCGGGGCAGGCGGGCTGAGGTGGACGTTGACGTCCTGGTGATCGGCGCGGGCCCGGCCGGGCTTGCCGCCG
>CAWFVM010000007.1:0-10634 GCA_963819285.1 uncultured Actinomycetota bacterium
GGGACGCGCTGCGCCGTACCTGGGCTAATGCGCTGTCCGTGAAAGTGCGAGCCTGGCTGGTCGCCGATATGCGAATGATGGGAGGGTCCGCCCGCTTGAGCCAGGGCTGTCGGCGGCACCCGACTAGCGATGAGATCGGTCCGCCTGGCTCGTCTCATCATCGTTGACCAACGAGGGAGCACATCAACATGGCCGAGTATGCGCCGCCCTGGCCGAACCAAGGACCAGCATCGTATTTCCCGTCTATCGAGAAGAAGTACGGGCGCTCGATCGCGGAGTGGCAGCAAATCATCACGGGCTGCGGCCTCGAGAAGCACATGGCCATCGTGGGATACCTGAAGTCCGAGCATGGCATGGGGCACGGGCACGCCAACGCACTCGTCGGCTGGACGCTTGCAGGCAACGTCGCTAGTGCTTGACGCTGCGTGAAGACCTAATGCCGTCGCCGCAGGGTAAGGTGATGTCCACGGCGGGCGACGCGTATCAGTCGGTGCGGGTCGGCTCGGCTCCTGCTCGTCTACTGGCGGTTAGCGGGCGGATGCCGGGGGCACATCCCGGCCGGGCCCGAGTTGGCTCAAGCTAGTGCATACCGAGTGCCGTAGCAGATTCGGTTCGCCCCGTGTAGGCGGCGAAACGAAACCTTCCCACCGGCGCCTACGAAGATAGTGCAGTGCCCATCACAGCGAGTGACTTGAACTTCTGGTCACGTTGTCAGTCTGCCGGACTCTTTCGGCGCTGATGGGCGTTGCTGCCACGTAAGCTCCCGCGCGATCGGGGGTCGCGCACGGGTACTTCTGCGCCTCGTCAGGGCTCAAGGTCGGTCACTCCCTTGCCGCTTGCAATATCGAACGGCACAGAAGCCTGGTCGTGCACGATCAGCCAATTGTGGTCGAGCTTCCGGAAGCAGAAGGTGCCCCGGACCCACATCCCGCTCGTCGCCGTCCCGTCCTTCAGCGTGCCGCTGAGCCGACCGAAAGCGTGCCCGAATGCCACATCATCACCCACGGTTACGGTCAGGTCGCGAACCTCATAGCCCACATCCTGGAAGAACGTGAACGCCGTCGCCCAGTTCTTCAGCTTCGCCTCTATCCCTACATGCTGGAGCGGCGGCTCGACGTCGAAGGACACGACGTCCGTTGCGTACAGCCGCTTCAGGCCTTCGAGATCCTTGGCCCGGATTCCCGCCACGATCTTGTCAACCTGCTGCCTGATCTTGGCTTCGTCTTCCTCGCGTTGCGCGGGCATCGATACCCATTCCTTCCGGCCGGTGCGGAATCTTGGCTTCTGCCCGTAAGACGAAACAGCTACCGAGAATGTCAGGCCCGGGCCTCGAGGGGCCTGCGGGCCAGGGCCAGGGCCAGGGCCAGGGCTGGGTGAAGACGTGCCCGGCTGCCACCCGCTGCCGCGCCGCCGCCTTCAGCGACTCCAGTTCCCGCTCGTCATGCACCGAGCCGAGATGCTCAATGCTCGCGAGCCAGGCCGCGAGGCCCGCACAACCTGGACCGCCGTCGCCCCCCACGCGGTCTTCACGGCACGAACCCACGCCACCGGACAACTCTCCGGCCCCTCCTTAGTGCGCAAGTTCGCTTACGAAAACTAGAGAACCAGCAGGTCAGCGTGACGCATCACGCACGAACCCTCGATCGTGAGCCAACTCGGGTATGGCGGGCGACGCATATCAGTCTGTGCGGGTCGGCTCGGCTCCTGCTCGCCTGCTGGCGGTTAGCGGGCGGATGCCGGGGCACATCCCGGCCGGACAACCCTCGTGGCCGACGGTGGGTCAGCTATGAGCAGATGGGCCGGACGGATGGGACGCCGGACGAGCTCGCCGCCGCAGTTCGGGCAGACACCGTGCAGGATGTTCTCGGCGCAGTCGCGGCACCAGGTGCACTCGTACGTGCAGATCAGCACGTCTGGGGATGCCGGGTCGAGGTCCCGGTCGCAGCATTCGCAATTCGGCCGCAGCTCCAGCACGTGACCAGTATCGGCAGGCAGCGGCGCAGCTGGCAAGCGTCCCGTTCTGATGGTGACCGCCGCCGCGGCGACCAGGCCCGGCGAACGCGTGTGATCCCGCAACGGGTAGCGGCCATTGCCCAATAAGGTGCGGGCGGCTCGCGCGTTGACGTGGCCGACGGCCTCCAGGATGAGGGGGGTGGCGCGGCTGATAAAGCGGCTGACCAGGTGACCGGAACCGTAGCGGTCGTGGATCTCGGCCAGGCGGCGGTGCACCTGGACCTGCTCGCCGTCGGGGCTGGTGGTCATGTCGCAGAAGGTTAGCGCGTCGGCCAGGTGTTGCGGGGGCGGGGCGAACTCACGAGTCAGGACGTGGGCCAGGCCGCGTTCTTCGGCCTCGATGACGGCATAGGAGTGGTGCGCGACCAGGCGGCACAGCATCGGGTCGGCGTGCTGGACGTCGCGCAGGTAGCGGGCGCCGTCCAGGCCGTGCAGGCCGGTGACGACGAGTTCGGGCGAATAGCCGATGTCGTGTAGCCAAGCGGCTGCCTCAAGGAGCCCAGCGTCGGAGCTGAGTGACGGCTTGAGGGTGCGGGCACGGGCGGCGACGCCCTGGACGTGCGCCCAGCGGCGGGGCAGGGAGTCGGCGAGGAGGGTGCGGGCGAGGCCTTCGGCCCAGGCTGCGGTGGTCTGCATAAGGTCCACGCTAGTCAGGGTGGGCGGGACGTTCACGGACGCGGCCTGCCGTCTGGAGACGTCTGAAACGTCCCTGATTCCCCGCCCGTCACAGGCCGGACAGCGCGCGCTCGTCTGCGTGCTCCTCGTCGTGGCCATGGCGGAGTCGGTGATGGCGGACATGCTGGCTCATTCGCCCGCCGCGTCCAGGTCGAGGCGGGCCCAGACGATCCGACCGCCGGCGGTGGTGGTCTCAGTGCCCCAGCCGTCCGGGCCGGTGAGGGCCTCGACCACGTCCAGGCCGTGCGGGCGGCCGTCGGGCTGCCTGCGGCGCCACGGGCCGCCGTAGTCTTCGGTCTCGATCCGGACATGATCCGGGTGCAGCTCGATGCAAACGGTGAAGTGCCCGGCCCGGCTGCGCGAGTGCAAGATGGCGTTGGCTGAGAGCTCGGATGCGATGAGGATGGCATCGGCGGCGGACGCACATCCCGCCAGGTGGCTGGCGACGGCGCGGCGGACGTGGTGCAACTGGTTGGCTCGCCCTGGGTAGGTGGAGGTATGTCGTGTGGCGGCGGCTGGTTCGGCTGTCATGACGCGGGTCGGCTCGCGGACACGGGGAGCCGGGCCGCGCCAGTGTAACGGCGGCGGTCTTCGCGGACCGTCTGCTGTAGATCTGCCTGGAAGGCGGTGAGCCTGTCGCGTTCGGCGGGCGGGAGGTCGGATCGTTCGGCCAGCAGGTCGAGCAGGGTCTTCACCTCCTCGAACTGTGCCGGGGTGTAGAGCCGGACCAACCTGGTCATCTGGGTGTTCCTCCTGCTTGCGCTGTCTGCGGACTGCCGGGGCGACGACATATCCCCACTGGCCAGGCTGGCGTCGGCGAGGGGAACTTCTGAACCCCACCCGAGGGACTTCTAGGGACGTCTTCTGGTACGGTCGGGAGTGTCCTCGCGTTCCGGGAGGTGGCGACGGTGAACGAGCCACTGCGCCGGGCCCTGTTGCGGGCGCGGCTCCGCGAAGACGACGTCGCCGCCCGCCTGGGCGTGGATCCCAAGACGGTCCGGCGGTGGCTGAACGGACGCATGCCGTACCCGCACAACCGGGCCGCGATCGCGGAGCTCGTCGGCGCGGATGAGGCCGAGCTGTGGCCTGATGCGGGTGGTCTCCTGGCGGCGCGGACGCGGCCGGAGGAGCTGGGGATGGTTTACCCACACCAGTGGGCTGTTCCGCGAGAGGCCTGGGTGCGGCTGTTCGAATCGGCCGAGAGCGAGATCGGCATCCTGGCTTACAGCGCGTTGTTCCTCGCCGAAGATGCCGGAATCCTCCGGATTCTCGCCGATAAGGGCCGCGCGGGCGTCACCGTGCGGATCGCGCTCGGGGACCCCGACGGGCCGCACGCCGCGCAACGCGGCGAAGAAGAAGGCATCGGCGACGCGATGCCCGCCAAGATCTGCAACGCGCTCATGCTGTACCGGCCGCTCGGCACGGTGCAGAACATCGAGATCCGCCTCCATCGCACCGTGCTGTACAACTCCATCTACCGCGCCGACGGCCAGTTCCTCGTCAACCAGCACACCTACGGCATCCCAGCCGCGCAGGCACCTGTGTTCTGCCTGTGCGATGCCGCCGGCGAGATGGTCGGCCTCTACCTGGACAGTTTCGAGCGCGTGTGGGCTAGGTCCGCGCCGCTCGCATAGTGCTGCCGATCAGCGCAAGGCAGTAGATGGAGACGATGGCACTGCAGACCGCTGTCGTACGTTAGCCGGGGATGCAAATATGCGGTTACGTACTGAACTTCGCCTGCATTTGACGGGCGACCGAGTGCGATCGAGTATGGGCCAAGGTGTTCGCTGCGACGGACCCAGGTGGTCACGCGCGGGGCGACCGGCGAGCAGGTCGCACTCGTCGTCGTTGCACCGACGGCCGACCCGGTACCAGGTTCTCGACGGCGTCGATGCTGCAGCGAATCTGCGATATGAGGTGATGTCGGGACATGCTCTTCTGCCGATGAGAGTGACTTGCTCAACTCTTGGAATTGTGACAACAGTGGCATCTTGCCCGGCAATTATAATTAATTAGCTAGCCTCATGCAGAGTGACCACTGCAGAAATCAGCAGCGGGGATGATGAGCTGGCCCGCTTGGCGACGGTTCGCCGCCTGGCTTGCTACCAGGGCGTCACCTGCGGGTGTTCTGGACCTGACGAGCCAATATAGCAACGTCATGCAGAAAATCGTTCAACCGCTGCTCATCGGTACCGGCATGAGCGCTGCACGCCACCCGTATCCCAAGATCGTTTCGGCATGCTGATTTGTCCCGGTTCAGCCGGCCGCAGAGCCCGTCCTTGCGGCCTGTGATCACGTCGCGAAGCTGCCGCATGGCATTCTCAATATCACTCATGATCGTGCGCATCGTCCTTGTCGGGTGAATACATCGCAGGGTTACCTCATCTTACTGTAGATGGCCGACAGATCACGGAACATAAAGCGTTGGCCGCGTCTGGCAACGCCACGCCGATGGCGGGCGCGACACCGACCAATACATCAGCCAGGACGCCCGCACTGTGCCGCAGACCGCTCGTGGCAGATTGGCCGGACCCTTCGCAGCGTGCCAGTATGGCTGTGTGAGCGCCGATATCGATCGGTCGCTGGCGCGGATCGAAGTAGCTGACCTGCTTCGACTCGCAGCCCTAGCCGCCGACGCAGAGGCCGAGCTCTTCGGCCGGAATCCGAACGGCTCCGGACGATATGCCGGTCGTCTGCTGGGCCGGGCTCTCTGCCAGGGTGCTGCCTTGCACTACTTGAACGGGGAGAACGGCGTCAAGGACTTCGATGTCTGGTCCTTCTACGCCGAGTATGACGACTGGCCCTTCCCGGCTCGGTGGCGAGGAACGCGGGACTTCGGCCCCTCGAAGTTCGGCAGGTACCCCGGTGACCCGGCGCGTTACTCTGGCAGGCGCGTTGATCTTCTTGGGCGCTCGCTTCCGGCCGGACCCGGGACCGACCCGGCAGATGCCATCCGACGCTACCTCGCGGCCCGGCGGACTGACTCGGCGAAGGCTCTGGCGGCCAAGGCCGTGATACTGATCGACCCCCGGCACCGCGCAGGCGAAGCTGTGTGGCCTGCCGGTAGCCGCCCGAACCGCTAACGCATGCTCATGCCGCAGTGGTCACCGACGCGGGAGATTCTATGACTTGGCCGATTGAACTCATCGGCGTCAACGGCAGCAGAGTCAGCTATAGCGAAGATGAGGCTCGAGCAGCACTTGCCGGATTCGCATTCGGGCAGATCAGTTTGAGCTGGAAGCCACCCCGGGGCGTGCCGCCCGACTCGGATCTTGGCTTGCCGCCGAGCGTCGGCACGCGTTATCGGTGGGGGTATTGGTCGTTCGATTGCGTGCCAGCATCCCCAAGCCGGGTCTCGGTCGAAGATATCGTGGCCACCGCGGCCCTCGACACGGGTGTAAGCGGCGATGCTGTCCTCGGCCTGGATGCCATAAGGCGCGACCTTAACGAGACGCTCATGCACATCCCTGTGACGACGACATTCTGGCAGCTGCCAGTCAAGGGTTTTAATGAACGGCCACCGGCACCTGGCACCGTGTCCTGGTGGGCGTGGCGAGCATGGGCGCTGCTGATGGGGCTGCCCGGTGTCGATCGCGCGATTACGCACAAGCTGCTGCACCGAAAGCGGCCGTGGCTATTCCCGATGCTGGACAGCGTGACCAGCGCGCATCTCGGTGGATTTCGCGCCTGGGCTACAATCTGGGAGGACCTCTCGCGGCATGAGCAAGAGTTCGTCGGGCTCGAAGACTGGTTCGCTGCGCTCGCGTCAGCGCACGACGGTGTCCGGCTGACCCGCCTCCGGATTCACGACATCATGTTGTGGGGTGAGTTGAGCGGGAACCGTCAGATGATGGAGAGCTTGGGGCGGTCGTTTATCAGAGAGGGGTAGCCATGGGGCTGAGCTACGATCGTCGCGTTCCCGAAGAGCTCCTGAAGGCTATGGAGCCCGGAGGTTTCGCGCACTCACTGGTGGAGTTCGGCGGGAGCGGCATGTGGGCGCTGGACCTGCAGTTGCGCGGGCTTGGGGAGGTGAAGAAGCAGCACCGGGCGACCTTGTACGTCGGCACAACCAAGGTGATTGACCTTCGCCTGAAAGGCCAGTTGTTCGTGCTGTCTGCTTCTCCGACCCTTGCCCGCGAAACCAACGGATGGGCTGCTGCGTGGGAGCAGTGGCACAACGACCGCTGGTTCGCCGACCAGTGGGCCGAGGTCGATAACTATCTTCAAGTGGTCATCGAAAAGATCGTACGGAAGGGAACCTACGTCAAAGAAGGCATGGTCCAAGCCGCCATCGGCCGCTTTCGGTCGACCGACTTCACCATCATCGACCGCGAGGCGATCGTGTCCTTCGGTTCGCAGCAGGAGAAGGATGCCTGCAAGAGCGAGCTGGCCGCCAAGTGGCTGAATGCCCTGCACAGGACAGACCCGCCCACGTGGTGGAAGACCAAGCCGACGAAGCTCGGCGACGAATGCGATGTGCTTGCGGTGTCCAGCAGGGGCGAGGTCCTTGCCATCGAGGTCAAGCCGCACACGGCTTCAGACAGGGACATTGCGTGGTCTGTGCTCCAGGCCGGCATGTACGCCGACCTCTTCCAGCGATGGGCTGACTCCGCGGGCGGCAAGGCACACGAGGTTCTGCACGCTATGGCGGCACAACGCAACCGAATAGGGCTGTCGGACCGGACAGGAATTCAGGTCGCCGCGCCCATCAAGGTGCGCCCCGTCGTCGCACTCGACCGCCGAGCCACTCAAAGCGCGAAAGAGAAGCTGGCGGTAGTGTGCGCGCACCTGGCTTCCGCCGGTCTTGCAACAGACCTTGACCTAAGGCAGGTCAACCTCGTCGGACGCCTGGATCCAATATCGTGACTCGGCCTGTCAATCAGTGGACCGAAGAGCCACCAGACAGGCAAACCTGGGTAGTAATAAATAGATAGAGGCGCTAAGAACGCACTCTTCTGCCGATGTGAGAACGTTGAAACGATCGGTCCGTTTCACTCTACTCGTCACTATACGCGGAAATATCCCTAGCATCAGGGCTCCTGACATGGTCGACCGGTGACGCAGTGTCACGAGTCTGGTGACCTGGTTCTTTCTGGCGTTTCCTGACATTTCGCTCCACGTCGTCACGGCCGGGGCAGTGAAAATAGATGCAAGGGAATTATGTAAAGCTGATGCACCCTTGAGTCTGTGACCTGGGGAAACGCGGCAGTGGCGGCTCGATCTGAAGCTCTTCGAGTTCTCCACATCACACCAAATTTCACACCATGTCAGGAGTCCTGGGCATCCGAGGGCAAGTTAAGAGTTATGGCTCCAGTCAACTAGCCGTCGCCCTGCTGACAGGAACATCGTCATAAGTGATCACTTCCATATCAGGCACCGAAATGCGGGCGCGCTGCCGCTCCAGCGAGCTTGCGAAAGATGCTGACCTGCCGATTACCACGCATATCTCGGGCATAAATATTTCTTGACCCCAGCGCATGGACGCCTCTTGGACGCTTGCAGTTTGAGAAAAATAACGCTGGTATTCCAATAGCTGATCGCGCGCCTTGTGTACTGCGCTTAGGTAGCCTTGACGGTTTTTCTCCCGGCGGAAAACCTTCTCCGTCGGCAGCTTAAGATCGACGATCTTTGGGAAGCGCGTGTTACTGTCAAGAGGCAGGAGTACGAAGTCCGGAATCAAGTCCGGCTCGTCTTTGCGGCGTAGAAGAGGTTGAGCGATTAGTCGCCCGTAGTCCAACCCTAGCAGGAAGTAAGGATACGCCTCAAAGAAGGACTGAAGATCTTGTTCTCTGCTGATAGGAGAATTAATGAGGTCCTCCAGTTCAGCTATCGCCTCTACTCCAAAGCCAAACGCTGACACGCTTGGCTCCAGCGATGTCGCAGCCACGGCTTCCGCCGACGGCTCGTAGCTCGCGGAAACTAGACCATGAGCGAGGTGACTGAATGGGCGTAGGATCAGTCGATTGCCGGACGGGATCATCGCCAAGCTCTCGTGTGAATCAGTCAACGACTCTACGTCGGCGATTGCTGACGCAATGCGCCTCAACTCCTTGATAGCAATGGCCTTGACGTCGCCCCTGACGGGACTATGGCGTACATAGCTGAAAATCGGGTGTGAAGCGCGGAGCGTTCGATTCCTCTCGAACCACAATGCAGTGGCCCTGAGCCATTGAGCTATATCGACAATCAAGTATTCATCAGATTTGCCCCGCAAAGACCAGGATGGTTGGCTGTTTTTCCATTCAAGGATCGGATCAACCCGGTAGTCTTCACCGGGAGTGTAGGTCTTTGGTTGCTGCCCAAGTTCGGTGGGATCGTACCAATCTTGGATCAAGTAGCGGAGAGATAGACTTGTCTCCTGACGCACACCTATCGCTTGCTGAGACGGTTTATGGAGGTAGGGGACCAGGATCTCAGGCCGGAATACTCGCAGATTCTCGACCGCATGAGGGATAATGGTCAGAGCGGCGCTGAGCAGTGAAAGGTCGCTCAGATGACCGTGTTCGCGCGCAGCTCGGACCAATGCCATCTCAAGGCTTCTGGTCGGCTGCGCGCGGCTCGTTTCAAGCCATCGCTTAGTAGCCCGGTCGGCTAGAACCTGAGCAGTAGAAAGATCCACGACCTTTCCTTACGCAATCCACGGCAGCGTGCGGTCAATCAACAAACCTTACTCCACAAGGCGTTGCTAGGACACTTCGACGAGAGTTCGTCGGAGTGCGTGTCTCATCGTGTCCGCCTTCCCTCTGCATCCGTCCCCACCAGGGCAACCCGCCGGGCCACCAACATAGCCATACCGCTGCGGCAATCCGCCCAAAACGTTCCACCTCACAAGCCTCGGTTCGAGAAGCCATCTTTCACGGAGCTACGCCCGGGTCATCCCTGGCGGACATGACGCCTATCCGAACGCGCTCTCATGGCCGCGATGAGGCTGTCCGAATCACGACAGACCACCGAGCGCGTCCCTCACGTCGACCCCCACGAACCAATAGATCGTTGCAGTCAGACCGGCTGATGACCTGGCACGGGAGGGCACCAAAAGATGCGCCCGGTGGTGCCGTAGGATTCTTGATGCTGCTGGCGGGCTGACCCAGACTGGTGGGATGGGGTTCTACGAGGAGCAGGTCCTTCCTCGTGTGACGGATCGTGCGCTGCGCGGCAAGGAGGCGGCACGGTTGCGGGCCCGGGTCACCGCTGGGCTCGGTGGCGAGGTCCTTGAGGTCGGCTTCGGGTCGGGGCTGAACATGCCCTACTACCCGCCCGCCGTCACGCGCGTGCGAGCGGTCGATCCGTCGGCCGTGGCGCGCAAGCTGGCGGCGGAACGGGTCGCGGCGAGCACGGTGCCGGTCGAGTACATCGGCGGTGACGCCCAGGCACTGCCGCTTGCGGACGCCAGCGTCGACCACGTGGTCAGCGTCTTGACACTCTGCACTATCCCCACCGTGGACCGGGCCCTGGCCGAGATCCGCCGCGTGCTGCGTCCCGCGGGCGCTTTTCACTTCATGGAACATGGCCTGTCGCCGGAGGCGACGGTGGCCCGGTGGCAGCACCGGCTCACCCCGCTGCAGCGCCGCGTCTTCGGCGGCTGCCACATCAACCGGCCCATCGACCGGCTAGTGATAGACGCCGGGCTGGAGCTGACTCGGCTGGATACCTACTACCTGAAGGGCCCGCGCGCGTTCGGCTACATGTTCAACGGCGTCGCGACCAAGCCAGGCGGGCCGTAGCGTGCTGCCGGCCAGCTGCGGCAGGCCGCCACGACGGCAAGCGCCGACAGCATGACCTGCTCTGACTGGACGGCTGGCTCGGTCCCGGCTGGACTGTGAGCCTGCCGGGCCCGCGCTCGATGCTGGCGCGGTCCGTAAGTCAGACGTACCGTCGCAGTAGCGGCCCCAGCGGTCTGGGCCCGCGTTCCCGCGCCTTGTTTATACCGCTGAACACGCGGCCGC
>CAWFVM010000008.1:0-4823 GCA_963819285.1 uncultured Actinomycetota bacterium
AGCGATCAAGGCCCCGGTCGGCCAGCAGACGCTGGCCGTTCAGACCGCCCGGTAGCTGACGAAGCGGGCCGCACCCTGGCCAGCCCCGCTGGCGCTGCCGATCAGCAGCACCGTGGCCTCCCTGGTGTCACAGGAGCAGCACCAGGGAGGCAGCGGTGCAGTGGCCGGCCAGCGAGCGCGACCGAGCGCTGTCGATCTTGGCTCGGCTTCGCGGAGATTCGGCGAGGTCTGGGCAGCGCAGATCGGGCTTGGGTACAGTCCCTTCACTGCCGGTACGGTAAGAGTCAGGTGAGTCCGCTGAGCCAGGCGCAGGCCGCCTGCCTGTTGTTGTGCTCGACGTTGGCGTGGTCTTCTGATTCCGAGATGCGCGCTGCTATGCCGGGTACATGGGCGGCGAGCCACCGGCCGTGCGCGACCGGGACTGCGCGGTCGCGGGTGCCGTGCCAGAGCCGGACGGGGACGCGGGTGGCGGTCAGGTCACAGCCCCACGGGGTCAGGACCGCGGTCCAGTCGTCCCACCAGCCGTCGTCGCCGTCGGCCAGGGCGTCCCGGGTGCTGGCGGCGAGATGGCAGGCGACCTCCCAGCTGCGGGCGTCGTCGGTGCCGGCGGCATCACCCCAGCGGGTCATCCAGCCTTCCGGCGTGCTGGCGGAGGGGAACAGCCGGTCAGCGTCCTGATGCCAGTTCTCGCGGGCCGCCGGGCGGTTGGTGAAGAACAGCCCGACCTCGGCGGCGTATTCCGGTGACATGTCCGCGCAGAAGTCCAGGCCCGGGGATCCGTAGGGTGCGAAGGAGGCGAAGACGGCCGCGCCGGTGACCAGTTCGGGCAGCAAGGCGGCGCAGGCGAGCCCGTAGCAGCCGCCACCGGAGAAACCCCAGATCCCCATCCGCTGGATCCCCAGCGCCCTGGCAATGCCGCGGACATCGGTGACCGCGTCGGCGACCTGCCGGTGCTCCCGGCGCGGCCGCCCTCCGTACCCTGGCCGGTCGTAGCTCAGCAGCCGCAGCCCGAACTCCCGCGCCGCCAGCTCCGCGTCCGGCCGGAACAGCCGCCGTGATCCCGGGCTCCCATGATGCACGAGCACGGGTATCCCGCCGGGCTCGCCGAACTCGTCGACCCGGATCAGCTCGCCGTCCGCTCCCGGGACGGCCCGCGTGACGGCCTCCACGCCGGTGATGCTACGACAGCATTCCCGCCCTGTCGCGTTCACTTCCGCCCGGCCCCGCGCCCGGCCCCGCACGTCGCCGTGCCTGGCGTGCCCGGCGTGGAATTCCATGATCGTGATAAAAGTCAGGACCTAGCCTGCGGGCCCCGTGGGCAATCGACCGGCCTCTGGCAACGGAGGAAGCAAACCCCCGGATAATTTTCTCCATAAAACGCAGAAAGCTCGGGCGGGCCGTCGTCTTAGGCCAGGTGGTGCTGGCGGGCGCAGCGGATGGCGAGAAAGCTCGGGCGGGCCGTCGCCCTATCAAGCCAGATGATGCTGGCGGGCGTAACGGATGGCGGCGGCCCGGTCGGGCGAGCCGGTCTTGGCGAAGACCCGGTTGATGTGGCTCTTTACGGTGTGGGCGCTCAGGTACAGATCGCTGGCGATTTCGGCGTTGGACCAGCCGCGGGCGATCATGGACAGGATTTCCGCCTCCCGCTTGGTGAGCCCGTCGGGGAGTTCCTCGGGAAGGGCCGGGCCGGCTGCCGGATCAGCGGCGGCCCGCCGGGTGGCGGCGGCGACCAGGGTGGCCTGGACCGCCGGGTCGAGCACGGCCAGGCCGGTGGCGGCGCCGCGCAGCGCTTGCACGATGTCGGCCCGGTCGGCGTCCTTGGTCAGGTAGCTGCGGCCCCGGCCCCGAGCGCGGCCAGCACCGAGGCATCGTCGGCGTAGGTAGTGAGCACGACGATCGCGACCTCGGGATGCTCGGAGGTGATCACCCGGGTGGCCTGGACGCCGTCGAGCACCGGCATGTGCAGGTCAAGCAGGATCGCGTCCGGGTGATGTTCACCGACCAGGTCGATGGCCTCCTGGCCGTTGGCGGCCGACTCCGACGACCTCGATGTCAGGCAGAAGACCGAGCAGGACGACGAGTCCTTCCCTGACGCTCGCCTGATCGTCGGCGACCACGATCCGCAGCGGCCCGGTGCTGTCCCTCATTGCGGGACCTGCGCGGTGACGACCCAGTCGCCGTGGTCGGGCCCGGCGCGACAGGGAGCCGTCGATGAGCAGCAGCCGTTCCCGCATCCCCGCCAGTCCGTAGCCGCCGTTGACCGACTCCAGCCCGGCGCAGCCGTCCGCGGCGGCGGAGAACGGGTTCACTACCGACAAGCGTGGTGGGCCCAGCCGGTAGTCGAGCGTGATCCGGACGGGCTCGTGCGGGGCGTGTTTGGCCGTGTTGACCAGTGCCTCCTGGGCGGTGCGGGTCAGGGCCAGGTTGGCGTCGGCCGACAGGGCCCTGGGCTGGCCGGTCAGGTCGAAGTTCACCCGGGCGGCGTAGTGCCGCTGATGGTTGGCCCCGAGGTTGGCCAGCGCGTCCGGAAGGGGCGGCGTGTCCGCGCGCAATGCCTGCAGGGCCCGGCGGGTCTCGGTGAGCCCGTCGGTCGCGGCCCGCCGCGCCTGGCTGAGTATGGCCACGGCTCGTTCGATGTCCCCCTGGTCGGTGAGCAACGCCTGCGCCGCCTGAATCTGCACCCCCAGCGAACCCAGGGAATGGGCGAGCACGTCGTGGATCTCGCGGGCGATTCGGTTGCGTTCGTCCAGGGCGGCGGCGCGGTTCTGCTCGGCCTGGAGTTGCTTGAGGTTGGCCATGAGGGCGGCGGACTGTTCGGCGTGGGCGCGGTAGCCGTGCAGGAGCCGGCCGAGCATCAAGCTGAAGACCATCACGAGCGGGTAGCCGAACGTCCCCCAGGTACTCACGTCGTACGCCAGTCCGATCGACAGGACCCACAGCGCCCCGGTCGCGGTGATCGCGGTGGCGACGCCGAGGCTGAACGTGCTGCCCGCGATGGTCGTGGCGAGCGAGCTGAGCAGGCTGAACGGCCCGCCGCTGTTGGTCAGGGACGCCGCGCCGCTGGTCATCGTCATCAGCGCCAGCGCGTACGGCAGCACCTTGAGCAGCCGCTGCCGGGCCCGGGCCGATCGAGCGGCGGCGTACCACAGCATGAACGTCGCCACGGCCACGACCAGGGCCACGATGATGTCGACGAGGTTCCTGGCCGGCCCGTACGGCTGGGTGAGCGTCGAGACCGCGACGATGACCAGCGCCAGGCCGGGCACCGCCCAGCCAACCCACGGGGCCCAGAGAAGCCCCAGCCCGAGGTCGGAGCGGGCGGGGGGCGGCTGGCGCGAATGGTCCGGCTCATGGCTGGTTCCTCGAGTTTCATTGTCCTTTCCCGCCGAGGTCGCGTCCAGCCTAGGAGTCCCGCCGGCGGCCCGCCTCAGCCCTGCGGGCCAATCGCGCGGTATGAGGATCAGGACTCGCTCTCATACCGGCCTCATACTTTGGAGGGAGAAAATTTTGCGCCGGCTTCTAGCCCCTCACCGGAGGCCGGTCCCGTGTCCCCTCACCCGGACCAGTGCTTCCCGTCCCAGCGCAAGATCAGCGAATGCGCCCGGCCGCACGTCAAGGTCGTGCAGTAGTAACCGGTCGCGAAGGCCTCGCCCGATGGCAGGGCGGTCACCCCGGCCAGCGAACCAGCCGGGCCTGGATCAGGGCTGGCGACTTGCGACCACTTCCGGCCGTTCCAGTGCATGATCATCGTCCGCAACCGCTCGAAGTTGACGCACTTGCTGGCCTTGACGCAGTAGTCGCCGACCGTCCAGGCATTGGCGGCGAGGTCGCCACGACTCCGCCCAGTTCATTCGGCTGGCCTGGATGCGGGATAGCGACCTTCGACCACGCATGACCGTTCCAGTGCAACATCAGTGCCCGCCGATCGCTCCGGCAAAAAGGCAGTCACTGCTTCCGTGACACGAATACCCGGTCGCCCAGGCATCAGCTCCTGAAGCTGGTCACGCCGTCCAGGAGGTTGTTGGCTCCGCTGACGCCCGGGCTCGCGACTTTGGCCCAGGTCCGGCCGTTCCAGTGCAGGACCAACGGGCCGAACCGGCCGCGGATCCCATGGCACTGGGCAACGCACGTATTGCCGACGGCCCAGGCACTGCGCTCGGACTGGGCGGCGACGGCCCACAGCGAATCGCTGCCGTGCCCGGGGTTCGGGCTCGCGACCCTGGACCAGGTCTTGCCGTTCCAGTGCAGCAGGAGGGTGCGGTGCCGACTGGAGAAACTGGCCTGGTCATAGCCGACCGCCCACGCATCGGACCGGGAGACCGAGGCCACGCCGAGCAGGTAGTTGACCGGCTCAGGCGAGTCCGGGCTGGCAACCTTCGACCAGGTCTTGCCGTCCCAGGCCGCGATCATGGTCCTGAAGCGCGCGGTTCTGCCCACCTGATAGAAGCCGACCGCCCAGGCCGCGTTGCGCGCCACGTCGCTCACGCCGTCCAGCACGTTATCGGACGAGCCGGGATCGGGACTGGCGGCCCTGGTCCACGACTTGCCGTTCCAGTGCTCGGCCACGGTGACGGTTGGACCGACGATCGTCTTGGCCTGGTAGCCAACCGCCCACGCGCTGTCGGGCGCCAGAGCCGATACATCAGGCAGCGTGGAGATGACCGAACCAGCGGCCACACCTTGGGCCTGGGCGGCCTGCCGGCCAGTGCTCACTGGAGCGGCGCTCACCACGATCACAGCCGCGACGGCAGCGACGGCTCTGGCCCGTTCGCGTTTCACCAAGCCTCCAGAAGGGGTAGCCAGCTACCCCAGACATTGTTCAC
>CAWFVM010000009.1:0-331194 GCA_963819285.1 uncultured Actinomycetota bacterium
GGACCGGAGTCCAGGCTGGTGATGCCGTACCTCGGCGAGGCGGGTCTCAGGCCGTACCGGGATGAGGCCAGGATCGCCGCCGACTCCGCCTACGGCCAGATCGTCTGCCACTGCGAGCGGGTCACCGCAGGTGAGATCCGCGATGCGCTGGCAAGCCTCATCCCGCCGTCCGATGCCGATGGACTGCGTCGGAGGACCAGGGCGCTGAACGGCCGGTGCCAGGGGTTCTACTGCGGCGCCAGTGTCGCCCGGCTGCTGACCTCCGCCGGGCAGGCGGGCTGAGGTGGACGTTGACGTCCTGGTGATCGGCGCGGGCCCGGCCGGGCTTGCCGCCGCGATGGAGCTGCGCAGGCTAGGGGTCGGACGAGTTCTCGTGGCCGATCGCGAGAGCGAGGCGGGAGGAACGCCGAGGCATTGCTTCCATACCGGTTTCGGAGTTCGTGACCTGCGGCGGGTGCTCACCGGGCCTGCCTACGCGGAGAAGTATGCGACCGGTGCGCGCAGCGCTGGGGTCGACTTGCGCTGCGGCACGACGGTCACCGAGCTGTCGGCCAGCCGGGAGGCCACGCTGACCAGCGCGAACGGCATCGAGCGGATCGCGGCGCGGGCCGTGCTGATCGCGACGGGTTGCCGGGAGCGGCCGAGAGCGGCCCGGCTGGTTCCCGGCGACCGGCCGTCCGGCGTGCTGACCACCGGCGAGTTGCAGCAGCGCGTGTTCCTGGCTGGCGAGCGGGTGCCGGGGCGGGCGCTGGTCGCGGGCGCCGAGCACGTCAGCTTCTCGGCCGTGGTCACGCTCGCGCACGCGGGCGCCGGCGTGGTCGCGCTCGTGACTGAGCTGCCCCGGCATCAGAGTTGCCCGGCGTTCCGCCTCGGGGTGCGAGCGCGCTGGCGGGTGCCAGTCTGGACGTCGGCGCGGGTGAGCCGCGTGATCGGCCGGGACCGGCTTGAGGCGGTGGAGCTGACCGACCTCGGGACCGGGGCCGTTCGGCGGGTCGAGTGCGAGACGCTCGTGTTTACCGGGGACTGGATTCCTGATCATGAGCTTGCCCGGCGGGCCGGTGTCCGGCTGGATCCGGGTACGAGGGGTCCGGCGGTGGATACGTCGCTGCGGACGTCGGTGCCCGGGGTGTTCGCGGCTGGCAACCTGGTGCATGCGGCCGAGACGGCGGATGTCGCCGCGCTGGGCGGCAGGCATGCCGGCAGGCAGATCGCCGCCTTCCTTGCGCGGCCGCTGGAACTCGTCGGCGAACCCATACAAATCGGCGTCGATGAGCCGCTGACCTGGATCTCACCGAACTCGGTGACCGTCAACCGGACGATGCCGTCTCGTAATTGCTTTGCGCTCAGAAGCCAGGGTCAGGTCCGGCGGGCGTGGCTGGAGGTGCGGCAGGACGGCCGGCTGCTGGCTCGCCGCAGGACGCGGCTCGCACCGGGGCGGAGCATCACGCTGGACGCAGGGTGGGTCAGTCAGGTGGACACGGGCGGCGGTCCTGTGCGGGTTACGGCCGGCTAGCGCGAGACTGGCTGCCTGATCTCCTGAAGGATGTCCTCAGCGCCCTGCTCCCTGAGCAGGCCGGCTAGCTCGATGCCCAGCTTCTCCGGGTCGTGCCCGGTCGCGGCCGCCGAGATCTGCCTGCGCCCGTCGAGCGAGGTCACCTGGGCGCAGAGCCGCAGGCCAGCGTCGCCGGCCTCGGCAGCGTACGCGCCAACCGGGACGGAGCAGCCGCCGTGCAGCTCGGCCAGCAGCGCCCGCTCCGCTCGCACCGCCGAGTCGGCGGCGAGGTCGCCGAAGGAGTCGAGCATCTGCCGCAGCTCGGTGTCGGCCGCGCGGACCTGAACACCCAGCGCTCCCTGGCCTGGTGAAGGCGTGAAGATCTCGGGGTCGAGCAGCTCGGTGATCGTGTCCTCAAGGCCGAGCCGCTTCAGGCCCGAGGCGGCCAGGACAACCGCGTCCAGACCCGACTTGACCCGGGCCAGGCGGCCAGGGACATTGCCGCGGATCGGGACCACTTCCACATCCGGGCGAAGCGCCTTGAGCTGCGCGACCCGCCGCGCTGATCCCGTGCCGACCCGCGCGCCCTGTCTCAGCCCGGCCAGTGTCGACCCGCACAGCGCGTCCCGGGCGTCCCAGCGCGGCGGCGTGACCGTCAGGACCAGGTCATCCGGGGAGGCGGTCGGCAGATCCTTGAGGCTGTGCACCGCGACATCGATCCGGCCCGCGCGCAGCTCTTCCTCAAGCCGGCTCGTGAACACGCCGGACTCGCCGCCGCCAAGCTCCCGCAGCGGCGTGCGCCGGTCCCGGTCTCCGTCACTCAGGACCGCCCTGGCCTTGAACCGCACCACCGGACACGAGCCGATCAGCTCGATCAGCTCAGCGACCATGATCTGCGCGAGGCGACTCCCCCGCGCTGCGACGACGACGGTTTCCACGTGACAGACCCTATCCGAGCCGGCCGACCCGATGTAGCGACCCTGTCGCTACGGATTGCTGGCCTTTGCGGCACCACGGGGTCTACGGTGCAGTGACGGCATTTCGGGATGGCTTGCGTCGAGGCCTGGCACAAGGCCGACAACGGCTCTTTCGCGAATCGGGGGGATCGTGAGCGCGATCAGCATGTCACGGGCGGCACGGGCGGTTGTTCTCGGACTCGGAGCCGCGCTCCTGGTTCTTAGCGCCCCGGGGATCGCGAGCGCGGCCCCCGGCGCCCCAGCTGCCCCCGGCGCCACGCCCAAGGTCGTGTCCGTCAAGATCTCGCCCTCGCCGGTCAGCAGCAACGGCGGCAAGATCACCGTCACCGCGAAGGTGCGGTCGGCCAGGACCTGCACGTTCAGCGTCAAGCCGAAGGTCAAGGGCTTCCCTGTCACCCGCACCTGTACCTCGGGCAGCGCCTCGGCCACGCTCACGATCGCGCCCAACAACTCGATCGCGACGAAGCACTTCACCTTCAAGGTGACCGTGCAGGGCTCAGGCCGGACCGCGTCAGCGACGGGAAAGCTGGCCCAGCCGCCGCGAACCCTGACCGGTGTCAAGACCGTGGTCGGCCAGGGCGAGAGCTACTGCGCCCTGCTGCTGTCCGGCCGGGTCGACTGCTGGGGGTTCAACGAGTTCGGCCAGCTCGGCGACGGCAAGACCAAGAACAGCGGCCGCCCGGTCGCGGTCACCGGCCTCGGCGGCAAGGGCCTGCTGACCGGGGTGGCCGCCGTGATGAGCGGCTCGCTCGGCCTCGGCGACAGCTACTGCGCGGTGCTGAAGTCCGGCGGCGTGGACTGCTGGGGCTACAACCTGAATGGCCAGCTCGGCAACGGCACCACCGCCAACAGCGACAAGCCCGTCGCGGTCAAAGGCGTCGGCGGGGCCGGGCTCCTGACCGGCGCGACCCAGCTCCAGCCCGACACCTACGGCTTCTGCGCCGCCCTGAAATCCGGCGGGGTCGACTGCTGGGGGCTGAACGAGGACGGCGACCTCGGCAACGGCTCATTTGACGGACCCGACAGCTGCACCGCGGTCGACAACCCCTGCAGCACGACTCCGGTATCCGTAGTCAGCACCACCGGGACCGGCACCCTAAGCTCCGTGGCCACCCTGGTCGGCGAGGGCGCATCCATGTGCGTGATCCTGACCTCAGGAAAAGCCAACTGCTGGGGATATAACGGTAATGACCAGCTCGGTGATGGCGCGATTGGGGACAGCTCCGTCCCGATGGCTGTCGTCCGCCTCAGCGGCACCGGGACGCTCACTGGAGTCACCAGCCTGACCGGCGACCAGGACAACGGCACCAGCATCTGCGCCAGGCTCGCCTCTGGCCGGGTCGACTGCTGGGGCGAGGACACCTGGGGCGAGCTCGGCAACGGCGCCACCGGGATCTCCAATGACAGCACGTTCCCGGTGGCGGTCAAGGGCGTCGGCGGCAAGGGAACCCTGAGTGGCGCGGCGAGCCTGGTCGGTGTCCCCGGCCTGACCAACTGCGCCATCCTGACCTCTCGCGGGGTGGATTGCTGGGGTTACGACGGAGATCTGGCCCTCGGCGATCCGCACGTCACCGGTTTCAGCAGCAACGTTCCGGTCCGGGTGGCCAGCGTTGGCGGCAAGGGCAGCCTGGCCGGGGCCACCAGCCTGGTCGCCGGCGACGGGAGCGAAGGCGGTGACGTCTGCGCGGTCCTGACGTCGGGCGGGGTGGACTGCTGGGGTTCCACGCCGTCGGGGCTGAGCACGTCGCCGACGCGCGTACCTGGCCTGGGCGGCGTCAAGCCGCCCACGAAGGTGCGCAGCCTCGCGAGCGACGAGGACGACAGCACCTGCGCGGTCCTGGTGACCGGCGGAGTGCGGTGCTGGGGCCTGGACAGCAGCGGCGAGCTCGGCAACGGCACCATCATGGGCAGCAACGTCCCGGAACCAGTCCTCGCCCCGGCCTAATCCCGACGCCCGCCTGGCCAGATCTGCTAGGCGCTCGGGTGCGTCGGCCCGAGCAGCCAGTTGCCGGGGGCGTCGTGATCGTCGCTGAGGTAGAAGTCCTCGATGGCTGAGCGGAACTCAGCCCGGCTGAGGACGCCGTCACCATCGCGGTCGAGCCGGCCGAAAGACGCAGTGGATACGTCCTCGACCACACCGAGGCTGGCGTACATGCGGACGTATTCATCGCTGGTGAGCGTCCCGCTGCCGTCGGTGTCCAGAGCCTGCATGAGAGCGTCGATGATGGCCAGCACGACGCCCTCGAAATGGTCGGAGTGGGTGATGTGGGAATGCATGACGGCGATGAATTCGGGTCGCTCGATCCGATCCTCGGTGCCCGCGGCTTCGAGCAGGACGCGCCACCACCGTGCGAACGCATCATTGAGCGCGTCCTTGGTCGCCTGGTCTCCGGGGGGTGCGAGCGCGGTGAACAGGCTCGCCATCGCCGCGAAGTCGTCGCTGGTCAGTGCGTCATCGTGGTTCTGGTCGAACCAGTCGAACAGCAGGCTGAACTTCTGGTTCCTCGCGGTGTGTGCCACTGAGCGCTCCGTCTTCAGGTGAGGGGGTGGCCGAGAAGGAAGCTGCCTGCGGCTTCGAGTCCGGCGGAGCTGTAGAACTCGCGTACCCGCTTCTGGAACTCCTCGACGGTGACCGCGCCGTCGTCGTTCAGATCGAACTGCCGGTAGCCATCGAGCACAGCGTCGGTGTCGGCCTCGGTGGCCGCGTAGAGGGACAGGTACTCGTCCTGGCTGATGATGCCGTCGCTATCGCGATCCGCAGCCTGGATGAGCGCGTTCATGATCTTGCCGATCCCCTGATCGTAAAATGCGTCGTCCCCGTCCGCCCTCGCGCCCATCACCTCGGTAAAAGTGCCGACGCTGAGCGTGCCGTCCCCTGCGCCCAGCTGATTCCACCATGCCTGAAACGCATCGATAAGTGCGCGTTCGCGTTCCGCGTCACAATGCAGCCGCTGAGCCAGAGACTGGGCTATAGACTCCAGATCCGCAAGGCTGAGCTGCCCGGAACCCGATAAGTTAAGTGCCTTGAACGCCAGCGCTAGCTTAGCATTTCGAACATCAATGGGATCCATTGCTATACCCTCCCTTGGGTATGATGTAGGCGCCTTCGAATTCATATAACTCCCCATCCGCACGCCAGTCAATATGCGTCGAGGCCGCGTGGACGGCGCTCGAAACCTCAGGAACCCGCACCGTCCTGTTCGCAGGGCAAATGCGGCATTCCGTTCTTATTACGGACAATAGGAGCGCTCACGCATTGAGCTAAATATCAATACTTACTTGCGGGCGCGATTCGAGTTACGTTCGATCAGCGTATCCAGGAAAACCGACGATCCCGGACTAAGGAAGCGCCCCCGTGAGTTTCAAGAGCCCTGTCCACGTGGTGCCGGGAACTACGTTCTTCCTGCCTGAAGTGTCCTGCGGCACGATCGCGCGCGTCCATCCCGCCTATCCGACGATCTATGAGGACAACGCCGCCTGGGTGGCCAGATTCGTGCCGTTCACCAGCAATGACGCCATGGTGCGGGCATTCGAGCGCCGGTACCCGATGTTTGACTGCCTGTGCTTTCCCGACGGGATCGCCGAGCGGATCTTTCACAGCTCGTGCCTGTCCTTCCTGATGTTCGAGATCGACAGCCTCGCGGTGGTCGAGCACGCCATCTTCGACAAGGTATCCACGGCAGAAATGATGGATCACCCGTTCTGGCCGGGCATCGCGGATCTGCGGGCCACCTTCGAGCGTGACATGCCGCCGCGGGTCTACGAGCGGTTCCAGGCAGCCTGGGTGGATTGGTTCGCCTACGCCAAGGAAGAGAACCGGTACCGAAAAGGATTGATTTACCCGACTTTAGCGGAGTACCTGCGCATCCGGCGGAACACAATCGGGATGATCCCGTCCGTCATCGCGATCGAGTATTTCCTGGGACTGGACCTGACCGACGTCCTCGAAAGCGATCCGGACCTGGGGACCATGGGCAAGGCAGCCGTCGAGCACATACTGCTCGTCAACGACCTCTTCTCCTTCCGGGCCGAGGTGTTCGCCGGAGACCACTCCAACATCGTCGCGCTTCTGCTGCGCACCCAGGCGAATTCGCTGCAGGAAGCGGTGGACACCACCACCGGGATGATTCACGACGCCGACCAGGCCCTCGTCGACGTGAGCGACCGGCTGCGCGACCGCCACCCCGACCCGGCGGTCCGCGCCTACATCGACGCGGTGAACCAAATGGCTGCGGGAAACCTGCGCTGGTCGCTGGAGACCACCCGTTACATCGGTCGCGGCAACGCCTGGAACGGCCTGCGATCAGGCCTCGTTACCCTCGACTCCGGCAAAACCACTATCACCAGCGCCCGCGACCCGGCAAGCTAACCGCAAACCGCCAGTCTGCGCTGCTGGCCGGGTAAGCGTGCGTCGCGCGTGAAGTCGTCGCGGTCCATGACGAGCGCGGCCCGGGCCATCCGGCCAGCCTGGGGCCTGACGCGGCCGATGGTTCCGGCCGCGAGCCGCAGGACTGCCGGGGGTACATGACGTGGCGGGCTGGTACGGCCCGCGGTCTCCTGGACCACGGCGGCGAGCTGGTTGAAGGTGAGGTTGGCTGGACCGCCGATCTCAAGGACGCGGCCCCTGGCGGCCGGATCGGTGATGGCCTGTACGACGAGGGCGGCGACGTCGGTCACGGAGACGAAGTTGATCGGGTTGTTCCCGTGCCCGAAGACGACCGGCCGGCCTGAGCGGGCCGCGGTCTTGGTCAGCACCTCGATCCACAGTTCAAGGAACGCGGTCGCCCGCACGATCGTCCAGCCGGGTACGGCGGAGCGCAGGTACTGCTCAGCGGCGTATTTCATGCGGAACAACTCCATCGGGCTGTCGGCCGCCGCGCCGACCACTGACATCAGCACAAACTCGGCCCCCGCACTGGCCGCCGCGTCGATGAGGTTGATGTTGCCCTGCCGGTCGACAGTGGCCGGCGACCCGCCGCCAGCGCCAGAGAACCCCTGGACAGCGGACACCACGATGTCGGCACCACGCGTGGCCAGGGCGAGGCTGGCACGGTCGCGCACGTCGCCGGTCACCACCTCCGCGCCGGACGTAGCGAGGCTCAGAGCCCTGGCGGGGTCGCGGGTCAGGACTCGGACTGGCAGCCCCAGCCCGGTCAGCCTGGCCGTCAGAGCGCAGCCCAGCCGGCCGGTGCCGCCGGCAAGCAGGATCACCGTGACCCAACCTGTCCGCGGACCGCCGCGTCGGCATCCTCGCCGCCCTCGGTGACCGGCTCCAGATAGAAACGGGCCCAGTCGGCTAGTCCGTCGGCCACGCCAAAGATGATCACGCCGCGCATGAGGTGCGCGGACCCGTCAGGCCGGGTGCCGCTGTGCTCCCACTCCGTCCACACCGTGTCCCCGTCCACCGCGCTGCGCAGTATCTCGGCGCGCAGATCGGGGATCGCCGCGAAGATCTGCTCCCAGTTCCTGCGTACCTGCTCGCGGCCGGTGAAGCCGCGCTGCGGGTGAGCAGGAGTCAGGTTGCGGTAGCCGGGGGTGAAGCATGCCACTATCTCTGTCAGGTCACGGTTGTTGGTGGCCGCGCACAGGCGCCGGGCTAGCGCAGCCGGACCGCCGTTCGCGAGATCGTTATCCATGCTTGCCTCGTCATTCTGTTACAGTATCATGTATTCGATACATCACTATGGAGCGGAATAGAGTTGACTGTCAAGCCCAGGCGCGGGTACGAGTCGCCGAGGCGGGCCGAGCAGGCGCGTCAGACCCGCGAGGCCGTGACCGCCGCAGCGCAGCGGCTGTTCCTGCGGGACGGGTTCGCCGTGACTACGATCACGGCGATCGCCGCCGAGGCAGGTGTCTCCGCGGAGACGATCTACAAGGCGTTCGGCGGCAAGCCGGGCCTGGTCCGCGCTATCTGCGACCAGGCGCTGGCCGGCGAAGGACCGGTCCCCGCGCAGACCCGATCTGATCACCTGCAGGCAAGCGAGCCAGACCCCCGCGCGATCATCCGAGGCTGGGGCACCCTCACTGCCGAAGTCGCACCCAGGGTCGCGCCCATCCTGCTGCTACTTCGCGCCGCCGCGGCCACCGACCCGCAGATGGCCGACCTGCGATCGGAGATCGAAGCCAGCCGCCTGAGCCGCATGACCAGCAACGCCAGCCGCCTGCACCAGGGCGGGCACTTGCGAGCTGGCATCACTGCCGAGTACGCCGGCGAAATCATGTGGACCTACAGTTCGCCCGACCTGTACGAACTGCTCGTCCTGCGCCGCGGCTGGCCACCGCGCCAGTACGGCGCATTCATCGCCGAGGCCATGATCGCCGCCCTGCTCTAGTCGCAATGCGTGGTGGGCGTCGGCGGTCACGATGTTGCTGGCGATCTGTGACAGTTGCTGCCGGTGCCGGGCAGGCCGGCGGTCATCGTCGGGATGCGCTCGGTGAACTGCGCGGCGACCTGCCCGGCACCGCCGTCGCCACTCGCGCGGTGCCCCTCGCCGACGTCGAGACCGCGTGGACCGCGCCCGAGACCCCGGGCACCCGCACCGTCCTGGTCACCTGATCCCGCCTCTGTCCCTGCCCCGGCATCACCGTGATCCCGCCAGCTCCCGGATGGGAGTACCTGCCTCTTGCCATTGCAACTCACTAAATCGATCCGTTAAATCCAGTCTCCTAGCCTGAATCCGGCCTCCTGGAACCATTCCTGAAAATTGATCCGCAGCAATTGACGCCATCGCCGCGGACGTTCACGATAATCACGTAACTAATTTGTGCTGGCCTGGTCCGGCAATACGTCACCGATAGAACCGAGGACCCGATGCTTCACTTACTCTCGCCCGTCACCGCCGACCGCCGCTGGCGGTCCCTGCTCCTGACCGGGATCCTGCTAGGCGCGGCATTAGTGACGTGGGGACCGGGACTCTCCGGGCACGCATTCGCAGGCACCATCGACGCCGAGTGCGTGGGGAGTTTCGCCCGCACCTTCAGCCCGGCGGTCACCCTCACAGCGCAGACAGTCACGGCCACCAGCGCCGACTCCTACAGCACCTGCCTGGTCGGCCCGACGGGCACCGGCGCCACGAGTACCACGCTGTCCCTGTCGTGCGTCAGCCTCACCGCCGGCCCGGCCGAGACCGAGACCATCGCCTGGCAGGACGGCGCCGGGGACACCAGCACCATCGCCTGGTCCCAGCCGGTGATCTCCGCCCAGACCGTGGTGTTCACCGGGACAGTGACCGCCGGGCTCTACGCCGGCGACACCGCCGCGAAAGTCACCTCGGGCACCAGTTACCTCGGCAGCGTCGTCGGATGCCTGCTTGGCACACCCATCTCGCAGACCACCGGCCTCATCGACAGCCTCGTCCTGACCGGCTAACCCCTCCGCGACCGAGACGGTCCAAACGAGCTGACATCGAGGCCCACCCGAAGTCGGCGGCCACGCTATAGAAGTAGAAGTGGCTGGTCAGACCGGTGGTCTTGACGATTCGCAGGCAGGAGGTGCCGTCGGCGGGGCGGCGCTTCTAGCCGTGCTGGCAGCGTCGTCCCGCTCGCTCCCCTGATCCTGCGAACCCGGCTTCCCCTTTGAGATCACGCCATCGACGTTCCGTGATCATGTCTGGCCCGGTGATCACGGAGTTCTGGTGGCGTGATCACGCGGCTGATGTTCCGGGCTCTGGCGCGAGTTCCGTGAAGCTGGCAGGAACCTGGTTTCGGGGTGGCTGGTCCAGCCCGGGCCTGTCCCGCCGCCGGCCTGCCGGGCCGCACCCCATCGATGTGACATAGCTGGGGCTGGAGCCCCAGCGCTGCCACATCCACGGGGCCGGCCAGCGGCCACCCCGGCTAACGTCACGGAATTCGCGCCAGAGCCATGTTCCGTGATCACGATAGGGACCGTGATCGCGGAACATTGGCAGCCTTGGGTTCAAGAGGTCGGATGCGATCGAGCAGTACGAGCGCTTCCTCGCCGACACCTGGACCCGCCTGCTGCTGGCCGGGTAATCGCGCGTCGTGGGTGAAGTCGTCGCGGTCCATGACGAGCGCGGCTCGGGTCATCAGGCCAACCTGGGGTCTGACGCGGCCGATGGTTCCGGCCACGAGCCGCAGGACTGCCGGGGGACGTGGCTGGCGGGCTGGTACGACCCCGCAGTTTCCTGTACCAGACCCGCTCGGACCAGCTGCAAGCGATCAAGACAGACCCCGCGCGCCATCATCCGAGGCTGGGCATGCTCACTGCCGAAGTAGCACCTCGGGCAGCGCCCATCCTGCTGCCACTTCGAGCCGCCGCGGTCGCTGACCCGCAGATGGCCGGCCTGCGACCGGACATCGACGCCAGCCGCCTGCGCCGCATGACCAGCAACACCAGCCGCCTGCACGCAGCCGGGCACTTGCGGACCGGCATCACCGCCGAGCACGCCGGCGAAATCATGTGGACCAACAGCTCGCCCGAGTTGCACGAACTACTCGTCCCGCGCCGTAGCTGGCCACCGCCCCAATACGGCTCATTCATCGCCGAGGCCATGATCGCCGCCCTGCTCTAGACGAAGGTCGCCCATCAGGCTGGCCGCCGCTGATCGGCGGAGCAACGTGGCCGAATCGTTCGCTGCGCACCCTTTCGGACTGGGTATTTCCGATGTGCGGTCGATCGTGGCAACGGACTGTCGTACCCCCTCGATAACATTAGCTATAACAAAACGCTGACCCTTCTCTTGATGGAGTGGCCGATGCCCTTACCGCCAGCAGTGGGACCGCCAGGAGCGCCGATGCCGCCCTCGGATGCAGTGCCGTCTGGGGATTCGACGCCGTTGATGGGGGATGTTGAGCTGGATGAGCCGTCCGACGCGGAGTTGCTGGGGGCATGGCCTGATCCATTCGCGGGTCCACCGGAAGAGGGGGACTGGCCAGCTAGTGCGGGCTGCCCCGATCCGGGGGCGGGCTGGCGGGAATTCGGGTCGGGCGGAGTGCTGGACTTGCTGCCGCCAGATGCAGTGCTGGCAGGGTTCGCAGGTGAGGCGTTTGACGGCGGAGTGGGACGGCTGGGTGACGATGAGCTGCTGGGGCTAATGTGCGCGTCGCGGCGGCTGTCGTCGTGGCAGGCGGCGGTGGAGCTGGCGGCGGTGCACGAGCTGGATGCGCGGCGAAAGGCGGGGGCCGCGCGGCCAGGGTCCTCACGAACCGGTGAGCTGGTCAGCGCGGAGCTGTCGGCAGCGCTGACTCTGACGGGCCGGTCCGCTGACGCGCTCCTGACGCTGGCGCGAGATCTGGCGCGGCTTCCGGCGGTGTGGGGAGCACTGTTCGCGGGGCGGATCGACCGGGCCAGGGCGGCTGTGTTCGCTGCCGAGCTCGCTGGTGCTGACCAGGTGACCGCGTCGGCGGTGGCGGCGGCGTTTACCGGGGTGGCGGGGCGGATGACGACCGGCCAGCTGCGGGCGGCTTTGCGGGCGATGCTGCTGGCCCTGGACCCGAAGGCGGCACGGGAGCGGGCCGAGCAGGGGCGACGTGAGGCGCGGGTGGAGGTGTGGCAGGAGACCTCGGGTAACTCAGCGATCGGCGGCCGGGAGCTGGCCAGCGCTGAGGTGATCATCGCGGACAAGCGGATCACGGCGATCGCGCGGGCGCTGAAGGACGCTGGCGCGCCCGGCGGCCTAGACCAGCTGCGGGCTGCGGTGTACACCGCGCTGCTGACCGGCCGCGACCCGCAGACCCTCCTGCCCCCAGCTCAGGTCAGAGCGCTGCCAGCCGACCTCCCGGCAGCGGCGGCCCGAGCAGCGGCAGCCCCGACAACGGCAGCCCCGGCACGGACGGCACGGGCAGAGGCGGGACCGGCAGAGGCGGCACAGGCAGAAGTGCGCGGGACAGCGCGGGGTGGCTGGCGGGGCTGACCGGATCGGTCCACCTGACGATGCCCCTGTCCGCTTGGCAGGGGCTGACCGACGCACCAGGCGAGGCCGAGGGTCTTGGACCTCTGGACGCCGACACCTGCCGCGACCTCGCTACCCGGCTCGCAGCTGGACAAAGCACGAAATGGTGCCTGACAATCACTGACGCCGACGGCCGAGCCACGGCTCACGCCTGCAGTCGAGCCTCCCCGCCGACGAGGAGACGGGACACGCAGGCCCAGACAGCGGCGTGGCTCAGGTCTCTGACCCTGCACTGGCTTGAGCGCGGCACCTGCAGCCACCGTCGCCAGGGCAAGGCCTACCGGCCGGGTCCCAGACTCGGGCACCTGGTCAAGATCCGGCACCGGACCTGCACCTACCTCACCTGCCGGCGCCCCGCCGTGGCGTGCGATGTCGACCACACCAAGCCTTACGATCAGGGCGGCCTGACCTGCGAATGTAACCTGGCTCCCACCTGCAGGCGTCATCACAAATGCAAGCAGGCCGCCGGATGGCAGCTCACCCAGCCCCAGCCAGGCCTGCTGACCTGGACCACGCCTAGCGGTCGAAGCTATTCCGTGCAGCCCGACAGCTACCCGATCTGAACTGAACCGGGTCAGGTCAGATCAGGTCAGGCAGGCAGGTCAGCGCCGGCGCTCGCACGCCAGTCGGCCATCCGCACGACCGCTTCCAGGTAGGTCAAGCCAGGGCGGAGTCCGATGCGGCGGCAGCGCGGACCTGGAGCCTGAGCTTGCCGTGGTGTGCGAGTACAGGTAGAGCGGGTCAGGCCCGGATCGGCCGCGCAGCCCGTCAGGTCGTGCAACGGCTCCGTCGATCAGCAGGAGCGACGCCAGCTCATGCCGGAACTCGACGTCGCCGGCGAACTTGAGCGGGGCTTCCAGGCCGGACTTGGCCCAGGGGCGGCCAGCTTCGATCCGCTCGTGATCTGGCGCCGGGGCCAGCGCACACAGCGCGTCCTGCCAGATGGGTGGGCCTTGCCGGCGTCGTGCAGATAGGCGGCGCAGACGATGGAGCGGATCTCGGGCCCGGACAGATCAGGCCGCATCATGGCAAGCAGCGCGACTGCCTGATCGCGGGTCTCCTCGCTGGGCTGGCTCAGCGACACCCACCGTCCCTCGGCAGCCTAGGGGCCTAGCTCGGCCGGCCGGGGTCTAACGACGGGCTCCCGGCCACAACCACGACCGCGTCCGGGTCGAAACCGGTCGCCGGGTCGTAGCCGCCATCAGCCGCAGCCACCAGGAGTACCTCACCAAGCCGGGCAGCATCGTCGGCAGCCAGAGTCGTCCAGCCGCTGTGACCCCCTGAGCGACGTCGAGCCCAGCGAGGAACTACGGGCGGGCGAGAGAACTACGGATCTTGTCTGCGAATAGTTCCGCCGGATGTTCGGCATCGTAAGGATGGCGCGGTCCAAGCCAGAACCGAAGGCCATCCTTGTTTCGCCGGGGTATGACGTGCAGATGCAGATGCGGTACGGATTGGCTCACGACGTTGTTGATCAAGATCATTGAGCCATCTGCTTGAAGGCCATCTTCTATGGCGCGCTCCAGGCGTTGCGCCATCAGGAAGAACTCTTCTACCCTGTCCGAGGGCAGATCACTCAAGAGCTGTACGTGGAGTTTGGGGACAAGCAAAGTGTGCCCTTGAAACAGCGGTCGATGATCAAGAAATGCGATCAGGCGCTCATCCTCAAAAACAGTGGTTGCCTGGCTGTCGCCGCGAATAACGGCGCAAAAAGCACACGCGGCCTTGTCGGCATCATTCGGCTTTGTGACGACTTCGCCGTCACCCTGATCGAACAGTGTCGCCTGAGCGTCTGCCTGCTTCATGCTTATAGGCTCCTATCTACAGATCGGTCGGTAAGACGGGCCGTTCGCTATCGGCTGGGAATGGCTCGGCGTCGCGCAGGATTCGGTAGTAGGCAACCCGCTGCCTCTCGTAGAGGTCACCGTCGGGTACCAGGGTAAAGCCGTAACTGTCTGAGCGCGGAGCGTCGTATAGCTTCGCCTCAACTTGCAACTGGGCGGTCGGCAGCCCATCGTCGATCAAGATGCAGCTAAAGCTTGGGAGGACGACATGCTGCAATAGATGCAAGCGGGCTGCTTCGTGTGGGTTCAGGTTATTTTTCAGACTGATGAGATCAGCACACATTGACTCGATCTCAGCTCGCAGCGCTTCGTGGGATGTTCCGAGGATTAAGGCCGCCGCCTCGCAGGCCGGACTATCGGGTTTGACGAGCGACACAATGATCCGAAACTGCGGCCACTTGGCCAGGGATCTTCTGAAGACATGAAGCACTTCGTTCTCCGCGCCTTTTGTCTTCAGCGACATTGACACCATGACAATGCTGCTACGGGCCTGTTCCAGGAACTGTGCCAGCGTAAGGCGATAGTCCGCTCTAGAAAGGTGGAAATCGACCACCCCAGCTTGATGTAGCTTGCGGATCAGAGGCGACTCGTCTGCGGGGCGCGGCGGCGCGTCGAACTCGGGATCACGGCCAGCCAGCGTATGCGCTCCGTCGTGGAGCAGCGATAGCACACCTTCGGCAACCTGTTCGACCAGCACGCCCTCGTATCCCTTTCGGAAACGCTCAACACTCACACCGTGCGCCTTAGCCGCGGCCCGGCGGCGATCCGCCGAGTTCCACAGCCGCGTACCGGCTACCAGGCCGAATGTGTACTCGGCCGCCTCACCGGGCCTACCACCTCCGAGCTTAGCCACCGCCATCTTGACAAGGGCCTCGACCGCTGCGGGGCGGCTGCTCGCAACCGGCTTCGCGGACAGACCGACTGCTGGACTTGAGGATACCGGGGCACACCGATCAGCCCCGCTCCAAAGGCAGGCCCCATGCTCCACGCAATACATCGGACATTGCACGTCGGTGGTTACACCTTTCCCACACGCCAGGACTGCCTGTCGTACTACGCTCCCAGCGGACTCGTTGACGACCTTAGCGACTGCAACATGTCGTTGACGTCACCGTGACCGCCGGATGTCACCAGGCAGATAGCGCGGATGCCGAATCTATGCTGGTTGCTCTCCGGTATCGGATTCAAGACGCAGACTCCTGGATCGTCGGATTCGGACCCATCCCCAGTCTGCCTGCGACCCGCCGAGCACCGTTTGCCGAACTGGTAATCAGAACAAAGGCAAAGTCCGGCCCAACGCATCCCGAACTCAACAGCGAGCCGACGCAGGCGCATCTAGCTGACGTTGACCTCGGCTTTGATACCGAGGTGACCACATGCCTCATCGCTAAATCAATCATGCGCACCGCCAATGTTCTCGGGGGAACCCTGGCTCGCTCCCAGACCGAAGGAGCCAAGGCCAAAGTGACCTACGACCTAACCCAACCCTGTACATCCCGCCCGGCATAGGAGGAAGTAATGCGCGAGACCGAAATGCGCCTGGGCCTGCCGCTCGACCAAGCAAAACAGCTCAAGGCGTCACTCGATGCGACCTATACACGCAATTCCTCTGTCAATCGGACAGTGATCGTGAAAGTCGAGAACGATGACTTCTCGCCTGACCCGAGCGCGTTGATCGACATCAAAACCAAACTCATCGGCGATCAGACGCTATTGTCGGTCAAATATGGCTCATGGCACGATAACGCTACCCGCCAGGAGTATGAGGTCAACTTCAGGCGCGAAGACCTGCCGGATCTTCTCGCGGTGCTGGGGCTGCTCGGCCACACGAAGTTCATCGTCCTGGCGACCGTCCGCGTTACTTGGCTTGGTGCCGGCGTGGTGATCACCCTCGATGAATACCCGAAGCTCGACCAGGCTCTGTTTGAAGTCGAACTTGCCGACGAGGCAGCCAGCGAACACCTCATCAATAAGGTGTTCGCCGACCTGGATCTCAGGCCGATGGACTCGGAGCAGACCATTAACTTCATTCGTGGTCTCAATTGCCACCGCAAGATTCAGGTCGATCTCAACAACATGCAGCCGGAAGAGTTCGCCGGGCAGATCCTGAGGGAGCACTGCTGAGCATGTGGTGTACACAGATCGGCGGGAAGTATCACCCTGACGATGACAGCGTATTCCGCCTGAAAGCGCTCCTGATGAAGCTCGGCGTGTCCGTCTCGCACCCCATCGCCGACGAGATCAGGGCCTCGACGGCCGACCGCTGGTTTGCCTTCGACCTCAGCCAGCAGTCATTCGCCGACGTGGAACGCGATTACTACAATTCGATCGCGACATCAGACTTCCACACCGTCTGTAACCAGTTCGGTCCTCAGCTCGGCTACACGGGAGTCAGTGCCAGCCTGGAAATTGCCTTTGCCATGTGCCACAGGATACCTATCGTGCTGCTGCACCCTGCATGTATTACGCCCAGCGTCGACAACGAGGTCCGGTCCTTCCTGCTGACGCGCCTTGATCGTGTCAGAATCTGCAATCTCCTTTCCACACCAGATGACGTAATTGTGGCCCTTCTATCATCCTTCGAAACCAAGGTGGTGGATTATGCTGTCTCAGCAGGAGAACGACAGATGATCGAGACGCGAGTCGCAGACCTACTCAACGGACTCCACGTGCAACCGTAGCTATTCATCCCCTGAAGGAGCAGACCGTGTGAAATGGGGTTTGGCGGTATTCGCGTCGCCGGACGGGCGTATGTGACTATCGCTGCCCTGATGGCGGCCGGTGTCCGTGGCAGCTGACCAGGCCGGTCAGGGAGCGTGCGGAGCCTGGCCGCGTAGCGGCGCAGTCGGGCGTCCTTGAGGTGACTGGCAGGTGCTCGATGATGTGGCGGCGGGGAAGGGGATCCGGGGCAGATCGGCGCCGGCACTCAAGCGCCAGTCGGCCAGCCGCACGATTGTTTCCAGGTAAGCGAGCACGAACGAGCCGTAACGGTCCAGGAGTGAGAGCACCATGCGGGTCCATGAGCCGTCAGTCTCGCCGCTGAACTGACCTAGCTCGACGATCATGTCAGACGCGGGATGACCGAGCACGGACGGCATTGGCCAGACTGCCCCCTGCTCCAGGCCGCGCAGGATGACCGGGAAGGCCCGACCCAGATCAGCCCGTGCAGGGTCATCTACGGCCGGATCGCGGACCCGGAGTCGGAGCTTGCCGTGATGGGCGAGTACCAGGTAGCGGGTCAGGTCGGGATCGGCCGTGCTGTCCATCAGCTCGCGCAGCGGCCCGTCGATCAGCAGCAGCGACGCCAGTTCGTGCCGGAACTCGACGTCGCCGGCGAACTTGAGCGGGGCTTCCAGGCCGGACTTGGCCCACGGGCGGCCAGCCTGGATCCGATCCTGATCGCGGGGCGGAGCTAGCACGCAGAGCGCGTCCTGCCAGATCGGGTGGGCCTTGCCGGCGTCGTGCAGGTAAGCGGCGCAGACGATGGCGCGGCGCTCGGGGTCGGACAGGTCGGGCCTCATCAAGGCAAGCAGCGCGGCTGCCTGATCGCGAGTCTCCTCGCTGTGCTGGGTCAGCGAGACCCATTGTCCCTCGGCCGGCTCAGTGCCCGGCTCGGCCGGCTCGGGGTCGAGCGACGGGCTCTCGGCCACTACCGCGAGCGCGGCCGGGTCGAAACCGGTCACCGGGTCGTAGCCACCATCAGCCGCAGCCACCAGCAGTACCTCACCGGGGCGGGCAGCATCGCCGGCGGTCAGCGCCGTCCAGCCGCTGTGACTCCGCCGCCAGACCGGCACTCGCCTGGCCAGCGCGTGAATCTCTTTCAGCGGGGCACGGCATCGCCAGTGATCAGAGGGGGACCACGCTTCGGGCGGCGGCCCGGCCGCCGGAGCGATCAGAGGCTCACTGGCTGCCTCGGCCGGAACCGCTGGCACCCAGGGCGTCCAGGTTGCCCAGGCCAGCTGAGCTTCCAGGTCATCGGCGTCGCTAACGTACGGGCCGACCTCGAGACCGTGATCGCCTGGAACGGAGGCGGTATCAAACAACTTCGTCAAGTCCGGCGAACTCAGCATCGCGACCTCAGACCCGGCAACCGCCACGCCACGTGCCCGCAACTGTGTCCCGGTGACCAGTTCACCCTCAAGCGCCTTCAGCTCAACGACCGAGGCGGCGACATCGCGTACGTCGTAGGGGTGAGGGCAGGCCGGACTGATCCACTCCAGCCGGCCCAGGCCAGGCCCGCAGGACTGAGCCCTCAGCACCATGCTCGGCCACGGCGCTGCCTCGGTCACCAGCAGCGTCGCGGCTAGGTTCAGGCCGGCCTCAATGACCTGAGTCGCGACCACGATGTCCGCACTAGCCACCGCACGCACCAGCGCTTCACGCTCGCGCGTCCGGAACCAGGGATGAAGCAGCAAACACGGCACATCGCCGCCGCGCAGTGTGGTCTGCGGACTGGCGTCCGCAGACCGCACTGCCGGTGTTCGCCTATTCAGCAACTCGAACACCTGCCGGGCAGCAGCGACCGAGTTCAGCACCACCAGCGTCCGGGTACCCGGTTCGTGCGCCTGTGCTACCGCGCCCGCCAGCGCGGCCAGGTCACCGGCCGGCACCTCAATCCGGCTGACAGCGAAGCGGGGCTCGGGCCGCGAGCCGGCAGCCACCCCGAGACTCACAGCCGACGTCCTAGGGCTCACAGCCGACGTCCCTTGGCTCACAGCCGACGCCCCGGGACTCACAGCCGACAAGTACGTGATCCCGAACGGCTCGGCCGTACCCGCTTCCCCGGCGAAAGACGCTAGCTGACGCAATGTGGCCGCCGCCTGCGGGCACAGCTCGATCTCATCGACGACCCAGTGCGCACCGTTGGTCACCAGCGCGAAGTCGATGGGCTGGATGGCCGGGCCGATGCCGAAGCCCCGGTTCAGGGCCTTGCTCAGCAGGTAGTCGGCAGTGCCGATGATGATGGCCGGGCAGTGCAGATCCTGCCGCCACTGCGGCCGGCCCGCGCTCACGGACCCCCAGGCACCCGGAACGGCCTGCAGTGCCACCTCACCCGTCAGGCCAAGCCGGTCAAGCCAGCCGCTCACCAGAGCCACCATCGGCTCGACCAGGCTGCCCTGCGGCAGCAGGTAGATCAGCCGCCGAGGTGTCGCAACCCGGTCGGGTCCATGCAGCCGCCGCCACAGCCAGGCCAGCACGACGCTCGCCTTGTCCGCGCTGCTCCGCGCGGGCAGAAATCCTGGCAGGCCACTGGCGGCCACCCCGGCCGCTGCCGGACTGACCGCAGACCCCGTCGCTAGCTCGAAGAAGTCGTCAAACAGCTCCACGCGCCGCGCCCGTTAGCCGGCGTCGTAGTCGTAGTCGGGATCAGAGTCCGGCGGCTCGCTCACCCACGACTCATCGTCCTCCGAATCAGCAGCCACCGAATCAGCCGCCAGCGGCCCAGCGACCACCGACCCGGCAGCAGGCGACCCGGCAACAGGCCGCTCAGCAGCCGGCGGCTCAGCGACAACCGACCGGATAACAGGCTGCCCAGCCGCCGATGACCCGCCGTCCGCCGGCTCGCCCGAGCCCGAGCCCAAGCCCGAGCCCGCCAGCAAGTCCAGGATCTGCTGCCCGTACCTGGCCAGCTTCGCCTCGCCTACCCCGCTGATAGAACTGCAGCTCGTCTAGCGTCGCTGGTGACCTCGCCGCGATCTGCCGCAAGGTCGCGTCATGGAAGATCACGTACGCCGGCACGCCCTGCTCCCGCGCCGAAGCCCCGCGCCAGGTCCTGAGCTGCTCGAACGTCTCGGCAGCAGCGGCCGGCAGCTCGGCCGCGACCACTGCCGCGGCGGCGGACTTGGCCGGCCGCGCCGCCTTCCCTGCCCTGGGTGCCTTGGGCGGCTCCCGGCGCAGCAGGACCTGGCGCTTACCGCCGAGTACCTCACCGCTGAGCTCGCTCAGGGTCAGCGTGCCGTAATCGCCCTCGACGGCGAGCAGTCGCTGGGCCAGCATCTGCCGGACGACGCCGCGCCACTCGCCTTCCGACAACTCGTCACCTATTCCGAACACGGTCAGCGCCGCGTGATTATGTTCGATAACTTTAGGGGTTTTCTTGCCGAGCAGGATGTCGATGACCTGGCCAGCACCGAATCGCTGGCCCCGCTCGCGCTTCAGCCGGAATACCGCGGACAGCAGTTTCTGGGCGGCGACCGTGCCGTCCCAGGTCTGCGCTGGCGTCAGGCAGGTGTCGCAGTTTCCGCAGGACGCCGGGGCCTGCTCGCCGAAGTAGCCGAGCATCTGGCCGCGCCGGCACTCGACGGTCTCGCAGAGCGCCAGCATCGCGTCGAGGTGGGCGGCGAGCAGGCGGCGGTGCGCGAGATCGCCCTCTGAGCCGTCGATCAGCCTCCGCTGCAGCACCACGTCGGCGAGGCCGTAGCCGAGCCACGCCGTCGCGGGCAGGCCGTCCCGTCCGGCTCGTCCGGTCTCCTGGTAGTACCCTTCGACCGACTTGGGCAGGTCGAGATGCGCGACAAACCGCACGTCCGGCTTGTCGATACCGAGCCCGAACGCGATCGTGGCGACCATCACGAGCCCGTCCTCGCGCAGGAACCGGGCCTGGTTGGCCGCCCGCACCCGCGAGTCGAGCCCCGCGTGGTACGGCAGCGCCATGATCCCGCTGCGGCCGAGAAACTCGGCTGTCTTCTCCACCGAGTTGCGGGACAGGCAGTACACGATCCCCGAGTCACCGGCATGCTCGCCTCGCAGCAGGTCAAGCAGTTGCTTGTTCGGCTCGGCCTTGGGCTCGATCCGGTACTTGATGTTCGGCCGGTCGAAGCTGGCCACGAAGTGCCGGGCGCCGGTCAGGTTGAGCCTCGTGGCGATCTCGGCCCTGGTCGTCTGGGTGGCTGTCGCTGTCAGCGCGATCCTCGGCACCGAGGGCCAGCGCTCGTGCAGCGTCGAAAGCTCCAGGTAGTCCGGCCGAAAATCGTGCCCCCACTGCGACACGCAGTGCGCCTCATCGATCGCGAACAGTGAGATCGACCCGCGTTCGAGCAACCGCAGCGCGGACTCCGAGCGCAGTCGCTCGGGCGCCAGGTACAGCAAGTCAAGCTCCCCGGCGATGAAGTCGGACTCGACCTGGCGGCGCTGGGCCGAATCCTGGGTCGAGTTCAGGAAGCCGGCCCGGACCCCGAGCGCCCGAAGCGCGTCGACCTGGTCCTGCATGAGCGCGATCAGCGGCGAGATGACCACGCCGGTCCCCGGCCTGACCAGGGCGGGAATCTGGTAGCACAACGACTTGCCGCCACCGGTCGGCATCAGCACAAGCGCGTCGCCGCCGCCGATGACATGCTCGATGATGTCCTGCTGGGCACCTCGGAACGAGCCGTAGCCGAATACCCGGCGCAGCACGCCGAGCGCGCCGGCGAGGGCGGGAGACTCAGGAGCCGAAAAGATTTGGGGGGCTTGGACAGTCACCGTGCCATCCTAGAAGCGCCCACTGTCAGCCGCGCCCCGGCCAGGAAACCCCGTGCAGGCCGAGTACCTGAGGCCGGGTACCCCCGGCAACCTTCCGTGATCGTGAACCTGACCTTGATCGCGGAAACCGAGTCGCGTGATCACCCCATCCAGGCTCCGTGATCAAGACGCCAATCATGATCACGGAAGATTGGTGGAGCGATCTCAGGGGAAGCCGGGTTGCGGGATCAGGAGCGCGAGCGGGATGACTCTGTCAGCGCGGCCCGAGTCCAGAAACCTATTCTTTCGACCACATTATTCCCTGGCGTGAAGCCGTGTGCCGATGACGGGCACTGCGGGGTACTCGACCTGGTCACGATATGTCCGGGCCTGGTCTTCGACACGACCGATCGCCAGTAAGCCGGTGCTCGCACCGCTACGCCGCCCCGTAGATACTTCTCGTCGTGAACTGGCTACATAGAGTGAGCATGAGTGTGATGAGCGTCGCCGTGACGACAGGAGCCCTGGTCGGCCCGGTCGTCGCAGCCAGTCCCGCCTCCGCTCACACAACCTCCAACGCCACCTCCAACACCGGAACCGCTGACCCGCCCGTGCGGACGCTGATCGTCCGGCACCTCGGCAACGCCGGTCCCGGTACCCTCCGCGCGGCTCTGCACCGCGCGAACCTCAGGCCCCGCCGTAGCGTCACGGTCATCGAGTTCGCCGTGCGCGGCGTGATCAGGCTAGGCAGTGCGCTTCCGGCCATCCGCCGCGCCCTCGTACTCGACGGACCCTCGGCACCTGGCTACCGCGGCGGCGGCCCGCCGGTCGCGGAGATCGACTGCGACGATCACCCCGGGCTGCTATTCGCCCGAGGATCCGATGGCTCTCAGCTGCTGGGACTGGCCGTTGACGACGCCAGCGGGGACGGCATTCGCCTGCAGGCCGGCTCCATCACCGTCAGCGCCGACTATGTCGGGCTCGGCCTGGACGGCCGTTCCTTCGGCAACCAGGGTAGCGGCCTGTTCCTATTCCATACCTCCTCACATGACCTCATCGGACGCGAGCCGGGTGGCAAAGCCGGCGTGGCCGCGAACGTGATCTCAGGAAATGGCGGGAACGGAATCACGCTAGCGGGCGCCTCTGACAACACCCTGGCGGCGAACCGCATCGGCACGAACCCGGCTGGCACGGCGCGGATCGCGAACCGGGGCGACGGACTGCTGATCAGCGGCGGGTCGGATGGCAACGAGATTGGCGGCACCGAGTTCGTCGACCGGGCGACCGGCCAGGCCAATGACCCGACCGGCCAGGAAGGCAAGGTCAAGCCGGTCTTCGTGGTCCCGCCGCTCGGCAACCTGATCTCGGGCAACGGGCGGGCCGGGGTCGTGATCAGCACGCGCTCGCGCGGCAACACGCTGAACGGCAACTTCATCGGGACCACCGCCACCGGGGACGCACCGCTCGGGAACGGCGGCGACGGCGTCCGGATCTCGCGGGCCGGCCATAACTCGCTGGTCGGGTGCCGGGTCGTCAACAACCCGTTCGTCTACTACAACGTGATCAGCGCCAATCGCGGCGACGGGCTGCGGGTCACGAACTCGGCCGGCACGGTGGTGCAGGGCAACTTCCTCGGCATCGGGGCCGACAACACCACCGTGCTCGGCAACCGGGGAAACGGCATCGCGATCGGCGGGTCCTCGTCCGGCACCCAGGTCGGCGGGGTGATCCCGCTCGGGAACGTGAGCCTCGGGCAATTTCCGCAACGGCATCGCCGTGACCGGCCGGGCCCGCGGGTTCACCACGTTCAACACCTTCGGCGGGCTGCTCGCCTTCAAGGGCGCCGCGCCGAACCACCACGATGGCCTGCTGATCACCTCGACCGGCGGCGGCAATCTCGTCAGGACCAACGTCTTCTCCGGTAACCGGGATAACGGCATGGAGCTAGCTGGCCAGGCCTCCGGGGTGACCGTTGACCCGGACATCGCCGGCCTGAGCACCAGCGGCGGAAGCGCGCTGCCGAACGGCGGTGATGGCCTGCTAATCGACGGGACCGCGCACCACAACGTCGTCGGCGGCACGCTGCGCTCGGTGATCCTGCAGAACACGTTCTCCGGCAACTCGGGATACGGGCTGGCGATCACCGGCCGGGCACATGACAACCGCGTGTTCACCAGCTTCATCGGCACTAATATCGGCGGCCTGGCAGCGGTAGCCAACGGGCGCGGCGGCGTGCTGATCGGCGGTCGCGCCTACCGCAATTCGATCGGCGTGCGCGATTTCCGGCGCACCAACTTGATAAGCGGTAACAGGGGCAACGGCGTGACCTTGCTGGCAGGCAGCCGCCGCAACCGGGTGATCGGCAACCGCATCGGCGTCAGCCGGCTGCACGAGTCGCTGCCGAATACCGGCCGGCCGATCGTGAACCTGGGCCGGGGGAACACGATCAGGGCGAACCACCTCGGCTAGGCTGACGCGATGATAGACCGGGCTCGGCTGACCGGGCTGATAGCGCGCGAGCGGGAGCAGTACGCGGCCGGGCATCCGGCGTCGAAGCGTGCCTTCGAGCAGGCGGGCGCGCACTTGCTCGGCGGCGTGCCGATGACCTGGATGCGGATGTGGCCCGGCGGCTTCCCGCTCTACCTGGCGACGGCGCGGGGAGCACGGCTGGCCGACCTCGACGGGAACATCTTCGTCGACTTCAGCCTGGGCGACACCGGCGCGATGGCCGGCCACTCCCCCGCTCAGGTCCAGTCGGCGGTGGCTGAGCGCTTCGGCGACCTCGGCGGCGCGACCGCCATGCTGCCGACCGAAGACGCCGGGTGGGTGGCGGCGAGCTGACCCGCCGGTTCGGCGTCACGCAGTGGAGCTTCACCCTGACCGCCACGGACGCCAACCGGTGGGCGCTGCGGATCGCCAGGCAGCTCACCGGGCGGCCGAAGATCGCCGTCTTCAGCTACTGCTATCACGGCAGCGTCGACGAGTCGGTCATCATCGCCACCCCGGACGGGGCGCGCGCCGGCCTGGCAACACCGGCCCGCAGATCGACCCGGTGCTGACCTCACGGGTCGCCGAGTTCAATGACCTGGACGCGCTTGAGCGCGAGCTGGCCGCAGGGGATGTCGCGGCCCTGCTGATGGAGCCGGCGCTGACGAACGTCGGCATCGTGCTGCCCGAGCCCGGCTACCTGGCCGCCGTCAGGGAGCTGACCAGGGCCTACGGCACGCTGCTGATCAACGATGAGACGCACACCTTCAGCGCCGGGCCGGGCGGCTGCACGCGGGCCTGGGACCTGGAGCCCGACCTGGTGACGATCGGCAAGGCGATCGGCGGCGGCATCCCGGCCGGTGCCTACGGGCTCTCGGCGCCGCTGGCCGAGCGGATCATGGCCGATGAGTCGGCTGACCTGATCGACACCGGAGGGATCGGCGGCACCCTGGCCGGCAACGCCCTGTCGGTCGCCGCGATGCGGGCGACGCTTGAGCATGTGCTGACCGATGACGCGTTCACGGGCATGATCGAGCTCGCCGACCGGTACACGGCCGGGGTGGCCGAGGTGATCCGCAGTCGCGGGCTGCCGTGGAGCATCGCGCAGCTCGGGGCCCGCGCCGAGTACCGGTTCTGCCCGGTTCTGCCCAGGACCGGCGGCGAGTCGCACGCGGCCGCCGACCTGGAGCTCGATGAGTACCTGCACCTGTACCTGGCGAACCGGGGAGTACTCATCACCCCGTTTCACAACATGGCGCTCATGTGCCCGGCTACGACCGACGCCGATGTCGACGCCCATACGGCACTCTTCGGCGCCGGCCGCCGATGAGCTGATTAACTAGCCCGATGACAACGGAGGAATCGACCGGGCAGCCGCATGCCCCGGAGGGCCTGAGTCCCGAGGGCCTGAGCCCGGAGGGCCAGCGCGCGCTGGCGAAGCGACTGTTCAACCAGGCCTGGGAGCTGATCGACAACCCCGACCGCAGCCCCGAGCAGGACCGCCTGATGCTCGTGACCTCGTGCGCGGCCTGGGTGCACTGGGACGCGATCGGGACCGAGCAGAACCGCGCGATCTCCGACTGGCAGGTCGCGCACGTGGCCAGCCTGCTCGGCTACGGTGACCTGGCGCTCACTTACGCTACAGCGTCCTTCGACCGGACCCACGCGGCCGACCTGCCCGACTGGATGCAGGCGTCGGCACTTGAGGGACTAGCCCGAGCCCACGCCGCCGCCGGCCACCAGGCCGAGCGAGACGACTACCTGCGCCGCGCGATCGAGGCGGTAGCCGCCGTCGCCGAGCCCGGCGAACGAGAGCTGATCGCCAGCCAGATCGCCACCGTCCCCCCAGCCAGAACCCAGTAGCCCGACGCTCTAGACCCGCCCCTGCCCTGCGACCGGCCTCGCTCTCATCCGGGCCGCGAACAGCGCCTCGTCGAAATGAATCCGCTGAGACGGCACGCGGCCCGCCCAAGCTGGTCAATCGTCTCGCGCACCATCGCCGGGGGGCCGGACACGTAAGCCTCGCAGTCGCCGCGCGGCAGATGGCGGGCGGCGACCCGGCTTACCACGCCCTGCATGCCCTGGAAAGCAGGGTCGGACGAGATCACCGGGTAGACCCGAAGCCACGGGTAGCTGTCGCAGAGGCGCCACAGATCGGCCAGATCGTAGAGCTCTTCCTCGCTCCTGGCCCCGCAGAAAAGCTCGATGCCGCGATGATCGCGCCGCTTCGACTCGTCGAAGACGACCTGCTCGATAATGGCCTTCAACGGTGCCAGGCCGGTACCGCCCGCGACGCAGACCAGGTCACGCTGGCCGGCCGAGGCCAGCGACATGCTTCCGACCGCCGGGCCGAGGATCAGCGGATCTCCGACGCGGGTGTACTGCACGAGAGCGTTACTTACCCAGCCGCCGGAGATGGCCTTCACGTGAAAGGTGATCAGCCCGTCCTCGCGCGGCCGGCCCGCGATCGAGTACGGCCGCCACACCCGGGGCCAGCGGGTGGTCTGGACTGTGACGTGCTGGCCGGCCTGGTAGGGCAGCGGCTGGTCCGGGGCGACGGTCAGCACCGCGATGCCCCGGCCCCGGCGCTCGTGCGCGACAACCCGGGCGTTCCAGTAGGCCGGGGTGGTCGCGCTGGCCTCCTGCGCGGCCTTGATCATCAGCTCAGACGCCGTGCCGTACGTGCTCACCCACGCCTGCTGCGCCGCCCGCGTGAATGCCGGGCCGGCGAAGGTGCGCAACGTCGCGACGAGAGCGTCACCCACGGCGCCGTACATCTGCGGCCTGACCGAGTACTTGCGATGATCCCGGCCGAGCTGGGCCAGGTATTCAGCCAGCTCCTCGGGCGAGCCCAGGCTCCTGACGATCTGTGTCAGCGCGGTGAACAGCCGGTCGCGCTGCTCGTCCATCGCAGGCGGGAACAGCTCGCGCAGCTCGGGGTGACTGCTGAACAGCCACCCGTAGAAATAGGAAATAGCCTGGTCCCCGGCGGTCGTCACGATCGCGAAGGTGTCCCTGATGGCGGTCAGTGCCGCATCGCCGTCGGCCGGCTCCTGATCGTCATCGGCCTGCCGCTCCGGGAGATCCCTGAGCCGGCCCGCACCCGGTTCAGCAGTTCGAGGTCGCTGATCGCGTTGGCCGCAGGGACCCGCTCAAGCTCGCCCGGCCGCCACTGCCGTTTCCTCACCGGCGATTTACGAGGGGTCGTCCTGGCTACGCGAACAGCGGAAGCCGCATCCTGCGCCTGGCCGCCCTGGCTGCCGCGATGGCTGCCGAAGTCTGAGCCAGGGATGGGTGGCTCAAGCCGGCGCGCCATCAGCATGTCCTTCCGGGTCACTGCGCGGAATCGATTGACCCGGTGATCCGCGAGTCGCGCCCGCGTATAGTCGCCACGGATGACAGGTCTCTGTATTCAATTTCTCTAGTAGCGGCTCATTGGCTAGCGACTCATTGGCGGGCTGAGCGCGGGTGATTCTTTTGTCGTACCTGGCGGCGCTGCACGGCGAGACCCCGCTGGCCTCTGTCCTATCACGACATGCTGTAGTCTGCCCGGAAATCGGGCCGACGCGCCCCTACGCGCTCGCACGTGTCCCCACAGGAAGCGATTAGATGCGGCTTATGAGCACACTCCGGCCCGAGAGCCGCCGATGATTGCGGCGGATAGCGAGGCACCAGTTAGCGACCCGTCCGGCCCGGCCGGATCAGTCGTGGAGATCTACACCGACGGCGCCTGCAGCGGCAATCCGGGGCCCGGCGGGTGGGGCGCACTGCTCAAGTACGGATCGCGCACCAAGGAGATCTGCGGCGGAGAGCGGAGCGGCACCACCAACAACCGGATGGAGCTGATGGCCGCGATCGCCGCGCTGGAGAGCCTGACCCGGCCCGCGACGGTACGGCTGCACACCGACAGCGTCTACGTCCGCAGCGGCATCACGAGCTGGCTGGCCAACTGGAAACGCAATGGCTGGCGAACCTCGGACAAGAAGCCGGTGAAGAACGCCGACCTCTGGCAGCGACTCGAAGAAGCCGCCCGGCACGGCATCAGGTGGAGTGGCTCTGGGTCAAGGGCCACGCGGGCGACCCCGGCAACGAGCGAGCCGACGCCCTGGCCAACCAGGGCATGCGCGAAGCCGCCAGCTGAGAACCGAGGCCAGCGAGAGTCGCGGGGCCTAGGCCTGTCCGGCGGCAAGCCCTGACCACAACGCCGGCCCTCAGCTGTCGCTGGAACGGCAACGCCGGCCCTCAGCTGTCGCTGGAACGGCAACGCCGGCCCTTAGCTGTCGCTGGAACGGGCAACGCCGGCCCTTAGCTGTCGCTGGAACCGGGTCCGGCATCGCCCGTAGCACCCGATACCGCCGCTGACGCTCGGTGGAGCAGGCCCAGGACGGGGTGATCAGGGGGTCTGGGGCGGTGTCCGAGCCCCGCTGATGTTCCGTGATCATGCCGGGGACGGTGATCACGGAGCGTTGGGGGGGTGATCACACGGCTGATGTTCCGTGCTCACGGCGGGCGGTGTGATCACGGAACATCGGTGGTGTGGCCTCAGGGGGAAGCCGCGTTGCGGGATCAGGAGCGTGAGCGGGACGACGCTGGCAGGGCGACCTCGGACCGGAAACCTAGGTCACCTTGAGCCAAAGTCGGCCGAGCGGCGCGGCCGGCCAAACAGCGCCCCAGGCAGTCCGAATCCTGTAGGACAGTTTTCCGTTGTAGGAGCGCTAACCGCAAATACGGCGGAAAAGTGTCCTACGACGGAAAAACGTCCTACGTGATCGACCATTAAAGGCGAATTATTACGTTTGCGCCATCGGAGCCAGCCCCAGCGCCGCCGGAGCCAGCCCCGCGCCACCGGAGCCAGCCCCGCGCCACCGGAGCCAGCCCCGCGCCACCGGAGCCAGCCCCGCGCCACCGGAGCCGGGGCCCTTACCTGACGGCGGCTAGGGCCTCGGCCAGCGTGCTGACCGCGCTGATCAGGGCCGGACCGTCCGTCGCCGCGTAGCTCAGCCGCAGGTAACCGCCCGGCGGCTCGCCGGGGAACGACATCCGGCCCGGGCTCACGGCCAGGCCATGGGCGGCGGCGTACTCGACGACCGCGTGCTCCTGGCAGCTGTCGGGCAGCCGGAGCCACACGTGCACGCCGCCGGCCTGGCACCACGGGCAGCTCGCACTGCGGCAGCGACTCACCGATGGCGCTGACCAGCGCATCCCGCCGCTGCCGCAAGACCCGGCGCACCCCGCCCAGGTGCCTGCTCCAGCCTGCGGCCGTCAGCACATCGAGCGCCACCTGCTGCAGCACCGGGGCGACGAACAGGTCATCGCTGATCCGCCCGCGACGCAGCCTGACCAGCGCGGGACCGCGGGCCGCGAGACCAGCCACCCGCAACCCGGGCGCGACCGGCTTAGACAGCGACCGCAGGTAGATGACGTGCCCGTTGTCATCGAGACTGGCCAGCGGCGGCGGGGACGGCGGCCCCAGATCAAAGTCGCGCATCCAGTCGTCCTCGATCAGGAACGCGCCGTGCCTGGCCACCAGGGCCAGTATTTCGTCCCTGCGGTCGCGGCTCAGCACGGCGCCCGTCGGGTTGGAGTGCCTCGGCTGCAGGTAGACCATCCTGGCGCCGGTCCTGGCGAGCGCGTCGGTGAGACCATCAGGCGGCATGCCGTCGCCGTCGCCGGGCACCGGCACCATGGTCAGTCCGGCCGCCCTCGCCGCCGCGATGGCGCCGACGTAGGTCGGTGAGTCCATGATCACCGGGTCGCCCGGCGCGCACAGATGCCGGAACGCGGCCGAGAGCGCGGCCTGCCCGCCCGGCGTGATGATCACGTTCTCCGGGCCCAGTGCGGCCCCGGTCTCGGCGGCGATGTGGACGCGCAGTTCGGTGAGTCCCTGGGCGGGCAGCCGGTTCCAGGCCTGCGGGCGCCGCGCGGCCCGGCTCGCGGCCGCCGCCAGCAGGCCGAGCGGCTGCAGCCCCTTGTCGAGGAACCCGCTTGCCATCGAGATCGCGCCGACCGGGACCGGCTCGATCAGCTGCTCAAGATCGGCGCCGAGGCCGGCCCGGCTGCCGAGCGCCAGCGTCTGCCAGGACACGTCAGCCGGCGCCGAGACAACCCGGCGCGGCGCGGTATAGGTACCGCTGCCCGGCCGCGTCTCGACCAGCCCGCGCCGGGCCAGGTCGGCGAGCAGCCGCTGCACCGTAGCCGGACTGAGACGGTAGCGCTGCTGCAGTTCACGATATGACGGAAGCCGGCTATCTGGCGGCAGAGCACCAACAAGACGCTCCAGACCGGCTGCGGCTGCGGAAAGATTGCTACCATCGTTCATGAGGCCTAATAGAAGCACTTCTGCATTCCGAACGAAAGCGGCTCCGCTGATTCTCGGCTCGCTTGGCGTGGTCTGCTTCAGCCTGACCTTCCCGGCCACAGCAGCGGCCGAGGTGTCGTTCAGCCCGCTGACGGTAGGCGTCGGCCGGTCGGTGATCGCCGCCGTGCTCGCGATCGCGATTCTCGCCGGACGCAGGCAGCCGCTGCTGCCGCCAAGGGCCGTCCTGGGCCGGATGCTGATCGTCGCGGCGACCGTCGGCATCGGCTTCGGGCTGCTGTCGGCCGTGGCCCTGCGCCAGGTCGGCAGCGTGCACGTCGCGGTCATCGCCGGCCTCATCCCCGCCGCCACCGCCGGCATGGCTGCGCTCCGGGCCGGGGAACGGCCGAGCCGGGGCTACTGGGCAGCCCTGGCGATCGGGCTGGCGGCGGTGATCGGCTTCGCCGTCGTCCAGGGCGGCGGCCACGTCCGCTCCGCCGACCTGGTCCTGCTGGTCGCGATCACCATCGGCGGCCTGGGCTACGCCGAAGGCGGCGTGCTGGCCAGGGAGTACGGTGGCTGGCGGGTCATCTGCTGGGCGACTGTGCTCGCGCTGCCCCTCGCCCTGCCCATCACGGTGGGCGCCGTGATCGTGACCCCGCCTGACCACGTCAGCGCCAGCGCCGTGCTCGGACTGAGCTATCTCGGCGTGGTCTCCATGTGCCTGGGCTTCTTCGCCTGGTACCAGGCGATGGCGATGGGCGGTGTCGCCGCGATCGGCAGCCTGCAGCTAGCCCAGCCCGCTCTCACGCTCGGCTGGTCTGCCCTGCTGCTCAGCGAGCACGTCGGCTGGCTGAGCCTGGCCGCCGCCGTCGTGGTGATCGCCGCGACCGCCGTCGGGCGCAATGCCAAGGTCGCGCGCCGGGACGAACCGACCGCCAGCCAAAGGCCAGGGTCAGCCCCCGGCGGCAGCCTAGTAGCAGGCGACCTGAAGGCAGCCGTCACCAGCGGCTCCGACGCCACGTGAAAAACATGGGTCACATGATTATTTCCGCCCGGTTCTGCGGCACAATACGCGTATGCAACCTTTGCAGTTCCCGGTAGCGGGTCGAGTGACGGCAGCCGTGCTGGCGGTCGCGTGCCTGGCGCTGGCCGGGTGCAGTGCCGGAAGCTCCTCAAGCACGGCGACCAGCCCGGCCTCGGCCCCGGCTACGACACCGGCCGTCCCGACCACGACGCCGTCCGTGCCGACCTCGGCACCCGCGACCTCCACGTCGACCCCGCCGAACTCCGAGCCGTCAGCCGGCGCCGGCGCCACCTCGGCGATCGAGTCCAACTGGGCGACGTTCTTCAACGCCAAGACGTCGGTCTCCGGCCGCCTCGCCCTGCTGCAGGACGGATCGGAGTTCGCCTCGGTGATCAAGGCCCAGGCCAACTCGCCCCTCGCGCTCACGGCGACCTCGAAGGTCACCCACGTGACGCTCACCGGCAACAACCAGGCCTCGGTGACCTACGAGATCCTGGTCGCCGGCAATGTGGCGCTTTCGAAACAGTCGGGCGTGGCCGTCTACCAGGACGGAGTCTGGAAGGTCGGCCTCGCCAGCTTCTGCGGCCTGCTTCAGCTGGAGAACGCCGGCAGCGCCAAGGGCCTGCCAGCCGGCTGCAAGGGGTAGCGGGTGGCCCCGGCCGCGGCCTACGACTCTCCCGGTCTGGTCACCCGGCGGCCGATCGCGCTCGCGACCTTGTGCACGGTGCTGTTCCTCACCTTCCTTGACACGACGATCGTGAGCGTGGGCCTGTCCAGCATCCAGGTCAGCCTGCATGCCGGAGTCTCGGCCCTGCAATGGGTGGTCGGCGCCTACGCGCTGACCTTCGCCAGCGCGATGCTGATCTTCGGCATGATCGGCGACCAGTTCGGCCGCAAGAAGGTCATGCTGATCGGCATCGGCCTGTACTGCGCCGGTGCGCTGGTCAGCGCCCTGTCCAAGAACATCGCGCCCGGCGCCGCGCTCACCGTGCTGCTGGCCGGCCGGGCAGTGATGGGCCTCGGCGCCGCCGCCAGCGAGCCAGGCACGCTGTCCATGCTGCGGCACATCTACACCGAGTATCGGAGCAGGAACCGCGCGCTCGGCATCTGGGCGGCCGTGTCCGGCCTGTCTCTCGCGCTCGGCCCGGTCATTGGCGGCGCCCTGGTCGGTGTCTGGGACTGGCGGGCTATCTTCTGGTTCGATGTGACCTTCGGCCTCGCCGCTCTCGTCGCGGCGAGCATCTTCCTGCCGGAAAACGCGGACCCCGACCCGCGCCGGATCGACCTGGCCGGCGGCGTCTTCGGGGCGGGCGCGCTCGCGGCGCTGATCTTCGCGGTCATCGACGCCGAGACGGCCGGCTTCTCCTCCCCCGGCGTCATCGCCCTGCTCTGCCTCAGTGCCGTCAGCGGGGCGGCCTTCCTCTGGCGGGAGAGCCGGGCCGCCCGGCCGCTGCTCGACCTGCGGTTCCTGCGCGTGGCCCGGTTCTCGACACCCAATATCGTGGCCTTCTGCGCCTATTTCGCGACGTTCGCGATCTTCTTCTTCACCGCCTTGTACCTGGTCGAGGTGTCCGGCTTCACCGGCTACAAGATCGCCGAGGTCTTCCTGCCGATGACCGTGCTGATGATCACCGCCTCGCTGCTGGCCGGCCGCTGGGCCACCTCGATCGGCGTGCGGTGGCTGCTGGTCGGCGGGTGCGGCATCTTCGCCATCGGCCTGGTGCTCACTAACGCGGTGATCAGCCCGAGCCCGCCGTTCTTCCTGGTCGCCGCCTCGCTGGCGCTGACCGGGATCGGGATCGGGACCTGCGTGGTGCCGATCACTTCCTCGGTGCTGGCCGCAGTCCCGCCCGAGCGCTCGGGCATGGCCGCCTCGGTCACGAATACCAGCAGGGAGGTCGGCGCCGTCCTCGGCGTCGCCGTGCTCGGCTCCCTGGTCAACGGGCGGCTTCAGTCCGACCTGACCGCGCGCCTGAACCAGCTGGGCATCCCGCACGCGATCCAGTCCGTGGTCATCCAGGGCGTGGAGACCGGCGCCGAGCCTTCCAACGGCAACGGCTCGTCCCAGACCCCGGCCGGCGAGGGCAAGCTGGTGCAAGAGGTCATCCATGCCGCCTACTCGGCGTTCCAGGCGGGCCTGCATGTCGCGCTCTACCTGTCCGCCGGCCTGATGGCCGCCGCCGCGATCATCGCGCTGGTGACCCTGCGCGCCGCCCCGGCAAGGTGGCCGACGAGCCCACCGCCCCCGTCCAGCCTGCGGAACCTTCGAGTACGCACAACCGTGACCGGGCTGCCAGCTGGTGTCAGACCTGGCGGGGGGCTAGCACCGGCCACTGCGGAGGGAGTCACGTGCGTCCCGGCGGAGCCCCATCGATGTGACATAGCTGGGGCTGGAGCCCCATCGATGTGACATAGCTGGGGCTGGAGCACCAGAGCTGCCACATCCCATGGGGCCGGCCAGCGAGCGCCAGAGCCCGGAAGATGGCCCCTGGCGCCAGTGCCGTGACCGAGCTGGCAGCTGACGCGCGGAGGCTGCCTCACAGCCGGGGGGCGTGTGACGCGTCCCGTAGTGGCCAGCCTTAGGCCGGACGGCGTGCCCTCGATGCAGAGCGTTAGCGAAGCAGCCGGCATCGAGGGCACGCCGCCCGGCTAGCCCCCCGCCAGGTCTGACACCAGCTGCCAGCCCGGTCACGGAAAACGCCCAGAGCCACGGTCCGTGATCAAGGCCTGCCTCATGATCACGGAACTCCGGCGGTGCGAGCTGCTCCGGTCGGGCACCCGCCACTATGCTCAGCCCGTGACCGCGCCGACGACCCGCCCGCGACTCCGGCTGCCGCTGACCAGCCTGGCCGCCCTCACTCTGGCCGGCGCTACCCTGACCGCCTGCGGCACCGGAACCTCCGGCCAGCCCGGAGCCGGCGGTCAGCCTGGAGCCTCAGCCACCCGGACGACCATCGCAGCCGCGTCGCCGGGAGTTACCCCCACTACGACCCCGACATCGACCCCGGCCATACGTCGCGCCAGCCTGCCGGTCCCGGTCGCGCCCGGTGCCGCTTCCAGGCCGCAGACGATGACCAGGCCCGGGATCACCGGCCGCGCCTTCCGCGCGATGGTGACCGACCTGTGGCTCGCGGTCAGGACGGGCAAGCCGGGGCTGGGGCGGGCATCGTTCTTCCCCGTGGGCGCGTACAAGCAGGTCAAGGCGATCGCCGATCCGGCGGCTGACTGGCGGGCGCGGCTGTGGGATGACTTCGCGCTCGATGTCAGGGCCGCGCACCGGCTGCTCGGGCCGCACGCGAGATCGGCCCGGCTGGTGAAGGTCCTGGTGGCAGCCAGCGACGCCGCCTGGATCGACCCCGGCGTGTGTTACAACGGTGTCGGCTACTGGCATGTAGCCAACTCCCGTGTCGTCTACCGGCTGCACGAGCACGGCCCCGAGCGGTCATTCGGCATCGCCTCGCTGATCTCCTGGCGCGGCGTCTGGTACGTCGTCCACTTCGGCGGCGTGGTCCGCCCCGCCGTCGGCCTGGTGGACGCGCCCGCCGAGGGCCCCGGCGAGCCAGGCCCGCAGGGCGGCTGCTGAGGCGGCTCAGGGCCGCTTAGCTCAGATCTCCGGCAGCACCTCGGCGGCGATCAGCTCAAGGTGCTCAAGATCATGCAGGTCAAGTACCTGCAGATAGACCCGTTCAGTGCCGATCTCGGCGAACCGCCTGAGCTTGGCGACGAGCTCAGCCGGCGTGCCAGCCAGCCCGTGCTCGCGCATCTCATCGACCTGCCGGCCGATCGCGGCCGCCCGCCGGTCAAGCTCGGCCTGATCGCGGCCGCAGCACACGACCTGGGCGGTGGAATAAGCCATCGACTCGGCCGGCCTGCCGGAAGCGAGAACCGCCGACCTGACCCTTTCAAATGAAGCTTGTGTTCCTTCGACCGTGCCGAATCCGGAGTTGTACTCATCGGCGAACGCCGCGGCCAGGCGCGGTGTCTTCTTGGGCCCGCCGCCTCCGATCACGATCGGCGGCCTGGGCTGCTGCTTCGGCTTGGGCAGGCCGGGTGAGTCCGTGACCGTGTAATGCTTTCCTGTGAACGAAAATTTCTCGCCTGCTGGTGTCGTCCACAGGCCGGTGATGATCGCGAGCTGTTCCTCGAACCGGTCGAATCGCTCGCCGAGGCCGGGAAACGGAATCCCGTAGGCCTGATGCTCGGCGTCGAACCAGCCGGCCCCGAGCCCGAGCTCGACCCGGCCGCCGCTCATCTGATCGATCTGCGCGACGGCGATCGCGAGCGGGCCAGGGTCTCGGAAGGTGACCGGCGAGACGAGCGTGCCGAGCCTGATCCGCTTGGTCTGCACGGCCAGGGCGCCGAGCGTGACCCAGGAGTCCGTCGGCCCCGGCAGTCCCGAGCCGCTGCCCATGCTCAGGTAGTGATCGGACCGGAAGAACGCGTCGAAGCCGAGTTCCTCGGTCGCCTGCGCGACGGCCAGCAGTGTCGCGTAGTCGGCGCCTTGTTGGGGTTCGGTGAATATCCGCAGTCGCATAGCGGCATCTTGCCGTATATCGCGGCCGGCGCGCTCAGCCGCCGGCGTCCTCAGCCGGCTGGCGGCTGCAGCACCGCCAGGCACTCGACGTGGTGGGTCATGGGGAAGGCGTCGAAGGCCCGCAGGTCGATCAGCTCGCAGCCGTTGTCGCCGAAGATCGCGAGGTCGCGGGCGAGCGTGGCCGGGTCGCAAGACAAATAGCCGATCAGCCGGAGCCCCGGCGCGGTCGACAGGAGGTCGATGAGCGGGCGGTCAAGGCCGGTGCGCGGCGGGTCAACCACGGCGATGCGGGCATGATTGGTGCCGAGCCTGCCGATGACGTCGGCCGCGTCTCCTCGGAAGATCCGGGCCCACGACGTGTCGCGCAGGTTGCGCCTGGCGTCCCTGACGGCGATCTCGTCGGACTCGACGGCGATCACGCCGCCAGTCGGCCCGACCGCGTCGGCCAGCGCCCCGGCAAACAGGCCAGCGCCGCAGAACAAGTCGAGCGCCGTGTCACCAGGTCCGGGCTGGAGCGCGGCGAGAACGGCGTCGGTCAGCGTGTCGGCGGCGGCTGGATGCACCTGCCAGAACCCGGAGGCCGCGACTCGCCAGTCCCGGCCAGCCGCGCGCTGAGTGAGGTAACCGCCGTCGGGCTCGGTCGGCTTCGGGTGCCCTGACTCCCGGTAGGCCGGGCCCCGCTGGCCTGACTCCCGGTGGGCCGGGCCCCGCTGGCCTCGCGCGGGACCGGAGTCCCGCTGGCCTCGTGCGAGGGCGGGGTCCCGCTGGCCTCGCGCGGGGGCGGCGGGGTGGACCATGATGGCGCGGCCGGCGGCGGCTGGTGCCACGGCGACGTCGACGGAGCTGGCACCCCGCCAGCGCTGCCTGGTCACGTCGGCCTGGCGGACCAGTGAGTGCGCGATCAGGCAGTCGCCGACCGGGACGATCGCGTGCGACCTGTGCTGATGCAGGCCAGCCACGCCGTCGCTGCCCACCGTGAACTTGACCCTGGTGCGCCAGCCGAGCCCGGCCTGCGACCCATCACCCGGCCCATCACCAGGTTCGTCGCCCGGCAGGGGCTCGACCGTCACCGCGCGCTCGATGCCCGCGATCCGCTTGAGCTGCTGGCTGATCACCACGGCCTTGAGCTCGCGCTGGGCGGCCAGGCTGACGTGCTGCCAGTCGCAGCCGCCGCAGCCGCCCGGCGCCGCGTGCGGGCAGGGCGGCCTGACCCGTGCGGGTGCGGCGGTCAGGATCTCCACGGCGTCGGCCCGTGCGAGCTTGGCGTTCACCTGGGTGATGCGGGCCCGGACGCGTTCGCCGGGGAGGGCGTGCCTGATGAAGAGCACAAGCTTGCTCTCGGCGCTTTCGTCAAGCCGGGCAATGCACCAGCCGCCGTGCACGACCTCGCCGACGGTCAGCTCAAGCACATCGCCGACCGCGGCGGCCAGCGCGGCCTTCTCTGGACGGGCAGCAATCCGTTCTGTCACCCCCCTATCGTGCCGCCACCGCGGTAGTGCTCTCGCCGGGGAGATCCATGCCGGGTCGTGATCACGAGGTTTGGCTCTGGCACGAATTTCCGTGATCGGGCTGCTACGCGGAGCGGGCGGAGCCACCGCCCGGACCCGGACTGGTCCCCGGTGACGCATCTTTCACAGCCGGCTCCAGCCGCTGCCAGGCTCGCCTGATCCTGTAGGAGACTTTTTTCCTATAGGAGACTTAACAGCGAATATGGTGGTCAATCCTCCTACAGGAGTAAAGTCTCCTAGATCTTTTAGCCACCGCCCCGGCACCAACCCCCGCAAGCCCCCCAGGAACTCGCAAACCCGGCACCCCACCCCACCCAATCCCGGCCCGGTGATCACCCTGCCGACGTTCCGGACCGTCATCCCCCGCCCCGGCTAACATCACGGAATTCGCGCCAGAGCCCGAAGTTTCTGGCGGGGCGATCACGCGGCTGACATCTCCGGGAGGTGACAACTCTCCCGGGAGATGGCAACCATCTCCGGACTCGGCCAGGCCAGCGAGGACAACGCCGGAACCAGGCTCCGCCGACGCAGTTCCATATTCATCGACAGATCCGGCGAAATCGGGCAGGCGACGATTCTGGGCTGGCCTTGGTGGGCGGCGTGCCCGTGCTGACAGGCGTTGCGAAAGTAGCCGGCAGCACGAACACGTCGCCCACCAACCCCTAAACTGGGCCTAAACACTCACCCCTTCCCACCCCGCCGCTACTGACCCAGAGCCGCCTCGCCGGTACGATCATCTGCGTGGGCCGGGCAGACAGCATCGGGCACTGCCTGCTGGAAGGGCGATCATGCATATCGTGATCATGGGATGCGGTCGCGTGGGGTCTACTATCGCGCACATCCTTGAGGACCATGGCCACTCCGTGGCCGTCATCGACCAGGATGTCGAGGCCTTCCGCAAGCTGAGGCCTGGCTTCCGCGGCACCAAGGTGACCGGCGTCGGTTTCGACCGCGATGTACTGATCGAGGCCGGGATCGAGAAGGCTGACGCCTTCGCGGCGGTCAGCAGCGGCGACAACTCCAACGTCATCGCGGCCAGGGTTGCCAGGGAGTCGTTCGGCGTGAAGAGTGTCGCGGCGCGGATCTATGACCCGCGCCGGGCCGAGGTCTACCAGCGGCTCGGCATACCCACCGTGGCTACCGTCCGCTGGACGGCTGATCAGATGCTGCGCAGGCTGCTGCCGGAGGGGGTGGCCACGCTGTGGCGCGACCCGACCGGGGCGATCGTGCTCGCCGAGCTGACCTGCTGCGAAGACTGGCTGAGCGAGAAGGTCAGCACTCTGGAGTCGACGGCGAACGCACGGATCGCGTTCATCACCCGGCTCGGGCAGGCGCTGGTTCCCGGGCCGAACACCGTGCTGCAGCAGGGTGACGTACTGCACGTGATCGCCAAGGAAGATGACCTCGAACGGATCGCCTCGGTGTTCGCCAAGCCGGCCGCTCCAGGGAAGGGAAGCCACTAATGCGCGTCGCTATCGCGGGGGCCGGCGCCGTTGGCAGGTCCATCGCCAAGGAACTGCTGGAGAACGGCCACGAGGTGCTGCTGATCGACAAGAGCTCCCGTGCAATCAAGGTGTACAGCGTGCCGAAGGCCGAGTGGCTGCTCGCCGACGCCTGCGAGATCAGCTCGCTTGACGATGCCTCGCTGGAACGGTGCAACGTCGTGATCGCCGCTACCGGAGACGACAAGGTCAACCTCGTGGTCTCGCTGCTCGCCAAGACCGAGTACGGGGTGCCGAGGGTGGTCGCCCGGATCAACCACCCGAACAACGAGTGGCTGTTCAATGAGTCGTGGGGCGTGGACGTCGCGGTCTCGACGCCGAGGCTGCTGTCCGCGCTCGTCGAGGAGGCTGTGAGCGTCGGTGACCTGGTCAGGCTGATGACTTTCAGGCAGAGCGCGGCCAGCCTGGTCGAGCTGACCATGCCCGATGACGCCCCGCTCGCCGGGCAGCGGATCGGGGCGATCGCCTGGCCGACCGACACCGCGCTGGTGGCCATCTTGCGCGACGGCCGGGTGATCGTGCCGAACAGCGACGACCCGCTCGAAGGTGGTGATGAGCTGCTGTTCGTGACCAGCGAGGACGTCGAGGACGAACTCGGGCAGCTGCTCTCCGGCGGGTCGAAGTCAGCTAGCGGATCTCGGTAATCTCCGGGCCCCGCGTGAACGGGTCTGGCAGGTGCCAGTCGGGCTCGTCCTGTCCCTGCTGCTGCTCATCCTCCCCCTTGCGCTCCGCCGGCAGGGTGATCGCAAGCTGCTCGCGCGGCGGCGCCGGGTAATCCCCGCGCACCACCACCACATCGGCGAATAGTGCGTCGAACGACTCGGTCAGGACCGGGTCACTAGCCGCCGGACCCGAGATGACCCCGTGCAGGAACCACCTCGGGCCATCGAAGCCAAGGAACCTGAACGGGAGGAGCCCGCTGACCGGCTGCCCCTCCTCCGCGACCGGGAGCTGAGCGGAAAGTTCCGGGCCGAACGGGCCGACGACGTCGGCGCAGCTGCCGCCGGAGTCCGCGAGGCTCGCGGCGATCTCGTTCCTGACCTCGTCCCACAGGCCGCCGCTGCGGGGTGCGGCGAAGGCCCGGAGCTGGATGGCAGTGTCGTGGTGCACCAGGGCGACCCAGCTGCCCTGATCCTCGACAGCGACGTCGAAGCCCTCTCGCACCGGGATCAGCAGGCTTCCGAAGTCGATCCGCTCGGCCGGCGGATAGCTGTCGGCGATGTCCCAGGGGCCGCCGGCTGCCCGCCCGGTCAGCTCATCGCCGTCCGGGACTGGCCCGCCCTGCTCACCTGGAATGTCCCGATCGCCTGGATCGCCTGAACCGCCACGTCCGGGTGAGTCATCGCCATCGCGGCGGCGACGTCGCAACACGCGCCCGCCCCTGCCTTTCTGTGATTGCCTGCTGAAACTACTGAACCCCAGTCGAGCCGTGTCCGCCCTCGCCCCGGCCTGACCCCGGCAGCACGGCCACTTCATGAAAGACCGGGCGCTCGACTCGCTGGACCACCAGCTGGGCGATCCTGTCCCCGCGCCGCAGCCGAACCTGACTGCGGCTATCAGTATTGAACAGGATCACCTTGATCTCCCCACGGTACCCTGCGTCCACCGTCCCCGGCGTGTTGACTATCGTCACGCCGAAGTCGGCCGCCAGGCCCGACCTCGGATGGACGAAAGCGGCATAGCCGTCGGGCAAGGCGATCGCGATCCCGGTCGGAACCACGACCCGCTCTCCTGGATCAAGCCGCACGTCGACCGCCGTGCGAAGATCGACGCCGGCATCGCCAGGATGAGCGCGGGCAGGCACAGGCAGGCCATCATCGAGCCGCTGCAGCAGCACCTCGACCTGGTCCCGGCCGGCGGCGGTCACGCGGGTGCCTTTCGTCGGCGGCGCTGCTTGACCGGCTGGCGTTTCGCCGGGTGATTGCTACGCCAGGCGGCGGACACTACCGCAGCCGTCGGCACGGCCACGATCGCGCCAGGGATACCGGCCACGATCCCGCCGACGGCGAGCACGATGATGATCTCCAGCGGATGCAGCTTGACGGCATGCCCGATCACGAGCGGCTGAAGCAGATGGCTTTCCAGCTGATTCTCGGCCAGGAAGATGATGAGCAGGATCACGGCCGCCAGCCCGCCCTTCGTGGCCAGCGTCACCAGGATCGCCAGTGCCCCGACGACCAGGATGCCGACTAGCGGCACGTAAGCGGCAAGGAAGACCAGGATCGCGATCGGCATGATCAGCGGCACGCCGAGCACCCACAGTGCGATCCCGATCAGGATGGCGTGGATCGCCGCGATGATCGTGGTGCCCTGGATGTACTTGACCAGCGCCTGCCAGGCCGCGACGCTGGCCCGGTCAGTCCTCTCGATGGCGTCAAGGCCAGCTCCCCGGAATCTGCTGAATCCGGTGGTCAGCCGCTCCCAGAGCATCCCGCCGTCCTTGAGCAGGAAGAACGTGATGAAGATGGTCAGGATGAGACCAGCGAGCACCTCAAGGAAATACTTGCCGCCGGTCAGCACCGTCCCGGCCACGACGGTCTTGTGCTGTGCCAGGTAGTTCACCAGCCTGCCGGAGAGCTGGTCTATGCGGGCGTTGTTCAGCCGGAACGGCGGGCGTGCCAGGAAGCGCTGTACCCCGTGCACGGTACGGAGTACTTCAGCGGAGAGCTGCGGGTAGCCGGCCTGCACCTGGTTAGTGATCAGGATCCCGATGCCGGTCAGTACTCCGATCGCGATCAGCAGCGTCACCCAGACCGCCGCGAGCTGCGGCAGGTGCGCCCTGGTCCGCAGCCGGCTGGCGAGCGGCTGAAGGAGCGCGCAGAGGAGCACCGCGGCGATGAACGGCAGCACCAGCAGGCGCAGGGCTACCGCCACCTTGAACGCCAGGTACACCACCGCGGCGACCAGCAGCAGCCGCCAGGCCCACGCCGCCGCGGTGCGCAGCGGAACCGGCACGTGCTGGTCGGCCGCGCGCAGCATGGCAGGACCGAGCCGGCGATCGGCACCCCCGGCCGGCTGGTCAGCCGTCGCTCCTGACGAGCGCGGCTGGCTGGTCAGGCCCGGCTCCTCCGGATCAAGGGGCTCGCCCGGCTGCGCCATCGCCTCCGTCCCGAGCGGACCGGCCGGCCAGGCGGCGGACGCGGCGGCGACGGCGTCCGCGACCGACGGGCCAGCGGGAGCAGGCACAGCGTCACCGGCTAGCCGGTGACGCAGCAGCACCTGCGAACGTCTCGTGCTCTCCTGCGCGGCGGCACGCAGCCTGCCAGCAAGAGTGCGGGCGGCGTTTATTTTCCCGCCATCGTCCTTACTCATTCTCCGGTACTCACCGTACTCATCCCTGCCCCGCTCATCCCATGGCGCTCAGCTGTCCTGGCAACCAACTAACGTGTTCTTATGCTGCTCTACCGAGAACAACTTCGCGCGCCAACCTCGTGGTGGCTCGCCGGCGGTGCCTGCGTCCTCATCCTAGGGACCCTGGTGTGGGCCGGATTCAGCGTAACCATCGGGCTTGCCGTCTACCTCGGGATGGGCGGTCTGCTCGTGGCCGCGTTCCTCGTCTGGGGAGCGGTCACGATCAAGGTGACCGATACGGCGCTTACCGCCGGAAAGGCCAGGCTAGGCATCGACCAGATCGACGAGGCGTCGGCGATGGACGCACCGCAGACCGCCGCGCTGCGCGGCCGCAGCGCTGATCCCGCTGCCCTGCTGCTGATCAGGCCGTACCTGCCGAAGTCTACGTACGTCGCGGTGACGGGACGGCCAGTCAGCCAGCCCTACTGGCTGCTCGGCACCAGAAGGCCCGCCGAGCTCGCGCAGGCCATCAGGACGGCCATCGGCGCCGCTACGTGCGATGATGAGGACCCTGAACGATCATGACAGGCCGGCGGCGGCGGCCGCGAGCCGGCCGGCGGGGCGCGGCCAGGGAAGGACGGCAATGCCTGGTAAAGGCGCTGATATGGGGAGCAAGGCGGTGAACGCGCTGGCCGGAGCGGCGGCCGCGTTCATCGCGCGGAAGGCGATCGTCTTCGCCTGGACGAAGGTCACAGGCAAGCAGCCGCCAGACGCGGCTGATGACGCGCCGGTCGCCATCGGCGAGGCCGTGGCCTGGGCACTCGTGGTCGGCGCTGGGGTGGGCGTGGCGCGGGTGCTCGCGACCAGGCTGACCACCAGGCATGCGGCCAGGCAGCTCGGGCAGGCCAGCGATGCCGACCTGTGAGTCAGGCCCGGCAGCGGCAGCACCCGCCGGGTCGTAGGCTACTGCGGTGCACTCAAAGGACCGTTCCAGGCTGACTTTCAAGATTGGCTACGCGGTCAGGCATCCGACCAGGGTCGCTGGCTACGCCAGGCGCCGGGGGCGGGACGCCTGGCTGCGGATGCACTCGCCCGACCACGTCAGCTATTACCGCGCCGTCATGCGCTCGGACGCCGCCCGCAGCCGCGAGGGCGCCGTCGGCAGCCACACTCATGAGTCCTGGCTTGAGCTGGGCCAGCTCCAGTTTGACTTCGCGACCAGCCACGGGCTCAAGCCCGACATGCGGATGCTGGAGATCGGCTGCGGCAACCTGCGGGCCGGCCTCTTCATCGACTACCTGGAGCCAGGGCACTACTACGGGACAGACATCTCGCCCGACATCCTGGTCGGAGCGCAGGACACCATTTCAGCACACGGGCTCACCGGGAAACTGCCGTACCTCACCCTGGTCAAGAACCTGAAGCTGGACTTCCTGCCGGACGCCGCGTTCGACTTCGTGCATGCGCACAGCGTGTTCTCGCATTCACCGATCGCAGTGATCGAGGAGTGCTTCGAGCACGTGGGCCGGGTGATGACCCAGGGCGGGTTCTTCGACTTCACCTTCGACCGGACCGAGGGTGACGAGCACCACGTGCTACATGAGGATTTCTACTACCGCACGCAAACGCTGGTCGACCTCGCGGCAAAACATGGCCTTGAGGCCACCTTCATGGATGATTGGGAATCTACCGGGCACGATCAGTCCAAGATAAGGATCACCAGGCCGTTGCCAGACTGAACCGCCTCTTGAACCGCCGCTCTCCAGAGGGGGACGCACGCAGATGGCTGAGCCGCAAGTCCTCGCGATCGTGCTAGCCGGAGGGGCGGGCAAGCGTCTGGCCCCGCTCACCGATGACCGGGCTAAGCCGGCGGTCCCGTTCGGCGGCTCGTACCGGCTGATTGACTTCGCGCTGTCGAACCTGGTCAATGCGGGCATCAGGCGCATCTGCGTGCTGACTCAGTACAAGAGCCACAGCCTGGACCGGCACGTCACCACGACCTGGCGCCTGTCCAGCCTGCTCGGTAACTACGTCACGCCCGTGCCGGCGCAGCAGCGGCTCGGCCCGCACTGGTACACCGGCTCGGCCGATGCGATCTATCAGTCGCTGAACCTGATCTACGACGACAACCCCGACATCGTGGCCGTCTTCGGCGCCGACCACGTGTACCGGATGGACATGATGCAGATGGTCGCTCAGCACCAGGCGCACAAAGCCGGCGTGACCGTCGCGGCCATCCCGGTACCGCGCGAGGAGGCGACCGACTTCGGGGTGATCAAGACCGGTGCCGACGGGCGTACCGTCGAGGCGTTCCTTGAGAAGCCGGCCGATCCGCCCGGACTGCCGGGCAATCCCGACCAGTCCTATGCCTCGATGGGCAACTACGTGTTCGACACCCAGGTGCTCATCGAGGCGCTGCGCAAGGACGCCATCGACGACGAGAGCAGGCACGACATGGGCGGCGACATCCTGCCGATGCTCGTGTCGCAGGGTGCCGCCCAGGCCTACAACTTCCTCGACAACGAGGTACCAGGGGCCGAGCCGAGGGACGGCGGGTACTGGCGGGACGTCGGGACACTCGACTCGTACTTCGAGGCGCACCTGGACCTGTGCGCGGTGCACCCGATCTTCAACCTGTACAACGACAAGTGGCCGATCCTGACCCACATCCCCTCCCAGCCGCCGGCCAAGTTCGTCCACGACAGCGGCGACCGGGTCGGGCGGGCGATCAACAGCGTCGTCAGCAATGGCGTGATCGTCTCCGGCGGCCTCGTGCTCGACTCGGTGCTCTCACCGGGAGTGCGGGTCAACAGCTGGTCGCGAGTGGAACGATCGGTGATCATGCATAACACCAGGATCGGCCGGTATGCCGTGGTCAGGGACGCGATCCTGGACAAGAACGTGGTGGTCCCCGACAACGTCGTCGTCGGCGTGGACAAGGAGCACGACCGCGCGCGCGGCTTCGTGGTCTCGGCCGGCGGCGTGACCGTGGTCGGCAAGGGCCAGGTCGTGAGTCCTTGACCGGACCACTGACCGGCGCCGCGGTCGGCGCCCTGGCCGGCGATCCCTTCGGCAAGGTCAATGTCGCGCTGCTGACCAGGGAGTACCCGCCTGAGGTCTACGGCGGAGCCGGGGTGCACGTCGAGTACCTGGCCCGCGAGCTGCGCGACCTGGTGAACCTCACCGTGCACTGCCAGGGCGCCGACCGGCCGGGGGCGACCGCGCACCGGCCCTGGGAACTCCTCGAAGGGGCCAACTCCGCGCTCGCGACCATGTCAGCCGACCTGGCCATGGCCGCCGCGGTCAGCTCGGCCGACGTGGTGCACAGCCATACCTGGTACGCGAACCTGGCCGGGCACGTCGCCGCCGCCCTGTACACGATCCCGCACGTGATGACCATGCACTCGCTTGAGCCGATGCGGCCCTGGAAATCCGAGCAGCTCGGCGGCGGCTACGCGCTATCGTCCTGGTGCGAGCGGGTCGCGGTCGAGTCAGCCACCGCCGTGATCGCCGTGTCGAACGGGATGCGGGCCGACGTACTCGCCACCTACCCGTCGGTCGACGCCTCCCGCGTGCACGTCATCCGCAACGGCATCGACACCGACCAGTACTCACCCGACGAAGGCACCGACGTCCTGGCCGCCTACGGCATCGACCCCGCTCGCCCGACCGTCGTCTACGTCGGCCGGATCACCAGGCAAAAGGGCCTGCCGGTGCTGCTGCGGGCCGCCGAGCTGCTCGATCCCGCGGTGCAGCTCGTGCTCTGCGCCGGCCAGGCCGACACGGCCGAGCTCGGCGCCGAGGTGACCAGCCTCGTCGGGCACCTGCGCGACACCAGGTCAGGCGTGATCTGGCTGAACGAGATGCTGCCGAAGGCGCACGTGATCCAGATCCTCAGCCACGCGACCGTGTTCGCCTGCCCCTCACTTTACGAGCCGCTAGGTATCGTAAACCTGGAGGCAATGGCCTGCGGCACGGCCGTAGTCGCGTCCAGCGTGGGCGGCATCCCCGAAGTGGTCAGCGACGCGCAGACCGGCCTGCTCGTCCCGCCCGGCGACCCGGAAATGCTGGCCGCCGCCATCTCCTCGCTCGTCACCGACCCGGCCAGGGCCGCCGCCATGGGCCAGCTCGGCCGCCAGCGAGTAGCCGCCGAGTTCAGCTGGGCCAGCGTCGCCGCCCAGACCGCCGCCCTCTACACCGAGCTGACTAGAGCCACCACTCCCCCCGCCTGACCTAGGACGGCAGCTCTTCCTGATCCGGCTCCGCCGCAGCGCCCTGATCACGGGGCCAGCCGGTTGCGAAGGCGGGTGGCGCCGGGCTGGGTGTTAGACCTGGCTGAGGGTAGCCGGGCGGCGTGCCCTCGATGCCGGCTGCTTCGCTAACGCTCTGCATCGAGGGCGCGCCGTCCGGCTGGAGACCAGCCGGTACGGGAACCCGCACGTGCACCCCGGCGGAGCCACCGGAATCCCCCCGCCTCGTACCTGCGGCACGAGCGAGGCTGCCGGGGCTGATGTGGCGGTTGCGGCCGGGGCTGTGACCGCAACTCTCCGGGGCGGGGGCGATGACCATGGAAAGTGGTGATACGTCGTCCGGCCTGACCCACGTATCATCACTTTCCGTTGAAAATTTGCCCGGTTAGCCGGGTTTCTGGTTATCAAAGTGGTGATACGTGGCGGCCAGCGACTGACGTATCACCACTTTCCGTTGCCCGGCACTCCCGCCCGCCCGCCACGACCCCCGGCATCACCCGGCCAGCACGCGGATTCTCCTGGCCTGCGCCCTATCCGGACAGGCCGCCGGACCACGATGGGGTGAAACCGGGCATTGCGCAGGAGACGGCCGACCCCCGGCCAGGCGACCCAGCTAACTTCACGGAATTCGCGCAGAACCGTGTTCCGTGATCACGGCGGACGGCATGAACACGGAGCTCCGGCGGAGTGATCTCAAGGGCCGACCCGGCCGACCCCCGCCGCGCACCGGCTGCCCCGCCTCGGTCAGGTGACAGATCCCGCGGCGGCGCCGGTTACCTGGGCGCCCCACCGGGCTAGCTCGGCATCCAGGTCGAGCGGGGCGATCATGTCACCGCTCGCCATCTCCCGGTCCCAGGCTTCGGCGGGAACTCGCCACATCACCTCGAACTCGATCCCGCTCGGGTCCTTGGCATAAAGCGACTTAGAGACCCGGTGGTCACTCGCCCCGACCAGCGCACCGCGCTCGACCAGCCTCGCCCTGATCTCGGCCAGCTCAGCCAGCGTGCCGACCTCCCAGGCCAGGTGGTAGAGCCCGAGGTACGGACTCTCCGCAATCGCGCCGCCGGGAACCTGGAACAGGCCCAGATCATGATCATTAGCTGTGCCCTGCGCTCGCAGGAACGCCGCCCGCCCCGGAATCTCCTTCCGCACCTCGAATCCGAGCGTGTAGCGATAGAAGTCGACCGACGCGGCAACGTCGCCGACGTAAAGGACTGCGTGGTTCAGACGACGTACGGGCATGACGCGCGCTCCTGACTGACGATGTCTCTTATAGCCACAATGCCGCCAGCCCGGCATAGATTCCCCGCCTCACCCGGACCCGGCGGCGGCCCGGCGCCGGCACCCCGGCTAGCTCGCCAGCCCCGTCCGCTGCGCCACCGCGAAGTGATCGTTGATCAGCACCACCTCGCGGCCGGCCGCGTCCAGGATCGAGGCCGCGATCGAGGCCCGGTACCCGGCCTGGCAGTGCACCCAGACCTCGCCGTCCGGGACCTCGGCGACTCGCGCCTCAAGATTATGCAGCGGGACGTGCACGGCCCCGGCGATCCGCGAGGCGTCCCACTCGCTGTCCCTGCGGACATCGAGCAGCACGACCGGCCTCTGCTCCCTGACGGCCGCATAGCCGGCGAAATCGGAGAGGCGGTAGCTGACCAGCGGCTCCCCCGCCGCCCAGTCCGCCGGCCCGCCGGTCGCCGCCGCCTCGATCCGGTCGATCCCGATCCTGACCAGATGCCGCTGGGCGCAGGCGACATCCTCAGCCGTCTCGCCGATCAGGGTCAGCGACCTGCCCCACGGGATCAGCCAGCCCAGGTAGGTCGCCAGACTGTCACCGAGCTCGAACTGCCGCGCCCCCCGCAGATGCCCGGCCGCGAACACCGGCCGCGCGCGCAGGTCAACCACCCAGTCCCCGGCATCGATGCGACGTCGCAGCTCACCGCTGCCGGCCAGCCGGGGCGGCGACAGGTCGGGCGCCAGCGGCCCGCCGGCGTTGGCCGGCCCCATGTGCGCGTAATAGGCCGGGTAAATGTCGAGCCCGGCCAGCGTCGAGCTGACGTAATCGGCCTCGGCCTGGGTCAGCGCCGGATTCGCGAGCAGCTCGGCCCCGATGGTGGACGCCGCCCCCGACGTCTGCGTCGCCGAGCAGAAGCTGCCGAACCCGTGGGTCGCGTACACCATGGCCTCGTGCGGCAGCTCGGCCGCGAGCCGCCGGGCCGAACTGTGCTGAGCCTGTGCGAGGCCGGCGCTGTGCTCAGGCCCGAGCAGGTCGGTACGACCGGTTGACCCGTTGAGCATCGAGCCGCCGGTAAAGACAGCCCGCACGACCCCCGCATGCTCAAGTGCATAAGACAGATGATGAAAGGTATGCCCGGGGGTTGCGATGACCCGAAGCCGCAGCTCGCCGACCTTGATCTGATCACCGTCCGCGATGCCGACCCGGTCAAACGCGACGGAGTCCGCGCTGTTCACGTGGTAATCAGCGGAGACCGCCCTGGCGAGCGCGAGGCCGCCGGTGACGTAGTCATTGTGGAGGTGAGTCTCGAACACGTGCGTGATCTGGACTCCGCGCTCGGCCGCCAGCTCGATCACCCGGTCAAAGTCTCGCTGCGGGTCGATCACGACTGCCACGCAGCCGTCGGTGGCCAGGTAGCTCCGGTCCCCCAGCGACGGCGTCTCGATGACCACGACCTCCAGCACCGGCGACCACGTCCCTTCAGCGCCTCAGCGTCCCGCTGGCATGGAGCAGCCCCGGGACCGCTCTGCTCTGGTTTTACTTGATCTGCCTGCGCTCCCTGATGCGCTTGACCCGCTTGCGCTGGTTCGAGTCGAGCATCAGGTAGCCGGAGACGGGCACCGCCAGGGCGACCAGCCCGATGAGGACGACTCCCCACAGCGGCACGCCGGCGATCCCGAGGATGATCGCGACGATGATCCCGCCGATCGCCACCTGCCACTTACGCGACATAACCCGCCACCCCTTGCTAGCCCATAGTCCGCATCTGCCACCTTCAAGGTAGCGCGCCCCGGCTGTGGTATTACCCAGGCAGTGCAGTATGACCGCCTGCGTTGCGAGATGATAGACCGAACTTACGGGAGGATGACATGACGCTGGCGATGCCGATCGAGCCTGCGGCGAACGAGCTGCTGACCCGCGATGCGCTAGCCCTGCTGCTGGCAATGATGCTCGATCAGCAGGTGCCGTTCGAGAAGGCCTTCAGCGGGCCGTACGAGCTGACCCGTCGGCTCGGTCACGAGCCCACGGCCCGCGAGCTAGCCGAGTTCGACCCCGACGCGCTGGCTGACATCTTCGCCGAGCGCCCCGCGCTGCACAGGTTCCCCCGTGCGATGGCCGGGCGGGCGCAGGAGCTCGGCAAGATCGTCGATGAGGAATACGACGGTGATGCCGGCGCGGTCTGGAGCACCGCCGCTGACGGCGCTGAGCTGGCGCGCCGGCTGACCAGGCTGCCTGGGTTCGGCAAGTACAAAGCTCAGATCACGATCGCGCTGCTCGGCAAGCAGCTCGGCGTCAGGCCGGACGGCTGGCGGGAGGCGGCCGGTCACTACGGCGAGGATGGCTCGCGCTACTCGGTCGCCGATATCGCCGACGAGGAGTCATTGCTGGCCGTCCGGTCCTACAAGAAGCAGATGAAGCGCGAGCGGGCAGCTGCGGCTGGCTAGAGTAACCGCGAAGCCGGGAGTCGCCGCGACGGTCTCGGCCACGCTGCGGGTGGACCGCAATGGCCTGCGGCCGGCCGCCGCCGCCAGGGCAACCGCCGGCGTGGCCATCCCGCTGATCGCCGGGGTCGCCGCCGGGCAGCCGGCCGCCGGGGCCACGGCAGCGTTCGGTGCGCTCAGCGTGGGCGTGGCAGTGCTGACCGCCGGGCCGCGCACCCCGTCCGCGACGATGCTCGCGGCCAGCGTCGGCATGGGCACGGCCACTCTCGTCGGATCGGTGTCCGGGCTGGTCCCGCCCGTGCACCTGGCGGTGCTTGCCGGCGCCGGGTTTCTCGCCGGGCTGCTCGTCGCCGCCGGACGGGGCGCGACCCAGGTCGGCGTCAACGCGGTGATCGCACTGCTGGTGTTCGGCCGGAACCCGGCCGGCCTCGGACCCGCCGCTCTGCACGCCTGCTGGGTCCTGGCAGGCGGGCTGCTGCAGACCGGGCTCGCGGCCGCACTGCGATCGCCAGCGCCACTCCGTGCCCAGCGCGAGGCACTGGCCGCCGGGTACGAGGCACTCGCGCAGGGTGCGGCGCAGGCACCGTCGCCGGGGGTGGCCGAAGCCGCCGTGACGGCGCGCGAGGCGATCGGGCTGCTGCTGCGGACAGGCGACCGGTCAGAGGCAGAACCGCTGCTCGGCCTGGCCGACCAGCTCGACCGGATCAGGGCGGAATTCCACGCCCTGCACTTCCTGCCGCCTGAGCTGTCCGCAGGACCAGGCGGCCGGCAGCCAGAGCTATCCGCCGAGCCCGGTGGCGGGCAGTCAGAGCTGTCCGCCGGGCCCGGTGGCCAGCAGGCGGTGACGCAGGCGTTTGACCTGGCCGGGCCGGCCCTGGCGCGAGCCGCGACCGCGCTCAGGCTCCGCCGCGGCGACCGGGATCGAGCCGGCCGCGAGCCGCCTGCTCGAACTGGCCGATGAGCTGGGCCAGCTCACTGCCGGCGCTGACCAGCGTCCCGCTGGCTGGCCGGCGGTCAGGTTCGCCGGCGCCCGGATCGCCGCACTCGGCGGGCAGCTCAGGGCGGTCGACCGGATGGTGGCCGAGCTGGCCGGAGCCCGCAAGTTCAGCCTGCCGGTGGCGGCCGGGTACCTGCCAGCGGCCGCCAGCCACACGGCTGAGGCGATCATCGTGCTGCCGGGTCAGCTTCGCTCGACGATGCGGACCATCTGGGCGGCCCTGTCGCCGTCGTCGCCCGCGTTCCGGCATGGCGTCCGGCTCGCGGTCGTGATCCCGCTGGCGACCCTGGTCTCCGCGCTGCTGCCCTGGCCGCGCGGCTACTGGCTCGCGGTCACCTGCGTGATCGTGCTCAAGCCCGACTTCACCGCGACCGTCAGCCGGGGCGTGGCCAGGACCGCTGGCACCGGCATTGGCCTCGTGGCGGCCGCCCTGATCGTCACCACCACCCACCCCGAGGGCATCGCGCTGATCGTGGCGATCGGGATCTGCACCTTCCTCGGCTACACCGTGTTCGTCGCGAACTACGCCATCTACGCCGTCTTCCTGACCGCGCTTGTCGTCCTGCTCGTCTCCGCCGCCCAGCAAAGCGCGGTCAGCACCGTAGAAAACCGCGGCTTCGACACTCTGATCGGCGGCGCCATCGCGATCGCCGCCTACCTGATCTGGCCCACCTGGGAGGCCAGCACGCTGCAGGCCGCGACCGCCAGCCGGTTCGAGACGGCCAGCAGCTTCCTGGCCGCCGTGCTTGAGGTCTACCTTGAGCCGAAGGCACTCGACCGGGCCGCACTAGCCCGGCTAGCCGCCGCGACCAGGCGAGCGCAGTCATCGGTAACCGCCTCGCTGGAACGAGCCGCCGGCGAGCCTGCCAGGATCCGGTCGGATGTCGCGCACTACGCCGGGGCCCTGGCCGCCGGCCGGCGGATCGTCGCCGGCACCCATGCCCTGGCCAGCCATCTCCAGGACGCCCAGGCCCAGGTCGCCGTTCCGGCCGCCGCGGTCATCATCGGCCAGCTCGGCGACGCGATGGCCGAGCTAGTACGCGCGGTCCGGGCCGGCGAGCAGCCAGCGCCGCTGCCCGACCTCCGCCAGTCTCAGCGCCACCTCGCCGCCCAGACCGCAGCAGGCCTGACCCCCGCCGACCGCCGCGGCGCGATCCTGGCCGCTCTGCTAGACCCCCTAGTCGACAGCATCGACACGGCCGCCAACGTCCTCGCCACCCCTCCCTAGCCCGCCACCCGTCCTGGCCCCGCCCTCCCCCAACTCCTTCGGCACCAGCCTGGCGAAAGGCTGACTCATTCCACCGGGATTCCGGGGCAAGTGATCACGGAGTTCGGCTCTGGCGCGGATTCCGTGATCAGGCTGGTGGCTGGTGCACGGGGATGCGATGGGATTGCATTTATAAGGATATTTCGGATTGCTGGTTGAAGTGTTCTCGGGCGGGCGACAGCAGCGTCGTGCCGTTGCTGCTGCTCCAGCGACAGCGGAGGGCCGGCGGTGCTGCCGGAACTCGAGTCTGCCGGGCCGGATCGCTCACCCGGAACTCCGCCCGAAGCCTGATCTGATCACGGAATCCGCCAGAACCCGGAGTTCTGGTGGCGTGGTCACGCGACTCAGTTTCCGTGTCCGCCCCCTGCCTCAGCCCTAAAGCCGGACGGCGTGTCCCCGATGCAAGGCGTTGCGAAGCAGCCGGCATCGGGGACACGCCGCCCGGCTACCGCCCGATCAGGTCTAACAACCCCAACCCAGACACCGATCACGCGCCCACACCAGCTAGTCTCCGCAATCAATAGAGAAACCCAGAGTTTCCGGACTCAGCCATGCGCCACAAAGGTTCCGTGATCATGATCGAGGCCCTGATCACGGAACCCTGCCGGGGTGATCACGCAACTCGGTTTCCGTGATCAAGCTCTCTCTCATGATCGCGGAAGTTTGAGCGAGGTACCTCAAAGCCTGACAGAGGTCACTGAACCGAACCCCCTTAAATAGTCAATACCCGGCAAACCATCCATCATCAGATCGCCCAAAGCGATCAAGGACACAGTTCCGGCCGTCCCTCCCTAGGCCCGGCCACGGCCGCCCGGTATCGTCAGCGCTCATGGCCGACACACTCGCCGCACTCCCGGCAAACCGGACAGCCAGCGTTCACATCCTGCACGAGGGATACCTCCGTGAAGCCGATGACGGCCAGCACGTCGGCGGCACGGTCACGCTGATCACCGACGGCGACATCGCCGTCATTGTCGACCCCGGCATGGTCTCCTCGCGAGAAGCGCTGCTCACGGCCCTGGCTGCCCGCGCCGTGGCCCCCGACGCGGTAACCGACGTGGTATTCAGCCACCATCATCCCGATCACACGGTCAATGCGGCGCTGTTCCCCGCCGCCCGCATTCATGACCACTGGGCGGTCTACGACGGCGATCTCTGGGACAGCCGCCCGGCCGAGGGCACCGTGATCAGCCCGTCGATCATGCTGATCGCCACTCCCGGCCACACCCCGGAAGACATCAGCACCGTCGCGGCCACCCCCGACGAGATCTACGTCTGCACCCACGCCTGGTGGGGCGCCGACGGCCCGGCCGACGACCCGTTCAGCCCCGACCAGGCCCAGCTCTCCGCGAGCAGGCAGCGCATCCTGCGAATCGCCACCGTCATCATCCCCGGCCACGGCCCCAGCTTCACCCCCGGCCCGGACACCCCCCGCTAACCCCGCCCAGCCGGGCCCAGGTGACGTCGGTGTAGCTGGACGGCATCGCTTCCACATCGATGCGCTGCGACGTCTGCGGGATCTGACCATCCCGCTAGTAGCATTTACGCGACATGCCGGAACGAGTTCGCAGCCGGGCTCTGGTGGTCGGGCTGCTCATATTGCTGATAGTCGCCGGAATCCGGGCACTCGGTCCGCCCGGCGGCTGGGGCGGTCATGTCAGTCATGCGGTCTTCATCGGCGCCGGGCTCGAAATCGTCCTGGCCGGCCTGCTGACCGGGCTGCGCTTCCGGTATGCGCCCGCCGGTGTCCTGGCCGTCAGGCTGCACCGCCTGCTGTCGAACATCCTGATCGGCTGCCTGGTCGCCGTGGCGATCCTGGTCGTGTTCAACGAGTTCAACACCAATCCGAGGCAGCCTAAGCAGCCGCCGGCGGCGACGACCCACCTGCCGCATAGAGTCAGGCTCCGCACCTCGCTCGGGCAGGGCGGCTTCAATCATGGCGTGCTGGCCCGCTATCTCCTGATCGCGCTGCTGGTCATCGCGATCACCGCCGTCCTGATCTACGCCTGGCGCCGGCGCCGCGCCAAGCTGCGGGTCGGGCCTGCGCCTGAACTGGTCGTGGAGGAGAGTGCCGAGGATGAACTGGCCCGTGCCGTCGCGTCGGGACGAGCCGCGCTCGGCGAGCTCGACGACGCACGGGCGGCCATCATCGCCTGCTATGTCGCGATGGAGCTGAGCCTGGCCAGTGCGGGCGCCGAGCGCGGCGTCGCCGAGACTCCGGACGAGTTGCTGGCCAGGGCTGTCGCGGCCGAGCTGCTCCCGCCGCCGCCGGCCGAGCGGCTGACCGCGCTGTTCTATGAGGCCAGGTACTCCACTCACCCGATGCCAGCTTCCCAGCGCGATCAGGCCGAGCGCTCGCTCACCGAGCTGGCCGCCGACCTGCCCCTTGGTGACCTGCGATGACGCCGGCGTGGTACTCAGCGCGGCGCGAGCTGGCCGTGGCCGCCGGCCTTGTCGTCGCGCTCACGGCCGGGACCTGGCTCCTGCTCGGCGCCCCGGCGGCCGCCATCATCGCGCTCTTCTGCGCCGGGGCTGGCCTGTTCGTGCTGCGCCTGCTGCTCGACCCGCACCGCCGCATGGCCAGCCAGGACGAGCCATACGTGGACCTGCCGTCGACCACGTTCGCCGGATTCTGGCGGACTCAGACCGACCTCGCCGACGCCACCATCTCGCTGGCCGCCTTTGACCTCACCGCCCGGCGGCGCCTGGCCAACCTGCTGGCCGCCAGGCTCGCCGAGCGCCACGGCATCAGCCTCGCCGCCGACCCGCAAGCCGCGCGAGCAGCCTTCCTCGCCCGAGCCCCCGGCCCGGGCACCGGCACCGGCCACAGCCCCCGCATCGCCCCGGCCGAGCTCTGGCACTGGATCGACCCCGAGCGCCCGACCCCGGCGGATGCCAGCTCGCAGCCCGGCATCCCGCCCCGCGCACTCGCCGCCCTGATTTACCGACTGGAGCACCTGTGACCGACCCGACCCCATTCCAGGCGAGCGCAGCCCCGGCGAGCATGACCCCGGCGCAGACCTCGGAGCGCTGCACCGCCGTGCTCGACGAGCTCGAGCGCGCCATCATCGGTCAGCGCCGCGCACTCGAACTGGTACTGACCGGCATCCTGGCCGGCAGCCACATCCTGCTCGAAGACCTGCCAGGCCTCGGCAAGACCATGACCGCCCGGTCCTTCGCCCGCGTGCTCGGACTCGATTTCGCCCGCATCCAGTTCACCCCTGACCTGCTGCCTTCCGACGTGGTCGGCGCCCCGCTCTACGACCAGCGGACCGGCGAGATGGTGTTCAGGGCCGGGCCGGTCTTCACCCAGCTCCTGCTCGCCGACGAGATCAACCGGACTCCCCCCAAGACCCAGGCCGCTCTGCTTGAGGCGATGGGCGAGGGCCAGGTCAGCGTCGACGGCCAGACCCGCCTGCTGCCCGCGCCGTTCATCGTGCTCGCCACCTCGAACCCGATCGAGTACGAAGGCACCTACGACCTGCCGGAGGCTCAGCTCGACCGGTTCGGCATGCGCCTCCGGTTCGGCTACCTGACCAGCGCCGACGAGATCCTGATGCTGACCCGGCGCCTGGACCGGGCCACCGCCGAGGTCACCCTCGACCCGGTCAGCAGTGCCGCCGAGTTGCTGGCCATGCGCCGTTCGCTTGAGCTCATCGAGGTCTCCCCCGACCTGCTCGAATACATCGTCGAGCTCATCACGGCGACCCGCATTCACCCCCAGGTCCAGGTCGGGGCGAGCCCGCGCGGCGCCCTGTTCATCACCCAGCTCGCCCGCGGCCACGCCGTGCTGCGCGGCCGGGACTACGTCGTGCCTGACGACATCAAGGCGGTCGGCGGCCCCGCGCTCGCGCACCGGATCACGCTGCGACCGGAGTTGTGGGCCCGCAAGGTCAGCGCCGACGACGTGGTCGCCCGGATCCTGACCAACGTGCCGGTGCCGAAGACTAACCCGGTAGCGCCCCTTATGAATTAAACGCCATAACTAATTAACACAGAAAACCTTCTATAAGCAGAAATGGAGCGTTCGTGGTAACTGCCGGCCCCCGCCGCGAGCTGCCGGCTGCCTGGCAGCTCTCCGGCCATGCGCGCCGGCTGGTCACGCTCGCGATCGCCGCGCTGCTGATCGCCGTGATCACCAGGCGGCCCGAGTTCGCCGGGCTGGCCGCGCCCGCGCTGCTGCTGCTGATCCCGAGGCGGGCCAGCCAGCCGGCCACAATCGTCGTTCAGCTGGCTAACGCCGCCGAGCTGGTCACCGAGGGCGAGCAGAGCGTAGTGCTGGCGCGGGTGACCGGGCCCGGCACCACCGGGCAGGTCAGGGTCAGGCTGCTGCCGTCCGGCTGGATCGCGGCCGGGCCGGTCGAGCTCGGGGTCGACGGCTGGTTCCGGCTGCCATACCTGCCGCGGCGCTGGGGCCTCCGGCAGCTCGGCCTGCTTGAGGTGATCGTGACGGACCGGTGGCGGCTGGCGGAGTGCAAGGTGACCGTGCCGCTGCCGCAGATCATCTGCTACCCGAGGCCGGCCGTGCTTGAGTCGATGGTGGTGCTCAGCAAGCTGCCATCGCGGCTCGGCGAGCACACGTCGAGGCGACCGGGCGAGGGCATCGAGTTCGCCGGGGTGCGGGAGTTCGTGCCCGGCGACCGGCAGCGGCGGATCAACTGGCCGGCCACCACCCGGCGGGGCACGCTGCAGCTCAACACGTTCACCGCCGAGCGGGCCCAGGCGGTGGTCATCCTGATGGACGTCAGTGCCGACGTCGGCGAGGAGGGCGCCAGCTCGGCCGACCTGGCCGTGCGGGCGGCGGCGGGCACGGCGGCGCGGTACCTGGCGGCCAGGGACCGGGTCGGGCTGATCAGATTCGGCCGCCAGCTTGAGTGGATCGCCCCGGCGGCCGGGCGGCGGCAGGCCGACCGGATCCTGAGCCTGATCACCACGGGCGGAAGCTACGGTCACCCGCTTGACCTGATCGCCGGGCTGCCGCACACGGCGCTGCCGCCCGGTGCGCTGATCATCGTGTTCAGCCCGCTGCTCAGCCTCCGGCTGATCGAGGCGCTGCGCAACCTGCGCGAGCGCGGCTTCGCCACGATCGTGGTCGATGTCCTCACCGCCCGGCCCGGTCCGGGGCTGAACCGGCACCGGGCCATGGCCGACCTGGCGAGGCGGATCTGGCAGATGGAGCAGGAGGCGATCAGGTTTTCCCTGCGCGAGATCGGCATCCCGGTCGTGCGGTGGGACGGAGTGTCGCCGCTGGACGAGCCGCTGGCCCCGTTCACCAGGCGAGCGGTGGTGAACGGGTGACCGGCGGGCAGCGGGCCAGGTACGTGGCCGTCGCCGGCCTGCTCGCGGCCGCCGTCCTGGCCTGGGCTGGGCTGCCGCTGGCCGGCGCGTCCGGGCTGGCGAAGCCGACCCTGGCGATCGGGATCTGCTGCGCGGCCGGCGGGCTCGCCCGGCTGTGGTTCGCCGGGACCGGCGATGACCTGGCGGTCCGGCCGGCCGACTTGTATGAGCCGCTGCCGGTCCGGATGTGGCAGCGGCTCGTCTCCCAGGCCGCGACCGTTCCCTGGCAGCAGCTGCTGATCGTCGCCGTGCTCGCGGTGGAGGCGATGCATCACGGCCGGCCCTGGCACACCGTCGTGCTCGGCATCGTGCTGCTCGGCTACCTGTTCGCGGTGCACCTGGCCGAGAGCGCGGCGCGGGCGGACGTGTTCAGGCCGGTGCTGCCGTTCGTCGCGGCCGGGTTGGCACTGGCGGTGCTGTCCGGGGCGGCGTCCGCGCTGCCGGCCGGGACGGCGGGGATCGGGGCGGGCTGGGTGGCGGCGCTGGCCGGGGTGGCGGCGGTGGTCGCGGTCGCGCTAGCCCTGCCGGTCTGAGTAGGGCCAGGCTGTGTAGAGTTCGGGCTGGCCGCTGCCCTGACCGCCGGGGCCGGGGCGGGGCTGGCCGTCGGGGCCGCGCTTGCTCAGGTCCGCGAGCCAGGAGACGATCGCGGCGATGAGCAGCACGAGCGCGCCGATGACCCGCCCGGTCTGCAGCCAGTGCCAGCGCTGGGACCAGAAGATGGTCCCGTCCCACAGGAAATGCACGACGATCAGCGGGATCACGCTGCCCATGCGCAGGAACAGCCAGGCGAACGTGATCGCCCAGACCGCGATGCCGACCACGCCAGGGCCGTAGTAGTCGTGGTAGGAGCAGCGCAGCAGCACCGCGACGATCAGGATCTCGGCGAGCGGGCGGTTGGCCTGGCGCAGCGTCGTGACGACGAAGGCGAGCACCACGGTCTCCTCGACGATCCCGGCGGCCAGGGAGGCGGCGGTCGCATAGAGCAGGTAGCTGTTGTCCTGGTGCGCGGGCTGGCCGAGGCTGCCGGTGGCGAGCGCTCCGGTGACCAGGCTGCCGGCCACCAGGGCCATGAGGGCCCAGACGCCCATCCGGAAGGCCGGACTGGCCGCGACGCCGCCGCCGGCGTTCCTCGGCGGGCCCAGTCCGAGTGACCGGGGCGTGATCCCGCGCCGGGCGGCCAGCAGCACGGTGACGACGATGGCCAGGGCAGCCGAGGCGAGCTCGCTGATCGTCGCCGGAGTGAAGATCGCCCAGCTGCCCGAGGGTGCCGGGTAGTCGCGGGCCAGCGTCTCGCCGCCAGCGACGATCCCGGCCGCGAAGAAGGCGGCGAACACGCCGAGGACCTCGGCGTAAGCGCGCCTGGCCGAGATCGGGCAGGTCGGCGGCGGTGGCTGGATCGACCACCAGTGCGGCCTGGCCGGGCGGCCAGCCGGACCGGGCCAGGTGATCGCGCCCGGCCCGGTGCTGATGCTCATCTGTGCTTAGCCGTTACCCTCGTCACTCCGGCCTCCCTCATCTACCTGCCGCATACCCCTGCATGCCGCGAGCATTCGCCCCCGCGTAGAGCAAACCGTCGTTCCTGGCCACCGCGCTGATCCGGCCGAGCGACCAGGGACCGGAGACCGTCACGTCGTGCCCGCGCCCGCGAAGGTCGCTGATGACCGCCTCGCCGTACCGGTCCTCGATGGTCAGCGACGCCGGGCTGGCGCCCCTGGGGTAGAACGAGGAGGGGAAGTGGTCGGTGTGGAACGCGGGCGCGTCGATTGCTTCCTGCAGGTTCATCCCGAAGACCACGTGGTTGAGGAAGAAGCCCAGGGTCCACTGGTCCTGCTGGTCACCGCCGGGGGTACCGAACGCCAGGTAGGGCTCGCCGCCGCGCAGCACCAGGCTCGGCGACAGCGTCGTGCGCGGCCGGCGTCCTGGTGCGAGGCTGCTCGCGAAGCCCGGCGTCAGCGCGAACATCTGGGCCCGGCTGCCCAGGCAGAAGCCGAGACCGGGAACGACAGGGGAACTCTGCAGCCAGCCGCCGCTCGGGGTCGCCGAGACCAGGTTGCCGAACCGGTCGGCGACGTCCAGGTGGCAGGTGTCGCCGGGGCCAAGCGCGGCGGTAGCGAGCGTGGGGTCGCCGGTGACTGAGTTCTGGGCGGTGTGACCGCGGTCCAGGCCGCCGTTCTGGGTGCCCTGGCCGTTCTGGCCGGGGCCGTGCTGGGCGAAGGCGGCGATGGCGTAGCCGGGCAGCGCGGCCAGCAGGCCGGGGGGTGAGCCGGGGCGCAGGTCGGCGCTTGACCGCTCGCCGACCAAGGCGCGACGGCTCGCGGCGTACTGCGGATCGAGCAGCGCGGCGACCGGCACGTCGGTCGCGCGGGGATCGCCGTACCAGGCCTCCCGGTCGGCGAAGGCGAGCTTGGCGCACTCGGTGACCGTGTGCACCAGGTCGGCACTGCCCGCCCCCATCGCGGCCAGGTCGAACCCGTCGAGCAGGCTGAGCTGGGCCAGGAAGACCGGGCCCTGCCCCCACGGGCCGGTCTTGCACACCGTCAGGCCCTGGAAGTCGAAGGTCAGCGGCGGCTCGACGCTGGCCTGCCAGCCGGCCAGGTCAGCACCGGTCAGCAGGCCCCGGTTGGGCCGGCCGGTGACGTCCATCACCTCGGCGACTGAGGTGAAGTCGTCGATCGCCTCGGCGACGAAACCCTCGTACCAGGCCCGCCGCGCCGCCTCGATCTGGCCTTCGCGGTCATCTGTCGCGGCCTCGGCCTCCGCTAGCACCCGGGCATAGGTCGCGGCCAGCGCCGGGTTCGCGAACCGGCTGCCGGGGCCAGGCACCCCGGCGCTCAGGTAGACCTCCGCCGAGGTCGGCCAGTGTTCGGTGAACATCGGCGCCATGGCCTCGATCGTGGCGCTGGCCGAGCGGAGCATCGGGTAGCCGTCGCCGGCGTAGCCGATCGCGTAGCCGATGACGTCGCGCAGCCGCAGCGTCCCGTATCGGGATAGCAGCAGCATCCAGGTGCCGAACGCGGCCGGCACGGTCGCCGCCAGCAGGCCGTTCCCCGGTACCAGGTCCTCGATGCCGGCGTCAGCGTAGGCCTCGATCGTCGCCGCGGCCGGCGCCGTGCCCTGACCGTCGAGCACGAAGGTCTCGCCCGAGGCGGCGTCGTGCCCGATGACCGGGACCTCGCCCGCTGGCCCGTTCAGGTGCGGCTCGACCACCTGCAGGACGAGTCCGGTGGCCACGGCGGCGTCGAACGCGTTCCCGCCCGCCTCGAGCACGGCCATGCCGGCCGCCGAGGCCAGCCAGTGCGTCGAGGTCACCATTCCAAAGGTGCCTGCCAGCTGCGGTCGTGTGGTGAACTGTTGGATGCCGGCCACGCTACTCCGATCTGTCAAATGCGAGCTACCTTGGGCATACCCCGACACACCCGACCCAGTCGCCTGCATCCGCGCCGCAACCCGAAACCCTCTTAAAAAGGACTATTGCTCAATGAATATCACAGTCGGAACCCGGGGTCTGCTCGCCCTCGCCGCCATCGGGCCAGTTGCCCTGCTTGCCGCCGCCTGCGGCACGACCTCGACTCCGACGTCGACTGCCACGGTCACGGTCACCGCCCGGCCTCCGGCCGGTGCGGGCACTCCGTCTACGCCAGCCACCTCCAGCTCAGCGACCCCGACGCCGGCCGGGCCCGGCGAGTGCACGAGCGCGGAACTGAAGGTCACCACTGGCCAGAGTAACGGCGCCGCTGGCACGATCTACAGCAACCTTGATTTCACCAATATCTCGGCTGGCCCCTGCTTCGTGCAGGGTTACCCCGGCGTGTCGCTGGTCAGCGCGGGCGACGGCTCTGGCAGTCAGATCGGCGCGGATGCCAAGCGGGACACGGTGACACCTTCCAAGCAGATCCTGCTGAATGCCGGCGACGTGGCCCACGCCGTGCTCGGGGTCGCTGAGGCTGGCAACTTCCCGGCCTCTAGCTGCCACATCGTGACCGCGCACTGGCTGCAGGTGTTCCCGCCCGACCAGACCGTAGCCGAGTTCGTGCCGTTCACGACCCAGACCTGCTCCTCGACCTCGACCCCGACGATGCGCATTACCGTCCTCAGCTCAGGAGCCTGATACGAGTCAGCGTCCGGGTAAGCGCGCGGCCCGGCAGGCCCGGTGAACGACGCCGAGGGCCAGGCCGGCCGGGCTAAGCCGCGTCCGCCGAGTCCTGGCGCGGTGATCGCCGGCTACCGGCTTGAGCGGCAGATCGGCCGGGGCGGCATGGCGACGGTCTACCGCGCCAGCGACGAGCGGCTTGGCCGCCGGGTCGCGCTGAAGATCCTGTCCGCCGGGCTGACCTCTGACGACGCGTTCCGCCTGCGGTTCATCAACGAGTCCCGCGCGGCCGCCACTGTCGAGCACCCGAACATTATCCCGGTCTACGAGGCGGGCGAGGCGGACGGGCTGCTCTTCATCGCCATGCGTTACGTGCCGGGCGGCGACGCCAGGTCGCTGCTGCGAAGCGGCGAGGGTCTTCCCGGCGGCCGGATCTGGAGCATCGTGACTCAGGTCGCCTCCGCGCTGGACGCCGCGCACGGCCACGGGCTCGTGCACCGGGACGTCAAGCCGGCCAACATGCTGCTCGACGTGAGCAGCGGCCGGGCCGACCATGTCTATCTCGCCGACTTCGGCATCAGCAAGACCGAGCGAGCGCAGGGCCTGACGGTCACCGGCCAGATTCTCGGCACCCTGCAGTACGCCGCTCCCGAGCAGCTCGAAGGCCGCGAGGTGGACGGCAGGACCGACCTGTACGCCCTGGCCTGCTCGGCCTTCGAGCTGCTGGCCGGCACGCCGCCCTTCCGCCGCGCCGGCGGCGCCGCGCTGATCTACGCCCAGCTCTCGGCCCCGCCCCCGCCGGTGACGGCGGCGCGGCCCGATCTGTCCCCCGCCGTCGACCAGGTGCTGGCCAAGGCGATGGCGAAGGCGCCCGAGGATCGCTATGCCGGCTGCGCCGCCTTCGCCGACGACCTCGGGCGGGCGCTGCGACTGGTACCCGGCCAGGTCGAGGCCGTCGGCCAGGGCCTGATGCCGCCGGTCGCCCGGACCAGGAAGGCAGGACCGCAGCCGCCGCGAGCACCCCAGCCCCAGCCGCAGGAGCCGCAGGCACCTCGGCCGGAAATCAGCAAGCCGGCCGCGTCCATGCCGCCCGGCGGACTGGCCCGACCGCCTGGCGCCGAGCCGCCTACCAGGAAGCGCGAGCCGTAGCCGAGCGGCCTGCCGCCCGGCCAGGGGGTCGGCCAGGGTGTGCAGTCAGGCGGCACCGGGCGGCCAACTCCCCCGATGTTCCGTGATCTCAGTGCCGCCCGCCTTGATCACGGACTCCCGCCGGCGTGATTCAAGGAGAAGCTTGATTTCTGGACTCGAACTCCACGCCACCAGGGTTCCGTGATCATGATCGGGGTCTTGATCACGGAGCCCTGATGGGGTGATCACGCCACCGGGGTTCCGTGCTCAAGATCGGTTCCTTGATCACGGAGCCCTGATGGGGCACCGGCACCGCCAGGGAGGCCATGATCACCCGTCCCGGGCGGAACATCAGCGGGGCACCGCGGGGCCGGATTTCGACTGAGTGCCGCATTTGAGGGCAATGGCGCCCTCTTGGAATTCTCGCCACGAGAATTGCCTGCGGTTAAACAACCTCGGTCCGGCGTACTGCGTCATTATCATTGCAGGGCTGGTTTCTGCTGGCGCACTAACACCCCGAATATGGCGTAAAGAATCAATGGAGCACAGCATGCGAAATACATTCTTGCCAAGAAGACCCGGTATCGTGGCGCTGCGCCAATTCGCGGTTATCGGCCTGATCTGCGTCGCCGCTGCCGCCTGCGGTACGCAGAGTTCAGGCTCAGGCAGCACCGGCCCGCAGGCCTCAGGCTCGGGCCAGCCCGCCTCTGGTCCCACCGCCGCCGCCGACGCCTGCACGACCGCGGAGCTCGACGTGACCCTGGATCTCAGGTCGGCCGGGGTCGCCGCTGGCACCTCGCTGATCCCGCTCGACTTCACCAACGTTTCCCGGCACAACTGCAGACTGGCCGGGTACGCCTTCGTCAGCTTCGCCGCGAGCAGGACCGGTCACCAGGTCGGCGCTACCTCAACAGCTGACCGTGCCATGGCCGCGCCGACCCTCCTGCTCCGGGCGGGTAAGAGCGCTCACCTGTGGATCAGGCTGGTGCAGGCCACCGACCTGCCCGCCGCCCAGTGCAAGCCGGAGACAGTCGCCGGAATCCGGCTCAGGCTGCCAAGCGAGGCGACAGGCATCTTCATCCAGCATCGGTTCAGGACCTGCGCCAAGCGCGTCCGAGGTACCGACCTGCTCACCGTCGAGCCATTCCAGTCCGGCCGTGCGCATACGGGAACGGCTCAGTGAGATCCAGCCGGCCCGACGGTCGGGCCGGTCGCAAGTCACGGGGAGATGAGACATGATGAAGATCAGAAGGCGCGAGGTCGGCGGTCACTTCGCCGGCAGGCTGCACGCCGTCACGGCGGTCGCGGTCACTACGGTCGCGGCCGGAGTGGTCGCGGCGGGAGCGGCGGCCATGCCAGCGCCGGCTCTGGCCGCCTCAGCCAGCCAGAGCCTCCCGAACCACCCGGTCATCCACCGGGTGGCACCCTGCCGGGCCAACAGCACCAGGATCTGGCTTGGCCTCGGACCGGGCGGCGGCACGGCGGGTACCACTTTCTACCCGCTTGAATTCAGCAACATAGGCCGCCGTACTTGCTCGCTATTCGGCTTTCCCGGCGTATCGGCGGTGATCAAAGGTAAGCAGGTCGGCGGAGCCGCGATCCGCTCCGGACGTAAGCGACTTGTAGTGCTCAGGCCGGGCCAGACCGCCCATGCCATTCTCGGCATAGTGGACGCTGGCGCGATCGGCGGATGCCACCAGAGATCGGGAGCGAGCCTCCGGGTCTTCGCGCCGAATCAGCAGGGCTCCACGATCATTCCGTCATTCACCTTTACGGCGTGCTCCAATAGAAGCGTGCTGCGCATCCGCTCGGTGAACTTCGGGGTAGGCATACCCGGGTTCACCGTTTCCTGACGTCGCGGGGGCGCTTCCGCCCTGCTTGCGGTTCGCGGCGAAGGCGGCGCGGCCTCGGGTATCCGATAGGTTGCCAGACATGGCAGAGATCAACCCGAGGCTGCGCGCCGTTCTGGACATGTGCGTCTCCGAAGTACGCGAGTACAGCGGCCGGCACGAGTATGACGGCAAGATCCAGGATCTGTCCCCGGACGGCGTCCGGGCGGGCCTCAACCGGCTAACTGAGGCGATGACCGCGGCGCAGGCCAGGCCGTCGGCCGCCGCTGACCAGCCCGACCACAGTGACCAGCCTGACCAGCATGATGAGGCCCACCTCGCGATCTTCGCCCGTGCCCTTCAGGTCAGCTACGGTGAGCTCGAACTGCACCGGCGCAATCCGCACACCCACCTCTCGAACCTGGACCTGACCTGCTACGACCGGGACTACGCCCCGGCGGCACAGCGCGCCAGCGCTCGCCTGGAGCACCTGGCCGCCTGGCCGGACGCGGTAGACGCGGCCATCGCCGCGCTCGACCAGGTGCCAGCGCCGGTGGCCAAGTCGCTCAGCGGTGCCGTGCGCGGCCTGGCGACCGGCCTTCCGGCAGACACGGACGAGCGGTCAAGAGCGGCCGCGCTGACCGCGCATGCCAGGCTGGTTCGCCATATCGATGCCGCCGCCGAGCAGGGAGATCCTGACGCCGCGCTCGGCTCCGAGGCACTGACGTTGCTCATGAGCAGGAGCGAAGGCATCGAGCTAGACCTCGGGAAGCTCTCGATCCGCGCCGACGCCGAGCGCGACCGCCTGCATAGCCGGCTCGCGGAGAGCTGCGCACTGATCGACCCCGCCCGCCCGGCCATGGATGTCGCGCGCGAGCTGGTCCGTGACCACCCAGACTCCGACGGAGTGATCGAGGCCGCGCGCATCTGGACCGAGCGCGCCATCGACTTCACCAGGCGCGCCAATCTGGTCCCCTACCCAGACGGCGAATGCGAGGTGGCGCTCGCGCCCGAGTCCCGCCGCTGGGCGATGGCCATGATGGCGACCTGCGCCCCGGGCGAGCCCGACGCGCCGTCCATGTACTACATCACGCCACCCGATCCGAGCTGGCCAGACCACGAGGCCCAGGAGTGGCTTGAGGTCTTCAGCGACACCACGCTGCCGGGAATCACGGTGCACGAGGTAGCCCCCGGCCACTTCTCCCACGGCCGGGCAATCCGGCGTGCACCCACCCTTGTCAGGCAGCTTCTGCACTCTGAGGCCTTCGTCGAAGGCTGGGCCCACTACGCCGAAGAGCTCTGCGTCGAAGAGGGTTTCTGCGCCGACGATCCGAGGTTCGCGATCGGGGTCTGGCTAGAGGCTCTGGTCCGGGTCACCCGGCTGGCCTGCGCCATCGGCCTGCACACCGCAGGCCAGACCGTCGAAGACTGCGCCCGCAGATTCGAGGCCGACACCCATCTGCTCGGCCAGGCCGCGCTGTCCGAGGCGACCAGAGCCACCTTCGACCCCACCTATGGCCGCTACACCTGGGGGAAACTGGAGATCATGAGCCTGCGGGACCAGGCAAAGCAGGCCTGGGGCTCCGATTTCTCCCTGCTCCGATTCCACTCAGCCCTGCTCGACCTGGGCTCCCCTCCCCTAGGCCTGCTCTCCACCGCCGTAGAGCGAGGCTAGCCAGCAACCTCGGTGTAGCAGCGGCACAACGTCAGGAACTTAAGCCGGTGCCACGACCGGCGACCCCCGCCAGGTTCCGTGATCATGACGCAGCTCGTGACCACGGAAACCTGGGCGGGTGATCTCACTGCCGATGTTCCGTGATCAAGGCGAGGTCCATGATCACGGAAACTAGCGCGGGCCAGCTCGGCCTGTGACTGATTTCAGATAAGCCCCGAATCGGGAGAATCCGCCTTTAGGTCAGGCGGTACTGAGGGCGGGGCGGGCGCGGGCGGGGCGGGGACAACGGCAAGTGGAGATACGTCGGTCGCTGACCGCCACGTATTGACACTTTGATAGCCAGAAACCCGGCTAACCGGACAAATTTTCAACGGAAAATGATGATACGTCGATCGGGCCGGACGACGTATGAACACTTTCCTTGGCGGGCCCTGGTCATGGGCGGCGCGGGGGTATGCCGGAGTACCTCCGGCTCCGGCCGGGCGGCGGCGGGACTGGGCTGGCGCCGGTAGGGTGCTGATCATGACCGATCCGGACGATCTCGACTCGCTGTCCTCCCGCGAGCTGCATGACCTGGCCGTGCATCGCGCCCGGCGCCATCTCGACCTCGCGTTTCTCTGGGAGCTGCTGCGTGCCCTGCCGGCCGGGGAGATAGCCGCCGGCCACCCTGATCACGCGCGGGCCGACGCGCTGAAGCTCTCGGCTCTGATCGGCGATGCGCTCGACGCCGATGACAGCGGCATCGAGGACGCACTCCGCCCGCTCTACCTGGATTACCTGAACAAGCACCGAGCCGACCTGCCCGCGCTTCAGCACGACTCGGAGCCGCACCCCGGCAGCAGCTGACCGGCCGGGCAGGCGGGCAAGACCGGCCGTCAGGACAAGAAAACCCTGGCAGCTTGCTCGCTGCCAGGGTTCTTCGTTGTGCACGCCCTTAGGATGCGGACCTTGCGGGACTATGCCCGCAGGACGGCCTCGATCTCCAGATGCAGGTCGACCTTGTCCGCGACCACGACGCCGCCGCCCTCGATGGCCGCGTTCCAGGTGACCCCGAAGTCGGCCCGGTTGATCTGCCCGGTCGCGGTGAAGCCAGCGCGGGTGCCGCCGTAAGCGTCCGGGCCGAACCCGTTGAGCTCGAGCTTCAGCGGGACGCTGCGAGTCACGCCCTTGAGCGTCAGCTCGCCGTCGAGCAGGTAGTCATGACCGTCCGCGCGCAGGCCGGTAGACCGGTAGGTCATCCTCGGGTGGTTGTCGGTGTCGAAGAAGTCGGGCGAGCGCAGGTGCCCGTCGCGCTGCTCACTGCCGGTCTCGATCGAAGCCAGGTCGATCTCAGCGGTCACGGCCGACCCGAGCAGGTCTTCCGCGGTCACAGCTCGCCGCCGAACTTCGTGAACTTACCGCGCACCTTGCTCACCATCATGTGCCGCACGGAGAACCCGACCTCCGAGTGCAGGGCGTCGATCGTCCAGGTGCCAGCTACGTAACCGGGAACCGTCTCGGTCAGGGTCTGCGTCATGTCTCGCTCCCGAAGGTGTTGTAGTTGTCCGCTCAAGTATTTTGTTGAACAAGCAACTAATATCAGAGCGACGTAGACTTGTCAAATGTTCAACTAGATCGGTAACCTGGGGGCGTGAGCACGACGACCCGCTGGCTAACCGAGGACGAGCAGCGCACCTGGCGCGCGTTCCTGACGGCGTGCCAGTCGATGTTCGGAGCGATAGAGGGCCAGCTCCTGCGCGACTCCGGGTTGCCGCATGGCTACTACGAGATCCTGGTCCACCTCTCCGAGGCGCCGGGGCGAGCGCTCCGGATGACCCAGCTCGCGACGGCCTCGACTTACAGCAAGAGCCGGCTGTCCCATGCTGTGTCCAGGCTTGAAGAACGCGGCTGGGTGATCCGGCAGGACTGCCCGACCGATCGTCGCGGACAGATCGCTCAGCTGACCGACGTCGGCCTGGCTGTACTCGAAGATGCCGCGCCAGGACACGTCGAGCAGGTCAGGCGATCTCTGATCGACGCGCTCTCCCCGGATCAGGTGCGGCAGCTCGGCGAGATCAGTGCCGCGATGGCGGTGGCCGCCCGTTCCGATCCTGGTGTGCCCTGCCGGGAGTCCGAGGCAGCCGAAAGCAGCTGCGGCAGCCTAGGCTGCGATGAGGAAGACTAGCCAGACCGGAGCCGATCGACCGCCGGGCCAGGCCAGCGGCTATCCTCCATACGGCGATACTCACTGAGTCGCCGGAAGACCTCAGCCGCTATACGACTCCGCACCGGGCCGCACCTGCGCCGCAGGCGTCGTGCCGTGAGGGAAGGCTACGATGCCAGCTGGCACTCGCCCGCGGACGCGCTTCACCGGCCCGGCCGGTGGTTTGGTCATCGCCATCCTGGCGCTCGCCGGCTGCGCCCAGCCGCCTCGCTCAACCGAGCCCATCAAGGTGGCCAGCGCCTACGTCATGCAAGCCAGCGGCGTCAGCTCCCATGACACCTACCTGATCATCGCGAACTCGGGAGCGCCAGACCGGCTGCTGAAGGTGCGCAGCAGCGCGGGCGGCCAGGTCCTGATGCTCGGGCGCCGCGTCTCCGGACGGGCCATCACCCCGATGCTGTCTCAGATCAGCATCCCCGGACATCAGCTGACGAGGCTTGACCCCGCCGGCGTGCACCTGGAGATCGTCAACTCCGGCCACCTCCAGCAGGGGACCGACATCACCCTCACCCTCGTCTTCGCCCACGCCGGCCCGATGCGAGTGCTCGCCCAGGTGTCCAACCCGGAAACCGGCAGCAGCGGATACTTCGGCCCCTGACAGAGCCAGCACCGGTGCCCTGCCAGCTTCCCGGAGGGCTATCGCCCTCTTCCCCGAGAGTTGCCAGTGTCCTCGTGGAGAGTTGTCGTTTCATGGAGCCTGGGAGTAAATAACGCCGCGACTAACTCTCCACCAGACGACAACTCTCCACGAGAACGCTGAAAATTCTCCACGAGAACGCTGACAACCCTCCGGGAGAACTCTTGCAACCCTCCGGGGAAAGGCGTCAGCCCCCGAAAGATGCCATGTCGGTGACTGAGGGTCAGCACTGACTGCGGTTGGTTACCTCAGCCGGACCAGCCTGGCCTGAGTGGCCGGGAGGCCAGACGCGGAGCCCAGACACTGCCCCGGATGGCCGGGCAAGTTTCCGTGATCATGGATCGCGACCTGATCACGGAGACTAAGGGGCGTGATCACCCCCGCGAAGTTCCGTGATCACGGGCTGATTCATGATCACGGAAACCCGGCGGGGCGGCACCTCCCCCGGTACGCGCTACCAGCCACGGAAACCTGGCCGGGGCCGACGCAGTGCCGGGAACCGGAGCCTGGGGCCGGAGTCGGAGGGCCGCCGGTGCGGGCACCTGCTACCGCTTCAGGGCAGGTCTGCGGCAGCGGGGCCGGGTAAGTTGCCGGGCGGCGAGTTGCGATATATCGTCTTGGTGTCAGCGGTTAAGGCTGGCGGTTACCGGGAGGCATCGATGGCGGCAGGATCAGGCATCAGGATCGGCGATGCTGAGCGCGAGGCGCTGGCGGCGAGCCTCCGTGAGCATTACTCACACGGCCGGCTGACGCTGGATGAGTTCCAGCAGCGCCTGGATGCCGCCTTTGCCGCCCGCACCCATGAGGACCTGGCCAGGATCACGGCCGACCTTCCGCACCTCAGCGACTACGCCGCTCCCTGGCCGCCTCAGCCCGCCGGGACCGGGTCCGCCCGGGCCACCGGATCGCGCCGGAGCGGCTACCTCACGGAGCAGTCGCACCGGCCGCACGGACGCCGCCGGACTCGTAGTGGAGCCCAGCCGTGGATCTGGGTCAGCCTCTCCCTGCTGATGCTCGCGGTCTTCATCTTTGCCTGGCCCTTCAGCCTGCTGCCGAAGAGCGTACTGATCGTTCTGGCCGTGCTGGCCTTCATGCGCCGGATCTTCCGCCGGGTGCTGGGCGGCGGACGCCGGCGCTGACGGTAGGTGGCTAAGTCCGCTCGGGCACCCGCAGCGCCACCAGCAGGTAGCGGAAAGGTGACACTTCGCTATCGGGAACCTGGCTGGCGTCCGGTCCGTCGACCCAGGTAATCAGCGCGGGCTTGGCGAGGCTGTTGAACTGCAATCTGATCCGCCCCTGACTGACGGCCGGCTCAGCTGCGGCAGCGGCTCCCGTGCCGCCTTCGGCCTGCGAGGCCTGCGCTGCCGGTGCGTGCTGGTGGTCAGCGCCGGGGACAGAAGCGGCGGCCACCAGGCCGTCGAGCAGGTAAGACGGGTTGAAGGAGATCACCGGCTGGTCCCCGGTGAAGCTAGCGGCGACGGTCTCCGCCGCCCTGGCTCGCCCTTCCGCGTGTGCCTCAATCACGACTCGCCCGCCGCTGAACGTCAGCCGCACCGGGTCAGTGCGCTCCGCTACCAGGGCCGTCCGCTTGACCGCCTCGATCACCGGGCCCGGCGCCATGTCCGCGTAGCAGCTGAACTCACCCGACAGCCGGCTCTGATACTTGATGAACTCGCCGCCAAGCAGCCTCGCCGTCAGCCGGCGGTCAGCCGCCTCGAAGCTGATCAGGCCCTCAGCCGGATGCGGCCGGTCATCATCGGACGTCCGGCCCGGCGGGCGCGCGGCCCTGGCCGCGCCGTCCGCCTCGGCCTCCGCATCGAAGGCCAGCGTGACCGGCACGCCCGCCGTCATCATGCGGGCGGCCTCGACCATGACCCTGGCCGGGACCAGCGCAACCGCCCGCAGGTCAGGAACCGCCGAGCCGAACGGCACGTGACTGGCGGCCAGCCGGTACCTGTCGGTCGCCGCCAGCGTCAGCGAGTCACCGTCAATATCGACAAAGACGGCGGTGAGCATCGGCAGTGTGTCGTCGCGGCTGGCCGACGACGCCACCTGCGCGATGGCGGCGGCCAGCACTCCCCCGTCCACCACGCCGATCACGTCGGGAGAGGCCGGCAGGGCCGGATACTCGTCAAAGGGCAGGCAGACCAGTCCGAACTCAGCGCTCCCGCAACTCAGGTTAAGCACGTCAGCGTCGTCGGAGAACTCAACTGGCCGCGCCGGCAGGCTCCTGGTGATCTCGGCGAGCAGCCGGCCAGGCACCAGCGCGGCCCCTGGCTCGATGACCTCGGCGTCGACTCTGCATCGCGCCGACACCTCATAGTCAAAGCACGACATGACTACCGCGCCGTCCGCGGCCTCGATCAGCATGCAGGACAGCATCGGCACCACGGGCCTGGACGCCAGCGCACGCGAGACAAATGCCACGGCCTCGCCGAGCGCGTCACGCTCAATCCTGAACCTCATGTCGGCCTCCTGCCGTTCAGCTGCCTTCGCCGTTTATCTTCGCACCGGCTACTGACACTCAAGCCACTTCCGCGGGTCAGGCCTGCCCTTCACCCCAAGCCACCAAGGCGAACGGCGAAGAGCCGGCACCCCGCGATCAGGTCAGCCCGGCAGGCGCGGCCGCGAGCGTGGTCTCAATCGCCTTGGCGAGGGCCCGCGCGGTCTCGGCGGTCAGCTCGACGGCAACCCTGGCCGAAGGGCCTTTGCCGGGGTTGGCGAAATCGATGTTGAGGGTGTGACCGGCCGACGCATGGACAGGATGATCGAAATAGACATTGACCTCGCTCAGCCCGAACCAGCCGGTCGCCCCTTTTCCGCTCCCTGTGGCTTTAATGTTTTCCGTGAGATACGTGCACATGACAGGTTCGCCTTTCTCAGCTGGCTAGGTGCTGGCCGAAGAATTCCCAGATCAGTTCCCAGCCCTCGTTCGCCGCCTCGACGCGGTAAGCCGTGCGGTCGTTCGAGAAGAACGCGTGGCCGGCTCCGGTGAAGGTGTGGAACTTGTGCGGCTTGCCCAGGCTGTCGAGCACGCCGGACAGCTCGGTCATATCGGCGGGCACCGGGAACTGGTCGTCGGCCCCGAAGAGGCCGAGCAGCGGGCAGGACAGATCCTTTGCCATTCCAATGAGGGGCTTCATGCTCGACGGGGCGCCCTCAGGCACGGTGACGACGGCGCCGCCGTAACAGTCGACGGCGGCTTGCAATTCCAGGCTGCATGCCGAGAGGAATGACTGGCGGCCGCCAGAGCAATAGCCGATGACGCCGATCTTGCCGTTGCAGCCGGGCTGGCCGCGCAAGAATTCGGCCGCGCCAGCCACGTCCCCGACCAGGCGGTCGTCCGGCACGCCGCCCCTGGCCCTGGCCGTCGCCGCGGCGTCGTCGGGACTGGCGCCCGGCGCGTCGCGGAAATACAGATTCGGCATGGCGACCAGGTAACCGTGGGCGGCGAATTTCCTGGCGATCTCCTTAGTGGAGCTGTCGTAGCCAGGCATGTGGTGAATGACTACGACTCCGCCGTAAGTCTGCGCATCGCCCGGCCGCGCGACATATGCCTCGATCTCGTCGCCGCCGTGGCCCTTGATCATGAGCGTCTCAGCGGTAAGCGATTCCTTCATATCACGCTTCTCCCTTTTTGCTGTGCTTAGAAACTTGACCGAGCTTAGAACTTGCCTTACGGCGATGCTGCTGGTGAGGAAAGGCGCCGGGCGGCAAGATTACCTTGGTACTCCCGAAGCCTTCCGGGGGCCACATCCCGGGGAAAGGCATTTCGAATGAGCTCGGCCTCCTATGGACTGGTACTCATATTTCTCGGGGCTGGCTTCGCGCTCGGCTGGTACGCGAATCGCGCCTACGCGTCTCACGGTGACGTAAAATCCACCAAAGCGAAAATACCCGGATACCGGAAATCGAGGCATCGCAATGGTCTCATTACCGCCCTTCTCGCGTTCGTGATCGGCATCATCGTCTTCGGCTTGCTGCACCCGCACCAATGACGCCAGCCGCGCCAGGTGAGCCGGTCAGCCTCGCGTCAGGCGGGCAGTTCGACCGACTGGGGAAAGCGGAAGATATCGGCCGGGTCCACCGCTGCCTTGACCTGCTGAAGCCGGGGGTAGTTAGCACCGTAGTAGGCACGCTGCCAGTCTGCCAGGTCAGGGTCGGCGTAGTTCTGGTAGGCCTGCCCGCTCGCGTAGGGCCGCATCGCCGAGTGGAACGACGCCAGCCAGGCGCGCTGGCGGGCCACGGCCGGCGTGCTCGCCCCGGCCGGACCGCCTGAGGCCCCGGCCGGCGCGGTCCCCGGCGGGGTCCAGCTCGTGCTGTACTGAGCGAGGAACAGCGCGTCGCGGTGCACAAACGCCGTGGTCGCGGGTCCGACCCGGTTGATCGCCCCGCCGCAGGCGTCGAACGCCACGCTTCCCGTCGCTCCCGCCGCCCCGGCGACCTGCCCCATCAGCTCCACCTGATCCAGCAAGATCCTGATCCCCGCCGGCGGCAGCGGCCTGGTGTAGAAGTCGGACTTGGCCAGCTCGGGCGGCCGGCCGAGTGTCCCGGCCGCATTCTGCGACGGCAGATGGCACTGCGCGACCGACAGCGACGAGCAGCCCGCCTCGACGAGCATGCAGGTCAGGTACTCCTCACTCTGGACAAAGGCACTGGACGGCTGCGAGCCAGCCGTCGCGTAGAGCCGGCTGAGCAGCGCCTGCAGCTGCGCGGTCGAGCCAGCGTACGTACCGCCCACGCTGAGCTGCGGCTCGCCGCCACCGGGCGCGGCGCTCAGGTGGAGGTTGGACCAGAGCTCGTCCGGGGCGGACGGTGCCCAGGACTGCCAGGCGGACACGACGTCAGCCGCCGCTGACCAGGACCACTGCAGGAAAAACAGAACCAGGTCGGGCACGGGATGCGTGCGCAACGTGAACGCGGTGACAACTCCGAAGCTGCCGCCTCCTCCTCCCCGGCAGGCCCAGAACAGCTCGGGCTCACTGGTCGCCGTGCACTCGCGGATAACTCCGTCGGCCGTTACTATCTGGACGGCGACGATGTTGTCGCAGGTCAGCCCATACAGGCGACCAACCACGCCGACACCGCCGCCGAGCGCCAGGCCCGCCACGCCGACGGTCGGGCACGACCCGCCAGGGATAGCGACTCCATGCCCGGCCAGCTGGCTGTAGAGGTCGATCAGCAGGGTGCCCGCGCCCACTCTCGCCGTCTGAGTGCCAGTGTCCACGCTCACCTGTGACATCCGTGTGACATCGATCACCAGGCCCGGCGTGGTTGACCAGCCGCCATAGCTGTGCCCGCCCGAGCGCGCCGCGACCGGGACCCCGAATCGGCGCACGAAGGCCACGCAACTGCTCACATCCTGCGGCGTGCCGCAGTAGGCGATGGCGGCCGGTCTCGTGTCGTCGAACTTCGGATCGAACAGGAGCCTGGCGCTGTCGTAGCCAGCACTGTCCGGCCGCACCAGCCCGCCGGACTTCAGCTGCCGGGCGAGCGCGGCCCAGTCGGTCTCGGCCGGCGGCGTCGGGCGAGGCGTCGGCGTGGCGAGGGGTGAGCCGGAGCCGGAGCCCGCGCTGGTCGGCCCCGTGCCAGCCGGCGGTGAGGCGCCACCGGACCCGGCGGCCAGATCGGTCCGGCGGTGCTCGGCGAACGCGGCGAATCCGGCGGCCGCGACCACTCCGGCCCCGAGCCCGACGCCCGCGACCTTCAGGAACCGGCGCCGGCTGGGCTCCGACCCGCTGGGCTCCGACCCGCTGGGCTCAGGCCGGCTGGGCTCAGCTTGGTGCCCTGGCTCTAGTGTCATCGCCTGCCGTCCGCCTGTCTGCCGTGCCAGTCTCACCCTTACCACCATGAGACCGCCCAGGGCGACTAACGGTTGCGGCTGATTATCTCGCCGCGCAAGCTGGCCAGAAGCCCGACAATCCCGGCCGGCCCGTCCACCACCAGGTCGGCCGCCTCCGCCACTTCCTCGGCCTCGGCTGACGCGCTGCAGACCTTGACGCTCGGCGTACCCGCGGCCCTGAGCTCGTCCAGCACGGCGAACGCGCTGAGATCACCCAGGTCGTCACCGGCGTAAAGAACGCTCTCGCAGCCTCGCTCGCGTACCACCTCGCGAATGACATCACCTTTATTTATGCCAGGCGGGCGCAGCTCTAGAACCATTTTGCCGGGCTCTAGCCGGAGATTATGCTTCACCGCTATATTTTGGACGGGCCCGCTCAGCTGATCAAATGCCGCAATAGGATCTGCCGTCCTGCGGGTATGTACCGCTACCGCGTTCCCTTTGTCTTCGAGCCAGGAGCCCGCTGCCGGACCGGGCTGCCGCAGCAGTTCTAGCAGTTCCCCGCGAGCGGCCGCGATGCCAGGGCTGATGGGGCCGGACGCGGTCTTTTTCGTCGTTGAGTCCCAGCGCTCGAGGCCGTACTGGCCGAAGATCAGGAACTCCGGGAGATCCGCGATGAGGCTGAAGTTCTCTCGCGAGGTCACAAAGGGAACCGGGCGGCCGGTGACAATGGCGATGAGACCGGCTAGCTGCCCTATCTCGGCCAGCGCCGGAAACGCACCGGGGAAAGCCTGTGACTGTTCCGGGTCCTCAATAATCGGCGAGAGCACGCCATCGAAATCGAACGCGAGCAAGGCCCGCCGCGGGCGCCTCACGATGGCGGCCAGCGCCGTCGCGCCTGCCTCGGTCGTCTGGGTCACCATGGCGCAGACATACCCGGTGCCGCCCGCCCCTACCGCGCGCGGGCCACTCGGTCGGCCAGATTCAGGCTTGGTAGCCCCGCCGGGGCTCCGCGATCTGACCGGAAAATAGATCTTCACGCCCGTGCGGCGCCCCCGCACGAGCATCCCGGCTAAGACAGTGACCCGCCGATGTTCCATGACCATGCTCGGGACGGGTGATCGCGTCACCTGGGCGACGACAGTTGCCCCGCTGACGTTCCCTGATCATGAATGAGATGGTGCTGACGGAGCGCTGGGGGTGTGATCGTGCGGTTGATGTTCCGGGATCACAGGGGACAGCGTGATCACGGAACTTCGTCGGGGTGATCGTGTCTCTGGGTCTCCTTGATCACGTCGCGGCTGCCGCTGTCTTATCGGTTGCTGCCGCTATGGTGGTCGGCATGTCTGGCGCATCCGCCCCCTGGTCGGTTGCCGACCTGTTCTCGGGGGCCGGCGGGATGAGCTATGGGTTCCACGCGCACCCAGGGTTCGCCGTCGTAGGCGCGGCCGACGCGCAGATCGGCAAGCCGAGTACACGGCGCGGGGCCCTGGGCTGCAACGCGAGCTACCTGGCCAATCTAGGTCTCCAGCCGGTGGAAGCGGACCTGGCCACGGCCGATCCTGTCGAGGTCTGCGAGGCACTTGGCCTGCTGGACGGCGTGACCGTGCTCTGCGCGTGTCCGCCGTGCACCGGGTTCTCCCGGACGCTGGCCAGGAATCATCTTCGCGACGACAGCCGGAACGGCCTGGTCGGCCGCATCCCGGAGTACGTGAAGGTGCTGCGCCCGCAGATCGTGCTGATCGAGAACGCTCGCGAGCTGGTGACTGGCCGGTTCTCCGCTCACCTGCGCGGCCTGATCCAGGACCTGGCGGGGCTCGGCTACGCGACCCAGGCGACCACGCATTTCCTGAACGACTTCGGCCTGCCGCAGCGACGCGAGCGAGCGCTAGTCATCTCGGTCAGGCAGCCGCTGACCGTGCGCGGACTCGATGAGCTGTGGGCCGGCTATCGCGTGGGTCAGAAGGCCACCCATGTCCGGCGAGCCATCTGGGACTTGCCGGCGGTCAGCGCGGGCGAGCCTGACCCCGGCGACGCCATGCATGTGGCCCCGTCGTTCGGCACGGAGATCAACCGGGCCCGGCTCGCCGCCACTCCCCACGATGGCGGCGGCTGGGCCGATCTGATCGGAGCCGAGGACGCCGGCCACCTGCTCGCCCCCTCGATGAAGCGCCGGGCGGCGGCGGGCCAGCTGGGCAGCCATCCGGATGTGTACGGGCGCCTGTGGTGGGACCGGCCAGCGGTCACGATCAAGCGTGAGTGCGGCCACATCGGGAACGGCCGCTACGCTCACCCCGAGCAGGATCGGCTCTGCACTGTCAGGGAGATGTCGATCCTGCAGGGCTTCCCGTCTGACTACACGTTCGCCGGGACCCTGGCCAACATGTACCGGCACATCGGCGACGCCGTGCCGCCGCTGATCAGCTATCAGCTCGCCGCGCTCAGCACCTGGATCCTGACCGGCCAGCGCCCGGAACCCGGCGACATGCTGCTGCCCGGCACGCACCTGACCGCCGACGACGTCGAGCCTGGCCTGACGCCCGACCCGGCTCAGTCCGGCTTCTCACGGCCTAATTCCTAGATTGACCTTCAGAAAAAGGGACCAGCCGATGACGGCCCGTTAAAATATATGCAGTGGATTTGCCGTTAATCAGATGGGGTGGAACGGCATGAGGCAATGGCGCCTGAGTAACCGGGATGGCCGGGGATTCGCGAGCTGGGGACGACCGATCTGGCGTGTCGCCGGCGCCGGGCTGATCGCGGTGACGATTGGCCTGCTCCCCCAGGCTGGGGCGCGGGCCGCCGGTCTGGCCGCCGGTGCGGTGCTGGCCTCGGGGCACGCGGGTACCGACATCGGCAATGCCGCGCAGCTGACCGGGACTGCCTCGGGTTCGCTGGCTTCGTCGGTGTCCGACGACTGGTGGGTCGTCTATGCCGCCACGCCGGGGAGCGCGGTCGCTGTGACGGTCAAGGATTCAGCGTCAGCATCGAGCGCGTGCAACGAGCTGGTCGCCACCCTGTACGACACGACCGGCACCAAGCAGGCCGTGTCGGGCGCGACTCTGGGCGGCGGGGCCAGCAAGCAGATCGCTGGTTCTACCATTGCCTCTGACCGCTACTTCGTCGAGGTCAGGACCGGCGATTGTGACCCGGCCGCCGGCGAGCCGGTGACTTACACCCTGACGCTCAGCAGCGGTGGCGGCGGCACGGCGCCCGATCCGGCCTCTGGTTCCGCCACCCCTGGGAAGTCGATCGGCGACGCGTGGCCGCCGCTTCAGGGCGCGACCAGTTATAACGGAACTGCGGGCAGCGGTGCCGACGAGAACTGGTACGTGCTGTTCAAGAAGCCGGGTACCAGCGCGGTCACGATCCGGGTGGAGGACACCACGGTCGCCGGCTCGGTCTCCTGTCCCGGCGTGACCGTGACGCTGGACAACGCCGACGGCGGCAAGGACGTCTTGTCGGGAGCGATTCTCGGCGACAATAGCGCCGTTACCATCTCCGTCCCGACCCCGGGTACTCCCGATTACCTGGGCCGGTACTACCTGGAGATCACCGGTGATGGCTGTCCGACCGGCGGGGCTACCTACCGGATCGAGCCTGAGCCCGGCTCGGGCTGGGTCAGTCCGGCGCGGCCGAAGTCCGAGCCGCTCCCGTCGGGGTCCGACCGCAAGGCGGCCGGCGGCCCGCTGACCGGCGGCGTCACCTACGATGCCGCGCTGGCCAACGCCGGTACTCAGGACTGGGTCTTCTTCCAGGCCAGCGGCTCGACCCCGCTCACGATCAGCGTGCAGGACACCACCAGCATCGGCGACAACTGCCTGGAGGAGACCGTCACGCTGCTGACCGGCAGCAGTACGGTCAGCGGGGTCGAGCTTGGCGACGACGACGGGACCGAGCTGGTCGCCGACACCGCCAAGACCTTCTACCTGGAGATCTCCGTGGGCGGCGGCTGCACGCCCGAGGTGCCGATGACCGCTCACGTCACCCTGACGCCGCCGGGCGGGACACAGAGCTGCTCGTGCTCGTGCGGTGCCGCGCTGGAGTCGGCCCGGGCTGGCAAGGCGTGCCTGAAAATCCTGGCCCAGACCTTCCGCACCGGCCCGGCGGCTGGCCCGGCCTCTGACGTCACCAACGGCACCTTCCCGGTCATGGTGGGGGAGAAAATAAAGCTGACCGCGCAGTCTCAGACGGCAGCCGGGACTAGTTCCCCGGCCGCGACCTGGACCATTCCCCGCACCTCGGCCACGCCACCGAGCGTCGTCGCCTCGTTCGGTGACGGCAGCCGGAACCTGAACGGCGCCGAACCCAGGGCGCTGACGAATTTCAAGACGAACCCGATCACGTTCTACGTCGCCGATGCGGGTACCAGAACGCTGTTCATCCAGGTCTCCGCCATGGTGAGCGGCAAGCGGGTGACCGCGCAGACCACCCTCGCCATCTACACCCCGACGCTCACGAAGTCGGCGGCGGCGATCTGCCAGGTCGCGGCCAAGAACCGCGACGACGAGCGGCCAGTGGTCGCCCCCGGCGTCTTCCTCGGACTCAACGACAAGTGCGGCAAGAGACCGGGAATCGGCTGGGAACTCAGAGCCGACGTTCCCCGGTTCACCGGCAGCTTCTCCCGCACGGTCGTCTCCGGCGAGCTTGGAATGAGCCAGATAATTAACATAACGGCGACCGGCACTCTGAGCACGCAGCGGCATCCGGTCACGGTGAGCACCAAAGGCCAGTGGTGCTCAGATTCCTGGCCACTCTACGGTCGGGGTACTAAGGTCCGGCTGACCGACAAGGACCCGACGGTTTCCGTGCGCACGGCCGGGGCCAATCCGCTGTGGCAGAGCCTGGACACCCCGGGCCTGGGCGGCCTGGCTCATAGGTCCATAGCTAAGGTGAGCGGGCAGTTCCGCGACTTCGTGCTGTACCGGCCGGCGAACGGGATCTGGGTGCCGCTCGGGGGTTTCACCTGGGGGTTCCAGGCCGGGGTCACGGTCGCGGCCGACGGTCACACTACGCTTTCCGGTAAGCCGGCCACTCAGTGGCCGGGCTCGCCGAAGGGGACCAGTTCGCTGAAGTTCCTCCTGCGGCCGGCGCTGGCCCACGCTACCGGGCACTGGTGGCCAACCTGGCCGGGTATCTTTACCGCCCGCCATCCTGACTGCGCATCCTGAGCCGGCGAGTCTCCTACCTGCGGCAAACCACCATGCAGTGCCCGGTTTCGCACGGTCCGGGCCCGGTGGCCTGCGCGGCAGCGAATCCCTGACCGCAGCGCCGGCCCTTAGCTGTCGCTGGGACGACAGCGCCGGCCCTTAGCTGTCGCTGAGATGGGGAGGCCGCAGCACCCGGAACTGTACTCGCGGCCAGGATGCGGCGGCAGGGGGCGAAGGACGTTAGCTTGCAGACGGGACCAGAAAGACAAGCAGGCGACAGGTCCACCGCCGTCATTACGGAATCAGTAGTACAGGGAGCTGAGATTGCCACCGACAGCGGCCAAGGTGCTCCACGACGACGAGATCCCTATCGATACCCAGGTGGTCCGCGCTCTGGTTGACCGGGCCCTGCCTCGCTTTCGCGGTCTGCCTGTCCGGCGGCTGGACTCGAGCGGCTCATCGAACGCCCTGTTCAGGCTCGGAGCGGACCTGCTTGTCCGGCTTCCGCGCCAGCCCGGAGGATCTGAGACCATCGTCAAGGAGGCCAGGTGGCTGCCGGTCCTGGGACCCGCGCTGCCGGCGCCGGTGCGGGTTCCCGAGGTGATCGCCGTGTCCGGGCCCGACTGCGGATATCCGGAATCCTGGTCGGTCGTCCGCTGGATCGACGGCGAGCACCCCGAGGTAGTCACTCCGCAGACGCCCGCCGACCCGCGACGGCAGCGCCTGGGCGCTGACCTGGCCTCCGATCTGGCCGAGGTCGTGCAGGCATTCAGGCTGGCAGAGGTTCCTGGCGAGGCGGTCTCCGACCCCGCGCTGCGCTGGTACCGGGGCGAGCCGCTCGCGGCTATTGACGCTGTGACCCGGCGAAACCTTGAGCGCTGCCGGGCGCTGGGTGACTTCGGGTTCAATCTCGACGCCGCCGAGGCGCTGTGGGATGAAGCCATCAGGCTGCCGGGGGCAGCGGACCGGCCCGCGCCCCGGTGGTATCACGGGGACCTGGCCTCGGAGAACCTGCTGATGAGAGAAGGGCGGCTGGCGGCGGTACTCGACTTCGGCGGACTGGCCGTGGGAGACCCGGCCGTCGATCTCGCGGTGGCGTGGGAAGTCCTCGATGCGCCGGCCAGGGAGATCTTCCGCGGCAGGCTCGGGGTAGACGACGATACCTGGCTCCGGGGCCGGGCCTGGGCCCTGACTATCAGCTTGATGATCTGGTACTACTGGACGACCATGCCGCAGCGACGAGCCAGCCGCATCGCCGCTGGTCGCAACGTCCTCGCCGACGCGGGATACGCCACCTGACTGTGAATGCAGCGCGGAAGTGGGTGAGCCACTGGTCCCGCCTGACGGCCCTTGTGCCTGGATACCAGGTCACCCGGTCGCCGGAGTCATCAAGATGGCGACCTTGACTAGTTCGTCGGGGTTGCGCCGGATTAGCTCGAAAGCTTCGTTGATATCCTCTAGTGCGAACCGGTGCGTGATGAGCTTTCTTGGTTTAAGCTTGCCCGTCTTGACTAGCTGAAGTATTTCTGCGACTTGATCGGCGATGTCTCTCATGGTCGCGAACAGATCCATGGGCACTATAATGAAGTGCCTAAAATGGACGTATCCGTAGTCAAACGTGACAGGCTTCGTAATAGCACCGATCTGCGCGACCATGCCGCCTCGCCGAACTAGAAATGGCACAGATCGGATCGTGTCTTCATGACCGACACATTCCACCACGAGATCCGCTCCAGCGGACCCGGTGAGCCTTTCCAGGGCGTGCACCACATTCGACGTCAGCGGGTCAATGGCTACATCCGCGCCTAGTTCGAGAGCCAGCGCACGTTTGTAGGCTGACGGCTCGGAAACGAAGACTCTTTCCGCTCCTAAGGCACGGGCGATCTGGGTCGCGAAGAGTCCCTGGCAGCCCTGGCCGACCACCATGACCGTCCGAGGTTCAGCTATCGACCAGCATCGACGCAAGCAGTTGTAGTTGGCGATCAGCGGCTCAAGCAGCGATGCGTCCTCATCGGTCATGAAGTCAGGAGTCTTGATGAGATTCTCCGCCGCTAGCACGGAATAGTCACCGTAGCCACCATGTACCTTGTAAGTGGCAACTCGATCCCCGACCGCCAGCGGCTGATCATGAAAGACCAGGTGCGCTGGAAGATTGGCCGAGCTGTCAAGTGCTGTGACTACGCCTGCGGCCTCGTGGCCCATCGCGGCCGGGAAGGCCCGTTCTTGATAAGGTCTCGACGGATAATACGGCCGTGAGACGTCGGAATCGGACATCCCGAGCTGAATCCGCATATCATGGGGAAGCATTCCCAGTACTCCCTGGCAGTGCGGCGGATGGGCGCCTCGTATAGTTCCGAGGTCAGTGCGCGAGCAAACCGTGGATACGGTATGCCGAAGCTGTACTTCCGCGAGACCCGGCATTGGAATCGGGACTGATCGGACAACTAACGGGATGTCAGGGGCGTCAAGGATCGCCTGCCTCATCGACCGGGGTAATTCATGATCCATGATCTCTCCCAGCGAGATCCATCACGACAGCCCGGTCAAGCCGAGCCAATATCGTTCTAATAAATTATATTGACACGGCCAAGGAAATTCGGCAACAACTAACATCCATTTACCGGACAGATTCTGTCGAGGTCAGCGCCTTCCGATGTTCCGGTCCATGCGCGACGGGCGCGCCCGCTGACCAGCTGTGGCCGGCGCTGGCGCAGGCCGCACAGCAACCTGACATGCGGGCCGCGCAGGCTATGGCGGGCCCGTCTGCTGCGCTCACCGCAGCTTGGCGACGGTCAGCAGCACGGCGGAGTCTTCCAGCGCCTTGAGGCTGTGGCGGGCGTCGGGCACGGTGATCAGGTCTCCGCGTCTGCCTTCCCAGGCCAGGTCGCCCGCGGACATCCGCACCCGGCCGTGCAGGACCAGCACCGTGGCCTCGCCAGGATTCTCGTGCTCGGACAGCTCGGAGTCGCGGACCATGGCAATGACCGTCTGGCGCAGTACCTTCTCATGGCCGCCGTAGACAGTACGCGCGGCGTGACCACCAGCAGCGCTGGCAGCCAGCTCAAGCTGCTCGCGGGCCAGAGCGTCAAGCGAGGTTCGTTGCGGCATGCCGTCATCCTCCCCCGTGCACCGCGGCACCGCGAGTCCGACAGGCGCAGCGCGCTGGCTAAGACGCCGCCGGTAATCATCTGAGATCAGATTTCGCCAGGCTCGTCACCGGACAACTCTGCTGCGTCCGGGTGCAGTCTGGTCACCTACCCGCACTCCGGGCAACCCGGTGCCGTTGTCTACTTGGAAGGCCAGCCCGTCTGATCTCTGCGTATCCTCAGACGGCGTGACAGCTGCGCTCTTCCAGCCCGGCGCGACCCGGTTGACACCTAGATAACGATCATTTCCAGCTGGTGCCGTCCCAGTGCAAGGTGAGGCTCTTGAGCCCGCCCTGCTGAGATTCGCCGACCGCCCAGGCATTATGCGGTCCGGTCGCCGCCACGCCGAGCAGTCTCGGCATAGGCCGTCAGCTCTTGGACATCGATGCGCGCAGGTCTGCCAGGGCGCGGGTGATGACTGTCCGGGCGTCCGACTCGTACTGCGCAGCACCGCCAAGTTGTTCGAAAATCCGCATATAGCTGCCGATCTCGCTGACCTGAGTAAGGTTCTGGGACGCAGTGAAGTTCTCGACTACCACCACTCGATCATCCATCAGCCAGAAGCCGTGCACAGGGGCAAGCGGTAGCTTAGCCTCGAACGGGATGACCCCGAACTGGATCGTCGGCATCGTCGACAGGTTGACCAGCCGGTCGAGCTGACCGAACATGACCCTGGGCGGGCAGAGCCGGTACCGCAGGACCGCTTCGGTGATAACGAAGTGGAATCGTCTGCCGCTGCGGTAGAGGATCTGCTGCCGCTGCATGCGGACACCGACTGCTTCATCGAGATCGTCCGGGGCGCCGTCATACTCGACTCCTTCGGCCAGCCGGTAACGCGCATATTCCGGTGTCTGAAGCAGTCCGGGCACGAACACGTTCTCGAAGTTCCGCACTACTGTGGTCTGCTCTTCCAGTTCGGAGAACGCGCGCTGCTGTGCGCTCATCCCCGTGTGAAAGAGCCGCCGGTGCTCGACGTAATGAGATTCCAGCGTCCGCAGGCTCGCGATGAGCTCGGGTCCCAGGTCCGGCTTGCCGCAGGTATTTGCCCACGCTTGCAGATCGGCCTCGACTGGTGTCTGCTTGCCGCCCTCGATCTTGGAAATCTTGCTCGGATGCCAGCCGTTGTGCTCCGCGAGCTGCTTGCCGGTCAGGTGCGCATCGCGACGCACCTCCCTGAGCCGGATACCAAGCGCCTCACGCGCTCGCTGGAAGCTGGACACGACAGCTGAGCCTAGGACCTGGCGTAAGCGTCCACCACGACAGCGTGGCGCCAGGCGGCATCGCGCCAGTAACCGTGCTTGACAACCTCGGCCTTGACGCATCTTCGCGCATGAGCGAGCATCAGGGAGACTAGTTTGCCGCAACTTGGAGATGGTACGCATGCGACTACGACTGCTTGGGACTTCATCTGGCCACACTGGCTGTCCGGCGCTGTATGCGACTGACCGTGAGACCTATGTCGTGCAGGGCAAGCTCGTGACAGACCAGGAGGCCATCGGCGATCTGGTGGACGTCCGTGAGGACGAGTTCTATGTCGAGATCCCCAAGGCGCTGCTGCGCCTGGCGCACGAGGGCGAGTGACTCAGATTCTGAGCGGTCAGGCGTTCGCTGACTTCGTTCTCGGTTACGAGCACACCGCGTTCCGGCTGGAGACCCGGGAGCGGTACGACGAGGCCGAGGAAACTGATCAGGTGCGCCGGTTTCTGGCTGGCGAGCCGGACTATTCCTGGAACGATGAGTGGGCGGCGATGATACGGCGGCGCACGGCATCCGGTCAGCGGATGATGCGGGTACGCGTCGTCAGTGAGCCGCACAGCGACTACACCAGATTCGGACTGGACCTGGCCAGAGTTAACGTAGCTGCAGGGGAGGAAATCCGCTATCTGCCTCGAAAGCAGGTCGAGGGCCTTGACCTGCCTGGTCATGATTTCTGGCTGATCGACTCATCAAAGGTCGGCATCTTGCGCTTCGCGGAGGACGAACTGCTGGGAGCTGAGATCATCACGGATCCCGCCGTGGTCGTCAGACACTGCTACTGGCGTGATGTGGCCTGGCATTACGCGGTTCCCTTTGCGATGTACGGCAGGTAAGTGTCGAGCTTCCAGCGGGCGCGGGATGCGCTCGGCCTGCGGTTGCGGGAGTTGCGTCGTGATGCTCGCCTAACTGGTCGGCAACTGGCGGCCCAGCATGGCTGGCATCCGAGCAAGATCTCCAAGATCGAGGGCGGGAAGCAGACCCCTTCCGAGGACGACATCGACGCCTGGACGCGAGCCTGCGGGCATCCTGAGCTTGCTGCGGAACTCATCGCCTGCCTGCGCACGCTGGAAGGCCAGTATGTCGAGTTTCGCCGGATGTTCCGCGCTGGCCAGCGAGCTACTCAGGACGCCATCGCTCAAGTTGAGGCTGACAGCGAATCGGTCCGCAACTTCGAGAACGTCTTCGTGCCCGGACTGCTTCAGACTCCGGAATATGCCCGCTACCGGCTCGCCGAGAGCCTCGAAGAGATCGGCGCGGCCGACGACGTAGACGAGGCGGTCGGCGCCCGAATGCAGCGTCAGCAGATCCTGTACCGTCCAGGCAAGCGTTTTCAGTTCGTGATCACTGAGGCAGTACTCCGGTACCGGCTGTGCCCGCCTGAAGTACTCGCCGGTCAGCTTGACCGGCTCGTGTCGCTGACCACCCTGACCACGATCAGGTTCGGCGTCATCCCCTTTGACCGCCAGTTTCCGGTCGCGCCCGTCCACGGTTTCTACGTGTACGACGAACGTGTCGTGCACGTCGAGCACCTGACCGCCGAGCTCAAGCTCAGCCAGCCTTCCGAGGTCGCAACGTACATCGCGTTCTTCAGCCGGCTGGCCGCAGCAGCCCGCTACGGCGCAGAGGCTCGGGTACTTATTACCCGCGCCCTAGCCGATCTGATGGCGACAACGTGAGCTGAAATCCTTCATACCGCCGTCTTAAGCCCTCTTCTACCCTCTTGGTGGCCTAGTCAGGTGCAAGGACTTGCTCCGTGTCGATCTTGAAACACCTTTCTGAGCAACCTGTAGCACATTTCTTCCACCTTCCTGCTTCTGGTCGTAGCGTCACGCTAGCGGGAATGGCTGGTCATCCGATCGGGTGACCCGCGGGGATAAGGAGAATGCACCGGATGAGTGTCGGAACAGCGAGTGACGAGGGCCTTCGCGCCGCGATGGTCGATCAGCTGGTCGCTGAACATGCGGGCAAGGGGCTAGCCATGCGGCCCGAGGTGGAGGCGGCGCTGCGGGCGGTCCCGCGTCATCTGTTTACCCCGAGTACTGGGCTGGAGGAGGCGTACCGTACTGACCATGCCGTGATTACCAAGCGAGTTGGTGACGAGGCGGTCAGCTCGGTGTCGGCGTCGTGGCTGATCGCGGAGATGCTCGGTCAGGCGGCCGACGCCGTGCGGCGGCCTGGCGGGCCGGCGGATGCTGGAGATCGGCTCGGGCGGCTATAACGCGGCGCTGCTGCGCGAACTGGTCGGCCCGTCGGGTTCGGTCACGACGGTGGACATCGACCCGGACGTGACCGACCGGGCCAGGGCGTGCCTGGAGGCGGTCGGCTACGGCGACGTGACCGTGGTGTGCGCGGACGCCGAGCGGCGGATCGACCCCGGCCGCACCTGGGACCTGATCATCGTGACGGCCGGGGCATGGGATATCCCGCCTGCGTGGATCGGGCAGCTCGCTCGGAACGGGACGCTGGTAGTGCCGCTGCGGACTTTCGGGATGACGCGGTCGTGGGCGCTGCGCCGGGCAGGTGACCGGCTGGTGAGCCATAGCCAGCGCCTGTGCGGGTTCGTGTCCGATGCGGGGCGCCGGAGCTCATGAGGTGCGTTACGTCGACATCGCCGAAGGCGTTCACCTGCGGCTGGACGAGGGCCAGCAGCCGGATGCGGAAGCCGTCGGCGGGCTGCTGTCGCAGCCGCCTGCGCAGGCATGGGCCGGGGTGAGCCTGCCGCCCCGTACTGTCCTGGCCGACCTCGACTTGTGGCTGGCGGCCCGCCTCACCGCTGCGGAGGCAGCAGTTCGTCGTTCTCACGGCCCAGCAGGAGGCCGTCGATGCCGGCGTCGTCACCCCGGCCTGGCGCTTCGGCACTCCCGGCTCCCTGCACAACGGCACGTTCTGCTACCGGTCGGCGCTGCGATGGACAGACGACACTGTTCGACCTGGGAGCCCAGGCGCACGGGCCCGACGCTGCGGCGGCTGCCGGGCGGATGGCCGGGCACATGCGCGCATGGCTGGATGCGGGCAGCCCCTCGCCAGTGCTGCAGGTCCTGCCGCTAGGTACTCCCGACGGCAGCCTGCCGGCCGGGACGGTGCTGGACAAGCGGCACAGCCGCGTCGTCCTCACCTTCACCCCCGCATAGGAAGGAATGCACATGGACGAAACGGATATCTCGGAGTTCACCTTAGACGTCAGCCTGGTGGACGCGGGTCCCGCCGCACGCGGCTACGCCACCAACACGGACGACAACTGCGGGTCGGGCAACACGGGCTCGACCGCCTGCACGACCCGCTGCGACGGCGGCTACTGACCGATCTGCTGTCCTGACCCACGGACCCGGCTCCGCGTGCGCCGGGTCCGCCGGACTCGGTGGTGCTCATGACTCCCGCAGCCGGCGCGGCCCTGATCCGGGTCGCCTCGTACCCGGGCGACCTGGTCCTTCCTGCCTGGCCCGACCTGACCTCGGGCAGTCCCGCACAGTGGCGGGAATGGCTGGCCACGGCGTGGCAGCTGCCCGGCTTCGCGGCGGCCGTCACCCTGGCGGCGCCACAGCTGGCCGCCCAGATCGGTTGCGCTGTGGCGGGTGAGCCGGTGACGCAGTTGCGGCTGCGCCGCCTGGCGGAATCCGCGACCCTATACCTGCTGCGATGGACCACCCGAGCGACCCCGTTCGGCACCTTCGCCGGGGTGGCCCCGGTCCAGTTCGGTGCCCGCGCGGCGGTTCGCCTGGGCGAGGCACACCGTGTCGTCGCACGCCCCGGCGGCGACCTCATCGCCGAGCACGCCGCGCGGGCCGAGCAGGATCTCGCCACGCTGCGCACTGTCGCGGTAATGACGAACTCGCTGGGTTACCAGCGCGGCGGGAGTTGGGTGCTGCCCTGTGCCCGCGCCGAGGGCGGCCGGCGGCAGGACGTCGAGGTCCGCCTCACCGGCCCGGTCCGGGCTGCGATCCAGGCGGCGCGATACCCGGTCGGGTTCGCCGAACTCGCCGCGGCCATTGCCGGGCCTGCGGGCGTGGCCGGGGCCGAGCGGCTGCTGGCCGGACTGGTGCAGGCCGGGGTGCTGATGTCGGAGCTGCGGCCGGCGATGACGGTCACCGATCCGGCCGCGTACGCGGCCCGCTACTACGCCACGCCGTCTTCCGGCAGCCTGGTCGCGGTCGATCTCCGCGCCGACGCCTCGGTGACGCTGCCCCCGGCCGTGCTCCGCGAGGCGGGCCGGGCTGCGTCGGCGCTGGTGGCGGTGGCACCCAGCATGCCCGGCTGGGCCGAGTACCACGGCGCGTTCATCGCGCGGTGGGGTCCGGGAGCGGCCGTGCCGGTCCGCGACGTACTGAACGTCCTCGGATTCCCCGCCGGCTACCGGGGATCGGCTCGCCGCGCCGCTGCGGTGTTCACCGCCCGCGACCGGCTGCTCGGCCAGGTCGCGCAGCAGTCCGCGCTGGACGGCGGCACCGAGGTGATACTCGACGATGCGCTGATCGCCCGGTTACACGCCGATGACAACCGGCCGCCGGTCCCGCATACCGAACTGCGGTTCACCCTCGCCGCCGGCACCCCGGCGGACCTGGACCGGGGCGCGTTCACGCTGACGGTGCTCAGCGGGTCCCGCCACGCCGGGGTCGCCGCCGCCAGGTTCCTGCACCTGCTGACTCCCGCCGAGATCGCGGCGTTCCGGCAGGTGTACCAGCACCTGCCGACCGCCCTGCCCGGCGCGGACACGGTCCAGCTTTCCGGTCCTCCGCTGGACGCCCGCCTCACGGCGGTGGCCCGGGTACCCGAGCTGCTGCCCGTCCTTCCCCTGGGCGAGTTTCATCCGGCACCGCAGCGGACAGTCGAGGACCTGGCGGTGACCGGCGACGGCCAGCGGCTGTGGCTGGTATCACGCACCGCAGGCCAGCCCGTCGAACCGCTTCTATTGAACAGTGTCCTGCTCCCGTCTTTGCAGCAGCCGCTGATGCGGTTCCTGACCGAGATCTGGACCGCGTGGACCGCGCCGTGCACCCGATTCGACTGGGGAAACGCGAGCGGCCTGCCGTTCCTGCCCCGCGTCCGGCGCGGCCGCAGCATCGTGCACCCCGCCCGCTGGATCATCGCCCGGACAGCGCTTCCCGCCCGGACCGCACGCTGGCCGCAATGGCACGAGGCCTGGCAGCGGCACCGCGAACAGCACCGGATCCCGCAGGAGATCCTGGCCGGCATCGATGACGTGCGCCTGCGGCTGGATCTGAACGAGCCCGCCCATCTCGCAATCCTGCGCGACCACATCAACCGCAACGTCCTCTCTACGATCACCGAGGCTCCCGCTCCGGCAGGTTGGATCGACGGGCGGCCCGCCGAAATTCTGCTCACCCTGACCCGCACCGAGCCAGCCATCCGCCCGGCCCGGTCCGCCCGACCGGCCAGCACCATTCAGCATTGGCCGGGACAGTCTCGCTGGCTGGAGGCGCACCTGTACGGACCTGCCGACGACATCCTGACCGACCTCGCGAACCGCCCCGACGGCCACCTGCGGCCAGGCTGGTGGTTCCTGCGGTATCCCGACCCCCAGCCCCACCTGCGGCTCCGCATCCTGCTCCCCAAGGCTGGCCAACTGGCTGACACGGCTCGCCAGCTCGCCCTCTGGGTGCGGGAACTCCACAACAACGCCGTCGTCCACGACTACAGCTTGCACACATACCGACCGGAAACCCGGCACGGTACCGGAGCGGTACTCGCCGCCGCCGAGGCGGTGTTCGCCGCCGATTCCCGTATCGTCCTGCGCCGGCTGAACGGCGACCGGCAGGCCGCGACTGCAGCCGGCATGGTCGCCATCGCTGCCGGCTTCACCGGCAACGGCCCGCAGTGGCTCGCGCAGATCCCGCACCGCACCGGTCCCCGCCTGGACCCCGCCGAGCTCGAGGCCGCCCGGATCCCCCTCCGCGACGAGCGGCTTGCCGCCGCGCTAGCTGCCTACCGGCCCCTGGCCGACCTCGCCGGGTTCGACCTCGACGAGGTGCTGGCTGACCTGCTGCACTTGCACCACGCCCGCATGATCGGCGTCGATACCGCCTCCGAACGGCACTGCCTGCGCCTGGCCCGCAGCATCGCTTGCACCGCACAGGCCAGGAAGGCACCATGACCGCCGGGCAATCCCTTGCCGATGGCGCGGCCGGCGTCGCCCTCCTGCACCTGGAGACCGGCAACTGGCCGGGGGCACATGAGGCGCTGCGTCGCGCCACCGCCAGCGGTGTCAGCATCGCCGCCGGCGCCAGCCTCTTCTACGGCGCCCCCGCGCTCACATTCGTCCTCGCCGCCACTGACCACCGGGGCCTCGCACGCGCACGAACGATCACCGCAGATGGAACCGCTACGGTCGCACGCCGGAGGTTAGACAACGCGCATCGCCGCATTGACCAGCACCAGCAGCCGTGCTACGCGGAATACGACCTGATCCGCGGGCTGACCGGCCTCGGCGTCGCCCTGCGCCGGCTCGGCGACCACGTTCTGCTCCGCCAGATCCTGGACTACCTCGTCCGGCTCACCGAGCCGGTGAATGCCCTCCCCGGCTGGTGGTGCCGGAACGGGCCCGAGCGCGCACACCCTCCACCCGCCGGAGGCCACGCCAACTTCGGCATGGCCCACGGCATCGCCGGCCCGCTAGCACTGCTCGCCCTTACCCGCCGCGACGGCATCACCGTCGACGGGCACACTCTGGCAATCACTCGCATCTGCCGCTGGCTAGACGCCTGGCAACAGGACACCACTGGCATGACCTGGTGGCCGCAGACCATCACCCGCGCCGAACTGAGCCGCGGCACGCCAGCCCAGCAGACTCCGCTGCGGCCGTCCTGGTGCTACGGCACCCCCGGCATCTCCCGTGCCCAGCAGCTGGCCGCGCACGCCCTGCGCGACAAGGCCCGCCAGCGCCTCGCCGAAGCCGCGTTCACCAGCTGCGTCACCGACCCAGCGCAAACCCGGTACCTCACCGATCGCGGCCTATGCCACGGAACCGCCGGCCTCCTCGCGACCGCCCGGCGCATCGCCTCAGACGCCATTACCCCCATCCCCCTCACCCAGGCAGAAGACCTCCACCGGCAGATCGCTCCCGCCCCCGGCGAGACCGCCGGGCTTCTCGACGGCACAGCAGGATCCGACCTCGTCACCGCCGGCACTTCCGCAACCTCGTGGGACGCATGCCTCCTCCTCACCTGACGAAAGGCCCGCCGTGGACCAGACCCCGTGGCAGCAGATCAACATCAGCTACCCAGGCCACACCCGGCAGCAACGCGAAAGGCACGCTGTCGCCCATCTCCGCCGGGTACTTCCCGCCGCCGACAGTGCCGGTCTCATCAGCTCATGGTGGTTCATCCGCAAAGGTGCATGGCGTATCCGCTACCTGCCCGCCATCACGCCAGATACCCAGGACCTGGCCCGTAAGCAGCTCACCGACGGGGTCATCTGGACCAGCGACATCTACGAACCCGAGACCCACGCCTTCGGCGGCGCCGACGCCATGACCGTCGCTCACACGCTGTTCCACCACGATAGTCGCCACCTCCTCAGCTACCTCCACTCCCATTCGGCCGACCGGCGGGAATGCTCGCTCATCTTGTGCTCGGCGCTGATGCGTGCGGCAGCGCTGGACCTCAACGAGCAAGGTGACGTATGGGCAAAAGTCCTGCTGCACCGGACTGAACACCTGCAATGGTCGCTCGCCCCCGATGCGCGCACCTGGCAAGGATTCACCGACGACATCCGCCGCCTGCTGCTCGGCACTGCTCGCACCACCGACGACTGGCACACCGCGTTCGAGACCACCGGCACGAACCTCCGGCGCCTGCGGGAAACAGGCAAGCTCACCCATGGACTACGCACAGTGATAGCGCTGCACGTGATCTTTCACTGGAACAGAATCGGGCTTCCCGCCACTACCCAGGCCACGCTCGCCCAAGCGGCAAAGGAAGCCATCTTCGGCGAGGACGGCCAGATGAGGCTATAAGCCGAAGGCCTGGCCCGACGGGCTGCTGCGCCGGGTTAACACCGAGATAACGATCATTTCCAGCTGGTGCCGTCCCAGTGCAAGGTCAGGCTCTTGAGCCCGCCCTGCTGAGATTCGCCGACCGCCCAGGCATTGTGCGGTCCGGTCGCCGCCACGCCGTCGAGCTGGTCATCGCCTCTCGGGCTGGGGCTGTGCAACATAGTCCATCTCGTGCCATTCCAGTGCAGGATCATGGTGAAACTGGTCTCGCGCTGTTGCGCCTTGTCGAAATTGATGACGCCCACCGCCCAGGCATCATTCGCGGCGACAGCGGTCACGCCGGACAGGACCGCGCCCTGATGCAGGAACGGGTCGAACGGGCTAGGCGTGGGAACCTGCTTCCAGACCCTGCCATTCCAGTGCAGGCTCAGGGTGCGCTGGACGCCGTGCCAGCCGACCGCCCACCCATTCCCGGCCGAGGTCATGGCTACTCCGGTCAGGATGGCGCTGCCGTCCGGAGTCGGGCTTGCCACCCGTTTCCACGATTGCCCGTTCCAGCGCAGGATGACGGACTTGCTGGCGCTCGTATCGCCGACCGCCCAGGCATCCTTCACGCTGATCGCGGCCACGCCCGTAAGCGTTGTCCCGCCACCCAGGCTGGGACTGCTCACCCGCTTCCAGGTCTTGCCGTCCCAGTGCAGGATCACGCTGCTGCCCCCTTCCCAGCCGACCGCCCAGGCATTCCGCGATGAGGTAGCGGCGACCGCAGCCAGCCAGGCATGGCTGACGCCGCTGGGAACCCGTCTCCAGGAGCCGCCGTTCCAGCGCAGGATCAGAGCCTGCCCGACGCCCGTGACGCCGACTGCCCAGGCACTGACCGCAGAGACCGCCGCGACGCCATTCAGCTGAGTCAGGCGGCCAGGCAGGCCTGGCGTGCGGGCCTGCTTCCAGGTGCGGCCGTTCCAGCGCACGATCATCGCCCTGCCCGCAGCGGTCTGACCTACGGCCCAGGCATCGGCGGGCGAGACCGCCGCGACATTGAGGAGCTCACCTGGCCCCGAGTACGACAGCCCGGCGGAGGGCGAATGGACCCGCGCCAGCGCGGACACGCAGGCCACCGTCATCGTCAGGGAAACCGCCAGAAAAAGCATCCCGCATCTGATGAGCAGTCTCGGCATCGACGAGCCTCCTAGTCCTTAACGCCATGGTCGTAAAGTAACCTCGCTCCAGCCGGTCGTGACCAGGGAGCCTGAAGTGCTTGCCGGACCGACAGCGGTGGCCAGCCGTAGCGACCTTCTCGTTCTGCCAGGTGCCTATGACAGGCTAATTGCGAGGCGCAACCCCGGGCAGCACGTCGGTGAAGATGAAGCCGTCGCGCTCGACTGTCTCGCCGATGTCTACCCGCAGCGGATACGCGAAACCTGGCCCGTCCACGACGAAGGTATGGAACTCGCCGTTCTCGCCGCACGGGTCGACCCCGGCCGGCAGGTCCCCCAGCAGCTCCCGGTCATACCAGCGCCCCGCGAGCGACAGCGGGGCCTGGGCCGGATCGACGCAGGTGATCACCGCGCGGACACCCGACGCGAGTATCTCGCGAGCGAGCTCTGCGGTGGGGCGTTTCCACAGCGGGAACAGCGGCGTGATGCCGCTGCCCGCCAGCGCCGCCTCGCGGTAGCCGCGAACATCGGCCAGGAACAGGTCACCGAACACCATCCGGTCCACGCCCTGTCCCCTGGCGACCTCAACAGCCGCTGACATGCGCTGCTCGTAGATCTCGTTAGGACACGGCCACGGCAGCTCGACGATCCGCAGCGGAAGACCGAGCGAGACGGCCTGGGCCTCCAGCAGCTCCTGGCGGACCGCGTGCATCGCCACCCGCCCCGCCGTCGAATTCACCGTCGTCAGCAGACCGGTCACCTCGACCTCACCACCGGCCCGCACCTCGTGCAGCGCGAGCGTACTGTCCTTGCCGCTCGACCAGCTCATCCACGCCTGCGGTCGGGTCACGGCTAACACGGTATCCGGACCCATCGCTGCTATCCAGCCATGCGCGCAACGCTGCCACCTCAGCGCGGCTGGCGATGTAATGGCGCTTGAGCTGCCAGAAATCGCACGCCGCCAGGGCTGCCTACGAACCGCGGATTTCAGTCCGGCGATCGCATGGAACTGCTCGATCAATCCGGCTTCGCGAAATGCCCTCTGGCCGGAGCAGGCATATCTGTCGTCACTGTCGAGTTCGAGCCCCGCGCCCCGGTCGGTTGGACACCCGCATATGCCTGTAACCCTGCGTGTCCTGTCTGTCCCCTGGTCGCGGTGCGGAATCAGCAGGGCTACTTGCGTCCCGGATGGTAGATGTCCGACCTGTCCGCGATGTCGATCACAGTGACCGCGTGCTTGTCATCGTCGATCTGGTACCTGACACGGTAATGTCCGCGCCGAGCGGACCAGTCGCCCTGAAACGGCGGCGAGAGAAGCTGTTTCCCGACGTGCTGCGGGTTCTCCACGAGCGGCCCTGCCATGAATTGCCACACCGCGAAGGCAGTCGATGGCGCAAGCTGGTACTCAAGCGCGCGACGGGCCTGCGCCCTGACAACGAGATGGCAGGGCTCATTCACGCGAGCCCGGCCTCCCCGCGGCGGCGATCCATGATCGCCGCCATCCCCTCGCCGCTGACGTCAGGGCCGTCCGAGTCTGGCTCGCCGGCGCGCAGCCGGGCGATCTCGCGCTCCAGCCAGAAAACGGTCTCTTCCAGGGACTCAAGGTCATCGACAGGCAGGACAACCGCCACGGGGCGACCGTTGCGCGTGATCGTGTAGTGCTCGTGAGTCGATATGACATCATTCACGACGGCCGAAAGCTTGTCCTTGGTCTCAGCCAGCGAGAGAGAAATCATAGCCAGAGTATAGGCCAGATTTCTGGCCTATCGCTAGGCTCACACAGGGGCCAAAGGTGACGCCGGGTGGATAGAGGCATGTTCGGCACCGTAACCGTACCCCGAACGAGGCTGCTTGCGCGGGCAGCGGCCATCGATGATTTCTGCACGAACCATGGCCGGGAGAAGCAGCGCTAGGGCCGGATGCCTCGACTTGCGCCAGCCGAGGTCCGACTCCTTGGTGCCCGCCGCGTCACCCGCTCCGGACAGGCCCGAAAGGCCCGCTTTGGTGGGTTCTGGCGGCATCAAGATCTCGTTGTAACCAACGATTTATCCGGTACGAATTTCCGGTACGATGCTTGCAAGCTAGTAGCAACTACGCCAGCGACAGGCTGCCGATTTAAGATCAGGCTGACCAGTAATTTCGACCGTTTCGGGGCGAGCTGTCGAAATCGCCGGATACTTTCAGCAGCGGCGCTGGTACGGGAGGAGCCTGCGGCATGAGGACCGTTGGTATTGACTGGCGAAAATACGGTCAGCACACGATTGCATTAGACAAGGCGCTCGACCTGTGCGAGGACCTTACCAAATGGTCCAAAATCCGGCGCTCGCCGATGCCGATCGTCTTGCTGGAGGCGGAACGACCGCAGGAAAGGCCATGGCAACCGCGTGCACCCGAACCAGACGAGCTGACCGGATACCCGGTCGACGAGCTTGTTGATGTTCTGCACGATATCTATCGGGACGGGCGGCTGCGCTGCAAAAGACTCCCCGTCAAAGCCGGACGGCCATCCGTCCCGCTCGGTCGCCGCTCTCCGTTACCGCCCCCACCGGACGGGAACGCTCTGCCCGATCTCGACAACGCGCTTGAGATGGTTCGCGTACTGTCCACATCAGCAGGCTGGGAGAACGCTCACAGCTCTCCGTACCGCCCGTATTCGTTTCCGCGGTCAAGACTACTCGACTCCATCGAGAGGGCGGTCAGCGATAGCGTCCCTGAGAGCGGGCAGCCCGACCAGGAAGCCGCGTTCAGCCGGCTGGACCGGACGTTCCGTGTTCCGCGACAACCAGGCAGAGGCGCCCTCAGAGCGCTGCATTCCGTGCTCACTTTCAGCGCGCCGGTCGTCAGCCTCGTACTGACCGTTGAGCTGACGGCGCTGTCCACCCCGGTGCGCGCACCCTGGCTGATAGGCGTCACGGCCGCGGCGATAGTGGCCGCCTGGACCGTGCTGCTATACCAGCAGAGTTTCGCGGCCCCGTTGTCCTGGTTCTATCCGGCGAGCCCTTGGTTCACCACCTCCACTTTCATCCTTCCCGGCGGCGACGATCCGTCCTTTGACGAGATATCACTCTGGCGGCGACTGACGGCGCGCTGGCCGCGCCGAGTGCGGGAGGAACGGGCCCGGATGATCATCGCCCAGATCACTGCGGCCTACTTTCGATCTCAGGGCGCTGGCGGCACGCCCCCCGTCACCCCAGCCGCCGAGAGCGAGCAGGAGCAAGCATTACAGCTATACCTGTCACTTCGCGTCCATGCGCTGCTTGAGGACCTGCGCGCCAACTACCACCCGTGGTCTCCAGACCTGCGATACCGGAAGCGGAAGTGGCCGCCGATGGTGTTCATGCCCGCCGCCGGCTCCGAGTCGGGCAGCACGCGGTTCCTGCAGGCGGTGAGCGACGTGCGCAGTCGCCGCAGTGAGACCGACCCGCTCCTTATCGTCGCAGGCAGCAAGCACCCGCTCCGAGTTCTCCCTGCTTCGACGCCAGACGAGGGCAGGCGCACCTCATATCAGCGCTGGATCGGCAGGCTGCGGGTCGAGCAGTCGCCCAGCCTCGGCTCGCACTTGCCATGGGTGCTGCGCGAGCCGGTCTGGACCAGCCATCTGGTCACCGATTCGTTCGAGAAGCGCATTCAGCCCCTGGCTAGACGGTCGCCGTGGAATCTATGGTCACGATCGACCCTCGTCTGTGTCATGGTGCTGCTCGCGGCCGGCGGTTTCTGGCGGAACGAGGTGATCGCCGGCGAGTACTGCGGTGGCTCGCTATTCGGCCACGATCCCAACCTGCTACTGGTCAAGCAGCAGCAGTCGCCGCAGTCGCCGCAGTGCATCGGCACCGACACCACGGACAGCGCCCAATTTTTACCGAGCGGCAACCAGGCGACGCTCGGTAACCTCGTGCCTGAGCCAGCGGTCACCAGCAGCATGCCGAAAGATCCTTCCAAAGTGACTCTCGGTTATCTCGAAGGCCTTATCGACATGCAGAACCGGCTGGCCGAATCTGGGAATGGGCAATACGTGACGTTCGTCTATGCGGGGGCGCTGACGGCCCCGGATCTCCCGATGGAATCGCAACCCGCCATCCAGGAGCTAGCGGGCGTGTACACCTGGCAGTATGAGACCAACGTCGTGCAGCGGTCGAACCCGAAGATCCGGATCGACATCGCCAACGACGGCGAAGACTCCGACCGGGAACTGACGATGGCACAAACGATCGTCGCCGCAACGAGGCAGGATCCCACGATCGTCGGCGTCATTGGCCTTGGCGTCGACAAGAGCGATACCCAGTACGTGATCTCGGACCTCGGCGACGAGGATATCCCCGTCATAGATACGACTAACTCCGATAACTACTTGCCCTCGTACTCGAACTACCTCGGCCTTTCCGCCACCAACGACGAGGAAGCGAACGAATTGATCAACAGCTTCGCCAAGCATGGACAGGGCAAATACGCGGTAGTACTCGAGGGGGAAAATGACCCCTACTCCTCCCAGCAAGCGGAATCGGCGAAGAAATATCTCACACGCCAGGGGTACAAACTGATGGGCGCCGAGCCGATCAAATACACGCCGGGAAGCGTCCTGGCGAGCGACGCCGGTATCCTAAGTGCTATCTGTGACCACAAGCACAAGCCGTCAGTAGTTTATCTCGGGGGACGACACGGTGACATGCCGCATCTTGTGAACCTGGTCAAATATCAAGGACAGTGTTTCAAGCCCTCAGTGACCGTGCTGAGCGGTGACGACATGACCGTTACCGAGTCTCAAGGTACTACCACCGGCAATCCTCTTGCGCAGAAGATGACGCTGTATTACGTGGCGCAGACCGATCCGGCACACGTTTCTGGCGGCAGCGATGACGGCTCCGACCTGAACGGCGCCCTGCAGACGGCGCTCAAACTCGACGCCACGCCGGCCTACACCGAGCATGCCTTCGCAAGCGGCCTGATTGCCCTTGGGTTCGATGCGGCCCACGTCCTGTACAACGCATCGGTCGATGCCATCAACCAAGCCGACGAACAACCGTACAGGTTCTTCGTCGCACCGCTACTGCGCTGCCCGCGGTATTTCAGTCGCAGCGCGACCGATCTGTTCGGCCCCGCCGGGATGAAGCACAACCTTTACCGTTTCAAAGCTGTCAGTAATAACGCCAACTCACAGATAGTGAACTTCGTGCGGCCCTCGGTCGCGTTCACTCGCTCGTGCACTCCGCCGTAATGACTCAAGGTCCTAGCGCGCCAGCGTGACCGGTCTGCTCGACCGTCTGGTGTACCTGACGACCGGGCTGGCGCTCATTCTGGCGTTCATCGGCAACCTGATCCTGCACTGGGGCCATGGGCTCGCTTCGGCGATACCCGAGATCAGTACGACGGTCTCGCTCGCGTTTATCGCGGTAGTGCTTAGCGCTACTGCCGTGGCCAGCCTGATCAAGTCCCGTCGAGATCCCGGCGCGAAGGCGCACGCCGGGACCGTGATCGGCACCCCGCGTGCCGACCGGGGAGCGCGCTGAATCCGCTGGCCGGCCTCGGGGTCAGTGCGGGTGGAAGCCGGTGTTCCGGTTCTTCGGCAGACCGGGCCGGATCAGGCGAGAGACGAAGCGGACAGTTTCGCCTCTGCCGCACCGCCTGCACCGGTTCCAGGCTCGCGCGGTCGAGCCCAGGCCGCGCCCCTGCGGCCCTTGCAGGCGGGACATGGGCCATACGGCCAGATGGCATATGTGGCGACGATGCAGCCGATCACTATGATGATGCCGACAACCCCGTCGACGTTCACGTGACACCCAGTCCTTTCTATACACTGGCAGCCCTTGTGTCACGACGCTAAGCGGAGTATTGCGCGGGCACCACGACTAATGACCCACAGCTAGGTCACAGCTTTCTGGGTGAGAACTACTTCAGCCGGCGTGGTAATTGTCGGGCATGCCGCAGGCCCGGTCGCCGTGCGAGCCGGGCGGGGCGTTCAGGTTAGGCGTCAGCCTGCCAGGCTCACCGAGGGAGTGGACGGCGTCGCGGTCAATGAGGATCCCATAGTCGGCGGCCTGTGCATCATCCAGGCCAAGCACTGCAGCAGGCTCGTGGAACTCGAGTCTGTTCAGGCTCCACCATGCATCCCATGCATCCCATGCGCCCAGCCGCACAGGGAGACCTTCTGGGCACGCCAGATCCTTCGCACCTACCCGTCTGCCAGTGCGTCGTATACCTCTAGCACAGCCTTCAGGTCGCTTGTGCCAAGGGCCGCATCTTCCACATCACGCAAGGCGACGATGACAACCGCTGGCCTTTGCCTGGCTACCGGCCGAGATCGGCTATGAGCTTGTCGAGATCTGCTACAACATCCTGCTCCCGGTTGAAGCCACGCGCCTGGATTAGCCGGACGGCCTGCCTGGCCACGTCCAGGTCCTCGGCTGACCCTCCTGGGATCAGCGATCCGAGGTCGGTCAGGTCCTGATTCCGGCCGGCGAGTACCTTCAGTGCGATCAGGTGCCCCCGTAGTGGCGACCGGAGCGGACAGCCGGCAGCACCAGCAGCCTCGACGCGTTCGCGACGACCTCGTTCTCGATGCCGGAACTCGCGAACAGCGGGTCCACGATGACATCGGAACCGGCGCGTTCCAGCCGGACGCCCGACAGGCGCTCAACGTATGCCTGCTCAAGTACCTCAACCGGCGTAGTCACGGTGCTCTCTCGACGGCAGGCGCAGCCTCGTGTCCGGCGGAGGAGCGGTCAGCCAGGCCCGCACGAGGCTCTCGATCTCCCTGCGGCCCGCATCCGGGTGCTCGCGCCGCATCCGCTGCCGGTAGAGCTTCACCCCAAGATCGTGCATATCCAGCGCCGACCGCAGCCGCGCAGCCTCCGGAGTCCGGTGAAACGCACCGGGCAAAGCGGCTGCTCGCAGCCTAGCCAGCCGCACGACCAGCACCCCGAACCCGCCCATCCCGCTCATGTTGCCCGGCCTCAGCGCGGCGCAGACGGGCAACTGCCTGGCCGACCCGAACGAGCGCCCATGACTGCCTCTGCACCTGTGCGAACGAGGCACGATCTACCTTGACAAGTCGGCGCTGCGGGCTTCCACCAGCACCCGACAGAACAGCCGACCCGTCGGCGACAGCGACGACCGCAACCGACCGGCCCTCCGGGCCTCAGCAAGCCGCCCCGCCGCGGCCACAACGCCAGCCTCGCGGCTGGCCGGCCAGGCGGAAGCGTCGCCAGCCCGTGCACGGCTTCCGGTTAGGGCCAAGCAAGGCGTTAAACATGGTCCTTGGCATTGCTGCCATTGCTGGTGGCCACCCCGCGACCTCAAAGGGCATGCTGGTCTATTATCACGATTCCTCCCGCAGCACGTAGTTGAGAATTACTCAGTGAATATCATCGCGGCGAACACGCGCACGTGGTGATAGCTCTTTGCCCTGGCTGTCGCGTTGCCGCTGGCCAGAAGCCTGGCTCATCCGACCCGCCAGAGGACTGCCGTCTAAGCGAGCCTGGATCGCAAGCCGATCCCCTGGCCCCGGCTCGGCGTGGATCGGGCGACGGTCATCCGCTGCCGGCCGCTCCGCAACGCCCGGCACCAGACGACCGCCGTCCGCTCATGGTCGGCCTGGCGCGCCTGGCTGCCATCAGTCATCCTCGCCCGCGCCGCCGACCGAATCCAGCTCCGCGCGTGTCAGGCCGGCCAGCATCGCTTCATGCCCTGAGTAACCGTCCTGAGCGGTGACGACATGACCGTTACCGAGTCTCCAGGTACTAGCTCCGGCAATCCGCTTGCGCAATCGTCGCTGACCCCCACCTAGTTTCCGTGATCATGGTTGAGGGCTTGATCACGGAACTCCGGTGGGGTGATCACGTGGCTCATGTTCCGGGATCAAGGCCTGCTTCATGATCCCGGAAGATCTGCGCCGGATACCCGGCGGGGCGGGTCTTGGAGCGGACGGCGGTCGTCCGGTGCCGGGCGTTGCGAAGCAGCCGGCAGCGGATGACCGCCGCCCGATCCACCCCGAGCCAGGTCCTCAGTTGACCGGCTCCCATGCCGATGAGGCTGGGGACGGCACTGGCTGAGACCGGCCCGTTAAATATCTGGATTGTTCGCCGGGCGGTGACGGACGCGTCGATCCGCGGCTGCCTCGTTCGACCTGGGAGTGAGAGGGTCGGAGGTGACCCAGTCAAGGAGGTCAAGATGGCGAAGTACATGCTGATCATGCGAGGTACCGACGAGTCCGTCGCGAAGATGATGCAGACGCCCTTCGAGCAGATGCTTGAGACGGTAAGCCGCTTCAACGAGGAGAGATCGCGGCCGGCGTGCTGGTCGCCGCCGAGGGTCTGGACGACCCGGCCCAGGGAGTGGTGGTCGACTTCAGCGGCGAGACGCCGGTAGTCACTGACGGCCCGTACGGCGAGACGAAGGAGCTGTTCGGCGGTTTCTACCTGATCGACGTGGCCTCGAAGGAAGAGGCGGTCGAGTGGGCCAGGCGGCTCCCGGCGGTGACCGGCTCGAAGTGCGAGGTTCGACGGGTGCCGGGTATCGACGAGTTCCCGCAGGACAACGAGTGGGTCATCAGGGAGCGGGCGTGGCGCGAACGGACCGGCCAGCTCTGATGTCCGCGGCTGCCGGCGGCCCGCCGAGCGCTGAGTCGGCGCGGCGGGCCGTCGAGGCCGTCTGGCGGATCGAGTCCGCCAGGATCGTCGGCGCGCTGGCCCGCTACACCAGGGATTTCGGGCTGGCCGAGGACGTCGCGCAGGAGGCGGTGGCGGAAGCGCTGGTCACCTGGTCGCGCGACGGCGCGCCGGAGAATCCGGCGGGCTGGCTGCTCGCGACCGCGCGGCGGCGCGCCATCGACAGCTTCCGCCGCCGGTCGGCGCTCGACGCGCGGTACGCCACGCTCGCCGACCAGCTCGCCGAGGGCGAGGCCAGCTCGGGTGCGCCGACGCCGCCGGACCGGCGAGATGATCTTCCGTGGGATCCCGACCGGGTCGATGATGACGTACTCGCGCTGATGTTCGTGGCCTGTCATCCGGTGCTCTCACCGCAGGCTCGCGTCGCGCTGACGCTGCGCACGGTCGGCGGCCTGGCCAGCGAGGAGATCGCCAGGGCCTTCCTGGTCCCCGTGCCGACGATTCAGGCGCGGATCACGCGGGCCAAGAAGACGATCGCGGCCGCTGGAGTGCCGTTCGAGCTGCCGCCCCCTGAGGAACGGCGCGAGCGGGTTGGCGGTGTCCTGAGCGTGCTGTACGTGATCTTCACTGAGGGCTCGACCGCGACGGCCGGCGATCGGCTGCTGCGTCCCGACCTCGCGTACGAGGCGATCAGGCTGGCCCGGATGCTGGCCGCCCTGCTGCCTGATGAGCCGGAGGTCCACGGACTGCTCGCGCTGTTCGAGCTCACCGCCGCCCGCTTTCCCGCGCGCACCGGACCCGATGGCGAGGCGGTCCTGCTTGAGGATCAGGACCGGCGGCTGTGGGACCGGTCAGCCATCCGCCGAGGTCTAGCCGCGATCGGCCGCGCGAGCGCAGCCGGGCGGGGTCTGGGGCCATACGGGCTGCAGGCAGCGATCGCCGCCTGCCACGCATCGGCACCCTCGGTGGATGAGACCGACTGGGAGCGGGTCGTGCTCCTGTATGAGGCGCTGGGCCGAGTGGCGCCGTCACCAGTGGTCGAGCTCAACCGGGCCGTCGCCGTCGCGATGGCGAGCGGGCCCCGGCAGGCGCTGGCCATCGTGGACGAGCTAGTTGCCTCCGACCGCCTGGCAGGCTCTTACCTGCTGCCGAGCGTGCGCGGCGAACTGCTCGCCAGGCTCGGGCGGACCACGCAGGCACGGGCCAAGCTTGAGCTCGCCGCCCGGCTCTGCGGCAACATCCGCGAGCGATCTGTGCTGCTGCGCAAGGCGGCGGCGCTGGCGTAATCACGGCCCTGCACGCCGGCGCGCCTGCGGTCTGACCTGGGCGAGGTATCAGTTAACTAGCGAGGGGGGCCAGCGCGGCGGGACGCAAGGCCAGCGTTAGCGGGGAGGCGGGGGTGACGGTCACCGCAGCGGGCTGGGCGCTGACGGTCGGGGTGATCCTCGCGCTGTTCGCTCTTGACCTGGCCATCAGCACGGTGCGCCCGCACGCGGTCGGGTACCGGGAGGCAACGGCCTGGGGTGGATTCGCCACCGGCCGCTCCACCACACCCGAGGAAGTCGCCACCCTGATCACCTTCCTGGCCTCCAGCCGGGCCGGGAACATCACTGGCGTCAACTACATCATCGACGGCGGCCTCATCAAGACAACCTGAGTCGCGCATCTAGCCGTTCGGCGCGGGTGTGCGCTCATCTTCCGGGCTCTGGCGCGATTCCGTGATGCTGGCCGCTGGCCGGCCCCATGGATGTGGCAGCGCTGGTGCTCCAGCCCCAGCTATGTCACATCGACGGGGCGCGGCCCGGCAGGCCAGCGGCGGGACAGGCCCGGACTGGACCAGCCACCCTGTCGCCACCTGGCGGAGAGTTGCGGTCATGATCGTTTCCGTGCGTACTGCGATTTATTCCAGGAAATAAAGCTCCCGACGACTCAGGCACCATGACCGGCTCTCCGAGCGGCGCACCGGGCTGGTGCGGCCGGGGTTATGCTCCAGCGATGACCGACGATGTCGAACTGATCATTCAGGTGCCGCGCGGCAGCGCCGTGGACAGGAATCTTCGCGAGAATCCGCCCGCGAGCGTGGCCAGCGGCCGCGTGGTGGTCGAGCGTCTTCCGGCCGACGCGGGCGGCCAGATCATGCCGCCTGAAACGGGCGAGGTGGTCTTGTCCGTCTTGTCGCCGGAAGCTCTGTCCCGCGAGGCCGAGCAGGTCGGGCGGCTGCTGAAGGGAGCTACTGCCGACGGAGAGCCGCTTGTCGTGCTCGTGCAGGTCGCCGAGGAAATACGCGACGACGAGCTCGCGGCGGTCCTCGGGGTGCGCGTTCACACGCGGCGGGTCGTGCTGCTGCGAGTGCTCGGCAGTATCTGAGCGATCTCGTTCCCGAAGACCGACGGCGCGGACAGCTCGCGGGGCGACCCGCCGGTCAGTTGCTCGCGGCCAGGGCAGGGGCGAAGAAGTCGGCAAGCAGCCGGCTGACGCGGTCGTGCTCGTCGTGATGGACCCAGTGCGAGGCGTCAGGCAGGCGCTCGACGCGGTCGAGGTTGGGAACATCGCCGTGATCGGGCTCGGCTAGTTCCTCGCCGAGGTAGCGATCCCGCTGTCCCCAGATGACCAGGGTCGGCGCCGTGATCGGCCGAAGCGCGGCTTCGGCCTGCTTGGGTGAGGTTCGCACCGAGGACCGGTAGTAGTTGATCATCGCTGTTGCCGCGCCTGGCTGTGACCAGGCCTCCACGTAGCGTTCGATCTCTTCCGGCGTGTAGGCCGGGTTGGCGTCGCGCAGGAAGTGCCGGAAGAACCGCCAGTGGTCGGCGTGCACGACGGTTTCCGGCAGCTCCGGGAGGTTGAAGAAGAAGAAATACCAGGATTTGCGGAGCTGGTCCGGATGATGCAGTCCCTGCGAGAGCTTCCGGGGGTGGGCCGCGTTGAGTATGGCCAGCCGGTCCACGACTTCGGGGTAGTTCATCGCGGTGGCCCAGGCGATGCTTCCGCCCCAGTCGTGACCGGCCAGCAGCGCGGACTTGGCACCGCGCTCGCGGATCAGATCGCGGATGTCGGCGGCCAGCTTGCCGGTGTCGTAGGCCGAGACGCCGTCCGGCTTCGAGGACAGGTTATAGCCGCGCGTGTCAGGTGCGACAACCCGGAACCCCGCCGCCGCGAGCGGCTCGATCTGCCCGCGCCACCCATACCAGAACTCGGGGAAACCGTGCAGCAAGACGACCAGCGGCCCCTCGCCCGCCTCGACGAAGTGCAGTCGCTGATCACCGATCTCGGCGTAGCCCTCGTGAAGTTCGGTGCCTGCGGTCATCGTTCTCACCTCCGGGCATGGCTTGCTGGAAGTAGCAGGCCATGCCCGCGAGCAAGCCGTCTGAACCCCCGCTGAGCCTGGCAGGCGCTTGTCAGCGCAGACGGTCCCGTGATCAAGGAACTGACCTTGATCACGGAACTTGAGTCGCGTGATCACCCCATCGGGCTTCCGTGATCAAGACCACGATCATGATCACGGAACACCCGTGAGCCGCGCAGACTAAGTGCAGGCAGTGAGCGTTACAGGCCGGTGATCTGGATGAGGAGAACGCCGTCCTGACCGGTGACACCGCCGGGTACCAGGCACAGGAGCGGGTTGACCAGGGGGTAGATCCAGGTGAAGACGGCGGTGCCGCCGGCGAATTCTCCCGAGGTGATCTCCCCGGTGCCGGTGACCTGCTCGATCCCCTCCACGATGACGTCGGTGAATGACAGGCTGATCGTGGAAGTGCTGCCGTTGTTCCAGTTGATGGCGTAAGGGGTATTGGTGGCGATTTCGGGGCCAGGCCGGGGGTATAGGTGATAAGCGAGCTGCCGGTGCAGGTGGTGGAGGATAAGGCGTAGGCCGGGGCGGCGGGGAGGGCCGCGGCGGCCGCGGCGACCAGAACTATAAGCGGGAGCGTCGCGATTGTCTTGCGCGGCCTGCGAAAAGGCATGGTCGCCTCGTTTCGGTATTGGGTGAGGACCGGCAGGGCGAAACGATCAGCGAATCGTCACCGGCTTCCGCCAGTGTCAGTTTCGTGCCGCACTGGCCTCGGCGTTTAATTTCACCATAATCTGAGCTTGTGCCCGCATGACAGCGCAATTTCCCCACAGGCGGGGGGACTTCCGCGAGATATTGCTCCTTAGTACACCAAAACCTTTCAATGGAGAATTAAGGATAGGTTTCCGAATTGAAGGGTCCCTATGTCTGACCTGCCCGATCTAACGAATGACGCTGCGTCCGGCTCGATCGATGTGGCCGGCCCCGGGGACCAGGCCGACGGGTCGGCGGTGATCGACTGGGCAGCGGAGCCAGACCTGGGACGACTTCACCAATGCGGCGGTACGGCACGGCCTCGGCCAGCCCGGCCTCAGCTCCGACGGCAGCCTCGACAGCCGGGGCACCGCAGCGTCCTGGAGCTACACCATCTGTATCGGGGAGACCACAGCCGAGATTGCCGACACCCTGGTACTGCGAGGGGTCAGCGAGCGCCTTGGCCAGTTCTGCCGGTACAGCACTAGTTCTATCCCCAGGGAGAACGCGGCGATCTGGAGCAGCCCGCCATTCAGCGAAGACCAGCAGATCAGCGGCCAGGTCCAGCTGCGGGTCACCGTGACACCCGAGTCCGGCGACGCGACTATCGTCGCCTACCTGTTCGACGCCGCCGAAGGGGCCACCGGACAGGACTTCGACCGCATCATCACCAGCGCCGCCTGCACCATCCTGGACCGCGAGCCAGGTGTCCCTGTCACCATCGACGTGCCCTTCCAGCTCACCAGCTACCTCATCAGCGCCGGACGCTTCCTGCGGCTCGTCATCGACACCAAGGACAAATTCCTCTCCGACGCCAACGCGGGCAACACCGCACTGACACTTTCGAGCACAGCAGCCAGCCCCTCCTTCATCGACATTCCCATCGCCGCGCACACCTGACCAGCGCTGTCAGGCGGGGGTGAGCCGGAAGATCGGCCAGCCGATCTCAGTGCGCCACTGGCTGGGCACGCTGGTGTCTCGGGGCCCGGCCAGGTAGGTCTCGTGGACCGGGCCGCTGACGGCCAGGGCGTGCCCGGTCACCCAGGCGCCGAGGCGCCCGTAGGTGACGTCGATGTCGTCGTGCGGGCCGAGATGCACGGTGACGGCAAGCTCGGCGGCGGCAAATTCGCAGACCGTGATCCGGCCGGACTCGCGGGGCTCGCGGACGGGCCGGAAGACTGTCATGGTGCCGGAGCCTTCGGTGAAAAGCTCGTTCGCGTAGCGGCTGCCGGGCGGGCCGGCGCGCTCGGTGGCGGGGAAGGCTGCGTCGAGTTCTGCCATCGCGCCGTCGTACCAGGCGATTGCCTCGTCCCGCCGCACGTGGCCGCTGACAGCGGCGACCGTGCGCGCCGGGACTGACCTCAGGTCGACCTGCAGATCCGTAGCGTCGGGGCGCAGCAACTGGTGCAGCGACCTGACGGCTGCCTTTGTCCGGTCCAGTTCGCCCTCGAGACGTCGCAGGTGGCCGGTGATCAGCTCGGCCCGCCGCTGCGGGTCGCCGGTAGCGAGGATGGCCTTGACCTCGGCCAGCGGAACATCCAGGTCGCGCAGCCGGCGGATCACCTGCGCCGGCGGGATCTGCCCGGCCGAATAGTAGCGGTAACCAGTCGAGGGATCGACCGCTGCGGGCTCCAGCAGCCCCGCCTCGTGGTATCGGCGCAGCGTCCGCACGCTCAGGTGGCTCAGCGTGGCGAACTCACCGATCGTCAGCCCCGGACTCACGCCACTCACTATGCACCTTCTCCCCGCGGGAGGGTCAACGGGCTTGACTCTCTCCCGGCGGGAGGCCCGACGGTAGGCCCATGCAGACAGCTGACTGGAATCAGGAAACCACGATCACGCCGGGCGAACTGCCCGCAGCGGTGACGGAGTATCTTGCCGCGCATCGCGCCCGCGCCCTCGATGCGGCGATCGCGCACTACACGGCCGACGCCGTCGTCACCGACGAAGGGCACGACTACCACGGTCCGGACGAGATCCGGACCTGGCTGGCCCGCTCGGCCAGCGAGTACACGTACACGATCGAGCTCACCGCAGCGGCGAGAGCAGGCGACCAGCACTTTGACGCGGTCCACCACCTGGAAGGTGACTTCCCCGGCGGCGTGGCCGACCTGCATTTCCGGTTCACCCTGCGCGGGGCGCAGATCTCCCGGCTGGTGATCGAGCCATGAGCACCGGGGCCGCGCGTCCGGACGGGCGGCACTGGGGGCCGGGGCTGGCTGGGAGCAGGGGCTGCTGTTCTCGCGGTAGATTGCCTGCCGCCGGCCCCGCGCCCCCGCTAATGTTCCGTGATCATGCCGGGGACGGTGATCAAGGAGTTCTGGTGGCGTGATCACGCCACTCAGGTTCCGCGATCAAGGTCAGTTTCATGATCACGGAACGCTGGCGGGAGTGAGAGGGTCGGAGGGCGACCCAGGCGGCCCTGGATAGGCAAACACCATGTGTGTATCCCGACGTCAGGGGTGGAAACCGGTGTTCCGGTTCTTCGGCAGATCGGGTCGGATCAGACGAGAGACGAACCGGACGGTTTCGCCTCTGCCGCCGCACCGGTTGCACCGGTTCCAGGCTCGCGGGGTCGAGCCCGGGCCGCGGCCCCTGCGGCCCTTACAAGCGGGGCATGGGCCATACGGCCAGATGGCATATGAGGCGACGATGCAGCCGATAACAATGACGATGCCGATAAGCCCGTCGACGTTCACGTGACACCCAGTCCTTTCTGTGCACTGGCAGCCTTGTGTCACGACGCTAAGCGGGAGTATCGGGCAGGCACCACGACTAATGACCCACAGCTAGGTCACAGCTTTCTACGCGGGAACTACGTGCCGAGGCGCAGTGCTTTGCCGCAGCACCGCTACGAGTACTGTTCGGCGAGCATTTGTCCGGTCGAATTGGCGTCGATGTACTGGCCGGTGGCCAGGCAGGCGATTGCCGAGTCGCAGGACACCCTGGTCAGGACGCTGGACTTCGCCCCGGCCGGGATGTCGGCGGGGTGCGGGACCCACCTCTTGCCGGTCCAGCTCTCCGTGATGGCGCTGGGGCCGGTGGCGATGCTCTCGATGCCCACGGCGGCGCAGGCGCTGGCTGAGCTGCACGACACGCCGGTCAGCTGGCTTCCGAGCACTCCGCCCGGCACCGCCGTCTTCTGCGGCGACCACTTCTTGCCGTTCCAGTGCTCGGCCAGGGCGACGAACTGGGAGTCGCGGAACGCTCTGCCGACCGCGACGCAGTCGCCCGCCGACGGGCACGACACTCCAGCGAGCTGGGTGTGGATGGCGTTCTCCGGGTTCGGCACGGCGCTGGTGGCCTTCCACGACTTGCCGTTCCAGACCTGAGCGAAGGTGCCCTCGACCACGGTGCCGACCGCGACGCACGAGCTCGCCGACGGGCAGGAGACCGAGTTCAGCTCGATCTCCTGCTGACCGGACGGATTCGGGGTCGCGGTGATCTGCCAGGTCTTGCCGTTCCAGTGCTCGGCCAGGGTCCGCTGCTGGCCCGAAGCACTGGTCCGGAGTCCCACCGCGAAACACGACGTCTTAGCCGGGCAGGAGATGCTGAACAGGAAGGCGCGGGCAGCGCCCTTCGGCGCCGGCGGCTTCTGAAGCGTCCAGCCGGCCCCGTTCCAGCGCTCGGCCATCGGCCGCCGGGTGCTGGTTCCCGCGGCGATCGAGCCCACGGCTATACAGTCGCTGGCCGCCGGGCACGCCACTGCGGCGACCGACGTGATCTTAGGCTTGGCGAGCAGCCGGGGGGCGGTCCAGCTCGCGCCATCCCAGCCTTCGGAGAAGGACTCGAATCCGCTGGTGGTCTGGAACGTGCCGACCGCCAGGCAGGCACGGGGAGAGGCGCACGACAGGCCGTTAAGGTTCGTCGGGCTCACGCCGTTGAACGGCATCGGCGACACGTTCTGCCAGCGGATCGAGAAGTCCTGCGCCAGGGCCCGGTCACCCAGGGCCGGGTCGTGGTAGAAACCCGTCGCCGTGCAGTTGGTCGCGGTCGTGCAGGAAACCCCGTCCAGCAGGCTTGAGTCAGCGGAGGCCGTGAGCGGGACCGGCTGCACCGACCATTTCGAGCCGTTCCACAGCTCTGCGACCGAACGGCCGAGGCTCTGGACGAAGTTGCCGCCGACCGCGTAGCAGGGACCGGCCTTTGCGCACGACACTCCGAGAAGGTCGGGCGTGGTGCCTTTCGGCCTGGCGATCTTCACCACCGACCAGCTCTTGCCGTTCCACTGCTCGGCCAGGCCTGAGCCGACCGCCATGCACGAGCTGGCCGACCGGCAGGAGACGGCGCTGAGCGAGTCGCTCCTGGCCGGGGTCGGCGTCTTCTGGATCTGCCACTTCGAGCCGTTCCAGACTTCGGCGAGTGTCCTGAAGATGTCGTCCGTTTCCGACGACCCGACGGCGAGGCACCTGGTGGCCGACGGGCAGGAGATGCCGTTCAGGCCGCTCTCCGCCCGGCCGGACGGCTTCGGCGGGCGCCTGATCTTCCAGCTCGAGCCGTTCCACACCTGCGCCAGCGGCACCTGCTTGCCGCCGGCCTGCGTGTCGCCTGCAGCCACGCACCTGGTCGCAGATGTGCAGGAGACGGCGTTGAGCTGGCTGAAGGTCGCACCAGCCGGGGTCGGTGCGGACAGGATGTTCCAGGCGCTGCCATTCCAGCGCTCGGCCAGCGGAGCGGTCCCGCCGCCGGACGGCGTGTCGCCAACCGCGATGCACAGCGACGCCTTCACGCAGGAGACGCCAAGCAGCAGGCTCCCCGGCTGCGGTTCGGGTACCGGCTGGATCGTCCAGCCTGACGACGTGCGGGTTTCCGACAGCAGCTGGGTCGTCCCGGCGGACAAGGTGCCGACCGCCATGCAGCCGTTCGGCGAGGTGCATGAGACGGCGGTGAACTCCCAGGCATCCGCGCCCCCGACGTCCGGAGTCGGCTGCTGAAGCCAGCTCGCGAAAGCGGCGGTGGCCGGCGCGGCGACGAGCAAGCCTGAGGCCAGCAGGGCGGCTAGAGCCAATCGGGCGATTCGGCGGCGAGCTGGCATCGCGATCAACTCCAGCGATGATCAAACCGGAAGGCCGGCATTTGCGCGGACATAAGTGGTCCTATCACGATCGAGGGAGTGGCGCAGGCCTGCGCCACTAGGAAGTTGCAACCTCTCTTAGCCCAGATGGCGATTTCGGAGGGGGAGACGGCGGTCGAGATCCCTGACAGGATGATTCAGCTACTTCTGGCGGGAGGCAGTTGAATCCGGTATCAGATGATCAGTTCGAGGAGCTGCTGAGTGTCGGATTCGACCGTGAGGTAGCTCACCTGGAGATGCGCGACGCCTACGGGACGGCGGTCGAGTTGCCGCACATGGCGAAATGGTCGGCGGGCGAACCCGATGATCTTGAATGGCTCGCAGCGTGGTGCGATGCGCTGCGCGGGCATGTGAGAGCCGGCAAGCGGGTCCGCCGCGCAAGAGTGGTGTCCGAGCCCCTGAGCGACTACCAGAGGTGGTCGCACAGCATCGCATTGCCGATGGTAGAAGCCGGTGAGGATATCCGCTGGCTTCCGCGCGGGCTGGCGTCGTCACTTGCCTTGCCAGGTAACGACTTCTACCTGTTCGATGACCGGATGGCGGTGTTCCTGCTCTACGCGGGTAACGGGCTGTCTGCGGGCAAGCTCAGCTCGACGGACCCTGCGGATCTGCGGCTTTGCCGGGAGGCTTTCGAAGCGGCCTGGAAGATGGCCGTACCGCACCGCGACTACTCCCCCGGCTAGAATCTGTGCGGATCAGCCTCGGTGATGTGACTCTGTGGTTCGATGTGTCCGGGCCATCGGTCGTGCCTCACGGAGGCACGACGGTCGACTACCCGGTCCTGGTGACGGTCCACGGCGGCCCTGGCCTGGATCATGTCGGCCTGAAGGCGGCCCTGGCGCCGCTCGGCGGCGAGGTTCAGGTGCTGTTCTACGATCAGCGCGGGCACGGCCGCAGCGACCACGCGACCCCGGCGTCCTGGAACCTGCGGACCTGGGCTGACGACCTGAGGCGGCTCTGCGACGCACTCGGGCTGGTCAGGCCGGTAGTACTGGGCAGCAGCTTCGGCGGTCATGTGGCCCTGGCCTATGCCGGGCTCTACCCCGGCCATGCGGGCGGCATCATCCTGGCCAGCACCACCGGGGGACGCTCCGATCACAAGCGCAGTATTGAAGTGTTCCGCCGGCTGGGCGGCGAGGAAGCAGCCGCCGCCGCGGAGCGCGACTTCACCGACCCGACCGAGGAGTCTCTCGCCGACTTCCGCCGTGTCTGCCACCCGCTCTACAGCAGCCGGCCTGGCAGCACTGAGGATCTCCGGCAGCGGCGCGGCAGATCGATCAAGACCACCGATGTCAACCGGCACTACTTCCGCAATGAGGCATCGCGCTTCGACCCGTGGAGCGTGCTGGGCATGATCAGGAGCCCGGTGTTGATTCTCGCCGGCGAAGACGACCCTGTCTGCCCGCTGCCCGTCGCCGAGGACCTCGCCAGCCGGCTTCCGGCTGAGACCACCCGTCTGATGCGCCTGCCCGGCGCACGTCACGCCATTTTCCGTGACCGACCTGACCTCGTATTTCCCGCAGTCAAGGACTTCATCCGCAGTATCACCAACAGCGAGCCGCCGGGGCTGCCCTGAGGTTCATTTATCCGGCACCGGATTCCGGCCTCCCCCGTTCCTGCCACGCTGTTCTCGAGCCTCTGGCACTTAGTAGCAAGTCAGCGGCCGAACTCAGTGCTCATGATGTCCTCGGATCGCTGTCCCAGATCCGGGTCGGACTCGAACGAGCCGAAGAACGGCAAGCTCCGCTTGCCATGCATGCGGTCGCGGATTAGCTGCAAGGAAGGCTTGAGCTCAGCGTCCGGAAGCTGTTCCACAGCGTCGCATTCGCAAGTCCGACAAGGTGGCACAGCGCGAGTACCTCATCGACGTCCGGCGACACGTTGAGATCGACGCCGAGCGCCGCGATCTCCGGGGCCGCCAACTCAGCGTCTACACCAGCATCGGCGGCAAATCCGGCGGGGAGTCCCAGGAACTCGTCGCCTTCATCGTCGGTGCCGCTCTGCGCTACCAGCTAGGCGACGCGGATCTCGCCCGGCCTCGCTACGCTCCCGTTTTCCTCGACGAGGGTTTCGTGAAGTCGGACGCAGAGTTCACCGGCCGCGCCGTCGGGGCATGGCGTGCCCTCGGATTCCAGCTGGTCATCGGCGCCCCGCTCGACAAGGTCACCGGTATAGAGCCTTACATGGACGAGCTTTACCAGATTACGAAGAACGGCGAGAAACACTCCCACGTTCGGAGAATTCACCCCATCACCAGGGCCATCACAGTGGCTGGCCAGTCATGAAGACCCAGTTGCAAGCGATGAGGGAGATCCAGTCGCGCCTGGAAAGGCGATGGCACCTGGCTATCGCTGACCCGGCGGTCGAAGACCGGCCGTTCCGCGTACCCTTGGGGATGCCGCCTAAAGCAGTCCTGGAAGCGGATTTCCAGAGCGCGCGCGCCTGGGCACTGACCTGGGAGGACTGGGCGGCAGCCCGCCAGCTGGCCGTCGAATGGAACACCCGTATAGTCCTGGGCACCTCCCAGCCGATACCTAGCCACTTGGAAGTCACCGACATCGACACTGCGGCCCGCATCTGCGGCAACGGCTGGCCTGAACGCCTCGCCCGGGGACGCGACCGCCTGAGGCTAGCCAAGGCAGCCTTCCCCCTCGCCAACCATCCCAGGATCATCCGCGCAGTCGACTCCATGACAGACGTCGATTTCACCCTGCTTCTCGAGGCGTCACGATGGTTCAGCAGCAACACGGCCGCAGGACTGACGCCCCGCCAGGTGCCCCTACCCGGATTCCATGGCAAATGGTTGAACAGCAACCAGCCACTTATTCAGGCCCTGACGGGCAAGGACGACCTTGGCCTGATCCGCCGCCCGACCCGGGTGCACTTCACCTACCTGGACCCAAGGCACCGGGCGTCCGGCGGGCGACACCACGAAAGCATCACGATCAACGACAGTGCCGAGCCAGCATACAAGCCGGAAACCGTGATCATCCTCGAGAACAAGGACACCGCCGTCTTCTTCCCGCCGGTCCCGAAGGGAATCTCTGTCGAGGGTGAGGGAGGCAAGGCACCCGGTGTCATCCCCCTCGTCCCTTGGATGAAGCATTGTCCCCGCGTCATCTACTGGGGAGACATCGACGCGAAAGGACTGTGCATCGTTAACGACATTCGCTCGGCTGGAATGAGCGTCACCACGATGCTCATGGACTACGCCACCTACGAAGCCTACGAGCAGTACGGCGCCTGGACCGACGAGAAGGGAAGACCTATCCCCTGTGCGCCGCGGCGAATACTTCCCGAGCTGACCCCAGATGAGCATCTGCTCTACCTGTATCTCACCGATCCTGACTGGCTCAGAGTTCGCCGAGTTGAGCAAGAACGAATACCTCTCCATGTGGCCGTCGAGCGCCTCGCGTCGCATATAAGCCATTAGACAAGCGTTTCAGAACTACACAGACAATATTCCGGAGATGGACGATTTGGGAAAATATCGGTGGGCGGGATCGGCGAATGATGCCGATGAAAGCACTCCCCACAGTCCACCGTGCACGGCCCGCGCATACCATTTGCAGGCCTCAAGCGCACTGGCAGCAGCCACAACAAGGGCGATAGCCGAAGAAGCGGAATATCCGGAGGAATGCGGCGAGAGCTTTTCGGTGAAGAACATTCATAGGAGTTTCCGGAGAGACATAGTTCCCGCATCGTCTATGGACAAGATTAGGAACGCTCTCGACCTCTTGGCCCCACCGCTCATAGGAGGAGTGCCGCGCGAGTTGTCATCCAAGAGCACGCCGCAACGCAATGCCAGCGGCTTTAAGGCGAAACGGTGGGGGACGGGTTCCGTTTCTGGTTGCGTTGTGTGATCGTTGCTGGCTGCGGGCCTGTTGTTCAAGTTGCCTGCGGGATGGGTGAGGCTCCGGCTAGAAGTGTGATTGTCTAAGTCCCGCTTCCCTGCCGGAGCCTCACGTGTCTTCTTCTTACCCTGTCCCGTCGTGTGCCGTGCCTGTTTCCGCGGGGATGATGATCGCGGTGCCGCTGGAGCTGGCGGCGTCGCCGCTGCGGAGCGGTCGGGATCCGGGGGACGCGGACCGGTCCGCGCTGGTCATCGGGGGCACGGGCAAGATCCGCACGGGCGGCGCGGTCGTGTTCTGCAAGGTGGTCGCGATCGCGGAGGCGCAGGTCAGGAGGGACGGGCAGGTCCGGGCAAAGGGCAGCCCGGTGCATCACGCGACGCTGGGCCCGCTGGAGGAGAAGGCCGGGACGGACGTGGCCGGCGGGATCGCCGGGCGGGTGCCGCTGCGCGCCCGGTTCGTGAAGGGGGAACGGGAAAGGCTCCTGGCCAGGGCCTTCATGATCCGGGTGATCGTCTTGATGACGCTGATGCCGGGCGCGCGGGTCCAGGACGTGATCGCCGCGCTGGCCGGGGACCTGGCCCTGATCCCGTGGGCGCGGCCGTGGCGGCCGGCGTCGGCGCGGTCGGCCGGGGACTGGCGGAGCGCCCTCGGCCCGGTCCCGCTGGAAGAACTGCGGGACCTCGTGCTGTGCTCGGCCTGGCGGGAGCACCAGGAGCGGGGCTGCCCTGGTGCCGTGACCATCGGGAAGAGGAGGCCGCTGCGGGCCGGGTCACTGGACGGGACGCTGCTGCGGGTGCCGGACACGCCCGCGAACAGGGCGTTCTTCGGCACCGTGGGCACGAGCGATGACTCCGGCCCCTACCCGTGCCTGCGTGCCCTGCCGCTGACATGCTGCTCATGCCGGGCGCTGCTCGCGATGCCGCACGGCCCGGCCGGGACGGGCAAGGCCGCCGCAGAGCAGAAGCTGCTGGACGAGGCCATGGACCGGTACCCGCACCTGCTTGACCCGGGGTGGATCTGGCTGATGGACCGCAACTACCACGGGGTGCCCCGGATCGCCCGGATGATCCGGCTCCGCGCACGTGCTGATCCGGCTGAAAAGCGACATCCCGCTGCGCAGGACCTCGGAGATCCTGCCCGGCTGCTCCTACCGGGCGGAGCTGTCCGGCGACGGCGTCACGATCGCGGTCCGGGTGATCGAGTACTGGGTCACCGTGGAAGGCCAGAACGTCCCGGAGATGTTTTGCCTGGTCACCGACCTCATGGACTGGGAAGACTACCCCGCCGCCGCGCTGGCCGCCCTCTGTAAGTGGCGGTGGGACGGGTCGGAGACCGCGCTGCGCGAGGCTAAGGCGCCGCTGCGCGGCGCCGGCCCGGGCACCGGGCCGATGCTCCGCTCCGGGTCCCCGGACCTGGTCCGGCAGGAACTCGCGGCCTGGGCAGCCGGGACCGGGATGGTCCGCGGCGTCGTCACCGGCGCCGCCCTCACCGCCGCGCCCGCCGCGAAAGGACGCCGGGCCGCGCTCGCCGTCCGGCCCCGGGACCTGTCCTTCGCCCGCGCCGTCCGGGCGGTCCTGTCCGCGATCCGCCTCGGGCACGACTGCTACCAGGCCGTGACCAGCGAGATCGGGCGGCACAGGAACGTCGTAGACCGGGACCGGCACCGCTCCCGGAAATCCAGGTCCCCCTCGTCCTTCGCGCACGCAGGGCCGGCTGACACCGTCACCCGGATCGCCCCGGCCGTCATCACCATGGCCAACAGTCCAGCCTGACCAGCGAGAACACCGAGTACCCGCCTGAACGAGGCCCCTGCCGGGCCGTGGACCCGGCCGCCACCGGCGCGGCACGCCGGCCCTCGGCATGCCGCGCCGGAAGGGAACTACCCGCAGTAACCAAGAACAGGAATTAGCCACAACCGGTCAAACAACTAAAGCCCATGGCATTGCGCCGCAACGACGCGCGGCTGAGTTGCTCCTCGACGACCCTCAGCGCTCGCCTCCTGCTGGCTTCCAAATAAGGCTTCTGAACCCGCTGCGATCGTCGCCCTACCGCCAGTACATCGCGTGGTCGTCAAGGAACACGCGCCCGTGCACCTTCCGGGTGGTCAAAGAAATTCAAGCCAATGCGATTGCACAAATAGGGATAAAGGAGTCTCTCTGGCTCTCGGAGCAAGAGAGACGGGTATTTCCCGCTGCAGGGTCGGTTGTCTAGAGTCGCCTTGGAACACTCATGATCCGTATTCACGCCATGTGAATCGGATGACTGCGAGTCGGCTACGCCTAGCGCAGAGCCGATCTATGCTAGCGATTCGCTGAGGTATCACGACAATTATGCGCTATCTCGCTCCGCAGGTGGTCTAGACATCGGCCAAAGCGACTCATACGGCACGTCACCGCTTTTCAGCAGTCTGGCGGCTGTGTCGACGTGATTGGCATGGACGGCCAGGACGAGCAGCCGTTGTGCCCGTGAAACGCCAACGTAGAGGGCTGCGTGAACGACCCGGGAGCAGCCGCCTTCAGCCTGGACGGCCTGCTAGTCACTGCCTGCGGCGAAGGCCCGGGTATAGCCAGCGCAGTGCGGTGGTGGCAGGTGACCGGCTATTCCAGCCCGATCCCGGATAGCCCGCCGCAGTCGACAGCCTCGCAGGTACGCTCGCTAGCCGTCAGCCCTGACGGCCGCACCCTGATAACCGCGAGCCCGCAAGGCACGGTGCTGTCCTGGAGCCTGCCGTCCCCCATGCTCAACGGCGGCCAGGTCACCGCCATCGCCTACAGCCCACGCGATCAGGTGCTCGCCGTCGCGGGAGTCGACGGCATTGTCAGGCTCTGGACCGTCAGCGGTCCAGGTCCCCCGCGCCCATCCGGCCCGGCGCTGAGCGCGGGCGGCGACATCATCGACTCTCTGGCTTTCAGCCCGGATGGCCATCAGCTCGCCGTCGGCGACACCGGATCGGTCCATGTCTGGTCGCTGACGGACCTGCGGCATCCCATCGTGCTGCCAACCGCGCCCGGCACCGTTGCCCGCGCACTCGCGTTCAGCCCTGTGCATAAGATCCTGGCTGTCGGCGGGGACGGCTCGGTCCAGCTATGGAGCCTTGCCAGCCCGGCCCGTCACCGCAGGCTCGGCGATATCCGCGGCGAGCCCGGTGAAGGGGAAGCGATCGCGTTCAGCCCCGATGGCCGCATGCTTGCCGTCGGCGACGAGGAAGGCCATGTGCGCCTGTGGCGCATGTCCCACCCATCTAGTCCCCGCCCGCTCGGCCCGCCGATCCAGGCCACGGGACCATCGATCGGCGGAATATCCTCTCTGGAGTTCAGCCCGGGCGGCCACCTTCTGGCTACCGGAGCAGACGACGGCGCTGTCCAGCTCTGGCACGTGCACGAGTCTCCGCCCCTCTCGGCGCTCGGACCGCCATTCCGCGACTCGGCTGGCGCTCATGTCACCGTCGTGTTCACCCCCGACGGCGCAAGGCTCGCCCTCGCCGGGCAAGACCACTCCGTCCAGTTCTGGAACATCTCGGACCCCGCGCACCCGCACCCGGCCGACGGACCCCTGGTTGTCAGCACCGGAGCGCTTCTAACGCCACCACTGAGCCTGTTCGGCTCCACAATCGTGACCAGTAGCGCCGACGGGAACATCCGGCTCTGGAACCTGAACGTCAGCGACGCCATCAGACACATCTGCTCTGCCCAGGCAGGCGGGCTATCACCAAGTCAGTGGCACCGGTACATCCCCAAGCCCCCATACCGGGCGGCCTGCCCCAGGCGCGGTGCCACCTAGGCAACCACCAGGCCGCTCGGCGGTGACGGCCCATGCGAGGCTAGATGCCGCCCGGGCAAGGGGCCGCCGACGGCGGTGAGGTCTTCAATGATCGCGCTGGGCAAGTACCTGATCGCGACCGCCCTGACCGCGCTGTCGTTCGCGCGGTGGTGGTTCTTCCTGTTCCGCTTCCTGACCGGATTCGGGATCGGCGATGAGTACGCCGCGATCAACTCGGCCATCGACGAGCTGATTCCCAGCAGGCACCGGGCCTCCCAGAACTGGAGATGTAAAGCTACTCCATACCAGTGGTCCCGTGTGCAACGTCAATGCCTGCGAGGAGGTCTTCAACTCCGCTCAAGGCAGCGACTTCATCGACTACGTCTTACTCTATGATCCCAACGATCACGGTTTCAGCGGCACCGATCGGGTCCTCCTCAACGGGACGGTGGTCGGCGCCGCGACTGGGCCTGGCCCGGTGCAATTCAACTTCAATGCCAGCGTGGTCTCTGGCACGTGCATTCAAGGTGGCATCCTAGGACTGACGGATGCGCGTTCCCCTTGCTGGAATGCCCCTTGATCACAAGTGGTCCAAGCAATTGATCATGAACGCCGGACAGCGGAAACCGGACGTACCGCCCGTAGTGGTCGCCTACCTTCTCCTCGCTGCCGATTGAAACCCCAGCTCAAGCCGACCGTTCCCGACGATCAAGCCTTGACCTGGTGGTTGCTTCCACCCTGGAGACCGCCCCCCTAGTTCGACCTGCTCACCCCAATCCTCTGCGCAGGCCAGCGGCGGACGTGGGTGTCATTCCGGGTCGGCGATGTTCTCGCCGACCCGGAATTCTCTGCCGGTGTGCTGTTGCCGACAATGTATGCTGCGACAGCATCGCGGGAGAGCAAGATGCTGGCTAGCGGCGGCGACAACACCCTCCGGCTGCGGAAGACGCTATGACCACGGGCAATCAGCAGAGAGCTTCGTAGTCAAAGACGTGCAGAGCTGGAGCCGCCGAGTACCCTGTCAACCCCCTTACGACCCGACCCCCATGTCTGGCAGGCAAGCATCGTGATTTTGCGGTGACGTAAGTGGTCGATAGGCGACCATGACCACAAACGCGCGGTGAGCTGCGCGGCGATCGCAGATATAAGCCGCAACACCCGAATGTGAGCTACAGGTCTGCGGATTGGCCCTAGGAGGTTCCCGTCAGGCTTACCCCGCGAGCAAGCACTGGCTTCCGTACTACAATAAACAAGGTATCGCTTGGCCTTAACCAGATTTCCTGGCTCGCTGAGCGAGTCAGGACCGGAGCGGGATCGGCAATGTGCAGCTTTCCGCCCGGACTCTAGCTCCCGATGGAGAGAACATGGCAAAGAACGTAACCGTGGTGACTACCGACGACCTCGATGGCACCCCCGGCGCCGAGGCAATGACCTTTGCCTTCGGCGGGCAGGCCTATGAGATCGATCTGGGTCCGGCGAACCGAGAGAGAATGCAGGCGTCCCTTCAGCCGTTCATCGACGCGAGCCGCCGCGCCAGCCAGCGCCCGCCACGCCGCGCTGCACGATCCAGGACCGACCTGACCGCTGTCCGTGCGTGGGCGACTGCCCAGGGCCTGCGGGTGGCCGAGCGCGGCCGTGTCAGCACGGACGTGATGAGCAAGTACGAAGCCGCCCATTAAACCCGTCATGAACAGGTGCAGGGATGCGGTGCTGCCTGCTTTCCGCGATCTCGTTCGGCACTGATTGACGATTGTCATCTTCCGTGGAAGCGTGATCAGCGGGAACTGGCGGGAGCGGACCGGTGGGCAATGTCGGTGAGGGCGGGGACCACCTGGTGACCAGCGCCGGGCCCGTGTGGCGCAATGATCTGAGCGGAACGGTGTGGGGTCCTGCGGTTCAGGCGGGGACAATCCAAGGGGACCTCAATATTGGCGTGGGCAGCCCGCCAGTGATGCCGGTGCCCCGTCAGTTGCTGCCAGCACCGGTGAACTTCACCGGCCGCGCCCGTGAGTTAGCAGCCCTGCATGGATTCCTGAGCAACGGAGAGCCTGAGCGGCCGGTGACGCTGGCCGTGATCGTCGGCGTGGGCGGGGTCGGCAAGACGTCACTGGCACTGCGGTGGCTCCACGAGGTCCGCGGGCTCTATCCAGGAGGCCAGTTATACGCCGACCTTGGCGGTCATCTCCTCAGCGCGGCTGCGCGACCGGGAGACATCCTGGGCCGGTTCCTGCGGGCGCTGGGGATTCCGCCGGAGCGGATCCCGCTCAGCCTGGACGAGTTAGCAGCGCTGTACCGGTCAGTGAGCGACGGGCGCCGTCTGGCCGTGATGCTGGATGATGCCGCGTCGGCGGCTCAGGTCCGCGCTCTGCTGCCTGGCCCCGGGCCAAGCCTGGTGGCAGTGACGACTAGATGGCGGATCGCGGGCCTTGCCATCGACGGCGGTCATTTCACAGAGCTAGGCCCGCTGGACGAGGCCGAGGCGGTGGAGTTGCTCGGCCGGGTCGCCGGCCCGGCCAGGGTCCAGTCCGAACCGCGTGCTGCCCGCCACGTGGTGCGTTTGTGCGGTGGGCTGCCGCTGGCGGTCTGCGTGTCCGGGGCCCGGCTGGCACCGCGTCCGTCCTGGCCGGTCGAGCGGATGGCCGGGGAGCTGGCCAGCGAGCAAGGCCGGCTGGGTGCCCTGAGTCTGACGGAGGATATGTCGGTGCGCGCGGTATTCGACGTCTCCTACCGGGGCCTGCCCGCAGAGGCGGCGAGGATGTACCGCCAGCTCTCGCTGGTGCCCGGGCCCGGCTTCGCCCTGGACCTGGCCGCGGCGGCCACCGCCACCAACCCGGCCACGGCACGCCGCTTACTGGATACTCTCACCTGGGCCAGCCTCCTAGAGGAGCTCGCGGACGGCTGGTACCGCTTCCATGACCTGGTCCGCCTGCACGCTCGCGAGCAGGCGGCCACCGACCTGGACACCGACCGGCACGCGGTCGTCGCCCGCAGCGTCCAGTGGTACCTGCGGGCAGCGATCGCGGCCGACCTGGTGGTGATCCCGGGTCGCTGGCAGCTCGGCCGTCTGTACGAAGATGCCCGCCAGTTGCCGCCGGGCTACGACAGCCCGGCTGAGGCGCTGGACTGGCTCGACCAGGCGCTGCCTGGCCTGCTCTCCGCGCTGGAGGCGGCGCGCGACTGCGGCCTGCATGAGCAGGCATGGCAGCTATGCGAGGCAATGTGGGGCCTGTTCTTGTACCGGAAGCAGTTCCGGCACTGGATCGATGCCACCACGATCGGCGTTGAGGAAGCCCGGGCGGCGGGTGACCGGCGCGCTGAAGCGCGGATGCGTGATCAGCTCGGCTTTGCCTACCTCAGCCTCAGCCGCTATGCGGACGCCGCCGAGCAGTTCACTCGCGCCCTGGACCTGGCCCATCAGGCCGGGCACCACCTCGGAGAGGCAGCCGCGTGCGCGAACCTGGGCCTGACGCTGCTCGGCCTGCGGCGTCCGGACGACGCACTCGGCCATTTCGAATCTGCCCGCGCCATCCACCAGGATCTCGGCCGGCCCCGCGGAGTCGCGTTAATGACCCGCCGCATCGGCGAGGCTCACTGCGACGCCGGGCGCTACCCGCAGGCCATCGACGCGCTTCTTGCAGCCTGCAGTGTCTTCGCTGCCCTGCCGGATGCCTACAACGAGGCCCGGACGCAGACCAGTCTCGCTCAGACCTACCTGCTGGCCGGGCGGCCTGCTGACGCACCGGGGCTGCTGAACCAGGCCCTCGCCGCTTTGACGAGCCTTGGCGCCCGGCACAAGCAGGCCGACGTTCACGTCATCCTGGCCGACGCCGCCGGTCAGCTCGCTGACCCTGGTCGCGCACGCAGCCACCTGGAGCAGGCCCTGGCCATCTACGTCGAGGTCGGCGCGCCCGAGGCCGGACAGATCCGGCAGCGGCTCGACCTTCCCGGCTCGGAAACAGGGCCGCCGGCAACGCCAAGCGAGCACGACCCGACATCTTCGTGAGCCGGGCGACGCCAGCACAGCGGAGCACCGGTCGCGGTCACCCGCACCGTTGCTAACTCCAGTTCGGTGAGTGGCCTGCCTCCCGCCAGCCACCAGTGAGCGAGCGCCCCGCACAGCGACGCCAGCAAGCCAGGCTCGTCGATGTCGGCGCAAGCCCGGGGGACGAGCCTGATCGGCGATCCGCCGCGCGTCCCGACCAGGCACTCCATGCCGACGGTGCTAGCCGCGGCGACCGCGCACCCCGGGTAGCGGCCGAGCGTCGCGTCCACCCACGCCGCTGCCTCGCTGACCGAGAGCCGACGGGCGCAGATGATCACATCGGCGATCTCCAGCCGGGCTGCCGGGCAGCTATCCGCCAGAGCCGCGACATGCTGCCAGCCCGCGGCCGGGCAGGCGATCACCACTCCGCCCTGGGCGGCTGCCGGACGATGACAAATTTCGGAGCGGAAACGGGCTGCGCGACGGCAGGCGTCGCAGGCTCGGCCAGTCGCATCAGCCGGTACATCATCGCGCGGATGATCCCGGCGGCCTGGCCGGGAGCGGAAGTGACCTGGTTACGGATCGTCCTATGCGCGTTCGGGCACCACGCGCCCGCCGCCTCGCCGAGCTGCGCGCCTATTGGCTGGTTGAGGTGCAGTCGCGGGGCGATCTTGCCAAGTGCGGCGACCTGCGACCTGGGCTGTACTTCGCCGCCGGGAAACGCCGCAAGCGCTACCGGGACGCCAATCGACGCACCGTAGCAGGTCACCGACCCGTGATCCCCCACGAGCACGTCGGCTGCGGCCAGCACAGCGCGCCAGCCCTCTTCGGGCGGCACGAGGATCAGCCCGCGTCGCTCGCAATCGGCGAACCAGGCTCGCATCTGCTTGGGGCCATGCCAGTACCAGCAGTTCGGATGGATGATCGCAGCCACCCGGTACTCCTCCGGCGGAAGCTCGTCCATCAGCCGCGGCAGCAGGTCCGGGCACCGCCCCAGCACCGATCCAGGTCCCCAGGTCGATGACACCGCGACCAGGGTTTCGCCGGCAAGGCCCAGGGAGCGGCGGTAGGCCTCCCGGAACGGCTGACTCGCGACCAGCCGGTCTAGGCACGGATCTCCGGCCACGGCGGCGACCTCGGCCGCCTCGGGACACCAGCGCGTCAGTTGTTCCAGCTGGCTTTCGGTCGCCACGACGATCCCGGCAGCGATGACTCGCCCGTGATGAATGAGGAACCCGGTGTCGGTCTCTCGCAGCTGGCGGCGTATCGCGGGGCCAGGCCCAGCCCAGCGACTGGGGTACTTGGAGAATCCGACGCCATGCGGAACCCTGAGCACTGGCGCGTGCAACTGCTCCAGGAGGCCGTGGGATGCGGCGATCGCCAGATCGAACCGGGTCCGCGCCGCCTGCTGCCAGGGGATGACCACCCCGCCGAGCTGGCCGAGGAGGTCGCGTACGCCAGCGGAGAACACCGACGACGGCGCCCAGGTGTACACGACCTGCACCCGCCGGTCGGATTCCACTAGCGGCACGATGTCCGCCAGGCGAGTAGCCGCCGTGACGCTGTGCGCCACCACCAGGACGGTTCGCTCGCAGCGGATTGTCTGACCCTTCACCGCGTCCAGACCGAACGGCCCGTACGCCCACTCCTCGCCTGACATGGCGCCCTCCAGCAACTTGCGGACAGCGGCTCCCGGCACCGGAAACCGTCATCCAGAGCGTGCCCGCCGCCGCCGACGCCCTTGTTGCATTCGCTGATGGCCGCCTTGCAGCCCAGGTCATCGCCCGCTTTCGCTGCCCCGATCAGGGGCACCACGACCGCCTGTGAGTTCCAGGGTGTCGATGCGGACGCGCACCAATTCGGCCTCAGACACCCCGAGCCGCTCGAAGATATCGAGCGCCTGGCGCAAGGCGATGCGCGCCGCGTCCTTCCTGCGAGTGCGGAGCCTGGCTTCCGCGATTCCCTCGAGGATCTTCGCCTCCTCATACGGCTCGCCGATCTCCCTGGCCAGTCGCAGGGCAGCGCCATAGCGATCAAGCGCTTCCTCGTGCCGGCTAGAGCCCCGATGCGCCTCAGCTATTCCGTAGAGCGCGATTACCTGCACATATGAATCGCCGATTTGCTCGGCTATCAAGAGCGCCTTCTGATGGTGGATGAGCGCCTCGCCGTAAAGCTCCAGGCCCTTGTAGGTGCAGCCAATGTCGTGCAGGGCGCCAGCGTGGTGCCGGAGATCCCCGATGTCACGGTAAATGGCCAGGGCCTTCCTGTAGTCGATGAGCGCCTCGGGGTAATTTCCCTTGTAACGATGGATGCCGCCCATATTGCTATGCAGGATCGCACGGTTCCACCGGCCTCCGATCTGCTGGAAGATTTCCAGCGCCTGCCGGTAGTTCTGGAGCGCGTCGCGGTGGTATCCCAGATGCTCCTGTACATTCCCCGTGTTGTTGAGTACTTTTGCCTCACCTCGCTTGTCGCCGATATCGCGGTAGAGCGCGAGCGCTTCGCCGAGGTGATCGATCGCGTCGGGGTAGCGCCCGAGGTAACCACAGGTGATCCCGGTATGATCGAGGGTCACGGCGACGCCATGCGGGTCTTCGCAGCCGCGGTAGAGTTCCGTCGCGTCATGGAAATACGCCAGAGCCTCGCGGAACCGAGCAGAATAGTAGTGCGCCATTCCTATGCGGTCTACCGATTCCGCTCGCCCGCGCTCGTCGCCGAGGGAGGTGTAGATTGCCGCTGCTTCCTCAGCCAGCAGCAGCGTGGCCTCGGGCCGGCCTGTCTGCTGGCTCACCACGCTGAGCTCCAGCGCTGCCCGCGCGATCCTGGCTGGGTCATCAAGATCCCGGCAGGCCTGCAGGGCCATGGTGTGCGCGGCGATCGCCTCGTCCCAGTAGGCCCTGGTCTCCAGGAATCCCGCGAGCACATGGACCAGGTCCGCGCATTGCCGTTTCCATTCGTGCTCTCCGGCGTGCTGCCCGGCCTGAAGGATGCTGCGCCACTCCAGGTTGAGCCAGCCTGCGGCGCCTTCCTGCGTCTCCACAGCAGGACTGTCGGCCGGCGGATGGGTGACCGGCACCTGCATCCGGCGACGATGCGGGTAGAGCACCCGGTCAGCACGGTCGGCTGTTTGCAGGTAGTAGTCCAGGAGCCTTCCCACGGCCTCCCGCTGCTCATGCCGAGGATCCTCGAGCCTGGCACACGTCGTGGCGTATCCCCGGATGAGGTCGTGGAACCGGAACTGGCTGGCCGTGGCGCTCGTGAGCAGATGGTGATCGAGCAGCGCGGCCAATTCTGCCTGCGCCACGGGAAGGGGTCGGTCGCTCAGTGCCGCGGCGGCATGCGGGCTGATGAGCGCGCACGGATGAACACCGAGTCGCCGGAAGAACTGTCGCTGGCCTTGCGTCAGGCTGCGATAGGACAGGTCGAAGGCCGACACCAGCTGGTCACCCGCCGGGCCAGCCGCACTGGGATAGGCAGGAGGATAGGACAACTCATCGACCAGCCCGGCCAGAGTCAGTGGCTCACCTTGCGCGAGCCTGCTGGCGGTGAGCTTGATCGCCAGCGGCAGATGGCCGCACAGCCGCACTGCCTCGGCGACTTGTCCCGAATTGCCTGCTCCCTCCAGACCTGCGACCTGTTTGAACAGCGTGATCGCGTCGCGGGCAGGCAGGACGTCGAGAGTCAGCACGCTGGTGTCGTTCAGAAAGGGCAGGCTGCGCCGACTGGTGATCAGCACAAGACATCCGCCCGCCCTCGGCACGATCGCCTGGATCTGGTCGGCCTCGGCGACGTCGTCAAGGACAACCACTGCCCTGATGCGGCCTAGCTCCGCGTGCCATAACGCGGCCCGCTTGCCGGTCTCCGCCGGTATGCGCTCGGCCGGTATGGCCAGCATCTGGAGCAGGCGGTGCAGTGCGCCTGCCTCGTCCAGCGGTGGGTGCGCCGGGTCATGGCTATGGAAGCAGAGATACACCGCCCCGTCTGGATACGCTCTGCCAGCGCTCCGGGCAGCCTGAACTGCCAGGGCGGTCTTGCCGACGCCGGGCATGCCCGAAATGACAGCTACCCGCGTGACCTTGGCATCCTCACTCGTGAGCAACCTGATCTCAGCTTGACGACCCACGAAATCCCCGATGTCGGGCGGCAGGGTATAGGGCGGGGAAGCACGGCCCGGGCTGGGACCAGTCAGTGCGACGGCGAGCCGCGGATCGCGGCGCAAGATGCGCTGATGTAGCTGCGAAAGCATCAGCCCCGGCTCGGTGCCCAGCTCGGCGATCAGGCGGATACGGGTGTCCCGGTAGAGGCCGAGGGCATCGCTGGCGCGGCCGCTTTGGTAGAGGGCCTTCATCTGGGCCGCGATCACCGCCTCATCCAGCGGATACAGAGCCAGTAACTCGCCCAGCTCGCCCAGCTGGCCCGCAGGCGGGCCTGCTGTCAGCTCCAGCTCGATCCGCTGCAGCATGGCTGCGCGGCGCTCCTTCTCGAGGCTGCTGCGCATCCGCTCAGCGAAGTCGCCGGTGATCCCGGCGAGGGCCGGTCCGTGCCAGAGCTCGTCCGCGTCCCGCAGCAATACAGCCGCGTGCTCGGGATCTCCGGATTCGGCCAGCGCAGCCGCCTGACGGCAGAGCCTGCGGAACCGATGCAGGTCGATAGCCTCGGGGTCGATGTCGAGGAGGTAGCCGTGGGCGCGCGCGACCAGGCACGCCCGGCCGACTTGGGCATTCTGGAGTCTGCCCCTAAGCCTGGTGACGTAGGCGGAAAGGCTCTCCCTCGCCTTGGCAGGCGGGCGAGCATCCCACAGCCGATCGATGAGCACCTCGGCTGGCACTATCGTGCGGGCCGATAACAGCAAGATCGCCAGGACGCCGCGCTCCCTGGCCGGCCCAAGATCGTATTGCTCCCCCGCAGACCAGAGCTCTATCGGCCCGAGCAGTCGGAATTCCATGATCGCCTGCATATTCTCCTGCTGGCCGACGGATAATACGTCGTGCCAGGAAGAATACACGCCAACGTTACCTAGAGACCATACCCGCTACAGAAAGGTTCTTAGCAGATCTTGCGAGGGAACCCGGCAAGAAAATACTGATCAGCATCTCGTGCCGACCGGCGCCCATACGCGAAGACGGGTCTTCCCGTTCCGGCGGTGGCCTCAAGCTCCGTTAAGGGCAAGTACCGGCTTGCGCGATCCTGGATGGGATGAAATAGGGACTTCCGGGCGTAGGCACGCATCAAAGAACGGTGCTCTGCGGTCATGACCGCCCGATTTGCAGGTTTGGTAGGCACTCAGACAGTTCTTTTCTGCTATGTTGCCGATTGTCTATGACGAGACCGGAAAGACGGACTCCGGACGAAACGCAACCAGAGGCGCAGCATGGACCTGGAGGAGCGGCTGATGCGCCAGGGCCACCTGATCCTCAGACTGCTAACGCCATGACGACGTCACAGGGCCGACAGGATCGCAGTCCAGGCCGCAACGCGATCAGAGCCCGCCGCTGGCCCGAGACGACCTAGCTCCGGGTCCGCCCGCAGTTCGTTCGGCGGGGCCGCTGCGACTCAGCCGCGAGACCAGGTGAAGACCAGGAACCGCGCAGGACTTCCCAGCCGCCCGTTGACACACGGTGCCATGGGACCCCGGACGGAACAAAGGACGATCTTTCGCATATGCTCCCTGTTACGGATGATACGAAAGGGATGCATGGGGATCAAGCATTTGGTGACCGCCTCGGTGCTCGGCGTAATCATCATGACCGGCTACGTGCAAGCTAGCAGCGCAAGCGCGTCTTGGAGTTTCCGGGCCTTCGAGGCTTGCCCGCCCAGAGGTGCGGTCCTGGCGGGATGGCCTATGCCGAGCCCTCCCCAGGGCTGAGCCGCTCAACGCGGTCTTATCTCGTCTTTCGCGACACCGCGCGCACATCGGCCGAGCACTCAAGCGCGTACGGACGAGTGCCAGGCGTTGTCGGCTTGTCAGGCTGGCGCTCGTGTTCCAAGCCTCCGTCAGCTACGCCGACCTGGCGGCGGCATCGACGTGAGCCGGGGATGGCGAGCTCGGCGGTGATGTCGCAGATCGCGGCGGGCGTGACGAAGATCAGCGTGGTGCGGGCGGACGGCGACGGGGTGGCCGGTCACGGGGTGCCGTCGCGGGAGCCGAGGTCGGTGACGTAGACGCGGCGGGTGATCTCGGCGTGCAGGGCGGAGACGCCGGGGCCAGGTCAGGGTGATGTCGGTGAAGCCGCCCTGGCCGATCGTGGTCACGCCGCGCCGCAGCGGCGCGGTGGTCCCGGCCGGGGTCTTCCCGGGTCCGCTGATGCCCTCGTCGAGATCAGGAGGCCGAGGTGGCATGGCCCTGGTGGCTGCAAATAATCTGCTTCTTGCACCTCAGCCGCAGGCGGGCAACTGGCGACCATCCGCGGGATGATGTTGGTCTGGCGATGCCCAATTCGGTTACGGGCACGTGGGCAGGGGGCTCATCAGCCGGCCTCGACGAGCCGACTCGGGCAAGCCTTCGCCCGTCAGCCTTCAGGAGAGAACGGCGAAGTCGATGGGCTCGGCATGGTAGCCGCGAGGGGTCATCGTCTCGAAGCCGATGATGTGGAAAATGGTAGCCGCGAACCGCTCGTCGCTGATCAGCCTCCCGACCAGCAGGCTGCCTCTTTCCTGACGATGTCCGCGTCGCGGTGATTGCGCTCATCGTCATCATGGTCGCTAACAACAACGGCGAGCGTAGATTCGATGAAGGTTGCGGAGGTCGGACCTGGAGCGGTGCCATGATGCGCGAACATGGTGCGCTATCGCAGGCCGCCAGGTGGTAGGGACCGACGCTGTTGCGGACGCCGAGTGCCGCCAGGTGCTCGCAGAACTGATACGGCCGGGCCAGGTCGAGCCGGGCCAGCGGCACGTAGCCGTTCCAGCCCGGCGGACTGGTCAGCGTGGTTATTCCAGGAATGCCCGCTAGCAGATCCGCCTGGCCGAAAACGCCGGCCAGGCGGGCCATGCCGCCGGGTGGCGCTACCGGTACTCGCACAACCTCACCAGCGGCAAGCTCGCCACGCTGGTAGCCCTGCTTCAGGCGAGCTGCCCGGGTGCGCGCGGGCTGTTGGACCACCATGAGGTCGCGATCCCGCCCCGCGAATATCGGATGCGGTGCTTCACCCCGAGCAGGGCCTGATCGAGACGGAGTATGCGGCGCTGCGGATATCCCCGGCTCTGCCTGCACGTGGTCATCTTGCCGCAGGTCACGCAATGGAACTCAGGAGTTCAGGCGATTGCACATTGAAGTGACTAATGGTGGCGATGTAGGAAGTCATCACTAGTTCAGATCTATCCGCACGGAGGCGACGAGAATTGAGCAGATCAGGGAAGAACTGCATGCGGTGGCGCTATTCGGCTCCGCGTTCTCAGGCCGGGGGGCCTGGCCCGGCGCGGGTACGAAAATGACGGATTTCTGGATACTCGGGCCAGTCGAGGCGTGGTCAGAAGGGCAGCGGCTTCAGGTCGCCTCGGGCAAGTCGCGGAGCATCCTGGCGATCTTGCTGCTGACGCCAGGCATGGTCGTCTCGGCTGAGGCACTGATCGACCGGCTGTGGGGCGACCGGCCGCCGGCTAAAGCCCGAGAGGATCTGTCGGCATACGTCACGCGGCTCCGGCGCTCCCTGCGGCCCGGCGGGGACGAGGCCAGCCTGGCGGGACGCGCAGGCGGATACGTCTTGAATGTCGATCCTAACAACATTGACCTGCATCAGTTTCGCCAGCTGCGGCGCCGGGCAGGCAGCCTCGCCGGTGATGACGAAAAGGAGCAGGCCGCCTCGCTGGCGCAGGACGCCGACACGCTATGGCGGGGGGCGGCACTGGCCGACATTCGCGGGGACTGGATCATGCGGATGCGCGACACCCTGGAAGAAGAGCGCAGGGCGCTACTGGCCGACCGGGTGATCTGGGAACTGGAACTGGGGCGGCACGCGACCCTGGCCGGCGAGCTGACCGGCTTGCTGGCCCGGTACCCGCTAGATGAGATCCTCATCGCCTGCCAGATGACTGCGCTGTACCGGTGCGGGAGACCTGGCGACGCCCTGCGCCTGTACCGGCAGACCCGGGATCGGCTAGTGGACGAGCAGGGCGCGGAGCCGGGACAGGCGCTCGCCGACCTGCATCAGCAGATCCTGCGCCGCGATCCCGCGCTGGCCGCCAGCCGCCGCTCCCGCGCGCTGGCGACTCCCCAGGCAGCGCGAGTGGCGCAGGACACGCTCCACCGCGGCGACGATGACCTTGATCTGGACGACGCATCCGTGGCAGTCGTGATTCCGGGACAGGTAACGCGCTCATCAATGGCGGATCTGGCGAGCCCGGAGATCACGGCAGCGTTCGAGCGATCCTATCGAGCGCTGCAACCCCGGCATCAGCTCTTCCTGCGCAGGATCGGCCTGAGCCCGGCCCCAGGTGTCAGCACGCAGGCCGCGCAGCACTCGCCAGCGTGTCGCTCTCCGAGGCGAGGGTCACCCTGGGCATCCTGGTCGATCAGGAGCTGGTCACACCAGGCCCGGACGGCCGGCATGGCTTTCGCGACGCGTTCCGCAGGCTCGCAGCCGTGCGGGCAGCCGAGGACGACGCCCCGCAGGAAAGACGACAGGCGGTCGGCCAGCTCCTGGACTACTACCTGACCGCCTGTGATCAGGCTAGCCAGACTCTGTTCCCGCTCCAGCACCACGGCGCGGCACCGCCAGCGTGCCCGCCAGGCATCGTCCCTTCGCTCGCCTCAGCCGAACAGGCCGGGGCCTGGCTGGAATCTGAATGGCAGGACATCCTGCTGGCGGCACGATACGCCGCTGCCCACCGGTGGCCACGCCAGTGCGCCGACCTCACTTTCGCCGTGACTGGCTGGCTGGAGGCCAGAGGCTACTGGGATGAGGCGATCACCGCCTGCACGGTCGCACTGCAGGCGTGCCGCGAGCTCGACGATCCGGCGAGAATCGCGCGAGCTTCCCTTGGCCTGGCGGCGATCAGCCAGCAGGCAGGTCGCCGGGACACCGCAAGCGGCCTGGCCGAGGACGCCGCCGTGATCTACCGGTCGCTGGGAGATCAGCGCGGCCTGGCGCAGGCCCTCGACCAGATCGGCCTGAACAACCTGCGCGGCGGCCACGCCCGCGAGGCCCTAGCCTACTTCGCCGAATCCCGTGCCCTGCTTGACGAGGCTGGCGATGCCGCCGGCACAGCCACCGCGCTGAATCATTCGGCGATCGCATGCTGGCATCTGGGCCGCTATCCCGACGCCATGAGATACCTGCGCGATGCCCTCACGCTCTACCGGCTCTCCGGCGACGAGCGCGGCGAGGCCAAGACCCTGAGCAACCTGGGAAAGATGCAGGTCTTCGGCCGCCATTTCCAAGATGCGCTCCTCAGCTTCACTGCCTCGCTGGACATCTTCGCCCGCATCGGCGGGGAGCAGAGCCAGGCCATCCTGCAGCACAACATCGGCGACGTCCACTACCGCACCGGCAGCCACAGCCGGGCCCTCGCCGCCTATCACCAGGCGCTGGCCATCTACCGCCACATCGGCGACCTTCCCGATGAGGCCGACCTGCACAACGACATCGCCGCTATCTACCGTGATGCCGACCTCCACGACGAGGCACTCGGCCACTACCACCAGGCCAGCCAGATCGCCCAGCAGATCGGGCACCGGCCTGTGCAGATCATCGCACTGCGCGGAATCGCCGACCTGCGCCGCCATGCGGGCCGCCATGGCGAGGCCCTGCAGAGCTACCACGCCGCGATCCAGCTCGCCCGGCAGATCGGCGACCCCTACGAAGAAGCCAGGATCCTCTCCGGGATTGCCGAGACCGCCATCATCACCCGCGACCCGCACACCGCCCGAGTCAATCTTCGGCAGGCGCTGGACATCTTCGAACGCCTCGGGGTGCCTGAAGCCGAGCCCACGCGGCTGCGCCTGGACGGCATCCGCAAGCAGCCGGCCACCGCAGCACACTAGCGACCGCCGGATCACCGACGATTACCGCGCCTGACCTGCTGAAGGCCGCCCTCCGAGTACTGCAGGATGACGGCCTTCACCAGGTGGCGCTTAACGGACCTGACGGATCTAGGGACTGCCGTGTCCGCCGATCGCGTCGAATTCACCGGCCCGGACTCCGCCGGTGAAAGCGAGCCACTCGGCCGGAGTGAACCGCAGGACGGCGGCCTGTGGCTGCTTGCTGTGGCGCACGCCGACCCGCCCGTCCGGCAGGTCTGATACCTCAACGCAGTTGCCCAGAGCGAAGCTCAGCGAGCTCTTGATCCAGCCGGACTCCAGATCCGGCGTCTCCGCGCTGCTGGCTGCCAGTGGCTTACTCATATCTACCTCCATGATCGCTGCTATCCCGGAGCGGGAACCTGCTCACCAGGCTGGCCCCGGCGGCCTGACAGTTACATTGCGTTCTGCTTGCACTTGCTCAGACGGCTCGTTCAGCTGCGGCGACTTTGCCGCAGCTGTGTTGTCGCAGCCGAACTGAGCCATCGCGGGACTAGGTAGATATCGCAGTCGGTCAGATAGCAGCCGATAACGCGCGGAGCCTGCGGCTTCCTGCTCTTTCTGCCGTTCCCGCTCGGCGCGGACGCGGTTAGCTGGGGTGCTGACCCCGGCGCTGGTGGCGTTGGTCAGGAGCTGCGGGTTGCTGGCGGTGGCGTTCCGGGTGAATGCCGCCCCGCGAGCCAGACGCCTCCTCGCATGCTCGAGCCTGCGCGCCAGCGGAGCCATCCGCACAAGATCCGCGACAGGCAATGAAGGTGATGACGATCTGGCAATACAGAGATGCAACCCCAAAACCCCTGTACATCAGCACACCAGCCGAGCGACTCCCCAGCCCAGAGCCGCTGCCGCCGGCAGCTGGTCGCCTCAGCGCCGTCCCGGCCCGGTCAGCGCCGCGCCGCACGAAACCGGCGCCGTACCGCCGCGCGGGCAAGTCACCAGCCCCAGCGATCGCGCCGCTCTCCCAGCAAGCCTCGACGCCGATCCCGCCAAAGCGCCTCCTTCATGTCCAGACATTCCGGTCCCCAGGTTTCAGGCATTGCTCGATGGTTGTTTGTCGGCCGGCAATTCCGGGGTTTGGCAGGGGTTTACCGGTTTCGCTGTGCCCATGCCGTTCGGCCAATGCGAAGATTGAGACACAGAAGTTGCTGACCGGCTTTAATCAGGTGGAAGGGACTGAGATGGCTACTGCCTCGATCGGCGTGTCGGGACCGAACGCCGAGCGTCTGCGGGGAAGCTCCGGGCTCACTCCCGGTCGGAGAACGGCGCCGGGGAATTGATCACAAGGCGAGGGGGATTCCGTTGAACGAGCTCGAGCTGGAGATCTTTGAGCAGAGTTCCGGCTACTCGGAGCTTCGGCTTCGTGGTGGTGAAGGGCTGCGAACTCGTGGCCTCGACCGCACGGCGATCGACCAGCTGATCGAGGTTGTCGAACGTGCTTATGGCGAGAATTCCGTAGCGCCGCGGGTCTTTGGCTCGGCAGAGCTTCGTGTTCTCGGCGAGGTGCTCTTCAATTTCCTTGACGGCGATGAGCGATGGTTCAGCCAGGTACTGGCCGATCCGCAGGGTGTCAGGGTGCGGATCGCGGCGGAGCGGCGGCTGCGTCATCTTCCGTGGGAGCTGATCGTTCGTGACGGCTCGTACCTGGCGGTCAGCGACAGCGCACCGCTGCTCCCGGTGCGGGCCGCGAGCCCGGTCGCGGTCCTGGGCGCGGTGGTCCCGGCGCATAACCGGCCGCTTCGCGTGCTGTTCATGGCGGCCTCGCCGGAGGGCGTGGAACCTGTTCTCAGTTATGAGGCCGAGGAGGCCGGGATCCTGGCGGCTACCGCCGACACGGGCACGGAACTGGTGGTCGAGGAGAGCGGCACCGTGGAGGGGCTCCGTTTCACGGCCACCTCGTACGGCCCCGGGTACTTCGATGTCCTGCATGTGAGCGGCCACGCCACGATCGACAAGGGGCAGCCGAAGTTCCTGGTCGAGAACGAGCTCGGTGGCCCGGCGCTGGTGACCGCGGGCCAGATCGCGGGTGCGATGGACGGCCAGTGGCCGCGGCTGGTGTTCATCTCAGGATGCCTGACCGGGGGCGCCTCGGATCGCGGGACGATCCCCTCGATGAGCGAGAGCCTGGTGCGGGCGGGGGCCCCGGTGGTGCTGGGGTGGGCGCTGCCGGTGGGCGATGCCTCAGCCACCGCGTTCGCCTCCCGGCTGTACCGGGAGCTGGCGGCGGGACAGCCGCTTGACCGCTCCGTGGTCGCGGCCCGCCGGCAGCTCTACGCCGATCACAGCCGCAGCTGGCACCTGCTGCGCGTGTATGCCGACAAGTCACCGCTAACGCCCATGGTGACGCCGCGGTACACCCAGGGCCGGGAGCGGATCAGGGTCAGGCACGCGGCGGATGAGTTCCTGGACCCGCAGACGCAGATCTCCCGGGTCGCCTCTCGCGCCAGCTTCGTCGGGCGGCGGCGGGTGATCCAGCGGTGCCTGCGGACACTCCAGCAGCCCCTGGGCGCGGCGGGCGCGGCCGAGGCACTGGTGCTGCAGGGCATGGGCGGGCTGGGCAAGAGCACGCTGGCCTCCCGCCTGCTGGAGCGCATGCCCACCCACCAGCGGGCTGTCTGGTTCGGCCGGGTCGACCTCGTGAAATTCGCCGAGCTGACGTCGAAGGTCACGTTCGGGGATCTGGACCAGCAGATCGAGGCGACCCAGATGCTGGCCAGGGATGAGGTCGAACTCGCGGTGCGGCTGCGGTACCTGCTCGGCGGGCCGCTCGGGCAGATCCCCTGCCTGTTCGTCTTCGATGAATTCGAGCAGGGAAATCTCCAGGAGCGCGACGGCGGGCACGTGCTCTCCAGCGAGATGGCGCAGATCCTGCCGGCCCTGCTCAAAGCCATCCGCGAGTCCGGCAGCGCCAGCCGGGTCATCATCACCAGCCGCTACCAGTTCCCGGCGCCGGCCGGGACGACTATCCGGGTCGAGCCGCTGGAGACGCTTTCTGACGTTGAGCAGGCCAAGAAGGTGGCAAACCTTCCGAACCTGCGTCCGGAGTCCGTCACCGCGCCAGCGGCAATCAGAGACCGGGCCGTCGACGCCGCCGCCGGGAATCCGCGGCTGCTCGACTGGCTCGACAAGATCGTCGCGGACGCGACTCTCGACGTCGATGACCTGATCGCCGCCATCGAGAACGAGGCCGCCCGATTCAGGGAGAGCATCTTCGCCCAGAAGCTGCTCGATGCTCAGCCAGCCGAGCTCCGGGCAATGCTAGCCAAGGTGAACGTCGTCGAGCTGCCCGTGCCCGCCGCGACCGTGCACGCCATCCACGACCACCCCGCAGCGGCAGGTCACCTCCGGCGTGCTGTCCAGCTCGGCCTGCTGGAGGAAGGCACCGATCCGGAGGCCGGCGAGCCGCGGTACTTCGTGTCCAACGTCCTGCGGCCGCTGATCAGGCCCCTGATCACTGATGACGAATATCGCGAGGCCTGCGCCGCTGCCGCCCGGTCCCTCTACCCGATCTGGGTAACCCAAGACCACGCTGCGGACGCTGGCCGACAGTGATGACTCCGATCGGGCGGTGGGTGGAGGTGCACCGGCTGGCGGTGGCCGGGCGGGAGGCCGGGATCGCGCGGGATGCGGGAGGCCGGGTTGGCCGGGCGTGGCTGGCCAGGTCACGGTTCGGGGATGTGGCCCGGCTGGCCGAGCTGACCCTGACCCTGGGTGAGCACGCCAGCGCCTTCTACCAGCTCGGGTGGGCCAGACGCGCCACCGGCAACCCGGCCGCGGCGCTGGCCGCCTACGATCAGGCACTGCGCCTGTACCGGTCCGCCGGCGACCGCCGCAACGAGTCCGCCGCGCTGAGCAACATCGGCCTCGTGCACGACGCCCTGGGCGAGCGGCAGCGGGCGCTGGAGTACTACGGGCAGGCACTGCCGATCCTGCGGGAGGTCGGCGACCGGGCCGGCGAGGCGGCCACGCTGAACAACATCGGCCTCGTGCACCACGCCCTGGGCGAGCGGCAGCGGGCGCTGGAGTACTACAGGCAGGCACTGCCGATCCTGCGGGAGGTCGGCGACCGGGCCGTCGAGGCGACCACGCTGAACAACATCGGCGCCGTGCACGACGCCCTGGGCGAGCGGCAGCGGGCGCTGGAGTACTACGGGCAGGCGCTGCCGATCCGGCGGGAGGTCGGCGACCGGGCCGGCGAGGCGACCACGCTGAACAACATCGGCGCCGTGCACCACGCCCTGGGCGAGCGGCAGCGGGCGCTGGAGTACTTCGGGCAGGCGCTGCCGATCCTGCGGGAGGTCGGCGACCGGGCCGGCGAGGCGGTGACCCGCTACAACATGGCGATGATCCACCGTGCCCAGGGGGAACTCGGCCGGGCAGCCGCCGAGCTGGAGCAGGTTGTCGAGCTGGACCGCCAGGTCGGCCACCCCGACCTGCAGTCCGACACCGAGATGCTCCACCGCGTACGCCAGGAACTGTCAGGCTCCGACACCGGCCGCCCGGCACGATGACGGCGGCGGGGCGGCAGGTGGAGGCGCACCGGCTAGCGATAGCCGACCGGAGGGCTGCTCGCGGATATGCGAGATCAGCCCGGCTGTCGGTGTGTGCGGCGATCCGGCGTGTCGCCTGATTCCCATTGCCATGGGCGTCCCTCCTGAGGACCACCGGGGAAAGCCAGAAGAGAAGCCAGCCTGCGTCGACTGACCCCTGAACTCACCGCGACCTATTTAGCGCGTTGACGCAGATGCGGGCTACCCTACCGGCCCGGGCTGGAACCGGCGTCGCCCGTTCTCGGTGAACACCGCCCGCCACACCCGCCCCCGGCCTCCGGCGGGTACAACACCACACCCAGACCGACCTCCACCACAAGACGATCCGGGTCACGGGAAGAACTGCCGTGTCGCCGACTACGCGGGGAGAACTCAGCCTGGTCCGGCCGGTGGCGACCTGGTTTGCCGGTCCCCGCGACCTCCGGGCGGAAGCCGCTTGTGTTGGATTTGTGTTGATCCTGGAGCGGGCGGACGCTGGCTGCGCCGTGAATAATCACACTCTTCCTGCGGTTCATGCAGGTGAGAGAGCTAGTGCACGTCTGAGAATCTGGCTCCGAGGCTTGGACTCGAACCGAGAACCGTCCGGTTAACAGAAGGACCGTCGTGACCAGGGAGCGCCAGGGCTGCCAGCCGCGTAAGCCCATGCTGCCTGCATAAGAGCTGGTCATGGCTGACGTGCCTATCCCGGGCGCAATTAGCAGTGGTGATCCGGCGTCGTCCGCGACGGTCTCATTTACGGGCTCGCCGGGGTTCACCAATGCGCCTGTGCTGAGGATGACGCCGTGGACGTGGGGTGCACCTTGGAGGGCGATCTTGACATTGTGATGAAGGTCGGCGAGCAGATCGCGAAGCGGCTCGCGGCCGCGGTCAGTGAGGTGGAACAGCGGCCCGGTGTCGTCGATCCTGATCCATGCCGGGCCTCCAGCGGTCTGTTCTGCCTTGGTGGCGATCCGGGTGGCTACTCTTCGCCACATGTCTCCGCTGAGGAACGGCCCGCGGAATATCTGGCCTGCTGGCCGTACCCCGGCAGCGAATACCTCGACTTCGCTCTGACCATGGGGAACCAGCCTGGTTCCGCCGTCGGCCGAGGTGTGCTGACAGGCAATCGATCTGGTCGATCCAGGAGACGAGGTCAGTGTCGGGGAGTATGTCGTGCGCCTGGCACCGCAGTTCGACGCAGTGGAAGAGTTCTAGGTAGCGAAGCCTGCTGTGCAACTCCTCGTTATACACCTCGGCTGCACGGAACTCGCGGTCGAGGTAACTTCCCACCCGGCGAGTATTGCGAAGGCGGCAGCCTCAAGGCAACGGCACAGGTGATCGAACTTCGCTGCGACCTAGTCTCGCCTGTTGTAGATCGCGCGGGCCTCTTCCAGAAGCTCACCACATCGCGACGATCCTGTGACGAGAGCTAAACGAGCCGCCAGCTCGAGAATCCTGACGATGGTCCGCCGGTTGGTCAGCGGCCACCACCTCGGGTTGAGCAAGGGCACGTGCCCAGATGCCGCCGCGTTATCGGCGAGCCAGCTTTCGCCGAGAAACCGCCGGACAGTGTCGACCGCCCAGCAAACCGTCGCCTCACCAGCCGGGGTCAGCACAGAATCAGCGGGACGCTCCGCCCAGCCCTCCCATGTCAGCTCACGCTCCACAGGAGCTGCTCCGCCGGCCATTACCATTGGCCCGCGCTGATCCGGCCACGATGAGATTCACCCGCCACGACCGTGAGCTTTCCTCGATGTACGAGAATCGGATCGTGATCTGCCCAGGCGAGTCGAGATGACTTATGGCCCCCGGGGCAGAGTGACCGATGACGCCCGACTTACCTTCGATGATGCCTACGCTCCAATCGTTAGTCGCCATCACCGCGAAGAGCAGCACCGGCAGCACGAGCCTCACCCTTACGATCACCGTGAGCTAGCGGTGATCGTAAGGGCGATGCGACTTATACAGGCGCGGAGCTACCTGACTTGGCTCAAATTGGCCACATGGCGAATGCGAAATTAGTCAGGTCGAGCTCGCTGCGAACTCCCAGTCGAACTCCCAGAGTCGCAGTGGTGTGCCTGCGCCGGCGGTGAGAGCGAACCGGCCGTCCGGGGTGAGTGCGGTCGCCAATATACCGTCCTGCCGCGTGTCGAGGGTGTGCAGGAACCGTCTGGTGCCCGGGTCCCAGACCCTGATCACGCTCGTCGGGCTACCGGGCATCACGGCCATCACGAAACGGCCGTCGCAAACATACCGGATCGTCTGCGCATCGCCAGGCAGATCCCGCTGGACGTGCACGCACGCGCCGGAGGCTAGGTCCCACAGCCGGATGGTCCGATCGCGACCGCTAGCCAGCACGAAACCCCCATCAGGGCTCAGCGACACAGGCCCGACCTCCGTGTCGCTGGCCAGGACGTGCATGCACTCACCGGTGTCCAGGTCCCAGACCCGCACCGTGCGGTCCCAACTGCCGGACACCGCGCGGCGACCGTCCGGACTCACCCACAGGTCACTGGTGATGAAGCCGTTGGAACCATGACCGGCGACCGTGCGGACGCATCGGCCGCTGTCCAGGTCCCACAGGTGAATGGCCTTGTCCCAGTCACAGACCAGCGCCCAGCGCCCGTCCGTACTGAAATGAGCCGGCTGGGCCTGCCCGCCGGTCTGCTGTTTGGTGATCTTCATCAGGCAGTCGCCAGTATCGATCGACCACAGGCAGATCTCGCCGTCCTGTGTGGCGGATAGCACTCGCCGCTGGTCAAGGCTGAGCCGGACTGCGGTCAGCGGGGACGGACGGTTGTCGATTTCCCATTGGGAGTGCCCCGTGCTGGTATCCCATTCCCGCAGGCAGCGTCCCGTGCTGGTGTCATATACCCGCAGCGTCGTTCCGCCGGATGCGACTCGCGCCCGTCGGGCGACAGGTCGACCGCAGAGGCGGGCGGGGTGGTCGCCCGCCGTGATCCGGGCGGGATGGTCACGCTGCCATCTCGGCCTGTGTCGTGATCCCGGCAGCGCTGCGCCGCCGCTGTGGCCTCCAGCCGGGTGACCGGGTGCTGCTCGCGGCGCTGCCTGGGGAGAATGCCCAGGCAGCGTGGCCGCTGGCGATCCTTGATGAGGCGATCCGCGCCCGCGGCCCGTTCCACCGGGCGAGGGGACAGCTCCGTGACGGCCGCCGGTCCCGGCGCGCGGCCGGGTGCACCTTCTCAGCAGGCTGCCGTGGAGGCAGCGCTGGTGCTGCTCGACCGGATGGGCCTGACGCCCGCGATCCTCACCGACTGCGGGGAGCCGGTGCTGGCAGATCTCCGTCAGCGTCTCAGCACGCCGGTAATCGGCAGGGTTGCGATCCTCACCGACCCTGGGGAACCAGTGCTGGCGCACGCAATATGACTGGACGTAACATTCCCTGGCCAGTCGTTGCGATCCTCACCGACTGCGGGGAGCCGGTGCTGGTCTGAGGTGCATACGGCGGCTCGCCAGCATCCGCTGGTTGCGATCCTCACCGACTCCGGGAAGCCGGTGCTGGGCGGCGTTGCCCCAGACAATGCCGGTCTCCATGTCCCAGTTGCGATCCTCACCGAATCCGGGGAGCCGGTGCTGGCCCAGGCTGACCGGCATCCGGCGGCCGACCGACCGCGTTGCGATCCTCACCGAATCCGGGGAGCCAATGCTGGGAGACCGCCGGGAACCGGTTCGCCCACCTGTGCGGAGAGTTGCGATCCTCACCGACTCCGGGGAGCCGGTGCTGGCGGTCAGCACCTCAGCGGTCATGTCACCGCCCCGCCACAAGGTTGCGATCCTCACCGACTCCGGGGAGCCGGTGCTGGCTGGATGAGGTTCATGTGTCCTGCGCTCCTGCCGCGATGTTGCGATCCTCACCGACGCCGGAGAGCCGGTGCTGGCTGTCGTGCCCGCTCAGCACCTGCGCCTGGGTGCTGCCCGTTGCGATCCGCACCGACTCCGGGGAGCCTGTGCTGGTTGACCCAGCCGAACAGGTGCCAGCCGCCCGACACCAGCCGGTTGCGATCCGCACCGACTCCGGGGAGCCGGTGCTGGCTGCCACGTCTACCGGGTGATAGCGACAATGGCCGGAATAGTTGCGATCCGCACCGACTCCGGGGAGCCGGTGCTGGCGCCCGATCGCGATCGGGGAACCGGTCGCGATCGTGCACTCGTTGCGATCCTCACCGACTCCGGGGAGCCGGTGCTGGCTTGACGGCCGGGTCGATCTCGTCGGCCACGAAAGAGCGGTTGCGATCCTCACCGACTCCGGGGAGCCGGTGCTGGTCGGCACTGCCGCTCGACGCATCACCCGGCCGTCTCGGAGTTGCGATCCTCACCGACTCCGGGGAGCCGGTGCTGGTGGCCTGCATCGCCGCCGCCGTGGTGAGCAGTTGCTGATGGTTGCGATCCTCACCGACTCCGGGGAGCCGGTGCTGGCTTGCATCGTCCTGGCAGCGCTAGGCTTGACCCGTGTTGCGATCCTCACCGACTCCGGGGAGCCGGTGCTGGGTGCGCCCACTGGTCGATCAGGCGATCGGCGTCGCCCGAGTTGCGATCCTCACCGACTCCGGGGAGCCGGTGCTGGCCTACGGCGAGCAGATCACGTGGACGGATTTCCTGTTGCGATCCTCACCGACTCCGGGGAGCCGGTGCTGGTAGTGAACCCGACCTTAAAGGTCCTGCCAAATCAACCGTTGCGATCCTCACCGACTCCGGGGAGCCGGTGCTGGCCACGGGCCAGACATCTGTCCCCGCGTCCCATACCCGTTGCGATCCTCACCGACTCCGGGGAGCCGGTGCGGTGGTAGACCACCGCGACCCACTCGCGGATGATCTCCTCCAGCTCGCCGAGGTAGAAGAACGCGTCGTCCTCCACGTCCTTGCCGCGGCTGAAAACGTCCGGGCCCTTGTAACCGGGCAGCGCCTCCAGCAGCCCCTGCCCCAGCGTCCTGAAGAATCTCTCGACCGGCGACTTGTCGGTCGGCGTGTAGGGCCGGGCCGGCTGGACCGAGATGCCCAGCCGGGCGCACGCACTGAAGTCACATGGTCCGAGACGTAGACCCGCCCGTGATCAACCACGATCGCGTCCGGCAGCAATCCCGGCCCGGTGAACCGCGGGCCATCCGCCCTCCCGGCGTCCACCACGACCGTCGGCCGGCAGCCCGTGATAGGGCCAGGCCGGCCCCGCCGGCCAGTGCCGCGGCGCTCGGGCCGGGCTGGATCGCCTCGAACAGCACCGAGGCCACGTCCACGCTCTTGGTGGACACCGGGGTCAGCCGCAGGCCCGGCGACGCACCGGGTGAACAGGTCCATCGCGACGGTCAGCTCGGCCTGCACCCAGCGCAGCGTGACCGGCTCCATCGCGAACACGTCCAGCCTGGTGCGTGTCCAGCAGCACGTACTCGCCCGGCCGGCAGGCCCGCAGCCGCCCGTAAGCCACCTCGGGCCGGTCCGCGATCGACCGCCGGCCTTCGCGCTGCCCCGAAGCTGCCCCGCCCCGGGCACAGCTCATCCAGCGCCCGGTAAGCCGCGCCGCCGCCCGGCGCCGGCACGCGCCCTCCCCGAAATCCCGGCCAGCCGGGCGCGACCCGCCGCAACGTCAGGCTCTTGGTCACGTTCGACTCTCCGCCTGCGCCTCCAGCACCGCCAGGCACGCGTCCGCCCACCGGGGGTCGACGCCTCCCAGCGGCGCCTGACCTGCACGCCGCGGCCAGCGACCAGCCCGGCCTCCCCGCCTCCCGGTAGCGGCGACAGCCACGCCGGACTGTCCGGCCGGTACGCCGAGTTCGGCGGCCTTGGCCGCGTAGCGCTGCATCAGCGGGACGCCGGCGCGAACTGCGGCCGGGGCTCGCCAGCCGCGGCCAGCTCAGCCAGCCGGACCGGAAACCCGTGAGGACCTCCCGGACGTGCGCCGGCCCGGATGCGGGCCTGCGCCAGGGCCGCCCGGTCGCTGGCCGGCCAGCACGACGCCAGGCGGCTCAGCGTCAGCGCGCTGCCCCGCCGGTCAGCAGGCGGACATCACCCGGCCCGCTCGCCCGAGCAGGTCGGCACCCGGACCCGCGCCGCCCGGCCCCGCCGGTCCTCGACGACGACCTCGTCCGCCTCCAGCGCGACGACCTCGCAAACTCGCCGTCACGAAGCAGCTGCGACCGATCGCGACGCTCGCCGTCGCGCCCGTCACCCGGCCGCCACCACCGTTGACCCCGCCAGCGGCCGCCCAGACCCGCCCGCAGCCGCCCCGCCCAGATCAAATGAAGCAAATGAGCCCGGCCCGCCGCCGGTCCCCACCAGGCCAGCCGCCGCAGCGACCACCTCCAGAACGGCGCCGGCGACGGGATACCAGGCAAGCGATCACGGCCTCCAGCAGAGCGGAGCGAACTGCCACCCCGCCGATAACCGGCCAGGAACCGCGGCATTCGCCAGTACCGCCGTCGGCGGCTCGCTGAAGACCTCAAACCCCCAGCCCAGCCCCTCGCAAGCCCCCGCGCCCAGCCGAACGTGAACACCACCCCGGATCAGCCAGCCGTCTCCCGGCTTGACATCAACGACAGTCACCAGGCCGTCGTCCCGCACGCCAGGAAATCGGGGACATGGCGCCGCAGCCGGCCAGCCACCGTCACCGCGAGCTCGAACGGCTGCGAGTAAATCCCCCGCAGCCGCCGGTCCCGGTCGGCCAGCAGCAGCCACGCCATCTCCAGCCGGGACTCATAGACCAACATGCCCGCCCATCACCGCCGACCAGTACGAGCCAGGGTAATGAGCCTGCCCTCGCCGGGACCGGAACCTGCGCCACGGCGCCACGCCATCCAGCCCCCCGGCCACCACGGCCCCGGCATGCCCCAGATCCAGCTCCTCGACCACCGCGCCGCGCCGCAAGCGCAGAACCGCCGACGTAATCTCGCCATTACTCACAACACGGAACATGACACAACAAATACCTAAAGTCACGCCGCCGCGCCGCCGGCGCAGGCGGCCAAAGACGTCGTCAATCCAAGCTGAGCACACCCCGCCGGCGGGCAGCGGCCACCTGACCCGCCCGCCTGCCCTTACCTGGCAATTGAGGACCGACTGCTAGCCGACCCTGGGAATTGCTAGCTCAACCGGGGAACCTACACCCGCTCAGCGAATCGAACTCGCCGTCTACGATGCCGCCGAGGAACGCCTGCCACTCTGCGGTCGTGAATTTCAACATCATGCCCTGTCTGCTCTTGCTGTCTCGCATCCCGATCATGCCGCCGCCGAGGCTGGCGACTTCGACGCAGTTGCCGAGCGCAAAACTTCTCGCAACTCTTGATCCATCTCGGTTCCATCTTGTCATCCACCGCAGAGAAATCATCCATATCTTTCTCTCTCTTTCTCGGCCTTGATCGCGGCCGTTAGGGGTCATTTCTCGGTAAAGGCTGTCAAGTTAATCCACGCCATGCACCGTTGGTTAACCACTGGTTAAAGGCAGGGCCATTCCGAGATCACTGGTAGTGACCACAGGTTACGTTAAGTAGCCATGAATCGAAGTGCCCGCATCCGGTCACGGGAGATTAATTCCGTTGTTTCTTTTATGGCGTTTACTCCTTTAATCCGGAATAGGCCCAGGGCCAGGTTCCGGAGTGATGCGAGGGCGTGCGGGCCGTTTCCCCTGTAACTCTGGTTGGCGTCTTCGCGCCACGCAGTGTCACGAATGTAGTGACTTTTATTCTCGATTCCCCAGTGACCGCGGGTGTGCCTGTTCACGTCGGCGGCGGTCATCTCCTCTGCTTTTCTGCTGGTCAGGACCAGGGCGCATTCCTTGCTGATGCGGTCGCCAGAGATCTCGAAGACGTCGCGGCGGATGAAGGCGACCTGGCGGGCGTGCGGAAAATCGACGCCCTCCGCGTCAGCGGTCCAGCAGGACCATCGTCTTACCCGGCCGCGCCTGTGTTCCTCCCTGACGTGGTGCGGGACTTCGCAGAGCAGCGGGAGAATCTTATCGAATACTTCTCTCTGCAAGGACGGCTGGTTTCCCTTGACGGTCATCAGGTAATCCATTCCAGGCTTCTGCCCGATGATCTCCGCGGTTTCCCGCTGGGTGTGCGCGGCGTCGATGGTAACCAGGGCCGGCTCGCCATCCGGGAATTCCGCGGCATTCAGCAGGGCGTTCACCCGGGTGATCTCGCTGGTGCCGTCGGGCACTCTTACCTGCGCAATCGTGACAGCCTCGCGATGCGGCATCGCGGAGAACAACGTGACCTTGTCGTTCTTGTCAGTCCACGCTCCGCGCATCACCTTGCCGTCGAGCGCGATTTCCAGCCCGCCTTCCGCATCTCTCCTGGCCTGCACGAAAATCCATCCGCAGGTTATCCGGTCAAGCTCAGCCGCGTCGATCCCGGTGAGCACATTCCTGATCGTCTGCAAGCTCGGGAAGGAATACCTGAACCTGAACCAGTCCCATTTCGCCCCGAGTTTCCTCAGGAGCGGCCGGGGCATGCCGGCGGCGTTGCTGGCGATCTCCCGGTAGTTTTTCGCGCCGGCCAGCGTTGCCACTACGCAGACCGCCAGGACGAATGCCAGCGCATGCCGTTTCCCCCTCGGGTCGCGCGGGTCCGGGACCAATTCCAGCATGCCCAGAAGGCCGGAAAAACTGAGGTCTTCACCATCCTCACCCGCAGCAGTGTCAGCACCGGCACTTGACGGGGAAGGGATGGAATGCAAGACTTGCACAGGATGGCCTTCTCTCGGGACTTTGATTGCCTGGTAACAACCATTATCCCGGAAAAGAGAAGGCCATCTTACCGTAATCCAAGATATTCGGGGCTCCGACGGGAAATCAATTCCGCAGGACATAACGACTGACGCCGGACGCGCCAGCACTGGGACTACATACCGTAAGCAGGCCGTTCCTGTTAGTGATCTTGGAATCGCCCTGGGTTAAAGGTGTAGTCGCGGAGGCTATCGCCGATGGCTGGCGTTAGCGGTTCTCGGGGAATCGCGGCATAATTTCAGGCGCCGCCCTCAGCCCCGCCGTTGCTGACTGGGTCGCGCCCGGATGCGGCTGCGATGGCGGTGAGAATCGCCTGAGTGTGCTCTGGCGTGCCGACGCCAGCTCCAGATCGCCAGCTGCTCCAAAGGGCATCTCGAAGTGGCTTGGGCACCTGGTACCAGTGAGCGCGGCACATGAACCGGTCGGCGCTGATGTGCTCACGGCACCCCGCGACCGGGCAAAGGTGACTGCCTGGCCCTCTGCCAGTCCCGAACGGGCGCCTGGCCGCACTCCGGGTGGCAGGGACCGGGCCTCGCCATGCATGCCGGAGATGCCTAGTCCTAGCGGACGGCTCGCGTATGTCCCGGCGCGCCGGGATCAGCCGGGTGACCGGGAGGAGTCCTATGGCTGGCCGGGTGCGGCCGTCGAAGCCCGCTCCGGTAGCGGCGTGGTCCGAGGTCACGGGGATTGCCTCTCTCGCAGGGGGAACTGTCTGGCGGGCCAACGACTGCCGGGCATCTGAGGTCACCTGCGCGTCTCGGTTCCGTCGTGCTTCTCCGGACTGCCCCTTGCGGCAGCGTGATCAGAGTGCACGACTGGACCGGACAGTGATGTTGCACATGCCTGACACCTGCATTGCGCCGCGCTATGGGCTGGTGTCTTGGTGGCCGGTCTGCCAGATGGCTGCGACTGACATCTCAGCCAGGATGATCACGGATCGCCAGGATCGCTATCGCCCCCCCTATGGGCAGCGTCAGCATCGGCCACCTCTAAGCCCATGGCCATCTCGCAGAGCAGTGGAAGACCCTCGTCCAGACCCGTGCCGATGGGAGCGGCGGGGTATGTATTCACTTACCGGAAGCGGGCGGATCCTGATCTGCAGAAGGTCGGCGTGCCCCCGCCGTGTCCAGGACGCGCATGCTGGGGGCGCCGCTCGTGCCCGGCGCCGCGAACCGGTACCAGCGGCCGGTGCTGTCGTCGCCCAGCCTCCACGTGCCGTCGTTGTCGACGGCGAGCACGACTCCCGGTCAGGGTCACCTCGATGATGTCTCCCGGAGCAGGGTGATAGCAGTCGGCATCCGCCAGCGCCGGAAGGGCGACGATGTGGCTGGCGACGAACCAGGTGATTGCCGCAGCGTGACTGCTGTACTGGCCGCCAGGCTCGGCCAGCAGGCTCGCCGAGACCAGCTCCGCCGCCCTGCAGATCCGGTGGAGCACAGCAGTTTCGTGCGCGCGAACGCTGGCCGTGATCGCGGCGACAGCGGCCTGGTCAGCCTGCGCTCCGAGCGCTGTCTCCAGTGCGTAGGTTTCCAGCCCCGCGCGGATGGTCTCGGATCGCATTGGTGTGGGTTCCATGTGTTCTCCCCCTTTGGGGACATGTTCTGGCCGGTCGCCCTTGGCAGCAGCTTCCGAATCGGGATCGGTGCTGGAGCTTGGGTGACTACGCAGCCTTCCTGGCGGAACAACGCGGTTGCTGCGGGTTGCAGCGCGGAAGCAATTTCAGTGACGGGCTGGTTATCTGGGCAACCTGAGTTGCCGGATACTGACCTCACCACCATGCGCTGTGAGCCCGGACGGCCTCATTGCACATAGCTTGACGAACCCTTGCGGGCCTGCGCCCCGGACCGGCTTCACATTCCATTCGCATCGCGCCACAGGCTCAATGCCGACCTCGCTGTCGTCGAATACTGACTCCGGCGCACTTCCGCGTCACCCGCCTGCTACCGCAGAACTGCTTTCGGTCCGGTCGTCTTCGCGGCCTGTGCCGTCACGCGATCTGGCAGCAACATGAAGCGAGCATCATCCCGTAAATGCTTCGCAGGCGACGCAACGACCCGGTGCCAGCAAGCCTTGCAATGGCAAGATCTAGATGGCGAGCCGACGCACGGGTCGGGTGTTATGAGCTCGCATCTTGATTGCCTTGACAATTCTGGTGGTGACTGCCACTAATAACAGGACCGGGGCGGAGCGTGGTTCGGCGGTCTTCAGGGGGTCGAGATGACAGCATGGCGACATGGAGCCGGGTGGCGGCTCGGCGTCTTTGCCGGGCTGATCCTGGCCGGTGCTGGTGCCGGCTTAATCGCCGGCACTGTCACCACCAGCGACGCGCGACTGAGGGCGGCATACGGGGCTGCGGGCGGGGTGGCCGGCCTGGCCGGCGCCATGGTCGCCGACCAGGCGGTGGCCAGGCGAGATCGCCGGGCAGATGCCAGGCGACTGCGCGCCGAGATCCTCGGCGAGGTCGTCAGCGAGCTTCCCGAGCACCCGGGCGTTTTCGCGTATCTCCTGGCTACCAGCGCGATAGCGCCCTTTCGCGGCCGTCACGCCGACCTGAAACGCCTGCGGGAATGGCTCGACGACCCAGCCTCTAGCCCGGTAGCCATCGTCACCGGCCAGGCCGGGGTCGGCAAAAGCCGCCTGGCCGCCCAGTTCGCCAGCCAGCTCCCACCGGACTGGGTAGCCGGATGGCTCCACCTCGGGCGCGGCGGCGAGGCGGTGACAGCAGCGCAAGCCTGCGGCGACGCCACCCTGATCCTGGTCGACGACGCCGACGAACGCAGCGACGTGACCGATCTCCTGACCAGCCTGGCCGCATCCGAACCCGGCGACATCCCAGTGCGGGTCGTGCTGATCACGCGCACCGCAGGACTGCTCGCCCGCCTGGAACGGGCACTGCCCGACCGCCCTCGCCTGGTCCTGGCCGGCACACCCGACATCCCCGTCGGGCCGTTCGGCGGCAGCGAGGACTACGCCCGGTGGTTCACCGAAGCCGTCACCGCCTACGCCAGGGCCGCCAGGACACCGCCACCGGACCTGCCGCCAGGAGCCAGCGGATGGGTATACAACCCCAGCGAGCCGATCCTGACCCTGCAGGCGCAAGCCCTGCTCACCGTGCTGGAGTCCCAGCGCAAGCGACCCATGTCCCGCACCACCCAGCCACCCCCGTTCAGCCAGGTCGCCGAGGCGCTGTTCAGGCACGAGGAACACCGCTGGCACGCAGCCGCCCAGGCACCAGAGACCCGCCTGCCCGACTTCTCCGGCACCGACCAGGCCGCCGCCATAGCCGCCCTCCTCATCGCCAGCCCCGCAGACCTGAGCTCAGCGACCTCGGCCCTGCGCCGCCTGCCCGTACTCGCCGACGCCAGCGCCGAGCGAGTAACCAAGATCGCCCGCTGGGCCGCCAGCCTGTACCCCGCCGAGCCGACCTGGCCTTTCCGTATTAAACCGGACATGCTGGCCGCCTGGTTGCTGGTCAGCCAGCTCACCAGCAACCCCGACCTAGCGGCCCTCCACGTCGACCTCACCCCTGAGCAGGCGGCACTGCTCCTGATGCTGCTGGCCGCGGCGGCCGACCACCTCCCGCACGCCAGACGTATCTTCACCGACATCATCACCACCGACGCCGCCCACCGCATCGGCGCCGGAATCAGAGCCGCGCAAACTGCCACCACCGGGCGGCACTCCCTGGACATCGAACTAGCCAGCCTGATCACGGCGAGCGCCTGGACCACCGCCGAGATCGAGGCCATACAAGCCGAACTCGCTCACGGCCTTCCCCGCACTGCGGCAGCAATCGCCGCCGCCGCCGTCACCAACGCGAGGATCAAGGAAGACCCGGCAACCCTGGCATGGGCACTGAGCTACCTCGCAGTCAGCCTGCGCGACCTGGGCCGCCACCACGACGCCCTCACCGCCCAAGAGGAAGCCCTCAGCCTCTACCGGCCGCTCGCCGCCGACAACCCCGCCCGCCTCCCCGACCTCGCCCGCTCACTGACCAGCCTCGGAATCAGCCTGCGCGACCTCGGCCGCCACCACGACGCCCTCACCGCCCACGAGGAAGCCCTCAGCCTCTACCGGCCGCTCGCCGCCGACAACCCCGCCCGCCTCCCCGACCTCGCCCACTCACTGACCAGCCTCGGAATCAGCCTGAGCGACCTCGGCCGCCACCACGACGCCCTCACCGCCGACAAGGAAGCCCTCAGCCTCTACCGGCCGCTCGCCGCCGACAACCCCGCCCGCCTCCCCTACCTCGCCAGCTCACTGAACAACCTCGGAATCAGCCTGCGCGACCTCGGCCGCCACCACGACGCCCTCACCGCCCACGAGGAAGCCCTCAGCCTCTACCGGCTACTCGCCGCCGACAACCCCGCCCGCCTCCCCGACCTCGCCCGCTCACTGACCAGCCTCGGAATCAGCCTGAGCGACCTCGGCCGCCACCACGACGCCCTCACCGCCCACGAGGAAGCCCTCAGCCTCCGCCGGCTACTCGCCGCCGACAACCCCGCCCGCCTCCCCGACCTCGCCCGCTCACTGACCAGCCTCGGAATCAGCCTGCGCGACCTCGGCCGCCACCACGACGCCCTCACCGCCCACGAGGAAGCCCTCAGCCTCTACCGGCCGCTCGCCGCCGACAACCCCGCCCGCCTCCCCGACACCGCCCACTCACTGAACAACCTCGGAATCAGCCTGAGCGACCTCGGCCGCCACCACGACGCCCTCACCGCCCAAGAGGAAGCCCTCAGCCTCTACCGGCTACTCGCCGCCGACAACCCCGCCCGCCTCCCCGACCTCGCCCACTCACTGAACAACCTCGGAGCCAGCCTGCGCGACCTCGGCCGCCACCACGACGCCCTCACCGCCCACGAGGAAGCCCTCAGCCTCTACCGGCCGCTCGCCGCCGACAACCCCGCCCGCCTCCCCGACCTCGCCCGCTCACTGAACAGCCTCGGAATCAGCCTGAGCGACCTGGGCCGCCACCACGACGCCCTCACCGCCGACGAGGAAGCCGTTGGCCTGTGGCGTGAAGCGGCCCAGCTGAATCCCGACATCTACCGCGAGCGATACCTGCGTGCCCAGGCCGAATACCGCCGAGAGCTCTCACGGCTGGGGCGCGAATCCGAGGCACTTCAGTTCGGCCTGGATCACAAAGACCTGGCTCACGAGCCATCACCCGAATAGCCAATCCGCCTCAACCTCAGGGTCGGCTCCGACTGTCCCGCCGTGCGCGCGGCGGAGGGTAGGACATTTCCTTCAGCGGGTACACAAACTGCGGGTACTCGCCGCGGGCACTGGCCACCTACATCGTCGAGACAGCCAGCGCCGACCTGCCGGTCAACACCGCACGAGCCGCTGAGCGAGATGCCTTCTTCGGGAACGCCGACCTCCGGCAGCGCGTCACAGTGCGGGCGCTCCTGCGGCAGCTCGAGACAGCCTGAGCCGGACATCGCAGAGGTGCGCGAGTACGGCGAGAAACATCTGGGCAGCCCAGACCAGTGGCCTTGGCCGCGATGTCGAGCTAAGCGAAAGCGCAGGGCAATACTGTCGCGTCCGATATTGGTTAGTGCCCGTCCGGGGACAGGATCCGCGCGGCTCACGCCGGTCTGCTGCCGCCGTCTGTAGCCAGTGCTGCCGGGCCAGGCGTCGGATCGGCCTAGGTCGCGCGCACGTTCGCCGTGAACATGATTTGCGCGCGATTCTCGGTCGCCTTGCTATGGCTGGCAACCGAGTTGAGGCTTGAGGCGTCCTTCAATTAGAATATAACGGTAACGTAACGGCACGGCTGGAGAGGGCATAGCCAGAGGCGATGACAGTAGTGCGGGCAGACGGCCAGGCCCTGGGCGATGCCGCAGGCCGGCGGCATGAGCGGGCCGGGAAGCCGGCGCGGCTCGGCGGCCAGGAGGCAACCGGCCGGCCGCATCCCGGTCGCGGCGGCTCCAGCAGATGGCAGTGATCATCGTGATGATCATGATTGCGATTGCTGGCGTGGCGTTCGGCGTGGTGTCAGTAGCGCACGCGCGGGAGTTCCTCGCCCACCATCAGGCCACGGGCGGAGTGGTGACCGCAGTGAGCGAGGACACAACTTGCGTCCAGGCCAGCTGCTTGCCCGGCTATGACTGGACGGTTCGTTACCGGCCGCCGGGCAGCAGGTCGCTGACGTTCACTGGCCGCGACAACCCTGACTCTACCCCGGTCGGGACGCACGTCCGCGTCTACTACCTGGGGAGCCACCCGCGTGACGCGATGCTCGACCCGGGAACACGCGAGGAGCATGACGGGATCTTCTTGATAGCCGTGAGCCTGGTGGTGGGATTAACGGTCGTCTACGGGGAATTACGCGATCTTCGCCGAGGCTGACCGGCCGTGACCTATCAGCGCAATCTGACCTGAATAAGAACCTGCCCGGGCCGTGCCACGGGTCAGGGGAGAGTGCCGCTTTCTCGCATCCGCGGTGCGGCTGCGCCTCGGATAGTTCGTGGCGGACGTTCTGCGACAGCGAGTAGAAGCCGGCGCCCTCCTCGACGACCTGCGATACGTGGTGCGAACCAGGCGGTCGATCAGCGGCTGGGCGATCAGGTCGTCGGCGCGTGCAAGCTCCGGCGGAAGGGTCAGTGACAGCTTCGTGGCATCGCCACCTCGCGTGCGCTGTCCCGGTCCAGCAGGGTCAGTGCTCGTTGACGACCATTGCCTGTATGCCGACGACGCCGCTCTTGAAAAAGTCACCGCCGGCCGTGCACTTGCCGGGCCTGGCGCAGGACAGCGACAGGATCTCGGCTTGCGTGCCCAGGGCGGTGATGCCGGGAACTTCGATGGCCTTTCCCCAGATGCCGTTTGCCTCGGTGACGACGAAAGCCTGGGTGTCGTCTGACGGGTTCTGGTAAGTGCCGCCAGCCGAGCAACTGCCCGGCGAGGCGCACGATACTGAGCTGACGGTGGCGGTGCCGCCGGGCACGTTGAGTGCGGCAGTGCCCGGGACTTCGATCGCCTTGCGCCAGATCCTGCTGACCTCGTTCACGACGAAGGCGTGGAAGGTGAACGGCTTGGCATAGTAGCTGCCGCCTGCGGAGCAGTTGCCTGGCGATGCGCACGATACGGTCGCGACCGAGGCGAACCGCAGGCGGTTGAGGGCGATGGTGCCGGGGACGACGATCGCCGGTCGCCACGTCCCGTTGACCTCTCTGACGACCAGGGCCTGGGTTTCGTGGAAGACGGAGCCGATGTAGCCTCCGGCGGAGCAATTGCCGCGTGAGGCGCACGAAACGGCCGTCAGATCCGCGCCGAGACGGCTCGACTTAGTGCCCGGGACCTCGCGCGCGCGCCGCCACGAGCCGCGGACCAGGTCATCGACGAACGCCCGGGTTACGCGGGCGCGATCAAGATAGGAGCCGGCCACCGCGCAGTTGCCAGGCGAGGCACACGAAACCGAGTTCACCTGGGCGCTCCCGCCCCTGTTCAGGCTCGCGGTGCCCGGGACCTCGATCGCCTTGCGCCAGATCCCCCTGACCTCGTGCGCGGCGAAGGCCTGCGGATGATCTGAGCGATCGAAATAGGACCCGCCGACCACGCAGTTCCCGGCAGACGGGCACGAGATCGACAGATCTCCCGAGCTTGGCCCGCCGATGACGATCGATCCCCGGATCGCCACGGCACGATGCCAGCTGCCGTGGCTGTAGCTCACCGCGAATGCCACCGACGGAACGAAGCTCTTGCGAATATAGGTCCAGCCCACCGCCACGCAGTTGCCCGGCCCGCCGCACGAGATCGCTGAGATCTGCGAACTGCCCGCACCGAAAGCGGCCAGCCCGGGAACACTGCGCGCCAGCCGCAAGGTGCCGTTCACCTCGGCGTCAACAAATCCGTGAGTCTGGCTGGCCCTGTCCGCGTAAGAGCCGCCGACCACGCAATTGCCAGGCGCGCTGCACGAGACAGCATCGACATCAGCATCTCTGCCAGTGTTCGGCGCTGCCGTGCCGGGGACCTCGATCGCGTCACCCCAGATGCCGCCTGTCGGAGCATGCCGAGAAGACCCCGGGGATGCAGCCGCCGCCGGCCCTGCCCCTGATAAGGATCCAGCGCACAGCACCAGGCACGCCAGAGCCGTCATTTCCGCCAGGTGCCGTCGGCTCATCTGACACTCCTTTACGCGCCCCCGCCAGTCTACATATTGTGAACCATACCCCTCAAGCCTGCATCGCTGACAATCCGTCCGTAACCGCCGCGTCATCACCGGACGGCTAACCATCAAGGTCGCATGGGAACACGGAACGATCTCCCGCATAAACGCGACTACCGGGCGGAAACCGGGAGAGGAGGACGGCCATTACTGCCGCCCCATATCCCGGCTGGACATATCCCTCACCCCGATTAGGGCGTCACCGCGCTGATCGCCGCCCATGTCCACCGGTACAGACCTGCCACAGTACGCGACGCCTCCTGGTGGTATAGCCTGGCTGCAACCGACTGACTAAGGCAGTGTCGTACGGGGCCCGTAAAACCGTCGGTCAGCCTGCGCTGGTTCGAACCCAACACCTGCCACCACCTGCGTAAATGGCCCCTGACCTCGGTGTATGCCGGTCAGGGGCTTTGGCGTCCTGTGCGGCTGTGTGTGGGTAACGGTGGGCACGCGCGGCTGCCACGCCGAATACACGCCCAAATTTGGAAGCGGGATGGCGCCGGATACGGGTCGCTAGCGCGCTCGAATGCGCCGCAAGCATGACCTTGGCAGGGGTGGCAAGCTGCCCCGTGTTGGAGCCTCATCACTCTCAGGCGGTAAAGGGCCGCCGGCCACGCCCGGAAAGGCGGGGAAATTTCCGGCGGGTTTTTCCTGAGGGGACTCAGTGAAACTGGCGTCGGAGTGCAGCTTTCCTGCATTGGCCATGGTGGCAGCACAGTGCGCGACGGTTACCGCCGCGCTGCGATGCCACGGCGGTGATGGAGGCAGAGAGCGAGTACGCGCGGCGTGATGGTGGATGAGTTCAAGCGGGAGGCACCATTGGAGGTCCTGGCAGGACAAGGCAGCCAGGCCGAGGTCGCGCGCACGTTTGCCGTGAACATGATTTGCGCGCGGTTCTCGGCCACCCTGCTATGGCTGGCAACCGAGCTGATGCTTGATGCGTCCTTCAATTAGAATGTGACTGCACGGCTGGAGTGGGCATGGCCAGAGGCGATGACGGTAGTGCGGACAAGCCGCAGGCCGGCGGCATGAGCGGGCAGGGAGCCGGCGCGGTTTCATTGATCATCGTGGCTGCGATGGTGGCGTTCGGCGTGATGTTAGTGGCGCACGCGCGGGAGTTCCTCGCCCACCACCAGGCCACGGGCGGAGTGGTGACCGCAGTGAGCGCGCGGACAAATTGCGACCAGGGCGGCTGCTCGACCGACTATGACTGGACGGTTCGTTACCGGCCGCCGGGCAGCAGGTCGCTGACGTTCACTGGCGGCGGCAACCCTGACTCTACCCCGGTCGGGACGCACGTCCGCGTCTACTACCTGGTGAGCGACCCGCGTGACGCGATGCTCAACCCGGGAACAGCCGAGGAGCACGGCGGGATCTTCCTTATCGCCGCGGGCCTGGTGGGATTAGCGATCGCCTCCGGTAATTACCGTGTGGCTGACCGGCCGTGACCTATTAGCGCAGTCTGGCCTGAATAAGAATCTGCCCGAGCCGTGCCACGGGTCAGGGGAGAGCCGCTTTCTCGCATCCGCGGTGCGGCTGTGCCGGGGCCGGACCGGAGACCGAGGTGTTCACGGGCCTGCTGGCATGGCTGCTGGCCGAGCGGGGGGTAAGGATCGCAGTCGTTGCGGGACGGGGATTGAGGCTCATGAGGCGGCCCGTCGAAGGAGCGTCCGGGCCGGGCGGCTTGCCACAGGCGGAGTGCCCTGCGGTCTGGCCGCGATCGGCCGCTTGCCGTGGGTGCTGCCGGAGAACGCGTTCGTGCTGCGGGTCAGTTCGGCCGGGACGGCGCGAGCCCGCCGCCGTCCCGGATCGGGCACGGTGCTCTCGCCGTGCCCGGCGGCCAGCCTTGCCGGAACGAGACGCCTGCCGTGCCGCCGCCTGCCGCTGCACCATCCGCCTGCTCACGCGCGGCTCGGTGGCCTTGGCCTGGTACCGGGTAATAGCAGCGGCGGGGGCATCCCCGGCCCGCGGCTCGCCCGGTTCCGGCAGCCCGGTCGGCCGGTCGGCCGGTCGTCGTGTCGGGCGATGTTGGACCTAGCTGTTCCATCGGCGACCAGGCTTCCTGGCCGGGCGCTGTACCTGGTCTGGCGGGACCGCGGCGTCGCGGGCAAGGTCGACCACGGCGCGGATGGTTGCCTGGCTGACGGCGGTCCTGGTCTGCTGATGCTGCATGCGTTCGGCGTGCTGGTCGAGGGTCGCGCTGACTGGCTGAGGGACGGGGAGCCAGCCGGGTCGGGTGCTGAGCCACCATGTGTCCTGGTAGCGCATGATGAAGGTTGACGACGGGGCTGAGCGGCTCCGCGTGTCCGCTCGCAGGCGGCGTCCATGTGGATGCCTGTGATGAGCAGTGGCATGGTGCCGGGTGCGGGCCGCGTCGCGGATGCGCGAGCCGTGCCTGGTCGCGTCACGTCACGTGCGTCAGATCCCTTCCTGCCTGAGCTGCGGGCCGTCGTAGTGAGGCTGGTCATGCGCCGGCCGCTCCTGCAGCGGCGGAGGGCCGTGACTGGCGAGACTGCGGCGAACGCTGGCCAGTCCGGTGTCATAGCTGGCCGGCGTGGCGCCGTGTTCTTGCCGAGCGGCGGAGGTGCGGGCGGCGATCTGGGCGCGGGCGTGGTCGGCGAGGAGATCTCGGCCTGCTTCCAGCGCGGTCAGTGCGTCGACTCTGCTGGAGGTCAGCCGGGCGATGATGCCGGGCGGGATCCTGGCGGCGATGGTTTCGGCGGTCGTGATCTGGCCGGCGGAGTAGAGGTCCTGCGCCACGATGCGGGCGGCCCGCCAGGCCAGGATCAGCTCGTCTGCGGGCTCACCGAGCTTGTCCGCGGCCAGGGCAGCCTGGTAGATGCAGCACAGGCCGGGTGCGGACAGGATGTCCGGGTCGAGGCGGATCCAGTCGGTGAGGGATTGCTGGGTGATGACGCCGGCCAGGAACCGTTCCTCCCGGACGGCGCGCTCGTCTGCTGGCGCGGGGCCGGGGGCGCCGGTGTCCTGGCTGATGGCCGACCGTGCTGCCGCCAGGCATGAGGCGTAGCTGACGCCGCCCTGAATCTCCGGCGTCCTGGTCTCAGCGCCTGCCGGAACCCGCTCGCCGGCGGTGGCGGCTATCAGGTCGCGGGTCAGGACCGCTTCGGTGACCAGGTTCGCGTAGGCGGCGGCCGCGCTGGGGGTCGGCGCGGACAGCGCCAGCTGGGTGAGGTAGTCGCTGGTGATGGCGGTGTTGTCGGTGGTGGCGAGGATGAGATCGGCGAACTCGGGGCCGCTGGCTCCTGGCGCGATCTCCCGGAGCCGGCTGATGGCTGCCCACACGGCGCGGCGGTCCGGGCTGGTGAACGCGCCGGGTTCCAGGTCCGGGATGCCGGCGAGCTGCCGGGCGTCGCTGATGAGCGCGCCGAGTAGTGCTTCCTCCGCTCGGGCAGTCAAGTCAGGCATCGGCTAGGCTCCCTGTTTCCGGTGACCGGGCCGCGCGGGTGGTCATGTCCGGTCCTGCCGGGCAGCTCGGTGGACGGCGTCGTCCGCTTGTGCCATTGCCTGGCTGTGGTGGTCCAGCAGGGTTGCGGTGGCCTGGTCGGTGATGCGCTGCCAGCCGCCGGGCGCGGGCTCCCACCATGACTGGTCGTGGCGCAGGTAGTCGCTGATGGTCTCGGACAGCGTGGCGGCGCGGCCGGCTTGCAGGTGGGCGGTCATGGCCGTGCCTGGCAGGTAACCGCGGCTGTCGTCCCGCGGCGAGGGGCCGGGACTGCCGGGGGGGCGTGACGGCCGTCCAGCGCTGCCGCAGCTCGTCGCTGGCGGGCTCGGCGGAGCGGTGGCCGGCGCGGCAGCCTGCGGCGTAGAAGGTGAGGGCGGCGGTGATGGTCTGCCGCATCTCGGCGTGCCAGTACCTGGCGGCCTGTCCTGACGGCTGGGGTGAGTTCCAGATCTGCAGCCGCCAGGCCCGCAGCGCGGAGAGTTCCTCGACCAGGCCGGGGTGGCCGGCCCAGCAGTGCGGGAGCCGTTCCTCGGCTGACAGCTCGTACCGGTCGTGCAGCCAGGTGACCCACGTGGCCAGGCTCGCCCAGGCCGCCTGGCGCGTTGCCCCGGCCAGCGAGTCCCAGTCGGGCAGTTCCGGAGCCCGGGGGGCGGGCGGGCCGGGCAGGTGCGGCCGGGCGCGGGCCCGGGCTCGCCGGCGGGGCGGCGGCCATCGCCGCGGACGCGGCCCGGTGTGGTGGTCGACGGCGGTCATGGCCCGGCTGGTTCCGGGCTGTCGCCGGGTGCCGGGCGGCTTGCGGCGGTGATGGCGTCGCGTGCGTACTCGCGGGCGGCGGCGTAGTGGGTGCGGTCGGGTCCTTCGTAGTGGCGGGGCATGCGGGCGCGGACGGCGGGGGTGGTGGCGTGGATGATCAGGGCGTGGCGGTCCTGCTCGCTGAGGGTGCGGATCTCCTCGGGGGTGATGACCTTGCGGTCGGTGAGCGTGGTCTGCAGGGTGCGCCCGGTGCTGCCGCGCTGGTAGCTGGTCAGGGCCTCGCGGTACTCCCCGGCCAGGGCGGACAGATCCCGCAGTTCCTCGCCGGACAGGCCGCCGAGGGCGATCTTGACGTTGGCTGCTCCCCAGAGCATGGCTGCGCCTTCGCGGCCCCACCGGTGCTCGGCCTGGGCGCGGTTCTGCAGGACGCCGAGGGTGAAGATCCCGGATCCGCCGGCGTAGGACATGAGCGCCGGGCAGGTGCGGGAGGGGGACGACGTTGGCGGCCTCGTCGAGGAACAGGCCGAGCGGCGGGTCGAGCCGGCCGGCGGGGCTGGCGTCGGCGAGCTGCTTGGCCTGGTCGGCGAGCTCGTCGAAGAACGCGGTCACCAGCGGGGCGATGAGGGCTGCCTGCCGTTCGGAGGCCAGCAGGTAGATGGTGCCGTTACGCCGCAGGAAGTCGGTGAGGCTGGCTCCGGTGCCGGGCGGCGGGGCGAAGACGGCGCGGGCGGCGGGGGCGAGCAGGGGCGCGATCGCGGTCTGCGCGGTGGTCCACAGATTGGAGCGGGTCACGTCCGGGGACCTGTAGGCGGCGTCCAGCATCGCGGCGGTACCCGCTGCCGCGCCGGGGTGGTCGCGCAGGATCTTGACCGGGTCGTCCGGCGCTCGTCCAGTGCCCAGGCCAGGACATCGTCCATGCCGCGGCCGCGAGATCGCGGCGGCGTGCAGCCATCCGGCGAGCAGGTTGGTGGCCATCATCCCGAAGTAGGCGGCGTTGCCGGAGTCGGCGGTGTCCTTGCCCTGCTTGCCGACGGTGACCATGACGTCGGCCCGCTGCCGGGCCTGGTCGAAGCTCGCGCAGCCGGAGGCGGGTGACCAGGTGAGCATGTCGGGCCAGGCGAGCATCCCGGTCGGGGCCATGACCCAGACCGGCCCGGTCCGGGCGCGGAGCGCGGCGGTGTTCTCCAGCACGTCGGCGCGGACGGAGGTGACCAGGGCGGGGCCGGGCCAGGACGCCAGCCAGGGGATGACGACCTGGCTGGTCTTCCCGATCCGGGGTGCGGCGAACAGCAGGACCGAGGACTCGGCGCCGATAGCCAGCGGTATCCCGGATCTCAGCTCCCGCCCAGCGCGCACGCCGACGTCGGTGACCGTGCGGGGCTTTCCGGCCAGGCCGGGCCGGATGATGTCGGCGCGGCGCAGGACTGCCTGCTCGGACAGCCTCGCCTGGACCTGCCGGCGTGACGCGAAGCCGCCGCGGGACCGCCGGCCGCTATTACCCGCCGGGTCGCCGCGGCGGCGGCGGTCATGGCCGTCGCCGTGATCACGGCGGCGGCGGCGAACGCTGCGGGGCCGGGCAGGGATGCCCGCGCCCGGGCGGGCCAGGCCATGCGGGGGTCGGCCAGGCGGGCCGGGAGCCGCACGGCGATGCCGAGGGACTGGGTGAGGCTGGCGGGCGGCCAGTGCGTGCCGGAACAGCAGGCCGGCGAGCTGTCCGGTGACCCAGGTCCCGGCCAGCAGCGCAGCCGCGAGCACGAGCAGGGTGACGAGCAGGTACTCGCCAGGCCCGTCGAGGATCCCGGGCCGGGCGGTCGCGCGGTCCGTCCCCATCATGAATCGCCGCCTGGCGCCGGGCGGGCGGCACGGACTTCCATCCGCTGGTTGGTCCAGTACAGGCGCCGTTCGGCGGGGGTCAGGACCAGCTGGACGACGTGGCTGGAGGATCCGGCCGATCTTCCACAGGCTGCGGCCGAGCTGTTCCCCGGACCAGGACCCGATGTGGGCGCACTCGGTATCGGTCAGCCCGATCGCGTCGCGGGTCATCGCCAGCGGCGCCGTGTCCTGGGCCGGGACTGTAATTTCAACGGTGTAACTCCTGACAAGTAGGGAGACACCAGTGACAGATGTAGCGAACGGCCAGGTTCGGGACATGGCGGGGCTGTCGGCGGCTGATGAGCAGCTGCTGCGGGAGCTGACCGAGCGGGCGCGGCACGGCGGCCTGAAGCTGACCGGCGAGGGCGGGCTGCTGGGCAGGCTGACGAAGATGGTCGTCGAGGGCGCGCTGGAAGGCGAGCTCGATGATCACCTGGGTTATGAGAAAAACGATCCGGCCGGGCGGGATGGCGGGAATTCCCGGAACGGGCACCGGGCCAGGACGGTGCTTACCGAGGCCGGGGCGGTGGAGATTTCCGTGCCCCGCGACCGTGATTCCTCTTTCGAGCCGAGAATCGTCGCGAAGAGGCAGCGGCGGCTCACGGGGATCGATGACCTGGTGATTTCCCTGTCAGCGAAAGGGCTGACGCACGGCGAGATCGCCGCGCACCTGGCCGGGGTCTACGGCGCGGAAGTCAGCAAGCAGACGATCACCACGATCACCGACCGGGTGATGGAGGGAATGACCGAATGGCAGAGCCGGCCGCTCGACCCGGTGTACGCCGTGGTATTCATCGACGCCATTCAGGTGAAGATCCGGGAGGGCCAGGTCGCGACCGGCCCGTGTACCTGGCGCTGGGCGTCACGGTGGACGGCGAGCGTGACGTGCTGGGGCTGCGGGCTGGCGAGCACGGCGACGGGGAGGGCGCGAAGTACTGGCTGCGGGTCCTGACGGAGATCAGGAACCGCGGCGTGCGGGACGTGTGCATGCTGGTCTGCGACGGACTGAAAGGACTGCCCGACGCCGTCAGCGCGACCTGGGAGAAGACCATCGTCCAGACCTGTATCGTCCATTATCCCTGGAACGCGGTTATGCCGGGTTGCCTGGAGTTGGTGCTGGCAGGCTGAGCGTGAGCTCCGGGCGGTCAGGGATAATCAGAGGGAGTCCAGGAAGGCGAGGAGCGCGTCACCGGGCTGGAACCGTCCAGGCGGGGTGCCGATGGGGGCGGTGCGGGCGATCGCTGTCTCCTTGGTTTCGAGGTCGGCTTTGAGGTAGATCGCTGTTGTTGTGAGCGATTCGTGCCCGAGCCACAATGCGATGACCGCGATATCGACTCCTGCGTGCAGCAGCCGCATCGCTGTGGTGTGGCGCAGCACGTGCGGGGTGATGTTCTTGCTGGCCAGGCTCGGGCAGCTGGTGGCGGCGGCTGCGGCGTGCAGGGTCAGGCGGCAGGCGAACGCGTCACGGCTGAGCGGGGTGCCACGGCGGGTGGTGAACAGCGTCGCGCTGTCAGGGGCGGTGCGGCCGGGCAGCCAGGCCGTTGAGTATCTGGACGGTGTCGGGTGTGAGCGGGGTGATGCGCTGCTTGCGGCCCTTGCCGCGGCAGCTGACGTGCGCGCCGTGGTCCAGGTGCAGATCCGGGGTGCGCAGGGTGAGCAGTTCGGCGGCCCGCAGCCCGGTCTGGGCGGCCAGGTGGATCATCACCCGGTCCCGGCGGCCGGTGACGGTGCCCTGGCCGCAGGCTGCGATCAGGGCGGTGAGCTCGGGATCGGCGAGGTAAGTGACGGTGGCGCAGGCGGCGCGCTTGGGGCCGATCGCCAGGGCCCTGGCGATGTCGCCGGAGTGCTCGGGGTGCCGGCGGGCAGCGTAGGTGAACAGCGACCGGATCGCGGCCAGGCGGGCGTTGCGGGTGCGGACGCTGTTGCCCCGCCCGGACTCTAGGTGCTGCAGGAACCCGCTGATCATCTGCGCGTCGAGCTGCGTGAAGTCCAGCACGGCGACCGGGGTCGCGGTGGCTGCGGCGGCGTGGTTCAGCAGCAGCCTGAGCGTGTCGCGGTAGGCGGTGATGGTGGCCGGGCTCGCTCCGCGTTCTTTGATCAGCCGCTCGGTGAAGAACATCTGCACGGTGGCGGCGATCGCGGTCACGACACGTCCCGGTGCTCGTGCGCGTGCAGCCGCGCGGCGGCGAGCGTCATCAGCTCGGGCGCGGCATCGAGGTACCAGTACGTATGGGCCGGGGATGCGTGCCCGAGGTAGGCCGATAGCAGCGGCAGGCGCGCATCGACGGGCTGCCCGTCACCGAGCCATCCGATCAGGGTGCGCACCGCGAAAGCATGCCTGAGGTCGTGCGGGCGGGGCAGGCAGCTCGCTGAGCGGGGCGTGAGACCGGCCGCGCAGCGAGCTGCCGGAAGGTCGCGCCGATGTTCACGGTGTGCAGCCGGGTCCCGGACCCGGAGACCAGCAGCGCCGGGGTGGCCGGGCTGGGGAATGCCTCCCCGATGGTGCGCCGGTACTCCAGCACGGCGGTGGCCGTGGCGGGGTGCAGGGGCAGCAGCCGGGTGCGGCCGTACTTGGCATCCCGCACGGTGAGCACCCCCGCAACCGGATCGAAGTCCGAAGCGTCGAGCGACGCGGCTTCGCCGATCCTCATGCCGGTAACAGCCAGCAGCCGGATCAGCGTCCGGTAGGTGGCCTGCCTGGCCTCGCCGCGCAGGGTGCCGGCGGCGCCGCAGAGCGCGTCGATGTCCGCCTGGCTGTAGAGGTAAGGGGTGGCCCGCTGGCCGGAACCGGACAGCACGCCCCGCGGCGGGACCTCGGTGACGCCGTCCAGCGAGCGGCAGAACCCCGCGAAACCCCGCACGGCCCGCATCCGCATCGCCAGCCATCCGGCAGACACCTCACCCGGCTGGCGCACCCGCTCCAGAACCGCGTCCGCGGTGATCGCCGTCATGCCGCGATCGCCGAGCCAGGCCAGGAACTGCTCCAGCAGTTTCTCCTCGCGCGCCAGTTTCACGCCCAGCGCCCGGCGGACCGCGAGGTATTCACCGAGCATCGCGTGCAGGTCCATCACGCTGCCCCCGTTCCCGTCCACGGGCGGGCCAGGCCACGCAGGGCCTCGATATCGACGCGCGCGTAGATACTGGTCGCAGCCGGGTTCTGATGCAGCAGCACCTGCCCGATCTCGGTCAGCGAGGCGCCGCCGGCCAGCATCGCGGTCGCCGCGGAATGCCGCAGCCGGTGCGCGTGCAGCACGCCCAGGCCCGCGCGCTGCGACGCGGCGGCGACCGCGGAAGTCACGGCGCCGGCGGTCACGCCGCGGTAAGGGGCGCACAGCCGGACGAACACCGCACGGTCCGGCCCGGCGCCCGGGCGCAGCCGCAGGTCGCCGGCTATCGCCTCGCCGACATCGGCGGGCAGCGGCAGCCGCGCGTCCTTGCGGCCCTTGCCGGTCACGGTGACCTGCCCCCCGCGCCAGTCGATGTCGCCGAGCCGCAGCCCGGCGACTTCGCCCGCGCGCAGCCCCAGCCGCCATAGCATCAGCAGGATCGCCCGGTCCCGGGCACCCCCGGCGGTCCCTGGGCCGCAGGTGCTGATCATCGCCCGCACCTGCTGCGGCGTCAGGAACTTCGGCAGCTGCGCGGACCGGCACGCCACGCCCGGCACCGCCCCGGACAGGTCGGTGTCCAGCAGCCCGGTCAGGAACGCGTAGCTGAAGAACGAGCGAAGCGCGCTGGCCAGCCGCTGCATCGTCTTCGGCGCGAACCGCGAAGCGCTGCCGACCATGAACGCGCTGATCTCCGCGGCACCGACCTCGTCCAGCCGCACGCGGCCGCCGTCGTCCCGGGCGGCCAGGAACGGCCGGACCACGTCCGTATAGCCGCGCGCCGAAGCAGGCGTCATCCCGCGCTCGGCGAGCAGGTACTGCCGCCATCCCGCGACCGCCGTGTCGGCAGCCGGGCCGGGGACCGCCGGGACCGCGGGCGGGACCGCACCGAGCCGCCGCAGGCATGACAGCAGCGGCGCGAGCATCCTCGGCGACCGGCACGCCACGAGGTTCTCCTGCGTGCGCGCCGCGACGAACCGGCCGATCAGGTCCTCGTCCACCGAGCCGAGCGCGGCCCCCCCGGCCAGCAGGTACCTGTCGAGCTGGCTCACCACCACCAGGTGCTGCCTGACCGTGTGGCGGGTATAGCCCAGCCGCTCCAGCTCGGCCTGGTAACCCGGCCTGTGCTCCGCGAGCGGCCCCGCGGCACGCTCCAGTCGTATGCCCATCTGCTGCCTCCCGGATCAGTGAACCGACAAGACAGATGATGACTCTTCGAAATTAATCAGTCACTACACGTTACAGCCAGGATATTATGCCGGCACCGACACTAAAGAGTCCCTTGCGGAACGGCAGTCTGTACGCGTCGCCGGCATAACCGCGTTCCAGGGATAATGCACGTTATCTGGATGTCCAGATAACGTCCATCTCCTGCGCAATTCATTCAGGTACGCCTCGAAAAGAGACCGGGCGCAGATCGCGAAAGACCTCAAGCCCGTGTACACCGCTGTATCCGAAGCCGAGGCACTAGACCGTTTCGCTGAATTCGGGGAGAAATGGAAGAAACGCTACCCGGCTATCATACGGCTCTGGGAGAACGCCCGGGCCGAATTCGTTCCTTTCCTTCAGTTCGACCGGGAAATAAGAACCGTCATCTGCACGACCAACGCCATCGAGTCCATTAACGCCAGGCTCCGCAGGGCAGTGAACGCACGCGGGCATTTCCCGACCGAGCAGGCCGCGCTTAAGTGCCTGTACCTGGCGATCATGAGCCTGGACCCCACCGGGAAGGGCCGCAAGCGCTGGACCAACCGGTGGAAGGCCGCCCTCAACGCCTTCGACATCACCTTCGACGGCCGCCTCACCGACGGCAGGAAGTAACAACCAAGATCGTTACACCGTTAACTTGACAGACCCAACAACAGCACCCTCGCCAGATGAACTGGTAGGAGACGTGCTCCGGAGTGCCTCGCGGCCAGGACCGGCTCGCCGACATCGACTCCGCTAGCTTCCAGGAGGCTCGCTGGGAACACCAGGCGGCGGTAGGGAAGGACATGACCGAGAACGGCGAATGGCGCGCCAAGCGTGAACGTGAGGTGGCCCAGTGGACGAATTGCACTATGACCTGGAGAGGGATGCGGTGCGCGTGGTGCTCGCCGACGCCTGCGGGCGGGTGCTGCTGCTTCATGTCGTGACACCAGATGAGGCACCGGCCGGGTGGTGGGAGCTGCCCGGTGGCGGGATCGAGCCCGGTGAGACCTATCTGGACGCCGCTGTCAGGGAAATCCGGGAAGAGACCGGCCTGGTTCTCGGCCCCGATCAGGTGAGCTCACCGTCCTGGTGGCGCGACTCGACCTGGTGGTCCCGTAGCGGGCGGCGGCTCCAGCACGAGATCGTCGTCTACGCACGGCTGCCGGCCCGGCAGCCGCCCGTTACCGACGGCGGGCGCACGCCGGAAGAAGCCGAGGACTTCGTCACCGCCCGCTGGTGGCGGGTAACCGAGATTACCCGCAGCTATGAACGGTTCTATCCCGGTCGCCTGCCCGAGCTCCTGCCGCGTTTCCTGGCTGGAGAGACCATTAACGAGCCCTTCGAACGCTGGAGTTAGCCGGTTGCAAGGTTCCGGCGAGAAAGTTCGGGAATTGCGCGGTCGCCCAGGGGCAAGCAGCGACCGTTCATCCGGCAGGTTGCTCAGCGTTTATCTTGGGTACCACGACTGTCTTGGCCATGTAGTCGCCGACGCGCTGGTGGCCCCGCGAGACGAGCATTAATATAGGTCCCACATAAAATATACAATCGATGATTAGCAGAACTGCGCGGTAAAAGAGCTGTTTCTTACTGGCCCTGGTGCCGTCCACGCCGAGGACCTGCAAGCCGATGATCCGCATCGCAAAAGTCTGACCATAGTGACCGTACGGCCATATTACCCAATACCAGAAGTAAATCGGGAGCCCGATAGCCACCGCCGCCACTATGCCCAATACCTGGATGTCGGATTTGCCGTGCTGAAACGTTGATCCGACCACCACGAGAGGCACGATGCCGGTCAGGAACCAGTCGATCGAGAACTGCACGCCTCGCAGGATCATGAGGACTACGCCCGCAACAGCTTCAGGTAGCTCAGTCCAGGCAGGCAGCGAGACACGTGGATGCTGAGTCGAGGTAGGACGAGGGGCACCCGAATACGGCAGTGGGTTGGACGGATAGGGGGAATAAGCTGGGATCTGATGCATCACATGCTGGCCTGGCGGCGCTGTCATGCTTTCCGTTCCGTAGCCTACGCGTGCGGGTAGCACCGGCGACGGACGAGGACCTGACTGCACTGCCGGCGCGTGGGAAATACGGAGTACTGCGCTGACGAGACGCGCAAGACCAAGTTCCCAGCCGCCGTCGAATAAGTCGATGTGCTGCAGGGAGCCCAGAGTGCGGCCAGCCCCCAGATCGAACGGCGGCACCGGGCACTCGGCGAACCTGACGGGGATCAACCATGCGCGACCTGGCACCCGGCACCGCAGTTGTTCGACCGCCAGAGACAGCTCCTCGTTCTGGTAGGACGTCACCTTGGCGTCGGTGTTTTCGGAGAAACACGCGATGAAGGCCAGGCTGCCAGCAGTAATAGCCCTGGCGATCTCGATTTTCCAGTCTTGCCCTGGCCAGAGATCAGCGGTATCCCGCCAGACCGTGATCCCGGCCCTCTCCAGGACAACCTGCAGCCGGTTCACCCGTTCGCGATCTTCGCGAACATAGGAAATGAACACGTGACCAGGTGGCCCGCCTAAGCGCTGATCGTTCACGCACACACAGTAAGGCCAAAATGGCCCGGCTCGGGTGAGATCGAGATAACGGCCGCATGTTGCCCTAGAATAGGGATAAAAGTAATTATTGGCCACATACTGGCGCTGTCCAGTTGCGGGCACTGGGTGGCGGAACTAATGGCTGACATGACCGCCCGCAGATGACGGGCTTGGTCGTGATCGCCATGATCATGATCTGGCAGCACGGTCGACCCGACCTGCTCTACAGCGAGCGGCACGGGCCGCCTCGCGGTCATCAGCTGCACCCAGGATGCAGGACACGTGCAGGCATCGCGCAACATGCGCATCCGGGTCGGCGATGCATGCTAACCGCGAGAAAGCGCAGGTGACGCACACATGGTTCAGACCTCCCCGAACAGCATCGAGCCTGCTGCTGCCCAGCGCACACACCTGGCCAGCCAGTTCTCCGGACTCGTCACGAGACCTCGCGCCAACCGGAGTGGATTTGCCGCCACGATGCCTGGCTGGCTGCGCACACCGGCAATCATCATCGCAGCCGCAGTCGCCGCACTGCCAGCATCGTGCGGGCCAGTCAGCGCCACCAAGGCCGGGGGTTCGTCCCGCAGTCACCTGGAACCGCCTGCAGGATGCAAGCTCGTGAAGGCCCCGCTGGGTGTCCTCGACCGGACCGGCACGAGTCCCCCGGCTCCCGGATACCGGTGGGACCTCGCCCTGTGTCCTGGACTCGAACGCAACGCCCTCGGCGGCCTCCTGATCCAGGTGAAGTCCAGCGCACACGCTTCCAGCCCCAGATCGTGGGCATGGCGGCGAACTCCGCCCGCGAGCAGAAACGGCGCGTCCGGTCCGACTAGATAGTCCAGCCTGGCGCGCGCCAGGATCGAGTTGTCATTGCTTCGTGCCAGACCAATCCCGGTCCGCCGGGGGCCGCTCGCTGGTGCCAGCGGCTAGGTCTTCCCCGGAGCAGCGAGGGCAGACTCATCTCCCATCTGGCCTTGGGAGTCCTCGCTCCGCGTGCACCCAGTCAACGGGCGCTCGATCATGCCGACCATAGATGCTTTGCTCGGCGCTTAGCTCTGTCTGAGCATGCGGTGCTGGTGAGTCATTCCTCATGGACCGGCGACGACGTTACCTTGGAAGGACCGGTATCAGGATCTCTTGCTCGTAACGACGGCTCATTAAGGCATTCTGCCGTTCCGGCCCGCCCGGCGACGAGCAGTCAGCAACTGAGGCTCCGCGTGGACGGCACGCAGAGTGGATGCACCACGTCGTAGCGCGGACCATCCTATGCCTGACCTCGCGCCGATATCTGATCGGATGTCCAGTTCTAGATGCCAACTGGCGGGCTGTCCGGTTAAACGGTCCCGCGTTGTCCCGGCCGGCCGATATACGCCGGATCGCCGGGAATCATGTTTCGGCTGGGTTACTGACCTGACTGCTCTCACACCGGGCAGCCTCACAAAAAGTTCATTCTTTCGAAAGGACCCGCGATGGGGGCTCTCGATGGTCGGTCTGACTACCATTTCGCCGGCTCCTGGTCGCCGTGGTCACGATAACCGCGCTCGCCAGGCCGATTGAGGCTGTCCGCGACACCTGAGGCGCAATCCGAATATCAGGACCGTGCAACATCCCTGTCCGATCTGGTGGTGCACTCTGATCCCGGCCGCTCGCAGGGGCTGCCCCGGACAAGCACCATGCAACCGAGACACGCAGGTGATCTTCATATGCCCGATAGTCGCAGGTCTGCCGCCGCCGCCAGCTCCCCGAGTCCGCGAAAGGCAGCTCCGGTACGTCTGGCCAGGACTGAACACCCCGACCGAGATCAGTGCCGCGTTGCCGCCCAACAGCGACCGGTGATCAGCCGCGCCGTCAGCATGGCAGCGGCCAGGCGCCCGTTCGGAACCGGAAAGGGGCCGAGCAGCGACCTCTGCCCAGCCGCCGCCTGCCGCACGTACATCAGCGCCGACCGGTTCATGTGCCGCGTGCACTGGTACCGGATCCCCAAGCCGCTCCGGGACAACCTCTGGGCAACCTGGCGATCCGGTGCCGGAGTCGGGACGCCAGCGCATACCGATGCGATCCTCGCCGCCATCGCCGTCGCATCCAGACACGACAGCGCTAACAGCGAACCGACTGCCATGCCCGATCACAGCTAGCTTCCAGTCAGTCTGTCCTGGAAGGCTGGGGCGCCCTTGCCTCCTCAGCCCTGACACCGATCAGCCAGGCTATCGCGAGCGCACGCCGCTAGAAGAACTCCTTGGCGCAACCGCAGCTCCGCGTCTTGCAGCTGCAATCCCCTGTCAATGCGCGCGCAAGCCGACCGTCCGGGGTGATTCGACAGGCTAATGGCACAGATGAATGTGCACCAGCCGGCGTAGGTAATTCCCTTTGCGGCGGGGCGACCGAACCCGGTACCCGGACGAAGGAGATCAGATGGCAGCCACCTCAACTCGAACTCGCGCCCTGCTTGCGGGGCTGGAAACGTACGACCTTGAGATCACGGCCGGGGTGGACCAGCATCTGGCCGCAGGCGCCGCGATCACCGCCGCCGCCCGCGTCCATGAAAACGAAGTCTTGCGGCGGATTTCCCGAGCAGCACTAGTGGTCTCGGCAAGTCTCCTGGCCCAGCCCAGGGCGACCCGCAAAGTCTTTTTCGGCTGGTCATGAGGGGTTGCTGAGGCCGAGAATGCTGAGGAGCAGGGTGGTGTCGTACCTGATTCGGCGGATGGTGGCGGCGATCTGCGTGTAGCCGGCCTGGCGGATGAGGCTGATGGCGAGGTTACTTATTGACTGAACAAGACCAATCGTTTCTGCAGTTCAGCGTGTGCGTCTTGAATTGTCCTGGCATGGTCTCGCACCATGATCGGAGACGATGAGCCGTCCAGGGATCTGGCGGCGCTGGTAGTACCTAAGGCTGGCCGGCTGGTAGCCACCGGTGATCGTTACGAGCCTTATCGGCTTGTCGGCGCTGACGGCATGGCCGTGGCTGCAGCTGCGGCCTTTTTCCGGGATCTTCTGGCGGCCGGGCGGGCGGAGTCCACGGTCCGCTCGTATGGGATGGATCTTCTTCGCTGGTTCCGGTTCTTGCATGCGGGCGCCGGGGTGGCCTGGGATCAGGCGTCCCGCGCCGATGCCCGTGATTTCTGCAGGTGGCTTCAGGTCACGGGTAAGCAGCCTCGGCCGCACTGGCGCACCGGTGACCAGGCCGGCGGTCCGGCGGGCGTTCCGGCTGGTGCGGCATACGCGCCGTCGGTGCGCGCGCATTCCGAGACGGTGCTGCGGGCCTTCTACGACTTTCATCTGGCTGTGGGCAGCGGGCCGGTCGTCAACCCGTTCCCGCTTGACCGGTCCCGGCGGGGCGGGCGGGCGCACGCGCATCACAATCCGATGGAGCGCTACCGCAACGAGCGCAGCGGGCGGTACCGGCCGAGGGTGCCTGGCCGGATCCCGCGCAGTATCCCGGACAGTGAGTTCAACGAGATCTTCGCGGGGTTGCCGTCGCACCGGGACCGGGCGCTGGTCGCCTTCTACGTGTCGACCGGGGCGCGGGCGTCTGAGCTGCTGTCGGCGACCCTGGCTGGTGTCGATCCGGGGCGGCAGCTGATCACGGTCATCCGGAAAGGCACCCGCGAGCTGCAGGAGCTGCCGGCCTCCACCGACGCGTTCGTGTGGTTGCGGCTTTATCAGGTGGAGATGGCGGAGCTGATCCCAAAGGGGCGGCGGCAGCCATTGTGGTGGGCGGCGCGGCGCCCGGCCCGGCCGCTGACCTATCACGCGGTGCACCGCATGTTCGAGCGGGTGAACGCCAGGGCCGGCACGACGTCGACGCTGCATTCGCTGCGTCATACGGCTGCTTACCGGATGGCGGAGGACCCGGCCCTGCCACTCACCGACGTGCAGCTCGTACTCGGGCACGCGCAGCTCACGACGACTCAGATCTACCTGACGCCGCGCAAGGAAGACGTGATCCGCCGGGTCCTGGCCCACCACGCCGAGCAGACCCGGCAGGCGTCCGCGCGCGCACGCCCGGCTCCGGCACCGGGCTACCGGCCCGAGGTGCTGGACGTGCTGTTCGGGAACGGGGTGTCATGACCTCGGTCCTGCAGGAACAGGATGTGCCCGGATCGCCCGCCCGGCTGGCTCTCACGGAGCTGCGCACCCGGTATCCCGCGCGTGTGGCGGCCGCCGGATGGCCTGCGGCCATGGCGGACCGTCAGGCGACGCTCGGCCGGCTGACCTGCGCGCCATTCGTCTCGGGCAGCGCCGGAGTGCAGAAGGCACGCGTACTCGGGCTGAAGTCGCTGCTGGACTGGCTGGAAGATCAGCCGGGTGACAGCTGGCAGGACCGGTGGCTGGCCAGCGGAGCCGACACCGCCGGCCGGGAGTGGCGGGAAGTGCCGGGGGCCTGGCTGCACGGCCGCGGCCAGTATTCCGATGCGCGGCTGGGGCGGTTGTCGGCGGCCCTTCTGACGGTGATCTGCGCTGATGCGGTACGTCCTGGCACGGGCTGGTTCGCCGGCGCAGTGATGCGCGGCGGTCATCTGAGCCAGGGCATGCAGGCGACCAGGGACACCGAAGGGTTCGCCCGGCTGCGGGAGCTGTGCGACCGTGATCCGCACGTCTCGGCAGGGGCCCGGGCACATGTCCTGCACCGCGCCGCCGTCATCATCGGCGCCAAAGGCGGACTGCTCCGGCAGATCACCGTTGGTGACGTCCTGGAGTTGCTCGACGCCGAGGCCGGCGCGCATGCCAGGCCGATGGCGCACGGGTCGGGGTTCTACCGGATGCTCCACCGGATGGGGATCTTCGAAGCCGCGGCACCGCAGATGCTGCGGGAGCTGACAGCCTCGCGCCAGCGCACCCCCGGGGAGCTGATCGACCGTTACGACCTGGCCTGCCGGCCCGTCCGTGACCTGCTGGTGGACTACCTCAAGGAGCGGCAGCCGGCACTGGATTACAGCAGCCTGCGGAAGCTTTCCGCCGCACTGGCCGGCGGGTTCTGGAAAGACCTTGAACGCCACCACCCCGGCATCAGCAGCCTGCACCTGCCCGCGCAAGTCGCCGAAGCCTGGAAGCAGCGGCTGCGGTCGAGGCAGAAGACCATCGTGACCGGCACTGGCGCGAAGGCCGCCGTCACCGTCGACCGGGTCAGCTACCGCCAGTGCCTGACCCCGGTGCGGGCACTCTACCTGGACCTGGCGCACTGGGCCATCGAGGAACCAGGCCGGTGGGCCGCCTGGGCCGTCCCCTGTCCGATCGGCGCGGAAGAGATCAACCAGCGCAAGGCCGCCCGGCACCGCAAGTCACGCATGGATGCGCGCACCCGGGAAAGGCTGCCCGTCCTGCCCGTCCTGGTCCGGGCCATCGACGAGCGGCGCCAGAACGCTGAGGCGCTACTGCAAGCCGCCCGCCAGGCGCACCCGGGCGAGACGTTCACGGCCGCAGGCCAGACCCTGACCCGGTCAGTGACCACCTACTCGACCAGCGGGAAGGTCTGGGCAGACGATCCGGCCACCAGGAAGCGGCGCGACCTGGCCGTGGAAGAGGACCTGGCATTCTGGGCCTGGGCCGCCGTGGAAGTACTGCGCCTGACCGGTGTTCGCGTCGAGGAACTCCTGGAGATCAGCCACCACAGCCTGGTCCAGTACAAGCTGCCCGCCACCGGCGAGCTCATTCCCCTGCTGCAGATCGTCCCGTCGAAGACCGACACCGAACGGCTCCTGGTCGTCAGCCCGGACCTGGCAGACGTGCTGTCAGTCATCATCCGCCGGGTCCGCGGTGACGCCGGGGCAGTGCCACTCATCCGGGCATATGACCGGCGCGAGTGCCTGTGGATCGGCCCGGCCCCGCTGCTGTTCCAGCGCCGGTTCGGCGCTGACAACCGCCGGATCTGCGACGGCACGATCCGCAACATGCTCAACGCTGCCCTGGCCAGCACTGGCCTGACCGACCACGCAGACGGGAGCCCGCTGCACTACAGCCCCCACGACTTCCGGCGGATCTTCATCACCGACGCCATCATGAGCGGCCTGCCCCCGCACATCGCCCAGGTCATCGCCGGCCACCAGGACCTGAACGTGACCATGGGATACAAGGCCGTCTACCCCGACGAGGCGATCCAGGCCCACCTGGCATTCCTGACCCGGCGCCGTGCCCTGCGGCCCACCGAGGAATACCGCGTCCCCACCGACGAGGAATGGGCCGAGTTCCTCGGCCATTTCGAGCTCCGCAAAGTCGCCACCGGCACCTGCGGCCGCGCGTTCGGCACCCCGTGCATTCACGAGCACAGCTGCCTGCGCTGCAGCATGCACTGGCCTTCCCCCGCCCAGCGGCCCCGCATCGCCGAGATCCACGACAACCTCATCGCCCGCATCGCCGAAGCCGAACGCGAAGGCTGGCACGGCGAAGCCGAAGGACTCAAAATCAGCCTCGCCGGAGCCCGCGACAAACTCGCCCAGATCGACAGGCGCCCGCCAGCTGCCAAGACCGACCTCGGCATCCCCGCCATCCCCGCCGCCAGCCTGACGGGAAACCCGTGAATCACGAACTACCCGCCACGCTGCGCGCCCACGCCAGCGGCCTCTACAGCCTCGAAGCAGCCGCCGAGCTTATCATCTGTCACCGCACATGGCTCCGCCGCAGCGACTTCACCGCATTCATCGCCACCAGCTCAAGCACTACCGGCGACACCGGACTGGCCAGCATCGACTGGCCCGCCGCCATCACCGCCCTCGACACCGGCGGCCTGCCCTGCTCCGGCAGCGAGCAGCGAATTCTCCGCCTGGCCGCCAGCCTGGCCGACGGCATACCCGTGAGCCTTCACGACACCCTCACCGGACTCGACGACCACAACATCAACCTGGTCGCGACTGCCGTGCTCCACGCAGCCGGGCGACGGCCACCAGCCATCCCAAGATCATGATCTTTAGTTCAGAGAATACGGAGGGTTACCATGATGCGGGGGCGGGGGCCGGTCCGGACCCGGGACGAGTCCTCACGGTAAGTGACGTCGCGGATCTTCTCTTGGGGTGCGATCTGCGCAAATGGGACGTTCTGTCGATTCGCGCAGGTTGAGTCATGATCAAATACTCGTCATCGCCGGGCAGGCTGTTGCACATGTTGTGCGTCTTCACGGGCTGGGCTTCTGAGCAGCGACGATGACGAGCACCACAGTGGCTGAGGCATGTTGCAAAACGGCTCCGCCAGGCCCCCGGCGCCACGTCATGCGACAAGCTGAGGGCCCCTGGAGAACGGATCCAGCGGACCTTGTTCTCTATGGTCCAGTGGCCGCGGACGCAGGCGGCCAGGTGGACCGGGGCGGCCTCGCGGGCGTCCAGGCTGGTGATGATGAGCGCCGCGACGGCGGACCTGACCTGCTTCCTGACCCAGCGCCTGCCTTTCCTGACCCGGACGGTGCGGGTGACGTGCCGCTCGGTCAGGGCTACCTGCCGGGCGTGCGGGAACCGCCTGGCGATGTGCGCGGGGGCGGTCCTGACCTGGATGGTGCGGCGCTCGCGCCGCCCGTGCCCTTTCTCCTGCGTCACGTGCTGCACGGGGACCGGTTCCCAGTCCAGGGTGTCGATCTCGTCCCATGGTGCCGGGGTGCTCTGCCTGACCGTGAGGACGTAGTGCGCCAGCAGTTCCCCGCAGGTGAACCTGGCGCGGGCTTTCACGGTGTGGCCTGCGCCGGCGGTGATGACGTGCCCGGCCAGGCCGTAGTACCCGTTCAGCTCCCGCAGCAGCGGCGCGAGCTCGGGGTCGAGTAGCCGGGGGGAATCTCACCCCCCGGCTCTCACAGATCCCGGCGTGACAATCTCTTGTCACCGGGCTCCTGTCATCCTGTCCGCCAGGGGTTGACCGTCCATTTCCAGTGGATGAGGCACCTGGGGTAGTCGGTGACGATCCGCCACCATGTGCCCAGGGCTTTCTTCTTCGATCGCAGCCGCTTGTACTTCCTCCGCATCCAGCGCACCAGGTAGGAGTTGATGCGCTGCGGGACCGGGTAGAGCGCCGAGCGGTAGAACGCCCCGTAATAGGCCATCCATCCTGCGACCCTGGGGTTGGCGAACCGCGCGATATCTTTCCAGCTGGCATGTGACCAGCGGTGCAGCCGCCAGGAGCGGACTTCCCCGCTGATCTTCTTCAGGGCCTGCTTGCTGATGGCGGGCTGGAACGACGCGAACAGCCCGCCGCCCCTGCCCCGCGCCGTGCGCGCCCGGAACGTGAACCCCAGGAACGTGAACTGCGTGCTCGCGAAGGCGAGCTTGCGGTTCGCGTCCTTGCAGTAGACGACCTTCGTCTTGTCCGGGTGCAGCTGGAGCCCGACCTCTGCCATCCTGGCCTCCAGCGCGGCCAGCACCTCCTTTGCCTGCTGAAGGCTCCGGCAGTGGATGACCGCGTCATCTGCGTAGCGCTCGAACGCGACCTCCGGGTGATTCCGGGAAAGCCACAGGTCGAACGCGTAGTGCATGAACAGGTTGGCGAGCACGGGACTGACCGCTGACCCCTGCGGGGTTCCGCGGTCCCGCTGCTGCACGGTACCGTCGGGCAGCACTAGCGGCGCGGCAAGCCACCGCTTCACGTACAGCACCGCCCAGCGGGCATCAGTGTGGTGTTCCACGGCCTTGACGATGAGGTCCCACGGAACGCTGTCGAAGAACTTGCGCACGTCCAGGTCGATCACCCAGTCGTACTTCCAGCAGCGCTGCCGGCAAGCCGCGACCGCATCCAGCGCGCCCCGGCCGGGCCGGTACCCGTAAGAATCCGGATGGAACAGCGGCTCCACCCGGGCATCCAGGTGCCGGGCCACCACGGTCTGCGCGATCCTGTCGCCGACCGCGGGCACGCCCAGCACCCGGACCCCTCCGTCTGCCTTCGGTATCTCCACCGCTCTCACCGGCGGCGGGAAGTAAGACCCTGACGACATCCGGTTCCAGATCCTGTACAGGTTGCCCTGCAGGCCGGCCTCGAACTCCGCCAGGCTCACCTCGTCCACTCCCGGTGCGCCCTTATTCGCCTTCACCTTCAGATACGCCTCCCAGACCTCCTGCTTGGAAATGTCAAGCGGCTTCCCTGACAGCTTCAGCTCGCCCACGCGGTTCCTCCCGCCATGCGGTTGTCCGAACGAACACAGCCACGAATGACCCGGCCCCTTGGCTCCGCCCCCACCGCGCCATGGCAGGGACCTCACGGCTACTACGGGCCGGTCCGCCAGCGTTCCTGGCACCGGTACTCAGTCCCTCGCGGGCTCGTCCCGCCTGGGATGCTCCCTCCGCCCGCCCACCGGGCAGGCATGTCCAGGAACGCCTTCTCACGGTTCCGTGCGAGAGCGGCAGGCCGGGCTCACGTCACCTACACGCCGGGCACCGCCTGGCCAGTAAACGGGCACCCGCCAGGCTCATCCCAGGCCGGAGACATCGGCCCGGTTCTGATGCCATCTGAACAATTTCGACGCTTCACCAGTGATCCCCGCGCTATCACAGGGACTGCGCACCGTCTTCCCGGCCCCCACCTGACGCGTCTCGCGCGCCTTTTCCGCATCGCTCACCACGACGGTCTTCAGCCAACGCAGCATGCGGTGGTTTGAAGCCTCCCCCCGCAGGGCGGCTCCGAAGGGCCACAACCTTCATCTCCCGCACAGCACCACAAAAGAATCACCGCCCTACATCGGCTCCTCCTCCATGTCCGTGACACACCACCTCGTTCGTCTTCGGGCCGATCAGCCGCTCGGCCAGCACGATCCCGGCGCCGTGCGACGCGGCGGCCAGCAGGTACGGGGTCAGGCCGTCCGGGCCGGCCGCGCCGCAGACCGCCTTGCCGTCCACCGCGACGGCCGGCAGCCATCCCGGCCCCGCCAGGGGAAACACGGCCGGCCCCGGATCGGCGCGGCGGGCCAGGCACGCCCCCGTACAGGCCGCCAGCGGCTGCGCGCCCAGCGCGGCGAAAATCCGCACCGCGGTCTCCGGATGCGGCGCCACCCGCACCCCCAGCCCGTCCCGCCTGGCCCCGGCCGCGGCCAGCACCTCCTGCGGCGCCGCGTGCACCCGCGCGGTCACGTCCTCCATCGCGCTGTTCCCGCACAGCACCGCCGCGGTGCACAGCGCCAGCACCGGCGCCAGCCCGTGCCGGACCCCGCGCGGATCCCGCGGACCGGGCACCGCCGCGAAGCACTCCAGCAGGTTCCCGCCCGACGCCGCCCGCAGCGACGCCGCACGGGACGCCAGCCCGGCCAGGGCTTCAGAGGCGGCAGCGGGCACGGGCATGCGAGACCGGACTCGCAACGGGGCCTCCCGGCAGGGAAAGTGACATCAGCAATCCCTTGTCCTAGCCGGGTCCCCGCTGCCCGCACGGCAGCGACACGCCCATCACCCGTAAAACGGCAAACCGGTGCCAGCCCTCCATCACGCACGGTAGCTAACCGCACAGGCGCCCTGCGGCTGCACCCGGCCACCTCACCCAGCCGCTACGGATAGTAACCGAAATAAGCGGCACCAGGCCCCGCGCCGAATGACCGCAGCCAGCACGCCCCGAAGGCCAGACAGCAACCTACCTGCGCAAACGACTTTGCGGACCGCCCTGGGCCCAGCCTCGCGGGCCGTATCGCAGTCACGCCGCGGCGATTAGCTGGTTCGCCGACCAGCACGTTCTCTCATTGCCCCGCCTGTCCGAGGCCGAGCGATATCAACCGACGCCAGGGGACATCATCGAGGTCACCCTGGCCGGCGTGGTGCTGACCGCCGACAGGACCGGCACCTGGACCCTGGCCGACAAGGCAACGGGCCGGCTGTCTGGCGAGGGTCAGGGTGACTCGCCGAAGGTCATTAATGAACGGGCGAAATTCAATCGTCAGGTCTTAAATTAAAGGTTGCCGCTGACTGTGCTCCCTGGCCGGAGCGCGAGTCGAGGCGGGCAGCGCTCAGCCAGGTCCGGAACTGGAGCAGGAGGATGGGAAGTGACGGTGCAGCGGTGACCGGCGGACTGATCGTCCGGAAGCGTCAGGCGATCTTGACGGGCAGGGACCGCGACAGTGCCTTGCCGGCGGCGTCACGGGACTGGACGGCGAAGTACGGCCCGGCGCTGTGGACGGTGATCGCGGTCTCGAACCCGGAACGACGCACAGAGCCGATCTCGACCAGGGACGACGGCGCCTTGCCTGCGTAGACGGTCCAGGACGCCACGCTGGTGGCGCCGTTCCAGCTGGCATACACGGTCGCGCCGCCGGACCGGCGCCGGACGGCGACGGCCGGCGGTTCGGCGGGATGGCCGGCCCAGTGGCCGGCATAGGCCCGATAGGACGGTGCGTCCCTGGCAATCCTGCCGTCGAGCAGCAGGCGGCCGTCGGGGGCGAATTCCGAGAAGAACGGCTCGGTGCCCCAGCCGACGAGCATCCCTCCGCCGGGAAGAAGCTGCGCGCTGCCCATGGCACCGGCGAGCAGCCGCTTGCCCGGGTGCACGTAGGCCTTCGTGAGCGAGACATGCATGGCCCTGGTGTCCACGGCGAGGATGAGCGCGCGGGACTGCTTCTCCTGCGCGGGAAACGCGCCGTTGTCGAAGACCGTCAGTGCGCCGTCGCCGTGCGGCCGGACGTCGTGCTGCCAGGAGAACCTGGCTCCCGGCCCCATCGTGAAGTCCGACTTCTTGCCGTTCATCCGCCAGAGCACTTCGCCGGTTTTCCTGCTGACCTTGTACACGGTCCAGGTGTTCCTCGACGAGACCAGCAAGTCGCCGTCAGCGTCCAGCGCGAGGGAGTTGATGTGGAAGTAGTTGAATGGCCTGGCAGCGGTGCCGTCCCCGCCGTCACCAATCTCGTCGCGCGCTTGGTAGGTCTCGGTCACCGGGACGTGTCTGAGGCTGTCCCACTCGAACAGCAGGCGCCCGGTCGCGATGTCGATCTCCTGAGCGACGCCGGAGAGCAGGACACCGGAAGACGATCCGCCGACGTCGGACAGGTCGGCGCCGGAGTGCTTCCGGTAGGCGGTGACCAGGGCAGTGCCCGCTGGTGTGATGACGAATTCGTGGAAGTCAGCCAGCACGCCGTTCGCGGCTCGGATGACCTTGATCGTCCGGTACGAAGAGTCGGCGATGACCAGCTCGCCCTGCCCGTAGCCCTTCACGACCAGGCCCTGGAACCACGCTAGCACCGGCTTGCCCTGGTAGCTCTGGGGGCTGAAGGTCAGCCTGTGCCCGGTCCCCGTGTCCGGGCCGAACCAGACAAGCTCGCCGCGCGAGTCGAGGATCATGGTCCCGCCGTGCCCCGACGCGGAGTACGGGGCGTTGAGGAATAGGTACCGGGAGTCAGTGCCCAGCCCGTGCCCGGTTACCCTGATGGCCGGGGGCGTCAGGTCGGGGCGCGACACAAATCCCCCGCTGGGATCGACGGCCAGCGACGGACGCTGGATCGCGGGCCCGGCAGAACATGCGGCAGCGCTCAGCGCGGCAGCCGACGCGCCAGCCAGCCCGAGCAGGCTCCTGCGCGTCAGGTCCTCTGCCATGGACTCAGCCCCCCGGCACGTTGAGCAGGTTCTCGTCGCAACTCCCGAACATCGCCGAGCACTAAGGCGCCGGAACCCGCGGACGGTCGGCTTAGCTTCGGCGTGGCAGCGAGCTGACCATGCTAATCGCAACTTCCCGGCCAGTCTGCCCAATCAACGATCACCAGTACGGGCACGGCCGTCGACACCGCTGGGAACGGAATCTAGAATCGAGACTGATCCTGCGGCGCCGCTGGGCCGTCCGGCTGCGGTGCCCGCATCGCGCCGTTAGGCCCGCATGAGGGGAGCTATCCCCTATGTCCCTTCTCCCGCCCGCATATCGCGGGGCGCCCTATCACCAGCCTCGCCCGCCGCCGCGCAGGCACCGTGCGCTGCGGCTCGCGCGCCTGGGCGTGATCGTCGCGGCCGGGTTGCTGCTGGTCATCATCACAGGAGCGTTGCTCTGGCATAGCAGTGTGCCGTAACCGAAGCAGGACCTGCAGCCCTATCCCATTGGCGACCTTGGCCGCCACGACTGCCGCGAGCACCACTGCGGCACCGGTGACCAGGATCAAGCCGACATCAATCGATCGCCGCACACTACGCGCGATCAGCGGGTGGCCCGACACCACCACCCGCGCTACTCGAATGAGATTCTTGGCGTGTCGAAAATATGAAAACTATGAAAAGTTGTAGAATTATCGAATGTCCGAGCCTTATGGGCCGATCAAGATCACTGCCAATAGACAGATCGCTTTGCCCAGGGCACTTCTGGACAGGCTGCGGCTGCAGCCGGGCGACCAGGTCTTCGTCATGCAGAGCGCAGCGGAGTCGCATGGCCTGACAGTGGTCCCACTGGAGCGGGTGAGCGAGTGGATTCGGCTCGGTCGTGCCGCCGAGCAGGCAGATTGAGGAGATCCGGTAGAAAGGATGCAGAACGATGGCTAGCCGATCCGGGATCGAGTGGACCGAGGTCACCTGGAATCCCGTCACCGGATGCGACCAGGTATCTGCGGGGTGCGATCACTGTTATGCGCTGAGCTTGGCAAAGAGACTGAAGGCGATGGGCGCCGAGAAGTACCAGCAAGATGGTGATCCTCGCACGTCAGGACCCGGGTTCGGCGTTACAGCGCATCCCCTTGTTCTCAGCGAGCCATACCGGTGGCGCTCGCCTCGTGTCGTCTTCGTGAACTCGATGAGCGACCTATTTCACGCCAGGGTGCCGCTGAGCTTCGTGCGTGATGTATTCGATGTGATCGCCGATACGCCGCAGCACACGTACCAGGTACTTACCAAGAGATCGCTTCGGCTCCAGCGACTCGCTGACCAACTGGAATGGCCACCGAATCTATGGGTCGGGGTCTCTGTAGAGAATGCCGCGACGCTGCACCGCGTCCGGCATCTGCGGAAAGTGCCGGCCAGCGTGCGTTTCCTGTCGTGCGAGCCACTGCTTGGCTCCTTGGCTGGCATTGATTTGGCTGGGATCGGATGGGTCATCGCTGGCGGCGAGTCGGGCGCGAACTATCGCCCGATGCAGTTGCAGTGGGCACGGGGCATCCGTGATGCCTGCCAGGAGGCGTCTGTGCCGTTTTTCTTTAAGCAGTGGGGAGGCCGGACACCGAAAGCACTTGGCCGGGAGCTGGACGGTCAACTTTGGGACGAGATGCCATCTGCTGCAGGCTTCTAAGGCTGAGTTCGCCACCAGTGCCGGCTGGCCGGATCCCAGCAAGGACTCGGTTCCCAGGTCAGGCTCTCGACCGGTATCAATGCCGGGTCCAGGTCAAACATCGCTTGCCGGCCAGCCTTCTCATCGCGCTTGCGGATGGCGGCGGCCCTGGCTTCCTGGATCATTCCCGGCTCGCGTTCGGCTGCCCGATGGTAGAGATCGGTCATGATCTTGTCGCCCACCGGATGGTCCGTGGCGAAGACCATGTCGTAGATCGGCATGCCACTGGGCATCCTCATCGGTATCCGGGCAGTCATCCGTACCCGAGGATGTGCTCAAGCCGCCATCTCAGCAGGTTGACCATCTCGGCGCGATAATCCTCAGCTGAGATCAGATTGCCTGTCCGCACGGTTTGGATGCGCCGCCACTTATCGCTGCCGTAGAGGTCGTCTACTCGCTTCGCGAACGCTGTCCCGTTGGTTCCCGCCACGCCCTTAGCGATCATTGCAGGCGACGTGAGTATCCATAGCTCAGTCTTCCATTCCCCAGTGCGGAAGCCCGCGAGCTTGACCAATGTCCTCCACTGGACCTCAGCGGCTTGCTGGTCGGCGAAAGCGAATGTTGGTGCCCACCGCAGTTTCGAGAAGTCGGCCAGCACCTGATCGATCGTCTCGTTGCAGTCACCTGGGTACACCTTGAACTGGCGTCCGGGGAAACGCTCGCGGAGATCTGCGTCCAGTGCAGAGGCGACTTCTGGCATCTCGCACAGTGCGAACCGCGTGAAGGCGGGCGAGGCAGCGAGAGCCAGCCTCGCGGACCCATCGAACTCCTCGCCGGTCTCTTTGTTGACGTTGACAGGTACGCCGGCCATCAGGTCGATGTACAGCCGATGCCTCGACCGCGTCGACGCACGGTTGAAGGCCGGAAGGTAGCCAGCGAGAATCTCGAGCTTGTTTCGAGTCCAGTAAGACCATTCCCTAGGCATGATGCTCCCGGATTGTCCGAGTTGACACGGTAGGTAGCTCTTCCGCGAATCGACAATACCCGGTCAACAGGGCAACCGTAGCTGTCAGATTTCACATGGCCGATACTAGGTCACGAATGTCCATTGCGGACAACCAGCCGTTGTGTTCGCCGTTCTGGCGGTCACACTCCAGGCGTCTGGCCCAGGACGCCGTATCTAGCGAGCCGATCAAGAATGTCTTTGATCCTCTTTGTGTCGCCGAACAGTTAGTCGATGGCAGGCTTGAAGCCTAGTCCGTACTCACTTGACCGAATAAAGTCATTCGTGTCTTGATTCCCGGATTGTTCGATTAGATCGCTGCCCAAGATATAGCTGAACGCATCGGATCATCTCGGCTGCCTGGTGACGGGACCAGGGCCAGGTGCCGCGGTACGATCGCGCCCCTTTTCCTCTCCTGTCTCTTCCCATCCATCGATGCGGAGCACGTCCCGGTTCGCGAGCGGCCGGGCCGCCGCCTCACCCGGCCGCGCCTGGGCCGTCGGAACCACCTGCACCCTTCCTGCTGCACGGACAGGGTAATCATCAACCACCCGCTGACCATCTCCTGGAACGGCACCCGATGGTCAGCCAGCACTCAGGCACATTCCGTCCCGAGCCCTGACCCGCAGGCGTGAATTCGGACCGTACTGAAATTGGTGCTGAAGGTGACCAGCTTCTGGGATGAAGGAGCACGCAGGGGGATTCTTATGACGCTATATCTATCTTTCGGGGTGGACTGCCGGAGGTCCAGCCTGGGTATAGGTGCGGCTGGAGTGTGGTAGGTAGGTTTCATGCCGGAAAAGCGTGTCGATTCGTGGACGATCTGGGAACAGTGCGAGCGCATGCAGGGCGCAGATGCGCTGTCGCGACTCGCTAGCGAGCACCGCGAGTTCTTCGCTGATTCGATGCTGGTCAGCAGCCGCTGGTCCCGGCTGCCTTTTTACGCGGCCCATCGGCTGATGGAGCTGCGGTTCGTCCGTGACCATGGCGCGGAGCGCGCCTTCGTACTGCACGGCCCCAAGCGCACCTGGTGGCTGAACGGGGATTCCGGCCCCATGCATGAGGTCAACGACGCCGAGTCCCTCGCGCTGACCGAGTCGACGGTCGGCGACTACGTCCGGTTCTTCCTCTGCTTCCTTCGCGCTGATGAAGGGGCTTTTGTCCTGATCGAGTCTGCGGACGAGATCCAGCTCCAGCCTGATGCGGGCGAGCTTGGCGAGGATCAGGAAAGAGTGCTCGATCTTGAGGCCGCGCGCAGCCATGCGGTGCCGCTGCTGATGCGGGGCACTGACGCGACCGGCCGGTGGCTCATCGGCGTCACCCTGGCCTACGGCAGTGCGCTCTTCGCTGCCTCGCTGGTAGTTGAGGCCGACGGAATCACCGAGATGCTCGACGACGATCCGATCATGGTGCTCGACGGGCTTGAGGTTCCTGAGGCTCCTTCCCTGACGCCGGGAGAGCTGACCAGTTCTGCGGAGCCGGAAGAGAGGGCCAGCGAGCCGGCCGCGGGCATGGTGCCCGTGGCTCCGTCCAGCTACTCCGGCCTGCCACCCGACGAGGCGGAGTTGTTTGTCGGCCGCACGACCGAGCAGGACATGTTCCGTCAGGTGCTAGGTCTCGCCGCCGCCAGCGGATCCGATGGTCCGGGTGCAGGTCAGGTGGTCCTGGTCGAGGGGCCGGCGGCATCGGGAAGTCAACGCTGCTGCGTCGCCTGCGCGAGATCGCCGGCCAGTCGCGGCGTGACGGGCCGCTGGTCGCTGAGATCGTCGACTGCCAGGAGGAGCGCGACCTCAACCCGGAGGACTATGCGGGGCCAGATGGCCCGCCGGTCAGGGCGCTGCTGAACCAGCTGTACACCGCAGTGGTGAGAGGAGCTGCTAGCCGGCCGCCCGAGTCGAAGGTCGAGCGAGCGTTTAACCGGCAGCTGAGCTCCCGGGTCGAGCGGGCGTTCAAGGGTTTCCGGGAGGCGATGGCACTGCAGCCTGAGCTGGAGCGCCGCGCCGACAAGCTGGGCATCAGCGCGTCGTTCGGGCGCCGGCTCGCAGCGGAGCAACTGACGGCGCCGCTTGAGCTGGCTGGCGGAGCGGCGGTAGCGCCGCGGCGGTCACCGGGGCGGGAGCGCCCGTCGCTGCCGCCGGCGAGGCCCTGGCTCGGCCGCTGGCCAAGACGGCGGGGGCCTTGATAGACGCCGGGCATGTGCGCCGTCACGGCCGCGTCGACATGGAGGCCTATAACGCGCTGGTGGCCGGCCTTGATCGTCTGGTCGACGAGTTCGCGCAGGCCCTGCGGGAGTTGTCGCGCCATGCTGGCCCGGTGATCATGTTCATCGATACGGGCGAGCTGCTGGGCCAGGGGCTGAAGCGGCTGCGCGTGGCCATGGATCAGAGCGGGCCGAGGGTGGTGTGGGTGCTCGGATCGCGGCTGGAACGCGAGCAGGACGAGCGGCTGGAAAGCGCGGCCGCCCGGTTCCGCCGCGCCCTCCGCAAGGACCGGCTGTGGCCCATGCAGCTCAGGCACTTCGATGACCCGATGATTGAGGAGTACCTGCGCAGGCGGCTGGGCAAGGAGTATCCAGCGCGCCTCGACATCAAGGCCGTGGCCCGGCGCACGCACGGTATTCCGCTGGCGGTCTTCCTGGTCAGCAGGCTGCTCGCCGACGGGCAGGATGTCGCGTCGGTGCTAGCTCCCGTCAGGGACGGCGAGGTGTCCAGCATGTACCTGGACCTTGCCGAGCGCTACCTGGTGCACGTAAACGACAGTCCCGCGCTCAGGCCCGATCTTGTCCTGCTGTACGGGCTCGCCCTGCTGTACGGCGAGGGCGACCGGTCTGGCCTCCCGGCGGATCCTTCCGGCCGGTCCTGGCTGGACCCGGACGCGCTGGCCGCGCTGTGGGACGTGCCTGCCCGGGAGGTGGCGGCCTGCCTGGACGGCCTGGCCGCGCGGCATGACTTCGTGAGCAGCCGCAGTTACCTCCTGCACCAGGAGGTACGGGAGGCAGTCTTGCTGCTACTGCTGGCCCCGGCCAAGCGCAGCGAGATCCTCGATCTGAGCACCCGCGCCGCTGCCCTGTACCGCAACCGGGCGAATGACCTGCGTCACCTCACGGTTGACGCCCAGATAGCAGACCAGGGCTGGCGAAGCGCGGCCATCTCGCTGCTGTGGCACACGTTCTGGATCGATCTCGGCCAGGGCCTGCGGATGCTCCAGGGGCTCTTCGCCGCCGCCGTCATGACAGACGTCGGCTTCGCGGCGGCACTGCTCCGGGCAGCCGCGTTCTTCGCCCCGATCTGCATGACCGATCACCGGCGCCTTATCAGTGACCTGCAGGTCGTCAGCGATCTCCAGCTCGTGTTCCGGCCGTCCCGTGCCAGGCTGGCCAGGGCGGCACCGTCAGTACGAGAGGTAACCAGGGCACTGGCAACCTTCCCCGCCGAACCGCTGCTCGCCATGACACCACCCTTGGCTGCCTACCATGACCTTTTCCAGGCCAGCTGCCATGAGACCCTAGGCCTGACGGCGCCTGACCGGGCCGCCCTGCTGCTGCGGGCCGCCAGCGACGTCGAGCCCGGCGGCCCGACCGCTCGCGTGATCACCTCCCAGGCCCGCGATCTGGTCATCGGCGTCGGCGACTACCTCAGCGCGCTCCCGGACACCCAGCAGGCGGTCGTCTCGGCCCTGGGCCTCCTCGCCCGGTTTGACCCCGGCGACGCCCTCGCGCACAGCAATCACGCGAGCATCCTGTTCGACCTGGGCCGGTACCAGGAGGCGGAGACCGCGTACCGCGAAGCAGTCCGCCTAGACCCCGGCAACGCCACCAACCACAACAACCTCGGCGCCACGCTATCCGGCCTAGGCCGGCACGACGAGGCCGAAACGGCCTACCGCGAAGCACTGCGCCTAGATTCCGGCAACGTCACCTACCACGGCAACCTCGCGCGCATGCTGCTGGACCTGGGCCGGCACGACGAGGCGGAAACCGCGTACCGGGAAGCAGTCCGCCTGGACCCCGGCAACGCCACCAACCACAACAACCTCGGTACCGCGCTGTTCGCCCAGGGCCGGCACGACGAGGCAGAAACCGCCTACCGGGAAGCACTCCGCCTAGACCCCGGCAACGCCACCTACCACAACAACCTCGGGAACATGCAGTTCGACCTGGGCCGGCACGACGAGGCAGAAACCGCCTACCGCGAAGCAGCCCGCCTAGACTCCGGCAACGCCACCTACCACAACAACCTCGCCACTACGCTATCCGGCCAGGCCAAGCACGACGCGGCCGAAGCCGCCTACCGCGAAGCACTGCGCCTAGATTCCGGCAACGCCGACGTCCACGACAACCTCGGGAGCATGTTGTTCGAGGTGGGCCGGCACGACGAGGCGGAAACCTCCTACCGCGAAGCAGTCCGCCTAGATCCCGACAACGCCGGGTACCGAAGCAACCTCGGGGGCGTGCTGGCCTACCTGGGCCGGTACGACGAGACGGAAGCCGCGTACCGCGACGCACTCCGCCTAGACCCCGGCAGCGCCGACGCTTACAACGGCCTTGGCTATGCGCTTGTGTGCTTGGGTCGCTACGCCGAGGCCGAAGCCGCCTACCACGAGGCCGCACGCCTGAACCCCGGCTTCACCAACCCCCACAGCAGCCTCGGGCGCTTGTACCTGAAGATCCTCGGGCGGGTCGACGACGCTGAAGAAGCCCTGCGAGAAGCGCTGCGCCTGGACCCTGGCAACGAGAGTGCGCACGCCAGCCTCGGCTCACTGGGTGTCATTGCCGGTGACCTTGACGCGGCAAGGTCGAGTTTCCTGCAGGCCACGCAGTCGGCCCCCGCTAAGCACGCCTTCTCAGAGCTGATGCTCGGCGCGCTGGACTGCGACGCTGATCCGTCAGGCGCCGCGGAACACTTCACAGCCGCCCTCGCCGTCCTCGCCGCGCTGGGCCAGCCGACCTTCATGACACCGTTCGAGCGCGCGGAGATACAGGCGCTGGCAATGGCAGCATTGGGTCGCGGTCAAGCAGCGGCTGAAGTACTCGAACGCGCCGTAAGCAAGCGCTCCGGTGCTGATGTCTTCCAGAGGCAGCACTACGAGCTCTTCGGCAGATCAGGGCTGGCTGCGAATATCAGAGCGCTAACCGGAATCTGGCGAGACATCATTGCCAGAGACGAGAGCGCCGCCGGTCCCTGGGGAGCACCAGGCACGTTGCCAGCCGGGGAACACGAGCAAACAGCCACGAAGACTTATCTGCCCAGTAACGTACCGTCGTCGAAACAATGAAGAAGATCTGCATTTAATCTGCTAGATGTAGATTTAGCTACGCCGAATGAGTCGATACTAGCCGCGCGGGCGAGCCGGTACCGGATAGCATCCTCGGTCGCGAGCTGCGGACTGCACATAACCGCCGGGGAAAGCCAGAAAAGAAGTCAGCCTGCGTCGACTGACCCTGACTCACCGCGACCTATTTAGCGCGTTGACGCAGATGCGGGCTCCCCTTCCGGCCCAGGCCGCGTCAACTGACCAGCGCCTGTTGCTCGGCCTGAAAGCGGAAGATCGGCGCTGCGACCCTAACCCTGACCGCCACTTCTCAGCAGCCACAAAGCCTCGGCGGCTCATTCCGACCGGCACTTGACGGCAGCGGTGACAACAGCGTCTGCGCTGTCAGCGCGTGCAGTCCCGGCGTCCGTGGCGAGGACGGAGCAGGCGTGGCGCGGGCGTTGCTGTCCGACGGCTAAAAGCAGATCGACCACCTCGACGTCCTGACTGCGACCCTGTACGGGGTACGGCAGGCCGGAGCCCTGGGACCAGTGCGTGGCTGGTCCACGCGCCCGCCGAGGGCCTAGCCCTGAACCCGGCCACTGCCGCAGTCGCCGCGTTCTGGGCAGGCGAGCACGCCGGCAAGGAGATCTTCGGGCCGGTCCTGGTGACCGGCGGTCCCGACGCCCGCGACCGCCTCCGGCCGCTGCCGAAGGATCACGACGAGATCGTCACCACCATCGCCGGCCAGATCCGCGCCAGCCTGCACGGCGGCGGCGGGCAGCCCGGCCCAGAGGTGAGCTGACATGACCACCGCGACCACCTGCACTGCGGCAGTCGCCGGAACCACCGGCTGCCTGGTTCAGCGTCGACGCCGTGATCCAGCCTGGAGCACCGGGCTTCGTGCTGGCCGCAATCGCGGAGACGACGTCGTGGCCGCTGCGTGACCGGGTCCGGGCAGCGATCGTCAACAGCGACCTGCCCTGGCCCGCAGTGACTGCCCTCGCAACTGCGGGGCTGGCCACGGTGATCGTGTCGCCCCGGCACCGAGACCGAGGCCAGACTCGTCTCGGGCGTCCGGGTACTCACCACGCCGGACCTGGGCCTACTTAAGGCAGCCGACGGTCGAGCCGACAGGATCGTCATCGTCGATGCTTCAGCGCCGTGGCCCGGTTAGGCCGGTGGCGAAATGGCCTGCCGCCGAGGACGGGAAGCCATACGCAACACCCTCAGGGCGAGGCATCCCACGACTGGCCAGCACAGGAGGAACTGGGAGATGCCCCAGTTGCGATCGCTCAGTGCCAATGCGGACAGATGGCCACGCCATCCTCCACAAAATTGGAACGGAGCACTGTCCTGGCTCAAGGCAGCCTCCGGCCGCCGATCGGACACTGACGTGCTGGCTCCCAGTGAAACTCAGGGTGACTTCCCATGGCCTGGGGGGCTCAGCCTCAGGACATGGATGGCTGAGGACGGTATTCCGGAGATCCTGGCTGAGCAGCGTCTGGGCCATCAACTGCCGGGCATCCGCGGATAGAGCGCTGTTTCCCCGGCGGCGGTCACGCGGGGCGCGGGCAGCGGCCTGCCGCGGCCTGCCAGCGGACCTTGGCGAGCCGGGGGCTAGTCAGGTAGCCGCCGTCGATGCCGGCGCTGACCAGGGCGGAGATCATCCCGGCGATGCGGGCGCCCTCGCCGGGGGTGGGGGCGGCGTTGACGATCTGCTGCATGTGCGCGGTCCTGATGTCCTGGCAGGCTGTCTCGGCGATGACGGGGGAGGCGAACCGCTCGCACAGCCGACGCTGGGTGTCCGCGTGCTTGCGGGACCACTGCCTGGCCGGGCAGCCGGCCGGGGTCCAGGTAGTGCGCGATCAGGTCCGCGCCGGGCCGCCGCATGTTCGAAGCACCGGCTTCCAGTCTTTCCAGGATCTTCTCCCGCGCCCGCCGGCCGGTTGTGGGGATTCTGTGGGGATTCTGATGATCACGGGCAGAGCCTGTGTCATGGGGAGAACCTCGCCTCCTGCGTTTTCGCAGGCAGGGAGGCTAAGGCTGACAGGAGGTCTGTCCTCGGCCTGGGAGTCTAATGTCCGTGACGTTCACCAGCCCCGTTACCTGCATCGAGGCTTGTCAGGGGCTTGCAGGACCATTTTAGCAGCGATGCCGCCGTGTACCGGAGAGTGCCGTTCCGTCCGTGTTATTCGCGTCTTGAATGTCTCCCGAGCCTGGACTTGTGTTGGATCTGTGTTGTCACAAGCGCGTGAACTAGCGATTCGGTTCTCACAGCTCAGCGAGGTCAACGGCAAGATCGCGGGCTGGCAGCGGCTCGCATCTATGCAGGTTGAGCCGTAGTGCCTACGCCGCTCGAGGTGCTTCATTCGTTCTCGGCCACAGACGTGACCGGAACGGCCTGCGCTGGTTTACTCGCGCGCCATTCGAGGGCTTCCGGTGTCTCCGTGAACTCGAGCAGGTGGGAGCCTGCCACCTCTTCCAGAAGAGCCAGGACGTCTGCAGGTGCTGTGCGGAAGAACTCGCGGCGGCGGTTGACCTGGTTAACGCGGCAGTGCTCAAGGCGATGGTGCAGAGCCGTCTCGAGCGTGACCGCGTCGTCGCTGAATATGAAGGCATGGACGTCGAACTTAAACGGCACTGACGCGTCGCCTAGCTCGCGGACGCGGTCGCGCGGGTCGAGCCTGCGAGTCATGCCTATCTTGATCATGTCGTGGCCGAACGAGCCGACGTTGGAGATTATGTAGACGTAGCCGGCCCGGACATTCGCAGCCCGGCGGTCCACGTCGGCGAGGGCTTCAGCCACCTTGTCGAGACGTTCGCTGATCTCGGCCGCGCCTGCCACGTCTCCTTTGGCCTGCAGGCCGGCAAGCGCGGTGGCGTAGTGAGACTGTTCCTTGACCAGGCGGGCCTTCTCTCGCTCAAAGTCGCGGCGAGCGGCTTCCTCCTCTTTCTGGCGTTCGCGCTCAGCGCGGATGCGGTCTCTTTCCTCTTCCTGCTTGACGAGGTAGTCGGCCGTCAGCTCGAGTTCCAGGAGACGCTGACGATGATAGGGCTCGCTGATCTGGATGCTCATCGTCTTGCCAAGTCGTGCGATGGTGTCACGGGACTTGCCCAGCCTGGTCAGTGATGACTGCAGGGTGTGCGGCCGCAGGGTGCGGACGCAGTTGTCCGCCTCGGCGTTGTAAGCGCGCAGCATCAGCTTAGATACCTCCCGGATCATCGCCGTGCCCTTCTGCGCCGAGCCGTTCACCGTCCACGACGTCGCCGAGGTCACAGCGGTCTTCGCGCTGGTCATGGCCTTCAGCTTGTCCTTGACATCGGCTAGGCGGCCCTTGTACGCGACCGCGTCCTGCAAAGGGTGCCGGTACTCATAGATCCCGACCTCCTGCAGTGCAGCCATCTCATCAGTAGCCACGACCTGCGCGCGAGCCTCCTGCAACCGCCGGACAACTGACGCGGCCTCGGCCATCGCCTCATCACGGACCCGGTGAGCTTCCGAGACCTGCCGGCTCGCTGCTGCCAGCTCAGCACTCGCCTGACCGATACCTGCCTGAATCTGAGCCCGGGTTCGGTCAGCCTCGGCGGCGACCTGGCTGATGCTCATACCGAGCAGGGCCGATACCTGCTGGCGCAGCCGCTCGTTCTCCTGCGCCAGCCCGGCGTTCTCTGCCAGCAACGCCTCCGCCCGTTTCTGGGCACCAAAAATACCGACTCTTTCCTGCCGCACAGCAGCCGGAGCGTCCGTCGCCGGAATCGGGGCCTCCGCCGGAGCCACCGCCGAGAAACCGGCAGCCGTCACCGGCGGGAGGACAACCGGCACCGCACCGTGACGGAGCAGTGCATCATTGGCATGTCGCCCGCTCAACGGATGTTGAGACCCGCCGGCTCGGGTGCCATTGCCTATGCCCAGGCCGCTGACCACATCGTCGATCCACAGATGCCAGCCTGGCGGTGGCGCTGGCCAATCAGCGTGCGGCGTCCAGCCCTGCGGAGGAACCCATCCAGGCGGAGGTGGTGGCCAGTTAGGCGGTGGATTGAACCTATATCCCATTACCCCACGCAATCTCGCCAACCAGCCCGGACAGCTCCCCACCATCCATATCAAAGCCGCGGCACCCAAAAATTATCTAACCATCCGCCGGATCTCGCAGGACATCAGCCAATTAATCCCTGCGACTACTACAATTCTGCCTCCGCCAAACGAAATGCACCTGGATGACGTAGTTCAGCTCCTACTCGTGAGCGACATCCAGCGCTGCCCTGGATAGCCAGCATCCTGCACCTGGTCATCGCAGGCCATCAGAATATGCTTCCTTATCATGACAAACTTAAGACTATGAAACCGAGTATGGACCAGCAGAAGGGGGTGATTCGGAACATATGCGTCTCGGAATTAACGCAACGACGGACGCGGCGTTGGCCCTGTCGCGCATCTCATAGTGATAGAAGCTCGGCGATTTCGACCACGCGAACCATCTAGTGACCGACCCCCAAAGCGGCCAGGGCCTAGCAAGCGGCAACCGGAGATCGCGAAGAAAGACGCCCAACGAGTCTGATTTGGCGGTAGTGGCGCGACATCGCCCGATATCTCCATCAAGTCATCTGTCTCGGCCGGTGCTATGCCTGCTCGCGCCAAGCCGCGCCGATCTGCGCCACGGCCACCCCCGTGCAGAGCCCGCACCGTATTGACAGTGGATCGGACTCGATTGACAGTGGATCGGACTCGTCACCCGCACCCCCTCACTGCGTGGAACGGCTAGTCCCTTCCAAATCGTTCGTACCACGACACGGTCGTAACCGGCATCCGAGTCAGTTACCTAGCAGCGCGCTGCCGCCAAGGGAGATGGCGCCTCTGGAGAGCGGAGCCGCAAGGTGAAGAGGCCCTTAACAGGATGTCTCCGGCCTTGATAGCGACCGCCGGGCGAGTCGCTCCCCAAGGGCAGTGAAGGCCCGCTCAAGTTCAGCCCGGCCGAGCAGGACATCATCAGTCCCGCTCACGCGGCCTCCAGATCCCGCGCGGACAAGTAGACGCCGTGCTTTCGGAAGGCGGCGGGTGCCCACACCAGAGCCTCGGCCCGCTGAATCTTCAGCTGTGCCGGGAACCAGGGCCGTCGAAGGACCCTGGGCTCGGCCCACTGCGGCGGCGCGAGGTCATGGCGGGCAGCCAGATGCTCGGCCAGTGCCGCTAGCAGCGCATCCCACCGCTCATCGCCTGTCAGGGGCGGCGTATCACGCAGCAACGAAGGCTGAACATCTCCGGCTTCCCACCGGTACTCCTCCAGGAACTCCCAGACCAGCTTCCAGCGCACCTTCTCATCAACTGTCCGCGCCAGCCGACTAGCCAGATCGGCCAGAGTCATCGGACGGTAGCCAGTCACGAGCAAGCCCTTTCGCAGCTAAACGAGTGGGCGCAGCTGGGTTCAACCAGTGCCCCTTTTAAGTGGAGATCGGAGACTCCCCCCTCTGGAGAAATGACAAAAGGCCAGGTCAGAGGCCAGTATTCGGCGCAGCTCCAGAACAGTTGAGGGGTGATTCGGCCGAGTTGCCGCCTCCCAAATTCCTCCCCAGACTATCAACCAGGCGCAAGGCGGTCAGTTACGACCTGAGCGATCCGCAGTCTGGATCGGCGACGGCGGGCCCGAGCCGACTCGCTCATAGACCTAAGCCTCCCAGCTCCAGCGGTGGCAGATCGCTGCTTTGCCGCAGATGCGGTGCATCCTGTGACACCACCGCCGAGCACCAGGAACTCGGCACGTGCAGCCGGAATGTCCAGCGTGACCAGCATTCCGACCAACTTTAGGCTGCTTGGCGCGGGGGCGGGTGCGCCGGTTTGCGCCGAGGCGCGGAGCAGGCGCATCTCGGTGTCGAGCAGGCCGCGCGTGGTGTAGACCTGCGCGCCGTGCCGCCGCCACAGGCTCAGCCCGGCCGCCCGCCGGTACACAGCCGGCACCGGCTCCGGCGCGGTGACCAGCACCGCCCCGCAGTACTCGCCCGGCCGCAGCGCCTGGTCAGCCAACTCGTCCAGCAGCGCCGTCACCTGTGCCCCGGAATTAGTTGATCTTGCTCTGGCAGAAGACCGTTTCTGAGAGGGTGTCTCTGCTCCTGAATGATCACTAGGTAATGCTGCGGGGAGAGCTCCCCCTCTCCTGCGAGATGGCCGAAGATGTGATTGGCCGGGGAGTCGGGATCGTCTCCGTAGAAGAACTCGGAGGTGGCTTTGTGATACTCGGCCCGCGACAGGGCTCCGGAGGCGTCGAGGTCGAGCGCGTTGAACACCTCGGCGCACTCATCGTCGCCGGCCCGGCCTGTGCTTCCGAAGATGTGCGTGAACTCGGTGAGGCTCGTCGCGGTCGCCGTGCTTCCCGGCGGCGAGAGCGGCGGCGAGCGCGGCGATGTCGGTGGTGGCGGGGATCTCGGCGGGGTCGACCCACAGGGGTGACTCCCCGGCCGGCGGCGGCGGCGGGGGCGGGCAGGGGGCGTCCTGCTGCCTGCCAGTGGACTCTGGCGAGTTTCGGGCTGGTGAGGTAGCCGCCGTCGATGCCGGCGGTGACGAGGGCGGAGATCATGCCGGCGGTGCGGGCGCCCTCGCCGGGGGTGGGGGCGGCGTTGACGATCTGCTGGGTGTGGGCGGGGTGATGTCCTGGCAGGGGACGTCGGCGATGACCGGGGCGGCGAGCCGCCGGCAGAGCCTGGCCTGGGTGTCAGCGTGCTTGCGGGACCACTGCCGGTGCGCTGGGAGCCGGTCGGGGTTCAGGTACCAGGCGATCAGGTCCGCGCCCGGCCGCTCCATGTTCGACGCCCCGGCGGCGAGCCGCTCCCGTACTTTCTCCAGCTTGACCGCGAGATCGGCCTCGGTCACGCCCTGCCGGAACCGGCGCCGCCCGTTCTCGGTGAACACCGCCCGCCACACCCGCCCCCGGCCTCCGGCGGGTACACCACCACACCCAGACCCACCTCCACCACAAGGCGGTCCGGGTCACGGGAAGAGCTGCGCGCGTCGCCGGCTACGCGGGGACAAGCTCCGGCCTGGTCCGGCCGGTGGCGACCTGGTTTGCCGGTCGCCGCGACCTCCGGGCGGAAGCCGCTTGTGTTGGATTTGTGTTGATCTTGGAGCGCGCGGACGCGAGCTGCGTCATGAATAATCACACTCTTCCTGCGGTTCATGCAGGTGAGAGAGCTAGCGCACGTCTGAGAAGCTGGCTCCGAGGCTCGGACTCGAACCGAGAACCGTCCGGTTAACAGAAGGCTCGTCTTGACCGGGAGCGCCAGGGCTGTCAGCCACCTAAAGGCCACGCTGCCTGCATAGGGGCTGGTCATGGCTAACGCGACCATTCTAGCGACTGTGCCGCCCTGTGCCGGGGAATGCCGTCTTGTGCGTGGGGATTTCGTGGGGATCATCGCCGGGCGTCCCTGGGCTGTGGGGATTCTGTGGGGGCATCCGAGGGTCCCGGCGCATCACCGTCGGTCTCGACAAGCCGCTTCCAGCACTCCCCCAGCGACCCTGATACCTCGCCGGGCGCTGATGGCCGCTCCAGCCTAGACGCCGACGCGAGCCGACGTCCCGCCCTAATCGCCCTGCTAAGGGTCATGCCACGTGTCGGCCGCGCAGGTACCACCAGGCGAGCACGACCCGGAAAGATCTGGCCCGCTCAGAGATCGGTCGGGATGCCGAGATTCGAACCCATGGCCTCCCGCTCCCAAAATCGATCCAGGCAAGCCATCTACCATGGGCTTTGCTAAACGGCCAGGTCAAGCACTCTCCTTCAACTCAGTTGAGGCCGGTTGGGAAAGCTTCGCGGCTGTTGCAAACTCCCAAATTCCTCCCAAGTCCCACCGCCCTGACTGTCGCAGGCCCTGTGGTCAGTGGCCGTGCCAATCTCGGCGCTGGCCTGCCGACGGCAGTCGAAGTTGTGGCGAGCACCGACTCCGAGGTCCCGTGAGGCGGCTTTGGCTGCGGGCAGGAGCCGGCGGCAGGATGTTGTGCGGTACTGGCGGTCCCGTGCTGGCGGCGCCCCTGGCCGCGCGGCCAGGGGCGCCGTTGCTGAGCTAGTTCGGAGTCCGTGCGGCTGGGTTATTTCCAGGCGGAGCCGTTCCAGCGGATGATCAGCGTCTTGGATGGGGTGCCGCCGACGGCCCAGGCGTTCCGGGCGGAAGTAGCGGTCACGCCGAAAAGGTCGCTGCCGCCGGGCGGGGGGACGTTATTCCATGCGGTGCCGTTCCAGTGCATGATCACCGGCCGGGTGCTGGAGTCTCCGCTGTAGCCGACTGCCCAGGCGTCGCGGGCCGAGATGGCGGTCACGCTGGTGAGATTCCCGCTGCCGGGACTGGGTACCTGATGCCACGAGGTGCCGTTCCAGTGCAGGATCAGGCGCTTGTCCTGTCCGTTCCGGAGGTAACCGCCCACCGCCCAGGCGCTGCGTGCCGACAGGGCAGTCACTCCGAACAGGAAGGCGCCCTCGACGGGACTGGGGTTGGGGCCGGGCACATGCTTCCACGCCCGGCCGTTCCAGCTGAAGATCACCGGGACGCCGGTCTCGGTGAAACCGACCGCCCAGGCCCTGCGGGCTGACAGAACGGTCACGGCCTGCAACTCTGCAGGATCGGCCAGGTGCGGGGCGGGGGACTGCTTCCATGCACGGCCGTTCCACCTGAGGATCAGCGGACCGTTGCCGGAGGTCTGGCCGACCGCCCAGGCGCTGCGCGGCGAAGCCGCTGCCACGCCGGACAGCTCGGAGGCTGTCCCCGGGCTGTGGCTGGGCACCTGCTTCCAGCCATGGCCGTTCCAGTGCACGATGACGGGCGGCACGCCCGCGATCTCCCTGGTCCCGACCGCCCAGGCATCGCGGGCGGACGTGGCAGCCACGCTCGCCAGGAACGCGAACCTCAGACCCGGCACCGGCACCTGCTTCCACCGGGTACCGTTCGAGGCGCCGATTACCGGCGTACTGCTGCCGCCCGTGGTCAAGTTGTAACCCACGGTCCAGGCCACGCGCGCGGACACGACCGCCACGCCCCTCAGGTCTCCCGGAACGGACAGCGATGATGCCGGCTCAGCCGGGCTGCCCTGGCCCCGGGCCGCCCTGGCCGGCGCCGCGGTCCCGGCCGCCGCCCCGATGAGCAGCACGCCGGCCACGATCCCGGCGCACTGTGCGGTAGGTCGCCTTAAGCGCATATCTACTCCCCCTCAAATCGTCTGCGAGCTTGCTGCCCAGCCTGGCACCCCGCGCTTCCCCGCCGCAGAGCGGAACTACTCATCTCCGCAGAGCGGAACTACTCATCTCCGCAGAGCGGAACTACTCATCTCCGTACGGCTGACTGCGCCTACGATCACATCAGCCGCGCCCTCCCCGCAGCACGACTCCAGCGCGAAACGGCAAAAAGCAGGCGAACTCATGGCTGACATCACGGGGCCGAGTCGGATGCTCATGACGCGTATCGCGGCGAGCATGCGACAATCAGATGCCCGATTGTCGGGTCCTATCCCTCATTGGCACGCTTCGTGAAGCAATTTCCGCTCCCGCCTCGGATCCCAGCCTCATTAGGCCGTCGATTCAATCCGGCCTTCAGGGTACGGACCAAACAAGATGCCCGAGCCCGCATTGACCGCCGACCCGCCCGCCCAGTACCCAATTGATTATCATTTCGGGCGGCAGCACACGATCCCGGAGCCGCCGTCGGCTGGCATCCCACGCCATAACGACCATTCTGCACGACGCCGGCGATCTCGAAATCAGCCAGTGAGCCGCGCCAGATCGAGCCTTACTTGCGTGATTCCCCGCATTCTGACCGTCACGTTGCGCCAACGCGCTATAGGGTCAAGTTCCCCTCGGACACGTTCTTACGTACATGGCATCCAGTTGTCTGGCCCGGGCTATTACTTTCCTCTCTATTGGCTGGTGCATGAGTCTTACACCAAGCTGGCCGTAGATCTCCGTCTTGTCGGCTGGGTCTCGCTATAAGGCCAGGTTGGGTGGCGGCGCTCACGCCACTGTCGGTGGACGGGATGATCGTCGCGGCATCGACGACTCTACTGGCGGAGTCGCAGTCAGGCGGCCGGGGCGGGATGCTGCCCTGGGTTCTGCTGGTCGTTGGCAGTGTCGCTAGCCTGGCCGCGAAACGTGGCGGTGGCCGAACCTACTGTGACGGGGCGGGTAATCGCCGCGTGGCCGTCGTTCGCGCTGATCGGCTCGTACGAGCTACTGATGCGCCAAGATCCGTCGTGCGGCATCGCGGACTCACCCACGCGCATCTCGCTGATCAGCTCGAAGCCGCCGCAAAACAGCAGCCTGCGCGGTTCGCCGAGATCCTCGCAGCTACCGGGCCGGCCGCCCCGTCCGAGTACATCCGCGTGGTTCTGCGCGCTACCGTTGCTGGCGTCGGTCGAAGGCGGCGGCTACACGGTGCAGGGCGAGTCGGCCTCGTGCACCAGCGTGCCAGGGACGGTGAACGCCTGGGAGGCGGGCGATCTGACAGCCTTCAACGGGCTGACGAGCTCAGCTCTGAGCGCGAGCCAGTGGCCCTCGCCTGCGTGCGCGGTACAGGAGTCGTTCGACGCGTGGCCGGTGAGTTACTCGCCGCTGGCTATTGAGGTGACGACGGGTGGCGCGGCCTCGCCTGCCGAGGTGACGGCATCTGACGGGTTAAGCGGCCAGCCGTATGTGGTGGTTGGATCAGCGGCCGCGATTCCGGCGGTGGCGGCGCCCGCGTCGGGCGGGGTGCCGACTTCGGGATCGGTGACCGGGGGGCGAGGCAATGCGGCGGCACCCGGGATGGCGATGGCGGTAGCGGCGGCGGGGGATCCGGTTAATCCGGAGAACGGTGATTTTACCCAGTCGTCGACGGACGTGAGCATTCCGACGTTCGGGCCTCCGCTGGAATTCACCCGGACCTATGACGCGCAGCTCGCGGCGCAGCAGACGGGGACCGCGACGCCAGGGCCGATGGGATATGGGTGGACCGATAACTGGGCCACCTCGGTATCCTCCACGTCGGCTCCGGTGCCCGCTGACATCTACACGCTGGATGGCATGGCGCAGGACACCGGGAAAGGCGGCCCGGCGGCGAATGCCGCGCTGAACACGCCTGGCGCGGTCATCTCGAACCCGTCAGGAACCTATATCGCCGAGACATCCGCGAACGAGGTGTCGGAGATCCCGTCGTCGGCGGGGTCTCAGTGGGGCATCACGATGACCGCCGGGCATATCTACACGATCGCCGGCAGCCAGTTCGGGGTACCGGGCAGATCGGCGAACGGGACGCCGGCGGTGAGCGCGCTGCTGACCGCGCCGCAGGGCCTGACCTTCGACGCCGCGGGGAACCTGTATATCGCTGACTCGGGAAACAACCGCGTGCTGGAGATCCCGGTCGCGACCGGCGGCGGGATGACGGCGGATGACATCTACACCTTTGCCGGCCACTCAAGTGGCGCCATAGGCCACAGCGGCGATGGCGGTGCGGCAACGCTGGCGTTCCTTGATGACCCGATCGGGCTGGGTGAGGATGGCTCCTCTGATATCTACATCGCGGACGCCGGAAATAACCGGGTCCAGGAGGTGCTCGCTACCGGTGGTCAGACCTGGGGCAACGCCGGCCTGGCCGCTGGCGACATCTTCACCGTAGCCGGCGCTGCCGCCGGAACGTCCGGGCTCTCGTCGAACGGCGCCTCGCTGGCGACATCACGCCTGGACGATCCCGAGGGCGTTGGCCTGGACTCCGCGGGCGACCTGTATATCGCGGACACGGCTAACAACAGGATCGCGGAGATCCCCAAGGCCAGCGGAACGCAGTGGAACATCGTGATGACGCTGAACGAGGTCTACGACGTGGCCGGGTCAGCGGCCGGGACCTCGGGTCACACCAGCGGTGGTCTGGCCGTCTCGGACTTGCTGGATAGCCCGACCGGGGTATTTCCCGATAATGGCAAGCAGTTGTATGTCACCGATGCCGGCAACAACCGGATCGAGGAGGTCGCGCGGACGGGCCACACCGAGTGGGGCATCGTCATGACCATCAACGACATGTACAACATCGCCGGCTCGACGTCGGGCAGCCGAGGATTCTCCGGCGACGGCGGCTCGGCTATCTCGGCGGATCTCAGCGGCCCGCTGGCAGTTGCCCTGGACGGGTCGTTCAACTTGTATATCGCCGATCATGACAACAACCGGATCCGCGAGGTCTCGGCGTCGACTGCCGACATCAGCACCGACGCGGGCACCGGCGCGGGCCTGGCACAGGAAGGCAATAACGGCCCGACGGCGACAGCCGCGCTGAACTCGCCGCTTGGCGAGGCCTTCGATGCCGACGGGGACGTCTTCATCGCGGACTCTGGCAACAACCGGGTCCAGGAGATAGCCGCATCCAGTTCTTTCCAGTTCGGGATCAGCATGACCGCCGGGGATGTGTACACGGTGGCGGGCAACCCGAGCGGAATTCAGGGGGTCGCGGGTGACGGCAGCCTGGCCTCGGACGGGTTCCTGAGCGGTCCCGAGGCAGTCGCGGTCGATGCCAGCGGGAACCTGTATATCGCGGACTCGGGCAATAACCGGATCCAGGAAGTCGCGGCATCCAATGGCTTCATGTCGACGGCAGCGGGAAGCGCCACCGGCACGTCGGGGAGCAGCGGCGATACCGGCGTCGCGACGTCGGCGCTGCTGGCCTTCCCGACCGCGCTCGCCATAGACGCACCGGGCGACATCTACATCGCGGACTCAGCCAACCACAAGGTCAGGGAGATTTTCGCTACTGGCGGCCAGTCCTGGGGCCAGGCGATGTCGGCTGGCCACATCTACACGGTCGCGGGCAACGGCACCGCCGGCCACACTGGGAACGGCAGCGCGGCCACGCTGGCGGAGCTGAACCTGCACGGCGTCGCGGTGGACGGCGCCGGGAACCTGTACATCGCCGATGCCGGCAACAACCGGATCCAGGAGGTGCCGGTCAGCAACGGCCTCCAGCGCGGCCAGTCCATGACCAAGTACGACATGTACACCATCGCCGGCAGCGCAACCGGCGGCACCGGGCTGACCGGGGACGCGGGCGCGGCGACCAGCGCGCTGCTGAGCAGCCCGAACGCGGTCGCCGCCGACCCGTGGGGCAACGTGTACATCGCGGACGAGAACAACAACCGGATCCAGGAGATCGCGGCGGCCGGCGGCACCCAGTGGAGCCAGTCAATGCTCGCGAACGACATCTACACGGTTGCCGGAAGCGCCGCCGGTACCAGCGGCAGCTCCGGTGACGGCGGGGCCGCGACCGCGTCGAAGCTGAGCTCCCCTGACGGGGTAGCAGTCGACCCTTCCGGGGACCTTTACATCACCGACCTCACCAACAACCGGCTGCGCGAGGTGATCTCCACCACGTCCGCCACGATCGCCGCCGACCCCGCCTACGGCACCAGCGCTCTCTTCCCCATCCCGGGATCCACGGTAGGGGGCGTCACTTATCCCGGCGGGACCACCATCACCCAGCCCGGCGGCGCCGAGGTCACGTTCTGGCCCGCGGCTGGCTCCTGCCCGTCGCTGGAGGTGTCAGCGGGCACCGGGTACTGCGTCGCGGCGCAGAACGAGGGCGCATCGCTGACCACCGCGGCCGGGATCAGCTACTCCTTTACCCCGGACCCCGGCGGAATCACCTACGCCTACAGCTGGCCAGGACAGCTCACCGGAGAGGCCGACGCGGCCGGCAACGCCCTGGTGGTCACCCCCAGCAGCCCGGCCCCCGGGGTCGGGAGCTGCCCGGCGGCGGCGACCTCCTGCGAGACTATTACCTCGGCGTCCGGCCGGGCACTGGTACTTGGCTTCAACGTGGCGGGCCGGGTCACCTCGGTGACCGATCCGCTGTCCCGCCGCTGGGCCTACGCCTACACCGGCGCCCACCTGACGTCCGCGACCTCCCCCGGCTCCCGGGTGAGCTCATACACCTACGGCCAGGGATCGACGGGAAACCCGCTGCTCAGCAATGACCTCCTGACCATCACCGGGCCGAACGCCCAGGTCGGCGGCCCGGACGCGGGCGATGAGACCGTCAACGTCTACGACTCCCTGGACCGGGTTACCTCCCAGACCGACCCGGCCGGCCGGGTGACGACCTTCAGCTACTGCGTCAACGCAGCCGTCGGCAACTGCATGAACGACTCCACGGGCACCGGATTCGTCACCGTGGCTGACCCGGACGGCAACACCACTGCCTACGGCTTTACGGCCGGCGCCCTCACCTCGCAGGCCGTCATGACCGCCTCAGCCGTCCTGTCCGAGACGGACCAGGGTCCCGACCTCACCGGCGGCACCCTCCTGCCAGCCTGGACCGCCGACGGCAACGGCAACGTCACCAGCTTCCCCGGCTACAACTCCAGCGGCCAGCCCACCCGGGAAGTCGTCCCGGACGGCGGTAGCACGCCGTCGGGCACCGCCACGGTCACTACCTCATACACCGGGCTGGACGCCGATAGCTGCGACGGCACGGCTCAGGCAACGGGGACAGGCTGCCAGAGCCTGGCCGGCCCGACTACCGTCGCGCCGGGCGGCGTGATCACCCCGCCGGCCTCAGCCCCGCCCGCAGGAGTCACCTACACGCTGTACGACACCGACGGCAATCAGCTTTACAGCACTACCGGGGTCTACGAGCCAGGCGCCGGCACCGCCGCCTACTCCCAGACCACCTACACCCTGTATGGCGGTAACTCCGTCACGCTGGGCACCAGTGCCACCTCGTGCAACGCGACCCCGCCGTCCGCGTCACTGCCCTGCGCCACCATAAATGCCGACGGCGTTGTCACCCAGCTCGGCTACAACGCCCAAGGTGACCTCACTTCCAGCTCCACCCCGGACGGCAACGGCACCGAGCTCGCCACCACCACCTACGGCTACGATGCCGACGGCGAGCAAACCTCGGTGACCAGCCCCGACGGAAACCTCACCGGCGTGAACGCCGGCAACTTCACCGCCATCACCGCCTACGACGCCGACAGCGAAGCGACCTCAGTCACGCAGGCGGGCGGCACCGGCCACACCGCTACCACCAGGGTGACCAGCTACGGATTCGACGCTGACGGCAACCAGACGACGATCGATGATGCTCGCGGCTTCACGACCACCACGACCTTCGACGCTGACGATGAGGCCACCCTGGTCACCGATCCTTCCGGCAACGCGTCCCTGAGCTGCTACGACGGTGACGGCAACCTCGTGCAGACCGTTCCTCCGACCGGGGTCGCGGCCAGCAGCCTTACCCCGGCATCCTGCCCGACGTCTTACCCGAGCGGATACAGCACGAGGCTGGCCCCGGACGCCACTGTCAGTACCTTCGACGCGCACCGCGACCGGGTCCAGCAGACCACCCCCGCGCCAGCGGGCCAGACCGGGTTCGAGACAACCACTTACGCCTACGACGGCGCCGGCAACGTCGTCAAGACCACGGCGCCGCCGGCCTCAGCTGGCGGACCGAGCCAGGTCACCGTCGACGTGTACGACAACGCCGAGCAACTGGCCGCCGAGACAACCGGCTCCGGCACCTCGGCCGCCTCAACGACAAGTTACTGTCACGATCCCAATGGGGACACCACCTCAGTCGTTTACGCGGACGGCAATGCCTCCTCAGGCGCTGCCCCATGCGAGACCTCCTCGCCATGGATAGTCAGCGCCAGCACGTACCCGGCGCAGGCCGCCTACCAGACGACATCGTCCTACGACTCGGACCAGGAACTTGTCTCCAGCACGGCCCCGGTGACCACCGCCGCGCCGTCCGGGGCCACGACCACCGAGACCTACGACGCGGCCGGCAACATGCTGACCCGTACCGATCCCAGCAGCATCACCACTACCTGGACATACACCCCGCTCAGTAACACCGCGTCGATCAGCTACTCGGGATCGTCCGCGCACTCCATCACCTACGACTACGACGCCAACGGCAACAAGACCTCGATGGCCGACGCGACGGGCTCATCAAGCTACAGCTACGACCCGTTCGGCGAGCTCACCTCTGCCACCAACGGCGCGAGCCAGGTCACCGGATACGGATACGACGCCGACGGCGACGTCTCGTCCGTCACCTACCCGCTTCCGGTAACCGCCACCTGGGCTGCCAGCGACACAGTCACCTACGGGTACAACAACCAGGACGTCCTGAATTCCGTCACCGACTTCAACGCCCACCAGATCAGCATCACCAACAACGGCAACAGCCTGCCATCCTCAGAAACCATCGGCTCCGCTGGCGACACCATCAGCTACACCTACGACCAGGCCAGCAACCCCTCCGCGATCGCGCTGAAGAACAGCACGAGCACCCTGCAGTCCTTCAGCTACAGCGACTCCGCGGGCGGGACCATACTCAGCGAGACCGACACCCCGTCGTCATCGCAATCCCCCGCTGCCTACACCTATGACGCCAAGGGCCGCGTCACCTCAATGACTCCCGGCACGAACTCCACGCTGAACTACGGATTCGATGCCTCGTCCAACCTCACCACCCTGCCGACCGGCGCCGCCGGAACCTACGACAAGGCCGGAGAGCTCACCTCGTCCGCCCTCGGCGGCACGACCACCAGCTACTCCTACAACGCGGCCGGCGAGCAGCTCACCTCCACCCAGGGCGCCACCACCGAGTCATCGGCCACCTGGAACGGCGCGGACGAGCTGAGCACCTACGACGACAGCGCCGCCAACATGACCGCCGCGACCTACGACGGCAACGGCGCCCGCGCCACCTCCACCACCAGCGCAGGCACCCAGAACTACACCTGGGACAACATCAGCCCGATACCGCAGATGATCGCCGACTCCGGCTTCGCCTACATCTACGCCGGCCAGATAGCGCCCGCCGAGCAGGTAAGCCTCTCCGCCGGCACCGTCACCTACATCGTGACCGACAGCCTCGGATCAGTGCGCGGCACCGTAAACTCCACCGGCACGCTCACCGGCACGACCAGCTACGACGCCTGGGGCAACCCCGTGACCACAGGTGGCCTCACCGCCAGCAGCCCCTTCGGATACGCCGGCGGCTACACAGACCCCACCGGGCTCCTCTACCTCCTCAACCGCTACTACAACCCCGTGACCGGCCAGTTCATCTCCCTCGATCCACTGCTCAGCCGGACCTTCGAGCCGTACTCATATGCGGCCAGCAATCCCGTAAGCTCCGTCGACCCAACTGGTCTGATGAGGTGGCCGGTAGCCGACGGGAACAACTGCCTTCCATGCGCGAAGAAGATTCAGAAAATTATCGGAGGAAAGATCTACAAGATTCGCCCGAAGCATGGAGTTAGGCTAGGACCCACCAAGAAGCCTGGACCGGATCCAGACGGGGACTGGTTCGATCACTACTACGTCCGCAAAGACGGAACTGCCTATGATGCCTACACAGGGGAAGAAGGCATGCAGCAAGAAGATTACCAGGATCAGTGGATCCATAGTGACGGCCTTGACTTCGACGACGAATACGTCGAAGGAGGCAGGAACAGATGCGCGCCAGAGATCGCCGTCGATGCCGCATCACCAGCTTGCGGCTAGGACAGAACGTCCGAATCAGATGCGCAAGATATGGCGGGACAGGACGCCAGACCGAGCAGTTTTCGGGCCGGAAGGGATCTTGTGCGACATGCTGCGCCATCCACTGCTCAGAGCAGAGAGCTGCCCAGATAGGCTCGTCTGATGCGGTCAGTTGAAGAGTTGCGGCAATGGTGGATCGGCTCGATCCCTCAGATGATGGCCAGGACAGGCATGTACGCGTCGACTGGCGTTGAGATGGAGTCGCGAGCAGATGACCTGCTCAGGAACCTCTGCTATGCCGATGACCGGGATCCCGACTATCAGGCGGCTCGCGAGGATCTGCTGAGCCGCTACGGAAAACTCGGGGTGACGGGCCCGTTCACCGCGATGTTCGACCGGGAGCGATGCCAGGCGGAGGTTGCTTCCGTCTATGCCGAAGTGTTCTCGCGACTGGGTTACCTGAAAGTCGAGCACATCCCGAGCCCGGCGCAGTGGGCTGAGCTGACGGCTAGCCTGGGCGAGCTGCTCGACGGGAAAGACATGCGCCTGAGCGAGGCCGAGCGGAATCTCGGGCCGGCGCCCTTGACGGTAGACAGAAGGATCCTGTGCTATCCATCGCCCCATCCATCCGACGGGTGGATCTTCATTGATGGCCACGAGCAGCACGCGCCCGTATACGATCCTGCGGTGGGTCGCTATGTGGGACCTGACGACCACGATCCGCTAGTGCGATCGGCGCGACGCTCGGCGGGTGGCTTCGAGGACGGTCTCGTCCTGACCCGCTACGGCAAGATGCTGCGCTGGGGGCAGGGATGGTGGATCGATCATCCCGATCCTGCATGGAGTGCCGACACATTGATGATCGCTGCCCAGCTTCGCGAGCTACAAGGCGCCGATCCCTCTCAGCAACCCGGGAGAAGCAGACGCACGAATTCTTAGAACGATCGGCTAAGCCACAACAAAGGAGAAAAGAGCGCCCTTAGGTTCCCTCGCCGATGCGCGCAGCATCAGGATCACCGCTGCGCTGACCTACCGCTTACAAGGAGGTCTGTCGTGACCCGGCAGTGCCAGCACTGCCGACCGCGTATGTCCATGCTGCCCGCGTAAGGGCTGGTCATGGCTATCACGACTATTCTAGCGGTCGTGCCGCCGTGTGCCGGGGAATGCCGTGCTGTGCGTGGGGATTTTGTGGGGATCATGGCCGGGTGCCCTGCCCTGTGGGGATTCTGTGGGGGACATCCCCGCGTCCCTGAGCGTCGCAGTCGGTCTCGACGAGCCCGTTCCAGCGAGAGCTTCGCCCAAAGCACTCCTGGGGCTCCAGTCGGCGGCGAGCGTGGCGGTGACCGGGGTGATGATGGCGGTACTCGTCGTGACGAAGCCAAGTCCCCGGTTCTTGTTCAGGGATGAGTTGGGAGAAATTTTCCGAGCCGAAGAACACCTGGGCGCTGTCGGCGATGATGACTTTCGGGTGGATGTCAACGGACGCGGTGTAGGCGTACGTGTGGACGCCACGAAGTCGGCCGGCCCTTAGGCTTCGCACAGCCACAATTCGGCACCTTTGCTGTTGCAGGATCGGCGCGAGGTGCAGGAGTTGCTGGCCGTAGAAGGCGCGATCGAATTTACCGACGGCGATCGCGTCGAACCCGCGCGCCGGATCGGTCACAGCTGTCAGGAGGCGGGCGGCTTCAGGTCGGTCAGGCCACGCGATCCGGCGGGAGACGCCTTCGCCGAAGAATTCTGCGACGATGCGGCCGTATCCGTCGATGAGGTCGTCGGCGTAGTCATGCTGCCAGCGACTGGATGAGGCCCGGTCCTGGTATTCGACGGTGGACATGCGTCCGTAGAACGCGAACCGCAGCCCGGTTTCCTCGACGACGAACCGCCGCGGACAGATCTTGTGGCTGCGATGCCGCCCACGTTGCCAGGGCACCGTCATGATGCGTAGTTGTGGCTGGAGACGTCATGTGCCGACCTCCACGGTCTGGCTATGCACAGCTCTTCCGATTACGGCGAGGCTATGACGCCGATATCGCCGCTGACGAGGGTGTCACCGTTCCGCGTGGTTCGTCCACCCAGCGGTGTGACTGCAACTCGGCGTGGCAGTTCACGACCCGACGCTGTTGGCGCGGGCCTCACCGCCATTTTCGGGTTCGAGTCGCTGATGGCGCGCACAGAAGTTCACGAACTGCCCTGGGCAGCGAGAACGTGGGATTCTAGTTACCGAACAGCGCTACCCGCTGCCGAAGCGATAACAATGTGACGAATACGGCGCGATCGGAAGATCGCGCCGCTTTGCTTTCGGTAGCGTGGAAGGTCGTCCTGGAAGCGGTGCGTCGGCCGTTTCGCCGACTGTCTACACGGTCTAACGAGTCACTGTTGCGAAGCTGCAGCTGGATGGATTCTTGCGTCATCCGGCTATGACAATCCCCTCAAAACACCACCGGACGCTCGATCCGAACGGGGCCTAATTGGATTATCACCGACCCCAGAGGTGTGGCCCGGTTCAGACCGGACGGAACCGCGATCGCCTGTTTCAAAATGCGCACTGCCGCACCGGCCGGCATTGTGTCAGCTCCGCCAGAGCTCGATGTGGTCCAAACGCTCCGAATCTCAGCAGGATCCCCGATCCTCCCATGCAGTGCTACGGGGACCGTCAAAGGCGGATCGGCCTCGATCCGCAGACGGAAGGACACGCCGACGCTACTGCGCTGATTCACATTGTTCACAAGAGCTTTCAGGTTCGGATCCGAAAAGACGTCGAAGCCGTCCCACGCGAGGGTCAGCGCCCCAAACCGCAGCGGCTTGCCGGTGCTAAGGCCAAAAAAGCCATGCGCCTCAAGTCCCCACAACGTGGCGAACTTCGGCAACTCGAGACCAGGCATCGTGAACGTGCCGAAATTCTCGGCAAGGGCGTTGGCCTCACGGAGCAAGTTGACTGCCTGCCCACTCGCCTCGGAACTCAGTGCCTTCACCGAGTCGCTCTCTTGCCGCAGGTGCCACGCCGCGCCGCTGCCCGTGTTTTCTCGCCACGCTCCCGCAACTGACGCTCGGCGATGGCGTTGGCCGAGCGGCGCTTTGCATGTGCGTCGAAAACGGCGCTCGTGGCGGCACCGACCAGCCGCGACCACGCCGCCCGTGCGGCATCCGGACGATTCAAAGCGATCGAGCACAGAATCAGGTACCTCTCCGCCACCGCCGACTGCAGCGGCGACCGGGCCGCCGCAGCGGCCCCGCGGAATCGATCACGCGTCCGCGACATCTCATCCAGGCGCGTGCGCTCTTCGGCTGCCTCACCGGCATCGATCAGGCTACGCACGCCCGTGGCAAGCGCAATCTCGCACGGCTGTGCAAGGACTTGTTCAAGACTGCGCTCAACACCGGCGAGCCGCTGTTCGATCCCGGCGAGGCGCGAGTCCAGGCGGCTCTCGCTCGCCGCGAGCGAACTGAACAGTTCGCCGGCGAGACTCTGCAGATCGGAACTCCCGCTTAAGGCACCGACGAACTGCTCGACGCCCTAACGGCCAACGATCACAGCAACAGCAGTCAATGGCTCCACGCTACTGATTGCATCAGACGCGACCATCCGCCACAACCACAATCCCGTGGCGGCGGACAGGGGCTTTTGTCCAAGATCAAGGGCAGGGCGGCAAATTCCATGGTCGGGTGGCCTAGGGGAATCGCACTAAGTCCCCCCCTCGGACACAGAACCGCTGGCCAATGCCTGTTCTAGTAGAATTTTGACTGATCAGGACTTGGCCCTTTCGTAGTGATATGCGAGTGGATTCCGAGCGTTTCGTAGATCCTGGCCTTGCGCTCATGGCTCAACAGCGTGACGATGTCGCCGAGTTCGAGGATTGCAGCTGCCAGCTGGTCGCGGTCAAGTTTCGGCTGAGGTGCCGGTCCTCACGGATGGAAATGTTCGGCGGGTGGGTGACCTTGCTGGCGAGTGCGATTTCCTGCGGGAAGACGCCATCGCCGCCCAGGACACTTCTGCGAGTTCGGTGATCGTGCCCGTCCGCTGGTGCTCTCCGCAGCACGCGGGGGGAGAATGACAGCATGCCGCAACGAACCTCGCTCGAGGCCCTGGCCCGTCAGCAACTTGAGTTGGCTGCCAGCGCCGGTGGTGGTCACACCGCGCACACCGTCTACGGCGGCCATGAGAAGGTACTGCGCCAGACGGTCATCGCCATGGTCCAAGGCTCCGAGCTGACCGAGCACAAGAATCCCGGCGAGGCCACGGTGCTGGTCCTGCACGGCCGGGTGCGGATGTCGGCGGGTGAGCTAGCCTGGGAAGGCAGCCGCGGAGACCTGATCACCGTGCCCGATGCCCGCCATAGCCTCAAGGCGCTGGAAGACTCCGCCGTGCTGCTGACCGTCGCCAAGTTGCCGTGAGCGCAGCGGACGGGCCTGCCGGGGTGTGATCCACGCCGACCGCGCTCCCGGCCGTCGGCCCGCAGGCGCAGTGCCGCCGTCAGGGCTGGTGGTCACTGCAGCAACCCGGCGAGCACGGTGGCCTCACTGATGTCAGCGGTCTTGCTGGCCGTGAGCAGCGTCAATGTCCTGATCTTCGCCAGTCCGCGCAGATGCGTGAGGGCCTCGGTCCGCTCCGGCTCGCTCAGCTCCTCGCGGTAACGGCGGGCGAACTCCTCGAACCGTTCCGGGTCGTGGCTGTACCACTTGCGCAGCACCGTGGAGGGAGCGACCTGCTTGCACCACTCGTCCAGGCTGGCCTTCTCCGTGGTCATGCCCCGCGGCCAGATCCGGTCCACCAACACCCGGGTGCCGTCCCCCGGAGCGGGATCATCATAAACCCGGCGCACTTGAACTTTGTGCAGGTCACCCATTTGGTTCGCCTCCTGCCGTTGCCATTCTAGACCCGGCCGCCTTCTGGACGCATCGGCTGGCCTCGGGCCGTCGGGGCCGCTCCTGTGCCGGCGCCCGGGGGCTGGCGGTCTAGATTGACTGCCGGTAGCCGAAGAATTCGTGGTCCTGGTTGTAGCCGCCGTAGCCGCTGCCGATCTCGGAGTAGTGGACGACGAACTCGATGCCCTTGATCCATTTGACCTGCTTGAAGCCCAGCTCGTTCTCGTTGCGGAGCCGGAGTGGCGCCCCGTGGCCGAAGGTGAGGGGCTCGCCGTTCATGTCGTAGGCGAGCATCGTGAGGTGGTGGCCCATGTGCTCGACAGGGTGGGCGTCATAGTACACGCCCTTGTCGGCACCCTCGCCATGCGAGTAGAACACCACCCATTTGGCTTCCGGGAGCGGCTTGACCAGGTCGACGATGGTCTGCATCGACACCCCGCCCCATCTGGCGACCCCGGACCAGCCCTGGATGCAGAAATGCTGAGTGATCTGCTCGTGATGGGGCAGGGCCCGCAGCTGGGCCAGGCTGAGGTCGGCCGGGCGCTCGACCAGGCCGTGGATCGCGAGCCGCCAGCCGGCGAAGTGCCCGTCGAACAGCTGCTTGTACTCATCAGAGTCGGGGTACTGGCCGTTGTGCCAGAAGTACGGGGAGATGTCTTTCACGCTGTACTCGCCGGGCTTGGGGTCGACATGCTCGAACAGGTGCTGGAGCGGCCCGACGATGGCCTGGCCGACGCGCTGCACGACCCGGGGATGGCGGATCGTGAACGGGGTGGCCGCCACCCAGGCGACAATGATGACGGCCATCGACACGGCGAACATCCAGAAGCCATCCCAGCTGTGGTCAGTGCGCCCGGCGTACACATGGTTGAGGTTGACCAGCAACCCGGTGACGAACACCAGAGACACGTGGATGACGATGAAAACCAGGAAGTAGACCAGCACCAGGAAATGGACGGAGCGGGCGACCTGGATGCTGAGAACCTTGCTGACCCGCTTGAAGCGCGCGGACAGCGCGGGAGACATGCCCAGCCCTGTGACCAGCGCCAGCGGAGCGGCGACGAACACGGTGACGAAATAGGCGATCAGCTGCAGGCCGTTGTAGGCCACCCAGGTGTTCTCCACCGGCCAGTTCAGCGACAGGTACTGGATCAGCACCGACAGGGCGTCGGGGAACACGCTCCAACTGGTCGGCACCAGCCGCTGCCACTGGGGGGTGACGAACAGCAAGACGTAGAACACGATCCCGTTGACCAGCCACAGCAGGTCCACGCCCAGATGCCACCAGCGGGCCAGCCCGATGGAATGGCGGAGCCCGGGCAGGCCAACCTGCCCCGGCAGGCTGATCGAGTCCTGCTTGGCCGTCCAGAGCGGATCGGGCGGCACCGGTTTCTGGATCCGGAACCAGTCCCGGCCCGGGGTGGAGTGCCGGGTCCAGTACAGGCGGGGATGATCGGACAGGATCTGCACGCCGGAGCGGATCATGAACAGCATGAAGAACAGGTTGAAGAAGTGCTGCCACCCCAGCCAGGCCGGGAACCCGGTGGCCGCCCTGGCTCGGGCCGAGTACAGCGTGCCCGGGTAACGGGCGATGAATCGCTGGATCACCGGGTCCCCGCGCAGGCCCTTGGCGACCGCCACCGCGACCAGGAGCAGCACCAGGCCGATGGGCAGCAGCCACAGCAGGTTGAACCACTTACCGCGGCCGACACGTATCCTGGGGGCGACGCCAGTGGCCGGCGGCACCGAACCGGCCCACGTGGCGGTATTGATCTGGTCCTCACCGGGCGTGAGCTGCCACCGCCATTCACGCACCGTGCCGGGGGACACGCCCGACGGCGCAGAAGCCGGCATGCCATCACGTTCCGGTTCGGAGTCTGTGCCCATGCATGAAGCCTAGATGCGACTGCCTTCGATTACCGGCCGGGGGCTTGGCCGTCGACTCACTCAAGGATCGTCTAACGGGACGGCCTAGTGCTCATGACCGTGACCGCGCAGGGCTCTATGCATTTCGCGCACGCGGCCACTCAGAAGCCGCCCGAGGACGACGCCCCGAGTACGTCGCGGACAGCCATCAGCAAGCGGTCCCTGCGAATGGCGAGGCCAGATTTAGCCTTGTGGCACCAGGCCAGGCCGCATCGTCGCCATCAAGGTCAAGGTCGGAGCCACCGTACGTGGAGAAGACCTCGCTGGCCTCCGGCACCTGCGCGACCGGCTAGGCGCGCGATTCGTGGCGGGCTACGTCCTCTACGCAGGCCAGCAGACCCTTCCGTTCGGCGACAAACTCCGCGTAGTCCCGATCGATGCCCTATGGCAGGCAACACCGACTCGCCACTGACGACTTTTTAGCGTTTCCGCCCGACTTCGGCAACGCCTATTAGACGCACAGCCATCGATCCACTCGGCATCGGAGAACATTGGCCCAGCGGTTCGAGTCCCCCCTCGGACACAAAAACCGGTGCGATATCCCCGAAAAAGACACCACTTGAACACGCGCGCGTCTGATTTCGCGGTCGCGCGCCCTCAGGCTGACGGTTCTGCTTCCCCTGAGGGGAGGCGGCCGTGACAGCCACGGTGATCCCTCCGGTCATCCCGTCCTCTGCCCCGGCGCGGGGCCGTGCCCGGGCTGGCGCGGCCGGGTCACGGCGGCTGCCGCTGGCGGGGCTGCCTCCGAGCGCCGCGCCTGCCGGGGACGTCGTCTACGGCCTGGCGCGGGTCGACGCCTCGGGCCGGGTCGCCGACCGTGTCATTCTCGCGGCACTGGGCTGGGCTGATGGTGACCGGCTGACGATGACCGCGGACGCCGGCGTCGTGTTCGCCCGGCGCGATCCGGGCGGAATGGTGACGCTGCCCGCCCGGCCCTGTGTCGTCATCCCGGCCGCGCTGCGCCGCCGCTGCGGCCTCCGGGCGGGTGACCGGGTGCTGCTCGCGGCGCTGCCCGGGCAGGATGTCCTGGCCGCGTGGCCGCTGGCGATCCTTGATGAGGCCATCCGCGCCCGCGGGCCGTTCCCGCCGGGCGAGGGGACAGCTCCGTGACCGCCGCCGGTCCTGGCGCGCGGCCGGCTGTCTCTCAGCAGGCGGCCGTGGAGGCCGCGCTGGTGCTGCTGGACCGGATGGGCCTGTCGCCGGCGGACCTGCTCGCTGTCCCGGCTGACCGGCCGGCGGTGCCGACGTTCGCCGACTACGTGCCGGTCGTCTCGGCAGCGGTGACACCAGGTACCCGCCGGGCGTACGGGTCGTACTGGAACCGGGTCGTGGAGCAGTGGGGTGACCGCCGGCTGGACGAGCCGACGCCGTCGGAGATCCGCCAGCTCATGATCCATGTGCGGACTCATGTCGTGGCACGGCGTAACGAGCGCGGCGGCCGCAGCGCCGCCGAGCATCTGGTCGCCGCGCTGCGCTGCCTGTACCGGCACGCGGAGGACGACGGGATCATCGCCGCAGCCGATAACCCGGCCCGCAAGGTCGAGCAAACCCCGGCGGCTGCCGTCGACCCGCCGGGCGGTGCCCGACACCCGGCTCGCGGAGATCAACGAGGTAGCCGCCACCACCGGCAATGACCCGGAACTGGACACGCTGCTGCTGCGGCTGCACACCGAGACAGCCTGCCGGCGTGGCGGCGCGCTGGCCCTGCGCCCGGCCGACCTCGACCCCGACCAGTGCCTGATCCTGCTGCGCGAGAAGGGCGAGACCGCCCGATGGCAGCCCGTCTCCCCTACCCTCATGGCCCGGCTGCATCCAGCACGGCCAGGACCGGCACGCCCCCGCGGACGGCCAGCTGCTGCGCTACGCCAGCGGCCAGCCGATCACCAGCCGCCGCTACGACCACCTGTGGGCCAGGATCGGCAGGCACCTGCCGTGGGTCGCGCGCCCAGCAGATCAGCATGCACTGGATCCGGCACACCACCCTGACCTGGGTCGAGCGCAACTTCGGCTACGCCGTCGCCCAGGCATACGCCGGGCATGCAAGCCAGGCCGGTGACGCGACATCGACCTATGTGCGGGCCAGCCTGAACGAGGTCGCTGCCGCTCTGGCGGTGCTGACCGGTGAGACCCATCCCCTCGCCCTGCCACGAGAGGGTGTGGCGGAGTGACCGCCGGCAAAGCTGCGGCTTATCCGGCACTGCGACAGTGGCTAGCGCTGCCCGGTTGGGTGGTCACCGTGGTGAAATCCGCGTCCTGATTCGTACGCCGCCGACACGGCTGTTCAGTGTCCATGGCCATGAAAAAGTACCCGTATGTGGCCAGTTGCGAGTCTCCGCCAGTGGTCAGATAAATGTCCCCGTCTCTCGCGTGTCGTCCGGGTTTTCGGGCCCTGGGCGGTAACGGTGGCGGTGCGATGGTCGGGTGGCCCAGGGGAATTGCACCCCTGGGCTCCCTCAGATCCGTACGTGACAGTCTTCCGTCATACGGCTCTTGCCGTCCTGGTCATCTGGCGGGCCGGTGGTGTCCAGGCCCAGTGGGTGAAGAACAGCGGCCTGGCTGCGGCCGCGATGGTCCAGGCCCGGATGGCTTTCTTCCAGGTCCGGTACCTCGTGTACTTGTTCATCAGCCACCGCATCAGGTAGGTGCTGATGCGGCGGAGCAGGGGATACAGCGCCGAGCGGTAGAAGGTCCCGTAGTAGTTCATCCAGCCGCGTGCCTTCGGGTTGATCCAGCGGGCGATGTCCGCTGAGGTCAGCCTGATCTGCGCGGTGCAGCTTCCAGGACCGCACCTCGGCGCTGATCTTCTTCAGGGCGTCCTTGCTGATCGCGGGCAGGAACGAGGTGAACTGCACCCCGTCTTTCCGCCGGGCCTGCCGTGGCCGGAACGTGAACCCGAGGAAGGTGAACGACGTGTGCTCGTGAGAGCCGCGCCGGTTACTGTCCTTGCAGTACACGATCCTGGTCTTGTCCGGGTGCAGTTCCAGTCCCACCTGGGTCATCCGCTCGTGCAGCGCGGCCAGGACCTTGCGGGCCTGGTACTCGCTGACGCAGTGGACGACAGCGTCGTCCGCGTAGCGCTCGAACTCGACGGCCGGGAACTCGCGCTCCAGCCATCTGTCGAACGCGTAGTGCATGAACAGGTTAGCGAGCACGGGGCTGATCGCTGACCCTTATGAGCAGTGCCGGGTTATGCGCAGCGCTGGCCTTCTGGCCTGGTGACAGCGACGCTGGAGGCCGGGCACTGTGCATATCCCGTGTGCGAGGCACTGGCTCACAGGCTGGCGAGCCAGTTGAGCAGTCCCGGGTTCTGGTTCCATTCGGGCAGGTCGTCGGTGACGATGTCGGTGTAGGCGGCTTCGAGGGCCTTGCGCTTGGCCTCGGTGGAGGCGCGTGCGTAGATCTCGGTGGTGGACAGGTCGACGTGTCCGGGGATGTCGCGGATGTAAGGCAGTGGGATGCCTGCCTCGCAGAGGTGCATGGCCTTGCTGTGGCGCAGGACGTGGGGGCTGAGGTCGGCGCTGGCGAGTGCCGGGTCGCCGGCCTGGGCCTGGTATTTGCGGATGATCCAGGCGATGCCGCCGCGGGTGAGCTTGCTGCGATGCTGGCTGACGAATAGCGGGTGGTCGTCGTGGCCGGGCTTGTCCAGGCCGTGCTCGGCTAGGTAGGCGGCCAGCAGTGCCGTGGTGTTGCCGCCGAGCGGGACGTGGCGGGTCTTGCGGCCCTTGCCGGTCAGCACGGCAAGGGGCGGGGGCTCAACGCGGATGTCGCGCACGGTCAGGCCGGCGAGTTCTGAGACCCTGGCGGCGGTGTCGTAGAGGGTGGCCAGCAGGGTCGCGTCGCGCCGGCCGCGCCGGGTGGACCGGTCGGGCTGGGCGAGCAGAAGGCGGGTCTGCCCGACCGTGAGGTGGTTCACGCCGGGCTGGGCCTGCTTCTTGGCGGGGATGGCCAGAATCTCCTGGCAGCTGGCCATCCGGGCCGGGTCTTGCGATTGCATCCACCGGAAGAAGGAGCTGACCGCTGCCAGCCGCTGGTTGCGGGTCGAGATGCTGTTGTGCCGTTCGGCCTCCAGCCAGTTCAGGAACCCGGCGATGGCGGCGTCGTCGATGCGGTCGAGGGTGAGCTTGTCGGGCGGGATGGACCTGACGTCGCTGAAGAAGGCGATCAGCAGCTTGAACGCGTCCCGGTAGGACGCGATCGTGTTCGGTGAGCAGCCGCGCATCCCGGCCAGGTGCGAGGTGAGGAAGCGGTGCAGCATGACCGCGAAGTCAGTCGCCATCGCACGGCCCCGCGGTGAGGGGAGGGACGATGTCGCCGAGGGCGCGCTGGATGGCCGCGGCGATGTGCGGGTAGGACTCAGCGGTCAGCCTGAGGTAGTAGTCGGTGTCGGCGATCGAGGAATGACCCATGTAGGCCTGCAGGACCGGCAGCAGCGCGCCGGCGTCCTCGCCGGCGGCGAACCACGACCGCAGGTTATTGACCGCAAAAACATGCCTTAGATCATGGACACGGGGGCCGTGACCCTTGCCGCCGTGGGGGATGCGCGCCTGCCACAGGAACCGGCGGAAATTCTTGTCGACGTTGGCGAGCGTGAGCGGCTGCCCCGCCGTGCCGGGGAAGAACCAGTCCCCGCCGGTGCGCCCGGCCACCTGGGCGTGGTAGTCAGCGAGCCTGTCGCGCAGAGCCGCGCTGACCGGGACCTGCCGGTCTTTGCCGCCCTTGCCGTCGCGGATGGTCAGGACGCCGGCGTCAATGTCGACGTCGTCAAAGCGAAGCAGCCGGGCTTCGGACGCGCGCAGCCCGCAGGCGTAGATCGTGCGGAACAGCACCGGCATGACCAGGTGCCGGAACGGGACCTGGGAGTTGTAGTGGCAGCGGTCGGTCTGGGCGAACAGGGCCGCCAGTTCCTGGTCGGTGTAAATGTGCGGGACGTAGCGAGCGGGCCGGGGCAGCGCCCCGGCGGGCAGGACATAGGCCGGCACGCCCCGCCGGCCCAGCCAGCGGGCAAGCTCCCGCACCGGCGCGGCCAGGCCCTGCAGAGTCGCCGGCTTGACGCCCCGCTCGCGAGCCGAGGTGATCCACGCCTCGACCGAGGCCCGGGTGGGCACCTCCAGCCCGGGGAACCGGGCACGGCAGAACGAGGCGAACCGGGTCAGCACCCGCTCCTCGGCGTCGTACTTGCAGCCCGTAGCGCGTTTCTCGGCGACCAGGGCCGTGATCGCGCCGGTCATCGTCATGGCGGGGCTCATCGTGACACCTCCCGCGCCGGCGCGTCCGGATCCAGTGCGCACCTGCCCAGCAGGACCAGCGAGGATTTCAGGTAGACGCCGGTCGACTCGGCTGACTGGTGGCCGAGGATGTCGGCGATCTGCTCCACCGGGGTGCCGTTTTCCATCAGCCTGGTGGCCAGCGTGTGACGAAGTGAGTGCATGCCGTGGCGGCGTTTCTCGCTCACCGGCACGTGCGCGACCCGGGCGTGCTTGACCAGGATCTGATGCAGATGATCCTGGTCGGAGAACGGGCCGATCGGGGCCGTGTGCCGGACGAACACCTGCGGGCAGTCGCAGTCCGGCCGGCCATGGCGGATGTAGTCGATCACCGCCCAGCCGACTTCTTTCAGCAGCGGCAGCTGCACCGGGTGCCCGGTCTTGGCCTGCGTCACCAGCAGCCGGTTGCCCGGCCCAGTCGAAGTCGGAGAACTCCAGCCGCCGGATGTCGACGCCGCGCAGCCCGAGCCTGGTGATCAGCAGGATGATCGCGTAATCCCGCTTCCCGCACGGGTTGTCCCGGTCGATCGCCTCGACGATCCTGGCCACCTCGCCCGGATCCCACACCGACGGGATCCTGGCCTGCCTGGCCGAGCGGGCAGCCGGGACCGCCAGCAGGCAGGCGTCGCCGGCCAGGCCGCCGGCGGACGCGAACCGCAGAAACGACCGCAGCGCGCACAGTTTCTGCTCGACAGTCTTGGCCTGGTAGCCGGCCAGCGTCGCGACGAACGCCCCGACCGTCGCGGCGTCACAGGCGGCCAGTCCGCCGCGGGTGCCGGCGAACGCGACGAACTCCCCGGCGATCGACCCGTAGGTGCGCACCGTCGACACCGAGCGATCAGCCGCACGGAGGTGCGCCTGGAACCGGGCGACCGCCTCGGCGCCGGGACCGTCCAGCTTGCTCACCGACCGGTTATACCGGCGCAGCACCGCCCCGTGAGTCTCGTACTCGCCCAGCATCTGGGCGACCCTGAACAGGTACACATCGGTTCGCTTCAGGGTGCCGGCCTGCTCCTTGCCGAAGAAGCCGCACGCATCATCGACCCACGCCATCGCCGCGTCCAGCGAAAACTCCTCGATGCCGCGGGCAGCGAAGTACTTCTGCATGCGGCGCCAGCAGCCCCGGTACCAGACGAGCGTCGAGTCCTTGTAGCCCAGACGCCGTAGCTCCGCCTCCAGGCCCGACACCAGCGCAGACAAAGTCGCCATGACAGCTGACCTCCGATCATGCTGGCCCGGCACCATGCCGGACCCCTGATCGGATCCTCCGCCCATTATGCGCAGTGCTCGACCCCCGGCGTCGCTGTCACCAGGCCAGAAGGCCAGCGCTGCGCATAACCCGGCACTGTTCATAGGGCGGCTTATGTAAAGCGTTACATAATGACCCTTGCGGGGTCCCGCGGTCCCGTTCTTGCAAGGTCCCGTCAGGGTGCTGCAGCGGAGCGGCCAGCCACCGCTTCACGTACAGCACGACCCACCGGGTGTCGTTATCGGCGTGCGCCTGCACCGCCTTGACGATCAGGTCCCACGGCACGCTGTCGAAGAACTTCCGGACGTCAAGATCAATCACCCAGCTGTACTTCCAGCAGCGTTCCCGGCATGCCGCCACCGCGTCCAGGCCCGATCTGCCGGGCCGGTACCCGTAGGAGTCGCGGTGGAACACAGGCTCCACCGCTTTCTCCAGCCGGGCAGCGGCCACGGTCTGCGCGATCCTGTCCGCGACGGTCGGCACCCCGAGCACGCGGGTCCCGCCGCCATGCGGCTTCGGGATCTCCACCGCTCTCACCGGGGGCGGGAAGTAGGTCCCCGAGGACATCCGGTTCCAGATCCTGTACAGGTTGTTCTTCAGACCGGACTCGAATGCCTCGACGGACTGCCCGTCCGCTCCCGGCGCGCCCTTGTTCCCTTTCACCTTGAGCCAGGCATCCCAGACCTCCTGCTTGCTGATCTGGAACGGCTTGCCAGATGCTTTCAGCTCGTCCACGCAACTCCTCCCGGGCCACAGCCCGGTTGACAGGATGAACAACAGCTACGGACGGCCCGGCTCCTTCGCTCCGCCCCCGTTACAGGGGCATCACCGCTACTACGGGCCGGTCCGCCAGCGTGCCCGGCGACGGTACTCACTCCCTCTCGCCGCCGCTGACGCGGCAGTGTCCGGGCACGCCTTCTCACGTTCCGCACGGAAGCCGCAGACCAGGCTCACGCCACCTCTGCGCCGGACACCGCCTGGCCAGTAAACGGGTATCCGCCAGGCTCATCCCGGAACACACACCAACGCCCCGGTTCTGATGCCATCTGAAAGAGTTACGACGCTTCAGCAGTGGTCGTCTTCCGGGTCCCTGCCTGACGCATCACGTGCGCCTTTTCCTCATCGCTCACCACGACGGTCTTCAGCCAACGCAGCATGAGGCGGCTTGAAACCACCCCCCGAGGGCGGCTCCGGGGGGCCAGCAATCCCCCATCTCCCGTACAGCACCACATCAGGAAACCTTCCCGATCGGTAATTCGCGGAACGGGTACCGGGCGAAGAACGTCATCACCGAGGCCGGGCCGGCGGAGCTCTCGGTGCCGCGGGACCGGGATTCCAGCTTCGACCCGAAGATTGTCGCGAAAAGGCAGCGGCGGCTGACCGGTATTGATGACATGGTGATTTCCCTGTCCGCGAAAGGGCTGACGCACGGGGAGATCGCCGCGCACCTGGCCGAGGTCTACGGCGCCGAGGTATCGAAGCAGACGATCACCACGATCACGGACCGGGTCATCGACTCGATGGCGGAATGGCAGAGCCGCCCGCTCGATCCGGTCTGTGCCGTGCTGTTCATTGATGCTATTCAGGTGAAGATCCGCGAGGGCCAGGTCGCGAACCGGCCCGTCTGCCTGGCGCTGGGCGTCACCGTGGACGGGGAACGCGACATCCTGGGCATGTGGGCGGGGGAGCACGGCGACGGGGAGGGCGCGAAGTACTGGCTGCGTGTCCTGACGGAGATCAGGAACCGCGGCGTGCGGGACGTGTGCATGCTGGTCTGCGACGGGCTGAAAGGCCTGCCCGACGCCGTCAGCGCCGTCTGGGAGAAGGCAATAGTGCAAACCTGCGTTGTCCATTATCCCTGGAACGCGGTTATGCCGGCGACGCGTACAGACTGCCGTTCCGCAAGGGACTCTTTAGTGTCGGTGCCGGCATAATATCCTGGCTGTAACGTGTAGTGACTGATTAATTTCGAAGAGTCATCATCTGTCTTGTCGGTTCACTGATCCGGGAGGCAGCAGATGGGCATACGACTGGAGCGTGCCGCGGGGCCGCTCGCGGAGCACAGGCCGGGTTACCAGGCCGAGCTGGAGCGGCTGGGCTATACCCGCCACACGGTCAGGCAGCACCTGGTGGTGGTGAGCCAGCTCGACAGGTACCTGCTGGCCGGGGGGGCCGCGCTCGGCTCGGTGGACGAGGACCTGATCGGCCGGTTCGTCGCGGCGCGCACGCAGGAGAACCTCGTGGCGTGCCGGTCGCCGAGGATGCTCGCGCCGCTGCTGTCATGCCTGCGGCGGCTCGGTGCGGTCCCGCCCGCGGTCCCGGCGGTCCCCGGCCCGGCTGCCGACACGGCGGTCGCGGGATGGCGGCAGTACCTGCTCGCCGAGCGCGGGATGACGCCTGCTTCGGCGCGCGGCTATACGGACGTGGTCCGGCCGTTCCTGGCCGCCCGGGACGACGGCGGCCGCGTGCGGCTGGACGAGGTCGGTGCCGCGGAGATCAGCGCGTTCATGGTCGGCAGCGCTTCGCGGTTCGCGCCGAAGACGATGCAGCGGCTGGCCAGCGCGCTTCGCTCGTTCTTCAGCTACGCGTTCCTGACCGGGCTGCTGGACACCGACCTGTCCGGGGCGGTGCCGGGCGTGGCGTGCCGGTCCGCGCAGCTGCCGAAGTTCCTGACGCCGCAGCAGGTGCGGGCGATGATCAGCACCTGCGGCCCAGGGACCGCCGGGGGTGCCCGGGACCGGGCGATCCTGCTGATGCTATGGCGGCTGGGGCTGCGCGCGGGCGAAGTCGCCGGGCTGCGGCTCGGCGACATCGACTGGCGCGGGGGGCAGGTCACCGTGACCGGCAAGGGCCGCAAGGACGCGCGGCTGCCGCTGCCCGCCGATGTCGGCGAGGCGATAGCCGGCTACCTGCGGCTGCGCCCGGGCGCCGGGCCGGACCGTGCGGTGTTCGTCCGGCTGTGCGCCCCTTACCGCGGCGTGACCGCCGGCGCCGTGACTTCCGCGGTCGCCGCCGCGTCGCAGCGCGCGGGCCTGGGCGTGCTGCACGCGCACCGGCTGCGGCATTCCGCGGCGACCGCGATGCTGGCCGGCGGCGCCTCGCTGACCGAGATCGGGCAGGTGCTGCTGCATCAGAACCCGGCTGCGACCAGTATCTACGCGCGCGTCGATATCGAGGCCCTGCGTGGCCTGGCCCGCCCGTGGACGGGAACGGGGGCAGCGTGATGGACCTGCACGCGATGCTCGGTGAATACCTCGCGGTCCGCCGGGCGCTGGGCGTGAAACTGGCGCGCGAGGAGAAACTGCTGGAGCAGTTCCTGGCCTGGCTCGGCGATCGCGGCATGACGGCGATCACCGCGGACGCGGTTCTGGAGCGGGTGCGCCAGCCGGGTGAGGTGTCTGCCGGATGGCTGGCGATGCGGATGCGGGCCGTGCGGGGTTTCGCGGGGTTCTGCCGCTCGCTGGACGGCGTCACCGAGGTCCCGCCGCGGGGCGTGCTGTCCGGTTCCGGCCAGCGGGCCACCCCTTACCTCTACAGCCAGGCGGACATCGACGCGCTCTGCGGCGCCGCCGGCACCCTGCGCGGCGAGGCCAGGCAGGCCACCTACCGGACGCTGATCCGGCTGCTGGCTGTTACCGGCATGAGGATCGGCGAAGCCGCGTCGCTCGACGCTTCGGACTTCGATCCGGTTGCGGGGGTGCTCACCGTGCGGGATGCCAAGTACGGCCGCACCCGGCTGCTGCCCCTGCACCCCGCCACGGCCACCGCCGTGCTGGAGTACCGGCGCACCATCGGGGAGGCATTCCCCAGCCCGGCCACCCCGGCGCTGCTGGTCTCCGGGTCCGGGACCCGGCTGCACACCGTGAACATCGGCGCGACCTTCCGGCAGCTCGCGGCCGCGGCCGGTCTCACGCCCCGCTCAGCGAGCTGCCGGCCCCGCCCGCACGACCTCAGGCATGCTTTCGCGGTGCGCACCCTGATCGGATGGCTCGGTGACGGGCAGCCCGTCGATGCGCGCCTGCCGCTGCTATCGGCCTACCTCGGGCACGCATCCCCGGCCCATACGTACTGGTACCTCGATGCCGCGCCCGAGCTGATGACGCTCGCCGCCGCGCGGCTGCACGCGCACGAGCACCGGGACGTGTCGTGACCGCGATCGCCGCCACCGTGCAGATGTTCTTCACCGAGCGGCTGATCAAAGAACGCGGAGCGAGCCCGGCCACCATCACCGCCTACCGCGACACGCTCAGGCTGCTGCTGAACCACGCCGCCGCAGCCACCGCGACCCCGGTCGCCGTGCTGGACTTCACGCAGCTCGACGCGCAGATGATCAGCGGGTTCCTGCAGCACCTAGAGTCCGGGCGGGGCAACAGCGTCCGCACCCGCAACGCCCGCCTGGCCGCGATCCGGTCGCTGTTCACCTACGCTGCCCGCCGGCACCCCGAGCACTCCGGCGACATCGCCAGGGCCCTGGCGATCGGCCCCAAGCGCGCCGCCTGCGCCACCGTCACTTACCTCGCCGATCCCGAGCTCACCGCCCTGATCGCAGCCTGCGGCCAGGGCACCGTCACCGGCCGCCGGGACCGGGTGATGATCCACCTGGCCGCCCAGACCGGGCTGCGGGCCGCCGAACTGCTCACCCTGCGCACCCCGGATCTGCACCTGGACCACGGCGCGCACGTCAGCTGCCGCGGCAAGGGCCGCAAGCAGCGCATCACCCCGCTCACACCCGACACCGTCCAGATACTCAACGGCCGGGCTGCCCGGCCGCACCGCCCCTGACAGCGCGACGCTGTTCACCACCCGCCGTGGCACCCCGCTCAGCCGTGACGCGTTCGCCGGCCGCCTGACCCTGCACGCCGCAGCCGCCGCCACCAGCTGCCCGAGCCTGGCCAGCAAGAACATCACCCCGCACGTGCTGCGCCACACCACAGCGATGCGGCTGCTGCACGCAGGAGTCGATATCGCGGTCATCGCATTGTGGCTCGGGCACGAATCGCTCACAACAACAGCGATCTACCTCAAAGCCGACCTCGAAACCAAGGAGACAGCGATCGCCCGCACCGCCCCCATCGGCACCCCGCCTGGACGGTTCCAGCCCGGTGACGCGCTCCTCGCCTTCCTGGACTCCCTCTGATTATCCCTGACCGCCCGGAGCTCACGCTCAGCCTGCCAGCACCAACTCCAGGCAACCCGGCATAACCGCGTTCCAGGGATAATGGACGATACAGGTCTGGACGATGGTCTTCTCCCAGGTCGCGCTGACGGCGTCGGGCAGTCCTTTCAGTCCGTCGCAGACCAGCATGCACACGTCCCGCACGCCGCGGTTCCTGATCTCCGTCAGGACCCGCAGCCAGTACTTCGCGCCCTCCCCGTCGCCGTGCTCCCCCGCCCACATGCCCAGGATGTCGCGTTCCCCGTCCACCGTGACGCCCAGCGCCAGGCAGACGGGCCGGTTCGCGACCTGGCCCTCGCGGATCTTCACCTGAATAGCATCAATGAACAGCACGGCACAGACCGGATCGAGCGGGCGGCTCTGCCATTCCGCCATCGAGTCGATGACCCGGTCCGTGATCGTGGTGATCGTCTGCTTCGATACCTCGGCGCCGTAGACCTCGGCCAGGTGCGCGGCGATCTCCCCGTGCGTCAGCCCTTTCGCGGACAGGGAAATCACCATGTCATCAATACCGGTCAGCCGCCGCTGCCTTTTCGCGACAATCTTCGGGTCGAAGCTGGAATCCCGGTCCCGTCGGCACCGAGAGCTCCCCGGCCCGGCCTCGGTGATGACGTTCTTCGCCCGGTACCCGTTCCGCGAATTACCGCCATCACGGCCGGCCGGGTCATTCTTTTCATAGCCGAGATGGTCATCCATCTCGCCTTCCAGCGCACCCTCGACCACGATCTTGGTCAGCCGGCCCAGCAGCCCGTCCTTACCGGTCAGCTGCAGCCCCTCCGCGCGGGCCCGCTCCGCCAGCTCGCGGACCAGGTCCGTATCCGTCCCGGCCACCCCGGCCTGGATCTGCCCGTTCGTCACGTTCGTCACAGTGTCTCCTCGTTTCTCAGGAGTTACACCGTTGAAATTACAGTCCCGAACACATCGCGCCAGTGTGGAGGTGTGCTCCTTAGCCTTTAGCGTGTGGTTGGTTGTTATTGGGTGGCCTGGCGGGCGCGTTCGAGGATGCCGGCGGTGGTGCCGATGTACATGTCGAGGGTGATGCGGTAGCTGGAGTGGCCGGCCATGCGGGAGACGTCGGTGGGGTCGAGTTTCCAGGTGAGGAGGGCGGTGGTGCAGAAGACGTGGCGGAGGCTGTGCCAGGTCCAGGGGCCGTTGCCGTCGGTGTCGCGCCATCCGGCGGTGAGGTAGGCGCGCTTGAGGACGTTGCGCTGGAAGTTGGAGGACCGCCAGTGCTTGCCTGTGGGGGAGGGGAAGAGGAGGCCGTGCGGGTTGGTGCCGGCCTGCTGCTCGGCTCTGGCGGTGCTGATGCGGGCGGCGAGTCGTTCGGCGAGGGGGTAGCCGGCGGGGGTGGTGCGGGGGTAGATGGTCTTGCGGTGCTTGCGGTTCTTGGGTGGTTCGAGGTAGAGGTGCCCGGCGATCTCGATGATCTTGCGGTCGACCGTGATGACCCTGGCTGCCGGGTCTGCCTGGGTGGTGGTGAGCGCGGTGAGCTTCGCCCCATCTCAGCCCGGTGTATGCGGCGGTGTTGGCCATGAACTCGTCGCGTTCGCCGTGCTTCCCGGCGGCGAGTGCGCGGCCGAGCCGGGCGACGTCGTCGTGGCCGGGGATCTCGGCGGGGTCGACCCACAGCGCTGATTCCCCGGCCACGCTCACCCGGGGTTCGGGCAGCGGCCGGCCGGCGGCCTGCCAGTGGACCCTGGCCAGGCGGGGGCTGGTCAGGTAGCCGCCGCCGATGCCGGCGCCCACGAGGGCGGAGATCATCCCGGCGGTGCGGGCGCCCTCGCCTGGCGTGGGGGCGTTGTTGACGATTTCCTGCATGTGCGCTGTCCTGATGTCCTGGCAGGCAGTCCCGGCGATGACGGGGGCGGCGAGCCGCTCGCAGAGCCGACGCTGGGTGTCGGCGTGCTTGCGGGACCACTGCCGGTCCGGGGGCAGCCGGTCCGGGTCCAGGTAGTGCGCGATCAGGTCCGCGCCGGGCCGCCGCATGTTCGGGGCATCGGCCTGGAGCCTCTCCAGGATCTTCTCCAGCACGCCGGCCAGCTTGCCCTCGCTCACCGACTCGCACTGCCGCCGCTGCCCGTCCTCGTACCACACCGCCCGCCACCGGCCCGCCGCCGCCCGCGGCGGGTACACCACCATCCCGCACCCCACCTCGATGACCTCGCCGCCGCCGCGGCTGCCTGCTCGCACGGTCGCGCTCGCGAGATGCTGGCCCGGTGCCGGGCCCGCGGCCCTCGCCCGGCTAGCTGCCCGCGCACCGCGCCTGCGGGCGGGCTGTGGGGATTCTGTGGGGATTCCGATGATGACGGGCAGTGCCTGCGTCATGCGGATCGCCTCGCTTCCTGCGTTTCCGCAGGCAGGAGGGCTAGCGCTGACAGCTTCTGATGGCTCCGAGGCTCGGACTCGAACCGAGAACCGTCCGGTTAACAGCCGGATGCTCTGCCAATTGAGCTACCTCGGATTGACTCGCGCGTTGCCGCGTGTTGTCGCTGGACTAGGTTAGCGCACCGGCGGGGGTTCGCGCGCCTGCGCGGGGGCCTGTGCTGGTCGCATGCGCATAACAATCTTCGCAGCGGGCAGAACAGCGTGAGCCGGCGCCACGCCGCATCCGCGCAGGCCAAAGGCGGGTACCGCGATGGCGCGGTGCCCGGTCGATATCGGCGCCCGGCCAACAGCGGCGCCGATCAACAGCAGAGCCCGATCGACAGGAGTGGCCCAGATGCGCTTTTACCGGATCTCGTTCATCGGTGGCCTGGCCATCGGCTATGTACTAGGCGCCCAGGCTGGCCGCGAGCGCTACGAGCAGCTCAAGGCACTGGCCCAGAAGGCAGCGGAGAGCCCGGCCATCCAGCAGACGGCGGGAGCACTCCAGGCCCAGGCCACCTCGACGGCCAAGTCGGCAAAGGACAAGGCAGCCAGCGGTGTGCGCAAGGGTGCGTCCAAGGTGACCAGCAAGCGATCCGCCACTGGCCACTCGGATAGCAGCCCGTCGAGCCAGCCGGCCAGTTCGACGTCGGGCAACGGCGCAGTGCCCGGGACGACCGGAGGTGACGGCAGTCGCCCTTTCGTCCCGGCAAATAGTACATTCGGGGCGCATGAGATTCTCTGAGCAGCCAGCCCGGAGTCCAAGCCGGGCGGGAGCCCCGGAACCCCTGCGTATAGCCCGGTTTCGCCCAATCCGGAGCCGGGCGTGCCGTTCGGCGGCTCGTCCCTGACCGCAACGCCGGCCCGCTGCTGTCGCTGGGGCAGCAACGCCGGCCCGTAGCTGCTGTCAGATCAGTGCCCGACATCGCCCGCGGCGCCGAGTCCCACCATTGATGTTCCGTGATCTCAGCCGGGAGTCGGATGATCTCGGGACCGGGGCGGAGACGATGCCCTGCTGATGCTCCGTGATCATGCCGGGGACAGTGATCACGGAGTTCCGGCGGTGTGATCATGCGGCTGATGTTCCGTGATCACGGTTCGGGGCATGATCACGGAACTCTGATGGCGGAGTTCACGTCCACTCGGGACCGGTGCGCCTTCCCGGCCACCCGGACCCACCCTGACCCAGACCGACCGGACCCGCCCTGACCCGGACCCAGACCGACTCAGGCTCAGGTTGTCAGGTATTCGCGGAGCATCTGGGCGCGACCCGGATGGCGCAGCTTGATCAGGGTCTTCGACTCGATCTGCCTGATTCGCTCCCTGGTCACCCCGAAGTCCCGGCCAACCTCTTCGAGCGTCCGGGGATGGCCGTCAATCAGCCCGAAGCGCAGCTGGATGACCCGCTGCTCACGCGGTGACAACGTATCGAGCACCTGCTCAAGCTGATCTTGCAGCATCATGAACGCCGCCGCCTCGATCGGCACTACCGCGTCGGCGTCCTCGATGAAGTCGCCGAGGTCGGAGTCCTCCTCGCCGATCGGCGCCTGCAGGGAGACCGGCTCCTGGGCGATCCGCTGGATCTCGGCGACCCGGTCGGGGGCCATGCCCATTTCCAGCGCGACCTCGGCCGGGGTTGGCTCGCGGCCCAGGTCCTGGTGGAGCTGCCGTTGCACCCGTGCCATCTTGTTGATGGTCTCGACCATGTGTACAGGAATCCTGATCGTCCGGGCCTGGTCGGCGATCGCGCGGGTGATCGCCTGCCGGATCCACCAGGTCGCGTAGGTCGAGAACTTGTAGCCCTTGGTGTAGTCGAACTTCTCGACGGCCCTGATCAGGCCCAGGTTGCCCTCCTGGATCAGGTCAAGGAAGACCATGCCCCGGCCGATGTAGCGCTTGGCGATGGAGACGACGAGCCGCAGGTTCGCCTCGATCAGGCGCTGGCGGGCGCGTCCGCCCTCGTCGGCGATGATGCCGAGCTCGGCGGCGTTAGCGGTGTCGATGCCGAGCTGGGTGCGGCTTCCGTGCAGCATCTCCTGCGCGAACAGGCCGGCCTCGATGGCCTTGGCCAGCTCGACCTCGTCATGGGCGGTCAGCAGCGGCACCTTGCCGATCTCCCGCAGGTAGATGCGCACCAGGTCACTGGTGCCGGCCCGGCGGGCACCAGCGGCCCCGGCTGCCTGCCGCTGATCGTCGGCGTCGGCGTCTTCGGCGGCCGTGTCAATGATCTCGATCCCATCCTCGGCCAGCAGCCGCATGATGTCGTCGATCGCGTCCGGCATCAGCTCGGAGCGCTCGAAGGCCGCGTTCAGGTCCGGGAGGGCGACACTCCCGTTCTCTCTGGCCCGCAGGACGAGCTCGGTAACCTGGTCCGCCGTTGGAACAAGCACAGGAGTCATGGACACCAGTGTGCGACAGTTACGCTCCGTCGCGAGGTTCGAAAATTGTCACCTCAGAGTTAGTTTCGAGACCCCGCGAACTAGGTACTAGACCTATCCCGACCCCGTGCGTTCGAGTAGCAACTTGCGCCGCTGTTCCAGCGCGACCAGATCGCCGAACATGTGGTTGTATTCGGCCTCCTGCGTCAGCGGGTTCATTCGCTGCAGGCGCGACTTGACCAGTGCGATCCGCCGGGTGACCGTCAGCTCTTCCACCCGGGTCAGCAGCTCATCGGCGTACCGCACGTCCGGCTCGGCGGCGGCGCCCGGTGCCTCGACCGGCTCGACCGCCAGCCTGGTGAGGAACATCCTGGCGTTGTCATGCGGGGCCGCGTCGATCAGCCGCTCGACCCACTCGCGCGGCGGCCCGGCATCCCCGACCCCGCCGCAGCCGGAGATCAGCTCGCGCACAGACTGATGCGCCGACACGGTGAACGCATCGGCACCGAGTCCGTCGAACGCCGGGCCGAACAGCGCCGGGCGCTGCAGAGCGAGCTTCAGCACCTGCCGCTCCAGGTTGACCACCGGGTCGCGGCTGTCGTATGCGGGCTGCGCGGGCCGGCGCTCAGCCGGCTCCTGCTGGCCGCCAGGCGAACCGCCGCCGCCCGCACGCTGCGCGGACACCCCGTCGCCCCGCCGCTCTGAGCGCCCTCCAGCCTGCGCTCCCCCCGACCGCCCCGCTCCCCCGGCCCCGACGCTACCGCCGCCACTACGCCCGCCACCGCCGCCCTGACCGCCGGGGATGTATTCGCCGATCCGGCTGAGCACCAGAGCCTCGTCCATCAGCCCGATCCAGCGATCCACCTTCGCCGCGTACACCTTGCGCAGCGCGATGTCCTTGATCGCGGCCACGATCTTGGCCGCGGCGTCGAGCGCGGCCATCTGCCCCTCGGCCGACTCCAGGTCGTAGTCGCTCATCGCGCTCCGCACCGCGAACTCATACAGCGGCACCCGGCCGGCGACCAGATCGCGGACGGCGGCATCGCCCTCCTTGCCGCGCAGGTCGCACGGGTCCATGCCGTCCGGCTGAACGGCGATGAACGTCTGCGTCTTGAACCGCTCCTCCAGCCCGAACGCGCGCAGCGCGGCCCGCCGCCCGGCGGCGTCGCCGTCGAAGGTGAAGATCACCTCGCCCCAGAGCTGCCGGTCGTCCATGATCAGCCGCCGCAGGATGGCGATGTGCCCTTCACCGAACGAAGTACCGCTCGTGGCCACCGCCGTCGTCACGCCGGCCAGGTGGCAGGCCATCACATCGGTGTACCCCTCGACGATCACCGCCTGCCGGCGCTGGGCTATGTCGCGCTTGGCCAGGTCGGCTCCGTACAGCACCGAGCTCTTCTTGAAGATGGGGGTCTCGGGGGAATTCAGGTACTTGGGGCCGTTGTCATCTGCGGATAGCTTGCGCGCTCCGAAGGCGATCACGTCGCCGTTCAGGTCGCGGATCGGCCAGATCAGCCGGCCCCGGAACTTGTCGACGATGCCATGCCGGCCCGGCCCGGCCAGTCCCCCGGTCAGCAGTTCCTCCTCGGTGAAGCCCCGCCCCCGCAGGTGCCTGGTCGTCACCTCCCAGTCGTCCGGCGCGAAGCCGACGCCGAATCGCTGCGCGTCGGCCAGCTCGAATCCGCGCGAGGCCAGGAAATCCCTCGCGCTGCCGGCACTGGGGCGCAGGATTTGTTCAGAATAAAAATCAGCAGCCGCCCGGTGCGCCTCGATCAGCCGGCGCCGCCTGGACTGCTCCTGGCCAGGCACCTGGCCGCCCTGCTCATAGCGCAGCTCTATGCCGGCCCTGGCCGCCAGCCGCTCCAGGGCCTCGGTGAAGCCGAGGTTGTCGATCTTGCGCACGAAGGCGATGACATCGCCGCCTTCGGTACAGGAAAAGCAATACCAGAGCCCGCGCGCCGGGGTGACATTGAACGACGGCGTCTTTTCTTCATGAAAGGGGCACAACCCCTTAAGGGAGCCGCCCCCAGCGTTACGTAGCTGCAGGTACTCCCCGACGACCTCGGCGATCGGCGATCGGGAACGAACGAGCTGCAGGTCCTCATCGCGGATCCGGCCTGGCACGTGCACCTCCGCTCAGGTCTGGCTGCCGCGAGTCTAGCCCTGCCCACTGTCAGCGGCGCTGATAATGTCCGGAGCGTGACCAGCGGTCTTATATCTAGCTGTCTCGTGCTCTGGGATGTGGACTACACCCTGCTGCACACTCCAGGTGTAGGTACTCATCTCTACCAGCGGGCGTTCGCTGATCTGTACGGCCGGGAAGCTCCGGCGGCAGCCGCGAAGGCCGACATGGCTGGCCGGACCGACCGGGCCATCGCGCTTGACGTGCTCGCGCTCTCCGGGGTACCCGACCCGCGAGGCGACGTGGGCCGGTTCGAGGCATGCCTGGCCCGGCTGGCGCCTGGCATGACCGCGATGGTCACCGAGAGGGGCCGGGCGCTGCCGGGCGCGGTCCGGGCGATCGCCGCGCTCGCCGGGATCGCGGGGGTCAGGCAGTCACTACTGACGGGCAACGTCAGGGCCATGGCCGAGGTCAAGCTGGCCCCGTTCGGCCTGACCGAGCACCTGGAACTCGACATCGGCGCCTACGGCAACGAGAGCGAGGTCAGAGCCGACCTGGTGCACCTGGCCCGCAGCCGCGCCGCCGCTGCGGCATACGGTGCTGTCGGTGGCGGCGGCGCTCACTATGCCAACCTCGACGGCGCTGGCCTTGACGGTGTCGGCCCCGACTATGGTGGAGCGGCGACCGTGCTGATCGGGGACACGCCGCTGGACGTCGAGGCGGCGCTGGACTCAGGGGCCCGTGCCGTCGCCGTCGCGACCGGCCGGTTCACCGTCGAGCAGCTCGCCAGCACCGGCGCGGACATCGTGCTGTCCGACCTGACCGACACCGACCAAGTAGTAGGCGCGGTTCTCAGCACAGACCGCCAGTCCAGGCGCTTCTCTTGATGCTCGAACAACCAAACGGTGACCGGGTTCCTGGATCAAGGTGCGCTGTCTCGGGGCTTGAGCCTGACGGCAGCGCGGGTCCAGGGCGGTGTCTCAGCCGCGAGTCCGGCACAAGCCGCGATGGTCGGTTTTCACGTCCGGCACAGGTGTTCACCGGGTCAACAGTGATGGCTGTGTCCCGCTAACGTCCGCGATCATGCCCGGGACGGTGATCACGGAGACCTGCAGGGGTGATCACACCACTGATGTTCCGGGGACCAGGCGGGGACGGTGATCACGGAACTCTAGCGGGGTAACTACGCGGCTGATGTTGTGCGATTTAAGGCGAAGTCCGGTTTCTGGAAGGTGCCGACAGCTACCGGTGCACTGGGCTCGGGTGGTTGCCAGTTTCGGGTGGTTACCAGCCTCGGGTGGCGTAGTGGTCTTGGGGGGCTAGGGTGTCCAGGTTGATACCGACCATGGCCTCGCCCAGGCCTCTGGAGACCTTGGCGATCACGCCGGGGTCGTCGTGGAAGGTGGTGGCCTTGACGATGGCCGCCGCCCGCGCCGCAGGGTCACCCGACTTGAAGATGCCCGAGCCGACGAAGACGCCCTCGGCGCCGAGCTGCATCATCATCGCCGCGTCGGCCGGGGTGGCCAGGCCGCCGGCGGTGAACAGCACGACCGGCAGCTTGCCGGCTGCCGCGACCTCGGCGACCAGTTCGTGCGGTGCCTGCAGGTCCTTGGCCGCTGAGTAGAGCTCTTCCTCCGACAAGGTGGTCAGCCGGCGGATCTCGGCCCTGATGCTGCGCATGTGCCTGGTGGCCTCGACCACGTTGCCGGTGCCGGCCTCGCCCTTGGAGCGGATCATCGCCGCGCCCTCGGTGATCCGGCGCAGCGCCTCGCCCAGGTTGGTGGCACCGCAGACGAACGGCACGGTGAACGCCCACTTGTCCACGTGGTGGGCATCGTCGGCCGGCGTCAGCACCTCGGACTCGTCAATGTAGTCAACGCCGATCGCCTGCAGCACCTGCGCCTCGACAAAGTGCCCGATCCGGCACTTGGCCATCACGGGGATGGACACGGCCGAGATGATCCCGTCGATCATGTCGGGGTCGCTCATCCTGGCGACGCCACCCTGGGCCCGGATGTCGGCTGGTACCCGCTCAAGCGCCATCACCGCGACCGCGCCCGCGTCCTCAGCTATCTTCGCCTGCTCGGCCGTGACGACGTCCATGATCACGCCGCCCTTGAGCATGTCGGCCATGCCGCGCTTGACGCGCTGGGTTCCGGTAGCTGGGCTGTCTGACACGGGGCTGTCTGACACTGCACTGGCTGACACTGGGACTTCCTTACCTAGTAACCGCGCTTAACAGCATCTATCCTAGGCGCAGCCTGTCCTGGGCGGTTCAGCCCGCCAGATGCGGCATGTCGGTACCCTGCTCGTCCATCCCGCTTGGCGACAGGGTGTCGTCTATCTCGAAGAACTCCGGCATCGGCGCCCCGCCCGCCAGGCGCAGCACCCGGGCCAGCCAGCGCCGGCGGGCCGCGACCGTGGTCGCCACCGCGTCGTTGTAGAACTTGCGGGCAAGGAAGACCTGATGCGCGGTCGACTCAAGCTCCTCAAGCAGCTCCTCCGCGCCTTCCTCGCCGGCCAGCAGCGCCCGGCATTCGGGCTGGCTGAGCACCGTGCGCAAGGTCTTGGTCAGCTCGCTCTCGGCCAGCTCCCGCCTGGTCTGGGCGGATCTGGCGGTGTGCGCGAGGTCGGCGATCAGCAGACTGGTGGCCGGGTCGAGCAGGCCGGAGCTGGCCAGCTCAAGCGCGACCGAGCTGCGCCTGACCAGCGCCGCGTCCAGCGAGGCTCGCGCCGTCTCAAGGCGGGTGTGCAGCCGGTCGAGCAGGCCCGCCCGCCACGATACGTAGACGCCGGTCATGGCGACCAGCGCGAGGATAAGGACGCTGAAGAAGGCGGTCACTGGGCGATCGCCAGCCCGGTCGCGGCGCCCTCGGCCGGCAGCACGGCCTCGTAGACCTTCAGGACATCACGGGCGATCTTGGGCCAGTCGTAGTCCCGCACGGCCGCTGAGGCCGCGGCCGACAGCGCCGCCCGGCGGCGGGGGTCATCGAGCAGCCGCCCGATGGCGGCGGCGAGGTCGTCGGAGTCCCCGTTCTCGAACAGCTCGCCCGCCCGGCCGCCGCGCAGCACCCGGCGGAACGCGTCCAGGTTGCTCGCCACGATCGGCGCGCCGGCCGCCATCGCCTCGGCCAGCACGATGCCGAAGCTCTCGCCGCCGGTGTTGGGCGCGCAGAACACGTCGACCGAGTGGTAGACCTGCACCTTGACCGCCTCGCTGACCTGGCCGAGCATGACGACCCGGTCCCGCAGCGCGGCCGGCACCTGGGTGGCCACCTCGACCAGGTCACCCCGGCCGGCGATCAGCAGCCGCAGGCCTGGCCGGGCCGGGCCGGCGATCTCAAAGGCGCGCAGCAGGACCGGCAGGCCCTTGCGCGGCTCGTCCAGGCGGCCGAGGAAGCCGATCGCGCCGCCCTCACCTGGCCAGCCTGGCAGCGGCTCGGCCTTCTCGTACCTGCTGATCGTCACCCCGTTGGGGATCAGCACGGCGTCGCCGCCGAGATGGCGGACCAGGGTGGTCCTGGCGTCCTCGGAGACCGCGATCCAGCCGTTGATCTTCTCCAGGGCCGACCGCAGCATCGGCTCGGCCGCGTGCAGCACCCGCGACCGCAGCGTCGCGCCGTGCACGGTCGCCACGATCGGGATGTCGGCGACCCAGCAGGCGATCAGCGACAGGCTCGGCGCGGCAGGCTCGTGCACATGCAGGAGGTCGAAGTTGCCCTCCTTGACCCACTTCCTGACCCGGTTCGCCGTCAGGGGACCGAAGGAGAGCCGGGCCACCGCGCCGTTGTACGGGACTGCGACCGCCCGCCCGGCCGGGACCACGTACGGCGGCAGCTCGTGTTCCTCATCGGCCGGCGAGATGACCGAGACCTCGTGGCCAAGGTCGATCAGCGCCTCGGCCAGGTCCCTGATGTGCTCCTGCACACCGCCAGGCACGTCCCAGGAGTACGGGCAGACCAGCCCGACCCGCAGCGCTCTCATGGTGAGGTGTCCTTGCGGGCGGCGGCTCGCTCCCTCGCGGCCGTCTTGGCCCTGGCGGCGGCGAGCCGCTCCGGGTCAAGATCGCCGACGAAGACCCGCTGCAGCATGTGCCAGTCGGCCGGATGCTCCCTGATACCGCGCTCGAAGGCACGGGCGACTTCCTGGGTCATGGCGGCGGCCTTCTGCCATCTCTCGCCGCTTTCGGGGACCGGAATTTCCTCATGAATGTGAACGCCCCAGCGATCGTCTTCGAACCACAGCGTCGCCGGCATCAGCGCAGCACCTGTCTGCACCGCCAGCGCCGCCGATCCGCCCATCATTAGTGCTCTTTCCCCGAAAAAGTCCACCTCAACGCCGCCGCCGGTAACGTCCCTGTCCGAAGGCAGCGCCACCAGGCCACCCTCGCGCAGCCGCCGCGCCAGCACGCCGAACGGGCTGGAGCCACCCGTAGCCGGCAGGACCTCCATGCCGAGGCTCTCCCTGAACGCGAAGAACTTCTCGTAGACCGACTCGGGCTCAAGCCGCTCCATCACGGTCGTGAACGAGCTGGCGCCCCGGCCGATCACCCACACCGCCGCCTGGTCCCAGTTCCCCATGTGAGGCAGCGGGACGACGACTCCCCGGCCAGCCGCCAGATGGGCGAGCATGTCGGAAACATGACCGTGCTCGGACATACCGTTAACTAGCTGATCGGCAGGCATTACCGGGAGCCGGAAGATCTCCAGCCAGTAGCGCGCGTAGGACCGCATGGCCGCTCTTGAGACAGCGCGCAGTTCCTTGCCTGAGGCTTGCGGGCCGAGCACCCGGCGGAGGTTACCCTCGAGCAGCCGCACGCCGTTACCCTGGCGGCGCCAGGCGATATCGGCGACGAATTCGAACGCGCCCGACGACACCGATTGCGGCACCCGGCAGAGCGCGGACCAGCCGAGCCCATAGGCGACGCCGGTCAGCCTTGATTTCATGCCCGGCACCGATATACCTCCGAAAGCTTTACCGCGACGTCCGACACATGAATTGCGACCCGGCACATCAGGAGGCCGGGGCTCCGGGCGCCGTTGCCCTGCGCACCGCGTAGATCCGCTGGCCGAAGGTGATCGCGCTCAGCACGGCCAGCGTCCATAGTCCTATAGAAAGGACATACGGTACGCCAAGTCCGGACAACCCGATAGCGCCCAGGCCGATGACCAGTCTCTCGGTCCGCTCGGCTATGCCGATGTCGCACTTTATCCCAAGTCCTTCGGCTCGTGCTTTCGCATAGGACACCAGCAGGCCGGCGACCAGGCAGAAGAGCGCGACCCCGGCCAGCGGCCTGCTATGCCCGCCGGTCGCCAGCCAGATGGCGATACCGCCGAATACCGCGGCGTCACCGACCCGGTCGAGCGTCGAGTCAAGGAACGCACCGAACGTCCCCGTGCTCCCCTGAATCCTGGCCAGCGTGCCGTCCAGCATGTCGGCGAGAACGAAGCCGGTGCACACCATCGTGCCGGCGAACAGGTGCCCGGTGGGAAACAGCGCCAGCGCGCCTGCAGTCATGCCGACAGCCCCGGTCACGGTCAGCATGTTCGGGGTTACCGGCGTTCTGGCGAGCGCCCGGCCGATCGGCGCGAGCAGGCGGCCTAGACCAGGCTTGAGTACTTTCAGCATGTCCGTTTGATCTTACTGGCGGGCCTTCATTCGGTTTCACCACCGCGCCGGGCACACGCGGGCAGGCCATGACTCTAGCGCCGATTCCCGCCGGGGGCTTGTGGTCAGCAACCGCTGGGTAAAGGCTGGCTACAGCAGCAGCCAACGTGAACTCAAGGAGGCGGTGGTATGGCGGAGAAGGCAACATCGGGCGCCGCGGGCAGGGCACCTTCGGCCGGCCAGCCCGAGAGCGTGCGTAACGTCGTGCTGGTCGGCCACTCTGGAGCAGGGAAGACGACTCTGGTCGAGGCTCTGCTCGCGGCCACGGGAACGATCCAGCGGGCCGGGCGGGTCGAGGACGGCGGCACGGTCAGCGACTTCGACGAGGTCGAGATCAGGCAGCAGCGCTCGGTCAACCTCACTCTGGCCCCCCTGACGCACGCCGGCATCAAGGTCAATCTGCTCGACACTCCCGGTTACGCGGACTTCATGGGCGACCTGCGGGCCGGCCTGCGCGCGGCCGACGCCGCCCTGTTCACCGTTTCGGCGACTGAGGGCATCGACGGCCTCACGTCCATGCTGTGGGACGAGTGCGCGAGCGCGGGCACTCCCCGCGCGGTCGTGATCACCAAGCTCGACCACCAGCGCGGCAGCTTCGATGACGCGCTGCAGGCCTGCCGCGCCGCGTTCGGCGGCTCGGTGGCTCCGCTCTACCTGCCGGTTGGCGATGGCCAGGGCACGGTGAACGGCCTGATCGGGCTGCTGTCCGAGCGGTACTTCGAGTACTCGGGCGGCAAGCGCACCGAGCGCGATCCCGACGCCGGCGAGCTTGACCGGCTGGCCGAGGCTCGCGGCGCGCTGATCGAGTCGGTCATCGAGGAGAGCGAAGACGAGGGCCTGATGGACAGGTACCTGTCTGGCGAGATGATCGATCAGAAGGTACTGATCGATGACCTGGAGAAGGCCGTCGCGCGCGGCAGCTTCTACCCGGTGATCCCGGTCGCTTCCCCGCGGGGATCGGGCTTGAGGAACTGCTTGAGCTGGTGACGCAGGCGTTCCCGGCGCCGGACGAGCACCCGATGCCCTCGGTGACCACGCCGGACGGCAACGCCGTCAGCGGCATCAAGTCTGACCCGAACGGCCCGCTGCTCGCGGAGGTCGTCAAGACCGCCTCGGACCCGTATGTCGGGCGGATCAGCCTGGTGCGGGTCTTCTCCGGCACGCTGCGGCCCGATGTAACCGTGCACGTGTCCGGCCACGGCCGGGCCGAGCGCGGGCACCCCGACCATGACCAGGACGAGCGGATCGGCGCGCTCACCTCGCCGCTCGGCAAGACCCAGCGCGGCATCTCCGCCTGCGCGGCTGGCGACATCTGCGCCGTGGCCAAGCTGACCAGCGCCGAGACCGGCGACACCCTGTCGGAGAAAGAGCACCCGCTGCTGATCGAGTCGTGGGCGATGCCAGAGCCGCTGCTGCCGATCGCGATCACCGCGAAATCCAAGGCCGACGAGGACAAGATGTCCCAGGCGCTGGCCAGGCTGGTGGCCGAGGACTCGACGCTCCGGCTGGAGAACAACGCCGAGACTCATCAGCTCGTGCTCTGGTGCATGGGCGAGGCCCACGCTGACCTGCTGCTTGACCGCCTCTCCAGCCGGTACGGCGTGGCAGTGGAGACCACACCGCTCCGGGTGCCGCTGCGCGAGACCGTCGCCAGCAAGGCCCACGGCCTTGGCCGCAACGTCAAGCAGACCGGCGGCCACGGCGAGTTCGCGATCTGCCACATCGAGCTTGAGCCGCTGCCGTCGGGGAGCGGCCTTGAGTTCGTCGACAAGATCGTCGGCGGGGTCGTGCCCCGGCAGTTCATCCCGTCGGTGGAGAAGGGCATCAGGTCCCAGATGGATCAGGGTGTCGTGGCCGGGTACCCGATGGTGGACATCAGGGTGACCCTGTTCGACGGCAAGGCGCACCCGGTCGACTCATCGGACATGGCGTTCCAGAAGGCCGGGCGAGCTGCCCTGCGGGACGCGACCGAGAAGGCGCAGGCGCAATTGCTTGAGCCGGTCGACGAGGTGTCGGTGCTGATCGGCGATGACTATGTGGGCGCGGTGATGTCGGATCTGTCGTCACGGCGCGGGCGGGTGCTCGGGACCGAGCCGGTGCCGGGCGGGCGGACGCTGGTGAAGGCCGAGATTCCCGAGCTTGAGCTGGTCAGGTATGCGATCGATCTGCGATCGATGTCGCACGGGACCGGGTCGTTCTCGCGGTCGTATCTGCGGTACGAGCCGCTGCCGTCGCATCTGACCGACAAGGTCACGGCTGAGTCCAAGCCCGGGTGAGGTTAGACCTGGTTGGGGGTTGGCGGGGCGGAGGGTTCGTGCTGCCCGGCTGCTTCGCAATGCCCGGCAGCACGGACCCGCCGCCCCGCCAGCCTCTCGCCGCCCCACCAGCCTCTGGCCGCTTCCGGCTCCCGCGAACCCGAGCCTCCTCACGCCACCGATGCTCCGCGAACATAGCGCTCACCAGATCCTGTAGGAGACTTTTTTCCTGTAGGAGAGTTAACAGCGAATATGGTATTAAGTCTCCTACAGGAAAATATCCTCCTACACAATGCCCGATTTCATCCAGTCAGGGCCCAGGGGCCTGCCCTTGCGGCGACCCCCGCCAGCCTCTCCCCGCCCGACCAGCACCAGCCGCCGACCAGCCTCGCCATCCCACTCCATCTCGCCAGAACCGGGTCCAAGCGCCAGTCCTTCGTGATGGCCAGTCTTAAGCCGGACGGCGTGCCCTCGATGCAGAGCGTTAGCGAAGCAGCCGGCATCGAGGACACGCCGCCCGGCTAGCCCCCAGCCAGGTCTAAGGCTAGGCAGGCTGGGGGTTAGGCGGGCCAGGATTTGGCTAGGAGGTCTCGGGTGTCGGCCAGGAGCTGGGGCAGAACCTTGGTCTGGCCTATGACCGGCATGAAATTGGCATCGCCGCCCCAGCGGGGCACTACGTGCTGGTGCAGGTGGGCCGCTATGCCAGCGCCGGCCACGTTGCCCATGTTCATGCCGAGGTTGAAACCCTGGGCGCCGGAGACCGAGCGCAGCACGGTCATCGCCGTCTTGGTGAACGCGGCCAGCTCAGCGGTCTCGGCATCGTCCAGGTCGGTGTAGTCGGCGACGTGCCTGGCCGGGCAGACCATGAGGTGGCCGCTGTTGTACGGGTACAGGTTGAGCACGGCGTAGACCAGCGTGCCCCTGGCGACGATCAGGCCCTCGGCGTCGGACAGAGTCTGGATCTGGCAGAACGGGCAGCCGTCGGCCTGACCATGCCCGGCTGGTTTATTTTCCCCTTTGATGTAGGCCAGACGGTGCGGCATCCAGAGTCGCTGGAAGCCGTCGGGGTCGCCTACCCCGTCCTGGCGAACGGCTTCGACCTGCTCCGCCTGGCTTCCTGGCTGCTCCGCTCCGCTACCCACCATGATTGCAGCATAAGTGCCGCGACCGGGCGGGCCGATGGCCAGGCAGTGCGATCCGCGGACTGGCGTCCGGCGGATCGCGCTGCCGGGTGTTTGTCAACCCAGTACGCATGAAAGTTCTAGTCCCAAGGTCCATCTATCGACGGATGCTCCCCGTGAGCACGATAGGACTCATACCGGTCACCATAATCGGCTTAATCTGCACTTTTTGTCGTTGTATCGACAAAGCACCTTAAGGGGGATGAACGGTATCGTCGTACGTCACGACCAACCTGCAGGCGGAGCGGCGGAAGGCATCGGGAGGCTGGCGGCGGAGCCACCGGACCCGCAAGCGCGGGTGGCGCCCGAGGACCGGGACTGGCTGCTGGAGAAACTGTCGGACCGGCCTGATTGCCGGCTGCCCCGATGGCCGGGCGACCGGATCGCGGGCCGCCGGGCGGTGCGGGCGCCGCTGCCGTCCGGGCTGTGCGATCAGCTAACGGGCCTGGCCCGGCAGTGCGCGGTGCCGGCGCAGACCATCGCGCTCGCGGCGCATCTGCGGGTGCTGAGCCTGGTGACTGGCAGCGCGGATCTGCTGGCCGGCCTGGACGGGGTGCCGCTCCGGGTGACGCTGCCGCCGGGGACCTGGCCGGCCTCATCCAGGCTGTGGCGGAGGCGGAGCGGGAGTTGCTGCCGCGTCGCCGGTACCCGCTGGCGATGCTGGAGCGCGAGCTCGGCGGCGGCGCGCTGTTCGAGGTCAGCTTCGCGAGCGAGGCCGCGACCCACCCCGAGCCGGCCAGCTTCCCGCTGAGCGTGAGCCTGAGCGTCAGCCCGACTGGCGGCCTGACTCTGGACTACGACACCGGCGTGCTCGCCGACGACCAGATGCTGGTCATGCGTGACTACTACCTGCGGGTCCTGGCGGCGATGACCGCCGGCCCGCAGGCCCCTCACCACCTGGCGCCGCTGCTCGGGGAGCCGGAGCGGGCCAGGCTGGCGTCCTGGAATGACACGGGCGCCGAGGTGCCCCCGGTCCTGGTGCACCAGCTGGTGCAGGCGCGGGCCGCCGCCGCGCCGGAGTCGATCGCGGTCGTGTCCGGGCCGCGCACCCTGACCTACGGCCAGCTCAACGCGCGGGCGAATCAGCTGGCCCGGCGGCTGCGGGGCCTGGGGGTGGGGCCGGATGTCGCGGTGGGATTGTGTCTAGAGCGATCGGCGGAAATGGTCGCCGGGCTGCTTGCCATCGTCAAGGCCGGCGGGATCTACGTGCCCCTGGACGCCGCGTTCCCGGCTGACCGGCTTGAGTACATGCTGACCCAGGTCGGGGCACGGGTCGTCCTGGCGCACGACAGTACGGCCAGCCAGCTGCCGGCCGGGGACTGGCAGGTCATCAACCTCGACACAGACCCAGCCGAAGGCCCGGACGGCGACCTGCCGGAGCTGGCCGCGCTCGACAACGCCTGCTACATCATCTTCACGTCCGGGTCCACCGGCCTGCCCAAGGGCGTGGTCACCCGGCACCGCAATGTCACCGAGCTGCTGCACGGCGGCGACTGCCTGACCCTGACGCCGGCCTACACCCTGCTCCAGCTCGCGCCGCTGCCGTTCGACAACTCCACCTTCGAGCTGTGGGCACCGCTCGCGGCCGGCGCCCGGCTCGTCCTGCCTCCGCCCGTCCGGTACGGGCCGGCCGACATCGCCGGGTGGGTCGCCGAGCACGACGTCAATGTCCTGCACGTCACGGCTTCGCTGTTTACCCTGCTGGTCGAGCACGAGCCGCAGGTCTTTGACGGGCTGCGGCGGTTCCTGACCGGGAGCGAGACGGTGTCGCCCCGGCATGCCGCCCAGATCCTGGCCCGCTGCCCTGACCTGGAGATCGTGAACTGCTGGGGACCGACAGAGACGACGACCTTCTCCGTCTGCGGCACCTACACGGCCGGCGCCGTGCCCGACGGGCCGCTTCCCCTGGGCACGCCGCTGGTCAACACCGAGGTGTGGGTGCTTGACCAGGCCGGGCAGCCCGCCCCGGTGGGGACGCCCGGCGAGCTGTACGTGGCCGGGCCGTGCCTGGCCCGCGGCTACCTGGGCAATCCGAAGCTGACCGCCGAGCGGTTCCTGCCCCACCCCTACGGAGCGGCAGGGGCGGGCGGGGTCCGGCTGTACCGGACCGGGGACCGGGGCCGCTGGTCCGCCGACGGCCGGGTTGACTTCCTGGGCCGGGTCGACCACATGGTCAAGATCCGCGGCTACCGGATCGAGCTCGGCGAGGTCGAGGCCGCGCTGGAGCGCTCACCTGACGTCCAGCGGGCCAAGGTGATCGTGGCGCCCGGACCCGACGGGATCGCCGAGCTGCGGGCCTTCGCCGCCGCCGCCGCCGGCAGCCGTCCGAGTGCTACCGGGCTGCGCTCGCACCTGGAGTCGGCGCTGCCGCGCTACATGGTGCCGACCGTCATCACCGTCCTGGACGAGCTGCCCATCACCAGGAACGCCAAGATCGACAGCAAGGCCCTGCTGGCGCTGCCCAGAGCCGCCACCCCCCGCAGGCCGAAGCAGCGTCCGCCGCAGACCCCGATCCAGCAGGAGGTGGCCGGGGTCTGGGCGGAAGTCCTGCGGACCGAGGTCGCCGACCTGGCCGATGATTTCTTCCTGCTCGGGGGGAATCCGCAGCTCGCCCTGCGCGTGCTGGTCCTGCTGCAGGAGCGGCTGCTGGTGCAGCTCCCTGTGCAGACCCTGATCAGGACCCCGAAGCTGGAAGCATTCTGCGCTCAGGTGGACAAGGCCTTCACCGAGCTGGTGGGTGAGGTCGACCTCGGCGCCCTGATCGTCGAGCAGACTGACGGCGTCCAGTCGTGACCCAGCCAGCAGGTGGGCAAACACTCCTGAGTCAGCTGATCGGGCTGTCACCCGAACAGCGGCGCGCCGTGCTGGAACGGGTGCGCCAGCGCGGGGCGGGCAGCAGCTCCATCCCCCGGCTTGACCGCACGGGCAGCGACGGCGGAGACGGAGACGGAGGGTTGCCGGCCTCGTTCGGGCAGGACCGGCTCTGGTTCCTGTGGCGGCTGGCACCGGGCAGCCCGACCTATCACGTGTCGTGGTGCTACGAGGTGGCCGGCGATCTCGACGTGGACCGGCTGGCCTGCGCGATCGACGCCCTGGTGCAGCGGCACGAGGTACTGCGTACCACCCTGCACGAGCAGGACGGCCAGATCGTGCAGCGGGTCGGGCCGCCCTGGCAGTGCGGCCTGGTCGCGGTCCCGGCGACCGATGAGCAGGCACTCGACCTGGCCACGGCGGCCGCGCGCGAGCTGTTCGACCTGTCCGCCGGGCCGCTGCTGCGAGCACGGGCCTGGGTGCTCGCGCCTGACCGGCATGTGGTGGCGTTCACCACTCATCACGTGATCATGGACGGCTGGTCGCTCGACATCTTCGAACGCGAGCTGTGGGCACTGTACGACGCCGAAGGCGACCCGGCCGCCGCCGGCCTGAAAGCCCTGGACGTCCAGTACGCCGACTACGCGTCCTGGCACCGGAGCCGGACCACCGAGCAGGCCGAGGACGACCTGGCCTACTGGCGCAAGGCGCTCGACGGCGCCACCCCGGCCTGCCCAGCCCCTGACCACGCCGCCCCCGAGCACACCGAGTTCTCCGGCGACGAGGCCATCGTGACCGTACCGGCCAGCGAGCTTGACTGGCTCGCCGCGACCAGGGCCGCTGCGGGCACCGACTTCGTGGCTCTCTTCGCCGTCTGGTGCCTGTTCCTGGCCCGGCACACCGGCCAGCGCGACCTCACCGTCGGCACCCAGGTCTCCGGCCGTTCCCATCCTGATACCGCCGCCCTGGTGGGCTATTTCGTCAATTCGCTGGCCCTGCGGGTCCGCATCGATCCCGGCGCCGACTTCCCCGATTACCTCCGCAATGTCCGCGCGGCCGTGCTTGACGCCTTCGCCCATCAGGACATCCCGTTCGATCACGTCGTGCGCGCCGTCGCCCCTCGCCGCAGCGCCGGCCGCAATCCCCTTTTCACCACCCTGTTCTCTTACACGCCAGCCGAAGGGGGTGACTGGCACAACCGCAGCCTCGGCAACGGCCTGGAGCTTTCGGCCCTGCCGGTCACCGTCGGCGGCAGTCACCTGGACCTGTCCCTCGCCGCGACCCAGACGCCGGACGGCCTGGTGCTGCGGCTGGAGTACAGCACCGACCTGTATGACCCGGCCACGATCGAGGGTTATCTCGGCTCCCTGGCCGGCCTGCTCGCCGCGATCCGCAGCGACCCGGCCACGCCCCTGCGGGCGCTGCTCGGCGAGAGCGCCGGGCTTCTGGCCGACCCGGTGCTGACCGGCACGGTCATGGCCGGCCCGGTCGTCACCGAGACCGAGTACGTCGCACCGGAGACGGCGACCGAGCGTCAGATCGCGCAGCTCTGGGCCGACCTGCTCGGCACCGACGTGGACGACGTCGGCACCAACGACGACTTCTTTGTCGTCGGCGGCCACTCCCTGCTCGCCGTCCGCCTGGCCCTTCAGCTCAGCACCGAGCTTGACCTCGATTTCCCCGTCCACCAGATCTTCACGACGCCCACCGTCGCCGGGCAGGCCGCCTACGCCGATGAATTCGGCGGCCAGTCGGCGATCCGGCATATCCCGGCCCGGTCAGGCTCGCAGGACGGCGCGCTGCCGCCGGCGTCGTTCGGGCAGGAGCGGCTGTGGTTCTTGTGGCAGCTAGCCCCGGCCAGCGCGACGTATCACGTGTCGTGGAGCTATCAGGCCAGCGGGCTGGACGTCGCCCGGCTGGCCGGCGCGGTCGACGCCATGATCGCGCGGCACGAGATCCTGCGCACCACCCTGCATGAGCGGGATGGCCAGATCGTGCAGCAGGCCGGCCCGCCCTGGCGGTGCGACCTGGCCGCCGTGCCCGCGACGGAGGCGCAGGCCGCTGCCGCCGCCGACGCCGCGTTCGCCGAGCTATTCGACCTGTCGGCTGGTCCGCTGCTGCGCGTCCTGGCCTGGCTGACCGGGCCGGACGCGCACCTGCTCCAGTTCACCGCTCATCACTGCATCATCGACGAATGGTCGCTTGAGGTCTTCGAGCGGGAATCTGGGCGCTGTACGCCGCCGGCGGCGACCTCGCCGCCCTGCCCGGCCCGGCCATCCAGTACGCGGACTACGCCGCCTGGCACCGCGAGCTGATCACCGGGCAGGCCGACGACGACCTGGCCTACTGGCGCACGGCACTCGACGGCGCCACCCCGGTCTCCCCTATGCCCGACCATCCCGCCCCCGAGCGGACCGAGTTCTCCGGCGACCAGGCCACCGTCGTCGTCCCGGCCAGCGAGCTGACCTGGCTCGCCGCCAGCCGCGCCGCGGCGGGCACCGACTTCGTGGCTCTCTTCGCCCTCTGGTGCCTGTTCCTGGCCCGCCACTCCGGCCAGCGCGACCTCACCGTCGGCACGCTGGTCTCCGGGCGCTCTCATCCCGATACGGCCAGCCTGATCGGATTCTTCGTCAACACGCTGGCGCTGCGCGTCCGCATCGACCCGGACACCGGCTTCGCCGGATACCTCCGCGAGGTCAGGACCGTCGTCTTCGACGCGTTCGCCCACCAGGAGATCCCGTTCGACCAGGTGGTCCGCGCCGTCGCGCCCCGCCGCACCGCCGCCAGCAACCCCCTCTTCACCACCATGTTCTCCTATGTCACCGAGACCTCGGAGAACATCGACGCCCGCGAGCTGCCGGGCGGGCCGACCCTGACCCCTGTGCCGTCCGGCGCCGGCGGCAGCCACTTCGACCTGTCGCTGACCGCCGCCCGCACGCCCGACGGCCTGGTGCTGCGCCTGGAATACAGCACCGACCTGTACGACCCGGCCACGATCGAGGCCTATCTCGACTCGCTCCGCGGCCTGGTCACCGGGGCGAGCCTGGTCACCGGAACCGGCTTGCACTCTCTGCTCGAACCCTCGGCCACCGAGCGGCAGCGGCTCGCCGCCTGGAATGACGTATCAGCTGCCCCGACCTCCGCGGTGCCGCTGCAGGACCTGATCGCCGCCAGGGCCGCCGCCGATCCTGAGGTCGTCGCGGTTGAAGCGCAGGACCTCTGCCTGACCTACCGCGAGCTGGACGCCGCCGCCACCGCCCTGGCCTGGCGGCTCAGGCACGCCGGGGTCAGCGACGGCGACATCGTCGGCGTCCACCTGCGTCCCGGCGCGGTCGCCATCACCGCGATCCTCGGGGCCTGGAAGGCCGGCGCCGCGTTCCTGCCGCTGGATCCGGACCTGCCGCCCGCCAGGATCGCGGCCATGGTCAGCGACGCCGGCCCGGTTCTGCTGATCACCGAGACCCAGAGCCCCTGCCCCGAGCTGGATTTCCCGCTGACCGGCCTGGACGGCCTGGACGGGCCGAGCGGCCCGGGACGGGACGGCGACCGGCTGCCGACCGCAGGACCGGCACACCTGGCCTACCTTATGTACACCTCAGGCTCGACCGGGCAGCCGAAGGCCGTCATGATCCACCACGGCGGGGTATCGAATCACGCGGTCGCCCAGGCGCTGGTCAGGACCAGCCCGCCCGGCAGCACCGAGCGGAAGCGGGTCGCGACCGGGACCTCGGCGTTCATCGCCGACTTCTTCATCTCCCAGCTCACCACGCTGGCCGGCGGCCACACCCTGGTCGTCCTCACCCGCGAGCAGCGCCAGGACCCCCGCTACCTCGTGGGGCTGGCGGCCGACCAGGCCCGCGCGGTCACCTCGCTGGACTGCACCACGTCCCAGATCCAGCTCTACGCCGAGGCCGGCCTGCTCGACGCGCCTTACCCGCCGCGTGTCGTCTCATTCGGCGGCGAGGCCTGCCCGCCTGACCTGTGGACCACGCTGCGGACCTATCCCGGCCTGATCGCGGTCAATACCTACGGCCCCGCCGAGACCTCCGTCGACGCCACCATCCTCGCTATCACAGAAAGCGCCGAGCCGCTCATCGGCCGCCCGTACGGCAACGTCGCCATCCGCATCCTGGACGACCGGCAGCGGCCCGTGCCGCCCGGCACCACCGGCGAGCTGGGCATCGCGGGGCCCGGCGTCGGCTACGGCTACCTCGGCCAGCCCGCCCAGACCGCCGCCGTGTTCATCCCCGACCCCGACGGCCCGGCAGGCAGCCGCCTGTACCGCACCGGCGACCTCGCCCGCTTCACCACCGGGGGGCTGCTGGCCTACCTCGGCCGCAACGACCACCAGATCAAGATCCTCGGCCAGCGCGTCGAGCCCGAGGAAGTCGAGGCCGCGCTCCGCGCCCACCCCGAGATCTCGGCCGCCGCCGTCACCGCCCACCAGACCCCGGCCGGCCTCCAGCTCACCGCGCACCTCATCCCGGCCAGCGAGGCTCCCGACCCTGAGGCCATCCGGGCCTGGCTCGCCCAGCGCCTCCCCGCCGCCGCCGTCCCCGCCACCATCCGCTTCACCGGCAGCTTCCCGCTGACCCCTGGCGGCAAGCTCGACCGCAAGGCCCTCACCGCGCAGGCCGCCGACCTCGACGCCGCCCTCGCCCCCGCCGTGCCACCGTCGACCCCAGCCGAACGCCAGATCGCCGCCATCTGGGCCGCCCTGCTCGGTCACGACCCCGGCAGCCTCGGCATCCACGACGACTTCTTTGCTCTCGGCGGCCACTCGCTGCTCGCCGCCCGCCTGGCCCTGCGCCTGTCGGCCGGCTTCGCCACCGACATCCCGCTGCACCAGGTCTTCACCTATCCCACCATCGCCGGCCAGTCCGCCTGGCTCACCGAGCACGCCGGCACCCCGGCCGCCGCGCCGATCCCCCGCCAGCCCCGCGAGGCCGGCGCCGAGATCCCCGCGTCCTACGCCCAGGAACGGCTGTGGTTCCTGTGGCAGCTCGCCCCCGACAGCGCGACCTATCACGTCTCCTGGGCCTGCCAGGCCGCCGGCCTGGACGTGGACCGCCTGGCCGCCGCCGTCAGCGCGATGATCGAGCGGCACGAGATCTTCCGCACGACCTTGCATGACCACGACGGCCAGATCGTCCAGCGCGTTGGCGCGCCCTGGCGCTGTGACCTGACCGCCGTCCCGGCCACCCAGGCGCAGGCCGAGGCCGCCGCGCAGGCCGCCGCCGCCGAGCTGTTCGACCTGTCCAGGGGTCCGCTGCTGCGGGTCAGCGCCTGGGAAACCAGCCCCGGCGCCCACCTGCTCCAGTTCACCACTCACCACTTCGTGATGGACGAATGGTCACAGGAGATCTTCGACCGCGAGCTGTGGGAGCTCTACGCCGGCGACCTAGCTGGTGCACCAGCTATCCAGTACGCCGACTACGCCGCCTGGCACCGCGACCTCACCGCCGCCACCGCCGAGGATGACCAGGCCTGGTGGAAGCAGAATCTCGACGGCGCCGAGCCGGTCAGCCCGGTCCCTGACCACCCGGCACCCGACCGCACCAGCTTCTCCGGCGACCAGGCCGCCGCCACTGCGGGCCCCGGCACGACCGGCTGGCTCGACGCCACCAGGACCGCCGCCGCCACCACCGACTTCGTCGTCCTGCTCGCCGTCTGGAGCCTGTTCCTGGCCCGCCACACCGGACGTCGTGACCTCACCATCGGCACCGTGGTCTCCGGCCGCAATCACCCCGACACCGCAGGCCTGATCGGCTTCCTGGTCAACACCCTGGCCCTGCGCGTCCGCGTCGACCCCGACGCCGATTTCCCCGCCCTCGTCCGCCAGATCCGCCAGGTCGTGCTCGACGCCTTCGCCCACCAGGAAATCCCGTTCGAGCACGTCGTCCGGGCCGCCGCGCCGCAGCGCACCGCCGCCAGCAATCCTCTGTTCACCACCTCCTACTCCCACGATCCCGCCACTGCCGCTCCGGCCGAGCTCGGCGCGGGCGAGCTCGCCCTCACCCCGGTACCCGCCAGCGACGGCGGCTCCCACTTCGACCTCTCCCTGACCACCGCCCGCACCCCCGGCGGCCTGGCCCTGCACCTGGCCTACAGCACCGACCTGTACGACCCCGCGACCATCGCCGGCTTCCTTGGCTCCCTCACCGATCTCCTCACCGCCCTGGCCGACCGCCCTGCCGCGGCCCTGCACACCTTCCTGGCGCCCTCGCCGCGCGAGCAGGAGCTCCTGACCTCCTGGAACGACGCCGCCGCTGCCCCCGCCTCTGACCTGCCGCTGTCCGACCTCATCGCCGCCCAGGCCGCCGCGACCCCCGACGCCGCCGCCATCGAGGCGCAGGGCGCCACCGTGAGCTACCGCGAGCTGGACGCCGCCGCCACCACCCTGGCCCGGCGGTTCCGGCACGCCGGGGTCAGCGACGGCGACATCGTCGGCGTTCACCTGCCGCCGAGCGCCGTCTCCATCGCGGCGGTACTCGGCATCTGGAAAGCCGGCGCCGCGTTCCTGCCACTCGACACCGACCTGCCCCCGGCCCGCCTCAGCGAGATGATCGACGACGCCCGCCCGGCGCTCCTGATCACCGGCACCGCCAGCCCCCGCCCTGACCTCGACTTCCTCCTCACCGCGCTCCCCGAGCAAGATCAAAATCACGAGGAGGAAATAAACGCCGGGGAACTGCCGGCTACCGGACCTGATCACCTGGCGTACCTGATGTACACGTCCGGGTCGACCGGCCAGCCCAAGGCCGTCATGATCGCGCACCGGAGCGTGTCGAACCACGCCACCGCCCAGCTCCTGCCGCGCACCGGGCCTGACCCGGAACGCGTCGCCACCGGTACCTCAGCCTTCATCGCCGACTTCTTCATCGCCCAGCTCGCCACGCTGGCCGGCGGCCACACCCTCGTCGTGCTCAGCAGAGAGCAGCGCCAGGACCCCCGCTACCTAGTCGCACTCGCGACCGACCCCGCCCGCGCGATCACCTCGCTCGAATGCACCACGACCCAGCTCCAGCTCTTCGCCGACGCCGGCCTGCTCGACGCGCCCAATCCCCCGCACCGGATCGCCTTCGGCGGCGAGGCCTGCCCGCCCGACCTGTGGACCCTCCTGCGCGCGTACCCCGCCATCACGACGCTCAACGGCTACGGTCCCTCCGAGGCCACGGTGGAGGCCACGATCGCCGCCGTCGCCGAGAGCGCGGTGCCGCTGATCGGCCGTCCGTACGGCAACGCCGCCGTCCGCATCCTCGACGACCAGCTCCGCCCCGCCGCACCCGGCGCTGTCGGAGAAGCTCTGCATCGCCGGCCCCGGCGTCGGCCCCGGCTATCTCAACCGCCCCGCCCAGACCGCCGCCGCCTTCATCCCCGACCCCGACGGCCCGCCGGGCACCCGCCTCTACCGCACCGGCGACGTCGCCCGCTATACCCGAGACGGCCAGCTCGAATTCCACGGCCGCAACGACCACCAGATCAAGATCCTCGGCCAGCGCGTCGAACCAGAAGAAATCGAGACCACCCTCCGCGCCCACCCCGAGATCTCCGCCGCCGCGGTCACCGCCCACCAGACCTCCGCCGGCTACCGGCTCACCGCCCACCTCATCCCGGCCGGCGCCGGCGCCGGCCCCGATAGCACCGGCCCCGACCCCGAGGTGCTCCGCGCCTGGCTGGCCCAGCGCCTCCCCGCCGCCGCCATCCCCGCCGCCATCCGCTACACCACCAGCCTCCCCTCCACCGTCGGCGGCAAGCTCGACCGCAAGGCCCTGACCGCCGAAGCGGCCGCCCTCGACCCGGCACTCGAACTCGCCCCCGCCGTGCCGCCGTCGACCCCAGCCGAAAGCCAGATCGCCGCCACCTGGTCCGCCCTGCTCGGTCACGACCCCGGCAGCCTCGGCGTCCACGACGACTTCTTCGCCCTCGGCGGCCACTCCCTGGTGGCCGCGCGTCTCGCCCTGCGGCTGTCGGCCGGCTTCGGCACCAGCATCCCGGTGCACCAGATCTTCACCAGCCCCACCATCGCCGGCCAGGCCGCCTGGATCACCGAGCACGCCGGCACTCAGGCCGCCGCGCCGATCCCGCGCCTGCACAGGGACACCGCTTTCGAAGTGCCCGCGTCCCACGCCCAGGAACGGCTCTGGTTCCTGTGGCAGCTCGCCCCGGACAGCACGACGTACCACATCTCCTGGGCCTACCAGGCGGCCGGCCTGGACGTCGCCGCGCTGGCCGCCGCGCTCGACGCCCTGATCGGGCGGCACGAGATCCTGCGCACCACGCTGCACGACGACCATGGGCAGATCGTGCAGCGCGTCGGCCCGGCCTGGCGCTGCGGCCTGACCGCCGTCCCCGCGACCCCCGCGCGGGCCGCCGAACTGGCGTCCGCCGCCACCAGCGAGCTGTTCGACCTGTCCGAAGGTCCCCTGCTGCGGGTCCGGGCCTGGTCCGCCGGCCCCGGCGCGCACCTGCTCCAGTTCACCGCCCACCACGCGATCATCGACGAATGGTCGATGGAGGTCTTCGAACGAGAGCTGTGGGCGCTGTACGAGGCCGGAGGCGACCCGGCCGCCGCCGGCCTGCCGGCCCTGGACCTGCAGTACGCCGACTACGCCTCCTGGCACCGCGAGCTGACCGCGGGCCAGGCCGAGGAGGACGTGACCTGGTGGCGGCAGGAGCTGGAGGACGCTTCCCCCGCCAGCCCGGCCCCCGACCATCCCGCTCCTGACCGGCCCAGCTTCTCCGGCGACGAGGCCTCGGCCCGCACCGGCCCCGACCTGGCCGGCTGGCTCACCGCCACGCGCACCGCAGGCGCCACGACCGACTTCGTCGTCCTGCTCGCGGCCTGGTGCCTGTTCCTGGCCAGGCAGACAGGCCGCCGCGATCTCACCGTGGGCATCCCGGTCTCCGGCCGCAGCCACCCCGACGCCGCCGGCCTGATCGGCTTCTTCGTCAACACCCTGGCCCTGCGCGTCCGCATCGACCCGGCCGCCGACTTCCCCGCCCTCGTCAGCAGTGTCCGCCAGGTCGTGGTCGACTCCTTCGCACACCAGGAAATCCCGTTCGACCAGGTCGTCCGGGCCGTCGCACCGCAGCGCACGGCCGGAAGCAACCCCCTGTTCACCACCAGCTACGCCCACGACACGACGACCACCGCGCCGCTCCTGCGCCTGCCAGGCGGGCTGACCCTCACCCCGGTGCCCGCCAGCGACAGCGGCTCCCACTTCGATCTGTCCCTCACGACCGCGCGCACGCCCGACGGCCTGCACCTGCGCCTGGAGTACAGCACCGACCTGTACGACCCGGCCACCATCAGCGGCCACCTCGACGCGCTGACTCACCTGCTGGCCGACCTGGCCGCCCGCCCGGCCGCCCGGCTGCACGCCTTCCTTGAGCCCTCGCCGCGCGAGCGGGAACTGCTGACCCGCTGGAACGATGCCGCCATCGTCCCGGTCACCGCCAGGCCGATGCACGACCTGGTCAGTACCCAGGCCGCCGCCACCCCTGACGTCCTGGCCATCGAGGCCGCCGACACCACCCTGACCTACCGCCAGCTCGACGCCGCCGCCACCACCCTGGCCAGGCAGCTCCGCCGCACCGGGGTCCGCGACGGCGACATTGTCGGCCTGCACCTGCCGCCCACCGCCGTCGCCGTCGCCGCCGTGCTGGCCATCTGGAAGGCCGGCGCCGCGTTCCTGCCGCTCGACCCCGAGCTGCCGCCCGCCCGCCTCGCGGAGATGATCGACGACGCCCGCCCGGCTCTCCTGATCACCGACACCGGCACCCCACGCCCCGACCTCGACTTCCTCCTCACCGCGCTCCCCGACACAGACCACGAGGCGGAAATAAACGCCGGCGAGCTCCCGGCTGTCGGGCCCGATCACCTGGCGTACCTGATGTACACGTCCGGGTCGACCGGCCGGCCCAAGGCGGTGATGATCTCGCACCGGGGCCTGTCCAACCACGCCTCAGCGCAGATCCAGCCCTGGATCAGCGAGGCCGTCGGGGAACGGCTCAGGGTGGCGACCGGGACCTCAGCCTTCATCGCCGACTTCTTCATCTGCCAGCTCGCCACGCTGGGCGGCGGCCACACTCTTGTCGTGCTCACCCCCGAGCAGCGTCAGGACCCCCGCTACCTGGTCTCCCTCGCGGCTGACCCGGCTCGCGCGATCACCGGGATGGACTGCACCACCTCCCAGCTCCAGCTCCTGGTCGACGCCGGCCTGCTCGACGCCCCCTACCCGCCGAAGCTGATCGCGTTCGGCGGCGAGACCTGCCCGCCCGACCTGTGGGACGCCCTGCGCGCCCATCCCGCCGTCGCGACCTTCAACAGCTACGGCCCGGCCGAGACCACGGTCGAGGTCACCATGACCCGCGTCGACGAGAGCCCGGTGCCGCTGATCGGCCGCCCCTTCGGCAACGCCGTCATCCGCATCCTCGACGACCAGCTCCGCGCCGCCGCACCCGGCGCTGTCGGTGAACTCTGCATCGCCGGACCCGGCGTCGGCCCCGGCTACCTCAACCGCCCAGCCCAGACCGCCGCCGCCTTCATCCCCGACCCAGACGGCCCGCCTGGCACCCGCCTCTACCGCACCGGCGACCTCGCCCGCTACACCCGCGACGGCCAGCTCGAATTCCGCGGCCGCAACGACCACCAGATCAAGATCCTCGGCCAGCGCGTCGAACCAGAAGAGATCGAAACCGTGCTGCGCGCCTACCCTGGCACCGCCGCCGCCGCCGTCACGGCCCACAGCACTCCGGCCGGCTACCGGCTCACCGCCCACCTCATCCCGGCCGATGAGGCCGACAGCACCGGCCCCGACCCCGAACTGCTCCGGGCCTGGCTGGCCCAGCGCCTGCCCGCCGCCGCCGTCCCAGCCACCATCCGCTACACCGCCAGCTTCCCCTACACCGTCAGCGGCAAGCTCGACCGCAAGGCCCTGACCGCCGAGGCGGCAGCCGACCTCGACGCCTTCAGCGCCCCGGTCACGCCCCCGGCCACTCCCGCCGAGCACGCCATCGCCGGCATCTGGGCCGACCTGCTCGGCCGCGACCCGGGCAGTCTCGGCGTCCACGACGACTTCTTCGCCCTCGGCGGCCACTCCCTGCTCGCCGCCCGCCTGGCCCTGCGCCTGTCCGCCGAGTACAGCACCGACATTCCGCTGCACCAGATCTTCACCAGCCCGACCGTCGCCGGCCAGGCCACCTGGATCGACGAGCACGCCGACACTCCCGCCGCCGCGCCTATCCCGCGCCTGCCCCGGGGCAGCACCGCACCGGTGCCCGCGTCTTACGCCCAGGAACGCATGTGGTTCTTGTGGCAGCTGGCCCCGGACAGCACGGCCTACCACGTGCAGTGGGCCTACGAGAGCACCGGCCTGGACGTCGCCGCGCTAGCGATAGCGGTCGACGCCATGATCGAGCGGCACGAGGTCCTGCGCACCACGCTGCACGACGACCAGGGGCAGATCGTGCAGCGCATCGGCCAGGTCTGGCGCTGCGGCCTGACCGCCGTCCCGGCCACCCCCGCGCAGGCCGCTGCCGCCGCCGGGACCGCCGCCGCCGAGCTATTCGACCTGTCCGCCGGCCCGCTGCTGCGGGTCAGGGCCTGGGCGACGGCGCCGGACACCCACCTGGTCCTGTTCTGCGCCCATCACGCGGTCATCGACGAGTGGTCGCTGGACATCTTCGAGCGCGAGCTGTGGGCGCTCTACGCCGCCGGCGGCGACGCCGCTGCCGCCGGCCTGACCGAGCCTGACCTCCAGTACGCCAGCTACGCGGCCTGGCACCGGGAGCTGACCGCACGGGACAATGCCGGCGATCTGGCCTGGTGGGCGCGGGCCCTGGACGGCGCCGAGCCGGCCAGCCCCACCCCTGACCACCCGGCCCCCGACCGCACCGACTTCGCCGGCGACCAGGCGGAGGCCACCGCCGACCCGGCCGCCGTCGCCTGGCTGGACGCGACCCGCACGGCCGCCGCCACCACCGACTTCGTCGTGCTGCTCGCCCTCTACAGCATCTTCCTGGCCCGCCACTCCGGCCGCCGTGACCTCACCATCGGCGCCCCGGTCTCCGGCCGCGATCACCCCGACACCGCCGGCCTGATCGGCTTCCTGGTCAACACGATCACGCTCCGGATCAGCATCGACCCGGAGGCGACGTTCCCCGAGCACGTCAGGCACGTCCGGCAGGTCGTCCTTGACGCCTTCGCCCGCCAGGAAGTTCCCTTCGAGCACGTCGTCCGCGCCGTCGCCCCGCAGCGGGCCGCCGCCCGCAACCCGCTGTTCGCCACGAGCTTCTCCCACAACGTGGCCTCTCCCGGTGCCGTGACCCTGCCCGGCGGTCTCACGCTGGCGCCCTATTCGACCGGCGGCGCCGACGGCAGTCATTTCGACCTGTCACTGGCCACCACCCGCTCCCCCGGCGGCCTTGTCCTCAGCCTGGAATACAGCACCACCCTCTACGACCCCGCCACCATCACCACCTACCTCGACTCGATCAGCGATCTGCTGACCACGCTCACGGCTCGTCCCGGCACCGCGATCCAGACGCTGCTGGAACCCACCAGCCGCGAGGCGGCCAGGCTGCGGGAGTGGAACGACACCTTCACGCCCACGACCACGACCCCCATGCACGACCTGATCGCCATCCAGGCCAGCGCCACCCCGCACGCCATCGCCATCGAGGCCCCCGACACCACGCTGACCTACGCGCGCCTCGACGCCGCCGCTACCGCGCTCGCCCGCCAGCTGATCGGGCGCGGCACCAGGTCAGGCGACATCGTCGCGATCCACCTGCCCCCGGGCGCCGCCGCCGTGACCGCGATCCTCGCCGCCTGGAAGGCCGGCGCCGCGTTCCTGCCGCTGGACCCCGACCTCCCGCCGGCCCGCATCGCCGCCATGATCGACGACGCGCGGCCCGCCCGCATCCTCACCCGCGTTCCCACCACGCACCCCCACCTCGATCTCGACCCGACCACCCTGGACGGCGATCCGCCCGAGCTGCCGCTGCCCGCCGTCTCCCCCCATCAGCTCGCCTACCTGATGTACACCTCGGGATCGACCGGGCAGCCCAAGGCCGTCATGGTCCACCACGGCGGCGTGTCCAACTTCGCGGTCGCGCAGTTGCTGCCCCGGCTGCGTGAATTCGCCGGCGACATCCCGCTCAGGATGGCGACAGGCACCTCAGCGTTTATTTCCGACTTCTTCATGGCTCAGCTCGTCATGCTCGGAGGAGGCCATACGCTCGTCGTGCTGAACGGCGAGCAGCGGCAGGACCCCCGCTATCTCGTCGGCCTCGCCGCCGACTCTGACCGCGCGGTCACGGCCCTGGAGTGCACGACCTCCCAGCTCCAGCTCTACGCCGAGGCCGGCCTGCTCGACTCCCGCTATCCGCCGCTCGTGGCGATGTTCGGCGGCGAGCACTGCCCGCCCGACCTGTGGGCGACGCTGCGCGGGTACCCGGCCATCATCTCCGTGAACACCTACGGACCCGCCGAGACGTCGGTGGACGCGACGCTGCTCAGGGTCGCCGAGAGCCCGGTGCCGTCTATCGGCCGCCCCTACGGCAACACGGTGGTCCGGCTGCTCGACGACCGCCAGCGGCCGGTGCCGCCCGGCACGGCGGGAGAGCTGTGCATCGCCGGTCCCGGGGTCGGTGCGGGCTATCTCGGCCGCCCGGCTCAGACGGCCGCGGTCTTCATCCCCGATCCGGACGGGCCGGCCGGAAGCCGCATCTACCGCACCGGCGACCTGGCCAGGTTCACGCGCTACGGGACGCTTGAGTTCCTTGGCCGGAACGATCTTCAGATCAAGATCCTCGGCCAGCGGGTGGAGCCCGAGGAAGTCGAGGCCGTGCTGCGCGCCCATCCTGGCGTCGCGGCCGCCGCCGTGACCGCGCACCGTACGGCGGCCGGTCACCAGCTCACCGCCCATCTCATCGCGGCCGATGGTACTGGCCTGGATGGCGGGCTGCTCCGCGGCTGGCTCGGGCAGCGCCTGCCGGCCGCCGCCATCCCGGCCGCGTTCCGCTTCACCGACAGCTTCCCGTTCTCTGCTGGCGGCAAGCTCGACCGCAAGACCCTCACCGCCGCCGCTGTCGATCTTGAGATCGCCCGAGGACCGGTCACCCCGCCGAGCACGCCGGCCGAGCACCAGGTCGCCGCTATCTGGACCGATCTCCTCAGTGCCGGCCCCGGCAGTATCGGCGTCCACGACGACTTCTTCGAGCTCGGCGGTCACTCGCTGCTGGCGGCCCGCCTGGCCCTGCGGATGTCAGCCGAGCTTGGCCTCGCCATCCCGCTCCATCAGGTCTTCTCCAGCCCTACGATCGCCGGCCAGGCCACCTGGATCGACGAGCACGCCGGCACCCAGGCCGCGACGCCCATCCCGCGCCCGGCCAGGGACGGTTCGAGTCCGGTGGCGGCGTCCCACGCGCAGGAACGTCAGTGGTTCCTGTGGCAGCTCGCCCCGGACAGCGCGACCTACCATGTCCCCTGGGCCTACGAGACCGCCGGCCTGGACGTGGATCGGCTGGCTGCCGCCGTCGACGCCATGATCGAACGGCACGAGGTCTTCCGTACGACCCTGCACGACCACGAGGGCCAGATCGTGCAGCGGGTCGGCCCGGCCTGGCGCTGCGGCCTGACCGCCGTCCCGGCCACTCCCGCGCAGGCGGCCGCCGGGGCCGAGGCCGCCGCCGGGGAGCTGTTCGACCTGTCCGCCGGTCCCCTCCTGCGGGTCAGGGCCTGGCAGACCGGTCCCGGCAGCCACGTGCTGCTATTCACCGCCCACCACGTGATCATCGATGAGTGGTCAGTCGAGGTCTTCGAGCGCGAGCTGTGGGCCCTCTACGACGCCGACGGTGACGTCGCTTCCGCTGGCCTGCCGGACCTGGCGATCCAGTACGCCGACTACGCGGCCTGGCACCGCGAGCTGACCGCCGCCAGGACGGATGAGGACCTGGCCTGGTGGACGGCGAACCTGGACGGCGCCGAGCCGGCCAGCCCCGTTCCCGACCGTCCCGCTCCTGACCGCGCCGACTTCGCGGGCGACAGCGCCCTGGTCACCGCCGGCCCCGGTGCCCTCGACTGGCTCGACGCCGTCCGCACCACGACCGCGACGACCGAGTTTGTCATCCTGCTCGCCCTGTACAGCGTCTTCCTGGCCCGCCACACCGGCCGCCGCGACCTCATGATCGGGACCCCCGTCTCCGGGCGCGACCACCCCGACACCGCCGGCCTCATCGGGTTCCTGGTCAACACCCTGGCCCTGCGCATCCGGGTCGACCCCGGCGTGACGTTCCCCGAGCATGTGGGTCACGTCCGGCAGGTGGTCCTTGATGCCTTCGCGCACCAGGAGCTCCCCTTCGAGCACATCGTCCGCGCGGTCGCACCCCAGCGCGCCGCTGGCCGTAACCCGCTGTTCACCACCAGCTTCGCGCACGACATTGCTTTCCCCGGCCCGGTCACCCTCGCCGGCAGCCTCACCCTGACCCCGTATTCCACCGAAGAGGGTGCCGGGGGCGGCGGCAGCCACTTCGACCTGACCCTGAATACCTCCCGTACCCCCGACGGCCTGAATCTCAGCCTGGAATACAGCACCACCTTGTACGACCGCGCCACGATCACGACGTACCTGGATTCCCTCGCCGACCTGGTCGCCACCCTCACCGCCCGTCCCGGTACGGAGCTTCGCCTGCTGCTCGAACCCAGCCGGCGCGAGGCAGGCAGGCTGCGGGAGTGGAATGACACCACGACGCCGACCACGACGACGCCGCTCCATGAGCTCATCGCAGCCCAGGCCGCGGCCACTCCGGACGCCACCGCGGTCGAGGCCCCGGACACGACGCTCACCTATGCCCAGCTCGACTCGGCCGCGACGGCTCTGGCCCGGCACCTGATCGGGGCCGGGACGCGGCCCGGCGACATCATCGGCGTGCACCTGCCGCCGACCGCGACCGCGCTGACCGCGATCCTCGCCATCTGGAAGGCCGGGGCCGCGTTCCTCCCCCTGGACCCCGACCTCCCCCCGGCCCGCCTGGCGACGATGATCAGCGACGCCGGTCCCGCCCGCATCCTGACCACTTCGGCGACCATTCGCCCGGACCTCGATCTCGACCTCGGTCTCGACCTCGCGGCGCTGGGTAGTGACCCGGCGGAGGTGGCGCTGCCGCAGGTGAGCCCGGACCAGGTCGCCTTCCTGATCTACACCTCGGGGTCGACGGGCGAGCCCAAGGCGATCATGATGCAGCACTCGGCGCTGTCCAACTACACCGCCGCGCAGATGCTGCCCCGCCTGCGGTCCTTCGCCGGAGCCGGTCCGCTCCGCCTGGCCGCCGGGACCTCGGCGTTCATCTCCGACTTTTTTATCGCCCAGATCGTCACCCTGGCCGGCGGCCATGCCCTCGTCGTCCTGTCCCGCGAGCAGCGGCAGGACCCTCGCTACCTGACCGGCCTCGCCGCCGATCCTGCCCGCGCCATCACCGCCCTGGAATGCACCCCGTCCCAGCTCCAGCTCCTGGTCGAGGCCGGCCTGCTCGACGCGGCCTATCCGCCGAAGATCACCGCCATCGCCGGCGAGGCCTGCCCGCCCGACCTGTGGACGAAGCTGCGCGAGTACCCCGCCACCACGTCCTTCAACTCCTACGGCCCCGCCGAGACGATGATGGACTGCACCCAGATCGACATGGCGGAGGGCCCTGACCCGTTCATCGGCCGTCCGTATGGCAACACGATCGTCCGCGTGCTCGACGACCAGCAGCACCCGGTACCTCCGGGCACCGTCGGCGAGCTGTGCATCGCCGGACCCGGCGTCGGATACGGCTACCTCGGCCGCCCGGCCCTGACCGCGGCGGTGTTCATCCCCGACCCCGACTCCGATGGCCCGCCGGGAAGCCGCCTGTACCGCAGCGGCGACCTCGGCCGCTTCACCAGCGACGGGGTCATCGAGTTCCACGGCCGCAACGACCACCAGATCAAGATCCTCGGCCAGCGAGTCGAGCCCGAGGAAGTCGAAGTCACGCTCCGGGCTCACCCCGGCATCACCGCCGCCGCCGTCACCGCGCACCGCACTCCGGCCGGATTCCAGCTCATCGCCCACATCCTCGCGGCTCCCGGAGACACCCCCGAGCCAGATAGCCTCCGGACCTGGCTGGCCCAGCGGCTCCCGGCCGCTGCCGTCCCCGCCAGCTACCGCTACGCCGCCAGCTTCCCCATGACTCTCAGCGGAAAGCTCGACCGCAACGCCCTCACCGCCCGGGCCGAGGCCGAAACCCAGACCGCCAGCACGCCGGCCGCACCGCCAGGCACCGCCGCCGAGCACGCTATCGCCGCCGTCTGGGCCAGCGTCCTTGGTCACGACCTCGACAGCGTCGGCATCCACGACGACTTCTTCGCCCTGGGCGGCCACTCCCTGCTCGCCGCCCGCCTCGCGCTGCGCCTGTCCGCCGAGCTAGGCACCCACGTTCCGCTGCAGCAGATCTTCGCCAGCCCCACCATCGCCGGCCAGGCGTCCTACGCCGACGATGCCGGGCCAGACGGTGGCGGGGCAGCGGGCCGGGCCGCCAGCGCTATCACCCCGATGGGCGGATCGCCCGACCTGCCGCCGCTGATCCTGGTCCACCCCATCGGCGGCGCCCTGGCCCGCTACCAGGAACTGGCCGATTCCCTCAGCGACCGCTACCGAGTACTCGGCATCCACGCCGACCCGCTCAGCGCCACCCAGCCAGCGACGCTGGCCGAGCGGGCAGCCGACTACGCTCGCCAGCTCATCCCGATCCTCGACGGCCGCGAGCCCGTCATCGCCGGCTGGTCAGCCGGCGGCGTCATAGCCCACGAGCTAGCCACCCAGCTAGCCACCGCAGGCACCCACCCCGCCCGCCTGATCCTGATCGACACCAGCCCCCCATCCAACAACCCGGCCGCCGCAGCCGACCCAGCCGCCGCAGCCGACCCAGCCGCCGCCGCTCTGGAACGCCTGCGACCGCTAGTCCTCGCCGACGGGCCTGCCCGCCTGCTCGCCGAGCCAGACGCCGACCTCTTCCTCGCCTCCCTCGGCGTGGACCCGGCCTCGTTCGCCGAACTGGACCCCGTCACCGCCGCCACGCTGATGGACTTCTGGCGAGTCATGCTCGCCAGCCTCGCCAGTCACCAGCCGGCCCAATTCGACGGACCAGCCAGCCTGATCCTGTCCGCCGACCAGGACGAGCAGTCCAGCCAGCACGCCACCACCACCTGGCAAGCCCACACCGGCCAGCTCTCGGTTACCCGGTCCGACGCCGACCACTTCCAGCTGCTGACCACCCCCTGGGTACCGGCCGTGGCCGCCATCATCGCCAGCCCCGCCGACCAAGAAACCCGGCAATAACCAGCTCCCCCCGGACAGCGACCCAGTTCTCGGGGACTGAATTCGTTTCGTGGAGAGACTGACGAGAACTCTCCGGAAGACGAAAACTCTCCACGGGAAAACCGAAAACTCTCCGGGATAAATCACAGCCCCCCTCATACGCGCACTCATCGCGCGTCCAAATCCGGCATCTGGTTCCTTATCGGGCGAACAGTCGAGACCGGGGCTAGGCAGCACCAGGAACTGGGGATACGTCACCGACGGCCTTACCTCAATCTCGGGTTCCTACGGATAGCGGCCCAGTACGGTGGCGAATCTTCGATGCTTACATCGAGGCGCTGCAACTCTTCGACCCATGGAATGGCTCTGTTCCGATAGAGTTCCCGAACCTTGTCATCCAGGATCGGGAATAGCGCTGGCCGCGGGTCGCGGGCCGCGGGCCGGGTGATCCCGGAGCTTGGTGATCCCGGAGCTTGGGGGTGCCGGCGCTCGCCCTTTGCTGCTCGGGTGATCACTGGCTTCGTGTCGGACTAGCTGGATCCGGCGGCCAAACGGCAGCCGGGTTGTACCGCCATCGGTCCCGGGTCTCGTGGCCAATGCATGGCCCGAGCGGTCGGTAACCGGCGATTCATTTCAGGCGTGCCGGGCGGTCTAGGTCGGGTTTTGTCAGTGGGTCATGTTAGGTTGTAAGTACTTAGAGAGATGGCATCGCCGGGACGATTGTGGTCTTGGTTACAGGGTGATATGGACCCCGGTTTGCGGGGTGTGTGTCCCGGCTGAGTGGCCCTCCGTTTATTCCCTGGTGAGTTCTGGTGCCGCGCCGGCGCCCGTATTTAGTGCGGGCGTGTCCTGAGCAGCGGCACGCGAACTCCGGCCAGTCCCCCGTTATGTCATCGGCGCACGCGTTTGCGAGGGAGGTGGTGCCTGATGCCCGGTCCAAGCCAGCAGCCCGGTGCTGACCCCGGCCTGCCCGCACCCGGCTCCCCCGTACTTGACTCGGCCGCACCCGGCTCGGCCGCACCCGAGTCGGTGGCGGCGGCGGTGTCGATGGTGCTGGCCGGGCTGAGGTGGCTGGCCGCCGCCGACCTGGCCTCGGCCCCGCAGGTGGTGCAGGCCGAGTGCCTGCTGGGCCTGGAGCAGGCCCGGTCGGTGCACACCGCCGCGCACGCGTCGGTCCTGTCGGCGTTCGACTACGGGGACGGGTGCGTGGCTGACGGGCAGCCCACAGCCCGGTCCTGGCTGCGGTGGCGGACCCGCGTCACGCCCGGTGCCGCGTCCGGGGCGTCCGGGTGGATGCACCGGCTCCGCGCTCACCCCGAGATCTGGGCCGCGCTGGCCGCCGGGGAGATCTCCGAGTCCTGGGCCAAGGACATCTGCGCCTGGACCGACCTGCTCCCCGAATCCGCCCGCTCCGACGCCGACCGCATCCTGCTCGGCGCGGCCGCCGGCGGCGCGAGGCTGACCGACCTGGCCGGCCTCGCCGAGGAAATGCGCCAGCGGCTCGCCCAGCCCGACACCGACGGAGACGACGACGGATTCACCGACCGGCGGCTCCGCCTCGCCACGACCCTGGGCGGCGCCGGGAAACTCGACGGCGACCTCACCCCCGGCTGCGCCGAGGCCATGCGCGCCGTCCTGGACGCGCTGGGCAAGAGACGCGGCCCCGAGGACCTGCGGACACCGGGACAGCGCCGCCACGACGCACTGGAAGAGGCACTCGTCCGGCTGATCGCCGCCGGCGGCCTCCCGGACCGGGCCGGTCAGCCCACCCAGATCCAGCTCCACCTCAGCCTCGACGACCTCACCCGCCGCCTCGGCGGCCAGCCCGACGGCGACGAGCACGACAGCACCGGCCAGGCCGGCGCAAGGCAGGATAGTACCGGGGATGACGGCACCGGACAGGGCGGCGGCTGGCCGGGCGGGCAGGACCTGCTCAGCTCCCGGCTTCGGCCCCGCCTCCAGCCCGACGGCAGCACCGTGCCGCCCGCGCTGCCCTGGCCTGCCGCCGCGCCCGGCACCGAGTGCGACGCGTCGATCATCCCGGTCGTCACCGGGCACCTGGACCACGACCTGCTGGACCGGCTGGCCGCCCTGCTCACCCGGCCGGTCACCGGGCCCGGCAGCGGCACCCCCGGCACCAGCACCTGCGGCCACTGCGGCACCGGATACGGCCCCGCCACCCAGGACCAGGTCTACGAGCAGGTCCGCGACCTCATCGTCGCCAACGCCGTAGCGCTGCTATCCGGACAGCACGGCCTCGCCTCGTTCCTGCGCACCGGCCGGCTCGCCCGCCCGGCCGCATCGGTGAGCCTGCCGCTGGACGTCGGGACCAGCACCGACACCATCCCCGCCCACCTGCGCCGCGCCGTCATTCTCCGCGACCAGCACTGCGCCGCACCCGGCTGCACCGCACCACCCTCGGCCTGCCAGGTGCACCACATCCGGCCCAGGAGCAAGGGCGGCGCCACCAGTCTCACCAATATGATACTTTTGTGTAGTTTCCATCATCTCATCCTGATTCACCGATGGGGCTGGGGCATCGTCCTGAACCCGGACGGCACCACCACCATGACCAGCCCAGACCGCAGCCGCATTTACCACAGCCACAGCCCGCCGAACAGCACCGCCGCCTGACCGGCGGTATGCCGGCGGACTCAAGCGGCGCAACGGTCGCAATGACCACAGCCTGCCGATTTCACCTTCTGGGCTAGAACGCTGATAGGCCACAGTTCGCGAGCCCGCAAGTTCCTGGACCCTCTCGGCCGCAAACCTCACCCCGTGACTCCGCGTGCCAAGCTCGGACCGGTCTGCCGGCCGGGGGCCGCGTTTCGAGCTGCCGCTTAGCTCGCGCTGGCCGCTAACGCGGGGGTGGGTGCTAGGCGGGATAGCAGGGCTGCGATTACCTCGGCTTCGCTGGTGTGGAGGTAGAAGTGGTCGCCGGGGTAGAACTCGGCTTCGAAGCCGGCCGAGGTCAGGTCGCGCCAGGCTCGCATCTCGCTGACGCTGACGCTGGGGTCGGCCAGGCCGCCGAGCACCGTGATCGGAACCGGGAGTCTGCCCTGGTGCAGGTGGGCGTAGGTGTCGCAGACCTCGAAGTCTGCGCGTATCACCGGGAGCATCAGCTGGACAAGTTCTGGGTGAGCCAGGACCTCGGGTGAGGTGCCGCCAAGTTCTTCCATCACGGCGAGCAGCTCAGGGTCGGGCAGCAGATGCACGGGTGGGTGAGAGGGCGGAAGGTGCGGCGCGCGAAGGCCCGAGATGAACAGGTGCTTCGGCGGCATCCCCTTGATCGTCAGCGCCCTGGTCAGCTCGTAGGCGAGCAGGCCGCCCATGCTGTGCCCGAAGATGGCGAAGCCCGGCCCGGCCTGCTCGGCCGCCCGGTCAGCGCCCCGGCCGGCGACTCGCTCGGTCAGCGGGCCGATCAGGTCGGCGGTGAGCTCGAAGGCCGACCGCAGGGCCGGTTCCTTGTAGCGGCTCTCCCGGCCGGGCAGCTGGATGGGCACGACTTGGACCTCGGGGGCGAGCAGCGGTACCCAGTCCCAGTACGCGGAAGCGCCAGCCCCCGCGTGCGGCAGGCAGAACAGCGTGGTCGCGCCGGGACGCGTCACCGGGAGCCGACCACTGGCCGGGCGGTAGACCGGGAACCGGGCCGACGCGGCCGTCATGAGCGGGCCCGGACCATGGCGCTCAGTGCGCTCTGATCCTGATCGGGGCCGGTCGTCAGCGCGGGGCCGGCCGTCAGCTCGCAGGCGGCCCTGAGCAAGACGTCGGCGCCGCTGACCAGCGCGTCGTCGCTGGTGTCCTCGCCGGGAGCGTGGCTCACTCCGCCGCGACTTGGCACGAAGATCATGCCGACGGGCGCGAGGCTAGCGACGATCTGGGCGTCGTGCCCGGCTCCGCTCGGCATGAGATGCCCGGTAAGGGCAAGGTCGGCTGCGGCATCCGCGATGACCCGTCGCAGCTCAGGAGCGGTGTGCACGGGTGGTGACTGGTGCACGAGCTCCACGATGATCTGGCACCCCGTCGTCTGGCCCACGCTGGCGGCGGCCGCGCGGACGGCTGACTCGGCCCTGCTGAGGCGGCCGGGTTCGGTGTCGCGCAGGTCGGCGCGCAGCCGCACCAGGCCAGGGATGGTGTTCGTCGTGTTGGGCGAGACCTCCAGATGCCCGACGGTCGCGGTCGAGCAGAGGTGGTCGACCGCGGCGATCTGGCGGACCCGGAGCAAGAACTCAGCGGCGGCGGCCAGTGCGTCGCAACGATCCGGCATCGGCGTGGTGCCGGCGTGCTGCTGCTCACCGGTGACCAGCGCCTCCACGATGGTCCGGCCCACGATCCCGTCGACGATCCCGATCGGCAGTCCCAAGCGCTCAAGCACCGGGCCCTGCTCGATGTGCAGCTCAAGGAAGGCCCTGATCCGCCCTGGTGCCCACGCCGCCTCGGCCAGCCTGGCGGGGTCTCCGCCGGCATCGACCAGGTAGTCACGCGCCGGGCGGCCCGCGTCATCCGCCGAATCCAGAGCCAGCGCTTCACCAAGAACGCCGGTCAGTGCCCGCGAGCCCCAGAACGGCTCCTGGATGAGCGAGCCTTCCTCATTGGCGAACGCGACGGCGACCGGCTCGCAGGCCGGGTCCGCGCCGGACTCGGCGAGGACCCGGACAACCTCCACGGCGGCGGCCACGCCGAAAGCGCCATCGAGCCAGCCACCCTGCACGACCGTGTCCAGGTGCGAGCCCATCAGCACGACCGGCTTACCAGGGTCCGCTCCCGGACGGCGGATGAAGAGGTTCGCCGCCGGGTCAAGCTCGGTGACCAGCCCGGCCGAGCGGCTCAGCTCGGCGACGTAGGCGCGAGCCTCGCTCTCCTCCATGGTCAGCCCGAGCCGGGACATACCGCCGCGCGGATCGGCGCCAATGCGCGCCAGTTCCCGCAGGCAGTCCAGCATCCGGGTGCCGTCTACGCGGGGGCGGATCATAGAGCGCGGTCAGACAGCTGAATCGGAGGACGCGGACGCCGGGCCAGCCTCGTCTCCCGAGCCGGCGCTAGCGGCCATGGCCAGCCGGAGGCTGCGGGGACGCATGTCGGTCCACACCTCGCCGATGTGCTCCAGGCACTCGTCGCGGCTACCGGAAAACCCGGTCGCATGCCAGCCGGCCGGGATGTCGCGGTCAGCGGCCCAGATCGAGTACTGCTCCTCGTCGTTGATGACGACCAGGATTTGCGGCTCTGGTTCGGACATGATGGGTCGTTCCTCTCTATCGGGGTACGTCAGCATCGGGTGAGGTCAGCCTGCTGTCGACAAGCACTCGAACGGCCTTGCGGTCGACCTTGCCTGACGAGTTCGTCGGCAGCTCAGCGAAGTACAAGATCCGGCTCGGCAGCATGTGCACGGGCAGCAGCTGCCGCAGGTGCTCGCGCAGCCGGCTCTCCTGTGGCTCGCAGGAAGGCGCCGCCACCACCGCCAGGTAGAGCTCGGGCTGGGAGTGCAGCACGTCGCAGATGAGGGCGGTCGCGTGCGCCACTGCCGGGTCGCGCTGGGCCGCCGCCTCGACCTCGCCGAGCTCGATCCGGTGACCACGCACCTTGACCTGATCATCGCGCCGGCCCTGAAAGCGGAACTGGCCATCGGGACTGGCCACGACGATGTCGCCGGTCCGGTAGATCCGGCTGCTGTCGGGCCCCGTCACGAACGCACGGGCGGTTTCTTCCTGGTCACCGACGTAGCCGCGAGCAAGCCCGGGACCGGACAGGCACAGCTCGCCGGGCTCGCCGGAAGGCACTGGTGCCAGCGCCTCGTCGAGTACCAGCGCCTGCAGACCGTCGACCACCCGCCCGATCGGCATCGGGTCCTGGCCGGGCAGCGTCACTTCGCCGCAGGTCGCGATGATCGTGGCTTCGGTGGGGCCATAGGCATTCCACAGCACCCCGCACACGGGCTGGAGATCAGCGGCCAGCGCGGCGGTCAGCGCCTCTCCGCCGCTGATCAGCTTGCCGACGGCCAGGCGCCCGGCGAGGAAGGGCAGCAGCAGCCGCAACTGGCTGGGGGTCGCGATCGCGGCGTCCGCCGGGCTGGCCAGCAGCCAGTTCGCGAAGATCTCCGGATTTCGCGCGGAGCGCGCTGGGGCCACGGCCAGGCAGCCCCCGAAGACCAGCGGGAGCACGGTCTCGAACATCGACATGTCAAAGACGGGGTTGCTGTGCGCCACCATCCTGTCTCCCCGCCGCAGGCCCATCCGGCCCGCGACGCAGTCCAGCATCGTGACCAGAGCCGCGTGCTCGATCACGACGCCCTTGGGCTGGCCGGTCGAGCCCGAGGTAAACAGGATGTACGCGGGCGCGATGATCTCGTCCGGCCGGGCTGGCTCGCGTCCGGCTACCTCGGCGGTCACGATCCCGTCGGACTCAGGCCCGGTCACCGCCGCGTCGCAGCCAGCCCGCCGTACCTGGTACAGCCGCCGCTCGGCGGGCGAGGCCGGATCGAGGGGGACGGCGGTCGCGCTGAGCAGCCAGACCGCGAGCAAGGCGACGAGGTAGTCCCGGCCGTAACCGGACTCGACTGCCACCCGCGAGCCGGGCCGCACCCCCCGGGCGGTGAGCTTGGCCGCGACAGCCCGCGCGGTGGCCAGCAGCTCGGCGTAGGACAGGCCGCCAGACTCGTCCTCAAGCGCCGGCGCCTCCGGGTGCGCCCGCGCCGCCTCAAGGAACCGCGCCACGGTGGCCGAGGCAGCTGGGGTCCCCTGCTGCTGTGCCGACGACAGCAGGGGATCCCCGCTGCTGCCAGGCACCAGGGACTCAGGCACCGGCGTCCCCCTCATCCTGAGCGGCACTGACCAGATTCGTGACCGCGCGCAGGGTGGGATTGCCCAGCACCTCGGCCAGCTCAAGCTGGACCCCGAACATCTCATCCACCCGAGCCAGCAGCCGCAGCGCCTTGATCGACTGCCCGCCAAGCGCGATGAAGTCGTCCTCGGGCTCGACCGTCCCGACCGCCAGGATCTCCCGCCACAGCGCCGCCATGTCAGCCAGCAACCCCGAACCCGCAGGGGCCTCGGCGGCCGCTACACCAGCACCGCCAGCCAGACCCCCGTCCGCCGCCGGGATCGCGGCGGCCAGAACCTGCCGGTCGATCTTGCCGTTCGGGCTCATCGGCATCCGGTCGAGCACCACGATCGCCGGGATCATGTGCTCGGGCAGCTCCTGCCGCAGCCGCCGGGTCAGCCCGGCCCCGTCCAGCGGCGCCGTTCCCGTGACGAACGCGGTGATCTCCACGCCGTCCGGTACCCGGTGGCTGAGCACCGCCACGTCAGCGACCTGGTCCTGGCGCCGGATCACCAGGTCGATCTCGCCAAGCTCGACCCGGAACCCCCGGATCTTGACCTGGTCGTCGTTGCGCCCGATAAACCGGTAGGCACCATCAGGCAGCTGCCGGACCAGGTCACCCGTCCGGTACAGCCGCCCGCCCGGCGCCGGGCCGAACGGATCGGGCACGAACGCGGCGGCCGTGGCGGCCGGCGCCAGGTGGTATCCGTTCGCCAGGCCAGTGCCGCCGACGTACAGCTCGCCCACCTCGCCGGGATCGGCCAGCGTCCCGTCGTCCCGCACGATGTACAACACGCCGCCGGACACCGGCCGGCCGATCGGAACGACCCCGCCCACATCGGCCAGGGTGACATCGTGAGTGGTGGTGGCCGTCGTGTTCTCGGTCGGCCCGTAGATGTTCACCAGCCGGGCCGGCGGACTGCCAGCCAGGACCTTCTCCAGCCGTTTCGGGTCGCACGTCTCGCCGCCGAAGAACATCGCCCGCATGCCCTGGAACGCGTCAGGCGCGAAGTCCGCGAGCTGATGGAACAGCGACGTCGCCAGGACCATGACGCTGATCTGGTGCCCGGCCAGGAATTCCCGCATCCGGCGCGGTGTCAGGGCAACGTCACGATCCACGACGAACAAGGTCGCACCGCTGCTCAGCGCCCCCCAGACCTCGATGAGGACGGCGTCGAATGCCGGATTGGACACATGCGCGACCCGGTCATCCGGACTAAAGGTGAGGTAGTTCGCCTCCGGGACCAGCGCGCTGATCGCCCCATGCGGCACGACCACGGCCTTAGGCTGCCCCGTGGACCCAGACGTGCAGATCACGACCGCCGGATCCTGCTCGGTCACCGCCACCGGACCGTCCGCCAGCCCGCCTGACGCCGCCAGGAGCTCGTCCATCCCGAGCACCGGCACCAGATCGGCGATCGACCCGGCCTCGCCGGCCGTGCTGGCGATCGCGGCTCGCGGCCTGCACTGCTCGACCAGCATCCGCATCCGCGCGACGGGCAGGCTCACGTCGAGCGGAAGATAGGCACAGCCAGCCCGCAGGACGCCAAGCACCGCCGTCACCTCGTCCGTGCTGCGCGCCATCGGGATGGCCACGATGTCGCCCCGGCCGACCCCGGACCTGGCCAGCCCGGCAGCGACAGCGGCCGCCCGCTGGTCAAGCTCGGCGTAGCTGAGCTGGCTCTCGCCGTGCACGATGGCGACCGAGCCCGGATGCTCCCGAGCCTGCTCCGCGATCAGCTCGGTGACCGGCCGGTAAGCAGGGCCCGCGGCACGCCCGGCCAGCCCGGCTGGCACCGCGGCGATCTCGGTGTCCGGCTGGGCGAACGCGGCGCCGATCGCCGCCACCATCCGCGCCTGCAGGTCGCTGATCGCCTGCGGCGAGAAGAGCTCGGTGTTGTACTCCGCCACGACGCTGGCCCCGGCCGCGCGCCTGGTCACCATCCAGGTCAGCTCGTACTTGGTGGTCCCGGTCGGGTACAGCTCTCGGGTCGCTGACAGCCCCCCGGCCCGCCATTGCCACCCGGAGTCGTCGACGAACGTCAGCGTGATCTGCCCCAGCGGCGCCCGTGACAGGTCCCCGCCGAGGCCGAGCTGCTCGATCATCGTCTGCATCGGGATGTGCGAATGCGCCAGCGCCCCGGCGATCACCCGCCGTACCAGCCGGGCGGCGGTGCGGGCGGTCGCGCCCGGTTCCAGGACCAAGCGCAGGGGCACGGTGTTCACGAACAGCCCGACCTCGCGGGCCTGCGCGGGCTCGCGGGAGGACAGCGGCGTCACCACCGTCAGGTCCCGGTCGCCGGTCGCGGCCGCCAGCCCGACCAGGCAGGCTGTCGCCCAGACCATGAACGGGCTGAGTCGCTCCTGCTCGGCCAGGCTGTCGAGCCGGGCGAGCGCGGGGAGCGGTATTTCCGCATAATGAACCGAGCCGGCGACCCCCAGTACCTTCGGCCGGGGCCGGTCGTACGGCAGCGAGCTCGCCGCGGGACGCCCGGCCAGGGCGGTCCGCCAGTATTCCAGGCCGGCCTCGGTGTCCTGCAGGTGCTGGGTGACCGCGCGGGCCACCTGGACCTCAGCCTCGCCGCCGCCCTCGCCAGCGTAAGCGCGCCGCAGGTCGGCCTCGATCAGGTCAAGCGACGCCCCGTCGCAGACCAGGTGATGCGCGGTGACCAGCAGCCAGTCCCCTGCCTGGCCCCGGCCCACGACCAGGCCCCGCATCAGCGGCGGCCGGTCCAGGTCAAAGGGCTGCCTGGCCTCCTTGTCGAGCAGCTGCGACACGGTCAGCTCGGTCGCGCCGGCGACGTCGACCTGCCGGACAGGCACCGGCACCGGGGCGGCCACGACGGCGTGCCCCGGCTTCCTGAAGCCGGTCCGCAGGGCCGGATGACGGTCAGGCAGCCCGGCGAATGCCCGCCGGAGCCGGCCCACGTCGAGCTGACCGTCAAAACGGTAAAGAACACTTATATGGTAAACGGCCGTCCGGGGGTGAAGTTGCTCGACGAACCAGATGCGCTCCTCAGCGGGAGTGAGGTCGCGCTGCTCGCCCCCGGCCGCGCCGCTCAGCTCGGCGGTCAGTGCCACGACGAGCTTGCCGAACTCCGGGTGCAGATACAGGATGTCCAGCTCGACGTCCTGGCTGACGAGCTGGCGCAGCCGCAGCGCGATCTGCACCGCCAGCGCGGAGTGGCCGCCGAGCCCGAAGAAGTTGTCGTCGTCCTGAACCTCGCCGGCCCCCAGCTCCTCCTGCCAGATCTGCGCGACCGCCTCCCGGACCGACGGCACGGACGGCTCAGGCATGGGAGCCCACCGTCTCTCCCGTGACCGCCGCCGCTCTCGGCGACCGGGTCACGAGCCAGCGGCCGATAGCCAGGGCATCGATGGCCGAGCGGGCGTAGGTGGCGACCGCTTCCTCTGGCGTGCGGATGATCGGCTGGCCGCGCAGGTTGAACGAGGTGTTGAGCACCATCGGCACCCCCAGGTGGCCGCCGACCTCGCTGATCAGCTTCCAGAACAGCGGCGCGCTGTCCCGCTGGACGAGCTGCAGCCGGGCCGAGCCGTCCACGTGGGTGATCGCGGGCAGCCGCTCGCGGTACTCCTCGCGGACCTGAGTGACGAACAGCATGTGATCGAAGGTCCGCTCGGTCCCCGGCGTGATCTCGAAGTACTTCCCCGCCTCTTCGGCGAGCACGGCCGGGGCGAACGGCCGGAATTCCTCCCGCTGCTTGACCACGGCGTTGAGATGGGCGCGCATGTCCGGGCGGGTGGGATCGGCCAGTATGCTCCGGTTGCCGAGCGCGCGCGGCCCGAACTCCATCCGCCCCTGGAACCAGGCGACGATCGAGCCGCCGGCGATCAGCTCGGCCACCGCCGCCGTCAGCTCGTCCTCGGTCAGCTCGACGGCCTCGTGCTCAGGCCCGAGCCCGCCCACGGCCTCCGCTATCTGCTCGTCGCTGGCACCATCGCCCCAGTAAGGCATGGTCATCCGGACCGGCGAGATCGGGACGTGCTGGTGCAGCTGCCACAGCGCGGCGCCCAGGGCCGTGCCGTCGTCGCCCGCCGCCGGCTGCACGAAGACCTCCTCGAACTCACCGCTCCGCAAGATCAGGCCGTTCGCCGTGCAGTTCAGCGCGACCCCGCCGGCCATGCACAGGCGAGTCGTGCTGAGCTGCTGACCAGCCTCGCCGAGCACGTGCAGCAGGCTGCGTTCCAGGCAGTCCTGCAGCGTGGCGGCGACGTCCATGTGCCGCTGCTCGACCGGCGCGTCGGGATGGCGGGCCGGGCCGAGCAGCTCCTCAAGCGCGTTGATGATGCCCCGGTGGGTCTCCCGCTCGGTCGGCGACTGGTCACGGGACAAGACGGGGATGAGCAGCTGGCCCTTCGAGCCCAGCCCGATCAGGTCATCCGCCTGGCCAGCGAACCGGCTCCGGTCGCCATAGGGAGCCAGCCCCATCACCTTGTACTCGTCCATGCCGGGCAGGAAGCCGAGGTAGTGCGTCACGACGCTGTACAGGATGCCAAGCGAGCTGGAGATCGGGTAGGTACGCAGCGTGCGGAGCTGATGGCCCTTCCCGGCCAGGATCGAGGCCGACTCGATCTCGCCCATCCCATCGGCGACCAGCACGGCCGACTCATCGAATCCGCTCAGGTAATAGGCGCTGGCGGCGTGCGCCGTGTGGTGACGCACCCGCACCAGCTTGCGCTCCCAGTCATAGCCGGGATAGTGCGCCCGCAGCACCTCAAGCTGCACTGCCTTGCTGTAGACCTCGCTGTACCAGCGGCCGGCGAACTCGTCGAGCTCGTGGACCACGGATGGCTCGTAGCAGAAGCTGTGAGCCACGAAGTCGATCTCGTCCAGCGTGACGCCCGCCAGCCGCAGGCAGGCCTCGATGGCGTCGGCGGGAAAGGCGCCGGTGGTCTTGACGCCATCGTGGCGTTCCTGCGCCGAGGCGGCGAGCACCCCGTCCTCGCTCACGATCGCGGCCGCCGAGTCCAGGCCCTGGCGGTAGCGCCGTTCGCGCTCGTCCAGCCCCGGAACCAGGCGCTCCTTGAATAGCAGCGAGCGGTCCAGGCCGCTGAACCCGAGTACGAGCACGTTTATGACCTTTCGTCGACGGGCCAGTGCGGCCTGCGGACTGCCGTCCGCAGGCCGCACTGCCGATGCTTGCTTAGACGGTGCATCATCCGCATGCCTCGCATCATCCGCGTGCCTCGCCTGCCTGCTCGGCGATCATGGAGCCGAGGTCCACGCTGCCCATCAGCTCGGCGAACTTCTCCTCGACCTCGGCGCAGAAGCCCGCCAGGCCCGAGGTCCGCATCAGCACGGGCAGGGCGATGTCGACCAGCAGGCGCTCCCGCAGCAGGAAGAGCATGCGCACGGCAGCCAGGGAGTTCCCGCCGAGCCCGAAGAAGTCGTCCCGCAGGTCACCGACCTCGACACCAAGCGACTCGGCCCAGATCCCGGCTATCTCCTGCTCCAGCGCCGTCCGGGGCGGCCGGGTGTCGGCGCGATGCGATTCCGGCGCACGCTCCAGGGCGAGCAGGGCGCTGGTGTCGATCTTGCCGTTGGCGTTGACCGGCAGTTCGTCCAGCACGAGGATCACGCTGGGCACCAGGTAGCGCGGGAGTGTTGACTCAAGCTGGGCACGGAGAGTGGCCCCGTCCGGCTGGCGTCCGACGGCGGCGGCCGCGTAGGCCCGCAGCTCCAGGTCGCCATACGGGCCGGGCGCGGCGAGCGCCTTTGCCTGCTGGACCTCGGGTGAGCGTTCCAGAGCGGCCTCGACCTCGCCAAGCTCGACCCGGTAGCCGCGGATCTTGACCATGTGGTCGACCCGGCCGAGGAAGTCGACCTGGCCGTCGGCGGACCAGCGGCCCCGGTCGCCGCTGCGGTACATCCGGCTGCCGGGCGGACCGAACGGATTGGGGACGAACCGCTCGGCCGTGAGCGCCGGGTTGCCGAGGTAGCCGCGCGCCAGGCACGGCCCGGTGACGTACAGCTCGCCGGCCGTGCCGACCGGGGCGGGCTGGCCCGCCTCATCGAGCGCGTAGACGGCGGTGTTGGCCAGCGGCACGCCCAGCGGGAGCGGCCCGCCCGGCAGAGTCTGAGCCGTGTACGTGCCGCAGACCGAGAACGTCGTGGTCTCTGTCGGTCCCCAGCAGTTGACGAGCTCCAGGTCGGGGCAGCGGGCCAGGATCTGGGCGGCGTGCCGGGGCGAGACGGTCTCGCTGCCGGTCAGGCACCGGCGGAGCTGGTCGAACACCTGCGGCTCGTGCTCGACGAGCAGCGCGAACAGCGAGGCCGTGACGTGCAGCACAGTGACCTCGTGGCCGGCCTCGGCGGCCCAGGCGGCGATCTCGGCCGGCCCGTACCTGACGGGCGGCGGCAGCACGAGCCGGCCCCGGCCGCGAGCGGTGCCCAGACCTCGAAGGTCGACACGTCGAAGGAGAGCGAGGCGAGCTGCAGGATGGTGTCGGCCGGGGTAAGCGACAGGCACTGCCCGCCGTGCAGCAGCTCGGTGACATTGCGGTGTACGGTGACCACGCCCTTGGGCTGACCGGTCGACCCCGAGGTGAAGATGACGTAGCAGGCGTTGTCACCGGTCACCAGGTCGGGCAGGTCCGGGTAGCCGGCGACCTCGGCGGCGGTCGCGGCGGGCGAGTCGAGGTTGATGACCTGCCACAGCCCGGCCGGGAGCAGGTCCTCTGTGCTGTCGTGGGCCAGCACGATCGGCGCCCCGACCTGGCGGATCATGTAGGCGAGCCGGTCGGCCGGATAGGCCGGGTCAAGCGGTACGTAGGCGCCGCCCGCCTTCAGCACCGCCAGCAGCGCGATCACCAGCTCCGCCGACCGCTCCAGGCAGACGCCCACGAAGACCTCAGGGCCGACCCCAAGCTCGCGCAGCCGCCCGGCGAGCTGATTCGCCCGCCCGTTGAGCTCGCCGTAGGTCAGCGACCGCTCCCCGCAGACCAGGGCGACCGCGTCCGGCGTCGCCGCCGCCCGTGCCTGCACGAGCTGATGCACGGCCGCCTGTGGCAGTTCCGCGCGGGTGTCGTTCCAGGAGGCGGTCAGCGCCCGCTCGGCCTCGCCGAGCAGCGGTGCCGCGTGGTGCGAAGCCTCCGGGTCGGCCAGCATGGTGTCCAGCACCCGCAGGTAGTAGTCCCGCAGCAGGCTGACCTGGCCGGGCGCCAGCTCCCGCGCGTCGTACTCCATGTCGAGCCGCAGGCCGCCGATGGCCGGATCGTGGCTCAGGTTGACCACGAGCGGGAAGTTGGTCCTGGCCATCGCGCCGGCCCCGTCCTCTGGCTGCCCGGCGACGCTGCCCAGGGCGTCGGAGGCGAGCTGACGGAAGTTGTTGTAGCCGAAGTTGACCTCGAACAGATCGCCGCTGCCGAGCAGCCGCAGCAGCGCCCCGAACGGGTAGCGGCGGTGCGGCAGCATCTCCCGCTCGGCCTCGAAGGCGGCGCGGATCAGGTCGATCCAGCTCCCCTGCGGCAGCCGGACCCGCAGCGGCACGGTGTTCATGAACAGGCCGAGTACCTCGGTGCCGTCCTCTTCCTCAAGGCGGCCGTTGGCCCCGAACCCGATCAGCAGGTCCGAGCTACCGGTGACCAGGCCGATCACCCGCAGGTGCGCCGCCAGCACGACCGACTTGACCGGCACCGCGCACCGCCGGGCCAGTGCCGCCAGCCGGGCCAGCAGGTCATCGGGTAGTGCGGTCTGCGGACTACCGTCCGCAGACCGCACTACCTGTGTTTGCCAACTCAGGGGCGTCAGCAGCTCACCCCAGCCCCGCTCCTCATCGCGGTTGTGCCGCTCGCCGGCCACCACCTCGCCGGCCAGCTCGCCCGCGCGGCCTGCCTGCCAGCGCGGCAGCCTGCCGTCCGGGCGGTCGGCCACCTTGTCCAGCCAGAAGCCCTCGCTCTCGGCCGACCCGAGCGCCTCCCGCTCGGCCGCGATGAAGTCCTGGTACAGCGACCGCACCGGGCGGCGGCGCGGCCGGTTCCCGGCGAGCATCCCCTGATAGTTCTCGATGATCTCCGAGGCGAAGGAGGCCAGGCTCCAGCCGTCGAGGATCGCGTGGTGCTCGGTGAGCGTCCACTGGAAGGCTGTGTCGTCCAGCACGTGCGCGGCCATCCGGCACAGCGGCGCGACACTCAGGTCGAAGGGGTGGTGCCGCTCGCGCTGGCCGAACGCCGCGACTTCGGCGCGCTGCTGATCCGGGCGCAGGGACCGCAGGTCAGCGACGGTCACCTCGATCTCGGCGGCCGGGTGGACCAGCTGAATCGGCTCGCGATAGGTCGTCAGGTCGAACGAGGTGCGCAGGACCGGATGCCGCTCCACGACGCGGGCCACGGCGGCGCGGAACTTGTCAGCGTCGAACGGCAAGGCAACCCGGAGCGAGTGCACGTTGTGGTACGGGAGCCGCTCGGGGTCCCGCTCCATCTCGTACACCATGCCGACCTGCAGCTCGGCCATCGGGTAGGCGTCGATCAGCCCCTTGGGCAGCTTCAGCAGGTCATCGCGGGACAGCAGCGAGAACGCGTCCGGCGCGGTCACGGCCTGGCCGGCGGCGGCCACCACGCGGGCCAGCCCGGCGAGGGTCGGATGACGGAAGATGTCCTGCAGGGCGAACTGCAGGCCGGCGGTCCGCGCCTGGCCAAGCATCTGGATGCTGCGGATCGAGTCGACACCCAGGTCAAAGAAGTTGTCGTGGCGGCCGAGCTGGCTCAGCCCGAGCACCCGGCGCCACAGGCCGGCCAGCAGCTCCTCCGTCCCCGACTCGGGAGCGACGTACGGCTCGTCCAGGTCCGGGCGCTCGCCCCCGGCGGCGGGCGGCGGCAGCGCGGCCCGGTCGATCTTGGCGCGCGGCGTCAGCGGCAGCGCGTCCAGGAAGATGAAATAGCTGGGCAGCATGTAGTCGGGCACCCGGCTGCGCAGCCAGCCCCGCACCTCGGGCACGCCCGGCGCCGCTCCGTCGGCGACCAGGTAAGCCGCGAGCTCAGGCTGCCCGGACTCGTCTCTGACGACAACAACACACTCGCGAATATCGTCACGGGCCCGCAGGGCTGTCTCGATCTCCCCTAGCTCGATCCGGTAGCCGCGGATCTTGACCATGTGGTCGACCCGGCCCAGGAAGTCGATCCGGCCGTCGGGCGCCCACCGGCCCCGGTCCCCGGTCCGGTACAGCCGGACCCCGGCCGCTCCGGCCGCGCCGTAGGGATGGGGCAGGAACCGCTCGGCGGTCAGCTTCGGGTTGCCCAGGTAACCCCGTGCCAGGCACGGCCCGGCCACGTACAGCTCACCGGGCGTCCCCACCGGGGCCGGCTGCCCGGCCTGGTCAAGCACCCACACCTCGGTGTTGGCCAGCGGCGAGCCCAGCGGCAGCGCCCCCGGCGGCAGAGTATCGGCGGCAAAGGTACCGCAGACGGAGAAGGTCGTCGTCTCCGTCGGTCCCCAGCAGTTCACGATCTCCAGGTCAGGGCAGCGGGCCAGGATCTGGGCGGCATGCCGGGGCGACACCGTCTCGCTCCCGGTCAGGAACCGGCGCAGCCCGTCGAACAGCTGCGGCTCGTGCTCGACCATGAGCGCGAACAGCGACGCGGTCGCGTGCAGGACGTTCACGTCATGCTCGGCGACCCAGCCCGCTATGTCGGCCGGCCCGTACTGGATCGGCGGCGCCAGCACCAGCCGCGCGCCGGCCGCGAGCGGTGCCCACAGCTCGAAGGTGGAGTTGTCGAACGGCACCGGCGCGAGCTGCAGCAGGGTGTCGGCCGGGGTCAGGGTGAGGCAGTCGCCGCCGTGCAGCAGCTCGGTGACATTGCGGTGCCGGGTGACCACGCCCTTGGGCAGGCCGGTGGAACCGGACGTGAAGATGATGTAGCAGGCGTTATCGAGCACCGCCAGCTCCGGCAGGTCGCCTGCCGGGCCGTCGGCCGGGTCGGCATCGAGGTTGATGACCTGCCACGACCCGGCGGGCACCCGGCCGGCGGTACTGTCATGCGCCAGCACGACAGGAGCCCCGACCTGGGTCAGCATGTACTCAAGCCGGTCAGCCGGGAACGCGGCGTCCAGCGGCACGTAGATCCCGCCGGCCTTCACGATGGCAAGCAGCCCGACGACCATTTCAGCCGATCGCTCTAGACACAATCCCACCGCGACATCCGGCCCCACCCCCAGGCCCCGCAGCCGCCGGGCGAGCTGATTCGCCTGCGCGCTGAGCTGGCCGTAGGTCAGGGTGCGCGGCCCTGACACGACCGCGACCGACTCCGGCGCGGCGGCGGCACGCGCCTGCACCAGCTGATGCACCAGAAGCTCCGGCACCGGCGCCGCATTGTCGTTCCACCGCGCCAGCAGCCCCCGCTCGGCCTCGCCCAGGAGCGGCGCCCGGTGGTGAGCGGCCTGCGGGTCGGCGGTCATCGCCTCGAAGACCTTGACGTAGTACCCGCGCATCAGCAGCGCCTGGACCTCGGTCAGCACCTCGGCGTGGTAGTCGATGGCCAGCAGCAGCCGGTCGGAGTACGGGCTGCGGATCAGGCCGACGTTCAGCGGGAAGTTCGTCGGCTCGACCCGCACGGTGCTGAAGCTCTGGATCTTGTCGTCCACGATCTCGATCTGCTCGGCCCCGAACGCCGCGCCGAGCACATGGAAGTGGTTGTAGACGAAGTTGACCTCGAACAGGCGGCCCGTGCCGAGCTTGCGCTGCAGGGCGCCGAGCGGGTAGCGGCGGTGCGGGAGCAGCTCACGCTCGGCGTCGAACGCCGCCCGGATCAGGTCAAGCCAGCTGCCCTCTGGCAGCTCCAGCCGGAGCGGGACGGTGTTGAGGAACAGCCCTCGGGTCTCGGCCCCGTCCTCTTCCTCCAGGCGGCCGTTGGCGGTCAGCCCGACCAGCAGGTCAGCGCTGCCGGTCACCAGGCTGATCACCCGCAGGTGCGCGGCCAGCATCACCGACTTGACCGGCACCCCGCAGCGCCGGGCCAGCGCCGCCAGGCCATCGCAGATCTCCTGGGTCAGCAGGGTCTCCACGGCGCCGTAGTTGGCGGTCTCGCTGCGCAGCCGCCACTCATCGGCCATCGGCTCGACCGCCAGGTCGCCCGTCCGGCCGGCCTGCCAGCGCGGCAGCCGGCAGTCGGGTCGTTCGGCGACCTTGTCCAGCCAGAAGCGCTCGCTCTCCGCCGACTCGATCGCGGCCCGCTCGGCGACGATGAAGTCGCGGTAGCTGGAGCGCGGCGGCGTGCGGTCCACCGCCTGCCCGGCCAGGAGCTGCTGGTAGTTCGCGGCGATCTCGGAGAACGTGGAGTGCAGGCTCCAGCCGTCGAAGATCGCGTGATGCTCGGTCACCGTCCACTGGAACAGCTCGGGCTCAAGCACGTGGATGCCGAAGCGCAGCAGCAGCGGGCGGGCGTGGTCGAACAGCTCGGTCCGCTGGGCCGCCACGTACTCGGCGATGACCTTCTCCTGGGCCGCGCGGTCGAGCTCACGCAGGTCCTCGATCAGGAACGGCATCTGCGCGCTGGCATGCACGAGCTGCATCGGCTCGCGGTAGGTGCTGACGTCAAAGGAGGTGCGCAGGATCGGGTGCCGCTCGACCACCAGGGCCACGGCCGCGCGGAACTTCGCCTCGTCGAACGGGCCGGCGATCCGCAGGCTGTCGACGTTGTGGTACGGGCTCCGGCTCGGGTCAAGCTCCATCTCATAGGCCATGCCGACCTGGAGCTCGGCCATCGGGTACGCGTCCACCAGGCCGTCAGGCAGCAGGTCCCTGTCGTCCGGTGCCACGAGCGCGAACGGCGCCAGCTCAGGCCGCGCCTGCGGGCCGCTCTCCTGCACGACCGCGGCCTGCGCCAGCTCCGCCAGCGTCGGGTAGCGGAAGAGGTCGGCCAGGGCGATCCGCACGCCGGCGGACTGAGCCTGGCCGAGTACCTGAATGCTGCGGATGGAGTCGCCGCCGAGATCAAAGAAATTGTCGTGCCGACCGACCCGGTCCACCTTGAGTACCTGGCTCCAGATCCCGGCCAGCGTCGCCTCCGTGCCCGGCTCAGGGGCGACGAACTCGGTGTCCAGGTCGGGCCTGGTCTCCTCGGGCGGAGGCAGGACCTGCCGGTCGATCTTGCCCTGCGGCGTCAGCGGCATCGCCTCGATGACGACGAAGGCGCGGGGGATCATGTAAGCGGGCAGCCGCTGCCCCAGCCAGGCCCGCAGGTCGCTCACGGACGGGGCGGTGGCCTCGCGCGGCACCAGGTAGGCCGCCAGGTCGGTCTGGCCTGCCTGGCCGCCGTCGCGGTAGGTCAGGACCACGCATTCGGCCACGCCAGGATGGGCGGCAAGCGCTGCCTCGATCTCGCCGAGCTCGATCCGGTACCCGCGCACCTTGACCTGCGCGTCGGACCGCCCGAGATACTCAAGGCCGCCGTCGGCGTTCCAGCGGGCCAGATCCCCGCTCCGGTACAGGCGGCCGCCGGGCGGCCCGCCCAGGTGATCGGGCACGAACCGCTCGGCGGTCAGCCCCGGACGGCCCAGGTAGCCGCGGGCCACGCCCGAGCCGCCGACGTAGATCTCGCCGGGAACGCCCACCGGGCACGGCTCGCGCCGCTCGTCGAGCACATGCACCCGGACGCCGGGGAGCGGCCCGCCGAGCTGGGTCAGCGCCCGCTCCAGCAACTCGGTGCCCAGCTCCCCGAACGTGACATGCACCGTGGTCTCGGTGATTCCGTACATGTTGATCAGGCGCGGATCCGCGTAGCCGCGCCTGGCCGCCCAGCGGCGCACGGAGGCCTGATCGACCGCCTCGCCGCCGAAGAACACCGCCCGCAGCGCCAGGCCGGCCCCTCCCGCGCGTCCGCGGCCTCGAACTGGCGGAACGCGGACGGAGTCTGGCTGAGCATGGTCACCCCGGCGTCCCTGACCAGGCCGTAGAACGCGCCGGTGTCGCGGCTGACCAGGGTCGGCACGACCACGACCCGCCCGCCGGTGGTCAGCGCCCCCCAGATCTCCCACACGGAGAAGTCAAAGGCCAGGCTGTGGAACATCGTCCACACATCATCAGGCCCGAATCCGAGGCGCTGGCGGGCCGAGCTGATCAGGGCGGTGACGTTAGCGTGAGTGACCAGCGTGCCCTTGGGGCGGCCTGTGGTGCCTGAGGTGAAGATGACGTAGCACGCATTGTCCGCGCGGATAAGGGGGAAATAAGGCGCGCCCGGCCAGCTCCCCGTCCGCCAGGCCGGCGTCGAGGTCTAGCACCGTCCAGGGTCCGGGCGGGACGGTCCCGGCGGTGGCGGAGTGCGCGAGCACCAGCCCGGTGCCGGCATCGGCCAGCATGAACTCGATGCGATCGGCCGGGAAGGCCGGGTCCAGCGGGACGTAGGCGCCGCCCGCCCTGAGCACGGCGAGGCAGGCGACGATGGTCTCCAGCGAAGGTTCGAGCAAGACGGCGACGCGGGACTCCGGGCCGATCCCCAGCCCGCGCAAGTGCCGGGCCAGGGCGCCCGAGCGGGCGTCCAGCTCGCGATAGGTGAGCCGGGCCCGGCCGCAGCTCACCGCGACCTCGTCCGGGTGAGCCTCCGCCATCTCGGCGATCAGGCCCGGCACGGTCGCGCCTGCCGCGCCTGTCTCAGGTGAAGCCTGGGCCTGGCCGGCGCCCGACCAGGCCGTCAGCGACTGGCGCTCGGCCGCTGGCATCAGGGCGAGCTGGCCGACGGGCACGTCCGGGCTGGCGGCCACCTCGCCGAGCAGGGTCCGCCAGTGACCGGCGAACGCGGCGATGGTGGCCGGCTCGAACAGGTCAGTCGCGTACTCCACCTCAAGCCGCAGTGCTGGCCTGCTCTGGCCCTCCGCGCTGCGGTACACCGACCAGGTGAGGTCGAACTTGGCCGTGTCCGTCGGCACGAAGGCACGCGACACCCGCACCCCGCCGGGCAGCTCGGCCGGGCCGCCCTCCTCGTGGTAGGCGAAGACCACCTGGACCACCGGGCCGTAGCTGAGCGACCGCTCGGGCCGCAGGTGGGTCACGGCCAGGTCGAAGGGAGTGGTGCTGCGCGAGAGCGCGCCGATCACGGCCGCCCGCGTTCGCGAGATGCAGCTCGCGGAAGCTGGGATCACCGGCCAGGCTGACCCGGATCACCAGGGAATCGACAAAGAAGCCGACCAGCTCATCGAGCCTGGCCGAGCCCCGCGCGGCACTGGGCGAGCCGAGCACGATGTCGTCGCTGCCGCTGTGCCTGGCGACCAGCGCCTGGAAGGCCGCGAGCAGCACCATGTACAAGGTGGCGCCCGCACTTGTGCCGAGTCGCTCAAGCTCGGCCAGCGGGACGTCGTCAAGCGGAAAGCTGACCGTCGCGCCCCGGTAGCTCAGTTCCGGCGGACGCGGACGATCAGGCCCCAGGTCAAGCAGGGCCGGAGCGCCGCGCAGGTCCCTGGTCCAGGGCGCGAGGCCCGATTCCAGCCGCCGGCCGCTCAGGTGCTCGCGCTGCCAGAGCGCGTAGTCGGCGTACTGCACCGGCAGGCTGGCAGCCGGCCCGGCGTGCGCGTACGCATCGAGCAGCTGGCGCTGAAAGACGTCGAGCGACCAGCCGTCGCTGGCGATGTGGTGGAAGGTCAGCGCGAGCCGGTGCTCATCGGCCGCGATCCGGTACAGGCTCGCCCGCAGCATCGGGTCTTTGCTCAGGTCGAAGGGCCGCCCGGCTCTCGGTGAGGATCAGCTCATCGGCCGCGCCGGCCCGCTGGCTGGCCGGCTGATCGGTGAGGTCGATGACCGGGCACTCAAGCACGCGGTCGTCCAGGGTGCGCTGACGCGGCCCGCCGTCCCCGTCGGAGAACACCGAGAACAGCACCTCATGCCGGGCAGCCACGGCCACCAGGCTGGCCACGAGCCGGTCGGCATCGACCGGGCCGAGGAAGGTCAGTACGGCCGGAGCGTGGTACACCGGGCTGCCGTCGAGCCAGCGGTGCAGGAACCAGAGCCGCTGCTGGCCGAACGACAGCACACCGCGCTCGGCTGGCCGGGCCCGCAGCTCGCCACTGGAGGTGCTGTCGCTCATTTCAGCAAGATCCTCTTTCGCGTCGGCGGGTCGCTCTGCGGAAACGCGGACGCGATCCGTTCTATCGCTTGACGTGCCATAATGGAAGGCCCAGGTACCGCGCCCATAATTTCGCGCCCGGTGTTTAGCCAGCAAATCGGTGTCAGGCAGCAAATCGGTGTCAGACTGCAAATCTGCGGGCAGCGACAATTAAGAATGCCGCACTTCACGTCAGAATACGCCTCGCCAAGCACGCCGATGAAGAATCCTTAATGGCGGTAAGACCACGTCTTACAATACTCCCGTGAGCATGCGCAACCCCGGCCTGAGACCCCGAGGGACCGGCTGGCGGCTGACGTACGAGATCTAAGATTGCAGCACGGGGGCTCGGCTGGGGAAGACGGACTTTCGGGCGTAGTACTTTCGGGCGTACCGGGAGCCGCCGCGACTCGGGTCTAGGCGTGCCGGGGGCCTTGCCCTATGATGCCGTCTAGCAACGGCAGAGCGAACTGTGATCCGAAACGGCCATAGATGTCCCAGACGTAAAGGCTTCCGCGAGACCTAACCTCTCTTGGTGTCCGGTAACTCTAGTGTCAGGGGGCTCCCATGAATAGTGATCATGCATTTCTGCGGTCGAATGCAATTGTCGAGCCACTGGCCGACGGCTTTTACGCCTGGTCGCACACCCTGGCCCCGGTCCAGGCCGCCCTGAACCTGGCGCGCGTGCAGGTACCGCTGCTTGAGTCGTATCTGCAGTCGCCGCGAGTCCACCTGGCGGCCAGCCGGAATCCCCAGCTCAGGGGCGGTTACTACGTCGGCATTGACGAGAGCAGGCGCGGCGAGGTCCAGGAACTGCTGACCTCTATCCGCCGCGACCGGGCCGGCCTGCTGCGTTTCGCCGCGGCGGTTACCGAGGCCGCCGAGCTGGTGCGGGACAGTGCCACCGGATTCGATCTCGCGCCCCTGTATCCGAAACTCCCGGCCGAGCTGTCCGGCCTGGTCGAGCTGGCGTATGACACCGGCAACCAGCCGTCAGTCCGGTTCATCGAGCCGCTGATCTACCGGAGCGCCTTCTACACCGAAGACCGGCAGTCGGTCCAGCTGTCGCTGGAGTCCGGCATCGAGCGCCCGTTCATCCTGAGCACGCCGAGGCTGCCCTCCCCCGGCGTGCTTGACCTCAAGATCCCGTTCCGGCATCCGGGCCTGGCCGAGCTCTTCGCCGCCCGGCTCCTGGCCACGACGCCCCAGCGGCTGCGCGAGGCCCTGGAGCTCAGCGACGACCAGGCCGCCCAGCTCGGCACGCTGCTGACCAGTGAGCCTGACCTGGCGCCGGACCGGCACGTCGACGGCGGCGGGCGGATTCGCTATCTCGGGCACGCCTGCCTGCTGCTGCAGACTCCCGAGGCCGCGATCCTCACTGACCCGTTCATCAGCGCGGATACCTCGGCGACCGGCCGGTATACGCTCCGCGACCTGCCCGATCACCTCAACCTGGTCCTGATCACCCACGGGCACCAGGACCACGTCGTGCTGGAGACGCTGCTGCAGCTGCGCGGCCGGGTCGACGCCGTCGTGGTGCCCAGGTCCTCGCGCGGCAACCTGGCCGACCCGTCCCTGGCCCTGGTACTTGAGCACGCCGGCCTTCCGGTCACCGAGGTGGACGACTTCGGCGAGGTCGGCTTCCCCGGCGGCAAGGTCACCGCGACCCCGTTCCTGGGCGAGCACGCCGACCTCGACATCCGCGCCAAGTCCACCTACTGCGTGCGGCTCGCCGGGCGCACTATCTATATCGGCGCCGACTCCTCCGGCATCGATCCCGTCCTCTACCGGTACGTACGCGAGCACGTGGGCCAGGTCGATATCGCCTTCCTGGGCATGGAATGCGCGGGGGCGCCGCTGACCTGGCTGTACCAGGCGCTGCTGACCGCGCCGGTCACCAGGAAGATGAGCGACTCCCGCACCTTGTCCGGCTCGAACGCGGCCCAGGCAAGCGCGATCATGACCGAGCTTGGCGCCTCGCAGGCCTACGTCTACGCCATGGGCGAGGAGAGCTGGCTCGGGCACGTCATGGCCACCAGCTATACCCCGGACTCCTATCAGCTCCAGCAGGTGGAGGAGTTCCTGACCTGGTGCGCCGACCGGAGCATCACGGCCGGGCACCTGCTCGGTCAGCGCGAATGGCGCTGGTAGCGGCGCTTGCGACCGACGGCTAACCCACAATCGGAGCCATCATGCCAGACCTGAAGATCCTGTCCGCCCTTCAGTCGCCCCAGTATCGCCGGATCTTCGCCGGGCAGCTGGTGTCACAGCTCGGTGACTGGCTCGACTTCGTGGGCCTGCTGACCCTCGTCGCCTATGTCTGGAAGGGCGGCCCGGCCGGGCTCGCGGCGGTCGCGGTCACCCAGGGCCTGGTGTACCTGATCGTGGGCCCCTTCATGGGCGTGCTGGCCGACCGGCTGCCCCCGAGGCTCTCGCTGGTCGGCTCCGACGTGGCCAGGGCCGGGCTGGTGCTGTGTTATCTCATCGCCCCCAACATTCCGGTGCTGCTCTCGATCATGGCGGTGAAGGTCTGCTTCAGCAGCCTGTTCGGACCGTCCGAGATGGCGCAGATCCGCCGGATCGTGCCCGAGGACAAGCTGCTGCAGGCGAACGCGCTCAGTGAGTTCGTCTCTCAGGCGACCAAGATCGGCGGCCCGGCGGTCGGCGGCCTGCTCGTCGCGCTGACCACCGTGTATACGACCTTCGTGGCCGACTCGATCTCGTACGTCGCCTCCGCCGTGATCCTGCTGACGCTCCGCTTCGCTCCCCTCGTCCGCGAGGAGCAGGAGAAGTCGACGTTCCGGGCGGACGCCGTGGCCGGCCTGCGCTTCATCCGGAGCAAGCCCGTGCTCCTGCTGGGCATCAGCAGCTTCAGCGCGGCCATCTTCCTGGTCTTCATGTTCGACACGTTCGTGCCGCTCGCCCTGCGCGCGCTCAGCTTCCACCCCAGTTTCCTTGGCTACGCTTACGCGTTCTCCGGGCTTGGCACCGCTGTCGGCGTCGTGCTGGTCGGGCAATTTGGCGACAAAGTGCCGCCGCTGCGGCTCATGAGCTTCTCCCAGGCACTCGTCGGGCTGCTCGTCGCCGGCCTGGGCGTGATGATCCTGGTGAAGCTGCACAATCCGGTGATCGGCCTGTTCGCGCTCGTGGTCGTGCTCGGCTTCTGCGCGTCCGGCCTGCTCGTCGCGTTTCCTTACCTGCTGATGAGCCAGACCCCGGCGGACATGGTCGGGCGCGTATCGGCCTTCGCCGATTTCGTGCCGACCGGCCTGCAGCTGGCCGGCCCGGTCGTCGGCGCCGCCATCATCGCGGGCGCCGGAGTCGGCTGGGTCTACGCGATCGCCGGACTGGGCCTGGCCGTACTCGGCGTGATCGTCGGCGCGATGCGGCTGAGCGGCCAGCGCCTGGTCACGGAACCCGGCGCCGACGCCGAATCGGAATCGGAATCCGAGCCCGGATCAGAGCCCGCGCCCGAGCCAGTACCCGTCTCTGACGCTAACAACTAGGGAATCGCGCATGACAAACTCACCTACCTACGTACTTGGCAGTGGTCTCTCCCATGATGGTTCGGTGTGCCTGCTCGCGGACGGCAAGATCGTCCTCGCGCTGGAAAAGGAGCGGATCACGCGCGTCAAGCACGACGGCGGGAACGACCGCGCGATCATGGCGTACGTCCTGGACTGCGCGGGCATCACCCTGGACCAGGTCGCGCTCGTGGTCCAGAACGAGAATTTCGGCATGTTCTGCAGCGGCAATACGGTCTACAGCGATGAGCCGAGACTGCTGACCGATGCCACGCGAGTGGTCACCATCTCGCACCATCTGGCCCACGCCTACAGCGCACTCGGTGCCAGCGGGTTTGACCAGGCCTCCGTGCTCGTCATCGACGGCTGCGGCAATTCCTACGAGGACTGCATGGATATCGCCGAGGGCTCACTGCTCGGCGAGATGCCGGACGGCCTTGGGCACGTGCATTACGAGAAGGACAGTTACTACACCTCTGTCGATGGCATTCTGCGGGCCGTCGCTAAAGACTTCTCGCCCTGGGGAACCCAAGGCCGGCCGCTCTCGCCGCCCTTTACCCTGCATTCGATCGGCGGCGTATACCAGGCGTTCAGCCTCTATGCCTTCGGTGATTTCGGTGACAGCGGCAAGCTGATGGGGCTGGCCCCCTACGGAGAAGCTGGGCCACTACGACTTCCCGCTCTTCGACCTGCGGGACGGCCGGGCATTTCTCCGCCGCGAGGCACTAGCTAACTTCACGAAACCGGCCCAGTCGCGAAACGCGCTGAAATCCGATTTCCAGTACTACGCTAACGTCGCGAAATACGTGCAAACCGAGATCGAGCGCGTCTTGCTCGATCTCGTGAACGACCGGTACGAGCGCAGCCCCTCCCCCAATCTCGCCTATGCCGGCGGCGTCGCGCTCAACGCGGTCGCCAACAGCCGCATCCTGCGCGAGACCGGCTTCGAGCGCCTGTTCATTCAGCCCGCCGCCGGAGACAACGGCCTGGCCATCGGCTGCGCGTACTACGGCTGGCTCGAGACCCTGGGCAAGGAAGCCGTGCGCGCCGACGGCACGACCTACTTCGGCCCCGCGTATCCAGCCGACCGGGTCAAGCGCGCCGTCGCCGAGTGCGGGGACGCCATCTCCGTCGAGCCGTCCGCCGAGCTGGAGAAGGACGTGGCCAGGCTGCTGGCCGACGGCAAGGTCGTCGCCTGGTACCGAGGCGGGTCGGAATTCGGCCCGCGAGCGCTCGGGCACCGCAGCATTCTGGGTCATCCGGGGATACCAGGACTCGGGGATCACATCAACAAGGACATTAAGTTCCGCGAGGATTTCCGCCCGTTCGCCCCATCGGTCATCGCCGAAGAGGCATCGCGTTACTTCGAAACCGACGGTCACGACAGCCCGCACATGATCCTCGTGTTCCAGGTGCGGCCGCACTACCGGGAACTACTCGCCAACGTGGTCCACAGGGATGGCAGCTCGCGTCTGCACACCGTGACCGAGCAGAGCGAGCCCGCCTATTTCCGGCTGCTCAAGGAGTTCAAGGCCCTGACCGGCCTGCCGGTCCTGCTGAATACCTCGCTCAACAAGCGCGGCATGCCGATCGTCGAGACCCCAGAGGATGCTCTCTCGCTCTTCCTGGAATGCGCGCTCGACGCCCTGGTGCTTGATGACATGCTGATAATGAAGTCAAAATCCAAGCCAGAAGCTTCCAAGCGCGTTCGCGGCCTGATAGAGCGGCCTTCGCCCGGTCACGTCCCGCTGGTAGGAATGCGAGTCGCCAGCGTGTCCGTGACTCACGCACTGGAGCACACCACCGCTCACGAACTGGATCCGTCCAGCGGACGGGTGCTCATCAGCTTCAATGACACCCCTGCCACCTATAACGTCGCGGGTCCCCCGGAGCTGACCATGCGGTTCTTCCGGCTGTGCGACGGGATTCGCAGCTATGAAGAGATCGCCGCTGGCATCGAGGTCAGCATTGACGTGCTCATCGAGGCCGCTATACCGCTCTGCAAGCTAGGAATACTTGATCACGTGTCATCCTAGAAGCCAGCCGGCCCCGACGACTAATACCCTAAAACCGGCAGATACCCGGCTGGTGGCTAAAAGATCTAGGAGTCGGGCGAGCCTGGCGGCGGGTGCGGCAGCTGAGTCACCGGGGACCAGCGGCCTGAGTCCAGAGACCTAGTTCCCCTTAGGGTCGAGCGTGATCAGCACAGGGCGGGGCCCATCGCTGGCCGAAGCTGGAGCCTGGGCTCAGACCTGGATACGCCGGTCGATCGCGCTGGTGATCTCCTCGATGGCCTCGTCGACCGGTACGCCGTTGCGCTGCTCGCCGCTGCGGTACCTGAACGACACCGCGCCGGCGGCGACATCGTCATCCCCGGCCAGCAGCATGTAGGGCACCTTCTGCTGCTGCGCGGTCCTGATCTTCTTCTGCATCCGCTCAGCACCCGAGTCGACCTGGACCCGCACCCCGCGCTTGCGCAGCCGCGCGGCGACCTCGTCCAGGTACGGAGCGTGGTGATCGGCGATCGGGATCCCGACTGCCTGAACCGGCGCCAGCCAGGGCGGGAAAGCCCCGGCGTAGTGCTCGACCAGAATCCCGAAGAACCGCTCGATCGACCCGAACAGTGCCCGGTGGATCATCTGGGGCCGCTGCCTGGTCCCGTCGGCGGCGGTGTACTCGATGCCGAACCGGCCGGGCTCCTGGAAGTCCACCTGCAAGGTGGACAGCTGCCACCGCCGGCCGATCGCGTCCCTGACGTGCACATCGATCTTCGGCGCGTAGAACGCACCCTCGCCCTCGGCGACGACGTAGGGGAGGCCGGACTGGTCGAGAGCGTGTTTCAGCGCTGCCTCAGCTACCTCCCATTCGGCGAGCTCCCCGACGTATTTTTCCGGCCGAGTAGACAGCTCAGCCTCGAATTCGGTGAGGCCATAGTCTCTGAGCAGCCCGACGACGAAGTCCAGCAGACTGGCCAGCTCGTCGGCCAGCTGCTCGGGCAGGCAGAAGATGTGCGAGTCGTCCTGGGTGAAGCCGCGGGCCCTGGTCAGCCCGTGCACCACGCCCGACTTCTCGAACCGGTACACCGTCCCGAACTCGAACAGCCGCAGCGGCAGCTCCCGGTACGAGCGCCCGCGCGCCGCGTAGATCAGGATGTGCATCGGGCAGTTCATCGGCTTCGGGTAATAGGTCGCGCCCTCCATCTCCATGGGGGGATACATGCCGTCGGCGTACCAGTCGAGATGCCCGGAGGTCTCGAAGAGGGTCGACTTGGTCAGATGCGGAGTGTTGACGAACTCGTAGCCGGCTTCCTCGTGCCGGCGCCGCGAGTAGTCCTCAAGCACCCGCCTGATGGTCCCGCCCTTGGGGTGGAACACCGGCAGCCCGCTGCCGATCTCGGTCGGGAACGAGAACAGGTCGAGCTCGGCCCCGAGCTTGCGGTGATCGCGCCGCTCGGCCTCGGCGAGCATCTTGAGGTGGGCGTCCTGCTCGTCGCGGGATGGCCACGCGGTGCCGTAGACCCGCTGCAGCTGCGGATTCTTCTCGCTCCCCCGCCAGTACGCGCCACCGGTCCGCATCAGCCTGAAAGCGGGGATCTGGCGAGTGGTCGGCAGATGCGGCCCCCGGCACAGGTCTTTCCAGCAGGTCGTCCCGGTCTGCGGGTCGAGATTGTCGTAGATGGTCAGCTCGGTGCCGCCGACCTCGACCGACTCCTCGTCCGAAGTCCCGCCCTTGATGCCGATCAGCTCGAGCTTGTACGGCTCGGCGGCAGCTCGCCCGCGCCTCATCGGCGGAGACCACCCGGCGGCTGAACCGCTGGCCCTGCCGCACGATCTGGCGCATCTTCTGCTCAAGGGCTTTAAGATCTTCGGGACTAAAGGGGCTGTCCACATCAAAGTCGTAGTAAAAGCCATTCTCGACCGGCGGGCCGATACCGAGTTTCGCCTCGGGGTGCAGCTCCTGCACGGCCTGCGCGAGCACGTGCGCGGTCGAATGCCGCAGGATCGCCAGCCCGTCGGCCGACTTAACGCCGACCGGCTCGATCACGTCACCGTCGCCGAGGTGAACCGCGAGGTCACGCAGGCTGCCGCCGACGCGGGCCGCGATGATGTCGCCATCCCCGTTCGCCGCCTTGCCGACCAGGGCCTCGAGCGCCTCGCCGGCCGTCGTGCCAGCTTCCACCACGTGCTCGCGTCCGGCGAGGGTGATGTGAAGCTTGTCGGCAGGCACAGGAGTCTCCTTCGTGATGGGTCGAGCCTCGATGCTATCGGGCGCGCGCCAGCCCGCGCACATCACTTATCGCGCTGCCGCGCCACCCCGGCCAGACGCCGGCTCGCTGTCACGAATCCCTGGTCGGGCAGCCAGGCTGGTCTGACTCGATCTTGCGCAGTTTGCTGTGGTAAGCGATCAGGCCAGCCTGGAGCCGTGAGTACACATTCAGGCGAGCGAAGATCGTGCTGAGATGCTGCTTCACGGTGCGCTCACTGCAGGAGAGCTCCCGCGCTATCTCAGAATTGGCGAGGCCCTGACCTAGCAATTCCATGACATCACGCTGCCGTTCGGTCAGCGTCTCTACCTTGCTGCTCGCCTCAAGTAGCCACAGAGGGGGAAACGAGGCAACCGTCTCAGCCCTCTCGGTCGGGCGGCACGTCACGATCGAAGCATCCATTGGCGCACCAAAACATTCGCTGTTGATACCTTTTGCATCATACGGTCAACGCACGGACATCGCCAAGTCTTCCCGTTTTGGGCAAGTGATGCTAGCTTGGGCCAAACCTGACGATTCGCCATTGTTATAACTTGGTAACACTTAGGTCACGTTAATAACCGCTCTGTCCTGTGTGCCCGGCTCGAAGAGTGCTCCTGCCTGGGTGTTCCCGAGGTTCCCGGAGGCTCCTGCTCTGGGTGCTCTACGCACCAACGTTCTAGGTCCAAGGTCCGTCTTCCGAGCTGGCAGCCAATGCGAGCACCATTTTGTGATTGCTCAGACCCCGACCAGTTCACTTAGACCAGTTCACCTCGTCCACCCGAGTACAGGGAGCATGCTCGTGAGCATTGCCGCCGATCTGACCTGGTTCCCGTGCGGCCGGGCGGAGAGTGCGGCTCCCGAAGTCCGTCCCGACGCGACCACGCTCTTCTGCCTGCCTCACTCCGGGGCCGGCGCGTCGGTCTACCGCGACTGGGCTCCGCTGCTGGCACCCGAGATCGATGCTGTACCCGTCCAGCTACCCGGCCGGGAAGGCCGCAACCGGGAACCTCTGCGGCGATCCGTCTTCCAGCTGGCGGAGGAACTGATCGATCCGCTCGCCAGCCGCGCGGGCTCGAATTTCGCTCTCTTCGGGCACAGCATGGGGGCGCTGCTCGCTTACGAGCTGGCCCACGCCCTGTCCGAGCGGGGACAGCCGCCCCGGCACCTGTTCGTCTCCGGTTCGCCGGCCCCGCAGCTCGGACCGGTTCGCCGGGACACCCACCTGCTGGCCGACCCCGAGCTGCTGACCCTCATGGTGGAGCTTGAGGGCACCTCGCCCAGGCTGCTGGCCATCCCCAGCCTGCTGCTGCCGGTCATGCGGGCCGACCTTGAGGTCTGCGAGACGTACTACCACCCGCATGAGCTCGCGCTCACGGTGCCGATCACCGCTCTTGGCGGGCAGCGCGATCCCAGCGCCCCCGTCGACGGGCTCCGGGCCTGGCAGCACGTGACCGCTGTCGGCTTCGATGCCGAGTTCTTCCCCGGCGGCCACTTCTACCTGCACACCCGGCGCGAGGAGGTCATCGCGGCGGTGCTGGCCCGGCTGACCGGACCGAGCGCCTGGCCGGACGACGACGATCCTGACTCGCCTTCCCGTCAGCTCTTCGCCAGCACCTTGTTCCCAGTGTCCCCGGCATCCCCAGGATCCCCGGCGTCCCCAGTGGAGGAACTGTGACCACGACCGTTCTGCCCGACGAGAGTCTCGCTGATACCCGGGTTTCAGCGGTCCGCCGGTACTACCAGCTCGTCGACGCCGATGACGTCGCCGGGCTGGTCGGTCTCTTTGCTCCCGATACCCGGTACCACCGGCCCGGCTATGAGCCGCTGAACGGACGCACCGAGCTTGAGCGGTTCTACCGGGGCGAGCGAGTGATCGTGCGGGGGAGCTCACACGATCACGGCCATCGTCGCGGCCGGGCCGGACGTCGCGGTGCAGGGCCAGTTCAGCGGGGTGCTGCGCGACGGGAAGGAGGTCAGCCTCCGGTTCGCCGACTTCTTCACCTTCGGGCCTGATGGCCTCTTCGCTACGCGCGACACCTACTTCTTCGCCCCGATGGTGTGACGTCATGGCTGACGTCCCCGGCTTCGGTGAGGTCTTCACCAGCCACATGATGACGATGACCTGGCACGCCGACACCGGCTGGCATGGCCTGAAGCTCCAGCCTTACGGCACCTTGCCGATGGATCCCGCCATGGTCGGGCTGCACTACGGTCAGGCCATCTTCGAGGGCCTGAAGGCGCACCGCCAGGTCGACGGGTCGATCGCCCTGTTCAGGCCGGAACTGCACGCGCAGCGGTTCCAGTCGTCCGCCCGGCGGCTGGCCATGCCGGAGCTGCCGCAGGACCTATTCCTTGAGGCGGTCGAGACGCTGGTGCGGGCCGACGCGGCCGAGCTGCCCGACAATCCCGAGGTAAGCCTGTATCTGCGACCGCTGATGTTCGCCTCAGAGGCGAGCCTCGCCCTGCGGCCGGCCAGGGAATATCTCTTCGTCCTGCTCGCCTTCGTGACCGGCGGCTTCTTCGGCAGCCAGCCCGGGCCGCTGTCAGTCATGGTCAGCCACCGCTACAGCCGGGCGGCATACGGCGGGACGGGCGCGGCCAAGTTCGCCGGCAACTACGCCGCGGCTTACCTCGCCCAGCTCGAAGCCGAGGAGGCCGGCTGCCAGCAGGTCGTCTGGCTAGACGCGACGGAGCGCCGGTGGATCGAGGAACTGGGCGCGACGAACATCTTCTTCGTGCGCGGGAGCGGCACGGGAACGCAGGTATCGACACCGGAACTCACCGGCACCCTGCTGGCCGGGGTCACCCGGCAGACCATCCTGACCCTGGCCGCCGACCTCGGCTACCAGCCCGTCCAGGAGAGAACCTCCCTTGACCAGTGGCGAGCCGAGAGCGCCTCAGGTCTCATCACCGAGTCGTTCGCCTGCGGCACAGCCGCGGTAGTAACCCCGATAGGCCACGTCCACGACCCCGGCACTGACCCCAACCCCACCAGCCCCACCAGCGAATCCGGCGGCAGCAGCGAACCCGGCGGCAGTCCCAGCGGCAGACCGGGCGGCAGCAGCGAACCCGGCGGCAGACCCGGCGGCGGCTGGACGATCGGCGACGGGAAAGCCGGCCCGGTCACGCTCGCCCTGCGCGATGCCATCGTCGACCTGCACCAGGGCCGCGCCCCCGACCCCCACCACTGGATGCACCCCGTCCGCTAGATGTCAGGCCTGCGGGTGTTAGACCTGGCTCGGGGCTAGCCGGGCGGCGTGCCCTCGATGCCCGGCTGCTTCGCTAACGCTCTGCATCGAGGACACGCCGTCCGGCTGGAGACTGGCCACGACCGGGACGCCCACATCAACCCGGCTTGGGCTCCGTGATCATGGGCCACAGCATGTTCACGGGAACCTGGAGGGGGCGAAACTCCGGGCTGCGGCGGCAGCTGCCGGACTCGCGGCCGTCGGGCTGGGTGTCACAGGCCCGTCCGACCAAGCACCCGAAAAAGGCCGAAAACATCTCGATCTCCCGCGCCCGATCACTCCGATCCGGCAACTGAGCGCGGCCGGGCCCCTAATGTCGCTGGAGCGACAGCTAAGTGCCAACGTTGCTGCTGGAGCGACAGCTAAGTGCCAACGTTGCTGCTGGGCCGACGGCAGGGATCCCCGGCTGCCGGCTCTCGCTAAGAAAACGAGGTTCCAGCCGGTTCCCGACAGCTAGAAATGCCCGGATTGCGCAGATCGTCGGCCGGCTGAGGCTCGTCCGGTGCAGCCCGCACCGCCCTGCGCCAAGTCGCCAGCGCAGCGTAGCTCCAGAAACCCGGTCTCCCTTTAGGATCATGCCCGCCACGACGATCGGGGGCATTGGCCGGTAGCGTGGCCCGGCTGCCGCTCCCTGTTCCAAGAGGAACAAGGTTTCTTGACCCGGTGAAACACTCCCTCTGGGTTCCGTGATCATGGTCAAGGTCACGGAACGCTGCGCAGGTCGCCGACCCCGCGCCCGCCCTCGCGCCAGGGGCACATCGATGTGACAGCGCTGTTGCTGGGACCCAATGCCAGGAACTTAAGGTCGCTGGTTTGTGGTGGTGCGGGGGTGTTGTGGCTGGCGGGAGGTGGCAGGGGTGGAGGTGGCAGGGGTGGTGGTGTCAGGCGGGGTGGTGGCGGCGGCGTGCTGGGTGTCGCGTGGTATGGGGCCGGGGTGGTTGTGCCTGGAGAGGCGGGGCGGGTGCGGGAGAGGCTGGCCGGGGCCGGCCGGGCAGCGGCTCGCCGCGCCGGTCGGGGTGTTCTGCCGGGTATGCCGGTATCGGGAGGGCCGTGGCGCCGCAGCCGGGGTCCCTGCTGTTGTGCCGGCGACAGCAGGGGACCCCAGCTGTCGTCAGCCTCCGCCTCAGCCGCACCCGGACAGCCACCTTAAGTTCCTGGCATTGGGCTGGAGCACCAGCGCTGTCACATTGATGTGCCTCCGCCGGGGGCCCGCGACGCGTTCCCCGTAGCGGCCGGTCTCCAGCCGGACGGCGTGCCCTCGATGCAGAGCGTTGCGAAGCAGCCGGCATCGAGGACACGCCGCCCGGCTAACCCCCAGCCAGGTCTGACACGAGCCGGACTACTCGCCAGCCTGATCTGAGTGCCGTTTTGTGCCAGTTGCCGGGATATCTTGGGCGGCCATCAGGGGACGTCGAGGACTTGCTGAATGGCGTCGAGGAACCAGGTCGAGGTCTCCATCCGGATCAGCGTGCCGAAGGCGATGTCCCGGATGCTGCGCGGGTCTCGGGCGACCGCTGGCACCAGGATGTTCTTGAACCACGACGGGCCGTGGCGAGCATCGACCTGGATATGCATGTCGTGATATCGGTAGCTTCCCTCCGGCAAGTCCAGCCGCTTGCAGCCGAGCACGAATGAGCGGAACCGCCGAGGGGTCAGGTACTCCGTCACTCCGAAATAGCCGATGGCCTTGTAATAGTGGCGCCTCGACAAGGCCAGCGCCGCCGACACATTGCCGCTCGCGATCGACTCCGGCATGATGTTGCCCGAGACGAAACTCTCCGCCACTCCGGCATCACGGAGGGTCTCCGCGAAGACGGTGGGGTGGACATCAGCCGGATCGCCGTTGCCGAGCTCATCCCAGAGATTGCCGCCCAGTTCTATTTTCTCTGAGCCGACGGTGCCGACAATCAGCAGCGCCAGGATATCGTCGAACCTTGGATCGAGGACCGTCTCCTGAGCCAGGTAAAACCTGAAGTCTTGTGGCGTCGCCCGGCTTTCCAGGAAGTCACGGTAGAAGGAATGATTGCTGGCCCGGTGGACGCTGATAAAATGCCGGAACCATGGCAGGAATGACTCGTGATCTCCTGGGACGTCCGATAGCGAGCTCAGATCCATCCGCTGATAGATGTCATCAAGCATCGCGTTCTCGAGCGCTTGCCGAATATCGTCGGCGATCACCTGCAGCAGGGAGTCGGCCCCATCGATCGACGGCGGGCTGAAGTACCAGTCATAAAGCACAGCCAGGGTGGCATTGGCCTTCAGCGCCGCATCTTTGTCATGGTCCGTGAATGCCTGCCTGGCTAGCGTCCTTGATGCGTCACGGATCGCCTGCCGGTACTGATCGTCGGCTACCCGAGCGTTGAGCGAGTCGACGTCATCACATTTCACCAGGTCACTGGCCAGCTCAGGCAACTCGCTGACGGCGTACCGATCACGAATGACAGTCAATGGCGCGTCCCTCTCCCAGGATGGAAAGTCATCAGGCGAACATCGCGTCCATGGTCTCATGCGAAGCGCCTCGCCGGCAGTCACGCTCGCTGGCCCAGCACGTGTTGAGAATGATGCGGGTAGCCTCGGACCGAAGCGGAATGGTGCGATGCAGCGTAGTGTCCGATCGCAGGAAGTACACGTCGCCTGTGGCGTTGGCGTAGGTGCGGATCGGGTTCTGCTGCAGGTACTCCTCTACCCGGGGATTTTCCTTATCCCAGTTGGTATGCGGCACGCATTGCAGCATGCCGCCGACTTCGGGCCCTGGCGCCTCTATGATCCAGATGAGGGTGAAACTAAAGTCTCCCCAGTGCCATCCGTGGGTATCGCCAGGCTGATCCTGACGGATGATGACGTACTTCTCCCCCTCCCAGGGGCACGACAGAACGTCCTCCCTGGCGACCTGGCCGAGCACTCCCATAAGGCTGGCGGAGTTATAGACCGCGGGAATCAGCTCCGAGTCACTCGAGATAGCGGCCGCGCTGACGGTACGCATTTTCCTCGGCGAGTTCCCGGTTTCCTTCAGCTCGATGTCGATCCGCCTGGCGTGCTCGTCGAGCAGGTCATTCACCTCGTCGGTGACCTGGGCGAAGACATTGGCGGGAATGAGGCCGCGCAGCTTGGTGTAGCCCTCACGGCGGTATTGCTGCGACTTCGCCAGGAGATCCGTCTGCTTTGCGAATTCCTCAATATGACTGTCGAACGCGTCCTGGTCAAGAGTACGGCGTGAGTTTGCGGAGGAATTCGATGTCATTAGTGCGTCCTCTTCACGAGCTGCCGAGATCTGAGAGGTGCAGCCATCAGTGGCGCAAGAATTATTCTCTGCTTGCTACGCACTGCCTGCCCTGGTTGCTTTAAAAAGCTATAGTCAAATCCGCTTAAGTCGTCAGAGTAGGCCGATAAGCGAACCGACCTCAATCCGCTTATCGCCTAGCCGCTATCCGATTTGCGGCCGGCCAGGTGCCCCTGCCCGATCGACCCGCTTGGCGCTGCCGACCCCGGCATTGCTGACCTCGACTCTGCGAGGAGGCGGCGGGACTGATGGCTGGTCCGGGCTGACCTCTTCCTGCGGGCGGAGAGCCGCCGGCGCAGGGCAGGACTGGCTTGCTGGTGCCGGTCAGTTTGCCGGGAATGCCGGAGTCGGGGCGGCGGTGGCGGCGTTACAGGTGGCATGACGTTCTCCTGCGCCTGAGGGTCTCTGAGGGTTTCTCGTTGTAGAGGCTGTAGTAGTCCTGAGCGAATCTCCCGAAGTGATTGAACCCCCATCGCGCGGCGACCTCGCTGACGCTGATCTCTCGGTCTGTCGTCGCGGTGAGCTCAGCCCTCGTTCTTTCTAGTCGCACATGACGGAGATAGCGGTAAGGCGGAACGCCCAGGCGGCGCTGAAACTGTTTCTCCAGAGTCCGCACGCTCACCCCAGCGGCCCTGGCCAGGCTCGCGACGGTGTGGTTGCGTCCAGGGTCCGTATTGATGAGCAAGATCGCAGTCTCGATGGAGCCGCTCTTCTGAGCGCTGCTGCGCTCATCGAAGAACTCGGTGTAGGTATTAGGCTGCGCGACGACTATGCCGGTCATCAGGGCTCGTTCCAGGTCAGCGACGACGAGCGGATGATCAAGCAGGCGTATCTGATTATCGGCGAGCTGTATTAAAGATGTCAGCAGCTCATACCAGTCCCTGGCACTGCCTGAGGAGATATCCATCGGGATCTCAAACCTCAGCGGCTCGGTCGGCCTGGGGTGCAGCAAACTGCGCGTGTGTCCCTGGAGCAGACTGCTGTCCAGTCCGACCACCAGCTGCTCGCAGTCGTCCGAGCACAAGATGCTCATCGGCTCTCCCGGTGAGCAGACTGCCCCCGCACCAGGGTTCACGATCAGGCGCTCGTCACCGCTGCTGACGGCAATGCTGCCGGTCAGCGGGACATGCACGAGGTAGCGGGCCTGCTGGCCGCTGAGCCTGAGCTGGGATTTCGCCCCGAACGACAGGTAGCTGACGAGCACCGATCCGAGCTTGTACGAGTGCAGCCGGATATCGACCTGACTGCTGTTGGCGATAGCAAGCTCATGCGGCCCGAGGATGTCCTCCAGGCGACCGTGGGCTCGAAGGCGATTCCTCGTGTGGATGATCGGATAGCGTTCCAGCGGAATGGCTGGCGCCGGTACCAGGCCATCACGCATCCGCCCGATAGTGAGCACGTCTCAGCGCCCGGAGCGGAGCGCGGCAGCTGCCATTTCCAAATTTTCTCTCTCTGAGAGTGTCCGCTACTGCGCAGGCTAGATCACGATCGGCGCCCGCCCCAGCTTCAAGCTAGAGCAGGCGCCGACGTGGCTTCGGCCGGGCGGGCGGCTAGACCTTCGTCACCGTGACCAGCGTGCCGTAGGTGAGATAAGGCCAGACCTGCTTGGCTTCCTTGTACGGCAGCTCTACACAGCCAAGGCTCTGCTGAGATCCGTAGCTGTACCTGGGGAAGTAGTGCACTGCCTCGCCTTCGTGGAAATAGGCGACCCAGGCCACCGGGTCGGCGTATTTGCTGCCGTCCGGGTTCGTGCCCCGCATGATCTGGTTCTGATACCTGATGTAGACCGGGTTGGTGCCGGGCGAAGTCGGTGACACCGGAATGCCGGTGTTCGCCAGGTGGTGGAAGATGACGGCGCCGTTGTGCCAGACCGTCAGGGTCTCCGGCGTGTGCTGGCTCGCGAGGGCGTAGGTGTAGCCGTGCTTGTTCATCGCGTTGCTGTTCAGCGCCTTGAAGATAGCAAGCCAGAGCCGGTGACCGACCGTCCCGCTGAGCACGAGCCCTTCCTGGTTTTCCAGGATCATGTCCGACGTGAGGTCGTGGTCGGCCTGGAAGGCTGCCACCGCGCCGCGCAGGACCTCGCTCGGCGCATCGGGCGTCCACAGGCTGGCCAGGCTGGTCGGATAGCCGCTCTCCCAGGTGTAGCTGCCCTGCGGTGGTGCGTACGCGGCGCTGTACTGAGCGTTCAGGCTGCTCAGCGGGATCGCCGTGCCAGTGGTCGGCGCCCAGGTCAGCGGCAGGTAATCGAGCTGGGCGAGCAGCTGCTCCAGGCGTACCGTGCTGAACTTGCCGGTCCGGAAGCTGGCCGTGACCGCGGTCTCCAGCTTGCCGCCGCCGTTGGACTGGACCCCAGTGGCCCCGGCCGGGACGGTGACCTTGACCTTGGTCTCCTGCCAGAATCCCTTGACCGGCACGAAAGTCGCTGTGCTGCCAGACACGTGCCAGCTGCCCTTGATGGCCGGAGTCAGCTTCGGCATCGCCGACGTAGCACTCAGCGGCTCGGAGAACACCACCTTGATGGCCGCGCCGCCGTTGACATCGGTCGTGCCATCGGCCGGGGTGACCGAGACCACCTGCTCAGGTCCCTTAGCCGGGACGTTATCTTTCTTCTGAACGTTTGTGGTCTTGCCCGCGGCAGTAGTCGTGCTGGGCTTATGCGCTGTACTGAAGTAGTAGAAACCCCCGCCGCCGATCAGGACGACTAGCGCCGCGGCGATGCCGACTAGCGGACCGAGGCGACGCCGGCTGGACTGGCCGCCCGTGCCGGGATCAGCTGGACCTCCGCCGGGCCCGCCGAAACCAGCACCGCCAGCACCGCTGGCACCGCCGTAACCCGCCGCGCCAGCGCCATAGGCGTAGCCCGCGCCAGTGTTTCCGCCGTTGCTCGCCACCGGGCCTGCGGGCACCGGGCCTGCGGGCACCGGGCCTGCCGGCGCCGTGCCCAGGCCAGCGGCCGCTGCAATGCCGAGCGAAGCCGCAGACCAGTCCGCGGCACCCGGTCCCGAGATCTCCGGAGCTGGACCGGCAGCCGGAGCTGAGACAGCGGCCGGAACTGAAACGGCAGCCGGAGCTGGATCCTGAGCAGGCGTCGATCCGGCCGCATACGCGAATCCGGCAGCGGCCGTCGGTCCGGCGTCCGCCAGTCCGGACCCGGCGGCAGGCACCACAGCGGGCAGCGGCCGCGTCGCGTCAGCTGGATCGACGAGGTCATCGGAGCCGGCCGGAGCCGGCGAGGCCGCACCAGAGGCCGCGCCCAGAGTCGCGGCCGAAGACCAGGACGAGTTCAGCAGGTCTGCCGACCACGACGGCGAGGCATAGGCCGACGGGGAAGATTCGGCTGAATCCTCCGTCGGCGAGCTAGCCGTCGCCCGCAGCTTGAACACCGAGCCTGACGGGCTCAGCGGATCGGCCGCCCAGTCCGTCCCGTCTGTCCCACCCGTCCCGGCCGTCTCGCCCGCGTCAGCTGATCGCGCCGGCGTCTTCGGCTCGAAAACCGAGCCAGACGGGCTTAGCGGACTCGCCGTACTGGCCTGAGCCTGACTCTGGGGTTCGGCGGCCGGCGACCGATGCCTTGCGCTGACCGCGTCGTCCGTCGCCTCCGGCCGGTACGTGCCGGACGGGCTTGAGATCCCGGACGGCCCCGAGGCCCCAGACGGGCTCGACGGTGCGCGGACAGCCCACACGTCGCTCTGACCAACCTGACCAACCTGACCTACCTGGCCAGCCTGACCGACTCGATCAGCCGGACCGGCCTGGTCCATGCCAGTTACGCCGGGAGTCCACGCCTCCCCGCCAATATTCGCGTCCTCGGCGTCCGGGCCAGGTCGCTTGCTATGTGCCCCGATCTGTACCACCTCCTGCTCACCAGCGAGTGTAGATACCGAAAGCGGTGATCGGCTGGGAGTCAGGTGAAGAAACGAGCACAAATACCGGATGGTTCCCATACGTCGGGTCATCCAGGCAGACGGTCATCGGGCAAGCAGTCATCCGGGCAGGTAACGAGAAGGCGACCAGACCCGCGAAGCCGGGCCTGATCGCCTTCCTGCTAGTGAAGTCGCTAGTGAAGTCGCTGGTGAAGGTCGTCTTAGCTAGTAACGGTCACCAGGCTGCCGTAGGTCAGGTACGGCCAGGCCTGCTGGGCCTCGTTCATCGGCAGCTCCACGCAGCCGAGGCTCTGCGGGAAACCGTAGGACCCGCGCGGGAAGTAGTGCACCGCGTCTCCGCCGTTGAAGTACGAGACATAGCTCACCGGGTCCGCATAGTGGCTTCCGTCCGGGTTCGTCCCCTGCATGATCTGGAACCGGTAGCGCAGGTACACCGGGAAGGTACCGGAGGCGGTCGGATCGATCGGGATACCGGTATTGGCGAGACCGTGCATCACGACATGGCCGTTGTGCCAGATGGTCAGCGTCTCAGGCGAGCCTTTGCTGGCAATCGCATAGCTATAGCCAGCGCTGTTCTGATCCGATCTCGCCGCCGCGAGGAACAGCGCCTGCCAGAACTTCCGGCTGAGCTTCCCGTTGACCGCCAGCCTGTGCTGCGCCTGGAAGGCCATCACCGCGCCGCGGACGACCAGGTTGGGCCGGCCGGGCAGCCACTGCTCCCGCAGGCTGGCCGGGTAGCCGGACTTCCAGGAGAACGTGCCCTGCGGCGGGCTGAACGCCAGTTGCTCCTGGCCGGCGACCCCCCCGTTCTCCGCGCCGCCCGACATCTTGCTGTCCGGCTTCGCCTGCCAGGTCATCGGCAGATAGCCGAGCTGGCCGAGCACCTGGGCCAGCCTGACCTGCGAGTACGAGGCCGTGCTGAACCGGACGACCACCGGCTTGCGGATCAGTCCGCCGTCGGCCGCATGCAGCCCGGCCTGCCCGGCCGGAATACGCAGGGTGTAGTGGGTGGACGGGTCGAACGGGGCATCGGGGGTGAAACTGAGCACCTTGCCCGAGTGCTGCCAGTTCCCGGCCACCGCCGGCTGGAAGGTCGGCACCACCGAACTCGGCGCCAGCTGCGACGAGAAGGCGATCTGCACGCTGGCATCGCCGCTCACGTGCGATGACTTCGCCGACGGCGTCACCGAGACGACCCGGAGGCGGGTCACGGTCGTGTTGCCGACAGCTCGCGAGCCGACGGCTCCGGCGACGCCATTCGCGCCGTGATGACTGCCGGAACTCGCCAGCAAGGCGAGCCCCGCCACTCCGGCCGCGACCGCCACGCCCAGAATCGCCGCCGCCGTCACTCCGATCCTGGCCGCTCCGCGCGGCCGCTCGGGCTTGCCGCCGTTCGCCAGGATCTGCGCGGCGGTCTCGCTCGGCGGGCCGCCGTCTCGCCCCTGTCCCCCAGTGCCGGGTTGTCCCCGTGTCTCATCGCCCTGACCGGGCTGCCGCTCTTCCCGCACGCGTCTCTCCCGTCCATGCTCCGGCCAGCCTAGCTGTCACCGAGCAGACCGTATCGCCGTGACTACTCTGTGTCACGAAGCGATACCCGAGTCACCGCAGCGAATATCTATCGCGCACGCAAACCGTTAGCCAGGACGCCGGGCGGGTCAGAACGAGGGGGCCTAGACAGCAGTAGGCCCCACCTAGGTGCCTAAGTGGGGCCTACCTCCACGCTAGTGGGCGATACTGGGATCGAACCAGTGACCTCCTCGGTGTGAACGAGGCGCTCTCCCGCTGAGCCAATCGCCCGCGCCCAAGCTCAGGGCCGACCCTGAAGCCAGCCCTGCCGGAGCCCTCACAGAGTACCGCATCTGCCGCCCGCCCGGCATCCAGCACGACGAACCGCCGGGGCCGCGCGAAAGCTATGCCGAGAATTTGCGACACGCTGAGTGAGACGAAGGTCACACGGAGTTAGAGCAGGTCACAGGAACAGTACGCTCGAATTTCCGCGTTCTGAGTCCTGAAGCGTTTGACCAGGTCACAAGCGTTTTGATGACCAGTGACCGAGGTTACGAGCGGTCGGGATCGCGGAACTACCCCCCAAGTCAATGATTTCGCGAATCCAACGCTGTCAAATCCGATGGCAACCGCACCAATGACGCATGGCGGTGATTCGCCGTGCACAAGACAAAGGTCATAACCCCATGATGAACAGCGTTACGGTCTCCGCTGAGCTGTGCCTCAGCTTGGTGGTTCCCGAGCACGGGGCCGTTCCCCTGGTGGCCAGTCTCGACTACTGCGCCGATGATCCTTATGCGATCAAAATGGCATTTCACGTCGGTGCGGACGAGCCAGTCGAGTGGATTTTCGGGCGTGAGCTGCTGGCCGCCGGCCTGCGGGCGCCAGCAGGCGAAGGCGACGTTCAGGTCTGGCCGGAAGACAGGTCGGACATCCTGAACATCGCGCTGTCGTCCCCGTTCGGCGAGGCGCACTTCGAGGCTCCGCTGAGCGACACCGCCGAGTTCTTGGAGAGCACGTACGGGATCGTGCCGGCCGGCGCGGAGAGCGACTTCATCGACGTCGACGGTGCGCTCGACGAACTGCTCTGGCAGGCATGAGCCGGTCACGGGTCCGCGGTCACGAGCCAGCCGCGGACCCGGCTGCCCGTTCAGGGGTCGAGGTCCGTCAGTGGTCGAGGTCCGTCAGGGGTCGAGGTTCTGCGCGGCCTGGTGAGTGAACGCCTCGGCGGCCATCTTGGTCACCGGGCCAGGCGCGACCGGAAGCGCGACGCCGTTCACGTTCCTGATCGGCTGCACGTCCCTGGTCGTCCCGGAAAGGAACGCCTCGTCGGCGGTCGCCAGCGCGTCAAGCGGCAGGTCTTCCTCCACCGCGCCGGCCCACTCGATGACCAGCGCTCTGGTCACGCCGGCGAGACAGCCTGAGGCCAGCGGCGGCGTCAGCAGCCGGCCGCCCCGCACGACGAACACGTTGGTCCCGGTGCCCTCGCACAGCTGGCCGACGGTGTTCTCGAAGATCGCCTCGCTGCCGCCCCGCTCGGCCGCGTAGGTGAGCGCCCGCACGTTCTCGCCGTACGAGGTGGTCTTGAGGCCCGACAGGGCGCCGCGCTCGTTCCTCGGCCAGGGCACAATCACCACGTCGACGGCCGGCGCCGGAAACGGCTGCTCGGCCATCGCGACGATCGCGGTCCCGGCCGAGTGGCCGCGCTCCGAGCCCAGCGGCCCGAGACCGCCGGTAAAGGTGATCCGCATCCGCGCCAGCGGCGGTGCTCCGGAAGCGGCGGCCACCGCGAGAGCACCAGCCCTGATCTGATCGAGGTCGGGCTCGGGCAGCCCGAGCCCGAGCGCGGACCGGCGCAGCCGCTCCAGATGACGGGTCATCGCGAACGGGACGCCAGCGGCGACCTTTATCGTCTCGAATACCCCGTCACCGACCACAAGCCCGTGGTCGAACACTGATACGCGTGCATCGTCATCGGGAAGCAACTCCCCGTTAATCCATACCGTCACGGACCCAGACGGTATCCGGTCACGGCGCGATTCGCGACCGGAACTCAGCTAAGCCAGGCCGCCGCACGCCGCCCCCGCCGCCGCGCAGATCTGCGGAATCAGCCCTTCCACCGCCATGATCTGCTCACTGACCTCACGATCGATGTTCATCGGCGGAACTACGGCCCTGACGACGTCATGGGCAGCCGCCACCGCCGGGCTCGGCGCCGCGATCTGCGATCTAAGCCCGATGCCTTGCGTTGCGCACAAAATTTCGACTGCCAGGCAGGTGCGGACATTTGTTACCACTTCACGAAGCTTGCGCACTGCTGTCCACCCCATCGAGACGTGGTCCTCCTGCTTGCCCGACGTCGGGATGGTGTCCACGCTCGCCGGGTGGGCGAGCACCTTGTTCTCGCTGACCAGCGACGCGGCTGTGTACTGGGCCAGCATGTAGCCCGAGTTCGTGCCGGCCGCCGGCGCCAGGAACGGCGGCAGCCCGCGCGAGAACGCCGGATCCAGCATCCGGTCGACCCGCCGCTCACTGATGCTGGCGAGCTCGGAGATCGCCATCGCGAGCATGTCGGCCGCGAACGCGAGCGGCTCGCCGTGGAAATTCCCCGTGGTCATGACCTCGCCGTCGGGCACGATGACCGGATTGTCGACGATCGCGCCGAGCTCGGTGTCGATGATCCCCCGCGCGAACCCGAGCACGTCCCGCACGGCCCCGTGCACCTGCGGCGCGCACCGCAGGCAATACGCGTCCTGAACCGCATGGGTACTGTCGCGATGACTGGCCATCAAAGCAGATTTATAAAGTAGGGCACGGAGGTTAGCCGCGCTCACAAGCTGACCCGGGTGCGGCCTGATCACCTGGACCCGCTCGTCGTACGGCCGTCCGGTACACAGCAGCGCCTCCACCGACAACGCGCACGCCACGTCGGCCGCCTTGACCAGCAGCTCGGCGTCGTGCACCGAGAACGCGAGCAGCGCCTGCATCGGCTCGGTGCCGTTGACCAGCGACAACCCTTCCTTCGGCGCGAGCACCAGGGGCTCGATCCCGTGCTCGGCCAGCACCTCGGCCGACGGCCGGCCCCGCGCGCCGTCGCCGGGGCCGCGCAGCCGGCCCTCGCCGATCAGCGGCTGCGCCAGGTGCGCGAGCTGGGCCAGGTCACCAGACGCGCCGACGGAGCCCTTGCCCGGGACGACTGGCAGCAGGCCCCGATTGAGGAACTCGATCAGCCGGGCCGGGAGCTCGGTCCGGACGCCCGAGTAGCCGGCGGCCAGCGTCCTGGCCCGGAGCAGGAGGATCGCCCTGACGGTCTCGTCGTTCAGCGGCTCACCGGTCGCGGCGGCGTGCGACAAGATGATCGCGCGCTGCAGCGTCGCCAGGTCCTGCTCACCGACTCTGGTGTCCGCGAGGGCGCCGAAGCCGGTGTTGACCCCGTAGACGGCGTCCTTCCCGCGGATCGCGTCGGTCACGACGGCGAGGCTGGCGGCCATCCGGGCCCGGACATCCGGCCCAAGCTCGACGTCCGCGGCGCCGATGGCGACATCGACGACATCTTCCACGGTCAGGGGGTCACCGCTGACGATCACAGTTCGCATGGCTGACAGCCTGCCACCAGGACAGTCAGCAACAAACCCGGGCCCGTCCGAGAGGCTCGGCTCGGTGGGGCCGGGCGGGCCGGGCGGATCTGCGGTACTCTAGAAACTGTTGTTCGCCGGGTCGAATTGGCGGGCGGGCGAGGATCGGCTACAGTTCTGATCGCACGCCGACCGACAGCGGTACCCGGTGGCGGCAGCCGCTCGTGAGAGCGGCTCGCATGCGGACGTGGCTCAGCTGGTAGAGCATCACCTTGCCAAGGTGAGGGTCGCGGGTTCGAATCCCGTCGTCCGCTCGGAAGTGCACTGCCTGACAAGTCCACGCGGCTCTGCAGGCACCTGGACCGACCCGTGTACGCGGCGGCGGTCGGTGGCGGAATGGCCGAGTGGCTTAGGCAAGGGCCTGCAAAGCCCTGTACGCGGGTTCGATTCCCGCTTCCGCCTCATCTTCGCTCGTCTGATTCCTTTTGCGTGTCTGGCTCCATCTTGCTCATCTAGCTCCGCTTCAGGAACTCCTGACTCCTGCCTCAAGGTCGCCGATTCCAAACCTCGGCCAGCCGGCCCCGACTTCCTTCTGCCCGACCCGGCCTCGGCTTCACCCGGCCTCGGCTTCACCCGACCTTTCCCCCATCCAGGGGCACCTGACCCCGGCCCCTCGCCCACCGCGACTCTCGCATCCAACCCAGCTTCTTCGCCCCAGCCCGGTCGGCGCACTGACCCGGCATCCCGGCCTCCAGCCCGACCCGCTCCGTCAGGCAGTGCCTATCACCAAGGCCTGGCCTCGTACCGTTGCCCCGCAGAGTCTCCGTGATCATGCCGCCTCTCGTGCTCACGGAACTTCAGTCGGGTATTCACGCCACCGGCATTCCGTTATCAGGTGGCATTCCATGATCACGGAAACATGCTCTGGCGCGAATTTAGTGATCGGGCTGGTTTCTGGACTCGGGCGTGCTGTTCAGGCTTGCGCCTGGTTCCGGGAGGTGGTCCAGCCCTGCCCGCGTGGCGAGTTTGCCGGTTATCCGCCCTTTCGGGGTACTGGCGGCTGGTCCTTTCCGGAGAGCGTCTCGGCTCCCGGCGAATTGTCAGTGTTCTGGTGGAGAGTTGTCGTCTAGTGGAGAGTTTTCCGCGATATTTACTGAAAATTCTCCATGAAACGACAACTCTCCATGAGAACGCTGACAACCCTCCACGAGAACGACGGGAACCCTCTAGGACGCTGGCGAGGAGCCGGGATGGTGATCACGGGGTCCTGGCAGCGTGATCATGCGGCTGAAGTTTCGTGCCACAGCCCCTTGCGCGGGGTGAGGGGAGCCGGGTTTGCGAGTTCCGGGTCGACTTGCGGAAGTTTGTGCCGGGGTGGTGGCTAAAAGATCTAGGAGACTTTATTCCTGTAGGAGGGTTGACCACCATATTCGCTGTTAAGTCTCCTACAGGAAAAAAGTCTCCTACAGGATCAGGCGAGCCTGGCAGCGGGTGAGACGCCTGTGAAAGCTGAGTCACCGGGGACCAGTCCGCGTCCGGGCGGTGGCTCCGCCGGGCCCGCGTAGCAGCCCGATCACGGAATTCGCGCCAGAGCCCGGAAACACGCATGGGCGATCTGCCCGATCGGGCTCCGCGTTCCGAGGCCGGCTGCCCTGCCCGGTCACCGAGCGCAGCGTGCCGAGACCCTAAGTAACCGGCAACGCCAGCGGCGACCCGGTCTCCCACAAAATCAGCGTTTCCGGCGCCCTGCCGGAGCCCGACCTAAGTCCGGACCGTCGCAGCCCCCGGCTGCCACGCCCGACACCAGGGACTTTGCCCGACTTCGAGCCGCGGTTCGACTCGCCCGCTCCGAACCGTGTATCGTCGCGAACTGCGACCAGTCAGCCAGGCGGCGCAGAAGTCTGCTGAAGTTCGTTGTCAGAACAGATAAGCTTCTGACAAGTACCCGGGCGGTTAGCTCAGCGGGAGAGCGCTTCCCTGACACGGAAGAGGTCACTGGTTCAATCCCAGTACCGCCCACCACGTTACCGCAGGTCAGGGGTCAGTCGCCAGGCTCTGGGACTGGCCTCCTTGATCATTTGTCCGTGCCCGTGATCAGGACCACCAGCAGCACTGGTCAGACTGGCACCGCGCCCATCAGGCCCGCGCCCGCCGCTGCCGCTACAACCGAGGACTCAGAAATAACAAAATGTTGCTGTAGTGCCAGTGAAACCGTTCAGAACAGAACTTCCGCCGCGCCTGCGTGACACTCGCGGCCGTGCGGTTGAGCAACAATCCGCCGTCGATACAGCCCGATAACATGGCCGGCGCCTCCGCTGACATTTAACTGTGGCGAAACTCGGCTCGATGCCGGCGCGCAAACCATGCATTGCCTGGACACGGGATGGTCTGGAACTTAATTAGAAAGCCATTTATCGAAGGACTCGCGGCTCCGCGCCGCAGGCGGCGTTCCACGCTTGTGTCCATCGAGGGTGCGAATGTATCCCCAAAGAGTATCGGCGTCGAGCCAGCCCTGTCGGTGCGCGACCTTCAGAAGCTGCCATGTGTCGGCGGCTCGAACACCGTTCTGGGATGCCAGGCGGGCCGCTTCCCTGTCGTCGGTAATGAATATACAGGTAAGGTGACGCCGGACAACTATAGCGATTGTCTCTGCCTCACCGAGGTGCTTGGACGGCGGCTCTCCGGGTCCAGCGAGCTGGTTGCGCAGAATCAGAACGTCTTGATGCTCGGCCTGGTTCGGGTAGAGCGGATCGCCGAAGATCTCTGCGACCCATCCAGTGCGGCCAGCTCAGGGCGCTTGTCCGACTCCGTGCACTCGGTCGCGACGGTTGCGCACCATCGCCCGTTGCCATTCGCAAGCCTGCTCAGGAGGTCAATCCTGTTGATGATCGCGAAATTAATCAGGACGGTGTTGTCGCGGAACATCAGGACGGTCATGGTGCGTCACAGGCCCAGCGTGATGGCCAGGTCGTCTGCATTGACCTCAGGGATCTCAGGGGAGTCCACTTCTAGCGAGCTTGGATCGATTCCGAGCATCCACGCTAGCGTGGACCTGCTGATAGCTCCCGACGCGACGCGCTCTAGGTGGGCCTCTTGGAGTGCCAAGGGGAATCGCCGCTGAGCGGCATGCTCCATCCGAGTGGTGATCTGGTCAAGCCCTGACTCGATCAGCAAGTGATACCGCAGGAGGCGCTGCGTCGGGAAGGCAGACCATTGAGTAACAAGTGGCGGGAGGTGGCCAGTGAGCATGTGAAGGCGGTTACAGAGGGCCTCGATGGATACGCCCCAGTCCCAGATCAAGGCGGCGAGTTGCTCTGCGGTTACTGAGTCCCAGTTAATGGCATTCAGGGTCTCGGCCGGGAGGAGAAGCTCAGCCGCGAATGCGTTAGCGGCTGACTCGCGCTGGTCTGCCTCTAACTCGCCGATCCGGTCCTCATGATGACCCATGACGAGGTGACCAAGTTCGTGGGCGAAGTCCCAGTTCTCACGAAACCAGTTGCCCGTGGCCCGGACAGCGATGACCGATCGGCCGCCAACGGTCAGTGAGTACGCCGTCGAGAGATCTGGTACTCGGACGACACCGATGCCCAGTCGCTGCTCGAGGCGATCCGCGAAGGGTCTGACGAAGTCTGGCCCGAGGGCTTCACGCACTGCTGCCGGCAACCTGGGCCAAGTTTCGCCGCTCGGTGGTTCCGGCTCGGGATAGGCCTGAAGGTAGGCCAGGGCAATATCCTCAAGCACCTGGCTGTCGTCCTGAAGGCCTGGAACGATCCGGTCCCTGTCGCGCGATCATAGTTATGACGTGCCGCGATGCTCAGTCGGTTGGGGTCTGAGGTTCCGGTGATCAGCCAGTGAAGGTCGGCCCCGGTCATCTCCGAATAACGAGCAAGCTCGATCGAGGCGAACTGCCGCTGCCCGCCGAGAAGCTCGCGAGAAGGCATCCGGCGTCATGCCGATCCGATCAGCGACCGAGCAGCCTCGACCAGTTGCGCCACCGCGCCAGGGCAGGACCTGCTAAGGACGGCGCGGAGCGGTGACGCCGCAGCGGTCGGCCGAATCGAGGCGGCTTCCGGCCGGATCCGTGACCGAGTGGAGTGGTGACACCGAGTCCCAGTTCCGGTTGCATGAGAGGAACGCCTACACCCGGCTGCGCGGACATCCGGCCCGCGCTGCGTGCCCAGGAGCGGGCGCTGGAGCCGTGCCGCGGAATGGTTCGGGGCCGACTGGATCGCCCACTTCGCGCCGTTCCAGTGCTCAGTGAGGGTGTTGGACTTGTCGTCGGAACTGGCGCTTTCTCCGACTGCGGTGCAGGAGGCGGCCGACGAGCAGGACACCCCCAGCAGGATGCTGCCCTGACGGCCGCCGGGACTCGGGGTGGACTGGACCACCCAGGACGGATGTGTCCCGGCCGCCGCGATACCCGGGGCAGCTATCCCGCCACCAGGCGCAACCGCAGCAGCCAGGTGGTACCTGAATCTCACTAACGAACCCCCCTGCCCACGCGCACCGCCGGGACCTCCCAGCGTAGGGCGCGCGACAGCACGCACTTGGTCATTTCTTGCCGCACTTACCACGCGCAACGCCACAACCGGAACCGGTGCCCGCTGCTTGCCCGATCGGACGGTCAGGCACGGGTACGTGCAGTCACTCACGAGATCGAGACAGAGCTATTCATTGTCAGTTCGGGCCCAACCACTGCTGACGTAAGCTTGGTGGACTGCATGAGCTGGCGCATATTTTCATCAATGGCAATGGAGGCCGCTAGCCTGGGCCGATCTGCGCCGTGTAGTTCGATTTACGGAAGCGAATTTACGCATTTCTGGCCAAACGACGCGGGAACCCAGCCACTACATCGCCGTGCGCTACTCTTTGAATAACGCCGACAGTCGAGGTGAGCGGCTATGACAACCCCGCAGGCGCCAAGCCAGCCGGATGAGAAGCGACTTGTCGCTGTCCCAGCGCACCCGGGTCCTAGTCCCGGCGAGCTGGTTCTGGAGGCTAGGCGCCAGCCTCGAGGCGTGGTTCTTCCTGTCTTTAGTTCGGTGCGCGTCCTCGTCAGCGCGCTCGGCGAGTCTCAGGCCTGGGCCATCATGCCGCTGGGCAAGGTCGGTGAGCTGGCGGCTGCGGCTGATGTGGATGTGGATGAGATAGCGCTCGATCCGGATATATCCGCTGACGCGTGGCGTTGGCAGCCGTTTGAGGCCAGTGGCCTGACGTGGGGGCTGTAGGTGCGCAGGGCCAACGGGAAAGGGTGATCCGATGAGCGGCGGATACCAGATCATCATGAGTGACCTGAAAAGCATGTCGCAGGTGTTCGAGCGAGAAGCGCAGAAGTTGACGGGCCTGACCGACGAGTGCCTGGCGATGCCGGACGGCGGCGACGGAACGATCGACAGTGCCCTGTCTACAGCCGTGCGGACAGCCACGATTCTCATCAACCAGCTGGCGGGCGCGGTGCAAAGCCACGGGCAGAAGCTGGCATCGGCGGAGCAGCGATACCGGGGCGCGGAAGAGACAAATTCCAAGCTCAGCCAGGATCTCACCAGCCTCGTCAACGGACGTTCCTGAGCGCGGGACGCGGAAAGGCGGGCCAGCACATGTCACTGCCGTCATTTGCCCACCAGTGGGTGGGCGGGAACATTCGCGGGCTGGATTCGTTCCAGGCGACATGCACCGCGACTGCCAGCCAGCTCGACGACGCTGACCGCGCGCTATCCGGTCAGGTCAGCGACGTCGTTGGCGGCGCCGGCTGGACCGGTTCCGCCGCGAATGCGTTCAGTAGCGCGTGGGACAAGGACTCGAAGGCGGGCTCGCAGCTGGCCGGTGCCTGGCGGAAGATCGGCTCGATCGTCGAGGGCCTGGCGCAGCAACTGGCCTCGCTGGAGAACCAGCTAGAGGAAGCCGCGTCACTGGTCGCGCAGCAGGGTTTACCGATCAGCCCGGCGGACGGGACGATCATGCCCGAAGAGGTCTGCCTGACGCCGCAGGAGACGGCGAGGGATGCCAAGCTGGCCCGCGAGTATAACTCGGTTCGCGGGGAGATCCTGGCCGAGGCTGAGACGGCCCGGGCGAGCGCGGCGTCCCAGCTGGCCGACGTGACCTCGAGCATGATCCCGCAGGGTCCTGACTGGGGCCTGAGGGTCGCGGGACTGGACGGAATGCGCGGACTGTGGGCGGCACCCACCACCTACAGCCGGGGGCTGGCCGAGGAGCTGGCCGAGGCCGAGAAGAACGTCGAGACCACCCAGAGGGCGGCCTGGCAGAGAGCTCATCGGGGCCAGGAAGCAGTTCGGCAACGCGGCCCGCCTGCTGCCGGACACGAGGGAGAGCGCCGCGGACGCGCTCAAGGATCTCAGGGACACGGCGGACAAGCTCGCGTCCGCCCCGGGAGAGGACGTCACCACCATGCTGGCCGACGGCGACGCTGCTGGCCTGGGTGCCACAGGCCTTACCGCCGGCGTGGTCAGGGGCATCCCGTATGTGGGTACCCTGGCCAGCGCCGGCATCACGACCTGGAGCGACCGGTCGGCGGGCGAGTCCTGGGGTCAATCGGTCTCCGATGGCGTGGTGTCCAACGGCGCCGCACTGGGCACCGGGATCGCTGTGGCCACGATCATCGGCGGCGGCTCGATGGTGGCGGTCGCGGGAAGCGTCCTGGTCGGCGGCGTGGTCGCGGTCGGCGTGGGCGACCTCGTGCACGAGGCCTTCCAGGAAAACTGGGGCCAGGACTGGCATGATCATGGGGTGCTTGACGGCACGGTCGACGGCGCCGGTCACGTCCTGTCCAATACTGGCAAGGATCTCCTTGACTCCGGGAAGAGCATCGTGCACGGGATCGCGAGCCTTATTTGAGGCAGCCTGCGCCCTGTTTGACGGATGAGGCTTGATGAGGCTTGATGACTAGCGCGGATTGATGACGCGGCCCGGCGATGCCCAGTTCCCGTCCCGAGCCGAGCTTCCCATCTGGAGTGCTGATCCCGCACGTGCCTGGCCCTGGGGACCTCTTGGTACGAACGCGGCTTCTCGTACTGGCTCCGGCGGGCCGGCGCGGTCCTTCTGCTCTGTGTCGCAGTGGCCGTCTACGCCGCGATCATCGCCGGCGTCATGCGCGCGGCGGGTCCGCCCGGGTCGGCCGGGTTCCTCGGGGTGCTGATCGCTGAGCTGGTGCTCTCGGCCGTCACTGGCGTGTTCGCGGCCCGTCACCTGTGGCGGCTCGGCATCACGGGGCGATCCGCGAAGGGCAACCCGCACGCGGGTTCCGGCGCCAGCGCGGGGCTCCTCATATTCCAGGCGGGCGTGGTCGGCGCGGCCATACTGACGGTGTCGGCGCTGCTATCCGCGGGGTTCGTACTGGCGGCGCTGGCAATATGGCTCGTCCCCGTGCTCCCGGCTGAACGGCACGCCCGCGATCTTGTCGCTAGCCAACTGCGGCAGCATCGCGCGGATTCGCACCGCAAGCATGGAAGGCGGTCCTGATGACCGGCCTGGCTCTTCGCATCACACCTCCCCCGGGACCGGGCTGGGTCCAGCTTTTGGTCGAACCGCCGAAACGCAGGTTCGGCAGCAAGCGCGGCCTGGAGAAGCCTGTGGCCGACTGGGCGGCCACGCAAGCCCGCGCGATTCTCGGTCCGGATTCCGCTCCCTGCGCCGTCTCCGCCTGCACGGACATGCTGACCCGCCTCGCGCGCAGCAGCCGAGAGCGCGGCGACAAGCTGGCCTTCGCCTGGTTTCCGGAACCGGGCGGCTCGCCGGTCGCGCAGATCTCCGTCTACGCACTCGGCTCTGCGCAGGAGCTTCCGACCCTGGACGCTCTGGAGGAGAAGTTCGGCTGGCGCGACAGCCAGACCCGCTCGCTTGAGGTCGAGCGCATGGATCTGCCCGGCGGCCCGGCCGTCCGCATCCGCCGCGAACAGGCCATCGGTGACGGCGGGGACGGCTCGTCGGACGTCGTCGTGTCCGTTACGTACGCGATCCTCGCGCCGCAACTGAACAGCGCGCTCGTCTTCACGATGTTCTGGACCCTCTCCGACGACGAGCCCACCTTCAGCGAAATAGCTGACTCCACTGCGAAGACCCTCCGGGTCGAGAGCTAAGCCGCCTTCAGCGGATCGAGATAGGAGGCGGGTGCCTAGGGGCTGCGCACCGAATCGGAAGAGCGGGTTCTGGCCTGCACGGAGCTGGCAAGTATGTCGTAAGCCACGCGCTGGTAGCCGGGCAGCCAGTTGTCCCGCTGTTACGCACCTGTGAGCGTATCGTCGCGGAGTCGCCGGACCAACCAGAGCGCCGGTCGGCGGAAGATGGGTTAGCTGACCCGCATCGGACCGTGGAGGAACGATGAACATCAGAACCCCGAGAATCATCAGCGCTGCTGTACTGACCGCCGTGTCCCTGGGCCTGTCCTTAACTGGGGCAGGCGCAGCCGTCGCAGGCACGACCGTGCCCGGAGCGCATCCGTCCGTAACCAGGGTCTTCCACGCGACGGGGACATCCCCGCAGCAGGTGGTCAATATCACCGAGAGCGAGGCGGAAGCAGCCGGCTTCTCGCTCAGCGAATGCATCGGGACCCTCATGGAGATCACCCATCCATAAATGAGTGGGCAGCCACGCTGACCTGCACGTCCTAGCTTTAGCGCGCCAGGCGGCTCACCCGGATATCACGGCCCGAAGCCTGGAAGCAGCAACTGCGACCGCGACCTCGCAGGAGCAGGCGAAGCGGGTCAGGAACTAGCCAGCCGCATGAAAGTGCCTGCGCCTGACCCGCCACGTCCCTTCCCGCGAAATCCGTCGCGAGAAGATCTCGGAATGAGGCCCGATGGCCCTAGCGATGGGCAGGATCGGGAATGACCGCTTCAGGGGCCGCGAGGCACATCGCTGGTGGCGAGCAGCGTCGTTTCCGGCATCATCCAGGAACGGCTCGCGGCGTTAGCGGACTACGGCTGCCGCGTCCTCAGTGGAGCAGGCCACGACGCCGATGTACCCAGGTACCTGATCACCTCCTAGCCGCGAGCGCCAAAGGCGTAACCGGGCGCAGCCCGGCAGGCCGGCAGCAAAGCCATTGGTGATGGCCTAACGCGCCGCGGCGACCTAGCTGCGCCCGTCAATCGGTTACTTCTTAGCGCAGACCGCGAAGATGCCGAGGGTGCGGTTGCTTTTCGAGTGGTTGCTTACCGCGGCCAGCCACAAGGACCTGGCGCCGCCGCCGATGGTGCCCGGGTCGGATTCCTGGACCTCGGTGGCGAAGTTACCCGTGCCTGCTCCCACGACTGCGGTGCCGCCGCCGAGCACGCGCTTCCCGGCCGGGCACAGCGCGGTGCTGCGTGCGAAGCCGCCAGCAGGAAGGCTGACCTTGTCCTCCACGACCTTGTAGTTCGCCGGCTTGTTCGCGCAGACCGCGAAGATGCCGAGGGTGTGGTTGCTTCTCCAGTGGTTGCTGACCGCGGCCAGCCACAACGACCTGGCGCCGCCGCCGGTGGTTCCGGGCGAGGACTCCTGGACCACGGTTCCGAAGTTAGCGAACCCGGCTCCGACGACCGCCGCGCCGCCGCCGAGCACGACCTTCCCTGCCGGGCAAAGCGCGGTGTCGCGCACGAAGCCGCCAGCGGGAAGACTGAACGTCTTCTCCACCACCTTGTAACCCTTCGGCCTGGTCGCGCAGACCGCGAAGATGCCGAGGGTGCGGCTGGTGGATGACCGGTTGCTTACGGCCGCCAGCCACAGGGATGTGGCCCCGCCGCCGAAGGTTCCCGGCTCAGACTCCCGGACCACGGTGCCGAAGTTCGCCGACCCGCCTCCGACGACCGCCGCGCCACCGCCGAGCACGACCTTGCCGGCCGGGCACGGCGCGGTGCTGCGCACGAAACCGCCGGCCGGGAGACTGAATGTCTTTTCCACTACCTTGTAGCCGCCGATCTTGCTCGCCGTGGTGGCGGCGAGTGCCTGAGCGCTGAAGTGACATGACAAGACGCGACGAGGCCGGAAGGTGAACTTGGCGACGGCCAGGACCCTGGACGGCGGCCAGACCGTGAACAAGGTAGCCACCGCCCCGAACGGGCTGGCTCAGCTGGGAGCATCACCTGGTTAGAATCCGGCGCTCGTACACAGACTCCCAGGAGGCCCAATCTCCCAGGGGGTCTGTCCGCTTGTGATCGAGGTTTAGGCCGCCTCGTGCCCTTCGCCGGCATCACCTACGGCATCTTCGTAGGCGTGCAGTCGACTCACAGCCTGGTTCATCGCATCGAGGATCGAGGTCCGGTCATGGGCGAACAGGTGACCGTACATGTTCTTGGTCCTCTCGATCTTGCTCGCCGTCCGCTCGATGATCATGCTCTGGCCATCCAGGTCCACGCTGTCCATCAGCACGGCCAAGGCTTCCCCCAGCGCAGGCCGGTGAAAGCCAGGACCATGGCGACATCGCCGAGCCCCGGCTTGAACTTGTCGAGTGCTTCCGCGAGCCGGATCACCTGCGGGATGCTCGGGATGATCACGCGTCGGCGGATCGAGCCGCCCCAGCCGGCCGCTCACCAGGATTGGCACCGGGTCAGGAAGACGGGGGACGAGCAGGACAGTGCCGCAGAGAGGGATGAGAACCCCATGCGCTCCCGCCTGAGATGGTCCACCGCCAAGGAGACGATGGCGGCAGGACGGCCGGTGTGCCAGCCTTCATACGTGGCAGTGATCAGGTGAGCTTGGAGGGCTGCGGGGTGCGGGCCGTCGTAGCGTCGCGGCAAGATTGCATCATGTTCGCCGGCGGACTCTTCCCCGGGTGCGCGGGCGGGCCATTGCCATGACCGGAATCGAAGCTCCGGCCACTCCCGCTGCCTTGCCGCGCTGGTTCGGGCCTAGAGCCAGCCCAGATGACCCGGCCGTCTCGGCCCTGATCGACCGCGTCGCGCGAGGGGCCGGATGGGCAGACATCGGCGGCGGGTTCAACCTCAACGTGCGGATAGACGCTGAGCCGCCGGTTGTCCTGCGGGTTCACAGGCCCTGGGTGCGCCGCGGCCGGGTAGCGGGACTGCGGCGCCTGCGGGAGCGGCTCCAGCGGACGCAAGTCCGCGTCGCCCGGCCGATTCGGATTTCCGGCTGCGACCTCCTGAGGGCCGGCGATCGCTGGGCTGAGATTGAGGAGTTCATCGGTTACGTCCAGCCACGGGCGGACGAGGACTCCTACATCCGCCTATTCGAGGAGCTCGGACGCTTTCACACTGCGCTCAAAGCAGTCTGGGAACCCAGTCCGCCCGAACCCCTCGACGACCACAGAACACTCCGGCAACTGCGTTACTCGGCCGGCTTCACACGCCGCAGGCTCGGACCCCGCAGCGAGCCGGTCGTGCGCCGGATGCGCCAGCTGACTGGCGAGCTCTCCCAGCTCCGGAAGGAGGTCGAACTGCCATGCACCCCGATTCACGGGGACTACAAACTGGGCAACGCGGTGGAACTGCCAGACAGCTCGTGGGTCACCTTCGACCTGGATTTCGCCAGGGTCAGGGAGCGGCTGTACGACATCGCGGGCAGCCTGAACTACGTCGCACAGAGCGGCGCATTCCAAGGCGGCCTGATGCGGCTCCCCGCCACCGGCTTGCCCGAGCCGCGACGACTGCTCGACGCCTACGAAGGCACGGCTCCGGAACCGCTGACTCCCGACGAGCACCGCTGGCTCCCCGGGGCTCTAGCCCTCATACCCCTGCACTGGGCTGCCACCGCCGGACTCGTGGGCGGCGACATCCGCGAGGCCGAGAGCGCAATGACCGCCGCCGAGGCCTGGTGGTCGCGCCGGGCTGAACTCTCGTCGTAGTCCGGCGGCCCCGCTCGGGACTGGAGTTCTCCCGGCAGAACCCCGACTCCCGCATACGACTCCGAAGACTAGTCACAGTAGATGGCGAGTGGTCGAGTACGATGCGGCATATGGCCGGGAAACGAGCCGACACACTGCTAGAGCTGATGTACCGGATCGAGTACTTCACCCTTGCCCGCGCCTGGGATAACCTGACCGACGAAGAATTCTTCTGGGAACCATTCACTGTGACTTGGAATGTTCGGCGGCAAGACAAGTGCAGGACACCGAACCCGTTCGGGGCCGGCGATTGGGTGGCCGACTTCGAGATTCCTGAGCCAGCCCCGGTCCCGATGACGACCATCGCCTGGCTGTACTGGCACATAGGCTCGATGCCTGGCCGTCTGTGTGACATCGACTTCCTGGGCGGGACGCGCACCATGGCCAGCGGCTGGACTTCCCCGTACCTAACCCATCACCCGATCTTCACTAGTGCAGCCGAGGCCGTCACCGCGTTGCGTGAGGGCTGGCAGAGACTCCGGGAGACGATCGAGCGGGCCGATGACGACCAGCTCGAAGTGACGACCGGAGAGTACACGTATGCTGCGGAGCCGCCGAGAGGGGGCGTGTGCGTTGCCGGTCCGCCAGGTCCCGCGCGCACGGCTACTCACTTCATCGCGGGCACGCTCACCGAGGTAGGCCACCACGGTGCGCAAATCGGCGCTCTCCGCGATCATTACGCGTGGCGGCACACCGACCACCGCGCCGACCATTGAAGAATCACCGCACCCGCGTTCTGCCCTGAACATCATTCACTGAGAGCTGTTCATCCTCTGTCGTCTCGGCTGGCCGGACCTCCTCTGCTGGAGCCTACCTGCGAGTCCAAGGAGATCTCAGGCCAGTGATAACTGTCTCACCCGCCCTCCCGCACGACGCCCCGGCCATGGCGGCGCTGCTAGCGGAAATGGACCACTTCTACGGCGCCACCGGCACCAAGCCGGCCGATGACCAGGTCCGGCAGATCCACGATGCGCTCTTCTCCAGCCCGCCCGCCGCCTATGCGCTGCTCGCCAGGCACGGGACCGCCGTGGCAGGCATTGCGACGTACTCGTTCCTGTGGCCAGCGGCAGGCCGGACCCGGTCGCTGTACCTCAAGGAGCTGTACGTCGCCCGCGCATACCGGCGCCAGGGAATCGGCAATCTCCTCATGCAGGCCCTGACGGAGCTAGCCGGAATGCACCAATGCAGCAGAATCGAATGGACCACCGACACAGGCACCGGCCTGTAGCTCTCCCGAACATCAGGGCTGGGCATCAAGCGCGGCCCGCCGTGCCCTGTGGTGCTAGGCGTCGGTGGCTGCCTTGAACTTGACAAATAGCTCGCTGGGAATCCGGCCGCGGTCCTTGACATCCATGCCCTGGCTCTTGGCCCAGTCGCGGACCTCGGAGGAACTGCGCCCGCTTCCCGTGCCCCGGCGTGCGGGTCCTTGCGGTGCTCGCCGGGCGCTGCCATTTGCCTTGCGCCCGACTTCGAGGTACCGGCTCACGGTCTTGCGGAGTTCTTCGGCGTGGGTGGCGTTCAGGTCAATCTCGTACTCGGCGCCGTTGAGTCCGAACTGGATAGTGGTGTCCGCGCGGCTGCCATCGATGTCGTCGATCAGGACAGTCTCTATTTTCCGGGCCATGAGTTACTCCGTTCATGATGAAAGCTCGAAATTATTATAACCAGCCCGTACGGTTGTGCGTCCCATCAACGCGCTCACTAACTGCCGGGCACACCGGACCGGCTGCGGACGCGGAGCCTTTCGCTGCTTTACAGTAATCAGCTAAATGCGGTGAGTATCGGGCCGGGCGAGCGCAGCCAGCATCGAAATTCCCGGTACCCTTTTCAGGGAAAATCGCGTGCCGGATCGTTTCCGAAGATCTAGCCCAGCCGTCGTACCCGACAGCGTCGGTCGTGTCCGGCTAGCAGGTCAGACGCTGCCGCCCGCCGGCTGACGCCGCGCAGGCTGCGGGGTGGGCTACAAGCGGCTTGCTGCGGGGAGACGCCCCCTGTACGCCGACCCTGAACTTGTCCGCTCACCGCGATCACCTGGCTAGCCCTCGTTCGCATCTGCTGGTGACCGGGATGGCCGGTTACACCCAGACCTGCGTCATCGGTCTCCCTTCGCACGGTACAGCGAGCAAGGGAGAGGCTGTCCTCGACAGCTTGTCCAAGTCCTTTGCCGCGCACCTCGGGCTCCTGGCTCAGCGACCACAGTGACCGGTTACGCTACCTTTTCTTGTCCTGCCGGGAAGAGGTCAGCGAGTACTCCGCCAGAGGCGGCGAGGGGTTCCAGGAGTCCATCGGTGAGCGGTATCTCTGATTCGATCATGGCGGCGTTCCGGCCGGTCATATAGGCGATCGTCTCATCGGTGACGAATGCCAGGCGCCAGCCGGTGTTAGTGTCAGATCCGAAGATGACGATTCCGGTGGAGTTGCGGTAGCGGCGGACGGCGAGCACGAGGCGCGGCACGCGTGCGTCGAGAAGGGGGTCGGCAATGCCGCATACGTCGAGGCGGACGTGTATTGCGGCAGCGCCTGGTGGTGCTTTCAGTTTCAGCTCGTCCAGTCCGAGTTCCTCTGCGGCGCGGGCGCACCACAGGGCGTCGTCGATGAAGTCCAGCCCTGTAAGGATCTGATCGTCGATCTGGTCACTGGTGATGGCGTAGCCGGTGATTGCGGACAGGAAGCGGGCCGTCATCTCGGTCGGGTCGAGCAGGCCATGGGCGAGTGACGCGGTCAGGACTGGCTGGAAGGTTACGACGCGCTCGCGGTGGCCGATGCCGGGACGTATTGCAAGCCAGGTCAATGCGGCGGCGGCTTCTGGCAGCCATTCGGGCAGTCGGCTGCTGGCGAGCGACCGGTCAACGTCGCTGAGCTGATCGAGCCAGCCGTCGCCCTTGCCGGTGCCGGCGAAGGACCGCAGCCAGAGTAGCCAGAGGTCGTCGAGGTCAGCGTCGGTGAGTTCGACACTGCCGGGGACGCGGGACTGTTCGAGACGCAGATGGGCGAGGGTTGCGGCGATCATCGCGAAATTTCCGGCGGGGGCGAGCGGATCGATCCACAGGAGGCGAGGGTCTGTCTGCGCGGCGGCCCAGCGGCGCAGGAGGTTGCGAACCCGCACCCGGATGCGGCTGGACGTCGTCCACCGCCGTGCCGGAGAGTTGTCATCTGTCGTGCTGTCCAGGAGCCAGACCAGCAACGACCGATGAGGTGATTCCGAGGCTGCGGGTATGCGGGCCCGCAAGGTCTCCAGGAACTCGATGATCGGGTCTGTGCCGCTGTGGCTGCCGCGTTTCCACATCCGCTCGTAGGTGCTGGCTCGCGGGTCGCGGGTGAGCTGTTCGCGTTCAAGTCGGTTCCAGAGCTCGTCGTCGGTGTCGTCTTCGGCTTCGGCGACCCCGGCAGCTTTGGTTGCTGACGCTGTTGCCCGTTCGCTGACGTCCATGACGAGATTGCGGTGCAGCCAGATCAGGGCTCTGGCAAGTGGTGTGTCCAGATCTCCGGCAGCGAGTTCGGGAGGCCGGTCGGCGTTCGGCCGCGTGGAGCCGGAGGTGAGCGCGGCGGCGAGCGCGTCCGGGTCATCGACTACGACCCGGTTGGAAAGGACTTGGTCATTGGCATCGGTGAGCTGAACCAGCCTGCCCGGCAGCGGTCCGGCTGTGACCACACGTCGATCGCCAATGCCGACGAGGGGCTGACATTCAGTCAGGTCGTGAAGCTGCCAGCCTTCGCCGGGGGATGGCTCGGTGACGACCTCGACACGGCCGTCCGCAAGCGCGACGGCGGTTACAAGCCGCACGGAAGGGATCTCCGGCTCGGGATTCTCGCGGAATACGAGGGAGGTGAGACTGCTGAGAGTGCGCTCCTCTGTCGTCATGCCTGGAGGTACGAAGACGGTCCGGAGCTCGCTGGCCTCCAGCGGGGCAAGGACCGCGAGTTCGATGTTCCCGCGAGTCGCGGGAGTGAGCGTGAGCGCAGCACGGGAGAGGTTCGCCGACCCGCTCAATAGCCAGGCCCTGCGGTGGGCGATGATACCGACGAGCTTGGCATGAACGAAGCGATCCGGTTCGTATCCGGCGACGGTCACCTCAGCGCCGCTCGCGGTGAGTCGCGCAGCGAGCCGGTCACCGTTCACGCTGGTTGCACCTGTGACGAACAGCCTGACCTTGCGTGGCCTGAACGCATCGATCAGAGTGCCCACTGCGGCGGCGTCGGGGTCGTAGAACGGGGCCGCCAGCCATAGTTCCTGGACCTCGGCGGCGGCCTGACCGATAGCTGCGGCGAGCTGATCCGCGATCGGGGTGTCGAGGTTGTGCAGCAGCGGCGAAGCCGCTGGCGCGGCGGCGGGCGGCAGCAAGATCCGGCTCTCCAGGTCCCGGAACCGCTCCGCGACAGTGGTGTCGTCGAGCAGGCCAACAAGGCGGCGTACCCACGTACGCCAGGAAGCGATAGCAGCGTCGCCGACCGCTGTGCCGGAACTGAAGGTAGTGAATACTTCCCGCCCCTCGTCCAGCCCGTCGGCCGACAGGTTCCCGGAGCCGACCAGCAACGTCGCTCGCCTGCCAGCAACAGCGCAGTAGGACTTCGCATGGAACGCTCCGCCGGTCCGGACGGCGCGAAGCAGCCAGCGGCGGTTCACCGCAGCGAGAGTGTCGGATCGCTCGGCCGGGATGCGGCTGAGGCTCGCGGCTAGGCGTCGATGGTCGGCCAGAACGACGATGTTGAGCGGAGGATCGCCGAGCCGGCCGAGCAGGAACTCATTGAACAAGGCGAGGTCCATGCTGTAGGTCGTAGCCCACAGCGCCGATGCGGCGCCGGTGAACAACTCAGCGACCGGCTGGACCAGCGGCTCGCCCCCGCCTTCGTTCACTCCGGTCATGCCAGGGCCTCGTCGACGAACGCGTGACCGCGGTCGGTTACTACCGCTGGCCTCTCCTCGTCGTCAGTTTCGCGCCACAAGCCCAGATCCCAGGTAAGGGACGCGAGCGGCTCGTACCGGATCGCCGCCAGCGGGAAACGGCCAAGCCCATGGTCGTAGAAACGGAGCAGGCCATCCTCCCAGCGGAACCGGAACGTGAACTCCGGCAACTTCGAATACGCGATCCGCTCATGGACCGGAATGACGAAACGCGACACCATCCACCAGAGCGTCTCAGCGACTGCCGGGCTCCCATCGAGGTGGCTGCGCAGACTTGCGACGACGGCCGCGATCGAAGGCTGCCACCCCGACGCTATATGCACAGCCTGCTCCCAGCCTGGTCCGGAGCGGCTTTCCATCCGCCGGGCCAGCTCCAGGAATACGACCAGCCCCGACGCTGCGGTATCAAGCCCATCGGCGAGCTGCCGCAGGTCCTCCATCTCCGCGGACGCGACGTCAACCTCAGCCCCGTAGACATCGCGAATGGTGAGCGTCCCGGCAACCAGACTCGCAGCGAGTGAACTGGTAGACGACAGGGTGTCAAGTTCCGGTGGCCCTGAGGTCAGGCTCGCCGCTACCGCATGGACCTCATCCCAGGTCAGGCCGCGGCCAAGATCGCGGGTCCAGGCCAGCCCGACCCGGCAAAACTCTGACCAGACCGAGCAGATCGCCTCCTGCCACACGTCCTTGGCGACCAGAGCTGCCCATTGGCCCGCAACGACACCCTGACCTGAGCTGCGCGGCTCGGGCGGCGACCACAACGCCTCCCGGTACCTGGCCTCAGAGCCCACGACGTCAGGGTCAGCATCGACAAGCGTCAGATAGTGGCCGACGCTGCGGCGCCGTTGCACGACCCCTTGCTCCGCGACCACAGCACCAGCGGGCGAGGCTTCTCCGACGCCAGCCGGCTTGCCCTCGTCCCCGCTCTCTGCCGGTTTCATTCCGTCGAGAGGATCGCTACCGAACAAGGCGTCGTGGACCGCAGCACGCTCATCGAGCTGATCCCGCAACCGGCACAGACAGGCAGCATCGGCGTATTCGTCGAGCACCTCAGCCGGCAATTCGTCGGCGGTCCACATTGCCCGCAGATAATAGGCTGTGCCCTGCACCGCGGCTTTGAACGTCGAGGCCAGCCGACGCGCGCGATCGGTGTCATACAGCACATCTATCGGGATCGGCTGGCCGCCAAGCAGTGTCCCCGCCTTCGCCACGAGGCCAAGCTCGATCATAGGCGACCGGTAGTAGAGCCCGTAGCCCCCGAGAGGGCTTTCAACTGACTCACCCCGTCTGAACGGCCCTGCCTTCGCCGCTATGCTGCCGAGCCTACGGGCGCCCACCGGGCTTGAATCACAGCGCGGACATCGCTGCACGGCCAGGCCGAAGTCCCACTCGCGGCGCTTGATGAACGTCCACAGCGACTTGCTATCCGGCGGCAACCGCCGGTCTCTGTACTCCGCCAGCAGGAACGCATGAAACGAGAAATAACGTGCCCGCCGGGTCAGCTCAAGGATGCCTGGCAGCAGCAGAGGCATCAGCCGGTCCTGCGTGGTCGTCTGCAACCCGAGCGGATCCCGCCCCTCGTTCACCTCCAACGACACCGCAATCCACGCAGGTACAGGAACCTTCCTCCCATCAGTCCCGGGCAGCCCCACTTCCGTCACAGCTACACGCCTCCTAGGACGTCTGGTCGGCATCGGACCCTCGATGCCGCCGCGTGCTTAATCTGCGAAGATCAAGCGAAGGTTGATTCTCAGGCCCATAGCGTCATTTTGATCTCAACGCCGCAGACATGCGACCAACTGACGCGAGGCCACACTAACAACTTCGCGGAGCTGAATGCCGACGCACCAGAAAGGCCATCCCTCAGCCGCTAGTCACACCACGATGTCCTCCCAGAAATTGATTCCAGCGGGTCTAGGAGAGGACCGCCGATGCTGACAGCACCAGTCGCGAGCCTTTCTACGACAAGCTCGAACCCGCCGATGACCTCGTCGAAGTCCTGGCCGTCTGGTGTACTCACGGGCCTGAAGGAACTCCTGCTGTCGCACCGGCCCGCACGGTAACGTGACTGCCGAAGTGCAGGGCAGTCACGGAAACCAAGGTAGATATGCAGCCATCAGTATGTGCTGACTGCGCGGAACTCATGCGCGGCGACGGCATGGCGACTGGATTCGGTCCGAGTTGGATCGTCTGGGCCGAAGACCGCAGTCAGTGACGACGCTTGGCGCCCTGCTGCTCAGCCCGCCAGTCACAAGCGGCGCTCAGACCAGGCGACACCTCCAGGCGGTAGCCGGATTGCTCGACTGTAATTCCATAGACATCGCGAACCTGTTCGCCGTGCCTACCCAGGACCTGTCGGCAGTCACCACCGTGGGACAGTCCAGTCAGGGATGGGATCTGGCTCAACCGAGGCTGGGCGAGGTCATCGCGACGGCTGACCACCTAATGGCCGCCTGGGGCGTTGGCGGCCTCAGCGGCCCCGCGTCGGTCTACCAGCGGCGTCAGCTGCGGTTCATTGCCTCCACCGCCCTGGAATCCGGCAGAGGCCACATCTGGACGCTGAGTGGAGAACCACGGCACCCCTCCAGGTGGCACCAGTATGTAAGCGACCGGCATGGACGAGCGAGCGGCGCCTCTCTGACCGAACGCCTTGCCATGGTCCTCACCTCAGTGCCGACCGAGACTCTGTGCACTGTGAAGGGCTGATTGCCGCAGCCATTCGAAGTCGGATTGCTCGAACTTCAGTACTCGCGAGTTCTCGGTCACGATGCGGATCTTGTCGTCGGCAAAGCCGTCCGGTCGCGTGGCCTCTATCTCCTCGGCGAGGTGAGGGAGGATCTCCTGTTGCAGGCGGGTCAGATCGCCCGTATTTCTGCGGGTCGACCCGGAACACGCCGAAGAACCTGGTCTTCCTCCTGAGCGGAGTCGGAGTCGCCACCTGATCCGTGCCGGGCACGGTCCCGCCGCCGGGCGTGAAATCGCCGGTACCGAGGCCTTCTGAACCGGGGCCAACGCCGTCATCTGGCGGCTGCTTCCTGACGGCGCCCAGGTAGCGCATGAGGCGACGCAGATATATCCCGTGTCCGCCCCCGCCCCAGCCCTAGCATCTGCGTAACGACCTGATTACGCTGTGGGCAGCCTTCCTCGCGGAGCCCATCGCTTTGTCGCTGATCGCCCCTAGAGTCATCTCGACGGACAGAGCAACCGCTGAGGACGCGATGAAGCTTGAGGACGTAACACCCGGCGCGCAGATCACCGGCATCACCGGCGATACGCCCGCAACGGTGGTCGCTACAACGTGGATCGGCGGCAACGCGCTGCGGCTCACCTACCGTACGGCTAGCCAGAAGCTCGACGAGCGCCTCCTTTACCGCGACCACGAGTCCCGCCTTGAGCTGGCCAGCGCGCTCCGCGGCCTACGACCTGACCGCTGACGCGGCCAGGTTCAAGCTTGCCGCCGAGGCGCTCCGGATCAGGATGGCCGGGCGGTTCGACCCGATGCTCGCCGTGCACACGTCAGATCTTGAGCCGCTCCCGCACCAGATCCAGGCCGTCTACGGAGAGCTGATCCAGCGGACCCCGCTGCGGTTCCTGCTCGCCGACGACCCGGGTGCGGGCAAGACGATCATGGCTGGCCTGTACATCAAGGAGCTGATGCTCCGCGGTGACCTGGAGCGGTGCCTGATCGTCGCGCCCGGCGGGCTTGTCGAGCAGTGGCAGGACGAGCTGCGGGAGAAGTTCGGTCTCACCTTCGAGCTGCTGACCAGGCAGCTCGCGGACGCGGAGCCTGACGGCAACGTCTTTGCCCGGCACACGCTGCTGATCGCGCGGATGGACCAGCTGTCGCGGTCCGATGAGTTCAAGGAGCAGCTTGAGCGCGCCGACTGGGACCTGGTCGTGGTCGACGAGGCGCACCGGATGTCCGCCCACTACTTCGGCAACGAGCTGAAAAAGACCAAGCGCTACCAGCTCGGCGAGCTCCTCGGCAAAACCACCAGGCACTTCCTCCTGATGACCGCGACCCCGCACGCGGGCCGCGAGGAGGACTTCCAGCTGTTCATGGCGCTGCTCGACACCGACAGGTTCGAGGGCAGGTACCGCGACGCTGTGCACACGGTGAATACCGACGGTCTGATGCGCCGCATGGTCAAGGAAGACCTCAAGACGTTCGAGGGCAAGCCGCTATTCCCCGAGCGCCGCGCCTACACCGTCGCCTATGAGCTGTCGGAGAACGAGAACATCCTCTACGAGGCTGTCACGGAGTACGTCCGCGACCAGATGAACCTCGCCGACCGGCTGCGCGACGCGGGCGACAAGAAGCGCGGCTTCACCGTCGGCTTCGCCCTCACGGTCCTGCAGCGGCGCCTGGCCTCCTCGCCCGAGGCGATCCTCAAGTCACTCGAACGACGCCACAAGCGCCTGGAGAAGCGCCGCAGCGAGATGCGCTACGGCAGCAGCTCGGCGACCGACGACGACCTGGCCCGGCGCCTGCGCGACCTGCTCGGCAAGGACCCCACCGAGGCCGACCTGGCCGACGCGGGCGCCCTGGACGGCGATGACCTGCCGGGCGAGGAGGCCGAGGAGATCGAGTCCGAGGTCGCCGACGCCGCCACCGCCGCCCGCACGATCGCCGAGCTCGACAAGGAACTCGCGATCCTCGCCGACCTGATCGAGCTCGCGCGCCGCGTTAGGCACAGCGGCACGGACAAGAAGTGGACCGAACTCCGCGAGCTGCTGACCGACAACACCATGATCACCGGCGAGAAGATCATCATCTTCACCGAGCACCGCGACACCCTGGAGTACCTCACCGAGCGCATCCGCGATCTCCTCGGCCGCAGCGACGCCGTCGTCACTATCCACGGCGGCGTCAGGCGAGATGAGCGCGCCAAGAGAAAAGAGCTGTTTACCCAGGACATCGACACCAGGGTCCTGGTCGCGACCGACGCCGCAGGCGAGGGCCTGAACCTCCAGCGCGCCCACCTCATGGTCAACTACGACCTCCCGTGGAACCCGAACCGGATCGAGCAGCGCTTCGGCCGCATCCACCGCATCGGCCAGACAGAGGTCTGCCACCTGTGGAACCTCGTCGCCACCGACACCAGGGAAGGCGCCGTCTTCGCCCAGCTCCTCACCAAGATCGAGGAGCAGCGTAAGGCCTACCACGGCAAGGTCTTTGACGTGCTCGGCGAGGCGTTCGAGGGCAACCCGCTGCGCGACCTCCTCATCCGGGCGATCCGCTACGGCAACGACCCCAGGGTCCGCGCCAGGCTCAACCAGGTCATCGACGCGACCGTCGGCGAGGGCCTGGACAAGCTCATCGCCGAACGCGCCGCGCACTCCGACCTGTTCGCCGTCGCGGACCTGGAGAAGTGGCGCGCGCGCATGGACGAGGCGAACGCCCGCCGCCTCCAGCCGCACTACATCAGCGCGTTCTTCGCCGAGGCGTTCAAGGTGCTCGGCGGCCGGATGTCCGAGCGTGAGGCAGGCCGCTACGAGATCAGGCACGTCCCTGCCGACATCCGAGACCGTGACCGCCAGACCGGGATCAGCGCCGCACCGGTGCTCGCCAAGTACGAGCGGGTCACGTTCGAGAAAAGCCTGACCCGCCCCGAGGGCAAGCCGAGGGCGGACCTCCTCGCCCCGGGACACCCCCTGCTCGACGCGGTGACCGACCTGATCGTCGAGCGGCACGGCACGCTGCTCAAGCAGGGCACGATGCTCGCTGACCGGCACGACCCGGGCACCGAGCCGCGCCTGCTCGTCGCGGTCACTCACGAGATCACCGACGGCCACGACCCGGCCCGTACCATCACCAAGAAGTTCGGCTTCGTGGAGGTTGATGCGCAAGGCCCGCTCGGGGTGCGGTCCGCGGGCGAGGCGCGGTACCTGGACTACGAGCCAATGAATGATCCGGAACGGACCGTTGCCTTGCCCCTCCGCGAAGTGCCCTGGCTGTCGGCCGGCGTGGAGAACGTCGCGCTCGACTGGGCCGTCACCGAAGGCATGCCAGAAGAACTCGCCCGCACAAGGGACCTGGTAACCGCTCGGGTCGCCCAGGTCCGCCGCCTGGTGAAGCAGCGCCTGACCGGCGAGATCAACTACTGGGACATGCGCCACGCCGAACTGCTCGACGCGGCGTCGGCGGGCCGGTCCCTGAAGATGAAGCCGGAGACGGCCTACAACCGGGCCCGCGACCTGGAACGCCGCCTGGAGAAGCGCCTCGCGGACCTGGACAGGGACGAGGAGCTGATCGCCCGGCCGCCGGTCATTTCCGCGGCCGCGCTCGTCGTGCCGCAAGGGCTGCTCAACCAGCTGCTCGGCGACTATGGCCGCGGGTTGCTTCCCAGCGGCGACACGACCGCGACCGAGCGCCGCGCCGTCGACGCCGTCCTGGCCGCCGAACGCCGCCTCGGCCGCGTGCCCCGCGAGATGCCGCATAACAATCCGGGATACGACATCGAATCACTGTGCTCCGACGGCCACATCATATTTATCGAGGTCAAGGGCCGTGTAGCGGGCGCCGAGGAGTTCTGGGTGACCAGAACCGAGGCACTGCACGGGAAGAATTCGGCGACCGGATTCCGTCTTGCGATGGTATCCGTGCATCCGGCCGGTCCGGAGTCCGACACGATTCGCTATATTGTCGATCCGTTCCGTGACGTCGACTTCGGTGACTTCGCCGCGACCGGCATGATCGGCAACTGGCTTAAAGAGTGGGAACGAGGGGTGGATCCGGTATGAGCAGCGACCTCTGGTACAAGCCGAAGCTGATCGAGGTCGCGCTGCCTCTGGAGGACATCAACGAAGCGTGTCAACACGAAAAGGCCGTGCCTCGACGAGGACACCCTGCGACCCTTCATCTATGGTGGGCTCGTCGTCCACTTGCCGCGTGCCGCGCTGTGCTGTTCGCCCAACTCGTTGACGATCCGTCTGCGCATCCGGACCTGTTCCCCACGGAGGAAGATCAGAAGGTCGAACGCGACCGCCTGCACGGCATCATGTCCCGCCTCGTCCTCTGGGAGAACATCCACGACGAGAAGTTGCTGCATGAGGCGCACGAGGAGATCCTCAAGTCCACCGGAGGGAACCCGCCGCCGATCTTGGACCCGTTCGCGGGCGGCGGGTCGATTCCGCTGGAGGCGCAGCGGCTTGGGCTTGAGGCACGGGCTTCAGATCTAAACCCTGTCGCAGTGCTGATAAACAAGGCGCTACTTGAGTTTCCGCCAATGTGGGCTGGACATCCGCCCGATCTTTCCCGGTGCTGCAGACGAAGCGCAATCTTGGCCGGGTGCAAGCGGCCTCGCTCATGATGTCCGCCGCTATGGGAACGTGATTCGCGCTGAGGCGGATAAGCGCATAGGACATCTCTACCCGAAAGCTACCATGTCCGGCGTAGCGGTGCCTATCATTGGATGGATCTGGGCACGGACGGTGACGTGCCCTAACCCAGCCTGCGGCGGAACGATGCCGCTTGTCAGGTCGTTCTGGCTCGGCAAGAAGAAGGGCAAAGAGCACTACATCGTCCCAATTCCAGATGGCAAGCGCGTCCGCTTCGACGTCGGCGGACCAAGGGGGGTGCCCCACGAGGGGACGGTCGCCCGGAGCGGGGCAGTTTGCTTGCTATGCGGAACGCCCGTACCGCTGAGCTACATACGCGATGAGGGCAAGGCTGGCCGCATGGGCGCCCAATTGATGACGACTGTCGCGGAAGGGGCACGACAACGTTATTACCTCCCGCCCAGTGATGAGCAAGAGAAGGCGGCTGTTATCCCCCGTCCTCACGAAATACCGGAAAGCAACCTGCCCGAAAACACGCGTTGGTTCTCGCCGCCGTTGTACGGTCTGGAGAGGTACTCGGATCTATTCACTAACCGGCAGCTCACCGCCCTTGCCACATTCTCCGATCTTGTATCAGAAATTCGTCAACGCATAGAGAAAGATGCGCTGGCCTCCGGACTTGACAAGCAGGAGGCAATCGCATATAGCCGATGCACAGGAACATATCTTGCTTTTTCTGTGAGTAAGCTAGCCGACTGGTCATCGACTGCATGTGGCTGGATCAATACGGCCGAGAAGGCCCGTGACACTTTTGCCAGACAAGCAATATCAATGGTATGGGATTTCCTTGAGCTGTACCCACTATCAAACTCGGTTGGGAATTTTGGCACCCACGTCGATTGGGTGGCGGACTGCCTGCATGGAGTACCTGCCAAGGGTGATGCTAAGGTGATCCAGGCAGAAGCACAGAACGTAATAGCGGGAAACTCGGTCGTAGCGACAGATCCCCCCTACTACGACAATGTCGGATATGCCGATCTATCAGACTTCTTCTATGTGTGGCTACGTCGTTCCC
>CAWFVM010000010.1:0-5171 GCA_963819285.1 uncultured Actinomycetota bacterium
CATCACCCTGGCTGGTGGCGCCGTCGCCGAAGTAGGCGATCGCCGCCTCGCCGTCCTCGCCCAGCGCTCCATCGCGCTGGATGCCCATCGCATAGCCGGTCGCATGCAGGGTCTGCGCGCCGATGACGATCGTGTACAGGTGGAAGTTATGCTCCTTCGGGTCCCAGCCGCCGTGGCTCACGCCCCGGAACAGCTCAAGCAGCTTGGCTGGATCGAGCCCGCGGCACCAGGCGACGCCGTGTTCCCGGTAGGTCGGGAACGCCATGTCGCGCGGGCCGAGGGCCCGGCCTGATCCGACCTGAGCGGCTTCCTGGCCGAGCAGCGAGGCCCAGATGCCCAGCTCGCCCTGGCGCTGCAGGGCGATGGCCTCGAAGTCGATCCGGCGGACCAGCACCAGGTCCCGGTACAGGGCCTTGATCTCGTCGGCTGATAGCTCTAGCGGATAGTCGGGATGCTCAGCGCGCTCACCTTCGGGGGTGAGCAGCTGGATCAGCTCTGGCTTGTTGTCCGGCGACCTGTTGTCCGGCCCATCGTGATTGCGAGTTCGGGAGGCAGCCCGCCCGGCAGCTTTGACGGCCACGCGCCACTCCTTGCCTGTTCATGCCGTCCGCCGAGATCTCCGGCGACCCGGCCAGTCGTATGTCCCGCAGTGACAGTACTCGGCGATCCTGCTTCCCGGTCAAGTGCCGGGTACTCTCACCGGCCCCGCCTGCGGCCATCACGGTAAGAAAATTTGACACCGCTCGGCGTGACGGCGATTTTTGCCGGCTGGGCCGGGGAAACGCGGCATCGAGTCACCGCCGCAATCCTTTGTTGAGCTGGCAGAACGCTACTGTTCGTCCGAAGATCGCCCGAGTTCATGATTACCAAGGCCCAGCGCGGGAAACGCTCACAATGAGATCAGAGTGGATCGCTAGCCTCAGGAAGCAGAGGAGCGAATGCGAACGCGAGTGTTGCACTCACAGGGACCGGCCAGAGATGTCCGGTTCTGCCTGGTCTTTCCTCGCGAATCACTCAGTATTCCTGTTATGCGCCGCGTACTCGGCGACACGCTTAACCGGCTCGGCGTGGACGAGAACTCCGTTTCTGACCTGCTGCTTGCGGTCACCGAAGCCTGCACCAACGTGCTGCGGCACGCTGGTCCTGGCCGTAAGTACGAGGTAGTAGTCAAGGTCGGCCGGAACAGGTGCGTACTGCAGGTGCTCGACAATGGTCGCGGGATTGAGCCAGCCAGGCTCCGCACTGCCAGGCGGACCCAGCGCAGGCGGCCGCCGGTCCGGCCGGTGCCGTTGCTCAAGCGCCGGGCCAGTTCGGCGTCAGCTGATGTGACTCAGCTACCGGAGTCTGGCCGGGGCATGGCGATCATGCGCGCCTGCGTGGACGATGTGTCCTTGCGCAGCGGCCGGGGCCAGGGCACGGTCGTGCAGTTGCGCAAGCGGATCGAGCTGCGCGATGACGCGCCGCTGGCCAATCTCAGCGGCTGGGCCCTCAAGGACGCCGGCTAGGCGCTCCACCAGAACGCGATTTCTTGCGTCTTAGTGCCCGATGTACCGCAGGAAGTCGTGAAGGCCAGCCCCTGGCTCAGATCCGGGAGGAGCGGCTAGGCACTCACCGGTCTGGACGTTCTTGTACTGGGCGATTGCCTGACCCTGCATGACCCTCGGGTTCACGGGGAGCCAGCGCTGATTGACCTCGAGCTTGCAGGGCGTGAGCGTGAGGTGCCCGGCGGGCGTCCCGGCCAGGCATCTACCGGTCGGAACGTAGATGAAGATCTCGCTGTTGTCCGACATCTGGTTCGCCGTCCACACGGCCTTGCCGGTGACCAGTTCGGCCTTGGGGATAGGCACGAAGTCGATCTCATGCCCTCTGGGCAGCAACATCAGCGCTCGGCTGCTCGAAGTGCCGGGCCCAGGATCGCCGTTATCGTCTGGCCCGAAGTCGATCACTCCGATCGTCTGGACCTTCACGACCCTCAGCCGCTGCCCGTGATGGTGCGAAGTCTTCGGGGCTGGTGTGACCGACTGCTGCCGGGCCGTTGCGAGGTAAATGGCGAGTACACCGCCAGCAAGAACCACCACGACCGCCACACCCGCGAGCCGAGGGGTCCACGACCCCTTAGCCCGGTGCGACGGTGCTGCGCGCGACCCTGGCATAGCGCGAAATTATCCCGCTAATCAAGGGATTGCGGCACCGTTATCAGCAAGCTACCGGCGAGCAACAACCGGGGTCCTGGTTTAGCGAGTCGTGCGCGGGTGGCGTCGCGTTACGCGGCGTCGGCGGAGTCGGCTAGCGTCTTGGGCGATGCCAGCACGAAAACTTGATCCCCTGCGGCTGCTCGCGGCCGTTACTTCCCAGCGAACCGCGCTCGGCCTGCCTGCGCAGACCGGTCTCGACTCGATCAGCGCGCTAGGCGCGGCCTGCGCCCAGGCGGTGATCGCGGCCATCGACGCCGGGCTCGAACCGGAGCGCGAGGCGCTCAGGGGCGCGGTGATCTACACGCTCGATCTGCTAGCAAGCCGGGTCCCTGGGCGCGCCGTGGAGGTTCGGGTGCCGCCGTTCGGCGCGATCCAGTGCGTAGAAGGCCCCAGGCACACCAGAGGCACTCCGCCGAACGTGGTCGAACTCGGCAGCCGCACCTGGATCTTGCTCGCAGCCGGGCGACTCACCTGGGCGCGAAGCCCAAGAGACCGGCTCGCTGCAGGCTAGCGGTCCAAGGTCGGACCTCACCAGTTACCTGCCGTTGTGGTCGCCACGACCACCGCACTGACGCGAGCACCGCACTGACGCGAAAACCGGGCAAGCGCAGGCCAGAACCAGCACCCACCACAGTCGATAGCTGCGGGCTAGCCAGCCTGGCTAGCCCGCAGTGTGGTCGGCGGACTGGCGCCCGCCGACCACACTGCCGGTGTTGGCTGACCCGGAGACCATCTAGCCCGTTCTAACTTGCGCGAGGATCGTCTTCGTCCTCGTCGTCTTCGTCGTCATAAAGATCGTCGTCGGCATCGTCGTCGTCGGACCCATAGCGGTCGCCGTCTGCGTATACCTCGTGCCCGCCGGTGTCCCGCTGATCCATGCCGACGCCCAGCTCTGCCCGCAGCCGGTCAAGGTCAGTGCCGCCCCCGCTGTACTTCAGCTGGCGTGCCACCTTCACCTGCTTGGCCTTGGCTCGGCCGCGCCCCATTGGCTCGACCCCCTCGAACGTACGGAACCTGCAAGGTTCCTAGTCATCACGTTTGATGCCTACTCGATCATCGATCCGACAGTATGTCGGATTTCTTGCACGTCAGACGGCCCGCTCCGGCTCCATCACATGGCCCGCAGCATGGCTAGTGCCTTCGTACATAGACAACCGTACCTGTTTTGGGCGGCTCGCGCTTCCGGCGGTACTCCCCAGATGCGTCAGACGCCTAGTCAAATCTGAACCACGGTCTCTCCTGAGGGGCGCGCAGGCCAGCTGGAGCAGGTCCTCAGGTGAGCTCTGACGCTGACCATCAGGTCAGATGGTGCCATCCGTCAAGGTAGCCAGACATTCTTGAGTCTACCTATATCCGACATTCGGCGCTCGGCTAGTCGATCAGCCGCCACGGCCGGCGGCACGCTTTCCAGCTTCGCGATTTCCAGAACCCGTTTCGTGGTGTGGAAAATCTGCTCAGTTCTCAGCTTTGCTCGCTCGAAGCTGAATCCGCCGATCTCATCCGCGACCTGGATGACGCCTCCGGAGTTCACCACGTAGTCGGGCGCATACAGAATGTCATGCTCGGCCAGGAGCTTTTCCACGCCCGGGTGGGCCAGCTGGTTGTTGGCTCCGCCGCACACCACGCTCGCCCGCAGCGTCGTGACCGTGCGATCGTCGAGCGAGCCACCGAGGGCACAGGGCGAATAGATGTCCATCTGTCCGCTGATCAAGTCATCGCGGCTGGTCACGGCGCTGACCTCCGGGTACCGGGCGACGATGCGATCGGCGGCCGAGGTGCTGACGTCGTAGATCGTGACGCTCGCGCCGTCCGAGATCAGGTGCTCAACCAGGTGGCTGCCAACCTTGCCTACGCCCTCGACCGCGACGGTGCGTCCGGCCAGGCTGGGCGAGCCCCACAGGTGCTCCGCCGATGCCCGCATGCCCTGGAAGACGCCGAACGCGGTGAGCACCGAGGAGTCACCGGCTCCGCCGTTCGCCTCGGTCCGGCCGGTCACGAACTCGCATTCCCTGGCCACGATGTCCATGTCCTGGCTGTAGGTGCCGACGTCGCAGGCGGTGACATATCGGCCGTTCAGCGACTGCACGAACCGGCCGTAGGCGCGCAGCAGAGCCTCGGACTTGAGCGTGGCGGGATCGCCGATGATGACCGCCTTGCCACCGCCGAAGTCGAGACCGGCCAGGGCGTTCTTGTAGGTCATCGCCCGGCTGAGGTTCAGGGCATCGGCGATCGCCGCGTCGTCGCTGTCGTAGGGGTAGAACCGGGTTCCGCCTAGGCCGGGCCCCAGTTGCGTGGAGTAGATCGCGATGATCGCGCGCAAGCCACTGGGCGCGTCATGACAGAACGATGATCTGCTCATGCGCGACCTCGGTGAGCGCACGGCCGGGCCCAGGCCTGAGGTCTTCTGGCGCACCGGCTATCTCTTTGCTAACCCTTATCGGGGCTGCATGACCCTCGTCGTCGGCGCCGGCTTTGCCTGGCTGCGGATCGCTAATAGTCACCACGGCAGCAACTCCCGGGTTTCAGTCCCCGTGTCCTCGTTGACCAGGGATCCATCACCCAAGAGTATGCCGGTCGGTCAGGAGAGTATTGACGACGCGCAATGCATGAAGACGCCTGTGCGGGGCAAATACCTCGTGACAGAGCATGCCGTAGAACTACGGAGGATTATCCCGGCGCTGCTGATAGTTCTGGCAGGAGTCGGGCTGGTCCGATACCGGGGGGTATCTAGACGGCACGCGCGCACCGACCGGCGGGCGCACTCGCGAAGTTACGGTGCGTTACCTCCGGTCACAGGGAGGTGAGCGATGAACGAGCCAGTGGTGAGTGAGCCTGCAGGCTCAAGGCTCCTATCGCGCCGGATCTGGCGGGCTGGCCTTCGCCGGAAGGTTCCTTGACGGGCGGACAGCGCTCTTCGAAGTCCGTGCTCTTGAAGGTCGAGACACTCTTCGAGGCCGACCTGACCAGTTCGAGATC
>CAWFVM010000011.1:0-594401 GCA_963819285.1 uncultured Actinomycetota bacterium
TGGGAGAAATATTCCCTGACCTTATGGCCACGCTTCTTACGCCAAAAACAGCAGAACTCGTCGCAGATCCATTCCGGCATGGCAACAAAGCGCATGCCGAAGAGTTCTTCGAACGCGGGTTCGTGGAAGTATTTTCACGAATCCGAGCTGGGATCCGGCCGGAATTCCCAATGTCCGTGTTCTATGCGTTTAAGCAGGCCGAGGAAAATAAGGTCGGAGATCACGCGTCTACAGGATGGGAAACCCTCCTTGAGGCGATGCTTCAAGCAGGGTGGGCGGTCACCGCAACGTGGCCGATGCGAACGGAACGATCAGGACGATCTATAGGAATCGGTACCAATGCGTTGGCCTCATCAATTGTCTTGGCTTGCCGCCCACGCCCGAGCGATGCAGGGTTCACCGACCGTCGAGGGCTAATCAACGCGCTGCGAGAGGAGTTCCCCAGGCATTGAGGAATCTCGAACAAGGCAGGGTCGCGCCAGTAGACCTGCGCCAAGCCGCAATCGGACCCGGCATGGCCGTCTTCTCCAGGTACGCACGGGTGAACGAGCCTGATGGATCGTCGATGCGCGTCCGGGCCGCACTCTCGCTTATCAATCAGGTCCTTGATGAGAAGCTGTCGCAGCTTGAAGGCAGCGTTTCCGCCGATACCCGGTTCTGCGTGGAGTGGTACAAGCAATTCGGGTTCGACGAGGGGCCTTTCGGAACCGCTGAGACCTTGTCGCGTGGAGTCGGTACAGCCGTCGACGGGCTTGAGCGCGCCGGGGTATTGATATCGCGGGCGGGGAGGGTGAAGCTGAGGTCCGTTCGGGAGATCCCTGATTTTTATGATCCCGGTGCCGATGACCGGATCTCTGAGTGGGAGATCTGCCTTCATCTTGCCAAGCGCTTGCAGGATCAGGGGGCGGATGGGGCGGCGCGGCTGATGGCGACGGTTCGGGGAGTTTCGGGGATCGACCTTGACGATGTGAAGGAGCTTGCCTACCTGCTGTATTCCATCGCGGAGAAGAAGGGATGGGCGGAGACCGCGCTGCTGTTCAACAATCTGGGGACGTTGTGGACTGATCTGGAGGACACGGCTCGGAAGGTTACGGTGTCCGCGCCTGCGAATAGTCAGGGTGAGTTCACGCTTAAGCTCGGGAGTGGCGACGATGGCGACGAGTAACCGGGAACGGATCGATCAGGGATTTCAGCTAGTCGGTGTGGGGCTTAAGCCGTTGGTCGAGTCGGTGATGGCTCCGACCGCCCAGGGACGTGACTGGGTGGAGGTTCTCGATGCGCGGAACAATCAACGGCGCGGGACGCACTTCAGTAGCTCACGCGACGATCCGCGCTTCCTGCTTAGCGTGATCACCGACGAGTCCCGGACCTTCCGAGAGAAGCTGTCTCGCGCGGAGCAGTCATTTGCCAGCGAACTACGGGACACCGGGAACAAGCTGGCTCACGGGACGGCGTTCAGCGCGGATGACACGTACCGTGCGCTGGACACGATGGAGCGGTTGCTGACCGCGGTGAACGCGACGGCCGAGGCCGACGCGGTGCGGAAGCTGCGACGGGATGCGCAGGCAGCGGCGTTCAGCGCCGACACGCGGCGGGCCGTGCAGGTGGTCACCGGGGTTGAGGGACACGGGCTAAAGCCGTGGCGGCAGGTGATCACGCCTCATAGAGACGTGCGCGAGGGAAGGATGCGCGGCGCTGAGTTTGCCGCCGACCTGTACTGGGTGTCCAAAGGCGAGGCATCGAGGGAGTACGTCGACCCGGCGGAGTTCTTCCGTCGGACGTACCTGACCGAAGGACTCCGGGAGCTTCTCGCGGCGGCGGCACGCCGGATCGGCGGCGACAGGAACGCCTCGCCTGTGTGGAACCTGCAGACTAACTTCGGCGGTGGCAAGACCCACTCGATGCTCGCTCTATACCACCTGCTGTCCGGCACGCCGCTCGCCGAATACCCGGACGAGGTACGCAAGGTGCTTAGCGGCGTCACCCTGCCGGCCGCGCGACGGGCCGTGCTCGTCGGGAACCACTTCAAGGCGGGCGCGGCGACACGCAAGCCTGACGGGACCGAGGTACGGACACTGTGGGGCGAGCTGGCCTGGCAGCTTGGGTTCTCTGCGGGCGGGGACGCCGAGGCTCGCCGAGCGTACGGGGTGGTGCGGACCGCCGACGAGACCCGGTCTAACCCGGCCGACGCGCTCGGGACCCTGATCGCTACGTACGCGCCGTGCCTGATTCTCATCGATGAGTGGGTCGCCTACGCGCGGCAGCTTTACGGGCGCGATGACCTGGCTGGCGGGACGTTCGATACGCAGTTCACGTTCGCGCAGACGCTGACGGAGGTCGTCAAGGCGGTGCCTGGCGCGCTGCTGGTGGTGTCCATCCCGGCGTCATCGGCCGGGCCGAACAGTGAGGAGGCCGAGCGGGGCGCGACCGACATCGAGGTCGGCGGGCTCAACGGGGCGCAGGCCCTGGCCCGGCTGCAGCAGGTGATTCACCGGATCGCCGACCAGTGGCGGCCCGCGTCATCGGTGGAGTCGTTCGCGATCGTCAGGCAGCGGCTGTTCGAGGATCCAGGGGCCGACGCACAGGCGGACATCGGCGCGGTCGCCCGGGTGTTCACGGACTTCTACGCGAAGAACCGGGCCGAGTTCCCGTCGGGGGTCGCCGAGCCGTCGTATGAGGAGCGGATCAAGTCGGCGTATCCCTTGCACCCGGAGTTGTTCGACCGGCTGTACCGCGACTGGTCGACGCTGGACCGGTTCCAGCGGACCCGTGGCGTGCTGCGGCTGATGTCGGCGGTCATTCACGAGCTGTGGGAGCGCGATGACCCCGCGCCGCTGATCCTGCCGGGCGGGGTGCCGCTGGACGCCGATGATGTGCTGACGGAGATCTCGCAGTACCTGGAAGATAGCTTCAAGCCGGTGATCGACGCCGACATCGACGGCACGTCGTCCACGCCCGCCATGATCGACGCGTCGCGCCCCGCGCTCGGCCAGCGGAATGTCACCAGGCGTCTCGCCCGGGCGATCTTCCTCGGCTCCGCGCCGACGCTCAAGGCGGCGCACCGGGGGATCGAGCGGCAGCACATCTGGCTCGGGATCGCCACCCCAGGTGACACGATCGGGAACTTCGCGAACGCGCTGTCGCTGCTGTCGGACCAGGCGACCTACCTGTACTCGGAGGGAGCGCGGTACTGGTACTCGGTCGCCGCGTCTGTGCAGAAGATGGCGCGCGAGCACGCCGACCGGCTCAAGGACCGGCCGGAGGACACGTGGGCGGAGATCCTGCGCCGGCTGACGCCCGAGCGATCCACGCGGGGCAAGTTCACCCAGGTGCAGATCGGTCCGGAGCGAAGCGACGACATACCAGACGAGGCGGCGGTGCGGCTGGTGATCATGCACCCGCAGTTCCGGCACGCGCGCGGGGACTTCGCCAGCCCGGCGGCCTTTTCCGCGTCCATGGCCTCGCAGAGGCGCGGGACCTCGCACCGGCTGAACAGGAACATGCTCGTGTTCCTGGCCGCCGACGCCAAGCGGTACGAGGAACTCGACGACGCGGTGCGGCAGTACCTGGCCTGGACGGAGCTCGCCGGGACCGAGGACCGGATCAGGGAACTCGAACTGCCGCCTCAGCAGGCGGCCCAGGCACGTAAGCGGCTCGCCGAGGCCAAGACGACTGTGGACCTGCGGATCTCAGCTACCTATCACTGGCTGCTGGTCCCCGTCCAGTCGACGAGTAGCCCGCTGCAGATCGACGAGCTGAAGGCCGACACGAACAAGGACCGCCTCGCCGAACGGGCATCCGAGCGCCTCAAGAACGCCGACATGCTGCGGGTGGTCCAGGGACCGCAGAACATCCGGCTCAACCTCGACCAGCATCTGTCATCGGTCTGGTCTTCCGGCCACATCTCGGTCGGCAAGCTGTGGGAGTACTACTGCCAGTACCCCTACCTGCCCCGGCTCGCCGACCGGCCGGTGCTGGAGAACGGCATCCTGGCCGTCTTCAACCAGGCAATCTGGGACCAGGACGGCTTCGCCGTGGCCTCCGGGTACGACGACTCCTCTGGGCAGTACCTAGGCCTGCGGATCCCCGCTGAGGACCTGCCACCGCAGATCAGCGACACGACGCTGCTTGTCCACCCCGACCGAGCCATCGCCCAGCGGGAACGAGAGCGAGCCGAGCAGGAAGCCGCTCGCGCTGCGGCTGCGGCGGCTGCCGCAGCAGGCACCGGTGCCCCTGGCACAGCGTCCGGCGGCACGGGTACCGATCTCAGCGTGGGTACCTCAACAGACATACCCGTTCCCGGCGACGGATCGAAGCCAGGGTCGGTCGGCCCGCACGGCGGCACTCCGCCCGCTGGCTCTGGCCCCGCCCCTCCGCCGGCTCCCAGGAACACCCGGTTCTTCGGCACGGTCAGCCTCGACCCGGAGCGCTACGGTCGTGACATCAACCGGCTGTACCAGGAGGTCATCCAGCACCTCGCGGCCCCCGAGTGCGTGGAGCTGGAGATCACCGTCGAGATCACCGCGTCCAAGAAGGACGGATTCCCCGACGACAAGATCCGCATCGTCTCGGAGAACGCCCGCACCCTGAAATTCGACCAGTTCGGCTTCGAAGACCACTGACCGCCAAGGCAACCTGAATCTCGGAAAAACCGGGTGCCGAGTGGCTGCTTTATGTGCACGGCCGCCGCCGGAGCATGGTCGGAGTAGGACTTCTATGAGCTGTTCGAGTCACTAGCCCAGGCAACCTGACGATTCATGCCCGAGGCTATCTAGTGGCGAGCAGAGAAACATCGCACAGCAGCATTTGCCGTCCCTGGTTGCTGTCACCATCGAGGAGAGTGCGTGTTACCGACTTCGCGATGTCAAAGTCGGTGAACGGTGGTCGGTAGAGATTGTATAGCCGAAGGCCGCCCGTGAATGTGTCAACGTTGCGGCGAATGCGAGAGTAACTGGATACAAGCACGAATCGGGCGCCGCTATGAGCGATATTCCGCATGCAGGCCATCGCTTGAGTGTTAGTAAGGTGGATCAGCAAGTCGCGAACAATTATTAGATCTGCCGGTGGCGGAACCCATGTTGTCAGGTCTTCGCACATGAACTGCATCCCGTTGGCCCCGAAGAGCTGCACGATTTCGGGAGATCAGATCTGGAACGATGTCTACACCTAAATAAGTGGCACCTCGCAGATCTATGGAGTGAAACCAGTTCAAGTCACCACATGGGACGTCTACGATCGTAGATACCTCAAAATGATCGAGTACCTGTGCGATGCCTTGAGAGATTTTCTCGGTACCGTTAGTGCCTGTCAGTGCTGACCCCCAGCCGGAACGGGACTCTGGGTTCCCCCACAGGTTCTCTCGATAGATGGCTGTAAATATTTCAGAGGTCGAAGCGCCGAGAAGTGACCTGCGCTGGAGGTGTTTCCGCATGCGAGCGCGAATTCTCCGCTGCCAGAGCGACACAGCATCAGGTCGCATTCGGAATATGCGCGAACTCCCAGCGGCTGCCGTCAGGGTCTTCGACGAAGACAGCATAGTAGCCCTCGGCATAGTCCGGGTAAAGCTTCGGAGGAAATACCACGGTCCAGCCGCCTGCGACAACCGCGTCGTGTACTGCCTCAACGGTCTGCTGGTCAGGCACTTCGACTGCGAGGTGCTGCAACCCGGGGCGGCCTTTACGGTGCGGGGAAGTGTCGTCGTCTTCAACCGCATAAAGCAGCAATTCCGGGTGCTGTTCACCCCACACGCAGAGCCGCTCGCCCGTGTAGGTGCGCCTGTAGCCGATGCATCCGAGCACAGCGTCGTAGAAATCCGCAGTCTTCGGCATATCGGCTGCGGTTAGTGCGAGATGGTGAAGTCGGGAAGTCATATTGTAGTGTCCTTACATCTTCGGGCGGAAGTCGCTTTAGTGTAAAGGCCTCATGCCTCGGGCGTCCCGGCGCTTTAGTGAACGATGATGCGAAGGCCGGGGTGAAGAGGGGCGGTCCCGGGCTGGGGTGGCCGGTGCATGTCATCAGGAGGAGAAGCCGTGCGGGGTGATCAGGTCGGCGAGCCGTTCGCGCGCACGGGCTGGAGTGGGTGCGCCGACGCCGAGGGATAGGCCGGCGTCGGAGGTGAAGAGCGCATCGCGTGAGCAGGTGGCGGAGACGTGCCAGCCGATCACGCACGGGTCGGCGCTCAGGAGCTCGGCGAAGGCGTCCAGGCGGGAGAACGAGAGGCCTCTTATGGCTGCTTCGGTGGCGTAGCAGCAGGCGATGGCGGTCGCCGGGAATCGCGGCGCGGCGGCGGCAAGGTCGGGGAAGGGCAGGTCAAGGCAGGCGAGCAGTTGCAGGAGGTGCGGGTCCTGGCCGGTCAGAGCGTGGACAGAGTGCGATACCAGGCCCCCGCCGGGGCGCACCCCGACGTCCAGGACGTGCCAGGCTCCGTCGTCGAGCCGCAGTTCGGCGTGCACGACGCCACGGTCCAGTTCCATCGCGGCGACCAGGCCGGCTAGGGCCTCACTAAGGGAAGGGCGGGCCGCGAGGATGGCGGGGCTAGCTGGCGGGGAGGTCATGATGCGGTCGAGGAACGGAGGGATGTGCGTGGCTGATCCCTTCTCGTGCACGACGGTGCCCGCACAGGTGCCCGCGTCCACGGCGACCTCGGCGCTGACTTCGAGAGCCTCGGGTCCGCCGACGTACCGCATCGCGACGGTGGGCGTGCTCGAGTCGATCTGCGCCAGGCGCAGGGTGATCCGGTAGTACTCGAGGTTCTCCGCTACGGACAGATCGTCGCGGTAGCGCACGACGCCGCTGGAGCCGGTGCCGGTGGCCGGTTTCAGGATCGGACACGGCCCGAGCTTCCTGGCCGCCTCGGCCAGTAGCGCCGGGGAGAGCGGGCCGATCAGGAAGTCGGGGACGGTCACCGCGCGTTCGCGCAGCCGCGTGTAGAGGGCGCCCTTGTCAACGGCCAGCGCGCGCGGCTCGGCCAGCGGGAACCCGGCCGGGTTCAGCACGGCCAGTGCGCCGTTCCAGAAGTCGTCGAGCGAGGTGGCGCCGACCAGGGGTCGTCGGTCCAGAGCGCGCACTGCCCCGACGGCCTCGCGGCGCAGCACCAGACTGCCGGTTTCCAATGCCACCAGCAGGTCGAAGGGGACCCGGCGAAGCGCTGAGCCAAGTGCGGCAAGTGTTGAGGCCGCAGGGTCTATCTCGCCGAAGACCGCGTAGACCGGGCTTCCGGCGTCAGGCCGATCCGCGGTCATGTGCAGGCTCGTTCCCGCCATGGAGTGCCTCCCTGGATGAGTGCTCGAAGTCGCCTAGATTGGGCTGGTGGACACCGACGGCACCGCACTCGCGCTCGCAGAGGGGATCGCCGACCGGCTGCGCGTTCTGGCCGACCGGTCGCTGGTCGACGGGATCGTCGAGTCGCGCCGCCCGGGAAAGCCGGTGTTGGGCATCCGCATCCCGCCGCTGCGCGCCGCAGTGCGTGACGGGCTCAAAGCCCGCCTCGACGCGGCCGGGGACCCAGCCTGCGCAGCGGAGCGGTTGTGGTTCGCCCAGTTCCACGAGGAGGAGCTGGCGGCCTGCATGATGCTGCGGCTGGCCCGGGTGTCGTGTGATGCCCGCCTGGTAGCGCGCTGGGCAGTGAACCTGGACAACTGGCTGAGCGTGGACGAACTCGGCGGCTGGGTGGGCGCCGCCGTCGCCGCCGGCCAGGTGGACCCGCGGCAGCTGGCGCCGCTCGCGGGCGCGGATTCGCCGTGGCAGCGCCGCCTGTACGTAGTCTCGCTGATCACGGTACTGCGTGGTGGCCTCGACCCGGCCCACGTCCCCGAACTGGTCGAGTTGTTCCACGACAGCGACAAGCCCGTGCGGATGGCGGTGATGTGGCTGGTCAAGAGCGTGCTCAAGGAACGACCCCAGGCCTCCGGGCTGTTCCTGGGGGCCTCGGACCGGCAGTTCCCAGCCCCTGTGCGTCGCCTGCTCGAGCGCGTCCCGGTGTGACGGTGCGCACAGGGCACGCAAAGATTCCTGCCCTTGGCCGAAGCTGTCTAGCGGTATGACCGTCCGCGCTGGCTGTGACGTGCCGGGCATTACAGCCTGCCGAGGCGGCTGATTGCCGCATCGATTACGTCGGGCGGCTGGGCCGTGCACACCCGGACGCTGGAGGATCCGGCATCAAAGAGTCCCCCGGGCAGGCCGACGACGCCGGCTTGTTTGAGAAGCAACCAGGCGTCGCCGCCGCTGCGGGAGGTGAGCAGCAAATGCGTCCCGCCGCGGGCCGCAGCCGCCGTGAACGTTGAGGTCTGCTGCACCGCCGCGAGCACGCAGTCTCGCGCCAGCGTCATCTGCGTGTGGCGCTCGCCAATTTCGTGGCGGGCCTGCGCGCTGGCTAGCACCTCACGGGCAAGAGCCTGGCTCAGGTAACTGGTCGACATAGACAGGTGTGTCTTGGCCGCCACGATCCGTCTGCTGAGGTTTGGTGAACCGCAGACCACGAAGCCGACTCGCGCCCCGGGAAGCCTGAGAAGCTTGGACAGGCTGAACACCACTGCTTCGTGTTCAGCCAGGCCGGTTCGGAAATCCTGCGTCGCGTCCTCGAATAAGGCGGCATGCGAGACATCCCAGATAAGCCACATCCCGGACCGGTCCGGGACATCCGCCCGTCCGGTGATCAGGCCGGTCGGGTTGTGCGGGGTGCACACCAGCACGGCCCGGATCTCGGACCCCAGCTCCGGCTGCGGCGGACTGACCGTGGCGTCGTAGTAAACGGCGCGGATATCCATCATCCGTGCCAGCTGCCGGTATCCGGGAAACGCAGGTCTTGGCAGCGCGACAGTGTCGCCGGGGTCGGCGAGAGCATGGAGCAGTAGCATCAGGGCTTCGCTCGCGCCGTTGGTGACGACGACGTGAGCGCTTGGCATGGAGAACACAGCTGCGATGGTGTCTCGAAGGGCTTCGTCGCCCTGGACGGTTCCGTAGCCGGCCAGGTGGTCCGGGTGCGCGAGGGACTTGTCCAGCAGATGCGTCAGGACGTCTAGCGGGGCTGAGTTGTCTCCGCGCAGGTCAAGGTCGCCGCAGGCTACCGGGAAGTCCGCGTATCGGAACGCGACGATGTCGTCGGCGCGCCTGCTGGTAGCTGGCATCTAGGGTGCCAGCGCAGTCAGCCGCGACCACATGGCGGACAGATCATCGTCCCGCAGGGAGTGGACCTGTCCGTAAACCGTCATGAGCCAGAGCGCCGCCTCGGTCAGCGCGATGCCATTAAGATCGGCAAACGAGCGTAGCGCCGCCTCCTCGACCGGAGTCAGGTTCAGCGCGCCGCACGCGAGAGCGACCAGGTCAGGCAGGGGGCGGTGCGCGATCTCAGCGAGCTGGCTGCGGCACGCCTGCAGAGCTGCGAGGGCGGGTATGCCGACGCCGGCACCGAGGCGGTGGTTGGCCAGCATGACCTCGCTCTGCAGGTTGCCGCCACCGCGGCCGAGGCCGAGAACAGAGCAGTCCGCGTAGGAGACTCCCTCATCGACGGCGGCCAGGGCGTTGGCGTAGGCGAGGGTCAGGAAGTCGTGGGCGTGGAATCCAAGGGGCACGTCGAGCGCTTCGCGCAGCGCCGCACAGGTACGGCGCGTGCGGTCCGGGGTAAATGTGCCGCAGGTATCAGCGACATACAGGACATCGGGCACAGCGCGCTCGCAAACCCGGCGGGCGTGATCTACCAGGTCGCCCGGCTCGTAGCGAGAGGCGAGCGCGATGTTGACCGTGACTCTGAGGCCGGCGGCGCGGGCGAGCGCGGCGACGCGGCCGATGTCGTCGAACCAGTCCGGGTGGTACACGAGCCGGACCATGCCGAGGCCAGCCGCGCGGTAGGAGTGGAGGTCGATCTCGCTGCGCAGCGCCGTAGGGTGGATCATCGCGGCAAGCTCCGGTCCGGTGCCCGTCGCGTCAGCCACCATGGCACAGGTCAGGTATGCGCCGATGCCGGGTGTGCCCACGCCGTGCTCCGACGGCACGCCGCCGATATAGCCGATCTCGACGATGTCCACGCCAACCGGACCAAGTGCGCGGGGCACCGCCCCGAACATCTCCGGCGGCCAGTGGAAGCCGACATCGAAGCCGCCGTCGCGCAGCGTCACATCGACCAGCGTCGCCAGGCGGGACTGCGGGGGGCGGGCGGGGGGTGAGAAGTGGTCGAACATCATCGCTCCTTCAAGGTGGCAACGATCGCGCGCGCCGCCGCAGACGCATCGAGCCCAGCTCGGGCCGTGCAGATGCGCACATGGCTCGGGGCTCCGAACCCCGCGCCCTCGGCCAGGACCGCGCGATCTGGCGACTCGGCAGCAACCAGATCGGCGCTGTCGGGTAGTGCGCACCACAGGTACAACCCGCCTTGTGACTCGACTTTCACCCCGGCTCTGGCGAGGTAGTTAGCTACCGCCTGCCGGTCCTCGGCCACCTGGGTGCGGACGGTGGCCAGCCACGCATCCGCGGTCCGTCCGGAGAGCAGCGATGCCGCGACCCTCTGCGTCAGCACGCTGGTACACGAGGCGTAGGACGACCGGTAGAGCACAAGATCTGCGACAGTGCGCGACCCGGCGATCAGGAACCCGACCCGCAGGCCCGCCGCTGCCAGCCACTTCGAACAGGAATCGACGGCGGTGTCCTTGGCCGGGTCGAACGCGGGCGCCAGCAAGGCCGAGGCAGGGGCGGGGGCGAACGCCCGGTAAACCTCGTCCGAGAGGACCGCGATCCCCAGCTCAGCGGCGATGGCCAGCAGCTGGTCGTAGCGGGCCTGGTCTATCCAGGCACCCGTCGGGTTGTGCGGGTAGTTGATGATCAAGAGCCCAAGAGCGGGCCCGCGCGCCCGGGCGATCTCCCTGAGATATCCGGGGTCGGCGGCCAGCAGCAGCGGATCGTAGGCCGTGACCGGGCACGCAGCGGCGCGAAGCCACAGGCTATAGGGCTCCCAGCCCGGCCGGGGTACCGCTGCGCGGCTGACGCCATGCACGTGCAGGGCGTAGCTGACCGCCAGCCAGGCGGCCTCCTTTCCGCCGGCTGTAACGATCACGTCGACCTCCGCCGCGGTCTCGGGCCGTCTGACCTGGTCCAGGTAGGCGGCGCGCAGGTCGGCCTCGCCCTGCGGCGAGGAGTACCAGGGGCGTTCAAGGCCAAAGAGCGTGCCGGCCAGTTCGCGGCGGACCGGTTCGGGCAGCGGGAACCTCGCCTCGCCGATGTTCAGATCCAGCGCATGCGACCCGGTGAAGCGCCGCGCATAGCCGGAGGACGGGTCACGCAACTGCTCGACCGTCCTGGCGAACACGGACTGCTTGCCATTCATCCGGCCACCGCGGGCACGCGCGCAGCCGGTGCCGGGCCCATGGCGTTGAACGCGCCCATCCGGCGCACCCGCTGCGCGCCGGCCGTCCACTCCTCCTCGTCGATGATCCCGACCTCGCCGCGCAGCCGCTGGCACATCCGGTCGTAGATGCGCCGCTGCGCGTCGGACATGAAGTGCACCATCAGTTCGCTGTAGACGGGATGGCCCGCCTCAGCCAGCCTCAGGGTGTCTCCGTCGACCACGGCCAGGCCCTTGTCGACCACGCTGGCGATCCGGTCCGCATAGACCTCCGCCAGGCCCAGCTCATCAAGGTCGTGCATGTCGAACGTCAGTCGCTTGGGGAAGAACACCAGGCCCTTCTCGTAGGCGTGCCCGGGGGATGACCGCACGACCGGCAGGGCGCCAGCACGAGCCTTCTTAACGTAGAGGCGCTCCTTGGCCTCGTTGTAGTAGGCCAGTCCCCTGATGAAGGAGTAGGCGCCCGAGCCGACGCCCACACATTCGTCGTGGTAGCCGCCGTAGAGAGTGGAGAACATATATCGCGTCGCCGGTGCCCCAGGCATACCGAAGCAGTACATGTTCTGCTCGGACATGTGCCTCAGCAGCTCCCCCTTTGCCTGGTGGAACATCGCGGAACGCTCAGCGAGCGGCGCCGGCCGGGGCAGGTCTCCGGCCCGGATGCGGTCCAGCCAGGCCGGCAGCGTCATCACGTAGTCCACCGGGTAGATCGAGACGCTGCCGATGCCGGATGTCGCCGCGAGGGTGGCGTCCTTGAGCGCATCATCTACGGTCTGGCCTGGGAAGCCGACCATCATGTCGAGGTTGGTGTTGCCGAAGTGCCTCACCGACGCGGCGATGGCGGCGTGGACGTGGTCGAGCGACGCGGTGATGCTGATCATCTCGCGGGTCGCCGGATCGAAGGTCTGCACACCGAAACTCACCCGGGTGACACCGAGCTGCGCCAGTACCCGCAGCTTCTCCTCGTCGATGCTCTTGGCCTCGAACTCAAACGAGATCTCCGCGTCGGGCTTGATGCGGAAATTGGCGCGGATCGCACCGAAGAGCGTTTCCATCTGCTCGATGGTCAGTACCGAGGGCGTGCCTCCGCCGATATAGACCGAGTCCAGTTCCCAGGCGCCTAGACGCCGGGCGGCCCCGACGGTGCGGAGCTCGACCGCGAGCGCATCGAGATAGGCGTCGACCCGCTCAGCGCTGCCGACCGACTTCACGAACGGGCAGAAACTACAGATCGTGTCGCAGAACGGGATGTGGACGTACAGGCCCTTCATCCCCTTCTTAGCCGGATCCTCGGTGGCGTGGAACGTGGCGACCAGAGCCGCATGATCGGCCTGGTAGTTGAAGTCGAAGAACGGATAGGAGAACGATTCGAACGGGACCATGATGGGTGCCTTTACTTCGTCGGACATGGTGGCCTGACGGGACGGCTGCGCGCCGGGGCCGGCAGCCCCGGCGCGCAGCGAACTGGCTTAGGCGCCGCCAGCAACCCACTTGCGGGCGCCACCGGCGACCCACTTGCTCGACGTCTCGGGAGTGTTCATTCTTGTCCTCCTTTCTCCTGCGATCAGCTCGCTACCAGTCAACGATTAGTCAGCCGCAGGCGGCTACGTTCTAAGGTGTCCAGAGCGTTTATTTGGTTTAACCAGGCGGGATTTCCGATGCCGACAGCACCTGATCAGCGCCCTCCCAATCACCGCCTGCGAGAGATGATTGCTGTGTGCGGCATGAGCTATGACGGCGTGGCACGTGCCCTGGTGCGCGTCGCAGCGGAGAACGGAGAGGTACTGCGGACCAACAAATCGGCCGTCGCGCACTGGGTCGCGGGCGTCGAGCCCAGCGAGAGGACCGCCGTCTACCTGGCCGAGGCGCTGTCCAGGCGAGCCGGACGAGCCGTGGCGCTAGCAGAGCTCGGGCTTGCCGCCAGCTCAGGACCTGAACTGGCCAACACGCATCCCATCGAAACGGCGACGCTACTCGGCCGGGCGGACATCGAGCACCGTGGCTTCCTGGCCGCCGCCGTGTACACGGCCGCCGATGTGACCATGCCATTGGAGTACGACCACGAACCAGTGGCCAGGCTACTGCGGGCACGTACTGGACAAGCGCGAGTCGGAGCACAGGAGATCGCGGTGGTCCGTCAGGTCACTAGGGCCTTCGGCGCGGCCGATGAAGTACTCGGCGGAGGGCACGGCTTATCCACGGTCGCGGCCTACCTTGCTGACACCGCCGCCCCCATGCTGTCCGGCCGGTTTGCCAACGACAAGCTCCGCTGCGGCGCCTTCGCCGCCGCAGCGGAGCTGTCGTGGCTGCTGGGCTGGAAACACCACGACCTCGGCCAGGAAGGCGCAGCCCAGCGGTACTACCTGCTCGGCTTCCAGTTCGCAGTCGAAGCGGACCCACACGCACATGCCGCGTGGATGATGCGCGCCGTCGCACACCAGGCCCTGAGCCTCAGACAGCCCCGCCGCAGCCTCAACCTCATCCAAGGTGCGCTGGAGCGCGCCGAAGGCTATGCCGACGGCGCAACCGAGGCGCTTCTGCACGTCACGCACGCCAGAGCCCGAGCAGCCCTCGGCGAGAACCCTCAGGCCGCACGCGCGCTGTTAGCCGCAGAAGACGCCCTCGGCCGGGACCGCGAGCCGCAGCCCACGTACTCACTGCTGATGGGACCGGCCGCCGGCACCCTGGACTCCCACACTGCCAGAACGCTGACCGAAATCGGAGACCACTCAGGCACCGAAGCGAGGCACCGAGCTGCCTTCAGCTCCTGGGATCCGGTCGCCTTTCCACGCGTCCACCTGCTCACCCATATGGACCTCGGGGACTGCCTCGCCGTACAGGCACGTGCCGATGAGGCGGTAGCGGCCTGGGGCCGGGCACTGGATCTAGCCGAGGGAATGGCCTCAGCGCGAAGCAGATCGGCGCTGGCGTCAGTCCGGTCCGCCCTCACCATTTACAGTCGTCGCGGTGTTCCCGGCGCAGCGCTACTGGAGCGCCGGATCCGGCAAGCAGCGTTCTGAGAGAATCGACCCGTGACCGACACCGCCCTGCCACCGGCGCTCGACTCCCACACCCTGCTCGTCGCCGCCGTCATCGTCCACGACAAGGCAGCGGGCCGGGTTCTGCTGATCCAGCGCGCTCCCGAAGCCAAGTTCGCTCCGCGATATTGGGACCTGCCCGCTGGCAAGGCAAACAAGGGCGAGGTCATCACAACAACTGCCGTCCGGGAACTAAAGGAGGAGACCGGCCTGGTCGTGGATCCGGCCGAGCTAACGGTCGCAGGCATCATCCATGGCGCGTGGGGCGTCGAGGCCCCGAACGGATTCCTGACTGTCGTCTTCGCAGCGCAAACCTGGACCGGCGAGCCGGTAAACGCCGAGCCGCACAAGCACTCTCAAGTGAGGTGGTTTTCTATCGATAAGGTGCCATCGGAGTTTGTGTCTACGACGCTCGCAGGACTAATGAACTATCTCTGCGACGGACCGATGGTGTCCACCGACGGCTTCTGACTGACCACGGGGTTCAGCATGCCCGTGCGCACCCGCTGCGGCGCGGTGAGTGTAGTCCGGCTTGGCGTCGCCTAGGATCAGGGTCCGGGTGCCGGTCGCGACGGATCCGGTGACCAGCCGCTTGACGAGCGGGGACTTGCCGACTCCGGGCTGGCCCAGGATGACACAATCCGGGGTTGGTGACCAGGCCAGCCCGGAGGCAGGCCAGCGGGTCCAGGCTTTCGACCTCGCCCACAGCTGGTGCCGACCGACCGAGGTGCCGCTGCCGGCCACGAACGGGTACAGGCCGCACATCTGGTTGATAGTGCCCTCGTACTCCGGTCCGGCCGCGACGTGGGCGGCCCGGCCGCCGTCAGCGAACCGCCAGCCCTACGCCGGGGCCAGCGGGCTGCCCGGCAGGTCAGCCTCCGCTGACTCGGGAGTCGCTCCTGGCTCAGGCCAGCCGGGGCGACAATCGCGCGAGTGGCCTGGCCAGGGCAGGCGAAAGAGCGGCGAGCAGTCAGGCTCACGCCGGCCGCCTGCAAGGTCAGACTAGTTCGAGGCGGTGCCGCAGTACGGATGCGAGCCGTCTTAGCGTGGATGCGGTGGGGTTGCCCGCTCCGCGCTCGATGCGGCTGATGTCAGCTTGCGTGATGCCGCTCTTTTGGGAGAGTTCGACCTGGGTCAGGCCTTGCTCTATCCGAGCGTCCCTGAACTGGAGGCCTAGGTTGATGCTGGCTGCGAACGCATCCCGGAGCGCGGCCTCCTCTGGGGTATCGGCGGCCTTGGACTCGGCCAGGTAGTCACTGAACTTGGTTCCCATGGCTGTCCCTCCTCTGCCAGAGCACGTGAGTCAAGTATGCGTCTTGACACATAGCAGAGTCAAAAACTCCTCGAACTTCATCGTCTGCGGCTGGCCCGACGCTCGTTGCCCTCGGTGCGCTTATTCGCCTCACGATGAGCCGTCAGCAGCTTCCGGGCAGCAGTGATCTCCCTGTCCTGCCGACGACCGCCGGAGTCTCTGGCCTTGTCGTACCCGCTCAGCAGCAAAATGATCTTGCGGCCAGACGTGCAGAAGAAAACACGGAGAAGGATGCTCTCAGCCTTTGTGACTGGCTGGCCCAGGACGACGCCCACCTTGTGGGCAACCTCCTCGGCCGACCAGCGCAGACGAAACTCGTAGAGCCCCTGGCCGAGCGCCTTGCCGAATTCGGTCGCAGCGACATCGATGCCGCGTGCCGCGAGCACGTGCTCAAGCCCTGTTTCAAGTGCGAGGCGCTTTTCAATGCTGAGGCTCTGGATCCACTCACGGCAAGGTTCGCGACCGTTCTCATCCCGGTAGAACTCGATGTCCCACCTGGCATCTGCCATCACGGGTTCTCCTCTCGGCCCGAACGTCCCGCCGAGCTTAGCAGACCCGTACGCCTTCGAGATGCGTACGAGTTCTGGTAGTGTCGGGCCATGCGCGAGGACCTGGGTGAACTGCTCCGGCAGGCTCGCGTGCTGCGCGGCTGGGAGCAGTCCGAGCTAGCCCAGCGGCTCGACTCGGTTGGTCAGCAGACGATTAGCCGCTGGGAACGGGGCCTTAGCCGACCGCGTCGTGCCCTGCTAAGTCAACTAGCGGATCTTCTGGACCTCAACGAGAATCAGCTACTAGCGGCCGCCGGCCACAGCCCCGCCGCTTCCATGCCAGGAGATATGCCACGGCCAGTTCGCACGCGGCCGGCGCAGCTTCCGTTTCACTTGCTGTCGGCGGAAGCCTTCGAGGACTTCAGCGCCGATCTTGCCCGACATCTCTTTCCAGGCGCGGAGGCCACCCGGAACGGTGGCCCCGGCTTCGGGCAAGACGGTGCCGACGTGGTCGTGCGGACCAGCTCCGGCGAGGTCATCGCTATCCAGTGCAAGCAGGTACAAAAGTTCGGGCCGGCCAGAGTACGCGCCGTTACTGAAGGCATGAGATTCAACGCCGGCAAGTGCTATCTGTTCTTGTCGAGAACCGCGAGCCCCGAGGCCCGGAAGGAGATCGCCAGGCACCCCGGCTGGGAGATAAGGGACGCCAGGGATCTGTCATCCGACGTACGCTACCTGCACGATCAGGACGCCGCAATCCGGCTGGTTGAGACTTACTTTGGCGGGATGCACCGCGAGTTGTTCCTCGGGATTCCTGACCCCAGCTCCTGGCTGACGTCCGCTGACTTTTTCGGCGCAGAGACAGGCGGCAGCATCTACACCCACAACTGGGTGCTGGCGGGCCGGGCGGCCGAGATTGGGGAGCTGATCACCTTCCTCGAAGATCCTGTATCAGCAGTCGGCGTGCTAGTGGGCAGGGCAGGCATCGGCAAGAGCCGCCTTCTGCGCGAGTTCGCCAGGATTTGTGAAGGCCGGGATGCAGATATTCAGATACGTTTCCTGGCAAGAAATACGGTCATCGGACCGCGCGATTTTGAGTCGCTGCCGGCAGGCGATCAAGTCGTTATCGTGATTGACGACGCGCATGACCGCAGCGGACTCAGCGATGTCATCCGGGGGATCCGCCGTGCCCGTGCTGGCTCAAAGATCGTCTTGTCGTTGCGTCCCCAAGGGCGTGGTCAGCTGCGGGCCGATCTCCGCACCATCGAACTGCACCCGTCCGATGTCTCCGAATGGCACCTTGATGACCTGGCGCTCTCGGCGGCCGAGGCGCTTGCCGCCGAGGCGCTTGGGCTTCGTGCCAGCGCCACGCTGTCACGGCAACTGGCAATCCTGGGATCTGATTGCCCGCTCTTGATCGTCGTCGGAGGGGCGCTCATTGACCGCAGCCGCCTCGATCCGGCCGGCCTGGCATCTGGCGCCGTGTTCCGCGAAGAAATCATGTCAGCTTTCCGTGATGCGGTTGCCGGAAGCGACCTGGCAGGCGACCCCCTCATCCGGCAGGAGGTCCTGAGGGCGATCGCCGCTCTGCAGCCCTTCCGCGTCGACGAGCCCGATTTCCGGGCAGCTCTGTCGGAGCTAGCTGGAAGGCCCTTCGACCAGCTGATGCCGCACATTCGGCGCTTGGAAGAGGCAGCAGTCCTGCTACGCCGCGGCAACTCACTGCGGATCGTGCCGGATCTGCTAGGCGACGTTCTGCTCTCGGAGGCAGCGACGGATCTGCAATCCGGCACGTCCACGGGTTACCTGGACCGTGTCCTGCAGCACTCCGAAGGCGACTGCCTGCTGCACATGCTCTCCAACGCCAGCAGGGTCGACTGGCAGATCAGAGCCAGCGACACGACAGGCGCATCACTCGCTGAATCTGCGTGGCCATTGATCACCTCCCGGTTCCGTAACGGCGACGTCCCGACCAGACTGCGGCTTCTCGACGTAGCAAGGTCGGTCGCTTTCTTCCAGCCGGCTGCCGCCCTAGAACTGGTCCGGTGGGCAATGGCTCACCACGCGCCGACCGAGAACCCATCAGAGCCGGGCCGTCCCGAGCAGGGCCGTCGGCGGGTACTCGATGCGCTGCCGGGTGTCCTTGAGAATGCTGCCTACGATCGTCGATACCTGCGGCAGGCCGCTGACCTGCTGTGGGAACTCGCCGGACGTGACCGGCGTTCCCCTGGCCAGCACCCAGGGCACCCGATCAGGATCCTGCAGGGACTAGTCGATTACAACCTCGCCAAACCCGCTGAGTTCCACGACCTGCTGATCGACGCAGCGGCTGAATGGCTGCGTGCAGCGCCGGCAGACTGGGCATACTCGCCATTTGAGATACTCAGTCCGCTGCTGGCGACCGCCATCATGAGTTCCAGCGCTGACGGACGGACTTTTACGTTCAGGACCTATGCGGTGAACGCTGCCGCCGTCCAGCACCTTCGCCGCCGGGTTCTCGACCTGGCCTTCGCCGAAGCCAGGTCTCACGACCCGAAGAGGGCTGTCGCGGCCGTGCAAGCTATCGGCGGATCGATCAGGTACGAGAATTTCGCCGATCACGCCGAGCAGCAGCAGTGGACAGCGGAGTTCATCGAGACCATCGAGCGGCTCGGCGCCCTGCTGGCTGGCACCGAAATGGACCCGGTGGTCGGCGTTGCGGCAAGGCACGCATTGTGGTGGCATGCCGAGCACTCACCGACGGGCACCCGGCCCGCAGCCGAAAAGGCGCTGACCCAGCTGCCCAGTTCATCGAGCGACCGCCTCACCCTGGCCCTGCACGACGGGTGGGGTCATCTTGCGGCGCGGGGGAAGGACGGAGCAGAGTCGGAGTTGCTCAGGGAAGCCTCGCTCAGGAGTGCCGTTGCCGAAGCCGCCGAAAGATGGCCTGACGACGACCAGTTGATCGACCAGATCGAAGAGCGGATCACCATCGATCGCCGCGCCTTCCGCCAGAAAGGCAGTCCGCGACCGCTAATCTGGTCGCTCACACGTGCCCGACCATCCGTGGCGCGGGTGATCTGTCAGCGGATCGCTCGCGATCCTTCCAGCGTCCTTCTGGAGATACTTCCCGCTGCGCTAAGCCCGCTCGCAGACGCCCTCCCCGACGAGGCAATCCGGCAGGCGCTCGACCTGCTCGCCACCAGCGACGTCGAGGTCATGCGCTACGTCGCTGAAGCGTTTGGCTTTGCTCGCGGCAGCCGCTCAGCCCTTCTTGACGGCGAAGAGGACCTGCTGCGCTCTCTGCTCGACAGCGAAGATCCCAAAATTCGCAGCCTCACAGTTACTGCTGCGATCGCCATCGCCCGGACCAGTCCTAGGCTTGCCCTGAACTTGCTCACCTCGACAAGGTTCACGGACTCACCCATGGTCGCAGAAGCCGTCGCTGCAGCGTTCGGACCATATAGCGCTCTTTCATGGACTGATCTATCTGAGAATCATGCAGACCAGATTCTGAGCCAGCTGCGGAGATGCCCATCAATAGGCTCACACGAGATCACGGAACTTCTCACCGAAATCGCTAAAGGCCATCCGGATCGTATGCTTGATCTCCTCAAAGACCGCGTCGAGATATGGGAGCGAGACAAGACCCTCCGCAGCAGTTATCTGCCCTTGCCGCGCACGTGGTACGTAAAGCCTGATCTCAAGGAACACGACCGTTACCCGGCCCTCCTGCGCGGCCTAGTCGAGTGGATCGCCGACGGCGGGGATGATCCGCCTTCTCGACGCGACATGGGAGCTGAGATTTTCGCCGCAGTCGCGTCCGGATTTGACGAGCAGGCGATTGCGATCCTAATGGAGACTCTCGGATCGGATGACGCTGCACACGTACTCGCTGCGGCAGCTATCTGCCGTGAGGCCCCCGTCGAACTCATCTGGAATCAGGATTTCATACACCAGGCATTGCATAGCGCGACGCGCCACGGAGTCGAGCATGCCAAAACCGTCGGAAATAACCTCCTGACAGCCGCCGTCAACGGCAGCCCGGCCGTGACTCTCGGGCAGATGACAAGCGATCAGGCAGCACAACAAGAGGCGCTAACAGAGACCCTCGCTAGAATTACGCAAGGCTCGATTGAGGAATGGTTCTATCAGTCACTAGCGAAGTGGACGCAGAATACATCAGGACTCGATGACGGCGTAAGCGACCAGTCAGTCAACAGGCGCGAATGGTAGACTCATCACAGAATGAGGCAGGAGATCCTCGCAAGTGACCAAGGGTTCTGTCGCGGTCTCACGCGGTGCGGACGATGCCGGCGGCGCGGGCGCGGCCCAGGAGGGTCAGGCCGCAGGACGCGACTGCCTGCTCCGGGCCGGTTAGGGCTGCCCGGTCTCGGCGATAGCGGCGCTGATCGTGCGGGCGAGCTGGGTAGGCGGACGGGTCGAAGGTGATGCTAACTCTGGTGTCCACGTCGGCAGCAGCGGGTGCGGTCGCGACGGCGCCGGGCTGGCCGAGGATGAACAGGCCAGGGTTGGTGACCAAGTCGGCCCGGAGCCAGGCCAGCGGGTTCAGGCACACAACCTCGCCCATAGCTGGTGACGCCCGACCGGCGTGCCCGCCTGTCGGGGTACCGCTGCCGGCGACGAACGGGTAGAGGCCGCACAGTTGGTTGGTGGTGCCCTAGTACTCCGGTCCCGCCCCGACGTGGGCAGCTCGGCCGCCGTCGGCGATCCGCCAGCGCCACGCCGGGGCCAGCGGGCTGTCGCTGGTTCGGGAGTGCTTCCGCGAGGTTCAATCTTGGCCGCTGACTGCTGCACAGGTTCTCTGACCAGGACGAACTCGTGGTCAGGCCGGACGGTTCTGTCGCAAATCTCTGGGTGGTAACGGTTGTTTGCGTTCGGCGTGTCGCGGTGGTGCGGGAGCGGGCTCCTGGTATCTGGCTGGGTGTCGAATCCGCCGGAGCCAGGAGCCCGCCGTGTCATTGTCGCAGTGTGATGGGGAGTTGTCGTGTGCGCGGGTGCTTTCGGTGCTGATGCCGCATCTGGCGGGGCTGGTGGTGGAGGGCGTGGCGGATACCGGGGAGCGGGTGGTGGTGCGGGCGCGGCCGGCGGCGGAGCGGGTGGCGTGCCCGGACTGCGGGGTGCTGTCGGGCAGGCGGCATGGCGGGTATGCGCGGTTCTTGCGTGATCTTCCGGTCTGGGGGCGGCCGGTGGTGGTCCGGCTGCAGGTCCGGGTGCTGGACTGCGTGAACCCGGGGTGCGCGCGGAAGTCGTTCGCTGAGCAGGTCGAGGGCCTGACGTCGGCGCGGGCGCGCAGGACGCCGCTGCTGGCGGGGGCGCTGGAGGCGGCCGCGCGGGTGCTGGCCGGGCGGGCCGGGTCGGCGCTGGCCGGGCAGCTGGGCATGCCCGCGTCCCGGCACTCGATGATCCGGCTGGTCCTGGCCCTGCCGGAGGAGGACCCGGGGACCGCGCCGCGGGTGCTGGGAATCGATGATTTCGCGTTCAGGCGGGGCCGTGACTACGGCACGGTGCTGATCGATATGGAAACCGGGCAGGTCATCGGGGTGCTGCCGGACCGGGAGACCGGGACGGTGAAGAAGTGGCTGGAAGACCATCCCGGTGCCGCGGTCATCTGCCGGGACCGGGGCACTGGCTACGGCGCCGCCTGCCGCCAGGGCGCCCCGGACGCGGTCCAGGTCGCTGACCGCTGGCACCTGCCGCGCAATCTCAGCGACCGGGTCCGCCAGGCCACCGCCGCCGTCCTCGCCGGGCACCAGCACGAGGACCACCGCGAGCAGCAAGGAGAGCAAGGAGAAGGGGGGGCAAGGCGAACAGCCGGGCGGCAGGGCGCCCCGCCGCCCGCGCGGCGGGAGTCGCGGGAGTCGCGGGAGTCGGCGCGGGCCGGCGAGGTCCGCCGGCTGCACGCGGAGATCCGGCGCCTGCTCAACGCCGGCCACTCCGCCGCGGCCGTCGCCCGAGAGCTGGGCCTCTGCGTGCCCACCGTGCGCAGGTACGCCGCCGCCACCGCCGCCGAGATCCTCCCCGCCCGCCAGCCCTCCGCCGTGGACCCGTACAAGGACCACCTCATCCGCCGCTGGAACGAGGGCGCCCGCGACGCCCGCGCCCTGGCCGCCGAGATCACCCGGCTCGGCTACCAGGGCTCAGACCAGCAGGTCCGCCGCTACCTCCGGCCCCTGCGGCACCTGCCCGGCAGCGCCCCCCCCGCCCCCGCCGCTGCCCGCCGCCCGCGACATCGCCCGCTGGATCATGACCAGCCCCGCGAACCTCACCCCCGAGGACACCGCCGCGCTCGCCGCCGTCACCGCCGCGATCCCCCGCATCGCCCTCATCACCGGACTGGCCCGGTCCTTCGCCGACATCAGCGCCGGCCTCACCGCCACCCGCATCAGCCCCGCCACCAGAACCGAAACCCTCGACACCTGGCTGCACGCCGCCGAGACAGCCGGCATCCCCGCGCTCGCCTCCTTCGCCGCCGGCATCCGCCAGGACTACGACGCCGTCCGCAACGGCCTGTCCCTGCCCTGGAACAGCGGAAAAGTCGAGGGAACCGTCAGCAAGATCAAGAAAATCAAGCGCCAGGCCTACGGCCGCGCCAGCTTCCCCCTCCTCCGCAAGCTCATCCTCGCCGCCAACCAGCCAACGTAACCATCCAGAAATATGCGACAGAACCGGCCGGACTGCCGATGCCTGATGTCGGCACCCGGCAGATGGCTTGCTAAATCTGAATGCGGCATGAGAGTGAGTTCTGGGCATCTATCCTTGTGAAAAGCGCAAACAGTTTGAACGGAGGTGCGCCGTCATGGCCGTCTCCTGGCAGGTCTGCCCCTTCCACGGCGACGAAGACATTCTCGGCGTCGCCAATGGCGACGGGGACGGTTCCCTTACCTTCACTTGTCCGCGCGGGAAAGGACATGCTCAGTCGGGGCCCGCACAGCTGGCTGCACGTTCCGCAGCCGGAAGGCCTGCCCGGCATCGACGGCTACGCATTCGAACTCGGTCTGGCGGTTGAACTGCCCGCCACGATCGGCCAGTACACGGGATGGATCGCCCCGGCAAAATTGGAGGCCCTTGCTTGCCGAATATGACTATGCTACCTTGATCACAACCGGTCTAAGCAATCGGTCATTACCGGTAAATTACTGGCCGACACGCAATTACTGAAATAGAATGGGGTGTTGGCGGATATCGTTTTCCTGTCGTGAAATGCTCGCGCGGTACGCGAGGCGACAGGGGTAAAGGTGGGTAACGTACGTGTTCCGCTCATCCTGCAAGACAGGGAGGATATTTCCCGCGGCCTGGCGAAAGGACTCTCGAATAAGGACATAGCTCACTCGATCGGAAGGAATGAATCGGTTGTCTGCCGCGAAATCGACCGGCATGGCGGACGGGAGGCCTACCGGGCCTGGAAGGCCGACGCGGCGGCACGGGAGTCCCGGGAACGCCCGAAAGAGCGCAAGATCGACGCGGAGCCGGAGCTGCGGGAGCGGGTTACCGGTGATCTGCGGAAAGGCTGGTCGCCAGAACAGATATCGGGCAGGCTGTGCTTCGAGCGATCCTGCGGGGAGGGCAGTATGTCTGTTTCGCACGAGGCGATCTATACCTGGATATACGCTCAGCCGAAAGGCGAGCTGAAAAAGTCCGAGATTGTCCTGCGCACCCGCCGCGAGCAGCGGAAGCCCCGCGGGCGGGCGAAGGCGCCGGGCGCGAAGATTGTCGGGATGACGTCGATTGACGACCGCCCGGCTGAGGTGGCGGGCCGCCAGGTGCCGGGTCACTGGGAAGGCGACCTGATAATAGGGAAGGGCGGAAAGTCCGCTATGGGAACCCTGGTGGAGCGGGTAAGCCGCTATTTCTGCCCGGTCGCGCTGCCGGACGGGCATGACGCGGAGTCGGTCAGGGATGCGCTTTTCGACTGCGTCAGGGACCTGCCGGCGCACTTGCGGAAATCGCTTACCTGGGACCAGGGAACAGAAATGGCCCGTCACGCCGCGCTCACCGTCGCAGCGGACCTTCCGGTCTATTTCGCTCACGCGCATTCTCCGTGGGAGCGCGGCACCAACGAGAATACTAACGGGCTAATCCGGGAATACTTCCCGAAGGGAACAGAGATAACCGGCGACATCAACTATCTCTGGGCCGTCGCTGACTCCCTTAATGACCGGCCTCGTGCTATACTTGGATTCAGGAAGCCAAAAGAAGTATTCGTGGAGCTGCTACTTCAGGAAACCGAGATCGCCCCGGCCTGAATTGCTTCGATCGGTTGAGACCGCCTACCAGTGCGGCTTGCTGAATGTAATAGTTTTCCTCGAATTCTTTCGGGGGAATGTAGCCGCAGGAGGAGTGGAGCCGCTCGGTGTTATACCAGGCGACCCATTCCATGGTGGCGAAAGTGACATCCCTGACGCCCTCCCACGGTCCGTCCAGGTCAGTCAGCTCTTTCTTGTAAAGACTGTTCACCGATTCCGCCGCCGCGTTATCATAGGAATCACCCTTCCTGCCCACGGACCGGACCGCGCCGATTTCTCCCAGCCGCTCCGCATACCGGACGGACGTGTACTGGACACCCCGGTCGGAATGATGAATGAGCTGATCCCCGATCCTGACCCCGCATGACCAGATCGCCATCTCCAGCGCATCGACGGCGAGCTCCGCGCGCAGTGTATCCGCGACCTGCCACCCGACAATCCGCCGGGAAAACAAGTCGGTGACGAACGCGGCATACACAAAACCGCGAGCCGTATCCACGTAAGTGATACCGGCGACCCGCCGGCTGGCCGGCTCGCCCGCAGTGAAATCGCGTTCCAGCAGGTCAGACGGACGAGGTGTCCCGGCCGGAGCCGGCACGGTCGTCTGCGGCTTCTTCTTCCTGGCCGCCGCGCCGGCGATGCCCAGGTCACGCATCAGCCGCTCCACCGTGCACCGCGCCACCACATGGCCCACGCGCCGCAGCTGCCGCCATACTTTCCGGGCACCGTACACGCGGCGGCCGATGTCCTTGTCCTCCCGCACGCGCATGATCTCCTTCTTCAGCCATTCGTCCCGGACGCTCCGCGCCGTGGCCTCCCGCTCGCGTTTCCTCGCCGCGTAATACGTGGAAGACCGGAATTCCAGCACCGTGCAGGCCGGCTCCACGTCGAACTCGTCACGATGTGAATCGATGAACCCGACTAGCGCGGACACCCGGGGTCGAGTTCCCTCGCGAAATAAGCGCTCGCCGCCTTCAGGATCTCATTAGCGCGGCGCAGCTCACGGTTCTCCCGCTCGAGCTCGGCGATCCGTTTCCTGTCATCAGTCGTGGTACCGGGCCGCTGCCCGGAATCGACCTCGGCCTTGTTCACCCAGTTGCGGAGCGTCTCGGTATTGATACCGAGCTGCCTGCCCACTCTTGCGATCGCCCCGCGCGAGTTCCCTGTCTCCGCACGCGCCTCGGCGACCATCTTCACCGCCCGTTCCCGCAGCTCATCCGGATGCGGTTTCCTCGATACCATGAGCCCCAACTTTCCCAGAGGTCATGGCCTCCACCGAAGCCGGGGCAGTCCAGGACGCTGGATTGAGTACGGCGTAGTTGAACGCGCCTATGCCAGGCGGTGCCCGGACGACTTCGCCGCGATTGTGCGCCGGTACGGCCACAAAGCAGTCAATCCGCAGCAGTACACAGCCTCTGCCTTCCTCGCCGGAGTGCTCGGGGTTCTGAGCCGGCATGGCACGGTCTTGTACCAACTTGGTCCCGCCACGGGCCGCTGGTCCTATAACGACAAAATCAGCTGGCGGTCAGTTGCACCCGCGCCCAACTGGGACTCTGCCCGCCTGTCATGGGCTGACAGCGGCGACGACAGCGTCTCCTATGTTCCTGACGCCCATGCCCGTAGCCGCCTTCCGCGTCCCGATCGGCGGCGTGACCGCGCATCAACTTCGGGACGTTACTGGTCCGGGATCGCAGCGTGACCGGGTCAGTTGAGCGCGCGGTACGGGGGGCCGTGTCTCCGGGGGAGGCGCTCGTAACTCCGTCGGGACGGGGTCATTTCACTGTCGCGCGCTACACCACGGACGGGGTCGTGCTGCTGCTGGGAAAGAAGGAGGCATGGACACCGCTGCCCTGGCGCGCGCTGGAGGAGGTACCCGATTTCCAGCGCGGGCGGGGCTGGGTCCTGATCGGAAGCGTGTACTCGACGGGGTAGTCAGCCAGGAAGCCTGGACGAGCACCTGAAGAGATTCCTTAAGCGCGCCACCGCCGGCTGGGTCGCCGTCGTCCTCGAACAAGCTGGAATCATCGCAGTCGATCGCTCCCGTCCGGCGCGCATCAAGCTGTGTCCAGGCTGGTGAGGCGTCCGCCGGGAAAGCCCGCCGGGGCATGAGCGGCCGTGTGAGACGGATGGCTGGCACCAGGCGCAGCGTCAGCGGGCTGGCGGTGCGCCGATCATGTACAACGAGAGATCTATATCGTGAGGAGACCACCGGTACCCGGCGGCAGCACCCTCAGCTTGGCATTGATCGATAAGACTCATATAGCGCTCATAAAACCGTGGTGCCCGGAGATCCAGATAGAGGCCGACTTTGATGAGCCCCTGGTGGGCTCTGCGATCGTAGATCGCGTAGCGACTCGGGCACGTGGCCGTGATAACAGCCGAGGCCAGTGCAGTGCCGACCGCGAATCCAGGCAAAGACCCGTAGTATCTCCCTGGCGCGCTGAGCAACCCGGCTCACCGCGCGTTCCTCAACACGCTTAGTACCTGCCGGCGCACAGCAGGTACCGGGCCCCAGGTTCTCCGACGTCGGATCGACTACGCCGCGTCTCGTTCCGGTGCTCGCAGGCCTCGCTGACGAGCACGGCCAAGTAACCCGTCCAGAGAGCGCTGACGCTGCTTACGCAGGATGATGGCTGGCAGGCAGTGGATTACGTCCGAAAGGTCGTGAGCGTTGCGAGCGGGCCGATTTGGGCCGGATCATTGTGAAATGGCAGTTCCCACCGCAGTCGGCGCTGCAATTACTGCGGGGTGGTCGAGGTTGAGTGATTGGCGGACACGTTGGACAGTTGCCCTGCAGCTTTCGGCCGACATGCTGAGTTCGCGCCACGCTGCCGCTAGCTCGGCGTATGGCCCCGGCGGATCAGCGTCAGGGGCGCGGTGCCTTGTGATCTCAAAGCAGGTGTCCTGGAATGCTTCGTATGTGGTAAGGCTCAGCAGGGCCAAAGCGGCTAGCTTGGTTACAGCGTCCTTGATAGGAATTTCGTCGGGTGCGTTGGTGGCCGGAAGGCTTGCTGCCAGGTCGGCCACCTCCTTGAGCGCGGCAGCCAGGTCGCTGGACTTGGCATCTGGTTCGAAAGCTGCCGCCAAATGACGCAGCCGGTCGACTACGTGCCCCCAGCTCTGTCCGGGTGACAGTTGAGCAATCTGGATTCTGGTGCCGACGGTCGCTTCGTGGATGCCCTCGCGTACGAGCCGCTCGGCGAATTCGGGTAGCTGAAGCTGATAATCCGACTCAATTGTCGTCTCGACAAGCCGTCTTGCCACTCGGATGAGCTCTCGCGGTACGCCCCCGGACAGGGCCAGGCTGAGCCATACGAATGAGTCGTTGAAGCCGGGGACGCGACGTTGCAGTAGCTGCCTGGACAGGTCGAACGTCATCGGCTCGACGGAAATGATCTCATCAAAAACGTTGTCGGCAATGGTTCGGCCGGTGATGGCTCTTCTGCCAAAAGCGGCTCCGAATTCTTCGGCGATGGCGACGACGAAATAGCATTGCGGAACGCCGAAGATCGCCTTAATCTCACTCAGAAACTGGCTGGCTTCTTCTGCTGAGCCGATGCGGTCGACTTCGTCAATGCAGATGAGAACCGTCCGGCCAGTGGACTGCTCATTTGTCACGTGCGCGACGAAGTCGCATAGGTGCCCGACCAGTTCTGGCATCGACCAGGGAAGAGATCTCAGCGCGACGGCCCTGCTGAAGGCTGCTTGCATGACAGGCAAACCGCCGCCTATCTGCGTAGTCGCGGTCTGCTCAGCTTGCAGTTGCAGGAGATACCGTCTTGCTTCAGCGACGAGCCTATCCTCGCCGCGGCGGCGTCGCATCCGCCAGTCGCGCTTCGGCAAGAGGAGGCAGATCCCGCCGACCAAGATGGTCAAGGTGAGCAGGTATTTGTCTGCCCACAGGTGGCCTGGCAGTCTGGCTAGCCTGTCGAGGTCCTGAGTGGCCGACCTGACAGCCAGGTCCCATGCCAGCAGGCCTACCAGTGTGATCGTGGCCAGCAACCGAAGGATAAGGACAGGCGCGCTGCGCATGACGCGTACAAGCAGCGCACCGGCCGTACGCGGGCCTGCGCTCTCGACCGGGAATCCTCGGCTCTTGATGTATTCAATGCACAGACGTTGGAAAAGGTCGATCAGGAACTCGTTCGGGGCGTAGCGTGTCGGCGCCGACACCAAAACGGCGAACCGTGACTGGTCCTGGCAGAGCTCTTTCAGCAGGGCGGTCTTCCCGCAGCCGCGCGGGCCTGAGACGGCGAGGCTAGCGCCGTCCGATGATCGCAGCGCGTTCTCTGCGCGGCGGGCGGCACGTGTGGGTACCTGAAGGCTCGGATGGTACGTCGCGGCGAGCCCTGGCGCCTCCTCGACGAGCAGGCGTTTCCTGCGTTCAGGTGGGAGGAGCCTGTTGATAGCCTGGACCAGCTCCGGCATGACGGCTTTCTCGCGAGCATCGGCAAGCCACACCTCGCGTGCCTGGATGGCACGTCGCTCCAGGCCATAGGCCGCAGGCAACAGCAAGATCTCCTTGAGCCCGCGAAATAGGGGTCGCCGGTCGTGATCCTGAGCAAGAACCCAGACAACTCCGAGGACATAGCCGGCAAGAAGCCATGATGAGTACGGTATAGAGAACCTGAATGCCACTGGCACTGCGAGGGCAACAATGCCAGACAGGCTAAGGGCAACGGCCAGCATGACCATGCTGATGCTGTGCTTTCTCCGCCAAGCATGCCAGACCAGGCCGACTGACGGTGCGGCCAAGAAGGCAAGCAACTGACCTGCAAAGGCCACATAGTCGCGCTGGACCAGGGCAAGCGCAAGCAATACGAAGATGATGCCGATGGACGCTCTGGTCGTGAGGAATCTGCGGAGCGCCCGCCAGTTGAAGCGCCCGGTCAGATCCCTGATATCCGTTGCCGTGAGGGTAACGGCGTAGGCTAGTCCAGCGAAAGTGGCATAGCTCTCCAGCGACACTGCGTCGGCGAAGGCCCTGTCTTCGCTGAACTCCGTAAGCACATCGGGCCAGGCCACCATCCGGGCGGCGTTCTCCCCCCGCGTGGAGCGGTGTGCCACGTACGCCCGGATGCGGGCATCATCCTTGCATCCGTCCGCCAGGTCATCCCACGGGAATAGCCAGCTGGCTGAGGTGCTGGCGGCGGACATCAGCGTTTGTCCGGAGCGGGTCTTGGGACCACTACGTTGTCGGAGAGGACCGTGGATCGCATGTCTTGCATGCCGCGCAGTGCTTGATCAGCAAGTTCTATGTTGCTTGGGGCATTCGCGCTCCCCGCAGGCCGAGGGGTAGTCGCATCCGACTCCCTGTCCCAGACCTGCTCCAATCTGGTCTGTAGGACGGCCTTGCGGTATATGGATCTAGCTATCCGAAGCTCCTGATCTCGGGCCAGCGCCAGCACTCGTTCATAGATTCCTGGCCTCTGCATCAGCTTGGTGATCACCGGCAGGCATTCGATCATGGCGATAAGCAGGAAGAGCAGCAGCGCCGCGGAGCTGACCGTGGGGTTCTTACTTGATAGCTGATCCAGCGCCTGGAGCCTGATCATTAGGCCATCTGAGTTGCTATTGTCCTCGTTGAACGCCAGCTTCAGCGAATCTCGGGTGTGCACATCGGCCTCGAGCTGCGCTTGCGCTCCCGGCAAAAGTGTCTTCGCAACCTGGAGTCTCGCTCGCCTAGATCCGGCGTCCGATGCAGCTAGCTGCTCCTGTTGTGCATTGACCTGCGTGTCGAGCTTGGTGACTTGCGCCACGGCAAGGTAGTAGCCGTGTTCTGATGCTTGCGCCAGCGGGCCATTGCCTTTGGCTGTGCAATGGGGACCGCCGTAAAGCTGACATTGCCACTGGTCGTAATATGCATGCTCCTGCGCCTCGGCGTGATTCCGCCGTTTGATCAGAAGCTGAAGTGTTGGGTCGAGTGCGGGATCGAGCGGCGTATATCCACCCGAGCTGATCACCTTCTCATAGCCGTCGATTTCTATCTGGAGGCGATCTATTTCCTTCGAAACCGGGCTGGCCCCCAGCTGGCTTTGGAAGGTAGAAACGTTTTGCTGCTGAATAACGGCGATCTGAGTATTGATCTCCGGCCTCAAGATCTGGGTAATCAGAGGAGCCGAGTAGATGAGACCCAACGACAAGCCCAGAAAAATGCGTGGCAGCGCTGCCAGCACCACCCTTCGGTTGCCGATGCTGAGGGAACCAATCAGCCACCGGTCCAAGCTCAGCATCAGGCTGGCCCAGACTATCCCGACAGTCACCGCGAGCACTGGCTGAACGTCAAGCGCCACGTCGCACCCGACGGCAAGCAGTACGCCCGACGTGACGCCAGTGAGGAGCACCAAGGCGCCTAGCGCCCCGAACCTGACTCTTTCGGAAGGGCATTGCCTGACAATGCCCAGGTCCGCACCGGACAGGTAAATCAGGATATTCCGCATCTCCGCCCTTCCGGCTATACCGGCCAGCCGGTGCGGTCTATGCTAGCTCAATCCATCGCCTACTATTGGCCTGTATCCTCATCTAACGATCCACTATCGGCAGGATCGTCCAGATGTCGCCTAACTGCAGTGCTGCGACAGGGCTCGTCGCGTTAGTTTCGATGGGGGTGAGATTTGACGCCTCACGGCGAGAACACGATCAGCCGTACCCTGTCAGCAGCGGTGGCAGGCCTTTCGGCAGGCCGGGCTCTGACGATACTCAAGGTCACAGCCAACGGTCTCGTAACTTTTCGCGTCAGCATCGACGAGGTGGGCATCCCCCGCGCGCAGTATAGTCATGACGCACCGTCGCCTGCCGTTGGCGCAGGAACACTCTCGCTGGCACCCGGCCAGGTCCTGATGATTGTGAATTCCGCTCCCGATTCACGCGGGGCCACAAAAGCACTTGGTCGGCTATGCGAGGAATATCCCGATGCGTCCATGTGGACGCAGCCTGGGACCGACCTGCGGGGACTGCTAGCAGATGCAATTGCCGATTCGCCCATCCGGCAGAGTCATGAACTCCTGGTTGCCCGCATTGACGCACGCGATAACGGGATCCGGCTCGACACCGCACGGTTGTTTGCCGAAGGCGCGCGACGAGGAGCCGTCGCGGAGCTCGCGATCCGCAGCGAGTACGTCGATAGTCATGGCACGATCTTCGCGGTCGTCGCCTGGGCAGGACGCACCCCGCGACTGCTCTCCGCCGACTCCGCCAGGCTATTGCCTGGCCTTCACCAGGTGCGGGCAGAACTGCTCCGACCCGGAAAGGTTCTCTTCACCGAGCCGCCAAATGTCGTAACAGACCCGCGCGGCCTGTCAGAACTCATAAACTCGATACCCCGCTCGCTCAATGCCGTCAGCCAAGCTCATCTCATCTGTGCTATTGAGGTCGCAGGATCACCAGTGCACGTGGCTGCCAGGCTCTACCGGGCTGAGAAGGTTATCGAGGCCGTGCACCGGCAGATGAGGGAACCCGGACGGCTCGAGGTCGGGCTCTTGGCGTACGGCACGCACCGGTTCGACAGACACAGATCTGACGACCGCGTGACCGTAACCCAGTGGCGGTCCGCGCCGGACAGCGCACGCAAGGCGCTTGGCTGGCTTGGCGCAATCGAGCTCGGCGATTCGCCAGCAGCACAGATCGAGGACACGTTAGCTGAAATAGTGCGCCGCCTTGGCGCTCAGCCTAATACGCATCACACAGCCCTTGTGCTGTTCGGCGACAGGCCGCCGCACCCAGCCGACTCAAACGGCATCGTCAAACCATGTCCTAAGGGCCATGACTGGCGGAAGCTACTTGCCATACTCAAAAGTCGGCCGGATTTCACTATAACCACGATCCGCGATGAGCTGACCGCTCCTGGTGTCTCAGAATGGACTGACCTCGATGACAAGCCTGAAATACCACTGTCACTCGAGACTATCAACGCCGACACCCTCGCTACCCGAATGAACTTGATCACGCCAATACTACAGCAAATACCAATCCCCGTGATCCACACAGAATAGCTCGACAAACAACCCGAGGGTGCGTGGCCTCTATGTGCACGGGTCGTCTTTGACAAACCGAAGCAGCCGACAACCGCTGACGTGGAAAAGGATGCAGAGGTTAGTGACGCGGGAGTCGCGCTGTTTGCCGACGCGACAGCGCGATGAGCTGTCCATCTGGATCAGGAATAATTGGTTCGGCGGTTCTTATCCGGAACCTTCGATGCCGCCGGCGCCCGTGAACCTTCCGTTCCCGGCTGCAGCGTCGGCCGGAGGGCGACCGGAGGGCGACCGGCGTTTGGCGAGTCCTGGGCGGCTAGCTGGGCGATGCGGTTGCGGGTTCGGCTGTTCATGTGGCAGCCGGTGGCGTGCTTGGCGTCGCTGTTGGCGAGGGTGAGTTACTGTGCTCTGGATTGGGCTTCGATGGTGAGGTTGCGGGCTGCGTTGTCGAGGGCCGCAGCGTGAAGCAGGAGTTCGGGGTCGCTGTGCTGCCCGGCGGTGATGCTGCCGGGCTAAGGTCAGGAGGTCACCGAGGGTGGCTGTCATTTGTCCGCAGTCATCAGGCGGCGGATGTCCCTGGCTGCAGCCGCTGCGTCCAGGCAGGCGAGACGATTCCCCGGATGTCGTGGCCAGCGTGCTGGCGTGGTCCAGTCGGGTGGCGAACACGGCGATCGGGTCGGCGGCGGCGCGCGGGTCAGCATCCCGTTCCGCGGTCAGGATCGCGGGCCGGGGCACCGAGCTGCGGGCTGGGCAGCGAGGGAGGCTCCGCGATGACGTCGCGTCCTCGGCGGCCTGGGCTGCGGCGGTCATGAACGCGGCGAGCAGGTCCGGTTCCTGGTCTTCACAGATGCGGGCAAGCCGGCGGATGGACTCGGAGGCAATGAACGCCTCGTGGAGGATGTGCTTGATCAAGTTGAAGATCGATGTGAGCAGATGATCTGCGCAGCGATGTCGGGGCGCAGCCCTTGCAGGAGGTAGCCGAGCCGCGCCCTCGCGGTCGCGGGCCGCGCGCCTAGATCGGCGAGCAGCCCGTCGGCGGTTGCCTCGGCGGCCATGTCAGGCAGCCACTCCAGCGCGCTCGCCCACGACCGTACCCGGCCTGGCGAGGTTGCCATATGGGCCAGAACGTTCGCTGGCAGCAGCAAGGGCACCCCCTTCGCCATGCCATAGTTCAGCTGCGGGGCGAACACTGACACATCGAGAGCGGCCGGCAGCCGCGCCGCAGCGCGATCATCCGTAGCAGCGACCTCAACCCACGCTGGTGCACGGTCTGCCCAGGCCGAGCCCCCACGCCGCAGCCTGAAAGGTCAGGCCGCACGGGATGGCCACCCGGGCCATCGCCGCACGCAGCAACCTGGTCGAACCTCCCCGGCTACGAGCGCCGGCCACAGCCGCAGGCACGAACTCCCACACACCCCGCTGGCTCGCGGGCAGCAGCAGCCAGCCACGCTCACGCAACCGACTCGCAACGGTTCGAGTATCGGTCCCGATGCCAGCGGAGCGCACCAACTCATCCAGGCGGGGCATCGTGACCAGATCCGCCTGCTCAAGCTCTAGCTGCTCCAGCAAGGGAGCCAGCGAAACGCGGGATCGTTCGTGTCAAGAATTACCTCTTTGCATCCATATCAGATGCAGCAGAGAGAACTGACACAATCGGTGATGAAGCAGCCATTGACCGAGATGCCGCAGGCAACCAGGCGGCGCAGGACCGAGCGTGTCATCTCCGGGGTGGTCCGCTTGCCTATGAAGGTCAGGAGTCGTTCGCTGCTCGATTCGATGCCGGTTCGGGTAACGGCGACGGGCACTAGCTCATCCGGCGCGCTCGGCCTCGATCGCGTCGAGGTCGCGTACGGCGTAGCGGAGGTGCTCCCATTCCTCCGTGAGGATCACGTGCAGGCAGGAACGGGTGGTCTTCTGGTCTCCGGGATCGTGCGGGTTCTCGCGCGGCGCGGCCAGCCCATCCGGTGTGACGGTGGCGAGGAAGCCACGCACCATCGCGACCCGGCCCGCCCGGACATCCAGCACCTCGGCGTACAACGGCTGGGCAGTCGTGAAGACCGACAGGTCAAAGCCGTCTTCCTCAGTGCTGGCGTGCAGGAGACCGATCGGGTGGAACGGCTGCCCGAGCTGGAGGACGGCACGGCCGAGCCACATGTCCGTGGCCAGGACCAGGTGCCGCAGCGTCTGCGCGAACGACCACTCGCCGCCGACTGGCACGTCGACCGTGCCAGCCGGCATCTCCGCGACGCGCGCGAGCGTGGCCGACCATGCGCGTTCGAGCGCGGACCAGGCCGCGCGCAGACCATCCGGATCTTCTGCGCGCCGGGCGGCGCGGCCGGGAAAGCGGCGGTTGAGCTCGGCCTCGACGAACGGGATCACGTCCACGCCGTTGACTCGCAGGAAGCTCCCGTCATCACAGAGGAACGGATCATCGATGTCCACGCCGTCCGCATTGACGCCGCGCATCACGACGCCAGACAAGTCGGCCTCGGCAAACCTGGCGCCATGCAGATCCGCGCCGATGAACTCCGCCCCGCGCAGATCGCTGGACCGGGCAAAGGTGACCATGTCCTCTCCCTCCAGCGGCCTCGGCGAGTCTGATCTCGCATGCCGCCGTCGACAATTTCAGCCAATTTCTTCCGGTTCGCTCTCGCGTGCGAGTCTAGACCGCCGGGCAGCCCGTGAGGTTCTGGACGGTCAGGTCGGCAGGCCGGGGCGGGGAGGGTCGCGGGCTCGGCGCCGGGGTCGGCCGAGGCGGCGGCGAGCTGACTTGCCCTGGGCGGGAGCGGGCTGGGGGCGGCGAGCTGGCCTGAGGAATTTATTTCCGTATCTGGGGTGTGGGGTTCGGTGGCGGGCGCGTGCTGGCGGGTCATTTTCAGGGCGAGCAGGCCGACGCCCAGGCCGGTCAGGGCGGTGGCCCAGGGCCGATCGCGTACAGGGTGGCGCGGCGGGTGCGCGGGTTCATGCGGTCACGTTCCTGCTCCTGCTGCGGATCTTGGCAAAACGCATCAAGCGCGGTGTCGTCGGCGTCAGGCAAGGTGTGGAGATACCGCTCGGTGGTGGAGATGCTGTCGTGCCCCAGGCTGACCACACGGCGCAGTCACAGGGAGCGGCCGTCCTGCGGAGAGCGGGGCTGCCGCTCCCTACCTGCTTAGTCGACGTGCGGGTAATCCTGGTCCAGGAAGTTATCGAGCTGCCGCCACTGAGTCGGGTGTATGTCGAGACCTGGCAGGTCGGCAGGAGATACCCAGCGCACGTCGCTGGCTTCGTCGTTCGGCGTAGGAATGCCGCTGACGGGGCGCCCGAGCAGGATCACTTCGTACTCTTGGCGGACCTCGCCGTCGCCGTATTCCACGATGTGCTCAAGGGTCGGAGTAGACGCCCAGCAGGCCGGTGATCTCGACATCGACGCCGGTTTCCTCAGCAGTCTCGCGAATGGCACACTCGCTCGGCCGCTCGCCCAGCTCCATCTTCCCCATCGGGATCGCCCACTGGCCAGTGTCCCGCCGGCGCTGGAGGAGCAACCGACCGCTATCGTCGATGGCCAGGACTCCGCAGCCGGGCACTAGCGAGTTAGGCGCAGGAGCTGCTGGATCTTTCCAGTATTCGACCCGGCTCATTTGCCACCGCCCAGCTAGCCATCGAGCCGCCCGAACTACTGCCCTGCGCACCCGCCGTCACAGCAACCCTGTTCTGAAATCAGCAGCCATTGGCCGAGTGCCGGCTACACCGACGTCGCGGCCCGGATCAGTGAGTCATAGGTGTCCTCGACTCGCTCGGCTTCCAGTCCGAGCGAGCCGACCCGATCCGCGACGGAGCTTTCAAATTCTTCACACGACAGCACGTTCTCGGTCGGCCGCTTCACCGTGAAGACGTGCTGGCCAGCCACGGTGCGCAGCCGCGCGAACGGGATCCCGATCCGCGACTGCCCGTACTCCCTGTCAGCAGGCGCATAAGGCTGATCGTCCTGCACGATGCGGTCCCCGAGATCGACATAGCGATCAGCAGCGCCACCACAAGAGCATCCAGGTCGAGAACCCGGTACCGCTCACTAGCGGCTCGGCGTTTGTCTGGCCGTTAGCCGTGAGACCTTAGGATGACCTGGTGCCTCGTATCTGCGGATGGCGAAGAAGAGGATGAGCCGGAGTGGCTGACGAAGTGCGGTTCGCAGCGGACCTGTATCGCGGAACAGCAGCAGCTTACGAACGGTACAGACTTCCCTATCCAGCAGCGATGATCGCGGATCTGGCCCGCAGCACCCAGGTCTCCGGGCAAGGCCGGTTGCTGGATCTGGCCTGCGGGACTGGCCAGCTCGCCTTTCCACTGCGCCACTGGTTCGCCGAGGTGTGGGCTGTTGACCAGGAGCCAGACATGGTCGAGGTCGTCCGGAGCAAGGCCGCCGCAGCTGAGGCGCCGAACTTCCGGCCGGTAGTTTCGAGCGCCGAGACGCTCGGCGCCGAGCCGGAGTACTTCGAGCTGGCCGTCATCGGCAACGCGTTCCACCGGCTAGACCGGGATCTGATCGCCGGCCGGATCTTCAGCTGGCTTCAGCCAGGCGGCCACCTAGCGCTGTGCTGGTCTCCCCAGCCCTGGACCGGTGAGCAAAGCTGGCAGCGGGCTCTCGCCACCGCCTTGGACAGGTGGAAAGCCGCACTCGGCGCCGAGCACAGGATCCCGGCTGGATGGGAAGAAGCGCAGTCGCGCAGGCCCGACTCTGAAGTACTCTCCGCCGCAGGATTCGAACTGGCCGGAAGTCATGAGTTCACCATCGAGCACCGCTGGACCCTGCCCGGACTAGCCGGGCTCATCAGGTCGACATCCTTCCTCCCCGACGCAGTACTCGGCGACCAGGCTGCCGCATTCGATGCCGACCTCGCGGCCAGCCTCGACCACCACAGCGACAATGGCGCCTTCACCGACACCATGAGCTTCCTCTACGAGCTAGCCCGAAAGCCCGATACGGGATCGGCAAGTTCCCCAGCCACCAGCTCGTCATGAACCAGGCCTGACTCACCGAAGCATCGCCATCTTCGCGATGTATAGCCGTTAGGACCAGATCCAGCTCTCGGCGTCCCAGATCTCGCCAGATCGCGTCTCCCCGATGAGTCGCGCGCGTAAGCGTGCAACTTTTTCGGCGAGCTGCTGTTCGGGTCTGATGGCTGGGACCGTGACCGGCGGTATTCCGGCGAAGTCCAGCAGGTTCCGAAGCGTGATTTCCTCGACCGGACGCGGGTCGCGGTCGACAAGATTGACATCGAGGCGAAGCTGCTCGAACACTTTACTGGCCATTCGCGCTGTCACCGGAAAGCGCAGTCCGCCCTCCGGGCCTTCAGCCTGGAGGGGTTTACCGCGTCCGATGATGAACTCAAAGTTGTCATTCAGGTCCAGCACGCTGGCACGGTCAAGCATGTCGTGGAGCATCTGCTCCTCGGCTCGCCAGGTCGCATCAGCATCAGATGTGGCCCTGGCCCGATCACCGACTCGCGCGATCATCGCGATCCCGCCTTTCAGAGCCCAGCTGCCGGCTGGCGCTTCGGCCGCGATGCGAGCGAGCAGCCGCTGGATGGGCTTGCATACGTGCGCTCATTCATTCGGATTCCCGAACGGCCGGCAGCCGCAGACCCAGATCTCGGCGGATGCGCGCGCGATCTTCCCGACTGCTGATGGCGCGGGCAAGACGCTTCCGTGTGGTGAGCCCCCGCTCCAGAGACTCGCGTACCGCCTCGTGCAGGAACGCCCGGTCACCGCTGCGCGTGATATCGATGAGAGTGCGTTCCATGGTGGTCACGGGAACGTCGTCCCACAGGCGCCGTTCATCGGATGCCAGCTTCTCCGGGTGTATCCGCACCCCGTGGCGGCGCCCCCTGAAAGAAGCAGGAGCCGTCAGGTGGATTACCGGGGGCATCGCCGATGCGAGTCCGTAAACCACCAGTGCGCTTTCGTAGCTGATGGCACTGTCGGGACCAGCCCACAACGTGACGGCGATCATGTCCCCATGCGGATGCGCCGGGTAGTTAACTAGGCGGTAGATGCCATGGCTGACACGCTCCAACCCGCCTGAGGCCACGTGGTAGGACAGCTGCCGGTAGCTGATGCCAGCCTGAGCTGCCTCGCCCGCAGTGAAGTAACCACCGTGTCTGGCCGCGAGCTCATAGAAGACCCGCGAGGTAGTCGACTGCATGAAACTTACGCTAGTCGCAAGTTTCATGTACCGCAGTCGCGTCAGGTACCGGTCATCTAACTTACCAAAAACGTAAGGTTTAATCTCCGTGTCTGCCGCGCCTGGGCACTGGCTTGACCAAGTTGAAGATCGAAGTGAGTCGACTCGTCTCCGGCCTACGAACTGTGACCTCAAGCCCAGTGCCGCTGTCTCAGGTAGGCAGTGTCGCCACGTCGTAGTCGGCGAATCGCTTGTCATGCGTGACGATGGTCAGTTCTTCCGCGAATGCTTGTGCAATCAGCATACGGTCGAAGGGGTCGTCGTGGTGGCGGGGCAGTTCACCGGCAGCGATGCCGTGCGCGATGCTGATCGAGAGTGACCCGAACCCTCCCTCGTTCACCTGCCGTTCCAGGTCGTCGGGGGCGGTGAGCTTTCCGAGTGCCTTCTTGATGGAAATCTCCCAAGCGCTCACCGCCGACACCATAACCAGGTTGGCGGGATCAGCGATCGCATCCCGCGCCTGATCAGACAAGCCTTCGTCCACCAGCCACCACAACAGGGCGTGAGTGTCCAGCAGCAGTCTCACAGAGACTGCCCTCGGAACGCGGCATCCATCTCGGCCGGGAGTTCGTCGAAGTCATCAGCGATGCTGACCTTGCCCCGCCACACACCTGGAACGCGCCCGCGCGATGAGGCGCCGCTCAGCGCCACGAGACGTGCAATCGGGCGACCGGCACGGGCGATCACGATCTCCTCCCCAGCCGCCGCGCGATCCAGCAGTTGGGACAGGTGCGTCTTGGCCTCATAGACGTTAACGCTTGCGGTCATAGGACCATCCTAGCTAGTCGGTCTAGTCTGGTCCAGTCAACACCGTGGACCCCTCGCGACAGCGGCACCGGCACTCGCGCTCACTTGAGCCAGCCTCGTGCCGGGTGCCGCCGTCGCGCTGTTTCCTCGTTGCCGCAGCGTTGGCGTTGTCGACCAGGATCGCGTGCACGGTGCCGCTGTTGAAGCCGGCCGAGGAGTCCTGCTGCGATCGCTTCCCTGGACGGGATGAGGGGAGTGGCTGCCGTCGCCTATTTGTAGCTGAGCTGGACCAGGAGGTCGCAGCTAGCGCCTGAGTGCGACTTCTTGAGCAGGCCGCGCACGGGCAGCGGCGGGGCGTACAGGAGGAAGCCGTTGCCGCCGGAGCATGACAGCGTTCCGGTGGATCGGGCCACGATGGCGATGTAGTTGCCCTTGGTGACGTGGAAGCTGACCGGGAAGCTCTGGACAACGTAGTGGTCGCCGCTGGTACCGCCGCACGGGCTCTGGCCGGCGTAGGTGATCAAGGGACCTTGTACCAGGATCTGGGCCTTGCCGGCCCTCAGCTCGGCCTTGGCCAGCTGGAGCCGGAATTTCCCGGCCACGCATGACACCAGCTTCACGTGCTTGATGATTCCCGTCCTCGGGGCCGTGAAATTGCTGCCGTTCTCGAACGCCGAGATGGCCACCCAGGTGCAGGTGGCACCATGGCGGATTCCGCGGTTTTCACTGCATGACTGACCGTTCCCGGCGTTGGAGGGCTGGCTATGGGTGGTCAGCTTGGCCCCGAAGTATGTCGGAGCCGTCGCGGTAGCCGCACTCCCGGATGAGGCGGTCAGGCTCACCAGGACGAGAGGCGTCACCAGCACGCTGAGCCCTTTGAGGAAGTACGAGGCAGATCTCTTGCTCAAGACGGTCACTGTTCCTCCTGGAACCTGCACATGCAGGCACGGATTGGATCGTTTCTGGCGAGGTGCCCTACATTCCTAAGGCGATCCATTGTGTTCCGCCTTGTTCCATGGCGAGCCGGACTGAACCGAGGGCTACGGCTGGTAGGGCGGGGCTTCACCCCAGCCCCAGCGGGGCACTGGTGCGTGCTCGGCGGGCTCGGCGTCAGGTTGCGAGTTCCCCAGGGCAAGCCGGGTGCCCCATTCCAGGTAGGCCACCAGCGCGGACCGGAACTCAGGATCACCCGGCATGCCCGCATCGTCTGCGGCCAGGCTCATCAGCGACGCGAACCGGAACCGCTGGGCATCGGTGATCCCGAGGTTCCGGTGCTTGCCCAGCATCCGCTCGTAACTTCCGAGCCGCTCGGTGTACTCCGGCGGGCCGCCGAACACCTCGCTCCACCAGGTGGCTACGTTGCTCCGGTGTTCCTCGTGCACGCCGCCAGGGAAGAACGGCGAGAGCAGTTCGTCTTGCTCGACCCGGTCATAGAACGCGTTGATCATCCGGTCGAACGCGGCACGCCCGCCCGCCCACTCGTACAGCGTCGGATAGTCCCCCATCGCAGCAACGTACCGGGTCACGCGCGCCCGCTAGCGGAAGCGCCGCCGTGCTCAGCCGATCGGCTTGCGGCTCCCTTGGTGCTCCGGTCCTGGCATCAGCTAAGGCCAAGCCAGAGGTACCGGGCGCCGATCGCGACGACGAGAACGCCGATCAGCCTGCGGATCAGCGTGTCGGGGAGCCTGCGCTGGATCCGGGCGCCGGTGTAGGCGCCTGCCAGACCGCCGAGGCCCAGCGCGATCCCGGTCGGCCAAGCCGGTGCTACCGAGCCGTGGTGATTGACCGACAGGATCAGGAAAGTAATGACTCCGGCGACAGAGGTCACGAAGGTCGAGGCCAGGGCGGCCGGGGCGACATCGCGTGGTGGCCGCCCGGTGCCGATGAGGATGGGGGCCAGGATCGAGCCGCCGCCGATCCCGTAGATCCCGCCGACGCAGCCCACGACCGCGGCTAGCAGGACCAGCACCGGCAGGGGCATGGCGCGGACCAGCCCAGGCTCGGCTGCCCGGCCGGCCGGCGTCGTGAGCGCCAGCCAGCCGCCGAGCGGGAGCAGCACCGCCGCGACTACGAGGTCGAAGACGCGGGCGCCGGGAAGCAGGTCCACCCGGATGACCGATCCTGCGACCACGCCCGGCAATGTCCCCGCGATCAGGGCCAGGGCGAGCCTGCCGCCGGTCTGGCCCTGCCGCCAGTACCGGTACAGCGCGCCCGGCGTGGCCACGACGTTGTACAGCAGGTTCGTCGGCGTGACCGCCGGGCTGGGCGTGCCCAGGACACTGACCTGGAACGGCAGCAGGAGCACCGCGCCCGAGACTCCCGCGGGCGTCGCCAGCACGGCGATGCCGAACGCCGCCGCCAGGGCCACGACCTCGATCCAGCCCGCACCCAGCACCGGCAAACCATAGCGATCCTCGCGGCCGACCAGGTGCCGATGACAGGCTAATTGCGAGACGCAACCCGCACGGGCACGCTCTTGGCCGGCGATCTGACCGCCAGCTGGTCTGTGAGTGGTGTGCGACAGACCGAATTACGCGACCGCAAGGAGGGAATCTGAAATGCAGTGCGACGGACTAGCAGCCATTCACGACCTCGTAGCCCTTGGCGAGGCGGGCGCGTTCGACTTCCTTCTTGAGCCAGGTGCCGAGGAACACATGTGGGAGATGACCTGTTACGTCGGCGACAAGAGCCCGCTAGCCACGCTCCACCTGCCTGCCGTCCGCGAGGAAGCGGAGGCCTCATGATGCGGGCACTGGTCGTCGCTGAGATCGGCCCGTGCGCGTTGATGGGATCCGCCTCCGAGTCCTGGGTGTCCGGTCAGAGGGTCAGAAGTTGTTCGGTCGCCCGTGGACACCGACTACTTCGACGAGTCCTTCCGCGCCTTTAAAGTCGTCCGGGTTGGCCGTATAGAGAGGCAAATCGTTACTCGCCGCCGTTGCCGCGATCATCAAATCAGCAGCCCGTCTACGCGGCTGACGCCCTGCCGCCCTAACCGCCGCGCAAATCTGCCCGTACAAACGCGCCGATCCCTGGTCATACGGGAGTGGATCAAAGGTCGCTTCCACATGCTGAAGTACTGCGACTCGCCCAATCCGCTTCGCCGGATCGTCCGTCGCATGGGGGCCGTACGACAATTCACCTAGCGTGATCGCCGTCACCAGCATGGTGTCAGGCAGTTCCGCTGGCTCATAGAGTTTAATTGCAGCGATAATGCTCGTGTCCACGACCGCGATTTCATGGACTTTCACAGGCCGATGCCTTCGTACGGATCATGCAGGTCCTGGCTGACAGCCTCATCTAGGTCGGCGCGCAGCTCGTTTGCATCGATCGCCGGAGCGGTGGCGAAGATAGCGAGAACTTCGTCCTTGGGGACCGCCCGGCGCCGACGGATCGGGATCATCCTCGCAAGCGGCTCCCCGTTCATGGTCAGCGTGTATGCCCGTCCCTGTCGGAGGCCGCGCGTGACCGACCCTGAGTCCGACACGAACTGGCGGATGCTGATGTTCGTCGGCTGCTCAAGTGCCATAGCAAAAGTATACCCGTCCGTACCACGGCGTACTATGGGGTTTGGATACCTTGTGAGAACATCAGCGAAACCCCGGCCCGGTGCACAGTGTTGTTTGCGGGCTTGCGAACTCCCGCCAAGGTGATTGCCGCTCGGCTGCGCGCAACTGGCTGGCTACTCGCCACCGCCCAGCGTGGGGTCTACGAGTTCGCCCCCTGAGTCTCATGAGCGAGTGTCTGACCGGCATGAACTGGCGGTCTCAGTTGGCGCAGCAGTGCCGGATGCCGCAAGGCGGCAGATGCGCGTCGCGCACTCCTCTGCCCGGCCGCCGGCAGACGACATTGACCAGCTGCTGGTACATCAGCCGACCACTATCCTCAACCACCTGGCGACCAAGCCCAGCGATGTGCGCGGCTGGCAGCCGCCGCCTGCCCTCCGCCGCCCCGAACCATGCTGGCGACCACGACCGCTCATCGACGAGGCGAAGGTGGTCACGGACGTCATCGGGCACGATCGGCGCCTCGTCCTCTGGCAATTCCCCGCCAGCCGAATCAGTTCTTCACGCTGCGACCCGCCGGCCGAGCGTTCTACTGCTCTAGTCCCGGCCTTGCCAGGTCGTGATGCAATGCTTCGTTGCCTTCCGGGTCGGCGAAGACCCAGAAGATGTCGAAGTGGATGTGGTTGCGCTCCGTCCTCGGCTCGCTCATCTGCTGGAACCAGATGGCCGGGCACTGGCCGGCCGGGTCCGCCAGTACATCCTCCGGACCGCCGGCTCCCGCTTCGCCGGCGAAACCGAATACCGCCTTCCAGAACGGCCGGATCGCCGCGATATCCGTCGCGTCGATGGCGATCTCCAGCATCTGCACTGACCAGCCGGCGACCGCGCCGATCTCCGGCTCTGTCCGCAGCCCGGCCGCGCGCACCACGCCGGTAACCACGCCCGCAAGCTCCACATCGCGAGCCGTCACTGCCGCCTGGGCCAGCGACCGGACCAGGACGGACGTCCGCAGGGCGCCAAGGAGCAGGCGCCAGCCAAGCTCGCCCGCACCGTCTGATGCTTCCTGCCTGGTCAGTGCCCGCGGCAGGGGCCGATCATCCCATGGGCCAGACAGCCCCTTCGTGGAGCACGCGAGATCACTGACTGGTCGCGCTGACTCTCAGGTCGGTAGCGCCGGGCACTGCGGAAAGCGCGTCAAGTACCGGGCGGTTCAGCGTGTAGTAGGTCCACTTACCGCGCTTGTCGCCAGTCAGAACCCCGGCGTCGACCAGGATCTTAACGTGGTGGGAGATGGTCGGCTGCGTGAGGCCCAGCGGCCCGGTCAGCTCGCAGGTGCAGATCCCACCACGTCATGCCTTCCCGTGCTGACTCTCAGTTAACGTCATGTCTCGGCCTTGATCGCGACCTACGGCCCGATGACCGGTCGGGGGCGAGAGCAAGGCAGCCCAGCGTCGCTAAATTGACCCGGTCATGGCCGGTACAGCCCAGGTTGGTTCTGATTGACGCAGGCTGGTTCTGATTGATGCCTTTGGATCGGCACGGGACCATTGCGTCATCATCCGGCTAGACTCTAGGTCCAAGGTCGCGGACCCTCGACAATAGGGGCAAAACGCCGCCATCAGGTTGTCATGACGCAGCAGAGCATACAGGGGTCATTAAGGACTTAGCTAGGAGTCGGCTTGTGAGACTCAGTAATGCCGCGCACGACTGCCGGTCGCGGATGGCCGCGGGACTAGATCACGGTCCTCATTCACCACGCCAGACAGTGTCGACACGATGACCGATCCAGCGGAAACCAGACTTCAGCGAGACGACCGCCCATCCGGCCGCAAGAAGCCCGGAGATCTGAACGAGTTCCGCAGCGAGTACCAGCGTGATCTGGACCGGGTCATCTACGACTACTCGTTTCGCCGACTAGCCGAAATTACCCAGGTCTCGTCCGGCAGCGGCAAGATCCTCCGGCACAACCGGATGACGCACTCGCTCAAGGTCGCCCAGGTCGGACGCAGGCTCGTGCAGTACCTGCAGCACGACAAGAATAACCTTACGGGCATCAAGAAGGCGGGCGGCATCGACGCGGATGTCGTCGATGCCGCGGGCCTGCTGCACGACATCGGGCACCCGCCATTCGGTCACATAGCCGAGGACGAGCAATCTGATAGCGAAGAACTCGTATCACCTCGACGACGGATTCGAGGGCAACGCACAGACCCTGCGCATCATTCTTTCCCTGGCCACTCATCGCAGGCGCGACGAGAAAACTGCCGCAGACGGCATGGACCTGACTCACGCCGTGGCGGCGGCGTGTGTCAAGTACCCGTGGATGAGCACCACCAGCAATCCAAGAAGAAAATGGGGCGTCTACGTCCCTGAGCTGAAGGCCTTTGAGCAATACATAGTTCCCTTGCTTCCCGGGCCTGAGACGCCCACCCTGGAGGCGGAGATCATGGACTGGGCGGACGACATCACTTATGCCGTACATGATCTGCAGGACTTCTTCGTTGACGGTCTCATCCCGCTGCACCAGCTCAAGCACACCGCCGACAACAGCGACGACGACCCGAACGCTCTCCACCAGAGCGAGATGAACGAATTCTGGCAGTACGCCACCGAGAAGCTGCGTGCTCGCGACCACCGCACACCCAATTCGTCCACGGCCAGGAACGAGTTTGGCCGTTTCGCCTGCCGGTTCCCCGATCGGCCTTATGACGGTACCCGCGAGGAGATCGCCGCGATCAGCAGCCTGGCCTCCGAGATAATCTCGGCGGCCAGCATGGCGACGTCGGTCAAGGATGACGGTCGCCTGTACGTCGAGCCACTGATGAGGTCAGTTATCGGCGCGATGAAGGAGATCACCTGGTTCTACGTCATCGACAGGCCGGACCTGGTGTCAGTACAGATCGGCCAGCGCCGGAAGGTACACGAGCTATTTGACCGGACCTTCAAGTGGGTCGAGTTTGCCTATCAGGAAACTGAGGACCGCACAAGCGGCAACCGCCGGGCCTTTATGCGTGACGAGAAATGGATACGGCAGCGACGCTTGCCTGGCCTGCTAGCCCAGTATATCGAGTCGCTGATGCACAGCAATAAGGATGAAGGGGCCTACAAGGACCCGAGGAAACAGCTGGTACGAGGAACCATCGACTACATCGCGACCATGACCGAGAAGGAACTTGATGACATGCATCTCCGGCTCTCGCACGGAGAATTGCTGCCGTCAGGCATCCCGCAGCGGCTTTACTGAGTCCTGCCTCACTGAATACCGTCTGGAGGCGAAGCTATGTCGCTAGAGCACGAGCGGCGGTTCCTCCTGGATCACCTGCCCGCTGAAGAGCCGATCGACCAGACAACAATAAGGCAGGGCTACTGGCAACTCGCGGAGGCTGGTCACTGCGAGTCAGGCGCGAAGGCCGGTCCGACGATGATACTCGTAACTCGATTACCATCAAGGGGCCGTGGCAGGGCGTCACCCGCCCCGAGTTCAACCTGTACCTGCCGGGCGATGCTGACGCGACAGATTCCGCTGAGCATCTTTTCCTGGTCGCCGGGACTAATAAAATCGTCAAGACAAGATTCAGCTTCCTGCTTGACGGGCGAACCTGGGACATCGACCAGTTCCACTGGGATAACGACGGCCTGATTATCGCGGAACTGGAGATGGACGACCCGGCTGAACTGGCCAGAGTCCCCAAGCCAGCGTGGGCGACTCGCGAGATCACGGGCGAGGCTCAGTACGGCAATGACTACCTGGCCTTTCATCCGTACAAGACCTGGTAGGGCAGGTGAACGTCGCGGCGGAGACGACCTGGCTCCTGGGCGCGGGTGCGTCGAAGGACGCGGGTGCGCCGCTAGCATCGGAGCTTTTCGACTCGCTGAAAGGCGCCACCGGGGCGCGGGACCTCAATGCGACGTACGACTACATCGCGGCAGGCGCGATCATGAAGACCGCCCGGCTCAGCCTGCTGGGAAGCTGGCGCCGCCCCAATGTCGAGGACGTCGCCAACACCCTCGACGGCCTGATCGAGCGAGACAGCAGCGATCTAGGGCCCTTTGTCGGAGCCTGGCAGGCCTGGCTCGACGACATGGACCCAACCGGCGAGCCACGACCAAGCGTCACCGAGGCGATCGGGGCCTCGCTACAGCGAATGATGACCGCCCGCGTCACCGACTCTGTCGACGCCGGGTACGTCGACTGGACCGCCGAGGCGAAGGTGCTTGTAGCGGCGCTGCATCAGCCAAGGTATCCAGGCAATGCCCTGCTCAGACTGCGGCACTGGCTGTCCCAGGCCGTCAGCGAGCGAGTGGCCGGCCCCTACCAGGACCTGTCCTATCTCGAGCCGCTGGCGCGCAGCAGGGTCGGCGATTCTAGCGTCTGCGCGGGCGCCACGCTGAACTACGACACCTGCGTCGAGCGGGCTTTCGAGACTATCGGCGTCCCGACCTGCGACGCCCTCGTGCACTGGCGCAGTCGCGAAGTCATGGATGTCGAGCACTCGGTCGCTCATATCTACAAGCCGCACGGCTCGGTCCTCTGGCGCACCCTTGACGACGACACCTACTCCCCCGCCGCAGGTCAGGCTAGCGGCGAGCCCGGCATTATCTTCGGCGGCCGTAACAAGCTCACCGCCCGCGGCCCGTTTCTCGACTCACTGCTCGCCTGGCGCTCGGCCCTTGAGAGCTGCCGCAAGTTGCTCGTGGTCGGGTACTCGTTCGGCGACGACCACGTCAACGCCCTGATCGCTAACTGGTACCGCCGGCAGCAGGGCTCGAAGCGGATCATCATCGTCGACCCGGGATTCAGCAAGGCCAGCAACGGATTCGCTGACCTGCTGCACCGACGGAGCAACGAGGCGCAGGATCCCGACACTGACGAGAAGGGACGCCTGATCTTGCCCGGCCTCGGCTCGGTGCGGATCATCCGAGAGCCCGCCTCCGCCGGAATCGCGCTCGCCATAAGCGAGTTCGAGCGAGCCTAACGAGCCCCGTACGGCCGGCTCAGGCAGCAGGGGTCACTGACCAGTCGCGCTGACTCTCAGGTCGCTCGCGCCGGGCACGGCGGAAAGCGCGTCAAGTGCCGGGGCAGCCGGGTTCCCGTAGCCGGGAGTTGGTTTTCGGGCAGTCGTTAGCTACGGTCAGGGTCCTGTGGATCCTCATCAAGAACTGTCGTTCCGGCCACTGGGGCCGCTCGATCTCCCGGTCTTGATCGAGCTCGCCGCACAGTGCTTCTCGGCCGACGGCGGACAGCCCTTTGCCGCCGATCCCGATTTCCTTAGCCGCTCGTATCTAGCGGACGCGGAGACTTATGCGGGCTGGGCGGAAGGCGGCACCCGGCTCGTCTGCGTCTCCTCGCTGCGCTGGCTCACACGGGACTGGCCGGGCGAAGCCGACGTCAGGGTCCCGGTCACGACAGGCCTGGTGCACTCGGCGTGGCGACGTCGCGGCATCGGCGGGCACGCGTTCGACTGGGCCGCCACAAAGGCAAGCCCGGCCGGCCGGGCCAGGAATTCCGCCATGTGCGCCGAGACCGAGGCACTCGGCGAGGGCGCGCATGGGCTGTACCTGAGCCGAGGGCTGGCACAGTTGTTCGCCGAGGACGTGATGCAGCTGACCGCGACAGCGCCGCTGCCCGTCGCGCAGGCTCCGGACGCCCTCATCCTGACCGAATGGGGACCAGCCGACCCGGCCCGGTTCTACGCCGTCTACGCCGACGCGTTCAAGGATCGGCCCGGCTACCCTGGCTGGCCGCAAGAACGCTGGACTGGCTGGATCAGCGAGGACGACGACTTCCGACCCGAGTGGACGCTGCTGGCCAGCCTCGCCGGGACCGACGTGGCATTTATCGTTGGCGGGACGACCGGCTGGATCACGCAGCTAGGCGTCGTGCCCGCAGCCAGGGGCAAGGGTCTCGGCGCCCGGCTGCTCGCCGAGGCCATCGAGCGCATGCGATCGGCTGGCGAGTCAGCCATCACACTGAACGTCAACAACCCCCAGGCCCTTGCGTTGTATCGCAGGTTCGGATTCACTCGCACAGGCCGCCGCGCTCGGTATGCGCCACGAGCCTGAAGGAACCGAGTCAAGAGCCCGCCGGCGTCGGCGTCCAAAGCCGTGGTGTCAGCGCCGATGAGGATGGACTGTTTACGACGCGATGCCTGTCGCAGGAGGATCGACATCGGTGCCCAGGTGGAGGCGGCAGTGACGTGCCCTGACATGTCGCGCGGTGCGCGTCTTGCCGCCCACAATGCCGTCTCCACATCCCTGGCCCTGCGCAGTGATCGCGCGCTGCGCGAGTTCGTGGACGAGGCCGTGCCGTTCGGCTCCGGCATCGGCGGGAAGTCGGCTCTGCTGGAGGTCGCCGGATTCCCGGTCTTCGTCAAGCGGGTGCCCCTCACCGATCTGGAGAGGCAACCGGACAGTGTCCGGTCCACGGCGAACTTGTTCGAGTTGCCGGTTTTCTGCCAGTACGGCATCGGCGGGCCCAGCTTCGGGGCCTGGAGGGACTCGCCGTGCACATCATGACGACTAACTGGGTGCTCGCGGGGGAATCTGAGGGCTTCCCCCTGATGTACCACTGGCGGGTGCTGCCGGACTCGGCACCCCTGCCCGAGGAACTGGCCGACATCGACCGAGCCGTCGCCTACTGGGGCGGCGGATCACAGGTACGCCGCCGGATCCAGGCTCTCCAGCAATCCTCGGCGAGCGTCGCGCTGTTCCTCGAGTACATCCCGCAGAACCTGCATCAGTGGCTGGGCCAGCAGATGAACGCCGGCGGCGAGGCCGCCGACCGGGCCTGCACCATGGTCGAGCAGAATCTGGAAACCGGGATCTCGTTCATGAACAGCCGCGGCCTCCTGCACTTCGACGCCCACTTCGAGAACATCCTGACCGACGGCAAGCACCTCTTCTTCGCCGACTACGGCCTGGCAATCTCTTCCCGGTTCGAGCTATCGCAGGAGGAGATCCGGTTCTTCGACCGGCACCAGACCTACGACCACTGCTACTCGGTCACGTACCTGGTGAACTGGTTAATTACCGCCCTGTACGGGTACGCGAAAGGCGACCATGAGGCGCGGGTGCGCGCGTATGCGCAAGGCGAGCGCCCCGTGGGAATCCCGGCGGCAGCAGCGGCAATTCTCACCCGCCACGCGCCACTTACCGCAGTGATGGCGGACTTCTTTCGCAGGCTCCAGCACCAGAGCAGAGATACCCCGTACCCACTGGAGGACATCTGCCGGATGAGCAGCTCGCCAATCCCGACATCAGTCAGGCCGAGCGAGACCACACCCGAAACCTGAGCGGGCCGTCTCTAGTCCCGGCCTTGCCAGGTCGTGATGCAGGCTTCGTTGCCTTCCGCATCGGCGAGGACCCAGAAGGCCGGGGCATCGGTCGCGGAGATCAGGTGACCGCCGGCGGCAAGGGCCGCATCGATGCGCCTGGCTGCCTCGTCGTGCGGGACGCTGATGTCGAAGTGGATGCGGTTGCGCTCCGTCCTCGGCTCGCTCATCTGCTGGAACCAGATGGCCGGGCCCTGTCCGGCCGGGTCCGCCAGTGAATCCTCCGGGCCGTCGGCTCCCGCTTCACCGGCGAAACCGAGAACCGCCTTCCAGAACGGCCGGATCGCCGCGATGTCCATGGCGTCGATGGCGATCTCCAGCATCTGCACTGACCGGCAGGCAGCCGCGCCGATCTCCGGCTCTGTCCGCAGCCCGGCCGCGCGCACCACGCCGGTTATCACGCCCGCCAGCTCCACATCGCGGGCTGTCACCGCAGACTGGTCAAACGACTGCAGCGTGAGGATCACTCGCTCGGCCCGCAGATCGGCGCGCAGGTGCTGGTCCGCGTCGGCGCCGCATGCCGCGACTACGCTGGCCGCGACCTGCGCCGCCTGGGCCAGCGAGCGGACCAGGACGGAGGTTCGCAGGGCGCCGAGCAGCAGGCGCCAGCCAAGCTCGCCCGCACCGTCTGATGCTTCCTGCCTCGTCAGTGCACGCATGGCCAGATCATCCCATGGGTCACACGGCTCTCCGTCGAGCACGCGAGAATCACTGACCGGTCGCGCTGACTCTCGGGTCGCTCGCGCCGGGCACGGCGGATAGCGCGTCAAGTGCCGGGCGGTTCAGCGTGTAGTAGGTCCACTTGCCGCGCTTGTCGCCGGTCAGGATCCCGGCGTCGACCAGGATCTTGACGTGGTGGGAGATGGTCGGCTGAGTGAGGCCCAGCGGCCCGGTCAGCTCGCAGGTGCAGATCTCGCCGCCTTCGCGGGCCGCGACCAGGGACAGGATGCGCAGCCGGGCCGGGTCGGCGAGGGCTTTGAGCACTCCAGCCAGGTCGGCGGCCTGCCTGGCAGTCAGCGGCTGGGCAGTCAGTGGCTCGCCGGGGAGCGGCGTGCAGCAGTCACTAGCCAGGACCGGGAGCGTGGGCTTCCCCCGGCTGGCGGCGGCTGCGATGTTCACTCCCCCAGTATCCGGTACGCATTGACAACCGTCTATGTTTGGGGTCACGATGAAACATAGATGACCGTCTATGCGAAATGCGAGATGCGAGACGCGAGGAGGATGGTTCAGATGGATGACCGCGTCGCTGTGGACCTGCGCGAAGAGGTCAGGACCAGGTATGCGCAGGCGGCCCGTGCGGTATTGCAGCCGGAGCAGAGCCGTCTCCGGGTTGCTGCGGCGCAAGCCTTTACCAGGACGGTGAGACCGACGGACTGCCGGCCGAGGCGCTCCTGGCCAGCCTGGGCTGCGGGAATCCGCTAGCCTTCGCGGACCTGCGCGAGGGTGACCGGGTGCTGGACCTCGGGTCGGGTGGCGGCATCGACGTCCTCCTGGCGGCCCGGCGGGTCGGCCCGGACGGACTCGTATATGGCGTGGACATGACCGACGAAATGCTGACTCTCGCTCGGGCGAACGCCGCCAAGGCGGGGGCAGGGGCCGCGAACGTGGCCTTCCTGAAGGGCGACATCGAGGCGGTGCCGCTGCCGGACGCGTCGGTCAACGTCGTGATCTCCAACTGCGTGATCAACCTGTCCGTTGACAAGCCGGCCGTGCTCGCCGAGATGTTCCGGGTCCTGATCCCCTGCGGCCGGATCGGCATCTCCGACATCGTCGCCGACGATCGCCTGTCGCCCGCCGACCGCGCGGCCGCAGGCTCCTACGCGGGCTGCGTCGCCGGTGCCATGTCCCGCACCGAGTACCTGACCGGCCTGGCCGCGGCTGGCTTCGCCGGCGCGGAGGTGACCTTGGGCAGTGAAGCGGCACCGGGCATCCACTCAGCCATCATCCGCGCCGTGAAGCCGGCGTGAAGCCCCGGCGAGGCCGGCGACCGGAGCGGACAACGACATGACCGACCTCCCCGAAGTGCTCTTCGTCTGCACTCATAACGCAGGACGGTCGCAGATGGCGGCCGCCCTGCTGACCGCTGCCGCCGCCGGGCGGGTCCGGGTCACGTCGGCCGGGTCCCAGCCCGCCGACCAGCTGAATCCTGCCGTCGTCGCGGCGATGGCCGAGATCGGCCTGGACATCTCGGCCGAGTTCCCGAAACGGCTGAGCCAGATCAGGTGACGGCGGCCGATGTCGTCGTCACGATGGGATGCGGCGACACGTGCCCGGTCTTCCCCGGCAAGCGCTATCTCGACTGGAGCCTGCCCGATCCGGCTGGCCAGGACCTGACGACCGTCCGGCTGATCAGGGACGAGATCCGCACGCTGGTCGACGGCCTCCTCACGGAGCTGGCGTAGCCGACGGCCCAGGTGGACTAATAAATGTCACCCCGTGCTCGCCTTCACGAACGCGGCCAGGACCGGGTGCGGCCCTGGCTGCCGGGAGGCCTGCGGCACGAAGAGAGTGGCCAGGAAGAACGGGTGTTCTGGCAGTTCGAGAACCCGGACCACACCGTCGGCGTCATATCCGGAGAACCGCATCCCGCCGTTCTCGAACGTGTCCCGGTAGTCAGGGTTGAGCCCGAAGCTGCAGTAGAACGGCTCGATGATCACGCTGGCCTGATACAGGCCGGCGGCAAAGGTCCCGGGAGCGAGGTGCACCAGCCGGTCCTGGCCGGTGAGCCCGCACGCCAGCGGAGCGAGGACGAACTCAGCGGCATCGGGGTTGAGGCCAGGATGATCAGCGCCAGGGATGCCGGCCACATTGCGGGCGAACTCCACCAGGACGTGCTGGAAACCGCTGCAGGTGCCCAGGAGCGCAACGCCGTTCTCGCGAGCGTGACGGATGGCAGTGAGCGCGCCATCCATGCTCCGGTAGGGGCTGCCGACGTTGATCAGCAGCCCGCCATAACCGTCGAGGACGGCGGGATCGTCGGCAATGTCCTGGGTCGGGATCCAGCGAGCCTCGGCGCCAGCGCACGCTAAGGCAGTGTCAGTGGCCGCGTGCAGGGCGTAATGGGGGTCAAAGTCGGCGACGATCCCGATGGTCACTGCGGATCTCCTTCGGTATGCGGGCGGCCGATGGAGGCGGCCAGGCGGGGTTCCTCCGGGGGCTGGCGCCCCATGACGGCATCGGCCGCGCTCGGGAAGCCGGTCACGCAGGCAACATTGACCCGGTACAAGATCGACGTACCCTGGCGCTGGCGGAGCACGAAACGCACGTCGGCAAGGATCTTGAGATGGTGGGAGACGGTGGACTGGCCGACGTCGGTCCGCACGACGAGCTCGCCGACGCTCATCGGCTCGCCGGCCACGGCGAGGAGGTTGAGGATCTGGATCCTGGTGGGATCGGACAGGGCCTTGAACCAGCTCGCGTAGGTCTCGGCGGTCTGCCGGTCGAACAGCCGGGCGCCCATGACGCCATTCATGCATGCACCATGCGGTTCATGGAATCACAGCCAGGCCGCTCGCATTACCGGCCGCCCAGGATGAGCTGGGCGCAGAAGCCGAGCAGGATGCTGCCGATGATGCCGTAGCACAGGTACAGCACGAAGACCTTGTTGTTGACGACGCGGTGCACGGCGATCATGGCCGGGATGGTCGTGACGGCACCGCCAAGCAGGAAGCTGATCGCGGCACCGGACACCATGCCCTTGGCCAGCAGCCCGGCCACGATCGGGATGGCGCCGATGCCGTTGAGGTAGAGCGGCACGCTGATCCCCACGGCCAGCGGGATGGCGGTCAGGCCGCGACCGCCCAGCAGGGCAGTCACGACGTGGCCAGGCACGTACACCGCGATGATGCCCTCGAACACGCAGGCGAAAACGAGCCACTTGCCCAGGGTGATGGTGCCCTTGCCCATATTACGAGCGGTAATACGCCAGTTTCGCCCCGACCGCAGGCTCGCCTTGGCCTGAGGCCACCAGGGTGCCCCGTCGTCCTCATCCGCATCCGGCTCGCCCGGCGGGCAGGATCCATCAGCGCAGGTCGTGGCGACGGCCACGTCGCCGGAGGCCAGCGGCTGAGCGGCGGCACCAGCGGGGACGCCGCCAGCGGGGACCGGCTCAAGAACCCGGGTCGCCGCCACTGGCGCAGCCGCCCGCTCGGGCCGCACGACGCTGGTGAGCAGGCCCCGGCGCTCAAGCAGCAGCGTGATGGTGCCCGCGCCGATGCTCAGGACCAGGGCGCCGCCCAGCCGGGCCAGGGCCAGCGGGATGCCGATCGCCTTGGCCGTGAGCGCGAAGATCGGCGGGTCCATCGCGGGCGAGGCGATCCAGAACGCCATCACGGCCGAGAGCGGGACGCCGCCGCGCAGCAGCCGCCGGATGAGCGGGATGACGGTAAACGAGCAGAACGGGCTGAACGCCCCGAGCGCGGTGGTGAACAAGATCCCGAGCATGCCGTGACGCTTGAACGAGCGCCGGGCGACGACGTCAAGGTACAGGAGGTCAACCATGGCCGCGATAAACAGCGCGAGGAAGAAATATACGCCGAGGTCCAGCAGGTTCCCCCAGGCGATGTAGAGCACCTGCAGTACGTCGTGCATGAGCCGTCCTCTGGTCGGTCGAAGGCGCGGCCTGCGCCTCTGGCTGCCCCGGCCTCCCGCCGAGGCGAGCGCCTGTGAACCGCAGCACGCTCTTCCATCGAAGATAATCGATAGATACTCGTACGTCGACTGGTTGAGAGACTTAGCCCTAGCTGAGTGAGCGTCATCTATGACTGACCATCGATCTAGCGATCTATTGACATATATAGTTTGGCTGCTGCACGGTGTGGGAGACATGCGATGCCGCGCAGGACGTCCGGCATCAGGTCTGATCCGAGGGGGAATCATGCCCGGACCTCGCGTGCTGGTGGTGTCGGCGTTCGAGGCGGAGATGCAGCCGCTGGCCTCGGCCTGCGCGGCGGCCGCGCTGCGCGAACGGGGTGCGGAGGTGACCGGCTGGGATGCGCACTTACGGCCTGACTCCGCGCCCGCGGGCCCGTTCGACCTGGTCCTGGTGTCGGTTCAGCAGTACGAGGGCCTGGAACGGGGCCTCGGCCTCGTGCGGCAGCTCTCCGGTCAGCCTGGCCTGCTGGTCGCCTTCGGCCAGTACGCGCAGATGAATCACCGGGTGTTCCTTGAGTTCGCCGACGGGGTGGCGATGGACGAGCCTGAGCGGATCGCGGCCGAGCTGGCCGAGGCGGCCGCCGGTACCCGCGACCTGGGCAGCGTGCCCGCGCTGATGACCCGCGGCGGAATGACCGCCAGGCCGCCAGGGCGCCGGATCGGCACGCCGGCGCCGGCCGGGCGCTGTTCCCCTCCCTGGTCCACTACGAGGCTCATCACTCGCCGTTCGGGCTGCTCGGCAACATCGAGGCCACCAGGGGCTGCCACCACAAGTGCACGTACTGCTCGGTCTACGGCGCCTACGATGGCGGCGTCGCGGCGTATGAGTCCGCCACGGTCCTGGCGGACGCGCTGCAGCTCGCCGACGAGGGGGTGCGGCACTTCTGCTTCATCGACGCGGAGTTCTTCAACTCCCGCACCATCGGCGTCGGCGTGGTGCGGCAGCTGGCCGAGCGGATCGGGCCGATCACGTTCGAGCTGACCACGCGGGTAGACCACATCCTGGACTACACCACCGAGCTGGAGAAGCTCGTCTCGCTCGGGCTCCGCCGGGTGACATCGGCGCTGGAATTCCCGTCCGACCGGATCCTGCGCATCTTCGACAAGCACATCGACGTGCGCCACATGCGGGCCGCGATCGCGCACGCGCGGCAGATCGGGTTCGAGCTGTATCCGACGTTCATCCCGTTCACCCCGTGGATCGAGTATGACGAGCTGCTCGGATTCGAGGACTTCCTGATCGACACCGGGCTGGCGCGGGTGACCGACCCGACCGCGCTGCAGACCCGGCTGCTGCTGTTCAAGGGATCGCCGCTGCTGTCCTCCCCGTGGATGGAAGACATCGCGACGGCTGACCGGGGGTTCTGGGTCGAGTGGACCCATCCGGACCAGCGAGTCGAGGACCTGTGGCAGCAGCGGCGCGCCGAGGCCGAAGGCGCAGGGCGGGGCCGGTGCTGCATCAAGTGCTGCACCAGGCTGCCGGAGCCGGGCGACTGGAGAGGAGACCAGTGTGGGCGGATCACCCCGCGTCAAGGTAACGACCGGCCAGGCCCTGCCTGACCTGGACTGGTCAGCCGAGCTGGCCCAGCTGACCAGCGCCTGGCCGTACCTGGGCCCGACCTGGCTCGGGGCGACCGAGAAGGCCATGCCGCAGATCAGGCCCTGGCACACGGTCGCGACCAGGGCTAGAGGCGAGCTCGCGCTGGCCCCCGGATACATTCTCGACACTCCCCCGGCGGTCGACCACGAGCCGCGCACGTACCTGGGCTGGCAGGCGCCGACCGGCGAGGAAGTATGCTGCGGCGCCGCCTGCGACAGCGCGGTCAGCGCCGAGGTCGACGCGCTGGGGACCGGCCCGTTCTATCCCGCGCTGCTGCTCGGCTCGCCGCTGGGGTACCGCACCGAAGTCGCGTATAACTTCTGGACCCCGGCCCTGATGGGCGCCATCGCAGCTGAGCTGGTGCCCGCCGCGTTCGCCGCCGGAGTGCGGTGCGTCATCGCGCCGTGGATCCCGGCCCGGCGCGGAAACCAGGACCTGATCGATGCTCTGACGCGGGCTGGCGGCCACAGCGCGTTCTGGGGATACGAGGACTTCCTGCGGCTGGACGCGGGCGGCTGGGACGCGCACCTGGCCAGCCTGCCGCTGAAGAAACGCCAGCGCATCAAGGCGGACGTGCGCAAGTCGGCCGCCGGCGGTCTCGTTATCGAGCACGCCGACAACGAGGCTGTTCGCCCGCACGTGGCCAGGATCGCGGAGCTGACCTGCCTGAACCGGGAAAAGAACGGCGCCGGCGAGGAGCCCTCCCACATTGCCGGGCTGCTGACCGCGCTGCTCGACGCGGGGGCCGAGGTCCGGGCCTACCTCGGGCGCAATGACGGAGCCCTGGTCGCCAGCTGCGTGACCATCACCAAGGACCACCGCCTGTTCGTCAAGTGGGCCGGGTTCGACTACGCCGCCGTCGGCGAGCGCAGCGGCATCTACTTCGCCATGGTCCTCGATGCACCGGTCAGGGACGCCTACGCGGCCGGGCTGCGCACCGTCGAGTTCGGCGCCGGCGCGCACCAGGCCAAGGCCCTGCGCGGCTGCACCCCGCGAGCCGTCACCACCGTCATGATCCTGGCCGACCCGGAGCTGCGGCGCGGGCCGGGGCCTGGCTGGACGCGTTCGGCCGCAGCCGGCACGCCGCGTTCGGCGACCAGGACCCGGCCGGGCTGACCACCGAGCGTCCTGCGGAAGGATGATCCCGTGACCGAGACAGCCACGACCGGCGCCGCGTTGCGCGCCGACGTTCAGGACTACTACCGCGCGAAGGCCGCTCAGGCGCAGGCCGGCCAGGCCTGCTGCGGCCCGGACTCGGCCGACTTCGGCCCGGCGCAGTATGCCGCCATCGCCCGGGCCAGGTTCCCGACGCTGCCCTGCTGGCGAGCCTGGGATGCGGAAACCCGACCGCCGTCGCCGACCTGAGGGAAGGCGAGACCGTCCTGGACCTCGGCTCGGGCGGCGGGCTTGACGTCATCCTCAGCGCCCGCCGGGTCGGCCCGGACGGGCTGGTATTCGGCCTGGACTTCCTGGAAGAGATGCTGGCCCTGGCCCGGCAGAACGTCGAGGACGCCGGGGTCGGCAACATCGTCCTGCTCAAGGGCGGGATCGAGGCCATCCCGCTGCCCGCCGGCACCGTCGACGTCGTCATCTCTAACTGCGTGATCAACCTGTCGCTGGACAAGGCGGCCGTGTTCGCCGAGATCGGCCGGGTCCTGGCGCCCGGCGGCCGGGTCGGGATCAGCGACGTCGTCGCGGAGGACCGGCTCAGCCCGGCGGAGCGGGCCGAGCGGGGCGGGCACAGCCAGTGCATCGCGGGAGCGCTGTCCGTCGGCGAGTACGAGCGGCTGCTCGCCGCGGCGGGACTCGAAGGCATCGAGATCGAGCTGACCGACCTGGCCGCCGACGGGATGCACGCCGCGATCGTCCGTGCCCGCAAGCCGGCGGACGTCGCTTGACCGCGCCGGCGATCCGGCCGCGGCTGCTGATGATCGGCAGCGGGGACCGCCGCTACCGCGAGTACATCCTCGCCGAGCTCGCCGCGCACTGCCGGATCTGGCTGCTCGACGGCCACGAGATCTCCTGGCAGGCACCGTACCTGGACGGGTCGGACCTGATCACCAGCATCCGCGACCCCGGCGTGCTGACCGAGGCGGCCAGAGCCGTCAGGTCCAGGGGCTGGCGGCCGGACGGCGTGTTTACCTATGACGAGACCCTCGTGCACGCCGCCGCCCGGGTCGCGCAGACGCTCGGCCTGCCCGGCAGCCCGCCGGACGCGGTGCTGGCGTGCCGGGACAAGGCGCTCACCCGGTCGGTCCTGGCCGCCGCCGGCCTCCCGCAGCCCGCCAGCACGCCCGTGGCCGGCCTGGACGCCGCGCTGGCCGCCGCCGAGTTGGCCGGCTACCCGGTGGTGGTCAAGGCCAGGGGCCTGGCGGGCAGCATCGGCGTCGTCCGCGCCGACAACCCCGCCGCCGTCGCTGACGCCTTCGCGGCTGCGAGCACCGCTACTTTCCCCGGCGTGCCCGGCTACGACGCCGGAGTCCTCATCGAGGAGTACCTGCCAGGCCCGGAGATCAGCGTCGACTGCGTCGTAGCCGACGGGAAGTGCGCGATCACCGCGCTGGCCCGCAAGGAGACCGGCCTGGCACCGTTTTTCGAGGAGACCGGGCACCTGGTCGACGCTCGCGACCCCCTGCTCGACGACCCCCGCCTGGCCGACCAGTTGCATCTGGTCCACCAGGCCATCGGCTACACCTGCGGCGCCACCCACACCGAGTTCAAGCTCACTCCTGGCGGGCTCCGGCTCGTCGAGATCAACGCCAGGCTCGGCGGCGACCTGATCCCCTACCTGGGGTACCTCGCTACCGGCACCCACCCCGCCCTCGCCGCCGCCCTGGTCGCGGCCGGGCAGCCGCCGGACACCGCCCCCCGCCACCGCAAGACCGCCGCCATCGCCTTCCTGTACCCGGAGAGCGACTGCGAGGTCATCAGCACGCAGGTCCGCCCCGACCTGTTCGGCCCGAGTATCTACGAGGCCATCGCCACTGCCGGGCCTGGCACCCGCCTGGCCCTCCCGCCGCGCGGCTACATGTCCCGCTACGGCTACGTCATCGCCGTGGCAGACGACCCTGGCCAGGCCGCCGCCGACCTGGCCAGCCCGGCCCGCCTGATCGAACTGCGCTCCCGGCCGCTCACCGTCTGACCAGGTGCTCTATCGATGCATCTACCTATTGACATATATGAATAAAAGATGCGACCGTAAGTCACGGCACCATCGGCGGGGATGCCGTAGCAGCGATCCTGGGGGGCGACGGTGTCCGGTACTCAAGTTCCGCATACGCCGCCTTCGGCACCGGCCCGTCCGCTAGTCCCGCTCGGGCGCGGGTGGCACCCGAACGGAACGCCGGGCATGATCGAGGTATGCAGGACCGGCCGTCAGCTACCCCGGCAGCTAACCCGACCGATGCGGTGCCCGGCATCGCTCTCGACCGAGGCGACGCCGAGATCTATGCCCGCTGGTTCCAGGCCGTGTCCGACCCGACCCGGATCATTATCCTCAGTTACCTGGCCCGCCAGAGCGATCCGGTCCCGGTCGGCCGGATCGTCACCGACCTGGGGATCGGCCAGTCGACGGTGTCACGTCACCTGCGCATCCTGTTCGAGGTCGGCTTCGTCTCCCGCGCTCGCAGTAGCGCCAGCCGGCTCTACGCCGTCAGCCACAACTGCGTCACGAGGTTCCCCGAGGCCGCCGAGCTCATCATGGGCCGTCGGTAACTCCGGCCTAGCTCCCGCATCGTCCCCTGCCCAGCCCCGCGCTGGCCAGCCATGCCATCACCATGCCCGCCGCGTCCGCTAAGGAGCACACGCCATGATCAAGTTCATCGCACTCAGCGGTTTCCTCGGGGCGGGCAAGACCACCACCCTGATCAGCGCCGCGCGGCTGCTTGAGCAGCAGGGGCGCAGGGTCTCCGTCGTCACCAACGACCAGGGCACCGAGCTGGTCGATACGAAGATGGCCAGGAGCAGCCTCGACTCAGTCGGCGAGGTGACCGGCGGCTGCTTCTGCTGTCGCTTCGAAGACCTCATGGACGTGGTCAGTGAACTGCTCTCCAGCGGCACAGCGGATACCGTCATCGCGGAGGCGGTCGGCAGCTGCACCGACCTTCAGGCCACCGTCGTCCGGCCGCTGCGCAAGTACCATGGCGACCAGTTTAGCGTCGCCCCGCTGGCCACCATCGTGGACCCGCACCGCCTGCGCGGCTTCGCCAGGGCCGCCGAGCGCGGCGAGCCGGAGTCTGACCTGTCGTACCTGTTCGGCAGGCAGCTCACCGAGGCCGATGTCATCGCCGTCAACAAGGCCGACACCATCAGCGCCGCCGACCTCGCCGCTCTGACCAGCACGCTGCAGGAGCGGTACCCGGACGCCACGATCGTGCATTACTCCGCTCTGACCGGAGAGGGCCTGGCCGACCTCGTGCGAACCTGGGAAGGCGAGGCCAGCTGGAGCGAGGACCTCGAAGTCGACTACGACCGCTACGCCGCCGCCGAGGCCCAGCTAGCCTGGCTCAACCAGACCTTCGAGCTGCGAGCCGAGACCGGATTCAGCCCGGCCGAGTGGGCGCGAGCGGCCCTGAGCAAACTCGTGGAGCCTCTCCGGGGACCCGGCCAGCATCGGCCACGCCAAGATCGTCGTCGAGACCGCGGACGGCCTGACCAAGCTGAGCGCCACAGGGACCGGCACGGAGCTGTCCGTCGACTCCGCCGTCGAGACCCCGGCGCAGCACGGCACGGCCTATGTCAACGCCCGCGTCGCCTGCGAGCCCGACGTCATGGACCAGGCCCTCACCGACGCCGTCGCCCATGCCGACAGCGTCGCCGGCGTCACCTCCGCCGCGACGGCCGGAGCCGCGTCGTTCAAGCCTGGCTACCCTCGTCCTATCCACCGGCTCGCCGCCGCCCAGATGTGACGGACCAGGAGACGCAACTGATGAACACTCTCGCCCGCCGGGCCCTGGCTGAACTGCTCGGCACCGCGTTCCTCGTCGCAGCCGTCGTCGGCTCCGGCATCGCCGCCACGACGCTCTCCCCCGGCCAGGTCGGCCTCGAGCTGCTGGAGAACTCGCTCATCACCGGAGCCGCCCTGGTCGCCCTGATACTGGCCCTCCAGCCCGTCTCCGCCGCCTTCAACCCCGTCGTCACCCTCGTCGAACGCCTGCTCGGCGCGATCAGCACCGGCACCGCGCTCGTCCTTGCCGCTGCTCAGATCACCGGCGGCATCATCGGCGTGATCACCGCCAACCTGATGTTCGCGCTGCCGGCCGTCACCATCTCCGTGCACCACCGTTCCAGCGCCAACCTCTGGCTCGGCGAAGTCGTCGCCACCCTCGGCCTGGTCCTGGTCATCTTCGGCATGGCGCGGGCGGGCCGCACGGCATACATCGGGATCGCCGTCGGCGGCTACATCACCGCTGCCTACTGGTTCACCAGCTCCACCAGCTTCGCGAACCCCGCCGTCGCGATCGCCCGCATGTTCTCCAACACCTTCGCCGGCATCGCGCCAAGCTCCGTCCCCATGTTCGTCCTCATGCAGCTCGCCGGCGGCCTGCTCGCCTTCGTCCTCGTCCGCCTCCTCTACCCGGACGCCGCCAGGATCGCCGACTCGCTAGCTCACCCCGACGAGCACGACGATGCCGCCAGGAACGCGACCCCAGTCCCAGCCTCAGCCGCCGACCGCTGACCCCGGCCTCGCGAGCCGGTGCGGAAAGAGTCCTCGCCGCGCCAGGATCGGCACCCGCCAGGTTCCCGCGACTCTAAGAAGAGATCGGGTTTCTGGACTCCGGTGCGTTGATTGGTTGATTGAGGGACTGGTGTTTGGCGGCTGGTGTTTGGCGGTGGTCAGGTTCCGGGGCGTTCAGTCCGGCCCAGGTGGCAAGCCCGCCGGGTTTCAGCCCTTTTGGGTAACCGACAGCCGGGCGCGGCCTGGGTTTCGGCCAGACTCGCCTGATCCTGTAGGAGACTTTTTTCCCGTAGGAGACTTAACAGCGAATATGATGGTCAATCCTCCTACAGGAAAAAAGTCTCCTAGATCTTTTAGCACCGCCCGACTCGCATCACGAACTTCGCGCCAGCCATGTTCCGTGATCATGCCAGGGGTGGTGATCACGGAAACCTGGCTGGGTGATCATGCGGCTGACGTTCCGTGATCAAGCAGAACAACATGATCACGGAAACACGCAAGGGTCGCCCGCCCGAGCCGGGAGCACTGGGAGGCAGGTGCCTGGCTTCGCGCGGGTCGCCCGCCCGAGCCGGGAGCACTGGGAGGCAGGTGCCTGGCTTCGCGCGGGTCGCCCGCCTAAGCCGGGGGCACCGGGAGGCAGGTGCCTGGCTTCGCGCGGGTCGCTCCCGAAACCGGACCCCGGTCCCGGCATCAGCCGCCGATCGCTGACATCGGCCGCGCGGGCTGAAGGAATCCGGGGTCATTGATTCCGTGCCCAGGGAGTTTCCCGGCCACCGCACTGATCCACCGGGAAGCGAGCTCATCGTCGCTCGCCCCGCCGCGCAGCGGTCCGCGCAGGTCGCTCTCGTCGCGGGCGAAGAGGCAGTTCCTGATCTGGCCGTCGGCGGTCAGCCTGACCCGGTCGCAGGCACCGCAGAACGGCCGCGTCACCGACCCGATCACGCCCACCCGCCCCGGTCCGCCGTCGACGAGAAAATCCTCGGCAGGCGCCGACCCCCGCTGCCCGGTCTCCTGCGAAGTCAGCGTGAACGCCGCTGCCAGCGCGGACAAGATCTCGTCGGCAGTGACCAGCTCGTCCCGCCGCCAGCCGTGCTGGGCGTCAAGCGGCATCTGCTCGATGAACCTCAGCCGGTACCCGCGCTCCAGGCAGAACCGCAGCAGCGGCACCGCCTCAGCGTCGTTCACGCCGCGCAGCAGGACCGCGTTGACCTTCACCGGCACCAGCCCGGCCCCGGCGGCGGCGGTCAGGCCCGCGAGCACGTCGGCGAGCCGGTCCCGGCGAGCTAGCTGGACGAAGGTAGCGGCTGACAGGGTGTCGAGCGATACGTTCACCCGGTCAAGCCCGGCGTCGGCCAGCGGCCCGGCTACCCTGGTCAGCCCGATTCCGTTCGTCGTCAGCGAGATCTCGGGTCGCGGCCGCAGCGCCGCCGTGGCGGCCACGATGCCCGTCAGGCCCCGGCGGAGCAGCGGCTCCCCGCCCGTGAACCGGATCTCCCGCACGCCCAGCCGGGTCACGGCCAGGCTGATCAGCCGGATGACCTCGGTATCGGTCAGCAGCTCGGGGCGGGGCAGCCAGTCAAGGCCCTCGGCAGGCATGCAGTAAGAGCACCGCAGGTTGCACCGGTCGGTGAGCGATACCCTCAGGTCGGTCGCGACCCGGCCGTAAGAATCGGCCAGCACAGCTAGCCGCCGGCCATTGCCGCGACGATGAGGAATGGCTCCGTCCCGGCGATGACCACGTCAGGCAGCACGTCGTCAGGGTTCTCGTGGGAGAGGTCTTCCTGGCAGGCGAAGAAGCGGATGAAGGGCCGCCGTTTCCCCTGGTCCTGATCGCGGATCGTCCCGCGCAGCGCCGGGTAGCGTACCTCAAGCGCATCGAGCACGGATCGCTGAGTCACCGGCCCGGCCACGGCGAGCTCGACCGTACCGTCGATCCTGGCCAGCTTCCGCAGGTGAGCAGGCAGCACCAGCTGGATCATGGCAGCGTCTGGACCTCGACGGACAGCACCGCCGGCAGGTCACGAACGATCGGCGCCCAGGTGTCGCCGGCGTCAGGCGACGCGTACACCTGGCCGCCGGTCGTGCCGAAATAGATGCCGCAGTCCTCGAGTGAGTCCACTGCCATCGCGTCCCGCAGCACGTTGACGTAGCAATGTTCCTGCGGCAGGCCGGCGGTGAGCGGCTCCCACTCATCGCCGCCGGTCCGGCTCCGGTAGACCCGCAGCTTGCCCTCCGGCGGGTAGTGCTCGCCGTCGCTGGTAATCGGCACGACGTAGACGGTGTCTGGCTCGTGGGCATGCACGTCGATCGGGAACCCGAAGTCGCTGGGCAGGTTGCCGCTGATCTCGCGCCAGGACTCCCCGGCGTCGTCGCTGCGCATGACATCCCAGTGCTTCTGCATGAACAGAGTGTCCGGGCGGGCCGGATGCTGCGCGATGCGGTGCACGCAGTGCCCGACCTCGGCCTGCGGGTCGGGAATCCCTTCCGAGTGCAGGCCCTGATTGACCGGCCGCCACGACTGACCGCCATCATCAGACCGGAACGCCCCGGCGGCCGAGATCGCGGCGTACATCCGCTCCGGCGTGACCGGGTCGAGGAGGATCGTATGCAGGCACATCCCGCCGGCGCCAGGCTGCCAGGACGGCCCGGACCCGTGCGTCCGCAGGCCCGGCAGCTCGTCCCAGCTCTCCCCGCCGTCGGCCGACCGGAACAGGCCAGCGTCTTCCACTCCGGCGTAGACGACATCCGGGTCCGCACGGGAGGGCTCCAGATGCCAGACCCGCGCGAACTCCCAGGGATGCGGCGTTCCGTCGTACCACTGGTGGGTGCCGGGAGTGCCGTCGTAGCTGAACTTGTTCCCGGCCGGCTTCCACGTGCGGCCGCCGTCGTCCGACCGCTGGATCACCTGACCGGACCAGCTAGAGGACTGCGACGCGTAGAGGCGATCCGGGTTGGCGGGTGATCCTTTCAGGTGATAGATCTCCCAGCCGCCGAAGAACGGCCCGGCCACCTCCCAGTCATCCCGCTTGCCGTCAGCGGTCAGCACGAACGCGCCCTTCCGCGTCCCGGCCAGCACCCGTACGCGACTCATCTCACTACCTCCAGGTCTATGACGCTCTCGACTCGGCCAGCGCCCGGCCGGTGAGCACGCGGGCGAGGTGCTCGCGGTAGGCGCGGGGCCCGTTCAGGTCATCCGACGGGCTGGTTCCCTCCGCCGCGTGCGCGGCGGCGTCCCCGATCGGGGCCCCGGCCGCCAGCGCCTGCTCGACGGCGGCCGCCCGGAGCGGGGTGGAGCCCATGTTCATCAGCGCCACGTTGTCCCCCTGAACGGCGACGCCGACGATCGCCCAGTCGATGGCCCGCTTGGTGAACTTCTGGAACGACCAGCCCGGCGTCGCCGGCCTGGGGGATGCGCACCTCGGTCAGCAGTTCCCCTGGCTCCAGCGCCGTCTCGAAGAGGTCGACGAAGAAGTCGCCGACGGCGATCTCCCTGACACCCGACGGCCCCCGCGCGACGAGCGTCGCATCGAGCGCCAGCATGACCGCGGGCAGGTCAGCCGCCGGATCGGCGTGCGCCAGGGAGCCGCCGATCGTGCCGCAGTGCCTGACCTGAGGGTCGCCGACCTGACTGGCCGCGTGGGCGAGCAGCGGAAGCTCGCGGGCGAGCAGGGGCGACCGGGCGATCTCGTCGTACCTGGTCAGCGCGCCGACGGCGAGGTGGTCGCTGTCCTGGCGGATATAGCTCAGCTCGCTGATCCGGCTGACGTCGATGAGGATCTCCGGGTCGGCCAGGCGCAGCTTCATCAGCGGAAGCAGCGAGTGGCCTCCGGCCAGGAACTTGGCATCATCGCCCCCGTCGGCAGCTAGCTGGAGTGCCTGATCAACCGAAGTGCCCCTTTTATAAATAAATCTTCCGGGGATCATGTCCGTTGTCCTTCGCTCGCCGTTCCTGAGCCTGCCGCCGCCAGGACCGCGCGGACGATGTTGTGATAGCCGGTGCAGCGGCACAGATTGCCTTCAAGCGCCGTCCTGACCTCGGTCTCGGTCGGCTCGGGATTCTCGGCGAGCAGCGAGACGGTCGCCATGACCATGCCAGGGGTGCAGAAGCCGCACTGCAGGCCGTGCTCGGCATGAAACGCCAGTTGCACAGGATGCATCTCCCCGGAGCTACCGGTCAACCCTTCCACTGTCGTGACCTCGCGACCATCGGCCTGGGCGGCTAGCACGGTGCAGGACTTGACCGACTGGCCATCGAGCAGCACAGTACACGCGCCGCACGAGCTGGTGTCGCAGCCGACGTTCGTAGCGGTGAGGTCAGCGACGTCCCGGACGAAGTGCACGAGCAGGGTGCGATCCTCAACCTCCGCGGAGACCTGCCTGCCGTTCACGGTTACCGTCACGTTCACTACGGCCTCGCTTCCATGATAGCGGCCCAGACCCTGGCCGGAGTGGCGGGCATATCGACGTGCCTGACGCCCAGGTGGCTGAGCGCGTCCACGACGGCGTTCTGGGCGGCGGGCCCGGCGCCGATGGTGCCCGCCTCCCCGATGCCCTTGACGCCAAGCGGGTTGATCGTCGCGGGAGTCTCGCTGGCCAGCAGCTCGAAGCTGGGCAGCTCGGCGGCGGTGACGATGGCGTAGTCGATCAGGCTGCCCGTGATCGGATTGCCGTCGGTGTCGTACACCATCTCCTCGAACAGGGCCTGGGCGATGCCCTGGGCGATGCCGCCGTGCCGCTGTCCCTCGGCCAGTACCGGGCTGACGACGGTGCCGGCGTCATCGACGGTGATGTGCCGCAGCAGCGTCACCTTGCCGGTCTCGGTGTCAACCTCGACCACCGCGACGTGCGAGCCGAACGGGAAGGTCGGCTGGCCGTCGGTGTAGTTCACGCTGGCGGTCAGGCCTTCCTCGCCGGCGCGAGTGGCCACCTGCGCCCAGGTCGTCGCCGACTCAGGATCACCCCGCACCTGCCAGAGGCCGGTCTCGGCGACCAGCTCCAGGTCGTCCTGGCTGGCCTCAAGCAGCTCGGCGGCGATCAGCCTGGCCTGCTCCTTGACGTCGATGGCGGCCCGGTGCACCGCGATGCCACCGAGTTGCAAGGACCGGGACGCGTACGTGCCGACGCCCTCCGGCACCAGGTCGGTGTCCCCGTGCAGCACGGTCACCCGTGCCATCGGGATGCCGAGCTCGCTCTCGACGAGCATCGCCCACGCGGTGTGGTGCCCCTGGCCGTGCGCCGAGCTGCCGGTGTAGACCGTGGCGGTGCCGTCGGGGTTCACCACCAGGCGGGCCGTCTCGCCGCCGCTCGCATCGGCGGCGGTGATCTCCACGTAGCTGGACAGGCCGATGCCGAGCTGCAGCGGGTCACCGCGCTCCCGGCGCCGGGCCTGCTCGGCCCTCAGCTCCGCGTAGCCGGCGCCGTCGAGCACCTTGGTGAGCGCCGCGACGTACTCGCCGGTGTCATAGACCGGCCCGCAGGGCGTCTGGTACGGGAACTTGTCCGGCGGGATCAGGTTGATCTCGCGGACCTTCGCCGGGTCCAGGCCGAGCTCGGCGGCGAACAGGTCAACCGCCCGCTCGATGGCCGCCGTCGCCTCAGGACGGCCGGCGCCCCGGTAGGCGCTGATCGGGGTCGTGTTCGTGACCACCACCTGGTAGGCGGTCTCCACATGGGCGATGTCGTACGGGCCGACGGCCATCAAGGTGGTGAGGAACGGCAGGAAGCCGCCCATCCTCGGGTAGGCGCCGGTGTCCTGGATCACCTCAAGCCGGTACGCCTGAATCCGGCCGTCTCTTGACCCGCCCAGCTTGATCACCTGCCGCTGCGCCCGGCCGTGCGTCATGCCGACCAGGTTCTCGCTGCGGGTCTCCGCCCAGCGCAGCGCCCGCCCGACGTGCTTGGCCGCCCACGCGACCAGGAGCGAATCCCGGTCAACGCCGATCTTGGCGCCGAACCCGCCGCCGACGTCGGGCGCCACGACCCGGATCGAGGCCGGATCAAGACCGAGCGCGCCGGCCAGGATGAACCGGGCGATCTGCGCGTTCTGTGTGCTCGTCCAGACGGTCAGCTTCCCGTCCGCCCAGACGGCCGCCGTAGCCCGGCCTTCCAGCGGCACCGGTGCCAGCCGCTGGTTCACGATGGTGTGCTCGACGACGACGTCGCAGGCAGCGAAAGGGCCTGGATCGGCCGGGGTGCCAGTCGAGACCGCGACGTTCGATCCGGCGTCGGGGAACAGCAGCGACTCGCCGGCCAGCGCCGGGTCGAACCCGATCACCGCGGGCAGCGGCTCATAGTCCACGCTGACCAGCTCGGCCGCGTCCTCGCCCTGGTAGCGGTGGTCGGTGATCACCATCGCCACCGGCTCCCCGGCGAAACGCACCCGGTCAGCCGCCAGCAGCGGCTCCTGCCAGACGCCGCCCAGGGGCAGCGGGGCGCCCTCGGTGCCGGTCAGGCCGCTGTCCGGCGGTGGCGGCGGCAGGTCGTCGAGGTCGGCGACGGTCAGCACGGCGACTACGCCGGGAGCGTCGAGCGCCGCCGAGGTGTCGATGCCGGTGATCCTCGCATGGCCGATCGGGCTGCGCACGAACGTCACCCGTGCGGCCCTGGCCAGCTCAGGGACCTTGAGGTCATCGACATACATGCCGCCGGTCGTCAGCAGCCTCGGGTCTTCGGTCCGCATCACCCTGGTGCCAAGGATGCTCACTCGCACTCCCCTGCCGATTGACAATTGCCGGTCAGGCACAGTATTGCGGGATATGCGAGGAGCAGGCAACGAAAAGTCGCGGCGGTTCAAGCCGCCCGCGACCGGAGCGGAGGGACGCACGATGATCGAGCCCTATCAGGCCATCGGCCTGGTCCCGACGATGCGCGGGATCCGCCGCCGGGACGAGATCGCCGTGAACCTGGAGCACCTATCGCACCTGATCAAGGCCGCTTCCTGGCTTTCGAGCCTGGACCTTCCTGTCCGGCTGATCGCCATCCCCGAGGGCGCGCTGCAGGGCTTCAATGACGAAGTGCTCGACCTCGATCACGAAGATTTCGCCCGCGAGTGCGCTATCGACATTCCCGGGCCGGAGACCGACTATCTGGGCGGACTGGCCCGGCAGTGGAACGCGTACGTCATGGCGCAGGCCAAGGCACGCCACCCGGAGTTCCCCGGCCGGTTTTTTAACGCCGGCTTCGTGCTCAGCCCGGAAGGCGAGGTCATCCTGCGGCACCACAAGGTCGTGCCGCTGCTGCCGGTCGAGCACTCGGTGACGCCGCACAACGTCTGGGACAAGTGGATTGAGCTGTACGGGCGGAACCTCGACGCCTTCTACCCCGTCGCCGATACCGAGATCGGGCGGCTCGGGTTCCTGATGGCCAATGAGGGCTCCTATCCGGAGAACGCCCGCGGCCTGGCGATGAACGGCGCCGAGGTGGTCTACCGAGGCCCCTACCCGCACCCGCACACCGGCAACGGGCTCTTCGAGATCCAGAACCGGGCCCGCGCGCTCGACAACAACTTCTACCTCATCGCCTGCAACGTGGGCACCTATTACCTGCACGCCGAGTCCGACATCCCGATCGACACCTTCGGCGGCGGGTCGGCCGTGATCGACTACCGGGGCCAGATCACCGGCCGCCACGACTACAGCGGCGGCTCATCGTGGGTCGCCGGCACGCTCGACATCGAGGCGCTGCGGAAGTTCCGCGCCAGCGCTCAGTGGGACAACTGGATCAAGGACCTGACCACGGAGCAGTACCAGATCATCTACGAGCAGCCGATCTACCCGAAGAACCTCTACCTGGACCGCGCGCCCTACAGCCACGAGGACTACCGCCGCGAGGTCACGGATCGCCAGATCGAGCTGATGCACGACCGCGACATCTGGGTCCGGCCAGACACGCCCTAGCTGGCGGCGTGCAGGCCGGTTTCGTATGGTGACTGTGCGGGGCAGGCTTGAGTCGACCCCGACCCGATGTCGCGAGGAGAAAAAGTCAGTGGAGCACAGCCGGCAGTTCTACATCGGTGGCCAGTGGGTCGACCCGAGCACCAGCGAGACGCTAGAAGTCATCAACCCCGCCACCGAGCAGCCCATTACCTCGATCGCGATGGGCGGCGAGCAGGATGTCGACGCGGCCGTTCAGGCGGCGAGAACCGCGTTCGAGACGTTCTCGCTCACCAGCAGGGAAGAGCGCCTGGAACTCCTCGACCGCATCATCGCCGTGTATGCCAGGCGCCTTGACGAACTGGCCGACATCATCAGCCAGGAGATGGGCGCGCCGCTCTCGCTGGCCAAGGCGGCGCAGGCCCCCGCCGGCCTCGCCCACCTCGGCACGGCCCGCGCGGTCCTCGCCGACTTCGAGTTCGAGCGCCCGATGGGCCGCACCCTGATCGTGCGCGAGCCGGTCGGGGTCTGCGGGATGATCACCCCCTGGAACTGGCCGCTCAACCAGATCACCTGCAAGGTCGCCCCGGCCCTGGCCACCGGCTGCACGATGGTGCTCAAGCCGTCCGAGGTAGCACCGCTGAACGCCATCCTCTTCGCCGAGATCCTGGACGAGGCGGGAGTACCGGCGGGCGTGTTCAACCTGGTCAACGGTTCCGGGATCGCGGTCGGCGCCGCCCTGGCAGCCCACCCCGGCATCGACATGATGTCCTTCACCGGCTCCACCCGGGCCGGCATCGAGGTCGCCCGCGCCGCCGCCCCGACCGTCAAGCGCGTCGCCCAGGAGCTTGGCGGCAAGTCGGCCAACATCGTCCTAGACGACGCCGACCTCGAAGCGGTCATTTCCCGCGACCTGGCCGGCATGTGCACGAACTCCGGCCAGTCCTGCAACGCCGCCACCCGGATGCTCGTCCCCGTCGCCCGCATGGACGAGGCCGCCGCCATCGCCGCCGAGGCCGCCCGCAACGTCGTCGTGGGCGATCCCAGCGAGAAGGGCAACCGGATCGGCCCGGTGGTGTCGGCCACCCAGTTCAGCCGGATTCAGCAGCTCATCGAAAAGGGCATCGGCGAGGGCGCCAAGCTCGAGGTCGGCGGCCCCGGCCGGCCTGACGGCCTCGAAACCGGCTATTACGTGCGGCCAACGGTCTTCTCGCATGTCACCAATGACATGACGATCGCCCGCGAGGAGATCTTCGGACCGGTGATGGTGATCATCGGCTATGAGGACGATGACGATGCCGTGCGGATCGCCAACGACACGCTTTACGGGCTGTCGGGCTATATCTCCGGGGACAGTGACCGGGCCCGGGCGATGGCGCGGCGGATCCGGTCGGGAAATGTGCACCTGAATGGGGCCGGGCCCGACTTCAACGCACCGTTCGGCGGCTACCGGCAGTCGGGTAACGGCCGGGAGTGGGGCGCGCTCGGCTTCGAGGAATACCTGGAGACCAAGGCCATCATGGGCTACAGCGCCAAGTCGTAGCCGGGGCTGGGCTTCGGGGCGGGCGTCCGAGCCGGGGCCGGCGGCTGAGCCGGGGCTGAGCTGAGCCCCGGCGGCTTAGCTCGGGCCGGCCGACTCGGGTGGCCGCAGCTGGGGACCCCTGCTGTTGTTCTGGCAGCAGTAGGGGTCCCCAGCTGCTGTCCCCGGTCGGGGATCAGCGGAGCCGGCGGGCTGACGCCGGCCATCGCGCCGGGTTTCCGCCCTTTCGGGGGTTTTCCGTTTGCCCGGCACGGTGTTTCGCTAAATGATCTAGGACAGTTTGCCGTTGTAGGACTCTTTACCGCTGGATTTGTGGCTAACGCTCCTACAACGGCAAACTGTCCTAGATCATTTGCGAGCCTGCCCTGAACCGACTGCCGCCTGACTGGCCGGCCCCAGGTGGCGGCTGGGTGCCGGTGATGGTACCCCTTGGTCGGTACTCGATTTGGTTGGGATTGGCGGCTCTCGCTCGGTCGGCGTACTTTCACTTAGATTTATAAAGAATGGCTTGGCTGACTGTCGTCTGGGAGTGCATGCTGTTGCGTGTATGAATCACTGCCATTGCGACTGTCTGATTTCGGGGGGTTGGTTTTGCCTGACCGGATGCTGGTGGATCTGGACGAGGATGGGCATGCCTCGGTGCAGTCGTGGCCCGATGGCGAGCTGCCGCAGGAGGTGTCGCGGTCACTAGTTGCGTGGCCGCTGGATGGGGATGCGCTGGAGGAGCTGCGCTGGTATCTGGAGGACTATCTGCTGGCGCCGTTCGGGGTGTGGGAAGACAGGGGCCCGGCGGTTCAGGCGCGGCTGGCGGAGTGGGGTGACCTGGTCTTCGGGTCGGTGTTCGGGTCGGGGCCAGCGCGTGATGCCTACCAGCGAGCCAGGGACAAGGGCCTGGAGGTGGTGTTCCGGTCGGCGGCGCCGGGGTTGCTGGGGCTGCCGTGGGAGCTGATGCGGGACGGGTCGGGTCCGGTGGCGCTAGGGGCGGGCGGAGTGTCTCGGAGCCTGCGGGTGGCTGGCGGGGCGGGGACGCTGGAGGTGCCGGGCGGCAGGCTGCGGGTGCTTATGGTCATTGCCCGGCCAGCGGGGACGTCGGATGTGGGGTACCAGATGGTGGCGCTGCCCGCTGCTGGAACGGCTGGACGCGGTTCGCGGCGAGGTGGACCTGACGGTGCTGCGCCCGCCGGAGTTCGACACCCTGCGGCAGGTGCTCGTCCGGGCCGCCGGTAACGGCGAGCCGTTTCACGTCGTGCACTTTGACGGGCATGGCGTGATGCTCGGCCGGACTGCGGGGGGCGTGGGCTCGGGGGGCGGCCGGCGATGATGACCGAGCCGGGTGAGGGGGTGCTGGCGTTCGAGCGGCCTGGCGGGGGCAGTGACCTGGTCGGGGCGTCGAAGGTCGCGACGGTGCTGGCCGAGGGCAAGGTGCCGGTAGTGGTGGTCAACGCGTGCCAGTCCGGGGCGATCGGCAAGGAACTGGAGGCCTCGGTCGCGACCGCCCTGCTGGGAGCGGGCTGCGCGGCGGTAGTGGCGATGGCGTACAGCGTGTACGCGGTCGCGGCGGCGGAGTTCATGGCGGCGTTCTACGAGTCGCTGTTCGCCGGGGCGAGTGTGGGGATGGCTGTCACCGCGGGGCGGCGGCGGTTGTTCGAGCGGGATGGGCGGCCGAGCCCGAAAGGCGACATGCCGCTGGCGGACTGGCTGGTGCCGGTTCATTACCTGCGCCGGGAGGTGACGTTCCCGCAGGCCCGGACCAGCCGGCCAGTCACCGTGCCGTCGCTCGACGCAGCGCTGGACCAGATCCGCGCCGCACCATCCGAGCCCGTCGCGGCGGCAGATCCGCTGGCGGCGCTGGACGGGATCTTCGTGGGCCGCGATGACCTGTTCTACGAGCTGGAGACCGCCGCCAGGCTCCAGCATGTCGTGGTACTGGCCGGCCCCGGCGGGACGGGGAAGACCGAGCTGGCCAAGGGGTTCGCGCGGTGGTGGCGCGACACCGGCGGGGTTGATGACCCCCGGCTAGTCCTCTGGCATTCCTTCGAGCCAGGCATCGCCACCTTCGGCCTCGACGGCGTCATCACCGCGATCGGCCTGGCCGTATTCGGCGCCGACTTCGCCCGTCTCGACCCCCCGCAGCGGCTGAACCAGGTCAAACAGCTACTCGGGAAACTGCGGGTGCTGCTGATCTGGGATAACTTCGAGACCGTCAGGGAAATGCCCGACCCCGCCGGAGCAACCCCGCCGCTAGACGACGAAGGCTGCACCGCCCTGAGAGAGTTCCTGGAATGGGTGCGCGATCAGTCGGTGAGCGCGGTGATCATCACCAGCCGTGCCACCGAAGCCTGGCTCGGCCAGGTCCGCCGGGTCCCGGTCGGCGGCCTGAACCGGGCCGAGGCCGCCGACTACGCAGGACGACTGCTCGCCCCCTATCCGGCGGCGCAGCGGCGGCGGGAGCTGCGGTCGTTCGGGGAACTGCTGGACTGGCTGGACGGCCACCCCCTGGCCATGCGCCTCACCCTCCCCCGCCTGAACACCGACAACCCCGCCAGCCTCCTCGCCGGCCTTCCAGGGCACCACCCCGCTCCCCGACGACGACACCAGAGAAGGGCGCCTGTCCTCACTCGGGACATCCATCACCTACTCCTTCACCCACCTGACCGCCCAGACCCGGCAGCTGCTTCCAGCGGTCAGCATGTTCCACGGCGTCGCCGACACCAACGTCCTGGGAGCCTTCTCCGGGATGGACGGGGTTCCGAACCGGTTCGCGGGGGCCGGGCGCGAGGAGTGGGCGGCGGCGCTCGACGATGCCACCCGGGTCGGGCTGCTCACCAGCCTCGGCAGCGGCATGTACCAGATCCACCCCGCCTTGCCCGGCTACCTCACCGCCCGGTGGCGAGCCGATGACCCGGCCGGCTACAACGCCCAGCGGCGGGCGGCCGAGGATGCGCTGCGGGCGGCCTGCGCCGCGTTCAGCCGGTGGCTGACCGGGCAGATCCAAACCGACGACGCCGCTTCCGCCTACACCATCGTCGGATGGCAGCGGCGGACGCTAGGCACGATGCTCGGCCACGCCCTGGACCACCACGCCTGGAACGACGCCGAGGGCATCGTTCGCGTCCTGGACCCGTACTGGGATACCCGCGGCCTCGGCAGCGAAGCCGACGCGTGGACCGACCGCATCCTCGACGCCACCACCGAACCCGGCCAGGACACCCCAGCAGACGTCCACGCCCGGTCACTGTGGCTCTACACCGCCATCGGGCAGGCTGACCGCCAGAAGGACGCCGGCCAGCCCGACCAGGCCGAGCGCAGCTACCAGCGAATCCTGACCTACCTGCAGAGCCAGCCCCAGACCGACTGGACCCGCACCAGCATCGCCGGCCTCTACCACCAGCTCGGCATGACCGCCCAGCAACGCGGACAGCTCGACGACGCAGACGACTGGTACCGCAAATCCCTCACCATCAAAGAAGAACTCCGCGACCAGCCCGGCCTGGCGAGCAGCTACCACCAGCTCGGCAGCACCGCCCACCTTCGCGGGCGGCTCGACGACGCAGACGACTGGTACCGCAAATCCCTCACCATCAAAGAAGAACTCGGCAACCAGCCCGGCCTGGCGAACACCTACCACCAGCTCGGCCGGACCGCCGAGGAACGCGGACGGCTCGACGAAGCGGACGACTGGTACCGCAAATCCCTGACCATCAGCGAAGAACTCGGCTACCGGCCCGGCCTGGCGAACACCTACCACCAGCTCGGCAACACCGCCCAGGAACGCGGACGGCTCGACGACGCAGACGAATGGTACCGCAAATCCCTCACCATCGAAGAAGAACTCGGCAACCAGCCCGGCATGTCGCTCAGCTACGCCCAGTTCGGGCTTCTTTCTGAGCTGCGCGGGCAGCCAGAGCGAGCCATCGAATGGAACGTCCGGTGCGTCGCCCTCTTCAATGAATTCCCCAGCCCACTGACTGGACCCGGACCAGCCGCCCTCACCAGGCTCACGCACGAACTCGGCATGCCAGTCCTAGAGCGGGCCTGGCAGCAGATCACCGGCCACCCCCTGCCCCAGGCAGCACGCGACTACATCACCAGCCACCACACCCAGGACCCGCCAGGAGACCAGCCATGACCGACCCCGCCGCCGACGCGGCCCGTTCAGCCGCCGTCATCCTCGCCCCTGACCTCGGCCCCGGCCTCCCCGCCGAAGTCGAAGCCGCCCTCTACGCCAGCGCCACCACCACCCGGGGCCCCAGCCAGTACGACCCCGTCGCAATCGCCGGCCTCGGCATCGCGGCCGCCAGCCTCATCGTGATCATCGCCCAGCTCGCCTGGACCATCCTCACCGACCACCGCAACCACACCGCCGAACCATCACACGAATCCATCGCCCGCGAAATCCGCATCACCCTGCGCCAGCAAGACCTCATCCTCCCCGCAGGCACCGACCACATCACCGACGTCGTCATCACCGAGACCATCCGCCTCGACAAGTCACCAGAGTAGAACCCGACGGGCTGTCGGGCTATATCTCCGGGGACAGCGACGCGCCAGGGCGATGGCGCGGCGGATCGGTCCGATCATGTGGCGCGCCCACGACAGCAGGTCAGGGGGATGCTCATCGCAACTTTCAGAAGCACGATCCGAGGTATAGTTGCGACTTGAGCAACTATACTGAAGCGTGGAGCAACTAGACGAGGGGACGCTGGCATGGCGGAAGGAATGACTGGGCTCGCAGCGCTCGGCGTGCCGCCCGCAGCGCTGGAGTCGGTGGAACCAGAGCCGGATGCGGCCCTGATCGGCGGACGTGTAGCGACAGCACGCAAGCTGCGTGGCCTGACCGGAACCGAGCTAGGTGAGATGGTCGGGCTTCGCAAGGATCAGATCTCGAAGATCGAGTCAGGCCGTCGGCGCCTCGACGTGGCCGAGCTGCCAAGTTTCGCTGCCGCGCTTGGCGTCACGGTTCGTCACCTCATCGGGCAGGCCGACCGGCCAGCGCTGGCGGTAGCCGCCCGGCTGGCGGCTGGTGCCAGCCCTCAGGCCATGCGCTCGGCACGCCGACGGGCACGTCAGCTGCTCGAGATCGATGATCTGCTGACTCAGGTGACAGCGATGCCGCCGGCGCGGCCTAGCGCCGAAGGGATCCGGGTCGTTGAGGCGACGCGCGCGAAGATTTGACAAGGCGCCCCGATCGAAGGCGGCTGCGCGGCGACAAGGTCGTGAGCTTGCCGAGCTGACACGCCGTGAGCTCGACCTGGGCAGCGACGCGCTCGGTGACGTCGCCGGAGTGATGGAGCAGCACTTCGCGGTTGATGTGGCCTTGTCGCCGCTGGGGACGGACGCCGACGGGCTCTGCGTTCACAGCGGCGCGGCGGCTCTAATCCTGGCCAGCAGCGATTTCCCTGACGGTCATGTGCGATTCACTCTTGCCCACGAGCTGGCCCATCACCTCCTTGCTGACCCGCGTGAGGTCATCGAAGAAGCTGAGGGGGACATGTTCGCCGACACGGGTGCGGAATGGCGCGCAAACGCATTCGCCGGGCACTTCCTGATGCCAGAACGCGGCGTCCGGTCAGTCCTGGGGTGGCTCGGCGAAGTTCCCGGCGCGGTCAGCGAGAGAGCTGTGGTCGCGCTGATGGAGCATTTCGGCGTGTCGATGGCAGCTCTGATCTATCAGCTCAACATCGTAGGAATGCTGAGCTACAGCGTCGGCCAGCAGCTGCGCAGCTGCGGCGTGACATCCCTGGTCGAACTGCACCGGGAGGTGGCCCCGTCCCGCGCCGGGACGACAGTCGGGCACGTCCGCCGGCCGCCGGAACGGCTCGCCCGCCGAGCGCTGCAGGCAGCCCGCGAACAGCGCCTGGGCTTGTCAGTAGTTGCGTCGCTGCTGGAACGCGACGATGACGAGCAACTGTGGGACGAGATAATGACGGGACGCGCACAGCACACGACCGACACAGACATCGTCCTATGACCCCCGCAGCGTCGTCCGAGTCAGCTGCCGACACGAAGGCGCTGGTGTGGTTTCCAGATACCAGCGCCCTGGTGACACTGGCCGTACATTTCCCGCTGCAGCAGGCGGTGCAGGCAACGCTGTCGGCTCACCGCCGGGTGATCGTCACAGCCGTGGTCGCCGAACTCGAAGAACTGGCGAAATCCCCCGCTCCCTCAGCAGCATGGGCAGGTGCTGCACTCGGTCAGCTGAGCTGGCTCGGTGAGCCAGTGCGCCTGGATGACCCGGCAGGCACGGAACTGGCAGTCGAGATCCAGGAACAGATCGCAGCCGCCCGCCCCCTGAAGCACCCGCTGGAGCACTACGGCGAGTCCGCGATTATTTCCCTGGCAAGCCGCGCCCAGACGCTGCACCCGCTGATGGTCAGCGACGACTACGACGCACGTGTCGCCGCGAAGAATCGCAACGTGGAGCCGTTGAGCGTGCACAAACTGCTGCACCTTATGATCAGGCAGCGCAAGATCACAGCCACCCAGGCGGTCGGCTTCGCTGACGCCCTGAAAATGGCAGACCGAGCCCATGACTACACCACCGAAGAGCTGACCTCCGGTCGGCTCGGTCGCGTTGGCCAGCCTTAAGGCGCGCCGCCATTGCCGGTGCTCGATATTGCCAGAATAAGCAGCCTTCGATCGTTGGGCGTGCTTTCACCGCCGGTGATTGAAGGAATGGCCTGGCCGACTATCCTCCAGTGGTACATGCTGTTGCCTGAATGACTCGTGGTCTTTGCGGGTGTCTGGTTTCGGGGGTTCGGTTGCCTGATCGGCTTTTAGTGGACCTCAGCGGGGGCGGCCAGGCCTCGGTTCAGTCGTGGCCCGATGGCGAGCTGCCGCAGGAGGTATCGCGGTCACCAGTCGCGTGGCCGCTGGACGGGGATGCGCTGGAGGATCTGCGCTGGTATCTGGAGGACTACCTGCTGGCGCCGTTCGGGGTGTGGGAAGAACGAGGCCCGGCGGTTCAGGCGCGGCTGGCGGAGTGGGGTGACCTGGTCTTCGGGTCGGTGTTCGGGTCGGGGCCGGCACGTGATGCCTACCAGCGAGCCAGGGATAAGGGCCTGGAGGTGGTGTTCCGGTCAGCGGAGCCAGGGTTGCTGGGGCTGCCGTGGGAGCTGATGCGGGATGGGTCGGGCCCGGTGGCACTGGGGGCGGGCGGGGTGTCCCGGAGCGTGCCGGTGGCCGGCGGCGCGGGGACGCTGGAGGTGCCGGGCGGGAAACTGCGGGTGCTGATGGTGATCGCCCGTCCGGCGGGGACGCTGGATGTGGGGTACCAGATGGTGGCGCGGCCGCTGCTGGAGCGGCTGGACGCGGTGCGGGGCGAGGTAGACCTGACGGTGCTCCGCCCGCCGGAGTTCGACATGCTGCGGCAGGTGCTGGTGTCGGCCGCAGACAACGGTGAGCCGTTCCACGTAGTGCATTTCGACGGTCATGGCGTGATGCTGGGCCGGGCCGGGGGCGGGACCGGGCGGGACGGCAGGCCGCCCATGATGGCGGTGCCGGGTGAGGGGGTACTGGCGTTCGAGAAGCCGGGCGGCGGCAGTGACCAGGTCGGGGCGTCGAAGGTCGCGGCGGTGCTGGCCGAGGGCAAGGTTCCCGTGGTGGTGCTCAACGCCTGCCAGTCCGGGGCGGTCGGCAAGGAGCTTGAGGCCTCGGTCGCGACGGCGCTGCTGGGGGCGGGGTGCGCGGCGGTGGTCGCGATGGCGTACAGCGTGTACGCGGTCGCGGCGGCGGAGTTCATGGCGGCGTTTTACGAGTCCCTGTTCGCCGGGGCGAGTGTGGGGCGGGCAGTGACGGCGGGCCGGCGGCGATTGTTCGAGCGGGACGGCCGGCCGAGCCCGAAGGGGGACATGCCGCTGGCGGACTGGCTGGTGCCGGTTCATTACCTGCGCCGGGAGGTGACATTCCCGCAGGCCCGGACCAGCCGGCCAGTCACCGGGCCGTCGCTCGACGCGGCGCTGGACCAGATCCGCGCCGCACCATCGGGCGGGCCCGCCACCGAGGCTGATCCGCTGGCGCCGCTGGACGGGATCTTCGTGGGCCGCGATGACCTGTTCTACGAGCTCGAGGTGGCGGCCAGGTCGCAGCGGGTGGTGGTGCTGTCCGGGCCGGGCGGTACGGGGAAGACGGAGCTGGCGAAAGGGTTCGCGCGGTGGCGGCGCGATACCGGCGGGGTCGATGACCCCCGCCTGGTGCTGTGGCACTCCTTCGAGCCCGGCATCGCCACCTTCGGCCTCGACGGCGTCATCACCGCGATCGGCCTGGCCGTATTCGGCGCCGACTTCGCCCGTCTCGACTCCCCGCAGCGGCTGGACCAGGTCAAACGGCTGCTCGCGGAGCTGCGGGTGCTACTGCTGTGGGACAACTTCGAAACCGTCCGCGAAATGCCCGACCCGGCCGGAGCGACCCCGCCGCTCGACGACGACGGCTGCGCCGCGCTCAGAGAGTTCCTGGAATGGGTGCGTGACCAGTCAGCCAGCACGGTGATCATCACCAGCCGCGCCGCCGAAACCTGGCTCGGTCAGGTCCGCCGCGTCCCGGTCGGCGGGCTGAACCGGGCCGAGGCCGCCGAGTACGCCGGACGGCTCCTCGCCCCCTACCCGGCGGCCCAGCGGCGGCGGGAGCTGCGGTCGTTCGGGGAACTGCTGGACTGGCTGGACGGCCACCCCCTGGCCATGCGACTGACCCTCCCCCGCCTGAGCACCGACAGCCCAGCCGGCCTGCTCGCCGGACTCCAGGGCACCACCCCGCTCCCCGCTGACAACACCGAACAAGGACGCCTGTCCTCACTCGGGGCATCCATCACCTACTCCTTCACCCACCTGACCACCCAGACCTTGCAGCTGCTCCCGGCGGTCAGCCTGTTCCACGGCGTCGCCGACGCCCAGGTCCTGGGAGTCTTCTCCCAGGTGGACGGGGTTCCGGGCCGATTCGCGGGGGCTGGCTCGGAGGAATGGTCGGCGGTGCTCGACGACGCGGCACGCGTGGGGCTGCTCACCGGCCTGGGCAGCGGCATGTACCAGATCCACCCCGCCCTGCCCGGCTACCTCACCGCCCGGTGGCGAGCCGATGACCCGGCCGGCTACAACGCCCAGCGGCGGGCGGCCGAGGATGCGCTGCGGGCGGCCTGCGCCGCGTTCAGCCGGTGGCTGACCGGGCAGATCCAAACCGACGACGCCGCTTCCGCCTACACCATCGTCGGATGGCAGCGGCGGACGCTAGGCACGATGCTCGGCCACGCCCTGGACCACCACGCCTGGAACGACGCCGAGGGCATCGTCCGCGCCCTGGACCCGTACTGGGACACCCGCGGCCTCAGCAGCGAAGCCGACGCGTGGGCCGACCGCATCCTCGACGCCACCACCGAACCCGGCCAGGACACCCCAGCAGACATCGACACCCGGTCACTGTGGCTCTACATCATCATCGGGCAGGCTAACCGCCAGAAGGACGCCGGCCAGCCCGACCAGGCCGAGCGCAGCTACCAGCGAGTCCTGACCTACCTGCAGAACCAGCCCCAGACCGACTGGACCCGCATCAGCATCGCCGGCCTCTACCACCAGCTCGGCATGACCGCCCAGCAACGCGGACAGCTCGACGACGCAGACGGCTGGTACCGCAAATCCCTCACCATCAAAGAAGAACTCCGCGACCAGCCCGGCATAGCGAGCACCTACCACCAGCTCGGCAACACTGCCCACCTTCGCGGGCGGCTCGACGACGCCGACGACTGGTACCGCAAATCCCTCACCATCAAAGAAGAACTCCGCGACCAGCCCGGCATAGCGACCAGCTACCACCAGCTCGGCAACACTGCCCACCTTCGCGGGCGGCTCGACGACGCCGACGACTGGTACCGCAAAGCCCTTACCATCAAAGAAGATCTCGGCAACAAGCCCGGCATGGCGATCACCTACCACCAGCTCGGCCGGACGGCCGAGGATCGCGGGCGGCTCGACGAAGCGGACGACTGGTACCGCAAATCCCTGACCATCAGCGAAGAGCTCGGCAACAAGCCCGGCATGGCGAACACCTACCACCAGCTCGGCATCACCGCCCAGCAACGCGGACAGCTCGACGACGCAGACGACTGGTACCGCAAATCCCTGACCATCGAAGAAGAACTCGGCAACAAGCCCGGCATGGCGATCAGCTACGCGCAGTTCGGTCATCTCTCTGAGCTGCGCGGGCAGCCAGAGCGGGCCATCGAGTGGAACGTCCGGTGCGTCGCTCTCTTCAGTGAATTCCCCAGTCCACTGACAGGATCGGGACCAGCCGCCCTCGCCAGGCTCACGCACGATCTCGGCATGCCAGTCCTAGAGCAAGCCTGGCAGCAGATCACCGGCCACCCCCTGCCCCAGGCCGTACGCGACTACATCGCCACCCCCCACACCCAGGAGCCGCCCGGAGACCAGCCATGACCGACCCCGTCGCCGACGCGGCCCGCATCACCGACGTCGTCATCACCGAGACCATCCGCCTCGACAAGCCACCCGAGTAGAACCCGACCCATCGGGAACGGGGCGGTATTCGTCACCGTGTACCTGCCCATGGCCAGGTGACCGCCGGCACTGGTCGGCCTATCGTCCTATTACTGAGCGATATCAACCAGGAATCGGGCAATAGCCACGCAGCCAAACCCGCGAGTAGCGCGGCTGATGCTGCCGAGACAGATGTGGCTCCTGGTACCTCGACTAGCGCGTCGGGCCGCTCACCGCGAACCGCTGGGCCGGCGAGGCGGGTGTCGTCAGTGCCCGAATCGGCCAAATCCGGCATTCCTGTAGGAGACTTTTTTCCTGTAGGAGAGTTTTTAGCGAATACGTACCACAATCCTCCTACAGGAAAAGGACTCCTACAGGATTCAGCCGGCTTGTCGCTGGAAACCCCCGAAATGGCTAATACCCGGCAGGCTAGCGGGCGCTGGGTCGCAGAGTGGAGTTTGGTGGCGAGTCCTTGGGGTGCTCGATATAGTCGGGATTGGTGACTGCTGGGCGGAGGGGTGCTTTCACGCGGGTTCTTCACCGAGGGCGATCTCGCTTACCGGCATCTTGCGGACGGCTAAGGAAACAATGGCCTGGCCGGGTGTCGTCTAGGGGTGCATGCTGTTGCCTGAATGATTCGCCGTTTTGCGGGTGTCTGGTTTCGGGGGTGTGGTCGTGCCTGATCGGCTGCTGGTGGATCTGGGCGGGGGTGGCGAGGCGACGGTTTTGTGGTGGCCGGATGGGGGGCTGCCTGAGGAGGTGTCGCGGGCGCAGGCCGGGTGGCCGCTGGACGGGGATGCGCTGGAGGAGTTGCGCTGGTATCTGGAGGATTACCTGCTGGCGCCGTTCGGGGTGTGGGAGGACCGGGGTCCGGCGGTCGCGGCGCGGCTGGCGGGGTGGGGTGAGCTGGTCTTCGGGTCGGTGTTCGGGGCGGGGCCCGCGCGTGATGCCTACCAGCGGGCCAGGGATAAGGGGCTGGAGGTGGTGTTCCGGTCGGCTGAGCCTGGTCTGCTCGGGCTGCCCTGGGAGCTGATGCGGGACGGCGCGGGGCCGGTGGCGCTTGGAGCAGGCGGAGTGTCGCGGAGCCTGCGCGTGGCTGACAGTGCGGGGACGCTAGACGTACCTGGCGGCAGGCTGCGGGTGCTGATGGTGATCGCCCGTCCGGCGGGGACGTCGGATGTGGGATACCAGATGGTGGCGCGGCCGCTGCTTGAGCGGCTGGACGCGGTGCGGGGCGACGTGGACCTGACGGTGCTGCGTCCGCCGGAGTTCGACACCCTGCGGCAGGTGCTGATGCGGGCCGCAGACAGTGGCGAGCCGTTTCACGTGGTGCATTTCGATGGGCACGGGGTGATGCTCGGCCGGCCTGCGGGGGGCGTGGGTGCGGGGGGCCGGCCGGCGATGATGGCCGAATTGGGTGAGGGGGTGCTGGCGTTCGAGCAGCCTGGCGGGGGCAGTGACCTGGTCAGCGCTTCGAAGGTGGCGGCAGTGCTGGCCGAGGGCAAGGTACCGGTCGTAGTGCTGAACGCGTGTCAGTCGGGCGCGGTCGGCAAGGAACTGGAAGCCTCGGTCGCGACCGCCCTGCTGGGAGCGGGCTGCGCGGCAGTAGTCGCGATGGCCTACAGCGTCTATGCGGTCGCGGCGGCCGAGTTCATGGCCGCTTTCTACGAAGCCCTGTTCGCTGGCGCCAGCGTCGGACAGGCGGTCGTGGCCGGTCGTCGGCGGCTGTTCGAGCGTGACGAGCGGCCGAGCCCCAAAGGCGACATGCCGCTCGCGGACTGGCTGGTGCCGGTTCACTACCTGCGCGGCGACGTCCGGTTCCCGCAGGCCCGCACCAGCCGTCCGGCCGCCGCGCTGTCGCTGGACGCGGCGCTCGACCAGATCCGCGCCGCACCATCCGAAGCCGACGTCGCAGCCGATCCGCTGGCGGCGCTGGACGGGATCTTCGTCGGCCGCGATGACCTGTACTACGAGCTAAGGTGGCGGCCAGACTGCAGCGGGTGGTGGTGCTGACCGGTCCCGGCGGAACGGGAAAGACAGAGCTGGCCAAGGGATTCGCGCGGTGGTGGCGCGACACCGGCGGGGTCGATGACCCCCGGCTGGTGCTGTGGCATTCCTTCGAGCCCGGCATCGCTACATTTGGCCTCGACGGCGTCATCACCGCTATAGGCCTGAAGTTGTTCGGCGCCGATTTCGCCTTGCTTGATGCCGCGCAGCGGCTGGAGCAGGTGAAACGACTGCTCGCGCAGCTGCGGGTACTGCTGGTGTGGGACAACTTCGAGTCAGTCAGGGAGATGCCCGACCCGGCCGGAGCGACCCGACCGCTCGACGACGACGGCTGCGCCGCGCTCCGAGAGTTCCTGGGCTGGGTCCGCGATCACTCGGCTAGCGCGGTGATCATCACCAGCCGCGCCGCCGAAACCTGGCTCGGCCAGGTCCGCCGGGTCCCAGTGGGCGGGCTGAACCGGGCCGAGGCCGCCGAGTACGCGGGACGGCTGCTTGGCCCCTACCCGGCGGCGCAGCGGCAGCGGGAGCTGCGGTCGTTCGGGGAGTTGCTGGACTGGCTGGACGGCCACCCCCTGGCCATGCGCCTGACCCTCCCCCGCCTGAACATCGACACCCCCGCCGACCTCCTCACCGGGCTCCAGGGCACCACCCCGCTTCCCGCCGACGACACCGAACAAGGACGGCTGTCCTCGCTCGGGGCATCGATCACCTACTCTTTCACCCATCTCACCGCCCCGACCCGGCAACTTCTCCCGGCAGTCAGCCTGTTCCACGGCATCGCCGACGCCGACGTCCTCGGAGGGTTCTCTGCGGTGGACGGGGTTCCGGGCCGGTTCTCGGGGGCCGGGCGGCAGGCGTGGGCTGCGGTGCTCGACGTCGCGGCCCGGGTCGGGCTGCTCACCAGCCTCGGCAGCGGTATGTACCAGATCCATCCCGCCCTGCCCGGCTACCTCGCCGCCCGGTGGCGAGCCGATGACCCCGCCAGCTACGACACCCAGCGACAGGCTGCCGAGGAGGCACTGTGCGCCGCCTGCACGTGGTTCAGCCATTGGCTGACCGGGCAGATCGACACCGGCAACGCCGCCGTCGCCTACGCCGTCATCGGGTTGCAGCGGCGCACTCTCGGCGCGATGCTCGGCCACGCCCTGGACCACCACGCCTGGGACGACGCCAGCGGTATCGTCCAGGTACTGGATAAGTACTGGGACACCCGAGGACTCGGCAGCGAAGCCAACGCCTGGGCCGACCGCATCCTCGACGCCACCACCGAACCCGGCCAAGACACTCCAGCAGACGTCGGCACCCAGTCGCTGTGGCTCTACACCACCTTCCAGCGGGCTACCCGGCAGAAGGACGCCGGCCAGCCCGACCAGGCCGAGCGAAGCTACCGGCGAGTCCTGACCAACCTGCAGAACCAGCCCCAGACCGACTGGACCCGCACCAACATCGCCGTCCTCTACCACCAGCTCGGCATGATCGCCGAGGATCGCGGGAGGCTCGACGAAGCAGATGCCTGGTACCGCAAAGCCCTCACCATCGACGAACAACTCGGCGATCAGCCCGGCATGGCGACCACCTACCACCAGCTCGGCATCACCGCCCAGCGACGCGGGCGGTTCGACGAAGCAGACGACTGGTACCGCAAATCCCTTTCCATCAAGGAAGAAGCCGACAACCAGCCCGGCATGGCGGACACCTACCACCAGCTCGGCAGCACCGCCCACGAACGCGGACGGCTCGACGACGCAGAAGACTGGTACCGCAAATCCCTCACCATCAACGGAAAACTCGGCAACCAGCCCGGCATGGCGGACACCTACCATCAGCTCGGCATCACCGCCCAGCGACGCGGGCGGCTCGACGAAGCAGACGACTGGTACCGCAAATCCCTTTCCATCAAAGAAAAACTCGGTGATCAGCCTGGCATGGCGAACACCTACCACCATCTCGGCATGACCGCCCAGGAACGCGGGCGGCTCGACGAAGCAGACGACTGGTACCGCAAAGCCCTCACCATCGACGAACAACTCGGCGATCAGCCCGGCATGGCGACCACCTACCACCAGCTCGGCATCACCGCCCTGCTGCGTGAACGGCTCGACGACGCAGACGGCTGGTACCGCAAAGCCGTCACCATCAACGAAGAACTCGGCAACAAGCCCGGCCTGGCGCTCACCTACGGGGCACTTGGGCTGCTTTCCGCGACGCGCGGGCAGCCAGAGCGGGCCATCGAGTGGTACGTCCGGTGCGTCGCCCTGTTCGACGAATTTCCCAGCCCGCTAACGAAGACCGTGCCAGCCGCCCTCGCCAGGCTTACGGACGAGCTCGGCATGCCAGTCCTAGAGCAGGCCTGGCAGCAGATCACAGGCAACCCCCTACCCCAGGCAGTACGCGACTACGTCACCGCCCACCACACCTAGGGCCCGCCCGGAGACCAGCCATGACCGACCCCGCCGAGTAACCCGGAGCAAAGGAAAACGGCCCGCCGGGAGCAAGAGAACGCTCCCGAACGGGCCGTTAGCCGTGAGATCTGCTTACAAACCTACTTCGGGTTCCTTACGGTGAAGCTGACCTTCTCCGTGATCAGACGGCCCGTGATCGTCACCGTCCAGGTGCCGGTGGCCAGTCCGGTCGTGTCGATCGACGCCGTGACGTTGCCATTAGCGTCCGGGCCGCTCACGGTGAGCGGCGCGGCCGGGGAGCCGGGGCCGGAGATCGTGGCCGAGACTGAGTCCCAGGTCTGGCCTGGCACGGTCGAGGTCGGGTCGGCGAAGGGCGGGCCGGTGACCCCGAACTGGCCGGGGAGTGGCGGGAAGACGCCGAAGCCGTCGACCACGGTCGTGCCGTTCGGGGTGGTGCCGGGGATGAATCCGCGGCCGGTCACCGTGACGGTCTGGCCCACGGTGGCCTTGCGCGGAGACGGGGTGATGTTGCGGCCCAGGGCGAGCAGGAGCTTGTGGGCCTGCCTGCTGGTCCGGTCCGCCCCGTGCATGGCGTCGATCTGGTTCACCAGGGCCGGCACGAACGTCGGCGCGGTGATGGTGCCCCAGCCCGACGCGATGTCATAGCCGGTTCCGGTGGCGAAGCCGGTCACGCCGTAGGCGGTGTCGGTGAAGCCGGCCGGGACGTCGACGATGCCCGCCGCGGTGCCCTGCGGCCCGAGTGCGGCCAGGGCCGGGTTCACTGTGCCCAGGTCGGACTTGCGGAGCTGGGTGGCCAGCGCGAGGATGCCCGCGAAGGTCGGCGACGCCTGGGAGGTGCCGTCGGTGGCGTCCATCGAGATGTCGGGATCGGCGCGGCCGGTCAGGCCGGCCAGGGCCGGGATGTTCTTCTGCCACGACGGCTGCGGGTAGAAGGCGGAGACGCCAGCGCTCTCGGCGTCGGAGTGGTTGGTCGGCGCTGTCCACAGCGCGTCCGGGGCGGTGCGCCCGGTCTTGGTGGACAGGCCGGGGTTGGGCAGCGTGCCGCCGACGGCGGTGACCCAGGGGTTGTCGGCCGGGTGACCGTCGGTCACGCCGATCACCGGGGTGCACTGACCGGTGTCGCTGAGCACCGTCGGGTCGGTCGGGCCGCAGTCACCTGAGGCGAACATCACCGGGATGTGGTGCACGGCGGCGTCGAGGAACGCGGGGTCAAGGGAGTGGATGGCCGCGCCCGGGTCTGAGCCCGGGTTGGTCGGGTCACCGGAAAAGTCGCCCTCGCCGTCGCCGAGGCTGACCGTGATGATCTGGGCCAGGTGCTGGTTGGCGATCATCTCGATGGCCTGGGCTACCTGCGGCCAGCCCTGCATGCCGATGGTCTCGGGCACCGACGGGTGCACGAAGATGATGTTCGCGAACGGCGCCATCGAGTGGATCGCCTCCGCGTCGAGCCGGTCTTCACCGGTGCTGCACTCGACCTGGCAGACGAACGCCGGATTGCCAGCCGCCGGGAGCGTCATGTCGGTGAGGTTGACCGGCGGCAGGCTCATCGTCGTGTCGAAAGACGCCATCGACGCCGCGAGGCCGGGGTCGGGGTTGGTGACGATGTAGGCCACGGTCACGCCGGACCCGTCGATCCCGGTCTTCCACAGGTCGTTGACGTTGTAGTCGAGGATGTCCGCTGACGCCGTCGGGTCGGGGAAGTTCCCGTGCCTGATGGACTGACCAGCGGCGATATGCGCCTCGATGGCGTTGAAGGTCGCCGTCGTCGCGGCGATTCTGGCGGCACGCGACTGGGTCGGGGGCTGGTTGGATGGGGTGGCGGTACTGGCCATCGCCGTTGTCGCAAGCAGCGGGGTGGCAAGCAGCACGCTGGCTACGCCAGCGATGAGAAGGGGTCTAGCGACCATTACGTGGGCCTCCAGGAGAAGGGTGACCTGCGGAGCGGCTACGACCTAGATCGTTGAGCAGGCCACCAAGTACGCTAAATGAACACGTGGTGCCCAGACAAGTACTAAACGCAACCAAGTCCGCCATTGCTACCCAGCGGGACCGGCCGCGCGGGGCCGCTATTCCCTGAGCTTGCGCAGAATGCGGGCGAGATCGGCCCGGTCGGCGGGCGTGAGCTGGCAAAATGCCTGCTCGGCCTCGGTCCCGCGGGCCGCGCGGATGGCGCCGAGCACCTCGGTGCCGTGATCGGTCAGCTCGACCAGGATGGCGCGCCGGTCATCGGGATCAGGACGCCGTGCGACCAGGTGACGCGACTCCAGCGCGTCGATGACCTCGGTAGTCGACCGGGGCGCGATCTGCAGCCGGTCAGAAAGCGCCGACAGCCGCAGCGCACCATGCCGCCGCAGCACCCGCAGGACCCGGAACTGCGCGGGCGTGATGTCCCAGGGCGACAGGGTCTCCTGCGAGGTCTCCCGCAGCTTGCGCGCGACCGACCAGAACGCGTCGGTCAGCGACTCCTCGCCGCCTGGATCGGGCAGCCCTCCCGCCAAGTCGCGCTCCTGAGTCACGGGAATAGCCTAGCGCACATTACGTTATACCCTCACAGTGAGGTAACCTCAGCAATATGCCGGCCGTCCGGTCCCCCGCGACACCGGCTCCTGCGACAGAATCGAGAAACGTTGGCCGCCCCGCAGACCAGGCAGGAAACAAGAAGACCGGGCCGAGGCCCGCGTACCGTCACCGCCGCCGAGAAGGCCCAGGCCCGCGAGGTGTCGCTGCGCCGGATCGGGCGGCTCTTCACCCCGTACCGCTGGCAGCTGGCGGTCGTCACCGCGATCATCGCCGCCTCGTCCGTCGTCGGGCTCGCGTCGCCGTTCCTGCTGCGCGCCGTCATCGACAACGCGCTGCCGGAGAAGAATGTCAGGCTGCTGGTCTGGCTCGTGCTCGCCATGGTCGCCGTCGCCGGCCTGACCTCGGCGTTCGGCGTCATCCAGACCTTCATCAGCACCAAGGTCGGCCAGCAGGTGATGCATGAGCTGCGGACCGGCGTGTTCGGCCACCTGCAGCGCCAGTCCATCGCGTTCTTCACCCGGACCCGCACCGGCGAGGTGCAGTCCAGGATCACCAATGACATCGGCGGCATGGAGTCGGTCGTGACGTCGACCGCGACCTCCATCGCGGCCAACCTCACGACCGCGGTCGCCACATCGGTCGCGATGATCGCGCTGTCCTGGCGGCTGACGCTGATCTCGCTGGTCGTCATGCCGCCCGCCATCTACCTGACCCGCCGGGTGGCCCGCCTGCGCCGGACCATCACCTCCCGACAGCAGCGTGAGCTGGCCGACCTCAACGTCACCATCGAGGAGGGCCTGTCGATCAACGCAGTCCAGCTCGCCAAGACGATGGGGACGGGGCCCGCGCTCGTGCGCCGGTTCACCGAGTCCTCGGCCCGGCTGATCGACCTGGAGCTCCAGTCTCAGCTGGCCGGACGCTGGCGGATGGCCTCGCTGAACATCATCTTCGCGGCGATCCCCGCGATCATCTACCTCGCGGCCGGCCTGCCGATCACCGCCGGCGTGATGACCATCGGCACCCTGATCGCGTTCACGACCCTGCAGAACGGCCTGTTCCGGCCGCTCACCGGCCTGCTCAATACGAGTGTCTCGGTGATCAGCTCGCTGGCGCTGTTCGCGCGGATCTTCGAGTACCTCGACCTGCCCGTCGAGGTCACGGACCCGGAGCATCCCGTCGAGATCGACCCGGCGGCGGTGGCGGGTCACGTCAGCTTCTCTGGGGTCACTTTCCGTTACGCCGGCGCCGACCGCGACGCCGTGAGCGGCATTGACCTGGAGATCCCGGCCGGCAGCAGGCTCGCCCTGGTCGGCGAGACCGGATCGGGCAAGACCACGCTGGCCTCGCTGATCTCCCGGCTGTATGACCCGACGGCAGGCGTCGTCCGCATCGACGGCACTGACCTGCGCGATCTGCGGCTGTCTGACCTGGCCGCTATCGTGGGCGTGGTCAGCCAGGAGACCTACCTGCTGCACGCCACCGTCCGCGAGAACCTGCGTTACGCCCGGCCCGAGGCGACCGATGCCGAGATTGTCGAGGCGGCGAGGGCGGCCCAGATTCATGAGCTGATCGCCGGGCTGCCTGAGGGGTACGACACGGTGGTCGGGTCGCGGGGGCACAGGTTTTCCGGGGGCGAGAAGCAGCGCATCGCGATTGCCCGCACCCTGCTGCGCGACCCGCGCGTGCTGGTGCTCGACGAGGCCACCAGCGCGCTGGACACCGAGACCGAGCGCGCCGTCCAGCAGGCCTTCGACCGCCTGGCTCGCGGCCGCACCACCATCACGATCGCGCACCGGCTGTCGACCGTGCGCGACGCCGACCAGATCGTGGTGCTTGACCATGGCCAGCTCATCGAGGCGGGGACGCATGCGAGCCTGATCGCTGATCGCGGTCGTTACGCGGCGCTGGCCGCCTGACAACTGTCAGGGCATTCTGGCGGTATAACGAAATGCCTGGCCGTAACTCTGGCTGTGATTGGCGCGACTCGGCCCGGCGACTCTCTTTCCGGCACGCTCAGACCTCGGTGATCATGAGACAAAGCCTGAGCACGGAACATCGGCCGCGTGATCACCTCGGCAGAGTTCCGTGATCACCGTCCCCGTCGTGATCACGGAACATGGCCTGGCACGAATTCCGTGAAGTTGGCAGTCTGGTTCCGGGGTGGCTGGTCCAGCCCGGGCCTGTCCCGCCGCTGGCCTGCCGGGCCGCACCCCATCGATGTGACATAGCTGGGGCTGGAACCCCATCGATGTGACATAGCTGGGGCTGGAACCCGGCTGGAGCCCCAGCGCTGCCACATCCATGTGGCCGGCCAGCGGCCAGCATCACGGAATTCGCGCCAGAGCCAGGACCATCAGTCGGGTGATCACCCCATCCAGCTTCCGTGATCAAGATCCCGGACATGATCTCGGACCCCGGCGGCGTGAGCAGGGGCCTCCGCCAGTTTCCCGGAAAGTTGTCGTCCTTTTCCCGGACAGTTGTCGTTTCCCGGAGAGTTTTCCCCAGTTTCCCTGAGAGTTTCGGTGTTCTAGTGGAGGGTCGGACTTCCTCCGAGAAGGCGCATCCTGCGCTGCCCGTGCGCCTCGCTGGATCAGGCCGGGCCGGCGACAACAGCCCTCGTTGTCCCGTTCCCAGGACCTGCCCGCTTATACGTCGCTGCGATCACGCGGCTGGCGGCGGCTGCCACCGTCGCCGCGCACTCGGCGGGATTGGCCAGTGAGGTGTCAACCGTGACGTCGTAGCGGACGTGCGCGTGCACGACGTCGGCGTGTGCCCTAGCCCAGCCGAGCGTGCGGTTGCCACGAGCCCGCTCGCGTTCCTCGGCAACCTCGAGAGGGCAGAGCACACCCACTCGCAGCAGGTCGAGGCCAGTCCAGATCTGGTCGAGGTCGGCTAGCCACGCCGGTTCGGACAGCACGTGATCGACGATGACATCCAGGCCGCCCCGGGCCAGGCCGGCGATCGCGCGGTGCAGACCGCGCACGAGCTGATCGCCGTAGGACTGGATGCTGATCCCGGCGATCCGGTCGCCGTCGAAGTGATACTGGTAAACCTCGCCCCAGCACGCCGCTTCGTTGACGTACCGGCCCGGCAGCGCGAACACCACCGTGTCGATGCCGACCAGCAGGTAGGGCGTGGGCAGCGTGTCCTGCAGCGCCTTGGCCAGCGTGGTCTTGCCGGCGCTCGACGTGCCGTTGAGCAAGATCAGCACCCCGTCACGGTAGCTTCGCCGCCCGTTCCGCGGCCACAGCATTTCAGCCGAGCGCATGCTCCGTGATCGCCGTCCCCGGCACTGAGATCACGGAGCATCGACGGCGCGATCTTGAGTTGAATGCCCGGGTTGCGGGCCGGGGAGCAGCGGCTATGTCCTAGAACTGGCGAGGACGGTAGATGTCGGCTCGGTGCTCGATGGCCACGACCTCAACGCGGCGAGCCTGGTCATCGATGCGGTAGATGACGCGGTAGTCGCCGCGGCGCGCGCTGTGCAGGCCTTCCATGCCGAGCCTCAGAGGCTTGCCGACCCGGTGCGGACTCGCCGCCAGCGACCCGTAACAGAACTCGACAACGGCGGACCCGACCTTCTCCGGCACCCGGCCGAGCGCCCGGCGGGCGGGCGCCGCCCACGCGATCGCGTAACCTTCCACCGCTAACGGCCAGGGATGAGCCGCAGGGCATCGTCCTTGCTCAGAACCTGCGCCCCGCCGAGGCTGATCTCGGCCAGGCCCTCCCGGATATCGCCCAGCAGATCCTCACTGGCCATGACGTCCAGCGTCTCCTCCAGCGACTCCAGGTCAGCCACGCTGATCACCACCGCCGCCGGATGCCCGTGCCTGGTGATCACCACCCGGCCGTGCTCACGCTCCAGCACGTCCACTACCTCCGACAGGCGGTTCTTCACGTCCGCCAGCGACATCTGCTCACTGATCGTCATAGCCAGAAGTATAGCTAATTCCCTTTACCCGCTGCCAGGTGACGCCGACTCGGATGACGACGAGAGCGAGGCCGCGCGACATCGGTCAGCGGTTGGCGACGGCGGCTGCCACCGTCGCGGCACACTCGGCGGGGTTGGCCAATGAGGTGTCACCCACTCGCAGCAGGTCGAGGCCAGTCCAGATCTGGTCGAGGTCGGCTAGCCACGCCGGTTCGGACAGCACGTGATCGACGATGACATCCAGGCCGCCCCGGGCCAGGCCGGCGATCGCGCGGTGCAGACCGCGCACGAGCTGATCGCCGTAGGGCTGGATGCTGATCCCGGCGATCCGGTCGCCGTCGAAGTGGTACTGGTAAACCTCGCCCCAGCACGCCGCTTCGTTGACGTACCGGCCCGGCAGCGCGAACACCACCGTGTCGATGCCGACCAGCAGGTAGGGCGTGGGCAGCGTGTCCTGCAGCGCCTTGGCCAGCGTGGTCTTGCCGGCGCTCGACGTGCCGTTGAGCAAGATCAGCACCCCGTCACGGTAGCTTCGCCGCCCGTTCCGCGCCACAGCATTATCGATCAAGGATGGGTGCTTGGTCACGGATCTTTAGCCGGGTGATCGCGCTAGCAAGGTTCCGTGATTAAGTCCCTGAACATGATCACGGAGCCCCGGCAGCGTGCGCAGGGGCTTCTGCCGGTTTCCCGGAGAGCTGTCGTCCCTTTCACGGAGAGTTGTCGTCTCCCGGAAAGTTGTCGTCTTTTTCTTGGATAGTTATCAGTGTTTTCTCGGAGAGTTGTCGTTTCACGGAGAGTTCTCAGTCTCCGCGTGGAATGGCGATAATCTCCGAAACCGAAGAGCCGGGATCGTCGCGTGACTGAGTGCCTAGCGCCCCGCCGACGCCAGCCCGCGAATCGCCTCCGCGATCTCCTCCCTGGTCGGCAGCACCTCAAGCTCCGGGTTGAACGGCATCGGCGCGAATGCACCGCCCAGCCGCCCCACCGGCGCCCGGAGCTGCCCGAACAGCGCCTCGGTGATCAGGCTCCCGATCTCGGCCCCCGGCCCGCAAAACCTCGTGGCCCCGTGCACCACCAGCGCCCGCGACGTCCTGGCGACCGACCCAAGCACACTGTCCAGGTCCAGCGGCACCAGCGTCCGCAGGTCGATCACCTCGGCCTCGATGCCCTCGGCCGCGAGCTCGTCGGCCACCGCCACGCAGTCACGCACCCAGGCGCCGTAGGTGATCACGCTGACGTCGCGCCCTGGCCGGCTCACCGCTGCTTTGCCGAGCGGAACCCGATAATCCCCATCGGGCACCGGCCCCTTGCTCCCGAAAAGCAGCGCGCCGTGCTCGATAAACAGGCACGGGTCCTCGTCAAAGATCGAGGTCAGGAAGAGTCCCTTGGCGTCGGCCGGGTTCGACGGCATGACCACCTTCAGGCCAGGGATGTGCATGAACAGCGACTCAAGCGACTGCGTGTGCTGAGCGCCGAACCGGCCGCCGCCGACCGTGGTGTGCACCGTGATCGGCACGGGAGTGCGGCCGCCGGACATGTAGCGGAGTTTCGCCGCGTGGTTGATCAGCTGGTCGGCGCAGACCAGGGTGAAGTCGAAGAACATGATCTCCGCCACCGGCCGGTATCCGCCCAGCGCGGCCCCGATGGCGGTCCCCACGATCCCCTGCTCGGCGATCGGGCTGGCGAGGACGCGGCCCGTGCCGAACCTGGTCGACAGGCCCTTGCTGATCTTGAATACCCCGCCGACCGGGTCGGTGATGTCCTCGCCGATCAGCAGCACCTTGTCGTCAAGCTCCATGGCGACGTGCAGCGCCGAGTTCAGGGCGGCGGACATCGTCAGCTCCGTGGTCGCGCTCACGCGTTTACCTCCACAGTTCCCCCGTACACGTCACTTAGCCGCTCGGCCCAGGCCGGGGCAGGCGAGGCCAGCGCGAACTCGAACGCATCCTCAACAAGAGAGTCCGCGCGGGCCTGAATCTCCGCCAGCTCAGCCGGACTGAGCTGCCCCGTATCTAGCAGCCACTGCCGGAAGTTCGGCAGCGGCTCCCGGCGCAGCGCCTCGTCAAGCTCGTCCTTAGGCACATACGACGCATCACCGGCCGCCGAATGCGGCATGAGCCGGTAGGAGACGAACTCCAGCAGGGTCGGCCCGCCCTGTTCCCGAGCCCGCCGGGTCGCGATCCCCATGGCCTGCCAGCAGGCGACAGGATCGAACCCGTCGACGCGCGCGGAAGCCACTCCATACGCGGCGGCCCGGTCGCACACCGACTCGACCGGGGCATAGTCCCGATAGGCCGTATGCTCCCCCCACTGGTTGTTCTGGCAGATCAGCACCAGCGGCAAGTCCCACAGCGCCGCGAAATTAAGCGCCTCGTGAAATGCCCCGATAGACGTAGCGCCATCGCCGAACGTGGTGAAGCACACGTCCTGCCGCCCGTCGAGCTTCTTCGCCAGCGCCAGTCCGGCCGCGATCGGCAGGCCCCCGCCCACAATCCCCGAGGTGGCCATCAGCCCGGCGGAGACATCCGCCAGATGCATCGGGCCGCCTTTGCCCTTAGAGGTCCCGCCCGCCCGGCCGTACAGCTCGGCCACGACACCGCGCAGGTCGGCGCCCTTGGCGATCACGTCGGCCAGATTGCGATACGTGGAGACCAGCACATCTGAGGCCCGCGCGCACTCCCCCATCGCCGCGCAGACGGCTTCGAGGCCCCGGACGGGGTAGTACGCGGCCTTGAGCTGCCCCTTCTGGACGTCGGCCGTGGTCCGCTCGTCGCACCGGTGGATCAGCTCCATCGTCGTCAGCAGCCGCAGCAGCACCTGGGCGGACGGCTGCTCTCCCGTCTCCGGCATCCTGAGGCATCCCTTCCGTATCCTTCTGAGCGGAACGTCGTTCCACCGGACAGTACACGCCGGCGAAGTATGGTGTCTACGCGCGGCGGCCACGGACCGGGCCCGCGCCACGCTCGCGGACTGGCTGGCCCGGCATCCCGCGAATCCGGCTTCCCTCCCGGAGATCACGCCGCCGATGTTCCGTGATCTCGCCGCCTGCCGTGATCACGGAACATGGTTCTGGCGCGAATTTTCGCGAGTTAGCCGGGTGGCCTGGCCGGGGGCGGTCAACTCCGACAGGATGCCCGGTTTCACCCGATCAGTGCCCGACAGTGTGTCCGGCGGCGTGTTCCCTGACCGCACCGCCGGCCCTCAGCTGTCGCCAGGACGGCACCGCCGGCCCTTAGCTGCCGTCAGGGCCAGGCCCGGCCTGGCCGCCAGCGCCCGGCACCGCCGCTGATAGTCCGTGATCATGGCGGGGACGGTGATCACGGAACCCTGGCGGGGTGATCACGCACCTGATAGTCCGTGATCACGCCCCGGACGCTGATCACGGAACCCTGGCGGGGTGATCAGCCGGCTGACGGTCCGGGTTCTGGCCCGAGTTCCGCGAAGGTAGCCGGGGTGACCTGGCGGGGCCGGCCAGCTCCGGCAGGAGTGCCCGGTTTCACCCGGTCCAGGCTATGCGGCCGCGCGGCGGCGGGTTTCGCGCTCCGCGCTTTTGGAGGAGGCGAGGCTCGCCGCCGGACAGACTGCCGGGCCCTGATCAGGTGACGCCGGGCGTTCTTGCAGGTAAATCTCCTGCGGGATCTGGCGTCCGTCTCGCCGGAGCCGCATCGATGTGGCATGGGTGCTGCTGGGACCGCATCTCTGTCACCTCGATGCGGCTCCGCCGGGGTGTGCGGGAGGCGTCCCGTAGCGGCCGGTGCCCAGCCGGACGGCGTGCCCTCGATGCAGAGCGTCAAGCAAAGCAGCCGGCATCGAGGACACGCCGCCTGGCTAGCCCCCCGCCAGGTCTGACACCACGCCCGCACGACTCACGCTCCTGACGTCAGTCCGGGACGGCGTTCCGCTAATGGGGACGATGTTCCACTGTGTACATCAAGTGCGGCCCTTGACACGGTTTCCGCCGTCCTGTTAGCTTCACCGGAACTGCGTTCGGCTGATCCAAACGGACGTTGGTAGCCCAAACAGACGTCAGGCCGAACGACAGACGAGGAGCAGCCACGATGCCAAGCAGCGAATCGACTACCGAGCTGACCGGCGGGACAGGGAAACAGGGGACGCTGAAGCACGGGGCACTGAAGTATCCAGAGATCGTGATGCAGAGCCTCACCAACGTCGCGCCTGCCATCGCGATCCTCTTCTACCTGCAGCTGCTGGCGCCGCTGGCCGGGGCGGCCATTCCGCTGGTCATGCTCTTCGCCGGCCTGATCATGCTGATGGCGGCGGTGGCGGCCGGGCAGCTGGCCAAGAAGCTGACCTCGGCCGGCGGCTACTACTCCTGGGTGAGCAAGACGCTCAATCGCCGGACCGGCTTTGTCGTCGGCTGGTTCAGCTTTGCCTATACACCGCTTGGCCTGGCGTTCATCCCTGTCTTCCTGGGGTTCATCATTGAGCAGTCGGTCAAGGCCAGATACGGGGTCGACATCCCGTGGTGGGCCTTCTTCCTGTTCTGCATCGCCATCGTCGGCGCCCTGTGCTACCGGGGGATTACCATTTCCGGGCGGGCGCTGGTCATCCTGGGCGGCTTCGAGGTACTGGTCGTCTTCGCGCTCGGATTGTCCGGGCTGATCAGCCCCGGACACGGCGGCGTCAATTTCCTGCCGTTCGACCCTGGCCAGCTGCCGGGGATTCACAGCCTCTATCTCGCGGTCGTCTTCACCGTCAGCGCCTATGTGGGCTGGGAGGCGGCGGCGCCGGTAGCCGAGGAGAGCGACAACCCCGAGCGGAACGTGCCGCGGGCGATGGTGATCGCGTCCGTCATCTCGCTCATCTTGTTTGTCTTCACCTTCTGGGGCCTGGTCATCGGCTGGGGCACCTCGGCGGTGGCCAGCCTGGCGACCTCGGAGGGACTCCCGCCGGTGGTCCTGGCTCAGCGATTCTGGGGTCCGCTCTGGATCGTTGTCCTGCTGGTGATGTTCAATTCCACTCTCGGCTCTATGATCTCGGGCACTAACGTCGCGACCCGGATGTGGTTCGACATGGCGCGCAAGGGCGTCCTGCCCCGGCAGTTCGCTACGCTGCACCCGAAATACCAGAACCCGACCGTCGCCCTCGGCGTCTCGATCGTCATTGCCCTCGCGCTCGGCCTGGGTCTCGGATTCTGGCTCGGGCCGGTCGGCGAATTCTCGTTCATCGCCCTGATGGGGTCGATTACCACCACGCTGTATTACGTGCTGGCCAACGCGGGCGTCTTCACGCTGTATCGGGGCCGGTTCCGCGCCGAGTGGAATCCGGTCCTGCACCTGGTGTTCCCGCTCGTGACCTCCGTCGTGCTGATCTGGGTGCTCTATAAGTCACTCTGGCCGCTGCCGGCCGGGGCGATCAAGTGGGCACCGGTCGCCTCACTGGCCTGGCTCGCGATCGCGATAGTGATCATGATCGTGATGAAGACCCAGCGTCGCGGACTCGACCGGCCAGAAGGCGAGGCCGTCCTTGACTCCGAGGGCAACCAGCTCGCGCCGAGTCCGGCCGCGCAGTTGTGGGGAAGCTGAGCGGTGATCCCGGTCCGCGTCAGCCAGATCTTCAACCCGCGCTCGATTGCCATCATCGGCGCGTCGGCTGATGCGGGAAAGTTCGCCGGCAAGGTCACGGCCAACGCGCTCCGGTCCGCCGGGAGATCGGAGCGCGAGGTCTATCTCGTCAACCCGAAGCGGTCTGAGATCCTCGGCCATCGCGTCTATCCGAGCATCGCGGATATCGGGGCGCCGGTCGACCAGGCCTACATCGTCGTGCCGGCGCTGGCGGTCGTCGGCCAGCTCAGGGCCGCCGACCAGGCCGGAATCGGGCTCGCGACGATCTTCTCCGGCGGGTTCGGGGAAGCGGGCCACGGAACGGCGGAGCTGGCCGGGCTGACCGCCGCGCTCGACCAGCTCCGCATCCGTGCCATCGGCCCGAACTGCAACGGCGTGATCAATGTCTTCGACAGTCTCGCCGTCACGTCATCCTCTGTCCCCTACCTCGAGCTGATCCCCGGCCCGATCGCGGTGATCTCCCATTCAGGCGCTCTCGGGCAGGTAAACGGCCTGCAGCGGGCCTGCGCTCGCGGCATCGGCATCGGGTACCAGCTGAGCTGCGGAAACGCGATCGACTTCGGCGAGGTCGACCTGATCGAGCAGGCCTTCGCCGATCCCAGGATCACGGTGGTCGTCGCGATCCTGGAGCGGATCACCGACGGCGCCAGGCTGCTGGGTGTCGCGGCCGCCGCACTCGCCGAGGGCAAGCTGCTGGTCGTCGTGAAGCTGGGCCAGTCGGCCGCGGGCAAGTCGGCGATCCTCGGCCACACCGGCGAGGCGGCCGGTCACGACGGGGTGGCCCGCCGCCTGCTCGGGGACGCGGGCGTCCTGGTCGTGGAGGACATCGATCACGCGCTTGAGTGCGCGGATCTGTGGGCGAAGAGTCCAGGGATCGCCGGCGGCCGGGGCCGGGTCGCCTCGGTCTCCCTGTCAGGAGGCAACCTCGCCTATTTCGTCGATGCCTGCGCGGTGCGCGGCATCGCGCACCCGGAGCTGCCGGCGCCGGTCAGGGCCAGGCTCGCCGCCGTGCTTCCGCCCATGGCCGTCACCTCGAATCCGGTGGACCTGAGCTCATTCGCTGACGTGGCCCGCGACCAGAGCGCCGGCCCGCCCGCCAGCCTGCTCCCGGCCGTGCTCTCGATCCTGAGCCCGGCCGGCCTTGACGCCCTGGTCGTCATCCTGACCCTCCCGCCCGACTCTGATCTGCGGGCCCTGCTGACCCCGGCAGGGCCCGGGACGGGGACCGGCGCCGGGGCCGCGCCGGTCATCGTCATCTGGGCCGGCGACTCAAGGGAAGGCACGATCAGCGTCGCCGACCTGCGGCAGGCCGGACTGACCGTCTTCGAGAACGCCATCTCCTGCGCTCAGGCCCTGCGGAACCTTCGCGGACCAGGCCGGCCGGACGAGGAGGCCTCCCCCGTCACCGACCGGGCCTGGCCGCTGGAGGAAGCCCGCCGCCAGCTCCAGGACGCGGGCCTGCGCTTCCCTGCCGGAGCCATCGCCGCCAGCGAGGACGCGGCCCGCGCCGCGGCCGGGCGGCTGGGATACCCGGTCGCGGTCAAGAGCGCCGTCACCGGCCTCGTGCACAAGGCAGCCGCCGGCGGCGTGATGCTTGACCTGGGCGATCAGCAGCAGGTCGCGGCGGCCTACCAGGGCGTGACCGAGGCCGCGCGCCGGCTTGGCCTCGAGGACGCCGAGCGAGTCCTGGTCGAGCGGATGACCCCGGCCCGGCGCGCTCTTTTCCTGAGCGTGGTCGCCGACGACTCCTTCGGGCCGGTCGTCCTGCTGGGGGACGCGAAGAGCCTGGACGGCGAGCTGACCGGCCTGTCGGTCGCGGCACTTGATCGCGTCGACCTGGCCGGCTTCGTGCGGTCGGTCACTGGCGACGAGGCGGCAGACGCGGTCCTGGCGGCCGTCGAGTCGGTCAGGAAGGTCGCGGCTCAGCCAGACGTCGAGCTCGTGGAGATCAATCCGCTGTTCGTCCAGGAGGCGAGCGCGGTCGCCGTGGACTGCGTCGTGATCGTGCGCGGCCGCTCATGAGCGACGTCGTGATCGCGGGCATCGGCCAGACCCCGTGCGGCAGGCAGCCGGGCGGCGCCGTCGCACTGCAGGCCCGGGCGGCCGGCGCGGCGATCGAGGACGCCGGGATCGAGGCCGGCGCCATCGACGCGCTGGTGTCCATGCCGTCACGGACGCTCGGCAACCGCTCCAGTATCAGCCTCCTGGCCGGGGCGCTCGGGATCACGCCCCGGCTTCAGCTCGCGCTGGACTGCGGCGGCATCACCGCGATCTCCCAGCTCGACTATGCCTGCTCCCTCATCAGGTCCGGGCATGCCGCCCGGGTCCTGTGCGTCGCTGGCCAGGACTTCCTGACCGGTGCGCCGAAGGAGGAGATCCGGTCGGCGATGAAGACCCAGAACTCCTTCCACCCCGAGGCTGAGCTGCCCTACTCCCCCGGCATCTCGGCTATGTACGCGCTCGCGGCCCAGCGCTGGTACCACGATCAGCCCAGCCCGGACGATACCGGCCTGGCCGAGATCGCGGCCCAGATCAGGACCAGCGGCGCCACCAATCCGGACGCCAAGCACCAGGTCGCCGTCTCGACGGGGGACGTGCTCGCCTCCCGGATCATCAGTCCCCCGCTGCGGCTGCTCGAATGCGCGTCGCTGGCCGACGGGGCCGCCGCGTTCGTGGTCTCCGGCGCGGAGGCGGCGACCGGGGTCGCGGTGCGCGGGACCGGATTCGCCGCCGGGGCTAACTTCATGGTCGAGACCACCTGGGAGCAGCGCGAGACCGTCGCCGCCGCGGCCGCCGCCGCGAACCTCCCGGGCCAGATCGACGTGTGGGAGCTCTATGACAGCTTCAGCATCGCCGTCGCCATCCAGCTTGAGGGGCTTGGGCTCTGCCCGCCTGGTGACGCCGGGCGGCTGGCCCGCGACCGGGGCCTGTCGGCCTCAGGCGAGGTGCCCGTCTGCACGCACGGCGGGATGCTGGCCGGCGGGCAGCCGGGGATCGCGGGCGGGGCCTTCGGCCTCCTGGAGGCGGTCAGGCAGCTGCGCGGCGACCGGGCGGGCGGCCAGGTCGCGGGCGCGCGGACCGCGCTGGTAGCGGGCGCCAGCGGAATGCTCGCGCAGTACGCCGTAACGGTTTTGGCGGTATAACGAAATGCACTATCGGTGCTGTAGCTGCCAGCAGGTGCACTCGGTTCCCAGGACTCGCTGTCCGGGCTGCGGGGGGACCGAGTTCGAGCGCGGGCAGCCGCCGCCGGCCGGGATCATTGAGTCGTGGACTCAGCTCACCTTTTCCGGTGGCGTGAGCACGCTGGTGCTGATCCGGTTTCCTGACGGCAGCCAGTCATTCGGAACCTTGGTCGGCGGTGCCGCCGCCATCGGAGCCGCCGTCGATTACCTCGGCGTTCTGGGGACGGCAGCTGGTACGCAGTTCCTTTACCACCTATCCGGACAGAAATGCGAACCCGAGCACAATCCGAGCGGAAAGGATTAGCCATGCGGGCTGGAATGGATGCGGAGTTCCTAGAGCGGCTCACGAAGGAAATGAGCGACGTGCTGCCGGCCAGCGTGGCCCGATTCGAGCAGGCTCGCGGCGTCGTGCCGGGGGGAACCACGCGGGCCAGGTTCTGGTGGCCGGTGCCCGTCTTCGTCGACCATGCGCGGGGCGCGGTGGTGACCGATGTCGACGGGCGGGAGTACGTCGACTGCAACCTGGGCTTCGGCCCGCTCGTGCTCGGGCATCACCATCCGGTCGTGACAGCGGCGCTGCATGAGCAGGTCGAGCGCGGGGTCCTGTTCGGGGCCCCCAACCGGGCCGAGGCGGAGCTTGGCCGGCTCATCGTGGATAACGTGCCCGGCGGGGAGAAGGTCGTGTTCACCTCGACCGGCAGCGAGGCGACGCTCGGGGCGCTGCGGCTGTGCCGCGCCGCGACCGGCCGGACGAAGGTGGGCAAGTTCGAGGGCGGCTGGCATGGCGGTCACGACCTGCTGTGCCATAGCTTCAGCTCGACCGGCGGGCCGCCCGCGCAGGCGCTGACGATCCCCGATACCTCGGGCATCGCCGACGTGGTGCGGGACACGGTCGTGGTGCTGCCGTTCAACGACCGGGCGGCGTTCGACCGGATCAGGACCGAGGCGGCGGACCTGGCCTGCGTGATCGTCGAGACGAACCAGGCCAGCGGCGGCGCGATCCCGGCCGATCAGCAGTTCCTGGCCGAGCTGCGGGAGCTCTGCGGCCAGCTCGGGATCATCTTCATCGTCGACGAGGTCATCACCGGATTCCGGGTCGGCGCGTCCGGCGGCGCTGGTCAGTACGGGCTGCGGCCCGATCTGGTGACTCTCGGCAAGGTGGTGGGCGGCGGGATCAGCGTGGGCGCGATCTGCGGTGCTGAGCGGCTCCTCGGGCTCGCGGTCGGGGCGCCTGACCGCAAGCCGGTGTCGCTCGGGGGGACGCACAGCGCCAACCCGATGGCGATGACGGCCGGGCTCGCGCAGCTCCAGGTACTTCTGGGCTCGGAGGAAAACTACGCGCACCTGAACCGGCTCGGTGACCTGGTGCGAGACGGGCTCAGCGCGCTGCTTGCCGAGCTTGGCGTGACGGGGCAGGTCACGGGGACAGGCTCGATCTGGGGGCTGCATTTCCTTGACGCGATGCCGTCCAGCATGCGCGAGCAGTCAGGGGCGAACGCGACCGCCTGCCGGCTGCTCGCGACCTACCTGCTGCTTGAGGGGGTGCTGCTGTCGGCGCCGATGCACCTGGCCTTCCTGTCGACCGCGCACACCGATCAGGATGTGGAGGCGATTCTCCAGGCTCATAGGCGGGCTCTGACCAGGCTGAAGGCCGAGGAATGGCTGGACTGAGGGCTGGCCGCGCCTTTTGGGAGCTGGCCGCGTCTTGCGGGGCTGGTCGCGTTCTTGCGGGGCTGGGCGCGCTAGGCCGCCGAGGTGGCGTCGTAGCCGACCTCGGCGCTGATGGCGGCGGCGGCGGTGACCACCTTGGGCCCGTACGCCCTGGCCGTGTCCGCGCCGAACCTGTCCCTGGGGCCGCAGACCGACAGGCAGCCCCAGACCTGGCCGTCGGCACTGCGGATCGCCGCCGCGACGCTGCCGGCCCCGGCTTCCCGCTCGCCCTGGCTGATCACGAACCCGTCCCGCCGCACCTGCTCCAGGGAACGCCTGAGCTCGGCCGGGTCGGTGATCGTCGACGGCGTCACCTGATTCAGGGCGTGGTGGGCCAGGTACTCCTCGACGGCCTCGGCTGGCAGCGCGGCGAGGATGGCACGGGACGAGGCGCCCGCGTGCAGCGGATGAGTGGAGCCCAGCGAGACCGCCATCCGGATCTCGCGGTCAGAGAGCACCTGGTCCAGGTAGACCCTGGTCCATTCCTGGCGCACCGACAGCGTCGCCGTCTCGCCGGTCTCCCGAGCCAGGCGCTCCAGGTGCGGGCGGGCCACAGCCGGCAAGTCCTGGGAGCGAAGGGCGGCCAGTCCGACGGCGATCGCGGTCGGCCCGAGCCGGTACTGCTTGCTGTCCTCTTCGAAGTGCAGGAACCGGGCGGCGGTCAGTTCTTTGAGAATGCGATACGTGACCGACTTGGGCAGGTTAACTTCGCGGGCGATCGCGGAGATCCCGGCCGTCTGCGGGGCGCGGTCGACGATAAAGTTAATGACCGAGAAGGCCCGCATCAATCCCGATACCGGCGGCCCGTCGTCCAGCTCTGTCATTGCCTGTGCGCTCCATCTCCGGCCCGCTCTCAGCGTATCGCCGGCCTGCCGCCGGCCTGCGTCGGCCCGCTAAGAACTACATCGTTCCGTTCACCGGAACGCGTGTCAAGTCGGACGGGAGTGCGCGTTTTCGATGCGGCCGATCAGGAGTTTAAGCTGGGCGATCTCATCGGCCAGAGCGGCCCGGCCCGAGCCGGTCAGGGAGATCCAGGTGCGGGCGCGCTTGCCGACATAGCCCTTTTCCAGGGTGATGAGCCCGGCGCTTTCGAGCACGCCCAGGTGCTGCGAGAGGTTGCCCGCGCTGAGTTCGAGGCTGGTGCGCAGGTAGCCGAACTCGACCTGCCGGGCCTCGTGGGCGATGGTCAGGATGCCCAGGCGGACGCGCTGATGCACCACGTCGTCAAGCCCGTTCGTGGGATGCCCGGCGGTCCCCTCCTCCCCGGCTGGCCGTTCCTCCCCGGCTGGCCGTTCCTCCCCGGCTGGCCGTTCCTCCCCGGTCATGCCGAGGCTGACCGGAGCGGGCGCTGGGCCAGCGCGAAGCCGAGGCCGCCGAGCAGCAGCACGCTGCCGTGCACCACAATCTGCGGCGCGAAAGACCATGGCGAGGCGGGGCCGGTGACCAGGCCGTAGCTGACCGGCACCAGCACGGTCACCAGATAGGCCAGGGTCAGCCAGAGCAGGGCAAGGTTGCGCTCGGCCCAGACCAGCACCAGCAGCGCCAGCCCGACAGCGCCGGCCGGGGTCACCAGCCGAAAGGGCCACCGACTCCAGGTCAGCGGGTCGCTAGCCGGCGGATGGTGCAGCCCCCAGAACGACAGCCCGGTCAGCGCCAGCGCGATAACGATCCCCGCCAGCGCGTAGGGCCGCACCCTGGTCTCGACTCCCCGCGCCCGTGACCGGCGGATATAGAACGCCGCAGTCGCCACGTAAGCCAGCACCAGGCCGATCGGCCAGTACACGAACTCCGCGTCGGTATAGACGCTGCAGGTTCTCCGCCCGGGGCCGGTGTCAACACAGGCCACCAGGTGGTGACCGCCGTACCGGAATACCGGGATCGAGGCAAAGGTCACCGCCGCGAGCACCAGCAGCGGGAACCAGGTCGCGCGCTGGGTCTTGCGTACCTGGCGAGTCGGCTCGCGGGTACTCGACAGGAGCCGGCGCGGATCGTCCCCTGGGTAAGCCGTATCGGTTGCCATGGCCAACAGGTTAGCATTACAAACTGATCTGCGCTAGAGACGCAACGACCGGCCCGCATGCCAAGCCCTGGTACCGGGTGATCTTCGCTGGTGCGCTTCGCGATGGTCAGCCGGCATGATCAGCCGGCCCGTGGAGCCGCCAGCCACCAGAGATCATCACCGCACCGATGCTCCGTGATCATCCCGTCCACCGTGATCCCGGAACATTAGCCGCGTGATCCTTCACCCAGAACTCCGTGATCACCGCTCCCAGCATGATCCCGGAACATCAGCGGCGCACCGCCACCACCCCGGACCCCGTGACCACCGGCCCCCCGCATGATCCCGGAACATCAGCGGCGCTACCGGGTACTGCGATCGATGCCAGACCCGGTCTTAACAGCAGCAAAGGGCCGGCGCTGCCGTCCCAGCAACAGCTAAGGGCCGGCGCTGCGGTTAGGGACTCGCCGCCCGGGACGGTCACCGGGACAGGATAGGGCGAAACCGCGCATTTGGTCCGGCAGTTAGGCGCAGCGGGGAACTCGCCGCTTCGCTGATGTGGTCTGGGACCATGATGGCTGGAGGTGACCGGCGGTGGACGACAAGCGATTTAGCATGGGCATCCTAGATATGACGGAGCCGGCCCGCTTCCTTGGCATCCCCCGTTCGACCTTCCATCGCTGGGCGCAAGGTTATGACAATGGTGGTCCGCTGCTTCATGTCGTCCCAGCTCCGGTCCAGCAGGCCCAGGTACCGTTCATCGCCGTAGCCGAGGCGCATCTGCTTAAGGCACTCCGGCAGGCTGGAATCAGGCCCGCCAAGATCCGGCCCGCTCTGGACCGACTCTCAGCCGAGTTCGGGCGTGAGTACGTGCTTGTCGCACCGAACCTGTCTACTGACGGCATCGACGTGCTCTGGGATTTCTCCCGCTCCGAAGAGGGCCGCGACCTGATGGAAGGAAACACGAGTCAGCTAGTCATGCGGGAAATAGTCCAGGACTACCTAAGCTACGTGACGTAGGGAGAGGACAACCTGCCATCGCAACTGGTGCTCCCCCACTGCCAGCCGTCGAAGGTCGTGGTCGACCCCCATCGAGCCTTCGGCCAGCCGATTTTTGGCGACAGCCATACCCGAGTGAGGGATGTCGCCAACATGCTGAAGGCCGGCGAAAATCCCCAGGTGGCGGCCGATGAGCACGGAGTCAGCGTCGAAGACGTCCGAACCGCCGCCCGCGTCCTCCTAGGCCGCGCCCCCTGAGTTCTATCCCGACGAGAACCTCGTCACGAGGCCAGCATCAACCTGCTCAGTTGTCAGCGAGCTCATAAGAGCCATACTGCGCCGGCCGGCCGGCTCATAGGTAGCGATGACTACCCCGGTACTAGTGGCGGAGGTCTGGGTCAGCCGCAGAGCAGCGGGTTTGGTATCAGCCCGGAAGAGCTTCATCCCTGAGCCCAGATGCACGGGGAACGTCAGGAGCCGGTACTCGTCAATCAGCTCCGCCTCGATGAGCGTTTGGGCCAGACCTCCGCTGCCGTGCACCTGCAGTTCGCCGCCCGGCTGACTCTTCAGCCTGGCGACGTCAGCGACCAGGTCACCGCTCGCCCCGATGAGCGAAGAATTGTGCCAGCTCACCGACTCCAGCGTGCGCGAGGCCACGTACTTCGGCAGGGCGTTCAGCTTGCTCGCGATCGGGTCGGCCGGGTCAGTCACCCGTGGCCAGTGACCGCTGAAGATCTCGTACGTCCTGCGGCCGAGCAGGAAGGCGTCCGCGCCATCGAACCAGCCGGTCATGGCTGTTCCGAAGTCTTCGTCACCATAAGGAGCTGACCAGCCGCCGTGCTCGAAGCCACCCGAGGAATCCTCGCCCGGCCCGCCTGGCGCCTGCATCACGCCATCCAGGGTCAGGAAGGTGTGCAGTGTCAGTCGCATCGTGTTCGCCCCCAGTCAGATCGCCAGCACGTGCCTCGCTCTACTCTGCCACGCCCCGCCCGCCCAGGGTCTTAAGAGCTGGTAGATCCTGTCGAACTGGCGACTTTACCTGCGCGTTCGCCTTGACTTGCCATGTACCTTGGGTAATTCATGTAACCTATGAATTAGTACTCACCATAGCAGGGGCCTTCATCGTGGTATCTCGCAAACGCTTACGAATATTCGTAGGCCCGTCTCTGTTATCACTCTGCGCCGCACTGACTATTCCGCTGGTCGCATTTGGTCCGTCATCGGCCGCCGGCCGTCACCTGGACAAAGAAAATAGCGATCTCCGCAGTAGAAGACGACGCCGGGCTCGACTTCGACGCCTCGGCCGAGACCGGCTTCGACCACAGCGCACAAGTCACTTACAACTTCTCATCCACCGGAAGGCTATGCGGCTGGAAGGATTTCCCCGGCGGGGCGCCCGGGCAACTGGTGGTTCATTGAGAGTTAAGCTGATCACTGTCACGGCCCTGCTGCTGCTCCTGGCGGCAGGGTGTGGCGGCATCCCCGTCAACGACCCATCATCACCGCTCGGAAGCGGTGGCGACCAGTTCCGGCAGTGCGTTCCCGATGCGTCCGGCACGACTATGACCAATGGCTTTACGGTGCTAGTAAATCGCAGCAAAGGCACCGTCACCGTAGAGAAGGTCAGCTACTACGGTACTCATAACCTGCAGTTCGTCCGAGCGGTGGTAGTGCCGATTCGTTATAACGCGATCGGTATCTCAGCGAGCTGGCCGCCGGGCCACGATTTTATCACCCAGCCGGGAGTGCAGTGGAACAAGCGGGTAGCCGCGATAGGGGCGCAGATCCCGCCGCTGGCGCGGAACAACTACCGCAACCTGGTCATCGCGATGCGGCCGACCGCGCACAAGGGCACGGCCACCGGGGTCGAGGTTCGCTACCGGGAGAACGGACAGCAGTACATACTCCGCACGCACACCAAAACCGTGGTCGTCATGGCTAAAACAGCCTTCAATTGCTAGACGGTGATCCGGGCTGGCCAGCTTGCCGGGTATTCGCCCATTTCGCGGGTACCGCCGATGGCCGGGCACCCGCAGAAATCTGCAGCCCGGTCCAGCAGTCCCGGCCGGGTGCCCGAGTACCGCGCTCCAACTTCCGTGATCATGAAGCAAACCTTGATCACGGAACATGAGGCGGGTGATCACCCCACCAGGGTTCCGCGGTCAGGCGGTGCTCCATGATCACGGAACACGCGCGGACCAGCCCTCAGGCCCCAGGCACCGCACCCCGAGCCCCGGCACCCGCACCCCGGAGCCCCGGCACCGCGCACCGGGCCTGGGTGCCTCGCTAGCGCAGCGGCCGGAACGCCGCGCGAATCTCCTCGGAGAGAATCTGCGGCTGCTCCCAGGCCGCGAAATGTCCGCCCTTGTCAGCCTTGTTGTAGTAGATCAGATTGGAGTAGCACTGCTCGGCCCAGCTCCTAGGCGCCTGATACAGCTCCCCCGGAAAGACGCTCACGGCAGCCGGGATGGCCACGTTCTTGCCATCGAAGAAGCCGAACTTGTTCTCCCAGTAGAGACGCCCAGAAGACACCCCCGTGTTGGTCAGCCAGTAAAGCGTGATGTTGTCGAGAATCTCGTCTCGGGTCAGCTCGCCGGCGGGCCGGCCGTAAAAGGCCTCTGAGATTTCCCCGTAACTATAGGCGTCATGGTTAATCATCCAGGCCGCCAGCCCGACGGGCGAGTCCGCCACTCCGTACATAGTCTGCGGCTGGGTCGCCATCTCGACCGCATATCCGGCGCCCGTGGTATAAAAACCGCTCACCTGCTCGAAGGCGCGCTTTTCCTCGGCTGAGAGACCGGATGGCGGCGGGCCGCCGGGAGCGAGCTGACCGGGGACCGGGAGTTCCCTGGAGACGTCGGGCGGCAGCGCGCCAGGCATGTTGGAGTGCATGCCGATCAGCTCCGGCGGTGCCTGCGCGGCCATCAGATCCGTGATCACCGCACCCCAGTCACCACCTTGGGCCACGAAATGCGTGTATCCGAGCCGCTTCATCAGCACGACCCAGGCGCGCGCTATGCGATCCGGGTCCCAGCCTGTTTCCTGCGGCTTGTCTGAGAACCCGTGGCCTGGAATCGACGGAATCACCACATCGAAGGCGTCCGAGGCGCTCCCGCCGTGTGCCGTCGGATTCGTGAGCGGATCGATAATCTTCAGCAGCTCGATGACCGAGCCTGGCCACCCGTGCGTGACGATGAGCGGCAGCGCGTTCTCATGCTTCGAGCGCACGTGAATAAAGTGGATGTCGAGCCCGTCGATCTCGGTCAGGAAGTGCGGCAGGGCGCTCAGCTTCTCCTCGCACTTGCCCCAGTCGTAGTCCGTCGACCAGTACCGGGCGAGTTCCTGAATAGTCGCCAGCTGCACGCCTTGCGAGTGATCGGCGACGGTCTCCTTGTCGGGCCAGCGCGTGGCCGCGACGCGGGCGCGCAGATCCGCGATCTCAGCCCCGGGTGCGGCCGGGATCGTGAACGGCCGGATCGCTGTAGCACTCGCTGAGTTGGTCGAGACAGACATCTGAGTCTCCTTGGGTTGGCTTAGTGATCGATGCGAACGATGCGTTCTGGACCGAACCGGGGTACAGCGCGTCCCGCGCTGCCCGAAGCACCCGCTGGATCATGCCTGGACTGGCGACAAACAGGCCTCGTTGTCCCGTTCCCCGAACCCGCCGGCTTATACCTCCGCGGTTCCAGCGCGAGAGCCAAAGCTACAGCGGTATGACCGTCACGCTGGGCCAGCGGCGGCCGACCTGCTGCCGGGCGAGCCGGGCGGCGGAGAGCTCGGCGCTGATCCTGACCGGGTTCCGCCGCCAGACACCATCGAGCAGGTCGGCCAGCCCGTACGGCGCGCACACCTCGATCCCTGCCGGGGCCGGGGTCGCCCGGACGGCAACGCAGGTCGCCGTTTCCGGCCAGGTGCAGACGGCGTCATGGACGCTGGCGAACGCAGGCACGGCCGGCCCGCCGAAGTAGTCGGCGAACCAGGTATGCACGGCGGCCTGGTTCGTGGCCTCCCAGCGCCGGTCGAGAAGCCCGGCCAGCGCTTGCTCCGCTACCTCGTCGCGCTGCCTGCTCAGGTCGCCCGGATCGAAGAACGCCACATCGATGTCCTTGACCGCCGCCGGGTCGAAGCCGCCATCCCGCTGGCCCCACACGACGTCGCGAATGACGCCAGCACCGATCCAGGCGTCAGGCAGGCCGCTGGCGGCGACCGCGTCCAGCGCCCGCAGCAGCCAGGACTCGGCCCGCAGCCGGTCGAGCAACTCGCCGACCCGCTCATCGCCGAGGCTGGCCTCACGCCGCAGGTGCGAGCAGGCAGGAATCATCCCGCCAGGCTACCGAGCATGCCTCAGTCCCTCCCGGCCGCGACCAGGCCGCACCATTACGGTTGTCCCTATGGACTACACCCACCTTGGCCGCAGCGGCGTCTCAGTCAGCAGGATCTGCCTGGGCACGATGAACTTCGGCGCGCACACCGCGCCGGACGACTCGCACACGATCATGAGCCACGCGCTTGAGCAGGGCGTGAACTTCTTCGACACAGCCAACACCTACGGCCGGCCGCGCGCCGAAGGCGTGACCGAGTCGATCGTCGGTGACTGGTTCGCCGCCGGGCCTGACCGCCGGGACAAGGTGGTACTCGCGACCAAGCTTTACGGGGGAAAGGGCGAGTGGCCGAACGATAGGTTCCTTTCGGCGGTCAATATCCGGCAGGCCTGCGAGGCATCACTGCGCCGCCTTCGCACCGACCACATCGATCTGTACCAGATGCACCATGTCGACCGGCAGACTCCCTGGGACGAAATCTGGGAGGCGCTGACAATCCTGCGTCAGCAAGGCAAGGTCATCTACTTCGGCTCATCTAACTTCGCCGGCTGGCACCTCGCCCAGGCGCAGGAGGAGGCTCGCAGGTACGGTGCGTTCGGCCTGGTCAGCGAGCAGTCGTTGTACAACCTGGCCGAGCGGACGGTAGAGCTTGAGGTGCTGCCAGCCTGCCAGGGCTACGGTCTGGGCGTGCTCCCGTGGAGCCCGCTGCACGGCGGCCTGCTCGGCGGGATCCTGGCGAAGCAAGCGGCCGGACCGCGCAGCGGCGGCGGACGAGCCGCCGAGATGATCGAGAGCAAGCGCGGGCAGATCACTGCCTTCGAGTCGTTCTGCGCCGAGCTCGGCGAGCCGGCCGCCGAGGTCGCGCTCGCCTGGCTGCTGCACCAGCCGGCCGTCACCGCCCCGATCACCGGCCCTCGAACCCTGGAACAGTTCGACAGTGCCCTGCTCGCGTCCCAGCTCAAGCTCGACGGCAAGACCCTGAGCCGGCTCGACGAGATCTTCCCTGGCCCAGGCGGCCCCGCCCCCGAGGTCTACGCCTGGTAACCAAGGCGTCAGCCTCCCAGGCTCAGCACCATAGCGGGGCGCTCGATCTTATGATCGTCGCGGAGAGGCCGGATGGCGGTGCCGACGGCGAGGAACTCGGTCGTGTAGCCGTCCCAGGTGCGGGGGTGCTGGCTCAGCTGCAGGCCGACGACACCCTGCGCCCGCAGCGCTTCCGCTGAAGCGTGCACCCGGCTCATAGCCAGGTCACGGGCGCTGTACAGGGCCAGAGTCAGCTGCTCAAGCTCGGTGTTGCGGCCGAAGTTGCCGATGACCTGCCTGAGTCGCTGGCGAGCGACGTGGTAGACACACGAGCCGATGACCATTCCGAGCGGCGCATAACCGGCCCGGATCAGGGCGTAGAAGTCCTGGCCGGACAGGTTCGAGGTGAACGGCTGAGCATTGTTGTTCCGCCAGCTCCACTTGCCGCCGCCCGCCCCCGGCCCGGCCTTGATCGCGGTGCCGATGGCGACGAACTCAGCGTTGTCCGAGCCGAATTCATCCGCCCGCACCTCGAGCCTCATTCCGACAACCCCATCGGCGCCCAGCGTCTTGGCCTGCGCCTGCATCCGGTTCGCCGCCAGTTCGCGCCCTCGGGACATGGCGTGCGACAGCACTTGCAGTTCCTGATTCTGACTCCACGACTGAGCCTGCTGCCCGACATGGTAGACCGAGCTGCCCAGGACCAGCCCTAACGGCAGGAAGCCGGCCTCCAGGACCAGGAGCAGCTCGCTGACCGACAGGTCCGAGCTGAAGACAGTCCCCGACTTGCCGCCCTTGAGCTCGCCCAGCCGGCGCAGCGCACCATGCGCGATCGCTGCGGCGCCCAGCTCGCGTGCCTGCGTCATGGCTGCTCCCCGCCATCACTCAGGGACAGCACCATGGTGCTCGCGCTGCGTTCAGAGCGCGCCTGATCCCCGCCGAAGCTGGTGATCGCTGTCCCGATGATCGTGGCCTCGGCCATGTGGTCGCTGGCGCCCTCCTGGCCCTGGCACTCGTAGTCTTCGACGCGCAGTTCCATCTCCCTGGTCACGACGCCGGACCCGTGGTGCCTGACCACGTCCCGGCGGAGCTGCTCAGCCGCGTCCCGCCTGGTCCGGTTCACCAGCTCGGTATGGCCGGTCACCTCGGTGTTCCAGGTCATAGCCGATGAGGCCTCAAGCGCAGTGCTGTTGTCCTCATGCCGCACCCCGATCGAGATCCCCAGCACGATGGCGACCGGCGCCCATCCGGCCAGCAGCAGCTTGGTGAACTCCTGACCGGACAGCTCGCACGTAAACGGCTGCCGCACCGGCGGCCCGCCCGGAGCGCGAACCGCCGTCCCCAGCGCACTGAACTCAAAGCCGCCGGCCGGGAACGGCTCGACCGTGAGCCGCACGCCGACCACCCCCTGACCGCCGAGCGCCGCGCACTCCGCGGCCATCCGGTCGATCGCGGTGCGCCGCGCCTCGCAAAGGGCCTCCACCAGCGGTCGGAAAGAATTCGCGTCCCTTGATCCCGATACAGCCGTGCGAGCCACGGGCTGGCGGTAGCTGGCACCCGCCTGCCGCTCAGTCTTAACCCGGTAGGTCGGGCAACCGTAGCTGCCAGCGTTCTTGATGCTGAACACGACCGCCCCGAACACCTGCCCGACGGGAACGAACCCGACACTGCTGACCGCCATGAACTCGGCCGTGCTCAGGGCCGAGTCCCACGTCCCGCCCGCCTTGATCCCGGCCGTCCTCAGGCGCGGCCGTTAGCCGGGGCAGGAACTCGTTCCGCCGCCTGCACGACCTGCGGATTCGGAGCGTCGATCGCGGTCGGCCCGCCGGGGATCGGCACGAACCAGACGTGCATCATCGGCGGGGTGACCCGGTTGACCGCTCCGGCCGGGCAGGCCGGGTGACCAGGTCCGACGACCCCCACGACGCCTAGCCCCCGGCTCAGGCACAAGTTGGTGTGGACGTGCCACTGGGTGAGGCAGCCTCCTGGCTGCGGCGTCGGTCCGCCCGGCGTCGTGATGTACATCGCCGCGACCAGCACAGCCCCCCTGGGAGTATTGGCGTACACCAGGGACTGCGGGTCAGCGGTGTTCAGTACCGGTGCGCCGTCCAACGTCGCCAGGTAAGAGGAGAAGTTGAGGTAGTGCACCACCGGCGCGCCGACTGGCGTGATCGGCCGGTAGCCGGCCGCCTTAGCCGCCGCGAGGCTCTGGAACCGGCTCGCGCCACTCCAGCTCGCGTCTACCAGCCGGACGGCGGCCTGGCGCTGCGCCGCCGTTGGCCTGGCGACACACGGCGTCGAGCTCGCCATCCTCATCCCCGGCATCATCGTCATGTTCGTATCCGGCATCGTGATGGCACCGGCACGGGTGGCGTTAGCGAGCCGCACCGCGCCCGGCGCGCCAGCTCCCGGCATGCCCGGCCCGGACATGTGCATGACCCGGCTAGCCGAGGCCGGCCCAGCCGGGACCGCCGCGGCCGAGGTCGGACTCGCGCTCATCACCATCTCAGGCCCGCCAGCGACCAGCGCGACGCTCAGCAGCAGAGCGGCCATCCCGCCCGTGATGGCGGGCGCCACGACCAGGCTCTGCCGCCGCACCTGATGGTCGGTCCTGACAGCCAGCAGCCACAGGCACCCGGCCACCACGATCGCCTCAAGCACGGTGCACAGTCCGTCACCGAAGCCGAACGGCTCGACGTCATGCGGCGTCGGCCCGATCACGTCGCCGACGGTCCTGGTGACGATGTACACGGCCACGATGCCGGCGTTGACCACCACGCCGGCGCCCAGCAGCAGCCGCGACGGCCTGGCGATGGCCGCGACCGCCCAGAGCAGCTGCATCCAGGCGGTCACCAGCATGAACACACCAAACAGCCAGTACTCCTGAAAATGCTCGCCAGCCACGGCGAAGTGAATGACCGCCGTGGTCACGCTGGCGATCGCCAGGCAGTACCACACGACCCTGTTCCCGGAAACGGTTACTTCATCAGATCTGGAAAGGATCGCCTCACCAGCATCGACCATGACTGGCAGCCTCCTGTACGGCGTCGGTCTCAAGCCCCGGAGCCGACTCGGCCGAGCCTAGATTGGCGCGACCCGGCACCCGTCAAATGACGTTACCCGCCCAGCGCCCGAGTCTCTAGCCGGGTTCCCGGCAAAGCGCAAGACAAACGATTGACCTGTTGACATGAAACGGACGTTATGACTCAATCATCCTTGTATAGGAGTGCAATAAGAGTCCGGGCTGCCGCACGCCTGCCCACCGCTGGCGCCGGCGGCCAACTATGCCTGATGGGGGTTTCGTGCACCGACACGTTGTACTCAAACTGGCTGCCGGCGTGACCGCCGCGGCCACGGCAATGCTGGGAGCCCAGTGGCTGCCGGCCGTGGCAGCGCCGATCGCCGCCAGGCCAGCCAGGATCGCGCCAGCGCCGTACGGCGCCGCGTCCGGCGGCCGGGTCATCGTGGTGCTGGCGGACCAGCACTCGAACCTGAAGATGATCGCCAGAGGCCGGGCCAGGGTCGCGGCAGCCCGCATGACTCAGAACCCGGTCGTCTCCTCGATCAGGCAGAGCGGCGGCACCGGCATCACCAGGCTCGTGAGCGTGGACGCCGTCGCGGCGAAGATCTCGGCCGCCGAGGTAGCCAAGTTGCGCCGCAGCCCGGCGGTCAAGGAGATCATTCCTGACCTGCCGATCTCGATCAGCGTGGCCGCGCCCGTGCCGACGGAGAAGGTCCCGAGTGCCCTGAGTTCCAAGCTGTGCCCGGCCACCCCGAGCAAGCCCTTCGTCGAGCCAGAGTCGCTCAGGGACATGCGGTTCACCGGCGCCCAGCGCAACCCTGACCAGGCCGACCGGATCGCGAACGGCGCGGGCGTGCTGGTCGCGATCGACGGCATGAACGAGCTGGCCGGCAACCCAGACCTGATCAGGAAGGACGGCTCGCACGTCGTCCTCAACTCCCCCACCCCGAACGCTGACGCCAGCAACGACGAGGCCTACGGCGACGCCACCTCGGTCGCCGGCCAGGGTGATGTGGTCTACGACTACTCCAAGGAACTGCCGTTCTCCGGCCTGCCGTCCGGCTGCACGTTCGTGATGGAGGGCGACGCCCCTGGCGCGTCCCTGATCGACGCCACGCTGGTGGACACGCCGACCGATCCCGACGGCTTCATGCAGCAGCGCGAGTCGCAGGTCATCGCGGGCATCGACAACGCGGTCATCGTGGAGCACGCCGACGTCATCTCCGAATCCTTCGGATTCACTCAGCGTCCCGGCCGGTACTCGGCCTTCTACGCGTCGAACGACGCCGCCGTCGCGGCGGGCGTGACCGTGGTCGTGTCCTCGGGCGACAGCGGCGACTCAGGCACCATGTCCTCGCCATCCACCGACCCGCTGGTGATCGAGGCCGGCGCGACGAACTCGCTGCGCCTGAACGCTCAGGCCTACGGCTTCGGCAAGTGGATCAACGACAACGTCACCCCGCTGTCCTCAGGCGGGGTCGCGCCCAACAACCGGATCGTCGACCTGGTCGCGAACGGCTACGGCGCCGAGACCGAGTGCAACCCGGCCGGCAGCGGCTGCCCGACGAACACCACCACCGAGGCCTTCGGCGGCACCAGCGAGTCCGCACCGCTCATCGCCGGCGCGGCCGCCGACGTGATCGAGGCCTACGCCAACTCGCACAACGGCACCAAGCCGACTCCGGCCGTCGTCAAGGAAATCCTCACCGGAACGGCACGCGACATCGACGCCCCCGCTCAGGAGCAGGGCTCCGGCATCGTCGACATCTACTCGGCGGTTCGCGCCGCCCAGCAGGAGCCTGGCACGACGATCACCGGCGGCAACGACGCGCCGGCCCTGATCCCGGCCCAGACCCAGCTGGACGTCACCGCCAGCGGCGGCACCACCAGCAGCCAGTCGGTCACGCTGTACAACGCCAGCGACAGTTCCACGACGGTCAGCGGCGCCTACCGCGAGCTCGGCCCGGCCACCCAGCTCGGCAAGACCGTCACCGAGCCGGTGAGCGCGCCGGACCCGAGCCTGCCGGTTCCGGCGCAGGGTGCCCAGGCCGCCGCCCCGATCAGCTTCAAGGTCCCGAAGGGCGTCGACCGGCTCAGCGCCGACCTGATCATCCCCGACCCGGCAAACGGCACGATCTTGTCGTACAACCTGATCGCGCCGCACGGCCGGCTCGCCCAGATCTCCTACGACTTCGGCACGCCAGCTACCAGGGCCGGCCAGATTGGCTCGACCCCCAACATCCAGCACGTCGAGGTCGCTGACCCGAGCGCCGGGACCTGGACGGTACAGATCCTGTGGGCCAACGGCCGCTCGCACCTGCAGTCGCCGCCAAACGTCCCCGGCACCTACACCGGCAACGTCTCCTTCCGCGTGATGGCCCTGCACTGGGTGAGGTCGGACGCCTTCGACAACACCACGATCCCGGCGCGGTCGAGCGCGACCATCCCGCTGAGCGTCTCAGTACCGACGACGCCCGGCGACCACCCAGAGTCGCTCCAGCTCAACCCGAGCAGCGGCCCGACCGTCTCGCTGCCGATCAACCGCCGGACCCTGATCCCGTCGGCCGGCGGCCAGTTCGACACCACCATCATCGGCACGGTCGGCCGGGGCGTCGGCCAGATCACCACGTTCAACCTCAACGTGCCGGCCGGCGAGACCGACCTCGACGTCAGCTTCGCCACTCCGGACGCGACCGCCGACAACAAGCTCACCTACTGGCTGATCAACCCGAGCGGCACAGTGGTAGCCGAGGACGGCACCCCGACGACAACGGTGCCTGGCCTGGTGACCCCTGTCGCCCTGGCCAACCTGATCGCCGCCAACCCGGTCGCGGGAATGTGGGAGATCGACGTCGAGCTCAACCTGACCGAGAGCGGCCTGGAATTCACCCAGGACGTCGTCGGCAACGTCTCCTACAACCAGGTCCAGGCCAGCGCCACCGGCCTGCCCGCCAGCGCGAGCACCACGATCACGAAGGGCACAAGCTCGCCGATCAGCGTCACCATCAAGAACACCTCGGCCGTCGGGCGCACCTTCACAGTCCGCACGACCTCCGGTGACGTCACCGGAATCGTCCCGGTCTTCATCGCCGCCGGAGCGACCGGACAAGTCACCGCCAACATCACGCCGAGCGCGGCGGCAGCCACCGTCGTTCAGGGCACCCTGAGCGTCACCAGCAACACCAGCGTCGCCGGCCAAAACCAGACAATCACCACATTCCCCTACACCTACACCGTCGGCTAACCCGGCCTTACTGAATCTGTGGCCCCCGAGCATCCAGCCCGGGGGCCACAGCCATTCCCAGACCGATCACCCACCCCGCCGCCCCCACCGCCCCCGCGCGGGTGCAGCCCCCAAGAGCCATCTGCGCCTATTTCCGAATGCGCTGCCGCCTCAAGATCATTTCCAGTCAGACCTGACAGCAACGTTGTCCCTTAGCTGTCGTCCCAGCGACAGCTAAGGGACAACGCTGCTCCCGGAATCCACGTGCCAGCGACAGCTAAGGGACAACGCTGCTGTCGCGGAGGGATTTCGCTCCCCGGAGAGTCCCGGCGGCCTGGCCGACCCTGATGCGCAGTCATCCCGCCGCGCCGCATCGCCCGTTTCGCTGTTCTCGTTTACTCCGGTCATTGTTTCTGCGAGAGGTTCCGGTGGTTTTTCTGCGTGGCCGGAATGGGTCGGCGGTGTATTCGGCGCGGGAATTGCGTATTGTCGCGGCGTGGATGCTTTCGCGTGGGGCGTGATCGCCGCTGTGGCTGGCGTGGCCGGCGCTGTCGCGGTGATCGTGCTCGGCGTGATTCCCCGGCGATCGGGGCGCGGACGCCCGGAGGAGATCACGGCGGACGTCGGCTACCTTCAACGGCCGGTGCCGGACGCGGTGTTCGCCGAGCTATCCGCCGCTGGCCTGCTCGGCTGAGGCTAGCGAGCCCGCATCCGGTTGTTCCTGGCGTTGTACTCGAGCCTCGGCCAGGCCCAGTGCCTCAAGGACAGGCGGCACATAGTTGCCGAACCGGCCGCGCAGCCCCTTCTTCATGCCATACCAGCCGCCTACCGGGTTACTGGCCGAGCAGCCCCGCGCCTCGACGGTGCCGTCCTGCGCGGGCTTCTGCTCATCGGCGTTGCCAAGCGGCACCCCGTCGCCCTCGTCCTTGAGCATCGCGTGCAAGTCGTCGATGCAGCGCAGCTGGTAACGGAGCTGGGTGGTGCCGACCTGGACGACGAGAGCGGGCGGCTCGGCCTGCTCGTCGCACCAGGCCTCGAACTCGGACTTGCCGGGCGGGGTGGTCAGGGATCCACGGGTCGGCGGCCGTTCCCGATCCGGCGACGTCGGTCATCGCGTGCCTCCTTCGTGTCGTCGGCGAATCCGGCGAGTATGACAGCCGTTACCTGACATCTGGTGTCATGATTCGCCGGCTGATCTGAGTGCTCGTGCGCGCCAGCCGACTGGTGAGGCTGCTAGGCCTGCTGCAGACCCGCGGCCGGCTGAGCGCCGCCCAGCTCGCGGCCGAGCTTGAGGTTTCCCAGCACGGTGCTGCGCGACATCGAGGCACTGGTGCCGGCATCCCGGTGTACGGGGTCAGGGGCAAGCTCGGCGGGTTCGAGCTGGTCGAGGGCTTCAGCAGCGACCTGACCTTTGCCCGGCTGGAGCCGCCGAGCCTGCGCGATCGAGCTCGAAGAGGCGGCATCGCGCGTCGCCGGGCCGCACGCGGGCACAATCAGGGGCTGAGCGTACAACTGAACCACACCATCGTCAGCTGCCGCGATCAGGAACGGTCGGCCGCATTCCTCACCGGGATCCTCGGGCTGCCGCCGGGGACCAGGTTCGCGCACTTCCTCGTGGTGCAGACCGCCAACGGCGTCTCCCTGGACTTCAGCCAGACGGCCCGAGATCATAACCCAGCACTACGCGTTCCTCGTCGGCGAGGAGGAGTTCGACGCGACGTTCGGCCGCATCCGGGAGCAGGGCCTGCCGTACTAGGCCGACCCCGGCCGGACCCGGCCGGACGAGATCAACGACCGCGACGGCGGCCGCGGCCTGTACTTCGATGACCCGGACGGCCACCTGCTTGAGATCCTCACCCGGCCCTACGGCAGCGGCGGCTAGCTTTCTGGCCTTTCACCCGCCGGGGGTGGTGCGCACGGGCACGGCGGGCGGAAGGGTAAAGGCGTCAGCAAGTCACGCCGAGCAGGGAGCCGCCCGTGAACACCGTGCACGTAGACGTCGATACCGAGACCCGCAGCACGCTGTCTGGCCTGGCCATGGGCGACATCGAGGTGCTCGGCGAGGCGCTTGAGCTTCGCGAGGCCGCCCGCGAGGAGAGTGGCCTGGACCCGCGCAGCTTCGCGCTGGTCAAGATCGCCGCCCTGGTCGCGCTCGACTCACCGCCCGCGTCCTACCTGTGGCAGATCTCGAACGCAATCGACGCCGGCGCCACTCCCAAAGACATCGTCGGCGTACTGCGCGCGGTCGCACCGCAGGTCGGCGGCCCGAAGGCGATTTCGGCGGCACCGGAGATCATGGTCGCGCTCGGGCTCTCGCTGCCCACCGGCCAGGAAGTCTGACCGGCGCCTGACCGGCCAGGAATTCTGATCGGCCAGCACGAGGAGGCAGGCATGTTCGTCAGACGCCGTCCGCTGCTGCGCGCCGCCGTCGTCGGCGGCGGGGCATACATGGTAGGCAAGCGGAGTGGGCAGCAATCGGCCGAGCAGGATCCGGAACGAGAATCGAGCCCGGCCACTGCCGCCCCCCAGGCCGGCGAGGACGGCGGCCCGTCGATCTCCGACCAGCTCGCGAAGCTGAGCAGCCTGCACGCGCAGGGTTCACTCAGCGATGCCGAGTTCGCCAGCGCGAAGACGAGGCTGCTCGGCAGCTAGCCGGGTCGGGCCGCGCCCACCGCCGGAGCCCGACCGGCGCGACCCGACCGGCGCGGCGCGGATTGCCAGGACTGGAACGCGTTCTAGTTTGGGGCGATGAAGTACGGCGTCGTGCTGTTCACCAGCGACCGGGGAATCACGCTGGCCCGCGCGGCTCAGGTAGCCGAAGAAGCAGGCTTCGACTCCTTCGCCGTGCCCGAGCACACGCACATCCCGGTGCGGCGGCAGGCTCCGCATCCGGGCACCGGAGACAGTTCGCTACCCGATGACCGGTACCTGCGAACGCTCGACCCTTGGGTGGCGCTCGCCACGGCGGCTGCGGTGACCAGCACGATCCGGCTCCGCACCGCCGTGGCCCTGCCCGCCGAACACGACCCCATCGGCCTGGCCAAGACCATCGCCTCGCTCGATCATCTGTCCGGCGGGCGGGTCACGCTGGGAGTGGGGTTCGGCTGGAATACCGATGAACTAGCCGATCACGGCGTTCCCGCCGACCGGCGCCGGACGGTGCTGCGCGAGCACCTGGATGCCATGCGAGCACTGTGGTTCCAGGAAGAGGCAAGCTACCAGGGCGAATTCGTCAGCTTCGGACCATCCTGGGCCTGGCCAAAGCCAGCGCAGTCCCCGGCGGTCTCGGCGGTCTCGGCCGGACGGCGGTATCGGCTGGTCTGGGCCGGATCGGCGGTCTCGGCCGGATCGGCCGGATCGGCGGTCTCGGCGGTCTCGGCCGGATCGGCGGTCTCGGCGGTCTCGGCGGGATCGGCTGGCTCGGTGGGCGCGCACGTGCCGGTCCAACTCGGGGCGGGCGGGACTGAGCGCAACTTCCGCTGGATCGCGAAGTACGCCGACGGCTGGATCACCACTCCGCGCGACACCGAAATCGAGCTGCGGACAGCGCTGCTGCACAAGCTCTGGCGCGACGCCGGGCGAGACGGCCTGCCCTCAGTTACCGCACTCGCCGGCCGACCCGATCCCGCCGAACTCGCCCGCTGGGACCAGGCGGCGTGACCGACGTGCTCTTCGGACTGCCTGACCGGGCCGCCGAAGAGGTCGCCGCCTACATCCGCAAGCTAGCCGACCGCTTGCCGGGGCGGCCATCCCCGGCCACTTAGGCGGCTCGTCGCCTCAGCATCGCATCCTTCAGATCACGCCGCCGAGGTTCCGCGATCATGCCGTCAGGCTTGATCCCGGAACCTCGACCGCATGATCACCGCGGCAGAACTCCGAGATCACAGTGCCCGGCCTCGATCACGGACCTTGGCCGCATGATCAGCCCCGTTGGTTCCAGAACTTCATGAATCACAGTCCCCGCCTGATCACCCGACATCAGCCGAGCACCGCCACCGCCCCGTGCCCCCGTGATCACCCATCCCCGGCCTGATCACCGGACTAGCTGGGCGCCGCGAGGTTAGGTGCCCTGGTCGAGGTGGGTGACTGGGGGTGTGGCCGGGTGCGACAACGGAAAGTGGTGATACGTCAGTCGCTGCCCGCCACGTATCACTACTTTGATAGCCAGAAACCCGGCGAACCGGGCAAATTTTCAACGGAAAGTGATGATACGTGGAAGAGGCCTGGCGACCTATGGCATTTAGCCGGGTCCAGACTCCCGGCCGGGCGGGAGTACACGGTCAGGCTTGTCAAATCGGCCGAAGATCCGACTAATTGGACCAAGCGGCAGGAGGGACGGGCAGCTGCCGGCTTACCCGGCTCGCACCTGGCGTCCCCGCGCCCGGCCCGGGTCAGGGCCAGCCTGGCTGGAATGACCGACCTAGCCAGTGGCTGCCCTTAGTCAGTGACCGGCATTGCGGACAATGGAGCCGTGACCGGATGCGTGGAGTTGCTCGGGGATCTGGACCGGCCGGGCGGCTGGGTGTTGCTGATCGATGGGGTTCCGCAGTCATATGTTGATCTTAACGATCCCCGGCACCTGGAGCTTGAGTACATGCGGCGGCTCGGGCATGTCGTCGATCTGGCCGGGCCGCCGGGAGAGCCGCTGCGGGTGCTGCATCTCGGCGGGGGCGCTCTGTCGCTGGCCCGGTACGTCGCCGCGACCCGGCCGGGTTCCGTTCAGGTCGCGGTCGAGTCGAATGCTGAGGTGGCCGACCTCGTCCGGTCGCGACTGCCACTAGACAGCCCGGCCGCTCGCGAACCAGGATCAGCCCCGCGGCCCCATCAGCACTGCCAGCACGCCCGGCCCGCCCGGCCCCGGTAGAGGTGCGGTTGGGAGATGGCCGCGTGATGCTTGGCGAGCTTCGCGCCTCGTCGTATGACCTGGTGGTCGCTGACCTGTTTGTCGGGGCGCGGACGCCCGCCCGCCTGGCCTCGGTGGAGTTCATCGCCGAGGCGGTGCGGGTGCTGGCGCCGTCGGGCGTGCTCGCCGTCAATGTCGCCGACGGGCCTCCGCTGGCGCACACGCGGGCCGGATCGCCGCCGTGCGGTCGGTGCTGGCCGGGGTCTGCGTTCTGGCCGAGGCGGCGGTGCTGCGCGGTAGCGAGTTCGGCAACCTGGTGATTGTCGCGGCCGGCCGGGAGCTGCCGATCCGGGGGCTGATCAAGGCGACCGCCGCCGATCGGTGTCCTGCCATCGTGCTGCAGGGCGCCGCGCTCGATCGGTTCGTGGCGGACGCGGCCCCGGCCAGCGACGCCGAAGACGTGCCCCCGGCAGCCCCGCCGCCGGGCGTGTTCGCATAATCCCGGGTTTGGGGGCGATGACCCGTCGGATAGCTCCTGAGCCCGTGTCCGAGTCGGGGTCAGGTGAGAGAGAAGCAGGCCGCTGATGCTCAAGTTTCCGCTGATCCACCCGCCGCTGCTGGCCGCGCTCGCGGCCGCTGGCCACGGCGGGCGGGTACTCATCGCCGACTCGAACTACTCGCACAGCACGAATGTCAGCCCCTCGGCGACGCTCATCCACCTGAACCTGCGACCTGGCCTGGTGACCGTCGATCACGTGCTGGAGCCCGTGCTCGCGGCCGTGCCGGTCGAGGCGGCGGCGGTGATGCAGCCCGACGACGGCAGCACTCCAGCGCTCTTTGACCGGTACCGGGAGCTGCTCGGCCCCGGCCTGCCGCTGCGGCCGCTGGTCAGGAGCGACTTCTACGCCGCCTGCCTCAGCTCCGACCTCGCCGTCTGCGTGGCCACCGGCGACGGCCGGCTCTACGCCAACGTCCTGCTGACCATCGGCTTCATCGAGCCGGCGCTATGACGGAGCTCGCCGGCCTCACCGCGATCGTCACGGGCGGGGCCTCGGGGATCGGTCTCGCGACCGCGCGGCTGCTGACCGCCAGAGGAGCCAGGGTCGCGATCTTCGACCGGCAGCTCACCGAGCTCGAACCCGAGCTGACCGCGATCCAGGCCGACGTCACCGACGACGACGCCGTGCGGGCGGCCGTGGCCGCCGTCGCGGAGTCGTTCGGCCGGATCGACATCCTGGTCAACAACGCGGGCATCGGCGCGATCGGCACGGTCGAGATCAATGACGACGACGAGTGGCGTCACGTGCTCGACGTCAACGTGCTCGGCCTCGTGCGTACCTCGCGAGCCGCACTCCCCCACCTCAGGGCCGCCGCGCGCGATCGCGGCCAGGCGGCCATCGTGAACACCTGCTCGATCACCGCCACCGCCGGGCTGCCCGACCGGGCGCTGTACTCGGCGAGCAAGGGCGCCATCTACTCGCTGACGCTGGCGATGGCCGCCGATCACGTCCGCGAGAATGTGCGGGTCAACTGCGTCAATCCGGGGACTGTCGACACGCCGTGGATCGGCCGGCTGCTCGCCGCTGCCGCCGACCCGCAGGCCGAGCGGGCCGCGCTCGAAGCCCGGCAGCCCGCCGGCAGGCTGGTCTCGGCCGACGAGGTGGCGGCGGCGATCGCCTACCTCGCGAGCCCGCTCGCTGGCGCGGTGACCGGGATCGCGCTGGCCGTCGATGGCGGCATGGCCGGCCTGCGGGTCCGGCCGCTCAGCCCGGCCCAGCCGCCGCCCTCCTGAGCCGCCGGCCGGTCACTGCGAGCTAGGGAAGACCGTCTCCAGATTCTTAGCCGTCAGCACCAGGAACACCGCTTCCGCGTCGACGGTGACCTGACCAGCCGCGGTGATCTCGGCGGACAGATGCAGCCTGCGGCCCTCGAAACGGTCGAGCCTGACCGACACGGTGAGCGGCACCCCGAGCGGAGTCGGCTTCAGATACCGCATCGCCAGCCTGACCGTCATCGCCGGGCGCTGCGGCCCGGCGGCCACGCAGCCCATCGCATGATCGATGAGCAGCGCGAGGATACCGCCGTGCACCAGGCCTGGCCCGCCCTGGAACAGCGGCCCGATCACCACCTCGCCCTGACCGCCGCCCTCGGTCACCTCCATCTGGAGTTGCGGCGCGATCGGATGCGACAGGCCGCCGACGAGGCTCAGATGCGCCCGGTACGACCCCTGCGCTACCGACTGGTCAGCCCGGACGACCGACGTGCCCAGCCGGGCGGTCAGCTCGTCGATCATGGCTGCGGCGGCCCGCAGGTCGGCCGGCGGCGCTCCGGTCCGCACCACGACGTCGAGCAGCCGCCGCAGCGCCTCGCCGAGCTCGCGCCGCTCGTCGGTCGGCTCCCACCCGGTCTGGGTAGGCTGCGTCATCTCGTCATCCCTCAATCAGGTCGCCGCGGTGATCTCGGCGGCGGCGTGGCGGCCGGCCCGGCGCCCGGAGAACACGCAGTCGGCCAGCGACAGGCCGCTGACATAGGAATTCGAGCACACGCCGACGGCACTGCGCCCGGCCGCGTACAGACCGTCGATCACGGTCCCGTCTGCCCGCCGGACCTGGCCGGTATCCTCGGCGACGGCCAGGCCGCCGAGGGTCAGCATCGGCGCCGGGTAGGCGGGCCTAGGCCGGATGGACAGGTCGATCAGCGAGAACGGCGGCGTCACCAGCTCCCTGACCAGCTCGGCGGGCTTGCCCATCGGATCGCGCTGGCCCGCCGCGGCGATTGCGTTGTAGCCGGCCAGCGTGGCGGCCAGTCCATCGGCGTCGATCCCGGCCCTGGCCGCCACCGCCCCGATCGTGTAGCCGCTGACCCGCGCCCTGGTCAGCAGGTACACCGCCTGCATCAGCTGGAACCACAGCGTGCTGCCGCGCAGCGTGCGCCAGGACTCGGCGATGATCGGCTGGTCGGCGAGCAGCCAGGCCCGGCGGTCATGCCGGGTGATCATGGCCTCCCCGATCGCCGCACCGTATCTGGCCTCATCGCAGATCCGCTGGCCAGCCTGGTCGACAAGGATGCCGCGCAGGAGCGCCGCCGGCGGCGTGATGAACCGCCAGCACGAGACCCGGTCCAGGAGCCTGGTCGCGCCTCCGGCCCCGGCCCCGAGCCCGATGCCGCTGCCGTCATCGGCGACCGTGCCGAGCGCCAGCCCGCCGCGATAGGCAGGCGCGTGCTCGCGGAGCATCGCGCGGTTGGCGACGAAGCCGCCGGCCGCGATCACCACGCCGCGCCGCGCACCGATCCGCAGCGGCCGCGACCTGGTGGTCTCCAGCCAGGCGACTGGCTTATGCAGGCGCCGGCCGAGACCGCCCAGATAGATGAAAGGTTTCTTGCCCAGCTTGTGCAGCACCCGATGGCCGGACCTGGCCCAGGCCGGTGCCCCGTGCATGCTCTGGCAGCTCGCCCCGATCACCCGGCCGCTGTCGTCCACGATCAGCTCCAGTGCCCTGGTCTGCGGCAGCACCCGGACTCCGCAGGCTCCGACCGCGTCGGCCAGCCGGTCGAAGAAGACCCGTCCCGAGGTGCCCCGGCCGACCGCCCGGTGCCCGCGCGGCGCGGGGGGCGCGAAATCGGCGAACGACAGTTCGCTGCCCGAGTAGTACAGGTAGTGCTGGTTCGTCGGGTAGGAAGTCTTGTCCGGGCACAGGCTGCCCTCGAACGGCACGCCGTGATCGACTAGCCAGGCGAGCTGGCCGGCGCTGCCGTCACAGAACTCGCGCAGCGTCTCGGCGCTGACCGCGTCACCCACCTCGGCGGCCAGGTAGTCGTACATAGCCGCGGGCGAGTCGGCGACTCCGGCCGCCATCTGCTGGATGGTGCCGCCGCCGGCGTAGACGACGCCGCCGGACAGCGCCGTGGCGCCGCCGCCGCCGAACCGGTCGACGATGAGCACCTCAGCACCTGCGGCCTGCGCCTCAAGCGCTGCGGCCGAGCCTGCCGCGCCGAACCCGATCACGAGAACGTCGGCCTCAACATCCCAGGACTCAGGCATGGCAGAACTGTAACGTGTTCTAGTTCGTGCCGGGGGCCGGGGAGGCGGCGGGGCCGGGGGCCGGGTCCTGGGCGACGGCGATCTCTCTGGCAGCCTGCGCGGCCTGCACGGCCTGCCTGGTCCGGTAGGCGGCGACGTTGGTCCGGTTCGAGCACGACGTGCTGCAGAACCGCCTCGACCGGTTCTTGGACAGGTCCACGTGCACGCTCTGGCAGTCCTCGGCGGCGCACAGCCGGAGCCGGTCGAGCTGCCCGGTCCTGATCACGTCCATGAACGCCATGGCCGCCTCGACCGCTAGCCGGTCGGCCAGCGGCGCGTCGCTGGCGGCCGCGTGCAGGTGGTAGTCCCAGATGTCGTGCCTGACGAGCTGGGGCAGCGCATTGGACTCCCGCAGCAGATCGTTGACCAGCTGGGCCGCGCCGTCCTCGCTGAGCTCCCAGAGTCGCTCAAGCCTGGGCCGCAGCGCGCGAACCGCGTCAAGCTCGGCCTGGTCATGCCTGCGCTCGCCGGTAACCCCCCAGGCCAGCGCGAACTCATCAAGCGCGGCCAGGTCAGGCAGCAGCTCGGCGTCACCCCGGCCGGTGTTCACCAGGGCAGCGGCGGCGGCCAGCGCGTCCTCGGTGTCATGGGCAAAAAGCAATTTGACTCCTTTCAGGCCCACCGGCTAGTGTCACTATCATAATCTACTTTGACTCTTACAGACTCCTACGGGGGGGACGCTGTGACAGCCGTGCGAGCCAGGGCGAGTGGTACCGGCACCGGCGGTGCTGGCCTCGGCCGGGCCTCGCGATGGCCATGCTCTCGGCGGTGACGTTCGGCACCTCGGGCGTGCTCGGTTCATCGCTGATCGACGCGGGCTGGAGCCCGGCGGCGGCGGTGCTCGCCAGGGTGACCCTGTCAGCAGCGTTGCTGACGCTGCCCGCTCTGGTCCAGCTTCGCGGCCGGTGGGCAGTGCTGCGCCACGGCGCGGGCAAGGCAACGGCGTTCGGGCTGATCGCCGTCGCCGGCTGCCAGCTCTGCTACTTCAACGCCATCCAGCGGATCCCGGTCGGAGTCGCGCTGCTGCTTGAGTACCTGGGTGCCGTGCTCGTGGTCGGCTGGCTGTGGCTCAGGCACGGTCAGCGGCCAAGGCGGCTCACCGTGGCCGGGGCGGCGGCGGCGATCGCGGGACTGGCCATGGTGCTCAACCTGCTGGGCTCAGCGGCAGCCGTCCGCCTCAACCCGATCGGGGTCATGTGGGGCCTGGTGGCCGCCGTCGGCCTGGCGATCTACTTCCTGCTATCCGCGCACGAAGGCAAGGAACCCCTGCCGCCGCTGGTCATGGCCTGGGCCGCGATGTGCGCCGGCGGGATCGCGCTGGCCGCCCTCGGGCTGCTGCACGCCTTCCCGCTCACCTTCAGGACCGGCGACGTCCACTTGATCGGCCACCAGGTGAGCTGGGTCCTGCCGGTCGCCGGACTGGCGGTGCTGTCCTCCGTTATCCCCTATACCGCCGGGATCGGGGCGGCCCGCAGGCTGGGCGCCAAGCTCGCGTCGTTCATCGGAATGTCCGAAGTCCTGTCCGCGATCATCCTGGCGTGGCTGCTGCTCGGCCAGCTGCCGACGCCCGTGCAGTTCGCGGGCGGCGCGTTCATTCTGGCCGGCGTGGCCCTGGTCAGGGTCGACGAGCTGTGCAGGCAAACACCGGAAGTACTCGGCGAGCGCCGGCTACTCACCCGTGCTCCCGTCGAGCCGCTCCCTGATCAGGTCGGCATGACCGTTGTGCCTGGCGTACTCCTCGATCATATGGACCAGGACATACCGCAGGGAGAAAGACTGGCCGTCGTAGGTCCCGGTCAGGTCAAGTGACTCGGCCGCTTCGGTGAAGGCACGGGACCCGGCGCACTCCTGCTCCCAGACAGCGAGCGCCTGATCAGCGTCAGCGCCATCAACCTCAAACCCGCCGCGAGTGTCCGACTCCCACACCGGCGGCTGGCTCAGATCCCCGGCCAGGACGAAGCAGAACCAGCTCCGCTCCACCTTGGCCAGATGCCGCAGCAGGCCGAGCAGCGAGATCTCCGATGGCGTGACCGCCCGCTCAGCGAGCTGCGCGGCGGTCAGGCCCGAGCACTTCCAGGCCAGAGTCTGCCGCTGAAAGTCCAGCATGCTGGTAAGGGTCGCCCGCTCCCCGGCAGAGGTCGGCGGTTCGCTCCTGGCACTGGTATCCACCGGCTAATTATGACCCAGAGGGCGCGGCGAGCGGGTTCCGGGCAAACCCAGCCGCGAAGCCACGCCCCGCAGCAGCCAACCCAACTCCGACATTCCGCGCACCAGGCAAGCCTTGATCACGGAACATGTGCGGTGGGCCCAAGCCCATCAGAGTTCCGTAGTCATGACCTCTGCCATGATTAGATCACCGCTCCCGGCCTTGGGCACATGGATGTGGCAGCGCTGGGGCTGGGACCCCAGCTATGTCACATCGACGGGGCTCCGCCGGGGTGCGCGTGGCGGGTTCTCTGTGGTGGCCGGTCTTGAGCCGGACGGCGTGCCCTCGATGCAGGGCGTTGCGGAGCAGCCGGCATCGAGGACGCGGCGCCCGGCTACCCCCAGCCAGGTCTAACACAGCCACAGGCCGGCACCGCCTGATCCGGCTGGATCGCCCCGCCCGGATTCGTGATCAAGACCCGACCATGATCACGGAATCTGGAAGGGGTGACTCGCCGAGTCCGGAAACCTTGTCTCCCCTTTGAATCACGGAAACCTGGCAGGGGGCGTGGCCGGGTGCGGGCTCGGCGTGCCTGCGGCAGCGGGTCGCTCAGGCTCCATTGATGACATTGGTCACAGGAGTGTCGCCCAGGCTGGTGCTGGACGCGGGGAAGGGGAGAGATCGGGCACTATTCGAGGACGGGCAGTTGCTGGGCGGGGCCGAGTGCGCCCCGGAACAGGTCGCCTCGCTGGGCGATCCGGTCAAGGACGGTCCTGATGGTGAAGCCGTCCGAGGCCAGCTCCGGATCGTCGAGCTCGTCCCAGGAGATCGGTGCTGAGACCGGTGCGCTCGGAGCTGGCCGCGGACTATAGGGTGCGACAAGCGTTTTGTTAGATACGTTCTGGGTGTAGTCAAGCCGCGCCAGGCCCGCACGCGCGTGCACGTCCCATTTCCAGCTCACCAGGTCGGGCACGACCGAGCCGATCGTCTTGGACAGTTGCTCGACCCAGACCCGCGTGTCCTCGTAGGTAAGTGTTTGCCAGCCCAGGCCCTCGACCGGGATCCAGATCTGGATGCCGCGCTGGCCGGTCACTTTCGGCGTGGCCCGGACGCCGACGTGCTCAAGGGCCGTCCGGTGCAGCCGGGCGAGTACCAGCACGTCGTCCCAGGAGGTGGCCGGGCCTGGGTCGATGTCGATCAGCGCGTAGCTGGGATGGCGCGGGTCACTGGCCGGCGCGGTCCAGGCGTGCCATTCGAGCGCGCCGAAGTTCGCCGCCCAGACCAGGGCGGCAGGCTCGTCGACCATGAGGTAGGTGGTCGTCTTGCCCTCGCGGGCGTCGGGGTTGTGCCACCTGGGGACCCAGTCGGGCGCGTGGTCGGGCAGCTGCTTGTGCCAGAACCCCGGCTTGGTCGCCCCGCCGGGGAACCTGTGCATGTTCAGCGGCCGGCCGCTCAGGTAGGGCAGGATCACCGGGGCGATCCTGGCGGCGTAGCCGATCAGCTCGCGCTTGGTCACGGGCGGCTCGCCCGCGCGGCCGGGGAAGAGATCCTTGTCCAGGTTGGTCAGCCTGAGCTGGCGGCCGAACACGTCCCACCGGCCGCTGGCGCCCAGTTCGTCCAGTGCCGCCAGGTCGGCCGGGCTGGCGGGCTGGATCGGAGGGGGCCGCAGGGCCACGCTGGCCTGCGCGGGCGGCAGGTCGGAGCGCCAGATGCGGTCGGGGTCGGCCTTGACCTCGTCGTTGGTGCGGCCGCTGAGCACCGAGAGCGGGTGATCCTCTGGGTCCCAGCCGCTGACGGCGTGCTCGTCGTCCTTGTGCAGCAGCAGCCACTGCTCCTGCTCGCCCTGACTGGAGACCCGGCCGCCCCGCCGGATGAGCACCAGGCGGCCGGCGAGCTTATGACCGGTCACGTCGGCGTGGAACTCGCCGCTGGCCACGGCGGCAGCGGGGTCGTCGGTGGCGTGCGGCTCCCACGTCCCCAGGTCCCACACGATCACGTCGCCGCCGCCGTACTCACCCCTGGGAATGGTGCCTTCGAAATCGAGGTACTCGATCGGGTGATCTTCGACGTGGACAGCGAGCCGCTTGACCGCAGGGTCGAGGGTCGGGCCGTTCGGCACCGCCCAGCTCACCAGCACCCCGTCGATCTCGAATCGCAGGTCGTAATGAAGGCGGCGGGCGCGGTGCCGCTGGACCACGAACCGGCGCTGACCCTGGCTCTGTTCCTCACCGCCGGCGGGCGTCGGCGCGCCAGCGGGCTCGGGGGTGCGGGCGAAGTCGCGCTTGGCCTGGTATGTCCCCAGCCGCTCGGTTCCCTTGACCATGGATCGATCCTGCCACCTCAGGCCGAGCCGGCCATCGCCAAGCCGGGTCACCCGGACGATGATGGGAGCAGGCATCAGGTCGCTGAGTGCGGGGAGGCACGACGATGACGCCGGGAAAGTCAGCAACGGGGATCGCACGGGCGCTGGTCGAGCAGTACGGCCGGTCGTATGCCGAGGAAGCGAGCATCAGGCTGGTCGACCAGCCAACGCCGCTCTACCAGCTGCTCGTGCTGTCCACCTTGCTCAGCGCGCGGATCTCGGCCGACGTCGCGGTCGCGGCGGCGCGGGAACTCTTCGCGGCCGGATACCGCACGCCGCAGGCGATGCTGGCCGCGAGCTGGCAGGACCGGGTTGACGCGCTCGGTCGCGGGCACTACCGGCGGTACGACGAGCGGACCTCGACGATGCTCGGCAACGGCGCGGCTTTACTGCGGGAACGCTGGCACGGCGATCTGCGCGCGCTGCGTGACGAGGCCGCCGGGGATGTCGTCAGGATGGCCAGCCTGCTCACCGAGTTTCCTGGCATCGGGCCGCTGGGCGCCGATATCTTCCTGCGCGAGGTGCAGTTCGTGTGGTCGGCGGTCGCGCCCTACGTGGACGCGCGAGTCCAGGCGACGGCGCGGCTGGCCGGCCTGCCCGATCAGCCGGCCGACCTGGCCAGGCTCGCCGGGTCTGACCAGGACCTGGTCAGGCTGACCGCGGCCCTGATCCGGGTGTCGCGCAGTAAACGCTCGATGCACCAGCTGGTCAGCGAGTCCTGACATCAGGCCGGGCCGTCGCCGGCAGGCAGACCCTCACATCGATGTGGCTTAGCGGCCAAGGGCGCTGGCTAGCTGAGCCTTGGTCATCGACGACCGGCCCTTGATCTTGCGTTGTCGCGCCTCGTTGTACAGCTGGGCCTTGGTCGGGCAGGCGGCACCGCGATGGGAGCGCAGACCTCCCCGGCGACTTGATGAGATGTCGCTGGTGGAAGCTCCGGCTGGCCGTGCGTGACTCACCTGACCTGGCTCTTTCCTTATTCACCGTGCGCGCTGCGATCTCCGTCGCGCGGGCCGGGCTCTCGCCGCGACGCTGCTCGCTCTCCTTGATGTGCTCGTACTGTCGTTCCCGCTTGGGGCTTGATCCTCTTGGCATCGGATCGCCCTACCCCGCGGATGCCGATGTCATGCGGAGTGAATAGATGCCAGCTCGCGGGGCAGTGAACTTGTTCGCCATGAACGCGCCGACCGAGTCCCGGCGGCTCGGACCCGCGTGTCACCGCCGACGATGAGCGATGTGAGGTTCGCCAATGACCGTCATGCTTTCCGATGAATGGTGGGACCTAGCTGCCTGCCGTGGCGCCGAGCCAGAGCTGTTCTTCCCGATCTCAGCCACGACCGCGTCCGCGTCCGCGGTCGAGCGCGCCAAGCTGGTGTGCGCGTCCTGCCCGGTCCGGTCCGCCTGCCTCAGCTACGCACTGGACCACCGCCAGGAACAAGGCATCTGGGGCGGGACGACCGAGGACGAGCGGCGGCTGGTCAGGCGGCGGATGGCCGCAAGCGAGCGCCGGGCGAACGCGGCCCTGACCTCGGCGCCGAGGTCGGCCCTGAGGCCCGCGCCGGCTAAGTTCGCCCGCTGCTCGCGCCGCTGACCTGCCAGATGTTTAGAGCCTGTCGCACGGGCATAGCTAGGCCCGACCTTGGATGGAGGCGGCTAGCTATGACAATGGTGACAACGAATCTGGTACCCGCGGATGACCCGCTCAGCGAACGTACGGACGCTGAGCTGCTGATCCTGGTGCAGTCCGAGCCGCACGGGAGCAGCGCCCGTGATGAGGCCTGCTCGATCCTGGTCAGCCGGTATCAGGGTCTGGTCAGGTCGTGCGTGCTCCGCTACCGGGACAGCCCGGAACCGATCGAAGAGCTGATGCAGGTCGGTTACGTCGGGCTGCTCAAGGCGATCAACAACTTCGATCCGGCGATCGGCGGCATTCTGGCCGCCTACGCCCAGCCGTGCGTCAGCGGCGAGATCAAGCGGCACTTCCGCGACAAGCGCTGGCAGGTCCACGTCCGCAGGTCCGCTCAGGAGCTGCGGCTTGAGATCCGCAAGGTCAGGGGCGACCTCGCCCAGGAGCTGTCGAGAACCCCGACCGACGCCGAGCTCGCCGAGCACCTGGGCATCAGCGCCGCCGACCTGCTCGACGCCCAGCGCGCCGATCTCGCCTTCCAGGCTTCGTCGCTTGACGCGCCGCTGTCTGACAGCGGCGACGCGGGGACCCTGGCCGATGTGCTCGGCTGCGAGGACCCGAATCTCGAGACCACCCTGGAAATGGATGCCGTCTGGAGTCACCTCGGCGAGCTGCCTGAACGTGAGCAGAATCTGCTGCTGATGCGCTTCTACGGCAACCTGACCCAGACCGAGATCGGGGACGAGCTCGGCATCTCGCAGATGCACGTCTCCAGGCTGCTCGCGCACGCGCTCGCCTACCTGCGCGACAAGATGATCGACACCACAGAAAGGGATGACTGACGTGAGAACCGCCACCGGCCTGACTCTCCTGGCTTTAGGAGCGATCCTGGCCTTCGCGGTCAACGGCCATCCGTCGTTCCTGAACATTCAGGTCGTCGGCTGGGTGATCATGGCGACCGGAGTGGCCGGACTGTTCTTTCCGCGCAGTGGCTACGCCGCCGTGCGCCGCCGGGTCGTCCGGCGCCGCACCGGCCCCGGCGGCCCTGTCACCGAGGTCGACGAGCGCCGCTACCCCCCGTACATCAAGCTGAATCCAGCCGCGCTGACCGCCGCGGAAGACCCGGCCGACCTGGTAGCGAGCAGCGACGACCTCAGAGCCGAGCGAGTCGAAACCGACGAATACCTAGACCGCTAACCCCGCCGTCTCCGCCCCCCGACCCCACCCCAGGACCGGGGGCCGGGGCTGGCGGGGCGGCTAGGTGGCGGCGGGGGGCGAGCCTACTTTGAGGGCGAGCATGGTGACGTCGTCTAGCAAGGTGCCGTCGCAGAACTCGACCAGGGTCCGCTGCATGCTCGCGATCACGTCGGCGGGCGCCTGACCGGAGAGGCCGGCGAGGACGTCGGTCAGGCGCTCGCCGAAATATCCGAGATCCTGGCCGCGAGCCCCGGTCAGGCCATCGGTGCAGAAGAAGAGCAGGTCACCGGGGCTGAGCTCAAGCTCCCTTAGCTCGGCCTCCCCATCAGGGAAGATGCCGAGCGGCACGCCGCCACCCTCGATCAGCCTGGTCCGGCCGTCCTGCATGACGAGGACCGGGCCGGGGTGGCCGGCGCTGCCGAGCACGACTCGCAGGCTGCCGTCCTGCCAGCTCAGATGTGCCGCATCGGCGGTCACGAACCTGCCTTCGAACGCCTCGGCCAGCATGATCTCGTTGGCGCCGCGCAGCACCTGCACCGGATCGGGGTTCCAGTGCGCCAGTACCCGGATCGCGTGCCTGGCCGCGGCTGTGACGGCGGCGGCGTCCTGACCCTTGCCGCAGACGTCGCCAATCGCGATTCCCCAGCCGTCCGGGGTTGGGTAGATGTCATAGAAGTCACCGCCGACCTCTCGGCCCGCGGTAGGCGGGAGGTGGGCGGCGGCGATCTCGACGCCGGGAATCGGCTTAGGCTGGCGCGGCAGCAGGCTGCCCTGAAGCGCCTCGGCCGCCTCGGTGCGCTGGCGCATCGCCCGCTGCACCGTGATGGTCCTGGCCAGCTGCTCGGCCGCGTCTTGTGCCAGGCCCAGGTCAGCCAGGCCGAAGGTCCCGGCCGCGGCGTTCCTGACCAGGGTCAGCGTGCCGTAGCCGAGCCCGGCAGCGGCGACAGGCACGCAGAGCACGCAGGCGCCGCCGAGCAGCAGCAGAAGCGGGGCACCGTCATCGGTCACGCCGAGGATCGCCTCGTCGTCGGGATGCGCGAGCAGCAGCGCGTTCCCGGAGAGCGCTACCTGACCCGGCGCCGACTCAGGCGCCGGGTCTACGTCCATCACCGACTGTGCCCGCCCGGCTGAATCCGCATGGTCGGGTCCAGCGACAGTGTGGCGCCGCAGCTTGCCTCGCTGGGTCAAGTCGATGATCGCCCACGTCGCGAGCTGGTCGGCCAGCAGCCGTCCGAACCGCTGGAGCAGCTGCCCCTCGCTCGCCGCCACGTTCTCGAGCAGCAGCCGGTTGACCGAGGTCACGATGTCGATCCGCCTGGTCATGGTCGCGACGGCGGCGGCTTCTTCGTCAGCCTCCGTGGTCTTCGCCAGTGCCGCTGAATGTGGCCGGGGAGCGGCTGTGCCCTTGTCGCCTGCCCGGCGCCCGTTGCGCGCGGTGGCGACCACGAGTAGCAGGTCATCATCGCCGCGCACGCTCACGGTGCCCATCATTACCTGGCACGCGACAACACCGCCGGGTCCGTACAGCCCGCAGGTCAGCACTCGCGGCTCCGAAGTACGGGCCACCGCGGCCAGCTGAGAGCGCACCGCCGCGCGTGACGCCGGATCCACCAGCGCGGCAAAGGGCCTGCCGGTCGCATAACCCGGAGCCGCGCCGGTCAGCCCGGCGGCGGCCGAGTTGGCGCGCCTGACCGCACCGTCCCTTCCAAGCAGAAAAAGTGCGACCGGCACCTGCTGAAAGATCGCCTGGAGCAGCCGCCGGTCCGCGTTCTGGCCCTGCTGGCCGGCCACCCCGTCATCAGCCTGATCGAACGTGCGGGCGCTGCCCAGTGCCGTCACCGCCGCGTCGAGCTCGGCTAGCGCGGCGTCCAGCAGCTGCGCGGGCTCGGCGTCAGGCATCCCGGCGGCCTGCCGAAGAGCACCGACGCGGCTCTTCAGCCCCGTCGCCTCGCTGGCATGCTCACGAGGATCGGTGTGCTGCCGCGTGACCAATAAGAACGCTCCCTTGTCGCCTGATCAGGCTATCGCGCGATTCGGGTGTCAGGATGTCGATCTGACCCTGGGCTTGCGGCCGCTCGCCGGACGACCACCCGACTCGATGATCTCCCTGGCCACGTCGATCGCCTTCACGTTTTTCTGCTGCGAGGTCTGGCGCATTCGCTGCAGGGCCTCTTCGGCGCTGCAGCCGAGCGCATGCATGAGAATGCCCTTGGCCTGATCGACTACGGCCCTGGTCTCGGCCGCGTCCCTGAGCTGGCCGGCGGTGCGCTTGGCGTCGTTGTAGACCGACACCGCTCCGAGCACCGCGCCGCCGAGAGCGCCAAGCGTCTCAGCGGGCTGGGCCTGCCTCGGGTCGATCGAGCGGGCCCTGGCTCCGTAGAGCGAGAGTGACACCGCACCGGGGCCGGCCAGATCCGCCAGGTAGGCGAAGGTGAGCGAGCAGCGGACTCCGATCCGCAGGGCGCTCGCGGCGTACTCAGGCCACCGCTCCTCGGCCAGCGTGTCAGGGCAGCTCACCGGCTCGGCCGCCGCCAGCGCGACCAGGGCGGGCCCGCGACCGGACTCAACCTGCACGTGCACAAGTCGTGGCAGGTCAGGGTGGGTTGAGGCGATCAGGACCGGCTCGCGATGCTGCCAGGTCACTACCGTCGCCGCCGAGCAGCCAGGTACTGACTGCGCCGCTGCCGTCGCAAGCTGGCTGAGCGAGCGCGCGTCTGACGTCCCCGCGATGTCCAGCAGGTCGGTCAGGCCAGAGCCCGGCATGGCACCTCAGTTCCCTTCGGCCGCAGCTGTCTTCGGCCGCCTGTCATCATGCTAGCCGTCGAGCCAGCGCTCCATGCAGTTCAGGAGCTGCTCGGTATCGACTGGCTTGGTGACGTAGTCGTTGGCGCCGGCCGCGATGCTCTTGTCCTTGTCGCCCTGCATCGCCCGGGCCGTCACCGCGATCACCGGCAGGTCGGCGAACTGCGGCATCTGCCTGATCGCCCGGGTAGTCGCGTGCCCGTCGAGCTGCGGCATCATCACGTCCATCAGCACCAGGTCGATGTCACCGCCCTGCAGCGCCGCTATGCCATGCTGGCCATTGTCGGCGTGCAGCACGGTCATCCCGTACATCTCGAGCACGCCGGTGAGCGCGAACACGTTCCTCGGATCGTCGTCGACGATCAGCACCCGCTTGCCCGCGCAGGCTGTCGTGCGCGCCGGCCTTCGGGACCGGCTGCACCGAGCCCCCAGCGCCAGCGCCAGCGCCGTCGGCCTCGGTCCGGTACTGCACCGCCGGCCGATAGCCGCGGGCGCGGCGGCGTCCTGCGGGGTGATCGCCTCGGCCCGGCTCTGCCAGGCACCGGCAGGTGAAGGGTGAACGTGCTGCCGGAGCCGAGCGTGCTGCAGACGGTGATCCGGCCGCCGAGCTGAGCGGCCATCTCACGGCAGATGGCCAGGCCAAGGCCGGTCCCGCCGTAGCGGCGGCTGGTGGTGCCGTCGCCTTGCTGGAACGCGCCGAAAATAGTGGTAAGGTTCTCCTCTGCGATGCCGATGCCCGTGTCGATGACCGAGAACTCGACGCTGGGCTGCCCGCCGTCGGACTGACCAGCGGCGGCCGAGATCCGGCACGTCGACGCCGCCGCGCTCGGTGAACTTCACCGCGTTGGACAGCAGGTTGTGCAGGATCTGGCGCAGGCGCTGCTTGTCGGTGAAGATCTCGGCCGGGACGCCTCCGGTCGAGCCTGATCACGAAGTCGAGCCGCCTTCTCGGCGGTCAGCGGCAGGAAGATCGCCTCGAGCTCCTCCACCAGCCCGCTGAGCGCGAACCGCTCGGGGTGCATGTCCATCTTGCCGGCCTCGACCTTGGACAGGTCAAGGATGTCGTTGATCAGCTGCAGCAGGTCAGAGCCCGACGAGTGGATGACGTTGGCGTACTCGACCTGCTTCGGGGTGAGGTTCTCGGACGGGTTCTGCGCGAGCAGCCGGGCCAGCACGAGCAGGCTGTTCAGCGGCGTGCGCAGCTCGTGCGACATGTTCGCGAGGAACTGCGACTTGTACCGCGAGGCCTGGTCGAGCTGCCTGGCCCGCTCCTCGATCTCCTGCCTGGCCAGCTCGATCTGCTCGTTCTTCAGCTCGATGTCGCGGTTCTGCCGGGCGAGCTGGGCCGCCTTGTCCTCCAGGTCGGCGTTGGACCGCTGCAGCTCGTCCTGCCTGACCTGCAGCTCGCTGGTGCGCGCCTGCAGCTCGGCCGCCAGCCGCTGGGACTCGGCCAGCAGCGCGTCGGTCCTGGCGTTCACGATAATCGTGTTGACGTTGACGCCGATGGTCTCCATCAGCTGCTCGAGGAAGTCCTTGTGGACCTGGGTGAACGGGAAGAACGAACCCGCCTCGATGACGCCCGAGCACCTGGTCCTCGAAGACGACCGGCAGCACGATCAGGTTCAGCGGGGCGGCGTCGCCGATGCCCGGAGGAGATCCGGATATAGCCGGCCGGGATGTCGGTGAGCACGATCGGCTTGCGGGTCTTGGCGACCTGGCCGATCAGCGACTGGCCGAGCCTGACCTGGCTCGGCGCCTCGATATCGGCGCGCAGGCCGTAGCCGGCGATCAGCTTGAGCGGACGGTCCGCCGCCGCCGCCCTCGGCCAGGAAGAACGTCCCGTGCTGGGCGTTGACCAGCGGGATCAGCTCGTCCATGATCAGCTCGGCGACGGCGGACAGGTCCCGGTGGCCCTGCAGCAGGCTGCCGATCCTGGCCAGGTTGGTCTGCAGCCAGTCCTGCTCGGTGTTGGCCTTGGTGGTCTCGCGCAGCGACTCCACCATCGCGTTGATGTTGTCCTTGAGCTCGGCCAGCTCGCCCTCCGCCTCGACCGAGATCGACCGGGTCAGGTCGCCGGTCGCGACCGCGCTGGTCACCTGGGCGATCGCCCGGACCTGCCTGGTCAGGTTCCCGGCCAGCTCGTTCACGTTCTCGGTCAGCCGCTTCCAGGTGCCGGAGACGCCCTCGACCTCGGCCTGGCCGCCCAGCCGGCCCTGGCTGCCGACCTCGCGGGCTACCCGGGTCACCTCGGCGGCGAACGAGGAGAGCTGGTCGACCATCGTGTTGATCGTGGTCTTCAGCTCCAGGATCTCGCCGCGGGCGTCGACGTCGATCTTCTTCGACAGGTCACCCTGGGCGACGGCGGTGGTGACCTCGGCGATGTTGCGGACCTGGCTGGTCAGGTTGAAGGCCATCGAGTTGACGTTGTCGGTCAGGTCCTTCCAGGTGCCGGCCACGTTGGGCACCGTCGCCTGGCCGCCGAGCATGCCCTCGGTGCCGACCTCGCGGGCCACCCTGGTCACCTCGCCCGCGAAGGCGGACAGCGTGTCGACCATCCCGTTGATCGTGTCGGCCAGCGCCGCGACCTCGCCCTTGGCCTCGACCTTGATCTTCTGGCCGAGGTCGCCCTTGGCCACCGCCGTCGCCACCTGAGCGATCGAGCGCACCTGGTCGGTCAGGTTGGACGCCATCACGTTGACGTTGTCGGTCAGGTCCTTCCAGGTGCCGGAGACGCCGCGGACGATCGCCTGGCCGCCGAGCGTGCCGTGGGTACCGACGTCCCGGCCACCCTGGTGACCTCGTCAGCGAACGCCGACAGCTGCTCGACCATCGTGTTGATGGTCTCTTTCAGCTCCAGGATCTCGCCGCGGGCGTCGACCCGGATCTTCTGGGTCAGGTCGCCTTTGGCGACCGCGGTGGTCACCGCCGCGATGGCCCGGACCTGGTCGGTCAGGTTCGCGCCCATGACGTTCACCGACTCGGTCAGCGCCTTCCAGGTGCCGGAGACGTCCTGGACGTCGGCCTGACCGCCGAGCTTGCCCTCGGTGCCGACCTCGCGGGCCACCCGCGTCACCTCGCCGGCGAACGCGGACAGCTGTCGACCATCCTGTTGATCGTGTCGCCAGCGCCGCGACCTCGCCCTTCGCCTCGACCGTGATCTTCTGGCTGAGGTCGCCGTCGGCCACCGCGGTCGCCACCTGGGCGATCGATCGCGGACCTGCGAGGTGAGGTTGCCGGCCATCGCGTTGACCGAGTCGGTCAGGTCCCGCCAGGTACCGCTCACGCCGGGAACTGGGCCTGTCCGCCGAGCTTGCCCTCGGTGCCGACCTCCCTGGCCACCCGGGTGACTTCGGAGGTGAAGAGGGCGAGCTGGTCGTTCATGCCGTTAAATACCGTGGCGATTTCGTCCATCAGCGGATCGCCGGCCAGCGGCAGCCTGGTGCTGAAGTCGCCGCCGCGCACCGCGGTCAGCCCGGCAAGAAGTTGTGACAGCCGGGGATCCGGCGGCTGATGAGTAGTTCTCGTAGCCGTGGGCATTGTCAGTCCTCCCGAGCTGTTTGCGCGGTCAGCAGCTCCGGCGGCTTGCGGGTCGCGGTAAGACCGATCTTTCACAATTCGCCTCATCTGGCTTCAGCAATTGCTGCGAATCCGCTCGACGCGGGCGAGTTAGTCAGGAAAGGTTAGGGATCGTGACGGCCAACGGGGACGTCTAGCTCGCCCGGCTGACCGAGCTCGTAGCCCGGCAGCGGCGGAGCTCGACCAGCTGCGCGGGCAGGCGGCCGAGCGAGCCGTCATCGATCTGGCGCGCGGGGTGCTGATGGAGCGCCTCGGCTGCGCGGCGGCGGACGCGGCCCGCCAGCTGGCGAAGATCGCGCAGGAGTCCGGGGACGCCGCTGATCCAGCTGGCTAGCGACATCGTCGGTGAGCCAGTCACCGAGCCAGGCATCCGCGTCAGCGACGACGTCAGCGATGACCAGCAGGAGCCGGCGCCCGCCCGGTCGCGGTGGCCGGAGCGGCGATGGAGCTGGCCGGCGATGGCACCGAGCTGGCCACCGCGATGCTGGCGCAGACGCTGGCCGGCGCCGGGGCGACCGCGGTGGCGATCTGGCTGATCGCGCCGGACGGGGCCGTCGAGCTGGCCGGGCAGGCCGGCTTCGGGCCGGCCGAGGCGAGCCGGTGGCAGCGGATACCGCCGGGCGACCAACGCGCCGGCCGAGCACGCGGCCGGCGACCGGAGCGGAGTTCTGGTGGCCGGCGGGCCGTCCCGGCCGGTGACGAGAACGCCGCTGATCGGAGGCCGGGACGGCGGCGCCAGGGCTGTCGTGCCGGTGCTGACCGAGAACGGCCGGTGCGTCGGCGCCCTCGAGGTCTGCTGGCCCGCGCCGGCCGGGAGTTCGACGATGCGCTGCGCGCGACAGGTCGACGCGCTGGCCGGGCTGGCCGCGCACGCGCTCGTCGCCCGGTCCTCCGGCGGCGAAATCTGGCCGGCGATCACCGCGAGGCCTGGGTGCTCGGCCTGCTCGACGGGCTGGCCGAGTCCGTGCTGTTCGCCGCGCCCTGCACGAGCACGACGGGTCCGGCGAGCCGGCGGGTCCGGCGGGTCGGTGAGCGACTTCCGCATCGTGCACGTCAGCGACGGATTCCGGGATCCGGCCGGGCGTACCGCCGCCGAGCTGACCGGCCAGTCGCTGATCGAGGCTTACCCGTGGGCGGCCATCCCGGCGGCCTGTTCCACCGGGCGGTTGAGGTATGCGCACTGGGGCACCGCAGCACGTGACCGGCGAGGTGATCGGCACGGTCGAGCGGCACGGTCAGGTCGTCGTGGCCAGCGTCCGGCTGGTCAGGCTGCTCGACGGCGTCGCGATCAGCCTGGCGGCACGAGGCCGAGTCCGACCGGCTGGCCGCGCTGCTGCAGCACGCGCAGCGGCTCGGCCGGTTCGGCGGCTGGGAAGAGAACCTGGCCACCGGAGCGGTGCACTGGACCGAGCAGATGTTCGCGCTGTTCGGCGTCCGGACCCGGTGAGCCGGTCAGGCTGGCCGAGCTTGATGACCTGGTCGCCCAGCACGATGACCGTGCGGGCGTCGAGTCGTTCCGGGCCAGGCTGCTGCGGGACAAGGTGCCGACCGCGGCGATCTTCCGCATCGTGCAGGCGCGACGACGAGAGCATCCGGCAGGTGCGCGCGTTCGCCGAGCCGGTCACCAACTAGTACGGCGAGCTGGTCGCCATCCGCGGCGCCTACCAGGATGTCTCCGCCCATTACCACACCGAGCTGGCGCTGGCCGCGACCCGGGACCTGCTGACCGACACCGAGGAACGGGCCGAGGAAGAGCACCGGCTGGCCCTGCGCCTGCAGCAGGCGATCACGCCGCGCTCGTCGCATCTGGTCGAGGCGGCCGGCCTGGACGTGGCGGCCAGGTACCGCCCGGCCGGCCAGGGCCACCTGGTCAGCGGCGACTGGTACGACACCGTGCTGCTGCCATCCAGGCCAGATGATGCTGGTCGTCGGCGATGTGGCAGGGCACGGGATCGACGCGGTCACCGGCATGGTCGCACTCCGCAACTGCCTGCGCGGCCTCGCGATTACCGGTGCCGGCCCGCGTCACTGCTGTCGTGGCTGAACGAGCGTGGCCTGCCACCTGACCGAGGAGATATTCGGCACGGCGATCTGCGGCCTGTACGACCCGGCGCAAGGCGTGCTGCACCTGGCCCGGGCCGGTCATCTGCCCGCCATGCTGGTCAGGGACGGACGGCCAGCCTGCTGCCGCAGCCGCGCGGAGTGCTGCTCGGCGCCGATCCCGGCGCCGCCTACGCGGAGGACCTCGACGTCGCTCCAGCTCGGGGACACGCTGCTGCTGTTCACCGACGGGCTGATCGAGCGCCGGGACCGTGCCGATCGACGACTGCATCGAGGCGATGCTCAAGGCCGCCAGCCGGCCGGTGACCGATATCGACGAGTACGCCGACCACCTGGTCGCCGGGGGGCCTCGGACACCGATGACGACGCCTGCCTGGTGGCCGTCACGGTTCGGTTAGCCGCCGTCCCCCCTGGCGGCGGCCAGGGCTAGCTCGACGCTTTCATACAGCGGGATGCGGTCGGCCAGGCCGGTGATCCACAGCGACCTGGTGCTCTGGTACCGCGCCCCGGCCAGGGCGAGCGACCCGCGCGACCTCCTCCAGGCTCTTCCAGTGGCCGACGATGACCGCGAGCGAGCTGGTGTCCATGAAATCCACCGCGGACAGGTCAAGCACGATCTGCATGTGCGTCTTGCGGGCCTGCGCCAAGGCCTCGTCGAGCTGGCGGCTCGTCACGATGTCGAGGTCACCAGCGGGCTGATGACGCCGACATCGTCGCGAGCCTGCCAGGAGACCTGGAATTCTTCCAAGCTGCACCTCACGGGCTAGCGCCGGGCCGGTTGCGGCGAGCGACACATTATGCGCGCCACCACCAGCACGCGGGCGGCAGGCGCCCGCAATGTATATCGTGAGATCGTGAGCAGGGCGACGTCCAGCATGAGATGTCCTGGGTGGGGTGCGGCGGATGCAGGTGGCCGGCAGTACCGGTACGGCGCTGCGGCATATCGCGCTCTTTTACCGTAGCGCCGGCGAGTACGCCTCGGCTGTGGCGGACTTCGTCCAGGCGGTGCCATCGCCGCCGAGCCCGTCCTGGTCGCCGTGCCCGGCGAGCGGCACGCGCGGCTCCGCCGCGAACTTGAGCTGCGCGGGCTCCCGGCCCCGGCCAGGTGGTCAGCGGCGGCCGGCAGTCGGTGACCGCCGTCGCGAGCGGAGCGGCGACCACCTTCGCCGACATGGCTGAGCTGGGCCGCAACCCCGGCCGGATACTGCCGGCGATCCAGTCCTTCATCGAAGGATTCGCCGGCGGCCGTCCGCTTCGTCGGCGAGCCGGCCTGGCCAGGACGCGGTACCGCCGAACTGTGCGAGACGATCAGGCACGAGGCGCTGATCAACCTGGCGTTCTCCGATGCGGCAGCGACCATCCTGTGCCCCTACGACCTGGCCGAACTGCCGCCTTCAACCATCGCCGCCGCCTGCGGTACGCATCCGCTGCTGCGGGAGAGCGGCGCGGAGGTAGAAAGCACAGCATTTTACGGAACGAAAGGCCTGCCGCCAGGCTGTGATGGTCCGCTGTCAGCCGTTCCGCCGGGCGCTATGTTCGCCAGCTATCGGGATAATCTACGCGAAGTACGCACTATGATCACCGACCAGGCCCGGATGGCCGACCTGTCGCCGGTCCGCGCCGCCGACCTAGTCCTAGCCGTCAGCGAAATCGCGGCGAACACGCTCAGGCACACCAGCGCGGGCGGCACGATCAGCATCTGGCGCACCGGCAGCGAGCTGGTCTGCCAGCTAGGTGACACCGGCTACATCGCCGACCCGCTGGCCGGCCGCCGCGCCCCCGACCGGGATCATCCCGGCGGCCAGGGACTCTGGCTGGTGCACCAGGTGTGTGATCTGGTGCAGGTGCGCACCGAACTGGGCGCGACCCAGGTCAGGCTGCACATGCGGCTAGCCCCAGCCCAGCGGACCACTGTGCCGCCTCCCGGCCAGCACCCTCCGCGAGCCGCCCTCACCCCCACGAGCCACATCGATCTGACCTAGGCGCGGCCAGCCGGGAGGGCACGTGCCCCGGATGTGCATGGATGTGGCAGAGATGCTGCTCCAGCAACACCTCTGCCACATCGATGCGGTCCGGGAGCTACCCGGCAACTCCCCTGACTCAGCTGACCAGCGTGCGCTCACCATCGGCTAGCTGCTGACGGAAGTCGCGGTAACCTTTCAGCGCGATCCTGAGATTCTCGGTGTCTGAGTCCTCGTCGCCTTGCCAGGCCGCCAGCATCGCGTCCTGACGTTCGCCAAGCCGCGCGATGTAAGTGGCGATGTCGTTGTCAATGAGCGCGGCTGCCGCTTCCACCGAGCCGCGCGGGTCGTCGACGAAGCGCGACAGGACCTCATGCCAGCGTTCGTCGCCCGCAGCACTGGCCGGCGCTTCGGCCGCGACGACTGCATCGCCCCGCACCCCTGCCTCAGCCGCTGCGTCCGCCGGTGCCTCAGCCGCTGTGCCGGCCGCCGTCTCAGCTGATGCGTCTGCGGGAGTGAAGGCCAGCTCAGAAGCCATCCCATCAGGCGGCTCAGGCTCATCCGCCTTCTCTGTGTCGACAGCTGACATCGGGTCATCCGGGGTCTCTGCGAGAAGTGGCGGCTCGACCGCCGCGCCACCGGGCCCGACCTCGGTCATCGGCCGAATAGCACCCAGCGACCACGCACTGTCAGCTCGATCGGCCTCCCCCAGATCGGCCTCCCCCTCATCGGCCCGCACAGCGTCGGCCCGCACAGCGTCGGCCTCCACAGCGTCGGCCTCATCCGCGTCGGCCTCATCCGCATCGGCCTCATCCGCATCGGCCCGGCCGGAGCCGAAGGCGAAGTCTGGCCTGGTCGCCTTGTCTGCCTCAGCGAGCTCATCCTCCGTAACTACGTCCTCCGGCTCGATCACGATCACCGAGTCGGCGTCCGCGGTCGCCGAGCCGTACCTGAAGGTGTTCCGCTCGTCCTCATGCTTGGACATGTCTCTCCTGCCGTTAGCGTCGGGGCTGGTCGTAGGTAGCGGTGCTCGCGCCGGTACTGGCCCAGTCCGCGTCTCCGGCCTCGGCCGCATCGGCATCTCTCACGGCGGCATCTCCCGCATCGGCCCGTGCCACGTCGTCGTCAGGGGCGCCGAGCAACTCGCCGAACAGTTCCCGGTAGTGGAGCAGGGCCAGCCGAAGCTCCTCGGTCGAGGCCTGGCCGCCGGCCGCCTTTTCGCTGACCTCGTGCGCGGCGCGGAAATGATCGAGAGTGCTGGCGTGGTCTACCGACAGATCGGCGACCGTCTGATCGAATTCGGAGACCGGGTAACCCCGCTCGCGCATGACGGTCTCCACCAGGTGCTGCGCATCGGCTATAGCGTCGGCCGGCGCGTCGACAAAGCGTTCCTGTACCTGCGCCCACTGCGTCGCATACGTCTGCCGCGCCTCGTCGCTCAGCTCGCTGAGCTGGAACTTCTGAACTCGCCGCGCTCGTTCCGTCAGCTCGGCCTCGGCCTGCCTGCGGCTTTCGCGCTCGGTGACGACTCGGTCATACTCAGGACCGAACCGCTGCCGCAGCCTGCGCCTGCGCGTCGACAAGACGGCGCCGACCGCGAGCACGGCCAGCAGGGCGATGATGACGATGATCGCGGCGACGATCCCGGATGACATCTGGGCCTCCTCGGTGATGGGTGACCACTGGCTGCCCTGCTCAGCCGCACCCAAACACCAGCAACCACCAGGTAGCACGCAACGGCGGCATCAGGCCTAGACAGCAAGGGCACCTTTGCGCTAGTCTCAGCGGCAGTGCTTACGACGCAGGCACACCCCAATAGTCACGGCGTGACGTTGCTGGGTGTGCCTTTTTGCTTAGCGGCTAGTCCCGCCGGCAACGGCACCACTTGCGACCCGCTGTGATCTCAGCCGGACAGCCGCAAGGAGGCCCAAGGGATGAAAATCGCCCTCGTCGCTCAGCACACCACCCCGACAAATGCCACCACCCCGCCTACCCAGGCTCTCGACCCTTACTCAGCCGATCAGGCCGCACAGGTCAGCGGACTCGGCCGGGCCCTGGCCGCGCAGGGCCATGACGTCGTGATCTACGCCCGCAAGGACTCGCCGAAATTGCCTGGCCGGGCAACCATCGCGCCCCGGCTGAAGGTCGAGTACATCGAAGCGGGCCCGCTTGCTGCGCTGCCGCCCGATCAGCTTCCGCAGTACACCAAGGACATCGCTACCTATCTCACTGCCCGCTGGCGCAAAAACGCTCCTGACGTGGTGCAGGCCTTTCACTGGACAAACGGGCTGGCCGCACTCAGTGCCGTCCGCGAGCTACTACCGTCTGCGAGCACCCCATCCCGGTCGTAGCTACGTTCGGTTCCCTCGGAACGGCCGAACGGCGGCACAGGATAGCCGGCGAAGACCCGGGCATCCGCACCCGCATGGAGTCCGCCGTCGCCAGGGCAGCGACCATGGTCCTGGCCTCGACGAGCGACGAGGTGGCCGAGCTGGCCAGGCTCGGAGTGCCGAACATCAAGGTCAGGCTGGTCCCGCTCGGCGTGGACACCGACATCTTCAAGCCGGCCGGGCTCATCGCCAAGCGCAATACCACGCCCCGGCTGATCGCGGTCGGGTCGCTAGCTGAGTATCGCGGCCTTGACGTCCTGCTCAGGTGCCTGGCTGAGCTGCCGGGCGCTGAGCTGGTCATCGCGGGCGGGCCGCCGGCCGATGAGCTGGAGTCCGACCACGGTTACCGCATCCTCGCCAAGCTCGCCGCCAACCTGGGTGTGGCTGACCGGGTCCAGTTCACCGGCCACGTCAGCGACCGGAACCTGCCGGGCTTGCTGAGGTCGGCCGACCTCCTGGTGAGTACCGCGCGCTACGAACCACAGGGCCTCGCGGCGCTGCGCGCCATGGCGTGCGGCATCCCGGTCATCGCGACCGCGATCGGTGCCTACCGCGATGCCATCATCGACGGCACGACCGGACTGCTGATCCCGCCCGGCCGGCCAGAGACCCTGGTCCGGAGGTTGCGCGACCTGCTCGGCAGCCCGATGCGACTGGCCGCCTTCGGCATCGCCGCCGCTGATCGCGCCAAGTCCAGGTATCCGTGGGAACGAGTAGCCAGCGAGACCCTGACCGTCTATGAGCGCGCCGTGACCCGCACCGCGGACCTCGCGCCCGCGCTGGCCACTGCGGCGACCGCGACTACCGTGACGACCGCCACCGGACCAGTCATGGCCCGGCCCGCCCGGGTGCACGCGCTCCGTCCCGCGCGCAAGCGGTCCGCGCTGGTGACGGCGGGCGGTCAGGCCGCCTAGCGACACCAGCCCCTGACCAGCTGGCCCGGCCGTCTCCCGAGGACTGCCGGGCCAGCTGCCGTCGAGTACCGGGTAGACAAACTTGCCGACGGGTCAGATTCGGCCCGCACCGCCCTGGGAACAAGAGTGCCATGATTAAGAAGTCGTTCAAGCTGGCAATTTTTCTCGGCCTCGGCATGGCCGTCGCCTTCGGGTGGCCAGATATAAAACGTTACGTCAAGATCAAGCAGATATCTGGTCAGAAATTGCACCCCGAGAAAGTCCCGGCCCCGGGGCGCACGTCGTACCCGCAGCGATCCGAGGCGGGCGCGGCCGATGGCACCGGAGATTTCGACTCGGCCAGCCGCGGCGGCCCGGCCCGCACCTGACGGCTAGCTCGCCTCGGCGGCGTCCAGGCTCTCCTGGGTCGGGAACACGTCAAGGACCTGATCCAGGCCAGTCAGCTCGAAAATCCTCAGCACCTGGGGCGAACCCGCGATCACCTGGACGACAGCACCGTTCGCCTTCGCCTTCTTCTGCACTGTGACGAGCGCGGTGATCCCCGCCGAGTCACAGAAGCCGGTCGCGGACAGGTCGGCGACAACGATCCTCGCCCCGTGATCCTCGACAAGACCCACCAACTGCTCGCGAATCCGGTCGGCGATAGTGGCATCTATATCAGCGGGAAACGCCACGACCGCGCGCTTACCTGTCCATTGAACCGGCCAGCGGTGCACTGACACGAATCACCTTTCCGCACGCAAGGCAGGGTCAAGGCCGCGGACGGCGTTAGCAGTGGGCGCCATGTTAGCGACGCCGGCGGCAGTTAGCCAGAGGTCTCACGCACCACCCTTCCCTGGAGGAAGCCGGGAGGAAAACCCAGCGACCGGGGTCACGAGTAGCAGTACGAGTCGCTCGACGCGTCCCCGCCTTCCAGCCTGATCTGATGCACCCGGCGACCCCGGAATGCCTCTCCCTCCAGGAAGAACCGCTCATCGAAACTCAGCCCGCCGCCAGCCTGAACATCGAGCTTGGTCATCCACGCACCGACACCGTCCGGGTAGAACTGGTCGTCCCAGGCACCGTAGAGGGAGTTGGAGAAGTAGACCCGGTGACCGTCCCGGCTGACCTCCACCATCTGCGGCCCGCCCGCCAGCGGCTGCCCTGGCCGGGACGGATGCGGCTCGCGGCCGACGATTCCGCCGATCCGCACCGAGCCGGTCTCGCGGGGGTGGAACGGGTCGCTGACGTCGAACTGCTTCAGCTCGCCAGTCCCCCAGCAGGACACGTACAGATACTTGTCATCCACCGACAGCGCCAGGTCAGTGATCAGCGGCGGAACCGCGCCGAACCCCTGGAGCAGCGGCGGAAGCTGGTCGGCCGGCGCCGGCTCGGCCGGAATCGAGATCACCTTGGTCGCGGCCCACTGCCCGTTGTCTTCGTGCCAGACCCAGATCGACGCGGACAGGTCCTCGACGCTGACCACCACGCCGACGAATCCGTACTTCTTCGCCGGGTCGTGCGCCGGCCGGAGCTCAAGCGCCATCTGATGCTCGTCGCCCAGATCGACGGTCTGGACGTGACGCCTGGTCTGCATGTCCCAGAAATGCAGCCGGTGCCCGTACTTACGTCCGAGCAGCAACTCGGGCACGATCCCGTCCTCGAGCATCGACGGGGTACCCCACTCCGACGTCACGAGCACGTCATCGTTAATGTGCCACCACACGTCGTAAGCCAGGTACTGATCACCCCGGTCCTGCTCGAACTGGCCGATCACGTCGAAGTTCGCATGGTCGAGCAGCGCCACCCCGCCCGGCCCCTCGACGCCATCCGCGCCGCCCAGGCAGGACACATACAGGTAGCCAGGGCCGCAGTGCACGGTGTGCGGGCGCGAGTAGCTGGCGTGCTTGCCTAGCTCGGCGGCCTCGAGCGTCTTAACCACGCGCGGCGCGGCCGGGTCGTCCTTGGTATCGAGTATGTACAGTCGGGATGACCGGATGCCGGGTACCACGAGGTAACGGCGGTCCCCGTGATTGTGATCACCAGTCGGGCAGAGCGCGCTCGAGCACGCGTTCCAGCCGAAGTGGTGCAGCTCATCACCGAGATGCGGCAGCTCGGTGAACCCGACCACCGAGGCATAGCTGGCCGAGTCAGGATCGGTGTCGATCACGGCGATGGCATCGGGCTTATCCGCCGGCCGCGAGAACGCCGCGACATAGGCCAGCTTCTCTGGCGGTCCCGCCGCCGCGTCGCGGGGCGAGCGGTAGAACGTCGGGTCATGGTGATGCTCGTGAGAATCGCCGTGGAGCGCGTGCTCGTCAGTCATGAAAGCTGGTCCTTCCGCGATCTAACCTACAATTCCAATAATAAAAGTAGCTTAAAGGAGATCCCGCCGACTGTCGCCCCCAGCCGGAGTCCCCGTTCGTGCGCGCTCCCCCGAGCGCCCGCTAAGGAGATCACCCTCCCGAGGCTAACCCCGATCGCCCCGCAGCGACACACCTTGGCAACACCCGCCGCCCGCGCACCTGACCCGGCCGGGCACCTGACCCGGCCGGGCACCCGAGCCCGGCCGGGCGACACGGCGGCACCGCCCCGAGTCCGCCACCGACCGAATTGGCGGACCTCCGGCGTTCCGAGCGCTCTCGCCGCTGACCAGTCCGGGAGTCCGACTGATTCTCGTAAGAGACTTCCGTCACAACAATGCCGGCAACTCGCGGACCGCGGCGTCGGCGTGTGGGCTGCTCGACTGGCCAGTGCCATGACCAGAGACCTCGCAGATTTCCGTGATCATGTTACGGCTGATGATCACGGAAACCTGGTCGGGTGATCCCGCTGCCGATGTTCCGTGATCAGGTGGTCTTCCATGATCACGGAGACTTGCAGGCCCCGCTCTCACCTGGCCGGCCGCCCGGTGGCGGAAGTGCGCCTAGCTCCATGGCCTTGGTGACGGCCGCAGTCCGGCCGGCGACGCCGAGCTTGCCGCAGGTTCGGGTCAGGTGCGTCTTGACGGTCGCTTCGCTGACGAGCAGTGCTCGGCCGATCTGAGCGTTGGTCAGCCCGCGCGCCACGAGGGCGAGCACCTCGGTCTCGCGAGCCGACAGCGCCTCGCCACCCGAACCCCCGCCACGCAGCCGACCACCACCCGGACCACCGCCACCCGGACCAGCACCCAGACGACCACCGCCGCCCGGCCCACCACCGCCGCCGCCGGCCAGGCCAGCACCAGCACCACCTCGGGCGGCGCCCTGATCCCGCACCCGGCTCACGAGGCGGCCGGCGACGACAGGCGCGAGCACCGTTTCGCCTCTGGCGGCGGCCCGGATCGCGGCGACGAGACTGGCACGGGGAGTGTCCTTGAGCAGGTAACCGGACGCACCGGCCTCCACGGCCCTGATGATGTCCGAATCGGTGTCGAACGTCGTGAGAACGATGATCCTGGCGGGGCAGCCACCGTCGTGCAGCGCGGCGATCGCGTCCACCCCGTCGCCGTCCGGCATCCGCAGGTCCATCAGGATCACGTCGGGCCCGGCGGCCAGCGCCCGAACGACGGCCTCGTTGCCCGACCCGGCCTCGCCAACCACCTCGATGTCCGTCTCAGCGGCCAGCATCCCCCGCAGCCCCTCACGCACCACCGGATGATCATCAGCCAGCAGCACCCGGATTGCCCCGCCGCTCACGGCACCTCCGCGACGACAGTCGTGCCGGCCCCGACGTCGCTGCGGACGTCGAGAACTCCGCCGACCTCGGCGATCCGCGCGTGCATGCCGCGCAGCCCGAAGCCGTCACTGATCAGCCCGGCATCGAAGCCGACACCGTCGTCGCGGACTTCCAGGCTGGCCACTTCGGCGGCGAACCTGAGCCCGACTCGCACCGACCGCGCCTTCGCGTGCTTGCGCACATTCGACAGCGCCTCCTGGCCGATGCGCAGCAGGACCACTTCGGTGCCGGTCCCGAGCACCCGGGGCTCGCCCGTCACCTCAAACGAGGCCTCAATGGCAAGCTCCTGCCCGACACGGTCGGTCAGCCGGGCCAGCGCATCGGACAGCGTCGTAGAGTCGAGTGCGGCGGGCACCAGGCCGGACACGAGCGCCCGTGCCTCGGCCAGATTCTCCCTGGCCGTGCGCCCGATCAGGTCGAGCTGGCGCCTGACCCGCGCCGGATCGGAGTCAAGCAGCGCATCGGCCGCCTGCACCAGCATCACGATACTGGTAAACCCCTGCGCGATCGTGTCGTGGATCTCGCTGGCCAGCCGGTTCCGCTCGGTCAGCACACCCGCGTCCCGGCTCACCTCGGCGAGCTCGGCCCTGGTCTGCTCCAGCTGGGCGATCAGTCCTGCCCGCTCGGCGCTCTGGCTGATGATCTTGGACACCCAGGTGCCGAACGCGACCGAGAAAGCGATCCCGAGCGCCGCGATCCCGGCCGTGATCGCGCGCCTCCGTGCCCGCCTGGCGGGCAAGTGCGACAACCACCGACGTCGAGTTCAGCGCGACCACGGCCACGATCGCCCGGCGGTACGACACGGTCATGAACGCCTGCGGGCACAACGCCAGCAGGATGAAGGTCTCGGTCCCGCTGGCGAACTCGGCCAGGGCCAGCAGCGGGACGACGCCGGCCAGGTAGATCGTCCCCCGCCGCTCCAGATCGCCGAACATGGCCCGGCGGCCGAGCAGCAGGAACCATGGCGCCATCGCGATCAGCGCCGCGCCGCCCGCCAGCCGGTCAAGCCCTGTCGCCGACCCAGTGACGAACGCGAGCACCAGCGTCCCGAGCAGAACCACGGCGAAATACGTGTCCCACAGTCGCTCGCCGCCGTCCCAGGCATCCACCCGGTCGCTCACCGGTCGCCCAGGCCCTGCCACCGGAAGGTTCGGATGCATACCACCAAGCTTGCGACCAGCCAGGCTCCGAGCACCAGTGCAATCCGGACATGTTCCCAGCTGTGGGCCGGCTCGACCGCGAGCAGCGAGTCAGGCAGGAACGCGGAGCGCAGCCCCTGGCAGATCCACTTCAGCGGGAAGATCGCCGCGATCTGCTGCAGGCTGGCCGGCAGCCGGGAGAACACGAAGTAGACGCCGGAGATGAAGGAGAGCACCAGGTACGGCAGGTTCATGACGGCAACCGCGCTGCGGGAGGACCTGATCAGGCCGCTCATCGCGATCCCGAGCAGCGAGCACGTCGTCGCGCCCAGCGCCAGCACCCACGCCAGCGTGACCCACCGCCCCGGCGAGGCCGGCAGGTGCAGCCCGAGCAGCGCAGTGCCGACGGCAAGCAGCGCGGCCACCTCAAGCACGCACACCACGAAGGACAGGATCGCCTTGCCGGCGAAATAGGCGATCGGCGTCAGCGGCGTGCCGGCCAGCCTGGTCAGGGTGCCGTCATCGCGGTCTAGCGCAATGCCGACCCCCAGATTAACGAAGGTCGCCGACATCAGTCCGCTGGCAACGATTCCGGCGATGAAGTACTGCCGGAAATCCACCCCGGTCCGCCCGATCTCGCCGTGAAAGATCTGGCCGAATAGCAGGAGCAAGATTATTGGGAGAGCGAAGGTGAAAACCACTGATTCCCGTTGCCGATAAAAGACTTTGATTTCCACGATTCCCCGGACGATGCTCTGCCTCAGCAGCGAGGGCATCCGGGTGTCGGTGGCGATCATCGCAGCGCTCCAGTCTGAGTTGTCTCCGAAATCAGCTCCAGATACCTTTCTTCGAGCGAGGATCTGGCCACGGAAAGGCCGGGGATCTCGCCACCACAGTTCTCCGCGAGTTTTGTAACGAAATGCGTCGGGGTCGATGTCCGCACGGAGCGCACGCCGTCCTGGGCCTGCCAGCTCACCGTCGCCTCGCCGTCGGCGCCGCCGAGATCGGCCGGCGTCCCGAGGGCGGCGACCCGGCCGCGCGCCAGCACGGCAACCCGGCCGGCCAGCGCCTCCACTTCCTCCAGATAGTGCGTGGTCAGCAGGATCGTGGTGCCGGCCGCCGACAGGCCCCTGATCAGCTCCCAGAACTGGCGCCTGGCCTGCGGATCAAAGCCGGTCGTCGGCTCGTCGAGGAACAGCAGTTCCGGCTTGCCCACGATGCCGATGCCGACGTCGACCCGGCGGCGCTGACCACCGGACAGCTTCCGCAGCCTGGTGCCGGCCTGCTCGGTCAGGCCAACGGCCGCGATCACCTCATCAGGGTCACCAGCCCCCGGGTAGTAGGTGCTGAACTGCGCGATCATCTCGCGCACGGTCAGCTCGCCCGCCGCCAGGCCGGACTGCGGGACGATGCCGACGGCGGCCCGCCAGGCCCGGTTCGCCTGTGCCGGGTCGACGCCGAGTACGTGACACTCGCCATCGTCGCGGCGCCGGTGCCCTTCCAGGATCTCGACCGTCGTGGTCTTGCCCGCCCCGTTCGGCCCGAGCAGCGCGAACACCTCGCCGCGCTCAATGTCCAGGTCCACGCCATCGACCGCGGCCTTGCCCCGGTAGTACTTGCGCAAGCCGCGAACCCGGATGGCGGGCCCTGACCGCTCTGTCGTCTTTGCCATGGATTGATAGTCCCGCCCGAGTGGCTGCCGTCGCGTCGGCCGACCCGTCAGGCCGGTGTCATCCGTTTGGCTGACACCAGGCTGGTCCTGGTCAGGACCGCAGGATGATGCCACAGCGGCTGGTCGCGGTTAGCCTGGTGCCGTGTCAGCGCTTTACGCATGGCTGCGACGCCATCCCCGGCTGGTCGACGCGGTGATCGCCGCCCCGATCGCGCTGATCGGCGTGGCCGGCAGTCTCGTCACCCACCGATACCTGCTGGCGCTGTTCGCGCTGGCGCTGACGGCGCCGATCGTGGTACGTCGCGCGCATCCGGCCGGGGCCTTTGTGACCGCGATCGTGGTCGGCGCCGCCCAGGTGGCCGGCGGCATCGCGCCGGTCTTCTCTGACCTCGCTATCGTCATTCTTCTCTATACGCTGGCGGCCTATTCGACCCGGCGCAATTCCCTGCTGGGCCTTATCACCTGCCTGCTTGGCTGCGTCATAGAAGTGGTCGGGCAGCAGGCCAGGGCCAACGGGCTCAACCAGGTGGACTGGGTGCTCGTCGGCTCGGTCATGTTCGCCGGGCCGTCGCTGATCGCCTGGGTGCTCGGCGACTCGACCAGGTACCGCCGGGCGTATTACGCCAATCTCGAAGAGCGCGCGGCCCGGCTGGAGCGAGATCGCGACACGCACGCCAAGATCGCCGCCGCGGCCGAGCGCGCCAGGATCGCCCGCGAGCTGCACGACGTGGTCGCGCACAATGTCAGCGTGATGGTCGTGCAGGCCGACGGCGCCGCCTACGCGATGGACGCCGATCCGGCTCGCGCCCGCGACGCGCTGACCGCGATCTCGGCTACGGGGCGTCAGGCGCTAAGCGAGATGCGGGCGCTGCTCGGCGTGCTCCGCCGGGGCGACGATTCCGGACCGGACGAGACTGGCGGGCTTGGTACTGGGGGGCTTGGTACTGGCGGGCTCGCGCCGCAGCCTGACCTGGGCCAGCTCGATGAACTGCTTGAGCAGACCAGGGCCGCCGGGCTGCCGGTGTCCTACGCGGTGCAGGGGCAGCCGCAGCCGCTGGCGGCGGGCACGGCGCTGACCGCGTACCGGATCATCCAGGAGTCGCTCACCAATACCCGCAAGCACGCCGGCTCGATGGCCAGCGCCAGCGTGGTGCTGCGCTATACCGACACCGAGGTGGAGCTAGCGATCGCCGACAACGGCCTCGGCGCGGCGGCGGCCTGCGACGGTGCCGGGCACGGGCTGGCCGGGATGACCGAGCGGGCGGCTATGTATGGCGGCTCGGTCCAGGCCGGGCCTAGCCCGGATGGCGGGTTCCGGATCACGGCCAGGCTGCCGATCACGCCCGCGCCGGTCACGCCGGTCACAGCGGTCACGCCGGTCACGAGCGTGCCGGCGAGCGCGGCATGAGCATCCGCATCCTGCTGGTCGATGATCAGGAGCTGGTGCGGGCTGGATTCCGCATGGTGCTCGACGCGCAGGCAGACATGACCGTCGTCGGCGAGGCTGGCGATGGCCGGGCGGCCGTCGACGCGCTCCGCCACACCAGGGCCGACGTCGTCGTCATGGACGTCCGGATGCCGAGGCTGGACGGGATCGAGGCGACCAGGCAGATCTGCCAGGCCGGTGACCGGCCCCGGGTACTGATGCTGACAACCTTTGACCTGGACGAGTACGCGTTCGCGGCACTGAAGGCCGGAGCCAGCGGGTTCCTGCTGAAGGACGTGCCGCCTGAGGAACTCTTGTTTGCCATCAAGGCGGTCCATTCGGGCGACGCCGTCGTGGCCCCGTCGACCACCCGGCGGCTGATCGACCGGTTCGCTCCGATGCTGCCGTCCGGCACCGGCACCGGCACCGGCGTCACCGGCGACGGGACTGCCGGGCCTGATCTGAGCGGCCTCACCGCGCGAGAGCGCGAGGTGCTGGCGCTGATCGCCCAGGGCCTGTCCAACAACGAGATAGCCGAACGGCTCTTCGTCTCCGAGGCAACCGTCAAGACGCACGTGGGCCGCGTCCTAGCCAAGCTAGGCCTGCGCGACCGAGTCCAGGCCGTGGTCTTCGCCTACGAAACCGGCCTGGTAAGAGCCCGCCATCCCGGTCAGCCCTAGCCCCCAGCAGCCCAGTCACCTCAGCAGCCCCGTTCACCTCAGCAGCCCATTCACCTCAGCACCCGTTCACCTCAGCAGCGCCAGCCACTCCAGTAGCCCCAACCACCCCGATCTCCCCAGCAGCGCACCGGCACGCTTCGCCTCGGGGCTCGCGCTCCGTGATCATGGCCTGGGTCTTGATCACGGAGTATTGATGGCGTGATCACACGACCAAGGTTCCGTGATCAAGCTCTGTCTCAAGATCACGGAAGCCTGAGCGGGTACTGAGCATCTGACGGGGTGACTGGGTCTGGTTGATATACCGGGAATGTCGGAGTCAGGGTGGCGGCAGTGGTGCGCTGTCCTGCAACTGGGGTCCACCGCTGCTGTTCCGACGACACCAGGGGACCCCCCCTGCTGCCTCAGCCGCACCAGGCAGGCCGGTTATCCCGCCATTCTTGCCCAGGACCAGGTCAGCGCCAGTGAGGCGGGTCGCACGGCTCCCATCGTGATCGTGCCGCTGACGATGGGGACCGACGCCTGGCCCGTCTTGCTCAAGGCCAGCTTCTTCGCCTGAGCGTAGGTCATATTCGTGACGAAAGTACCGCGCGCGGGTCCGGCGAACGCACCATGGGCGCTGCCCATGCCGCCTGGTGCCGGGAAGGTGAACACCATGTCCCCGGACTTCGTAAACGTCTCCTTGTAACTGGAGAAGCCCACCTGGCTGTTGCCGGTCTTCTTGCCGCAGCACGGCATAGCCGCGAGTTCTGGCCCATAGGCGGTGGACAAGATCGTGGAGACTATTGCGCCCAGAAGGCCGCCGAAGCCGCTTGTAGCGGCCTCGGCGAGTGCCCAGAGGAACCTCTTCCACGGGAACGCGAGGATGACAGCTCCCGGCGGGAACTTGACCGCGCATTTGCCGGCCTTTGCCTGCACTGAAATGCCCTGCGCCAAGGTCTGGCTGGGGTCGACCTTCACCGGCGGACTGAAGGTCATCGCTCCGGTCACGCCCGAGCAGGTGATCAGCGCCCTGACGGTGCCGAGCACAGAGAACGTCAGCGGGAGCAGCGCCAGGGTTCGGCCAGGCACCTTGACCGACGCCGCTCGCAGGTAGCAGGTAGCAGGTAGCAGGTAGCAGGTAGCAGAGCGTGTCAGTGGTGCGTATGCCGCATGTGCCGGTCCCGATCTTCCCGCTCTTGATGGTCCAGGGATCACACGGCTGATGTTCCGGGCTCTGGCGCGAATTCCGTGATGCTGGCCGCTGGCCGGCCCCATGGATGTGGCAGCGCTGGTGCTCCAGCCCCAGCTATGTCACATCGCCGGGGTGCGACCCGGCAGGCCAGCGGCGGGACAGGCCGGGCTGGACCAGCCACCCCGGAACCAGGTTCCTGCCAACCTTCACGAAACTCGCGCCAGGGCGGTTTCCGTGGTCAAGACCCCGTCCATGATCGCGGAAGACTGCCTGGGCAAGTCGGCCGGGCAGGACCGTCAGCCGGGCAGGATGACCCGAGCCTGATTGCCGGTACGCACCCCCCGCTGGCCTCTGACCTGGTGCGCTTGACATATATTGTTTTTGCTAACTATAGTTAGCTCCAGAACACACAGGGAGGATCCCGATGAATGACTATCGTGCAGCCGGACAGGAGCTGCAGGGCCAGGTCATGGCGGCTGCCCGCAAGGGGCAGCAGAGGGTGACGAGCACCGTCAAGAACGTGACTGCGGCCGCTCAGCAGATCCGGCCGCAGCTAGCCGGACTGCCCAGGCCGAACCTGAACCTGACGTCCTTGAACCTGACAGCGCTGCCGGGGCAGGCTCAGCTCCGCGAGAAGGCACCCGAGCTTGCGACGAAGCTGCAGTCCAGGCTGCCGGACACCATTTCGTCCAGGCTGCCAAGCCCGGAGCAGGTTAAGGCCGGTGCCGAGCAGTTCGCCGGACATGCCCGCTCGGTGCGGCGCGCCGTTGTCGGTCAGGTCCGCGGTGCGGCCGAGCCCCTGGCGCACCAGGCCGCCGCACGGCTCGCTCAGGTCGGCGTGCCGACCAGCTTCGGCAAGACGGCGGCCGACGGCAAGACGACTACCAGGGTTACCGGGGTAAGCGTCGCCAAGTCCGGCCCGGCTAAGGCCAGCACGGCTAAGGCCAGCACGGCTAAGACCAGCACGGCCAAATCCGGCACAGCCAAGCCCGGCAGCAGCACCTCCGGCGCCAGGAAGAGCGGATCAGCTAAGCCAGGGACGCGGCAGAGTCCAGCCAGCCCGAGCAAGCCCAAGGACAAGCCCGCGGACAGCTAGGCCCCGCGGACTCCCTCATGCGACGCCGGCAAGCAAGATACCGGGAAGCAGAAGGCGCGGCCGACGCGAGAAAGATCGCCGGCCGCGCCTTACTCTCTCAATCACCGGACTACCCCCAGTTCGATCACCGGACTAACCCCCAGCCGGCACTGTGACGCGAGGACATAATGTGAAGGAACCCTGGGACGCTCAGATGGAGGCGCTCGGCGGCTTCATCAGGAACCGCCGCAAGCAAGCGAATCTCTCGCTGCGCCAGCTCGCCGAGAAAACCAGGCTGTCCAACCCGTATCTGAGCCAGATCGAGCGCGGCCTGCACCAGCCATCAATGCGCGTCATCAAGGTCATCGCGGACGCCCTGAACGTCTCGGCCGAGACCTTGCTGACCCAGGCCGGACTGCTGACGCAGGCTGGGCTGCTGCGTCACGGTGACGCCGACGGCGATCAGCTCGGACTTGAGTCTCCCACTGTCGAGGAAGCCGTCAACAGCGACGAGCGGCTGACCGATCAGCAGAAGTCGGCGCTGATCTCGGTGTACCGGAGCATGCTCGGCAGTGACTAACCACGTGAGCGAGCGGCAGGGCCCGGCAGAACCAATCGCCCAGGACACCGACGTATCGGTCTGAACATCCCGATATTGCGGCGGGTACGCACCAGGGGCATTACGATACGTGAGCGTGACTGATGAGCGCCCGCAGGCTGCGTCTCTCCCCCAGCGCCGACCGGCGCAGGCCGAGAGCGCGGGCCAGAGCCTGCCTCGCCGGACCACCACGGTACGGCGAGTGGGCCGGCACCGCAGCGCCCACCGGATCAGCGTGTCATCGGACGCTCCGGCGCTCGTGCTGGCGGTTCCCGGCGCCGGCGGCGAGGCCGACTCTGATCTTGCCGATCAGATCGCCGAGGCCGCCGCCGAGTCATGTTCAGGCGCTGAGATCAGGATCGCGTTCCTCAGCAGCACCACCGAAAGCCTGGCCGACGCCCTGACCTGGGAACCACCGGCCTATGGCCAGGCCTCACCGCAGGCAGTGGTCGTGCCGCTGCTGGCCGGCTCGCATCCGGTATTCGACCGGCAGCTCGCCAGCATCTTGTCCCGTGCCCAGACCCCCGTGATGCTCGCGACGCACCTGGGACCACACCCCCTGCTCGCCGGCGCCCTGCACGACCGGCTGTCCGAGGTGGGCCTCGCACGGGCAAGCCGGGCTCGCGGCCTCAACATCTCCGCCGGCGCGAACGGTGTTCTGGTCATCGCCGACCGAGGTCCGCAGGCGATCAGCGACGCCGGCGTGACGTCGGTCTTGCTCGCGGCCCGGCTGGCGGTTCCTGTGGTCCCCGCCTCTCTTGGCGATTCGGTCAGCATCCGGGCAGCACTGGAACGTCTCAGGGAGGCAGGCGCGAGTCATCTCGCCATCGCTCCCTGCCTAGTCGGTCCCGAGACGGACCCGAACGAGCTCACCCAGCTCAGTTCGGCCATCGACGCACCTTGCGCGGCGCCGCTTGGCAAGCACCAGGCCATCGCCCAGCTAGTGGCAGTTCGCTATGGTGAGGCACTGGCGCGGATCAGCGTAGCCAGCCATTGACAGACTGGGTACATGTGCGCTGAGGTAACACTCGTGCGCATCCCGGCGACGCGGCTCACGCGTGGTCGGGCTTCTTCACATCACTCTCGATGACGCTGTTCGCTTGCTCGCGACCGCGTCTTCAGATTCGGCAAAGGGGATCAGCATGAGCGAGTGGAACGCGATGACGTTCGAGGGCAAGGACACCATCCTGCGCGTGGTGAAGGACCAGGCCGGCCACATGTTCGCCCTGGCCGAGCAGCCCGGTGCCTGGGAAGCCAAGACCGCCTGCGAGAACTGGGAGGTCCGCGATGTCATCGGGCACCTTGTCGACACGATGGAGGGCTACTTCAAGGCCTTCGAGGTAGCCAGGTCAGGTGCCACGGCCGAGAACGCGTACGGGCTGCTCGGCATGCATGAGCGCGCGGGCGGCGAGGCCAGGTCGTTCCGCCACCTGTCACAGGCGGACATGCTGACCAGGGTCCGCGCCGACCTGGACCAGATGATGGGCATTCTCGAGCCGCTCAGCGAAGAAGAGTGGACCTCGATGATCGTCCCGCACTTCTACATGGGCCCGGTGCCTGCCTTCATTTACGCGGCCGGCCAGCTCATGGACTACGGCGTGCACACCTGGGACATCGTCGAGGGCTCGGGCAAGGCCCACGCGCTCAACGCCGACGCCGCCGACTTGCTCGTGCCCTTCATGTTCATCATCTGGCAGTCGACCATCAACCCGGAAGCGGACAAGACCCCGTTCACCATCGGCATCCGGGTCAGCGGCAGGAACGGCGGCGACACCCGAGTCTCGGTCAGCGACGCTGGCATGACCTACGAGGCCGGCGACCTCAGCGACCTGCCCGCCATCATCGAGTTCGACCCGGCCGGCCTGGTGCTTACCGCCTTCGGCCGGATCAACGGCGGCACGGCGAGCGGCGACACGGCCCTGGCCGACCGCTTCCTCAACCTGTTCCACCGAATCTGACCAGCCCCAGCGCAGTGCCGTATGCAGTTCCGTGATCATGCCTTAACTCATGATCACGGAACTGTAGTGGGACCGCGCTAGAGCTGGTCAGGCGGAGGGGTCGGCGTCGTATTCGGCGGGCTGGTGACCTTCGGGCAGGCGGTGCTTAGCGATCCGGGCGGTCGGAGTGCGCGGAAGCTCATCGATCACCTGCCAGAACCTCGGCACCTTGAACGCCGTCAGCCGCTCAGCCGCATACCCGTGAAGCTCAGCAAGATCAACCCGCACACCGGGCACCGCCACGATAAACGCCTTGACCTCCTCCTCGGTAAGGTCAGACGGCACCCCGACCACAGCGGACTCGAGCACCGCCGGATGGGTATCGAGTACCTCCTCGACCTCCAGCGGTGAGAGGTTCTCGCCCCGGCGGCGCAGCACTTCCTTGCGGCGGCCGACGAAAGTGTAGGTACCGTCCGCGTTGACTGTCACCAGATCGCCGGTGCGCAGCCAGCCGTCACTAGTCAGCACGGCAGCGGTCTCTTCCGGCATGCCGAGGTAACCAGGCGTGATCACCGGATTGCGCAGCATCAGCTCACCGGTCTCGCCAGGACCGAGTTCATCCGCGCCGTCACCACCCGCCGCCCCCAGCGCTCCCGCCCCGCCCCCGGCGCCCGCACCGTCACCCGCCTCGTCGTCCGCCGGCACGACCTTCGCCTCATTGATCGTTCCCAGATACGGGTGCTGGCGCACCGCGCCCAGAGTGCCGTACGGCCGGGTCCCGTGCGGCCAGATCAACCCGTACGGTGACTCCGACATGGCGTAGCCCACGATGATCCGCAGCCCGAACCTGCGCTCGATCTCCTCCTGCCTGGCGCGCTCGGGCGCCGGCCCCGCATAGCAGAGCCGCAGCGGATTGTCGGCGTCGTCGGGTCGTTCCGGCTGGCGCATCAAGATCTCCAGCATCGCCCCGATCGCGTTGAACTCAGTCGCCCCGTGCCGCCGCGCCGTATCAAGGAACCCGCTGGCCGAGAACCGAGGGACAAGCACCAGACCAGCGCCGCAGACCAGCGACCCGAGCACCGAGTAGATCGGCGCGTTGATGTGGAACAGCGGCAGCGAGGTCATCATCACGTCCCTCGGGCCGAGCCCCATCCAGAACGGGAAACCCTCGGCCGCCATCGCGTACGCCCGATGAGTCTGCATGACCAGCTTGGACCGCCCGGTCGTGCCCGAAGTCGGGATCAGCACCGCCAGATCATCGGGCCCCACCCGGGCAGGCTGCCGGCTGGCGGATTCAGATCCGGCCCCGGCCTTGCTCAGATCAAGATCACACACATCCATAACGGTCCGCACCCGGCGCCCGCCGTCCCCCGCCTGACTGATCGCATCGGTGATCATCGGCCGGAGCCCGGCGTCGGTCAGCACCGCGACCGGCTCAACCTGCCCGATCAGTCCGGCGAACTCGGCGGCCGAGCTAGCCGGATTGACCGGCACGGTCACCGCCCCGACCCCAGCCAGCGCAAGCCAGCTCAGCAGGTAATCAGGAGTAGTGCGAGCTGTGACCAGCACCAGATCGCCATGCCCGACCCCGGCGGCGTCACTCAGCACCTCCCCCATCCGGCCAGCCTTAGCGGCGGCAGCGGCAAAGGTCAGGCTCTCGTCATCAGTGCGAACCCAGACCCCGTCAGGATCCCGCCCAGCCGCCCGCTCAAGCAGCCGAGGAATCGTCCCCGCGTAGTCATGCACGCTACTACCGAACACCTGGGCGCCGGAATCCCTCTCGCCAGTCATGCCCCAAGACAATAACGGCACCGCCCCCGTTCCCCGCGCCGGAGGCACATCAACGTGACGCCAATGCTGCCGAGACCGCACCTCTGCCACCTCGATGCGGCTCCGCCGGGTGCACATGACATCCTCCGTAGCGGCCAGTCTTAAGCCGGACGCCGCGCCCTCGATGCAGAGCGTCAGCGAAGCAGCCAGCATCGAGGGCACACCGCCCGGCTACCCCCCAGCCAGGTCTAAGACCAGGGCAAGGGCGCTTGGCCCTGGCTGCCGGACCAGTTGCCGGCTTCGGCCAACGCCATTACCCCTGACCCGGCGAATATCGGTCGACCTACACGGAGACCATTCCTGCCCGCGCCCGGTTTAACCCGCTCTCACCCCCATCACCCGGTCCCCGCACCGCCCTCCCGAAAGCAGCTCCGCGCCAACGCCGCTACCCCGAACGACAGCTAAGGGCCAACGCTGTCGCCCCAGCGACAGCTAAGGGCCAACGCTGTTGCCGGACCCAGGTTAGGAGCCGACTGGGGCTGGCTTAGGCCTGGGCCGGGAGCATCTCGCCGAGGAAGCGCCCGGAGGTTGACGCTGCCTGCGCGGCCCGAGTCCAGAAACCTAGCTTCACCTTGAACCTGGCCTGCCCGGGAACCCCGGAACCCAGGTAAATGTTCACAGGTCGCCGGGCCTGATCCACGTATCATCACTTTCCGTCGAAAATTTGCCCGGTTCGCGAGCTTTGTGGTTATAAAAGTGATGACACGTGGCAGGCAGCGACCGACGTATCACCACTTTCCGCTGCCACCCACTCCAGCCTCGTCGCCGCGCACCCGGCGGAGGCACATCAATGTGACAGCGGTGCTGCTGAGACCGCACCTCTGTCACATCGATGCGGGTCCGCCGGGTGCACGTGACGCGTTCTCCGTAGTGGCCAGTCTTAAGCCGGACGGCATGCCCTCGATGCAGAGCGTTAGCGAAGCAGCCGGCATCGGGGGCATGCCGCCCGGCTACCCCCAGCCAGGTCTAAGGCCAGGGCCAGGATGCCTGGCTGGGCACGGCGGCGGGAGCCGTACCCAGCCAGGCACGTCACCGGCTACGGCGAGGGAATACCGCTAGCCGGAGCGTTCGGCGGCGAAGCGGTGAGGGTCGTGACCGGGCCGGTCGGCGTGTCGTCGGTGACGAACGTTCCGGTGGTCGGCACCAGCAGGCCATTCTTGATGACACCCATATAGGCGCCAGTCACTCCATTGTGGTCGCTGGCTGAGTAGGCGTAGGGCGCGACGACCGCGTCCTGCGGCAGGCCCGCGTTGATCGCATTGATCAGGTCCGCCCTGGTCGGGTTCCGGCCGGCCTTGAACATCGCCTGGACGAACGTGTAGGCGACCGACAGGCCGTACTCGATGTTGCCGTCCAGCTGGTACTTGGTCAGGTACTGGCTGTGGATCGTGTTGAAGAGCTGGATCCAGCTATTCGTCGTCTGGGAGGTCGACGGCAGATAGGCGTCAGTGATGATGCCCTGGGTCAGGGCGTTGCCGAACCCGGCGGTTTTGTTCTTGGCGAACGAGGCCAGCAGGCCGGCCAGGGTGATCGGGTCGGACCCGACGTCGCTCACCACGAGCTGCGGGTTGAACTTGAGCCCGAGCATGGTCAGCTTCATGATCGCGGTGAACGCCGGCACCGTGAACGAGACCACGATCTTCGGGTTGGCGGCCTTGAGCGCGGCGATCTGAGGGCCGATCTTGATGTTGGCCGGGTCGTAGTTCTGCTTGGCGACGATCTGGGACTTGATCTCGTCGGTGAGACCCTTCAGGCCGTCCTGGCCGAACTCGTCGTCCTGGTAGAAGACGCCGACCGACTGACCCTTGAAGTGCGACTTGATGTAGCTGCCGAGGATCTTGCCCTCGCGCACGTAGTCGAGCTGCCAGCCGAAGGTCTCCGGATATGTCGATGGCGCGTTCCAGCACTCGCAGCCGGAGGCGACGAAGACGTCAGGTACCTTCTCGCTGTTGATGAACGGCGCGACGGCCAGGTGGGTTGGCGTCCCGAGACCGTTGAAGATGGCGTAGACGTTGTCCTGGAGGATCAGCTGGTGCACGTCGGTCGAGGTGATCGACGGGTTGTACTGGTCGTTCAGGACCTTGTAGACGATCTTGCGGCCGAAGACGCCGCCGTGCGCGTTCACGTACTGGAAGTACGCGTTGGACGCCACGGAGATCTCGTCGTAGCCGGGCGCGGCGATACCGGTGAGCGGCTGGTGGCTGCCGATCGTGATGGTCGTCGGCGTGATGCCGGGCGCCGACGCCGTCAGCGCGGTACCGCCGCCATTGCCGCTGCTGCTCTTGGTCTTGCCGCCTGATGACGTGGATGAGCTGCAGGCGGCGGCCGCCAGGCTCAGGGCGACGAGGCCGGCTACAGCCGCCAGCTTCGCCGGGTGGGATTTGATCATGGTGAACCTTTCTCCTTATGGTCTGCCGCCGGCGTGCGCCGGCGCCACGAGGTACGGTCGGTAAGCCCTGGATCGGTGCGGGTGACCGGGCCGATCAGACGGTTGATCCCGCCCTGAATGCCGCGGGGGAACGCCAGCATGACCACGATCAGCACCACGCCGTAGGCGAGGATCGGGATGCTTGAGCTGGTCGTCTGGGTCAGGCCGTGGCTGGTCGCCAGGTTGGTCAGGAACTGCGGCACGAGCACGAGCAGGGCGCTGCCCCAGATCGCGCCCGACAGGCTGCCGAGCCCGCCGAGCACCGCGGCGGTCAGCAGCTGGATCGACAGGCTCAGGGTGAACAGGCTGGTCGAAACCGTGCCCACGACGATCGCGAGCAGCACGCCGCCTAGACCGGCGCAGGCCGCGCTGACGATGAACGCCAGCACCTGCAGCCGGGCGACATTGAGGCCGGCCAGTGCCGCGGCGACCTCGTCATCGCGCAGTGCCCGCCAGGACCGGCCGATCCGGCTGCGCACCAGATTGGCGAGCAGGACCAGGGCGACCAGCGCTGCCAGGCAGTTCACCCAGGCCTGCCAGTGGCCGAGCGTGAAGTTCACCCCGAGCGACGCTGGCACGGAGATAAAGAAGCCAAGGCCCTGATCGCCGCCGAGAACACTCTCGAACCTGGTGGCGAAGTACGGCAGCGCGACGGCCAGCATCAGGGTGGCACCGGCCAGGTACGGGCCGCGCAGCCGGGCGGCCGCCACCCCGAAGACGGCTCCGACCGCGGCCGAGACTGCCGTGGCGGCGACCATGATCAGGATCAGGTTCCAGTGCAGGTGCAGGAAGAACAGCGCGGCGGTGTAGCCGCCGACGGCCATGAACGCCCCATTGCCTATCGAGATCTGGCCGCTCAGGCCGATCAGCACGGTCAGGCCGGCCACGGCGACGACGGAGGCCGCCACGCTGGCGAGCTGATAGTCCCGGTACTGGCTGAGCGTTTGCGACAGGAGAAACAGCACGATCGCTCCGGCCAGCGCCAGCGCGAGATGCCAGCGCAGCGAGGAGCGGCGCAGCCAGGGCAGGATCTTCGAGGTCGGCGAGATCGAGATCTGATCGGAGGTCTGCTGTGCGGGCGGGGTCACGGTCATCGCGCTACACCCGCCTGGCCGGGGCCGTCGAGAACAGGCCGGTCGGCCTGAGCATCAGCACGAGCAGCAGCGCGGCCAGCCCGAACAGATTGACCACCTCGCTGCCCAGGTAGCCGCCCGCGTAGCTGAGCACGATGCCGAGGATCAGGCCGCCGGCCACCGCGCCGACCGGGCTCTCCAGGCCGCCGATCACCGCCGCCGTGAAGCCGAGCACGAAGATCGTGTCCATGCTGTTCGGGCTGAGCAGCGTGGACGGGCTGACCAGCATCCCGGCCAGGGCTCCGAGCACCCCGGCGAGCGCCCAGCCGAGCGTGAGCATCCGGCCCACCCGGACGCCAAGCAGCCTGGCAACGGGGGCGTTGAAGGCGGTCGCGCGCAGTCTCAGCCCGATCGAGGTATACCGGAAGATCACCGCGAGCAGGCCCGCTGCCGCCAGAACGGCAATCCCGGTGAAGATATCGTTACGCGTAATTCCCAGGGCGACTTTTCCGATGCTGAGTCCCTCGGCGGAGAAGGCTGACGGAAACGAGCGGTTATTGCCGCTGAAGAGCAGGCCGGCCAGGCCCTCGATGCCGATCAGCAGGCCGATCGTGACGATCACCGCGTTCATCGGCGGCTTTCCGGTCACCTGCCTGACCACGACGCGCTCCACGGCCGCGCCGATCGCGAGGCCGGCGATCAGGGACACGATGAAGGCGAGCCAGTAGTTGCCCGTGGTGTACTCGATCTCCAGCGCGACGAACGACGTAAGCATGGCCATCGCGCCCTGGGAGTAGTTCAGCACCCGCGTGCCGCGCCAGATCAGCACCAGCGACAACGCGATCGCGGCGTAGATCAGCCCGGCGCTGACTCCCTCGAGCGTGAACTCCAGGAATTCGACCATTCCCTGCCTTTCCTAGAACCCGAGGTAATGCCGTCGGAGCGCTTCATCGGCCGCGAGCTGGCCGGCCGGGGCAGTGGCGACCACCGAGCCGAGGTTGAGCACAACGCCGGTATCGGCGATCGCCAGCGCGCTCCTGGCGTTCTGCTCGACCAGGATGATCGTCAGCCCGGTGTCGTCCTTGAGCTGCCGGATCAGGTCGAGGACGTCGCGCACGATCTTGGGCGCCAGGCCGAGTGACGGCTCGTCGAGCAGCAGCACCTTCGGCCTGGTCGCCAGTGCCCTGGCGATCACGAGCATCTGCCGTTCGCCGCCGGACAGGGTCCCCGCTGCCATCGACCGGCGGTCGGCGAGCACCCGGAACCGCTCGTAGAGGGCGGCCAGTGCGCCGGCCCGCTCGCCGCGCGGCTGCAGCAGCAGGCCAAGCTGAAGGTTCTCGGCCACGGTCAGCTCAGTGATCACGCCCTGGCCTTCGGGCACGTGGGCGACCCCAGCCCGGCTGACGTCTTCGGGGCGGCGGCCGGTCAGCTCCGTCTGGTCCAGCCAGACCTGGCCCCTGGCCGGCCTGACCGTGCCGTCGATGGCGCGCAGCAGGGTGGTCTTGCCGGCTCCGTTGGCGCCGAGCACGGCGGTGATCGTACCGGGCGGCGCTGTCACCGACACGCCGCGCAGCACCTGGACCGCGCCGTAGCCCGCGGACACCTCGCGGATCTCCAGGCTGGCGCTACTCATGCGTCACTCCCAGGTAGGCCTCAGTGACCAGCGGGTTGGCCTGGACCTCGGCGGGGCTGCCCTGGGCGATCAGCACGCCGAAGTCGAGCACGAAGATGTGATCGCAGACCGTCATCATCAGGTCCATCCGGTGCTCGATCACGAGCACCCCGGCATCCCTGGCGATCTCGGTGATCAGGTCGCCGAGCTCGGGCAGCTCATCTTCGGCCAGCCCGCTGGCCAGCTCGTCGAGCAGCAGCATCCTGGGCTCGCCGGCCAGCGCCCGAGCGAGGGCGACGCGCTTGCGCGACCCGTGCGGCAGCGTGCCTGGCATCTTCTCGGCCAGATCGGCGACGCCGACCCGGTCGAGCGCGGTCAGTGCCCTGGCCCGGAGCGCACGCTCGTCGCGGTCGGACCTGGGCAGTCCGGCCAGCGCCGACCAGAACCCGGCTCTGGACCGGACGCTGGCGCCGATCATGACGTTTTCCGCGACGGTCAGGCCGCTGAACAGGCCGACCGACTGGAGCGTGCGGCCGATGCCGAGCCTGGCCAGCTGGTCGGGCCGGACCCTGGACAGGTCACGACCGTCGAACGTGATCTGGCCGGCCTGCGGCCTGACAAACGCGCAGATCGCGTTGAGCAAGGTGGTCTTGCCCGCACCGTTAGGACCGATGATCCCGGTCACCAGTCGCGGAGCGGCAGTCAGCGACACGTTGTCGAGCGCGGTCAGGCTCTCGAACCTCACCACGAGATCGCTGACCTCCAGCGAACCATCACCCACCGGCAGCCCTGCCCTTGTCTTTGCACTATGAATGCTAAAACATTGAACGACACGATTCCCGTGCGGCAAGTGCGCACGCAGGCGCAGCGCCTCATTGTGGCTGAACCGTAACCAACTAGGCGCCGCTCGACGTACCGCAAGGTAGCAGGAGCCGCCCAGCCACCTCTGATCACATCCCGCCATGTCCGTAAATCGTGACCGGCGGTGCGGTCGACGATTAACGGCTGGGCCCCCTGATGTCGCTACGCGGACCGGGCGGCCAGGCGGGCGGACCGGCGAGGAGAGCTGTACTTTCGCGCAGCTGGGGTCCCCTGCTGCCATCGCAGCGACAGCAGGGGACCCCAGCTGTTCGAACTCTGGCCGACGGCCGCGACGTCATCACGGCCGACGGCGCGCCGACAGCCCCGACGACCTGCAGCCGGTGCAGCGCGCCTTCCGAGCTGCTGACTGAGGTGCGCGTCCTCGGCCGACTAAGGACGCCATTGCCTGAAGCCATCGTGGGTGTCACAGCCCAGTGCGACAAGATATAGCGCGGTCAGCTTGAGATCCACGCCGTTGCGGGCCGCGGTCCGCCGGGCAGGCTCTGGCTTCCGGCGCCGCCATCGAGGACGCCACGGCCATTCCGCCGAGTAAACGAGCCCGTCAGACGACATCAACGACCGCCGAGCCTACCGCGAGCACCTGGCCGCGTGCTGGTCGGAAGCGCCCTGGCCGAGTCCCGGCCGAGGTGACCGAGACCCGGGCTGTCATGGTGACCGAGACCCGGGCTGTCATGTAGGGAGTACGTCGGAGATAAGACTCCATCAAGCCCTTGATGTCGGTTATTGCCGGGGTGCCGGATGCCTCACTTCGGCTTGGCAAAAGAGAGAAATCGAGGCGTCGGCATCGCGACGGCACATTAGCGATGGGTCTGCATCTCATCGGGTAAACCGTGCCGGGTCCTGGTGCGTCTACTGCTCACAAGATTGCCGACATCCTGATGACTAGGCTCTAAGGTCGGGTTAAAAAGACCTGGGAATAAGTCGGGTTTAGGACGCATTGCCTCACCTGGATTTTACTGAGCTGGACTCGCCTCTGGGGGAACAGATGAGCGGAATACGAGTCGTAGTGGTCAGCGACCGGCGGCTGAGCGGCCTGGCGCTGGCTGGTGCGCTTGACAGTCTTCCGGGAACCAGCGTGGTCGGCGAGGTCGGCCAGGTCGCCGATGCGAAGAGCTGCTGTGAGCGCGGGGAAGCCGATGCGGTGCTGGTTGACGCTTCCGTGCTGGTGCGAACCGCCCTCAGCAATCACCAGACCGCGCTGGCGGTTCCGGTGGCGGCGGCGAAGCCGCTGTCGTTAGAGGCATCGGTTGCCGGGTCGCTACGGGATCTGCGGTGGGGCTGGTCCTTTGACGCCGACCGTCTCGAAACCCTCACCCCGCGCGAGCGTGAGGTCTTTGTCCTGCTCGGCACAGGCTTGTCGAATGTGCACATCGGCATGCGGCTCGGCGTCACGGAGGCGACCGCCAAGAGTCATGTGGGACGTATTCTCGCGAAACTGAACCTGGAGTCGCGGCTCCAGGCGGGCTTAGCAGCCGTCGCTCACGCCACCGCCAGCCCGACCGCGACCGCCGGCGCGGCCCGGTAAGCACAACTGGCATCCGGCCGCGATCCGAGGCAGCGTCCAGGGCAGCGCCCTTCATATCGGTCCCGTTGCGGCAGCTGACCTGGCCGAGCTGGTGGCCCGTGCCTGCACGGGCGCCTCCGGGCCGCTGTCCTGCCGCGGCCCGGAGCGCTGATCATGCCGGTCGCGTGCTCATCGGCTCGCACGGAGACTGATTGTCACCAGGTCGGTGATCCGCTCAGCAGCGATACCGCCAACCGAGCCGCGGGCACCTGATGTGCCATCGAGGTAAATCGCCAAGGTGGCATCATCATTATCATAGTTTTGTAGGACAACATTACTGATGTCATAGCCGTCGATATAGGCGTAACTGCCGCCGCTGCCGCCGTCCGGGGCCATCTGGTCGGAGGCGGCGAGCGCTTTCTTGGCCTGCGCTTCTTCTCGCCGGATGGCAGCTGCGCCGTACTCGCGGTCGTAAGCCCGCTCGGTGAGCCCGGTCAGGCTGGACAGCGTGGCGCCGACCATGACCCGGCTGCCGCTCTGGACGTCGCGCGCGAACGCGGCCTCCAAAGCCGGCCTGGCCCGCAGCGCCCGGTCAACGGACCGCTCGACCGCGAGCTGCCGGCTGGTGAGCGGGGTCTGCGGCCGGTCCAGGGCCGTCAGGTACCGGGCAGCCCGGCCCCTGGTTGAAGAGCACGCCGTTAGCCAGCACGACCGCGCTCATCCGCGGCACGGGCGTGGACGCCGACGACGCCGGCAGGGCAGTAGCCACGACCGCCACGGCCGCGCCCACCGCCGGAATCAGGAACAGGCTGGATTTCTGGAATCGGATCACGCTAGTCACCTTTCTTTTCGGCACGGATGAAAAACACCCGCATTTCATGCCTGATGATTTCACTATTTTCACAGCCAGGACCCGTGCTGTAAATTGAACCTAGGGCGGACGCTCGTATTGAATTCAATCGTCCTTTCGACTAGTAATGACATGCCCAAAGCCAGGCTTTGCAGTCAGGTCGCTCGGCGCGGCAGCTGCCAGGGGGTGAACGTCTCGCGAGTATGAATGTGGCTGAGGTGGGGAGCAGGGCTGCGCCTGTGCCCATGGTCCAGCCGATGGCATGGTCTGCGCCCGTTCCAATGCGAGATGGCGCACCGTGGAAGCGCAGCAGCGTCAGGGCGGGTCCCGCCTCGAACAGGACCACTCCTGCTATGCCGACCTTTACGACAAGGGTTCGGTGCTTGCTGCTGCGCATTGTCCTGCTCCCGCCGGTGCTGGGGCTGGAGCTGGTCGCATGATGGGCGAGGACGTTGACCGTGTTATCGCCGCCCTGGCTGGCCGATCGGGTTTTGCTAGCCAGCCGGGTTTTGCTAGCTGGTGGCCGATGGGCAGCAGATACAGCAGCAGGGCGGCTGACATCGCGCAGTCGAAGCTGATCAGGCCCATGCTGAGCGCGATCATGTCGTGGAAGAGCAGGCCCGATGCCAGCAGCAGCGGCCGGAGCCTCTTAGGCAGCAGCAGTGCGAGTCCCAGCACGATCTCCAGCGCGAGCGCGCCCCAGGTCAGCAGGGCGACGCCGGCGGGCAGGTTGGTGACGGCCGACAGGATGGGAGACAGCCAGGCGGGCGCGCCGAAGACGACGCTATGGAAGAAGTAAAACAGCGCTGTCCCGTTGGCCCACTCGGTCACCCCGAGCTTGGCGATCCCCGCGTCCAGGTAGAGCCCGGCGACCTGGACCTGGATCAGGAGCAGTGTGACGACGGCGGTGATCCGCGTGATCGGACCGCCGGCCTGACCCGCCCGCTGCCAGTGCCACCTCCGCGAGTCGGTCAGCAGGGCCGGGATGAGCAGCAGGGTCAGGACGGCGGTAATCTGGTCGCCGCCGTCCTGGATCGTCACCGAGGCGAACAGGCTCCAGGCGACCCACCAGTGCGGGATCGCGGTGTAACGCGGCCGCCATCCGCTGGCCACCACGACGAGAACTGCGACCGACAGCCAGCGCGCGAGCTGCGGGTCCTGCGGCACCACGCACCACGCGCTCACCCGGGCCAGCCCGGTGCACGAGGGCGGGGTAATCCCGCCTGCCAGCGGCGACAGCAGCACCCGCGGCGGGGTGGCCAGCAACGTGCCCAGCGTTCCCAGCGCTAGCACCGTGCGGGCAAGCCCCAGGCCTGACCCCCACGGTGCGTCAGCAACCCTCGCGCGAGCCCACTCGCCTACCGCCGCCACCCAGTCACGGCGGGCCTCCCTGACCGTTAGCATGACACCTCCGCTCGCAGTACCAGCGACGGCATGACAGTGCCGGTGCCCCGCCACGCCCAGGGCAGTACCTGCTGTCGCACGAAGCCGACCTCGCCGCACAGATCGTCCAGCGTCGAGGTATTTGTCAGGTGAACGGCGAGGTCAGCGGACAGGCAATGGGCGGGCACGCCGCCGCACGCCCGCCAATCCCGCGCGGGCACGTTCTGGATCAGCAGCGCGATCTCGGTCCCCTGCGCCCGCTGCGACCGGTCAAGGCCGAACAGGTCAGACGGCACCACAAGCGAACCACCCTTAGGCAGCCAGGCCCCGGTTCTGGAAAGCTCGTATGCCTGCGGGTACACCGTCCTCGGGCTCGCGGTGAAGAATGCCCACCCCTCTGGCGCTAGCTGCATGCTCACCTGAGTGACGCCTTGCGGGATCTGGATCGCGTTCGACGGCAGGGCAGCGTACAGGGCCAGGGCCGCCGCCGCGGTCGCCACCGCGCAGAGCGCGACCGTGACCTGACCCAGCTGGCGGTTGGTGACGGCGCGGGCAGCTTCAGGCCGCTGTCTCGCCGCAGCACTGACCGCTGACCATGCCGGGGTCAGTAGCACCTTTAATTTCTCGAATCGGATCACGCCAGGTCACCCTTCCTTCGGCCGTCGCGATGGTCTGGGGCCGCGGCGTGCCGCGGCCCCAGGTACGACGGGTTTCTTTATTCCTCGTCAGCCAGCGTGGAGACTAACCGCCACGAGATCGGCCATCCGGTCCGCCGCGAGACTGCCAGTCGAGCCAGCGGGAGCGGGAAAGATCCAGAAGGCCCACAAGAGCCCCAGGAAGGCCGTATACAGGGCCACTACGTTGGTCACGTAGAGGTAGCTGCCACCGCCGCTGCTGCTGTCCGCCGGGGCCAGCTGATCAGCGTGGTCGAGCGCCGTTTCGGCCCGTGCGATTGTCCGCCGGGTGCTCGCTGCCCCGTACTCGTGGTCATATGCGAGCGCGGTGAGCCTGCCCAGGCTGGTCAGTGCCGCGTCGACTTTGACGCGGTTGCCGCTCTGGATATCGCGCGCGAACGCGGCAGCGAGAGTCGGCCTGGCCCGCAGCGTGTGATCGACGGACCGCTCGACCGTGAGCTGCTGCTTGTCGATTTGGATCTTCGACCTGGTCAGGGCCATCAGGTAGCGGGCGCCCCCGCCTTGGTTGAAGAGCAGGCCGTTGGCCAGCTCGACCGCGCTCATCCGCGGCACGTGCGTGGGCGCCGACAACGCCGGCAACGCAGTAGCCACTACCGCTATGGCCGCGCCCACCGCCGGGATCACCAGCAGAATGGATTTCCGGAATCGGATCACACTAGACCACCTTCCTCTTAAACATGGACGAAAAGCGTCCGCGTTATGCCTAATGTTTGAATTATTTTCGCACTCAGATTCCGTACTGTAAATTGAACCTAAGGCGAACGCTCAGAATTAACTTTGTTCAGCCTTCAGCTATGACATCGCATGCCAATAGTCAGACTTTATGGCCAGGCCGCCATCCGTTCGTAGGCCTGAAGCACGCCTTTAGTCTCAGAGAAATAAAATTGGTACCGCAGACGTCATCCGAGCGAACGATTCGAGCGTCATAGCTACACGTACAGAACAGGAGAGTGCGTCTGATGAGTGCTGCGCCGATCACGTCGGATGGCTCCTGGCAGCGCCAGGGCTCGGTTGCCCGAGGCTGGCCCTGGGCTGCTGTGATAGCGACGGTCACGTGGAGCCTGTGGGAGCTCAGGGCGACCGTCTTACCAGTGCGATACATGGATGACAGTTCCATGCATGAGCAGATGGTGCGGTTCGCGACCTCGGAAATCTCGGCTGGGCGTGATCCGCTGACGAGCTGGTTTCCTTACCTGGGGCTTGGCTCACCGCAGTTCCTGCACTACCAGAGCACGCCGGCCATCGTGACCGGGCTGGCTGGCCTGGTGGTAGGACCTGACACGGCGTTTCGGTGGTCTACGTATTTGCTGTGGTGCCTGTGGCCGGTCGCGATCTACTGCTCGGCGCGGGTGCTCGGGCTTGGCCGCCCGGCGGCGGCGCTAGCCGCGGTGATCTCGCCGCTGCTCAGCAGCGTCCACGGCATCGGGTATGAGCAGCACGCTTACGTATTCACGGGGTTCGGGGTGTGGACTCAGCTCTGGGGGTCGTGGGCACTGCCGTTCGCGTGGGCGCTGAGCTGGCGGGCGATGGCGGACCGGCGGTTCATCGCCCCGGCGGCCGCGCTCGTCGCGCTGACCGCCGCGCTGCATTTCGAGACCGGCTATCTGGCGTTCCTGCCGATCGTGATCATGCCGTTCCTGATCGCTGCCGACCTCCGGGCGCGGCTGACGCGGGCGGCGGTACTGCTGGGAGCGGCGCTCCTGGCGAGTGCGTGGGTCGTGGTGCCGCTACTGCGGTACGCCCGCTGGGCCGCCATCAACCAGGCCCTGGCGGCAAGGCCATCGGCAAGCGGCTACGGTGCGCGCACCACGTTAGGCTGGCTCGTGACCGGGCAGGTGCTCGACCGCGGTCACCTGCCAGTGGTCAGCCTGCTAGCCGCGGCGGGCCTGGTGCTCGCGCTCTGGCAGTGGCGGCAGGCCGGTGGGGCGGGCGCTGGTAGTACTCCTGTGCGCGACTCTGGTGCTGTCGTTCGGCCGCACCACGTTCGGCGGCCTGGCCAGCGTCCCTGGCGGCGCCGATGTCTTCTTCCAGCGGTTCCTGATGGGCAGCCAGCTCGCGGCGATCTACCTGGCCGGGATTGGCGCGGCGAGCCTCGCCAGCCAGGGCAGGAGGCTCGCAGCCCGCTGCGCCAGGTTGCTGCGCGCCGGGCGGCTAGCGTGGCTGGCCTGGGTGCCGGTCACCGCCCTGACGCTGGCCGGGCTGGCTTACCTGGCTCCCGCGTGGGGTTTCCTCGACTCCTACGACGCCAGGAACTCGGCCGATCTCGGGGTCCAGCGGCTCGCGGAGGCCGAGGAGGCACCGCAGGCCGACGCGGTGATCGCTTTTATCAGGCGGCATGGCGGCGGTCGGGCCTATGCCGGATCTCCGACCAACTGGGGCGGATATTTCACTGTCGGGCTGACGGCGATGTATTTCTACCTGGACAGCGCGGACATCGACGAGATCGGCTACGCACTGCGAACCGCCTCCCTCATGAGTCAGCCGGAGAACGACTTCGTCACGGCCAACCCTGAAGATTACTCCCTGCTTGGCATTCGCTGGGTAATCCTGCCCGCCGGGCAAGCCTCGCCGCCGCCACCGCGCGGAGCGGTCCTGGTCATGCACAATGAGTGGTTCCGGGTCTTCGAACTACCGCGCAACTCCTACTTCACCGTCGCCGACACCGTCGGCAGCCTCATCGACGATCGCGCCGACATCGGCAGCCAGACCTTGCCCTACCTGCGGTCGTCCCGGCCCGGTGAGGGCCGGTACCTCACCGTGGGCTACGCGGGCGCACGCCCGGCCCCGCCCACGCTGCCCGGCGCGTCCCGGCCGGGCAAGCCAGCCGGGACGGTCCTGGCTGAGCACACCGACCTCGCCAACGGCCGTGCGAGCACGACCGTGCGCCTGCGCAGGCGGGCCGTGGTCGTGCTCAGCGCATCCTTCGATCCTGGCTGGTCAGTGACGGTCGACGGGCACCCGGCCAAGACCCAGATGGTCGCCCCCGCTCTCGTAGCCGTCACCGTGCCGGCAGGTACCCACCAGATCGCGTTCCGCTATACGGGCTTCGGCGGCTATCCCGAGCTGTTCCTGCTCGCCGCCCTAGATCTCGGCGTCGTCGCCGTCCTGACCCGCCGGACGGCGAGCGAGGCCTCCGTGACTAGGCTCAAGGGATGGCCGCATATCCGGGCGCGGATCGCCGGAGATGAGGTGGCAACGAACGTCGTTAGGTCGGGTGGCGTGCCCGTGATGCAGAGCGTTGCGAACGCAGCTCGCATCACGGGTACGCCACCCGACCCACCCGTGCTGGTTGTAGACGACCGGCCTACGCGACCGCGAGATCGTGCAAGGCGCGGGCAGTCGTGAGCGATGTCTCCACGGCAAGCAGCCTGGGTGCCTCCTCGCCGGCGATCGCGGCGTTGACGTGCCGGAGCGCCGACGTAAAGGCGGGCTCGTCGACCGTCGAGGGGAACACCGTCTCCTTGTCTGCGGCATCCACCAGCGTGACGGAATCCCCCGGACCAGGATGGAAGAGGTTGCTCACGTGCAGCTGGCCATTCGTGCCGAGCAGCCGGGAGAACGTGTCGCGGGACCGGCGCATGCCGCAGGAAAACAGCAGCCGGCGGCCGGCGGGGTAGCTGAGCGACCCCCAGGTCTCCAGATCCACTCCCCCGGCGCCGTCGGCGTCCGGCCCGATGAGCTCCCGCGCCGCCCAGGCAGTCCCGCTCTCGTGCTCGCCGAACAGCTCCTGAGCCAGCCGGACCGGATAGCAGCCGACATCGAGCAGCGCACCGCCCTGCAGCTCGGCCGAGAACCGGATGTTGCCCGGCTTGGTGATCATGAAGTGGAAGTCCGACTGGATCTCCCGGACCTGGCCGATCGCCCCGTCAGCCACCAGCGACCTGATGCGGTCCATGTGCTCGTTGAACGGGAAGACGAACGCCTCCCACAGCAGCGTCCCGGTCTCGCGGGCGACGGCGAGCACCCGCTCGGTGTCGGCCAGCCGGCCGGAGAGCGGCTTCTCGCACAGCACGGGCTTGCCCGCCCGCAGCGCCGCGATCGTCCACTCCGCGTGCAGCGAGTTCGGCAGGCAGAGGTAGAGCGCGTCGACCGAAGGATCGTCGATCAGGGCCTGATAGCCGGTGACAGCCCGCTCGACCCCGTGCTCGGCCGCCCATTGCGCCGTCCGCGCCGCATCTCGTCCGGCCACTGCGGCGGCCACCCCGCCGGCCACGCGAAGCGCGGGCAGGAACGCCGCTCGGGCGATGTTGGCGGTGCTGAGGATTCCCCAGCGCACGCTGGAACTCGTGACCATCCGCCGGTCTCCCTGCTCGGTAGCTAGCCGGTGGCTAGGATCTCGGGGCGTCGAGCGGCAGGCTGACCCAGCGGCGCTCATGATGGCTGATCTCCACCGCGTTCACCACTTCCTGCACCCAGAGCCCGTCATTGAAGTTGCCCTCGTTGCCGTCGATCTCGCCGAGCACCTCGCTGGCGAAGTTGGCGGTGAGATTGGCGTAGTACAACGTACGCCACGACTCGCGCGGGCTGCCGCCGGCCGGGTAGTAGCTCTGCGGCACCTCGACCTCGACGAACTCCACCGAGTCTGGGCGCGCGACTTTGAGCGTCTCGCAGATCCCGAACTCCTCGATCAGCCGGGCGATGGCCGCTCCCTCGCTGCCATAAACCCGCACCTCGATCCCCGGATAGTTCCCCACGGTCACGAAGCTCGTCTGCACCGAGCAGATCGCCCCGCTGGCGAACTCGCCAATGAAGATGTCCCCGTCATCGATATTGACCCTGGCCATCTGGCCCGTGTCGGCGATCAGGCGCTCGGGGATGAAGTTCCGCATCACCCCGACGACGGCGGTGAGATCAGACCCCATGAACCAGTGCCCGATGTCGATCACCGGCGCCCCGTAACCCTCAAGCGAGGCGACCTGCAACGGCCGGTCCCCGGCCCGCTCCCCGCTGCGCAGCGGGGACCGCGGGTCGAGCCACTGCGAGTTCTGCTCGTAGGCGTTGTAGATGAATGGCGTGCCCAGGCTGCCGCTGTCGATCAGGTGCTTGAGGTACCTGACCGCCGGGCTGTACCTGAACGTCAGCCCGACCTTGGTCTTCAGGCCGTTCGCGGCGGCGAGGTCGGCGGCCCGGCGAACATCGCGGAAGTCATGAGCGACCGGCTTCTCGCTGAGCACGTGCTTGCCGGCCTCGATCGCCGCCATATTGATCTCGAAATGCTCGGTGTCCCTGGTGACCACGTCGATGATCGCGATGTCGTCGCGCGCCAGCAATTCGTGGTAGTCGGCGGTCGCGACCCGCGCGCCGAACTTCTGCGCCGCCGCCTCCGCCCGGCCCAGGTCCTTGTCGCAGACCCCGATCAGCTCACACCGCTCGTCTCTGACCCAGCCGGGCAGGTGCGCCCAGTTCGCCCACCGGCCGGCGCCGATTACCCCTATGCCAAGTCGCTTGCCTGCCACTGCTCCTGCCTTCCTACCTCTTCATGGCGCCAGCAGCGCACTTTGTGCCCTGGCCCTTCGCCCGTGCTTCCTGGCTCGACCGCGAGCAGTTCGGTGTCCCAGGTGTCGCACTCGCCGGTCGCCAGCGGGCATCTGGCCGCGAACCGGCACCCGCCGGGAACCTCGATCAGGCTCGGCGGCGAGCCTGGGATGCTGCGCAGCTGACCGCGCTCCCCGGCCTGCGGCAAGGCCGCGAGCAGCGCCCTGGTGTAGGGGTGCCTCGGCGCGGCGATGATCGTCTCGGTCTCGCCTTCCTCGACCACCTGGCCGCCGTACATCACGATGATCCGGTCGCAGACCTGGGTGATCACCGCCAGGTCGTGGCTGACCAGGATCATGCTCATGCCGGTGTCCCGCTGCAGCTCAAGCAGCAGGCTGAGGATCTGGTCCTGGATGATCACGTCGAGTGAGGTGGTCGGCTCGTCGGCCAGCAGCAGCCTCGGCTCGGAGGCCAGCGCGATCGCGATCAGCGCCCGCTGCAGCATCCCGCCGCTGAACTGGAACGGATAGTCCCGCATCCGCTGCTCGGGCGCCGGGATGCCGACCCGGACCAGCAGGCTGATCGCGCGGCTGTGCGCCTGCTCGCGCGACATCGAGGCGTGCGCGGTGACCGCCTCGGTGAGCTGGTCGCCGATCGTGCGCACCGGGTTCAGCGCTGTCATCGGGTCCTGGAAGATCATCGCGAGCTGAGCCCCGCGCAGCTGCTGCAGGTCGCGCTGCGACAGATCGAGCACATTGACGTCGCCGCGCGGCTGGTGATAGATCACCTCGCCGCTGCTGTAGGTATTGCGACGCGGCATCAGCCCCATGATCGTGCGGCAGGTGACCGTCTTGCCGCAGCCGCTCTCCCCGACCACGCCGAGCACCTCGGCCTGACCGACCGTCAGCGACACCCCGTCAACCGCCCGCACCACCCCGTGCCTCGTCGCCAGGTAAGTACGCAGGTCCCTGACGGTAAGCAGCGCCTCGCTCATCAGCGATCACCTGGCCGCAGCAGGTCGGCCAGCCCGTCGCCGATCAGGCTGAACGCGACCCCGACGAACACGATGGCCAGGCCGGGCAGGGTCGCGATCCACCAGGACGACAGGATGTAATTCTGGCCGTCGGAGATCATCGTGCCCCATTCCGGGGCGGGCGGCTGCGCCCCGAGGCCGAGGAAGCCGAGCGACGCCGCCAGGATGATATTGCCGATCGCGTCGACCATCGAGAAGATGATCACCGCCGAGGCAGTGTTCGGGAGGATATGGCGGAACATAACGCGCAGCCGGCTGTAGCCAAGTGCACGCGCGGCCAGCACGTACTGCTGTTTTTTCGCCACCACCGTCTGGGCTCGCATGATCCGGGCGTAACTCACCCAGCTGGTGATCCAGATCGCCACGAACATGTTGAAGATGCTCGGCCCCAGCATCGCGATGATGGCGATGATCAGGACCAGGAACGGAAAGGCGAAGAACAGGTCGACGATCCGCATCAGCAGGTTGTCCACCCAGCCGCCGAAGTAGCCGGCCACCAGCCCGACGATCGTGCCGAACACCAGCGTGACGCTGGTCGCCCCGAACGCGATCGCCAGGTCGATCCGCCCGCCGTACAAGATCCGCGACAGCACGTCCCGGCCGAACTGGTCGGTGCCGAGCAGGTGCCCGGCCGTCATCGGCGGTGACAGCGGATGCAGCACGTCGATCTTGATCGGCGAGCCGCTGACCAGCAAGGGCGCGCCGACGATCGCGATGACCGCGACCGCGAGCATGGCCAGGCCCGCATACAGCACGAGCCTGCGCCTGCTGGTGCTCCGGGTCCGCCTGGCCGTGCGCTCGGCGACCTTCATCAGCGCCTCGGAGGGGCTCAGCGCCCAGCTCCTGGTCTGTGCCTGGCTCATTCTCCGATCTCCTGACCGACGCGAGGATCTAGGCCAGCCTGGGCGATGTCGGTGAGCAGGTTGATCACGACGATCAGCACGGCGAAGAGCAGCGCCACGCCCTGCACGACCGGGTAGTCGCGGTTGCTCACCGAGTTGACCAGCAGCTGGCCCAGGCCTGGCAGCGAGAAGACGTTCTCGACCAGCACGGTGCCGCTGATCAGGTACGCCAGGTTGACGCCGTAGACGGCGACGACCGCGAGCACCGCGACCCTGAAGACATGCCGCCGCAGGACGCGGTGGTAGGCGATCCCTTTCATCCGCGCGGTGTCGACGAACTCGGCCTGCAGCGTCGAGATCGTCGCCGTGCGCAGGCTGCGGATCAGGACGGTGGAGAACCCGAGCGCAATGGTCAGGGCCGGCAAGAACAGGTAGTACAGGTGCCCGGCCAGGCCGCTGCCGAAGCCGCTGATCGGGAACACGTGCAGGTGCACGCTGAAGACGAGCAGCATGATGATGCCGAGCCAGAAGGCCGGCATAGCGAAGCTGACCGTGAAGAAGACCCTGGTGGACTGGTCGAGCACGCCGCCGCGCCTGATCCCCGAGATGAAGCCGAGCGGCAGCGAGATCGCGGCGGCCAGCACGGCGCTGTAGAGCACCAGGAACACCGTCGGCGCCAGATGCGCGCCGATGACGGCGGTGGCCGACTCGTTGTAGAAGAACGAGAAGCCCAGGTTGCCCCGGAACAGGTGCCCCATGAACAGCCCGTACTGGGTCCAGATCGGCTTGTTCAGCCCGAGCGCGGCATCGATGGCCGTGGCCCGCTCGTGGGTGTAGCTGCTTCCCAGGATCGCGAGCGCCGGATCACCGGGGATGAGCCGCAGCAGGAAGAAGGTCACCAGCGTGATGCCGAACAAGATGCCGATCAGGTGGACGAGCCGCCGGGGCAGCGTCCCGAACCGGCTCAACGCGTACCTCCCTGGTAGTTGAAATAATGCGGTCTGGACTGCTGCCTCGCCTTTCGGTGGGGTGAGGCAGCAGTCCAGATCGCCGCCTCACCCCGTCCCGCCCCGCCAGCGGGCTAGTGCTGACCCACCGTCAGCGTCTCCAGGGCCAGGTCGTAGTTGCCGAGCGGCGTCACGTGGAATCCCTTGACCCAGCTCCCCACGCCGTAGCGATAGGGGCTGTAGTCGGTGACGATGAACGGCGACTGCTGATAGACGATCTGCTGCACCTGGCTGTACTCGGTCTGCCTGGTGGAGTCGGTCAGCTCCGACCTCGCCTCGCCGACCAGTTTGCTGGCCTCAGTGCTGCACCAGTAGCTGTTGAACGCGTTCGCCCCGCCCTTGCAGTCAGCGCCGAAGGTGGCGACCTCGTCCGGGTCGATGATGTCGTTCGTCCAGTACCGCTCGCCCATCTCCGAGTGACCGTTGTCTTCCTTGTCATAGGCGGTCAGCAGCTCGTAGGACTGGATCGCGACCGTGATCCCGACCTGGGCGAGCTCGGACTTGACGACCACCGCCTCGGCCTGGCCGGCCACGTCTCCGCTGACCGTGATCAGGAAGGTCTTGAACCCGTGCGGATAGCCGGCCTGCGCGAGCAGGTTCTTGGCCTTGGCCGGGTCGTACGGGTACGGGTGGATCGAGTCGTCGTAGAACTGCATGTGGTAAGGCATGAACGAGGCACCGGGCACAGCGTCGCCCTGGTAGGCGAGCTTGACCAGCGCGTTCCTGTCGATGGCGTAGTTCAGCGCCTGCCGCACCGCCAGCTTCTTGAATGGCCCGAAGTGCTCGTCGAGCTGGATGAAGTCGACCCTGGTCGACGGGAACAAGTTGACGTGCAGGCCGGGGGTCTTGTCGATCTGGCTGGTGAGGTTGCCGGGCGGATTCTCGATCACGTCCGCCTTCTTGCTCTCCAGCATCAGCACCCGGGTGTTGTCATCGGGCACGATCATGTACTTGACCGTGGAGATCTTGGGCTTGGTGCCATAGAAGTTGGGGTTGCGCGCCAGGTCGATCTCGCTGTCCGGCTTGTACGACGTCACCATGAAGGGACCGCTGCCGACCGGATGCTGGAAGAACGCCTTGCCCTGGGCCTGCACCAGCTTCTGGGGCACGATCGAGTAGGCGTACATGGCCAGATCGGCCAGGAGCGGCGCGTGCTTCTGGGACAGGGTGAAAACCACGGTGTGTGCGTTAGGCGCCGTAATTGTTTTTACCGGGGTCAGCAGGAATCCCCAGCCGCCGGCGAACTTGCGCGACCGGTCGATCGAGAACACGACATCGCTCGCGGTCAGCGGCTGGCCGTTGCTGAACTTGGCGTCGCGGAGGTGGAAGGTATAGGTGAGCCCGTCCGGCGCGATGGTCCACGACGTGGCGAGATCGGGCAGCAGCGCGGTCCCGGTCGCGTTCGGCTGGAGCAGCCGGCTGTAGAGGTTCTGGTCCATCCAGATGGACTCGTTCACCGAGTTAGCCTCGGGGTCGAGGGTGTCCACCCGGACCGCGTTGGCGATGACCAGGGTGTTGCTGCCGGGGGCCGATCCCGGCTGCGAGGTCGAGCTGGCGCTTGAGCAGCCGACGGCGCCCAGCGCGATTGCGGTCAAGCCGAGGCTCAGGGTCCTTAGCCGGTGAGCGCGTAGCATGGCGCACCCCATTTCGTCGATTGTCGACAGCACGAGTGGTCGATTGTCGACAGCGTGGTCTTACTGTAGGTAGGTACCCCACCAAGGTCAATAGGCCAGTTCGGCCATGTTTGGGGGCTGATCTCGATGCCTTGACCGGGCGGCCAGCCTACTGCGATAGTCGTTGACTGTCGACAATCACCGCGAAGGGGTGGGTCTGGGAGTGAGTGCCCTGGGCGGGAGTTGTGCGTAGGAAGATGGACATATGACTACCGATTCGGTGTATGTACTCATTGCCTCGCCGCTGGAAGCCGAGCAGGCCAAGCGGATAGCGGACGCTGATCCTCGGATCCAGCTGCTGTACGAGCCCGACCTGCTGCCGGTGCCGAGGTTCGCCGCCGACCACGGCGGGATCGTGCGTGACCTGGATGAGGCCGGGCTGGCCCGGTGGGCCGAGCTGCGGGCGCTGGCCGACATCAGCTTCGACTTCGACTGGCAGGCACCAGGGCAGATGGCGGAGAACTGCCCCCGGCTGCGCTGGGTGCAGGGCACCAGTGCCGGCATCGGCGGACTGCTTGAGCGCACCGGACTGATCCGCAGCGACCTCGTGTTCACCACAGCCGCTGGCGTGCACGGGATACCGCTCGCCGAGTTCGCGCTGTTCGGGCTGCTGTACTTCGCCAAGGGCATGCCGGTGCTGGCCAGGTGGAAGGCCGAGCGGCACTGGGAACGGCACAACACCAGGCAGCTCAGGGACTCGCGAGCACTGGTGGTCGGGCTCGGCGGCGTGGGCCGCGAGGTCGCGAAGCTGCTGACGGCCGCCGGGGTTCAGGTGACTGGCGTCGGCCGGCCGGACCGCGAATACCAGGTGCGAGGCGTGAAGTCCTACGTGGCCGACACCGAGATCGGCGCCTTGCTGCCGCACGTGGACGCCCTGATCCTGGCCTGCCCGCTGACCGACAGGACCCGCGGCCTGATCGGGCGCGCCGAGCTGGAGGCACTCAAGCCAGGCGCGGTCGTGGTGAATCTGGCCCGCGGCCAGGTCGTGGACGAGGCGGCGCTGATCGACAGCCTGACCTCCGGGCACCTCGGCGGGGCCTGCCTCGACGTATTCGAGACCGAGCCGCTGCCGGTCACGTCCCCGCTCTGGGACCTGCCCAACGTCATCGTCTCACCGCACTCGGCGTCCACGCTCGCCGTCGAGAACGAGCTGATCACCGACCTCTTTATCAGCAATCTCGGGCGCTGGTTCGCCGGAGTGCCGCTGCGCAACCTGTTTGACACCTCGGCTGGCTACTGACACCTCACGAAGGCACACTCACGAAGGCAGGGATGAGCAGATGGCATCAGGCAAGCTCGCGGTCGCGGTCGTCGGGGCCGGACGCTGGGCGCAGCGCGCTCATATCCCTGGCTGGCTGCGCGATGGCCGGGCCGAGGTGGTCGCGCTGGCCGATACCAATGCCGGCGCGCTCGCGGAGGTCGCCGCCGAATTCGGAATCTCGCGAGCCGTGCCTGACTACCGCGAGCTGCTGGCTGACCCGGAGATCGACGTCGTCGATGTGGTCACCGGCAACGCTCCGCACTATGAGATCAGCCACGCCGCGCTGCTGGCGGGCAAGCACGTGCTCTGCGAGAAGCCCGTGCACCACGACTACCGCAAGACCCGCGAGGCCGCCGAGCTGGCCGCGAGCAAGGGACTGAAGACCAAGGTCGGCTTCACGTTCAGGTACGCGCCGGCGATCCAGTACGCCAAGTCGCTGATCGACGCGGGCTTCGTCGGCGACCCGTACATCTTCAACGGCTATGAGCAGAACAGCCAGTGGATCGACCCGTCGACCCCGCTGCGCCAGGTTGACCCGGACGCGGACCCCGCGCAGATCACGGTCTCCTCGATCGAGGGCTACGGCGGGCCGATCATCGACATCATGCACTGGTGGCTGGACGCGCCGATGCTGTCTGTGACCGGCACCATGCGCAACTTCGTGCCGGTCAGGATGATCCGCGACACCGGCCAGATGACTCGGGCGAATATCGACGACGGCGACATGTGGATCGCCGAGTTCGGCAGTACTAGCCCGGAAAGCAGCGGTGCGCTGGCCTCGATCCAGTCGTCCTACGTGACGGTCGGCAACTACCCGGGCATCGAGGCCAGGATCTACGGGTCCAAGGGCGCGATCATCGCCCGCCTGGTGGACGAGTTCGGGATCTGCCAGACGATCAAGACGGCCACCAAAGACGCGGTCGAGTTCACCGAGGTGGAGATCCCGTCCGAGTTCTTCCCGGCCGGCGGGCACTCGGGCGAGCCGTGGGAGTTCCTCTTCTACTCCAATCTGGTTGCCGATTTCATCACCGAGATCACCGGTGACAAGCCGGTCTGCCAGGGCGACTTCGGCCAGGCCGCGCTGGTGCAGGAGACCATCAACGCGTTCGAGTCCTCGTTCCGGCGGCGGGCCTGGGTGGACTTCCCGCTCGACGAGGCCTCCGCCGAGGGCGTCGGCGCTGGCGGAACCAGCCGGGACCAGGCGTGAAGGCGGCCAGCAACGCGGCCAGCGTGGTCAGCCAGGTGCTGACCGGCGAGGTGTGGCCGCCGCTGGCCGACCGGCACGGATTCAGGGTCGGCCCGGACGGTCAGCCGTTCGCGCTGCCTGGCATGGGCGGCATGACCCTCGGCGTGCATTGCGGCGACCCGGCCACCGGCTACGCGAGCGATCATCTGGAGCCTGGCGCGTCCGTCCGGCACCGTGATCCGGCCGCGAACATGGCGGTGCAGTTCCTGTCGTGTGTGGGCAACCAGGTCACGGTGGCGTCCGGGCCGGCCGCCGGGGCGGTCGGTCATGTCATCGGCCAGCACGCCTATGTACTGGTCGACTTCGCCGATCCGGTGGCCGCTCAGATCACGACCGGCGATGCCGTGACGATCATGGCGACCGGCCAGGGCCTGCGGCTGACCGATCATCGCGACATCGTGGTCAAGAACTGCTCGGCCGGCCTGCTGGACGCGATGCCCGGCGGCACCACCACCGGCGGCAGGCTGGCGGTGCATGTCGCGGCCAGGATTCCGGCCGAGGCGATCGGGGCCGGGGTCGGGATGATCTCGGAATACGCGAACACCGACCTGATGGGCGCCTACGCCGGGCTTGGCGATGATCTGTCACTGGGGCTTGAGACCCTGCGGGTGGGCGACATCGTCGCGCTCGCCGACCAGGACCACAGGTTCGGCCGGGGGTACCGGGACGGCTACCTGACCATTGGAGTGATCTCGACCGGCCAGTGCATGCTCTTTGGCCACGGGCCGGGCCCGAGCCGCTGCTCAGCGGCCCGGCGCAAGCGTTCGAGCTGATCGATGACCCGGCCGCGAACCTGGCCAGCTGGTACCACCAGGAGCACTCATGAGCGAGTTCGTGGCGCAGGCGGTAGCGGTCAACCTGCTGGGGATGGTCGAGCACCCGGCGCTCGGGGACACCCCGTACCGGATCGACGCCGACGGCGCGCCTTACGTCCCGGTCGGTGACGGCGGCCTGGTGCTCGGGGTGCGGCTCGGCGACCCGGTGTTCTCGGTCGGCGGCGACCACGTGGCCCCCGGCGCCTGCCTGGTCCACCCGGACGAGGCGGCCAGGCACGCCCTGCTGCTCTACTCCTGCATCGGCAATCCGGTGGAGGTCAGGACCGGCGCCGCCGCCGGAGCCCGGGGCGCGGTGATCGGCAAGCGAGGTGAGAGCGGCCGGCTGATCTGCGGGCTCAAGGCCGCCGACCTGGCCCGGATGCGTCCCGGTGACCAGGTGAGCGTGCGGAGCGCGGGCCAGGGCGGGCGGCACCCGGCGGTTCCTGACAGCGTCACGCCGCTCAATCTGGACCCAGGATTGCTGGCCGCGCTGCCGCTGCGCAGATCAGGGGCCGGACTTGAGGTCAGCGTCCGAACAGTCCTGCCGGCCAGGCTGGCAGGGAACGGCCTCGGCAGGCCGGCCGCTGCCTGGGACCTCGATCTGCAGCTCACGGCCGGCCAGCCAGGAGAGGCCGGGGCGCCGCTCCTGCTCGGTGATCTCGTGGCAATCAAGGACATTGACGCGCGATTCAACCTGGGATACCGGCGCGACTGGATGACAATAGGCGTTATCGTGCACGGAGCAAGTCCGCTGCCAGGCCATGGCCCGGGAATCACAGTTATCCTGACCGGCCCGGCATCGGCATTGTGCCCGAAAGAGGACGTCGCTGGTCACAGCGGTTTGACCGACTCTATGCTGAACCTTGGGTGACCTGGCTGCCCGGCGAATGCCCAGCAGCGGAAGGAGGCTGGCGCCATTCTTGAGCACGTGTCGCTGCCCGAAGCAGTGGGCCGCGCGCTGCGGCACCGGATTCTCAACAATGAGCTGCCGGCCGATACCCGGCTGGTGGAAGCGAATCTGGCCGCCGAATTTGGCGTGAGTCGCGGTACTATTCGCGACGCCATGCGCAGCCTTCAGTCCGAGGGCCTCATCGCGATAGTGCCGCGCAGGTACAGCATCGTGACCAGGATGTCCGCCGAGGACGCCGAAGACGTCTGCTTCGCCAGGTACGTGCTGGAGGACGCGAGCGTCATGGGCGGTCTTGGCAAGAACCACGCTGAGCTGGCTGAGTGCCTGCACCAGGCGCTGGAGGAAATGGCGGCCGGCGCACGGGCCGATGACCTGGACGCGGTGGTCGCGAGCGACACCAAGTTCCACGCGCTGCTGATCGAGGTCTCAGGCCGGAGCCGGCTGAAAGACCTGTGGTCGATGCTGAACAGCCAGATGGGCGCCCTGATGAGGTCATCACTCGAACGCCAGGGACTCAGCCTGGAGGACGCGGTCGACCGCCACCGCGACCTGCTGACCGCCGTCACCTCCGGCGACCTGGACCAGCTCAGGATCGCGATCCGCGACCACTACCTAGACGGCTTCCCCGAAATCAACCGCTAGCCCCCCGCCCCAGAAACGCGAGCCCCCTGGCAGTAACACCGACCCCAAGCGTCAGCCCCCCGGCAGCAACACCAGCTCCGGGCGCCGGCTCCTCGCGCAACGTTCCGTGATCATGAAGCAAGCTGTGTTCACGGAACGTCAGCCGCGTGATCACGCCGCCAGAGTTCCGTGAACACGGTCCCGGTCATGATCACGGAACATGGCTGCGCGCGAATTCCTTGAAGTTGGCAGGAACCCGGTTCCGGGGTGTCTGGTCCAGCCCGGGCCTATCCCGCCGCTGGCCTGCCGGGCCGCACCCCATCGATGTGACATAGCTGGGGCTGGAGCCCCAGCGCTGTCACATCCATGAGGCAGGCCAGCGGCCAGCATCACGGAATCGCCAGAGCCCGGAACATGAGTCGGTCAGTTTGTGACGATGCGAGGTGTCAGGCGTGGTGTTAGACCTGGCGGGGGCTAGCCGGGCGGCATACCCTCGATGCCGGCTGCTTCGCTTAACGCTCTGCATCGAGGGCACGCCGTCCGGCTGGAGACTGGCCATCACGGGACTCCTCACGTGCACCCCGGCACGTCATCCTGGCGTAGAGCCGCCGCCTCAGGAAGACTTAGCCGTCATATACGCGGAAAATACTACGTCAGGCGGCAACTCTACCCCCGATGACGGCAGCTCTCCGCGATCATGACGGCAACTCTCCGGCTGGCCGCAGCGCATCCCGGCCGAACACAGAGCGCGGCAGATCGACTCCCTAGGGTCAGGCAGTTGCCGGGACGATCTCCCGGTCGTGCAGGTGGCAGGCGACGGACCGGCCGCTGGACAGCGTCAGCAGCCTCGGCTCTCGTTCCCGGCAGACGGGCATCACGAGCGGGCAGCGCGGGTGGAAGTGGCAGCCGGGCGGCCGGTCGATGGCGTTCGGGATATCGCCGGTCAGCGCTGGCCTGATCGCCTTGCGCTGCGTCGTTAGTCTCGGGGCCGCCTTGACCAGCGCCTGAGTGTACGGGTGCAGCGGCTCGGCGAAGATCTCGGCCGTCGGCGCGGACTCGACTACCCGGCCCAGGTAGAGCACCGCCGTCCGCTGGCTGATGTGCTTGGCCACGTCTAGATCGTGGGTGACAAAGAGATAGGTCAGGCCGCGTTCCTGCTGCAAGGAGATGAGCAGGTTCAGCACCTGAGCCTGGATCGAGACGTCCAGAGCCGACAGCGGCTCGTCGGCGATGACCACGTCGGGGCGGGCAGCGAGCGCCCTGGCAATGCCGACCCGCTGGCGCTCGCCCCCGCTGAACGCCTGCGGTCGCCGCGCGGCCTGGTCAGGGGACAGCCCGACGGTCCTGAGCAACTCGGCCACGAGCGCCGGCCGCTCACTGCGGCCGGCGATCTTGTGCACCTTGAGCACCTCGGCGAGCGACTGGCCGACGGTCATGGTCGGATTCAGTGATGAGTAAGGGTCCTGGAAGACGCCCTGGATGTGCCGCCTGACCGTCTTGGCGGCCTGACCGTTCTTGTCGAGCACGCTTGATCCCCGGTACAGGATGTCTCCGCTGGTCGGCTGGTACAGGCCGAGCAGCAGCAGGCCGAACGTCGTCTTTCCCGAGCCGGTCTCGCCGACCAGCGCGAGCGTCTCGCCGCGCCGGATCTCGAGCGTCACCCCGTCGACGGCCCGCAGGACCGGCAGGCCGCGGCCGATGCCGCCGTGCCCGATAGCGAAATGCCGGGACACGTCGACGGTCGAGACGATGGGCTGGTCGGCTGGCTCAGCGGCCGGCTGGCTGGCCGGCTGGGCGACGTTATCCTCGGGCACCGGCGCGCTCCTTGCTGACGTGGGAGCGAAGCCCGAACCGGCCCGCCCCTGATCCGCCGTCGACCTCGAGCACCGTTCCCGAGATGTGCCCGGCGGCCGGCGAGGCGAGGAACAGCACGGCGTTCGCGATGTCCGTCGGATGCCCGGCGACGCCGAGCGGGATCGCCTGCACCAGCGCGGCCCTGAGCCCGTCTGGTGCCCGGTCGGGATACGCCTCCGTCCAGCCGCGCACATCGATGTAGCCGGGAGCGACGACGTTCACCCGGATGCCGTGCTCGCCAAGCTCCATCGCGAACACCTTGCTCATGATCTCCACGGCAGCCTTGGACGCCGCATAGGCGGCACCGCCCGGGCGCGGGCTGCGCGCCGAGCCGGTCGAGATGTTCACCACCGCACCCCCGCCTCCGGCACTCACCCGGTGCCTCGCGAACGTCTGCATCATCCTGAACGAGCCGGTGACATTCACCTCGAAGACCCGGTCCCACTCCCCCGGCGTCATCTCCAGCAGCGTGCCATCCGGATAGGAAGCCGCGTCGTTCACCAGGACGTCGACCCGGCCAAACCGGTCGGTCGCGGCCGCCACCGCCGCCTCGGCGAGACCGGCGTCGGCGACATCACCGGTGATCGTGAGCACACGGGACTCGCCGTCGAAGAATCCCGTGTCGACCAGGTCACACACCACGACCGAGCCCCCGGCCTCGACAAACGCCTGCGTGATAGCCCGGCCCAGCCCGTTAGACCCGCCGGTCACGATCGCGACCTGCTCCTCGAACCGATACCCGACCACGCCCGCCCCCTATCTGGAGCCCTACCTCGCCGTGACCGCATGCGACCAAGAGCACCCGATTATATTGTCGATTGTCGACTAAAGATAGTATAGAGGAAAGTAATCCCAGGAGGCCAGAGTCCGTTCGCTGACGACCTGCCGCCGCAGCCGATACAGCTCCACCGTACCGGGTTACGGTGGCATATGCCGGGTTTACCTGGTTCGGGGCCGGTGTGGTCCCGCAGCTGGGGACCCCTACTGCTGCGGCAGCGACAGCAGGGGTCCCCAGCTGCGGCGCGGCGGGGAGGAGGGAGCGGGGCGGCGGGAGGAGGGCATGGCGGGACGCGCCCCGGCGGGACACGGCCCGGCAGGACACGGCCCGGCGGGACGACGGCAAGGCGGGACGACGGCAAGGCGGGACGACGGCAAGGCGGGACGACGGCAAGGCGGGACGACGGCAAGGCGGGACGCGGCCCCGGAGGACGCGGTGCGGCGGGACGCGGTGCGGCGGACGCGGTGCGGCGGGGTGAAGATTGGACGGGCGATGACTGCTGGTGGGCAGAGGACGGAGACTGCGGTGCGACTTTTCGGTGGAGTGGGCGTGGCCCTGGTGACGATCTTCGACCAGGCGGACGGCGTGGACGAGGCGGCGACAGCGCGGCTTGCGCAGGACCTGGTCGCGCGCGGGATGCGAGCCGTCCTCGTGGCCGGGACCACCGGCGAGGCGGGGACACTGACCGGCGCCGAGCGGACGGGGCTGATCCGGGCGGTGCGCGCGGCCATCCCGGACGGCATCCCGGTGCTGGCCGGCGCTGGCGCGGCGGACACCGAGGCCGCGGTCGGCTACACCAGCGCTGCCGTCGAGGCCGGCGCCGACGCTGTACTTGCCTATCCCCCGCCGGGCTCATCGGAGCTGCACGACTTTTACACCGCGCTCGCGGGAGCCGCAGGCGGGAGGCCAGTGTTCGCCTATCACATTCCCTGGGTGTCGGCACCGGGGGTCCCGGTGCAGGAGCTGGCCAGCTTGCCGGTGGCGGGGGTCAAGGATTCGTCCGGCAGCGCCGACCGGCTGCTTGACGAGCTCGCGCACTATCCCGGCGCCACCTATGTCGGATCGTCGGCTCTGCTCGCCCTGGCCGGCCCGATGGGGGGCGCGGGCGCCATTCTCGCGATCGCGAATGTCGAGCCAGAGCGGAGCTGCCGGGCTTTTGCCGGGGACGGCGAGGCGCAGCGGGAACTGGCCGACACCCACCTCGCGGTGCGAGCCGGGCGGGCGGCCGAGCTCAAGCGGCTGCTGGCCAGCCAGAGCGACTTTTCCTCGACCAGCAGAGTGTCCTGAGAAAGCAGTGAGACGGGACGGACTAGCAAGGGAGCGTTAAATAAAATGCCTGAATTGCTGCGCGGGATAGCTGTTCCCTGTTTCGGCGAGGACCCAGCCGGGCTGATCGAACTCGGGGTCGCGGCCGAGCGCGCGGGGTTCGACGGCTATTTTCTGTGGGACCACATGGTCTTCTCGAACTCCGGTGACGGGCCGCCGATCCTGGACCCGTGGCTGATGCTGGCCGTCGTCGCGGCGAGGACGACCACGATCAAGCTCGGCACGATGGTCACGCCGGTGCCGCGGCGCCGGCCGTGGCAGCTCGCGAGGGAGACGACCACGCTTGACCGGCTGAGCGGCGGGCGGGTCATCCTCGGGGTCGGGATCGGGTCGCCCGGCTACGGAGATTTCGGGATTTTCGGCGATCCGGCGGGTGACCGGGAGCGGGCCGAGCTCCTTGATGAAGGGCTCGACATCATGGCCGGGCTGTGGAGCGGCGAGCGGTTCAGTTATCAGGGCGCGCATTTCACGATCGAGCCGGTCCGGTTCACGCCTACGCCGGTCCAGCGGCCCCGGATTCCAGTCTGGGTCGCCGGGGTGCTGCCGAATCCGCGCCCGATCGCCCGTGCGGCCCGGTGGGACGGCATGGTGCCGATCAGGTTCGACGCGAACGGGCTGGTCCGGCCGTCGGCGGCGGACATCGCCGAGGTCACGGCGCAGATCGCGGGGATGCGCGGGTCGGCCGAAGGCTATGACATGGCGGTGTGGGCCGAGGTCGCGTCGGCGCCGGGCGAGGTGGCGGAACTGGCCGTTCCTTATGTGGCGGCGGGTGCTAACTGGTGGATCGAGACCGCGAGGCCGGGGCCGGACTGGTGGCCAGGCATCCAGGACCGGGTCTCGGCCGGGCGCTGACCGCCGCTAACTGGCGGGCCGTTGTCTCCACTGTCTGGGATATCGCTCCGCTCGCTGGCGCGTGCACGGCAGCGCACCTGATGAGGACGTACCCGAATGCCCGTCGCACACGGTGGAGCAGGCACAAATATCAGTGTTTGCCACGATGCGCCGAGCCCGCCGGACCTGTACCGTCAGCGATCGGAAGAGAAACAAAGGACAGATAACGGCCACATCTGATCAGATCTCACTGGACGGAGTCAGACGATGACCATTCGGCACTCAGGCCGATCGGATTAGCCGCCATCTTACTGGTAGCCGCCCTGCCGATTACAGCGGCAGCGAGCAAGCCAGTCTGTCCCCGAGGCAGCTCCCGGCTTATGCTCACTGCTCCATTACAGGAGCGGGTTCGCACAGCGGCGTGCGCCCGGAACTCGTAGCCTGGCCGAAATGGAAGTTCCGCGTCGGTCAGAAAGTGCCTCTGCGGTCGCCAGCGGGCGATTTACCCGCAGGCAAACTGATTGCCATGATCGCCGCCGACGGGAGTCCACGACGGTTGACTTAATCGCCCAGTCATGCACGACAATAGATCAGGAAAATTTGTCATGTCATTAGCTTGTGTACGCAATGTCGCTATCCTGCTGTTCGCGGCGCTGTTAGCGCTGTCGCTGGCTGCCAGCTCGGCTCATGCCGGGGTTAGAGCCAGCGACAGGCAGGTGTTCTCCGGCAAGGTCGGCAGCAGCAGCAGCAACAGCAACAGCAACAACAACAACAACAACAAGGAGACTTTCTCCGCATCGGTCGGCGCGTCGAACATGGCTTCCGTCGCCGGCGGAACTGTGACCGGTGCCGGCAGCGCTCCGGTTGCAGGTGCGGTTGTCGATTTGTATGCGTGGCCGTCGGACACGGTACTGATGGCGATGAAGATCGGCGCGCAGGTGCCGACGACACTGCTGGCCACGGCCACCACGAGTGAGGCCGGCAAGTACATGCTGAGGGTTCCGATGGCGAGCCTGAAGGCGGCGGCCGTGGATTCCGGCTACGCGAACCTGGAAATCTCCGGCGCCGGTGGCGGCATCTGGTTCTTGTCGTACCAGACCGGCGCGCTGCCTGCCAGGCCGTCAGCGCCGGTGACCGTCAACTTCAGTGCACGTCGCCATCTGTGCGGCAAGAACAAAGATGGGGAATATTACGCTGCCTCGTCATTTGTCAAGCTCCGCCAGCTGAAAGCGGCGCCAGCGACCGTCGGCCAGGGATACATCGGCCCGGTAAAGACGGCTGGCGACCACATAGACTTCGAGTACGACCAGACCGGTACCAGGAGCCAGACCTCGACTTTGGGCGTGGGTATATCGGCTGTCGGAGTCTCTGTCGGGTACACCGGTGACGGCACCAATACGTCGACTTCCGAGGGCTCTGAAGGCTTTCCGAGCCAGACCAAAAACTCGTTGTTCCTCACGGACTTCAACGTGGGGGAGTTCCGTGCCGAGTGTTATGGCTTGATCTCCGAGAAGGTTCCGCATGAGAAGCAGAAGGGCAACTGCCCGCGCACGTTCACGAATCAGGAACACGTCAAGGAGCCCGTGCACAAGTGCATTTGGCAGGTCGAGTCCACAGGCTGGGACGCCGGGGCACAGTCGTCTCACCCAAAGAGTCCTCCGAGCACTCCAGCAAAATTCTGCGGCGGCAGGCAAGAAGCGGGCAGCAGATTCTCAACCACTGACGAGATGGCTGTCCAGTGGTCAAGCGGGTTCAATATAGGCTTGTCAAACGGCATCAAGGGCGTTTCGCTGAACGCGACCTTCAGCAGCTCTGCGCAGACTGGATATGACACAAATGCCCAGATAGTATACACATTCAAGCATGGAGGATACGCCTGCGGCACAAATCACGATCCGCCCAAGGCTGCGATAGTGGTCATGCGAGGCACCAAGTCATAGCACCATCAGTCCGTGCTTCGCGATCCGATCCTGGTATCACGGAGGCGCGCTGACCCGAACGCTGCCCGACCTGGCGAGCGGCCGGTTGCGAAGATCACAACCGGCGTCGGAGCGCCAGTCGCCCGACAAGGCTGCGGACGTACCATTCCGAACAGCAGGCAGCCCGGTGCAGGCGCTAGGAAGGGCGGAACATTGCAGACATGGCCAATGCGCGTGAAGCGTCTGCTCTGGGTGCTGGCAGCTACGCTGGCACTGGCATCGGGTATGGCAGGATGCCACAGCGCTAGCAGTCCGCTTGCAGACGGTCCGCTCAGCAGCGGCAACAGCCGGTACGGCCCGATTCCCGATGGCTCGGTATGCGCGCCCGGGGGCAGGCCCCAGACTTTCGGCAATCAGACATTCACCAACTACGGCAGTGCCCTCGTGATCCTGGACCGCGTCGTCCTGCTGCATCCGTACCACGAGCGCCTGATCGGCTCCTACGCAGTCCCAGGCAACTCGTCAGTTGGCACGGTGCCCTGGCCGCCCAACTACGCTGGCATTACGCCTGCCTGGAAGCACCGCCAGCCCGTCCATGGCTTCCGGCTAGCACCAGGCAGGACATTCGGTATGACGCTCGGCATAATCGCCACCACCCTAGGACGCGCTACATCGCAGGGCATACTGGTCTACTATCACGACTCCGCAGGCAGCTACGTCGCAAAGAATTACTTCGCCAATATCATCACGGCAGCGAGCCAGCACAGCTGCTGAAGCTGTCTTACTGTCCTCCAACAGCTGAATACACCGCCGCAGTCACTTAGCTATACACCGCGGGAGAACCAGGAGGCCGTGGCCCGGCGCCCCAATTCCAGGATGCTCATGCGCCCGGTGAGTTCTCCCGGCTCGCGGCAGGCGATGACGATCGACCGGCTGTCCAGCGAGGTGGATGACGTGGCCGTCCCGTACGTGACGGCGGGCGCTAACCGGCGGGCCGTCGGCACACGTTTGCGCCCGCCGCCCGCATTGGCGACGATGGCACGATGAGCGGGGACAGGCCAGGATGGATCGAAGGCGTCGCCCGGCTGACAGTGCTGACCGGAGCCGGCATCTCTACTGATTCTGGCATTCCGGACTTTCGGGGGCCTAACGGGTTGTGGACCCGTAACCCGGCGGCGGAGCGCTTGTCGACCTATGCGACCTATGTCAGCGAGCCTGCGCTGCGGCGGCGGTCCTGGCAGGCAAGGCTGGAGCATCCGGGCTGGTCGGCCGAGCCCAATGCGGCGCACTTGGCGATAGCCGGGCTGTGCTCGATCCTCGATGCGTACGTGATCACGCAGAACATCGACGAGCTGCATCAGCGGGCCGGGACGCCGCGCGAGCGGGTGCTTGAGCTGCACGGGACGATGTTCGGCGTGGTGTGCGTGGGCTGCGGCGAGCGCACCGAGATGGCGCGGGCGCTCGATCGGGTCAGGGGCGGCGAGGCCGACCCGGCGTGCCTGAACTGCGCGGGAGTGCTGAAGTCGGCGACGGTGATGTTCGGTCAGCCGCTTGACCGGGCGGTCCTGGCCAGAGCAGTGCGGGCGGCACGGGAATGCGATCTGATGCTGGCCATCGGAAGCACGCTGACCGTCGAGCCCGCCGCCTCGCTCTGCCGGGTCGCGGTCGATCATGGTGCGTCGCTGATCATCGTGAATCGCGATCCGACGCCTTACGACGACCTGGCGACCGAGGTAATTCGCGAGCCGATCGGGCTCGCCGTCCCGCGCCTGGCCGAGCAACTCGGCGGAGCCGCTAACCATGGACCGCGCAGCTAGCCCTGCTCCCAGGGCGCACTGCCATAGCTGGCGATCTGTCGTGCGATGTGATCCTGAGCCTGCCCCACTAGTTTGTCGCGATCATAGGCCTCGGCGCCGAACGTCCTGTTCCTACCGGGATGCACGGTGTCCCAGGGCGAGCGCCTACTCGTCCTGGTTGAGGAACCTTGCTCGTGACTCCCGAATCCTTTGAGGACCGCGTTCCAGACCGGCTGGTAGAAGACACGCAAGCCGTTCTCCCCCAGGTCGGCGTGGACATCCGGGAGGAGCAGGAGCCGAACGCTGAACTCGCCGACGCGCAGACCAGCCCCGTCGATCGACTTCCGGTGGTCTCGCACACGCCTCCAGAGCGGGCTCCTGTCTTGCGTAGCAACTCCCGTGGCACTGTTGTGAGATCGGGCTTGCCCCACGTAGACAGGGATCTTGAGATCCTTGATCGGAGCGTAGAGGGGCAGCGTTCCGCCTTGGTAGTAGATCGCGTAGAGCCCGGAGCCATCAAACCTCGGGACCTCTCCTTCGAGGGGAACGAGCGGCTGGCGCTCCAGCTTCTGGCAGATCGCTGCCGTGACGTTCTCGGTACCCATCGGATCGTAGTAGGCAGGCAGGTAGTCCGGCACGCGAGAATCGTATAGGCAGCGTTGGGCTCATGACGCGACAGTCCTGACGCGATCGAGGTCACAGATCAGCGTTGCGACGGAGGACTGACGTACCTCCCAGGTACGGTTTGGCCATGACCACCGAAGTGGCAGTCCGCATCGGGCCCGCCGCAGCCGAGGTCGGGACCAGCGTGGAGTTGTTCACCGGCGGCGGCGGCCTCGCGCTGGCCATGCATGAAGCTGGCTTCCGTCACCTCCTGGCGGTTGAGCTCGAGAAGCGGGCATGCTCGACTTTGCGGGCTAACAAGGCGATCACCTTCAACCCGGAGGCCGCGCCGCCCGCGACACTGGCAGATAGGTGGCCTCTGGACGACCGCGACATCCACCTCGTGAATTTCGCGCCATGGGCGGGCTCGGTGGACGCGGTCGCGGGCGGCGTTCCCTGCCAGCCGTGGAGCCTCGGCGGCGCGCACAAGGGCTACGAGGACAAGAGGAACCTCTGGCCTGAGCTCTTCAGGTGTGTGCGAGAGACTCGCCCGAGAGCGATCATCGCCGAAAACGTCAAGGGTCTACTGCGCCCTTCGTTCAGGAAGTACTACGAGTACATCCTCCGCGAGCTTGGGGCACCGTTCGAGCAGCGAGTTGACGGCGAGGTCTGGCAGGACCACGACCGCCGCCTGGCCAAGGCGCTTGAGGACCGGACAGCGGACCCCGAGCACAGCTATGACGTGAAGTACATGGTGGTGAACGCGGCTGACTACGGCGTTCCGCAGATGAGGTTCCGGGTCTTCGTCGTTGCCTTCCGGCGGGACCTTGGCCTGGCGGACTGGCGGTTCCCCGCACCGAGTCACTCCGAGGCGGCGCTATTGCTCGATCAGGCCAGCGGGCGGTACTGGAACCGGCACAAGATCCCACCACGCCCGAACCCGCTCTTGTATCAGCTGCCTATCCCCGACGGGACACTGCCGTGGCGGACAGTGCGGGACGCGATCGCTGATCTCCCCGAACCGCTGGAGCCGCTTGAGGCCAAACTCGAACACCCAGACTGGCTCCACCACGTTGGCTGGCCGGGGGCGCGCGAGTACCCTGGCCACACTCCCAACGATCTCGACCGACCCGCCAAGACCGTCAAGGCCGGCGTCCACGGCGTTCCCGGGGGTGAGACTGTTCTGCGCCGCGACGATGGGTCGATCAGATACCTGACCGTCCGTGAAGTGGCGCGCGTCATGACCTTCCCTGACGACTGGCGGCTGGAAGGACCACGCGGAGAGCAGATGCGCCAGCTAGGCAATGCCGTTCCAGTTCTGCTTGGCAAGGTGATGGCGGACTCGGTTGCGACGGCGCTTCGGCAGACCCGTCAGATTGTGCCGACGACTGATCCTTACTGACGTAGCCTCTGAGGCCATGGGCGCGCCATCAGCATCCACGTCCTGGGCGTCATCCCCAGCCGTCCGCGCTGTCATGCGCGGCAACAAGAGCCGGGACACCCGACCCGAACTCGCCATCCGGTCGGCAGTTCACGCGCTTGGCCTGCGGTATCGAGTCGGCATCAGGCCTATGTCCGGGATGAGGCGCACAGCGGATCTAGTCTTCGTTCGGGCCAAGGTAGCGGTATTCGTAGATGGATGCTTCTGGCATGGCTGCCCCGAGCATCACCGTCCCGCCAAGCGCAACATCGAGTTCTGGCAGACCAAGATCGATGGCAACATCGCCCGGGATGCCGACACCGACACCAGGCTGAAGCAGGCAGGCTGGCGAGTGGTCCGGGTGTGGGAACACGAAGATCCCGCCGAAGCGGCCACAGCGATCCAAGGCATAGTACGAGCCGGCGGGCTGCCGGGCGGTTAGCCGTGGTGGCCGCCGCCACCGCCGCCTGAATCGCCGCCGCCACCCCCGCCGGAGTGGCCGCCGCCATGGCCGCCGCCGCCGCCCCAGCCACCGCCGTGACCGTGGCCGCCGCCACCGCCATGGTGGCCGCCGTGGTGCCTGGCCGTTCCGTCGTCAACGCCAGAACGATGCGCGGGATCGTAGCCATCAGAGGTCCAGTCGGGGCCTCGCTTGATCATGTGGCTGGTCCGCCTGATGCTTCTCGCGAGCCTGGCCATGACCAGCAGGGCGAGCACAACGATGACGATGATCCCGACGATGCCGCCCGAATGGTTCACGGCTGCCTCCTTAACCGGCATGCTCAGCTTAGGCTGCCTGGAGACCAGCTCAATCCGGTACCTTGCGGCTATGGCCAGCACAGACCCGGACGTATTGGTGATCGGAGCAGGGGTGTCCGGGCTCAGCTCGGCACTCGTGCTACTTGAATCCGGTTTCAAGGTGACCATCTTCGCGTCAGATCCCCCGCACCGCACCACATCGGTGGTGGCAGCGGCCTTGTGGGGGACGCACCTGGTCGGGCCGGACGAGCGGATCGCCCCGTGGGCCTCAGCGACCCTCGACCGGTTTCGCGAGCTCGCCTCAGACCCGGCCACCGGCATCCGGGAGATCCCCGGCCTGGTCGCGACCTTGGGCAGTGATCCGAGTCCGCCTGACCTCACCGTCGGGCTGCTCGACCTGACCCCGGCCGACCGAGCCAAGCTGCCCGCCGGGTTCGCGGCAGGCTGGCGCTATCGGGCGCCGGTCATCGCCATGCCGGTCTACCTGGACTACCTGGTCGACCAGGTCATCGGCAACGGCGGGCTGCTGCAGTTCGGCCAGTCACTGCGCAGCCTGGCGGCGGCCGAGCAGCAGGTACCTGCCCCAGTGATCGTGAACTGCGCCGGAATCGGCGCTCGCGCCCTGGTCGCCGATGAGGAGCTGATCCCGGTTCGAGGGCAAATCGTGGTCGTGGCCAACCCGGGGCTGACCGACTTCTTCGTGGGCGAGCGGCCCGCCGCTGACGAGATCACCTACATCTTCCCGCACGAGACGACGGTCGTCCTCGGCGGGACGGAGCAGGCCGGCCAGTTCAGCACCCAGCCAGAGCCGGCCACCGCCGCGCGAATCCTCGCTCACTGCGCGGAGATCGAGCCCAGGCTGGCCGGAGCCCCCGTGATCGCGCACCGGGTCGGACTTCGTCCCGCGCGATCTCGGGTCAGGCTGGAACGGCAGGTGCTGGCCAGCGGCAGGCACGTCGTGCACAACTACGGACACGGCGGGTCAGGGGTCACCCTGTCCTGGGGCTGCGCGCACTCGGTCAGGGACGAGGTCGCCGACCTGCTTCGCTGACCCGGCCCCGTGCCGTCTCGTGCGATCCCTCGCGGGACCGCACGAGACAAGCGGCGCGGCGGTCAGAAGCCGGGGAAGATCGCCCTGAGCCGGTCAAGGTCAGCTGGCTTGGCAACGACGCTGGGCGGCGTGTGCTCGGCGTCGAGTCGGCCATAGGACAGGCGCAGCAGCGCCGCTCCCGGCATCGTGACCTCGGCGATCTCAGGCCCCTCGGCCGCTGCGCCGTCCCAGTCGCCCATGGTCACTGCCTCAGCGGCGGTCAGCGCGTAGTCGCGTTCCGGATCGGTGGTCCTGATTCTGGCGCGGAACGCCGGGTCCTGCGGCTTGCCCAGGCGCGGCGCCAGGAAGCCCGGCACGTTGTCGATCAGCAGGGTCGTCGCATCGGGCGAGACCTCGGCCGACGGGTCGAGCATGACGGCGACGTCCCAGGTGTGCAGCGCATGCTCTCCGAGTCGCAGCCGGATCAGCCCGACCGCGTCCAGGGTCATGCCGATGAAGTCGTAACTAACTGACGCCAGTTCCTCGTCGCTGAGCTGACCGAGCGCCTGAACGTACTGCGCGTCGGCCATTATCCCGGCCGCTGCCTGGTCGTCGGGGCTCATCGCGTTCCACCGGTCCCAGATGGGCTGGAAGGCCGCCCGATCCACCGGCTCGGACTGCCCGAGCGCCGCGGGCAGCATCAGCATCGCGATCTCGGCACCGCTGCCAAGATGCGAAAGCACCTGCGCGATGGTCCAGTCCTTGCAGTAGGACGGCCCGCTGATCTGCCCGGGAGCGAGCGGCCCGACCAGGCCGAGCAGCCTCTCGTGTGACTGGCGTAGCGCGGCGATCCAGACGTGCGGATTGGACTCCATGGTCAGGGCTCCGTTCTGATGCTTGGCGGGATGGGTTGTTGAGCTTTCACCCATCGGCTACCAGTGTGGCAGATGACCGGGGCACACGTGGCGGGCGGACCACTAGGCTTACCAAAATGAGGATCGGATTCGGCCTGCCCGTCTCGGGAGCCTGGGCAACGCCAGCCAACATCGCGTCATTCGCCGCACGGGCCGACAAGGCCGGCTACGCCTCGCTCTGGTCATTCCAGCGCCTGCTGGTCCCCGAGGGCTCGGGCATGGACCCCGTCTATCAGAGTGTGCTCGACCCCATGGCCGCCCTGGCCTTCGCGGCGGCGGTCACCAGCAGGGTACGGCTCGGCGTCGCGGTCATCAACGCGCCGTTCGTGTCCCCCATTTACCTCGCCAAGCAGGCAGCCAGCCTCGACATCCTCTCCGCCGGCCGGCACGACCTCGGCATCGGCCTGGGCTGGATGCCGGAGGAATTCGCCAGCACGGGCGCGTCCATGGAGCGGCGCGGGGCCAGGATGCAGGAGTACGTGCAGGTACTCAAGACCGCCTGGGGCGCGCAGCCGACCGAGTTCAGCGGCGAGTTCTACTCGATACCGCGCGGATTGATCGCGCCGGGGCCGGTCCAGCCAGGCGGACCCCCGATCCTGCTCGGCGGGACCGCGCCGAGGGCACTGCGCCGGATCGGCCAGATCGCCGACGGCTGGGTCACCTCAAGCCGGGCTGACCTGTCCAGGATCCACGAGAGCATCGCGATCGTGCGAGAGGCCGCCGAGACTGCCGGTCGTGACGCGGCCGCGCTGCGGATCATCTGCCGGGGCGTGGTCAGGTCGGGCGAGCCGGTCAACGGACCCGACGGCCGGCTGCTGCTGTCCGGCAGCATGTCCCAGCTCCGGGGTGACCTGGCCTGGCTGGAGGACAACGGCGTGACTGAGGTCTTCTACGACCTCAACTGGGACCCAGCCATCGGCGCGCCGGACGCCGACCCGCAAACGGCCGCCAGCAGAGCCTCGGACTTGCTGGAACTACTCAAGCCCGAGTGAACTAAGGAACCACACACACAACGCCCGGTTTAACCCGCCCAGCGCCCAGTGCCCTACCCGGCGGCAAGCCCCTGACCGCAACGTTGGGCCTTTGCTGTCGCTGGGACGACAACGTTGGCCCTTTGCTGTCGCTGGGACGGTTTGCGCGGCCGGGCAGGTCGGCGCGCTATGATCACGGCATGAACGCCGAATCCCTCCCCGCCAGTCCAGTGGCCCCCTCTAAGCCCACCATCGACGGCATCGAGGCCAAATGGTCGCTGGCTTGGGAAATGGGGCGGGTAGTACAAGTTTGACCGTACTAAGAGTCGCGGCGACGTCTACTCAATCGACACGCCGCCGCTCACGGCCAGCGGCTCGCTGCATATCGGCCATGCCTTCTCCTACACCCAGACCGACGTCATCGCCCGGTTTCACCGGATGCGCGGCAAAGAAGTCTTCTACCCGATCGGCTGGGACGACAACGGCCTAGCCACCGAGCGCCGCGTCCAGAACTACTACGGCATCACCTGCAATCCCAGCCTCCCCTACGACCAGCACTTCATCCCGCCCGGCCCGGACCGGCCGAAGCAAGCCGCCCCGATCCCGGTCTCCCGGCGCAACTTCATCGAGCTGTGCCGTCAGCTGACCGAGATCGACGAGAGCCATTATGAGCAGACCTGGCGCCAGCTCGGCCTGTCGGTGGACTGGACAACGAGCTACCGTACGATCAACGACAACTCGGCGGCCTTGTCGCAGCGCGCGTTCTTGCGGGCCATCGCCGATGGCGATGCCTACCAGGCGCTGGCCCCGGTGCTCTGGGACGTCACGTTCAAGACCGCCGTCGCCCAGGCCGAGATCGAGGACCGCCCGGCCCCCGGCAGCTACTGGCGGCTAGCCTTCAGCCTGCCCCGCCCGCCCGGCCAGCCCGGCGCAGACCCGGCTGACGAGGTGATCATCGCTACCACCAGGCCCGAGTTGCTGCCCGCCTGCGTCGCCCTCGTCGCGCATCCGGGCGACCAGCGGTACCAGCGGCTCTTCGGCCGCGAGGCGATCACGCCATTGTTCGGGGTGACCGTGCCTATCCTCGCGCATCATCTCGCCGACCCGGCCAAGGGCACCGGCATCGCAATGGTCTGCACCTTCGGCGACACGACCGACGTGACCTGGTGGCGCGACCTTGGCCTGCCCACCAGGCCCGTGCTTGGCCCCGACGGGCGAATCCTGGCCGACCAGCCGGGATGGCTCACCGCCGAAGCGGGCCAGGCCGCCTACGCGGAACTGGCCGGCCGACCAGCGAAGTCAGCCAGAAACCGTACCGCCGCGCTCCTGCAGCAGACCGGCGCGCTGCGCGGCGAAGCCCAGCCGGTCGAGCACCAGGTGAAGTTCTACGAAAAGGGCGACGCCCCGCTGGAGATCATCACCGCCCGCCAGTGGTACCTCAGGAACGGCAGCGGCGACCCGGCCAGCCGTCAGCGCCTCATCGACCGGGGCAGGGAACTCACCTGGCACCCGCCCCACATGCGGGCTCGGTACGAGGACTGGGTGGACGGCCTGACCGGCGACTGGCTGGTCAGCCGCCAGCGGTACTTCGGCGTGCCGATCCCGCTGTGGTATCCGCTCGACCAGGACGGCACGCCCCGCCACGACTCCCCCATCCTGCCGCCGGACGACTCGCTGCCGGTCGACCCGGCCGCGCAGGCCCCGCCCGGCTACGATCCGGCCCAGCGCGGCCAGCCTGGCGGCTTCACGGCCGACAACGACGTCATGGACACCTGGGCAACCTCGTCGCTGACGCCGCAGATCGCGGGCGGCTGGACCACCGACGATGACCTCTTCCGCCGGGTGTACCCGATGGATCTGCGTCCCCAGGCACACGAGATCATCAGGACCTGGCTGTTCTACACCGTCCTGCGATCTCAGGTGCTTGAGGACGAGCTGCCCTGGCGGCACGCCGCCATCTCCGGCTGGATCCTCGATCCCGACCGCAAGAAGATGTCCAAATCCGCGGGCAAGGTCGTGACGCCCGCAGACCTGCTGCGCGAGTACGGCAGCGACGCGATCAGGTACTGGGCGGCAAGCGCCCGGCTTGGCGTGGACACCACCTTTGACCTCGCGCAGCTCAAGATCGGCCGAAGGCTAGCGATTAAGATATTGAACGCAACCCGCTTCGTACTCGGACTCGCCCGGCCAGCCGAGCCGGACGCGGCTGTGACCGAGCCGCTTGACCTGGCCATGCTCGGCCGGCTTGGCGAGGTGATCCGCCAGTGCACCGACGCGTTCGAGGCCTATGAGCACGCTGCCGCACTCGAGTTCGCCGAGCAGTTTTTCTGGAAATTCTGCGATGACTATCTGGAGCTGGTCAAGCCCCGTGCTTACGCGGCCGACCGCGACGCGGGCGCGGCTGGGTCGGCGGTCACGGCGCTGCGCTTCGCGCTGTCGGTGCTGCTGCGGCTGCTGGCGCCGGTGCTGCCGTTCGTGACCGAGGAGGCGTGGTCGTGGTTCGGGCCTGGGTCTGTGCATCGCTCGTCGTGGCCTAGTGACGCCGCGGTGTCGGGGACAGACGCCATCACCCTGGCTTCGCAACGGGTTGATGGCGCTGCCCTCGACGCCGCGGCTACCGCCATCGGGGCGATTCGGAAGGCCAAGTCGGGGGCTCGGCTTGCGCAGAAGGCCGACGTTGCGCGGCTGATTGTGAGCGGGCCCCGGCGGGAGCTTGACTTGCTGTCCCTAGTGCTCGGGGACGTGGCTGCTGCTGGGCATGTGACGGAGGTGGAGCTCCGTTTCTCTGAGGGGCAGGGGGTCGAGTACCTGGTGACATTCTGACGACGCGCGAATGAAGTGCGAACTGGTGCTGTTGTGTGGCTTCGACGTCGATATGCTCACCTTCGGTGGGGTCGGAGGTGATCTTCACCGGCTAGCTGAGATATGTATGTCGAAGTGGGAGCGGCGATGCGCAAGTACGTAACCGAATTCATCGGAACTTTCGGACTGGTCTTCACGGTCGGCTGTGCCGTACTGGGCGGCTCCTCGCTGGCACCGCTCGCGATCGGCGCCGTGCTGATGACGCTGGTGTACGCGGGCGGGCACATCTCGGGCGCGCACTACAACCCGGCGGTCACCCTGGGCGTGCTGCTGCGCGGCAAGATGCCGGCCTCCGACGCCGTCCCCTACTGGATCTCTCAGCTCGCCGGAGGCTTCCTGGCGGCCTGGCTGGCCAGGTTCGTCGTCAACCCGAACCCGGCTGGCGTGCACGCCCTGTCCCTGAGCGGCGCGCACGGGATCTTCGCGGCGCTGCTGGCCGAGTTCATCTTCACGTTCGCCCTGGTCTATGTGGTGCTGAACGTCGCGACCAGCAGGGACCAGCCGAACAACCACTTCTTCGGCCTGGCGATCGGCTTCACCGTCGCGGCCGGCGCGGCGGCGGTCGGCGGGATCAGCGGCGGCGCGTTCAACCCGGCGGTGGCGTTCGGCGGGATGCTGATGGGCTTCCTCGGCTGGTCGAACTTCTGGATCTACCTGATCGCTGAGGTACTTGCCGCTGTCGTCGCCGCGCTGGTCTTCAGGTACCTGAACCCAGAAGACCCCGGTGACGAGGGCGCAGGCAGCCTGTTCGCGCGGATGCCGAAGCTGTCGGTAAGCCGGCCTGCTACCCCGGTCCAGGCCCCGGTTGCGGACCCGGTCCCGGACGCCGCCGCGCCGGCTCCTGAGCCAGAGGCGATCTAGCCAGGGGCGGGCCGCCCGGCCAGGTATTCTCAGCGCTATGGGCAACATGCAGCTAACAGAGGACGAATGGCGCCAGCGGCTCACGCCTGAGGAGTACCACGTACTCCGGGAGGCGGGCACCGAGCGAGCCGGCACCGGCGAGTACACCGACACCAAGACCAACGGCACCTATATGTGCCGGGCGTGCGGAGCGGAGCTGTTCCGTTCCGACGCCAAGTTTGACTCGCATTGCGGGTGGCCGAGCTTCTACAAGCCATCGGCCGGTGACAAGGTCGTGCTGCTTGAAGACCGGTCGGCCGGCTCGATCAGGACCGAGGTGCGGTGCGCGAACTGCGACTCTCATCTCGGCCATGTCTTCGAGGGCGAAGGTTATGACGTGCCGACCGATCAGCGGTGGTGCATCAACTCGGTCTCGCTGACACTCGATCCGGTCGAAGGGTGAGTAATCCCGCCGACGGGCTGCCTGGTCAGCTAGCGCTGATCAGGCACGGCGAGCTGTCCAGCGCCACGGCGCAGACCACAGGGATGGCCAGATCCGCCGCGATCTCCGGCGACCTGGTCGGCGCCCAGTCGCTGTGGATGGGCCGGACCGTGCTCCCGGCCGGCGTGTCATCTGGTGATCATCACCACGGCGACTCGGAGACCGGCATCTACGTGGTCGCCGGGCATCCTGTCTTCGTGTTCCGCGACCCGGCCTCGGGCGAGCTGGTCAGGCTCGAACCGGGGCCGGGTGACTACGTCTGGGTGCCGCCGCACGTCCGCCACCGCGAGGAGAACCCCTCCGACGACACCGAGGCGGTCGTGGTGATCGCCCGCTCCACCCAGGAAGCGATCGTCGTCAACGTCGACAGCCTCTGACGCTCACCAAGGTCGCCTGACCAGCACCTGCCGTCCTAGTTCATCCAGACTGGCGAGGCCGGACAAGCCGCATCGTGATCTCGAAGTCGTTGCGCAGCGCCCGTAGTACGTGCCGGACGCCGTCCTCGCCGGCCAGGCCCAGCGCATACGCATACGGCCGCCCGATCAGCACGGCCTGAGCGCCGAGTGCCAGCGCCTTGACGATGTCGGCACCACTGCGGACGCCGCTATCGAACAGCACCGTGAGTTGTGACCAGACCGCCGCGACTACCTCTGGCAGCACGTCCAGCGCGCCCAGAGCGCCGTCGACCTGGCGACCTCCATGGTTGGACACCACGATCCCGTCCATCCCGGCGTCGGCCGCTCGCTGAGCGTCCGGCACCGAGTTGATGCCCTTGAGGACGATCGGCCCGTCCCAATGTTCCCGCAGGAACGGCAGATCGTCCCAGGTCAGGGAGGGGTCACCGAACATCTGCGCCCAGTGCAGGATGGCCGCGCCCTCGTCGTCGGCCGGGGATTTCGCCAGTCCGGCGCAGAAAGCCGGATCGCTGAAGTAGTTCTGCACCCCGATCCCGCGCAGGAACGGCAGGAACGCCACGTCCAGGTCATTCGGTCGCCAGCCAAGCAGCCGGGTGTCCAGGGTCACCACGAGCACGGTGTAGCCAGCCGTCTTGGCCCGGCCGAGCAGGCTCGCCGCGACGTCCCTGTCCTTCGGCCAGTACAGCTGGAACCAGCGCGGCCCGTCGCCGGAAGCCGCCGCTACGTCTTCCATCGTGAACGACGCCGCCGTGGACAAGATCATCGGCATGCTGAGGCTGGCGGCCGCCCGCGCGACCGCCACCTCGCCCTCGGGATGCGCAAGCCTCAGCACTCCGACCGGACCCAGCAGGAACGGGGCGGGCAGCACGGTGCCGAGCACCTCGCGCTCATACGACACCTTGCTGACATCGGTGAGCATCCGCGGCTCGATCCGCCACCGGCGGAAAGCCTCCCGGTTCTCGGTAACGGTGTCGCCCGTGCCAGCGCCGCCCGCGATGTAGCGAAAGGCCTTCGGCTCCATTCGATCCCTGGCCAGGTCCTCGAGCCTGGTCAGGTCGGCCGGCAACGCGGGGACTGCGCCGCTCACGCCGGCAAGGTAGATCTCGTCCTGGTAGTTCTCGACCGGCCTGACCATCGCGTCAGTCAAACAGGTCAGGGTCAGTAGCGACGATATGATCCCACAGCGGTCGGAACTGGAATTGTCCGGCGAGCGGGTAACCGATCTGCCCGCGCACCAGCAGCGCCGTCTCCCGGTCGATGTGCCTCGGCTTGCCCGCCGCCATGGCCAGGAGCTGCGCCTGGCAGGACCGCTCCATCGTGACGAACCACCAGGCGGCCTCGGCCACCGAGCCGCCGACGGTCAGCAGGCCGTGGTTGGCCAGGATCACGGCCTTGCTGTCGCCGAGAGCGACCCCGATCCGGCGGCCCTCCTCCAGGTCGTTGACGACACCCCGGTAGTCGTCGTACTTGGCGTGGTCCTCAAAGAACGCGCAGGCATCCTGCGTGATCGGGTCGAGCAGGACGTCCAGGCTGGACAGCGCCTTGCCGTGTACCGAGTGCGCGTGCGCCGCCGCGACGACGTCCGGCCGGGCCAGGTGCACCTGAGAGTGGATGCAGAACGCCGCCTTGTTCACCGGCTGGTCGCCCTCCACCACGGTGCCCTCGTGGTCGACGCAGATCAGGTCAGAGACCTTGATCAAAGAGAAGTTCATGCCGAACGGATTGACCCAGAACCGGTCCAGATGCTCAGGATCGCGGGCGGTGATGTGCCCGGCCACCCCCTCAGAGAAGCCGAACCGGCCGAAGATGCGGAACGCCGCCGCGAGCTCCTGCTTCCGGTGCAGCCGCTCGCGCTCGATGGTGTCGTCGGCCGGGACTTCCGCCGTCCCCGCCGCCACCTCGCTTACCGCAGTCATCGCACTCTCCGATCTCAGCCTTGGCAACCGGCTGACCACTAACCCATTACATCATTTTGATACATAACGAAATCCTCCCCGCAACTGCCGTCCACTTGGCCGCTCTGCGCCCGGAGTACCGCAAGCACCTGCGCGGACCCCTAAGCTGTGCGTTCATGAGCGATGATCTGAGCCCGGCGGACCACGCCGAGGCCATCGATGCGGCCAGGCAGCGTTTCCTTCAGTTCGTGCAGCAGTGCACCGACGGCGAGTGGCTGGCCTCGCCGGTCGACGGCGACCCGCGTACGGTCGGCGTCATCGCCGATCATGTCGCGCACGCCTACGAGTACCTGGCCGGCTGGATCACCGAGCTAGTCCAGGGCGGTGCGCCGCAGGTGAATCCGTCCATCGTCGACGAGCTCAACGCCGAGCACGCCGCCGACCTGGGCACGGTCACGCAGGCACATGTCAGCGGCCATCTGCGCACGTCAGGGGACGAGCTGATCAGCCTAGTCGCCGGGCTCGACCCCGGCCAGCTCAGCCTGAACGACGGCCAGGCGGGCCGGTTCGCCATGATCGCGGCCAGGCACGCCGACAACCACCGCGAGGAGATCGAGGCCGGCCTCAGGTCCCTGTAGCCCGCCGCTCCATCCATCTTTCCGGCGCGCCCAGCGAGTCAAAGCCGAACTGGCGGTACAGCGTGCGGTCCGGTGCGGTGCTCAGGATCTGGCGGATCCCGGCTACGTCCGGGTGGCTGGTCGCTACCCGGACGAGGAAACTGCCGAGGCCCCGGCCCCGGTGCGCGGTATCCACGAACACATCGCACAGCCAGGCGAACGTCGCCCGGTCCGTGACCTGCCTGGCGAAACCGGCCTGCGTGCCGTCGGCCGCGTAGAGCCCGAACACGAGCGAGTGCTCCAGTGCGCGGACCATCGCCTCGTACGAGCGGCCCTTGGCCCAGTAGCTCTCCTCGCTGATCCAGCCCTGCACGCGGTCTACGTCGATCAGCGAGACGTCATCGCTGACCCAGTAGCCGTCGGGCCCCGCCCGTCGCATACCACCAGCCTCCCCGTTGGCACCGCGCTTCCGGGACAATGGCCCCATGCCAAGGGCCAACGACGAAGTCGCGGAGATGCTCCAAGAGTATGCCGATTTGCTCCAGATAACCGGCGGTGACGCATTTCGTGCACGAAACTACGAGAAGGCGGCAAAGTCCGTCGCCGGCTACAGCGGTGACGTAGCCCAGCTCGACGAGGCCGGGCTGCAGCGAATCCCCGGCGTCGGAAAGTCGATCGCGACGAAGATCGCCCAGTTCCAGGCGACGGGCACGCTCAGCCAGCTCGACGAACTGAGGGCCGAGGTGCCCGACGGAGTCCGGGCCATGACGCGGGTTCCCGGTCTCGGCCCTAAGCGCGCGTTCCAGCTCTACACCGACCTGGGCATCAGCTCGGTCGACGAGCTCGCCGTCGCGATCGATGAGGGCAGGCTGAGCGACCTGCGGGGGTTCGGAGACAAGAGCGCGGAGAAGATCGCCCGCGGGATCGAGATCGCGCGCAGCCTGGGCCAGCGGGCGCCGCTGAACGTCGCGGCCGAGATCGCCGACCGGATCGTGGCGGTCATCAGCGCCCAGCCAGGCTGCGAGCGCTGCGAGTACGCCGGCTCGCTTCGGCGGATCAGGGAAACCGTCGGCGACATCGACATTCTCGCGGCGGCCAGCGACTCGGGCCCGTTGATGCAAGCGCTTGTCGACCTGCCGGAAGTACAGTCCGTGGTGGCCCGCGGCGACACCAAGACCTCGGTACGGATCAGTACCGAGCGCGCCGGTCACAGCGGCGCCATTCAGGTCGACCTGCGCGTCATCCCGGCGGAGTGCTGGGGCGCGGCGCTGCAGTACTTCACTGGCTCGCAGGCACACAACGTGGCCGTCCGCGAGATCGCGGTCCGCAAGAAGCTCAAGCTGTCCGAGTACGGCCTGTTCGACGTCGAGAGCGGTGACCTGATCGTCAGCGCGACCGAGGACGAGGTCTACCGCCGGCTCGGCCTGGACTGGGTCCCGCCGCCCCTGCGGGAAAACTCCGGCGAGGTCCAAGCCGCACTGCGGCACGAACTGCCCAAGCTCGTCCAGGTCAGCGACATCCAGGGCGACCTGCATTCGCACACGAACCTGACCGACGGCGTCGCCTCGCTGGAGGAGATGGTGGCCGCCGCCCGTGCCCGCGGCTACGCCTACTTCGCGATCACCGACCACGCTCCGAACCTGTTCATGCAGCGGATGACCATCGACAAGATGCTGGAGCAGCGGGAGCAGGTGCGCCTGCTGGAGGCGGAACTGGCCGCCGATGGCGGTCACCCGATGCAGCTACTGCACGGCACCGAGCTGAACATCGCCGCCGACGGCACGGTGGACTGGCCGGAAGACGTGCTCGCCGGGTTCGACATCTGCGTGGCCTCCGTCCACTCGCACTTCGACCAGCCGCGAGCCGAGATGACAAGGCGGTTCGTGCGAGCCTGCGAGAACCCGCAGGTCCACGTCATCGGACACCCGACAGCGCGGCGGCTCGGCAAGCGCGGCCCGGTGGACGTGGATTTCGCCGAGCTGTTCCGGGCCTGTGCGGAGACTGGCACGGCGCTTGAGGTGAACTCTCAGCCGCAGCGGCTCGACTTGCCGTCGGACTACATCAAGTCGGCCAGGGACGCGGGGGTGAAGTTCGCGATCGACACGGACTCGCATACCACTGGATCACTCGGGTATCTGCGCTTTGGTGTCGGGACTGCTCAGCGGGGGTGGCTGTCGGCGGACGAGGTAATCAACGCCTGGCCACTGACTCGGCTGCGGTCGTTCTTGCGGAAAGCCGACTGAACTTGGCTCCGGGTGCGGCTCGCTGGCAGTCGAGCGGCGCGGGGGCGGATCGGGCGGGCCCCCGCCAGTTCCCGCCCCCGCCAGTTCCCGCCCGGCAGTTCCCGCCCCGCCAGTTTCCATGATCATGCTGCGGCTCGTGATCACGGAAACCTGGTCGCGTGATCGCGCTACTGATATTCCGGGCTCTGGCGCGAATTCCGTGATCGGGCTGCTTCGCGGGCCTGGCGGGGCCACCGCCCGGACCCGGGCTGGTCCCTGGTGACTCAGCTGTCACATCCGGCTCACCCGCTGCCAGGCTGGCCTGATCCTGTAGGAGACTTTTTTCCTGTAGGAGACTTAACAGCGAATATGGTTGTCAATCCTCCTACAGGAAAAAAGTCTCCTAGATCTTTTAGCCACCGCCCCAGCACCAGCCCCCGCAAACCCCCCAGAAACTCGCAAACCAGGCCCCCGCACCCCACCCAAGCCGGACCGATGATCACCCCGCCGACGTTCCGGACCGTCATCATCCGCCCCGGCTCACATCACGAATTCGCGCCAGAGCCATGTTCCGTCATCACGCAGTGCTCGATGATCACGGAAACAGAGCAGCCGGCACCGGGTAATCGCCGCCCGATCCGCCCCCGCCTGTCCGGGAGCCCGGCCGGTGAGCGGTCGGGGTGCGGCTAGCGCCTGATCGCAGGCGAGTTGACCACCCAGCGGGGCAGCTCACCGGCCGCCCAGCGGAGTACGTTCTCCGAGAAGACAGCGGCCGTGCGGCGGAACATTGCCTCGGTCAGCCCGCCCACATGCGGCGTCGCGAGCACGCGGGGATGAGCGACCAGCCCCGTGCCCGACGGGACAGGCTCGACCGCGTGCACGTCGAGTCCGGCCGAGCTGACCTGGCCGGACTCCAGAGCGGCGAGCAGCGCGGACTCGTCGACCAGGCCGCCTCTGGCCACGTTGACGAAGATCGCGCCGCGCTTCATCGCCGTGAAGGCGGCCGCGTCGAAGATCTGGCCGGTGCCGGGGTCGTACATGGCGCAGCAGATCACGGCGTCGGAGCGGGCAAGCACCTCGTGCAGCCGATCGGGCCCGACGACCTCCTGAATCGCCGGATGGCCGCCGAGCTGGGGACGGGCACGGACTCCGAGCAGATTCGTTCCAAATGGGGCCAGACGGTGTGCGAGCGCGGAGCCGATCGCGCCAAGGCCGACGACCGTGACCGTCGCTCCGAGCAGCGATCCGCCGGTCGGCCTGGACTCCCAGTTGTCCTCCCTCATGGTCGCCCGCAGGTCGTCGAGCCGACGAGTCAGCGCCAGGAGGTGCAGTACGGCGAGCTCGGCCACGCTCTCGGCGTTGCCGCCGGCCTCCCCCGGCACCCGGGCGACGAGGACGCCGAGCTCGGTCGCCCGGCCGATGTCCACTTTCTCCAGCCCTACGCCGTACTGGTGGACCAGCCCGAACGTGCCCGCCTCGAGCACAGCCGCGTCAATCTGCGCGCCGAACGGGCAGACCACGTCGGCGCCGGCCACGTGCGCGGCGACCTCGGTGCGCGGGCTGCTCCTGATGGTCCAGCCGGGCAGCAGCGGGCCGATCGCGGCCCAGTCGACCTCGGCGGTGAACCGTTCCCGGCAGAACAGGATGACCTTGCCGGTCACGCCAGGCCGGCGACCAGCTCGCTGACCGGCTTGCGCCGGCCAGTGTAGAACGGGATCTCTACCCTGGTGTGCAGCCGGGCGGTCGCGCCGCGCAGGTGCCGCATCAGGTCGACGATCCTGTGCAGCTCGTCGGCCTCGAACGCCAGCATCCACTCGTAGTCGCCGAGCGCGAAGCGGACACGGTGTTGGCGCGGACATCCGGGTACTCGCGCGCCATCTTGCCGTGCTCGGCCAGCATCGCCCGCCGCTCGCCGTCCTCCAGCAGGTACCACTCATAGGACCGGACGAACGGGTACACGCAGACGTAGTTCTTCGGCTCCTCCCCGGCCAGGAACGCCGGGATGTGGCTCTTGTTGAACTCGGCGGGCCGGTGCAGCGCCATCGCCGACCAGACCGGCTCGCAGGCCCGGCCGAGCCTGGTCCGCCGGAACCTGGCGTACATCTCCTGCAGGTCATCGCTGGTCGGCGCGATCCACCAGAACATCAGGTCGGCGTCGGCGCGCAGGCCCTGCAGGTCGTAGCTGCCCCTGGTGACTCACGTCCTTGCCTGCCGCCTGCTCGCACAGCTCGGTGACCTCGGCCGCCAGCGCCTCCCGGCTGGCCAGGTCCATCGCCCCGCGGTCGGCGACCCGGAAAACCGACCACATGGTGTAACGAATGAGCTGATTGAGATCTCGTGCCTTGACCGGCCGCGTCTGGTCTGGCCGGCGTCATGTGCCTCGATGTCTCGCTGCCGTGCCGCTATTCTCCCGCATGCGCCGCGCTCAGGGCGCGGGCCGGACCTCGGTAGGCGAGACCTGATCGGCGGCCGCGCCGACGCGATGCAGGCCGGGATGCCGATGCCGTCGTAGGCGGCGCCGCAGACCGCGAGGCCGGGCTGCGCCGGCGACCGCGGCCCTGATCCGGTGCGACCCGGTCCAGGTGGCCGACGGTGTACTGCGGCAGCCCGCCGCCCCACCTGGTGACGCGGCGTCGCGACCGGGTCGCCGGTCACGCCGGTCGCCGCAGCCAGGTCGGCGGCCGCCAGCGCGGCGAGCTCGGCGTCGTCGCGCTGCAGGACGGCCTCCTCGCCGATCCGGCCGATCGAGCAGCGCACCACGTGCAGCGTCGCCGCGCCAGATGCGGCCACTTGACGGTGCTGAATGTCGCGGCCTTGACCGCCTGGCCGTCGACAGCGGGCACGAGGTAGCCGCTGCCGGTGGCGGACAGGGAAGGCGGCGGCGGGATAGGCCAGCGTCACGATCGCCATGCTCGCGTACTCGATCTCGGCCAGCGCCGCCGCCGCCGACCCGCCCTCGAGCTGGCCGATCAGCCGGCTCGCCGGCCGGGCAGGCAGGGCGAGGATGACGGCGTCCGCGTCGATCCGCTCGGGGGCGATGGCGGGGCCGACGGTCAGCCGCCAGCCGGCCTGGGTCCTGGCCAGCTCGCGCACCGTCGCCTTGGTGCGCATCGAGGCGCCGCTCGCCCGCGCGAGCGCGTCAGGAAGCGCGCCGAGGCCGTCGGCGAGGGTGGTGAAGACCGGCGGCGGCGGCGCGGAGCTGCGAGCCCGTCAGCTCGGCGGTCGGCCCGGCGGGCGGCGGGCCGAGCAGCGATCACGCGAGCCGGCCAGCGACCGGTGCGGCCGGGACGCCTGGGCCAGGGCGGGCAGCGTCGCCTCGAAGGAGAGCTGATCGGACCGGCCCGCGTAGACGCCGCCGAGCAGCGGATCGACGAGGCGGTCCACCACCTCGGCGCCGAACCTGGCGCCGACGAGCTCGGCGACCGCCACGTCGCCGTCCCGGCTCGTGGCCGGCAGCAGCGGCGTCCTGCCGCGCGCGCTGCCAGGCCGCGTCGCGACAGGATCGCCGATCGTTCCAGGTCGGCGAAGTCGCGCGGGCACTCCCATGAACTGGCGTCGCGGCAGCGACCTGAACTGGCCCCTGGTCCAGATGCCTGGCGGCCGTGGTGCCCGGGTACACCAGGTCGCCGCCCAGGCCGACCGCCTTGATCAGGTCCAGTCGCCTTCGGGCCGGCGGGCGAGCAGGGCCTCGGCGCCGGCGTCCACGGCGATGCCGGCCACCTCCGACACCGCCAGCTTGCCGCCCAGCCTGGGCGACGACTCCAGCACGAGCACCGACCCGACTGGTCGCGCAGGAAGTAAGCGGCGGCCAGCCCGGCGATCCCGCCGCCCACGATCACCACCTTGCCCCGCCGCTGCCCGGTACTCACCCGGCCACCATGCCAGGCCAGTCGAAGTCCTCGCCGAGCTGGCGCAGCTTCGCGCGGGTCTGCTCGTCGCACAGGGCGCCAAGGACGCCGGCCTGATAGCAGGCGCGGGCCGAGGCGCCGAGCCCCAGCGCGGTGACGTGCTCGGAACCAAGATCGCTGCCGAACATGGCCGGGTCGTCGGTGTTGATGGTGCACTGGACCCCGGCGGCGAGCAGCTCGGGGAGCGGGTGCTCGGCCAGCGAGCGCACCACGCCGGTCCGCACGTTCGAGGTCGGGCAGACGTCGAGCACGATGCCCCGGTCAGCCAGCTCACTGACCAGGGCGGGGTCCTCGACGGCGCGGACACCGTGCCTGATCCGGCTAGCGCCGAGTCGTCGAGCGCGGCCCTGACCGACTGCGGGCCTTCCGATTCCCCGGCGTGCGGCACTGATCCGAGCCCGGCTTCCCGCCAGCGGGCGAACACCGGCCCGAACGGACCCGGCGGATGGCTCTCGGACCCGCCGAGGCCGATCCCGACAATGCCCCGGCTGGCGTGGGCGATCGCGTGCCTGACGGTCAGCTCGGCCGCCTCCAGCGGATAGTCGCGGGGAATGTCCGGGGTCAGCGCGACGGTGACGCCATATCGCTCCCGAGCTTCCTGGGCGCCGTCGCAGTATCCGGCGAAGACTTCCTCCCAGCGGACACCGCGCCCGGCCGGCTCCGCCGGAGAAAAAATCCCTTCAATATAAACGGCCCCGTGCGAGGCGGCCTCGGCCGCGTAGCCTAGGACTACCTGGTGAAAGTCCTGCTCGGTCCGCAAGGCACTGGTGGTCAGCTTCCACACCCGCAGAAAGTGCAGGAAGTCGCTGAACTCATAAATCCTGGCCAGGTCCGGCTCGGAGTCAGCCGGGAGCGCCACGCCATTGCGCCGGGCGATCTGGAGCAGCGCCGCCGGGCGGACGGTGCCTTCAAGATGGACGTGCAACTCGATTTTCGGATAGCTCACGGCCTTATCCTCGCCGCTGCCCGAATGCGCGGCAGCACCGGGCCAGCACATATCGGCTGGCAGGCGCGCAACGCTTTGGTAACTGGTCGTCGCCATTTCAAAGATGGGGAAACCGATCGGCCGCCGGCTGCGTCACAGCTGCATGAGTCGTTCCCCTCGCACCAACGGCGCTCGCGCAGTCCACTGGACGGCACCGCTGATTCACGCGCACCTGAACCGCGAAGCCCGTCCTGCCAGGGCTCGCATCGGCCAGCGACTGACCTCGCTGCGTCATCTGCTCACGGTCATGACAGCGTGCGCCGGGCCGGCCTGCTGGTCACCGCCTGCTCCGCCAGCTCTGACTCGTCCGCCAGCGGCGGAGTTGCCGCGCCCGCGAACAGATCCGCACCAAAGGCCGCCAGCGGCCCGGAATTCGGCACGGCGGGGTCAGGCGGGGCCACTCGCGTGACCAACGCCAGCGACCTGGCCAAGCTGGCTCCGAACCAGAGCATTATCTATACGGCGGAACTCAGGCTCCGGGTCAAGACTGTCGCTACCGCGACCTCGCAGGCCACGGGCGACATCACCGCGGCCGGCGGTTACGTCGCCAACGAGCAGCAGTTCGGCCCGGCCGGCCGCAGCGCCGGTCAGGTCATCCTCCAGGTCAAGATCCCCGTCGCCGGCTATCACTCGACGCTGGCCGAGCTCGCCAGGCTCGGTCATCAGCTCTCGTTCAATGAGCAGGCTCAAGACGTCACTCAGCAGGTTGCCGATGTCAGCAGCCGGGTGGCCTCGGCGCAGCTGGCGATCAAGCAGCTGCGCGAGTTGCTCAGCCGCGCGGGCAATGTCGGGCAGCTGCTCTCGGTCCAGGACGAGATCAACGCCCAGGAGTCAGCGCTTGAGTCGCTGCTTGCCCAGCAGCAGGCGCTGGCTCATGAGACTAGCTACGCGACCGTCACCCTGTCGCTGACCGGTCACCGCGCCGCTGTCGTGAAGAAGCATAAGAAGACTCACAACGGGCTGGTCGCCGGCCTGCGCACCGGATGGCACGGCCTGAAGGCCGTCGTGGTCTGGCTGCTGACCGCGCTCGGCACCGTGCTCCCGTTCGCCGTACCCCTCGCCCTGATCGGCGGCGTCATCTAGTCGGCCGGCGCCGGATCAAGCGCCGCTCCCCTGCGGCCGCCGCTCCGCCCACCGCGGCCTCCTGAGCCAGTTCCCGCCCCGCACCGCCTGACCGATCCCGGCTGGACCGGTCAGGCGGGCGGGGCGGCCGGGACGGAGTGGACTAGGTCGGTCAGGCGGGTGAGCATGTCGGGATCGGTTTCCGGCAGGACGCCGTGGCCGAGGTTGAAGATGTGGCTCTCGGCGGTCCGGCCCTTCGCGAGCACGTCCCTGGCCCGCTCCTCGATCACCGGCCACGGTGCCAGCAAGATCGCCGGGTCCAGGTTGCCCTGCAGGGCCTTGCCCGCGGTGACCCGGTAGACCGCCTCGTCGAGCGGCACCCGCCAGTCGACCCCGACCACGTCAGCGCCCGCCTCGCCGAGCATGCCGAGCAGTTCGCCTGTCCCTACGCCGAAGTGAATGCGCGGGACGCCGGTCTCGCTCAGCGCGGCGAAGATCCGCGTGCTGAAAGGCAGAACGCTGCGCTGGTAGTCCTGCGGGCTCAAGATCCCCGCCCACGAGTCGAAGAGCTGGATCGCGGACACGCCCGCCGCGACCTGCACCTTCAGGAACGCGATCGTGATCTCCGTCAGCCGGTCGAGCAGCGTCCGCCACAGCCGGGGGTCGCCGTACATCAGTGACCTGGTCCGGTCGAAACTCTTCGAAGGCCCGCCCTCGATCAGGTAGCACGCCATCGTAAACAGACCGCCGGCGAACCCGATCAGCGGCGTGCCGCCAAGCTCGCCGGTCAGCAGGCCGATGGCCTTGCTGATATACGAGACCTCGCCCGGCTCCAGCGCGCGAAGGGCGGCGATATCCGGCTCAGCCCGGATCGGTTTCTCGATCACAGGCCCGACGCCCGGCTTGATCTCGACGCCGATCCCGACCGCACGGAGCGGCACCACGATGTCGCTGAACAGCACCGCGGCGTCTACGCCGTACCGGCGCACGGGCTGCAGGGTGATCTCGGTGATCAGGTCAGGATTCGAGCAGGCGTCGAGCATCGCGATGCCGGCCCGCGTCGCGCGGTACTCCGGCAGTGCGCGGCCCGCCTGGCGCATGTACCACACGGGCGCGTGCGGCACCGGCTGCCGGCGGCAGGCCCTGATGAAAACTGAGTCAGATGGCTGGCTGTCCACGTCTGGGATCGTCTCACAGGTCGGCGGCAGCGCTCCTCGCGACCGCTCACATCGCCCCGTTAGGACCCGGACACCGCCCGCAAGACGCGACCGGACGCGTTTAGCGGCGAAACGCCCAGATGACACGCCGTCCTAGATCCACGGATTGCGGTCAGGTCCGTGCCAGCATCGATGCATAGGGCGTATCAGTCGAGCGAGCCGAAGCCGAGCGAGACAGGAGCAGCAGATGATTAATACGTTCCGTGACTGTCCCGGCTGCCGTTTGCCCCGCGAATTCGCTCAGATCCATCCGGGTCCTGAGCGCTGCCCCGATGTTCGCGACGGAGTGTGTCCCGAGTGGTTCTGTACCTCCTGCGGCGCAGGCCTGCTGCTCGATCTGCCGCTCGCGGTGCTAGCAAACACGGGCGCTGGATCGCTTGACCGGGTCGCCTGAGGATGCCATGCCGCCGCCTCGAGCGCTGAGGGCCGCCGCCGTGCCCGACGAGCGGCACGTACCGGGCAGCTCGCCCTTCCATCTCGCGGTGGCCGAGGTCGAGGCGGGCATAGCCGCGGTCAGGGCGGTCAGGCCCGAGGTGAGTTTCGACAGCGAGCCGCCGCCCCGCCGGCTGGCACCGCAGGCCGTCGCGATCGCCGCGACCGTGGAGCTCGGCGACGACGACAGTGACGACAACGAGATCGGCTCCGGCCGGTTCGTGCTGCTCTACGATCCGGCGGGCCAGGATGGGTGGGCAGGCCCCTTTCGGGTCATCGCTTACCTGCGGGCCGAGCTCGAGCCCGAGATCGCCGCCGATCAGTTCATCGGGCAGGTTGGCTGGAGCTGGCTGATCGAGGCGCTCGACACTAGGCTGGCTGGGTACGCGGCTTCGAGTGGTTCGGTTACCAGAGTGGTTACAGAAGGATTCGGCACTAAGGCTGATCAGCCGGTGACGACCGAATTCGAGATGCGAGCCTCGTGGTCGCCTACGGGCGAAGGACGGGATAGCTTCGCGCTCGACCGGCACGTCATCGCCTGGGTCGACGCGCTCTGCGTCGCCTGCGGCATGCCTCCAGCCGCACCTGGCGTGGCTCAGTTCCCGCCGCCGCAGTTCCGCCCGAGGCGCCGTCCGTGAGCGTGCCGCTGCTCGAGCCCAGAGACGGGCTTCCTCCGCTCGTGACCACCGCTGCGGCGCTCGCCGAGGCGACGGGCAGGCTCCGGGCCGGCACGGGGCCGGTAGCTGTCGATGCTGAGCGGGCATCCGGATTCCGTTACGGCCACCGGGCCTTTCTCGTCCAGTTCCGGCGTCAGGACGCGGGCACTTTCCTGATCGACCCGGTGGAGTGCCCGGACCTGTCCGAGGTCGATTCCGCGCTGGCGGAGACCGAGGTCGTGCTGCACGCCGCCGGCCAGGATCTGCCGTGCCTGACCGAGCTTGGCTACCGGCCAAGGCGCCTGTTCGATACCGAGCTGGCCGGGCGGCTGCTCGGTTACCCCAGGGTCGGGCTCGGCACCCTGGTCGAGGAAATTCTCGGCCTGACCCTGGAGAAGACTCATTCGGCCGCCGACTGGTCATCTCGGCCGCTGCCGCCCGAGTGGCTGAGATATGCCGCCCTCGATGTGGAAGTGCTTGTCGAACTGCGCAACGCGCTGGCCGAGCAACTCGCCGAGCAAGGCAAGACCGAATGGGCGGAGCAGGAGTTCGCCACGATCCTGGCGGCCAGGCCCGCTCCCCCGAGGGCCGATCCGTGGCGCCGGACCTCAGGCATTCACCGGGTCAGGAGCAAGCGGAGTCTCGCCGTCGTCCGCGCACTCTGGCTGGAGCGGGACCGGATCGCGCAGCATCGCGATATCTCCCCGACCAGGATCTTGCCTGACTCAGCCATTGTCGAGGCCGCCAGGGCAGCGCCAGCCACGATGGAAGAGCTCAGCAAGATCACCGGATTCACCGGGCGGGGCGCGCGGCGATACGGCCCTGAATGGCTGCGGGCCATCCGCCGGGCCAGGGCACTGACCGATGATGAGCTTCCCGAGTCGTCGGCTCCGTCGACCGACGGCCCGCCGCCGGCTCATCGCTGGTCCGAGCGCGACCCGGTGGCGGCCAAGCGGCTGACCGCGGCCCGCGCGGCAGTAGCTGCCCTGGCCGACGCCGGACATCTGCCCGCCGAGAACCTGCTCGCACCGGACGCCGTGCGGCGGCTGGCCTGGCAGCCGCCTGATCCGGTGAGCACCGAGACGATCTCCGACGAGCTGCGCCGTTACGGTGCCAGGCCCTGGCAGATCGGCGTCACTGCCCTGCCGATCGCCATGGCCCTGCTCAGGCTGGACGAGAAGGGCGAACTGGACGAGAAGGGCGAAACCGAGTAACCCCGCAGGCCTCCCGCCTAGCCCAGGCCGGCTCAGCGCAGCCGTCAGGTGCCCCTGCGCAGCGATCGCAGGTCGCATGGCTTGGACGAGCCTGGCCGGAGTACGCCAGCGCAGGGCAGCGGGGCTACGGACGGCGGGTAGTCAGGAAAGACATTCAGCAGGATCTCGCAGTCGCAGCAGCCGCCACGCAGCTCGAGCTGACGCAGCAGCCCGCCGGGCTGGGCGGCGCGAATATCGCGCCATCTGATGGTCCAGCGGTAGGTGCCGTCACAGCCGAACTCGTTGATCATGCGCAGCAGGAAGCAGCGCAGGCACTCCGCGTCGCCAGGCGCGGTTAACCGCTCGGCGAAGTCTGTGAGCTCATCCGTCAGCTCGTCCCATACCGTCTCCTGGGTGTCATCCGCCATGCCCGCTCCTCTCGTTGCCATTGGTCAGGCAGCTTTTTTCTATCGCATGGCTACGACAATTTACTGAGCGAGATCGTGCCGCTCCGCCGACACCAGGACGCCGGCGGCGGACTGCAGCACGATGAAGGCACCTTTGGCCAGCGGCGGGCCGGCGTCCCGGCCGGCCCCGAGGGCGACGCGGGCGGCGTCCGCGAGTGCCAGCACGTTCTCCCCGTGCGCGCAGACCAGCACAGGCCGTCCCGATCGGGCCAGCTCAGCGGCTCTCACGACTGCGGTGGTGCTGACGTCACCGCCAGAGCTGCCAGGACTACCTGGCCGGACTCGATCCAGGACGGTGAAGGAGGGCTCAACCTCCACCGGCAAGCCCGCGGCCTCGGCGTAAGGCGTGACGGTCGCGATGCAGCGCCGCGCGGCTGAGCTGATCACGCGACATCGGCCGTAGCTGGCGAGCAACTCCGCGAGCTGACTCGCGGCCATGCGGCCGTCGAGGTCAAGCGGCCGGTCAAGATCGGCCGCTCCAGCGCCGGATTTGACGCCGGCGGCAGCGTGCCGCAGCAGGATGAACGGCACCGAGTCGGGCGGGCCAGACCTGAACTCCTCAAGCAGCGCGAGATCTCGCTGGTACGACAGGCGCCCGGCGACTTCAGGCACGTCCAGCCAGGCAAGATCGTCTACCTCGTGGCCAGGCTCGAAGCCGACCGACTCGACGCTCCGGGCGACCCAGTAGCTGACGTGCTTCGGCGGCCGGCGAACTCGTAGACCGACGGAGCCAGGCGGCGGCCGAGCACCACTCGCAAGCCAGTCTCCTCAGCTACCTCACGGGCGGCGGCCAGCAGGACATGCTCGCCACGCCCGCTCTTGCCCTTCGGGTAGGACCAGTCGTCGTAGCGCGGCCGGTGCACGAGCACGATCTGCGGCCCGTCCGGTCCAGGGCGCCACACCACCGCGCCGGCGGCACGGATCGGGTCGGGGGCATCGGGGGTGCCGACCTCAGCCACGCGCCTGGCGCTCCGGCCGCGGCAGGCTCTTGGCGACGCTGGCCTCGGGCTCGCCGGACCGGCTCTGCCTGGTCCGGATCAGGTGATCTTGCAGGTCCATCAGCGGCGCGCCGGATTCGTCCAGGTGATGCCTGGTCCAGCTGCCGTCCGGGCCTAGCCACCAGGACGCGACGGCCGGGTCCATGGCCAGGTCGATCAGGCTGCGCAGTTCTCGTTTCTGCCCCTGGTCGGTCACCCGGATCAGCAGCTCAACCCGGCGGTCCAGGTTTCTGTGCATGAGGTCGGCGCTGCCGATCCAGACGTCGCCGCCGTTTTCCGCGTCCTCGCCGAAGGCATAGATCCGCGAATGCTCAAGGAACCGGCCCACGACGCTGCGCACGCTGATCGTCTCGGAAAGGCCGGGCACGCCCGGCCGCAGCGAGCAGATACCGCGCACCCACAAGTCGATCGGCACGCCATCGTTGGACGCCAGGTACAGCGCGTCGATGATCGCCTCATCGATGATGGCGTTGCACTTCATCTGGATCCTGGCGGGCTCGCCGGCCCTGGCCAGCCGCACCTGCTCGTCGATCTGCCTGATCAGCCCGGACCGAAGACCAGCGGGCGCGACCAGCAGCCGCCGGTACTGGGTCGGCAGGCTGTAGCCGGTCAGGTGATTGAACATGTCGGTGACGTCCTCGCCGACCTGCCGGTCCGACGTCAGCAGCCCGAAGTCCTCATACAGCCGGGCGGTCTTCGGGTGATAGTTGCCCGTGCCGATGTGGCAGAACCGGCGCAGCGACCCGTCGGACTGCTCCCTGACCACGAGCACCATCTTGCAGTGCGTCTTGAGCCCGACGAAGCCGTAGACCACGTGGCAGCCCGCCTGCTCTAGCTTGCGCGCCCAGGCGATATTGGCTTCCTCGTCCCCTCTGGCCTTGATCTCGACGACCACCACGACCTGCTTGCCCGCCTCGGCCGCGTCGACCAGCGCGTCTACGATCTCTGAGTCGCCGCTCGTCCGGTACAGGGTGTGCTTGATCGCCAGAACCCTCGGGTCGGCCGCCGCCGAGGTCACGAGCCGCTGCACGCTGGCGGTGAAGGAGTCGTAGGGCAAGTGCACGAGCACGTCCCGGTCCGACAGGGTGGCGAACACGCTGCGGTCCTGCGGCAGCGACCCCTCGGAAGGCACGAAGGCCGGGTACTTCAGGCTCCGCAGATCCAGGTCGGCGATCGCTGACAGGCCGGTCAGGTCGAGCGGGCCAGGCAGCCGGTACACCGCCCGGTGGTCGACGTCCAGCTCGGTCACCAGCTTGTCGAGCACATCGCTGGAAATAGACTCCTCGACCTCAAGCCGGACGGCAGGCTCGAACCTGGTGCGCATCAGCTCGCGTTCCAGCGATTGCAGCAGGTTCTCTGTGACGTCTTCGTCGATCTCCAGGTCCCTGATCCTGGTGACCCGGAACGCGTGATGCTCGATCACCTCAAGGCCGGTGAACAACTCGTCCAGGTGCGCGGCGATGACGTCCTCAAGCGGCACGAACCTGCTCGCCGACACCGTGAGGAACCGGGGCAGCAGCGGAGGCACCTTGACCCGGGCGAACAGTGTCAGGCCGGTCCTGGGGTCGGCGACCATGACGGCCAGGCTGAGCGACAGCCCGGAGATAAAGGGGAACGGATGAGCCGGGTCGACCGCGAGCGGCGTGAGTACCGGGTAGACCCGCTCCCTGAACAGCCGGTGAAGCCTGGACTGCTCGTCGGGCAGGAGCTCCTTCCAGCGAAGTATTTCTATACCTGACTCGGCCAGCGCTGGCAGCAGTCGCTCGCTGAAGCAATGCGCGTGCCGAGCCGCCAGGTCGCGGGCCATGTCCAGGGTGTTCTCGAGGATCTGATCGGGCGCCTTGCCGGTCACGCTCTCCACCGGCAGGCCAGTCGCCATCCGCCGGATCCGGCCAGCCACCCGCACCATGAAGAACTCATCGAGCGCGCTCGCGAAGATCGACTCGAACCTGACCCGCTCAAGCAGCGGTACCTGCGGGTCCTCGGCGAGCTCAAGCACTCGCTGGCTGAACCGCAGCCAGCTCTCCTCCCGGTCCAGGTAGCGGTCATCTGGCAGGTCAGCGGCCAGCATGCGGCGAGCTGGCTCGGAGACCGCATCAGTGCCAGCTCCGGCCAGTACGGCTCTCGCCAGATTGTCCGCCTCGGCTTGCCCAGCCCGCGCGGGCACCAGCCCAGCCTGTGCGTCGGCCTGCGCGGCAGGCTCGACGGCGTCCTTGCCTGCGCTCTTCTGCCGCATTTCCTTCCCGGTGTCCATGTTGCTATCCTCCCCAGGCCTGCATGATCCAATACCCCGGCATAGCGGCAATGCACGGTAACCGGCGAAGATTAGCCAGCAACCGTCTGAACGGAGAACATCAGATGCACATCGGGATATATCTGTCCGAAGCAGGCGGTCCGCGCGCGCTCAGGCTGCTGCGCGATGACCTGCTCAGGGTGGCCGACGACGGATTTTCCTCGGCGTGGATGGCTCACATCTTCGGGCTCGACGCGCTGACCGCGCTCGCCGTCGCCGGCGGCGGCATCGACGGGCTCGAACTGGGCACGGCAGTGGTACCGACCTACCCTCGGCATGCCGCCGTCATGGCGCAGCAGGCCCTGACCGCGAACCTTGCCCTGGACGGACGGCTCGCGCTCGGCATCGGGCTGTCGCACAAGATCGTGATCGAGGATATGTACGGTTACAGCTTCGATGCGCCGGCCGCACATATGGCCGAGTATCTGTCGATCCTGCAGCCGCTGCTCGACGGCGAGCACGGAGCCTACTCGGGCAAGACCATGCGGGCCAGCATCGGGCTCTCCACGCCGCAAGCCGGCCGGGTGCCCGTCCTGCTCGCGGCGCTCGGCCCGCGGATGCTGCGCCTGGCCGGCGAGCGCACCGACGGCACGATCTTGTGGATGACCGGGCCGGCCACGGTGCGGGACTACATCACCCCGACGATCAGCGCGGCCGCCGAGGCCGCCGGACGGCCGGCCCCGCGCGTCGTGTGCGTGCTGCCGGTCTGCGTCACCGATGATCGCGACGCGGCCAGGGCGCGCGCCGCCGAGGTGTTCGCGATCTACGGGATGCTGCCGTCCTACCGGGCCATGCTCGACCGTGAGGGCGCGGCCGGCCCGGCGGATGTCGCGATCGTGGGTGCCGAGGACACGGTTGCCGCCCAGATCACGGCGCTAGCTGACTGCGGCGTGACGGACTTCGTCGCCGGCGAGTTCGCGACTGGCGCTGACCGGCAGCGGACCAGGGCCCTGCTCAAGACCCTGATTGCCTGATCGCAGGCTATCGAGGTGCCAGGGCGGCTAGTGCCGTTTGACCGAGTAAAGGCTGCCAGGCCGGTGCCGGCACTTGGCTGACGACGTGGCCGCGCACTTCGAGGCCCTGGCGACCTGGCTCGGGGCCACGCCGACCGGCAGCAGCGACGCGACCAGCGCAAGGACCGCGATGATCACGGCCGGGATACGCAGCAGGCTCATCACACACACGCGCCTTTCCTGAATGGCGACCTTCGCACTGTATCATCGCGGCCTGGAGCCGGCCCTACCTCGCGGTGATGGCGATCCGGGGATGGTCAGCCGGGCGAAGCCAGCGCAGTACCTTCAGGAGCTCTGGCTTCGGCAGCGAAACGCAGCCGGCGGTATCCGAGCCGTTCCCGACGTGCAGGAAGATGGCACTTCCCCGGCCAGGCACCCGGCCGGTGTTGTAGCCGATCACCGCTCCGTAGTCGTACACAGGGACCTGGTCCATCGGCTCCGGGCTGGCACCGGGGTCGCGATGCCGCTGGTCGACCCACTCGTTGTAGAGCGAGCTCGACGGGTCGTCATCCCAGACGTCGTAGTGCCGCGCCCGGCGGTAGCTGAACGCCACGCCCGGGTTGGGCCGCACTCCGAAGAAGAACTGAAAGCCGAAGGTGCCCGACGGGGTCCGGCCGTCGCCCTCGCGCTTGGCACCGGGCCCGGCGACCCCGTTATAGCCGACTCGGGCGGTCCAGGGCCCGAAGGCCCGCACCCAGCGACCGCCTGACCGGCGATAGGCGGTGAAAGTCGCGTAGGTCGACGAGGGCGAGGGTGCCGTCACCGTAATCCGCTGCTTCACGCCGGAGGCTTTCGGCCCGCCGGCCGCCGGCATCCCTGTCGCCGCCGGCCTCGTGGCCGGCGCCGGCACCCTGGCCGCGACCGGCAATGCGGCGCCGGCCGGCAGGGACGCGCAGGCACCAATCCCGCCCAGCATCGTAAGTCCTGCGGCCAGCCTGGCAGCCGCGCGCAGCGCCGGTGCTTGCCTACCCAGCCGACCTGAATGGGTTCGGATCGTCACATCTCCACGGTAACAGCGATTCAGGACCCGGTCCGGCCAGACCGCGCATCGCCGGGCCGCCACGCGGCCACCGAAATGGCTCCAGCCGCCTGCGGTACTGACCGTTGTCGTTTAAGCTAGGCCGACAACGAGGAACTTTCATCCTTGCCGCGCCATAGAGCCACCGAACTGGTGCTCAAGCGCCGACAAGACATGATTTGCCCAGGTGAAACCCGTGCCGGAATGGCTATCGGCGCCTGATATCGACCTACTGCTCGCGGAGGGTTGGCAGCCAACTCCGTTCCGTGAGTTCATTCTCAAGGTCCACAGCAGGTGCGATCTATCGTGTCGCTATTGTTACATGTACGAAATGGCGGACCAGAGCTGGCGGTCGCAACCAAAGCGAATGTCCAGCGAGGTCATTGTAAGCGCCTGCGATCGCATCGCGGAGCATGCTCGCGCTCATTCGCTGCCTTCTGTCCGGCTCGTACTGCATGGCGGCGAGCCGCTGCTGGCCGGGCCTGACCAGCTCAGATTCACGGTGGAGACGCTGCGTTCCGCACTGGACTCGTCAACGAAGGCCGACGTGACTATCCAGACCAATGGCGTCTTGCTCGATGCCGCCTACCTGAAGATCTTTGATGAGCTCGACGTCAGAGTCGGGGTCAGTCTTGACGGTGACGCTGACGCCAATGACCGGCACCGGCGCCGGGCCAACGGGCAGGGCAGCTACGCCGCCGTGGTCAGCGGCCTTGAGCAGCTGATCTCTCCTCCGTTCAGGCACCTGTTTGGCGGCCTGCTGTGCACGATAGATCCGCGCAACCCGCCAGAGCGCACCTACGAGGCGCTGCTGAGATTCGGCCCGCCGACCATCGACTTCCTGCTGCCGCACGGCAACTGGGTGACGCCGCCGCCTGGCCGGCTGGCCGATTCCCGGCACACGCCTTACGGCGACTGGCTGGCCGCCGTGTTCGACCGCTGGTACCGCGCCCCCCGGCAGGAGACCGACGTGCGCATGTTCAGCGAGATCATCGGCTTGCTGCTGGGCGGATCCTCCAGGATCGAGACCATAGGACTGTCACCGGTTGGCACCGTGGTCATAGAAACCGACGGCAGCATCGAGCAGGCGGACAGCCTGAAATCGGCTTACCAGGGTGCGCCGGCCACCGGACTGCATGTGCGTGACACATCTTTCGACAGCACGCTGCTGCTCCCCGCGGTAGTCGCCAGGCAGATCGGCAAGCGGGCGCTGTCCGGCACCTGCAACTCCTGCAGAATCCTTGAGGTCTGCGGCGGCGGACTTTATGCCCACCGTTACGGACCGGAGAACGGATTCGTCAATCCGTCAGTTTACTGCGAGGACCTCAAGCGCCTTATTTACCATATACGTCGTGCGGTTCAGGCTCAGGTAAGCGACCTGACGGGAGGACGCTCATGAGCCTGTCCGTGCATCGCGTGCCCGCCGAGATATTCGCCCGCCTGGCCCAGGGAGGCGGCGGCACCGACGGTGTCGGCCTGCTCGTCGCGGCGCAGCACAGCAAGCATGCGATCTTGCTGCGGCAGGTCGTGGAGCTCGCTCGCCGCGCGGAGCATGAGCAAGCCCAGCGGGCCGTGCGGGCCTTCGAGCTGCTCGCGGAAATCCAGCAGGCTGACGCCGGCGCGGTCAGCGCTGTCATCTATCACCCCGCGGTCGGAGCCTGGGCGGAACGCACGATCCGCCTGCTGAGTGAACCAGAATCGTCCTCGCGGGCCGACGTCGGTCAGCTTGCCGCGATCGCCGCCGCAGCCGCGGCCAGGGCACGCGTCAAGGTCTGTGTCCGAGTCACGGCCAGTGATGATTCGGTCATGCTGCCTTCGATTGGGAAAATAACCGCGCCGGCTAGCGCGGGCAGCGAACTGGATCTGGACATCAGGGATGGTGAGATCGCGGCCACCGGCTCGGGGTCCGGCTCCGGCTCCGGGTGGATCGGGGCTGCCGACGCTTACGCTTTCGCCGACGGGCCGGGCTGGCAGCACCTGCGCTGCCTGTCGGCCCGATCGGGTGACCTGGCGATCCGAGTCGTGGTGGATGATCTGGACGACTACCGGATGCCTGGCTATGCGAATCTCAGCGGGCGGCTGCCCGCAGACGGCTCACCGACTGGCAGTCGCTGCTGAGCGACGGCTGGGAACTGCTCGTGCGGCAGCACCGGCAGTTCGCGGCGGAGGTCGCCGCGCTAGTCACGGTCTTCACGCCACTGACCCGGCCAGCGGACCGGGCGGCCAGCGCGACTTCACGGGAGACATTCGGCGCCATAGCGCTGTCGAAGCCGCTCGACGCGTGCTCACTCGCGGTCACGCTGGCTCACGAGGTGCAGCATGCGAAGTTGTCCGCGCTGATCGACATCGTCCCCATGACCCAGCCAGATGACGGGTCCCTGCACTACGCGCCCTGGCGCGAGGATCCGAGGCCAGCGGCCGGCCTGATTCAGGGCACCTATGCCTTTCTTGGCGTCACCGCCTTCTGGCGGCGTCAGCGCGAGGTGGCGGTCGGTGCGGCCGCGATCAAGGCACATGCGGAGTTCGCGCACTGGCAGGCCTCCGTCGTACAGGCGGCGCAGACCCTGCTGGCCAGCGGTCGCCTGACCGACGCTGGCGAGACTTTCGTCACGGGCATCGCACAGACGCTGCGGACCTGGGCCTCTGACCAGATCCCGGCCGATGCCGCCGCGATCGCAGCCACGGCCGCCGAGGAGCACCGACGACTCTGGCAGACGCGCAACTCCGATCTAGCCTCGAGTCCGCTAACCCCGAGTTCGCCGGGCTAATCTCGACTCCGCCGGGCCCAGCCTAGCGATTCTTGTCGACAGCCAGGCCGCGTAATGTTCCGTGATCATGGATCTCACTGTGATCACGGAACATCGACCGCGTGATCGCACCATCTCGTTTCCGTGATCAACACCCCGACCATGATCACGGAAACGGCGTGGGGCGCAGTCTGGAGCCGGGCGATGGTTCAGCTCAGCGCGGGTCGCGAGTTTGCCTGGTATCCGCCCTTTCGGGTTACTCGTGGTCGACCTGTCCGGAGAGCTTGACCTTCTCGCGGAACCGGCGGAGGCCCTGGAAACGGCTCTCTCGCGCGAGCAGCCGCGCCGATCACGACCCACCCGGTCACAGACGCCTCAAGAGGAAAGCCGGGTTGCGTGATCACATCGAGAACCGTCGTGAAGCCGGGGAGCAGGGCCGGGGACCACGGCCTAGCCACCAGGCGGCCGGCCGCGTGTTCCTTCCTGGCCCGTTGCCAGCCCTTGGGCGGACTTGACCAGATGACGGGGCAGCGCCGGATCGCGTGCGGCCAGCGCGGCCCTGGCGATTCCCGATGCCTCTTCGACATCGCCTCGGAGCGCGGCCACTCGCGCGATCCTCAGCAGGAGCGGCCCGCTGTCCTGACCGCTAGCACGAGCCTGCGCGGCCTCTTGCCGAGCGTCATCGTGCCGTCCGACCAGGGCGAGGGCGAGCGCCCGTGCCGCCATGGAACTCCACCCCTGGTTCCGTCGCACCTGCTCAAGATCATGCAGCGCGCCCTTGCCGTCTCCCAGGTCAGCGAGGATCTCACCGCGCATCCTGAGCGCGGCCATGCTGCTGCCCATGACGCTCAGGACCGTCGTCAGGACCGAAACCGAGACCAGCGGCTCACCCAGATACCACATCGCCAGCGCAAGGTCTATCTGCGCGTCCAGGTTGGCGGGAACTCGCGACAACGCGGCCTGCAAGTCGGTCATGGCGTCAAAGTAGCGTCCGCAGAGCAGCGACAACTGGCCAGCCGCCGCCAGTACCTCCCCGACGGCCGTAGAGTCCTGCAGTACCTCGAAGAAGCCCGCCGCGTCGTGATAGCGCTTCAGCGCCTCCGCGGTCTCACCGCACTCCGCGGCTACATCGCCAAGCAAGCGCTCGGCGTCGCCGCGCAGCCTCAGCTCGTCGGCGCCAAAGGTGCGCATCGCCTCCACCGCGTAGCTGCGCGCCAGGTCCCAGTCGCCGGCGTCCTTGGCGAGTCTCGCCGCCATGAGCTGCTCCCGCGCATCGGCCTGCCTCAGCGGATTGATCAGCCGGTCGTGCTGCAGTTCATACCAGCGGGTACCCGCCCGGTACTCGGCCTTGAGAATGCGCCGGTCTGCTAGCGCCCGCACGACGACATTGGACATCCCGGCGGTGTCCTTGACTCCCTCGTACGCGGTGCCCCTGGTGCCATGCTCGGTGATCAGCTTTTGCTGAAGCCAGAGCCGGATCTGCGCCGCCGCCACGCCATTTTCGCTAGCTATCTCACCGAGCACCTCGCCAAAGAACCGCGCCAGCGATCTATCGACATTGGCATATTCCCTGACCTGCGCGATCGTAATGACTTTCGTATCACCAGGGATGGACTCCCAGAAGCTCGAGCAGACGATCTGGACCAAGGCCGGCTCGATGCTGTCGACAATGACGGTCGTTTCCTGACCGAACGCGTTAGTGGCGTGTACCGTGCTGAGCTCGGTGACCAGTTCCTGCGCCGCGCCCGGCTCGAACAAGATATGAGCCCGGCTCACCGGCTCGCAGATCGCCTCAAGCGCCGCCTTCGGCCCGAAAGGCAGCAGCCGCGAGCGCATGCGGGACTGCCCGCCGAGCATGTACTCATATGGCAGCATCGCGGCCAGGTAGTCCTCGCGCAGCGAAAGCAGCAAGCGCAGCCCGTCATTGCTGCGCAGGGCCTGCGCCAGTTCAGCGAGAAACTGCTGCAAAAAATCCTGCCAGAGCGGCAGCATGCTGAAGAGTCCTCGGCCTGGTCGATCGCCACCAGCCTGGGCACTGGATCACCGTAGCTGTCCTCGCGCTCTCCGCGCCGGGCGAGGAACTCGTCGATGGTTAATCCGGTCAGCAAGCCTGGCGAGGTATCAGGCGCCCAGGAACAAAGCAAAGAGAAGGTGAAGGGATTGCCGCCGCTTACGTCGCCGGGAAAGGCGAGATCCGGCCGGATGCGACCAACGGGAAGCACCTCGAACTGGTCTGCGTCAAGAGAGGGAATGACACCCGCCTGAAGCAGCGAGGTCTTGCCCACGCCCGATGCCCCGTAGAGCACGGTCAGCTTGTTTGACCGCCAGATCCTGGCGATATCAAGAGACTCTCTCGTTCGCCCGAAGAACAGGTCCTGATCCTCGAAGCGGAATGCGCGCAAACCGACGTAGGGCTGGAATCTGCTGGCGTCAGCCGCGGTCCTGGCTCTCATTAGGGTGACCCATTCATCCGGCTTCGCAGCTCGCGGCAGAAGTCATTTGCCGTCCCCCAGAAAAACTGGACGTGCCAGTCGTGGAAGTAGTCCGTCAGGAACTTGCACGCCCGCTCTTGCGCCCTCTGGTTGGACCGGTTGACCGCCGGCGGCAACTGAACGCTCACATTGCGTCTCTTATGTATGCCGGGCACATCACGGAGCAGTCCGTGAAACAGGACCCGGAAGGTCCAGTCCTGCATGCTGTACCCGATGAACAACAGCGGATTATCGGCCAGTGCGGAGCGGATAATGTTGGGAACGATCTCAGGTCCGCCCTGGCTGCGGGAACGCGCCATTTTCACCAGGAACTCCAGGTAATCATTCTCGGTGAGGACGATAGATTTCGCAGTATGCGCCCGGCCGTGCAGGTGATAGATAAGCGGCTTGGACTCATCCGGCCGCATCGCCGAGAGATCTGGCTCTGCCACGTCAGGGTCGTTGGCAGAGGTCTCATACCACTGACACGACGCTACTGTCGGATCTTTCTGCCGCTGCTGAAGAGCTTTCGTCAGGAAATCGTCATAATTCGTCGTGACAAAAACTGGTAACGGGAACTCGGCGAGCAGCGCATGCGGCTCGGCGGTATCGCTGAAGTCCGGCTCCGGAGCGTCGAGTATCTCCTCGCAGACCTTCTCTTTGATGTCGACCGCGTCGCCATACCAGATCGCGGCGAACTGCATCACTCTGGGAAGATCAGACCTGTCCGGAAAGGGATAGTCAGATTCCTTGGCCCATCGCCGACTCAGGTCAGCGCCCTTCGGTAAGGTCGAGCAGGCCCCGGCACCGAGAAACGGTGTGCATCTGCCCCGCCGGAGCTGATCGATCAGCCGCCTCCAGTCTTGATCCTCCACTTACCCCCCAAGCAGTCAGCAGCCAATCCTCCAGCGATCGGGTCTGAAGTGGAATTTTAGGCGCACGGCTGGCAGACCGCAATCAAGGTCACGCAGGCGATCTCCGCCGGGAGCCGAGACAATGGCGCGTTTGCGTCGTATATCGGTCGACAACCGGCAGAGGTCGCACTGTACCACTCGCAGCACTTAACCAGTCGTAACACTGAAGCACTCGTAACACTGAACCACTCAGAGTGCGGAAGAAAAAGCGGCGACCTGGCTGCCGCTGCTGAGCACCTGCGTTACGGCCAGGGCAAGGCTTGAGCCGTCAATCTGGCCCAAATCCCGAAGGGACAGCTCCGAGACGTCCACAAGGACATCGCCGAAGTCGCCTGAATCTTCTCTCATGTCAGCTCCCCGGATCTCGACGGACCCAAACGAACTCCGCCCGTCCAGCTAGCCAGAGCAGCCGCATCCGAGACAGACTGGATCCAGGCGGCCTGCGGCTAAGACGGCCCGCAACTTTGAGGGCCCGCATCCAAGACGGCGGAGGGTATGGCTTTGATAGTACGAATTCCCTACCAGCGCACAGCAGCGTAGCATACTAATCGTCTAATCGATGAACTCAAACTTCTCGCGCCGTCCGCTCAGCTCAGAGGCCCGGACGGGCTTGCCTGAGACACGCCGGGAAAGGACGCGGAGGCGATCTGATGTCTGAATCGTTAAGAGATGCGGCGGCTGCGCCACACGCCATTCCCGAGGTCTGGGGCAAGGTACCGCCGAGAAACAAGAACTTTACCGGCAGGGAAGAGCTTCTGGCCCTGCTCGCCACAAGCCTCGCGACCGATGTCACGGCGGTGGTGGACGTCAATGCGGTCGTGCCGACCGCGCTGCATGGTCTCGGCGGCGTCGGCAAGACCCAGGTCGCCGTCGAGTACGCCTACCGGTACGCGGGAAATTACGATCTGGTCTGGTGGATCTCGGCCGACCAGCCGATGCTCGTGCGCTCGTCCCTGGCCGCCCTGGCCCCCCACGTCGGCCTTCCGTCGGCGACCGCGACCGGCATCGAGGACGCCGCGCCGCCGTGCTCAACGCCCTGCGGCGCGGACAGCCCTACTCCCGGTGGCTGCTGATCTTCGACAACGCGGATCAGCCCGAGGACATCAGCGACATTCTCCCGCACGGCACGGGTCATGTGCTGATTACCTCTCGCAATCACCGCTGGCAGAGCATCGTCGACGCGGTTCCCGTCGATGTGTTCAGCCCAGAGGAGAGCTTCGCGTTCCTCGCCAAGCGGGTGCCGAGGGCCATCCCGAGATCAGAGGCCGACCGGCTGGCCGAGCAACTCGGTCACCTGCCGCTGGCCCTGGAGCAGGCGGCCGCCGTCCAGGCGGAGACGGGGATGTCGATCGAGGAGTACCTGCGGCTCTTTCACGAGGAGACGGCCAAGCTGCTGGCCGAGGGCAAGCCGTCTGAATACCCGGTCTCGATGACGGTGGCCTGGTCGCTGTCGGTAGCCCAGCTCAAGGAGCGGCTGCCCGAGGCGGTCGACCTGCTCCGCTGCTGCGCCTTCTTCGGCCCCGAGCCGATTCCGCGTGACGTGCTCGTGCCGCTGTCCAAGGAGTTCAAGGACCCGTTCGCCTTCGGCGCGTATCCGCCAGATTCTCAGGGGCAGGGCGAGTCGGCGCCGAACCCGGATCCGCACTACGGACTGGCGCTCGACGAGCAGCTTGACGGACTGCTGAACAATCCGATCTTGCTCACCACGGCGATCCGCGAGCTCGGGCGCTATGCCCTGGTGCGGATTGACTCGGCGAATCGCACGATCCAGGTGCACCGCCTCGTGCAGGCGCTGCTGCGGAACGAGCTCGCCGAGAGCGACCGGACTCGGATCCGGCATATGACCCATCTGCTGCTCGCGAATGCCGCACCGACTCAGACCCCGCCCGACATGCGGTCAAACTGGTCGCGTTTCAGCGAGCTTCTTGGCCACGCGGAGCCGTCGCGGATTACGAAGTGCCCGCACAGGCTGGTCCGGAGCTTCTGTCTCGACATAGTGCGCTTCCTGTACACCTCGGGTGATCCGAAAACGGCGCTCAGATTCGTCGAGCGCACTATCGAGGTCTGGATGGCCGACTCAGGGCCAGGAGACCCCTCGGTGCTCGATGCCCAGCGCCATCTCGGAATCGTGCTCCGCGAGCTTGGCAGCTACCCCGCGGCCTACGAGACCAACAAGGCGACCCTGGCGAGCATGCAGACGGTCTTCGGACCCGATCATGAGATCACGCTGCTGCAGACCAACAGCTACGGCGCGGACCTGCGGGCCCGAGGGCAGTTCGATGAGGCACGCGAGCACGACGAGCGGTCACTCAGCAGGCATGAGCTTATCTTCGGCAAGCCCGACCGGCGCACGCTGCGAGCCGCGAACAATCTCGCGGTGGACTACACCCTGATCAGCGACTACAAGAAGGCACTGCAACTGCACACGGAGACCTTCCAGCTGCAGCGCGTGCCTGACTCGGGGGTCAGTGCACAGGACACGATGATCTGCTGGAATGGCCTGGCCCGCGTGCTGAGGCTTAGCGGTAAGTACCTGGACGCGGTCGATCTCGGGGAGGACGCCTATGCCTTCGGGGTGCAGGAACTCAGCGCCCAGCACCCGCTGACCCTGCGGACCGCCAAGGACCTGTCCATCGCGCTGCGCATGTCGGGCGCGATCGACGATGGCCTGACGATGGCCAGGGACACCTACGAGCGGGAGAAGTTTCTCTTCGGGCAGGCTCATCCTGACACGCTCGCCGCGGCGACAAGCCTCGCCAACGCGCTGCGGTCGATCGGCGAGACCGACGAGGCCTTCGAGCTTGTCAACGCCGCCATGAGCAGCTACGCGGTAGTCTTCGGGCCCGACCATCCCTATGTGGACAGCTGCCGGGTCAATACCGCGCTCATGTACCGTGCGCGCGGTGAGGCAGAGACTGCCCGTAGTTTCGACGAGCTAGCTCATGCCAATCTCACCCGGCAGGTCGGCATCAGTCATCATTTCACCCTGATCTGCGCGCTGAACCTCGCCAGCGATCAGTCCGAGCTCGGCGACGTCAAGGAAGCCACCGCTCTCGGCGAGAAGTCGCTACCGCTCATGCGGGAACATCTCGGTCAGGACCATCCGGTGACTATTGGCTGTGCCGCGAATCTCGTCCATGACCTTCGGGCTCAGGGAGCCGGCCAGCGAGCCGACGCTCTTTCTGTCGAGCTGGGCGCGCAATATCACCAGGTTCTGGGCCTTGACCATCCCGAGGCGAAGGCGTTTCTTGACGATAAGCGAATCGATTACGACATAGACCCGCCGCCGATCTAGGCCTGATTGTTTGCCTCCGGGCGGGCGGCGGTCGCCTCGGTGCCGATTTAAGCCGAATGACTTACCTGCGGGGGCGGATCGGGTGGCGGTTGCCCGGTGCCGGCTGCTTCGCAACGCCTGGCACCGGCCAATCGCCACCCGCTCCGCAGGCTGCGCAGGGATGTGAGTCCAGATAGCGCCAGAATTGGGGGATCTGAGTCGCATGGGGGATCGCCAGGGGCGGGAAGTGGAATCCTGTAGGACCGTTTGCCGTTGTAGGACACTTTTCCGGCAGATTTGCGGCTAACGCTCCTACAACGGCAAACGGTCCTACAGGATTTAAGGCCTCCGGCCGACAATGCCCAGATTGTGCATTAGCTCGGCCAATGACCGATTATTGTTGCCGAGCCGCTCGGGTCGCCGACCGGCCACTCGGGGCCGGGCCGCCGCTCGGGGCCAGGCCGGGGCGGGGCGGGTCAGCGTGGGGTTAGGCCGCAGGCTGCGTGGATCGCGGCGCGGCTGGCTAGCTTGACTCTGGCGCCACGACCTAGCGAGGCGGCTAGCTCCTTCTCCGCCATCTCGATCTTGAGCCAGCCTGGATAGCTCACCGGGGTGATCCCGCGGTCAGCGAGCACGGCCGCGAAAGCCGTCGACCACGGAGAATCCGGGCCGGGCGGCGGCTCAGCAGGCGTCGCGGGCTCCGGCAGCCTGAGCAGGCCGGCCCTCGGCAGCTGTGCGTCGTCTGGGCCTGGTCCGCCGGCCAGGTCGGCTAGCAGTGCGCGCACGGTTTGCGTCGCGTCCGACTTGTTGGTGCCGATCACGCCGGTCGGGCCGCGCTTGAGCCAGCCGGCGACATACTCGCGGGGCAGGGGCCAACCGTCGTCGCCGAGCACGCGGCCGTCGGCGTTCGGCACGATGTGCGCGCGGTCATCGAACGGCACTCCGGGCAGCGGCACGCTCTGATACCCGACGCTGCGGAGCACAAGCTGGGCACTGATCGTCTCGAACTGGCCGGTTCCGGTGAGCCGTCCGTTCTCGTCCAGCCTGGTGCGCTCGACAGTCAGTGCCTCCGCCCCTTCCGTACCCTGAATTTCCACCGGGCTCAGCCAGAAACGCAGAGTCAGTCTTCGCGCGGCACCGGCCGGTCCGCGTTTGGCCCAGTCGCTGATCACCGTGTAGTTGCCGCGCACGTGCCGGTCGCTGGCCGCCAGCCGCGCGCTCTCCCCGCTGGCATCGAACGCGTCAAGATCGGCCTCGCCGTCGCCGACGACCACGTCAACCCCGGCCAGCTCGCCGAGCTCGCGCAGCTCCTTCGTGGTGAACTTGGCCTGAGCCGGGCCGCGCCGCCCGATCATGTGCACCTCGCGCACCTTGCTCGCCATCAGCGCCTCAAGGACCGGCTGGCTGACGTCGGTGTCGCGCAGCTCCGCCGGGTCGCGGATGAGGATGCGCGCGACGTCCACCGCCACGTTGCCGACTCCGATGACGGCCACCGACTCGGCCTCCAGCGTGAACCGGTCCGGGTCCATGTCCGGATGCCCGCAGTACCAGTTGACGAAGTCGGTCGCCGCATAGCTGCCCGGCAGGTCCTCGCCGGGGATGCCAAGCCGCCGGTCCCGCATCGCGCCGGTCGCGTAGACAACCGCGTCATAGCAGGACAGCAAGTCGGCCCTGGTCACCTCGTCGCCTAGCTGCACGGCGCCGACGAACCTGACGCCGTCGTGCTCAAGCACGCCGCGCAGGTAGTCCGCGATCGACTTGATCGACTTGTGGTCCGGGGCCACGCCGTACCTGACCAGCCCGTACGGCGTGGGCAGGCGATCGATCACGTCGACATGCATGGTGCACGGCGGGTCGATCGCCGCTCCCTGCTTGATCAGCGCCTCGGCGGTGTACAAGCCGGCCCGGATCCGATCACGGCCACGGTGAGGGTCTTCATAGAACGCGATTCTGCCAGGCTCAGCGAGTGCCGGTCACGTCACGCAGAACTCGTTGCCCTCGGGATCGGCCATTGTCACCCAGCCGTGCGGCCCCTGCGAGCCGGTGTGCAGCGCGGTCGCGCCTCGCTCGGCAAGCTCGGCGACCTGCTTGCCGACATTGTCCTTGCCGACCCGCACGTCCAGGTGCAGCCGATTCTTGACCGCCTTGGACTCCGGCACTAGCTGAAACAGAACTCTCGGCCTGGTGCCGCCCCCAGCCAGCTCGTCCGGGTGCCTGATCGCCGAGCCATCCCGCCAGACCAGCGCGCCGTTATGCGTCATCGTGTCGTCATCGGTCGCCTGGCCCTCGGCGATCATCCGCTTGATGAACTCCGGGTCCTGCGGCTCGACCGACCAGCCAAGCGTCCGCGCCCACCAGTCGGCCATCTCATGCGGCCGCTCTGAGTCGATGACGACCTGGAACTCATATGCCATCTTGCCTCCCCTTTGCTCGGTACAGATCACGCAGCAAGGCGATCTCGGCCGCGTGGTGCAGGGTTTCCCTGTTGATGTGCAGGATCATGTCGGACAGCGGGGCGGCAGCGAACGGACCCTCAGCCGGGCCGCACGGCCTGCGCAGGCCAGCTTCGTCCAGGGCGCGGACGCCCGTGATCCAGGCTGAGTAGACCTCGTCGAGCTGAGCGAGGGCACCGTCGGCGGTGCCCGCGTACTCGAAAGTCCGCACGTCGGCGGGCGCCGCACCGAAGTGCGCCGCGTTGCGCTCGGCGAAGACTCCCGTGATGATGTGCCCGAGCCGCCAGGCGATCGTCGTCACTGGTGGCGGGCTTGGCGGGGGCCAGGCGTACTCCAGCGCGAATTCCCCTGAACCCCTGGCGATCTCGGGATCGACGGCGTCGCGCCGGCGGATACTCCAGCAGCCGGGGACTGGCTCCCAGAAGTACTCATCGTCGGTCAGCCCGTCGAAGCGCGGCCGCAGGTGCTCTCGCCACCACCAGTCGAGCTGCTCGGCGAGCTCGCTGGTCCAGTCAGCCGTCCCGGCCGAGGCCGTGCTCGTGTCGTTTTCCATGCGCCACACGCTAGAGCAAGGCACTGACAATTTCAGCCTCAGCGGGCTAGGCCTGGCGGTCGGGCACCAGGTCCGGGGTCAGGCGCGCGACCGCCTCGGTGATCGACAGGGCGAGGCTCTGCGGGGTGAGACCGGCCTCGGCCAGGATCTCGGCCCGATCGCCGTGCGCGAGGAAGCTCTGCGGCAGCCCGAAGGTTCGTACCGGAACGTCGACATCGTGCTCCCGCAGCAGCCTCGCGACGGCGTCGCCGAATCCGCCGACCGTGCCGTTGTCCTCGACCGTGACGACCAGGCGGTGCTGCGCGGCCGCGCGGGCCAGCAACTGGTCGAGCGGCTTGACCCAGCGCGGGTCGACGACGGTCACGCCGATGCCCTGATCGGCCAGCCGGCCGGCGGCCTGGACCGCGAGGGACGCCATCGGGCCGGCCGACACCAGCAGGACGTCGGCACCCGCGTCGCTGCCGTTGCCATTGCCGTTGCCTGGCGCTCCCCCGGCTCCGGGCGCCGGCCTGGCCAGCACGTCCATGCCGCCCAGGCTGCCGACCGCCGGAATGTCATCGCTGACCGAGCCGCGCGGGAACCTGATCGCGGTGGGGCCGTCTGAAATCGCCACCGCCTCGCGCACCAGCTCAGTCAGCCTGGCACCGTCCCTCGGCATTGCGATCCGCATTCCCGGCACGAGCTGCAGCAGCGACCCGTCCCACATGCCGTGGTGGCTGGCGCCGTCAGGTCCGGTGACGCCGGCCCGGTCAAGCACGAAGGTGACGGGCAGCCGGTGCATCGCCACGTCCATCAGGACCTGGTCGAAGGCACGGTTCAGGAACGTCGCGTAGATCGCCACCACCGGGTGCAGGCCGCCCATGGCCAGGCCCGCCGCGCTGGTGACCGCGTGCTGCTCGGCGATGCCCACGTCAAAGACCCGGTCAGGATAGGCCTCGGCGAACGGCGCCAGCCCCGTCGGATGCAGCATCGCGGCGGTGATCGCGACGACGTCGGGCCTGCGGGCACCGATGGCGACCAGCTCATCGGCGAAGACCTGGGTCCAGCCGCGCTTAGCCCCGGCGGCCGGCGCGGCCGGCTTCGTCGCCGTCGCCCTGGCCGAGCCGTTCACGTGCACAGGCGCGCCCGGCTGGACCTGGTGCAGGCAGTCCTCGTCGTTTTCCTCGGCCGCCGCGTAGCCGCGCCCCTTCTGGGTGATCACGTGCACCAGGACCGGGCCGCCGTACTCGCGCGCCTTGGTCAGCGCGTTCTCCGTCGCCAGCTCGTCGTGCCCGTCGATCGGGCCGAGGTATTTCAGGCCGAGATCCTCGAAGAGCACCTGAGGCTGCAGGAAGTCCTTCAGGCCCTTCTTGATCCCGTGCAGGGTCTCAAAAAGCGGCGAGCCGACCAGCGGCGTGTTCGACAGTGTGGTCTTGACCAGGTCGAGGACCTGCTCGTACCGCTGGGAGACGCGGACGGCGGCGAGGTGGTCGGCCAGTCCCCCGATCGTGCGCTGGTAGGACCGGCCGTTGTCGTTGACGACGATGACGACCGGGCGGTCCTTAGCGGCCGCGATGTTGTTCAGCGCTTCCCACGCCATGCCGCCGGTCAGCGCGCCGTCGCCGATAATGGCGACGACCCGGTGCTGCTTGTCGCCGCGCAGCCACATGGCCTTGGCCAGCCCGTCCGCGTAGGACAGGCTGGTCGACGCGTGGGAGTTCTCGACGAGGTCATGCTCGGACTCGGACCTGCTCGGATAGCCGGAGATCCCGCCGAGCTGCCGCAGCCGCCCGAAGCCTGACATCCGGCCGGTCAGGAGCTTGTGCACGTACGACTGGTGACCGGTGTCCCACACGATCTGGTCGGCGGGCGAATCGAACACCCGGTGCAACGCGATAGTCAGCTCGACCACGCCGAGATTAGGGCCAAGGTGGCCGCCATTCCGCGATACCGCCTCGATCAGGAACTGCCTGATCTCCGCTGCGAGCGCAGGCAGCTCATCTGGGCCGAGCGCCTTGACATCCCGCGGACCGCTCACCGACTCGAGCAATGTCATCTGGTGCGCTCCTCACAGCCGTCGCTACAGTCGTCGCTGACGACATCAGTCCTGACCAGTCTTGCGAACCCACCGAGTCTAAGTCGCCGGCCGTGCTGCTGAGTGCCGCACGTGGCCTGTCGGCCAGGACTTCCTGAATATCTGAGATCTGGCATCAGGCCAACCCCGCCAGGCGAGGATCATCTTCGTCTCAGTGTATGGCCATAGAATCTTTATCCAGACGACCCGGCCCAGGAGGCACCGATCCCCCCAAGTTCCGCGATCAGGCGCCGCTCTGCGGTGACCTGCGCCGCGATAACCGCAGCCATGACAGCGACGACCGCGGCGACCTTGCTCGCCGGGCCGGCGGTGACCGCGTCCGCGGGGTCAGGCCGGACCCCGCCGGCCCTGCTCAAGGCCCGCCAGCCCTGGACCCTGAAGCTCGCGACCAGGTACCTGCCGCCGGTCACCAATCACAGCCGGTACAGCTCGGTGCTGGTCCAGGGACGCACCGCCTGGTTCTTCGGCGGCTCGAATTTCAACAGCAAGCGCGATGGGGTGCCAGAGGCCGAGCTGAGGCGGAACGGCAGGTGGCACACCTCGCCGCTGCCCTCCGGGCTGCAAAGCTGGATCGTCGGCGCGAGCGCGACCTCGGGCTCCGACATCTGGGCCGTTACCTATCTCGACGGCAAGGTGATCAACTGGAACGGAACTCGCTGGACCGTCGTGCCGAAAGGACCGTGGAGCCCTAAGCACCAGTTCACCGGCATCCTCGCGCTCCCCCATCACAACGTCTGGCTCTTCGGCGCGCCCGGCAGCAAGCGCACCGGCGCCGGCACCTGGCACCTGTCGGGCGGCAAGTGGACCCGGGTCCGGGGCATGGCGTCCGATCTCGACCGGGCCAGCGCCGCCTCGCGGACCGACGTCTGGGGCATCGGCGGGCTCCCCGGGTCGATGACCGCGCTGGTGCATTTCGACGGCTCGGCGTGGCACGAGGTTTCCCCGGCCAGCCTCACCGGATTCAGCTACTCCTACGTGCTCGCGCTCGGGCCGGCCAACGTGTGGGTGGCCGGGTCGGTCGCCGGGCTGCCCGAGCTCGGCCACTTTGACGGGCGCGCCTGGCACGCGGTGGCGGTGCCAGGGTTCGTCGCGCCGACCGGGATGTGCCGGGACGGCCACGGCGGTTTCTGGGTGATCGCGAACCCGGGCTTCGGCCCGTCGTCCGTGCTTGACCTGTCGGCAGCGGGCCAGTGGACCAGCGCGACGGTGAGCTCGACCTCGGCTAACGAAGTGCTGGCCTGCGCGCTGATCCCAGGCACCACGCACAACTGGGGTGCGGGAAAGTCGGCCGCACCGGACGACGGCACGGCCGCCGCTGTCTACGGTTACGGCCGCGTGCCGTGACCGGCAGCACCGCGCCCGCGCCCGGCAGTCCTGCGCCCGGCACCTCGCCCGTCCTGGCCGGCCGCGTGTGCGTGCTGACCGGCGCCAGCTCGGGGATAGGCCGGGCCGCCGCGATCGCGCTGGCCAGCCTGGGCGCGACCATGGTCCTGGTCGCCAGGGACCGCCGCCGGGGCGAGCTGGCGCTGGCCGAGGTCGCACGGGCCGCCACTGACGCCGAGCCGAGCCTCGAACTGGCCGACCTGTCCGATCTGCGGCAGGTCAGGGACCTCGCTGGCCGGCTAGGCGAGCTGCCGCGGATCGACGTGCTGGTGAACAACGCCGGCCTGGTCGTCGGCGACCGGACGATCACCGCGGACGGCATCGAGCACACCTTCGCCGTCAACCACCTGGCACCGTTCCTGCTGACTAACCTGCTGATCGCCAGGCTCGCGGCCAGCCCAGAAGGCCGGGTCGTGACCGTCTCGTCCACGGCCCACCGAACCGCCAGGCTCGACCTCGACCAGGTCGCGCAGCCCCGCCGCTACCGGCCCATGGTCGCCTACGCCGACAGCAAGCTCGCCAACGTGCTGTTCACCGCAGAACTCGCCCGGCGGCTCAGCGGGACCTCGGTGACCGCCAACTGCCTGCATCCAGGAACGGTCAGGACCAGCTTCGGCCAGACCGGCCGGCCGTGGCTGCGGGTCGGCCTGCTGATCGTCGCCCCGTTCATCCGCTCACCCGAGTCGGGCGCGGCGACCCTGATCCACCTGGCCAGCTCCCCCGAAGTCACCGGCCAGACCGGCGGCTACTATGTCAACGGCAAGCCCCGCGCTCCCTCAGCCGCCGCCCGCGACGAATCCCTGGCCCGCCGCCTCTGGAAGCTAAGCACCGACCTCACCGGCCTGCCCACCACCAGCCCCACCCACCACTCCTAGCCCACCGGCACCACACGGGGTAAAGTGATCACCTTGTCGCGGGCGGCCAGCACGCCGGCGACTAGTTGCACGGACATAACGCCGAGCAGCAGCCAGGCCGGTACCGTCCACCCGCCCGTCGCCGTGTGCAGCAGCCCGAGTAGCAGCGGTCCGGCGCTCGCGATCAGGTACCCGCCCCCCTGGGCGAATCCGGACAGCGCCGCCGACGTCTCCCCGTCAGCCGTCCTGGCCGTGAACATGAAGACACTCAGCCCGAGCGAGCCGCCCTGGCCAAGGCCGAGCACCGCGACGAAGAGCACCACGATCGCGTCGGGTGCGAACGCGCAGCCGACCAGTCCGATCATCATCAGGCTCGTTGCCGCGATCGCGAGCAGGCGCTGGTCGCGAATCCGCTGGGCCAGCATGGGCACGGTGAGACTGGCGACAGCGTTGCCCGCGTTCATCAGCGCGATCAGGTTGCCTGCCGAGGTCGCGCTGATGCCGTGGTCCCTGAACATGGTCGGGAACCAGGACAGCGCGGCGTAGTACGACAGGCTCTGCAGGCCCATGAACGCGGTGACCTGCCAGGCCACCGCGTGCCTTCGCATCGCGAGAACGCCGTGCCGGCCGACCTGCAGCCGGCAGCGTGCGAAATCTCAGCTGCGGCAGCCAGATCAGCGCGGCGATCAGGGCCGGAAGCGCCCAGACGCCATAGGTGACCCGGACCGCCGGGCCTGGCCCGCCAGCGGCGTTGAAGAGCGGGACGGCGATCACCGAGGCGAGCACGGCTCCGGCCGTCAGGCACATCAGGTACAGGCCGATCAGCAATCCGGCCTGGTCCGGCCTGCGCCGCTTGATCAGGCTGGGCAGCAGCACGTTGAGCAAGGCGATCGCCGAGGCCGCCAGGATCGAGCCGGGGAACAGCATCACGGCAGGAAAGGCGGCCCGCAAGCCAAGGCCGACGACGATCAGGACCAGAGCGAGGCCTAGCACCCGTTCCTCGCCGAACCTGCGGGCCAGCAGCGGGGCCAGGCCGGAGAAGACGGCGAATCCGAGCACCGGCACCGCCCCGAGCGCGGCCTTGACCACGGTGGACAGCCCGGCCGCCGTGGTCAGCTCGGGGAAGACCGGCGGCAGGCCAGCGATCGACCCGCGCATGTTGAACGCGATGGCGAGGATGCCAGCCACCAGCAGCGCGCCGCCGACGACCAGGCCGGCACCCGGCGCCCGGCGCGCGACCAGCCCCCCGCGAGCTCCGTCAGATTCGTCCGGCGCCACGACCGGGGATCAGTCGCTGGCGATCAGCGAGCGGAGCACGTACTGCATGATCCCGCCGTGCCGGTAGTAGTCCGCCTCGCCGGGCGTGTCGATCCGCACGATGGCCTTGAACTCCCTGCCGTCCGCGGTGACCGTCACCTCGCGCGGCGGCCGGCCGGAATTCAGGTCCTCGATTCCCGTAATGTCGAATAGCTCGTGGCCGGTGAGTCCCAGGGAGCTTGCGTTATCGCCCGGAAGGTATTGAAGTGGCAGTACTCCCATCCCGATGAGGTTCGAACGGTGGATCCGCTCGAACGACTCGACCAGGACAGCCCGCACGCCGAGCAGGCCGGTGCCCTTCGCGGCCCAGTCCCGCGACGAGCCTGAACCGTACTCCTTGCCGCCGAGGACGATCAGCGGCGTGCCCTCATCGAGATAGGCGCGGGAGGCCTCGTAGATCGAGGTCTGGGTGCCTTCGGGCAGCTTGAGGGTCACGCCGCCCTCGGTGCCGGGCGCGAGCTGGTTGCGCAGCCGGATGTTGGCGAACGTGCCCCGGATCATCACCTCGTGGTTGCCGCGCCGGGAACCGTAGGTGTTGAAGTCGCGCCGCTCGATCCCGTGGCTGGTCAGGTACTGCCCGGCCGGGCTGTCGGCCTTGATCGCGCCGGCCGGCGAGATGTGGTCGGTGGTCACCGAGTCGCCGAGCACGGCGAGTACCCGCGCGCCGTGAATGTCGGTCACCGGCGCGGGCTGAGCCGGCATTCCGTCGAAATACGGCGGCTTGCGGACATAGGTCGACGCGTCATCCCAGGCGAAGACGTCCCCGGCCGGCACGTCGAGTTCCTGCCAGCGGGCATCGCCGGTGAAGACATCGGCATAGTCACGAGAAAACATTTCGGGCGCAACGCAAGCAGCCACTACCTCTTCTACCTCAGCAGGCGACGGCCAGATGTCAGCCAGATAGACCGGCTTGCCGTCGGACCCGGCCGCGATCGGCTCGGTGGTCAGGTCGATGTCCATGGTCCCGGCGAGGGCGTAGGCGACGACCAGGGGCGGCGAGGCCAGGTAGTTCATCTTGACGTCCGGGTTGATCCGGCCCTCGAAGTTGCGGTTGCCGGAGAGCACGGAGACCACGGCGAGGTCGTTGCTGGCGACGGCGGCGCTGATCGCTTCTGGCAGCGGGCCCGAGTTGCCGATGCAGGTGGTGCAGCCGTAGCCGACGAGGTTGAAGCCGAGCTTGTCCAGATAAGGGGTGAGGCCGGCCCGCTCGTAGTAGTCCATCACCACCTTGGAGCCCGGTGCCAGCGTGGTCTTGACCCACGGCTTGCGGCTGAGCCCGGCGTTGACCGCGTTCCGTGCCAGGAGAGCCGCGCCGACCATGACGAACGGGTTCGAGGTGTTGGTGCAGGAGGTGATCGCGGCGATGACCACGGCGCCGTGATCGACGGTGGTCCTGGTGCCGTCTTCGAGTACGACTTCGGCCGGGGCCGACGCGCGGTCATCCAGGCCGCCGGCGACCGGGTCGGAGGCCGGGAAGCTGTCGGCGATCCCGTTGTCCAGGCTGGGCGAGTGGACGTAGGCGCCGAGGGCCTCGCGGAAGGAGTTCTTGGCGTCGGACAGGGCGACGCGGTCCTGGGGGCGCTTGGGGCCAGCCAGGGAGGGGACGACGGTGCGCAGGTCGAGCTCGAGGCGCTGGGAGTACCTGGTGCTTGTACTTTCGTGGCCGACCGCGCCTGGTGCCTCGTGCCACAGGCCCTGCTCCCTGGCGTAGGCCTCGACCAGGGCGATCTGCCCGGCGGGGCGGCCGGTCAGGCGCAGGTAGGCCAGGGTCTCGGCGTCGATCGGGAAGATCGCGCAGGTGGAGCCGAACTCGGGGCTCATGTTGCCGATCGTGGCGCGATTGGCGACCGGGACGGCAGCCACGCCGTCGCCGTAGAACTCGACGAACTTGCCGACGACGCCGTGCTTACGCAGCAACTCGGTGATGGTGAGCACCAGGTCGGTAGCGGTCGCGCCAGAGGGCAGCTCGCCGGTCAGCCTGAATCCGACCACCTTAGGAATCAGCATCGAGATCGGCTGGCCGAGCATCGAGGCCTCGGCTTCGATGCCGCCGACGCCCCAGCCGAGCACGCCGAGGCCGTTCTGCATCGTGGTGTGGGAGTCGGTGCCGACGCAGGTGTCCGGGTAGGCGGCCAGAACGTCGCTGCCGTCTGCCGAGCTGGTTTCCGCGCTCATGATCACGCGGGCCAGGTGCTCGATGTTGACCTGGTGCACGATGCCCGTGCCGGGCGGGACCACCCGGAACTGGCGCAGCGCCTGCTGACCCCAGCGCAAGAACGCGAACCGCTCGCCGTTGCGCTGGTACTCGAAGTCGACATTGCGCTCAAAGGCGTCCGGCAGGCCGAAGACGTCGGCGATCACCGAATGGTCGATCACCAGCTCAGCCGGGACCAGCGGATTGATCTTGGCCGGATCGCCGCCGAGTGCCCGCATCGCCTCCCGCATCGTCGCCAGGTCGACGACGGCCGGCACCCCGGTCAGGTCCTGCATGATCACCCGCGCCGGGCTGAACTGAATCTCGGTGTCCGGCTCAGCGGTCGGGTCCCACTGGGCGAGCGCGTTGATGTGCTCGGCGGTCACGTTGACGCCGTCCTCGGTCCGCAACAGGTTCTCCAGCAGGACCTTCAGGCTGAACGGCAGATCAGCGGAGCCAGGTACGGCGTCAAGCCGGTAAATCTGGTAGCTGGTCCCGCCCACCGCGAGTGTGCCGCGAGCCCCAAAGCTGTTCGCTGTCATCATGCTGCCTTCCTGCTGCCTGCGCGGCGCCTCGGTGCGCCGTGTCGTCTACTCGGTTGCCCACGCCTTAGTGACCTCAAGTTGCCCTGGCTAGTCCCGACGCTAGTCCCGGCGCCGATGCCCGGCCTCACTGTCAGTGCCGGGTTCGGCGTCAGTGCCGGGTTCGGCGTCAGTGCCGGGTTCGGTTCACGTTGCTTCCAGGTCGATTCCTAGCGGCAATCCTGCCGTAGCGCAGTCCCGCGACCGCGCCCAGGTCCCGCCAAGTATCTTGATGTCAAGTTACTTTGCCAAGGTATCCGCCAGGTTCTCTTGATGTCAAGCTATCGTCGCCTCGATCGCCGGTCGACCGGGTGCCACTGCCGGGCCGGACTGGTTGGACCTTCCGGGCCGGGCTGCCAGCCGTAATTTGAATGGTGTTCAGGTTTCTGGACTCGGCTGGCGGTTTCGTGAATGTCTCAAGGCATAATCCCGGCTGCCAACTCAGGAACAACCCTCACATCAGCTCCAGCAGCCCCCATGACCTCAGCAGCCACAGCAACTCCCGGGACTAGCCGCCAAACTCGCTCAGCTCTGACCGCAACGCCGGCCCTTAGCTGTCGTTCCAGCGACAGCAGCGGGCCGGCGTTGCGCATCCACCCACCGGAACCCGGCCAGGCAAGCCCGACCCCCGACCCAGAAAGGCCGATACCCGGCAGACTCGCCACGGGGGCCGGACTGGATCCGTACTGCACTGGGCACGGGCGGGCCTGGTGCTAACCTGCCCCGATGGCGACAGGCGGGGGCGACGGTCGCGACGAGGCCGGGACGAGCGGGACCAGTGAGGCGACTGAGGCCGGGCAGGTCGGCTCGCCTGAACTTGACCCGGTCGCCGACCGGATCGCCGAGAGAATCGGCCGGATGGGTGCGCTCGGTCGGCTGGAGCCTGCCCGGCAGCGGGTGGCTGATGTGCTGCACCAGGCTGGGGCCGTGGACCGCGCCGTCTACGCGACCATCGCCAGTGTGCCCACACCGGGACTCGACCTGGCGATGCGACGCCTCTCCAACTCAGCCAACCGTTCCCTGATCTGGCTCGGCATTGCCGCCGGCCTGAGCCTGACCGGCCCGAACGGCAGGCGCGCCGCAGCCCGGGGTCTGCTCGCCATCGGTGTGACGTCAGCCGTGGTCAACCTCGGCGTCAAGCCACTGTCGACCAGGCGGCGACCCGACCGGGCGGGCCTGGGCGTGCCCGGCCAGCGGTTCGTGTCCATGCCATCATCGACGTCCTTCCCGTCCGGGCACTCGGCCTCGGCTTTCGCGTTCGCCACGGCGGTGAGCAGGGACAATCCGTGGCTGGCCATCGCGACTCAGTTCCTGGCCGGCGGCGTCGCCTATTCGCGAGTGCACACCGGCGTCCACTACCCGGGCGACACCGTCGCCGGTGCGCTGATCGGCGCCGGCACCGGGCAGGCGGTCAGCACCCTCTTCGACCGCTCCCAGGCCCGCCGCGCAGCACAGCAACACTAGCGCGACCCACCCCAGCATGCATCAAGGGGTGCCTCGGTTAACTCAGCCGGCGGTCAACTCGTCAGCAGCCGAATAAGGGTCCAGCTTGCCGTGGGCTACCTGGGTGGCTAGCTCATCGAGCCGGGACTCGCCGGGCAGGCCGCCGAGCCGGCGCCGGATGTCGGCCACCGCTATGGCGGTGATCTCCTCGCGGGCCCTGGCCAGCCGCCGTTCCTGCCGCAGCCCTGACTCCCCCAGGAACGACCAGTGCCCCGCGAGCTTGCCGGTCAGTTCCTCGATGCCGTCGCCAGTCGTCGCGGCCACGGCCACGATCGGCGGCTTCCAGCCCGGGTCACGACTGGCCGTGCCCGTCGCCATCGACAGCATCGTCCGCAGGTCTCTGACGACTTCCTGAGCCCCGGCCGGTCGCTCTTGTTCACGACGAAGACGTCGGCGATCTCCAGAATCCCGGCCTTCGCCGTCTGGATCGAGTCGCCCAGACCCGGCGCCATCACCACCAGGGTGGAATCAGCCAGCCCGGCGATCTCCACCTCCGCCTGACCAACGCCCACCGTCTCCACGCAGATCACGTCAAATCCGGCGGCGTCCATGATCCGGAGCGCCTGCGGTGCCGCCCAGGACAGGCCGCCGAGATGCCCCCGGCTGGCCATCGACCGGATGAACACGCCGGGGTCGGTGGCATGCTCGGCCATCCTGACCCGGTCGCCGAGCAGCGCACCGCCGCTGAACGGCGAGGTCGGGTCGACCGCGAGCACGCCGACCCGCTGCCCGGCCGCCCGGTAAGCCCGCACCAGCCGGTCGGTCACCGTCGACTTACCGACGCCCGGCGAGCCGGTCAGCCCGATGACCCGGGCATTTCCGGTATGCGGCGCGACGGCTCGCATCACCGGGCGTAGCTGCGGCGAGCCATCCTCCACCAGGGAGATGAGCCTGGCGAGCGATCGGGCATCGCCGCCGCGCGCCGCCTCGACTAGCGCTTCGGGCTGCTGGTCGCGCACGAGCGTCAGTCGCTGCCAGCCGCATGCACCCGCAGCAGCAGCGCGTCGCCCTGGCCGCCCCCGCCGCACAGCGCGGCCGCGCCGAGACCGCCGCCGCGCCGCCCGAGCTCGTAGCACAGGTGCAGCGCAAGCCGGGCCCCTGACATCCCGATCGGGTGACCAAGCGCGATCGCTCCGCCGTTGACGTTGACGATCCCCGGATCGACCCCGAGGTCGCGCACCGACTGGATCGCGACCGCCGCGAACGCTTCATTTATTTCAATCAAATCCAGTTCGGAAATAGATCGCCCGGACTTACTCAGCGCACGAAGGATCGCGTTCGACGGCTGCGAATGCAAAGAGTTGTCCGGGCCGGCCACCACGCCATGAGCACCGACCTCGGCGAGAACCCGCGCTCCGGCGGCCGCCGCCGCTTCCGCTGACATCACCACGACGGCGCAGGCACCGTCGGAGATCTGCGAGGCCGTGCCCGCCGTGATCGTGCCGTCGGCGGCGAACGACGGCCGCAGCTTGCTCAGGGTCTCCAAGCTCGGTGTCGGCCCTGACTCCCTCGTCGGTATCGAAGATCACCGGATCGCCCCGTCGCTGCGGCACTGGCACGGGCACGATCTCCGGGCTCAGCAGGCCGTTCTTGATCGCCGCCGCGGCGAGCTGATGCGACCGGGCGGCGAACTCGTCTTGCTCGACGCGGCTGATCGCCAGCGCGGCATTGTGCCGCTCGGTCGACTCGCCCATCGACAGGTGGTCGAAAGCGTCGGTCAGGCCGTCGAGTGCCATCGCGTCGATCAGGGCGGCCGAGCCATATTTAAAGCCCTTGCGCGCTCCTGGCAGCAGGTGCGGGGCCGACGTCATGGACTCCATCCCGCCGGCCACCACCACGTCGAACTCGCCGGCCCTGATCAGCTGGGCGGCGAGCGCGATCGCGTCGAGGCCGGACAGGCAGACCTTGTTGATAGTCAGGGACGGCACCGTCATCGGAATCCCGGCCGCCACGGCTGCCTGCCTGGACGGGATCTGGCCGGCGCCCGCCTGGAGCACCTGGCCCATGATCACGTAGTCGACCTGCCCGGGCGCGACGCCAGCCCGGTCTAGTGCGGCCTTGATCGCGATGCCGCCAAGCTCGGCGCCGCTGAAGTCGCTGAGCGACCCGAGCAGGCGTCCGATCGGGGTCCTGGCACCGCCGACTATTACTGCTTCACCCATGCCTGCAACGATACGACAAGCCTGCGACAGTCGGCCGCGCCGCAACGCGCCGGGACCCGCGACGTGAAAGGAGTCATAGGTGTTTACCCGCATCGACCACATCGGTATCGCCTGCAGGAACCTGGAGGACAGGATCGCTTTCTACGAGTCCGCGTTCGGGCTCACCGTGGTAAGCCGCGAGATCAACGAGGAGCAGGGGGTCTCGGAGGCCATGCTGGCGGTCGGCGACGGTGCCAGCGCGGCGGGCGCTCCTGGTCAGCCGTCCTATGTCCAGTTGCTTGAGCCGCTGCACCCAGATACCCCGGTCGGCCGGTTCATCGAGCGCCGGGGTGAGGGCATCCATCATGTGGGTTACGGAGTGGCCGACATATCGGCCGCCATGGCGAGCATCGGAGCAGCAGGCATCCGCCTGCTCGACAGCCGGCCAAGACACGGTTCGCTGGGCGCCGCCATCGCGTTCTTGCACCCCGGTGATGTGGGCGGAGTATTGACCGAGTTGGTGCAGTCCGGTGGCGGCATGGCGGGGCAAGTGTAATTAATTGGTGAGCTAGGCCACGAGCAGCGGCGAACAGGCCACCAACCGTCTGGCACGGGAGTACGCTGCCATGCACCGGGAAACGTGAAGTGGCCTGTGGGCCGCAACCCTGGCGAGTGGCGGGGCGCGGCAGCATGTCAGCTGGCATCGGGGCAAACCGCGCCGACCACGCAGACTCCCGGATGAAGACAGGTCCTAGGACGCAACAACCCCCGGCTACCCAGGATTAGGCGACATGCAGCCCGATATCAACGCTCAGCTCGGTACCTTCTTTGACGATGAACAGCCGCCACGCTTCGCGCAGAAGATGCGCGGCTACGACCAAGAAGAGGTCGAGAACTATCTCAGGAAGAAGGACACCGAGCTCCGCGCGGTTCGCGAGAACGAGCAAGCGCTCAAGCAGGAGCTCGCCTACGCGCACCGGCAGATGCAGGAGCAGGAGCGGCCGACTTACTCAGGCCTGGGCTCCCGGATCGAGCAGCTGCTCAGGCTCGCCGAGGAGCAGCGGGACGAGATCCTGCAGGAGGCGCGGACCGAGGCCAGCCAGGTACTGGCGTCGGCCAAGGTAGACGCGGCCGAGCTCGGGCCGGCGCGGAGAATGAGACCGCCGAGCTGCGGGCCAACGCCAAGCGGGAGACCGACGACCTGCGCGGTTCGGCCGAGCGGGAGGCCGACAGCATCCGCACCAGCGCCAGGCGCGAGTCCGACGAGCTGACCTCGACGACCGAGCGCGAGGTTGCCAAGCTGCGCGCGATGGTCGACCACGAGGTCGCCGAGAAGCGGGCAGCCGTCGAGCGCGAGATCGCGAAGCTGCGGACCACGACCGAGCGCGAAGTCGCGCAGATGAAGGCGTCGTCCAAGCGCGAGCGGGACGAGATCCTGACCACCTCCAAGCGCCAGGCCGACGAGATGCGCAGTCAGGCCCAGCGCATCCTGGAGGAGAGCGAGGCGCAGCGCGCTCAGGCCGAGGCCGAGTTCGACATCCAGCTCGCCTCGCGGCGTGAGGAAGCCGAGCGTCAGGAAGCCGAGCGGCTGTCGGCGGCACAGGCCGCGACTCAGCGGCTGGTCTCCGAGGCCGAGCAGCGCGCCTCGACCGCCGAGCAGCGCGCGAGCAAGGCCAGCGCGCAGGCCGAGCAGTCCCGCCGGGACGCCGACGACCACGCCAAGCAGCTGGTCAGCAGCGCCAAGAAGAACGCCGACGACATCGTCGCCCAGGCCAGGGCCCAGGCCGACCAGTTCCTCGCCGAGGCCAAGGCCGAGGCCGACCGGGCTGCGAACTCGGCCCAGCGTCGGGTGGACGAGGCCAACAAGCAGTACGAGACGGTCCAGGCGCACCTGTCGCAGATCAGCCAGCTGCTTGGCCCTGGAGCGGCCGGCCTGGCCGCACCGCCAGCGCCAGCACTGCAGGCCGCACCGGCTCGCGCGGTCGCCGCGGCCCCGGCCAACGGCGGCGGCTCGTCAAGCTCGCGGTCGCAGGCCACCAAGACCGAGGCCAAGCCAGCCAACGGCAAGCCAGCCGACGGCGACGAGGAATGGTGGACCGAGTAACCCCAGGAATTGCCGGTCAGGGCCTCGCCGCGAACTCGCGGCGAGGCCCTGACTCGTCTTCGCGCGGTACCTGGCAGACCCGCCACCGGGGGCCGGGGTGACCCACCACCCGGAGCCGTCACCACCCCACCCAGTTTCCGTGATCATGAGGCAGACCTTGATCACGGAACATCAGCGGCGTGATCCCGCTAGCTAGTTTCCGTGATCAAGGTCCGAGGCGTGATCACGGAAAATAGAGGGCGTGCCCACCGGCTCCGAACCGGCCATTTCGGGTGCTGACGGCTGGCCTGGTCCGGCGTCAGGCCAGATCCTGCAGAGGAGTTTGCACTCCTATACAGTGCCCGATTTCACCCAGTCCAGCCCTAGGCAGCCTGCGCAGCGGCGAGTCCCTAACAGCAACGTCGTCCCTTAGCTGTCGCTGGGACAGCAACGCCGGCCCTTAGCTGTCGTTGGGACAGCAACGTCGTCCCTTAGCTGTCGCTGGGACAGCAACGCCGGCCCTTAGCTGTCGTTGGGACCTGGTCCGGCATCGCTGATGGTACTCGGGGTCGTCGCCAGTGTTCGGTGTCAGGCCAGGAGCGGGTGGCATGGGGCGGCGCGGGGTGGTTCCGGACAGGTGAGCACGCCGCTGATGTTCCGTGATCAAGGTCTGCCTCATGATCACGGAGTCTGGGTGGGGGTGGGTACTTCGGGGAGCCGAGTTGGATGGGGTGGGGGTGACTCCGGGAGGCTGATCGTTCGTTAGGGGCTGGCGGTCTGGCCGCCGTCTACTACTAGGGTCTGGCCAGTCAGATAGGACGAGGCGTCGCTGGCCAGGAAGACTGCCGGGCCTGCCATCTCCCTGGCCGTCGCCCAGCGTTTCATCGGCACCGTCGCGATCGTGGCCGGGCCGATGACCGGGTCTTCCCAGAGATTGCGGTTGAGGTCGGTCGCGGTCCAGCCGGGGCACAGCGCGTTGACCCGGACGCCGTCGGCGGCCCACTCGACGGCGAGTGACTTAGTCAGCGAGATCAGGCCGGCCTTGGCCGCGCCGTAGGGGCTGATCAGGGGGGCGGAAGCGACGCCGGCCACCGAGGCCACGTTGATCACTGAGCCTGATCCCCGGTCGAGCAGGTGACCGGCGAAGGCCTGGCAGACGTAGACGGCTGAGGTCAGGTTCAGCCGCATCAGCTTGTCCCAGCCGGACACCCGCAGATCGCGGAAGCTGACCATGAAGTTCGAGCCGCCGGCGTTGTTGACCACGATGTCGACCCGGCCAAGCTCGTCGATGGCAGTCGCGGCAGCGGCGGCCACGGCTTCCTGGTCTGTCACGTCGGCGGGAAGGATCAGGGCCTTGCGGCCGATCGCGGTCACGTCGTCAGCGGTATCGGCCAGCCCATCGGCGGTCCTCGCCACCAGCGCGACGTCGGCACCGGCCCGGGCGAGCGCGACGGCGATCTCCCGGCCGATCCCGCGTGAGGCACCGGTCACGAAGGCAGTCTTGCCGGTCAGGTCGAAGAGGCTCACGGCCCGTCCTTCCACTCGGTGGGCAGCGGCCAGGCCTCGGGATTCACCAGCCGCACGATCTCATTCAGCACGATACGGACGTAAGTCTCCCCCACCCACAGATGTTTCGCATGGTCGACCCCGATCACTGTCGCCTGCGGCACCAGGGCGAACCGGGCCCGCGCCTCGTCGGGGCGCAGGTAGTCATCGAGCTCAGGCACCAGCGCCGCCAGCGGCCGTCCGCTCGCCGCCCACAGGTCAAGGTCGGCATCACCGGCCCGGCGCAGCGGCGGCGACAGCAAGATCGCGCCGGCCACGCCGGGAACGTTGCCCCAGAGCAGCGCCAGCTCGGTGCCAAACGACCAGCCGAGCAGCCACAGCACGGGAAGCCCGCGAGTCTGGCCGAACTCGATCGCCGCCGCGACGTCCCGGCCCTCAGGACCGCCGCCGCCGTACTGGCCCTGACTAGTGCCGCGCTCCGATGACGTGCCCCTGGTGTTGAATCTGAGCACCGCGAGCTGGGCCATCGCCGGCAGCCGGAACGAGGCCTTGCGCAGCACGTGGCTGTCCATCATGCCGCCCTGGACCGGCAGCGGATGCAGGCAGATCAGCGTGGCCACCGGCGGGCCGTCCGGCGGCAGCGCCAGCTCGCCGACCAGGTCAAGCCCGTCGGCGGTGTGCAGCACGATGTCCTCCCGGCGAGCCGGCAGCACGGTACTCGCCTTAACCTCGATCATGAGTCCCCTTGTCTCCGGGCCTTCCGCAAGCTGCTTCGGGCCTTACCTGCGCGTGGTCGCTGAGCCTGGCCGGCGCGGGCGGCGCTGCCAGCAGGAACTGTGCCAGTGCCTGCGCTCGTTCGGTCCCGGCGTCTCGGCCGGCCACACCACCACGTGCGCGATGCCGGGCCAGATCTCCTGATCGCAGCCGGGACAGCGATACTGCTTGACCGCGGCGGCGCCCGGCACCTGGCGCACCACCCAGTCTCCGTCCGGCCACTCCTGGGTCTGGGGCGGGCCGAGCCTGATCGGCGAGCCTTCCCGGCCGAGCCGGCCCCGCACCCTTGCCGCCGCCGGCAGGCATGCGCCCGGATCGGCGCGGCCGGCGCGGCAGCTCCGCCGGGATGCGGCGGGCCTTCCTCGGACTCATCGCGGGGGCTCTGGGTTCAGTGGCTCTGGTCAGTCAGGCTCTCGTCAGTCAGGCTCAGGTCAGCGCTTCCCCGCCCCGGCCAGAACCAGGCCAGCCCTGGCGTACTCCACCAGCAGCGGGGGCGGCGCGAACGCCGGGTCGCCGTAGGCCGCGTGCATCGCCGTGAGCACGCCGGCCGTCCGGCTCAGGCCCGCGTCGTCCAGCATCCGGATCGGCCCGCGCGGATAACCGCAGCCCAGCGTCATCGCCGCGTCCACATCGCCGGGCAAGGCATAACCATCGGCTACCATCGCCACCGCGTCCCGCAGATGCGGGCACAGCAGCGCGCCGACCAGCAGCCCCGGCCGGTCGGCTGAGCAGATCGAGTGCAGGCCGAGCTTGCCGGCCAGTGCCCGCGCGGCCGCCAGCGTCGCCGCCGACGTACGCGGGCTCGGGACCAGCTCTGCCAGCCTCGGCGTCGCCAGGTGCAGCCCGACCGCATCCGCCGCCCGGCCGGCCGCCAGCGCGGGTCCGAGCACTCCCCCTTCCGGTCCGATCGCCACGATGGTCAGCTCGGTCCGGTGGACCGGACTGCGGGTGACGTTGATCCCCGCCGCGGCCAGCAGGCTCGCCAGCTCGGCGGCCAGCTCACCGCCGGTCCCGGCCGGCTGGCTTCCCGGCTGGCCCTCGCCGTCAACGGCGGACCAGGCACCGGCCGCCGGATCGATCAGCGTCACAGTGCCGGGAGCCCGCGGCTGGTTCTCGTTATCCATACTGGGCCTGTCCGGTGATCCGCCAGCAGCCGGCCTGCCGCCCGGGTAGTCGTAGAACCCGGCGCCGCTCTTGCGGCCGGTCCGGCCGGCGGCGGTCAGCCTGCGCAGCAGCGGGGCGGGCGTGTACCGGGTGCCGCCGAACTCGTCCTGCAGCACCTGCAAGATCGCCAGGCAGGTGTCGAGGCCGATCAGGTCGGCCAGGGCCAGCGGTCCCATCGGCAGCCCGATGCCCTGGGTGACGGCCTCGTCGATGTCCTCCCGGGTGGCGTAGCCGGTCTCCAGGAGCCGCGCGGCGTGATTGAGGTAGGGCAGCAGCAGCGCGTTGGCGACGAACCCCGCCCGGTCGGTGACCTGCACCGGCGTCTTGCCCAGCCGGGCCGCGAGCGCGCTCACCGCCGGGCCGGCAGTCGGCTCGGTCAGCACGGTCGTGACAACCTCGACCAGCCGCATCACCGGCGCCGGGTTAAAGAAGTGCATTCCGACAATCCGGCCCGGATGCGCCGACCCGGCGGCGATGGCGGTGACCGACAGGGACGAGGTGTTGGTCGCGATGATCGTGTCCGGGCGGCAGATCAGGTCAAGCTCGGCGATGACCTGGCGCTTGATCGCTAGCTGCTCGGGCACCACCTCGATGACCAGGTCCGAGCCTGCCAGGTCGGCCAGCTTCGAGGCCGGCGTGACCCGGGCGGCGATCTGCTCGCGCTCGTCCTGCGTGAGCTTGCCTCTGGTGACGGCTCTGGCGAGGGAAGAGGTCAGGGTGTCCAGGCCTCGGGCCAGCGCCTGCGGATCAGCCTCGACGGCGGTCACTGTGAGCCCGCCGCGAGCGAACACCTCGGCGATGCCAGCGCCCATCGTGCCAAGCCCGATAACCCCGACCGCGCGAATCTCCATATCGAGACATTACCGAAGCCTGCTATCGGGCGAACCGGCCAGGGCACCACTCCGGCACGCATTACAGTTGGCTTCCGTGCGACTCGTCATTGCCCGGTGCAGCGCGGACTACGCGGGCCGGCTCAGCGCCCATCTCCCGCTCGCGACCAGGCTGCTGATCGTCAAGGCGGACAGCTCCGTGCTCGTGCACAGCGACGGCGGCAGCTACAAGCCGCTGAACTGGATGTCTCCCCCGTGCCGGATGGTCGAGTCGGAGACTGAGTGGGTGGTGACCGGGAAGTCGGGCGAGACCCTGACCGTGCACCTGGAGGAGATCCTGAGCGACAGCTCGTACGCGCTAGGCGAGGACCCCGGCCTGGTCAAGGATGGGGTCGAGGCGCACCTGCAGGAACTGCTCGCCGCTCAGCCGCAGGTGCTCGGCGAGGGCTGGCGCACCGTCCGGCGGGAGTACCCGACCCCGATCGGGCCAGTCGACATCATGTGCCGCGACGCGGTCGGCGTCAGCGTCGCCGTTGAGGTGAAAAGACGCGGCGAGATTGATGGAGTCGAGCAGCTCACTCGCTATCTGGAATTGCTCAACCGGGACCCCCTGCTGGCGCCGGTCCAGGGTGTCTTCGCCGCTCAGGAGATCAAGCCGCAGGCGCGGGTGCTCGCACTCGACCGCGGCATCAGGTGCGTCACGCTCGACTATGAGGCGATGCGGGGAACGGACGATGGCGCACTGCGATTGTTTTAGCGCCTAATTCCGAGAGTAGCTCAATTTTGTACGTAATAAAACCCTTTTGACATAATTAAGCGATGGCCTCATTCTGGTCCGGCTAGCGAATCACCCGCGCCGGGAGGACCAGCCATGACGCAGCTCACCCGCTTCGACAGCATCCGTACCGAGCGGCTGATCCTGCGCCGCTGGCGCGACTCCGACCTCGAGCCGTTCGCCGCGCTCAATGGCGACCCGGACACGCTGGTGTACTTCCCGTCCACCCTGGACCGGGCGGAGAGCGACGCTCTCGTGGACCGCGTCGAGTCGTGCTTCGACGAGCTGGGCTACGGGCTCTGGGCACTTGAGGTCGCCGACACCGGCGCCTTCATCGGCTTCACCGGGCTCAACCCGATTCCCGCCAGCGCGGCGCTGCCAGGGTCGGGAGGCACGGAGATCGGCTGGCGGCTGGCCAGGCCCGCGTGGCACTGCGGCTACGCCACCGAGGCGGCCCGCGCGGCGCTCGGGGTCGCGTTCGACGGCCTGCGCGTTCCGGAAATCTGGTCGTGGACGGCGGTACTCAATGAGCCGTCCCAGGCGGTGATGCGGCGGATCGGGCTGATCGAGGTCGAGCGGTTCGACCATCCGCGCATTGAGCAGGGGAATCCGCTGCGCCCGCACGTGGCCTATCACCTGGCCAGGCCTCCGGCGGCTGGCTAGATCCCCGGCGGTTTCCTCTCCTGGGCCAGACCAGCCCCGCAGCCCCAGGCAACTCCGGCCCCCGCAACTCCAGCCCCCGCAACTCCAGCCCCCGCAACTCCAGCCCCCGCAACTCCAGCCCCCGCAACTCCAGCCCCCGCAACTCCAGCCCCCGCCAGATTTCCGTGATCATGGCTTGGGCCTTGATCACGGAACGTTGATGGGGTGATCACGCGACTCATGTTCCATGATCAGGCTTTGTTTCATGATCACGGAAGTCTGCGCGGGGTACCTGAGCGCCTCACCGGGATAGCCAGACTCACTGAAATAGTCAATACCCGGCAAATCGTCCGGCGTCAGATCCCCAGATGAACAGAGCGACCATTTACGAGTTCTTGACCGACGCGGCCTGAGATGCCCCTGCGACAGCGCAGCCTGAGTCCAGAAACCTGACGTCGACGTGGATCACGACGGGTAACCCGTTGCAGGGAGATCCGGCCTTCCCCGGTTTCCGTGATCATGGCGCGGCTCGTGATCCCCAGCTGGTGTCAGATCTGGCGGGGGCTGGCCGGGCGGCGTGTCCTCGATGCCAGCTGTTTCGCTGGACGCTCTGCATCGAGGGCACGCCGTCCGGCTGGGCACTGGCCGCTGCGGAGGGTGTCAGGTGCGCCCCGGCTGAGCCCCATCGATGTGGCATAGCTGGGGCTGGAGCACCAGCGCTGTCACATCCATGGGGCCGGCCGGCGAGCGCCAGGCCGGCAGCCGCCGCAGGCCGGCAGCCCCGGCCAGGGCCGGGTTCCGCGCTCAGTGCCTGCGCCGCAGCCGCATCGATGTGACAGCGGTGCTGCTGGCACTGCATCCCTGTCACCTCGATGCGGCTCCGCCGGGGTGCGTGACGCGTCCCGTAGTGGCCAGGGTCCAGCCGGACGGCGTGCCCTCGATGCAGAGCGTTAGCAAAGCAGCCGGCATCGAGGACACGCCGCCCGGCTACCCCCCGCCAGGTCTGACACCAGCTGCCAGCCCGGTTACGGTCACGGAAACCGTCCAGAGCCACGTTCCGTGATCAGGTTGTGCTCCATGATCACGGAAACGCGTGTGGGTCACCGGGCCCGTCACGGCCCTGGCGGGGGCGGCGTCAGCCTCGGGTGAGAAGCCAGGCGTTGACAGAACGGGCGGCGGCGGCCAGGTCTGGCAGGTCCAGGACGGTCACGCCGTGCTCGGTCAGCCAGGTCGCGCCGCCGCCGGGCTGGAAGACGGGGGGCTCACGCCAGGCGATGACCACGCGCCGGACGGCGCTGCGCGAGATCAGCTCGGCACACGGGACCGGCCGCGACACCCGGGCCAGGCACGGCTCAAGCGAGCTGTACAGGGTCGCGCCGCCCAGGTTGGCGCGAGCCGCCGCAGCCCGGCCGAGTGCCGCCTCTTCCGCGTGCTCATACGGGTCGGACTGCCTGGAGTACCCGGTCGCGATGACCTGGCCACCTGGGCTCACCAGGATGGCCCCCACGCAGAACGCGGACTCCGACGGCTGGCACCGGCTGGACAGCTCGATCGCCTTGACCAGCCAGCGCCGGTCCGCGTCCGGCGAGCCAGGGGTAAGCGCATCACCGGGGTCGGCGCCCATCACGCGAACCTCCACGTCCTCATCTCGGCCGGATCGGCTACCCGACAGTACCTTTCTCCTGCTTCGCAGTGATTTACTGACTCTGTCGAGTTACTAGCTCTGTCGGGTTACTAGCTCTGTCGGATCGCCGGAAACCCAGTCTCCCAGGATGGTGCACGCACGATGGCCACCTCAACCCGCACGCCGGCTGAGTCCGGCCTGGTCAAGACGTTCGACTCGCTGAATCCGGCGACGTCGGAACCGGTGGGAACGTTCCCGGTGTTCGGCGAGCACGAGGTCGCCGAGACTGTGGTCAGGGCCCGCGAGGCCGCTGCCTGGTGGTCGGGGCTGACCGGCAAGGAGCGCCAGACCCGGCTGCTGGCCTGGAAATCCTACCTGACCAGGTACATCATGCGGCTGTCCGAGCTGGTGCACGCCGAGACTGGCAAGCCGGTCGCCGACGCCCAGCTTGAGATCCTGCTGGCGGTCGTGCACATCGACTGGGCGGCCAAGAACGCCGCCAAGGTACTCGGTCCGCACAAGGTCCGCAGCGGCCTCGTGGCGATCAACCAGGCGTCATCCGTCGAGTACAAGCCGCTCGGCGTGGTCGGCGTGATCGGGCCGTGGAACTACCCGGTGTTTACCCCGATCGGCTCCATCGCCTACGCGCTGGCGGCGGGCAACTCGGTGGTGTTCAAGCCGAGCGAGTTCACCCCGGCGGTCGGCGGCTGGCTGGTCAGCTCGTTCGCCGAGGTCGTGCCCGAGTTCCCGGTGCTGCAGCTGGTGACCGGGTTCGGTGAGACCGGCAGCTTCCTCGCCAGGAGCGGCGTGGACAAGATCGCGTTCACCGGCTCGGCAAGCACCGCCAAGAAGGTGATGGCCGCCTGCGCCGTGAACCTCACCCCGATGGTCGCCGAGTGCGGCGGCAAGGACGCACTGCTCGTCTCGTCCGACGCCGACCTGGACGCGGCGGCCGACGCGGCGGTCTGGGGCGCGCTGTCCAACGCTGGCCAGACCTGCATCGGGATCGAGCGGATCTACGTCGCGCAGGACATTTACCACACGTTCGTGGAAAAGCTCGCCGACCGGGTCAGCGGCCTTCGGCCCGGCGATGACCGCGAGGCCGACTACGGGCCGATGACCATGCCAGGGCAAGTCGAGATCATCGAACAGCACATCGCCGACGCGATCGCCTGCGGCGGCCGCGCGGTGGTCGGCGGCCTGGGCAGTATCCGCAAGCCTTACGTCGGCCCGGTGATCCTGGCCGACGTGCCCGAGTCAAGCACCGCCGTCACCGATGAGACCTTCGGCCCGACGATGACGGTCACCCCGGTGGCGGATCTGGCCGAGGGAGTCAAGCTCGCGAACGCGAACCGGTACGGGCTGGGCGGCAGCGTCTTCGCCAGGAACAAGAAGGCGGCGATGGACGCCGCACGGGCGCTGAACTCGGGCATGACCTCGATCAACTCGGTGATCTCGTTCGCGAGCGTGCCCTCACTGCCCTTCGGCGGCTCGGGCGAGTCAGGCTTCGGCCGGATTCACGGCGCCGACGGCCTGCGCGAGTTCTCCAAGGCCAAGGCCATCACGCGCCAGCGGATGAAGCCGATGGTCAACCTCACCTCGTTCACCAGGACCGACAAGGACATGAAGAAGATCCTGACCCTGGCCACCATCCTGCACGGCAAGCGCTACAAGTAACCGGCCCCACCGCCTCGCCCGGCCCCACCGCCTCGCCCAGCTCACCGCCGCGCCCGGCCCCGCCCAGGTTCCGTGATCATGCCGAACTTCATGATCACGGAAGCTAGGGTGCACGATCGCCCACCCAGGATTCCGTGATCAAGCCGTGCCGCATGATCACGGAAATCTAGGCGGGGTGGTTCAAAAGGGATGTTCCGCTGGACCGGCACCCAATGGCTTACCGGGTTTCGCGTGTTTCAGGAAGTTTCGTTCACCCAGGTAACCCGGTTCGCTAAAAGATCTAGGACCGGAGATTTGGCCCGGTTCGGGGGGCGGCGCGGACTCGGACGCGACTCACTTGGGCCGGGAAGCGGACGGCGACCACGGAAAGTGGTGATACGTCGTCCGGCCCGATCCACGTATCACCACTTTCCGTTGAAAATTTGCCCGATTGGTCCGGTTTCTGGTTATCAAAGTGTCAAGACGTGGCGGTCAGCAACTGACGTATCTCCACTTTCCGTTGCCCGTACTCCCGCCCGCCCACCTCGACCCCCAGCATCGCCCCCGACCAGCACGCGGATTCGTCCGGTTTGCGGGTTTCCGGCTCAGCCCGAGCCGGGCGGACCGGCGGACCGGCGGGCGGGCGGACCGGCGGACCGGCGGCCTAGCGGGCGCCGGCCAGGGCCAGGTCGGTCGGCTCGACGGCGGCCAGCGGGGCCCGGCCCGAAATCAGGTCGGCCGCTCGCTCGGCAATCGCGATCGTCGGGGCGTTCGTGTTGCCCCTGGGCACCGTCGGCATTACCGATGCGTCTACCACCCGCAGGCCGTCGATGCCGCGCACCCGCAGCTCGGTGTCGACCACCCCGGTGATCCGGCCGGCGTCGAGCTGCGATGAGCCGCTCATCGCGCACGTGCCGACCGGGTGGTAGATAGTCGTCACGTCGTGCCGGACGAAGTCCCGCAGCTCGGCCTCAGTCAGCAGGTCAGGTCCTGGCGAGAGCTCGCCCTTGCAGAGCTTGCGCATCGGCTTGGCGTCGGCGATCTCCCGCACCAGGCCGACGGCTCGCACCAGGGCGTCAAGGTCGGCGCGGTCGGACAGGTAGCCGGGGTCGATCAGCGGCTTGTGCCTGGGGTCGGGGCCGCGCAGCGTGATCCGGCCCCGGCTGTGCACGTCCACGAGCGTGACCAGGACGGACATGCCACGATCGGTCGGGTCGGCGAGCCCGCCGTTGCGGAACGGCACCGGCAGCACATGCCACTGGATGTCAGGCGCGGGCAGGCCGGGCGTGGTCCGCACGAAACCCCCGGCCTGCGCGATGTTGGTCGTCATCGGGCCAGAGTGCAGGAGCTGCCAGCGGAACAGGTTTTTCGGCCCGGCCAGCTCAGCCAGGCTGCGCACGCCAGGAGTGGACCACAGCGCGGTGACGATCGGGTGGTCAGAGAGGTTGCCGCCGACGCCGGGACTGTCCGCCTGGACACCGATGCCGTGCTCGCGCAGCTGGTCGGCCGGGCCGATGCCGGACAACATCAGCAGCTGCGGGCTGTTGATGGCACCGCCGGACAGGATCACCTCGGCCTCGACCCTGGCGACATGCTCGCTGCCGCGACTCAGATACCGGACGCCGACCGCCCGGCCCCCCTCGATCATGACCGAGGTGACCAGCGCGTCGGTCTGGATGGTGAGGTTGGGCCGGTCGGCGGCGGGGTGGAGGTAGGCGTCGGCGACCGACCAGCGCCTGCCGTCCTTCTGCGTCACCTGGTAGAAGCCGACGCCCTCCTGGGTCGCGCTGTTGAAGTCATTGTTCGCCGCGGCACCTGAATTTACCGCCGCCGAGATGAACGCCGCGGCCGACGGTGACTTGAACTTAGGATCGATGACGCTCAGCGGACCAGTCCCGCCGTGGTAGGCCGATGTACCCCGCGAGTTATTTTCGGCCCTGATGAAGTAAGGAAGTATGTCGTTGAAGCCCCACCCATCGCAGCCGTATTCGTCGCGCCAGGTGTTGTAGTCGTGCTTATTGCCGCGGATGTAGATCATCGCGTTGATCGACGAGGAACCGCCGATCACCTTGCCACGCGGCCAGTAGACCGACTGGCCGGCCGCCCGGTCCTGGGGCACGGTGCGGAAACCCCAGTCGTAGCTGCTCTGGAACAGCAGGTTGACCGCGGCCGGAATGTGGATCTCGTCGGCGTCATCTGGCGGGCCGGCCTCAAGCAGCAGCACGCGCACCGACGGATTCTCGGTGAGCCGGGCAGCGAGCACGCAACCCGCGCTGCCGGCACCCACAATTACGTAGTCGTACATACCGACTCCCAGACCCAGTCAAGATATTTGAACAAACCCTACTCTGTTGCCTCACTCGCCTCCGGCCGCTTGGCGGCGTTTGGCTCGCGAGCGGGGGGCGCTAGCGTTGGGGCCATGTCTCAAGATCGCAATGACACTCCCGTCGTCCTGTCTAGCATCTATACCAGGGTTGGTGATGACGGCACGACCGCGCTCGGCGACGGCAGCCGCACGGCCAAGACCGACGCGCGCCTGGCCGCGTATGCCGACGTGGACAAGGCCAATAGCGCCATCGGGGTGGCTGTCACCACTGGCGGGCTGTCGGGCGACATCATCAGGGTACTGATCAGGATTCAGAATGAACTGTTTGATGTCGGTGCCGACCTCTGCAACCCGATCACCCCTGACCCGCCCTATCCCCCGTTGCGGATCGATGACAGTTACATCACCGCACTGGAGCAGGAGTGCGACGACTTCAACGCCGGACTGCCCGTTCTGCGCAGCTTCGTGCTGCCGGGAGGGACGCCGGGCGCCGCGCTCCTCCATGTGGCCAGGACGGTTGTCCGCCGGGCTGAGCGGACCGCGTGGGCGGCCATGGCGGTCTGCGGCGAGACGATGAACCCGCTGGCGGCTAAGTACCTGAACCGGCTGTCTGACCTGCTGTTCATACTCGGCCGGGTGGCTAATGAGCCGGCCGGGGATTTGCTGTGGAAGCCAGGCGGCCAGCGCTAGCGGCGCGGCATTAGGAGGCGCGGCCCAGCCAGTACTGGGGGCCGTGGGGGCCGGCCTCTATCCAGGCGAGGAGGCCGGTGAGCGCGTCCCGGCTCAGGGCCATCCAGACTGGGTCGGCGCCGGCCCCGGTCTCGAATCGCACCACGACAAGCTGGGTGAGCGCGTCCGGCGGCTTGGTCATCTCGGTGGTATCGATATCGTGCCTGGCCACGAGTTGCATCTGGTGCCGGTCGAAGGCGGCGTCCGGCCGCAGCCCGACCCCGCAGGTGCTGAACCAGAAGAGCTGGTCGGTCCGGTAGGCGGCGACCCCGCGCCGCCAGCGGTTATCGCTGCTGCGCCGCAGGCTGCACTCCACGGAACCGCCCGGACGGCGGATGGCAGCCCGGCGGACCGCCTTGGCCGCCACATAGAGCAGCGAGAGCACCACTCCGGCGATCAGGATCCAGTCGGTGAGCCCCAGATCCTGTCGCAACGTCGCTGTCCTCCGGCCGGGTTCGGTCAGGCCTCGTCGCCTGCGGCCCGGAGCTGGGCCCGGAGGTAGCCGGCTTCCGCTGGCTCTGAGCTACTGGGCGGGCTCTGGCTGGGCTGGCTCTGACTGGGCTGGCTCTTGCTGGGCTGGCCGGCTTGCGCGGTGCCGAGCGTCTCGTCGAGCGCGGCCCGCACCGAGACCTTGTCTACGTCGGCGCCGAGCACTGCCTGCCGGGCGAGGATGGATACCCGGTTGTCGGCCACGGACAGGAAGCCGCTGCCGATGGCCGCCTGGATCCAGCCATCGGCGGCCGAGTCCTCCGGCAGGATCCTGATCACGCTGCCCGCCGCGAGGATGCCGAGCACCGGGGTGTGCCCGGTCAGGATGCCGACGTCGCCTTCGAGGGTCTTGGCGATCACCCGGTCGGCCTGGCCCGTCCAGACCTCGCCTTCAGGGACGACCAGCTTCACCTGGAGCGTCACTCCGTCACGACCTTTCCAGGTCGGCGGCCTTGCGCTCCAGGTCCTCGATGCCGCCGCACATGAAGAAGGCCTGCTCGGGCACATGGTCGTACTTGCCCTCGGTGATCGCCTTGAACGAGGCGACCGTCTCCTCCAGCGGGACGAACGCGCCCTCGAGGCCGGTGAACTGCTCGGCCACGAACATCGGCTGGGACAGGAACCGCTCGATCCGCCTGGCCCGCTGCACCGTGACCTTATCCTCTTCGGACAGCTCGTCGATGCCCAGGATCGCGATGATGTCCTGCAGCTCGCGGTACCGCTGCAGGATCCGCTGCACCTCGCGGGCGACGGAGTAGTGCTCCAGGCCGATGTACTTGGCGTCGAGAATCCGCGACGCCGAGTCGAGCGGGTCGACGGCCGGGTAGATGCCCTTCTCCGTGATCGCCCGGCTCAGCACCGTGGTGGCGTCCAGGTGCGCGAACGTGGTGTGCGGCGCCGGGTCGGTGATGTCGTCGGCTGGCACGTAGATCGCCTGCATGGAGGTGATCGAGTGGCCTCTGGTCGAGGTGATCCGCTCCTGGAGCTGGCCCATCTCGTCGGCCAGGGTCGGCTGGTAACCGACCGCCGACGGCATCCGGCCGAGCAGCGTGGAGACCTCGGAGCCGGCCTGGGTGAAGCGGAAGATGTTGTCGATGAAGAGCAGCACGTCCTGCTTCTGCACATCGCGGAAGTACTCGGCCATGGTCAGCGCGGCCAGGCCAACCCGCAGCCGGGTGCCGGGAGGCTCATCCATCTGGCCGAAGACCAGGGCCGTGTCCTTGATGACGTCCGTCTCGGTCATTTCCAGAAAGAGGTCGTTGCCCTCACGGGTACGCTCGCCGACGCCGGCGAAGCAGGACACGCCGCCGAAGTTCTTGGCGACGCGGCGGATCATCTCCTGGATCAGCACCGTCTTGCCGACGCCCGCGCCCCCGAACAGGCCGATCTTGCCGCCGGACACGTACGGGGTCAGCAGGTCGATGACCTTGATGCCGGTCACGAACATCTCGGTCTTCGGCTCAAGCTGGTCAAGCGGCGGCGCCGACCGGTGGATCGGCCAGCGCTCGGTGATGTTGAGCGAGGAGGTCGGCACGTCCAGCGTCTCGCCGAGCGCGTTGAACACGTGCCCCTTGGTGACGTCGCCTACTGGTACCGAGATCGCGCCGCCGGTATCGGTCACGGTCGCGCCGCGCACCAGGCCGTCGGTGGGCTGCATCGAGATGGTCCGCACGGTGTTGTCGCCGATGTGCTGAGCGACTTCAAGGGTGAGCGTGCTCGTCCGGCCCGCCATGGTGACGTCGACGTGCAGCGCGTTGTAAATCTCCGGCATGTCATCGGCGCCGAACTCAACGTCCACCACCGGGCCGATCACCCGAGCGACCCGGCCGGTGCCCTCGCCTGCGGCTGCAGCGCTCGCTGCGTGCTCTGCGGTTGCGGTCATGATCTCATTAACTCCTGATCGACTCGGCGAGCGCGTTCGCGCCGCCGACAATCTCGCTGATTTCCTGGGTAATCTCGGACTGCCGTGCCTTGTTGGCATCCCTGGTGAGCTTCTCGAGCAGATCGTTGGCGTTGTCCGTGGCGGACTTCATCGCCCGGCGCCGCGCGGCGATCTCGGCCGCGGCCGAGTCGAGCAGCGCGTGGAAAATCCTGCTCTCGATGTACCAGGGCAGCAGGGCGTCAAGCACATGCTGCGGTGACGGCTCGAAGTCGTAGACCGGGATCGGCCCCGGCTCGCGGTCCTGAACCTCGGTGATCTGCAGTGGCAGTAGCCGGTGGATGACCGGCTTCTGGGTGAGCATCGAGACGAACTCGGTGTACACGACGTGGATCTCATCGACCCCGCCCTCTTCGGCCGGGAGCGCGAAGGCCTCAAGCAGGGCATTGGTGATCTCAGTGGCGTTGGCGTGGCCAGGGGTGTCGGAGAACCCGCCCCACTCGGCAGCCATCGCCTTGTCCCTGAATCTGTGCCAGCCAATGCCCTTGCGGCCGGCCACGAACGGGACCGGCTCGATGCCGCGCTCGGCGAGCGCCGCGTTCAGTCCCTGAACCTCTCGCAGCACGCTGGCGTTGAAGCCGCCGCAGAACCCCCGGTCGCTGGTCAGGATCAGCACGGCGGCCCTGATCGAGCTCGCTGGCTCCGTGGTCAGGGGGTGCGTCACGTTCGCTGACCTGCTGACCACCGCCTCGACAGCGGCGGTGATCTCGCGCGCGTACGGCTCGGCGGCACGGGCCCGCTGCTGCGCCTTGATGATCCGGGACGAGGCGATCAGTTCCTGGGCCTTGGTGATCTTCGCGGTGGACTTCACCGTGGAGATGCGACGCCTGACCGCGCGAAGCTGGGCTCCCATCGGCTAGCTCGCTTCCTCGGTCACGGCCGGGGCCGGCGTGTGCTTGTGCACGCCTTCCTGCTCGATCTCCGAGGGTGCCACCGGGGTGGGATCGTCAGTCACGAGAAGCTGGCCCTCGCCGGTCTCGAAGCCGCGCCTGAAGTCGTTGATCGCGTCCTTGAGCGCGGTCACCGTGTCCTCGGACAGGTCCCTGGTCTCCCTGATCGCGTCGTAGATGCCTGACCGCTCGCGCTGGATGTACTCAAGGAACTCGGTCTCGAACCGGCCGATGTCGGCCAGCGGGACGTCGTCAAGCTGGCCAGTCGTTCCGGCCCAGATCGAGACGACCTCACGCTCGACCGGGAACGGGCTGTACTGGGCCTGCTTGAGCAGCTCGACCAGCCGGGCGCCCCGGTCAAGCTGGGCACGGGAGGCCGCGTCCAGGTCGGAGGCGAAGGCGGCGAACGCCTCAAGGTCGCGGAACTGCGACAGGCCCAGTCGCAGCGTGCCCGATACCTTCTTCATCGCCTTGATCTGAGCGTTGCCCGCGACTCGGGAGACCGACACGCCGACGTTGATCGCGGGCCGGACACCGGAGTTGAAGAGATCGGTCTCCAGGAAGATCTGGCCGTCCGTGATCGAGATGACGTTCGTCGGGATGTAGGCGGAGATGTCGTTGCCCTTGGTCTCCACGATCGGCAGGCCGGTCATGGAGCCGGCGCCGAGGTCGTCGGAGAGCTTCGCGCAGCGCTCAAGCAGCCGCGAGTGCAGGTAGAACACGTCGCCCGGGTAGGCCTCACGGCCCGGCGGCCGACGGAGCAGCAGCGAGATGGCGCGGTACGCCTCGGCCTGCTTGGTGAGGTCATCGAAGATGATCAGCGCGTGCTTGCCCTGGTACATCCAGTGCTGGCCGATCGCCGAGCCGGTGTACGGGGCGATGTACTTGTAGCCCGCCGGGTCGGAGGCGGGAGCGGCGACGATCGTCGTGTACTCCATCGCGCCAGCCTCTTCAAGCGACTGCTTGACCTGCGCTATCGTCGAGCCCTTCTGGCCGATCGCGACGTAGATGCAGCGGACCTGGCGGGCCGGGTCGCCCGACTCCCAGTTCGCGCGCTGGTTGATGATCGTGTCGATCGCGATCGCGGTCTTGCCGGTCTGCCGGTCACCGATGATCAGCTGGCGCTGACCCCGCCCGATCGCGGTCATCGCGTCGATGGCCTTGATCCCGGTCTGCAGCGGCTCCTTCACCGGCTGGCGCTGGACGACCGACGGTGCCTGCAGCTCAAGCGCGCGCAGCTCGGTGTTCTCGATCGGGCCCTGGCCGTCGAGCGGCTCGCCGAGCGGCCCGACCACGCGGCCGAGGAACGCGTCGCCGACCGGCACCGAGAGCACCTGGCCGGTGCGCTTAACCCGCTGGCCTTCTTCGATCTTGCTGAAGTCACCGAGAACCACGACGCCGATCTCGCGCACGTCCAGGTTCAGCGCCAGGCCTCGGGTGCCGTCCTCGAATTCGAGCAGCTCGTTGGCCATCGCCGATGGCAGTCCCTCGACCCTGGCGACACCATCGCCGCATTCGGTGACAATGCCGACCTCTTCGGTCGCGGCACCGGCTGGCTCGTACTGCTCGACGAAACGCGCCAGGGCGTCCCTGATCTCCTCGGGCCGGATAGTCAGCTCGGTCATCTTCCTCGCGTCTTTCTCATCTGTTGGTCTGGGTCGGGCTTCGGGTCGGCCCGCTCAGGCGGCTCAAGCGGCCACGTCGCGTCGGAGCTCAGCCAGCCGGCTCGCGACGCTGCCGTTGATCAGCTCGTCGCCGATCCGCACCGACATGCCGCCGATCAGCTCCGGATCATGCACGACGTTCAGGTGCACGTCATGCCCGTGCGCTGAGGCGAGCGCCGCCGCCAGCCTGGACCGCTGCTCGCTGGTCAGCGGCACCGCCACGTGCACCTCGGCAATGAGGCGCTGGCGAAGCGCGGCAGCGAGGTTCGCATAGGATTCCAGGCTCGTATCCACACTACGGCCTCGCGGATGCGCGGCGACCTGGCCGATCAGCCGGAGCGCCGGCGCCGTGACCTTGCCTTCCAGCAGGTCAGTCACGATGGCGCGGCGGCCCTGGCTCGGGGCGAAGAGGTTGGACAGCGCGTAGCGAAGGCCGGGATCGGCGCCCACGATCCTGGCGAACCTGAAGAGCTGGTCCTCAAGCTCGTCAAGCTCGCCGTCGAGGTCGGCCGTCGTGCAGATCGCCAGGACGGCGAGCTGCTCGGCCGCCTCGGTCAGGTCACGTGACTCGGACCAGCGGTCAGCGGCCAGGCCTGCTACCAGCTCAATGGCCGCGTCCGAGATCTTGCCGGCGAACAGGGACCGGACCAGCCCGGCACGGGCGCTGGCGTCAATGGACGGATCGGACAGGTTCCTACGCAGCGCCGGGCTCGCGGTCGAGCAGCACGACGACGGCGAAGAGCTCGTCACCGAGATCGCTCGCCTGCGCGGCCGTCTTACCCGCGAGCGCCGTGGTCAGGCGCGCCTTGGCCGCTGCGAGCGAGCCCCTGCTCGTCCCCATCATCGGGCAGCTACCCCTCCGGCGGTCTGCTGGTCGAGCTCGCTCAGGAACCGGTCGACCATGCGGGCCTGCCTGGCCTCATCGGCCAGCGACTCGCCGACAATCCGGCTGGCTAGCTCGACGGCCAGCGATCCGACCTCGGCCCGCAGCGCGGTCAGCGCCTGCTGCCGCTCCACCTCGGTCTGGGCGGCGGCCGTGGCGATGATCCGCTCCCGCTCGGCCGCGCCCTCGGCCCGGCCCTGGGCCACGATCTGCGCGGCCTCTTCCCTGGCGGCCTCGCGCAGCCTGGCGGCCTCATGCCTGGCGTCGGCGAGCTGCGCGCGGTACTGGGCGAGCGTCTCGTTTGCCTGCTCCTGCGCCTCATCGGCCCGCTTGAGGCCACCTTCGATCGCGTCGGTGCGCTCTGCGAGGGTCTTGCTGATCCTCGGCATCAGGACCCGGGCGAGCAGGATGAACACGATCAGGAACGCGATCGTGCCGATGATCAGCTCGGGCCAGTGCGGGATCAGCGGGTTCGGCGCTGCTGGCGCCGGCGGCGCCGCGGCCAGAATCCCTGACGGCATCTTCATTGCACTCCTTGCTACGCCAAGCCTGAGGGCTAGTACCTGAAGATGAACGGAATGACGATTCCGATCAGGGCCAGGGCTTCGGTGAGCGCGAAGCCGATGTACATGTTCGACCGGATCATGCCGGCCGCTTCTGGCTGGCGGGCCATGGCCTCGACACCATGGCCGAAGATCAGGCCGATGCCAATGCCGGGGCCGATCGCCGCGAGACCATAAGCCACGGCACCGATGTTGATGCTCAGAACCGCGCTCTTGGTGGGGGGCAGTGCCGCGAGTACGTGCATGACGTCAAGCATGTGCGCTTTCCTTTTCGGTCAAGCCGGCGGACAACCCACCGGCAAGTAGGTAAATCAAGGCCGGCCTGCCGGTGGTGACACCGAGCGCCTGGCATCCCGTTTCACCCATCATCAGTGCGCTCCTTCCAGCGAGCCACCGATGTACTGAGCGGTCAGGATCGTGAAGATGTAGGCCTGCAGGGCCTGGATAAGGAGCTCGAACGCGGTCAGCACCACCGTCAGCACGAAGGAGGTGGCGCTCCACAGCAGCCCGATCCCCGCGCTGATCAGGTACCAGGTAGCGAGGGTGAAGACCAGCAGCAGGATGTGGCCGGCGAACATGTTCGCGAAGAGCCGGACGGCGAGCGTGAACGGCCGCACGATGATGTACTGCAGGATCTCGACCGGGGCGAGGATGAACAAGATCCCGAGCGGCACGCCCTTGGGGATCATGTTGCCGAAGTAGCCGCCGAGGCCCTGGTGCTTGATGCCCAGAAAGGTATATGTGCCGTAAACCATCAGCATCAGCGACGCCGGGAAGGCGATCTCCGACATAGCGGGGAACTGCGCCGCGGGGATGATCTCCATGATGTTCATGATCCAGATGAAGAAGAAGAGCGAGACCAGGAACGGCAGGAAGCCGTCGCCCCTCTTGCCCATCATCGGACGCAGGATCTCGTCGCGGACGAAGAGTATCCCGAGTTCACCAAGATTCTGGGCGCCCTTCGGCACCAGTTTCGGCTTCGCGAACGCGCTCCAGAAGAACGCGATGACGAGAACTGCGCAGATAACCGCCAGCAGCGATGGCTTGTTAAAGGTAAACGAGCCAACGTGGAACAGCGGTCCGTAGAGGAAGCTGTCCGGGTAGCCGGGTGACGGATACCCGCAACCCGACCCCAGATGCGAGTTCGTGTCAGTGCAGTGGAGCGCGGCGATCGCCAGTACGTCAGCGGACAACGGGAACTCCTCCAGCCAGGCGCGGGTGCGCGAGGTCGGTCAACGCCACGTGGTATTTCCTTCCAGCCTGCGATCGCCGGCCCGTATACACCGGGGACCTGGCGGTCAGGCGAGCGTAACGGGACCTGCTGGGGCAGGCCGCAGCGGGGTTAACTTGACGTGCGGCGGGGTTAGCCTGATGGCGCGCGGCCGGGTCACGGCGCGCGGCCGGGTCACGGCGTGCGGTCACTGCCGCCCGTACTTGTAGATGACCGCGAACACGCCGACTCCGAGCCCGGCCAGCATGCCGAGCGGAAACAGCAGGACGAGGTGGGTCCAGCGGCCGACCAACCAGCCGAGCCCGCCGTAGCAGACCATCCCGGAGATCAGGTAGCCGAAGATCTGCCACCCGGCGTTCTGTTCCTGCGGGTCCCCGGTGTTCTGCGGGTCTCTTGTGCTCTGCGAGTCCTGCACCATCAGGCCTCGCACTCCCCCGTGCCAGCATCGCGCCTCACCGTCCGGATGGTTCGACGTAAGGCGTCTTGAGTCGCATCGACCAGATCACCTGCGAGGCCGACCAGGCCAGGATGCAGATCAGCGCGGTCAGGCCAAACAAACGAGAGTTGAACGCAGTGGTTCCGGCGAACTTCGCCACGAAGAACAGCAGCAGCAGTATCTTGACAATGTAGGTAGTCATCGCGGTGATCATCATCGCCTGCGGGCTTTTGCGGGCGGCCCGGCCAACGGCGAGGACGCTGATCGCGAAGAAAACAGCCACAAGCACGATCCCGAAGACCGCGCCGAGCAGCCCTTTCGAGCCGCCGACAGCAAGGCTGATGACGGCCATGACCGCGCCGACGATGCCCGTCGTGACAACCGACCGACGGACGATCTGGGCGTAGTTCGCCAGCATCGTGATCTGACTCCGGAAGAACATCCCGGCGGCCTTGTCAGCCGTCCAGGTTGGGTGCTGAAGCTAGGTCCAGGTAGGTACTTGAAGCGTAGGTATCGGAGACGCGTGCGGTCACTTTGGTCGCGCAGCCAACTTCCTGCGTCATCCGGTCAGCGAAACGTATCACGATCCGAGCAGCCGACTGGGTGCGGTTGCTCGTGAAATATATCACAAGCTCTCCGACCTTGGCCGCACCAGGTCACCGAACGTGACGAAAGTAGCCGATGTGACGCGTGCGGCGCGGCCCGTGCGGCATGGCGCGTGCGGCATGGCCCGTGCGGCATGCCCGTGCGGTATGGCCGCGACGTGGCCCACGCCGTGATCTGATCGGGAGCTAGATCTCTGGACACGAGCCGTGCTGGCGACGTCGTCCCGCTCCTGATCCAGCGACCCCCCGGTTCTGTCGCCGAAGTTCACGCCGCTGATGTTCCGGGCTCTGGCGCGAGTTCCGTGATGTGAGCCGGGGTGGAGGATGACGGTCCGGAACCTCGGCGGGGTGATCAGCGGCCGGGCTTGCACAGGGTGAAGGGGCCGGATTTAGGGGTTTCTGGGCGATCTTGCGGGGCTGGTGGCTAAAAGATCTAGGAGACTTTTTTCCTGTAGGAGGATTGACCACCATATTCGCTGTTAAGTCTCCTACAGGAAAAAAGTCTCCTACAGGATCGGGCGAGCCTGGCAGCGAGTGAGGCTGCTGTGACAGCTGAGTCACCGGGGATCATGCCGGGGCCTGGCGGTGGCGCCGCCAGGCCCGCGAGGCAGCCCGATCACGGAATTCGCGCAGCCATGTTCCGTGATCATGCCGCCCACGCTGATCACGGAACATGACCTGCATGATCGCCCTACCAGAAGCTCCGTGATCACCACCCCGAGCGTGATCTCGGAACATCTGCGGGGCCACGACAACCGAAGGCGGCCCCGCCCCCTGGGGCAGCCCCGCTCCCGCGACCTCCCGTCCAGTCCCGGTACCCCACTAGGCCCCAAACCGGGCACAGCGGCTCATCAAGTAGGACAGTTTTCCGTATCAGGAGCATTGACCGCCATATTTGCGGCTAGCACTCCTACTACGGAAAAGCGTCCTACGTAATCCAGCAAAACGGGCACCGCGGGCGGGCTGTCGCAGCGAAGACTGGCAGCGCCCAGGCGAATGTGGATCTTGGGGGGTGAGTAGCCGCAGGGAGTCGCGAGTCTCAGGGGATGATGGAACCAGATGCCCTGGGGATCGGCCTCGGTGCCGTCGCGTCCTCGATGGCACCGGGTGTACCCGGTACGCCAGGAACTCCGGGGCCGACTCCGGGGCCGGGGACAGCACTGAGGTAGCCCGGCTCGAGGCCAGGGGACGCGACCTGGGAAAACAGGTCATCAGGCCGACTGGCGGCACCCGGTCGCGCGGGTTCCTCCGGGCTGACCTGGCCCGGGCTGGCCTCAACTGGGCTGGACTGGACCGAGCCGCCCTGAACTCGGCTGGACTGGACCGGGCCGGCCTGAACCTGGCCGACGTGGAGCGGACTGGCCTGGCTCTCGGCAGCCGGAGCCGCGACCGCAGCCCCGGCGGTGTCTGTCTTGCCCCGCTCCCACCAGCGCAGCCTCGGGATGGACAGCAGTACCAGCACGAGCACGGCGGCCAGCGTGGTGCCGGCCAGCTCGATCAGGGGCGCGGTCGCGATCGACAGGCCGACGACAGCGCCTGCGAACAACGCCGCCCAGGCGTACAGGATCAGCACGCTCGATCTATGTGAATGTCCGATTTCGAGCATCCGGTGATGCAGATGCTTGTTATCGGCGGCGAACGGAGACAGCCCGGCTCTGGTCCGCCTGACCACGGCCCGCAGCATGTCGGTGTAGGGAATCACCATCACGGCCGCTGGCAGCAGCAGCGGCAGGATCTCGGCGTACCTGTTGGCCCGGTCGGCCAGGCTGGGGAAGTCAAGGGTGGAGATCGCCGAGATCGGGACGTAGGCCAGCAGCAGGCCAAGCAGCATCGCCCCGGTGTCGCCCATGAAAATCCTGGCCGGATGGAAGTTGTGCGGCAGGAATCCGATGCAGGCGCCGGCCAGCACCACCGAGGCCAGCGCGGGCACCGCCTCGGCGGGCAGCGCATACGGTCCGGCGGCGACCTTCGTCAGGGAGTAGTAATAGATGAAGAACGAAATCGCCGCGATGCAGACTATGCCCGCGGCCAGGCCGTCGAGCCCGTCAATGAAATTGACCGCGTTGATGGTGAGCACCACGAGCAGGATCGTCAGCACGACCCCCTCGTTCTGAGTCAGGCCGAACACATTGCCCTTGGGCAGCGGGAAGCTGGACAGCTGTGCGCCGCTCGCGACCAGGACACCGGCCGCTGCTACCTGGCCGGCCAGCTTGCCGATCGCGCTGATGCCCCACCTGTCATCAATGATCCCGATGACAACGATCAGCCCGCCCGCGAGCAGCAGCCCGTTGACCAGGCCGGTACCGCCGATGACGTTGCGGAAGGGCACGATCTCGGTCGCCGCGAGCAGGCCGGCCGCCACACCGAAGTACATGGCAATACCGCCCATACGCGGGATCGGCACCTTGTGCACATCCCGCTCGCGGGTCTCGGGGACGGCGCCGACCCGGATCGCGGTCTTGCGGATCAGCGGCGTCAGCAGATAGGTGACCGCGGCGGTCACTAGCAGCGTCAGGAAGTACTCGTACTCGCGCACTGCGGATCACCAGGCACGGAGGTCGTCAGTCATCACGCCAACTCTATGGCACATCGGCTGGCCGGCAGGCTCGGACGGCAGCATCGCCGGGCTTTGGGCAAACACCGGAAGTGTGGTCTGCGGACGCCAGTCCGCGGACCGCACTAGGCCCAGGTCGCTGTCACGAAGCGGTCAAGGCCCGCGAGGTCAGTGTGGTTGCGGGTCTGCTGCCAGCCGTTGTCCTCGGCGAATACCCAGTAGACCTGGGCGCCCTGGGGCGAGCCGTGCTCCACGGCTACCTTCCCGCCTGGCCTGAGCAGCCGGCTGGCGACGCGCTCGACCACGCGGATGGCGTCCAGGCCGTCTCCGCCGCTGAAGAGGGCCGCCGTTGGCTCGTACTCGCCAACCTCAGGCGGCACAGACGCACCGACCGGAATGTAAGGCGGATTGCTGATGACCAGATCCACCGAGCCATCCAGCTCGGCCAGGGCCGTGTGGAAGTCTCCCGGATGCAGCGCCACCCGGCCCGACGTGTGCGGTGCGGCGGCGGCACATCTGGCGATATTCCGCTCGGTCCAGGGCCTGGCCAGAGGATCGCCTTCAACCGCGTGCACTCGTGCCCTCGGCACCTCCTGGGCGATCGCGAGCGCGATCGCGCCTGAGCCGGTGCCCAGGTCAGCGACAACCGGTTCGGCGACATCCATGTCGGTGAGCTGGTCGATCGCCCAGCCGGTCATTACCTCGGTTTCTGGTCTTGGCACGAAGACACCGGGGCCAACCTCGAGGTCGAGGTACCTGAAGTAGGCGATCCCGGTGATGTGCTGCACTGGCTCCCTGGCCTCGCGCCGCGCGACATCGTCCCAGAACCTGGCGTCGAAGTCGGCGTCAGGTACCAGGTGCAGCTTGGTCCGGCTGACCTGGTGCCGGTGCGCTGCAAGCAGCTCCGCGTCGGCGCGCGGTGACTCGACGCCTGCCTCGGCGAGCCTGGTCACTGCCAGCCCGATCTCCGTCAGCAGCAGGCTCACGATCAGGCTCCGGCCGGGCAGGAGGTCAGCATCACTGCGCGGCGGCGATCTTGTCGGCCCGGCTCGCGTCCATCAGCGCACCGATGACCGCGTCCAGGTCTCCGTCGAGCACCTGATCGAGGTTGTAGGCCTTGTAGCCCACCCGGTGATCCGAGATCCGGTTCTCCGGATAGTTGTAGGTGCGGACCCGCTGGGACCTGTCGACCGTCGACACCTGGCTCCGGCGCTCGGCCGCGACCAGGGCCTCGGCCTCTTCCTGCGCGGCGGCGAGCAGCCTGGCCCTCAGGACGCGCATCGCGGCTTCCTTATTTTGCAGCTGGCTCTTCTCGTTCTGGCAGGAGACGACGATCCCGCTCGGCAGGTGCGTGATCCGCACGGCCGAGTCGGTGGTATTGACACTCTGACCGCCGGGGCCAGACGAACGGAACACGTCGATGCGCAGCTCATTCGGGTCGATGCTGACCTCGACCGGATCGGCCTCGGGCATGACCAGGACACCGGCCGCCGAGGTGTGGATCCGGCCCTGGGACTCGGTCACCGGAACGCGCTGCACCCGGTGCACGCCGCCCTCGTACTTCAGCTGAGACCAGGCTCCGTCCGGAGTGCCCGCCAGGGTGCCGCGCCCGGCCGCCTTGACCGCGACCGTGACGTCCTTGTAGCCACCGAGCCCGGTGATCGTGGAGTCGAGTACCTCAGTCTTCCAGCCCTGGCGCTCGGCGAACCGCAGGTACATGCGCAGCAAGTCGGACGCGAACAGCGCCGACTCCTCACCGCCCTCCCCCGCCTTGACCTCCAGGATGACGTCCTTGGCATCGAGCGCGTCACGCGGCACGAGCAGGTGCTCAAGCCGCTGCTCAAGCTCCTCCTTGCGCTGCGCGAGATGCACCGCCTCAAGCGCGAACGAGTGGTCCTCGCCGGCCAGCTCCAGCGCCGTCGTCTCGTCCTCGCTGACCCGCAGCCACTCGGTATAGGCGGCCACGATCGGCGTCAGCTCGCTGTACCGCCTGCCCAGGCTCCTGGCCCGGTCCTGATCGGCGTGCACCGCCGGGTCAGATAGGTCTCGTTCTAGCTGGGCGTGCTCGGTCACGAGGTCGGCAAGCCGCTCAAGCATCGCTTACCTCCTCGAAGATGCCGCGCGCGATCCCGTCGCGCTTGACGCTGAAATAATCGCCAGGCAGCAACCGCACGCTGCCGACCGCCGCGCAGCGCGGTCCGCAGACTGGCGTCCGCAGACCGCGCTGCCGGTGTTTGCCTACCAAAGAGGGGCGGTCGGCCGGTGCGAACGGTATTGCCTGGGTTGTGCTACTTGCCGAGCGGCCTGACCACCCTGCTTGCCGAACCGGCGCTCGAACCTGGCGACGCGGCCACCGGTGTCCAGGATCTTCTGCTTCCCGGTGTAGAACGGATGGCAGTTCGAGCAGACATCGGCGTGGATCTCGCCCGTCCTCGACGTGCTTCGGGTGGTGAAGCTGTTTCCGCACGTGCAGGTGACAGTGGTCACCACGTACTGCGGGTGAATACCTGACTTCATGATTTCTCCTGGTTCCGGCGGTCGCCGGGTCGCCTCGCGCGCTGTCGCGCCGCGGACGTGAACCGGTACCGCGCTGTCGGTGCACCAGTGTGCCACATCGTCAACCGCCGAACGGCCCTGGTGATTCCCAGGGCCGTTCCCGAGGTGTGGCCGCACCTGGTGCGGCTAGGAGGCGACCGTCGTCTTCTGCACGTGCAGCAGGAACTCGGCGTTGCTCTTAGTCTCCTTCATCCGCTCCATCAGGACCTCAAGCGCCTGCTGCGGCTCCAGGGCATGCAGCACCCGGCGCAGCTGCCAGACGATCTTGAGCTCCTCCGGCGTCATCAGCAGCTCTTCCTTCCTGGTGCCAGACGCGTCCACGTCGATGGCGGGGAAGATCCGCTTGTCAGCCAGCTCGCGGCGCAGCCGGAGCTCCATGTTGCCGGTGCCCTTGAACTCCTCGAAGATGACCTCGTCCGCGCGCGAGCCGGTCTCGATCAGCGCCGTCGCGAGGATGGTGAGGGATCCCCCGTGCTCGATGTTCCTGGCGGCACCGAAGAAACGCTTCGGCGGGTAGAGCGCGGTGGAGTCCACGCCACCAGACATGATCCGGCCGCTCGCCGGGGCGGCGAGGTTGTAGGCGCGGCCAAGCCTGGTGATCGAGTCGAGCAGCACAACCACGTCGTGGCCCATCTCGACCAGGCGCTTGGCCCGCTCGATGGCCAGTTCGGCGACCATCGTGTGGTCTTCGGCCGGCCGGTCGAAGGTCGAGTGGATGACCTCGCCCTTGACCGAGCGCTGCATGTCGGTGACTTCCTCAGGACGCTCGTCCACCAGGACGACCATGAGGTGGCACTCGGGGTTGTTCTTGGTGATCGCGTTGGCGATCGCCTGCAGGATCATCGTCTTGCCAGCCTTGGGCGGCGAGACGATCAGGCCACGCTGGCCCTTGCCGATCGGGCACACCATGTCGACGATCCTGGTGGTCATGATCGTGGGGTCAGACTCCAGGCGCAGCCGCTGCTGCGGGTAGAGCGGCACCAGCTTGGAGAACTCGGGCCTGGCCTTCGACTCATCGGGGTCAAGACCATTCACCTTGTCGAGCCGCACCAGCGCGTTGAACTTCTCGCGCCTCTCACCTTCACGCGGCTGGCGGATGGCGCCCTCGATCACGTCGCCCTTGCGCAGGCCATACCGGCGCACCTGAGACAGCGAGACGTATACGTCGTTCGCGCCCGGCAGGTATCCGGTAGTACGCACGAAGCCGTAGTTGTCGAGCACATCGAGAATCCCGGCGATCGGGATCAGCACGTCGTCCTCGGCGATGACCGGCTCCGCCTCGCCGCGCCACGCTCACGGCGCCTGTTGGTGCTGCTGCCCTGCTGGTTCCTGTTGCGGAACCGGTCCCGGTCACGACTGCGACGGCTCTGGCCGTCCCGGTCATCGTCCCGGCCACCCTGGTCGCGGTCACGGCCGTTCTGGTCGCGGTGACTCTGCTGGTCGCCACGGCCCTGCTGGTCGCGGCCCTGCTGATCCCGGCCCTGGCCGGAGCCACCGGAGTCGCGCTGCTGGTCGCCGCGGCCGTTGCCGTTCGCGCTCGACTGCTCGCCGTCAGCCGAGCGGCTCTGATCATCACGCCGACCGCTGCTGGTCCGGGTGCGGCGGTCTGGGCGCTGGTTTTCCCTGCGTCCTCCAGACTCGCTGCCCTGACCGTTGGCGCGCCGGCCACCGCCAGGCTCACCGTCCTGGCTCGTCTCGCCAGGCTGGCTGATCTCGCCAGGCTGGGCGGCCTCGCCCGGCTGGCTGGTCTCTGTTACTGGCGCGACCTGCGAGGACACGCTGACCTGCGCTGCCTGGCTTACCGCGGCATGATCTCCCGCCGCCGCCGCCTGGTCGGCAGCGCTGCCTGCCGGAGCCCCGGCCCCCGTCTGCGCCTGGTGGTCACCGTGGCCATTCGCCGCTACGGTCGCGCCGACGGCGTCCGCCGACGGCGCGTTCTGGGCGTGACCGGCGTTCTCGCTCGGTGCGTCCGAACGAGCGATGGCCGGGGCCGAAGCCGTCGGCCCAGCCGCTGCTTCGACTTGGGTTCCTCGGTCGCTGGTGCCGGGCTCATACTCACTGACCATGCTGAGCTGCCCTGATCCTTCTGATTCCATGGCATCCTGCTCAAAGGGGCGGTGCGCGCCGGCTCCCGCGGGCGCACTCCGCTTGACTGAATTTCCGTTCACTTCGCCCTGACTTGTCTCGTGCGGGCGGCTCGCTCCGGCGCCGGCGGGGCCAGTGCCCTGCTGTCGCTCTCGGATCGCCTCGATGACCTGACCCTTGCGCATGCGGCCAATGCCGGTGATGCCAAGCGATTGCGCCCGCCGCTGCAGGTCAGAAAGCAGCATTGTCTCCAGGCGCTCAGTCCCTGAGGTCCCCTGTGAATCGCCGGCGTCCCGACCGCCAGCCCAGGAGCGTACTGCGCCGCTCTGTCCCAGGGAGGACCCCGCACTCTCCGAAGCGCGGTCCGACTGCACGGCCGCGTCGGCCGCCATTCGGTCATCGGTCGACGAAGGCTCCGGTGAGCCGGAGAACAGATCGGTGGTTTCGGTCACAAGGGATCCTTCCAAGACGCGGGATCACCGAGGCACGATCGCACTGCGCTTTCGGCCACGCGGCTCCCGCTATCGCCGCCGTCCTGATCTATCAGGCCGGTTGTCGTACTTTCCGCAACTCCCCCAACGGCCGCCATCCGGCCGATTGCCGCATGCGCGATCCATCCAACCCTTGAGCTGGGCGCGCGCAGGCTTTGATCGTCTCCCGACGGATGGATACCACGGAGAGCAACCCGTTGTCGCCAAATACTGCGCTGGCCTGACGGGATGCGGATATGCACCTCGCCCCAGGACGGGGCAACTGGTGCCTCGCCCAGTCTAACACCAACAGCGGCCACGGCATTCCTTCTGGACCTCTGGACGCGTTCGAGCACTACCGCCGCAGGCCTGGACAGTCTGGCAGGCTGCCCAAGCTGCGGATTCTTCGACTCCGGAGAGGCTCCGGCCGACCGCCTGGAAGGCTGGCTACGACCTGGCCTGTGGGGGTTGAGCTACGCCGATATCGTCGACGCCTTGGGGGCTTACACGCCATGCGATACCCGCTTCGATCACGCTTGAACCCCGGTCGGCAGAACACCGTCGCCGTAAGTAGCGCTTTGATATCAGCCTGAAGTTATATTAACCAGGAGTATCTGGCAAGACCCCGCCTGCCTTGGCTAACTTACAACACCTTCAGATTCTGGCAGGCGCCGGCACGGCAAGCAACCCGAGACCGGCGGCCAGCGTTGTCCTGACCGCCTCCGCCAGCTCCAGCCGCGCCAGCGCGAGGGTGCCGGCGGGTTCGGGCGGAGCATTACGGCCGCGGAAAGAAAGCGCCGGACAACTCTGCGCGCACTCAAGCCAGGCCGCCGCCAGGTGCTCAAGATAGACCGCGAGGTCGGCGGGCCGATTGCGGCGGCAGGCGGCGGCGACGCGCTCAGGGAGCCAGGACAGAGTCTCGATCAGCTTCAGCTCGATCGGCTCCAACTCGGTCGGTGGCGACTCGGTCGGCAGCGGCTCGGCTGACTGCGGCTCGGCTGGCTGCGGGCGCACTGTCGGTGGCGTCTGATCCAATGGATTCACGGACGGCGCACCGGTGATCAGCTCAAGCTCAGCCGCCCATCTGAGCGTGGAGGCCGCGTCCGCGTGGGCGTGCCTCACGAGCACGAACGGATTCGACAGGTCCAGTGGACGGCGGAGCTGCGCCTCGATCGCCGCTGGCGACGGACCGCCTGTCCGCGCCAGCGTGTAGCTCATCGCGTCGGCCCCGTAGTACGCAATGGCGGCTGGCACTGGGCTGGCCGGCACTGTGCTGGCGGGCAACGCTGGGCCGGCGGCCTGGACTTGGCCAGCGCTGGGCGGGACTGGGTTGGCGGCCGGGACTGGACCAGCGCTGGGCGGGCGGGCGCTGGCTGGGCTGGCGCTGGGCGGGGAGCTGCGATTCGGAGGTAGCCGTTAGTTTCAAATTGGTCAAGATGATGTCCGCTCCGGCGGCAGCGGCCAGCTTGCCGACAAGGGCCGCCCGCTGTGATCGCCACGCCTGCGCCAGGCTGGGTGCGGTCGCGAGATCAGGCACTTCTGGCGCCGTCAGCCGGCGGCTGGCCAGCGCTTCGCTGCGGGCGGCGGCAGGACCCGCCGCCACGATCCTGGCCGGGAGCCTGGCCAGGTGGGCGGGGCTAACCACGATCGTCAGATAGCCGCCGTCTGCGCGTGTTGCGCCAATCCACGGCTGCGTCGCGAGCCGGTCGGCCAGCCAGGCCGCCAACGCGTCCGGTGAGTCCGGTGCGCCGGGTGCGCCGCCGGCCAACTTGGCCAACCGGAACGGCAAGGAGGTCGTGTAGGTACCGGGGATCGCATCGGCGCGGGTCCATCGCCACGTGCCGTTCGCGGTCAGCGAGGTCACCAACGCGGGGAACTCGCCGACCGCAGCAGCCGATGCCAGCAGTCGGGATAGTTCAGCGGCCAGGTCGCTGGGGATCATAGTTCAATGCCACTTAGCGTAAGTTGATCTTGAAGTCTTCCGTCCGGCCGAGATGCTCCTGACCAGCGCGGACCTGTGGCGCCCGGTGATCCGGGCATCTGCCGCGATGGCGGCGCCTACAACAACATGCAGGTCACGAGTATGACGAAATAGCCTAAGTCTCGTTGACTTACGATCCTGGAGGGCAGCCGCTGCCCGGAGGCTTATCGTCATGATCCTGGAGACTCGCCGTCGGCCTGGCGGAGAGTTGCCGCCTGAGGCAGTCCTGACCGTCAGTTACGACGGCAACTCTACGGTAGGCGGCACCCTACCCGCCGAGGACGGCAAGTCTCCGCGCAGACGACGAGCAGACAGCAATCCCCACGCTGACAGCGGTAGGCCTCCGCAAGGCGGCAGCGCCGCGGCCCAGTATCGCCCGTGATCTCACAGGGAAACCGGGTTGGGAGATCCCGTCGGTGCCTGGTCCGTGCCGGCTGCGATCCTGCGTCTGGCCCGACCCGGTCCCAGGTCTGGCTCGGCTGCGGTCCTGGGTCTGGCTCGGCTGCGGTCCTGGGTCTGGCTCGGACCCGGATCGGACTGAGTCGGATAAGCCGCAAAACGGGAGGATTCGCATTGGTCGGGCGGCGCCGGGGTCGAGGTGAGCGCGGGAGGGGTGGGAACAACGGAAAGTGGGGATACGTCAGTTCCCGACCGCCACGTATTGACACTTTGATAACCAGAAACCCGACCAATCGGGCAAATTTTCGACGGAAAGTGACGATACGTCGATCAGGCCGGACGACCTATGAACACTTTCCGGGTTTTTGCTTCTCGCCCCAGGAAGATGCGGCCAGAGCGTGGGCCGCAAGCGCCACATCAGTCCCGGCGGGGTGGCCATGCGGGCGCGAAGATCTAGATCATGGAGCGGAGGTGGTCAAGGCTCGCGCTGCTGGGCGCGAGGAAGTCAGTCAAAGGCCGAGCTCGGGGCGCCAGCTAGTTCCCGGACGACCCTGATCATCTCGGTCGGGTCGAACGGCTTCGTCAGGTAGGCATCCACGCCCACCTGCCGGCCCCGGTCCCGGTCATCCTCCTGCGCGCGGGCCGTGATGAGGACAACCTTGATGCCCGAGGTGACCGGATTCCGGCGGAGCTGGGTCGCCGTGACCCAGCCGTCGAGCCTGGGCATCATGACGTCCAGAGTGATTACGTCCGGCTGCAGATCGACCACCTGCTCCAGACAGTCCTGGCCATCGACCGCCGTGAAGACCTCGAACCCTTCGAGCGTCAGGTTCACGGCGATAAGCTGCCGAATGACCTCATCGTCATCGACAACCAGCACTCGCCCCAGTCCCTGTGTCACGGCGTGAGGCTACCGGCCTAGCCGCCGTCGCGCCCGCAGATCGAGCACGTGTCCATCAGAACGTTGCGGACTGGTACTCTTGCTCAGTCCCCAACCGGAGAGCGGTTCGGGGACAAGTGCGCCAGCCCCCATAGCTCAGGGGATAGAGCAACGGCCTCCGGAGCCGTGTGCGCAGGTTCGAATCCTGCTGGGGGCGCACCGTCTGACCTGCGAGAACATCGCTTCGACCAGCGGAAGCGCTCTCTCGTAGCCCGATCTGCCCATGCCATCTGACGTCGGCAGACGCCATCGGCTGAAATCCTCCGCCCCCCATGCGCCCCCCAAAGATCCGGTCCCGAAATGGACCGATAACGGGAACGAGACCATGGGGGTCCACCGACGCAGCTGTTCACGAAGGACCGGCTGTGGTTGATGGACAGGAAACTTCCCGGCGCGGCCCGGGTCGTCCGGCTCATCGCCCGCACCCACGTGCTGATCCGCCTGAAAGCGATCCCGCTGAAGCGAACTCGCCCGTCCTGCCAGACGGCTCGTACCTCGCGGAACTGTCCGGCGACGGGCTGACGGTCCCGGTCCGGGTCATCGAGTACAACGTCACGGTCGGGGCCAGGAGGCCGCTGAGATGTTCTGCCTGGTCACCGACCTGACCGACATCCGCGAGCACCCGGCGCCGCAGCTCGCGGCGCTTTATAAATGGCGGTGGGACGGATCGGAGACCGCGCTCCGGGAAGCGAGGGCCTCCCTCGACGGAGCATAGGCCGGGCACCGGACCGATGCTCCGCTCGCAGTCCCCGGCCCTGATCCGCCAGGAACTCGCCGCTTGGGCCGCCGCAACCGACATCCCGGCAAGGAAAAGCCGCCGAGCTTGCAGTGGTCGAGGTCCCCTCGACCAGGGACGACGATCTCCGAGCCGACCTCGCCAAAGACGGCCTGCTCGATCCCATGGACCTTGACGTTGCCCCGCTGTTCAGAGCCCGCCTGTACCGTTCCCCCGACGCCGACGCCGACGCCGACGCCGACCCCGGCGACGGCCCCGAGACCGTGCTGGCGTTCATCGTGCACCACATCATCTGGGACGGGACCTCCGCCGCGATCCTCCTGACCGAGTTGTGCCGCCTGTATGACATCGCCATGGACGGCAGGACGACGCTGGCACCGCCCGACGCAGGCCAGCCGGCGACGGCGGAGCTAGCCGCCGCGCCCGAGTCCCCTGATCAGGCGCGGGACTGGCTGGCGACGCTGGCGGGTGCCCCCCATCACGTCTGGCCGCTCCCTCCGGCGAGCGAGCGGCCGGCCGGGCTGGGCGTCGCCGAGTTGCGGCCATCGCCTGAGTGGGCGACCGCGCTACGGGAACTAGCCGGCGCCGTGGGCGTCACCCCGTTCGTGGTCGGCGCGGCGTGCCTGGCGATAGCGCTGCGCTCGCTCCACGACGGCGAGTCCGTGGTGCTCAACACCCCGATCTCGCTCCGCGACGAGGCGGACGGGCCGCAGCGGATCGGACTGCAGCGGATCGGACTGCGGACCAGCTTGTCGCCGCTGCACCTGGTTCCCTCAGCCGAGCTGACCTCTCGCCAGCTGCTCTCGGCGACCCGCAAGAGCGTGCTCGCGGCCTGGCGCCACAGGGCGGTGCCGTTCCAGCGGGTTGTCGACGAGGCGCTCAGGGGGCGGCGCCAGCGACCGCGAGGCGCGGGCGGAAGACAACTTCTTTGAGCTGGGCGGCAACTCGCTGCTGGCAACGCGCCTTGTCATCGGCCTGCGGTCGGCGCTGGGCCGCAAGGTGCCCGTCCGGCTGGTGTTCGACACCGACAGCTTCGCTGAGCTAAGGCAGCGGTTGCAGCTTGACGTGAACAGGCAGCTTGCCGTGGACAATGAGTATCGGACCCTAAAGGCCGGCCTTGCCGCATCGCCAACCTGAAGTGCTTGATGCTGTTCTTCGTTGTCGAGCCGCACCGACCGGCTGGCCGGATCTGCGATCGGGTCCGTCCTGCGGCTCGCCGAGGCACCGGATATCATCGCCCTCGCGGCAGGCAGCCCGGCCCTGGAGACGCTGCGACCCGAGATCGTCGCCGAGGTCGTCACCGGAGTCCTGGCGCGACCAGGTGCCTTGCAGTACGGCGATGCCCAAGGGCTGCCCGCACTTCGGGAGTGGATCGCGGCCGAGCAGTGCGGCCTGCTCGGCAGGAGCGTCGAGCCCGCTCAGATCGTGCTGACGCACGGCTCGCAGCAGGCACTCGACCTGCTGTGCAAGGCCTTACTCGACCCAGGGGACGTGGTGCTGGTGGACCGGCCGAGCTACGTCGGCGCGCTCCAGGTCTTCAATCTGTTCCAGGCGCAGGTCGTGTCGGTGCCGCTGGCGGCGGATAGCGACCTTTCAGCTCTGGATACCGCGTTACAAGACGGCCTGCGGCCCAAGCTGGCGTACACCGTGTCGAACTTCGCCAACCCGAGCGGTCTCAGCCTGTCGCTGCGCCAGCGCCAGCGGCTCACCGAACTGGCCGACCGCTACGGATTCCTGCTGGTGGAAGACGACCCCTACGGCGAGCTCTGGTACACCGGCCACGCGCGGCCGCCCGCCGCTCTTGCCTCGTGCTCGCCGGCGAGCGTGCGCCTGGGCAGCTTCTCCAAGGTGCTTTTCCCCGCAGCCAGGCTGGGTTACGTGACCTCTCCGCCGCAGCTTGCCGAGGTGCTCGTGAAGCTGAAGCAGGCGGCCGACCTCGGTAACTCCGGCTTTCTTGAGAGCATCGTGCATGAGCTGGTACGCAGACCCGGCTTCATGCCAGCGCAACTGGCCGCCACCCGCCGCCTGTACCGGGACCGGCGCGACGCTCTGGTCGCGTCGCTGCGCGCGTCCCTGGGGAGTCGAGTCAGCTTCGAGGAACCCCACGGCGGCTTCTTCGTCTGGGCGCTTCTCGCCTCGGGCCTCAGCGCCGACCGACTGCTGGGGGAAGCGCTCGCCGAGCGGGTCTCGTTCGTGCCCGGGCATGCCTTCTACGCGGAGGATGCCGACCAGGCCACGCTCAGGCTCTCCTTCTCAAATGCCACCGTCGAGCAGCTCACCACTGCGGGTCCACGGCTAGCTCGTGCGCTCGACCGCGTAGGCGCATGAGGGCGATCCGAGGGGCCGACGGCTTCGGCAGCCTGGCGAGGTCACCTTTCTCGGTGCCTGAGTTCCTGGCGCGGCCGCTCGTCGCGCACCTCGGCACGGCCGGAGCCGTGGTGCGGCCGGTGTGGTTCCTGTGGGAAGACGACATCTTCTGGGTGCTGACCGGCACCTGGTCCCGGCTGGCAAGCCGCCTCGCGGCCGATCCGACCTTCGAGCTTGTCGTCGATTCCTGCGATCTGGCGACTGGCGAGATAAGACAGGTGATCGGCCGGGGCACCGGGTCGGTGGTACCCGTTGACGCCGGGCGGGCCGCGCGGAAGCTGGTCAGGTACCTGGGGCCCGACACCGCCGCCTGGGACGCGCGCTTCCTGGTCGACGGCGACAGCAACGCCAGGGGTGTCCGCTGGGCAAGACTGGTGCCCGACCTGCTGCAAGTCCACGACCAGTCGTACCAAGCCAGCAGCGAGCTCCGGCCGCACAGGGCCGCCGCGACGGAATGGAGGAGAGATGCAGGTTAGCGAGCAGCCGACGACAACGGAGACCGAGACGTGGACGTACTGGCGAGTATTGAGAACTGGTCGCATCTCGCTGTACTTCAGCGGCTCCCTTATCTCCAACGTCGGCGACGGCATGCTCACCAGCGCGCTTCCGCTGCTCGTACTTCAGATTCGCGGCAGCACGTCAGCGGGTTTCGCGATCGCCGGGGCGCAGGCGGCGCCCTATCTGCTGGCCACCGTCGTCGCGTTCACCGTCGGCCTGACGAAGATCCGGGTGCGGCCAAGGACGCTGCTGTCCGCTGACTGCGTGATCAGGGGGATCGTCTTCACCGGGCTCGGCGTGCTCGCGCTGCGAGGCATGCTCGGCCTCGGGTTCCTGCTCAGCGCCCTGCTGCTCGGCTCGGCCTTCAGGATGCTGGCGATCAGCAACCGCCGGATCGTGGCCACCTCCGTGGTCGACGAGAGGGGACGGCTAGCCGCCAACGGCCTGCTGGGGCTCAGCAGCAATCTGGCGCTGTATGCCATCGGACCGGTGATCGGCGGCGTCGTGTCCGTGGTAAGCAGCCCGGGCGTCGCGCTCCTGGCCGACGGCTGCACGTTCTTCGCGCTGCTCGCGGCGATCCACTGGGCTATACCGCTCTCAGCGGGCGTCGTCAAGGGCAAGGCCGTCAGCGTTTCGGGACTGAAGACGATGCTCCGAATCCCGCTGGCCACCCGGCTCTTCTTCGTCGTGTTCTGCTTCAACCTTTTCTACATGCCCATCGAGGTGGCCTTGCCGCTGCTGGTCAAGGGGCCGCTCGCCGGCAACGGAACAGCGCTCGGCCTGATCTGGAGCGGCTTCGGCATTGGCGCGCTGATCGGATCGTTCTGCGTCAACTGGCTGCGCCGGTTTGAGCAGCAACGGCTGATGGTGGCCATCATCGCGGCCTGGGCCGCAGTCGCCCTGCTGCTGGCTCTCTCGCCCTCCGTGCCCATCGCCATCATCGCGTTCTCCATCGGCGGTCTCGTCTACGCGCCCTTTACTCCGGTCGTCTACACCTTCGTCCAGTCGCACCTCTCGGCCGAGGACCAGCAGCCGGTGATCACGCTCTGGTCGGCGGGCGCCGCCGTTGCCTCGCCGATCGGTCTCGCGCTGGCTGGTCCGCTGGTGACGCTGCTCGGGGCGGCCGGCGGCATCCTCTGCTCGGCGCTGCTGACGTTCCTGCTGGTTCCCGCTGCCGCAGTGGGACTGAGGAAGCAGAACTCATGATGAAGGGCCGGTTAGTAAGCTCGCCGCTCGCATCATTAGCCGCGAACGCGTCGAGTGTCGCGCTCATCGATGGCGAGCGGCAGCTCAGCTACCGCGAGCTTGACCAGCTCTCCGCTGAGCTGGCAGGGGGCTTGTCGGCCCTGGGAATCGGACCCGGCGACCTCGTCGGCCTATACACCCCGTGCGGCCACGGCTGCTGTTAAGCGAGAGGGGCGGCGAGCCGCTCATCGCGCAGCTCCCCGAGCGTGATTACCGGAGGCTGCACGGCACTGCGGTCAGGGACAGCGAGTGCGCGCGGGCGTGCTACGCGGTGGCGACCTCTGGCTCGACCGGCGAGCCGAAGTCCGTCTCGATGGGACCCGCAGAGCTCGACGACCTGGGCCGCTGGTACCTGGGTCACTGGCAGTTCCCCGGGCTTCCGCACGCGCTGCACACCGCGTCGGTGGGCTTCGACGTCGCGTACCTGGAGCTGGTGACCACCCTGATGGCGGGCGCGCGGCTCGTGGTTGCCGATGAGGACCAACGACGAGATCCCTTCGAGCTGGTCGAGCTGATCAGGGAGCATCGCGTGGCCCGCGCCTTCCTGTCAGTCAGCATGCTGCATAGCCTCGCCGCTGCGGGGCTGCACACCGAGGGCACGCCATCGCTGCGAGAAATCATCGTCGCCGGCGAGCAACTGGTCATCACCAATGAGGTCCGCACCTTCAGCGCCCGCAACGATCTGGAAGTGGTGAACGAGTACGGGCCGAGCGAGACCCACGCGGTCACCCAGCACCGGCTGGCGGGCGATCCTGCGAGCTGGCCCGATCGACCGCCGATCGGCGCCGGGATCAATGACACGGAGCTGCTGCGGCTGGCGGACGGCACGCTCCGGCCCTTCGCCGCCGGGGAGGAGGGCGAGCTCGTAGTGGCCGGACGCTGCGTCGGGCTCGGTTACCTCGGCGATCCGCGGCTCACGGCCCAGAAGTTCCCTGAGCTGCCGCACAGCGACGGCACCACCAGGCGCTGCTACCTGACCGGTGACCTGGTACGCAGCGACGGGGAGGTTCTGACCTTCCTCGCCCGCGTCGATGGTCAGATCAAGATCGGCGGGTACCGGGTCGAGCCGGGCGAGGTCGAGGCCGCGATCGTCAGGGTGCCCGCTATCCAGCAGATCGCCGTCGTGCCCTACACCTGGCAGGACACCCTCCGACTGGCCGCCTGCTACGTCGCGGCCCCCGGTACCGCACCGACGGCGCGCGAGCTGCGGGCAGCCTGTTCCGAGGTACTCCCCGGCTACATGGTCCCGAGTCGGTTCCATCAGGCCGCGCGCCTGCCGCTCAACCTCAACGGCAAGATCGACCGCGCCGAACTGCGGCGACTGCTGGAAGGCAGCCACGAGGTCAGGAGCCCGGCACCGGCCCGGGCTGAAGCGTAGCTGGCTGAACATTGGAGCCAACCGTCATGTTTCCGCTCTCGTACTCCCAGAGCCGGATGTGGTTCGTCGACCAGCTCGCGGGGTCGAGCCCCTCCTACAACATCCCGGTCATCGTGAGCTTGTCGGGTGCGCTGGACGTCGACGCGCTTGAGCAGGCGATCCGCGATGTCGTCGGACGACATGAGCCGCTGCGGACCCTGATCACTCCGCGTCAGGACGGGGCCTCGCAAGTGGTGCTCCCCTACCATCAGGGCCTCCTCTGCCTCGCCCGCGCCCAGGCGGACCGGGCCGCGCTGCCGCTGCTGCTCTCCGAGCGCGCCCGGCAGTCCTTCGACCTCTCGCATGAGATCCCCCTGCGCGCCGCGCTGTTCTCGATCGAACCGGCGGAACACACGCTGCTGCTGGTCGTCCACCATACGGCGGCCGACGGCGCATCACTGCGTCCGCTGCTCGGCGACCTTTCACACGCCTACGCGGCTCGTTGCCAGGGGCTCGCGCCAGAATGGAAGCCGCTGCCCGCGCGCTACGTCGATTACGTCACGGCGCAGCGCGAGAAGGCCGGCGACGGCGCGGACGCCGGGGTCGCTTCTGAGGACACCGAGTTCTGGAAAGACACGCTGGCCGGTGCGCCAGCGGAGCTGGCCCTGCCTGCGGACCGGCCTCGGCTGGAGACCGCCAGCTACCAGGGCGGCCTCGTGGGCTTTGAGATCAGCGCGCAGGTTCACCAGCGGCTGGTCGCGTTCGCCCGCAACGCGCGCTCAAGCGTCTTCATGACCATGCACGCTGCTCTGGCGATCCTGCTCACCAGGCTGGGGGCCGGCACCGACCTGCCGATCGGCACCAGCGTCTCGGGACGCACCGAGGACGCACTCGACGACCTGGTCGGATGCTTTGTCAACACCCTGGTGCTGCGGACCGACACCGCTGGCGACCCCACCTTCCGCCAGCTAGTGGCCCGGGTCCGGGTGGCCGACCTGGACGCCTACGATCACCAGGACCTGCCGTTCGAGCGGCTGGTGGAGGTCCTGAATCCGCCGCGATCGCTCGCAAGGCATCCGCTGTTTCAGGTCATGCTGGTCTTCACCGGCGGCTACGCCGCGAAGCTACAGCTGCCGGGGCTCCTGGCTGCCGTCGAGACCCGGCACATCGATCTGGGAACCGCGAAGTTCGATCTCTCGCTGGCCATCGCCGAGACCTTCGACGACACCGGGGCTCCCAGCGGGATGGACGCGGAATTCCAGTTCAGCCGCGACCTCTTCGACCCCGAGTCGGTGCAGCGCTTCGCCAGCTACCTGATCGAGATCCTCGCGCAGGCGTCGGAGTGTCCTGACCACAGGATGACGCAGCTCCGCGTGCTCCCGGTCAAGGAGCACGATCGGCTGCTCGAGCCAGCGCCGGCGAGTCAAGGACCGGCAAGAGCCGCACCGTCGTCGAGGCGTTCGAGGCCCAGGCAGCGGCGGCCCCCGGACGTCTCGCCCTCGTCGATGAGCTGACCACCCTGACCTACAGTCAGCTCAACCAGCGCGCGAACCGCCTGGCGTGGATGCTGCTGGAAGGCGGAGTGCGGGCCGAGCACATCGTCGCGCTGCTGCTTCCGCGTTCTGCTGACCTGGTCGTCGCGATGCTCGCCGTGCTGAAGGCGGGGGCCGCTTACCTGCCCATCGACCCTGACTACCCGGCTGACCGGATCAGCTTCATGCTGAGCGACGCCCGCCCCATCCGCACCCTCAACGCTGCTGACCTCAACGCTGCTGACCTCAACGCTGCTGACCTCAACGACCTGCGAACGCTCGGCCGTGACCCGGAGGCGAACCCCGGTGATCACGATCTGGCGGGTCCCCGCCTTCCGCACCACCCGGCCTACGTCATCTACACGTCCGGCTCGACCGGCCGTCCCAAGGGGGTGGTCGTCGAGAATTCATCGCTGATCAACCATCTGGAATGGTGCCGGGATTCGTTCCCTGGTCTTCAGGTGAAGTCGCTGCTGCACTCCTCGGCTGCTTTCGATTTCGCCGTGACACCGCTTTTCGGCCCGCTGGTTTCCGGCGGCTGCCTGAGCATTGCCGATCTTGACGGCGCGTCTGGTCCTTACGCCTTCCTGAAGGTGACACCCAGCCATCTGGGAATGCTGAACCTCCTGGAGGTGGAAGGTTCCCCCACCACCGACCTCCTCTTTGGAGGCGAGCCGCTCTACGGCGAGCAGCTCCAGCCGTGGCGGCAGCGGCACCCGGCTCCTACCGTGACCAACGAGTACGGACCCACCGAGGACACCGTCGCCTGCGCCGGCTACCGGATCGAGCCAGGACGGCCCGTGGGCCCCGGACCAGTCCCGATTGGCCGGCCGATCTTCAATACCCGGCTGTTTGTGCTGGACGGCGGGCTGAGTCTGGTGCCGCTTGGGGTGACCGGCGAGCTGTATATCGCCGGGGCCGCCCTGGCCCGTGGCTACCTGAACCGGCCGGGACTGACGGCGGAACGATTCGTGGCGTGCCCCTTCTACCCGCCGGGTGAGCGGATGTATCGCACCGGGGATCTGACCCGGTGGCGCGCCGACGGGCAGCTGGAATTCGCGGGACGGGCCGACGATCAGGTGAAGTTGCGCGGATTCCGGATCGAGCTTGGCGAGGTCGAGACGGTTCTGGCGGGTCAGGCTGGAGTCGCGCAGGCAGCGGTGCTCGTGCGCGAAGACCGGCCGGGCGACGCACGGCTCGTCGGTTACGTCGTGCCCAGCCAGCCTGAGAGCTGCGACCCGGCGCGCCTGCGGCTGGCCCTGGCCCAGCTCCTGCCCGATTACATGGTCCCGGCCGCCGTGCTCGTCATCGACGCCCTTCCGCTGACCGCGAATGGCAAGCTGGACCGCAGGGCGCTGCCTGCGCCGGCCTTCGCCGCCACGGCGAGCGAACGCCAGCCGCGCAATGCGCGCGAAGAGGTGCTATGCGGCCTGTTCGCGCAGACGCTCGGGATCGCGCAGGGTCCCGCCGCAGTAGGGGTGAAGGACAACTTCTTTCACCTCGGCGGCCACTCGCTGCTGGCCATCCGGCTGATCAGCCGGGTTCGCGCGGTGATGGGCGTCGATCTCGGGGTGCGCGCGGTCTTCGAGAACCCCACCGTCGCGCAGCTAGCCCAGTGCATCGCGGACCGGGCCGATGACCGAGCTGCGATGCGGCCCGCACTGCGCGCCGTGGACCCGCCGCCAGCGGAATTGCCTGTCTCTCCCGCGCAGGCGCGCCTGTGGTTCGTGAGCCGGATGTACCAGGACGGCACTGTCTACAACACCGCCCACACGCTGACCTGGGACGGTGACGTAAACGCCGACCTTCTGACCAGCGCTCTGGGTGACGTGGCTGACCGGCACGAGCCGCTGCGGACCTGCTTCCCCGAGCGGGCCGGGACTCCCTGGCAGCACGTGCTGCCGAAGGGCAGTCACCCCGCGCTGATCCGCGAGACCGTGACCTGCGCGTCGCTCAGGGAAAGGCTCGATGCCGCTGCGGGGCTGCCGTTCGATCTAGCCGAGGACCTGCCGTGGCGGCTCTGGCTCTTCACCGTCGAGGACGGCCGGCGGGTGCTGCTGGTGGTGATCCACCACATCGCGTTCGACGGCTGGTCAGCGACGCCGCTGCTGCGCGACCTTGAGGAGGCGTACGCGGCGCGGGCCGAGAACCGCGAGCCGGCCTGGGCACCGCTGCCGGTGCGGTACGCGGACTACACCTTGTGGCAGCAGCGGCTGCTCGGCATCGAGGGCGGGCCTGGCAGCCTGGCGGCGCGCCAGATCGAGTACTGGCGCAAGGCGCTCGCTGGAATGCCGACCTGCCTGGAGCTTCCCGCCGACCGGCCGCGACCCGCCGCTCCCAGCCAGCACGGCGGGCAGGTGACGTTCTCGATCGATGAGGCCACGAGCGCCCGGCTGTTCGACCTGGCCAGGGAGAACGCCGTGAGCCTGCTCATGGTCTTCCAGGCCGCGTTCGCCGCCTTCCTCACCCGGCATGGCTCCGGCGACGATATCCCGATCGGCACCCCTGCGGCGGGACGGGTGGACGCTGAGCTTGACCAGCTCATCGGCTGCTTTCTCAACACCCTCGTCCTGCGGACCGATACCTCGGGCAACCCCAGCTTCCGCGAGCTGCTCGCCCGGGTGCGCGAGACGGACCTGGCCGCTTTCGATCACCAGGACATCCCCTTTGAGCGCCTGGTCGAGGTCATCAATCCGGCCAGATCACGGTCGTGGCATCCGTTATTCCAGGTAATGCTGACTGTCCACACCGCGAGCGAGCCCGCTATCCGCCTTGGCGGAGCGGCGGTGCGGACGGCCAGGCTCGACCGAGATCTCGCGAAGTTCGACCTGTCGCTCAAGGTCACGGCCCATCCGGCGACGGCCGGGGAACCTGGCCGGATGGACGGCCTGCTCGGCTACCCGGCCGACCTGTTCGATCAGCGCAGTGCCGCCGGCCTGGTGTCACGGTTCCTTCGGCTGCTCGGGGACGTCACGGACGCGCAGGATGCTCGGCTCGGCGAATTTACCGTCCTTTCTGACAAGGAGCGCCGCGCGGTCATCGCGGACTGCAACCGCACTGACCATGCCCTTTCCCTGGACGCCTCGCCTTCGGCCCTGCTGACCGCGCAAGCCAGGTGGACCCCCGACGCGGTGGCGGTCATCGACGACGGTGCCGAGATCAGCTACGCCGAACTCGAAGCGCGGTCGCGCTGGCTGGCTGACTGGCTGATCTCTGAGGGGATCGGCCCGGAAGCGCGGGTCGCCGTCATCGTCCCGCGTTCCGCGTGGCTCGTCGTCTGCCTCACCGCAGTGCTGAAGGCCGGCGGCGTCTACGTGCCGATCGACCCTTCCTACCCTGACCGCAGGGTGGGCCGGGTACTTGACGAGGTCAGTCCCCGGCTGCTCCTCACTGTCACGACGTCGGCGGCCCGGCTCGCCAGCGCCTGGCCGGGCGAGCACCCCGGCACCCGCGTCGTGCTGACCGACACGGCCGGATTCGAGGCTGAGCTCGACTCGCTGCCCCTCGCCTCGCCGCCTGCCGGTGAGAGATCACGGTCCTGCGGCGAGAACGCGGCGGTCATCTTGTACACGTCGGGGTCTACCGGGCAGCCCAAGGGCGTGCAGCTGCCGGTGCGGACCCTGACCAACCTGGTGAGCTGGCACAGCCATTTCCTTCCTGGCGAGCTCGGCACCCGCGCCGTTCAGTTCGCCTCCATCGGCTTTGACGTGTCGGTAATGGAGGTGCTCACGGCCCTGGCCGCCGGCAAGACCCTGCTCATCGCTCCTGAGCGGGTACGCCGCGACCCGGCGGCGCTGGTCGACTGGCTCGATGAAAGTGCGGCTCACGAACTGGTCGCACCGAACCCGGTCATCGAGACGCTGCTGGAGGCGGCAGAGGCGAAGCCGGGGAGCCTGAGCTCGCTCAGGATGGTGGTCCAAAGCGGGGACAGGCTGCTGCCGACGCAGCGGATGCGCCGGTTCTTCGGGGAAGGTCACCGGCGGCTGAGGAATGGGTACGGTCCGAGTGAGACCCACCGGGCTGCATCGCATGCGTTAGCCGGTCGTCCTGACGAATGGCCGGAGAACGTCCCGATCGGCGACCCGATCTGGAACACGCGGATCTATGTCCTCGATTCTCGGCTGAGACCAGTACCGCCTGGGGTGGTCGGCGAGGTCTACATTTCGGGCGCGGGAATGGCGCGGGGATACCTGAACCGGCCGGACCTGACCGCAGAGCGATTCATCGCCAGCCCCTTCGGCCCCGCTGGCGCCCGGATGTACCGCTCGGGGGATCTGGCCCGGCGCCGCCCCGACGGAGCGCTGCTGTTCGCCGGCCGCGCCGACAAGCAGCTCAAGATCCGCGGCTTCCGCATCGAGCCAGGCGAGGTCGAGGCGGTGCTCGCGACGCACCCGGCCGTCAGGCACGCGGTCGTGCGCATGCACGCGGCCGATGACAACGAGCAGCGCCTTGTCGCCTACCTGGTGACCGAGAAGAATCTCAGTGCCGAACTCAGGACCGAGCTGCGAGAGCACACGGCCCTCGCGCTGCCTGACTACATGGTCCCAGCGGCTTTCGTGCCGCTTGACCGGCTGCCCCTGACGGTCAACGGCAAGCTCGACGAAAGCGCGCTGCCCGAGCCGATCTTCACCGCTGGCGCGGGACGTCGGGCGCGTGACCCGCGCGAGCAGGTCCTCTGCCGGCTGTTCGCCGAGGTGCTCAAGGTGGACGAAGTCGGCATCGACGATAACTTCTTTCACCTGGGCGGCCACTCGCTGCTGGTCACCCGGCTCGTGAGCCGGATTCGCGGCGCGCTTCACCTGGCGATCAGCGTCCCCGACGTGTTCGAGAACCCGACGGTGCTGGGGATCTCGGACCTGCTCGCCGGCCAGCGCCCGACGCCGCCCGGGCCCCGGCGGGCTGGCAGGCCGGCGGTGATCCCCCTTTCCTACGCTCAGCGCCGGATGCGCTTCATCGATCAGCTCGAAGGTCCGAACGCGCTTTACAACAGCTCCTGGTGCCTGCTGCTGTCGCCGACGCTCGACGTTCAGGCCCTGCGCCGGTCCTTCGCCGACCTGGTAGCCCGGCACGAAACCCTCAGGACGGTCATCGGCGAGCACGACGGACTGCCGCATCAGGTGATCCTGCCCCCGGCTACGCCCGTTCCGTTCACCCGCACCAGCGCGGCCACCGTGGACAAGGCCAAGTCGCTGGTCGACGGGTGGCGCCGGACACCGTTCGACCTGGCCAGCGAGATCCCTATCCGGGTGGACCTGCTGACCCTGACCGGAGGGGAGCATGTCCTGGCGCTGACGCTGCACCACATCGCCATGGACGGCTGGTCGATCGGCCCGCTCTGGCGTGACGTAGCCGCCGCGTACGACGCGCGTCGCCACGGGAGGGAGCCGGACCTGCCCGACCTTCCCGTGCAGTACGCCGACTTCACGCTGTGGCAGCGTGAGCGGCTGGGGGCCGAGTCCGACGCCGCCAGCATCACGGCCCGGCAGGTGTCCTACTGGAAACAGACGCTGCGAGGCTCGCCCGAGCAGCTTGACCTGCCCTTTGACCACCCGAGGCCGGCCGTGTCAAGCCATCGCGGCGGAAGCGTCCCCGTACTGGTGGGTGGACGCCAGCAATCACGCACGCCTGCTCAAGCTCGCCAGCCAGTCGCGCTCCACGGTCTTCATGGTGCTGCACGGCGTGATCGTGGTGCTGCTGTCGCGTCTGGGCGCCGGCGAGGACATCGTCATCGGCACCCCGGTCGCCGGGCGCGACGACGAGGCGCTCGATGACCTGGTCGGCTGCTTTGTCAATACGCTGGTGCTACGAGTCGATGCATCGGGCGGTCCCACCTTCAGGCAGCTTCTCGCCCGGATCCGAGACGCGGATCTGGGTGCGTTCGCTCATCAGGACGTGCCGTTCGAACGACTGGTAGAGGTACTTAATCCGCTGCGGTCAGCCGGCCGTCATCCGCTCTTCCAGGTAATGATCGTCATGCAGAGCGGCCACACGATGACGAGCCGGCGCTCGCCGGCGTGCGGGTGACGCCCGTGCCTCGCCATTCCCAGGTGGCGCGGTTCGATCTGACGTTCCGGGTCAGAGAGCACCGAACGGCCGAGGGCGGCCCGGCCGGCCTCGAGGTGAATGTCGGCTACAGTGCCGACCTGTTCGACCACCGGACCGCCCAAGACCTTGGCCAGATGCTGGCGCGGCTGCTGGAGGCGGCGCTCGCCGAACCCGACCGGCGGTGCGGCGACCTGGAGATTCTCGACGAGGCCGGGAGAACCCGGGCACTCAGCGGCTCAGCCGGGCCGGTCAGGCCGATGGCGCTGACCACGCTCCCGGCGCTGTTCGAGCGGCAAGCCGCCCGCACCCCAGGCGCGCTTGCCGTCTCCTCCGGCGACCTGGCCCTGACCTATGAGCAGCTCAACGGGCAGGCCAACCGGATCGCCCGCGCGCTGGCCGCCCGTGGCATCGGACCCGAGCACGTTGTGGCCATCGCGCTGCCAAGGTCATGCGAGCTAGCAGCCGCCTTGCTGGGCGTGCTCAAAGCCGGAGCCGCCTACCTGGCCCTTGACCTGGCCTACCCGGCCGACCGCACGAGCTACATGCTCGCCAGCAGCAGCGTGGCGCTCATCGTGACGAATTCGCAGATCGAGCTGAGCCACTGGTCGCAAGGACACGAGCTGTTCGAGCTTGACGACCAGGCGACTCGGGCCGAACTGGCCGCGCTGGCCGCCCGCGACCTGACCGACGCCGATCGAACCGCTGCCCTGTCGCCGTCCAATGCCGCGTACGTGATCTACACCTCGGGCTCAACCGGTCAGCCCAAGGGAGTGATCGTGGAGCATCGCTCGCTGGTCAACTACCTCGCCTTCGCGGCCGACGACTTCGCCGGCACCCGGACGAAGGCCCTGGTCGCCTCGTCGGTCTCGTTCGACCTGACCATCTCCGGGCTCTTCACCCCGCTGGTCACCGGCGGCTGCACCCGGCTTGGCACCCTTGATGCGGGGCTGAACAGCGACGACCCCGTCGCCGACGGGCTGCCGGTGAGCTTCCTGAAGACGACGCCGAGCCAGCTCGCGCTGCTGCGCACGCTGCCCGAGGCGTTCTCTCCAGCGCAGGACCTCGTGTTCGGCGGTGAGCCGTTGTTCGCCGAGGCGGTGACCGACTGGCGGGCCAGCCATCCGGGCGCCACGGTCAGCAACGCCTACGGCCCGACCGAGACGACCGTGAGCGCGACCCAGTACAGCGTCCGGCCGGGTCAGCCGATTACCGGCCAGTCGGTGCCGGCCGGCCGGCCGCTGCCCAACGTCCGGGTGTACCTGCTGGACGGCAGGCTCAGGCCGGTGCCCGGAGGCGTCGCGGGTGAGGTGTACATCGGCGGCGCCGGGGTCACGCGCGGCTACACGCGCCGGCCGGGCCTGACCGCCGAGCGGTTCGTGTCCGACCCGTTCGGTCCCGCAGGCACCCGCATGTACCGGACGGGCGATCTCGGCCGATGGCGTCGCGACGGCAATCTGATGATCCTTGGCCGCAATGACCGGCAGGTCAAGGTGCGCGGTTTCCGGATCGAGCCAGGTGAGGTCGAGGCGGCGCTCACCAGGCATCCGCTGGTCGCGGGCGCGGTCGTTCGCGCGCACCCTGGCCCCGGCGGCGACAATGAGCTGGTCGCTTACCTTGCGCCGGCGGCGGGGCGGTGGGAGTCCGGTCACGACGCGGTGGCCGAGGAAATCCGGCGTACCCTCGTCGGCCGCGTCCCCGGGCATCTCGTTCCTGCTCTGTTCGTACTGCTCGGCGAGCTGCCGCTGACGCCAAGCGGAAAGGTCGACCACCGGCTGCTGCCCGAGCCGGCGCGGCCCGAACACGCTGGTGGCCTGGCACCGCGTTCCCCGCGCGAGGTCGTCCTGAGCGGGCTCTACAGCGACGTGCTCAACGTCGAGCGCGTCGGGGTTAATGACAGCTTCTTCGACCTCGGAGGTCATTCGCTGAGCGCGGCACTGCTAGCCAACCGGATCAGGTCGAAGCTTGGCACCAGCATAAGCATCAGGGACATCTTCGAGTCTCCGACCGTGGCGGAGCTGGCGACCGGGCTGGATGCCGGGATGGACCGCGATGCCTTCGCCGTCGTCTTGCCGCTGCGTCCGCGTGGCGGGCTCGCTCCCGTCTTCTGCGTGCACCCTGGCGGTGGGCTGGCGTGGTGCTACTCGGGGCTCATCAGGGGTCTCGATGCCGGGCATCCGCTCTACGGGATCCAGGCACGCCGCATCCCGCTGGCGAGTCAGGGTCCGGCCAGCGTCGGGCAGCTGGCGGCGGACTACGTGGACGAGCTGCGGCGCGTCCAGCCTGAGGGTCCCTACCATCTCGTGGGCTGGTCGTTCGGCGGAGTCGTGGCCCATGCGATGGCTACCCGGCTGGCGCACCAAGGCGAGCAGGTGCCGCTGCTTGCCCTTCTGGACAGCTACCCGAGCCGCCCGGCTGACCCGCGCCGGCCACCTCCAGCGGGCGACGTGCCGAGCCCCAGGAACCGGGCGACGGCCTCTCTTATTGAGTCACTGGGCCTGGAGATCTATCAGGACGAAGCCGAGGAAGGGCGTCTCGCCGGCGCTATTGCCGGTCTTAGCCAGCCAGACCTTGATGCGATGCTCAGGACTTATCAGAACAACGCCAGGATTGCCAAGGCCCACACCCCCGAGGTCTTCGGCGGCTCCGTCTTGTTCGTGACCGCCGGGCTCAGCCGCCGGGATCCATCCCGCGACCCGACGCAGGCGTGGCGGCCATTCGTGACCGCCGACATCGAGAACGTCACGCTCCCGGTCAGCCACCGCCAGCTCATGCGCCCAGACCCGGCCGACAAGATCGCCCGGCTGATCTCCACGTGGTTCGAGCGTCACTAGACAAGGAGCATGTCCGCAGATGAAGACCATACTGGAGAACGGCGCTGGCGTGATCGCGCCGACGGCCTCGGCAAATCTCATCATCGACTTTTACGACACCGTGCGCGAGCTGAGCCGAACCTTTGAGGCCGAATCGGCGGCGCGGCAACAGCCAGGGACCTTCAGCCCTGCCTTTCGGCTGCCTGATCTCAGCCAGCAGTTCAGGGACTTCTATAGCGTCGCCGGGCGCAGTGGCATGACCTCGGCGAATATCAGGGCCAGTCGCTGACCTTGCTGAACCTCGGGTCGAATCCGGGTACGCACACGACTAAGACGTTTCCCTCCCTGCTGATCGTGGCGCGCGCGGTCGAGCACATTCGGAGGTACGGGGAGCCGGTCATCATCTTCACGCCCACCTCGGCCAACAAGGGCACAGCGCTCCGCGATGCGGTCCACCGCACCATTGCCTGCAATCTAGTCTCACCAGATCAGCTGCGAGTGGTGGTGCTCGCGCCGCAGGCCACGGCCCCGAAACTGCGCCACAGCGGCCTGTCCGCCAACTCGATGCTCGCCACGCTGAATCCGGTGCTCGTCCTGGATTCTCCGGTACCTGAAGATGTCAAGGCACTCGGCCTCCGCTTTGTCGAGGAATACGCCGGCGAGGTATTTCGGAAGACCGGCGCGCGAGTGTGGTATTCGCTGGATCTCAGAAACTATCTGCTCGCTGACGTCGCGCGCGCTCTGTTCGAGCACTCCGTGTCTTCACTGGATACCGCCGAACGGCGGAGGACGCACGCCCATGCGGTGTCCAGCGCCTTTGGTCTGCTTGGCTACCACCGAGGACGGCAGTACCTGGAGGCCAACGGGGTCTCCTCGGCGGCGCGGCGCCCGCACACGCTGCTCATTCAGCATCTCGGAACGCCTGACATGGTGCTGGACACCCGCTACGGCACGTTCGACCCGTCCAATCTGCCCAGGCACCGGCTCGATCCGGCGACCGGCCGCTACCACCAGGACTCCGACCCGCACTTCCCGAAGGTGACCGATGATCCGGCCGAGACGCTGGACGGCACCTTCTACACGCACAGGCCCGTCACTGCCAGCGTCATGACCGACATCATCAAGACCCATGGCGGCAATGGAATCGCCGTCTCGCGGCATGAATGCGAGCAGCGCTATCCGCAGCTGAGGGACAGGCTGGTATCCGCCGGTCTCGTAGCACCGGGAGATCTGGCCGACGTGCGCGAATGGTCACTGCTCATGGCGCTGACCGGCACCCTGAACGCGATCGACCGAGGGCTGGTCGTCCCTAGCCACGACGTCGTCGTCCACGGTTCTGGCTGGTACATGGCAAGTGACTACGTTCCGCTTGGCAACGCCGTCACTCCGGTGAAAACTGCCGCAGATGTCGCACGCGCAGTAATGGCCGAGTTATGAGCAGTCGCGCGGCCGCGTCTGCCGCCTCGTGGCGGCTAGAGAAACACCGCTAGGCGACGCCATGCGCATCGGCGTGCTCATCCTTCCGGCAGCGGAGTGGCGTGAAGCCAGGCAGACCTGGCGACTCGCTGACCAGCTTGGGTTCGACCACGCCTGGACCTACGATCACATCGCCTGGCGTGACCTTGCCGGGAAGACCTGGTACTCGGCGGTGCCAACGCTCGCCGCCGCCGCCATGGTCACCAGCAAGCTGCGGCTGGGCGCGCTGGTTTTCTCGCCGAACTTCCGGCATCCGGTCCCCTTCGCGAAAGAGGCCGCGACGCTCAGCGACATTTCCGGCGGCAGCCTGGTGCTCGGCCTGGGCGCGGGCGCCTCAGGAAGCGATGCTCGCGTGCTCGGCGGCGAGCCGTGGCCACCGCGCGAGAGAGCAGACCGCTTCGAGGAGTTCGTCGAGCTGACCGACCGTCTCCTGAGCGAACCCGTGGTCAGCTTCAAGGGCAGGTATTACCGTGCCAGCGAGGCGTGCGTGGACCCCGCAGGCACCGTCCGGTCGAAGATACCGCTGGCAATCGCCGCTACCGGCCCGCGTGGCATGCGCTTAGCAGCACGCCACGCCGACTTCTGGGTGAGCAACGGCACGTCATCCGAGGCCGGTCGCGTACCACCCGCCGCCTCGCCCGAACTGATCGGCCAGCAACTGGTGCGGCTGCGAGAGATCTGCGCGGCGGAAGGCAGGCGCGGGCCTGGCCTGCGGACTCTGCTGCTCAACGTCAACAGGTCTGACAGTCCCCTCGCCTCGGTCGAGGCGTTCCGCGAGACTGTCGGACGCTATGGCGAGCTGGGGATCACCGACATGGTGGTGCCGTTTCCCCGGTGCGAGCCGCCATTCACCGGCGAGTTCAGCATGCTGGAACGCATCGCCAGTGAGGTCCTGCCGGAGTTGCGGCGTGAGTAGGGCGGCAATCCCTGGTCTGCGGTCCGTCGAGACCTGACAATAATGAACAATCCGATGGAGGCAAGGCGATCATGAGCGACAACCCGTTTGACGATGAAGAAGGCCGTTTTTATGTGCTGGTGAACGATGAGGAGCAGCACTCTTTGTGGCCGTCATTCGCCGAGGTCCCGGCCGGCTGGCGAATTGTGTTCGGCGAAGGCGGCCGTGCGCCGGCTTTGGAGTACATCGAGAGCAACTGGGTCGACATGAGGCCCAGAAGCCTGCGTGAAGCCATGGACTCGGAGCCGACGGCCGAGGCAACCTCAGGCTAGCCAGCCGCGATCAACAGCAGCAATGGCGCAGCGTCGCCCACCCCCCGCAGCGGTCGAACAGCAACGATGGAGCAATGTCGCGCACCCCGCAGCAGTATCGCGCCATCGTTGCTCACCCTGTCTCGGGCCGAGCAGCAGCAACGGCGCAACGTCGCTACCCGCGCCCAATCTCCGAGCAAGCTCCGCCCGCCCGAGCGTGCTGTGCCGGGTGTGGCCGGGCGGGGCGCGGCCAGGCGACACCCACACCGTGCAGTTTTGTTTCCTGCGGGCGGTCAGCCAGGGCGGTAGCATCCGGGCTCAGACGATGGTGAGAGCAAGGACCTTTGGTATCGACGGAAACTCCTGGTCGGCTCGCGATGAGATCGCTCGGCGGGCTGAACCGTCACCTGGCCGTGCGGGGCCGAGGACATTCAAGGCATGCAGCAGAGCGCTGACCGTCTATGAGTGCTTCGACACCTATTGGCGGTTCGCGGCTGAGCGTCAGCGAATCTTCCGAAGCCGGGCCGACGGCGACCTGCCGCCCTGGACCGCCGATCCGATCTTGCAGCAGCACAAGTTCACCAGTGTGTACAGGGCTGCCGACCGGGTCTCGCAGTACCTCATCAGGAACGTGATCTACACAGGGCCGCAGGAATCGCACGAGGTGCTGTTCCGCATCCTGCTGTTCAAGGTGTTCAACCGGATCGAAACCTGGGAACTGCTCACTCGCCGCCTGGGCGCCCGGCCGAGCTGGGCCGGTTACGACTTCCGCAGCTACGACCACGTGCTCAATGAGGCGATGACTTCAGGCGAGCGGATCTACTCGGCTGCTTACATCGTCCCCAACCCTGCGTTCGGCGAGGCCCGCAAGCACAGCAATCACCTCCGTCTGATCGAGCTGGTGATGAGCCGATTTCATGAGGCGGTCAGTTCTGCGGGCACCTTGCGCAGGCTATACGGCATCCTGGTCGAGCTGCTATCACTCGGGCCGTTCCTCGCCTATCAGTACGCCATCGACATCGGCTACTCCGCCGGCGCGGCGGTAGAAGAGAACGAGTTCGTCGTGCCAGGACCCGGCGCTCTTGACGGCATCTCCAAATGCTTCATCAGCACTGGCGGCCTCCAGCCGGCTGAGGTCATCGCATGGATGGGCGATACCTCGCACGAGCATTTTGAGCGACTAGGCCTTCACTTCGATGATTTGTGGGGCCGCTGGCCGACCCTGATCGACTGGCAGAACGTCTTCTGCGAGGTGTCAAAATACACTCGGCTGTCTCATCCGCACATTCCCGGCGTCTCGGGCCGGACGAAGATCAAGCAGCAGTTCCGGCAGACCTCCAGTGCTATCGACTACCGCTTCCCGCCGAAATGGGGCCTGCCGCCGGAGCACACGGCAGTTCCGACGAGCTTGTAAGCGGACCAGCGAACACCAGGCTGCGCTTCTCCAGATCGCGCTCGGCCTCGATCTCCGCGAACACGCCGACAGGATCTCACAGGTTATGTGTTGCGCAGGATGGCTTCGGCGATGGCGCGTTTCGCGTTTGTGACGAAAACCTGGCCCCACTGGCCATCTGCGCCGAGCTGGTATTGGCCGCCGTTCGAGTCGTCTACGAAGAACGTCGTGATCTGTCCGGCGGAGCCTTGCAGAATCTGGACTCTGGTCACTGCTCCCAGTGGCCAGCTCAGCACTTGCGGCGCTGGCGCGACGAAGAGCAGCCTGCGGTCAGTGAGCGCGAGAAGGCAATTGAAGTCCTTTGCCTTGAAGCTGTCTGGTGCGGCGCTCACGAGCATGACCACGATCGTCGCAGCTCGACCGGCACCACCTGCACCTCGACCGCCTGGCGGCGACCCACCGCGTCGACGAACGATGGTCTGAGACCTTGCAGGGAGCTCTCGACAGCCTGGCAGGCGCGTCCTGATCGACGGATGTCGTACCGGCCTGGCAGACTGCGCCCATGCCGTACAAACGCCGCGACAGCAGCGCCGGCGTTGCGATCAGCCTTTTCTCCGGAGCCGGCGGTCTCGATCTCGGCGTTGAGCACGCCGGGTACCAGGTCAGGGCCGCCGTCGAGCGTATCCGGATGCCACGCTGACCATGGAGAAGAACTTCCCCCATCTGGCCTCTGCCGTGATCAGATCCGACATCCTGGATGTCCCGACCAGCGAGATCCTGCGTGCTGCGGGACTCAGGAACGGCGCGCGGCCCGACTTGCTGGTCGGCGGACCCCCGTGCACCCCCTTCAGCAAGAGCGGATTCTGGCTTGCCTGGAAACGCGCCGGGCTGGACCCCGAGGCCAGCCTGCTGCAGGCATACACGCGCGTCTTGCGCGAGGCCCGTCCGCGCAAGTTCATCCTGGAGAACGTGTACGCGCTGACTTACAACAACGTCCGGGCTCAGCAACTCGCGTTGCCACCCGCCAGCCTCCGCTCCCTCCAGTTGCCCGCGTGGCCTTAGGAGATGCGAGAGACCGAGAAGCATGACCCACGTCGGCGACTGCCGCGCTCGCGCATGACGCGATCACGCAGATGACCGCCACCATTGTCTGACCGATTCGCGTGAGTACCAGCATTCTCATCCCTTCTAGATGCCGACCGCAGGCACAGCAACCGCAGCATAAGTCGCTTACAATCAGAAAGCATCGCGACACCCCACACCCCACACCCCACACCCCACACCCGACGCCAGTCGGCACGCGGCTGGTATTCAGGATCATCGATCCGGTCGTCGTCGAGGGCCGTCGGCGGCGGCCAGGCGGACGCCTTAGCTAGCTCACGTGCAGCTTCGGCCGCCACCCATCGCCGCTTGCTGTCCTCTGCAGGCATCCGGTTCCAAAGTTCGCCGTATAGGCCGGACACGGAAATATGAACCGTCGTGCTCACCGTTCGGGTCTCGCCATTCATGAGGCGGCGCAATCTCAGTGGCGAGATGCCCAGGTGCCTGGCGAGGGCGGCTGGCGAATGGCCAATTGCGACGAGAGCATGTAGGCGGCGGCGTGCGCCGCAAGCTGAGCGCCTCTGGCTGCACGCGACAGTGCATGTGACTGCCAGGATTTGCCTTGCTTGTGCGCAGCCGACGCGCCCGTGCGGCTCGCTGATGCGCGAGCGGTCGCCATTGATCAGTTTGTGGACTGTGGATGGGCTGACTCCGGCGGCGCCGGCGATGGCTCGGTAGCTTGCGCCTGCGCGACGTAACCTGCGGATGTGGTCGCGGACTGGCTCGGCGTCTGTCCAGGGCTGCCAGCGGCCGTAGGCGATCTGGCGTGCCCGGCTGCGCACGTAATCACGATGGGTTTCGACCCGCCCGGTCGGCGCTGCTTCTCCTGGACGGGGACAAGGCAGGGAACTGGCAGCGCTGGTACCGAGAGAACATCCCGCTCGCCGAGCAGCTCTATCTCGAATATGCAGCTGACGCAAAGGAGTAGCCGCGATGCCCAAGCGCACCCCGCTTGCCCGGGAAGACCTCGAGCGGGAACTCCACGCCGCCGGCGTGACTCCTGAAGAAATCGAGGCCGGCGCGCGGGACCTCCTCGCCCAGGCGCGCGGCCATCAGCTCGCCGACAGCCGCAAGCACCTCGGCCTGGGCCAGAAGCAGATCGCCGCCGCCATGGGAGTCAGCGTCGCCAGGATCTCCCAGATCGAGCACGGCGAAGTCGCATCCTTCGAAATCATCGCCCGCTACGTCGAAGCACTCGGCGGGCGCCTGGACCTCGTCGCCGACTTCGGCGACAGAACCATCCGGCTCCCCGTCACCGGCACCTCAACAGCCGCAGCATAACGAGCAGGCGCCAATCTGGCGTTTGTATCGAGGCTGATTGCCTTCATTCGGGTCAGGTCGGAGAAGAACACCAGGTTGGCTGCGTGTTTCTCGGCATACAGGCCGGCGCAGCCGAGTAGCTGCTGAGCGTGGAAGCTTGCGGTGTCGCGCGGGATGGCCAGTCGAGACAGAAGACGAGCCAGTAGTTGGGGTCGAGCAATTCCTGAACGTCTCCGTCTCGTAATTGATCGGGTTTCATACTCTTGAGGGCGGCATCTCGGGTCTGGGCGGCTGGAGGAGGGCGGCTCGGTGGTCTGGCGTCCAGGTCGGCCAGGCATCGAATCCTTGGCCAGGATCAAACGGTGAGTGCCTTGCCATTTCCTCCGCCTGCGAGCGGGTAACGCTGAGAGCCCAGCGCGCCGCGCCGGACGAGGAATATTTGGCGCTGCAAGCTGACTCCAGCCAGACCTCCAGCTCGGTCACAGTCATACCCGGCCCACCCGCAGGGCGTGCTGCCGCTCGCCGATGGCGGCCTCGACGGCTTCCAGGCTCATCGCGGATCTCCCATGGTGGGCTTCGGCGGCGGCTGCGACAACGGCGGCGGCCCGGCCGGAGCGGCAGCTGGCAGGGTCCGGGCAAATGGACAGGGCGGGGCGGCAAGGACAGCGTCAGTGCTGCCACTGGGCTTTAGAAGGCAGCGTCTCGGCGTCGATCCTGCGACTGGGCGCGGGCCGGCTACTTCGGCCCACGACCGAGGTAAGGGCGTTCCTCGCCGCGTCGGCGGGGGGCGCCCGCCGACGCAGGTCAGCGGGAAGCGACAGCAGTCAACCTTGATTCGGATCAGAATCAACCGGGTACTACGAAGCTAATGACATTCCGGCATTCCGACCGGCCTGAAGGAGCCTGCTGATGCAACCCCTCCATTTAGCCATTCCTGCTGATACCAAGCTGACCGCGAGGAAAAACCGCGCCGCTCATAGGAGACGCGGGCACCGTCACCTGGCCGCGGCCAGCGCGGCCGTGGCAATGATCGCTGGACTGGGAATGGCAGCCGCCGCCCCGGCAAGTGCCGTGTTCACCGTCAACTGCACGAACGGTCGTTACAACCTTGCGACCGGCAATCTGCATGCCACATCGTGCGGCCCCGTAGGAACGTTTACCAACGTCCGCGTTCAAGTCAGCGACCTGGCCACGAGCGGGACGGAAGAACAAGCCGCTCTCACCTGCCCGACATATACAGTCGGCAGCGACGGCACGGGCTCCGGACTATGCGGTCCGCCGCATCCCTTCTGATCTGCACAGTGCCGCGCACGTGGCGGCGGCACGGTCACTGGGATCGCGCATCGATGGCCGGACTCGACCAGTACGGCGGGCTGAATCTCGGCCGGAATCGCGGGGTGCCCACCGGGCATGAGACGAAATTATGAGGCCCGGTCTGGCCGACTCGCAGCGAATGGCGCGCCGGATTGCGGCGAGTTGAGTCAGTGGCCGGCACGGCACGAATACCCTGTCGCCATTGAGGCCCGGCGGGTCATGATGGCGTGATGACCGCAGAACAGGGCCGGGCCGGGCCGGCCGGGGGTGGCGCTGGGCGGCGGTGTACTTCAGTGATCCGGATGCCCCTGACGCCGGTCAGCTGAGCGCGGAGTTCGAGCGGCTGGCTGGCCGGGTCTACGTCCAGGCCCGCGACGGCACCGTGGATTTCGATGCCGCCTTCGATCTTGCCTGCTTCCTGATCGAGTGGGGACCGGCAGATCCCCTGGCCCGGGAGCTGGCTGACCTCAGCGCCGAGCAGACCAGCCCCGTCCTGGTCACCGAAGCGGCCCTGCGGGTTCTGGCAGACCGGTATGAGCCGGGCTTCGACGCCGAGCCAGCACGGCTGGCAGCCCTGGAAGAGGCACTGGAAACGGTGCAGGCGGACATGGAGGCAGCCGGCCTGCCCGGCCCGGTCCGGCTGGTCATTGCGGACTGGGCACCGCCGCGCGCCGCGTTCGTCGAGTTCTGCGGCGGCTACGGCAGCACCTCCGGTATCGCGCCGCAGGCTGGCACCAGCCCCGTCTCAGCGCTGATCGCCGTTGCCGATGATGCGCAGGACGCGATCATGGAGGTGCTGTGGACAGTCTGGCCGGTGTGCCCCGCCCACCAGCTAGGCGCACACCCCCACGAGCACGACGCATCCGTCGTGTGGTGGTGCAACTCCCACGGCGGCCACGTCATCGCGCGCATCGGCCAGCTCCGAAATCCCTAGCCGACAGCCGTCCTACGCCCCGGCCTCCAGATCCGCATAGCGCTCAACTCTGGACCGGCCTTCACTTCCATCAAGCGCAACTCGCTACTAGCTGCGATCGGGCCGACATAGTTGTCGTCATTTGCGTCCGGTCCGAAGGACTCCTCCGCCTTGGCAATGATCGGATGAGGGGAGCTCACTGAGCGGATGAAGCGCATCAAGGTCGGCGTCAGCCAACAGCCTGAGCGGTCTGGGAGACTCCCAGCCGACGGTCAGATCTTCCTCGATCAGGCGGAGGGCAGGTCGCGCGCGACGACTATGCATTCAGCTAATAATGCCGAAGTTATCCGCAATCCGCAGAACTTGCCATTACAGGTCGTCAGCGACTTCGTCGATCGCTCCGATCAGAGTCCGTCTTTGCGTCGCGAGGCGCTCGGCAAGTTCACGGCGGTCGAGCCGGCGCTGCGACTCGAAGCGGCTAGGTCTTTGGACTGCCCCGGCTTCGGTGGAGGCCATGACCTCTGGGAAAGTTGGGGCTCATGGTATCGAGGAAACCGCATCCGGATGAGCTGCGGGAACGGGCAGTGAAGATGGTCGCCGAGGCGCGTGCGGAGACAGGGAACTCGCGTGGGGCGATCGCAAGAGTGGGCAGGCAGCTCGGTATCAATACCGAGACGCTCCGCAACTGGGTGAACAAGGCCGAGGTCGATTCCGGGCAGCGGCCCGGTACCACGACTGATGACAGGAAACGGATCGCCGAGCTCGAGCGGGAGAACCGTGAGCTGCGCCGCGCTAATGAGATCCTGAAGGCGGCGAGCGCTTATTTCGCGAGGGAACTCGACCCCAGGTGTCCGCGCTAGTCGGGTTCATCGATTCACATCGTGAGGAGTTCGGCGTCGAGCCGGCCTGCACGGTGCTGGAATTCCGGTCTTCCACGTATTACGCGGCGAAGAAACGCGAGCGGGAGGCCACGGCGCGGAGCGTCCGGGACGAATGGCTGAAGAAGGAGATCATGCGCGTGTGGAAGGACAAGGACATCGGTCGCCGCGTGTACGGCGCCCGGAAAATATGGCGGCAGTTGCAGCGCGAGGGCCATGTGGTGGCGCGGTGCACGGTGGAGCGGCTGATGCGTGACCTGGGCATCGCCGGCGCGGCGGCCAGGAAGAAGAAGCCGCGGACGACCGTGCCGGCTCCGGCCGGGACACCTCGTCCGTCTGACCTGCTGGAACGCGATTTCACCGCGGACGAGCCGGCCAGCCGCTGGGTCGCCGATATCACTTACGTGGATACGGCTCGCGGTTTTGTGTATGCCGCGTTCGTCACTGACTTGTTTTCCCGGCGGATTGTCGGGTGGCAGGTCGCGGATACGCTGCGCGCGGAGCTCGCCGTCGATGCGCTGGAGATGGCGATCTGGTCATGCGGGGTCAGGATCGGGGATCAGCTCATTCATCATTCCGACCGGGGTGTCCAGTACACGTCCGTCCGGTATGCGGAGCGGCTGGGAGAAATCGGCGCGGTCCGGTCCGTGGGCAGGAAGGGTGATTCCTATGATAACGCGGCGGCGGAATCGGTGAACAGTCTTTACAAGAAAGAGCTGATTGACCTGGACGGACCCTGGGAGGGCGTCAGGGATGTCACTTTCGCCACCATGGAATGGGTTGCCTGGTATAACACCGAGCGGCTCCACTCTTCCTGCGGCTACATTCCCCCGAAAGAATTCGAGGAAAACTATTACATTCAGCAGGCCGTACTGGTAGCATAGTCATATTCGGCAAGCAAGGGCCTCCAATTTTGCCGGGGCGATCCACTTTGAGTTCGATGCGACGATCACGGCCAACGCGATAAGACACGATCTCACTTCGATCTAGCAGCTTGTACAGATGCGTACGACTCATACCAAGACGCTCAGCAGCCTGATTCGGAGTGAGAACGGCAGATCCGGCAGTGACCGCGAGCTCCGCGCCATCGCGGACACAGCGGCTCACGCTTAGAAGCACATCGCGCAGCTCAGGCCCAAGACTCGTCTGTGCGTACTGCTCCAGAGCCTCAAGCTCTTCAACGGGGATGTTCCTGATCTCCAGGATCTCCATAGATTACCTTCGTAAATGTCACAGATGATCTACCTGTCACAGATGACATTAGCTCACTTCGGAGTCATCCAGTCAAGGCGAGATGCGCACAGAAGCCAGCCGTGCATTACCCGACCTACCCGCCCGCGCCCTGGGCCGACATCGGGCAGCGGCCAGTCTCCGCCCGACACCCACGGACGCGATGCACCCCTGCCCGGGACACCGAGTCACCCAAGTCCCTCGCGCAAGTCTTCGGCCGGAACGCAACTGGATTCAACCGGACAGGATCAACTGGTACCCGGGAGGTACCGGCGTCATCGGGCCCTGCCGAGCTGCACGATGGCGTCGCTAGAACGTTGCGCCCACAACCCGCGAGAGAATCACGACAGAGAACTGACCGGTACAAGATCCACTGGGCATCAGCGCAGGTCAGGCCATATGCATCCATCGGGCGACAAACTGGCCTCCGGAGCAGTGTGCGCAGGTTCGAATCCTGCTGGGGGCGCACCGAGTGTACCTACGAAAACTCCGCATGACCTGCTCGCTGCGGCTGGCCCATCGACACACGAGCACTAGCTAGAGTCTCATGTTGGCCTGCTGACGCACAAACGCGGCTGTGGCATGCGCGGCTGTTGTGTAGTCGTTTGTTAGGCCCTGAGCTGGGAAGACTGGACAGGCACCGTCAGGTTCACGTATCGTGAATCTGACACCTGAGGAGAACATGGATGTCTGCCAGCCGTGCGGTGATCGCTGTTAAAGTGCGTGATCGTGTGTTGCGGTCGCGCAATCACTTCTGGCGTCCAACTGACTTCGACGGCTCGCCAGTGGTTGTCACTCAAGCTCTTCATAGGCTCAGGACCAGCGGCGAACTCCTGCATGTGCGTAAGGGTCTGTACTGGCGGGGTACCAAGACGCTACTTGGGATGGCTCCGCCACCGACAGAAGCGCTGGTGAAGGCGGTAGCTACGGAGAAGCGCGGGATCGGTCCGGCAGGCACCAGTGCCGCCAACGCACTGGGCTTGTCGACGCAGATTCCTCGGCGGCCGGCCTTCGCAATACCAACTCGGGTTCCTGAGAGCCTGCCTGCCGGGGTCGAGATGGTTAGCCGAGCGGGCTGTCGCAGCCGGGCGGCGACGAATGCCAGGTCAGCCGAAGTTGCTCTTCTAGAGGTGCTGCGTGACTGGAGCGCACTCGTAGAAGTTGACGACGACGAGGCCACAGGAATCATCAAGGCGCACCTCGACCACGGCACACTTCGGGCCAGCGCGCTCGCCAAGGCAGCGGACACCGAGCCAGCACGCGTGCGGAAGGGGCTGGCCACGCTGCTAGCCGGCTGCGGCTACAGGAGTGAAGCGGCGAGCATCAATAAGATGGCCCTAACTGTGGCATGATGCGCATGTGAATCTGCGCGATCGGACTGACTTCGATGCCACAATCGACGCGGCGGCGGGCCAACTCGGCATTAACGCCGTAATCATCGAGAAGGACTACTGGGTAAGTCAGGCCCTACGTGCACTAACTGACCAGTTTCCGGATGACTTCATCTTCAAAGGCGGTACAAGCCTTTCCAAGTGCTACCAATTGATAGAGCGATTCTCAGAGGACATCGACATCCTCGTTCTGCCGCGTGGACGTGGCCCGGGTGCAATCGACGCACTAATGAAGAACATGGCATCGGCCGCCGGGAAGATACTCGGCACCGCGCCATCGACCGAGGGCAGCAGTCGCGGTAAGAGCAGGAAAGTGCGTGCGGCATATCCAACCAGACGGCCGGAAGCGGAGGGAATTAGCCCCGGAATCCTGCTTGAGATGGGAATACGCGGCGGTCACCAGCCATCCGAAACTAAGCAGGCCGGGTGTCTGCTTGCTGATATCCTAACGGAAGCGGGCCAGGACATTAGACCCTACGAGGATCTCCAGCCTGTGAAAGTTCCCGTGTTGCACCCTGGCCGAACGCTGCTAGAGAAACTGGCAGTGCTCCATACCTCACTCAGCGACAACCCCAGCCAGGCTGACTGCCGGAGGCATGGACGCCACTACTATGACGTCTATCAACTCCTCGGCGACGATGGGGTCATTGCACTTCTGGGCGACCGGGCTCAGATGGAGGCTGTCATCGAGAGCATCCAGGAAGTCAGCGATACCCACTTCACTAGACCCGGCGAGGCCAGGAAGATGATCAGGCCTGTAGGTGGATGGGCGTCAAGCCACGCCTTTGACGCTTCCGATGCCCGGCTTGCCGAAGGCTACGCGAGTTCGATGGAAAGGCTCAGTTTCGAGCCAGAAAAGTGGCCCGAGTTCTCCGCGATCTGCGCAAGGATAAACCAACAGGCTGAGTTCCTGTAAACACTGCAAATGTATGAACGTATCGTGACAGTTGCCGTCGACCGTGATGGCAAGTCACCGCCCAGCAGTTCCGACTTTCTTCTGCTCGACGATGCAGTGCCCAACACCGCTTGCCTGACCAGCAATCACCACCGCACCATCCTGCGCCCCATGCGCGCCCCAGCCAGCTTGGAATCCCGCGTTTCCGCAGGTCAGCGGCGTGGACGGAAGCGCACTCCGGAGCCGTGTGCGCAGGTTCGAATCCTGCTGGGGGCGCCCTCAGATACCAGGCCAGATGACCGCTGACCTGCTGGTATGGCGGGCCGGTCATTTTGATCATGTGCAGCCGGATGCCGCTGGATGCGGTTGTTTGTCGCGGTTCCCGGAACATACGCGGAACGAACCCGGGTCATCGGCCACCGGAGCGACCAGGACATCCCGAAGGACTCCTCCAGCGCATCCGCGCCTTCCGCCGTCGTGATCACGTCAAGATCGCCGGGACGGACATCGATCCTTCGGACCGCCAGGGCGACGCCGCCGGCCACAGCAACCCGGATCCGCGCCCGCCCGGCCCGGTCGAGCAGGTCACCGAATGCGCCTCGACGGCAGCTTCGGCGGGCGGGCTCGATCCGCGCGGGTGACTGGCAGTTCCGCCTTGTTACGCGGGCGGCCTGTTGCGCGGGTCCTCGTCGAGAAACCAGTCGTCGTGGATCTCGTTCCAGAACCGCTTGATCTGGTCGTTGTAGGTGAAGATCGCGGCGAGGCTGGCCGTGACTACCGCTGCGGCCGCAAGCAGCACCCAGCGCGGGACGGGCCGACCCGCCCTGGAGCGGCCGCTGAGCCAGATCAGGAATGCCATGTCCATGACAGCGCGCGCACCGAAGAAGCTGCGGGTCTGGTAACTCTCGGTCCAGCCGCCGATGACGCACATGTTGGCGATGTGCTCGCAGTTGTGGCCGATCAGGTGGTACGGCAGGCGCGGCTGGAGCTTGAGCAGGAACTCGGCCCGCTCGGTGACCTTCCATGGTTCGTCTGCGGGGCGGGTGCCAGACGGTAAGGCCGCAGACGTAACCGTGGCGGACGACGGCGGCCGTCGCGCCTTGCTCGAAGTCGCTGAGCGGGACCGCGGTGACGCCCACGTCGCCCTTGCTGGTCAGGGCGACGCCGCTGCCGAACTGGATCACGCGGTCATCGCTGATGTAGATGCCGTGGTGATGGTAGCCGGGCCGACGCCGGACCCGCAGGTGGTCGCCCGGCTGAAATCTTCCGTCCATGCAACCCGACGGTAGCCGCAGCGGTGTCAACCTGGCACCGTCGCGATACCTGGCCCCGCTAGGTACAGATACTCAGATCGGATCACCGCCGGTCCGCGCCGTCCGTATCTTTGTTCCGATAGCGTGCCGCCAGCCGCTGACCTGCCCTGCTGGCAGAACCACTCCGAAGCTTGCCAGGCCCGGCCGCTCGTAGCGTTCGGTGCAGCTTCGAGTGGCTCTTGGTACCGGCGGCATGGGAGTCGCGTTGGCCAGGTCGCTCAGTGTGTGGCTTCGCAGCCGTCACGCGAACGTCTCTATCACCGTTACCTCTGCTGCAGGCAGCGTCACGGTCGCCGCGCAGCAAGTCAAGGACCCCTTGATCACAACCAGTCTAAGCAATCGGTCATTACCGGTGAATTACCGACCGACACGCAATTACAGAAATATAATGGGGTGTCGCCGGATACCGTTTTCCTGTCGTGAAATGCTCGCGCGGTACGCGAGGCGACAGGAGAAAAGGTGGGCAATGTACGCGTTCCGCTCGTCCTGGAAGACAGGGAGGATATTTCCCGTGGTCTGGCGAAAGGACTCTCCAGTAAGGACATAGCTCACTCCATCGGAAGGGACGAATCGGTTGTCTGCCGCGAAATCGGCCGGCATGGCGGCCGTGAGGCTTACCGTGCCTGGAAGGCCGACGCCGCGGCACGGGAGTCCCGTGAGCGCCCGAAAGAGCGCAAGATCGACGCCGGGCCGGAGCTGCGGGAGCGGGTGACCGGCGATCTGCGGAAAGGCTGGTCGCCAGAGCAGATATCGGGCAGGCTGTGCCTGGAGCGATCCCGCGGGAAGGGCAGTATGTCTGTTTCGCACGAAGCGATCTACACCTGGATATACGCTCAGCCGAAAGGCGAGCTCGAAAAGTCCGGGATTGTCCTGCGCACCGGCCGCGAGCGGCGGAAGCCCCGCGGCCGGACGAAGGCGCCGGGCGCGAAGATTGTCGGGATGACGTCGATAGATGACCGCCCGGCCGAGGTGGCGGGCCGCCAGGTGCCGGGTCACTGGGAAGGCGACCTGATTATCGGCAAGGGCGGAAAGTCCGCTATGGGAACCCTGGTAGAGCGGGTAAGCCGCTATTTCTGCCCGGTCGCGCTGCCGGACGGGCACGACGCGGACTCAGTCAAAGAGGCACTTTTCGACGCCGTCAGGGACCTGCCGGCGCACTTGCGGAAATCACTCACCTGGGACCAGGGAACAGAAATGGCCCGCCACGCCGCGCTCACCGTCGCCGCGGACCTTCCGGTCTATTTCGCTCACGCGCATTCTCCGTGGGAGCGGGGCACCAACGAGAATACCAACGGGCTAATCCGGGAATACTTCCCGAAGGGAACAGAGATAACCGGCGACATTGACTATCTCTGGGCCGTCGCTGACTCCCTTAATGACCGGCCTCGTGCTATACTTGGATTCAGGAAGCCAAAAGAAGCATTCGTGGAGCTGCTACTTCAGGAAACCGAGATCGCCCCGGCCTGAATTGCTTCGATCGGTTGAGACCGCCCCCTCTCCCGCTATTGCGGCAGGTGCTGCGGGATAACGATGAATCCTGACCTTGCTGACTATTCTCGCTCGACGGCAATTCTGATAGGTGTCTCGGATTACCAAGATGCCGCATTCCCGCCATTGCCGGCCGCAGCCAACAGCCTCGAACATATGCGAAAGGTTCTGAGTGAGCCAAAATTGTGCGGCTGGCCTGCAGATCGGATAATGGTTTTCCGCGACCCGACCGATGTCCGAAGTGTTGCGCTACAGCTGCGGCGCGCTGCTCAGCAAACTACTGATGTCTTCTTGCTCTACTATGTCGGACATGGTACCGTTACGCCGGCCGGGGAACTGTGCTTGTCCCTTATGGATACGGATCCTGACGACCCAGATATTACTGGGATCGAATATAGGCGTATCAGAGGGGCGTTGCTTGACAGCCCAGCGCGAATGAAGGTTGTTGTTCTAGATTGCTGCTATTCAGGCCGTGCTATCGAGGCGCTGGCTGATCCCGTTAATGTCGTTGCGGATAGCACCGACACTCGCGGCGTATTCACGGTAACCGCCAGCGACCAGTCTGCACACGTCCTCCCATTTGATCAGCAAGTTAGCGCATGCACTACGTTTACAGGAGAATTGGTCAGTCTTATTCGAGGTGGCATTCCCGCCGCTCCAGAGATGCTCACGCTAGGCACAATTTACCTCCATCTACGTCAAAGGCTTCTTAGGCGCGGGTTTCCGCGTCCCAATCAACGCGGAACTGATACTGCTGACTTGTTCGCTTTCAGTCGCAATCCCGCCGCAACACCTCGCGATGCGATTTCGGGACAAGCGCGGGAGCAGCAGGAACCTGAACCTGCAGAAGAAGACTTCGATCCGACGCTGTACGGGATGCCTGCCACCTATGACGAGCAGGGCAATTATGTCTATCCTGAGGGCTTTGATGCCGAGGCCGGTGAGTGGCGGGAGGGATTCGAGGCGCAGCGCGATGAGTGGGAGCGGCAGTATGAAGCTGCCCGGTCCCGGTATCGCGCGCGTATGCAGCAGGCTGAGGGGTCAGATGAAAGTGATCTCCGCGCTGGAGCCGAGGTTGAAGTGGAGGACTTCGATCCGACGCTGTACGGGATGCCTGCCACCTATGACGAGCAGGGCAACTATGTCTATCCTGAGGGCTTTGATGCCGAGGCCGGTGAGTGGCGGGAGGGATTCGAGGCGCAGCGCGATGAGTGGGAGCGGCAGTATGAAGCTGCCCGGTCCCGATATCGCGCGCACATGCAGCAGCTCAAGGAACCAAATGAAATAGTTCGCCAAGACGCCGAGTCGCAGCGGGAAGGATTTTCCAGCGGCCAGGCGCCCCGGAGGGGAAAGGTCCGGGTTTACGAGATTGCAAAGGAGTTCGGGGTGGAGAGCACGACGGTGATGGCTAAGCTCCAAGAGATGGGAGAATTCGTGCGTTCTGCATCGTCGACTATGGAGGCGCCGGTTGTGCGCAGACTCAGGCTAGCGTTGACGGCTGAGAAGACACGGCAGACATGATCATATGCGCGGCCGATAGACGTGGACGGATAACGTCACGTTAGGCCTCATAACTCTCAGCCAAAGCTAGTGATGCGGATTGATGACCCATCTGCTACAACATTCGAAGTGCCAATTTCAGGGGAGTGCCAGACAGCGATACATCGTTCCGGCTATCCAGATCGGGCGATCTGCGCGGCCATTTATACTATCGGCACGCCTTTCGCGAGCGCATACTCGGCGATCTGCCGGGGGATTTGGTTCGGCGGCTTAACAGTCTGACTACTGGTTGTGACGGTTCACCGTGGACCGCTGGTCTGTTCGGCAACCCCGGGAAACGTAACTTTCGCGGCGCCAGTTCTCAATGAGCGTCATACCGGCCCCTGCGGTGATACACAGCTGAACGGCCCATTAGCTCAGGCATCGTCTGGCCCGTGCTCGTGCCATGCCAGCCTCGGACCGGCGTACCAGGCCAGCAGGGCGCCGATACCTTGTCCCTGCCGACCGGGCCGGACGGCCAGTCGGTCCATCGGGCCTGGTCAGCCCCGGCCAAGCGCGTCGTCCATCGGGCCGAACCACCGGTCGTCGTCGCAGTCGATGCAGTGCGCGTAGGTCCGGAGCAGGACTTCGACGGTGTGCCCGGCCCACTCGGCGACCAGCGTGGCCGGGGTTCCGGCGTTGAGCCGCCAGGAGACTCCGGCGTGCCGGAAGTCGTATGGCTTGCGCACCAGTAGCGAGGATTGCTGCGCCTCGGTGAAGGCCACCTTGCGAGCCTGCTGGAGCACGGTCCACAGGGTAGACGGCAGGTAGATGCCGCCCGTGTAGGTCCAGAACAGCCGACCGTCCGGCGCGGCGCCGAACAGCTCGACGTGCTCGCGGATCATCGTGACCAGGATCGGCGGGATAGGGACGCGCCGGACGGCGTTGCGCGGGCCACCCTTGGGCTTGCTGGCCTGGTGGACCTCACCATCGTCGGTCCAGTCGCGCCCGGCCGCCGAGCTGATCTCGCTGAACTCCAGCAGCCCCCAACCCTGGTCCGGCAGGGTGCATTCATCCACTAGCAGCGAGGCGCCTCTGAGGGACGCAGCATGGCGTAGTACATGCACCCGTACAGTGCCTTGAGCCGCGGCCCCTGGGTCCGGCCGACCGTCCCGACCGCCGCGATCAGCTTCTCCATCTGCGCCGGGCTGGCGACCCGCCGCCGGTCTACGGCGACGGAGACTTCCGGGGCCTTCCACTCGGGGTCATCGGCCCCGTCGAGCGGATTTGCCGAAAGCTGATGGTCGCGCACGGCGTACTTCAGCGCGGCGTAGAAGATCCGGCGACGACGCCGGTAGTACTCGGGGGCCGTCGCCGAGCCGTCAAGCTTCCGACCGCACGCATCGAGCGCCCGGCTCACGGTGCTGGGCTCCTGAAGCGCCGACACTGGGACCGACGACCGGGCGAGCCAGCGGAGCGCGGTCTCTATCTCAGCGGGCATCGGCGTGTCGCGCCGGGGCGGGTTGAATGCCCAGCGGCGCATCGCCTGGCGCAAAATCTCGGGATCGGGTGCGCCGCGCTTGCTCGTCACGAGCACCGGCGTCACCGCCATCAGTCCCTCGACCAGGGAGATCCGGCCCTTGGCCGCGACTTTCGGCCAGCGCACGTCGGCGAACGCGCAGGCATGCTCGTACCAGGTCCGAGAGGATACCTCGCGAGCCATCGAGTCGGGCAGGCCCGTGTCAACGTCGAACGCCTCTCCCCTGTCGGCTGCCGTTTTTCGGGCTCACCAGCGGGCTCGCGTTCGGGCTCGCGTTGTGGATTGGGGGCTGGCTAATGGTCGGGCTGCGAGACAACGCGCCGCAGGCAATCGGCCCGCGAGACGTCATCGGCGCTGACGGCCGCTACGGGCTCGCGGCCGGGCTCGCGTTCGGGCTCGCGGTCGGGTTCTTCCTCGGGCTCGTTGCCGGGATCGAGTTCGGGCTCGCGGTCGGGCTCACATGGGCGGCCGGCGCGTGGACTCGCTTCCACATCAGTGTGGTGATCGCCGGCGTGCAGGGCTCGGGGCCTGTGCGGTACGGCGCTTTCCTGACTGGACCCTCCAAGCCGGGCTGCTGCGCACCTCTGGCGTCGCCTACCAGTTCCGTCACCGGGTGGTGATCGCCGCGTACCCCGACGCGGATCGCGAGGCCGCAGACCAGCGGCAGTCCTTGGCCGTCCTCCCCATCCGGGCAGCCGATCAACTGCGGCTCGCCCGGCGAGCCACCGTCGGCCACCTCAGCTCGCCGCTCCTCACGGAGACTCCGACGCCCGGCCCAGTCCGCCGACCACCTCAGGCAGCACGCGGGTCCGAGCGACTCGCAGGTCAGCTCCGGCCGGCAGCAGCACCTCGGCTGACTCGCCTGCCTCCAGCAAGTTTCTGGCGGTCAGGTGATACGCAGCGACCAAGCCGAGGTCACGGTCATGATCGTCGCACCGGGCATCCGGCGCGATCACGCAGTCGGCGCACGGCTCGGCCAGCCGCCCGGTCCGCCAGCAGATCGCATCCTCCAACGCCTGCAACTACTGGAACCGGGCAGCCGCTACGGCAGTCACACCGGTCACGGCTCGACCAACTCGGCGCTTGCCGGGCAGCGTTCGGGCAGCGTGCCCGGCGATCAATCCGAGGTGCCTTCCTTCCGCCAAGCGGCGCCCGGCAGACCAGCCACCGCCGACCTCCTGTCCGATGTCGCGGCGGCAGACGAGCCGCCGCCGCTGGTCAAGGCCGGTGACGGTGGCCGGCCATATGCCAGGCCCTGAACTCATAGGCGGGTTAAGTCTCTCGACACCAGTACCGGCCGCAGACGGCGCCTGGGCGGCCGAAGAACGCGAACTGCGGTTCCTCGCCATCCCACGGCACGCGCGGAGCACAGCGGTACACGCTATTCGACGTCGCCGCCGCGCACACGTCCGGCAGCCTCTTCCGGGCCATCACGCCAGTCTCCCAGCGCGTCGCGCGGACTGCGCAGCGCTGACTGCGCACCAGGAGGCCGTCAGTATCTACCGGGAACTCGTGGCCGCCAACCCCGACACCTACCAGGCCGCCCTCGCCCAGACACTAGACCACCTCGGCGTCAGCCTGTGGGCGCTGGGGCGGCCAGAAGACGCCCTGCCCGTCGCCCAGGAAGCAGTGCGCGCCAACCGCGACCTGGCGAACGCCAATCCCGAAAGCTACCGACCCGATCTTGCCCAGTCGCTTGACAACCTCGGCGTCCTGCTCTCTGAGCTCGAACGCCCAGCCGAGGCGCTCCCGGTAACGAAGGAAGCCGCCGCAATACTCCGCAGCCTGGCGGCGGGCAGCGCAAGCCCGCAACGATCCGCTCTTGCTCGGGCACTGGACAACCTCGGCGTCCGGTACTCGGAACTCGGCATCCCCAAGAACGCACTGCCCGCCAGTCAGGAGGCCGTCAGCATCTACCGCGAGCTGGTCGAAGCCAGCCCTGACGGCTACCGCCCGGACCTCGCCCAAGCACTGGACCGCCTCGGCGTCCGGTTCTCGAGAGCTTCCTGATGCCGAAGGAGGCGCTGAAGGCCACCCAGGAGGCTCTGGCCATCTACCGCGTGCTGGCGCAGGCGAGTCCGGGCCGGTACCAGGCTGAACTGGCCGTTTCGACGGCGAACCTGAGCGTGCGATTCTCAGAACTCGAAGATGCCGGAGGAGGCACTGCCGCCCGCCGAGAAGGCCGTCGCCATCCACCGCGACCTGGCAGCGGAAGTTCCGGCCGGTTCCGCCCCCGCCTAGCGAGCTCACTGGACGGCCTCGGCTTTCGGCTCTGGAGCCTCGTCAGTGCCCTGAGCCACCTCGGCATCTGCCACTGGGCACTGCGCCAGTCGGCGCAAGCCCTACCTGTCACCCTGGGAAGCGGCCAGCATCCGCCGTGAGCTGGCGGCATCCAGCCCAGACCTTTACCGGCCGGACCTCGCCGAGTCTCTCAGCAACCTCGGACTCGTGTACAGAGACCTCGGACGCACGGCGGAAGCACTGCCTTTCATGCGGGAAGCCGTCGACGCCTACACGGAACTGACGCTGACGGCCCCTGGCCGGTACGGTTCCAACCTTGCCATCGCCCGGGAGAACCTAGCCGACGCGCTGTCGTCCACCAGCGGGAACGCGCCATAACGACAGGGCGACAGCTACACGCATCCATCGTCCGCGGTCACTCCGGGACATCCAGCGCCAGCCCGCCTTCATCAACGCCATCCTGGACCAGACCGGCTTCACCCTCGACCCGTCACCATAGCCCCTCGGCTTTCAACCACTCCGGAAGCCTTGGCTTACGCCGACAACTCGGACTGCCAGATGGCGTAGAAGGTCCGGAACTCGGCTGGTGTGGTGCCGTCGGGCAGGGGTATCTCGGTGTCGGAGAGCCGGTCCAGGGTGGCCAGCATGACAGCGAGGACCGCGCGGTCGAAGCCCGCGTCAATCTGGGTGGCGCGGGTTAGGAGGGTGTCCTTGCCGAACCGGCGGACCAGGACGTAGACGTCGGCGAAGTCGCGTGCGGCGGCCCTGTCGAATAGGGCCAGGAGCTTGTGACCAGCGAGTTCCTCGGGCGCGAGCGTTGGCCCGGCCTCGGTAATGGACGGCGGAGAGTCCGGCGGGGCGCTTACGGCCAGGTCGACCAGGACTGTCCCGTGGTCGCTGCGGATGACCAGTCGGCAGAACGTCTCGCTGTCGTGGATCCGCTCGGTGCTCCAGCCTCGCTTCCGGGTCGCTTCCTCCAGGGCGTCGCGAGCGGCGGGAACGTGGCCGCGCTCCGGTGCGGTGAAGAAGTCCAGGTCCTCGGTGGGGCGGGCGGTCAGGTGCTGGGCCAGCAGGGCCGCTCCCCCGGCCAGCAGAAAGCCTTTGCTTTCCGGCAGTCCGAAGAACAACCGCGCGACCTCCGCCTGGAAAGCGGCTAGCCCCGGCCAGGCGTCCACGCCTGCGGGCATGCCTCGATCTGGCGTCGTCATGCTGCCGCCGAACGGGATACCTCTATCACTGGGGACCACGCTGCCCGGACGGCCCTCGGGAGCACCAGGTCATCCCACAGGTCGGCGAGCAGCACACCATCGACGTAGGCGAGGATGTCCGCAGGCCGCCCCTCTTGCAAGACGACCTCGTATACCCGCGCACGGTCCGCGCGCAACCCCATGTTGAACACGCGGCCCGGGGCCGACCAGTTCAGGTGCACCGGAAGGTTCACCGCCGCCAGGGCGCTGGCCACGTCTAGCCGCGGCAGTCGGCCCGGCACCCAGATGGGCCTGCCCCGCACGAGGTGCTGGGTGAATGACACATGCGGCTCGGCCGTCAGTTCCCACCCCGCCTCGGCAAGCAGCCGGGCGAAGGTCGCGACTGTCGGCGATTTCCGGCCGTGCTCATAAGCCGACAACGTGGGCCGTGAGGTCCCCGCCAGGTGCGCCAGTTCCTCCTGAGTCAGGCCAGCGCGGCCCCGGACCTGCCCTAGCAGCACCCCAGGCTCCACCACTCCTCCTAGGTATCCGATTAGGTACCGTATCTGATTGGATACTAGCTTACTTGAACTCACTAGTCGACCGCCACCCTCGACACGCTCAGGCGACCCAGCTTTCATCACCATCGGCAACAGCAGAGGACAGAACGCGGCTGATGGCGCGTGGCCCGAGGTCGAGCCGTGACCGGCGTGACCGCCGCAGCAGCAGCCTGGTTCCGGCAGTTGCAGGAGTTGGAGGATGCGATCTGCTGGCGGACCGGGCGGCTGGCCGAGCCGTGCGCCGACTGCGTGATCTGCCGGCATTCGTCCACGACCCAGCGGCGAAAGCCAGTGAGGGTTGACGCCGACGCGAGTGCCAGCCGCAAGAACCCAGAAGAACAGCAGGCCGCCGACGATCTCTACCGGCGTGGCCTCGCCGTCGGCCAGTGTTTCATGCGTCGCCTTGTGCTTGGCGATGGTCCAGGCCCGGACCACGCCGATAGCCGTGTCTGACGACGCGAGCGCGGGAGGTTGTGGATGCGTTCGACGAGTGGGTGGCCAGCCAAGAATGTCGGCGGCTACTGCGATGGCGTCTCGTCGTTCTGGGCTGCCATCGGCTGACGCGGCGGCTGGCAGGCCGCTGCGCTCGAGCTGGCCGCGCTCGTGACGGGCGAGTTCGGGTGCAGGCCTGGTGCCCGCCTCGGGATCGGCGAGCCTGCGGGGGCGGGTGAACGCGACCATGACTAGATGACCTCCGGGCACCGCCCGCCAACAATCTGGAGAAGCTGACGCACGACCGCCAGGGCCAGCACTCGATCCGGATTAGTGATCGGTACCGAGTGCGCTTCACCTGGGACCGCCGCTGGCGCGCCCACGGGACCGGTGCCAGTGTCATGACAGGACCTGGAGCGCATTCAGGATGGCCGGTCGGGCAGCCCGCCCCAGTGCACCCACAGTTCCGCCAGCCTGGCAGGTCCACGATCAGGATGCAGCCGCAGCAGGAGGCGAACTCGCAGGTACCTGACCCGGAACCGAGGAAGCCGGCCATGCGGCAACGGGCACCAACGAAAGACAAGGCAAAGCAATAAGAACAGGGCCAGAAATATTGCGTCGCGCTTGGCCGACGGCTGGTGATGCCGGACGTCGGGTGCGATCCTAGTGTCCTGCGTCTTTGGATCACCGCAAAAATAAGCTAGGTCACTCCGTGTAATTGCGTGTCGTAACTGACTGTGACTGTTCATGTTGTTAGAGTTATTGATATGGCAAGAACGGGACGACCTAAAGCCGAATTGGTGCTTTCCGATGACGAGCGGGCCACTCTCCAGAGGTGGGCACGCCGGGCGAAATCCTCACAGGCAGTGGCGCTGCGAGCCAAGATCATCCTGACATGCGCGGAAGGTCACGACAATAAGGAACCGCGGAGTTGCTCCGGTGTCATCACGCGACGGTCGGGAAATGGCGCAGGCGGTTTATCGATAAGCGCCTGGATGGGCTGGCTGATGAACCGCGTCCGGGGCGCGAGCCGACGATCACCGACGAGCAGGTGGAAAGGGTCGTGGTCGATACCCTGGAGAGTACGCCGCGTAACGCGACGCACTGGTCGCGGGCATCCATGGCGAATCGCTCTGGCTTGTCCCGGTCCACTGTCGGTCGTATCTGGAAGGCATTTCACCTGAAGCCGCATATCGCCGATACGTTCAAGCTGTCATCAGATCCGCTGTTCGTGGATAAGGTCTACGACGTCGCCGGATTGTACCTGAATCCGCCCGAGCACGCGGTTGTGCTGTGCGCGGACGAGAAGTCCCAGGTCCAGGCTCTTGACCGGTCCCAGCCGGTGCTGCCGATGATGCCCGGCATGCCGGAGAAGCGGACCCATGACTATGTCCGGCACGGCACCATTGACCTTTTCGCGGCGCTCGACATCGCGACCGGCCTGGTAATCGCGAAAACCTACAAGTGCCATCGCGCGAAGGAATGGATCAAGTTCCTGGAGGAAATCGACAAGCAAGTGCCGCAGCTGGCAGAACCGGGCGAGCCCGGCGGCGAGCCGCATGTGCTGCAGATCCACATCGTCGCGGACAATTACGCGACCCATAAGACCCCGGCTGTCCAGCAATGGCTTGCTAAGCACCCGAGGTTCCATGTTCATTTCACGCCGACCAGCTCATCCTGGCTGAACCAGGTAGAGCGCTGGTTCGGGCTTCTGACCGAGAAACTCCTGCGCCGCGGCGTCCACAAGTCAGTCAGGCAGCTCGAAAAGGATATCCTTGCCTGGGTGGACATGTGGAACGAAGACCCCAGACCATTCATCTGGACGAAATCTGCGGAAGAAATCCTCGAATCACTCGGACGACTTTTGCAGCGGATCAAAGATCCAGGACACTAGTGCAGCACCGCGTAAGTCCTTGATGGGTTCGCTGCTGGCCCGGGCGAGGTTACGCGGCCATCGGGAGGTCGCTTTCTGTGGTGGGCCGGGTGGCTGCGGAGTGGCTGTGCCTGGCGTGGCGGGCGAGATGGCGGGCGTGGTCGGCGCGGGCGTCGTAGGTCCAGGTGTACGGGCGGGCGGTGCGGTTGCAGCGGATCGTGAAGTCGGTGATCCTGGCGGCGAGGTCGTCGCGGGAGGTGAACTCGCCGCGCCGCAGCAGGCCGCGGGTCAGGGCAGAGAACCACAGCTCGGCCATGTCCAGCCAGGAAGCGTGTTTCGGGGTGCAGGTGACGGTGATCCCGGGGTGCGCGGCGATCCAGGCCCGGGTGGCGCGGGAGGTATGGGACGACCCGTTGTCCATGACCAGGTGAATGTTCAGGCGCGGGTCGATGCACTGGTCCAGGCGGTGCAGGAAGCCGGTGAAGGTCACCGAGTCGTTGCGGGCGATCGGCTCGGCGACGACCTGCCCGGTGGCTACCTCCAGCGCGGCGACGATGGAGACGGTGCCGTTGCGGACGTACTCGAATTCCCGGCGGGCCAGCCGGCCCGGCCGGGCCGGCTGCTCCGGGTATCTGCGGTACTTGGCCTGGATCCCGGTCTTCTCGTCGATGCAGATCACCACGGTGCCTGGCGGCGGGCGCAGGTACACCTCGCACACCGCGGCGGCCTGCGCCCGGAACTGCTCGTCGTCGCGGCGGTTCAGCCACCCCCGGACCCGGTGCGGCGCCAGCTCCAGCCCGGCCAGGATCCGCCCCGCCTGGCTGGCGGAGATCCCGGTGCCGGCCAGCTCCCCGGCGATCATGGCATGCGTCCGCGCCGTCGTGCCCTCCGGCGGCGCGGACGTGGCGGTGGCCACGATCGCCAGCCGCACGTCCGGCCCGTACACCTCAGGCCGGCCGCTGCGCGGCCGGTCAGCCAGGGCCGGGATGCCACCGCGGGCGAACCGGCGCCGCCAGGTCCGCACCGTACCCGCCGAGCAGCCCAGCTCCGCGGCGATCTGAGCGTTCGCCCGGCCCTGATAGGCCAGCAGCACGATCCGGGCGCGCCGCACCAGCGACTGCGGCGAGGACGGCCGCCGCGCGATCGCCTCCAGCCTCGCCTTGCGACGCGATCCCAGGATCACGATGTCCTGGCTGGTGGCACGCGCCATTCCTGCCTCCGGGTGATCGGTACCGATCGCCCGGCAATGCCCGCATAAAGATCAGAGCTGGCGGCGGCGCGCCGCACACAGCGACAATGACACCATGCCCGTGCCACCCCGGCGCCTCAAAGACCTCATCGAAGGCACCGTCGACCACCACGCGTCCCGGCGCTGGCCCGCCCTGGAAGAGGTCACCATCAGCTGGCGCGGCTCCTGCGGCTACCTGACCGGCTACCTCAGCGAGAACGACGACGACACGATCCCGCTCTGCCGCATCCAGTACCTCGGCGACCCCGAAGAGCGGGCATTCGCGATCTGGCAGGCCAGCACCGACAGCTACGCCGAATCCGTCCTGCTAGACGGGCGGCCGGCAGGCCACCCCACCACGGCACTCGACACCGCCTGCACCCTCTACCTCGCCAGCACCAGCCACCACCCAGCGCAGCCAGATGAACCCCTCAAGGACTTACGCGGTGCTGCACTAGTCGGTACTGGCTGTCGGGTTGTGTCTCGGAACAAGGAGAGTCGCGGGTGCTGCGTCTGGCGAGGCTGGCTTTGGCTGGGTCAGTGGCGGTCGCGGCAATGGCCGTGGGAGTGCCGGCACAGGCCAAAGACCCGTCGCCAGCCGTGTCGCCGTGGCGGGTTGTATTCCGGGCCGGTACCCCTTATCTGGCCGTCAGCTCAGTGACGGCCACCAGCCGGCGGGATGCCTGGGCGGTCGGATCCTACGGCAAGCCAGGCAAGACCCGGCACGCGGTGGTACTGCACTGGGACGGTTCTCGATGGGCGCGCGTCACCATACCGGTGATGGGGTCGGGCTACACGGCCTACCAGGTCGACTCATCGGGCCCCGGCAATGTGTGGATCATTGGGGCCGGGGCGACGCAGTCGCGGGACCTGCGCTTTGACGGCGCCCGCTGGAGCGTGCTGCCCGAGCCGGCACAGGTGCAAGGCGGGGGCATCGTCGTCAGCAGCAAGGATGCCTGGACGACCGGCAGCGTGAGCTGCAAGGGGTCACCTGCTCCCTGCTCGACGCCCGCGTCCGGCAGGGCGACCTATGGATGCGCGTCTGGCCAGCGGCCCGGAGCAGCCGGGATCTCGTCTTCCGCTGGCATCGCGGCACACGGACAACGATCACGACACCCCGGACCGAGGCCGGCCAGGCGCCCTCTCCGATCAGCCCATCATCTACGACGGCCGCCAGGGATTCTGGTCAGCACTCGCTCGCTGGACCGGGACCAGGTGGATCAACCTGAACTACTACGCAACGAAGGGCCGGTCGGCCGGCTTCGAGAACAACCTCCTCCCCAACCTGCCCGTCGCGCCCATCCAGGCCACCACCAGCGCCTGGGCGATCGGCTGTGCCTACACCGGCCGCGGCGCCGACCCGCCCTGCGACGCCGTCATCGCCATCAACGGCCCAATGTCCTAAACCTCTTGTAGCGCTCATCTCCACAGTGCTGGCGCTGATCGCCTTCTTCAAGTAGCCGGTCCCCCGTGGGCAGCAGCATCGCCATCGGGCAGAACCGCTCCAGCAAAAGCAGCCTGGTACCTGGAGATCCCGCTCGGCCTCATCCAGGCCGCCATCTCCTACTACGGCACCTACACCCGAGACCGACCAGCTCATCGATCTCAACGAGCAAGAAACTAACGAAGCCCACGCCGCCGAGCACCGCGCCGTCGTCACCAACAACCTCCGGGACTTCCGTCCCCTGCACCATGACGCGATTACTCCTGGCGGGCCTGGCCACTACGGCATGATCTTCATTCCCGGCACCTACCGCCGTACGAAGAACGACACCGGCAAGATCATCACCGCACTCGAGCACCTCCTGGTGCAGTATCCCGGAGAAGACGACCTCGCCAACGCCGAAGGGTTTCCGGACAGGGATGCGGGAGGTTAGAGTCTTGGCTGTGCCTTCGATCGGCAACATCGCAGAGGAGTATGTGGAGCGGGCGGCCGCCCTGGACCCGTTATGCGCCACCTATCTCGGGATCGCCGGGCACGACCACGAGCTGGCGGATCTCAGCGCGGACGGGTTCGCCGAGCGGGCCGATCTGGATCGCTCGACCCTCGCGGCGCTTGAGGCGGCAGAGGCTCCGGAGCCGCGCGAGCAGGTCGCGCGGGCCGCGATGGCCGAGCGGCTGGCCCTGGACGTGGAGCGCTATGACGCCGGGGACGTCACCAGCGAGCTGAACGTGATCGCCTGCTGGGTGCAGTGGGTGCGCCAGCTCTTCGACCTGATGCCGACCGATGGCGAGGAGCCCGCCACCAATATCGCCAGCCGCATGGCCGCGGTGCCGGAGGCCTACCGCCAGCTCTCCGAGACCTTACTCGGCGCGGCCCGGAACGGCCGGTCCCCGGCCCGGCTGCAGGTCGAGGAGGTCGCCAGGCAGTGTGCCGCCTGGGCCAGGCCGGGGGACTCGTTCTACTCCGGGCTGGTGGAGCGGCTGACCGGGGTGCCGGACGGGCTGCGCGGGGAACTGGACGCGGCCGCCCGCGCGGCGACAGCCGCCACGGCCGGGCTCGGTGACTTCCTCCGCCGCGAGCTGCTGCCGCTGGCACGGGAGAATGACGCCTGCGGGCCCGAGGTCTACGCCCGGGCCTCGCGGTACTTCCTCGGCGCCGCCGTGGATCTGCGGGAAGCCTACGCCTGGAGCTGGGAGGAGATCGCCCGGCTGCGGGCCGAGCAGGCGCAGGTCTGTGGCCTGATCAAGCCGGGGGCCACCCGCGAGGAGGCCGTGGCGATCCTGGAAGCGGACCCGGCCCGGCGCATCGAAGGGCGGGAGAACTTCCGCGCCTGGATGCAGGAACTGGCCGAGCGCGCCATCTCGGAGTTGCACGGCACGCACTTCGATATCCCGGAGCCGGCACGCCGGATCGAGGCCATGATCGCCCCCACTAGCGACGGAGGGATCTACTACTTCAGGCCGTCGCAGGACTGGTCCCGGCCTGGGCGGATGTGGTGGTCGGTGCCAGAGGGCATGGAGACCTTCCCCACCTGGAAGGAGGTTACGCTCGTCTACCACGAGGGCGTTCCCGGCCACCACCTGCAGATATCGCAGACCGTGGCCGAGCACGAGAACCTGAACCGCTGGCAGCGGCTGATGTGCTGGGTCTCTGGCCACGGCGAGGGCTGGGCGCTGTATGCCGAGCGCCTCATGAGAGAGCTCGGATATCTGAGCGACCCGGGGGCGCACCTCGGGATGCTCGACAGTCAGCTGCTGCTCGCCGCCCTGGTGGCCGCCGACATCGGGGTGCACCTGGAACTGGAGATCCCCAGAGGCACCGGCTGGCGCGAGGGCGAGCGCTGGAACGCCAGGGCCGCCGGGGAGTTCCTGCGGGCCCACTCCAGCCGGGGCGAAGAGCGACTGCGTCTCGGGCTGAACCGCTTCCTCGGCTGGCCCGGCCAGGCTCCGTCCTACAAGCTGGGCGAGCGGATCTGGCTCCAGGCCAGGGATGAGGCCAGGGAGCGGGCGGGAGACGCCTTCAGCCTCAAGGACTTCCACTCCAAGGCACTCAGCCTGGGCTCCATGGGCCTGGACCCGTTGCGCGAGGCCCTGGCCCGGTTCTGACGACCGACCCGGCAGTTACGCTCGTCGCTTCCGCCGCAGGGCTCATAGCCGATGCTGCCCGAGTGACCAGGCTGACGTTCGGGATTGGACTAGATGCATGAGTCGGTGGACAACCGTGCGGCCGATGCGGCCCGAGTTGAGATTGCTGGTGATGGCCCCGCAGATGAGTTCGCGCTCGTAGAACGGCGATGCTCATTTCACCAGCTCTCATTTTTTGTTTGAAATAAAGCCCTGGACGGCTCGCCCTGCCCAGGCCAGCCCCGCACCCGGCGATACCGCACAGGAACTCTCCGATACCGAATGGCTGCACGGAGAGCGCCTACGTCGATTGGTCAAGGTAGTGAGCTAGTAGCCGGCGGCGGACTCTGCTGGTCATTTATGCTGCCGATGACCAGTCGCCAGGATGTGCCGGAGTCCGGATTCGCCAGATCGATTTCGAGTGACTCCCTGGCGCCGTCAGCGAATGCGATGGTCACGTTGCTCACATCACTGGCGATCTGGTTACGGGTGAATGTGGCTGCGGCGAGTCCTGAGCGGGCGTCGGGAGCATGCGCGAAGGATGCTTTCGTGATGCGGACAGGCGCGTTGGCGGTATCGGCGACGGCGAGCAAGCCGGCGGCGCTCCCGGCGGCCAGCGCGCGCAGATAGCAGCGGACGAGCCCGGCTTGCCCGCCGTCAGGGTGCCCTAGTACCCGCAACGACCACGAGCAAGCTGGCACTGACGTAGGGCCGTCGCTGTCCCGCAGCCAGAAGAACCCAGCAATTCCCGCGGCCGCCAGCAAGACGACCAGCGTAGCCGCGGCTAGTGCACGTGGCCGCCCAGTCAGGCCAGGCCGGCGCTTGGCAGTCATCCGGAATCAACCGGGGCGTGCTCGGCGACAACGCCCGCTCTCCCGGCGAAGCCCGCTGCCAACACCGTTCCCCGCCGACCGGCCGAGGCCATGCTCAGCAGGACCGGCGCCTGGCCGGCGAGCCGCGGCCCGGCCGGACCAGACCATCTGCCGCCGGCAAAGTCCCAGAACTGCGAGCTCGTGCCGGGGCTGCCATCGACAAAACAAAGATCCCGTGCACGCAGGCCAGCCCTGCCCACCGGCAGGATGCTACTCAGCACGTCGACAGGCTACCCGGCGCTGGTATCGACAGTGGTGAAGGTTTCGCTCGTTGTCGTGTAGACCGTCACTAGGCCGCCCTAAGCTATGCGGTCCGGCAAAGCGTGGCTTGACATTCGGACGGAAGACCGCCGCGCCGTCGCTGACTGGCAAGCCCCTGGCTCCGTAGCATGACCTCGTGACCATGGACCTGTTCGCGGGCGTCCCCGTCCGCGACTACACAGCGGCGGCAGCCTGGTACGAGCGATTCATCGGCGGCCCGCCGTCGTTCCTGCCCAACGACACCGAAGCAGTCTGGGAACTCGCCGACCGCTGTTATGTGTACATCGTGGTACGGCCCGAGCACGCCGGACACGCCATCCACACCCTCTTCGCCGACGACTTCAACGCCCGCCTCACCGCCATCGCCGACCGGGGCCTGAAGCCGACCGAACTCGAGACCTACGCCAACGGCGTCCGCAAAGCCACCTTCCACGACCCCGACGGCAACGAGATCGGACTCGGCGGCACGCCAGCGACGTAACACGCACCCCACCGCTTTGACTAATTTGATCATGCTTGTGATCTGCGTGTTCAGGGCTCCGGTGCGTGCGAGTTTGGCCTGGGCTGGCCTGTGAGCCGCCTGGACTGGCCGGCGCCATGATCGCGGAGAGCTGCCGTCATCCTGGCGAAGAGTTACCGTCACCCTGGGGTAGAGCTGCCGCTTCAGGAAGACTTAGCCGTCATATATGCGGAAAACTCTACATCAGACGGCAACTCTACGCCCCAATGACGGCAGCTCTCCGCCAGGATGACGGCGGCTCTCCCCGATCATGACGGCTGTCTCTCCGGCTGGTCGCGCCGCATCCCGGCCGAACGGAAGGACTTCAAGATCAACTCAATCTAAGCGGCATTGGACCATGACCGGGTCTTGATCACGGAACCCTGGCTGGGTGATCACGCGGCTAATGTTCCGTAGCCGAGGCTTGCTTCATGCTCAGGGAAGGTTGCACGGGTACCCGGGGTGCGGGGGCACGGGGCTGCCAGACCGGGCTGCCGGCCTCGGCCGGCAGCGTGCCAGCGGCACTTCCCCTGACATGGTGAATACCGGCTCCCGCCCTTGAATCACAGAAGGCTGCGCGGGGTACTCGATCCCCGGTCAGGACAAGCACCGCCTGCACCAAGACCAGGCGGGTCACCCGCTGACCCGTGAGGGGCAGCGGTCCCATGGATGAGTCCATCATCTAGCCGAGGTGCCTGTATCGCCGGTATTTCAGCGTTCTGGTTTTCTCGGCGAACCAACCGGAGACCCGCCCGATACCGTCAGGTTAGAGCTTCCCCGGGCAAAGGCCGTACCTTTGACCTGAAGGCTTGGCAAATTTCAGCTCGGCGAGACGAGGTGGCAGCTGTGTTTCTCGGCCGCAAGCGCTGGGTCAAGGTCACCGGGCGGATCGTCGGAATGGACGTTCTGCCCAGGGGAAGGGCGCCGCATCCGAAGCTCTTCAGCATCGAACTGTACCCAGAGGACGGAGTGCCGGTCAGGGCCGAGATTCTCCTGCGCCCTGACCACCCGGAGCACGGGTACGAGGACCTCTATTTCCGTCTGGACAAGGAAGTCACCGGGTTTCTCTTCAACCCCGAGACGAACGAGGTCCGGTTCGACCTGACTGATCCGCGAAACAGCAGGTCGGCGCATGTCGCCGCAGGTGCCGCCTGGGCCGACTCGCCAGACTACGGCGAGACGACTCCGGCCGGCTCCGGTCCGCCGTGGCTCGTCCTCCCTGCCTGCCCTTCGTGCCGAAAGCGAGTCGACCAGCGCCTGGCCGCGATGGGAAACCAGCCGCTCTGCCCCTCGTGCCTTCAGCCCCTGCCGGCGTCTCCGCTGGTCATCCCCACGGACCGGCAGTGAAGCTGGCGGCGCCCCGCGCCGCCCCGCGACCACCCGCTCAGGTCCCGATACCGAACATCAGCGACGATACCGACTACTGTCGGCGATGCCGGACCCGGTCCTAACGACAGCTAAGGGACGACGTTGCCGTCCCAGCGACAGCTAAGGGACGACGTTGCGGTCAGGGACTCGCCGCTGCGCAGGCTGCCTAGGGCTGGACCGGGTGAAATCGGGCACTCCCCTACAGGATCTGGCCTAACGGCCGGACCAGGCCAGCCGCCAGCACCGGAAATGGCCGGTTCGGAGCAGGTCAGCACGCCGCCTATGCTCCGTGATCACGCCCCGGACCTTGATCACGGAAACCAACTGGCGGGATCACCCCACCCAGGTTCCGTGATCAGGGTCTGCCTCATGATCATGGAAGGTGGGTGGGGTGGGGAGGTCCTTGCGACTGGGCGGACCCGCGAAGACTAGCCGGATGCTACGACATGTCCAGCTGTGACCTGGGGAGGGTTCGGAAACAGCGGTTCGAGATTCGCGTGCACGAACTCCCCGGCCCTCTTCGTCGACTCCTCCTCCCCCGGCTCATCTCGAAAGACCGAGGTTGAGAGCATTACCCCATCCCCCGCATTAATCCAGTAATAGGCGACGAACCCCGGTACTTTTCGGAGAATCTCGACAAACTTGTCTTCCACCCGGCGTCCCGCCTCATCAGGATCGGTCACCCCGCTGTATCGCCGTACCACGGCATACATATCCCGCCTCCTGTCTAAGCTCGTCCCCGAAATCGCTTCGTACCACAAACCCAGCATGCCTCCCCCCGCGTCCATCAAGCGAAGCGGGGGGTATCAGGCGGTCCAGCTAACCTCGATCCTTCACGGCGCATCGAAGGGCGGGAGAACTTCCGCGCCTGGATGCAGGTGTGGTGCGCTGGCCTGATGGCTCGGCGGGGTGAGTTTTGATCTTGGTTTTTCGGTGCGGGGCGTGGGGTGCCTGCCCGGCTGTCGCGTCGGGGCGGGCGCCGGTTCCGCGGCCGGCTGGTGGTCTCCTTTTCTGGTTGCTGGGGCGGGGTGGCTGGCTCAGGGCGGGGGCAGGGCCATGATCCGGGTGAACGCGTCGGTGATGTCGCGTGCCCAGGGCCAGGATGGCGGGATGCGCAGGTAGCGGCGGCGCTGGCCTTTGATGATCCGTCCGGCGGCGTGGAGGATCTTGTAGCGCAGGGTTTTCGGCTCGGCTGCGGCGAGGTCGCCGTCGAGGGCGAGGAGGCGGAGCCAGGCGAGCAGGTCGCACGCGATGGACGCGGCCTGGCACCAGGCGGTGCTGGCCTGGTAGTTCCCGGACGGGAGGTGGCGCAGGCCGGTGGCCTTGCCGCAGCGGATTCTGGCCTCGACCCTGGCCTGGGTCCGGTGGCGTGCTCCGGGGAACTGGGCCTGGCCGCCCGGGGTATTCGTCGCGGTGACCTGGTATCGCCTGGCCTCGTGCTGCTCGAACAGGGTCAGCTGCGCGCCGGGGTGCGGGTTCTCGCGGCGGCCCGGGATCCGCATGTCCGGCGGCCATTTCGCGAAGCCGGCCGCCGCCGGCGGAGTGGCGCAGCAGCCGGGTCAGCTCCGCGACCTGCGCGTCCGGCCCGGGCGTGCCGCCGGCGTCCAGGGCCGCGCTCCACGCCGTTTCCGGCAGGTCCGGCAGGACGCCGCGGATCCGCTCGCCGGAGTCCAGCCCGACGGAGTAATGAACCTGCCAGCCGGCCCGGGCGTTCATGGCGGAGACATGGCCGGCCAGGGCGTGCGTGGCGCCGGCGCCGTCGCAGGTGATCAGCATCTTGCGCCGGTACCGGGCCGGGATCTGCGCGATCGCCGCGTCCGCCGCGGCGATGTGGTCCGCCGCCGTATTGGAGCCGGCGTTCCCCGGCCGCAGCAGCACCGCCAGGGACTCGCTGGTGTTATCGCACCAGGCCGTCAGCGGGTGATGGCCGCAGGTGCCCTTGAACGTGCCTTTCGCCTGCTCCTTGTCGCTGTGCGCGATCACGATCGTGGCGCCCGGGCGGATCACGATGACCTCGCCCGGATCTCGCCCCGCCGCCCTGGCCGGCGGGATGCCGCCGTGCCGGGCGGCGATCAGGTCCCAGACATGGCTCCTGGTCTTCGCCCGTGCCCTGCCGATCCGGGCCAGCGCGGCCGGGCCGCACCCGGCCAGGGCCCGCCACGCCGCCGGGTCGGAGGCGACCGGGCCGAACAGCTCTTCCTGGTGGCGCAGGGTGCCGATCTCGCTGATCGTCGTCGCGCCGTCCGCGATCGCGACCGCCAGGTCAGCGAGCACCCGGCCCCGGTCATGGCGCGGCGTGAACCCGCGCCGGGCCAGCGCCCCGGACAGCCCGCCGGGCAGGCCCGTCCGGTCCGCGAGCAGCCGCGTCGCGGCCGATCCCGCATGCGACACGACCCCGTGTCCGCCGACCTCGACGACCAGCCCCTTCGGCCACGACATAGAATCCACGTGTTAAGTGCCTTCCGCTGCTGCGATCCTGGTTCCTCGACAGTTCCATTATGGCAGTTCGGAAGGCATTTTTCGCATATATCAGCGAGCCTTTCGCCAATATAGCCGGTCGCCGTGAATAGCGGAGGCTAACACGCCTCACCAGCCAGTGCCATCCAGGTCCAAGGCGTCCATACAGCGTCGACCTTGACCGGCGCAGAAGCCATAGCCCGCACACCCTCCCTGCAGAGCACCTCAACATCAGGCAGGTCGCAAGATCAACAACAGCCTGCATCGAGCTCTGCCAGCGGCGGTGCGGCGGCAATCTCGGTCACGGGGTCGCAGGGAAGTTCCGGGGTGCCGCAGACTATGACGTCGGCTCGCTCCCAGGTCCGCTGAGCGGCGTTGAACGGCACCTCCTCCGCCATCCACCCGCCGTCGTCGAAAGGCGCCCCATCGACGGCTTTATTGGCGAGGTCCATCGCATCGGGCCTCCTTGCGCGAGCGAGGTTCCGCTGTGCGGCCTGGCACTCGTCGGATTGCACCCAGATCAGGGCGTCGATCAGGCCCGCCACCTCTCGGCGCCCGGCACCGTCCCCTTCGATGATCAGCAGCGGGCAGCCCGCAGGGACCTCGATGGATCCTTCCCGGCCATGCTCGGCCCAGCGCGGCGAGCGGAAGCTGACCGCCCGGCCCCGGTGAGCAGGCTCCAGGATCCCTTCGATGAGCAGGCCGGCCCAGCCAAAGCGGGAGTGTTCCCACGCGATGTCGTCAGTGTGAACGACGGCTGACCCTGGAACGGCCCGGCAGATCCGCGCCGCCAGGGTGGTCTTGCCGACGTTACTACGTCCATCTATGGCCAGGACGAGCGGGCGGCCAGAGGTAGCACGGTCCGGTCCGAGCCGGACCGTCATCTCGATGACTGTGCTCAGCAACTCGACGCGCCACGGCCCGGCTTCTGGCTCCTCGGGGGCTAGCTGCAAGGCCATGTCTCTCATTCTGCTCCTGCAGGGTCAGGCGGAGCGGACGCCGGCGACTCAAGTGACCTCCAGCTTTGTCTCGTCCTCGCTGCCCGGAGTCGCGGTGTAGATGATGATCTTCAGATCGGTATCGCTGTCGCAGAGCACGTCGCAGTCGACGGTGATGTCGCCGATGCCTGGCTGCCACGGCGATGAGCAGGCCGGTGCGGGGAAGTAGAGGTGCAGGACCCGGGCGCCGAAGGTCTGGCCTTCGTAATCCCAGATGACGCCGGTCTGGGGGTTGTATTCCTGCTGGACGCCGAGCCTGTAGCCAGCCGGGTGGGCGGTGGTGGTGCGGCGGATGGGCTTGCCGGTTGCCTAGGAGACCAGCGACTCGCGCTGGTGCTGCTGGCGGGCCGCAGGAGCCGTCCCTGGTGAGGATCCGCCTGGTGAGCTGGTCGGCGTAGGAATCGTGGGTGACCCGCTCGATGATCATCTGGGCGAGAATGTAGTCCGTGTTGGTGTAGTGGTAACCCGCTGGCCCGAGGCTCCAGGTACGGCGCGAACCGGGTCGTCAGCTCCTGCCAGATGCCGTCCTGCAGAAGCTCTCGCCCGTCGCTGATGCCGTCCGCTTCCACGAGTTGCCGAAGTTCCGGAACCGAAGGCAGCACCGGCCGGCGTCATCCCGGTCCCGCTGTCCCGCATGATCACAGCCTCCACGCCGTCGAAGGCGTTCAGCCCGTACTCAACGCTCACGTCAGTGGCATCTGCATCCAGTCCGTTCCAGATGAGCTCGGCGACGGCCACCCTGGGTGACCGCCGGAACGCGGCCAGGTAGTCTTCGCCCACCTCCACGGAGATCGCCTCATCCATAGCCTGATTCCATCACCGCCTGCGGCCGAGCGCATGAGTCGCACTGAGGGACGCATGGTGGCGAACCAAAAGACTAGTCTACGAATAGGGCCATGCACAGGAATTCTTCGCCACCACCAATGTTCAGAATCGGAAGGGAGATCATCGACCTTACCGATCAAGGCCATTGTATCCTCTTCCGTAAATGACACAAACTTCTCGTCGAGTTCCTGGAGCAGCGGATTGACCTTCGCGGCCAAGTCGTCGTCCAGCACATCGAGGCCACGCTGGACAAAGTTCCGGATCGACAGGGGCCGCAGGCAAGTCGTGCGCCCCCCCCAGACAGCGCGATCCTCGTCGGGGAGACTGAGGTCCGCTTCCATCTTTTCGACGTGCCGACGCCAGGCTTCCAAGGCGGACGGGATGTCAACCTGCCGGTCAGGGCCGATCTCTACCGCGACGCCGCGAAGAGCAGAGGCTCCGCCAGCGCTCAAGACCCGCCCCAAACGCGAACCAACGCTATCTGTCATCACCGGCAGCCAGCACCTCTCGATAGGTTGAGATTAAGAACTGCGGGAAGCCAGCAGAATTAGTTCATCGAGTTGACTCAGCACATCGTCGCGCGCTGGCATGGTGGCGGGAAGTCTTTGTTCCGCTGCCATCCTAAGAGACTCACGGATAGTTCTTCGTATGTCAGCGTTCTGACCGTCAGGGAGATCGCTAAGAGCGAGCCATCCGATATTCTCGCCGACTATTCCCTCCAGTTCGGAGGCGAGCTCGGTGTCCTCAACTGTATCAGCGACCGTGTTGAGCACCCAGTCAAATAGCCAGGACGCAGCGGACCATCGCCTTGTAGCGGAGAATGAAATAGTTCCCGACATTACTGACCTACCATGAATACGGCAGGTCCAAGCGGGGCGATGAACTGCTCAACCTGGGCTATCTGCGCGTCTGTGAACTGGGAGACATCTACTGGTACGAAATCGGCCTTGCTCATGTGATCCACGATTCGGGTCTGAAGATTGGGCCATTGCCTATCGAAGTACTTCGAGCTGAAGTTGCCGACGGCATCGTACGTGTTTCCGCTTGCATCTTCAAAGTCTACGCTTGGGTTCGTTGATCGCTGAAGCACAACACCACGCTCCTGCTGTATTCGGAGTGCGGTGTCGAATTCACCCTGGCGGAATGCTCCCGTAGCCGGATCCAGCCCAAGATTACGCGCCGTGTTGATTGAACCTTCGCCGCTGAGGACTGGGTCAGTGCCGAGGACTGGATCATCAACTCCTCCTTCGGATCCCGCGCCAATCTCAGCCAGCGGAGCGAGGATCTGCCCGATACGGCATATCAGCGACGTGCATGACGCCGGCCTAATACACCAGCCTGGATGGCTGCTGCACATCGCCTGAGCAATCGCCGCGCGCACATACGGATTGTGGCCCGTGACGGGATAGCCGATTTCACCGCTAGGGAAGTAATAGCCAGTTCCGTCGCCGATCTGATTCTGAGCAAGCCTTACCGCATGATTTAGCGCTGCCCTGGAAGGAGCTGCGATCAGGACGTCACCGGCCGTGTAGACAGGGGCGCTGCTATATCCGCTGCTGCTGATGCTACCGCCGGGGTCGCCGTAGCTGCCGGTGTTGGGGTCTGTGCGCTCGTTGCCGTTGCCGTCTGTGAGGCAGGGGCACTGGCCGGATGGGTCCGCGCTGGTAGCGGGGTCGTCGGCGGCGTAGGCATAGCCGCCCATGGCTAGCGGGTCGCCTGCCTCGAAGACCGGGTCGAGGGACAGGAAGGCGCCTGTTGCGGGGTTGTACTGGCGGGCGCCGAGGAGGTCGTAGCCAGTGTCGGCGTCGGCGGGCTGGCCGACGAAGGCCCGGTTGTCCGGCCAGGCGGGTGCGGTGCCGACCGGCTGGCCGTAGGGGTCGTAGTAGCGGCGCGTGAATGTTCCGGTGGAGGTCACTGACTCGCCAGATGTTCCCTGGGAGTTAGCGACCTCGTAGGTGACCGTGCCGCTGCCGGTATCGCCGCTGGTGAACGTGCGGTCGCAGTGGTGCCGTCGGGGGCGGTGTAGAACCGCTGCGCGGAAGTTTTCCCGGTGGCCGGGGTGTAGGTGATCTGCTCAGCACCGCCGAGCAGGTAGATGGTGTCGGTGGCGGGATCGTCCTGCGCGATGAGGCCGCCGTCGGCACCGTAGGCGTAGGAGGCGGTCTGAGTGCCGCCGGCAGCCGGGGTGGTGACAGTGGCTACCTGCTGCTGGGGGGTATAGGTGATCAGGTCGCTGGCCCATTCCTGGCGGGCCTGCCCGCTGAGCAGGTGGATGGTACTGCTCTTCCTACGGTCGAGGCGTCCCTGGCGGCCGGCAGCAGCAGGGCCGATGCTGGACCCATGACCACCATCACCTTCATCACAGGGGCCAACAAAGGCCTTGGCTACGAGACCGCCTCCCGGCTGATCGGCCTAGGCCACACCGTCATCATCGGCGCCCGCGACCCCGGGCGCGGGCAGGCCGCCGCCGACCGGCTCGGCGCACGCTTCGTCCCGATCGACGTGACCGACAACGCCTCCGTCGCGCGCGCTGCCGCCGACCTCGAGGCACGCGAAGGGCCGCGTCGACACGCTCATCAATAACGCCGGCATTACCGGCCGGGCCGTCCCAGCGCAGGACCTGACCGGCGACGACGCGGAACTCGTCTTCGCCACGAACATCGCGGGTATAGTCCGCGTGACGAACGCGTTCCTCCCCTTGCTGCGCAAGTCGGCGGCCCCGGCGGTGATCAACGTCAGCAGCGGCCTGGGCTCGTTCGCCCTGACCCGCGACCTTGCCCGCGTCGAATCGACCGTCATCGCGCCGCTCTATACCGCGTCCAAGGCGGCAGTCACCATGCTCACCACTCAGTACGCGAAAGCGCTGCCCGACATCCGCTTCAACGCCGCCGACCCCGGCTACACCGCCACGGACCTCAACGCACACCGCGGGACGCAGACCGTCACCGAGGGCACCGACGCGATCGTCACCCTCGCGACCGAAGACTCAGCCGCAGGCACCGGCAGGTTCATCGACCGTTCCGGCCCCGTTAGCTGGTAAAGGCTAGTCGTCGCGCACGACCGGTCTCAGCGAGGAATTGCTAATATGTGCCTGACCGACTGCGAACAATCTTTCATCCAAAATATTTTTAAGGTGAAATAAATCAGCGCGGGAAGTCTGAGGAGGTTATGGCGGACGGGTCGGCAAGGGCTCCCGGACAGCCCATGGCGGCTGGCCAGGCTACCTTCCGCGAGCGGCGCGTTCCGGGCGCTGGTCGTCCGGAATGCTGTCTACGGTGGCGGCATGGCTGACAGCGAGTTATTCGCTGGCCTGGCCACGTCCTGGTCTGGCAGGATCGTGCGCGGTCTTCCCGCGTTAAGACGAAAGGAGGCGCGGTCGATGCCGGTCCGATTCCCGCGCCATCCCCCGTCCGCTAAGACCCGGCGGCAAGCGCCGCGTCCAGAGCGGAGATAGTGCCGTGAGCAGCATCATCTACAACATCACCTTCGACTGCGCCGACCCTGGCCGACTGGCGAGATTCTGGGGACAGGTCACAGGCTGGCCGGTGGACGAGGATCCCCGCCCAGGCCACGAAGAATCCGCCGTCGGGACGGCCGGCAGCGGACCGCGACTGTATTTTGTCCGGGTTCCCGACGACAAGGTGAGCAAGAACCGGGTGCACCTCGACATCATGCCGGCTGACCGGAGCCAGGACCAGGAGATTGCCCGCCTTATCGGCCTCGGCGCCAGGATCGTCACCGACCGGCGTCCAGAGCACGGCTGGTACTCATGGCCGACCCCGAAGGCAACGAGTTCGATGTCGAGATCAGCGTCACCGAGCTAGAGGCCGCCCTGGCAGCCGAAATCTTGATTCACGGAACTCCGGCGGGTGATCACGCTGCTCTTGTTCCGTGAATCAGGCCCAATTTCGCCGTGGGAGTCACCGTCTATCAGGACGCCTTAGCCCTATCCGCAGCGTAGCCTTCACCTCCGCGATCTTGGAGCATGGCGTCCGGCAAGTACTGGCGGTGCTTGCGTCGCAGGTAGTCCACGCCGCTGTCGTGGGTCGTCTTGTAGTCCAGGCTCTGCTGGACGAACTTGTGGCGATGCCGGGCATCGCCGATGATCTCCGCCCAGTTCCGTACCCAGATCGAGTACCGGGCTGTGATCTCGACCCTGCCGTATGGCTGGCCAAGTTGAGCCCGCTGGTAGCTGACGCCAGTGCTGGTGGAGTTGCCGACCAGGACGTAGGTCCACTGAACGTTCGGCTGCTGGAAGCGGTCATCTTCGGCGACAGCGACGGCGTAGGAGCGGATTTGGTCGATGTCCGCCGACGTCAGCGTGTGCGACGGGCGTTTGAGTTCCACGACCAGGTGCTCGAGCTTATTCTCAGCAGTTTCCATGGTCCGCGACAGGACCAGGTCCGGGATGGCGTTCGTGCCGTCCTCGCGCAGCACGGGGGGCATGCTCGCAAGGTCCACGTCGCGCCCGAGCAGATGCAGATGCGCGGCGAGAACTTTGGTCAGCCTGTCATCGTCGCCGGTCAGTGCCCATTCCTCGCCGAACACCCAGGTTTCGTTTGCCAGGATTCGGTGCAACTGCCGGCGTTCCAGCGTCTGCTTCTTCGAATCAGCGTCGAAGATGAGCGCGTCAAGGCCCGCCAGAAAGTCGAGCCGGTCGGCGATCCGTTTCGATGCCTCGATCAAGCTGGCCAGCGTGGTCCGGTCCAGCAGCATCCGCAGTTCCTCGACCTTGTCCTGCGGCAACTCCAGCACGTTCAGCAGAACGTCCTGCAGCGCCGTCGGCCCGGACTCCAGCGCGGTCTTGATCAGGTTCAGTGCCAGCCGACGTGACCGGGGGGTTCCCTCGTTGACGATCGAGGCCGCGGACAGTGCCACAAGGTCGAACGCCTGCCGCTCAGCGACGCGGAGTGCCGTGGTCTGGTCGCTGAAGTCCGGGTAGGCGCCCTCGGCTTCCCACTCGCTGATCTGCTCCTGCTGGCGGTCGGCCGCGCGGCCTCTGAAGTAGTCACGGATGCGGTCCTTAGCCACCCCGACCAGCTCACCAACCGAACCAGAGTCCATCTCCGCAAGCAAGATGTCGTGGCCAATGTCCCGAAACCCGGCCCAGCGCAGATAGGCAGTGAACTGGTAGCCCGGAGCGTGAACGCCCGGCGGGATATCCGCCAGAGCTGAGCCGTTCTCGTCGCACAGGTACAGCCGCCGCTCAACCTTGATGTTCCACTCGATGATGGTCAGCGTCGCCTCTACCGCGCCGTCATCCAGCACGATCGGCGAGGTGTCGGTCCGATCCCGCAGCCTGGCAGGATTCAGCAAATTACCGCGATAGGTGACCGAGACCTCCGGATACTGCTCCAGGTACGGCGCGAACCGGGTAGTCAGCTCCTGCCAGATGCCGTCGTGCAGAAGCTCGCGCTGGGCCTGCTCAGTCAGCTGGCTGATCCGCACCACGGTGCCGGGCGGGTCTTCCGTAGGCTCAAGGTCGGAGATCACCCGGACGCTGCGCAGTGCCGACGCGCTGCCCGTCACCGTCAGCCGGCGCCTGACCCCGTCCTCGGCGACCGACGTCCACACCGGACAGGCCCCTATCGCATACGCGGTATAGCGACCACGTCCGAGCTTGCCATGAATAACCCGGCCAGCGCCCGTCGCTGATGCAGTCCGCTTCCACGAGTTACCGAAGTTCCGGAAGCCGAAGGCAGCATCGGCGGGCGTCATCCCGGTCCCGTTGTCCCGGACGATCAGAGCCTCCACGCCGTCAAAGGCGTTCAGCTCGTACTCAACGCTTACGTCAGTAGCATCCGCATCCAGCCCGTTCCAGATGAGCTCGGCGATGGCGACCTTGGGTGACCGCCGGAACGCGGCCAGGTGGTCTTCGCCCACTTCCACGGAGATCGTCTCATCCATAGCCTGATTCAATCACCGCCTACGGCCGAGCGCGCGAGTCGCGCCGAGGGACAACGTGCTAAACGAGCACTTCGCAACGCAACAGTCTGAGTCTTCACGCATCATAGCCGCATTGTGCACATGGTCAGAGCACAATGGGTCCAAGCTCCACCGCGCAGGCTGGCTCGCCAACGGGGGACGTGTCCGGCCAAATGGACTGCCGCTTCTGGCCGTGCCACCGCCGCCTTAGCACGGTGTCCATGAGGCAGAACTGCCTGCTGGCTCCCGAGCCACTCTATGAGCAAGCCCGTGCTCACCCCCTCGGCGTGCCGCCTGACACGACCCCTCCGGCAGACGACCGCCCTCGCTACCTGATCACTGACCAGCTCCGCCTGCCCGCAGTCGACGGCACGGCACTCAGCGGGCTCAAGGGTTACGGCGCCATCGGCCAGCAGCTGGGACTCATGGCGGCGCAAGCAGCGCCTCGACGACCGGCTTCCCGCCCAGTTCAGCGATGTCATCGACGCCGTCACGGCCTTTAGCAACCCAGCCATCACCGGCACAGCCTCAGCAAGAACATGGAACCCCGCCACAGGCACCTGGTCATGACGAACCGGCGAGGCAAGCGACGCTCGTCAGGCTGGCAGCCAGAGTTGCAAGATCTAGCACCTCAGGGGTTGGCCGAGCCTGGCCAAGCGCATCCCGCTTGCCCGGCCTCGTCGGACGGACGGCCTCGCCGCTGGATCTGTTCGGTCAGGCCCATGGGCCAGGCCGCATCGGCAGTTGGCTGCGTCTAGTCGGCATGTCCGGTGAGGTTCCGTGATCATGGCCGGCATCTTGATCACGGAGCTTCCGGTGGGGTATTCACACTGCTCTCGTTCCGTGATCAAGTCCAACTTCATCATCACGGAACCTTTGCGGGGTACTCGATCCCGGCCCCGCCCGTAATCCTCGACGGAAACCGCTGTGTCATCATGATTTGTCCCCGCCCGGGCAGGCCAGTCCCTCCAGGCCTACATACACCAGCCACTCGAGGCTGAGGCCGCTACCCCTGACCCCGGAGGACGCCGTCGACCAGGCACGGCCCATCGCCGCGAGGTCAGCCGTTGCCCATAGTTCGATCTTCGGTGTATCTCGGGCACTACTCTTCTAGCCGGTCGGCCATTTCCACGGAGGACCTTGTGCTCCTGCATGTGCAACTGCACAATGTCTGGGATGGACAAGTTAGGCTCGTCGCTTCCGCCGCAGGGTTCATAGCCGATGCTGCGAGCGCCAGGCTTGTCTGAGATGGAGTGATCAGTAGTGGTCAGCGAGCGTCGCGCCATCACCGGCTCCGCGGATCGTGATCGCGGAGCCGGAGCCTTCCTTGCCAGCTCGGTCACTGCGGGAGCGCGACCTGTCACGCTGGTCGATCCAGCCGCACGGACAGAGAACGATGAGCAGGATTTCATCGACGAGGTGGCAGAACGGGTCATTCAGAAACTGCGGGACTTCCGGCCAGATTCATGCGAGAAATCTAATTCGGAGTGCAGGGGGCTGGTGTTTGTCGTCTGCTCCTTTGAGCCTGACATGGATCCGGTATTCGACGCCATCGCGGCCGCAGCTTCCGCTGTGGGCCTTCGGGCCGAACGGGTAAAGGACGTGCAAGGCGACTACCGGATTACCGAAAAGATCCTGACTCTCGTCCAGGGAGCCGAGCTGATCGTGGCCGACCTAAGCCGTGAGCGACCGAATGTCTATTTTGAACTCGGATACGCTCGCGGGCTGGGTAAAACGGTGATCACGATTCTCCGTGCTGGGACAACCGCACATCTCGACGTTCGGGATTGGACTTATCTTGAGTACATCGACTCGCGACCGCTAGAACATCAGCTTCGAGAACGATTTCTCTTCGAACTACAGTCCGTCGCCTCGGGACCTGACTGAGGTGCATGGGTCGGGTGGATAACCGTGCGGTGGATGCGGCCCGAGTTGAGATTGCTGGTGACGGCCTGGCGGATGAGTTCGCGCTCGTAGAACGGCGGTGCTTAGATAACGCGAGGCCAGCGCTGGTCGTTCCCGGCGGTTCCATGCCCGATTGCCCTGCGGCTAACGGGAGAGCACTTACGTCGATTGGTCAAGGTTGTGAGCTAGCAGCGGGAGGCGGCCTCTGCTGGTCATTTATGCTGCCGATGACCAGTCGCCAGGATGTGCCGGAGTTCGGATTCGCCAGATCGATTTCGAGTGACTCCCTGGCGCCGTCAGCGAATGTGATGATCACGTTGCTCACATCGCTGGCGATCTGGTTACGGGTGAATGTGGCTGTGGCGAGTCCTGAGCGGGCGTCGGGAGCATGCGCGAAGGATGCTTTCGTGATGCGGACAGGCGCGTTGGCGGTATCGGCGACGGTGAGCAAGCCGGCGGCGCTCCCGGCGGCTAGCGACGCGCCGGGCTCAGCAATGTTGGCGTAGGAGTTTTGATAGCGATCCCAGGCCTGCTCGGGCGGGCTCAGAGAGATGAGAGTACGGACTGCAAGCTGCCACGCCAGCGGGGTGCCCGCGTATGAAGAGACGGGGACGATCTGCGCTTCGATCTCATCGGCGTCGTACTCGTCTTCCCGGACCTCAGCAATGACGAGGGTGACGTGGGCTAGCAGGCCCTTTTCTGGTACGGGGTGCTGGATCTCGAATTGCTTCGAGCCGCCAAATTGCACTTCTCGGAGCGCTTGGAGGACCTGATCTTGGACGTTAAGTTCCCACTCAGTTACAAGTCGCGCGGCGGTCTCACGCTTAAGCAACCCAGCGTCTGCGGTTGTTGGCAGCTAATGCGCTGGATAGCCGCTGTCGTTTTCGCGCTTCGCCCGCTCGTAGAAGTCGTCGTGATCCCGGTGCCCACCTTTCGCTAGCCCGGCGATGACAAGCCAGTGAACGCCAGTGTCAGGATCCTCCCAGATACCGCCCCGCCATTGGCCCGCCTTGATTTCCATCAGGCGCAGCCGGGTACTGGCGGCGATCAGGCCGACATAATTGTCGTTAGCTTTATCCGGTCCGAATGACTCGGTCGCCTTGGTGATGACCGGATGCGGCAACTCGCTAAGCGGATGAAGCGCATCAACTTGACCGTCGGCCAGGAGCCTCCGTGGGCGAGGAGACTCCCAGCCTTCGGTCAGATCTTCCTCGATCACGCGGAGGGTAGGCCGCGCGCGACGACTGTGCATTCAGCCAATAATGTCAAAGTAATCAGTGAGCCGCGCAAGCTTCCTATCATAGGCTGTTAGCGACTTCGTCGATCACTTCGGCCCGGGTCTGCTGCTGCGTCGCGAAGCGCTCGGCGAGCTCACGGCGGTCGCGCTGGCGTTTCGACTCGAAAGCGACCAGATCACTGAGTTCGATGCGCCGATCACGGCCGATGCGATGGGACACGATCTCACCTCGATCCAGCAGTTTGTACAGATGCGTGCGACTCATGCCAAGACGCTCAGCTGCCTCGCTCGGGGTCAGCGCGGCTGAACTGCCGGTGACTGCGAGTTGCGCGCCATCGCGGACGCAACGGCTGAGGCTCAGCAGCACATCGCGCAACTCGGGTCCGAGGCTGGTTCGCGCATACTCCTCAAGTGCATCGAGTTGCTCGGAGGGGATGTTCGTGGTCTCCAGAATTTCCATAGGCCACCATCGTATATGTCACAGATAATTTATCTGTCACAGATGACACTAGTCTGCTTGCGGATCATCAGTCAAGCAGGACGCGTACGACCTACCTGCCCTCAGTAGGCCTGACCACACGGACACGACGGTCCAGCCTGTCAGACCTAATCATCCCCACTAGTTTCGCTACCCGGATTGCCCGCGGATGCCTAGAGACTTCGACCGCGAACGAGCCGCCCCGCCCGCTCTCAGTGTGTCGCACAGCGTTACTGCCCAGCTCAGTGGCAACGCTGACAATGCCGTCGCTGGCGGGACAGTCCGGCAGCAGGTCGGTCAGCCACCGCCGCACGACTCTGCGCTGGCGTGCTTCGCCGGGAGATACTCGCAGCCACGGCAGCGCGCTGGGGAGTGCCTCACACTCCGTTAACGGGACTGCGTTCATTTCCGTGTGATCCCGGCTGGTGCCCAGGTCCGCTGCGTCGTGGGACGCTCGCGCATCCGGGAGGTCATGTGCATGCATCGAGCCGTCGACAGCCTCATCTCCTTCCGGACGGAGGCTCTGGGCGGTCAGGCGATACGCGGCCGAGGTCGCGATCATGGTCGCCACAGTGGCCATCCGGCGAGGTCGTGCAGTCGGCGCACGACTCGGCCGGCCGCCCGGTCCGCCAGCAGAGCGCATCCTCCAACTCGGCTGGGAAGACCTACTGCTGCAGAAAACCTGGGCGGGCTTCGCCCGGGCCGGACCAGCCACCGCCTTAGCGCCTCCCAGGCGACGTCACTGCCCTCGCGATGCCGTAGCCGGACGACATCGACGATGGAGCGCTCCGCGGAATAGAGCCCCAGGGGCATGCGGGTTCCGACATCCAGCAGTTCGCGGCCCAGACCGAACGTGCGGCAGTCGAACTGGTGCAGGCGGACCGGTGCCCGCTCGCGATGGTGCACGCCGAGAAGATCGTGACCCCGATCAGCAGGGCACCATCCTCCGCTGCAGCGTCCACCGTCGCAGCCGACCACTGCCACCTGTTACCCGCTCAGCGTACGAGGGGAACTGCTACCAGCCTGGTGAGTACTGCCGAGACTCTTACCATGGCGTCTCAGGGACAGACGCCAACGGTGACCAATCGTCTGCGAAGACAACGACGGCTGGCGGTGGGAGCCCGCGTGACGCCCCGAAATGGCATCGTGTCGGCCGGCCTGGGCGTTTGCGGGAAATCTCGACCGCGGATACCGGCCAGCTCTCGTGGTCCGGCCGGTATCCGCGTCCCCGGTGGTTCAGCGGGTGGGTATCGCGCCTGCTTTGTGCAGCGTCTGGTAGACCGCTCCGGACAGGTCGGACAGGCCGTCGCTGGTAGCTGAGCTGTTGGCGGCGACGGCGATGAGCAAGCCGGTGCGGGGGAAGTAGTACTGGATGAGCCGGGCGCCGAAGGCCTGGCCTTCGTAGGCCCAGAAGCTGCCGGTCTGGGGGTTGAATACCTGCTGGACGCCGAGCCCGTAGCCGGACGGGTCGGCGGCGGTGGTGCGGCGGATGGGCTTGCCGGTTGCTTCGGACACCAGGGACTCGAGCTGATGCTGCTGCCGGGGCCTCAGGAGCCGTCCCTGGTAGAGGGCGCGGTCCCAGGTGGTCAGGTCGGCCAGCGAGCTGACGATCCCTCCGGTTGCCTGCGCCCAGGTCAGGGCGAGGCGGGGCATGGCCTTGCCGAACAGCGACGGCGCGAGGCCGGCGAGGTAGAAGTACCCGGCCGGCATCCGCGCGGCGTCGGACGAGGGGCAGGTATAAGGCGCCAGGCAGGTGGTGTGCAGCCGCAACGGGATGAGGATCCGCCTGGTGAGCTGGTCCGCGTAGGAGTCGTGGGTGACCCGCTCGATGATCATCTGGGCGAGAATGTAGTCCGTGTTGGTGTAGTGGTAGCCCGCCTGGCCCGAGGGGCAGGCCGACGACGTAGGACACCAGCCGGGCGGCGGTGAACCGGGTAGCCGGGTCAGAGACGAACACGGTGTCGAAGGCCGGCTGGAAGAGGTAGTCGGGGATCCGGCTGGTCATGTCGAGCAGCTGGCGGATGGTGATGTGGCGCCAGGCTGGGTACTGGGGCAGCCATTTTCCGATCGGGTCGCCGATCGACAGCTTGCCCTCGGCTTCGAGCTGCAGCATGATCACCGCAGTGAAGGCCTTGGTGTTGCTGCCGATCTGCCACAGCGCGCTGGCCGATACCGGCGGGCCGCCTCCGAAGCGGGTGGTCCCGGCGGCCAGGCTGATGGCCGGCCTGCTGCCGGGGAAGGTGACTCGCAGCGAGTCCGCGGAGATGTGCTCGGCGGTGCGCCGCGCGGTCAGGTAGCGGCTGAGATCACGGTGCAGCGCCGTCCGTAGCCCGGCTCCGCTCCCGCGGCGGCTGGCCGAGGCGCTTGCGGCGCCGGCGGATGCCATCGCGGCCGTGGCGAGCAGGGCGGCCACGGTCGCGACCGCGGTCAGCTTGTTCCGGACTGGCTTCAGGTGCGGGTTGGTGGTTGTCATGAATGAAGCTTGCGCGGCGGGCCTGAGGCAGCACTGTCGCGGCACTGTCGCGGCGCTGAGGCGCGTAACCGGGCGGTCGCGACGTTGACCGGCCATCGGCAGGGCGACTGGACGTACGGTGGGATCGTGGAAACGCGGCTCGGATTCGTGCGGCCGGGAACAGCGTGAGCGATGTCCCGATGAAAGCCACGGAGCCTGAGCCGCCGACGACGGCGCACCGGGTCGGCTGGGGATTCATCTCGCTGTACACGCTGGCGTACCTGAGCACCTCGCTGCTGTTTCTCGCGCCTCTGCTGGTCACCCTGGCGTTGAAGGTGGACTCGCTCGTCGGGATCGGACGGGCACCGGGCAGCCTGGCGCTGGTCGCCGGGACCGGCGCGCTGCTGGCGATGGCCGCTAATCCGTTCTTCGGCAAGCTGAGCGACCGCACCGCATCGCCGCTGGGCATGCGCCGGCCATGGATGATCACCGGGCTGGCAGGCGGCTCCCTCGGCATCCTCATTGTCGCCTCGGCGCCCAGCATCCCGGTGGTCCTCGCCGGATGGTGTGTCGCCCAGCTGTTTTTCAACGCGCTGCTCGCGGCCATGGTGGCGGTAATGCCGGATCAGGTGCCGTCCGTTCAGCGCGGCCTGGTCTCCGGTGTCCTAGGAGTCTGCACGCCCGTCGGGTCGGTGTGCGGCACCTTCGTGGTCGAACTATTCACCGGCCACCTGCTCGCCATGTTCCTGGGTCCGTGCGCGGTCGGCGGATTCTTTATCCTCCTGTTCGCGGTCAGCCTGAAAGATCGCCGGCTTGCCAAGGCCGAGAAGCCAGCCTGGTCGCTCAGGGAATTCGCCAGTACCTTCTACGTCAGCCCGCGGAAGAACCCGGACTTCGCCTGGGCTTTCGCCAGTCGCTTCATGTTCGTCCTGGCCTATGCGTTCCTGGTCACCTACCAGGCCTACTACTTGCTGGACAAGATCGGCACCGCCAGGGCCGACGTGCCGCGGCAGATATTTCTCGGCACGCTCGCCCAGTCAGCCGTCGTCGTCGCCGCTTCCCTCACCGCCGGGAAGGTCTCCGACCGGACAGGCCGCCGGAAGATCTTCGTGCTGACCGCGTCGATCGTGTACGGCGTGGCGTTATTCGTGATCGCCATCGCCATCGGCTTCGACGGTTTCCTGGTCGGCATGGCCATCAGCGGGCTCGGCTTCGGCGTCTACCTGGCGGTCGACCTCGCGCTCGTGGTGGACGTGCTGCCCGGCAGGCGCGACGCCGCCAAGGACCTGGGTGTGTTCAACATCGCCGGCGCACTTCCCTTTTCGATCGCGCCCGCGATCGCGCCGGCCATCCTGGCGGCCGGCGGCGGCAGCTACGGCGTGCTGTACACGGTGGCCGGACTGTGCGCGATCACCAGCGCAGCCGCGATCCTGCCCGTGCGCCGGGTCCTGTGAGCACCGCATCGGCGCAGCACGGACACGGCCGGGCACTGCGGGAGGCCCTGCGGGAGTGCCCCGGCCGTGTCGTCCTGCCGGGATCAGGCCGCGGCGTCCTGGCAGGCGCGCGGCGCGCTAGCGGCGTCCATCGCGGCGGTGATCGGCGAGGGCCTGAAGCCCTTCACGGCCAGCCACAGACCCAGCGACAGTTCCCAGGCAGCCACCGGGACCGCCGCGAGCTGAGGGGAGCCCAGCTCAAAGCCGCCGAGCAGGGTCACGATGACGGTGCAGATGAGGAACGGGGCACCGATGAGCCCTACGACCGGAATGATGCGGGGCACGAGCCGCGACCGGTACATCACCGAGCCCAGCAGCAATGCGTTGATGCCCGGCATGAGGCTCTGTGAGAGCAGGAACGTCCAGTTGTAGACCGCGACGTGCGACGCGCTGATGGTGACCAGAGCGGCCGCCTGTGCTCCAGCCACTCCGCCCAGATCCTGGCGCAAGGTCACCAGCGACAGCAGGCTGACGACGCCGCTGAAGATCATGCCGGCTTCCAGGACGCGAGCGGTGACAAAGCCGAGCGCGGCGCCTTCGTTCTGCCGTCTGACCACCGGGTACAGCGTGACGGCGGTGCCGATGCCAGCGAGGGCGACAATCACTTCGAGGAAGCCGCCCGCCAGCACGCCGGCGTGACCGCCGGAGCCGAGGATCCAGTCCCGGTGGTTCTTCACCGGGGCGTAGAGGGCGAGGGTGGGGATCGAGATGAAGGTGATCAGGTAGAAAACGCCCGCGACGAGCGCGATCTTTCTTGTCGGGCTCATCGGGGTTCCTTTCTGCGGCGCTTTCGCTGCTGGGGTCTGCACGGTGACTGCCATGTCGGTCTCCTTTTCGTGAAACTGCTGAGTTATCGGGTCTCGTCAGGCGGCTCGGGATGGCCAGGTTCGACGAACGTGACCGAGATCAGGGGCAGGCCCAGGTCGCGGGTTTTCTGCAGCAAGCCGTGCAGCGCGGCCTGGTCGGCCACCGGGCCGTGAATGATGGTGGTGCCGTCGCCGCAGCGGGCAATGCTCAGTCCGTCGAACCAGGCGGCCCACCGGCTGTCGAGGTGACCCTTTAGGCGGATCTCATACCGCTCGGGGCCGCCAGGGTGGCCGTCAGGTGTCTGGCTCATGGCGCTTCCTTAGCTGGTGCTCGCCTGGCTGGGATCTCCGCCGCCAGGCGGGCGTTTCTGGGTCTGACCGGAAACTATGAGCGAATGTGGTGAGCAGGCATCACTACACGTGGTGATCGAGGTGGTGACTCAGCCGGCGGAGGCGACGGTCAGAACCGCAGGTCGCGGTTTCGCGGCAGCAGGTCGAGCTCCGCGGCGCGGCGGACTGCTGCCCGGCGGCTGGTCACCGCGAGCTTGGCGTAGATGTTCTTGGTGTGCGTTCGCATCGTGTTCAGGGACACCAGGAGCTCGCGGGCGATGGCAGGGCCGTCCAGCTCGGTTCCGAGCAGCCGGAGCACGTCGAGCTCGCGTTCGCTGAGCGGGTCGATCAAGGCCGGTGTCGTGCGGCTGCCGGTTTCGGTCGTGCCCGCGGCAGCTAGGAGCCGGCGGGCATAGTTCGGCCTGGTCCCCTGTTTCGCGACCGCTCTCAGCAAGGGGACGATAGGCGTGCCCTCGTCAGCGAAGGTCCGGACGTAACCTTCCTCCTCGGCCAGCGTCACCGCCCGTCCCAGGAATCCAAGCGCGGCCGGCAGGTCCCCGTGCGCGTGGTGAGCGAGCGCCTGCAGCATGACGATCTCAATGACCCGGCCGGTTCTCCCCCCTTCTTCGGCCGCGAGCACCAGCCGCTCCAGAAGCTGGATCGCCGCATGCACGGAGCGCTCTCCCCGCTCGTCCTCAGGCCGGGCCAGAATCAGCCTGGCCAAGGTGATGTGCTCGAACTCGCGCAGGTAACTGAGGTCGTCATCGACGGACAGGCCGTGCTCACGCGCCCAGCCGAGGGCTGCACCGAATCTGCCCTGCCGTACCCAGACCCGTGCCTTCAGCGCCGGAATCGGCCGCACGTTCGGGAAGAAGTCGCTCACGTAGCAGCGCTCCGCCTCGTTGAGCAGGTCAAGCGCGCCGGCCAGGTTCCCCTCAGCCTGGGCCAGCCTGGCCATCGCGACCCGCCACCGATACCGGTTCTGCGACAGGCCAGTGTGCTCGCCCAGGTCCTGGCTCTTGTCCAGGTGCTGGCGGGCGGAATTCAGATCGTCGCGCTCGTAGTGGATCTGGCTCATCCCGACATGCATGTCTGCCGTTCCCCGCAGAACCGGACCGTCCTGCTCAGGTGCACGCTGCAATGCCTGCTCGTAGATGCGCATCGCCTCACCGAGACGACCTTGCGCCAGCCGGATGTCAGCCAGCGCTATCGCGCAGCCGAAGGTATCGGAGACGTACCCGGCCCGGTACAGTCCGGCCATGCATTCCGCATAGGCCGAGTGCCCTGCCTCGAGATCCCCGCTTGACCAGGACGCGAGCCCCAGGAACCCCGCGGCCGAAGCACGCCCGAGGTGGTCATCCTCAGGCGCGAGCTCGGACGCCCGCCGGGCGTGCCGCACGGTGCCGGGAGTATCGCCCAGGGCCAGGGCCAGGGCGGCACGATACACCTCAATCAGCGCCGGGAGACGACGGTATTCTTCCTCGTCGGCGACGACCATCTCGGCCGGCGGGGCTGGGGCTCCCTGACCGAAGTCCGCGGCTGGGCCCAGCCACCGCGCGGCGTCTCGCAGCCGCTCCTCGACTCCTTCGGTCTCGCCGGTAATCAGCATCGCCCCGGCAAACGTAGCGCTGAGCACGGGCCTGACGCGGACCACGTCGTCGGGGAGCACCTCGAGCCAGCCGAGCACCGTGGTCTCCTGCCTGGTCCTGCGCATGGCGGGGATCGCCAGCTCGACCAGATCCGCCGCTCGCCCGAAGTCTCCGGCGGCCAGCGCGTGGCGGATCGCCAGGGACCGTTCGCTGTTCTGCTCGTACCACGCGCTCGCCCGCCGGTGCAGCTCCGGCACCTGGCCGGGCTGCTCGTCGAGCAGGCGCGCCTGCAGCACGTCAGCAAACAGATGGTGGTAGCGATACCAGCGGCGGCGGTCATCGAGCGGGACCAGGAACAGGTTCCCCCGGTCCAGCGCCTCCAGCATGCCCTTGCCGCCGCCCTGCCCGGTGACCGCGTCGCACAGCGGGCCGCTCAGCCGGCTCAGGATAGAGGTCCGCAGCAAGAAGGCCTCGACCCGGTCGGGCTGACGCTGCAGCACCTCCTCGGCCAGGTAGTCGACGACGTAACGGTCATCCCCGGCGAAGCCGGCAATGAAGCTGGCCACGTCGTCTCGCCCCTGCATCGACAAGGCCGCCAGCTGAAGCGCGGCGATCCAGCCCTCGGTGCGCCCCTCCAGAGTGGCCACGTCCCGTGCGGACAGCCGCAGGCCCATCATCTCGTTCAGGTAGGCCGCCGCCTCATCAGAGGTGAACCGCAGCTCGGCTGCGCGAATCTCGGCCAGCTCGCCGCGCGCCCGCAACCGGGCCAGCGGCAACACCGGATCGGCACGGCAGGCGATCACCACATGCAGCCCCGGCGGCAGATGGTCGAGCAGGAAGGCCATTGCGTCCTGCACTTCGCGTGCGTCGATGAGGTGGTAGTCGTCGAGCACCAGCACGATATCGGCGGTGATGGCGCCCAGGTCGTTGAGCAGAACGGTAAGCACCGTCTCGATCGGGGGCGGCTGGGGCACCTGCAGTAGTGCCAGCGCACTCTCGCCTGTCCCGGCTGCCGCCCGCAGTGCGGCGATCACATAGGCCCAGAAAGATGCAGGATGGCTGTCGCTCCGATCGAGTGACAGCCACGCGGTCAGCCGCTCACCGGCCGGCGCCGCTGGTCCCGCCGCAAGCCACTCGGTGAGCAGCGTCGTCTTGCCGAAACCAGCAGGCGCGGAGACGAGCATCAACTTCGACGCGGCCCCGCGGTCCAGACGCTCGCTCAGCCGCGGCCGCGGCACCAGACCACGCCGCGGCCGCGGCACATAGAACTTCGTCTCGAGCAGGGCCGTTGGTGTCCGGAGACTGCCGGTCACCGCGAGCGGAACCGCCGCCTGAGCCGGAGACCGCCTGGCTGCGGCAAGCGTCGGATCCTGGGCCAGGATGCGCGTCTGAAGTTCGCGCAGCGCCGGACCCGGATCGATGCCCAGCTCATCCACCAGTCGGTCGCGGATCGCGGTATAGGCCCGCAACGCCTCCGCCTGGCGGCCGGACCGATACAGGGAAACGATCAGCAGTTCCCACAGGCGCTCGCGGAGCGGGTGCTGGCGGCACGCGGCCTCCAGTTCGCCGGCCAGATCGCCATGCCGCCCCAGTTCCAGCTCCGCTGCGGCGCGGACCTCGGCCGCCACCAGGGCCAGCTCGTCCAGATGCGCCCGCTCGGCGTCGGCGAAGCCCGCAAAGGCGAACTCGGCCAGCGGCTCGCCCCGCCGCAGGCCAAGCGCCTCACCCACGGCAGCTGACGCCAGGGCCGCCTCGCCCTCCTCGCTCAGGCGACGCCCCTTCGCCACCAGCTGCTCGAAACGGATGAGATCGACGTCCCCGGCACCGATGCTGAGGGCATAGCCGGCTTCGGTGGTGACGATCGCCGCTGGCCCGAAAACTCGGCGCAGCTGGCCGATCTGGGCCTGCAGGGCGTTGGCCGGGTTCGCCGCCCGCCCGTCACCCCACAGCACATCGATCAGCCGTTCGGCGCTGACCGGCTCGCCGCAGTGCAGCGCCAGCAAAGCCAGCAGTGCCCGCTGCTTAGCGCCCCGGACCGGCACGGCAATGCCGTCCCGCACCACTTCAAGCTCGCCGAACAGCCGGACCTCCACCACTCCACCGTACGGCCATTCAGCACGCCGGCCTCAGCCATAGGCAGTTATGTGCCGGACTGACTGCGAGCAATCTTTCATCCAAATATTTTTGAAGGTGAAATAAATCAGCGCGGGGAATCTGAGGAGGTATGGCGGATGGGTCGGCAAGGGGCTCCCGGCCAGTAGTCGCCCGAGTCCCAGTGCAGGGGATTCCCGCCGCATCCGACCTGAACCGCGTAAGTTCCTCCGTGCGGCAACCGGTAGCTGTAGGTTCCGGCAGATCCTATTGGGGGTAGCTGGTTCCCTGATCTCCCCGAATGATCAGGGAAGGTTGTGCGGGTACCTGGGTGCCTGGCCGGGGCTGCCGGACAGCAACTCCGCGCCGCGCTGCTGCCAGAACCGGGGCCGGAGCGGTCTGGGCCAGCGCGGGCCCGGGCAGATACCGTCAGGTTAGAGCTTCTCAGGGCAAAGGCCCGTACCCTTACTCGAAGACTTGGCAATCCTTCAGCTCGGCGAGACGGGAGCGGCAGCTGTGTTTCACGGCCGCAAGCACTGGGTCAAGGTCACCGGGCGGATCGCCGGAATGGAGGTCCTGCCCAGGGGAAGGGCGCCGCATCCGAAGCTCTTCAGCATCGAACTGTACCCAGAGGACGGGGCGCCGGTCCGGGCCGAGATTCTCCTGCGCCCTGACCACCCGGAGCACGGGTACGAGGACCTCTATTTCCGTCTGGACAAGGAAGTCACCGGGTTTCTCTTCAACCCCGAGACGAACGAGGTCCGGTTCGACCTGACTGATCCGCGAAACAGCAGGTCGGCGCATGTCGCCGCAGGTGCCGCCTGGGTCGACTCGCCAGACTACGGCGAGACGACTCCGGCCGGCTCCGGTCCGCCGTGGCTCGTCCTCCCCGCCTGCCCTTCGTGCCGAAAGCGAGTCGACCAGCGCCTGGCCGCGATGGGAAACCAGCCGCTCTGCCCCTCGTGCCTTCAGCCCCTGCCGGCGTCTCCGCTGGTCACCCCCACGGACCGGCAGTGACTGTCATAGCCACCAGCGCGCGATCAACTGCCTGACGCCAAATCGGCGACGTGCTGCGCATCGTTTAGCGCTCACCACTACCGGCAGGTTCATCGACCGTTTCGGCCCCGTTCGCTGGTAGAGGCTAGTCTTCGCGCATGACCGGTCTCAGCGAGGAATTGCTTCTTGTGTCCCTGAGTCCGGACGAGGGGCGGAACCTGATCGGGCACGAAGGCATCCGCCCGGCATTGTGCACGGCGGCCGTTCTTGATGGCTGGGCTGCCGGCGCGCCGCTTCCCCCGCTGAAAGAACTCAGGAAGCACGTGCGCAAGCACAGCTTCGAGTCGCTTGACCCAGCCCTCGCTCGGTTCGCAGCCTCAGGCAGCACCACCCGGACCCGGCGCCTGGCCAGCCAGTTCGAATGGCTCACTGACGCAGTGTCGCGCACCGCTGTGCGCGACCGGCTGGCCGCCTCGCTCTCAGGCTCCTCGGTGCCCGCCCGGCACGACGCCGCACTTGCCGTCCTGCTGTATTGCGGGTCGCTCTGGGACTGGGCTTTTGATGTCCCGAGCGAAAAACCTCAGCGCTCACGGCTCACCCGCATCTGGCCAGGGCCACTCGCGGCACGGGCGGAGATGCTCGCCTCCGGCAAGGCGGTCCCGAACGGCGCGGCCGCGACTGACCTGCCAACCATCGCCCGAGTGCTGCGCCGGGAAGTCCGTGACCACGGCGACGACATCCGCGGCGGCTAGGCCAGCCAGCGAAATAGTCCTTGCCGCCGAGCGCAGAGCCGGATATGCGCCGGACCGGCTGCGAGCAATCTTTCATCCAAAATATTTTGAAGGTGAAATAAATCAGCGCGGGGAGTCTGAGGAGGTTAGGGGGATGGGTCGGCAAGGGCTCCCAGCCAGCCCGTGGCGGCTGGCCAGAGGAGTCATCCCCCACGGCTCCTAAGCGGTGCCGGGTCCGGGGCCGAATCTTCCGGGAGCAGTGCATTCCGGGCGCTGATCGTCCGGAATGCTGTCTACGGTGGCGCCATGACTGACAGTGAATACCCGTGGGAACCACCGATGGCCGGCTCCGAGGCCGAGCATCTTGCCGGTGCGCTTGACCGGCTGCGCGCGACGTTCCGGTTCAAGGCCGATGACCTCGATGCGGCCGGGCTGCGGGCCAGGTTCGGCGCCTCGGCGCTGACCATCGGCGGGCTGCTCAAGCACCTGGCCGTGTGCGAGGACTACATGTTCACCGTCAAGCTCAGCGGAGCACCGATCGGCGCGCCGTGGGAGGGCGCCGGCTGGGACGGCGACGACGACTGGGAGATCACCTCGGCCGCCGGACGACACCCCCGAACAGCTCTATGACCTGTGGGACAGCGCCGTCGGGCGATCCCGCGCCCGGCTCAGCGCAGCCCTGGCGGACGGCGGCCTGGACCAGTCCGTGCACCTCGCCTCCCCCGACGGCCGCCACGCCAGCCTGCGCAGGCTGGTCTGCGACCTGATCGAGGAGTACGGCAGGCACACCGGCCACGCCGACCTGCTACGCGAAGCGATCGACGGACGGGTAGGTGAAGACCCGCCCGCCGGATGGCGTCCCAAGTCCGGCCACTTCAGCCTCACCAGCTGAACTGCCGGGCCTTCCAGGACCTCCGCCAGGCCCTCGACCAATCCATCCAGGTTCCGTGATCATGATCGAGGTCTTGATCACGGAATCCCGGTTGGGTGATCACACGGCTCTTGTTCCGTGATCAGTCCCGATTTCATGATCACGGAAGTCTGGGCGGGCACGGAAGTCTGGGCGGGCACGGAAGTCTGGGCGGGCACGGAAGTCCTGCGCGGGGTACGACGGTCTGCGCGGCAGCCGCCCCTCGATCAGCCCGGCGGCCTGATCACGCTCTGCTGCCGACCTGGCCGGTACGCTTTATTTCCGCCAAATGCTCTGAGTAGTTCGCCGCCGCCTCGATCTCGCCACCCAGGAAGCTGGCACCCCGGTCACGAGGCTCCGCAGGGAGAGTCCTGGTAGCTGAGCTCTCGCACCCGCCGCCTGAAACCCGCCAGGGCGTGCGGGTCATCCTCAAGCCGCCGGTCCCGCGAGCCCGACGGGTCAGACCACACCAGTCCCAGCAGATGGCGCTGCAGAATAGCGGCGAAGAGCCCCGCGACCTGCCGCGGCAACCCGGCCCTGCGTTCCACCGTGACCCGCGAGATCACGATCGGCCGCGACGTCATCGTGCGGACGGCGGCGAGCGTCTTCCCGAAGACCCCCGCGAAACTGTCGCTCGGCGAGTCGTAGTGCCCGTCGATGCCGACCCAGTCGACGTACGAGTCTCCTGGCCACCATCGCGATGGCGCCTCGGCCTCCGGGCCGCCCGCATCGACCGGGCCGAGCGCGTCGATCGTCCACTGCCAGGTGACGTTGTCCGCGCCCGCCGCGCGGAAGTCAGTGACCACGCGCCGCCACGCACCGACCCACGTCGCCGGCCGGACGTGTTCCAGGCCCCAGGCGGAGCGGTGCCCGTTCATCTCGCCAGCGAACCCCAGCACTACGGGCCTGCCGAACTCTCGTACCTGATCCGCGAGCGAGCGCAGGTAGCGGTCATCGCGGCCGGCGGCGATGGCGGCGAGCGGGACGCCAACGGGATCGAGCTGGATGACCGGCACGACCCCGCAGGCCAGGGCTGTCCTAGCAAGCTTCGCCGGGAAGGGCAGCCCCCAGGTGCGGTAGAGCAGCAGCAGGTTGGGCATTTTGCCGATGCTGGCCGCGAACTCGGTCACCACAGGAAGGCTCTCCGGCTCACCGGGCTCATAGACGCCCAGGTAGGAGGCCGATCGCGTCGGCAGATAGGCGCGAACGACCGGGTGCAGGTACCGGTCGGCGTCCACCTGCCGGGGAAAGCCCGGGTTGCCGCAGGCCGTCACCGTCAGGATCGGCGTCACAGCTAGGAGTGCCGCGCCGGCGAGGAGCGATCTCATACCATCTCCCCCGCCGGAGCTTTCTCGATGATGACGGTGCCCGGTGCCATCAGCTCGGCACCGACTTCGACCTGGGAGCGCGTGCTCCAGCCCTGGCGCAGAAAGGTGACCGTGCCGTAAATGCGCACGAAGCGCAGGACGGCCATGACCCAGAACGCCGCCGCTGGAGCCAGCGCGGCGCACCCGAGGCGGGCGAGAAGCGACTGGTCGCTCCGGTGCACGATGAGCACTCTGAGCCCCATGGCCCAGGCCCAGATCGCGCCGCTCACGATCATCATCCGGCTATAGCCGGCCGACGCCGGCCAGGTCGCCAGGAGAATTCCGGTGATAGCGAGCGAGGCGAGATACCACCAGAGCGCGAGCACCGAGTAGATCCAGCCCCAGGACCACGGCCGCAGGTACCGGAGCCGCCAGAAAGTGCGCAAGGTGGTGCCGCGCATCCATCGCGTCCACTGGCGGAGGTGGTGGGAGAGGTTCTCCGGGTACATGGTGAGGCATACGGCCGTCGGCTGCTGGACCGCGCGTCCCCGGCAGACCGCCATGGTGGTCAGGAAGGTGTCATCGCCAAGCTTGATGCTCCGCCCCAGGAACGTCTCGCCGATATAGGCGTCGAGGACATCGCGGACGAGATCACCGCGGTAGAGCGCGAAGGTGCCGCGGTTAATGAGCACATTGCCGACCGCGACATTCTGCGCCGAGCAGGTGACGAGCTGCCAGACGAGCTGGCGGGTGCTATTGAGCCGGGTCAGCAGGTTCCAGTCGCTGTTCCAGGCGAGTTCCAGGCCGGCTGACCGACTGGACACGGGAGTCGGCGAACGGCTTGAGGCCTTCGGAAATGGCATTCGCTTCCAGCACGGTGTCGGAGTCGAGGGTGATGAACACGTCGGCGTCGTCACCGCGAAAGGTGCGTTCCTGCGCTCGTTTCTTGCCGGCGTTCGCTTGCCTGACCCAGCTAAAATCGACCGACGGGTCCGCACGGGTCTCCCACCATTCCCGTACTTCGGTATAGCTGACTTTCGAGCCGTCATCGACTACCTGCACCCGGTCCGGCGGGCGGGTCTGCTGGAAGAGAGCGAACAGAACTCGGTCTAGCACCTCGGGATCCTCGTTGTACACGGGGATGCTGATGGTGACTTTCATCGCATCGAGGCGGCCTTGCTGGGTCGCGTCGACCGTAAGCGGTCGTTCCAGCCAGGCCAGGATCCACTGAATTCCGGTAAGTATGAAATACATGAGCAGGATCAGAGCCAGACCGCGTGATCGACGCCACGATGCAACGAACCAGATATGGCGTATCAGAAGTATCAGCAAGAGCAGCCCGCAACCATAGATCAGGCTCGCCCGACCCCGTAGTCTTATCGAGACTCGCGGAATGTCGTAGTGATGCTTCATAGTTCGTCGATTGCCCTCCGTCGCCGCCAGGTATATCGGATTAGCACGAGGATCATGATGGCCAACAGCCCGGCGATCAGTACGGCAGCGACGATCTCACCCGACAGCCGCCCCGGCTGTGCGGCCGGAGCGAAGACGCTGACATAGAACGGGCTAGAGGTAACGTCGGCTCGGCTGGTCCAGTCAGTGAAATGAGCCTGCGGCCGGTATTCCCATACCTGCACTCCGCGCGGCCCGTATGGTATTTCCGCCACTAGGCTATAGTCAGGATTCAGTTCGATAGCCTGGAGAATCTGGCGATCAAGCTCCGGAGTTATCTCGAAATCCAGGATGATGAGCGAAAAGAACCCGGCCCTGATCCGCGAGGTAAACGGCTCCGCTCGCAGCGAATGCCCGACCGAGGCACCGATGGAGGAGCCGTCCGCCAGCCGGATGCTGTAAGTGCTCGACCAGCGGTACCAGGCCCGGCCCGCCGGAAGGTAATACTGCAAGATCGATGGATGTTCGGCGAGGACGGGCCCGTTAGTAGCCGGCATGACTTTCGCCATCACGCTGACAAGCGACGCCGAATTCGGCCAGTCAGCGAAGAGACTGTCACCCTGGGCGATGCTCTGGCCCAGAGTGGCTGCCAGCGCCGCGGCGATCGCCGCGCTCACGGCAATGCGTAGCCGCGGTCCGCGAGCAAACTGCAATATCTTCTCGGCTGTGTAGCCCGCGGCTGCCGCGGTGAACCAGGAGCCGTAGTCCACGTGCTTGTCGAGAGAAAGAATCGTATGAATGTGCGCTTGCTCAATCGGGACGAGCAGGCCAGCCAGCACCAGCAGAGACAGGAGCAGCCGGTCGTTACTGGCGGATGACTTCAGGAGCAGGCATATCACCAGGCCTGTCACGGCCGGCGCAATAGCGAGCGCCGTGAGGTGCCACGCTTCCGAGAACACGACTGAGGCGGGAATCACGCCCATCGACCTGGCCAGCGTGCTTTGCGCGATGCCAGTCCCGTACTCACCGCCGCCGAGGGCATAGAGGAAAGAAAGCAACCCGGCGGTGTAGCCGAGCAGGGTCAGTCCCATGGTGAGCGCTCGCCTGAGGTCCGTCGCTCGCAGGGTCACGATGACGGCCAGGCCGATGACGACCGGGTCGAACAATGCCGACGCGTACTTCGTGGCGTTCGCCATGGTCAGAGCTACGGCGGCACCAGCGAGCCAGCCCTGGGTCCGAGGCGACTCGGCCGCGCGAACGGCGCACCAGGCGGCCAGGGCGAGAAGGCACAGGGACGCGGGATCATAGGTGGCGAAAGCTCCCAGCCGTTCGGTGACTCCCAGCGCCGCGAACAGCGCGGCGCTGACATAGGCCGCCCGCCGTCCCCACAGCCTGGCCGCCGTGCTCCACAGCAACGTCGTGGCAGCGAGCATCAGGAGCAGCGAGAGCAGGCGAGCGCCAGCGAGCCCGCCGAGGCTGTCCGCTAGGGCCGCGACCGGCGGGTAGAGCACCGGCGAGCCCGAAAAATAGGTAGGGAAAGCCGGGATGCGAACGCCGCTCAGCCAGTGGCTGATCTCCAGGTGTCCCGCCCAGAGATAGAGCGCCTCGTCCTGGAAGGCCGTATTCCGCATGATGAGCCTGGCCGACAGCGCGGCCTGGACGGCGAGGATGACGACCAGGAGCGTGCTGGGGCGGCTGGGCACCCAGCGGACGCGCCTACCCGCCGGATTAACTGCCCGGTGCACCGGTCGTCACTTTCCTGACCACGAATCCGTTGGCGAAAGTCCTCACGATCCGGGAATGCGAGATCGCCTCGGCCAGCGTCGGCAGCTGCTGTTCGTTGAGCTCGCACGAGGAGTGGACAGGAAGCACGACGTAATCGATGCTCCGGTATCCGGCCGTGAGCAGGTGAGCCCGGACCCAGGGGTCGCCATTGACCTTCCAGCACCACAGCGGCGTTGCCTTGCCGTGCATGGTGACGTCGGGCCAGACGTAGTCGTCGACCACGACCAGCTGACCCCGGCGCAGGTGAGTGTTGATCCAGGCGGTCGCCGCCAGCGAGCCCTCGTCGCCGTCGACCTGGGACTGCCGTGCGAGCGACGCCGCCCAGGCCGGGCAGACCCCTATCACGAACACCAGGGCGGCGGCGAGCACCGGCAGATTCCTCGCCTGGCTGATCGCCCACCGCAGTCGCGCCCGGCCGCGCCCTCGGTCTCGCCCTCGGTGGCGGGCCAGCGAGACGGCGACGGGCTGCCAGCAGCTATTCGCGAGCCCGGCGACAGCGACAGCCCCGAACGGCAGCATTGCCGTCACGTACATGTACGGCACGTAGCCGCCGCGCAGCAGCAAGAGCGCCTGCACGAGGAATCCGGCGGAAACCGGGCGGAGCCGCCGGACCAGCAATCCGGCCGGCGCCAGGACCGCGGCGCCCAGTAGCGACACGGGATCCAGCTCCACCCAGGATTTCACCAGGCCGAAGGTGCTGCTGCGGGTGTCGAGCAGGCTTCCGCTGCTCTGCCGGCCCACCAGCTGCCACCACAGGGCATGCGCCAGGCTGACATGCCCTGGCCCGGGAAGCAGCTCTCCGCGAAGGGCGGCATAGAGCGGATAGCCACACCCGATCAGCACGAAAATGGTCCCGAATACGCCCAGACTCCAGCGCCGGGTGCGCTGGTCCGCGTGCTGCCATAGCACCCAGACCACGGCCGGCAGCGTAATAATGATCGTCTCTTTTGACAGGCAGGCGAATGCGAAGCAGATCCCGCTGCCCGCGGCGGCCGCCAGGCTGCGGCGTGGCGATGCGGCCAGCACGAGTGCCGCCAGCATCCATGTTGTCGCGATGTTGTCGAGAAATACCATCCGGTGGCAGAAGATGCTGAGCGGGCTCAGGCCATAGATGACAACCGCGGCGACCGCGAATGGCCTGGATAGCCGCAGCCTGCGAGCGAGCTGGTAAAGCAGCACGCAGGCGACCAGATTGATGACCCACATGAACTCCCGCCCGGCCATGACCGCGCTCGAATAGCGCTGAAACCCTCGGGTAAGCCAGATATACGCCGCCATGAGCATCCAGCCGAGCGGCGGATGGTCATACCAGTAGGTGTAGTGACTGAGATGATGCGGAACGATCACGGCCCACGCCTCGGCTACGTACGTTCCCTCGTCGTCGTTAACCCGCCCTGGCCAGCCCTGCAGATTCCAGCCGTTAGCTACCCCGACCAGAATGAGCAACGGCGCCAGCACATAGGCACTACCGCGGTGCCTTCGGAAAAAGGACCTGCCCGCCCGGCCCCCGCGCTCGGAAGCCGACGGTCCTGTCTCGCGATCTTGCTCCCGGCGCTCCGCGACGATCGTCATCTCCAGACCTCCTGCTGGATGGCGATCGGCGGGCCCGGCACCCGGTGCATGTTGGCCCGTCCGGTCTTGTACCAGGTCGTGTCACCGGCGGCATACTTACAGACGGCCGTAGCCGCGGCCGCCATCAGGACAAACTGATAGATCGGGATTAGGAAAAGGACCGAGGCGTAATGCCATACACTAGCCCGCTGCCGGAATTCGCGGGCGAACTGAGCCAGGCCGAATAGCTGGGTGAGGACGGTGACCCCAATCGGAATCAGCGGCGTAAAAAGACATAGCACGAATCCGATCGGTGCTTTCGTAATCAGTGCCGTGATCACCGCCAGCGGCAGCAGGACGCAGGACATGCCCTGCAAAATCGGCGTGAGCAGGATATATGCGGCGAGTGTCCGCTGGCGCAGGCCGGGCATCCGCCGCCAGGTTCCCGTCATGAATTCGGCGATGAAACCGCGCACCCAGCGATCGCGCTGCCAGAAGAGTGACCCGAGTTTCTTGTTGAACAGGGTGGGCGGCGACTCCTCCCTGGTACACAGCTGGGCGCTGTAAGCGGTCGCCACTCGAGCCTGGAAATCTGCCGACAGCCGCACCCCGAGCGCGCAGTCCTCCGTGAGGCTCAGCGGCCATCCGCCGACGCGGTCCAGCAGCTCACGATAGATGAAGACAGTGTTTCCCCCGAGCGGGACGAACCCGATGTCTGCCTGATAAGACATTCGCGAGGTGTACCAGAAGAAATACTCGAGGACATTATGGACCTGGAACCAGGTCCGCGGCCCGCCGCCGAGATTCATCAGCTGGACGCCACCCTGGACGATATGCGCGTCACTGCTGCGCAGAAGGGACTCGACATGCAGCAGCAGCGCGCTCGCGACGTCATCCTCGGCGTCGAACACGCCGACAACAGCGCCCCTGCAGTGCGCGAGGGCAGCGTTCAGTTGCTGAGCCTTCGACGGGTTGTCGTAGGAACCGATGACGAGCCTGATGAGGTCCGGATACTCTTCCGCGACCATGCGTGCCGCTTCGATCGTCTCGGTGTCCTCGGCGCACAAGGCGACGAGTATCTCGACATGAGGATGCTCTTGCTTAGCGAGCCGTCTCAGCGTCTCCGAGATAACGGCAGCCTCGTCCAGAGCTGCCAGGATGAGAGAGAAGGTCAGCGTGGCGTCTCCCGGATCGACCGGCGCCGGCCAGTCGCCGTCCTGCGCGGCCTCAGGAGTACGCCAGGCATACAGCCGCCAGCACGCCTCGAGCGTTCCGACCGCCAGGTTGAACAGGCCTGCCGAGCACAGCAGCCCGAGCAGCAGCGGGTAGGCCAGGCCGCCCTTCATCGCCACGGCCGCTGCCAGGAGAACGGCCGCTGTCGCCGCTAGCCCCAGGGAGACCGGGACCCGTGCGGGAGCCCGATGGCGGCGGCGCCCCGGCCGCCCCAACGGCGGACAAGCCGATGGCTTTCTCTGGATATTTCCTGCTGCCTCCATTACCGTCAGATTGTTTCAGAGTATGCCATCATGGCCTTATACGGTGCTTGCCTACCCAATCGCTGACCGCACTTCCTGTCACGCATCACGGTAAAAGTCCCCAAATAGGTCTGGTCGCTTAAGTGGCTCGTGCTGTTTCACTTTGCCTTCCAGATACGACATCATAAGGATTCCGTGCGGCGATCGCGGGCCATTGAGCAAAAAGCCTAACGATAAAGCTCGCCGCAAGGTAACGGAACGGGCTATAGAACACAATGTGCGCCTGAAACGCTCAAATATCACCGCCGACCGTTAGACTGAGCCTTCGAACAGCGATCTTGATATACAGGTGGCATGCAGTTCCCTCTCCCGCCTGACCCGGCAACGACGGACAGCGGAGACCGGTATGCCACTCATCTCACGATTTCGGCGCCAGACCGATCACGTGGCAGTCGCACCCTGCACGTCGCCGTCGCCGTCCTGATCGTGCTGGCCGCGATTGTCGTCATCCATAGCGCCGCGGCTCACTCCAAGATCTGGCAGCTAGGCGTGGCCAGAAACGGCTATTTCGGAGGAATACCTGTGGCTGGTCCCGCCCCGTCACTTCATGTCGCGGGAAATAAAATCGTCTCCGCACAGGGCCAGCAGGTCGTTCTGCGCGGCGTGAACCGCTCGGGAACGGAGTACATGTGCGTCGATGGCTACGACATCTTCGACGGACCGAGTGACCAGGCCTCAGTAGCGGCGATCAAGAGCTGGCACGTGAATGCTGTCCGCATTCCGCTGAACGAGGACTGCTGGAACGGAGACTCCTATGTCAGCGCCGCCTTCGGCGGCACGAACTATCAGCAGGCGATTGAGACGTATGTACGGCTGCTCAATGCCAACGGGCTGATCGCCATCCTGGACCTGCACTGGTCGGACGGCTTGTACAGCGGCTCGCTACCTGGCTGCGCATCCGCGGAGGCGATCTGCCAGAAGCCGATGCCAGACGTCAGCGTGGTCTCCTTCTGGAAGTCGGTAGCTTCCGCGTTCAGCGGTAACGGAGCAGTGATCTTCGATCTGTTCAACGAGCCATTCCCTGACGGCGCGAGTAGTACAAATGACCCAGTCTCGTGGCAATGCTGGCTTGATGGCGGCAGTTTCTGCGGCGGACTCGGATATCAGGCGGCCGGGATGCAGGACCTAGTCAACGCCGTCCGGTCCGCGGGCGCTACGAATGTACTGATGATCGGCGGACCCGCCTGGGCCAACGACCTCTCGCGATGGCTGGCCTACGAGCCCCGCGATCCCTTGCATAATCTAGTGGCATCCTGGCATTCATATGATTTCAACGAATGCGATACGGTGACCTGCTGGAATCAGCAAGTCGCCCCTGTCCTCAGCCGGGTACCAGTGATAGCGGGTGAGATAGGCCAGGAAAACTGCACTGGCACTTACCTGAACAGGCTGATGACCTGGATGGACGCACGCCTGTCCGGCTATCTTGCCTTCACCTGGGATGTCTGGCCAGGCGGATGCGACGGCTACCCTGCCCTGATCAGCGACTACTCCGGCACCCCGACGGCCTACGGTGCGCTCTACCGCGCTCACCTGCGCAACCTCGCCTACTCCCGTGAACCTTAAACCTTACCGTCCAGTCCCGCCCTTTCCGTGATCATGAAGCAAAGCTTGATCACGGTCACCGCCCGGCACCCTATTGCCGGGTATCGACCCATTTTAGGAGCTGGCGGCTGGCCTGGACCGGGGTTCAGGCAGATCCTGTAGGAGACTTTGCCGTTGTAGGACAGTTTGCCGCCAGATTTGCGGCTAACGCTCCTACAATGGCAAACGCTCCTATACGGTGTCCAGGTTGACCCGGCCGGGGCCGGCGGCTAGCCCTAGCCGCAGCGGCGGTCCTTGCCTGCGGACGGGTCCTCGCGACCAGCACCTGACGCCGTGCCGCTGCTGAGCTTCGATCAGCCCGCAGGGATTATTTCAGGCTATGAAAGCTCTCACTTCGCGGGTAGCCGGCCGGGCGGGGCCGGCTACCCGCGAAGCATTGTTAGTGGAGAATGGCGCTGATGCCGTTGATGATGGCGTTCGCGGGCACCGTGATGACGGTCGCCTGGCCCGCCGAACCGGCGTTGTGCCACCACTGGGAATGGAATCCGCTGGCGCCGCAGCCGGTCGAGAATTCGACCGTGTACTTGCCTGGCACGAGGCCAGTCAGTACGTAGGAGCCAGAACTGATCGCGACGACCGGGTGGGGCACGGCGCCGGACAGCGGGTCAGGTACCGGGTTGACCGGCGACGCCGTCACGCACTCGCCTGTGACTGGCTTGTGCGCGGCCGTGGTCACGACGCCCGTGATCGTGCCGTCGCCGCCCAAGGTCGCGCCGATACCGGCCGTGTCACTGCCCGAGACCACCTTCACGCCGGTCGCCGTAGCCTGCGACGACTTGCCCTGATACCACTGCGGGGCGAAGGAGTCTGTTCGCGAACAGGCAGGACGGGTCGCCCAGGTAGACCTTGTAGGTGCCGGGGGCTAGGTCGGTGAACTTATAGGCGCCGGTCGAGTTAGTTTCCGCGGACTCGGCGGCGGCGCTCGCGCCCTGCGGTACCGCGACGACGCAGACGCCGGACTGCGGGGTGGCGCCTGGTCCGCCGAGCACGGTGCCCGAGATCGACCCGGCCGGGGACAGTTTCTCGTTCGCCAAGGTGACGGCGTGCGGCGCGACCAGCTTCACCAGCGCAGGCAGGGTCGCCGTGCCCAGCCGGACGTGCTGCTTGCCGAAGCCGCAGTCGAAGAACGTGACCTGGTAGGAGCCGCTGGCTGAGGTTCTTGATGGTGTAGTGCCCCTGCTTGTTGGTGACGGCCTCGCCGAAGGAGAAGTCTGCCGCGTCGCTCGCCGAGACGCAGATACGGCTCTGCGGGTGGCTCGCTCCGGTCGTGACTTTGCCTGAGATCGATCCGCCAGCGGTCATCACGGCGTTGATCCCGGTCGTGGCGACGCTTGTTCACGACCGTGACCGGCGTCGCTGACGCACGGGAGGCCGTTCCCTTGTACCACTGGCTGCGCGAACCGGTTCCCGGTGCAGCCGAACTGGACGTCGTACTTGGCCGGCGGCGAGGTGATTGAGGTGGTAGGCGCCGCTGGCGGTTGGTGAAGGCGACCGTGCCGCCAGGGAACCTGACCTCGGCTGGGAGGCGGCCCGCCGTGCGGTAAAGGCTTCTACGCAGATTCCTGACACCGCCTGGCCTGAGCTGCTGGTCACCACGCCGGCGATGGACCCGCCCGACCGCATGACCGCGCTGACCCCCGACGTGATCCGGCCTGCTGGCGCCGAGACAAAGTCCGAGGATCCCTGACCAGGCTGGCCCCTGAACCACTGACTGGCGAAGTGCTGCGGGCCGAAGACGCAGCCGAAGTTCACCGCGTAGTCTCCTGGCACCAGGTTCCGCGCGGTGTAGACGCCGTCCTTGGTGAACATGAATGTCTGCCGAACGGGTAGCCTGACTGCGCTTCCGACGGGCTCTGCACCTCGACGCACAGCCGGTTCAGCCGGTTCCCGCTGCTGTCGGTAGCTACCCCGGTAATCGTTGCGCCCGGCTGCATGACGGCGTTGATGCCCCCGGTGGTACGTCCGGCGGTGGCGGTCACCGGGTCAGCGGAGCCAGCGTTGGTCTGGCCCCGGTAGTACTGCGGGGCGAAGCTTCCCGTGCTGCGGCATCCGCCGGAGAAGGCCACCTGGTAACTGCCCGACGGCAGGGCGATGGCCGAGTACGTTCCGTCGGCCGCTGTCCTGGCCGAGCTGAAGCCACGGCCGGATGATCGCGACGCAGATGCCGGGGACCGGGTTGCCGTGGGTATCGGTCACCTTTCCGCTAATGATCGCGCCGACGGGGAGGAACGTGTCGACCCCGTTCTTCACGTGGCCGGCGACGACCGAAACGGTCCGCTTGGCCTCGAGGAAGTTCCCTCTGTTGCCGCAGCCGCGGTGTGTAAACGAGCCGGTACTTGCCCGTCGTCAGGCCGGTCAGCCGGTAGGCGCCGTTCTTGTTCGTGACCGCGCGGGAGAACTCGAAGAACGGCCCCGTCTGCTTGGTCGGCTCGGCGAAGACGCAGACGCCCTTCAAGAGCGCGCCGTGCGGGCTTCCGCCTCGGACCACGCCGCTGATGACGCCTCCTGGCCGAAGCGCCGCCGTCAATTCCCTTGACGATCAGGCCGCTCGTGATCGCGATCTTCGCGGCGTGCTTCTGGGTCGCCGAGTTCCGCCACCACTGCGGTACGAAGTTCCCTGGCATTACCGCAGTCCTGGGGACGAACACGACGTCGTACTTGCCGGGGGACAGGGAATGAAGGACGTATCCGCCGTGCTTGTCCGACACAGTGAAGCCCTGCCGACGAAAGCCCTGCCCTGGCGTCCCGCAGCCTCAACGCACACCCGTGACAGCGTCTTGCCGGCCTGGCTCTTGACCGTTCCGGCGATCTCACCGCCGAGTCGCAGCGATGCGTCGATGCCGCTCGTCGTCTTGCCCGCCTTGACCGGCACGCGGGTGGGCTTGCCATGGAAGATCGGCCCGTTGAGGTCTTTGTACACCTGCTCAAGCCAGTTGCCCGTGTTCTTGCCGCAGAAGCCGCCGGGGACGAATACCACCTCATAGCGCCCGGCCTTGAGCTTCGTGATCCGGTACTTGCCGGTCTTCGAGGTGACGGTGCGGCCGGAACTGCGGGCCGCAGGCGAGCACGCAGACCTTGCTGAGCGGCTTCCCGCCTCCGGTGACCGTGCCCGCGATCGCGCCGGTGCCCCCGCTGGCGTGCCCGCTCGCACTGGCCGCGATGGCCTGCGGAGTCAGCCCGGGGATAGCGGCTGGCGACTTGAGCCTGGCGATGGCCGAGGCACGGCCGGGGCCGAAGGAACGTCGTGGCCGCAGCGTGACCGTCGCGAGCTCGCGTACCTGGCCAGCGGCGATGCTCACCTTGGCGGGGCTGCCGGCCACGCGGCACCGCCCCACATGTCGGTAGTGACCGGGCCGCGCAGGCGCTGTACCTGAGCGTGTAGCTCCCGGCCGCAGGCCGGTCAGCGTGTACCGCCCGTCCGACGTCGTCACCGCGAGCACGCTGCGGCCCTGACCGCTGGCGACAACGCACGCGGCCGTGAGCGGCTTTCCGCCCGCGCCATCGACGATGCCGGTAATGGCACCGACTCCGTGGGCGGATGGCGCGGACGCGGATGGCGCGGTCGCGGATGGCGGCGGAAATGCTCGCCTGGGCCGGTGCTGAGATCAGCACCGTAGCCAGTGCCGTACCGAAAATCGTGAACGTACTCAGCAGCCCGCAAGGGCTTCAACCGGAATCGCATGTAGCCACCGCTTCTCGCAGTCGTCGATTCTGCATCATGAAAGGAGATAAAAGGTGATCAGGTTTCGGGCACACGCTAGCGCAAATGCGCACTAAATATGACGGCTATCCCAGCCCGGCCGGTCAGGGAGGCGAGCGCGATCACGGAAACATGTTCTGCGCGATCACCCGATGCCAGGAACTCAAGGTGGCTGACCGGGCGCGGCTCCGGCTGAGGCCGACGACAGCCGTGCCCGGCACGCTGACCGCGAGCGCAGCAGCACGGCTGCTCCTGATTCGCTCCCTATGCGCCCGCGCGCCAAGCCAGGCCGTTGCTCCTACGGCAGCAAACCCTCCGGCTCGCGCGGCGGGTTGGCGGTGACATTGAGGCTGGCCAACGTGCCAAGGATGAGGCCGATCACCGGCCCGGCGACCAGGAAAAAGATCCAGATCGTTGGTGCGGCGGTGCAGTATCCAATGTGCGTCGCCGGACAGGCGGCGGTTACCTGGATCGCTGGGCTGGCCCGGAGCAGCGGGAGCATCAGCGCGGCCGCCGCAGCGGTCAGGGGGCCAGCCGCCAGGTACTGCTGAGCGCGGGCCTTCAGCGCCTGCGGGTCGTTCGTGCCACTGGCGCGGCGGGTCGCGGGCACCCCCGCAGCGATCATTCCGGCGGCGATCACGATGATCAGCAGATAGAACAGCAGCGCCGCACCGCTTCTAGGGGCAGCGCCCGGTGCCGGCGACATCCGGGTGAAGTTCCACAGCCCAACCAGCAGGAGGCCGCCGGCGACACCTGCCCCGGCACTGATAGCCAGGGTCGCCGGCAGGATCGGTGACCGCCGCGAGGTCACTGCGAGGATGCCGGCCGCGTAGGCGGCGATGAGCACCTGAAACGGGGCCACCGTGAAGAACAGGACCAACCCGGCGGCGACGGCACACCACGCCACCAGCTCAGGGCGGACTCGCGGCCACCGCTCCGGGACGATCAGCAGCGCCGCGAGGCAGGCAGCGATCAGGACCAGGGCTGTCGCCTCCTGCACCCAGTTCCAGGGTCCGGCCGGGCCGTTCCACAGGGTAAGAAAGGCCGGGCCGGGGAAATGCTGGATCCGCGCGATGTCCAGTACCAGGAGCACAAGCGCGGCGCTGCCGCCAGCCCGCACCGCCCGCGCGGCGAGACTGCTGCCCGCCGGCCCGAACACACCGCGCCGCCGGGCAACCCACGGTAGCCCCGCCAGCAGCGCCGCCAGCAGGAGAATCCTGGCCTTGTCCCAGCTGGAATCCCGGCCGGCGTGCGCGTCGTCCCACAGATAACTCACCGTCAGCACCACGCCGACCGCGACCGCCGCCACCGCCAGCCAGTACGCGATCCTGCGGACCACTCCGGCCTCCCTCACCACGAGCCACAACCCGCCGGCCAGCCAGCCCAGCCGCGCAAACCCGGCCGGCGTTTCACCGGCCTCGGCGCGCACCGCCTCGACCCAGCCTCTGCGAGCTGGCGGCACCAGCCCCGCGCACCGGCCAAGCAGCGTCTCCAGCGCCCGCGTCACCCGGTCCATCACAGCGCGTCCCCAGCCAGGCCGCGCTTCCCCGGCGCAGCGCGACGCGATGCCGGCCCGGACCCTGGCGCCTGCGCCGGAACGGCAGCCAGCGCCGCCCTGGCCTGGTCCAGTCCTTCGCCGCTGAGCCGGTAGAGATGCCGGGCCGGCCGCCCGGCTGGGCGGCCGTCCTCCCAGCGCGCCTCTACCAGTCCCCGGTCGGCGAGTCGCACCAAGATCGGGTACAGCGTCCCTGACTTCAGTCCGGTCTCCTTCGCCAGGTCGTAGCCATGCCGCCAGTCAGTCGGCTGCGCGGAGAGCGCCGCGAGCAGCAGCAGCGTCTGAGGAGAGAAACCTGAACCACGGGGCATGCGGATACTCTACCTAGATAGAGAATCCTCAGGAAGGGGTGAGACGGAACTGGATGAGCTGTATGGCCAGCGGCCACCCAGGCGGTCCTGGTCACGGGATCGACGGCCACCTGCCCCGAGCCTGCGCCCACCTGAATTTTCCTCACCGGGAACTGGCTGGCCGACGGCATGATGGACGCTGGCATGCGGCCGCTGGCCGGCTCTGGCTGGCGGCACGGGCCCGCACGGCGCACGCGCACGCGGCCACGGAGACCAAGACGGCTACGACGGCGCGACGAGAGCGACTGCTGGACAAAACGGGGCACAAGGAATTCACTCCTAACCTCGAGCCGGCCGCACTCAGGCTGCGTCGTCTAACAATTGTTGTACGGTTGGTCTATGAGCGTTGGATTCCGCCCGACCGAAGAAGATCTCCGCCTCGTCGAAGCTAACCGGCGCCCCGATGAGAAGACCAGCGATGTCATCCGCAGAGCACTGCGACTGCTGGACCGCGAGGCGTGGGAGGAGCGTGCCCGCGCCGACATGCGCAGGCTGCGGAGCGAGGATCTCTCCGCCGAGGCTGACGACTGGGAATTTGAGGCCGACGGCAGCATCCGGGTCGCCGGCACCAGCCTCACGGTTCCGGCGAGGCCGCAGGACCGCGCATGATCCGCGGGGCGGTATACCCCGTAGACCTCGGGGACGCCAAGCGCGGCCACGAACAGCGTGGCCGTCGGCTCGGCGTCATCATCAGCCTCAAACAGGACAGCTGGTCAACAGCGACAGTCATCCCTACCTCGACGGCAGCCCAAGCATCGGTTTTCAGGCCAGAAGTGATCGTCGCCGGCCGCGCGACAAGAGTCCTCATCGATCAGATCCGCACCATCGACGTCTCCTACGTCATCGGCGAGCTCGTGGACTACCTCTCGCGGGACGATATGGCGCAAGTTGAGCACAGCCTGTCGCGTTACCTCAGACTCCTGCGCTGAACGAGACTGGCGCCTGCGTGGCCCGGCATTCCAGAACCCGGGATGACCAGGCTCGCCGCTCTAGGCCGGTCCTGGCTGGGGCGGTCTGGCCGCTGTGTACGCGGTCATGAAGAACCCGCGAACCGGCAGGTCTATGTTGATGTTGGTGGCGAAGGTGGTCGTCCGCTGGGGAGCGGAGCTGTCGAACTGGATGAAGACGCCGTCGTTCTGACCCGAATTCGGGTCGTAAACGTTCACTGTGACCTGCGCCCCTGACACGGAATAGGCGTAGGCGCCGACCTGATGGTTCTTGCCGAGGTCTGCCACGTTCGCCGACTTCACCGTGACCACGCCAAGCGGCGCCGGGATCCCCGCGTCAATGCTGGCTTTGACCAGAGGCCACTGCTGCTCGATGGTCTTCCACCCGACTCCGCGCTGGACGACGACCTGCCGGCCGAGGATGCCGACGCTCACGTCGCCGTCGGGCAGGTTCATCCACTGGAAATACTCCACGATCCCAGCCGGGACGTGCCAGGAGTCGATCAGCCTGCGCACGATGAACTCGAACAACGGCGTGCCAGGCGCCGGCCCATGGGCGGAACCTGCGCCGCGACCCAGTAATCAAGCGCCGCGTACACCATGCCGCCGCAGAGCCCGTTCGCCGCATTGCCGATCCCGATGGACCCGAACGGCGTCGGAACGGTCACCGCCGGAGCAGAAGGCCAGGAGTTCGCGAACGAGAATCCATCCGAGAGCGGCGTGAAACCGCCCGGCCCTTTCTGTTCCGCTGCGCCTGCCATACCGCCATTATCACCCTGGGTACGGCATGATGGCTGCCGTGACTGAAGACAGCGCCAGCCAGGACGCGCGGGAACGGTGGAGTGCGCCGGGGGCCGGCCCCGGCATGTGGATGGACGTGGCCGCGGACCCGAGGTTCGCGGCGGGCGCCGAGCTGGAAGACGAGCGGGCAACGCTCCTCGACTACCTGCGGGCTTACCGGCTGACGATGGAGATGAAGTGCGCTGACCTGGACGCGGCTCAGCTCGCCCGCCGGTCGGTACCGCCTTCGACTATGTCGCTGCTCGGCCTGATCCGGCACATGGCCGATGTGGAACGCAACTGGTTCCGGCGGGTGATGGCGCAGGCGGATGCGCCGCCGCTGTACTGGTCGGACGAGATCCAGGACGCCGACTGGGCAGGCGCGGCTGCCGACCCCCAGATCGTGGCCCGCGCCTGGCAGGACTGGCGCGAGGAAGTCGCCTTCGCCGAGGAACTCGTCGCAGGTTATGCCGATCTAGGCGTCAGGGGCACCATGGCCGACGGCACCAGCCTCGCGCTGCGCGAGGTGCTGGTCCACATGATCGAGGAGTATGCCCGCCACTGCGGCCACGCCGACCTCCTGCGAGAACTCGTCGACGGCCGCGTCGGCCAGTAGCCGCCCGCACCCAGGTCGAGCCAGGCGCGTCGGGCTCTACCGGGAGCACAGGCGCTGCCAGTGCCCTCGCCGCTGCCAGTGCCCTCGCCGCTGCCAGTGCCCTCGCCGCTGCCAGTTCCCCGAGGGACACCCGGACTTCATGATCACGGACTCTTGCAGGGACCCATCTGCCTGGCCGGGCTCCGTGGTCTGGGCCGCAGAGGCCATCAACGTCAGGCGAGCTGCGAGGCCACGCACTCTGCAGGGCAGAATCACCCTATTCAGCATTTTCAATGCGATCACTCCCGCCGCTTCCTTGAAGCTAATTGTCGCCCATAGGCACCCAACTCTACGGTTTCGCGCGCAACACATCCCGGCACTTGTACGCTGCGCTTATCTAACTGGGGAAATAGGGGGCTGTAAATGGCATCAGGGATGGGGGCGAGCGGACCCAGGACTCCTGTGAATAAGCGCGGCCTGACGGTAGCCGCTGTTATCGTCATCTTCGGGCTCTTGTTTGTGGCTGCGGCAATCGCCAGTGCCGCAGGCGCGAAGAGCACTGCTGCCCAGCACCCGGCTGTCGCCGGGAAACCGAGTTTGGCCGCTGGCCAGCCTCCGCCGCCATCACCGCCCCGGGCTGGGCGAACTCGGCTCGCCTCTCTTGTCGGCAGCCAGTGCACCATTACTTACCGCGCTCGCGGCAGTGCCTCAACGGCCTGGACCGTGACTGTCACAGCCAGCGGGCAGCTCATCACTCGCGCGCAAGACAAGACCGGCAGCAGTTACCGCCGCGCCGCCCGCGTCAGGCCTGGTCGTCACGTATTCACTGTCCAAGAGCCGTTGTCGCAGATCATCGCTATCGGCGGCGTGCTGAGCACAGGCGGCACCTCCTATGGCTGCTCCGTCGCCCTCCGCCCCGCCCGCCATCGAGTCCAGCACAAAACTACACCGCGAGCACGGCATACGCCGAAGCCGCCAGCCCCGCCCAGGACACAGCAGCCGGTTCCCGTGGCTTCGCCTCCGCCGCCTCCCCCTCCGCCGCCGACCACCGCCGCCTGCTATCCGCTCAGCGACGAGGGGAATTGCTACCAGCCCGGAGAGTTCTGCCGCGACTCTGACCACGGCGTTTCAGGGATCGACGCCAATGGCGACCCGATCATCTGCGAAGACAACGACGGCTGGCGCTGGGAGCCCGCCTGACGCTCCCCAAAACTGGGCACCTAGGTATGGCTTGGCGGGTAGACGACGATGCTGCCCTGGAGGCCGAACGAGAGCATCACCGGCCAGCCTTCTGACTTCACCGCATCGAACACTTGTCTCGCGACCGCGAGCTGGTGCTCCTCATCCCTGGCCGCGTCCTCAATGCTCACCCAGCGTCGGTACCGCGACACCGGAAAATCCGCGTCGTCCTCAAAAGCGTGACTGTCATGGAAGAACACCTTGGTAGCGCCGACACGCAGAGCTGGGACGGGCTCAAGGTCCTGGCTGAGCTGGAAGACGGTGCCCAGCGCCGTCTCGATCACCGAGCGCACGGCAGATGCCGGGCGATCAGTCCCGATGAAGACATCATGCTCAGTCACCGTGCGGCTCCTTGGATCTAGATGCATCGGTCTCGATCTCGTAACCGTCGCCGAGGACAAGGATTGTCTCGTAGCGGCCCTGTGCCCATGGGCTGCCCAGGAAACGGCGCACGCCGAGGGCGGCGGTTGCCTCGCCCAGGCCGCTCTTGCGCGCGTCGATCACCACGTTGGGTGCCTAGCCCTGGGCGGCGCGCAGCTGGTTCTTGACGGTGGCGTCGGTCGCACCTTGGCGAAGGCTTTTGAACTCGGTCACCCGGCCGTCCACGAGCGCGTCCGGTTGCCGCTGACGCAGGCTGTGGTCTTCCGCCAGAGCAGTCACCTCGGCGCCCCGCGACGCGAGCGCCTCAGCGATCGCCCGCTCGCCAGGCTGAAACACTCTGGCGCGCTGATCGATAATTCCCTCGCCACACCGCTCGCCTCCCAGATCCGCATCGCCTGCGCCACCCTCCCGACCGGGCGGAACCTCTTGTCCAGAGGTTTCCGACAGGTCAGGACCATCCTGCCGGTCCCGGCTATCCACGAACCTCGGCGACGAAGGATGATTCGCCGACAATCTCTCAAGGCGCTCCCGCAGAGTGTCCACGCCGACCTGCCCGGCACTCCCAGGCCCGTCAAACGAGCGCACTCAGCACCTTCCAGATCATCACGCCAGGCGCCGACGATAACAGGCCGACCATCGAAGGCAAAACCTCGGCGTGGCGACATTAGCCGACCATGGTGCATGACTGATGGGAGGTGGCCCTGACCATGGACGACATCCTCGCGGCGCGCGACGAAGGCCGGCGCTGAACCTCACATGTGTGGTCGACTGGACTGCTCGCTTGTGACCAACGAGGCGGAGATCTCGTCCACCGTCCGGGGACTCGCAGCCGGAAAGCGTCCCCAGGTTAGGAACTAGCCGTTCCTCGGTCTGAGGACGCAGCGGCCGTATTCCTAGTGTTCGGTCAGTCAGCCGGCTGCCAGAGCCGGAACGTGGCGCCCTGGTCATCGACGCATTCGGCAGTCAGGCCGAACGGCTTGCGCTCTGGCTCCTCCGCGTGACCGCCCGCCGCCCGTACCCGCTCGGCCGCGGCCGTGATGTCATCGACGCGGTAAGACATCTGCATCTCGGGTTCGGCGCCCTGCGACGATCTGATGCCCAGCGGCGGCCTGGTCTGGTCGGTGCGCCACGCGCCGGGGTGACCGGGGGTAAACCGCAGCCGCAGCACGGTCTCGTAAAACTCCCTGGCCTGCTGTGCGTTGTGCCGGATCATCGTCACGTTCGCGACGTCGCCCTGGCGCGTCCTCGCGGCCAGGTGGCCAGCCCCGGGGCCGGCGCCAGCGGCCTGAGCAGCATCCAGCGGTGCCCGAACGGGTCGACAATGACCGCGCCCCGGCCGTAGGGCTGATCGGCCGGCTCCCGTTCCACCGACGCGCCGCCCCGTCGGGCTCGCTCGGTGCTCGCGTCGACATCGTCGACCTCCAGGTGGAGGGTATGGCTAAACGTCGCGGGAGCGTCGGGCGCGCGTACGGGCACGTCGGGCCACAGATCAGAGGCCTCGGCGAGCATCAGCACCGCGTCGCCGATGCTGACCTCGGCATGGCCGATCGTCCCGTCCGCGTTGACATGCAGCTCGCCACGGCGCTGGGCGCCGAGCACCTCGGCGTACCAATCCATGGCGCGCCGGGCGTCGGACACGATGATGTACGGGGTCAGCGCCGGAGGTCCGGCGGGCTCGCGCTCAACCCTAGGCGTGGCGGTGTGCTGGGACATGGCTCCTCCTGAGAGTACGAAGACCTCCCGGGTCAGCCGCGTCCGCAGCCGCCGGGCAAAGTCGGGATCGGGATCAGCAGGCGTGACGGGCTCGCGCAGAGCGTCGAACGGATCTGTCATGGCGTGCCCTCCGCTGCCTCGTAGATCCGGCGGAACGCGGCACGGGCCCGCACCAGCAGTGCCTCGGTGGCGTGCAGGGTGCGGCCCAGGTTCCTGGCCACCTCGGGTACTGGCAGCCCGTCAAGGTAACGCAACGTGAGCGCGGCCCGGTGGTGCGCGCCGAGCTGGCCGAGTACCTCTCGGGCGCGGAGCCGGTCCAGGACCATCTCCCATGGATCCTCGACGCGCGACGGCTCACTGTCGAGCAGACGCAGCCCGCGCTGCTCCCGCGCGACCCGCCGCCAGTGGTCGGCGAGCTTGTGCCTGGCCACCCCGATCAGCCACGGGATCGACGGATCTGGCGCGTCTGACTTGCGCACCGCGTCCACGGCAGCCAGGAACGACTCGGCCGTGAGATCTTCGGCCAGGCTCTTATCACCACCGCAGCGAGCCAGCAGGTAGCCATAGACGTGCGGAAGCGCATCGTCATACAGCTTCAGCAGCCCGAATGCCGGGTCGGGCCGCACCTGCGGGTGCCTCACACCCTCATCGTCGCCCGGGCGGGCCGCACTCCGACGGGCAACGACCATCCGATCTTGTATTCGGACAGGTGCTCCAAGTCGACCAGTTCCCGCCAGCGCGCCAGCGCAGACCGCGCCCGACCCGTTCCCTAGCCGTACAAAATCCTACTCAGAACCATGTTTCCTGGTGAGGATTACATACAGCGTCGGATTGTCGTAGTTCGTCGGCCGACGGCGGCGCATGCGCACGAATACCGAGACGGCTTCGTTCCGTAATGCGGTGCCGAGTTCTTCGGCTAGCTGCCGGGAGCCGCAGAACACCAGACGCTTCTCACCTCGACGCAGCGAGACGATAGCTCGTCACCGACCCGACATAGTCGAGTTCCACGCCGGCAGGTGACACGGGGCGAGACGGCTCGTCAGCCCGAATTAAGCTGCCCGATCTTGTGATGGCGGGTCACCGCCCTGGGCAGGCATCAGGACCCGGTGGCCCAGCCAGATTTCCGTGATCAAGGCTGGCAGGCCCTATGCAGGAGATCTGGCCTCACTAGGTTTCCATGATCATGGATTAGCCGGTGATCATGGAACATCGCGCGCGTGATCACACGGCAAAATCTCCGTGATCATGCCGCAATCCATGATCACGGAGACTCGCACGGGCCACCCGGCCCCTCGACCGGGCTCCGCACCCGGCCTCCCGCTCGCCCGGCCTCCCGCTCGCACCGGCCGCCCGCTCGCACGGGCCGCCCAGAAACCCAGGTAGCCAGCAGAGTCGGCTGGACGGTGCTTCATGAAGTTTTCGCCGAGGCACTTTCGCTGGATCGCTCGCTGACGACTTTGCTCGAGGCTAGGAACGGGTCCTGGCATGCGTGTCTCGGCTGGCGCTAGCGGTGTGGCTCGCCGCAACCAGCGGAGCATATGAGAATAGACTCGGATACGATCGCGTGCGGCTCAGGTGAGCAGGTCGGCGACACTCGCGATGGCGGGTTCGATGGCCCGGTCGCGGACGTTCCCGAAGCCCATCACCAGCGCGGGTGGCACCAGGGTACCGGGGTCGCCTCGGTGTTCGCCGAGGCCGTGCAGCCCGATCCGCCGTTCCCGGGCTGCGGCGATCACAGCGGTCTCGTCGGCGCCAGGAGGCAGCGACGCCAGGGCGTGGAATCCGGCCGCGAGCCCGGTGAGCCGGGCTCGGGGAGCGTGCCTGGCGAACGCCCTGGTCAGGATGGAGCGGCGGGCGGCGTAGACCGAGCGCATCCGGCGCAGGTGGCGGTCGTAACGGCCGGTGGTCAGCAGGGTCGCCAGAGCGAGCTGATCGAGCGTGCAGGACCCCCGGTCGCTCATTTCCTTCTCGGCCGCGACCGCTGAGGCCAGGGGTGCCGGGGCATGGACCCAGCCGAGACGGACCGCCGGCGCCAGGGTCCTGCTGGCCGTGCCGAGCAGGAAAACCCGGCCAGGCGCTAGTCCCTGCAGCGCGCCGACGAGCCCTTGCCGTAGCGGAATTCTGAGTCGTGGTCGTCCTCGATCACGTACCCGCCGCTGGTCCGCGCCCAGTCGGTCAGCGCGTGCCGTCGCGGCGCGGACAGGACCACCCCGGTCGGCCGCTGGTGAGCCGGAGTGACCACGACCGCCTGGGCTCCGCTCGCCGCTAGCTCACCAACCGAGATGCCCTGCTCGTCGACCGGTATATAGGTGACGTCGATCCCCATCGCCAGGGCGGCGCGCACGGTCTCGCCGGTCTGCGCGCTGCCGTAGCCGGGATCTTCGAACGCCACGCGGGTCACGCCGCTCTGGCGGGCTAGCGCGCGCAGCACTAGGTTTAGCCCTTGAGCCATGCCGGTACTGATGATCATCCGCGCGGGACTCGCGGGGGCGGCTCGTACCCGCCGCAGGTATCCGGCGAGAACCTCGCGCAGCACCGGGCTGCCGCGCGGGTCACCGTATCCCAGATCGGCGACGGCGGCCTGGGTACACGCCTGACTGACGGCCCAGGCCCAGTCGCCGCGCGGGAAGCTGGACAGGTCAGGCACGCCCGGCTCGAAATCCGCGACCAGCAGTGGCGCCGCGGGCTGCCGGGGCGGCGAGGGTACCGGGGCGAGCCGGCCACCCTCGTAGCGGACCCGGTGCGGCTGGTCAGGTATCCCTCGGCCAGCAGCTGCCCGTAGCACTCCTGCACCATCCCGCGGGAAACGCCTAGCTCACGCGCTAACTCACGGGAGGACGGCAGCCGTTCCCCCGTGTGCAGCCGACCGCCCCTGATCGCCTCGCGCAGGCGCGCCTCCAGCTGGGCGTGGAGCGGCTGGCCGGCCGAACGATCGAGCCTGACCAGCAGCTCTGGACTCAAACCGGACCACTGAATCGCCACGTAATCGGACCTTACCAGCGCGCCAGCGTAGTTCTACCGTTCGTAACCATGAGTACTCGCAATGGACTGATCATGTCGCTTATCGCGGCGCTCGCGCTGGTGCTGGGCGTCAGCGGCCCGGCATCAGCCAGGACCGCTGGCGCACCGAACGGGGCCCAAGGCCAGGCAGCGAAGCCGATCGCGCCGGTGACGTCGTGCGCCTCGCTGGCTCACAAGGACTTCAGCCGGGTGCCAGACGCGCCGGGCAAGGTCACCTCATCGGCAGTCATGAATGACACGCTGAACGGAACACCGGTGTCCTTCTGTTATGTCAAGGGCGTCTTCGCACCGCAGACGCATTTCGAGATCAAGCTTCCGGTGGCCACGTGGCACGGTCAGTACGTGCAGGAGGGCTGCGGGGGGCTGTGCGGGGCCGTCCACCTGTCCGACTTCCCTGATGCTGGCATCACCTGTCCCGCTGTCAGCAGCGGCCAGCTGGCGCTGGCCACCGATGACGAAGGGCATACCGGCGGGCCAGCCGACGGCCGGTGGGCAAAGAACAGCCTCAAGCTGCGGGGCGTCTTCGGCCTGACCTCTGAGCACAGCCTGGCCAAGATGGCCCGTGCCGTCATCACCGCCTACTACGGCCAGCCCGCCTCGTTCAGCTACTACGACGGGTGCTCGACCGGCGGGCGGGAAGCCCTCATGCTGGCCCAGCGCTACCCGCGTGACTTCAACGGGATCATCGCCGGCTCTCCCACCAGCAACCTCGCACCGCTGACCTTGCTCGACGCCTGGCTGGTGGACAGCAACACTAACTCCGGCGGCCACCAGATCCTGGCCGCTAACAAGATCCCGGCGCTGCACGCGGCCGTGATCCGGGCCTGCGGGAATGCCCGCGGGATCATCACCGACCCCAGGCACTGCGGCTTCAGGCCCGCCTCCCTGCAGTGCCCGCCCGGCCACAACCTCAGGTCGTGCCTGACGCCAGCACAGGTGCGGGCGGTTCGTGACTTCTACCGGGGCCCGGTCGACAAGCGCGGCCGCAGCCTGTTCAACGGCGGCCTGCCCTACGGCTCTGAGCTGGGCTGGACCGGTAACTTCGTCGCACCCGCTTCCGATCCCGCTGCCCCGGCCGACACCACCGATGCCGCGATAGCCCTGAACTACCTCAAGTACATGGCGTTCCGGCCGAACCCGCCGCAGAGCTTCACCCTGGCCGACGTCAAGTTCACCGACGCCGAGTTCGCCCGGCTCAACCGGCTCGGGAACGCGATCTACAACGCCAACGACCCGGACCTGCACGCGTTCCAGGCCCACGGCGGCAAGCTGATCCTGTACCAGGGCTGGGCCGACCAGTCCCTCCCGCCCTGGTCGACGCTTGATTACTACGCGGCGGTCGAGCACGCCAGCGGCGGTTTCCGCGCGAGCCAGGCCTTCTCGCGGCTCTACCTGATCCCCGGCGCGAACCACTGCCTGATCGCACCAGACAACAAGAGCCTGAACCTCGCTGACTTCCTGAACTCGCTGATCTCCTGGGTTCAGCACGGCACCGCGCCGCACACCATCGAGGCCGACACCTGGTCAATCACCCAGAGCAAGATCATCCGGCACCAGAAGGCACAGCCCTACAACGCCCTGGCCCCGGTCACGCCTGCTCCGGGGAGCCTGAACGGCCACTACCACTACATCGGCAGCTATCACAAGGCGCACTGACGCCGCCGCCCGCTGGCGGGCCTGCCGGTTGGCGGGCCGGCCCGGCTGCCTGCCGGGCGGTCAGGCTGTCCAGGTGATTCTCGGCGGGCGCACCGACGCGCATACCGGCCGCCCGGCGTCGTCAGCCAGCCGCAGCCGCCCGGTCAGCCGCCCCTGCTCGCACGCCGTCGCCAGCAATCCGGGCGGGACCGCGTCAAGCCAGATCTTGGCCCGCCTGAACATCGTGAAACTCCGGTCATCACCGACCACGCCCCAGGTCAGGTAGATGAACCGGTTGCCTGGCCCGCCCTGGATCTGCGGCCCCCTGAGATCGGCATCCGGCGGCGGAGACACCACGGTGCAGTCAAGCTCCCAGACCGGGGCATCCTCGTCACCAGGCACCAGGCCAAACAGATCCGCCGGCCCCTTCCGCCCCTGCACGGCGACGTGAATATTGTGATGCCCGCCAGGAAAAGCAGGCCCAGGACCACAGGACCTCCCCGGCGAACCGTAACCCTCGATCCGTATCCGCATGCCCACATCCTGCCCCACGCCGGCCAAAACCTCCCGCCGCCGAGTTTCCGCAATGCCGGGCCAAGCCCCGTCCCGCCACCGCCAGATCTCCGTGATCACGGCTAGCAGCCCGAACCCGAGTGGTCCCGCCCCCGGACTAGGCCAGCCCGGCAGAAAGTAACCCACCGCAGGCAACGCCGACCCGGAAGTATGGTTTCCGGGCGGCGGGTTCAGCCCTGCCCGCGTGGCGATCCTGCCGGGTATCCGCCCTTTCTGGTCCCGACGACCAGCCTTCCCAGAGTCTCGCCGTTCTCGTGGAGAGTTTTCAGCATTCTCGTGGAGGGTTTGTCGTCTCGTGGAGAGTTTGCCGCGCTATTTACTCCCGCGCTCGACGGATTGTCGCAACACCTGACTTTTGGAGGGTGCTGTGGCGGGACGAGGCAGGGTGCCGGCGGAGCGTGTGCGGCTGGTGGAGGGTTACCTGGAATCGGGGATGAATCCGATGCGGGCGGCCGCGGCGGCGGGGGTGTCGAAGAGCTTCGCTTATGAGGTGGACCGGCGGGTGAGCGGCGGGGTGTCGAGGCTGGCGGTGAAGCAGGCGGCGGCGGCCGGGCGGGCGGCGGCGCGGCCGGCGCGGGGGTCGCCGCTGCCGCCGGAACGGGTGCAGCTGGTGCTGGATCAGCTGGCGGCGGGCCTGAACCCGATGCGGGCGGCGGCAGCGGCCGGCGTGTCGAAGACGTTCGCGTACGGCTTGCAGCACAAGATGGGCGGAGTGTACCTGCCTGCCGGAAATGCGTACTGCAAGCGTTACCTGTCCCGCGAGGAGCGATATGAGCTGGCCCGCCTGCGCGACGCCGGGCACGGCATCCGCGAGATCGCCGCGCGGATGGCCCGCTCCCCGTCGACGATCTGCCGGGAGCTGGCCCGCAACCCCGGCCCCCCCGGCGGCCGCTACCAGCCCGAGCGGGCGCACCACCTGGCCCGCGAACGCCAGCGGCGGCCGAAGCGCTCGAAGCTGTCCGCGGACCCGGTGCTGCGCCGGGAAGTACAGCAGGACCTGGACGCCCGGTACTCTCCCGAGCAGGTCAGCGGCCGGCTCAAGGTGAAATACCCCGACGACCCGGCCATGCGGATCAGCCACGAGAGCATCTACCAGAGCATCTACGTCTACCCCCGCGGCGAGCTGAGACGAGAGCTGAAAGCCTGCCTGCGCACCGGCCGCGCCGTCCGCCGCCCCCGCGGCCGCCGAGAGATGCGCGGCAAGATCACCGACGCCGTCCCCATCGGCGAGCGCCCCCCGGCCGTCGAGGGCCGCCTCGTCCCCGGCCACCACGAAGGCGACCTCATCCTCGGATCCAAGGCCAGCAACTCCGCCGTCGGCACCATCGTCGAGCGCACCACCGGCTACCTCACCCTCCTCCACCTCCCGCACGGCCGCCACGACGCCGACTCCGTCGCAGACGCCATCATCACCCAGATGAGCGCCCTCCAGCCCTGGTTCGCCAAGACCCTGACCTGGGACCGCGGCAAGGAACTCGCCCGCCACCAGCGCATCACCAAAGACACCGGCATCCAGGTCTACTTCGCCGACCCCTACTCACCCTGGCAGCGCGGCAGCAACGAGAACATCAACGGACTCCTCCGCGAGTACCTCCCCAAAGGCACCGACCTCAACGCCTGGACCCCCGCCCAGCTCCAGCACATCGCCGACCAGCTCAACGACCGCCCCAGAAAACGCTTCGGATACCACACACCCCGCGAGCAACTCGATACACTAATCACGCAAAGACAAACTGTTGCGACAATTCCCTGAAAACGCCACTGACAACTCTCCCCGAAACGACAACTCTCCACGCGGATACTGAAAACTCTCCGGGAAAAGAACGGCAGCTCTCCGAGAAAGCCGGTGACCCCCCCCTGGCTGGCCAGGCGGTCCAGGCGGCCAGGGCGGCCAGGGCGGCCAGGCGAGCGAGTTGCCTGCGTACCTTCAGTTCACCCGCGATTATTTCATCAAATTTATATTCTCTTATATTCCAGAACAGCTAACCGACTGGACAGGCAAGCATTACTACGGGGGACGGAGAGTAACCGTCGGGATACTGCATCTCAACTTGCCCCGATGACACGATACCCAAGTCAGATTTGGTGAATGGCCGCAAGTTGTTCACCGAATGTCCACCTCGGACGACAAAAGGGACGGAGCATGATAGTTATGGATATCGCACTCGCCGAGCGGATGGCAGCGGAATGGCGAACCACCGGAGGACCAGGCAACCCGGCTGGTCCGCTCTACGCTTCGGGCATATTCGCTGAGCCTGACATCTTGGAAGCTGAGGCGATCTACACGCACGGGTGCAGCGCCTGCACCGCCTCGACCGCACGTGCGTGCTGCTGAGTTAGCCGGCGGAGAGGAGTGGTGAGCAGCGCCCCTGTCGGTGAATTCACCCGGTCACTGGAGTGCCTGGCCGGACCGTCGCTTGACAGGCTGTCTCGCGACCTGCGGTCCGTGTCAGGCTTGACCGAGTCCGAGCGGGAAGCGATCCGGGCTGGCGCGGCGACGGCACTGCATGAGTCGGCGCATCGTAAGACCAGCCGGGTCCTGCTCCTGGAGCTGAACGCCGCACGGATCACCGGCCGCCTGAAGGCCAGTGATTCTGAGGCGCGCTGGGCGGAATTTGCGGAAATAGCCTCATCTCCGCGGTTCTGGGAATCACTTACCCGGCACTATCCACCCTTATTGTCCCAGCTGGACGTAATTCTGGCTGGGCGCTGCGCGGCGGCCCTGGCGCTGGGCCGCCGCCTGGCCAGAGACCGGAGGGCACTCGCGACCTCGCCCTGGGGAAGCCGGGCAAGCTCAGGCTCGCTGTCACGGGTCGACTTCGGGGCCGGAGACAGTCACCGGGGCGGCCAGACTGTCGCCATTCTGCGTTTCGCCGACGGTGCGGTCGTCTACAAGCCGAGATCCGTCGAGGTGGATGCGGTGCTCGGCGAAACGCTGCCCAGAGTCCTGCGCCAAGAGGCCCTGACCCGGATCCGCGTGCCGAGAGTAATAGCGCGGGACGGGTACGGCTGGTCCGAATTCGTGTCGCACCGTTACTGTTCCGGTGAGGCCGAGCTGGCGAGTTTCTACCGCGGCATCGGGCACTGGCTGGGCCTGATGCGCTTGCTCGGCGGCACTGACCTGCATGCCGAGAATGTGATCGCCTGCGGACCGGTGCCGGTCGTGATCGATTGCGAGACGTTATTCACCCCGGTTTACCAGGCGCCGGCGTCCGGATTCGGAATCGCCCCCGACCGGGCGCGTGAACTGATCAATATGACGGTCCTTCGAACCGGAATGCTGCCCAACCGGGGAACCGCCCTGGGCTGGCGGGGAGTGGACTTCTCCGCCGCTGGCTCGCTCGCGGGCGAGCAGCCTGTGGTCGAGCTGCCGACCATCGTGGCCGCCGGCACCGATGAGGCGCGGCTCGGGACCAAGCCGACCGAACTGCCGACCGGGTCCAGTCACCCGAGCCCGCGGCCGGTGCTGGCCGAGTACTGGCGGCACGTGCTTGACGGTTTCGCCGAGGCGACGGACGCGCTGCGGTCGATGGACCGGGCCGATGCCCTGGCGCCGCTGCTCGGCCGGTTCGCTGACTGCACGATCCGGGTGGTCGCGCGCTCTACCGAGGCGTATATGGAGCTGGCGCGGATGCTCTGGCATCCGGTGTCGCTGCACGATCCTGGAGCCGCCGCCGGCCGCGCCGCCGAATTGCTTGCCGGGATGGCCAGGTACGTAGCTGGTGCGCCCGATGACCCCGAGGTCATCGCGGCCGAGATCGCCGATCTGCTGGACGGGGATGTGCCGTACTTCCGCACCACACCGAGGCACGGGCGGCTGGAAGGTCCGCGCGGAACGTCTTGGCTGCCTGAGCAAGACCTGATCGGCGCCGCGCTCGACCGGTGGCGGACCGCTGACTTCCAGCGGGACAGTCAGGTCATCCGGGCCGCACTGGTCAGCGCGTACCTCAACGACGGCTGGCTACCAAGCGGACGGCAGCACCGGACGGGCCAGCGCCGCGACGACGACCTGGACCGCAGGCGGCGCCGGATCGCGGCGATGCTGATCCGTCAGCTTCGCGATGCCGCCATCCGCGGCGAGGACGGAACCGTCACCTGGATCGCGCCGGTGCTTGGCCCCGCCGGCTGGTCCGTGCAGCCGCTCTCGCAGGACACTTACGGCGGCCTGCCGGGACTGGCCATCCTGCTGGCCGCGTATCAGCGGGAGCGGGCGGCCGGCCGGGCCGATGCGGTCGGCGGCGTGGCCGGGCTGCTTGAGGCGGTGCTGCGCACCATCCGCGCCGCCGAGGACAAGTACACCGCCGTCCGCCGGGCGGAAAAGCACCTGCGCCCGCCCCCCGTAGGCGGCTACATCGGGCTCGGATCCCAGATCTGGGCCTGGCTGACGCTGCACGCCTGGGGGGTGGCCGGACCGGACGGCCTCGACCACGCCCGCGCGCACGCCACGCAGCTTCCTGCCGCGATCGCGGCTCAAGACCGTTGTGACGTGCTGACCGGGATGGCCGGAGCGATAGTGCCGCTGCTGCAGCTCGCCGCCACAACCGCAGAGGATGAATGGGCCCACCGGGCGACTGATCTCGGAGATCGGCTCCTTGATGCCGCGCTGATCAAGGACGGAACGTCGCGCTGGCCCTCCGAGCGCTGGCCGGACGGTATCGGCGGGTTCGCCCACGGCGCGACCGGTATCGGCTGGGCGCTGGCCCGGCTGGCTCTGGCCACCGGCGAGGTCCGCTTCGCCGATGCCGCGACGGCCGCGTTCGCCTTCGAGGAGACGCTCTACGACCCCGCGGCCGGGACCTGGGCCGACCTGCGTGCTCCCGACGGGATCGCTGACTCGGCCGCCTGGTGCCATGGCGCCGTCGGGATCGGGACTAGCGCCGCCGACCTGGCCCGGCGCGGCTGGGCGGGCGCGGCGGCTCTCACCACCCGAGCGGCCGCCGTGGCCGCCAGGAACGGGCTCGGCTACAACCACACCCTGTGCCACGGGGATCTGGGCTGCTGGGAACTGCTCAGCCAGGCCCTGGCGACCGGCCAGGTGCCAGACGAGCTGGCCGGGCTTGGCCAGTCCGGGCTAGACGCCATGATAATCACCAGCCTGGAAGACAACGGACCGGTGAGCGGGCTAGCGGCGAACGCCTACTCCCCTGGCCTGTTCGCCGGCCTGGGCGGTATCGCCTACCAGCTGCTGCGGCTGCATCCGCGGAGCGACCTTCCCTCAGTCCTGACTCTGGACCCAGCCGGGCCTGGCTAGTCCCCGTTTCCCGGCGCGTCCAGCCAGGCAAGAAGATCAGGCGGCGCCAGCCCCGCCAGCCTGGCGTCATATGCCGCCAGCTCCTCGCTGGTGAGGACCTCCCTGGCGGCGCCAGGCCCGCCCCGGCGGAAGAATGCCGCGTCGTCGCTGAGGATCCCGCCAGCGGGAGCGAGCTCGCCGGCGCGAGCCCGCATCTGCTCGAACGACGCGGCGTGCACCAGTTCAGGCCAGGCCTGCTGGGCACCGAGATCCCTAGCAGCCCGGCGAGCCTGCGCATCTGTCCTTCCAGGTCACTGGACAGGTCGCGGTACCGGACAAGCACCACGTGAGGCAAGCCGCGCCTGGCCCAGGCGTCGCTCAGGTGCCACGCGACCCCCGGCAGGGAGTCCAGGATCACCCGCGGATCAGCGTCCTGGACGATCCAGCCGAGCAGCCAGTCCCGCAGGGAGATAGGCGCCGAACGCTCAGCCGGCAGCGGTTCACTGGCCAGCTCCCGCAGCCGCCCACGGTCGATATTCCTGACGTGGTGATAGAGCGACACGGCCGCGTCGATCGGGTCCCTGGCCACGACGATGAACGTCACGCGGGGATCGAGCGGAAGACCGTCAAGTGGCGTGTGGGTCTTGATGAACCGGCGATGCCGCTGCGCCGCCAGCAGCGCATGCACCTCTTCTTTGGGTGTTATCCGATCGTCGAGCCACGGCGACAGCTGCCCCAGCGGGGCAGGTAAGCGGGCGGACTGAAAGATCAGCAGGCCGCAGATCATCTGAACCCAGGTCGTGCCGCTCCTGGACCGGGTGCTGATCACGATGTCGTCGTCCCGGAACGGGAAACCAGCCCAGCGACCGCTGTCCTGATCGCCCGTGCGGTAGCGGAAAGGAGCATCAGGCACCCTAGAAGGCTAGCTGAATAATCGCTTGCTGACCGCCCCGCGCAGCGCCGATGATTACGCCCGTGGCAACGACCAGGCGAGCTGACATGTTCACTGCGGACGGCAAGCCGTCTGACGACGACCCGCGCGAGAACGGGCCAAGGCTGGGCGACGAGCGCGGCACGCTGGCCGAAGCCCTGCGCTGCGTGCGCCTCACGCTGGAGATGAAGTGCTCAGGTCTCGACGCGGAGGCCATGGCGCGGCGTGCGGTCGAGCCGTCGACGATGTCGCTCCTGGGACTGGTGCGGCACCTGGCCGAGACGGAACGGGCGACGTTCCGGGTGCTGATGGCTGGCCAGGACGTGCCCCGGCTGTTCTGTTCCCCCACCGACCGTGACGGTGACTTCGACGGCGCGGTCCCTGACCCCCAGGTGGTCGCGCAGGCCTGGGAGGCGTGGCGCGCGGAGGTGGACTTCGCCGTCCGGTTCGTGGCCGAGGCGCCAAGTCTCGACATCACCGCCGACGATCCCCTGAATCAGCACGGCAGCGGCGGCGGGCCTATGTCGCTGCGCGAGGTGCTGGTCGGAACGATCGAGGAGTACGCCCGTCACCTGGGTCACGCCGACCTGCTGCGCGAGCGGATCGACGGACGCCTCGGCCAGTAGCCGCGCTCACCTGCCGATACGGACATTCGTCACTGAGGTGAACTGACAGATCAGTGCCGCCGACAGAAAGACGAGTCCGACCGCGATCTCGTTGAATCGGCGAAGCTCCCGGCCGCTGGCGGCAAAGACGAACATTGCCATCGCGGCGACCGTCAGGATGAGGGCGAGCAGGTCCATGTGGTCTCCCAGGGGTTAGCCGGCTAGCCCCAGAGGTCTGGGCGGTAGCGTTCGATTGTCTCCAGCTCGCGGACATAGCCTTCCGCACCCTCGCGGGTAAGAGATCCATGTTCCGCAGCGACATCCACGAAGGCGGCGCGGACAGCGGCGCGCATCGGAGGCGAGCCGCAGATATAGACGTAGCCGCCTGCGACGAGCAGGCGCCAGACGAGCCGGCCCTCCTGCCGGATCCGATCCTGGACGTACTGGCGGCGCGGCTGATCGCGGGACGTCGCGATGTGAACGTGATCGAGTACCCCTTCGGCGGCAAAGCGCTCGATCTCCTCGGAATACAGGTAGTCCAGAGCAAGGGAGCGTATGCCGTTGAACAGCACCGCTTCCGCCAGCTGTCCGCCCGCCCGGCTCATCGCCAGTCGTTCCCAGAGGAACGCCCGCATCGGCGCGAATCCCGTTCCCGCCGAAACGAAGATCATCGGCTTAGCCACGTCTTCCTGCAGATGGAAGCCATCGGCGCTGTCATGGAAGACATTCACGCGGTCGCCCTCGCGGACCGCGTGCACATAGCGCGAGCTCAGGCCGGCGAAGTCGCGCCCTGGCCTGCCAGGCACGGACGCTGCCTGGAGTCCGACGGTCACGTGGGCGACGTTGCCGCCGTGGATCAGCGGGCTCGAGCTTGTCGAGTAGTAGCGCGGCCGGAGCGGTTGCACTACCTGCAGGAACTCGAAGATGTTCAGCGAGCAGGACCTGAACTCCGCGAGCAGCCTGACGGCGTCGTAGCCGCCGGCGTCGATTTCCGCGCGCAGCGGCGAATCCGGGCCATCCGGCGTTCGCAGCACTTCCCTGATCTCTGCCAGCCGCGACCACTCCGAAGGGTCGGTCACCTTCTCCAGCATCAAGTCGAGCAACGCCAGTGCTGGCCGGCCGCTGATGTCGACAAGGCTGGTGAGCACGTTGCGGACAGCCAGCACGACACCTTTCGGTACGGCCCGCACATTTACTGTCTTCGGCACGGTAAAAAGGCCGTCGAGCGCAGCGCCCAGGTAGCGAGCGAGCTGCTCGACCTGGTCCTCGTCGTTCTTGGGGCAGATGCCAAGATGATCGCCCGCCTTGTAGGAGACTCCGGGCGGCAGGCTGACCTCCAGATGCCGGGTCCGCTTCGGTGAGCTCGACGTGCTGAAGATCCCGCGCTGCCAGGACGCGCGCCTCCATCGTGGCCAGCCCGACGGCGTTGGTGAGGATCGTCGGGACCAGGAAGCTCCTCGGCTGGGTGCTGCCGGTATCGGCCGGTCCCGCCGACATCGCGCGCATGACCGAAGAGGCACCGATGGCCCGGGTTCGGCTCGCCGGCTCCGCCTGCCCCGCCGGTCCCGCCGGTCCCAGCGCGATCTGCGGAGCGAGAAGCGACCTGTGCATCGCGGTGGCTGAGTCGGTGCCGGTCAAGGCACCCGCTGACGCCTTGTCGGCAGCGAAGCGCGCCGCGGCGGCCGCCGTTGGCCGGGCCCCGGACAGCTGAAGGAGACCGGGCCAGACGCGCGCGTTCCAGTCCTGGAACGTCCGCTCCCACACCGGCGAGCCGACGTCGGCGTAGGCGAAGTCCGCCTGCGGCCTGGCCCCGAGGTCTGCGAGCTTCTTGTGCACGAGACGCGGGAAGGCGAGGAAGGCGTTCCACTGGCTGTTGCCAAGTCCCCAGACTAGGTACGTGCAGTTCCGCCACAGTTTTTCGCCAGGCTCCGCCCGCTCGATCCATACCTTGAAGGCAGCCGCGTTCGATGGCGGGTTCGACGTGTAGGTCGAGGTCAGGACCGCGAGCAGCCAGGGCTCGGTGCGAGGCGGCGCGGCCGCGAGCTCGTTCAGCGTGAGCACCTCGGTCGTATATCCCTGGAAGCTGGCCCGCTCAGCGAACCGCTCGGCGAGTTCCTTGTTCGCGCCGAAGTTGCTGCCATACGCGATCACCAGGTGACGGTAGGCGCTCGTCGCGGGGATCTCCGTCGGCGCGCCCCAGTCGGGAGCGGCGGCGGTCTTGAGAGATCGGGGCTGGTCACGCGCGACGGCACGGGCGCGCGGGCGCATCACGAGCTCACGCGGCAGACGGACGACCGGAACGGCAGCCGGCTTCGTCGTCACGATCGTGTTCTTGCTGACGGTCACGCCCGGCGCGAGCCGCAGCCGGTAGCGGGTATAGATCACGCACAGGACGACTCTGAGCATCATGAACGTGACCTCTTGCGCCATGCACTGCCGTTTCCCGATGGAGAAAGGTATGAAGGCGTGGCGGGGTCGTTCAATGACTTTCTCTGGTGCGAACTGCTCAGGGTCGAAAGCGTCGGGATTCGGTCCCCAGTAACGCGGGTCGCGCTGCGCGGCGAGAGTGCCGACCAGGATGATGTCGTCCTTCCGCACGCGATAGCGGCCAAGCATGCCGTCCTTGAGGCTGCGGCGGATCGTCACCGGCATCGGCGGGTAGACGCGCATCGTCTCCTTGATCACCTGGGTGATGTAGGTCATCGACAGCAGATCGTCGTACTGCAGGTCATAGTCCGGGTCGCCACCAGTGATCTCATCGATCTCCGCGACTACCCTCTCCTCGACGTCGGGGTGCGTGGCGAGAATGTAGGCGAGCCAGGCGCCGGTGATCGACGGTCCGTTGAACCCGTTCGACAGGTGCATGAGGATCTGGTCGCGCATGGTCGGGACGTCAAGGAACTGGCCGGTTTCGGGATCTGGCGTACTCAGCAGGCGGCCGAGCAGATCTGTCTGCTGCCCGGCCGGGCACGTGTGCATTCGACCGCGCACCAGCGCTTCGGCCGTCCTGAAGAGCTCCCTGTTGTGATTTCGGTAGCGCTTCCTGCGCGCCCGGCGCGCTGGCCCGGCGAAGACGGTGAAGTCGGGCCGGGGCTCCGCGACGCGCAGGATACTTTCCTTGGTGCTCTCGGGAACGGCGGCCGCGAACGGGTGCGGCTGGCCGCTGCCGTCGCCGTCGCCGTCGCCGTCGAGCAGGCCGAAATCGTAGTTACAGGCGCCGCGGCCCGAAACCTCCAGCGTGTAGCGCTCCATCCAGCCGCGTGCGTCAAGCGGCTGGTCGTCAGGAATCGCCGACCACGCGGCGACCAGCTTGCGAGCCTGCTCCTGCATCCGCGGCAACTGCGTCCGCTGGTGCGATGGCGCGTACCACGGCAGCATCACGCGACGGATCTGCTCGTAGTGCTCGCCGTCGCCGATGACCGAGATCCCGCCGCCACGGGAGTTGCTCAGCTGGGCGAAGAAATTGATTTCCTCGACCCGCTTGCCGAACTGTTCCTCATCCGCGGCCACCTCATCGAGCAGCTCAGGATCGGAGACGACCACCAGCCGCCACTTCTTAGCCGGGACTCCTACCGCGTAGATGTGGCCGAACTTGCGGTAGTAGTCAAGCTGGGTGTCGTTGTCATTCAGGATGTCGAAGTTCGCGAACCGCTCACCCTTCGGCACGAGCCAGCGGATCGCGTACGGGATCTCAAGCGTTCCGTCGCCGTCTCCTTCTTCGTCACCGTCCGCCAGGGCTGCCGGGGTGACGCGCTGTCCGTCGGCCTCGGCGGGCGGCGGGCGCACCTCACGCCGCTCGCGAGCTGGGATTGCCTCTTCGACCGTGCAGCTCAGGACGAGCCCGTCGACCGGATTGCCGAGCCTGACCAGGCACTCCCCGCTGATCTCCAGGCGGCCTACCCGCCGGGTTTCGTGGTAGGTGCCGTTCATGCTGCCGTTATCCGTCAGGACCCAGGTGCCGTTCTCCAGCCGCAGCACGGCGTGCTGCCACGACACCCGCGAGTCAGCGAGCACGAAGTCGCACGCCGGATCGCGCCCGATCAGGTACGAAGCACCCGGTCGCACGCTCCGGTCAGATCCAGGGCACCGCACCACGAGCAACGGCCCGGCAGCGGTCAAAGGGGACCTCTCGTCGTCCACGCCCCCACTGTAGGAGCTATTGGCCGGATTTGCCCCCTCAAGCGCTCCGTCTCCCACCCGGCCACCCGGCGGCCACTCCCGCAAGGTTCCGTGATCATGAGACAGAGCTTGATCACGGAAGATGAGCCGCGTGACCACCCCACCGGCGTTCCGTGATCAAGATCCCGTCCATGATCCAATGTCGCTTAGCTTGAGTTGATCTTGAAATATCCCTGTCCGACCGGGCTGTTTCTGACCAGGGCGGACTTGGCGGCGACCGGGAATCCGCCCTGTCGGGATACTGGCGGCTGGCCTAGACGGGGTTCGGCCAGATCCTGTAGGAGACTTTTTTCCTGTAGGAGGGTTAACAGCGAATATGGTTGTTAACCCTCCTACAGGAAAATATCCTCCTACAGGAATGCTCGGATCCGCTGGAGCCACTAGTCCCGGTGGGTTCGGTCTATTCTTCAGCCGGCGGCCCGTGTTCGCGGCGGCAGGCGCAAGACGGAGCCTGCCCGACTGATCAGCCGCCAGATAGCTGGTAGACGAATGCGGGATAGCGGAACTGCCGCTCGAGCCGCAGTGCTGACCGCGACCGCCGGGCTAGTACTCGCGGCCTGCACATCCGGGCCGATCGCGTCCCATTCCCGGCGGCCGCCGTCGGTGGTGCCGGCAGCGGCCCATCCCCTGTCCACCGCGCTGCATCAGCTGACCGGCCCGGAACAGCGGTTCGCCCATAGCAAAGGCCCGAACCCGGCAGCCGTGACCGTCCTGGCATCCAGCCGGAACCTGCGACCGGGCCAGCACGGCGCGGTGCTCAAGGTGCGGGGAGTCGGGAACCTCCTGGGCTCTTGCGGCCACGGGACACCCGGCGTGAAGTTCCAGCTCACCTACCGGGGAGCCGGACCGCCGGCAGTCACCCAGGTCCGCGAACCGCTGGCCGCCCCGGTCGGCCTGCACCTGCTAGCCCCGTACTGGCCGCCAGCCCGCCGCTGGCCAGCGGAAAGAAGCAGAGTTTCGCCTTCTTCCAGATCACAGGGGGCGGCGAGTCCGCCGACTTCTCGCTCGTCGTGTGGGCGACGCTCGCGCCCGTGGCCGCAGGCTGCGCCTTCTCCGCGAACGGCGTGCTCCGCGTCCGCGGATCAGATTTCCTCCACCGCCTCGGCTGACGCGCCTGCCGTGCACATCCGCCGGTCAAGATCGGCGAACATCTCATCCGCGCTGCCATACACCGGCGACAGATCACCGGCCGCGATCTCCACGTCGGCTTCCCGCTCGCCCGCCTGCCACGCAGGCGACCAGGTACCAGTGACATCAGCAGTCCAGTACATGACACGAGGAGGCTGTTTCTGGCTCAGCGATATCACCCGCTCCAGATCACGAATCGTAGGGTAGGAGTGAAATGGTCCGCACCCCAACGAGGCCGCAGCCTGCTCAGCGGATGGCGACGTCGAGCTGAGTGAGAAACGCTAGCGGCAGCTGGCCGACTTGCCGTCCGATGCGCTCGATTGCGACGGAGCAGATCTGCTCGGCCTGGTCAGGCAGGCTCACACTAACCTTTCATACCATCAATACTACCTTGCGTACTACCAGAGTATCAACGTATGCGGACGATCAGCCAGGGCAGCCTGGGATCGAACCGAGAGGCTCACAGTTGTCAGGCTTGTTGTCTAGCACCGGCGAATTCGTCAGCGTGGGCGTATCGAAGTCCTCGCCGTCGATGCTGGCATCGTCGTAGATGCCGCCACCGGATACGGCGATGTTGCGGGTGATCTCGGTGTTCACCGCATCGAAATAGGTCACGTTGTAGATGCCTCCTCCGTCCGCGCTGGCGCGATTACCCGAGATGGTGACCCCGGTCAGATCAATGGGGAATAGCCCGAAGTTGCTGATAGCGCCACCATCGGTGGCGCTATCACCGGTGAAATCAGTGGCTGTCACCGACGGCGTAGGCTCGCGGGCATGGGCGTGACCAGCATCCAGCCGGAGCTGTGGGTTGATCGCGGCGCCGCTGCCGTCGCCTTTTACCAGGCCGCGTTTGGCGCCACGGTCCTGCACCTCGTAGGAGACGGCGAAGACATCGTCGCTCAGCTGGGCATCGGCGGCGCGGCATTCTGGGTCTCCACGGCAGGCTCAGCCGGACGCCGCGTCCACCCCAACGCGATCGGCGGCGCGACCGGCCGTATCCTGCTTGTCACCGATGACCCGGACACAGTCTTCCGCCAGGCGGTCACCGCAGGCGCCACGTCAACCGCGCAGCCGACCGTCGAGCACGGCTGGCGTCTTGCCCGGATCACCGACCCGTTCGGCCACCAATGGGAGATCGGGCATCCGCTCGGCGAGTGGCCGCCGCGCTCACGCTAGCCAGCCCGCACGATCAGGCCAGCGCCTGCGGTTGCACAACGCCCGAGCCGGACCCGCGCCGCTTCTGGCCGGGGAACATGAGGGCCTACGGGCTATGCGAGCCGATCGGCCAAAGCTGGCCACTGCCACAAGAATCCGCGACAAGCGAAATAGGTGGAAATTCGGCATCGTGGCGATGGCGGCGCATTCGGTCAAACGGCCGGAGAATCCTGCCTAGCGGGGGTCAAGTTGAGCGCGGACTGCTTCGTAGGTTGCCAGGTGGCCCCCTCGAGTACCTCGAGTACTCGGCCTTAGTCCCTGGTTTCCAGTACAGCGGTCAATGCCTTGCGCGCTGCGTCGTAGACGATGGCATAGGCTCCCGGCGGATCCTCCTCACAGATGGCTGCCGCCGACGCGGTGTGGGTTCTTGCCCGGGAAATCAGGCGGTCGGCCTGAACTCGGCTCGGCGGGACACGCTGAAGCTCAGCGTCGGCGAGCATCCGGTCGATGACAGCCCTACCCTGATCCCATTTCACTTGGTCTGGTCCTCTTCGTCGAGTCGGAGTTGCATGAGCGGGCGCTGCCGCACTGATGTCAGGAACGCGTCAGCAGAGTCCGGTTCAGCCCAAGCGGCAGGGCTGACGCGCCGGATGTTAACCGGTCTGCCAAGCCTCTCCTGGGCCGCTCGCGCGATGTCGTCCAGATCGTCACGATCGGTGGTACCGACAACAAGCACGTCAATATCAGCGGGAAGCGGGCCTGGCTCGCCGACGTACCGAGCGGCCCATGATCTGTAGATAAAGGCGGCGCTAACCCCGGGTAGCGCAGTGAGCAAGTCAGTCAGCACCGGCAGCGGCCCGTTGGTAACGGCCAGCAAGTCAGTGAGAGGCCTGCTGACCGGCGTTCCCGTCGTCGCCCGGAGGAGCCGGACGTTGCCTCGCCTGCGGTCGCTGATGAAGCCCCCGGCAACCAGGCCTGACGCCTCAGGGTGCACGGCCTTGACGCTCGCCCCGATCAGCGCGGCGGCCTCGGTCAGGCTGTACTTCCGCTCGGGATGCAGTAAAGGAGAGCGCAGGTTACCTGCACCTTCGACCTAAGCAGCGGCAGCAACTGCGGAACTTTCATAACAGGTAAAGGATCTTACCTCTTAGGTAAACGGCGAGAGCGTCCGCCGAGGGCGCCCTGAACTGCACCGCGCCGACCGCGAGCTCGACAGCTGCCGCCATGCCGATGACGGCAACGCCCAGCCGCCGCAGGCGGTGTCCAAGCGCGACGACGGCAACCAGTCAGAGGCTGAGGTGCAGGCGGATGGCGATGTCGAGCTGGGTGAGGAGTGCTAGGGGGAGCTGACCGACTTGCCGTCCGACGCGCTCGATGGCGACAGAGCGGATCTGCTCGGCCTGGGCTTTGGAGTCGACGCGGAGCCCGGTCGCGTCACCTGGCAGGAGAACCTGGAACGGGTAGACGCGGCCGGTGTTCGAGGTCACTGGGACCACGGTGATGACCCCGCGTCCGAGCCGGGTCGCTGTGGCGTTCGCGGCGTCGTTGCTGACGACGACCGCAGGGCGGGACTTGCTGGCCTCCGACCCGCGGGCCGGGTCTAGGTTCACGGTAACGATGTCGCCCCGGCGCATCTCAGCTGCCCATGCCGTCGCCGGTCACGTGCTCCCACACCTCGGCATCGCCCGAGGACTCCCATGATTCCCACGCACCGGAGTAAGAGTCCTCGAAGCTCGGTGGCTCTCAGCAGCCCGACGGCCTTGTGCAGCACCGCCGACCGTGACTCGATGCCCTGAGACTGTGCGTAGGCGTCAAGGTACCTGACGTCATCCTCAGGCAGGCTCACACTAACTTTCATACCACACATACTACCTTGCGTATTACCGGGGCGACGCGATGCAGGATCTGGTCCTATCGACTGCCGCCCCCCGCCGTGGCGGATCGCTTGCCCGCGGCGGGGGATGGCAGGGGCAGCGGAGAATCGGGGCGTACCGGAACCAGGCTGTCACAAGATCGGAGTCAGCGGGCCGCCGCATAGATTCGCCGCACGACGTCTTCGATGTCGGGTTCCTCCACGGCGAGATCGAGCACCTCCGCCTTATCTGACACGGCCGCCAGCACCTTAACCGCCGTCGTCTGCTCCGCGTCGAACGCGAGCCGCTGCCGGAGCCCGCCCGCCTCGGAAGAGAGATGCCGGGAACCTGCCAGCCCCGTCAGATCCGGCACTGGCTCGGCCAGGTCGACTACCAGCACGCGCTCGGTGCCGACGGTCCTGGACAGTCCGGGCAGGTCCCCGTCATAAGCGAGCCGGCCGTGGTCGATCACCAGAATCCGGTCGCACAAACGCTCCACGTCACCCATGTCGTGCGTCGTGAGCAGCAAGGTCGTTCCGTGCCGGCGTCGCTCGCCGACCAGGAACTCCCGCAGCCGTTGCTTGGAGAGCACGTCCAGGCCGATGGTCGGCTCGTCCAGGATCACCAGGCGCGGCGAGTGCAGCAGCGCGGCGGCGACTTCGGCGCGCATCCGCTGGCCCAGGGAGAGCTGGCGCACCGGAACGGACAGGAACCCGCCGATCTCCAGCTGGTCGACAAGCTCGGCGGTGCGGTCGTTTTCCCGCGCCCTGGAGAGGGCGTGGATCGCGGCCAGGATCCGGAACGACTCGCGCACCGGCAGGTCCCACCACAGCTGCGAGCGCTGGCCGAAGACCACGCCAACCTGCCGGGCCAGCCGCCGCCGGTCCTGCACGGGGCGCAGCCCGCACGTGAGCACGCTGCCGGCGGTGGGCACTAGGATTCCGGTGAGCATCTTGATGGTCGTCGACTTGCCAGCGCCATTCGCGCCGATGTAGCCCACGGCCTCGCCTGGCTCGATCCGGACGGTCAGGCCGTCGACCGCGCTGAGCAGCCGCCTGCGCCTCCCGTCGCGTACCCGGAACTCACGGCTGAGACCGTCGGCCTCGATGATCGCGCCGCTCATCCGCCGCCTCCCTGGTAGTGACGCAGTCCCCAGCGCCAGCACAGCAGCCCCATCAGCCACGACCACACCGCAGCGGCTGGAGCGCACCAGCCCAGCCAGGCCGGGAGCCACTCCGGGCCGGGCAGGCCCAGCATCGCTACGGCCGGCAGGTAGGCCGTGAAGGCCATGGGGAAGAAGAACCCGAATACGACCTTGAGTGGCCGCGACCAGACTGATGCGGGCTGGGAAGCGGCATAGCGCCCGCCGTATACGAAGGCGTTGGTCATCTCCGCGCCATCGAGGAGGAAGAACTGCAGCCCGGCTGCCCACACGAACAGGGCCGCGAACGTGGCGTACCCGCTGACCAGCCCGAGCAGCAGCAGCACTGCGGTGCGCGGGTCCCAGGCCACGCCGGAGACGCCCAGGCCGATCCCCAGCGTGGCGGCTCCGACCGCCGCCCTGGCCAGCCGGCGCAGCGACATGTCGCTAGTGATGAGCTGCAGCAAGATGGGCTGCGGGCGCAGGTAAAAGGCGTCCAGCGTGCCGGCTCGCACGAAGTCAGGCAAGGTGTCAATGTGGCCGAAGGAGAGATCGGCCAGGGAGAAGGACAGGTCGGCCATGCCGAAAACAAGCAGGATCTGGTTGAAGCGCAACCCTCCCAGGACAGAGACGTTGCTGAACAGCACCCAGACCTCGGCCAGCTCGACCAGGCCGACCAGCAAAGAGCCGACCAGGTCGAAGGCGAAGCTGGTCCGGTAGGCGCGCTGTGCTCGGACGCGCGAGGCGAGCACCGCGCGGTAGGGCCGCAGTCTCCCCGGCACCCCGGCGCTAGCCACCCTGCACCTCCAGCCGCTTCCGGCCCGCGCTGGTGAGCAGCTGACCGACGACTGCCACCCCGGCCAGCCATGCCAGCTGCGCCAGCACCAGCCTGACGGCGCCGCCAGCACCGCCGAGCCCGGACAGGACGTCAACGGGGTACATCATGATCGAGGGGAAGGGCGTAGCCGCGGCGACGATCCGAAGGTACTGGGGGAACAGCGCGATCGGCACATACAGCCCGCCGAGGAAGCCTGATGCGAGCATGTAGAGGATCTGCAGGCCGCGTGTCTCCACCAGCCAGAACCCGGCCACCGCGACCAGGTATACCGTTGCCGAGGAAATAACGATTCCCAGCAGCAGGCTGACCGCTCCGAGCAGGTAGAACACCGGGGACGCCGGCAGCTGCATGCCAATCGTCACGGCGCCGAGCAGCACCGACGGCAGCCCTCGGGGGATGAGAGCGAACAGGGAGGCGCCAGCCTCGGTGGCTATCGTAGCCGCCTGCAGATTGACGGGCCGCAGGAAGTCGACCGCGACCTGGCCATCCTTGACCCGCAGCGCTAAATCGGTCCGGCCGGTCAGGTTGACCGAGCCGAGCAGCCCCTGGGAAAGCCAGACGTAGGTGCTCATCGAGGCGGTGTCGTACCCGTGCAGCTGACCGCCGGCGGCCCGGACGGTGGCGAACAGGATCGCCACCTTCAGCAGCCCGAACGTCAGGTTGGCGACGAGACCGCCGAGCGCCGCGAGCCTGTAGGCCGACTGGCGACGGAAAGCCGGCCGCCAGGAGCCGCCAGTAAACCCGGACCATCGCGTGCATAGAATCCCTGAGCCTACTTCCCGGCCGAGCGAACGCAGAACGAATTTTCTTCGCTGGAGGGCGGCTGGTGCGTGCTCATTTCGATACGGACTCATTCGAGATTCTCAGTACTGAGGGCCGAGTGGCGCAGGTCGAAGCAGCGCCTGCGAGCAGTGACCTTGCCTGGCCCGACGACCCGAGTTGACTCTTCGGATAATCCGGAGATAACTTCGGGTTATGCGAAGCGTCGCCCCTGCGCTGCTCCCGATCTTCCGGTCCCGCCTGCAAGCTGACCTCCTAGCCGCCCTGCTGCTCGATCCCGGCAGCGAGTGCAGCTTGACCGACCTGGCGATCCGGTTGCACGCCCCACTCAGTACCGTTCACGACGAGACCCGCCGACTGACAAAAGCTGGACTGCTAACCCAGAGGCAAGCTGGCCGATCGGTGATGCTAGCCGCCGACACTCGCAGCCGACTCAATGGCCCGCTGACCGAGTTGCTGATGTTGTCCTGGGGGCCTCAACATGTCATCTCGGAGGAATTCGCGACCCTGCCCGGCGCGGATCGAGTCCTCATTTTCGGGTCGTGGGCCGCTCGCTATCACCAGATTCCCGGCCCACCACCGCACGACCTCGATGTCCTGGTCGTCGGTGAGCCCGCCCGCGACGCCGTCTATGACGCAGCCGACCGCTCTGAGCAACGCCTCAGCCAGCCAGTAAACCCCGTTATTCGCACTGCTGCGGCTTGGCATGACCAAACCGACCCGCTGATCCGGCAAATCACCTCAAGTCCATACCTCGAAGTCCTCACGCCCGACGGCGATCAGAAGACAGCTCCAGTGATCGGAAGGAACGATCGTGGCTAGATGACCCCGTGGCGAAGCCGAGATTGAACAACTACTCAGCCACCGCAGCCACGCTCACCAGCGCCGACGCATATAGCGCTTACATACTGGCTTACGACGCCGCACGTTTCGCTTGCACCGCCCTGCTTGTTCAGCAAGGGCTACGCCCCACTACCAGCGGCGGCCACACCGCCGTCGCCAACGCCGTTCAGGCGCCGCTGTGAATATGCGATGCCCACCTGGTCGGCAGGTCAGGGAACTGGTCACGTCGCTGGCGCGTGACGGAGTGCAGTGCGGACGCGGTATCGGCGATAGTGGCCGGACTGGCCTTGATGGCGGTATAGAGGCCTCTGGAGAGCGCGGCGGCCCACCAGTCGGCGACCGGCCAGAGCGTTCCTATGACGTGCCTGAATCCAGCTAGCTGGAACGCCGAGGTCAGGTGGATCGTTTCGTCTGCTATCCGGGTCCCTGGCTGTGCTGTCGAGCAGGCCGACAGGTAGGCGAGCTCGCCGTGGCCGATGCGCAGCCTGATGATGTCGGTGACAGTAAGCGGGCCGTCGATGAGATGCAGGCAGCTCATCGACGGGCTGGTCAGATTCGCGGTGCCGTGGCAAGCGAAATGCGCCAGGCGTGCGTCCGGCAGCGCGCGCAGAACAGCCTTGCGATTGGCTTGCGATCCTACGAGCGTGACGACGGCAGGGCCGAACTCCGTGCTGAGCGCCTCGGCCTCGCCGCGAGCTGCTCGCAGCTCGGGCGCTCCTGGAGTATCTGGGATCGCGATCGCGATAACCTCACCTTTGCCGGCGGGCAGGCCTTCCGATACCGGGCCTGCGGTGCGGGCGTGCAGGAGCGCGCGGATTGTCGGGCTGTAGGAGGAGACGACCCGGTCAAGCACCGTCGGCCGGGCGACATCCGACCCGGCGCTATGGTGTCCGGCAGCATGCAGGGGCAGGAGGGACAGCAACCCTGACGGGCACCACCAGAGCCTGGGAGGGCCGGGACCTGGCAGGTCGGTCATCGCGTCGCTGTTCATGATCGGCATCGCGATCACGTCCCAGATCCAGCCAAGCAGGCTGGTCAGCCGCTCCTGAGGCCGCCTTCCTGCCTGATGCTGAAGGGTCAGCAATTCAGCCGTCATCGCTCTCGCGGTTTCCGGGCTCAGGTCGGGCAGCCGGACCGGGTCGACGCCGTCGGGGCGAATCACCAGGCCCGCTGATCCGTAGCGACTGGTGAAGACAAGAACAATGGGACCCAGCCGGGCCGCCTCGGTGAGTTCGCCCGATGCCGGGGCCATCATGAACCGGTTGAGACCTTTGATCTCCCTGATCTCGGAAAGCGTCTGTCCCCACTGGCGGGTCACCGTCAGGCGCTCTTCGCCCATCGCCGGCCTCGTGCCGCCGAATTGCTCGACTTGGCCGCGCAGCCGGTCGAATCGCTCTTTCAGCTCGGCAGGCAGGTCGCCGTGGTCCCGAAGATCAGACCGTACGTAGAGTTCGTGTGCCAGGAGCACGCCACGGGCCTGCTCAAGCACTTCGGCAGCGCGTAGTGCGCCGCCGCTCTTGAGCGCGCAAGCCGCGGCATCGCTGGCGAGATCGCGAAGCCGCTCAAGCTGATGCTCGCGGTCGAGGCGGCCAAGGCTGGCGGGAACGGCCAGCTCAAGCAGGTCGATCGCCCTGGTGAAGCCCTGCGAGGCCTGATCCCACTGGCGATTGCCCGCAGCCAGCCTCGCGGCCGCCAGTGCGGCCTCGATCCGCACTCTGGGCGGTCCGGCTTCCGATTCCGCAGCTCTGCTGAACGCCTCGTCCGCACCGGTCGCATGACCCTGGTCAGCCGTGCCCTGGCCCGCGCGCATGAGAGCGAGCCCGAAGTTGGCCATCCGGGCGGCATAATCAGGACGGTCAGGCGGGGTGGCATCCGCCACTGCGCGCATCTCGTCAATCAGGTTTTCAGCATCGGCGGGCCGGGCAGGCTCAAGCGACGCGACCAGCAGGTCGAACTCATACCGCGCCGCGAGAACCTGAGCCAGGATGGCTCTGGCCGCTGTTTCGTCGGCCGAGCCTGGCCGTGCAGTGCGGACAGCCCGCCTGGCCTGCTCATCCGCCTGCTCAAGGTCGGCCTGCTGATGAAACAGCTTGTACTGCTCAAGCCACGCCACGCTGAGGTTGGCGCAGAGCGCTCCGAACGCGGGAGGGGGCAGGCGATCGCGATCACTGCGCTGGTCGGCCCGCCTGGCCGCGAGCAGCCAGCTCAGGGCATTGTCGAGTATCGACGGATCGCGGTCGCGCTCGTAGAGCCGCAGCATGAACCCGCCGTAGCTGATCGCCACCAGCGACTCCCGCCGGGTCCGCACCTGGTCAGGCGCGGACACCCCAAGCGCCTTCTTAAGGGCGTCGATGGCGTCGAGAAGAGCGCCGTGATCGCCAGTTCGCTCATAGAGGGCATGCAGCCCGCTGCCGAGCGCGTTCCAACTGGCAAAGGAGCTTGCATCGTCAGCACCGGAGACGGCGGAACGCAGGCAGTGAAGTCCGTCGTTCAGGTCGGCATCTTTGCCGGTCAGCTCGTAGGACGCTAGCAGGCGGATACCCAGGTCCAGCGCGGAGCTCTTGCCGAACAGGCGCTTCCGGCGCAATCTGAACGACACCGGCTCACTCGCCCGTCGTGTAATTCACGTGCCTGGCCAGCGCATCGGGGCGCCAGTTGATAGTCGGCGTCTCGCGGCGCACGACGAGCCGCTGGCTTTCCATGCCCTTGATGGTGTCATCGTTCAGCAGCAGGAAAAAGCGCACCAGGTCAGGGCTGACGGTATCGGAATCGTCCGCTGGGAATATGCCGCACCCCACATGAATTCCGTCGAGTTCCGCGGAGAATTCATACAGGCTGCCCACATGGCAACGCTGGCAGCGCATCACCGTCGCGTCATAACCGGGATCGCTCACGATCGAATGCTCCCAGATATGACCTGACGGGTCGCACTCACCGAACTTTCTTTGCGGGCTCACTGCGGGCACCCCAGAAGAATCTCCTGGCTCCTGGCCGCCTGACGCCAGCCCCCGATAGCTGGCCAGGTAACGCTGACGCTCCCGCAAGTGCGCGGCATCATCCTGCTGGCCGGCCTGGTCCGCCTCAACGATGAAACGGGTCAGGAGCCGGTCGATCTGGTCGATGAGCAGATCCGGGTGCTGCTCGATGATGCGGCCTGAGTCCCTCGCCGTTCCGGCAGCCAGGAAGTCATTCAGCGCGTCAGTCAGTCCCTGTATCCGGTCACCCGCTATCTTCGCGAGCTCACCGGCATATCGCTCGATCTCATCCCAGTCGGCTGACACCATTAACACTATAAGGGCATGCAATCACAGAAAGGCTCCAGAGTTATCCGGCGTTTTCCCTGAAACCTCGGCGGGCTACCGGGCTGCCGGGCTGGCGAGCAGCTTCTGCAGCATCTTGCTGAGGGCGGTGCGGTCGGTCGCGGTCAGGCGGTCAGTGAACAGCGACGCTACCAGCCGCAAATGCGAGTCAATGGCAGCGAGCAGGGCGGCCTGCCCGGCGTCAGTAACCGCGATCTCGATGCCGCGCCGGTCGTCGTCGGCTGTGCTTCGGGTGATGACTCCGGCCTTTTCCATCCGGACGAGCAGCCGGCTCACGCCGCTCTCGCTGAGCAGCAGCCGTTCCCGCAGCACCTTCTGACGCGCCCGCATGCCAGGCAGGTCAGCTAGGTGCACGAGGACATCGAACCACTCAAGCGGCAGCTGATGCTCGGTCAGCATCTCATCGGCAAGCTGCTCGACGATCTGCCGGTGCACGGCGAGGAAGGACTGCCAGAGGGGGGTCTGCTGATTCAGCCGGGCTAGCGCTTCCGCGAGTTCGCAGCTGGATTCCTTGAACGTCACTGGATGCACTCGTCCACGATACTGCGGCCAGCCTCACCCGCCGCACCACGCCGCCGCGATATTTGCGTGCGCAAGCAGATTTTTAGTTGCTTGCGCACGCAAATATATTATGCTTGCCGTGTGCGGCTTGCCTGAGCAACGCCAGAGCGCAGCAGCCAGCCACTACCGGAAAGGCGAACACGAATGAGCTCATCCACACCGGAGCCAGGCGCCCCCGCGCGCCGGGTGCTGACCCGCCGGAACCTCATCGCATCGACAGGACTGGCAGCAGCAGCCGTGTCCGCGGCGCCGCTGCTCGGACGGAGCACCGCCCAGGCCGCCGTCCCCCCCGACTGCCCTGCGGGAACCACCGCGCCGGTCCCGCCGGCGGCGAAAGGCCCGGCCATTCCCGCGTCCGGATACCTGGTCGAAGAGATCGCGGACCGCGTCTACTGGCTGACCGACGGCCTCTACCAGATGATCTTCGTGACAACCGCGGCTGGAGTCGTCGCCGTGGACGCCCCTCCGACCATCGGGAACAACATCCTCCGGGCAATCACGACCGTGACCAAGTCACCCGTCACTCATGCCATCTACAGCCACCACCACGCGGACCACACCGGCGCGATGACCCTCTACCAGGGAGCCCGCTTCTATGCCCACAGCGACGTGGCCGCCCTGCTGAGGCAGACGAATGACCCGAATCGTCCGCTTCCCGACGTCACGTTCGACCGCCACCTGACCGTCCAGGCCGGCGAGGACCTTCTGAACCTGGCCTACCACGGCCCCAACCACTCGCCGGGCAACATCTTCATCAATCTGCCCGCACAACGAGTCCTCATGCTCGTCGATGTCGTCTTCCCCGGCTGGGTGCCCTTTGCCTACCTCGCCGAATCACAGAACATCCCTGGCTGGCTCGAAGCGCCGGCGCAGGCGCTCCGCTATCCGTTCGACACCTACGTCGGCGGCCACCTGACCCGCCTCGGTACCCGCGACGACGTGCTCATCCAGCAGGAATACGTCGCCGAGCTCAAGGCGCAGGCCGCAAGCGCGATCGCTACCTTCAACCCGGCCAGCGTCTACCAGTCCGTCGATCCGGATAACCCCTGGGCCGTCTTCCGCGCGTACCTGGATGGCGTCGCCGCCCAGGCCGCCAGCGCGGTCATCCCCAACTGGATCGACCGGCTCGGCGGGGCCGACGTCTACACCCTCGCCAACGCCTACCAGCTCGTCGAGTCACTGCGGATCGACTACGGCCAGCTCGGCCCGTTCGGCATCCACCCTTAGGAGGCGACTGATCCGGGAGAATTATTTCACACTAGATTTTGAAAATTTGCCCGCGCGGATCAGTCGCTGCCTCTGGGTCTGCGGAGGAGTTACCCGATCTTGTACTCGTACGGGATCGCGGTCGAGTCCGAGCCGGTAAGCCCGCCGAAGAGGAACTCGTTGAACGCCGCCAGCACGTCGATGTAGAGGGTTCCGTGCACCACGGTCCCGGCGGCGCTGTTGTCGGCCGGGGTGATCTTCAGGTCGATCGTCCGGCTCTGGCCTGGCTTAATGGTGAACAGGGGGCGGAACTTAGCCGCCGAGGAGATGGTTTCAAGCCATAGATCCCCGACTGCGGACGACGCGCCAGGATCAAACGTCCGCGTGGTCGCGTTCACCGTGAATGTCGCCTTGCCCTTGGTCTTGTCCGGGCCGACGAACCCGTTCGTGGCTGGCGGTGCCTGAGCCCCGGACCACAAGCCAGGTGTCAGGGCGTGGCCCGAGGCGGTCACTGTCAGCAACGGCGTCCTGGATCCAGCCGTGCTGCCCGGACCGTAGGAGGCCAGGTCCGGGTCGCCCCCATCGCCGAACGCGCCGAAGTCGAACGTCATCGGGACGGTGGAGACAGCCGAGGCCACGAGGTCGGAAGTCTCCGCGGGCACCATCCACGTCGGCGGGAACTGGCCGTTCAGCAATGGCACCGGCACGTGGTTCACGTGCTGGCCGATCAGCGGGTAGGTCTTCGCAGTGTCCAGTCGCGGGTCGAGGAAGAAGCTTTCTGGTGACTTGCCGTGGTTGGTGATGGTCACCGGCACCGTGACCGGGCCTGACTCGGTCGTGCCCGCGTTGTCGGGCAGCGTCGGAGCGCTCGCGGTGACCAGCGACCTGAGCAGGATGCGACCGCTGTAATGCTGCGAGACCTCGTTTCCGGCGCTAGGCGTGGCGGACAGGAACGGGTCGTTGAAGTCGACAATCAGCGTCCACCTGCCATCGATGGCGTTGGCCGCGTAGACGTCCAGGTGGGTGCTGCTGGTGAACTTGAAGACGCCTTTGGACGTCACTGCCGACGGCTGGTAGTTCGAACCGAATCCGGCGATCTGCCCGGCGGGGTCGATCAGGTACGCGTTGATCTGGCGCGCCCCGTCATTGGTGAGGTTGACCGACGCGCTCACATCGGGCGATCCTCGCCGCACGTCGAACTCGTAGTAGTTGAGCTGCCCGTTGCCGGGCAGGGCGTCCCGGCCGTTCCCGCCGGTCAGCGTCCCGCTGAACGCGCCGCCGCCGGCCACGTTGACCAGGCTGCGCAGCGTGACCGGGACCGAGCCGGAGTTGATATCGACCGACCCGGACGCATCGCCGGGACTGGCCGGCGTCCGGACCGTGAACGCGAACGAGGCGGACTTTCCCGCACCGAGCCGGAAGGAGGATCGGCTGACGTGCCCGAGCGAGACAAGCTTCTGCGTCCGCGCCTGGAACAGGATCGGGCCGGTAGTGCCGTGCTTCTTGCCGACCGCGCTGAAGATGACCGCGGTCCAGCGACCCGCCTGCGGGTGCAGGACATCAGCCGCACCGAAGTCGTTAGCGCTTTCTGGCTCCGAGTAGAACGCCAGCTTGCCGCTGGGGCTGATCAGGTCAAAGCCGGCGACCGCGTTGAAGTCTTCCGTCTTAGCCGAGTAGGCGATCGACGCCGCCAGCCTGGCCTCGCCGGGCCGGACGGTGAAGTGCGTCCGCGCGTAGTTGTTGGCCAGCCCGAACGCGTCCGTGAACTTCTTGCTCCTGGTGTCGCTCAGCACGACCCTGGAGTTCTGCACGTGGTTCGCGGGGCCAAAGGTCCGGCCCGCGACGTGCACGACTTGAGCGCTCGCCCCGGTATTGGTGACGTGCACGATCGCGGTCACCGGCATGCCGGGGAAGCCGACTCCGTTGATCTGACCCTGCCGGGGCGACGGGCCGGCCGGGCTCACGTGGGTGACCGTGGTCAGCAGCGTGCTGCCCGACCGGTGCGACAGCCCGGCGGACTCGGCGAGCTGAACCGCCTTGTAGGCGTTCACCAGGCCGGCGCCCTGCTCGGTGGCCGGGGCGCCGAGGTTCGTCGCCGTGCTCATGATGATCTGCTTGACCAGCTCCGGCGACGGGGTGTGTCCTTGGTGCGTCCTGCGGTAGGCCTGATCGATGAGGGCGGCGACGCCCGCGATCCATGGTGCTGACTCACTGGTGCCGTTGAAGAACTCGACGCCCGTCGCCTTCCCGCGAAAATTCGTGCAGGCGAAAAAATGCCCGAGGCGCGTCGAGCAAGACGCGAAGCTGGCGTCTCCCGGAGCCGACATGTCCACGGTGTTCCCGTAGGCATCGAAGCCGCCCGAGCTGAACGGCGACATATTGTCATTCAGCCAGCCCCTGGCGAACCGGTCAGCCCCGCCGAAATTGGCCATCGCGTACGAGCGCAGGTCCGTCGTCGCGGCAGCGGCGATGACCTGGGGGTCGGTGGCCGGCGAGCCGATAGTGCTGCTCGGCGAGGAGTCACCGCTGGAGACCACGACTGTGCTGCCCAGTGCCACCGCCGCGTCGTCGAAAATCTTGAGCGCGTCGGTCGTGCTGGAGTCAGGGAAGATGTTCCCGTCGAAGGACTCATTGATGACATTGGCGTGATGCACGACGGTGGCGAAATTGATCGCGTCGAGCGCGTCCGAGATCGTCGTGGTGTCGTTGAAGCCGAAGATCTTCAGACCCTCAAGGCTGGCACCTGGCGCTACGCCCTCGATCCTGATATCGCACGGCATCGTCAGGTCCCGGGTGCTGAAATTCTGCACGTTATACACGTGCAGGCCCTGCCCGCCGATCGTGTTCGCGTCGCCGAAAGCCTCCAGGCCGCCGGTGAGCTCGCTCCTGCCGCCGCCGCTGAAGTCACGGTAGAAGGAGAAGACGGACTTGCCGTCCTTGCGGATGAAGTTGACATTGCGCGGGTCCACGCCATCGGCTATGTAGGCGACAGTCACGCCCGCGCCCGTGATGCCCAGCGACCTGGCCGTCTTGGCCTTGGGATTCGACGAGGCCACGCCCGAGAGCGACAGGCCTTCCGGCTCAAGCTGGACCTTGCCGCGGGCCGGGCAGGCTCCCCGGATCGGCTTTATCCGGGCCGGCTTCGCGGTGCCGATGGCGCCGGTCCTGCGCTGCACCCGCGCCTGAACGACCTGGATGACCTCGTCGGGGATCACCTTCGCGACAGTCGGGTCGGCCTTCAGCCGGGCCTCCTCGCCAGCCGACACAGTCGCGGCGAGCGAACTCACCAGGCGGTAGGTGACGATGCGGGCAGCATGCGTCTCCCGCAACTCGCGCAGCAGCGGTGCCTGGCTGGCCGCGATAGCCTCGGACCGCGCCGCCATGGCCCTCGTCCGCCCCGGTTCGAGCGCCGGCTGGTCCTTCAGGAACACGATCACGGGCCGGTCGACGCGGGCGGAGAGCCTGGCCGCCTCCGACCTGGTGAGCGGATGCCACGCCGCCGATTCCGCCGGACCAGGACTGGCCGCACGCGGTGCCGCTAGCGCCGCCCCGGCCTGAGTAACCGCGAGCGTCGCTGCCGTGCCGGCCAGCAATACAAGGCGATGCCTGTGCTTGCCTCCAGGCCGGCGCGTCAGCAATGGCGGTCGTAGCACTCCGGGGCTCCTCTGGCGTAGGCGATCGTTCATTCATACGAATGGCCGGACGACGCGGTTCACCGCTGGAGCACGAAAGGGGTATCGGAACGGGGTTCTAGCGACCGAGTACCTGGCGAAGCCCTCGATTGACCTGCTGCATCAGCGTCACCGGGAGCTGCCCGATGGCGGGGTCGAGGTCCGTCTTGTCGAGGGTGACCAGGGCCGTGACATTGACGACGGAGTCCCTGGGAAGACCGGAAGCCGCAGCGGGAACGAACACGTTGCCGGGCATCGCGGCCAGCCTCGTACTGGAGGTGATCACCGCCACCAGCGTCGTGCTAAGCCGGGCTCGCGTTGTATGAATCACCTTGGATCACCAGGACCGGGCGCCGCTTCGCGGGCTTGGTTCCGCCTGGCTCACCCAGATCGGCCCAGCAGACATCGCCGCGGCGGCTCACCAGTCATCCTCGGACGCCAGCCATCGCCGGCCCGCTATAACGGCCGCAGCGCCCGAGTCGTCATCGCCTGCCACCTGCAGCGCCAGGTTTATCTGGCTACTCAACGACTCCGACTCAAGTTCGTCCAGGTACCGGCGTGCCGCCCGGGCGAAGAACTCAGACCTGCTGATACCCAGCTCGGCGGCGTGCCTGGACGCGAGCTCGAACGTATCGTCAGGAACAGAAATAGCGGTCTTCACACCATGCAGTATAACCCGGTTATACCTCCCGCCAAAGCGTTTCAGCAGAGGCAGTCCGGGACGCGTGACGGGGCGGAACAGCTACGATCTGGGCTGTGAGCGAGCTCTATCCGATGACGAAACCGTATGCGCACGGGATGCTTGAGGTCGGTGACGGGAATGAGGTGTACTGGGAAGCCTGCGGCAGCCCAGACGGCAAGCCTGCCGTGATCGTCCACGGTGGCCCCGGCTCGGGCTGCCGTCCCGGCCAGGGGCGAACGTTCGACCCGGAGCGCTACCGGCTGGTGCTGTTTGACCAGCGCGGCTGCGGCCGCAGCAGGCCGCACGCCAGCGACCCGGCCACTGATATGCGCTACAACACAACCGCGCACCTGGTCGCGGACCTGGAGTTGCTACGTGAGCACCTAGGTATCGATCGGTGGCTGCTCTACGGGTATTCCTGGGGCTCCACGCTGAGCCTGGCCTATGCACAGCGATACCCCCAGCGGGTGAGCGAAATCGTCATCAGCAGCGTCACCACGTGCCTGCCGGCCGAGATCGAGTGGCTCTACCGCGGCGCCGGCCGATTCTTCCCCGAGCAGTGGGAGCGTTTCCTGGCAGGCGCTGCCGGCACTCCGCCTGACGGGAACATCCTGGCCGCCTATGCGCGCCTGACCGACGACCCAGACCCCGAGGTCCGGGAGAAGGCCACGGCCGACTGGTGCGCGTGGGAGGACGCGGTGCTGTCCCCTGAATCAAATGGCGCCCAGGTTTTCGCCGGTCGGCCGCACGAGGCCAGGCTGGCTCTCGTGCGGATCTGCGCCCACTACTTCGCCAGCGGCGCCTGGCTTGAGGACGGCGTGCTGCTGCGCGATGCCAGCCGTCTGGCCGGGATCCCCGGCGTGCTGATCCACGGCCGGCTGGACTTCTCAGGCCCGGTGGACACTGCCTGGCAGCTAGCCCGTGCCTGGCCGGATGCCCAGCTTACGGTGATCGAGCAGGCCGGCCACCTCGGCAATCAGACTGAAACGGACCTCGTGATCGACACGCTCAACCGGTTCGCGGCGCGGTAGCTACAGGCCTGCTCGGCTCGTGGTGCCGCCGCGGAACAACGCAGGTTCGCGAAATATCAATAGCATGCAGGGTATGACAAGTATCTGCGGCAGAGCGGCGGGGTGCGGTCGCCGGCCCGCAGAGCACGGGATCTGCGGATGGGCGGTTCGTCTTGCTATCGCAATGGCAGCGTCCATGGTCCTGGCCGCGTGCGGGCAGGTACAGGCCAGGCACGCCGGGAACCAGGCCGCCGGCAGCCAGGCCGCTGGCGTGAGGTCGGGGTGCCTGACGACAGTTCACGGCGTTGCCGCGACCCATGGGTCGCTTAGGCCGGGGATCATCTCCCTCCCCAGCACACCCGGCCGCATCGTCACGAGGAAGGCCGCGCTCACCGCCGCCGAGCAGGTCACCGGGCTCAGAACGGCGCGCGCCTCGGTAAAGCTCTCATCCTGGACCGAGATCGAGGCTCTGGCCACCGCCCGCGGCCACCAGGTACCTGCCGCGCCAAGGGTACTGAGCGACAGCCCCTGGCGCCCGGACTGGGCGGTGCTGCTGACCAGCTCGGCGCACCGGTCACAAGTAGTAGTCGTGGATGCCGCATCCGGTCTGGCGGAGTTCAGCATCGCCGTTAACGGCCGGCCAGCCTGGTTCTCCGAGCTCACCGACCGGGACCCGGCCAGCGCCATTCAGCGGTGTCCAGGCGGATCGACCGCGCTGGTGCCCTTCGGCGTGCTCACCAGAGACGAGCAGTCTTACCTGACCGACCCGCCTCGGGCTACCGCGCACGCTACTGCCTCGATCCGGTTCGTACTCTCGACAGTTCCCGCGGTGAATAAGGCCGACACCGGCTTGTATGGTGGCTGCGTCACGACGAATTGCTCGATCCGTCAGCTCGTGTGGGTCACCATCGAGATCGTGCGCGCCAGGCCGGGAAAGACTGTGGCCTGCCTGCCTGGCGCGATCTCCGTGCCTGCCGGCTACAAGGCCAAGCAGGTGAAGCAGTACTTCACCGTAGGCGTTCCCGACAACTACGGGGTTGGCTGCGGGCCTCTGCCGGCCTCGCTCGAACGGCTGAAGAACCTGGCACCGCCCGGCACGTAGCCTGGCTACGTCTCAGGGGACTCGCGCGATGCCGCACTCGTAGCTGGATTTCTCAAGCAACTCCATAGTCACCCGGACACCGGTGAGCCGCTCCGCCAGGGCGAAGGCTGACTCGGTCGGGATATCGAACTCCGCGTCCTCTCGGAGGTCGAAGCCAATCTCCCGCATGACGTCCACCAGCGCGTCAGGCGTGCTGCCTTCCCGGTAGGCAGGAAAGAGCGGCTCAAAGGACAGCCGGATATCCTCGTTCTCGATCCAGCAGAAGCGGTCCACGGCATTGACGTTCCTGTAGTGAGACACGATCCGGGTACCCGCCGAGAGCGGCGCGACCGCCTCCGGCGTCACTCCCAGATATCCGTTGATCTCGACTCCCAGTGCCCAGTCCCCGCCATCACCAGGCACGGTCGTCACCGCGACGAACAGGCGGTCACCTGCCTGCTCGTTGTCATCCCAGACCTCGTAACTCGGCTCGTACAGCGCGCTGATCCCGGTAAGCGGCGCCTCGGGCCGGGCGTCAAGCCCGGCCAGGAACTCCGCGGGCGTCAGACCTCGCGCCAGCGTCAGGCAATAGGCCTCGAAGGTCGCTGAGTCTTCCCCCGCGACCCAGGCGTAATCAGCGGCGGTCACGGCCATGCCCGACATCGTAGTAGTCAGCTGGCGTCCAGGCGCCGGAAGGCTACCTCATGCAGGAGCAGCCGGATCGCCGCCGCTGTCGGGATCGCTACCAGGGCTCCGATGATTCCCATGAGCGCGCCGCCGACGAGGACGGCAAGGACGGAGATCACCCCCGGTACCTGGACGGTCTTGCCCATGATCCTGGGGACCAGGAGGTAGTCCTCGGCGAGGCGATAGCCGATATAGAAACCCGCGGTGGCGATCGCGACCGGTAGCGACACGGTCAGGGCGACGAGGGTGACGATGGTGCCGCCGATGGTCGAGCCGATCACCGGGATCAGGTCGAGCAGGGCGACGAGCAATGCCAGCAGGATCGGGTAAGGCACGCCGAATACGAGCATCCAGATATAGGTGCCGATTCCGGCGATGGCTGAGGTCAGGAAGTTGCCGAGCACGAACCCGCCGACCTTGGTAAAGATCTCATCGCCGATGAGGATCACCCTGGTACGCCGGGACTGCGGCGCCAGCCGGTAGGCGAACAGCTTGATGCGGGGCATGCCGGCCAGGAAGTAAATCGTGAGCACGACCACCACGAATAGCGATGCCGCCGCGCTCAGCACCAGTTCGCCTGCTCCCAGCACCCCGCCGATCAGCACGGTGCCCTTGGTATGGATGAGGTTGGTCAGATCCTTCTGGACGTGGTATTTCGCATTGAGCTTGCCCAGCTCGGAATTGTGATTCTGCAGCGCATGCAGGTAGCCGGGCAGATGCTGGCCTAGCGCGGCGACCTGCGCCGACAGCGGAGGGATGGCCGAGGCGATGAAGCCGGCCACGATGGCGACGGCCGCCAGCAGGACCGTACAGACCGCCGCCCAGCGGGGCATCCAGCGCCTGGTCAGCCAGCTGACCACCGGGTCAACCCCGGCCGCGATAAACAGCGCCAGGCCGATCAGCACCAGCACGCCGCGCGCCCTGATGAGCAGCTCCGCGAGACCGTAGGTGACCGCGACCCCGGCGGCTGCCGCCATTCCGATAAAAAACGGCGACCGCTTGTCGAGCGGGCGTCCTGGCTCGCCCAGGCCGCCGGTCCGCTCGGCCTCGGCTTCCGCCAGCTCGACGGCCTCCTGCATCAGGTTCTCGGCCTGATCCTCGGTCAGGACACCGCTGCCGACCTCCGCCAGCACCGAGTCAAGCTGCTCCCCAGCATCCTCCGCCGGCGGAGAGCCCGCACCTGGCCGGCTCGCCCCATCACCCATGAACTGATCGCCCTTCCCGCCGCTAGCGGTCAGAAGTAGTGCCGCAAAAGTACACCGGGAATAATCAAATCCGCTCCAAGAGACTCAAAGCGATCCGGACAGGCTGGCAACTGCCCGGGATCTAAAGGAATAACCCCCACAAGGCGCCCTCGTCCTGCCCGCAGGGCGGGCTACCTGCGCTGGTACAGGACCAGGATGAGGTCGCCTGGCTGCCAGCGGCCAATGACCTTCCATCCCTGGCCGAGGGCAGGATCGGGCTCGAAAGCCTTGTACTCGACCAGCCACACGCGCGGCGCCGCGAGCAGCCGCGATCGGAGCCGCGCGGGCGGCAGCTGGATTCCGGTGAAGTTGCCCGCTTGCGCCGGACTCTCGCGCAGCGAGATGTCGCGGAGCTGGCTGAACCCGTAGTCGTAAGCGGCCGAAAGCTGTCGCCACCAGGCCGGCTGATAGAGGACGGCATCGCCTTTCCGCTCGTGCGCCGCGACGATTTGCGCTGCCAGGCGAATGTTGTCGACATGTCCGCTCGGTGCGCGGTAATCAAGCTGCGCCGGAATGCCGGCTCCCGCGATGACAGCAATGCCGATAACGGCTGCGGTGCCATGATTCCTGATCGCACGATTGCCGGCGACAACGCTTGCCAGCCGGTCCAGGCCCGCGCCGGTAATAAGCGCGAGCGCCGGAACGCAAAACAGGATGTACCGGGGGTCATACAGCGGAAAGGCAATGCCGAGCGCGAGCAAGAGAACCGGCGGCAGCACGAGCCACGGGAGGCAGAGCCCGACGACGTCCGAGCGCAACGTGTAGAAACGTACGGCCAGGACCGCCAGCGCCACGGCCACGACCAGGGCCGGCCAGGAGCCGGTCAGCCGGCCGGGCACATTCACGACCGCATCAAGAGAGGTCAGCGCCAGAAAACGGGACGTGCCCGTCCGCTGCGGCCAGGCAAGCACCACGAGCGGACTTACCCCGATGATCGCCACCGCGACCGAGCAAGCCCAGGGCGTGATCGCGGTCGGCCGCGACCGCCCGACGCGGGCTCGCCAGCTGACAGTGACCGCGTGCGCGGGCAGGATCAGCAAGGCCATCAGATTCGTCCAGCCAAGGACGATCAGTACAGCCGAGTACCCAGTCCACCAGGCCCTCGGTGAATCTGACTCAAGCGCTCGTACCAGCAGATAGCTAGAGACAACAGCAAGGGCGATAACGAACGCATACGACCTGGCCTCCTGTCCATATCGGCTCGCCACAGGGAAAACCGCAAAGCACACTCCCGAGATGAGGCCGGCCCTCTCGGAGAGCAAGCGCGCGCCAATCGCCGCGACGCCGGCCGCGGCCACGGACATCCCCAGGAGCGAGGGCAGCCTCAGGGCAAGCTCGCTCGTCCCGGCTATCCGCGTCCAGGGAAGAATGAGCACGTAATAGATACCGTGCACGACGTCAGTCCCGGAGAGCATGCGCCAGAGCGCGCCTAGCGGTCTCCTCGTCGCGGAGAGCGTCGCCGCCTCGTCCCGCCAGAACGACGCGCCGCTGATCCCCCACATGCCGATCAGGAACATAAGCACCGGCGGCCCAGCCAGGCGCAGATAGTGAAGGTACCGCCTAGTGAGAGCGGTATCGGCGCTGGTCGCCCGCGGATGTCCGGCAGCTGGCACCAACCGCGTGACCTCACGCAAGAAACGGCCCTGCCTTCGGTCGATTTCTCCAGCTCGCGCCCCAGACGACAGCGTCGCACAATACCACGCCGACTCTAGAGCACTTTTCCAGAATAGGACCTTCTAGGCTAATCCGGGCGCACGAGCACGGTCGTGAGCGGGCTCATCATTGGTCGCCGTCAGGGGCTGGGCTATGTCCTCCAGGCTCTTGCGCTCGGCCTTGACCCCGAGGAACGTCTCCACCACGCCACCGCAGATCATGAGGACGGCACCGATCGTGAATGCCAGCACCGTCTCGCTGACCTTCCCGCTTCCTACCAGCGAGGAGAACAGCAGCGGCCCGGTGATGCCGCCAGCCGCCGTGCCGATCGCGTAGAAGAACGCGATGGCCAGCGCTCTGGTCTCCATCGGGAAGACCTCGCTCACGGTGAGATAGGCGGAACTGGCGCCGGCCGACGCGAAGAACAGCACCACCGACCAGCACGCCGTCATCGTGAACGCGGTGAGCACGCCCTGGTCGAAGAGGTAGGCGGTGAGCAGCAGCAAGCCGCCCGAGCAAAGGTAGGTACCGGCGATCATCGGCTTGCGGCCGATCACGTCAAAGAACTGGTCGAGCACCAGCGGGCCGAGCAGGTTACCGACGGCGATCACCGCGAAGTAGTAGCCGGGGTTGGTGGTGACGTGAAAGAACGTGGCCAGGATCTGGGCGTATCCGAACGTGACAGCGTTGTACAGGAACGCCTGCCCGATGAAAAGCGAGAAGCCGAGTATGGTGCGCCGGGGATAGAGCATGACCATGGTCCTGGCGATGGTCACAAAGCCAATGGTCTTGCGCTGCCTGATGGTGATCGACTGGCCTGGGCTCGGCCAGGTGCTCCCCGTCTCCCGCTCGACCCGCTGCTCAATCCCGTCCACTAGGTCTTCGGCGGCCTTGGCATGCCCGTGGATGAACAGCCACCGCGGGCTTTCAGGGACGTTCCGCCGGACCAGCAGGACGACCAGGCCGAGCACCACTCCGAGCCCGAAGCACAGCCGCCAGCCCACACCAACCGGGAGATCGTTAGTGGCCGGGACGGTCAGGACGGCACCGAACGCGGCACCAGCCCAGTACGTACCGTTAATAATGATGTCGATCCGGCCCCGGTGCCTGCTCGGGATCAGCTCGTCGATCGCGGAGTTGATCGCCGCATACTCACCGCCGATGCCGAATCCGGTCAGGAACCTGAACAGGAAGAACCACCACGGCGCGAACGACAGCGCGGTCAGCGCGGTGGCGACCAGATAGGTACCCAGCGTGATCATGAACAGCTTCTTGCGGCCGAACCGGTCGGTCAGCCAGCCAAAGAACAGCGCCCCGAGGCACGCGCCGGCCACGTACACCGCCGCGCCGAACCCGGACACCTGAGCCTGCGTGATGTGCAGCCCGCTTCCGGGTTTGGCCAGCTGCCCGGAGATATTGCCGACGATGGTGACTTCCAGGCCATCGAGCACCCACACGGTGCCGAGCCCGATCACGATCATCCAGTGCCAGCGTGACCAGGGCAGCCGGTCGAGCCGGGCTGGAACCTTCGTGGTCACCGTTCCGGTCTGAACGTCGCTCACCTTGGCCTCCGAAGTCGCCATGGCGCTGAGCTACCCAGGCGAGTTGCGGCAAACATGGGCACCGGCTGCGTCATGCACTTAGGCTGGCTGCCTGGCTCGTAGTAGCCGCCCTCACATGCCAGGGATCGGTCGGGGTCATCAGGTAGCCGCTGCGCCCGCCAAACAAGGCATCGAATATTACCCATGGCTGCCACAGCCGATCAGCCGGCAGTAACCGCGAGCGCGCGGAAAGGCCGCAAATGCAAAGAGCCAAACGGATGGAAAAGGGACGTGCCACAGACTGTCGTCACTACTGAGCGAGCACCGGCGCAGGCCGGGCGAGGCACTGGCCGTTCCCGCGACCTGGCCGACTACGAGCAGGCAGCGTTGACTCCCCCTTGACTCAAGTCAGCCGGCGATGAGGTTGTGAAAGGGGGACGCCTGCGGTTCGCCGGGATCTATCCCCAGCTCAGCCAGGATCGGCACCAGTGTCGTCCCGAAGGCCTGGAACGCCTCAGCGGATTCCCACACGTCGAACAATTGGATCCGGCCGCCTGCCTCTAGAGCAACGTGATAGAGCCTTCCAGGCGGCGCTGCGGCACCCACCGCTCCAAGTCGGCTGATTACCTTGTCGTACCCTTCCGGCGTGAACGAGCTTGGTGTGAAGTACATGCCGAGCGCCAGGCCTGCGGTCCTTTCTGCGCACCCGCGACTGCTGGATCGGGAGGCAGGGGAGAGCATGCCCGCGCCGATATGCGGTGGCTGAGGAGCGAGGATCTTTTCGCCGAACCGGACGCCTGGAAGTACGACGCCGACGGCAGCATCCAGATCCTCGGCACGATCAGCGACGCGCGGCATCTATGCGGTATTCGCGGATACGTCGGACAGCACCACACGCTTCTTCAAGGCATTGCCTCGCGATGGCGCCCAATAGTCATCGTGCTGCAGCCTGCCGACTACGATTCCCGGCGCGACTCCGATTCGCGCAGCGAACTCGCATACTGCGGCGTGCGAGTGCAGGAGGCTAAGTTCGGCTGCCGCAGAGGGCGGGATCAGGGTCCGCCGCGCGAACTCGTCAGCCTGAGTCTCCCTCGGGTCGTCAGCGGCTGCCGGTCCGCCCTCAATCAAGATCTCGTTCTTGTTTTGCCGAAGAACGTGATCGATCTCGTGAAAAAACGTGAACCACAGGTGATCGTCTGTCCGATAGCGCAGGCTCAACTGAATCAGGGCCTTTGCAGGAGTAAGCCAGCGCATCACTCCGCTTGCACGGGCGCCGGTAACCTCCTCCACGAACACGACAAGTACGCCGTTGGCTGCGCAGATGTCTTTCATCTGGGTCTCGAAAACCGGCTGTGGCTCAAGGGTGAGAGCGCGAAGCGCCGGAATGGCGGCACGCAAGCCGTTGCGGTCGAACGGCGAGCAACGGATATCCTGAGCGGCGATCTCTCCCAGTCTTAGCCAAGCTGCCACGGCTCCTGGGTTGGGTTTGAACGCCTTCGACTGGCGGAAAGCGCAGGCCATCTCACCGTAAACGTCGTCCCAGGCTTCGACGCTGGCAACGCCGAAGAAGCTAAGCATCTGCTCGACGCGGGACGTCTTATCCTTAGGCTCTTTGGGGAGAACGCCGCGATTCACCAGCGCTCGGACAGGCATGCCGTCTAGCCATGAGATGCATGCGACCAAGTCGCGCTGGCGTCGCAGCCTTTCCAGGTCTGACCGGTAGTTGGCTTCAAGCGTGTTCCACAGCCGGGCGGCCGTGCCTGTGACTTGCTCTAGGCGCTGAGCGACATCAGCACTCAGCGGCACCACCCCTTGCACAAGCCTGTTGACGTGCTTGGGGCTCAGACCTGTTCGCCTTGCAAGATCGCGTTGCGTCAGATCCTGTTCCTCTAGCAACTCCCGCAGTATCTCGCCCGGCGGCGTCGCGTAGTCGGTGTCGCCTAGCGGATAGAACTCCCGGCTCGCCGTTGCCATCAAACTCACCTCTTCCAGAGGATCAGTGGGCTAGTGGGTATCGGTCACGGACATCACGACAACGCTTGTGACTTGCGTCCAATCCAGGCCGCCGCCTGCGCTAGGCACGGTTGCGTTCGCCGGTCGGAACAGCAGCCTGTACGGGTGGTCGAGGTCAAGCGAGAGGACCCCGGCCAGGTTCGCGGTGAGCTCGTGACAGCGACCGGGCAATTGCCGCATGTCAGTGAGGGTCTCGGCGGCCGTGAGAGACTTGATCCGCGCCTCGACCTTCTTGGCCCGGACGACTCCGAACTGCTTACGCAACTCCTTCTCGCTCCTGCATAGCTTCTCAAGGCGGGGATCATCGAAACCTACCTCCACCGGGACACTACCTCCTAGGAGTATTAACCAAGTTGGTAAACAAATCCATCCCCTGCGCCCCGGGGCAACCCTACGCCAAGATCACCTAAACATGTGGGCCACGCGCTGACATCGGGCCAACCTGAGCGCTCGGCGCGCGCCTGCGGGCACGCCGTCGCACGACCTTGCGGCGGTGTAGTGGCGCGAGTCTCTGCTAGCGCCATCGGCGAACTGGACTGCGCCCGGACTGCGCAGCGCCGCTGTTAGGGCGTGATGCACAACCAGCGGGCCAGCTCGCGGGTCAGCCCTGAACGTGTAGCCCCCGTCACTGACGGTGATATCGGCGACGGGGCCGGATGCGACATCGCCTCGTTGCTCGCCGAGGACCGCCGCCAGGTGCTCGCCGCGCTCGCGGCCTTGCCGACCCGGAGAAGAGAGGTGCTCGTGCTCACTACTAGCTGGGCCTGCCCGAGTCGGAGATCGCGAGAGTGCTCGGTATAGGCCCCGGCACCATGAGCCACCGCTGCCCGCGCGCTCGCGACGCTCGGGGTCGCTCTCGGGGAGGGTCATGAACGAGGTCGGGGACCGGCTAGCCGACGCTCTAGCCACTGCGGCCGGCCTGCTCAGCGAGGACACGCTCCTGCTACCGCGGGTTCCAGCCGCCGGCGACGGGCGGGCTGCGGAGAAGGAACCCGCGACTGGCTCCAGTCACCGCGGCGGCCTCCGTGCAGGCTGCGATCTTTCTTGTGCTCTCGGTGACCAGCGTGCTTTCCGGTTTCCGGCCTGACGCTCGGACGCTGCCACCTCAGGTGAGCTCACTCCCCAACCCCGACCTGGCAGTACTGCGGCTCTCTACGGCCACCGGCAAGCCAATAGGGACGCTATTCAAGTTCCACCCGCTCCTGCCGGCATTCTCCGGGGGACAGCCGAACTGGTGGAACTGGGCAAGCTGGTAACTAATGCCCTGGCCGCAATACCGGCCCCGTCGCTCATAAACTCTCGGTGAAACTGATCCAGCGAGAGACCTTCCATCGGCGGAAGGTCGGAATGCAACAGAGTGCCGTGGAGCAACTCTATTGCCCTCGTCGAGGTCAACCTGCCAGTCGTGTAAGCGTTTACTACGGCCCGTGCATACTGCGACGGAACAGCTGGAGGCTCCAATTCGGGTATACAGCGCTCGCCGAACCCGAACATCTCGCCCTTCGTCAGGTCGGTATCAAGCAGGCGATCGTGCTCTCTGGCGTCGATCAGGTTGAGATTCCGTAGCTGGTTGCATGCCGCAGTCCAGCTAACCCTGAAACGCACCGCTACTGCGATCGCTGCAGTCCTCGGCAGGCCGGAGAATTCGTTCCAGGTGTTTAGAACGGCGGATCGGGGCATGAGGAAATAAGCCGCGAACGCACCGATCATGCGCTCGGTATCGCCCGTCCCTATTCTTGGCTGCGGTTCATAAGCATCGCCGATCTGATGATGCCCAAGTTCGTGGGCGAGGCTAAAACGCCGACGGCCAGGATCGGTGGTGCCATTGACAATGGCGACACCGAGATTTCCGACTTCGACATAGGCGGCGTCTCCGGCGTCAGGCCCGAGAGCAAAGGAGAAGGCGAGAAGGCCCAGTGTCTCGCAAACACCCTGCAAATCGAGAATAGGCCCACCCGGTAGCCCGGCCTGCACCCGAGTCTCGCGTGCGAGATTCTCTGCGACTTCGAAACTCTCTGGCGCACTCCGGGTTGTCCGGGCCGCATCGGTAATGATGCCCCGTCCAACGAGAAAGCTGACATCACGTGCCGCATTTTCGACTGCAAGGTCGAGTTTACGCGAGAAACCTCCAACCACGGGATCGCGGCGACGGCTGACGACTGCGGGCGGGGACTCCACAACAAACCAGTCGATGGGCCGCTCCAGAGCCTTTGCGATGGCTACCAACTCGGACACGGGCACTTTCCGCTCACCAGACTCGATCCTGACGAGCGCCGTACGATCTATGCGCACAAGGGCAGCGACCTCCGCCTGAGTCCGGCAGGCGCTCATCCGTGCGTCAGCTATGCGTCGGCCCAGGTCAGCTTGCGTGTCGACCACCGCGTGAGTCATAGTGCGATTGTCACACATCCGCCCGGCAGATACGATGCGCAGGGCGCTGTGCAATCAAGAAAGACTAACTAAGGTGAACGAAGACAGCCAGTTCACCAGACGCCCGGACTCGTCTGGGCGGGCATTCGGCCAGTCCATTTCCTTGACAATTCTAGACGTGGCTGCCACTAATAACAGCACTGGGGCGGAGCTCGGTTCAGCAGTCTTCAGGGGGTCGAGATGACAGCATGGCGCTATGGAGCCGGGCGGCGGCTTGGTGTCTTTACCGGGCTGATCCTGGCCGGTGCTGATGCCGGCTTAGTAGCTGGCACTGTCACCACCAGCGACGCGCGTCTTCGGGCGGCTTTCGGGGCTGCGGGCGGGGTGGCTGGTCTGGCCGGTGCCATGGTCGCGGACCAGGCGGTGGCCAGGCAAGATCGCCGGGAAGAAGCCAGGCGGCAGCGCGCCGAGATTCTCGGCGAGCTCGTCAGCGAGCTTCCCGATAACCCGGGCATTTTCTCCTATCTCCTGGCTACCAACGAGGTAGCGCCCTTCCGCGGCCGTCAGGCCGACCTGAAATACCTGCAGGGATGGCTTGACAACCCAGCCGCGAGCCGGGTTGCCATCGTCACCGGCCAGGCCGGGGTCGGCAAGAGCCGCCTGGCCACCCAGTTCGCCAGTCAACTCGCGCCGGCCTGGGTAGCCGGATGGCTCGGCCCGGGGCGCGGCGGCGAGGCGGTGACGGTAGCGAGGCGGTGACGGTAGCGCGGGCCTGCGGCGACGCCACCCTGATCCTGGTCGACGATGCCGACGAACGCAGCGACGTGACCGATCTCCTGACCGGCCTGGCCGGATCAAGACCCGTCGTCCCCCCAGTGCGGGTGGTGCTGGTCACGCGCGCCGCAGGACTGCTCGGCCGCCTGGAACGAGCCCTGCCCGATCGCCCGCGCCAGGTCCTGGCCGGGACGCTCGAACTCACCGTCGGCACGTTCGGCGGCAGCGAGGACTACGCCCGGTGGTTCAGTGAAGCCATCATCGCCTACGCCAGGGCAGCCAGGACACCGCCACCTGACCTGCCGCCGCGTGCCAGCGGATGGACCTACGACCCCAGCGAGCCGATCCTGACCCTGCAGGCACAAGCCCTGCTCGCCGTGCTGGAATCCCAGCGCAAGCGCCCCATGTTCCGCGGCACCCAGCTTCCCCCGTTCAGCCAGGTCGCCGAGGCGCTGTTCAGGCACGAGGAACATCGGTGGCTCGCAGCCGCCCAGGCACCAGACGGCGGCCTGCCCGACTTCTCCACCGTCGACCAGGCCCCCGCTAAAGCCGTCTTGCTCATCGCCAGCCCCGCAGACCTGAGCTCAGCGACCTCGGCCCTGTGCCGCCTGCCCGTACTCGCCGGTGCCAGCACCAAGATCGCCCGCTGGGCGGCCAGCCTGTACCCCGCCGAGCCAGCCTGGCCCCTCCGCATTAAACCGGACATGCTGGCCGCCTGGTTCCTGGTCAGCCAGCTCACTAGCAACCCCGACCTCGCGGCCCTCCACGTCGACCTCACCCCTGAGCAGGCGGCACCGCTCCTGATGCTGCTGGCAGCGGCGGCCGACCACCTCCAGCAAGCCGTACCCATCTTCACCGACCTGATCACCACCGACCCGGCCCGCCGCATCGGCGCCGGAATCAGAGCCGCCCAAGCCGCCACCACCAGCCGACGGGTCCTGGACACCGAACTGGCTCATGGCCTTCCCCGCACCACGGCAGCAGTCGCCGCAGCCGCCGTAGCCAACGCGAGAACCAGTGAAGACACGGCAACCCTGGCAAGGGCGCTGAGCAACCTCGGAATCAGCCTGCGCGACCTCGGCCGCCACCACTACGCTCTCACCGCCGACGAAGAAACCGTCGACCTATGGCGTGAAGCGGCCCAACTGGACCACGACATCTACCGCGAGCGATTCCTGCGGGCCCAGGCCGAATATCGCCGGCAGCTGTCACAGCTAGGCCGCGAATCCGAGGCACTTCAGTTCGGCCTAGACCACAAAGATCTGACTCACGAGCCATCGCCCGAATAGCAGGAGGGAACTAATGAGCGGCGATCCGATGATCGGTTTCACGATTCACGAGTTCAGGGCTGGCCTCGCGGGCGCTGGCGCCGACTTCGAGCAGATGCTCGGCCAGTTAGTCAGGGCCACCGGGCACGGAGAAGCGAGAATGATCTTCGCCAATCCTGGCGACTGGGGCATTGACGTGCTAGACGGCGACCTCAGCGGCCGGGTCACGATCTGGCAGGCAAAGTACTTCGTCAGGGGCTTCGGAAAGGCGCAGCAGAGTCAGGTCAGGGAATCGTTCGCGTCCGCGCTGAAGCACGCCGCCGAGCACGGCTATGAAATCGACCGCTGGGTGCTGTGCATCCCGACCAGCATGGACGGCCCGGCCACGCGATGGTGGCAGCGCTGGCAGGCAGACAACCAGCAGAGAGCCGGCCTGCGCGTCGAGCTCTGGGACGAGTCCACGCTGCGGGCGCTGCTGCTCAGACCAGAGGCAGCCGACATCCGTCAGCACTACTACAACCCCTACCGGGATCATGACCCGGCCGGCGCGAAGGCATCCTTAGCGCCCCGGTCCGCCCCCGTCCAGCTCACCGACCTAGAAGCAGAACCGGCCTGGACCGGAGGCGCCGAGTTCCGCCTTGACGGCTCGGTCTACCTGCTGCACGATGAGCCGTCGGAGCGGGCGAGCCTGGACCGGTCCTGGACCTGGCAGGAGGCGACCGCCGAACTGATCGAGCCGGGCGCGGGCCGGGTAAGAATCCGCCGGGTAAAGATCACCCGGCGGATCGCCTCGGCTGAGCAGCAGTACTCCGGCCTGCTCAGCCAGGCCAGACTGCTGAAGGCGCTGGACGGACGGGCTGGCCTGCCCCGCCTTCTCGGCACCACCACCAGACCCGCCGAGGCGACCATCATCACGGCTCACCCGCCGGGCTCATCGTGGGCCGAGGCGCTAGGACCCGGACCCGGCCCGGCCGACCGGATCACCGCCGCGCGGACTCTCGCTGCCGCCGCGGAGGTATGCGCGTCGCTGAGCGTCCTGCATGAGCGCGGCGCCAGCCATCGCGCGCTGCACCCGGCCGCCATCTTCGTCCAGGGCGGCCGCTGCTTCCTCAGAGATGCCGGCCTCACCGAGATCCCTCCGGCCACCGGCGAAGGTCGAGCCGGCCTACCGGGCTCCTGAGCAAGGTCGCGCCGCGGCCGGAGCGGGAACCGATGTCTATCAGCTCGCAGCGCTGGTGTATCACGTGCTGACCGGGCATCCGCCGACGCCAGGGACATCACCACCGATCCGGGCGGCCCAGCCAGACTTGCCAGCCGGGGCTGATTATTTAATTCTCAATGCTCTGAGTTCAGACCCGAGGCGACGCCCGACCGCCAGCGCCTTCGCGGCGGAGCTACGGGCCGGCCGGGCCGATCTGGCCCGGGCAGGCCGCCAGTGACGACGCGGCAGATCTCACTACCAGCCGCCATCGTGGTGGTCCCGTCCGCCAAGATGGCCGAGAAGATGGCCCGCGACCAGTACCGGACGGGCGGCACGACCAGCCTGAACACGGTGATCGCCGAGATGTCCGGGCTGGCCAGAGCCGGCGCGCTGCCCATCCGGGTCGAAGGTAGTAGTCAGCAGCACCTCGTCGTCTACACCAGACGGCAGGTGGCCTCGCTATACCCGACAAGACGCGGCGACGCCTACTATGTCGGCCGCGTGGCTCCGGTCACCTTCCGGGACCACGAGCGGCTAGCCCGCAAGGCTCTCCTGCTCGGCTGCCCAGGCGGCTGCCGGATCTACCACCAGGTCAGGGACCTGCCGAAGGACCTGCCCGCGCACTGGGACACGATCCGCCGCGCGTGGGCGCTGCCAGACGCAGCTGCTCCCACCCAGACCCAGGCCCCGATGCCCGCCACGTACGTCGACTACCTCGACCTACTGGCCGAGGTAGTCCGGGCGACAAGAGACATCGAGATCGCCAGGCAGCTCGCCTCCCCGCCGATTCACTACCGCCGCAGGAGCGCCACGCTGGAGGAGCGGTACTCGGCTCGCGGCGTCTACGAGTTCGAGCTCCTGCGTCCCGCGAGCCTGGCCGTCGGCGCCGTCGTGTATCTCGCCGACGAACCCGACCTGCGGGGCAAGATCCTCCGGCGCGCGGACCTCGTGGTAGTCGTCAGGTTTGACGCTGCCGTCGACTACCGGAAGATCCCGCCTCAGGGCGCCATCCGCATCCTCCCGAGTGACCGGGTCTACCGGGCCCAGCTTGAGGCCATTGACACCCTGCGGCAGCAGCGGGCCGCCGCATCCGACCTGCTGGCCGGACTCACCGGCCAGCCCTTGCACCCGTATGCTCCAGACCCGCGGACGCAGCCGCGCGAACAGCTCGATGCGATGCAGCTGGCCGCCTTTCAGCGAGCGCTGACGGTGCCTGACCGGCTCCTGGTCCTCGGGCCGCCGGGCACAGGCAAGACGAGAACCATCACCGAGATCGCGGCGGCCTGTGCCGCGTCCGGGCAGCGGGTACTCCTCACGTCCCAGACCAACCGCGCCGTCGACACCGTGCTCGAACGGCTGCCGGGGCACCTGCGCGTGGTCCGGGTCGGCAACGAGGACACGATGACCAGCCACGCGCGTGGCTTCATGGTCGAGACGCAGGTTGACCAGCTCAAAGCTGAGCTGCTCGCCGCGACCGAGGGGACCGCGTCCCGGCTGGCCCAGTTCACTGGTGACGACCGCCCTCTCCTGCGCCAGCAGCAGTTCCTGATGACGCAGGTCCAGGCCGCCGCGCAGGCCGCCACGGCCGAGCGATCTCACGAAGCGGCGATGGATGCGCTGGTCGGACGCATCAGCCCGGCCCTGGCCGCGCGGCTCGCCGCCGACCTGGCCCGCCTGAGCCTGCTTCCGGCCCAGATCAGCGCAACCAGCGCCAGCCTGCGAGTCGCCCGCGAAAAGCTAACCGCAGCCGAGGCCCGCGCGGTCAGCCGAAGGTACCTGCACTCGATCTGGCGATGGCAGGCCGAGCGGCGCCGTCGAAAAGCGGACAGCCAGGAAGGGAAGCTGACGCGGCTGCGAGCAGGCCTAGCCGACGCGGAATCCTCCCATTTGGCAGCGAGAGCGCAGGCCGACGAGCTCATCCTCGGCGACCCGACAGGCACCGGGCTCGCGGCAGCGAGAACCGAAGCCGTCGCAACCCGCCAGCAGGCACTCGATGACGCCGGCCGCGCCGCCAGCCTGATCCACGCCGGCTTACGGACGGTCGTACCGGTCACCGAGAGCACGCCAGAAGATCTCGCGGAATGGCAGAGATACGCCCGTGCGCTGGACGAAGCCGTGACGCTAGCGGCCCGCCGGGCCGAACTGCTCGCCGACTGGCGGACTCAGATAGCCGGCTCGGACGACGAGCTTCACCACGAGGTCGTCAGGTACTCGGACGTGGTCGCCGCGACCTGCATCGGCACCGCGACCACTCCCCTGCTGGCCGGGCTCACGTTCGATCTGGCCATCGTCGACGAAGCGGGCCAGATCGGAACCCCGAACCTGCTCGTCCCGCTCGTCCGGGCCAGGCGCAGCGTCCTGGTCGGCGATCACCATCAGCTGCCGCCTTTCCTCGACGATGAGGTCAAGGGCTGGATGCAGGACCTGAGCCAGTCAGGCGAAGTCCCGCCCGCCCGAGCACAGGTGATCGCTGACCTCCTGAGCCGCAGCGCGTTCGAGCGCCTTTACGTCGCCGCCGATGAGCAGCACCGGATCATGCTGACCATCCAGCGGCGAATGCCCGAGCCGATCGCCCAGTTCGTCTCTGGCGCCTTCTACGGCGGCGCGTTGCGCACAGAGCACGCCGGTCACCTCGGCGATCCGATCTTCCGCCAGCCATTCGCCATGGCCGATACGGCCGACCGCCCAGCCGCCGAGCGCCGCGAGCAGGGTGGCAAGAGGGGCGAGACCTGGGGTCAGCATGGTTACCTCAACGAACTCGAGTCCGTCCTGATCACGCAGCTCATCGGCGAGTATCTGCACTGGTACCGCGACTGGGCGGTGATCGTTCCTTACCGCGCACAAGCAGAAGGAGTAACGGAACGGCTGACAGCTGCTCTCGGCGACCGCAAGCTGGTCGAACGCAGCGTTGGCACTGTCGACGCGTTCCAGGGCGGCGAGCGGGACCTGATCGTCTACGGTTTCACCCGCAGCAACGACACCGGGGACATCGGATTCCTCAAAGAGCAGCGCCGGTTCAATGTCGCCATCACCCGCGCCCGCCAGCAGCTCATCTTGATTGGCGATAGCAGCACCCTGCTCCGGGCCAGGGACCGCGAGTTCGCGCAGTTGATGACCTCGGCGGTCAGTTACCTGCGCTGCAACGGTGACCTCCGGCCGTCCGGTGAAGTAGAAAGCCAGCTCATGACCTTGAAGAGGCAGCGCCTGTGAGCGCGGTCACGCACAGCAGGCGCGTTTATCCAGCCAGGCGGGCCATCGAGCACGCGGCGGGCCTACCTGGACTGCGCCCGCTGCGGCTGTTCCCCGTGCTGTGGCCGCTGTGGCAGGTGGAAACGACCGCCAGCAGCTACGCCGAGCAGCCATACGAGCTCATTGACCGTTTCCTGATCCGGGCCATCAGGGAGGCCGGGCTCAGCCAGACGGCGGAGCTGGCCGGATTTCTCGGGCTCCCGCCGCCCTGGCGCAACGATGCCTGGACTTCCTGACCGCCATCGGGCACCTCCGCCAGGACGGCGGATTGGTGACGCTGACCGGGCTAGGCGAACGTTCTGCCAGGGAGGGAGTCCGCCTCGAGCCCCTGGAGAGCCGCCAGCGAATCCTCATCGAGCAATTCACCGGGCAGCCTCTGACGCGCCCGTACTACGAGGGCTCGGTCCCCGTGTTCACTGACACCGGGATCCCCGAGGACCGGTTGACCGACCGCAGCCGCTTCTTTCCGTTGTTCTCCGGCGCGATGTTCCGTCCTGAGCTGGTCACCGATCTCGCCGGGCGCCAGGACCGGGCCGAGCTGAACCTGCCCAGGCAGCTGCGCGACCTGCGGGTGCTCGGCGACAGCACCGCCCGCCTGCCCGCCTACATCATCGAGACCGCCAACGCCGGCCTGCTGGTCTACACCGCACGAGCCGCCGAGCGAGATGCCTTCTTCGAGGACGTCTGCCGCCGCGTGCCGGTCATGAAACTGCTCATCGATGCTTCGGAAATAATCGACCCCCGGCGAATCTGGACCGCATGGCTAGCCGACAGCAAGGCTGGACCCGGATCGCTGCACGAGCTGCCCAACGGCACCTGGCGAGCCACCCTCCGCGCTGACGCCTTCGGCGCCGACGCCCCGTACTCGCTGAGCAAGGCCGGCTCCTATGAGCTGCGCCAGCAGCATTTCCTCCAGCTCTGGTGCGACGACGACCAGCTCCGGCGCCGGGCACTGATCGAGCGGGCGCTCGCGATGACGGCGGCCGCCGACGTGGTAAGCGTGGCCGACCTCCGTCAGCGCATCACAGCGCTCTCGCGGCAACTCGAGATAGCCGAGCCAGACGTCGCTGACCTGCGCGAGTACGGCGAGAAGCACCGCCTGCACGCCAGCGTCGCGCGCCTGGACGCCCTCGATGCCGGAAGCAGCTCTTGAGTTCTAGATGCCAGTGACCTGAGGCTGCGTCCGGGTTTCTGGACCACGTGGTCTTGATTACAGAACCTGGCTGGGTGATCACACGACCCAGCCATGTAGGACGGTGAGCGCTGATTTCGGCTGGCTAGGTCGAGCCGCCAACCACTGTATAACGTGGCATGTCAGGACGTGTTCTGGCGCGAAGCCCGCTTGCGGGCTCTCTTTAGTGCCGCCGCGTAGTCGTCCAGGCTGCCGCTGTAAAGCCCTGCCTCGCCGGCGTCCCTGGTCATCCTGTCCAAGACCTCACGCCGGTGCTGCCGCTGCCGGTCAAGGTAGGTGAGCACGTCCGAGAACAGGACCCTACGGTGCCGCCCCGGCTGGTCATACGGGATCTTCCCGTCCTCCAGGAGCTTGACCAGCGTCGGGCGACTGATGCCGAGGAAGTCGGCGGCCTCTTGGGTTGTAAGCCGCTGCGTGCGCGGCACAGCGGTGACGACCTTGCCCTCGCGCATCGCCTCAACGACGTTGACCAGAATCCTGTAGACCTCTTCGGGGAGCGGCACCTGCTCACCGTCCGGACCGAGCAGGAGCGCGGACTCGGTGTGCAGGTCCAGGAAACGTCCCAGGTCCAGCAACGCACTCAGGTCTTGCGGCGGGAAGACCACTCCCGCCTCAGCTAGCTATCGCATCGCAGGGAGCGCAACAGGCGCCACGTAGTTCCCGCCGCTTGTGAGCCAAGTCTTGCCCGCGAGACAAGGTCGACCGCGAAGACCCGGCGCTAGGACCAGAAGTCGTCGAAGGCGTACAGGTCGTGATGGACAGTCCAGGCCTCGGCGACCTTGCCGTCACGGATGCGGAATACTTGCACGGCGTCGATGTCCAGTTGCCGGCCTGCCCGCTCGGCCCTTGTCCCGTGCAGCGCCACCACATGCTCGTCGTTGGCGATCACATCGCGCAGCTCGATTCGGTGCGTGCCTTCGGATAGTTCGGCCAGCCGGCCAAAATACGTCCCGACCGCCTCCAGCCCGGCGTGATCGCCTGCCAGCGGGCCCCGGCCAGGGAAATGCCAGATCACGTCGGGGGCAAAGAACTCGGTGAGCATCGCCCGCATATCCCCGCGGGAATACGCGGCGAACCCCGCCCGGACCAGATCCTCATTCGGATGCGACACTACGGCCTCCCAGATTGATTGGAATATCACCATTACGGGTCATTTTACCGGCCGACCTCTACTTGGCAGCATGATAGCTGTCGCGATCCTATTTATCATGCGGGGTACCATTCAGCCGCGTAGGAGTATGCGGCGGAGGCGGCACGGGTTGGGGTGAGTCGTGGACGGTAGCCGACGGCCGGTGCAGGTGTTCATTTCGTATGCCCATGAGCCGAATGATCCGAATCACGGAGATCGGGTCCGGGAGCTGTGGCTGTTGCTGCGGGGGAATGGGGTAGATGCCCGGCTTGACCTGGCGGGCCAGGAGGTTCGCAGGGACCTGGCGCAATGGATGGCGAGGGAAATCCGGGACGCTGACTTCGTGCTGGTGGTGGCGTCGCCGTCGTATCGGGTGCGGGCTGAGGGTGATGCGGCGCCGGGTGCGGGGCGGGGAGTCCAGTGGGAGGCGCGACTGATCCGGGAGCGCTTCTACGCGGATCAGAGGTCGGGCCTGCGGGCGTGCAGCCGGGGGTGGCGGTGTCACGCTCCCCGGCCAAACCCGGCCTGGTACCCGGAGAGGTACTGCCCGAACTTGGTCCGGAGCCGATGATGCTGGCGAGACCGCTCAAGATCCTGGCGGCGGTCACCACCTCGACCTCCGCTCGGACCAGCCCCTCACCGACCGGCTCGACCAAGCACTCCTGCTCGGCAGCACCGACATCCTCCTAGTCGAGCTGACCGCCACCCTCACCCCCGCCCAGACCGCAGCCCTCACCCAGATCGCCATCTCCCGCGCCCCCATGACCATCGACGATCTCCGCCACGCCCTCACCGCTACCGCTGAAAACGAGCCTGCCGACTCCGGGCGAGCAGCACTCACTAGCCTGGACGATAACCTCCGCCAGCTCGCCGACCTGACACTGATCGACGCCAGCCCCGACATCGTCATGCATCCCTGGACCGCCGCGCTCATTACCCGTCACGCACCGGACACCAGAATCCTCCACGAGCGAGCCCTGGCCATGCGCTCGCTGCGAGTGGAAGAAGACCACGCGACCTATGAGGACCTGACCGAGATCCCCCGACATCTAGCCAGCCTCGGCAACCACGACGACGCCGTCTCCTTCGCAACGCAGGTCGCACGCATACTGCCAGGCACCCTGGCGACGCTCGCCTACCTGGCAGAGATCCGACCACAAGTACCATCCTCAGAACGAGCCTGGATCCTGATCGCCGACCTGGAAGTTCAGGCACTCCTTAACGTCGGTGATCTCAACTCAGCCCTTCACCAGCTCCAGGCCATCCATCACCAGGTCCAGACCCGCGCCGCCGCCGACCCCGCCAACACCGGATGGCAGCGCGACCTGTCCGTCAGCCACAACAACATCGGGAACATCGCCTCCGCGGCCGGGGACCTTACCGCCGCCCGCGCCAGCTACCAGGCCGCCCTCGACATCGCCATGCGGCTGACCGGCGATGACCCGGCCAACGCCGCTCTGGCTGAAAAGATCCGACAACAGCTCAAGCAGCTCGACTGAGCCGATGACGGCAGCCACGGTTCGCGCTTCCTCATGCGTAGGCGAACGAGATCAGCCTAGGAATACGGCATGAACCCCGAAGCAATTTTCCACCTTATTTAATTAGAAATGAATCGCCCGAGTGTGACTGGCATTCCTGCCGCGTTCGCCTAGCACCCAGCGGCGCGGCCATCATCGGGGTCAGGTCCGTCCGCCGACACGGCTTGGCAGCCTGCGCCCTTGGCCCGCGTGGCAGCAGTGCCTAGCGTCGAGACCATGAACGACGATCATGCACAGGTGTGCAGCAGCCCGGAATGGGCTCAGCACCTCCAGACTGACATCCTGCCGACCCTGATCCGCGACGTCGAACTGGGCGGCCAGATATGACCGGCGATGAGAGCATGCGCGCCACCCGCAGCGGCCAGGCACCATCGAAGTTCGCCGATCTCGAGTAAACGTGCGAAATAGCCCACTGTTCGGTCACGGCCGGCGTCCGGAATCCTAAGCCGCTCAGGCCAGGCACTGGCAGATCAGGAGCGAGTGAGGAACAACCAGGCATTGACAACCCCGCCGCGAGGCAGCAGATGGCTAGGCAGTCATCTCGTGGTAGACCTCGAACCCGGTCTCCTCGGGCGGCGACGTGAAGCCACCGGCGATCCCTTCAGCCATGCGAGGCATCAGGATGCCATCACGAAACCGCTCCCAGCTCTGCTGCGAGTCGTGCACAGCGACGATCATCCAGCCGCCGGCCGAAGGCCCCGCGGCATGGAACAGCTGCCCCTCCGGCAGTCCCTCAGCCGGATGTACCGCCGCGATCGATGCGTCGTATTGCTCCTTCGTACCGCCAGCGAACTTGTGAATTACCCCATACGCCATGTGATCCCCCGATCCCGTCTACCCGGTAGCGCCTCCCCCAGGCGATATCCAGGCTGATGCCTCGCAATTTTACGTCACCGCTCCCAGGGGCGTCCGCCTGCCCGGTGACGTTATATTCGCAGTGTGACGTCCGAACCAGCCGCACTGGAGCTGTATCGCGGGTCGCGGGTAGTTCTCCGTCGGCTGACAGCCGGAGACCGATACGAAGTTACCCGCCTCGCTCGTGCCAGCGCCGAACTTCACTATCCGTGGATCTATGCCCCGACTACCGATGACGAGTTTGATTCTTACCTGGCAAGATTCGATCAGAAGTCTGCCGAGAGTCTGCTCATCTGCGTACGGGATACAGATACACTTGCGGGTTTCGTTAATCTCAACGAGATTGTGCGTGGCCCATACCAGCGTGGCTCCATCGGCTACGGGGTCTTCGAGCCGTCGGCGGGCAAAGGCTACATGACCGAAGGTCTCAGGCTGCTCTTCCGTTTCGCGTTCGATGACCTGGGCCTGCACCGGCTTGAAGCCGACATTCAGCCAGGTAATATTCGGTCATTGAATCTCGTGAAAAGACTGGGCCTCCAATACGAAGGCTACTCTCCCGGATATATCCTGATCAGGGACGAGTGGATGGATCATGAACGCTGGGCAATAACCGCTGGATCCGCGACTAGCACGTGAGCTTGGATGTACCTCATGGAACTGACGTCACATCTGCCCGATGACCGGCGAGCGCACGTCGAGGGACGGCTGCGCGCCAACCTGATGGCCTGGCTCACGACCGTGCGCCCGGACGGGCGACCTGACACCGTCCCGGTGTGGTTCCTGCTGCGCGAGGACGAGACGGTCCTGATCTACAGCCAGGCCGCGAAGATCAAGCTGCGCAACATCAGCCACAACCCCCAGGTGGCGCTAGGACTCGACGTCACCGACCTCGGCCGCGACATCATCCGCATCGACGGGACCGCCGAGCACGTTCCCGGTTTCCCCGGCGCCGACCAGCTGCCGGAATACGTGGTGAAATACGCCGAGCGCATCGGGGCGAATTTCGGCACGGCAGCCCAGTTCGCCGCGCTCTTCCCCGAAGCCCTGATCATCACCCCGCACCGCCTGCACGCCTAGCAGTTCAGACTCGCTGGCGAAAATAGGCGGTCGGGGTGACGCCAGTCTCGCGGCGGAACGCCTGCACGAAGGCGCTGTCGGAGTCGTAGCCGACCTGCCGGGCGACGTTCCCGACTGGCTCGCCGCCGGCGAGGGCGGTCAGGGCGGCCCGCATCCGCATCAGGGTGCGCCAGCGGCCGAAGCTCACGCCCGTGTCAGCAAGGAATGCCCTGGCCAGCGTGCGCTCACTGGCCCCCACCGCACGACCCCACTCAGCGAGCGTCCGTCCGTCTGCCGGGTTAGCTGCGATCCGGTCCGCGACCTGCCTGGCCCGGTCGTCAGCAGGCAGGCGGACCTCGATGGTGGTCATCGCCACCGGCCGCAGGAGGTCGATGAGGACAACCTCGGCATTCATCCGGCGCGGCCCCTCCAGCTCAGGGTCTTCCAGGTACCCGATCAGCTCGGCTAGCAGCGGGCCGGCCGCTACCGGGGTCGGCTCGGTCCAGCCGATGGAGCACAGAGCGGGCCGGATGTAGGCGGACCGCATCGTCGCCGTTCCCGCCGAAAGTGTTTCGTGTCGCAGGCCCGCTGGTATCCAGAGTGCCCTGGTAGGCGGCAGCACCCAGGCCGAATCGCGAGTGCGGACGCTCAGCACGCCACTCGAAGCCCACGCCAGCTGATGGTCAGCGTGCGTGTGCCAGTCGAAAACCAGCCCGGCTGGCATCGGGAACGTCGCCACGACGACAGCCGCATCCGGGCTGATCGCGTCGGCGGCGCAGCTGTCAGCTCGGTCCTGTCTGTCCTGCGACACAGGATGGCAGGCTACGCCCTTGGCCTCCGCTGCCGCAGTCCCTAGCGTCGAGGCCATGAACGACAATCATGCACGGGTGTGCACCAGTCCGGAATGGGCTGAGCACATCCAGACTGACATCCTGCCGAGGCTGACCCGCGACGTCGAGCTCGGCGACCAGATGCTCGAAATCGGCCCCGGTCCGGGCGCGGCGACTGAATGGCTGCGCAGCCGGGTCGGCACGCTGACCGCCATCGAGGTCGACGAGGCCGCGGCCGCGCTGCTGACCGCACGCTACGCCGGGACGAACGTCGAGGTGGTGACCGGCAGCGCCGCGAAGCTCCCCTATCCCGATGCCAGCTTCGACTCCGCCGGCTGCTTCACGATGCTGCATCACGTCCCCACTCTCGCCCTGCAGAACAAGATCCTCGCCGAGGCATACCGGGTCCTGCGGCCAGGCGGCACCCTGATCGGATCCGACAGCCTCGCCAGCAACGACCTGCACGCCTTCCACGCCGACGACAACTACAACCCGATAGACCCGGCCTCGCTGATCGGCCGCCTCCAGACCCTCGGCTTCGCCGCCATCACGGTGACGGTCGACGACACGCTCATGTTCACGGCCGCCAAGCCGGCTGGCTCGCAGCAGACGGCCAGCGCATGACGGGCGATGAGGGCCTGCGCGCCGCCGTGACTGGACTCATCGGGCTGGCTGCCACCGCCGAGCAGGAACTGCTGGCCGAACCCCAGCCGACGGCCAGCGGCAGTGCGGAACGCTGGGCGGCAGCGCCGCTGGTCGCGCACAACACCGAGTTCCGGCGTCAGCAGGTGCAGCGGCTGCGCGCCATCCGCAGCGGCCAGGCACCGCCGGAGTTCGCCGAGGTCGATCACGCCTCGACCGCGCTGTACGCGGAACTGTGCGCACAGCCCGCCGACACCGTCGCCCGTGACAGCTGGCGCGTCGCGGGCGAGCTGGCCGAGGAAATGCGCCGGCTGAGCCGCGACGACCTGCTGGAACCCGCCAGGAATCCCTGGCTGCGCGGCAGGCAGCTGTGGCTCCAGGTGATCGTGCGCGGGTTCTGGCACCCCATGGGACATCTCGGGGACTATCACCTCGGGCATGGCCAGCCGCATCAGGCTGTGGCCCTGGCCGAGCACGCCGTCGCGACCGCGCGATACCTCGGCGCGCCCGCCCCAGCCCGCGGCATGGCCAGCTACAACCTCGCGTGCGCCCGCGCCCGCGCCGGACTGCCCGGCGAAGCAGCAACGGCGCTCGCGGACGCGGTCACCCTCAACCCCGACCTCCGGGCTAACGCCGCCCGCGACCACGACCTCGCCAGCGTCCGGGATGCCGCGCAGGTGGCTGACCTGCTCAGGAGCTGAGGCACGCGTGACTGTGCGAAACGGTCCCGGCGATGCCGCAGCCGGCGCCGTTCCGCCGGTCAGCCTGATCACGATCCTGCGGGAATGGGGCCGGATCGGCTGCCTAGGTTTCGGCGGCCCGCCGGCCCACATCAGGATGCTGCGGGAACTGTGCGTCGAGCGGCAGCACTGGCTGGAGCCGGCCGAGTTCGAGGACGCCATCAGCGCCTGCAACCTGCTGCCGGGCCCGGCTTCCACCCAGCTCGCGATCTTCTGCGCCTGGCGGCTGCGCGGGCGTCCCGGCGCCCTGGCCGGCGGGGCCGCGTTCATCCTCCCCGGCCTGGTCGTCATCCTCGCGCTGGCGGCCCTGTTCCTCAGCGGCACCCCGCCCCGGTGGATCACCGCCGCCGGGGCAGGCGCCGGGGCCGCCGTCGCCGCGGTCGCGGTCCAGGCCGGCTCCGGCCTGCTGCCCACGAGCTGGCGAGCCGCCCGCGGCGCCGGCCGCGCCCGGCAGGCCCGCTGGATCGCTTACCTCGCCGCGGGCACGTGTGCGGCCGCCACGCTCGGGCCCTGGGTCGTGCTGGTCCTGCTGGCCTGCGGGGTGATCGAGATCGGCACCCGGATGCCGCATGCCGCCGCCCGCCCGCATGGCATCCCGCTGATCTCACTGACCGCTAGCGGCCTCGGCGCCACTGGCGGCCTGCTCTCGCTGGCCTGGGTTGCGCTGAAGGTCGGGGCTCTGTCCTACGGCGGCGGGTTCGTCATCATCCCGCTGATGCAGGCCGACGCCGTCACCCGCTACCACTGGATGACCGGCGGGCAGTTCCTCAACGCCGTCGCCCTCGGCCAGATCACCCCCGGCCCCGTCGTCCAGACCGTCGCCGTCGTCGGCTACGCCGCCGCCGGGCTCCTGGGCGGCGTCATCGCACCGCTCATCGCCTTCAGCCCGTCCTTCGCGTTCATCCTGCTCGGGGCCCGCCACTTCGACCGGCTCCGCGCCAACCACACCGCCCGCGCCTTCCTCGACGGAACCGGCCCAGGCGCCATCGGCGCCATCCTCGGCTCCGCCATACCTCTCGCGCGGGCCCTGACCGAGCCGTGGCAGTACGCCGTCCTCGGCGGCGCCGCCATCACGCTCCTGGTCCTGCGGCGCGACGTGGTCCCGACCCTGCTCCTCGCCGCGGCCACAGGCATCATCCTCGGCGCAGCCGGAGTAGCACCGCACTGAGCGGCCGGTCATTTGAGAAAGCCGACTACCGACTCCAGGGCACGCGAGACTGCCTCCCGGGACTCAGCGCTGTGATCGAGCGTGTCAAAGCTATGCAGCCCGTCCGGAACGTCAATGATCTCCAGTCGCGCGTCGCAGCCGCGAGCCGCTTCTACGAACGCGGTGACCGTGGCGGCGAAGTCAGGCTGTTCGCGGCCCACCCTGGTGAGCACGATGGGCAGGTCGCCCGCTGAGGCGACCGCGACGGCGGGCCGGAACCTGTCATCCCAGCCTGCCGGAGGAGCCAGCACCGGATAGGTCGCCGCCACGCATCGCAGCCACTCTGGCGGCGTGCGCAGCCAGTCGGCCATCATCAATCCGCCACCGGAAAAGAACCACAGCGCTACCCGGGCGGCACCCACGCGGGGGTCGGCGGTAGACAGGCAAGTCACGCGGGGTTGGCCGCAGGTCAGCCGGGATCGGGCCGCCGTGGACGAACACCACCGCCGGACGTGGCTCCGCCGCGTCGTCAGGCAGGTACAAGTCAACCCGGCCGTGGCGCTCCGCGGCGCGAGGCTCGATCGGCACGCAAAATGGCTGCAGATACGGCGGAAGGCTCATGCCCGCAGCCTACCCCGCGCCTGATGCGGCGATCCAGTACAGGCCGTCGTCTTCGGCGAGCCGCAAACACCATTCAGATATTTAACGGGCCGGCCTCAGGCAATGCCGGCCCACAGCCGACTCGCCTTGGCGGCTGGTCAACTTTGAGACTCGGCCGGGGGTGAACCCACCTCCCAAGCCAGGAGCCGCCAGTAAACCCGGACTATCGCGCATAGATCCAGAACTAATTTCCGTAGGCGGAGATATGCTGCTTGCTGGATATGTTGTGCGCTAAACGGGAGGTTGTCATGCGCACTGATTCCCAGACTCCTATCCGCCATTGTGAGCCGCCATCACGCTGGCGGCTCGCGGCGCGGTGCCGGCGGCGGCGCTGCTTGTGGCAGCTCTGGCAAGTTCGCAGGCTGGAGTTGCCGCGGGGACGGTCTCTGGCGGGCGGCCGGCACCCGGCCTGACGTGCCGTGCCGTCGCTGCGATGAGCTCCGATGTCAACCTGACCAGTGATCTTGCCGGCATCGCGGTCACGTCGCCATGCAACGCATGGGCTGTCGGCACAAACCTGGACCAGACGCTGATCGAGCACTGGGGCGGCCGGGCCTGGAAGCAGGTCAGGAGCCCGAACACACCTCACCGCAAGGGCGTGTTGTTCGAAGACTCCCTGAGCGGCGTCGCCGCGTCGTCATTCCCCGACGCCTGGGCCGTTGGGGCGACCAGTGCGTTCTCCAGCCATTCGTTCCTGTTCGGCCACACGCTGACCGAGCACTGGAACGGCGCACGGTGGCGCCGGGTGCCCAGCCCGGATCCCGGCAGCGGCCAGAACGAGAACACCCTGGAAGCGGTCGCCACGACCTCGCACGGCGGCGCCTGGGCTGTCGGCTCGTTCACGAGCGGCAGCTTCAGCAGCTACCACACTCTCATCATGCGCTGGCAGCGGGGGCACTGGACCCGGGTGCCCAGCCCCACCCCGCAGGGCGCGTTCAACCTGAACCTGACTGGCGTTTCCGTGATCTCCGCTTCGGATGCCTGGGCTGTCGGCAACTACTCGCTTGACAGCTCGGATGTTCCGTTCCAGATCCGCACACTGACCGAGCACTGGGACGGGCAGCGATGGACTATTATCCCGAGCCCCGACCCTGCTGGCCACGGCCTGCGCCGATTCAGCCAGCTCAAGGCTGTTGCCGCGAGCGCCAGCGGCGTGTGGGCAGTCGGCACCTACGCTCGCCCTGGCGCCAGCGCCCGCACCTTGACCGAATTCTGGAACGGCATCACCTGGACACAGGTGCCATCGCCCACTCCGCCAGGCCGGAACCCCGTCGCCACCCTGTCAGCTGTCACGGTGCTGCCTGGCGGACATGCCTGGGCGGCCGGAGGCTACGGAGCCTCGGACCCAGTCGATACGGGCCACGGCGGCCACACCCTGATCGAGTACTGGAACGGCCTGACGTGGCACCGGGTACCCAGCCCCAGCAGGCCGCAGCCCTTTAGCCTCAGCACCTCGACAGGCGTCGCGGCCGCATCGCCCGGCACTGTCATGACCACGGGAATCTGGATCTGCCACGGCACGGTCGAGCCGCTCAGCGCCCGCCTGGCACACGGCCGCTGGCAATTCGTCCGAACTCCCAACGTCAGCAACAGTAAATGCCCGATCTAGCCGACCGGACCGCTGATGTTCCATGATCATGCCGGGAACGGTGATCACGGAACTCTGGCGGGGTGATCACGCCGCTGATGCTCCGGGATCAAGCTCCATCTCATGATCACGGAAGTCTGCGAGGGGTATCGCAGGGCCGGCCGGGACGAATCTGCCGACCCCATTTCGTCCATTTGCCGGAGTTAGGTTGGGTTGTGGCACTAGAACTTACCGGCGCCGTCCCTCATGCTTTCAAAGGCGGACAACGGGGGCGGTCCCACGCATAAAGCGGAAGATGCTCCAGCGCCAAGACCAATCGCACTGAGGAGCTCACGCCCATGAAACTGATACCCAGCCCCCGGATCGGCTACCTCGCCGCCCTGGCCGCCGGAGCCGCACTCGGAATCGCCATTGTCGGCAGCGCCACAGCCGCTCCTGCGGGCCCGAGCGCTCCCAAGACCGTCACCCGCCACTACGCGCTCGCCGCGTCGGCATTCGCGCCCGACTCGATCAGAGAGCCGGCCCAGGACTACTCCAACCAGTGGAACCCGACCTCGCTCATCCAGTCGATGGGCGACAGATGCTTTGACGCGGGCCTGTCCCTGCCGCCGGACGCCACCCTCAAATCGGTCACTTTCTATTACACCCACGGCTCGTCGGTGATCTCGATGCAGCTCAACCGCCAGAACCTGCAGAACCACCAGGGCTCCGTGCTCGTCAACATCAGCACGCATCCAACGTCGCCCCTGATCTACACCTCCATCACCAGAAAACTGCCCGCCAGCAAGGCCAAGATCGACTTCAGCAAGTACGCCTACTCCGCCGGCGTCTGCCCCAACGGCACCAGTTCCTTCTCCGGCCTCATCATCACCTACACCGAGCCGGCCTGACCGGGAGATGACCAGGTCGGCCGCGCTCGACGGACCGTACGGCTGGACCGGCTGGCCAGCGTGCCACTATGGTCGTTCCACCATCGTTTCACTGGGGATGAACGAGATGCTTGAAGACGCCTTCTGGAAGCCGTACCGGATGTTCTGCACCCATTGCCGTAAGTGGCAGCACGACATCTATCACACCGACTGCCCGGAGGGCCAGCAGGGCAGCCTCGTCCTGATCGACATCGCCGGCATGCGCAAGGGCTGCCGCAAGTGCCAGCAGTCCTGGGCGGTCGAGAACGTTGTGTTCACCTGCGCATGCGGGCACGCCCAGCCGGTGGAGTACGCCGCGCAGATCCCCCCGCTGCACCACGGGGACAAGGTCATCATGACCGACGGCATCCTGTCCTGGGTCCGCACCAGATCGCACCTCATCGTGGTCGGCAAGCTCAGCCGGTGAAGTAGCCCGGGCTGCGCATCGCGATCAGCGGGGGGCTGGTCAGGCTGCGGCGCGACGAACGGTGGCCAGGGCGCGCCGGTAGACAGCCTCGTAGCTGGCCGCCATCACCTCGACGGTGAAGCCTGTCTCCACGTGCTTGCGGCACAGCGCCGGATCGAGCTGCCTCGCCTGAGCGATACCGCCGGCCAGGTCAGCCGGATCGTCCACGATGATCCCGGTCTGGCCGTGCACGATCACCTCGGGCACCGCGCCGCGCCGTAGCGCTACCACCGGCGTGCCGCAGGCCATCGCCTCGATCATGACCAGGCCGAACGGCTCGTCCCACCTGATCGGGAACAGCAAGCAGGCGGCCCCCGCCAGCAGCGCTCGCTTCGCGACGGCATCGGCGACCCCGAAGATCGTCACGCCGGGCCCGAGCCTTGGCTCTATCTCCCGGCTGAAATAGGCACGCTCGAACGGCTCGGAGCACTTGCCAGCCAGGATGATGGGAATCCCGGCGGTGCGGGCCGCGTCAATCGCCAGGTGCGGCGCCTTTTCTGGATGAATCCGGCCGAGGAACAGCGCGTAGTCCTGCTTATCAGCCTGGAACGGGAACGTCCGCGCGCGGATCGCATTGTGCACAGTCGCGGCCCACGCCAGGTCAGGCGCCATAGACCGCTGAGCATCCGAGATCGCGACCAGCCGGACGGCGCCGCCAAGCGCCCGGTAGAACTCGCCGTGTTCGCCAGTGACCCGGCCGTGAGCCGTCACGACCGTGGGCGTCAGCCGCCCCAGCGCAGTCAGCGGGCCCGCCATCGTGTGGTCGTGAATCACGTCGGCGCTCAGCGTGCCCAGGATGGCAGCGGCTTTCGCCGCGTGCACCACCTCAGGCATCAGCTCCCCCAGCCGGTCAGCCGACCCTTCTTCAGATGCGGAAATAAAATGCTGCGCCCTGGTCCTGTGCCGGCCAGCGCCAACCAGCGTCACCTCATGCCCGCTACCGACCAGGCTGTCGACCAGATCCGCGACCACAGCCTCGATCCCGCCATACGCGACCGGCGGAACGCCAAAATACGGCGGCGCGACCATCGCGATGCGCAGCGGCCGCGCGCCGGATGTCACAGGACCGCCTGCCCCGGACCTCAACTGCCCGCTCATGAACTCTCCGCGTCAACCTCGGTAGCGAACGGCGAGCGAGCACCAGGAGCACATCACCGCCGTAGTCAGGGCCTGCTACCCGCGACGCGGAGATTTATCGTCGTGTTCGGCGGAAAAGCGCCGTCAGCGGCTCCTCTGGCTGTGTCCTGGCCGGGCGGCCAGGATGCTGTCGGCGATCGGGCCGCGCTGGCGCGGGTCCCTGGGCGTGAAGCGGAAATCCAGGCTGACCCGGCTGACGTCGGTCCGGTTCGGCTGGCTGCCGTGCAGCGCCAGCGCCCCGTCGAAGATCACGGCCTCGCCGTAGGTCGCCGGGACGGGCTGATAGTCGGCCGCACCGTAGTGCTGCTCAAGCCAGAGCCCGTTCGACTCGAACGTGTCGACGAACGGCACCCACGCCGTGAGGTAGTCGAGCCGCCCGGTGACATCGGCGTCCCGGTGCCAGGCGCTGACACTCGGCGTGCCTGCCAGGTGGACACGGAAGGTCGGGGTCGCGTTGTAGGAGATTCGGCTGCCGAACGCCGGAGCCACGACCTCGCGCACCAGCTTGCCGTACAAACTCAGCAGCGGATGATCCGGCGCGAGGTCGGCCAGGCGTCCCCGCAGCCGCAGGTTGTCACGGTAGCCGAGCACGGGCCGCCTGCCCGCCTGGCGTTTGCGCTCTCGCTCGGCTTCGGCCAGGTCGTCGATCCGCTCGACACCGAGAGCCAGCGCGGCAGCCGGGGCCAGCGGGAAGCGCTCGGTGTCGTATGGAATGTAGTGCGCTGTGATCACGACGGATCTACGGCCGACTCACCAGCGACCGCCGCTATGGTCTCGATCACGCTGACGGTGTCGGTCACCGTGTCGGTCACGTTGTCGGTGACGTTATCGACCACGGTGTCGACGTCGGTGTCGATATCAATGTCAATGTCCACATCGACGTCCACGATGGCAATGAAGTCCACGTCCACGTCAATGTCGACGTCGATATCCACGTCCACATCTACATCGGTGTCGATGTCGGTATCGATGTCGACGTCCACCACGACGTCCACGTCGACATCGGTGTCCACGTCCACGTTCGGCTCTTCGAAGACCGGCTCCTGGCCGCTGAGCTGGGGCAGGTCGCTCGGATTGGCCTCGTCGGCCGCGGACTCCTCCGCCTCGGCGGCCTCGTCAGCCTCATCGGCCTCCTCCTCCGCCTCCTGGCACGGCGAGGCCCCGGCCCCGAGGACACCCCGCGATCCGGCCGGCGCGATGGTCAGCACCGTCTCAATATGCGGTTTCAGCGGCTCGCACAGATCGATCGCCTCGGACGAGCGGCGCAGGAACGACCAGCCCTGGCAGCAGAGCCGGCCGGAACGCCACAGCACGAAGCCGACGCCGAGCAGGCCGGCGCCCACCGTGCCGAGCACGATCCCCGCGATCCCGCCGGGCGACAGCTCGCCTGCCGTCGGTGAGGGCGGCGGCGCGGTGCTGCCCCGCCAGATCGCCTGCGGCGGCGGAGTCGCGCCACTCGCCCAGTAGCTGCCCGCGAAGACCTTGTACGAGGTAGCCGAGTCCACCGCGAAGGCCACCGCCGCGTTGCCGAACCGCGCCGGCACCCCGGTCTCCCCCGCCCAGGTAATCGTGCCGAAGGCCGGATCGAAGGCCGGGTGCGCCACCACCCCTGACGCCGCCCCGTCGGTGACCTTCACCGTGATGGCCGCGCCGGTCACGGCAATCGACAGCACCGCCGGATCGGGCGAGAACGTGCCATGGGCATCCCGCGACAGCGTCCCGTAAGTCCCGATCCACTGACTGGCGGCAGCGGTGGAGCCCTTGCTGTTCCACCCCGTCGTCTTGTAGGTGCCGTTGAAGGTCCTGGCCCCGCCGGCCGCGGCGGCGAACGTGATGTCGAACGTGTCGGCACCGACGCTGGCCGTGAGCTCGCTATTAAAAAAGGCGGTCCCGCCCGCGGCTGCGCCGGCGACTTCCACGCTGGCCTGTCCCGGTGGCGCGGCGCCCTCGATCGTCAGCGCCGGCCCGCCCGATCCGTCGGCGAAGCTGGTCGGATAGCTTCCTGACCAGCTGCTGAGGTAGCCGGTCGAGACCGTGCCCCGGAGGTTAGGCCGGTCTGGCTCGGCCGCGCCCTTGGCCCAGGCGAACCCGAGAAAGGACGCCAGGTAGGTCAGCGGGTCGATGAAGAACTGCAGCCGGCCGCTGTCGTAGGGACCGGTGGCGTTCTGCCAGCTCAGTGCCCCGCTCTTCCAGTCCGTTCCGGTGATCTTCTGCTTGCCGATCGTCAGCGCCCGGCCGTCGAAGAAGATGCCGCTCGTCCTGGTCCAGACGCCATTGCCGAGCTGCATGACGTCGTACTGTCCCTGGTAGGGGCCGGTGTAGGCGGGATCGGACTGACCGAGGACTGCCGCGCGATTGATCGTGCCGGTGAACTTCGCCGTGCCTGGCTCGGCGCCGGCGGCGAACGTGACCGAGTTACTTCCCCAGGTCAGCGTCCGGCCCTCGAAGGTATAGGAGGGCACCGCCGCGCCGCCGACGGTCAGGCCGATCCCCGGAGTCCCAGCTGACGGCGGGGTCACGGTAATCAGCACCTCAGGTCCCGGTGCGGCGGTCGTGTACCGGCCGGCCCAGACCGGCAGCGGGTTGGCGCCGAGCACGGTCTCGGTGAGGCTGACGTTCGGCGTCGCCGGCTCGCTCACGCCCGCCGCCCAGATCGTGCCAGCTACGGCGCGCACGACCGGGGCGTTCCCCGCCGGGGCCGGCGAGCTGAAGGTGAGTGACCCGCTGACAGGGTTCGCCGGGGACGAGGCCCAGCTCAGGGTCGACGCGGCGAAGCTGAAGCCGGTGATCCTGCTGGCGTTGACGAAGACCAGGCTGTTGTCGTTCACGATCGGATCGCCGACGACCGTCACGGTCAGCGTGCGGTCCGCGCTCACGTAAAGCCCGGTCCAGGCGAGCAGCATGGTCGCGGCGACGGCCGGCTCGGCCTTGGTGATGGCGGCGATGGTGGTGTTGTAGCCGTGCTGGCTGAGCCAGCCGTCGATCTTGGCCCGCGCGTTCTGGGCCTTGAAGTCAGCCCTGGTCACCTTCAGGAACTGCCGCATCAGCGACTGGTTCGTGTACAGGTCGATCACGAACTGCTCGGCCGGCGACGAGGCGAGCCTGGCCTGCTTGGCGGCGACCTGCATCCGGCCGCTGTCCCTGGTGGCCAGCATCCGCCGCTCCCAGGCGTTGAGCCCGGGGAAGACTCCGCTGGAGACCGCCCGCGCCGGCCTGCTGCGGAAATGCTCGCGCAGCTCCGGGTTCTCGGTCAGCTCCAGAATGAACTGGGCCGCTCGGGTTGGCCGCTGATACTGGTAATCAGCCGGCACACTGAAATTCCGAGAGATTTCGCAAAGCAGAGCGTTCGCGCTGACCGTAGCTGTCCACCGTGCGGTGCGGCGGGAACTGCCTGTTGTCGGCTCCGGCGAATCCCAGCCGCGCGGCCATCTCCGGATCCTGGGCCGCTCCCCTGACCGGCGGGAGGTAGAGCGTGGAGATCCCGTTGATCCTGGTGAAGTTCCTCGGCTTGGCCAGCTCGGCGAGCTCGTAGTGCTCGATCACGGGCGGCAGCGTCGGGTAGCGGGCCGCGATGTAGTGCACGACTGGCGTATCGGCCGGGTAGAAGCGCTCCAGGTACTCGATCAGCACGGGGAACTTCGCGTTGGTGAACCCGCGCCGCCGGTAACCCTGCTCGCCGATCACCCCGACCTGCCAGAGCACGACGTGCAGCGTCGGGTCAGGCACCCGGCCGCGCAGCAGCAGTTCGGTCGCCTCGAAGGTCGCCATGCCCGGATAGCTCGGGTCCACGGACAGGTCGGCGCACAGGCAGTCGAGCGCGGACACTCCCGGCTGCATCGTCGCGTCGTGTCCTTCCCGCTGGGCTATCCGCAGCGCCCGGTGGGTCGAGAGCGCGAAGACACCCGGATGGCCGTAGAAGACCGCGGTGACGACTTCGCCGCGCCGCACGTAATGCAGCATCGCCTCGGTCATCTGGACGTAGGTGTGGTACCTCGGCTTGGTGTCCTCGTAGAAGACGTACAGGTCAAAAGCATCGGGACGGCGCCTGCGGATCCAGAGCTGGGTCGCGGGGTCGGCGACGCAGTAGAACACCCGGTCGGCCTCGTCGATCGCCTGCGCGGCGGCGGAGGTGAAGCCAGCGGCGTCGATCCCCGATCCGACGATGATGAGCCGCCCGCGTGCGGCCGGGACCGGCCCGGACCCGGTCCCGTCGGCGGGCGGATCGGCGTTCGCCGCGGTGGCCAGCTCGGCGGCGAGCGCTTCCCAGGCCGCGCTCGCCGCGTCCCGCGTCGGGTAGTGCTCCAGCCAGGCGTCGCTGTCAGTGCTCATCGATCCGCTCCGTATCTCAGGTCAGAAACGCCGACAGGAAGCCGGTGAAATTCGCCGCGCAGCGGGCCGCCGCGTCCGGATCGACGGCGGCGAGCGCCCGGGCCGACTCGGGGTCCTCGACCCCGAGCAGGTCGGTGACGCCGGGGTTGAACGAGACCACGAGCTCGTGACCGATGCTCAGCGCCAGCTCGGCCGCCCCGGCCGCCGCGTCCAGGTAATAGGTCGGCCAGAAGCCGTCCCACAGCTCGGCGGTGACCCCGCTGGCGTCGGCATTGACGAACTGCAGGCAGACCGGCGCGTGCAGCAGCGTCGGCAGCGAGGCCGTCAGGTCGTAGGTGAAGTTCTGGCTGAGGCTGTCAGCGCAGGCTTGCAGCACGCTAGCCACGGCGGCCTTCTGGCCGGCGCCCGTGCTGCCGAACCAGCCGGCAAAGTCGCTTCCGCCGGCACTGGCCGCAGTAACCGCTAGTGGCAGCGCGGTAGCAAGCGAGGCGTGCGCGGTGCGGATGGCCTGCTGCTGCGCCGCGTTGCCGCCGGTGAAAGTCATTGTGCCCATAGTCACCGCATCCGTTTACAGGAGCGCGGACGGATCGAAGAGAAACGTCGTTGCCAGGTACCAGGGCCAGGTCGGCTGGAGATTGGGCAGCGCACTCAAGGGCAGCGGCAGGATGCCGAGCGAGGAGGTCCTGGTCGCCGCGAACTTCGTGGTGTCCGCCTCCCAGTTCGCCGGGGTAGTCATGCCCCAGTGGCTGAACAGTTGCTGGCGGATGGCGGTCACGGTGGCGCTGTCATTAAGAAAAATACTCAGCTCGCCGTCCCTGCGCATGCTGCGCACGGAGAAGTTCGCGCTGCCGATTACCGCCCGCGCATCGTCGAAGAGCGCCAGCTTCGAATGCACGTAGATGGCGCGGAAGTTAGGTCGCTGACCGTTCAGCTCGCCGCCGTTCATCGGCGGGTTCGGGTAGTAGCGGGCAGGCGCGCTGAACAGGACGCTGCGCGGCTGGGCGGTCAGCGTGACGGCCGAGACCTCGCGGATACTGACTGTGCGCGGCGACGATCCGCCGACCGCCACTGTGGTGAATTCAATGCCACGGGGGCTGAAGTGCAGGGTCACGCCATCAGCCGGGGTAAAGGTCTGGCCGTTCTTGGTCGTCGCGGTCACCCAGTCGGCCGAGCCGAGCGTCAGCGCGGCACACGCCCACCGGTTCAGGTAGTCATTTCCTGAGTTGAGCGAAAACTGAGCCTGCGCGTCGCCGACGGTCGGGAACGGCACCACGACGATCACCAGGAAGCCAGGCGGCGCGGTCTTGAGCCTGGCGGCGAGTGCCTGCACGAGCCCGACATCGTGCAGGGCATAGTTCTCCAGGTAGACATAGCGCGTCGCGGCGCCGATCGCGCTGATGATCTCGTCCTGGATCTGATGGACACCGGTCAGCAGAGCGGCCCTGTTGATGTTCAGGCTGAGCGTGGCCCGCTCGTTGCTGGTGATCAGCACCTGCACGGGCACCGTCGGCGAGGTCAGCCTGGGGTCCTGATACGGAGTTGGCTGGTCAAATCCTGAGCAAACGCTGGGGGCGTCGATGCAGGTGCGGGGGCCGATCATCCAGGAGGCGATTTTCGCGTAGCTCGCGGACTGCGGTGCCGGGGCCGCGCCCTGCTTGGACCAGCGCCGGTCGAACTCGGCCTCGACCAGGTCCACCGCCTTGCCCTGGAGAAGCAGGCCGGCGTCGTGCCAGTTCCTGCGGCCACGATGCGACTCCTCGTCGTAGTAGCCGTTCAGGATGTTGAACCCGGACACGAGCGCCAGCTTGGTCCCGTTGACTGAGAAGATCGCGATCTTCTGATGGTTCGAGCCGAGCTCGGCCAGCCGGGCGAACCAGACGTCGGGCGAGCTGTAGTAGGGCTCAAGGTAGGTCTGGACATGCGGCAGGTTCTGCAAGGCCACGTAGGTCTGGGAGTTGTACCGGTAGTCGCTCTTGATCGCGCCGCCAGGGGTGAACAGGCTCTCGTAGAGCGGTGCCCCGAGCGTCTGCGCCAGCACCTTGACCGGCCAGTTCTTGCCGTTCTCGAAGAGTTCCTGTACCACCGACATGTCCCACATCATCACGTAGGTGTCGATGCTGGCAGCGCTGAGTTCTCCGACCAGGTCGCGGAACGTCAGGCTGGCCGACACCGAGGCCGGCGGCGCGAAGGACTGCTGGGCGGTGGCGATCATCAGGTCGCGCAGCGCGGGGAAGAACGCCTCGCCGTCGAGCAGAAAGCGCACCGACGCGGTCGTCGAGCCGCGAACGGCGGGCGCGAAGAAGGTCACGGCGCCGGTCAGCGGCGCGGTCGCCAGTGCGACGGAGAAGACGGCGGACTTGGCCGCGACGTCCAGGAGGTGCAGGGTCCCGTCGCCGCCGACGGCGAACACCAGCCCGTCCGTGGTGGCCGGCGGCCCGGTGAACGCGGCCGGGCCTGGCCGCGTCGTCCACACCGGGGCCGGGCTGATCGTGCCCGAGGTGGATACCGGCAGCGTGCTGGCCGCGAGCTGGCCGCCGGGCGACAAGGACACCAGCGCGTCGCCGCACAGGCCGGCCCAGGCTGAGGCACCCTGCTCCCAGCCGGTGGAGAACCTGGTCTGGCTGGTGGCAGTGGAGTTGTCGAGCACGGTGGCGTTCGCGCTGTCGTCGAGCACCAGGAGGAAGTGCCCGCCGAGCGCCAGGACCCGGCTCACGGGAGAGCCCGCCTGATACGTCCACACCGGCTGCGGGGTGGCGGTGGCCGGCCGCGCGGCCAGCGCGTACACCGTCGACCCGGACGCGACGATGAGCAGGTCGCCGTCGAGCACGGCCGGCACGCCGGTGAGGTCGATCCCTGGCAGCGACGTCCACCGGGCGACCGGTGCCAGGCCGGTCACGTCGACCCCGCAGACGCCGGACTGCGTCACCAGCAGCAGGTGGTCGCCGCCGCTGGTGGCGAGCAGGCCGGTGACCGTGGCGGTCTGGCCGGCGGGCAGGGTCAGCACGTTCACCGGCGGCAGCGGCCTGGGTGCCCGGACGCTAGCGATATTCACCCCGTGCAGGTAGCCGGTGCTCGAGGCCGCCCACATCGTGGTGCCAAGGACGACCGGGGAGGCATCCACGCTTCCGCTGATCTGGATGCCGGGGTCCCAGAGGTCGGCGATCGGGCTGGCGGCCAGGTCATAGGCGTGCAGCGCGCTGGCACCCTGGGAGGCCGCTCCCTCGCCGAGCAGAGCCAGCGATCCGAGCCGCCGCGGCAGGCTGGTGAGCTGCCCGTACTGGAGGGTCGCCGTCTGCACGACCGTTCCGAGTCCGGTGTCCACAAAGGTAAGCCGCTGCTGCGCGTCCCCGACTATCAGCACCCCGCTCGGGAAACGGAATGGCGATGGCTGCGGGCTCGCCTGAGCCCCGCGATCTGAATAAGCCGACGGAATCCCCCCCGAATTTCGCACTAGCGCCAGAGCGTAGCTTTCAACGTCCATACCGCGCAATAGGGTGCCCCGCAAGCTCGCCCTCGGTGGCAGCTGGGGTCCCCCGCTGTCACGCGGACGGGGCGGCCAGCCTCAGGGGATGGGGAGGTTGATTGGGGGGAGGCGGTCTTGTAGAAGTGCCCGGGTTGCCTCGTCGAGGTTTGGCGACGTCAGGGCGCTGTGAATGTAGGCGCGCCAGGCCAGCTCCCAGGATTGCGGCCTTCGCAGCAACAGCAGGACAGCGCTGAAGAGGGCCGACGTAGGCGGAGCGCCGGCGCCACTCAGAATATCCAGGATGGCGTGCTTGCTGAGGTCCTGCACAGGCTCGGTCACTACCTGCGGGTACGCCGCTGTCAGCAACTGGACTAGGACCTCGACCTGATACTGGAATTCGTCCGGGTGGCGCAGCTGGAGTTCGGCGGCGAGGAAACCGTGCCGGGTCAGCGCGAGCCGGAATTGGTGCGAGTCGTGGCCCTTCGGTCCTCTTCTCAGATATTCAAGCGTCACGTCACAGATAATGCGGGTGTGCCGCAGGAATATTCGATCGCTCGCCAGGAAGTCGATCAGGTCGGCAGCGTTCACCTGCCCGGAGGCGAGCCATTTGCTGAGCTTCTTTTCGTCGGTGTCACGCAGATGCCAGTACACGATCGTGGTCACTGCCGGCTCAGCCATCCCGGCCCTGACGATAGCCGCGAGCAGCTCTTCGTGAGGTGCCTTACCGGCGGTAATGCCCGCGCACTTCTCTATTCGGTAATAAGCCGCATAGCTGAGCGGCACCGGAAAAGCAATACGGATCAGCGCGTCGTACAGCTTGTCCTGGAGCTTGTCCTGGATAGTAAATTCACGCCGCAGAAGGCCCAGACGGGCAATCTTGTCCCGGTATCGATCACGGCGGGCATCGCTGATCTCCCTATCCGCGATTTTCTTCAGGAAGCTGAGGTCGGATCGCAGCCAGGTCGGGTTGAACTCCTTCAGGTTTCTGGCGCAGCTGACCAGCAGCTCCTCGCCAGGGTCGATCTGAAGGGTCGGTGCCTGCGATGATCTCTGCCTGGGCCTGTCGTGCGAACCCCGGCGCACCAGCTGGGGACGATGGCTGAGCTTGTGCCGGGTACCGAGAACGGACTCAAGCGCCTGAAGGGTGTCTTTAGGCGCGAACCCTAGCTCACTCCTCAGCTCGGTCAGCCGGGCGAGCTGGCCGATACTGTCTTGCAGCCAGTAGAGGTAGTCGCCCGCATGCCCTTCGGGAGCGAGCACCGAGCTGGGCTCGGCACCCCACATCACCACCTGGTCGGGCTCGGGTGCGCGGGCCTGGCTGCTGAAGAACAGCCGGAACCGGTGGTTGCGGTTTGTTTCCCTCGTGAAAGTAGCCGCGGTCATCCGGGACCGGAATCCGTATGGCAAGAGCTCCATGACGGCATCGATGAATCCCAGCCGCTCCAGCATGGTCGTGCCCTCCGCGCCGAGCACGCAGACTGGCCGGCCAGTCAGCAGCAGCGGGGCCACTCGTACCGCCAGGTCCTGGGCGACTGGAGTCCGCGAGGCCGGGATCGCGATGGGCACCTCCCTGAGCGGACCATCAGTCACGGAAAGCCTGATGGCGCTCAGCGCCTCATACATGGCCAGGTACCCGATGGCTGCCTCGGCCAGCCGGTCATACGGCAGGCTGAAATAGCTTGTGTACGCGATAGGCCTGCCCTGGCTATCTCGCTCCGTGACATTGTCGGCATGGCACTGGCCGTCCGTCGCGTACCAGTGAATGGCGAAGGCGACGTAGCTGAGACCCGGCGCGGTGCCGAGCCTGGCCCAGCTCACCGATACCTGGGGCAGGTCATTGAGCTCGCCGAGCTGGAACCTGCTGATGGCGTCAGCGAAATTCGCCCGGTCGAGTTCCCCGGTGCTGCAGGCCAGGATGCGGTATCCCTCACCGTCCGGCTGCTTGCCCTCAAGCGCCCACTGCGCGCCGACGCTGATGGTGCTGGTCATCGGAAGCCCTCACCCGGCCAGGGCCAGTCGCCGGACGATCCACAAGACTGGCTCAACCACGTTGATCGGGTGCACCGGGCCGCGGACCAGGGTCTCGCCGGACGCGATCTGGTAGACATTGACCGTGTCACGCGGGTCGAACCGCCTGGTGCGCTTGTTGACCATGAATCCGACCGCCGAGGTGACGTAGTAACTGATCCGCTCGGGATGGAAATGCTGTTCGAACAGTCTTGGCAGCGCATCTCCGTTCCCGGATTTACTTATCTCGCCCAGCGCCTTGAACAAGGCCTGAGCGTCAGCCTCGTGCACGGTAGGGAAGCCCCACTTGCTGTCGTCGTTCGGGATCAGCAGGCCAAGATCGTGCGCGGACTTGAATACACGGGGATCGTCGAGCTTCGTGACGCAGACCGCCAGGTGATGGGGCAGCTTGCCGTCGAAGCCGGGCTCCTGGCTCGCCTTGCCCATCAGCTCGGTGAGCAGGCTGTCGGCCCGCTGAAAAGAGTCACCGTGGGTGAACTCCCTGATCGGATCGAACATATAGAGGATGCCGCTGCTCTCGGCCAGCTTGCTGACCAGCTCATTTCTCTTCGCGATTCCGATCTGGTCCGAGCGCCCGAGTTCGCCTGGAGCGTCAGTCAGCCTGAGCTTTATTTCAACTCGGTCCTTGCTCTTAATCTCCGCGCCGAAACGCCCCTTCCGCTCCTTACGCTCGACCGTCCCGCCGAGAATCCATTCGACCGTCTCGACCGTTGTCGTCCCCAAGGGCAGGCCACCCTCGCTGTTCAGCGCGCCGGACATTTCATCTAGCCGCCGCTGGGAGATCGCGTCGCGGGTAAATATCATCCAGTCATCTTCCTGCTCAAGTAGCGCTTTCCGCAGCGCGCACAGGAATGTCGACTTGCCACTCTCCGTCGGCCCGAGCATGGCGATCCCTGACTCGGCCAGATCCTTCCGGTACGCCATCTAAAGTTCCTCGCTACTTGATTACCGGGAATGGCACTGTTTGCGCGGCCAGGCGCAGGCCGAGGTCCGCCGCGAAGCTCTCCATGTCGACCGCGTCGTCAACCGCGGCGGCGTGCTGGCCGAGCGCGTCCCATACTCCGCCCCGGCACTTCGGATCCCTGAGCGCGCCGAACGTAATTCCCGGCAGGCCGCCCAGCCGGGCGAGTTCCATCGGCCCGTCCGCCCACTCTGGACAAGGAATGATCTGCAGGCTCGTGTCGAGACCCGGAGGATGAGCCGCCGCCGCCGGCGGCCACGATCACGGGGCGTCCGTCCGCTGGCGCCAGCCGCCCCCGCACGAGCGTCAGGGCGCACTCAAGCTGCGCCGCGCGCTGATATTCGCGCTGGTTTGCCCGGCGGCCGGCCAGACCGCGAAGGGCCCTGATCGCCGCGTCGCCCGATACGGCCCAGGCCCGGATCTCCGGCGGCCGGTCGTCGACCTTCCAGGCAACTCCGTGTGCGCCGTAGGCGATGACCGAGACCCGCAGCGGCGCAGCGCCGGCCTGGGCCTCGCTGATCGGCTCCCCAAGCCGGTCAATGCGCTGCCGCAGCCGAGCGTCGCCACCGCACACCTCGATCAGGCACACCAGGTGCGCTGGCGTAGCCATGATCAGCCGATCGGGCACCAGGCGCCTGAGATCATCCCAGGACCGGCCGGATCTCTCGAGCGGCACGGGCAGCCCCCGGAACCGGACCTGCCCTGGCCTGGTCAGCGTCGCGCTCAGGACATAGCTGCCCGGCGGGACGACAGCCGCCTGGATCTGCAGTGGCCTGAGCCGCTGCGCCTGCCTCGGAAGCTCGGGCCTCGGCTCGCGGGTGACGACGACGAACGCCGTGCCGCCCTCGTCCGTCGGCTCGCAGCTCACCCGGACGGTCACCTCGCGGCCCTGAGTCTCGCCGGGCCGGAAAAGCGGCTCCCCGGTCAGGGCGAACCCGACCGCGCCGTTGCGGCCAGCGGCCCCCGCTTCAGTACGGCGAGCTCATAGCTCAGCAGCAGCGGGCTCTGCTTCATCGCGGCCCGCAGCAGTCCCGCCAGGGACGCCCCGGATTCGTAGACCGGCACTTCAGGCGGATCCGGCAGGAGGTCAAGGAGCCCGGCAGGGAGCTGGTGCGTCGTGCGCACGATGAACTTCGGCGCAACGTGCCGGTAGAACCCTTCGGTGCCCGCTGTCGCCCCCGACCACTGGTCCGCTCCGCCGGTTCCGCCGGCTCCTCCGGCCCGGAGAGCGTCATCCTCGTAGGCATACGTCCAGCGGGACGCGGTCGGCGTACCGTGCTCGTCCCGTGAGACCTCGAAGATGGTCGCGGAGTCTACGGCCAGCTCAGCGACCGTGAATGAGGCTTTCCCCGTGAGCCGCCCGAGCTCGTCGAAGAGAGCATCGTGAACTTCCCCCGCGCCGTCGCCCCCGTTCATGCCCCGCCCCTTATGCAAGTGGATACCAATGTCATGGACTGGCCGATTTCACTGACCCTCTGAGGTCGGCACCTTCCTTGCGCAGCTCGATGCCAGATCACATTATGGCGATTTTGTCCGGGCCTCGCCGGGAAAGAGCAGACTAAGTGACCGTCCGGTGACGCTTCGGGGGATATTTCGCAGCCATTCGCCTATGCTGGGCAGCCGGGGTCAAGCGAAACTCGTTTCTGAGCCGAAGAGGGGAAGGCTGATGACGCGGAAGCTTGAGCAGTGGTTTCAGCGGCTGCGAAGGTTCGTGCTCGCTCTCTCTGGCGCTGACCAGGAAGTCCTTACGTTCGTGCGAAGCGAGCGAGCCAGGTTCGAGAGCCTTGGCTGGGCAATCCTCATTACCAGCGGAGTAGCGTCCGTCTCCATGTGGTTCGCGCTCGCGAGCGCAGTAGGGGTCAACGGAATCCTGGCAATTCCGATAGCGGTCGCCTGGGGACTTGTGATAATGGGCATCGATCGCTGGCTAGTTGTCTCGATGCCCATTGATGGTTCACGCAAGTTCGCCATGGCGGTGCCAAGGCTCCTGCTCGCCTTGCTGCTGGGCACGCTCATCTCGACCCCGCTCGTGCTGCGCGTCTTCCAGTCAGAGATCAACGCCCAGATCGCGAAGATCGCTGAGCAGAGATACGGCACCTTCCTGCGGCAGCAGCAGGCCAGCGACGTGGCCAAGCAGGTCGGCACCTTTTCGAGCGAGCTGAAGTACCTGAACAACGTCATCGCGACGCACGGCGCGGCGACGGCCGGCACGGCCTCCGACCCGGAAGCTCACGGCCTATAACCAGCAGCTCACTAAGCTCAACGGCGAGCTGGCGCACTGGACGAAGCTGAAGAACCAGTACTACAAGGACTACACCTGCCAGCTCTATGGCGGTTCAGCCTGCCCGAAGAAGGGTTTCGGGCCAGCGGCGAAGGTCAGCCTGAGCAATTACCGGAGCGCCTCAAGCGAAGTTGGCACCATCACAGGGCAGATCAACCAGGTTCATACGCAGATCCATCACCGCGACGCCCAGCTCACGTCGACCAGCAAGGCCGATCAGCAGGCCAGATATCAGCAGGCGCTGTCCCAGCAGCCGATCGTGAAGCACGAGTACGACACTGCGGTGCAGCGGCAGAATGAACTGCAGGCCACCTTTTTCGCGAACAACAAGGCAGCTCACGGCATCTTGATCAGGCTTGAGGCGCTGAGCGATCTGAGCAACGGGAACGTCACCGTCACCATGGCCAGGCTCCTGCTCTTCCTGCTCTTCCTTGTCATCGAGTGCCTGCCGGTGACCGTGAAGCTCCTGCAGCGGCCTAGCCTCTACGAGGAAGGACTCCAGCACGCGCGGGAAGCGGAGCGCAGGGACTTCACCAGTTACTACCGGCGCCAGTCGCGGCTCGCGAGCGGTCCGAGCGGTCCGCACGGGACGGCCCTGCTCTGGCCCGCACTCGGAACGAGCCAGGATTCGCGCATCGACGCGATCTGGACTCCGCCACGACCGATGCTGCAGGGCGCAGTTGTCTCGGCGGACGATCAGGGAACCGAGGACTTCCAGGACCCTTCGGATTCCTCGCTGCCGGGCGGGCGGGCCGGATTCGGGCCGGCTGACTCACCGGCGGCCGGCGGCGATCATGCCGAGCAGAGCTGGTACGGCGCGGACCGCTGGCTCAACCACTGGCAGCACGAGCCCGCGCTGGACAGCGACCAGGGGGCGGAAGGTAGCGACGGGATCGGATACGACGCAGGCAGCGGGGACGACTTCAGGCCCGGTCCCCCGACCGAAGCCTACGGCGGCGAGGGCTTGTACGACACCGGGGAAAACCGGGACGACCGGTACGGCGACGATGACGTCGATGACCAGGGTTCCGTCGACAGCGCCCGCCGTGGCGACAAGGCCAGCCGGACGCCTGGCGCCCACGAGCCGGCGCCAGCGGCCATGCCCAGCGGCGGGGGCGGCGGCGGGACACCGCTGGACTGGGGTGACGAGGAATGACCTCGCCAGGAACGGTGCTCAACGGCCGTTACCGCCTGGTGCGCCAGCTCGGTGCGGGCAAGATGGGCACGGTGTGGAAGGCCGCCGACACTTACCTTGAGCGGACCGTAGCGGTCAAAGAGCTACTTCCGGGTACCGTCGGTGACGAGAACGCCAGGCGGGAAAGGGTCAGGCGGGAGGCGATCGCGCTTGCCCAGGTCGAGCATCCAGTGATCGTCACCATTCATGACCTGATCAGCGTGGGCCGCGACAAAACCCCGTGGATCATCATGGGTTATGTGCCCGGCCAGCCGCTGAATGAGATCATTCAGTGCTATAAAGACACGCCGCTTTCTGAGCGCAAGGTCGCGGCCATTGCCCTGGCCGTTCTCGACGGGCTGCAGGCCTGCCACACGAGTCAGCCGCGCGTCTACCACCGCGATGTGAAGCCGGGCAACATAGTCGTGCGGCCAGACGGGTCAGTACGCCTGGTGGACTTCGGCATCGCACGGATCGCCGACAAAGCGCCCTTGACCGCGGATCAGAGCATCATGGGCACTCCGGAGTTTCTGGCGCCTGAACTGTTCGATGGCGAGCCCGCCGGACCCGGGACGGATCTGTGGGCACTCGGAGTAACGCTGTATTACGCACTCACGGGCCAGGCGCCTTTCTGGGCCGAGAACAACTGGGCGATGATAACGGCGATTAAAACCAGGAATCCCCCCGAGCCGCGACAGGGCGGCCCGCTGGCTGGCCTGGTCCTGCAGATGCTCAGCAAACGGCCAGAGGACCGGCCGGACGCCGCCAAGGTCTCAGCCATCCTGGGTGGCGTAGCTCACCAGCCAGACCGGCCAGGCGGCCAGCCTTACTGGCTGGCGCCGCAGCCAGGCGAGGATCGTCAGGGCAGTGGCCCGGCATTGTCAACGCGGCCCTTCCGGCTGGGGACGGACGCTCAGCCGCTCCGGCCTGACCACCGGCTGACCGCTTTGTCCGGACTGCCCGTGCTCACCCAGGCCCAGGTCGTCGCGGGCATGCCTACCGGCAAGGCGGCTGACGAACTGCTCGCGCTGCCCAGGCGCGATGCCGCCAGGATCATCATCAACTGCGACGACGCACTGGGCGGAAACCTGCTCAGCGCCATCACCACCGCGGGGCACTCATCGGCCGATGACCAGGACGCCAGGACGCGGGCTGCCACGGCCTGGAAAATCTTGCAGATGCTTCCGCCGGACCGGCGCAGTCCGCTGCTCGATCACATGCGCCCGTCGCCCTCGCCGCCGTGCTGGTCGTGCCTCCGGAGGAGGACACCATGCGCATCGCGGACCGGGCAGACATAGCGACAGTGGCCGGCGCGCTCTCCGAAATGCCCCCAGTCCGCGCCGCGGTCCTCATGCTGACGATGGAAACCGGACGGGCCGCTGACGTACTCAAGCAGCTTGCTCCAGCCCGGATCGCCGACATTGTCAGGAATGTATCCCCAGCCAGACGAAGGCAGGAACTGCTCAGCCTGCTCCCGGAAAGAGTTCGCGCCTCCGTGCTCAGATACCTCAGCGACGGCCAGGGCCCGGCCAGCTAGCTCGGCCGGGCAGAGGTGATGATGAGCGTCATCAGGATCAGGCTGGCGCCAATAAATACCACGCTCATAGCAGAGCCGATCACCAGATGCCCGACCTCATATCCGAGTCCGGGCCCAGCCAGAGTGACAGCGGCGGCGATCGCGCCAATTCGCAGCAGGTTGCCCGCCACCAGCACGATCGCCGCCACTGCCAGCGCGCTCATGACCCGCCGCAGCTCGAGCCTGACCGGCAGGACTAGTGCCATGCCGAGCGCAAGCAACGGCACAAGCAGCAAGGCGGAACAGCAGTCGGGAGTGATCATCAACCCGAAACTGCGAGGGCTACCGAGACCGAACCAGACGACAGGCGACCTGGCAGCGGTGAGTGTCGGGGTCACGAGGCCGTAGATGGCAGCCGCAGTCTCGGCTTCCAGCCGCCTGAGCTGATATTGGAACAGCACCACCCCGACCAGGCCCGAGCACAGCAGGGCGCAGGACAGAGCGCGCGGCCAGGTCGTGACCGACGTCAGATGCAGGCTGGCCTCGCCACGCCAAGGCGCGGATGCGGCCTTGCGTCGCGAGACCGCCGCATGCCGACCGCGACTTGCTCCCAGCCCGGGCAACCGAGTCATTCCCCAGTCCCTGATAATCCGAGATGACGAGGCCCCTAGCGGTTGATCAGCTCGGTGAACCGGCTGTCCCTGGCCGGCCTTGAACTGTGCTCTTCCTGCGGCGTACCAGAACCCAGCCGATCCAGGCCAGGCCGACGATGCCCGCGGCTCCGCCAAGCGTGCGAGGCGAAGCCAGCAGGGGAACGGGCAGCCCCGAGCAGGTAGGCACGGTGATGTTGTCGTCGTCGAGGGTCACCGCGCCGTTGCTGGCCAGCGCCTGGCCAGTGAGGGTGTCACCGGTCGTCACTGTGATCGAGGTCAGCGCCAGGATGCTGCCCTGGAAGGCTGAGCCTGTTCCGAGTGTCGCTGAGCTGCCTACTTGCCAGATGACATTGCAGGCCTGAGCGCCGTTCGCGAGCACGATGCTGGTGCCGGAGTTCGCCGTGAGGGCGGAGCCGACCTGGAAGATGAAGATCGCGTTCGGGTCGCCCTGGCCGTCCAGGGTCAGCGTGCCGTTGACAAGCAGCGAGGAAGCAGCGTTGTAGACGCCAGCGGTGAGCGTCTGGTTGCCGATGGAACTCAGGCCAGTCGTCGTCGGGGCCTGCGCTGCGGCATTGCTGTACGCGCTGGTCAGGTCTGTCTGCGCCTGGGCCGCGGCAGGGTTGGCTATCTCCGGCGAGCCGTTCACGACAGTGCCGGGCGGAAACCCGGTCACCGATGTACCGGGACTCAGTCCGAGGTTCCCGCTGAGAACGCTCCCGCCGGTATTGGTGACCGTCGTGGCTGCCAGGACCGCGTACGAGGCGGCGGTGCCAAGCGGCGGCAGGGTGGCGGCTACCGCCGCGGACTGACTGGCGATAAGCACGGCCACGCTGGTGCTGAGCACTGGGGCCGCAGCCAGCCAGGAATAGCCGGCGCGCCTCAGCGACGTGTGGTTTCTGATACTCATTAGTCGCCGGACCTCTCTCCGATGGCGTGTGTGATTGCGAGCCGCCGGACAACTCGATCCGAGGCCGGCTAGCTCAGCAGGCAGGTTACTGAAAATCACCTGTCGGTCGCGTGAAACGCTCTCTGAGTTCCGGGTAATATCAGAGTAAAATAATTCAATAGGCAGCGTTTCGGCTGAGCGTGTGCGCGACTCGCTACTGGCCACGCAAGCAGCCGGCCAGGCTTACGTCAGCCTAGAAAGCACGGCAGGCACTCGGAGCAATTTTAAAACCCCTATTTTTTGAACGAATTCGCCTCAGCGCGACTGGCTCTTTCTAGGCCGGCCATCGCCGAAACGACTCGGGCACGCCCGGAGGCCCCGTGCCCGATGAGCGATGGCGCATAGCGCCACGCGAGGCAGGCCGCGGCTCCGGCCGGAACGGGCACCAGGTAGGTCACTGCCCTGTACAGCAGCACGGCCGCTGTCACCTGCCCGGCGATTGCGTGATCAGCGCCTGCGGCCAGTACGCCGACGAGCCCTAGCTCGGTAATGCCAGCCGCGCCGGGGGTGACGGGCAGCGCGGTCAGCAGCCGGACGAAGGCGAAGGCCGCGAGGGAGGTCTCCCATGGCACCTGCGTCTGGGACAGGCCAAGGCCGCGCAGGCTCGCCAGCAGAACTAGCCACAAGGCGAGATTGCTCGCAGCGGTTGCGGCACTGATCCGCCAGCCCCGCGCGGCGATCAGCCCGGCCGCCCGGTCACGGAAGGCCAGCAGCGACTCGGCAGCGCTCGCGGGCGGCGGCCTGCGCGCGAGCCTGCAGGCCACAGCCACTACCGGCTGCAGCGTCTCGCCCGCGCGCCGGGCGAAGGTCTCGCTTCGCAGCAGCAGGCCGAATGCCGCAGCGATGACAGCAAGGAAGGCCAGGCCCAGGACCGCGCCGATCAGCAGACCGGTCTCCGCGCGGCCGGTGAGCGAAATGACCAGCAGGGCGATGACCGGAAGGCCCAGCCGGGCAAAGACATTCCAGATTCCCGACACCAGGGTGTAGAGCACGTACTCGCCTGCGCTCACCCCCCAGCCGGACAGCATCGCCCAGCTGACTCCCATTGCCAGCATGCCCCCGGCCGGGAGCGTGTTCGCCACGGCAGTCGAGCCGAGGTTGACCGCCGCCGCCTGTCGCAGGCGTACCGATGGCAAGACCGAGCAGATCACCAGCCAGCTTGTGATGAAACTCGCAAGGGCAGCGACGCAGACCAGGAGGACTTGCGGCCACCTCATGAGGCCGACGCTGGCCCACACGCTTCGGTAGGAAGCGAGGTGCGGGAGCCCGAAGCCGAAAATAGCCGCGACCAGGCCAACGGAGACGGCGGCGCCGATCAGCTTCCTGCCACGCCGGAACACCGGTGCCCTGGTCGGGCCGGCAGCCCTGAGCATGGGCGCTCAGCCCGGGCCGCGACGAGGAACGGGAGCCAGCGTGCGCCGGTAGACAGCCTCGTAGCTGGCCGCCATCACCTCGACGGTGAAGGCTGTCTCCACGTGCTTGCGGCACAGCGCCGGATCGAGCTGCCTCGCCTGGGCGATGCCGTCGGCCAGATCAGCCGGGTCGTCCAGGATGATCCCGGTCTGGCCATGAACGATCACCTCGGGCACGGCCCCGCGCCGTAGCGCTACCACCGGCGTGCCGCAGGCCATCGCCTCGATCATGACCAGGCCGAACGGCTCGTCCCACCTGATCGGGAACAGCAAGCAGGCGGCCCCGGCCAGCAGCGCTCGTTTCGCGGTGGCATCGGCTACCCCGAAGATCGTCACGCCGGGCCCGAGCCTTGGCTCGATCTCCCGGCTGAAATAGCCATGCTCGATCGGCTCGGAGCACTTGCCGGCCAAGATGATCGGAATCCCGGCGGCGAGGGCCGCGTCTATCGCCAGGTGCGGCGCCTTCTCAGGATGAATCCGGCCGAGGAACAGCGCGTAGTCCTGCTTATCAGCCTGGAACGGGAACGTCCGCGCACAGATCGCATTGTGGACGGTCGCGGTCCAGGCCAGGTCAGGCGCCGTGGACCGCTGGGCATCCGAGATCGCGACCAGCCGGACGGCGCCGCCAAGCGCCCGGTAGAACTCGCCGTGCTCGCCAGTGACCCGGCCGTGAGCCGTCACGACCGTGGGCGTCAGCCGCCCCAGCGCAGTCAGCGGGCCCGCCATCGTGTGGTCGTGAATCACGTCGACTTTCAGCGTGCCCAGGATGGCAGCGACTCTCGCCGCATGCACCAGTTCCGGCAGCAATTCCCCTAGCCGGTCGGCCGACCCGGCGTCACAAGTGGAAATAAAACGCTGCGCCCTGGTCTTGTGCTGTCCAGCGCCAACGAGCGTCACGTGATGTCCGCAGTCCACCAGGCTGTCAACCAGATCCGCGACGACGGCTTCGATCCCGCCGTACGCGACCGGCGGAATACAGAAATAGGGCGGCGCGACCATCGCGATACGCAAGCCAGTGTCAGGAACGCCAATCACCGACTGCCGCAGGGCCAGCTCCGGACATCAGTTGCTCGCTCATGCACCTCTCCGCACCACATCGATGGCGAACGGCGAGCGAGCGCAAGGTCCGGACCGGCCAATGCCGCCCTGTCAGTTAACGGCATCCGGCAAATCAGCGCAAGTCGCCCGTACTACCGGCGAGGCGGGTCAGCCTGCCCGGCAGACGCCGACCGCCTGTTCCACGCTGCCGTAGACGGCGACTTCGTCGATCAGGCGGCTCAGCACGAAAACGCGCCGCGCCTGCGCCCGCAGCGCGGCCAGCGGCAGGTGACCGCCGGCCTGCCGAACCCGGCGCTGTGCCCGCGCGAGCGCTGCCGCGCCACTGCAGTCGATGAAGACGAGGCCCGACAGGTCGACGATCGTTCTCCTGCGGCTGGCGGCTGCTGCCGTGAGCGCGACGGTCACGCCTTCGGCGTCCGCCAGGTCGAGCTCCCCGCGCAGCACGACGATGACGTGATCGTCGTATTCACGTATAGCCAGATCCACGCTGAACATGGGCGCGCCTTTCTGCAAGTGCAGCAAGGCGAGGTCCTGACCCTGGCGGCTTGATTCATAACTCTCTAAGCCACGACACTACGCCAGAATTCGCCTACCAGGTTATTGACGAGCTGGCGGATCTTTCAGAAGTCGCCACTTCCAGGCAGTAAGTCGCATATTTCTCAGGCTGCGCGAACAGTCGCGCCAGCCTCACGTAGACTGAAGGCGAGTACTCCGAGTCAACAGGGACCCGCCCGGAGGTTCGACCGAGGACCAGGGTCTACGACTCGCGGGGACTCGCATGATCGTCATCAGCTCATGTGGTCAGCGGCGAGCAGCACCGCCTGAGGAGAGACGAGATCATGACGATCAAGGCAACCAAGACCGTGCCTCGCGAGCGCAACTCATCACAGAACGGCCGGCCGGCTCGTGCCCTACGTGTACCGCCAGCAGCAGAGCCGTAATACCTATGCCGCACGTATAGCCCAGCGAAACGCAGACGGACTGCCGCAGGCACCTGTCCTGCCTGGCCGGTGCGGACGAGGCACTCGGTCGCGCGATCCGCCCCTGGAGTCCGCGCGAGAATGCCGGTGATCCCGGCGCTATCGGAGCGGGACAGCCCGTTGAGGGGCCCGGCGAGCCTTCGTCCCCCGAAGCTACCCGACCGGCCTAGGCACTAGCGTTCTGCCGGGTCCCGCTTCCCGGAGACCTGCCGTCGGGATCACGAAGACCTACCGTCACCTGCCCGTAGAGTTACCGCCTGACGAAGACTTAACCGTCAAAGACGACGGCAACTCTCCCTCAGGCGGCAACTCTCCCTGACAACGGCGGGCACATCTCGGCCGGACGGGAAGGTTCAAGATCAAACTTAAGCTAAGCGGCCTTGGAGCATGATCACGGAACCGGCTCTGGCGCGAATTCCGTGATCGGGCTGCCTCGCGGGCCTGGCGGAGCCACCGCCCGGACCCGCACTGATCCCCGGCGACTCAGCTGTCACAGCCGCCTCACCCGCTGCCAGGCTCGCCCGATCCTGTAGGAGACCTTTTTCCTGTAGGAGACTTAACAGCGAATATGGTGGTCAACCCTCCTACAGGAATAAAGTCTCCTAGATCTTTTAGCCGCCAGCCCGGCACCAGCCCCGCAAGATCACCCAGAAACCCCCAAATCCGGCCCCCCACCCTACGCAAGCCCGCCGGTGATCACCCGCCGACGTCCCGGACCGTCATCCGCCACCCCGGCTCACCTCACGGAACCCGCGCCAGAGCCTTGCCGCGGGCCCTGGCACGAATTCCATGATCAGATCAGGCTCCGGGCGGAGTTCCTGGTGAGTGATCCGGCCCGGCAGGCTCGGGTTCCGGCAGCACCGCCGGCCCTGCGTCCCCTGATGGGCGCGCGGTCCCGGCGGATCGCTGCTCGCGAGAGAGCGGGTTAAGCCGAATGGCTGTCTGAACCGCCGGGTACAGCGGCAGCCAGGCCGTTGTCCGCTGGGTAGACGACGGGCTCGGTGACGGGGCCGGGATGCTCCGGGCGGGCCGAGACGCCAGAGAGGATTTCGGTCGCGGGCGACGTGCGGCGGGCGTGGACCAGGCCCAGGAGACTGAGGATCAGCATCACCAGCGCGGCGAGGAAGGCGGCGATTGCCGCTATTCCGGCGATCATGCCCATAGTCCCGAAGGCGTAGGCGTTGAGCAGCAGCCCGCGCAGGGTCTCGCCGCGGAAGACAGTCTGGACCTGTGCCGCTAGCGCGGTGTTACCGGGCTGGGCCAGTGACTCGGCTGATCATGACGGTTCTCCTTGGCTGGAAAGTGTTCCGCTTGCTCCGTTGGCGGTAGCTAGCGGGATCGGCGGGCTGCCGGAGGCGGGCGGGAATGCCGGAGTGGCAGCCGCCTGCTCACGGGCGAGGAACGAGCCGAGCTCGGGCAAATCAGGCGTGACTGATTCTTATAGAGGATCATCACCACGGGAGAAGAATTCTCCCGCTGGGTTCACGCAGTCCTCTGAGCGCAATGTCTTCGCGCGGTCCTGTGCATAAAAAAACCGGCCCGGCCGTGCCGCTCAGATTTCGCGGATGCACCTGCCAGGGTCCGGAGCAATGCTCTGACAGTACGCGCCTTTCTCTCGTACGGGAAATTCCGCAGTTAACGCTACGCAAATCACGCTTGCAAATCTGCTGCCGCAGGCGCCGCCTAGCCACCGGCCGGACAGCCCTCCGCTGACCCAGCGGCCTGCTCCCTCAGAGAGCGTTTTTGCGCTGCAGGTAGTTCATGGCCACCCAGCCGACGGGCACTGGCAGCCAGAAGGTCGCCAGGCGGAATAGGAGCACGGCGCTGACCGCCTGCGCACCGAGCATCCCGGCGGCGGTGAGGCCCGCCGCCAGGGCAGCCTCGACGGCCCCGACACCACCGGGCGTTGGCACGGCCGAGCCGATAGCGCTGCCGGTGAGGTAGACCACGGCGACGCTCGCCAGCGCTACTGATCCGCCGACGGCCCTGATAGAGGCGTCGAGGCAGAAGATGTAGGCGGCGGTCACCAGCAGTGCGCCGCCGATGCCCTCAGCCAGCTTCACCGGCTGCTGCGCGATGTCGAGCAGGCGCGGGACGATCTGGCTCAGCGCGGGTGCCAGCCGGGAGCGCAGCAGCCGGCGTCCGGCCGGGATAGCCGCGACGATGAGCACTACCACCGCCAGCACGCCAAGCGCGAACCAGACCCAGTCCGGCGGCCGGAGCGAGTCCTGCCTTTCGGTACGGGTGAGCGCCGCGAAGCTGACTAGCAGCACCAGGTGCAGGGCGAACGCGATGACCTGCGAGACACCCACGCTCGATCCCGCGTCTGCCGGACTGACCCTGGCTTTCCGCAGGAAGCGGATGTTCAGCGCCACCCCGCCGACAGCAGCGGGGGTGACCAGCGTGACGAACGAGCCCGCGACCTGAGCCAGGACGGTCCGGACGGGATCCAGCCGCTCAAGCACGAAACCTGTGCAGCTCCAGGGCAGCGCCCACATAGGTCAGCACCGAGGCCGCGACAATCAGGACACCCCAGCGCCAGTCTGAGTTCGCCAGGACGGTGCCCAGGCTGACCCTGGAGAGCTGGCCGATCAGGATGTAGGCCGCCACCACCCCGGCGCCGAGGGTGATCAGCGTACGCAGCCGCACGCGTTCGAGCTGTACCGGCACGACCTCGTCATCCCCGTTGGTGCCGAGTAGCCGCTTGCGCAGCGCGGGCAGCACATTCTTGTGCTGGCGGATCGCCGTCCGGGTACGGCGGCGGAGCGCCACCGGCTGCAAGAGCGGCGCCATGCTGGCCATTTCCCTGGCGCTGAGCCTTTCCGCTGCCACATCCGCGGCACGATCGGGGCCAGCGAGAAGGGCTAGCTCGGCGAGTAGCTGGACGAGGTCGAGCCGCAGCTGAAGATCGCTGGCCGCTACGTCACCGTCGCCGGGCTCCAGCAGCATCACCTCGCCAGCACCGTCGCCGCCGCTGACGAACAGTATGCGGTCGGCGGTCAGGTTGCGGTGCGTGACCCGGTGCTTGTGCAACTTGAGCACCGCATCCCAGATCAAGCCCATCTGCTCATCAGTCGGAGCGTTTATTTGCTCCGCCAATGTCGTGCCCTCGTGGTGGTCGGTGGCCAGCACTGCCGCCTCAGGCCCAGCCCGCACTAGTGCGCGCAGCGTCGGAGTGGCGACGCCCGCGCCCTGCACCGCGTACATGAGCAGGGCGGAGCGCCCAAGTGCCCGCTCTACCGTCAGGAGGCTGCTGCGAGATACCTGGGCCTTCAGCCGTAGCCGCCGGTAGATGCGGCTGAGCGCGCCGGCGGCCTGCTGGTCGCGGTCGAAGACCGTGACATCCCGCTGCCCGCCGTCGCGCACTGTGGCCACGTACCGCCGCGTTTCCGTGCGGGTTTCCCCGACTCTGCGAATGGCGGTCACTGGCGCATCGACCGCCGAGATAGCCGCGGCGATCGTGGCCGCCGTTGGCCGCTCCGATGCTGAGCCAAAGGCATACCGAAGGCCAGACCCGACAGCCGAGCCGATCAGAAGGGTGATCAGCAGCGACAGCAGGGTGACGTGCGTGTCTCTCGCATTGGCGAGGCTGGCCAGTACGTAAAAGCCCAGCGCCACCCAGTACGCGGCACGCCAGCGAGGACCAGACAGGCCCACCACGGTGACATAAGCAGCCAGCCCGGCGAGGTACCAGTCCAGCACCGAGCCAGACCCTGGATGGGTAACCGACAACGTCAGCGCCTGGTGCACCTGTGCCGCCGCGGGCAGGCGAAGCAAGGCATTACAGAGGACTACCGCGCCGGCCGCGACCGCCCCGGCACCAGCTGCCTCGGCCAGACGGCGCGGCTGACGGCGCACGACAAGCAGGATCGCCAGGACTAGCGGCAGGGCGAGCAGGGCGAGGTGCGCCAGCACGCCAAAGAGCCCGAGCACTCCGGTGAGCAGCTTCTTGCCAGCGAGCTGACTCGCACCGACGACGTTGGTCTCGACCCCGCTGACTGTCGCGCGGGCCAGCAGCCCGATACCGGTGAGCAGCGCTATCTCGGCGCACGCGACTATGCAGCGCAGCCCGTCGGCCGGCAGTCGCAGCCGCGGCTCCGGGTGATCTTCAATTCTGACGGCAGGTCCTGGCATGAGATGACCTAGCTTATGTCCAGGCGGCGGAAAGCTAGTTCATGCGGCAGGCGGCAGAGCGGGCTGGCGCTGGCCGGCCAGGCGCGGCCTGAGGTAGCCGAGAGCGTGCGCGAGCAAGCGGGAGACCTGCATCTGGGAGATGCCAAGCTGCTGGCCCACCTGGGCCTGGGTCATGTCACCGTAGAAACGCAAGACCAGGATCTTCTGCTCCGCCGCCGGCAGCTCGGCCCAGTGCGTCTTGACAGCCAGCATGCCGAGCACGTGGTCCAGCCGCGGGTCTTCGCCGCCCATCAGGTCAGCCAGGCTGGCCATGCCGGTCGGGCCGCCGGCGGGCTCGTCCAGCGATCTCGGCCGAAGCACCAGTTCCGCTCGGCGGGCAGCCCTGACATCCGCATCGCGGACTCCCAGGAAACTAGCCAGGTCAGCTTCCGCCGGGGTGCGGCCGAGCTCCTGACTCAGCAGGCTGGTCGCCTCCCGGACAGCCAGCACCAGTTCCTGCACCGGCCGCTCGACATGCACCTGCCAGCGCCTGTCCCTGAAGTGCCGCTTGATCTCGCCGATGATGCACGACCTGGCGTAGGAAGACAGGCCGAACCCGAACACGGGATCGAAGTTATTGATCGCCTTCACCAGGCCGACGTATCCGACCTGCATCAGATCCTCGGTCAGCTCGGGTCCGCGCGAGTACTGCCGCACGCACGACCCGACCAGAGAGCTATACCGGCCGACCAGCACATCGCGCGCCACCAGGCAGTACTCGCCGGAACGCGGGAGCGAGCCAGCGAGCGTGAGCAGCTCCCGGTCGCCCAGCCCGGACAGATCCATAGCACCTCGGCTCAGATAATCACAGATGAAGACGCCGAGGTCCTGGGCAGGAGAGGAGGACCACCCGCACCCATGCGTAGTGACAGTTCCTCCGATATTGCCAGGCTAGGCCACGCCGGCACCGACCGCAATGCCCGCGTTGCGACAACCGCTCACTTATGCGGAGGTTTCGGGACCGCGAGCGGTAGGATCTCGCTGAGTCCACTGAGCAGCCACGGACGAATTCCCGATTAGGTCTGGACCATATGCCGGTCTCGAGATCGCCTCGCTGCACGCTCCTGATCCCCCGCGAGGCGACCAATGCCCGGCTACCTGCATCCAGCCAATAGACGCCGCCACGATGAGCGAACCAGAAGCGAGCAGCTGGCCGACCGGGTGACCGCTGTATTCGGCTCCTGGAAATTCATCATCGTGCAGACCATAATTGTCATGTTGTGGATCGCACTGAACCTGCTGCTCCTGATCCGCCACTGGGACCCGTACCCGTTCATTCTGCTGAACCTGGTCTTCTCCACCCAGGCCGCCTACGCTGCCCCGCTGATCCTGCTGAGCCAGAATCGGCAGGCTGACACCGACCGGATCAGGGCCGAGCACGACTACCAGGTGAATCAGACCGCCTTGCGATACCTGAAGGTCCTGCACAACGACGCGCACGGACTGGACTGCAGGTGCCTGGAGCAGATCCAGCCAGCCTAGATCCGCGAGTCATCCCTCGTATCCGGAAAGTTCCGGGAACAGCTACACTGCTGGCTGTTGTCCCCGGACCCTGGCAGCTTCCGAACCATCGGCATCCGCGAGGGGACCTGCACGTGCTGGCCGCTGACCCGCTGCCCGCCTGGGTCGCGGCCACTGCCTGATTCACCCAACGCACGTGCTTGCCTGGAGGCTTCGCATGAGAGTCGGATCTATCCTGCTCATCGTCTGGCTGATCGTCGGGGCCGTTGCCGCCGGCCAGCGCCACGACTACTCCGGCGGCCCCGCCGGCTGCAACAAGCTCGGCACGATCGCCCTCACGATCGTCGCAGGCCCGCTTAACTACGTCGGCGTGAACCCCAGGATCTCCTGCCAGGCACCTCAGCCGAGCAAGTAAAACCGAGCCCGGCCTAGGAGGGCCGCCCGATGCCGCCCGGCTGCCGGCGGGACCTGGCCATGGTCAGGCCGGTGAGGGTCTCTGAACCGTCTATGAACGCCTGGGCCAGGTTGGACAGGCGGAGATTGCGGGCCCTGGCGAAATCCCGCAGGAGGTTGAATGCCTGGTCCATGTCGACACCGAGGCGCTCCGCGAGCTTGCCCTTGGCCTGCTCGATCACGACCCGGCTGTTCAGCGCGGTCTGCAGCTGCTCGTTCAGCGAGTCGCTGTGGCGCATGCTGCGCTCGTGCAGCAAGCCGATGGTGGCGACATCGGCCATGGCCTGCCCGACCCGGATGTCGGCCGGGGAGAAGGCGCCGGGGCTGGCGCGGAAGAGGTTGAGCGCGCCGATGACCTGCTCGCGCAGTCGCATCGGCAGGGCCTGGACGGCGGCGAAGCCGGCCTGCTGAGCAGCGACCGCGAACCTGGGCCATCGTTGCTCCGCGCCGGCCAGGTCACCGACCTCAACGGGTTCCCCGGTACGGAAGCAATCCAGGCAGGGCCCCTGGTCATTCTGAATCTGGAACAGCTCGAGCAGCCGCGCGGCCTCACTCGACGCGGCGACCACCCTCAGCTCGCCGCGAGGATCAGCCAGCAGCAGCCCGGCAGCTGAGACGTCAAGCAACTGCACACTGCGATCGGTCAGCACATGCAGGAAATCGATCACGTCGAAGTCTGCGACCATCGTGTCGGTCAGCTCGACGAACGTATCCGCCAGCAGCTCTCCGTCCATACAAACTCACCTTCTCAGCAAGGCCGGCCGCCTCCCGCAGGGATGGTGACCAGCGCGAATCGCGATGTACTGTAGGCGTCAGGTATGCCCGTCCGGCGATGGGTCCTGGTCTGCGGGCAACCTCAGGCGGCGCATCACGATGTCGCTGGCCAGATCGCTCAGCCGCTTGTCATGCGCGTAAGCATACGCGCGCAACCGGACAAAGGCCTCCGCGATGCCGACGCCTAGCTGCTCGGTGAGCATCCCGGTCGCCTGATCAATCTCGGCGCGGCGCACGGTCAGCTCGGCGAGCCGACCACCTGTGCCGGACTCGCTTAGCTGCCCGGCTGGTTCCTGGGAGTCGAGCAGCAGCAGGATCGCGGCATCAGCGAGGCTTAGCGCGTCCGCGTACTGAGAACCGCTCAGCTCGCCGGGCTGGTCACGGTACAGACCCAGCACTCCGGTCCAGATCGCCCCGATCCGGAGCGGGAACGCGAAGACCGCCCCGGCCCCGGCTCGGCACGCCGCCGGAGCGAAGACCGGCCACCGGCGATCCGCATCCATCGCGCCCAGATCCGAGACCAGTACCGGTCCGCCTGTGGTCCGCGCGTCCGCGCACGGGCCCTCGCCCAAGGTCAGCTGCAACTCGGCAAGCAGCCCGGCAGCCTCATTGGTCACGCTTATCAGATGACCAGCTTCCCCGGCGCTGCCGGCGTTCAGCCAGGCACCAGTTACCCCGGCAGCGGCTACTGCCACAGCGCACGCATCCGCGGCTGACACTCGGCCGGCGCGGGTGGCCGCCTGCCCGGCGATCAGACCCCAGATCCTGGCCGACCGGCTAACGGTCATGCTCCTACCAGGCGGGGAGCACGCCAGGCACGGATCTCGCAGGCGATAGCTCTCCCCCTTCTCAAAGCCGAGGTTTCTGGTCGCGCGGCCTCAGGGACGCTCCCGGCGTCTGCCACGTCAAGATCCCCGGCACTACGCGACCGCAACCCGGCTGTCGCCGTCGAGGCATTCACCGTGAACAGTACGCCGGATACCTGTTTCTGTCCTATCCCGCCGGTTCCCGCAGCTCAGCAATGTCGGCAAGGAACTGCGGCCGCGCACTTGTGTGCCAGGCTGATTCACGGAGGCCTGGACCCTGCCTACTCCGGATTTTAGATGCGATATGCGTATTAAGCGGAAGCAGGGGGAATGGCGATTCACGGCACGCCCGCGTCGGGGCCCGTCAGGCAGGCGCCGGGCGGCGGGCGGCGGGCTGGATCAGCCAGGCCTCAGCAGAAGGAATCGTTCGAGCGAATCGTGCGGCTCACGACGATCGCACTGGGCAGGCCGCTGGCGTGCGTCACCATCATCGGCAGGAATAACTCCTCCGACCCGGCCTGGGCCACCAACCGCCTGCTGGCTGGCCCGCCGAGCCCGACCGAGCAGGCGCTGCGCCAGTATGTGATCGACTCGGGGCACGAACTGATCATCGGCGACGTCAGGACCGGCGTGCCAGCCGCGCTCCGCCGGCCAGGCGACCTGACCGGGATCATGGCGTGGGCCGGGTACCCAGTGCGTGACCTGGACGACCAGATCGCTGGTGCGCTGTGCGTGGCCGACCCCCAGCCCCGGCCCTGGAGCTCCTACGACGTTCTCGTGCTCGCCGACCTGGCTCAGCTCGCCTCACGCGAAGTCGCCCTGCGGATAGCACTCAAGCTGGGCTCTGACCGCGCGGTCCTCGCCCGGACCTTGCAGCAGATCCTGCTGCCGCCGCGGCTGCCGGACATCCCGGGACTGCAGATCGCGGCCCGCCATCTGGCCGGCGGGACCGGAACCGAGGTCATCGGCGACTTCTACGACGTGTTCCCCTCAGTGCGCGGCAGCTGGGGGCTCGTGGTCGGAGACGTCTGCGGCCACGGCATCGCAGCCGCCAAAAGCACCGCCCTGGCCCGGTACACGCTGCGCGGCGAGGCGCTCAGGCAGGCAAGGCCCAGTCTCATACTCGCGGGACTGAACCAGTCCATGCTCGACTGGCCCACCGACGACCCGCGATTCCTCACCGCTATCTACGCCACGGTGCGCCCGCATCTCGCCGCGACCTCAGTTCGGGTCAGCTCCGCCGGACACCCGCTCGCGCTGATCCGCCGGGCCGACGGCCGGGTTCAGCCCGCCGGACGGCCAGGGACCCTGCTCGGGGTGTTCCCCGATACCGAACTGCACGACACCCGCCATCTGCTGCGCGCGGGCGACAGCATGATTCTCTACACAGATGGCGTCACGGAAGCGCGCAGCCACATCAACCGCGAGCTCTTCGGCGACACCCGCCTCAGCGAGCTCATCGCTAGACTCGGCAATCAGCCGGCCACGCGAACCGCGACCGCCATCATCAAGGCCACCAGGGCATACAGCGGCGGTGTCGTCACCGACGACGCCGCCGTACTCGTCCTCAAGGTTCCCTAGGAACCTGGCTGCTCGCTTGCCCAGCAGACGGGCGGGTGAGCGTTTCCTGCCCGGCTCCGGTGCCGGCGCTGGCATCGGCACCGAGCAGGACGGCGAGGACGTCGCCGATGGCCGGTGCCTGGCTGGCGGGTTCGGGCAGCGGACGGTGGGCCTGGATCTGGTAGCGGTTGCGGCGGCCGTCTTTGTGCTTGATGACGTACCCGGCCGCGGTCAGGTCCGTGACGATGCCGTACGCGCTGCGCTCGGTGATATCCAGGGTGGCGGCGATGTCGCGTAGCCGCGCCCCCGGATCCCTGGCTATGGCCAGCAGGACCCTGGCGTGGTTGGTCAGGAAGCTCCAGCGCTCCATGGCCACGAATCTATCATCAATATTCTAGAAACTCGTTGCCGGTTTTCATCTTTGGCTGGTTTCTTGGGCCGCGCGCTCAAGCTGACCGCGACGCCTGCCACGCCCGGCGCGCGCCGGCTCGGCTCACTTGACGCAATCGATCGGTTGCTACAAGTGGAGGCAGTCATGGCGTTTCCTGATCGCATCGAGCGGACCGTCGAGATCGCTCACCCGCCGGCCAGGGTGTGGGCGGCGCTCACCACGGCCGAGGGGCTGAGTGCCTGGTTCGGCAACGAGGCCACGATCGAGTTGCGCCCCGGCGGCGCCGCCTCGATGAAGTGGGACAGCGGCCACATCGCAGACCTGCGGGTGGAGCGGGTGGAGGAGCCGACAGTGTTCGGCTATACCTGGCAGATCGTCGGACTGCCGGAGGAAGATCCGCGCCGCACCTACGTGGAGTTCACGCTAGAGGCCGGCCTCCGCTGTCCACCTGGCCCACCGCGACGTCACGCTCTGCGCCGTATCGCGAGCCCCGCTCGTCAAGCTCCGCGCGTACCGGCAGCGGATGGGCTGGAGCTTCCCGTGGGCATCCTCTCAAGTTCCGCTATCAACCGGTACTTCATGACCACGGAAGGGATGTTTAGGGCTCTGGCGCGAATTCCGTGAAGTTGGCAGTCTGGTTCCGGGGTGGCTGGTCCAGCCCGGGCCTGTCCCGCCGCTGGCCTGCCGGGCCGCACCCCATCGATGTGACATAGCTGGGGCTGGAGCCCCATCGATGTGACATAGCTGGGGCTGGAGCCAGCGGCCAGCATCACGGATTTCGCGCCAGAGCCATGTTAGGTGACGAGCCAGGCGTGGCCGGTGGCTCGCCCGGCTTGGCGGTTATCAGCCCTCTCCCGCCTGGCTCACGTCCAGGTGCAGCGTCAGGAAGACGTTGTACTCCGATGACAGGTAGCCGGCAAACGGGTCGCACGGGACAAAGCCCGCGCTGCGGTACAGCGCCCTGGCCGGCCCGTATGCCGCCGCAGTCCCGGTCTCCAGGCTTACCCGGCGAACACCCCGAGTGCTGGCCACGCCGAGCAAGTGCATCAGCATGGCCCGCCCGATCCCCCGGCCCCGCGCCGCCTCGGCGGTGTGCATCGACTTGATCTCCGCGTGACGCGGGTCTAGCTGCTTGAGCGCCCCGATCCCGAGCAGGCCGTCGCGGTCTCGCGCGCTGAAGAACGTGATCGCCGGATCCAGCAGTCCCTGCGCGCCGAGCGCGAAACTATGCTCACGCGGAGTCTGTGCCCACGCGAATTCCAGATGCCGTTCAAGCAGCGCCCGCACGTCGGGCAGACCAGGATCATCCATCGCAATCAGTTCATCAGCGACCACCCGGGCAAGTTATCCGGCCCAGATTTCAGCCCCGTTAACACCTCATTGCCACCGAGCGCATCGCCTGCACCTGCGAGCGACCGCCCGCTTGCGTCCAACGACGTCGACACGAACGCCACGTGCATCAACTTCAGGCAAAACACTTCGTATAAGAGATTTTGACTCTATAAGCACTGTGCTTATAGAGGGCTCATGCTTATAGATGTCGTACACTGGCTGAGGGAGTCCGGCCTGGAGGTTGAGCGGCAGAATATGCACGCTACGCCAGGTCAGAGCAGTGATGCCGTGCTCCTCGTCAGGAGCGGCAATGCTGGTATCCAGTTCGCTGTCGAAACCAAACAGCGCGCACCATATCTCAACGAGCTGGCGAGCCTCAGCAAGCTTCGGGAGTCGGCGTCAGCACTTGGTGTGCCGCTGCTGGTCGCTCCATTCATCACTGAATCTACCGGAACGCCCTGACAGCTCACGGCTGGTCCTGGGCAGACGCGCACGGTGACTTCGATCTTCGGGCACCCGGCCTGCTGTTCCGTCAGCGCCGGACCCTGACGGCCCCCAAGCCTGCGCGAAAGACATTGCCCCGCGGCGCGGGGAGCTTCGCCATCATCCGTTCACTGATCGGTCTCGGAGAAGGCGATCAAGATAAGGCAACCGCCACGGCGCTCGCGAGCCAGGCCCGGGTATCCCAGCCGCGAGCCAGCTGAATGGCAACCGGTTCGCACGCACCATCCACGACATCCCGGTGAAGCTCGCAGGCGCCGCCAGCGGCGCGCGACAGGCCATCATCGACGTGCTCGTTCCCGCTTACACGGGCCGCGCTCGCCAGAACCTCAAGATCACCGACGACCTCGTCACCACTGAGGTTCCCGGACTAGCAGCCGCACTCGGCCGGCCGCCAGTCGTCATGAGGCTTGAACTCCAGCGCATGGACGGCCAGACACTCAACGCCACGCTGCCGTTCCCCGACGAACTCAGCGCTCTTGTCCTGAAGGCCCTCGCCACCCGCGTCAGAAACAAGCCGACCGACGTCACAGACGTGTGGCGATGCCTGGAGATCGCACTGGCCGCAGGCGTGGCACCAGAAGAGTTTTCCCGCAGTGGCCGCAAGCCGCGGCTCTCATCCGCACATTGTTTTGTGAGCGGCGAGGACCCGCGATGAACGCCCTCGTTCAAGAGCTGACTCTGTCCGCTCAAGGTGCGGACCAGTTGTTTACGCGGCTCAAGGCAATAGTCAATCGCGTGGTCGGATCGTAGCCCGTCACTTCGACGACTCGGCCCGGAAACCCGGCTGAGCCATGGTGCCTGGTGCGCTGGAGGAGGGATGGACGGCTTCACCACGGAGCCTCGGCTGCCCATTCCGGCAAGATCGGTGCGGCTGCATTCTCCTTCCGTCAAGTGCTGACATGCTGGGTTCGTGAATGATTCTGCCCAGCGCCCAGATCCGCACGCTGCGGCCGTCAGGGTTGTTCCCGGCGGGATCGCTGGTCGTCTTGTGCCGCGCGTCTATCCGGTTTCTGGCCGGGCTGACATTCACTCGTTCCTGCTGGACGCCGTTCAGGCCAGCGGGGGGACGGTGCTGTATGCGAGTAACCCGATGCGGGTTCCGGTCTATCTCGGGCTGGAGGATCAGGGCCGGCAGCGGATCGGCCTGATGATCTACCCGTTCCGGATGAAGCGGCTGACCACGCGCAACCGGCCCTGCGACGAGATCCGCGGCCAGCTGAGGTACGGCTCAGAAGAGACCTGGCCGGCCGAGGATCACTTCGTGGCACGGGATATCGCGGGCGTGGACACCACGCTGCTCCTGGGAGTTGACCCACAGGAGAACCTGATGGTGGGCCTGGACCCGGCCCTCTATGATCCGCTGCCGCTCGGGATCAGCGTCTATGCCAAGGACCAGCACGCCGACCAGGTCAGCCAGCGCGGGTGGGCTGTGTGGGAGAGAACGAACCGTGCCGGAGCGCGCCGCGCGGCGCCGAGGGCAGCGGAGGGACTGGAGACCCTCGTGGGCTTCGGCCCCCAGCGGCTCCTGGACTATGCCGCCTTCGAGCGCGGCGCGAGCGATCTGGGCCTGGATCCGCCGCTGCGCTACGCGGCCGCCGTCGACGCCGGCACCAACGCTCACCGGTCAGATCCGGCCCCGGCCCGGCACCGGCTGGAGCAGAGCTTCGGCCTGACCGCACACGAGATCCTGGACATCATCCATCACCGCATGCGGCTCGAAGTAGCGGTCAAGGGCGGCGTCGCCGAGTATCACCTGGAGCGGCTCCTGCAAGCCGATCCTGCCGTCGGCACTGTCGCGGGGCTCGATCAGGACGCGCAGCCCGATTTCGACGTCCGCATGCTCGACGGCCAGACCGTCCTGGTCGAGTGCAAGAACGTCTCCCCCGAGCCCTACGCCAACGGCGACTTCAAGGTCGAGGTGCAGAAGACCAGGGCCACCAGCGGCGACCCGGCCGGACGGCTTTACCGGCCCGAGCAGTTCGATGTCGTGGCCGCCTGCCTGTACTCTCCGACACGCAGGTGGGACTTCCGCTTCATCCGCTCCGCCCAGCTCGACCGCCATCACGCGCACTCTGACCGCCTGGCCGCGACCCACCGGGTCGACGAACGATGGTCGCGGACGCTGCAGGCGGCCCTGGACCGCTCCCCTAGCGCGTTCTGATCGACTGATGTCGTACCGGCCTGGCAGACTTCGCCCATGACCAACAAACGCCGCGACACCAGCGCAGGCGTTGCCATCAGCCTGTTCTCCGGAGCCGGCGGCCTCGACCTCGGGATCGAGCAGGCCGGATACCAGGTCAGGGCTGCGGTCGAGCGTTACCCGGACGCCACGCTGACCATGGAAAAGAACTTCCCGCACCTAGCCTCCGCGGTCATCAGGTCCGACATCCTGGACGTCCCCACCAGCGAGATCCTGCGCGCCGCGGGCCTGCGGAACGGCACGCGACCCGACCTGCTAGTCGGCGGCCCGCCCTGCACGCCCTTCAGCAAGAGCGGATTCTGGCTCGACTGGAAACGCGCCGGACTCGACCCCGAGGCCAGCCTGCTGCAGGCCTACACCCGCGTCTTGCGCGAGGGTCGGCCCCGCACGTTCATACTCGAAAATGTCTACGCGCTGACCTACAACAACCGCGCCAGCAAAGGCGCCTACGAACGGCTGCTCCGCGAGATCAGCGAGGCCGGCTACGACTACCGCGCCAAGGTACTCAACGCCGCCGACTACGGCGTGCCGCAATCGCGGCCCCGCCTGTTCGTCATCGGCGCCGAGAAAGGCAGCCCGCTGCCCGGCCACCCCGAGCCCACCCACGGCGGCCGCTGGGAACGGCGCACCACCGGCAGCGCCGACCGCCCGCACGTCACCACCGGCGAAGCACTCGACGGCCTCCGCGCCGACCCCGAAGCCGAGGAAGTCCTGAGAGGCCAGTACCGGCACCTGCTCGCCGACATTCCGCCGGGAGACAACTACCTCTACTACACCGCCGAGCGAGGACACCCGGACCCGCAGTTCAGGTGGCGCAGCCGATTCTGGTCGTTCCTCCTCAAGCTCGACCCCGACCGGCCCTCCCCTACCATCCAGGCCCAGCCAGGGTCCAACGTCGGGCCGTTCCACTGGGAAAACCGGCGGCTCAGGCTAGCCGAGGTAAAACGCCTGTTCACGTTCCCCGATAGCTTCGAGTTCGCGGGCTCCCGCAACAGCGCCCAGTACATGCTCGGCAACTCCGTCCCGCCTCTCCTGGCCCAGCGTGTAGCAGAAGCAGTCAGGGACACGGCTTGAAGGGCAGATAGCGAAGTGCCTCATTACGGTGCCTGGGTCAGTTACGGCGGTGCCGCCAGGATCTGGCTCGCCGTCGTCTTACTGGCGGTCGCGGGAGGCCTGGTCTGCGCGGGGCTCTGGCTGCCGCTGCCCGCCCGTACCGCGGCGTCCGGCCGGAGATCCGTAGTTGCCACGCTCGTGGCCTGGATCATGTCGATAGTGACGTGGCTGATCTGCGTCGCCATCTACATCCAGCAGTATCTTCACGCGTATCACCTCGCCGGAGCCAAGGCCGCGCCACCTGATCACGTCGCCCCCGTCACCTTCGCGGCGGTAGCCATCGTCTTCGTCATCATCTTGGTGCGCAGCCCGGCTGAGGGCGGCACGAGGCTGGCCGGCGCCGTCATCGGCGCGCTCGCGGCGCCGCTGATCTTCGAGCTCCCGTTCGATCTCATTGTCATGGCCCGGACTTATCCCCCGATTCCGCCCGACCCGGCCTTGTACCGGGTGCTGTTCTTCGCGCCGCTATTCCTGATTGAGATCATGACGCTGCTGCTCCTCCGGCTGTCGCCGATGGTGAAGCTGACCAGGGCGACGTACATTTTCCTCGCACTGATGCTGGCCGTGTTCGCGGTCTGGGCCCTGTCCGGGTTCGGCTACCCATCCGCGCCGGTACCCCTGACGCTGAATATCGTGTCGAAGCTGCTGGCTTTCGCCGTCGTTCTCACGCTCTTCTTTCCCCGGCGCTCTCCCGCGACAGTAAGCGAGGCAGGGTGAGCCTAGAAAGAACGGCGAGCCGCCCTGGGCAATTTTCATCCTGATTTTTATTTTGTAAATATTGCCTTGAGCGCGGCTGGCTCCCTCTAGGCCAGCCACTGGGGGAACGACTCGGTGCAAGCCGGCCTCCGGCTAGAGTCGCGAGGCCGGCGTGCGCCGCCTGAAGTGCTGTTCGCGGCGCGCGCCAGCAGCCGGCTTACATTATTGGCTGAGGATCAGAAAGCCGCCAGCCGTCGATGGGTTGCGGCGCGACGGCCGTTCCTGACTTGATCGTGCCGCCGAGGGGACACGACGACCCAGCCGGCAGGGTGGTGCTGCCCGCTGTCATGCTGCCCGCGGGGATAGCCTCCACGGGAAGCTCCTGATAGGCGACGTTGTACGCCGGGACGCCGTAGTCGCCGATCACCTCGCTGTCCGGGGGAACCGTCTGGGCGGCGTTGACTCCGACCGAGGTCGAGTAACTCACCGAGATCGTCGCGCCGATGGTGTCCGACAGTGTCTGCGCGAAGCCGGACTGAGTGCTGCTGGTACCGCTGGTGATGCTCAGCGTCTCGCTCAGCGTGAAGGTCTGAGTGAATGTACTGGTAAAGGTGGCGGTTACCGCGGTGCCGCTGGCGTTCTGCACCGTTTTCTCCTGCGAGACCAGGAATGTGGGGGTGTAGGAATCTATCTCCATGACCGTCGAAGCCGGCGTCGTCAGGCCGTGGCCCGCTAGCCCGGGCAGCCAGACGCCGAAGCCGGTGTTGTACCAGCCCAGACCGTCCAGCGCCATCGTCTGCGCCGTGGGACAGGCCACACAAGTCACCCCGGGCGAACTGCAGACGCCCGAGGCCTGGGCCGCCGCCGGCGCTGCCACGATGGCCAGCGTCGATGCGATCGCGGTCAGCGTCACGCCGACCGCCAGCCGGTTCCTCATGCGCGCCGAGTGACGCCTGCGCCTGTCTGTCGTCTCTAAGTAGCTTCCGCCCATTCACGCCTCCTCATCCAGATTCCGTGCCGCATTTAAATACCACCATAAATCTGGCGATCTGGCTACGAGGCACCGATTTTGTTCCCTCCCAGAGAACCAACGCGCCACCGGGGTCCGTGACCAGCACCTAGAGTTATTCTTGCCTTACTGCGAGCTTTATTTGCGAGCGAGAGGTGTGGCGAGAATTGGACGCGTCGATACCAGTCGCGACAGGGGCGCTGCCGGGCATAGGGCACTCGTTATCCCTGGCCCGAGATCCGCTTGGGTTCCTGACCAGGCTGCCGGCCCAGGGTGACCTGGTCACGGTGCGGCTCGGATCGCGGCAGGTGGTGATGGTGTGCGAGCCGAAGCTGACCTACCGGCTGCTCGTGGAGGACCGCACGTTCGACAAGGGCGGTCCGCTCTTCGACCGGATCAGGGAAGTAAGCGGCGAAAATATCGTGACCTGCCCGCACGGTCAGCACCGGCGACTGCGCCGGCTGTGCCAGCCTTCCTTCACCGCTGAGCGCCTGACCGGCTACGCCGCGACGATGTCGGAGGTGGCCAGGAGCACTGCCGCTGGCTGGCGCGACGGGCAGGTACTTGATGTCGTACGCGAGATGACCGCGCTGGTGGCACGGGCCAGCGTGCGGGCGATGTTCGCCACCTCACTCACCACGGGCGCGCTCGACCGGATCCTCGACGAGCTGCCCGTCATGCTGAAGGGCCTGATCTACCGGGCCATCGTGCCAGACTTCGCCAGCCGCCTTCCCGGCACGCCTGGTTACCGCTACGAGCGGGCAGCCACCCGGCTGTACCAGACCGTCACCGAGATCATCGCGCGCCGCCGTGCGGACCCAGCCGATCATGGCGACCTGCTCTATTCCCTGATGACCGCCCGCGACGACCTCACCGAGGGAAGCCAGACAAGCCGGGCACTCAGCGAGGCCGAGCTCGCGAACCAGGTCCTGGCGTTCCTGCTGGCCGGCACCGAGACGACCGCCACGCTCCTGGCCTGGACGCTGTACCTGCTGGCCACCCATCCCGCCATCGAAGCGGCGGTGCACCGCGAGGTCGCCGGCGTCCTGGCCGGAGCACCCCCCGCACCCGAGCACCTGGACGCGCTGGACCTCACCCGGCAGGTACTCAGCGAGACGCTGCGCATCTACCCGGCCACCTGGCTGGTGACGCGCACCGTCACCCACGACACCGAGCTAGGCGGCACCCGCCTGGCCGCGGGTACGATCCTGGCCTACAGCTCCTACCTCATTCACCACCGCGACGACCTGTACCCCGATCCGGGCCACTTCGATCCCGGCCGGTGGGAGTCCTCGCACCCGGACCGCACCGCCTACATCCCGTTTGGCGCCGGAGCCCGCAAGTGCATAGGCGACCGATTCAGCCTGACTCAGGCCACCACGGCCCTGGCCGCGATCACCTCGCAGTGGCGCCTGGCCTCCGTCGGGAGCCGCCCGGTGAAACCGACGGCCCTGAACGGCACCGTATCCCCGCACCGGCTGCACCTGCGAGCGGCCGCCCGCTAGCTTCCGATGGTGGTGACGGCAGCTCAGGCCATCGAGACTTCGAGGTCAGCGGCGACTCCGCCGAGCATCGTGAAGTCGGTGCGGGAGAGCTGCAGCATGCTGCCTGGCACGAACTCGGAAACCGGGCCATGCGCCACCAGTCGCGCGATGAACCGCTGCCAGGAGTACCCGCCGCCGAGATCGCCGTCGAGCCAGAAACTGCGGTGCCTGGCACCGAGAATGTCGCGCGGCCCGATCGTGTTCGCCATCGGCGGCACCCAGGACCAGTCGCCGCCAAACGAGTGGAGCGCGTTCTGCATGACTGTCATGGGATGCAGTTCCACCAGGCGAGCGCCGGCGGCGCGGTACGCGTTCAGGTCGCCGGCGAACTCAAATCCGAGCTGCGGTTCCCAGAACGCGATGTGACCGGCCCAGCCGATGCCGCCATAGCAGACATCGGCGCCCCCGGCGTCCTCGATCTGAGCACTATAGGCAGCGATCTCGTCGCTGGTGGGGAAATGGATCTGGCGGTCAGGCGGACGCAGCTCCGCATCGATGCGGCCGAGGAAGTTGTCCCACATGGCCCGCTGGAACGATCCGGCCCAGGAGACGGGCGCGGTCTTGCCGTCCTCGTCGGCATACTCGTCCATGTTGAAGGTGTGCACATGCGCGAGTGAGATCCTGCGCTCGTTGATGGCCCGGGCAGCGATCGCGTACTGCGGCACCGGGCCGACCGGCAGGATCGCGACAAGCTGCTCGCCCGCTTCCCGCGCGGCGACGATCCGGTTGACGAGGTCATCGGCGAACGCCTGGTAGAACGCGTCGTGATCATCGATAACGCCGATGCGGAAGTCCGGGTTGGGATGCGTGGTGAGGTCCTCGCGGCGGATCATCCTGACCCGTTCGCATGACTCCCGGTCGCGGAACGTGCAGATGCTCGCGAGCTTGTAGCTGAACTCGGTGGTGCCGCTTGCCGTAACCCTGCTTGCCGTAACTCTGCTTGCCGTAGCCATGTGCGCCGGTGACCCCTCACGGTAGTAGACGGGTGGTTCTGGCTCGCAGCCAGGTGAGGCACGCGGCGAATCCCTCGGCGTGCGCCACGCCGGACTGATAGCCGCGGTACTGGCCGCAGACCCTGGTCTGCTCCACGATGTCGACCCCGTCGTGGTCGAGCAGCCAGTCCAGCTGGCTGGCGTGGCAGCGCAGCGCGGCAAGCTTCGTCTCGAGGTCGGCGGAGATGTCGACGTACTCGGCGGGAGTGAATCCGACCCCGGCGAGGGTGTCGATGTAGTACACCGCTGGCACCAGGTCATGTGCTGGATGCCCTGTTTTTTTAAGCGGAAGGGTCGCGATGTGGCTGGCGTCGAGCAGCAGCTTGCTCACTTCGTTGTGGTCGGCCATATAGTCGTGCGGCCAGTGGGTCAGGATCACCTGCGGCCGGGTCGTCCTGATCAGGTCAAGTACCAGGTCCCGCTGGGCCGGATCGGCCGCGCTGACCTCACCGTCGGAGATGCCGAGGGTGCGGTGCTCAGCACCGATCACGGCCGCCGCCGCCTTCGCCTCGGCCAGGCGAATCCGGGCGATCTCCTGCGAGGTATGCACGAAACTGCCCCGGTCGCCGAGGGCCACGTGGCACATCGTGACCTGATGCCCCTCGCGGACGTAGCGTGCGAGCGTACCGCCGCACAGCATTTCCAGATCGTCGGGGTGAGCACCGACGGCCAGCACCCTCATCGAGCCCCCTGCAGGTCAGGAAGGATCAGATCTCGTTCCAGGGTCTGGGTGACGCGGCGGATCGCACCGAGCGCAACCGCCTCCTCCCCGACCGCTGAGGTAAGAAAGATCGGCGGGAACGGCACCAGCGCGGCTACCTTTGCCTCAAGCGGGCGGCGTAGCAGCTGGTCGCCGGCCCGGGACAGGCCGCCGCTCAGGATGACCGCACGGGGGTTGAGCGCACAGACCAGGCTTGCGATGCCCTGAGCCAGTATGGTCAGCGCCTCGTTCACGATCATCGACGCGGCGTCGTCACCGGCGGCCGCGGCCTCGAACACGACAGCCGCGCTGATCGCGGTGGGGTCGCCACCGGCGATCGCCAGCATCGCCGCGCCGCCGGCGGTCCTGGCAGCAGCGGCGCCCTCCCTGGCCAGCGCGGCACCGCCGGTCGCGGACTCGAACGGCCCGTACCCGGCGATCAGCCGTGTTTGCCCAGACCGCGGTGCGGGTGTCTGCCCAGACTGGGGCATCAGGCCGATCTCGCCGGCTCCCCCGTCGGCACCGCGATACGCGTGGCCGTTGAGCAGCAGCGCGGCGCCGACCCCGATGCCGAGCTGGATGAAGAGCGCATCGTCAAGGTCCTGCGCCACGCCGAGCCACTGCTCGGCGAGCAACGAGAGGATCACCTCGCGCTCGACGTGCACCCGGCAGCCGAACAGCTCAGCCAGCCGGGCGCGCAGGTCAAGGCCCTCCCAGCCGTCAAGCTGGGGCGCGATCGTGACAACGCCCCCGGCGGAGACAACCCCGGGAGTGCCGACGCCGACGGCTAGCAGGTCACCGTCGGCAACCTCATGCTGGGCCATCAGCTCCGCCGCGGTCTCACGGACCAGCTTCAGCAGCTTGTCCGGGCCGAGCCTGTCCGGCCCGAGCCTGTCCGGGCCTAGCTTGCGCAGCCGGGATGTATCTCGCCGGCGCATGCCGAGGACCTGGCCGTCCAGGTCGGCGAGGACGATCATCAGCTTGTCCGCACCGATGTCCACACCGAGCACGCTGCGGCTGTCAGCGCAGAATTCAAACAAGGTGGGACGACGGCCATCCGATCGCGGTAGCTCCGTCGTCAGCGGACGGACGTGCCCCAGGTCCCACAGATACTTCACGACATTGGTGACGGTCGGTGCCGACAAACCGGTCATCCTGGTCAGATCCGCCCGGGATACTGGCCCCGACGTGCGGATCTCATGCAGAATTCGAGCCGCGTTGATGCGTCGCATCAACGCCGGAGAGCCGTTGCCGGCCACGGTCTCGCGCACGCTTGACACCATGCCATAACTAATGATTAGTTACAAGCCTGGGTTGGTGCACAGCTCTGGGGTGCGGCCGGAGGTGCCATGAGATGAACATTCGCGAGTTCCGTCCCGACGATACCGACGCCCTGTACGAGATCTGCCTGCGCACCGTGGACGCGGGTAATGACGGCACGCCGCTCTATCCGACCTACCCGGAGCTGCCAGGCCACCTCGCGCTCGGCGCTAACCTCGCGCTGGAGCCCGAGTTCGCGTTCGTCCTGACCGGCGATGCAAACGCCCCGATTGGCTACGTGGTCGGCGCACTGGATACCCGCGCTTTCTACAGCAAATCCGAGCAGCTGTGGTGGCCGCCGCTGCGCGAGCGCTACCCGGATCCGGCTGAGGTGCTCCCCGAGCACCACACCCCGGAGCAGCGACTGCTGCACGCGATCCACCAGCCGGTACTCGCGCCCGATGAGGTGCTCGACGCCTACCCGTCCCACCTGCACATCAACCTGATGCCGCCCGCGCAGGGGCGCGGATACGGGAAACGGCTGCTAGAGACCCTCTTCGCCGCACTCCAGGACGCAGGCTCAGGGGGAATCTTCCTCGGCGTGCCGCCGGCCAATACCCGGGCGATCGGCTTCTACCACCGCATGGGCTTCCGCGAGATTCCGGATCTGGCGCCGCACTGGAGCCTCCGGCTCGGCCTGAGCTTCCCGCCGGCGGACACCACCGATGCCTGAGCTGATCAAGGTCGCGGTCATAGGAGCCGGTCGCAGGGCGGCGCAGTACTTCAGGTACGTTCCCGACGAGCTGCGGCCGCTGGTCCGGCTGACCGCCATCGCCGACCCGAGCGAGCCGAACCGCGACGCGTTCGAGCGGCTATTCGCTGACGGCCGCCGAACCAGCCAGTACGGCGAGGCCGGCGACCTGCTGGCAAGCGAGACCCCCGACGTGGTGATCATTGCCTCACCCAACAAGTTCCACGCCAGCCACGTTCAGCTCGCTCTCGCCGCAGGCGCTCACGTGCTGCTGGAAAAGCCGGTCGCGACCAGCGTCGCCGAATGCCGGCAAGTGTGGCAGGCCGCGCGTGCGGCCACCGGCGAGGCCGGCGTCATGGTCGGATTCGTGCTTCGGTACACCGCGTTCTACAGCCGGATTCAGGAGATCGTCGCCTCCGGTGAGCTCGGCACGATCCTCGCGATCGACGCCGACGAGAATCTCGGCACCGGCCTGACCGGCCTGTTCCACAAGAGCTGGCGACGCAGCGATGACCTGTCCGGCGGCTTTCTGCTGGAGAAATGCTGCCACGACTTCGACATCCTGAACTGGCTGATCGGCTCGGCCCCGGACCGTGTGTACGCGATCGGCAGGCGCACCCACTTCGTGCCTGGCAATGCCGATGACCGGCAGACCCGGTTCGACCCAGAGGTCCTCCGCCAGATCGACGTCGCCGACTTCGGCGACCCAGAGATCAACGCTGCCTTCCCGGCGCAAATGGAAGGCTCGCCGTACGACTCCCCGTCCGACTCACCCGATCACGCAGCCGTACTACTCGATTTCGCCTCCGGCGCCCTGTGCACCTTCGTGGCCTGCATGGGCCAGCCTCGTACGACGCGGCGAATCCGGATTTTCGGCACCAGCGGCGAGCTGGAAGGCAACGTCGATGACTCGCGCATCGTGGTCCACAAGCCGCACGCCAGCGACAACGGCTGGGACGTCAAGGACATCCCGATCGCCGCCGAGACGCACAATCACCACGGCGGCGATAGCGTTCTCGCCCGGGCGTTCTGGCGAACCGCCGCGAACCAGGCCGCCCCGTCCCGTGCCGGACTCCGCGAGGGAATCGACGCGGCCCTGGTCGCACTAGCCGCCCAGCAATCCGCCGCCACCGGCCACCCCGTCAACATCACCGAGCTGCAAAGCCAGGTGTTCGACTAGCGCCTCAGTGGGAATCGCGCGGGACCTCGTGTCCCCGGCATCCCAGGAGGAAATCGAAGTCCGCGCCCTGCTCGGCCTGAAGGACATGCTGGACATAGAGCCAGGCGTAGCCCGAGGTCGGGGACCCCGCAGGCGGTGACCAGGACTCCCGGCGGCGCTCAAGCTCGGCATCGGTGACCTCGACCGACAGGCGACGCCCCGGGACATCGAGCTCGATGATGTCGCCGGTCCGCACGAGCGCCAGCGGTCCGCCCAGCGCTGCCTCCGGGGAGACATGCAGGATGACCGTGCCGAAGCCGGTGCCGCTCATCCGGCCGTCGCAGATCCGCACCATGTCGGTCACTCCGGCCTTCAGCAGCTTGGCCGGCAGCGCGACGTTCGACACCTCGGGCATGCCTGGATAGCCTCGGGGCCCGGCACCCCGGATGACGAGGATGTCGTCAGCGGTCACGTCCAGGTCTGGATCGTCACAGACAGCCTGGTACGCCTCCGGGGTGTCGAAGACGAGCGCGCGGGCCCGGTGCCGCATCAGCGCCGGGGACGCGGCCGACTGCTTGATGACCGCACCGCCCGGGCAGAGGTTGCCCCGCAGCACGGCGGTCCCCGAGCCCGGCGGCAGCAGCGGATCGTCCAGCGGCCGGATGACCTCCCGATTCCAGCACGTGGCATCGGCCACGTTCGTGCCTATGCTCTGGCCGGTCACGGTGACCTGGTCGGAGTGGAGCAACCCCGCCTCGTCGAGCTGACGCAGCACGACTGGCAGCCCGCCCGCGTAGCAGAAGTCCTCCATCAGGTACCGGCCCGACGGCATCAGGTCGACGAGCGTCGGCACCGGCCGGGCCAGCTCGTCGAAGTCGTCCAGGGCGAGTGGCACGCCCAGGCGGCCGGCGATGGCAAGCAGATGGATGATCGCATTGGTTGACCCGCCGATCGCGGCGTTCGCCCGGATGGCGTTCTCGAATGCCATCCGGTTCATTACCTGGCTAGGGCAAAGGTCCTCGTGCACCAGGGCGACAATGCGCTGGCCCGCTTCCTGCGCGATCTCCATCCGCCTGGAGTCCGCAGCCGGCCAGGTCGCCGATCCGGGGAGCTGCATTCCCAGCGCCTCGGCCATGCAGGCCATCGTGGAGGCGGTGCCCATCGTCATGCAGTGCCCGTTCGAGCGGGCCATGCAGCCCTCGGCGATGAAGCACTCCTCCGGCGTCATGCGGCCGGCCTTCAGCTCGGCCTCGAACTTCCAGACGTGCGTACCCGAGCCGACGTCCTGCCCCTGGTACTTCCCGTTCAGCATCGGCCCGCCGGTGACCATGATCGCCGGAAGGTCAACACTCGCCGCCGCCATCAGCAGGCCAGGAGTCGTCTTGTCGCACCCCGACAGCAGGACTACGCCGTCGAGCGGGTTCGCGCGCATCAGCTCCTCGGCCTCCATGGCCAGGAGGTTGCGATAGAGCATGGCAGTGGGCCGCATCAGGGTCTCGCCTGTGGCCAGGGTCGGGAACTCCAGCGGGAAACCGCCGGCTTGCCAGACTCCCCGCTTGACCGCCTCGGCTACCCGGTGCAGGTGAGAGTTGCACGGCGCGAGCCAGACCAGGTCGTGGCGATCCCGATGACCGGGCGCCCGTCAAAGACCTGCGGCCCGAAACCCTGGTTACGCATCCAGGACCGGTACAGCATGCCCGACCGGCCGGTCGCCCCGAACCACTCCTGGCTTCGTAGTGCTGGCCTACCCAAACGGGCAGGTGGTGCGTCGCTTTGTTTCATACTCACTCAACTATCCTCAGCTGGAACGACATCAGGGAGCGAAGACCATACATACGGGGCTCGGCACCGCGGTGGCGGAAACCGGCCGCAACGCCGGCTCCTCCTCGTCGATAGCGAACGACACAATGGAGTTACTATCCTGGTTCGCGACGAGCAGGTATTTGCCGTCTGGGGTCTGGCAGAAGTCACGGGGCTCGCGGCCCCGCGTCGGCTCCACGTGCTCCAGGGACAGAGTTCCAGCCGACTCGTCCAGCCTGAACATCGCGATGCTGTCGTAGCCGCGATTGGAGGCGAATACATAACGGCCTGAGGCGGAGACGCGCACCGCCGCGGCCTCGCTATGGTCGGTGCAAGCTGTCGGCAGAGTCGACTTAGCGTCGGTCTCGACGAAACCCATTCCGTCGCGTCGCAGGGTGACAAGGGTGCTGTTGATCTCGTTGAGCAGGAACAGAAACTGCTGATCTGGATGGAAAGCAAGATGCCTCGGGCCAGCGCCCGGCCTGGTGACGATGCGCTCCTCCGGCCACTCGGCAAGCTCGCCTGTCCCGGTGACCTCGTAGCTGAGGACAGCGTCCAGGCCCAGATCAGGCACCAGCACCCGATCGGTCACCGGGTCGACGCAGACCATGTGGGCGTGCGGACCTGTCTGCCTGTCCGGATCGACGCTTGACCCGGCATGCTGGCAGTGGCCAGCCATTTCTCCCAGTCCGCCGCGCTCGCCGACAGGGAAGCTGGCGATCGAGCCGGATTCGTAGTTGGCTACTAGCACTCGCCGCTCATCGCCGTAGAGCGCGACGTGCGCTGGCGCCAGCCCGGCCGAGGATCTGCTGTTGATCTCGCTGAGCGCGCCGGTGCTCGCGTCGCGCGCGTATGCCGTGACCCCGCCGGCGGCCGCACCGCCGAAATCGACGGTTTCGTGGATCGCGTAGACGTGCTGCCCGGACGCTGTGACCGTCAGCCAGGACGGGTTCCGCGCCTGGATCAGCAGGGCTGGAGCGCCGGTCACGCCGTCGTGGTAGGCACAGCCCAGGATGCCTGGCGCTGTTCCGTTCACGTGCGGCAGCCGCTCGGTGTAGGTACCGACGAGCAGCTGAGGTGCCGTCACGGGGCGGTCACGTGGCATGCCGCTTCATGGCCGGCCGACGAGAGCCGGAGCTGCGGGGTTACCTGCGAGCACGCCTGCACCGCGAGCGGGCAGCGCCAGCGGAACCGGCACCCCTCCCCCGGGTCGACTACCCGAGGGGGCTCACCGACGTCCGCTGACGAGATCGAGATCGGCGCTCGCGGATCGGGAACGGCCGAGAGCAGGAGCCGCGTGTAGGGGTGCACCGGGCTGTGCAGCACCTCGTCGGTCGGCCCGGTCTCCACGACCTGCCCGGCGTACATCACGACGACCCGGTCCGATACGTACCGGGCGCTCGCGATGTCGTGGGTGATGAAGAGCACCGACACCCCCCGTTCGTCGCGCAGGCGGGCCATCAGGTTGAGCAGCCCGACCCGGATCGACACGTCCAGCATGGACACCGGCTCGTCAGCCAGGACGAGCTTCGGCCGGGAGGAAAGCGCCATCGCGAAACTCACCCGCTGACGCTGACCGCCGCTCATCTCATGCGGATATTTCGCCAGCGACTGCCTGGCCGGCACGAGACCGACGGTTTCCAGCACTCGCTCGGCCTCGGCCTCCCGCTCACCGCGGGTAAGCGCGGGCCGATGCAGCTTGAGGCCGCGCATCATCGCGTAGCTAATGGTGTGCGACGGGTTCAGCGAGCTGTAGGGATCCTGGAACACCATCGGGACCTGACCGCGATAGGAGAGCACCGCGCTCCGCGCCCTGAGGTCAGCGACCGGCGAACCGCGAAACCGGATGGTACCGCTCGTCGGCTTGTACAGCATCGCCAGCAGCCGGGCGAGGGTGCTCTTCCCGCTCCCGCTCTCACCGACCAGGGCGACGATCTCGCGCTCCTCGATCCGAAGGTCGACGGAGTCGACCGCATGGAGCACCCGGCCGCGCAGCCCGCCGATCCTGAAGTGACGGGTAAGGCCTGCCGTCTCAAGCAGCGGCGCTGGGGGCTCAGTGCTGGCAGTCTCAGGCATGATCGCCTCCAGCCGGACCGTATTGGAAGCACCGGACCCTGCGGTCAGCGATCTCGTAGAACTCAGGCGGCGGGCCGGCGCAGATCGGCATGGCCTTGGGGCACCTCGCGTAGAACCTGCAGGTCTGCGGAAGGCTGGCCAGATCAGGCGGTGCCCCCGGAATCCCGTCGAGATAGACCTTCGGGCCGTAGACCGAGGGGAACGCGTCGAGAAGCCCGACCGTGTACGGATGCATCGGGCCGGCGAAGACCGATGCGGTATCGCCGAGCTCGGCGACCTGGCCCGCGTACATCACGGCGAGCCGGTCAGAGAAATGGCTCACGAGCGACATGTCATGGGTGACGAAGATGACCGCGAACCCCAGCTCGCGCTGGAGTTCCTTGATCTTGACCATAAGGGCGCGCTGCGCCACGACATCAAGCGCCGACGTGGGCTCGTCCATCACGATGAGCTCAGGGGAAAAGAGCAGTGCCATCGCGATCATCGCCCGCTGCCGCATCCCGCCCGAGAGCTGATGGGGAAAGCTGGCCAGGTGAATCGGGTCAATCCCGACCAGCGCGAATACCTGCCGCGACCTGTCCGCGATAGCGTCCTTGGAGATCTGCTGGTGGGCCCGCATCGCGTCCGCGTACTGAGCGCCGATGGTCTTCACCGGATTGAGCGCGTTCATGGCGCTCTGCATGACGATCGAGTAGTCCCGCCAGCGGATCGCCCTCAGCATCTTCTCCGACATCTGCACCATGTTGGTGCCCTGGAAGATGACCTCACCGCCCGTGATCACCGCCGGCGCCCGCAGCAGCTGAGCGATGGCGAACAGCAGCGTCGACTTGCCGCAGCCGGACTCGCCGACGACTCCGAGGAATTCGCCGGGCATCAGCTCCAGGCTCACCTGATCCACGGCCTTAGCCGACCCGCCGCGAGCCAGGTATTCGACACTGACCTCGCGCACCTGGAGTATCGGGTTAACCACGTGCCCTCCGGACCGGGCGTAGCGATGGATTGCCGATCTCGTCGAACGCGTAGTTCAGCAGCGAGAGAGCACCTCCGAGTAGCGCTATGGCGATCCCCGGCATGATGGCCCACAGCGGCGAGCCGGCCTGCAGTGCCTCGTTATTTTCGGCCCAGAAGAGCATCGTCCCCCAGCTCATGCCATCGGGGTTGCCGAGGCCGATGAACTGAAGCCCGGCGGCGGCGAGCACGGCGTACAGCGCCGCGCCCAGGAAGTTGGCGACTATGAGCGAGGTCATCGTCGGGAGGATCTCGAAGACGATGATCCGCCACTGACGTTCGCCGCGAACCCGCGCAGCGGCGAGAAAGTCGCGATGGCGGAGCGAGAGAGCCTGAGAGCGGAGCTGGCGGGCGCCATAGGACCAGCCGGTGACGACAAGTACCGCGATCAGGATCGAGTTGCCGCCGTTCTTCGAGTACGCGGCGATGACGACGACCAGGGGGAAGGCCGGGATCACGAGGAACACGTCGGTGAATAGCGACAAGGCGCCATCGGTGATCCCGCCCCGGTACGCGGCCGTGACTCCGATGAGCACGGAAAACACTGTCGCGAGGCCGCCCACCACGATGGCGATGAAGAGCGACTCCCTGGTACCGAAGACCCACTGGGAGAAGATGTCCTGCCCGTAGGCTGTCGTGCCGAACAGGTGCGAAGCCGACGGAGCCGCCGACCGCCGGTAGATCTCGGCGTTCGGATCGTCGCGGGCGAGCAGCCAGGGAAAGATCGCCATGAACGCGAAGATCAGGAGCACCGTCAGCCCGGTCAGCGCCTTCTTGTTGCCCGCCACCGCCCGCGCGAGATTGCCCGAGGTTCCCGCCATCAGCCGGTCGAGGCTGGCGCGCAGGCTCATGACTGTGACCTGGTACGAGGATCGAGAGCCAGGGTCACGAAATCGACAGCCAGGATCGCGAGGAGCACCGCGACCGTGATGAGGAGGAAAAGAGTCTGCATCAGGGCGTAGTCCTCGTTCTGCACGCCCTCCAGGAGCATGTAGCCAAGTCCGGGATAGGAAAATACGTACTCGACCAGGATCGCGCCGCTCACCACGAAGCCGAGCGACATCGCGAACCCGGTGAGATTGGGCAGGATCGCGTTGCGGCCCGCATAGTCGAGCATGACGCGCAAAGGTGACAGCCCTTTGCCTTGCGCCATCCGGACATAGTCCTCGGCCAGCGTCGTGATCATGTTGTTTCGCATGGTGAGTACCCATCCCCCGATCGAGGTCACGAGGATGGTCAGGGCAGGCAGGATGGCGTGCACCAGGACGTCGGAAATGTAGGACCACGTCCACCCGATCGTGTCGGTGTTGTCGTACCCGAAGCCTGACGGGAGCCAGTGCCAGGTAATCGAGAACAGCAGCAGGCTGAGCAGCGCTACGAAGAAGTAGGGGAAGGCGGAGGTGATGACGAAGATCGGCGGCAGGAAGCTGTCGATCTTGCTGCCTCTGCGCCAGCCGCTGATCATTCCGATCAGCGTGCCGACCAGGAAGGCAAGCACGGTCGTGATCCCGACCAGGCCGAGGGTCCACAAGATCGCGGATCGCACGACCTGGGCGACCGGCTCGGGAAAGAAGGTCAGCGAGACGCCGAGGTGTCCGGTGAAGGTGTTGCCCAGGTAGCTGAAATACTGCGCGATCTCGCTCTGCCGGGTATTGACGCCGAACGCTATCTCCAGTGCGTGGAGCACGCTCCCGTTTACCCGGCCCTTGAACCTCGCCATCATCGCGATGGCGGGGTTCCCTGGCATGAGGCGCGGCACCACGAAGTTGATCGTCAGGCACGCCCAGAGCGTGACTACGAAGAAGCCGAGGCGGCGCAGGACGTACTTCATGAAGGACCTCCTGCGCCGCCGGGCTCTGCCGTTTCCTGGTTACTCACAATCGCTGGCCGGCGTCATTTCGGTGTCAGGTGGAGAAGGACGACCTCGTCGTCCGGGGTGTTGTACGGAGCCGGCTGTGCATACGGGTCGGCCGGGGTGGGCCAGCCGGAGAACTGGCTCGTGTTGTGCTCGTACCAGTCGACGAAGGCGGTGATCGGGATAATCGGCACGTTGGCGAGCATGATCTGCTGCAGCTGATCGACTATCTGATGCTGGACCGACGGGCTGGTGGTCGTGGCGTACTCGCTGATGAGCTTGTCCGTAGCCGGGTCCTGCCAGCGCTCCCAGTCCGAGGCGGCGGTCTGGCCGATCGGCGCCGAGTTGCTGCTGTAGAGAGCCTGCCTGAGCTCGTAGTACGGACCGGGACCGCCAGACTCGAAGTTGTAGGCGATCTGGTAACTGCCCTTGTAGAGGTCGTTAAGGAAGTCGCTGGTCGCGAGGTTGTCGACGGTGATCTTGATGCCGACCGCCGCCAGCTCGTTCTGAATGATCTGGAGGTCAGCCACCCAGTCGGTGTTGCCACCCTCGTTGATGATCGTGAACGCGAGCGGCTTGCCGTTCTTGGCGAAGATGCCGTCGGCGCCCTTCTGATAGCCGTCCTTTTCCAGGATCGAGGCCACCTTGCCCGGGTTGTAGCCGTAGTCATACTTCGCGAGCGCCGAGTTGTTGAGCCAGGACGCGAACGTCGGAGTCACGATGCCAGCCTGATTGGAGGCCGGCTGATAGCCGTACTCTCCGATCTTGGCGACCTTGGCGCGGTCGATCCCGTAAGCGATCGCCTGCCGCACGGCGACATCGTTGAGCGGTGCCACCGTCTGGTTGAGGAAGAGCGAGAGGTCAGCGATCGGCGGTGCCCAGAACTGGTTCTCCGGGCTCTTGGCCAGATAGAAGGTCTTGACGTTCGGGACGAACTGCCCGGCCCACTGGGCCTGGCCGGTCGCCAGGTAGGTGTTCGCCGCGTCGTTCGAGGTGAAGGCCGGGAACTCGACCTTGGCGATCTTCGGCAGCCCCTGCTGCCAGTAGTGCGGGTTCGCTTCATAGGAGATGTTCTGAGGCGTGCAATTGCCGATCTCGTACGGCCCGGAGCCGACCGGCTTGGGGTTAGCGAAGGTCACCGGGTTGCTGATGGACGACCAGACGTGCTGGGGCACGATGAAGGTCTGATCGGCGACATAGTAGAAATAAGGCACGCCAGCAGTCTTGAAGGTCAGCACGACCTGGTTGCCCTTTTGAACGACGCTGGAGAGCACCGACCACAGGGCGTTCAGGTCGAGGGCGGGGAACTTCTTCATCAACTGGAACGTGAACTCCACGTCGGCGGCCGTGAGCGGCTTTCCGTCACTCCATTTCACGCCGTCGCGGATCGTGAAGGTGAGCACCTTGTTCGCGTCGCTCCAGGCGAACGATGAGGCTAGCCAGGGTGTCGTCTTGCCACTTTCCAGGGTGTTGACGTAGATGAGCGGCTCATAGGTAAAGCCGTTCGCCGTCCCGCTGACCGCTGGGTTAAATGGATTGAAGCCGCAGGTCCACAGGGCGCCCTCCTCGTTATCGATGGTGAGCGATCCAGTAGGTCCCGACGCGCCGTGCGCCGATTGCGGGGAGCTCGTCGCCGATGATGAGCAGGCAGCCAGCGCTAGAGACAGCAAGCCGATCGGAACAGCCAGACATGTTCGTAGCCGAGGTCGTTTCACTGTGCGTTCCGTCCCTAATCTTTTAGTTTCCCGTATCCGCTGCTTTCGGGTCTCGACCTTCGCGGGCGCAGAAGGCGGGCACATCGCGAGGAGTGGCCTGGCCTCGCCGTACATCTCGCTGCCGTTGATCGCCAGGACCGGGGGTAGTCTGCTGGTGGTCGAATGGCCGGGATTGGACCGTCCGGACGAGTTCCCCGCCTGGCGGCGGAGCGCGGCCATAGCTCCGCTCGCTGCCCCGTCGACGAGGTCATCGGCCATGCCATCACGCGCTCCTCTCTCGAACCATGCGGAGGCCGAAATGACAAACGCAGTCCGGTCGGCTGCCGCCAGGCCAGTCCCGCAGAGTCCGGGAGTGACAGACCCGCCTCGCCCATACCGATGCGCGGTCCCTTTGCCCTGCCCAGCCGTCCGCGAGCGGCGCGGTCCTTTGCCCTGCTCAACCGTCCGCGAGCGGTGCTGTCCATTGCCCTGCCCAGCCGTACGCGAGCGGTGCTGAACCCGCCAACTCCCCGGCGGCTCAGCTGGGGGTGAAGTGCTCCGCAGTACTTGCTTTTCTTTTAGAAAGTTTCTAGCATATTAGACAGATGCGGTCAAGGAGGACACCACGAAGACTCCAGCTGGATCCCCGAGCCTGCTGCGTCAGTGGAACGCGACCGTCGTTCTGCAGACGATCAGGGACCTGGGACCGATCTCGCGCACGCACCTGGCCAAGGAGGTCGGCCTCTCCAACAAGACCATCAACGACGTGACCGAGTTCTTGCTGAACGAAGGCTTCATCAGGGACTACAGCCCCGCCGAGGAGGATCGGGCCAGGCCGCGGGGCCCGGTCCCCCGGCTCTTCGCTTTCTGTGCCGATATCGGCCATGTCCTGGGCGTCGACATTGGCGCTGACAAGATCGTCGCGCTAGTGGCCGACATGGCGGGACACGTCGTCGGCTCGGCCCGGCGGCAGACCAGCGGCACGAAGCCGGCCGAGATCCTCGATGAAGTCCGCCTGGCCATGACCAGCGCCTTGAGAAAGTCGCACGTCAGCCGGGCTAGCCTCAAGGCGGTCGCGGTCGGCACGCCCGGAGTCGTCGATTCGGGCCTGATCAGGCTGGCGCCTCAGCTCGGCGGCTGGGAGGGCATCAACCTCAGCGACGAGCTCGACCCGTCGCTTCGCTGCCCGGTCCTGGTCAAGAACGAAGCGCACCTGTCCGTGCTGGCGGAACGGTGGCAGGGCTCGGCGCGCGGCATCGACGATGCCCTTTACATCCAGCTCGGGGTGGGAGTCGGCGCCGCGCTCCTGATCAAGGGCGAGGCCTACGGTGGCGCCACCGGCGCGGCCGGCGAGATCGGCTACATGCCTATCTTCCCCGAGTCCCGCGTGACCCAGAACGACCCGGGGCCGTTCGAGGCCGCAGTCGGCGGAAGCGCGCACGCTCGGCTTGGCGCCGCGGTCGCCGCCACCGAGGAGGGCGCCCTCTTGCGAAAACTGGCGGGAGGAGACCCGGACGCCGTGGACGCGGAGATCGTCTTCGCCGCCGCGCAGCAGGGCGATCCGGCCGCCGGCCGGATCGTCGAGACCCTCACCGCCACCCTCGCGCGCGGCATCGCCACCGCTACTGTCCTGCTCGACCCCGCCGTCGTCATCATCGGCGGCGGGCTCTCCCGCGCAGGCGAGACTCTCATCGAGCCGCTGGCTCGCCACCTAGGCGAGATCCTGCCATCCCCGCCCCGGCTCGTCTTGTCCTGCCTTGGCTCTGAGGCCGTGGCACTCGGGGCGGTACGGCTCGCCTGCGAGTTCGCTGAGAGGCAGCTCTTCGAGTTCGCCTCAGCCGACGGAAATGGCGGGGAGAAATAGTGCACATCATCAGGTACCGGCCGCGCGGATCGCCGGCCGCTCGGGTAGGCGTTCTCATCGGCGACCGAGTCCACCAGCTCGCGGACGCTGACGGGCTCGCCACGCTGTGGGCTCTGCGACTGGATGATCTCAGAGAGCTACTCTGCTCGCTCGACGGTGACGGCGAGCTCGCACTCTCTGATGTCAGGATGCTGCCGCCAGTAGATGGCCGAACCGAGGTGTGGGCCTGCGGCGTGACCTACGAGATCTCGCAACAGGCCCGGATAGCGGAAAGCGAGCAGTCGGCGGACGTCTACCAGCGGGTCTACCACGCGCAGCGCCCCGAGCTGTTCTACAAGTCCGCCGCCTGGCGAGTCGTCGGGGACGGCCAGGCCATCGCGATTCGCAGCGACTCGACCCTGGACGTGCCCGAGCCCGAGGTCGCGCTGGTCGTCAACGCCTTCGGCGAGATCGCCGGCTACACCATCTGCGACGATGTTTCCTCCCGGTCGATCGAAGGCGAGAACCCGCTCTACCTCCCGCAGGCGAAGACCTACCTCGGCGGCTGCGCCCTCGGCCCGGCCATCCGGCCGGCCTGGGAGATCACTGACCCCTACGCCCTGGCGATCGGGCTCAGCATCTCCCGCGACGGCCAGGAGGCCTGGAGCGGCACGGCGAGCACCGCCCAGCTGCACCGAACCTACGACGAGCTGGTCAGCTGCCTCCTGCACTCCGATATCCACCCCGACGGCGTGATCTTGTCAACGGGGACCTGCCTCGTGCCGCCCTTGCCGTTCAGCCTCCAGCATGGCGATATCGTCCGGATCGACATCAGCGACCTCGGCACGCTCACGACCCCCGTAGTCAGCGGCCTCGACGCGATCAAGGCCACATTCGCCTAGCCTGCGTCGACGGGAGACTCCCGACCTGATGATCTTCACTAGCGCAGGGCGAAATGCCCGGCCCGGGGAGGCGGAGGGCGGGGGATGTCGGCGATCCGGGTGCCGGCGCGCGGTGGCGGAGGTCCCGGCGGCAGCCTGGTTCCGGTCGGTGACTCAGCCCGACCCCGCCTGGCCAGTTTGCCGGGTATCCGCCTTTTCGCGGGCCTGGCGGCCGACCTGCCTGGAGAGGCTCACCCTTCTCGTGGAGAGCTTTCAGCCTTCTCGTGGCGGATTGTCGTCTCGCGGAGAGTTAGCCGCGCTATTTACTGAGAAATCTCCATGAGACGACAGCTCTCCACTAGAACACTGACAACTCTCCGCAAGAGAAGCGACGGCTTGGTGAACCCGTCCTCTCCAGGCTGACCAGCGAACAGCGCGACAACCCGTAGCGACCGTGACGACCAGCAGCACAGAGCGGTGCGTGCGCCGTGAACCGGGCCGGCAACGCGATCTGCGGCTCCCCTGACACGCGGAACTCCCGTTCACCCACGTAATCGGGACTAGCAGCCTTTTATTCTCCGCGTTACTGCCCGTCTGCCAGACGCGAGGTGTAATTTTTGCTAGTCTCGCCAAAATGGTACGGCTGCCAATACTTCCCATTAGCGCCGCTGTGGCATCCGTGGCTCTTGCCGCGACGCCAGGACTAGCCGCTGCAAAACCACTAGAAGGACGCGATCACGGCGTGGCCGTGTCTTTCCCGTTGCTCGCCCTGCCAGCAAAAGGCGGTGGCCCGGCTCCTGCCGCTCACTACTCGCACTCCAGCCACGAGTCTCATAGCTCGCATTATTCTGGCTCGCATAATTCGCATGCTTCCCATAGTTCACATACCTCCCATTTCTCGTCAAGCCCGGTATCCCCATCGCCGACGCCCGCGCCAACGCAGATAACGGCATCACCTCAGCCCAGTTCCCCGACCGCGACCACGTCAGCTCCCGTGCGGGCATCGTCGAAGCCAGGCCTGCGAAGCCACAAGTCAGCATCGCCTTCCGGCGTCCCCCGCAGCCCGATCGCGACGTTCAGCCCACGACCAGCCGGCAATGACAACGGTGATGGCCCGGGTGGCGACGTAGCAATCGGAGTGGTCGTAATTGCCGGGGTGACTGTCTACATCATCCACAGACGAAGAAGGCGGCCAAGGTGACCAGCGATACTGGGGGCGCATCGGCACCGACCGTGCAATTCGACCAAGCCGTTGTCCAGCTAGACGCATTGCAGCGAGCGGTATACGCCGTGGCGGATGTGATGACTGTAGATATCGCCGTCTCCAGTGGCAGGTTCGTGTGCACCATGTACGCCAGAAACCCCGCCGACGATGAGGACGAGCTAGCTCATCGCCTTCGCGCTGAGGTCATCGATCAGACACTGCGGCTTCGAATAGCTGACCAGACCGAGCCGCTGCGCAACCTTATCTTCGCGCTTGCTTTCTCGCGAACCGGCCTCGGTGATATCGAGGAGGCAGCATCATGACGACGAGAATATCTCGTCAGGCAGTTGCGGTTGATCGCGGCAGCTGGGAGTTGCTCCCGCTTCGATTTCATCGGTTCGACGACACGGTCCTGTTGACGAACCTGGTTGGCGAGCACTCATTTATCACCGCCAATCAGTTCTTGACGGTCCTCGACGGCACCTGCGATGACCAGAACCTACTTGCCGAGATGCGGGCCAAGCACCTGATTCAACTGCCGGGCGAACGGCTCCCGGCGGAGCTGCTCGCGGTCAAGCTGCGCACACGACTTCGCCGACTCCCCGAGTCGACCGGGCTTCACCTGTTCGTCGTCACCTTGCGGTGCGAGCACACCTGCCGCTATTGCCAGGTCTCGCGCCAGTCTTCGGCGCACAGCGAGTACGACATGAGCCTGGAGACCGCAGCCAAGGCGCTACGTCTCGCGTTCCGTTCCCCATCACCGCACCTGAAAATCGAGTTCCAGGGCGGCGAGCCATTGCTGAATTTTCCGCTGGTGCAATGGGTGATACAGCAAGCGAAACTGATGAACGAAGACTACGGCAAGCAGCTCGCCTTCGTAATCACCACGAACCTCGCGCTTCTGGACGATCCGATCCTAGATTTCTGCTCACGCGAAGACATCTACCTTTCCACGTCCCTCGATGGGCCGCCGGATTTGCACAACTCCAACCGGCGCCGACCAGGCCAAGATAGCTGGCAGCGAACCATCGACGGCATTCGCGCGGTCCAGGACAAGCTCGGACTCGATCGGGTGAGTGCTTTGATGACCACTACGGAAGCAAGCCTGGACCGGGTCGAGGAGATCATCGACCTGTACGCCGACCTGGGACTCCAGCACGTGTTCCTGCGTCCGATCTCTCCTTACGGCTTCGCGCTCCGCAAGCGCGGTGGCGCTGGATACGGCGTGCAGCGATGGCTTGAGTTCTACGAAACCGGCCTCGACCACATCATCAGCCTGAATAAGCGAGGGGTGCCCATGGTGGAAACCTACGCCTCGCTCATCGCCAAGAAAATGTTTAGCAACGACGACCCCGGTTACGTCGACCTCACCTCGCCAGCCGGAATCGGTATAGGCGCTCTGGTCTATAACTACGATGGTGACATCTACGCCTCAGATGAGGGCCGGATGCTCGCAGAGATGAACGACCATACCTTTCGGCTCGGCAACGTCGAAATGAGTAGCTACGAGGACATCATGCTCTCGGAGAAACTTTTGCAGCCCCTTGAGCAATCCATGACGCTAAGCGTCCCGATGTGCAGTACTTGCGCGTTCGAGCCTTACTGCGGAGCGGACCCAGTATTCCATCACGCCACCATGAACGACTTCGTCGGGCACAAAGCCTTGTCCGCATTCTGCCAGCGAAATACGGGAGTCTTCACCGCCATCTTTCGCAGAGCGCACGATGACCCCTACGCACGCGACCTTTTCTGGCGATGGGCGCACCGATGATCAAGCTGACAGGACGAGCAACACCGCTGAGTCTGGCTGAGCCGATCACGCCGGACGTCTGGCGGATCGGCTGCGCTGACGAGCAAGAAGACGGCCTGCCCCTGGTGCGCCTCCTTGCTGAACCAGAATCCGCGACCTCATCCCGCGATTCCCGCCTTGCGTTCGACACCCCGGCCGGTGCAACGATCCTGCAACTGCCGGCCGACCTTCACCACCTCGCAGCAGGCGACATCATCGCTGTCTCACCAGATGGGCGGAAGCTGAACGTCCTGTGGAAGGCTACTGCCACCCACAACAGCCTGCTTCTGACCGAGCAGTGTGACAACTACTGCCTGATGTGCTCCCAGCCGCCTAAGAACCGCGACGACACATGGTTGTTCGAACGCGCCAAGCGAATCATCAGCCTCCTGCCGTTGTCAGCCCATAGCCTGGGCCTTACCGGCGGGGAGCCAGCCCTTCACGGCGAAGCCCTGATCAACCTGCTCGAACACTGCCAGGGCACCCGGCCTGACCTGTCCCTGCACCTCCTGTCCAATGGCCGACGTTTTGCTGACCCGCGTTTCGCCCGTCGCTACGCACAGGTAGGTCTCGGCGACATCATGGTCGGCATCCCCGTCTACGCTCCGCAGGCCGCCCTCCATGACTACATTGTCCAGGCCGGTGGTGCCTTCGACGAGACCATTCACGGCATCCTAAATCTTGCCTCGCTCGGCCAGCGCATAGAGATCCGAATAGTTGTTCAACTCCATACTGTGCCGATTCTCCGTGATCTCGCTGTATTCATTGCGCGCAACCTGCCGTTCGTCGATCAGGTCGCACTCATGGGATTGGAGATGACTGGCCTGGCACGCCCGAACTCGTCCGAGGTCTGGATCGACCCAGTCGATTACCAGCCCCAACTCACCGAGGCCACCCAGTGCCTCAACGATGCGGGCATCAACACCAAGATTTATAATCACCAGCTTTGCGTACTCGAAAAATGTCTCTGGCCATTCGCTGTCCGCTCCATCAGCGACTGGAAGAACGACTACCTCCCGGTATGTACGACCTGCTCAGCACGCGAGATGTGCGGAGGTGTATTCACTACCAGTGGCGCGCGCCTCAGCACAGGCCTGCATCCCATCGCGGTCGAGCCAGCCGCGCCCCGTGGTGATTGAAGAACTGGATTGGGGACGCGGTATTGATCACAGACACACGTGCGAACCGGCGGCGGCTTCATGCGCCGCTAACGCAAGCCGCAATTCCTAGCGGACGACACAGCCGACCATCTTGAGCGACCTGGTCAGCAAAGGCACCTAACCTTCCCAGGGTCCTCGCAAGAATCTGCGGACTAGCTTCGGGTCTAGATCGCCTATCCTGCTGAGCCTCGACAGGCCGGGCACCTGCGCCACCTAGACCCCGGACCGTAGCTTCACGGTGACAGGTACGTCGCTGTCGGTGGTCTTCCCGTTGCCGAACTGGCCGAAAGCATTCTCACCCCACGCCAGCGACACCGTCGTGCGCGCGGCAGGCGTATCGCCGTCACTGCCGCACTCCCTAAGGGGTATGAAGTCAGGACAGACCCGGCTGACCTCCCGGTCCCGGCCATTGCCGGAGGTCATCCAGGCCAAGGCCACTAGTGCCCCGCGTGAAGCGCGGTGTCCTGGCCCGGCATGGCGTCTGGCAGGCTGCGAAGATGGCAGCCATGGACGCTATGCAACTGGAAAAGGTCCGCTCGGGTCGCGGGTTCTTCGCGGCGCTCGACCAGAGCGGCGGCAGCACTCCGAAGGCGCTGGCCGAGTACGGCATCAGCGAGAGCCGGTACGCCTCCGAGGAGGAGATGTTCGACCTCGTCCACGCGATGCGGACGCGGATCATCACCGACCCGGCGTTCAGCGGCTCGCGAATCCTTGGGGCGATCTTGTTTGAGCAGACCATGGATCGCGACATCCAAGGCGTTCCGGCGGCGCGGTACCTGTGGGCGCACAAGCAGGTCGTCCCGTTCCTCAAAGTGGACAAAGGACTCGCGGCCGAGCAGAACGGCGTGCAGTTGATGAAGCCGATCGACACCCTCGACGATTTGCTCGGCCGAGCCAGCCGACACGAGATCTTCGGTACCAAGATGCGGTCGGTCATCCACGATGCCGACTCCGGCGGCGTGGCTGCGATCGCTGACCAGCAGTTCGAGTTCGCAGCGCGGATCTGGGCCGCAGGCCTTGTCCCTATCCTGGAGCCCGAGGTCAGCATCGACAGCCCGCACAGGGACGAGGCGGAGGTGCTGCTCCATGACGCACTGCGCGAGCGCCTCGACGCGCTGCCTGGCAACGCCGCCATCATGCTGAAGCTGACCATCCCGACCCGCCCGGGCCACTACGCCAGCCTCGCCGCCGACCCCCGGGTCCTGCGGGTCCTGGCCCTGTCCGGCGGCTACAGCCGTGACCAGGCCTGCGCGCTGCTAGCCAGGGACCCCGCCATGATCGCGAGTTTCTCCCGCGCCCTGCTCGCAGGATTGTCTGACCAGCAGAGCGACGAGCAGTTCCACACTCGGCTGGACACCTCGATCGCGCAGATCTTCAGCGCCTCAGCGGACAAGACTCCGGTCAGCGACTGAGCGGCGTAGCACACACAGCGCGGCCAGCCCGGGTAAGCATGATCACGGAAAGGCGATCTGGGGTCCAGTCCCTGTGAATGTCCGTGCCGTACTTAGGAAGGTCGGTCGTGACAGCGCCAGAGCCAGGTGCCCGCCGGCTTGCACTCCGATATCCACCCAGCGGATCGACATCAGCGGCCTCGACGCGGGTCAGCCCTGGCACGGGTGGCTGTGCGAGGCTTTGCTGGTGACTTGCGAGCCGTCCGGCCGGTCAGCCAGGAGTGCCGAGATCTGGGTCATCTGCGGCAACGCATGCGCTGGCAAGACAACGACCGCCCGGCTTCTGGCCCGTGAGCTTCCGCTTGCCGCGCATGTGGACGGCGATGAGATGCAGCGGCTGATCGTCTCTGGCTGCCGGTGGCCGACGCCCGGTGACAGCGATCCCGGCTCCGGGCGCCTGACCGGTGCGGCCGGCGTCCAGTACGCGCTGCGTATCCGGAACGCATGCCTGGTCGCTGCCGCCTTCGCCGATGCCGGGATCGTGACCGTCGTCACCGACACCATCATCTACGAGGGATTCGAGGCGCTGACCCAGACCCTGGCCGGCAGGCTGGTCAACTTCGTAGTGCTCCGCCCGCCCGTAGCGGTGCTGCGGCAGCGGGGGCTTGACCGCCTGCCCGCGGAAGCCGCCTACCTGGCGGCCCGTTACGACGACTCAGATCACCCCGAGGCCCTGGCGTTCTCCGGCCGGACTCAGGCGGCCACCGACGGCCGGCCGGTCAACGAGTTCGAGGAGATCATCGAGCGGGGCCTGGATCGGCTGCCGGACGTCGGGCTGCGGGTTGATCCCAGCGGACTCGATCCGCGAGGCGTGGTGGACCTGCTCCTGGACCGCCGGGCTCAGGCCACCTGGATGGTACACGCCGGATCGGGCCGGACTTCGGACCAATAGCCGTCAGGTTCACCGAACCAGCCGAGGATTGCGACGAGCCCGGTGCGACTCGGTGCCATGATCAGGTTTCCGGGCTCCGGCGTCGGCTGATCTGCCAGGCTTGCCCGAAATCAGCCGCTTCCGGGGATGACCACCGGCCCGGCTGGCCGGGCCGGACCACATAGATGTGGCAGAGGTGTTTTTCCCGCAACAGCTACGCCACATCCATGTTGCGCCGACACCGGGACCCTGGGCGAAATGCCCGGCCCTGGGGAGGCTCACCCTTCTCGTGGAGAGCTCTCAGCCTTCTCGTGGCGGATTGTCGTCTCGCGGAGAGTTAGCCGCGCTATTCGCTGAGAGAAGTCTCCATGAGACGACAATCCTCCACGAGAACACTGACAACTCTCCGCGAGAGTAGCGACGGCCCCCTGGATGCGGTCGCCCGCGCGCAGTCGCAGCTTCTGACCAGCGTGGACCTGCATGAGCCGACGCAACGACCCACGCCCAAGGCGCTGACCCCACTCGTATAGCCGCAGGTCACGGGCTTGAACCGGGCGCAGGAGAAAGTCTCCTACAGGATCAGACGAGCCCGGTCGCGTGATCTCGTCGGCCGGGCGGGAGGGGCCGGCTACTCGTAGCCGCTGAGGTCCTGTAGGAGCGCGTCGAGCACGAGCTCTTCTTCGACGCGCACGTTGTGCTGGCGCATCGCGACGGCGAGGTCGGGGTCCCATGGCGTCTCGGCCGAGTCAGGACCGAGCCCGGCATTCCCGGCCTGGCCCAGCTCCAGCTCCAGCTCCAGCTCCCGTCCCGGCACCGCCGTCAGCGCGCTCGCGTAGGCCACGTGGTCATAGCGCCATGGAAGCCAACTCACCCGCTGCCGGACCGCGCTCGCGATCCGGACGCCGCCCCAGTCGAAGTCGCCGTGGTAGGCGAATCTCGCCCCTCCTGCTACGAGAAGCTCCAGCATCCGCCAGACGGCGGCGGAGGGCTGGCCGCCGACGCAGATCAGCGGCGGGCAGGCAGCACCGAGCTGGTCGGCCGCCGCCGCGACCACCACCGGGTTCTCGCAAATCCGCACCAGTCCGCCGGACCCGCCAGCCAGCCCGCTGGGCGGGCCAGGCACCGGCACTGCGCTGAGGGCGCCTGGATGACAGCGGAGCTGCCGCAGCGTCACTACGGTTGGCTGGCCCGACTGCCGGCCCAGCGCCAGCATCTGGCCCAGGATGGTACGAGAATCACCCGGCAGGCCAAGGCACAGCACTAGCGACGACAGCTCGTCCAGGTGCACCCCCGCCGTCGCCCACGCGGCCCGGCGGGAGTCGGCGCTGCCCGGTGCCGCGAACGGCAGGCCGGCCAGCGCCCGGGCCGCGGAAAGGGCCAGCGTGCCGACCGGGCGGCCGTCGTCCAGGCGTGCGCGTCGCCGCAGCACTCGGCGGCGAGCCGGCCGATCGGGGTGCCGCCCGACGGCAGCCGCGACAGTACGGCCGCGACCTGGCCAAGGAGCGGCCGGGCCTGATCGGGCTCGGGCGCCAGCCGGCGCATCACGCCGGTCGCGTCCAGCCAGGCCCGCCAGGAGGCCAGCTCGCCCCGGCCGCCGACGACGGCATCCAGCGCCGCGAACGCGACCTCCCAGGCGGTCGCCCGGCGCGGCACCGCTGGCCCGCAGGATCCGGTCGACCTCAGTCAGCGACACCGTCAGCGACGCACCAGAGCCGGCGGCCCGGCCGGTCAGCCGCTCGACCGCGCGCCGCTGCTCCACGGTGGCGGCGGTCAGCGTCACCGGCCCGCTCAAGGACCGGCCGGTCTCGATCCGGTCGCGAGCTCGCCGCACCAGCCACGCGAGCGATTCGTCGCCGAGCAGGCGGTGCAGCCGGTCATCGGCCTGCGTCATACCGCCGTCCGGACCAGCGGCCGGCGCTCCCGGCCGTCCCACTGCCAGGGCGTGACGAGAACCGCGTCCACGCCGTCCCGCCGCGCGAGCTGGCAGATGGCCAGCCCGGGAACCTGCGGGTAGCAGCCCCATTCCCGCTCGCTGGTCATGATCACGTCCATGTCGAAGGTCGCGAGCAGCCCCAGGCATTTCGCCCGGGAATCATCGTCGACTCCGGCGAATGCCTCATCAAGAGCAATAAGCCTGGGGGCATAAATATTGCCCGCCGACTTGTAGTGCGAAGAGGCAGCCGCGAACAGGGGAACGGACGCCACCAGCGCCCGCTCGCCGCCAGAGGCCGGTCCGGTGGCGGGGCGCCACTGCCCATCCTGGAACCGCTGGATCGCGAACTCATGCCATTTGCGGTAGTCCAGCGCCGAGGTCAGCGTCTCCGTCCAGCCGGCGGCTGGGTTGTCGGCGTGCTCGGTGGCGATCCGCTGCTGCAGGAAGGTCCCGACGGCGCCTCGGTCCTCGGACGACCAGGCGTCGACCGTCTGCCTGAGCCGGGGCCGGATCTGCTCCAGCCCGTCCGGCGCGTTCCTGACCTGATGCCAGATCAGCCGAAGTTTCATCCCGGTGGACGTCGGCCTGGACTCCAGCTCCCCGTTCATCTGCCTGACTTCGGCCTCGGCCGCGGTGATCAACTCGTGCAGCGTCCCGGCCACCTCGTTGAGCAGGTGGTTCTCCAGGATCTCCCGTTCCCTGGCGGACAGCAGCCTGGCCCGCTGCTCCACTTCCTCACCGAGGGCGCTGGCCAGGCCGGGAAGGTCGTGGCTGTGACCCTGGAAGACCACATCGACCACGATGACACCCTCGCTCAGGGTGAGCCCGGCCGAGTGCCCGTGCGTGGCCATCGCGTCGGCCAGCAGCTTGTGTTCCTCGGTGACCCGTTTCTGGATCCGGTCCCACGGACCATCGCCGTCGTCGACCGATTCCAGCCCGGCGTTGACAGCACGGGCCAGCAGGACCGCGGGCGTCGCGGCCCACGACTCGGCGGGGTCCGGAATCTCCAGGGACGGCACCGCGATCCGGAGCAGCCCGGTCAGAGCGAACGCCTGGAATTCCGTCACCGCCACGTCCCGTGCCAGCGCCGCCTCGTCGATCTGAGTTTGCAGCCGCCCGCGCTCGCCCTGCGCCCGGCCGCGTTCTTCCAGCGCCTTTTCCTGAACCGCCCTGGCGGCCTTCTCGGCACTGGTCCGCAGCTCCAGGAGGCGACCGACCTCCGCCAGCTGCCGGTAGAGCTCATCGACGGCGGACCCGGCCGTCGCCTGGAGTTCGGCATAGACCGTGCGAGCGGTGATGGCCGCCGCCCGGGCCGCGATCGCGGCTTCGACCGCTTCCGCCAGGCGGTCCTGGCTTTCGGCCAGCTCCTCTGACGCATCGACCGCTGCCCTGGCCGCTCCCTGCCACGATGCGGCGGCCGGCCACAGCCCGGCGAGCGCCACCCGGTAGGCGGCCACTCCCGTCTTGACCTCGGCGAGCTCGCCGGCGTCGGCCGGCAAGCCGACGTCGCGCGCGAACTCCTCGGCGGCCAGGACGGCGGCGTCCAGGTCTCGCTGCCGCTGCTCGCGCACGACCACCGCCCCGTCATGCTGCTCGCGCAGTTCGCCGCCACGCCGCCGCTGCATCGCCGCCATCGTGTGGGCCTCGCGGACCGCGGTATCCGGCGGGACCGCCCGATGCTCGTCGGCCAGGCGCTTGCGCCGGTCAGCGACCTCGGTCAGGGCCGCGTCGGCGGCGATGATCTCGGCCCGCTCGTGCCGCAACTGCTCGGTGAGCTGGCCGATTCTGGCCCGGCGGGCCGACTCGCGGACGCCCTCGCCGATGTGGGCGGGCGCTGTCCTTGTGCCAGGCCCCGCCAAGCAGCCCGTTCGCCAGCGCTTTGAGAGGAGACTACAAAACTATTCCGACTCTGGTATAGTTCCGGAAACAGTTCCGTAGACGGTATAGTTATGCTCGTCGAGAAGGTAGCATGGACGAACTCTCAGTCGCTGAAGCAGCCCAGATCCTGGGCGTGTCCGCTCGTCGCGTGCGGGCGCTCCTCGAAAGCGGTCTGCTGCCAGGTCGCCAGGTCGGAGGCCGCTGGCTACTGCACGCCTATGAAGTCGACCAGCGACGGCAACGTCACAGCGAAGGCGGGCGCCCCCTTTCCCAGGCATCGGCGTGGCATCTGCTTGCCGCGCTATCTGGAGCTGAGGACGGTCTGAGCGAGCTAGCCGCACCAACCAGGTCGAGGGCGCGCACTAGAGCCAGAGACTTGCGCAAGTCCGAAGAGATCGCCACTAAATGGCCGCACGTGGTATCAAATAGGGCAGCTCCGGCTAGCTTCTACGCTCATCCGAGCGTGCTGGCCGATCTCATCGCTGACCCGAGGGTCGTGCGCAGCGGCGTCAGCGCTGCCGCGGATCATGGTGCCGACCTCGTGACGATAGGACAGGCGGAGGGATACGTGCTCTCTTCCGATGCCCACGACCTCCGAGCCGAGTACGCCCTAAACCCCGATGTGAATCACGCGCAGGCGAACGTGCTCCTTCATGTCGTAGCAGACGAGCAGGCATCTCGGTGGCTCTTCAGCCATCCGATCGCTCCGGCAGCGGTCGTCGCCGCCGATCTTGCCGAGCACACGGCTCCTCGCGACCGCGCCGCTGGGCTCAACCTGGCCGGGAAACTATGAGCGAAGAACTGATCATCGTCCGGTTCCCTCCGCTGAATACTTCGCTGAGTCAGGTCTGGCACCTGCTGTTTGAGCTATCCCAGGCACAGCCCGACAGTTGGTGCCTGGTCGGCGGCCTGATGGTGATGCTGCACGGCCTGGAAAACGGGCGTTCTGACGCGCGACCCACCGCTGACGGTGATGTGCTCGTTGACATACGCTCACGGCCTGCCGCGCTCCGCGAAATCACCACTTTCCTACGCGAGCATGGTCTAGAGCCAGAACTCGCACCAGACGGCATCCAGCATCGCTTCAGCCGGAAAACCAATGAGGGCGAGTTGAGAGTGGATGTACTAGTGTCCTGCGTCTTTGGATCACCGCAAAAATAAGCTAGGTCACTCCGTGTAATTGCGTGTCGTAACTGACTGTGACTGTTCATGTTGTTAGAGTTATTGATATGGCAAGAACGGGACGACCTAAAGCCGAATTGGTGCTTTCCGATGACGAGCGGGCCACTCTCCAGAGGTGGGCACGCCGGGCGAAATCCTCACAGGCAGTGGCGCTGCGAGCCAAGATCATCCTGACATGCGCGGAAGGTCACGACAATAAGGAAACCGCGGAGTTGCTCCGGTGTCATCACGCGACGGTCGGGAAATGGCGCAGGCGGTTTATCGATAAGCGCCTGGATGGGCTGGCTGATGAACCGCGTCCGGGGCGCGAGCCGACGATCACCGACGAGCAGGTGGAAAGGGTCGTGGTCGATACCCTGGAGAGTACGCCGCGTAACGCGACGCACTGGTCGCGGGCATCCATGGCGAATCGCTCTGGCTTGTCCCGGTCCACTGTCGGTCGTATCTGGAAGGCATTTCACCTGAAGCCGCATATCGCCGATACGTTCAAGCTGTCATCAGATCCGCTGTTCGTGGATAAGGTCTACGACGTCGCCGGATTGTACCTGAATCCGCCCGAGCACGCGGTTGTGCTGTGCGCGGACGAGAAGTCCCAGGTCCAGGCTCTTGACCGGTCCCAGCCGGTGCTGCCGATGATGCCCGGCATGCCGGAGAAGCGGACCCATGACTATGTCCGGCACGGCACCATTGACCTTTTCGCGGCGCTCGACATCGCGACCGGCCTGGTAATCGCGAAAACCTACAAGTGCCATCGCGCGAAGGAATGGATCAAGTTCCTGGAGGAAATCGACAAGCAAGTGCCGCAGCTGGCAGAACCGGGCGAGCCCGGCGGCGAGCCGCATGTGCTGCAGATCCACATCGTCGCGGACAATTACGCGACCCATAAGACCCCGGCTGTCCAGCAATGGCTTGCTAAGCACCCGAGGTTCCATGTTCATTTCACGCCGACCAGCTCATCCTGGCTGAACCAGGTAGAGCGCTGGTTCGGGCTTCTGACCGAGAAACTCCTGCGCCGCGGCGTCCACAAGTCAGTCAGGCAGCTCGAAAAGGATATCCTTGCCTGGGTGGACATGTGGAACGAAGACCCCAGACCATTCATCTGGACGAAATCTGCGGAAGAAATCCTCGAATCACTCGGACGACTTTTGCAGCGGATCAAAGATCCAGGACACTAGCGCCCGACCATGTTGGCCCGAGGGCAGACCTCACGACGACTCCTCCGGGCAGGACAGTCGAGGTACCAGGTGGAACTCAGGCGCTTAACAGGTCTGAGCGAATCCAGGTAGAAGCCGACGGCAAGACCGGCGTTATCCCGCGCCCGGACGTGCTTGGCGCCACGCTCGTGAAACTGGAGGCCACAAACTTGCCCGGTGATCCCGCCAGGCACTATCAAGATCTTGCTTACCTGCTGACGATTCTGGCCCAACCTAGGCAAGCGCGTTCCACCCTGACCTCCCGGCAGCGGGCCAAGTTGCGCGCCTGCGTGCTGAACAATCGCGCGCATCAAGCTTGGCGGCTGCTCACCGACGATGACGCCAATCGGGGGCATGCAGCTCTCCAGCTTGTGTCGGCACCGTAAACACGCCAGTCATAGCGGTGCTCGTCCATCCTTAGGCGCTGGATCGCGCTGATCTCGCATCAGGCCGGTAAACGCAACTGGCTCCGGCGAGTACTGGAACAAAATGAGCTGCCCTTGGGCTCGGCTGGGCCTGGCAGCCAGGGCTTGATCGATGATGGGCACTTGGGTCAAGGATCGCGTCTAGTCTTGTCTCACCGGCAATTGATCCAAAGCGCTGAGATCGGGGAATCGGGGCGGAGTGAGCGCAGTCAGTCCGGCGCGGCCGGCGGCCGATAGCTGCGACGATGGGGTTCGGGTGCATCATTTCGCGCTGCTGGCCGAGCCGGAGGTGGTGGTGCGGCGGTTCGTGCCCGGAGTTTGGGGCGGGAGCCGAGAACCCAGCCTTGGGAGGTCAGCGTCCTAGATGATTGGCTGGAGCGGCTGAGCTGGCCTGAGTTCGCGCAGCAGGTTCGCACCGATCACAGGACTGTGGGCCAGGTGGCGGACGTTGTTGCCGGTTCGGCGGGGCTGGCGATCAGGCCGTCGGGCGATGATCCGATGCGGGCGTGGCTGCGCCGGCATGCGACGACTGTGCGCAGTGTGCGGTGGGGTTAGTCAAGGTTCTGCGGTAGCTACGGAACCTGCGGTGGTGGCCGGCCGCCTCGGCAACGGTGACCGGCCCTGGCGACATATCCGTGATCATGAACCACTGCACGATCACGGAAACCTGAACGGGTCGGTGGGCACTGCCTGCCTCCGCAGGCCGGGCCAGTCAGGCACCTGGATACTGAACCTGGCCCCGGCGCGGCTACCAAATGCGCACCCGAGTCACAGTTCGTCAGCCGGGCGACGCCGAATGCTGCGCAGAACTCGTCGAGGTCGCGCACGATCTGGGGCACCGGTCTAGCTGTCGGACGAGTCCTGCTCCGGGCTGCGCAGAAGACCAAGCACGAGATCCTCGTGTCGGCGCAGGATCTGCTCGATTGACCGCGGGATCTTGGGAAGCCTGCGAAGCATGAGATAGATGGCATTGATAGCCATCATGGCCTTGTGATCGAACTGCTGACGACCCTCCTCGAGCTTGGCCTCGGTGACGAACTTCCCCACATCCTTGGCTGACCCGTGGAAAAACAATGCGTACCCCCAGCGCAGGTACTCGCCAGACAGCCTGGCACCAGCCCCGTCATCGATGACCGGATCTGGGGTCCTACACTTGCTCGCACGCCATTCCCGTAGCGCCTGCACCGACTCCTCGTCATCGAGCCCGAACTGGCTCATCGGTGGCTCGCTCGGCAGTTCGTAGTCAAGCCGTACGCGAACGTCTTCGACACGCCGGCCGCTGCCGCCGCCCGCACCGGGTTCAGGCCCGCCGCCAGCTGATCCAGCACCAGCTGCACCCGTTCCGGCGGCAGCGGCGACCCCCGCGCCGGCCGCGCCGCCGCCCGGCGGGCCGCCGCCGCCTGCTTCACCGCCAGCCTCGACACCCCTCGAGCCTTCCGGTCCAGCTCATAGGCGAAGCTCTTCGACACCCCGGCCGCGGCGGCCGCCCGCATCGGGTTCAGCCCCGATTCCAGGTAACCCTCCACCAGCCGGACACGCTCCGCCGGCATCCCGCCTCGTCCCGCCACAGCACCCTCCAAAAATCAGGCGTTGCGACAATTCCTGGAGCCTGGGACTGAAAAGTCTCCATGAGACGACGACCTTCCACGAGAACGCTGACAACTCTCCGCGAGAAGGGGCGACGCCTTCCAGAGCCGGCCGTTGATCCTGGAACACAGCTGATCGGCCCAGGCGCTTCTGACTAGCTCGGACATGCCTGAGCCGACGCAACCACCAACGCTTGCGGACATCAAGGCCGCTCCGAAAGGTGGATGCCCGGCAAACTAGCCACAGGACCGGGCTCAGTCGCCCGCTGACGCTGGTCCGGTTTGTCGGGAGTCACATGTGGCCGGCTCGGTCCAGGTGCGGGCGACCAAGTAGCATTGCCCATCTCTGGAATTCCTACAGGGAGATTCTGCGTGCTTTCGTTTTTGTCCAGCGGCCTGACATTACTATCTGGACGGCGCGTTTTGCCTACAGGCGTCAGCGCAGGTGCGACACATGCGTAATCCGCAGGAGGTAGAAATGGCACGTCGTACTTTACGATTAGCAACTCTCGCAGCGGTCGCGATCTTAGCGTCCGCCGTATCCGTTCCGGCTATCGCCGCTGGCGGGCACCAGGCCAAGCCCCAGCAGGCCAAGCCGCAGCAGGCCGGCCTGGCCTGGGTAGCGCTCGGCGACTCCTACACGGCCGGCGCGATCCCGGCCGCCGGCGAGGAATTCGAGCAGCCCCGCGACGGCTGCGTCCGCACGACCAATTCCTATCCGCAGGTGATCGCCCGCGATCTCGGCCCGCTGGTCAGCCTGACCAACGTGAGCTGCGGTAATGCCACGATAGCGAACGTCACCACAGTCGGGCAGTTCCCCGTCGGCCACCAGATCCCGCCTATCTCCACCGATCCGGACTACCCGTTCCCGCAGCTCCCGATCCAGCTCCGCGCGCTCAACATCAACACGAGGCTGGTCACCGTGGGAATCGGCGGCAACACTCTGGGATTCGGGGAGATCCTGCAGACCTGCCTCGCCCTCGGGGCTCAGACGGGTAACACCGGAACGCCCTGCAAGGACTTCTTCACCAGGGACACGCTGGGCGATGAGCCATTTGAGGCACGGTTCGTTGACCTGGGGGCCGACTACGACGAGATGCTGTTCGCCATTCACAATGCGGCGCCGGCCGCCAGGGTCATCACGGTCGGCTACCCGTTCATCATCCCCGATGACGTCAGAAAGTGCACGTTCGGCGACTCGACGGAGGCCATGAAGCAATTCGGCACCATCACCGACGGTGACCTGACCTGGCTGCGCACCAGCGTGCTGGAGCGTCTCAACAGCGTGATCGAGGAGGAGGCGACCCGCAACGGCGACACTTTCGTGAACATCTACAATTCCGGTCGCGGTCACAGCGTCTGCGACCCGGACAAGTGGGTCACCGGCATCCTCGACGGCGAGGGCAGGCCCGCGCTGATACATCCGAACTCAGCCGGCCAGGAAAACACCGCACGGCAGGTCGAGCGGGCAATCCTCGGCCTGCAAGCCAGCCGGTAGAGGCCGCGATCCCGCATCGATGCGGCATAGGTGCAGCCGGAGCACAATGCCAGGAACTTAAGGTGGCTGTCCGGGTGCGGCAGCGGCTGAGGCGGACGACAGCCGGGGTCCCCTGCTGTCGTCCGCGCAACAGCAGGGGACCCCAGCTGCGACACCGCAGTCACCTCGATCCCGGCATACCCGGCAAAAAGAGCGGCCGACCCGCCGCGCCGCAGCCCAGCCGGCCCCGGCCAGCCCCTCCCGCACCATCACAAACCCGCCCCGCCCTCCAGACACAACCACCCCGGCCCCCATACCACGACACACCCAGCACACCGCCACCATCACCCCGCCTGACACAACCACTCCCGCCACCTCCTACCAGCCACAACATCCCCGCACCACCACAAACAAGCCACCTTAAGTTCCTGGCATTGAGCCGGAGCAGCACCTGTGTCACATGGGTGTGGCTCTTTTGGAGTGAGTTGCTGGTGCTGGTGCTGGGGGGCGTGGTGTGTCTGCGCGTTAGTGAGGCTTCCGTTCCGTATGGTCCTGAAGTGCGAGTCCGGGATCAGGGAAGGGAAGCCTCAGGTGGAAGAGTACGGGCTGGATGTGCTGGAGGCTAGCGCGGAGGGGGTGCTGTCGGGTCTGGGGCCGGTGGCGGCGGGCCTGGGGCGGCTTGCGGTGGAGGCGCGGGGGGCGGTGACGCTGGATGATCTTGAGGTGCTGGTGACGGTGCGGGGCCGGGAGCTGCTGCGTGACCTGATGCAGATGATCCTGGATGCTCAGGCCGGCGCGGAGGTGCGGGTGGCGGGGGTGACGGGCGCGGACGGGGTGACGCGGTGCCGTGCTGAGCGGGGTCATGTGCGGGTGGTGGTGACGGGGCTGGGTCCGGTGCGGGTGTCGCGGATCGCGTACCGGGCGGGGGTGAAGGGGGTGCGGTCGCTGTTCCCGCGTGATGCGGTGCTGGGCCTGCCGGGGTCGGGGTACTCGCACGGGCTGCGGCGGCTGGTGGTGAGGTTTGCCCGGGTGGTGTCGTTTGAGCAGGCGGGGGAGCTGGTGGAGGCGGTGACCGGGGTCCGGGTGGGGAAGCGGCAGCTGGAGGAGATCACGGGCGGGGCGGCGGCTGACGTGCAGGGGTATTACGCGTCCGGGCCGGGTGCCGCCGCGCCGGAGGAAGAGCCGGGCGGGGCGGAGGAGCGGGGCGGGCCGGAGGAAGAGCGGGGCGGGCCGGAGGAGCCGGAGGAGCCGGCGGTGAGGCTGCCGCTGGCGCTGTCGGCGGACGGCAAGGGCGTGGCGATGCGGCCCGGATCGCGGCGCAAGCGGACCCGGGCACCGGAAAAACGGGTACGGAACTTCTCCGGCCGGGCCGGGACCGGGGAGAAGAAAGGGCACAAGCGGATGGCCGAGACCGCGTGCGTGTTCGACGTCATCCCCTGCCCCCGCACCCCGGAGCAGGTCATGGCCAGCTGCCACGGCAGCGGCAAGGCGGAAGCGGGGGAGAAGGCGCAAGCAGGGAAGAAAAGCAAGAAGAAGCCTGCCCCCGAGGCCATCGCCCGCCGGTACCGGTGCGACATCGCCGAGGACCGGTCCGTCTCGGTGAGATGGCTGTTCGACGAGGCCGATCGCCGTGATCCCGGCCGCGCCCGGGACTGGATCGCCCTAGCCGACGGCGACAACCACCAGATCGCCCTGATCCAGGCCGAGGCCGCCGCCCGCGGCGTGGAAGTCACCGTCCTGATCGACCTGATCCACGTCATCGAGTACATCTGGAAAGCCGGCTGGGCCCTGCACGCCCCCCGCGACCCCGCCATCGAGACCTGGACCACCACCTGCGTCCTGGACATCCTGCACGGCCGCGCCGCCGCCGTCGCCGACCGCATCGCCGCCCTCGCCGCCGCGAGCCCGCCCTCCGGTCCCGAGCACGCCCGCAACATCGACAGGACCATCGCCTACCTGCGAGCCAAGCTCCCCTACCTGAACTACCCCGAAGCCCTCGAAAAAGGATGGCCCGTCGCCACCGGCGTCATCGAGGGCGCCTGCAGGCACATCGTCCTGGACCGCATGGGCATCACCGGAGCCCGCTGGACCACCAGCGGCGCCCAGGCCATCTTGTGGCACCGCGTCATCAGCGCCAACCACCACGACGACACCTACTGGAAATACCACCTCCAGCAAGAACACCACCGCAACCACCACAGCCGCTACGCCACCCGCGACAACGTCATCCTCGCCGCCTGACCACCTCCGCCCAAAAGAGCCACACCCATGTCACATGGGTGTGGCTCTTTTGGAGTGAGTTGCTGGTGCTGGTGCTGGGGGTGTGGTGTGTCTGCGCGTTAGTGAGGCTTCCGTTCCGTATGGTCCTGAAGTGCGAGTCCGGGATCAGGGAAGGGAAGCCTCAGGTGGAAGAGTACGGGCTGGATGTGCTGGAGGCTAGCGCGGAGGGGGTGCTGTCGGGTCTGGGGCCGGTGGCGGCGGGCCTGGGGCGGCTTGCGGTGGAGGCGCGGGGGGCGGTGACGCTGGATGATCTTGAGGTGCTGGTGACGGTGCGGGGCCGGGAGCTGCTGCGTGACCTGATGCAGATGATCCTGGATGCTCAGGCCGGCGCGGAGGTGCGGGTGGCGGGGGTGACGGGCGCGGACGGGGTGACGCGGTGCCGTGCTGAGCGGGGTCATGTGCGGGTGGTGGTGACGGGGCTGGGTCCGGTGCGGGTGTCGCGGATCGCGTACCGGGCGGGGGTGAAGGGGGTGCGGTCGCTGTTCCCGCGTGATGCGGTGCTGGGCCTGCCGGGGTCGGGGTACTCGCACGGGCTGCGGCGGCTGGTGGTGAGGTTTGCCCGGGTGGTGTCGTTTGAGCAGGCGGGGGAGCTGGTGGAGGCGGTGACCGGGGTCCGGGTGGGGAAGCGGCAGCTGGAGGAGATCACGGGCGGGGCGGCGGCTGACGTGCAGGGGTATTACGCGTCCGGGCCGGGTGCCGCCGCGCCGGAGGAAGAGCCGGGCGGGGCGGAGGAGCGGGGCGGGCCGGAGGAAGAGCGGGGCGGGCCGGAGGAGCCGGAGGAGCCGGCGGTGAGGCTGCCGCTGGCGCTGTCGGCGGACGGCAAGGGCGTGGCGATGCGGCCCGGATCGCGGCGCAAGCGGACCCGGGCACCGGAAAAACGGGTACGGAACTTCTCCGGCCGGGCCGGGACCGGGGAGAAGAAAGGGCACAAGCGGATGGCCGAGACCGCGTGCGTGTTCGACGTCATCCCCTGCCCCCGCACCCCGGAGCAGGTCATGGCCAGCTGCCACGGCAGCGGCAAGGCGGAAGCGGGGGAGAAGGCGCAAGCAGGGAAGAAAAGCAAGAAGAAGCCTGCCCCCGAGGCCATCGCCCGCCGGTACCGGTGCGACATCGCCGAGGACCGGTCCGTCTCGGTGAGATGGCTGTTCGACGAGGCCGATCGCCGTGATCCCGGCCGCGCCCGGGACTGGATCGCCCTAGCCGACGGCGACAACCACCAGATCGCCCTGATCCAGGCCGAGGCCGCCGCCCGCGGCGTGGAAGTCACCGTCCTGATCGACCTGATCCACGTCATCGAGTACATCTGGAAAGCCGGCTGGGCCCTGCACGCCCCCCGCGACCCCGCCATCGAGACCTGGACCACCACCTGCGTCCTGGACATCCTGCACGGCCGCGCCGCCGCCGTCGCCGACCGCATCGCCGCCCTCGCCGCCGCGAGCCCGCCCTCCGGTCCCGAGCACGCCCGCAACATCGACAGGACCATCGCCTACCTGCGAGCCAAGCTCCCCTACCTGAACTACCCCGAAGCCCTCGAAAAAGGATGGCCCGTCGCCACCGGCGTCATCGAGGGCGCCTGCAGGCACATCGTCCTGGACCGCATGGGCATCACCGGAGCCCGCTGGACCACCAGCGGCGCCCAGGCCATCTTGTGGCACCGCGTCATCAGCGCCAACCACCACGACGACACCTACTGGAAATACCACCTCCAGCAAGAACACCACCGCAACCACCACAGCCGCTACGCCACCCGCGACAACGTCATCCTCGCCGCCTGACCACCTCCGCCCAAAAGAGCCACACCCATGTCACATCGATGCTGCCGAGCTGAGCGAGAACCTCGGGCGGGAACACCCCATAGCCCCCGGCGGCTCGGACCACTAGCATAAATGGTTCCGATCGGGACGACTCGGGATCGCGGGGTGGAGATGAGCGAAGCGCAGGTCAGGCATACCTTCCTGACCCCAAGCCGCCCGACGGGTCCAACGAGTCCAACGAGACCAAGGACCTGGGAGGTGCCGTGCTCGTCAGCAACGTCATGACCGCGTTCCCGGCCTACATCCGCCTCGGCGCGACCATCAGGCGGGCGGCCGAAGTTGTCAGCGTGTCCGAGGTCGGCCAGCTGATGGTCCTGGACCACGACGGCAAGTTCGCCGGGTCACTGTCAGAAGAAGACCTGGTCCGGGCCATGCTCCCCGGCTTCGAGGACGTCACCGCCGCCGGCGGAACGCTCGCCGACGCGTTCCGGATCTTCCTGGAGCGCGGCCGCGCCCTGGCCGACCGCGTCATCGACCCGCTGGTAGTGCGGGACGCGGCGACGGTCCGGCCGACCGACGAGCTGGCTCGAGCCGCGATCGTGATGATCGATCGCGGGCTGCGGAGGCTGGCCGTGGTCGATGACGGCAACCTCGTCGGCACGCTGTCCCGCGCCGACCTCTGCCGTGCGGTGATCTACCATTCCTGAGCTCCGGCTGATCCTCACCGATCGGCACACCAGGGAGATCAGCCAGCGAGTGTGCGCGCTGCCCGCGACGCTCGGCCGGGACGACGCCGCGGCGGCGGTGGTGCTGGACGACCTCGACGTCTCGCGGCGCCACGCCCGGCTGGAGATCATCGACAGCGAGCTGGTGCTCACCGACCTCGGCAGCACCAACGGCACCTTCGTGAACGACGAGATGGTGACCCGCCGGGTGCTCGCGCCCGGCGATAAGCTGCGCATCGGCCGATACGAGCTGACCTGGATGCTCATCGACCCGATGGCGACGGTGCTGGCCGGGAACCCGAATCTGCTGACCCAGCTGCGGCCGACCGCGCCGAAGCAGACCGCCGCCCGCCGCGTCGTGCTGGCCGCCGAGGCCCACAACCGCCAGGCCGGGCACGAGCTCGACGGCTTCCTCTCCCTCGCGCACGGCTTCCTGCCAGCCGAGCCGCCGCTGCTGGCCTTCCCGGAATCGCACCGGGCCTGGGACGACATGACCGACCGGCTCCCCGAGCTGTTCCGCCGGCTGCTGCTGCGCCGGGCGTTCGACGCGATGCCGGTGCTCGACGCCGGGCCGCAGGCCCTGCCCGACCGGTACCTGCTGCGCGCCTCGACCATGCTCGGCGTCTTCGCCCACGCCTATCAGTACATGGCGATCGACCCGCCGGCCGCGCTGCCCGACTCGCTGCTGCGGCCGTGGACCGACGGTCTCGCGCGGCTGGGCAAGACAACCCCGGCCGTCTCCTATATCGACCTGTTCTTCTACAACTGGCGGCTGCGCGATCCGGCCGGGCCCCGCGTGCTCGATAACCTGGACCTGCTCGTACCCACCTGGAACAACGCGGCTGAGCGAGTCTTCTACCTGGTCACCACCGAGTTCGCGATGGGCCTCACCCCCGTGCTCGGCGCGATGCTCGACGCTCAGGACGCGGTCGTCGCCGACGATCCTGCCGCCCTGGAGGGCGCCCTGCTGGTGATCCTGGACCAGCTGCAGCACGTCACCCAGGCCATTTACCCGCAGATCGATCCCAACCCGCGCGGCCGGCATCCGCTCGATCAGGTGCTCTGGGCCAAGACGGTCGGCACCGCCGGCGTCCCGATCTTCGACGGCGCCCCCAGCCCGAGCGGCACCGCCCAGCCCCAGATCCACGCGATCGACGCGTTTCTTGAGCGCCAGGACTACGGCTCGCTAGTCGGGCAGCAGAGCATCTACCTCGCCGGGTTCTTCCCCCGGCACTGGCAGGAGCTGGTCGCCGCGCTGCGCGAGGTGTCGGTGCGCCAGTACGTCGAGGACACCCGCAATAGCAATCTGCGCGGCATCTACAACGCCATGCTCGACGCCTACGTCGGGGATCGCGGCTGGATGGGCCTGCACCGCGTCAAGGCCTACGGCTTCCTTGAGGTGGCGTTCAAGGTCGGCAGGCAGGTGACGACCGGCGCCAGGTTCACCGGCTTGTTCAAGGACCGGACCTGGGACAAGGTGGACACCGAGCTGGCCGTCGTCCGCGATGAGCGCCGCCCGCCCGTGGGCCAGCCTGTGGTATTCGGCACCGCGCGCCGCAGCCGCGTCGTCACCTCAGAGTCTGGCGCCTGGACCTGCTATCTGGACATTGACGTGACCGGCCAGGGCATGCACCACCAGCCCGGTGACCGGGTGGGCGTGCTGGCCGAGAACGACGACGACCTGGTGCGCCGCTCTGTCACCGCCCTGCAGGCGACCGGCGACGAGCTGGTGCGGCTCACCCCGGCGTGGCGGGCGGCGGTGGCCTGCCGGGCCGGCTACGGCGAGGTCGACGTACTGCCGCTGCGGACCCTGCTGCGCTTCGCCCGGCTCAGGCCGATCGGAAGGGACGTGGCGAAACAGCTGGCCAGGCTGACCGCCGTGGGCCCGTGGCAGCGGGTGGTTGACGCCCGGATGGAGGATCAGTGGGAGCTGTGGGACGTACTGAACCTGCTGTACGCGGGCGGATATGACGTCACCCGGCTGTGGAAGGCCGCCCCGGGCGAGGACGACGCGTTCTGCGCGGTGATCCCTCCTGAGCCGTTCCGGCTGTACTCGATCGCCTCGGCGGCGCCGCCAGGGCAGCCCGCCACCACGCTGCGGCTGGTGGTCGCCGGGCTGCACTACACCTCGGCCCAGACCCCCTGGTCCTACCCTCGGGAACGGCAGGGCACGGCCTCGCATTTCCTGCGCCGGGTGAGCGCCGAGGGCCAGGCAGCAGCTGTCGCTGCGGGTCGTCTCCGCGCCCCGGTTCCGGCTGCCAGCCGATCCGGCCCGGCCCGTCGTCATGTTCGCGGCCGGCTCAGGGATCGCCCCGTTCCTGGGCTTCGTCGCCGCCCGGGCCACGCCAGAGCCCGGGGCCACGTCCGGGACCGGGTCTCGGTCGCGGTTCGGGGAGAACCGGCTCTATCTGGGAATCCGGACCCCTGAGGACTTCGTCGAGCGCGGGGATCTGGACGCCGCCGCGGCAGCGGCCGGCTGAAGCTCTCCGTCGCGTTCTCCCGCGCCGATGCCGCGATCGGATTCGACGGCCAGCGCCACGTCGTCCAGGCCGGGCAGCGGCGCCGGGTGGACGACCTGATCCGCGCCGACGCGGACGAACTCAGGCAGCTGCTGCGGCCGACCGACGAAGGCGGCCTCGGCGCCTTCGTTTACGTGTGCGGCAGCGCGCCGTTCGCCGTCTCCGTACGCCAGGCCCTGACCGACATCATGCCAGGCGACGGCCGCGAATTCCTCCGCCAGCTCGTGGCCGACGGGCGTCTGGGCGAGGACGTCTTCACCACGTACCTGGGCCACGCTCAGCAGGGCGCCCGCCTTGAGGTATCGGACCTGGCCCAGCACAACACCCCGGACGCCGGCTACTGGATGGCGATCGGCGGCGCGGTGTTCGACGTCGGCGAGTTCCTCCACCTGCATATCGGCGGCCCGCACATCATCCGCAACCATGCCGGGCTTGACGCGACCGCCGCGTATCGCAAGGTGCTGCACCATGCCCACGCCGAGATCGACTCTCAGCTCGCCATGTACCAGGTCGGCCAGCTGCGCCGGCTCCAGTTCGGCGCCCGGTGGGGCGTGGTGCTCACCGAAGAAGGCCTGCACGCGCTGCCGCTGGAAGAACTGTTCCGCACCTGGGTCCGGTTCGTCTATCTGCTCGTCGGCATGGAAAACGCGCTGACCGCCGACTACGGGTTCACCACCTCGGTCGCCACCAAGGGCGAAGACCCCGGCGAGCTCACGCCCTTCAAAGCGCAGTACGTACTTGAGTCGCACCGGCGGTTCGGCGTCAGTTACCTGGACGGGCTGCTGCACGAGGACCTGCGCACCCTCTGGCAGCTGACCGCCGGATTCTGCGATCCGCACCTGGATATCCGGTCCTTCGACACCGACCTCGCCGCCGTGTCGGCAAGGCCCGACGCCGGGCTGGTCCGCCATTCCGTAGCTTCGGTCAAGGAACTGCTGCTCGCCGGGGACGACTTCCGGCGAGTCGCGGCACTGTGCCGAAGCTACGCTCGCGCCGACGTCCAGTTGCTGCGCGACCTCAAGACCGCCGTGCTACAGGGAGTCCGGGCGTTCGAGCTCCATGAGGCCGAGGTCGTCGAGCAGGCAGGCGCCACTCTGCTCGACGCGGCCCGCGAGGCACTGGCCGCCGTCTCGGCCTACTACCAGCGCCTGGCCGAGGAGACCCGAGGCCATGGCATCACCGTCGGCAAGGTAGTGCCGGAAGTGATCCCGCCCGACCGCGGCCTGCCCGGCCACGGCGGCCCGCTACCACTCCCCGACTGACGGCACTCCCCGGCCGCCGGCCACCGGAGTTCCGTGATCATGGTTGGGGTCTTAATCCCGGAATCCTGGTGGGGTGATCACATGACTCATACTCCGGGATCAAGGTTTGTTTCATGATGACGGAAGATTGCCAGGACCTGGATGCCTACGGGGCTGCCGGACTTGGCTGCGGGATTCTGCAGGTGCCCCGATATCTACCATGCTTGGGTGGCCTGGCCGGGGTCGGCCATCTCCTACGCAATGCCCGGTTTCACCCGATCAAGGTCCCGGTGGCCCGTCCGGGGTAAGCCGCAGACCAGGAGAACCCGCGTGCTGGCCGGGTGATGCCGGGGGTCGCGGCGAGCGGGCGGAAGTGCCAGGCAACGGAAAGTAGTGATATGTCAGCCGCTGGCCGCCACGTATGGACAGTTTGATAACCACAAACATGGCTAACCGGGCAAATTTTCACGGAAAGTGGTGATACGTGGGCCAGGCCGGACGACGTATCACTACTTTCCGGGGTCTTCGCCTCTCGCCCCGGAGAGCTGCGGTCAGGGACCCGGCCGCAAGCGCCTCATCGGTCCTGGCGATCCCCGCCCGTACCGGCCCGGGCGGCCGGGACCGGCACGCCTGGCGGCCGACCGCCGAGCCCACGGTGTTCTCGGCAGCCAGGGTGCTCGCGGTGGTGTACCCAACTGCCCAGGCCTGGCCCCCTGCGGTGACGGTCACGCCCTGCAGGCTGATCGTCCCGACCGCCTGGCTGGCGACCCGATACCAGGAATTGCCGTTCCAGTGCAGGATCAGAGTTTGCGGATTGAAACCGCCTTGCCCGACACGACGGCAGCGCCCTGCAGGGCGCTGCCCCGGACCGGGCTCGGGCTAGGATGACGCTGCCAGGTCGTGCCGGTTCTGCGCAAGATCAGCGTCTGACCGCTGCTCGTCTGGCCCACCGCCCAGGTCTTGCCACCCGAGAGCGCCGCCACGCCGGCGAGGGCTCCTCTGACCGCCGGACTCGCCGGAAATGCGCAACTGAAGGTTCCGTGATCAAGGTCCAATGCCATAACGGAAAGGTTGCAGGCTACTCTGGTTCGCTGAAGGCTCGCCGCCAAGGCGACAGCGTTCCTCCCGCATAAGTCTCATGCTGATCTCGATATGCCTCGGCCTCATCCGCACTAGCGAATACGACAAGTCCGTCAGGCTGGTACGCGACTACTTCATCACGGACCTGGCCAAGCGCGATGAACACGGCATCGCCATCGGCGAATGACAACCTCACAGCCCAAGCCGTCGATGGCGCGTATTCACTGCTTACGTGCCACGCGACCGCCAGCTCGCTCAGTACCTTACCGTTCAGCCCAGACCACGAACCTGAGTCGCCGGCCCTGAACTCGCTCTCACGATCAGCAATCAGCGTGAACCTCGCGCCTGGTCCCGCCTCGACGTCTATTCCCTCGGCGAACCCTTCCATGGCCCACGAGATAACGAGCGTCGCACCGCCTGTGAAATCGGCCGCGACAGCCATGTCCACCTCGTCGATCCGGTCCCTGGCGTACCCTCGCGGCCAGGGCGAACCGGCGGGGAAACGGTAGCGCACACCAGTCAGCGACCGTCCCGTCACGGCAGCGGCGGCCTCTTGCAGCCTGTCCGCCCGTGCCTCCGTAATAGGCTCTGGCTTCAGATGCCTGGTCAAGGTGCCACCCCCGGATACTGGAACTGCCCGAAATATCGGAACCGTAGATCCGCGTTGAAGGCCGCGCCCGTGCCATTCGGCATGATTAAGTACATGCCTCCCTTGCCGCACTGCTGTCAAGAGAGTTCCTGGCAGGAGGAGACCGGGTCACATTCGATATGTGACTTACCTGTGGGTCAGGTTGCGTGGTGACCTGCGCGCATCCGGCTGACAGTTGATCCACGGCGCGCCAGGCGCCGACACGGATCTAAAGGAGAAAGCCTCATGAGCAGGATCACCAGCACGCTCAGGCTGCTCGCCTCGGGCGCGGCGCTGACGGCGGCGGCCTCGTTGCTCGCTGCGGTACCCGCGTCGGCCGCTCCCGCGGCAGCAACGCACCCGGCGACGGCCAGCTCGGCAGCGGCAAGCTACGCGGCGGCCAGCATTGCCGGGCCCGCTCACGACGTCGCCAGCCCGATGCTGGCAACGGGCATTCCCACCACCGATGTCGTCGGGCTGGGGCTGATTCAGTGCAAGGCCGCGACCGGCGAGGTCGGATACGACCCCGCGTCGAAGGCAGGCGCGAAAGGTCAGCTCTACATCATGATCTGGTTCCAGTTCACCGACTGCGGTCCCCAGGGCCGTATCACCAAGACGCCGATCCCGAAGACCGTGGTCGGCAGCATCAGCTTCTTCCACACGGACATCAAGAACCGCCTGGCCGGCAACGGCTGCCCGCTGCTAGGGCACCTCGGAACCGGACGACTCAACCTCTCCTACAACTTCCCTCCGGTGCCAAGCCCGGTCATGATCGACCCGAGCGCCGCGCTGAAGGTGACCGTCACTCAGTCGGCCGCGTTCTGGATTCTGAAGGGAACAATCAGCGAGGGATCGTACAAGGGCGCGCCCCTAGTGCCGTTCAACTGGGTGCTGAAGCCCGACGTGATCGGCACGCAAAACTGCAAGTCCGGCATCACCTCGGAGTACATCATCAGGTCAAACGGAGCCCTGACGAACATCTGAGCACCCGGCTCATCAAGCCCGCCGGATCGTCGATCCCGCCCGATCCGGCGGGCTCAGATATCGGCGACGAACCTAACTCGTTGCCCAGTGACGGTCGCGACCGCCTGATAGTCGCGATCATCACACAGCACGCTAAGCCGTTCGTGCTCTGCGGTCGCGGCGATCAGGAGGTCTACCGGGCCAGCCGAGCGGTGCATGCCGGTCTGGGTGAGCAACTGCTGAACCTCGCTGGCTCGCTCGTAAGCTCCGTCGTGCATCGGGACCCAGCCGAACAGGTCGCGCATCAGGCGTTGCTTGTCCAGCCGGTCAGCCAGGGAACGCGCTGAGTACAGGAACTCCAGCTCGACGATCGGGCAGACCGCGATGACGCCGGCGGCAAGCTGATCCGACCATGCTTTGCGCAGGTCGGTTTGCAGAAGCCTGAAGAGTCCCGAGGTGTCGATCAAGTACAGAGCAGGGGTCACTTCCGGTAGGCCGCCTTGTCACCAAGGAACTCATCGAAATCGCCTCGGTCGGCCATCTCGCCGAGCTTCGCCAGTGCGCGCAGTCGCACGAGCCGCTGCCCGACCTCGCGCAACGCCGCGTTCACGGTATCTTTCTTGGTCTTAGTGCCAAGGACCTCGGCCGCTATGGCCAGGGCTTCCTGGTCGATCTCAATCGGCGTCTTGATCATGGTCATGAGTGCCAGCTTCCTGTCGGATTTCCTCGGATGTCAAGCTGCGACATCTAGGATACCTACCAGAGTCCGGGTCAGCCACCCAGGGCGGTGAGGGACTGGGCGGCGGCCTCGGCCTGGGGGGCGCCTATGCGCTGGTAGATCTCCACGGCCTGGCGCAGCGCTGCCCCGGCCTCGGCGGGATGGCCCGCCTGATGCTCGCACCTGCCGATTCCGTCGAGGGCACGGGCCAGCCCGAGTGGTGAGTCGACCTCGGCCGCGATCGTCAGAGCCTGCTCGAAGAAGGCCAGGGCATCCGCCTGCTGGCCGGAGTCCAGCGTGACCTCGGCCAGCTGCACGAGGGATTCCGCCTCGCCGGTCCGGTCCCTGAGCTCGCGGTAGAGATCGAGCGCTTCGCGCTGGCTATCGGCGGCGGCCTCGCTGTCGGCGGTGGCCTGCTGCACAGCGCCGAGCTGGTGCAGCGCGTTCGCCTTCCCAAGACGGTCATCTAGCTGCCGGTACAGTTCAAGTGCGCTGGTCAGGCCCGCGAGGGCACCGGAGTAGTCGCCCGTAGCCCGCTGAACGCTGCCGAGGTCAAGAAGCGCGTTGGCCTCGCCGAGCCGGTCACCAAGATCGCGGTAGAGCTCAAGCGCGCGCCCCAGATCGGCAGCCGCCCGCCGGTAATCTCCGGTCGACTGACGGACGGCGCCCAGGTCATTGAGGGCATGGGCTTCTCCGAGGCGGTCGCCGAGCCGCCGGTACAGCTCCAGCGCTCTGGCCAGGCCAGCCGCTGCCGCCGGGTAGTCCCCGGTGACGATCCGCACGCTGCCGAGCCTGCTGAGGGCAAGCGCCTCGCCGAGCAGGTCGCCAAGATCGCGGTAGAGCTGGAGAGCACGCTCAAGATGCTCAGCTGCCCTCTGATTGTCGCCAGTGAGGTAGAGCGCCGCGCCGAGCTGAGTGAGCGCCGCTGCCTCGCCGTGCGGATCGAGCAGATTGCGGCAGATCTGCATCGCCTTGCTCAGGGTGCTCGCCGCCGCCGCGTAGTCGCGCGCCGCCAGCTCCATGTCACCGAGGTTCGTCAGCGCCATGGCCTCGGCGCGTTCGTCGCCTGTCCTGACGGCCGTATCGAGCGCGATCTGGTGCAGCTCCAGTGCATGATCCCAGTACCCGCCGAAGCGCAGGAACGCGTGCATGGCGGCGGGCAGTGCCATCACGAAGTCCGGCCGGTCGCGATCGACGGCGTCCTGCACCGCGGCATCGAGATTGAGCCGCTCGCAGTCCATCCAGTCCATCGCGTCTTTGCGCGTCCCGAACTCGGGAATCGCCGGCGGCTGCCCGCCGGGGACAGGCGGCGTGCCGGCGCCGCGTCTGGACAGGTGCAGGTCAGCGGCACGAACCGCATGCAGGTAGTAGGAAAGCAGCCGGTCAGCGGCAGCGTCGCGCTCTTGCTGTTGATCCTTGACGGCGAGACCGCGCGCGTGCTCGCGCATCAGATCATGCAGCCGGTACCGGCCCGCCGCGTGCTCGGTGATCAGGTGCTGCTCGTACAGCGTTTCCAGCCGCCAGCGCGTAGCGCCGAGGTCGGCGTCATCCAGGGCGGCCGCGACGTAGAGGTCAAAGTCGGTGCCGCCGTGCAGGGCAAGACGGCGGAACAGCCGCTGCTCCGGCGAGGAAAGGTCCTGATAGGAAAGGTCGAACGCGACCGCGACCGACAGGCTCTCCGTACGCATCAGGTCAAGCCGGTCGCGTGCCGATGCCAGGTCCGCCGCCAGCTCGGACGGGGACCAGGCCGGGTGGTGGCGCAGTCGTCCCGCCATCATCCCGATGGCGAGCGGCAGATAGCCGCACAGCCCGGTGATCTTGCCTATGGCGGGGTCGGTGACCTCCAGGCCCGGCCGGCCGGAAAGGCGGATGAAGAGCTCCGCCGCCTCATCGGGCGGCAGCGTGTCGAGGCTAACCGGGCTGGCGTCTTCGAGCGCCGTCAGGTGCCTGCGGCTGGTGATCAGCACCAGGCTGCCGGCGGTACCCGGCAGCAGCGGCTTGACCTGGTCGTATCCCGTGGCGTCATCGAGCAGCAGCAGGACCTGCTTGCCCGCGAGGTGGTCGCGCCACAGGCGGCTTCGCTCCTCGATCCCGGCCGGGATCGAGCTGGCGTCCACTCCCGCGGTGAGCAGCAGGCTGGCCAGGGCGCTCGCGGGATCAACCGGCCGCTGCCCCGGGGTATGGGCGTGCAGCGGCATGAAGACCTGGCCATCGGGAAACCGGGGTGCGAGCTGATGCGCGAGATGCACGGCGAACGTGGTCTTGCCGACTCCGGCCATGCCCCCGATCGCGCAAATCCCGACGACCCCTCCTGACGTGCTCGCATCGGCGGCCACGCGAATAACTGCCCGCAGCTCCGATTGCCGGCCGGTGAACGCGCCGGTATCTCGCGGCAGCGTCCGCGTGGCGGCCGCCGCTCCCCCGACCAGGAATGCCTGATGCCTGCCAAGCCCGTGCGCCGCGGCCTGGAAGCTGGCTCTCGCCGGGCCGGTCAGGTTCAGCACGTCGGCGATGAGCTTGATGGTCTGGCCGCGCGCCGTCAGGTTGACGCCGCGTTCCAGATCGCTGATGGAGCGCGGGCTCAGGCCGGCCGCCGACGCGAGCTGTTCCTGAGTCAGGCCCGCCGCCACCCGCAACTGCCTGAGCATCCCGGCCAGCGGGCCGGCAGGCGGCTCGGGCCCAGGCCTCATCGTCGCCTCATCTGATAGCTCGCCGGCTCCGCACTCTGCTGAGGAAACCCGCGATCCAGCATACAAGTCGGCGGATAATAGCGTGGAAACCGGCCGTCGGAAGGAATGGCAATGCCACGAGGCCTGAGGCAATTGCGTCGCGTCACGATCCCGGCCGCGGCAGGCATTTTCGCCGCCACCGGGCTCGCCCTGCCAGGAACGGTGAGCCCTGTAGTCGCGGACACCGCGGCTTACCGGCCGGCGCATGCCGCGCCAGTCACCTGGTCAGCGGAACTGGGCCCGGTCCCGCAGGCGACCACGCACACGGCACCTGCCCTGGCCAGGGTCAGCCTGGCCAGGAAGAGTTCGAGGCTGCTTATTTTCTGGACCGGACCTAAGGAAGGGCTGGCCGGATTCCAGATCTCCTACCAGACGTCGATCAGCCTGAGAAAGAACGTGTGGTCGGCGCCGGGCAAGGTCGCCTCGGGCAAAGCACTCACGACCAGCCGCCCGTCGGCGGCGCCGATCGGCCCCGATACTTCCGGGCAGGTCATAGTCGTGTGGAAGGACGCCGGCGATTCGCAGGTCAGGTACTCGATCGGCCAGGCCGGCAAGGGCAGCGGGCTGACGTGGAGCACCGCGCTGCCCATTCCGGGGTGGCCGCCAGCGGCGGTCCCGCCGTGTACCAGCCGCTGAATTCCCGGGTCATCCTGGCTGCCTGGAAGGCCGCGAAAGGCAACGCGGTGGACGTCGTCGAGGGATCTCCGACCTCGACGGGGGTGACATGGGGGCCGGTCAGCGTCATCCCGCGAGCCGCCACGATCGGCACCCCGGCGATCGCGGAAGCCAGCACCGGCGGCAGCCGCGGCGTGCTGTATGTCCTGTGGCAGGGACAAGGCGGCGCGCACCCGATCGACTTCGCGACCGCTGCCGATCCGCTTAAGGGAGTCACTAAATGGAGCGCTCCCCGTGCGCTGCCCTCGGCGGTGAAGACCGGCGCGGCGCCGTCCGCGCAGGCACTCGGCACGGCGACGGCGTATCCGCTGCTCATCGTGTTCCAGGCGGTGCACGGCTCTGCACTGTTCTATGTCACCCTGGCCGCGAACGGCAAGGCGACCAGTCCGCTGCCGGTCCCGCATATCCGCAGCATGAACGGGACGGCGATCAGCACCGGGGTGCTGGCGGCGCAGTCACCCGACCCTGGCCAGGTGCTCTACGAACCCTTCGTCCGGGCCTGCGCTGGCTGCTAAGCGCCGCGCCGCGCTGTCTGGCATGATCATCACCAATGAACAGCTCACCATCTCGCCGGTTCCCCGTCACCGTCAGCCGACTCCCCGTCATCCGCTGCCAGGTCTGCCAGCGCACCATCGCGTTCAGGGACGGCCAGGCCAGCGCCACCTTGACCGAGCACTACCGCCGTGAGCACAAAGACCTGCTCAACGCCGCAGCCAACCGCTCGGGCTAGCCGAGGCCGTGAGGCGTGTCAAATGCCTGTTGAGTACTTGCAGATAGTCAGCGTTCCTGTGAGCAGCCAGGACCAGGCCAGGAAGTTCTACGTCCAGGGTCTTGGCTGGGACCTGCTCTCCGACGAGCGATATGACGCGGGCGGAGGGCAGCAGCTCCGCTGGCTGGAGGTGCGCCCGCGCGGCGGGCAGACAGCGATCACCCTGGTTCTGGAAGACGACTCACTGCGAGCAGGCTCGATGAGAGGCATGATCCTGCGGGCCAGCAACCTGGACTCGACGATCGCGGAGCTGACCGGACGGGGTGTCGCTATCTCGCAGGAGATCCAGGAAACGCCCATGGCCAGGTTCGTGACCTTCCAGGACCCCGACGGCAATTCCTGGCTAATCCAGGAACACCGCGGCCGCTAAGTATCTCCTACTCACGTTCTACGATGCGAAGTCCCCGCTCCGGGGTCCAGGACTCGACGACGAGCAAAGTTGCCTCGGGGTTCAGGCGGGTGATGACGACTTCGCGGATGTCGGCGTGATACGAGTTTCCGGCCGCGGCCTCACCGGCCAGCTCGGCCGGGACCGCGCGGCCAGTGAGCTTCGCCTCACCCGGCCAGTCAGCCTCCTTGCCCTCCTGCGGGTGAGACACCGGACCGTGCAGCGCGAACCTCGGGTCCCGCCTCAGATCCGCGCCCTTGCGCGAACCCGGCATCGACCCAAACCTGAGCTCCCCGTCAGCGAACTCGCACTCGATCCCCGAGATCCTCGGCGAGCCATCAGCCCGCAGCGTCGCGATCGTCTTGTGCCTGCCCGCATCGAAAAGCCGCCGCACCCGCATCGCGAACTCCGGCGCCGCCTGCTCCACCTGCGCCCATGCCACCATCGCTACAGTATGCGCCATCACCAGGCGGCAATAAGCCCCAGCGCAATCACGGAGATCTTCCCGGCCACATAGATGACAATTGTCAGTTTTATGACATCAGCGTGGACAGGAGCCAATTACCGCCCATTGACATCTCGATTCCAGGTGTACCAGCATGACGATCATGCGGGTAACAAATGGCGCCTAGGCGGCGGACGTCCGCCGTCCTGACGGTCTTCGGCGCGCTCTTTCTGCTCGGCGGAATCTTGCTGTGCGTCGTCCCGTTCACGTTCGGCACGGTCTCTCAGTGGAACGGCCGGTGCCACAGCGAAATCGGTCAGATCACCCAGCACATCGTGCCGGGGACGACAAGCGCCTGCCGCCTGGTCGCCCTGGGCGACGAATCGATCGGCTGGCTGATCGGCGCGGGCGCCGGGCTGATCCTCATCGCGATCATCCTCCGCGTGGCCGGCGGGCCAGGCAAGAGGAGCGGCTACAGCCCCCCGCCGCGGTCCTCTTCATCGCGCTACCGATAGGGCTAGAACGCGAACTTCGCGAATCTGGCCAGCTCCTTACCCGATCATGAGGCGGCTTAGCGCGGATCGGGAGGCGTGCTCGAAGGACGGCTGGCAGGTCTCACGGGCTTTGACGACGAGCCAGACGACTGTCAAAGCCGCGCAGCCGCGCAGTATGGCGGTTTCGGCGTCGCCGAGATGGCCGTACCCGTCAAGGAAGGCCGCGTGCAAGTCGGGTCGTTCCGGCCAGATGGCCAGGTGGAGCCGAGCCAGGTCGGCTGGTGGCGCGTCGAGGCCCGCCCATTCGTAGTCGATGACGCGCACCATGCCCTCGCTGGCGAGCCAGTTCCTGGGCGTGTAGTCGTGGTGGCAGGGCACGAGGTCCGTACTTCCGGCGGCGGACAGCCCGGCGACCTCGGATCGGGCGAAGCTGAGCTCTCGCCGGGTGAGCAGCGCGGCGGCTTGCGGGCCGATCTGGTCAAGTTCTGCTGTCTTGACGATGCCGAGGTCGGGGCAGGCCAGCGGTTCCTGGGCCCGATGGAGCAGCCGCAGCGCCACGCCGGCGTCGCGATGCACAGCCAGCTCGGCAGCGTGCCCGGCGCTGCCCAGCTGGGGCACGGCCTGCGCTGGCCACGGTGCGAGGTCGCCGGGGATCGCGGAGAGCAGAAAGGCACTGAGCTTGTCGGCGTGGGCCAGCAAGCGAGGCGCACGGTCGCCTAGAGCGGGCACCCACCGCTGGTATGCCGCTAGCTCCGCCCGGTAACGGTGGGGGTCGTCGTGCTGTTTGACTATCCACTCGCGGCCAAGCCCGTCGCGCAGCCTCAGCACCCTGGACCGGCGGTGCGGCCAGGAATAGTCCTCGGTCACCACGCACTCGCGCAGAACGGTCTCACTCCATCCGAGCAGGGCGTCCCGCACTGGCGCTGCCTCCCATCTGGCTAAGCTCACGGGGAGGCGGTCATCCTGGCCAACGTCCAGGCAGGCGCACGGTCCGCGCGTGCACCGCCCTGGGTCACGCTCTCGCTGACGCCTATGCCGGTGTCCTGCTCCCCGATGGAAGCCGCGGCGGTCTCAGCTTCACGACCGCCGGGGAGCGGGCGTGATTGTACGGGAGAAACCGGGCTTCCACGATGCTAGCTTGAGAGTGCGGCAGCCAGCGCCGGACAACTGCCGCAACGGCTGGACCGTGCACTGCCTGCACGGCGGAGGGTGGGGTGCCGAGATCGCCGGCGAGGGCGAGGCCGGAGCCGGGCAGAGCGACCGGGTACGGGTCCCGCTGGCCGACGGCACGCTGTTCGCAGTCCCGGGCGGCGAGCCCGAGGCCGGGCTGGTTCCGCACTTGCTCGCCCTGTCCGACGTTATGGGCACGGGTCATCACGCGGCGATCTCCGGCGGGGTCGCGCCAGGCTGAAGGAGATGTTCGAGGGAATCGGGCCGGACGTCACGCTTGAGTGCGTCGGGACGAAGGAATCGATGGACCAGGCGCTGAAGCCAGCCCGGCCGGGCGGCCAGATCGGCTTCGTCGGCGTCCCGGCGGGCGGACCCGAGTTGCCCGTCTCCACGCTGTTCGGGACCAACGTGGGCGTCCGGGGCGGCGTCGCGCCCGTCCGCGACTACATCGAAGAGCTTCTGCCCGAGGTCATCAACGGCACCATCGAGCCCGGCCGCGTCGGCGGCGTGCTCGGGACGCGGGAGCGGGCAGAGGTGGCCGTCCCGCAACAGGCTTTGCCGCAGTAGGGCGAGCTGCCGTCATTCTCGTGGAGAAAAGAACGACCGCCTTTCGGAATACCGTCCAGGGATTCTACGCGGAACGCGGGACTCAGAGCCGGGTAGTCGATTGGTAGCGGAATTCAACTCCAGCGGTAGCAGCTAGGTAGCCTCGCGCGATTAGGATCAGGGAAAAGACGGCCGGTCACGGCCACCGTTCCATGTGGAGGCGGCGTGCTCGGGACGCGGGAGCGGGCAGAGGTGGCCGTCCCGCAACTGAGTGATCTCCTGCTTGCCCTGCGCCGGCTGGACCAGCGCCTGGCGCACGCGGTCGCGGCTCAGGAAACCTTGGGCGCGGCACCCGTCGATGATGAGCTGCGCGGCCTGTATATCGACGAGGCGGAGGTGCGGCGGCTGCTCGGCCGCGAGCCGGGGCAAGTGCCCTGGTCGCTGCTCTCGACCGGCGACGACGGAGCCGAACCAGAGCTAAAGCCAGAACTCTTAGATATCCCGTGGCTGCGCACGGCCTTCGGCCTCGACGTATTCGACGCCGAACTGGTCTTAGTCGCGCTCGCGCCTGAGGTCGATCTGCGGTACGAGCGCATCTACGCCTTCTTGCAGGACGACATTACCCGGCGCAGGCCTACCGTCGAGCTCGCGCTCAACCTGCTGTGCTGCTGCGCCGAGGCCAAGCTCGCGGGGCGGACCCACCTGGCCGCTGACTCGCCGCTGATCCGGTCCGGGATCGTCCGCCTGGTCGCGGAACCTGAGCAGATCGAGCCGCCGCTGCTCGCGCGCTATCTCAAGGTCGACGATCAGGTCGTGAGCATGCTGCTCGGCCAGCCGGGCCTCGACGCGAGACTAGCCAGGTACGCCACCCTCACGAGCGGCCCCGGCCCCCACCCCGACCAGCCGCCCCCGCTCCCGCCCGCTCTGCTCAGCCACGCGGCCCGCTCCGTGGCGAACGGCCAGCCCCTCCGGCTCTACTTCCGGGGCCAGCCAGGCGTCGGCAAGATCGACGCCGTACGCGAACTAGCGCGGTCACTGCGCCTCGACCTGCTCACCGTCAGCCTGGAGCAAGCCCTCGGCGACGGCGCCGACCTCCGCGAGCTAGTCCGGCTGGCGCTGCGCGACGCGAAGTTCCGCCCGGCCGTGCTCTGCCTGGCCGGCCTGGACGCGTTACAAGCCGAGCCAACTGCCGGCGCCGGCGCCGGCGCCGGTGCCCTCGACGCCGTGCTGACCAGCCTGACCGACGACCCGCGGCTCTGCGTACTCACCGGCTCACTCCCGTGGGAGCCGGTTGTGAGCGGCCCGCTCGGCGTCGTCACGATCGACTTCCCGGCCGGCGGTTACCCCGAGCGCCGCGACCGCTGGCGCCGGGCACTGACCAAGAGCGGCGTGCCCGTCAGGCAGGCGGACCTGGACCTGCTCGCCGACCGCTTCCGGCTGACCCCCCGCCAGATCGACGACGCCGCGGCAACCGCGATCAACACGGCGGCCGTGACCGCCGACTCGCACCCGGCAGGCCCTGACCTGACCGGCCTGACCGCCGCCGCCCGCGCCCTCGCCGGCCACGGCATGACCGCCGTCGCCTCCAAGGTCACGACCACCGCGACCTGGGACGACCTCGTACTCCCGACCGACGTGCTCGCGCAGCTCAGAGAACTATGCGACCGGGTCACCGCCCGCGAGCGCGTGCTCGGCGACTGGGGACTCGCCGCCAGGCTGCCGCTCGGCCGGGGCGTGGCGGCGCTGTTCACCGGCCCGCCTGGCACCGGCAAGACGATGGGCGCGGGAATCGTCGCCGGCGAGCTCGGGCTCGACCTGTACCGGATCGACCTGTCCCGCATCGTCAGCAAGTACATCGGCGAGACCGAGAAGAACCTTGAGCGCGTCTTCACCGCCGCGCACGACGCCAATGCCGTCCTGCTGTTTGACGAGGCCGACGCCCTGTTCGGCAAGCGCTCGGCGGTCCACGACGCCCATGACCGTTACGCCAATGTCGAGGTGGCCTACCTGCTGCAGAAGATGGAGGAGTACGAGGGCGTGGCCATCCTGGCGACCAACCTGCAGGACAACCTGGACGACGCGTTCGCCCGCCGGCTGGCGTTCACCATCGGGTTCCCGTTCCCCGACGAGGCCTGCCGGCGGCGCATCTGGGCCATCCTCTGGCCGCCCCAGACCCCGGTCGCCAATGACCTTGACCTCGACCTACTAGCCCGCGAGCTCAAGCTGAGCGGCGGCAGCATCCGCAACGTCGGGGTGGCGGCGGCGTTCCTCGGGGCGGGCGACGGCGGCCAGGTCGCCATGCGCCACGTGCTGCACGCGGCCAGGCGCGAGTGCCACAAGATCGGGCGGGTCTTCCCCGAAGGGCTGGCCTCCTATGTTCGATGACCTCGACGCCACTCTTCGCGCGCTGCTTGACGACGCGGCGGCACCGGACGAGCTTCGCCTCGCCGACGTGAGCTTCGAGACGCCGGGCAAGGACTTCGCCCCGGCGCAGGAGACGGTGAACCTGTTCCTGCGCGAGGTACGCGAAAGCGCGGAGCTGCGCGACCCGGTTCCCGTGATCGCCCGGCAGGCCGATGGCAGCTTCGTCCGGCAGCCTCCGCCGCTGCGGGTCGAGTGCGGCTACCTGCTGACCACCTGGGCCGACCCGTCGCAGGCGGCGGCGATGCAGGTACTCGCCGAGCACCGGCTGCTCGGGCAGGCACTGGCCTGGCTCCGCCGGTTCCCTGTCATCTCGGCCACCTACCTCTACGGCAGCCTGACCAGCCAGGAGATCCCGCCGCCGACCCTGACGGCCAGGCCAGGCGGCCCAGGCGGCGACAGCGGGGAATTCTGGACCTGGAGCGCGCTCGGCATCGCCCCGCGACCGTCACTCGACCTGCGGGTCACGATCACCATGACGCTCGACCTGACCACCGCCGAAGGCCCCCCGGTACTGACCAGCGAGCTCCAGCTGACGACGACCGGCCAGAAAACGACCGTCTTCCAGGTCGCCGGCACAGTCACCCAGGGGACGACAGCCGTACCCGGAGCCCAGGTCACGCTCCAGCCGGGCGGCCAGACCGCGACCACCGACGACCTCGGCCGCTTCAGCCTCACCGGCCTGGCCGCAGGCGCCTACACCCTGAGCACGACCGCACAAGGCCAGCCGGCCGCCAGCACGACCATCACCGTCCCCGCCACCGCCATCAACGCCTACGACATCACCCTGCCGCCCTAGCCGAGCGCAGGGCGAGCCAGACCCCATCACCCCCCAAGTCCGAAGGAGGTCCGCACGGGATGCCGACTTATCTATCACCAGGCGTCTACGTCGAAGAGGTACCGCCGAGCGCCAGGCCGATCATCGGCGTGGGCACGAGCACGGCCGGCCTCATCGGCGTAGTCGCCGACAGCGTGACCATGCCGCTGCGCCCCGGGCAGGCCGACACCGGCCCGGCCGCTCACTACCAGGTGGCAACCGCCGAGACCCCGGTCCTCCTCACGAGCTGGTCGGACTTCTGCAATTCGTTCGGTGACTTCCAGGCCGGCAACCAGGTACTCGCCAATGCCGTCTACGGCTTCTTCAACAACGGCGGCACCCGCGCCTGGGTCCAGCGGGTGCCCGACGAGACCGGCCTGACCGACCCGGCCCCGCTGCTGACCTCCTTCGCCGCGATCGACGAGATAGCGGTGGTCGCCGTGCCCGGCGCGGTCACCGAGGTGCAGCACACCGCCATCATCGCGCACTGCTCCAACCTGGCCGACCGGGTGGCGATCCTCGACGGCGCCCCCTCGCCGACCCTGGTGCCCGCCGAGATCCGGCCGGTCGGGCGCAGCGCGGTGGCCAGTTCCGCCGCCGTCTACTTCCCCTGGATCACGGTCTACGACCCGGTCGCCGCCGCCCCGAACCAGGTACCGCCGTCCGGCCACCTGGCCGGAATCTACGCGCACACCGACGCCACCAGGGGCGTATTCAAGGCGCCTGCGAACGTGGTGGTGACCGGCGCGCTCGATGTGGCCACGAAGATCACCCAGGCCCAGCAGGACGGCCTGAACCCTGAGGGAATCAACATCATCAGGAGCTTCAGCGGCGCCGTCACCGTCTGGGGCGCCCGCACCATGGCCGACGACATCACCTCCCAGTTCCGCTACGTCTCGACCCGGCGGTACTTCAACTTCCTCCGGGAGTCGATCATCGACGGGACCCGCTGGGTCGTGTTCGAGCCCAACAGCACCGGGCTGTGGCAGCGCATCATCCGCAACGTGGGCGACTTCCTGCTGGAGCAGTGGCGCTCGGGCGCGCTGTTCGGCGACACCCCGGCCCAGGCCTATTACGTGCGCTGCGACGCCACCACCAACCCGCCCGACGTGCGCGCTCTCGGCCAGGTGGTCACCGAGGTGGGCGTCGCGATCGTGCAGCCCGCCGAATTCGTCATCTTCAGGATCGAGCAGCTCACCGGCGGCTGACCGGGCAGAAAGGACGTCCGCACATGGCACGTGTAGATCCCTATAAGAATTTCCGCTTCCTGCTCGAGATCGACGGCATCACTCAGGCCGGCTTCTCGGACGTGACCGGATTCGGGTCCAAGGTCGAGTCGATCGAGTACCGGGAGGGCGGTGACGCGCCGACAGTCAGGAAGCTGCCTGGCAAGGTCAGCTACCCCGACATCACCCTGAAATGGGGCATCACCGACTCCAAGGAACTCTACAACTGGCACGCCACCGCAGTCTCCGGCCACATCGAGCGCAAGAACGGCTCGATCGTGCTGCTCGGCGATGACAGCCTGGAGAAGCTCCGCTGGAACTTCTTCGGCGGCTGGCCAAGCGAGATCACCGGCCCCGACCTGGCCGCGACCGGCAGCGAGGTCGCGGTCCACACGCTGACGCTCACCTGTGAGCGCCTGGAGCAGGCGTGACCGGACTGCGGACGGAGTTCGATTTCGTCCTGCCGACCGGCTACCTGGACACCGACGGCGAGCTGCACCGCGAGGGGCGGATGCGGCTGGCCACGGCCGCCGACGAGATCCTGCCGCTCAAGGACCCGCGCGTCCAGGCCAACCCGGCCTACCTGGTAGTCATCCTGCTGTCGCGGGTGATCGTAGAGCTCGGCTCGGTCGACCTGATCAACCCCAAGGTGATCGAGGGCCTGTTCGCCGCTGACCTTACCTTCCTGCAGGACTTCTATAGCCGGATCAACGGCGGCGGCAGCGCGGCGCTGAAGGTCGCCTGCCCGCACTGCGAGCAGTGGTTCGAAGTGGAGCCCCCGCCGCAGGGGGAATCCGGGGCTACCCCCTCGATCAGCTCCACGGGGAGGTAGCCATGCTCGCGTACCACTTCGGATGGCAGTACGACCAGCTCATGTGGCTCGACCACGCCGAACGCCGGCGCTGGGTGACCGAGCTCACCCGGCTGCTTGACCGGGCGGGACGGGCATGAACGTCGCCCTTCCGGCCACGACCGGCGACCGGCTGCGCTGGCATCCGATCGGACAGCCAGGCGCCGGGCGGCTGCTGACGGAGGCCGGATCGCGAGCCAGGTCCGGCCAGAACGCGGCGGCGGCGACAAGCCTGGGCTCGGTCCTGCGCCGCCGCAGCGACTGGCCGCACCACCACTCGCCGACAGCGAACGGCAGCACGCCGGACAGCCAGCCAGGCCCGGCCGCCAGCTGGCCCCGCAGCGACCACCCCGGCCCCCCAGCCCGGCCCGCCACCACCGAGAACCGCCCGCTCCGGTCCGCCCGGCCGCAAGGCAACTCGACCGCGACAGCGGAGAACCAGGGAACAAAAACAAGAGAGAGTTTGAAAGGGGCGGCCGAGGTACTGGCCGTTCCCCAGGGTGCTCAGACCCGGTGGCCGGTCCGGCCGGAAAGCCCCGCCCGCGCCTGGTCACCTCCGCCGCAGTGGCCACCAGGCAGCGACTCACGACCCGGAGCCCGGCCGGACGGCGTCACCTGGCCAGCCCAGCCAGCCGGCAACGACTCCCGGCCTGGAGCCGGCCCAGACCACGTCACCTGGCCAGCCCGGCCAGCCGGCAGCCAGTCCCGGCCTGGAACCGGGCCTGACGGCATTTCCCGGCCAGCCCAGCCAGCCGGCAACGACTCCCGACCTGGAGCCGGCCCGGACGGCATCAGCTGGCCAGTCCGGCCAGCCGGAGCGCCCTACTTTCAAAATACTGAAGAGTCCGCGGTTCAAATCCGGCCAGCGGATGTCTCACTGCCGGCGTTGCCCGCCGCGGCCGCCGACCGGGCGTGGCCGGCAACGCTGCCCGATCAGGTCGGCCGGCTGCTTGACCCCGCTAGCGGGCCGTTCGTGCTGCCGGGCCTGCGGATCAGGGCAGTCGAGCCGCCCGGGCCGCAGGCCAGCGCCGGCGAGTCCCAGCCAGCCTCGGGAGACCGGGACGACGAGACCTGGCCGTCGCGCCGCGCGGGTGATCGAGCTCCCGCGATACCGGCCTCCAGGGCGATCGGGCGCGGGGAGATCGACCAGGTGACCGCGCGGGTGATGAGCCGGCTGCAGCGCGGCCAGCGGCTGGAGCGGGAGAGGAAGGGATGGTCCTGATGGCCTTGTCCAAGGCTCTCATCGTGGTCAGGGAACCACCGCCGCAGTTCGCGGTCCCCGTGCTCTTCAACCCGCCCGAGTACCAGCTGGAGCTGAGCAACCAGTTCGCCGAGGTCGAGATTCCCGGCCTGGGGTCCTCGCTGCTTCAGTTCGTCCGGGGCAACGCTCCTACGCTGACGATGGACCTGTTCTTCGACACGACCGACACCGGCGTGGATGTCCGCACGCACACCGAGCTTGTCGTCGGCCTGACCGAGCTCAGCCCGCGCTCGCACGCACCGCCCAGGCTGCTCTTCCTGTGGGGCTCGCTGGTGTTCCCCTGCGTTCTTGAGCGGGTCACGCAGCGCTTTGTCTACTTCAGTCCGGCCGGCCTGCCATTGCGCGCCGAGCTGGCGGTCAGCCTGCGCGGCGATGACCGTCTTGAGCGGCTGCTGGCTGGCGTGCCGCTTGAGTCGGTCGACCGGGCCAAGGTGTGGACGGCCAGGGCCGGCGACACTCTGCAGGCGATCGCCGCCCTGGAGTACGGCGACCCGCGCCAGTGGCGGCCGATCGCGACCGCCAGCGGCCTGGTCAATCCGCTGACAATCCAGGTCGGCCAGCAACTGACCATTCCCGCCCTGTCGTGAGGACACCAGGAATGCTTCTGCCCGGTGCGCAGTCCGACATCTACCTGCCCGGCGTGGTCATTGCCGTCGGCGGACGCCCGCTGGAGCCGGCTGTCGCGCACCGGGTGACGCGGGTCAGCGTGACCCTGCGGCTTGACCCGCCGAGTCAGTTCAGCTTCGAGATCTTCGACCCGGGGCTGACGCTGATCGACCCGGCCGGCGGCCCGATCACCGAAGGGGCCGAGGTCGAGATCAGCCTTGGCTACGAGGGCCAGACGCACAAGCTGATCACCGGCCGGATCGCCGTGCTGACCGCCGAGTTCCCGGCCGAAGGACCGCCGGTCATCCAGGTCGACGGCTTCGACCTGCTGCACGACCTGTCCAGGGGCACGGCGTACCGGGTCTGCAACGGGCCTGACCCCGGCAGCGGGCAGCCGGACAGCGAGATCATCGCCGCCATCGCGGCCGAGCTGGACCTGACGGCGGCGGTGCGGCAGACGCCGGAGCGACGCGCGCCCCGGGTGCAGAACAACATCTCCGACCTGGCGTTCGCGCTGGAGCTTGCCGCGCTTAATGGCTACTCGCTCTGGGCCGAAGACAGGACTCTGCATTTCGAGCCTGAGCGTCAGGCCGCCGGGCCGCCGATCAGCCTGGCCTGGGGCAAGACGCTGACCAGCTTCACGCCCAGGCTGTCCATCGCCGGGCTGGTCGACGAGGTACGGGTGCGGGGCTGGGACGCGGCGCAGAAGCAGAGCTTCGAGGCCAGTGCCAGCGCCTCGGGCGGTGCCTCTGGCCAGGCCGCTAGCCGGCTGGCGGCGACCGGGCGGGCCGCGATCGCGCGAGGTTCTGGCGGGGAGTCGGCGATTGTCATCGAGGACGCCTCGGTGTCCAGCGCGGAGGAAGCGAGCGCGCTGGCCGCGAGCACGCTGGCCGGTCTCAGTCAGCAGGTGCTCACCGGCGACGGGGTCTGCGCCGGCCGTCCTGACCTGCGCGTCGGGTCTCAGCTCGAGCTGAGCGGAGTCGGGCGCTTCAACGGCACCTACCTGGTCACCGAGGCGACCCACACGATCGCTGCGGGGTATCAGACGTCGTTCCAGGTCAATGGCGCCCCCGAGGCGCTGGCGCCCGGCGCCGGGCCTGACCGGGGGCTGATCTTCGGCCTGCTGACGGGCATCGTCACGGACAACAGCGATCCGCAGCAGCGCGGGCGGGTCCAGATCAAGATCCCGGCCCTGAACGACGAGGCCAGGTACTGGGCCAGGCTGAGCACGCTGATGGCCGGGCCGGAACGCGGCTCGTTCTTCCTGCCGGCCAAAGACGACGAGGTGGTCGTCGCCTTCGAGCAAGGCGACGCCGGCCGCCCGTTCGTCCTCGGCGCGCTCTGGAACGGCCGCGACGCCCAGCCCGACCCCAACTCCGACGGCGAGAACGACCTGCTGTTCATCAAGTCGCGCAGTGGTCATCTGATCCGGCTTAACGATAAGGCGGGCAAGGAGAAGGTGGAGATCATCGACAAAGCGGGGGGCAGCGTCACCTTGGATAGCTCGGACGGAAGCGTGACCGTGCATGCCGCAGGCAAGCTCCGCCTGGAGGCCCAGCTGATCGAGATCGAGGCCAAGGGCCGCGCTATCAAGGGCCAGACCGTCGCTATCAACTGACCGGAGGTAACCAGATGGGCCTGCCTGCCGCTAAGGAAGGCGACCAGGTCACGGCGATGGACACGCACCTGATCGTGACCCCGCCGGGACCGGTGGTCGCGGTGCCGCACCCGTTCGCGGGCGTTCTCGACGGCGGCCTCAGCTCCGATGTGCTGATCATGGGAAACCCGGCCGCGACCGTCGGCAGCACGGCCAGCAACGAGCCGCCGCATGTGCCGCAGGGCGGGCAGTTCCAGCGCCAGCCAGCGAACCTCGGCAAGGTCTCACGCGGCAGCGCGACGGTGCTGATCAACGGCAAGCCGGCCGCCAGGGCCGGTGACCCGGTCATGACCTGCAACGATCCCGTGGACGCTCCGGTCGGGACGATCCTGGCGACCGGCACGGTGCTGATCGGGGATGCACCGTGACCATCCAGCCTGGCGAGGGACGCGAATTCCTCGGGACCGGGCTCGGGTTTCCGTTCGGGCTGGACGCGAACGGGCAGTTCCTGATGACGAGCCTGGAGCAGCATGTCCGCCAGTCCATCGGGCTGATCATGGAGACGGCCAGGGGCGAGCGGGTGATGCGGCCCGACTTCGGCGCTGGCCTGCACGACCTGGTGTTCGAGCCGGTCAACGCCGGCACCATCGCGATGGTGCAGCACGAGGTGCAGGAGGCGCTGATCACCTGCGAGCCCCGCATCGACGTGCTCGGCGTGTCGGTCACCTCCGACCCGGCCCAGGCGGGCTCGCTGCTCATCGAGGTGAACTACCGGATCAGGAGCACTGACACGATGTTCAACCTGGTCTATCCCTTCTACCTGGCCAGGAGCGGCTGATGACCGACCAGCCGCCGCCGGTTCTCGACGCCAGGAACTCGGACGAGATCATGGCCAGCCTCGCGGAGCTGTCCAGAGAAAGCCTGCCCGCCTGGCAGCCGCCACCCGACGGGGACGCCGGGACGATGCTGCACCGGGGCTTCGCCCGGCTGCTCGAGCTGGCCCTGCTCCGGCTGAACCAGGTACCGGAGAAGAACTTCCTGGCGTTCCTCGACACCATGGGCGTGAGCCTGCTGCCGCCGGCGCCGGCGCACGTGCCGCTGACCTTCACGCTCGCGCCCGGCAGCGCGCCCACCGAGGTGCCGGCCGGCACCGTGGCGGCGGCGCGGGCGCAGGCCGGCCAGCCGGCGGTCACCTTCGAGACCGATGCGCCGCTCACTGTGGTCCCGGCTCAGCTGACGGCGGCCAGGACGGTCGATCCGGTCGGTGACCGGTACAGCGATCAAGGGGGCTTTGGTCCGTCCGGCTTTGTCCCGTCTGGCTTTGCCCCGTTCACGGGGACGCTGGCTATTGCGCATGCGCTGTGGCTGGGGACCGGGTCGCTGCTCGCGGACGGGCGGGCGGCCAGCGTGCAGGTCGTGCTCAGCTTCACCTCGCGGCGTCCGGCCGGCGACGTCGCCAGGTTCCTCGGCGCCCTGACGTTCCAGTACTACTCGGGCGGCGCGGTGGTGACCGCTCTGCCGCAGCTCAGCCAGGGAACGGGTGCTGCTACTTTCAGCTTCGCGGTCGGGCCGGTCGACCTGACGACGGTGGCGGCACCCGGCCTGACCGGGCCTGTGCCTGACCGCTGGCTGCGGACCACGCTGGCCACTCCTTACCCGCTCGATCCGGTGGCCCAGGATCTGAGCGTGACCGGCGTCACCGTCACGGCGTCTGGCACCGGCCTGATGCCAGACGCGGCGTTCGCCGGGTCGGCCCCGGTCGACCTGAGCAAGGACTTCCGGCCGTTCGGGGACACGCCACGGGTCGGCGATGCCTTCTATCTCGGCAGCGACCGGGCGTTCGGCTCGGCGGGGGCCCAGGTCACGATCGCGTTCGCGGCCGGCGCTGGCACCGCCTCGAACGTCCAGCTGATCTGGGAGTACCTGGGCACGGGGGGCTGGGCCAGCCTGCCGGCGCAGGTCTCGGCGGGATTCGACCTCACCCGCGACGGGACGGTGACCATCGCGTCCATGCCCGCGCTGGCGGCGGCCTCGGTCAGCGGCACCGCCAGCCACTGGCTTCGGGTCCGCATCGCCTCGGGCGGGTACGGCAGCCCGGTCCAGTGGGTGCCGACGGGCAGCACAGTCGTCCCGCAGGCAGGCACCGGCAACCTCAGCCCGCCTGTGCTGCGGTCGGTGTCGGTCAGCTACTCGGTCACGACCACCCCGACCGTCCTGCGCCAGAGCGGCGCGGTGTTCAGCGACCAGACCGCGCCCGCCAGCCGGCCGTTCCCCGCGTACCTGCCGGTCAGCGCGATCACGCCGGCGGCACTGGCCGACGCCCAGCCGGCGTTCTACCTCGGCTTCGACTCGCTGCCGGCCGGATACCCGGTGACCGTCTATGTCGCCACCGCGCCGCGGGCGTTCCCTGGCCGGGTGATCAGGCAGCCCGCGACCGGCTCAGGGACAGCGACGCAGTCCGCGCCGGTGGCGTGGGACTATTTCGACGGGTCAGCCTGGCAGCCGCTGGCCGTGCTCGACGGCACCCAGGATCTCACCATTTCCGGCTCGCTGACCCTGATCGTCCCGGCCGACCTGGCGCCGCTGGCCAGGTTCGACCTGGTCGCGCGCTACTGGATCCGGGCCCGCTCTGGCCGGGCCGTCCCGGCCGACCAGCGGCTGCTGGCTGGCGTCTTCCTCAACACGGTCGCCGCGACGGCGTCCGCGACGGTCTCGGCCGAGGTCATCGGCTCCGGCACCGGCCAGTCCGCGCAGGTCTGCCAGCTCGCCCAGCCGCCCGTGCTGCCCGGTCAGCAGGTCTGGGTCGCCGAGGCCGAGCCGCCGACGGCGGCCGAGCTCGCTGTCCTGGTGACCGAGGAAGGCGCCGACGCCGTCACCAGCCGTCCTGATCCGGCGACGGGACAGCCGCAGACCTGGGTGCGCTGGCATGAGGTGGCCAACTTCGTCTGCTCGGGCCCGGCCGACCGGCACTACACGCTTGACCACCTCAGCGGCACGGTCACCTTCGGTGATGGCCGGTCAGGGCTGATCCCGCCGGCCGGCGCCCGCAACCTGACGGCGAGCTACCGCACGGGCGGCGGCCCGGCCGGCAACGCGACCACCGGCTCTGTCGGCCAGCTCCGCACCCCGATCCCGGCGGTGACGGCGGTCACGAACCCGATCGACGCCGGCGGCGGCGCGGTCGCCGAGACGGTGCCGCAGGTGCTGAGCCGGGGGCCGCAGGCGGTGCGGAACCGCCACCGGGCGGTCGGCCGCGGCGACTTCGAATGGCTCGCGCGCCAGGCCGGCGGCACCAGCGTGGCCAGGGCGGTCTGCCTGCCGAACGTCAACTCCGAGCTGCGGTTCGAGCCCGGCTGGGTGACCGTGGTCGTGATTCCGCAGGGTGGCCAGTCCAGACTCATCCCCACGGTCGAGTTGCTGGCCGAGGTCGAGTCCTACCTGCAGGACAGGGCCTCGGTAGGGCTAGTGCAGCAGCCCGGCCAGCAGCTGCCCGGCCGGATCAGCGTTATCGGCCCCGGCTACCTGCGGGTCGTGGTGGTCGCGCAGATCGTGCCGCACGACCTCAGCGACGCCGTCGGGGTGAAACAGCGCGTCAGCGCGGCTCTGGCCGGCTTCCTGCACCCCTTGACCGGCGGCCGCGCCGGTACCGGCTGGGAGCTCGGGCGTGACGTGTACATCTCGGAGGTGGCCCAGATCATGGAGGCCGTGCCAGGCGTGAGTTACGTCAAGTCGCTGCGGCTGGTGCCGAGCGCCGTGCAGCGCAGGCTCGGGCTGCCGGCGGTACCCGCGCCGGTACTCGCGGCCGACGCGCCGGTGGCCAGCGTGGTGACGACGGCTGACCGGCGAAAGGCGGCGCTGCTGTCCGAACCTGGTGCCTCAGAGGCTCTGGCCGATCACCTGACGGTCAGGTGCCTGCAGGAGGGCGATCTGGTCAGCGTGCTGCTCGACCTGGTGGTCAGCGCAACAACCGGTGCGGCGACACTGACTGCGGTACCGGTCGGGTGGGCGGGTCCTGGTGGTTTCCCGGTCGGCTGCGTCGTGCTCTCGGGTGACGGCCGGCAGGCCAGGCTCGTCGCGGCGATCGGACCGGTCTCCAGCGGCAACCGGGATCCGATCACCGTCCAGGTCGATGATCCGGCGTTCCTGGCCGGCCTGTCCGCCGGACGCCGGATTACCCTCGTCGGCCCGCTCGCGCTGGCGATCACCGCCGCGGCCAGCCAGCCGGCAGCGGCCGGTCAGCCGCCGGCCGTCACCATGGGCGTGCAGCCGGCCAGAACAGACCTGACCCTCCCGGCCGGCACGGTGCTCGGCACGGCTGATGGCCAGATCAGGCTGCCGCTGGCCGCCCAGGCCGCCCCGGACCCGGCCACCGGCACGATCACCACCCTTACTCTTGGCGACTTCCAGGCCGGCGATCAGGTCGTCGTGCTGGCCGGCGATGGCGCCAGCCAGGTGCTGGCCGCGAGCGTCGCGCAAGCGGCCCCGGTGGACGACCTGATCTACCTCGACCCGAACGTCTTCCCCTATGTCACCGATCACCAGATTCAGATGATCGGCCAGTGATTCTCGTGACCGGCCGGAAGGAGCGCAGGCGTGCCGCTGCCAGTCCCCAGCCTCGACGACAGGCTCTTTGACGACCTCGTGGCCGAAGTCCGGGCCCTCATCCCGAGGAACTTCCCGGCCTGGACCGACCACAACCTGTCCGATCCTGGCATCACCTTGCTGGAACTGTTCGCGTTCCTGACCGAGGCGGCGTTCTACCAGCTCGACCAGGTACCCGAGCGGACGCTTGAGCGATTCGGCGAGCTGGCAGGCGCGGCCAGGCTGCCCGGCGAGCCGGTCGGGGCGTTCCTGCGGCGGGCCATCGAGGCCACGCAGGCCATCAACCGGGCCATTACCCCGGCCGATACCGAGCTGGTCGTCGCCAGCGGAGTGTTCGGTGTCGACCCGCCGTTATCCGCCCAGCTACCCGCCGGTACCCCGGCCGCCATGCTGGCGCCGCTGCCAGGCCCGGTCACCTTAGCCCCGTCGGCGGCTGGTGCTTCCGCGCTGTCCGTGGCCACCGCCCCGGTCCTGCGCGCCGGTGACCTGGTCAGGCTCGACGACCGCACCGGGGCAGCCGACCTGACCGAGCTGGCAACGGTGGTCACAGTAGCCACGGTCGCCGCATCGACTAGTCCCGCCAGTCCTGCCAGTCCTGCCAGTCCCGCCGGGCCGGTCGCGGTGACGCTGAGCGCCCCCCTGCGGAACGCGCACGCCGCAGGTATCGCCCTGACCAGGCTGGCTGAACCCGCGATTGCCTCGCAGGCCGCAGTGGCCAGGGCTGCCCAGGCCGGGGACAGCGTAGTGATACTTCGAGCCGGCCGCTCAGCTGCACGGCAGCGGCGTGCTGCGGCTCGGCATCGGCGACGGCGCGGTGTACGTCCTGGCCACCGGAGTCGCCAGAGTTCAGGTGATCGCCCAGGTGATTCCCGCGACCAATGTCTTTCCCTCCGACCAGGTCGTCAAGGTACTGCTGGTACCCGGCGCCGGCGCTACGACACCGGTGACGCCGCCGGCCTTGGCCCAGGCGGTCTTCCAGTTGCTGCGCGACCGGAGCCCCATCACCAGCCGGATCCAGGTCGTCGACCCGCGATATGTCCCGGTCCGGGTCGCCGCGACCATCGTCCGCGACTTCGCCAGCCTGCTGCGCAAGGACGTCGTGCAGCAGAACGCGCAGGCGGCGGTCCAGGCCTTCCTCAGCCCGCTCACCGGCGGGGACGACGGCACCGGCTGGCCTTTCGGCCGCTCGGTCTTCCGCTCCGAGCTATACCAGGTGCTTCAGGACACGGCCGGCGTCGACCATGTCCAGGCGCTGCTGATCAACGGGGACGCGACGGTCAGCGAGGTGCCGCTGGCGGCCGACCCCGCGACGGCATCGGTCAGTCTCGTACAGCTGACCAGCGTCACCGTCACCGTCGTGGACGCCTGAGCCCGGGAGATCGCGGTTATGACAGCAAGCACGCCGAGGATCAGGTTCCGCGACTACCTGCCAGCGGTGATCACCACCGGCGGGCTGGCCAGGACCGGCACTGCGGCCGGCGATCAGGCCGCCGCCTTCCTTGAGCAGTTCCTCGCTCCATTCGAGGCGCTTTTCGAGGAACTCCAGGGCGCGATCGAAGGAACCCCGGCCAGCGCGGGCACCGTGCCGATCGCCGGCGGGATTCCCGACATTTTCGCGCCAGCGCTGACACCGCCCGCTGAGCTGACCCACCGGGGCGGCGACCCCTTCGGGTTCCTGAGTTACCTGGCCAGCTGGATCGGCCTGGCCCTGCGTCCTGAACGGTCGGCAGACTGGAACCGCCAGTTCATCAGCCAGGCCATCCAGCTTGAGCTGCTGCGGGGCACGTCGGCGGGCCTGGACGCGCTGCTGCGCGCCTGGCTCAGCGGCGACCTTAAGGTGACCGACCCGCCGATGCTGGTGCTGACCGACCTTACCCGCGCCTACAACCAGGTCGACACCACCTTCCAGCTCGACGTGAACGCCGTGCTTGGCGTCCAGACGGCGCTTGGCGAAGGCCCGCCGTTCTTCTTCGTGGTGGATCTCGTCGCTGACACGAGCGTGCGCGAGCTGCGCAACCCAGTCGGCCTCGATGTCCTGCAGCGGGCCACCAGGACTTTGCTGGCGGCCGAGAAGCCGGCCAACACTTATTACCAGCTCAGGATCCGCACGGCCACAATGCAGCTCGCCCCGGCCGACCCTGCCGACGCCCAGCCAGGCGAGATCTACGCCCAGCTTGAAGATGCCGCCGGCCCGCCGCCGCTCCTCGGGACGACCCTGCTGTGGGACGAGCCCTGGGTGTTCAACAGCGATGCACAGCCAGGTAGCGACTGAGTCCAGCCCGACCGCACCTATTTCATATAAAGACAGGATGGACGCCGATGGTCACCAGGAACCAGCATCTCAGCCAGCACATGAACTGGTTCGACCGCCAGTTCCTTCGCGCGCAGGACTTCGCCGATGAATCCGACTACCAGGTGGACCGGCTGCGGCGGCACCTGCGGACCCTGCACACCCCCGGGATCGCCGAGGGCCTGGTGGTGCGCGGCCAGCCCGGCGACGGCGCGGTCACAGTAGACCCGGGCACCGCGGTCGACGACAAGGGACGTGAGATCGTCCTGCTTACCGCTTCGTCGCCACTTCCGCTTCCGTCGTCGACCACGGCCGAGTTGTACGTCTCTTATACCGAGGCGCAGACCGACCAGAGCCAGGATCCCGGCATCACCGGGTACACCCGGATCACCGAAATCCCGCGTTTCGACTTCCGCGAGACCGCGCCAGGCTCCGCGCCGATACCAGCCGACGGAGTGCTGCTAGCGCAGCTGACCCTCGTGTCAGGCCAGCTCACCGCCCAGCCCGACAACACCGTCCAGACCACCGCCGGGGCGGCCGTAGGCGACATCGCCGCCTTCAGCGTCACGCTGAAACGGGTAGGCCAGCCTTCCGCGGCCTGGCCGCGGATCACCGCCTCAGGCCCGAGCCAGCTGAGCCTGGCCGGTGACCTGCGACTGACTGGCCAGGGCAGTGCGACAGGGTCGCTGACCGTTCCCGGCTCGCTAATGCTCGGCAGCGGCGTGAAGCTCGCCACCTCAGGGGTGAACAACCTGCTCACCGTGGCCGGCGACGTGCTGCTGCTCGCCCAGGGCACCGCGACGGGAGCGCTGGCTTTGCAGGGCCCGCTCACGCTAGGCGGCAGCCTGCGATTCGGCACCGACGCGCCGATCACCGCGATCTCCAGTGACCCGGCGCTGGCCGCGGCCAGGGACACCGCCGTGCCCACGGAGGCAGCCGTCAAGAGCTACGTCGATCATCGGCTGGGCATCCAGACCGGCCAGGTGCGTTACACCAACATCGTCGCCGGTGCGGCCTGGCAGCGGCAGACCGTGCGCTTCCAGCCGACCTTTGCCGCCGCGCCGCAGGTCTACATCGCCGCGAACTGCGCGGAAGCCTACTCGAGCAGCTCCGCCGGATACGACTCCAAGGTCGAGAACGTGACGACGACCCAGGCCGATATCACCGTCGCAAGCTCCTCTGGCACGGTCGGCCAGGTCAGTATCGCCTGGCTGGCCTTCGGCCCGCTCGCCTAACCGGAGGATTTCCGATGATGCATGACAAAGTAGCTGGACGGCTGGCGCAGCTCAGGACCGAGTTCGAGGCCGGCCACACCAAGCTGGCTCAGCTTGAGGCGCAGGAGACGTATCTGCGCGAGCGGCTGCTGATGCTCAAGGGAGCGATCCAGGTTCTCGAAGAGCTCCAGGCCGACAGCGACGCGACGCCGGACGAGCCGCAAGCGCGGGCCCGGGCCAACGGCGAGGTGCTCGCAAGCTGAGCGGCAGCGAAGGACAACAGGAGGCACACCATGTATTCCCATCTGCCCGGACCCCAGGCGAGCCAGCCAGCAGGCAGGCAGGCCGAGGCCGCGAAGGCTCCGGCCGCTACCCGGCCAGGCCGCGGCGACCCGACCGGGCCTCCGGCGTGCTCGCCTTACAGCGGCTGGCGGGCAACGCGGCGGTGACCAGGCTCATCACCGCCCAGCGGCGTGAAGCCGTCCAGGCAGCGCTCCGGGTCGACGGCATCGGGCTGACGCCGAGGGTGCGCGCCGACATGGAGGCCAGGCTCGGCGCGGACCTGTCCGACGTGCACGTGCACACCGGTCCTGCCGCGGATCGTGCCGCTCGGGCGGTGGCTGCCCAGGCCTTCACCGCCGGATCTCACGTGGTGTTCGGGCGCGGCAGCTACAACCCGTCATCGGCCGCAGGCAAGCGGGTACTGGCCCACGAGCTCGTGCACGTCCTGCAGCAGCGCCGGGGCCGGGTGGCTGGCACAGGTGACGCGATGCGGATCAGCAGTCCGGCCGACCGCTTCGAACGCGAGGCCGAGGCCACCGCCCGGTCAGCCGTCGGCGGCGGCGCGGGCCAGCATCGCACAGGCCCGGCAGGCGGAGCGCTGGCCGGCGGCACGCCGGGCCAGCTGGCTATTCAGCGCAAGATCAACTACGGCGGAACCAATGGCGACGACGTCGGCACCTGGATGCAGGCAGAAATCGATCCGAACAACATCCAGATGGGCTCTAAGCCGTCCGTGCGCCCGTCCTGGTGGCCCGGCTGCACGGGTCCCGGCGTCGCCTGGATCACGAAATACATGGTGCAGGGTCACCTGCTCAACGAGCATCTTGGCGGACCGGGAAACACGATGGATAACCTCACTCCGATCACGAAGTCCTGCAACAGCCAGCACCACGCGAAAGTAGAGAAGGCCGTAAAGAACCTGGCCAAGAATCGCCTGCTCAGATATCATGTCACCGCCGACTACAGCAAGCATCCAGACGGCGAGGATCTGACCGGTATTGCTGGCCCGACGCCGCTGAATAATGACCTGGACGCTAACTTCGCCCCGATGCTTGCCTACAAACTGTGGGCAGAGTACACGGCTTTCGACTACAACACGGGCAAGCAGGCCGAATTTGATTCCTGGCAAATCATCAACAAAGCAAATTCGTAGGCCGGCGTAAGGCCATGCGTGAAACTCGCGCACGCTTCGCGTCCATGGTCGACGAGTTGCGCTCCAACCCGAGTATCGAGGTCATTTCAGTCACGGTGGCGGCACCCGCGACGAGCGCGGATCTCGATGCGGCCAGAGCCCTCGCCGGCGGAACGCTGCCCGCGGGAACCGAGGACTTCTTCAGCGAACTGAACGGCTTCCAGCTGGAGTGGCGGCATACCGTGGCCGCGATCAGCCACGGCGATCTGTCCGATCACGGCATGGTGAACATCCTGCCGATCGGGGAGATCTATGGCGACTGGCGCGGAGTCACCTGGTTCGACGACGACGACGAACTCCGCGCGGTGAAGCCGTTCGACATGTTCGTACCTGAAGCCTGCGCCGCGTTCCTCCAGCCCGATGGCGAGCCGCCGTCCGATTCGGTCGCCTACCACTACTTCGGCGACGAACCGCGCGCCACCGGCTACACCTTCGACGAGTACCTGGAACGCCTGCTCGCCTCCCGAGGCTTCTGGTACTGGATCCAGACGCTCTGCCCCGGCCTGGAGTCCAGCACCGAGGTGACCGCCTTCCGCCACGTCATGCCTCAGATCTTCCCCGACTACGACGACCGCCTGTTCCACCCCCGCTGACCGAGTTCCCGGCCACAGTGTTCCTGACTACCGCCGGAAATGCGGAAAATAAGCTCCGGAAAAACGGAAAACATTGCCCGGAATCACGGAACAGATCCACGGTAAAGTGAGGTCATGCGGGAAGTTCTGACTGGTCATGCCAGGAGACGGCTGACGGAGGTCCTGCAAACACGCCTCACCGAGGAACCGGTGATCGTCCTGAGCGGTCCTCGCACCGTGGGCAAGAGCACCATGCTCGGCGAGCTGGCCGGGCAGCTGCGACGGACGGTCATCGACTGCGACGACCGTCACCGCCGGGCACTTCCGCACCGATGCCGGGGACGAAGTCGACCTCGTGCTGGAGCGCGACGACGGTCAGGTCATCGCCTTCGAGATCAGGGCCGGCTCCAGGATCAGTAGTGACGACCTGCGCGGCATGCACCACCTCAGGGACCGAATCGGAGACCGGCTGGAAGCAGCCATCATCCTGTACACCGGCGTTCACGCCTACACTCACGCCGGCTGGATCACCATTCTCCCCCTAGACCGACTCTGGACCTGACCACATCGGTCAGCCCTTCTGGCGCAGACCCCGCAGAAGTTCCGTGTTTCAAGAGGTATCGAATTTCTGGATTCAGGCCACGCCGGCAGCATCGTCCTGCTCGTGCTGCCAATGCCGCAACCCAGCCTCCCCGGCGAGATCGCACCAGAGCCATGTCCCGTGATCACGCCATCCACCGTGATCACGGAGCATCACCCGCGGGCTCTGGCGCGAGTTCCGTGGCCGGGCTGGCAGCTGGTGTCAGACCTGGCGGGGGGCTGGCCGGTCGGCGTGTCCTCGATGCCGGCTGCTTTGCCTGACGCCCTGCATCGAGGGCACGCCGTCCGGCTGGGCACCGGCTGCTGCGGGGACACTCGCGTGCATCCCGGCGGAGCCCCATCGATGTGACATAGCTGGGGCTGGAGCCCCATCGATGTGACATAGCCGGGGCTAGGGCCAGGTGTCAGCAGCACCGCTGTCACCTCGATGCGCTTGCGGAGCGGGCACTGGGCGCGGAGCCCGGCCAGGGCTGCCGCCCGGAACGGCTGCCAGGGGCCGGCGCTGCTGCGAGCAGCGGGGACCCGGACCGGGCCGGGGCTGCGGGCAGCACGGCCGGGGAAGCGGCCCGGCTCACCTCACGGAACTGGCCGGGCGGCTGATGACCGGCCTGCGGACAGGACCGGGCTCGCGCAGGCGCGGACCCCGGCGGGCAGCCCCCGCCCGTCAGCTGCCAGCCCGGTCACGGCACTGCCGCCAGGGGCCATGTCCCGGGCTCCGGCGCTCGCCGGCCGCCATGGATGTGGCAGCGCTGGCGCTCCAGCCCCAGCCATGCCACATCGATGGGGCTCCGCCGGGGCGCACCTGACACCCCCGCAGCGGTCAGTGCCCAGCCGGACGGCGTGCCCTCGATGCAGAGCGTCAGGCAAAGCAGCCGGCATCGAGGACACGCCGACCGGCCAGCCCCCCGCCAGGTCTGACACCAGCTGAGGTCTGACACCAGCTGAGGTCTGACACCAGCTGAGGTCCGGTCACGGAATTCGCGCCAGAGCCCACCCGCGTGATCACGCCAGCTGGGTTCCGTGATCAAGACCCCGACCTTGATCACGGAACCCTGGTGGATGATCCAGGGGGAAGGACTGAGTCCAGAAACCCGAGCTCTCCTTGAATCATGGTCCGGGTTCTTGATCACGAAACCAGCTCTGGCGCGAACTTCGTGACCGAGCTGGCAGCTGATGCAGACCTGGCGGGGCCAGCCGAGAGGCGTGCTGCCCGGCTGGAGACTGGTCACCAGTCCAGGACGTCACGTGGGTGTGGCTTGGCTCTTTTGGGTGGAGGTGATCAGGCGGAGAGGGTCACGCTGTCGCAGGTGGCGTAGCGGCTGTGGTGGTTGCGGTGGTGTTCTTGCTGGAGGTGGCATTGCCAGTTGAGCTGCCCCGCAACTCCGTCGCAGCCAGCCCGTCCACCCCCAGCTGCGCTACCCCCCGCAGCAACTCCCGCCCCTCCGCTGCCACCCCCGCGACCATCACATCCAGCGCCTGAACCCCGCCCGCCGTATCCGCCAGCCGCGCCAGCCTCACCGCCAGCGGCCCCAGCCCCGGCATCACCGCCTCTGCGCTAGCCGCCAGCGCCTCCAGCTCGTACTCTTCCACCGAGGTTCCCTTCCTAGTCCCTATCTCGCAACTCAGGACCATAGGGAACGGAAGCCTCACCCACACCACACCACGCCGCAGCAATCAGGATCCGCCAGACCGGGCCTAGACGCGGTCTCGTGACCAACCCGGAGCTGTGCCAGGTAACCGGTGATTTATTGTGCCGTGCGGTCTGGGCCAGGTTTTGTCAGTGGGTCCTGTTAGGTTAGGGGTATCTAGAGAGATGGCATCGCCGGGACGATAGTGGTCTTGGTTACTGGTGATATGGACCCCTAGGTTTGCGGGGTGTGTGTCCCGGCTGAGTGGCCCTCCTGATTTTTCCTGGTGAGTTCTGGTGCCGCGCCGGCGCCCGTATTTGGTGCCGGCGTGTCCTGAGCGGCGGCACGCGAGCTCCGGCCAGTCCCCTCGTGAAGTCATCGGCGTGCGCGTGTCCCAGGGAGGTGGTGCCTGATGCCCGGTCCAAGCCAGCAGCCCGGCGCTGCCCCCGGCCCGCCCGCATCGGGCTCGCTCGTACCCAGTCTCCCCGGCCCTGGCTGCCCGGTGTCCGGCTCCCCCGCACCTGCCTGCTTCGTCCCTGACTCCGCCGGGCCGGGCTCTCCGGGGTCGTCCGGCCTGGCTGGCGGGAGCCCGGAGTCGGCGGCGCAGGCGGTGTCGATGGTGCTGGCCGGGCTGAGGTGGCTGACCACCGCCGACCTGGCCTCGGCCCCGCAGGTGGTGCAGGCCGAGTGCCTGCTGGGCCTGGAGCAGGCCCGGTCCGTGCACACCGCCGCGCACGCCGCCGCCCTGTCCGCGTTCGACTACGGGGACGGGTACGAGGCCGACGGGCAGCCCACCGCCCGGTCCTGGCTGCGGTGGCGGACCCGCGTCACGGCTGGTGCCGCGTCCGGCGCGTCCGGGTGGATGCGGCGGCTCCGCGCCCACCCCGAGATCTGGGCCGCGCTGGCCGCCGGGGAGATCTCCGAGTCCTGGGCCAAGGACATCTGCGCCTGGACCGACCTCCTCCCCGAATCCGCCCGCGCCGACGCCGACCGCATCCTGCTCGCCGCCGCCGCCGGCGGCGCCCGGCTCACCGACCTGGCCGGCCTCGCCGAGGAAATGCGCCAGCGGCTCGCCGCCCCCGACACCGACGGAGACGACGACGGATTCACCGACCGGCGGCTCCGCCTCGCCACGACCCTGGGCGGCGCCGGGAAACTCGACGGCGACCTCACCCCCGGCTGCGCCGAGGCCATGCGGGCCGTCCTGGACGCGCTGGGCAAGAGACGCGGCCCCGAAGACCTGCGGACACCGGGACAGCGCCGCCACGACGCGCTGGAAGAGGCACTCGTCCGGCTGATCGCCGCCGGCGGCCTCCCGGACCGGGCCGGTCAGCCCACCCAGATCCAGCTCCACCTCAGCCTCGACGACCTCACCCGCCGCCTGGACGGAACGCCCGACAACGACGAAAACGAGCACGACGGCACCGGCCAGGCCGGCCACGGGAACGGCGCCACCCGACAGGCCCGCACCGGGCAGGACGACGCCGGGCAGGACGACGCCGGGGCTGACAGCTCAGGCCACGGCGGCACCGGGCAGGACGGTGGCGGCCAGGCGGGCGGCGGCCAGCCCGGCGGACAGGACCTGCTCAGCTCCCGGCTGCGGCCCCGCCTCCAGCCCGACGGCAGCACCGTCCCGCCCGCGCTGCCCTGGCCCGCCGCCGCTCCCGGCACCGAATGCGACGCCACCATCATCCCCGTCCTCACCGGGCACCTCGACCACGACCTCCTGGACAAGCTCACCGCCCTGCTCACCCGGCCGGTCACCGGACCCGGCAGCGGCACCCCCGGCACCAGCACCTGCGACCACTGCGGCACCGGATACGGCCCCGCCACCCAGGACCAGGCCTACGAGCAGATCCGCGACCTCATTGCCGCCAACGCCGTCGCGCTGCTGTCCGGCCCCCACGGACTCGCGTCGTTCCTGCGCACCGGCAGGCTCGCCCGGCCCGCCGCCTCGGTCAGCCTGCCGCTGGACGTCGGCACCAGCACCGACACCATCCCCGCCCACCTGCGCCGCGCCGTCATCCTCCGCGACCAGCACTGCGCCGCACCCGGCTGCACCGCACCACCCTCGAGTTGCCAGGTGCACCACATCCGGCCCAGGAGCAAAGGCGGCGCCACCAGCCTCATTAATATGGTGCTTCTGTGCGGTTTCCACCATCTAATCCTGATTCACCGATGGGGGTGGAGCATCGTCCTCAACCCGGACGGCACCACCACCATGACTTGCCCGGACCGCAGCCGGGTTTACCACAGCCACAGCCCGCCCGCACCCGCCACCGCCGCCTGACCGGCAGCACGGCAACCGGGTCCCCTTGTCTCAGCTGAGGCTGCCTGCAGTCTGCGCACCTAGACGAGTAGGTGTCAGCGGACACGAAAATCCGGGCAGGCGGACACCAACCCCGTGACCACCCCAATGCGACGCAGGGAAGTGCCGGCAGCCCGCGAGCCCCGGAGCCATCCCAGCCCGCCACCTCACCTCGTGACCCCTCAAGCCAACCTCATCCGATGACTAGGCGGCCGGAACGCAGGGCCGCCTGCCGCCCACCACCGGAAGCGGCGCGAGACCTCTCCGCCAGACAGGCACAGCCCCGTCAGGACGCGGGCATATACCTCTCGAACCAGGTCACGAGGCGGGTCAGGTAGTCGGTAACGGCCGGGAAGCGGCTGACTCCGTGTCCTTCCTCCGGGTAGATCACCAGCTCCGAGTCGACGCCCCGGCCGGTCAGCGCCTGGTAGAACTCCCTGGCCTGGCCGGCCGGGGTGCAACGGTCCTTCGCGCCCGCCGTGAGCAGGGTCGGGGTCTTGGCCTTGCTCGCCTGCAGGACCGGGCTGCGGGCGTGCATCTGATTGCCGGCCTCCTCAGGGTCGGCGTCGTCCAGGAACCACAATCCCCAGCGCGGGATATTGGCGGTGAACGTGAAGCTGTACCACTCGGTCACCGGGGAGCCGGCCACTGCGGCCTTGAACCGCTGGTCCTGGGTCACCAGCCACGCCGACATGTACCCGCCGTAGCTGACTCCCATCGTTCCGATCCGGGCCGGATCGGCGATCCCGCGCTCGGTCATCGCGTCGATTCCGGACAGATAGTCGTAGGTGTCGGCGCCGCCCATGTCGCCGACGACCGCAGCTGCGAACTCCTGGCCCCGCCCCGAGCTGCCGCGCGGGTTCGGATGCAAGACGGCGTACCCGCGGGAGACCAGCAGCGGCACCGCCGGGTCACCCATAGACCAGCTCCGCAGGTAAGCCCCGACCGGCCCGCCGTGGACGTTCAGGACCAGCGGGAACGGCCCGGCCCCGGCCGGGGTGCACAAGATCCCCTCGATCAGGGTCCCGTCGGGTGCGGTCCAGCTGACATTCGCAGCCGACCCCCCGACCGACCGGAGGTAGCCGGTGCCGCCGTGAGCCAGCGAGGCCAGCACCCGCTCGGCCCCGACCCCGTCCCCGGCGTCCGCGTCCGCCTGCGCACCGACAATCACGATCTCCTGCGGCAGGTCGTAGTCGTCCCGGATCACGACCACCCGCTCGCCGGAGGCGAACGCGCCCGCCGGGAAAAACCAGCTCGCCCACGACCGCCCGGACACGGCCAGCTCCCTGGCGGCGATAGCCTCAGGCAACGGCCCCTCCCCCGCGTCGGCGATCCCGGCCACGCAGTCCAGGTGCCGCTGGCCGATATAGCCGAGCCGCGCCCCGTCGATCCACTGCACCGCCGAAACGTCTGTCCCGCCCGTGTCCACGGCGCACCTGGTGCCGGCCACCAGGTCAAGCAGGATCAGGTCGCCAGCGACGATCAGGCGGTCGCTGCACACGGCCTGCACCACGGCGGCCCTGGTGCCATCGGCCGTGCCGGCGGGCAGTCCGAGCTGGACGTCGCTCCGGAGCAACTCGGCAACCTCACCGGTCGAGAGATCGAGCCGGCTGAGCACGGCGGAGTACCAGTCGTCCTCGCCCGGCTGGTCGCTGGTCACGGCCAGCATGTGGCCGAGGCCGGACCAGGCCGCCTCCCAGACGTTCAGCCCGTCGGGCGAGACCTTGGTGAGCTCGGCGGAGGCCAGCGTGTAGATCCACAGGCTGCGCCAGGCATCGTCCGGCGTCCCGGCCTCAACCTCCGGGTACCAGGACGGAAGCTCGGACTCACCCGAGCCCGACCCCGATCCCGAGCCCGACGAGCCCGCCGTTCCCGACCCCTGCGCGTCAGCCATCTCCGCTCCGAGCCCGGCGACCCCGAGCAAGATCCGGGTCCCGTCCGGTGACCAGGCGAGAAACTCGACCGTACCGGGAACGGCAGGCGCTGGCCGGGCCTCCCCCAGCTGCCCGTCCGCCAGCAGGTACAGCTGGAAAACGCCGGCTTTGACCCGGTCCGACAGGAAAGCCAGCGCCAACCCGTCCGGCGCGAGCCGCCCCGCCCTGGCCGACCCGCCGCCGGAAGTCAGCGCGTGCAGCCCGCCATCCCGCACCTCGTACAGAACAGTGCGAGGACTCCCTTCGAGCTCGTCATAGACCGATCCGGTCACCACAACGCGACCGGCATCCGGCGTCGCGACGAGATCAGTAACATGGTGCGGCTGGCCGAACGCCGGCTGATGCACCCGCCGCAGGTGCTCGGCCACCGCGGCGTACTCAGGAGACTTCCGCAGGTCATTGCGCATAGTTCGGGATGATCTCACGCTCTATGGGCCTTTCGCCAGAGCCCCGCCTCCCACTCCCCCCGGCTCAGCAGGCGCCGACTATAGCGAAAGTGACCGGCACGATCAGTCGCTGGCCGGGGTCGATGAGAGTGGACCGGCCCAGATGATTCAGCCGCTGCAGCGTCCGCACCGACGTGTCGTAGCGGCAGGCGATGGCGCTCAGGCTGTCGCCCGGCTGGACGAAAATCGTGGTCAGCAGCCGGGGCGTGAGCACACCAGGCGCGGGGAGCAAGGGCGTAGGCAGCACCGTTGGCAGGTTTATCCCAGTGAACGGGCTGATCAGAGGGCTGGGCACCGTCGGCGGGACGAACGGGCTGACGCTGGTGAACGACGGCTCCGAGTGCGCGGAGTGCCACGCGTGGATGCCGAACAGCGCGATTCCCGCCGTGATGACGCCGATGATGATGTTGAACATCCGGATATTGCTGATCCGCTGGGCCGTGACCAGGTCGGCCCCCGCGACGATCCGCACCTGCCCCGGCGAGCCGCGCGACCCAGCGCCGAGGCCGGCCCCGCTCTTAGCTCGGGCCCTCAGCAGCGACCCGACCGGTGCGGTGGCCGCCGGATCCAGGCGCAGGGCCGCGAGGTGCAGTCGCAGCCTGGCTACCTCGGTGACCGGTCGGCGGACGGCCGCGCTGGTCAGGTCGGAGAGCTCGTCGGCGGCGATGTCGGCCGCGATCAGCCTGCTCGGCCCGGTCCAGCACACCGCCCACTGTGCCCGTCCAATCTCTACCAGGTAGTGGCCGGTCAGGGCGTAGAGCGCGGCGGCAAGCAGCGAGTCCGCGCTCTCTGGCGGGGCGCCCCGTTCCTCGGCGAGCGCGCGGGCCAGGTCGGCAGCCTCCCCCGCCGCCAGCAGGTCAAGCACCGTATCCAGCGTCGCGGTGGCCGGATCGCTCAGTCCGGCCAGGCGGCCAGCCGCGACGATGAGCGCCAGCGGCCGGCCCGGCGGCCTGGAGCGTGGCCGCCGTGCTGACCCACTCCTGCCACGGCAGTTCCGCCGGCGCGGCGGAATCCAGCGCGCGACCGGCACGGAACATCTCGCGGCGGAGGTCACGAGAGATAGCCTGGCGCTCCTGCGTGGTCAGCAGCTCGACGGCCGCCGGCCTGGCCAGCTCCGCCGGCGCGGTCCGCCGGAGCTCAAGGACCGTCAGCGCCGCCAGCCGCTGGGTCAGCGTCGGGTGCGAGTCCAGCCGCGAGACCGGCCGTTCCGGCGGGGACTGCCGCAGCTCAGCGAGCACGTCCCGGTAATCCGGGTCGCAGAGCATGGCCTCGAACGGGCTGAACACGTCATCAGGCTGATACCCGGCCTTCCGCATCGGCTCAAGGAAGGCCTGCTCGAAACGGCTCCAGGCCAGCGGCAGCGCGTGCGCCGCCCGCAGCGCGCCGGCCGTGACGTCCCGCCCGAAGTGCTCGGCCGCGCAGGCGTCGGCCTGGAGCTTCCTGGCGGCGCCTGGCCGCGAACGAGACCCGGTCGTACAAGACCGAGTAAGCCGCGAACACCCCGAGGGCGACGTAGGCATACAGCGAGCGGACCCGCCACATCGCCCGGACGGAAGCCCGGCGGCTACCGGACTCGCGGGCCGCCCTGAGCGCCTGGCAGGCGTTCCGCAGCGCGACCGAGCCCCGGTAGACCTGGGACCCCAGCCGGGTGTGACCGCCGGCGTAGTGCCCCATCTCGTGCGCGAGCACGGCCCGCAACTCGGCGGCGTCCACGCCAAGCAGGAGCGGCATCCCGATCGTGAGGTAACGCTCTCCGCCGGCGAACCCGAGCAGCCGGGTCTCCTCGAAGACGGACGCGTTGGCCACCGCCGCCACCCGCAGCCTGGTCGGCGGGCGCGTGCCGGCCGCGCCGCTACCTCGCTGACCACGTCCCACAGCCCGGGCGCGTCCTCCGGCGAGACCTCGATCGCGGGATGGCGGTCAGGCGACCGCCGCAGCGTGAACACGCAGTAATAGATCAGCATCAGGCCAGGGACACTGCCCACCGCGACGAACTCGGTCACGAGCAGCACAAAAGTATTGACGTGCCCGCCCAACGCCAGGATCACCGGCAGGAACAGGCCGGCCCCGAGTAGCACCAGGATCGCGACCATGACGTAGAGCCCGGTCAGCAGGCAGATCGCCAGTAACAAGCTGGACCGCTCCCTGGCGTGAGCCGCCGCCCCGGTCACTGGCTGCCGCCTTCATCTGCGCCGGTCACGACAGCCTCCAGTGCCCGCCCCCGCCGCCACCTAGCCCAGCGCCGGTCCCCGGCCACTCTGGCCCCGGCCGTGACCGCCGTGCCGAGCCCGGCCACGGTCACGTCATCGCCCGCCAGCCCGATCCTCAGCCAGCCTTCGGCCGCCCGAAGCCTGCGCACGAGCCGGTCAGCCGGGTCCACCGCAGCGACCCCGCTGCCCGCCCGGACCAGCGGCTGGTCAGTGAGCTTGTCCGGGGCCAGACCCAGCGTCTGCTCCAGCAGGCGCCGCGCCGAGTGCAGGTAAAACCCGACCGTCCCCCTGGCCAGGCCGAGCTCGCGGGCGACGTCGCCCAGAGGCATCCCGTTCAGGCAGTGCATGACCACGATGAACCGCAACTTCCCCGGAAGGCCCGCCAGCGCCGCGATCGCCGCCCGCGCCTCCGCCGCCCGTTCGGGGTCGGTCATCGACCCGGCGGGCACCTTGAGATCCACGCCGGACGGCACCTGCCGGGAAGCCTTGCGCGAGGACGCCCACAGCCGCTGCCGCATCACCTTGTAGACCCAGGCCTCCGGCGAGTCGTAGTCGCCAATCCGGTCCCAGGATCGCAGTGCCTCGGTGTAGGCCTCCTGCACGGCGTCCTCGGCCTCCTGCCGGTGCCCGCTGAGCACGATCGCCTTGGCGACCATCCCCGGACAGGTACTGGCGAAGAACGCCGTAAATTCCTGCGCCACGCCCTGCTCCTTCACCGAATGCCCGCACTTTGATGGTGGACTTCACCAGGGTCGCCTGTCCAGATGGCCAGCATGCCGCCGTCGGCGCAGCGATCCATCATCGTCACTCCCGGCCCGGCCGCACGGGCCAGATCCTCCAGGCTCCGGCGGCGCGACCGGTCCCGAACCGTCTCCAGCCAGGACCACATCGCGCCGGACGCCAGCCTGATCACGCCGGCCGCCAGCAGCAGACTCAACGATCCAGTCATCTGACCCACCCTTCCTCAAGCGACTCACTCTCTGCTGGAGACAGGATGCTGGCCCCGGATTGTTGGCCGGTCCAGGAAACTTTTCTGCAGATCCGGCCCGGACCTGGTCAACCCAGAAGTACTGACAGTGCCCCGTGCCAATATTTTATAACCCTTAGATTTTTTAACTTACTGCGCGCCGCGCGGTCACTCTCAGCCACCCCGATCGATGCCCGGCGCAAATCAAAGAGACCAATGTATAGCACGCCGACTCGAGCCTTGCTGGTCATTCGGGGCGCAGTGATAGACCTGGCTTGGGGTGGGGCTGGGCGGCGTGCCCGTGCTGCCGGCTGCTGCGCAACGCCCGTCAGCACGAGCACGCCGTCCAGCCCTCGCGATGCCGGCATTGAGGGGACGCTCCTGACGTGCCCACCATCGGGCCACAGGCGGCTGACCCGTGCGAGTTCCGTGATCATGTCGCGGCTCGTGATCACGGAACATCAGCGGCATGATCACGCCACCGGGATTCCTTGTCGACGAGTTGCAGCATGATCGCGGAAAACTGACGCCTAGTTGCTGTTCGGGGTGAACTGCTAGACCTGGTTCGGGGTCGGCATTAGAGGGACAATCCTTGACGAGGCCCCGGCAGTGGGCCGAACTGACCGCAGGGGCAGTTGACCCCGTGCGAGTTTCCGTGATCATGTCGCGGCTCGTGATCACGGAACATAAGAGGCATAAACACGCCACCAGAACTCCGTGATCGCCGGTTCCGGCTTGATCACGGAATCCCGATGGCGTGAAGTTGGCTCCAGAACCCCCTTTCCAGGGCCTACGCGCAGCTCGCGCCGCGACAAAGGCCCGCCAACCTGCCCGACTTGCAAGACGCTGGCCAAGTGTGAGTAGGGACACGTCGTGACCTATAGGTCATGGCGAGAGGCCCCGCACGGACATTTGTAGTCTCCGAGATCCGACACGGGCGATCGAGTTTATTCAGCAGGTGCGGGCGACCTTTACTGTAAAGCCGTATGGGTAGTGCAGCAGGTAATGCTTTCCGGCGGACTCGTAATACAAATCGACTGCCTTCGAAGTGCCCACCTTCGCAGTCGGCTTGGCGACTATCACCAGGGCGATCGCCCGGTGTCCGCGGGTGTGCTGGACGACCGCGCCCGGTATCCGCTCCCGCAGGTCCCAGTCGGCATCGGACCCGTTGGCTGCCAGTTTCCGCGCAGTCGGGTACCCGACACCCACGCCGACGCCCTGGTATGCCCCGCTGGTCAGCAGCACCCAGGCGGCTACCAGTCGCAGATTCCGAGAGTGCGCGAGCCTGACCTTGGTTATCGTGGCCCGTCCGCCCGTATCGGGAAACTGCTCGAAGCCGTCGTAGGCGACCTCGCCAGGCCGGACGGGGGCACAGATCCCTCCCGAGTTCGGGCCGGAGCCGCCGAACGGCCCGTCAGTATCAGGACCGCCTCCGCTACCGCACGAGGTCGCCAGCAGGAGGGCCAGCCCGCAGGCCAGCCCTCCCATAGTGACGCGGTTCACCTGAATGTTCTGTCCTTTTGCTGGAGGTCCTCTTATGTTCAGAGGTGGCCGGACTTTGAGACTTCAGCAGGTGCGGGCGACCTTTACCGAAAAGCCGTACGGGAAGTGCAGCAGGTAATGCTTTCCGGCGGACTCGTAGTACAAATCGACCGCCTTCGAAGTGCCCACCTTCCCGGACGGCTTGGCGATTACCACCAGGGCGATCGCCTGGTGTCCGCGGGTGTGCTGGACGACTGCGCCCGGTATCCGCTGCCGCAGGTCCCAGTGGGCACCGGTTCCGTTGGCTGCAATCTTCGACGCCGTCGGGTACCCGGCGCTCACACCGACGCCTTCTAGCACCCCACTGGTCGGCAGCACCCAGGCGGCTATCAGTCGCAGATTCCGAGAGTGCACGAGCCTGACCTTGGTGATCGTGGCCCGTCCGCCCGTATTGGGAAACTGCTCGAAGCCGTCGTAAGCGACCTGGCCGGGCCGAGTGGGGGTGCAGATCATTCCTGAGTTGGGGCCGGTGCCGCCAAACGGCCCGTCAGTGTCAGGACCGCCTCCGCTGCTGCACGAGGTCGCCAGCAGGAGGGCCAGCCCGCAGGCCAGCCTCCCCATAGTGATGCGGTTCACCTGGTTGCTCTGTCCTTTTGCTGGGGGTCTCTATATGCTCAGAGGTTGCCGGACTTTGAGACGTCCATGACGTTCCACGCTGCCTTGGGCGGGAAGTTGTTGGTGCCGCAGAGGAATCCGCCGCCCTTAGGGAACGTCCAGGTTATGGACGTGTCTTTATCGTATCCGGACTGAGCCGACATGTTGACGTCTATATCATCGTTCTTCAGGTCCACGCCCGCATTGAAGGTGCCTGCCTTCTCATCGCTGGTGCTGAAGGTCCCGCCCTTGGAGAAGAAGTCACTACATTTTTGGGCCTTTGGAGCGAGGACGGTCACTCCGCGGGATCCAGCGACCCATTCCTCCGGCTGCGCCTGGTGCATCAGGCCACCGCAAAGCGAGTACAGGCCGAAGGTATACGGCGTTTGCATGTTTTCCTCGACGCCGGTCTGGGTCGGGATACCTTCCTCACCGGACTTGGTCTCGGTGAACGTGCCCCCTAGGCTAAAGGAACTGTCACTGAGGGGAACGCTGACGGCGACACCTATCGTGGTGGTGGAGCCTTCGGAGTAGGTCATCGATATCTGGGCGTGAGGCATGCCTATCGAGTACAGGCCGCCAATATCCACCATCTTGCGGCCGAGTTCCCGAATCTTTACTGGAGGAGCGCAGTCGGCAATATCTGGGTGCTGCGGCACGGCCGACACAGCGGACTTCGGCAGCGCTATCATGTGTATGTTGGCTGGGACCGTCCCCTTGCTCGCGTCACTGGCTGCCGCAGCCGAGGTAATCTTTTTCCCGTGAATCATTGCGCCGAAGCTGGACGCGCCGATCGCTTCGCTGCTGCGCCCGACGACCTCTAGGTTGACGAGCCCGTTCTTTAACTGCACGGTCGGGTGGATGCTGTAAGTCCCCGTGCTCGATGACGTGGCCCTGCCGATGACCCGTGTCTTCACGTGCTGGCCGACACGGACTTTGCCCATTGCCGATTGCCCGGGCCAGGCAATCAGCATCAGGTGGACGCCGTTGCGCGGCCCGGCTCCGGTGATCGTGCCGTGGGCATAGGCAGGAAGCATCATCGGCGACGGGCGGGCACTGGTCCCCGCATGAGCCGAGCCGGCGACAAGCGATGCGGCTGAAAGAACCCCGAGTGTCAGGGCTGCCAGGTTTCGTAGACGAGCTAATGGCATGATTCACTCCCGTTTCCCGCTGTAGTATCTGACCACAGGGGGCAACGTGGTGCAGGCAGACGCGACGATACGCTTCCGCTCCCGGCCATCAGACGGGCTCGACACAAATTCTCAGCGAATCGCACAGATAATGCACACATCCGTAGATCATCATCGTGGCCCCCGTTTTGATCCACGTCCGACAGCTTAACCTCCAGGTAAGTCGTGCGCAAGTACTACTAAGGACATTAATCGGTTTTCAGGGTCGATTCCCATTTTGACCGATACCGAATTTCCGCCGTGATCACCGGCCCGGCTGAGCGCCACCTCATCGCGGAACATCGGCAGCATGATCACCCAACCGGGTTTCCTTGTCGATGAGTTGCAGCATGATCGCGGGAACCTGTCGCCTGGTCGCGGTTCGGGGTGAGCTGTCAGACCTGGTCTGGGGTCGGGCTGGGCGGCGTTCCCGTGCTGCCGGCTGCTGCGCAACGCCTGGCAGCACGGGTACGCCGTCCAGCCTTCGCCGTGTCGGCATGCGGTGGCCAGTGCGACCAGGCCGACGGCGAAACAATGCCGTCGGCGCTGACCGTGCCATGGGTCGGAGGTGCATTACTTGGCTTAATTGTCGTTGGACCGGGTGATGTGGGATTGTCTAGGGGTGGCTGAGGGGCGGGCCGGGGCTGGAAACCGGGATTTCTTTATTTCGTACACGCAGGCTGATCGGGCGTGGGCGGAATGGATCGCGTGGGTGCTCGAAGATGGCGGCTATACGGTCCTGATCCAGGCGTGGGATTTCGTGGCGGGCGGCAACTGGGTGCAGGGTATGCGGGCCGGGATCTCGGGGGCGGAGCGGACGATCGCGGTGCTGTCGCCGGATTACCTGACCTCGGCCTACGGGACCGCCGAGTGGGAGGCGGCCTGGGCCGGTGACCCGCTCGGCGAGAAGCGGAAGCTGCTCACGGTGCAGGTCAGGCAGTGCGACCGGCCGGATCTGCTTGGCCTGATCGTCGGTGCCGACGTGTTCGGAGTCTCCGAGGCCGAGGCTGCGGCCCGGCTGCGGGCGATGGTGTCCGCGGCGGTGACCGGGCGGGCCAAGCCGGCCACGGCACCGCCGTTCCCTGGCGGTGCGCGGGTGATGCCGCAGGGGCCTCGGTTCCCCGGCGATCTGCCCCGGGTGTGGAAGGTCCCGGCCAGGAATCCGCGTTTCACCGGGCGCGGCAGCGAACTGGAGGCGCTGAGGCAGGCTCTGGTGACTGGGTCCAGGGTGACTGTGCAGGCGGTGCGCGGCATGGGCGGAGTTGGCAAGACACAACTCGCCGTCGAGTACGCCCACTCTCACGCTGCCGGATATGACCTGGTCTGGTGGATCGCGACCGAGGAAACAGCGACCATCGCGGGGCAGTTCAGCGCGCTGGCCGGGGATCTCGGCCTGGAGCCCGCCACCGATCCGGACGGGCTGCGGGCACAGGTCCATCGTCGGCTGCGGACGGTACCGGGGTGGCTGCTTATCTTCGATAACGCTGATGACGCCGAAGATCTGCGACCGTGGCTTCCTGACGGCCCGCAGGCAGCCGGGATTCCCGGGCATGTGATCGTGACGACCCGGCGGGGTGGGTTCTCGGTCGTGGGCGGCGTGCTGGACCTGGATGTGATCAGCGCGGCGGAGGCGGTCGCGCTGCTGCGCACCAGGGTGCCGGATCTGGATCTGGACACCGGGCTGGAGTTGGCGGCCGAGCTCGGCTGTCTGCCACTCGGGCTTGAGCAGGCCGCCGCCTACCTGGATCGGACCGCCGTCCCGCCAGCCGATTACCTGCGGCGGCTCCGCGAGCCCGCAGCCGGCCTGTATCGGCGGGGTCAGGTCAGCGGGCGTCCCGACACGATGGCGACTCTGTGGGACCTCAGCCTTGACCGCGTCAGCTCGGAGAACCCGGCCGCCCGGCAGTTGCTTGACCTGTGCGCCTACCTGGCGCCTGACCGCATCCCCGTTGACCTGTTCGCCGACCACCCCGACCAGCTTCCCGAACCGCTTGCTAGTGCCGTCGGGGACGGCCAGACCCTGGACGAGGCAATTGGAATCCTGACGGACTACTCCCTGCTCAAGCGTGTCGGCCAGATGCTGCAGATCCATCGACTGCTGCAGCACGCCCTCGCCGCCCACCCCGCCACCCAGCCGCAACCATCACAGAACCTGGCTCCAGCCAGCCAGGTCCACAACCCGGCGCACTCGCTGGCGGCCGTCCTCGCCCTGCTGCGCGCGGACGCACCCGAGGGCATCGCGTCTGAACCGCGGGCCTGGCCCCGATGGGCGGTCCTCCTGCCGCACGTCCTGGTCGCCACCAGCCACCTTGAACAACTAGCAGCCGAGGACGCCCCCTGGCTAGACGCGTCCTGGCTCCTGGACCGGGCAGCGGCCTACCTGGCAGTACACGCCCAGTTCAGCGAGGCTCGGGCACTGGCCGACCCCGCCACCCCGAGGTCGCCACTGACCTGAACAACCTCGCCATCATCCTGGGGGACCTGGGCCAGCCCGACCAGGCCCGGCCCCTCGCCGAACGCGCCCTCACCATCGCCGAAACCGCCTTCGGACCCGACCACCCCCACGTCGCTGTTATCCGAGCCAACGTCGCGAAGATCACCAAGAGCCAGATCGGACAGTCAGGCACCTGAAGCAAGATCAGCCTTGAATGGGCGACTGACGCCGGATCATATTTACCCATTTATTTGACACGAATTGGCCTCAACGGCTGCGGGAGACTGCGTGCGGGTTGGGGGGAGCTGAGGTTATACCCTTGCGACCGGGAGTCGTTGAGCCGCAGGCGGTAAGCCGGGTTCACAGCAGAGCTGGGTCCACGGTGAGGGAGGGCGCCTATGGATGCCGCTGATCTTATGGCGGTCGGGCTGCTGGCTGAGCCGACTCGGCAGCAGCTTTACCTGTACATCCGCGAGCGCCAGGAGCCGGTCGGGCGCGAGGAGGCCGCGCAGCAGCTTGGGGTCAAGCCTCGGATCGCGGCCTTTCACCTGGACAAGATGGCCGAGGCGGGGTTGCTGGCCGTCGAGTACCGGCGGCTTACCGGGCGGGTTGGACCTGGGGCGGGGCGGCCGGCGAAGGTTTACTCGATCTCGTCGCGGGCTTTTTCGGTCGAGATTCCGCAGACCAGGTATGCACTCGCGGCGTCGATGATGGCTACTTCGCTGGCGGCAGGCGGTCCGCCGGGCTGGCAGCGCCGAGTCGCTGCAGGAAGTCGCGACCGCTGTCGGCACGAGTCTTGGCGAGGAGGTCAGGCGGCAGGCACGGACGAAGGGTGCGCGGCTGGAGGCGGTCAAGCTCAGGCTCAGCCAGCTGGGGTACGAGCCCCGGCTGGAGGAGTCCGGGGAATGGACGATGCGCAATTGCATCTTCGCTGAGTTGTCCACGTCACATCGCGAGCTCGTGTGCCCGATGAATTTCGCCTTCATGACCGGCCTGCTCGGCGGGGCGCATGTGCCCTCGCTCCGGGTTGAGCGGCGGCCCGCCGGGCCGGGCTGCTGCGTGCAGGTCGCGAGCCAGTAGGGCGGTCTCGGCCTGGGATCGGGCCGGGGACGCCGGGTCGAAGAGGCCGGACAGGAGCTGCATCAGGTCGGCGTCGCTGGCTTCGGCGGCGGCGCGCAGTTCGAGGGTGGGCTTGTGCACGAGGCGGTGCACGGTTCTGAGCAGGACGCGCTCCACGGACTCGCGGACCTCCGGCGGGAGTTCGCCGGAGACCCGCGCGAGTTCCTGTCTAGCGATGTCCTCGGCTCCGCCGCGCAGGCGGCGCACGGCGGTCGCGGCGGATCTGGAGGCGAGCCAGCGCAGGTAGCGGCGCAGCTCGGTTTCGATGATCTGCTCGGCGGCGGCCAGGTCGCCGGCCAGCTCACCGGCACCGCTCATCCCGGCGGACCGCAGGTCGGCCAGGTCGATCAGGCGGACCCAGGGTAGCGCCCGCACACCTGGATCTACGTTGCGGGGCAGCGAGAGATCCAGGAGAGTCAGCAATCCGGCCCGCGCGCCTGGGGCCGACTGCAGCATGCGCACGTCGACGAGCGGATGCGGGGCGGCGGTGGCCAGCACCGCGATGTCGCTTGCCGCCAGGCAGCCGGCGAGGTCGGCGAGATCGACCACTGTGGCGCCGGCTGCTTCGAACCGGCGCGCGTGCCGGCGGGTTCGGTTGCCGACCGTGACGGCGGCCCGCAGCTCGACGGCCCTGGCTACCACGACCGAGGCGACCTCACCAGCGCCGACCACCAGGAGACGCTGGCCGGCTAGCGTGCCGCCGCTGGAGGTCGCGACGGTGTCGACCGCCAGGCTCGCGACCGACTGGGTGACGGCCAGGATGGAGGTGTCCCGCTGCCGCTTGCGGGAGGCGCTGATGGCCGCGTCCATCAGGCGTCCGAGTTCGGCGTCGGCGCTGCCGGCCGTCCGGCTGAGGTCGGCGGCAGCCCGGACCTGTCCGGCGATCTCGGCCTCGCCGAGCACGAAGGACTCAAGCCCGCTGGCCACCCGCAGCAGGTGCCTGACCGCCGCCTCGCCGGTGTAGCTCCTGGCCAGCCCCTGCAGCATGCTGCCGGAGATACCCCGGTCCAGGGCCAGCGCCGCCAGCAGCGCGGGCTGATCGGGCTCGCCTGGCCACGTCGCGTAGATCTCGGTGCGCTGGCAGGTCGACAGCACCGCGACGGCTCGAGCCTGACTGGCCAGGCACAAGGACGGCAGGCGGCCGGGCAGTTCATCCCGCGTGTAGGAAAGCTGTTCGAGCACTCCGAGCGACGCCCGGCAGGCGGTGACCGAGAGACAGCTGAGGCCGGTCATTTCTTATTCTTACTGGTTTTACTGCTCTGAACCTCGGCCAGTGCGAGCAGCGTGACGGCGGCCGTCCGGTGCGTGCCGAGCGGCGCTTCGGACAGGTAGGCGTTCAGGTCGCGGGCGGCTGCTGCGGGCTGCTTGAGGCCGATGAGGTTGATCACGCCGCGCACGTACAGCGCTTCCGCGTAGTCGGGATTGGCCGCGAGCACTCGGTCGACCATGGTCCTGGCCTGGGCGGCGTGGCCGACCTGGAAGGCGAGCAGGGCGAGGCTGGTGTTGGCCTCGGGGTTGGCCGGGTCGAGCTGGGTGACCGCCAGGTACTCGACGGCGGCGAGCTGGCTGGCGCCGGCGGCGGTGTAGGCCTCGGCCAGCGCCAGGTGGGCGTTCACGTCCTTGGGGTTCTGCTTCACCCGAGCCTCGGCGGAGGCGACGGCGGCGAGTTGTGCTGCGGTGGGTGCCTTGCCCGACTTGCTTCCTGACCCGGACGTCGGCGCGGGGCTGGCGCTGGACCTGGCGCTGGACCTGGCGGTGGGCTGGGTCGCGGGCGCTCCGGGGACCGAGTCGCCGGTGATCGCCTGGCCAGCCGTCCGCGAGGAGATGGTGCTGACCAGCAGGAACGTGACGGCGCCCGCCGCCCCGGCGAGCGCCAGCAGCAGCGCTGTCCGGCGGCGCCAGCCCCTGGGTCAGGCCGGCCGTCCGCCTCGGCTTCGCATCAGTAGCGGCCGGCCCTGACCCCGCGCTCTCGGACGCACCAGCCGGCGCTGGCGGACTTCCGGCGCAGCAGGTCGGCCGCCTCGTACGCGACCGGATCACGGAGCCGCTGATGGTCGGCCTCGGTCAGCTTGCCGTCGGCGAGGTCGTCATCGAGATCACGCAGCTGGCGCAGCAGCTCGCGACGACGGCCCTCCTCCGGGGTGCCGGCTCCGGCCTGAAGGCGGCCGCCAGGGACCGAGAACGGCCGCAGGACCAGCAGCCCGGCGATGAAGGTGAGTCCGCCGAGCAGGAACACCAGGGTCATCCCGGTTCCTCCGCGCGCAACTGGGCGACGGCCCTGGCCAGGGCCCTTTGCTGGGATTCCGATAGCCGCGGTGAGCCGGCGCCGGCCGGTGCCGCCCGTGCGGCGTGCAGCCACCGGCGCAGCAGCGTCACCGCCGCGACCACGCCAGCAAGAAGGACGAGCCACGGCAGGTAATACGCGACTCCGGGCAGACCCTGCCTGGGCGGGGTCATGAGCACGGAGTCGCCGTAGGCCGCGACGAAACCCGCCCTGATCTGGTCAGGGGACTCACCCGCACTGAGCTTCTGCGCGATCTCCTGACGCATCTCCTGCGCGAGCGGGGCTGGCGAGTCGGCGACCGACAGGTCCTTGCAGATCGGGCAATGCAGGCTGGCGGCGAGTTGCTGTACCTCCTGAGCGCGGCTGGGCACGGGGTTGCCGCGCACGGCCACGAAGATCAGCGCGGCCAGGCCGGCTACCAGGGCCAGGAGCACAACGAAGCCCGGCGCACCGGCCCTTACCCGCAGCCGCGAGCCAGCGGCCGTCACCGCGGGCTCGCATCCAGCAGCGAGTTGATCTCGCTGATCAGCTGGGCCGAGCCGACCGGCCCGATCAGGTGGCTGACAATACGGCCCGACCGGCTCACCACGAAGGTCTCCGGCACTCCGCGCAAGCCATAGGTGAGTGCGGTGTGCTGAATTCGCGTCCTCGACGATGGGGTAGGTCACGCCCGCGCTCTGGGCGTAGTTCCTGGCGTCACCGGTGGCGTCCTCGAAGTCGACGCCGACCACGACCACCCCGGAGTTCTGGAAGTGCTGCCAGGTCCGGTCGAGTGCGGCCTGCTCGGTCTTGCACTCGGTGCACCACGACGCCCAGAAGTTGAGCACCACGATCTGGCCGCGCAGCTTGGACAGCGTGAGCGGCGGGCCATCGAATTGCGGCAGCGTGAAGTTGGGCGCCCGGTGCCCGACCAGCGGCGAGGCGATCACCGATGGATCACGGCCAAGACCGGTCGCGAGCAGCGTCACGATGCCGGCGACGGCGACCACGACGACAGCCAGCAGCCGCACCCGGCGCTTCACAGGGCGCCAGCTTCGACGGAAGCACGCTCGGACCTGGCGCCCTGCGGGCCGCTTGTCGCCGGCCTTGCGGCGCCGGCGAGTCGGCCACGCGGCACCGACGCCGCCGAGCGCCATCACCAGCCCGCCGAACCAGAGCCAGTTCACGCCGGGGTTGCGGTACAGGCGGAACGTGGCCGTGGCCCCGTCGTCCTGGAGCGTGATCAGCGAGGCATACACGTCCCAGATCAGGCCCCGGTGGATCGACGGCGAGCCGATCGGCTCGGTTGAGGCCGGATACAGGTTGATGCTCGGATCGAGCGTGCCAGCCTGAGCGCCGGACGGACTGGTGACTGACAGCGTCGTCGTCAGCACGGTGCGCTGCGGCTGCCGGACGGTGCGCAGGCCCTCGTAGCGCAGGATCTGACCGCCGAATACGGTGCTCTGACCGGTCTTCAGCGTGACCTGAGCCTGCTGGCCGAGCGTGGATGACGCCATGATTCCCGCCGCGACCAGGGCCAGGCCGAGGTGCACGACCATGGCCGCGCACCGGCGCCGCCCCCGGATCAGCGCGCGCAGCACGCCAGCCGGATGGGCCCGCCTGCCGATGGCCAGCGTGGCGAGGATCTCCTGACCGCTGGTGACGAAGACGAGAGCGGCGAGCCCGAACCCGGCGATGGCGACGGGCTTGTGGACGCCGGCTACGGCGGTCACGACCATGACGGCAGCCGCCGCGAGCGCGGGCACCCGCAGCCGGCGCAGCGCCCGTGACCGGTTGGTCGCCCGCCACGGCAGCAGCGGTGCCGTGCCTGCCAGCAGCAGGATCAGCAGGAACACCGGCCCGATCGAGCTGGTGAAGTACGGGCCGCCGATGGTGATCTGCTGCCCGGACACGGCCTGGACCAGGAGCGGGAAGGCAGTGCCGAGCAGGATGATCACGGTAGCGGCCAGCAGCAGCACGTTGTTGGCGACGAACGCCCCCTCGCGGGAAATCGCCGACGTCAGGCTCGGTGCCGTGCGGAGCGACGGCAGGCGCCAGACCACCAGCCCGAAGCCTGCCAGCAGCACCACCGCAAGGAAGATCAGGTACGCCGGTCCGACCGACGTCTGCGCGAAGGCGTGCACCGAGGACAGGACGTTGCCCCGAGTCAGGAACGTGCCGAACGTCATGAGCGCGAACGCGCCGATGACCAGGGCAATGTTCCAGAGCTTGGCCATCCCTCTGCGCTCTTGCAGCATGACCGAGTGCAGGAACGCGGTGGACGTGAGCCAGGGCAGGAGCGCGACGTTCTCGACCGGGTCCCAGGCCCAGTAACCGCCCCAGCCGAGCACGGAATACGACCAGAGCGCCCCCAGCACCAGGCCCACGGTGAGGAAGCACCACACCACGAGCGTCCACCTGCGGATAATCGAGATCCACTGCCCCGAGTTCTCGCCCGCGAGCAGCGCCGCGATTCCGAAAGCGAACGGCACGGTGAAGCCGATGAAGCCGAGGTACAGGAACGGCGGATGAACCGCCATCAGCGGATAGTTCTGCAGCAACGGCGCGGGACCCCGGCCATCCGCCGGGGGGCTCGCCAGTCCGCCGAACGGCCTGGCCGGGCCGTTGACCAGAATGAGGTAGAACACCTGGACTGAGAAAAGCACAGCGAGCGCATAAGAGAACGTCCCTGGCCTGTCCCGTCTGAAGCGCAACGCGACGGCCGCGATGAAACCGGCCAGGATCAGATTCCACAGCAGCAGCGATCCGTCGTCGGCGGCCCAGAGTGACAGAGCCTTGAAGAAGGTCGGTGTCTCCCGCGCGGAGTTCTCCGCGACGTACCTGATCGCGAAGTCGTTGCTCAGCAATGCTGTCATCATGGTGGCATTCGCCGCCAGCATGACCGCGATCAGCGCGAACGCGGATCGTCGCGCGCTCTCGACCAGGCCGGGCCTGCCGGTCTTAGCGCCGACGGCGGCGGCGATCACGCCGAAGCCGGACACGGCCAGCCCGAATAGCAGGAGATAGGTCCCGAGCTGCCCCATGATCAGCCTCCCGTCTTGAGGTCGGCCCGGTGCGGCGGCGGCTGGCCTGGCTTGGGCGGCGCATACGTGCCGTTGTGCCGCACCAGCAGCGTGTCCGCGTGGAAGAGGCCGTCCGCGCCCATCGCTCCCTCGAGCACGACGCCCTGGCCGGCCTTGAACAACTCGGGCACGGCGCCGGTGTCGGAGACCTTGATCGAGTCCGTGTTGTCAGTGACGGTGAACATCAGGAAGGAACCGGCGTGGCGCACCGTTCCCGGCACCACGTAACCACCGAGCCTGATGCGCTGGCCGACCTGCGCCTTGTGATGCGCCAGGACATCGGTGGGCGTCAGGTAGTAGACGAAGTTGCCGGTCAGCCCGCGCACGGCGATCCAGGCGATGGCGAGCACGATCACCGCGAGGCATACGCCGATCCGCAACCCTGGCCGGTCTCGCCACCGGCGGCGGAGAGCGGCGGCCTGCGGCGGAGCGCCCGGCGGCCGCAGCAGATCCTGGCTCACGCCCGGCGCCGCCTGTCGCTGACGCCGGGCGAGACGGCGGACACGTGCTGGCGGGCCCGGCGCGTCCTGACCGCGAGCCGCCAGCGGTAGCCCACCAGCGCCACCAGGGTGAGTGAGTAACCGACCGCTACGTATCCGACGTCATGCATGGCTGTCGCTCACCACCGAATTCGCCGAGGCCGGAGCCGGGATCGGTGACGGCCGGGGGCGGCGTGCCCTCGGGGCCGACGGCAGCGATACCGGAACCGAGGTCCGGTCCTCAAGCCGGCCGACTCGCATGCGGACCGCCATCAGGTAGCCGTAGGCCAGGGAGAAGGCGACAAAGGCGAGCAGCAGCGTCGCCAGCATGCTGGCGGCGATAGTGGGCGCCCCCAGCCGGAGCACGGTCGCCTGCTGATGCAGTGACCGCCACCAGACGACGGACTCGTGCACGATCGGCACGTCGATGAAACCGATCACGCCGATGACTGCCGACCATTTGGCCCGCCGGGCCGGGCTATCCGCCACCTTACGCAGTGACAGATAGCCCACATAAATCAGGAGCAGCACAGCGGTGGTGGTCAGGCGCGGGTCCCAGGTCCACCAGGTGCCCCACACCGGCCGCCCCCACAGGGAGCCGAGCACGATGGTGAGCGCGCAGCAGATGACGCCGATCTCGGCCGACGCCACTGCCACGCGATCCCACTGAATGCGCTTGGTCTTGAGGTAGGCGACGCTGGCGAGGAAGACCACGCCAAAGGCCAGGAACGTCACCCACGCGATCGGGACGTGCACGTACATCAGACGCTGCACGTCACCCTGCGTCGCGTCCGGCGGGACCACGAACAGCCCGATCGCCGCGGTCGCCGCCAGCGTGATGAGCGTCGCGATGCCCATCAGCCGCTGAGCCCGGTAGCTGCCGACCACAGTCAGCGCCTTGTACAGGTACCTCATGGGACCTCTCCGATCTTGATGCGCGCTAGATCGAGCGCAGATATTGCACGAGGTCGTTTTCCTGGGTCTTGGTCAGATGCAGGTGGAACACCTTGTTGTAGTGCTGGACCACGGCCAGCAGCGTCTTGAACCGGCCGTCGTGGTAGAAGCCGCCCTTGAGGTGGGTCCACAGGCCCGCGAGCGGAGCCGTGCGGTACATGTGCGTCGGCGAGCGGTTGGCCTCGAAGTTGTCGATGCCGATCTGCTGGCCGGTGTGCAGGTTCTCGCCCGGCTCGGTGAAGATCGGCGGCACATGGCACGTCGAGCATTCGGCCGGCCCGTCGAACAGGACCTTTCCCGCAGCCGCCATCTTGGCGTTGAATGAGCCCGCCGGGGGCTTCGGCGCCCGCAGGGACAGTTCGTAGGCCTGCAGCGCGGGCAGTTGCGGGGTGACATGGTCATCCTTGACCAGGATGTGCCCGAAGTGGTTCTTGGCGGCTATCGGGAACTGCTTGGCGTTGTCCAGCCGCGCGTCGACGAAGTCGCCGTGCCCGTGCATCTCCAGGACCGCGACGAAGGCGTTCCAGTAAGGGACCGAGCCCCAGCCGGTCCAGGTGTGCAGGTTGATGCCGGCCAGGCCGAAGGCTGGCGGGATCAGCGTGGCGGCCGAGCGGCCGTTGGGCTGGAATCCCTTGCCGTCAAGGAACAGCTCGGCGTCGAACTTGCCCGGTCCCCAGGCATTGAGAACCTTGTGCACCGTCGGCACGCTGACCCCGAGCAGCGTGGCGACCGGCTGCAGGTTAGGGGACGCGCCGACGATGGCACCCACGTTGAGGTCACGGTTGGCCCAGCCGTCGAGCCGGTGGCCGATGCCGGGGGCGAACGAGTTGTCCACGGTCGAGTGGCAGAGCGCGCACTCGATGCCGACCGTCTTCAGCGAGCCGTCACTGTTGAAGATGCCCTTGACGCCGACCACGGCGTTGAGCTTCAGCAGGGCCAGCGTCGTGTTCGGGTCATTGAGGTCGATCGTGCCGTTCTTGATGCCGTCCTGCACCGCCTGCGGCAGCCTGTCCACGTCGACCTTGAGGCCGAGCCCGAGTGCGGCCACCGGGCTGATGCCGGGTCCGACCCCGCCGTTCTTGGCTCCCTCGATCGCCTTGTCGAGCTCCAGGGTGCCGCCCCAGAACGTCTGATCACCGAAGGTGTAGTCGCGGAATACCTGCTTGCCCTTGGCGATCAGCGCCGAGCCATCGTCTCCCCCGTCCCTGCTGCTCGCGATGGTCTTCACGCTTGCCCTGGGCGCGGCGCTGCCGGCCGCGGTCGCCAGGGCGGTCGCGCCCATCACCACCAGTGCGCCGCTGACGCTGATCGCGAAGGTGCGTACCCACTTGCCACGTCCCGCCATGCTTCACCTTCTATCGACGATAAAACTAGTTTTTAGAAGGATGCTCGTCTCGGGCCGGGATGTCAATGCCGGCGCGCGAGTCCGGCTCAGTCTTCGAGCAGATGACCGAAGACGAGGTAGCCGGCCGCGAGGAAGGCGGCGTCGAAGGCCACGAGGAGGCTCAGCCAGCCGCCCACTCCGGCATTGGTGCCGCGGGTGAGATCCGCCGTCGCGCTGGTCGCCGCGATGATCACGGGGCTGACCAGCGGGAGAACGAGCACCGGCAGGGCGGCCTGGCGGGTACGGCTGCGCACGGCGAGCAGGCCGAGCAGGCTGCCCAGCGTGCTCAGCCCGGCGACGCCGAGCACCGCCGTGAGCAGGAGCAGGCCGGGCGCCGGGCCGATGGGCAGCCCGAAGAGAACGATGACGATGGCCGTCGTGACTGCCAGGAGCGCGAACAGCTGCACGAAGGACGCGGCCGCCTTGCCCAGGTACACCGATCCCTTGTCCACCGGGGCGAGCAGCAGGCCCTCAAGCGCGCCGTTGGCCGCCTCGCTCTGATAAGAGCGGTGACTCAGCTCCACGGACGCGAACAGCGCGGCCAGCCACAAGAGCCCCGGCGCCGTCTGCGCGAGCAGCAGCCGGTCAGGACCGAGCGCGAAACCGAACGCCAGCAGCATCGTCACCGCGAACGGCAGCACCGTGCTCACGGCCGTCCGGCTGCGCAGCTCCGTGCGCAGGTCCTTGGCGGCGATGGCGCCGGCGACCTGGAGGCTCATGACCGCGCCGCAGTGACCGGAGGCACAGCGACGGAAGCCGCAGTGGCCGGTGCCAGCACGCGACCTCCGTCCATCGTCACCTCACGGTCGAGCAGGTGCGACGGCGGTGCCTCGTGGCTCGCTACGACCACGGTCTGCCCGGTGGCGCTCGCGGTGGTCAGCAACTCGTCGACGATGACGCGGGCGTCCACGTCCAGTCCCGCATAGGGCTCGTCCAGCAGGACAAGCGCGGGAGTCCGCATGAGGCAGCGGGCCAGGGCCAGCCGCTGCCGCATGCCCTGCGAGAACTTGCCCGCCCGCACGGCGGCCACGTCCTCAAGCCCGACTCGCTCAAGCGCGGCCTCGACCAGTCCCCGGTCAAGGCCGTACAGACTGCAGGCGAAGCGCAGGTTCTCGGCGGCGGTGAGATCCCCGTACAAGCGGGTCTCATGACCGAGCAGATCGGTGAGCGCGCGGATGGCCCGCCGGTCGGCCTCCAGATCAAGGCCGAGCACCGTCCCGCCGCCGAACGTCGGCGAGATGGCCGTCGCGATCACCCGGAGCAGCGTGCTCTTTCCCGACCCGTTCGACCCCCGCAGCCAGACCCGCTCGCCCTGAGCTATCTCCAGGCTCACCTCGCTGACCGCCGCCAGCCCGTCGAACAGCCTGGTCACCCTCGTCAGGCTGACAGCGGCTGGCAGGGCCGCTGTCACCTGCGAGTCCATGCGGAAAGAGCTCCGATCACAGCGGCGACCTGGTTTCTATCGTGTACGAAGATGGGCGATAGAACCGTAAGCCAGGCGGTCCGGCCCGGTCAAGCCCCGTGAAGGTCGGCTCACGCCAGCGAGGTGTTAGACCTGGCGGGGGCTAGCCACTGGCCATGACGGGACGCGTCACCTGTGCCCCGGCGGAGCCGCGGCCTGGTCCGGCAGCGCGCTAGCGGTGCTGCCCGAACCGGAGCGGGCCGGGCCTTGCGTGGTGCGAGAGGGCCGGGTTTACGGCTTTGAGGTCTTTGCGGGGTTGTGCCGGGGTAGTGGCTAAAAGATCTAGGAGACTTTACTCCTGTAGGAGGGTTGACCACCATATTCGCTGTTAAGTCTCCTACAGGAAAAAAGACTCCTACAGGATCAGGCGAGCCGGCAGCGGGTGAGGCGGCTGTGAAAGCTGGGTCACCAGGGATCAGTCCGGGTCCGGGCGGTGGCTCTGCCAGGCCACGTGTGGCGGCCTGATCACGGAATTCGGGCCAGAGCCCGGAAGATCAGTCGCGTGATCACCCGGCGAGGCTTCCGTGATCACGATCCTGGTCATGATCACGGAAGCCTGCGCGGGGTCAGGTGTAGGGGAGGAAGCAGATGCCCGAGGTCGAGATGCCGCCGCAGTACTGGGTGTCGTCAAAATTGTCGCTGGCGATCCACAGGCCGGCACTGGTCGTCATCATGAAGTCGGCGCCGAGCCCGCGATCGTGGCTGTAGTAGCCGGCCGTGCCTGCCGCGTTGAGGTACAGCGCGCCCGTCACCGGGGCCAGGCCTTCCATCCCCGGTGCGGGATAGGCACCCGCGCCCTGCCCGTCGCAGTCCGCCGGGTTCATCGACCACCGCTCGTGGCCCCCGAAGTAGGCGGCGCCAGCGTCAGCGGCGGCCGCGTAGAGGGAATCGCAGCCGGTGTAGTTGGTCCACAGCGCCTTTACCGCAGTCGGCGTCGCAGGGAAGGCCAGCGCGGCGTCGCACGGCCCGGTACGCGGAGTGGCGCCTACGGGCACGCCGTTCGGGTGATAGCCGGTGGTGCCGAAGTAGACAGTAGACCCGTCCGGGCTCCAGGCCCCGGTCTGCACATAAAACGGCTCGATGGTCGCGCAGTCCGTGTTGAATTCGGGGGCGTTCCACCCGGTCACCGTCGCCGAGGTGCCGCTGACATTCAGGATGAACGCCTGCTGCCTGGCCTGGCCGCCCGCCGTGGTGAAGTCGCCCTCCACCAGATCAAGCGCGTGGCTGGGACTGAGCTGCTGGTTATAGACGTGAGTGCCATTCGACGACACTCCGGGGAACTGATAATTTCCGGAAATCTTTAGGTGCAGAAAGCCGTCGCTCTTGCCGGTCGCCGGGCTCAGACTGACCATATACGGGTCGGTGGTGTCGCCGCTCCGGCACTCCGGCGATCCGGCCGCCCACGAGGCGATCCTGGCCGGACTGCGCGCCCTCGACGGCCGCGCCGAGGTGATCCATGCGGGTTGAGCGCCTCACCGTCGCGGGTTCGGGAAGCTGGCAGGGAGCGGGCTCGATTCGGCCCCGGGCTGACCGTGTCACGGCCCGAACGAGTCGGGCAAGAGCACGACCCACGCCGCCCTGCGGGCGAGCCTCTTCGGGCTCGCGGCCGGGGGACGGCGGACCCGTGAGGAGACCGCGGCGATCGAGCGCTACCGGCCCTGGTCGGCGCCGCGCTACGGCGCCGGCTCGAGCTCGTCGACGGAGCAGGGCGCCTTCGCCTGGAGTGGGACTTCGAGCGCGGGCGCTTCACACTGCGCGACGCCGCGACCGGCGCCGACCTCACGGCGGACCACGGAGCGGGCACCGACCCACGCGCCTCGCCCGCACCCTCTACGGCGTCGAGCGCGACGTGTACCTGCGGCTGGGATGCGTCGATCAGGCGGAGCTCGACCGCATCGGCGATGCCGGCTCGGTGCGCCACGCGGTCGAGTCGGCCCTGACGCAGTCCCGGGCCGACGCGTCGGCGGCAACCGCGGTCGAGGCACTTCGGTCACATCGGTCACGGCTCGTCGGTGAACCGGGCCCGCACGAACGCGCTCCCGACAGCCGAGTCCGAAGCGGAGTCCCTGCGCACGGAGCTCCAGGCCGCCACGGCGGAGCGGGCCGAGGTCGAGCGGGCTGCCGCCGGGCGCGACGCCGCCCGTGGAGAGGCGGACGACGCTGCGGAGCGGGTGCACGTGCTCGAATCGGTCCGCGACCACCTGCGCGCCGACGAGCTGCGCCGCCGCCTCGACGCCGCCGAGGGGCTCGCGGCGACCGTGGCGCTCGCGACCGACCGGCTCGAGGCCGAGACCGACGGCGCCGGGTTCGCCGCCGTGGATCAGATGGCCGCGATGCGCGACCGCATGCACGACCTATCGGCCGAGCTCGGCGAGCGCACGCCCGTGGCCGCGGCCGACGCGGAGCAGGCGGCCGCCTGGGGAGCGCTGCCGCGACCTCGAGGCGGCGATCGCGCCGCTCGAGCCCGACCGGGGCGCGGCCGACCGCGCTGCCGCCGTGGAAGCGGCCGCGGCCACGGCGAGCGCAGGATCGACGCCGCGCGGGGCCGTCGCCGCGATCGCCGTCGGCATCGTGGGCGCCGTGGCCGGTCTCGTTGCGGGGCTGCCGCTGCTCATCGGAATCGGCGCGGTGGCCATCGCCGCCGGGGCCGGCTGGGCGATCGCCGCCCGCCGCAGCGGCGCCGTCCGCGAGCTCGACCGGCTCCTGCCGGGGGACGGAACGTGCGGTGAGCGGCTGGCGGCGTTCCGGGCGTCGGTGGAGCGCGACCGCACCCTCGCTTCAGCCGAGCGCGAGCTCGGGGGGGTCAAGGTCGAGCTGGCCGGGCTCCGCGCGCGTCTGGCCGGGCCCGCCCAGCTCGAGCACGAGTTGCGCGGGCTGCACGGGCGCGTCGCACCGAGCTCCGGGCTGCGGCATCGAGACGACCGACCTGGGCGAGGGCCTGAGGCTCTACGACGGCCGGGAGGTCGCCGCCCAGATGCACGCCGAGCCGACGCTCACCCAGGACAAGCGAGTCCGAGGAGCTGCGCCGCCTCCTCGGCGAGGAGTCGCTCGATGAGGCCCGCGCCGGCTCGCGAGATCGAGAAGAGCCTGAACGGCCACGCCGCCCTCGCCGACGGGCGCGGCGTCGCGGCGTCGAGACCGAGCGGGCTGCCGCCGAGGCCGCGCCCGCGCGTGCCGCCGGAGCGCGGCTGAGCGCACGGCTCGCCGAGCGGCTGCGGCTGCCCCGGGTCGCGGAGCTCCGCGAGCAGCTCGAGGCGGCGACGAGCGCGTCGCCCACCTCGAGCACGTCGACGCCGTGCTGCGGCTCGCCGAGGCCGAGCTCGCTTCGGCCGCCGACGAGACGTACCGCGACGTCGCGCCGCTCCTGGGCGCGGCGCTCGGCCGAGCCGATCGGCCGGCTCACCGGCCGGGCGCTACACGACCGCGTTCGTCGAAGGACGACCTCGGCGTCCGCCTCGAGACGCCCGAGCGCGGCGAGGTCGTCGACCTCGCCGCGCTTGTCGCACGGCACCCAGCGGCAGGCCTATCTCGTGCAGCGCCTCGAGCTCGTCCGGCTCTGTGCCCCGGCGGGGCGACGCCGCCCGTCCTGCTGGACGACCCGTTCGCCCACTTCGACGCCGAGCGGGTCGAGCGCACGCTCGCCTACCTCGCAGATCTGGCGGCCGACCGGCAGCTGATCGTGTTTCGACGGACCGGGCCGCGTGTCGACCTCGCGCCGGGCTCCGCGGCCGTGATCGAGCTCGCGCTCGAAGGCGCAGCGGCCGCCTAGGAGCGCGCATGCGCGCCGGCCGGCGAGCCGGGAGGACGGCGCAAGCAGCCGCTCGGCGTGCAGCGTCGCAAGGCTCAGCACCGGCACGTCGATGCGCGCGCTCGAAGCAGATGTAGCGTGTGCGCCACTAGGGGTGGAACTTGCGGTTGAAGCTGAAGAGCCGCTCGAGCTGGAAGACACGGTCGAGCCGCAAGACCACGCTGACCGGGCAAGCCGCATGTGGAGCGGCGCGGCGTCGTCTGCCCGCAGCACGTCGGCGAAGGCCGCGAAGTTGAGCGAGATCTCCTCGACGCCCGGCCGGCGCAGCCCAGAGCGTCGTCCGGGCGATCAGGAACTCCATGAGGCCGTTGGGCGTCTCGCGGCCGCGCCGCATCGCCGAGAGCGAGTAGCCGCGCGACGACGGCACGAGGTGGAGGAAGCCGCGGACGCCGCCGTCGCCGTCGGTGGCGAGCGCGAAGCGGGCCCGTCGTGTGGAGTAGCAGATCGTCCATCGCCATCGAGAAGCCGCGGTCGACGGCGCCGGCCGAGCCACTCGCGCGTGACGGCGTCGACGTCGGCGCGCTCCGCCTCCGAGAGATCGTTACGGAGCAGCGACCCGAAACTCGTAGCCGGCGCTGGTCCAGCCGGGCGACGGACTGGCGCACCTTCCGGATCCCGCGGCCCTCGAGCGAGAACCGGGTGGGATCGAGCACCGCCTCGTCGCCGCTTGCGAAACGCGCGCATGCCCCGCGCGCGGTACAGGTCGAGCCAGCGGTCGGAGGCGTGCAGGACGACGAACCGCCAGCCACGCTCGCGGCACACAGCGCGCGAAGTCGTCGACCAGGCCCGGGCACCTCGTCCGCCGCCGCCGATCGGATCGCCGGCGACGAGCGCGCAGCCGGCGACGACGCGATAGGCCAGGAACGCGTTGCCGGCCCGCGAGAACATGTACCGGCGGTCGCGTCCGAGCGCGAAGAACGAAAGGCTGTCGTCTCCGTGATCGGCGACGAACGCGCGGGCGCGGTCGAGATCGGCGTCGGTCTGGCCGCAGGGCTCCCGGTGCGCGCGCAGCCACTGGTGGAGCGCCCAGAACGCGCCGGAGGCGAGCACGAACTCGAAGCCCAGGTCGGTGATCCGGTTCAGGTGCTCGCTCGGCGGCGGAGCCGACGACCGCCCACGCGGCGAGCGCGACCGCGAGGCCGGCGACCAGCGGCGCGCAGGCTCGTCGGGTCGCCGGGGACGTCGAACCACCGGCGCAGGCGCAAGGAGCGCCACGAGGAGCGCGATGCTCCCGACCGCCTCCTCGACGTCGAACCCGCCGGCGAGGTGGCGCGGCGGCGGCGAACGTGACGACGGCGAGCGCGGCCATCCACGCGCGGTGCTTGCGCCGGGCGAGCCCGCCCGAGAGCCACACGAGCGCGACACCGGCACGCGAACGTCAGCGAGCCGGCGAGGTCGCCGGCATCCATCGGCAGCATCGCCTGGAAGAGGTCGAAGCGGTCGGTGAGGGCGGGTGTGATCGCCGAAAGGATGTCGACGATGCCGACGACGAGCGCCCCGAACGCGATCACGACCGGGGGCTCGACCGCAACCGACTGTGAGCCGGCGAAGCACCTTCCCACAGTACCGGCACTGGTCTTGAAGGGACTTTAGGATCCGGCCCGCGCGGCCAGCGGACGGGCGCCGCGGCGGCGGCGCGACGCTCGTGGTCGGGCGCGGCTCAGCGCCGGAGAGGGCCGAGCGGCGCGCTCGCCGCCGATCGGCGCCGAGCGCGCGGCGGCCAAGCCGCGCAGCTCTCGGATCCTCGGCCGCGGCCAGGACGCGGGCGAGGAACGGGACCCCCTCCTCGGCGCCGGGGCGGCCCAGCGCGCGCACCTGGGCGCGCAGCTCGGCGTCGCGGGCGGTGGCCGCCTGGGCTCGGGCCGGCCGGCCGGCGCACGAGCGGGTAGGGGCCGCCGGTCAGCTCGAGCGCGCCGGAGGCGATCAGCGGTCGACCGCCCGGAGCACGTCGTTCGGCCGAAGCCCGGCGAGCGCGCCGTACGAGGCGAGCCGGTCGTGGCCGGCGGCCACGAGCGCCTGCCCTGCGAGCCGCGCAGGATCTGGGACGAGGCGCGTGCGGCCGACCGCGCCCTCGGTCTCGTCGACGGCGTGCAGCACGGCCGCGGCGAGATCGACGTCGACGCGCGGCCGGGAGCGCGCCGCGGCGTCGGCCGCGGCGTCCTCGCCGGCGACGGCCGCGCCGCAGACGTCGCAGCACCGGTCGGGCGGGACGCTCGACGGCTCGTCCGCCGAAGTAGCCGCAGGAGCGCCGCGCGCCGGCAGCCGTCCGCGGTCGCGTAGGCGTCGATCGCCTTGAGCCGGTCCCACCGCCGCCGCTCGACCCGGCGGCCGGCGACCACGGCCGCGGCCAGGTGGCGCTTCGAGAGCTTCGCGTCGGCGATCCGGCCCGCGGACGAGCCGGCCGGCGCCGGGAAGAGCTCGAGCGCACCGGCCCGCTCGAGCACGGCCAGCGCAACCCGCGGCTCGTCGTGCCGGGAGTCGCGCTCGCGCACGCGGAACACGCCGCCACGCGTCGGCGCGGTCGGCCGCGGCCGCATGCACCGCGGTCAGATCGGCCGGGGCCAGCCGGGCGCGGTTGATGAAGTGGACGATGAGGCCCTTGTCGCGCCTGGCGTAGAGCAGGGTGCAGCGGGCGGGCAGCCCGTCGCGGCCGGCGCGGCCCGCCTGCTGGTAGTACTCCTCGGGCGAGGCGGGAGCGCCCAGTGGACGACCGAGCGCACGTCGGGCTTGTCGATGCCCATGCCGAACGCGGTCGTCGCGCACACCGCGTCGAGCTCGCCGGCCAGGAAGGCCGTCGAGCGTCCTCGATCGGCGCTCGCCGTCGAGACCGGCGTGGTAGGCGGCGGCCCGGAGCCCACCGGCCGACAAGCGCCTCGGCGACCTCCTCGCACGTGCGCCGGCGGCCGCAGTAGACGACGGCCGGGAGCGCGTCCGGCGCGTGCAGCAGCGCGCTCAGCACGGCGGCTTGCCGCGATCGCCGGCAGACCGGCACGACGGCGAACATCAGGTTGGGGCGGTCGAACCCCGTCCGCGGCGTGACCGGGTCGCGAGCCGCAGCGCCGCGACGATGTCGTCCGCCGACCCGCGGCGTGGCCGTGGCGGTGAGCGCGATCGTCGGCGGCGATGCCCAGGCGCTCGCGGACGTCGGCGAGCCGCAGGTAGTCGGGCCGGAAGTCGTGGCCCCACTCCGACAGGCAGTGCGCCTCGTCGACCGCGAGCCGGGCGACGCCGGCCTCGCGCGATCGCGTCCAGGAAGCGCGCGGCTCGAGAACCGCTCCGGCGCGACGTACACCAGCCGCGCCTCGCCGAGCGCGGATGCGCTGCCAGCGCCGCGGCGACGGCATCCGGCGACATCCTCGACGTCGAGCATCTCGACGCCGTCGATGCCGCGGTTGCGCAGAGCGCGCGTACTGGTCCTGCATCAGCGCGATCAGCGGCGAGACGACGAGCGTCACGCCGGCGGCGAGCAGCGCGGGCAGCTGGTAGCACAGCGACTTGCCCGAGCCGGTCGGCATGACCGCGAGCACGTCGCGGCCGGCGAGCATCGCCTCGACAGCCTCGCGCTGCCCCGGCCGGAAGCCGGCGTGGCCGAAGAGCCGCCGCAGATCGGCGGTGATGTCGGTCGGTCGACCGCGCCCACCGAGCGCATCGCTGTCCAGACCGCCCGGACCGAGCGGGCGCCGGCGGGCGGGACCTCCGCGACGGCCTCGGGCTCGACCACCCGCGCTCGGCGCGGACCGTCCGGACGTCGCTGCGCAGCCAGCAGGCATGGCGACGACGCCGAGCAGGCCGACCACCGCGGCCGCGAGGTAGGTCAGCCGGGCGGCGTGGACGACGGCGGGCACGTGCGCGCCGGCGCGCTCGGCCGCGCGTGACCTGTGCTGACGTCAGCGTCGCCGCGAAGACGATGCCGGCGACGGCCGCGCCCATCCCCGAGCCCACCTGGCGGGCCAGCGGGATGCTCGACGTCGACCGGCCCTCGCGGCCCTCGACGCCGTCGGCCAGCACCGCCGCGAAGAGCGCCGGGCTCGCGATGCCCATCCCGAGGCCCGAGAGCGCGTAGGCGAGCGATCGGCAGCACCGCCCCGCCGGCCGGGATCGCCATCACGAACGTCGCGCCGCGACCGTCAGCGCCGTGCCCAGCAGCGATCTGGTTCCGCGGCCCGCGCCCAGCGCGCGCGGCGCTCATCGACCCGGTCGTCCAGCCGAGCGTGCACAGGAGCAGCGCGATGCCGACGACACGCACGCCGGTCGTCGAAGCCCGACCTGGAGCTGGAGCGGCAGGTAGGTCTCGGCGCCGAGGAACGCCACGCCCGCCGCCGAACGCTGCGACGTTGGCGGCGATCGAGTTGGCGGTGTGCGTGAAGACCGGGCTGCGGCGTGCGCCGCTCGTGGAAGAAGAAGGCACGGCGCCGGAAGGAGCGCCAGCGGCGCCAGCGCCAGCGGCGGCAGCCAGTGCTTGGTGAGCGCGAGCAGCACGGCGACGATCGAGGCCCAGCAGCACCGGGCCGACGATGTTGAAGCGGCCGCGCTCGGCGTGGCGCGTCCACCGGCTGGGCCTGACGCGCAGCGCCATCGCGCGCCGACCACGCGACGATCGCGATCATCGGCAGGTTGATCCAGAACACCCACCGCCAGCCGACGGTGGCCGGTGAGCACGGCACCGAGCGCCGGCCCGATCAGCGCCGAGACGCCCCACATGGCGGCGTTGATGCCGAACGCGCGCGGCCGAAGCTCATCCGGGAAGCGAGACGGCGAAGAGGCCGAGCGGCACGGCGAACATGAACCCGGCGCCGAGCGCCGAGGATGGCCCGCGAGACGGCGATGACCGGCATCGACGGCGCCAGCCCTCCGAGCACGTTGGCGACCGCGAAGAGCGACGCACGCGATGGCGAAGCGACCGGCCCACGCCCTCGCGGTCGATGACGGCGCCCGCGACCGGGAACGTCATCGCGACGGCGACGGTCGTACGCGCCGACCGTGACAGCGATCAGGTCGACGCCGCCGATGTCCTGCGCCGCCGTCGGCAGCGCCGTGGTCACCATCAGCGCGTCCAGCGAGCCGAGGAACGTCGCCCCGAGCGCAGCGACCATCAGCGCGCGGTAGGGCGCGCGGAAGAGGGCGGCGTAGCTCGGAGTCACGGGCGTTCACTCCACGGCGGGCGTTCGGGGACTGCCCTGTCAGTCGCCCGCCGCGTAGATCTTGTCCGTGGCCGGGTACGTCTTGCGTGACGTGGCGCTTGAACAGCAGCTCGTCGTAGGTGAGGCCGGCGGCCGCGCCCGACCAGCTGCGCGAGATGGAAGATCGGCAGGTCGAACTCGATGTCGGCCTCGCGGCGACGCCTTGCCCTGCCACGCGTCGAGCGAGAGGTGGCACAGCGGGCACGGCGTCACCATCGCGTCGGCGCCGGCCTCCTTGGCCTCGGCCAGCGGCTGGATCAGCTCGCCCAGCGCGACCTCCTCGCGGGCCAGCACGATCGGGAAGCCGCAGCACTTGATCTTGGACGGGTAGTCGACCGGCTCGGCGCCGCACGCCTCGATGATGCGCTCCAGCGACTGGGGCCGGTCGGGATCCTCGAACCCGAGCAGCTTCGACGGCCGCAGGATCTGGCAGCCGTAGAACGGCGCGATCTTGACGCCCGTGAGCGGCTTCTGCGCGATCTGCTTCAGCCGCTCGTAGCCCTCGCCCTCGGCGATCTCCCACAGCAGGTGGCGCACCTCGACGCCGCCCTCGTACGAGGCGGCGCCGACGTCGCGCAGGTTCTTGTTGACGCGCTCGCGCAGCTCGGGGTCGGCCTTCAGCTTGAGGTCGGCCTGGCGCAGGTTGAGCGTGCAGACGTTGCAGATCGTGAGCAGCGTCTCCTGCCCGAGCTGCTCGGCCTGGCCCAGGATGCGGGCGTTCAGGTGCAGGTAGTACTCGGGCCGGGCCTCGTGCACGTCGCCGGCGCCGCAGCACGTGAAGCCGGGGATGTCGACCAGCTCGAAGCCCAGCTTCTCGGCGATCGCCCGGGTCGAGGTGTCGAGCTCCTTCTGCGACAGGCTGGCCAGGCAGCCCGGGTAGTAGGCGTAGCTCGGCTTCACTCGAGGGCTCCTCACGGTCGACGGAGACCCCGGCGCGCGCGTCGTCGCGCGCGTCGGCCTCCTGGGTCTTCAACAGCTTGTGCAGCTTGCGCACCTCGTCGAGCTTCTTCGCCCGGTGCGGCTTCAGCGGGTTCGGCACCTTGCCGGCGCGCGCCAGCTTCATGGCGAACTTGACGTCCATCGCCTTCAGCGGGTCGGTGTAGGGCACGAGCGCCGTCTCCAGCAGGTAGCCGGTCTGCCGGGTCGAGACGTCGAACACCTGCGCGTGGCGGGCGCCCTTGTCCGAGAGCATGCCCTCGGAGTAGATCTCGGCGCCCAGCTTGGCGATCGCGTCGCGCGGGTCGACGCCCTTCGGGCAGCGCTCGTTGCAGAAGTAGCAGCGGGTGCAGTCCCACACGCCGTGGGCGCCGTTGCAGCGTCTCGCAGGCGCGCGCCTTGCGGTCGCGGTCGCGCACGTCGCCGACGAACCGCGCGCGCCTTGGCGAGCGCCGCGGGGCCCAGGAAGTCGGGGTCGGCCTCCATCGAGTTGCACTCCGAGACGCAGCACCCGCACTGGATGCAGAGCGCCTCCTTCATGATCCGGTCGAGCTCCTCCTGCTGGACGCGCCACTCCTTGACCGGCGGGTCGGTCGTCCTCCTCGAGCTAGGGCTTCACCGCCCGGAACTTCTCCCAGAACGGCTCCATGTCGACGACCAGGTCCTTGATCACCGGCAGGTTGCCCATCGGCGAGATCACCGGACGTGGCCCGACTCGACCAGCGGCGCCATCGGCGTCTTGCAGGCCAGCACCGCGGCGCCGTCCATGCGCATCCCGCACGAGCCGCACACCGCCATCCGGCAGCTCTTGCGGTAGCGTGAGCGAGCCGTCGACCTCGTCCTTGACACGTCGAGGACGTCGAGCAGCGTGGCCGTCTCGGGGGCGTCGACCGTGAACTCTTCGAGCCGTCCCTGCTCGGTGTCGGGGTTGTAGCGCTGGATCTTCAGGGTGAACTGCATGCGGCTCCGGCTCAGTAGCTGCGGACGGCGGGCTGGTACTCGGTGATGGTGACGGGCTGGTAGTCGAGCGACACCTCGCCGTCGTCGTACACGGCGAGCGTATGGCGCAGCCAGCTGCTCGTCGTCGCGCTCGGGGTAGTCGAGGCGGCTGTGCGCGCCGCGGCTCTCGGTGCGGGCGATCGCGCCGGTGACGAGGCAGTCGGCCATCTGGAGCATCGAGCCCAGCTCGAGCGCCTGGATCAGGTCGGAGTTGAACGTGCGCACTTGTCCTGGACACGACGCCGCAGGCCGCGCGTAGCGCTCGCGCAGCTCGGCGACGTCGGCCTTGCACCTCTCGAGCTTCTCGGCGGTGCGGAAGATGCCGGCGTTCTCGTACATCGTGTCGGCCAGCTCGTCGCGCAGCACGTGCGGGCGGACGCCGTCGAAGTTGTAGAGCAGCTGGCGGATCCGGCGCTCGGCCACGCGCACGGCGGACGGCGAGAAGACGCCGCGGACGCCGTTCGAGCGCACGTCCTGCGCCGCCGCCGCGCCGGAGCGGCGGCCGAAGACGACCGTCTCGAGCAGCGAGTTGCCGCCGAGCCGGTTGGCGCCGTGCACCGAGACGCACGCGCACTCGCCGGCGGCGTAGAGGCCGGGCATGGACGTGCGCCCCCAGACGTCGGTGTCGATGCCGCCCATGTGGTAGTGCGACTGCCGGGCCGCACCGGGATCGGCTCCTCGATCGGGTCGACGCCGGCGTAGTCCATCGCCAGCTCGCGCGATCCGTGCAGCACGCTCGTTGATCTTGCTTCGCGCCCGAGGTGGGTGAGGTCGAGCAGGACGCAGCCGTCGACGCCGCGGCCCTCGTCGATCTCGGTCTGCTCGGCCCGCGAGACGACGTCGCGCGAGGCGAGCTCGCCCGCGTTCGGCGCGTAGTTGAACATGAAGCGGTCGCCCTCGGCGTTGCGCAGGTAGCCGCCCTCGCCGCGGCAGCCCTCGGTGATGAGGACGCCGTTCGCCTTGAGCGTCGTCGGGTGGAACTGCATGAACTCCATGTCCTTCAGCGGCACGCCGGCCCGCCAGGCCATCGACATGCCGTCGCCGGTGCAGGCGTAGGCGTTCGTGGTGCCGCGGTAGATGCGGCCGAGGCCGCCGGTGGCGAGGATCGACGGCGCCCGGCCTCGACGCCCTGCACGCCGCCGCGGACGAGATCCCAGGCGGTCAGGCCGACGCAGCGCTCGCCGTCCAGTCACCAGGTCGAGCGCGAACCACTCCTCGTAGACGGTGACGCCGCTCTTGACGAGCTGCTCGTACAGCACGTGCAGGAGCACGTGGCCGGTGATGTCGGCCGCGTAGCAGGTGCGCGGCGCGCCGCCGGCGCCGAACGGGCGCTGGGCGATCCGGCCGTCGTCGGTGCGCGAGAAGACCGCGCCCATGTGCTCGAGCTCGTAGATGTCGCCCGGCCCCTCCTCGCACATGACCGCGATCGCGTCCTGGTCGCCGAGGTAGTCGGAGCCCTTGACGGTGAAGAAGGTGTGCTTCTCGGGGCGAGTCCTCGCCGGCGTTCCCGAGCGCGGCGTTGATGCCGCCCTCGGCGGCGCCGGAATGGCTGCGCGTGGGATGCAGCTTCGAGACGACGCCCGACGTCGGCGCCGTAGCGGGAGGCCTCGATGGCGGCGCGCATCCCGGCCAGCCCGGCGCCGACCACCACCACGTCGTGTCGTACCATCACGCCTCCGGAGTCCAGCTCGTGCAGAGTTTCTCGAACATGCAGCCTACCAATCACCCTGGCCGGTCGTCGCACGGCGCTGTCCGGCCATGGTAAGGACTTTGTGACACCCGCTGTGCGTGTTCCAATGTGGGGAAATTGCAGTAAACT
>CAWFVM010000012.1:0-10004 GCA_963819285.1 uncultured Actinomycetota bacterium
ACTCGGGGGCCGCGTCGTCGACCTCGGCGAGCCTGGCCAGGGCCGACTTGTACGAGCACGGCTCGATGCGCGAGATAGCGGCGGGTGATCAGGGTCTTGCTCGGATGGCTGGCCAGCCAGCCGCCACCCGCCCTGATCAGCTTGTCGACTTCCTCTGGGCTCACCCAGTAGTGCTTGCTGTCGTCCAGCACCGGCAGCATGACGTAGAGGTGGTTGAGGGCGTCGGCGAGCCGGAGTTCACCGCTCAGCCGCAGGTCGAGATAGCGCGACTCGCCCCACTGGGGGAAGGTCTCGTCCAACGCGATCGGCTTCGCCTCCACCTGCCAGCCGAGCGGCTCGAACAGCCTGCTCGCGAGCTCGCAGCCGCCACGGCAGGGCAGTGCGGGCACCTGGATCTGAAGCTTGAGCGGGCTGGCGGCTAGCTCCGGGCGGGCGTCACACCGGCCAGCCATAGCGGTCTTGAACACTCGCGCGAGCGCGACCGCGAGCATGCTCGATGCTGCGTAGGGGCGATCGTTCACATACTGACCCAGAGTGAACCCGTCGACCTTGGGTCCGTGCCTCCCCCGCACCAGCCCCACCGGATCAACCTCGAGCAGCAGAGCGACCGTGCAACGGTCTTCGGTCGCCTCTGGATAGAAAACGTGCACCTCGCCGACGGACACCTGGAACGACTGCATCCGACCGGAATTCTTATGCAGCAGGAACCCCAGGTCGGTAGCGGGCCAGGTGCGACCTGCGGCTCCGGGGGTCGACCCAGAAGTAGTCGTGATGGTCACCAGCATTATTGATCATCATTTCACGGCTGAGGGGAGACAGAGGCCCTACAGTTTCGCAATCAACCCGATTAACGACAACCAAATACCAGTCACTGTTCCCAGCAGTACACTCCACCGGTGGGGACTCCTGGCCACCGCCAGGGAAGCTCAGCAGTATGTACCTCCCTACTGCTGTTCCCGGGCCGAGTCCAACAGCATCATGGTCCTACTTACCGTCATCCTGACAGCCGTAGGTAGGACCATGCTGTCGTTGCAACTAAGCGCAAACCATACGTGGCCGGCCCTTCGGGGGTCGGGGGGCTCCCCCAGCCCGAATCGTGGGGGTCCGGGGGTTCGGACCCCCGGGAAAACACAGCGGCCACGCGCGCAGATGAACCCGCAGGGTCATCAAGCACGCGTGGCCGGCTCGTGGAGCTAGTCACCCACTACTCGAACACTCCTGACCTCTTCGCTGAAGTCCGTCGGGCCGTCGAGGCGGTGACCACGGTGACCGTAGAGAGCGACGAAGATGATGAATGTGCGGCCGGTTCGACCGCCCGTGCCTGGCGCCTCAGAGACCGCCTGACCTGCGCTGACATCGATGATCTCGTCCGATCTTTCCGGGATGGTGTCACGATCTCCGAACTAGCTACTCGTCATTGGATCAGTCCATCGAGCGTCAAGACTCTGCTTCGTCAGCGAGGAGCACGGCGGTATCCCCGCTCTCGTTCGTCCTGATGCACTGTGCCCTCGCTGTGGGGCACCTACCTGCGATCTTTCAGTCTCTGAACGATTCAAGGGTGACCACGACTAACCGAGTCGGCGCGTCGGCTTAGTACTACAACGGCTGGTGTGACGTTGCTCGGCGTGGCTGCGTGATTTGCGGCTGGGCGGCCAGGGTCGGTGCATGCTGAGTGTCGTGGATGAGGTGCGGGTGGCGGCCGGTGAGGCGCATGCCGCGTGGTCGGAGTCGTTCAATGAGCTGTTCGCGCAGGTGGCGGGCGTGTTCGGGAACGTGTCGGCGCGGCGGCGCGGGCGGGCGTACCTGCTGGGGCTGCTGTCGCAGGCGGAGCGGAAGAACGGGTGGATGCTGGCGGAGTTCGCGGGAGATGTGTCGCCGGACGGGTTGCAGCGGCTGCTGAATTTCTCGCCGTGGGATGAGGATGCCTGCCGGGACGCTCTGCGGCGGTACGCGGTCCGGCACATGGGGGATCCGGGGGCGGTGCTGGCGGTCGACGAAACGGGATTCCTGAAGAAGGGAAGAATGTCGGCCGGCGTGGCCCGGCAATATACCGGGACGGCGGGCCGGGTGGAGAACTGCCAGGTCGGGGTGTTCCTCGCGTACGCGGCGCCGGACGGGTCACGGGCGCTGATCGACCGGGAGCTGTACCTGCCGGAGAAGTGGACGGGTGACCGGGAGCGGTGCCGGGCGGCCGGGATCGGCGACGACGTAGGGTTCGCGACCAAGCCGGAGCTGGCCCGGCAGATGATCGAGCGGGCGGCGCGGGCGGGGGTGCCGTTCGCCTGGGTGGCCGGCGACGAGGTCTACGGCGGGAACCCGGGCCTGCGCGGATGGCTGGAAGAGCAGGGCATCGCCTACGTGATGGCGGTGGCGTGCAGCGAGACGGTCACCGTCCCGGCGGGCCGGTTCCGCGCGGACGAGCTGGCGGCCCTGGTCCCAGCGTCCGGGTGGCAGCGGCTGTCAGCTGCGCGGACGGGTCCAAGGGGCCCCGGCTGTACGACTGGGCGCTGGTCGGCGCCGCCGGCCCCGGCCATCACCTGCTGATCCGCCGGTCCCTGGCCCCGGGCGAGAAGGGCCAGCTCGAGGTGGCGTACTTCCGCTGCTGGTCCCCCCGGCACTTCACCCTCGCCGAGCTGGTCGCGGTCGCCGGAGCCAGGTGGGCGGTCGAGGACTGCTTCGCCGAGGCCAGGAACGAGACCGGCCTGGACCACTACCAGGTACGCCGCTACCGCGCCTGGTACCGGCACATCACCTTGTCGATGCTCGCGCACGCCTTCCTGGCCGCGCAATCCCGCGCCAGCTGGCCGCCCCCGCTCAAAAGGGGGCCTGATCCCTGTGGACAACGTTTCGCCCCGCGCAGGACATACGCCCCGCCGCCCTTCATAACCAGCGAAACCGGGCGTGACCTGATCCCGCTCACCGTCGCCGAGGCCCGCCGCCTGTTCAACCTGCACACCCGCCTCACCCGCCCGCAGGAATTCCACGAGCAATGGTCAGACTGGAGACGCTGCCGGCAGGCCACCGCCCGCAAATCCCACTACGCCCGCCGGACCAGAGGTAACAAGGCTCTGTTGTAGTACTAGGCGTCAAGGGCGGGGACCTGAAGGCCAGCTTCAACAGCTCGGCACAGACCGGCTACGACACCAACGCCCGCGCGTACTTCCATTTCAGTCACGCGGGCTTCCTGTGCGGAACTAACGGATCGGAGGCTGGCGCTTCGATATTGGTGGAGCGAGCCGACAAAGCATAGACCTAGCACCCTCGCTTGCCCGCTTCGATGATCATCGCGAAGTAATTGCTGGCCACGTACCTGCCCGAAGAGTCGTGGTAGTAGACCAGCATGCCTTGCGAGGTCGCCCGGCCCGTGCCGGTGGCCGTCGCGCCGAGGACCATGTTGAAAGACTTGCCCGGCGCTAGCCGAAAACCGTGCACGGGCTGGCGGTGCCTCCACGTGGGGGGCATGCCGGCGTAATTCGGCGGCCAGAACACTACGCCAATAAGCAGCTTCCCCGGCACCGCGTAGGAACCGATCAGGCGCTCGTTGTGCGGACGCAGCAGTGCGACGCGGTCCAGCTCCACGGCTGTATGGCCGTAGTTGGTGAACAACTGGTCGCCGAATGTCTGGGCATGGCCACCGGGCACGCAGTTCGCGCCTCGCGGGATCGGGCCGTGCTCACCGTCCGGGCCGCCAAGCGGGCCGTCCGTAGCCCGGCCGCGATTGCTGCATCCGCCAAGAGCGGATGCCAGTGCCACCACGACAATCGCCACGCCTAACGGCAAGGGCCTTACGTGTATCGCTCGTGTCCGCACGGTCCACCTCTCTTTGACTAGCCAAGCTGTGGCCACTCCCAGGCCGGCATCTCGCCAGCAAGTGGCGTACTCATGCGCCGCAGGATCATCATCAAAGCCAAAGCTTATTTCGACGGGCATCGCCCTCGTGCGCCAGGTATCTCCAACTAATCTGCGTTGGATCGCATGACATTGACATAAACCGGTGGTTCCGGCCTCTTTGTCGCGATCGGGTAAGGTGGCTCCTCCGGCTTGGTGCGAGAGGTGACGAAGTTGCCTCGCCCGTGCCGGGTGATCACTAGTAGCCCTTCACGAAACTAACCTGACCTGCGCTTAGGGCGCATAGTTGATCATGACGGACCCCAAAGCTTCATGGTCATTACCCCATCGTCGGCGCTGATCACGATGTGGCATAAAGACGGCCCGGTCAACTACCGGACCGGGCCGTTCTTGCGCGAGTGCACCCCAGCAAGCCTCAGCTGTCGCGGGTCCGGGTCCTGCCCTTGCCGAGGTACCAGATGGCGACCCTGGCGGGTTTCACCCAGTGGGACAAAGGCATCTACCTAATCGCCGTCTGTCGCAACGACAGCCCTGGTCGGCGACGTTTCACCCTGGCGCACGAGTTCAAGCACATCATCGACATGTCGAACAGAAAGCTTATCTACGCCCATCTGGGTTACGGCGACGCCAAGAAGCGCGACAAGCAAGTCGAAACGGTCACGAACTACTTCGCTTGCCTGCTCATGCCCAGAATCCTGGTCAAGCAGGCTTGGAGCAGCGGCATCCAGGACCCACAGGCACTCGCCCGCTTGTTTCGCGTCTCTCTTGAGGCGATGACCAACCGGCTGAGGCACCTCGGATTCCTCGCCGATCCCGCTCGATCGGCCGAGACCCTGTTCCGGGCCGAGAACCCGCCCGCCGAAATCCACGACCAGGCCAGCAATCACGCTGCCTGAACCAGATAGTCAGAAGGAAGGAGCAAATGACCAAGCCCCCGCCAACACGAATCACCGGCACCGACAGCGTGCGCTACCTCCGTGTGTCCTCACCCGGCCAGGTAGAGACCGAGTACAACCCCGAGGGCATCTCCCTGCCCGCGCAGCGGGACGCCTGCATAGCTCGAGAGCGAGAACTCGGCAGCGTCCATGTGACTGAGTTCGTTGAGCCCGGCCAAAGCGCCAAGACGATAGAGCACCGGCCCGCTTTCAAGGCAATGCTGACCTACCTCAAGACGCACCCGAGCGTCCGTTACGTCATCGTCTACGCGCTGTCGCGGTTTGCCCGCAACCGCTACGACGACGCGGTCACCATGATGGCGCTCAAGCAGATGGGCGTGCTGCTGATCTCCGCCACCGAGAAGAATCTGGACGACACCCCGGCTGGGCGGATGATGCACGGCATGCTGGCCGTCTTCAACGAGTACCAGAGCGAGCAATCCGGTGCCGACATCAGGTACAAGATGGGCCAGAAGGTGATCAAGCATGGCGGCACGATCGGCCAGGCCAAGATCGGCTACCTGAACGAGACCGTGCGCCATGAAGGGCACAAGGTCAACACCATCGCCGTCGATCCGGAGCGGGCACCGTTCATCAAGATGGCCTTCGAGCTGTACGCGACCGGCCGATACAACTACCACGCCCTGCAGGAGACGCTCACCGAAGCCGGGCTGCGAACTCGCGGCGACCGCCGCTACGGTCCGAGGCCAGTTAGCATCCACAAGATCGGCGACATGCTCCAGGACCGCTACTACCTCGGCTACATCACCTACGACGGGGTGGAGTACAAAGGTCGCCACGAACCACTCATCGGCCAGGAGCTGTTCGACCAGGTGCAGCGAGTGCTCTTCACAGAGCGTCGGGCTGGTACCCGGCAGCGCACCCACAACCACTACCTCAAAGGCCTGCTGTGGTGCCACCGCTGTGCTCATCGGCTCATCATCAGCCCAGGACGGAGCAAAACCGGCCAGCAGTACTTCTACTTTATCTCGTCGCGGTCGCCAGCTAGGGATAGCTCTCCCCGACCTTCTGCGACCGCCTGCAAGTCCGGCTCGACACCACCCGAGCTAGCGCCACGACAACCGTCTCCAAGCTTCGCTCGCAGCTTTGCCAGCAGCTCACCAAACTGGACCAGCAAGAAAATACCTGCGTCGAGCTACTTGACCACCCCGACTGGCCGCAAGAGAAGCTCTCCGCCAAGATGCGCAGTATCCGGGAACAACGAGCCCGCATCCAGGAGCGACTGAGCCAAACCGACAGTCCCGCTGAAACTGGCTACGAGGTTCTAAGCACCGTCCTGCAGCTGCTCAGTGACCCTGCCGCCCTCTATCAGGCAGCACATCGGCCCGCACGAAAAATCATCAACAAGGCCATCTTCGGCAAACTGTATGTCCAAGCCGACGAACGAGGCCCCTACATAGCCTCAGACGAGCTGAACGAGCCCTTCGAGACCGTGCTCTACGCCAGGCGAGCATCTGGCCTGAGCGAGGCACAGGAGCAAGCTGAGGCCCGCCTCGAGGAGGCGGGCCAGCAAGGACCTCAAGCACTCGGCGACCTCCTAGTCGCCGCGCTTGGGTCAAAATGTTCGAGTACGAACCGTATGGTGGAGGTGGCGGGAATCGAACCCGCGTCCTTCAGTACCTCACCAGGGCTTCTCCGAGCGCAGTCTGCTGTGATTTTCTCAGCCCCGGCGGTCACGCAGACAAGTCGCCGACGGGCTCAGTCGCTGTTTGATGTCCCGCCTAGTCCCGCGACCGGACTAGGCGGTTGATCCTCCTAGATGACGCTAGCTACCGGGCCGGAGGAACTCCCGGGCTAACGGTCTCGAGGCTCGCTTAGGCAGCGAGGGCGAGACTAGTGCGCTGTGTATTGGCACTTATTCTTTGCGGCAACAGGATTAACGAGGTCACCACCGCAACCCTCGGCTCGCTTCCCCTGGATCAACTACCGAAGTCGAAGCCAGTCACCCCCTATGCAGTTTCCCTTGATCGTACTCACCGACAGGGCTACCGCAAACTTACTTTCTGCCACTGTCTCAGCGCGTGAGGTCGCCCGCCAATTCCCAGCCCAACCCCAGATGACGCCAAACCGGCCTATAATCGAACAAATCTTACACTAGAACAGACCACGCATCGCAGGTCGGCACCACAGCAATTCGCCTGAACGCATGAGAGGCCCCCGCGGGCGCTGGCGGTGGCCGAAGATGCGCCCGCGGGGACTCGACCGGCAGGGTCGGGGCCGGTCCAATGGCCCGGGCCTCCCCCGAGATGAGGCCCGGTTCTCATCACGACTACTGGGCCGCAACCCCCCGAGCGGCACACCAGCGTCACTAGGTAAGACGCCGGAGAGTCGCAAGTTGGTTGCTCACAGTGACGAATTTCTATAACTAGCATGTGGACTCGGGCTAGTCAGCCACCAGAATCAACTACGAACTAGCATAAAACCGCCACGGCCGCGCTCTCGGACCGTTACGACCCGCTCGGCAGGCTCGCGGCGAACTTGCTGGCGATCTGTACCGCAGGGGCGAACGAAGCCGATCGCGAGAACACCAGCACCGAGAACGCAACGCTTCCACGGAACCCGACGAACCAGATTGCCCGCAGATGCTTGTGCCCAGCCAGCGGCGCTGAGCCAACCTGCCCGTAGAGCGATCCCATGCCGGTCCGCCGCCTTGGCGGCACCGGTCTTGACGGTCGCTCGCATCAGGTCGCGCAACTGCCGGGCCACGCGATGACTGAGCTGCGCCCGCGTCTGCTGCTGCTCCTTCGCCCCGTTCACGACGATCGGCGCCCGCCACGAACCCGAGTCCACCGCCCCAGCCACCAGCGCCATGTCGAGCGGGCTGACCCGGACAGTCCCGTCACCGACCGTGTCGAGAGCGAGCGCACCAAGGTTCCCCTTCGGGCTGCTCATCGATCCGGGGTAGGCGGGCAGCGGCAGCGTCCACGGAGTCCCGCCGATGCCGAGCAGCTGCGCGGTCCCGGTCAGCTCCGCTGAGTTCAGGACGTTGGACAGCGCCGCGAACCCGGTGCTGCAGGCGTGCGCGAACACTTCCTTGAACGTGGGCTGCCTGCCGAGGTTGGGCTCGGCCGGGATGTTCGCGAAAACCTGACCACCGACTGGATTCCTCGGAATGCAGCTGACCTGCGTCTTCTCGCTGAATTTAGGCTCAGCCGCAAGTAGCGCAGCCGCCGAGACGATTGTGAAGGACTGCCCTGGCTCGTACTGCCCGTCGAGCGGGTTGACCGTCGGAACGCCGTGCGCGGTATGCCGGGAGACCCCGATGATCTGCCCGCCGCCGGCGCGAACCGCCACGATCGCGGCGGACAGGCCGACTCCGGCCACGGCTTGCTGCGCTGCCTCCTGCACCGCCCCGCTGATAGTGGTCTTGATGTTCGATCCCGCACTGCCCATCCATCGGTGCAGCACCTTGAGTTGCTTGCCCGCAGCGTTCTGCACCACGACCTCGGTCGTCGGCTTCCCCGCCAGTTTGGTCTGGAACGCCTGCTGCAAGCCGGTCAGCCCCACCGTCGTCCCCGGCCGATACGGCTGGCCGTCCTCGACCAGGATCTTCGCGGTCTCGGTCGCTACCTGCCCGGTCAGCACCGGGGCCGTGCTGGTAAACAGCCGCTCGACGCGCGGCCTGCGCTGCAAGTCGGGGACGCCGCGCAGTGCCTTGTGCAACTGCCGGTACATCAGCGGGCTGAGCTGGATCAGTTCGAGGAACTTCTTGGGCGGCCAGGCCTCGATCTGGCCCGCCATCTGGTCGGCTCCCGACTGCGCCAGACCGGTAACCCTGGCCAGCTTCGCCGCGGTCCGCAACGGACGCTTGACCTTGTCCGGGACAACGCCAATTCGCCAGACGGTGGAACGAGTGATTAGCGAACGACCGTGTGCGTCTAGGAGCACCGCCCGGTGCGGCATGGTCGTGAGTACCGCCAGCCTGTTGCCGGTGCGGAGACCCGGCACGATTACCGACGGCTCCCACACCACGCGCCAGCCCGACGAGCCTCGGTGCAAGGCGAAGTTGCCGGTGTAGTTCCACGACAAGCCGCCGCGACCCAGGTTGAACGATGCGCGGAACGACGCCCGTGCGTCGTCGCCGTGCACGCTGATCTGGCCGATCGCCAGTCCGAGGTCTTCGGCACCAAGCTGGCGGTAAACCGATGCCAGCCCGCTCGCAACAACCGCAGGGTGGCCGGTGGTGAGGTCAGCCGCCGACGTGTACTGCTGCTGCTCCCAGTCGAGCAGGAAGTTCTTGACCGTGGCTGTCACCGACGGACCGCCGGACTGGATGCCGGTGACCCCCGCGACGACCACGAGGACGAGCACACTCAGCATGGCGACAGCCCGAATCTGCTTGCGCCTGGACCGGCCGCCGCTCTTGCTCTTACCGCCGCCCGGTTTCGACGCACGGGTAGATGGCGGCTGGCTAGCGGGCGGCGCTTGCTGGACGGCCTGCTCCGGCTGACCCGGCAGACCCGGCAGACCCGGCAGACCCGGCAACGGTGGGGCCTGGACCGGCGGCGGCTGCATCAGGACCGGCTGATCCCCCAGCGCCTGACCAGGCGTACGGTAACCGCCGGACTCAGACTGGCCGGGTCCGTGCTGCGCGCCCGGCACGTGATAAAGCATCGGCGCACCAGCACCAGCACCAGCACCAGCACCAGCACCAGCACCAGCACCAGCACCAGCACCAGCACCAGCACCAGCAGGCGGCATCGCCTGCCGGCCAGGCACCGTCTCGTCAAGGACTGGCTGACCAAGCCCGGCCCGATCAAACCCGGCCCGATCAAACCCGGCCCGATCAAACCCGGCCCGATCAAACCCAGGATGATCGAATGCCGGCTGGTCGAATGCCGGCTGGTCGAATGCCGGCTGGCTGACCGGCGGCTGGCTGACCGGAGACTGCGCCGCGCCGCCGGTGAAGGCGCCTGTCGCTTCGGCCGACCACCCAGGAACCGACCCCGTCGGCGAAGGCCGCGACGCACGGTGCTCGGGTCCGGAGTACTCGGGTCCGGGTAGTCGGGTCCGGGGTAGCCAGACGCTGAGTAATCCGAGGCGCGCGGGTCCTGCGGAGGATAGCCCGAGACCGGATAACCCGGCATTCGATAGTCCGGCAAAGGTCCGCCGGGTATCGGCACTCCCGGCGTGGTCTGGTCCATCGGCGCGCCAGGACCGTCCTGTGCCGCAGCGCGCTCAGCCGACTCGGCGAATCCC
>CAWFVM010000013.1:0-11919 GCA_963819285.1 uncultured Actinomycetota bacterium
CGCCTTCGGAAAAGGCGTGACGCCTGGCCCTACGCAGCGGTCGTCCGCACCGAAGGCCGTGTTCGGCGGGATCCGCGTGCCCTTGCTGGTGGCATGCCTGACCAGGTTGGCGGCCGGAGGGACGGTTGTGGTGGCCGACGTCGCCAGGTATCTCGGCCAACCTGCGACAATCGTGGTACTGAGACGCTCGGACAATGCGCACGAGCTCAACGTCGTGGTCGTCCGTCTCACGTGCTCGGCGGCAAGCCCGGAAATCATCGCGGAGGTTACGATCCCGGCCGGTTGAGCCCGCGCGCAGCGGGAATCTCGCGGGCCCTTGCTCCGTTGACTCCGGTGCAGTTCTACGAAGGAGAAGTCGACAGTGACCGACGTGCGGGATGTCATCGTCATCGGGTCGGGACCGGCTGGCTACACAGCGGCCCTGTACGCCGCCCGTGCCAAGCTCAACCCGCTGGTGTTCGAGGGTTCGGTCACGGCCGGCGGCGCGCTGATGACCACCACCGACGTCGAGAACTACCCGGGCTTTCCCGACGGGATCCTCGGGCCCGGACCTGATGGACGCGATCAGGAAGCAGGCCGAGCGCTTCGGCGCCGAACTGGTCGCTGACGACGTGCTCGAAGTCGACCTGGAGGCGACACCTAAGGTCGTGAAGATCAGCACGACGGTGAGTTCAAGAGCCGGGCGATCATCATCGCCACGGGTTCGAGCTACAGCGAGCTTGGCGTGCCTGGCGAGAAGAGGCTGCAGGTCACGGCGTTTCCTGGTGTGCCACCTGTGATGGCTTCTTCTTCCGCGAGCAGGACATCGCGGTCATCGGCGGCGGCGACTCTGCGATGGAAGAGGCGACATTCCTGACCAGGTTCGCCCGCTCTGTGACGATCGTGCACCGCAGGGACAGCCTTCGAGCCTCGAAGATCATGCAAGACAGGGCGATGTCCAACCCGAAGATCAAGTTCGCCTGGAACAGCCAGGTCCTCGAGATGCTAGGCGAGGACCGGGCGACCGGGCTGCGGCTGCGGGACGCCGAGACGGGCGCTGAGAGCGTTCTGCCCGTTACCGGGATATTCGTAGCGATCGGTCACGATCCGCGCAGTGAGCTGTTCAAGGGTCAGCTTGCCACCGACGACGATGGCTACCTGCTGGTGGAGGAGCCGTCGACCAGGACCGCGATCCCGGGCGTCTTCGCCTCGGGTGACGTCGTGGACCGGCACTACCGGCAGGCCGTGACGGCGGCCGGAACCGGGTGCGCCGCGGCGCTCGACGCGGAGCGGTGGCTGGCCGACCAGAGCGAGTAACGGTCCTGACTTCCTGCGGCCGAGCGGCAGCGGGACAACTGAGAGTCAACGAGAGGATGTCCTGAAGGTGGGCGAATCAACGCAAGGCAGTCACCGACTCGAGCTTCGAGTCAGACGTGCTGAAGAGCTCCAAGCCGGTGCTCGTTGACTACTGGGCGGAGTGGTGCGGTCCGTGCCGGCAGGTCGCCCCGGTCCTCGAGGAGATCGCGAAAGAGTACGCCAGCAAGATCGACATCGTGAAGCTGAACGTCGACGAGAACCCCGAGGTCGTCCGCACCTACGGGATCATGAACATTCCGACGCTGACTGTCTTCAAGGACGGCCAGGTCGTGAAGGAGATCGTCGGCGCCAAGCCGAAGTCGGCCCTGCTGCGCGAGCTGGAAGAGTTCCTGGCCTGACCGAGCTGGGCTTCGCAAGTGCCGCACCGGCGAGTTGCCGGTGCGGCACTTTTCTGTGCTTGCGACGGCTGATGGCGCTTGGACGCCGAAGTCGCGCCCGCGGCAAGCGGGACGAGGCTGCGTCAGGCCAGCCGCAGCGGGCGTTCTGGCGTCATCGAGCCGAGCAGGCGCTCCAAGGGCGACTTCCACGTCTTCCCGCCACGACATGGCCGTCTTGACCTCAAGCCGCAGCCGCGGATAGCGGATGTGCGGACGTACTGTCTTGAAGCCGACGGCGAGGAGGTAGTCGGCTGGGGTGACGCAACTCATGCCGTCGGGCTTCAGGTCACCGAACGCCTCGACCGCTCTGATGCCCCGACGGCTCAGATCTTTGACCAGGCCCTGGAGGAGCATCCGGCCGAGGCCGCCTCCGCTGAACTCCGAGATGATGTGGGCGTTCATCAGAGCACCGCGTCGGCGCTGACGGGGCTGGTCGGAAAGGCGACCGACCGCGGAACGTACTGCGGCGGAGCATAGAGCACGTAGCCAGCCGCGACGCCGTCCACGTAGACGATCTTCCCGCAGCTACCCCACTGCAGCAGCACGCTGGAAACCCAGGACTCTTTCTCCAGCGCCGCGTCTCCTGCCTCGAGCGCCCGCGCCTGCCCGACCGGGTCGAGTTCCCAGAAGACGCAGCGTCGGCACCGAGACGGCAGGTCGTCAAGATTATCGAGCGTGATGCTCGCAAGACGGCGCGACAACTGGCACCTCTATCACTGACTGCCGCTGACTCACGGCAGCGCGGTCATTCTGAAGCTGAGATGCGTGACGAATTGGCGCGGACCTATCAGTCCGGCAATGCCATCGTACTCAGGTTTGTCCCGGCGCTGAGGGTTCCTTTACTGACCGCGCCGGGTGCTGCGGCGGAGCTCCGGCTCGGTCGCCCGCAGCTTGGTTGGCACGGCGAGCGTGCCGGCCGCCGCAGCGCCTCGCTGCCCAGCGGTGTGTCTCAGCGGCATCCGCTCCTGGCCGCACGAGTCGCGACAGGGCAGCACCGCGGCGACGGGGTCGCGATGGCGATCTCCCGGGTGATCGGTTTGCCTACCGTGGTCGGTAGCCTGAGCCGGTGATGACTGGACATAAGAGCTTCGGCAGCGACAACCATGCAGGCGCGCACCCTGAGGTCATCTGCCGCTATCGCGGCGGCGAACACCGGCGACGCCGGGCCGTACGGCGCGGACGACTGGACGAGCCGCGCGGCGAACGAGCTGTCCGCGGCCTTCGGCGCGGTCAGCGCCTACTTCGTCTTCAACGGCACCGCGGCCAACGTTCTCGGCATCAGCCTGCTGCTCCGTCCGTTCGACTCCGTGATCTGCGCTGAGTCATCGCATCTGCATGTCGACGAGTGCGGCGCTACGGAACGCAATCTCGGCAACAAGGTGGTGACGGTGCCCACGCCTGACGGCAAACTGACGCCCGAGCTGATCGCGCCCAGGCTCACCGGCCGCGGTGACGAGCACCGGGTTCAGGCGAGAGTCGTGGAGATCGCGCAGGTGACCGAGCTGGGAACGTGCTACTCACTCGATGAACTGCGCCGGCTCAGCGAGTTCTGCCGCGCCGAGGGCCTGTACCTCTTCATCGACGGCGCCCGGCTCGCCAATGCCGTGGCCTACCTGGAACTGCGAACTCGCAGACATCGCTGCTCACGCCGACGTTCTGAGCTTCGGCGGCACGAAGAACGGGGCCGTTGCTGCGGAGTCGGTCATCGTGATGCGAGACGAACTGATCGCCGATGTGCCGTTCTTGCGGAAGCAGCAGATGCAGCTTGGCTCGAAGATGCGCTTCATGGCCGCTCAGTTCACTGCCTTGCTGGAGGACAAGCTCTGGCTGCGCAGCGCCCAGCACGCCAACGCAATGGCGGCCCGGCTAGCCGACGGCCTGGCCGACATTCCCGGCGTGGACCATCCGGTACCCGGTGCAGTCGAATGCCGTATTCGCAGCCCTGAGCCCGGATCGGATCAAGGCGCTGCAAGAGGAGTGGACGTTCTACACCTGGGACGAGAGCGAGAACGTCGTCCGTTGGATGACAGCCTTCGACACCACCGAGGAAGACGTAGACGCATTCTTGGAGTCGATCCGCGCCAGCGCCGCAAAGTAATCGGCTCGACGCCCCGCGTTCCTCGTACATCCAGGCAAGCTAGCCGAATGGCTGCCGGCCCGGCGCAGCCGAGGCGCGAGTCAGCTGGATTCCAGCCTCAAGCCAACGCAGACCTCAGGTCAGCGACCATCGCATTGGCTTCTGCGGAAGATTCGGATTCTGACCACGGCTCTTGCCACTCGCTCGATTCGCCAGTGACACGGGCCAGCGCGGTCATCGCCAGATCTCGCAGCCGCGCAGTGTCCTGAAGACCGCCAGACTGGGCAAGCGCCATGACGTTCTCGTCAAGACCCTCAAAGGCAGCGCCTCGGGCCACAGCAATCAGTCCGGCCGCCGCGATCGCGGCGCTGGCCTCCGGCAACTCCAGATAACCTTGCGCCGCAACAGCGAGCGCAGCTTCAAGCCGACCGGCCACGTCATCTGCTGGCAGTTCGCCCAGCTCTCCCAGGAAGTCCAGCGCATCGTCATTCTCAAACGGGCCAGCGCCCCATGCACCCATACGCATGCTCCGCTCATTAGCTGCTGGCGGGCAGAGCACACCAGGCGTGTTTCACGTGAAACATTCTGCCGCTACCTGCCGCACACGACCATCCACGTCCAGTCAACGACCCACGCTGGACGCAGTTCCATCTGCACCCTTGCACGTTGGCGGCCTCCGACCGCGCAGCTGCTGCACAGAACAGCGCACAGGCGATCTCTCCGAGGTGCCGCAGGTCAAGCCGTCTGGCTTGCCGGCCATTCCGGTGAAATGGTCTTCACGATGCGGTCGAGATCATCCAGCGAGGCGAACTCAACGACGATCTTCCCCTTCCGCTGTCCCAGCTCCACCTTGACCCGCGTGTCTAGAGCATCGGAGAGACGATTGGCCAGGTCTGCAAGTCCTGGTGCCACCGGCTGCTTCCGCGGCTGCTTGCGCCGCGCCTTGCCACCTTCGCCGCCCATAGCGACGATTTCCTCAGCAGCACGCACCGACAGTCCTTCGGCGACGATCCGGTGCGCAAGCTGCTCTTGCGCCGATGGGTCCTCAAGTGCCAGCAACGCGCGGGCGTGACCTGCACTGAGAACTCCCGCGGCGACCCTGCGCTGGACGGCGGGCGGGAGATTCAGCAGCCGGATCGTGTTGGTGATGTGCGGCCTCGACCGGCCGATCCGGTGAGCCAGCTCTTCATGGGTCGCTTCGAAGTCGTCCAGGAGTTGCTGATAGGCCGACGCTTCCTCGAGCGGATTCAACTGCTGCCTGTGCAGGTTCTCGATCAATGCGTCGCGAAGCAAGTCGGAGTCAGGAGTCTCCCTGACGATGGCCGGGATGAACTGCAGATCGGCCATCTGGCAAGCTCGCCATCGGCGCTCACCCATGACGATCTCGTACTTGCCGGCTCCAGTTCGGCGCACCACGATCGGCTGCAGCAGCCCGACGACCTCGATCGATTCGGCGAGTTCAGCGAGCGCGTCGTCGTCAAAGATCTGCCGGGGCTGCCTGGGGTTCGGCGCGATCGCGTCGATGGGAATCTCGTCGAAGTACGCGCCGCTGACGTCAGCCAGGCGCGCCGCGGCGGAGAAGTCTCCCCCGTCCGCTCGGTAACTCGACAGCGACGCAGTCTGCTCACCGACCGCGGCGGTCGGGATCAGGGCTCCGAGCCCCTTCCCGAGGCCTCGCTTTTGCTGCGGCATCTACCTCTCCCTGCTGCGGCGGCGACCGCGACCAAACCCGTTGACCATTGCACCATGCGACGGCTGTTTCCAAGAGCGACGCGCACGAGCCAGTGCGGTTCCATCCTGCCAGGCAATTCTCCTGCAGGGATCCGATCCGCTCAGCACCTGTGGATAAGTGGGGCGCTGCCCGCAAGTTGTCCACAGGGATGGAAGCTGGCCTTGACATGGCAACGCGGGTGCTGCTGCTTGCCGAGTGCTCATATTGCGCAGCCCGTCGGTACCGTCTGCCTTGAGTACACGCTCCGGCCAGGCGGATTAGCAGGCTAGGCTCTGGCGACCCTGGTGTTCCGGAAGGCCATCTCCCTGGCGGCCTCCAAGTAGGCCAGTGCGCCGCTCGAACCCGGGTCGTACGTCATGACCGACTGGCCGTAGCTTGGAGCTTCCGAGACCCGAACGCTGCGCGGAATGACTGAGCTCAGCACGAGCTCTCCGAAATGACCGCGAACTTCGTCGGCCACCTGCGACGCGAGCCTGGTTCGGCTGTCGTACATCGTCAGCAGAATGGTGCTGACTTTAAGCGTCGGATTCAGATGGCTCTTCACGAGCTCGATCGTCCGCAACAGCTGCTCGAGGCCCTCAAGAGCGTAATACTCGCACTGGATTGGAATCAGCACCTCAGGAGCCGCTACAAGAGCGTTGACGGTCAGCAGCCCAAGCGACGGCGGGCAGTCAATGAAGATGTAATCCAGTCCGGAGGCGTCGTACCCGCCCAGCGCCCGCACCAGCCTGGACTCACGTGCGACCAACGGCACAAGCTCGATCTCCGAGCCTGCAAGATCGATCGTCGCGGGGGCGCAGAATAGGTGCTGGAATCCCTCGACCGGTCGAATGACATCGGTGAGCGGCGCCCCGTCAACGAGCACGTGATAGATCGATGCGGTTCCGGATCTGTGCTCGACGTCCAGCGCCGTCGATGCGTTTCCCTGCGGATCCAAGTCGACCACGAGAACGCGGGAACCGTTCATCGCCAGGCTCGCCGCCAGATTGACGGCCGTCGTCGTCTTGCCGACGCCGCCCTTCTGGTTCGCGATCGTCAGGATCCTGCACGACCCTGGACGTGGCCAGTCCTGGCCGCCGGCCCTCGCCTTCATGGCCGCCTGAGCCGCTCGCGCGATCGGCGTGTCAGCCGATGTGTCCGGCTCAGGAATGGCCACCTCATCCTCACTCTCGCCTCGTCCTATCAAGGCGCCGGAATATGTACCCGCGATCATAGAGGGGCCAGGGCCCTGGAATGTCCGGCCTCTGGGATCAGATCCCTCGACCGATGGCATCCTGCCGTGCATTTGCTCAGGTGATTCACGATGTGGTGCAGATTGCGATTCCTGAATCGGCAGGCCGGCGATTTCTTGAGCTAGGCGGCGCACCACGGCGTGTCGCGGGGCCGCCCGAGCCCGGTAATGGTCATCGTGCGCATGCGGGATCGACCGCCGCTCTGCGGCTTCGGCTGCGGCTGCCGCGTCCGAGCCGCCACCTCCAGCTGCTGTCGCTGCGCTTGACCGTTCGGTACGAGGCGAGGTGCCGCCAGCGTCACGCTGCGCCGAGCCTGGGTCGGCCGGCTTGTCTTGACCGACGCGGTCAGCAGCCACAGCAGCGATACTCGGCCCCGGACGCCCTGCGGCATCAACGCCGCTGAGATCCCGGCCGCCGCCGCCGGGAGCCGTTGTTTCACGTGAAACAGTGGCCGCAGGTGCTGGACGGCGGTCCCGAACCTCGCCACTGACATTGCGTTCGTGGCGACCAGGCGGCGGCACTGGCATCTCAGGCCAGCCAAGACCGACGTCATGCTCATCGGCTGAACTCGAGATCGGGGGAGTAACAGCGACGGCAGTCAGGTCGCTCGATCCATACTGCCGGATCTGCGAGCGGAGTTCACCGGATGAGACCTCAGGCCAGCCAAGCCCTCTCTGGACCTCATCAGACCAGCCATCACGGCCATCTGTGCCATACGCGCGATCCCCCCGCATGGCGATCGCCTCCCTCTCGGCACCTGGCAAGGCTCCGGCCGACGGCGAGGACCGCATCGCAGTCGGCTCCCGCTCAACCGCAGCCGGGCTCGGCTCCCACTGGCGCGTTCAGCCCTGCCTCAGTCACTCCGGCCGAGCCGCCCTGTCTCGTGAACGTTCGCCGTGACCTAACTCCTGCAGATCCGGGGCGCGCCGGCCCCTCACTATCCTGCCCGGCAATTGTCGGCCCGGCACCCGGCTCGCTGGCGCTTGACGGCCCATCGCGTTCCGAGTCGGGTCGCACCGGCCACGCGTGCCTCTCAACTGCAGACGCACCCGAGCCTGATGCCACGACGCCCGACCGGGCCATACCAGCATTCACACCTGAAGAACGACTGGCGGCCACGCCCGCCGCACGCAGATTGAAGCCGGATGCGAGCGTCACGCCACCTACGGCTACCGCAGCGTCCGCCGCCATCCGCGCAGTCCCTCGAGATGAACGTTTGGGCCAGCCCACAGCGGAGTCACCGGCATCGCCGCTACCTACGGGTCTTACGACACGACCTGGTTCTGGCCACCCGAGGCCACGCCTGGTCGTGGTCATCGAACACGTCACCTCGTCCGCCAATGACGATTCACTGGACACGGCCGAACCTCAGCTGACCGCGCACTGCACACGAACTGAGTCGCGAAAAATTGTCCTCAGCTGTTTAAATTGACCCGAGCGCCTACTTCACACCGACCTTGAAGCCTGCACCGCTCACCTTCAGCCTAAGCCGTCAGGACCCGCACAGGAGGCGGCTTCCGAGCCTCCTTCCGAGCCTCCTTCCGGCGCCCCCGCACCGGGGCTGCCCGTGATCCTGCCCGGGTCCGCGCCCTACTGACGAAAGCGGCGAGCCAAGGCGAGGGACATTCACCACTCTGAGCGACCCCGCCGACCGCCGCCTGACCGTGACCGTTTCGCGGGCCTTCACCGCTTCGCGGGCCGGTTCGCACCGAGCGCCGTCCTGAATCGGATGACGGTAGTCGGCTGCTCGATCAGCCCTCCTGCGGCCAGGTCCTGCCCGACTATGACGACCTCGGCATCCGATCCCCCGAGCCGACGCAGCACAGAGCGCGCCTGATCGAGTTCAGCCACGGCGGACGCACCCTTGATCGCAAGCACGAGCCCACCAGGTCGGCACAGGCCCGCCGAAAGTACAGCGAGCCGTTCCAGTCGAGCAACGGCACGGGACGTGACCACGTCCGCGTGGAGCTGACCAGCCAGGTCTTCAGCCCGACCGCGACGGATCTCGACGTTGCCAAGGCCGAGTGCGTCGACGCACTCAGCCAGGAATACCGTCCTTCTGGCCATCGGCTCAACCAGGGTCACCTGCAGGTCAGGACGCAGGATCGCCAGCACCAGCCCCGGCAGTCCAGCGCCCGACCCAAGATCAGCCACCCGGCCAGCAATGGGCCCAGCCGCAGGCGCACCAGGCACAGGCCCACCAGCCACAGGCCCACCCGCGACAGGTTGGCTTACCACAGATTCGCCCGAGGCCATCACCCCGCCAGAAGCAGCCCCAGCAGAAGCAGCCCGGTCGCCGCCCGCCAGTCGGCCATCCAAAAACCGAGCGGGCAGCAGTTCAGCGAGCAGTCCGCTGTTGATCAGATGGCGTTCCCAGATCCGGCCAGCCTCGGCTGGGCCGATCAGCCCGCGCTCGACGCCGGCGACCGGCAAGCAACGCAGCGTAGGCCTCCGCCTGTGGCAACCTCGGGCCGAACAGTTCACTCGCGGCCGCGGGCGGCGGAGCCGACACGACCGAAACCGGACCTTCAGCCGACAGGAAGAACGACCACTCGGCGGTTCGGGTCGATGCCCTCCGACTCGCTGCGCAGGCCGGCGGCCGCGACGGCGTCGTGGACGATCTTCCGCTCGAAGGCATTCATCGACGCCAAGCGCCTTGGCCTCGCCGGTGCGCTTGACCTCCTCGGCCACGTTGGCGCCGAGCTCGCTCAGGTCGGCACGCCGCTGCGCCCGGTACCCGCCGATGTCGAGCATCAGCCTCGTCCGTGCGCCGGTCTGCCTGTGTACGGCTAGCCTGGTCAGCTCTTGCAGGGCGTCGAGCACCTCGCCCCGGTCGCCCACCAGTTCGTCCAGCGTCGCGCCGACAACCGAGACGACGGCCCGGTCTCCTTCGACGTCCATGTCGATGTCGCCGTCGAAGTCAGCGACGTCGAGCAGACCTTCGATGTAGTCGGCCGCGATCTCGCCTTCCTGCTCCAGGTCAGCCAGGCTCACTTCGTCGTCGTCGCCAGCTCATCAGGCCCGCCGACTTCAACTGGCCCGGCACCCGGCTCGGCACTCCCGGACGCGTCCGACGGCCGTCCGGCTCTCCGTCCTCGTCGACGCCCGCGGCGTCCGCGAAGCCGTCGGCAGCGTTACCGGCTAGCTCCACCGGATTGCTCCTGCTCGGAGTCGGCAAGCGTGTTCTCACCTTGGCTCACGACGAGATCCTCCTAGTCGGTGCGGGAATCGCATGCTGCGTTCGGCCAGGACACTCAGTCGGCGCATGCTCGTGCCGACCACTGCCAGGAATCACGCTCAGCGCTTACCCGACCGCTTACTCCGCGACTGTCGCTGTCGCTGCTGCCTGACGATCTTAGTCTCGGGCTCGGGCAGCCGCGGTGGGCTCGGGCTCAGACCGGCCCTTGCCGAACCTGCGCAGCATGCCGCCTTCGCTTGAGGACCGGATTGTGCCCATTCGCCGACGCTGTTGGCCCCTGACGAGGCGCTTCGCTGGTCTGCGCAGGCTTGCTGCCCGCAGCTCCGGATCCGGATCCCTTGCTCAGCGAGGCTGGCCTGGTGCCGCCCGCGCTGCGTCTTGCCGCCCTGCGCGGCTCTTGCGCCGCGGCGCCGCTGCCGGCACGGCCGCCTTGTTCGCGACGTCGGCTTCCGCCGGCGGCGCCGCCTTGTCCGCCGGTACCGCCCGTCTTGCCCGCCGACCACCGTTCCGGTCTTCCCGGTGCCGGTCACCCGCCGCCTGGTCCCGCGTACCCGCCGGCTTGGGCTTAGTCGTCCGTCCGGTCAGCCCTGAGGCGGTGGCGGGCTTGCCCGCCTTGCCGCCGATCGGAACGTTGCCGTCAGGGCCCATCGCCGCGGCGCCGACCGGATACTTGCGCAGCAGCACGTACTGCTGGCCGAGCGTCCACAGGTTCGTCGTGACCCAGTACAGGACCAGGCCGAACTGCCAGTACAGGCCGGTCAGCGCGAACAGCGGCATGATGTAGGCCATCAGCTTCTGGGACTGCCCCATCGGGCTGTCCTTGCCGGTCGGCATCATGCCGCGCTTCATGCTCTGCCGGACGGTCAGGTACGTGGTCGTCATGCTGATCAGCGACGACGATGCACGATCACGATCTTGGCGTGCAGCGGCGACGCCCAGGCCGGTGGTGAACAGCACCTTGTCGGCGATCGTCGCGCCGAAGATCTTCGCGTGCTGGGCGCTGTCGATCACCGTCTCTGTCAGGTGATACTGCAGCGGTCTGCCCATGCTTCCACTCGGCGATGTAGCGCAGCACGCTGAACAGGGCGAAGAAGATCGGCATCTGCAGGATGACCGGAAGGCAGCCCATCAGCGGGTTGACGCCCGCCTCCTGGTACAGCTTCATCGTCTCCTGGTTGAGCGTCTCCCTGTCGCCCTTGTGCTTCTTCCGAAGTTCTGAGATCCGGGGCGTCAACGCCGTCATCGCCCGCTGCGTGTGCATCTGCTTGATGAACAGGGGAACCAGGATGAGCCGCATCAGGACGACCAGCACCATGATCGTCAGCAACCAGGTCACGCCGCTGGTGACGCCGAACGCGGGGCTGAACAGGTTGAACAGCTGCGTGATGATCCACGCAACAGCGTTGTTGATCGGGGCGAGGATGGTGTTCAACGGGTCAGTTCCCTTGCTCTGTCGTCAATCACGGCCGGCCGCCCTGCTTGCTGGCCACGCGGTGGCGGCACCGGATCCAGGCCGCCCGGATGGAACGGATGACACCGGCTCAGCCGCCTGCACGGCCAGCCAGCTGCCGCGCCAGCACCATGCACCCGGATCGCCTCCAGCGCATACGCACTGCACGACGGGTAGAACCGGCAACGCGGCCCGAGCACCGGGCTGACGAACCGCCGGTATACGGAGATCAGCCCGATGAGCAACCGCGCAGGCACCGGCGCCACACCTGCACCGTCCCCGTGGGACTCGTTCCTCGTTCACTCCGCACCACCCTGCCGCCGGAGCAGTGACCGGACTACCTGGCCCAGCTCAGCTGCCAGATCCGCCTGGCTAGCCGTCGCGGCAGGCGGGTTAGCGCGCAACACTAGAAGGCTACCCGCCGGGAGAGCCTGCAGGTACCCCGCGGCTACATGCCGTAGCCGCCGCTTGACTCGGTTACGGACGACCGCGGGGC
>CAWFVM010000014.1:0-13146 GCA_963819285.1 uncultured Actinomycetota bacterium
CCGGGATTCCGGCCCAGGGGACCCTGACTGGGGAGGCAGCGCCGCTGATCATCGAGCCGCTGACCGAACGCGAGCGCGAGGTGCTCCAGCACCTCTCGGAGATGCTGAGCACCGCCGAGATCGCCGCCGAGATGTACATCTCGGTGAACACCGTCAAGTCCCACCTCAGGAGCGTCTATCGCAAGCTGTCGGCGGCTCACCGCAATGAAGCGGTCCGCCGCGCGCGGCAACTCGACCTGATCTGAGGTCCGCCCGGACGGCTAAAGAAGGCCGGCGTCGTGGCCTTGCAGGATGGCATCGTGCCGGGTTGACACGCCGAGTTTCCGATAGATCGCCTGGGCATGGGTCTTGATCGTGTTCGCCGACAAGTGCAGCTCCTGGCCGATCTCCCGAAGGGAGAGCGTGCCCTGGAGCAGATGCAGTACCGCTTCCTCGCGTTCGGTAAGCGGTACTGCCAGCGATGTGGCTTTCGGCCTGCCCGCAGCCTGCCGCTCGAACCGCTCCAGTCGGGCCCGCATGGCCTCGGTGGGGTCCGGCTGCGACGTCAGCAGCAGCCGCATCTGATCCACGAGCGCCGCTGCGGCTGACCGGTCCCCCATATCGAGCAGCACCTGCGTCAGCATCGCCATGGCCTCGACCGTGGCCCAGGGGCTAATGCCTGGCACTCTCCCGCGGAACTGGACCGCGTACTCGAGCGCGCTGCGGGCCTCCGCCAGGCGCCCCCGGGCGGCGGAGACAGCGCCAACGGCCATGTAGGCCAGGGCAGTGGGCGGCGTCTCGCCGACTCCCCCGCGGGTGCCGAGGCCGCGGGCCGCCTCCGCAAACTCCTGTGCTCGTGCTAGTTTGCCCAGCTCAACCGCTGCCAGCGAGAGCACGGACAAGGCGAGAATACGGACGAGCGGGATGGCTGCCTCGTTGGAGACGGCCTCCTCCAGAGGTTCCTCCGCCGCCTTAGCCTCGCCGGATAGGTACAGGCTGAAGCCAAGGGAGGCCCGGGCCAGGGAGTACCACGGCGAGGCCGGGTCACTTTCCAGCTCGACGGCCGCGCCCGCCGCCTCGCGCATGACCCGGTAACCTTCCAATCCGAAGACGCCTCGCAGCAGAGCCACGGAGGACTTCAGCGATCGCATGCCGTCAGGAAGTTGCTCCTCGTCTTGCGCTGCCTCTATGACAGGTAGCCAACGCCGCGCGGACTCCCGGTCGCCAGCAAGGGCCGCGATCCACGCCGCACAGTGCGCAGCCAGCGGGTTGGCGCTGATTGCGTCGTCACCGAGCATGCCCAACCAGCCGCGAACAGTCGCCATCCGGCCCGAGCCAACGTAAGCCGCGAGTGGCCGGCGATAAGCTCGATAGCACCGGCAAGGTCACCGGCAGCCGCCGAGTGATGGATCGTCTCGTCCACTGACCCCGACTGTCGATGCCAGTCACGGGCGCGCTCGTGCAAGGTGGCCACCAGGCCCGGCTCGGTCCGGGTGAGGTAACCGCGCAGCATCTGCGCGAACAGGCTGTGATAGCGGAACCACCGGCGAGCATCGTCGAGCGGGACGACGAACAGGTTTTCCCGGTCGAGGACGTCGATGATCCCTGCCCCGTTGGCGGACCCGATCACGGCATCGCAGAGCGGCGCGCTAAACCGGCTGAGAATGGATGTCCGCACGAGGAACTGCCGGATCTCGTGCGGCTGGCGGCTGAGCACCTCCTCGGCCAGGAAGTCGGTGATGAACCGGTTGTCGCCGCTGAACTGGCGGACGAAGGCGCTCGGGGAGGGGTGGCCGCGCAGCGAGAGCGCCGCGAGGTACAGGCCGGCCGGCCACCCCTCGGTCCGCTCGACCAGCACGGCAATATCGGAGAGGCTGAGCTCAGCCGCGGACATCCACTGCACGTACGAGCAGCCTCGGCCGGCGTGAAGCGGAGCTCCTGGGCCCGGAGCTCGAACATCTCGCCGGCCGCCCGCAACCGCGCTATCGGCAGCGGCGGAGCGGTCCGCGTGATCAGCACGACCTGCGCGGATGGCGGGAGATGCACCAGGAAGAACGTCATCTGCTCGTGGCAGGCGGGCTCGGTGACCGCCTGGTAGCCGTCAAGGACGAGAACGACCGGAACCGTGAGGCTCGCCAGCTCATTGAGCAGGACCGGGAGCACGGTTCCTGTGATATCAGGGTCGTGGACCCGAAGCTCCTGGAGTTTCTCCTCGCTGATGAGCCCCGGGCTAGCCTTCTGCAGCGCATGCATGATGCGCCACCACAGTCGGCTCGGGTCATTCTCGCCGTCATCTAGCGTGAGCCAGGCAAACGGCCGCCGTTCCATCCGGCTGACCTGCCATTGCGCCACGAGAGTCGTCTTGCCGAAGCCTGCCGGCGCGTCGACGAGAACGAGTTTGGCGGGGGCGGCGGCAATCAGGCGCTGAACCAGCTCATGCCGCTCGACCAGGTCCTTACGCAAAGCGGGAGCATGGAACTTCGTCTCGATCGGGACATCATGATCAGCGCGATCCGGTATCGGGGCTCGTACCGCGCGCAGGCCGTACCGCGACCGCGAGGGCTTGTCGACAGCGCCGGGATCGCCGCTCATATGAGCAGCTTAGTGTTATCAGCTTTTAGCAGACCATAGTCACTTCGGTTAGAAGTCTATGGACAGTTCTGTCCCCGACCAGTTCCCTGGACCTCGCCGAGTGGCCTGCGGGACTCGCTGGATCACCCGTCGTGGGTGGGGCGCGGCTGGCATTCGGCTGCTGGACTTATCCGGAACTTCACCGGCATAAGGAGAACACAAAGCGCCATGGCTGATCTGATCGCGATTGGATACCCCGACGAGACGACCGCCGAGGCCGCTGCCGACGAGGCGCGCCAACTGGCCAGGGACCTCATCATCGAGCCTGACGCGATCGCGGTGATCGTGCGAGACGCCCAGGGCGACTACCACGTGCACACCCGCCACCATATGGTCGGCCGAGGGGCGACTTGGGGGATGTGGTGGGGTCTGCTGTTCGGCGTGCTGTTCTTCATACCGGTCTTCGGGATGGCCGTCGGCGCAGGGCTGGGTGCCCTGATGGGCAAGGTCACCAAGACCGGCATCGACAGCCAGTTCCAGGACCAGGTCCGCGGCATGCTGAAGCCAGGTACCTCGGCCCTGTTCCTGATGGTGGAGAAGGTGACCCCGGACAAGGCCGTGGAGGCGATGAGTAAGTACGGCGGCACCGTGCTGAAGACCTCCCTGTCCAAGGAAGGCGAGCAGGAATTGCAGGACGCCCTGCACGGCCAGAGCTCCTCATAACCTGCCCCCCTGCGGGGGCCGTACCGGCCGACCGGAATCCGGCGGCCGGTACGGCTTTGTGCAGGGACCCGGTCAGCCGGGTGAGCATTGAGCGGGCCGCCGCCTCGACGGGACATCGCCCGCTTCGGGTGATGCGCCTCCGCCTCGATCACCAGATGCTCGTGCTGAGCAGAGATCCACATCGGAGGGCAAGAACATGGCAATTGGGCCCGTGCAGCTGATCGTACTGGGATTCAACCACCCCGACTTCCACGGCGAGATCATCGCCGAGCTCGAGCGGCTCCGCGAGAGCGACACGGTACGCGTCATCGACGCGCTCGCCGTCTACAAGGACGCCGACGGCGAGCTGGAAGTAGAGCACCTCAGCAACCTGACCGAAAACGAGGCGATCGAGCTCGGCAGCAAGATCGGCGCCCTGATCGGCCTGGGGATCGAGGGCGAGGAGGGAGCGGAGGCAGGCGCCATCGCAGGCGCCGAGGAGGTGGCCGCCGAGGGCGGCGTCCACGTGTTTACCGAGGAGGAGGGCTGGGATGTCCTAGAGGACATTCCGAACGACTCGGCGGCAGCACTCATCCTGATCGAGCACCACTGGGCGGTACCGCTTCGCAACGCGATCGCCCGGGCCGGTGGTTTCCGTATCAGCGATGCCTTCATCAGCCCGCTCGACCTCGTTGAACTGGGGCTTGTCTCGGCCGACGAGGCGAAGCAACTGCACGAGCTCGAGACGCTAGGGGCCGCATCCAATACCGCATGACCCAGAAAACCCAGCAAGACCCCGAGAAATTCAAGCGATCACAAGAACCTGGAGGTCCGAGATGTTCGGAGGACGCAGAGTAGCCCGGCGCACGGGGCGGCGCACCGCCCGGCGCGTTTCCCGCCGCAGGTAACGCCGCACACAGGCGCAGGCTCATCCGTGGCGCAGGCTCATCCGTCGCGCCGCTTGACTAGCCATGCCTCGGCGTCCAGGTAGGCCCGTTGGGTCGACTCGCCCACGATCGGGGTGGCTTCGAACGTCCGCACCGGACCGTCCTCGACGTGCCCGGTGCGGACGAGGCGTTCGGTCAGGCTTGGCTCGAGGCCGGTGAGGTAGAGCCGGCCACCGCGCTCGGCGAGTTTGTCGGCATAGTCGCCGACCACCTTGATGAAGGTCGCCCCCAGGGAGGTGCGGCGCCTGAGCCGCAGCACCACGACGGGCGAGCGGGCCTCGCCAGGGTCGGGCAGGCGAGCCTGCAGGGTACGGGCACCCGCATAAAGCAGGCTGCCGTAAACGTCAAGGATCGTGATGTGCTCGCTGGTCAAGGTGGCCGGGGCCGGGTGTTCCTCGAAACGCCCGTCAGCACGTGGGGTCAGCTCGACGACGGCGAGGTCCATGGCCTCCTGATTGAGCTGCAGCAGTAGCGACAGGGCGACCCCGATGCCGACGGCGGCGGCGACCGGCAGGAACAAGGTCGCGGCAAAGGTGGTAATGACCAGGACCTGGGAGGTGCGCCCGGTGCGCATGATCGTGGCGACCTCGCCCGGCCGCAGCGAGCCGATGGCCGCGAAGATGAGGATGGCGCCGAGAGTCGGAACCGCGATCTTTGCGACCAGCCCCGAGAATAGGGCCAGGATGATCAGCATCCATACGCCAGCCCAGATCGTCGCCCACCGGGTTTTGCCGCCGACGCTCACATTCAGCGCGGTACTCCCGACCGAGCCTCCCACCCCAATGCCACGGAAGAAACCCGCGGCCAGGTTGCCAGCGCCTTGCGCGATGATGTCCTGGTTCGGGTTCGGCTGCGCAGTGCCTGGGTTGGGTACGGCTTCGGCGACCCCGGCGCCCTGGACGAGGATGATGACCGCCATCGCCAGCGCGCCGGTGACCAGGCTGAACGAAAAGAGCCTGATGTCGGGGAGATGCGGCACCGGGATGCCGCGCGGGATGTCGCCCTGGTCCCCGACCCTGGCCACCGTGTCCGCACCGGCCAGCACCACCACGACGGTCGGGATCACCAGGGCGATGAGCGCGCTGACCACCGACAGGCGAGTGCGGGCCAGTACCAGCAAGATCGCCAGCGCGCTCAGCCCGGTCAGCAGCGACGCCAGTTGGATGCTGCCCGGGTGGATCAGCACGTTGACGGCCTTGGCCAAGGGGAAATCGCCGTGCGTCGAAGCTCCGGTCAAACCCGCGATCTGACCGCAAATGATGTTGACCGAGACCCCCGTGAGAAATCCGATCATCACCGAGTAAGAGACGAACCTGGTGTAGCGGCCGAGGCGGAGGATCCCGGCGGCGACCAGGGCGATACCGGCCAGTATCGCCAGCAGCGACACGGCCTGTGGCCGCTGGTCGGCGGGCACGCTCTGCAACGCCGAGCCCGCGGCCAGGGCGGCGGCAGATGTCGTCGTGATCACCATCATCCGGGTGTTGGAGCTGAGCCCGCCCACGATGGGTCCGGCGAAGCCCGAGTACAGGCCCTGCACCGGGTTGACGCCGGCCAGGACCGCGGCCGCCATCCCGTCGGGCACGCTGCTGATCGCGCCGGGCAGCCCGGCCACGAGGTCCGCGCGCAGGTGAGCCTTCTCGGGCCGGACCGAGCGCAGCCAGCGGCCCACGGCCGCCACAGGCAAGCGACTGACGTCCATCCCTTGCTCCCTCCAGCAGCACCACGCCAGGGGATGCCGGCCGATGCATCCAAATGATCTGCGCTGGGTACGCTGACGGCCTCACCCATCGGGGATGACGCTGCCCTCGCCGACGCCGGTCGACGTGGGCCTACCTCAGTGCAAATGAATGAGCACGACGTCCTTGAGGACGATCATCATCAATCCGAGCGCGGCGGCCACCGACGTGATCACCAATAGCCGCTTACCATCGACCCGGGCAGCGCGACCAGCTGACCATCCGTAGAAGATCATGAGCATGACCGCGACCACCAGTCCGACGTTGGCGGCAGCGGATGGCGAAGCCCCCAGCCATCGCGCCACCACAAGCGCCAGCAGCGGAACATAGGACGCGCTGACCATAGGCCAGCTGGCTGCCAGCGCCAGGCGGACCTCGAGCCATGTCGGCAGGCGACCGGCCTCGAGCTGCTCACCCAGAAGCTCGGCGTACTCTTCGGCGACCCAGTACACCAGCAGCGTGACGAGGACAGAGACTACTAGCGCCAAGGTGGTGAGCCGGACTCCCGTGGCGGCGATGACTGCGGCGGTAATGATCGTTCCGTAGATCCCGGCCGCACGGCGCCTGCCACTGGACCCGGCTGCGCGCCTAGGCCGTTCCGTATGGGCCAGCTCTCCCACCGTAATTATCACTTTCTGGTAGTGATCACCGTGTGTGCGCTTCCTGCCAGTCTGATGGCTTCGCGTTCGGTATCCATCACCCACGAGGGAGGACCCGGCGTCGATCCGGCGATGCCACGCTGGCATGTGGATGGAAGGGAAGGTAGCCATGCCGAAGCGGAATCACCCGGATCTGGGAGATGGTGATCATGCCATTGCACGAACGTGACTCCGTCCGTGAACACATAGAGGACTGCGTATTCGCCGGGCGCGACCTGACCCGGCAGGTCCCCAAGTACAGGTTCCCCCGGGACGAGTCAGCGCCGAAGGAAGCGTTCCAGGTGGTGGCGGACGAGCTGATGCTGGATGGCAATTCCCGGCAGAACCTGGCCACGTTCTGCCAGACGTGGGCGGAGCCCGAGGTTCTCGCGCTGATGGCGCTGTCAGTCGACAAGAACATGATCGATAAGGACGAGTATCCGCAGACCGCTGAGATAGAGGCACGCTGCGTGCACATGCTGGCCGATCTGTGGCATGCGCCCGACGCAGCCAACACGGTGGGGGCGTCGGCTATCGGCTCCTCGGAGGCCTGCATGCTGGCGGGCATGGCGGCCAAATGGCGGTGGCGGGCCAAGCGCAAGGCCGAAGGCAAGCCGGCCGACAAGCCGAACATGGTGTGCGGTCCGGTGCAGGTGGTATGGCACAAGTTCGCCCGCTACTGGGACATCGAGATGCGCGAGGTGCCGATGTCTCATGGCCACTACGCCATGGATCCAGCGTCCATGCTTGCGCGGGTAGACGAGAACACGATCATGGTCGTGCCGACGTTGGGCGTCACCTATACCGGGGCCTACGAGCCGGTACAGGCCATGTCCAATGCCCTCGACCAGCTGCAGGCCGACACCGGCCTGGACATCGGCATTCACGTGGACGGGGCCAGCGGCGCCTTCCTCGCCCCGTTCTGCGCCCCCGACGTGATGTTCGATTTCCGGCTGCCGCGAGTCAAGTCGATCAGCACCTCAGGGCACAAGTTCGGGCTGGCACCGCTCGGCGTCGGCTGGGTCATCTGGCGAGACCGCGAGGAACTCCCCGAGGACCTGGTGTTCCATGTCAACTACCTGGGCGGCGACATGCCGGTCTTCCAGATCAACTTCTCCCGTCCGGCCGGGCAGATCATCGCGCAGTACTACAACTTCCTCCGCCTCGGATTTGAGGGGTACAAGGGGATCCACGACGCGTCCTATGCGATAGGCCAGTACCTAGCCGCGGAGATCGCCAAGGTGGGCCCTTTCGAGCTCCTATGCGATAGCAACCCCGCCACCGGGATCCCGACCGTCACCTGGCGGATCCGGGACGGTGCAGACCCCGGCTACACCCTGTTTGACCTGGCCGATCGGCTGCGCACCCGGGGCTGGCAGGTACCTGCCTACACCCTCACCGGGACAGCTTCCGACATCGCCGTGCAGCGCATCCTGGTCCGCCTGGGGGTGAGTCACGACATGGCCTCCCTGCTCCTGGACGACTTCCGGAAGGCCGTGGCTCACTTCGCCAAGCATCCGGTCACCGTGCCCATGTCAAAGGAGGAAACCGGCGGGTTCAACCACTTGTAACGCGGCTCCGGCACCGTCGTGACCAGCGACCGGACCATCTCGATCCTTTCATGATCGGATCGGCGTGCTTCGCTGTGGGGGCCGTGCCGGGCTATGCGGGCGCGGTCGGGGTGACGGCGGACGGGGTCACGTTCTTTGCCGGATCGCTCTTTTTCACCGCCGCCGCGTGCGGCCAGTTCCTGCAATCGAGGAGGACGAGTGCGCCCCTGGTGGATCGCGGTGGCCAACATGTGCGGATCGGTGGCCTTCGGGGCCGCTGCCGTGGCGTCTTACGTGGTCCCCGGCTCCGGCGCGCTACGCAACGCCATGGTGGTTAACCTCGGGACCTGCCTGGGCGCCCTGTGCTTCCTTGCCGGTGCCTATCTGCTCCTGCCTCGTTCGCCAGCCAAGCGGACCCTGACCGTCGGCGGCACTCCCGCATGACCACCGAACCGTACCAGGACCTGCCAGCGGCCACGCGACGGCGGACTGTTCTCCGGGCCCTGCTGCGCGCTTTCCTGAGCACGACGGTCCTCGTTGTTCTCTACTATGTGCTTCCCCTGGACCAGCCGTTGGATACCGGCGCAGTGCTGCGTGTGCTGATCGGCCTCGCGGTCTTCGCCGTCATTACGGTGTGGCAGATCAGAACCATCATTGGCCATCCCTACCCGGGCATGAAGGCAGTCGAGGCGCTTGGCTTGCTCTTTCCCTTCTACCTGCTGCTGTTCGCCTCGACGTATTTCGTGATGGAACGGGCGTCGGCGGCGGCCTTCACGGAGCCGCTGACCCGCACGGACGCCTTGTACTTCAGTGTGACCGTCTTCTCAACGGTGGGTTTCGGGGACATCGCGCCGGTATCCGAGCTCGCGCGGATCGTGCTGATCGTCCAGATGCTCGGCGACATCGCACTGCTGGGCGCCGGCGTGCGGCTCCTGCTCGGGGCCGTACGCCGGGGCCAGGAACGGAGATCCGATACGGGCGACGATCCCGGCTCGGCCGCCAGCCCGCGATAACTCACCCCGCGCGGATGAGGTGAGCTCCATGATCCCCGGACATGGTGAATGAATGCGGATCAAGCATGAACCGGTGATGCGGTCGCCGGGCTGACGGCCGAACGAGGCCCGCGAGCCACTGGGAGGTGACCCATGACGGACATCGGCGACAAGTCGGATTCTGCGGCCGCAAGCCCAGAGCCCAGCCCTGACGAGCAAGCTGAGATCGATCGCCTCCGTGCCGAGGTGGAGCAGTTGCGCAGCAAGCAGGCCAGCACGGTTCGCCGCCGCCGAATCGGCTGGCGGGCCCCCGTGGCCACGATTCTCATCGTGCTCGGCTGCGTGCTGGCCCCCGTGGCCGTGCTGGGCGTCTGGAGCGCCAACCAGGTCTCCGACACCAGCCGCTACATCGCCAACATCGAGCCTCTCATCCACGATCCGGCGGTCCAGAATGCCCTGACCAACAAGGTCACGAACGAGATCACCAGCCACCTCAACGTGACTGGCCTCACCAACCAGGCCTCCGCCCTGCTAACGGACAAGGGCCTGGACCGGGTCGGCAAGCTGCTGCAGAGTTTCGGCCCGTCGATCACCAGCGCGGTGAACGGGTTCATCCACGACCAGGTAAGCAAGATCGTGACCAGCCCGCAGTTCGCCAACACGTGGATCCAGGTCAACACCGTGGCCCACCAGGCGCTGGTGAAGGCTCTCTCCGGCCAGGGAAACGGCACGGTCAAGGTGGTCAACGGGCAGGTTGTCATCGACCTTGGCCCGTTCATCAACATCGTCAAGCAGTCCCTGGTCGCGCGGGGTTTCACGGTGATAAACGCCCTTCCGGCCATCAATCCGGTGCTGCCTCTGTTCTCGGCCCGGCAACTGACCAAGGCGCAGGGCGCCTACCGGCTGATCAACGATCTCAAGATCGTGCTACCGATACTGGCGCTCCTGCTCATTGCCGCGGGGGTGTACATCGCACGGAACCACCGGCGCGCGCTGATCGGAGCCGGGCTCGGATTCGCGGCCTCCATGCTCGTGCTCGGAGCCGGCTTGCTGATCTTCCGGAGCGTCTACCTGAACAGCATTCCCAACAGCACGCTGCCCAGTGATGCGGCCGCCGTTATTTTCGATACGTTCGTCCGGTTCATCAGGACCGCTCTCCGCACGCTTCTGGTGGTGGGCCTGGTCGTCGCCGGCGCCGCCTTCCTCACCGGGCCGTCGGCGACGGCGATCTCGATCCGGAAGGCATTGAAATCGGGAATGGACTGGATCCGGCAACGCGGCGAGCACGCAGGTGTGACCACCGGGCCGGTCGGTACGTGGACCTACGCGCACCGCAAAGGCCTCCGTATCGGGGCGGTGGCGCTCGCGGCCCTGCTCTTCGTGTTCTGGGGGCGGCCCACGGCCCTCGTGGTCATCTTGATCGCGGTCCTGTTGCTGGTAGTTCTCGGCCTGATCGAACTGATCGGCAGGCCGCCCGCCAAACCGGCGACGGCAGATCAGCCGTGATCACGGCCCCGCCCGTCAACAGAGGTGGCGAGCGGAGGCGGTTATGGCCCGCCCTCATGCGTCGACCTCAAGCCTGCGACCCATCCGGGCATCATCCCTGCCGGGTGATACACCGTCCGATGGCTTCCGGCTAGGCTCCCCACGCGCCGGTCAAGGCGCGTGCGGGGGCCCCCGCATGTGCTGACGTTGGTGATAACGACCTCACAGGGCACCACTGATCACCGCCGGCGGTGGGTGGTCCGGGGGTTGTGTGCCCCTACCCCCGTCTTGCGGGGGTTGTGTGCCCCAGCCCCCATTACCCGGCTGGCACGGCAGCCCGTAACCATCCAGAGATGCGCGCCAGAGCCCCTCGAGACTGCGGGCCTCGGCCGCGCTGACAGCCGGCGCCAGCGGAACCAGCATCCTGCGCAACGACGCATTCATGGACTGCCGGTCGCCCGGGTCAGCATGACCGCAACCCGCCGTGGCCTCGGCCGCCCACGGTGCGACTGGCCATGATCAGGTTTCGTTCCGTATCTGACATGGCAGACCCTCCGCGCCAGGATCCGGCCTCATCCTCGACGGGGTGATTCGCGGGTTGCGCGGTGGGGGCCGACACCCGGGACGGAGCCAGCGGGGCGGGCGACAGGTCGCGGCGGAACGAGCTGACCCGGTGACGGCGAGCAACCGTGATCGGATCACACCCCAGATACACGTACTGCTTGACCAGCCGGGAGTCCCACGCTCCTGCTTCATAGAAGGTCAGCCATTGATATCCCTGAGGCCACGCCAGGGCCACGCACCTCGCCACTTCGGATACTCGGAGGAGGATCTCGGGGGGCGCCTCAAAGACATCGGTCAGCTGAACCTCAGCCCGGTAGATCGCGCGGCGAGCAGGGGAAGTCTCCTCAAGCCAGCACAGCAAACTGCGGGCGCTGTCTTCTGATGTAGTCCAGTGACTTCCCTGGCCAAAGTAGGGCCAGACGCATGGCGCCACGCGCCAGAGCGTCGACATGCGGGGCCGACGGGCCGGGACTGGCGCCACCGTCACAGCCTTCATGCATCCTCCCCGAACCCGGCGGAAGCACGACAGGCAAGCTCGCTGCCGCAACTAACTCAAATCTCAGGCCTCCTGCCCGTCCTCCGCCTCACCCGTCACGGGCGGTTCACAGGGATAGAAAACGGCGCAATCACCCAGGGCGGGTGAAGTCAATTTCCTTCTGGCTGAGGAGAGTAATGATCACGAAGCGACTGTGAGGATGGTGCCATGAATAACGATACGAAAGGCAGAACCGGGCCGCAGTTCAGTAGTGCCCCGCTGATAACCAGCGCCGTGCTGGTGGGGGTCGGTACCTTTTTCATCTTCACTGGCCTGGCCGTGGCCGGCTCGCATCTGCTGTCGGCGACGCGGCGGTGGGTGAGGGAGATGGAGGTGCCGCCGAGTGAGCTGGCGAAGCTGAAGTATGCGCAAGCCAGAGCCGCGGTGACCGCCGGTACGGCCGCTTGGCAGAACGAGAGCCAGACCCAGGCGGCCGGCGTTTCGTGACCTTTCGCCCGCGCGCGGGGCGCGGTAACCGGTTGACGTCCGGCTCGCTGACGTAACGCTCGTACGCCTTCTCCAGCTCGGGCGAGCCGGGCGGCTCCATATAGGCACCGATGGTCCTGAGCTGAAATCTGCAGAAATCCAGCGCTTCCTGCTCCTCGGTGCACAGTTCCCGAGGGTGCCATTGCAGGACGGCGCGGTGGGCTATGTCCACCTGGCCCAGCGCCTCATGCACGGCGCGGCGAATCGCGATGTTGAGCACGCGCATCTGATCGTCGCTGATGAATCCCTCTCCGCCGGTCGGGTTGTCCGGGTCGAACGCCCGGCTGCCGTGGAACGGCTCTAGCGCGTTGCGGACCGACTGCGCCACGACCCAGGTCCGGAACTGCTCATAGTTGATCTTCCCGGCGCCCTGCTCAATGCAGGCCAGCAGGTCGGCGGTAGTCATACAGTGCTCGTTTCGGCGGGGGCACGGCACCGGAGGGCGCCAGGTCGATGATCAGCGATGAAACTGACCTTCGCCTGGAAGTTACCTTCAGGTAACCTGGCGATACGTTCTGACGGCTTGCTGGTCCTGCCCTACCGGACGTCCAAGCCGGTGACGGCGCGGCCGATGATCATGCGCTGGATCTCGGAGGTGCCCTCGAAGATCGTGGAAGTTGTTGGGCCTAGCCGCCTGCCATCAGGACTTATGTTCGTGATTGTATGCCTGACCTCGTGTAGGACCGATGGCTGGTGATGGGCGTCTTTCGCTGTCTTCCGGGCTCTGGCGGAACACAGACGGAACGTTGCCGCGCAGCGCCCTGTCGAGCGTCACATCGGCCAGCGCGCCGTCCCCGGAACTGCCGGCGACGAGGCGAGCAGTCGCTAGAAGCAGGTAATGGCGCGACGTGAGTTAGGGACGGGATACTAGTGGCGATCGCCGAAACCTAGGGTCAGCTGGCAGGACGCTATTGAATCTGCGGACGACACTGGGATCGAACCAGCGAGCTCCTGATCGGTG
>CAWFVM010000015.1:0-5288 GCA_963819285.1 uncultured Actinomycetota bacterium
GACGGACTGCTAGCGTTGGATCGACAGATACGCGCACCATTAAACATAGCACAATCCCGATAGACGACAAAAAGAGGCCGGGAGTAGGGGCATAATTCCCACTTCCGGCCTGGTGCTTTTCCTTGTCTCTGCTATCTCGCTTTTAGCATGTTATGTGTGAACGTGCCAGCCAGTGACGCATCAGCGCGTACCCAGCGCCAATACTTCCTCCGATGACAACAAGCCCGCCAACCAGATATGCCCCATTCCAATGAGTTCTGCCCAGTGCATAATGCGACATACCTCCCAGTCGCTACAACAGCATTACGCATATGTTACGGTGTTCCATCCCACCACGTCCAGTAGCAGGACGAAGAACCGGTATTGAAGCACTCGCGTCGCTGCCCCGTATCAAACGTGACATCACCGACGCCATAATGCTCAATAATATGTCCACTATACACCGCTGCACGCCTGTTGGGATTAGTAGAAGGATAGGTGTACTGGTAGCACTGACGGTTCGTCACATCGGTAGCAACTGTGTAGGCTACATAGCACACTAAACTCGTCAGTGTTCTCTGCTGCGCACAGTTCCCGTACCACGCGAACGTCGTTTTTAAGTCCATCTCCCACCGAGCGATGGAGGACTCATTCCAGTCATGATACTTGGCGAAACCAGATGGAGACTAGAGAGCCATTGCCATACCAGGCGCAGCCTTCCCGGTGTGCGCCTGTGGCGCGGTAACGTTGGCAGGAAGTGGCTCCATGTCTGTCCATTGCGCACCGTGTGTGAAGAAACACAAGTCAGGATTGGATGCCTGAGCAGGCAGCGCCGCTTTGAACTGCCCGCAGAGCGCGTCGGATACCTGCACCTTCTCCACCATGCGGTGCGTGTAGTTCGGCCCACTGCCATTCGAGCCACCCTGTACGCTTGGCGCGGCGAGCGCAGATGGCGCACCAGCCAGCAGCACCATGAGGGCTAACAAACCTACAAGGGGCATCCTCGCCTTAGCAAACCTTGCTAACCATTCCAACAATGCAATACTCCTGTCGTAATACACCGTTCTGCTCCATTTGAGTGGTGGAGCGAGTATAGTTGGGGTTTAACTATCGTACAAGCAGGAAATATGATGAGATATCGCCAGCAAAGCTATATATTATCAATTACGCTTTACGATCTAAGTGAGCAGGCAAATAGGAAACATTACACGCGCAAAAATTGCCGGGGCAGGCGTTACTCCCCACTCCCGGCCTGTTCATTATGCAATCAGTTCACGGCTACACTGCGGTGCAAATGAGAAGCAATGGCGCAGTGTGGGCATCAGGCGGTCTGTACCCCTGCGGCGGTGTGCAGCCCCCACTCCTCGACGGACTGCTGGCGCATCATGAACTTCTGCATTTTGCCGGTCACCGTCATCGGGAAGGCATCCACGAACTTCCAGTAGCGCGGAATCTTGAAGGTGGCGATCTGGCCCTGGCAGAACGCGCGGCATCTCCTCCGCCGTGGCCTGACTGCCCATCCTTCAGCTGCACCCAGGCCATCAGCTCCTCGCCGTACTTCGCGTCGGGCACGCCAATGACCTGCACGTCGCTCACCTTCGGGTGAGTGTACAGGAACTCCTCGACCTCGCGCGGATAGATATTCTCGCCGCCGCGAATGACCATATCCTTCATCCGCCCGACGATATTGACGTAGCCGTCTTCATCCATCGTCGCCAGGTCGCCAGTATGCATCCAGCGCGCCGCGTCGATGGCTTGCGCGGTGGCCTCCGCGTTGTCCCAGTAGCCCAGCATCACCGAGTAGCCGCGCGTCAGCAGTTCGCCCGGCGTCGCCCGCCGGCACGACTTGCCCCGTCGCCGGATCGATGATTTTGATCTCCACGTGCGGGTGAATCTGCCCGACCGTCGCCGACGCGCTTCTCCAGCGGGTCGTCCAGGTGCGTTTGGAACGAGACGGGGCTCGTCTCCGTCATGCCATAGCAATCTCCACCTCGCCCATGTGCATCCGGTCGATCACCTGCTTCATCACTTCGACCGGGCAGGGCGAGCCAGCCATGACGCCCGTGCGCAGCGAAGATAAGGTCGTATTGGTCGAAGTCGGGCTGCGGCCAGTTCGGCGATGAACATCGTCGGCACGCCGTAGAGCGCGGTGCAGCGCTCCTCCTGCACGCGTCTGCAGCACCGCCTGCGGCTCGAAGGCCTCGGCGGGATAGACCATCGTCGCGCCATGGGTGATGCAGCCCAGGTTGCCCATGACCATGCCAAAGCAGTGATAGAGCGGCACCGGGATGCAGAGCCGATCGTGCTCGGTGAAGCCTTGAAGCTCGGCCACGAAATAGCCGTTGTTGAGGATGTTATGGTGGCTGAGCGTCGCGCCCTTGGGATTGCCCGTCGTGCCCGCTGGTGTATTGAATGTTGATCGGGTCGTCGAATTCCTGCTCCGCCTGGCGCGCGGCCAGCGTCTCCGCCGCCACCTCCTCGCGCGCGCTCAGCATCTCGCCCCAGGTCCACATGCCGGGCATGCGCTCGTCGCCCAGCCGGATGACGTGGCGCAACGCCGGAAACTTGTGCGCGTCAAGCTGGCCCGGCGCGGACTGCGCTCCAGTTCCGGGCAGAGCGTCTGCATCATCGCCGTATAGTCGGTGGTCCGAAACGCGGCCGCGATAGACCAGCGCCGAGCAGCCCGACTGGTTCAGCGCATACTCCAGCTCGTGCAGCCGGTACGAGGGATTGATGTTGACGAGGATGGCGCCGATTTTCGCCGTCGCGAACTGTGTGATCGTCCATTCGGCGCGATTGGGCGCCCAGATGCCAACGCGGTCGCCTTTCTTGATGCCCAGCGCCAGCAGGCCGCGCGCGCACGATCCACCTCCGCCCGCAGCTCCGTCCAGGTGTACCGCAGCCCCTGCTGGCGCGCGACCAGCGCCTCCCGCTCGGGGAAGCGCGCCACCGTCGCGTCGAAGGCATCGCCGATGGTCATCCCCAGCAGCGGCGTCTCGCTCGTCCCGCTGAGATAGCTGCCGCGTGGCGCGGCTGCGCCTGATTGTTCGCCCAGGGTCTGCTGTGTCTGTGTCAATGGGGAACCTCCTTGCCGTATGGCGACGGCCATTGTGGCCAGCGCGCGCGCGAATGAACGCCGCACATCCGCCGACCCGATGCCCTCTCATGACGTCATCTCGTGTCGAGACATTTTGAGCGCACGGTACCCTCTTGTGTCAATGCGCAATCGCCCAGTTTGGGCGCGATTCACGCGGGACAGGGCGATCAAGGGTAGTCAAGGGTGGTCAAAGTGACGTATAGCCTGAACGGGTGTACCGTCGGGGCAATTTGTTGTTGGGGTCGTACGCTATGATATACTGGCGCGGTCCGGGGTGGCCGGACATGCACTTCTTGCCGGTGACTATCGTTGTCACATTCGGTAGAGTGCAATTCCGTGTGCATGTGTGGTGGCAGGGGTCGCGGGCGATGCCCGATCGAGTCACAGCACGCCGAGCAGATCGGGCGATTGCGCCCGGCATGCTCCCAACAGATCGAAAAGATCGAGCGGGAAAACAACATGGGCAAGTACAAGCAATGGCTGCATCATCAGGAGATCGGCCGGCGCCTGCGTGATCAGATTAACACGCTGGAGCAGGAGCGCGCCCGCGTTCAGAAAATGGCGCCCGCACACACGACCTCCTTGCCAAACCTGGACAATCCAATTGTCACAGCGCTGTTCAGCTACACCAGTTCGGGCAACAAGCTCAGCAACATTGACGTGATTAAGGCTGCGATGCCAGCGTTGGATTCGGAGCCGGACCAACGAGGCCACGCCTAGCACTCCAGCTACTGCCTCTGGCGCCCAGCGCCCCCCGGCCAGCGCCGCCACTCCGGTGCAGCGCCAACCGCCGGAAATGAGGCCGTCGTTGCGAGTTTGCTGGCGCGGGCGGAGCAGATGCCAAGTGACCCGATGGAGCAGATGCGCGAACTTTCGCGCGCACGTGAGGCCGCGCCTATCGTGTCCTCCTCGGAGTCAGCGCAGTCCACCAGCGATTGGTGCCTGGCTGGTGGCAACGTCAGCGGGATGATGATTAGGCTGAGAAGCGAAGGTTGTGGGACATGGCTTCCGATCCAACAGCGGTTACAAAAATTTATGAGCAGATCCCGCTCCAGGCGATGCAGCAGGTGTCAGATAGCTATCTGTCCTGGTATGTGGAGCGTGTCACGAGCGAGCTAGACAAGACGACGGCTGGCCTGCGCGCCGAACTGCGGGATAATGATGCGAAAGAGGCGTCATATCGCCCATCGCCCAATGAGTTGGCCGCTATCGAGCGTTTGCAGCGTAGCGGCGTGACGGGCATGGATCTGCTTGACCGGATGGTAGAGCAGGGCGAAGACTGGTTGATGCTGACGATGCGTCGGCTAGATCACTTCGAGCGAACGGGCCTCGCGCCGAAAGATTATTCGACCTGGTGCGAGCACGCGCTTGGCGGCGCCTATGACTGGATGGATCACGAGCGGCGGGCCACATCAGGCGCGACCGCGACATCAGCTGGCCCAGCGCGCGGCGGCGCGAATGGCAACGCGCCAGCGGCGGGTTCAGCCGACTGGAATCGTAGCGGCAACGCGCCACGTAGCGGCTACGCCGAAGAAAGCCCGACCGCGCCGGTACCCAGCGTGGGCGGCAACCAGCGCTGGAATGATAACGGCAACGGTCAGTCCGGTGGGCAGCAGCAAGGTGGCGAAGAAGACGGCAAGGGCCGCAATATCTTCCGCATCTTCACCAACTAAGAACGGAACACGCGATTAGCCCATGCTGTTTGGCCCGGTGGGGATTTACCGGGCTACGGCTGTTTTCCTACACGGGCTGGCCGAAGGGCCACGACGGCTGGCGGCTAATAGTGTTTTAGCAATGACTGGGGACACCCTCTCGGCCATAAATGGCCGGAGTAGGAGCAGAGCAGAGACCATAAATGGTCGTCTCGCCGCTGGCCGGCGAGCAGGGCCGCGGGCCACCCTGACGGGCGTTTACGCCCTCGTCGTCGTTCCTACCCCGGCCTTTCAAGGCCGGGACCGTCCTTACTATTTTGTAAAACCACATAAGCCGCGCCTAGATGACCTTGCTTGCTGTGCTCGCTCTCGGCCACGAAGCCTGCCTCCGCAGGCTCAAGCGGTGTGCCCCATCGTGCGCGTGTCGCTACCTTCTGGCTCCCCTCCCTTTTAGGGGAGGGGCTGGGGGAGAGGGCGGCTCCGCTCCAACCACAACCTTGAGGCGGATTTGGTGTCAGACCCATACGGGCGCGGCGTCGGCGCCGATGCGCGTGCCACGC
>CAWFVM010000016.1:0-60812 GCA_963819285.1 uncultured Actinomycetota bacterium
GCTAGGGAATACGCCGGTGCCCGCTGGCACGTACGTGCCAAAAGTGCCCCGTAAGGGCCTCGCAGAGAATTTCGGAAAACCGTTTCCTGGCTGCGGAAATGTTGTGAAGTTGGCCCTCCCCGGGGCCCCCTAAGTGCCTCCGGGAGAATCCTGGGAAGCCGTTTTCTAGCGGCGAAAATGTTGTGAAGGCCGGAGGGGCCCTCCTGAAGCACAAAAGACGGGCCGCCCCGTAGAGGCGGCCCGCCCGGCAGAGAACCAGCCGAACGGAGAAGAACGGCTGACTCACACGCAGATCCCGGCGTTTCCCGCGCCAGGAGCCACGCAAGCGCAGCGTATCAGCTAACCCGCGGTGGCAGGAGGCTGCCCTGCCGGGGCGGCATCCAGATAACCGGGGGCCCGCTCTTCCAGTCGCCGCCGCTGTTGCCGAAGCCGGTCATCCCGCCACCACCAGCGACACGTCCCCGTCGCCAGCGTCGACGCGGTGCACGACGATGGCGTGAACCCCGCTGACATCGACCACGTGCGCACTGTCGTAGCCGAGCTGGAGATCGGCGGTCGTGCCGCCATCGCGCCGGTCCACGCGGACCTCGGCGCTGTTGTTCGCGAACAGCCTGATCTTCGTCGCGCCGTTGGGCAGCGCCACGGGCGTCGTCGCGCCCGCGCCCTTGCTGAGCAGCATCGGGTCCTCCTGGTCTGCGATTGCAGCGACGGGACCGGCCGCCGCCCCGGTGACGAATGCACGAAGCTGCGCCGCGGTCCCATTGAACTGATCGGCGTCCACCTGCTCACCCGTGCTGGGCTGCCGCGTGATCCCGTTCTGCCAGATCAGCCAGTCTCCCCACGTGGCCGGTGCCCATTGTGCGGGCTCCGGAGGAGTCGCACTCGGCCAGGCGACCCAGAACGAGGGAAACTGCCGCGAGGTCTTCACGAGGTGGCTGCCGACCGACAGGTTCGAGTACACCGGGATCATCTCCGGCCGGTGCCCGGTCAGCTTCGCGACTTCGGCGCAGAACGCCAGCGTCCCCTCGTCCAGCCCGGGGTGCTCTTCCTCGCTGTCGCAGACCAGCAGGTCCGCCGCGGTCAGCCCGGCAGCCTTGACCTCGTGCACGAACGCCTGCGCCTGCGCCTCCGGCGAGGGAGAGCCAGGCGCGAGCATCAGGTACCAGTACGCGCCGCGGACGAGCCCCGCCGCCCCGAGCTGGGCCCAGTCAAACGGGAACAGCCGGTCGGTACCCATGCCGGAAGCCCAGTCGGACACGCGCACGATGCCGAACGACAGCCCGGTGAGCGCCGCCTTGGTGACCGGCCGCTGGAACGAGCTCCAGTCGCGCCCGAGCGCCCTGATCACGCAAACTCCCGCACGGGATGTGCCCGGTTCATGTGCTCGGCCAGCCTCGGCCGCCGGACCAGCGCCAGGCAGATCACGCACTCCTCGATCCGCTCCGTACCGCCCTCGACTTCGGCGGGATCGACCTCGATCCGGACCGGCACGTCGATCTTCACTCGTAGGTCTCCCGCCTGCCGGTGGCGATCCACGGCACAAGCTTCTCAGCCAGATCGAGCACGGCATCCACGAGCATCCTGGCGTCGCGGTCGCTGCGGTTCATGCCCCGGCCGGACAGCAGCGTGGCCGCCGCGCCGATCGCCGCCACGCGGGCGTCACTGCCAGCCACCGCGTTCGGCTTGTTCAGCTCCGGGCCCGCCATCAGGTCTTCGCCGCCCTTCTGCGTGGCAGCGGGCCGGCCGGGGCGGTGACCTTCGGCTCAACCGCTGCCGATGCCGCCGCGATCTTCGCTGCCTCGCCGGAGACCGCCATCCCGTGCTCGGCCAGGACGGTCTCTGCCGTGAGCGCCTCGTCCGGGTGATGCTTCCGGCATACCGCGTGGTCCGCCGCCGTCTTGTGCCTGCCCAGGCGCCAGCAGCGGTGCACCTCGCAGTTGTGCGAGCGGTAGGAGACGATCCCGTGCCAGATGATGCTCAGGGCGATGACCAGGGGGCCGAAGAAGCCCGAAGGCCCCAGATACCACGGGCTGTTCCCCGAGCTCAGCCCGAGGTGCACGTACAGCCAGTGCCAGCTCACAGCGCTGCCCGCACCATGCAGTCTTTGCTCTCCAGCAGCTTGCGCAGCCCGGCTGTCAGCTCCGGGCTGTCGGGCAGCGAGTCCACCATGATCTGAGCGGTCCGGGCGAAGTACGTGGAAATCGCGCGCGGCTTCCCGGACAGATGGCCGAACGCGAACAGCGGCGCGAAATGCCTGACGCCCGGATGCCGGTCCGGGCCGATCCTCAGGCCCTCGGGGCGGTAAGCGTCATGATCGTGCACATCGACTTCAGGCAGGATGCCGCCCCGCTCGTACTTGTCGCCGAACGCCATCAGATCGCCGCCTTCAGCCCAGGATGCGGTTCGGCCGGGCGGAACCTCGCCGCAGCCTGGGCTTTCCTCGCCACCCCGGCCGCCATGCCGCCCTCACGCGAAGACTTCACCTGGTGATGCTGCGCGCACAGCGAGCGAAGGTTCGCGTCGTGATGGCCGCCGCCGCGGACGATGTGATCGACGTCCGTGGCCGGTGCGGGACAGAGGTACCCGGGATCAGCCTCGCCGGGCACCAGGCCCCACAGGCATATCCCGCTGTCCCTGGCGAGGATGCGCGGGCGGATCTGCGTCTCCCAGTTAGGCGGGAGCGGAGCCGTGCGCCAGGAACCGGGACCGGCCATGTCAGCCCCGCTCGAAGCCGACTGTCACCCCGACCGTCGCCCCGGTGATCGTGCCGGTCACCGCCCGGAAATACCGCCAGGCGCCGCTGGTGCCATCGAGCACGAAGTCCTCGACGGCGGCCCCGGTGTTGACGGTGCCGAAAGGCTGCGTCAGCGCGGTCTTCGCGCCGCTCACGGGATCGACTTTGTTCAGCGGGAGCACCGCCCAGTTCACGCCGTCGAGCGATCCCTGGAGGGTCAGCGACATCGCCGTGGTCGTCGCCGGGACAACGAGCTGGAACGTTGCTTCCTCGACGAGATCGCCTGCGTCCAGCGTGACACCGGTTACGCCCGAGCCAGTGCCCGCGGGCAGCAGCGTTGCGACGTCGTAGGCCATCAGCGGTCGAATGCCGTGAGCAGGACGAGTGCGTTATTGGCGGTGATCTTCATCACCGCACCGAAGTGGGCCGGGTTGAAGCCCGATACCCAGGACTTCGTGCTGGCCGGCACGGTGACCACGTAGTCGGTGACAGCCTGGCCCTCGACGGTCTCGGGGATGTGGAACGTGACCGTATGCGAAACGGTGTCGGTGTTGTTGAGCCGCAGGATCGTCCCGCCGGAGTTAGCGACGGAGTTGCCGTTCGTGACGTCGGCGGCCTGGCCCACAGGGTCGGTGGTCGGGGCGTGGGACAGGTGCGTTACCGGCAGCGTGGTCGGCGTCGGCATGCGGCCCTCCAGTCGCAGCGGTCACTTCAGGCTCGCGCGTCACCCTAGCGCAGGCACGTGCCCATCGCCAACATACGCGGCCCAGATGCCCTCAAAGCTGTCACGGACCTCGGCCATCGCCACGTCGTAGCGGGCCGTCAGCCAGTCACCGGCCTGCCCGCGGCCCTCACGGCCCTCGCGCCGCTCGCCGGGCAGCGCCAGGACGAGCTTGGGCGCCAGTTCGCGCGGCGGTCCGGCGTCGGTGATCACCGGGATCGCCGCGGTGTCGTGCTCGGCAGGGTGCACCGCTGCCGGGGCGAGCTGCACGGGCTCGTCCGCGAAGGGATCGAGCTCGGTAGTCACGGGCGCCCAGTGCAGGCCCGGATCGGTCAGCTCGGCCATCGGCTCATCCCAGCCGCGCAGGGCCGGGAGCGCCTCTTCGCGGCCACGCGCCCGGATCTCGGCCCTGGCGAAGTCCTCCGCGAAACCGGCCCCTGCGGCATGCCGGAGCAGCAGCAGGCCGAGGCCCACGATCCCCGCGATACCAGCGATACCAACGATTCCGATGATGATCATTCCCAGCCCGCTCGACAGCATGAAGATCCTTTTCACGGAGCTTGCTCCCTGCCCAGCCATCCCGGGGTCCTGGGGAGCCTGACGCGATCGACGATAACCCCGGGCGCCTGGAGTTGTCAGGAGTTCGCTCCGGTTCTCCTGCACTGCACGAGAGTGCAGTTTTCTGGCTTCTGGAATCCTCCGCGCCCCAGAAGCCGGTGCGGTTTCCGGGCTGACTGGAGGGGGTGCCAAAAGATCTTGGTGATGACTTCTGAAAATATTGGAGCCAGGTCTTCGTTCCTGCGAGCGAGCACGGGTGTGACATGCGCGCGTCACACGTGTGTGAGTCAATATGGCGTGTAACCCGTCATCCCGTCACCACACACCTCCCGACCTGTGTAAACATAGGTGATGGGTATATATAGAAGTAGTCATAACCCATCACTAACCCATCACCTTTATAGTAAAATCGCCGTGCAGTTCTGTGGAGTGCAGAAGTGTGCAGAGGTGTGCAGAGGTATGCAGATTGACCTGAAATGACGGGTTGGGCCTTCAAACCCGTCATCGCATCGCCGCAGGTCACAGCGTTTCAGTCAAACGAGTAAGTCTTCATCCGCAGGCCCATCCGGAGCGATCCGCGGTTCGTGTGCCGCGCCTCATAACCGCGATCAGTAAGCGCCCGGCCGAACGCGCTGCGCGTCATAATGTCGCCCCTGCGGTGTCCTTCCTTCTCCCACCAGAAGCTCGAAGTGCTCGTACAGTTCGCCGCCGAGGATGCCCTTCCCGGGCGTCTCCTCGGTCATGTCGGCGAGGAACGTGTCGATCGGGGACAGGGCCTCCCGGAGCTCCTGGGTAGCCTCAGAGATGTCTGATGGCGGCTGCTCGATCCCGCGGTCCCGGTACAGCCGCCAGCCCTCCACCATCCACGCCAGGACGCCTTCGAGGTCGTGCTCAGTCAGCCGGGTGATCCAGTCGGAGTCGTCGTCGTCGAGCGTGACCTGCTCGCGGAACGGGAAGGCGACCAGCCGCTTCTTGGTAGCTGAGTCGGCGTGCCGGACCTCCGGCAGCTCGTTGGTGGCGATCCAGGGGGTAAAAGCCGGGATGCGTTCGGTGAAGATGTTGGAGCGCATGCCGCGGGCCTCGATCCGGCCATGGGAGGTGAGCTGCTTGATGTTGTCGGCGTGCAGGTTCCACTCGCTGCTCGCCTCCTCGGCGAAGATCACCCGCCGCGTCATTGCCTTGAGGATGTCCGGCCGCGGGGCGTCGTCGCGCCGTGTGCGAAGCATAGAGAGCTGGAAGGTCCCGGCCATGGCAGACCCGAGCGCGGCCTGGATGACGTTGATGAAGGTCGTCTTGCCGGTGCTGGTCGGCCCGACGACAAAGATGAGCTTGCGCTGGTTGTTCTCACCGAGCAGCGAGTATCCGCAGAGCGCCTGGAGGTATTCGCGATTTGCCTTGTCAGGGACAAAGCGTGTCAGGAACTGCTGCCAGTGCCGGGACTTAGCCTGCGGCCGGTAGGCCGAGGGGACCACCGCCGTGCAGTAGTCCTCCTTCGAGGTCTCCCGGAACTCCAGCCCGTTGTCGTCGAGCTCCAGCGTGCCGTTGGTGAACTGGATTACCTCCGGCTTGGCGTCGAAGCTGGCAGCCGGCCGGGACATGCCCGGCATCTCTGACAGGGCAGTAAGCATTGCCTTGATCTTGGCCTGATTACCGCAGGAGACCGCCCACGACTGGGCGACATGCCTGGCTTTGGGATTGCGCAGCGCCCTGGCTTCGGCACGCCGGGCCTCGATCAGATCATCCACGAACGAGCGCACGACCGGGGATGAGGCGACCCAGCGCGAGCCATTCCAGGCATACCACTGCTCCTGCTCGGGCACCCATGCGAGGTCGTCGCCGTGCAGGGTGCGCAGAAGCCGGGCGTTGCCGTCGTCATTGCGCTCGAACGAGCTGCCGACCGTCACCTCTGCTGGGGGCGAGATGGCATCCCAGTCGAGGCCCAGCTTGTCGAGGACGCGCTCAGCCCACTCGGTATGCGCTTCGCCAGTGTCGGCGCCACCGGGGCACGAGCAGGCCAGCACGAGGCCGCCGCGCTCGCCCGGCCGGACGTTGAAGCTCGGCCGGACATCCCCTCGCTGATGCAACTCCTCAGCGAGAGGGCACGTGTAATAAGTCCGGTCTCCTGACCGCTTCCCCCGCAGTTCCGGGTTGGCGTCACGCATCGCCGCGACGAACGAGGCGAGCTGCTCGGCCGCCGCCGCGTCGTCGGTGTCGCCGTTGTTCTCACCGGGCGGCACGCGCCGCCCTGCGCTCTCGGGGTGGCCGGTCAGCTCCTCGATAGCCTCCCGGATGGTCCGGGCCCGCACGCGCTCACAGTCTGCCAGCGAGCCGCCTGTGAGCAGGTAGTCGGAGACGTCGTTGGGCTCGCCTCCGGCCGCCACGAGGTCGCCCGGGATCGCCTTGATAATTACGCGCACATTGCGCGCACGCAGCTTGCGGAAGCGGTCGAGGGTGTGCCGCAAGCCAGCCAGGTCCCGGTCGAAGTAGAGGATGACCTGGCCCTCGAAGTCTTTGAAGAGATCTGCCTGCTCTTCGGTGACCGGGATGACCTCGCCCTGCGGCACGGTGGTGGCGACGGCAGCCCCAAGCGGGACGCCAGCGTCGTGCAGGTACAGATCAACCGCCTCGGCGTCTCGTTCTCCGCAAACCCACAGCACGTCGCCGCCGCTGGCCAGAACTTCAGTTAGCCGGGGCATGTCCCAGAGCATGCTGTCCGCCTCGGCTGGCTTGCGGAAGCAGCGATAGCCAAGATGGCGGATCTTGCTAGTCTTCCCTTCGCCGTGTTCCGGGCAGGGCGGTTCGTCAATGTAATGCTGGAAACGCCAGTCACCAGCGGAGTTCTTGTAATGCTGGAAGACGACCGAGCCATCAGCCCGGCGCCACTTGTGAGTGCGCGCTGCCGCAGCCACGGCGGCCTATCCCCGGCCGTCCGCGCCGCAAGCGGCGGGATGAGATATAGTAGCCAAAGCGTGCACCTTTCGGCGGGTCGCGTCCTGTGAGGGGTCCTGGCTGCGAACCAGGGCCCCTCAAGCTTGTCCGGCCAGCTTAAACCCTCGTGCCTCCCGGGGGCGCCCCAGGAATACCCGCGCGTCACAGATGTCACGGTCGAAACAGATAAAGGCAGCCTCGCTAATGGAATAGACCAGCCGGTAATGCGACCGGCACCAGAGGCACTCGATCGGCTGCGGCGCGGTATCCGGCTCGTCCACGCGGACCTCTCCAGTGCTGAAGTTGATGGTGACCTGAACGCTCACCGCACCCTCCCCGTCCAGCGGATCACCAGGCACGGCAGCGGGCAGATGAAAACGTGCGGCCGGGCAAGATAGACGCCGACCCACAGGTCCCGCGGCTCGAAGTAGATCTTGATGCGCTTCTTCACTTCCGCCTCTTGTCACAGGTAGCGGTACTCCGCTTGATCACTAGATCAGCGGTCATGAGCGCCAATAGCACATCATCGGCCAGGGCGTAATGCTCAGCTTCGGGGTGATCCTCTACGTCGGCCAGTGCACGGGCGATCGCCTCGCGAGACTTCCGCCAAACCTCAAACTCTTCGCGCTCGTCGTCATCCAGGTCGCTCAGCGGATGATTGCGGCTGACTTCACCCGGCATCGGAGTTAGTCCTTCCGGTTTGGGATGGCACCGGAAACATCCGCGCCGGGGCATCCCCTGTCGCACCACCAGCGGAGGTAAGTCTCGGCGTCACCGGCACTCACCCCCGCATCTCCGGCGATCTCATCAACGGTGGCCCCGTCCAGGTAGGCCGCCTCGATCCTGGCCCTGGCCGTGTCATCCACGCCGCCCCCAGGCCGTCTCGCGGAGCGCCCGGTCGCGCCGTGCACGCCGCAGGAAGTGCACCGCCTGCTTCATGGCGACCCGGGCGTTCTTCTGGCCCTCGGCATACAGGTCCCAGTTCTTCAGCATCTCGTCGGAGATGATCCGCTGCGGGTCGGCCGCCTGCTGGCGGAAGAGCTGGGCCTTGATCGCCAGGCCGTCGAGGGCGTAGTCGAGCATCGCCGTGATCCGCACAGGCGACAGCAGCTCGGCGCCGCGGGTGAAGATCCGCAGGCTGAAGTCTTCGATCACAACCGGGAACGGGCGCGGGTCCGGCAGGTAGCTCCCCCAGCGGGGCCCGATGCCGCCCCCGGCGAGCGCTGCGAGCGTCTTCACCTGCTCCTTCTCCGGCCCGGCGATCTCCTCGTTCCAGAGCATCGTGATGTCAGGTGGCTCCCTGCCGTAGACGCTCTCCTCCGGCACGATGAGGATGGCGATGCCAGTGCCCTCGCCCGGATCGAGAGCCATGACCGGCAGGAATCCCTCGCCTTTCCAGAGGTCCCAGTCGGGCTCTGTGCCCCTCGGAGCCTTGCGCGTCATGCCTGCCTCGGGTACTCGATGTGGTACTGGAGAGCGTTGTTGGCGTTGTCTTCGCTCAGGTTGACGAAAGTCATTCCGCAGCGGCAGGCCGACTCCCACGCGCCCATCTCCCGGCCGCTAGGGTGCGCGGCCATGGCGATAGCGTGAGGCTCCGGCCGGTGCTCGCCAGGTCCCGTCAGCGCGCGGCGCAGGCGCTCCGTCCGGCTCGCCAGGTCCGAGGGAGTCACCTGGCCGATCTCCTGCCCGATAGCGAGCGTGTCGAGCGACCACGAGCCGTCGTCTAGCTGCCAGATCACGAGCATCATGTGACGCCAGAGCGGGTGAACCGTCTTGTCGATAAACACTGCCGGGGGAAATCCAGGCAGCGTCACCTCGTCGCCGGGCAGCAGCTCATAGACCGCGGCCATCAGCAGACCTTCTGGAGATACCGGCAGCCGATCATGGTGCCCTCGGCGTTGCGGACCTCGACGTAGGGCGCGAGCAGGTCGTCACGGCCGCGGGCGGCCAGCGCGACGACCAGCGAGACGATGTAGTCGGCATCCGGCCGCGGTGGCGGCAGGTCGTCCACATGCCCGTACTCGACGTACTCGTAGGCCACTCCGCTGCGGTGCGTCCAGTTGGTCCCGAGCTCGATGCAGGCCACGCGAGCGACGGTGCCGGACGGCTCGATGACCTTTTCCGGGCCGTCCGCCAGCTCGCGGTTCGCGTAGATGTTCACCGGGTGCGGGGTCAGGTTGATCAGCATCACTCATTCCTCCCCGGCTCAGTCGCGAAGAGCGCCAGGAGCCCGGCGTAGGCGAGCACTGCGAGGCCGACCACCGCGATCAGGATGATCATCAGCCCTTCCCGCCAATCAGCCGGGGGATGACATAGAAGGCCAGCATGAGCCCGGCTGCGATAGCCACGCAGAAGCCCCACCACGGGATGCTGTAGAGCCAGTTAAGCATGATCGTTTTCCTCCTCGAAGTGCCTGCGGAGAGCGGCGTTGGCGGTCTCCAGCCGGAAGCCGGCCCGGGTAACCGAGCAGGAGCACTGCGCGGCCCAGTCGCGGCGGTCCGGCCGGAGGTGTCCCCAGGCGCGCACGGTGTGCATTGTGGCGCCGCTGATGTGGCCCCAGAGCTTGCTGGCGATGTGCTGCTGGAGGGCCGCATCAGCGCTTTCCTTGTCCAGGTTGATGAGCTCCCAGCCGCAGAAGCACTGGGCGTGCCAGGAGCCGTTCAGGGACAGCTCAGCCCAGTGCCGGACGCCATGCCGGAGCGGCGGCCTGGCGGCCATCTTGCCGGTCTCGATCGCCGCCGCGAACCAGGTCAGCATCAGGCCCTCAGTGTCAACCGGCTCATGAATGCCCCGGTTGCCGATGTCCGCGAGCCGCCTGACCTCGAACATGGTCGCGAACCGCTCGGCCCAGTGAGCCGCGTCAGGGTCGCCGTGCAGGTCGCTGTCGTTCTCGCTTGCGTGTTCCAGGTCAGCCACGGCGTTCCTTCCAGGCTTCGACTTGCGCGTGCATGACCAGTCCCACAGCGAGCAGGACCACGACGCAGGCAACGGCCGACACAATGGCGATGATCAGGTGTGCCGTGCTCACGCCGCCGCCTTCCAGACCTTCGAGCGGCGGCAGGCGCCGCAGGTGACCTTGCTGGCGTCGCCCGTCGCGTGCATCGTGCTCGTCTTCGGCACCCAGCAGGTCCCGTCGCAGGCGAGCGAGCCGTGGCATTCGTGATCGGTGTCCAGGTAGCACTTCGCGCTGAAATGAACAGGCTCGTCCGGCCGGATCGGCGTAACCGTGGCCCTGGCCTGCTTCTTCTGCTTCCGGCGCATGAGCTTGCTGTGGTAGGAGAGGGCGCCTTCGAGGATCTCGTCGGCCGCCTCGTTCATGACCACGGTCAGGTCCCGGTCCGCGCGGGCATAGGCGGCGACGCGCGTGAGGTGCTTGCGGGTACGGGCTTCGAGCTCGTCGAGGGTCATCGCTACTCCTCCACGAGCGCGTAGGTAGCCTCGAAGATGTCAGGTTGCACGGGTAAAACTCGCCCTGGACGCCCTTGATGATCCAGTCACCCAGCCGGGCCTCCATCAGGCCCTCCAGCGTCTCGATGTAGATCACCGGGGAAAACCTCGTGTCGCTGGTGGCGCCTGAGAAATACTTGCCGCCGCACCACAGCGCCAGGAGAATGCCAGCGGCATCATCGGTGAACTGCTGCGCCTCAACAACAACAGGCTTCTTCCGGTACTTCGCCATATCTCTGCTCCCGTGTTCTGCTTGTTCTGCTTGTTCCGCTCAGGCGACGGCATCTCCGCGGCGCTTAGCGGCCGACTTGCGCGCCAGCACGGCCATCTCGGCCTTCAGCCGCAGGCGTGCGCCTCTGGCCGCCTGCTCGGCGGTCAGCTCAGGGTTCTCCTTCAGGACTTCGGCAACATGGCGGGCCAGCCGGGTCAGCGTGGCGTCCCGCGTCATCTCCTGCGGGTCCTCAGCCGCGCGCCCCGCACGTGCGACCAGGCCGTCTGCCGATGTGTACTGCCGTCCTGCCATGTCAGACCGTCCTTCGCCGGGCGGGGAGCGGGATCACGTGCGTCGCTCAGCAGGAATCTACACTTATCTGTAGTTGCCTGCAATCTCCTTGAGTTCGCCGCTGCTGTTGCTGTCATGCCATCACGCCGCTAGGCTGGCCCCGGAGCCGGGCTGGCTGCAAAGCACGGTTCCCGCTGACTCAGATGGCCGTGGATGCGAAACATCGCGACGCGGGTCCTGGGGCGCAATCAGCGGGACGAACGCGGAGCGGCCGGCCCGGCTGTGTTATGTCAGGAGGCGCGGTGCCCTACCTCGTACGGTGCCAGGGCTGTGAGACGTCAGTCATCATCGACGGCGGCGACCCAGACGCCCAGCTCACCTGCCCGTCCGGGTCGGATTGCTGCAAGGAAGATCATCACCACGGCGAGAACGCCAACTCCTGCCCCGGGGCGGCCTGAATCACGCTGGGGCGCCATGTCATGTGAGCAACGAAGGCCGGACCTGCCGGGTGGTAACCCCGCACGGCGAGCCGTGCCCCGGTGAGCACTGCGGACCCGGGGTGGACGGCTGCCGGGTCTGCCGCCCGCTCACTATTGACTTCCTCGGCACGGTGGCGGTGACGCCAGCATGAGGAACTTCCTCCGGGCCCAGCTCGCCATCGCCGCCCTGCTGGCCACGCTGGCGCTGGCAAGCATGACCGACCGCAACACGTCCAGCCCCGGCAGCAACCTGGTCAACAAGCTGACGCAGATGATCTTCTGCCTGACCGCCACAACCACCTACACACCCGGCACGGGCGGCGGGTCTGCGTTCACCGTTACCCCGCCGTTCCTCTTGCGGCTGATGACTGCGCAGGGCAGCAACACCTCGAACGGCACGGGAGCTCTCGGCCACTGGCTACACGGCCGGCGGCAGCACGATGGGCAGCCCGGCGTTCGGGAACCCCTCCGGTGGCATACTGGCCAGCAGCAACGCCGTCTCCTGGACTGCTGGCGCCGCCTGGACCGCGGTGGTGGCGGTTGAGATCTGGGACAGCGCCGCGACCAAGCTGCGCTACCTCCAGGGCTCGATCACCTCTGTTACCCTGGCCAACGGCAATACTCTGAACTTCGCGGCTGGCTCAGTCACCGCTGACGCCTCGGCCTGGTGACCTGACCTCCTCACGGGAGAGGAGGCCACATGAGCGCGACAGTTCGCTCAACAAGCCAGTTCGTCGCCACCGGCAGCGTGACCAGCGGCACCGTGCCACTGCCTACGGGCTGGCAGGCCGGTGACGTCCTGTACATCTTCTCGGTGCTGGCGTCCGCGACGGGGACGATCACCGCCCCGGCCGGTTACACGGAGCTGATCGCCAACTTCCACAACTCGGGCACGACCAGCGCGACGATGGAACTGTGCCGCAAGGTGCTGACTTCGTCCGAGTCGGCCCCGGTCGTCACCTGCAAGTCGGGGCGGCTGTGCTGCATCGGCGTCGCGGTGCAGGGCGCGGACAACACCACCCCCGAAGATGTCTCCGCGGCCTCTGACACGAACTCGGGTGTCACCTGGCCCAGCGTCCGCGCCCCCTCAGTCAGCCCGGTCGCCTCCAACGCGCTGCTGCTGACCGGCCACGGCGAGTACAACGGCACCGGCAGCATCGCGATGTCGTTCACCGCGCCGTCGGGGATGACCGAGGTCAACGACCAGGCGTGTAACACCGCGTCGAGCAATGTGGCGCTGGAAGTGGCGTCGCTGGCGCTGTCCGCATCTGGCGCTACCGGCACCAAGACGGCGACGAACTCGACGTCGAATAGCACGACTACCGGCCCGATGGGCATCTCAGTCGCGGTACGGTCCAGCTCTGCTGTCGCAGGCTCGGGCGCCCTGACTGGCAGCGGCACGCTCGGCGCGACGCCTCAATTCGCGGCTACGGCAGCCCTGTCGGGCTCGGGCACCCTCGCCGCAACTCCGCGGTTCGAGGCGAGCGCAGCGCTGTCAGGCAGCGGCACGCTCGGCGCGAGCTACACAACCGGCGGCGGCGGCACGGCTGGCTCAGCCGCGCTCTCGGGCAGCAGCACACTCTCAGGGGCTCCCCAGCTCACCGCTGCGGCCGTGCTCTCCGGTTCTGGGACTCTCAGCGCAGCGCCCGTCCGGCCAGCCACAGCCGTGCTTTCCGGCTCGGGCACGCTTGCGGCTTCGCCACGATTCACAACCACAGCCGCCCTGTCGGGCAGCGGCACCCTCTCGGGGGCACCGCAACTCCAGGGGGCTGCCTCTCTGTCTGGCTCCGGGACTCTCGGCGCAGCACCGATCAGGCCGGCTACGGCTGCATTGTCTGGCTCGGGCACACTGGCGGCCTCACCGCAGTTCACCGTTTCTGCTGCTCTATCTGGCTCGGGCACGCTAACCGCCCTGCCGGGATTCGCAAGATCCTCGGCGATGTCCGGCTCCGGCTCGCTGGGCGCCTCTCCTGCGCGGGCCGGGAGCGCCGCCCTGGCCGGGTCTGGGACGCTCGGCGCGGCCCCTCATATGACGATCGCCGCTACGGCTGTCCTCGCCGGCACGGGCGTCCTGGCCGCCGCAGCAGCACTCAGGGAGAGCGGCCTGCTGAGCGGCTCCGGGACGCTCGGAGCGGTGCCAGCCATGCGTGCGGCAGCGGCGCTGTCCGGCGCCGGGACGCTGGCCGCAGCCGCCGTCCTGGCCGGGGAAGCAGCCCTGTCAGGCTCCGGGGTCCTGGCAGCCAGCTACGCCATTTTCACCAGCGCTGCCGCGGTGATGTCCGGTCAGGGCACCCTGGCGGGCACTCCTGTTATGACCAGCTTCCTGCCGCCACTCGTCATCTCGGCCGGTGGGCGCCCAGTCTCACTGTGGTCGGGCGGCCTGCCGGGCAGCGGCTTCACGACCGGACGCCCGGTCTCGCCCTGGCAGGCAGGGCAGCCCGGTAGCGCCTGGACAGGGACAATGGTGCAGCCTGCGTGGCAGGGCAGCCCAGCATCAAACGGAGGTAACTGAGGTGGCGCAGCCGCTTACGATCGAGAGCTTCTCGCAGGTCTCCAGCATCTATATCCAGGCATCGCTGACGGCGAACGTCGTCCTGGACACGCAGGTAGTCGAGGCCGTCTTCCTGCCCGGCAACCAGAAGCCCACCGCGAGCACGGTGTGGGCCACCGCCGCGTGGACAGGCGACCCGGGCATGACGCGCTCATTCCAGGTGATGATCGGCCCAGGCAGCGATTCTCACCTGACGCCGGAGCCCGAGCTCTGGACGCTGTTCTCGCGCGTGCACGACGACCCGCAGCTCGTCGTCACTGAGCACGGGCCGGTCCGGATCTACTGAGCGGTCACCTGCTGGAGCAGTCCGTATCGTGTAGCAACATAGGTCCCTATGGCCGACTCCACCTTCTCCAGTCACATCCCTGCGCTCCTCGGCAGCATCGTGGGCACCATCGCCGCCACCATCGCAGGCTCCTACCTCGGCGCCGCTGGCACCTATACCGGCCTGGCCGCCGGCGCCCTCATCACCGGCACCGGCTCCTGGTGGGCTGAGCGCTGGGTGCGCCGTGCCACCGCGCTCACCCGAGCCAAGGCCAGGGCGGTCCGCGAGCGGGGCGGGCGTCCTCTCACTCCCCACGAGACGCAGATCATCACCGCCATCGTGGACTCCAAGCACCGCCGCAGGTTCACGTGGCAGCCCGCTGCGGCTGGCGCCGGAGTGGCGCTCGCCGTGTCCATGGCCTTGTTCGGCGGCTGGTGGGCGGTGGCTGGCCGGCCAGTCAGCGAGATCGTCCGGCCGCCTCCTGCCGTTACCCGGCGCCCAGCGCCAGCGGATACGGTCACCGTCGAGATCACGCCTACTTCCACACCCTCCACGAGCTCTCCCGCGCTCCTCCCGTCTCCCACGGCCAGCACGGCGGCGAGCACGCCTGCGGCGTCGCCGTCCTCCTCTCCCACGGACAGCACAGCTACAGCGCCGCCGTCTCCCTCCCCCACCCTCACGCTGGCCCCCGGAAGTTCCTGATGCCATTGTGAGGGTAGTAAAGAGCTGGTACTGCTGAGGAGGCTGTGATGTTCGGGATTGCGGCTGTCGTGCTGTTCGCCATCGCGGCGCTGATCGCGTTCACGCCGCTCGGCGGCATCAGCATCATCGGGCTGATCGCCGCGGGCCTGGCCTGCCTGGCGTTGCATCTGATGGGCGCCTGGGCGGGCCTGCCCTGGCGGCGGGCGGGTTAGAGCACCACCTCAAACGGCTGCTCACACACGCCGCAGATGATCGGGCCGAGCTCGATCACCAGGCCGGCCACGCGGATACGCCGGGGACACTGGCAGGCCATCGGCAGCGGGTTGTTGCTGTTCGGCCGCCGCGGGTTGCGTGCCTCCGGATGCCGGAAGGCGGTCAGCGCGCCCTTGAGGCGCCGCAGCTCGGCCCGGTAGAGCTTCGCCGTGGGGGCCGGGACGCTCGTGCCGGACCAGCCGATCGAGCCGGTCTTGGCCACCTCCAGGCCGAGCTCCTCGGCCAGCATGCGGAACTTCGCATTGTGGAAGCGGCCCTGGCGGCTCGTGTCCTGGATCTCCCGGGTGCTGGCGACGCCGTGCGCCGCCTCGTGCAGGAGGGTGCCGAGGACATCTCTCGCCCCGCGGGAGAGTCCCTCGCCGCCGATCAGCATCTCGGGCAGCCGGTCCTCACCGGCCTGCCAGCGCAGCGGCGCGAAGTGGCCATAGTTCATCCGCTTGCCGGACGTCCCGCTGGCCAGGGTGATGACCACCTTCGGCACGTCAGGATGGCGGCGCTGGATGGCGCCCCACGTGGCGTCGAGCGCGCTGACGAGCCGCGGGCTGATGGTCGCTGCCTTGCGTGATGCCATGCCGTCATCATGTCACCGTTGACACGCACGTGTCAACAAGAGTACATACTTCTGCATATTCCGCTACTCTGGCCACGCGGCAGGGCCGGAGGCCGGATTGGAATCAGGCGCCGTGTGGGCTACTAGGCGGGCGCCCGCCGAACGTCCTGGGATCGGAGTTTGCGGGTTCGAGTCCCGCCCGGCCCTGCCGTCAGAGCCGGTCGCCAGGCGACAGGCGGCGGTGCGCCTCGGCCGCCCGCGCAACTCCCCGGCCCTTGGCATAGCGGAGCGGCATCGTGATGCTGCTCCAGCCGGCGATGTTCATCAGGTCGTCCACGTTGCCACCGTTAGCCAGCCATGCATCAGAGAAGGTGTGGCGGAAACGATGCGGATGGCAGCCCTCGATACCGGCCTGCTTGCCGCGGCGCGCGAGCATCTGCCGGATGCCTGACGCGCCGAAGTGGTCGATCTGGTGCCCGCGCGTTCCCAGCCAGAGCCACGGGCTGCCTGGCCGCGAGTGACGTGCCCGGACGCGAAGGTAGCGGTCGATCGCCACGCACGCCTTCGAGCCGAGCGGCACCCAGTGCTGATCGCCACCCTTCAGCGTGACAAGCATGCGGCGCTGTGACAGCGATACATCTGGCGGCTCGAACCGAAGGCCGGCCAGGCCGCTAACCCGGACGCCCGTGTCGATGAAGGCCCGGATGATCGCATAGTCCCGGCGGCTCTCGAAGTCGTTCCCCTTGGTAACTCGCAGCAGCGCGAGGATGTCATCCTCAGTGAAGAACGGCTTGGCCTTCTCCCCCACCTTCGGCTTCTCGACCTTCCGCATCGGGCTGGCTGCGATGAGATCGCCCTCCTTCTCCATCCAGCCAAAGAACGCATGCAGATGCCGGTAGTGCTTCTGGGCTGACTCCGGAGAAGTGCGCAGCCGCTCGGCGACCAGGAACCCGCGGATCGCAGGCGCCCCGGGAGATAGCTTCTCCCTGGTCAGGTAGGCTGCCAGCCTGCGAACTGAATCGAAGTAAGCGGTGATGGTCTTGGAGCTGCGGTGTGCGCCTTCGAGCGCGAGCTCCCACGAGGGAAGCACTGCTAGCAGGTCCGGATCGTTGCCGGTCATGACGGAAGATCCTCTGCTCTATGAGCGACGCGCGTCAAGACCGGCTACAGTACCAGACGACTGCGACAGCCGCTCTGACCTGCACTTAACCTGCTGAAACAACCCGGGGCGTTAGCTCAATGGTAGAGCAGCGGACTTTTAATCTGACCGGCCTACACGACGCACGTGACTGAGCGGCGACCTGCCTGAACAGGGGTGCTCTCATCTGCATGATCACCGAAGTCCGTCGCTCTACTGGAGCAGCAGTGCTTGCAGGGTGCTAACAGTTGCAAGCGGCTTCTGGATCACATCGGCTCCTGCGCATTCTGGGCAAAGAGCCAGGTAGTGAGCGTATACAGAAGACCCAAGATCGACAGCGACGCCCTCGATCTTCATAGCGGCTTCGAGGTGGCCAAGCTGGAGGTTGTGCTGGCGGCAGAGCATCCCACGGACCCATCCGTGCCGATGGCAATGATCGAAGACCATCCGCTGCTCTTGATCACTTACAGGGTCAATTTCGCAAGCCGACATCTCGGCTACGAACGCCCATAGGGCGTCACGAGTCCGAATGTCACGATACTGAATGTGACCGAAGTGATGGATAAATCCCAGCAGGAGAGGGACGCCAAAGAGATCAGGGCGGGCCATCTTCGCACCGTGCGGGCCAAGACGATCGAGCATCCTCTCGCGTTCTACGCGCTCCCGGATCGCCTCCACATCGAGCATTGGCGTAATCCCCCAGGTCAGTCGAAGCGAGCGTCGCCCATCGGATACCCGAGCTCCAGCATCGCGGCGATGACGGCGGCCGGTGTCGGCCCGCGGACAACCCTGGGCGGGCTCGTCAGAAGCCGCCTGGCATACAGCCCGGTCTGGCCAACCCCGCGCCAGGCGTGCCAGCGCGGCATCATCGCCTCGATCACGGTGACCGCAGCGTCCTCCGGCACGCTCATGCTGCGCCGATCACAATCTGCCCGTTGTCATCAACCGTCGCTTCGGCGGTTACCACATCACCCTCACGGACCACGCGGCCGAGCACGACCTCGAAAATGCGAGCCCCCTCACTATCGGCGACCGCGAGGTAAGACACGAGAGTATCTGCGGGGATATCGGTGATCCTCGCTTGCGCCTTGCCCGCAGTGGCCGGGCCGAACCGGGCTGGCTCGCCAGCCGCACTGCCATCTTCACTCATCGCCTGAACTGTCACCGGAGGCTTCCATGGCAGTGGCGGCAGGTAGTCACTCATCACGGCCCCGTGGGAATCTGCACGCCCGTGCCCCGGCAGTCGTAGGCCATCAGGCTCGCGTCGATCCACCAGACGTCGCTGTTGCCGACGTCGGGCACGGCGTGCTGGGCATCGCGGGCGAGCCTCGGCGAGGTGGTCTGGCTGGCGATCTCGCGCAAGGTGGTCTTGTCGGCGGTCCCGCCGTTGGCCACCATGTCGGCACGGAGCATCCCGCAGGACTGGAGCAGGCCCATCCGGGACGGCGGCGACGGCGTGTGCGCCGTCGCGGGTGCGGCGCTGCCGCAGCCCGCCAGCACGAGCATCGCAGCGGCGATCAGGAGCTTCTTCACTGTCCAGCCTCCGGGACACGTACCTTCATACTGGCTGGGACAACAGCAGGCTGGGAAATCTCTACCTCAACAGCATCCGCTACGGGCACGCGCCAGACGTGAACCATCTGCGGGTATGCCGCGTTGGCGCTCGCCTCGCGGCGCTTGACTTCGGCTGCAACCCAGTCGATCACAGACGGATGGTCGCCAGCGATGGCTGATACCGGCCACTCGTTGTCAACGGTGACCAGGTAGACGAACTCTGGCAGCTTGGTCACTGTCCCGCCTCCAGCATTTGCAGCGCCCAGCCGATCTCCTGGAGGCCATCCTTAACGCCGTCCGGCAGCTTGTCACCCTCGTCCTTTGGAAGGGCCCGGATGTAGCCCGCGGCGCCCGCGACGCGCGCGATGAAGGCGATCACCGGCCGCATGTCAGGCCCGCCGTTGACGACGGTCGTAGAGACCGGATCGCGGCTCTCATGCGCCATCTGGCCGGCCAGCCGCACAAGCCGCTGCAAGGCCGGGAAGTCGGCGAACTTCTCCTCCTGGTCGGCCAGCGCGTCCGTGAGCGTGCGCAGCTCCTCGATGTCATGCGGTTCCATCACTCTTCTCCCTCGAAGCAGCTCCCGGGCTGCCAGAGATGCCGGTCCGGGCCATTCGGGCACCAGGGCAGTTCGCACCAGATTTCCGCCTCGACGACCTCGCTGGGCCCTCCGTTCGCCCGGCTGATCAATCCGGCGATCACTGCACATGTCGCAGGCTCGTAGTTGGCCAGCCACTCGATAATCCGCACGTCATAAGCGCCAACCAGGACTCGTGCCGCGCCGCAGGTATCGAGAAGCAGCCGGTAATTGGTGGATCTGAACGAGTCAAGCTTGAGCTGATCAGCTTGCACCATCGCGGCGGCGTGAGCCTCCCGCTCGGTCGCGAACGGTCCCATCACGCTGCCTCCTTCAGTACCGCGGTCTTCGCCGCCGCACGTGCCCGCTGGGCGGCAGCCTTCCTGCGCAGATACTCCGGGCGGCACGCCGGGCACCATTGCCGCGCCGTCCCCGCGCGCTTAAGCTTCTTCTCGTCGTTCGGCGTGCCCGGCCAGCTCCCGGTCACCCGCCACTCGGTTCCCGCGGCGTTCACCGCCCGCAGCAGGGCCGCGCCCTTGCCTGCCCGGTGCTTGGCCAGCCGGGCTTCGAGGTCAAGCGTCCATCCGGTGTAGTGCCGGGCATGCCCGAAAGGCGGGAAGCAGATCACGTAGATGATGCCCGGGGTGCCGCCGTCGATCACGCCGTCTCCTTCTCCGCGGCCTGCCGGTACTCCCTGGCCGCCTTCGCCATGTCGGCGCGCTTGCGCGCCCGCGCTGCGTAAGTGAGGCGGGTGACCTGGACGATAAGCCACGCGAAGATGATCACTGCTATCACGTCGTTCTCGTTCATCTCTGCTCCTACGGTTCCAGCACCCAGATCTTGTCCGCGCGGATCGCCGCGCCAAGCCCGGTCGTGCTGGCCGTTCCCTGAACGACCAGCGCATCCTTGCCGGGCTCGGCCGCTGCGATCTGCCGCGCGATGCGGGGGAAGTCGTATCGCGAGACCCGGACGAACACCTCTTCGTCAGTAGTGTGATCATAACACTTGATTACTGCATACTTCACCAGTTTTGGGGACTTTGTTCTGGCCCGGATGTCGTCAGGGTCGTCACCCGTCCGGGCCCGCTCGTCCTCGATCAGGTCGTGGTATTCCCGGGCCCGGATCAGCCCGGCCCAGGTGATCCGCTTCTTGCTGCTGACGCGGCGCGCGAGCAGGTCGGCCGAGGTGATGTCCGGCACCGGCACGGCGAGCTTGTGAGTCCTGGCCAGCCGGGTGATCTCGGCGACCACCTGCTCGGCCCGGTGCACGGCGAACGGGTCGCCGCTCTCCGCGAAGGCGATGATCTTCTCCAGGCTCTTCGGGCCGATTCCCTTGACCTTGAGCAGGTCATCCCAGTTCTGGATGTTCCCCATGTTCCGGTCGTCGATGATGGCCTGCGCGGTCGCCTCGCCGACGCCGGGGATCTGGCTGAAACCGGCCAGCAGCAGCGAGCTGGCCATGCCCGGCTCGCCATCGTAGTGCAGCCACTCTTCCGTGTTCTCGGTGAGCTCCCACGTCACGCCGCTGGCGGCCAGATCCGGCGCGGCGATCTTTACGTCGTGCGCCTCGGCGTCGAGCAGGAGAGTCCGCAGCGCCTTCTCGTGCTGCTTGTCGTTCGGCGTATGCCGCAGCGCCGAGCAGTAGAACTCAGGTCCGTGGAAGACCTTCATCCACTGGCACCAGACCGCCAGCTTGGCGTATGAAACCGCGTGCGCCGTGTTGAAAAGGTAGCTGGCGCTAGACTCCATCGCGTGCCAGAGCTTCTCTGCGGCGTTCTGCTCAAGCCCGTTCTCAGCGCAGCCGGTCAGGAAGTCATCGCGGTGCTTCTGGAGGGCCCCGCCCCCGATTTTCTTCGAGACGATCTTGCGCACCTTGCTGGCCCGGTCCCAGTCAAAGCCGCCTGCTGCCCGGAGCACGTTGATGAGCTGCTCCTGGTACACAAGCTGGCCGCGGGTAGCGCCGAGAATCTCGCGCACGCTCTCGGGCAATTCCCGGCTGACTGAGCCGCGTCCCGCCCTGATGTAGGCCGCCGTCGTGCCGCTGGCCAGGCAGCCCGGCCGGGACAGCGCGTTGATGTCGGAGAGCTCCATGAAGGTCTGCGGCTTGACTGCCCGGCAGACGTTGCGCGTGCTCCGGCCGTCAAACTGGAAGACGCCCACCGTGTCGGCAGCGGCGAACCGCGCCATCACTGCGGGGTCCTCGTCCGGGATTTCGCTCAGGGCGGACAGCGGCAGGCCGGCCAGCCGGAGGGCGCCCGCCAGGATGTCCATCGTCGTCAGGCCGAGGAAATCCATCTTGAGCGCGCCGAGGTAGTCGATGTCCTTCATGTCAGCCGAGACGACCCGGAGCTCGCGCTGGCCCGCCCCGGTGCCGCTCGATCGCGTGTAGCTGGCGACGAAGTTGTCCAGCGGCTCGCTGGCGACTACAAGGCCCGCAGCGTGCACCGTGAGGCCGCGCAGGTTGCCTTCCAGCCGGATCGCCTGCCGGAAGCTCAGGATGCTTCTCAAAGACCGCCTGGGCGGCCGGGAACTCTGCGGCGTCGGCCAGGCTCATGTTCTCGCGCGGGTCGCCGTCTGGCCGGACCGCCACGAGCTCGCTGACTGGGGCGACCGCCGCCTGCGGGATCGAGAGCGTCCGGGCGACGTCGTTGAGCGCGAGCTTGCCGCGGTAGCGGGTGAAGCCCGCGATGTTGCCGGTGCACTCCCGGCCGTACTTGCCTTCGAGGTAGCGCCGCACCTCGTCCCGGCGCCCGCTCTCGAAGTCGAGGTCGATGTCAGGAGCGTCCGCCCGGCTTGGATCGAGGAAGCGCTCCAGGAGCATCGCCGGGTACTTCAGCGGGTCGATCTCCGTGATGCGCAGCAGGTAGCAGGCGAGGCTCGCCGCCGCAGAGCCGCGGGCCGGCCCGACCGCGATCCCCTGGTCCTTGGCCCAGCTCACGACGTCGGCCGTGGCCAGGAAGAAGTCCGCGAAGTCCTTGCTGATGATCAGCTCGTACTCGCGGACCATCCGCTCCCAGTAGCCGTCCGCGTAAGTCACCCGGTGGCCGCCCTCGTGACCATCCTGGAACCGGAAGCCACGGTCGCCCAGCCCGGCCAGCAGCCAGTTCCAGAGGATCTTCTCGGCTGTGTCGCCGGGATGTTCCAGCGGGAACCGCAGGCGCCGCGCCTTCGGCAGCTCGACATTGCACCGCTCGGCGATCACCGCGGTGTTCAAGATCGCCTGCTTCGCCGCCTCGCGCGACAGGCCGGTGGCGGTCAGCTTGCGCCAGAGCTCCCGGTCGCTCTCGGGGTAGGTCAGGAGGACGTCGTATTCCCAGCTCCGTGACTGGAACTCTGCGGTCTGCCCTCCCCGGCCTGCGGCGTGGAGGATGACCTGCATCTCATTGTCGGCGGCGTGAGGGTAGTGAACGTCAGCGGTCGCCACGAGGGGAATGCGAAGACGGCGGCCGATAGCTTCGAGACTCTCATTGAGGGCACGACTGCGTGGAAGCTCAGGAAACGGCTGGACTTCCAGGTAATAAGCATCACCAAAGCAGTCGCGGAACTGCGCCGCCGTACGCGCACCAGCGCGCAGGTTCGCCCGGTGCTCGGGGATTCCCTTGCCTCCCAGGAGATCCGTGGCGATCTTCGAGCCGTTGCAGCCAGAGAGGACCACCAGGCCGTCAGCGTGCCTGGCGATGACTTTTCCCGCGACAGTCGGCTCATAATAGAAATCCTTGTCCCACGACTCAGTAGTGATTTTCAGCAGGTTGCGGTACCCGGTCTCGTTCTCTGCCAGCACCGTGAGGTGCCATTTAAACTTGCTGCGGCGGTCCTCGTCGGTGTGCCCGGTGTACGCCTCCAGGCCGAAGATCGGCTTGATGCCAGCGGCCTGCGCCGCCTTCTCCAGCCGGATGTGTGAGCTGACGTTGCCGTGCTCGGTCAGGGCCAGCGCGGTCATCCCGAGCTCGGCGGCACGCTCGACGTGCTCATGCGGGAGGCCGTAGCCGTCCATAAAAGAAAAGCAAGTATGGGTATGAAGTGATGTGTATTCCATAACCTTACCAGCCCTGAGACAGTTTCCTTAACAGCAAGCGGCTTATCTTCCGGCCCCTTGATGTAAGGATGAATCCACTGAAGGCGCCGGAGAGATTTACCAGGGCCATGAGGCTGCTTCGTCCAGTGACCGCTGACGATCCAGCGGTGTGACCACTCCACCGGGGACATACCCGGAGCGCCTTTATGAAGATGAGTGATCCTCCGAAGCTTCACAACCCTGACTTTCTGCGGCTTACGTCCCATGCGTTGCTGGCGGCGCCGCTCTCCCCGATCTGGGCCTGTAGTTTCGATGCAAGCGAGAGTTTGCCTCATAAGAATCTGAGTGGCCCAGAATCGTGCGATCACAGGAAGGCCCTCAATCCTGGCTTCTTGATCCCCTTCTTCTGGTGGTGGCTGTCCTCTATCTAGGCGGAAGGTATAGTTAGGCATGAGTTGAGGCCGATTCTTATCAAAGTCACTGAGATGCACCACTACAAGTTCTTCTCCATGGACTGACCAAACGAACCCATCCGTAGTTGCATGCACTGGATCTCTGTCGTCAAACTCCAGCGCACCATAAAATTCGGCAGGTTCTTCATAGACAACAAACCCAGCCGGGCAATCAAGTATCGCAAAGTCAGTTACTACCTGTGGAAGACTCTTTGCAGCCGCAAGCACAAGAGTCGTCATTTCCGAACGGACAAAATAAGTTCTGGCCTGTGGAAGAATCTTATGTGTCCACAAGAAATCATCTCTTATCACTTCTGGCATGGAAAGGCCAGGCGGCGGGTCCAGGCTTTTAGCTACATAATCGACTAGCTTCTCTTTGGCCCGAAGAGCCTGTGTCGCCTTGACAGCCAGCGCTTCCTCCACTACAGCCGCCGCCCCATCGAGCAGTCGCAGTCGTCATCCCAGTCGTGGAGAGCGCCGGAACGGCACACCCGCCTGACCCGGGGAGCGAGCATCCTGGCCGCGTCCATGGCGGTCTGCGCCCGCTCCAGCTCCCCGGCCATGACGCGCCGGATTGCAATGAGCAGCCAGAGCTCGCGGCGCTCCTGCTGGCTCATCAGCCCAGCAGCCCGATCTCGTCGGACTGGCAAGCGTTCCAGCCGGTCAGCGCTGAAAGCGCGCCGAGCATGCTGAGCACGAACCGCTGGTCGGCCGCCGTCATCACCCGGACGTCGGGGATGCGGATCACGAGCTGCACGTAGCCGTCGCCGCTGATTGGCACGTGAGTGTCAATGGCAATCCGCTCGGCCATCACTCCTCCACCGGGCCTAGCTCGAACTCCACTGCGCAAGCAGAGTCACCGCATTCCACCAGGTAAGTCGGGCTCTCGTCGCCAGGCCGCATGCAAGACTCCAGCACCGGATGTGGCCCATCGAACCCGCATTCCGGGCACGGGTAGTCGATCCGCTCGGCCATGTCAGACCACCAATCCGGCCCGGCGAAGCGCCGCGCGCGTGTTCTTGTGGTGGGAGTCGCTCGGCGACGCGGGCGAGAAGACCCTCTCGCCGCCTGGCGATTGCCAGACGAGGTGCTGGCTGCGCGTGCGGGTGATCGTCCATCCTTGTTTCTTCGCTGCCTTGTACCAGCCCCGGTAGGGCTCGGGTATCTTCATCTCTCCTCCTTTGGAAGGGGCCCGGCCAGTGCCGGCCGGCCGGGCCCCGTACCCTCCCGGCGAGTGCCGGAAAGGCCGTCTAGAACCGGACGTAGATGACGGGGTGGAGCTCGATGTCGTTGGGCGCTGCGCCGGTCACACCGTGCTCGAAATCAAAGAACCCCAGGCCGCGAATCCGGACCGTGCGGTTGATGTAGTTCCAGGAGTACAGGCTCGCGCTGTACCGGCTCAGCAGGTAGCTGCGGGCCGCGGCGATCTGCGTCTTCCAGCGGGAGGCAGTGCTCACACACCGGCCCAGCGGGACTTCAGCGATCATGTTGTGGCCGCCCTCGTTCAGCCGGATATGCAGGTCGCCGTCGTCTTCCAGCTTGAGCGCGACCAGGGTGGCGGTCACCTGCCAGGTCTTGGACTCCTGGGTCTTGATCCGGTGGTCCTGGGCGTAGCTGCCGAACGACGCAGGCGGGGTGCGGCCATCCAGGTAGCCGACGCTGGTGTAGCGGACGGTGGTGGACACCTGGAACCTGGTGGCGTCGGAGCCGGTCTTGACCGGCCAGCGCTCGTAGCCACAGGTGAGGGTGGCGGCCTGGGCTGACTGCGTGCGCGCCGAAGCTTGCGCCGGGCCGCCGAACAGGCCGATCAGGATCATGGCGCCCGAGGCGACCGCCGTGACGATCGCGGGGTACCACTTGCTGTTCTTCATCTCTGCTCTCCGTTCTCTGTTCTCTGCCTTGATGGGCGCCCCGGCCAGGGCGGGCTGGCCGGGGCGGTGATGTCAGCCGGTCTGCACGTAGGGCGCGCCGTTGACCGGGTTGTAGGTGAAGGTGTAGCTGCCGCCGCCCACGATGGCGGCGTCACCGTTGAAGAGCTGCCGGAGCGCGGTGCCCAGGCCGGTGTCCGGGTTCTCCTGCGCGGGCAGCAGCGACGGGTCGGGAGCGTTCGGGGACTGCACGTCGTACTGGATGGTGCCGCGCACGGAGCCGTTGCCGGTGTAGCAGGCCCCGGTGCGCGGGTCGGCGAACGCCTGGAACTGGCCGGTCGTGTCGATGGTTACTGAGTAGTTCCCGGGACCGCTTTCGGGGGTCACGGTGAACCGCTCGGACAGGTTGTCGTAGGCCCACACCGGGCCGTTGGGGGAGGCCGCGGTGCATGCGCCGGACACGCTGGTCGTGTCGGCGTGCTGGAACGAGTGGGTCGTGGCAACGACTGGGCCGGTGCCTGCCAGCGCGGGTGCAGCCGCTCCGGCCGCGCCGAGCGCGATGGCTGCGGCGGAGGCCGCGACGTAGAGGATCTTGCGCATTGTGTTCTGCTCCTTAGCTTCTTTGCTGTTGTGCACACTCTAGCAGAAATCTGCATAAATGTGCAACTTGACACATCAAACCCGTCAACCCATCACTCTGGCATCAGAAGAGGTGGATGAAGAAGGAGTCGGTGTCGTTCGGCCACAGCTCGCCCTGGAGCTGCTCGAAGTGGCGCTCCCGGTAGTCAGTGACCACGTTCTCGGGATAAGCGGCCGGGACGCCCAGCACTCGCCGGGCGTGAGCCTCCTGCGCCGCGTGCCGGGCGGCGGGCCGGCGATTGTGCCAGCGCTCCCACAGATTCAGGATGAACATCGCCGCCCCGCTCTTGCTCGTGATGATGGCTGGTGACCTGACCTAGCTCGTGCAACCGTTTGTGAAGAGCTCGCCAGTTGCGCTCGACGGCCGGGCTGACGTTCCCGGGGATCTCGGTCAGGCCGCCAAGCTGGTCAAAGTGCCTGATCGTGTAGTGCAGGGCGAAGTCGCCCGTGCTCATGTCTTCCGCGGGGACCACGAGCACGTCGCCATCAAGCCACCGCCGCACCTCTTCGAGCCACTCGGGCTTCGGTTCACGGCCGGCCGTCCGCCAGGCAGTGATCTTCCGCATCGCGGGGACCACGGCCAGATCGCGGTAGTCGGTCTCGCCCGAGCGCCCATCGGGCGGCGGCAGCCTGATAGCGACGACGTGAGACATCAGAACGGCGGGTCGTCCTCATCGTCCCGGGGGCGCCGGAACGTCCCGGAGCGGGCCGGAGGGCGCCGCCTGTCATCCTCGGCTGCGCGCCGCGGCGGCGTGGATGCCCGGCCGTTCCGCGGCGCCGCAGCGGGCGCCTGGCGGCGGCGCGGGCGCTCCTCCTCTTCCTCGTCCTCGTCGAGGTCGTCAGCGCCAGCGGCGCCGGCCGGGTGAGGCAGGTACTTGGCGACCCGGACCTGCCGCTCCTCCTCGTAAAACTCGGTCTTAATCTTGATGGCGCACATGGCCTCGTCGCTGCCCGGCTCCCACCGGCCGATCGACAGAACCTTGCGGCCCATCCGCGTCTCGTCCTCTTCGAGGTCCATGCGCGACTTGACATCGCGCAGGGTCAGCCCGAAGAGCTGGAGGAACGGCTGGTAGCGGAACGCCGCGCCCGGGGTGAAAGTGATGTTGTCCCACACCGGGCAGCCGTCGTAGGCGGCCAGCTTGCTGTGCCCCGCGGTCTCGGCCTCGAAGATGACCTTGAACATCGGGTTGCCGTTGCTGCTGGTCAGATACCACAGGTTCTTGATCCGGCCCGGCAGTTCCATCCGCGCCTTCGGCGTGGGCCCGTCGTAGTCAATGATGTCGTCGCGCTCGTCGTAATCGACGTCGAGCTCGTCAGTGTCGAACTCGGCGCCAAGACGCATTTTAACCATGATCGTTTCTCCTTCTCCGGCTGGTTCTCTGCCCTTAACTAGCCCCTTAACTAGTTAGTCCTCGAAGTCGTCCTCGTCCGCGTCCTCACGCTCGCGCACAGCACTCGCCACGAGCCGCTTGAGGGCGGCCTGCGGGTTCTCCTTGCGCTGGGCGACCGAGAAGATGTTGATAACCTCCTGCGCCTCGTCCCAGGTCAGCTCCTTGAAGGTGCCGATCTCGCGGCCAGTGATCTCGCTAGCCGCCCGGTGCCGCTGCTCGTCGTCCAGCCGCAGGGCCTTGGCCTGCGCCTGGAGCCGGGTGATCTGGCCCGGCTCGATCATGGGCTCGGCCTCGACGGCGCCCTCGGAGCCGGGGACGTCCCCCTCAGGGTCGTCGTCGATCCAGTCCTCTTCGGCCGGGTCGTCCCAGTTCTCGTCACGCAGCTCGGGGTCGTCAGGTTCCGGCTGTTCCGGCTGTTCCGCCTGCTTTGGCTCATCCAGATCAGGCTCAGGAGCGGCAGCCCGGGTGGTCTTGCGGCGGCGCCTGACCGGCTTCTTCTCGGGGGAGCCCAGGGCGGCCATGTCAGAGCCGCCGCTTTCATTGAAAGCGCCGTCCTCGTACTCCTCCGCGACAAGCTCCGCGGTCGGCATGCCGTTGGTGCAGTCCGGGAAGATCGCATCGCACATGTCCGAGCTGGCCCGCGCGAGCAGCATGCGCTTCGGCCGGGTCTCCCAGGCGCCGCGCGGCTTGACCAGGCGGGACTTCTTGGCGTCATTGATCGTGTACTCGAAGCTTCGTCCAGTTGGGCTGCCCGCGGCGCCGCCCTTCGATGACGCACTTGAGGGTGGTCAGCTCGGGGATGCGGTACTCATGCCCTTCAGAGAGCACCTTGGCCCGCTTCCACTCCGAGGAGACTGACAGCGTGCCGTCCACGTTCTGCACGTGCTTAATCGAGGCGATCGGGCCCATGCCGAGCTCGCGGCCGGCCAGGACGTTGACCAGGATCGCCGCGGGGTTGCCCTGGAGGCCCTTCGGCATGACCTGGACGTCGGCGATCGTGTTGGCCAGCTCGTCGATCTTGATGAGAATCGGCGCCCAGCCGTCCACGATGTCGCGGGCGTGCGAGTTGGAAGTCCTGAGTTCCTCCAGGACCCGGGCCGGTGGCTGCTCTTCGTACAGCTCAACCTCAGTAGATGCCATGTCCCCTTCTTCCTGCTGTCTCTGCTTCTCTGCAATTGAAGGACACTCACGTTCATCCCTCGTCGGCCTCCCAGAAGATCTCCGTGCGGTCGAGGTCTTGCCAGCGGGCGATCTGCTGGAGGTAACGGCCGATCTTGACCAGGTAGGCCGCGTCCTTCTTCACGACGTGCCGGGCATAGCTGCCGTCCTCGCGCAGGTGCACGCCCCACATCGCCGCGATGTCCGGCATGGGCATCTCCTCGCCGTCGCCGTCGAGGTAGAAGTCCGCTCCCGCGTACAGGCCGAGCTGGAGAGCGGTCTCCGGCCAGATACCGCTCTGGCTGGTCTTGTAGTCCATGACAGCGAGCACACGCTCCGGCCGGCCGCGCTTGACCAGGCCGGTGCCGATCAGGTCGGCGGTGCCCGCGTACTTGAAGCGGCGGCTGAAGAGCGAGATCTCGGTCAGCGAGACCTCCACCTCGAAGTCGTCGAGGAAGTTCGCCGCCGCCTGGGCGTAGCCGCGCAGCGCATCGGGCACGTCGTCGAGCTCGGCGCCCTTGCTCAGCTTCTCGGCGTAGCCGTGCACGGTGGTCCCGCGCACGGCGGCCTTGTCCCGGCTGGCGTAGGGCGACTTCGAGATCATCTTGAACCGCTCGGACGGCTTCATTTCGAGCAGCTCGTCCCAGAAGTCGATCACGTAGCCCGCGGCGCCATCGGCCGCCCACTTGACCAGCGCAGGCTTCGGGAGCATGTCTTTGATGCCGGAGACGCTGATGACCGGCTCGCCGTCGAGGATGTAGGAATGCCCTCGGCCGCGGTTGATGCGGCGGGTCAGCGCCGGAGTGTCCCGGGTCACGAGGCCGCCTCGGCGAGAATGATTTCGTCGAGCCGGACGCCGAGGCCACTGGCCAGGCGCAGCACGACGTCAGGGCTCGGCTGCGTACGGAGGCCACTTTCGATCTGGGAGAGGTAGGCCGCGGTGATCCCGGCGTGCTCAGCCAGATCTGCCTGCCGGATAGCCAGCGACTTGCGGCGTTCCCGGATTGCGGCGCCGTTTACCTTGCGAATCGCCATGACTGCGAATCCTAGCTAACTCCAGTTAACTCCGCAAGTCGCCTCGCGCGACCTGGGCAGAAACCTAGCCCGTCCCACTGACATCAGGAGTTTCCGCAGGTTACCAGGTGTTTGACGGCATAACTGGCAGCGGGGCATGATGCGGCGATGGCCTCCGGTTCCCGCGTCGGGACCATGATCAAGCGGCGCCGCCAGGAACTTGACTGGACTCAGGAAGAGCTCGCCCGGCGCGTCGGCGTTGACGTCTCGTCGGTAACCGGCTGGGAGAGCGGAAAGCACTTCCCCAGCCGGCACCAGGGGAAGCTTGAGCTCGTGCTCGGGATCAGCCTCGGCGAGGAGGAGTACACCGACCCGGTAGAGGCAGCAATCTGGGGCGACGAGTCAGTCCCCGTTGGCCGCCGCCATGAGCTGATCACTGATCTGCGCCGGGCCCGGGAAGAACAGGCGCGCAGGACCAGACGGCCACCCGCCTGAACAGCAGGCGGCAGGGAGGGAGTTCGTCAGCATGGATGCGGACGTGCACGATTCCACCTGGATGCGCAGCGAAATCGAGAGGCTGCGCGATGAGCTGGAGGGCGAGCGGCGCATGGCCTCCCTGATGTACGAGGCTGGCCGCTCTGACGCTCTGGGCCGTCCGGCACAGTCCGTGCCGCCAGCGCGCAAGCGTGACCGGAGCCACCTGCGTGTCGTCAGGGGCATCTTCATCGGCGCCGGGGCGATGCTGATCTCCTCACGCGCCCGCAAGATCATCTTCAGCACGGCGGCAGTGACCCTGGCCGCAGCGACCGCCATCACCCCATCGGTCATAACCCCGCACGCAGGCGCGAGCCCAGCCATCCGCCATCACCATCATCAGGCAGCAGCAGATACCCCTGGGCTGCCTCCGCGGCGGCGCAGGCGCCAGGCCGCGAGCCATGGCAGCGAAGTTACGCCGTCCAGCAGTCCCGCAGCTCCAGCGCCGTCGCCTGCCAGCAGCCCCACTCTGCTGCCGGTACCCAGCCCGGTCCCGGCGCTTCCGGCCCCCGCGCTGCCCCAGGTATGCCCGTCAGGGAATCCGCATTGCGGCTTGCTGAAGGGTCTCGGCCAGAACGCCAGAAGCCCGGACATCACGTCCGGGCTCCGGCAATCAGATCTCGCCAGCGCGGCCTAGTACGGGACCGGGCGCCTCCGCGGCGCAGGGCCGGCCAGGGCGCTCGCGCGGGGAGCTTCTTCCTCCTCGTCCTCGCCAGGCTCATCCTCGTCGTCCAGTTCCGGCTCCGGCGCCGCCGCTCTCGGGGCACGGCGCCGCGTCCCGGCCGCACGGCGGCGGCGTGGAGGTGGGGCCTCTTCCTCCGGCTCGGCGGCAGCGGCTTCCGGCTCCTCCGGCTCTTCCGGCTCTGCCTTGGCCGGACGGCCGGGACGCCCGCGCTGACGCCGCTGGAGGGCCAGCTCGCGCTCCTGCCGCCGCTGATCGAGCATGTCCTGGCGCTCGGGGGACGCCTGCCATTCACTGTGCAGGGCCTTGGCCAGGGCAACTGACTGGAGATCAACCTGATAGCCGGTCATCTGCTCGATCCAGTCGGCGAAGTGCTTCTGGACAGCAGTCGGCGGCTTGTCCGCGTAGCTGGCCAGCGGGTAGTTCTTCCTGGCGGTGCGTGCCATGAGGATCTCCGTTCAATATCAGGTCTCTGCCGTGAGATCATACCAGTTATGCAGTTTTCTGCTGAACTCTGCGGTTGTATGCTACCCCGCGCGAGCCATCCAGGCGCTCCTTGACTTCGGTCTCCCGCGCCATGGTGGTCCGGCAGATATCTTCCTCGATCGTGCCGAGGCTGCGCAGGTAGTAAATCGTGACCTGGTGCTGACGCGAGACGCGGTGGATGCGGTCCTCAACCTGCTCCTGCTCGTCGGGGATGTAGGTCTCGTCGAGGAAAATCAGATGATCAGCCGCGTCGAGGGTAATGCTTTCGCCACCGGCCGTTGTGTTGATGAGCATGACCCGGGCCTCGGTCTGCTCCGGGTCCTGGAACATCTCAACGAAGCGGTCCCGGTCGGCGTCCTTAACGTTGCCGGTGATCTGGAAGCTGCGATGGCCGGCCAGTTCCAGCCGCTCGGCAAACAGCTCAATCAGCGCGGTGTACTGCGAGGCGACAACGTGCTTGCCTTCGCACTCTTCGAGGTGCTCCAGCAGCCAGTCCAGCTTGTTCGAGGGCGTCTCCGGCCGGAAGCGGTCCTCGTGGTCCAGACGGCCGGCCGAGCTGGCGAACTGCTTGAGCCGGGTCATCTCGGCCAGCGCGCCGGTTGCCAGCAGCAGGCCGCCGTCGAGCTCGGCCTCGGCCATGGCCGCCATCTCGTGATATGCCTTCTCCTGCTCAAACGACATGTCGAGCCAGACGCCGACCGGCGAGCTCTCGTCACTGGGATCGAGCGGCGTGCCCGCGTACTGCTTGGCTGGCAGCCAGGACGCGATCTCAGCCTTGGTCCGGCGCAGCACGTAGGGCGCGAGCATCTTGTCGAGCTCGGCTTCCATCTCCGGCCGCAGCTCGCCGATCACCCGGGCGCCGCCATAGCCGGAGGTGTCTACCTTCCAGTAGGTCTCGACATAACGCCAGTACGAGGTGAAGATGTCCGGCCGGAGCCAGTTCAGCGTGCCCCAGGCGTTGAGCAGCTTGCCGCGGTAGGGCGTCGCCGACAGCGCAATCTTCAGGCCGTCGTCGGCCACCGGCAGCCGGACGGCGCCGAGCCGGGTCTGCGTGATGTTCTTGCTGAAGTGGCTCTTGCCGACAAGCGCGCGGTGGCTCTCGTCGAGCACGATGGCATCCCACGGCTGCTCGAAGAGCTGCGGCCAGTCAGGGTAGTAGCTGGTGACTAGATCGCCATTCTCGGCCATCCCGGGAAGCTTCTTTACACGCATCATCTCGACGTTGCAGATGACGAAGGTGATCTGGTCCTCCCCGATATGACGCCCCGGCAGCGACTTGCGCAGCAGTTCCTCGCGCTCAGCCCGGGTGCCGCGAATCACAAAGCACCGGGCCAGCCCATGAGGCGAAGCGCCCAGCCAGCGCTCTGCCTCGTTCTGCCACACCGTACGCAGCGCTGTGCGCTTGGCGAAGACCAGGACGCGGCGGCAACCGGCCTCCACGAGCGCCGCGAGGGTCTGGATGGTTTTCCCGGAGCCTGCCTCGTCGGCGTTCAGGATGGCTCGTGCGGCGGCCCCGAAGGCGCCCCCGGTCACCTGGTAAGGACGGCCCTCGATAGCAGCCCACAGCTTCGGGGCGACCGCGGGGACACGCTCCAGCGTGGCACCGCGGCCCGCCCGGAGGGCTTCGAGCTCCTTCTCCCGTTCGCGCTCCTGCCACGCCCACTCGGCGAGATCCGGCCCGATCACGAGCTCGTCGCCGAAGACATGCCGGAAGGCCCGGCAGACCGAGAGATCGAGAGCGTACGTCCAGCCGAGGAAGCGATCCTTGTGGCCAGCCTTCTTCTCGAACAGCGGCCGGGCGCCGGGAACCTGCTTGGCCTGAAGCGGCCCGAGACCCCCGGCGTAGGGGATCTTGGCGATGATGCGGCGCTCGCCGTGCCGCTCGATGATCACGGTCACGGCGACAGCAGCCCGACCGTGATGAAGAAGGCGACGCTGGCCAGGAGCAGCCAGGCGAACAGCCACGCGGAGACCAGCGCGGCGCGATTCACCGCGTCGCCGCGTGGTTATGCAGGATTACCATGTCGCAGAGCGCCTGATGCCAGGACTCAAAGCGGATGCCCCGGTCGTCGATGTAGGCGATGGCCGCCAGCTTGCGCCGGGTCACCAGGAGGCGCCCCTGCTCGTTCCAGAATGTCCGGCACTGATCCTCATGAAAATGCGGAAAGTCGCGGGAGGTATCGCAAGTGCACTCGAAACCGTCAGCCTCGACGAGAGTGCTGAACCCTCGCTGAGCCAGCCATTCGGCGACCGCGAGCGGGTGCCGTGAGGTGTGGATAAAGACCGCATAGCGTTCCATCAGCCAGCGCAGGCCGTCAAGCGCGCCGGGTACCGGCTCGTCGTAGATCGTGCCGTCCTGCCAGCCCTTCGAGTAGGCGTGAATCACGCCGTCGAAATCGCAGCCGACTGCCGGCACATACTCACTCACCGTGCACCTGCCCCACTGCCAAGCAGCAAGGCAGTGCCCAGCCCAGCCCGGCGCCGCCAGGCCGGCCAGCGGAGCCGCAGCTCGCGACGGGCCCTGGTGACTTCGCGTACGGCAGTCTCGGGGTCCATCAGCACGTAGGCGGCGGCGAAGAACAGGAGCGCCGCGAGGATCAGCACCTCCCAGACCAGGACGATGATCATGACTCACCGCCCACAGACTTGATCGCGGCGTCGATCGCCTTGAAGTGCTCAGGCGAGCCAGCACCCTCGCCGTTCCGCCAGGCTGCCCAGACCCGGTTACGGAGCGCCCTGGGCACCTGGTACCAGTGAGTCCGGCACATCAGCATGTCTGAGCCGACCTGACGCTTGCAGTCCGGTCCTGGACAGAGGTGGTTCATGCCGCCCACCCCTTCGCTGCGCAGTCAGGGCCGATACCGCGGGCGATGCTCTCCTCGTCGGTCAGAGTGCGCCCGCAGCGCACACAAACGCCGTAAAGACGGCCAAACTCCAGCGCTTCTTCGAGTGAGAGCGGCTCATGGCCGTCGATGTAGTTGATGGCCAGGCCGAGGTACTCAAAGTGACCCTCGAATCCCAGGCCCTCGTCCCGGCTGCCTTCCCGCTCGACGACCAGCCGCTTCGCGCAGAGCCGGTTGGAGCCGTGCACGGTCCGGTAGACCTTGAGGATCTCGCCGGTCTCCGGATGCCGGTGAATGCCCTCGGCGGGCTCAGGCGGCAGCTCGCGGCCCTTGTGGTTGTCGGTCCGCGCGACGAGGTTCTCTTCGGTCAGCGTCTTGACCGAGCCCGGAACGTAGTCGTAGTGGCCGTTCGCCGGGTTGAGCATCATGGCGTACTTGTGGCCGCTGCTGCCCTCACGGACGCGGAAGCGCTGGCCGTTCTTCTCGTAGTTGCCGATCGGCAGCTTGTCCGCACGCTCCTGGGCGGTCTCGGCTGATCCCGTAGCACACGCCCGTACCTCGGCAACAGTCTCGTGCTCCCCAGCGGCGCAGGTCCCGCACCTGATCCGGTGCTCCGTCATCGTCATCCCGCTCTCCTCTGCTCTCTGCCAGAGGAGGCAGCGACGGGGGCTACGGGGGGACCAGCCACGCGCGTCGCTGCCTCCATAAAACTGCACACTACACCTGTTCCCAGCAGATTGCACCTGATCTGTGTTACAGTGGCAGCGCTGGAGTCGTCATGCTGTCACTCCTGTGTTCTCTGCCGGGGTCCGTGCCTCTTCCCCGGGGGCACGGGCCCCATCCGTCTGCTGGGAGGGAAGATGAGCGCTCGCCGTACCCGCAACGCCGTCCTGCTGATCATCGCCGCGGCGGTCATGATCGCCGCGTTCGCCGCGTTCTTCGCCGTCTACCAGGGCCTCCCCGCGTCCGGTGCCCCCGCCGGTCTGCCGCCGGCGCACTGGCTGATGAAGAAGGACGACTTGCGCCGCGCGCAGGCGGTGGGCCCGATGCCCGCGTTCCAGTGGGTGTCATGCGGGTCCGGGCAGCCGTTCGCGCTGCCGTGCGTGCCCAGCGCCACCAACAGGGCGGCGACGTTCACCGACTACTACGCATTCGCCCGGTACGTGAGGCAGGGCGGCCGGGGGACGGTGCTGATCGACTACGAAGGCTGGACGCTGACGCCGCACTGGCAGCAGATCCACATGGGCTACTACATCCGCAAGGCTGACGAGCTCGCTACCGCGCACGGGATCACGGCGATCCTCGCGCCGGTCACCAATCCCCGGACGGTGCCCTCCAGCATGCTCCGCGCGGACGAGATCGCGGCCCGGTACGGCGCGGCGGTCGTAGACATCCAGTTGCAGTGGATGACTCGCGAGCCGGACGCATACCAGAAGGTCATCAGTCAGTGGGTGCCGCAGATCCGCGCCGCGAACCCGCGGACGGTAGTGATCGCCGGGCTGCGGCTGTCCGCGCCGCGGCAGGGGGTGACGGTCGCGCAGGCCGTCCAGTCCTATAACGAGCTCCGGCCCCTCGTCGATGGCTTCTGGATGAACGCGAGCATCTGGACGGCGGCGAAAGGCGGCCTCGGGTGCGCGCCGCAGGGCTGCCCGTGGCGGGTGGTCAGGTTCTTCCAGCTCATCGGCGCGTGAAGATGACGCAGGAAGAGATCATCGCCAGGCTGGAGCGCGAGCTGGCGGCAGCCGGGCGGACGCTACGGCTGATCAGGACGGCACTCGTTCCGGATGTTCCGGCTGTTCCGCTCACCCCTGCCCGGGACTGCTCGTCGTGCAGTCGTAGGTGCCGGTATCCGGGTTGGTAAGAGTGCAGGTGACTGCCTGATTGCCGGCCACGGTGAACGTGAAGCTCCGCGGATAGGGGCCCTGCGGCCCGGCTGGCCCGGCAGGACCGGCTGGGCCCGCTGGCCCCGCAGAGCCAGGGTCACCCGCTGGCCCCGTAACTCCCGGCAGCCCTTGCGCCCCGGTCGCGCCCGCTACCCCGGGAACCCCTGCGGGCCCGCTCGGCCCAGGCGGCCCCTCCGCCCCGGACGCTCCCGCCACTCCCGCGGGACCGGCCTGCCCCGCGGGCCCGGCAGGACCGACGATCCCCGGCTCCTGGATAATCTTCGAGGCTGGCGGGACCAGCTTCGCGCCTTTCGCCTTCGCATACTGCCGCTGTGTCGTCAGGCCCTTGGCCAGCGCGTTCACCTGTCCCTGCGTGCGGTGCAGGGCGCCGGCCATGGCGAGCCACGCCAGCACGGTCCCAGCGAGCAGCAGCACGGCGGCGGCCACGATGGCTGCTGTGAGCGTCCTCGGCCTGCGCATGGCCCATTACCCGAAGATTCCCGTGCATCTGGTGGGGGCGTAGACCTCATGAACCTTGCCCAGAAACTTCTGTATCAGCACTTTCCGCTGCCTGGCCTGGGCCGGAGTCTGATGTGGGGGCGGCTTCGATATCGTCACCAGGAAATCCCACAGCTCAGCCCCTTCGGCCCGGAGCTGGTTGGTGCGCTGGCAGGATGCGATCTTGCCCTGGTTGATCTGCCAGAATGCCCAGCCAGTCGCGGCGAACGCCAGCACAGCGATGATCGTGGCGGTGATCGCCACCCTGAACACCCGCTGCTTCCAGTGCCGCACCTCGCCGATAGCCGCCGTATTGGCCTGGAGGTCCACCGCGATCGTCTCCAGCAGGGAAGACAGTTCCCGGCCAGCGGCATCACTCGTCATCTGGCTTCACCTTCTGGTAGGTCCGCACCGTCTCCGAGATCCTCTCCACCGTGTCCTGTAGCTGTATCGCAAGCCGCTTCGCCTCGGCGAGCAGGACGTCAATCTCCACGTCCTTCGCCCGGATCTTCAGCGACATGTCTCCTGGCGTCATAGCTCTCCAGCAGCCGCCCGAGGAGCGTCTCGATCCGGCTGTTCCGTGCCCGGTCGCGTTCGCTGTTCGCGGTGATGATCTCGATCGAGGCCGCCAGGTCTTGCATCGACTGATTGACCGCGGCCATGACCGGCAGCACTTGCCCGGCCTGGGCCTCGATCAGGCGGTCGCGCTGCGCCTCGGTCTTCTCCAGCCGGGCGCCAAGAGTGTCCCTTATCGCCTTCGATTCGTTCCACAGCTCCGCCGCGTCTGAGGTGCCGATCCGGCCACTGGTTTTCCGGCGTGTGACCAGCCACGTCGCCAGCCCCCCGAACGCCACGCTCCCGATCGAAAGGACTAGTGACAGCGCGGGGACGAGAGACGATGTGTCCATACGGTGTCCAATTCACTGATCCCTCGCCTTCAGTCCCCCGCAGCCGGGGTTGTCCCCTGACGACTCCACATAACCGATCCCCTCGGGCTGTTGTCAGACTGGATCGACTTCCAGGTAAGTGCCAAACTGCGCCACGCTGATAGCTGACGTCGCCGCCTGCGCTATCTGAACATTTATGGTGCCAGCGACAGTAACGACGAAAATGCCGTCGAACTTGACGACCTGGTCCGCGCCAGCCGTGCCGGGGGCTACGCCGTTGATCGTGGTGCCAAGGGGCCAGAACACCGACGTGCCGACCCCGTTGCTTTCGTGTGTCTCAACCCAGGAGGCGCCCCCGTTGGATGCGATCAGGCCCCCCGCGCCGTTCAGCCGGTAGGTGATCAGGCCCTGGCTTCCCGTTGTGGGCACCGACAGCAGCAACTGGCCGTGGACGTGGTATGTCCCAACGGCCAGGGAAGCCGACAGGCCCGGCACCGTCTGCATACTGGCCGATACGGTAAGCGGACCGCTGGCAGGCAGGGTTTGCCGCCCGGCATTGTAGGCGGTCCAGGCCGTGCCGTTCCAGTAGATGATGCGGGAGGTGTCGGACTCGAAGGCCAGGCCTATGTTCTCGAAGTAGTCCGGCCGGGTCGCCGAGGTGCACACCGGCAGGCCGGCCGAGCAGAAGGACCGCTCGTCGGTGAGGCCGCTCAGCGTGCCGTTCGACTGCGAGGTCCACGAGGCCACCTTGACGTCATAGGTCCCGCCCAGGGAATAGGAGACGGCAGGGGGAAGCCCTGACCCGGGCGTGCCCGTGAGCACGACCGGCTGGACGACGGTCGCCGCGCTGCCGGCCGCACGGTTGAGCCGCAGGACCAGGCGGTCGATCCGGTTGGACGCGCTCGCTGCGGGGATCGCCGTCGAGACATTCGCGTCGGTTGCCCACAGCCGCCCCTCGATGACGACCTTGCACGGCGCGAGCACGATGTTGCGGCCGGGCACGTCGAAGCTCGTAGTGCCCGCAGAGTCAGTCGGGTCACCGTAGAGGCCCGAGCGCAGCCCGAGCGTCCTGATGATGTCTTCCCACTCCGAATCGAGTGTGAGCTGCGTGAAGGAGCACGGCCGGGCGTTGGTGATGGTCATGGGTCAGCCTCTCTGAGCATCCAGGCGGCGCTCCAGCCGCCGCACGTTGGCGAGCAACTGAGCTGAGAATGATGGGTCGGCCGCGCCCGGGTCCTGCGGGTAACCGATGGTCGGCACAGCCCAGATGGGCGGCGTGGAAGAAGGATTAACGGTCAGGTCTACCTGCGAGATTATGTCGCTGAAGATGTCGCCGCCGCGGGTCTCGACGGTCACCTTGTCGCCGAGGAAGTAGTCACGGCCGAAGACCAGCGCCGGGATGTCGATGGTCGTGATCGAGAGCTGCGGCGTCGCGGCGCCCTGCGCGATGGCATCCTGGCCGGCCTGCGTGACCTGAGAGGCATCGGTACTGCTGCTCTGGTCAACGTACTGCTCGACTCGCGTCCAGTAATCCGAGGTGCCATCGGTCACCTCGGTAAAGGAGCTGGAGCCCCGCACGAGAGCGCTGGTGACCAGCGCGTCGGCGAGCGAGAAGGAGATCGAGACCAGGTTGCCGATCCTCTCGCTGAAGTAGGCGTAGCCGGTCAGGTCATTTGGCACGTAAGTGTCAAAGACGAGCCCGCCGCTGCCATTGTCGGTGACGTTGACGCCCATCGGGCCGCCCGTGGCGACCAGCGTGCGGATGATGTCCATCAGGTTGAGATCGACGCCATCGGTGAACTTGGCGCTGTAGGAGACGTGCCCTCCGCGCGCCGCGTCGGTGGCGACCGTCAGGAGCGGCACCTTCCGGGCGGTCAGGGCGCTCGCGCCCACATTCCGGCTGACGTAGTGCTTGATCGCCGTTTCGAGCGGTGTGCTGGTCACGGTGTCGGCGCTGGCCGCGGTCTGGCTTGCCCAGGCCACGGTTGGGTCCGGGTAGGCGATCCGGTTGGCGATCAGGGCCTCGTAGGTGGCCCCGGCGATGATGATGAAGGCGCCCTCGTAGACCGCCGCCGCGAAGGTCGATCCCGGCAGCGCGTACTGATAGCCAGGGTTCTCACACTTGCCGCCGAACCTGAAGAAGCCGCCCCAGTCGATCGTGACCCCGAAGTCCGGGCTGGTCACCATGTTCCAGAGATCGTCGGAATAGGGGATGGCCATGGCCCAGGAGCCGACGCCGTTGTAATAGAGCGTGGCGTCGAGCGTCACCTCGTCGATCGGGCCGAGGCTGACCAGGCTGCCGTCGTGGCCCTCCACTGAGATATACCGGCTCGGGGTAAACGGCTGGACAGGCGGCGCGATCGTGCTGGGACCAACGTCGGCGGTGATGCCCGCAGCGATCGTCTTGGCGACGTCGATCTTGTGGGTCAGGGTGGGCGTGCCGGCCGTGATCGCCGCGGTGATGCCGAGGCTGACGGAGATCGGCGCCACTCCAGTCGCGATACTGGCCGTGATCGTGGCCGTGATACGAGCCTGCTGACGTCGAGCGGCGCCGGCTTCTGGTCAGAGTGGCCGTGATGCCCCGCAGTGATCGTGTCCGAGACCGCGGCGACAGCGGTCAGGAGCGGCGTGCCAGCGGTGATCCCCGCAGTGATCGTGTCGCTGACGTCGATGAGCTTGATAGTGCTGGCAGCGTCCTTGAACGTGGCGCCCTGGATGACCCACTGGCCGGTGCTGCTCGCCGTCTCCAGGAACGCCTTCGCCGTGGCGGTGGTCTGTACCAGGTCGGCCAGCAGGGTCGAGGCGTTCGCCGCGGACGGCTCGCGCGAGGTAAAGCCCGTGCCCGCGCTGGCGGTCCCGGACCACAGGCTCCCATCGCCACGAACAGCTCGTTGTTCTGGACCGGCGTCACCGTCGCCGTCGCCATCGCCGTGCTGTTGCCAGTCGCATTGGCGGTCTGGTCCAGCGGGTCGGCGTTCCACGCCCCAATCGTGGAGGTGTATTCCGCCAGGTGCAGCCGCTTGAACGTGGTAGCCGACGAAACGGTCAGCGTGACCGTATTGGTGCTGGCTGACGCATTGCAGTTCCAGGCATAGAAGATGTAGATCGCGTATTGCTGGGTGCTATTCCGGCTTTCGCGGCGGCCGTGTGCCACGTGTTGCCAGCGGTATCGCTGATCGACGCGGTAATGGTCCCTGGGGTGTCAACGAACCCGCCCCAGACGACCAGCAGATCGCCCGCGGTGTTGGAGGCGAATGTGCTTGTCAGCGTCGTCGAGCTGGTCGCGCCGCCGTCAGTGAAGTTGCCGCGGACGAACGAGACAGTCACGATTCACCTCCCTCCGGGCACCGCTGGGAGCAAACCTCAGGCGGCGATCGGCGTGAAGGCGACGGTCAGCGTGTTGAGGTTGAGTGTGTCGCCGTTGACCACCGCACGCGGAGTAGTGACCGCGGCGCTGCCGAGGAAGTTCCCGCTCGTGCTCGCGTCCCAGAACGAGACGTGAGTGATCGTCTCGGTCGTGGTCATCGACCAGCTCGGCGTGCCGCTCTGCGACTTCGAGCCGCCGCTCGCCGCCGCCCAGGTGACACTCTGGCGCGTGGCCACCGCCGAGGCGGCGTTAGCACCCACGCTGCCCGGGTCTCCGGTATGCAGCTTCACCCAGAAGCCAGCGGGCGCCGTGAAAGCTGTCGCCCCTAGCATGTCGAGCCACTTGTTAGCCAGGTTGACTGCTGACAAACCTGCCGTCACGGCTGGTCCTCCTCTTCTTCCTGCTCTTCTGCCTGCTCTTCTGCCTGCTTCGGCTCCGGCTCGACGACGATCTCGCCGTCCCGGACGACTTCGAGCCCGACCGTGATGTTCAGGCCAGCCATGATGCTCATCTGCTTCTCCTCGTGCTCAGGCGCGCTGCCAGCGGCGCCGGTAGGACATCGCCAGGCTCGACGCCGAGCTGGCGCCAGCCAGGCTCAGCGTGAGGCTGTTGTCTCCCCGGACGAGCGGCCACAGATCACGCAGGGTGGACTGGATGAGGTCTGACCAGACGTTTGTGCTCGCGCCGATGTCGATCGCGCTCTGGGCGCCGGGCTTGGTGGTGATCTGGATGACCTGGCCGGTTGACAGCGAGCTCACCAGGCCGAAAGTCCGGCCGGTCGTGTTGTTAGTGAAAGTCGGGGTACCGGGGCCGGTCACTGTCCAGACCGGGTAAGCGTCCGCGGTCCCGTCGTTGGTCACGGTGACGTTGCCGACCACCGTGCCTGAGCCGAATGCGATCGGCAGGAGCGGGAGGATGCCGGTCGCGCTGCTCGGCATGCCAGCGAAGATCAGCGTCGTGTCGGCTGAGTCCTCGAAGAACGGGTCATCGGCCTCGAACGTCAGTGCGAACGTAGTCCAGAGGACGCCATCGGTGTCCGGGCTGGCGTCTGGCTGATCGAGGCCGGCCGTGCACAGCACAGAGCACTGCCGCACGCTCCCATCCGGCCGCTGTATGGCGATCACGCCCGGGGCGGGGACATCGTTGCGGGTCGTGTAGAACGCCAGGGAGAGCCGGTCCAGGAGATCGAGGTAGGCGTCCTGGCTGTCTTCGCCCTGGGCCTCGGCATAGAGGCCGACGAGGATCTTCCGGGGCTGCGGGACGTACTGGAGCGGCACGGCGCCGCCCCGTGGCAGCGGGGTCGTGAAAAGCGTCACCGGGGCCCCGGAGATGCCAACGATCCCCGTGCAGACGTAGCCAGCAGGCAGATCCAGGTCGGACAGCGGCCACTCATTGCCGTCCGGATCGACATAGATGACGTAGAGCGGGGTCGCAGGCATCAGCGCCGCCTCCCCACGCGGTGCTTCCGGTTGGACTGCATCTCCATCGCGCGGAAGGCGAGCCTGACTTCGGACTGGAGCGCGGCACTCGAAGCGCCGTCGAAGTGAGCGTGATATTCAGCCGAGGCGCCGTCGCCGCCAGCGACCGCCCCGGAGAGCGTGCGCCACTGGGTGTCGGAGAAGACCGGCTCGGGCTTGCCGGTACCATTGAAATTGAGCGAATAACCGGGCGGCATCCAGCCGCCGTCATCATACCAGCTAAACGCCCGCTCATGATTGGCGGCATTTACCGGATTGCCATAAACTGAGCCTATGTACCCATACATCCAGCTCAGTTGCGGTCCCGCGTGTGACCCGCCAGCCGCCTGAGCCGCAATCGGCATCTTTGTCGGGGGCAATGCCTGGGGTATTCCATAAGCGCCCGAAGAAGGGTTCCTGGCAAATCGGTTATAGCCTGCTTCGCGCATTTCCAGGTAGTCGAACGAGGGCCACATCGACGCGGGCCACGGGAACATGCGCCGCGCCAGTGCCTTATTCGCCGCGGAGTCACCGCCGAGCGCGCTGCTGCTGACCGCTGCCTGCATAGAGGCGAACTGCGCCTGCATCTTGGCGAAAGCCGCTGCGGCGATGCTGCTGCTGAGGTAATCGACGGTGGCGTTGTAGTTCTTGTCCAGCCAGTTCGTCGCACCGGGCACGCCGCCGCTGTAGGAGCCGGCCACGCCGCCCGTGGCGAAGCCGGGAATCTGGCCACGCAGATGATCGACTGCGCCGGAATCGACGATGTTCGTCGGGACCACCAGCTCGCCCTTGCTCGCCCGCAGCAGAACATCATCCGCCGTCGCGGTGGTCCCTTGCGTGATGTAGACGCCCTGGGCGCCGGTCACCTTGCGGTGGTGCGGCAGCAGGTGACCGGGAGCTCCCGACAGGGACCAGGACCCGCTGGCGTCGATGATGATCTGCTCTTTGATCTGGGCCTTGATCTTCGCCTCTTCCATGCGGAGGGCGTGGATCTCCTCCGTGGCGATCTTGCTCTTGCCCGCATGCTTCTCCAGCCAGCGGATCTGATCCTGGATGGAGTTGCTGGCTCCCTGAAGGTTGCCCTTGGTCTTGAGCTGCTCCTCGGCGAACTTCACGACCGAGCCGGTCGCCGAGATGATCGCCGCGCGTGCCGCGAGGGCCGACTTCGAGTTCCCGTCGAGCGCGTTGTGGTTAGCGTTGATCGCGGTCGTGGCCGCCTGCTGAGCCTGCTTCCAGGAAACCTCGTCGCCTTCGAGGGTCAGCAGCGGGACGACCTGCGCCTCCATCGACGACGTGAGGCCCTGGACGGCCAGCGTCAGGGCCCTGCTCGTCTGCGTCGCTGCGGTCTGGCCCTTGCCGTAGGCGATGATCTTGTTCATCGCCTCCTGGGCAGTTGCGCCGCTGCCGGTGAGCTGCTTCGCGGTGACGCCCGCCGCCAAAGCGAGCTGCTCGGCCTGGCCGCGGGTCAGCCCGAAGGTCCGCTGGATTGCGCTGAGGTGCTCGTTCAGGTTGACGGCCGAGGAGGCCGCCTGGATATGCGCCGTGTTGACCTGGCCGACCGCCTGTGAGTAGGCAGCGGCGCCGACCCGGACGGCCGTCATCGCGGGAGCGGTCTCCCGCTCGGCCGTGTTGAGCGCCAGCGCGCTCCGGCCGGCGTTGTCGGTCTGCGCCGCGAGCTTCTGGTACCCGGCAATGTTGAAGCCGGTGGCCTTGTCCTGCTCGCGCAGCTTGGCGATATAGGCGTCCATCGTCGGCAGGTTGCGGGTCAGCTCATACGTCAGTGCGGCGATGGCCACGGCGCCCACAGCGGCCAGCTTCCACGGATCGACCGCATCCAGGGCGATCGACGTAGCGAGCTGGGCCTTCTCAGCGACGGTGGCGCCCTCGGTAGCTACCGTGAAGTCCTTCATCCAGGTGACGGCCTGCGGAATCCAGGCGAACTTCGCGCCGAGCTGGATGCCCTGGATCAGCTTGAGCGGCCGGTAGAGAGCAATCGAGAGGACGATGACGCTATCCAGGCCGGGTGCGACCTTCGAGATCCAGGACAGCAGGTCGGCGAATCCAGCGACGATATGCAGGAGGGCCAGGCTCGTCGGCTGGAGGGCCTCGACGAGGTTGAAGAAGGTATGGACCAGCGCAACGATCACCTGGTCGATTTCGGCCATGTCGGGCCCGATGTTCTTCGCGACGAACTGGAAGAACTGCTGGGCCTGGCTGTCGGTGAGCGCGGCGCCAACGGAGTCAAGCAGCCCGACGATAGCGCCTGCGGCGGACTTGGCCAGCGGGACGACGGAGGGCAGGATGCGGTCGATATCCGCGACAGCAGACTCGAAAACCTGCAAGACCTGCGGGTCTACCTCCTGCGACATGTGGTGGAACTCTGCGCCCAGGCTGGTCACCCCGGCTGCGAGAGCCTTCTGGGTGCCCGTCAGCTTCTGCCACTGGGCGGTCGCCTTCGATGAGCCGGTGGATACCTCATGCTCATACTTCGCAACCGCACTCAGGCTCGGGATGGCCAGGGCGGCGAACGCCGCGACGCCGACACCGGCCACGGCGAAGGCAGGCGCGATGGCAACCGCCCCGGCGATGGCGCTGACGATCCAGCCCATGACACTGCCGGAGTTGTTGACGCTGACGTTGATCTTCTCGTCCTTGCGCCCCAGCTCATCGGCCTTGACCTTGGTCTTGTCGAGCTCGGCGTTGGCCTTCGCCGTGTCGGCATTGACGCCGACACGTACATCGCGGAGCTTCTCATCGACTCCGGCCTTGATGCGCTCGCCTACCTCGCGCCCTAGCCGGTCAGCTTGCGGCAGGAGGCTTGCCCGCATGCGCTCCGTAAAATCCTTGGCACTTGGAACTACCGCTACGGCTATAAAATGCTGCCGACATTAGGCTCGGCTGGCATTGGCATCACCTCCCGCCGCTTCTCTCAGCCTCGGATCGAGCATCTTCCGCTGCTCCTGTGTCAGTCGTGACTTGCGGCGCCGCTTGTATCCAGGGCGCGGGACCGGCTCAGGAGACTTGCCCGAGGAGCCCTTCGGCGAGTGCACGACTGTGTAGGCGTGCCGGAGGGCCCGCAGCTCGTCGATGGCCGTCGCGAGGAGCATCTCCAGCTTTGACCAGGGAGCCTCTTCCGGCTTGCCCTCTGGCAGGTCATCCAGCGCTCCTGACTTCTCCTGGTCGTTCCTTATCGCCGTCATCGTGGCCGACTCCGGAGGGAGGTGCTCGATCAGCACGGCGAGCTTCCTTACGGTGAGCTTCGATCCTTTCCGGTAGAAGTCGATCAGGTCGATTCCGTAGTACCTGTGCAGGTCAGCTTCTAGCGCCGGCGCTTGTTCTGCCGCGATGGCGAGCGCCGCTGCGATTTCCCCGGGCTCGCGGCGCCCATGTTCGCCAGCATCCTCTGCGTGATCGCCTCGAACTGATAGTTCTTCAGGCTGGCGTCCTGCCAGGCTTTCCAGTCATCTTCGGAGAGAAGCGACTGCGCCCACTGATCCCACATCCCCAGCGTCATCATCCGGGTCTGGTCATGTGTCCATTCCAGGTGGTGAGGGAAAGTGAGCACCCTCCCGCCGATCCTGATGGTGGTCGGCTTGCCGATCGCCTCCCGGAGGTTGGCGTCTTCGAGATCGAGATCGAGATCGACGTCCTCAGTCTCTTCCGGCTCCACAGCCTGTGCAGCGTCAGGCATCTCATCTCCACTTCAGCGGGACGGGCAGAGCCCGGCCCCGGCCAGTCCCGCGGCCAGCCGGGGCCGGGACGATCAGACGAAGAACGGCGACAGGTCAGCGGCGCCGTAGTTGACGATCCGCTGGAGAGCGGTCCGGACCGAGCCGACCAGCGCCGGGTACAGCGAGAGGGTCATCGCGAGCATCTCGATGTCGTCCTGCTGCATCTGGTCGTCGCCCTGCGCGGTGACCTTGGCGTTCGGCGCGAACAGCCGGAGACTCCTTGTCGCCGTCGAGGGTGTCGAAAACGAAGCAGTAGCGCCGGTCGGAGGGGATCTCCGGCAGGTTGTACGTGGCGATGGTCCCGGTGCTCGGCTGGAGCGAGGAGACGTCCACGTCGTCGTAGAGAGCCCGGACCATCGGGTTGAAGCCCTCCTGGAAGGTCGCCTCGATCGTCTTCGGCGCCCCGGTGATCAGGGTCCGGATCGGGTCAAGGGTGCCCGCCGCGGTGATGTCCTTGACGGCCTTGGCGTACTTGTAGATGGCGCCGCTGGTCTCGATCCAGCCGAGGCAGATCCAGGGCGCGGCCAGAGTCACCACGCTGGCAGGGCCGGCCGGGGCCGGAGTTCCGAGCTGGGCGCAGTAGCCGATGACATCGCCAGCGGCGTACGTGAGGTCAGCGTTCCTGGTGTCAGTCATCCCTTGCTCCTCATGCGTGCGTGAACACTTCGTAGCTGGCCCCGAAGCGGAAGAGCTCCGGGTTGATGTCGGGCATCCACCGCGGCCCGATGACGGTCTTCGCCGACTGCACCGTGCCGTCCTGCGTCCTGACGCTGCGCATGCTGCGCACGGCCTGCTGGATAAGCCTGGCCGCCTCAGCTCCGTCCGCCTCGGTCAGGGCGTAGACGTCGATATCGACGATCGGGCGGTCCACCCTGATGCTGCGGTCGGCGCCGCTGGTCCGGCTGACCCGGACCACCGTTCCCGCGATCGTGGCCGGCAGGATCGTGCAGTAGGCGTAGGTGCCCACACCGCTGTCAGCGCCCGCCAGCCAGCGGACGAGAAGCTGCTCGACGTCGGGAAGAACATCAGCCTGCGGCACGGAGGGCATTCCTTAGGGTGTGATGACCCCGCTGTGTCGAGGTCCCGAACTCGGCATAGAAGGCGTCCCCGGCGTCGTTCGTAACGTAGCCAGCGGCCCTGTCGTCCTTCCGGCCGCCCCGGTTGACGGCGTGTGCACTGAAATGGCTCTTGAACTCGCCGGGATGCTCGTCGCGTGCGTCCGGCCCCGCCGACCGGGGCGGTCGCCTCGGCGAGGTCGCGGACCCGGTTTGCCCGCCGCAGCATCTCGGCCTTCATGAACTCGCTGCGGAGCATCTCGCCGATGCCGGAGTAGGAGAGGCTGAGTCTGCTGCCCTGAGGAGTCATCGCGGCGGTCATCAGCCCACCACCGTGTGAGCAGAGGCGCCCGTGACGCGCCGCAGGCGGGCTACCACCGTGCCGCCGATCCCCGTGAACGGGCTGCCATAAGGCGACGGCAGGCCGGTGACCTCCCAGGTCGTGCCGTCTGCCAGAACGAAACGATCCTCGGGCGTCACCACAGAGTCAGGCGGCAGGTAGAGCTCGGCATTGGCGGTGACCTGCTCCGTGCCCTGGATGTTCTCGGCCGTCTGGCCGGGCGCGAAGGCGTAGGCCAGTTGCGGCACCGCCGACCAGGCGTAGATGTCATTGCCACGGCTGTCCTGGCCCGTGACCGAGGCAGCGAGCTGCGTGACGGGGAGGGCCGCGATCACCGGAGGTCCATCATGATCGTGTCTTCGGTGTCCCGGTAGTCGGACAGGGAGTGCAGGTCGGCTTCGTTCAGGGCGACCATCAGGCCGCCGCCAGCGCGCTCCAGGCGGTAGGAGTAGGGCCCGATGGACTCCCCGATGACCCCGGCCGCCGTGGTGGGCGCTGTGAGGACGCGCAGGGCCGCGTTGGCGCAGACCATCACCACGTCGTCGGGCACGGCGGCATCGCCGTAATCCCGGTTGACCCGGAAGGTCTGCGGGTAGAGGTCGGAGGTCCACCAGATCTCGGGCAGGTTGATGATCCCTCGCCCGGGGTCGATCCGGATGGTCCTGATGCCGTCGAAGGTGAACCAGACGATCGGCACGTCAGGCAGGCCAAGGCCGCCGCCGATCGCCGTGACGGAATGCACCACCGTTGTCGTCTCATCCGGCAGCTCGATGATCGAGTCACGGCCCTTGAAGAGGCCGTCCTCGGCCGTGTGGAGCTGGAAATCACGGTGGCAGTACCGGACGATCGCCGCGGTGGCGTCGGCGAGGAGAGCATCCACGCGGGCCGTCTCGATCTGCGTCAGCCCGCGGCCGAGCCGTGACTCGATATCAGACTGCGTGGCCAGTGGCGTCAGCGCTGGCATGCTCTCCTCCCCTCAGCTCCTCAGTCGCCGCCCTGGCTCAGTAGGCCAGGACGTTGACGGCGGTTGGCGCGTCGGCGTTGCCGTGCAGCGAGTCGCCGTTGTAGAGCACGAGCTCGTTGTAGGTGGCCAGGCGCGGGTCGAAGATCAGCACGTCTTCGGCCCCGCCCGCGGCGACAGGCAGCGCCGAGCAAAGCTGCTCAGTGTTGCCACTCCCGGCACGGACCACCTTGAGCGTGATCGTGTGCGCGGCGCCGGTCGCGTTGAAGGCCACGAGGCGCCGGATCGTGGTCTGGCCGGACGAGGTGTAGAGCGCCGCGTCGGACGCGGTGGGCTGCGCGTTGTAGCGGATGGTTGACATCGGTCCTCCGTAGGGCCAGGTCGGTTCTCAGGGGTCGGCTGGCCACGGCAGGCCCAGATGCGCTGCAAACACCGGAGCCTGCCGTGAGCTGTCAGGTGGCGATCAGGCCGAACGGGTAGCGCTGCTCGATGGTCTTGGTCTTCTGCATGATCGTGACCGGGTTGGCACGGCGTAGGCGAGCCGCATGTCATGCCGCATGGCGATGGAGTCCTGCTGCATCAGGTTGAGGATGACGGCGCCGAGGTTGTCCGAGATGACGCCCTCGGTGAAGATCTTGAACGAGATGTCGGGCCGGATGCCGAGGATCGCCTTGGTCCAGTCACCGCAGAGCGTCTGGGCCTTCGTCGCGTCCCAGCTCCCGTTGTCGACCTCGGGCAGCGGGTAGCCGTAGAGGCCGCTCGTGCCGCCCTCGTTGAGGTTCTGCTGGTAGATCGGGACGCCCTGGGCCGACCGCAGCCCGGGCAGCCTCCAGCCAGGCCCGGCCGGGAGGCGAAGCCGTTGACGGTGTAGCCGGTCTGGCTCATGTAGTCGCCGAGCGCGGCGACGCTCTGGCCGAAGTCGTCGGCGGGCTGCGTGGTGCCGCCGCCGTTGTCGAGGTAGCCGTCCTTGACGACGTTGCCGCTCCCGGTGGCCGCGGTCCACAGGTCCACGCCCCAGGTGCTCGGCCGGTTGACGCCCCAGAAGACCGCGGAGTCCACCAGCGCCCCCGCCGCCTCAGACATGCGCGGGGCAACCTCGTCCCACACCGGCACGTCGGCGTCGGCGAGGTAGCTCTCGGGGATCGGCACGATGGTGGCGATCTCCTCGACGACCAGGGAGACGTTCTTCCACGCCTGCTGCGCCGTCTGCTTCAGGCCGGTGTCGATCCCGGTTGCCACGAAGTAGGCGACGGGCAGAACGTCCAGCACGGGGAGGCGCTGGGTCTTGGAGCTCAGCGGCATGTGCCGCATGAGCGGCATCGCTGCGGAGTGCTTGGGCATCTCCTGGATGATCTGAGCGGAAAGCGGCTCCGGCACAAGGGCATCGGAACCACCCGCGGTCCGCTGAATCAGGGTGTTGTACGTCACGAGGGAACCTTCCTTGTGCTACTAGCGCACAGCCAGGCCCCCTCATGGGCGAAGCTGTGCTACTGCCGCCTTCCGAGCACGGCCTCCCGGAACATGGCGTTCCTGTCCATGGGAGCCGTGCTTCCTGCGGGAGATCCGCCAGGCCGGAGGGTCTCCACCGGGCGGCGCATCTGGCTGATGCCGTTGCCGGCCGGAGCCTGCGCCGCCTGTACTGCTGCGATGACGCGCTCGTTGATCACCCGGGCCAGCGTCTCCGCTGACTCAGTGATCGCCGCCTCGTCGTCACCCGCGAGGTACGGGATCAGGTCGGGATGGAGCTCGTACTGCGCCGCCGCAAGGGTGCGGTGATGCAGCCGCTCTGCCACCTGCGCACGCTCGGTTGCCGCCTGCGTCGCCGCCTGCGCCCGCTGGAGTTCAGACATCTGGGCCTGCTCCAGTTCGGCGAGTTTGGCCGCCGCCTTCTGGTTTTCCTTCGCGCGCGTCTCGTTCTTCCGGCTCATGGTCTTCCACTTTTCAGCGTCAGCCTGGAGCCGTGCGATGGCCTGTTCCGGGGTCTCGCCCTCCGGTGCTGATCCGCCGCCCGCCATATCTGCGAGCAGCTCGGCCGCGCCTGAGTCGTCTGTTCCCGTGGTTGCGGTCTGCGCGCCTTCCGCGCCGCCAGCGCCGCTGTCTCCGTCTGCCATCTCTGGCCTCCCGTTTCGGGACAAGAGTGGTGTTACAAAATGGTGCTGTTGCAGGTGATGCTACACCTTAGCTCTGAGGCACGGCCTTTCCGGCCTTGACGTCGAGCACGACATTCCCGCTGCCTGCGTAGTTCGCCAGTGTGGCGCGCAGGTAGCGGTAAGAGCCGATGACGCGCACCCATCCCTCGGCCTGAAGCAGGTTGTCGAGCTCGACAATCGTCACGTAGGTGATGTTGTCGGCCGAGCCCCTGAGCTGGATCGTGTGCGCGGTGACCGTCCCGGGCACGCTGATGACGTAGTTAAGCTTGTCCCAGGCTGCGCCCACGCCCATGTCCAGCGCTGTCCCGTTCCCGTTAGCTGCCCCGCTGAACAGCCGCTTTCTGGCCATGATGATCGTTCCTTCCGGTTACTTACTGCTGGCCGGGCTGGCCTTGAGGCTGCCGTCGCTGTTCCACGTACCAGGGATGCGGAAGACAGCCCGAGAGCCCGCGCGCGGCCCATGATGTACTTGCGGACCCGGCTCCGTTCTGCCGGGCTGTGCGAGCCGCTCGTGTCGGTCGCACGGCCGACCGCGCGGATCGCGTTGCCCAGATCGGTAGCGTTCGCGATCTGGAACCGCGGGCGACCGCCCGGCTTCTTCGGGGGCATTGCCTTGCCCTGTGACTGGAGTCTGCGCATGGTGGCGACGTCAGGCTGCGACACTGATTCCTCCTGGTGGCCGTTCATCCCAGTAATGACGCCATGCGCGGCGCGCGTCGGCCCCGGAAAGCCCCTCTGTGACGTTCTTCCATTCCTGCGCTAGCTGGGCGTTGTGCGGGATTTTCACGTCAGCCTGCGAGAAGACCGGCATAGCGACGCACATGCAGTGGTTATGGGCCTCGAAGGCGGCCGACGCCTCGGTCTTGTAGACCGGCCCGCGGGAGGCGAGCATGGCGCAGAACGCGCACGGGCTGCCGGAAGTGATGCGCTCCCAGCCGAGCGCCTTCCCGTCCGCATTGACCGCCCGCAAGACAGCCTGCCGGCCACCGGACAGCGCCAGCCGGGACGCCGCCCCGGCGAGCCTCACCGCCGCATTCTCAAGCGCCTGCGCGGGCGTCTGGCCGCTCTTGATACCGTGCAGCATGGCGCCGGGCCCGGTCGCGTCAAGCGTCTGGCGCACGAGGCTCTGCACGAGCTCCGGAGGCGCTGGTGGCAGCGCCGGGGGAAGGCCCGGCGCCGCCGCCAGCCCGCGGGCAGCGCTGTAGTAACTCAGGCCATCCCGCCAGAACGAGGCGTAGCGGTCGTGCACCAGGGCCGAGATGAGGTCACGCAGCGGCGGCCAGGACTGCCGGATGGCCCGCACGTTGATCTGCCGCCATGCGCCGATGACGGCGGCGATGATGATGGCCGCCGCGAGCGCCTGGCCGGCCCGGTACTGATCGGCGAGCACGAGCCCGGCCTGCGGGTTGGGCTGCGTGCCGCTCATCGGCCCGGAGGGCAGGGGCGTGGTCATGCCTCGTCCACCCATTCGATGCAAGTGCCGTACTCCGGGTGGCCGTGGATGGCTTCCAGGTCTTCCCAGCTTGACCAGATCGAGTGCGACCGGAACTTCGTCAGCCACCGCACAGCCACGGTGCCGTCGCTGAAGACGACGCCCTCGAACTGCGGCTCCTCAGGGAGGTTGGCTGCACCTTGCTCGTAATACTCCGGTGGCGGCGCTGGCCGGTAGCAGATGAAGCGCCTCATCACACACCGCCCGGCTTCGCGCCCGCGTACGCCTGGAAAGGCTCGTCCTGGCCGGGCATCTGCGCCTGGGCCGCAGCGCCGCCCTGCTGCGCGTCCGGGGCGCCGCCCTGGCCTGGCTGCAATCCCTTGGTGATGGCCGCCTCGACGAGCTGGTTGAGCTCGGCCAGGGCATCCTGCTGCTCGGCTACCTTGAGCCATTGGGCGACTTCCTCGGCAGCGACGCCGGGAATCTTCTTCCACAGCTCGGTCACCGGGACGCCGAGGCTCTGCGCGATCTTGGCGAGGCCGTCTACCGTGGCTGCCCAGGCACGGGCTGCCGTATCGCGCCAGAGCACCCGGCCATGATCGTCCTGCCAGTTCGCGTTGTCTCCCGCGGCCTTGCTCGCCAGCCGGAGGGTCTGCTTCCAGGGCTCGTCGAGGATGCCCTGGACCTCCTCAACCTTGCGGTCCAGGCCGTCCCTGGCTGCCTGGAGGGCCTCGGCCGACAGGTTGGCGACCTGGCCGAGCAGGTGATAAGGCGGCACCTGGCTGATCGTGGCCATGTGCCGGATCGAGGCTTCCCGGGTGTTCAGGAAGTCCGCGAGCGCCGTCTGCCCGAACTCACCGAACCTCGTGTCTGGTGACTCGCTCACGAACAGCCGGTCTACGCCGGACCGGAAGGGCGCTTTGGGGCGCCCCTTCTCGTCGGTCGGGACCATCCCGGTAACCCACCGCTGCCGGAAGGCCGCGAACTGCATGGCCATGAGCAGGTTGAAGGTGGTCGTGTTGAGCTGGTCCTGGATGGGAATCAGCGGCTCAACCTCACCGCTGACGTCCAGCTCGCCGTCGAGATCGAGATCGCGGGTGAAACGGACTACCGGGCAGACCCCGAGGTCATGCGACTCGACAACCGGCGTGCCCTGCGGCACGATCGGGTCGTCATACTCCGGCCAGACCGGCTCCATGGCCTCGCTGTCGTGCGTGACCAGCGTGTAGCGGGCTGTTTCGTCATAGAGCCTGACCAGGCGCCGCCAGCCCTTGTCGGTAGCGATATCGCGGGTCTCGACGGCGTACAGCGGCCATTCGTCATCCACATCGTCCTCGTAGAGCGCGGTGAGGCGCCGCGGGGAGACCGGCCTGATGACTGCGCTGGGAGTGATCGCCTCGGGGTTGGAGTCCTTGCTGTCCGGGCCAGCGATCTCGGCGGGGAGAACGACGGTATAAGAGACGCCATACTTGGCGATAGTGCGGTGCAGGCCATGCTGCTTACTGCCCAGCTTGTTCGAGACGAACAGGCTCCATGGCCCTTTGTCCGGGTCCGGGTTCCCGTCCTCAGACCCGCTTGGCACGTAGCCGTCGATATGGAGCTGCTGGGAGATGACGCTGACCACCAGCGGCAGGAAGTTGACCGTCGAGCGGTCAAGCAGCCACTTGTACTCGGTCTTGGCGCCGCGCGGAACGTAGACGCTCTCATGCCGCCCGCGCACGTACAGCCCGATGCGCTCCAGCCGGTCCTGTTCCCGGCGCCGTAGCTGCATGATCCGGCCCGCGATCTGCGGCACCTGGTCAAGAGGCAGCGTCAACGAAGCGCTCCAGTGACGGGAGTGACGGCTATGGCATCAGCAGACTACAGCAGCCCCACCCGTCAATCGAAGCCCCACACACGCCCCGGCTGCTTGCGCGGCTGCCCGTTCTGGGCCTTCCAGGCGATGTAGAGCCGCCGCGCCATCCGGGCGCCGATCATGCACACACAGGCGTCGATCTTCTTCCCGCTCGTCCGGGACTCCTTGCTGACCGAGACGCCCCACTTGTTCGGCGCACGCCGCGCGTTGACGACGTGGCGGCTCGTCCGCGAGTCGCCGTCCTGCGTGAACTTGCGGTCCTCGATCTCGGCGAGGGTCAGCTCACACGCCTTAGTGAAGTCGTGGATGTGATGTCCGGCGCGCATGTCCCAGGCGATCGGCTGCGGCTCGTTCCCGGTCGGCACCGCCCACACCTTCAGCCGGTCCTGATAACGCCTGGGCCACTCAACGCGCGTGAACGACTCCCATTCCCTGACGTCGCCGAAGAACGCACAGACGTCCCATTTCTGGAACATGTATTCCACGACCGCATCGACTTCTTCGACCGGCACCGGCTGAGCGGGCGAATAGCGGGTCGCCTGCACCGGCTCCCATACCTCGATGGTGAATACGTGGCCGGTCTCGACATGGCAGCCGAGCAGCGCGGTCGCGTCCTGCGTCCTGGAACCATCGAAGAAGGCCACGATCTCGTCGCCGTCGTGCACGATCTCCGGGTCACGGTCGGCGAGAACCGCCCATTCCTGCTGTGTGCACCAGGCCCGCTGGTCAGAGACCGGCTGGTTCAGGTAGAAGCGCCGGGCCTCCTCGGGCTTGGTGCGCAGGCTGAGCACCTTGCCCTTGATGTTGCGCTGGTCAATCCAGAAGCAGTCGCCGTAGACGAACTCCAGGCCCCGCTCCAGGCTGTCTTCCAGCGCCAGGCTGGTCTCGGGCGGGGCGATCCGGGCGTCGTAGAGGATCTTGTTCTCCGAGGCCGTGCGGCCCTCTTCCTGGGCCACCCAGGCGTCGAAGTCCCTCTCGGCCACGGAGTCGATGCCCGGCTCCCAGGCGTTACAGGTGGTGATCGCCCGGGAGTTGCTCTTGGCCAGGTTGCGGTCGATCACCGAGGCGAGATCGGGGCCGCCATTGGAGGGAATCCAGTGCTCGGTCTCGTCGAGAACCGCCGCGGTGGTCTCGGCGCCCTCGGCTGCGGAGGCAGAGGACGTGATCACTTCGAGCTGGCCACCCGAGGGCGTGTAGATGACAGTCTTGCCGGGATCGAGGCCGAACTCCTGGACGACCTTCGACTTCTTCGAGGTCATCGCCCGGACCTGGCGCATCGTGTTGGCCGTCTGGTTCTCGCTGGTCGCCGCGATCTGCACCAGCGGCATCATCACTGACCGGCCGAGCACCGCCCCCGGGATGTCCGGGAAGTCGTCGTCGTGCTGCAATTGGCCCAGGTCGTCCAGCGCCGGGCGGACCGGCCCGCAGAGTTCCAGGAGCGACCAGGACGCTGCGCCAGGACTCTTCCCGCTGCCCTTGGCCAGCCTGCGGACCCCGTAGTCATAGATCCACCGGCCCTCCGGTGTCAGGGCATACCACCAGAGATAGGAAGCGGATCTGGGAGTCTGTGCACTTCCACGGCAAGCCTGCACGTGGCCCGTTGGCGTGCCGGAGGTACCCGATACTGCCAGGCCACCGCCCCGTAGCCCAGAGTGAGCTCTGGGAGGCCCTGCGGGAGCGTGATGAGCCGGTCCTGCGGTGCAGCCAGACCGGGGCCCAGCCCGGCCGTCCGGACGTCAGGTGGCGCGCTCACCGCTCTTCCTGCCCGGCTTGTTGTTGACGCCCAGCCTGGTCACCCACTCGGTCATCGACGTCACCCCGGCCTGGACGTCCAGATCGACGTGCGGGCCCTGGCGGTCCAGCTCGATCCGGACGCGCCGCCGCTGGCCTTCGGTGACACACAGGTCGGCCATGGCCGACATGACCGCGCTAAGCTTCATGGCGGCCGGGCGCCGGATGTAGTCCATGACGCCGCGGCCGACCATCTGGGCGGTTACCCAGTCGGAGTCGGTGTAGAAGACCGCCTGGCCGCTCGTGCGCAGGCTCTCGTACCAATCCAGGGCGAAGCCGTCGAGCCAGTCCGGGGCATCCGGCCCGAGCGGGCCGTCGAGCCGGTTGGCTGCCCGGTCGGTTTCCTTCGTGACGTGCCCGTGGCTGGCCTCTGACCTCTTCGGGACCGGACCATGCTGACCCATCTAATCCCCTTCCGGGACTCGCGGCCCGCGTTGCGCGAGCTGCCTGGCCTCTTCTGCTGTATCGGCGTGGACATACGGCACCCAGATCACATCTGTCTCGATGTGAAGGGCCGGGACCGCGTGCTCGTCGCTGCTTCCCGCCGCGGTAACCGTGAAAACGTACTGGGTCTTCACCGGAAGGCCCTTGGGGAACCGGAAGTGCTCGATGAGAAGCTGCCGGACCGCTTCGCCGAGGGAATCCTTTACGGCATCGGCTTCCATTAGCTGCCCGATCACCTCTTCAGGTGATCCTGCGGCGCTGAACTGAAAGCTCATTTTCCCTGCTTACGGAAAGACCGGCCCAGGACGAGCAGAGTATCCCGGGCCGGCGGCTTGAAGCCTACCGGCGTGCAGGTCCCGGGCCCCGCAACGGGGCAGTATGCCCGGAACCTGCGGGACATCGGGAACTTCAGCCGCCGCCGTCACCTGGGACGGCCTCTTCCACCGGCTCGTCAGGCGCCGGCGTGTCGGCCGCAGGCGTCACAGACGCCTCCGCAGACACCCACAAGGGCGCCGCCACCCCCACAGACACCTCCGCGGGCTCAGCAGCAGGAACAGGAACTTCCGGAACTTCCGGAACAACCTCGGCCGGGCGCGGCCGGCACATGAAGGTCGGAAACCGTGCCGGTATGGACGCCGTTGAAGAACGTCGAGACGGCGTGAAACTTCGGGTTCGAGAGCACCTTGCGCAGCTCGGCGACGAGCTCGGCTTCGGCCTCGCGGGCGAGCCTTTCCGCCTCTTCCTGCGCGACCGGCTCCAGCGCAGCAGCGGTCTCGCCCAGGACGTCGCCGGCAACGCCACTGGCAGACAGGCTCCAGGTCATGTGACCATCCTTGCTCGGGTGACGGGAGTGACTACTTGGATGGTACACAAACCAGCAGAAGGACGCCCCTAACGCACGCCCCGCAAGATCTTCTCGGCAAGCGCCGCACCGTTGAGCAGAGCAGGCGCCTCCTCAACGATCGGGTCTCCCAGATCCTCTCCGGCGCCTGTCCAGCCGGGCAGGATACGCGGCGGCGCGGGCTCGATCGCCAGCCGCTCCGGTGCCGCGGGCAGCCGCTTATGCGCCGGGAGCGGGAGGCGCGGGCGCTGCGCGGCCTGAGCGGGCAGGCTGGCCCGGATGTGCCGGATGTTCCGGCTGTTCTGGGGAACCGAGCGACGCACGAGCTGCATCCTGCTGGCCAGCCACCGCATCATCAGTACCGCAACGGCAAAGCCTGCCGCGGTGAGCACGGCGGCAGCGGCCACCAGATGCATGAGCGTGCTGACGATCACCGCGAGGTACACAGACACGAGGCTGGCGGCGAGGAAGACGGCGAGGCTGATCCACGGGGCGGCGCCAGCGCCCGCCTTCGATGCGGGCTTGCACATCAGAGGAGCCCGCGCTGCCTGCTGCCGGTCATCCGGCCGACCAGCCGGGCGCCAGCCGCCGGGACCTCGCCCGTGCCGTTGCAGGAGCGGTGACGCCCGTACTGGCGCCCCGTCGAGCCCACGTTCCGGCCGGTCCCGTTGCAAGAACTATGCCGCGTGAACGGCCAGCGCCACAGCGAGAAGACAACGCCCAGGAGAGCCATGATCACCGGGCCGACCGGGGCCCACTTCAGGCTGAAGATCAGCAGCGGGACGTAGATGACGATCGGCCATCGCCACAGAAGGAAGAGGACCAGTCCGGCCCCAGCGACGTAACTCACACTCTGCTCCTGCTCTGCTCGAAGTACACCTTGAGCTCTACCGGGTCGTAGAGCAGCTCGGTTCCTCTCTGGTCACGGTAACCCGGGAAGACCGCCGCGTCACGAAGGCTCATGTCCTGCTCCTCGCTTCTTCTCGTAGTAAGCCTTGAGCTCCAGCGGGTCGTAGAGAAGCTCAGTCCCCTTCTGGTCGTGGAAGGGCGGGAAGTTCTCCTTGTCGCGATATCTGAACATCTTGGCCGACGACAGGCTCGGGATGATCTTCTTCTCGGCTGCATCGCCAAGGCTGATCAGGCGGCGTGACGGGTTGATGACTTGCCCTGCAACTGTTACATCTGCACGTCCGGGCAGGATTTTCCCGGACGGAGGCTGTTTCTGTTGCATCTATTGCAGACCACTGCGAGACCCGGCCGGCCAGGGCGAGCTCGTGCGCCTCCTCGTCGTCGATCCAGCCGATCTGCGTCTCGCTGACCGTGCCCGCGGAGACCACCTGGACGAGGCCCTCGTGGTGCCTGCGTACGCGGCGGCATCGGGTGCTCCGGGGCGAGCATCTTCCAGTTGTTCGATGTGTACCAGCCGATGACGCGGGTGCCCATGTTCTCCCGGGCCTCTGAGCTCATGGCCGCCCGGTGCGAGAGCATCTGCCCGGAGATGAAGGTGTTCACCGCAAACTCGCGGCCCGTGAAGATGGCCTGCTCCAGGCCCCGGATCGCCGGGGAATACTTCGGCTGGTCCGGTCGGCGCTTGTAGTGCCAGTGATCACGCAGGAGCCGGGCAGTGACGTTGGCCTCCTCGCAGCCGATGAGCAGCCGCGGGCCGACGACATCCTCGGACCAGACATTCCCGCTCCGGCCGCCGTACCTCATGGCGTGCTTCCTGGCGGCGCGCTTCCGGCGCGTGATCTCCTCTTCCGCCCAGCAGCAGGCATCGTGGATCTCGTCGATCTCGCCTGCGTACCAGACATTCGGGCAGCCGAAGGCCCAGACGTGGCTCAGCATCTTCCAGTCCAGGATCAGCAGGAGACAGCCCTTGTAGAGCATCTGGGACCACAGGAGCCGGAGCATGGAGCTCTTGCCGGACCCGGCAGGCATCGAGATGCCGACGCTGGGCGAGTCCAGGGCCAGGCTGGTCGCAACGATCTGGCGCCTCTTCCCGCGGCCATAGACCACGACCTCCTGCTTCGCCGCCTTGATGTCGGCAGGATGTCCAGGACGGGTACCCGGTCAGGCGGCGGCTTGCTGGCGGTGTAGACGACGTGCGGGGCCGCCCCTTCGAGCTGCCAGCGGGCGATCGGGCTCTCCAGGGCGAGCCTGACACTCACGATGCGGTCGATGCGCTTGAGCTCGTGCTGGATGCCCTTGATCGTGACCGGCAGCGCGATCCGGACATAGTTGCGGTCTCCGGAGACGAGAATCCACTCTTTCGCGGGCTTGGGCTCCGGCCAGCCGACCTCGCCCGAGAGTGCTTCGTGCAGCGGGACGACCCATGCGCGGTGGTGCTTGCGCCGCCGCCAGGCATCCCAGGCCCAGACAGCGCCGATGACCAGCGCAATCCCGCCCAGGATGGCCAGGTTGCGCAGGGTTCCGGCGCGATCGTAGAGCAGCCCAGGCCGCCGTCAGGACTACCAAAAGCGTGCTGGTAGCGCGGATGACCAGGCGCTGCTTGCCGCTCTGGTGCCAGAACCACGAGGCGTGCCCAGTCGGGGTCAGCGCGCGCTTGCCCTTCCGGGACCACCCGGCATCGGTGACCGGCTTCCCGTGCCAGGGCTTGCCGGCGACGAAGCGGCCGATCAGGATGATCAGCCCCTCGCTCTTCATCCGGCCGCGGAAGATGCGCCACATGCCCGCGAAGACCACCGCGCCGCCGAGGAATGCGTACATCTCCGCGATCTGCGCGGAGGTGGCCTTCATGACGCCGCCCGGTGCTTCTCGGCCTCGTTCGCCGCGTGCGTGTCCCAGCGCAGTCTGATCAGCCGGTTGTCATCCTTGTCGTCGTTCTCATGGCAGCCTTCCATCCCGGGCGGGCAGAGACTCACGTGAGCTTCGAGGACGGCGACGTGCACGGGCACATTGCGACGGCGCTTGCCGCGGTGCAGCATTACGCGCCAGTAGCCGTAGCGGTCCTTGCGCTGGGCAAGAATCTGGCCGCCGCAGACCCGGCCATCCGTCAGGCGCCGCTTCACACTTCGCACCCGGCCCAGATCAGACGCTTCGTAGCCCGGCCAGCGTGGGATACGGCGCCAGATCTCAGGTGCCATCGGGAGCGTCGCCATTGGCGTGCTCCAGCTCGGGCTTGCGCACTTCGCTATCCAGGCCGAGCTTCTGCCGGACCTTGACGCGAAGTGCGATTTCCTCGTCCCGGGTGATGCTAAACCGGGCGATCATCTGGCGCTGCGAGAGGGCGTTCCCGGCCGCCATCGTGGCTTCGAGAGCCTGCTCTGCCGCCTCCTGCGCATCCTGCGCGATACGTTCGGCAGTAGGCGTGACCAGCAAAGACGCCGCTTCCCTCACCCGGCGCCGGTCCCTGATGTACCACATCAGGCCCTCGACGACGGCGACGAAAGACACACCGGAAACGATCGAGACCGCCATGCCCCCGGCGCCGTGCGCCGCGCCGTCCGCCGCGTTGGCGACCAGCGTGACCGCGACGCCCGCCCAGAGCATTGCGCGCACCCCGAGAGGCACATCGCGCCCTCTGCGCGAGCAGTTGAGCATCATGAGCGAGACCGCGAGGATCTCGCCGTCGATGGACAGGGGCATCAGGCGGGCCTCCAGCGCGGTTTGCCCGTACCGGAGCGCGAGATGGTAGATGTGCGAGTAGCTGACGACCGCTGCGAACGCTGCGACGGTTATAACGACCCCTATGACACCTGCAAAGTTGAGGCCGTCCGCCGCCCGGTCCGCACTCTGCTCAATGCGGAGCTTATTCACCACCTCAGGGTAGCGTTTTGCTGCGGCGACGCAACGGGACCTGTCACAGCCGTCACCTGACCAGCGGCGATACGCGCGAAACAGGGGAAACAGCAGGCAGCGGTCGCGGAGCAGTCGGTCGTCATCCAGCCTTCGGCTTCCTTCCTCCCTCCTTCCGTCCGCTCTCCAGCGTTCCGCTGGCTCGCTCCCGCCCCTCCCCCGGCCTGGCGGCCTCGATCTGCCCATTTCTGGACAAAACTGCACATTTCTACCATGGCGGACTGCGAGACGCTAGCGATACGTT
>CAWFVM010000017.1:0-24161 GCA_963819285.1 uncultured Actinomycetota bacterium
GCGTTTTTCGCCCGGGACGTTGGGGTACTCAAGTTCGTTTCGCCGGCGGCGCATGGTGTTGAAGGAGCGGAATCCTGGTCCGAACTGGGCTCGGGCTGCGGTGGCGACGGCGGTGTGGCCGCCGCTGGTGGTGGGGCGCAGTCCTTGCTGGGCGAGCAGTGCCGTGCAGGCGAAACGGGCTGCGTCGTAGGCCAGGATGTAGGCGCTGTAGGCGTCGGCGCCAGTGAGCGTGGCTGCGGTGGCCGCCGTGCTTCTGGCCTGATCGAGCAGTGGTTTGCCGTTGGCTGCGGCGCCGGTGACGAGTTCGAGTTCGCGACGGCCGAGCAGTTGCTCGATCTCGGCCTCGCCGCGGGCCCATCTAGCCATGATCAGTGCTCATTCCTGCCTCCTGCTCGTCGTCCGGTGCGAGAACTTCCACGAATGGACTTGACCTGATCTGCCCTACCAGCGGATCGGTTTGGCCGTGCCAGGCTCCGGTAGTGCGGATGACGGGGTTGACCGGCTGGCCGAGGCGTTGCTCGGCGCGGTCGGCCGCCTCGTAGACGTCGCCGCGGAGGGGCTCGCCGATGACCAGGACGTCCAGGTCATGCGGCGGCGGGCCGGGGTGCTGGTGATAGCGGGCGGCCCAGGACCCGAAGATCAGGACCTGTCCGCGCCTGGCAGCGCGGAGAACTCCTCGGCGACGACGTGCTGTGGTCCCGACTTGCCGTTTAACCTCGGTTGTCGGTTTGGGTGGTTTGTGCGGCGTGTCGGCGTGATATTCAGACGGCCACCGTGATCATCTTCGTTCCTTCCACAGAACGTGAAGATGAGGCGGTGGCCGTGGTGCTCAGTATGGCGTGGCCGGGGCGGGGAGTCGAGGGCGGCGCGGGGTCTGAGGGGCTCGGAGGGTTCCGGCGGGAGTTTTACGGGTCTTTGGCGCGGCGGGGTGATGCGTTGTTCGGGCTGGGGGATGCGGTGCTGTGCGGGCCGGGGCGGGTGACGGATCTGGCGCGGCTGTCGCTGGTGCCGGAGTTCGGGCGGGGGCATGGTGCTTTGTATGACGCGGTGAACGCGGGGCGGGTGGAGGTGGGGCGGCTGCGGCGGGCGCTGGCGGGGGTGCCTTTGCAGGCGTGGCCGGACGGGCGGATCCGGCTGGCGGTGGATGTGAGCTGCTGGCTGCGGCCGGAGGCGGAGACGAGCCCGGAGCGGGCGTTCTGTCATGTGGCGGGGCGGGGGAAGAACGCGGGGACCCGGACCCCGGGGTGGCCGTACTCGTTCGTGGCGGCGCTGGGGCCGGGGACGTCGTCGTGGACGGTGCTGCTCGACGCGGTGCGGCTGGGCCCGGCCGATGATGACGGGGCGGTGACCGCCGCGCAGGTGCGGGAGGTCGTGGGGCGGCTGGTCGCGGCGGGTCACTGGGCGGACGGTGATCCGGACATCGTGGTCCTGGCTGATGCGGGCTATAACGTGACCCGGCTGGCGTGGCTGCTGAGGGACCTGCCGGTGCTGCCGGCGGCGCGGGTCCGGTCGAACCGGGCCTTTCACCGCCCGCCCCCGGCCCGGCCTGCGGGGACGAACGGGCGCCGCCTGAAGCACGGCCCGCTGCTGCGCTGCGATGACCCCGGTACCTGGCATGACCCGGCCCTGACCCGGGACCAGGACCAGGACCGGGATGCTGAGGGGCCTGGCCGGGGCCGGTTCCAGGTCGCGGCCTGGCACCGGATGCATCCCAGGGTGCACCGCCGCACCGGCGGGTTCGAGGACTGGCCGCAGGGCACCGACCTGCCCGTCATCGAGGGCACCCTGATCCGGCTGTCCGCCCCCGGGCGGGCCGCGCCGATCTGGCTCTGGGCCGCTGATCCCGCTCCCGCCGAGGACCTGGTGCGGCTCCTGTGGACCTCCTACCTCCGGAGGTTCGACCTCGAGCACGCCTTCCGGTTCCTCAAGCAGCAGCTCGGCTGGACCCGGCCGCTGCTCCGCGACCCCGCCGCCGCCGACCGGTGGACCTGGCTGCTCGTGGCCTGCTACGCCCAGCTCTGGCTCGCCCGCACCCTGGCCGCCGTCACCCGCCTGCCCTGGCAGCCACCCCAGCCAGCCGCCGCCATGACCCCCGGCCGGGTCCGCGCCGGGTTCCGCCGCGCCCGCGAGATCACCGGCACCCCCGCCAGGGCAGCGAAACCCCCCGCGCCCGGACCCGGGCGCCCCAGGGGCTGCAAGAACAAGCGCAAGCCACCCTCCTGCCCCGTCGGCAAAACCACCCCGAAACAGCAGAAAGCTAAGAACCCGCGCAAAAAGAAAACCAGCCACACAGGTTAAACGACAAGTCCCCAGGACAGCAAAAGCAGCTCGGTCAGCGGGCTGGTCAGCCGGTTAGCCGGGTTGGCCTGCAGCATGACGGACCGGCCGACGTGCCGCTGGGAGAGCAGCTCGGCGGCGGTGAGCCGCTGGGCCTCGCCGTGGACAGTGCTGAGCGGGGCTCCGAAACGCCTGGCGAGGTCGGTCAAGCTGTACTCCCGGCCGGGGTCGAGCAGCAGGGCGGCCAGGATGTCGGCTTGCAGCCGGGACCGGAAGACCGGCAGCAGCGCAGGTGCGGCGTTACGCATAACCTGAAGATATCTACCGTTTAACTGAAGCGTCAAACTCCCGCTTTCCGCGCCATCCGAGGCCGGGCTGCCATGAGCAGGGCGTGCCAGTCGTGGAGCATGTCGAGCAGTTCTTCTGCGCTGGCGGCGGTGCGGGCCTGGTAGGCGGGCTGCGAGGTGAGCTGGTAGGTGGCCGAGCTGTCGTGGGCGTCCGCCGGGCGAGCGGAGGGGATGAGCCCGTCGAGAGCGATGCGGCGGGCTTCGTCGACGCCGAACTCAGTGCCCGCGATGAAGTTGGAGAAGTATGCCTCGAAGAATGGCAGCCATTGCCATCGCTCAGCGGGGCCGAGGGCGGGCAGCGGTCGGGGGCGGTTCGTTCCAGTGTCGTGACGAGGCCGTTCAGCAATTGCATGCGGTGGTCGTCGTAGGGCTGGCCAGCCAGGCGGGCTTTGAGCCTGGCTGAGCGCGGTGCGCTGCGGGCAGCGGTGCCGAGAACGGCGGCCAGGCGCCGCCGGACGTCGCCCACAGCCCTCGCGTCGAAATGGGTGGCGATGACGTCGAGTGCAGACCCCCGGGGAGGGCGATGTCGCCCGGGCAGTGCCCGGGCCCACTCTGGGGCTGATGGTGACGCCGGGCAGAGCCAGATCGCCGGCGCGGGGCGGATCCGGATGGCACAGGAACATCCACCCGTCAACTGGCACTGGTCAGGCAAACCCGGATCGCTCACACAGGACGGCGCCGGGCCAGACCGACTCCGCGATTGCCAGGGCGTAGTGACGCGCGAGTGCCGCCGGCGGCAACGCGGCATCGACGACGTAGACTCCCCGTGAGAGCCGCACAGCGCGGCCCGACGACGCTAGTCGGCTCAGGTGTGCCCTGGTCGTCGGCGATGCGATCTGCAGGCGGCCTGCAGGATGGTCTGGGGCAACTTTCTCGCTCAAACACCAGCTCTTGCCTCGTTGCAGAGCAACTTTCAGCCCAGTATTGCTGGCTAGGAGCGACGAATGCGGCATTATGCCGCATCTCCGGGCCGCGCTCAGCTGCGTAATCTACGAGGACGCACGAGGCGGGCCTGACGCCATCGGCAATGGCCCTCTTCTCGTCGCCGGCGGCGATCGGGTGCTGGGCGCCGACCACCAGAACACCCAGACTCGGGAGCGTATGGGGAGCGGAAGCCGACATAAGGCGGCATCGCCGTCGCTCCCATGTCGCGAGATGACGATCAGCAGACCGAGCCGTCTTCCCTCGTGGCCTGCTATTTTCGCAGCTAGATACGGTGCGCCCCAGCAGGATTCGAACCTGCGCACACGGCTCCGGAGACCAGAGGCCAGCATCTGTTGCGATGCTCTCTGACCTGCGAAAACGCTTCGTGAACTGGTCTTTGACCTAGTCTTCTATCGCGATTCTCTCGCTGATCTCTGAGCGTGGCGAAGATTAGAGTGCCAACGGCATAGGGCATTCTGCGGAGTCGGTGCACCAGAGGGTCTGGTGCACCGTTGTCATACTGATCGCCTTCAGGCACTCATGATCTTGGCCAGGTAGCGAAGATAGCTAACGTCCCTATATGCTTCCAGTTGGCGTTCAGCCATGTCGCGCTGCCACTCAACAGTATTGGCCTTCTTCCTGGCCGTGCTGATCTCGCTGTCCAGCTGGGCGCGGTCGCCGGACGTTTCCTGGTGTTTGGCTGTAAGCTCCGCAGAAAATCCGGCGTGGATTGGTGCCCACTTCTGCGCGACCTGGCCTCCGTGGTCGGCATGCTGGGCCTCGGCCGCCTTCTGCCGATCAGCGAGGTCTTGGCGTTGCTGCGTGTACCGGGCACTGATGGCTCTGGCCACGTCCGTCGGCAGCGTGGCAGGCTGGCTGGCCCGCGCCTGGCGTTCGATTCCCTGCCGCCAGGCGTCAATATCGCGGGCCTTCTTCTCGCCGACCCCGGATGGGTGGACGAGCAAACCATTGGCGCGGCGCAGGTACACCTGCTGTCCGCCGCGCGGGCCAGCTTGAAATTCGATGCCGGCGAAGTCGGCGGCACTGTGAATGCCACAGGCGGCCAGCGAGCGGACCACTGCGGGCCCGATGCCAGAGATCTTTGCCGAGTTGAGGCTGACCCGGCCAAGAAACGCTCGCACATGCTGCTGTTGCAGGTTGGACAGCGCTGAGTTGAGTTCCCTCTGCTCGCCGGCCTGAAGTTGCTGCCGCTGCTTGTTGATGGCTTGGACCTGCCTGGCAAGGTCGGAGCCGAGCCTGCTGAACTCGGCCTGCTCCGAGGCTCGGGCCTTGGCGGCGTCTTTGGTGATCTTGTCGGTAGCTTTCTGTGCCCTGTTGTCGAGATCGGCTCGCGCGGCCTGCAGCCTGGACACCTGGCGGGCGGCGTCCCGCGCTTCAGAGCGCTGCTGGCGGCAAAGGGCGGCCTTCTCGCGCTTATCGCCCCATTCAGCCGTCCGTCGGAACATGACGGCCGACGCGGCGAAGAACGTCGCCGCCAGCCAGGGCTGCGGCGCCACCCGCGAGGTAGTCAGGGAACCAGGCCGGCTACTGCCGGAGGACCGCAATGAGCGCGATGAGCACTGTCACGCCGGCCATGGTACGTCCGATCAGGCCCGGCGGGCTGAACGATATGCGTGGAAGCGGCGGAAGGTGCCCGGTCACCCAGGAGGAGTCAGCGTGGCTGGTGGCCGTGACGGGTTGGATCTGCGCAACCTGATCAGGTACTGGCATGGCCAGTGGCGTTGACTTCGACTGCGGTTCGGGAAGCAAGGCGGGGTCGAGGGCAGGGATGGCGGTCAGGTCGGGAGTCCATAGGCCGCCCAGAGCGACGCCGACGGCCCGCAGCGCTGGCTGGGTGCTGTGGCTGAATGCGTTGAACACTCGCGAAGTGTCGAAGCTAGCGAAGTCGTCGCGGTGGAAGAGCAGCGACTCGTCTCCCGGTTGCCTGAGCAGCTGCCACAGGCCGGGTTCGGTACTCAGGGCCAGGAGCGAGGCGTAGATGATCCAGGCTGAGAAGTGATCGAGGTAAGGACCCCAGGTGCTCATGCTTCTTGCCGGCGACTGATAGTTGGCGTGACCGATCTCGCAGGCACCGAGTTGCGCAAGGCCGGGCACGAACATGCCGTCGTAGTCGATAAGCTTCAGCTCGCCTGAAGGGGTCACGAGCAGATTACCGTGCTGCAAATCGCCGTGCGCGATGCCGAACGCTGCGAGGTCGCTGGTCATCGTCGCAAAGGCTCTGGCGAGCCTGCCTAGCGCGGGCGCGTCCCGCAGATTGTCTTCGATGTAGGAGATCAAGGTGGAAGCTTCGACCCACTCCATCTTCAGCACCGGGTATCGCGTTCCCTGGATCATGATCCCGTCCTGGAGGTAGCTGAACTCAACTCGCCAGGATTTTTCGACTTTCCGCAGGGCTTCGCTAATGTGCTGGTAGCGAATCTGCTGATCAGGGATGAGCCGGGTAAAGCACTTCACCGCCCAGCGCCGGCCGTCAGTGCCGGTTATGGTGAAGACGCTCGCCGATGCACCACTGATCGGCCTGGGCATGCCGAGGCCATCGAGCGAAACTTCGCCGCCGACCAGGGTCGGATCCCTGAAGCAGATTTTGGTGTTATAAAGCGCGTCCAGGTAGGCGCGGCCAGTTGGGTAGACAGTTATCTGAGACATGTGGCCTAGAGCAGGTCGATTCTGACAAGGGTTGTGTCGTCGTTGTGCAGGCTGCCGTGATCGCGCAATTGGTCAACCCAGTCGGAAAAGTCGAGTGAGGCGTCCCTAGTGTCGAGATCACGCAGAGTCTCCCAGGGGCGGCTGCCTCGCTCGATCTCGCTGAGAAACCACGCCGCCAGCGCGTCGGTCGCAAGGTAGAAGCTGTCGCCGCGTTCCCAGTCGCTCCCGATCAGGCTGACGTGGCGCAGCAGTACCTCGCTGCTGCCCTGGCGGCTGGCCAGCAGCGGCGGCTGGAAGGAAAAACCACTGGCGTCGCTCAGCGGAAAGCTCGACGTAGAGGGACTCGTCGCGAACCTGGAACAGGCACGAGTCCCCTAGGCAACTCGCTGTCCAGGCAGAAGGCTCGCCTTCGGCGCCGTGGCGGAATTCGACAGCAAGGATTGTCGCGTAGGCGCCCTTAGCAAGACCAGGTTCCTCGAACCATTGAATTGGTGCGCCGCGCGAGTCTCGCTCGGCCTTGTAGGCTGCGAGTTCTTCGTCCCACTTGCTGGCGGCGGATTCGTAGGCGTTCAGGAAGCCGGCCGGCGTGCTGGCCGCGGTGGCGATCGTGCCGAAGCAGGCGACCAGCAAGTTGGCCCACCGACTGGCCAGCAGGGATTCGCTCGCGCCATCGGCTAGCGCCATTCGCAGAACGCTCCCGTCAAGTTCGCCGTCGTTGTCACCGTCCGGGCCGATCCAGAATGCGTCCTCGTATTCCTCGGGCATGTTGCCACGCTTCGGCACCCAGAAGCTCTTGACGTAGGCCAGCATCTCTCGCTGCTCAGCGCAGGTCAGAGGTTCTGGTACCGATGTCGAGGAACTGGACAACAGACGTCATATCGCCGTTGAAAACGAAGCCACGCGTGTTGCCCGAAACACCTACACCCTGCTGCTGCGCGTAAGTGCGCATATGATCGGGAAGCGTGCTTGACATCGTGAACAAGGTGCGCGCGAACTGATTCGGCAGTATGAGGTCGTTATCCGGGAAGATGATGGGTGAACCGCTGTCGGCTGAGACATGCAGGTTGAACAGCAGCACCCCGCCGTCGGCGCTGGCAAGGGCTCGGAGTCCCTCCGAGGGAATAATCGGATCGCCATCGTTGGCCTCGCCGTCGGTTAGGTTCAGCACCACCGGAGGAAAGCACGCTGGGTGGTTGTTCAGCCACTTCGAGAGAACGGCCTCGGCCTGGTTCAGTGCCCGGCACATCGGGGTGCCGCCGACTGCGATCGGATCCACCCAGATCGGGAACTTGACGTCCTGCTCGACTAGACCCCCGGCGCCGTCCGGCACTTTCTTCGGCCGCGTCTCCAGTCTCGCCGGTGACGTCGCGACCTCGCTGAGCGCAATGAGGTCGCGTCCTGCCAGCGACCCGCCTAGCGCGGGTCCTACTTGTGCTCCGCCGTATGCGATAACTGACACGTAGAAGTAATCTCGGACACCTTCCTCCTTAGCGCACTTAATCGTCAATTCGGACAAAAGGCGATTAAGTGCGTCAGCGACAACGTCGCATTTTCGCTGTCCTTCTCCTTGCCCGATCGGGTCTTGCATCGAGGCTGACCGGTCTAGGAGGAAGACGAAGCAAGTCGGGTTAGCCCGGCTTATTTCTGCTGAGTACACGCAAGACCTCCGATGGACGGATGGCAGGCACCTAAGGGGGCTCAGGCGATATTAGTACTACGCTGAAGGTCTAACCACTCAGGGAGATATCTGGCGGCGCCGACAATTCTCGTCAGCGCACTGCTGCCGGCCCCCGCGACCCCATTCCGCGCTTGGTCAAACTTCGAGTTCCGCGACGGCAGAGGTCGCCGGCATGAGGTCGACCTGCTCGTCATCGGCCAGCGCCGGCTCCACTTGGTGAAGCTAAGAACTACTCAGGCGCGGTGCACTGAGACGACCACACATGGCTGCGCGACGGGCACAGGGCAGGGGATTCCCCGCTAAAGCTGGCCAGGCGCAAGGCCCAGCGGCTGGCCACCAAGCTCCGAGATGGCCTCACCGAGTGAGCCCGGGCTGAAGCACGCTACCAACCGGGCCACGAGCAGGGTGGGTGGCCGCTCGCTACGCTGAAGGTCAGCTTTTGGCAGATCGGCGGGCAGTCGCCCCGACCAAGCCTCTAGCCTGCTTGTCATAGATGGACGCGGATGGGGCTGGACGAACTCGCAGATCCGTCAGGCTCGGCTAGTCGAGTGGCTTGTTCAGCATCCAGGTGAGAGCCAGGTCGAACCTTTCTTTGCCGACCTACCGGACTGGTTGAGCAATCATGACTGGCGCGCGGACGCTGAGGCTCTCCGCGTGCGCGGTCTAATTGACTACAGCTATCCGTTTGGCGACCTGATGGCTTGGATCACTCCTCCGGGAAGGGACCAGGCAGATACCCTTCGGGCGATGCGCGCTGACGGCCGCAAGCGCGTGATCGCGTGTCGCGACGCGATGGTTGCCTGGTTGTGCGCGTGCGATGCCACCGGGTCTCATCCCACCATGCGTAAGGTGCGGGATGGCATGCTTGCTGAACCGCCTTACGGTGTCTGGTTCTCAGAGCCTTTCACACCAAGTGATCTTGGCGACGCGGCTGCCTGGCTGCACCGACACGAGATGGTAGACGGCCCGACCGTGGAAGAGTGCGATGGTCCTGTGCAGCTCTGGCTGACAGATGATGGGATCGACTGCGCTGAGAACTTTGACTCAGACACGCGCCGGTATATCGCAGCCAAGAACGCCCTCGCAAGCTCAGGACCGATCGTCAATATCGGCACGAATAGCGGGCCATTTCAGGTTGCCGGTGCTCGTGCACAGCAGGTGCAGAACATCGGCCTGAGCGCCGAGCACCTCAGGGAGCTAATCGCGGGTCTCGCCGAGATCGTGCGCCAGTTCGTGCCCGATGCGACCGACATTGAAGCTCAGCAGCAGGCTGCGCTGGCTGCCGCTGGTGATGGCGCGGTGGACCAGTCCGTCCTCAAGCGCTTCGGGGCCTGGGTGATTTCGGTAGTCCGAACTGGCGCTACTGCCGCCATTGTTTCGGTAGTCACCTCAGGGACCGACGACATGTTGCGGGAAGCGTCCCGCCTGGCTGGCCATCTCTAACAGATAGCCGCCATACCTGGGCGTCGGACGCTGCTGCCGGTGCTGCGCGGTCGCTAAGGTGCACCAGGCTCTTGTTGGAGGGCGTGCGCTCGGGCGAATCGGTAGCCTGCGAGCACCTCAGTGGCAACGCCGAAACCCGGCAACAGCGCAGGCATTATTCAGATGTGCCCTACCCCGAATCGGTGAGGTTTGTGACTGGTTGACTGTTGGCGACCGATTTTCGTATCCGACGACCGACTTCGGAGTCCATTCTAATATTGCCGTGCTCTTTGAGACGGCGCTATGATGTCGCATAAGTATCACCTGCGGGTTACGGTTGGAAGTGCGACTCATATCTCTTGATACCAACTGGATGCACCATGCCAGACGTTCAACATTGGTGTGCGGTGGTAATGCCCTGTTTGAACGAGCAGGATAACCTCGCCGCCGCCTGCTGGTCGCTGGGATTTGGTAGTGCCCAGATGGTGCCTGAGAGATGTTTTTTGGTCTTGGTGGATAACAGATCGACGGATGCGACCCTTGACATATGCGAAGGGTTGCGCTCTGCGGTCGGCGACGTTGTTGAGGTAGTGCAGGAGCCGGTACGTGGTCATGTTCCAGCGCGCCATTGCGGCAACGTGGCAGCAGCGCATCTCGCTGGCACGCATGGCATTTCGCTCTCAGAGCTCATTATCGTCCAGGCTGACGCGGATACCCAATATTCGCCAGGCTACGTCGATCGGATGCGCGAGGCAATCTCGTTCGCGTCAGCGGGAAGTCCTATCGGGCAGGCTATCAGCCTGCTCTCGTCGGATGTTAGGGTTTCGTACCCGTGTGTTTTCTCCGCCATCGACTTGATCGACGAAGCCGTCGAATCGCGGTTCGGTTCATCACCGTATGACGCCGTCGTTGACGACAAGGCGTGCGGTTATCGACTCGGCGACTATGAACGGTGGGGCGGCCATCGCCGTGAATATTTTTGTAATGGCGATGAGTTGCTGGCGGAAACCACGCGGCTGACGATCGCCGGTCTGACAAACGGAGCAACGCGGATCGATGTCGCCGACGCGTCGGTGATTCATTCCCAACGACGGCTGCTACGGGACGCTGCGCAGGAACTGGCGGCGGCAGGCTTTCCCTATGACCTGCGCCGGATCTTTCCTGGAATCCCACCCGTGACGTTGAATGATCTTGAGCACAGAGCCGTTGCGGGTGATCGGGAGCATTTGGATGCGATTGGTGCAATCAGAGCGTCGCACCTGCTCGCGCTCACTGTGTTGCTGCCAGCTCAGCTGGCTCGGGTACTGACCGGTGAGATGCCTGCGGACTCGGGCCTGGTGAGTGCTTTGGAACGTCTGCCGCGACGGTCAGTCCGCGATGCAGCGACTACGCCTGGGCTTCTCCTCAGCGATGTTCTCGATTTGGCATTGGCCAGCGGATCGTTGCTGGATCTTCTAGATCTCTCGTGGTAGGCCGGTGAGAGATCGACTAGCTCCAGGCCGACGGGCACATCGCCGGCTGGAGGCCCGCCAACGTGGCCGTGAGTCGGCGGCGATCCCGCAGCAATGGCCCTCGCCAAGAAGACCCTGTTCGCCATGACGCGGAACGACTGGCAGTAGTGCAGCCAGTCATGGCCGAGCTGTTCGGCGTCTCCGCCAATATGATCGTCACAGCTGAACGGCAGGTCAAGCTGCTGCTAGAACGGGCCCGTGGCACGGGCGGGGCAGCCCACCACCAAGTGCATCTCCATTGCCATATATTCACCGTATAAGCGATACCTCGTGCCATAACGCTCACTCACAAGACCAAGCCGGTGCGTAATGATCGACAAACTCTAGGTGGCATTGGCCTGCGACCTGCCCTTGCCCGGGGGTGACCTCGGCCGCTGCAAGGGTAGGCAGAACTGTGAGCTTAGAGAGGATGGGCCTTCCGTGTCGCGTAATAGTCCGGCATCATGGTTGATGAGTCCAATTTCTCGGACCCATCGAAGATACGGACATGGAGGACATTATGGATGCAGACTCCGCCACTTCCCTTGCGCAGCAGACGAGTCTCGTCGATGAACTGCGTGAGCATCTTCCCGAGCACCCGGTCTTGGCGCGTGTTCATAACCGACTGATCGATACCGAAGACCAGCAGATCACCAGCTATGACAGGATGCATCACCGGCACAACCGATCTTAGAAGATAGGTCGATGACGCGGCTGTGAACGTTCTATGGATACGGAGAGCACGCTGATAGCGCAGACCAATCCGATTCAGTTTACGACGTTTCTGCTAAAGGTCGCGTCACGGTGCAACATCAAGTGTGACTACTGTTACATGTACGAGCACCGCGACCAGAGTTGGCGGGAGCAGCCGCATCTGATGAGCGTAGCCACGCGCCAAAGGGTGGCAGAGCGGCTCGCCGAGTACGCTGCTGCGACTGTCATTCCACGCATGCTGGTGATCATGCACGGGGGCGAACCGCTGCTCGCCGGCGCACCGACCTTAGCTGCGTTCGCTAACGACATCCGTTCACGGCTCCCGACCGCGACGAAGGCCGATTTCTCCTTGCAGACCAACGGCGTCTTGCTTGATGACCAAGCCTTGGATGTACTTGCCGGGGCTGGTATCGGTGTGTCCCTGTCGTTGGATGGTCCACGGTTGGCCAATGACCGCCATCGCCGCACCGCTGCTGGCGGTAGCACGTTTGCCGCAGCCGCTGACGCGCTATTCCGGCTGGAGCGACGGCCCGACACCTTCACCGGTGTCATTGCCGTTATCGATCCAGCGGTACCGCCCGAGGACGTTTTCGAGTTCTTCGCGTCGCGGGCCTTACCGGCGCTTGATCTGCTGCTGCCCGACGCGAACCATCTGACGCCACCGCAGGGCCGTGACACTGTACCTAACCTTTACCGCGACTGGATCATCCGCGCGTTCGATGTGTGGTACGACCAGTACCCGCAACTGCCCGTCCGAACGTTCGATGGGCTCTTTGCGACGCTGGCGGGCTTGCCGGGCGGGACGGATGCCTTCGGCTTCGGTGATGTGAGCCTGCTGACTATCGAGACCGATGGCAGCTATCACGACCTCGACGTCCTCAAGATCACAGAGGCAGGGCAGACGTCGCTCGGCGCGAGCGTCACGGCCATGTCGATCGGTGAGGTAGCCAGTTCACCCAAGCTGGCCTTTCACCGGCGACTGCTGACCATGGATGGCCTGTGCGACACATGCCGGGCATGTCCGGTCGTCGACGTGTGCGGCGGCGGCTCGGTACCGCACCGCTACTCCAGGAACGGCTTCGCCAACCCGACGGTGTACTGCGAAGAAATGCTCGCACTAATCGAACACGTTGAACACCGCATGCGCTCGACCATGACCGAAGAGCGTCATCGGCGGGTTGCCCGGGGCGCCGCTTACCACCTCGACCTGGAGGCCTTTGAGCAGGCGTCCACGGCTCGTATCGTCGTGGACACGCTGATCCAGGACTGGCGCCAGGCAGCCTTGACCGATCTGCGGGCGGTAACCAGGCAGATTCTTGCGAACGGCAACGTCGGCCAAGCAGTGTTGCGAGCGGTTCAGGCCCTGGTCGCAGCACCGGATGACCTTCTGAGCCAGGTCGCAATCCGCCCCAGCGTCGTTCTGTGGAGCCGGCTCGGCGCCGACGAAGGGTCTGGTGCGGCGCTGCGTCGCCTGGATGGCACACCCGTGTGTTTTGACCCGGCTTATGCCATCAGTGTGGCGCAGATGCTGAACGAGCCGACGGATGCGCCCGTACGGCTCCATCGCGACGACTCGTGGCTGCGGCTGCCCTTTGGCGCGCCGATCGAGTTCGCCGACGAGGCTGACGCATCTCAGGGCCGCGAACTCGCAGCCCAGGCTCTCACGCTGATTAGCCAATTTGACGCGGCGTTGGCTGCCGAGATCCGGCTTCTCAGCCCGGAGATCCAGTTTGTACGCGATACGTCCGCCCATCCCGACAAGGTCGTCTCGTTCAGCGACGATGTGGTGCCCGGCGCGCTCTACCTCGGCCTGGGCAGCCACGTCAGTACTGTCGACGTCTACGACTTGGCCGACAGCCTCATCCACGAACACCGCCACCAGAAGCTTTACCTGCTCGGTAGGCGCGTTGAGCTGGTAGCTGCGGACCGACCGCTGGTGGCCTCACCATGGCGCGAGGAACCGCGCCCGCCTAGCGGTCTGCTGCACGCGGCATGGGTGTTCGTGGAACTGCTGCGGTTCTGGCGCTACGTTGACCAGTACTACGCATCGGATCTGCGCGGACGCGCTGCAGCTCAGATCGCCACGACCGAGCAGAGGCTGGCCCAGGCGTGGCAGACGCTCGCGACGGTGCAGCTGACCCCGGCCGGGCAGCACCTCGTCGAGGTACTGCGGGAGCGGACCTGACCGTGAACCCCCTGGCATGGTCCATCCCGCCTGGCCTGCTGCCAGAGGAACCCGCCCTTCGCGACCAAGCATTGACCCAGTACTTTGCCGAGCGGATCCCCAGCTCCGTTCTCGATAGCAACGGCGACGGCGGTTGGCGCGTCAGCCTCGGTATCCCGCCAACCGCCGACTTCTACATTGATCCACAGCTTGACCAAGGTCTGACGTGGTGGGGTTGCTCGGTCACGGACATCCCCTTCGCGCACCGGACGATCGAAGGCGTATTCGTCAGTCTCTCCGACGCTTGGACGCTCCTTTCGGTCAGCCGATGGCTCGCCGACCAGGGCTCCTCACCCGCTCACCTCACGATCATCCACCTCGACGACCACGACGACTTGATGTGCCCCCGGCTTGCCTCGCACGAGGATCGGTTCGCTGACCTTCTCACCGGCCACCCAGTGGACCTGCGCGACCCATCATCGGTCGAAGCCGCGATCAACAGCGGCGCCATAGGAATGGGCAGTTTCCTCGTCCCCCTGATACATGCACTGCCATTCATTGACATACGTCACCTATGCGACACAGGCTATGCACGGGAGCGGATCGACCGTTATTGGCTCGTGCGCACCCACCAGCCAGATAACATCCTTAATCCCCGGGCGCGTCGGCCGTCAGTTCGCCTTGACCCGATCATCGACCCGCTGGCCATACCTGACCAGACTGCCGGCACATATGAGGTACGGCACGACGAAACAGCGCTGCTGGCCGATCTCAGAGAAGGGCCGATCCTGCTCCATATCGATCTCGACTTCTTCAACAACCGGTTCGACGGGGATTCCGACTGGCCGGAGCACGTGCACCGTCATGATCCCAACCGAGATCAGGTAATGCGGCGGGTTAATCGGGTCGTAGACGCGCTGGCACCGCTTCGCCATAGAATCGTGGACGTGGCCATCGGAATCTCACCAGGATTCTTCCCCGCCGAGCTCTGGCAGCTGGTCTGTGACACTCTCATTGATCGACTTGCTGGCTCTGATCGATTTGAGACGTAGACCCTCATGGCACCCAGTAAGCCGACCTCCGGCCGACAACCGCGCCGCGCAACAACCCCACGCGGACGCAGCACCCCACCACCGCCGACCAGTGTGCGTAGCGGTAGCCGCCCGCCAGCCGATCCGGACGAGGTACGGCTTGAAAAAGGCGCTGGAAGCACCGGCCGGGGGAGCGGACCCGGTGGCGCGTTCTGGCACATCTATCTCGGCACCACCCGCGCCGGGGCCGTCTACATCAACGTCATCGACGAACCGCCGCTTGGAACCCACGCGAGCATCCAAATTCAGGTAAACCAGAACTGCCAAGGGCGAGGAATAGGGCGCGTAGCCTACAAGCTAGCCAGCGACGCCAGCGGACACGACACCGTCTACGCCCACATGCGCAAGTCCAACCTCGCCTCCCGCAGGGCCGCCGAGTATGCCGGATACGCAGTCGCTGACGACCTATCCGTCCCGCAACTCATCATGGTCTGGAAACGGCCAAGCAAGCACAGCTGATGGATTGGATCGATCTACCCTGGTTCGACCTGTCGCCCAGCGTCCGCGTCGACCTTCTCGGTGTCTACGCATACCGAAAGCCCGCACTTCGCATCGCAGTGCGTGATGCGGCAATCGCCGCTTGCGTCACCGCCGTTCTTACTGACGTCGGCTGGGCGTCAGCCCATGACGATGAGTACCTTGTCGCGGCACCGACCGCCCAAATGGCCCGACACATTCTCAACGTTGATCGCCGGCCGCAGCCGCACGCCCTCGAACTTGGCCTACTCCTCGGTTACCCGGAATGCTGCGCCCGTGCGGTGGCAGTCATCGACGAGGCAAACATCGACGACCACGCGATGCGTCTCGGGGACGACTGTGACCGTGAACAGGTCCACCATCTCGATCCTCGCGGCTACCTCACGGGTGTCGCTCTAGTGCCTTACGTTGCCTGCTCGCCACGCTGTTCCCGTGCAATGTGCCACGCATACGCTGCCTGCGCCTACATCGTCCAGACTGCGGCCACCACCGACGTCGACCAGGAGCCCTGGATTACCTGGCTTCTAACGCTGGACTCAGTACTCCGTCCGCGTGACCGATAGAGCGGGCAGTCCAAGTGGGCGCACCCCGGTCGAGTGAGTCTGCCAGTAACTGTTGATACACCGCTCTAGCTTCCAGCCGTAAGCAGTGCATTCGTGTTATGGATTGGGCGACTTATTGGGATACAACGGTCGGTTTGCGCTAGGCGAGCGGTTCAATTTCCCGCCTGCCTGCGGGCCTGGCAAGATGAACGATTGCTGTCAAGTGCGTCCAAGCAAGTCTGGGGGAGGTGACCCGTGCCCAAGGGGCCGCAGCGCTGGACTGAGGTCACGCCGTCCCAGTTCACGCACGAGACCGAGGGCCTGAACCTGGTCAAGGCCCTGCTCCCGCCCCGTGACCCGTTCCGCGCCTGGTCGAACTTCGAGTTCCGCGACAACCACGGCCGGTGGCACGAAGTCGACCTTCTGGTGATCGGCCAGCGCCGGATCCACCTGGTGGAGCTCAAGTACTACTCGGGCACGCTGCGCGGCGACGATCAGGCCTGGCTGCGGGACGGTCACCGCGCCGAGGACTCGCCGCTCAAGCTGGCCCGCCGCAAGGCGCAACGTCTGAAGACCAAGCTTCAGGATGGCCTGGCCGAATGGGCGCAGGAGAACCGGCACCCGCATCCCCGACCTGCGTGACGCCATCCCGTATATCCAGGAGTCGGTGTTCCTGCACCATCCAGGCCTGCGGTGCCAGCTCCCGCAGCCGTCCAGGCTCGACTTGCTCGGCCTAGACAACCACGAGCAGCAGATAGGCCTGCCCGGCATCTCGACCAGACTGCTCGAACCGTCGGCCCCCAACCAGTCAGTCTCACCGCAGCGCGCCGAGATCATCGCCCGGGTGGTCGAACGGATCGGTGTCCGCCGCCGCCAGCGCGAGGCCGGCTCGTGGATCATCGACGATGACCCGCTGGGCGAAGGCGACGACTGGCAGGACTGGCCCGCTTTCCACCGGGTCGCGACCACGAAGCCAGGCTCGCATCCGGTTCCTGGTGACCTCACCCGGCGCTCCGGCGGCCAAGCGAGCCGGGAACCGGCGGATCGCCGAGCACGAGTTCCGGGTCACCTCCCGGTTCGCCCACGAGAACCTGCTGCGCCCAATCGACCTAGTCGAGAACGACCTCGGCATCGGCCTGGTCTACCCGCGCGACGAGCGGTACCAGCGTCTCGACCTCTGGCTAGCAGGCCAGCCGGACGGCATCGCGATCACCGATCAGCTCGACATCATCCGTCAGGTGGCCGACGCGCTGCTCTATGCGCACTCGAACCGGGTGGTGCACCGCTGCCTGTCCCCGCACGCGGTCTGGGTGCGGCAACGCGACGCAGGCCAGGAGATCCGCGCGATCGTCGGCGACTGGCAGACGGCGGGCTCGATCCCGGTCACCGGCCTGACCGGCAGCTCAGCGGCGGCGTCACCGGCCTGTTCGGCACCACGGACGGCCAGGCCAGGACACCCGGCGCGACGGTGGTCGTGCGGCCGATCCCCGCCGACGCCGACCTGCGGCTCACCGAGGCATTCCAGGCACCCGAGCAGATCTTCACCGACAAGGCCGACCGGATCAGGCTCGACGTTTTCGCGCTCGGCGCGCTGAGCTACTACATCCTCACCGGCCGCCCGCCCGCAGCCAACCGGGCCGCGCTCCGCGAGCGGCTGCACCGCGAGGACGGCCTGGACCTCGCCGCCGACCTGCCGCAGGCGACGCCTGGGCTGCGCAAGCTGATCCTCGACGCGACCAGGCCGGCGGTCAGCCGCCGGTTCGCCGACATCCGCGCTTTCCTGGCCCAGCTCGATGAAGCCGAGAGGATCCTGCTCGCTCCGGAAGACGAGGAGACGCCGGACATCCTGGACGCGGCCCCCGGCTCGCTCATCGACCACCGCTACCGGCTCGAACGCCGCCTGGGCTCAGGCTCCACAGCGGTAGGCCTGCTCGTCACCGACGAAGACGAGAACACCGAAGGCCCTGACCGCCGCCGCGTGCTCAAGGTCGCGCTCGACGACGCGGCCGCCGCCCGGCTCGAACGGGAGGCCGAAGTCCTCGCCGACCTCGACGACCCGCACATCGTCCGGCTGCTCGACGGGCCAAGGCGCATCGGCGGCCGGCTCGCGCTGGTACTGCAGCAGGCGGGCGAGCAGACGCTGGCAGAAGTCCTGCGCGGGCGGGACCGGCTATCACTGGACATGCAGGAAAGGTACGGAACCGATCTCCTGGAAGCACTCGTCGTCCTCGACCGGGCCGGCATCGACCACCGGGACATCAAGCCGTCCAACCTCGGGGTCCGCGAAGACCGGACGCACCGCGCCAAGCACCTGGTCCTCTTCGACTTCTCGCTATCCCGCGCCGACGCCACCGCGGTGACGGCCGGCACCCAGCACTACCTGGACCCGTTCCTGGATGATCCCGGCCGCGGCCGGTTCGATTCCGCGGCCGAACGCTACTCGGCCGCCGTCGTCCTCTTCGAGATGGCGACTGGTTCGGTGCCGAGGTTCGGCGACGGCCTGTCCGACCCCGCGTCGCTGAAGGACGAGGCGACCGATCGAGCCGGAGATGTTCGCCCCGGCCGTCGCTGGCCAGTTCACCGTGTTCTTCCGCAAGGCGCTGGCGAGGAAGACGCCGCAGCGGTTCGACACCGCCGCCGACATGCTGTCGGCCTGGCAGGCCGCGTTCGCGCCGGTGTCGAAGTCGGTGCCGGACGACGCTGACCAGCTGGCGGCGAAGGCCCAGCCGCAGACTCTCCTCACCGAGGCCGGGCTGTCCGCCCGGGCGCTGTCCGCGCTTGAGCCTTACGCGGTCCACACGGTCGGTGACCTGATCGCCGTCGACCCGGTCCGGCTGAACCAGATGTCCGGCGTGGCCGAGCCCACCCGGCGCGAGGTCAAGTCCCGCTCCCAGAAGTGGCGAAAGCAGTTCGGCCCGGCGGCGGCCAGGCGCGACGCAGCGGAACATCGGTCGTTCGGACCGGCGCTGCCCGATCCGGTGACCGCGGCCGAGTCCCTGGTCGACCGGGCCGGCAGCGAGCGGGCTCAAGCTCGCCGTCGGCTGGCCCGCCTGCTGACCGGCCTCGATCCGGAGGCCGAACCGTTCGCCTCCCAGTCCGAGCTGGCCGCGACCCTGCGCGTCACCCCGGCCCGCGTCGCCCAGCAGATGGGCCAGCTCCAGGAGCTGTGGGCCGCCAACGACACCACCCGAGCGCTGCTTGACTCGCTCGCCGGTCTCGCGGATCAAGCGCTGACCGACTTCGACGGCGTGGCCACCCTGTCGGAGCTGACCGGTGCTTTTCTCTCCGCTCTTCCTCCGGCCAATTCAGACTCAAAGCTTGATAGAGAAAAAATTGCAGCGGGTTTGTTGCGTGTTGCCCTGGACCGGACTCTGGCCCTCAGCCGGGCTGACGAGGACGTGACGGCGTTCGCCACCCGACGCAGAGCAAGCCGGATCGCACTGATCGCCAAGAACCCGGCCCTGCTCGATCCGGCCGAGGCGATCGGGAAGACGGCCGACGACCTCCTGGCCCGGGCCCGCGCGGCGGGGGAGCAGCTTGTCCCAGCCCAGCGTGCCGTCCCGCTGTTCCAGTCGGCCTGGGTGCGCGCGACCGACAGCGCAGACACAACCGCCGAGGGGACGGTGCCGGTGCCGGGAGCCGATCGGCTGCTCAGGCTCGCTGCCGGGCTGTCGGCAACCTCTGCGCTGTCCGGTGCCCGGGACCTGCACGCACTTGACCTTGCGCCAGCCGCTGCGCTGCAGATCGCGATCCAGGGAGCGGCCAGTCTTGACCGGCTGCCACCCAAAGAGATTCAGGACCGGTACCGCGCCCGGTTCCCGGCCCTGCCCCCGCTGCCCGACCGGCCCCGGCTGGACGAGCTGGTCGAGGAGGCCGGACTCGGCCTGCGGTACGACGAGCAGCATCACGCGTTCCGGCCGCTGACCAGGAAGGGCGACACCACCCAGCTCGGCTCCCGCAACCAGACCCGACTGCGCGAGGGCCAGCCTGATCTGGTCAGCGGCGGCCGCGTCGGCCACCGGCTGGCCGAGAGCACGTCGTCCCGGTCGTTCCTCGCGCTGGGCATCGACGCGGACCGCCTGGACAAAGCGATCGGCGTGCTCACCGCGCAACTCGGCGCGATCCAACTCGACGTAACCCAGGTGCTGATCGACGCGATGAGGCAGCAGTCCGAGGCAGCAGGACTGCCCTGGGAGACGGTGCGCGCCGCCGACGCCGCCCCGCCCGGCAGCCGGGAGGCGCAGGGACTCGCCGTCCTGGTCCAGCGCAGCCTGGCATCGCCTCGAAGCCGCGATCGACGCCACGCTGGCGGCGGCTCCGGACGCGACGAGGCCCGTGCTGCTCACCGACGTCGCGCCGCTGGCCCGGTACGGCCACCTTGAACACGCTGGCCCCGAGGGCGGACCTGGCCACCAGACGCCCGCAGGCGATCTGGGTCGAAGTCCCGCAACTGCCAGGCAACCAGGGTGCGGTAATCGACGGCCGGCCTCTGCCGCTGGCCGCGCCCGGGCAATTTTTTCTCCTTGAATCAGACTGGCTCGACCGCCAGCAACACTCCTCTTCCGGAGACGATCAATGACGGCAACCGCTGCGCTCACCACCGACCTGCAGCGACAGGTGCTCGCGCTGGAGACCGATCTGAGGGGCCGGCTCGCGGCCGACGCCGAGCGCGAGGGGGAGTGGAAGCGCGAGCATCACCGGGCGGTCGAGAAGGAGCGAACGGCCGCCTCGTGGACCCAATGGCGCGATGACCGCGTCACCCAGGCGGCGGTCGCGTGGATCCTGACCACGGTGTTCATCCGGTTCTGCGAGGACAACGCGCTGCTCAAGCCGGTCTGGATTACCGGACCTGGGTCTCGGCGTCAGGAAGCGCTGGACGCGCAGAAGGAGTTCTTCCGCCGCCAGCCAGAAGACACGGGGCGGGAGTGGCTGCTCGACGCCATCGACTACCTGGCGAAACTGCCCGCGACCCGGGGACTGGTCGAATCTCACTCCGCGCTCTACCTGATCGCCCCGTCAGGGCAGGCGGCCGACGAATTGCTGACGTTCTGGCGGCGACGCGATGAGGACGGGTACCTGATCCACGACCTGGCCGACCCCGAGCTGTCGACCCGGTTCCTCGGCGATCTGTACCAAGACCTGTCTCAGCACGCCAAGGACACCTACGCGCTGCTGCAGACCCCGGTGTTCGTGGAGGAGTTCATCCTCGACCGGACGATGGAGCCGGCCCTGAAGGAAAGGCCGCTCGAAGGATTCCTGATGATCGACCCGGCCTGCGGGTCAGGACACTTCCTGCTGGGCGCGTTCACCCGGCTGCTCGACCGCTGGCACAAGCAGGCTCCCGGCCTCGACACCCAGGCCCGAGTCCAGAAGGCACTGGACTCGATCAACGGCGTCGACCTCAACCCGTTCGCGATCGCAATCGCCAGATTCCGGCTGCTGCTAGCTGCGTTGCAAGCGGCCGGGCTCCGTTCGCTAGAAGACGCTCCCGCCTTCACGGTGAACCTGGCCGCTGGCGACTCCCTCATCCACGGCCCCGACCCAGGTGTCCTGCCGGGCATGTCCGACCGTTCCGCCTACATGCCCTTCACCTACCGCACCGAAGACGCCGACCTCCTGCTCACCTTGCTAGAAGAAGGCCGCTACGACGTTGTAGTAGGTAACCCGCCCTACATCACCGTCAAAGATAAGGCTCTCAACAAGATCTATCGGGTCAAGTACGCAGATGTCTGCAAAGGCACCTACGCGCTTACTGTTCCCTTCATGAAGTTGATGTTCTCTCTCGCGAAACTCGGCGACACTGCCGGCTGGGTCGGCCAGATCACCAGCAACTCCTTTATGAAGCGCGAGTTCGGCACGAAGCTAATCGAGGACTACCTCGCCAAAATCGACTTGCAATTGGTCGTAGACAGTTCCGGTGCTTACATCCCCGGCCATGGCACCCCGACCGTGATCATCGTTGGACGCAATCGAGCGCCAGAGGCGTCAACAGTACGCGCAGTTCTAGGTGTCCGAGGCGAGCCTGGACGGCCAGACAACCCGGCCGAGGGCTTGGTCTGGACAGCCATCACCGAGCATGTCGATCAGCCAGGGTGGAGCGATGGCTGGATCACCGTTGCTGACCTGGATCGCCAACGACTAGCGACTCATCCATGGTCGCTGGCTGGTGGTGGGGCATTGGAGTTGATTAAGCGCGTTGAGGATAAAGTCACGCGACGAATGCAGAGCGTGATAGTTCCGCCGATAGGACGTTCGATTCGCGCTGGCGCAGACGAAGTGTTCCTACGTCCGGCCTCCTGGCGTCCAAGTGATCCGACTCTGGCAGAGCAGTTGCGTCCGATAGCTATCGGCGAAAATGTCCGTGATTGGAATATCGACTATTCGGAGAGAATATTCTATCCGTATATCTATGGTACATCAGAACGGTTGAAAGGCAGGCTCGACCACGAATTGTGGCCATGGCGCCAAATGCTGGCGGCGCGAGGAACTTTCAGCGGCGATATGGCCGCAGCGGGCCTCGAATGGTGGGAATACATGCAGCATACGAGCAGTGCTTACCGGGCTCCCCTTTCCATCGCCTTTGCGTTCGTGGCCACACATAACCATTTCGTGCTAGATCGAGGCGGGAACGTTTTCAAGCAGTCAGCGCCGGTGATCAAGCTGCCCGACGCAGGGACGATAGACGAGCATCTGGCTCTCTTGGGACTGCTTAACTCGTCGACCGCATGTTTCTGGCTTAAGCAAGTGAGTCACGATAAGGGGAGCCAAGGCGTCAATGAGGGCTTCAAGTCTCAGGAGTGGGAACGGTTCTACGAGTTCACCGGGACGAAACTCATGAACTTCCCGATGCCCGCCAAATTGCCGTTGGAATTCGGACGGCACTTGGATCGTCTAGCACTGCGGTTGGCCAGCACAGAACCGTCAGCGGTGTGCGAGGGCGCTCCGAGCAGCGAGCGACTGGAAGAATCTCGGGTTGAATACGGACGGATCCTGGCGCAGATGATCGCTCTCCAGGAAGAACTCGACTGGGAGGTGTATCGGATATACGGGTTTTTGGATGAGGTGGCGGGCCCGCTGACGGAGGTTGATTCGGTGCCTGGGCTGGCGTTGGGTGAGCGGGCGTTCGAGATCGCACTGGCCCGCAGGATGGCTGCTGGGGAAGAGTCAACTGAGTGGTTTGCGCGGCACGGGTCCACGCCGATCACTGAGATTCCTGAGCATTGGCCTTCGGGTTACCGAGAACTGGTCCGGCGGCGGCTGGAGTTGATTGAGTCGCATCCGTTTATTCGGTTGTTGGAGAGACCGGAGTATAAGCGGCGGTGGGCTCAGGAGCCTTGGGAGAAACGGCAGGAGAGGGCGCTACGTGAGTGGCTGCTTGATCGGCTTGAGGATCGGCGGTTCTGGGTTGATTCACAGGGGCGCCCCGGTCGCGCAGTCTTGGGCAGCTTGCCGATGAGGTCGCGCGGGATTCCGATCTGACGTCAGTGCTTGAGCTCTGGGAAGGGCGGCCCGATGTGCCGGTGGCGCAGTCTCTTGCCAAGCTGATGACCGACGAAGCTGTTCCGTTCCTGCCCGCTTACCGTTACAAGGACTCGGGGCTGCGCAAGCGTGAGGACTGGGAGAGCACCTGGGCGCTTCAGCGGCGGGAGGACGACGGCGAGAACGTCGGGACGATTCCGGTTCCGCCGAAGTACGCGCCAGCCGACTTCCGCAAGCCCGCTTACTGGCACGCGCGCGGCAAACTGGACGTGCCGAAGGAGCGGTTCATCCTTTACCCCGACGCTGGCCGGGAGACGGACCCGACGCTGCTGCTTGGCTGGGCCGGGTGGGATCACGCGCAGCAGTCGCTGGCGCTGGCGACGATCATTACCGAACGGCAGGCCGAGGGCTGGGCCGCCAGCAAGCTGATCCCGCTCGTGGCGGGCTTGGAAGAGCTCCAGCCTTGGGTCGAGCAGTGGCACGGTGAGATCGACCCGGCCTTCGGCGTGAGCATGGCCACGTTCTGCCGGGAGCAGCTCACCACCCGCGCCGCCCAGGTCGGCAAGACGCTGGCCGAGCTCCGACAGTGGCGGCCAGAAGCTAGAAAGGTCCGAAGGTCATCCAGCCTGCGATAACGACCTGTTGCCGATCGGAAAAGCAGGACCGAGGATGGCGTGCAAGCGCGTTCGAGGGTTCCTGTCGTTGCGGCGTGACCGAGTTCGTGACCAGCCTTCTCGTAGTGCGTTGATCCGGGCAGCTATACCCACATCTATGACCTAGGCCGGGCGCATGGGCAGGCCGGGACGGCAGCGTGGCTGCGTCCGCTGAGCGTGGACGGGCTAATTCTGGCCGGGTCGCTGGTGTTGCTGCACGAGGTCGGCAACGGTGC
>CAWFVM010000018.1:0-10856 GCA_963819285.1 uncultured Actinomycetota bacterium
ACGTCACCGGCCGCATGGGCTGAGCTTCAGCAGCAACGAGATGGCCGGGGAGCCGGTCCCTGATGCAGCCTGGAGATCAAGGACCGGCCCCGGGATCGGGTGGCTAGTTTCTGGCGGGTGGGCTCCCCCCGGCGACGAAGGCGGGCGCTGGCCCGCTGGCCGGGATCTGACCCGCCGCTTCGGGAGCGAGTCCGGCCCAGGCGCGCAGCGCTTGACGAAGGACGTCCCCTGAGCTGCGGGCAGTCCCGTGTACGGACTGAGATGGTTGCCGCCCTTGATGATGTAGATCGCGCTGCCGTGGCACCGGGCCCGAGCGTGAACGTGCGTTGACCAGGGGTCGAACTGGCCGTACAGGAAGAGCAGGTGGTCCCGTGGTCGGCGACCCACCGGTGAATGGCGCGCATGAGGTGCTGGTCGAGCGGCCGGACCGGGATGTCCGGCGGCAGGTCCTGCGCGGGCACCTGAGCTGACAAGCCGAAGTGCAGCAGCGACCCGAGCTGGCCCGCTCGTCGAGGATCGGGTAACCGAGCTGGGTGCCCGCCTGGTAGTTGTAGGAGAAGAACGGCGCGCTCTCCTGGTCATCGGCGGCCAGCCAGCCAGCGGTGATGTCGTACCACTGGTAAAGCGTCTGGAGCGATGCCCTGGCGCCCGGCACCGCCGAGCAGTCGCCGCCGTATTGCCAGAACACGAACGGCGTCTGCAGCACGGTGACCTCGAAGTCTTCGTCGAGGCCGCTCTTCCAGTCGTCAAACGTGCCGCTCGCGGCCTTGGCCTCGGCGGCCATCATGGCCTCGAGGGCGGCCCGGTGACGCAGCGCCCGGGTCTGGGCCCCAGCAGCGCGGCCCGGCAGCTGGCGGTGCCCACGCTGGCGAGGAAATGGTCGTAGCTGCGGCTGGGCGTCTGGTGATGCTCGGCGCACTCCAGGCGAACGTGCCGGAGAAGTCATGCGGATAGAAGTAGTCGTGGAAGATCGCGGTCTCGCCGCCCTTGCTGACGCCGGTGATCAGCCAGCGGGCCTGGTAGAGCTTCTTGAACACCTGCTCCACGTGATGCTCGTCGGCGGCTTGCTGCCAGATGGTCAGGTACCGCCACAGCGCCGGGTGCGGTACCGAGTCGCCGTAGAACCGGTGCTCGACGCTGATCTGGTTCGCCCGATGATCGCGGCCGGGGTCGACAGATAGATGTTCTTGCGGGCCCAGGAACGTGTAATTGAAGTAGCCGGAGAAGAACATCACCATCGGCGCGGTTACGTCGCGCTGATACAACTCAAGGTGCTGCTCGAAGGTCGCGCCATGCGGATTATGGTGGTTGACCGGCTGCCGGATCTCCAGCTCGTAGACCTGATAGCCGGTCGGGTGATTGGGATTCTTCCCCAGATAGGTCACTCCTGGCAGACGCTTCAGCTTAGGGACGATACTGGAGCTGGACGATGGCGATACCGATGGCTTAGCGGTAGCACCGGCGGCGGATGGTGCCACGGGCAGGCTAGGACGAAAAGAGTGGCAGCGGCGGTAGTAATTGTTCGGCTTCGACGCATATTCCCTCCGAGTTTAATGAGAACGTTATTTATATATAAAAATGGCAGGCGGACTTCGAGTGCCGTAGGGCCAGCCTGTCAGCGGCAGAGGCCGGAACGATCAATTCCTGATCACGCCGGTTCCTGTACGCCTGGCCGGGCTAACCGGGCCCCGACCTGCCCGCCAGTGGCGCTCACCGCGCCGGCCGGTACTCCAGCCGGGCCCGGCTACAGGAATCGCCGGCCATGCGGTCGCTGCCAGGCGCGTATCCGGGATAAGGTTCGCGTGTCAATGAGGCAGCGATGACACAAGACGACAGTGCGCGGGCGGCGGCCCTGCTCAGAGAGCATCGCCGGGCGGCGGGGCTGAGCCAGCGACGGCTGGCCGAGCTGGCTCAGGTGAGTATCGGGGTCGTGCGGGATCTGGAGCAGCGCCGCACCTCGCGATTGCAGGCCGAGTCCGTCCGGCGGCTGGCCGACGCGCTCGCGCTTGACCGCGGGCGCGCACTGGATTTCGCCCGTGCGGCCAGGACGGGTCACAAAGACCCGGTGACCGAGCGGCCTGACCTGAGCCCTGGTCACGGGCTCAGGCTCGCGGTACTCGGGCCGGTGACGGCCTGGCGTGACGGGGTGCGGATCGACCTCGGCCCGTCCAGGCAGCGGGCTGTGCTCGGATTGCTGGCGCTCACGCCCAACGTGCCCGTGCACAGGACGACCATCATCGACGCGCTGTGGGGCGATGACCCTCCCGCGACCGCCGTGCATCTCGTTCAGGTCTACGTGAACAGGCTGCGCCGCCTCCTCGATCCTGGCCAGATCCGCACGTCGGCCGGGACCAGCTACGAACTGGCGGCGGCTGACGGCCAGCTCGACCTCCTGGTGTTCGACGCGCAGGCGAGCCGTGCGGCCCGTGCCCAGGCGGCGGGCGAGCTTGGCCAGGCTTGCGAGGCCTACGTCCGCGCGCTCGAGGCCTGGCGGGCCGAGCCGCTTGCCGACCTTGAGATCCTGCACGCCCATCCGGTCGTGGTCGCCCTGCGCCAGCGCCGGTCGGACCTCATCATCAGGTACGCGGAAGCGGCCACGGCAGCCGGGCGCAGGAAGAGGTGCTGCCCGCGCTGCGGGAGCTCGCCGCGGCCGAGCCGCTGAACGAGCGGGCGCACGCGGCGCTGATGCTCGCGCTGGTCGGCAGCGGCCAGCAGGCCGCAGCGCTCGCGCTCTTCGATGACCTGCGCCGGCGCCTTGATGATCAGCTCGGTGTTCGCCCCGGTGCCGAGCTCGCTGACGCACAGCAGCGAGTGCTCCGCCAGGAGGGGCCGCAGACACCCAGGACGCGAAGACCGGGCAGCCGCCAGCCCGATCCCGTACCTCAGGGCGGCGCCGCGCCGCTACCGCCCAGGCAGCTGCCGGCCACCGTGCCGAATTTCGCCGGGCGGGCAGCGGAATTCGCCACCTTGATGCGGGTGCTTGACGACGGTGCGGCGGGGAAGCGCCGCGGGTCATGACGATCACCGGGGTCGCGGGGGTCGGCAAGACCACGCTGGCCGTGCACTGGGCGCATCAGGTCGCGCAGTCTTTCCCCGACGGCCAGCTCTACGTGAACCTGAGGGGGTTCGACCCGACGGGTGCGCCGGTGGCGGCCGCCGACGCTATCCGGGGCTTCCTCGCCGCGCTCTCGGTGCCAGCGGACCAGACGCCGGCCACGAGCGATGCCCAGGCCAGCCTGTACCGCAGCCTGCTGGCAGACAAGCGAATGCTCGTGGTGCTCGACAACGCCAGCGACCCAGCCCAGGTGCGGCCGCTGCTGCCAGGATCGGCCGGCTGCGTGGTGGTGGTGACCAGCCGCACCTGGCTCACCGGCCTGGTCGCGACCGAAGGCGCCGGTCAGCTCAGCCTCGAGGTGCTCAGTGCGGCCGAGGCCGCCGAGTTGCTGGCCGGCCGCCTCAGCCGGCAGCGGACGGCGGCGGAGCCTGAAGCGCTCGCCGAACTGATAGCGCTCTGCGCCGGGCTTCCTGTTGCCCTGGTGATCGTCGCCGCCCGTGCGATCGCGCAGCAGCACCTGCCGCTGAGCAGGCTGGCCGCCGAATTGCGGGCGGCGAAAAATCGTCTGGACGCCCTGACCACCGGGGACTCGGCTACTGACGTGCGGTCTGTGTTCTCCTGGTCCTATCTTGGCCTGTCCGCTCCGGCCGCCAGGCTATTCCGGCTGGCCGGGACGCATCCAGGTCCGAGCCTGTCGACGCAGGCCGCGGCTAGCCTGGCCGGCCTGCCGCTGACGGCGGCCGGGCGGGCGCTGCGTGAGCTGGTCAGCGCGCGCCTGATCGATGAGCACGCCCCCGGCCGGTTCGCATTGCATGATCTGCTCCGTGAGTACGCCGCGGAACGCGCGAAGTCCACCGGTACCCCGGCCAGCAGGCGTGCGGCGATCCACCGGATGCTCGACCATTATCTGCACACCGCTGCCGCCGCAGTGCCGTTGCTCGCGCCGCAGCAGTTCTGGTTCGCCTCCGCCAGCAGCGTCGCCGGAGTCACGCTCGGGGGATTCGCCGACCATCGCGAGGCCGCCGACTGGTTCGAGGCCGAGCACCTGGCGCTGATGGCGGTGATCAGGCTGGCCGCTGACCTCGGGTTCGAGCTTCATGCGTGCCAGCTTCCGGCGACGATGACTGGTGTTCTCGATCGCTCCGCCCGCTGGGACGATCTGGCGGTCGCGAGCGAGATCGCGCTGGTGACCGCGCAGCGAGCCGGTCATCGGGAGGCCGAGGCCTACGCTCTGCGTGGTCTGGGCGGCGCCTGCGCGAGGCTGGGCCGCTACGACGAGGCTCGCGCCCACCTGCGGCGCTGCCTTGATCAGTTCACCGAGTTGAAGAACCTCGACGGCCAGGCCCGTGCCAACCTGAATCTCGCCTGCCTGATGCACTACATGGGCGATTCCGAACAGGCGTGCCGCCACGCGCACCAGGCTTGCGAGCAGTTCGGGCTGCTTGACCAGCCGGCGGGCCTGGCCGCCTCGCTCAACACCGTCGGCTGGCTCGAAGCCCGGCTGGGCAACTGCGAGGAGGGGCTGGCCTACTGCGAGCAGGGACTTGCCCTCGCCGAGGAAATCGGCGACCCGATGGTCGCCGCGGCCACCTGGGACAGCCTCGGCTTCGTGCGGTGCCTGCTCGGCCAGCGTGAGGTAGCGATCGGCTGCTACCAGCGGGCGGCCAAGCTCTACGCGGACTTCGATGCGGTCTGGTACCGCGCCGAGGTCCTGATCAACCTCGGCGACACCTACGAGGAGGCCGGTAACCGGCAGTCGGCTCGCGAGCTATGGCACGAGGCGCTTGAGGTCTTCGAGCAGACCCACCATCCCGACACCGAGGCCCTGCGCGCCCGAGTAGCGGGCGGGAGCCTGTGAAGCCCGCAGAGCACGTGCCGGATTCCGTGATCATGGCCGGGGTCTTGATCACGGAACGTTGGCGGGGTGATCGAGACTGTCGCGTAACTCTCCACGACCCGGCGTCACCCGCGTGCTCAGCTCTCCGGCTGGCGCGGCGCATCCCGGCCGGGCGGAGGAGACTTCAAGATCAGCTTAAGCCAAGCGGCATTGGTCCACGACCACGGAAACCCGGTGGTGGGGCTACTGCCAGGCACTGATGTCGGCCGGCCAGAGACCCGGCGCCCTGAAGCCAGCGAGCCGGCCAGGAGAGTCCTGGCCGGCTCGCGGTGCTGCGTGGTCAGTGACTGTCAGGGCGTGATGTCCACGACCTGCGGGTCGTGGTCGCTGGTCTGGTTGGCGAACTCGGCGTTGATGTGCACCACCTGGTACGTGAACTTGGTGATGCCGGTGCTGACCAGGATGTGGTCAAGGACCTCGGACACGCCGTCGAAGTCGTAGGTGTACTGCTGGCTGGCCGGCAGCGTCGTGATCAGGTCGGTCAGTGTCGGTGTGCCCGTCCCGTCCGACGTTCCGGTCTTGAGTACCGACAGGGCCGGGCTGAACTGGTAGTCGTTCAGGTCGCCGACCACGACGACGTCGGCCTTCCTGTGGACGGCCAGGATCTGATTGATGAAGTCGTGCTCGACCAGCGCCTGGCCGGCCCGCTGCACCGTCGAGCTCTGGGCCGGGAACTGGAATCGTCCGTCCTGGCTCTGATCGCCCAGCTTGGCGTCGAAGTGGTTGGCGATGACGAACACGTCCTTGCCATTGAAGACGAACTCGCCCACCAGCGGCTTGCGGCTGGAGGTCCACACCGGGTTGGTCGGGTCGATCCGGCCCGGCGACAAGGTCAGCGCCGGCGAGCCGCTCGCCGTCTTGATGACCTGAGTGCCAGTGGTGGACCGGTCAGCCGTCGAATCACCGGCGTCGACGAACGACACCGTCGCCGGATTGAACAGGAACACGACCCGGATGTTGCCGCCAGGCTCGCCGCCGTCCTGGTCATTGACCGGGTCGATTTCGCGCGAGTCGTAGGCCGGCCCGCCGGCCGCGGTGATGGCGGCGGTCAGCATGCTGATGGTCTGGCTGGCGGTGACCACGCCGTCGTCGGTGGCGCCGTCGTTGTCCTGTACTTCCTCCACCGCGATGATGTCGGGTGAGGCCAGGTTGGTGACGATGCCGTGAGCCAGCGCCTGGAACTTGCTGGCCGGGTCGGATGGTGCCAGGTTCTCGACGTTGTAGGTCGCGATCGAGAGCTGCTTCTTGGCCGGCCCGGCTGCCACTACGGGGGCCAGGTTGTTGCTCTGCACCGGGCCGAGCGTGGTGGCGGCGATGAAGTAGCCGCCGAACTGCGAGTAGTCGATCGGGCCGATCGTCGCGCCGGTGAAGACATCACCGACGCTGACCTCCGGGTTGCTCCCGTTGGCCGCGACTACTTCGAGCCGCCCGGAGGGGGTGGCGTTCTCGGCCGTCAGCAGAGTACCGCCTCGGTAGCTCACATCCTGGTCCGGCTTCGTGGTGATGTACTCCTCGCCGAAGGAGTCGGACGGCCCGACCACGCGCGCGTTGTCGACCTCGACCAGCATGCCCTCGATCGACTCGTAGAAGTCAAGGGCCGAGCGCGCCGGGCTGATCTGGGTCGACTCGATGTTGCCGCCGCTCAGGTCGGGTGCGTAGGTGTCGGGGACGGTGGTGGCGCTCAGCACGATCGGGGCAGGCAGCGGATTGCCGCTGGACAGCGTGATCACGCCGGTCTGGTCGATCTCGGTGATCGACAGGTTGGAGGTGGTGGCGACGGTGTCTCCGCTGGCCAGCGGGTAGAACTCCTGGACCTTGCCCGACACCAGCACCGAGTCGCCCGGTGACACGGCCGGGGCGCTGCCGGTGAAGACGAAGATGCCTTCGCTAGTCGCCGGGTTACTGTCCGGAGCGGGGTCCTGGATCCAGTAGCCCTTGCTTGAGCCGGCCGCCCGCACACCGGTCACGACGCCCGGCACGTTGGTGACCGTGTTGCCGTTCTGCGGCGAGAGGAAGCCGGTGCCCTGGATGTCGTGGATCCTCAGCGGTCCCGGCGTCCCGCCGCCTCCGCCGCCACCCGCGCCAGCCGTCGGCGCACCGGGGGTCGGCGCGGCGGCGGTGAAGTCGGTCCCGTTCTGGTCGGTGTCAGCCGTCGTGATCCGCTGAGCCGAGGTGGTGTTGGTCAGGGCCGGCGCATCCGCGCTGCCCTCGTGGATCACCGCCGTCCCGTAGCCGATCAGGTCGACGATATCCGCGTCGGCCGTGCAGTCGGCGGCCGTCTTGCAGGTCAGCGCGGTCGAGTTGTCGACCAGCGCGACGGTGCCCGAGGTGCCGGACATGTTGATCGAGCCGGTGGCCTGGGTCGCGGGCAGGCCAGTCGTCCCGCCCGTGCCTGCCGCTTCGCCGATCAGGTACAGGCCGCCGCCGGCCAGCGAGCCAGTCAGCGGCGTGACCTGCCAGGTGGTCGTGGCGCCCGGGCTGGCCGAGATGTACTGCACCGACCAGCCGTCGAGCGCGACCGCGCCGCTGCCGCCGTTGGCCAGCTCGATGAAGTCGTTGGTCAGGGTGGCGCCGCTGTTACCGCCGCCGCCATAGACCTCGTTGACGACGGCCCCCGACGAGGCCGCCTCTGCGGGCGTCGTCAGGGCGACGGCGGCACTGATGGACGTCGCCGCGACCAGTGTGGCCGCGAAAATGGTATGGGAGACACGGGGCCGGAACTTTCGCACGGATTGGCTCCTCCGGGACATGGGTCAGCTCAGCGTTGAGCGCTCAGCGCGGTGCAGAACCATTGTCGACGAAGAAAATGGCAGAAAGGTGAACAAGATGCTGCCGCCCTACGACTCGGCTCCCGTACCAGGAAGGTCCCGGCCCACCAGGACTAGGTGATCATGGACTAGTCGGTGATCACGGAAGCCTGGTCGGGTGATCACGCTGTTGATGTTCCGGGTTCTGGCGCGAATCCGTGATCGGGCTGCCTCGCGGGCCTGGCGTGGCCACCGCCCGGACCCGGCATGATCCCCGGTGACTCAGCTGTCACAGCCGCCTCACCCGCTGCCCGCCTCGCCCGATTCTGTAGGAGACTTTTTTCCTGTAGGAGACTTAACAGCGAATATGGTGGTCAATCCTCCTGCAGGAATAAAGTCTCCTAGATCTTTTGCCGCCGCCCCGGCACTAGCCCCCGCAAACCCCCAGAAACTCGCAAATCTGGCCCCGCACCCGCCCAAGCCCGGACCGATGATCACCCCGCCGACGTTCCGGACCGTCATCCGCCCCGGCTAACATCGCGCGAGTTCCGTGAACCGGGCTGGCAGCTCACGCCGGCCGGCTGGGGACTGGTCACGAGCCCGGGACATCACGGCCACCCTGGCGGAGCGCCTGCGGGGCCAGCCCCGGCAGGGAACCACGGCCGCGCCAGCCCGGGCCCTTTCCGCAGGCGTGCGACCCATCACGCCAGCTCACCCTAGAGTCACCAACTCGCCTGCGTCGTGTTACCTTTCGGCTACAGACTGCTAGGTGGCTAGGCGTACCCGGGGGAAGGACACTCGCCATGGCGCATCCGAACGAAGAACTGCTCAGGACTGGATACGCGGCCTTCGCGGCCGGTGACCTGGAGACGGTGCAGGCACTGTTCTCCAGCGAGATCAGCTGGCACAACAGCGGGGCCAACGCGCTGTCGGGCAGCTACCGAGGGCACGAGCAGGTAATGACTATGTTCGGGCGGATCATGGAGGTCACGGGCGGCACCTTCCGCCTGGACATTCATGACATCCTGGCCAACGACACCCATGGCGTGGTGCTGGTGACAGCGCACGCCACGCGTGACGGCCAGGAGGTCAGTGTCCGGGAGGCCAACGTCTGGCACCTGGCCGATGGTCAGGCGACAGAGTTCTGGGACTTCGCCGAGGACACCGCCGGGCTCGACCGGCTTTTCGGCTGATCTAGCCGGGCAGGCCGAGTGCCTGTGCCGCAAGAGTCAGGGCGTTCAGGTGGTCGTCGACCGAGGTCAGCCCGGCCCTCATGGTGTTGACAGACACGTGTGAGGCACCTGCGGCTCGCCACCGGCTCACGTGGTCGGCGAGTTTGTCCGCGCCGCCCTCACCCCAGCTGACCCGGCCCTCCATCCCGATGAGTGCCGGGTCTCGTCCGGCCTCGACAGCGGCCGCCGTCACGACGGCCCGCGCCTCATCTAGCCGAGGTCCAGGCGGTACCTGCGGGAACCAGCCATCGGCGAGCTTGCCGGTCCGCACATAGGCAGCCTGGGATTGCGCGCCGAACCACACCGGGATCGGCCGCTGCACCGGCAGCGGGCAGAGGCCGGCGCCGGTCACCTTCTCGTAGGTCCCGGTGAAGGTCACCGTCGGCTCGGTCCACAGCCGTCGCATCAGCGTGACCTGCTCGGTGATTCTCCGGCCGCGAGTGGTGAAGTCCTGACCGAGCGCCTCGTACTCGACCGCGTTCCAGCCCAGCCCGACCCCGAGGCGGAACCGGCCCTGCGTCAGCAAGTCAACCTCGGCGGCCTGCTTGGCGACGAGCGCGGTCTGCCGCTGCGGCAAGATGATCACGCCGGTCACCAGTTCCAGCGAGGTCAGGCCGGCCAGGAAGCCGAACAGGACCATCGGCTCATGAAACGTGGTGTGCACGTCGTACGGGCCGTCCCAGTCCTGGTGCAGCGCCGGGTCGGCGCCGAGCACGTGATCATAGACAAGCACATGAGCGAAGCCCAGCTCCTGCACCTGCTGCGCGTAGGCGCGAACCGCCCCGGCGTCGCCGCCGAGTTCCGTCTGCGGGAACACCACTCCGATTCTCACGCCTGTCACTCTAGAGCCTGCGCCGTACATTCCTGCGCCGCGATTCCTGCGGGGAGGTAAGCGAGCGGCGGTCCTGCCGCGTTGAAGAGCCGTGAACCAAGAGCAAAGCGAGTTCGCCTCCTTTTACCAGGAGGCGAGAGACGACTGTTACCGGGCACTGGCGGCGGATCAGGCGCGAGATCCCGCTGGTCAGTGAGCACGAGCCGGGTAACGGGCGGCAGCTCGCGGCCGGCGGAGTCGATCCGGCCCTGATGGCCGCCCTGCTGCGGCTGCCCAGGCGGCAGCGCGAGGTCGTCGCGCTGCGGATCTTCCTCGATCTCGACAGCGCGGGCACGGCGCGGGTGCTTGGCATCGCGCCGGGCACCGTCACGGCCCATCTGGCGCGCGCTATGCGATCGCTTCGCGCGGAACTTGACAGCTCAGGACTAAAGGAGGCACGGCGATGAAGGATCAGGACACGGTGACTGCCGTCAGAAGCTTTCTCCGGCGCCCGGCTGGCCACCCCGGTCGAGCAGGTGACGGCGCGCGGCCGGGTGCTGCGCAGAAGGCGGCAGTCCATCGCAGGCGTCGCCGTCGCCGCCGTGGCAGCGGCCGCGATCACGGCGACGGCGCTGGTAGCGGGCCTGCCGGGGCAGGGCCCCGGCGTTGCCGGGGGGCCCGGCACCAAGGTTCAGCTCACCGCCTGGACCCTGACCAGGGAGCCGCACGGCATCTTCAAGATCAAGTTCAGGCAGCTCGCTGACCTGGCGGGCCTCAACGCCGCCCTGCGAGCCGACGGCGCCGCCGCGATCGTCAGCTTCTCTGGCACCCACCCGGTGAACTGCCGGCCGTGGCGGCTCGGCGAGGTCCCGAAGGTGGTGACCTTCCCCCCGGCCAGCGAAGGCACTACCGGGGGCACGATCCTGATCCTGCATCTAGGCGCGATGCCCGCTCGGGCGATGGAGTGGATCGAGATCATGAGGTACGGCTACCAGGGAGTGAGTAACTCCGAGCACGACTACCCGAAGGGCTCCTTCGCCAGCGTCGGAGAATTCTTCTTCCACGCGACCCCGGCGTGCGCCCGCACCTCCTGGGCGCCGGACACGGGCTCCTA
>CAWFVM010000019.1:0-7960 GCA_963819285.1 uncultured Actinomycetota bacterium
GAGTTACGTCCGCCAGGGTGGTGTGCTGACCGGCCCTGATGGGCGTGGCGCAGGCGTGTAAGGGCGGCCAGCGTGGGACGCTCGTGACGAGCGCCGGACGGGTGCTCACCGCCGCCGGGTCCGTGCAGCTATCCAAGGGCGGCGCGATGGCACCGCATTGTGTGCTGTCACGCGTACCGTGTCCGCAGGCGGACCGGGAACCAGGGTGCCAGCGGGCTCTACAGGCCGGTCTGGGCGGTGAGCCGTCCTGACTTCACGGCTGCGGCGAACGCCTGGTAGTCCTTGTCGTTCTGGTCGGCGTAGGCGGTGGAGAAGTCGGCGATCGCCCGGTCGAAGGCATCTCCCTTGCCGAGGTAGGAGGCGATGGCGATGCGGTCGCCCCAGCGGGCGTGGGCGCGGGCGAGGGTCGCGGCGCAGATGCGCGCGTACACGGTGGCCCCGGGCACGAGCATGTTGTCGACGTCCGCGCTGCCCTTCCAATCGTGGAACTGGCGCACGTAGTAATCGCGGGTCGCGCCGTCGAGGCCCTTGATGCGGATCCAGCCCAGAAATATGTCGGTCGCCGCCTGCATCAGCCGCTGCCCGGCCACCACCCGCTGGCCGTGGTGCAAATAGGTGCTCTTGCCGGCAAACCGTTCGAGCACGGACGCCTGCGCCTCTTTGACCTGCAAAAACAACGGGTCGTTGTGGTCGCGGCCCAGCATCAGCATGATGTAGCAGCGGGTCCCCACGCTGCCCACGCCAACCATCTTGTAGGCCGTATGGACGTACCGGTACTCCTCGAGCGGATGGTGCTGGGCGCTGAGGGTGCGCCGGTAGGTGCTGAGCAGCTTCTTGATCAACGGCGTCGGGTCTTCCCACTCCGATCCCGGTGTGATGATGTCCTCGATAGGGATGATCAGCGGCGGGTCGGCGACGATCCGCAGTTCGCCGTCGACCTCGGCCGCGCGCTTGGTGAACACCCGGGTGTTGTCCCGGGAGTGTGCCTTGTTCACGTCCCGTTCGAAAGCCCGGGCCTCCGCCTTGCTGACCCGCTTGACGCGGACTTCCTGGCGGACCAGCTTGAGCAGCATCCCGGCTTCCAGGTGGTCATACCAGGCGTCCAGGGCCCCCATTCCGGCGGCCTGGCGCATCCGGTCCCGGTACTCTGCGACCCCGGCCATGACGATGGCGCGGCGGTCGGCTGGGGAGAAGCCCCGGTCGCGTCCCATGATCTCGAAACTGGCCGCCAGCCGCTTGACGTCCCATTCCCACGGGCCGGGGAGGGTCTCGTCGAAGTCGTTGATGTCGAAGATCATCTGCCGCTCGGGGGTGCCGAACAGTCCGAAGTTGGACAGGTGCGCGTCGCCGCATAGCTGCACAGTTACCCCCGATGCCGGGGTTGCCGCCAGGTCGGACGCCATGATCAGCGCGGCACCCCGGTAGAAGGTGAACGGCGAGACCAGCATCCGGCCGTACCGGATCGGGACCAGCTGCGGCACCCGTGATGCCGCCTGCTCCTCCAGCAGGGCAACCGGGTCCGGGCGGTCCGGCGCAGGTGCCCACCGGCCGTGAGCCGACCGCGGCGCCTCGGTCCGGGCGGTCCGGCCCCGGGCAACCCGCTGATCCACCGTCAACTGCGCCCGCCGCCACGCTGACGCAAAAGGCGGAGTCCGTGCCCCGGGCGCGTCCGCCAGGGTGGATCCTGCAGGACCTGGACTTGCAGCCATGCTGACCTCCGGCCATTCCGTCTCCCCCGTGGGGCACCCTGACTCAGGGAACCAGGTCGCATGATCGGCGGCAAGACCGTATGCATCACCGCCCGCCGCCACAGATGCACACAACCACACTCCATAGCAGCAGGACCGATTGAGGTGTCGTGCTTTCACCGACGATCACATCGAATGGACCATCGACCCGGCCCGCGATGCGGTTCAGTTCACGAACCAGGCCAGCCGGCACGGTACTGGGTGCTCGCCTCGGCGATCTGCTGCTGCGGAAGCCGAGCGGCAGCGTAGTTGCCGCTGAGCCCAGATAGTCAGCGATGCAGCTCATAGCGGGGCTGCCGAGCGGGAGCGCGGCCTGTGCGTGCGGAAGCATCTCGGCAAATGTTGGCCAGTTCAACGGCATCTGCGGGTCACCGGGCAGCGCGGCCTCAGTCAGGGCAGGTCTCGGTTCCCTGAGGCCACGGTGTCGGGGGCCCGCGCCGCTGTGGGGCCGCAGCCGGTAGCGATCGGCGTGTGGCCAGGACCGAGCCGGCGATTACGAGGGCGAACCCGACGCTGATTCCGATGGTGAGCGGCTCGCCGAGCAGGATGACGCCGAGCGTGACAGCGACTGCCGGGTTGACATACGTGATGACCGTCGAGCGCACCGGCCCGACCTCGTCGATGAGCTTGAAGAACACAAGAAACGCGATCGCGGTGCACAGTACGGCGAGGGTCAGTACCGAGGCGATTACCTTCGCCGACGGCCAGTGCGCGGGTAGTTGAGCGATGCCGACCGGTAGGTAGGCGAGTGCCGTCAGCGTCAAGGCGGCGGTGATGACACCGAGGTCGGGTACGTCGGTCAGGTATCGCTCCAGGATGAATGGGCCGACGGAGTACCCGAGGGCGACAACGGCCACTTGGATGAGTGCCGAGATGTCACCGCCACCCAGATGAAGCCCGACGAGGACGGCCACGCCACCGATTCCGATGGCGAGCCCAAAGATCCTGCGGGCGCCTAGGCGCTCGCCGTCGGTTGCCCATCCGAGTAGCGCGCCGATCAACGGCACCGCGGCGATCAGCAGACCGGACAGCGAGCTGCTCAGCTGCCGCTCGGCATTGGACAGCAGAAACCACGGCACGGCCAGTTCGGTCAAGGTAAAGGCAAGTATTGGCCGCCATCGCCGCATGACGGGACGCAGATCGCCGCGGGCCAGCGTTAGCGGAAGTAGGATCAGTGCCGCCGCGCTCGTGCGGACCAGGACCAGCGACGCCGGCGTCAGGCCGTCGACTGCGACCTTGATCAGAAGGTAGGGCACGCCCCAAATCACGCCCATAGCCAAGAACAGCATCCAACCGCGTCGCGACATCCTCGACCTCCCCAGCCTGATGAGTGTCAGGACCAGTTCTATGGTTCTCGGGTGGTATGCCGGATCGGTATGCGGTACGGAAGTCGGAGTTGCGCCTACCGAAATCGGCTCGTCGACGGCCGAGATCGGGCCGAAACGCGGGCGAGAATCGCGAGCTGAATCCGGGCACGCTGCGGTGGGCATTGTCGGAAGTGCGCCGCGGAGCAGGCGATGACGCCAGCCTCGGTGGCGACTCGGTGGCCCTGCAGCTCATGCCAGGCACGGTCGTGGATGTGCAACAGGTTCTGTCCGGGCGGCCTCATCCCGGTCGCCGGTGGCGAGGCGAAGCGGGGTATCCGCAGTTCCATATGCGGGCGCTGGGAGGCCTCAGGAACCCCTGGCCGAGATCCAGCCCTCTGCGCCTGTTAGCTTCTGGCGGGGAGTCCGAGCGCCTTTAGCTGAATGGCTGCCTTACGGCGGGTTCTGACGTTCAACTTGGCGAGGATGGCCGCGACGTGGGATTCCACTGTTCGGACGGATATGACCAGCTGGCCGGCGATCTCGGCGTTGGTGAGACCGTCGACCATTAGCCGAGCGACCTTGGCCTGCTGTTGGGTCAGTCCGGCAATGTTGTCGCGGGTAGTTGGGGCGGGCCCGCGCGGGATGGCGGTGAGGCCGAGTTCCTTGAGCCGTGTCCGGATCTGGCGGGCGAGCGGCTCGGCGCCGATCGCGTTGAGAATGGAAAGCGCCTCAAGCAGGTCTCTCGTTTGCGGGCTTTGCGCCAATGCGGCCGCGTGTTCGTAGGGGCTTCCAGCGCGTTGCCAGAACTCGGCCGCCTCACGCCAGCGCCCCGCGGCCGCCAGTGCGAAGGGATGGCCCGATTCGGGAACGGGTACAGGCACGCCCGCGAGAACCATCCAGTATCCGAGCTCAGCCGCGAGGTATCCGTGACTGACCCGGCGCACGTGCTCGTACGCGGTCCTGAGAAGTGGAGTGACGGCCGTCAGGTCCCCACGCAGCCACGCGGCCTCGGCTATCGCTGACGCCGCTGGACCTATGCGTTGGGCGTCACCGAGCTGCTGGGCGATCTCCCAGGCCTGGGCGAGCAGTTCGGCGCCGCCGGGATCGCCCCGCCGGACCCGCAGCCGGCCCTGCACGATGAGGGCCGGGCAACGGATGAAGGGTGCGTCGGCATCGATTCCCCACCGAGCGTTGCGCTCCGCCTCGCCCCAGGCGCCGCGAGCGAGGTCCACCATGCTCTGTGCCACGTACATGTAACGCATGCCCCCGAGGAAATCGGCCTCCTCGGCCAGCCCGATCGCCTGCTCCAGGAGCCGGCTAGCCTCGTCGAGCGAGAAGTCGCCGATGAGGTTGAAAACGATATTGGTGTAAGCCCGGCAGGCGTGGTTGAGCTCGCGCGCGCTCAGGGCGACCGTGAGGCTCTCCTCGAGCATCAGTCTGCCTCGTTGGGCGTCGCCCATCTGCCAGTAGCTCGCGCCGACGTTGTTCAGGGCGTGGGACAGCGTGCCGGCGTCATCGATGTGGCGCGCCATGGCCACCGCCGACAGCCCCACCTCGATGCCTTCGGCGCAACGGCCGGCCACTGCGTGGAGCTGGGACAGGTTGCTCAGCGCCATCGCGTGGGATTGCTGATCGTCGGTCGCGGCGAGCACCGCGATGGCCTCCATCGCACACGTCTCGGCCTGCGGATGGGCACCGGACCACGCATGCATGTAGGAAAGCCATCGCAGACCTAGGCCCAGCGCCTGCGGCTCGCCCAGTACACGGCGCAGCCCCACCGCCTCCGTTTGAGCCGAAACGGCGAGATCGGTCAGGCCGACGGTCTGACACTCGACGGCATAGCGTTCCAGCAGGTCCGCTTGGTCGCGGACCGGGAACGCTGCCTGATGCTCAAGCACCCGCAGGTAGTGTGCGACGGCCTCGCGGTGCGACTGTGCGGCCACCGCCTCCGCCGCGGCCACGGGTCCGTACCGCATGACCACCGCGGCGTCGCCAGCCTCGGCGGCATGGTGCACGATGCGGGACAGATCCACCTCGTCAGGCCGATCCAGCAACGCGGCCAGGACCGCCCGGTTGCAGGTCACCCGCCGCACCGCCGGCATAGAGTCGGCCACGGCCAGCCGGGCCAGCTCGTGCCGGAAAGCGATCCGGTTACGGTTGACTGTCAGCACTCCGCGCCGCTCGGCCGAAGCCAGACTGGCCAAACCGCCCGGCACGACTGCGTCCACCAGCCATCGCTCCGCCGCGGCGGGGACGACTGCCAGCTGTTCGAGAGCATCCCGGCTAAATCCGTCCAGATCGTCTAGCCGGGCCCGTACGGCCTCGGCGACGGTAGGCGGCACGCTCCCGAGATCACCTGACGCGAGCACCTCCGCTACGAAGAACGGATTGCCCGAGGTCAGCGCGAACACCTCGTCAGGATCCAGCCCGCTGTCGGCGCTCAGCCGGCGTACGGCCTGCGCGGAGAGCCGCCCCAGTCGTAGCCGTCGCGACCGGGGCGTCGCCGACGTCAGACCAAACAGCTGCTGCAAAGGATGGTATCGGGTCAGCTCGTCGTCCCGGTAAGTCAGGACGAGCAGCACAGGCAGGGCGGAGATTCGGCGTACGAGGAACTTCAAGACATCAATGGTCGCCTCATCGGCCCAGTGAACATCCTCCACGACGAGCACCGTCGGACGGCCAGGCCAGTCCAGTTCCGCGCGGAGAGCATCGATCACCCGGCTCCGATCACCGGACTCCAGCGCCTCAGTCAACCTGGCGCCAACGCTGCCGATCAGATCACGCAGCGGTCCTAGCACCCGCGGGATGGCCAAGTCGTCACAGTAGCCGACCAGCAGCCGACCCTCCGCCGGGAGTACCGCGCGGATGCCGCCCACGAGGCTGGACTTTCCAATCCCGGCTTCGCCCATGATGATGGTGACCGAGCCGTCCCCGTCCTTCGCCTGCAGGGCGGCGGCACTGAGCTCGGCCAGCTCGTGCTCGCGTTCCAGGATCTGCCCCACCTGTTGGATTCTTCCACGCGTCCGCTCGCCGACGGCGCGCCGCTGGAGCGCGAGCCGTCACCTGATCATCGGCACGACCGAGCGGATCGCGGCATGAGCGAATGCTGGGCAACGCTCCAGTGCGCCATGGGTGCCTTTGATCGCTCAGGGCAGGACGGGATCTGCGTGCCCGTCAAGGAAGCGACCCGCCGAATCGGCATCGATGAGCGAACTATCGGCCAGCCACTGCACGGCGCGGCGCCTGGCGCGGGAATCCCGGAAGGCGTGCCAGGCCGGCAACAGGTCCGGGTACTCCTGATGGAGCTCATCCTTGAACCGGCGGAAGGCTCCCTTGCCCTGGATAGCCCGCGCCAGCCGCCGCCCGGCTCGCTCATCTGCGATTCCGTCGGCAAAGTCAGCCATATCCTGATACCAGACCCAGGACGGCAGCGGATCGATGACAACCAGATCCAGCTCATCGAGGTCGGCCGGCGTCTGCCCGTCGATGCCGGTATCGGCCGTCCAGAACACGATCTCTCCGGTGTCCGGGTCGATCAGCCAGTGGTGCTCATAGTCGGTCTGGTCGGCCAGCGCGTTGCCGACCTCCTCCAGATCGATGCTGCTCAGATCAAGCACCACGCCAGGATAATCCCGCCTGCGCGCCAGGATCGGAACGCGCGACCAGCGGCAGAAGCGGAAGTTCACGCCGAGCGCTGGCGATGCATAGAAATACGGCCTTGCCGCTGTCTGCGCCGCCGTGGTCGGGATTGCCTACCGTACGAAGATCTCTTAATAACCGCGCGCCGACCCGCCGATATGCTCGTCTTTTCGAAGTTCTTATATTACGTGCGCTCGCATTCAGAATCGGTCGTTCTGTGTGCCGGCAGGGATCAGGTCACTGGCTGCGGCGGCTTTGCGTGTCCGTTCGGGTCTGGTGGCTTACCGCTCCGGGGCCGGATGGTCTTGCCTGGACCGGGTGAGGGTTTCCTGGACGCGCCGGGCGGCAGGGGCTGCGATGCGCTGGTAGATGGCAAGGGCCTGTCGCAGGCTGGCGGTGGCTTCGCTGGGGTTGCTGTCGCGGAGGTGGCTGTGTCCGATGCCTTCCAGGGCCCGTGCTTCCTCCAGCGGCGTGCCGATCTCGCGGGCGATGGCCAGCGCCTGGGCGTGGTGGTCGCGGGCCTGGCGGCCATTAGCGGTCCGGGACGCTAGCTCACCGAGGCAGTTCAGCGTTTCGGCCTGGCCGAGCCGGTTGCCGACGTCGCGGCACAGCGCGAGGGCCTGCTGGTGGCTGGCCGCGGCGGCCGGGTAGTCGCCGGCCAGCTGCTGCACCAGGCCGAGCTCGTTGAGCGGGCGGGCCGCGCCGCTGGAGCGAAGATCGCGGTACAGGCTGAGGGCCTGCTGGCTGCTGGCGGTCGCGGCTGGGTAGTTGCCGGTCAGCCGCTGTACCGCGGCGATCTCGGTGAGAACCTCGGCCTGCAGCGAGCGGTCGCCCTGGTCATGGCCGAGCGCCAGGACCTGCCGCAACGTGGCGGCGGCGGCCGGGTAGTCCCCGGTCAGCTGCCGCACGGCACCCAGCTGCATGAGAGCATCGCCCTGGCCCCACCGCTTCCCGGTATCGCCGTAAAGTTCTAGCGCCTGCCGGAGGCAGGCGGCGGCCGCCGGGTAGTCCCCGGTATAGCGGTGCACGACGCCCAGGAAGTGGAGGGCCGTGCCTTGCCCGCGCCGGTGGCCAAGGCCGCGGAACAGCTCCAGAGCTTGGCGCAGTGCGGCGGCAGCAGCCGGGTAGTCGTCGGTGACCTGGTGCACCAGGCCGATCATGGTGAGGGCGTCTGCCTGGCCGGCCCGGTCACCCAGGTCGCGGTACAGCTGCAGGGCCGCGGTCGCGCTGGCGGCGGCGCCCAGGGTGTCCTCGGTCATATTTTGC
>CAWFVM010000020.1:0-11505 GCA_963819285.1 uncultured Actinomycetota bacterium
CGCCCTGGCCCCCTGCCTAATCCGCCTGGCCGCCGGGATGGCGGCCCGGATGGCGGCCGGGAAACCCGGATTCCTGTCTCGGGGCCGCTGATCGCGAACGGGATATCAGTGCAATTTGTCGTTCTAGCAGCACGCATTGCACTCGAATCCGGCAGAGGCGGCGTCTGCGTATCATCCGCCACGGGGGAAGCGGGACGTCCGGCCGCGTCGGCAAGTCCCGCCGACCAGCTGACGAAGCTGGCTGACCTGCGCGAGCGGGGCATGATCACCGCTAATAAGGAGTTCTCGCGCGAGAAGGCAAGGTGCTGGCCTGAAGGATGTGACGCCTCGGAGCTAGCCTTCCAGCGGTGCGCGGCACTGCTGGAAGGCTTTGGCTTGGGGTCCGCAGGTCGTCAACCACGAGGTTCACGCTCTGCCGCGGGCGGATCCCTGTCCTGGAGGCGTCGTATCTCCAGGACCTGGACGCCGAATGTCTCGAGCCTGGCGAGAAGCCCGTTCAGGGCCGCCTGATCCTGAATGGGACCGTGCAGGACGGTTTCGACCGGCTCCACTGAGGCGGTAAGCCTGGCGAAGTCAAGCAAGGCCTCAGGCGGGAGAACTCCAGTCACGCGGATCTCGTAGTAGGACGATGGCACCGCAGCCCCCAGTCGATCAGAAGTTGGGCGTGGCTAGTTCCCAACGTCCCGCTTTACGGTTCGCCGCACCCCATTCACGACGGGTGAGTTCGTCACCCTGGTGAGATTAGGCGAAGGGTGATGACGCCTCACCCGCCTGCGGGAGAGAAAGAGTGCAGGGGCAGTCGGCCTGTCCAGACCCTGCATGCCTGCGGCGCCTCGGGCGCACGGCTGGCCGCCGACAGTCGCCAGCGGGAAGAGGACCACCCTGATGGGGATTGTCACTCATGCACACGGGGCCGCCCGCTCGAGAGGTGCTGACGACCCGATCCTGACGTCCAAGATCACCGCACCCACCCTGCCCGGCTGGGTGGTGCCGCGGCCGCGAGTCGAAGAGCTGATCGCCGACGGCGTGCGCGGTCCGCTGACCACGGTCACCGGTCCGCCGGGCGCCGGCAAGACGATGGCCATCGCACTGTGGGCCGCGAGCGCCTCCGCTGACACGGTGGCCTGGCTCAGCCTCGACTCCTACGACAACCGGCCTAAGGTCTTCTGGTCCTACGTCATGGCCGCCCTGCGGCGAGCGGATGGTCACGCTGCCGCCGACCATGTCGGCGCCGACTCGCTCTGCCGTCGACCACGGCTTCCTCCTCCGGCTGGCATCGGTGCTGGCCGCCCGGGACACGCCGGTGACGGTGGTGCTTGACGACCTCCATCTGGTAACCGAACCAGCCATCCTCGACGGGCTGGCGTACATCCTGCGGAACGGGACATCAGCGCTGCACTTCGTGATGTCGTCACGGATGGACCCGCTGCTGCCCCTGCACCGATATCGGCTCGCCGGGGAGCTCACCGAGGTCCGGGCCGATGACCTTGCCTTCAGCGTTCCCGAATCGGGCGCTCTCCTGGCGCATCACGGCATCACCCTTTCCTCGGCGGCGCTCCAGTGCCTGACCGGGCGGACGGAAGGCTGGGCGGCCGGAGTGCGCCTGGCGGCGCTCTCGCTGGACGGGCATCCCGATCCCGAGCAATTCGTCAAGGCACTGGACGCGGACGACAACGCCGTCACCAGCTACCTAGTCGACGAGGTCCTCAACGCCCAGGCTCCTTCCACCCGTGAACTCCTTCTCCGGACCAGCATCCTGGACTGTGTCAGCGCGGACCTGGCTAGCGAGCTAGCCGGTGACTCGCAGGCCGGCAGCACGCTGATGGCGCTGTCGCAGGCTAACGCGTTCGTCCGGCCGCTCGGGCACGGATGGTTTCGCTACCATTCGATGTTCGCCGAGGTATTGCGCCTGAAGCTCAGGATCGAGCACCCTGACTGGTTGCCCGGGCTGCACCAGCGGGCGGCACAGTGGTATCAGCGGAACGGCCGTCTCGCCGAAGCCGTGCGGCACGCGGCGGACTCCGGTGACTGGCAGTTCGCGGCGAGAATAATCCTCGACGAGCTCGCCATAGGCCAGCTCATCAACCCGCGGGACAAGCAACCGCTCACCGAGGTATTCCGGCGCATGCCGCTGGACCTGGTCCGGACGCAACCGCAGCCGCTGCTGGTGATCGCGGCGATGGGGCTAGCCGACGCTGAGGACCAGTCGTGCGCTCATTCACTCACCGCGGCCGACGGTATCCTCGACACACTTCCCCCGGACGACGAAATCCCGGCCCGGCTGAGTTCAGCGCTGATCCGGCTGGCACTGTCCCGCCGCACCGGGGACCTCGATAGCGCGACCGCGGCGGCCGCCCGCGCGACGGCATTGCTCGGCAGGCTGCCAGCGAGCTTGCTCGCACTGCGTCCCGAGTTCCAGGCCCAGGTGCTGTCGAGCTGCGGAGCCGCGGAACTGCGGGCAGGTCGTGTCGATGAGGCCGTCGCCATCTTCAAGGCAGGCGCCGCCGCTGCTGCCGCTGCCGACAGCCCGGGCGAGCGTGCTGATTGCCTGGCGTACCTCGCGCTCGTGGCGGCTCTGTGCGGACGGCTAAGCCGCGCGGCAGAGCTAGCGGAAGAGGCGTTCCAGGCCACCAAGGACAGCTGTGACGGGCATCCTGAGCACTACGCCCCAGCTGCGAGTATCGCGCTCGCATCGGTGTACCTGGACCGCAACGAGATACAGCGAGCGCATGTCCAGCTGAGGCTGGCCGACGCCGCTCTGCGGGTTAACCCGGACAAGCTGATCAGTACGGTGGCCTGCCTGATCGCAGCGCGGCGCCGCCTGGCCGAAGGCCGCGCGCCGGCTGCTTCTGAGCTTATCGGCCGCGCACGACAGGGCTGGTCGCCGCCTGACTGGCTCGAACATATGCTCACGCTGCTCGAATCGCGGGCTTGCGCGGCGGCTGGAGACGTCCAAGCCGCAGTGGCCGCGGCCCGGCGCGCCCATCCAGCGTCCAGGCCTGATGCCGCGGCCGTGCTCGCTCGGGCGTGGCTGGCCGCAAATGACTATCAGGCGGCCCGGCAGGCGCTCGACACCGCGGCCGAAGCTAGCAGGCCGGTGCCTGAGCAGGCGCGCCTGGAGGGCTGCCTGGTCGATGCCCGGCTCAGCTACGTGACCGGTGACAGCGCGCGCGGTCGCCGATTGCTTGAACGCGCGCTGCGGCTAGGCCGGCCAGAGCAGCTCCGGCTGCCGTTCGCCCTGGAGCGGACATGGATACAGATGGTGCTGCGGCGCGACCCCGACCTGGCCCACGCCTACGGTGAGCTGCTCGAGCCGGGTCTGGCGAGCTTGGCCTCGGCCGGGATTCCGGCCCAGGGGACCCTGACTGGGGAGGCAGCGCCGCTGATCATCGAGCCGCTCACCGAACGCGAGCGCGAGGTGCTCCAGCACCTCTCGGAGATGCTGAGCACCGCCGAGATCGCCGCCGAGATGTACATCTCGGTGAACACCGTCAAGTCCCACCTCAGGAGCGTCTATCGCAAGCTGTCGGCGGCTCACCGCAATGAAGCGGTCCGCCGCGCGCGGCAACTCGAGCTGATCTGAGGTCCGCCCGGACGGCTAAAGAAGGCCGGCGTCGTGGCCTTGCAGGATGGCATCGTGCCGGGTTGACACGCCGAGTTTCCGATAGATCGCCTGGGCATGGGTCTTGATCGTGTTCGCCGACAAGTGCAGCTCCTGGCCGATCTCCCGAAGGGAGAGCGTGCCCTGGAGCAGATGCAGTACCGCTTCCTCGCGTTCGGTAAGCGGTACTGCCAGCGATGTGGCCTTCGGCCTGCCCGCAGCCTGCCGTTCGAGCCGCTCCAGTCGGGCCCGCATGGCCTCGGTGGGGTCCGGCTGCGACGTCAGCAGCAGCCGCATCTGATCCACGAGCGCCGCTGCGGCTGACCGGTCCCCCATATCGAGCAGCACCTGCGTCAGCATCGCCATGGCCTCGACCGTGGCCCAGGGGCTAATGCCTGGCACTCTCCCGCGGAACTGGACCGCGTACTCGAGCGCGCTGCGGGCCTCCGCCAGGCGCCCCCGGGCGGCGGAGACAGCGCCAACGGCCATGTAGGCCAGGGCAGTGGGCGGCGTCTCGCCGACTCCCCCGCGGGTGCCGAGGCCGCGGGCCGCATCCGCAAACTCCTGTGCTCGTGCTAGTTTGCCCAGCTCAACCGCTGCCAGCGAGAGCACGGACAAGGCGAGAATACGGACGAGCGGGATGGCTGCCTCGTTGGAGACGGCCTCCTCCAGAGGTTCCTCCGCCGCCTTAGCCTCGCCGGATAGGTACAGGCTGAAGCCAAGGGAGGCCCGGGCCAGGGAGTACCACGGCGAGGCCGGGTCACTTTCCAGCTCGACGGCCGCGCCCGCCGCCTCGCGCATGACCCGGTAACCTTCCAATCCGAAGACGCCTCGCAGCAGAGCCACGGAGGACTTCAGCGATCGCATGCCGTCAGGAAGCTGCTCCTCGTCCTGCGCTGCCTCCATGACAGGCAGCCAGCGCCGCGCGGACTCCCGGTCGCCAGCAAGGGCCGCGATCCACGCCGCACAGTGCGCAGCCAGCGGGTTGGCGCTGATTGCGTCGTCACCGAGCATGCGCAACCAGCCGCGAACAGTCGCCATCCGGCCCGAGCCAACGTAAGCCGGCCAGTGGCCGGCGATAAGCTCGATAGCACCGGCAAGGTCACCGGCAGCCGCCGAGTGATGGATCGTCTCGTCCACTGACCCCGACTGTCGATGCCAGTCACGGGCGCGCTCGTGCAAGGTGGCCACCAGGCCCGGCTCGGTCCGGGTGAGGTAACCGCGCAGCATCTGCGCGAACAGGCTGTGATAGCGGAACCACCGGCGAGCATCGTCGAGCGGGACGACGAACAGGTTTTCCCGGTCGAGGACGTCGATGATCCCTGCCCCGTTGGCCGACCCGATCACGGCATCGCAGAGCGGCGCGCTAAACCGGCTGAGAATGGATGTCCGCACGAGGAACTGCCGGATCTCGTGCGGCTGGCGGCTGAGCACCTCCTCGGCCAGGAAGTCGGTGATGAACCGGTTGTCGCCGCTGAACTGGCGGACGAAGGCGCTCGGGGAGGGGTGGCCGCGCAGCGAGAGCGCCGCGAGGTACAGCCCGGCCGGCCACCCCTCGGTCCGCTCGACCAGCACGGCAATATCGGAGAGGCTGAGCTCAGCCGCGGACATCCACTGCACGTACAGAGCAGCCTCGGCCGGCGTGAAGCGGAGCTCCTGGGCCCGGAGCTCGAACATCTCGCCGGCCGCCCGCAACCGCGCTATCGGCAGCGGCGGATCGGTCCGCGTGATCAGCACGACCTGCGCGGATGGCGGGAGATGCACCAGGAAGAACGTCATCTGCTCGTGGCAGGCGGGCTCGGTGACCGCCTGGTAGCCGTCAAGGACGAGAACGACCGGAACCGTGAGGCTCGCCAGCTCATTGAGCAGGACCGGGAGCACGGTTCCTGTGATATCAGGGTCGTGGACCCGAAGCTCCTGGAGTTTCTCCTCGCCGATGAGCCCCGGGCTAGCCTTCTGCAGCGCATGCATGATGCGCCACCACAGTCGGCTCGGGTCATTCTCGCCGTCATCTAGCGTGAGCCAGGCAAACGGCCGCCGTTCCATCCGGCTGACCTGCCACTGCGCCACGAGAGTCGTCTTGCCGAAGCCGGCCGGCGCGTCGACGAGAACGAGTTTGGCGGGGGCGGCGGCAATCAGGCGCTGAACCAGCTCATGCCGCTCGACCAGGTCCTTACGCAAAGCGGGAGCATGGAACTTCGTCTCGATCGGGACATCATGATCAGCGCGATCCGGTATCGGGGCTCGTACCGCGCGCAGGCCGTACCGCGACCGCGAGGGCTTGCCGACAGCGCCGGGATCGCCGCTCATATGAGCAGCTTAGTGTTATCAGCTTTTAGCAGACCATAGTCACTTCGGTTAGAAGTCTATGGACAGTTCTGTCCCCGACCAGTTCCCTGGACCTCGCCGAGTGGCCTGCGGGACTCGCTGGATCACCCGTCGTGGGTGGGGCGCGGCTGGCATTCGGCTGCTGGACTTATCCGGAACTTCACCGGCATAAGGAGAACACAAAGCGCCATGGCTGATCTGATCGCGATTGGATACCCCGACGAGACGACCGCCGAGGCCGCTGCCGACGAGGCGCGCCAACTGGCCAGGGACCTCATCATCGAGCCTGACGCGATCGCGGTGATCGTGCGAGACGCCCAGGGCGACTACCACGTGCACACCCGCCACCATATGGTCGGGCGAGGGGCGACTTGGGGAATGTGGTGGGGTCTGCTGTTCGGCGTGCTGTTCTTCATACCGGTCTTCGGGATGGCCGTCGGCGCAGGGCTGGGTGCCCTGATGGGCAAGGTCACCAAGACCGGCATCGACAGCCAGTTCCAGGACCAGGTCCGCGGCATGCTGAAGCCAGGTACCTCGGCCCTGTTCCTGATGGTGGAGAAGGTGACCCCGGACAAGGCCGTGGAGGCGATGAGTAAGTACGGCGGCACCGTGCTGAAGACCTCCCTGTCCAAGGAAGGCGAGCAGGAATTGCAGGACGCCCTGCACGGCCAGAGCTCCTCATAACCTGCCCCCCTGCGGGGGGCCGTACCGGCCGACCGGAATCCGGCGGCCGGTACGGCTTTGTGCAGGGACCCGGTCAGCCGGGTGAGCATTGAGCGGGCCGCCGCCTCGACGGGACATCGCCCGCATCGGGTGATGCGCCTCCGCCTCGATCACCTAGATGCTCGTGCCGAGTAGAGATCCACATCGGAGGGCAAGAACATGGCAATTGGGCCCGTGCAGCTGATCGTACTGGGATTCAACCACCCCGACTTCCACGGCGAGATCATCGCCGAGCTCGAGCGGCTCCGCGAGAGCGACACGGTACGCGTCATCGACGCGCTCGCTGTCTACAAGGACGCCGACGGCGAGCTGGAAGTAGAGCACCTCAGCAACCTGACCGAAAACGAGGCGATCGAGCTCGGCAGCAAGATCGGCGCCCTGATCGGCCTGGGGATCGAGGGCGAGGAGGGAGCGGAGGCAGGCGCCATCGCAGGCGCCGAGGAGGTGGCCGCCGAGGGCGGCGTCCACGTGTTTACCGACGAGGAGGGCTGGGATGTCCTGGAGGACATTCCGAACGACTCGGCGGCAGCACTCATCCTGATCGAGCACCACTGGGCGGTACCGCTTCGCAACGCGATCGCCCGGGCCGGTGGTTTCCGTATCAGCGATGCCTTCATCAGCCCGCTCAACCTCGTCGAACTGGGGCTTGTCTCGGCCGATGAGGCGAAGCAACTGCACGAGCTCGAGACGCTAGGGGCCGCATCCAATACCGCATGACCCAGAAAACCCCGCAAGACCCCGAGAAATTCAAGCGATCACAAGAACCTGGAGGTCCGAGATGTTCGGAGGACGCAGAGTAGCCCGGCGCACGGGGCGGCGCACCGCCCGGCGCGTTTCCCGCCGCAGGTAACGCCGCACACAGGCGCAGGCTCATCCGTGGCGCAGGCTCATCCGTCGCGCCGCTTGACTAGCCATGCCTCGGCGTCCAGGTAGGCCCGTTGGGTCGACTCGCCCACGATCGGGGTGGCTTCGAACGTCCGCACCGGACCGTCCTCGACGTGCCCGGTGCGGACGAGGCGTTCGGTCAGGCTTGGCTCGAGGCCGGTGAGGTAGAGCCGGCCACCGCGCTCGGCGAGTTTGTCGGCATAGTCGCCGACCACCTTGATGAAGGTCGCCCCCAGGGAGGTGCGGCGTCTGAGCCGCAGCACGACGACGGGCGAGCGGGCCTCGCCAGGGTCGGGCAGGCGAGCCTGCAGGGTACGGGCACCCGCATAAAGCAGGCTGCCGTAAACGTCAAGGATCGTGATGTGCTCGCTGGTCAAGGTGGCCGGGGCCGGGTGCTCCTCGAAACGCCCGTCAGCACGTGGGGTCAGCTCGACGACGGCGAGGTCCATGGCCTCCTGATTGAGCTGCAGCAGTAGCGACAGGGCCACCCCGATGCCGACGGCTGCGGCGACCGGCAGGAACAAGGTCGCGGCAAAGGTGGTAATGACCAGGACCTGGGAGGTGCGCCCGGTGCGCATGATGGTGGCGACCTCGCCCGGCCGCAGCGAGCCGATGGCCGCGAAGATGAGGATGGCGCCGAGAGTCGGAACCGCGATCTTCGCGACCAGCCCCGAGAATAGGGCCAGGATGATCAGCATCCATACGCCAGCCCAGATCGTCGCCCACCGGGTTTTGCCGCCGACGGTCACATTCAGCGCGGTACTCCCGACCGAGCCCCCCACCCCGATGCCACGGAAGAAACCCGCGGCCAGGTTGCCGGCGCCTTGCGCGATGATGTCCTGGTTCGGGTTCGGCTGCGCAGTGCCTGGGTTGGGTACGGCTTCGGCGACCCCGGCGCCCTGGACGAGGATGATGACGGCCATCGCCAGCGCGCCGGTGACCAGGCTGAACGAAAAGAGCCTGATGTCGGGGAGATGCGGCAGCGGGATGCCGCGCGGGATGTCGCCCTGGTCCCCGACCCTGGCCACCGTGTCCGCACCGGCCAGCACCACCACTACGGTCGGGATCACCAGGGCGATGAGCGCGCTGACCACCGACAGGCGAGTGCGGGCCAGTACCAGCAAGATCGCCAGCGCGCTCAGCCCGGTCAGCAGCGACGCCAGCTGGATGCTGCCCGGGTGGATCAGCACGTTGACGGCCTTGGCCAAGGGGAAATCGCCGTGCGTCGAAGCTCCGGTCAGACCCGCGATCTGACCGCAAATGATGTTGACCGAGACCCCCGTGAGAAATCCGATCATCACCGAGTACGAGACGAACCTGGTGTAGCGGCCGAGGCGGAGGATCCCGGCGGCGACCAGGGCGATACCGGCCAGTATCGCCAGCAGCGACACGGCCTGTGGCCGCTGGTCGGCGGGCACGCTCTGCAACGCCGAGCCCGCGGCCAGGGCGGCGGCAGATGTCGTCGTGATCACCATCATCCGGGTGTTGGAGCTGAGCCCGCCCACGATGGGTCCGGCGAAGCCCGAGTACAGGCCCTGCACCGGGTTGACGCCGGCCAGGACCGCGGCCGCCATCCCGTCGGGCACGCTGCTGATCGCGCCGGGCAGCCCGGCCACGAGGTCCGCGCGCAGGTGAGCCTTCTCGGGCCGGACCGAGCGCAGCCAGCGGCCCACGGCCGCCACAGGCAAGCGACTGACGTCCATCCCTTGCTCCCTCCAGCAGCACCACGCCAGGGGATGCCGGCCGATGCATCCAAATGATCTGCGCTGGGTACGCTGACGGCCTCACCCATCGGGGATGACGCGGCCCTCGCCGACGCCGGTCGACGTGGGCCTACCTCAGTGCAAATGAATGAGCACGACGTCCTTGAGGACGATCATCATCAATCCGAGCGCGGCGGCCACCGACGTGATCACCAACAGCCGCTTACCATCGACCCGGGCAGCGCGACCAGCTGACCATCCGTAGAAGATCATGAGCATGACCGCGACCACCAGTCCGACGTTGGCGGCAGCGGATGGCGAAGCCCCCAGCCATCGCGCCACCACAAGCGCCAGCAGCGGAACATAGGACGCGCTGACCATAGGCCAGGTGGCTGCCAGCGCCAGTGCGGACCTCGAGCCATGTCGGCAGGCGACCGGCCTCGAGCTGCTCACCCAGAAGCTCGGCGTACTCTTCGGCGACCCAGTACACCAGCAGCGTGACGAGGACAGAGACGACTAGCGCCAGAGGTGGTGAGCCCGACTCCCGTGGCGGCGATGACTGCGGCGGTAATGATCGTTCCGTAGATCCCGGCCGCACGGCGCCTGCCACTGGACCCGGCTGCGCGCCTCGGCCGTTCCGTATGGGCCAGCTCTCCCACCGTAATTATCACTTTCTGGTAGTGATCACCGTGTGTGCGCTTCCTGCCAGTCTGATGGCTTCGCGTTCGGTATCCATCACCCACGAGGGAGGACCCGGCGTCGATCCGGCGATGCCACGCTGGCATGTGGATGGAAGGGAAGGTAGCCATGCCGAAGCGGAATCACCCGGATCAGGGAGATGGTGATCATGCCATTGCACGAACGTGACTCCGTCCGTGAACACATAGAGGACTGCGTATTCGCCGGGCGCGACCTGACCCGGCAGGTCCCCAAGTACAGGTTCCCCCGGGACGAGTCAGCGCCGAAGGAAGCGTTCCAGGTGGTGGCGGACGAGCTGATGCTCGATGGCAATTCCCGGCAGAACCTGGCGACGTTCTGCCAGACGTGGGCGGAGCCCGAGGTTCTCGCGCTGATGGCGCTGTCGGTCGACAAGAACATGATCGATAAGGACGAGTATCCGCAGACCGCTGAGATAGAGGCACGCTGCGTGCACATGCTGGCCGATCTGTGGCATGCGCCCGACGCAGCCAACACGGTGGGGGCGTCGGCTATCGGCTCCTCGGAGGCCTGCATGCTGGCGGGCATGGCGGCAAAATGGCGGTGGCGGGCGAAGCGCAAGGCCGAAGGCAAGCCGGCCGACAAGCCGAACATGGTGTGCGGTCCGGTGCAGGTGGTATGGCACAAGTTCGCCCGCTACTGGGACATCGAGATGCGCGAGGTGCCGATGTCTCATGGCCACTACGCCATGGATCCAGGTCCATGCTGGCGCGGGTAGACGAGAACACGATCATGGTCGTGCCGACGTTGGGCGTCACCTATACCGGGGCCTACGAGCCGGTACAGGCCATGTCCAATGCCCTCGACCAGCTGCAGGCCGACACCGGCCTGGACATCGGCATCCATGTGGACGGGGCCAGCGGCGCCTTCCTCGCTCCGTTCTGTGCCCCGACGTGATGTTCGATTTCCGGCTGCCGCGGTCAAATCGATCAGCACGTCAGGGCACAAGTTCGGACTGGCGCCGCTGGGGGTCGGCTGGGTCGTCTGGCGGGCCTCGCCGAACTCCCCGAGGACCTGGTGTTCCATGTCAACTACCTGGGCGGTGACATGCCGGCCTTCCAGATCAACTTCTCCCGCCCGGCGGGCAAATCATCGCCCAGTACTACAACTTCCTCCGCCTCGGCTTCGACGGGTACAAGAGCATCCACGAGGCGTCTTACGCGATAGGCCAGTACCTAGCCACCGAGATCGCCAAGGTAGGCCCCTTCGAGCTCTTATCCGACCGCAATCCCGCCACCGGGATCCCGACCGTCACCTGGCGGATCCGCGACGGTGCGGACCCGGCTACACCCTGTTCGACCTGGCCGATCGGCTGCGCACCCGGGGCTGGCAGGACCCGCCTACACCCTCACCGGGACAGCTTCCGAGATCGCCGTGCAGCGATCCTGGTCCGCCTGGGCGTGAGCCACGACATGGCGTCTCTGCTGCTGGACGACTTCTGGAAGCGTGGCTCGCCTCCCCAAGCATCCGGTGACCGTATCCATGTCAAAGGAGGAAACCGGCGGGTTCAACCACTTGTAACGCGGCTCCCGGCACTTCGTCGTGACC
>CAWFVM010000021.1:0-12635 GCA_963819285.1 uncultured Actinomycetota bacterium
AGACCCGGATGAGACGGGCCTACAAGCAGGAGGGTCGGCGAATACGGGGTTGGGGGTCATGCCGGAGATTGGTTGCTGCGGGCGCCAGGAACGGCTTCGTAGCCGGATCACGTCTAGCGTCCTAAAAGTCCATCTTGCAGCCTCATTCTACCTACTGGCAGTCTTTCGGGAAGAGGCCGGGCCAATCCTTGGGGGACGGGGGTTTCAATGTCTTTTCGCCGGGCTCGGTATGCGGGTTGCCGTGCTCTTGTCAGCACTCGCTGTCTCTGCCGTGCTGGTCCCTGCCGCTGCGGGCGCGAGCGGCAGCTCGGGAGCGGCAGGCGCCCGTCAGGTGGCGCGGGCGGGATCGTGCGCTCCAGTGCTGTTCGTCGGGGCCCGCGGTACCGGTGAATATGGTCCGGGTTCTGATCATTGGCCTGCCGGGCGTGATCCGTCGGACTACTACGGTCTGGGCGGACCGGTGAACCAGGTTTACCGGATCCTGTCGCAGGTCGGCGACTTCACGCCGGTGTCGGTGAACTACCCGGCGGCCAGGATCCAGACGCTCTTGTCTAACCCGGCGGCGTATTTCGACAGCATCTCGGTCGGCGTGAGCTTCACGCTGACCAGACTGATCCGTGCCGCCCGGCCGACGGCGTGCCCGCATCAGCCGATTGTGCTGGCCGGCACTCCCAGGGCGCGATGGTGATGCACCGGGTAATCCGTACCCTGATCACGACAGCGACCTACCGGCCGATTGCGGACCGGGTCGTCGCGGTGCTGCTGGTTGGTGATGGTGACCAGGTCCCCCATGACAACGTGACCCGGTTCGGTACTGCCGGTGCCGGAGCGAGGGGCGTCGGCCTGGCCCTACGCGGCACGTCACATAGCTCAGCGGCAAAGCTCCCGGCCACGCTCAAGCCGAAGGTACTCGAGGTCTGCAACGCACACGACATCGTTTGCGGCTGGACGAACGCCGACCTGGCGTGCCTTAAAAGGTCGCCAAAATTGTGCGCTGCCGGCATTTACGTGCACCTGCATTACGTCAATCACGACGCACTGCTCGCCGCGGCCGCAAGGGCGGTGAGCAGGCTCGGCACGCACGTCGCAGCGCCGTCCACCAACCGGCCCGCGGTCGGCATTCCACGAGTTCCGCAGGCACGGTGGAGCGAGCCGATGGGTGATGACGGCATGATCATCCCGGCGGCCGATGGAAGCGTGATTACGACGAAGTGCACGTATCACAGCATCACTGATGCGGACGTTCCCTACGTGGTTCAAAAGCTCGCGCCCGGCGGGGCGCTCGACTGGCGGCGCGGGTCCGACAACTCCGGCTGCTTTGGCAACATCAGGGATGCCGCCGGGAATGACTACTACTTCATGACCGACAACGCCGGCGCGCACATCCGGTCGGTCAACGCTGACGGCTGGGTGCGCTGGACCACCCCGGCGCTCCCAGACAGCATCGACAGGGTCCCTTACGCAACACCAGCGCTCGGCGCCAACGGGGATGTCTACTTCCTTGCGTACAACGGCTTCGGGCACGGGTACCTGCTGGGTGCGGCCGAGGGCACGGGAGCCCTAACCGTGGTCAAGAACCTCGGTTTCCCGCTGGCAATCTATGCGTACTCTGCGGGGCTCGTCGTAGCGGACGGGTCGGGCGCGGTGTCGTACTTCCGGTACGACGGCTCGACACGAGCGACGTACAACGTCCCGGGCATCGACTTCACGGGCGCGTCCTTCGCGGGCGGAAGCGCCGGGACAATCTTCGCCTCCGGGACTTCGGGAACTTCATCCTGCGGTGGCGTCACCTCTTTTAGCGTCGCGAAGGTCACGCCGTCAGGGGTTGCCTGGACCTGGACTGATCCGAACTCCTCCTCTTGCTCGGCCCGTGGATACGCAGCTGCGACGCCCGACGGCGGAGTGGTAACGACTGAATGGGCAGGATCGGGTTCGAGTACCGGTTACGTTGAATCGCTGACCAGAAACGGGGTTCAGCGGTGGCGCATGCCGCTGGCTGCCACCGCTGACGGGCAGCTTCTGTTCGCGGCGGTGCCCATGGTCGATAACCATGGAATCGTCGTGATCCCCCGGTACACCGAATACAGCTGCGTGCGGACGCCGGGCAGCACATGTGTCGGCCTGCGGATCCTCTGCGCCTCCCAGGCAAGCAGCGCAATTAGCCTCCCTGCGATCAACGCGACCAACGAGACCTCGACGGGCAGCTTTCCCTGGGGATGGAACATGGCGATCGCGAACAACCGCGTCTACGTCACCGCCATCCCTTACCTCGACAACACCACCTACCCGACCAGCGGGGATGCCCTGATATCGCTATCCGCCCCTGGTCTTGGCCAGGACTACCGCCTCTCCCTTCAGAACGGTTGATGTCGCGAAGCTGGACCTACTGAGGCACCGCCCAGGAGCCCGCCAGCGGGTAGACTGGGAATATCGGTCGCATCATGATCAGGCTGCCGCCGAGCAGCACTGGTCGGATGTCATGCGCCAACACCGAAGGTGCAGTTGGGCGCTGCCGCACCAGCATGCATGGTGAGTCTGATTGCAGTCGCTGGATGTTTCCGAAGAGGGTCCTCATATGAGACACCGCGTTGCGGCGTCGGCAGACACGCGAGCCCGCCGGTACTTATGACTGCCCGCAGTAGGATGGCCCGGACAAGAATCGAGGCAGCTTGCGACGTCTCCGACGAGCTCCCGGCAGGTCGTGACAGGCCGTCCTCAAGCAGCAGTCCTATCGATCTCACGCCGCTAGATCGCGTTGTCCGCTACCATCGCGCGGCCCTGGCAGAGCCTGCGGATAGCCGTCACCAGGACCCGCATCTGGCGTTCTTGATCTGCCGGCACGTCACCCCAGTGATGCGTTAGACGCTGAAGGTAAAACAAGGCGCCGCGCAGCATGTCCAAGCCCGCCCAGCCCGGGACAGTTCCGCTCGAATCGAGCTCGCGTATGACTGGGTCTACGATGCGGCGGAGCGCCTCGGGATCGCCGGCCAGCCGCTCGTAGCCGTTGTACGAAAGGCCGAATTCAAGCAAGTCGTGCAACGGGGCATCCGCCGAGGGGCAGATGATTGCGCTGTCCACAAAGGCACAGTCAACCATGCGGAGCCACCGTGGCGCCGCGTCCATGCCGGGAGTATCAGCCGCCGCTTGCTGTGTTGCACACCCAGCTTTCACCGGCCGCGATAAGGACTCCCCGCCGGCCGCTGACCGTGCATGGCGCTTCGGGTGGCCCGGACGGACAATGCTGGACGCCGCCCGCGCCGACCGTGCAACGGATTACCTGCACGTTGCCAACCGCGCAATACTGCAAGTTATCGGCGTTGGGCGGCTCACACGTGCTACCGCCCGGGCCGGCGCCTCCGCTCCCGAAGCCCGTCTTGCAGGCCCTCCTGAGCCAGCTCCGCGCCCAGGTCGCCCATACGCCAGCGTTCTACGTAAGCACCGGAATCGATCTCGGGACCCTGCACAAGTACCCCGGCTACCCGGCGTCCATCGGGCTGAATAACGTTGACTCCATCACCGGACTTACCTGGTATGTGAGCGTCACCAGCGCGATTGGCAGCGGAACGCTGAACGTCAACAACTGCAAGCCAGATTGCGCTGATGGCTCGGCAAGCCAGTACGCGGTACGCGTGCTCCTATCCGACGCGCAGCAATGCAACGTGAAAGTATTCGACACCTCAAGCAGCACCTTCGCTGACATCAGTACAAACATCTTCGACAAGGCAAGCATCGTCAGCCTCAGCGGCACCCCTCCCGCATCTCTAGTCGGCAGTTCCGTCCTCAACACAGGCCACCAGCCGGTTTGCGGCTAGCGACCTGGCTGACGCCATTAATGGCAGCATGTCGGCGAGATGCTTGCAGTAAACAGGTAAGAGACGCAGAACAGCCAGAGTTGTGCCGACGGAGATCATCTGCAGACCTGATGCCGCACAGGGGATTGTGATTTTGACGGTGTTTCCGGCCTTAACCTCGATCAAGAATGATCGAGGCTAGACTCGATAGGTGCTCGCCATGCCGAAGAGATGCGCGAGTAAGCGCGCGCTCGTGGTCGTAGCGGCGCTCCTGCCGGTGTCGATAGGTGTCGGCAGCTGTGGCCATGCGGCTCCCCGGCGCGGCACTGACCGCGAGCCGACCGCCGGCCGTCACGCCGACGGCAACCTGCTGCTCAGGCTCAGGGACCACGGTTCGACGAATACGCCCGCATGGATCCTGGCCGTCGGTACCGACGGCAGCGGCGTGCTCACCCATGACCGTCGCGACGATGTGAACGGCGACAGGACATTCAAGGCCGGACATTTGACGTCCGCGCCATTGAAGCCCTGCTCGCCAGGCTGGACATGGCTCACCTGCCTGGGTGCAGTCCTGCAGAGTCCTTTGCCCCGGTCGAGGTGGGCATTGGCTCGGTGTCCTTTGGCTCGTCTGCGAGCCTGGATTACCGGGGAAGGTCGATCAGCATCTTCTGCCGAGACAGCCGTCTTGAGGTCAGGATCTCTGAGGTGCTTGCCAGGATCGTTACCAGGGCGAAGCCCTGAGCCGACATCAGGGGGCGCGCTAGCAAATGAGCGCGCCCCCCTGAGAATCCGTGGGCCCGTCCTGACACAGGGCCACGATTGACCGCGGCTTACTTGGCTATCCCGAACTCCCCGATGGCAAAGTCGTCATCGCAGGTGATCGTGATCTTGACGATGCTCGAACCTGGCCCGTTGGAGTAGAAGCCGTAGTACTGCGCGCCCGAGTCGCCGAATACCTGCAGCGGGCCCGAGGTCGTGCCGTTCTGCGCCGTTGCCTCCAGGTCGAACGTCTCGAACTCATCAGGCTCCGCGTAGAAGTAAAACGCCCTCGTGCCCGCCGGCAACGTCAGCACCTCGGTAGTGGCTCCGCCTACCGTCGCGTTGTTCCAGTAGACATCTCCGGTGTAGCCGTTGCTCCACGTGAGCCACCCGCCGCCGATGTCCTCGCATTCCATGATCGTAGACAGCGAAACGGTTCCGGTCGGCGCGGTGATGCCGGAGTAGTAAGTCCCCGGCGTGCAGGGTGCGCCGAAGGCAGTGATCTTGAAAGTGCCGAGCCTGGCCGGCGGGGACCCCGTGCCCGGGGCATCAGTGAACGCGATCGTCGACTCCGCCTTGTTGAAGTCGGCAAGCAGCCCCTTCGCCTTGGGCGTGCCCAGGCCGGACCCCATGTCGTAGTGCGCTCTCGCCGGGAACAGCCCGCTGTGGCTGCCGGTGTAGTCGTTGTTGCCGCGGGTGATGTCATTGAAGCTGGAAGTCCCGGTCGCGGCCGCCGCGTACAGCACGGGGTTCAGGAGACCGGCGCGGAACACCGGCGAGTGGGCCGACTCGATGTCGGCCATCATCGCGGCCCACAGCGGAGTCGCGGCGCTGGTGCCTCCGATCGCGATCCACTTGCCCTTCCACCTGATGATGTAACCATGCGCTGGGTCGGCCGAGGCCGCGACGTCGGGAACCTCGCGGCAGTCCCCGCTTGATGCCCCGCACGGCGAGCCGCTGCTGTGCGAGTTGATGACCCCGGGGCCGGACTGCCATGGCGGCATCGCCCAGACGCTCGAGATCCCGCCGCCGGCGGCGCCGGCTCCGGACGTTACGCCGTCGTTCCAGACCTTCTCGGCGGGCGGCGTCTTCACCGAAGTAAGGGTGGTTCCTCCGACGGCGGTGATGAATGGCTGTGACGCTGGGTCGAGAGTGGCCAGCGCCTTGCTCTTGTTCACCCGGTAGCAACCCTCCGAGCCAGTGTCTCCGGAGGCCGCGAGCACCGAAATGCCTTCCGTCGCCGCCTGCTCGAACAGGGTGTTCTCGGTGGGGATTAGGCCCGAGTTGATGCTCTCGGCAACCGATTCGCACAGACCGTAGCTGACCGAGACGACCTGAGCGCTGTCGTCGTTGAAGATCTTCGCGTACTCATCGACCGCTGACAGCGCGTAGTTCGAGGCCGGTGCGTCGTACACGGTCAGCTTCGACTTCGGGGCCAGCGCGATCGTGGTCTCGATGTCGAGCGCCGCCTCGCCCTCGCCTGCGCCTGAGCCATCCCCGCCGTCGACGTTGACGGAACTGATCGGGACATTCGTGTTGTAGCAGTTCTGGAAGCTGGCGATGTCGGAGCCGGACCATTTATCCAGCTCGAAGAGCGCGATCCGCGTTCCCGTGCCCAGGTGTCCCTGATTAAACAGACCGCTGATGCCGTAGGCGGATGCGAGTTGCGGATAGGTCCAGCCGTGGGTGCTGCTGGCCTCCTTCGAGGCTGCCGCGCATGCAGACGGACCTGCGAGCGGCGCGCCTGGCGCGAAAGCCCTGTCGCTGCCGCCAAGCGGCATGGCCATCGCCAGGTTGTTGAGCCCGATGATCGCCGTCGTCAGGCGCGCAAGCGCACTGGGCAGGTGCGGTGCTGTCATGTTCGCGAAAGCGATGCGACCTGTGCGGAGCCGGTAGTCAGCGAAGCCCGTGCCCAGGCTCTTCGCTGCCTGCCGGAAGGTCGAGGAGATGGGGATGATGAGTCCGTCCTCCGCGGCGCGGCCAGGCTGCAGCCCCAGATGCCGCAGCATGGTGTCCGCGGCACGGATGGTGACCGATGTCTGCCCGAACCGCGCGGCGAACTGGGATACGTTCAGGAACCGGCCAGCCCCGGGAGAGCCCGGCGTGGAGACCGCGAGCGCCAGCGCGCTCAGCCCTGCCGGGTCGCGCGCGTTGAGCACGAGGTCCAAGTGAATTGGCCTGGAACCTGGCGACGGGCCAAGCGCGACCGCCCCTGCAGGAATGGCCGGTGCGAATCCGACAGGGCGCGTCGCCACGAACCCCAATCCGCCAGCCGCGGCTGGCGACATCCCTGACAGGAATGTGCCGACGACCACCCCAAGGGCGGCGGTCAGCGCAGCCGGCCGCCGCCAATAAGATCGCCGACCTGCACGCGCGTGCCGGAATAGAGCTTCCAACTGCCTGCCCCCTCGCTCGATTGCTGACGGCCCCTTGTGGACCACCCAGCGAATGCGGCACATGACCGAGACATATTGCTGGTATATGTAATGAATCGATCAGCAGATCCATTACTGGCAACTAGCTCAAATCAGGTGATCCTAGAACGGTGTGACCGTATGACGCTGATCCGCCTATACAGACGTCTGGATCATTCGGTGGGTTTACAGAGCTCAGCCGAAGAGGCCTATCTTGTTCCGCTCATGCGATCGGCGGGGTAGCCGGCCGGGTGCTGACCAGCGCCTCCAGCGTCGGTGGTCCAGAGCAAGCAGGCGCGAGCCGACACGGGTTGACGTCGACCAGGCCCTGGTTCCTAATATTTTGGCGCGTGTTTCTCTCGAGTCTTCATGCAGGATGCGCGCCAATGGCGCAGGCCGATCGCGTGCACATCCTGACTGAACCGCCCCGGGGTTCTGAGGGCTCCATCTCGTGAGAGGAAGATGGAGTCGTGGGATGTGCAAGAAGCAACTACCCGCCGGAGCTGCGGGAGCGCACGGTCCGGACCGTCGCCGAGGTGCGGCCGGATTACCTGTCGGACTGGCCGGCGATCGTGGCGCTGGCCATGCGACCGGGCATCGGTCGGCGGAGACGCTGCGCAGGTGGGTCCGCCGGGCCGGCGTTTACGGCGGCACCCGGCCCGGGGTGACCAGCTAGGAGTCCGCCGAGCTGCGCAGGGTCCGGGCTGAGGTCCGGGAGCCGCGCCGGGCGAGCGAGATCCTGAAAGTAGCGCACGAGAAGATCACCGCGATGGGGCATGGCGGGTCGGAGCGCACGAGCCGGCGGCGGTCGCGGAGATCAAGGCGGCCTGGCATGTGGGGAGCGGCGGGTGCACCGCCCGCGGATTCCCGAGCCGGGGATGCAGCCGTGAGTGCGACTTCGGGAACGGCCCGCTGATTGGGCAGGCGAGGTGTGCGCCGACTTCGTTGCGGTCCAGGCCGGTGGCATGGGATTCGTTGTCGAGCCGGGGACGGCGGACGTGCGCGGCCGGGGAGCGGTCGAGGAGGTCTTCCTCGACCGCGTACTTGTACAGGCCGGCGATGGTAGACAGCCGCCGGCCGACAGTCGCCCGGGCCCGCCCGGCGGTCTCGAGGTCGCGGGCGAACAACTCGATGTCGGCGCGGCGGACTGCGAACAGCCGCAACTGACGCGGGCGGCACCAGGCGGTGAACTGGCGCAGGTCCAGCGCGTTGGCCTCCCGGGCCAGGCCGAAGTACCGGCCAGGAACCCGGCTAAGGCCAGCTCCTCGGCCTCGGAGAACGCGGGCTCGATCACGACATGAGCAGCAGACGATCTCATGGTGGTGGTCATGGGATACCTCCGGGCGAGGGGCAGGCACAGACGGGCCGCGGCGGCGAATGACCACCTCAACGTAAGAACGGAAAGGTCACCAAACCAAGGACGGCACCTTGCCCGCCGCCCCCACCCGGAACGCCCCCGAGCGCCAATCTTCTTACTTCCTGGCGTGAGGGCCGAATGACAGATGTCGCGCAGCATATTACTGATTCTGCACATACCACGAGCTGGTCCGCGTCCGCCCCGTTGACGGAACGCGATCGCAGTAAGGCGCAGCTAGTCTCGGGCACGCATCTACCCAGGCAGCCTGCGCGTTGGGCAGCGGAGCCACCGCCGAGTGCACGCTGGGCGCTGCGGAGAAGCGCGCGATCCGGTCGGTATTCCCTCTTGCAGGCGGGAGCCTGAAAAAGTACGCTCGCGTGTGGCTGGAAGCAGCAGCACGAAGATCATGGGCCGATGAGGGGGGCTGAATTGAAGCGCAGATTCCTGATCATGGCATCAGTTCTTGTTTCACTGGCAGCTGCCGGCGGGGTCACGGCAGGAACGGCGTCAGCAGCCACCACCAGGCTTCCGTGTACCTATCAAGCTAAGGTAACGGGTTGCCATGTCAGGCCACGCAGTTTCTATATCACGCCTAGGTTCGGGGCCAAGCCGATGCACTGGACTCGCTGGAACCACAGGTTCGCACGCGGGTCAGGCGCCATCGCAAGTTGCGGCTGCGATGGCATCGGTGTCAATCTCACCAGGCCGCGGCATCATCACTTCACCCGGCTGCGTGCTGACTCGCAAGGGTTGTGCTGGAAGGGGTACTGGTCCGCGGCAAGGCATCGCTGGATCACCCACAGCGTTACTTGCCTGAATTAGGCCGAGGTAGTCCTCATTCGCCAGCATGTTCGAGCTATCGAACAGCGGGAGATCGCAGGGCTGATCCTGGTCCCATCTGGTCCCGCCCGTGGTCCAGATTGGTCCCACTGTGCACACCCGCAGGCGTCCGCCAGTAACCTTCCGGAGCCTGTCGTCGCAGGTCAGAGGCTCAATGCAGGGCTTCTACCTGCGGCGATGCGAGGGGTTGTTTCCACCTGAAAAGCGGAAGGCCGGCGGTTCGACCCCGCCCCTGACCACCTCTGACCTGCCCTAACGCGCTGGATGATCTTCCTGCGCCACCCGGTGGCCGGGGACGGGGAGTGAGCAGGCAGGACGACGTGGCTAGTTGGCGATTCTCAATCCCGGAGGCGGAAGGTCGCAGACGCGATCCGGCCCCGACCGCCAGCTCAGAGGGCCATTTGATCTTCGAGAAGATCAACCTGGTCCCAAACTGGTCCCACCGGTGCAGTGGCAGATGTCATGTGCCTGAGCCGGCAGGCACCCGTAGCGGTCACGCAGCTGCAGCTCGACGTCCTCGGTCGGCGTGTCCGAGCCGCGCCGGCCGCCTGCAGGCGGCCCTCCGGTACCGTGGGAGCAGGCCCGTCGCAGTCACGGAGGCCGAGATGGCGGCCAGGACGACCGTCACGCTCGAAGACGACATCAACGGCGGTCCCGCGCAGGAGAGGCTGCAGTTCCGTCTCGGCACCGCGGACTACGAGATCGACCTGAACGCCACGAGCGCCCGCAGGTTCCGCGCCCAGATGGCCCCGTTCACCGATCACGCCCGCAAAGCAGGCCGCCGACAGCGCCGGCAGGCCCGTCCCGCCTCGGCCCGTGAGCACAGCGCCGATATCCGGGCCTGGGCGAAAGCGCACGACATCCAGGTCAGCGACCGCGGGCGCATCCCGGCAAGCGTCACCGGACAATACGAAACACGCACGACAGAGCGCTGACCCGTTTGCCGATACTGACTTGACCACGGCATGTAACCTCGCCCGTCGAGCGGGCGACGGCCGATGGTTCCTAACGCCGATTGGGAATGCCTATAACGTGCGTTGGCAGGGTTGAGGCTGCCGGCAGATTCCAGAAGCTACGATGTGTGGCGATATCTGCGCTGGGAGCTGAGCATGACTGGTGAGGGCGTTCCTGAGCGGTCACACCAGGCCGCGGCGGTGGCGTTGACAGCCAACCCGCCTATGCCTGCGATGTACTCTCACGAGCTGAGCCTTGGTTCTCCGTTCTTCCTGAATACCGACAGCCGATACGGCATCGGGTGGGAGGGCCGGGACGCCAGCAAGGGCGGCACTTGCTTCGTCGTCGCGCGCCGATCGGCCATGGGCACGATGAAGGTCATCGAGCGCTTCGGGCCCACGCACGACGGATGGTCGCAAGCGTGGGGCGCGCTGGTCAGGTACGACGCCGACGCCGCTCGCGGCCTTTTGCCCGGGCTGGCGGCGCGTGCTGTCGCCGATCGGGCCAGAGTTGGAATCACCCGGCTCGATGCGGACTCGCTCTGCTATCTGCGGAGCGTGATCTTCCTGGGCGGCTATGCCGAGGGAGTGGAGCTTGTCGCGGGCAAGCCCTACGACGTGAGGTTCCTGAACGATCACCTGGCCGTGTTCCCCTGCCGCCTGGTAGATGCACTGCTCAAGGTCCCCTACACCCACGTCGAGACGATTGACATCGGGGGACCAGGGCTGGTGAAGAAATGGTCACCCGGGCAGCAGGCCGGCATCACCTGGCTGCTCGGCTTGCCAGGCGCGGTACTGGCCACCAGCCAGACCAAGATCCAGACAATCGTGCGCATCCACACGCCAGCCAGCGAGCTGTTTTTCCTCAACACCACAATGCAGGCCGATGGCCTGCGGATACAGCTATCGCTGCCGCTCAAGGCCATCCGCGACGCACGATCCGCGCCGCCAGGCACTCCCGAACTCCCTGCCCGATCCCAGGCACCCGAGTCAGTCACCGACCAGCTCATCAAGCTGGCCGCCATGCTCGAATCAGGCTTGCTCACCCGTGATGAGTTCGATCACCTAAAGGCAAAGCTCATCGCGCAATCCTAACGACCAGGAATCGCTAGGCAGCCCGGTGACACCCACCGGCACGAAGGGGCGAAGTAGGTGACGACGGGCGATCTCGGCCGGCAGGGCTGACGGGGCATCAGGATGCGGGGCCATTCAGGAACAGCTCGACCCGATATCTGGTCGCCAGGGTCGGCGTGGCTGTGAACCGGTGGCGGCTGGTTCCGGAGTGTGTGAACGTCACCTGGCGAACCGGCTGCCAGCGGCGGTGAAAGGGGAATCGCCTTGCATACAGCTTCAGCACCATTCCCGGCGAGGCGTTCGTGACGTACCCGCGTACCCGGAGCGGGAGTATCTCTTCGAGCGATAGAACAACCAAAGCCGACGCGATGCGGACAGACCCGTGTAAGCCCCCTGCACGGAAACTTCGCCTAGCCTGGAAACCGGCCTGGTGCCAGCAACCGCCGGAAGCTGCACGGCCGCGCTGAGGCCGGCGGCGGCGAGGAAGACGGCTATTGGCGGCACGGCAAGCTTCACATTCGCTGCCCTTCCCGGCGACGCCGACCTCGCCGATACCGTCGCTGCCTGGCCTGAGAAGAGACGAATCGCGCCACTCGCGAACTGCTGCTCTCAGGCTGGATAATGCCGCGTAGGAAGCAGCCCGGCCGGGGGGCAACAACATCGGCAATCGGCGCGATGAAGGGACGGCCACGATGATGCACCGCCGCCCGGGACGGTGGCTCAGGCCGGTCCTGGCTGCCGGGAGCTTGCTCGGCATCGCGGTGTCCGGGTCCGCAGCAGCCGATGCCACGCCGCTGTCCGTGCCCCCGCACAAGGTCCATTGCGTTCTGACCGGCGGTCATCTGTACCTGGGCAGCGCCGGCGCGGCCCGCTCACGCCAGATAGTCACCTGCGCGATCAGCTTCTACCAGCTCAGCCCCGACGCCGACGGCGTCATCGTCGTGCTCAAGACCGCGCGCCACCACAACTCCTACTCCGTCGTCCGCAAGCACCTTGCGACACCGCCCACGGGCCGCGCCCTGATCCCATGGCTCGACCATCCCCGGCCAGCTGAGCTGCACTGCGCCCTCATTGACGGACACCTGTACCTCGGCAGCGCCGGAGCCGGGACCAGCCGCCGCACCGTCACCTGCACCGTGCGCTTCTACCAGCTCACCCCGCACGCCGACGGCGTCATCGTCTCCCTGCGCACAGCTCACCACCACAACTCCTATTCCATCGCCATCAAGCGACTGCAATTGCCTCCCACGGGACGGACCTTTCTCCGCTGGGTCGCCTGATCACCACCTGCACCCGTCCGCAGCCCGCCAGCGAGCAGTAGTCACAGAGAGTGGCGCGGACTTCCGTAACCCGATCGCCCGGGCCGCCGAATCGGAATGCCTATTAATCGAGTAGGTTAGCCGCGTGTTCGTAGCGCGGTCTTGGCGGCTGCCGAGTGCGCGGGCGA